>OZ244616.1:0-4800000 GCA_965218285.1 Candidatus Poribacteria bacterium
CTTCTCGCGCCTGTGTGATGCTACTCGCCATACATCCTTCAAGACTTTCAGCACCATGCTTTGCCGTGAGACTCTCAATATCAACATGAACTTGTGGGCTAATCGTAGCGCAGTTAATAAAAACCTTTCCTGATGCACCTTTGAGCAGACTGTCATCCGCATCTTCAGAATAAATCTGTCGCATCGCATCATCATCAGTCACAACCGTAATGATGTAATCAGCCAATTCGGTGACCTGTGCTAATTTGTCAGTTGCCGTTGCGCCAAGTTCTGTTGCCAATTCCTGCGCGCGTTCACTTGCAACATCGTAGACAGCAACCACTTTAAACCCTTCGTCATTAAGGTGACGGGCGATATTCGCTCCCATTCTTCCTACACCTACAACGCCAATTTTATAAGCCGCGTTTTCCATATTCGCCTCCCTACTATAATCAAGATTCACAAAGGAAATACAACTTTCTAAAGGTATCCGATAGATTATTTTACTAATTTTGAGCGTATTTGTCAATACGTTTTGTTGATTTACGTAAGATAGACAATACCACGTCTCTAAAAATAAAGTAAAAACTAACAATTTTCTTGACAATTTTTGTGCATCTGATATACTAAAAACAGAAATTAATACCCAGTAAAACCTTATAAGCTTACGTGCAGGTTTACATATTCATTCCTGAGGAGGATTAACAACCATGACCCGTTTCATACCCGGTTTCGCTCTAAGAATAGATCGAAGCTATCTCATTATTCTCATTATCGGCATGCTTGTCATAACACACATTGGATGCATAGGTGGCGTTAACCTCATTCCTTTGAGTGCCAAAATTCAAAATGCTGATAATGCCTTTGACGAAGCCGAAACTGTTTCTACGAGTTCGGATGAGAAAGAAGTAAAGCAAAAGGCACGAGCAAAACAACAAAAACTGTACGATAGAGCTATCTCGCTTTATCTGGAAATTATTGAACGAGATGTCAGAGGAAAATACGCACAACGTGCCCATTATCAAATTGCAAAAATCTACAAGAAGTTTTATGAGTGGGATAAAGCGAATGAACATTTTCAGGCTATTGTAGAACTTGACCCGACTGGATACTATGCAAGTGAAGCAAAGAGCGGTATCGCAAACATTCATAAGAACCGCCAACTTGTTGAGCGGGAACTCGCAAATTATCAAAACCATAAAGCCCTCTATAATACTGAGAAGACGAAGAAAATCTATGATATAGCCGCAGAATCACTCTACAAAGTTGCCCAGGCTTATGAAGCTTTGGAGAACTTCCCTGAAGCCATTGAGACTTTTGAAAGGATGGTCAAGGAATTTCCTGAACACAACAAAGCGGTGCAAGCCCAATTTAATGTTGGGAACATCTATTTTTACAAACTGTATGACTACACCAATTCTGGTGGATGGGGTGCTTTTGTAGCAGCAGCCAAAAAATTTCCTGGTACCTATGAAGCTGGACAGGTAAAAGTTTTGTTGAATAAGGCTCAAACTCTCTTGACTGAAATCAAACAACTCCAAGATGAAATTCAGCGAAACAAGAGCAAAAAAGCAGTGGAATTTGAAAGACTTGGACGGTATGTATTGCCTTCTGATAGATGGCTACAAGGTAAGACCGAACTCATTGTTCAGAATTTCCAACAAATTGCAAATAACTGGAGATCAGAAACACTCCGTAATTACCCCAACGCTATAGAAACATACAAGGTGTTAATCCGTGATATTTCCCACAAAAAGTTCGCTGTTGCTGATGCTCTATTCCAAGTAGGTTCACTTTACCAACGAAGTGGTCAGTATGAACGCGCAATTCAAGCTTATGAAGACTTGTTTGACAATGCACCAGAGTCCACATGGCGGAATGAGGCTGTATATCAGCAGGCAGTTTGTTATAAGGCTATTCGGGAATTTGGTGAAGCTTATGAAGGGTTCAAAACTTACATAAGCCTGCAAAAAGGCGACAGATCCTATCTTCGAGAAGCAGAACAGATCGTACGCCAATATGAACTTGACCAAGATGGAGATGGTTTTAAGTTCTATGAGGAACAAGAAAACGGCACCTCTGACCGAGAACCAAATTTAGAGCCTGGGGCAGGAAACTAAAAATATTGTGATTTGAGCAATCAACCGATCCGGATATGAAGGTTGGGTTAAAAGTTGTCCAACCAATGTAGGTGCGGTTTCACACCCGCACCATTGGCGTTAATTTAGTGATCCTCCAGGTCCGGTAGGTGCGGTTTCCTAACCGCACCTTATGCGTCAATTTAGTGGTTTTTCAAATATGAGAAACGCTCTTCAGTCCCGTAGGGACTATATATGTTTATAGTACCCAATGTTCTCAATCTCTTTCGCTCCGTAGGTGCGATATTTTTATAACGTTTTTGTTGGACATATCGCACCTACGGAGCGAAAGAGACTCTTATACGTCTTTCTATAAACATATCGTCCCTACGGGACTAAATATAGGACAATCCCAATAACCATGCTTTTTGTCAGATAAATAAATGAACACGTGAATGCTCAGAAGCAGGCAACCGTTTGAAAACTTCTTGCTGAATAAATTCGGGCGTGTAGCGGCGTGAGAAGTGATTTAAAACGATATACTCGCTTTCAAATTCTTCTAACAGAGATGGTAACATATCAATATGTAAATGCTTTGTTTTCTTAGCCCGTTCACGATGTTCAGGTGCAATAAAGGTACATTCGCAAATCAGAAGTTTGCACTGCTTTAGCAACGGATGTGCGGCAAGCGAAATACCTCGTGTATCACCTAAATAAGCCACTAACGGCAACTGCACATCGTTAGTGACATCAACACCTGAACGTTTGAGTGCCACGATTTCTTTGCCTGATAAATCATGATATTCAGGTTTTAGTTTTTTGCGATTTTCGCAAATTAGATAGGAGACAGCTGGAACACTGTGGTTACCCGGCAGGATGTGAGCGATTAAATTTTTCCGAAAATGAATTGTATCTCCAACTTCTATAGGTGTAAGTTGATAATCCCAGTTTTGCCCGCCATCTAAAGCAGAAATTTTGTTGAGGATGTTCTTCAGTTGCTTGAACCCGTTTGACGGAACATAAACATTTCCCGGTGGCATTCCTGCAAGCCAACGTTGGCTTATATAGACCGGTAACCCAAAATAGTGGTCAAGGTGGAAGTGTGAAATAAAAACATGGTTAGTCCCGATAAAACGTATTGGACACCTGCCCAAATCAAAAATTAGGTCAAGTTCCTTTACCCTGATGTAAGTCGCAACAGCGGAACTTGATTTTCCCTCAAGTATCCAATTTCCACATTGTAACAATGGCATAGTTAATCAATACGCAATTCTTATTGCTTTCCTTTGGAGAATAGAAATATATGCAGGTCAAAATCGGCATAATTGGCGGTAGCGGCTTCTATCAGATAGAAGGTTTAACCGACATCAAAACGATCGAAATTGATACCCCATTTGGTAAACCCAGTGACGCGCTAATTTTGGGGAAACTTGATGAACAACCGGTCATTTTTCTACCACGGCATGCAGTGGGACACCCACTTCTTCCTTCTGATATAAATGTCCGTGCTAATATTTATGCCTTAAAGTCTTTAGGTGTAGAATGGATTATCTCTGTCAGTGCTGTTGGCAGTCTGAAACAGGAAATTGAACCACGCCACTTCGTTATACCCGATCAACTTTACGATCATACTAAAAACAGAGTATCAACCTTCTTTGGTAATGGTATTGCTGCCCATATAAGCCTTGCGCATCCGTTCTGCTCACACTTAAGCACACATCTATTTGATGCTGCAACAGAGGTAGGGGCAACTGTTCATAATGGTGGCACCTATATCTGTATGGAAGGACCCGCATTTTCTACACAAGCTGAATCTAATGTGTACCGTCATCTCGGATTTGATATAATCGGAATGACCGCCGCACCTGAAGCCAAACTTGCACGCGAAGCAGAAATCTGTTATGCTGTTCTCGCCTGTTCCACTGATTATGATTGCTGGCATCCCGAACACGACAACGTTACCACTGAGATGATTCTGGATAACCTCCGTTCCAATATAGAGACTTCCAAACAGATTGTGAAGAATTTGGTCTCAAAAATACCAGATGGACAACGCAATTGTGGTTGTGCCAATGCCCTGCAATACGCTATCGCTACGCAACAGGACAAGATCCCAATTGCTAAACGACACCAATTAAAACTTCTATTGGGTAAGTACCTCACTTAATGTGCTATGAATTTTATCTGCTTCTGATTTTGTGAGAATAAGCGGGGGTGCGATGAAAATGAGATTTTCCGGTTCGTCAACAGCGTGACCGATTTTCCCAACAATAACCCCTTTCTCTCTCAATTGTCCCACAATTTTGTTCGTTTTTACGGTTTCAAGCTGCGTGCCATCGGTTTGTATGAGTTCAACCGCAAGCATCAACCCTTTGCCGCGCACGTCACCCACGATGGGCAAGGCATTTAGCGTCTGCAGTTTTTCAAGTAGATAACTGCCTATCTTTTCAGCGTTTTCCCAGAGACGTTCCGTTTGCAATATTTTCAGATTTGCAACACCCGCAGCACAAGCGACAGGATGTCCACCATAGGTACAGACCTGTGAAAACTCACGATTTTCACCGGGTTCTCCAAGGAATGTGTTGAATACAGAAGTTGATGCAACACACGCACCGAGTGGAATATAACCACTTGTCAATCCCTTAGCAAGCGTGATAATGTCAGGCTGTACGTCCCAATGCTCACATGCGAACATTTTACCAGTCCGACCGAAACCTGTAATAACTTCATCAAGAATAAGCAACAATCCGTAATCATCACAGATTTTTCGCAATTTTGGGAAATACTCGTCTGGTGGCACAATCACCCCGCCACCGCCGATAATAGGTTCCGCAATAACTGCAATCACGGTTTCTGGACCCTCAGACTGAATGATCCGTTCAATTTCATCTACACATGCCACATTACAAGATGGATAATCCAAACCGAGTGGACACCTATAGCAGTAGGGCGGATGCGCGTGATGGAATCCCGGCACCAGTGGTTCAAATGCTTTGCGTCTCCGTGCCTGTCCTGTTGCCGACATTGCGCCATAAGTAAACCCGTGGTAGCCGCGATATCGACTGATTATTTTGTAGCGGTTTTCTCCGGGATAGGTTTGTCTACCATACTGTCTCGCAATTTTAATGGCGGTTTCATTTGCTTCAGACCCACTGTTGCAAAAAAAGGCGTGATTCAAATCACCGGGAAGACATGTTGCTAACTGTGCTGCTAACTCAGTCGCAGGGACATTAATCTGCGAATGTGGATAGTAGCACAATTCCTGTATTTGCTTATGAACAGCATCAGCGATTTCTTGTCTACCGTAGCCGACATTGACATTCCACAGTGCCGAATAGGCATCTAAATATTCGCGTCCCTCCGCATCCACAAGTGTTGTGCCGTTTGCTGATTTAATAACCGACAAATCTGTTTCGTCAAGACGTTGGTGCTGAAACAGCGGGTGCCAAACATGGGATTTATCTATTTCTCTATAATTTGTTTCCATTGATGGAATCTCCGTTTAAGTTCTACATTGATTCGGGTGTTGAAATACCTAACAACCTCAACCCGTTTGCCAACACTGTTTGCACACTCTGTATAAGGATGAGTCTCGCCTGAGTCCGTTCCATATTCTCAGCATCTAAAACACGATGCTGGTTATAATATGGATGAAACAGACCTGCTAATTCGTAGAGATAATGTGGGATACGATGCGCTTCGCGTTCCTCTGCACTGGACAGAACAATTGATGGAAATTCCGCCAACTTCCGTATCAATTCGTGTTCTTGTGGTTCTGTGAGCAGCTCCAGAGAAATTTCATCTGTAGGTTTTAACATAATCTTCTGCTCTCGTCCTTGTTGAAAAATGCTACAACAACGTGCGTGTGCATATTGTATGTAAAAAACTGGGTTTTCACTTGCTTGTGTAATCGCCAATTCAAAATTGAAATCGAGATGTGTATTGTTAGCACGCATCAGGAAAAAATATCGTGCCACATCAACAGCAAACTGTTCACCGACAGCATCTGCAAGCTCATCAATAAGCATATCAAGTGTAAAAAATTGTCCTTGTCGTTTAGACATATCCCTTCGCGTACCATCAGAATCTACCAGATTTACCTGTTGAATAATATCAACTTCCAACCAATCTTCAGATAAACCGAGTGCTTTCACAAAATTCTTGAGACGTGGCACATGTCCTTGATGGTCAGGTCCAAGCAAGTCAATTACTTTAGTAAAACCACGATCAAATTTATCGTGATGATAGGCGGCATCTGGAACAAAATAGGTGTATTCGCCATTACTACGGATTACGACACAATCCTTATCATCTCCAAAATCTGTCATTCGAAACCAAGTGGCACCTTCCGCCTCATAGAGGTAGTTCTTTTCCCGAAACATCTCTATGATTCTGTCGGGCTTCCCACTGTCTCGGATTGCCTTTTCGCTTGTCCACACATCAAAGTGGACACAGAATCGTTCTAAAGAGGCTTCTTGCTGTCCAAGCAGGTACGCAATTCCCTTATCACGAAAGAGCGCAACACGTTCATTTTGATTAAGTTTAAGATATGTATCGCCTTCCTCGGCAACGATCATTTCTGCAAATTCTCGTAAATACTCTCCCTGATATCCACCCTCTGGAATTTCTAAGTCATCTTCACCCAGTGCTTGCCGATAACGTACATCTATCGATTCCCCAAGTCGTTCCACTTGCCCACCCGCATCGTTTACATAATACTCGCGAATAGCGTCATAACCGATGGCGTTTAATAAGTTGACAAGGGTATCACCAACAGCTGCCGCTCGCCCACTCACAATGTTTAGCGGACCAGTGGGATTTGCGCTGACAAACTCAATCTGAACTCGCTTGCCCAAACCCTTCTCACAAGTGCCGTAATTGTCTTTCAACTCTACTATTGCCAAGAGTGAATTGAACAACCATTCGTTGGATAGGTAGACATTAATAAAACCCGGTCCCGCGATCTCAAGATTGCGGATGATCGGGTGTTGATCCTGATTGACATGCGTTACAATCGTTTCGGCGATCTTACGCGGTGCCATCTTCGCGGTTTTTGCCAATCCCAACGCAACTGGAGTTGCTATATCACCATGTTCTGGGGTCTTGGTCGGTGAAAACGGGATTTCGGGAACATCCATTATTGGAAGTTCCCCTGCCGTAATAGCATCGCGAATTGCGCCTACTAAAATATGGCAAATTTCTTCTTTGATTCCATCCATATCATTAAAACCAAATATATTTCTTCGTATTTTCCTATATGACTAACGTGAGTTTGATATATGGCAAATTCTAAAAATATGCGGACATTTTCGTAGGGGTTAGGTTGCCTAACCCCTACGGGCGAGGGGACCTCGCCCCTACGAGAAGCACGAAGTCTCGTTTTTACCAAACTCACGTTATATGACTAAAATTTTTACAGTCACCGAATTATATCACATCTGGTATCTCAAGTCAACTTTGATTCAGAGCCATTCAGTTTTCAAGTTTTTCTCTACATTTTAAAAAGGATCGCGACCAAGAGGTTGCTCGGACAGAGGAAAAACTTGAGCATCAGATGAGAACTACCGGACAATTGATGGCTCTGCATTTAACTATTGACATCTCGCTACATTTTTGCTACAATAACATAATTAATTGAAAAAGGAGATTGAGCATGCATAAAAATCTATTCTTGTTAGGGATTTCAGCGATGTTAATATTTGCTGTTAGTTTCAGTTACGCTGTTGAAGAGAACGACATCGTTGTTTATTATTCCTTTGATAAACTTAACGAAAAAACGTTCACGGACGACTCTGGCAATGGTAACGATGCAGAATTAACGGGTAGCGGCAAACTCGTTGACGGTCAATTTGGCAAAGCGATCCATTTAAACGGTGGCGTTGTCCAAATGAGTCCTGCTAACGATTTTGTCGTCCCGATCGGCGAAAAAGGTGAGGCTACCCTTGAAGCGTGGTTTTTGATGAATAGTCACGCAAGTCATAGTGGTATTATCTCAATTGAGACCATAGATGCCGGATGTTGCGAATTCCGCATGATGGTGAGCCCTAATTTTAAACCGTTTTGGGATGCTGGTCATCACAAAGATAAGAGTCTTGACGACTTCACATTTGAACTAAAAAAATGGTACCACTATGTTTTAGTCGCTGATGGCAAAGATGGGAAAATCTATGTCAACGGTGATTTTATCGGTTCACAACCACAACCAGAAAACTTTACGTTTCCAAAGTTCAAAGAGGCATCAATTTACATCGGTGCTGGTGAAGGACCAACCACTCACCCAGCTGAGGATGTGATTATTGATGAAGTCGTCATCTATTCAAAAACATTGACTGAAGATGAAGTTAAAGCATCTTATGAATTTGGGAGTTGCTGGCGTCTTGGCTGTGGAAGCGAAAAACAAATTGACAGTTACCTGGGGTCAACTGAAATCAACTTTTTAACGGTATTACGAAATTATACCAAATTAACTTGATTAGAAGTTTTCTGATAAAGTCAGCAGTGTGAGGCACGGGGACCTCGCGCTACAATTCGGGTTAATTGGGTATCAGTCCTCAGTGGAGACTTGCTTTTATGAAATTTGGGTTTTTATCAAAAGTCTTTGAAGGTGCTTTGAGCATTGAGAAGACTTATAATCAGTGTGACAAGGCATTAGGTGCTTTGCGTTCTTATAACGAGAAACGGAACAAGGAAAATACTCCCTTTTCAGCATCGGAAAAAGCCGAACTTGATAATGTTGTAAACATTGCGATAGAAAACGCTACGCGTCTTGTTGAGAAAGAAGGTGAACGGAATTGGCCCGGTGTTTTTCGTGAGATGCACAAAAACTTGGCAAACATCTATTTGGAACTTGATGAATACGATAGAGTTCGTGAAGCTTGTGAAAGTTTACAGAACTACGGTGAGGTAGGCAAACTGGACGCTGAGGAGGTTATCAAGAATCTCAACGAAAGAGAGAACGGAGAATCTTCAGGACAGCAAAACCTCGCTCCGAAAACAGAAAACTAACGAAATATAGGTACGACTAAAACATTTTTGTTATCAAATAACGCGTTTGTAGTCGCGCAATTCATTGCGCCTCTTACATTCAATATTAAAAACAAATAACGCGTTTAATCGCAATTCACGCGCCCCTTACATTCAATACTGACATTTCTCAAGTGGCTTATATGTCAATATAGACAAGGGTTCTCTTGAATTGAGGTCATGAAAATGCTTTCTGAAAATCGGATATGATTTTAGATTTTCTCCTGATTTTCAATCCTAATAACACTGTATTGTCAATTAGAGTGGTCATGAATACACAAAAATCAAGCAAAACTGTCCAAGACAAAGAGCATTTTCATGTTGTTATACTCTTTTAGCCTTGATAGTTAGTGGGTTCCGGACGATTTTGAGAAATATCAGCAATATTAAAAGAAGATGAAAATGTCACAATATCATCGTAATGACATTTTGAGCCGCATACCTACATAATTTCTTTTCCTATTGATCCAAACATTGAAAAATGGCTTTTCTGAACCCCGCTGCGTTTTACCTGATCGGAACTATGCCTATCGTGATTGCGCTGCACTTCCTGAAGCTGCGCCGTCAACGATATGTTGTGCCGAGTATGATGCTTTGGCATGCCAGTGCTGAAGATCAGAAAGCAAATATCCCTTTTCAACGACTACGAAATCTGTTACTCCTGATTTTACAAAGTCTGTTCTTACTCGTTATAATCGTTAGCGTTGCGCGTCCTGCGTTGCGAATTCCCGGTGTAATTCACGGCAAAATAATCTTTATCGTTGACAATTCGGCAAGTATGCTGTCGAAGGAGTTAGGAGAAACTCGATTAACACTTGCTAAACAGGAAGTGCTAAAATATATCAAGCAGACTTCTGCAAGTGGCGGCATGATGATTATGGCAACGCATACCGCCAAGCCGTATATTCAACAAACATTTACGACAGATAAAGATAAACTGCGACGTGCTGTGGAAAACATTGCACTGACACACGCAGTTGGTGAGATTTCTTCCGTTTTTGATCATGCGATACGTTATGTGGATTCACCACAAGATCAAATATATTTTATTAGCGATTCGTTTGAAAATTTGCCAACTACATCTATGCCCATCAACAAAATCGCAGTAGGTGAGGCAGCAGAAAATATCGGTATTGTGCAATTCAGTGTAGAAAGAATTGCTGACCAATACAAGGTTCTCGCAGGTATTCAGAATTGGACGCAAACAAACAGAGAAATAGATATTCAGTTAGAACTTGAGGGTGGAAGGGCAATTGATGAAAAAACATTGACGCTCCCTGCTGGAGAGGTAAGACCTGTTCTATTTTCTATTAATGCAGAGGAAAGACTGGAAGGTGTTGCCATTCGCCTCGGCTTTATTGATGTTGCTGACGACTTTGGATTGGACAATGAGGTATGGGCAATTCTCAAAACAATCAAAGAATTACGAATCCTACTCGTTAGCGATAGGAATCAATCTTTGTTCACAGAACTTTTGCGGAGTTACGGAGACCATGTTGAACTTCAAGCAGTATCCACAGATGAATACCACGGCACAGCAGATGCGGATGTCGTTATTTTTGATGGGGACATTTCTTTAGGACAAAGCATTTTGAACGTTTCCGGCACAGAAAGCATGATATTTATCAATTGGAAACAAGAATTGCCGTTTATAACAGAACCCACTGTTGAAATCGTCAAAACACCTATTAGCGTTATCAGTGAAAACAAAACACATCCGATTATGCAGGACGTGTCTATTATGGGATTACAAGTAAAGGAATCTGTGCGTAGGAAATTGCCCCTATGGGGAAATTCGCTCATTGAAACGGAGAAAGGCGCATTGATATGGCTTGGTACTGAAGCGGATAGACAATTTCTCGTTTTTGAATTTGATGCGTTCAATCCAGAAATCTCTCTTTTCCCCTTCACCATTCCAGATGTTCCACTGCTTATGTATCAATGTTTAGCGTGGCTTGAATCTAATGTAGTACCGATCAAGCCAATTACGACTCAAACAAACAGCGCAATACACACATTCCGAACCGGCGATCATGTGAAAATTGATTTACAGACTCAGGAGGAATCTGCTATTCAGGTGCAAAAACCTGATGGACGTACGATTGAACTTAAAGGAACCGTGTTTACCGAAACAGATCAAATCGGAGTTTACGCTGTCTCTGCGGGGGACTCCCTATATGGACGGTTCGTCGTTAATTTATTAGACGCAGCGGAATCTGAGCTTTTGTTCTCCAATACAAACCTTAATTCACAAGAACAAGAAAACAGAGAAGATTTGCTTCAACCTATCACACGGGAGGTGTGGCAATGGACAGCATTATTCGCTGTCTGTCTGCTCCTGTGTGAGTGGTGGTTCTACCACCGTACTTAACCCTTCAAGAATCCGATTTACCAATCTCTCCTTCGACATAGCACCGACAATTACCCTTACGACCTTTCCTTCGTAGAATAGCAGGTAAAGCGGTGTTCCGCGTATATGATATTCTGCAGTTTTTTCTGGATTCTGGTTTACTTCTAATTTTGCTACGGTAAAAGCATCGCGATATTCTAAGGCAACCTCCGTTACAATCGGTTTCATCAACAAGCAATAGATACAACTTGCGGACCAAAATTCGACTAAAACAGGAAGTTTTGCATTCAGCACGACACTATCGAACGTCTTATCAGTTAATTTAAGTGGAATACCAGAATACCTACCAAATTGATTTGCAACCTGTACAAGGTCGAAAATGTCTACAGTCCCATCTCTGTTTACATCTGGATTAGGATATTGATTTTCTATAGGCGTTTCACCAAAGTGGGAGGCAACGAACGTTAAATCAAGGATATTGATTATTCCATCCCCATTGACATCAGAAGCAAGCAATTCATCAAAATCTGTCTCTTGGGCGTAGCCAACTGTAAGCAGAGATAGCGAGAGAAGCAAAAGGATCCATTTTTTCATACATTTTCCTTCCTATACAAGCAATAGATATGGGTTTTGAATATATTGAGATACCGTTTGCAGGAACTGTGCAGCAGGGGCACCGTCTACAACGCGGTGATCAAACGTCAAACTGAGTGTCAACATGCTACGAATCGCGATCTCATCGTTATGGACAACAGGTTTCTTGAGAATCCGACCAACACCAAGTATAGCACACTCAGGTGGATTAATGATAGGTGTAAACGCATCAACGCCAAAGTTTCCGAGGTTTGTTAAGGTAAAAGTGCCATCTTGTAGTTCGCCGGGTGTAAGTTGATTGTTACGCGCTTTTTCTGCCAAGTTTTTTATCTGCTCAGAGATAGAGGCTAAACCAATCTTGTCGGCATTGCGGACGACTGGCACCACAAGTCCATCTTCTAACGCAACTGCAACCCCGATGTTAATGTCCCCTAACATGTGGATCCCTCCATCTGTGAGTGTTGCGTTGAGTCGTGGATGTTCTCGCAATACGTTAGCAATAATCTTCACGATAAGATCGGTGTAGGTGAGTTTCACCCCTTGTTCCTGTAATTTTTCACCGAAAAGTTCGCGTAATTCAACAAGACTCGTCGCGTCAACTTCCGTGTGGAGCGTAACACTGGCATTCGTCTGAACACTCATTGTCATGCGTTCGGCGATGATTTGACGGATACCGCTTAACTCAATAACCTCTGAGGCAGCAGGTTCAGTACGAAATACCTGAGCAGGGACTTCAGTACTTGCTTGCAACACGTCATCACGGACAATTCTACCATCAGGACCGGAACCGGCAATTGATGTCAGATCAAGTCCAAATTCTTTCGCTAATCGGCGCGCAAGTGGAGAGGCTTTGAGACGCATCGATCCAGTTGTAATCGGTTCTCTTGTTTCAATGTAGCGATGAATATCACTTTCAAGGATGCGACCGCCAGGACCAGACGCTTTCACCTGAATCAAATTAATAGCGAGTTTGCCAGCAAGCTCTTGTGCCGCAGGAGATGCTTTAATACGTTCTGACGTTTGCGTAGTCCGTTGCGGCTCTGTTTTCGCTTGCGCATCGGGTGTAGTAATATGATGCTGTGGTGCATCTGACGCCTGTTGCGTTGCCGTGGTATCTACTTCAACGCGTTCAACCTCTTCACCCGGTGCTGCGATGATGGCTAATAGCGCGTTGACTGGGACATTGTTGCCTTCTTCAGCAAACAATTGGGCAACAACACCGTCAGCAGGTGATTCCTGTTCATGGACAACTTTATCCGTTTCGATTTCCAATAGAGGTTGTCCTTGCGTAACGGTATCGCCTTCCTTAACGAGCCATTTGCCGATTTTCCCTTTTGTCATTGTCTGGTCCATCTGGAGCATTCTCAGTTCAACAGCCATCAAATTCTCCTATTTTCTTTTCAGGTCTCACCCTTTAGTTTCTTCAATAAATTGTATGAGTAATTCAACGTTTTCATCTTTTTCAAGAATAAGCGCAATTTTATGATATTGCTCCCCTTTGAAAAATGCCTGGATAAACGGACTAAATGCCAGCAACAATTGCGATCCCAAAAAATTGAGAGGTTTCCCTGTCTCTAAAAAAATGATAGCTGGCGTGGTTAGACTTCGGCGTACAATCCATTGTGCCAGTTTTTCAAGCAGTGCGTGCTGCTCGGATTCTGGGATGTCCTCAAGAACAGTCGGTATTTCGTAGTTTGGATCGGGCATAGTAAGCACCTACTTGATGCGTAAACCTTCGTAAAGCGAAATCTCAGATTTTATACCGAATTAACGCGATTTGTAGTGTGAGGTCCCCGTGCCTCACAATGCCGACTTTATCCGAAGACAGCGAATCAAGTTAATTGGGTATTATACCGAATTACCCCGATTTGTAGTGCGAGGTCCCCGTGCCTCACAATGCCGACTTTATCCGAAGACAGCGAATCAAGTTAATTGGGTATTATACCGAATTACCCCGATTTGTAGTGTGAGGTCCCCGTGCCTCACAATGCCGACTTTATCCGAAGACAGCGAATCAAGTTAATTGGGTATTAGAGATCTAAATCTTTTAGGTAATCAGCAATCTGCTTAGGTTGTCCATCAACTGTCGTTTCCATTGCGGCAATGACAAGCGCGAAACTTTTGATATTGTCTTCAATCCGTGTGTCAGAAGGTTTGCCACCTTCAAGCCAATTTAAGAATTCATCAAACAGATGATGGTGCGCGTGATAGCGGATACCTGGTGCCTCATAGACCTCTCTCTCACCACCAACGCGATGAATAGTCATCTGGTTTCCACCTGCAATTTCCACTGCTCCCTGCTCAAATTCAGCGCGGTAGTGTTCACCATTCCAACAGTTGATGATACCTGCTGCAGAACTATTTCCCTCATAAGAGGTGTGAACACCGTTATCCATCCGCATTAAGTAGTATCCGCTGGAGTAGTGCTTAAAACTTGACCATTCCGGGTTCCAACCGAATCCAACCAAAGTTTCACAATCTCCACCGGAGAGAAACCGAAGCATATCAAGGTGATGCACAGATGCCTCAAATAGCAGACTAAAATCCATATCGTGCCGCCAATCCACACCCCACGAAAGATAGCGACGATAATCACAAGCATATCTTCCGACAATATGTTGTAACCGTCCTAAACGCCCTTCCTCACGGATGCGGACCAATTCCTGCTTATTATTTGCATAGCGATAGTTTTGGATAATAGCACACGGCAATCCGGTGTTCTGTGATGTGCGTACCATCGCTTTTGCTGCGTCTAAAGTATCCGCAATCGGTTTTTCGCAGATGACAGGCATTCCATTTTCCATTGCTGCAATTGCGGCGGGACTGTGGAATTGCGGTGGCGTTGCAACACCACAAAAATCTGCTTTGACAGACGCACACGCTTCGTTGAAATTTGTGAAAAGTTGTGAGGAACTCAGCCCTAATGCTTCACCTTGTGATTTGAGCACATTTGTTTTTACATCTGCCAAACCGATAATTTCAATGCGGTCACTGAAATTACTTCTGAAGTTGTGAATCCAACCACCAGCCATACCACTTCCACCAATCATCAAACATGTGTGTTTTGCCATAATTTCTCCTTTTTCAAAACTACGAGCTGTTTCGCATTATTTTGCCGCGTAAAACGTAATCATCTTTACCTTTCCTGACGCGTTCAAGTTCAGCTTCGGTAGCCTCCCGTCGTACTATTGCAGGTACTCCCATCGCCACAGTTCCGGCAGGAATTTCCTGTCCTTCACGCACAAGCGTACCTGCCGCAACGATAGCACTTTCGCCAATTACGCATCCTGTCAAAAGGATCGCTCCCATGCCAATTAGTGCCGCATTACCGATAGTGCAACTGTGAAGAATTGCCCCGTGTCCAACGGTAACATCATCACCGATCAGGCACGGTATCTCTTTGTCCATGTGTATCACCGTTCCATCCTGAATGTTAGTGCGGCACCCAATTCGGATCGGTTCCAAGTCTCCTCTGAGAACGGTGTTGAACCAAACAGTTGATTCTTCACCAATTGTTACGTCTCCGATTATCATTGCCCCCGGGGCGACGAAAACTGAAGAATGTACATTCGGTGTTATGCCTTCATATTGTATTAACATTGTTCCTTTTTCCATTTTTACAATTGCGCGACTAACAACTTACGGAGATTACCTATTCCGTACCTATAAGACACCACGAACACGCACGCGAACAGAACGACGAGTCCGAATAATAACGCAATACTTTTTGTCCGCCATGCTATTACCGGCGCGATGACAAATGCCACATCAATAACGAGCGTAACGGTAAAGGTTAAAACTCGTAATAGCGGTTTCGGTTGATGCGTCAGTTCTGCCATCCAAGGCAACGTGCCAACCATCGTATTCAATGCACAACCTGCAGGAAGTGTTATGAGTGGTATGAGTAGCACCAGCATCCATTTGTTTGCTGGAATACTTAACAGGTAAACAGCAATTAATAACCAGAATTCAGCATAGACCAACGCACATAGCAAAGTAGTAAGAAACTTGCTTGTAAATATCAGTGTAGGTGTAACGGGGGCAGCTTTCAACATCCACCATGTTTTCGCTTCATCGCGAAGTCCGTTGCAACTAATACCGAAAGTAATAAGCAAACTATAAAGTAGTACCTGAACAGTGAGCATTTCGGATGCGTTTTCATCCGCACCGTTCCCACCCATAAGCAGGAAACCGATGTGAACTGCCAAAAAGAACGTGAGCATTACGAGCGCGATCACCCGTCCACTATGCCTGATGAAGATTAGAAAATCTTTCAACATCATGGATTGTATCTTGCCGCGCCTGAAAGTAATAGTAGTTCCGCTTAGTTGTGTAGATGTAGAATTCCCGTTTGTTCGTGCGGGTTTTCGTTTAGATTTCAATTGGCGGATATTTTCCCACCCACGTTGGTATATCCATTGTGCGATGAGCGTCGCAAATCCCACAGAGACAAGACTCGTCCCGAACCCACCGAGTACCCATCGCGACTTATCCCAGATCGTAGATTCAGTTCCCCAACTCAACAGCAGTTTCCCGATCCATTCATGTGGATACCAAGCGGCAGCAGTGTCTGCTGTTCGGGATGATGCCCAATCAAGCAGAACACGTTTTATCGGTAATAGTTCACCCCCGGAAAACAGGGTGAAAGATAGCAAAAAACCTACTGTCACGCCTATTACGGTGCCGAGTATCTTAAGTGTTGTGAGAAGACCTGCGGATGAAAAAAAACGTGCAATCACCATCATACTGATAGTAACATAACTCGCTATCAGTACAAGAAGACACACAGACACAGGAAGTAGCACCGCATAAAAATGCCACGGCAATTCATATATCACACCGAAAACTATCCACGGCGGTCCCAAAAAACAGAGTATACTCAGAAATCGGGTTATCGTAATATGAATAAATTTATATACGAAGATTGCAATAGGTTGAATTGGTGCTGCGTGTAAGAGGGCAGTGTCCGGTGCCTCATATAGAATTTTCAAAGAACTTTCCATCAATTCTTTTGCCACAACAATAATTCCGAACACCATGAAACCGTTTATGACGCTCAACAGCAGCGAAGGAGATGCATCAACGGATCGCAAGTGCCTGAAAAGGGAATAACCTAACATTGCCAATGCAACGATGAAAATGAGGTATCCGATACCTTTTAAAACGCTCTTTCGCCATGCTTGTCTATCGTGTTTAAAACTGTTCAACCAAGCATGGTAATCTGCTTTTAGTAGTGTCCTGATATTTTTTAACATTCAGAAAACCCGATTGTCCTGTGAGGTCCCCGTGCCTCACAATCCCTGACTTTATCTGAAAACCCGATCTGTCCTGTGAGGTCCCGTGCCTCGCAATGCTGACTTTATCTGAAAACCCGATTTGTCCCGTGAGGTCCCCGTGCCTCGCAATGCTGACTTTATCTGAAAACCCGATTTGTAGCCCGAGGTCCCCGTTTAGGGGGCCCAACCCGGTAGGTGCGGTTTGAAACCGCTTAGCTCCAACACGGTAGGTGCGGTTTGTAACCGCACCGGATCTTACGGAATAGGCGTCCGATAACCATTTTCGCGAACGACCCGGTGCGGTTAGAAAATAGCACCATAAGCGTCAATTTAGGGGTCCCCAACGCGGTAGGTGCGGTTTGCAACCGCACCGGCTCTTACGGAATAAACCCTCTTTAGTCCCGTAGGGACGATATGTTTATAGCAACGGAGGCACCCCCAATCTCTTTAGCCCCGTAGAGGCGGAATGTTTATAGCGTTTTATTTCACATTTCGCTCGGACAGATCTAAAGAGACGTGTTTGGACGGCGTACTATAAACATATCGTCCCTACGAGACTAAATATGGGACAGTCTCAATAATCATGCTTATTGAGAAGTGTTCAAAAAAGTCCAGACTTTTCTTAAATTGACGCCTATGGTGCGGTTAGAAAATAGCACCTACTGGTTCTGAGGTATGCGATTCATTATCTAAAATTGACGCATAAGGGTTGTGCTTGCGAAACCCAACCTACGCGCTTAAATTGAACTCATATCTATTATGCATCTGCCGTAAGATCAAGAAAAATATCCTCTAATGTTTCTGTCTGATGCTGGTTAATATCTGTAGGTTGTGCATGCAATTTTCGTTTCTTCTGTTGTAATTCAGCCAGCGTCCCAACAGCAATAAGTTGACCTTTACTGATAATACCAACCCGGTCACAGATACGTTCAGCAATTTCAAGAATGTGTGTTGTCATAAAGACGGTACAACCCTGCTCACAACGTTCGCGCAGAATTTCCCTGACGGTACGTGCACTTCTCGGATCTAATCCACTTGTAGGTTCATCAAGGAAAAGAATTTTCGGGTGATGTATAAGCACAGAAATAAGCAGAATTTTCTTCTGCATACCGTAGGAATATCCTTTAATCTGGTCATCAGCAGCATCAGCAAGTTCAAGCTGATCAAGTAGCATATCCATCTCATTTTCAGCTTGTTGTGGTTGCACCTCATACAAATCAGCGATCATTCGCACGAACTGCCTACCGCTTAACGCTTCATATAGTTGCGGTGTGTCTGGCATAAGACCGAGGATCGCCTTCGCTTGTAAACTTTGTTTCTGAATATCATATCCACCAAGTGTTGCAGTGCCAGATGTAGGACGTAGCAGCCCTGTGAGCATATTGATTGTAGTTGTCTTACCCGCGCCATTAGGTCCGAGAAATCCAAATATCTCACCAGAGTCTACATGCATCATGAGTGAATCAACAGCACACAAGTCACCAAAATATTTGGTCAGATTTAAGGTTTCGATCATTTTTGACTACTGCCAAGGACATCCTTTTTGAGTGCTGCAAGTACTTCGTCCACGTCGAAATCATCTTCATTTTTTTCAACCTTCACGGCAGTACGGCGATTTCGTTGTTCCCATGTTTCTGCTCTATCTTCTGCCGCTTTCAGTTTCTGTTCTGCCTGTTCAAATGTTATATTATCTGGCAGATCAAATTCGGCTAACAATTTATAGAATTCTGCTCGGGTTTCTGCCTGTTTTTGACGGTGGACTAACGTTGTCGCACGTTTTGAGGCATCCTGAAATTGCCGATAAAATTCGAGAAGTGTCGTTTTAAGGCCATCTACTACGTTTTGCTGTGCAAGCATTTGTTTTTCCAAATCATTTGCGTGTTGCTGATTCTGTTGCTTGCGATTCCGTGCTTCAGTAGCTCCTTCTGCGTCATTATCATTTAAAGCAGCGTCTACTTTTTCACCCCACATTTCCACCGCATCAACCGATTCCTGATAGGCTTGTTTAAGTCTTTGCAGTTCAGCAATAGCAGTGGCAACAAGTTCTTTCGCTTTTGCGAGCCGTTTTTTCATATCAACAATGGATTTATCAAGAAGAGGCTCGTTGTTTTCTGCCTCTTCTATAAATTGGTTGATACTCTCTTTTATCTGTTCTGATATTTCCTTTAGCCTTTTCATTTTACACCTCCGGGTGTCTACTATATCCTATTCTGATGATAATTGTGCGGACTATTTATGCTTCATATTTCAAGGTCCGACCTTAAATGAACTACTTGTTATAAATTGAGTCACCAAACTTGATAAAGATAGAGAAATATTTTGATTTTGTCCAACTACATACTAAAATGCAACCAAATTTTTTTACAACATTTTCTCGTAATTTGCGTTAACAAGTTCAACACCAAAAGTTGCCAATCGACTCATAATGCTCCTGATTGCGGGGATATTGTTATCAATCAAAATCGAAGAACGGTTGTGTAGTGCTGCAGCCACTCCAAATGATCCGCTGCCAGCAAAAAAATCCAAAAGTGTATCTCCATCGGATGAATGCACCTTGACAATACGATTCAGGATGCCGAGCGGTTTCTGTGTCGGATATCCGGTTTTTTCCTGTCCACTAGTACTGACAATTGTGTGCCACCAGACATCGGTAGGTGTTTTCCCGCGCGCTGCCTTCTCTTTGCCGACTAAACCGGGTGCCATATAGGGGATCCTATCCATCTCATCAAAATTGAAGGTATAATGTTTCGGTGTTTTAGCGTACCACAAGATGTTATCGTGTTTAGCGGACCATTGAGATTTAGATCGTCCACCGTAATCATAAGCCCAGATAATCTCATTCATAAATGATTCTCGCCCAAAAATATCATCAAGCATCACCTTACAGTAATGCACCTCTCGGTAATCAATATGAAAGAAAAAACTTCCATGCGGGTGAAGAATGCGGTACGCCTCTTCAAAACGAGGTCGCAAAAACTGAAAGTAACTATCAGAATTCTCAAACTTATCGGAATAGTGTGTACTTTTACCCTTGGTTGTTCGATATGTTTTGCCTTGGAAACCCACTCGGTCGCCTTGATCATCCTGTTCAACTTGTATTTCAGTGCGTTGCTGAAGTTTTCCTGTGTTAAACGGTGGATCAATATAAATCATATTGATGCTTTCATCATCAACATGTTCCCGAAGTATTGAGAGGTTATCCCCATAATAGAGACGATGTGTAGACATGCGGATCTTTTCTAATTCGTGTTTCAAAACACGGTATGATATTTCAAACATGATTACTTTTTTGTGGAAAAATTATATCAGAATATGTATAATTTATCAACAAGATTGTCAAAAACGGTGTATAAAGTTTTAGCAATAGACTTCCATCTTTCGTTGTAGGAGCGAGTTTCTATACCTGCCCGTTGTTTGGATACATCAGACTTGGCGGGGAGAACTCAGAGACTCCGACCTACGATAGAAAAACGCAATGGACATTTCGTAAATTGAATCTTAGTGCCAAAATATTTAAACACTCATATTTGTCTTGACGATATCTGTTTTTTCGTGTAGAATTTTAAAAAGAAATCAGAGGCATTTAGTCGAGTTTCCGCTAAAGGAGTGAGTATGGCTGTTTTACTTGGATTAGATGTCGGTGACGTAAGGATCGGTATAGCGGTTAGCGATGTACTTGGGAGTGGCGCGCATCCATTATGTACACTGACTCGGACAAATCGACAACGTGATATAACAGCGATAGGTGACCTTGTCTCTATTCACGAGGTTGAACGAATCATCATTGGGCTGCCTATCTCACTCGACGGAACCGTTGGCACACAAGCGGAGAAAGTACAGAAATTTGGGAATCGACTAGCTAAGGGGCTTAAGGTGCCTGTTGAGTTCTTGGATGAGAGGTTTACGACTTCGGAGGCAGAAGAAATTTTGGATCGAGTCAACATGGATCCAAAAGAACGAAAAAAGGTTATTGACCAAATTTCAGCCGTGATAATCTTAGATGAATATCTACGCAGTAACACAAATAAAAAGTAAGGACAAAGTTCTCAACATCTTCGCTAACCCATTGTTGTAGTTTATATAATTAGGCGTTGATTTGGAGGCATCCCATGTCCCTATGGAATATAGGATCAATATTAACTCGGAAACGAGTTCGGAGGTTATTATTATACACCCTCGGTTGTCTTGGAATCATCTGCTTAAGTGTGGTTATAGTTGGTGGATATTACCTATCCTCGACTGCTTCATCAAAGGAAATTGTCTCCATTACGATCGCTCCCGGTAGCAGTACAACAGCAATTGCGAAACAACTTACAACCAATAATTTAATTCGGAGTCCTTTTGTTTTCAAAGTTGCAGCACGGTATCGTGGCGTAGGCACGCAACTCCGGGCAGGCACTTATCAACTGAGTCGTGACATGCGGCTCATGCAGATTCTTGATGAACTCAAGAAAGGTCAGATTGAGTATCGGACTTTTACTGTCCCTGAAGGTATTACGACAACAGCGATTGCAGAACTTTGGGAATCGACTGGATTGGGCACCACAGAATCGTTTCGGGAAGCAATGCAGTTGCCTGAATTACTTCAAAAATACGTACCTGAAGGTACTACAGCGGAAGGTTATCTTTTTCCGAATACTTATAAATTTGCTAAGGGTAGCACAACTGAAACAGTTGTTAATATGATGTTCGCTGAATCTGATAAAAGATGGGATGAGACATTGGCAAAAGAAGCCGCAGCACTGGGGCTTACACGTCACCAAGTAATAACGCTCGCATCAATAATTGCAAGAGAAGCAGGATCAAAATCAGAGATACCTCAAATTGCCAGTGTTTTTCACAATCGGCTAAAGCTTAACTGGCGACTTCAAGCGGACCCGACCGTACTTTACGCATTAGGTGATCCGAAACGATTATTGACAAGAGAAGACCTGAAAGTAGAATCACCCTACAATACATATCTCCATAAAGGCTTACCGCCCGGTCCAATCGGTAATCCAGGAATGGCTTCAATTTTAGGGGCATTGAGACCAGAAAAATCATCTTATTTTTATTTTGTCGCTATTGAGAAGGGAAAACACCATTTTTCAAAGACGCTTGCTGAACACAATCGAATGATTCGTCAGGTTAAACGGAGAAAAGCTGCTTCAAATAGTCTATAGAATAATCAGATAAACGAATCAAAAACACACATAAATAAACATATATTCGTGAACGGAGTCATACATATATATGGGAAATGTAGAATCTCAACAAACACTTCAGTCTGAAGTCACAATTACTGGAAAAGGGTTGATGCTGGGAGAGCCAGTTGAGTTGACTATAAAACCAGCACCTATTGATTCAGGTATTGTCTTTCAACGGATTGACCAACCCGGAACATCAGAGGTAAAAGTCTGTCCTGAAAATTGGGCGGAGGTATTACCACGTTGCACCAGTTTACAACATGGCAACACAACGATAAGTAGCGTTGAACATCTTTTGTCTGCTCTTGCGGGTCTTAGGATTGACAATGCAAGAGTTGAACTCAATGCACAGGAACCTCCAGGACTTGATGGTAGTGCTTTACCTTATATCACGAAAATCCAAGAAGCAGGACTCACGCAGCAAGATGCACCGCGCCGTTTCATTGAAGTTACCGAACCCTTCGCAGTCTGTGACGGTAACAAGCAACTTATCTTTCTCCCTTCCGATACTTTTGAAGTTTCGTTCGCTTATGATCACCCGAATACAACCACACAATTTGCCACTTGGGAGATGACCGCAGATACCTATATTAACGAAATTGCACCAGCGCGTAGTTTCTGTTTTGAAGCCGAAATTGAAGCATTGCAATCCCTCGGTATCGGAAAAGGGGCAAGTTATGAGAATGTTCTGGTTATTAAACCGAACGGACAAACGAGTTCCGAGCTGAGGTTTGAAGATGAATTCGTCCGGCATAAAACGCTTGACCTTATCGGTGATCTCTACCTTGCCGGATACCTGCCGAAAGCGAGAGTCATAGCAATGCGCACTGGGCATACATTCCATGCACAATTTGTTCAAGCTTTGACAGAAAAAGGAATCCTTGATTTCGCAAACTCGGAGAATGATAAGAAAAATCAAACAATTGAGGCTATTGATATCTACCGAGTTCTGCCACATCGTCATCCGATGTGTCTGATTGATAGGGTGATTGAATTTGAAAACGGAAAAAGTGCTGTTGGCATAAAGAATCTTACGTACAACGAACCAATATTTGAGGGGCATTTTCCAGCACAACCCGTGATGCCCGGGGTTTTGCAAGTTGAAGCACTTGCCCAACTCGGCGCGTGGTTGTTGCTACAGGAAATCGGGGAAAAGGACCAACTCGGTTATTTCCGATCTATCAGCAAAGCAACTTTTCGCAAAACTGTTATACCAGGAGATCAACTTCGATTAGAAATTGAGATTGTCCAGAGACGCAGCACCTTGGCACGAATCACGGGTGAGGTGTATGTCGGAGATGATCTTGCATCTGAGGCTGAATTGTCTATTGCGCTTGCGCCTTCAGAAAACAGGTAGACTCATCAACACCGAAATCCTTGTAATACCAAATTAACTTGATCCCACTCGGTAGGTGCGGTTTCATGAAGATTAATTTATTAATTCGGTAATTCTAATTTTCTCCGTTACCGGTAGATGCGGTTTCCTAACCGCACCGGACATGGTTATGAAATTACCCGATTAAATTCTTAATCTTCATCTAACCGCACCTAATACCAAGAAAAATAATATAAAAGTAGAGGCAAACTTGTGACAGCGACAAACATTCATCCAACCGCAATTATATCACCTACGTCCGAATTGGGTGAAGGTGTTCGCATTGATCCCTATACCATTGTTGAAGACCATGTTCAGATTGGTGCAAATACTGTTATCGGACCGCATGTTCAGATCGGAAAATGGACAACTATTGGTGAAAATTGCCAAGTCTATTTTGGTGCTTCTATCGGAAATCCCTCAAAGGACCTCAAGTATAATGGGGAACGCAGTTATGTCCGAATCGGTAATCGTAACGTCATGCGTGAGTATGTCTCTATCTCTCGCTCAACCTTTGAAGATGGTGAAACTGTGATCGGGGACGATAACCTTTTTATGAATTGGGTGAACATTGCCCATGACTCTATTGTCGGCAACAGAACGATTATGGCGAATTTTGCTACACTTGCCGGTCACGTTACAATTGAAGACGATGCCCGCCTCGGTGCGTATGCTGCACTTCATCAATTTGTTCGTGTTGGTAAAATGGCGATGGCAGGAGGCTGTTCAAAAATCTCGCAAGACATTCCCCCGTTTATGCTTTCTGCGGGTCAACCTGCCCGTGTCCGGGACTTAAATCGCATCGGTATTCGTACATCGCGAATCAATCCCTTAGCAAAACTTTCCCCTGAAACGTTTGCCCTCCTAAAGAAAGCCTTCCGTATTTTATTCCGTTCTGGCTTACCCTTAAGGCATGCTGTGACAAAAGCAAGAGAGGAATTGCCTGCAAATCCAGAAGTTGAATATCTACTCCAATTTATAGAAACATCCAAACGTGGTATCGGTTTTAGCCATCCGAATCGTTCTGTGAAGGGCGATACGTAGTCATAGTTTCCAATGAACAAAATTTAATTGAGGGGTGCGCCTAATTGAACGAGATCGTTCCAAATCAGCATATCTATACACACCCCTCCTGATAAACATATTCACGCGGGTGAGAATTCTTGCTGCCGGATACACACAGGAGAAAATCATGGATACCGTAAACGACTTTGCATTCAAACAAAAAAAGTACATGCCTGTTTTTTCAAAAGCTACCGGAAAACCGACCGTTTATATTGAAGGTTATCCTTGTGAGGACGATGAACCTATGGCTGAAACCGATTTTCACGCTGAACAGATAATTACGTTATCCGACCAACTCAAGCGATACTTCGCAATCAACGAACTGGTTCACATTGCTGTTGACAGTTTTATCTATTATAGCGAAGGAGACATCACAAAATGTGTCGCCCCTGATATCTACATCGTGTTTGGTGTTGATAAATATCCGCTACGCCGCAGTTTCTATACGTGGGCAGAGGGTGCAGCACCCGTTGCTGTTTTTGAGTTTCTTTCTGATTCAACAGCGCGTCAGGATCGGGATAGAAAAATCAGTGTATATCTGACAGATATGGGCGTGCAAGAATACTTTATACATCAACCGGAACTGAAGAAGCCTGCGGAATTTCGTGGGTGGCAGCAGGGTGCTGCAGGTGGTATCGTTGAGATAGTGCCAGATGCACAAGGTGGCTTGTTCAGTGAAGTGTTAAATCTCTGGTTTCGGTGGGAAGAACAACAAGATACGCACGTTAGGCTTTTGCGTCCGTCCCTGCCTGACGGCACCCCAATAACAACATCTATGGAAGAACAACACCTCCGAATACAAGCACAACACCTCCAGGAGATGGCGGAAATGATCGCAGCAGAAGAAGCAGAACGAAGACGCGAACTGGAAACTGAGTTAGAACGACTTCGTACCCAACTCGCTAACGGACAAAACGAAACACCTTCTGATTGAACGTTTCTCAACGGTATTATAACTAAAAAGGTGAGGGTATTGCCCAAATAATGATTTCGCCTTGGAAGAAACCCTTATGCGTCAATTTAAGGAAAGAACTCGTTTGTAGTCGCGCAATTCATTGCGCCTCTTACATTCAAAGAAAAGAGGCGCAATGAATTGCGCGACTACGAACGCTGATATTCTCGTCCTTTGCGTTATTTGAGATGTTGATACAAAAAGGTGCAGTTAGGAAACCGCACCATAGGCGTCAATTTAAGGAAAGAACTCGTTTGTAGTCGCGCAATTCATTGCGCCTCTTACATTCAAAGAAAAGAGGCGCAATGAATTGCGCGACTACGAACACTGATATTCTCGTCCTTTGCGTTATTTGAGATGTTGATACAAAGGTGCGGTTAGGAAACCGTACCTACCGGGTTAGGGACCACTAAATTGACGCCAATGGTGCAGTTAGGAAACCGCACCTACCGGGGTTGGAAACCGCTAAATTGACGCCTATGGGTAGAGCGAAGCGAAACCCATAGGTGTCAATTTAAGAAAATATTTTGTGTATTTTGATAAAAAAAGTGTTGCAAAATGGAGACACCTCTTACATAATGTAGAAAACGATTTTAATTAATTCTACAAAAGAGGTGTTCCGATGTCTATACTAACACAGGTTCCCGATAAAATGCAAGAGATACTCCAAAATAGAGCCAATGAGATAGCCCAGCGTTGTGGGTTGGTTCAAAGAATACGTAAACTCACAGGTGCTGGCTTTATTCAGACCCTCGTATTCGGGTGGCTTGAAGCACCTGATGCCAGTTATGCTGATCTTGCCAATACCGCACAGGCTTTAGGCATTGACGTCTCTCGTCAAGCGATTGAACAACGGATGACACCCGAGGCAGCCGAGACACTGAAGGCAACACTTGAAGAAGCGGCAAGCCAAGTGCTTACCCTCAAACCTCAATGTCTCCCGTTGTTGAAACACTTCACGGGTGTTTATGTGCAAGATAGCACTTGGATCACACTCTTAGATGAACTCCATACAATATGGAAAGGCGCATCCTGTAGAACACAAAAAAATAAAGCTGCCTTGAAACTCCAAGTCCGCTTTGATGTTTTGACCGGCACTTTCCAGCACTTTCAACTTACGGATGGCACCACTGCTGATACGAAGGCGGAAGAGCAGTTTCAACCTCTACCTGCGGGCAGTTTACGCTTGGCAGACCTCGGCTATTTTTCGCTTGCCGAGTTTGAAAGATTGACACAAGCCGGCGTCTTTTGGATAACAAAGTTCAAAGCCGGTTGTTCACTTTTTGACGAACAACAAGAACCTTTTTGTTTACAGAAGCGGCTTGCCTCAGAAACCTCAGACACCGTCAACCTGAGTTGCTTCATCGGTGCTTCAAAGCGACTTCCAGCACACCTTGTCGCCTTACGGATCAGCGAAGAAGAAGCAAACAAGCGTCGCCGATATATCAGACGAGATGCTAAACGCAGACAGACAAATCCTTCAAAACAACGCCTAAAACTCGCAGGATGGAACATCTATATCACAAATATAGATACGGATCAGTTTACCCCTGAACAGATCGCAGCCCTTGTTCGCATCCGGTGGCAAGTTGAGTTGATGTTTAAATCTTTCAAAAGCATCGGGAAAGTTCACACATCCCGAAGCAAAAAACCTTATCGGGTCTTATGTGAGGTATATGCCAAACTCATCGCACAACTCATAAGACACTGGGTGATGATAGCAATCGGATGGAGATGTATACTATATAATATCATCAAAACAGCTGAACTTGTCAGTTTATACGCACGCATCATTACAATCAGTTTTCGTAAATCCAAAACTGCTTTATGCAGAACTCTTAGGGATATAAAACAGACTATACTCAATGATGATAGGAGGATACGAAGCATTGGCAAACACACAACTTTTAGACTTCTACAAAATGTTGAAAATCCTTAAATTGACGCCTATGGGTAGAGCGAAGCGAAACCCGACATGGACACTTATATTCAATCGTGCTGTCACAAAAGTAAGAGAGGAATTACCAGCAGATCCAGAAGTTGAATATCTACTCCAATTTATAGAAACATCCAAACGTGGTATCGGTTTTAGCCATCCGAATCGTCCTATGAAGGGTGATGTGTAATTATGCTGTAATTCAAACGGAGTGCGAATTATGAACGGAGATTGTCTTGCTCACTTATTAACAGAAAAAGAGCGAAACCATTTTGAAGAACAGGGATACCTTTACGTCCCCAATGCATTATCATCGGACATGGTAGAGCGATTATTAAGTGCTGTAGATGCAATATACAGAGACGCACTAGCTACAGGCAAAGCAAAACCTGGAAACCACTGGGGTTGGTCAAATTTCTTAGGGATAAATGACATGTTTTTGAACCTTGTTGACCTACCTACAACGCTCCCCAAAGTGTGGGGTATTTTGGGATGGAATATCTATCTCTACCACGCACACATGCACGTTAAACCACCTACCTCATCAGACGTACAAGAGGGTGACGGATGGTTGGAATGGCATCAAGATAGCGGTCGCGTCAATATTGAGATGGAAACGCATCCGCGTCCCCGACTTTCATTGAAGGTAGCATATTTCCTCACAGATGTCTCCGAACCCGGACGCGGTAATTTTTACATTCGTCCCGGCAGTCATTTTTCGGATGTGCCGCTTCCTGAATCAGAAATCAGTCGTGACCCACGCGAAAGTCTTGCTTCAGGTATCCCCGAAGATGCGATACCGGTATGTGTTGAGCCAGGTACAGCAGTCCTGTTTGATAGAAGGCTTTGGCATTCGCGCAGTCCGAACACCTCACAGATGACTCGGAAGGCTCTCTTTTACGGCTACGGATACCGATGGATTCGTCCTAAAGATGATATGACGGTTGAACATCTCTATGAACGCTGCGATCCAATACGCAGACAATTACTCGGTGCCGCAGTGAAAAACAATGGACGTTATGTCCCGACTGATGAAGATGTGCCGTTGCGCGGATGGCTCCTTGAGCAATTTGGTAAAGACTCTGTGTATACACAAGGACCACTCGGATCGTAAATCTGCGAATAGGCTTAAGATTTTTACGTGACTTCGGCTTTGATTTACTGCACCTCCATCATGAATCCTAATATCGTTCCCACGACAAATTTATAATCCCATTCTCCAATTGATGATATTTCGTTGCCATTTTATCATAGGTGTGGTATCCTATATTTTCAAGGAGGAATACGGAAACTGTGGCATCTATTAATGATATTGCGAACGAATTTATCAGGGAAGAAATTGAGGAATATCTTGAACGTCCCAATGAAATAGAACTTTTCATTGAGATGTTCGCGCAAACAACACCCGCAATGCAGGATATTTCTGCCGCGCTGATTGATGGTGATCACCATACTGTTGATGACTTAACCCAAGAAGCACTCGCAGAAGGCATAGAGGCTTTAGAAATAATGGATGATGGTCTAATTGTTGGAATGGGCATAGTCGGCATTAAGTTCCGAGAGAACTTCATCTTTGTGCCAGAAGTCCTTGCATGTGCACGCGCGATGAAAGCGGGAATGGCACATATTGAACCCATTCTCTCCGATTCTGGGATTGAACCTGTCGGCACTGTGATTATGGGAACTGTCAAAGGCGACCTACATGATATTGGAAAAAACCTCTGCATCATGATGCTGCGAGGATCAGGTTTTGTTGTTCACGATTTGGGGGTAGATACCTCAGAAGATGAATTTATTGAGGCGGTAGAAGAATACAAAGCACCTATCTTAGGTATGTCTGCCTTGCTGACGACAACTATGCCGAACATGGGCAAGACAATTGATGCATTTATTGATGAAGACCTGCGCGAAGAAGTCAAAATTATGGTAGGCGGTGCCCCTGTCACGCAGACATTCGCTGATGATATGGGGGCTGATGGATACGGAAAAGACGCCTTAGAATGTGTTGCCTTAGCAAAACAGTTCCTTCAAGAAGAACCGGAGGAATGGTAAAACTCACAGATTGTTTTATATATGAAGAAAATTGATAAAACTGAGTATGAGAAACGACTCAACAAAATTACACAGATTTTTGAGGATTTGGTCGTCCACGCTGATGAACAAGCAACCTACCGATGCCCCTACAAAAACAGATTTGACCACTGCACAGCGAAATTCGGATGCCGAAACCAACGCAAAATTGATGCAGGCACCGGACTCCTTTGTGTCGGAGACGACAAGTTAGATTATCGCAATGCGTGGGAAACAGATGAAACCGACCAGACGACACAACCCAATAAGAAACCAAAAGGCACAATTGCCTGCGACGGTAAGGTTTATCAACTCACTCCCGGAAAAACTGTTTTTGACTATGCGGACGATTTAGTCGTTCAAGTTCCCACCTCCTGCTTTCGGACTGGACAATGCCACGAGTGCATCGTTGAGATCAAAAGTGGCATGGATAGTCTTCGTCCTCCTAACGAAGTTGAAGCCTTCCTCAAAGATAACTACCGTCTTGCCTGCCAAGCCGTTGTACTGGATGTTGATGAGCACATTGAATTCGCACCACTACGCCGCACCCCAAAGATTCTCACACATATCAACACCGACAACGCAAAATCAGGTGTTGATCCATCCGCCTCTCTTAATCCACTTGTCACACATCGCGATGGAATTGTCTATTACGACAACGAACCTATTGATCGGTATCGTGGACATCTCTATGGACTTGCCATAGACATCGGCACCACTACTGTGGTGGCAAATCTTGTGGATTTTGAAAACGGTGAGACTGTCTCTGTCAGTTCCTTTGAAAACCCCCAACGTTTCGGTGGCAGTGACATCATGCACAGAATTTCTTATGATGGTGAATTTGAGGGTGAGTTACGCAAATCCCTTATAGCAGCGTTGAACAGTCAGATCATAGAAATGTGTGAACGGCATGATTTTGTTCGGCAGGAAATTTATGAAATCGTTGTTGCGGGAAACACAACGATGCGCGACATCTTTTTCAAACAAGACGTACAGAGCATTGGGCAAAAGCCTTATAAATCTCTGATTGAGCATGAATTTCTTGATGGAATCCGTTCAACGACATCACTAACCGAAAAGGCACGTCGGATAGGCATTCGTTCTAATCCGAAGGCGATGGTTTACAGTCTACCATTAATCGCAAGCCACGTCGGCGCAGATGTCGCAGCTGATTTAGTCGCGGTTGATATGCAATCACAAGACGAAATCGTTATGTTAGTTGATGTAGGCACAAACACTGAGGTCGTGGTAGGAAATTCAGAGCGAATGGTTGCCGCATCCTGTCCTGCGGGTCCCGCATTTGAAGGTGGCGGCATAGAATACGGAATGCCTGCCTACCCCGGCGCAATTGAATCGGTGAAATGGGTTGACGGTAAGATTGACTACGAGACAATTGGGGCAGAAAAACCGCAAGGATTGTGCGGTTCAGGTCTTATTTCCCTGCTTGCTGAACTTCGGCGGTACGATCAGATGAGTCCAAAAGGTGTTTTTGCAGATAGAAAGCAGCGGGTAATGCCACTTTTGCCCGAACACGGTATTACCTTCTCGCGTGATGATGCAAGTAATTTAGCGCAAGCAAAGGCAGCAAACTACTGTGGACAATACATCGTCCTGCGCCATTTTGGTTGTTCTCCCCAAGACATCAGCAAACTCTTTTTAGCAGGTGGATTTGCGAACTATGTAAACCAGAAAGATGCTATTGACATCGGTTTTCTCGCACCTGTCCCATCGGATCGGATTGTCAAAATTGGGAACGCAGCAGTAGGCGGTGCAAAAGAGGTCCTGCTTTCAAGAGAAAAACGTGCAGCTATTGAAGCATTTGTCAAAAACATTGAGCATATTGAGCTTGAAACAACACCAGATTTCTTTGAAGTATTCGTAGAGGGGTGTCAATTCAAACCGATGCCCACGGATATTACAAAGACATAAGGAGAAACGACACAACAGTGAAAGCATTCCGAGAACGTTTAACATCCGATACACCTATTCTATATGATGGTGGATTTGGGTCTCAACTTTTTGCGCGCGACATACAACTTGCGAATAGTGCGCTTGCCAACGAATCGCATCCTACTGATGTTGTAGGTATCCATGCAGATTATATCAGTGCCGGGGCAGAGGTTATCGGCACAAATACATTTGTTGTTTCCCCACTTCACCTGCAAATGGCTGGACAAGATAAATCGGATGCACAACGGCTTATACGACTCGGTGTGCAACATGCGAAAACTGCTGTTGCCGAGAGTGAAAGAGATATTTATGTTGCCGGTTCTGTTGGACCATCGCCGGGTGCGATTGAAGCAGATAGTGGCGATACCACCTTTGGTATTGCAAATGTTGACGTTCGTGAAGCGCATAAACTGGTAATTCACACACTTGCAGAAGAAGGTGTAGATTTTCTTTGTCTTGAAACGATGTTCTCCGCCAAAGAAGCAGCCATTGCGGTTGACATTGCACGCGAGACGGGACTACCAATAGCAGTAAACCTGACATACAAATGGACAAAAGACCGAAAGACAGGCGAAGTGATTTATAAAACCGACTGGGGACATTCCGCTTCAGACTTGCTTGAATTCCTTGCCAGTGGAGAGTTTTCAAGAGGGGACTCACTCTTAGATTACATTGACATAATAGGTTTAAACTGTGGAGCAGAATCAAAACGAGCGGAACATTCTGGAATGCCTTATGCTATAACAGGAACACAGCAGCTAAATTCAGCATTGACAGAGATGAATGTCAACGGCATACAAATGATGGCATATCCGAACGCAGGCATGCCCGAACTTGATGAAAATTATAAAACTGTCTATACACAAACTGCTGACGAGATGAGAGGCTACATCCCCAACCTCATTGAAGCGGGTGCCTACATTATCGGTGGCTGTTGTGGCACGACTCCTGAGCATATCAAAGCATTCCGTGAAGTACTTGATTCCAATTAACAAGATCAATAACCCAACTGCGATAGGCGCGGTTCGGAAACCGCATCAGTAATAACCCAACCCGGTAGGTGCGGTTTTGCGGTGTACTCACCCAAATGCGATCTGCATTCTAACCACACCATAAGCGTCAATTTAAGGAAAGAACTCGTTTGTAGTCGCGCAATTCATAGCGCCTCTTACATTCAATCAATATTAAAAGAAGATGAAAATGTCACAATATCATCGTAATGACATTTTATTTATCAGAATTGGTATTATATTTAGTCCCGTAAGGACTAAAGAACGTGAGTTCGATAAAAAGATTCAATGACTACTGTCCGTTGGGTAGAACGGAATACACAATAAAATCCGACATAAAAACGTGATCCATCCTCCATTTAAACTGAAAGGACAGAAAAATGAGTGAAACCCAACTCTTTTTAACTTTTGGATGGACACACAGATTCTAATACTAAATTAACCCCATTTGTAGCGCGAGGTCCCCGTGCCTCGCAATGCTAACCGCTATTAAGCAATATTAAAAAATAATCTTTCGATTTTCCGGCAGGTGCCGAACTCGTAGGGGCGGGGTTTCCCCGCCCGCCATCAACGTACAATGTGCATATTTAATATTGAAACTTGCTTAGAAAACTTCTAATCCCGTTAATTTGGTATAATATCGAACTCACGTTAATAAAACAGGAACAAAACGATGGAAACAATAACCCTGACCTATAAAAGACTACCTGATCGTGTTAATTACTTTCAACAGGAATTGCTATATGAAGATTCAGAGGTTATTGTCACGTCTCAGCGAATAAAACCGTCATCTCCTATTGTTCTGAATGGCGAAACCGTTTTAGGGGATAACTTCACAGCCGTCTGGTTTGTATTTACTGGACTCTGGTATGACATCGGCAAAATATACAATCTTGATAACAAATGGACAGGCTATTATTGCGATATTATGATGCCGGTGAAGCGCAGCTCGGATCAATTTGAAATTGTAGACCTATTTCTTGATTTATGGGTATCACCCGATGGCAGTTATGAAATCCAAGATGAGGATGAATTTGAAACTGCCCTTGAAGAAGGTGTTATTACCCCTGAATTGGCAGAGAAAGCACAGAATGCACTAAACGACTTAATTGATGAAGTTACATCTGGAAGATTTCCACCAGAATTTGTGCAAAATTTTCCAAATTCTATTACCAATTAGTAGTTGACAACGTTACATCAATTGAAAATACCTATGGAGTCTTGACATGGCAGTTTTAGCAATAAATGGCGGTGAACAGATCCGCACCAAGCCTTATCCTACGTGGCCCACGCTTGATCCTGCTGATTTAGAGGCATTTGAGAGTATCTATAACAGCGGACAGTGGGGTGTTGGCGGGACAAAGGTTCCTGAATTTGTGAGACAATTTGCTGAATTTCAAGGTGCGAACTATGGTGTTTGCGTCAATAGCGGCACTTCCGCACTCTATATCGCCTTAAAAGCCGCAGCGGTAGGTCCTGGCGATGAGGTAATTACCACCCCGTATACCTTTCAGGCAACAGTAGTCGCTATTCTTATGGCACACGCTGTGCCTGTTTTTGTAGATACTGCCCCCGATAGTTTTCTAATAGATGTTTCCAAAATTGAAGATGCTATTACGGAAAAGACGAAAGCAATCCTACCTGTCCACATAGCCGGATACCCAGCAGATTTAGACACGCTTGTAGAAATCTCTAAAAAGCATAACCTCAAACTCATTGAGGATTGTGCACAGGCGCATGGTGCCGAATGGCGTGGCAGAGGTGTAGGAAGTTGGGGAGATTTCGGATGCTTCAGTTTTCAATCATCCAAAAACCTTTGTGCGGGTGAGGGTGGAATCATTTTGATGAACGATAGAGAACTCTATGAACGGGTATGGGCATTGCACAACTGCGGACGTCCAGCACCAGAAGCAGAATTCGGTAACCTTGAACCGTTCGGTGGAAATTTCAGAATGACAGAATGGCAAGGAGCACTGCTTCTCTCACGTTTGACGCGACTTGAGGAAGAAACTAACTACAGACACATGAATATGCGTTGGTTAGATGGATGGTTTGGCGAGATTCCAGGAATCAAAGTTACACGAATTGATCCCCGTGCAACACGATGCGGCTCTCACGGTTACAAAGCGATTTTTGATTCTGAAGAGTTTGAGGGTATCTCACGTAAAATGTTTATTGATGCAATGCGTGCCGAAGGTATACCTATAGGATATTGGTATAACACACCGATGTCCCGTGCATCTTTTCTAAAATCTGATCTGTTTGGTCAAAACCTTGACTATTCTGAAGTTCACTGTCCCGAAACTGAAAAGATATGCCAATCCGGACTTGCCTTTAGTCAAAATGTTTTGATGGGAACAGAAGAGGATATAGAAGACATCATTAAAGCGGCAATAAAAATTAGACGCAATGTAGGTGAATTAAAAGAGAGTTGATAATACTTTGTAGCACAATCTGTTATACCAAATTAACTTGATCCCACCCGGTAGGTGCGGTTTCCTAACCGCACCATAGGCGTCAATTTAAGGAAAGAACTCGTTTGTAGTCGCGCAATTCATTGCGCCTCTTACATTTGAAGAAAAGAGGCGCGTGAATTGCGCGACTACGAACGCTGATATTCTCGTCCTTTGCGTTATTTGAGGTGTTGATACAAAAAGGTGCGGTTAGGAAACCGCACCTACCGTAGTTGGAAACTGCTAAATTGACGCCTATGGTGCGGTTTCCTAACCGCACCATAAGCGTCAATTTAGTGGTTTTCCGTGTCCGAGAAACCCTCTTTAGTCCCGTAGGGACGATATGTTTATAGCAACGAAAGCACCCACAACTCTTTAGCCCCAGCGGGGCGATAGGTGTATAGAAAAAGTGATACCCACAACTCTTTAGCCCCAGCGGGGCGACAGGTGTATAGAAAACGGTGTCCAACAGTCTCTTGAACCCCAGCGGGGTGACAGGTGTCTGACAACATGTGCCCATATACACCTTTCGCCCCGCTGGGGCTTGAGTTTGGTATGGATCGTGGTCTACACACATTCCGCCCCGCTGGGGCTAAGATATCCAAAATATAGGTTTATTTCCTTAAATTGACGCTTATGGGCGGTTTCCTAACCGCACCGATAGATTGGGATCAAGTTAATTTGGTATAAAGAGTATTTTTTAACTTTTTTACTATCCTTTACATAAGTTAAAGACTCTATAGTATCAAAAGCCATAATAAGGAGATTTATAATGAGTAATGAACGTGAAACCCAAAAGGAAATTCGGCGAATTGTCCGTATGTTGGAGGCAACAACAAAGCATCTTGAAAAAGCTTCTTTATTAGACCTGTCGAGTGGTGAAGCAAGGTGTATCCGACAATTCAACAACGCGCTGGCACGCCTAAATGATTTAGAGGCACTGCCGGAGGGATTTTTTGAACCTTTAGACGATGGCGCATCAGTTGGTGACATCGGTTATGCATATCATCAAGTTGCCACGTATCTCAAAGACGGAATGAGTAATTTCGATTTCGATTTCGACTTTAAGCGAGAGAAGGAAACAATCGGCAACGTGATGAAAGATGTCGGTGATGTTGTAGCTCGCAACATCTTCAGTATGAGGGAAACAGATTCGGAGGACGATGAATCTTCGGAATCTACGATTGAATCTGTTGAAATAATAGAGGATGATGAAAAATCTGATCCCGTTGAACCACGGCTTGACAAATTAGAGGAACAGATGGGAACTGTTGTTGAGATACTTCAAGAGCTTCGATCAAAAAAGGATAAAAAGGATAAAAAGGACAAAAAGGATGAAAATAAGTAAGGTGGATACCACTCGCGCATGATGGAGTTTTAAATATTGTTCAGTGATAGCATTGTGTAGAAAGCGCGCATTAAAATCTACATACCGAGAGGGGTTGTGACATTCCTCAGATATTGCTGAATGTTTATTCAATTCTTCATCATGGCGCGCCAATATGTTCATCCTATTGTTGGACTTTTTCATATACATTTGATCCTTTTACCAATGCTTGAATGAATACATCCGTTGTCCAAGAGATAAGCCTAAAATTGCCCATAGGCTGCCCATAACGAATTCACCCAGCATTGCGCCAAAAAACAGTGGGAGAGTCTTGCGATACGCCCCGATTCCACCATGTCTAACAAGTATAGATTTAATTCCCCACGCCAGAAAAACAGGAAACCAAAGCCTCCCGAAGTTCCAATTGCCAGCAAGTGGATAAGCGAGCGGGTGCAGTTGCCACCAAATAAAACGTAATCGCATAAAGAGTGTGCTCAGTGTGAGAACAATGCCAAAACCGAAGAAACTGAGTTGTCTCCATTCAGTATCACTTGGAAACGTCAACCAACGTTGAAGGTCATTAAACGCTTCTTGTCCACGCCATGTTCCCAAACTTCCGTGTTGATAGCCAGCATATAGGAAAGCGACAAAGCCGATGAGTAGTCCAATGACAGATGCTCCCCACATTACCCAAAGCAGTTGTCGGCTATTAATTCCTCCTTTTTCTGCAAGCTTAAAACCTTCCAATTGATTCGGCATCGGTTGCGAACGGTAGTTGCGAGTGAAGCCGTATAGGAAGGAGAACCCTGTTAACGTTTGTGCACCAATCTTTCTTGACCCCAAGAGTGAAGTTAGGAAAAAACTGGGACCTGCGCGATAGAAATCTTGTGTAGGCGTTCCGAGTTCTGCCCGCATTCGCGTGAACGCTAAAACCAGTATGAAATGGATGCTGAAAAATCCGAGGATGCCCCACCACGACATACCCGCTTTCAGGCAAAATCCAAATACAACAGCAATACTAATTAAAAATCCTAAAAACGCGCCCCGATACCCTATCGGTTCATTTTTCGTGTCAAGGTCAGTTTTCAAACCCAAAATATTACGGAATACCTTCCATAAGTGCTTATGCGTTATCCAGAGTGCAAAGAAGCATAGTCCGAAGTATGCGCCAAGTGATTGCTTATCAATATGCGGGAAACCGGGTGTCTGATTCAAGCCAGACATAGCACCGAGGACGAGTTGTGCCTTCCAGAAAAGATAGAACACCCAACAGGATAACGACAAATCAAGCGGCATCAAAAAACCTATTCCTATCGCGTAAGGATTTAGGTGAATGGGGGTTGAGCCGATAGCGTTAAAGGGTTTTTCTGTGAACATCCGACCAATATCATGCCGAATGGGTATGCTCGGAACGAAAGGGTAAAGGAAATTAATTCCGTTTAGTAGGTCAAGTCCTAATCCAATACCGAAACCGATCCAGAGGAGTTTATTGCGATAGAAAACCCCTCCTTTCGTCATTTCAAAAGGTAGCAAGATAATCGGGTAGCTCAGTTTCTCATGTTCAATCCACTGTTTCCGTAGGATGGCACTGAGCATTATCATTGAAAATGTGAGTGCAGAGAAGAAGAGAGACCAAAATAATACGGGTGTGATCCATGCCCGAATATGGTCCAATTCGAACAGATTTGACGTACCTTCATAATAACCTGTTAAGGCACCACGATCCATCACAGCAATCCAGTCTGGAATATATCGGAAAAAGAGTGATTGCCATTCGTTCTCGGGTGTAGCGAACCAACTGGCGTGCCCAAGAACACACATCGTTGCTTGCAATAGATCGTGTCCGCACACAACACATGCAAGCGTTACCATGAGGTATATCGTTAGCATTTCTGCTTGTGAAAGTTGCCATTTTGGGATATAACGTGTAAGAAAAAGGTTGCAGATTGCAACCAAGAAAAGTGTAAAGATGGCATTGAATAAAATCGCCATCGTGGTGGGATATTGTGTTGTCCAAACCGTTTCTGTCTGAACCACAAGATAGATATTAAGTGGAAGCGACAGCAATCCTAAAACTATGGCTCGCCATGTGATATTTTCAGTTGATAATCTTGGCGGTTTATCCATTCGTTTGTATCGTTTTGAGAGTGTTTAGAATGCTCGCTCAACTCCCCAAAAAAACTGCGGTTGAAATGATGGGGTGAAAGGCGGATCAAGGGGAAATGCAAATTCAAATCGAAAAATACCTGCACCACTTAGTTGAGAGAGACTACCCCGGAACCCAAATCCTACACTCCGTTTCACATCTTTTATATTGAACGTATCATTGCCATCCCAGATGTAACCAATATCCGTAAAAGCGGTTGCACTCAAAACGAGACCAAGATCAACGGTGCGATTTTTCATAAAAGGTGAAACTACAAAAGTAGCAACTTTTGTAAGACCGTCATTAAGTTTTTTAAAGACAGTGCCCCCACATAGTGTCCGGCTTTCTAAACTTAGCAACATCATTTTTTCACCGTTAAACTGCCGAAAACCGTAGCCGCGCAAACCGTCATCAGCTCCTAAGATTACTTGGCTTTCACCGGTCAATCCAAACTGCATCTCCGTTTTAAATTGGGCAACAAATGTCTGTTGAAAATCAAATAAACCGTTCTTACGAAATCCTTTATCCACTCTATAAATGTCACCGGTGTTGAATACATCACGGTAAAACCACGTGCTCCGTGCTTGAAGAACAGAACGTTCTATCTCATTCGTGAAACTTGTTGAGAATTTGACTAGCGTTGTACCAAAAAAACGATTCCGACTAACCCATCCAGAATTATAGACGAGTTCGGCGTAAGATTCGGAACGATCAGACCCGTATATCGGTGATGAAAATCCAAATGAGGCATTATATTGGGAACCGGTGAAAAAATCTTCATCTCCACCCATTTTCCTGAGAAACCGTGTTTTATAGAAGGTAACGTTTTGCCTCCCCACAGTAATGCCTATCCGTTTGATATCTTGGTCACTTGGTGCCGCATCTGATACAAGGATTGATTCAATTGGCACGTATTTTGTCCGTCGTGAGTGTGTCCAAAGCCCGACATAGTTTTGGTGTTCACGGTTTCCATAGTACCGACGTATACTCCCGGAGGATCTGTGGATACTCTGCTCAAACGTATCTGTTTTTCTCCCGTTTTTGTACCAACGCACCTGATTAATCAATTCAGATATACTAAAACTTGCCCTCCAACGGCTTTTTAAGGTATATTGGGGACGTTCTAACAACACACTCCATGAATCCCCTTCGCGTTTTTGGATATATTCACCATCAAAGTTCCAATGAGAATCCACAAGACGAGGCATCCTATATTTCAATGTCAAAAAGCCACGAGATGTTTCTCCCACTTCACTAATTCGTTCATATCTTATTTGCCCGCCTTGTCCAGATCCAAAAAGATTATACTCCCGCAATTGAGCAAGAAAGTATCCACTCTGACTGTTAATTCCTGGGTCAAACGCACCGGTAAGAGAGAAAAATTCTGTAACGGTAACATGAATCGCAACCTTTTGCAATTCTGCATCCCACTTTGGTTCAATCTGTGCTGTGCCTATGTAAGTTTTCTGCCGTAAAATCCGTTCACTTTCAGTTTTATCCGCTTCTATGTAAATATCACCTTCCTGAAATAGTAGTTCACGTAAGATCACATTATCTCTGGTTTTCGCATTGCCAGATAACGTAATTTTCCCGATTCTCCCTTCATCAATTTCAATCCCGACATAGATCACACCGTCAATTTTTATCGGTTTTTCGGTCACTCTCGCATAAGTGATACCATTGTTATGAAATAAACGAGTAATCCTTTCAGTATCCTTTTTTAACATTTCAGCATCATAGAGTATGCCTTCTTTTGTTTGCATTAGTTCGAGAATTTTGTGATGAGAAAATGAATGATTGCCTTTTATAACAACACTGCGGACAACGTTCGCTTGGTTTCCAAAGGCAGATTGTGAGTTGAGGCAAAACAGCACCACAAAGAAGAGAAAACTATGGTATATACAGATCGCAAACTGGTGCATCTGAAGAGGGTGGGTATAGCGAAAAAAGGACGTTCCTCTGAAATTTTCCATTATGCGTCAACCTGCGGTTAAAGTGCTTTCACGGTTAGAAAGAAAGCCTTCAAGAAGCAAAAGACACGTAGTTAATATCAGCAATTCTCCCCAGATTTCCCTACCGTGCCTTTTGATGTCTAATGCATCAGTATCCAATTCCCCTGTTTCATTTGTGGATCCAGTTTGTGCATGAACTCGTTCAGAGGCTTGCTGTAGTGAAATCGGGGCTAAATTCGCTTCAGATGCTGCGGTGTTAACGGCAAAAAAGTCACGGAATAGTCTATCTTGTGCTTTGACATCTACTTGATAGATACCCGGGAGGTCTGATGATTCAAAACGCATCGTCCCATCTTCAGCAATTGGTACTGCTATCATAGCTTCATTATCAGAAGATCCAAGCCGTTTTACCCACGCACGACCACCGGGATTCTGCGGATAATTTGCTAAATAGGATTCCCCAATATTTATATTTTTCTTAGTCCCACTACGCATCACATAAAGGACACTGTGTTGAATGAGAGGCAAGAAATATGGATTAACAAGCAATTCGCTACTACCCGGTTGTTGCTGGAGTTCAGAATTAAAGAATAAAATATGGCTATTTCCTTCACGCCGTTCTATGAGAAATGGCGTTTCATCCCCAAATCGTGCAATAACTGTTGCATCTGGGGCAGGGGTTACTTTCATTCCTTTGTAAAATTGTGGTCCGTATTGACCCGAAAAGACGTTCTCAGGAAAAATCTCAAAGATAGGATGTGTCTCTTCATATTTGGCAACCTGTTGCGGCACCTGCCATGTAATAGGTTCACCGAATTGGACGGGTACCCACGATAGATTGTAATCGTTAGCACCGAAAACTATTACACTTTTCCCTTGACGTATGAACTCCTGTAACTGTGCCTCTGCTTCGGTAGAAATCTTTGGCACATCTGCAAGAAGAATGATGTCAAAACCTTGAAGCGGATAGGTGTCAAATTCTTCCGGAGTACACGCTGTCGGTTGTATCATAGAAGCATTCACTGAGGCTCCCATAGTTTGTTTTGTTGCTGATGGATTCAGTGCTAATATCAGATACGCTGTCTGTCCACTGACGCAGAGTACCCGAATTTCTCCGAGTGCTTCAAGTGCGAAATATCTGCGATTATCTATATTCAAGCGATCATCAGTCAACTCAAAGTATCCAGTATGCGTTCCCGGTGCAGAAAATGTCTGTGTTAGTGTAGTCATTACTGATTCATCTGCTGAAGCAGAAAATGTCTGTGTTTTCCTTTTCTGATCTCCCACATAAAACGTAAGCGTGGTTTGTTCTATTGAGGTATCAGAATGATTTTTTAGTATAGTTTTAAAGTGGAACGGTAAATCAACACCGATTAGTTGATGAGATGGCAGAATTTCTTCAATATTTGTATTATGTGGAGTGCCTTTATTAACGGGTAGTAGAACAATGCGTGCCCCAGATCGGTTTTGAATCGTTCCCCAATTGTCCCAACCGTTCTGTGCAAAATCAGATATTAGGTATAGTTCTTTATTTTGTTGAGTCGATTCAGATAGAATTTCGTGCGCAAGTTCAACACTCGGCTGAACGTTTGTCGCACGATTGGATACCTTTGCTTGTTGGATTGCGGTAATGACACTTTCGATGTCAGGTGTTAGTTGTCGAAAAACGGGTTGTGGAATATCCGACATAAGGATAAGGCAGGCAGAATCCCCATGACGAAGGGAACGGAGCACATCAGAAGCCAAAGTTTGTGCTTTTTCAAACCAAACACCATCTACGTCTTGATACCCCATACTATAGGAATTATCTAAAACGATCACAACGTCAGTCTTAGCACGCACAGCAGCAAGTGGCAGTCCAAGTGTGAGGAAGGGGCGTGCTAAAGCAAGCGCGATAAGTGCTACAATTAACATCCGTAAGATTAAAATCAATAGTTGCTTGAGTTGTATCCTGCGCACATTTTGACGATGTGCTGCAACCAAGAACATCAAACTGCTAAAGTCTACAGTCACCGCTTGCCGGCGACTCCAAAGATGGATGATTAGTGGTATTGAAGCAGCAAATAAACCGAGGAGAAATAGTGGGTTGAGAAAAGCCAATAGTAATATGCTCCTGTATGAAAATGATTCTTATACCATTTCAGAATGATGGCATCACATTAACAAAGAATGCGTTCGTAGTCGCGCAATTCATTGCGCCTCTTGCGCGCTTGCCAATAGCAAAACCGCGTTTGTAGTCGCGCAATTCATTGCGCCTCTTGCGCGCTTGCCTCAATTTTAGAATGCTCGTCTATCAATAGCAAAAATGCGTTTGTAGTCGCGCAATTCATTGCGCCTCTTGCGCGCTTGCCTCAATTTCAGAATGCTCGTCTATCATTATCAAAAATGCGTTTGTAGTCGCGCAATTTAAGAAAATCACACAACGCTGATATCCAGGACCGGTAGGTGCGGTTTCTAACCAATGCAGAATACCACACGCGTATTCTGCCGGATCATTCCCAATAACATCTTATCCCAGTATCTTCCAAACAGAGTTGGAAAAAACAGGAACTACGGCTAACAGGACCCGCATAATTCCTGTTCGGTTAGGAAACCGAACCTACCGGGGTCGGAGTCCAGCTAAATTGACGCATAAGGGTTCCATCCATTCAACCCAATCTACGATTAAACTTGAACTCATGTCTGAATAACGTTAATTTCCTCATTCTACAATAGCGATTTCAAGTTGATTGAGAGTGCGGAAAACCCCTTCAGTGTATTCAACCATAGAATTAGTTTCAAGCGTCCTACCCCCAAGTAGAATGTGATTGGCATCTGCGATGACTTGTCCTAACGTCGGATCCATTTGAACCCATTTTCCGACGTACACCTCTGGCCAAAAATGGTAATAAAACGCATTTCCTGAGAAAACCAATCCAGAACAGATTCGTGCCGGAATTCCGACCGAACGCGCCATCGCTATCAGTAGGACAGTATGTTCAGTGCAATCCCCAGAGAGTGTATTAAGAGTAGTCAGTGATGAACTGTAGCCACCGCTCAAATGTTTTTCAGAGATGGATTTATGTATCCATTTACAAAGCTTTTGTGCCGCACGCCAAGAGTTGTTTTCACCATCTAAGATTTCAACGGCTTTTGCGCGTATATCAGGATGATCGGATTCAACAAATGCAGTCGACGAAAGAAAAGTCTGAAGTTCCGTATCCTGAATAGGTAATTCTGGGCAATTTTTCTCTTCAATATCTGGCATCTCAATAGAAAGTGTACCAGACCGTTCTGATTTCAACGCAAGCTTCTGGCGACTGTTCGTCATGATAGTATCATTGAGGTCGCCCTTTGAAAGTTGTACATTCGCAACAAACCGCGATGCTCCTCGTTTCGGTTTCTTGCCCGTGGGGACAATACGTGTGCCTAAAACAACATCTACTTCTTCAACTTCACCAAGGGCTGTTTCCCTATCTGTTTTAGTTGCTTCCATAGATAGTCCCATCATGTCTGTCGCAAATTTATAGGTTGTACCGTCAGACGTAACCCACAAACGAGTAGTAATACCACCCATAATGTCCATCTTTTGCTTCAGAATGTAGACCTGTTTTTCTTCTGATTGATATGTTAAACTTGCTTTCTCTAAAACGCTGAGTTCTGTTTTGATGGCTTGAAAAAAGTCGAAACTAAACGTACGATAGTTGAGTTTTTCACCAATTTTCATTTTGTCTTTAGACAAAAGGTAGGTTACTGCTACGGTATCGGAGATCGTATCATCAGGCACAGGAACTTCTGATTCCGTTGTTTCACCATTGATTGTTGTCGTAATGTATGCAACACCATCTTTTATTTCACCCTCAACTTGCTTCAGTCCTGATTCATTAGAAGTCGACACAAAATAGCGAGGCACAAATTTGGAATCTGAATACTCAATACGATTCGTCTCAATTTTCATTTTTGTACCGAATCCCTTAAGTTGCATTACCATATCCAGCCTACTGCGAAGCATATCCTCCCCTTGATACTCAACTTTTTCAAGGTACACATGCATGTATCCTATTTTCATTCCCATCATTGTCAAGTCGTACCAATGTTCTTCCGGATGTTTTAACATCTTCTCAAATTCCCCTTCTTCAATCTCCACTGTATCGCAAATCTGGCATAAAGCCATCAACAATAGAACAGACACCCAAAAAAAGTTTGATAGTTTCATGAGTTGTACTCCTTTGTTAGTAACCTATAAAAATAACGTGAGTGTGTATAACTGCGTGCTTAGATATTATAGTCCAATCTAAAATTACCTATACATTTATCTTAAGGTTTGCGGCGTTTGTCCTCGCGCAATTCATTGCGCCTCGGACATTTACAGGTTTGTCCTCGCGCAATTCATTGCGCCTCTTACATTCAAATTGTCATAATCTCAGATAAAAAACACTAAGTAGCAGTTGCCATTGCAACCGTATGTGTGTTTCTTTGTTTGACCTTCCGATAATTTCCAAACACCTTCAAGAAATTCCGTTTGATAAACTCGCGAAGCCCTGAAATTGTAACGACATAGATTCTCCCATCCGGTTTAAGGTGCCGTTTCGCATCGGAGAAGAAAATCTGTAGAAGTTCTTTGCCAACATTTGCAGGTAAATTTGAAGCAATAACATCAAATTGAATATCAGGAAGATGGCTAAAACCGTTGCTTAATAAAACATTACAATTCTGCAGACGATTCTGTTTCACGTTTTTACGAGCATAGTCTACAGCAACAAAATCTTTGTCCACCATGTAAACGTTTGCGGTTTCGGAGCATTTTGCCATAGTTATCCCAATAGCACCATACCCACAACCGAGATCAAGACATGTGTCACCATGTTCAATTTCCAACCACTCAATCAACATCTGCGTTCCAGTGTCTATTGCTTTCGGAGAAAATAGTCCCCATGTTGTTGTAAAGGTTAAGTCGAAATCGCGTAGTTTTGTGTTAAAGGTAATCTCAGTTTGTGTGTCTGTTGTCATTTTGGACTTCCGACCTTTACCATTTAAGAAGTACACCGAGTGTATCCCCTGGTGAATTCCACAGTAGATCAAATGCTGCTTTTGCTTCTGTATAATGAAAACGGTGTGTAATCATTTGAGATGCATGGATTTCATTATCTTGTATCTTTTGCAACGCACGCGCAGCAAAATTAGAGCGAGGTTCATCTGTTAGGATACCCGCCACAAGTCGTTTGTTCATCATTTTTGACGAATGTAAAGACAGTGGTTTTTGTTGATAGAGCGCAATGAGTTGAATAATTCCGAATTGACGTACCATATCTTGTGCTTGTTCGAACGACTTAACACCTGCATGTCCACCGACACAATCTATTACCAAGTCCGCCCCCTTTCCATCGGTGAGCCGACGAACCGCACTAACAGCGTCTTCTTTTTCAGCGTTTATTGACACGTCTGCACCGAGTTGAACTGAAAGTTCACAACGAAGCGGCAGTGCATCAACAGAGATAATCTGTCCGAGTGAATACCCACGCATAACCTGCATCATCAGACTACCAACTAAGCCTTGTCCTAAAATAACGACTGTGTCACCCGCTTTTACGCCAGAGGAATCTGTCCAAGCGACAGCACTGGTTGCAAGTGGAAGAAAAGTTCCCTCTTCAAAGCTGACATCTGTAGGAAGGGGAACAGTACGACCGTCAGTTGAGTTGGGTTCAGCGACAACGTATTGCGCGTGCGGTGCTACTACCATGACCCGATCATCAATACGATAATCTGTTACCTGATTTCCAACTGCATCCACAGTTCCTGTTAGGGAATAGCCCATGATTGATGGTAAAACCGCCTCTTCAAGGATGTATCGTCTAAAAAGTTCAGAACCACGACTAATTAGGGTTGTATCTGTCTTTACCCGAATCTGATTTGCGTTTATCTCTGGAATCGGCACTTCTTCAAGTTGTATATTACCGAAGCCTTCAGGTTTGATTACTCGGAACATTTTTCTAATCTCCAAAGATATCCATTACCTGTTTATAATACCATTTGTGAATGATCGTCTATCATTAGCAAAAACGCGTTCGTAGTCGCGCAATTCATAGCACCTCTTACATTCAAATTGTCATTTGTGAATGATCGTCTATCATTAGCAAAAACGCGTTCGTAGTCGCGCAATTCATAGCACCTCTTACATTCAAATTGTCATTTGTGAATGATCGTCTATCATTAGCAAAAACGCGTTCGTAGTCGCGCAATTCATAGCACCTCTTACATTCAAATTGTCAAAATCTTATAATGATATTTTATTTTTCAGAAATGGTATTGTGTTTACTGTCCCAGATATTTCACTAACTCTTCTTTAGTAGCAGGTTTATTTAGATCCATTAGATAGATATGAAAGGTGTCGCTTCTATCCGATACAAACGCTATGTATCTTCCATCAGGAGAGAAAGCCGGTTGGATTGATCTGCCTATGCCGCTTGTAATCTTTCGTTCATTTTTTCCATCAGTATCAATGAGATAAATTTCCCAGTCACTGTCTCTTGTTGACACATACGCTATTGTTTTTCCATCTGGTGAGACAGTAGGATTATAACAGTCGTCCCGATTTGGATTGAAATGTTTTTCATTTTTCCCATCAATATCTATAGTATAGAGTTGATTCACGTCATTTCGCGAGGAGACAAACACGATGCGTTTTCCATCTGGAAAGAAGGAAGGACTACCATCATCAATATCATTATGCGTGATACGTATCGGATTGATGTCCTGAGGTGTGATTTTTGCGAAGTCAAGTTCCTTTAAATCAAGGAGATATAATTCCAAGTTTTCATCAGTAGTTGATTCGTAAACAACCATGTCACCTGAAGGTGAAGAACGTGGTACGCGGGCACCGAAACTGATTGGTAGAACAAAACGGGTAATTTTGCTGTGGATATGTGTTAAGTTGAAACCAGCATAAATACGCGTTGAACCGCTACTCTGAATGACGACTTTGACTTCTCGGGACGATTTCGGTTCACTGCTATAAAAAATATAATTAGGAGTCTTTAGGAATGCTGGTGAACTGTCATTAAAATCGGTGGAATAGGTTACCCGGCGAATAATTCGTCCATTCAAATCCATCATATAGATATCGCCATTGTCAAGCCGAAACGATGCAAAGGCGATTTGTTTACCATCCGGTGAGAAGGTCGGCGAATAGTTGTCTGAGTCACCAGTCGTGAGTTGTTTAGTACTATAACTATCACCTACAAGTTGGATAATTTTCTGTAAAACTTTCGGGTCGGAAGTGCCTCGTTGAACGATATTGAGGATACGAAAAGCAGAATTTCTATCACCAAATCTTAGATAGGTACGTGCCAATTCAATGCGAGCATCAATACGTTTTTCGGGTTGAGAAGTAAAAAGTTGTGATGCCTTTTGGAACTGCACAACTGCATCATTGTAACGTCCCAATTCGTTATATGCTTTTCCGAGCAACATCCGTGCCTTTGGATTCTTCGGATCTGTTTCAATAAAAGTCTCAAGTTTTTCGACAGCCTCCTGCGGCATCCCATTATAGATAAGTTCTTCGATTTTATTCAGTGTGTTATTTTGACATCCGAATACTATCAGTATGGCAAGAGATAAACTACAGCGAAAAATAAAAGGGTTAGTAACTGCACAAAGTTTTCTATGATAATCTATCATTATGTGTTGTTTTTTGTCAGGTTTTCTGTTGGACTAATGATAGAAAAATCTATCATAAAACCCTCTTTTATTTATCAGGAATGGTATAATTTCTAAAATCAGGTTTTTTTCAGACAGAGGGTGTGTTTAAGAAATATCGTGTTCCTAATCCGTTTCCTATTATTGTATGCTGAAATCACGCCTGCCACGCCATCCATCACAAACAGCATAAATCCAACATATTATTGCTTGGATAGTGGCAGTAATTTTTAGTATCCAGTTAGGGCTAAACATCAATGTTTTTCCATCATCAAGTATCCAAATTGTAATGGAACGGTTGTTATCAACTTCGGTATCTACCACATCGTTTGACAATGTTTCAGCACGTGCAGCGGGTTGAAATCGTAATAAATCTCGCCATTCCCTCACCGGATATGAATTGATATAGAAAAGACCAAGTGCCGATGTAAATACGATAAAGACAAAAAAACCTCTCAGGAATTGGTTTAAGTATAACTGCCCAAGTCCGGGAAGAATTGCCGACAATATCATCGCAGCATAAGAGTTAGATGGGATAGGCTGACCTTGATTGTTAACATCTGTGCGAAGATCAGTAACGGATTCTCGCATCAATTAAGCTTCTCCTTGAGCAACAAGATATACACCTATACAGATTATGATAGCACCGATGATTCGAACTATAGGAATAGATTCTTTGAAAAACCACCATGAAAATGGTATTGTCAAGACATAGCCTAAACTCAACATCGGATACGCAATACTGAGTTTTACATGTGAGAGAATGACAAGCCAGACGAATGTTGTAAAACCGTAGATCGCAATTCCACCAATAACAAACGGATTCAGAATAACCTCCATTAGTTTCGGTACAAACTCCCGAAAACTGATAGGTCCTACCGTGCTAACTCCTTTTTTAAGCAAAATTTGCCCCATCACAGTTAAGAGAACGTTGAAAAATAACAGTATATAGACTGTGATACTCACGATGGCTAAAGCCGTGTGCTTCTTTTGCACATAACTCTCCTATGTGATTCCTGCTTCTGTCTCTCGTGCCTCCGAATGAGGTCTTATTTGTACTCCACAGGCGTAACTTCCCGTGTATCCCACGGTAGGTTGTTAGCGAATGTGGTAGGGTCGTTGTAGTAACAACGTATATTAGTTTTTCTCTACCACATTCTAATGTTTTGAGTGATTTCGCACCAGCATCACACATCTTTCCACAGGTGAGGGATAGGACCCATACAGGTTGTATGGGGTGGAAACCCTATCCACGATGCTACATATAGTCCAACATGTTTTGGTGCAAATGTCATAAGTTTTTTGACCCACAACTAAAGCAGTGGGATTGTCAGATAATTCCCTTCATCACTCTTCGGGCTGGAGACCCCATCCTTTAGGTTGGGGAGGAAAGCCCGCTCCTATAGTTAAAATTCAGACGCGTCAGAACTTTGAAATCCTGTCGTTTTGCGCCTGTGGTGAGGCGTTTCCCATCCAAACTGTAGATAGAAAACAAACCTTTGGCGTTAATACCTGAAAGTCTTGTCAATCCGTGTTTGACATGCTTCACCAAAGTGTTCTTGACCAAGCCTGGTGCTAATACGGTGCCACCATATCGCAAACGAATGCCGTTCTTTTGTGGGTTCTGCCGATGAAGTTCACGTCTTGAAACAGGTATAGGTGCGATGCAGAATATATCTGTGTTGTCGGGGACATCCACCCCACCGACAGTGTGATATGCCAAACACCAACTATCTACACAGTGTGCGTCAAACGTCTCTGCAAGTTTCTTGAAAGACTTCTTGAGTCCAAGTCTATCTCGAAGTTCTTTCGTCTCCCAACCTTGAAGTGTGAACAATGTCCATCGCTTTTGTATCTCACTATAGAACCAAGACTTTCCGACTTCAAGAGGACTGAAAGAACTATTCCACTTTTTCGCACGTTTGATAGTCCTTGCTTTAATATCCTCTACACAGACATGTGTGACAGGATACATATTAGACAACCAATCCAAAACACGCAGTTTCCAATCCCATCTCGCACGCGTGCCAGCCGGTATCCTGTCTTTATTAGCAGGGTGCCGATTAGTTCGGTTCTTTCGGTTTGGACACGAACGACTCCGACGGGTTCTCCGAAGTTCGCGACGCTTTTCTATTTTTTTACCCACTTTGCTATGGGCATCAGTTTGAACATTCAAATACGTGTGTGCCTCAGACTTCACCGTGAACCCTTCTTTCTTGCTGCCAGGGTCTACACCCACAGCAATCTCTTGTTTGTATTCTGTTGTTTCATAGTTTAATCGAATACAGAGGATACCATTATTCCAATACGGGGTCGCCTTACCACTTTTGATAAGGTGCCTCGCAACTGGCGGAGAAGTGGGCATCAGTTGTTCACCATCCTTAGATTTCACTGGAACGAACATGTCGTTAGAACTCCTTTTCAGGGTATGTGTTTCCCCATCCAGATCACAGTATCCGAGAGGGATCGGACTTGGGGGGCATCCGAAACATCGTGCTGGCTACCACGCCAAGATACCACGATATATTACTGTAGTACAACGGTTTAACTTGTGGAGTGAACGCTTGGTATGCGCTTCGCACAAGCCCCATGCTTTAGCTTGGGGTTATTGACAAAAGTATTATACCACATATAAAGTTGTTTGTGATACTCCCACGACTAAAGTCGTGGGCTTCTTGCTTCTTCATCCGATGCCTCCTCTTGTGGAGGTCTGACTTAGACTCCACAAACGCTATCTTGTGTGTTTTGGACATTATGATATACCGTTCTGACAGGATTCCGTTCCCTCCGATAAGGTGTAGTCCGTGTATCAGCACGGACTACTGAACGGTCTAATTAGTATAACATAATTGCATATATAAAACAAGAACTTTAAACACTTTTTTGACCCACAGCTAAAGCAGTGGGATTGTTAAGTACTCACTTCAATTTTATAGGTATTAATGTATTAATTCAGAGTTATTCAATGCTCATTTTATCCCGATACTACATTCGGAAAACGCAATGATTTTGTGTATCTTCAAATTTCTGTTGCTTTTTGTATAAGAAATCGTTAAAATTCCTAAGTGGTTCACTCGGTAAGTATTTGATTTATGTTCTCCATACTGGTGCCATAGGCACCTAACTTGTATCTCGGTTGCTGTTGTGGCATTTTCTTCCACCGGTATGGGCGTTTATGCTCATTCCACCAACACACCGCACTATCAAGCGCATCGGTCAGTTCCTCTCGCGTCTCAAATCGCCTCCCTTTCAGTGCCAGAGACTTCAACTGTTTCCACCAAGGTTCTATCAAGTTCAACCAACACGCATATTTCGGAATAAACTGCACCCCAATCTCCGGCCACGCCAATAATGCTGTCTTCACATCACGACTATGGTGAGTAGAAAGATTGTCTTCAATCAGAAGCCATCTTTCTGAAGGAAACTTCTCCATTACTTTCTCAATCAACGCAATATGACTCGCACTATCCCTACGCTCTGAAATCACTATCTCCGCTTGACCCGTCGCCGGTTCAAACGCACCATGAACCCACACTTTCCCACGACGACCATAGTCCGGTTCAAATGTCGCACGATGCGAACCTTGTTGCCACACTTCACCCGGGTATGTCTTAGCCGAGATCGGGCCCAGCTCGTCAATACAAATCACACGCGTTTGAGGCGGACGATTGACGTATGCTGCTATGATGGCCCCCTTTTTTCAACAAACGCTTCGTCCTGTTTTTCTGCTTCACGAAACCAACTCTGTTGACGCTTCCAATGTAACCCCTCTTCTTTGAGCCACTCCCAGATCGTTGAATCAGAAAGATGAATACCCGTTCTCTCTATAAACGCAGTTTGCAAGCGTTTCAGTGTCCACAACTCAAACGGATAATCAAGACTACGCGGTTTACGCAATGCTAAATCTATCAATTGACCCCGCACTTCAGTTGAATGCGTGCGCGGTTTGCCACTTTTCGGTTTATCAGCAAGACCTTTGATACCTGTTTCATTGAAGCGTTTGACCCAACACGCACCAGAGTTGCTTGATTTGAAACCCACCTGTTTCGCAGCTTGGGTCGCTGTGAGCGTCTCGTCATCAAGCATGCTGACAATCAACTTCGCACGCTGCACCGTCCGATAAGGTTGTGTGCGTGAACTTGAAAGTGTTCGCAGTTCTGCTACTTCTGCTTCACTGACTTCACGAAGGTGATGTATTCGTTTGCCCATCTAAATTCTCCTCTCCATTTTGATACAATAGATAGAAGAATTATACCATAGACAGAAGAATTATACTATAAAATCTTGGCGAGTCAACCACTAAGTAATACCATTTCTGAATGATAGCATCTCATTAACAAAAAACGCGTTTGTAGTCGCGCAATTCATTGCGCCTCTTATACCATTTCTGAATGACAACATCTCATTAACAAAAAACGCGTTCGTAGTCGCGCAATTCATAGCGCCTCTTATACCATTTCTGAATGACAACATCTCATTAGCAAAAAACGCGTTTGTAGTCGCGCAATTCATTGCGCCTCTTACATTTAAAAGGAGCGGGCTTTCCTCCCAAACCTAAAGGATTAGGGCTCCAGCCCAAAAATGATCGTCTATCATTAGCAAAAACGCGTTTGTAGTCGCGCAATTCATTGCGCCTCTTACATTCAAAAGGAGCGGGTTTTCCTCCCAAACCTAAAGGATTAGGGCTCCAGCCTGAAGATGAGATGACAACACTACAGATGTGCTACCGATGTTAGTTTGACGAAATGCTAGTATGAAATTCCGAGATGCTTTCGACACTGCGAAGCAGCATTTCATCGCTTAGACAGAATGCCTCGGCTACTCTCATCGGCTGCTGTATTGAATCAAGCAACCTTTGGTTTGGCATAACAACGACAGAATCAGCATTTTCTCGAAGTTCCTGCAACCCTTTTTCTGCTTTTTCGGCGCGAAGCTGCCCTTCAAATTTGAACGGAAGTGTCACAACGCCAACTGTTAAAGCACCTTGCTCTTGCGCGAGAGAAGCAATCAGCGGCGATGCACCTGCTCCGGTTCCGCCACCCATTCCAGCAATGATAAAAACAAGGTCTGCATCCGCAACGATGTTGTGGAGTTTTTCCGTGTCCTCCTCAGCTGCTCTTCTGCCTATCTCTGGATTTGCTAAGGCACCAAGTCCTTGCGTGGTATTAACACCAATCTGCACCTGCGTTGCCTTACCGCATTTACCAAGTGCTTCCTGGTCAGCGTTTACTGCGTAAAATCAATATCTGTCAAACCGACTTCAATCATCCGTTTAACAGCATTGCCTCCAGCATTGCCAATTCCGAAAACCTTGATTTTGGGTCGGAGACCTTTGGATTCTTCACGTTTAGGTAACATAATTCCCCCTCTTATAGTTGCGACACCGAACTCCTTTCGTAGGAGTTCACGTGTCTGTCGTAATTTAGTCTTGATTGTACCTATCGCTAATCCGATTTCAGCGTTTATCTCCTTGACACTTAATAATTCCAGATAGTACAATACCGCAACGTTACGCACTTTATCAGGAAGGTGATGCACTGCTTCTCTCACACTGTTTTGCAGTTCTGTTTCCCGAAAACGTGCAACCGCGTCCTGATCAATAAGTTCCGTAATGTCATCGTAACTCTGCAGAATTTCACTTCTTGAATGATGGGCAGAAGCGTAGTATCTACGGCAGGCGTTGTGAGCGATTCGTTGCAACCATCCACCAAAACTTTCCACACTCCGTAGTCCGCTGATATTTTCCCAGACAGCCCTCCAGATATCCATAAGGATTTCTTCGGCGTCACGGCGTTGTCTCGAATTTGCGATAACCACTTTCCAGACGCGAAGACTGTAACGCGACATCAGCTCTGTAAAAGCAGGCTCATTACCTGTTTGTACAAGTTGGATGAGTTCTTCATCTTTCAAATCAGTGTGCATAGACAGTCCTCAATTAGAAAATTAGAATTTAACTATATGAGTAGGGTTTATACGGAGACGGTTTAAAAAAGTTAAAAACCGCAATTTAGCGGATATTCGACTTAGTGCGATTTCCGAACCGCACCTACCGAGGTTAGGGGTTTAAATGAGCTGCACAAGTCCTAAAACAACTAAAATGCCCGGATAACTTTTGCAACCAACCGCTGTTTGAATTCCAAGGCGTTTGGATCGCCAAGAATTATAAAAAAGTCCATGCCTGCATAACCAGAGCGGCGCAAAGCGAAGTAGATGTTGATACCTTCTACCTGCCAGATTAACCGACTTCCAAGACTTAAAGCAGGAGTGAAGTCATAGCTGATAGTTAAAATCTGTTGATAACGTCTTTCAAAATGCCATTGAATATGTGAGGAGAGTCCAGCAGTGAAACCGTAGGCACGAAGATTCAGATGTCCACTGATGCGATGAAGCCGCTCACCTGCCTGCTCTCCCCAGTTATAGTCAACACTGACATTATTGAACCGGTCAGAGGCACGTGCACTTATTCCGATGTTAAAAATACTGTCAGTAAATTCTTCAAATCGTCCACCATACCAGCCAATAGAAACTCCGTAATCACTATGTGTCAAGAGATTTGAAAAGACTGCAAAGTCCTGCCGAAATACCTCACCTTCATAAGTGTTAGCAGCTATTACATTTGCCCCAATGTAGAAACTACGGATTAATCCTTGGCGCCATTCGTTTGAAATGCTCCCTTGTAGACCTCCACCGCGATAGCCTGTGAACGGATGGTAGCCGAGGTTATTAACGAAATCAGGATCCGCAAAAAACAATTGGACTTCCGGTTGAAAAAGTGCCCCTTTATATTTTAAACTGGCAGATCCTATCCTCCCATCTGATTCACCCGCCCAACTTTGTGTAAAACTTAAATCCGAGGAGATCTTGCCGAATCGCACATCCCCTGAAAAGTGCGCTAAGTTATTCGCTTCGCTGTCACGGAGATGATGCGAAAAAAATGCTGTGCTGAGATTAGATGTCTCTGTAAGGGTCCGTTTTGCTTGAAAAATAAAATTCTGATTGTTTCTATGGTATGTACCTAACGTGCCGACAGAGGTGCTTTTACCGATTTTTCCAAAAAGTTTTAGTCCCGCATCCATATCCACTATTCGCGTTGAATGGAATAGACCGCCAACCTGGTAGACATTGCCACCTTCAGAAAAGAAAGGACGACGATCCGATACATATCGTTCACCGTAAGAGAAATCAATGCCCTCAACGGATTGTTCAATGTTATCAAAATCGGGGTTTGCTGTTCCGATGAGACGCAGTTGTGGCGTAACCTCAAACCTTAAGTCTCCACCCCCGCGGGCGGTATATTCTCTTTCATCCATATCCGTTTCACTGATGCCACCAATCAGATAGGGTAACACCTTTAATTCACGTTTTCGTGGTGGTGGTAGCACATCAATCCAGTGTCCATCGTTCTCTTTAAATTCGTTAACACCCACATTACACCACCACGTCTTTGCTCCTGTCCGTTGTTGAAATCTGTCAATGTTGATCCCCATCCGAATAGGTTTAGTTGTATCAGGGTAATCCAGCATCTGCCATGGAATTGCCATTTCAACAACCCATCCATCCTCAACAATCTGTGCACCGGCTTTCCAGAGTCCGATCCACTCGCTTTTCTCTGATCGCCCAGTGGCAAGATGCGCGTATTTCGTGCCGAGTGGATTTGAGATAAAGAAACTCCTGTCAGAAAATTGGTGTGTGTGAAACGGATCGAGACTGAAAGAAACCCAGTCCTCCCCACTGAATCGGGTTTGATCTTTTTCTTGGCGCGCCACAATTGTATCGGGCATATCATCGTAGAGATGAATCGCGACGTAGATTGCTTCGTCGTCGTAAACAATACGACCAACGGTAGGATTTATTGCAGGTTTTTCGGTGCGTTCATCGGTGAAGCCGATAGCCTTTGGTGCATCTTGCCAGCAAACGTCGTTTAGGATGCCATCAATAGTTGGAGGTTGTTTAGTTTTGACTGCAGGATATTCTTTTCTAACAGTTTGTGTGTTTTCATCTGCCCAAGTTTGTCCGTTTGAAATTAACATAAACGATAGTGCGATAAGCAACACTATTGCATAATTTTTACGTAGTTTCATAATTAATTTAGTGCAGTTTAGTTTTGCGTTCACTGCGTATTCCTTTCGTGTTGAATAGATTTCAGGAGCAACCCAACGACTTTTTCACAGGTGCGACTAGTGCGACAGTAGAAAGAAAATTAGGCTCTACTGTCGCACTAGTTACGCGCCTAATAATTCAGTTATTCTGTTTCATCTGTGAGAAGTCTATGCCGTTTAGCCTTGATATCACTGCGTTTTCCCTTCGTGTCTATAGATTTCAGGAGCAACCCAACGACTTTTTCACAGGTGCGACAAGTGAGACAGTAGCAAGAAAATTGGGCTGTACTGTCTCACTAGTTACGCGCTTAATAATTCGGTCATTCTGTTTCATCTGTGAGAAGTCTATGCCGTTTAGCCTTGATATCACTGCGTTTTCCCTTCGTGTCTACAGATTTCAGGAGCAACCCAACGACTTTTTCACAGGTGCGACAAGTGAGACAGTAGCAAGAAAATTGGGCTGTACTGTCTCACTAGTTACGCGCTTAATAATTCGGTCATTCTGTTTCATCTGTGAGAAGTCTATGCCGTTTAGCCTTGATATCACTGCGTTTTCCCTTCGTGTCTACAGATTTCAGGAGCAACCCAACGACTTTTTCACAGGTGTCACAAGTGTCACAGTAGCAAGGAAAATTAGGCTCTACTGTGACACCATTTTAGAGATTAATAATACGGTTATTCTGTTTTATCCGTGAGAAGTCTGTGCCGTTTAGCCTTGATATCACTGCGTTTTCCTTTCAAGTCTAGGACTTACGCAATTTTTCCATGAGAACCTACTGTTACGTGTCAATGGCGAGGTTTGAAACCTCGCCAGCAGAGGGTTTCGCGTAAGTCCTATAGTTATTCTACTTCTGCCCCAGAACACTCAGGAACTCTGGATCATCCTTTACATCCGAAAATTCAGGTGTCTTAAGGAAGGTTGGATAATACCTATCCTGATTCCAATAATGTAGCACATAGTCCGAAGCAAGTTTTAAATGATGTAATGTCTTCTCACGATCCTTCTCAGATGCCCAGATACTCACAGCGAGTTGGAAGTGTCCGTAATCGTTTTTATTTTGCATATCAATAGAGATCTGTAGAAAACGTTGGGCTTCCTCATACTTCTTCGCCCACACAAGGCAACAACCAACATCGTGAGCAGCCCATATAAGGTCGTCAACATTTACAGGATAACCAGCATCCCGTTTTGCCACTTCCCCATCAATAAAACCACCTACATCCATCAGTACTTGATCGAAACGATCCCAATCTTCCTGTTTGATATACAACAGAAGTCGGTTCGTTCTCACAGCCAACCAGAATCGAAAATAATGTTCCCAACGCTGATCTTTGTTAGCACGTTCTAACTTTTCTATCCCAAGAAGTGCTTCATTGAACCGGTCAAAACTTCGTAATACCTCTGACCCGATTTGCAAAAAATCGCAGCGTGAGTAGTCACTCACTTCAGGATTACCTAAACGTTGAGATGCCTCTTCATGAAGTTCGACCCATTCATCAATACGACCTTCCTCCTTCCAACATTTACTGTTCAAATTAGAAAGTGCTTCCAACACATATTTATCCGACATGTGCTTGCATGCCCAACGGTAAAGCCGTATCTGTTCTTCAATAGCTTCTCGGTTTCTCTCCAGAGAAGCGAAGCTACACACTAAGTCCTGATGCGCCCAGAAACGTTCTGTATCATCTGGTGCAACATCTTGATACCTACGAAGTAGCGCGATCCGTTTTTCCATGCCAACTTTGCCCAGATGTGGGAATATATCATCAACTACAAGATGCACCAACTCAGGTGTGATTTCATCTTTTAGAGCAGCTTTTATCTCGGTGTCGACTTCCATAAGAACATCTTCACTCTTAAGAATATCTTCGCCTGATAAAGGGAAAGATTCCACATACTCCATATATGTAGCGAACTTGCTACGAATGTCTTGCATTTTTCCTGACATTATTATATCTCCTTTATGACCACCCAAATTATTGAAAATCGTGTGTTCCTCCTGTTGCAACCGCTTTCGGGCACGATGGAGTCGACTCTTGACCGTGTTCGGTGAAACACCCATAGACTTACTGATGTCTTCACATGTCATGTCGTTCAGATAGTGAAGCGATACAGTGGTACGTTCACTCACTGGCAACTTTTGAAGGAGGTTTTTGACAACTTCGCGTTGCCATTCACTCACGAATTCCTGTTGTTGTTTGGCGTGGTATTGTGAATAAGCCAGACCTTCTAATTCCGCTGCTGGCATCGCATCTAACGATTGCGTTGGAATCCGCTTTTTTTCATACCACGCGAAACATTGGCGCGCCGCAATCACAAAAAGCCATCTCACAAATTTATTCGGATCCTTCAAAGTCTGCAGTTTTTCGTAAACTCTCAGGAATATATCTTGTGTGATTTCTTCAGCAATGTGGAAGTCGTCAATTTTTCGCCATACATAAGCGTGGACCGGCTTTTGATATTTTCGCACAAGCGTGTTGAACGCAGACTGGTCACCTGCCAAGGTGCGTTGAATTAATTGTGCGTCATCATTTTTCATGCGTCAACTCCAAAAACATGTTGTCATTCATAATGTTAAGATAGGTAATAGAGCTGACATGGTTGCACAAAATGCGAAATTAGGAAATATTATAATAAAAAATACTTTTCTTTAGGTTAGCGGCGTTCTTAGTCGCGCAATTCATTGCGCCTATTTTTTTGTCAGAATCTCGGATTACACAGACTTCTGCCCCAGAACTTTCAGAAACTCTGGATCATCCTTTACATCTGAAAATTCGGGTGTCTCAAGGAAAGACGGGTAGTAGGAATCCTGATAATTATAGGAACTAACCACATAAGCGTCCTGTGCGATCTTCAAATGGTGTAAAGTCTTCTCTCGGTTTTTCTCAGATGCCCAGATGCTCACAGCAAGCTGGAAGTGACTATATTCGTTGTAATTTCCCAAATCAATAGCAACTTGTAGGAGACGTTTCGCCTCATTATACTTCTTTGACCATACCAGACAACAACCAGCATTGTGAGCAGCCCAAATAAGCTCGTAAGTATTTACAGGAAAATCTGCATCCAGTTTTTTCAACTCTCCTTCAATAAATGTGTTCGTTTCTGTCCAGACTTGATCGAAACGATCCCAATCTTCCTGTTTGCTATACAACAGAAGTCGATTCTCTCTCACAGCCAACCAGAATCTAAAATAAGACCTCCAACCGGGTTTACCATTAGCACGTTCTAACTTTTCTATTTCGAGAAGTGCCGCATCTATCTGGTCGTTTTGTTGTAATATATCTGTTCCGATTTGCAGAAAATCACAACGACTGTACTGACTCACTTCAGGGTTCTCTAAACGTTCAGATGCCTCATTATAAAGTTGAATCCAGTCATCAATACGACCTTCCGCTTTCCAACATCCGGCAGCGCTCCGATTAGAAATAGTTCTTAACACATATTTTTCTGACTGCTTGCATGCCCAACGGTAAAGACGTGTCTGCTCCTCAATAGCTTCTCGATTTCTCCTAAGAAAAGCGAGACTATTGACTAATCCCTTATGGGACCAATAACGTTCCATATCATCTGGCGCGTCATCCATATACTTACGGAGTAGAAATACCCGTTTTTCCATGCCGAGTTTGCCCATATACGGGTATATATCATCAACCACAAGATGCGCCAACTCAGATGTTATTTCACCCTTAAGCGCATCTTCAATCTCGTTGGATGCTTCCTTAAGAATATCCTCTCTTGATATAGGGTCAGATTTTACTTGTTCCATGAATGAATTGAACTTGTTGCGAAGTTGCTCTAATTGATTCATAATATTCTCCTTCAGATTATCTGGTAATTGTAAATGACCATAGTATTTTTGAAACAAGAATTCCTGATCTGTTTGTAGACGTTTTCGCGCGCGTTGCAGTCGACTCGTAATTGTATTTACTGACACTCCCATGAATTCGCCGATCTCTTTCGTTGACATTTCGTCAAGATAGTAGAGTGTTACGACGGTGCGTTCATTCTCTGGTAGTTTTTCCAAAAGCTGTTTCACAAGCTCATGGCAATACTCGGTTCTCTCTGTCACCCGCTGTTCCGACATGTGGTGTGTATAAGAGGATTTCTCTATTTCTTCCAGACGTGTGTTCTCCAAGGATTGCATCACAGGCTTTTGCTTTCGTATCCAATCAATGCAAAGCCGATCTGCGATGACATGGAGCCACCCAGCAAATTGATTGGGATTCTTGAGTGTCGGAAGTTTTTTGTATGCCTTAAGGAAGGTGTCTTGCATAATCTCTTCCGCATAGTGAAAATCGCGTATCTTCCGCCATGCAAGGGCATGAACGCTTTTTTGGTACTTTTCGACCAAGATACTAAACGCAGCGTCGTCGCCCGATAAAACTTTACGGATCAGTTTAACATCGTCTTCTCTCTCCACCAAACTTCCTCCTATTGGAAAAGGTTTACCCTTCTATTATTTAATGACGAAAGTTTGATAAGAAAACGTGCATCATGGGGGAAAAAATGAAAATCTGTTTGTTTTAACTCAAGTTGCTACTTATACCATTTCAGAATGATGGCATCACATTAGCAAAAAACCCGTTTGTCCTCGCGCAATTCACGCGCCTCTTATACTCAAAATAATACCATTTCAGAATGATGGCATCACATTAGCAAAAAACCCGTTGGTAGTCGCGCAATTCATTGCGCCTCTTGCGCGCTTGCATTAGTGTGAATCCCAAAATCTTATAATGATATTTTATTTTTCAGAAATGGTATAACAAGCATGCAGACACTGTTTCGATTGGAATAACAAAGATTTGCTCTGATTCTGATGTTTTACGCTGAAAATCCCAAATCAACGCTGAATGCACGTATGGCATTCAGCGGGGTTAGAAACCCCTCCTACAAGAGGGTTCGCGAAAAAAGTGGCAACTTGGGTTATTTTATGAGTGGTTTTGGGGGAAGGTCGGTTTCCGACGCACGATATACATTTGAAAATCAATACCTACCTGTCAACAGGCACAAGACTTATCCAAGACTTATGGATTCCTACTTTTTAGATATTTTAGTGGGCTTTCGACGATGTAATCTCCCGAATCCTCAAGAAACTGCTGAATCAGATAGACATGTCCAGCACCGATAATTAACAATATCCTGTCATCTGCAGACTCGGTGATGCGCGTCAAGTTTACAAAGATTTTTAGATTACGAGCATACCAATAATTGCCAACATAAATTGCACCAGGATATTCGGTACTCTCTCCAATACGTGCTGTTCTCAAATACATCTGATGATCTGCAAGTTTACCTTCAGGTATGTTATTCTGAATAAACATATCAATAAGTGTCAGGTACTTCTCAGATTCAATCCAAGTTCTCCCATCTTTCTCTTGATGGGTTTTCACATCGTCATCAACCATATCCTCAACGGTTGGTAGGAAATGTTCTTGGTTGTGTTCCTTCGCGAATTTGCGGAAATCTATCAAATCTGAACCAAAAGCTTCGGATAAAATCGGATCTATCTCAGGCCAATAATCAACACAGTACAACTTTGGATGTCCCATCAGTTTTGCTAATCGAAAACCGATCTGGTCAGTTTCCCATCGCTCAAGTTCGTAGGTTCCATTGAGGTACCCCTTATAGTTTTCTTGAATCTCAATGTCATGCTTTTCATCCAACTCAAGGGATATCTTAGTAGGACGGAACCCTTTAAGTTGTGTCACCAATTGTTCAATTTCGCTTTGACGTTTAGGTGAAAGAACATCATCCATTTTGATATTGAATGCGTCAATTCCCGGATTTGCCAAGTGTGTACATCCAAGAATCATGATTGTCGGTTTTATATCAGTAATTCCTCCTTTTGATACTTCAACATTAACATTATAACATGCTTGTGAAGTTTTCGTCATTGTAAGACTATTTGATGTAAATTTTCTTTCAAAAATTCGGACAGAATTTCCATTCCACCCTACATCGTCTATTCATCTCAAATCGACTTGCATCATACCAATATTTCTGACACCCTGGTAATGTTTGATCTTGACATTCTTCTCAAATTTTGGTACAATTTTATCTCAATCAGACCTTAGAATACCGCTAACCAACGAAACATCACTATGATAACAAAAAACAACTTTAAAGATGTACTTAAAACGCTGGAATTTGAGACTGAAGGGAACACCTACCAAAAATCAATTAGTGAGGCAACCTTAAAGGTTGACTTTGACAAAAAAGAAATGATTTACCCTGAAGATAAGGGGCTAAAAGTCAATCGACGGGATACATGCAATTTCTCACATCCAGAAAATTTTGTTGTGTTTGAATGTGTGCATCGGTTAATGAAAAAAGGGTATAAGCCTGAACATTTAGAACTTGAACCGACATGGCGAATTGGACACAGTGCCAGCGGTGGACGCGCCGATATATTGGTTAAAGATCAACAAAATAATCCTTTGCTGATTATTGAGTGCAAAACAGCAGGCAAAGAATTTGAAGATGCATGGGACGAAACTCGTCAAGATGGCGGACAGTTGTTTAGTTATGCCCACCAAGATGCCCAAACCCAATACTTATGTCTTTACGCTTCCAGTTTCTTTGAAAATGAGTTAGATTTTGAATACAAACTGATTCCGCATCTTGACAATCCGCAAATTTTGGCAGAAGATACACTGCTGACTTTTGAAAAGGCAAACAAAGCTGAACAACGCTTCGCTGTTTGGCGTGATACCTACAAATTGGAATATACAGAAGTCGGTATTTTCGAAAAAACTATCCAAGCCTACGATATCGGCAAAGACAATTACACCCTTGCCGAGGACACTAAACCTATTGGTGCCATTGATAAAGATAGCAAGTACCATGACTTCCGAACTATTTTAAGAAAGCACAACATCGCAAGACGAGAAAACGCCTTTGAGGTCCTGGTCAATCTGTTTCTATGCAAACTGGTTGACGAAGAAGAAAATAAAGATAACCTAAAATTTTATTGGAACGGTCCTCTTTACGACAACTACTTCGATTTCGTTGATAGACTACAAAACCTCTATCAAAGGGGAATGCGTAAATTTCTAAACGAAGAAATTAGTTACATCAGTCGTGAACAAATTGACGAGGCATTTTGGTCTGTCAAAAATGACCGCAACGCCACCAAGAAAAAGATTCATGACTTTTTTACAGAACTTAAATTTTTCTCCAACTCAGCGTTCTCATTTTTAGACACCCATAACAAAGATTTATTCGAAAGAAACACCGCAGTTTTGTCAGAGATTGTACAAATGTGGCAAGGGTTACGCCTCAAAACAGATGAGCAAAACCAATTTTTGGGTGATATGTTTGAGTTCTTTCTTGACAACGGTATCAAGCAGTCTGAAGGGCAGTTTTTCACACCATTGCCTATCTGCAAATTTATTGTCTCCTCCTTGCCACTTGCTCAAAAAATTGAGGAAAACTCTGAACCGCTTAAAGCGATTGATTACGCCTGCGGCTCAGGACATTTTCTGAATGAATACGCTTACCAAATAAAACCTTTAGTTGAAAGACAGAATAGGGATATAAGCGATTACTATAGCCAAATCACTGGCGTTGAAAAAGAGGATCGCTTGGCAAAAGTTGCCAAAGTCGCCGCCTATATGCACGGTCAAGAGCAGATTAAGATTTTAGATGCAGATGCGCTTGCAGCTCACCCTAAAGTTTCACCAAAGAGTTTTGATGTCTTGATAGCAAATCCGCCCTTTGCCGTGGAAGGTTTTTTACAAACCTTGAACGATGCGGACAAAGAACGGTATCAACTCATTCAAGCCACAGGTGAAAATAGTAATACCAATAACATTGAGTGCTTCTTTTTAGAGCGGATCCATCACTTAATGGCTCCCGGTGGAATAGTCGGTGTGATTGTCCCCTCCAGCATCTTGTCCAATACGGAAGCAGTCCACAATCGGACACGTGAGATTCTGTTACAATTTTTTGATATAGTGAGTATTGCCGAATTGGGAAGCGGTACCTTTGGTAAGACAGGCACCAATACAGTTGTGCTTTTTTTAAGACAGAAAACAAAAGACCTTGAACCCGCAGAGCAGTACGCAAATCGGGTTGAGGACTTTTTTGAAGGTGATGAGGAAGGTGAAATATATCAAGACCATCCCCTGATAAAAGCCTATTGTGAACATATCCAAGTGCCTTTTGAAGAATACATTAAGCTTTTTGCCCAAACCAACCTTGAGCCACTTTCTAACCTATTAGAATACGATATTTTCAATGACTATGAGCAAGCCTTTAGTCAAAGGACTGATATAAAAAATCTAAAAAAATCCAATGTCTTTAAGAGAAAAACACCAACGGAACAATCTGCAGAATTAGAGCAACGTTTCATTGCTTACCTACACACCATAGAAAAAGAAAAACTTTATTACTTCATTTTGGCACACAAACAAGAAAACAGAGTACTGGTTGTCAATGCACCGGATGCCAACAAAGAACGAAAGCAATTTCTGGGTTACGAGTGGAGCAGTGCCAAAGGTAGAGAGGGTATTAAATACAAAGGTGGCGAAACCGTTAATGATATTATCACGCCCCTGTTTGACCCAAAGGATCCAGACAACATCGCGAAAATAAATACAGCAATTAAACGTAATTTTATTGGTAAAATCACCGACCCACTACCCGAACATTGCAATTATGCCAAACTCACCGATATGTTGAATTTTAACCGCGTAGATTTTGATAAAATCATTAGCTTAAACCCTCAACAAGATATTGAAACACAGTATCCGTTAGCGAAGTTAGGAGATGAGATAGAAACAATTGAAAGTGGGAATAGACCTAAAGGAGGCGTTGAAAATATATCAAGCGGTGCTTGGAGTTTGGGAGGTGAACATATACATCCAACAACTGGAATGGTTGACTTAAGTACACCTAAATATGTTCCGATGGATTTTTACCACGGTAGTAGTAGAGGTATATTACAAGAAAATGATATTTTGCTTTGCAAAGATGGTGCTTTAACCGGAAAAATTGCACTTTTAAGAGAAGAACTGGACAATGAAAATGCAATGGTAAATGAACATGTTTTTCTTTTGCGGTGTGAGTCACAATTAAAACAGTCCTATATTTTTTATTTTCTTTTTTCTGAAAACGGTCAAAATTTGCTAAAACATAACATTACAGGTTCTGCCCAAGGAGGACTAAATTCAACCAACCTTAAAGAAATAAAAATCCCTCTTCCACCACCGTATATTCAACAGCAAATTGTTGATGAATGTGAGGCAGTAGATCAGGAAACCGACGAAGCCCGCGAAGCCATTACCAGAGCCAAACAAGAAATTGAAGAAAAACTACAGGTAATTGAAATTGCTAATTATGAATTGAAAAAATTAGAAGATATTGCAGAAGAACTTGTAGCTGGCGGAGATGTTCCGAAAAATAATTTTTCACAAATCAAAACTGATAAATTTAATATTCCAATTTTTGCTAACGGTGTTAAAGATAAAGGACTATATGGATATACCAATATTGCAAAAATAAAAAAGCCAAGTATAACAATATCAGCGAGAGGCACACTTGGATATACAGAAGTAAGAAATGAAATGTTTTTTCCTATTGTGAGATTAATTGTCTTAACTCCCAATGTAGAATTAGTTGATATTTTTTATTTAAAGCACGTTATCAGCAGACTTGATTTTGCAGATAGCGGTTCAGTTATCCCTCAACTAACTGTACCAAAGGTAAGAAGCTTACAAATTCCCGTTCCCCCGCTTGATGTTCAAGAGCAGTTAGCGGTAGAAGTTGAACAATTAGAGTCAAAAATCACCGATGCACAAGCCGTGATTGATAACGCCACTGAGCGTAAAAATGCCATTCTCACAAAGTATCTGTAGAGGAAAAAGAACGAGGACGTTTTTTGTTTGATTTTCGGTTGTTTTTAGGGTATGATACTGTTGTTAACGACTCGTTAGTGATATATTTGATCGAACGTGCCTACGAAAAAGACCCGTAATTAAGTTGTCCAGTTTTGGGTGGCACTGTGAAGCATGCCGGCGTGGCACGTCTGCTACCCTCCCACCTTTGCAGGGGGATAATCAAACTGGCACTGGAATACCCGATGAAAACGATGCTCGCTCTCTCTATACTCTTTTGTGTCATCGCTTTACCAACTATGGCAGCGTTAACTGATGTTGACCTTGATAAAATCCGCTTGATTGTTCAAGAAGAAATCAGACCTATAAAAGCCGACATTGTGACGCTAAAAACTGATGGGGCAGTCGTAAAAACAGAAGTCACAAATCTAAAAGAAACTGTGAGTAACGGCTTTGACAATGTTCAAAAGGATTTTGACAATGTTCAGAAGGGTTTTGACAGGCAAAATAACATCATCATTGCCTGTATTGGTATCCCCTTGGCGATTCTTGCGATCAGTGCAACTGTGTGGGGTATATTAGCACATAGGCGAAGCAGAAAAGATCACACCCTCGAAAAGCAGATTGAAACGCTCACACAAGAAATCGAAACGCTCAAACAACAGCGGATTGTAAACCCTTAACATCCCGGACTGGCGAATTCTTGCTGACAACTATGAAAGGCACAATATCCCTCGCCAACAACGAGATCAGACGCGTTTCCGAAGCTTTGACAGCACTTTTCAGACAAGCAACCTCGGATCTTCATGCTTGATGTCTCCACTGGCGGGCGTATCTCCGAGCTGCTCAGTCTGATGATCGGCGATGTCTACTAATACCGCAAGCCTGCCAGCGACCTGCTTTTCAACAAATCCATCGTCACCTACTCCACCTTGTGATACCTCCGCTATGAACTACCGAAACAATTTTTGAGGGTTTTCGGTTAGATAATGATGTTTTAGCAATTTGTCCTAACGCTGCCGCTACACCCTTGTTGAGTTTGGACAAGTATCACAGATTTACGAAAAACTGTTAAGAAAAAATCAGACCGATTTTTTTCTTGACGAACAAAGACAGATGAGGTATTCTTGTCGCAAATCAATCCTCACTTCACAAAGGGGTTCCCTGTTATGAACTGTCCAAAATGTCAACACGAACACTTCGTCAAAAATGGATTCGTCAACGAAAAACAACGCTATAAGTGCAAAGACTGCAACTATCAGTGGACAGAACACCACACACACCGAGGGAGACCCCTCGCTGAACGCGCACTCGCTGTCTTTCTCTATTGCCACGGACTTTCCATGAATGCCATCGCCAAAATCCTTCGCGCCTCACCCAGCACTATTCTCCAGTGGATACGCGACTTCGCAAACCAACACGCACAACCCCCTGAACCCGCAACTGACGCCGTCGTGCTTGAACTTGATGAGATGTGGCATTATCTGAAAAAAAAAAGCAGAAACTCTGGATTTGGAAAGCTTTGTGTCGTGATACCGGAGAACTCATCGGATGGGAGTGTGGTCATCGGGATAAAGCAACCTTGCAAAAACTCATCCAACGCTTAGAAAAGTGGAACGTGAAGGTCTATTATACGGACGATTGGCATCCCTACCGAGCCGTGATCCCCAAAGATAAGTTAGTGCAGACGAAAAAGGAGACGCATCGGATCGAGCGAAACAATTGTCGGATGCGTCATTGGTTCGGACGCTTTAAGCGAAAGTCTATTATCGTTTCAAAGAGTGTGGAAATGGTGAACGTGACAGTCGCCTTATTTGCGAAATTTCGCGTCAATGGAGATGTCCTTGACATCTTAAAAATCGGGCAGATCGAACTAAATATCATTATTTAGCCGAAAACTCTCCAATTTTTATTCTTTTTATGGATAAACAAGACAGAGGTAAAAGAAAACTATGAAAAGAACGATGTACGAAAAGATATGGGACGCGCATCTGGTGCGGGCATCCGCAGCTGAGGTGCCGATTCTTTATATTGACACACACCTTGTGCACGAGGTGACATCCCCCCAAGCATTTGAAGGGTTGCGTCTCAACAATCGTAAGGTGCGCCGCCCTGAACTGACGTTCGCTACGATGGATCACAACGTTCCGACCACGGATAGAACGTTTCCTGTTGCCGATCTGATCGCAGCGAAGCAGATGGAAACACTTGCACAAAATTGCGCAGAGTTTGATATTCCGCTCTACGACATCAACAGTCCTGAGCAAGGCATCGTCCACGTAATCGGACCCGAACTCGGTATCACGCAGCCCGGACAAACGATTGTATGCGGTGATAGCCACACCTCAACACACGGTGCGCTCGGTGCGCTTGCTTTCGGCATCGGGACAAGTGAGATTGAGCATGTCCTCGCTACGCAATGCTTATTACAACACAAGTCGGAAACCTTTGAGATTAGAGTTGATGGCACACTGCCTTTCGGCGTAACCGCAAAAGACATCATCCTTTCTATAATCGGACATATCGGTATAGATGGCGGCAACGGTGCTGTGGTGGAATATACAGGTTCCACAATCCGTGCCCTCAGCATTGAAGAACGGATGACCGTTTGTAACATGTCGATTGAGGCAGGCGCGCGCGCTGGCATGATCGCTCCTGACGACACAACTTATGAATATATCACTGGCAAACATTTCGCGCCAAAAGGTGAAGATTTTGAGGCAGCGGTTGAACACTGGAAGCAACTACCCACTGACGACGGAGCAACATACGATCGCACCCTAATACTTGATGCAGCTGATATAGCACCGCAGGTGACATGGGGTACAAACCCAGGTATGGTTACTGATGTAACAGGTCGTGTACCAGATCCAGCCGACATGACATCTCCCGACGAGAAGCGAGCTACTGAACACGCCTTAGAATACATGGATCTAAAACCCGGCACTCCAATGACAGATATTACGGTGGAAAGGGTTTTCATAGGTAGTTGCACGAACTCACGTATCAGTGATTTACGCGCTGCAGCAGAGGTTGTAAAAGGCAGGAAAGTCGCTGAAACCGTCAATGCAATGGTTGTTCCCGGATCGCAAGCAGTCAAACGTCAGGCGGAGGCAGAAGGACTTGACGATATATTCCGTTCCGCAGGTTTTGAATGGCGAGAAGCGGGTTGTAGTATGTGTCTCGGTATGAACCCCGATATCCTTATGCCGGGTCAACGATGTGCAAGCACATCAAACAGGAATTTTGAAGGCAGACAAGGTAAAGGTGGACGTACCCACCTTGTCAGTCCGCAAATGGCAGCTGCGACTGCAGTAACAGGTCGTTTTGTTGACATCAGAGAATTCACACAGTAATCATTGTAGGGTGAGGTCCCGTGCCTCAGCCTCGTTACTGCCCTTTAATTATTGTAAGGCAAGGTCTCCGTGCCTCAGCCCTACTGTTCGTAACAGAGGAATCAAAAAGAAATGGAAGCATTCAAAGAACACGTTGGACTTGTCGTTCCACTTGACCGAATTAATGTTGACACCGACCAGATTATCCCGAAGCAATTTTTGAAACGGATTGAGCGGACCGGTTTCGGTGAATTTCTTTTCTACGATTGGTGTTACCTTGAAAATGGCGACCCGAATCCTGAGTTTGTGTTGAACCATCCACGGTATGCAAATGCAAGCATTCTAATTGCTGGTGTAAACTTCGGTTGTGGCAGTTCACGCGAACATGCACCGTGGGCACTTCAACAGTACGGATTCAAAGCGATTCTCGCGCCCTCATTTGCCGACATCTTCCGAAACAATTGTTATAAGAACGGCATCCTACCTATAGCATTACCAGCGGATGTTATTACTTCGCTTAGCAAAACAGTACAAGATACTGAGGGATATCGGTTAATGGTAGATTTAGAAGAACAATCAGTCGTATGTCCTGATGGTACCACACACACTTATGAAATTGGGGGTTTTGAGAAGTATTGCTTGCTAAATGGACTCGACGAAATCGGTTGGACTTTGCAGTATGAAACGGACATCTCCGCTTACGAAAACCGTTAGATCAGTTATGGTTGTCAAAGTTGGGTTCATTTTTAATTTAACCTTTATGCGTTAATATCGAGATCATCATATCCATTATAGGGCGGGACACAGGGACCCCACTCTACAATAAAAGATGGACAGTTTTTCTGCTTTAAAATAATTTGGAGAAAAATGTCTTACAAAGCCATCATATTCGACCTTTACGGAACATTGGTAGGAGTTTTCAGCCGTAAAGTGTATGATGAAGTCCAAGTTCAGATGGCAAAAGTCCTCAATGTGCCATATCCAAAATTCTGGCAGACAATAGGAGAAACCCTTAAAGACAGATCTTTAGGTGAGCGTACTTTTGCCGAGAACATAGAAGATATATGTTGGCACTTAAATGTAAAAGTGGATAAGACGCAAATTGAGAAAACCTTTGCCCTGCATCATGAATTCACGAGGAATTCTCTAATTCCAGAACCTGAGGTTTTAGAAGGATTAGATCGGCTAAAACGTAGTGGTTTGCTTCTCGGACTTATCACTAACTGTAACTCCTCTGTTCCGATGCTTTTTCCGGAATCGTCATTAGCACAGTATATTGATTTCCCTGTTTTTTCTTGTGAGGAACGGCTTAAGAAACCTTCGCGCCGTATCTATGAGATAGCGTGTGAACGGCTGAACGTCAAAATAGAGGAGTGCATCTATGTTGGTGATGGCAGTAGCGAAGAATTGACAGGTGCTGCAGAAGTTGGCATGTATCCCATTTTGAAACGCACAGATTTAGCCGATGTCTACGACCCACACAGATCAGATGTAGAAAATTGGCAAGGTCCAACCATTGATGAAATCTCAGAATTGAGTCATATTGTTTCTGAATTGGTTTAGAAATGTATATGATCTTAAAAGTGCATCCAAAAATACGTATACGTTGGTAAGTTATACATAGTCTGAGGTAATTATAATGAATACCATCATAAACAAAATCAACATCAATCTTAGGGATGAACAGACAGTTTTGATTAATGGCTTCATCAACCCTATTGAATGTACTGCTGGAAACTTTCATAAGGATTGGGATGCATTAGCAAATCTACGTGTTGCAGAACCAGAAAAGAATTATACCTCCACTATTTTCCGTGATTTTCTCCCAGATGAAGCAGTTTCAGTTGGGGAGTGTTGGCATATTAAAGAAGCGAGTGTTCAACAATTGCTGAAACAACTACATCCTAATCCCTCTCTTGATATGCGTATGGAGATGTACGGTTTAGAAGAAGCGAAAGGTCTTTGGGCATGTCTACGTGCTTACAACGATCAAATTGTCCACATCGTATTCCGCATTCATGCAGAATTTGCACTGACAGATGGATGGTTCACACTCTCACAGTTTGCGGGACATCTGGTTATTGATAGGACACAAGAGACTGTCGTTTTCTTTCAAATGTACGTTCCCGATGGTACACTAAACTTTGATGTTAATTGGGAAACAACAAAAGAGGGATGGGATTCTCCAAGGTGGATTACTGATGCAGGATACTGTTCACGAATGGAACTCAGTGTTGGTTCACAAGATAGTCTGAGTCATGCAAAGTTCACTGAAGCCATCAGTCAAGAGGATGCCGAACGTCAACTAATACTGTGCTTCTATGAGTCCCAACGAATTAACTGGGTATCTTATAAAGAAGCTTATGAAATGGCACAAGCACAACAAAAACCAATTCATGTCATCTCACTGGATGGACCTCTTACCGATGAGGCATGCTGAGGAAGTGGTAAAGATTTGAGGGCAGTTGTCCTCGGTAATGATCGAGTTATCAAATTTCTGAATGATAACTTTATAAACACTTGGGTATCCAATTTTGAATTAGGACGAAAACCGAGTGCGCGTGAATATATTGCAAAGAGATACCCACAAGAATCTAAATCATTTTTCTCTGACAACCCATTATTTCAAGCAATAAAGGAAGGCTGGCAGGAACGTTCACCTGTGGATTGTCTTGTCATATCACCCGAATTTGAACTAAATGGTAAACTTGCATTGAACAAGTTTCTCTACGGAGGTCACGACTGGGATGGCGGTAGAACAAGGGCAGAAAATTACCGACTTTTTCTAATAGAATCCTTAGAGGGAAAGTATCCAGGATTTAGAACGGATAATTCTTTCGCATATCTACTGGAGGAAAAAGAGGAAACTAAAGAGCAAGAGAGTCCTTTCAAACCCTTCTTGACTGGTTTGGATGTGGTGCTCAATCCTACACAACCTACATTGGAAGTAGTGGATGTAATACGGACTCCGGAGGTAGGTTATCAAGAACCTACAATCGTTAGAATTGATGCCACAGCCTTTGAAAAGGGTGGAATACTTACGATTGACATACGTGTCGGAGGTGCTGAACTTGCTGGTTCCTTCTATTTGTACGATAGCGACTTCGAATTCCCAACGGAACGCGGGCAGCGTTACGTCCAATCTATTGCCAATGCTACGGATATTCCACCTGGTGAAACGGCGCAAATTACATATCCTTTCTACCGAGATCAAGTTTTTAAGTTGGTAATTGCCTCTTCTGAATTTACAGATAAGAAAGAGTATGTCAATGCCTTTCAGGCGAGAATTTGTATCAAGGAGAATTGAAATGCAAACATCTTCAAACAGAATCAAGCTTAATCTTGACAGTGATTCAGTAGTCAACGTCAAAGGCTTCATCGCACCGATTGAATACACACAATACAACTTCCACGTGGAGTGGGACGAGTTGGCAAACCTACGCGTTGCTGAACCAGAAAAGCAATATCCTGCATCTGTTTTTCAAGGATTTCTCCCATCGGAATCGGTTGCCGTGGGTGAATGTTGGAAGATTGAAGCAGAAAGCACGTCTTCATTGCTACAACAACTCTATCCGAATCCAAAACTGAGATTGCAAAATGATGACGAAGATTACACTGGAATATGGGCATGTCTACGTTCTTACAATGATACACTCGCTGAAATCGCGTTCCGCGTTCACGCAGAATTTATCATGAAGAAGGGCAAGTTCACGCCATCACAGTTTGCGGGGCATTTAGTGATAGACCGAATTCAGCAGAATATTGTGTCTTTCAAAATGTTCGTCCCGCCAACAACACTGAACTTTGATGCCGGTTGGAAACAAGAAGATGGGAACTATTTTGCGGAGATCGGTTATTGCCCACAGCTTCAGCTCTCTGCTGGCATATATCCTACTGATGTGGAATACAAAACATCAATCACACAGGAAGAAGCAGAACGCATGCTAATATCACATTATTACATGTTCCACAAAATTAACTGGATACCGCTTGCAGAAGCGTTTGAACTGGCTCCTGTTCAACAGAAACCGATACATGCTGTCTCATTAGATGGACCGCTTTTCGACGAGTCGTGCTGAGGCACCGGCAGAATCTTGAGAACAGGTGTTCTCTCTAAAAACTCAATTATTGAATTCCTGAACGAAAATTTCATCAACACTTGGGTGGAAAACGCAGAATTGGGACGGACAGGCAGCTTGCAAGACCCTATTGCAAAAAGACGTAAGCGGGAAGGAAAAACCTTCAATACAAACCACGCCTTAGCAAGAGCTATAATGAAAGGATGGGTAAAAGGTTCACCGGTAGACTGTTTCGTTATCTCACATGATTTTGATTTGATGGGAAGTGTCGACTTCAATGAATTCCTCGACAACCTTCAACGACCTGAGGATGAACCTGTGGCATACATGCAATTTCTCAAGGATTCCTTGGAAGGAAAACGTCCTGGATTGGGGGACATCATCCTTACGTCAGAACAACCTTCGCAAGAAGTGGTAGACACTTTTCACACGCCAAAGATGGCACATCAGAATTATACCGAAGTCGGAATTGATGCCACAGCCTTTGAAGGGGGTGGCACGCTCACCATTAACATCCACGTCGGTAGAGGCGATGCGATAGGGATATTCCATCTCCTCGACGGAGACAGTAAACTTCCAACGGAAAAAACTCCTGATGGCATTGATCCGACAGTATGGAACAATCAAGAAAGTGAGGAATATAAGAAGGCATTTGATGCACTTACCAAAGTATGGGGTATATTCCCCGATGAAACTGGACGAATTACGTACCAATTCGATCGGGGTCAACGTTTTAAATTATGTGCGACTGGAGATCAATGGGGTGGAATTGGAGGGATAAACGCTTTTCACGCAAAAATTTCTGTAGAGGAGAATCAGGTGGAATCCTTAGAAGGAGAACAACCTGAAGTCAGTGAAGATACATCAATCGCTCCGTTAAGTGTTTTGAACGTCATACTTAACAGTGATCAGCCATCGCAGGAAGTATTAGACATTTTTCGCGCACCGGGAAGCGGTCATCAAAACTACACCGTTGTTAACATTGATACCACGGCGTTTGAAGATGGTGGACTACTCACTATTGATATCCAAGTGGGGAGTGCAGAACCTTACGGATCTTTTGATCTCTTTGATAATGACACTAAACTTCCGACAGAAGGCATACCTGAGGAAGCTCTCGTCTCTGCGTGGGGCGTTGAACCCGGCAAAGGAGAAAGAATCACACATCGTTTCGAGCAGGGTAAAGTCTTTAAGTTTGGGGCAACCGGAGATTGGTTTAGCAAAAAAGGGGACATAAACGCTTTTCATGCTAAAATCTCGGTGAAACCATCAGAATAGAATAAAAATCAATAGGAGAAGTTTAAATGAAGACAATACTTTTTTCTTTTTTGACGCTACTGATAATCTTGAGTATCTTGTCATCAATCTGTTTCGCTGAATATGAACCTGGCACCCAAATTGCACTTCCTGAAGGAGCTCTTGCCCGCCTTGGAAAAGGTAGTGCAGAGGCGATAGCGTTCTCTCCAGATGGGAATACGCTCGCGGTCGCTGGATCAATAGGTATTTGGCTATACGATGTCCGTGCCTTTAATGAAGTATCTCTACTCACTGGACACAAGGAAAATGCTCAATGTGTTGCCTTTAGCCCAGATGGAAACATGCTTGCCAGCGGAAGTTGGGATAAAACCGTGTATTTGTGGGATGTTTCCACAAGAAAACACATTGGTACACTTAAACATACGGGTGGTGTATTAAGTATTGCGTTCAGTCCAGATGGAAATATGCTGGCAAGTGGATGTGGATATCCTATAAGACATGATGGTTCTCATCCCCAGGAAGGTGATGAAACCGTGCGTCTATGGGATGTTAACACAAGAAAACATCTTGCAACATTTAATGGGCATGCCCATTATGTTAGGAGTGTAGCATTTAGTTCTAACGGCAAAATTCTCGCAACAGGGAGCGATGATAAGACAATTCGATTGTGGGATGTTGCTACAGGTGAGAACATTTCCATCCTCAAAGGACATACGGGTCGTGTCAGTGGTGTTGCATTCAATACAGATGGCACAATTCTCGCCAGTAGTGGCGGTAACGAAGATAATACAGTGCGGTTGTGGAATGCTAAAACAGGCAAACATCAGAAAACACTCAAGGGACATACTGATATTGTTTCGTGTATTGCGTTTAATACTGATGGTAAACTTCTCGCAAGTGGAAGTGCTGATGGCACAGTGTGGTTGTGGGATGTTAATACTGGTAGACATTACAGTACACTAACAGGACACACAGATTATATCAAATATGTGGCATTCAATCCAGGTAATAACACCGTCGCAAGTGCGAGTCATGACGGTACAATCCGTCTGTGGGATACCACAACAATCACAGGATACACGAAAAGTGTACTTAGTATTGCGATACATCCTGATGGTAAGACACTTACAAGTTCAAGTTGGAATGGTGAGATTCATTTTTGGGATATTGCAACAGGCAAACTTGAAAAAACTCTCAAGGGACATTCAGATACAGTTCTCAGTGTTGCATACAGTTCCAATGGTGAAATGTTAGCAAGTGGAAGCAGGGACAGAACAATAAAGTTGTGGAACACCAATACAAGAACACTCACAAAAACATTTACAGGTCATACAAAATCAGTCCGGGAGGTGGTATTCAGTCCCAATGGAAAAACACTTGCAAGTTTCTGTGACATAGAAAATGTAATTCGTTTATGGAGTGTTACAACTGGACAAATAATCACCATCCTTGAAGGTCATACTGCACGTGTAGGCTGCATAACATTCAATCCTGATGGGAAAATACTCGCAAGCGGAGGTAGGGATCAAAAGGTACTTTTGTGGGATGCTACCACAGGAAAACACTTGAAAACACTTATGGGACATACAAATTCTATCTCAAGTATAGCATTTAGTCCTGATGGTAAAATACTCGCAAGTGGAACTTGGGAGACCGCGCGGTTATGGGATGCAATCACTGGACAACATATTACCACACTATCTGCTAATATGCAGGATAATGTTAGATCTACCGAATTCATCAGTCTTGCTTTTTCACCTGAAGGATCTATACTTGCGAGTGGTAGTTGGTATGGAGATATTCTTCTATGGGAAGTCGCTACCGGAAAACATATAAAAACACTTACAGGACATGTAGGAAACGTCAGTACTGTATTGTTCAGTCCTGATGGTGACCTTCTTATCAGCGGCAGTGCTGACGGTACAATTCTTCTGTTTGGAGATGTTTGGAAAGAATGATTTTGCAGGGTTATTTCTTGACTTTTTTGGTAATTCTGTTATTATAACCCAAGTTGTTACCTAATGATAGTTTAGTTAATTCCATATATTCAATATGTTTGCCAATTGATCCAGCGGAGCGATATGTTTATAGAATAAAGTGAGTTCATCCCCTTATACAGCAGATCGGTATGTACAGGATTCCCTTACAGGCACAAATGAATATTCATTCCAAATTATGTTTTTCTTGTTTAGGTAGCAACTTAGGTTATTATACTAACAAAACTAATGCGTATGCAATATTGATTGGTTAGTAGGTTTTCACCTGCAACAACTTTATTATTCAACAAAACTTTTGAAAGGAGCAACAATGCGGAGCCACGAAGTAGACTACGAAATTTTCGGAAACGATATGCAGGTCGTTGAGGTTGAACTTGACTTAGGTGAAACGATTGTAGCGGAAGCTGGGGCGATGAACTGGATGGAGGAGGACATTGTCTATGAGGCAAAGATGGGAGATGGTTCCAAAGGTGACGAAGGCTTAATGGGTAAACTCTTCAGTGCTGGCAAGCGTGCACTTGGTGGTGAATCGGTGTTTATGACTCACTTCACTAACACAAGCAGCAACAAGAGACGAGTTGCATTCGCCGCTCCTTACCCCGGTCATATTATCCCCATTGATCTTACCCAAATTGACGGTGAACTGATGTGCCAGAAGGATGCATTTCTCTGTGCTGCTCTCGGCACCGAAGTTAGCATTGCTTTTTCACGAAAATTAGGTAGGGGTTTCTTTGGAGGTGAAGGTTTTATCCTTCAGCGTCTACTTGGCGACGGTATGGCTTTTGTGCATGCTGGTGGAACAGTAATCAAAAAAGAACTTAACAACGATAAACTCAGGGTTGATACTGGTTGTCTTGTCGCTTTCACGCAAGGTGTTAACTATGACATTGAAATGACTAAAGGTTTAAAATCAATGTTATTCAGCGGTGAGGGATTTTTCCTCGCAACCTTACAGGGGACCGGTACCGTTTACCTTCAGAGTTTGCCCTTCTCGAAGCTTGCTGACCGCATCATTGCACAAGTGCCATCAAGCAGTAGTTGACACTGTTGCTATGTCCACCTAAAAAGACGATACGCTCAATTGGGTATATAAAGTTTTTGTCACCTTATGCATCAATTTAGACGTATCGTCCGTTGAGTGTCGCCTCGCTCTACCCGACGGACGATAATATTTGTGACAAAATATTTACACACCCCGTAATCTTTCGCGATTATGTAAAGCTTGAGTGCTGACGAAGCACACACCGATTGATTAGACACAAGATAAGAACCCATTTCTGAAACTTATCCTGATTTGTAACAATCTCAATACGCACAAATTTATCACTGCGTAAAACGTTGATTTGAATTGGGCTGCAGGGTTGAGACAGTGCATCAACTATCTTCGGATACCAGATTCTGCAGATTTATCTCATCAAGTGTATCTGCTTCCCAAACTTCTTCAAAAAGCAAGTCAAGACGGGAAAGATCTTGTATTGAGGTGACTTGATCTGTAACCATTTTGGGAATATCATTAAATCGGAACTGCAGCAGTTTTATCACTGCTTCTTGTTTTGCGCGTGTTTTGCCTTGTTCTATACCTTGTTCTATACCTTCGGCTTTACCTTCGGCTTTACCTTCGGCTTTACCTTGTTCTATACCTTGTTCTCTGAGAACGTCTGCCATTGACTTCGCCATCGTTTCTACCTCCATTTCATGTATATGCCTATCGACTAACTTAATCAATTCTTGATGTTCTTCAGGAGGACGACGATGCAGAATCAGCAAGAGTAGATAGTTAATAGCGCGCCGTCGCTGTTCCGATTGTTCTGGGTCAAGTGTGTTTAGATGCGATATCGCTTCAACAAGCGCATCAACTATCTTATCCTTACTTGCACCTTCCTTTTGAAGAACTGTAAGTAACCATCCAAACGGATGGTCGGTTTTCGTTAAATCTGTAACATCTGTATCCTTAACGCTTAGAAACAGTGTATCAAATTTCGGGACAAATTGAGACAAGACACTTGGGATATCCATTATGGCACCAAGCGTCAGCGGGACGTTCCAATTCCGATCACCGCTGTAAAAGACAATAGGGAGAATTGGACGCAAACGCCATTTACTTTTCGGGATATTGTTTGATGTCCACTCTCTGCGCTGTGCATCCCATATCTGAGTCATATAAAAAAGCACACGAAACCCCATCGCAACATCAACCGTAGATTGATGTTCGATTAGGACATAGATAACCAGTTCGTCGATGCCAGATTCACGTTTAAATGGCACGTTAAAAAGGATATCAGATTCTTGTTCTCGAAGACTGTCGGCAATAAAACTCCTATTAAGTTGCGAAAGTTGGTTAAAATCAATTAGATCAACGAGTTCAATTGCGACGATTTCTAACAAACCTCGCACGTTTTCTTTATCTTGCAATAACCATCTTGCGCTTTTATCAGGAAAATGTTCAATCGGAATGTCAAAAAAACTGCGAATATCTGTGTTTTCTGGCATGCTACCTCCTATTAAGCAACGTCTTATATAGGATAACACGATTTGCCAGTAAAATCAAGCACATATAGACAGGGTGTGTTTCTATATGAATTTTGGCAAGGTATAATAAAAATTAACTTGATTAGATGTCTTCGGATAAAGTCGGCATTGTGAGGAGACCCAGAGACCTTGCACTACAAATCAGGTTAATTGGGTATCAATCTTTTATTGTAGGAAGGGCTGCATGCCAAATACCATAAAGACATTCAACGTTTATTTCTCTTACAAGAGAACTTCATGAGTATTGAACATCGCTGGCATCAATACGATTTTTCTTTACAGTCTTGATCATACATGTTATTATTTTTCCAAATGTGGCGGGAGTCCTTGATATTCTTTAAGTACTCTGCAGCGTTAATTTATTTTTTTGGAGTTTCCGTGAAAATTCGATGTATTAAAGCTTATCAAGTTGACCTTCCGCTACACGAAGGCAGCTACAACTGGTCAGGTGGAAAATCTGTATCCGTTTTTGACAGCACTATCGTTGCAGTTGAAACGGATGACGGTATTACCGGCTATGGAGAGGTTTGTCCGTTGGGACCGTTCTATCTTCCTGCTTATGCAACGGGCACTCGCACCGGCATTGCCGAACTCACACCGCATCTCATCGGGGAGGATCCAACACAACTCCTTCCTCTCAATCAACGCATGGATATCGCGCTCAAAGGACATCCATACATAAAATCAGGAATTGACATTGCGTGTTGGGATATCCTCGGTAAGGTATCAAACCAATCGGTCTGCACCCTCCTCGGCGGAAGGTATGGTAATGATTTCATGCTCTATCGTGCAATTTCACAACAATCTCCTGACGAGATGGCAGAGAAAGTGGCAACCTATCGGGCTGAAGGGTATCGCAAATTCCAGTTGAAAGTTGGCAGCGACCCAAACACCGATATTGAACGTATCCATGCGGTCGCCGAACTGATGGAACCCGGAGATGTGCTCATTGCGGATGCGAATACTGGTTGGTTGATGCACGAGGCAGCCCGCGTCGTCCGAGGTGTGAGTGGTGTAGATGTCTACATTGAACAACCGTGCCTTTCTTATGAAGAATGCCTTGCTATTCGCGAACGAACAGATCACCCCTTTGTTCTTGACGAGACGATTGACAGTATCCATACGTTGTTACGTGGTCATGGCGACCGCGCTATGGATGTCGTCAATATTAAAATCAGCAAATTTGGTGGCTTAACCAAAGCGAAACTTGCAAGAGACCTATGTGTTGAACTTGGAATCGCAATGACGATTGAAGATAGTTGGGGTGGAGATATCACGACTGCCGCGATTGCCCATCTCGCCCATAGCACACCAACAGCATTTTTGTTCACAGCAACCGATTTTAATAGTTATGTCACTGTCAGTACGGCGGAAGGCGCGCCGCAACGGGTTAATGGCAGAATGGCAGCCTCAATGCAACCGGGGTTGGGAATTATCCCAGATATGGATGTGTTAGGTGAAGCGGCTGTTCAGGTGGATTGATTGTATGGCTATCAGAATCCTCTCTGCTTCCGATGTCCGAACAGCATTACCGATGCCCAAAGCAATTGATGCAATGCGACATGCCTACAGTCGACTCTCGGCAGGTAAGGCAACAGCACCACCACGACAACATATTTCTACTGACAACGGTGTTACGCTTATAATGCCCGCCTATCTTCCCGAACGCAGTGAATTCGGAATCAAAGTCGTCTCGGTTTATGACAATAATCCAAACCTTAACTTACCTCGTATCACCGCAACAGTCTTAGTCCTTGACCCAATAACAGGATCGCCAAAAGCATTCATGGACGGTAGCAGTCTCACCGCCATCCGAACAGGTGCAGGTGGAGGCTTAGCGGCAGACTTGCTTGCTCGGAAGGACGCAAAAACGGTGGGACTATTCGGGGCGGGCGTACAAGCGAGGGCACAATTGCAGGCGGTGATGGTAGTCAGAGACATTGCCCAGGTCAACCTTATCAGCAGGACTGAAGCTTCTGCACAACAACTTGCCGCTGAGATTTCGGAGTGGACAGATGCACCAAAAGTCAATCTCGTCCCTAACCCGCAACAGGTAGTGGCAAACGCTGACATCGTTATTTGTGCGACAACATCGGCAACTCCACTTTTTGATGGAAACGATCTACAACCGGGCACACACATCACAGCCGTCGGCACGTTTGTGCCAGAAAAACGGGAAGTCGATACAACGACAATAAGGCGCGCACACCGGATTGTGGTGGATTCTCGGGAAGATTGCTTAGCGGAAGCGGGAGACCTGATTATTCCGAACGTTCAAATTGACGCTGAAATCGGTGAAATCGTCAATGGCGATAAAGAAGGACGCCAATCAAACGACGAAATCACGTTTTTCAAGTCCGTAGGTGTAGCGGTGCAGGATGCAGTTGCAGCTTCAATGGTACTTTCAGAGGCGGAGGCAAAAGGATTGGGCACCCTCGTTGAAATGGCGTAAACAATACAGTTTCGGTTACTTGAGGACAATCCGTCGGACCTGCGCGTTCGGTCCACCAACAACAATGCTCCCATCCGTTGGATGAACAGCAAGTGAATAAACCCAACCGTTTAATGCAGGTATCTCATCCGTAACTTCAACTGAGTCTGGATCAACGAGACGAATAGCACCATCAGCACAAGCGGCGACAATCCTAGAACCAGCGTTCAGCCATGCCACGTCCAGCGGTGCTGCTTTAAGTCTTGCAAACTTTACCATTCGACCAATGGTCGGTTGCCAGAACCGAACGGTACGGTCATCGCCTGCTGAGATAACCATCGGAAGCCCTAACTCATCAGGACGCAGCGCAAGGTCATGCACTGGCAACGTATGATTGTTCAGACTTCGGATTAACTCACCAGATGTCAAGTCCCAGACACGTAGATTTTGATCCACTCCCGTACTCACAAGCGTCTTGTTGTCATGTAAGAAACAGAGGGATGACACACCTCGTGAATGCCCTTTTAGCCGTTGGGTTGGAGTTCCGCTATCAATGTCCCAAAGAATGATGTCACGGTCTAAACTTGCCGATGCAAGCGATGACGCATCCCGCCAAACTACAGCCATGACTGAATCGCGATGCCCCTTGAGAATCTGGAGAGATTTGCCTTCTTGCCATGAAAAAATCTCTATGGTGCCTTCAGTTGCCGGATTACCTCCGCCAACAGCCAATCGATCCCCGCTCGGTGAAAACGCGAGATCATGAATGTTATGGGCTTGGACCTCAATCATCTTCTTTAGGTTGAGTGTTGGAAAATCGTAAACGTGCAACCCTGCCTGCGAACATGCAACGACAGATTTGCCATCGTGTGAAAACACAAGAGAAGTAATCGGTGGCATCACGGTAGGTTGGTGAGGATTGCTATCGGGGCTTGATGACTTGGACTGCGATTGATTACCCTTCCATTTACCATAGTTTGCCCCGTCTTCAATCCACTTTTGGATAAGATCGGTTTCCTGCACCGTCAAAGGATCGCCTTCCTCTGGCGGCGGCATAATACCCGTTTCACCTTCGGGTAACGTGGTACGTTGGTAAAGAAGGGAATCATCGGGTTCACCCGCGATAATCACCTCTCCGTGCCTGCTCTTCTCAATACCTTTTACGCTGTCCAGTTGAACATCACCTTTCGGCTTTCTAATGGTGCTACTGTCGTTTGCTTTTGGTGCACTATGACAGCTGAAACAACGACTCTTGAGGATAGGCAAGATCTGATTCTTAAAGTCAACTTCAGTCTGGGCGTTGACGGTATTTGTAGTCATAATTAGTGTTCCCAACGCCATCAAGAAAAACACGGTGAGAGTAGTTTTAAACCTCATGAAAACTCCTTATTTCTCATACATGGCTTTCTCTTCCCATTCACGTTCGAGTTCTTTTTTCTCTTTCATATCTTCTTTCTTTTTGCCCTTCACTTTTGCTTTGTCCATCGCCTTTGCTTTGGCTTTCTCCTGTTTCTGATTTTCTTGCGTTTTGCGATATTGCGCCATGATACTTTTGCGTTCTTCAGGTAAAGCGTTTTGGAACCGCCTCTTTATTTCTATTGAATTCAGTTGCTTGCTATCACGATTTTCTGAATTCTGATTCGAGCGATTTCCACGGTTCAAAGTAGGAGCCTTGCCGCCATTGTTACTTGAACCACTCAGAAATGGGCTCCACTCGGTACGAATTGTCATTGTCCCGCCTACCTTATAGAGTGTAACTTGATTTGATTTGATGTCTTTGACAATCGCGTCTCCTACTTTTTCACCGATGGTGATATAGTAGGATTGATTCGATTTTCGATCCATCAGGAACGCCCTGTCGGTGTTCCCTTCTGGTTCGATCAGCGTTGCCATCAATGTATACTGCGGTTTACTATCCGGTTTCCGCCAACCGAGTGGACGGAAGAGGTTATTTTCAACAATCACACGGTAGAAATCTGCATTACCGTTCAGTTCCTTATTCCGATTGACACTGGGATTCTTACGACGCGCAGAGGCATCCTTACCCGCATTTTGTATCTCAGGATTTGCACCTTTCTGGTCTGGCATCATCTTTCCTTTTGCCTGATTGACGAGCATCTCTCTGGATTTGTCAGTAATCTCTCCATGAGTGTTAAGACTCTTGTATTGGCTGATTAACAACAGAATGATCACCGCACCGCAGAGCACGATAGCCGTGGTGATTTTTGATTGCGTTTTCATTTTGGGTCTCCTTGTCAATGGTTAGTCTGGAACTCGCGGCAGGTCATCAGACTCCACACGAAATCCTCAAGCAATGCGCGCTGTGCATTGGAGGTGGTCTCCTTGTCGACGAGTTTTTGCTGCCAAAACTGCCGCTCATCATCAGTCGGATACCGACTGAGCGCGGCCAAGTAAAACTCATCCACGATTGCCATCGGTGATTTTCCTGCCAAAATCAGTCCGGCCAATCGACTGCCAGAAACGCTGATGCGGGCATTAAGAAGATCTCCGTTGAATAGGTGCAGTTTACGTTGAAGACCATCCGTTGCGTCAGTCGAAGTCTCGCATGAAGTTTCACGCGCACACCTACCGAGGATATCAAGCGCGTCGGATTCGGTGTTCGGATCAAATAGAGAAACAGCTCGAGTGCCTTCTGGTTCACTGCCGTAGACATCAGGGACACCGAGGACATCTGAAATGGCATCAGCCAACACCTCTGGCGCGAGCGGTTTTTTTAGTGCGTGAGAATAGAAACGATCATCTGACTTGTTTTGTGGAAGTGCATTTGAACTACGCGCGTAAGCCTTACTGAGAGCAATACGTCTGAGCGTCCGCCGTAGGTCGTAGTCGTGTGTCACAAAATCGTCTGCTAGTTCCGTTAACAATTCAGGATGCGTGGCAGGATTGGTGGATCTAAAATCGTCAATAGGTTCAACTAACCCACGCCCCATCATGGCTTTCCATAACCGATTGACAATCGCTTTAGCGAAATATGGATTGTCAGGACTTGTTAGCCAGTCCACCAATTCGACTCGGCCGTCAGCGACATCCGCAGGCAAAAACCGAGTGCCGGGAATCCGAGGCACCGCTTTTTCGCGTGTTGCAGGATGGATAACCTCACCAGACGATTTTATCTTGACGACCTGTCCACCCTCTATCTTGGCAAAGATCGCCGCCAATCCATGATAGTCGTCCTGTGTCCATTTGTCAAGTGGGTGGTTATGGCAATTAGCACATCGGAGTCGAGCTCCCATGAAAAGTTCACTCATGAATTCGGTTTGTTCACGCGGACCATTGACGGTGCGGTAAAAGTTTGCTGGACCGACCTCATGGGAGTTACCTGTTGCTAAGATAACCGAGTGTGCCATCTGGTCATATCCAACACCTCCGCTAATCTGTTCGGAAAGCCATTGGTGGTAGACAAACGCACCTTGTGTGTTTCTATCACGTGCACCAATCCGTAGCAGCTTTGCCAACTGTAATGTCCAGTACTCATTAAATTCATCAGACTGAAGCAATGTATCTACTAATGTTTCCCGTTTTTTCGCATTTGAATCTGCAAGAAATGCGGTTACCGTGTCTGATATAGGTATACGTCCGGTGAGATCAAGTGTCACCCTGCGCAAAAAGGTGACATCATCGGCAGCTGGTGATACAGGCAATCGAAGCGTTGAGAGCAATTTGAGAATTTCTTTATCAATGCTTTTAATGGTAGACTCTGGGGACGTGTGAACTTCGCCACTGCTATGGATATTCTGTACAGGGACATCGTTCAAAGGTGTGATGAGTTCGATTGGCACTACCTCCGTAAGGTAGCGAGCAAGAATAATATGTCGACCGCGGCGATTCACTTTGGCTACGGCAGTAGATGCGTCAATTTCAATCGCTGAGGTGTCCTCTGGCGTAAAAACTGTCCATCGTGTTACATCTTTCGTTGTGGAATTTGAAAAATATGCCTTTGCTTGCAATTGAATTGGACTTTCAAGATTCGTTATCACCTGTTTTTGTGGTGATATTTCAACACGTTCCAATCGACGCAGCGTTTCATAACGTGCGCCTTGCTGGACCCAGTTACGGAGTAATTGTGCGCCTTCTCCATCTTCGTTCAGAACCTGCCTGCCCCCATGACTGATTTGTGCTGTCGGTTTTAGAATGACAAGGCTTTCTTCCGGACGCATTAGATTGATACGCCGCCCGGCGAGTTGGCGAACAATTGCCTCGTAGTCTGCTTGCGGATTACCGCCAAAGAGTGACAACTTGAACTCACCCCTACCCGCGGCGGAACCATGACATGCGCCTGCATTACACCCAAACTTGGTAAAAATCGGTATCAAATCATTTTCAAAGTCTACACGGTCGGACGATTTTGAGATGTTTTGTTTTGATGCAACAAAGTTAGTCTGTTCGTTGTTTGCAAAGGAAATATTCTGGTATACGTGACCGCACAAGATTAGCACAGCTGCTAATGTCAATGCTATGAGAGACAACTGTATTGCTTTCATTCTTTAGCCCTTGTCTAATTTATTTTTTATTTTAGATCATCCTCAATCTCGGATGGATCCGTTTTTTCAATACAATAGAGGTGAGTGAGTGAACGCAGAATTAGAGCATTGTCTGCGACAGCCCCAGATGCAATAAAACCCTCATCAAACTCATTCCGTGTGAGCAATTTGAACTCACGCGCCGCAGAAATAATAGACACTCTCCCCTCCATGCTGAAAAAGTAGATGTTTCCACCAGCATATAAGGGTGATGCCCAGTGATTTCCACCAACACGACCTCTCCATACAAGATTTCCACTCTTTGCCTCTACACAAGAAGCCACACCGCCTTTGTTAATCATGAACATTAAGTCATCAACGATCAGTGGCGAAGGTATTTCAGGAGTACCCTTGCGGCTGCGCCAAACAATGTGCGTATCGGTAACATCGCCTGTGCCAGAGGGATCAACCGCCAACAACATTTTTTCCACGCCAGTTGTGAAATAGACGAGATTATGCGCAAAAATCGGTCTACATGCAACGTTCCAACCCCACCCTTCATGCCGAACGCGCCAGAGTTCCTTTCCTGTTTTCGGATTGTAGGAGATCGTGGCTTCTGCTGCAGGACTTACTAATTGCTTTTTTCCCTGGTGTGTAATAATAGTTGGTGTTGCGTAAGATTTTCGATTATCGTTCGGTTTTTCCTTTTTAGTTTTTTCAATATCGGTAACGCCTTTAGCTCTGAGAACGGCATCAAAATCTGAGTCGACCTTCCGATGTTGCAACCACAAAGTGTCGCCGGTATTCTTATCAAGTGCTGCAATAAACTGCACGTCAACTCCATCGAAGGTAAGAAATAGTGTCTCTTCATCAATAATTGAGGAAGACGCAGGACGCACCCGATGATCGCAGTTGAGATTTCTACGTTCCCAAAGTTTATCGCCAGTTTTCGTGTCCAGACAGGCGGTGCCATAAGTGCCATAGTGAACATAGATACGTCCATCCTCCACAATAGGAGTAGGTGAAGCATGACTATTGAGATCGGGATGTTCAAGTTGCGGCTTCAGCACATCAAATACCTTGATATCGTGTATGATGTCGCCACTATCCAAATCCACGCAGATAGCAAAGAGTTCGCTTCCATCTTCACGCGCGGTTGTTAACCAAATCTGGTTATTCCAAACAACTGGCGATGAATATCCCTTGTCGTGAATCGGTGTTTTCCAACGGACGTTCTTTGTTTCACTAAATCCAACAGGGATGCCGTTTGCTGTTGCTTTGCCGTCTCCGTTTGGACCACGGAACTGGTTCCAATAATTCTTTGCTATCTCATTTTGTGCAGAATGCGCGTAGGATAAAACTAAAACAACCGCGATCAACAAGCTGCAAATTATTTTTCTCATGATCAATCCTTTTAGGAATTTTCGGAAACTAAGCGATTAATTCTGAAACGACCTTGGCACCGTCAGGCGCAACGCGGACAGGTCTCCCATCACTAGTATGCAACTCAAAACTGGGGTCAATACCGAGCAGCGTATAGATTGTGGCTGACAGATCCGATGGTGTCACGGGACGTTCCTTGGGAAATTCGCCGAGCGCATCGCTGCTGCCTATGATTTGGCCTCCTTGAACACCACCACCCGCCAATACAACGCTGAACACGTTGGGCCAGTGATCGCGTCCTCCCTGTGAGTTAATCTTCGGTGTGCGACCGAATTCACCCATGACTACTACGAGCGTCTCGTCGAGCATGCTGCGTTCGGTAAGATCCTGAATCAGTGCGGTGAATGCCCGATCAAGGGATGGTAGATGTGCATTCCGATCCGTAGGGTAACGTTCTTTAAGTGTGAAGATATCTTGATGCGTATCCCACCCAGTATGGTTGACTGTTACAAATGGCACACCACGTTCAACAAGCCTTCGTGCCAGTAAACAAGCTTGTCCGATTCCATTCACACCACCTGTGCCATATCGCTGGCGCACCTCTTGAGGTTCCTCAGAAAGCGTGAATGCCGCTTTGGCTTCGGGTGAGGTAATCAGATTGTAGGCACGTTCCAACTCTGGATCCGACACCGTTGCTGCACCAGCATCTTTGGCAGTGCTAAATTCATTGAGTGCATTAACGAACTGCCTACGCCGAGAAAGGCGGCGCAAATCAATCCCTTTATAGAAGTCAAGGTCGCGTACCTTAAAGTCACTTCTCTTGGAATCTCCGCCAACAGAAAATGGACGGGTTGCACTTGGCAAATATCCGTTACCTGACACTTGACCAGTGAAGTTCGGAACAGCGATGTTAGGTGGCAAAGCTGTAAGTCCATCTGCTGTACTATTCGCATTATTGGTAGCAGTATTCGGCGCGTTTTGACTACTTTGAGATCTAATATAAGCGACTGTTGCCCCAAAGGTGGGATACTCAAGCGCGGGTGTAGGTTTGTATCCGGTCATCAAATATTGGGTGCCGAGGCTATGTTCTCCTAACGGAGAGGTCATTGAACGAATAACCGCAATTTTATCCATAATGCCTGCGGTTCGCTCCAAACATTCACTGATACGTACACCTGTCACATTTGTAGGAATGGTTTTCAGCGGTCCGCGTACCTCTTGTGGTGCATCTGGCTTTGGATCAAACGTTTCCAGATGGCTGGGACCCCCATCAAGCCATATCAGTATACAGGATTTTGCTTTCGCTGTCAGTGTCCTGTTGCTGGCAAAGGCACGTTGCAGGTGGAAAAAGTCGCCTAACCCTAATCCAAGTGCCGCCAAACCACCGATGCGTAGGAAATCGCGGCGACTAACACCGTCACATCGTTTTGTTGCGTTCATTTGTCTCCTCTCATATAGCGTCTGTATTTTTGCCGTGTGTGAGGCGGGCACAGGACCCGCCTCTATAGGTTAATTCTGATCAACACCCTCGCGATTAGATGGAAAAACTTTCTCGTATCGCTTGCGCGCTTCTTCAGCGGTGATTTCACCATTGCTAACCATTTCGCGTAGTCGTCTACCGAGTGATGCAGCCTCATCCATATCCTCACCACGGCGCATCTGTTCATCACCGCTTTCCATACGCTCTTTCAGACGCACTAAGGGCGAAACCAATCTTATCAATACCTGCCTTTTTTGCTATATCCATTACTTTGACAATCTGTTCATGAGGTACATCTGGTCCAGATTGGGTAATCAGTATAGATTTTTGTTCTTCAGGTAAGTTGAGCAAAAGAGAAAGCAATTTATCAAACTCTACAACGTTTCCGTTTAGGAGCATTTTGCCAGTTTTTTCACTCTTAGTAGGGTTTTTAATTTCGATTACAGGGCTTTTTGGGTTCAACCATTTTTCCAGCGTGGAAGGTTTTACCCCAATTGCATCTGCAACGGCACCAAGCACATAGGGGTCGGGACGGAGCATAGGTTGCGTGAAAGCAAAGTTGTGTAGTACTTTCCCATCTTTGGCGATAATAACTGTCTGTGCCACGCTGCGGTTCAGTCCGTAGCTGCCTGGTCCCTCGCGTCCGTCTAGAGAAATACCGAGTAGAACATCGCTTGGAACATGCGGCACAATTTTGCTCGCCTGTTTCGCTAAAGTATCTGGTGTGTCGCCCAAAAACACAACGTCTATATGCATTTTCTGTTTAGATTTTTCGGCGATTTGAACCAGTAAACGTGAAATACCAACTAACCCGCGCAATCCGAGACCACTTTCATCCTGCAGGAAGAGAACGAGTAGTTGTCCATCTGCCTTGGCGATGAAATCAGAGGTTTTGTCCTTAGTGTCACCGTTGATGCCCTTAGCCATCAATGGTGGCAGTTTTTCACCGGGTTGCGGTCCAGAGAATAACGGATTTTCATCGGATTTTTTGAGAGTTTCAGGGGATTTCACTTCAACGCGATTCCGGTTGTTATATTGCTCTCTTCTGTCCATCGTCTGAGCACCGTCTTGCTCTTTCTTGAGAAGTTTCTCACCTTCTTCCCACGTGATGCCCAGTTTTTTGAGCCATTCTGCTGCCTTCTCCCTTGATATTTTTCCATTCCTGATAGCTTTTTGGATTTCGGCAAACTTAGCAGCGATTGACTTTTCGTCTAATTTATCTTCTTTGTACTTTTTCATCGCTTCTTCATTTAGCCACTTCTCCAGTGTAGCAGGTTCGATTTCCATTACCTGTGCAATGGCACCGAGGAGGTGTGGATCGGTATAAAGCATAGGTTGTGTGAAAGCAAAGTTGTGAAGCACTTTTCCATCTTTAGCCACCAGAATAGTCTGTGCCACATTTCGGTTCAGTCCATAACTCCCCGGTCCTTCACGCCCATCGGGAGATATCCCTGTTAATACCTCATTCGCGATCTCTTTTTGAAGCATGTTATGTGCCCATTCAGGTAAGGCATCAAGATTATCTGCAAGGAACACAACACCTATCTGAAATCCTTGATCAGATTTTTCGGCACTGTTTACATTGCTATGTTTTTTCTGGAAGGCATCAATTGTAAGAAGCAACTTAGAAGCTCCAACAAGCCCTTTTACGCCGACTGCATTGGTGTCCTGTAAGAATAGGATGAGAGGTTTCCTACCTGTTTCGGCGATGATATCCAACGGCTTACCAGCAAATTCTCCGGTAATACCAGTCACTTTTAACGGTGGGAGTTTTTCTCCCGTTTGTGGACCAGAGAACAAACGATTTTCCTGAGATTTAATAAAACCTTCCGGGGCCAAAACCTTTACTGAATTGTCTTCCTTGTAAACCTTCTTATCCTTCATTTCAGCAAGTTTTTTCTGCTCGCCACGTTTCTTTTCAACGTCACCATCAACTTTTTCCGATTTCTCAGATGTTTGAGCAAACAAGGAAACTTGGAAAGTTCTCAGCGGCATCAGTTGTGCCATTGATAATAGAGGGAGACAGGTTAGGAGTAATACCAAATTAACGCGATTCATATTGTTTTTCGATTTCACAAATCCATTGAAACCCGACATGTGGCTGCACAATGTCCCAGTTTTTTGAGAACCATTGACACCGATTGACAAGCACTTTTTCAAGAGACGAAAGTGTTTTCAGGACACGATTGGCGATCACTTCTCGTAACAAAGGCCAAAGTCGTTCGGCAGGTTGTAGTTCTGGCGAATAAGGAGGCAAATAAAACAACTCAATGCCCGCAGGCACTTGCACCGCTTTACTTATGTGAAACCCTGCGCGATCCACAAGCAGCACTATCTGTTTCTTTGCTTCGGGATTCACATCGCGCGCAAACTCTGCCAGTGCAAGGTTCATCACCTCAACACTGACGGTGGGCAATAGAAGCCAGTAGGTTTCGCCTGTCTGCGGACGAACGAAACCGAACCCGTAGAGCCATTTATGTGCCGGGCAAACCGTTGCCGTTGGTCGCACGCCTTTTTTCGCCCATACACGTCGGTGAACCGGTAATAAACCCAAACGGGTTTCGTCTTCCGCCCAAACTTCTACCGGTTTTTCCGGGTGCTCACTTTTAAGGGCAGCAACACGCTCTTCTAACTTTTTTTTAAAGGTCTGCTGTGCCTCCGGTGTCGCAGCGGCTTGATGTTGCGGACGCGGTCTCTGCAAAGTCCAACCAAGTCTTCTAAGATATTTCCAACCTGTCACGGCACTCACAGGTCGCTTCAGTGTCTCAGATATCCAAGTCGCAACTTTGGGACCTGTCCAGAGCCCGCCATCAATAGGCGGTGCCGAAAGTGCTTTTTCAAGGGATGCTTGCTGTTGTGCATCAAGGAAGGGACGCCCACCATTGGTTTTTCGTTTGTCTCGCAGTGCCTCTTCGCCATCAGCGTTATAGTGCCTGCGAAGTTTCCTAACGCAGTCAGGCGTGCAGCCAACGATGTCCGCAACTTCGCGCGGTTTTCTCGGATTTTCGGTGTCAGCAAGGAGCCAAATCGCATGCCACCGCATCCGTTCCCGTGGGCATTCACATGCCAGATACCTTTGTTTCAATGCTTCTATTGACAAATGAGGTGAAACTCCGTGTTTAGGGTTTTTCATGTGTGGTGAAACTCCGTGTTTAGGGTTTTTCATGTGTGGTGAAACTCCGTGTTTAGGGTTTTTCATGTGTTTAGTGTAGCAGATTAAAAAAAATAAAACAATACGAATTCCGTTAATTTGGTATAAGAACGTTGCCAGCATAAGCAGACGCGGCTTCGGTTTCAAATCTAACCGCCTGTTGTGTTTCAAGATGGAATCAATCCGAGACTCTAACTGTGATGGTTGATTTAGTGCCAACGCAAGCGGAATAACACGGTTTTCATGACGAACCAAATCCAACAAACACTGTGCATAGTTCTTTCGCGCACCTGTCAATTGGATGACCCAATCATCACAAATTCGTTCGCGCAGATGGACAAGTTTTCGGTTGAGAAAATGATAAATTGGGTGGAAAAAGAAAATAGCACCAACCACATGCGAAAAGAGATTGGTTAACCAATCCAGTCTTTGCACGTGCGCTAATTCGTGGGCGGCTACCAACTCAAACTGCTCCAAATTTAGTTTTCGTGGAATCAAGATAGATGGCGATAACCAACCAAAGGAAATCGGTGACACGATCCGATCCGAGAAACAGACGGTGATCGGACGAATAATGTTCAGTTGTTGAGCCAATCGTTTACAGATTGCCTGATATGAATCATCAGCCACTGTGGCAGTACGACGCAGTCGACGGATTCGGGACAAGCCAAAAGCAAGTCGGATCAACATAGTAAATGTCCCGATTGCCCAAATACAGAGTATTAGATTGGTCGCAGTCCAATTAAGGAAAAACTGGCTTCCAGTAACCGTGTATCCCTGGGATTGCGTGCCGCTTTCAGTTGATGCGATTTCTGGCAGGTCTGCAGTTTGAGCAGCTAAACCTGATATATGTACAGGCTGCGCCTCCGTTAAGTCAGGCACCGTGCCACTGATTGAGAGTGCGGGAACAAACTGATTTAGAGCAAATAGTATTGGCAAACTGAGTAGAAACAATAGCCAAAGCAGGTGGGATGTGCTGTTAGCGCGGCGGAAACGTCTTGTGATAAGCCATGTCAAACCGCCCAATAGTCCCCACTGCCACGAACAGTTGAGTAAAGAAAGCAGGATTTGCTTAGTCATCGGTTTCTCCTTTGGATTGTTGCAGTGCAGAAATATCTTCCACTTCCGGTTGGTAGTCATTAATCAGTTTTTCTAAACGGTCGAGTTCTTCAGAATTGGTTTGTCGAACTTCAAGTAAAGTGTTCACTAATTTTTCTGCCGAATTGTCAAAGAGACGTTCCAGTATATCGGTGAGCATAGAGTGCGTAATTTCCGTTTCTTTGACCAAGGGTTGGTAAACGAACGTCCTACCATCCACTTGATGCGACAAATAACCTTTCTTTTCAAGGCTTTTCATGGTTGTGGCGACAGTGGTATACGCGAGTTTCCGGTCAATGTTATCAAGAACATCATTGACTGTAGTACGCGTCAGTTTCCACACCACTTTCATTACCTCAAGCTCTAAATGATGTAATTTATTGTTTTGCATCTGATTCTATCCTTATCGGGAAGGTAATGGGTAAATTTCTTGACTTATAAGACACAACATCGACGCGAATGTTCTTAATTATACATTTCAAATACTATATTTGAATACTAATTTTGAATACGCACTAATAGTATTATACATCCTATAGATATATTTGTCAAGTTAAATTACAAAAAAATGCATAATTTTGGACAATTCGCTTATTTTTTTAGAATTTTCCAAAGACCCGCACAAAAATTTCCATGAAGTTCTGGTCATTAACATCCCCAATTGCGCGCTGGTCTATGTACCGTGCGCCGATATGCAGAAAAAGCTGCTTCCTATAGGCGAAAAAACTCTTTTCCATTTCTGCTAATAGTGCTTGACGCACAAAATCGTTGTCGTTTTTTAGCATGTCATTGAAGAGAAGAATTTGTCCACCACCGGTGATTTTAATCGTTTTTGTGAACTGATAGACGACTTTTAGAATTAGCGCGGGAGCCATATCACGTACATGTGCTTGTTCAATTTGTCGCAATCTGAGGTCCCGTGAGATTTCCACCCCGTCAATCTCTCCGCGTAGATTAAGGTATTCGAGTCGGTCTTCTGCCATACGGAAACCGTTACGGATGGTATATTTAAACATTGGACTGATTTCCAACGATTTGGAGGGGCGAAGTCGGTAAAACGTCTTGAAAATACCGACTTCGTAGTGTTCATTATCACCGTCAAAGTCAATGTCGTATTGTAACTTGGCGCGAGCCGTCGTGACCATGCGATCAATACCGTTATACTCCCAAGTGATTTTGGCAGTGTTTATCAGATCGTTCTGCATTAGTAAAGGGTCTTTACGTCTTTTTTCAAGTTCCGTTCCGCCATCAATATAGAAGAACTGTAGGTCCCCATCCGTTAACATTTCTTGAATTTCCGGTTGCGCGCGGTAGAGACTCTCATCTTGCCTGCCCAAAAAACCCGCATAATACCAGGTTTCGTCAGGGATATTGTCCTTCACCAGCTTGAGTTCGTTTTCAAAAATAAGCGAAGAAGCGCGTGCAAGTTCTTTCTTGTAAATCATGTTGGCGAACGCTTTCCTGGATGAAGGGACATTTCGGAATCTAAGGTTTTTCTCGATTTGCAGCCCAAAGTCCAAATCAATGACACTCCTCTGGCGGGTTATCTTTTGGTTCATGAAAACCCGTAGACCTTGCAGTCCAACATCAAATTCGTAATTTGGATCCTGATCGTTCTCCTCCTCGTCGCGTATACCGTTGTTGTTGCGATCAGTTTCATCAAGGAAATCCTCATCAACATCAAACAGCAGAATGTCATCCTCATAGTCAAAAGTGCCATTGTTATTTTTATCCAGGTCACCGGGAATGATTAGGGAAGGCGGATCAAGAAATGTGTTATCGGAATACCTGTCTTGGTCATCGTTATCACCAACGGATCGGTAGGCATCAAATCGTGGACCGACGCGAAACGCCTCCGCTTGAAAGAGCGTGTCTCCGAGAGTTCGGAATGCTTTGAATACTGTTGTCGTTGCATCAAAACGTGAACGCAAGTTTTTCTGTAACGCATTTTTAGGCGTTACCGCGAATTCTGCTTTCAATCCGTAGTTGGTGAAATTGGTCTCCATATCCACCGACCAAACAGGCGTTTCTCGGAAATACCAAGAGAGTCCTAACTTGCGATTTACCGAATTTTGTAACTTCGCGTAAACCAATACCGGAACCTTCCGTTTTTCCCTCTTGACCGTTCAGTCGATTGAGTGTGCCTGGAACCATTAGGATTGTCCAATCGGTGTAGGATGAACGTACCTCCCAACGAACACCATTTAGATCAATCTGATCGAAGGTAAACTTTGTAAATGTCGTTGGGACTTCACCGAGACTCAGAATATTTTTGACACTACCTGCGGTTTCCTCAATCACAAGGACACTGTGGAAACCACGCCGAAAGAGGCGGTCAAAGTCAAAATTGTCTTGCCTGACTCGCTCTTCCTCTGTGTCTGCAAGGAAGTTTCGTCTGTTTGTGAAATCGTATTCAACACGTCCAGATAGAAACAACTTACCGAATAGACTGTACACGTCCTCTGCTTCAATATAAAACAGAATAGAAAAGTTTAATAGGAAAAGGAGTACGCAAGGTATCAGCCACTTTCGGATGACTGTTTTAATGTTCATATTTTATTGCTTTCAGCAATCAGTTATCGGCTTTCAGTCCGTTAATTGTTGGGTTTCGCCTGTGACACCCGTCACATACCTTATGTGCATTTGGTGTTGATGCGGGCATGAAAACCTGATGGCACGAAGCATGTCAGGTGTCGCTAACGTTTTACCCAACCTTACGGGGTTTGGAACACACTCCACTATTTCCTTATCAACATTTTGCGCGTAGCGGAAAACTTGCCTGCGGAAAGCGTATAGAAATACACACCACTCGCCACAAGTTCACCCAACGCATTTTTACCATCCCAATGCGCTGCACGGCTCTGATGATGATACATTCCAACAGGTTGATGTCCCAAATCTAACGTCCGTATAAGCTTACCATCAGCAGTATAGATAGAGATACTAACGTCTGCGGGAGATGCCAGTTGATAGGGTATCCATGTCTCCGGATTGAACGGGTTCGGGTAGTTCGGCAGAAGTGCGGTTGCTTTCGGTGTCAACGTCTTCAAAAGATTTTCTAAAATGAGGATACCGCGTTGAAAATCGGGATCAGCTAAGTTGAGCTGCCGCGCTTCTTGTAGCCATACTTCTGCCGTTGTGCATGTCGGCATATCATCAAGATTGAGACTCCACAAGACAGGGGCAGCAGCAGAAGCCGCACGCCCAAACGCCGCAGCAACCAGCACCAAATCGATAATATTTACAACATTATCCTCGTTGACATCCGCAATATTTTCTCCCTGCTTACTGAAGTTCGCGGCAACAAAGGTCAGATCGAAAATGTTGACAATACCATCCTCATTAACATCTTCAGGCAGTTGTGGGAGTATGGTTATCTCAGCGTCTACAGTTTGTGGGATTATGCTCTCACCCGCACTATCGGTTAATATCACATCTGATAAATGCACAATAGAGTCTTTGATAGCAACGACTTCAAAAGTGATTGTGGCAAGTGTACCATCCCCGACAGCTTCACCAGAAAGCGATGATGCTGCAAATGTCATAGTATTCCCTTCGATAACTAATGGAATAAAGTAAGTTTCGGTGGGTAAATAATCACTGTTCACACTGCCGACATAGCGGAGTGCGGCGGAATCAAAATGCACCTTCGCTTGATACCCAGCAACATTCTTACCGTCAGCGATCTTGAGCGACAACGCAAACTGCTCACCAACAGGAGGAGACTGCAGATTGAAAGGTGAAAGGCGAACCAAGGTATTCGTGGTAGGCGAAGGGGTATGCTCCCACAGAAGTACGGTGCCGTCATCACTTGCACTTGCGATTGTATTTCCATCCGGGCTAAACGCTACGCTACTGACCAACCACGTATGCCCCAATAGTGTGTGCAGATGTGTGCCGTTGTTTGCGTCCCACAGCCGGACGGTGCCGTCACCACTTGCACTTGCTACCGTGCTGCCATCTGGACTAAAAGCAACGCTGTGGATATAGTACGTATGTCCTGATAGTGTGCGGAGGTATGCGCCGGTGTTTGTGTCCCGTAGTTGAACGAAGTATCCACTCCCAATTGCGATTGTTTTTCCATCCGGCCTAAATGCGACTCTTTCGGTGAAATTCTTTACTGACAGTAGCGTACGTATGAGTGTAGCCGCGTTTGCGTCCCACAGCCGGACGGTGCCGTCACCACTTCCAGTTGCGATTATTTTTCCATCCGGACTGAACGATACGCCCAAACTAACACTTGAATGGGAGATAGTATACGGTTGACCCGGTAGTGTACGTATGTGTCTGCCATCGCTTACTTCCCAGAGCCGGACAGTGCTGTCACCACTTGCTGTTGCGATAGTGTTCCCATCCGGACTAAAAGCAACGCTGGAGACCCAACCTACATGCCCCTGTAGCGTACGTATATATGTTCCCGTGTTTGCGTTCCATAGACGACCGGTTTTATCCTTACTTCCACTTACGATTGTGTTCCCGTCCGGGCTATACGCGATGCTAAGGACCCAATCTGTATGCCCTGATAACGTATGTATGAGTGTGCCGGTTTTGGTATTCCACAGGTGGATTGTGTTATCGTCTCTACTTGCACTTGCGATAGTATCTCCATCTGGACTAAATGCAACGCTGCTGACCCGACTCATATGCTTCGAGAGGGTGCGTAGGTATGTGCCGTTATTAATGTCCCATAGACGGATGGTGTTGTCGTTCTTACTTGCACTTGCAAGTGTGCTGCCATCAGCACTAAACGATACGCTTGTGACCCGATCCGTATGTTCCGAGAGGGTGTGTATGTGTGTGCCGTTGCTTGCGTCCCACAAAAAGATGGTGCTGTCGGAACTTGCACTTGCGATTGTATTTCCATCCGGGCTAAACGCTACGTCGTAGATCCCACCTGCCTGTTCCGATAAGGTTCGTATCTGTTTACCAGTGTTTGGATGCCATAGCCGGATAGTGCCATCCTCGCTGCCACTTGCGAGTGTACTACTATCAGGACTAAATACTACGCTATTGACATTCCACGTATGCTCTGACAATGTGTGCAGGAATGATCCTGTGCGTGCATCCCACAGAAGGATAGTATAGTCACCACTTCCAGTTGCGACCATGTTTCCATCCGGACTAAAAGCAACGCTTGTGATCGTCCCCGCATGTCCCCATAATGTGCGTATGTGTGTGCCTGTATTGGCATTCCATAGCCGGATAGTTTCGTCCGCACTTCCACTTGCGATTGTTTTTCCATTCGGACTAAACGCGACACTGTAGACGGGACGCGTATGCCCTGATAACCTGTGCAGGTGTGTCCCAGAATTTGTGTCCCACAGACGGACGGTGTTATCATCGCTTACGCTTGCGATAGTGTTTCCATCCGGACTAAAAGCAACGCTGTTGACCGAACGCGTATGCCCTGTGTATAGGTCCAGTTCTTCACCTGTCTGTGCGTCGTATATCCAAATACCGATACTACTCGCTACCGCCAGTTTGGTGCCATCGGGTGAATACTTTACTTCATTTATACGACCCTTCCCGAGACGTGCTTTCGCGCCTTCAGGTAAACCCAATTGATGTGAGTCTTGGGCGTAGGCACTGGAAATGGTTGTGAATGCTATGAACAGTGTTATCAAAATTGAATACAAAATATTTTTCATCAGTTCATCACTCTTCGGGCTGGAGACCCCATCCTTTAGGTTGGGGAGGAAAGCCCGCTCCTTTTATTTTTGGTATTAGGAGTTTAGTTTCCAATCAAATATAACTGAAAACTAAATCCCTAATATGCACAAACATAAGTTTGCGTTCTCCCTTTCGGGGTGTATGTTGCCCCATCCAGATCACAGTATCCGAGAGGAATCGGACTTGGGGAGCATCCGAAACATCGTGCTGGCTACCACGCCAAGATACTGCGATATTTTACTGTAGTCAACGGTTTAACTTGTGAAGTGGACGCTCGGATTGCGCTTTGCACAGGTTTCCCCATGCTTTAGCTTGGGGTTATTGACTCTCCTATGAAAATACTGTAGGGCTACTTCAAAATCAACATCTTGCGTGTCGCGGAAAACTTCCCAGCTGAAAATGTATAGAAATATACACCACTTGCCACAGGTTCACCCTGTGCATTCCGACCATCCCAATACGCAGCTTGACTCCGCTGATGATACATGCCAACAGATTGAAGTCCCAAATCTAATGTCCGAATCAACTTTCCATCAGCGGTATAGATTCCGATACGCACATTAGCAGACGTGGCTAACTGATACGGTATCCACGTCTCAGGATTGAATGGGTTGGGATAGTTCGCAAGAAGAGCCGTTTTCTTCGGTGTCAACGTCTTCAAAAGATTTTCCAAAACAATGATACCACGCAGAAATTCGGGGTCGGCTAAGTTGAGCTGTCGTGCTTCTTGTAGCCACTTTTCCACCATAGAAAGTGTCGGCATCTCATCAGGATTGACGTTCCACAATGCTGGTGCAGCAGCATCAACATTCCCAATTGCCGCCGCCACAAGCACCAAATCAGCAATATTGACCACATGATCTCCGTTGACATCCGCAATGTTCGCTCCCTGCTTACCGAAATTAGATGCAACTGAGGTCAAATCAGCAATGTTGATGACACCGTCCCCATTCACATCCTCAGGCAGTTTCGTGGGTATGGTGATCAAAGCACTTAATGTTTGTGGAACTGTGCTTTCACCCGCACTATCGGTCAGTAGCACATCAGATAAATGAATCCACGAACCTCTCTCAAAGTCTGGCACAATCTCATCTGCGGTAGTGGCAGATGTGTTGTCCTCTATAGCAGTTTCCCCAGCAAAACCGAAGGGATCTTTGATAGCAACGACCTCATAAGTGATTGTGGCAAGTGTGCCGTTCCCCATAGATACACCTGTGGGAGACGATGCCGCAAGCGTCACGCTACTTCCATCAACAACCGGTGGCGTAAAGGATGCATCGGCAGGCAGATAATCACCATTCGCGCTGCCAACATAGCGGAGTGCAGTGGAATCAAAATTTACCTTCGCTTGATACCCAGCAACATTCTTACCGTCAGTGATCTTAAGCGATAAAGTGAAGTGCTCACCAACAGGAGGAAACTGTATACTGTAAGGTAAAAGATAAACCACGACGTGTTTAGGAGGTATAAGGGTGTGCTCCCACAGTAACACTGTCCCATCCCTACTTCCGGTTGCGATTATTTTGCTATCAGGACTAAACAAAACACTCATGACATGATCCGTATGCCCCGATAATGTAGGATAGCGTTTGTCTGTGTTTGCGTCCCATAGATGGATTGTTTTGTCCCTACTTCCCGTTGCGATTATTTTTCCATCCGGACTAAATGCTATGCTGTTGACATCATCCCTATGCCCCCGTAGTGTGCGTATGTACTCACCTGTGTTTGCGTCCCATAGACGAATGATGTAGTACTTGCTTCCGGTTGCGATTGTTTTGCTATCAGGACTAAAAGCGACTCTTTCGGGATAACCCGTATACGCCGGTAGCGCGCGGAGGTGTATCCCAGTGTTTGCGTCCCACAGCCGGACGCTTCTGTCAGCACTTGCACTTGCGATCAGCGCGCCATCCGGACTAAACGATACGCTCAAAACAACATCTGTATGCCCCGATAGTGCGCGGAGGTGTATCCCAGTGTTTGCGTCCCATAGTCGAATAGTTTTGTCCTCACTCCCACTTGCGATGATGCTGCCATCCGGGCTGAACGATACGCTATTGACTGAACCTGTGTGTCCTCGTAGTGTGCGTATGTGTGTGCCAGTATTTACGTCCCAGAAACGGATGGTATTGTCAGCACTTGCACTTGCGACGGTTTTTTCATCCGGACTAAACGCGGCACTATTGATCGCCCCCGTATGCTCCGTAATTGTGTGTAGGTGCCCGCCGGTATTAGCGTTCCAAAGTCGGAGGGCGTTGTCGGAACTCCCACTTGCGATTGTGTTACCATCAGGACTATAATCAATACTATTGACTACCCCCGTATGTCCCTCTATTGTGCGGATGTGTTCACCATCGTTTGTGTTCCAAAAACGGATAGTGTTGTCTACACTGCTACTTGCGATTGTGTTACCATCCGGTAGGCTAAATGTAACGCTGATGACCGAAGCCGTATGTCCCTCTATTGTGCGGATGTGTTCGCCAGTATCTGCATTCCACAGACAGATGGTATTATCTAAACTGCCACTTACGATGATGCTGCCATCCGGACTAAATGATATGCTGTTGACCCCATCCGTATGTCCTTCAAGTGTTCGTATGAGTTTCCTTGTCTTTATATTCCAAAGCCTAACGGTTTGGTCCAAGCTTCCACTTATGATCCTGTTGCTATCAGGGCTAAACGCGACGCTTGTGACATTATCGGTGTGTCCACGTAGTACGTGCGGGTATGATCCAGTGCGTGCGTCCCAGAAACGGATGGTATTGTCCTCACTCCCACTTGCGATGATGTTGCCATCCGGGCTATACGCTACGCTTGTGACCAGATCGAACTGATTCCCGACATTTTTGATGTATGCGCCTACACCTTTATTCGCATTCCATAGACGGACGCTGCTATGACTTCCACTTATGATCCTGTTTCCATCCGGGCTATACGCGAGACTGGGGACCGTAACAGCCCCCCGTATTATGTGAAGGTGTGTACCTGTATTTACGTCCCAAAAACGGATGGCATTGTCCTCACTCCCACTTGCGAGCGTGCTGCCATCCGGACTAAACGCGACGCTATTGACAGGACCCGTATGCCCTGTGTATAGGTCCAGTTCTTCACCTGTCTGTGCATCGTATATCCAAATGCCGATACTACTCGCCACAGCCAGCTTGATGCCGTCCGGTGAATATTTAATCTCATTGATCCAACCCTTTCCGAACCGTGCTTTCGCGTCTTTGGGTAAATTCCATTGCTGCGTGTCTTGAGCAAGGATGCCGTGCCCGGTTGCAAGGGTTATGAAAAGTGCTATCAAGCAAGATTGAAGATAAGATATTTTCATCTGTTTTTTCCTTATGCTGCGTTTTTTATTATGTTGATTTTACCAATACCTTCGCCAATTATCTGAACTTGATTTCAGTGCTTAGGCAAGGTATTAATATACTAAACATACTATACTTTGGACAATTTCTATCTGTTTCATGTTGTTTTCTCAAGTATTTTCTATTTTTCTACGAGTTTTGTGCGAAGTTGTAACCCACAGAAAAACTATTATAACGTGAGTTTGATAAAAACAAGATGTCGGGCTTCTCGTAGGGGCGAGGTCCCCTCGCCCGTAGGGGTTAGGTTACCTAACCCCTACGAAAATGTCCATTTATGTTTAGAATTTGCTATATATCAAACTCACGTTATTATAGGTTCAGCAAAGGCAGCCCCAGCGGGGCGAAAGGTGTCCCAATAAATCTTATATTGATGTCTAAGGTGTTTCCATTGACCTTGACTATCACTCAAGAACTCTAAAAATTGTCCAAAGTATAGTAAACATAATATAAAATTAAATAGTAAAAATGGAACTCCATAGTGGAACATACCAATTTTCTATGTTATACGTACTTGCCAACACCTAATTATATGAGAGTATACAGGCTTAGTTCGCTATTCCGACACTTGAAGTCACATATTGAACAGACATTAATTATAACATAAAACTTAATTTTAATCAAATCAAGTTTTTTATTTATTTACATTTAATATGTCTTAATATGATAATACATTCACCAAAAAATAGTTGAATAAATAGGACGGATGTCCTAAAGTTATAAAATAATCACTCATAACTTTGAAAGGACAATCACCCATGCCTGAAATTATAGCACTGTCGACACCTTACACCGGACGCGGACGACCCCGCATCTATGGTGATCGTTTCAACCCACGACAGATTGACGCAAAGGACTGTGTCTCTACCGACATGATCGGAAACCTGAAAACCGAAGTATATCAAATGAAACTACGTTACAAAAAGTTCACAGACAGACTGAACGTGGTTTGCATTCTCAAGACGAACCTGACCACGAAACAGCAAGCACACGTCGGACTTTTCAGCTCTGATTTGACGCTGGACGCTGAAAAAATGATTGATTATTATGCCCTGCGTTCTCAAAGCGAGTTCAACTTCCGTGATGCAAAACAATATTGGGGAGGACAAGATTTTATCAATGTCAACAAGATACCCGTGAACAATGCGGTAAACTTATCAATGTTTATGGTATCTGTCCGTGCTAAACTCACAGATACATGCCGTTGTGAGAATACCGAGTTTAGTGTGTTAGACCTAAAAGCACACTACCGAGGTTTGAAGTATTTACACGAAACATTAAAAATACTTCCGCAAAAACCTGAGCCTATTGTTATTGAACAAATCGCACAACATCTGGGATCAATCGGTGCTATTCATCACACACAACCTGAACTAAACCCAGGATAATTGGCGAAGGTATTGAGTACCAGAGGCAAAATGAAACCGTCGAAGTCCCTCATTGGGCGCGGCTAACCAGAGATAGTCATCATCGGCAGCAAGTTCAAGCGTTCCGTGACCGGACGTAATAGTGGTCCATTCTTTATTACGTCTGTCGAACCGTGTAACGACATTATCCCAAGGTCTATAGAGTATCCAAACATCGTTTTCTGTAGCGATAATACGTCTAATGGTCTTTGCAGCAAGCACGTCATTGGTGGAAAACGTCGTCCATTTCTTTGTCTTTTTATCGTATCGTGACAACGGACGATTGCTGCCTCTATCCCCTTCAGGTCTCGCAACCCAGACGAAATCCTTATCTATCGTAATCCATTCGGCACCCCTGCCTGCCAAACCATCTGCCGGTCTAAATTCCTTCCACTCCTTAGTATCATCATTGTAACGTGTGAGAGCATCTCCTGAACCGAACCATACCTCCGGTCCATCAACAGCAAATCCTTTTAAGCTTTCCCTATGTTCTCTCCTTTCAGGTTGAGTGATAACCTCCCATTTGCCAGTTGCTTTATCATAACGGTTCAACTCCATACCGACCATTGGAATTATCCACACACTCTTTTCACTGACAGCGATCTTGTCCAGATCATCTACAGACAGTCCATCTTTCATCGTAAAATGCTGCCATGTATCTTTTGCTTTATCGTAACGAAGGACACCGAAATCTGTTGTGAACCAAACTGCATCTTTATCTATCTTCGGTGTCAAGACCCCATGCTTTAGCTTGGGGATGTAGACACCGCAAAAAAAACTGGACTTTTTCTAAACCTTTTAATCTCCTAAACGTCTAACTTTTAAGTTGCACAGACACTTGTGTCGCCTTTTGCAACATCTACGGTGGGACACACCGAAAGTTACGCTTGTGGAGTCCAAATAAGACCTCATTCGGAGGCACGAGAGACGGAAGCAAGAAAAGCCATTTGGCAACAACACTTGCTGCCAATATAAGAGCTAAGAATCCCCATGCTTTAGCTTGAGGAGTATGTCAACTACATAAGTCCAACGCAAAACTGTCATCGTTTTCTTTAGCGTAGACTGGAAAATATCCAATCGCGTGAAACGCTGCCAAGTTTTTGTTGGACGGTGAAACCGTAAAATTCCGCCGTTCCGCGAAGACTTCCAGTTAGAAAACCAGATATAATCCCCATCGAATTTGATGTGTGAAACGTTTGTTTCCACTAAAGGTTGCCGCACTGGACGCGATTGATGCATTACCACTTCACCATCTGAAATATGATATTCAACGAGACCGGTAGAGGTTGCTAACCAAAGTCTTCCGTCATCATCACAGACAATGTCGCGAATGTTGTGCGGTTTTGAAAGGAAATTCCACTTTTCTGTTGCGATCATGTAACTTCCCAATCTTTGCGGTGTTCCGACCCAGAGTACACCTTCATGAAAAGCAAGAGCTGTGACATTCGGAGGAGGCAATTGTTCTTTCAAGTTTGCCCCTAAAGACACAGGTATCCAACGTTGTTGTGTGCTGTCATATTTTGCAAGACCACCCTGCGTTCCTGCCCATAGCATGTTTTCTGCGAATAGTAGTACATTAACGGAAGGTTTTTGAAGTCCATCTGTAACCTGTTGCATCTGCTTATCCGCAATTGAATATCGCCAAACACCGTTCACTCCACCAAACCAGACATTCTCATCATGAAAAAGAACGGACAATATAAGCGGATTTTTAGGTGAGTCAGGAAGTGAAAGTTGTGTCCATTCTTGAGAGTTTGTGTTATACATTGCTGGACCTGAATTCGTACCGAGCCAAATCTGCCCAGCAACCTTAGAGATTTTGGACAATTCACTTTGATCAGATTCAGATGGTTGTGACAACACATTTACCGACATGACATATCCAGTAGGTAACCCGTCTTCTTTAGAGATAACCTCCCAACTATGTGTTTGGGGTGAGTAAATTGAAACACCAGCGATTGTCGCCATCCAAAGGTTTCCATCAGCATCGCGCGCGATGTCTCGGACATCGTTATCCGCCAGAAAATCGGCTTGTTTATAGATCGTCCATTCACCAGTAACCTTATCAAATTGACTCACCCCATCCTCTTTACTTGCAAACCAGACATCATTACCTTGTGTCGTAATCCAACTCACATGATTGCTCGACAAGCCATCATCTTTAGTGTAATGCACCCACGTATTGACCGGTTTTATGAAACGATGCACGCCTGCATTGGCAGTCCCAAACCAAACCTGAAACCCATCTGAGCGGATGGAGGTGATAAAATCGCTTTTCAACAAATCTGTCTTGGAATATGTTTTTACGAACGTTTGATCAACCTGATTGTATTGACTAACACCTCTGTGTTGTGTACCAAACCAAACACTGTCGTCATCTACAGTGATCGTGGCGATTTCGTTGTCTATCAAACCATCTGACTTTGTATAGTTATTCCAAGAATCGGTATCTCGATGATAACGACTCACTCCACCTTTACTGAATCTCGGATCGTCGTCCCATCCGTGCTGATCAGGATTTATTTCTTTATCAGTGCCGACCCAGACATAGTCGGGTTCAACGGCAATTGTTGTAACAATTCTGCTGACTAAACCGTCTTTGCGTGTGCGCACCGCCCAACTGTCAATCGTTTTGTCATATCGGTTAAGTCCGTTAGATGTTCCGAACCAGACGTAGTTTCCATCCACAGCGATGGAGGATACTTGGTCGCTCGCAAGTCCATCAATGCTACGGAAGGTTGAAAAGGTACTTGTCTCCATGTCATAACGACTCACACCTTCATCTGTGGCAAACCAAACCCATTTCCCATCAATCGCAACTGCGTTGACCATATCATTTGCCAATCCGTTTTCCATCGTGTAGTGAAGCCATTTGTCTTGGTTACGTTCCCAGCGTGAGACCCCTTTCGCTGTTGCAATCCACACATTTTCTGAGTCTGCTGCAATACAGTTAACTTCGTTGCTGACAAGCGTCCGTTTTATAGCAGAAGTCTTTTTGGATTTTGAATTTGGACGGGAATTTTGGAAAGGTACATCGGATTGCGGATCAGTGATTCCCAATGGACCACATCCTATAATCAGAGAGATATATACCAGCAATAACAATGAACATATAACCAAAACTGCTTGCGGACTTTGAGATCGTGCAATATGACAATTGCTTTCACCTGTTCGCGTGATACTCACGACGGCTAAAGCCGTGTGCTTCTTTTAGCACACAACCCTCCTCTGTGATTCCTGCTTCCATCTCTCGTGCCTCAAACAGAGGTCTTACTTGGACTCCACAGGCGTTTATACTCTCTGTCTATCCGACAGCGAGGTGTTTTAGGTTTATTGCAGCGTTGACATCTCTATCTATTTGATAGTCGCATTGACTGCAATGATACGTTCTTTCTGATAGTTTTAGTTCTTTTTTCTTATGTCCGCACTTGCTACAGGTTTTGCTTGATGCATAGAATTGCGGTGCTTCTAATACAGGTATTCCGAAAGCATCTGCTTTCGTTTTTAGCTTATTTAGAAACCCGCCTAACGCTGAATCTGATAACGCCTTTGCAAGTTTCCTATTCTTTAGCATGTTCGTTATTTTTAGCGTTTCTATCGCGATACCACTTGCACGGTTGACAATATCCGTTGTCCCTTTGTGGTGTGCATCGTTTCTGATACAAGCGATACGATAGTGTGTTCGTGCAATCTTTGCTTTTTGCTTAAACCAGTTTTTAGACTTGAAAATGCGCCGACTTAACTTGCGTTGTTCTCGTTTTAGTTTTCGCTCATAGCGTTTTAGCGGTCTCGGATTATCATATTTCGTGCCATCACTTAAGGTGGCAAGTGTGTTGATGCCTACATCTATACCGATAACAGGGTGCGTTGAGTTATCAACTGCTTCGGTGCCCTCTGTTTCAACGGTGATAGATACAAACCAACGATGTGCCGTCCTTGAAATCGTAACCTTGATAATCTTGCCAACAAAACGCAACTCTTGAAACATTTTTATCCAACCGATTTTGGGCAACTTTATTTTCTTGCCTTCAACTCTAACAGCTTGCGCGTCTGTTGTGAAACTTTGTTTATGTCCACGCCCTTTAAACTTCGGAAATTTCGCACGCTTGGATACCCAATTCGCAATGCCTTGACCCAGATTTTTAATAGCATATAACGCAGCACGCTGATCTTGTGAACTTGTCCAATCGTCCTCTTGCTTCGTTTTATTGAAGTTGTTGTTTAGCGTTTGCCACGACTGGAAGTTATCAGTATCTAATCCTATCTTAAAATCTGATAAGGCTTGATTATAGGCAAATCTTGCGTAGCCACATTGCTGGGAAAACCAACGCCCCTGTTTAAAAGTCGGATCTAATGTTATCTTATGTGTTCTGTATGGCATAGTCCGACTCCTGTAGGTTTCTGACTCCCATTAACAGTGGTGTGCAGATACTGTTAATATCTGCACTGAGTCAGTCTTATCATTATATCACAAAATATCTCTAAATGTCAAGCGTTTTTGGAACCACAGCTAAAGCAGTGGGATTGTCAGTTAATTCCCTTCATTATTTTACCGTTTCCTTTTACCTTATACCCAATTAACCCGATTTGTCCCGCGAGGTCCCCGTACCTTGCAATGCTAATCGCTACGTAGAAAACTAATAATCACGTTAATTTGGTATTAGTTGGTCCTTTAATCAGAATAGGTTTATCTTTGCAGTTATTATGTCATTATAACATTTTATAAGCAAGAACGGTTGAATCATTGGATGTTAACATTTTTGGCAAAACTTTATACACCACATTGTAGGGCGGGGTCCCTGTGCCCCACCGAATGCCATACGCGTATGAGGCGTTGATTTGGCTATTTCAGATGGACAAAGGAACGGCGGGCACAGGGACCCGCCACTACAATGAGATATGGTTTGACTTATGCCAATAACTTTACACACTCCATTGTTTTCCTCAAGCGTTTGTGATATAATTGATTTAAGCGGGCGTTTGTTAAAAATCAGAAAATAAAACTATTCGATTTGACGTGATAGCAAACTAAAATTAAACCTAGCTGTCGGATATTAAGGGAATCTAACTGTGATAGATTTTGATTATCTTGCTAAAGGACTTTACGCGCTAGCACGGGCACACCATGTTAACACTATGGCAGGGCACCTTGGTGCTGCTATTGTTGCCGGATATCTTATTACAGAAAATCATCCGGACCTTGATGAAAAGGTCCGCGCGGGAATCAAGGCGGAATTGGATCGTATCATCTACGGTGAATCGGTTTTTAGTCCGGGAGAAAACGCAGCTATTTCAGTAAATGAGATGTTTAGTCCACTGCCTAAGACACCGTCGAACGAGAACTTGATTGATGGTATTGCCCAAGCACTGACACATAACATCAATCAGCCCCGGCAATCCGGGCATAACGTCATTTTTGCCTCAATCGCAATCCGCGCGCTTAAGCGTCATCCAGAGTTTGCCACCCCAGCTATTACCGACGGTATCCGAAAACTGATTGCCGGATTCAACGACGTAACACCCGGTGTCGCCTATTACGGGAAGGAGAGAGGGCGCATTGATGGACGCAAAGTTGTGTTACCCGAGGATGATACTTTTCCACCCTACACTGATTTACAGACGATGGCGACAACCGTGTTAGACACATTGATTCAGCACGCTCCAGAACGTCGGCAAGGATTCGGTGGACTCTGGCATGTCATCAATCACGCTGCAGCACTTTCCGAGTTGGCACAATATGGCTATCAGGAACTTGCCATTACTGGTTTGACAGCCCATCATCAACACTTACAGTTATGGAAAACATTGCCAAATGTAACGGATGAACTTGGTGCAGAAACACCAACAAAATACGATCCGCGTCTACCAGTGTACTGGCAGTCTGATGATCTTCGCCGCGATCGCGCCCGACTTACACATCGCATTAAAACGTTTTACGGGTTTGACACTTTGGTTAAATTAGTTGAGGACGAGACAAAACAGGAACAGGGTTATGACAAACTACGATACTTGATGTAGTGGAAATGGTGCCTATGCGAAATAAGGAGATCATTAGCAAATTTGACGTGCATACCAGTATCCTTTCGAATGAGAAAGTCGCGGAAGATCACTATCTATTGCGTTGTGAGTGTTCTGAGATTGCACAGCATGCACTACCCGGTCAGTTTGTCCATGTCATGATTTCACACGGTGCTGGACTCCTACTTCGCCGACCCTTCACAGTCTATACGATTGATGGACATGAAATTACCATGCTCTATCAGATTATCGGTGAGGGGACACAACGATTGTCAGAGATGCAGAAAGGGGCATCGCTGCATGTAATGGGACCACTCGGAAATACGTTTGACATCAAAAACACACCCGATCCAGCAATCTTAGTTGGTGGAGGGGCAGGTATCGCGTCTTTGATGCTGTTAGCAGTGGTGTTGCGCGCACGTAGTATAGAGACGATCGCATTGGTCGGAGCACAACATCAGAGCAGGCTCTTAAGTGTAGATGATTTGGAAGCAATAGGCGTTGCGGTACATATTGCCACTGATGATGGAAGTGTGGGACATCACGGCTTTGTTACCGACATTCTGACAGACATGCTCCGAAAAAATGACTTACAACGTCCAACAATCTACGCCTGCGGACCACACGGAATGCTTGCCGCTGTCTCAAAGATTACAACAGAATTTGAAGTCCCGACTCAAGTTGCTATGGAGAATCGGATGGGATGTGCCTTGGGGGTGTGTCTTGGATGTGTTTGTCCCGTTCGTATTGATGTAAATCGGATCGAATATCAACGTGTCTGCACCGAAGGCCCCGTCTTTAATGCAACAGATATTGCATGGGAAATTTAGCAAATAAAGTTAAAACAGACAAAATGAATCCTACATTTTATAGCGAATTAACATCAACAAGTTTACAAGGTGAGATGCTCTCGGATGCTGATTGTGAAGAGATATTATCCGCTTCGGAAGTGGAATTGCTTCCACTATTAGACGCGGCATATCAGGTTCGCAAAACATATTTTCAAAACAGAGTCCAATTGCATATCCTCAATAACGCGCAGAACGGCAATTGTCCTGAAGATTGCCACTACTGCGCGCAAGCAAAAACTGCAACGACAGATATTGATACCTATTCTTTGAAACCGATGTCTGAAGTTCTCGCTGAGGCGGAACGCGCATATCAGTCTGGTGCGTATCGCTACTGCCTGGTAATGAGCGGACGGGGACCAAGTCCTAAACGTGTCTCACAACTGGCAGAATTAATCCAATCAGTAAAAGCACAATACCCAATTGAAGTGTGTCTATCTGTCGGATTGATTGATGAACCTGCTGCTCACACTTTAAAAGAGGCGGGATTGGACAGATTGAACCATAATCTCAACACATCAGAATCGCACTATCCGAAAATTTGTAGCACACACACTTATCAGGATAGAATGGATACGTTACATGCTGCACAATCGGTTGGACTTGCATGCTGCTCAGGTGTGATTGTTGGGATGGGTGAAGAAAACAAGGATTTAATCAGAGTTGCTAAAGAACTACGCAAATTGGAAGTTGCTTCAATTCCAGTGAATTTCTTTCTACCGATAGATGGCACGCAATTGTCGGAATCTGTTATGGAAACTCCGCTGGATATGACTACTATTTTGACACCAGACTACTGTCTACGTGTGTTATGTTTGTTCCGATTCCTGAACCCACAGGCAGAGATCCGCGTAGCTGCGGGCAGAGAACACCATCTACGGAGCATGGAGGTCATGGCACTCTATCCTGCAAATTCAATGTTCTTAGAGGGTTATCTGAATGCAACTGGGAAAGAAGCATCACGCACACTACAGATGCTACAAGATGCGGGTTTTACTGTTGAAACAAATGGGGAAATCTCGGATTACTTACAGCAACCACCGACTGAGCAAGAAGGTGTGCTTCTCAAAGAGTTGCCAGTCCTTCGTCCACGAATGGAATCCAATAGTTAGCACCGGCGAAGTAGGTGTTTAGACCTAATAGCAGTCGCAGCTTTCTTCCTCGTTAATCAAGGGAAGTTGAAGGTCTTGAGGTGCCGTTGCAACTACCCCACCATTGGTTTTGATTTTTTCAAAGTCAATATGTCGCATGTCTGCCGGAATCACAAAGGACGACTTCAACAGTTCCCAGTCTCTATCAACAATCGTGATGATTTCTCCGCGATAAAAACTTACCCATACGTCCCCAATTTTAGAGTTTGGTGATTCTTGCGCTAACTTTCGTTGGGTGATTTCTACATATTGGGGATCAAGGTCTATACCGATGACATTCCTACCTAATCTTGCAGCTGCGATGGCAGTTGTACCAGTACCCATAAACGGGTCAAGGATCACGTCACCTTCGTCTGTGCTCATCAAAAGCAGACGTTCTAAAAGATGTACTGGGAGTTGACAGGGGTGCGGGTCTCTATGTTTATTATGGCGAATACGGTGTATATCCGACCAGACATCAGGGACAAGAGGTCCAAAAGGATGTAATATTTTTTTCTTTCCACCGTAGTCTTTTAACAAGTATCCACATTTCCGACACCGCTTATGTGGATAACGGATTTCATAAAATTTGTTTTCACGTTGATTCTTTGCATAAAACAAAATGCCGTAGTGCGAAGGCTGCAAGGTTTTACCCATAGGTGCTGTTGGTGCGTCCCATGCAATCCAGTGGCGAAAATCTGCTACTTCGTTGAGAAAACCCGAATAGTAGGTTAGCCACTTAGGGATATTGTGCAAGAAGATGGATCCGCTTGGTTTTGTTATCCTCACCATTTCAAGGATCCATTGTTTACACCAATTGAGATAATCGTCTGTTCCCTTCTCGTCTTTGTAAGTACCGTACTTCTTTTTGAGGTTAAAAGGTGGGTCGGCAAATGTCACATCAACACTATCTGAAGGAATTTGCTGCATAACCTCTATGCAATCGCCGTGAATGATTTGGTTGATAAAATTTTCCATGTCGATATTGCTCGACGTGCTTGAAACACTTCAAAGTTTATCGAAAATTTAGTAGAATTATCAAATCTTCCGCTACAAAACCTCGCCTTTCAAGGCGGGGATGTAGTAGCGGCTAAGACCTCTATTGTTGAAAAAACTTGACTTTCGTCAAAAAATGTGATATAATTAATATCAGACAGGACGCTTCAACGGAACATTTTTACTGCTAATTCAAAAACTTGCATTTGTGGCATTTCATAAACCAAGAAAGACGCGTCATGGCGAATCTTGGAGCATCATATTTGGACTACTCAAGGTTGGGATAGCAACCTTTGGAGGAGAGGGTGTAAGACTTTCGCAAGAAAGCAACCCTTGTTGATACCACGAAAGCTTTCGCATAAACTTGCGGAAGCCTCGCCCTTCAGGGCGGGGTCTATCACATGTAGTAATCCGATAGCGCAAAGACTCCGATCAGAGGATCAGGACTGAAATCCCTAAAAACGGTTATGCACCCGCCGTTTCAATCTTGCAAGGGATCTTACTAAGAATCAGTTTCTCCATTTCAACTTTGCCGCTGGCATTATCAATGTCAATACCAACAAGCCTGCCATCAGCATCATAATCAAGAAGAACACCTTCCGAAATTTCGCGACTTTCTACACTCGGTTGCTCGGACAAATTGATATATAGTGAGTCGGTTTCAGGGTAGTAGTTGAGTTTCATGGCTTGAATCCTCGATCTGGAAAAGCGTTGTGAATTGTAAGCTTATCTTCAAGTGTAATAACTCTTAGATAACGACCACCGATCTCGGGAATCGCTGCCCAAAAACGGAATCTGTTGTGCTCTTGCGGTTCTGAATGAATTGCGTTCTCAATGACATAAACGCACCACTCTTTCTTCAAATAGGGGCGTTTGTGCAGGACTTGTTGCTCAAAATAGTCTGTAAACTTGTACTCTGCCATTTACAATAATATCATCCAATCTGCTTCAAACCGCCCATATACGGTTGCAGCACAGCAGGTACACGGACTGTCCCATCCGAATTCTGATACGTTTCAAGTAGTGCTATGACAACACGCGGCAGTGCCGTGCCAGATGCATTGAGCGTGTGGATGAACTCTGGTTTTGCACCGGCTTCTGGACGGTATCTGATATTCGCACGACGTGCTTGGAATGCCTCAAAGTTGCTACAAGAAGAAACCTCTAAAAACTTTTCTCCCGCGGGTGCCCAGACCTCAATATCATAGCATTTTGCAGCAGCAAATGAAAGTTCTACTGTGCAGTGCTGCACAACGCGATACGGCAAACCAAGTGCTTGTAAAACACTCTCTGCATTTGCCAAAAGCGATTCGTGTTCTGCATAAGAATTTTCTGGAGTCGTAAACTTTACCATCTCAACCTTGTCAAACTGATGGATGCGCTGTAAACCACGTGTGTCCCTACCATAAGCACCTGCCTCGCGACGGAAACAGGGTGTGTAGGCAGTATAGTAGATAGGCAACTCTTCAGCGGACAATATCTCACCCGCGAATAGGTTTGTCACAGGCACTTCGGCAGTCGGAATCAAAAATAGATCACTATCAGGATTCTCTTCGTCCTTGTCGCACCGATACATATCTGACTCAAATTTAGGGAGTTGACCTGTCCCCATCATTGTCGGACGATTCGCAAGGAACGGGGGTGAAACTTCAGTGTAACCGTGTTGGGTAGTATGTAAATCAAGCATGAACTGAATCAAAGCACGTTCTAGTCGTGCCCCCATGCCTTTGAACAACACAAAATTGCTTCCTGCGACCTTAGCACCCCGTTGAAAATCGACAATATCTAATTGTTCTGCGATTTCCCAATGCGGTTTCAGTTCAAAGTCGGAACTCGGCAGCTCACCCCATGTTTTGATTTCGGTGTTATCCGCTTCACTTGTGCCAATAGGCGTGCTTGCCTCTGGCATATTCGGAAGTGTCAAGAGGATAGCGTCTATCTCATCTTTAAGATCGTTGGCTTCCGCTGTACGTTCTTTGATTTCCTGAGAGAGTTTACGCATCTCTGCAATAGTTTCGGTCGCATCTTGTTTTGCTCTTTTCCGTTCGGCGATCTGTTGGGATACCTGATTCTGATGCGCCTGCAGAGTCTGTGTGTGCGTTAAATTCTCACGCCAGCGCGTATCCGATTCAATCAGTTTGTCTAAGTCTGCGTCAGTCTGACGATCTGCTAACATCTTGCGAACGGCATCGGTATTTTCTCTAATAAATTTGAGGTCAAGCACGGTAGTTCTGCTCCTCTATTATAAGGTGTTGTTTGTAGACACATATTCAGAAGTGAGATTCGTAGCGTGATTGTAACGAAAAAACCACAGCATTGCTTGACACAACCTGTGGCTAATTCTATAAATGTAAACGGGCCCGACGGGACTTGAACCCGCGACCTCCTGCGTGACAGGCAGGCGCGCTAAACCAAACTGCGCCACGAGCCCATAAGATATCGCTGACAAGTAGGCGGAACAGGACTTGAACCTGTGACCTACAGCTTGTAAGGCTGTCGCTCTAGCCACCTGAGCTACCCGCCCAAAATGAGATTGTAGTGTCTCATCTCAAGGATGTTATTAAGTATAACACATACTTTGCGGTTTGTCAAGAAATTTTCATTTTTTCTGAAAACTACAGTTTACCTCATGAATTAATTGTAGGGTAAGGTCTCTGTGCCTCGCCATTTCTTGATAAGAAACCGAACAGACACAGAGACCTTATATCAAATTAACTTGATTTATCTCATTTTTCTTGGTATAAGGTGCGTTTAGAAACCGCACCATAAGCGTCAATTTAGCAGTTTCCAACTACGGTAGGTGCGGTTTCCTAACCGCACCTTTTTGTATCAACATCTCAAATAACGCAAAGGACGAGAATATCAGCGTTCGTAGTCGCGCAATTCATAGCGCCTCTTTTCTTTGAATATAAGAGGCGCAATGAATTGCGCGACTACAAACGAGTTCTTTCCTTAAATTGACGCATAAGGTGCGTTTAGAAACCGCACCTTATGCGTCAATTTAGGGATTTACGAATTTGAGAAACCCTCTTTAGTCCCGTAGGGACGATATGTTTATAGAAAAAGAGGTAGTCAATCTCTTGAACCCCGTAGGGGTGATATGTTATAACATCAGTTCACCATTTGGGATATGTCGCTCCTACGGAGCTAAAGAGATGTGGCAATACTGAGTGCTATAAACATATCGTCCCTACGGGACTAAATGTCCGACAGTCTCAATAACCATGCTTATTGAGAAGGGTTCATAAAAACATAGACGTTTTCTTAAATTGACGCATAAGGTGCGTTTAGAAACCGCACCTACCGAGTGGGATCAAGTTAATTTGGTATAATATCAATACTCCCATCACCGTTATAATACTACCCAGAGCATAAAACTAAGGACAGCACCCGATACACACCCCGTTGATGCGTGGTAAATTTGTAGGTCCTGTGTTTTTCTACGAAACTCGTCTGTATAATATGCTACATATTCCGGTGTTTTACCGATGAAGGCAGATGCTGGTAGCGCGGGTTCGTAAACAAAAGCGGCACCGATGCCAAGGACGCTGCCAAAGCAACCAGTAACACGCCAGATAGTGCCGTTAATTAAACGTTCGGCATCTTTTTTAGCGTCTGCGATAGCTTGTAACTGTGTTTGTTGTTGTTTAGTAATGGCTTCTACACCATGAACAACTGTTGACAAACTTAGTAGCACTGTACATAATGCTAAGTATTTAAACACAAATACATCCTCCAAGTTTTGAATGATTGAGATAACCTTTGAGAATTGACGATTTTACGCATCTGAGGTAACTTCCTCAGATGCCGCAGAAACTGTTTCCTCTGTTGACAACATCGTCTCAATCTTCTTGAGGCTTGTTGCGATATGCCCAGGCAAACTGAGTTCTCCACGATCAAATAGAAGAATACGAATAGAATTACGCAATAAGTAGTTTTGGACTTGAAAATAATTTTTTAAAATCACTATAATCCCTTATGCAGACTGATTTTATGCTTGTTTTATTTATGTCCAAATGGTATAATATGGGTAAGAAAATAGGGAGGCTGTAACCTCCCTATCAACCTAAAAAGCAGAGTTGCTTTTTCTCGGTTTAATCTTATCTGATATTGTATCAGAAACCGTTAGAAAAAAGCAACTTCTATTCAGAGGAATATTCTGATGGACTTAATCAAGGTCATGGAACGTTTCCCGGATCAAGAGAGTTGTATTGCATATTTAGAGAAAATGCGTTGGAAAGGTAAACCGCATTGTCTACATTGTGGTAGCACGGGTGTTGGTAGGCGAACAGAAACAGAAGAAGGACGGATTGGTCGTTGGAATTGCCACGATTGTCAAGCGAGTTTCAAAGTGACGTGTGGCACAGTGTTTCATGGCACGAAAATAGCACTCCAGAAGTGGTTTCTGGCTATCTCGTTGATTGCGAACGCAAAGAAAAGTTTGTCAAGTCACCAACTGGCTCGCGATCTAAGTTTGAATCAAAAGACATCTTGGTATATCCTGACGCGTATACGCGCTGAAATGGCGAAAAAAGGCGGTGTGCTCCTTGAGGGTATCATTGAGGTTGACGAAACCTATATCGGTGGGAAGCCCCGCAAGAAAAACAAACGTTCCGATGATGAACCCGCTAAGCGCGGACGTGGCGCAGAGAAAGACGCTATCATCGGGGCTGTCCAGCGAGAGAGTATGGGATGAAAAATGTTAGAGATAACCAGGATTTGGTTTATCCTCGTCTTCCGACATTCGCGCGAGGACGCAGATCAAATATCGGTTGGCCGGTCTTTGGGGCATCAACAAGTTCTTGGAAGAAGTCTAAACAATCTTTGTAAAAGTATATAGGAAAAAGAAGGATTTTGCAAGTTAAATCCGAATTTTTGAGAAAATCGCAAGTCCAAAACTACTTATTGCGAAAGTGTATTATATCTTTCAATATACATGACACAGTTGCAGGTGCAAAAGGGTGCAAAATATGAAAAAATATTGCGTTTTATCTAAAGTAAAGTCACGATACGGAGATCGCTCAGACAGAATATGAACAGTCGCGATGCGGAGATCGCTCCTACAATCAGGAGTAGACGCAAAATGCACGGGTGGTGCAGAGCAAACATAGATTTTCCCGTAGCACTACCTACATAGCGCAAGCGTCCAGCACAGCACAAAAACACCGCCACACCGACCCCCTTCTTTCTCTTATCTTCTTCCATCCATCAACGTACACAAAAAGAAAAGGCAGATACCCAAAAGGATACCTGCCTGTGAGTTGTGAGGGTGGTGTTATTTCTCGTTGTATCATTGAGCAGCTTCCACAGTGATGTTGACCCATTCACTGACAGTGGAGCCTGTGGCATTGGTTGCGGTAAATCGGAAACCTCTGCTCTCCACACGGCTCACTCTGCCACTCACGATGCCATTGCGAAATGACAATCCAGCGGGTATCACGCCCCCATTCCGTGTTATCGTTGGGCTTCCTGTGACATAACTATTTAAATCTAACGTGAAACTATCGCCAACCGTGAGATTATAAGGGTCGGGTATATCACTCCATACAGGTGCTGTCACTGTCGTCGCCGCAGGATACACAGGCGTATGAGATACACACTCATAACCTGCCACCGTACAACTATCCCCATTAGAATTTGTATGGGTAGTATCGGAACAACTCGGATACCATGAATGATCCCCACCTTTGCATCTATACTGAGAACATTCATTGCAGGGCGCATGCCAACCCCCAGACGAACTATCGGGATCATACGGCGTGGAATCCTGACAACCCGAAATAGTACATACGACTTTCCCATGAGTATCCGTTTCGGGGCATTGCGCATAAACGCAACCCCACCAAACAAAGTTGCTACAAGGCGAAATGTTACAGGTATATGACACATGACTTCCAGATGCTGAAGCAAGGTGAATATTACACGCTGCCATCGCGGTCGTTGGTGTTGTGTCATCACTACCGATCGTCACCGTATAACTATAGTCCGTATAATTACCATACGTGTCACCATCCCACGGATACACACGCGCCATCATCGTATAGTCGCCACTCGCATCAGACGGGAAAGTGTAACTCAACGACAAACTCGTGGCTGTGGTGCTACCCCCAAACCAACCCATGCGGCTGCTGTTCACATACAACCATGCACCATAAATAGACGATGCTGTAACAGTGCCTGTATGCGTATCACCCGCAGAGGCGGTATACGAAGAACCAGACGCAGGCGCAAAGCCTACTAAGAAGCCTATGATAAGATTACCTGCTTTCTTCCCGTGCTTGGAGTCCAACAAACCCTCATGATCATATTTTGAATTATTACAGTTTCTATAAGGTTCATTGCACCGATTTCCATTACTATTGTTTTTGCCACAGATACGGACTTTATGCTCATTTCTATCATCCGAATCACACACGTAATACGCGTCATCGCAGCCGGCAGGAGATACCTTGCCATTCGGTAGACTCGAATCTATCGGCAGACCCGTTAATCGAGTATTCCCAGCCTGCAGGCTAGACACTGTCAACGCATTTGGACACACAACAAGATGCTCTACAGGCGTTTGGAACTGTTGACCGCAACTCCCACCACAATTTTTATTCTTCGGCAACGGATTCAGTTTCCAGAAACTATCAAAATCGTGAAAACGACCAAACGAATGCGAAGTTGGCTGAGACGAGCTCTTAATGTCATTAGGGTGATACCATTTCTTTAACTTTCCATCTCTAAATGCTGTTGCAGCTTTAACGGTTGTTTTAATCGCCTCAATATCCAACGCTGTTAGATTTATATAATTTCCTTGAGGACTATAGTTCTCCACTCTGACTAATCCGCCAGTATGACTACTCGCTGCCATGAGTTCCAAATATTTATCATACTCATCCTCGTAAGTGTCAAAGGCTAACTGATTCTCTGCCCGTATCTCGTTCAGGGCACCGACAGCAGTACTTAGGGCAGACAGATATTGATCGCGTCTCGCGATATGATCAGCTGTCTCTGCAGTGCGTCTCCAGGTCGAGTATGCCCCAAAAATTGATGGTAATGCCTCAACAATCCTCTCTATGGTACTCTTACCATCATCGTTATTGGTGTTCCTAATCAGTTCAGCGATTAGAGTCGCTATAGCCGTATCAACAACTTCCCATGTGCCATCTTTAATCGCTGTTGCGTTAGTATTCCATTCATCTAAGAGTGCATCTACAGTCCCTTCTGCCGCGTCAAAACGGTTCTTCCAGATAGTGCGTTCGTCAGCCGCGCTATCTCGGTCTGTTTTCGCTGTTTCAAATTCTGTTGTGCTAGGGTAGGCCTCTGCAAGGGGCATAGGCGTCAATTTAGCAGTTTCCAACTACGGTAGGTGCGGTTTCCTAACCGCACCTTTTTGTATCAACATCTCAAATGACGCAAATACGAGAATATCAGTATTCGTAGTCGCGCAATTTATAGCGCCTCTTTTCTTTGAATGTCCGAGGCGCAATGAATTGCGCGACTACAAACGAGTTCTTTCCTTAAATTGACGCCTATGGTGCGGTTTCTAACCGCACCATAGGCGTCAATTTAGCGGTCCCCAACTACGGTAGGTGCGGTTTCCTAACCGCACCTTTTTGTATCAACATCTCAAATGACGCAAATACGAGAATATCAGTGTTCGTAGTCGCGCAATTCATTGTGCCTCTTACATTCAAAGAAAAGAGGCGCAATGAATTGCGCGACTACGAACGAGTTCTTTCCTTAAATTGACGCTTATGGGTAGGCCTCTGCAAGGGGCAACCCTACAAAAAGAGACACAATAAAATAAACAATCACGCGAAGTGTTATGTTTTTCATAAACATCAAAAAATCCTCCTTTGTTTACTCTTGCCACATACCTGCTCTTTTCAATATGGCTCTCTCTTCTGAATCGTAAAAATAGTTTGACGGATGTTTGGATACGTTGCCCTTGCTGTCGCTAACAACATCCTTATCAGTCATGGGCCATGTGAGTTTCATTAAATCACATCTACGCGCACCATACGGATACGACCGAATAATTCCATACATTGCCGCATGATCTGTTAAAACCTTTTCGAGTTCCTTTTTTTCCTTTTCGTATCCGGGTGTCTCTAAGAGATCGCCGAAGTTATGCCAGTAGTATTCCATCAGATACCTCACCCTGGCGAATTCTTGTGCTTCTGTGTCGTCGGGTGGGAATGGCGGTATCCATTCTGCGCTCCAATGCCCGCGTTCTTCTGCTTGTAGGCGGAGTGCTTTCACAGGGTTTGTTTCCAGCAGTTCCGCGTCATAAGTCAAAGGTTTGTCATACGTTTTTTTCACGGGTGTTTCGTTCGCTTCAGCAATTGGTACTTTGTCGTAGTGATCGCCGTGTTTTACCCATTCGTATCCGGGTTCAGGGGGCGGTGGTTTATTCTTCACAATCGGTGGTTTTTTAGCAGCAGCTAACTTTTTATCTTTGGCTGCATCTGCTTCCCACTCATTGAGTTCAGCTTTTTGCTGAACAAGGAGGAACACAAAGCCCCCGATGATAAGTATAAAGAGGACACCGAGTCCCCAGTAAAGTTTTTTGTTCATGATTCTCTCCTTCTTGTTATTCCGCTGCTGCCAGCGGGCAAGGGTTAATCGGTTTTGGACATTCTCCAAGCTGTCCTTTCTTCAAGGGGGCTGGACAACTTGGTTTTGTCCGGTGTTGACAAGCCGGTGGTTTCTCTGCTGACGTTGCGTCTGATAATCCTAATCCGAATAGTAGCAGTATGCCAACAATACTACAAGCAAGAATAATAGCGAGAATGATCTCTTGCTGGGACTTGCCAATATCTAAAAAGGGTTTCATATTGAAACTCCTATCGGTTGGGGAAAGTGCGATGCCTAAATACAGTATCAAGGCGGGTAAGACACTTTCCTCGTTTGCTTCTCACCTAAGAAACATCATAAGAGACGTCGCGAAACAAAAGTATATTATACCTTTCATTATACATGACACAGTTGCAGGTGCAAAAGGGTGCAAAATATGAAAAAAAATGAATTTTATCTAAAAATTGGCAAAATTACTTGAAATTAATGATATTTTATACCCAATTAACTTGATTAGACGTCTTCGGATAAAGTTAGCAGTGCAAGGCACGGGGACCTTGCACTACAAATCGGGGCAATTGGGTATAATACCAAATTAACGGGATTCGAAGTTTTCCGATAAAGTCAGCATTGTGAGACACGGGGACCTTGCACTACAAATCGGGTTAATTTAGTGTAATACCAAATTAACTTGATTCCAATCTGTAGGTGCGGTTTCCTAACCGCACCTTTTTGTATCAACATCTCAAATAACGCAAAGGACGAGAATATCAGCGTTCGTAGTCGCGCAATTCATTGCGCCTCTTTTCTTTGAATGTCCGAGGCGCAATGAATTGCGCGACTACAAACGAGTTCTTTCCTTAAATTGACGCTAATGGTGCGGTTAGGAAACCGCACCTACCGGACCTGGAGGATCACTAAATTGACATCTATGGGTAGAGCAGAGCGAAACCCGACATGTGCTGATACACTAATCTTGTCGGGTTTCGCGGACGCTCTACCCGACGGACAAACCACAAAAATTAGGTGGATAAAGCACTACTGTAGGGCAGGGTCCCTGTGCCCCGCCGATATCTGGAATGTACCAACAACGGACAGACATAGAGACCCACCCCTACAGTAAAAGGCGGATAGATTCTTGACAAAATTTTAATTTTCAATTACACTTTAGATACATAAGATAGTTCCAACGAAAAATTCTTTATTGCAGCTGCGTTACCTATGCTGTAAGGAGATTATTATGTCAAAAATTCTCGTGCTATCCGGTGAAAACCATCGTTTCAATGCAAGTGCAAGTGTGATTCACAGTTTTCTTGATGAGGATGCAGAAATTTCAGCGACGTTAACCGACGATAAAGATGTTTTAACGTCTAATGCGTTAGATAACTACGATGCATGTGTGTTTGGTACCGGCTTCACCCGTTCGGAACGTCAAGAAGACGGCACTTCCAAACGCGTATCGGATTTAACCCCTGCTCAGGAAGAAGGTCTGTTTCAGTATGTGCAAAGCGGTAAAGGGTTAGTCGGTATTCATGGCACTGCGTGGTGGATTGGTGGGCGCGCCGTTGATCTGATTGGTGGGCACGCAAACTGGCATCCGCCGGGTTCAACCTTCACTGTGCGTATTGAGGATACCGAACACCCGACAACTCAAGGCGTTTCAGATTTTGACGTTGAAGATGAAATCTACATCTCAGCGTATGATCCGCATATCCATGTATTGGCAACTGCGGAATGGTTCGGCAAGGCACATCCGATGGCTTGGGTTAAGTCTTACGGTTCGGGACGTGTATTTTACACTACTTTGGGACACGGACCTGGTACCTTTGAGCGAGTCGGAATGCAGAAATTCCTTACGGAAGCTGTAAGATGGGCAGCGACATCGTAAAGACCGAAAGATGCACACTTTAAAGATCGAAAACATAGAGACCGAAATTATTCATGTCAATCATCGCGGCAATTGGCTCTTTGTTAGGCTCCACGGTGAAGATGGCACAATAGGCATCGGTGAGGCATCACACGGTAGAGACGATGAGCGGGTTAGACACCTAATTGAAGAGCTGAAACCAAGACTCATTGGGTGGAACGTGTTTGATCTTGAGTCGTTCCGCAGCCGTTTCTTCCGTGACAGCGAAGGGCACGCCTATCATACTGCAATTAGTGGAATTGAACAGGCAATGTGGGATTTGGTTGGCAAGGTGTTAGATGTTCCGAGTTATCAATTGCTCGGTGGCAAGTGCCGAAATCGAATTCGTCTATATGCGAATATAAACCGCGCTACAGTAGATCGCAGTCCGCAAGGTTTTGCACGAAACGCTAAGCAAGCAGTCGCCGAAGGATTTACTGCAATAAAATGTGCGCCTTTTGATAGTGTTTCGGTTTCGGATATCTCAAAAGGGACGCTTACGCCTGTCATCCGCTTGGGTATTGATCGGATTCGTGCTATTCGCACTGCTATCGGATCGGAGATTGATCTGTTAGTAGATTGCCACAGTCGGTTTAATTCCGGTCTTATTATCCAAACTGCCAAAGCTTTGGACGACCTGAACCTATTCTGGATTGAGGATCCTGTGCCTTTGACTGACCTTGATGCTGTTGCGCATGTAAGCCAGTCTACCTCTATGCCGATTGCTACAGGAGAACGACTTCGTACACTAGCAGATTTTGAACGGCTACTAAAACACGGGCGCGTTGACTATATTTTGCCGGATGTGAAACATGTCGGTGGGTTGTTGGGTTTGAAGAAGATAGCCACACTTGCAGAAACTACGAACGTCAAGGTAACTCCTCATAATCCGAGCGGTCCTGTTGCAACAGCTGCAAGTGTGCAGTGTATGGCAAGTGTACCGAACTTTGGTATTCTTGAATATGCATGGGGTGAAGTTGATTGGCGCAGCTCCCTCGTTGACCCGCCTGAACAAATTATTGATGGTTTTATTGAACTGTCTACGCGATCGGGTTTGGGTATATCACTCCAATCTTTGCAAACATAACTATTTTAGGAAACAACACTTATGAAACTATTTACATTTTTTAATCTACTTCTGATTGTCTGCTTGTTTGGATGCCTTGGCAGCCAGCAGACAGCAACACAATCTATTGAGACAGAAACTGCCTCTACTGAAGCGGAAACGCCTGATGCTATTGCGACACTTGAACTTTCAACACCTAAAGCAAGTTATTCAGCACAAGAGTCAATTCCACTTGAACTTACCATCCAAAACGCCAAGTTCGATCTGTTGGTGCCGATTTCCAACTTTTCAACACAAAAGGCTTTCAAACAACTTACAGTGACAGACAGCAACGGCGGGGTTGTAAAAATTAAAAAACCGATCCCAGTTGGAAATACCCTCAAAGTACTTTACAAGGATGGAAAATCTGTCAGGTCTATTCAAGGGTATGATATGAAGGCGGGGACAACCCAGACGGTTTCTTTGGAAAATCTGCAAACGTATTACCAACTTGAACCTGGCAGTTACACTGTAAAAGTTGCCATTGTATTAGAGGTATACCAGGAGTCCATGAAGGATCAGCATCCGCAGGTCATGGAGTTACAACGTGAAATTCTGAAAATCCAGAATAACACGAACCCACAGTTTACACCAGAGGTAAAAAAGGAAGCAATTAGTTACACACAAGACCAAATTGATTTCATCCAAGAGAAATACAAAGATGATCTGCAGAGCATCTATCTGCCGTTGTCATCACTTCGCGGTAAAGCATCACTTGAATCCAACACCATATCTTTAACTATCAAATAACGTGAACTCTATAATAGGTGCCATTGGAAGGATTTTTATGACAGATGTTGTGAGACAACGTCAGTTTTTCAAATGGGCGGGATGGCTTGCAGATGAGATGTAAACACAGACACTACATAGTTTCTCGGCACTTATGCAGGTGCATCAGCAACTCCTAAAAACTGACGTTGAACGTCAGTTTTTCAAATGGGCGGGATGGCTGCAGATAAGGTGTAAACCCAGGCACCACATAGTTTTTTGGCACTTATGAAGGTCATCAGCAACTCTTAAAAACTGACGTTGAACGTCAGTTTTTCAAATGGACAGGATGGCTTCAGATGATGTGTAAACCCAGGCACCACATAGTTTCTCGGCACTTATGCAGGTGCATCAACAACTCTTGAAAACTGACGTTGAACGTCAGTTTTTCAAATGGGCGGGATGGCTGCAGATAAGGTGTAAACCCAGGCACTGCATAGTTTCTCGGCACTTATGCAGGTGCATCAGCAACTCTTAAAAACTGACGTTGAACGTCAGTTTTTCAAACGGACAGGATGGCTGCAGATGATGTGTAAACCCAGACGCCACATAGTTTCTCGGCACTTATGCAGGTGCATCAGCAACTACTGAAAACTGACGTTGAACGTCAGTTTTTCAAACGGACAGGATGGCTGCAGATAAGGTGTAAACCCAGGCACTGCATAGTTTATCGGCACTTATACAGGTGTATCAGCAACTCTTGAAAACTGACGTTGAACGTCAGTTTTTCAAATGGACAGGATGGCTGCAGATGAGATGTAAACCCAGGCACCACATAGTTTCTCAGCACTTATGCAGGTGCATCAGCAACTCTTGAAAACTGACGTTGAACGTCAGTTTTTCAAATGGACAGGAGGGCTGCAGATAAGGTGTAAACACAGACGCCACATAGTTTCTCAGCACTTATGCAGGTGCATCAGCAACTCCTAAAAACTGACGTTGAACGTCAGTTTTTCAAATGGGCGGGATGGCTTGCAGATAAGGTGTAAACCCAGGCACCACATAGTTTCTCAGCACTTATGCAGGTGCATCAGCAACTCTTGAAAACTGACGTTGAACGTCAGTTTTTCAAATGGGCGGGATGGCTGCAGATGAGATGTAAACCCAGGCACCACAGAGTCTATCTGCACTCATGCATGCACATGAACAACTTCTAAAAACTGACATAGACACAGCAGGGGAGGAAGATTTTGAAATCTTATTGAAGAACTTTTGGTATTGCAAGGCACGGGGACCTCACACTACAAATCGCGGTAAGGCATTGCGAGGCACGGAGACCTCGCGCTACGAATCGCGGTAATTCGGTATAACTATTCTTTCGGATGCCATAGATGTTCTTCTGTAAATCCCAATTCTTCTATGATTGGCGCAAGCAGTGAGAGTTCTTCCAATTGCTTTACGTTATGTGCATCGCTCCCGATGAGCAGTTTCACATCCCGTTCTAAGCATAGTTGATAGAATTCAATAAGGTGACGTTGGTTGTAACGAACCATCTTAGGGCTTAATTCTATACCGAGTCCGCGCTGAGAGGCGAGATCAAGTTGATAAATCAACCGTTTCTGTTCAATGTTGCGCATCATTTCTTGTCCAAAGGCAGCGAGTTCCGCTGTGGAAAACCGGAAAACATCTGGGGATAGGAGAAATGGATGTACGACTGCATCGGTGATAGGGCACGCAATCGCTGCTTCAAACATATAAATTTCGTGTAGTGCCACCCGACGTGGATCTCTGAAACTTCTCGGTTGTGCTACACCGCGTAAATGATAGTGGTTCGGAGCCATCAGGACATAATCAAAATATGATGCCAAATGAATTTTTATTGAGGTAACCTGATATTCCAACATCTGTGACTCCACACCAAAATGCACTTTAATTGATGGGGCTGCTGCCTTTATTGCCTGCTGTGCGGTTTGAATAGTTTTTACTTTAGACTGGTAACTGTAGTCGTGGTCAGTAATCCCAATTACTTCAATGCCACGTTCCTGTTGAATCTGAATAATTTTCTCTATACTTAACTCGTTCTCCGCACATCCAGAAAGCTGCGTATGTATATGGTAGTCACAACTAAACATTTCGTACTCCTTCAAACATTTTCATTCCTAATAAAATTATTACAAACTTCTTGATGTATTGCAACTAAAAATTGTAGACGTGCTAAATGTTTAAGAAAAATGGTCTAATACCAAATTAACTTGATTAGACGTTTTCAGGTAAAGTCGGGATTGCGAGGAGGACCCAGAGACCTCACACTACAAATCGGGTTAATTCGGTCTAAGAACACGTTTTTAGATAACGGAAACACGTGAGTTACTTATTTTTTTCTTGCAAATTCCTACTAATTTAGGATATACTTTTAGATAATAATGAAAACGCAAAACACATCAGACTGACAGAAACTTCGGTTTTCACAAGGATTTAAGATAGATGCTTTTTAATTTTGCAAATGTATTGATTTTTTTAGTCGTTGGCTGCCTATTTGTCATCCTGAACTTAACCATTTCTCGTCTTGTTCACACAAAGTTGTTTTCAAGTGAAAAGTATACCCCCTATGAATGCGGGGAAGACCCGATTGGTGATACACGGATTAAGTTCAACACCCGTTTTTATGTCATTGCTCTTATCTTTCTAATTTTTGACGTTGAAGTAGTGTTCCTTCTGCCGTGGGCGGTCGTTTTCCGAGAGTTAGGTCTGTTTGCATTTGTGGAAATGCTTGTCTTTATTGCAATCCTGTTAGTCGGGCTCGCTTATGTGTGGGCAAAAGGCGATCTGGAGTGGATCCGTTCCACACAATTAGAGGTACAGTCCTTACAAACGGAGGAAAATCATGATAATTGATGAGAAGTTAGACAAAAACATAATTGTTACCTCAATTGATGCTGTTGCAAACTGGGCACGTTCCTCTGCACTCTGGCCAATGACGTTTGGTCTCGCTTGCTGTGCTATTGAATTTATGGCAACTGCTGCCTCTAACTATGATCTGGACAGGTTCGGGGCAGGTGTGCCTCGCGCAACACCCCGCCAATCAGACTTGATGGTGATTTCTGGTACAGTAACGCTTAAAATGGCAACCCGTATCAAAAGGCTTTATGAACAGATGCCTGAACCGAAGTACGTCATCTCAATGGGCAGCTGCGCTACCAGCGGTGGCCCCTATTGGCAGCACGGATACCACGTGCTTAAAGGAGTTGACCGGATTATACCCGTTGACGTTTACGTACCCGGATGTCCTCCCCGACCAGAGGCTCTTATTGAAGGTTTGTTGAAATTACAGGAAAAAATTAAAACCCAAACCGTCGCAAAACGTTCCAATGTCCCGTTCCTGAAGAGGCTATTTACCAAAACAGAATGGTATGAACACGAGAAAACCGAAGAAGCAGGCAAAGCAGAAACACTGACCCCTGAAGAAGAAAACGCTGAAGGCACTGCATAAGATAGCACTAACGCATCTGGAGTAGTTATTACGTGAACATAGAAGAGATTTATAAAATTCTAACTGAGAAGTTTGGTGACGCTGTCCTCAATCTTGACACCGAACTTGCTGGCGATCCGAGTATTCAAATTGCGCCATCAGCAATCGCTGAGGTGTGTCAGTATCTCGTCGAAACTGACATATTGGCATTCGATTCGTTGATGTGCCTTAGTGGTGTTGATCTGGGTGTCAAGGAGGAAGAATTCTCTGTCGTTTACCATCTCTATTCTATGCAGCATCGACATAGCGTGGTTTTGAAAGCATTGATGCCGAAAACTGATGCCCACCTTCCGAGCGTTTCACATATTTGGAAAACTGCGGATTGGCACGAACGCGAAGCTTACGACCTATACGGAATCTTCTTTGAAGGGCATACCGACCTACGCCGCATCTTACTTCCCGATGATTGGGAAGGTCATCCTCTACGGAAAGATTATAAGGAACCAGATTTCTATCGCGGGATGCGCGTACCTTACTAAGCAATAAGTAAAAATAAATAGACATAATAGATAAAATTAACGCAATTAGTAGTTTTGGACTGAGTGAATAGTTAATTATTTTAGAGAAGAACAAAAGATGAATTATAAAAAATATGTAAAATCTGATGAATGGAAAGCAAAACGGCAGGCAAAGTTAGAAGATTGTCAATACAAGTGTGAATGTGAAGGTGGATGTTCTCGCCAAGCGACACAGGTTCATCATTTGCATTATGACACACTGGGTAACGAAAGTTTTGGAGACTTACAAGCATTGTGTCCAAAATGCCACATGAAAAAGCACAATATTCGGGGCTTTTACGGTAATGTTCCCAGAAATTGTTGTCAACATTCGTCTGAAGTAGAACAGCCAGAGAAAATTTTGCCTTATAATGTTTGGCATGAAGCTAATTTTCATTTTGCGATGGATGAATTGAAATACCAATTGATAGCTAAAAAATTAGGGACAATACCTGTTATTGCAGCACTACTGGATAATCTTGGAATCATGTTTGCGTGTGGTGATCTGGCTGTAACGGATCAAGTTACACAAGCAATCAATGAATTCGCAGATGTCGTTCCCGCGAAAAAAGCAGATTTAGAAGGTTATTGTGACATTGCTTATAAGGTAAAACCTGAATTTGAAAAGTGCTTTGAAATATCAGAGGAAGAATTGGAAGCAGCTCGGTCTTTAGAAGAAGTACAAATGCAAGAATTCTTTGAAAATCAGTTTGAGGGTGAAGTAATTTCTTAAGTCCAAAACTACTAATTGCGAAAATTAATTCTCAAACCCGCATTATGGAAAGCACACAACAGACAGAATCAAAAATTATAGAACTCAAACCGTTCACAGATGAGATGATAGTGAACATGGGACCTCAGCATCCGAGCACTCACGGGGTGTTACGTCTGGAATTGAAGTTGGACGGTGAGGTAGTTCTGGAAGCGATACCACATATCGGCTATCTGCATCGCTGTTTTGAGAAACACTCAGAAAATCTCTCTTACCCCCAAATCATTCCTTTCACTGATCGGATGGATTACGTGGCAGCGATGAATCAGAATTGGGGGTTTTGTCTTGCTGTTGAAAAACTGATTGAGATGGATGAAAAACGGGATTTTGCGGTACCAGAACGGGCGGAATATCTACGTGTGCTTATTTGTGAATTAAATCGGATTGCGAGTCATCTCCTGGCATTTGGTACTTACGGAATGGACATCGGCGCATTTACGCCGTTCCTCTATGCATTTCGTGATAGAGAACGACTTCTCTTACTTTTTGAGAAAATTTGTGGTGCCCGCCTTACCTATAATTATATCCGCATCGGTGGTGTCTCTGAAATCATCCCTATGGAACCTGGTTCTGTTTTTGAACAGAATTTTTTAGATGAGATCAAGGAGTTTCTCGACTACTTTGAACCGAAGATTGACGAATATAACGATCTTTTGACAGCAAACAGCATTTTCGCTGAACGGACAATGGGAGTCGCTGTTATGTCGGCAGAGATGGCACTGAGTTACGGTGCTACGGGGCCGAATATCCGCGGGGCAGGTGTTGATTGGGATTTGCGACGAGATGAACCCTATTCTATCTATGATCGGTTTGATTTTGATGTGCCTGTTGCTAAAGATATTCCGGAGTTAGGTGCTGTTGTCGGGGACTGTTGGAGTCGATATAAAGTACGTATGGATGAAATGAAGGAATCCGTGCGGATAGTGCGCCAAATTTTAGCGGAAGGTCTTCCCGATGGTCCTGTCATGGCAAAATTGAAGGCTGTCCGTCCTCCAAAAGGTGAGATTTATTTCCGTAGTGAAGCACCGCGCGGAGAACTTGGATTTTACATTGTGAGTGATGGCACACCAAAGCCTGTGCGTGTCAAGGGACGTTCCCCTTGTTTCAGTGCGTTGAGCGCGCTACAAGAACTGAGTCGGGGTTTGATGATAGCAGATATTATCGCAATTATCGGAAGTATTGATATTGTAATGGGAGAAGTTGATCGGTAAAACTATCTTATAACGGATGGTGTTATACCAAATTAACGCGATTTGTAGTGCGAGGTCCCCGTGCCTCGCAATGCTAAACGCTATTAGAAAACTTCTAATCAAGTTAATTTGGTGTTACTTGTGGTTAGGAGGTTAGATGCCAAATATTGTATCTGAAGGTTTCTTTCCCAATATAAATTTACAAGAAGGAACCGGTAATTGGGCAACAAATTTTGTCCAAAATGTTATCATTTCTCGATTCCCAGAATTTCCTCTTGAGTTGGGTTCTATCCTCGTGATGTTAGCATGCGCGGGTATTTTCGTTGCACTTGTGCCACTCCTTCCGTTGGTCCTTGTGCTTGCAGAACGAAAAGTCGCAGCGCGTTTTCAGAATCGCGTAGGTCCGATGCGCGTTGGACCGTGGGGCACACTGCAAACATTGGCGGACGGAATAAAACTTATCTTCAAAGAGGACTATATCCCACCGCAAGGTGATAAAGTTCTTTTCATGCTTGCACCATACATCATATTTGCCTGCTCTTTCGCAGTTTTCGCTGCAATCCCGTTTGGACAAGACATATTAGTGAGCGACTTTAATATCGGGATATTCTATATCATGGCGATCTCATCTGTTATTGTTATGGGTGTGATTATGGCAGGATGGTCATCAAACAGTAAATGGTCGTTGTTGGGTTCATTACGTTCCGCTGCACAAATTGTCAGTTATGAAATCCCGCTCGGTCTCTCCATTTTGACAGTTGTTATGCTCGTAGGAAGTTTGAGTATGAGTAAGATTGTGGATAGTCAAAATAACGGTATTTTCACTTGGCTTATTTTTCGGACACCTTTTACCTTTATCGCATTCTTTATCTTTTTTATATCTTCTATTGCCGAGGTCAACCGAACGCCATTTGATCTGCCTGAGGCAGAATCCGAAATCGTTGCTGGGTTCCATACCGAATATAGTGGTATGCGTTTTGCCCTCTTTTTTATTGCCGAATACGCAAATATGTTCGCGGTGAGTGCAATTGCTGTGACGCTCTTCCTCGGTGGATGGGAAGGTGTCTTGCCGGGTTATGATTTCCTCAGAGGTCTTCCCGGATTCGTTATCAAGACTTTGGGTCTTGTCTTTCTAATGATGTGGCTGCGATGGACACTACCACGTCTACGTGTGGATCAACTCATGAATCTGTGCTGGAAATACTTTATCCCGATTTCATTTTTTAACATTTTAGGCACAGGAATATGGGGGCTGATTTTTAAACATGATAATGTGTGGAGCATCGGGATTAGTTGTGCGATTATCTATGTTGGTCTGATCAGTGCATACACAGTTGCTGGAAGGAATCTTGCGCGAAAGCCTGAACCACAGGCGAGTTAGGTATTATTTGGATAGTCAAAAGTTAGAGGGTAAGTTAACAATGGACAAATACATACGAAACATATACAGAGGCGTTTATACCGTTCTCGTCGGGATGCGAATTACAATTCGGCAATTCTTTGAACCGAACGTGACGCACCAATATCCATATCAACACGATTTCGAAAAGAAACAGAACGTCCGAGAGATTCCAAAAGGGTATCGTGGTCAACTTTACAATCGGATTGAGGACTGCATCGGCTGTAAAAAGTGTGAGTTGATCTGTCCTGTGGATTGTATTACGATTGTCGGCACGAAACTTCCCAAAGGTGAACAATTATGGGATAGCATGAACGTTGTGCATCTCAAGGACAGACAGGAAATCATCGGTATCATTGAAGGCAATGAAAAGAAGATAAACCCGGAAGATTCGGTAACCGTTACAAATATCACCACACGCTTAGGTTCACAAGAGGTTATAGACCGACTGGAGCCATCGGAGAATGAAAACCGCACCCAAACCGTTTCTGGAGACGCGGTATCACGCGTCGTTACGAGAAACCCGGTCGTTTTCTATCTTGACCAGTTCGATATTGATATGTCTCTCTGTATGTATTGTGGTCTTTGCACAGAGGTTTGCCCGACAGAGTGCCTCGTAATGAAGGATTCACTTGAGGGGATTGAATATTCAAAGTTTGACCGCACCGATTTGATTTTCAACTTCGATAAGCAGGAGATGTACGGTAAAGACAAGGCAGATACCACAGAAGCAGCAGATTAGGAAAGTTCTACTTTTATGGAATTTACACTCAAGACATTTATTTTTTACGGGTTTGCGTTATTAACAATTGCCTCTGCCCTTGCTGTGGTAACGGTTCGGAACATCGTTCATGCGGCATTTGCGTTGATGGTCACGCTCTTCGGAGTTGCAGGACTTTATGTGTTTTTACAAGCAGATTTTCTTGCAGCAACACAAGTAATTGTTTACGTCGGCGGTATTCTGGTGCTTATCCTTTTCGGCGTCATGATGACAAGCGGACGGTTAGAGATGCGTATCCATATTGAACGCGGTCAACTTCTATTGGGTGGTGGAATTTCACTTGCACTGCTTATGCTGCTTTTGACAGTTATTGCGAATACTCCCGGTTGGGAAAATCTCACCGATGATGGAACGCAATATCCACCGACAACGAAGCAAATTGGTGAACTGATTTTGGATGGGAAGTTTTTGCTACCGTTTGAAGTAGTCTCAGTGCTATTGTTAGTTGCGTTAATAGGTGCTGCTCTTATTTCTCGCAAGGAGGTGCGGGATTAATTCCCGTTGTCTGCTTTCTAAAGTGAACCTGTAAGATAGGAAAAAATGAGTCTACAACACTATTTGGTTATCAGTGCAATTCTATTTTCACTTGGCATTTTCGCAGTGCTGACACGTCGCAATGCTATCAGCATTTTGATGGGCATTGAACTTATTCTCAATTCGTGTAATCTTAACTTCGTTGCATTTTCCCGCTTTGTTACGCCGCCCGACAACATTGACGGTCAAATGATTGCTATCTTTGGTATTGTGCTTGCGGCAGCCGAAGCAGCTGTCTTTCTCGCAATTATTCTCGCTATTTACCGTGAATTCGGTAGCATACGTCCCGACGAAGTGGATACCTTGAAAGGTTAAAAAGTAAATAGTATGGTTGTTCCCTTAATAAGTATTATCTTACTTTGCCCGCTTGCAGCCTTTGCAATCTTTGCACTATTGGGGTTAGCAAAACGGAGTTTCCCACGACAAGACTATCTTTCAACCGCTGCGATGCTCGTCGCGCTTGTTTGTTCGCTTTTGCTGTTGCAAGACGTTGCGCGCTTACAAAACGTGCCTACCGCGGACGGCGAAATTCCTGAAGGTGCACTGCACGCTGTGAATTGGATTTCACTCGGTGACACCACCTTCTCAATGGGTTTTTACCTTGACAGCGTTACCGTGATTATGCTGATTGTTGTCACGCTTGTGAGTAGCCTTGTTCATATTTTCTCTATAGGCTACATGCATGGTGATCCGAGGTATCCGAGGTTTTTCGCTTTTCTTTCGCTCTTCTCATTTTCAATGCTGTTTCTGGTTGTGTCAGATAACCTGCTCGGCATCTATATCGGTTGGGAACTCGTTGGACTCTGCTCTTATCTGCTGATCGGCTTCTGGTTCGAAAAAGATTCCGCTGCGAATGCCTGTAAAAAAGCGTTTCTGACAACACGCGTCGGTGATGTCGGCATGTTCATCGGTATGATGATGCTGTTCACCAAATTTCAAACGCTCTCCCTCTATGGAGATGGAGGTATCTTAAATCCTGATGTCCTCACCGCAAAATTAACTGAGGGTAATATGGTATGGCTTTCTATAGCGGGTATTCTAATATTTTGTGGTGCTATTGGTAAGTCTGCACAGATGCCGTTACATACGTGGCTGCCAGACGCAATGGAGGGTCCTACACCTGTTAGTGCATTAATACACGCCGCGACAATGGTTGCTGCTGGGGTCTATCTGACCGCACGGATGTTCCCAATTTTGACACCAGCTTCATCTCTTACAATCGCTTATGTTGGTGGGATTACCGCACTTGTTGCCGCGACTATTGCTATCGTCCGATTTGACATTAAGCGTGTTTTGGCGTACTCTACGATTAGCCAATTAGGATATATGATGTTGGCAATTGGGGCAGGTAGTTATGTTGCTGGACTTTTCCATCTTACCACACACGCGTTTTTCAAAGCATTGCTGTTTCTTGGTTCTGGAAGTGTTATTCACGCCTTCCACGCAATGCATGCCCATCATGATGATGAACACGCAGATGGCAAGGAACATGATGAACACAGTTTAGTTCATGCACACGGTTCTGAAATCCCACCTGACCAAGATATGCGGAACATGGGTGGACTCCGTCGTAAAATGCCGATTACCTTTATCACAATGCTCATCGCAACACTGTCTATTTCTGGCGTGCCGTTCATCTTCTCAGGGTTCTGGAGTAAAGATGCAATTTTAGGTGGCGTGCTTGAGCGGGCAATGGAGTGGAACTCAGTTCATCACTACATTCTATTCGGCATGGCACTCTTTGCTGCGGGAATCACGGCATTCTATATGTTCCGCCTGATATTTATGACTTTTTTAGGTGAACCGCGCAACAAGGAAATGCACGACATGGCACATGAATCGCCTTTAGTAATGACGGTGCCGCTCATCGTTTTGGCAGCACTGAGTTTTCCTGTAGTGAATATCCTTTGGTTCAACGAAGATAATGTTAAACCACCGCTACAACCCTATATGCCTAATACAACGCAACATGCTTATGTTTCACCGGACACCAAAACAGGTGATGTGAATTTTGGCATATCACTCTTTGGGGTTTCCGAAGCTGTGGCTGCTGAAGATGAAGGCGGACAGGACACTGAACAGGGTGCTGATGACGCAGATCAGGGACACGGTCCTGCACACACAATCGCAATGGTGCTGTCTATCTGTGTCGCAGGTTTGGGGATACTACTCTCTTGGTTGTTTTACCACAGGCGAAGGTTCTCTGGAGAAGTTGTTGCAACAACTTTCCGACCAGTCTACAATCTATTCTGGAACAAATACTATTTTGATGAATTTTACAACGGTGTTTTGGTGGCACTGACGGTGTGGCAGTCCAAGCTTTTTGCCAAATTTGATAGGACCGTTGTTGATGGCATCGTCAACGGTGTTGGAACGGTAACACGCAATATTTTCGCCGCTTCTATAGGCTTTTTTGATAACCGTATTGTTGATGGTCTTGTCAATCGAGTAGCGGGTGTTACGTGGGCAGCCGGTGGCAGAATCCGCAGAATCCAAACAGGAGCAATACAAACCTATCTCTTTGTCGTTCTTGGCGGGATAGTGTTGATAATCTTAATTTTCCGAGTTTTGTAAGTACTTATTGGATAATATGCTAACGTGAGTTTGATATATGGCACATTCTAAAAATATGCGGACATTTTCGTAGGGGTTAGGTTGCCTAACCCCTACGGGCGAGGGGACCTTGCCCCTACGAGCAGCACGAAGTCTCGTTTTTACCAAACTCACGTTATGCTAATATTGGTGAGAAAGTACAGAATTCCACTACAACAATTTTGCCCATAGGGCAAATTCAGCGAGGAAGAATACAAAAAATGTTATTGTCGCTAATGATTTTTGTCCCGTTGATTGGGATGATCGTTGTTTTACTTCTACCAAAGGAGTCGGAAGAATTAACAAAGCGCGTTACGCTTGGTTTTACACTTATTCCGCTTCTAATTGCAGTATACTTATTTATATCTTACGACCGTTCAATTGGTGCTTACGACCGTTCAATTGATGGAAAACAGTTCGTTGAGGGTCCTATTGATTGGATTGCGGCATTCAATATCCAGTATTACGTCGGTCTTGACGGTTTAAGTGTTACACTGCTACTTCTTACCGCCCTATTGGGACCGATCTGTGTACTTGCCTCTTGGCGCAATATTGAAAAGGGCATTAAGGCGTATATGGCATTGTTCCTGTTGCTTGAAACAGGGATGTTAGGATTTTTCGCTGCGTTGGATCTATTCTTGTTCTTTGTTTTCTTTGAGTTGACACTGCTACCGATGTATTTCCTAATTGGAGTGTGGGGTGGACCTCGTCGAGAATACGCTGCTATTAAATTCTTCCTCTATACGTTATTCGGTAGTGTGTTGATGTTGGTTGCGATGATAGCGGTGTACCTCAATAGCAATGTGGTTAACGGTGTAGCAGAAGGCGTACGAACCTTTGACATTCCGACACTTATATCGTTGGCTGGGACAGAAGGACATGCTCTCGCCGATTCAACTTTCCAAATGTGGGTATTCCTCGGCTTCTTTATCGGTTTTGCTGTCAAAGTGCCAATTTTCCCATTCCATACATGGCTTCCCGATGCACACGTTGAAGCCCCCACTGCCATTAGTGTTATCCTCGCTGGTGTCCTCTTAAAGATGGGAACTTACGGATTGGTGCGGATTAACATGGCAATGTTTCCACTCGGTTTGGACCGTTTCACTAACGGGACAGACTTCTTGGGTAATAGTTTGGCACTGCTCGGTTTTATTAATATCGTCTACGGATCTTTCTGTGCATTGGCACAAACCGATTTTAAGAAGTTGGTCGCTTATTCCAGTATCGGACACATGGGGTTTGTCATCTTGGGGCTTGCCGCTAGAAACCCTATAGGGATCAACGGTGCAATTCTCCAGATGTTCAATCACGGTGTCATTAGTGCAATGCTATTCTTACTTGTTGGTGTTCTTTATGACCGTGCACATCATCGTGAAATTAACGGATTTGGCGGCTTAGGAAACAGAATGCCTGTTTATACAGGTTTCACAATACTTGCGTTTATGGCATCCTTGGGATTGCCCGGCTTGAGTGGGTTTGTTGGCGAAGCATTCTCACTGATTGGTGCGTTTGACAAATTCCAAACATTGACTATCCTATCTATGATTGGCATTGTTGTGGGTGCGGCATATTTCCTCTGGACGTTTCAAAGGGTTTTCTTTGGAAACCTCAACCCTAAATATGAAGACATCCCAGAAATCAATGGACGTGAAATCCTGACTCTGGTGCCACTCGGAATACTAACCATTGTCCTCGGCATTTGGCCTCACTTCGCAATTGAGATGTTCAGTGAATCCGTTACGGAACTCCTGAAAATTATGGGCACATTAGAGGCGAGTCTGTAGGAGGACAGTTTGGAACCCTTAAAAAACATTGAAAGTCTTCTCCATTTTACGCCAGAAATTCTCCTTGTCGTCTTCGCTGCTGCTGTCATAATCCTTGATCTTCTCGTAAAAAATCGGGAAAGTCAAAAGGTTGCGTATCTCTCACTTGTGGGTCTCGGATGTACCTTAGTTGCTATCCTCGTCACGAATTCTGTCTTCGGCACTAACGAACCGATATCCCTGTTTTTTGGGATGATTCGGTTGGATAAATTCGCAGTATTTTTCAAAATACTTCTGCTTCTGGCAACCGCAGCAACTATCCTTTTCTCTCTCCGTTCCGAGGAGGTTGATGCCAAATTAAAAGGGGAGTATTATGCGTTGTTGTTAGCCGTAACCTTTGGCATGTTCCTCATGGCATCATCAACAAATCTGTTGATGATATTCATTTCATTGGAAACGGTCAGTCTTACTTCCTATATCCTTGCTGGGTTTTTGACGCACAGTCCACGTTCAAGCGAAGCAGCTTTTAAATACATCACTTATGGTGCAGTGGCGTCCGGCACGATGTTATTTGGATTGTCTTTACTGTTCGGCATGACAGGAACAGGCGACCTTGCCGAAATTGGTCGGCAGCTTCCAGTGGTACTTGCTGAAGGTCAAGTAACCACACTCGGTATATTGATTGCAATAACTTTCATCCTCGCGGGTATAGGTTATAAAATTGCTTCGGTGCCCTTCCACATGTGGTCGCCTGATGTATACGAAGGCGCGCCTATCCCGATTACAGCGTTCCTATCTGTTGCCTCAAAAGCAGCAGGATTTGCGCTGTTTATCAGATTTTTCTACACAGGATTTGGCAATTCGGAAATTATGCAGTCTGTTGATTGGGGATTGCTGTTAGCGATCATTTCTGCACTCACGATGACTGTAGGAAACTTCGCAGCACTACCACAACGGAATGTCAAACGCCTATTGGCGTATTCAAGTATTGCACACGGTGGCTACCTATTGATGGGTGCTGTTCTGCTTACTCCTGAAGGACTTGGTGCTATTCTCTTCTATCTCATCGTCTATTTTTTCATGAACTTAGGGGCATTCTATGTGGTTGTTCTCATTGCAAACGAGGCAGGCAGTGAAATGATTGATGGGTATCGTGGGCTTGCCACACGTGCACCGTTCGTTGCCGCTGCAATGGCGATTTTCCTCTTTTCACTCACTGGCATATTCCCTTTCGCAGGTTTCTTTGGAAAATGGCTTCTTTTCAATGCTGTTATCAGTGAAGGAATGTACTGGCTTGCAATTGTCGGTTTGTTAAACAGTGTAGTATCTCTCTACTACTATGCTCGCATTGTCAAAGCAATGTATCTTGAATCCACTGAAGATACAGAGAGTTTTTCCTTTTCTAAAGACACCATTGTCTTATTGAGTGTTTTTGTTGTCCCAACAATTCTTATTGGATTTCTTCCTATTTTCTATACCCTCTCCGAAAAGATCACACTGCAATAAACAATAAGACAAGTTCAGGAATTATAGTATTGGAAATTTAATAGGTAAATGAAGATTAAAAAATAAATTAGGTAATTCGGGCTTGAACCCATAAGCGTCAATTTAGCGGTACCCAACAAGGTAGGTGCGGTTTGTAACCGCTTAGCCCCAACCCGGTAGGTGCGGTTTGATGAAGATTAAAAAATAAATTAGGTAATTCGGACTTGAACCCGGTAGGTGCGGTTTCCTAACCGCACCGGACTTCACAAGAAACTGGAAATTACCCGATTAAATTCTTAATCTTCATTAACCGCACCGGATTCTGTGGAATATGTGTGAGATAACAGTTTCCGCGAACGAATCGGTGCGGTTACAAACCGCACCCATAGGCGTCAATTTAGTGGTTTCCCGTGTATGAGAAACCCTCTTTAGTCCCGTAGGGACGATATGTTTATAGAAAACGTGGTAACCCCAATCTCTTCAGCCCCGTAGGGGCGGAATGTTTATAGCAATGGGGTACCAATCGGGATATGTCGCTCGGACAGAACTAAAGAGCCGTGTCTGGACGGTGTACTATAAACATATCGTCCCTATGGGACTAAATATAGGACAATCTCAATAGTCATGCCTATTGGGAAGTGTTTATAAACGGACAGACATTTTCTTAAATTGACGCATAAGGGTAGAGTAGACGAAACCCGACGCCATTGTCTGAATCGCGGATTATACCCAATTACCCCGATTTGTAGCGCGATATCTCTGGGTACTCCTCGCAACGGTGTACTCTATCAAAGACTTCTAATCAAGTTAATTTAGTATTACCTCCTTTGTTAGCGCGGGTCTTGTAACTGCCCAAAGTCTTCTATGATAATATGATGTCCTCTATTCTAATCTCACCTTATTTATTTGACAAAAATCTAATATTTTGAAAGAATAGGATAGTCCAATCTAACATAAACTGTTGGCTGGAATTAACGAAGGAGGAGGTTGGTAGATAAGTATAGATTATCATAAATTCAACAGAGCGGTTATGACACTGCTACTACGCGCACGTGTGTCACTGCTGTACATGTGCGCGTAAGCGATCATGGCACATGTGCGTTAACTACCATCGCTTACATACAGGTTACGGATATTGATGTCCGGCACCTCTAACAACGGAGATTCCACTATGAAAACACACATCGCTTTACTCATACTTCTAATCCTATCTTCGCTAAACGCCTTCGCACAAGATGAGCCCCGCACGATCATTCATACTTCAAGAAGCATCAAAAGTATTGCGTTCAGCCCCGACGGAAACACACTTGCAAGTATTAGAAATTCCTATATCGATCTATGGAACGTCTCTACAGGCGGACACAAATTTTCACTCCATGAATCTGAAAGCGGCCCATTCTATAGTATCGCATTCAGCCCCGATGGGAATACATTAGCAACTGGAGCAGACCACGGAACACTTTGTTTGTGGGATGTAGCAACAGGGGAACGCAAAACTATGCTTGAAGGACATACAGAACCTATTATGAGGGTGCTATTCAGTCCGGATGGAGAAACGCTTGTAAGTATGAGTAATACCGGATGGCAAGATAGGGTTGTAATCAATTTGTGGGACACAGACACTTGGACACACAAAGTCACTCTTTCGGATGGACATATAAATTTGGTACAGAGTATTTCATTCAGTCCGGATAGTTCTACGTTGGCAAATGCAAATCGACGGACAGCGGTTGACTTATGGGATGCCTCTACAGGCGAACTCAAAAAAACTCTTGTCGGGCACACTGAGGCAGTCTATAGCACATCATTCAGTCCAGATGGAAAAACGTTAGCAAGCGGAAGTTCGGACGGAACAATTCGCCTATGGGATGTCACCACAGGTGAACCCAAAAACACCATTCAAAGACGTACAGATACAGATAGAGTCAATCGGGTAATGTTTAGCCCCGATGGTAAAACACTCTTGATAAACAAGCAGCACGACAAAGCCCACTTATTGGATGTGGACACAAGCACATACAAAGCCAGTATAAAAGGCAAATCGGGTTCATTCAGCCCTGATAGTTCAATACTTGCAACGATAGAGAGCACCACCGTCTACCTATGGGATGTCGAGACTACCCGACCGAAAGCAGCATTTGATGTGTATCAAAATCAGTATAGTTACAGCGAATACGACAACGTATTATTCAGTCCAGATGGAAGCACCCTTGCAACGTATAATGATGAGTATATCAATCTCTGGAATCTTCAAACCACTAACCGAGTGAGTATCACCCCCTACCGAGTCATGTCACCTGCGAATGGACAACATTTTACCATCAACGTCAGCATTGAGAACGGACAAAACGTCGGCGGTTACCAGTTTAGTGTCATATATGATTCAAATGTCCTTCGCTATGTTGGGAGTGCGAACGATGATTACCTGCCCCCCGGTGCTTTTCCTATCCCACCAATAGAGGAAGATAATAAAATAACGCTTGCTGCAACTTCTGTCGCCGGAACCGCGAACGGGGAAGGCAACCTCGCGACCATCACGTTTGAAGTCCTTGACATTAAAGCAACAAACCTGATTTTATCCGATGTTATCCTTACAGACAGCGACGGCGAAATTTTGCCATACCTCTTGTTCAATACGGGACTCGTGATAGACCCGCGGCTAAGACCAGAAGATGTAAACAGCGACGGGATCGTAAATATCATTGATTTAGTTCAAGTGGCATCACGATTTAATCACACATCGGACATAGATAAAGAGGACATCAACGGTGATGGCGTTGTCAATATCGTTGACCTCGTAAAAGTTGCAGCAGCACTCGGAGCAGGAGAAAATGCTCCATCTTTACATTCACAGGCTATCGCTCTGTTCACTACAAAAGATGTGCAGCACTGGCTAACACAAGCACAAGCGATGAATCTAACCGATGCAACATCTCAACAAGGTATTCACTACCTATCGCGACTCTTAGCAGCGTTTACTCCGAAAAAGACAGCACTCTTACCTAACTATCCGAACCCATTCAACCCGGAGACCTGGATACCTTACCAACTAGCAGAAGGAAGCGAAGTCGCTATTATCATTTATGATGTTAAAGGGAAAGCTATCAGAACGCTGACGCTCGGCACAATGCCCGCAGGATTGTATCAGAACCGAAGCCATGCAGCATACTGGAACGGAACGAACGCACTCGGAGAACCTGTCGCCAGCGGTATCTATTTTTATACACTGTTTGCAGGAGATTTCACCGCGACACGAAAACTTTTGATACTGAAGTAAAATAATCATAGGCAGGTACTCTTTCTGTCTCCCGCCTCACAACGTATAAACATCGGAGGACAACTCAATGAATGATTTCAGCAAGCTAACAAAAATACCTTTGCGTGATACATGGACACATGAAGCGCGAGACTTCACGCCGTAGTTAGAAGAAAATATTGACAGGTTGGGGGATGCATTGGGATTAACACTTGAGGTTATGAGGCGAGCAGAGCCATTCAGTTTTCAAGTTTTTCTCTACATTTTAAAAAGGATCGCGGCCAGGAGGTTGATCAGACAGAGGAGAAACTTGAGCATCAGATGAGAACTACCGGACAATTGAATAACTCTGACAATTGACAAAAACTGCTTTGCACACCGTTAGGTGAAAAACTTTAGGTAATACCCAATTAACGGGATTTGTCCTATTTTCCAGGCGGTAGGTGCGATTTCCTAACCGCACCTTATGCGTCAATTTAGGGTTTTCGGGGTCCCGTAGGTTGGGTAGAACGGAACTGAGAAGACGGACATAGATATTCCAAACACACGGCAAATCTGATATACTGCTATATACACTCAAGAACATAGTGAAACCCAACTTCATACCTTCAGAGTCTCGGATACTTCCCAATAGAAGCATTGGGTTTCACTCGGTCTCTGGTTGATGTAGCGTGTATGGAGAAAACTTCATTTTTTATGATTTTACGGTTTGGGTGGCATCCGTTCTACCCAACGGACAATGCTACGAGGCAATTTTCTTAAATTGACGCTTATGGTGCGGTTACATGAAGATTAATTTATTAATTCGGTAATTCTGCTCTCTTTTCTGTCTGAATCGCGGATTATCGCAGAGAACGCGGAGGACGCGGAATTAAGAGATGCTTTGTTACCGACCCGTCTCTGGCGAAAGGAAATGTCCGAGACACAAAAGCATTTTCCGCGTCTTCTGTGTCCTCCGTGCCCTCCGCGATTCAGACAACAAGATAATGGACCTCACACAAGAAAAACATAAAACAAGATGTCTATGGTTAGAAAATTACCGAATTTATTTGTTAATCTTCATCAAACCGCACCATAGGCGTCAATTTAGCTGTTTCCAACTACGATAGGTGCGGTTTCCTAACCGCACCTTTTTGTCCCAACATCTCAAATAACGCACAGGACGAGAATATCAGCGTTTGTAGTCGCGCAATTCATTGCGCCTCTTTTCTTTGAATATAAGAGGCGCAATGAATTGCGCGACTACAAACGAGTTCTTTCCTTAAATTGACGTTTATGGTGCGGTTAGGAAACCGCATTGGACACTACAAGGAAACTGGAAATTACCCGATTAAGTTCTTATTATCTTCATACCTATTTTGAGAGAGCACAATCCCAAAGGACGGTGCTCTTTTTTATTTAGGACTAAAATTAGGACACTGTCTCAAAAACGTTGACTTTTGAATGCATTTGTAGTATAAAATTAGCATCCCAATTAGGAGAGAAAACTTGTGAAACTCGTTACATTCAAAAAGCCTTCGCTAAATGAACATTCGCGACTCGGTGCATGGGTTGATGGAGACAGAATCGTTGACCTCAATTTAGATGTCTCAGATATGATCCAGTTCTTTGAACAGGATTGTAATGCAGACGCACAAAAACGTATTGACACGGTAGAACAACAACTCAACGGTGGTTCAGATTTGTCGGATGCTGTCCTCTCAGCTTCCGATGTTCAACTGCTTGCACCGTTTCCACGTCCAGCAAGTTTGCGGGATTTTGGTGTGTTCAAAACCCACATGGATGCCGCTGCACGTATCACAGGAAAAGAAATATCGCCTGAATGGTTCAAACTTCCTAACTACTATAGAGGCAGCACAAGTCCCGCATCCATCGCCGGACATGAGGCAATTGTTATGTGGCCTAACTACACGGAGAAACTCGATTTTGAACTGGAATGGGGTGTTTACATCGGCAAAACTGGCAAAAATATCTCAATAGAAGAAGCACCAGAATACATCGCTGGGTATACGATTTACAACGACATTAGCGCACGCGATATTCAATTCCGACACATGTCGCTATCTCTCGGTCCTGCCAAAGGTAAGGATTTTGATAACAGCAACATTATGGGTCCTTGCCTTGTTACACTTGATGAAATCGGTGACCCGTACAATCTGAAAATGATTGCAAGAGTAAACGGTGAAGTTTGGTCAGAGGGAAATACCTCAGATATGTATTATTCCTTCGCAGAAATGATCTCTTATGTTTCACAGTCAGAGACTCTCTTTCCGGGTGAATTTTTAGGTTCTGGTACTGTCGGTAAAGGATGCGGTTGGGAGCTTGACAGATGGATTCAGCCGGGAGATGTGATTGAACTTGAAGTTGAAAACATCGGTGTATTGAGAAATCGAATCGGTGAACCTGAACAAAATCCAGCAGCATGGAAGGAAAAAGTGTAACTGTGCGACTGAAAGATAAGGTAGCCATCATCACGGGTGCTGCATCAGGGATCGGCAAAGCCACTGCGAAACTCTTTGCAGAACACGGGGCAAAAGTGGTTGTTGCTGACATTGATAAAGATGGTGGGAGTCAAGTTGTTACGCAAATCCAAAAAGGTGGCAACGAAGCGATTTTTGTTGAAACCGATGTGACATTAAAAGTTGACACAGAACAGATGGTTGCGCAAACCGTAGAAACTTACGGAAAACTTGATATTCTGTTCAATAATGCCGGGATTGCAATGCGTTTACCTGTTGCTGAACTGCCGGAAGAGGACTGGCATCGTTGTTTAGATGTTAACCTTACCGGTGTTTATCTTTGCGCGAAAGCAGCTATTCCTGCTATCCTGAAAAACGGTGGTGGTTCCATCATCAATATGTCCTCAATTTACGGGGTAGTCGGTGCAGATGTTCGTGCGGCGTATGTTGCATCTAAAGGCGGCGTGACAAATCTGACCCGTGGCATGGCACTTGATTATGCAGAGAACAATATCCGAGTAAACTGTATCTGTCCAGAGTTCGTGGAAACACCTTTAGTCGCTGGCGTCATCAAAACACCAGAAGAATATCAGGCACTTGCGGATAAACATCCGATGTGCAGGCTCGGTCAACCTGAAGAAATCGCTTATGGTGCATTATACCTCGCCTCCGATGAATCTGCGTTCGTTACGGGCATCGCCTTGCCGATCGATGGAGGCTATACAGCCGGATAAAAAAAATAAGTGAACATTGTAATACCATTTCTGAATGATGACTTTTCATTAACAAAAAACGCGTTTGTAGTCGCGCAATTCATTGCGCCTCTTACATTTATAGTCTGCGTTTGTAGTCGCGCAATTCATTGCGCCTCTTACATTTATAGTCTGCGTTTGTAGTCGCGCAATTCATTGCGCCTCTTACATTTATAGTCTGCGTTTGTAGTCGCGCAATTCATTGCGCCTCTTACATTTATAGTCGTGTTTTGAAATTGCCCAAAGGTCAAATTATGTAAATAATTATAGACCTCACTATAATATGTAGAGCAACTAAATCCAATAAACCTTTGGAACGAATCTAAACTATAGGTTGAGACGTACGTAACTCAGCCTTGGACGGTGAGTTCATGCGAAAATTTTCTGTATACGTTTTTCTCATATTACTACTCAACAGTGCTTACTTATTCAGTTTCGGTGAACCAACGCTCTTCTACATTCTTAACGTTCTGTTCCACTTAGCACTCGGCATTGCATTAATAATCCCGTTTAGTATCTATCTCTATCAAAAATTCAATATCCTCTCTCCCAATGGGCGTGTCGGTGTTTTCGGGTTATTAGTCGGCATCGCTTCGGGTGTGTCCTTAATGATTGTCGGAGCCACTACGCCTTTTCGTTGGATTCTCATTACACATATCATCAGCATCAGCATAGGAAGCCTTCTCTTCTGCATACATCTGTTGAAAGACAGTAGCAGTCTTTCCCCAAGATTTAAAAATGTAATTATTGGTGTGTTAATTTGTGTTGTATTCTTCCCAATCGGTGCGAAACTTTCGCAACACTATTTTCCGAATGAGGACTATCTCGTCAAAAATCCTATGCTACCTCCTACAAGCATGTACGATGAAGGTGGTGGCACAACAGGTCACTTTTTCCCTGCGTCTGTTGAAACAGAGACAGGGAACCTGATTCCAACCGATTTCTTTCTTACATCCAAAACATGTGCTACAAAAGGGTGTCATCCAGATATATTTCGGCAGTGGGACGAATCTGCCCACCATTTTTCTTCTTTCAACAACCAGTGGTATCGTAAGTCAATCGTCTATATGCAGGATGTAAACGGTATTCAATCCTCTAAATGGTGCGGTGGATGCCACGATCCTGCCATTCTACTCAACGGTATAATGGACAGACCGATTAATGAAAATCTGCATACACCTGCAGCGCAGGCGGGGTTAGCATGCACTGCTTGCCATTCTATTGAAAGGGTGAAGGATACGATGGGAAATAGCGGGTATACAATAAAATATCCGCCTCTCCACGATATAGCGTCAAGCAACAATCGTTTCATCCGTAGTTTGCATAACTATCTTATACGTCTCGATCCGGAACCGCATCGGAAAAGTTTTCTTAAACCTTTTCACCGCAATAACACAGCCGAATTTTGTTCAACATGCCATAAGGTGCATCTGGATTTTCCGGTCAATAATTACAAATGGGTGCGTGGCTTTGACGACTATGACCAATGGCAAAAAAGTGGTGTATCCCATCAGGGTGCTCTTGCATTTTACTATCCTGAAAAAGCTAAGAAATGTACTGATTGTCACATGCCGCTTGTAGACTCTAAAGATGCAGGAAACATCAACGGGAAGGTGCACAGTCACCGTTTTCCAGCTGCAAACACTGCACTCCCTTATGTCAATCAACACGAAGAACAACTCCAAGCCGTGATAGACTTTTTGCAGAATGATGTAATAACATTGGATCTATTTGCTAATGGTTCCCCAATACCGAAAAATGGAACTGAAATCGCACGAGATGAATCCCCTTTAATTGAGGTTGTAGTCCGCACAAGAGGTGTCGGTCATCAATTCCCTGCTGGAACAATTGATGCGTTTGACATCTGGCTTGAGGTCAAAGCGACTGATGAGAATGGAAAAATCGTGTTCTGGAACGGTAGGATTGCTGCACCTAATGGAAACGGCCCCGTCGATCCGAAGGCACATTTTTACCGCGGTTATATGTTGGATGCACATGGAAACCTAATCAACAAACGAAATGCGTGGGCAATGCGAACCGTGCTTTATTCACGTACTATTCCACCCGGTGCAGCGGATACCGTTCGATATCGTTTTGAAATTCCACCCGATTGTGGAAACATTCTCTCCTTGGAAGCGAAACTGAATTATCGTAAATTTAACTGGTGGCACACACAGTGGGCTTATGCGGGTGTTCGCGATCCAGAGGATAAAAACTATCAGGTGGATAAAGGCTACGATGATGGCAAATGGGTCTGGGAAGGTGATACATCAGATGTTGCGGGGAAAATCAAGGCTATTCCAAACCTGCCTATAACCGTGATGGCAGAGGTGAAAACGACCCTTCGTGTCAAACAAGAAGACCAGAACGTTCCGAAGCAAAAAGCAGATATTGAAAATGCGCGTGAACGTTGGAACGACTACGGCATTGGACTACTCTTACAAGGCGATCTCAGAGCCGCACAAACAGCGTTTAAAGAAGTGACCAAAATCGATCCTGATTACTTAGATGGATGGGTGAATATCGCACGATGCCGTATCAAGGAAGGAGATATGCGAGGTGCTGAAGCGATGCTTGACAAAGCGTTTGAGATTCAGAAAACGTTGCCTCCTGATAATCTCCATCGCGCAAAGGTTCACTATTTTTATGCCCTTGTTCAAGAGTCTTATGGCAAATACGACATCGCTATTGAACATCTGCAACGTGCTATCTCGCAATTCCCACGCGATACCCGTGTTCGCAATGAATTGGGACGCATGCACTTTCTTAAACGTGAGTATGAAGCAGCTTTAGTGCAGTTTCAGAAGACGGTTGAGGTAGACCCAGAAGATTTGGATGCACATTACAATATGATGCGATGTTATCGTGCTTTGAAAAACCTATCTATGGCTGAGAAGTCCCAAAAACTGTACCTGCGATTTAAAGCAGATGAGTCCGTTGATGCGATTACGGGAATTGCTCGCCGTGCTGACCCTGATGCCAACCGTGAACGGCAGCCAATCCATGAACATGTAAACAGTTATTCTACAGATTAGCAATTGATAGAACTATGCAGTGACAACTGAAGATACGGTGAATATTCTTGCCAAAATTCAAGGAGTACGTTAATATCTCTACATAGTTGATTGAGCATCGGACATCACAAATATAAGGAGAAGAACATGGCAGTATTTTTACATACACGGGTTCGCGTCAGCGACCTTGATAACTCTATTCAATGGTATTGTGACCATTTGGAGTTCAAAGTTTTGAGTCGGAGCGACAAATCCCCCGCAGGCAACCAAATCGTGCATCTTGAACTTCCGGGTAACGCACACACGTTAGAGTTAACCTATTCACCGGATTTTGATCTTCAGGTTCAAGAAGACCTGATGCATTTTGCGATTGGTGTTCCGGATATTGTCGAATTTTGCGACGGTTTGGAAAAAGCGGGATTGGAGATTTGGCCCGATGAATGGCGTAAGCAGTTTACATCCGGTGGAATGAAGATGGCATTTATCACGGATCCAGATGGTTATGAGGTTGAACTTTTGGAACGCAAAGATGCTTCAGGGGATCCGCTTGATGTCCTTGAAGGGAATTAGCTGACAATCCCACTGCTTTAGCTGTGGGTCAAAAAACGCTTGACATTTACATATATTTTGTAGTATAATTATAAGACTGACTCAGTGGTGGGTGCGTCAACACCTACCCCACCTCGCTGTCGGATAGACAGAGAGTATAAACGCTTGTGGAGTCCAATTAAGACCTCATGCAGTTCAGGAAAGAGGCACGAGAGACGGAAGCAAGAATCACATAGGAGGGTTGTGTGCCAAAAGAAGCACACGGCTTTAGCCGTCGTGAGTATCACAAATCTTAATGCACATCGGTAAACTATTGCTGTGTCCACCAAAATATTGTAGGTTGGGTAGAGCAGAGCGAAACCCATCGGTAGGCGCGGAAAAAGGCAAGAACGATGTGTCCTTGCCTTTGACAATACATCTATCAGTAGCCATGTCAACGTTTTATCTTCGCCCAAGTCGTGGTGAGTTTATTAGTGATAGAAACAGCAGCGACCCCTTCAAATCCGTTATCCATGACATTCTTGATATCGTCCTCACTGAGAACCGCACCAATGATAGCGACCTCGTCGAGGATACCTCTGAATTTACCGGCATAACCATGCCCGATGTATAAATTAAGATTGCTGGCTGTAGAATCTCCACATGGCTGTTCCCCACATACATTCCAGGTACCTTCAGAAGCAACTTCACCGTTTTTATACATCCGATATTGGCGTGTGGAAACATCCCTCACCTCAGCGATGTGGATCCATTCACCACTTACGATAGTCCCAGCAGGGGGTTTTGCAACTCGCACAAAAGGTTCACAATTCCCGCCACAATCACCCCAAAAAAAACTTATCGAACCATTTACTTCCTGTGTCAAGCATCCTTCGCCGCCGTAGGATTTGCAGATGATGTTTTGTCGACCTATACCTACGTTTTTCGGTTTTGCCCAAAAAACAATTGTCACATCACCATCAAACTGAAGTGATTCTGCATTGCCCATATTTACATAAGCTTCACCATCGAACTCAAGCGCACCCCCAAATTTACCTTCCACCCATTTCGGATTACTCATGAGTACCCCATCGTTTTCGTTATTGGAGGAATCTCTGGCAGTGTCACCATCACCATCATCAAATCCCCATAATCCTACGATGGTATCCGGGTCAATCACGGCATCACTTATAGTCGTGAATAGACCTGCCATAAAAAGAACAACTACGCCGATCCATAAAAATTTAACTTTCATTTGGTGTCTCCTTTTTTTAGAGGGTTGACATACGCCGCGCTAAAGCGAGATGGGTCTGCTGTTTTCATCAAAATTGTTGTTTAGACCTCATGTTTTAGCTGAGGGAGTATGTCAAAGAATATAAAATATATACGAGAAAGTATCACAGAACGTGTGGGCGGGAATCAATATCTCATGTGCGTGTGGTGTTCGGCACATTTGATGTTGATTTGGTCAGAAGAGGTCGTCCCGCCCCAATACGACGATAGAATATCATAAACGCGTTAAAATGTCAATTTTTTTTCTCTGTAGGAGCAGAGGCATTCAATTGTCACGGAACATCTTTTGGTAGGTTGGGTAGAGCGCAGCGAAACACATTATGTGTCAACTTAAGGATTTCTCACCGTGCTATTTGTCTGAATCACGGATTTACGCAGATTATGGGTTTGAAATATAAGGTGCTTTTCACAGAAACCAAGTATATCTGTATTCAGAGTATCCCTTTAGCATTTCAAAAAACCGATGAATGAGGATAATCCGCGGCATCCGCGACAATCCGAGATTCAAACAACTCTTTCTGCAAACCTATTGCGTATCTATTGGATATCTATTGTTCACAACGCCCAATTCCTTCCAGCCATCTGTCCCCTTTCAGATATACTATTGTGTAGGTTGGGTAGAGCGAACGCGAAACCCATAACTGTCAATTTAAGGATTTCCCTATCTGAGAAGTGCTTTTCAGTCCCGTAGGGACTATATGTTTATAGCAACCGATGTCCTCAATATCTTTCGCTCCGTAGGTGCGATATATTTTAACGTTTTTGTTTACATATCGCTCCTAATGAAGATTAAGAATTTAATCGGGTAATTTTCAGTTTCCTTGTAGAGTCCGGTGCGGTTAGGAATGCAGATCGCATTTGGGTGAGTACACCGCAAAACCGCACCTACCGGATTTGGGGTTTGAGCCCGAATTACCTAATTTATTTTTTTATCTTCATACGGAGCGAAAGCGTCTATTATACCAAATTAACTTGATTAGAAGTTTTCTGATAAAGTCAGCATTGCGAGGAGGACCCGGGGACCTCGCGCTACAAATCGGGTTAATTGTGTATAAGAGGCGCAATGAATTGCGCGACTACAAACACCGCAAACCTTTGTGTATAAGAGGCGCGTGAATTGCGCGACTACAAACGCCGCAAACCTTGTGGAACAATTTTAGACGAAGGGCCAGAACTGATTCCATGCTGTCATCCAATCTTCTGCACGGCTTTCAACGGTGACAGGACCTGTTATCTCAACTCCTGGTCGTCCTTTGAAATCGGCAAGTTTATCCACACTGGATAGTTCAATTTTGATTGTTGTTGGCTGGTCAGGTACATAAGGACGAACTCTTGTTAAATCCGAGAGTGCCTCTTTAGCAGCATCTTCTATCAGTTGACGTGCGCGTACTGGTGGGATTTGTCTTGCGCTGTATTTACTGAGTCCTTTTTTAACCGCAACCGTTGGCAGTGCATCGCCGAGCAGTTCTTTTGCTTCTCTACAAACTGCCGCGTCCCCAGTAACAAGCGCAATCGGAACGCCGTAATGTCCGTTGAGTGCAGCGTTTACGCCGGTTTCTCCCACAAGTTCATCGTTGAACCAAAGGTTTCGATATTGGACATTAGAAATAGTATGGCATAGTACACCGTCAGGGGTGTTATTGCGGGCATGCATCCCGATGAGCAAGCATGCATCGCATCCATCTTCCCACATATCAACAAACCGTCCCCATCCGTGGTGTGCTACCCATTCACAATCGGGATGGATCTTATCAGGTATAAGCGAATTAAACGTCCAACCTCTTCCTGCACCGTGGCAATCGACAACGACAATCTCTGTAGCACCAGCGGCTTTGGCACCGCGGACAGCAGCGTTGATCTCTTCTGTGTAGAGGTGTCTGCCTTCTTCAAACATCGCGGCACCTCCATCAACCTGATCCCACACAACAATACCGCTTACGCCTTCCATATCGGACATGATCAATACTCGCATTGTTCTATTCCTCTCTTTTCCAAGACCTTATGTTTTTGTTCAAGTATAGATCAGAGTTCTCTTGTCCTTTGTAGCACAATCTGTTAGATTGTGTGGACAGTGCGCAAACTAACAGTTTGCGCTACAACTAAATTGCTTAAGTTGACACATAAGGGTTTCTGAGTTTTCCTCCGTTGTTCGCGTGCCGCGGAAATGGCGAGGAGAACCCAGAGACCTCGTGCTACAACTGAAAACAGATATCTAATCCTCCGAAACCCATTCCTCAGTGGCTTCCGTAAATTCTTTGGAAAGCTCTTCAGAAATTGTCTGCTCAAGTAGTTCGATTAAATCCTCTCGGAATTTCACCCAATCGTCACCGCGACGGGTAAATCTATGCATACCAGCAATTTCAATATACATTGTATCATTTGGAGTAGACATTGATTCTAAATAGCGATTGACTTGCATTTTCTCTCCTCATTAGATTTTGCAATTTTCTCTAAACTTATGATGCTTGCATCCATTCGTGAATTTCCCAATCAGTTTTGAGTGCGTGTTTCCGTAGTGCCTTACTTGGATTTACAGCAACCGGATTTCCGACACAATTCAACATTGGCAGATCAGATTGACTATCGCCATAGGCATAGCATACATTAAGAGGTATTTCTGCTTGCGCAGCGAATTTCTTCAGTACGATTGCTTTCTGTTCTCCGATAAGTGGTTTGGTTGTCAGCTCACCAGTAAACTTACCATCTTGTTCTTCCAGTTCGGGTGCTAAAACAGAATCCACACCGAAATATTCTGCAATTGGTCGCACAATAAAGTCAAGTGAACCTGTCAGAAGAACAACTTGGTCCCCTTGTTCTCTATGTTCCTCTATTTGTGACATGGCTTCGGGGAATATTCTCTGACGAAGGTAACTTGTGAACATATCAGTTGCTAACGCCTTTACTGCTGCCGCGTCCATGCCACGATAATTCCGATAGAAGACGCGATTAAACCTTTCTCTGCTAACCCGATCTAAAATTAGGTAGTACACGACCTTCGGAAGGAAACCGATAATCCACAAAAATTTCATAATCGGAGACAACGAGGAAGTCCGTAGCCAGATGTAGCAATGCACAATGGTCGAACTCAGCAAAGTACCATCTACATCAAAAAACGCAATAACTTTTTTTTTCTGAAGCGATTCCATTTTAAACCCTAATGTAGTGTCTCACCGAGTTCGGCAACACGGTTTTCAAGTTCTGTCAAAAATTTCTGGTATATCTCTGAATTCTCTGTGATGTCCTCCGGTTTCTGTGAAACTTCAAATAGAAGCGGTTTTCCAAAAACAATCTGAACCGGGCGTTTTTTCGGTAAGTTTTGTCCTTTCGGAAGTGCTTCAAAAGTCCCTTTAATGTGAGTCGGTATAATCGGTACCTGCTGCCCATAAATCAGAAGACTGAGTATCCCAGGTTTGAAAGGTTGAAGTTTCCCATCAATTGAACGCGTGCCTTCCGGAAAAATAAGCAATCCATTGTTCTGCTCCATCACTTCGTTTGCCATCCGTAAATCCTGCAGGAACTGCGTGAAATTTCCGTCGCGTTCGATCGGAAGCGCATTAAGACAATTATGTGCAAACCATCCTTGGAACCGATTGCCAAACCAGTAATCCCGTGCAGCAAGCGTCCACAATCGATGTGAGTCCCGTCCTAAAGCCGCAATCACTGTCAACGTATCTAAATGGCTTGTATGGTTAGGCGTAATAATGTAAGGTTTACCTTCTGGAATATTCTCTAAACCGAAACACTGAAACGAGAAACGACTCCGATATAGTTTTCGTATAGCACCACGGAAAGCGCGCGCATACCAATGCGGTTTCTCCCGTAACTTCAAAGAATTAGCCGATGTTTCTGTAGACTGTATAGAAGACAAATTTTCAAAAGCCTGTGTTAACTCAACAACATCGTTGACTGTCTCCAATTTGGCAACCATCGCATCAGGTATTGTTTGACCCAGTCGAGATTCAAGGAGCATGAGTAGGTCAAGCCGCGTTAGAGAGTCAAGACCAAGGTCGGTATCCAAACGGCTTTCTCTACGAATCTTATTCGCGGGCATTCGTGCCAATCGTGCAAGCGGTGTTAATATATCTGCTGGAATATTCTCTGCCAGAAGTGAATCATCTCCTTCACTCTGTTTATGTCCAGATTCATCTATAACTGACGTTTGTTCATTAGCGAGATATTCTTCTAATTGTTCTTTAACCCGCTTTCGATCAATTGCTCCGTTCTCGGTCTTCGGTAAAACGTCCTGAAACAGATGCGATTTGTGAAATTGTTGGTAACTCGGCAGCTGCTTAGCAGTTTCCTGCAGATGTTCCTGTATTTCTGCTTCAGTCTTTTCATCACTGTCTGATGGGACAATCACCGCATGAATAGCAGTATCCGAACCGTCTTCATCAGGAATTCCAACGACACACATCTCAGTTATAGCAGGAGTGTCCTGATATAGTGCCTCCAATTCAACTGGGTATATGTTTTTACCAGAGGCGGGAACGATAACATCCTTACAGAGTCCTGTAATATAAAGATAACCGTCCGCATCAATATATCCAAGATCGCCTGTGTAAAGCCAACCGTCACGGATAGCTTTCTCGGTGGCATTCGGATTTTGATAGTATCCTTTCATATTGCTGGGCCCCTTGGCTATAATCTCGCCTATGCCATTGCTATCCGGATTTACAATCTGAAATTCAACACCTTCCACTGCTGGTCCGACAGATCCACGTTTACTGTTTTGATAAGGATTGACACTCAGCACAGGTGCGGTTTCAGTCATTCCGTAGCCCTGATAAAGCGTCATTCCAAATTTTTGGAATCCATTATAAATTGCATCGGAGAGAGCAGCACCACCACTGACGAGAATGCGAATATGTCCTCCCATAACCGATTGCGCCTTTTCGGCTAATGTTTCTCCCGGTGTGTCTTCTCGCGATACTTGCCGCTCAATAGTGCTTTGAAGCATCTGAAAAAGTCTCGGCACACTGATAAATGCGGTGGTTTTATCTTCACGCATCGTTTTCAAAAGTGTTGTCGGACGAAATGCGTTGACATAAGTAGCAGTGGTGCCACTATAAAGTGCCATTAACAGACTACATGAGAAACTCAGTGCATGATACAGCGGTAATGCCGACAAAATGCGTTCCGCATCTGTCGGAGGGAGTGCCTTGGCAACGGCTTTAACATTCGAGATAAATCCGCCATGTGTCAGCATTGCCCCCCTCGCATCGACAGTCGTTCCCATCGTAAAAATAATAGAGGCAACGGTATCTGGCTCAATCGCTACGTTGGGAAAATCCTCTGGGATATCTTCGTCAGAATCAATTACTTCGTTAAACTTGTTGATATTCTGCAAGTGGACTTTTGCATCTGTCAACTGTGTGTCTGACTTGGCTAAAACAGTATCGGATGCTAAGATTGCTTTCGCAGTAGTGAACTGAGCAATGGATAATATTTCCCGTGTAGGGGTCTGTGCATCAAGAGGGACAACCGCGCAACCAATTTGCGATGCGGCAAGGTAAGCGATGCACCATTCAGGTTGGTTTTCCGAGACCAAAACAACTCGGTCCTCTTTACGTAAACCGCTTTTCCATAATTGGAACGCTACCCGGCGTGAACGCGAATAGGTTTCAGCGTAAGTATAACGTTCCCATTTTCCATCGTTTACCATCTGAAGTGCAATTTTATCAGGAATACGTTTTGCCTGAATCTCGATTAAATCCACGATTGTCCGTGGAGAGATACTGTCAATCGGGTTTGGAGCTGGCGAAGGAGACTCATCGCCTTCTTCTTGAGATGTAGTTTTTCCACTTTTTGAGGAGTCTGATGCTTCATTCTGTGTGTCGGATGTGCTATCTTCAATTTTTAACACATGTCGCTTAATGCCGGGAATGTGAATCTCCTGAAAATATTGCTTCCAATGAATTTGAGAAACATCAAAACTGAAGTGTTGCTGCTCTTCAGGTGATAGTCCCTCATAAAGCCCCTGCATCTTTTCCGTTTCAAATTCAAAGTTCGTTCGGGTATAAGGCGCGTAAATTCGGATGTAATTCAATAGAGCTTTTATGGCACTCTGTCTTAGAACCAGTTTTCTACGTTGTCGTTTTGCTGATTTCATCGGTAATAGCGCGAGTGCCTTAATTACGCGGTCAAGCATGCGCATTTTGCCATCCACCTTCTTTTCGAATAACTCCAGACTGGGAAACTGCCACACAGGGACTGGAATCGGTTTTCCATTTTCCATCATGGGGTTTTCCGTGAAATAGCCGTAAGTTGCATCAACAATACCGCGAAAATATAGTGGATTCTGTGTGCCCGTTGCAATATGATACACCTCAATCCCACCGCGTTTTGCGATTGCTTCGGCAGCGGCTAACATTGCATTCACTACGAAATCAACGGGGATTATATCTAAAATAATATCTGGGTCGGCAGGAAAATCGGGGATACGCCCCTTGGAAAAACCGACAATAAGCGGTTCAGACATCCGATACTTACCAAGCCATCCTGGATGTGGTTCAGCAACACTACTTTCAATAATTGAAGGGCGAACAATCGCAGTCCGGAGGTCACCGCGCAATTCCATCACTACCTGTTCAGCGAGGAATTTCATGTAGGTATAGGTATCGTTCCATCCGCGTAAACGTGCGTGTTGAAGTCCTGCTTCAACAAGCCGTGCTTCAAGCCATTCTGTTTTTGCTTTTTCAGTAAGTGCCTCTAAGTTGTTCCGACTCCCGCGCCTATTTTCCTTTAATTGCTTTTGAGCAATCTGCTGAAAATGTGCTATTTGTGCAGGGGTTTCAGCTTCATCGCGGATAGACTGGCTCAACGTAAGCAGATAGTCAATTTCTTTCGAGAGAGTTGGTGGAATTGCCGATCCGGTTTTTTCGTTATGTTGTTGTGCAAATTGCTCGTAGGGAGGATGAAGTTCTTCTGGAACGCGTCCCGGTTTATCACCGCAAACGTAAGCCGTTGAAACATGGAGAAAAACAGCGTCAGAACACCCCTTTGCAAACGTCACAACATGTTTTGCGGCGAGTGCGTTACCTTTGAGTGAAGCATCAAAAGGGGGATCAAAGTCAACGAGACCAGCAATACTAATAAAAACGTCTACCTCATTCTGAAGACGTTGATAGTCAGCATCACTAAAGCCAAGCCGTTCATCTGTCAGTTCGCCTTCAACAGCCGTGACTTTTTCCTTAACCCAAGTTTCAAACTGTGCGCCGTGCAACCGCCGCAATGCACCAAAAACATCGGACGTTATGAGTTCTTTTTCAAAACGTTCTTGTGCAGTGGTAACTTTACCATTCGAATCAACCCGACTTCGGATGAGGAGATAGATTTTTTGTACATCTGGAAGAGAAGTGAGAATTTTGGCAATCATCGGTTGCCCAAGGAAGGCTGTAGCACCAGTTAATAGTAGAACCTTCCCACGAAAAAAATCGGTTATTGACATAATTTCCTTTTTTGTCTAATGCTTAATTTGTACCAGTAAAACTACTTTCTATTGGACTTACCGGATTTACGTAAGCCTTGGTCAGTTGCATCGCATGGATTTTGGGAATATCTCATTTAGACAGATGTACTTTAACACATCTAGGATTAAAAGTCAAACCTATTGTTATCAGGGCTATTTAGTTTTAGGCTTTTTATCCATTTTAATCGGAAAGTCGCGAGTTGGAGCTCGCTCGGATAGGAAGAGTCTTGAGCAAAAGTTCAAAATTATTGGAAAACGAAATAGCCCTGATATGTCAACAAAATTTATTGACTTCGGAGTTAAAATATGATATACTATCACACAAGTAACCAAAATGAATTATTTCATTACTGATACTAAAATTTGGACAAATTTTAAGAACTTCAATTTACTTTAGTAGTATCTCTGTACCAACTAATGGCTGTCAATTCTAGTGTTGGACACGTGTTATTCTAGGCGTTGTGTAAACTACTCCAGCAACCTTTGAAAGGTATAACTTATGAAATTTGACCACTCCTCTAGTGCATTAGTTATCGTAGGCGGTTGGAATAGCCGTATATTTACCCCTTCTTGGATAAAAAAATATCTTTTTCCTGGGGAACACGAGGATTTCACAATAGAGATGCCCGCGCCGTCCTCTCTTGATTTCAACACACAATTTATTTCTCCGCGTATCTCGTCCAAAGAAGTAAGAATTCTTTTGCAAGAAAATAGGCTAAGTTTTAGTCCAGTAGAAAACAAAAACGAACATTTTGATCAAATACAAGAACTTGCTACGCAGCTCACAAATTACCTACCGCATACTCCTGTCACGGCGTACGGTGTTAACTTTCTCTTTACTGAGGACCCTATTAGTGAAGAATTGGTAAACCGCATACGGCCTAGAGATTTAGAGGAATTTGAAAAGTTAAACGGTTCATTGACCGGTGAGCAATATACTCGCCGTTTGAGTTTAAATGGGCGAACACTGAATTTCACAATCAAACTTGATGGAGAAAGAGCTGCCTTTGATTTTAATTTCCATTTCAAAATTGCCGATCTTGTTGCGTTTAAGGCGAGAATTTCAGAAATCTCAATACTTGAATTGAAACAAGAAGTTGTACAATTCATGAGTGAAATTTACCATTTGGAATTGAAAGGGGAGACAGAGTGAGTAAATGGACTGATACGAGCACAACCTTTGAAAATGATGGTACTTTTTCTAAAAATGTGATAGATTTTGAGGAACCAAAAAACACATTTGATTTAGAATTTGATGAAAACACTGCCTCAGAAGCATTGGAAAAAGATGTAACTTGGGAACAATTACAGCAACAGAATCTTGAGACCCCGAAAATCCGTGTCTTTGATGTTGCAGCATATATTTTAGAGCAAATGGATACACTGACTACTATGAAGCTGCAAAAACTGGTATATTACAGTCAAGCGTGGTCATTGGTGTGGGACGAGAAACCACTATTTGAGGAAAAAATTGAGGCTTGGGCAAACGGTCCGGTTGTCAGAAATTTATTTGATTACCATCGCGGAATGTACGAAATATCTGAAATGCCAATTGGCAATCCTCGTTTGTTAGATCAGAATCAACAAGAAACAGTTGATGCTGTCCTTGAATATTATGGACATAGGTCAGCTCAATGGTTAATTGACTTATCGCACATGGAAGAGCCTTGGAAGCAAGCAAGGAAAGGGCTGCCTCCATTGGAACGAGGTAATCGCGTTATACCTTTAGACGCGATGGCACATTATTATAGTTCCTTATCTGCTGATGAAGACCTCGAAGATGAATAAGAAAAGACCTAGACGAAAAGACAATCCTAAGAAAAGACAAACCCCCGTATCTCCACCGGTTACTTCAACCCAAAATAAGAAACTCGTATGGATAGTTTCAAAAATTGATGATAGTAGCAAATGGGGTTGGCATAAAATAACCTGTCCTGATTTCTTGAGAAAAATTTGGAAAAAGATGCACAACTTTGAAACTATGGAATGGGTTGACATACTAGGAACAGATCACCATGCGATACCTATTAGCAACATCATAAGACCTGCCCAAAAGCGTCTAGAAGCGTTGGGACATGATGACGAAGAGACATTAGTTTCATTTCATATAATGGGTCGAGAGCGAATTTGGGCGATTCGATCAGAAGAAAAAGTTTTTCTATTGTGGTGGGATCCGAATCATGAAATTTGTCCATCACCCAAAAAACACACATAAGTAGGTGTCTATGCATGAGACAACTATATGCCACAGGCTTTAATTTTCGCGGTTAGCGATTTGTGTCCGGAGTCGTTCTAACTCAACTTCTAACTCCTGTCGCCGCTCAGTTTCCTGTTTTGCAAGTGCCTCTGCTTCCTGTCTCCGCTCAGTTTCCTGTTTTGCAAGTGCTTCTTCCTGTTTTGCAAGTGCCTCTGCTTCCTGTCGTCGCTCAGCTTCCTGTTTTGCAAGTGCCTCTGCTTCCTGCCGCCGTTCTGCTTCTTCTGCTGCCATTACTTCTGCTGCCTCTCGCAGTTGTTGTTCTTGCTTTCGTAGATGTTCTTCTTCTATAGAAGTTGTTATGGGAGTGCCATCAGGCAGGGACGGCCGTAATAACCTAACGTGCGTCGTTTGATCGTCCTCCCACCGAAACCAGAGATTTAACGCTTCGCTGAACAAACCGCCTTGTGCATCCGGCACAATCTCAATAATGTTACCAGAAGCACTTCGCTGCCAACCACGAAATTCCGCAGGTTTTTTCATTTCAGGTTGATGAATAAAGTATTCTTGAACACCCATATCAGTCAGATATACGCCAACTTTTTCATGCCGATCCTGATTCGCTGTCGCATCGGATAGAAATTCAAAAACAGCAACAGGTACCGCACCTTCTGACCACGTATAAAAACTGCGACGCAGTGGATATTTATCAACACCAAACACAACGTAAACATCAGGTGCGACAAACTTGGTAATGTCACCTTCGCGATAATAAATAAAGTTGTCAATACCGATGTGAATGTGTTCACCAATTGCAAAATAGCGTGAGAGTTGGTCGTAGAAAATGTTGATCTGTTCACCGTGAAATTCGGTTGCTGCCATAGGTTCGTCGTCCTCAAACGGATAACCTTCAATATAGATGGTCGGTTTTCCACTCGCTTTTGGAAAGGTAGGGATATATTTTTTTTGCTTGAAGCTGAAATCGTTAAGAGTATCCATAATTTTCTCCGTTGTATATCAGGGCAGGAACACGGATCATGCGAGATATAGATTAAAGCATTCCTTAACCGTTTTTAAAGTTTGGAAAAGTAAGTTTTACATACTTTCTATGATTTTAACAGAATATACATCTTTTTTCAAGTAAAAGGTGTGTAAGCCCAGGGTTATTTAGTTTTAGGGTTTCGGGTATATTTTATCACAAACGTTAGTGCTATGTGCTTATTTTGAGATATTTATTTTCTTTTTGTCTGAACCAGGATTCACAGGATTACCAGATTTTCAGGATTTCGCTTATCAAAGGTGTTTTCTAATGATTGAACCTTATGTGTATCTGTAATCTCGGACAGGTCTAACTTTAACACGAACGTCTGATAACTCAAATGCTTATCCTGGTAATCCTATAATCCTGCCAATCCTGGTTCAGACAATAGACAATGATGACACAAAACATCTGTCCATGCGCTTTTAAAACCTAAACCCGAAGTTAACCTTCAAAACTAAGAATTATTAAAACTAAATGGTTGACTCGCTAAGTATTTATTACATATTTGCATTGATGTTTCACTATCTATATAGACGGCCACTTGCTTTTTCGGAATTTTTCTTGGACTTTATATCATAATTAGTTGCCGAGAGAACCACTAAATAACCTTGTGTAAGTATCAGGGCTATTTAGTTTTAAGAATTGTCAGTTGATACGTGTTACTGAGAGTTTCTATTGTCTGTCGGGTAGAGCGAAGCGAAACCCTTATGTGTCAATTTAAGGAAAGAACTCGTTTGTCCTCGCGCAATTCATTGCGCCTCTTATATTCAAAGAAAAGAGGCGCAATGAATTGCGCGACTACGAACGCGGATACTCTTAAAACCAGAGATCAGTTCTTAAATTGACAGTTATGGGTAGAGCGAAGCGAAACCCGACGGACGGGACTATTAAAACATTAACGATTGTGATAAAATGCGTCAGAATTATCGAAAACTAAATAGCCCTGATCAACACAACGGGTGCTTGACAACAATCGCAATTTCCCGGGGCAACCGTACGGATGTAGCATGTATCACAGTAGTAGTAAAGATCGTGGAGAACACCGTCGCGGATAGACAAAAAGCGGGTTACCTCCAGCAATTGCGTCTTTGGAAAAACACGACCATTGATGACCAAGTCTTTCTCATGCAACCGCTCGTCCACAAAGAGTGCCTCGGCTAACGATGTCCACAAAAGCGTGTAGTATTTGCCATCCTCGGTCTTGACACCGTATAGGTGGTCATGCTTACCGAAGAGTTCAACATTATAATGTGTGTGCATCTCTTCCGCTAAACAGACGATCTTGCCGCAAATCTCAACATTCTTCGGTTTAGGTGCTTCGGTCATAGGTTTTGCACCACTTATGAACAGTATCAGTAGAATAAATAGAGGCGTCATTCTTTGAAAATTATGCATCATCGTTATTCTCCTTTGCCCACCGATTTGGGCCAGGACCGGGTTGATGTTCATCGCGAACCCGCTTAAATTCTTCTGGTGTAGTGACAACATCACAAGGATGTAGTCTGCTGCGGGCAAGAAAACCTGCTTCTGGTTGATATCCAGTCGGTTTTGCTGCGTCCTGATAGCGGGAATCAACGCTCCATCTGACTTGGTTGCTGACATTCGGAATAGAGCGATGCGGGGTCAGATTGGTTAGTAACAGAGCACTGCCAAACTTGACAGGAACGATTACAGGTTCAACATCTGGTAATACATCTTCTGGAATTTCAAGATAGAAACGCCCCGGTACGCTTTGATGTAAGAAAACACCATTACTATGCACATGTGGGATAACTTCAAGGCAGCCGTTTTCAACGGTTGCATCTATCAATGGAATCCAGACTGTGAGTTGTAAAACTGAATCACATCTCGGTTCCATATAGCCTGCATCTTGGTGCCATGGGACAAGAGTTCGGTCATGTTCGGGGAGTTTGGGGCGGACACGGTATGCGGGATGACACATAATCTCAGGTCCGACGAGCGATTCAGCGATGTCAAGTAGTTTCGGATTAACCAAAAGATCAAAAAGTGCTGGTCCCGTGTGTGCGCCACTAAACAACTTTTGAAATACTATCGGAGATTGTTCTGTAATTTTTGCTAATCGGGTGTCAAAACCTTCTGTTTTGAATTCAGAATCTATCTCTCCTTCTTCGTAAAGTCTTGAGGCACCTGAGTTTACAATTTCGTCAAATTCCGCGATAAGCGGGTTTAAATCATCTGGTGAAAGAGCATCCTCAACTAACAGATAGCCGTTTTCTTTAAAATCTTGGATTTGGGAATCGGTCAATGTCTTCATAATACCCCTCATATTTGCACAAACTCAATTAGAATGCCGTCAGGGTCTTTCGCGCACACTACGCCAGCTGCATCTGGTGCACTTATAGGTTCGGAAAGAAATTCCACGCCGTTCTGTTTCAAGTTTTCGACAGTCTTCTGAATATTTGCAACAATAAAGGTAAGCCAACGGACACCCGCGGAGAATTCGTCCGTAGGTGTGGGTGGTGGTGACTCAATATCCATCAGTTTAATTAGCGTGTTACCTGCTTTAAGACGAACTTGGCGAAATCCTGTTGGTGCAAGTCTTACCTCTTGTGCAAGAGCCTCCGGAATATCCAGATCCAACACAATTTCAAAACCTAATTTGTTGTGGTAGAAGTCCAATGACTCTTCAAAATTGCTACACGTGATAGCGACGTCAACTGTGGGATGCGATAAGTTTAGCAAGATTTTAACCTCCCGTGAGAACAAAGATTGCTTCACGAAATTGCCCCAATGGCTTATCGTTGTAGGTGATGTCAATAGGGATTACAATTCGCTTCTGTCCTTCCTTTTTCACTGTAGGGCGAGGTTCCTGTGCCGCGCCATCGTCCAAGTTTACCAAATCACTTTTCGGAATAGGGATAGAAAACTGGATATGTCCATCTGCTTTCGGTGGAATGGTTGTTTCCGCAGTATCAATTTCAATACCCCATGACTCCGGAAGAATCGGTTGTGCTATTGCCGTTCGAGGCTCAAGAGAATGATTCGTTATCTCAACTTGCAATGATGCATTCTCTCCATGTACAACATCCTGTTCATAAGGACAACAACGAATCCACTGATCATCCATACCGTAGTTTGCATGATCCCAAGGAAAAAGATCACCATAGCATTTCTCGCGTTGGGCGAGGGTGTCTAACATAAACTCTATTTCTCTGTCGGTAAAATCAAAAGCAGGATCGACATGGCAGTTAAAAATATGCGTTGGCTTAAGTTGCTGAATGCGGCGTATACAATTTTCGTAACCGACCCTTTCACCGAGAAGATTCCGATTACCAGAACAGTAGTCGTCAATTCCTGCCATCGTAAAGGAATCACCTGAAAAGAACATACGGACTCCGCGCCCCTCAACAAGTAGTCCACCGTGATAATAGGTCTGTCCCGGAAAATGGTAGGCTGTCATCGTAAATTCATTCCAAGTCCATGAATCACCATCTCTGGTAACCCGATCCACGCGTGTAACAGCAGGGGAAATGCAAGGGAGTCTGTATCCTTTAGGATTCTCAATAACTTTAGCAACAATCCCATCGGTTACGGTTTCACAGGGGAAGGTTTCCTGAAATTCGGGAATAGCATTAACATGGTCATCGTGGTAGTGTGTCACCCAGAATTGGGTAACTTCAGAAATTTCACCATCTGATTGCCACTGTTGTATCTGTTTAATCACATTCGGTGAACCGCAATCCATCACGAACGCTTCTTTAGTGTCGGATATAATTAACCATGTGGTGCCGATATGTCGCAAGAAGTCAGGTGGTGGCTTGCCTTCTCGGATAGGCATGTGATCAGCGCGTCCTTCAAATTCGGTAAATAGTTTCGGAAAATAGTGACGGAGGGCAGAGATTGACACATATTTATCATAGCAGTAGGTCAATTGGTGAAGAAGCGCGTCAATTGCAACATTAGGATTTTTCATGACTACTCCATGAGTAGGAACAAGTGCCGTTGGTGATGACTGGCGAACCTTCTCAAGACTTTCATTTAGTTCCTCTCGCGCCCCAAGAAATCCGTGATAATCAGTAGTCTGTTGTCCCTTCTGTAGGCTGTATAGTTCCCATATCTTGCCTTTGTCGTAGATGAGATCACCTGAAAAAGCGAAACGTATGTTGTCAACGTCAACAAGATATGTAATACTCCCATCGGTATGTCCAGGTGTTTCCAAGGCTCTTATGATTGCGGGTCCCCACTCAATCTGAGATCCCTCGGTGTAAGTATCCGTCACAGGAATGGCGTTTGCGCGCATAAGATTATGCGGGTGGCAGTTGTAGAGATGCCACCTATATTTCGGATCATTCCAAAAAGTTTCAACCTCAGTAAACCACTGCTTCTCCGCCTCTGGTACTCCAATACGAACGTTATCTGAGATAGGAAAACCCGAAGTGTTGTCGCGATGGTAATGCGTAAATAGAATTTGCTCTATGTTGGTAATTCCGAGTTCGGTGAGTGTTGTTTGCAGAGATATTCCACTCGGATCAATGAGTAGTGCGCGGTCTCCATCGCGAAGAATACCAGTGTTGACATGTCCGTGATGGACATATAGGTGATGACTAAGTTGAGAATAACCAGATTTCATAATATCAAAATCCTATAAGCAATAGCGCAAGATTGCATACTAATACCAAATTAACGGGATTCCAATCTATCGGTGCGGTTAGGAATGCAGATCGCATTTGGGTGAGTACACCGCAAAACCGCACCTACCGTCCAGAAAATAGGACAAATCCCGTTAATTGGGTATAATATCCTGTCCATCGGGTAGAGCCTGCGAAACCCAACAAACATCACAGTGATTTCAAGCAATTCTGCCGTTCCTCCCAATCAGGAAGATACGCAGACATATACCCTTTAAACAACTTACCATGATTCGGCACAAGCAGATGCACCAATTCATGCACAATCACGAATTCCGATAAAGCGGCAGGTATATGGAGCAACTCAGTATTGAGCGTCAACCTGCCATTCGTTGATATAGATGCCCATTTCCGACTCATAGCACGTAAATGCACCTCGCGCACCTTTACACCTATGTGGTCTGCCCATCGGCAAACTTCACTTTTCAATTCTTTTGGGTTGTTCAATATGTTGTTTTTCATAGTCGCTTCAATGCCAGTAGTTTATTTGCTATATCGATTTTGGTCTGAAAATCTACAGAGGGTTCAAATGTCTGATATAACGTTGTGCGCAACTCTCTTTCTTGCTGTTCGTTCCAACTGTAATTTTGGAATTGCTCAAATATCTGGTTGATAGATTGTGCTTGTTGCGGGGTCACGTCATCTATAACATTTTTGAGTTCTCTATAAATGGCGAAGGTATTTTCATCTAACCCCATTTGTGTGCGTTCTCTTGCAGCACTTGCATATTCTTCTGCCAATTTGATAAACTCCGCCAAAGTGTCCTGCGTCCTGGACTGTCGGTCTTCAAACGCCTCTATGGCGGCTTCTGCACGATCGCCGATAGATCTCAGAAACGGCTTTGACTCACCTTCGTCTGTTACCTTTTGACGCACCGCTTTTGCTAAGTTCAATACCTTCACAGTATCAGATGCATTGCTCTGCCCCATTTCCCGCAAGGTGGTTTCGTTCAACTCATAAATTTCATTTGGCAACGCAAACAGATCTCCCTCTGTCTGATCTTGTAAGAGTTCCCGCGTCTTGGTTGTCAACTCTCTATGAACATAAGCATGCGTAGAAAATGCGTTCCGAATTAATCCATATAGCGATACAAGCGCCTGATAATCCGCTATAAACGGCTGTAAGAACGCATCGGGGGACAAGATATTATAGAGATTCTGCACCTGTTTGAAAAACGTGAAAAATGTTTCACGAACATCTTTATCATCAAAATGTTCAATCGCCTGCTCCTTCGCCTTATCGTCCGACCCCTCGGCAAAACGAAGATACTGCTGTGCGTCTTCACGCATCATTTTTACGAAAGCCTCTTTTAGCACCTCAATATTCTGAATGACACTCTCCACCTCATCAGAATCGAAAGCGAGTGCCTTTTTCATATTTTCAAAGATACCGACAAAATCCAATACAAACCCAGCAGGTTTTACCAACCCATCCGCATCCTCATAGGGACGGTTGACACGCGCAATAGATTGCAACAACACGTGGTCACGCATCGGTTTGTCGAGATACATGCAGTAAAGGATCGGCGCATCAAATCCGGTCAGTAGTTTCTGCGTAACAATCAGAATTTTCGGTTGTGCATCTTTATTGAGGAAATTCTTACGTATCTCCTTTTCCTGCCCCGATGTGCGGTGAAACGATTTCATCAACTCAGAATCTCGGCTATCCTCTGAATAGACGACCTCCGCGTATTCAGTGGGCATGTGTTTGTCCAGTGCTTGTTTATACAACGCGCACGCTTCTCGGTCAACACCGACTAAAAACGCTTTGAATCCCATCGGCTCAACAGTGTTTTGAAAGTGTTCCGCAATACACTCGGCTATTCGGTCTATGCGTGCGGGTGCTTTCAATATCTCTTTTAGCTGCACAGCGCGGTCAAGGATAGCGTTCAGTTCATCAAGGTCGCTAACGCCTGCCGCTTCTGCAAGGTTAAGAAATTCCCGCTCCAATACTTCTCTATCTACCCGCAAATCGGATGCGGCAAGCATATAATTCAGCTTGACAGTCGTGCCATCTTCAATAGATTCAGCGATCGCATATTTATCAAGATATCCTTGTGTGTCATCTTTGCCGAATACTTTGAAAGTGCCATCGCCTTTAGACAAGCTGTCGATCGGTGTGCCAGTAAAACCGATATAGGTCGCATTCGGCAGGGCAGCCATTAGGTAATTACCGAAATTGCCGCCGGTGGTTCGGTGTGCTTCGTCAACCAACACCACCACGCGCTCATGGGGGTTTAGGTTCGCCGGTCTCTTGTCGAACTTATGTATCATTGACACAACCAAACCGCGATAATCTGATGCTAAAATGTCTTCCAGATCATCCTTGCTCTGTGCGACTTTCAACGTGGTGATGCCGTAGCCAGTGATGTTCCTAAAGAGTTGACTTTCTAATTCATTGCGGTCAACGAGCATTAGCACGGTCGGTTTTTCTGTCTGTTCTCCGCCCCGCAGGAGTCGTGCTGCAATTGTTATCATCGTGAGCGTTTTACCACTGCCCTGTGTGTGCCAAACAAGCCCGCGCCGTTTGTCCGGATCGTTCACGCGTTCGATGACCTTCTCCACCGCACGCGTCTGATGTTGACGCAGCACAACTTTGGTGAGTTGGTCATCTCTGCTCTGGAATATGATGGATCGCTGCAATGTTTTCAGCAAACGATCGCGGTCGAAAAATGTCTTTGTTTTCTGTTCATAGTTTGTGGGTTCGTCTGTTTTCCAGTTGAATAGGTTTTTGCGAGAGGTGTTCCACGTTGCGCTATAGAATAGGTCTTTGAGTTGTGTGACAGCAAAGAGTTGGGCTGTTGTGAACATCTCCGGCGTTTCGTTATGATAACGTTGGACCTGTTCAACACCGAGTGCTAATCCATCACGTTTGTGAGCGGATTTCGCTTCTACGATTGCTATGGGGATGCCGTTTATTAGAAAGACAACATCAGCGCGGTTACGGTGGACTGTGCTTTGCTGTTCCCATTCATCGGTAACATGAAACAGGTTATTGTCGGGGTTGCCAAAATCAATTACGGTGACATTGCATTCGCGGTTATCATTCGAAACAAAAGTTGATTCTTTACCACGCATCCAGGATAGTGCTTCCTGATTGCCTTCAAGTGTCGGTTTGAGCAAGCCGAATTTCCGCATCACGTCCGCACAATTAATGTCGTCTACTACGCCCTTGTTGAGCTTCAAAAGTTGCGATTTCAGCACATCCACAAAATAAAGCGCGGTAGGACTACCCCCGCGCATCTGCATGGCTTCTGATCGGGACACGCGCGTCCATCCGATTTCGTCGGCGTATTTGAGCATCGGTTCTTGGACTGCAGAACGTTCAGACATAGTTGACTCCGATCTTCAATCCGAAAATGTGACGCGAGCATAGATATCCTGTAGTGGCAATTCGCATTCAATAGAATTAAGCTTCAGAACATCTTCAGGTGCCTCAAACGTTTTTCCTACCCACTGCGTCTCGGTCAAACGGTGATGTTCAACGCGCATCCTGTCTTGTGATACAAGGATATACTCTCGTAAGGATACAAGTTCCTGATAATGCGCAAATTTCTCGCCTCTATCATAAGCATCGGTTGATGGCGAAAGCACCTCTACAATAAGGATAGGGTTGAGGAGCGTGTCAAAAACATTATCCTCAAAACGCGGTTTGTCGCACACAACAACGACATCCGGGTAGAAATAGGAACCTGTTGGCTTAGTTCTAACGCGCATATCGTTAGAATAGACATCGCAACCTCGTCCGCGCAATTGGATGTTCAGTTCAGTGGTTATTTCCACAGTGATGAGATTATGTGCGCGACTTGCCCCGGACATGGCGAACACTTCACCGTAGATGTATTCGCTTTTGACCTTTGCCCAACGTTCTGCAGCGAGGTATTCCTCAGGTGTGATGTATTTTTCAGCTGCAACAGATGACATGCTTGTCTCCGTAAGTTTAACAATAATTAGGACATTTGCCACGTCCCAGTGACGTGCTAATGTCAAGCAGGATAAAGAATAGGACGTGTTTTCTCGTTTTTTTATTTTACCGCATCAGGTAATGATTACTGACTGAGACTGAGTAGTCTGAACTTAATATTGGTTTCATCTTTGGTCTCACCAATTTCAGCGTATCCTTGTATTTCTGCAATATATATCTTGCTTACTGTTGCATTCCTTACAGTCTCAGTCTCATAGGCTTCATCCGTGATCTTTCCTTTAAAAAAGTCTTTTTCATAGTAGTTTTCATTGGTCGTTTCTATCTCAAATGATTTGGATCTGAGAGAGATACCGACTAATGTACCAGGGATTCTGATTGTTTTTAATGTTTCTTCTTGAATTTTCTCGAGAATATCAATAGTCTTTATCATTTGCGATTGTGAAAGTTGGGCTGTTCCACCACGGTCGGGATGTGGCGATGTCCACGTGAATCTGGTATCTATTGCGGATTCACTGAGTGGTTTGAGAAACTCAGTGTAATCCTTTGCAACCCTTGGTCCGAATCGCTCCATGAGTGGTTTCAGTTGGTCTTGGTTACATCCAGAATTAAGGATTTTCAGAAATTCATTTATTGCATTTCCAAGGTCAGACTCTTTCAATATACCAACATACTCTGTTGATGCAAGTTGAATTTCAAATGAACCTTCACCGACATCTAACATTGAGATACCAAAAGGGTTTCGGATGTCTTCAAGTATCTTCTTATATGTTGAATTAACACATTTCGCACCAATTCTGTTAATTATTTTTTGTAATCCTGTGAGTGTCTTGCCTAAAGATTCGACCGGTGCTTCTGTTCTGAAAACTCCAAGATAGTTGATAGCACATTTGAAAAGTTCTCGAACACGAGACGCTGCTATTTCATCAGGATTACTGAGTGCTGGCAGTGTATCGGTTTTTAGTCCGAGACGTTCACCTGGAAGGGGGAGCATGTCTTCAGAGATTTCATTGGGATGGATGACTTCTGGTGAAGATTGTGTTGGGTCATCGTGTGGAATGTTTACCTGGAACAGTAATTCATTTTCAGCATCGGTGAACGCATTACGAAGGTCTATTCCACCAGAGCGGATGAGATTGAAACGTTCATTAGAAATTCCAACACGAAGCCATGTTTTATCTTGATCGTTTTCACCAACGGTAACAAGGTAAAGATGACCTGCAGAGTCTTTACATGAAAAGAGAGCAGGATCGTCGTTATGTACATAGTTTTCGACGACTTTGTGTATGCCAAGATATGGAATATCATACTGAACAGGGATGTTTAAAGACGGTTGCGGAACATCGTCACCGTCTTCTTGTAATCCTTCAATATGAAATTCGATAGCTTCTTGGATTAATGTTTGGGTTTCTTCTAATGTCTCACCTACAGCGAAACAACCGGGGAGATCGGGAACATAAGCACCATAACTGCTGTCACCCTTTTCATAGATTACAACATATTCCATTCGTTTATCCCTCATTACTTGAGACCTGCTTGTTTCAAAATCCTATTTAGTAGACCTTTTGGGACATCCATGCCTAATTTGCCGGGTATTGTCACTTTGCCCTTTTTGGTTGGATGTTTAAATTGCCGATGACTGCCTTTCGTCTTGACTAAATCCCACCCATCTTTTTGGATTAATTTTATGAGTTGTCTATAGGTCATAAACGCAGCCTTTCAAGCGTTCCTACATGCTGCAGCGTAAAAGCGCGTTAAACGCATATAGTGCGTAACGTTCTCTGATATGTGTTTTTAAGTTATTGTGGATTGTTCTTTTTTGTTTCTCCGCACCAGTCAAAATCCTCCCGCAATAAGGAAGATCATTGGCAAGTAGGGCAGGCACCGTCAAACGAGGTGCCATCCAAAAATGAGGTTTAACAAATAAATTGGGTAATTGTGGCGACGCGCCGTGCGATGAATCGCACGACTACGAACCGCTCTGCTTGTTATTACACGTCTCAGAATTACCCGATTAAATTCTTAATCTTCATAACTGGATGGGCACAGTATAACATATTAGTAAAAATTTATCAATTTTGTTACTTTCAGCTGCACCTTAGGTCGAATAAGCGTAAGCGAAACCCAACACCTTACTAAATATATGTGATTATTACATTTGTTTGGGCACGTTGTTCAACCCGAATCGCATTTATTGCAGTTACTTTATTCTGTTTCTTTTTCTTTTACCTCAAAGACGCGGCGGGAACGAATTTCTCGAATATGTTTTATGCCTTCAGATATATCAAGTACTGCAATTGACACATGCCATAAACCGATGATGGTTATTCCATGGTGACTCCTCAGATTGAATGCTTTGATATCTTCTAATAAAGGTGGTAAAACTTCAATCAAACCTGTGATAACAAGAAAAACGCCAAAGATAAAATTCAGAATTGCAACAATTATTTTCCATTTTTTATTTTTCATGTGAAATTCTATAACGCGGTGGGAACGAATTTCTCGAATATGTTTTATGCCTCCAAATATATCAAGTCCTGCAATTGACACATGCCATAAACCGATGATGGTTATTCCATGGTGACTCCTCAGATTGAATGCTTTGATACCTTCAAATAAAGGTGGCAAAACTTCAATCAAACCTGTGATAACAAGAAAAACGCCAAAGATAAAATTCAGAATTGCAACAATTATTTTCCATTTTTTATTTTTCATGTGAAATTCTAATCCTTTTTGTAAGAACAATCTTGTGAATTTAGCAATCCGACATCAATCAGCGGCACAGCAGACCGCTGCCCTGTCATCAGTTCGTCAAGCATGGCGTGGAATAGTTCGTCTATAAGTTCAACTTCTTGTTCAAGGGCTGCTGTTTTTTCGTCTATGGCTCGGAAAATGTTGGCAATCGTGCGTTGTTCGGAAAGTAGAGGAAGGGGTAAGACAAGATTGGTAAGTATAGGAATATTGACACCTCCCTTGAGTCTGCCACCTTTACTTTGATCTATTTGCTTCCAATAGTCATTTGACCGAAAGTATTGAGCCAAAAATGCGGGCAATAGGTTGTCCTTTGTTCGCACACGAATTAGATAAGATGCAAAGATTGATTCAGGACAATCGCCAATTATGAATGCTTTTCCAGTCGTTGCACCAATTCGCGCAATTACTATATCACCTGTTTTTAACAAATACTTCTCTTTAGTTTTTTGATTACAAACACAATATGGAACTTTTTCCCAGTTTACAACGTCATTTTGGATGTCTGTAATTCTCAAAAACCTGGGTCCAACAGGAGAATCATTTGCACTTTCTGTATAACCGTAATCAGGTTTGTAACAAAAGTCTCCCAATCTCACAACTTCCCAACTCTCAGGAATCTCGCCAATCTCTGTCTGCTTGCAAGGCTCGCCTTTCGTGCCGTGAGAAAACAGAAAATCCATCAATGCTGCTTTGCGTTCCCGTTCCAACGCAATCTCGCGTTGTCGGGTAAATTTTGCTTCTTGGATTGTGTGTAGGATGTGGGCGATGGCGCGTTGTTCGGGGAGTGGGGGACACACTACCGAAAACTCTTGTAAATAACGATAGTGTCGATTATATCCTTTATTAGGCACGTTCAGATTTGAAAGCGCGTAGTAGAAAAAACGGGCATCAAGAATTTCATCGTTTGGGTAAAGAAGTTGTGTTCCATCAGCCCCAAGCACAAATGGAAAATCGACGTATTTGAAAATACGAGTATGATCTCCAAAAATCACCAAAGGCAAGTTGTCAGAAATTACAAAGTCAACTGCATCTGTCCAGCCAGCAATAAATGAGGCACCTTGATCAATTACTGGAAACTCTCCTGATTCCAGATAGTCTCTTTTAGGAATTGAAGGTTTTTTCTTGGATTTAATCTTCTTTAGACATCCTCTGAAAGGTAGGATTTCCCAATGTTCTGGCAAATTTATCTCGTTCATGGTATCCCTCTGATTCAACCTATGTAAACATCAGTGCTTGTGTGAGTTGGATTTCACTGGGCTCTATCCAACCTACGACACTGAAGATTTTTTAGATGCTTCGTCAAACGTAATTTTACCTTCACACATTTGCTGCCGAGTTTTCAATATTTCTCGCGCGGTAGGTAGTCCTTTAACCACAATTTCCGCGTCAATCTGTAACTGACAAAACAAATGATTCAGTTCCTTTATAATATGTTCGCGCAGACATGCCTTCGCCCAATTAAATGTAATGAATCTATACATTGCGTAGAACTCTGTCCAAATTCTAAGACCCGAACTTCGCATGTGCCATCCCCAGCGTGTTGTAGTCTTTGCAACGAACAAATTCTTCTCTTTTTCATAGTTTTTGACATTAAAGTATGCAGGCCACTTTTGCTGACTCATTTCATCCATCAAAAAAGATGGCACAATTTGTGAAAACCTTGAAAGTTTCTTGAGAATTGACCTGTAACCTCGAAAACCACCTAACACTTTCGGCATTGCGATTTCCCAGATATCTTCTTTTGGTATAATAACGTAGAATTTTTTCCATAGCTGCCTATCTGACTTAGGAACAATCTGGATACATTTTCCAAAAGCACGGAACAATCGCCTATCTGTAAAACTGTACAATCGCCATGCTTCCTCATTTTCCTTGTCCCGAATGATCTCATATACTGATCGCCCTCCAGATGCTAAATAGAGCGCAATTTTATTAACTACATCACTTAACAATTCTTTGAGGTTAGGTTCACTAAATAAATCACCATCAGTAAGTGATTGAAGGATTGAAACCGCCCGATGTTCAGAACTGCCTTGTATTTCAACAGAAAAATCTCTTTCCTGACTAAATCTTCCCCCTATCGGCATTACTGCTATGTGAACGTCTTGAACAAACATGTGTGCACTTGGATTTGTATCGATTTCTCTACTTAGACTTCTGAAGTGTCTGGCGACACGTGGTTTTTTCAGGAGTTTAGAGGATTCATATTTGTGATTCTTTATCCGTGGCATCTCGATTTTCTTCTCTCCTTATTTGTTCTTCAAGGTCGCTACGGCGTTTCCAACCAAAATCCAAGTTTTCTCCATCTTCCCGCTGGCGAACGTATTTAGCGATAAATATGTCAATTCCATCGTGAAATAAGAAATCAAGATTTCTTGCGAATACTCGGACCAATGGACTATTATGAACCGGCACAGTCTTGGGTTCAGACAGGATATAGGAAACTCTGGTACCATAGTCAACTTCTTCACGTTTTACATCTCTGAGTTGTTTCTGTATGATTCGCTTCCACCTGTGTCTGAGTGTGCTTCTGTGTTCTATCTCAATACCAGCTTCACTAAACGAGACAATCCTTGCAAGATACTGGAGACGCTGGCTCCCCGAAGCTTCGCTAAGATACGTATTCCATGCCTTCACTATAGGTTCTTTCAAAAGTGGAGCGTTATGATAATCAGAAAGTAGATAGACGTACCCGCTAATATCCATAAGGTCTAAAAGAGGAGCAGCAGCAATTTTTAAATTGTTTAGATTTTGCCAGTCAGTCCCTAAATCTTTAGAACGCTGTTTTTCAAACTGTAATAGGCTGCAACCTAAATAACGTTGAAAAAGTGTCTCAACTATCTCAAATTCATTCTCACACATAGCAGCAAATAACGCTTCACCAATCGCGTGTAGAAATTGTCCAGCAAAATCTGGAAATGACTCAGGTCTTGAAATCAACGAAAGTAAGGTTTTTTCTTCGGACATAAGCTTTAAAAGCTCTTTATCTCTCTGCCTACATTTTTCTATTAGTTCATCAATGTCTAAACTTGGCCAAGGTAAACCTTCAACGCGCTGATCGGAATTTAAATCGTCCCAAATTTCGTTCAGAGTATTAATATGGTAATTGAACTTATTCCAGTACTCTGACTCTGTTGATATAATCACCGCCTTTAACCATGGATGTTGTGTAGATGATGCAGTCTCGATAACCTGCTTATAGATGTCGCCTACTTTCTCACAAAAACAGATCATAGCAGTCCGGAGATTTTCCACTTCTTGTTGTGTTATTAGTTCTTGAAGATACCAAGGTGGACTAACTAAACCTCCCTCTACTTTTTCCTCAAACTCAAGTATTGGGCGCATCCATTCAAGCTGCGGCAAGATATGTAACGCAAACCCCGCTCTGTAGATTGACTTCTCTGATTTCCATTTGATATGATTGATACGCAAACGTATCGCTTTCTGCCCATAGTGTTTAATGCTACGCATATATGCAAGCAGTGTGTTAATCGGCATCATTGCTAATAACTCACAAATTTGCATGTGTTCTAAGGGTTCTTTTGCAACAAGATTTTCTTCCTCAACAAAGATGAGTTTCTCACACCATGAAAATATTTCACCTATTTGGCTGAATGCATGTTCAACTTGATGTTCTTCTGCAAGTCTTTGTACGTAAATATCAAGATAACTGAGAAGTTCTTTAACTATGGCATAACGCTTTTCTTTAATATTGATTTCCAAGCAAAGTTTCACAATCGGCAATATCGCTGATTCAGCCCATTTTGGATCGCTTTCTAATTTGGGACGCAGCCCTGAAGCAGTTTCGTATGCAACAGATGTTTCCGTGTCACTTGTCCGATACCAATCAGGATGCACGTTTCGCTGTTTATACCATAGGCTATTCGTTGGAATTGATTTCTTTACTTTTTCGTAGCGACGAAGAAATATAAGAAGATTTTTGCACAAATCAGCAAATGGTTTCCCACTCAAATGCATTTCTTCATCTGCCGCAAGGTTTGACACAGCCGTAAGCATGTCTATGGACTCCTGAGCAACACGATGGAAGTAAGACTGAAATGATTTATCAGACCAGCGAAACCCTCCAGCTTGTATCTGCTTGTAGGACTGTTGCAAACGTTTGAAAATAGTTCCGGAAAGAATTGTGGGATCAAACAAATTGAATGTCCTAGCACCTAATAGAACAAAACCAAGGATCATTAATCCTGCACCTATCAAAAGCATCGGTATTGCCAATATTAATGGGTCTCGACCAACAATATGAAAAATGAGTAGACATAAACTAAAAAAGGTGAGCAAAGCAAGGTTACGCATGTAAGCGTTCCCGACCTGCTCCTTAGCAAGTAACCCCCGGATGTTATTGGGGACCTTAGCATAGTTAGCACCACATACCGAAATGATAGCAGCGTAGTAAAGACCAATAAACACACCCCCGACACCGATGACAGATGCAAGAAAGGTTATATAATCGCTTCCATTGGGAACGGTAACACCAAATTTTTTAAACCAGGTAGAAGACAACAAAGAGACAAAAAATGGGTTAGTGAATTCAAGTACAATGGGAATTAGGATTGCTAAGACAAATTGCCCTTTTATGCCCCATAGAAGAAACAACAAAGACTTTGTTGTTGTAATCCTTTCTGCTGTATTGTATCTTAACTTAAACAGCCTTCGATAAATGCCAAATGTGAAATGCGAAAATATGGATTTGGCCTTCAAGAATGTCTTATTTTGAGCAAGGAAACGAAACAGTGTAGTAATCATTATTTCTTATTGCTGGACTAAATCCGGTTCGGTTGGGAAACCGAACCTACCAGCCTGGGTTTTTAATGCTTTTCATTCAATCCAAGCTGCGTCAACACATCCTCTAATCATTCATTGTAGTTTCTCAATAAGAACATACAAACTAACTGATAATTGGCTTTTCTAATTTCCATGTCATTTCTTAGGTTGTGTTGTTATCAAAACCTACTTTAATCAACCTCTGGCACTTCAATTTCAAGGTTTTTGATAAGCCGATATACCCTACCATATTTGTGGCGAAGTTGTAAAAAAGCATTATAAGTTCGATATGCATCCTCAATAAGTTCGTTGTAGAGCATAACACGGACATTTTGTTGTTCCATTGTTTTCTTAGATCGTTCCCTCTGTTCGGCATCGTTCCATTGTGTAAGGTCTTTTCCTACAAGGCAAACGATTTCAACTGGTTCATTCTTACCAGCAGCCCGGATTAACTTCCGCAGTGCCTCCCCGTATTTTTCAACTTGTCTGAGCAGGTCATACTGATCTAATGTCCGATTTGCACGTTTAAGCTCAATTATAACGTGTTTCCCTGCTGTCATTTTATATTTGATGTCATAACGTCCGTTCAATTCTGGATCGGTGAGTAATTCTTTAGCTTGAATATCTTCAAACTCTTTTTTGACGTTTTGCTCCATAAACGGTGTTTCTGTTGCTCTGTCCCACGAAGGATCCAACAACCAGAGGTGTTCATAAAGAAATTTTTGAATAGTTTTTTCCACTGAGTTGTCTTCAACCTTATCTCTCAGGGCAGAAATGATCCCTAACCTTTCTTGGATAATTTGATAATATAATGATGCTTCAAAATCGTCAAAATTACCTAAAATCTCCAGAAAAGTTGGAAGGGTTTCTGTCGATATTTTATCCAGTTGATCCAGAGACTTTTTGTATAGTAGATTCTCAAACGCTAAAGCCGTATGTTTATAGAACAGATTTCTATCTTTGGGTTCGTCTATATCAAGTTTTGCTATTTTATTGATAAGTTCCCCTGCTTGTTGACGTTTTTGAGGTGGTAATTCATGAAGCCATTCCTTAATTGCAGGTATCTGTTGTGCCTCCTCATTTATTTGGAGAGTGCGCAAATCATCCCATGTAACACGGATATAACTCAACTCTTTTTTTATCCACTCTCTCAGTGAAATATATCTCAGATCGTCCTTTATTATCTCCTGTCTATTGCTGGTTGCAATATCAAGTAAATCATCATCATCCAGAAAATCTGCGTGTATTTCACCTATAAGGTATTTGTTGTAAAACCCCGCTTCTCTAATATCCTCAAGGATGTCTTCCTGTGCAAGTTTACCGCGAACCATGATCACAATCTTGTTAAGGTTTTCATTCACATCTTTATCTGTAAGAACTGCTGGTGTTGTAACAGTTCCAATCCAACCTCTCACAGGATAAGTTACATTCTGTGTATTACGTTCAAACTCAATTGACCCTTTCCTTTTTTCCTCATTTTCAAAATTATCTGATTTGTTGCATAAGTCTACATATTTTTCACTGTCATCTCCATAGTGCCAGAGATACTGAAGTTTATTAAAGTAATCACGATCTGTAATTTCAACAGGTGATCCATCAACACGAACCGTGAAGTTGTCATCCCCAATGATACTGAACCGACGCGCGAGCCTCTTCTTTACATATTCTGGAGTAGCTATGTTAACCCGCTTTTTTAGGTGCGTAAGAACAATTCGCGTTCCCGTGCTATCAAGCTTCATTTCAGATTCTGGCATAGGTGTAGGCTCGTAAGGTCCGGAAATGTCATTCTTAATATGGTTCTTAATTTCATCTGTTGACATTATAAACCCATTTCGTGAACGGTCTTTCAGGGATTCAACCTTAACACTTTCAGCAATTGAAAAAAGTGAAAGTTTGCCAATGCCCTTCCTTCCCATAACATCACGATCATATTTTTCAGTCTTTACTGCCTGATGATCTCGCCGTTCATATCCAATCTCAAGGTACTTGCCATTGATGTCATCCAGTGTCATACCGTGTCCATCGTCTTTAATAGTAATTGTGTCTTTTCCTATTTCAATATCAACATTTGTTGCGTCAGCATCCCAAGAATTCGCTACAACTTCAGATAGAACAGCAGGGATATTACTATAAAGGTTTATACCGAGATGATTTAGAACGTTAAGGTTGATAGTCATCTTATACATTATAGGTTTCTCCTTTTGCGTATTTCTTTACATGTTTCTGTATACTTTCACCTATAACCTTTGCGAGTTGAACGGGGACTGCGTTTCCGATGTAGGCTGCTATGCGACCAACTGTGATTGGCGATTCTGGCTGAATAAACTTATAATCTTTTGGGAAAGATTGCAGAAGGGCACCCTCACGTAGCGAAAGGGCTCTATGCTGCACTGGATGTCCGAATCTCCCGCTGCCCAAATTGTTAAATTGTGTCGTTATTGTTGGAGCCAGATCGTTCCATGTCATACGTCCATAAACTGTCGTGTAACTTTCTCCAGAAGTTTTTTTGTGACATGGTAAACGAAGTTCCTCATCCCAATCTTTCCATGTTCCCCCTGGCTTTGATTGCTTAATACGTTTTTTATTGTCATCTGTAAGTTTCCGTGATCGATGAAGTCTGTCTTGTTCATCTTCCTCACCATCATCAATTTCAGGAAGATCACTTATGGCATCTTTGACGGTTGTGAAGGGAAGCAATCCATCGTCAGGAAAACAAGAATGTGTTTTTGGGATAAGTTCAACTTTGTCCCAAATTGAGGCAATTAGAACGAGACGGCGTCGCTTTTGCGGGATACCATAATCGGGGCAGTAGACTATTAATTCTGGATCAAAATGATAATCGAGTGAATCAAGTTTATCACAGAAGGTCGTAAAGATATCCTCTTTTCTGATGAGAGGCACATTCTCAAAGGCTATGAGTTCAGGTTTTACCTTTTCAATTAATCTTCCAAAGTCATCAAGTAAACTCCATCGATCATCTGAACTTCGATTTTTATTTTTTCGTGTATGGGCAGAAAAAGGTTGACAAGGGGCACACCCAACAAGGAGTTTAATGTCTTTTTTGGGATATAATTTCTTAAGTTCAGCACTCGTAAATTTTTGAATTTCTTTTGAAATGAAATCTGCTTCGTTGTTTTCCTCAAAGGCGTACTTACAAGTTTTATCTACATCAAGCCCGGCAACAACATTTATATCTGCTTGTTGAAGACCATACGTTAGACCACCAACCCCGCAGAACATATCTACTGCTGATATGGATAAGGGAGAACTTTCTTCTTTCAATAAACCCATAGCCTACTCCATTTTATATTACATTAACTTGAATCATATACACTGTCTTCTCAAACAAGATACGCTATTATATCATTTTCAATATAAGAATTCAAACAAAAGTCAATGCCCATGAAATTTGGAAGAACTTAAGCATGATAGTATTTTCAAAAAACTTATACGCCTGAAACTACTAATTGCGTTTTACTGTAGCCAAGCTGCCCCAACACATCTTCCAAAGCGTTATCTGCATTTTCGCGAGCGAGGTGTGCATCTGTCAAGTCTGCCAGAATATCATTCACAGGACGGTGTTCAACCTTGTCACCGACATCTACAAACTGTGAGGGGCTTAGGTTGTAATCGGTTTTCTGTGCATTCTCACTATTTCAACTTTTTGCTAATGAAACAGATTGAGCGGAGTCAGGTAGCATCATTAGCTTGAGTTCGTTATTATAGTGGTATGTAAGTAATTTGGTCCATATATTCGTCTTCGTCAGATGCGCCAGCGATGAGAAGCAACTCGTCAATAATTTCTCCCATTGACTCTTCGAGATTAATCGTAAAAATGCCCGGCACATGATGCCCTGCTGCCAGATGGTCAGAAAGATGTTGCGGCATACTATTCCGATTGTTTGTTATCAAACTAAATTGGTTCTGTTCACACCACGCCAAGATTTTTGGGTCTGGCGTGCTTTTCGGAGGCGCACCTTCATCGCCAACCGCCGAGACCGTTAGTGATGGTTCATGGTAAAGCAATTGCGTACGGTATTTCGGAGAAATATTTTCGTCTATCAGATACCGACGCATCTTTATTCCTATTCATTTTTGGATAGAGATTGTGTTGTGCTTGCTGAATCATTTTTTGGGTTGTTCGGGTGTGATTTATCAGAAGCTGCTTCCTTTTCTGCTATGAGTTTACGCAAGCGAACAGCACCGGGCGGCGGATTTTTCTCGTATTCCTCCCGTGCTGTTCGACAGTATTCCAGATAATCCTCCAAATATGTGCCAACTTTTTCTTGATTTTGAAGATAATATAGAATCGTGGCGTAAATCTGTTCCAGTGTGGGTGTATAGTAGTGATCATCGATTACTTCTGGCGGTCTACTATTGTATATATATTCGTATAGGATTGTTTCTATACCAACACGTGTTCCTTTAATACGAATATCGTTTTCTGCCAGAAACGTAAAGTTATCTTCAAGAGGATAGATTTGTTTGAATTCATTGATTCGTCTGAGAATACTGTTTTCGACGGGCAAATAAAGTCTATGCTTGTTTTGAATTAGATTTTCAAGTTGGCTCAATACTGTGTGGGCATTCTGTCCATAAGTAAGTCCGGTTAATAAACCCAACGTCAAGAATTCTTTTTGTCTGAAAGAAATTGATTCCTCCCAAAGTATAAAGAGAAAATCAACTGCCACGTCTAAGGCATAATTTAAATGCATTCGGTATCTGCCTAAGGCAAGCACAAAACTGTTGTAAGGTTCTGAGATTTTCCAATTTGAAAGTTTAGCCACTTCCATTAACAAATCTGCATCAAATTGCGTGTGATAGTAGTTTGAACAAACTAATTTTATCGTCATCTCATCGTAGTTAGCTTTATCAAGGAGATTCTGATTAACACAATGTTCCAATAAAACTTGTGTCCACACACCGTCAATTTGAAAGTTTGTTCCGGCATCGCTATTGAGGCTTGTTTTCGCATAATGTCTGAGTCGTCCATCATCCGAAAAAAGTAGGTGCCCCGGTTGGCTTGCAAGAAGAACAGTATCAAGGAAATGCTGTTGTAGCATGTCATTGAGTTCCCTCCTGCGTAATTGGTTCATCTCTGACCCAGCAGTGGCTTGACCAACTTCACAGTTATTCCTAATCCAGTGAATAATGTTTTTTAGATATTCTATTCCCTGCTTCGTTTCTTCAGGTTTGATGATTTGTTTTATATACTGTTTTCCTTTTTTCCCAACTATCATTCCCTCGCGTTTAGACCACATTCCCTCTCTTTCACTGATAATACTCTGTAGTTCATCAATAGTCGATTGAGCAATGCATAGTTTTCCGAATGCGCTGACCACAATATCCGCAGCATCCAAACAGTGTAAAGTCATAAGGGATATAATATCTACAACAAGTTTAGGTTTGGAATGATTAAGTAGGTTAAGGATGCTGCTTCTTTCCTCAATATCACCAATACTACACCTAATCCCTAATTTAGGGATACCCATGAGGGAACCCCATGTATCTAAACTATTACTACCGACTAATTTTGCAAATTGACCAATTGTAAGATTGTTTTCCTTATATAGTTTTTCAATTTGATCCAAGTATTCTTGTCGCTGATCAATCCTATCAAACATCGGTTGAAATCTTTCTTTATCATCGATTTCTGCAGAAATATCCAATTTAACCGTTTCCATACCTTGATCCGTTGGAAACAGAGGCTCGTATTTACGAAAACTCTCTTGATAGGCATAAGAGAATTTACTCTTGATATCAACGATTTTTACAGTCTTTTCCCCAATCCTTACCACGACATTTTTCTCTTTTCCGAGTAATTGTTGAGCAAATGGGTCATTCACATCACGTTCACCACGTTTGATATCTGCATCTTCACGTTCTTCAATGATATACCAATAGTCTTCGTCAGAAATGTTGATTTTGACCGCTGTATCTTTTTCAACTTGAGTAGGTTTTAGCACCTCAGGAATTTCCTTTTCAACTGAAAGGAAATTCTTGACATATAAAAGGTGGACATCGGGATTATCAAAATGCGTTCTACGCACTTCGTACATAATCTCTAGTGCTTTTTGCGGTTGAAATCTCATTTGATGTAATAGGGCTAATTCAAAGCATGACTCTAAAGAAAGATCCTTAAGAAATGAAAATGTCTTGAAGTCAGTAAAACTATTTAACACATTATCGACCTCTACTTCATTATTAGATCTAAAAAGAACCATACTAAGTCTGATTCGCATATCAATATCATTAGGAAATTTTTTCAAATATTCCTTACATACCGTTTCGGCTTGGTTCATATCGCCGATTTCTTCATAAATCACGACCTCCATCTCGTAAATGTTTTCAAGTGGGCCATATTTCTCACGAAGTTTCTGACATATCTCAAGTGCTTTCCCGATTTCTCCCGCGCCATAATAACTTTTGATCAACCCCTGTGTTAATTCAGAATTTAAGTTCGTGTCAGCAAGTTTTTCGTAAAGCGTAGCAGCTTCTTTAAATAGTTTATGGATGTAAAGTTGGTCAGCCAACATTACAATATCAAGAAATTCTGCGCCATCCTGAACATAGTTGTATGCTTCTTTGAGTAGAGAAATTGCTTCATCGCGTTTTTCATTCGCGCTAAAAATGCGAGCAGCATCAACAAGATTCGGTATGCTCTTTGGTGTTGACTCGCACATCGCTATTGAAATTTCTAATGCATCATCAAAACGTTTATCAGCAATATAAACTTTAATGAGCAAACGTCTTGCTTTTTCTTGAAGTTCTGGAGATAAATCTGTCTGCAAAAAATCATTAAGTTTTGTAATAGACTCATCTAATCGTTCACTTACTAAGAACAAATTAGCAAGTATAATTGGTGCTTCAGGTACTTCCGGTGCGGATTGGATTTTTTCCAAGAGTTCAACGGCTTTTGGTATATCTCCACATTCAAAAGCTAATAACGCACGATTTTTTATCAAAATTGGATTTGATTTTTCAATTTCTAAGGCAGTATCAAGGTCTTCTGTTGCTTTTGTCAACTCGCCAAGGTGAAAATGTGCTATGCCTCTGTTAATGATCCAATCTGCTCTATAATCCTTTAATTCTGTATTGGAAACACAATCCCATGCCTCAGTAAGAAATCCTATTGCACGTCGTAGTTGTTCCTTTTGTGCTTGATAAAGTTGACTGGTACCCACTGCAAGGTTATCTTCTAATACTTGCTTAATCAAGATAGTTGCGAAAGCAGCTTTGAAGTCAGGAGCGTTTCCCTTGTCCTGTGACACCATGATTTCACCCCATCTTTTCGCTGCTTCAAAATTCTCACGTTGCTTTGCTAATTCGCTGATAGCGTAAGCAATTTGTGGGGAATCGTGCAAATAGTCAGGAACTTTAGCAATTACTTCATCAAGTGGTTCTTCCTCAGCAGAAATCCCAACGAGAATTACATAAGCATCTGTATTTGAAGGATTCTTTTCCAGTGTCTGTTTTGCGTAGTCTGCAGCGTATTCTGTTTCTCCCAATAAGAGATGAGCCAAAGCACGGTTAGAAAGTGCCCTTTCGTCTTCAGGTTTATATTGAAATGCTTGTATCATTAATTTTGCTGCTTCTTTCTCATCATTTAGAGCAAGTCGCGCTGCTGCTATATTTGTTAGAATTCTAAACCTTAGATTATCCGAAGCATTTGTCCATATATCTTCTTTTCGAGTTGTTAATAACTCAAAAGCAGTCGTAGGTTTATTATTCTTAAGTAATTTTTGAACATTGTCTATAAATGCTTGATGTTCCTTTTCAACCGCGTTATCTATACAATCTGAGATATTTACATTGAGTTGGGATTTAACATCACCAACGCCATCTAAAATCGCCCCCGCTGTTTGCTTAAGCTCCTTATTATCATCCTTAATTTTTTCAGTGTCATCCTTGATGGCTTGGATATCCGCAGAAAGACGTTGTGTCACTTCATTTCGCACATAGTCAATTTTACTTGACAATTCAGTTAACATCGTGTTGGCATCATCTTTGTTCTTTATGTTGTTTTGAATGTATTCAAGGACAATTTGATTGAATGCTCCCTGATTGAATGGAAGTTGTGCATAAAAATCAATAATCACTCTCTCAATAATGGGGCGAATTCTCCGTTCAAAATCCATATTGGGCAATTGATGGTTAGGGACAATAATACAGTTCTGAAAGAGCGTTGTGATTTTCGCTATTTTCTCACTTTCATTTAATTTTGTGAGTTGGACTATATCGTCGTCTTTAAGTGAATTAATAACCTTATCAAGTAAATTAGAATCAACTTCAATTGTTTTTGGGTCAGCTTGATCAGCGAAGTTAGATGCATTTTGCTTAACCACCTTAACAAAAGACTTTTTGAAAAGATCCTCTGCTGTAGTTTGGCAAAAATGTTTTATGGCGTGGTTGATACCACCAGCAATAGAAAATCCAGTACCTATAATGTTATATGCGCCGAATACTAAACTGAGTATTGCCATGGATTTTCATCTCCTATCTTGTGTTTGTTTGATGTGAGTTAATATTCAACCAATAATCTTTTGATAAGTTACTATTATCATTATAGCATATTTATGCTGTTAAGTCAAGATTCAGGAAACCGCAAACCGCGCATACCAGGCTGAGTTTTTAATGCTTTTCATTCAATCCAAGTTGTCCCAACACTTCTTCCAATGCGTTGTCTGCTTTTTCGCGGGTGAGGCGTGCATCTGTTAAGTCTGCCAGAATATCATTCACCGGACGGTGTACAATCGTGTCGCCGACATCCACAAACTGAGATGGACTCAGGTTATAATCAGTTTTCTGTGCATCTTCAAGTGTGATAACACGACTCAACTTCTCATGCGATTCCCACGTCTGATAGGCTTCAGTTGCGGCATCAATCCCTTCATCGGTGAGGACGTTTTTCGGTTTTTGGTTTTCAAAATAGTTGGTGAGATTGATAAGCAGGATTTCATCTCTACGTTCTGCTGGCTTGTTGCGGTTCAACAGCATGATGATTCCCGGTGCGGTTGTGTTGTAAAACAGATTTTCAGGGAGTAGTATCACGGCTTCAATCAGATCGTTTTCAACAAACTTTTTGCGAATATCGCGTTCGCGGTTGGTCTGTTTACTCCCCGACCCGCGAGAGACTGCGCCAGTATCCAGCACAATCGCGGCACGTCCATTGTCTTTCAGAGATGCAAGCATGTGCTGCACCCACGCCCAATCCGCTGATGAACTCGGTGCGATGCCGTGCGTAAATCGTTGCCAACTATCGTTAGCATAAAAAGCGTCATTGTATTCCTTCTGATTCCACATCGGATTCGCCAGCACATAGTCAAAACGTTGTAACGTGGCATTATTCGCGAGAAACCGGGGATTACGGAAGGTATCTCCGATCTGAATATCCGCGCCGATGAAATCGTGTAGGAAGGCGTTCATCTTTGCCATAGCGTAGGTTGTTGGGGTCAGTTCCTGTCCATAGATTTGTGGGGCTTGGCTCTTTTCATCGGGGTGTGTTTGCTCAAATAGCAATCGTCCTTTGATAAGCAACCCACCCGACCCGCACGCCGGATCGTAGATCGTTGCGTAGGGTTCGGGGTTGATGAGACGTGCCATCAACCAACCGACCTCTTTCGGTGTGTAGAACTCGCCCGCGCTTTGTCCCTGTCCTTCCGCGAACTTCCGCAACAGATACTCGTAAGCACGACCAAGGATGTCCGGTTCCGTGTCCTGTAGCCCAAGCCGATGCCGACTTAACACTTCAATGAGTGCCTCCAGTCTATCCTCATCAAGCGTGCGTTGTCCGCTCTGCGTCTCGTTGAAATCTTGGACATTCAGCACACCTTCCAGCCGTGGGTTCAGACGTGCGACTTCACGCATCGCCTTGGTGACAAACTCTCCCAGATGCCCATCGGCAGGTTGATTGCGAAGTGTCTCCCAACCATACTGCTGCGGAATATAAAACCGAACGATCGGGTTACGCCCTGTTTTCAGTGCGTCCTCGTGGTCTGCCGCAATAATTTCCCGTGCCGATTCTTCATCGCCAAATTCATCTATCTGTTTCGCGAACTCGTCATCAAACACATCGGAAAGCCGTTTGTAGAAGATGAGCGGTAAGATGAAATCCTTGAATTTCGGGGCATCGCTTGCGCCGCGGATGGTGTTTGCGGCATCTAATAACCATGTTTCAAGGGTGGATATATCCAGATGTTCCGCGTTATCGGATAGGAAGGGGAGTGTGATTTGTTGCGGGATATCTGTTGGGGTGTTCTTTTTCGGCAATGGTATGCTCCTTCGGTTTTTTGTTATAGGCAGCGTTGGGTTTCGCTTGTGCTCTACCCAACCTACAACTATGGGTGATATTATGGCATCTTTTCACCGAAAAAGCAATGTATTTAAAGAAGCAATGTGTGTTGTCTGAACAATAGGATGAGAATTGTCATTCCACTTATCACTGTCCAAATTACGGACAGTTTCTGTTCATTTTCTAAGTATACCGCTTGCTATCAAATGAAGGAATTGCGGTAGTTATACATTGTAGATGCCAACTATAATTGGCATTGTTCTTGCTACTATTGTTCATAGTGTAACCAGTAGTACTAAAAACGATAATTCCTCTAACACACACATAAAACACCTTGAAAATAACTGGGAAAAATGCTAAAATCTAACTATAAGTTCTATTATGTGTAGTACCACATTAACTTGATTAGAAGTCTTGTGATAAAGTCGGCATTGCGAGGCACGGGGACCTCGCGCTACAAATCCCGTTAATTATGTGTAATACCAAATTAACTTGATTCGACGTCTTGTGATAAAGTCGGCATTGCGAGGCACGGGGACCTCGCGCTACAAATCCCGTTAATTATGTGTAATACCAAATTAACTTGATTCGACGTCTTGTGATAAAGTCGGCATTGCGAGGCACGGGGACCTCGCGCTACAAATCGGGTTAATTGGGTGTAGTACCAAATTAACTTGATTCGACGTCTTGTGATAAAGTCGGCATTGTGAGGCACGGGGACCTTGCACTACAAATCGGGTTAATTGGGTATAAGTATTTAGCCAAACCTATATTAAAGGAAAAAGGATAAACAAACCATGAAAAAAATGTTGTTGGCAGCGATGCTATTTATGATGTGTGTTGCGACGGGGTACGGTCAATATAATGGGGAATGTTGGGTTGTTAGTGGAGGCGATACTGTTTACAAGTTGCATGCAAATGGTGATGCAGATCCTTTTGCTATCCGAGATTTAAAACAGGCAAGTGCTGTGCAGGTCAATCCAGTGAATGGTGTTGCTTGGATTGCAGTTTCAGCGGCTAATACAGTCTTCAGGTACGATCCAACTGATGATACATTCACCCAAACCGCGGAAATTAAAGCACCATCAGGAATTTCTATTAACCCTGTTGACGGAACCGTTTGGATTGCCGGACTTGATGGGGTCAGAAAGATATCCGCTGATGGAAAAAATATTCTTGTGCAAGTAATTCCACCGGATGGACCCGCGAATCTTGATGCCGGTAGGTTTAGTGTCGTAGTAAACCCCAAAGATGGCAGCTGCTGGATAGCCGATGGCAAAGGTCCAATTGGTCGTTACGATGCAAATGGAACTCAGATCGCAACTGCACCTCCGATGAAAGAACCTAAAGGTGGTATGTCAGTTGACTATCAAGGCAATGTCTGGGTAGCGGATACACAACATCATGTCCTCGTCCGACTCTCACCCAATGGCGATGAATTGGTAAAGATAACCGACATCCGCAATCCTGTTTCACCCAGTGTTAATCCAAAAGACGGAAGTGTATGGCTTGCATCAAATAACAATATGTTGATGAACTTTTCACCGACAGGCACAAAAGTTAAAGAATTTGAAGCAGGATTGGCAATTATTGCAGTGACCTACTCACCTGCAGACGGTGAAATTTGGATTGCCGACCTGCTTGGTCAATCATTTCAGGGAGAAGTGAGTAAGTGGACAGCAAAAGGGAAGAAACGTTTTGCCAATGCTGTTCCGCGTCCCTCAACCGTCTCAATTGGATTTTGGGAAGGCAATTGATACAAGCAATCATTTTCTAATGGCAATTGACAGTTTTCAATCGTGTTTGTTGCTGATGATATGGAAGGCGCGTGATGCAGAAATTATTCGGTTATGCCATCGGAATTTTCGTTCTTGCAGCTTTTTTGGGAAACGCATACGCGCAACTCCCAGATTTTCAGATTGATGCTAAAAGCATAACCTTCTCCAATCCAACACCCGTTGAAGGGGAAGAGATAATCATTTGGATTGAGGTGAAAAACGTTGGCACTGGAACGCCGACGAGAAACGAAGATTTAGTGATTGATCTTTACGAAGGTGATCGTGCAACCCAACCACTCCAAATTTTAAGCAACGACGTCATTTTAGACTTGAAAGCTGGCAAAACTGGTCGTTTGTCTGCAAAGTGGCAGCCTCCCGCAGGCAAAACAGAAATCTATGCTTACGTTAACCCAGCAGGTGAAAAACATATTAAAGAATCCAGCATAGCGAACAACGTTGCTCATGCTGCGGTGGTTGCTTCAGCAAAAACGTTCCCTCCCGTAACACCTGAACAAATTCAGGCGTCTGTAGATCGTGGCGTCGCGTGGATAGAATCTCGGCAAGGAAAAAGTAGCCGCACATGTTTGCAATGTGGCACAGAAAATCAGGTTATTTTAACCTGTTTCAGCTGCCAAGCAAGCTTGAAAGGACTGGCGGAAAATTTTGTTCCGGGTGCAGTATGGAATTTCGGCGAAGACTCTATTCAGGAAACCTCGTTGGCTATACAAGCACTGCTCGCGGCAGGAAGGAAACCAAATGATATATCTGTTCAGAAGGGACTCACGTTCCTCTTGGAACAGGATTGGAATTCTCTTGGCGTATACCAATACGCTGTAATTATCCCGGTTTTAGTAGAAACGCAGAACCCTGATTATCGGAAGCATGCCCAATTCGCTGTGAACAAGTTAGTGGAAAAGCAGCTCCCTGTTAAAGGTGAATATGCTGACCCAAGAGATGACGGTGGATGGGGTTACGGTATCTCTGCCGATGGCGCACACATGAACATGGTTATCTATGCGCTCTATGCTGCAAAGCAGTGGGGACTTGATATTCCGCAAGATACTTGGACGCGCGCAGAAAAGTGGATTCGCGGAAACCAGACTGGTACAGGTGGATGGCTCTATAATTTAGTTGACGCGGGGTCACCTTGGGCAATAGGAGTCTACGGTAGCATGACCGCAACAGGGTTGTGGGCACTTCGTGCTTGTGGTGTTTCCATTGAGGATCTGCAGGTGCAAAAAGGTATTGACTGGATTAGAAAGCATTGGTCACTTACACGGAATCCAGGATCAAATTCTTGGCTCTACTATTATCTCCTTTCTCTGCAACGTTTCAGTGACATTCCCCCTAAGTTAAAGACATTAGCTGGACACGATTGGTACAATGAAATTGCGAGCATGATGGTTACAGAGCAACAGCTTGATGGCAAATGGCACGGCGGGCAGAGTGACTTTTTGGCGACCTGTTTCGCTGTGATGACCTTAAGTCGTGCCCTTGTTGGTCCAACAGAGCCAAATATCGGTGTAGTGCCGAAGAGTTTGCGGTTTTCACCCCCGTCTCCGCGTGTTGGCGAAGCAGTTAAGCTGAGTGCCACGCTCAGAAATACTGGCACTCCACTTGACAAAACGCTAAAAATGAAGTTCTATGCTGATGACGTCGAGGTGGAATCAACAGAAGTTTTCTGGACCTCCGCTCTTAGCGAATCCGTTGTTTCAATTGACTGGGTGCCAAAAAAAGAGGGTGAAACGGAGATCTTTGTTAGTGTGGATTTTGAGGATTCAGATGATAGCGACAATACTGAATCGGCAACCCTCACTATCTATCCAAAATCCACTGCTCCTACGGATATCAAACTGGCAAAACCTAAAAAGATTGGTGAAAACCTTTATCAAATGGGAAATGTTATTGTTAACACCGATAAAAAAGAGATTGTTATTCCGGGAGAAATTAACATTGCAAGTGAAGATACAGTAATAGAATTCTTTGCATGTGGCACACGCGGAAAAACCCATGAAAGTACCCTAATTCTTGATGTAGAACCGATTTATGTTTTTATGGCACTCGGTATGTTGGACCTTGAACCAGGCATGAATCTTGAAGTTGAAGGAGATCCACGGCAACCCAAAGGGGCACACGTTGAAATTTGGGTTGAATGGAAACAAGGCGATAAGGACATTTCTCGCCCGGCACGAGATCTGGTGTGGAATATGATGAATGGACAACCGATGCAGAAAACACATTGGGTTTTTACTGGTGGGCGACTTATTAATAACCAACTTACCACGCAACTCTACCACAACATCATCGCTGTTTATCGCGACCCAGATGCACTCATCAATAATCCTTTGCCCGGTGGTACAGATGATACCACCTATCGCGTCAATACTGATGTAATTCCGCCCAAAGGCACAAAAGTCAAGGTCATTATTCGTCCAATATAATCAAAGAGAGTTGTTTTTTTACGCGTCTCTTAATACGATTATTGGTTTGTATTGAAATTTTAAAATAGATGATATATGAGCTGTTTAGCACATGAGTGACAAGACATTTTAACACTAACGTGAGTTTGATATAATACCCAATTAACGTGATTAGAAGTTTTCTAATAGCGGTTAGTATTGTGAGGCACGGGGACCTCGCGCTACAAATCCAGTTAATTTGGTATTAGAACCCGAGTGTCTGTCCAAAAGTTAATAAAGAGTTGGGTTTCACTCATTTCTGGTTATTTTCAGTTTCAAATGTATCCTGAACTGCTATTTTGTGTTTGATTTTATTGTCCTTTCCGTTCTACCCAACCTACGGGAATCATAGTATCTTTTTATCGAACTCACGTTAACACTATTTCCGGAGGGTATTGTGCAAGAATCAACTGTTTACCAAACGTTCGGTGTGAAGGTTTCCCCATGCTTTAGCTTGGGGATGAAACACCGCTAACGTCTCCTTTTATCAAAAAACCTTGATTTTGTTCAAGACATGTGGTATACTATTTTTAGTCCGTTGGATAGGAAAGCAATCGCCTACAAACCTTGTAGGTGTCCTATCCAAATCAAATTGCTTTGATTAGAACGGATTGGGACTAAATCCCTTAGCCACATTCGGTTGTCCAAGACTGTGAGTTGTGATCCTTGCCAGTCGTTTGTGATGAGTTCTGAAATCGCATTAGAGATTGTGTAGGAGAACCCTCCACAACCGCGATAGAAACAGAACGCCAAAGAACCAAAGTATCAGGAACGATTTTGGGTTTGCAGTAGTTCCTGTAGTCGCACTGCTGGCGGGTGCCACCTCAACATTGCTGAGGTTTATCAAGTCGCTGGGCGAGTTTTCTATATGCTGAAAAAGCCAGACGAAAACTCGGTAAAAGCCCAGAAGCATATTCTAATATGCAAAAGATGCCCACCTTCCAATGTTCTGAACGGAGAAGGAGCTAAAGAAACCCAATGCTTTAGCTTTGGGAGCCGTCATAACGCACAAATGATACTCATAAATCTCTAAAATGCCCCACTTGTGGAAAACAGGATACGAAAAAACGTTTCTCAGCATTCGCAGCGATGGGTACTCAGAAGGAAACCACCAAAGATAACACGACTTGAGCAATTCCAAGTGGAGGCAGTTTGCCCTCATGAAACAGAAACCTGATGTGAAACCCGTAAATATTCTTCGTGAAGTTGAAGGAAACAAAATTGCACCGGTTTATCTACTCTGCGGTAAGGAGACTTTTCTTATTGAAGGAACCCTCAAACAGATGCTGGATAAACTATTGTCAACGGATGAACGCGATTTCAACTTGAGCATTTTAGATGGGAACGTTGTTTCGGTCAGAGAAATTCTTAGCAATGTTGAACTCTATCCAGTGATGTCGAAATGGCGGATTGTTGTTGTGGACGATTTTCCAGCATTCAAGACACAGAAACGAAACACATCGCCACTAACAATCATCCGCAATGCGATGCAAAATGAATCAGAGGACGTTCAAAAGTGTGTTACAGATATAGCAAAACTACTCGGTGTTTCCACGCAACAAATTGCCGATGGACATTCAGATTTCAGCAGTGCTGTTGAAGAGATAAGTGATACGCTCGGTAGCGGCTTAACCGAAGAAGTGAGAACTTTTTTTACACGTTTGCCGCAACTTGCTATGCAGCTTGAAGTCCATACGGAAAATAATGGCAGCAATGACGATGCGGACCTGCTATTGGAATGGCTCCAAGGAGATCTGCCTAAAACGAGTGTGCTAATCTTTACGGTAAAAGATGAAGTAAGCGAGAAAAACCGATTTGCTAAAGCAATACAGGAAGTGGGTAGATATGTCTCTTTTAATCTTCTGGAAAAAGGAAGTTCACTGAACCGAGACCCGCTTTACAAAAAGGTGGTGGAGAAATTCGCAACCTTCAATAAGAAAATTACACCGCGCGCATTTGAACAACTACGGACCCGCACCGGTGGTGACATGCACACAATTGCTGAGGCGATAAACAAAATCATTAACTTTGTCGGCGAAAAACAGCAAATTGATGAAACTGATGTCCGCAATTTGGTGACGCAGACTACTTATGACAGAATTTTCGATCTCACCGATGCAATAGGTAAACGTTCAACTCGACAAGCATTGAAAAGTCTCCGCGAAGTGTTTGCAAGCGGTCAAGACCCGATCCCAATTACCGCAGCAATTGCAAGTTACATTCGATTGACTCTTCAAGCGAAGTTGATAGTAGTAAGAAAAGGATTAAAGCCGATAGGAAGGCAAACACGTTTCGCGGATTTTACAGAAAAAATATTTCAACCATTGGCTGCAGAAATAGGAGAACTACTACCAAATTCCTCCGATCAGAACATTCTAAAGCGGCATCCGTTTCCTGCTTACAAGATTTTCCAAACGTTACATGCTTTCACTGCCGAGGAATTGATAAATGCCATGGAAAAAACCTTGGAAGTGGAGATTCAATTGAAAACTACCTCATTTGATAAGGAACTACTTCTTGAACAGTTAGTATATGAAATATGCAACAGTACAAAGCCGAGGTGGAATTAATTCGGAGAACAACCATCGGAATTCGGCAGTCAACAAATCTGAGACATCTTCTGAGATCCGAATACTACAGTTGCAATTAATGTGTAAGCGAATAAATCACAGCATTGATGCCTATTTTGAACGCTAAATTTGAATACTCTCGTGGATAATAACTCTCTGCAGCGTGTTCCCACGCATCACCCAGATCTGAATTAAAACATATCATCATCATAAGCCTTCCTTTGTCATCAAACACACCAAGGTAACGGGCAGGATGTCCATCAAAACGTTCATAGGTCTGTCCGCTAAAGAGCGCACGTAGTCCAGGAATCTGAATCAGTTTTTCGATTTTATAGAAACAACTGAAAATTGGATGCGTTGTGGGGATGTCCACAGGTTCTCGCTCTGGAAATATTTTTTTAAATTCCTTGTAGAACCGCTTCCATTCCAATCCACCATGAAAGTCATCAATAAAGATGAACCCACCGCGCAAGAGATATTCTCGCAAGTTCTCCGCGTCTGCTTTGCTAAGCCGCATACTTCCAACCTCTAACATATAAGCAAACGGATAATCAAATATATCCTCCGACCACACTTCAATTTTTTTACTATCTGGAGCAACATCAATAGTGGTTTGCTTACGGAGTTGATATATAAAATTGCGGTCAGATGCAGGATAATCTACCTTCCAATTACTTAGTTGGGTGAGTTTGCCTCTATATTCAAGACGCGCAAAGGTGAATTCGTGTTCGTAGTCCGCATCTGAATTCAGGAGCACGTTGGGAAAGCACGTTGTAATGACAAAGATCAGTGTAATTATAAATCGCATATTGTGATACTCACGACGGCTAAAGCCGTGTGCTTCTTTTAGCACACAACCCTCCTATGTGATTCCTGCTTCCGTCTCTCGTGCCTCCGAATGAGGTCTTATTTGTACTCCACAGGCGTAACTTTCCGTGTATCCCACGGTAGGTTGTTAGCGAATGTGATAGGGTCGTTGTAGTAACAACGGACATTAGTTTTTCTCTACCACATTCTAATGTTTTGAGTGATTTCGCACCAGCACCACACACCTTATCACGGATAGGGACAGGACTCAACACAGGTAAGTGTTGAGGTGATAACCCTGTCCAACGATGCTACATATAGTATATACTATTTCGGTGCAAATGTCAAGCGTTTTTTGACCCACAGCTAAAGCAGTGGGATTGTTAGTTAATTCCCTTCATCTGGAGCGTTGGGTTTATTGGGATGAAAGATAACTTCAGGTGGAACAATCCGTCTTGGTCGGTTTGGTGGTTTATCGAGTTTCGGTGTCAAAACCCAATGCTTTAGCTTTGGGATGTAGACACCGCCCTCTTGTATTAGACCAAAACTTTTTCTTGACATAAAACACGATTCTTGCTATAATCTCTTTTCGTAACTCCACGGGTTGTGAGCAGGCGTTCTGGGCGCTACATACCGAGTGAACTCACGTAAAGTTGCGACACAAGCGGTAGAAGTCTTTGACACCAGATAGTTGCTGATGGAAGCTTAGAGTGTAATGGGAAAGAGTGGTAGGACACCATCCCGAAAACAGCACTCTCAAAAATGTTCATAAGACACCTTCGGGTGTGCAGGCGGGGCATCGTCTGTTGGAGTAGAGGGTGTTAGACTTGCTTAGCAAGCAACCCTTGTTGATACCACAATCTACACAGCAGGTGGGACAAAAGAACCCCACTGCTTTAGCTGTGGGAGTATGTCAGAATACCATTGCAGCGCAATCGAGTACCGTGGTCCTTGGAAGTAGTGTATCTCAAAAGGGTGAAAACCTGCTTTAAGTGCCACGTATGCTCGTTTGGTTTTTGGCCCGTGCACACCATCATTATCAAGTACTAATTCTCCGTTGATGTATAACTTTGCGCCATCATCAGAATAAATCTCAAACATGTGTATGCCGGGTGTATCTACAGCCAATTTTCCACGGAAGTGAATCGCAAAATTCTCAACCACACCTTGCTTTTCCGGTGTAGGAAACCCCTGAATATAATCTCTCGGTGCTACATCTAATTTGGCTGTAGCAAATGTGTAGACAGGAGTGAATCGTTTGAAAACAGGCATATTGTAAATAGGATAACCGGGAATATAGACCTGACCGATTAACCCGTGTCCAGGCTTAACTTTAGTGTTGAAGATACCAAGTCCTGTAAGGTTTTCGCCTAAATCAAATGAAGAAAGTTCACCAATTCCCTGTAAACGTGACAAATCATTGTCCATTCCTCCACCACTACCACTACCTGTACCGCTCCGGCCGGTACCACTGCCACGACCGGGTCCAACGGCTCTACCGCCTGCCCCCTGAAATTCTGGAATTACAACAGGTCCTGCTGCTTCATTTGTGCCGAAACTCATATTTGGTAAAGTATAGGCGTCCGTTTTCGGTATATCCACATTAGTGACGATATCCGGTGCCAAATCATCGCGAATAGGAGCTATGGATGTGTCCATCTCTGGCGCGTACTTTGGGGCAGCAGGCGATATAGCGGTTGATCCGCTTTCAATAGTGCTCCGTTTGAGTTGTGCTGTCTTGTGCTGGCGTATCAAATGACGTTTCATCTGATCAGAAATTCCTGGTCTATAGATTACAAGAGAGAGGTCGTCATCTGGTTCGTCGAAATGTTTTATGAGAAATGGCGACAAAACTAACATCAAAACGAAATGTATCCCTAAAGAGAAAATTAAAGCTATTTTATTTTTGTTTCTGTTCATGGTAAAATTCTCCTTGTTTTTCGTAGCGAACCGCATGTACAACGGCATAACTTAGAAGATAATCCTAATTTTGGATAAATTTGAAAAAAGTTTAATCGGCATCATTCATGCGGATGCAAATTTTCGACTATGTTAAACGTGAGTTTGATATTTGATTCCAAGTGTCTGTCCAAACGTAGTTAAGAAAAGTTTTGCTACCGTATCTACTATTTTAACAGATTAAGTGTTTTGTTGTCAAATTTTGAATTGTAATGAAGTGTGTAAAGTTAGCGGAAATCCCAGTAGGTGCGGTTTCTTAACCGCACCGGATCGTTAAAAAATAGTGCTAAACCCGGTATTTTATGACACTGAATGTATCTAAAAACAATCAAAATCCGATTGATTATTGGCGGTTTATCAATCTTCCCGCCAAGACTCCATGCTTTAGCTTGCGGGATGTAGGCGGGCATTAGGTTTTGTAGTGAAAAAAACATTTGACTTTTGGTCTAAAATGTGATATAATAAGAGTATCAAGTTGGCAGACATTTACAGCGTAACCGCAAGGTTATGTGTCTGCCTACCCACTGTAAAGGGGTTAAAGCCTTGATACTTGATATACCATGTATAGCACAGTTTACAAACTCTTTCGTGCGAGACGTAATCTTCATTTGAAGCGATTAACGTGGATAGCACACGATATTTGGAACTATTTTCTTGGCTGGCAACGCACTCGTCACGCGCTCGGATTACCGTATATGCACTATAACGATATGTCTCGTGAGTTCACGATATTGCGCAAAGCACACCCTGAAGTGTTTGCCCATTGGCGTGAGTTGGACTCATGGGCAGCACGCGATATACTCAAAAGGTTGCATAAAGGCTACAAGCGTTTCTTTGACGGTATTGCCAAGCGTCCGCCGAAGTTCCGTTCATGGCGAAAGCCGTACTCGTTCACTATGTCACCCTCTGGCTACGGTTTCTATGGTGATAAGGTTCGGATACAAGATAAACACTATCGCTTTAACTTAAGTCGTCCTATACTTGGTAATATCAAAACGATCACCCTAAAGGAAGATAGTCTCGGTGATTTCTATATGTCCGTTGTAACAGATCACACCGTTTCCGAAGTCCTACCTAAGACGGGTCATGCTGCAGGGTTTGACTTCGGTATCAAAACAATGTTCACTTGTTCTGACGGCACACTCTACGAATCCCCTGAGTTCTATAAAACTTCTATGGCAGCACTGACGAAAGCACAACGCAAACATTCACGGAAAGTTAGAGGTAGCCATAATCGTGAGCGTTCACGAAAAGACGCTGCACGTGTTCACCGTAAAATCAGGCGTCAACGAGACGACCACCATTGGAAACTTGCCAAGCAGTTTGTCCATAAATATGACGCACTCTGCTTTGAAACGCTTACCTTTGAGGGTATGAAACGTCTATGGGGGCGTAAAGTCTCTGATATTGCGCCCTATGCATTCCACTTGAAGTTGAAACACCAAGCCACCAAACATGGTAAAGAAATCTATCCTATTGATAGGTTTGAAGCGACTTCTAAAAACTGTAGCACCTGCGGACACCAGCAACTGCTAATGGACTTGTCTATACGTCAATGGACTTGTAATCGTTGTCTAACTAATCACCACAGAGATGTCAATGCTGCTATAAACATAGTAAAGGTTGGGGCATTAACCTTTGGATTAGAGGGTATCAGACTTGCGATTGCAAGCAACCCTCGCAGACTTCAACCGAAGTCGGAACCCCACAATCCGCACCAGAAAGCATGGGATTCTCTTTTAGAAGAATCCCCCTCGCTTTAGCTGGGGGAGTATGTCAAATGATATTATTTGTCTATCATGGAAAGAACAACAGACACTATTCCAATTTACACCATAGGCTACGGAAGTCGTTCTATAGTAGAACTTATTGAAGTGCTACAGCAGCATCAGGTTGCGTATCTCATTGATGTCCGTTCAGTTCCGTATTCAAGGTATAAACCGGAATTTTCTAAAAAACCTCTCGCTAATGAATTAGAACAGAACGGCATTCGCTATGTGTTTATGGGAGATTCACTTGGTGGCAAACCAGATGATGAAACATGCTACGTCAACGGAATAGTTGACTATGAAAAGGTTAAGAATACGGAATTCTATCAGCGCGGTATTGAACGTCTCCACACTGCTTTTGCGCAACAGCAGCGTATTGCGCTTATGTGTAGTGAGGGAAAACCGGAACACTGCCACCGATGTAAACTTATCGGTGTAACCCTCACTACAGAGGATTTACCTGTGGTTCATATTGACGAAAATAACGATCAGATAACGCAGGAGCAGGTTATTGAACGTATTACGGGTGGGCAATTGTCTCTGTTTGGTGAAGAGACGTTTCACTCTCGGAAAAAGCACTCTTAATTCACTATGAAAATCAAAATTGTTACCATCGGTGTATACGGGTTTGACGAAGACAGTTTTTTTAACGCTTTGTGTAAAGCAGAAGTTGACACGTTCTGTGATATTCGTAGCAGACGGGGTGTACGCGGTGCAACCTACGCTTTTGCTAACAGTAAACGTTTGCAAGCACGTCTTGCAGAACTGGATATCCGATACATCCATAGAAAGGACCTTGGACCCACAAAGGTTGTCCGAGAAAAACAAGCGGCAGCAGATAAAGCAACGAAAACCGCTAAACGCAAACGCACTGAACTTGGAAAAGCGTTTATCAAAGCCTATCACACTGAATGCCTGACAGCGTTTGATCCGCAAAGTCTGATTGAGGCGTTAGAATCGGATGCACAGATTGTTGCACTTTTCTGTGTGGAAACGGCACCGGAGGCATGTCACCGCTCATTGGTAGCCGATAAACTGGCAAAAACATTTAATCTGGAGGTTGAAGATATTTTACCGTGAGAGTTTTAATTGTTGCCAAGACACGAATGGGTGGCGGCGCATGTATCGGCGCGATTACAGACAAAGGCAGAAGCGTTCGACTCATCCCGTTTAATGCTGATCCACATGACGGTGCTAATCGAGAATATGAGGTTGGCGATATTTGGGAGATAGCCGCTGAACCTATTCCAGAAACTACGCTGATTCCACCACACAACGAAAACATAGTCGTTCATAAAAAGTCGCGCCTTCAAACGACAAAAGACACAAAGGATTTAGTGAGTGCTATTGAACTCTTAATGCCGCCGAAAATCGGGGATCCACGCGCACTATATGAAGGCTTATTGCAAAACACTGAGAGAGGTAGCCTCCACATTGCTAAGCAGAGCGGTATTCCAATCTATAGCACCACATTTTGGAGACCAGATCTGCCGCTCACCCTTGATATAGAGAAGCCTAGACCTCGGTATCGTTATCCTACAGAAAATGGCGGCTGTACATTTACTTTCGGAGGTTTTCAAGAACCACTTGAGATAATCCCCGCAGACACGCTCATACGGGTTTCGCTAGCGCATTGGTGGCGACCAGAAGATAAACCAGAATTAGAAGAACGTTGCTACGCGCAAATTTCCGGTTGGTTTTTTGAGGAAGTGCCGCGGGAAGAACAGAAACCTTCCACTGAAGAAAAACTGCCCCCATCTCAAACGTTAACGCAAACGCCCTTAGAAATTCTCAAAAACGTTTTTGGGCATGAAGGATTCCGCCCATTTCAGGAGGAGATTATTAAGCATATCCTCAAGGGGCAGGATGCCCTGGTTGTTCTGCCGACAGGTGGTGGAAAGTCGCTCTGTTACCAATTGCCAGCACTTATCTTTGATGGTTTGACCGTTGTTGTATCACCTCTAATTTCGCTTATGCAGGACCAAGTGGGGCAGTTGGAAGAGAGAAATATTCGTGCCGCCTATCTCAATAGCACCCTCAGTTATTCAGAACAAGAAACCACAATGCAGCGTGTCAAACAAGGTGAAGTAAAGCTGCTTTATATGGCACCTGAGACGTTGGTGAAGCATGGAACGTTGTTGCAACTTGATAGAGCAAATGTGTCATGTCTTGCGATTGATGAAGCGCACTGCATTTCTCAGTGGGGGCACGATTTCCGAGAAGAATATAGGCAACTTGTTTCTGTTCGTAAACGATTCCAAAACGCTGCCTGCGTTGCTCTCACAGCCACAGCCACGCCGCGGGTTCGAGATGACATCAAGCAGTTGTTAAGTATTAATGATGAAAATGAGTTCATTGCAAGTTTTGACAGAGAAAACCTTTTCATCGCTGTTGAACCGAAGGTTGAATTACTTGAGCAAACACTTGCATTTCTCAATACTCACCGTGAGGAATCTGGTATTATCTATTGTCAGACGATAAAACAGGTTGAATCACTCTGCCGTAATTTAACTGCACGCCGTATTTCTGTCCTCCCCTATCACGCTGACTTAGACGATGAAACTCGCAAACAAAATCAGGATGCTTTCATCAAGGGTGATGTCCATGTGATGGTTGCGACAATTGCCTTCGGTATGGGAATAGACAAGGCAGATGTTCGATTTGTGCTACATGCTGGGTTGCCGAAGGAACCTGAATCTTACTATCAGGAGATTGGTCGCAGCGGACGCGATGGACTTCCCTCAGATTGTTTGTTGCTATTCAGCCACGGCGATGTAGATACTATAAACTATTTCAATGATCAAGGTGCTCAAACCGAAAAACAAGGTCGCAAGGAACGATTAGATGCACTTGTTTCATGGGTAACCTCAATAGCATGTCGAAGGAAAGTGTTATTAGCTTACTTTGGTGAGAAATACGAGAAAGAAAATTGTGGGATGTGTGACAACTGCCGTAAGGCTGATGAGGCAAAGGTTGACTTAACAATCCCAACGCAAAAATATCTCTCCTGCGTTGTCCGGACAGATCAGATATTCGGGGAAACATATATAATTGATGTATTGCGAGGTTCACAACAAAAAAAGATTCTTGAAAACAAACACGACAGGATCTCCACTCACGGTATTGGCACGGATTATAGCAAGACGCAGTGGCGATATTTATCCTATCAATTTATCCAACACGAACTGTTAGAACGAGATGCCCTACATGGAAGTATCCGCGTAACACAGAAAGGATGGGGTGTACTAAAGGGAGGCGAGCAGTTCTGGGGATTTTCAGTTGATTCGGTATACCATGCAACATCTGAGTTAGTATCCGAATACAATCAGGAACTTTTTGAACTGCTCCGCGCTGAACGAAGCAAAATCGCTATGAGAGATGGAGTACAGCATTTTGTAATTTTTCACGATACAGCACTGCAAGCTATGGCGACATATTTTCCGACGCATAAAGAATCATTCCAATTGATGCATGGTGTGGGACCGGCGAAAACCGAAAAATATGCCGATATTTTTTTGCCAATCATCCGAGATTATTGTGATGAGCATGAATTAAGCTAAAACATCTTTCTATCTAATTCCGCGGGTATCAGGAATCCCTGAAGGTATCTCCTGCATCACAGGAATGACGTAACTCCGGATCGTTAACCCTTCAATCATCTCCGTTTCCACCCGCGGCTCAGATTTCTCCCGATGGTCAAACACAATGTAATACCCCTCTTTTACTCCCTCTGTTAGTAAATATGTTGCCAGTTGCTTTTTGCCTGCTTGATAGCGGCTGTCGCCTCTCCATATCTTTGTTTCAATGATATACTTTTGCTGCTTGTGAGTGATGATAATGTCCATCCTGCCTCGACCAGTTTGTACTTCAATATGCATAAAACCACCTATGAGTTTAACAAACTGGTCAAGATATGCAAGCAGGAGATGTCTGCCAACCGACTCTTGTGGTGTATCAGGAACTTGTAGAATTCTGAACCCTGCGCGTACAATTAAATCTCGGAAATTATCAAGTAATGCCTCCATATCAATCTGACCGGTGGGTTTGAGATAATTGAAAAATCCCTCATCGCCACCTCCAGGAAGGTACTGACTCTCTAAGCCATTCACTGTCGGTTTAAAGGTTCTCATGATGCGGTAGAGATAAATCGGATTGAGGATTTCACACATACCGTCTGAGGCTTTTTTGATGACACCATAAGTGGCGAGTTCACTGATGATGTCATCGTCCATGTTGAAGTCCACACCTTCATCACGTTCCATAATTCGCATTAGAACGTTTTCAAAGCGCGGATTCTTTCGAATATTGGTTGTTAGATGCTCAATATTGGTATTCTGATCGTGTAGCAGTTGGGCGTGTGCCTTTGAAAAGTGTGCCATGTTGACATACTCCCCAAGCTAAAGCATGGGGATTCTTAGCTCTTATATTGGCATCAAGTGTTGTTGCCAAATGGCTTTTCCTGCTTCCGTCTCTCGTGCCTCCGAAAGAGGTCTTATTTGGACTCCACAGGCGTAACTTTCGGTGTGTCCCACCGTAGAAGTTAAGTTGCAAAAGCGACACAAGTGTCTGTGCAACTTAAAAGTTAGACGTTTCGGAGATTAAAAGGTTTAGAAAAAGTCCGGTTTTTTTGCGGTGTCTACATCCCCAAGCTAAAGCATGGGGTCTTGACACCGAAGATAGATAATCGGCTCAGTTTTCGGGATATCCAGTTCTTCTGTGAGAATCTGCGCGAATCGGTTGACAAGCACAGGTTGCCCGGCAGTTTGCTTATGAATAGACTTTATAACTTCTGGGATGAAGACTTGTCCGATTTCGTCAGTATATTGTCCAAGCAGTTTCTGCACCTGTTCAAGGGTAAAATTGGGTAAATGAAATTCATCCTGAATATTAAAAGGGGAAATAGACCGATCATAGTTGAGTTGTGCAATACTTTTAACCCCGACGATCCCGACGCTGTGTGGACAACACGGCTTGCCGGAAATGTAAATATGACAGAGCGTATGAAGGAAATCACTTACTGCGACTTGCGGGATGCCATCAAATTCATCAATAACAAGAACAAACTGCTGCCCAGCAAACTCAGAGTCCAGAAAGCTCGCGAACCGTTTAAAGAACGACAACAATGAGAGATGATTTGTTAAAGTCGTGTTCTCCAGGAATTGACGTAAATCCGCAGAAGGAACAACACCACGTCTTTGAAAAACTGCTTCTATTTCTTCACAGATCTGTTCGTACAAATGTGCATAAAACTCTGACAAATCAAGATTTTTATAGATGTCGAAATTTAGTTGAATAGGGAAATAGTTAAACTTTGAAGCGGATTTGGCTTGCGTAGCAGCAGTGTTTGGCACAGGACCGACAGTGAGTGTTTCTAAAGCAGCTTGAAAGAAGGTGGTTTTGCCTGTTTGGCGTGGTGCGAACAAGACGACATATTTACCTTCTTTGACGCGCTTGATGTAGTCGGCAATTTCTTCGGTGCGCGAAACGACGTAGTGCTCTTGAGGGTTGACTGGACCTTGTGTTCCAAAACGTCTCATCTTTCTCTCCTTTTCGCTAAGAACATCAATTATTTATTATATCAGTTTTACTTAACATAATCAAGAAGGTGTTTATCTCTCCCAGGACTTACGCAATAATACTTGACATAGGCTCCTCAACAGACTAATATGTTGTGTAAGGAGGTCAATAAAGATGACAAAACCAACCCGTCTTGATTATTGTCAGTATCTACTTAGCACACCTACTAACTATACTCTTACTCACTTTGCAGACCACTGTGAGAGATTTAGTCATGATCAGATAAACCGCTATCTCGCAGAGGATCGGCTCCCACCGCGTTTAGTATGGGAAAGTGTCAAACCGGACTTGAAGCAAACGCCAAATGGATATGTCATCTTTGATGACACTACTTTGGACAAAGAGCAGGCGAAAAAGATAGCCCTTGCTAAAGCACAATATAGTGGAAACGCCCATGGTGTGATAAATGGTATAGGCGTTGTCACCTGTGTATATGTCAATCCGGAGTTAGACCTATTTTGGTTGATTGATTTTCGCATCTACGATAAAGAAGGTGATGGCAAAACGAAGTTAGATCATGTTCACGATATGCTTGATGTATTAGTGAACTCCCGCAAGGTTGCTTTTAGCACGGTGTTGATGGATAGTTGGTATACCAGCAAACCGCTTATGTTATTCATTGAAAGTCTTGGTAAAAAGTATTATTGTCCCATAAAAAAGAACCGTCTTGTAGATGATTCTAACGGAACAAAACCTTATCAACGCATTGACAGTTTAGAATGGAGCGATACAGAACAGCAGTCAGGCAAACGCGTCAAACTCAACAAGTTTCCGAAAAATCACAAGGTGAAAGTTTTCCGGGTGGCGTCTTCTCGGCGCACGGAATATGTTGCTACAAACGACTTACGTCAATCGGATGTGTTGGTCACACAAAAGGTGTGTGCCTTACGCTGGAAGATTGAAGAATTTCACCGTGAAGCGAAACAGTTGACAGGGCTCGAAAAGTGTCAATGTCGTTTAGCGCGTATTGTTCGGAATCACATCACTTGTGCCTTTTTAGTTTGGGTTTACCTGAAGCGTCAAGCCTCTGAAACGGGGAAAACGGTTTATCAAGTCAAATATGGTATGTTCTCTGAGTATCTGTGTCAACAACTTAGATCACCTACTCTAAAAATGGAAACTGCGTAAGTCCTATCTCCTCCATCAAGACCCCATGCTTTAGCTTGCGGGATGTAGACGGAAAACCAAAATTGTTATTTGTCAAAAAAAGATTTGACATTGACCTAAAAACATGGTATAATATTTAGACCGTATCAGTGGTAGCTGTTAGTGCAGCTATCACACCACACTAATGGGATGCGGAATCTACCAGATACGGAGATACCATGCTAAAAACACACAAAATCGCATTGGATACGAACAATAAGCAACACAGATGGTTTGCACAGCAATGCGGATATGCGCGCTTTGCATACAATCACGCCTTAGCAGATTTCAAAGCAGAGTTGAATGACGACAACTTCCTATCTGCTGCAGCATTGAACAAAAGATTTAATGTTACTAAAGGACAACATGATTGGACGAAAGACATGGATCAAGTTGTAGCGAACAAAAGCATATTTGACAACTTGTCTGCTGCTATTGCGAATTGGGTATCCAAGCGTGCGAAATTTCCGAAGTTTAAAGGACGTGGACATAAACAAAGTTTCACGACAAACAATCAATCTGTCCGAGTTGAAGGCAAGAAAATAAGGTTGCCAAAAATCGGTTGGATAAAAATGTTTCAAGAGTTACGTTTTGTTGGCAAGATTATCAAGGTTACGATTTCAAGGACAGCACATCGTTGGTTTGTCTCTATCACCGTTGAAACAGAGGGCACCGAAGCAGTTGATAACTCAACGCACCCTGTTATCGGTATAGATGTCGGCATTAACACACTTGCTACCTTGAGCGCTGGCACGAAATATGATAATCCGAGACCGCTAAAACGCTATGAGCGAAAACTAAAACGAGAACAACGCAAACTGAGTCGCAAAGTGCCAAAGTCTAACAACGGGTATAAGCAGAAACTAAAGGTAGCACGTATCCACTATCGGGTTGCTTGCATCAGAAACGATGTGCACCATAAAGCAACTACGGATATTGTCAACCGCGCAAGTGGTATCGCGATAGAAACGCTAAAGATTACCAATATGCTAAAAAACAGAAAATTAGCCAAAGCACTTAGTGATAGCGCGTTAGGCGGGTTTCTTCAGAAACTCAAGACGAAAGCAGAGTCACGTGGAATACCTCTCACAGAAGCATCGCAATTCTTTGCAAGTAGCAAAACTTGTTCCAATTGCGGACATAAAAAAGATGACTTGACGCTGTCAGATAGAACGTATCATTGCAGTCAATGCGACTATCAAATAGATAGAGATGTCAACGCTGCAATAAACTTGAGAAATGTCGCGGTAGGACATGCCGAGACACAAAAAAACGCTTGTGGAGTCCAAATAAGACCTCATTCGGAGGCACGAGAGACGGAAGCAAGAAAAGCCGTTTGGAAACAACTCGAACTTTTTCCAATATAAGAGCTAAGAATCCCCGTTGCTTTAGCTCGGGGAGTATGTCAACATAATTGCCCTTTAATCTTCCTTAAAATATAGCCAACAATATCGGGTGTTTCCTCACGATCTAACCATTCAATACGCATATCTTTACGAAACCAGGTCAACTGCCGTTTGGCAAATCGGCGCGTGTTCTGTTTTAATTGCGCGATGGCTTCCAGATATGTACATTTCCCATCAAGATATGCTATCAATTCTTTATACCCAAAACTTTGGAGCGCAAAAGTATCCCGTGAATATCCTGCTGCTAACAATGATTCCACCTCCGCTATCAATCCGTTAGCAAGCATCACGTCTGCGCGTTGTTCAATGCGATGGTAAAGTAGCGCGCGAGGCATTGTCAACCCAAAGGCGATAAATGGATACCGCTGGCTTTCCTGATGCCACTGCTGCTGGTGTTCGGACATGGGAATGCCAGTCAATTCGTAGATTTCAAGTGCACGGATGACTCGGATCAAGTTGTTTGGGTGGATTCGTTCGGCAGATTCCGGATCACAGGCACGGAGGCGATCATGGAGCACATCAACACCGTGCTGTGCAGCATCCGCCTCAAACTGTTTGCGGAGTGAAGTATCCGCTGCTGGTCCCTCAAACAATCCATCAACAATCGCCCGAAAGTAAAGACCTGCACCGCCGACAAGTAAAGCCTGTTTGCCTCTGTTTTGGATATCTGAGATTGTAGTGTCAGCAAGGGATTGATAGTCAGCAACGGAAAACGGTTGTGTGATGTCTATACAGTCAATGAGATGATGTCGTGCTGCTTGTTGTTCGGCAAGAGTAGGTTTAGCAGTGCCGACGTCCATCTGCCGATAGACTTGTCGGGAATCTACGGATACGATTTCGGCATTAAGGTGTTGCGCGAGTTGAATCGCGATCTCTGTTTTACCAACTGCTGTCGGACCGAAGAGGCAGAGAAGTTTCAATTTCATCTGTTGGATGCTATCAACTATTATCCTGTAATACTACTATAGTTTGGACAATTTTTAGGGTTCTTGAGTAATAGCCTGGATTAATAGAAACACTTTTGACATCAATATTGGTTTATTGGGACACCTTTCGCCCCGCTGGGGCTAAAGAGGGTTTGTTCACAATGTCCCTATAGACATTCCGCCCCGCTGGGGCTGCTCTTGCTTGCACCTGAAATTCTTTTTCTGTGAGTTACGTTCCTGTCCGAAACTCAATGAAAAATCAGCAAACACTTGAAAACACAACATGAAACAGATAGAAATTGTCCAAACTATAGTAATACTAAATTAACTTGATTAGAAGTTTTCTAATAGGGATTACTATACTTTGGACAATTTTTAGAGTTCTTGAGTGATAGTCAAGGCAATGGAAACACCTTAGACATCAATATAAGATTTATTGGGACACCTTTCGCCCCGCTGGGGCTAAGAGGGTTGTTCACCCGCGTTTCTATACACATTTCGCCCCGCTGGGGCTGCCTTTGCTGAACCTATAATAGTTTTTCTGTGGGTTACAACTTCGCACAAAACTCGTAGAAAAATAGAAAATACTTGAGAAAACAACATGAAACAGACAGAAATTGTCCAAACTATAGTAGGGATTAGCATTGCGAGGAGGACCCAGAGACCTCGCGCTACAAATCGGGTTAATTGGGTATAAATCCTAATTCAGACAACTTGGGAAACCAACATATAATACCAAATTAACTTGATTCGAAGTTTTCTACGTAGCGGTTAGCATTGCAAGGCACGGGGACCTCGCGCTACAAATCCCGTTAATTGGGTGTAAAAGGTTTTTGCATTTGCGTAATCCTCGGATGATGTGTTGCTGAGGTAGAGAATCTCTACTACTCAGCACTAGTACCTCTGACATACTCCCACAACTAAAGCAGTGGGGTTCTTTTGTCCCACCTGCTGTGTAGATTGTGGTATCAACAAGGGTTGCTTGCTAAGCAAGTCTAACACCCTCTACTCCAACAGACGATGCCCCGCCTGCACACCCGAAGGTGTCTTATGAACATTTTTGAGAGTGCTGTTTTCGGGATGGTGTCCTACCACTCTTTCCCATTACACTCTAAGCTTCCATCAGCAACTATCTGGTGTCAAAGACTTCTACCGCTTGTGTCGCAACTTTACGTGAGTTCACTCGGTATGTAGCGCCCAGAACGCCTGCTCACAACCCGTGGAGTTACGAAAAGAGATTATAGCAAGAATCGTGTTTTATGTCAAGAAAAAGTTTTGGTCTAATACAAGAGGGCGGTGTCTACATCCCAAAGCTAAAGCATTGGGTTTTGACACTGAAACTTGATAATCCACCCGCCGCCGATGACATATTCACCATCGTAAAAGACGGTGGCTTGTCCAGGAGTAATTGCACGCCGCGGTTCGTCAAACTGGACAATTGCTTCTGTGTCGCTGATAGAAGAGATCGTCGCGAGACCACCATCATCACGAGAACGAATTTTGACAAGTGCTCGGATCGGTTCCGTCAACTTCTCTATGGAGATAAGGTTGATACGTTCTACATGCATAGTGTCCTCAAGGAGATCGTCCGGTTCTCCGACAACAACAGTATTCTCAGAAGCATTAAGCTGCGTCACATAGAGGGGTTTACCAACTGCTATACCAAGACCGCGTCGTTGTCCAACAGTATAAAATGGTACACCTTGGTGTTTGCCGAGAACTTTGCCATCCTTGTCAATAATATCGCCACTTTCAATTTTTTCGGGAATTCTGTCTTGCAGGAATCGTCTATAATTGGTATCGGCAACAAAGCAGAGTTCCTGGCTTTCGACTTTTTCAGCGGTTCGCAACTGATATTTTCGAGCAAGATCGCGCACCTCGGTTTTCGTGTATTCACCGAGAGGCATCATGGCACATCGTAATTGTTCCTGTGTAAGCCCTGCAAGAAAATAGGACTGATCCTTGCTAACATCAAGTGACTTGCGTAAGAGAAAACGTCCAGTCTCAGGATGTTGTTCAATTCGGGCGTAATGACCGGTAGCGATAGCATCACATTCCAAAGTTTTTGCGAGGTCAAGGAGTTTGCCAAACTTGAGTTCTCTGTTACATACCATACAGGGACTCGGTGTTCTACCGACGAGATATTCTGCAACGAAGTAATCAATGATCTGTTCTCGGAAAATATCTTCGTAATTGACGCCGTAAAACGGGATTCCGAGTTGGGTGGCAACACGTCGCGCGTCCTCAATGCCTTCAAGAGAACAACAATTGGGACGTTCAGGTTCCACCTCAATTGTATCGGGTGCACCAAGACGCATCGTGATTCCGGTCACATCATAACCAGCATCAACCATCATGGCAGCGGTAACGGAACTATCTACGCCACCGCTCATTGCAACGAGAATTTTTTCCATGGGATTACCTGAGATTTCAGCATGCGGAGTATGCCAATTACATTACTGCGAATAGTGTATGAATACTATAAAGCAACTTGCCAATCCTCGTTACCAGCGTAGCGCGCATCGTAAACATCTTGATTGAGTTCCAAACCGAGTCCGGGAGTATCAGGCACTGTGAACGTTCCCTCAATGAAACCAAAACCTGACGTATCAATTACATCGCTGGTGAGTGTTGCAACTTCACCGTAGAGAAAATGCGGTATGGTCTTTGCGAATTGGAGACTAAGGAAAAAACCGAGCAGAGAACCCCAGTTGTGCGGTGCACATTTGACGTTATGTGCTGCAGCCATATCAGCGAGTCGTTTCCAACCCGTAACACCAAGTCCTTTCATATCATGCTGGATAACATCAATTACACCCGCTTCAAAAAATGGATCGTAAAATTCAAGCGGTGCACGCGTACGGGTTTCACCGTCAGCGATTAAGGTATTCAATCCTTTTTCTTGGATATAACCTTTTAGGTTGCGATACAGTTCAACATCCTCTTCAAACATCTCCTCTATCCAAAAAACATCACAATCACTTGTTTCATTCAGAAAAGTAATGACTTCATCGTAAGTATACGCGTTGTTCGCATCAACGAGGATATTGAAACCTTCTCTGGCAGTGCTTCGGGCGAGTTGAACAACCTCTATGTCCCGCTGAAGTCCTGCTTTACGTTCCATCAGATGATTCCCGCGTCCTATTTTCATTTTGCACGCGGTAAATCCATCCGCTAAACTCTTTTTTACATCATTTTCAATCCGTTGGAGACCTTCAGCTTTCGTTTCGTAAAGCAGATCATTGAAATAGATTGTGCTATCGTAAGCAGGCAACCCATCGCCATAGGAATCAGTTCCCATGAGTTGATAGGCAGGTTTATCAAGGATTCTCCCGATAGTATCCCACAAGGCATTTTCAAGACCTCGAAATTCCTCAACTACACCATCTTCTGGGTTCAGAATATTAAATGGATTTTTATTTAAAGCACTTTTGGCTTCCTCTGGCGTTGTCGTTCCCCAACTCGTCGCTCCCCAACCGAGTGTGCCATCGTTTGTATAAATGCAAGTTATCCGTTCATGCCACTTCCCACTTGGATCAGGCTGTTTTATCTCTTTCGCACCAGAGTTACAACCGATGGGAGGTTGGTCAATCTCAACTGTAACCTGCTCAATTTTGATAATCTTGATGTCTGTAGGATAATTCTGCACGGATAATAATCTCCTTCTGTAGTAATGGGACACGACTACTGAAAAAAGGTGTTACGATTACTGTAGATTTTATAAAACGGCATGATACCCAGTGATTTCTGATCGGGGATTATTCTCCGCTTGATTTGTCAAGTTCAAGGAGTAGTGCGTTTAGTTCATCTTTAACAATCTTTTTGCTTTCCTTAGTCTTATGGTATTCAAAGAGTTTATACGGCAAATTTTTGTATATGTCTGCTGCTTGAATTTGCTTTATCAATGCAGGTTTACTAAGAAGTTGAACAATACGAAGTCTATCTTCGTGATCCGGGATCTCAGTATTTGTCAATAATTCTATTAATCGTGGTTCTAACCCATCTACAAGTCCCTTTTCAACATAATGATTCAAAGTATCTATAACAGCTTGCTTCGTGTTATTACCTGAATTATTGGTAAGTATACCAACGAGATTATCCATAGCGTTCGGGTCAACGTGTTTGTATAATGCTTTTGCGATGTTCTCTCGAACCTTATCATCGGTATCCTTGAGAGCTTTAACCAATTTAGAAGTAGACGGTTGATTGAGCAATACCATTGATCTTGCAGCGGCACGTCGAACGACAATGTTTTTATCGCTTAAGCTGTCCTCAATATCTTTCTGATATGCTTTATTCCCAAGTTGATATAGGGCAACATTAAACTCCATCATTAAGCCATCATCCGCAACTGAATTTCTTAGGGCTTCTAACCTCTCCTGAGCGGAGACATCTCCTATATCACCTATAATTCGGATTAGCATGATTTTAACAGGACCAGATGTATCTGCACTACCTATTGCCTTCAAAAGTTCATCCAGACCTTTGGGTCCAATCTGAGTCAGGATATATATAAAATCGTTATGGGTTCTGGAATATTTATTATCAATAAGACTCTTCAAAATAGGCGGAATCGCAGCAGTACCCTTATCAATTAGGATTTGTATAGTATCATTTTGAACACGATGTCTCTCATTAAGAATTCGAAATATTTCTTGCATTTCAGATATGTTCAGTTCTGCAAGGCGTCGAGACCGTTCGCTCCGATATTCAGTTTCCAATTTGTGACTTTTTAACCACGCAGCGTTTTCAGAAAGTGCGTAACTATAAGCAATGAGCAAGAGTGCCCGAGTTTCATCCTTGTTTTTCTCTTCGATTTCGGCAAGTTTAAGATGCTCAACTGCTTCAATTGCCAGACCAGCTCCTACCAACTTCTCTCTACCCACTGAAATTTCAGAAATGATTTTTTCCTGCTTACAGCCAAACGACACAACCCATATTAAAACAAGGCATATCGTTACAAGTTTTTTCATGTTATGCTCGTTTTTCCTCCTAACATCAGCATAAGTGCGAAATACGATATTACGTAAATCGCATAAAACCACCCCTTAGGTATCCAAGGGACCAGGGTTATTTAGTTTTCGGTTTTTCTGCTATATTTTTTCACATTTCTATATAAACTACCTATCCGTTGGGTAGAGTTTGCGAAACCCGACCCGTTTAGTTCATGTTGGGTTTCGCTACCGCTCTACCCGACCTACGAAATAAACTATCAGTAACACGCATCAACTGATAATTCTTAAAACTAAATAGCCCTGCCAAGGGAATAGCATTTTGAAATATGATATAATAGATACATTTTTGTGTCAATAATATTTTATACCCAATTAACTTGATTCGACGTCTTTTGATATAGCACACGGTTGTGAGGCACGGGGACCTCACACTACAAATCACGTTAATATGGTATTATACCCAATTCAGAGCCATTCAGTTTTAAGAGATTATTCAGGTTTCGTGCATTTTTCTTTGAAGATCCGGTGCGGTTAGGAAACCGCACCATAGGCGTCAATTTAAGGAAACGTCTATGTTTTTATGAACCCTTATCAATAGGCATGGTTATTGATATTGTCGGACATTTAGTCCCGTAGGGACGATATGTTTATAGTACACCGTCCAGACACGTCTCTTTAGCTCCGTCCGAGCGACATATCCCGATTGGTAACCCATTGCTATAAACATTCCGCCCCTACGGGGCTAAAGAGATTGGGGTTACCACGTTTTCTATAAACATATCGTCCCTACGGGACTAAAGAGGGTTTCTCATATTTGAAAAACCACTAAATTGACGCTAATGGTGCGGTTAGGAAACCGCACCTACCGGGACTGGGTAAAATCAGATCAAAGTATGGAAAACTGAATTGCTCTGATACCCAATTAACCCGATCTGCATTGCAAGGCACGGGGACCTCACACTACAGATCGGGTTAATTTGGTATAAATTCACATCCACTCAACACGCTATTTTCTAATCAACTCAAGAAGGTCATGAAGTGCTGTTTTTACGAGTTTGCTTTCCTCTTTTTCGGCATATTCGTAAAGTTTTGTGTCAAGGTCATCAAGAAGTCTGGCTGCTTTGAGCTGCTTCACTAACGCTGGATGCTTCAAAAAATATACAAGTCGAAGTCGATCTTGCGAATTACTTACTTCTTCGTCAATAAGCAGTACAGCAATCCGTCTCCCTATCCCTTTCTTGATATCTCCCCCAACTTCAGCATAGGCAGTAAGCGTTTTAAGGACACTTTCCTTTACGTCAGTGTCATGCTCACTCTTGAGTATATCTATCAAAGGTTCAACAGCATCCTTTGTTTTATGAACAGATAAAGCCTCTGCGATGTCAGTGACTACCTGTGAATCGATATCTTTTAGTGCATTGATAAGAGATTTTGTGTTAACACCCTTTAGGTTTTTCATAGCCTTTGCTGCAGCACGACGCACCTCAACTTCATTGGCGGTTAGTCCAGTGAGAATTTCGGATTTATAGGTGGTTTCACCGAGTCTGTAGAGGGTAGTGTAGACTTCCAATTTGAGCGCAGGGATCATACTGGTAATATCAATGGACTTCAATTTTTCAACCGTATTTTTATCCTTAATTTCGCCAAGTACCCGAATGAGTTCCATTTTTGCTTTGGCAGGCGTTGCTACATCATTGATTTTTTCTAAGATGAGGTCAACCGCCTTAGATCCTATCTTTACAAGGGTTGAAATAAAAAGATCATGAACTTCTGGATATGCCCCACTGCAAAATTGATCAACAATTACAACCGCAGCATCCGTTCCCTTTTCTGCTAATGCTTTAAACCCATTTTGCTGCACTTGCGATCGTTTCCTGAGATTTTCAATCATTTTATTTATCTCAGCCTCGTTCAGAGCAGCAATCCTCTCAGCCCTTTGTTTTTTGTATTCTTGCTCATACCCTTGTCCCTTTGCCGCACCTGATTCAAGTGCGTATGAATATGCTATCACAAGCAGTGCGCGTGGTTCTGCTTTATCATCTTCTTTTTTTTCTGCTTTTGTGAGTAGCCCAATTGCTTCAATAGCGAGTCCACTATCAATAAGCTTTGTTCTTCCTACCTCCAGATGACTGGGACCTTTCTGTTCTGTTTCACATGCAAAGCAAGTGAACAAAATTAGAATTAATGGAATAATTGTGAGATTCTTCATAAAACCCTTTGTGTTCCTCCTCAAAAGTTTAATCAGACCCGCATTCAGATAACTTAGTCTTCAATGTGAAGATGACCAAATATGGACAAGGAATTCATCCTCACCCAATCCTATATATCAAATTTAATTTTGATAAACTACGAACATTGCCAACATCCTCAATTATAAAATACCATAAAATGCTAAAAATGTCAAATGAAGAATAGACATGATAAATATCGTCAATTTCACTGAAAAGTGATATAATATCAAATTAACGGGATTTATCTCATTTTTCTTGGTATTAGGTGCGGTTAGATGAAGTTTAAGTATTTAATTCGGTAAAGCCGATTTCCCCAGGTCCGGTAGGTGCGGTTTCCTAACCGCACCATAGGCGTCAATTTAGCGGTTTCCAACTACGGTAGATGCGGTTTCCTAACTGCACCTTTTTGTATCAACATCTCAAATAACGCAAAGGACGAGAATATCTGCGTTCGTAGTCGCGCAATTCATAGCGCCTCTTTTCTTAGAATGTAAGAAGCGCAATGAATTGCGCGACTACAAACGAGTTCTTTCCTTAAATTGACGCTTATGGTGCGGTTTCCTAACCGCACCTTTTTGTATCAACATTTCAAATAACGCAAAGGACGAGAATATCAGCGTTCATAGTCGCGCAATTCATTGCGCCTCTTTTCTTTGAATGTCCGAGGCGCAATGAATTGCGCGACTACAAACGAGTTCTTTCCTTAAATTGACGCCTATGGGTAGAGCGAAGCGAAACCCGACGGACAATAGAAACTCTCAGTAACACTCATCAACTGAATATTTTTAAAACTAAATAACCCTGGTAGTTACGGTATGTTTTCTTGTATTTTTGGGTAAAATTGTGATATAATTGAACGTGAATTTGATATTTGATTCCGAGCGTCTGTCCAAAAGATAAAAAAGAGTTGGGTTTCACTCATTTTTCGATATTTTCAGTTTAAATGGAGAATGAATCGCGCTTTTATGTCGGATTTTATTGTGTATTCCGTTCTACCTAATGGACAGTAGTCATTGAATCTTTTTATTCGGACTCACGTTATAATTTAAAAATTGATATACTAATAGTGGTACTTTGGTGCAGTTTACAATAGAAAATGGGTCGTAACGAGAGAGGGAGGATTTTCAACTAACATGAAAATATCAAGATTGAAGTTTATGAATCATTTATGGATTTTTCTACTCTGCTTTGTGCTGTGGAGTCCGATTGTAGTGGCAGATAACCATGCCAAAGAGGAACCAGTGAGTTATCACAAACAAATTCTCCCCATTCTCAAACGGAGTTGTCAAGGATGCCATCACCCTGGCGATCCGAATGGCGATCTGATAGTGACATCTTTTGCTGAACTCAAGCGAGGTGGGAAGGCTGGAGAAGCGATTATCCCCGGTAAACCGGATGAAAGTCTCATTATTGAACTAATTTCTGGTGACCCACCCGCGATGCCGCAGAACCAGGAACCGCTGACTACTGAAGAGGTAGATTTGTTCAGAGGTTGGATTCTTGAAGGTGCAAAAGATGATACACCTGATGAAACAGACGAAATGGACGGTGAAACCTACCCGAGTTATACGGTGCCGCCGGTTGTTTCAGCTATGACGTACTCACCCGATGGAAGCATGCTCGCTGTGTCTGGCGTCCGAGAAGTTCTGTTGTATGACACAAAAAATTTTGAACTAAAAGCACGATTGGTAGGAAAAGCGCGGCGGATACAATCAATCGTCTATACCAAAGATGGCAAAACCTTGGGTGTGGCAGGTGGCTCACCAGCACAATTTGGTGAGGTTCAGTTGTGGGATACTGCTACGAATAAACTCATCAAAGCAATTCGTTCCACTTATGATACTATCTACGGTCTTTCTTTCTCACCTGATGCTAGTCGTGTTGCTTTTGGGTCTTCAGATAAAACAGTACGCGTTATCTCTGTTGCGGACGAGAAGGAACTTGTAAAATTTGATAATCACGGTGATTGGGTGTTCGGGACTGTTTTTTCTACAGATGGCACACATTTTGTCAGTTGTAGTCGTGACACTGCGCTCAAATTGGTTGAGGTAGATACAGGATCGTTTGTAGACGATGTCAACTCAAGCAACAAAGGTTACGGTGAAATCAACGCTATTGTGAGACACCCAAATACAGACCAGGTTTTGAGTGTTGGAAAAGACAGAGTTCCGAGGCTTTACAGAATGTTCCGTCAAACCCGTAGGGACGTTGGCAACACAGACTTTAACCTGATTAAAGCTTACGAACCTCAGGCAGGATCTATTGATGCTGTAGCTTTCTCGGCTGATGGAAGCAAATTTGCAGTCGGAAGTTCTGGGGGTGAAGCACGTATTTATAACGTGAAAAATGGAAAAAGACTTTTAACTATGCAGGGCGATACCGTAAGTGTTTTTGCACTTGCTTTTCACCCTGATGGCACACAACTCGCTGCAGCGGGTTTTGATGGAAAAATCCGTGTTTTTGATGCCGAATCAGGCGAACAATTGAAAATTTTTATGTCCGTGCCAATTGAAACGACAGCAAGCGAGGAAGTAACCTTGGCAGTGTCAGGTATGACGTGATCGGCTTGTGTCGCTAAAGTGCAGGATGCACTTACAAAACACCAAGATGTTATCAGTGCTGAAGTTTCTCTACCCGACCAAGCAGTTATTAAGGTGCGGAAAAACAGTGTTACAGTTGATGAACTCGCGAATGTCATCAAAACAGCAGGATTTACCGCGACTGCCAAATAGTGTGAGTTCCGTTATCTTTTCTTGTAGGAGGGTTTTGTAAACCCGATGCTAAAGATTGCCCTGAAATAGGACAATATATGTCTGTTGAACATCCGAATATCCTATGGATTTGCACAGAATAGGATGCGGGTTTTTGAAGCCTTTGTAAAATTAAAAATCTTTGGACGCTATCCTGCTGCGCTAGCGTTTCCGCTTTATGTGGAATAATCTCACTATAAAACTTTTCGGAATAAGTAGTTTCGGACATTAGTTTTCTCATTTTTTCGCTATTATACCACATTTTGATAGGGCTATTTAGTTTTAGGTTTTTCTGCTATATTTTTTCACATTTCTATATAAACTACCTGTCCGTTGGGTAGAGTTTGCGAAACCCGACCCGTTTAGTTCATGTTGGGTTTCGCTACCGCTCTACCCATAGGTGTCAATTTAAGGATTTTCAACATTTTGTAGAAGTCTAAAAGTTGTGTGTTTGCCAATGCTCCGTATCCTCCTATCATCATTGAGTATAGTCTGTTTTATATCCCTAAGAGTTCTGCATAAAGCAGTTTTGGATTTACGAAAACTGATTGTAATGATGCGTGCGTATAAACCGACAAGTTCAGCTGTTTTGATGATATTATATAGTATACATCTCCATCCGATTGCTATCATCACCCAGTGTCTTATGAGTTGTGCGATGAGTTTGGCGTATACCTCACATAAGACCCGATAAGGTTTTTTGCTTCGGGATGTGTGAACTTTGCCGATGCTTTTGAAAGATTTAAACATCAACTCAACTTGCCACCGGATGCGAACAAGGGCTGCGATCTGTTCAGGGGTAAACTGATCCGTATCTATATTTGTGATATAGATGTTCCATCCTGCGAGTTTTAGGCGTTGTTTTGAAGGATTTGTCTGTCTGCGTTTAGCATCTCGTCTGATATATCGGCGACGCTTGTTTGCTTCTTCTTCGCTGATCCGTAAGGCGACAAGGTGTGCTGGAAGTCGCTTTGAAGCACCGATGAAACAACTCAGGTTGACGGTGTCTGAGGTTTCTGAGGCAAGCCGCTTCTGTAAACAAAAAGGTTCTTGTTGTTCGTCAAAAAGTGAACAACCGGCTTTGAACTTTGTTATCCAAAAGACGCCAGCTTGTGTCAATCTTTCAAACTCGGCAAGCGAAAAATAGCCGAGGTCTGCCAAGCGTAAACTGCCCGCAGGTAGAGGTTGAAACTGCTCTTCCGCCTTCGTATCAGCAGTGGTGCCATCCGTAAGTTGAAAGTGCTGGAAAGTGCCGGTCAAAACATCAAAGCGGACTTGGAGTTTCAAGGCAGCTTTATTTTTTTGTGTTCTACAGGATGCGCCTTTCCATATTGTATGGAGTTCATCTAAGAGTGTGATCCAAGTGCTATCTTGCACATAAACACCCGTGAAGTGTTTCAGCAACGGGAGACATTGAGGTTTGAGGGTAAGCACTTGGCTTGCCGCTTCTTCAAGTGTTGCCTTCAGTGTCTCGGCTGCCTCGGGTGTCATCCGTTGTTCAATCGCTTGACGAGAGACGTCAATGCCTAAAGCCTGTGCGGTATTGGCAAGATCAGCATAACTGGCATCAGGTGCTTCAAGCCACCCGAATACGAGGGTCTGAATAAAGCCAGCACCTGTGAGTTTACGTATTCTTTGAACCAACCCACAACGCTGGGCTATCTCATTGGCTCTATTTTGGAGTATCTCTTGCATTTTATCGGGAACCTGTGTTAGTATAGACATCGGAACACCTCTTTTGTAGAATTAATTAAAATCGTTTTCTACATTATGTAAGAGGTGTCTCCATTTTGCAACACTTTTTTTATCAAAATACACAAAATATTTTCTTAAATTGACACCTATGGGTTTCGCTACCGCTCTACCCGACCTACGAAATAAACTATCAGTAACACGCATCAACTGATAATTCTTAAAACTAAATAACCCTGAATTTTGAAAAAAGATTTGACTTTACTATAAAAAATGTGCTACAATATATGCGTTCTGACTCATCGTTCTGAATACATAAAAAACAACCGCTGAACACCTAATTGGAGGAGGCGGGAATCGAACCCGCGAACAATGAACGTCAACTCCATTACCAGCACCAGTTCTCCCCCATATTTAGGTGTTCAGCTGATCGGAAGTCCTGACAGGATAAAACTGTCCAAACTATAGTATAACTTTAGGGCAACCACCCTATTTATTCAACTATTTTTTGGCGAAGGTATTGATAGAAAGGTATCTGTATTTTCCTATCGTCTAAAACTGAAGCAGAATTAATGGTTGAACCGTAATCTGTTGATAGGTCTTCTCTGTAACATGCTCTGAAAAGAACGGTTCGAAAAACGTGTCTGCTGTTTCCAAAAATTCAGTTAGATTCATACCCATATAGTCGCTCCTTGCATCACCACATTCAACGACAACTTGCCGCAATTTCTCGCGTCCAGCAGTAGAGAGTGTACGCAACGGTCGCAGCATCCGCATGTGATACTTGATAAGCGAGGCAGACACCTGAATTAACCCTTGTAGGAAGATCCGATATGTATCTTCCGCTTGATGCCATAAACCCTCCCATGCTTCATGTGCCTCCCACCAATACGCAAAGTTGTAGAGGTCAACGCCATATAAATATGCTTCGTTCTGTTTCCACATTTCTGGTGGAAGCGGCGTCTCATCAAATTCCTCCTCTATGCCGTAACTATGTCCGAGTGGGTCGCGAATCGGATGGGGTGTTGTGCCTGGGATATGTCGATATGGTGGAAACGGCACCTGTTGACAATATCGATGCCAATTTGGATTGAAAGGTTGGGGTTGTTTGTGATTGTCCATATTCTATCAAGTCAGAATTATCTACCCACGCCGATGTAATGGAAGCCAGCATTCATCGCTTCTTGTGGTGAAAAAACGTTCCGTCCATCTATGAGGATTGGAGTCTGCATCTGTTTAGCAAGTTTGCGTAGGTCCAGTCTATGGTATAGTTCCCATTCAGTGACAAGCACAAGCGCATCTGCGTTGTGAGAGAGTAGGGACACATCTTCAATGAAATCAACAGCGATGTCGCTCATAACTTGCTGCGCGTTGGGTATTGCGATTGGGTCATGTGCCCGGACGTTCGCACCTTCAGCAACCAGTTGACGGATAATATCAAGCGCGGGAGCCTCTCGAATGTCGTCTGTATTCGGTTTAAAAGCGAGTCCAAGGATACCGATAGTTTTCCCGTTGAGTGTTTTCAAAACGTTCCGCAACTTGTCTACAATGCGTTTACGTTGTTCAAAGTTAACAGTACGTGCTGCCTCTGTAATTGGCATCTCGTATCCAGCTTGTGCAGCAACGCCTAATAACGCAGCGGTATCTTTCGGATAGCAACTGCCACCCCAACCTAAACCAGCACGGAGAAACCGATGTCCGATGCGCGAGTCAAGTCCAATGCCGCGCGCAACCTCTGTGACATCTGCTCCGACATCTTCACAAAGACCCGCAATTTCGTTAATAAAACTGATTTTTAGCGAGAGAAATGTGTTTGCGGCATATTTTATCATCTCTGCGCTGTTCGGATCTGTTGTCATCATCGGCGGCAGGTAGTAAGCAGCGGGACGTGGTAACGAAGTTGGCGGGTCAAATGTCTGCTCCAATATCGGCTGATACAGACGTCGTAACGCATCTAACGCATCATCGCTGTTTGCACCGACGACAATACGATCTGGATAGAATGCGCCTTGTAGTGCTAAACCTTCTTGCAAAAACTCTGGATTGGAAGCAATCGAAACATTACCTTGAATATTGCGTTCTGAAAACACATTTTCAATTACCTCAGCAACACGTCTATTTGTGCCAATTGGAACGGTTGATTTGATCACAAGCGTATAGTGTCTATTCGGATGGCATACTTCTGCCACCTCTCTTGCAGCTTGTTCAACGTGTCGTGTATCTGCCTCTCCATTTTGTTTCGGAGGTGTGCCAACAGCAATCATGATGAGTTCTGCATCTGGAACCACTTCAGCAATGCTCGGTGTGAAACGGATAGTGTGGCATACTTCGTCAAGAAGACACTGAATTCCGGGTTCATGGATAGGGCTTTTTCCTTCTTGTAAAAGACTGAGTTTGCTGTTATCTTTATCTACTGCAGCGACATTATGGTTTAGATAGGCGAGTACCACTGCTGTCGTCAACCCTACGTATCCTGTTCCTATAATCGTAATTTTCATGTTCTTCCTCAAGTGAAAGCGCATTTTGTCGAATTAGTCGGGATTCTGGCAGGAATTAACTAAACACGGTTTGAAATAGCCTTGTTTTCATGATAACAGTATTAGGACTTACGCAATAGGTTCAAAAATCCCCTTGATAAGGGGGATTTAAGGGGTTAAAATACCGAAAGAATGACTTTTTAAGTCCAATATTTCCTTTTTCTGCTCAATTTGCGTAAGTCCTGGACAAATTAGCATACAATAAATATCCAATCGCACCGAACACCTTATTCAAGTCGCTTATTGAGAGGACTGTCTCATCAAAATCTTCGGGCTGGAAACCCCTCGCCTTTAGGCAGGGGAGGAAAGCCCGCCTCCTAATTTTTAGTTTGTCCCCAAAAGGGGAGTGCTGTTTTATCTCCACCTGCACATTGGGAGTCTGGATTCAGTTGTGCTGCTTCGTTCAGTGAGACTGTCACTACTCGCTTACTTGACCTGACACGATGTCTTTACCAGAAATAATGGCTGTAAGCCCACGCTCTCGCGGTATATGTTGCCCCATCGACATCATGGGATCAGAGAGGAATCAGACTTGGGGAGCATCCGAAACATCTTTTTGTCTGCCACGACAAGACCCACGATATATCGTCTAATCAACCGTTTAACTTGTGGAGTGGACGCTTGGCATGCGCTTCGCACAAGCCCCATGCTTTAGCGCGGAGTTATTGACCATATTGGATATAGTCCTCTTCAGTATATTTGATGTCGAAAGTTTCTTGAACTTGCATAATTGATTTGAAATCCGTAAATGCCATCTGTTTTCTCCCTATGGATTTTCATGTGCTTCATCGTAATATGGAGTATAGCATTTATTTAGCGGCATGTCAAGCCGTATAAAGCACGTCACTGTCCTATTTTTCAACCTGATGCATCCCATCTAATACCATTTCTGAATAATCACTTTTCATAAACAAAAAACCCGTTCGTAGTCGCGCAATTCAATGTAAATGACTACTGCTTTGCCAATTCTTTTGTCTTATTAAATTTCTGTTTAGCGAATTGTCCCCATTCTTTAATCTTTTCGTTGCGATACAATTGGTCTTTCCAATCAGAAGCAGCAATTTTCATCGCCTCTTCTTCAGAAATCGGCATCTCAACCAGTGCTGCTATTGCGGCATCGCGCGTGTCTACATTTTTACATTCCGCGATTGCTTTCCACGCATCAACAAGGTTTATATGCGAATCAATTATGAGAACGCCAAAGAGATCGTTAACAATATCCCATCGTGTACTGCCTTTTTCAGCATCATAAGGAAATGGAGATAATTCCAAGGCGAACGGGTTTGTCACAACGCATCGATCCCCTAATTCATCGTAGAGAGCAGGTAGGACACTTGCACGATTCAGTCCACCCTCCCATTTCGGTCCTTCAGGATCACTGTTGCGCAGCATCCACAGTTTTTGTGCTTGTTTAGATAAAACGAACTCAACAAATTTTTTCGCCACATCCATATTCGGTGCACCTTTGAGAATTGCGATTGAGTCCGGATTGACGACCGTGCCATCGGTTGGCATTACATATTTGATTATATCAGAACCCAATACTGCAATTTGGCTGTAAGCATAAAAATCAATGGCTAACCCATAAATCACTTCGCCATTCGCAACATCTCTTGGAATAACGTTAGATCCAGCGGAGAACTTTTTGACATTTCCACCCAATTTCGTCAGGAGCGCGAATCCGTTCTCCCAGCCATGTGTTTGAAGGATAATCTCGTACATCATGTGTGCGCTACCGCTTTCTCTCGGATCCGCCGCACCGATTTTATCAATCAAAGCGATGTCTCCCAAATCCTCCCATTTTGTGGCTTCCAATAAATTTTCCATCTCACGCAGCTGATCATTATACATAATACCGAAACTTGATAACGCCGCACCATACCACCGATGTTTAGAGTCGTAGACAGGAATACCATGATACGATTGTGGAATCTGTTCCAATTGAGCATCAGGCAGTTTGTATGATACTAATAAATCCATTTCAGCCAGACGGAGATAACTGTCCGTTCCACCGCCAAAGAAAATATCAATACCGATACCTTCTGGGACACGCTTAAACTCAGACTCAATAAACCGATAATTGGATGATGTGCCGCCCACATCTCGCCAATCCGTTTTGACGGATCTGCCTGTCTGTTCCTCATACCACTTTTCAAAATTACTGCCGAATTCTGTCTCAATACTTTCCGGATGTGGTGAGATAATTATGAGTTGATCCTGTTGCTTGTCCGACGACTGGCAACTCCATAATGACACTAAGCAGAGCAGTATCCCAAATGTAGCAATATGGGTAACCTTAAAAGTTCGCCGTAAAGGATTAAAGTAGGACATGTTTGTGATTTCTCCTCTGAAAATTGATATGTGTTGCAAATCATACGTCGTCTTGACTGAATACCAGAACCGATGAAAAGTCGTAGACACTATATCAGGGAAACGATATCTCGCATCTTCCAAACTAAAATCAGGATGCCTGCAAGTAGAATTAGATACCACACAATCATCGGTTTTATCTGCTTTTTCTTTAAGAACGTTCGTGATGGTCTGTTCTGTCTCATTCTATTGCTCCTTTTGCCTATCGCGCTGAAGAAGATTGTGCCTCTGACACTGTTGCGATTATGATAGCATATCTTATCCTGAAACGTCAAGCCAAATTATAGAATAATACATTGATATTTTCTGGTGTTGATGGTATAATTGTTCGTGTGGAAAATGAAGATTCGCAGAATAAAGGAAGGTAGATCCGCATGTTAGATCAGTCCAACCACCAAGAAAATTTGTTAAGCAGCATTTCGGAAATTATCCGTAAATTAACGGAAAAATTTGTAGATAGCACTTACATATATCGTGGGGAACCTGCTCACTTTCCGATAATTTGCTCAAACCTCTACCGAGAGTATCAAGACATTGAAACAGATTCTTTTGATATAGAGACAGTTCAACAGGATATTCTAGTTGAGGCTAAGAAGTACACCAGTGAGACAGATGATTTTAAAATCCTTACAGAGATTCAACGTTATGGTGGTAAAACAAACCTAATAGAATTTACGACTGACTATCTCATTGCAATTTTTTTTTCCTGTACCGTTTCACCTGATCAAGATGGTCGAATTATCTTACAAAAAACCGAGAAAATAAAAGAAATGACCTATTTTCCTCGGAGTCCAGGAAATCATGCCAGTATCCAAAAGATCGTATATGTTAGGCCTCCAAAAGGCTATATTGAACTGGACACGTCTGATGTAATCACTATTCCACGAAATATCAAACAATATATGTTGGAATATCTACAAAAGACACACGGTATATCTGCTGAAACTATCTATAACGATCTTTATGGATATGTTATGAGCCATAGCACCCATCAAAGTGTGTATACTGAGTTTCACAAGGGTCTTACTTGGCAACAGAGAGGAGTTAAATTGAGTACTCCTGAAGAAAAACAAAATGCCCTTGAAAAAGCTATTAGACACTATTCCAATGCCCTAACATTAAAATCTGATGATGCAAATACCTATTACAATCGTGGAAATTCTTACTTTTACAAAGGAGAAAGTGAGAGGGCTATTTCAGACTATACCAAAACAATAGAACTCAAACCCGATCATGCAGACGCTTATTTCGCCCGTGGACTATCTTACTTTAATAAAATTGAGTATGACGAAGCTATTGAAGACTATAACACAACAATAAAACTCCAACCAGATAAAAGTGAGGCATATTACAATCGCGGTTTGATTTATTTTAACAAAGGTGAATATAACAAAGCCATTGAGGACTATAACACAACAATAAAACTTCAACCAGGTTTTGCCAAAGCATATAACAATCGTGGGCTAGCGTACCTAAACAAAAGTGAGTATGACACGGCCATCAAAAATTTCAACATGGCAATAAAACTAAATCCAGAGATTCCTGAAGTATATAACAATCGTGGCATTGCTTACAAGAACATTGGTGAACATGATCTCGCTTCTCGAGACTATAACACGGTGATGAGACTAAAAACAGACGATGATTTAAATGAAGCAGAAGTTAAAAGGTTTCTTGACTTAATGAAATTGCAATTTGATGAGGCAGTATCAAGTGAACCCTATTATAGAATCTTCGCTGTCCCTATGACAATGGTTTCAGATGCAGTCCCGACACAGGAGTCGAAAATCCATAACCTTTTACAGAATCCCCCAGGTGTGCGTAAGGGAGGATTCGGTTTCGTAGGCATCCAAGAAGTTATTCCAATTCCTGATGGAATTTTCGGTTTCAATTATGGTGAAGGTGAAGTAATCTTATTGAACAATGGTTTCTTTGAATTACGATGTCCACTGTCCGACAGTCTGTTTCAATGGCAAATATCCGCTTTTGAGATGTTTCGGGACTCAGAATGGCTATACCCTTATGTCGTTTGTGAGTTTCCAGTTACATTCCTAAGGTTAGTTGAGGCAGTTTATACAGCAGCCAATGTTGACTCTCGGATTCTGGTCCAACAGGAATACCATAATCTTAGCGGTTTTTTGCTGGTGGGAAGACATCCAAGCAATCCGAATTTTGGCAAATTTGAGAACGAGCGACGCGTCTACGAGTCTCCCCACCCCATAATTTCAAAACAGACTGTGGATATTAATTTTCACCCTGATCGGGTTGCTTATGATTTTGTAACAGACGTGTATACCCATTTTGGGTTAAGCATGAAGTTAATGCCCAAGTTGTTTGACGAAAAATATAATTTTAGCCCTTAAATACTACACTCCGTAATAAAATAACAAAAACACGTCGAATGCATTGTATTTAAAAGGATATTATGATTATCACACATCTTAATGCCACAAACTGGCGTAATTTTCGACAGATTGATGTTTCGCTATATGAGCGTCAGTTTATTGTCGGACCAAATGCATCGGGTAAATCCAATTTCTTGGACATCTTCCGCTTTCTTCAAGATATTACCAAAAGTGAGGGCGGAGGACTACAGGAAGCAATCTCTGGGCGTGGTGGGGTGCCTATCATTCGAAGTTTGGTAGCTGAGCAAGAGGCAGAAGTATCAATTGAAGTCTGCTTTGCTGACACTTCAGAATCTCCTGAAACTTGGAGATATGCGTTGGGATTTCGCGAAGTGCCTCAAAAGCAAAGTTACACCCATCGTTATTTTGCTATTCTCACACATGAGCGAGTGTGGAAAGATGGAACGTTGCTTCTTGACAGACCGAATGCAGAAGACGAAAAGAATCCGGATCGACTCATCAACGCTACTCTTGAGGATACCAATCACGATTTCGGAGAATTGGTAGACTTCTTTCACTCCATCACTTATCTTCATTTAGTACCGCAACTTCTCCGTTTTCCCGATTTGATTACGGTAGACTCTGTTGAGACCGATACCAATGTTCGACGTTCAGGTTCCAGAACCAGAAGCAAGTCAACCCGAACTCAACTTGGGCACGGTTTACTTGAAAAGATTGCAGGTGTAGACGAAGATACACGCCTTTCACGCATGAAAATTATTGAAAAAACACTCAAAATCGCTGTGCCTCAACTTGAACATTTGGAATTTTCTCACGATGAAACAGGACGTCCTTACTTATCATTACGTTGTTCCCACTGGCATCCGAATTCGTCAGCACAACGAGAAAATCAATTTTCTGATGGTACCCTTAGGTTATTGGGTCTTTTGTGGACTCTTCTTGAAAGTGAATCGCTACTCCTATTGGAAGAACCCGAACTTTCATTACATGTAGGAATTGTATCTCAACTTGCCCCTCTTTTTTTGAAATGCAGATAAAAACAGGGGGTCAAATTTTAGTTAGCACACATAGCGACGCACTTCTGTTGGAACCTGGTATTGATGGCACTGAAGTACTAATGCTCACACCCACAAAAACTGGAACAGAAGTGAAAGCAGCCTCCGATATTGAAGCCGTAAGACAACTTCTTGAGTCAGGATTTACAGCTGGAGAAGTTGTACTTTCAAGAAGTAATCTTGAACACGTTGAAACTTCGGAGTCTTTAGAATGAAATCAAATGGTGTGTTACTCGCTGTTGAAGATAATCTCAGCGATGCGGTGGCGACTAAAATTCTCCAGAAACTTGGATTTGTGATCGTGAAAAGAATTGGTTATAGCGGATATGGTTACCTGAAGACAAAAGCAGAAGGGCTCAATCAAAACGCGAGAAAACCTTATGATGTATTTATTTTGACAGATTTGGATTCACCCAACATTTGTCCACCCGAACTAATTCAATCTTGGATTAGAGGTCCGCTAAATCTCGGTTTTTTTCTTCGTGTAGCGGTCATGGAAGTTGAATCTTGGGTGATGGCAGACCAACATGCTTTCGCGGAATTTCTACAAATTCCAGCAAACCAAATCCCATACAAAACTGACGAAATTCTTGACCCCAAGCAAACTCTGGTTTCCCTCGCTAAGAAGAGTAAATGCACATCGCTGCGGAGAGATCTTGTTCCAAACGAAAAGAGGAGCACCGCTAAAGTAGGTCCCAGATATAACATTCGTTTAAGCGAATTTGTTCAAGATCATTGGGATTTTAATCGTGCTGCCGTAGTTTCTCCCAGTCTCAAAAAAACCTTAGATCGACTCGAAAGTGAAAAATCTAATCCTCATATTGATTAGTAGAGAACCATTAGTAGGTAATTCCCAAAACCTTACTATGAATCTTCTTTTCTATACTATAGAGTTTCTAAAAATCAAAACAACTATTGAAACTCGCCAATAGCAAAACTGCACTCTTCCCATACCAAACCGCACCACCAAAAACACAGAATAATTGCATTGATATTTTCTGGTGTTGATAGTATAATACATTGTATGGAAAATCTTCTACTTGCTGAACATTCAAAGTCTCCATATCTGATTAATCCATCCTTTTCGGGACACCAAACCTTTCCGTTTCGGTATACGTGGCTAAAGAAGGGCGTTGATGCGGTGATGGATAATCCAAACGTTTTTACAGACGACGATGCCCCAGTTATCTTAGGGGTTGGTAAAAACATGGTAAGTTCCATTCGGCACTGGTGTAGTGTCGCCGGCCTTATTACGACGAATGGCAATCAACAGGGTAGATTTGTTCCCACGATCTTCGGCAAAGCCATTTTTGATGACAACGAAGGATTTGACCCGTACCTCAATGATCCGGCCACTTTGTGGTTAATCCACTGGCAGATCGCAACAAATATCAATCAAGCGACCGCGTGGTACTGGGCATTTAACATTTTAAAGAAAAATCAATTCGCTCGGACAACATTCACTGAGGAAATGTACGAATGGGCAAAACAACAGAAAAAATCTATGCGCTCCTTTTCTGACAATACACTTCAACGGGATGTCAATTGCTTTATCCGAACCTATTGCCATTCACGCAATGACGCTGCTGTCGTAGAAGAATCGTTTGACTGTCCCCTTGTTGAACTCAACCTTATCACCGAATTGCCGGAAGGTGAAGGATACGAATTGCAGCGGGGTGCAAAAGAGACGTTGCCAATTGAGATTTTTACAACAACACTAATAGCCTTTTGGATTTCTCAATTCACCGAAAGGGACGCACTGCCTTTCAGAGAACTAATGTCTGCCCCCTTAAGTCCCGGACGAATTTTCAGATTAGACGAAGACACCATGACTACATACCTTGAAAAACTTGAGCAACTCACCAATGGTGACTCCAATACGATGAAACCGCTGATCTGAAGCAGGTCTATCGGCATAGAGATATAAACCCGATGCAACCTTTAGAGAGGTATTATGGGTAACATTCCTTTGTCAGAACTTTTTCATGTAAAGGGCCGTTTTCGTCGTTCGGTACACCTTGAACGTGACTTCTATACAGAAAATGCCCTTGATGGATATGTTTTAACTGTCACCGCGCGAGAGATGTTATCCCGTGTCATTTCAGCACTTGAAAATGAGGCAACATCTAAAGCGTGGTCACTCACCGGTCCCTATGGGTCAGGAAAATCAGCGTTTGCCCTCTTCATCGCAAAACTGCTCGGCAATTCTAATGCGCCAACAACACAGCAGGCTTTAGAACTACTAAAAGGTGGAGATGCCTCGCTATATGACCGATTCATCAGCACAAACGGTAATGGAAAGCGGACACCCTCTGGATTCTGTCCAGTGCTTATCTCTGGAGAACGTGCTCCCCTTTCACTTGCCCTTTTGCGCGGTTTAGAACGTGGACTCACTGCTCACAACGGCAAACAACATCCTAATTCACTCAATCAAGAACTCGCTAACTTGTTGGAAACAGCAGAAAACGACACTTTACCACCTGCCTCTGAAATAACACACTTATTTGAATTAGCAACGCACCAAGTTTGTGATGCTGGAGGTTCAGGACTTTTACTCGTAGTTGACGAACTCGGAAAGTTTCTTGAATACGCCGCACAACATCCGTCACAAGGGGATATGTTTATCCTTCAGAGTCTTGCTGAATTGGCAGACCGAAGTAAGCAAACGCCTCTGTTTCTAATGACAATCCTCCATCAAGCTTTTGAAGCTTACGCACAACGTACCGCGCAATCACAACGCGAAGAATGGGCGAAGGTACAAGGACGATTTGAGGATGTAGTCTTTACCGAACCTACTGAGCAGGTACTTCGTTTAGTTGGCACAGCGTTAGAGAAACCTTCAGAAATTGTCTGGCAAGATAACCTTAAGATTGCAAACGAATTAGGACTTATGCCTCGGCAACTTGACGAAAGTGAATTTACACAACTGTTAGAGAGTTGTCTCCCACTCCACCCAACCGTTGCACTCCTCATAGGACCGCTCTTCCGGAGATTCGCACAGAATGAACGATCACTTTTCGCCTTTCTCAGTTCAAATGAACCGCACGGATTACAAGATTTTCTTTCAAACCAACATTATGACGGTAACCGGCTGCCGATGTTTTCCCTCGCGGACCTTTACGATTACCTTGATGCAACGCAGGGCAATGAACTCTATACTTCAAGCAACAGCAAAAAGTGGGTAGAAATTGAATCTGCAATAATGCAAATGTCAGACCCTTCTGACATGACAGTTAAACTGATAAAAACCATTGGTCTGCTTGGCATCGTTCGCGAAGCAATTCCTAAACTGAAAGCCTCAGAACAGTTGCTCCGTTACGCATTAGACGATGACACAGAAGAATTTGACACTGAATTTGCAAATGCACTTACTACACTGGAAAGACGTTCAATTATTACCTACCGCAGACACAACGATATTTACGCGCTTTGGGAAGGCAGCGACATTGACATTGAGGCAAAACTCCGTGAAGCAGAAAAACACATTGACACGAAAATTGCCCTCGCTACAGATTTATCGCGCTACATGCCAACACGTCCGCTCGTTGCGAGACGACACCTATACCAAACCGGTACCTTGCGGTACTTCAATATTCGTTACACCGATTTTGAGAACTTTGATGCAGACCTAAACGAACCTCTTGAAAATGCAGATGGACTCATCCTCTATGCTTTGCCTTCAAACGAACAAGAAGTTACGCAGCTCATTGAAAAGGCAAGTAACATTGACATCGCAATTCGCAAAGAGGTGCTAATTGCAATCCCACATACCATCGGGTTTCTGAGCGATGCTGTCACGCAGCTTGCATACCTACACTGGGTAGCAGATAACACTCCTGAACTTGATAGTGATGCAGTTGCAAGACGTGAACTTTCTAAACGACTAGTAGAAGTGGAACGAGAAGTATCTGATCGCTTAGCAGCAACTTTTAGTGCAGGCAACAAAGGGCAATGTATCTGGTATCATAAAGGGCAACCAACCGATATTGACTCTGAACGTTCCAGAAACGAATACCTTTCAAAAATCTGTGATGCGGTATACCACAAAACTCCCTTCATCCGAAATGAACTTATCAATCGCCGTAAAATATCTGGTGCTGCAACATCCGCACGAAAAAATTTAATTCGGCACATGCTTGAAAAAGGTGACGAAAAAGATCTCGGTATTGAGAAATTTCCACCGCAAATGAGCGTCTACCGCTCCCTCTTATTGGATACAGGAATACACCGCCAAATCTCAGGTGTTTGGGGGTTCCACCCGCCAAAAGCAGATGATAAAAACAGAATAGAACACACTTGGAACGCAATTGATACGTTTCTTGACGAGTGTGAAGAGACGCGGCAACCTGTTGAAAATCTCTATGAACATCTCATGAAACCGCCGCTTGGTGTACGAACCGGTCCACTCCCTATCCTATTGTACGCTGTGATTCTCCATCACAGAACAGAAATTGCACTTTATGAAAACGGTTCCTTTGTGGCAGATCTATCAATGCCGGTATTTGAACGGCTACTTAAAGCACCACAACAATTTGAACTGAAGCGATTTCGGTTAGCGGGAATCCGTGCGGAGTTGTTTTCACAATTTGTGGAGTTGCTCAATCAACCTATGGAATCCGAAAACCCAGACCTGTTGACAATCGTCACACCGCTTATGCGTTTTATCGTACAACTTCCGAACTACACTTTGAAAACACAAGAACTGAGTGATGCAGCGATAAGTCTCCGTGATGTAGTTAACAAGGCAAGCGAACCTGACGAACTACTGTTTAAAGAGTTGCCAGAAGCATTTGGGTTTCACAGTTTCGCTACAGATAATGCAGATTCAAAGACAGTCAAAGATTTTTTCAATACATTCCAAAGCGCACTGTCCGAATTAGGACGTGCTTACGACGAACTGCTAAACTCACTTGAACGGATGCTTGCAGATGCGTTCACTTTGGAGTTGGCAGCGGAAGAACTCCGCGCAGAATTAGCAGCGAGAGCAGAACCCTTGTTAGAGGTAGTAATAGAAACGCAGCTCAAGGGATTTTTAATCCATCTTTACAGCGAAGGGCATGACTTCAAAAGTTGGATTGAGGCGATCGGAACCTATCTCGCCAAAAAACCACCTGCCTCTTGGATAGACAGAGACAAGGCACAATTTGAAATCAACCTCTCTCTACTTGCGAGGAAATTCCGACATTTTGAAGCGGTGTTCTACGAAAAACTACAACACGCTGAATCATCAGGTGAAACAATTCGGATAGGCATCACGACACCGAATGAACAGGAACAGGAGCGGGTTGTTAACTTGCCTGATGAGCAACAAGCGAATGAAATCGAACAGGTGATTGCCAAAGTTTTTGATGAGTTTGATGTTGACGAAAACCCCGAATTTCGCCTGGCTGTATTGGCACGAATCTCTAAAAAACTGATGCAGGAGTCGGAAAAATAACTTGTATTGATATTTTTTGGTACTTATGATATAATAACTTAGGAATTTGAAGAAGGATAAGGCAACAATGCAGGATGATCTTTTACCCGAATATGATTTAAAAAAACTGCGAGTGCGGAAGGTAGGTTCTGATCGCAAATCCTTTGGTGGTAAACCTGTCATCCAATTAGAGCCTGATGTGGCAGAAGTATTTCCAGATGCTGCGTCTGTAAACGAAGCACTGCGATTTCTGATTCGCATCACAAAAGAAAACAACGCAGCTATTCAATAAAATCTATCTCAGAGGAGGCAGCATGGCACAAAAAATACGGCATCTTCTCGGACTTTCGGGTGGAAAAGACAGCTCAGCACTTGCCGTTTACATGCGTGACAGAGTACCAGAGATGGAATACTTTTTCACTGATACCGGAAAGGAATTGCCAGAGACATATCAGTTTTTGGATCGCTTAGAGGCATTCCTCGGTAAACCGATCGCACGTCTCAACATTGAACGCGATTTCGATCACTGGCTAACGCTACACGGCGGTTTGCTACCATCCTCTCAAGTGCGTTGGTGCACCATCAAACTCAAAATAAGACCTTTTGAGGAATACGTCGGCGAAGATAAAGCATACCACTACATCGGTATCCGTGCTGACGAAGATCGTGCCGGCTACAAACCGCTGAAAACGACCGCCCTCCAAAACATCATCCCTAAATATCCATTCAAAGAGGATGGCATCACTAAAGAGGACGTTTTCCGAATCCTTGAGGAAAGCGGACTCGGTTTGCCCGACTATTACAAGTGGCGCACACGTTCAGGGTGCTACTTCTGCTTCTTCCAACGCAAATCCGAATGGGTGGGACTCTTAGAGCAACACCCCGACCTTTTTGAACTTGCCAAAAGTTACGAGAAATTCAACTCAGAAACAGGGGAACGGTTCACGTGGAGTCAGGGTGAAAGTTTAGAGGAATTGGCAGATCCAGAACGGATAGCGGAAATCAAGGCACGCACCGAACAGGCGAAAACATCCAAAAAAACGGCAAAACCGAATCGGCGATTGATAGAAATTCTTACCGATGTTCACGATGACGAAGATGACGAGGAGCCGTGCTTGATATGTCATAAATGATAGTGTGGAGATTACCAATGGACAAAGAACAAATACTTCAGAAATTCGAAACCTTGCGTCAATGGGGAAGTGGAGGAGAAAGAGCACCACATAAACCCTTGTTAGTGCTTTACGCCATTGGAAAATTGCTACGCGGTGAAGATAGACTTATTTCCTACACTGATGATATAGAAGAAAATCTTAAAAATTTACTGAGAGAGTTTGGACCGAGACGTGATAACTATTATCCGCATTTTCCATTTTGGCGATTGCAAAACGATGGAATTTGGGAAGTAACCCATAGGGATAGCATTCAAGAAACCGCAAGTGGTGATGCATACGTAACTGATCTGAGGAACTACAACGTTTCTGGTGGTTTCCATGAAACTATCTCCGAACAACTTCAAAATGATTCCGAACTCACATTTGAAATAATTCATAGTCTTTTAGATGCTCACTTTCCAGCGTCCTGCCATGAGGACATTTTACAAGCTGTTGACATTGAACTTCCGTTACAGGCTTTTGAGACGAGAACGCGCACATCCAATTTCCGTAAAAACATTCTCAGAGCTTACGAGTATAGATGTGCTATCTGCGGCTTTGATGTAAAATTGGGTGATTCACCTATTGCGTTAGAAGCTTCTCATATCAAATGGCAAATGGCTGACGGTCCTGACTCAGAAGTGAATGGGTTGGCTCTCTGCTCGCTACACCATAAATTGTTTGACCGTGGGGCATTCACTTTGTCAAGACAACTACAAATCTTGGTATCAGATGAGGCACACGGGACAACAGGGTTTCAAGAATGGCTTATGGATTTCCACATGAAGAAAATCAAATTGCCGCAAAGGCGATCCTATTATCCAGATGAAGAGTTTATCGGTTGGCATGTCAGAGAGGTATTTCAAGGGGATTATCGGGAATTGTAAGGTTTTGAGTTAGCAAAATTGGCTTTGTATAATTTTATAAGAGAGAGTTCCCATAAAAATAGATAACACAATTTTTGGCTGATTCAGACATCCTTTGAGAACTGTAAAAACTCATCACAACTATGTTTGATTTTCTATTCTATAAATTACGGTGTTTCTAAGGTATTCCAGATGTCACTTCTATAAACGAGGCACTTGTTCACGATGATGAAAATGACCAAGAACCATGCCTGATGTGTCATAAGCGACTATCACACTTGTTAATATAAAAAAACTTGAGGTATATGATTTATGTCGAATGATAATATTCCCGCATTAAAAGTTGGTATTGGGTGGATAGATCTTGAAGTTATCTCAGACCCCGATGTTGTTTTAACATTTAAAGGATATGCTCCTATTCTACGGGTCCGGCAGCTAAATAACGATCTTGAATATATACTTTACATATCAGCAAAATCGTTAGGGGAATCTCTCGAAAAACTTAGAGAAAATAATTGTGGAGTCTTTAGAGGTATTCAGTTCAGTGTACGTAAAAAGGATACGACACCGATGGCACCGTATGAAATTAAGGGGAAGGAATGATGGAGTTAAGCCTGCGGCGTACATGGACAGAAATTTCCGAGTACCTTAGTAGTAATCAAAACCCATTACGACTAGTTGAACTTATTAACAGAGTTCCACCATGCTGCTGGACATTTAAATTCACATTTGATGGCATAGGTCGAATTACAGTGAAAATTGCCTGTGATTACAACGTTTCTGACAACGATGCGTTAGCATTATTTGATGGAACGTTGGAAGAAATTTTTTTCGCCGATGCTATCTATTTGTGTCAAACAGGAAAATATTTTACCGCAGATACCGCCGGACTTCTCAATAGTCCATCCCTTTCAAATGTTATTAAATTTCGGAACCCAAATCTGGACGCAGACTTTCTTTTGATCTTAAAAGGATTTTGGCGGTCCAGCTCTACACCATCAGATATACAGAAGGATTCCACAGTTCGTTCTTATTTTTTGGAAAACACATGGTTAGGATCTCAGGATTTCTCAGACTCAGAACATTATATTCGTTGGAATGTATTTGGGACTAATCAATTGATCTACCCAGGGGATCGCTACAAAACTAAATTGGACACCACAGATATTTTCACTACCAAGACGCCCTTGTTCAATGCGCGAGGAGAACGAATAGGTGATGCTAGTTTTCGGACCTCTCCGTCACTTAAGAATGATGAAATATATACTATGTTCGGTCCTCTTATGCCGACACCGAAGAATTGGCTGACTAAGAATCGGCAGGATCCGCACTGGATTGTTGAAATTAACTGCGAAACATTAAAGCAGACTGGAGTCCAGGGAGAGTCTACAACCAAGCTTATCAACGAATTAGTTGACTCTGTAGAAGATGCGCGAATTTTAGTTACAGAATCATCATGTTTCCAAAACTACGCTCAAAGGATTCAGTGGAAACGACAAACCGAAACCGCGGAAAGTTTGAATGATAGACTGGAGAAAGCACGGATAAGAAAGAGAGTCATCTTTAACGACAAGCCAGTGATGCTTGTTCCTTCAAATGAATATGAAGTGCTCATTTTGCTATCTAAATTAGAAACTCTTAATGCACTTCCCTTTCACAAGTTTCTCTTATGGGAACATACCGCTCGCGCGGGAATAGACGCAATAGTTTCATACCAAATTAGAGAGATTGATGTTCAGTCCATGTTCGTAGCAGTCGAAATAGAACACCAGTTTGAGAATTTTTTTACTCACAATCATCCTCATAATCAAGTGGACCTTGTAATCTGCTGGGATTTCAAAAACAGTGAAGTTCATGAAAAACTTGATCAACGGAACGAATGGTTATTTGAGTATCGAAACGAAGAATCTTTTGATGTAGTTGTACTATCCCTTATCCCAAACCTTCAAGTAAAAGGAGTTAAACAATGAACAACCAGATTAATGGCTTAGGCAAAATTACCGGAGTTATTCGGAAAAATCAAGGGCAGCAGAAGTACTTTTTTGGCACAATCTCTTCTGACAAGGTTAAGAATGTGACGTTTGTTCCGGTCCTAGATGAAAGTACCACGACATATCTAAATGAGATCAAAGACGGATATCAGAGGCCCGGTTCACATTACCGAATGAGAGCTTTTGCAAGGTTTCTCCAGCAAAATCCTAATAGTATCGTGCCGCCGGTAGTTCTTTCGGGGCGCGGGAACTGGAAATTTGAGCCGGAAGGACAGAACTCTGATTTAGGCAAACTTATATTACATGAGAGAGCTGCGATCGTTGACGGCCAACATCGCCTTGGTGGCTTTGTGTTTCTATATGAATCCGAAGAAGATGTGCGTAACATTTCCTTCATTCTTCTTCCCAATCTCACTCCGGAAGAGGAAGAAAAAGAATTTATAGTGGTCAATACTTCTCAAAAAGGCGTGCCTAGAGCATTGACTTCGTATCTACAAAATTTAGAGGGAGCTCAGATTGGTTGGGGACTCAATGAAGAACCGGACAGTCCATTTCACGGGAGAATTTCACGGACAACACTACAGGGCAAACCTACACATCTTTTTACACTCAACAGTGTGGAGAAGCAGGTTAATCGCCTGTTTTCAATGGGTGCCGTTCAAGACTTAGATGTTGATCGAAAAATTGAATTCATGGCTCGGTTCTGGACAATAATTGCCGACCAACTTGAACTTGAATGGTCAGATATTCTGAAACTTGATGATCGAGAAACAAAGGGACGCAATAGTTTTCAGTATAAACTTCTTGAACTTACTGGTTTAGTTGCATGGTCACACACTGGAGCACAAATTTTTTTCCGAAGTTATAGCGAAAAAATAGGCATGAATTGGGATAACGTGAGACGTTTAGTTGAAGCATCTTCTGAAATAGATTGGAGAAAGGATGGGAAATATGAAGGCAGGACCGGTGAAGCTGGCGGTAAGGCTATAGCTGACGAGATGATGCGTTTGCTGCCACCTGAAGGTGCGGAAACGTCCTAGGATCCAGAAAGTTGAAACAGCCAAACATTACCATGATACGACCTAAGAGAATACCGCTGTTGCTGACCTTGTGAACAGTGGCATTCTCTTTTACAGACAAACAACCATAGTATCCACCACAGCAAAACCACACTCTCCCATCACCAAAAAAACTTAACTTGACAACCCACCAATCAGTCAAGTATAATCAATAAAATAACCGTCAAGAAAAAGGATCGGAAACACCGATGAATCACCCCAAAGTCACCGTCCTCGGAAGTGCAAACGTTGACCTTGTCATTCGCGCCGAACGGATGCCAAACAAAGGGGAAACACGCATCGGAGAAGCATTTGACATTTTTCTAAAAACAAAGGTATAATACTTAGCATGGCACAATATGATGAGATAGTGAAGCATCTGATGGATCGGTTCGCCGATGAGTTCGCCATACTTGCCTTTGATACACCCGACGTAAAGGTATTAGAGACACTTGACACGGAACAACAAACGATTAAGGTGCATCGCAATGACATGACATTTAAGGTTTTATGGCACAATGAAACAGTCCTTCTTCATATAGAGGTGCAAACTCAGGATAGTAGAGATAAACCGATGCCGTTGCGCATGCTTGCATACACAAGTGAACTCCTACTACGTTATGAACTTCCCGTTTATTCAGTAGTGCTATATCTAAGTCCAAATGCGGGGCAGACCGACCCGGGCGGCTATAGTTATGGAAATGATGTCTTTGGTTTGCAGCATAAGTATCAGGTGATTCGGTTAGCGGATTTAGAAGGTGCCGCGTTTTTGGATGCAGCATCGGTTGGACTGTTGCCTTTCACGCCTTTAATGAGGCCGCCTACGGACATGAATACGGAAGTATGGTTGCGAAAATGTGTTGAGAAGACAGAAGCCGCACCAGTTGACACACAGACGCGTGGAATGCTGTTGCTTGCGCTATCAATGTTGGGCAGCTTAGCCCATGACCTTACATTTTTACAAAAACTTATTTCGGAGGAAATCATGCAGGAATCTCCCTTTTATGAACACATAATACAGCGAGGCATTGAACAAGGTTCGCGTGAAATGTCCATCAAAGATATTCTTACTGTACTCACTGAACGTTTTCCACAGAGCGATCTGCAACCCGTAGAACAAGCACTTGAATCTATTCTGGACCTTGATCATTTGTCAACGCTGCTTCGCACAGCAGTCCAGACATCCAGTGTTGAGGCATTCTTACAAGCATTGAACGCATCTGAAGTATAAAAAGCATCAGAAACTTATTTCGGAGGAAATGATGCAAGAATCTCCCTTTATTGAATACTTAATACAGAAATATAGTGAGCAAGGTATTGAACAAGGTTCGCGTGAAATGTCCATCAAAAATATTCTTACTGTTCTCACTGAACGTTTTCCACAGAGTGATGTGCAACCCGTAGAGCAAGCACTTGAATCTATTCAAGACATTGATCGTTTAACAAAGCTGCTTCTCACGGCAATTGACACACCCAGCGTTGAAACGTTCCTACAAGTATTAGATGCATCGGAAGAATAAAAAGCATCAGAAACTTATTTCGGAGGAAATGATGCAAGAATCTCCCTTTATTGAATACTTAATGCAGAAATATAGTGAACAAGGTGCACGTGAAACTTCCATCAAAAATATTCTTACTGTTCTCACTGAACGTTTTCCGCAGAGCGATGTGCAACCCGTAGCGCAGGCACTTGAATCTATTCAAGACATTGATCGTTTAACAAAGCTGCTTCTCATGACAATCGACACACCTAGCATTGAAACGTTCCTACAAGCATTAAACGCATCGGAAGAATAAAAAGCATCAGAGGTGAGTGCATTTTCCACTAACCAGTCAGGTATAATCAATAAAATAACCGTCAAGAAAAAGGATCGGAAATACCGATGAAGCACCCCAAAGTCACCGTCCTCGGAAGTGCAAACGTTGACCTTGTCATCCGTGCTGAACGGATGCCAAACAAAGGGGAAACACGCATCGGAGATGCATTTGACATCTTCACGGGTGGAAAAGGGTTCAATCAAGCAACAGCCGCAGCCCGACTGGGTGCAGAAGTAACGTTCATCGGTAGAATAGGGGATGACCCTTTCGCGGATATACTCCGATCCGCAATTGATGCCGAACATATTGACAGCCAATTTGTCAAAACAGATGCAGAAAGCGGAACAGGTGTCGCAACGATAGTTGTAGAACCGGATGGCGAGAACAGCATAATCGTTGTCCCACGCGCCAATATGCGCCTCACATCAAAAGATATAGAAGACGCAGCAAATAGTATTGCAGAAGCGGACGTACTGCTGTTACAATTAGAGACACCGATTGACGCATCACAAAGCGCAATTGAGATAGCAAAAGCAAACGACACAATCGTCGTCCTTGATCCGGCACCAGCGCGTCCACTACCGCCAAATCTGTTAGCGCAGGTGAATATTTTGACACCGAACGCAACAGAGGCAACAGTGCTATCGGGACGTGCCGTTACCACACCAGAGGAAGGCATCGCTGCTGCCAAAGCATTACAAACACAGATTTCTAAAGATGGACTTTCAGCAGTTGTGCTAACACTTGGAGAACAAGGGGTCCTGCTTTGCACACCAACGCAAACCACACACCTCCCCGCAATTCCTGTTGAGGCAGTGGATACAACCGGTGCGGGAGATGCGTTCAGTGGTGCGCTGGCAACCGCACTCGCAAACGGAGACGATCTATCTGAGGCGGTAACCTTTGCCGTAGCTGCAGGCGCAGCAGCAGTCACTGTGCTCGGTGCGACTCCATCAATGCCGACTCACGAAAAAATAGAAGCAATCCTGGCAGATAGATAAACAATACCCAACAATAACACAAGCGTAGATAAGTAGGAGAAAAAAATGAAAAAAATAACAGTGCTACTCATAATCTCGCTCACATTTTTCGCGATAGTTACAGCAACCTTATCCCAAGAGAAATGGGAACAGGATATGAAAAAAGATTTCGCGAAAGTCCTGAATGCAAAAAAAGAGGCTCCTGAAAAACATCGTGAATTCATTGGAGAATGGCTAAAGAAGGGACACCTCGCGGAAATAACGTTACTGTATGAAGCAGAAAAAATCAATCGTTCAAACGATGCGGCATTTTTCTACGGATTGGGATACGCCTACGCGCTCACTGACACAAAACAGAATGCAGATGCCGAAGTTAAGGCAATTACCCACTATGAAACCGCCCTTCAACTTGATCCTTCCATGTTTTGGGCACATTACAGCCTCGGTGCAATTTACAAAAAGCAAGAAAAGGACGATCAGGCACTCTCCAAATTTCAGACCTGTCTCACATTAAATTCAAAGTCCTATCCCGCGCACTATTACATAGGCGAAATCCATCTCAAACAAGGCAATTATACCGCAGCGATCCAATCCTTTGAATCTGCCCAAACCTTAAATCCGAAGTGGGAGTATCCAGTTTACGGCATAGGGTTAGTTTACTTTCACCAAGGCAATCTGAATCAGGCGCGAGAAACATTTGAACGTGCCATTCAAAACAACCAGAAATTTGCACCTGCATATATCAAACTCGGTCAAGTGCTTGCGAAAGAAAAGTTTTTTGATAACGCACTGCAAGAATACCAAAAATCAGCTGAATATCAACCCTACACTGCAACAGATGTCTTTGAACTGGCTGTCATTTTCGCTGAGGTAGGCAACACAGATGGCGCAGTGCAGCTCTATCAACGCACACTCGAATTTGATCCAACGCATGCTCCCGCACATTTCGCTATCGCAGATTTTCTCTACACCCAAGGCGACACCAAAACTGCAATTATTCATTATCAACGCGCAATCGAAAGTGATCCAACCTTCAAAAACAACCTCTTCACACCGTTGAAACCATACTTCGCAGGGACAATGGGTGCCGATGAAGCACGCGGGATATTAGAGAAAGCAACGGCTGTTCTCCCTGACGATCCGCGGTCCCATTTCTATGCGGCGAAACTTGATGCGGATGCTGGTAATGTTGACAAAGCGATAGAACAATACAAGAAAACGCTTGAGATAGTTGAAGCAAATCCGAGTTATTTAGAACTGCAACTGCCATCCGGCCACTTTCATGATTCCCATTTACATTTAGGTGATTTGTATAGTCAAAAAGGCGATCTGGAGACTGCGGCAACTTATTATTGGCATGCCCTTAAACTTGATCCTGCACTGGCGACCCGTTTCTGGGAACAAAGTAAAACCGCTTTTGAATCTGGAAACTATAAAGACGCTATTGAGCCATTAAACATACACATCATCCTGTTCCCTGAAGATATTGATGCGACTTATCTGTTGGGACAAACCCACGAGGCGAATGAGGATAAAGAAAACGCACTCGTGTATTATGAAAAAACTTTGAAGTTAGATGCGAATCGTCCAGATGTGCTTTACAAGATGGTTCATATCCACCGCGAGGCAGAATCTCATCAGAAAGCATTGGATGCGTTGAAGAAAATAATCGCTATAGATCCAGTGGACGCTCAGGCACACTTTCTGTCTGCCCATTCCTATCTCGCACTAGAACAGCACGATGTTGCCCTATCAGCGTTTCTGGAAACCATCCATCTAAAACCTGACAATGTTGCTGCACAATATCAGGCAGGCATGTTATATGAAAAGAAGGGTGATATTGACAACGCAATCGCACATTATGAGAAAACAATCGTGCTTGATCCTGAGAACACAGCACCATTCTTCCGACTCGGCGGCATCTATCAGCAACGCAAAGATGAAGACAACATGATCCGTGTATATCAACCCGCGTTAATACTGGAACCTAACCATCCGAAAATCCAGCATACGTTGGCTGTCACCTTTGAAAAACGGTTCAAGACTGGTACCGAAGACAAAAAAGCAGACAGCATGCAACAAGCACTTCACCACTACGGATTAGCAAACGAACATGATCCGGAACATTTTGACTGGCACTATAGTTACGCTCGGTTATTGGATACGCACGCAGAATCGCTCGAAAACTACCATAAGCATGCTGAAATGGCGGTTAAAGAATATTCGAATACCATTGCTCTCAATCCCGGCTATGCTGATGCATACTTTCATCGCGGGATGATTACAAACCAGTATAAACGTATAGGGGAAACGCTCTATCGTAGCAGTCAGATATTGGAGGATTTCAGGCAAGTTGTAGATTTAGAACCTAATAATGTTGATGCACACTACTATATCGGCATACTTCAACTCTATATTGAGCAGCACAAACTCGCTGAAGAAACGTTTAAAAAAGTGATAAAAATGGACCCGAAATACAAAGGTGTTCATATACAGCTTGGCAAACTTGCTGAACATAATCAAGAATGGAAACAGGCTATCCAGTTCTACGAAAAAGAGATTGCGTTAGACAACAAAGCAATAGTAGCATATCAACGTCTCGGCGACCTATACTATAATCATGATTTAAAGTTGAATAAGGCGAAAGAGATGTTAGATAAGGCACTCGCTCTAAATGAGAATCATGTCCCTACTATTATAGTGTATGCCAACGTATTTTACAGTATGGATAAGCTTGGAGCAGCAGCCGATCAGTTTGAACGTGCAATACAATTGGAACCTCGGAATATGACTGCCAACTATAATCTCGCCTTGATGTATCAATATACAGAACGGAATGAACTTGCTAAATCGCAATGGAAAACTTTTCTGAAATTAGATCCACCTGAACAGTGGAAACTTGAAGCAGAGAAACATCTCAGCAAACTCGGTGCACAGTAGTTTGTCCTCGCGCAATTCGCGCGCCTCTTGGACGCAACATAAGATGCACTCTAAAGAAGTGAAACCCAACAATTACACTAAAACAACCAAACACCGTGATACCAATTGAGACCTTTCGCGAAACACTCAAAACGGATATAATCGGAAATCCGCATATAGAATTCTATACCGAGGTATCATCAACGAACGACATTGCAATCGCACGCGGAAAAACAGGAGATGCCGTAGAGGGAACGCTCATCATCGCCGATCACCAAACCGCGGGGCGTGGCAGATACGGCAGAACATGGAAAGCCCCACCCGGAAAATGTATCCTCGCTTCAATTGTCTTTGGACATCGACTAAAACAGGAGCATGTGCATCTGCCAAACCTCATCGGAGCACTCTCTATCGCGCAAGGCATAGATGCTATTACTGGACTTGCGGCACGGATTAAACATCCGAATGACGTACGAATTAAAAAAAAGAAGGTCGCAGGTGTCCTAACAGAACTTGAATATGACCCACAACGTCAACCGTTCTTCGTATTAGGGTTCGGTGTTAATGTCAACATCACTGAGACGGAATTCCCACCAGCACTTCGAAAAACCGCAACATCATTACGAATTGTTGCTTCAGAAACTGGCAATGTTGAAATCTGTCGCGTCCGACTCCTACAAGCAATTTTACTTAGACTTGAAGAGAACTATCTACACCTGAAATCTGGAAATATCCCACTGATTGATAGTCAAGTGAAGGAATGGGAAGAGAAGTTATGAAAATCCTTGTCAGCGCGTGTCTCCTCGGTGTCAATTGCCGTTATGACGGTGGTAATAGTCGTGATGAAAACGCAATAAACCGCCTGAAAACGGATGAACTCATACCAGTCTGTCCAGAAGAAGCAGGCGGACTTTCCACACCGCGTCCCCCCATCGAAATCGTAGGTGGCGACGGAAATGATGTGTTAGATGGTAAGGCAAAAGTTATGACTATTGATGGCGAGGATAAGACCGAAGAATTTCTGAAGGGGGCGCGGCATGCACTTGAGTTGGCACAATCACAAAGTGCAACGCGCGTTATTCTCAAAGCCAAAAGTCCATCTTGTGGGTGTGGGACAATCTATGATGGGTCATTTTCTGGAACGCTTATCTCAGGGGATGGCGTTACGACTGCGCTACTTAAACGCCACGGCATAGAAGTTATCACAAATTAACCCGATTTGTCCTATTTCCCAGACGGTAAGTGCGGTTTCCTAACCGCACCTTTTTGTATCAACATCTCAAATAACGCAAATACGAGAATATCAGCGTTCGTAGTCGCGCAATGAATTGCGCCTCTTTTCTTAGAATGTAAGAGGCGCAATGAATTGCGCGACTACAAACGAGTTCTTTCCTTAAATTGACGCCTACGGTGCGGTTTCCTAACCGCACCGATAGATTGGAATCAAGTTAATCTGGTATGAGTTGTTTTTCGATGAGGACACAAGTTTTAGGCGCATAAGTCAATCAAAAATCATTTTGAGTTTTTGATTTTTTGATTGACATTTTTTGTCAAAGTTGCTATCATTACGACATTTGAAAAGTGATAAGCACGATTCAGAGGGTATCCGCTACTTTTTTACATCATTATTTAACCAAAATCCTCAAAGGCATTTTCGATGAAACATCAGAACAAATCATTGTGGCAGCAGCTTCTGATAATACCTGTGATAGTACTGATATTCTGCACGATAAGCACAGCACTTGCCCAGACCGCCCCACAAATTGCCGAAAAAACGTTAGCCGCTACGGTTTACTTATACCAAATTAACGCGATTCATATTGTTTTTCGATTTCACAAATCCATTGAAACCCGACATGTGGCTGCACAATGTCCCAGTTTTTTGAGAACCATTGACACCGATTGACAAGCACTTTTTCAAGAGACGAAAGTGTTTTCAGGACACGATTGGCGATCACTTCTCGTAACAAAGGCCAAAGTCGTTCGGCAGGTTGTAGTTCTGGCGAATAAGGAGGCAAATAAAACAACTCAATGCCCGCAGGCACTTGCACCGCTTTACTTATGTGAAACCCTGCGCGATCCACAAGCAGCACTATCTGTTTCTTTGCTTCGGGATTCACATCGCGCGCAAACTCTGCCAGTGCAAGGTTCATCACCTCAACACTGACGGTGGGCAATAGAAGCCAGTAGGTTTCGCCTGTCTGCGGACGAACGAAACCGAACCCGTAGAGCCATTTATGTGCCGGGCAAACCGTTGCCGTTGGTCGCACGCCTTTTTTCGCCCATACACGTCGGTGAACCGGTAATAAACCCAAACGGGTTTCGTCTTCCGCCCAAACTTCTACCGGTTTTTCCGGGTGCTCACTTTTAAGGGCAGCAACACGCTCTTCTAACTTTTTTTTAAAGGTCTGCTGTGCCTCCGGTGTCGCAGCGGCTTGATGTTGCGGACGCGGTCTCTGCAAAGTCCAACCAAGTCTTCTAAGATATTTCCAACCTGTCACGGCACTCACAGGTCGCTTCAGTGTCTCAGATATCCAAGTCGCAACTTTGGGACCTGTCCAGAGCCCGCCATCAATAGGCGGTGCCGAAAGTGCTTTTTCAAGGGATGCTTGCTGTTGTGCATCAAGGAAGGGACGCCCACCATTGGTTTTTCGTTTGTCTCGCAGTGCCTCTTCGCCATCAGCGTTATAGTGCCTGCGAAGTTTCCTAACGCAGTCAGGCGTGCAGCCAACGATGTCCGCAACTTCGCGCGGTTTTCTCGGATTTTCGGTGTCAGCAAGGAGCCAAATCGCATGCCACCGCATCCGTTCCCGTGGGCATTCACATGCCAGATACCTTTGTTTCAATGCTTCTATTGACAAATGAGGTGAAACTCCGTGTTTAGGGTTTTTCATGTGTGGTGAAACTCCGTGTTTAGGGTTTTTCATGTGTGGTGAAACTCCGTGTTTAGGGTTTTTCATGTGTTTAGTGTAGCAGATTAAAAAAAATAAAACAATACGAATTCCGTTAATTTGGTATTAGAGATGCAGGATAGCAAAGGTTTGCTCCTTGGGTTTGGCAGTGGTTTCTTCGTCCGGGATAACCTGATTGCGACCAACTACCATGTCATCGAAGGTGCTGCACGCGGCACAGCAAAACTTGTCGGTAAATTCGCCACTTATACGATTGAAGGTGTCACAGCAACGGACAAGACGAACGACCTCGCTCTCCTAAAAGTCACGGCACCCGGTATCAAACCCCTACCTCTCGGCAATAGCACTGATGTAAAAATAGGCGAGACGGTTTACGTCGCGGGTAATCCGAAAGGATTAGAAGGAACGTTCTCAAATGGCATCATCAGCAGCCGCCGAGATAAGAACACAAAAGAACGTCTCCAGATGACGGCACCAATTTCTCCGGGCAGCAGTGGAGGTCCCGTGCTAAATAGCAAAGGTGAGGTTATCGGAGTCTCTTTTATGACACTTGTAGGTGGGCAGAATCTCAATTTCGCCATCCCTTCAAGGTACCTTACGGAACTACTTACCAAATCTAAACCAGCGAAACCTTTGGCACAAGGCAATCGCTCTATATCTGCCAAAACCTACTTCATGTGGGGGAATACGAAGTATGATTTGGGTGATTATAAGGGTGCTATCACAGACTATACCCAGGCTATCCGCCTCAATCCTGATCATGCTAAAGCATACTACAATCGCGGACTTGCGAAGGGCAAGCTCGGTCAATACTTTGCCGCCATCGCAGATTATGATATCGCCATCCGCCTCAATCCTGATGATGCCGATGCATACAACAATCGCGGATATGTGAAGAGCAAACTCGGTCAACACTTTGCCGCCATCGCAGATTATGATATCGTCATCCGCCTCAATCCTGATTATGCCACAGCATACTACAATCGCGGAGTTGCGAAGGGCAAGCTCGGTCAACACTTTGCCGCCATCGCAGATTTTGATATCGCCATCCGCCTAAAACCTGATGATGCTGATGCATACTTCAATCGCGGACTTGCGAAGGACCACCTTGGCCAACACTTCGCCGCCATCGCAGATTTTGATATCGTCATCCGCCTTAATCCTGATGATGCTGATGCATACCTCAGTCGCGGAGCTGCGAAAGGCAAACTCGGTCAATACTTTGCCGCCATCGCAGATTATGATATCGCCATCCGTCTCAATCCTGATTATGCCAAGGCATACCTCAATCGCGGATATGTGAAGAGCAAACTCGGTCAACACTTCGCCGCCATCACAGATTTTGATATCGTCATCCGCCTAAAACCTGATGATGCCAAAGCATACTACAATCGCGGATATGTGAAGAGCAACCTCGGTCAACACTTCGCCGCCATCGCAGATTATGATATCGCCATCCGCCTCAATCCTGATGATGCCGATGCATACAACAATCGCGGAATTGCGAAGGCTCAACTGAATCGCACATGGGAGGCGAAGCAGGATTTCCGAACTGCATTGAGACTTGCGAAACAGGCAGGCGATACGAGTCTCGTAACTCGCATTGAGAAATTGCTTCATCTTCTGGAATAGGGGAACAAACATGACTCGCTTAAAACTGCTGAAGTCGTAATACTGCGATAACGTATATGTTCTGCACAAGGGCGAAAACTACATGGTTAACTGAAAACCCTACAAATGTACAAATGGATGTTGAGTTCTGTAGATTGTTAACGTTCAGTTCGCCTTTTGAGGCGGAGCGGTCCGTCCAGAAGTTTCAGCCGTCATTATTTCAATATTCCACCCGAATAACATTTTGCTTTTTTAGGTGAAAACTTCGGTTATAGTAACCCAAGTTGCTACCTATTGCAAATCGGTCTGTCTGTCATAGTTAGCGGCTTCAATCTTTCGCTCCAGCGGAGCGATATGTTTATAGAAAAAAGTTAGTCCGTTCGGACATTATACCAAATTAACTTGATTCCAATCTATCGGTGCGGTTGGGAAACCGCCCCTACCGTCTGGAAAATAGGACAAATCCCGTTAATTTGGTATTAGCCAATCAATTTCCGTACCTGTTCTCCAATATCAGGGCTACGCATCAACGATTCACCTACCAGAATAGCGTCAACACCCGCTTCCCGTAAAGACTCCACATCTGCACGCGTATAAATACCGCTTTCACTAACAACAACCTTTCCCGTAGGAAGAAATTCCCGCAAACTAAAAGTCGTTGCTAAATCAGTATGAAAGGTCCGTAAATCACGATTGTTAATACCAATAATCTCTGCTTCCACATCTAACGCTATCTCCAATTCCGTATCCGTATGCACCTCAACCAGAGATGCCAACGAGAGTGATTCAGCGATGTCCATAAATTCACGCAATTGGTCTTTAGTTAACGCCGCAACAATAAGCAGAATAGCATCTGCACCTGCAACACGCGCCTGATAAATGTGATAAGGGTCAATCGTGAAATCTTTTCGTAACAATGGAACGTCTACAACTTGACGAATGGAGGATAAATAATCAAGACGTCCATCAAAAAACCGAACATCTGTCAACACAGAAATGGCAGCAGCACCGTTTTTTGCGTAAGTTTCAGCAATTTGAATAGGGTCAAAATCTTCTCGGATAATGCCTTTACTTGGTGATTTTTTCTTTACCTCGGCAATGAGATTGATATTGTCAGATTGGGCAATTGCAGCCCGAAAATCCTTAGTAGGCGGTAGATTCGCCAACTTTGATTTCAAAGTAGCAAGCGGTACCTGTTCCTCTTCAATTTGGAGTTCTTGCTGTTTATGGGCAATAATAGTGTCTAATATCAAAAGATTTCCCTTATTTATTTGATACCGATTTCAAGGCTTCCAGTTTGTCCAACGCACTTCCAGAATCAATAGAATTAGCAGCAAGTTCCAGTCCGTCTTCAATGTTATCCACTTTCCCTCCTGCAACAATCGCAGCTGCAGCATTCAATAGTACAATATCGCGTTGAGGTCCCTTTTCACCTTTAAGAATGTTTGTCGTCATCTCTGCATTTTCCTCCGGCGTGCCACCGAGAAGTGACGCAGGTTCAGCCTTCGGAATCCCAAACTTTGTCGGATCCAGTGTATAGGTCTTCACATCGCCATTCGCAAGTTCCGATACGCGCGTCGTAGTTGTCGTCGTGATTTCGTCTAAACCATCGTTCCCATGCACCACAAACGCATGCTGTGTTCCAAGGTTTTTGAGGACATTCGCGTGAACAGTTGTCAGTTCCGCTGCATAAACGCCAAGTACCTGAGCTTTTGCATCCGCAGGATTAGTTAGGGGTGCTATCGTATTGAAAATCGTCCGGATACCGATTTCTCTGCGGGGACCAATAGCATATTTCATCGTGCCATGCAGCATCGGTGCGAAAAGAAACCCAATACCTACTTCATCAATGCACTGCCCGACATGTTCAGGTGTAATCTCAATATTCACACCCAGTGCCATCAGGACATTTGCGCTTCCACTTACCCGAGTTACACCTCGGTTGCCGTGTTTGGCAACAGGAACACCTACCCCTGCTACCACAAATGCTGAGGTAGTTGAAATGTTGAACGAGCGGATCCCCGATCCACCTGTGCTGCACGTATCAACGACCAACGGATGCTTTGTTGGTACCCGTGTCGATTTGGCGCGCATGACACGAACTCCCCCTATCATTTCTTCTATCGTTTCCCCTTTGAGACGTAGGGCTGTCAAGAAGCAAGCAATTTGTGCATCTGTCGTTTGCCCTTCCATTATCTCGTTCATTGTCTTGACCATTTCTATTTCAGTTAAGTGGTTCCCTTCAATTACCTTCTGAATAGTTTCACGAATCACCCAATTTTCCTCCTACTACCTTTTCTGTGTTATTTTCAGCAATTATATCTTATCTATCTCTATTTTACAAGCAGAATTGAGACGTGACTCTGAAGTATTCAATTCTCGCGAAGGGCACTTGTAGGAGTCTAAATCCTTCTTCAGAGCCATTCAATTGTCCGGTAGTTCTCATCTGATGCTCAAGTCTCTCTTCTGTAGGAGCGATCTCCGAATCGCGATCTTCTCTAAAATATAGTGAAAACTTGAAAACTGAATGGCTCTGATCCTTCTTCAGGGCTATTTAGTTCTCCGAATATTTAGATTTTCAATCTAAGACTTTCCGCTGTAGGAGCGATCTCCGAATCGCGACTTTTCGTCTAAAATGGGCAAAAAGCCTAAAACTAAATAACCCTAATCCTTCTTTTTTACCCCTTGATTTATATCACTAATTCTGCTATCATAACCCTATATCAAAAGTCAACTTTAAACCCAAGCGAGCATGAAAAACTCTCTTTCGTCCCATAGGGATGAAATATAAGACAGTCTCAGTTAATTGACTTTCAGAGATAGAACCTGTATAATAATCACCAACTATTACTACCTAATACCAAATCAACCCGATTTGTCCCGCGAGGTCCCCGTGCCTTGCAATGCTGACTTTATCGGAAACTTCTAATCAAGTTAATTTGGTCTAACACCTGGAGTGAATGATGAAATGTTTTGGCACTTATGGTCCCGTCTTTCCAGATATAAACTATGTTGTTTCCCGCAAAGAAGAGCTTGCTGATTTCATTAATCGCGTGAAACTGGGACGTTATATTGTTCTCTTCGCACCGAGGCAAACAGGTAAAACAACATTTTTCCGAAACGCTCTTGACGCGCTTAAGGACGAAGAAGATACTTATCTACCTATACAGCTTAATTTTGAAGGATATGTAGACACTGATTCTGCACGTTTTTATCCACACTTTTGTAAAAGTCTCTCTCAACCGATTGCATCCGTATGGCAAAAACGCGGCGAAAAACTACCAGATGCTTTAAGCCACTTTTTTTCGAATGTAGAGGTGATTGATCATATTGCCATGGCAGATTTCTTTGAAGGACTTGGAAGGCTCCTTGGAAATCGAAAACTTATTATTATCATTGACGAGTTTGATGGTATTCCACCCGATGCTCTCCGTGGTTTTCTGCACACGATCCGCCAGATATATCTTTCCAATATAGGACACCGATGCCCGTATAGTCTCGGTATTGTCGGTGTTAAGAACATCACTCAACTCAACTATGATCGCTCAATCTCACCCTTCAATATACAAGATGAGTTTACGCTGCCAAACTTCACACTCGCACAAGTGCAAGAACTCTTCTCACAATACACAGAAGAAGTCGGACAAACTTTTCACCCTGAAGTGATAGATACAATACACAAACAGACTACCGGACAACCTTTCCTCGTCAACAGATTCGGGCAAATCCTCACTGACAAGCTTAAAATCCCTAAATCTGAAACAATTGAGATGCATCACTTTTCAGATGCACACAAACAACTCCTGAAGGAGCGTAACACCAATATCTCACATCTCGTAACAAATATCCGTAGAGACCCACGTTTTGAAAAAACACTGATGCGTATTACCTTTTATGGAGAAAGAAGACCATTCAATCTTGACGATGAGATCATCAGCGAACTCGCAACTTACGGGATAATTGGAGAAGATGAAGATGGAATGTGTCAGATATGCAACCCGATTTATCTGCATCGCGTTTTGCGAGGGTTTCAGCCGTTTATAAATGGACTTGAAGACCAATATTTTGCTCAAGACGGTCCGATGGACTTTACCGAGTATGTGTCAACTTCTGGGCAGCTCCAAATGCACACGCTCATCCAAAACTTCAAGGATTTCATTGCTCGTGCAGGCTATAGAATTCTACAAGTACCCGATACACCACAGGAATTTGTCGGACAATATCTGCTTTTTACGTATCTTGACGAATTTGTGAACCTTGTGCGTGCTACCATGTATCTTGAAGTCCCAACAGGTAGAGGTAGAGCGGATTTGATTATCGGATATAAAGGACAGAAATACATAGTTGAAACCAAAATTTGGCGTAATCAAAAAGCATATCAGGGGGGTAAGCACCAACTCGCTGCGTATATGAAACTTGAAGGGGCAGATGAGGGGTACTATATTGTCTTTGACTATCGAGAGAACCCAAATCCGCAGGTTGAAACTGACATCATTGACGAGGTTACCATTCAGAGTTATGTCATTCCAGTCTTGCAACGCCGTCCATCGCAAGTGTGATGGTAGAACCAACCAGGGTCATTTAGTTGGTATAATAAGGAAACTGGTTTAACATTATTATCTTTCTCAATAAAAATGGCATCTAAATTGCCGGAATGAGTGAACTATGCAAGAATTACCAATTCAAGAAAAAACTTTTACCAACGCAATTGGCATGCAGTTCGTTAGAATTGAACCCGGCACCTTTATGATGGGTTCAGCACAAGCAAATCTGGCAGATGAAATAACAGCGGAGAGAGCACATCTCCGTGATGGCGATTGGGACGAACAACCGATACATCAAGTAACACTGACTACACCATTTCATATCAGTATTTTTCAGGTGACAAACGCACAATATGAGGAATTTCAGTCCACGCATAGCGAATTACGTGGAAAATTAGACTTCTCACAGGACAATGATGAAGCGGTTGTTTTTGTGGATTGGCACGATGCGACACATTTCTGCGAATGGTTATCCAAAAAAGAGGGGCTTCCTTACCGACTGCCAACCGAAGCGGAATGGGAATACGTTTGCCGCGCAGGTACAACAACACATTTCCATACGGGTGATACCTTGCCTCCTGAATTCCACAAAAACATTGGCGAAAGTTGGTACCCAGATGCAGGACGAAGTAGGGGCGCGGAGGAAGTTGTACCTTTACACGTCGGCAAAACAACACCGAATGCATGGGGCGTATACGACATGCACGGAAACGTTGAAGAGTGGTGCCAGGATTGGTATGGACCTTATGAGTCAGACCCACAGACTGATCCTATTGGCAGAGAATCGGGATTGTATCGTGTTACGCGAGGCGGTAGTCATTCAACGCTACTCTGTTATTTGCGTTCTGCAAATCGGATGGGGGCAGTGCCTGAAGATAAGCATTGGTATCTCGGATTTCGTGTCGTGTGTGGTGAGATGCCTGAAACATCTACACTCCTACCTGCTCCGAAGGTTGCATTATGGGGACGTAATGTAAAACAGAAAGCTGCAAGTGCCACCGCACCAGATACACCGTCCTTTGCAGAACCAATCCCATTTGTCCGAATTCCTGATGATTCAAACGGGCCGCTATTTTCGAGACATAACCATGTACCAGCGATTGTGGAATGTCCCAATGGAGATATGTTTGCTGCGTGGTATTCGTGTGTGACTGAACGTGGACGGGAACTGACGGTTGCCGCGAGTCGGCTGCGTTTTGGAGAAGCGGAATGGGAACCTGCCGAACCGTTTTGGGGACCGCCTGATCGAAACAATCACGCAACCTCCTTGTGGCGTAATGAGAATGGACGAATTTACCATTTCAACGGATTGTCTGCTGCAGCAACGTGGGGACCTTTAGCCTTAGTGATGCGCTACTCTGACGATAACGGTGCCACGTGGTCGAAACCGCGCTTTATCTCCCCGGAGCACCGTCTCCGACACATGCCTATTGCCTCTGTCTTCCGAAGACAGGACGGTTCAATTCTCCTTGCATGTGATGCTGTAAGCGGCGGAAACGGCGGCACTGCAGTTTGGATTAGTGAAGATGATGGAGAAACGTGGTTTGATCCGGGTGCAGGACAACCTATCCCTGAATTTGCCACAGGAAAAAGCGGCGGATGGATTGCTGGAATACATGCTGCTGTGGTCGAATTATCTGATGGGCGGTTGATGGCGTATGGTCGCGGAGATACGATTGACGAACGAATGCCGAAAAGTGTATCTGAAGATGCTGGCAAAACGTGGCATTATAGCGCAAGTCCGTTTCCTCCTATTTCTGGGGGGCAACGGTGCGTATTTGTGAAACTCAAAGAGGGACCGATTTTTCTCGCATCGTTCACGGGCAGCCGTAAAACGCCTGAAACGATGCCACTTGTTGACGAATCCGGGAATGAACGGCTTGTAACAGGACTATTCGGGGCACTCTCTTATGATGATGGAGAAACATGGTCTCACATTCGACTGATTTCAGATGACGGACCTGACAGGGAAATTGAGACAATGGACGGACACCCTTTTACTATGGGTTTGAATAATGCTGAACCCGGTGGTTACCTCGCCGCATGCCAAGGTCAGAATGGGATCATACATCTCATCAGCAGTAAACAACATTATCGCTTCAACTATGCATGGTTGAAAGAATCACCGCCATCGGAAATGAGGAAATAACATGAAACTCCCTTTTTTACATCAGGACGTCGAAGTCAGCACCGATTTACGGGAAAGTAATGACATTTTGGACACTCCAGAAACGTTGCATGATCGGATAGCAAAAGATGGGTATCTATTGATTCGTGGATTACATGACAAAGATACAGTGCTTTCGGCACGCCAACAGATTCTGGAGAAATTGGCAGAGAAAGACATGCTTGCTCCGGATACACCGCTAATGGATGGCATCTTCAACCCAGATTATCCTAAACCGACTTCAACGGGTTCAATGGGAAATAAAGCATTGACGCAGCTGCCGGAATTTAAAGCAGTTGTTGAAGGCGCACCGATAATGAACTTTTTCAAACATTTTCTCGGTGGTGAGGCACAGACATTTGATTTCAAATGGCTACGTACTGCTGGACCAGGTTCAGGTTCGCCGATTCACTATGACATTGTTTTTATGGGTAGAGGCACGCAAAACTTGTATTCCTGTTGGACACCTTTCGGCGATGTCTCTTTGGATATGGGACCAATTGTTTTTTGTCTCGGCTCCAACCGATTTGATAAAGTCAGAAAGACTTACGGAGAGTCAGATGTTGATCGAGATATGATTGAGGGACATTTTAGTGACAATCCACTTGAAATCGTAGAGAAATTTGGTGGGCATTGGGCAACGACATCATTTTCAGCTGGGGATGTTATTATATTCAGTATGTTCCTGATGCATGCTTCCCTCGTCAACACATCCGACAAAATACGAATAACTGCCGATACCCGTTATCAACTTGCTGCAGAACCCATTGATGAACGATGGGTAGGCGAAAAACCGAAAGGACATTACGCGTGGAAGCAGAAAGATGCCAAGATTGAATCTTTAGAAGAATCGCGGCGTAGATGGGGCGTTTAATGTCACACAACTATGATGGAGTTATACTTATATGAATAGCGATTCCGCGGCAGCACCTAAAAGCAGAAATTCAAGGTTCATTCCGTTTTTTCTCATTTTGGCGGTTGCTGTTGCGATCGGTTTCGGTATCAGATATTACAAGGGCAAATCCCAAGAAACCATCGGAGGAACTTGGGAAGCCTACTTTAGTGAGGTGTACACTGGTGCACTCAATGAAAATACACCTAACACACTTGATAAGCGGCTCATAGCAAAACTCGGTTCTGCCTCCGTCAGTATTGACGCTGCTATCTACCATCTGGATTCAAAACCGATTGCAGATGCATTAATTGATGCACACAAACGTGATGTCAAAGTGCAAGTCTTCACAGAAAACGACAATGTTGATGAAGCGGAAATTAAAAGGTTATATGAGGCTGGTGTTCCTGTACGTGACGATGGGGACAATAAAGGCTATATGCACCACAAATTTTTTGTCGTTGATGAACGTTATGTATGGACAGGCTCGTATAACACCACCTACAACGGTGCGTACAAGAACAATAACAACGTCGTCTGGATCGATTCGGTACCGCTGGCATATAACTTCACACAGGAATTTCGGGAGATATATTTCTCTGAACAGATCGAGAAGTCATCCGATCCGTTTATACCATATCCACATCTTTCTCTTAGTGATGGCACACAGATTTCTACCTATTTTGCGCCAGATAGTGATACGATCCCACCTCTATTGCGAGAAATTGAGTCTGCGGATAAGTCAATTTATTTCATGGCATTTTCGTTTACGCATGACAAACTGGGTAAGGCAATGCGTGACCGCTTTCAAAAAGGAATTTTGGTGGAAGGTGTGTTTGAAGAAAGGCAAATCAGTGATCACTCCGAATATGAGTCCATGAAAGAAGCGGGAATACCAGTGATCATAGATACAAGTTCAGGAACAATGCACCATAAGGTGATTATCATTGATGATGAGACAGTGATTACCGGTTCGTATAATTTCTCAAAAAATGCTGAGACCCGCAACAGCGAAAATCTGCTGATAATCAAAGGAAACAAGGATATAGCGCAAGCGTACCTTGACGAGTTTAATAGATTAAAGTAACCCAAGTTGCTACCTATTGAAAATCGATCTATCTGTCACAGCTAGCAACTCCAATCTTTCGCTCCAGCGGAGCGATATGTTTATAGAAAAAAGTTAGTCCGTTCTTCCGTTCCAGCGGAGCGGTATGTCCAGAACCTCCAGCCATCATTATTTCAATGTTCCACGCGAATAATACCCAATTAACGGGATTTGTAGTGCAAGGTCCCCGTGCCTCACAATGCTGACTTTATCCGAAGACGTCGAATCAAGTTAATTTGGTATAACGTTTTCCTTGTTTAGGTAGCAACTTTGGTTATAGTACCCCAAGTTTCTACCTATTGAAAATCGATCTGTCCGTCACAGCTAACGTCTTCAATCTTTCGCTCCAGCGGAGCGATATGTTTATAGAAAAAAGTTAGTCCGTTCTTCCGCTCCAGCGGAGCGGTATGTACAGAACCTTCAACCATCATTATTTCAATGTTCCACCCCAATAACTTTTTCCTTGTTTAGTAGGGCTTACGCAATAGGTTCAAAATTCCACTGTATGCTGTGACGAAACGTGTTCAACAACCAAGAAAGGTATCGCATACTTTATCTAAAACTTTTTTTCAAATCCATGTTTCTGAAGGATTTGTAGAAATGTATGTTTTGCGGATTCCACCTCATCATTAGTATCTTCTGGGACTGACCCAGTCATCGGTAATATGTCTTTTAAGAACTCATATTGTTCGTCAGCCGAAAACGCGTTGAGTTGTTCAACGAAAATCGGTGCGACCTGATTGACCATGGCTTTGCGCTCTGCTTCGGAAGGTATTCTGTCTCCTTTGAATATAGGAGACAGAATACTTTCAAATATCTCGGCTCTACTGAGTGTGTCTTCAACTAATTTCTCAATTTCGGCATTTTCTGCTTCTAATGCTGCCAGTCTCTTTTTTCTCGCTTCGTCTCTCATAGCTTTTTCTGCTGCTTGTTTAGACATCATCTTACTCTTCACTTTTTTGGCTGTAGCGGCACCGGACTCTTTTATATTACCGGTGTGTTCATCATCAGTCTGTTCTGCTACAAGTGCCGAGGGAACATCCGCGACATCCGATTTTTGTGAAGCGTTATCCTTACCCAAAGACTTTGTTATTTCTTGGATAGTATTTTTGCCGTTGGTGTCGCGCGTTTCGGGTGTTACCACGGTAGGTGTTACCACGGTAACGGTACGCTTGAGGTTATGCTGTCGCCATAACACCACGCCACCGATAACTGTTGTGCAAGCAATCAGAACAATTACAAGACGCAATACACTTTTCATTTGAATACTCCTTTTATGAAGTGCGTTGAGACACGCTGTGTCTGTCAGAACAAGTTGCGTGTCTCAATCGGACAAAGATGCCGGTGTGACTAGTGCTGTGTCCACTTTCAAACTGTGAGTTGCGACAATAGTCGGGAATCGGAGTTCCCTCCTACAATATGCAACATTTCTGTAGGAGCGATCTCCGAATCGCGACCTTTACCCATAAAATTTGAGTGGACACAGCACTAGTAATCAAACGGGCTAACTGCTGGTACCTCCGCTTTCATCGTCATTTTCACACTCTTTTTCACATGCTTTGAGTGCAGCATGTGCATCAGTCCACTCCTTCTGGGCTTCCCGCAGTTCTTTTTTTGCTTTATTATATGCTTTCCATGCTTTCCATATTACGATACTTTCGCCAAAAAAAAATGGCGAGTTTTATGATTGAAAATCGGTCTGTCCGCCACAGTTAGCGTGTTCAATCTTTCGCTCCAGCGGAGCGATATGTTTATAGAAAAAAGTTAGTCCATTCTTCCGCTCCAGCGGAGCGGTATGTACAGAACCTTCAGCCATCATTATTTCAATGTTCCACGCGAATAGTGTTTTCCTTTTTTAGGTGGAAACTTTGGTTACTGTTAATCAAACGAACTTCTATCGTTCACCAAGTTTGATGGTATAGTTTTTCTCACGTCCATTTCTATGAATTTTTAGAATGACTTCTGTATTCGGTGATGCACTCCCGACACATCTAAGGAGTTGAGTGTAATTCTTCACTGGAGAGTTGTTAAACTCAAGAATAATGTCTCTCGGCACAAGACCACTCTTGTGGGCAGGACTATCTTCTATTACACCTGTAACGAAGATACCGAATTTCGTTGTCTCTATATTCACACCAAGCCAACCCCTGGGCACTTTACCATGTTTTATAATTTCATTTGCAACAGATTTCACTGTCTCAATTGGCACAGCAAAAGTAATTTTCTGACTATTCCACATTTGCATCGGTAGTTGAAACTGAATCGGGTTTCGTTGATTAGGTTCAGTAAGAACAGCAAGAATCATCCCAACTACTTCTCCAGAGGTGTTCACGATTGCCCCACCGCTGTTACCGGGTGAAACAGGGACGTTGATTTTGATAAGTTCAGCGCAAGGGTGCTCAGGTAAGGTTTCCCGACCACTAACAATTCCAAAAGAGACAATTGGGTTATCCCCATGTGAACTCCCGATAGTCACAACCCAAGACCCAGTACCAATTTTACTTGAATCACCTCGTTTTACTTGCATTGGAATTTTGTTTTCTGTCTTAAGCACAACAAGATCAGTCAGATCGTCAAACCCGATGAGTTTTGCTGGTACACGCTTGTTGTTATTGAAAATAACCTCAATTCTATTAGGTATAATATCAAAAGTCGTTGTTGCAATATGACCGTCCTTATCAAGAACGATGCCAGAACTGATTTCTTGACGGATCATTGTCATTTTGTTGGTGTTATCTGAGAACTGCGTAGAGGCGTGTTGTGTCGCTATCACTTTGACAACAGCAGGACGGGCAGATGTAACAACTGTCTTAAATTCTTTTTCAAGCAGCTGCAGTACACTGTCATTTGCGAAACTTGGTGTTACTGTGCAGAGGAGCAAAATCAGGATACTCATACCAAGTAGTCTACATCTATGAACAGATTTCGTATTTACATTTCGAGTGTGTTGGTGTTCTACGGAAAGCATTCGTCTATCCTCTTCAGAGTAAGTAGGCATATCAGAGAACTATAATCCACCGGCGGTTGATGCGGTGGCGTAACTGACGCGCTTTAAGATATAGTGTTGTTGCATCGGTTGCCTGGAAATTGTGGTTGAATAATCTGTTCCGCCAATACCACGCGGTAAAAATTGACGATTATTTCCTGAAGGCGACTGTTCATTTTCCTGAGACTGCTCAGTTTGAGATAATTCATGAGAAGGTCCAATATCACGATTGAACAACTCATCTTGGTATAAAAAGATTCCAGAGACTGCCAAAATCAAGACAATTGCTCCGCTGAGTACCCATTTCGGCACGTTGAACATGTGTTGCAATCGCTGCCAGAATGAGAACGTCTCGCGTTGTTCTTCGGAGAGACGTTGCTGTAACGTAGTTAGAAAATAGGGTGAAGGTTCAATCTGCGGTAATCGTTGTGATGCTGTAACAGAATCTTGAAATTGTGCATACTCATGCTGACATGTTGTGCATTCCGCAATGTGTGACTCAAAACGTTGTAACGTTTCATAATCAAGTGCATCTTCAAAATGTGCAGAAAAGTTTTCTTCAGCCTGTAGGCAGTTCATAATAACTCCATAAAAGATTTTAGTTTATCTTTAAGCATTAATCGTGCTCGGTTAATACGTGATTTGGTGGTTCCACTACGCAGTTCAAGGATTTTACTGATTTCATCATAACTTAACCCTTGGATATCCCGAAGGATTAGAGGAAATCTATACGGGTCAGGCAATTCTGCGATTGCTTTTTGTATAGCGTTACGGAGTTCCTTACGTTCAAGTGCAATATCAGGTTGGAAAGCAGCATCAGCAGGTGCGCTCGCTATCATATCAATTTGTTCATCATTTGTGCCAAGAGTATTATTCTTTGTAGCGATATTATCAACGCGAAAACGGTCTCGGCGTCCTCGATTTCGCAATTCATTCTTACACAGATTTTTTGCGATGAAATACATCCAAGTTTTAAACTGAGCTTTCCCCGGCTTGTAGCGACTTGCCGCTTTGAACATCCGAATAAACGTCTCCTGTGCCAAATCTTCGGCGTTATCTTTATCCCCAGTAAATCTCGCAATAAAATTGATAAGCGGCTTCTGATGTCGGCGCACTAAGTGGTTAAAAGCATCCTCATCGCCTTTTTGAAAACGTTGCATTAATTCATCATCTAATTCTGACATCAGGCACCTCCGGAGATGCTTACATAATAATATACACACCTAACAACAAATTCGGTTCCAAATTTTTTGCCGAATTTCAAAAAGGTCAGAAATTAAATTACAACGCCTACAACTTGACCCTAATACGGTTTTCGTGTATGATTAACGCATCTTGTATCAGAATTAACATATTATGGGCAAGGTTGTTCCACTACTACCATACAATATAAAGATGTTACCATATCAGTTTATGCGATGTCAAATTCAAATGGAAGCGATTGTTTCCTATGGAGGATTATATGTTCGATCAGGTTTTAAAAGAAGTTGAAGCACAGTGCAGGGAAGAGAGAATTCCGATGTTAGGACCCGAAAAGGCGAAATTTCTCGCTGATTGTGTAGAGAAAGCGAAGCCAACTCTTATAGTTGAATGTGGGACTGCCATAGGATATTCGGGTTTGTGGATGTTACGGGTTTTGAAGGCTGTTGGTACCGGACGTTTGATAACGATCGAAATAGATGCGAACCGCGCAGGACAAGCGCGCGCAAATTTTGAACGTGCTGGTGTGGCTGATCTTGTAGATTCTCGTATCGGTGACGCACAAGAGGTGCTCAAAAGCATTCAAGAACCTGTGGATTTTCTGCTCCTTGACAACAATTTTGATAATTATTTCCCCTGTTTTCAGGCGATTGAATCACAATTGACCAATCCGGCGACCGTATTAGCGGATAACGTTGGTATAGGTGCAGATTCTATGGCAGATTACCTTGAACACGTCCGCGCCCAATATGAATGTGAAACCCATTGGTTTGACATCGATCTTCCGTGGGTGAAACAGGATGCCATTGAGGTGAGTATCTATCAACAATAAAGTTAATATCGTTAGGAGGACCTATGACATATAAATTTACAAGTGTTGCACGGTTACCTTCAGCAGATGATAATGTCGCTATAGCAACTCAGCGATTAGATGCAGGTATACAGATTCAGCAAAATAGTCAACAGTTTACCTTATCCCACACCGTATTAGAAGGACATCGCTTCGCTACCCAACCGATTGCAGAAGGTGCTCCTCTATTGTCTTGGGGGTTGCCTTTCGGATATGCTTCACGTTCCATTAATCCTGGCAATTATGTATGTAATCAGAAGATGATCGATTCGTTGTCAATTAGAAATCTAAATTTTCACTTACCGTCTACTCCGAATTTTACCGATATGATGGTGCCTTATGTGTTAGATGAAACAGAATTTAGTCATGGAAAACAGGTGGAACCTCATGCAAATGACCGAAACTTTCTCGGTTATCAACGACCGGGAAATCGAGGGGTCGGCACGCGGAACTACATCGTTGTAATGGGAACAACGTCACGCACATCCGCTTTTGCCAGACGACTTGCTGACAGATGTGCCAGCACTGCAGATGCATATTCCAATATAGACGGTATCGTTTCGGTGACACATACTGAAGGTGGAGAGGGACAAACGCCAAATAACGTAGACATGCTGCTTCGGACGCTCGCGGGGTTCACTGTGCATCCCAATATCGGCGCGATCCTCCTTGTTGACTACGGCGATGAGGCGGTAACTAACGACATGCTCAAGGAATATATGCTGCGCGAAGGATATAGCTTAAGTGATGTCGTCCACCATTTCTTTCGGTTACAAGGCAGTTTTGATGAGAACTTAACGAAAGGTTCCGATGTAATTAATAGGTGGTTGGATACGGTTAATGGTGTCTCACGGACAGAACAGTCATTAGAAAATCTCAAGATAGCGTTGCAGTGCGGCGGTTCTGATGCCTTCTCGGGTGTGTCTGGCAATCCTCTGGCGGCGTATGCTGCGAAAGAGGTAATCCGTTATGGTGGGTATGCCAATCTCGCAGAAACGGATGAACTTATCGGTGCAGAGGTGTACCTGCTTCAGAACGTCCGAGACTTACCTACAGCAAAGAAATTCCTCAACACCGTTGAAAAATTTAAGGAACGGGTGGGGTGGCATGGGCATTCTGCTGAAGGGAATCCATCTGGCGGAAACAATTTTCGAGGACTCTATAACATTGCCATAAAATCGATCGGCGCGGCGATGAAGAGAAACCCTGATGTTTGCCTTGATTACGTCATTAATTATAGTGAATTGATGGATAAATCGGGATATTATTTCATGGATAGTCCCGGCAACGATTTAGAAAGCATTGCGGGACAGGTTGCATCCGGTTCCAATATGATTTTCTTTGTTACAGGCAACGGTTCGATTACGAATTTTCCCTTTGTACCAACGATTAAGATCGTCACCACGACGGGTCGCTACGAGATGCTTGAGAAGGATATGGATGTAAATGCGGGAGCATATCTTGATGGAACACCGATGGAGCAGCTCGGTGAACAGATGCTTGATCTGACTGTTGATGTCGCATCGGGTGAACGTTCTGTAGGAGAAAAAGCCGGTCACTCTCAAGTTTCGCTTTGGCGTGATTGGAAACAGACAGGTCCGACGGATTTAACGCCTGCCCTTGAGGCATCTGAGGTGAAGTCAGGGGAACCGATTCCGCTCACATCAGTGGAAGATTCAGAGATTGCTACTGCATACAAATTTCGCGCATTTCAAACACCAGACGGATATCGTAGTAATCAACTTGCACTAATCTTACCGACAAGTCTTTGTTCCGGACAGATTGCACAGATGATCGCGCGCAGATGCAACGAACAACTTCTGTCTGTAGCGCAAGGTCCCCGTGCTTCAACGTCCTCACCCCATCATCAAATTACCCGTTTTGTGGCACTGGCACATACGGAGGGGTGCGGTGTTTCCAGTGGACGTTCTGAAGAAATTTACACACGCACGATGATCGGACACCTGACACATCCAACGGTAACAATCGGTTTGTTACTTGAGCACGGTTGTGAAAAGACACACAATGACCATGTTCGGCATGAGATACAAAAATTAGGTATTTCTCCGGATAGTTATGGATGGGCAAGTGTGCAAATGGACGGCGGTATTGATGCGGTTATCAATAAGGTGCAAAATTGGTTTGCTGATGAATTGGCAGATAAACCGTATGTACCAATTGTTGATGCTGGATTAGAACACCTTTGTATAGCGGTTACCTCAATCGGTGAGGCGACTGAGTCTGTTTCACAGTCCTTATTACAGATGGCAAGTGCAATCGTCACTGCGGGAGGAACGGTTGTTGTTCCATCAAGTGCTACATTCTTGACTGAATCCTTGTCTTCATCACCGACTTTGGCTTATGGACAAAAGGTTGAAAAGAAAGGTTTCCATATAATGGAGACTCCAACCGATCAACCGACAGAGACGTTGACAGGTTTAGGTGCAACAGGTGTAGAACTTGCGTTGGCACACATCGTAGGCACACCTTTACAATCCCATGAGATGGTGCAACTAATTCAGGTGACGGCGGACTCCACTACACAAACTAACTATGGCACAGATTTGGATTTAACATCTGTTGATGTTGACAAGATGTTAGAGGTCATTGTAGAGGTGGCATCGCGTCGGTATACCCCCAAGTTGCATGGTAAAGGGAATACAGATTTCCAGTTGACGCGGGGATTATTGGGAGTTTCAATGTAATACCATTTCTGAATGATCATTTATCATTAGCAAAAGAGCGTTTGTAGTCGCGCAATTCACGCGCCTCTTGCGCACTTGCTTGAATGTGAAACCCAAAATCTTATAATGAATGAGCGTCTATCATTAGCAAAAACGCGTTTGTAGTCGCGCAATTCATTGCGCCTCTTACATTCAAAATGTCAAAACTTTACATACCCTCACACACACTAAATTTTGACAAAAACACCTCAATGTGATATAGTCTTACCATAATAATTGTTTGCAAGGAAAGAGATATGGCTTACCTCAATTCAGGACATCACCGTGATTGGGAAAATAACGGGTATCTGAAAATTCCCGGCTTTTTTTATTCCGAAGAAGTGGATGCTTTACAGACATGGGTCTCCGAAATCTCGTCATGGGAACCGACACTTGACAAGTGGATCCATCACTACGAATCAACGTCAGAAGGAGCGCGACTCTCTCGTTCAGAAAATTTTGTGCCGTACCACACTGATATGAAAGCCACCGTGACGACAGGCAAAGTGTTGGACGTTGTTTCTGAGTTGATGGCAGAACCGGCAGTTCTTTACAAAGAAAAAATCAACTACAAATACCCCGGTGGCGGCGGTTACGCTGCCCACCAGGACGCTCCTGCTTATGAGTTCGTCAATTTCCACATCACTTGTTTAATTGCTGTAGACCCTGCGACACAAGAAAGCGGATGCCTCTATTTTGCACCGGGAAGGCATCAAGAAGGGTTCATCGCACTTGACGAAAAAGGCTGCATTTCTCCTGAAACCGCCGCAGCAATGACATGGGTCGCTGCCCCAACAGCACCCGGAGACATTCTCCTTTTCGGCTCTTACATTCCACACAAGAGTCCAGCAAACCTTTCAAATCAACCCAGACGGATCATCTATCTCACCTACAATGCCATATCTCAAGGAGACCGGCGGGAACAGTATTATGCAGACAAACGGGAAGCATTTTTACAATACAAAAATGACAGTTCAAAACGAGATAAACAAATCAGTAAAATCGCTCATTTTCAAGGAAAAGTCATAGATAATGCAAAATTTGATTGATTACACCCTGGCACAGGAAATGAACGCTGCAACGCCACGGCAAAAGGTTGCCGTGCTTTTCAACTACATGGAAATCCGCGGACAGTCATTTTACGATGAGGCAGTGACGCAGTTAGAACACGCTCTCCAATGTGCTGCGCTTGCAACACACAACGATGCGAGTCCTACGCTAATTACAAGTGCATTACTCCACGACATCGGACATTTTATTTTAGACGAGCACAATGCCGATGTTGTATTTCTGAACACAGACCTGAATCATGAAGAGATTGGCGCGCAATATCTGGAACCATTTTTCCCTAAAACTATCACAACACCAATTCGGTTACATGTGCCAGCGAAAAGATATTTATGCACAACTGATGCAACCTATTATGATGGGTTATCCGAGGCATCAAAAATGAGCCTTAAACTTCAGGGAGGTGTCATGTCAGATGAAGAACGGGACGCTTTTGAGCAGATTCCCTATTTTCGGGACGCGCTCACTTTACGGAGATGGGATGATATGGCGAAGGTAAAAGGGTTAGAAACTGTGGGGTTAGAAACTTACCGAGACATCGTTCAAAAGTGTTTGCAGTAGAATCCAATTTTTGATTTGGGGCGTTTGTCCTCGCGCAATTCACGCGCCTCTTGGATTTATCAGATTTCGGTGTCAAAACCCAATGCTTTAGTTTTGGGATGTAGACACCGCCTTCGTGTATCAGACCAAAGTGTGTGACAGAAAAAAAACAGTTGACATATTTTATCGGTTTTGTTATAGTATCTATAGCATTGCTGGTAAGGTGGGACATTTACCTCTCTTGAGGTAATGCTACCCCTATTGACTGTCCTTGGAAGCAATGCTGGAGGCTAAGCAATGCGGACCTATAAAGACAAACTTCAGAACCATAAACGCAATCGTCATTTGCAAACTGAGACGCGTATCATCAGCGAAGTGTCCAACCATTTTGTGGCGTTGACGCTTCGCCACTATCGTCTCTTCGGAGATTGCGAAGGCTATAAGCGTGCCTCCTATAACCGATTGAGTGAACACTTGACGAAACTCAAGAAGTTGGAAAAGTATGCACACTGGCATATCCCTTACTCGTGGGCATTGCAAGAATGCCTGAGACGACTTGACCGCGGGTATACCAACTTCTTTGAAGGCAGGGCTAAGCGTCCACCGCAATTCAAGGGTTGGCGCAAATATCGTTCTATGACATTCAATGGTAATCAGGTGAAAATAGAAGTGCTTGAGAAATCGGATGGGTGTCCAGTAGCAAAAATCCGTATCAACGGACGCTGGTATCGTTTCTGGTATTCTCGTGAGATTAGAGGTAACATCAAACGCGTGACCCTCAAACGCGATCCGCTCGGTGATTGGTATTTGACTATTCTGACAGATGACGAAGGACTTGAACCGGCACTCAAGACTGGTAGAACAGCAGGGTTTGACTTCGGTTTGAAAACCTTTCTCACTTGTTCTGATAGCACAAAATATAACTCGCCTCTGTTCTATAAACACTCCGCAAAGAAAGTGAAGCAAGCTAATCGTGCCTTGTCTAAAAAGAAACGTGGCAGCAACAATCGCGAACGGGCGAGGAAACACTATGCGAGGCAACATCGCAAGATTGCTAATCAACGTGCTGATCATCATTGGAAACTCGCCCTTGAACTTGTCCGAAAGTTTGATGTCTGCTTTTTTGAAGACCTCAACTTGCAAGGCATGAAACGGCTCTGGGGACGTAAAGTCTCCGACTTGTCCTTCGGTGAGTTCATGCTCAAAATGCGATGGCAAGCACAAAAGCGAGCAAAGCGCGTTGAAACCATCGGACGATGGGAAGCCACAACGCCTATATGCCACAACTGCGGACATCGAAATGAAACGATGGATTTGAAAGTGCGCTCTTGGGTTTGTCATAAATGCAAACTTTCTCACGACCGCGATGTAAACGCAGCGATAAACATTCATAAGGTCGGGGCATCGACCTTTGGAGTAGAGGGTGTTAGACTTGCTCGCGCAAGCAACCCTTGTTGATACCACAATCTGCACAGCAGGTGGGACAAAAGAACCCCACTGCTTTAGTTGTGGGAGTATGTCAGAGTGCTTATACACATTATAGTGAAGTCCAAAAATACCTATACACTTTCCTTTGGGTTTACTGCGTTTGTAGTCGCGCAATTCATTGCGCCTCTTACATTTATAGTCGTGTTTTGAAATTGCCCAAAGGTCAAATTATGTAAATAATTATAGACCTTACTATAAAAACTAAAGGAACAAAAATGAGTCATCAAGCAATCGAATCGAAGTTCATCGCAACACCAGAAAAGGGCGAGGTATCCTCACTTCTGATCCATCCAGACAACGCAAAATGGATATTAGTGCTTGGGCATGGTGCGGGCACAAATATGCGACATTTAACACTCCAGACTATTTCCGAACGATTGGCAGATATAGGAATAGCAACGTTCCGCTACCAGTTTCCATACATGGAACGTGGCGGTGGCGGTAGAGAATCAGAGGCGGTTGCACTCCAAACTGTCCGATCTGCTGCAGCTGCTGCACATGAAGCAGCAAGCGATTTATCAGTCCTTGTAGGCGGACATTCATATAGTGGACGTATGTCCTCAATGTCAGCAGCAAAAGCACCGATTGAACATGTCAAAGGTCTTGTTTTCTTTGCATTTCCGCTGCATCCATCTGGAAAGGAAGGCACGGAACGCGCGGAGCATCTTGATGATGTCACGGTGCCGATGCTATTCCTGTCTGGCACACGCGATAAATTAGCAAAACTTGAGTTATTGGAACCGGTCTGCGAAAAACTTGGCGACAAAGTAACCTTACATCTATTGGATACGGCAGATCACGGATTCAAAACCCTAAAACGTTCGCGCAAATCTGATGAGGACGTTTTTGTTGAAATGGCGCGGGTTCTGAGTGAATGGGCAGTAAAACTGGATTGACCACTCGCGTTTTTTTATTCAACGCATACGTTTACAGTTGTTCTGTGATGATAAGGATAGCAATGTTCTTAATAGACGCATCGGTAATCTATTTTTTTGTGAATTAAAGTAACAAGGCAAATAGACACATAAATGCATATCCAATATGCTTAGGAGATTGGATTAATGAGAAAGATTTTTTCACTCAAAAATATGCTAATAGTTCTAATAATTGCTGGAATCATGTTTATCATTTCAGGAACTGACACATACCAAAATGAAATTAAAGGTCTTAGTTATATGATGACAGGTGCAGCCTTCATCATTGCCGGTTTATACTTAATGGTTAGATTGAAAGAGAAACTCTAAAACCATATACTCCCGTGCATAAAAAAAGTTAAGGCACCAACATTTAGCAATACTTGCAGAACTAAACGACTATCATTTGCAAAATAACCATGTCCGACACCCTAACCGAACTCATAGACAAAGGACATCTTGGCGAAGACGCAACGATAGAATTCAAAAGAGAAATGCCGCGCAGAAGCAGTCTGGCAGACGAAATTGCCGCGTTTGCTTATGCAAAGGGCGGGTTATACGCATTGGTGTTAACGATGATAGTGAAATAGATTGACAATAAAAACCTGCTAAAACAGGATGCAGAGCACTTAGTTTCAACTCAACCTTTGGTGTTGTTTTATAGCAATGTGTTTGTCAATCAGTTCAAGCACGGCGGGTACCAATTCCGTGGGAATCGCCATCAACGTGCTGGACTCATCCTGAAATGCAGCCTCATCTTCAGCGACAGCTCCATCCTCTGTTTGTTGTTCGTAGTGTGCAATGACACTTTGTACGCGCGCTTCATCCCACCCTGGGGGAAATTTGTTCTGCGTCATCGTCTCTTTCTCCTTCGTCGTTGGAATGCCTTTAAAGGTTTCCCAGTCAATTCGTAAGCTGTAATCACAAAAACACTATTGGGTTGTGGGTCTTGCACGTAAACGACTCGCAAGTAGCGTCCCGCTTGTGTTTGACCGATGATAACCCTTGACTGTCCACGTCCCGCTCTATTTTCACCAGGATTCAGCAGAACATATTCAACCTTATCCTCGTAGACGTCATGGTCATAGATATGGGGCAACCCAGTTTCCGGATTGTTGTAAAAGCGAATGTTCACTATACTCCAGCCTTCAAACAACTATAACATACATCAAGTCCAAATCGCAAATCGTTTCCTATCTGCTTTTTCTGTTTTTTTCTGGAATTATGTGCTACAATAATTTAACTTGCTAACTGAAATGTATGTATAGGTTATCGTGATACTCACGACGGAAACCAAAGCCGTGTGCTTCTTTTGCACACAACTCTCCTATGTGATTCCTGCTTCCGTCTCTCGTGCCTCCGAATGAGGTCTTATTTGTACTCCACAGGCGTAACTTCCCGTGTATCCCACGGTAGGTTGTTAGCGAATGTGGTAGGGTCGTTGTAGTAACAACGTATGTTAGTTTTTCTCTACCACATTCTAATGTTTTAAGTGATTTCGCACCAGCATCACACATCTTTCCACAGGTGAGGGATAGGACCCATACAGGTTGTATGGGGTGGAAACCCTATCCACGATGCTACATATAGTCTAACATGTTTTGGTGCAAATGTCATAAGTTTTTTGACCCACGGCTAAAGCAGTGGGATTGTCAGATAATTCCCTTCATATAGTAAAAATCAGAGTTTAGGAGATTTACAATGCTAAATAGGCGGGGTACTCTTTGGGTAATTTTCGGGATTTTCTTTGTCCTTTCGTTCTCCAGTATGACGTTAGGTCAAACCAGTTTATCGGATTCGGAAATAATCAAAGAGATAAACGCGTCAGAAAGGCGAACACGTGACCATGTAGACGCTAAGTTTCAGGGTGTTAACACAAAATTTTCCGATATTGATACAAAGATTGGAAATCTGAGGGTTTTCGGTTAGATAATGATGTTTTAGCAATTTGTCCTAACGCTGCCGCTACACCCTTGTTGAGTTTGGACAAGTATAACAGATTTACGAAAAACTGTTAAGAAAAAATCAGACCGATTTTTTTCTTGACGAACAAAGACAGATGAGGTATTCTTGTCGCAAATCAATCCTCACTTCACAAAGGGGTTCCCTGTTATGAACTGTCCAAAATGTCAACACGAACACTTCGTCAAAAATGGATTCGTCAACGAAAAACAACGCTATAAGTGCAAAGACTGCAACTATCAGTGGACAGAACACCACACACACCGAGGGAGACCCCTCGCTGAACGCGCACTCGCTGTCTTTCTCTATTGCCACGGACTTTCCATGAATGCCATCGCCAAAATCCTTCGCGCCTCACCCAGCACTATTCTCCAGTGGATACGCGACTTCGCAAACCAACACGCACAACCCCCTGAACCCGCAACTGACGCCGTCGTGCTTGAACTTGATGAGATGTGGCATTATCTGAAAAAAAAAAAGCAGAAACTCTGGATTTGGAAAGCTTTGTGTCGTGATACCGGAGAACTCATCGGATGGGAGTGTGGTCATCGGGATAAAGCAACCTTGCAAAAACTCATCCAACGCTTAGAAAAGTGGAACGTGAAGGTCTATTATACGGACGATTGGCATCCCTACCGAGCCGTGATCCCCAAAGATAAGTTAGTGCAGACGAAAAAGGAGACGCATCGGATCGAGCGAAACAATTGTCGGATGCGTCATTGGTTCGGACGCTTTAAGCGAAAGTCTATTATCGTTTCAAAGAGTGTGGAAATGGTGAACGTGACAGTCGCCTTATTTGCGAAATTTCGCGTCAATGGAGATGTCCTTGACATCTTAAAAATCGGGCAGATCGAACTAAATATCATTATTTAGCCGAAAACTCTCAGATTGGAAATCTTAATACAAATGTGGCAGTTAATACTACCAATATAGCAAACATGAGTAGAGACATAAGTGAGTTGAAAGGAACTGTGACTTGGATTTGGAGAGGAATATTAGGAATTTTCGGGACTCTAATAATTTCTGTAGTGGGTTATTTTGGCAGGTTATGGTGGCAAAATCGGTTTAACAGGGCAGGTGAGAGCCTAACAAATCCCAAAACTTTTGAACCGCATCTTTCCCGAGAAAGTCAACTTTGGTTAACAGATGATACACACCCCGATTATCAGCATATAAGGGAATTAGCATGATGGAAAATACCAAGAACTCAATCAATGAAATTACATCTGCCGATACTCACCTTTATAGAGGCAATGAACTTTACTATGAAGCAGATTATCAGTCTGCTATTTTAGAGTATGATAAGGTTACTGAGCGAAGCCCAGCCTATGAAGATGCCTGTTTCAACCGAGGGATTGCAAAAGGCAATCTAGAACAACACTTTGAAGCTATTTCAGACTTTGACAAAGTTATCAGTCTAAATCCTAAATCTGCAGATGCTTACTTCAACCGAGGGGTTGCAAAAGATAAACTAGGACAGTCTAAAGCAGCCATCGCTGACTATGATAAGAGTATTGAGATACAACCAAATGTTACTGTGACTTACTTAGCTCGAGGCATTGCAAAACGTAAATTGCAACAATATTTTGATGCTATTTCTGACTTTGACATGGCTATCCAATTAGACCCTAATACTGTCCAAGCCTACTTTAACCGAGGTATAGCGAAATTTCATCTAAAACACGCTGAAGATGCTATCTCCGACTTTGATATGGCTATTCATCTAAAACCTGATGCTGTCCAAGCCTATAGCGAAAGGGGTTTTGCTAAACTATTTTTAGAATACACTAAAGCTGCCATCTCTGACTTTAACGAAGCTATTCACCTGGATCCTGACTATGCAAGGGCTTATTACGGGCGAGGGGTTGCCAAAAATTTGCTCGGCCATGCTAAAGAGGGGAATCAAGATATTCAGTCAGCATTAGACTTATCGGAGAAGGCGGAGGATGAAGAACTCAAATCCGCAATTTTGAAAACGTATAAAAGTTACAAAACCCCGTAGTAACCTATAGTTGCTTGAGTGCAGTGAAACCTAACATTAGTAATACTTACCAAACGTTCGGTGTGAAAGCCCCATGCTTTAGCTTGGGGATGAAACACCGCTAACGTCTCCTATTTATCAAAAAAAACTTGACTTTTTCAACAAGGTGTGGTATACTATTAGTATCATTCGGATAGGAAAGCATTCACCCGCTCTCTGTGGGTGTCCTATCCACTCAATGCTTGAGTTGAAATGATGGATGATAAAATCATTCAATACCACATTCGGACTATACCTTGAAGGTTATGATCCTTCATTCGTTTGTGATGAGTTCTGAAATCGCATTAGAGATTGTGTAGGTGAACCCTCCACAACCGCGATAGAAACAGAACGACAAAGCACTAAAGTATCAGGAACGATTTTGGGTTTGTAGTAGTTCCTGTAGTCGCACCACTGGCGGGTGCCACCTCAACATTGCTGAGGTTTATCAAGTCGCTGGGCGAGTTTTCTATACGCTGAAAAAGCCAGACGAAAACTCGGTAAAAGCCCAGAAGCATATTCTAATATGTAAAAGATACCCACCTTCCAAAGTTCAGAACGGAGAAGGAGCTAAAGAAACCCAATGCTTTAGCTTTGGGAGCCGTCATAGAACTAAACTGTTACCAATGCGTATTAAAAGCAAAAGGTGCGTGATTTGTTTTATCACAAATACGCACCTATCAGCTTTTGCGAGTTATGACTAAAATGAATACAAAGCCGTTACGGAAACTAACATCCCCAATTTAAAGGCATCGCTTTCTTGATATGTTCCATCTAATGAAGCGTTGCTGTCATCATAAAGGGTTTCTTGTTGTATCGGCAACATCAACGTAATAGACAGCGGGACATTGTAAGGAGTCGCAATGGACGCCCCCAACGACGCCAGGCTAAACTGCAATCCCGTATTGATGTCAATATCCCCTGCCCAATGCGCGTAGGATTGATAAAGTCCAAGATAACCTGTCTGAAGCGAAAGCCAATCGTTGAGACGGTAATTCAACCCCGCAGAATAGGTTACATCCCAAGAACCGCGATAGGTTTTGTTGTTTTCATAAAAAGGGAACTTCCCACGCAAATTAGCATTTGCAGCTAATCCACCGTAGATAGGAATACTGTAACGCAAATCTCCAATAGGATTAAACGTCCCAGTGCCGAATTGGATATGTAGATGTTCCTTCCCCATCTCTCCAAGCACCCATGGATCATCTTCGGTTTTGCCAAACGGAATTGTCGTGCCGAGTTTCGCCGTGAGCATATCGTTTTTCGACACGATTCCATGCTTACTATAACCTAACAGAAGATCCATATCCGAAACACCGCGATAGGTTTGGTTTCGATGGTGGATATTTTGATACCGTAATATCGCATCCTTCTGATCGGGATCATCAACCGAATCAATGTTTGGAACGCTAGCATCTTGACTTTTTATCTCATAAGGAAAAGCCGCTTCCAATCGCCACTGTTGACTGATTCTATATTTTAAACCGACATCAAACCGTACAACATTCAGCTTGACTTCATGCCGATGCAGTGGCACTGGTTGAATACTGTCATCAGGAAAAAGACCCTTTTGTTCAAGGTGTCCACCTTCCGCATTGAATCTGCGTGTGCCAAAAGAGACTTGAAATTTATTTTTCTCTGAAGTTAAACTAACTTCACTACCCCCACCTTGTGGGATTGTGGGGTTGCTTCACGCGCCTCAGCTCTCTTGTGCGAAACCGAGGGAAATGAAAACGAATTGAATAGCGAGTATTACCGAAACAAGGTTTGTGATACTCCCACGACTAAAGTCGTGGGCTTCTTGCTTCTTCATCCGATGCCTCCTCTTGTGGAGGTCTGACTTAGACTCCACAAGCGTTTATACTCTCCGCGTATCCCGCGGCGAGTTGTTTTAGATTTCTGGCAGCGTTAACATCACGATCTTCTGTGTATTGACACACATCACAATTATATTGTCGTTCTGCCAATGATAACTCTGTTTTCTTATGTCCACAACTGCTGCACGTCTTGCTTGACGCAAAGAATTGTGGTGCCTCAATAACTGGAATACCAAGCGTTTCCGCTTTGCATTTGAGTTTAGTGAGAAACCCACCTAACGCACTATCAGATAACGCCTTTGCTACTTTCCTATTCCTTAGCATGTTCGTTATTTTCAGTGTTTCAATACAGATAACTGACGCATTGTTGACTATATCTGTAGTCGCCTTGTGGTGTGCATCCTGACGAATACAAGCAATCCGATAATGCAATCTTGCCAATCGTTCTTTTGCTTTATACCAGTTATTTGAGAGAAACTTCTTTCTACTCAATGAACGATTAGCACGTTTCAGTTTTCTTTCATAACGTTTCAATGGTCTTGGATTATCGGACTTTTTGCCATTATCAAGCGTTGCTAACGTGTTTATACCGACATCTATTCCAATCACAGGGTGCGTTGAAGTATCAACTGCTTCAGTATCCTCTGTTTCTACCGTTATAGATACAAACCATCGGTGTGCTATTCTTGATATTGTGACTTTGATGATTTTCCTGTCAAATCGTAATGACTCAAACATCTTGACCCAACCAATCTTGGGCAACTTCACACGTTTACCTTCTACTTTGACAGATTGCTCATCAGTCGTGTAGGATTGACGACAACCGCGCTTCTTAAACTTTGGAAATCTTGAACGCTTATCTACCCAATTCTTGATTGCATTGCCAAGATTCAATATACCATATAAAGCTGCACGCTGATCTTGGGCTTGTGTCCAATCAATATCTTTCTTAGACTTATTAAATTGATTATTCAGTGTCCACATTGATAAGAAATTATCATCATCCAAATTCGCTTTGAAATTAGATAACGCATGATTGTAAGCGAAACGGGCATAACCACATTGTTGAGCAAACCACGCACGTTGCTTTTTATTTGGATTTAACGCTATTTTGTGTGTTTTATACATTATGATATACCGTTCTGATAGGATTCCGTTTCCCTTTTGCACAAGGTGGTGTAGGGGTGCAACCCTACACCTGAAACAGTTTAATTAGTATAACATAATATCAGATATAAAGCAAGAACTTTACACACTTTTTTGACCCACAGCTAAAGCAGTGGGATTGTTAAGTACTCATTTCATATCTGTTCTTACCTCAAGATAATGTGTTTTGCGTTGTTAGTTGATGGATATTGATCCGTTGATATTGATTTTGCCCCATCCCCACTATATTGTAGCAAATTTTTCCCGCCGTGTCAATGCAATGTTTAGAAAGGGGCAGGGCTATTTAGTTTTCCAATAATTTTGAACTTTTGCTCAAGACTCTTCCTGTCCGAGCGAACTCCAGTTCGCGACTTTCCGATTAAAATGAATAAAAAGCCGAAAACTAAATAGCCCTAGGGTAGCGCGCATATCACCACCTATTCCACATCCTTAGCACACCGAAACCCATAAGTTGCAAGCCGATGAAAGGGTTTATCATAATATAGATAATCCGATTCAAAATGTCTCCGCAGAGACATCCATGCACCGCCGCGCAGAATCTTCTGCGGTCCCGGCTTAGTGCCAGTAGGTTCAGCATCCAGCCGAAAATCCTTGCCATCATAATCATCAGCACACCACTGCCATACATTTCCAACAAGGTCAAAGACACCAACAGGACTCACATTCTTTTCTCGACTTCCAACGGCATAAGGAGCAAGGCGCGCGCGATAATCAATCGCCTCAAAATCAAATTCATTCCCCCAAGGAAAACGCTGCTTTGTGTTGCCTTGGCACGCGATTGTCCACTCCACAGCAGTTGGCAGCCGTGCCCCCTGCCAATTTGAGTATGCTTCTGCCTCATACCAACTCACACCAGTCACAGGCAGTGCTTTACGATTTAAATAGTCTTCATGATGCGTAGATGGAACCCAGAATTCGTATTCTTCAAGGAATTTGCGACCTTCCTCTGACCAATACTCTGTTTTCTTGTAACCCCCATCCTCAATAAACTTATTATACTGCTGATATGTGACGAGGTGTTTGTCAAGGTAAAACGGTGCGACAGTCGCTGTTTCACTAGTGCCGAAGGGGTCTACGGTGCCGCCTTCTATCTTTATCATTTCAGGTTGTGTCATCTGTTGCTCCTTGTTCAGTTTACCTTGCTTTGGTCCAGGAAGTTCACAGGCTATAATAACACTTAATATTAAAAATAGTATCAACGTGATATTTCTCACGGGTTTACTGCCTTAACAGGTATTGTAATTTTAGGCACATCCGGATGGGTTGTAAATATCTGGATCGTCCCCTCAACAAGCCCTGATGATGGACTGTCAGTTTTCGGCGGTTATCTTTTTCAAAGCGAAGGGTCGGCTGCCATCTGTCTTAATTTGAACCTTCTTCTGCAGGCTTACGCGGGCAGTCGGTCAAACGATTTACCAACTCAAACAAAGTTTATTGGATGATTACCTACGACAACAAATGTTAAAACCTACAATTTCTATTAATATTGCGTAAATCCTAACTATAATTAAAGACTTTCGCTTATGTAAAAGGTGTGTGGTTGTTTTAATGAAGGCAATGGCTATGTGGGATAAATTTTTATTCGCACTCATTCTTTACCATGAGCCAAGACTTTTTAGATTATTTGACTATTTAGGATATGCGATCTAATGCCCCTTATTTGGGCTGAATAACCTTATGCCAACCATCATCTGTCGCGAGATCTTCCTCGTTCCAGTCAAAAAAGTCAGTAGGAAACTCAAGATTGAAGTCCCACTCCTTTATTACGATAATTGTGCGACTCTCTATAACACCATCCGGGGCAAGCACCTGCTGTTCAATCACTTTAGGCACTCTGATATTTAATGCCTCAATCCGATCAAAGTCCCGATAAAATCTTACCGAACCTAAATAGTGCGTCTGTCCCTCTGGAATCGACGGATCCTCTGTCTCGAAATTATCCTCTCGGAACACCTCCGGTAAACCATCCTTAAGTCTCACATGAAATCTTAGACTCATTATCCCATTACGAAATTGACTGATGAGATACACAGGCATACCCCTACTGTCTTTCGTAAGCTCCACTTTGGATTCCGTAGGATCAATAGGAATAACAGGCCCCGGTATATTTCTCGTTATAGAAATCTCAAACTTATAAGCATCTTCAGGTCTCTCTAATTCACGTCCTATGAGAGAGCCGATAAGTGTCTCGTTTGAAAGATGCGTGGGAAAAATCCCCTCAATGTATTTAGCACTATTTGAGAAATGACGGTAGTGGCCACCGATACCATAGAAACGCGCAGAACCGAGAGAGGGAAACTTTTCAAAGCGTGAGACAACTTCTAAACGATATGTATATTTACCCTGAAATACGAGGTTGCCTTCCACAAATGTAAACCATTCATTTGAATCTTCTAAGGCACCATACTTTTTTTCCAACTCAATATGCTCCAAAATCAATTTTCGAAGTCTTTCAGGATCATCACTTTTCGAAGGGTTCTCACGCAGTTGCCTCTCCAAATCTTCAAGAACTTCACGATGTGCCATTTCAACTTCTTCTTCTGGCATAAAACTCTGTGTGTAATAGAGAAACTTCATCTCTCCATTTTGGATCAGGGTTTTGGAATAATTCAGAAGTTCTATCAATGTTTTCGAATCCATTTCACACTCCCCCGTTCTGATAATGTCCTTCATTTATGCACCTATTGATGATTATGCATTTAGATTCCTCTTACTCCAACAAACCCGCACTATCCGCTAAACTCTTCGCTGCTTCGTAAACGGTGATACCTTCCATCCGCGCCACAAAATGAATCATGTCTTTTATCCTACCTCCAGTACAATTTCGACAATGCCAGAAATCACGACGCCCTGTGGCTCCGTTGACTATTGTAGAAAGCGTGCGGTCAGAACAGAAAGGGCAGATAGCCCGCCCTAGATAAAATTCGATATCGTAACTTGCGAGTACACTTTGCAAATCGTAGAAAGTCCACAAGAGTTTAGAAAGCTCTGCATAAGTCGGTTCTTTATTACCACCACCTACACTTAGTCCAGTTGCTTCTGTCCCCTCATCATTTACGGATGCGGGAAAAAATTCTTCCTGATGGGTTGCAAGCCATTCCCAGAAGGCAGCTTCCTCTTCAAGGGAGAATCCTTCCTTGGCTAATAGGGAGTTTCGGATATCATCCCGTGGTGTTTCATCAGGCGATTCTAATTTGTTGGAAGCGGAGGTTGTATCAGACGTTTTTGAACCCTCAGTCTGCTGTTGTTTTACCGACTTCTGTTCAAGGTGCGGCTCTTTATAGATTTCTCGCACTTCGGGTCCACCACGAGGTCGTAAAGAAAACCACAATCCACCGACCAAAGCACCGCAGAAAAGTAAACTAAAAAGTAAAATAGAAAAACGTTTCATTCTATTATCTCTTACTCAGATTCCTTACCACGAATTCTCTTACGTTTACCACTTTCATTGGTGGTTTCTGTCTCATCCCAATCGAAAAAATTATCAGGAAGTCCAAGGTTGAAGTCCATCTCTTTTATTTTCATAATGTTACGATACCGCATAAATCCATCAACCCGGCGAAACTGATGGTCCTCACGCACTTTAGGGACGGTGATATTTAATGCTTCAACCCGCTCAAAATCACGATACAGTTTTACCCGTGCTAGCCAGTACCCCTCTGCATCCGCTTGTGGTGATTCGCCCTTAAAATAGGACTCTTCACGATAAACTTCTGGCAGGTCGTCTTTAAGCCGCACATAAACTTTCGCCTTAATATTTTCCCTAGGAGAGAAGGTAATGATGTAGGTAGGCACCCCCGCACTGTTTTTTGATAAATCTACTTCGGCTTGTGTCTCATCAATAAAGTTAGTGGGCGGTAGACCTTTCGCTAGATCTGCCTCATGATGAGTTTTATTTGCACGTTCCTCTACATGACCGACTCGCCGATCATTCGCAAATTGTCCCGGAGGATCCCACCTAAAGGCTTTAGTGCCATTTGAAAAAAAACAGAATTGACCCCCACCATTAAAGAAACGAGTAGATCCGAAGGACGGATACTTTTCAAACCGGGAAATAATCTGCATACGATGAGCAGATTGAGGATACTCCTGAAATACAAGGTTTGCTTCTACGAAACTAAAAAACTCTTTTGAACCTCTAAAGTCACCATACTTTTTTTCCTCTTCAAGGTAGCCCAAAATTTCCCTTCGTAGTGCCTCTGGGTTCTTACTTTTTGGCGGATTCTCACGCAGCTGCCGTTCCCAATCCATTACTGATTTACGGTGTGCTGCACCGACATCATCCGGATGCGTAGGAAACTGTTTGTAAAAGATGAATTTAATCTCTCCATCCTGGATAAGGGTTCTTGAATAGTTCAGGAGTTGAATCAGTGTTTTGGGATCCATTCGTGACTCCGTTGTTTGAATTCCGAACAACAAAAAAAAGGAAAAAAATAGAGAACATAGGGGTATAAAAAATAACAACGATTTACTTATAAACATTTTCGGATGCACTTTTGCCTATTTTTTCTGAGAATTAGGAATATTCACATCAACTTAGTTTAGATCACAAAAACTTTACACACCTGAGAACACACTCTAAATTTCATAAAATTTACTTCTGTGATAAAATGTAGAAACGTGCCAGCGTCGTTCTTTGAGAACTAAACCTTTTGGCGCGGGCACGCCTATAGTTCAGTTGTCGGTTGAATTGATTTTGCCCCATCCCCACTATATTGTAGCAAATTTTTCCCGCCGTGTCAATGCAAAATTAGTATCAAATTCCTGTTGACATCTCTGGACTGATACCATATACTTTATTGAGATATTTTATTGAAAATAGTTGTGCGATAGATAAGCAAAATTGGATTGGTTTGTGTCATGCAATTGAAAACACAAAATAAGGGGCTAAAATATGGCTCACAAAACGCTAACGATTTCGGATATTCTCAAAATTAAGTCATTCTCACCAGATTCACAATTGCAACTTTCCCCAGACGGAGAATTTCTTGTCTATGTAGTGAAGGATCCTAATCGAAAGCAATCATCCCAACAAAAAACCGCAGAACACTCAGGATTTCTACCTACTGGAGCACCAGTTTATAATGACAGTGATTCGGTCTGGGTTACCAATATCAGAACGAAGGAGTCCTATAAACTCGGTTCGGATGATGGGGTTGACTGGGCACCAAGGTGGTCTCCAGATGGACGCTATGTTGCATTTTGCTCGGACCGAATGGGTGCTCCGCAACTGTGGGTTTGGGATGAAAGTGAAAATAAACAGTGGCGAATTAGCGATAAACCGATTAGTCCAATATACGACGTTGAGGTGCCGCAGTGGTCATCAGATGGAAAATATCTTATTACAAAACTACGTCCTGAAGATGTAGACCTTTCCACAATTATCTCACCCAATTCCGAGGGGCAAACCATAAACGTATGGCAAACTGAAACGGATGAACAGATTTCTTCAGGGGAGGTGCCAATTCACCTCAAAGGCGATTTAGGTGTCTTTGACTTTGACACTGGTGATGTATCACTTCTCGCACATGGATGTAATACAACAGATATGTTTCTATCCCCAAATAACGCTGCAGTGGCAATGATTAACTTAATAGGACTGGAGAGATTGACATCTCAAGAACTCCTTTTTGAGTTGTTATTAGTGCCGCTTGACGGAACACCAGTAAGACGCTTGACAACAAATATCAGATACGAAACACGATTCATGAGTTGGGCCCCAGACGGCAAGCATTTGGTATATACTCACCCAGATGGGCTTTTTCTTGCTCCAGCACAAGGAGAGGAACAGCAAAACCTCACGGCTAACTTAGCTGAGAACCCTCAATTCTTCACATATCCGTTATGGAGTCCATCAGGTGATTCGATTTTTTGTGGTTTCGACGGACATGTATGGGAACTTGCAGCAGACGGAAGCAATATACGCAACCTGACAGAGGGATTGGATCGGCACATCATCAGTTTGGTGGCTCAGGGGAATACACATATCGTTTGGCAATCAAGCGAGGAACAATCTATCTGCATCCGAACCCATGATCCTGAAACAAAGAAAGATGGTTTTTATTGGTTAAACACTGCGGAAGCACATGCTACCTGTCTGTTTGAAGAACCAATTTGCCTAACAACATCGTTAGCGAACGGAACACAACTTTTCTTTAAGGCACAAGATGTGACTCATCCAGAGAGGGTCTGGATGCTTGATACAGTTTCTGGGAAACGGCATCAAGTTACCGATTTGAACCCGCATTTGTCCAACTTACGCTTTGGTGAAGTCCGTCTCATCAAATCAAAAATAGCAGAAGCACAGCGTTTTCGTGGTGTTTTGATGCTACCGGTCAATTATGAGGAAGGAAAGTGCTATCCCCTAATTACGTGGGTTTATCCCGGCAGAAACACATCAAGGTTTGTTCATAGTTTTGGGTTACAGTTGTTCCAGGAAGCGGAAATTAACTTTCAACTCCTCGCTGCCCAAGGTTTTGCAGTGCTTGGTGTTGATCTGCCACTTGAATCCAACGAATCGTTAAAAGATATGTCTGAATTCGTGCTATCGGTCGTAGACGAGGTCATTGAAATAGGTGTCGCTGATACGAATCGCTTGGGAATAATGGGATTCAGTTACGGTGGATACTGTACGGTGGGAATAATTACGGAAACCACTCGTTTCAAAGCCGCAGCTTGCGGTGGTGGTCTCTATAATTTGACCAGTGTTTACGGAAGACTTTCTAAACAGGGACAAAGTGGGGGTATTGGTTGGGCAGAAGGAGGACAGGGTCGCATGCGCGGTTCTCTCTGGGAACAACGCCAACGGTATATTGACAATTCGCCAATATTTCATTTGGATAAGGTTGAAACACCTTTATTCATTTATTGTGGAGAAGGTTTTGGCGGTTTTGACTACGCACAATCTGGAGAACTTTTTTCTGGATTACGTAGACTTAACAAGAAAGCGACTTTTGCCTGGTACAGGGGGGAAGGGCATCATCCACTTGGCTGGCGATCTGAACACCAAGCCGATTGCTGGGAACGGATCATTGGTTGGTTTGAAAAACATCTGAATTGAAGTGAGTCCTTAACAATCCCACTGCAGGGTTATTTAGTTTTCTATACTTCTGACGCATTTTATCACACACGTTAATGCTTATAATAGTATCGTAGGTTGGGTAGAGCGATAGCGAAACCCAACAAGTATACGCAAATGTTGGGTTTCGCTATCGCTCTACCCAACCTACAATATAAACTTTCAGTAACACTCATCAACTGAAAATTCTTAAAACTAAATAGCCCTGATCCCACTGCTTTAGCTGTGGGTCAAAAAAGTGTTTAAAGTTCTTGCAGGGTTATTTAGTTTTCCAATAATTTTGAACTTTTGCTCAAGGCTCTTCCTGTAGGAGCGAGCTCCAGCTCGCGACTTTCCGATTAGAATGGATAAAAAGCCTAAAACTAAATAGCCCTGAAGTTCTTGTTTTATATATGCAATTATGTTATACAGGACTTACGCAATAATATAGAATTGTGTTATACTTAGGACTACGTATTTCCCACTAATAAGCGCGGTTGGGAGCATTCAAACCTCAACGTAGGGGCGAGGTCTCCTCGCCCGCCCATATAAGCTGCGTAAGTCCTAAAAATATAAAAATTGGTGAAAATGATGAGCAATTATGAAGTAATAGTTAATGCCAGAACACATTTAGTTGTTGACACCGATTCAGGACGTTGTCTGGGCGGGGTCGGTGCCAATTTTTACCGTCCCTTTGTCTTTCCATTTTATACGCCTGCTGGACATACCGTTATTCAGGAATTCGCTTTTGACCATCCTTTCCACAACGGCATCTTTGTAGGGCAAGCACCTGTCAAGGTTGGAGATCGAGAAGCATGGTTTTGGGGAGCACCCCCACGCCGTTCCTTTACAGACAGACTCTTTGAGAAATTGGGACGTATGGAAACGCAGAAAGCTATAGACATCACGCCACATGCGGATGGTGTCCAATTCGTTCAAAATGTTATCTGGCGCGATGCCAACGACGATCCTTTAATTGACGAAGTTCGCACTGTCAATCTGTACTCCCTTGATGATGCCTCAGTTTGCAATATGACAAGCGAAAAAATTGCTGCCTATGGTGACGTTGAATATCCACAAACCAAATATGGAAGCATCGGTATGCGTGTTGAACCGAGGCTATTGCCTGTCATGGGAGGTGTTGTTATCGGTGATAATGATCGCAGCGGCAAAGTCGATGCGCTCCAAGGCATATCCGACTTCGTAGCATACCAAAACCGTCTCAGTGGACATGGACACTTTGGTGTCTTTATGACAATCCTTGGTGAAGATGTTCGCGGACCGTGGTTCATTCGGGATTACGGTATGGCACTCTATAACCCTACACAGACAGGTTCGGTTTCAACACCAGCAAATGCGGCATGGAAGATCTCCCTCCGGTTTGCTGCTTACGATGGTGAATTCACAACCGCCAGAGTTGAGGAGTGGTGTTCGGTTTAGATGGAAACAGAAAACCTTCTTCAACTTCAGAATGTAACAAAGGCATTCGGTGATCTTGTTGCAGTTGACAATGTTGATTTTGAACTGCAAGCAGGTGAAATCCATGCGATTTTAGGGGAGAACGGCGCAGGGAAATCCACCCTAATGAATCTCATCTATGGACTTTACCAACCCTCAGATGGGAGTATTCATATCTCTGGCAAATCAAAGGTATTCAAATCTCCGCGCGATGCGATTGCCAACGGCATCGGTATGGTACATCAACATTTTATGTTAGTTGAAAACCTCACTGTCGCGGAGAATATAGCGTTGAGTGTCGCACAATTCAGTTCCAGAAATGGTTCAACAGACTCTGTTGAACCTGACTCAGAATCCCCACCTAAAGAAAACGGTAAACCCATTAAACTCAGCAAATTTCGTTATAAAAAAGATGAGGCAATCCGGATCACCGAAGAACTTTCACAAAGGTTTGGTCTTACTGTTGATCCGAGTGTGCTTGTGCGAACACTCTCAGTCGGATTAAAACAGCGGGTTGAAATTCTTAAAGCTCTTGCCGTGGACGCACACATTCTAATCCTTGATGAACCGACAGCGGTGCTGAGTCCGCTGGAGGTCACCGACTTTTTTACGATCCTCCGTGCCCTACAAGTAGATAACCGTTCTATCATTTTTATTAGTCACAAAATGAAAGAGGTTTTAGAAATCAGTGATAGGATTACGGTCTTGAGACGTGGAAAAAAAGTATACCACGGGAAGACAGGTGAACTCTCTGCGCGTGGACTTGCCAGAGAGATGCTCGGTGAGGAGATCTCAGAAGCAGAACGGAAAGAAAACAAAGCAACAACAGACATAGTACTTAGTATTTCTGATCTGACAGTAATGGGAAGCTGTAACGAAATCGCAGTGTCAGACGTCTCTCTGGATACAAACCGTGGTGAAATTGTCGGAATAGCAGGAGTGGATGGAAATGGTCAACGTGAATTGGCAGAAGCAATTATGGGATTACGTCCTATTGCCTCTGGAACAGTAGAGATTTTAGGTATGCAACCTGTTGGAACAAAGAACATACGTAGGTGTGGTGTCGGTTACATTCCTGAAGATAGACGAACTACGGGGATAATAACTTCGTTTTCAATAGCGGAGAATCTAATGTTGAACGTAACGCATTTTAAACATATATCAAACTGGGGAATATTAAATCAGAAAACAAAATATCACACAGCGATGCAACTCATTGAAGATTACGACATTCGTCCACCTTCTGTCAATGTGCCTGCTTCCGCACTGTCCGGTGGAAATCAACAGAAAATTGTTCTTGCCAGAGAAATCTCACCCCAACCTGAACTGCTTGTTGCGGTTAACCCTACTCGGGGATTAGATATAAATGCTGCACAATATGTACATCAGAATTTACTGGCGCAACGCGACCGAAAAAAGTCTGTTCTGTTGATTTCAACAGAATTAGATGAAGTTTTACAGATTAGCGATAGACTCTTTGTGATGTCAAGAGGAAGATTAATTGACGCTACTGCCCACCGTAATAACATTGAAGCATTGGGATTATTGATGACCGGAGAAACCCATACAAATGAATGATTTTTCTGTTTTATATCACAAGACAAGATTACTATGCTTAAGTATAATAGGACGTTTTCTCCAATGGGTGTTGATGCCAACCTTAATTTTAGTAAGTGCTTTCATTATAAACGGCATCATCATATTTTTCTGTGGTTATAATCCGATAGAAGCTTATGGGGCAGCGATCAAAGTAGCATTCGGATCTCTACGTGGCGTGAGTGAAACACTGGTAAAAAGCACACCTTTTCTAATGACTGGACTTTCAGTCGCTATTGCGTTTCGGTGCGGAATATGGAATATCGGTGCTGAAGGGCAGTTTTTGATAGGAGCTCTGGCGGCAACTTGGTTTGGAACGAAGATAGCAACATTCCTTCCCCATACCTCTTGGATAGCGGTACCACTTTGTCTCAGTATGGCAGTCTTTGCAGGCGGTATATGGGGTGTTATCCCTGCGTTACTCAAGATAACCCGTGGTGTCAACGAAGTGATAAGCACAATTATATTGAACTACATTGGGATTCATTTCGTGAGTCTGATGGTAGACGGCGGTCCATTGCAGGAGACATCCAAAACCGGACCGCAAAGTGACCCGATCGCAGAATGGGTGTTTCTACCTCGTCTTTTCGAATCCTATAGAATTCATCCCGGTATCGGTATCGCAGTTTTATCGGCTGTTGTCTTGACATTTGTTCTATTTCGGACTACATTTGGATACCAACTTCGTGCCGTAGGTGAGGGAGCCGCAGCGGCGGAGGCAGCAGGCATTTCAATTAAACAGAATATAATTCGTGTCTTCTTTATTAGTGGCGCACTCGCTGGGCTTGGTGGGGCAATTGAACTTATGGCACTTGCGCCTCGGCTTACAAAACACTTTTCACCTGGATACGGTTATATGGCGATTGCTGTTGCACTTTTGGCGAAATTGCATCCACTCGGAACGATTTGGTCCGCACTGTTGTTTGGTGCACTCACAAGAGGTTCATTTGCTATGGAGGCGGAGATTGGCATCTCCGGTAAGGTGACTTTGATGTTGCAAGCAATTATTCTTCTTTTCGTTGTTGGCTCAAGTTCCTTTAAATTTCTTCGCAAAAAAACGACCGTAAAAAACGCGATACTCGAATGATTGAGATGAATATAGTGCTTTGTCCGCCTCTTCTTGTAGGAGCGAGCTCCAGATCGCGACTTGGACACTACAAAATTTGAGCGAACATACCAATAGGTGTAGAAAAAGAGAGGACATTATAATGACTATAGAGATGCTTGAAGATATCCTTGGATCTACGGTCCGCGGTGCAACTCCCTTATTGCTTGCTGCATTAGGGGAGGTGATTTCACAACGCGCAGGTGTAATTAACATCGGCATTGAAGGCATGATGCTCATTGGTGCGCTTTTTGGAATGGTTACATCTTTTTACACTGCTGGACTGCCATTTTTGGCACCGTGGCTCGGGATTATTGTTGCAGGGTTAGCTGGATTTATAACTGCTACCATCTTTGTGATTTTTGCTATAAAACTACGTGGCGATCAGATTGTCGTTGGCACAGCAGTGACATTGTTAGCATTAGGATTCACACAAGTCGCATATCAAAGACTATTTGGGATAACAGGCAGTCCGCAGAGCGTTCCATATTTCAAAGAAATGGATGTGCCATATCTTTCAGAGATTCCACTCATCGGGAAGGCACTATTTTCACACAATATCATTGTGTACCTGACTTTTCTATTTGTGCCGTGTGTTTTCTTCTTCCTTTACCACACGCAACTTGGGCTGAGGGTTCGCGCGTGTGGGGAACATCCGAAAGCCATTTCTACTGTCGGATCAAATGTGACTTTTATACGGACAAATTGCATGTTGTTTGCTGGAACTATGGCTGGAATAGGGGGCGGTTATCTGTCGCTCGCGGATGTCCCCTACTTCACACCTGGAATGACAGATGGGCGCGGTTTTATAGCGTTAGCAATCGTAATTTTCGGCAAGTGGCATCCGGTCAAAGCCTGTGGTGCTGCACTACTTTTCGGACTTGGATTTGCATTGGATGCGCGCTTTCAGGCTTTCGGGTGGGACGTCCAATACCAGTGGTTTTTGATGTTACCTTTTGTGCTTTGTTTAGCAGTTTTAGCAGGTTTTGTGGGTAGAGCAGAAGCACCACTGGCATTAGGAAAACCTTATGACACATCAGAATAAGCCGACTCTTCTAAAATGTACTACCAACCCGAAAATAGAATGAATTTGTCTGCACATCTGGAACTGTGACAAGAGGAAAGGCATAATCAACTCCAAAACTGAGCGGTCCCAAGTTTAATCGTAAACCTGCACCTACAGTGGAAGGCAACCATTCGTACTCAATATCCTTGAAAGTGTCCCAAACGTTACCTGTGTCAAAGAAAAGAACGCCTTGAAAGGGGTCGAAAATTGGGAAACGCAATTCAGTATTAAAGATAAACTGAACATTTCCCCGGTGTTTGCCCGTGATATCCTTAGGTCCGAGTCCTCTATCCTCATACCCGCGGACTGTGGTGCTACCACCTGCCCAGAATCGCTCAAAGGAGATTAATTCTGTTTCACGGTTGGCTTGCAATAACCCAGTTGTTGTACCAAAGCGGAGTGCTGTAGCCAATACAAACCCACGTTCATTTAGTTTCCTATGATACCGGGTATCCGCTATTGTTTTGATGAAGCTACTTTCCCCTCCTAAATAACCGCCAGCATACTCAAGAGTCACTTCGTTCAACATCCCAGATGTTGGATTCAGAGAAGGAAACCGACTGTCTTGTCTCCATGAGAAACGTAGACTACTGACAGTCGTTGATGGATTTGAAATTAATGTTGATTCAGAGGTGTCTTTTAAGTCACGATAACTGTATTCTAAATTCAGTTGGTGTGCCTTGGGCAATTTTCTACTGAGTGTGAAACTTCCCTGCAATGCGCGAACGTCCTCGTCTTCCTCCAATTTTCGCACTAAAAACTGTAGACTGCCACTTGTCCTACCGATGAGCCAAGGTTCCGTTAGGGTTGTATCGTATAGATAACCGAGGGTTCCCTGTCTGCCCCGCAATCTGAATCGAACATTTCGTTTAAACAGGTTACGATGACTCAGGGCAACTGTCCCGCGCAGACCATCTGAAGAACTCGTTCCAGCACTTGCCCCGTATGTCCCGGGTTTCTGTTTTTGGAGTCGAATTTCAACATCTTTAATTATCGGATGCGGTGGAGAAAGTGTTGATGAAATGTCTTTATCAAAATTGCTGGATTGTTCTTCGAGACCAGTTGATCCTATAGGTTTCGCACGGATGCCGGGTTCAAAAATCCCTGTATTGTAGAGATTTTGGATAGCCCGGCTCAATTTTTCAAACGTAAAGAGGGTACCTGGAAGGTGTACTACCTCGCGTTTAAGTATGTTTTGCTTAACCCCAGTATCTCCGGTAAAATGAAAATTACCGAACACTACTTGGTTTCCTTCTTCTATTTCTATTCGTAGAACGCCATGTTCAAATGCAGAGAGTTGTTCCTTTTCTTGCTTGAGTGTATAACGAGCGTTACCTTCTACATCCTGGATAATCCATTCATTCCCTATTTTAGTGGCAATAAATGTTCCTGCAAGAGAGAGACTGTGTTTTTTAAATGTATTACTTAATTTCCCAGGTACCGTGCCAGCATCCAATTGTTTCGTAAAATTGCCTTCAACCTGAAAAACTGGGTTCTCTGTTTTTTGTAGAAAATTTGTGTTTTTAATTCTAGCTTCAATGTAACCGCGATCTTGATACGTTTTAAGTATTGCGTTCTCATAATTTTTTTGGACTAAAAGCGCATTCGGAGCAGGTGGTTTAGTTGGCAAAGCATCAAAGAGCGCAGAAGTTTTAAGGACACTGTTTCCTATAAAATGACATCGGTAAATTACTTCTTTGTAGGGTTCAGAAAATGTGAGGTTGATGGAGATTTCTCCAACATTCCGATTATTTGGGTTATGTTTTTCAAGTTCATGTTTTATAAGCACGTCACGATAACCAGCTTTTTCATACAAAATTTCTAAACTTTTCTTATCTCTCTCAACGGTTATCCCTGAAAAGAAACGTCTTCTAATATGTCGAGAGAAAAAATTCGACGGTTTGGTTTCCATCTCCCGAAGCAAATCTTTATCAATAAACGCCTCATTGCCAATGAATTCCACGTTTTTCACAATGTATCGTATACCGGGATTAATGATAAATTTTACATGGAGCGGGGAATTAGTTAGTTTTTTCATTTCAACTTTTGTTCCGTCGTATCCCTTTGCAGCAAAGTGCGCTTCTACTGTCTGTACCCATCGAGATTGATCATTTAGAAATAACGTAATTTTGTTGCTGAGTTGATCTTTTTCAGACTCTTGTCTGTTAAAACCTAAATTTGCAAGAAAATTGCTAATAGGTGACTCCTGAATAATGGGTTTTCCGTTCTCATCCACAAAATCAAGCAAAAGTTGTATGCCTTCTGTTATATCAAGTGTCAATAGACCGGATTTATACGCAAAGGTAGATTCAATTTCAGTGCTTGGATAGTACTTTTTTCTATAAAGGTCGCGAATTGCCAGAAAATCTTCATCTACGATAGATTTGTGGTAAACCTTTCCGATACGGGTTTGACATATTTCTTTGATCTGTTCTGTGAATATAGCCGAATTGCCTTGAATTTGCAATTCAGAGACAAGCGTCGGCGTTCGCAAATCAATCTGATATGTTAAACTACCGTCGGTGGGAATTACATTAAATCTTACATCAGCACTAAAATAACCGTTATCAGCACATACTGCCTTGATAGATTCAACATAGATTTTAGCAATTGCGGGGTCATACATATCACCAGGTCTTAGTTTTACCGCGTCACGGATAGCCTCCCTGAGTTCATCAGTCAGGAAACCGGTAATATTGATTTTTTGGATTTGCATCATATTTAATAAGTCAAATTTGAGCATAATTCCACCGGGTGCATCTAAGACGTAAACATCAACTTGGTAGAACTGTTTTAAGGTATAGAGTGAGATTACACTGCGTTGCACCGCATAACGCGAGAACTGTGAACCAACTGCTATGTGCGTCATTTTTTTCAGTGTACTGAGTAATTCGCTATTTTCCACAGTGAGTTTATCAATAGAGTATTCAATTTTAACAACCTTTTTTCCATTGGAGGTTTTTATAGAAGGATTCTGGTATTGGGAGGTGTCTGAAACTTGACCGATAACAGAATTTGCCAATAGAAAACAGAGAAGCATTAGACAAAGTCCGCAACACAGACGTCCTTTGAACGAATTAATAGAAAAGTATCTCAGCATTTAGTTTAAACCCAATTTAATCACTTAGAATTTTTGCTCAAGCAGTTGAAAATCAACACCAAATTCACCTTTTTCGTCCGCCTCAACCTTTATGGATAGATTAAATGGCAACGGATATTCAGCGATGATGTGGCGTTCGTTAGGATCGAGACCAGAGGATACGGTGAAAAGGATCCCACCAAACGATCGTGAGATAGAGTTACCTGGGGATAGGAGGGCAAGAATTTCAGCATCTGTAAAGACCTCGGTTGTGGATGAATTGAGCGGTTCAGCCTGAAAACTCAGTTTCGCTTTGTCAATGTCACCATTTTCGAGGGTGCCTGTAACAGTTGCAGTAACCGCAAGATCTGCTGTGCTTCCATCTCTAAGTAGAACACCGCGGATAGGGTTCAGTGTTTTGAGTGAAATATCCAACACTGGATTAAAGGCTGTTTCGTCTCGGTTGGAGATAATAGAACGTTCATCAATTTCAAAAATTTGTGTTATGATGCTAATTTTACCCTTCAAGAGAGAAACATCGCCTATGAAAATAGGATTTTGGATAGTTCCTGTGAGTTGACCACTACAATTGATTTCAATATCGGTAGGTCCGCCTAACGATGAAAGAAAGTGAAAATTGTTTGGAATTTCAATGCCAACGTCTAACTTAAGTCTACGTAGAAATGGTGTGTTAAAGGTGAGGCGATCCACTTCACTTATAGTACTACCACTGAACCAATCTCGTACGGTTTCCCAATTTTGTTCGTAACTTCCAAGATTGATATTAATGTCACCTGTGAGAATTGGTTTTTCTATAGTGCCACGAAGGTGTAGATTACCAGAACTTAGGTTAATCTGATATGACCCCGGCTCCACAAAGTTGCAAGTTCCCAAGCTTGTGTCAATGTCAATTTCGTCTAACGTTAACCAATCTGAGGTAATTTTTCCAGTAGCGGAAAAATCCCCACCGTTCAATTGTCCTTGTAGAAGTTGAATATTTAATCCTGTATCGGTGAAATCAAACGAGGCTTCAAGTTGCTCAAATGAAACAGGTGAACCAGACAAATTTAAGGATACCTGATTAAATTCACCAGTACCTTTGAGTTCTGGTGCATTTGGTGTTCCGCTAACAGTTGCATTAATTGTTCCATTACCATTAGACGATTCTATAAGCGGATCAATCAAACGCAATACACCAAGTTCATCCATTTGCAAGGTGAACGTTAGTGCCATCGGCAGTGATAGCGATTCCGCTCGGAGGTTTGAAATGGAAAGAATATAGGGTACGTGCCCTGAACAGATGAGACGATTATTCCCTATTCTAAGTAGTTCCGAATTTTCTGGAATTGTCCATCGCTGGTCTTCAGAACTATACTGCATTTCAAATGAAAATTCATCAATGTTCGCTTGGTTAATAGTAAGTTTATCTCCATCAAGGACAACAGTTACTTCAGGTGCTGCATAAGTACCAGTGATGTTGATATGAGTAGATAACATTCCATTCAGGTTATATGCTTCTGGTAAATTATCTGTTAAAAGCGGATCTATAGTTAATACATTTAAATTTTCCAGTTTCAGACTGGCAAATATTTCACCGTGCATGTTCCATCTACCATAACAGGTGAAAATAAGTGGATCTTCGGTTAGGGTTGGTGCAATTGGTATAGTATTTTGAAGTTTAAGTGCTTTAACTTGAAATGTGCCTGAAACCAGAGAAATCGGAATTTGTTCTGGATTTACAAAGTTGTATTGGCGATCCAAAGCATAAAAACCGATAGAGATGTTATCAATAGTGAATACTGCTTCTGCCTTTTGACTGAGCCTGTCAAAGGTAATAACTTCGCGTAATTTTGGAATTGGAATTCCCTCTCCGTTTTCAAAAAATGAATCAAATGGTATTTTCAATTCCGTCAGTGTTGCCGTAACAATCCCGCTCAAATCCTCTAAATTCTCATGTGTTATTGCCTGACGTAAGGTTGAACCGAGAGGATATTGATCTAACGACAGTCCCTTTATCAAAAATAACTTCGGTGTTAAACCGTCAAGTTTCAACTCGCTCTGTTGAAGATTACATGATCCATCTTCAATGTCAAAATGGAACTTTTCAAGTTCAATAACGTCTTTGCTTGCCTTGAGAAGAACTTCAACGTTTTTGAGAGGCGGATAAAATTTCTTTAGGTAGAGATGCGGAGCGTGAAAATAGACATTTCCATCCAGATATGGTGTGCGGGTTGTGCCTTTAAGTGTCAGATCAATATCCGTAACACCATCAGCCTCTGAAAATACGTTATCAAATCCTGGAAAAAAATTGAGAGGAAGTTCTCTTCCATTCAGTTGAACCATAATAGGTACATCAAGGAAACGTTCTGAGAAATCAATCTCTGTAAAAGACAGATCGAATGGAACCGTGCCTTTGAGTGTTAACGTGTCACCGTTATTTGCAAGTTCAGTACTTAGTGTAAACAATTTATTAGCATATTCCACCTTTCCCTGCCAATGTAATGGCAAATCAACCTCCTTCTCTAACAGATCGGTGAGTATTCCTTGCCATTTCAGCGATATGTTTGGGGAGACAAGCGGACCATCAAGACTAACGTCAACACTAGTTTCTATTTTAGGAGAAGTGATCTGCAACGGGAAAAAGGTGGTAATGTTATTGTTATTTAATTTGAAGTCTATCGGCAAGGTATTCGCAATTTGGTAGTTATATGCTTGTAAATTGAGTTCATCTATCTTGCATGTTGCTGTTATGAGTTCCTCGGTGAAACCTGTTCCTGCTAAATTTGCTGTACCACTAACTGTACCACTTAGCGGAGATTGCCGTTGCTGGAAAAAAGTGATAAAATCACTTACCTCCAGTTTTTCAACTGACACACCCATATCAAATTTAATTTCGTCTCTATTTTGGGTTGAAAACGAAGTGCCACCTTTTAAATGAAAATTGCCTGACCCTACCCGCCCATCCGCAACTAAGTCGCGAATATGTACTAATTCCTTTCTGACAGTCGTTACCGCATGCAGTCTTTCAAATATAATTGGTTTAGCAAACGCACCAAACTTTATGGGATGGTTATCAGTTGTATTCGCATTTAAATCAATAACAGGTTCAGCGATGGTACCACCTACATTTAATAATACCTCAATATTGCCTTCAATTAGAGCCGAATTTTCAACCGTTAGACGTTTTGCAACCTCTACAGACATACTGTTCATGATTATATCTGAAAACTTCGCTAAATTGAGATTGTGAGTGCTGAGTTCAAGTTTTAGTTTGGAATTGTTAAAATCATCGGGATCAACTGCAATATTCCCTTTTACCGCTAACAGGTTTTCCAAGACCTGCATCGTGAAAGGTTTGATATCTACAGCATCATTTTGATATGTTAATTCACCGTTAGCATCACGAATACTTACATCTCCACTTTTTGTATTCACAACTAACGTTGGTATCGTCCATTTGAGATCTACGATAGGATTGCTTAATGTTCCTTTTATTTTCATTTCATATTGGGCACTACCAGAAATCGGGAGACCTAATGCCGTGCTTAAGGATTCCAAGGTTAAATCTTGGTTCTGCTTGGAGGAAATGTTAATTTCTTCAGTTTTTGCATCAATAGTCCCAGTAAGTTGAATAAATGGAGATTTTTCGCCCCTCACACTTAAGGAACTATCAGAAATCGTTAGAATATCGTCTTCTAATTTTAAACGAATTTGCTTCGGATTTATCATGTGCAATGAATTGTATTGAAGCAGTGTTTTGCTGATAGAAATATCAACATCGTATGGATAAACACGTTTTTTAGAAGGTTCCACTGGGTCTGTAGAAGTTAATTCTGCAATCGTGCCTTTTACTTCAACAGTGCCATCAAAAGCACCAGTTATAACATCAAGCGAAGGATGTAAAATGCGTAGAATGGGGGTGGCAGCGGTGTTATCACTCGTCAGTGTAATCTGGTAGGGATTATCTTTGGCATTACTGATTATACCCTCTATGCCACACGTGTTCGCAAGAGCTTTCCCAGTTAATTTGTAGTAGTCGGGTTCACCGGTAAGTTCTTTTTTTTCTATGAGGATGGCATGTATAGAGGCATCACCGAGAGGGTTACCTTTGAACGTCAGGTCTGAAAAGGTTAAATCAGTGAGAAATACAAGGTCTTGTGACTTTTTTTTATGGCAATCAACATTGACATCCATTTTTCCATCAAGTGGAAAATTGGTAACGTCTGCCGCGATAGCAAGTTCAGCCAATTGAACTGGCTTGTCTTTATTGTTTTTTAGATTAAATTCAAATTCTCCATTACTTTCTATATGAGCATTGAATGTAACTAATTGACCACGGGTCGTTATCTTAAAATCAGGTATCGTAAGCGAGTAGTCGTCAATTTCTAACGGTAGCGTTACGGTATCTAAATTGATGCTCCATGCTTTTCCAGAATCAACCGCAAAACTTCCCTCACCATCAAGATGATTGATGAGTGAACCGTATAATTTTAGTTCCCCTCTCATATTACCTTCAATGGGGTACTCTTGTTGAAAAAAGATATTGTTATAGTCAGCATCCAGAACAAGAGGCGCAGCGACGATGCGAAAATTAGCGGGTAGTTTACCCTCTATTTTGACATTACCCTCAATGGAAACGTACGTATCTTTTTTTGTCAGGTGTGTTCTTTCAAAGAACACAACCTTATCTACATACCGAAAATCTCCTGTTAAACTTCCAAGTGGAATCGGTTTTGCCTTATCATGTGCATAGAATGCTTCAGGTATTTCTGCATGTCCGGTAGCTGAACCATCTTTTTTTATTTGTGCTGTTATATCTCCGATACCTTTAAATGGAATAGTGTTGGCAATTTCAAGTAGTTTACCAAAATCAACATTTTTGAGTGTTACATCAAAGCTTTCTAAAGATCCATTTATGTCAACGGTTGTATCGTCAATGGTACCATTTGCCGTGATATTTGAACCATTCTCATGTTCTGAAGATATTTTACAATTCAGAGATGAATCTTTCAAAGGTATAGATTCGCCTTTTACAAGAAGACTTGTCCCTGAAAGTTTCACACTACTATCAAGGTGAAAATCCGTTGATGTATTCCCCTTTACCTTTGCCGTGCCGGTAAACGTTCCAGATTCAATCTGAGGTGACTCTGCTGGTAATTCTATGAACATAGACAATAGCGACCTGAGTTGGATATTTTCAACTTCCAAATCACTTTCATAGGTGACTGGTTGTTTAACAAAATGCTGTATTCGGGCTAACAAATTACCTTCAGTGGCATCGTCAGTATCGTCAAATTTAGCACTACCGTTTCCAGTGAGTGAACCACCAGCGACTTTTGCACTGAAATTGTTTAACGTTACTTTCGGTTCTTCACCGAATTCTAAATTTGAGTCAAATGTTAACTTTGTAATGTCTATTTGCCTTGTATTAGATTCAGATTTACCAGTTGCTGAGCCAAGGCTTTTCTTGATTGAAAACGCGTCCGATGTACCTGTGAGTTTACCATTTAACGTTGAATTTGTTCCCTTTAAGTCCAGTAGGACTTCACATGAACCTTCAAGTTGGGTGTCATCTCTAAGAAACTTCTGAATATCTGCTGCATCAATTGTTAGTTTAGCAACCGAAGTCCATTTTTCTTTATCCCAATTATAATTGAATTCCTGTATATCAATTTCAGAGTTTCCTGATTTCAGTTGTAGTCTTTCCAAATCACCTTCAGTCGTTGACACATAAAACTGAATATTATCCAACCACTCAATTGGCATCTCTGTTCCATTAAGTTTGAAACTCCCTTTACCAATAGAGAGGGAGCCTATATGATCCCAATTTTGGAGCGTACCATCCAACGTAACATCAATATTCGGAAGTTCTAATTCAATTTTCTGCTGTGTGTCAGTTAAGCGAATCTCACCCCCTTTAATTTCAACATTAGAAACAGCAAATGCAAAGGAATTATTAGACTCAGAATCAGACGAAGATTCGCGAAGCACATCTGTAAGGTCTACTTGTCCATCTGAGCTGCGTGTCACGTTTATCTCTGGCGAGTTGATCTCCAAAGCCGTAACAAGCAATTTGCGTTGTAGCAGCGCAAAAAAATTGTATTTTAGGATGACCTTCTGAGTGGAAAGTATAGGCGGTTTTTCGGTTTCTCTCTCTCTTACAGAAAATTCCTCTACTTCAACGCCAGTGAAGATATTTCCACCCAATTTGCCGATTCTTACTTTATATTTCTCTTTAATCTGGTCTTCCAAGGCTTGTTGAAGGCGAGGTTTGATAACATTATTTAAGAAAGAGTCTGAACTGGTGTAAAGAAATCCGCCGATTAGAAAAAGAAGGGTTATTAGAGATATTGAAATTAAAACAATCTTTCGTCTTGTCATTATACCTATTCCGATTTTTCTGTGTCGCTTACATAAAAAGCCTTGTGTGCTGCGTCAACTACATCACAAACGAAATCCGTATTTCTTGTAGGAGGGATTTCTAATCCTGAATTCAATTGCGTTGCTGTAATGGGTTTCTGAAACCAGAGTAGATATTCAATATTACCAATGTCTCGATGAATCGGTGAAAAGGTTAACCCCATAAGTTTTGCTGAAAAGTTTTCCTGCGCGAAGTCAATCAAATTAACCAATGTTTCCTTATGTACGTTTGGGTCGTCAACAATACCGCCTTTTTTGACATGAGTCCGTCCTGCTTCAAACTGTGGTTTGACGAGTGCAATAACATCCGAAACTCCTAAACTTTCAATTATTATAGGCAATACTTTTCGTAAGGAGATGAAAGAAACATCAATTACTGCGATGTCAAGTGAGTGTGAAAAGAAGTGTTGGTCAATGTAGCGAATATTGGTTTTATCAAGCACGTTCACGCGCGGATTACTGCGAAGTTTCCAAGCGAGTTGACCGTAGCCAACATCCACAGCGTAGACGAAATCAGCCTCGTGTTGAAGCAAGCAGTCAGTAAAACCGCCTGTAGAGGCACCTACATCAATCGCTACTTTATTTTGGACGGTTATATCAAAATCTTGTAGTGCCTTTTCAAGTTTCAGTCCACCACGACTGACGTATTTTGGTGGATGTTCAACTTCAATATCAACATCAGGTGAAATACGTTGTCCCGGCTTCAGTTGCGAGTTGTTATTTACTTTGACTGCCCCTGCTAAGATCAAACGTTTCGCTTGGAGACGACTTTCTGCAAAACCTCGCTGAACAAGGACAATATCTAATCTTTCCATCTTTCAATCAATTTCTTCATATAAATGGGAACTCTCGTTGTTACTATCACTATCTAAAAAAGAACTGACCGTAATATTCTTGAGCGTGTCAGTTTGAGTTTGTCGAAGTTCTTGAAATAACTGCATCAACTTAGGCGATGCCGGCAACGTATCAGTAAAATGGCATGTTAGGTTTCCATCTACAACTGCTACAAGCGAGTCAAAGGTGATCTCGCTTAACGAGCAGGCGGGAAGATACCCTTTTGTATCGCCCTCTACCTCATAAATGAACTTTGCTGCTTTAAATCGATTAAAAATTTTATGGACTAATGATTCAGAAACTCTTGCAGTTGCAGCAACATCTGCGGCTGAACATGCTCCCTTACCTTCCTGAAAGTGTACTGCAACGATGAGAAATAGTGTTATAACGCCGAGATCATTGATATAATTATTGTTTTCGTTGATAGATTTTCCGTACGAACCCTTTTTATAATTGGAATACTGAATTGAGTGCGTCACCTCAACTCCTAATAGAATCACAATCCATGTAACGTAAATCCATATAGCCAAGATTACCAACATTGCCAGCGTCCCATAGACTGCACTATAGTCCTGCCACACTAATTCAAAGTAATTGCTAAATGCGATCCGTGCAATTTGGAAAAGCGTCCCTGCCACAAATGTGCCAAATAGTGCAGCCTTCCAGTTAACAGTGGCGTTCGGTAAGGCTGTATACATGAAAAATAACAAAAAACAGATTAAAATCAACGGAAATAGGTTCGCCAGCAACCGATTATCAACAGATGAAAAAATAAAAAAGATTACAAGCGGTCCTACCAACAACAGCATGCAAAAGACTAAGTATTTCTGAAACGCTTTTACAAACGGCAAACGCTGATCGATTCCCCAAATACCATTGAAATGCCCTTCAATAGACATAAACAAGAGTACGGAAACCACAAGGAATAATAGAAAACCACCTATACCGAGTCCCGTTAGATTTCTGTTGGTAAATTCTGATATCTCTGATACTATTTCGTCTGCCCTATAACGGGGGAAGAAATTATTCAAGGCAGCGATCAATGGAGATTCTTTATTTTCAACAACCCCGAAGGTTTTAAGTAAGTAGAGCGCAACCGCTGATAAAGGCACAAAACCGATCAGTGAACTAAACGCAAGCGATGCAGCATGATGTAAGCATTTGTGCTGCTTGAATTGAGATAATACGTTCACACTGATCCCACCAAAATGCGTGGAGAATGACTTGAGTAAGTGAAACATCTTATTATACCCAATTAACCGGATTTGTCCTATTTTCCGGACGGTAGGTGTGGTTTCCTAACCGCACTTTATACCAAATTAACGGGATTTGTAGCGCGAGGTCCCCGTGCCTCGCAATGCTAATCGCTATTAGAAAACTTCTACTCAAGTTAATTTGGTATTACATATTTCAATTCCCATTGAATACCGCTTTCCTCAAATTTTGCCCTACGACCCCACAGCTAATGCGATCCCTGCGCGGATTATGGCTTCAGTATCAAAGCCGTATCTATCTTGCAATGTTTTCACGTCACCATGCTCAATAAACCTATCTGGCACACCGAGTGTCGTTACACGGACATCTGTCACCGACTCCGATGCGAATGCTTCAAGCACAGCACTGCCGAATCCACCCATCAATACACCATCCTCCACCGTAATAATTTTGCCAATTTGACTTGCTAATTCAACAATCAACGTGGTGTCCAAAGGTTTGATAAAGCGCGCATTCACCACGGTGGTTTCTATTCCGGTTTCGCCCAAAGTCTTTGCTGCCTCAAGTGCAGGGTAGACCCTGTTACCGAGTGCAACAATTAATAGATCGTCACCCTCGCGGCAGATTTCGGCTTTGCCGATTGTAAGTGGTGTAGGTTCAGGAGTCAACTTAACCCCTGTCCCGATTCCGCGTGGATAACGCAACACAATCGGACCAATCTCATAAGTTAATGCGGTTTTGAGCATGTGCTGCAATTCATTTTCATCTTTTGGTGCCATAGATACGATATTTGGGATTGAACGTAGAAACGCGATGTCAAACACACCATGATGTGTCGGCCCATCTGCACCGACAAGTCCTGCACGGTCAAGTGCGAAGACAACAGGCAAATTTTGAATACAAACATCGTGGAGGACCTGGTCATATCCACGTTGTAAAAAGGTGGAGTAGATGGCGACAACTGGTTTCAGACCTTCCGTTGCGAGTCCTGCAGCAAATGTTACAGCACACTGTTCAGCCAGACCGAGATCAAAACACCGATCTGGAAATGCCTCCGAAAACTTGTCTAAACCCGTTCCACCTAACATGGCCGCTGTAACACCTATAATTCTCGGATCTTGTTTTGCCTCTTCAATGAGTGTGCGGCTGAAAACATCTGTGTACTTAGGTATTGCGGATGCGGGACGAATTGATTTACCTGTTTTCACGTCAAACTGACCACTAACACTATAGAACTTAACCGGGTCCTCTTCGGCAGGGAGATATCCCTTTCCTTTCTTTGTAACTACATGCACTAAGATTGGACCAGACAACTCACGAATGCCTGTGAGGATAGGTATTAACGACTCAAGATCATTACCATCAAGGGGACCAAAATATCGGAAACCGAATTCCTCAAATAGTGTTCCAGGTTTTAGAGATGCTTCGATTTTCTGCGCGAGTGCTTTTGCATCGGATGAGATGAAACTCACCAATTCTTTGGCACCCGAGCGGAGGCGGTTGTAACCGCGCGAACTAATCAATTTGTGAAAATGTTTGGAGAATGCCCCGACAGTAGCGGAAATAGACATCTGATTGTCGTTTAGAATAACAATCATGTCCTTTTTGAAATCACCAGCGGCGTTTAACCCTTCAAGTGCCATTCCCCCTGTTAACCCGCCATCACCGATGATAGCAACAACTTTGTAATCATCATTGTTAACATCCCGGGCAGCCGCAATTCCTAAAGCAGCAGAGATTGAGGTACTTGAGTGTCCTGCACCAAAAACATCGTACTTACTTTCTTCACGACTTAAAAAGCCACTGATTCCATCAGTTTGCCGCAACGTATCAAAAGTGTCAACACGACCTGTAAGAAGTTTATGTGGATAGGCTTGGTGACCGATATCCCATATCAGTTTATCGCGTGGTGTGTCAAAAACGGTGTGTACTGCGATCGCTAATTCTACTGTGCCAAAGTTCGGTGCAAAGTGACCGGGATGATTGGATAGCACTGCCAATAGATAGGCACGCATTTCGTCAGCGAGAGTATTGAGTTCGTCTATATTTAACGTTTTTAAGTCTGCTGGCGACTTAATTTTTTCCAAAACCATCCCTATTCTCCGTTTGCGTTTTCGGGTATAGATTCCATTAGGACATTATCTATTTGTTCTTGGAACACGTTTTGCACTCTCACCTCTGCAGCTTCAAGGAGTTCCCTACATGAACGGACTAAACCAACGCCCTCCTCAAAAAGCGTCAGAGAAGCATCTAATTCCAATGTATCTGGCGACTCTAACGTTTCTACAATTTGTTTTAATCTTTCAAGTTTTTCTTCAAAAGTCAAAGGTTTCTCCTTACCTTGTAACATCAGTTATTTTCGCAACCAGAAACACCTACTGCAAGAACGATATTTCAATATACTTCCTAGTGCTTTATCCACATTCAAATTGTGAGTCGCGGCAGTAGTCGGGAATCGGAGTTCCCTCCTACAGGACGCAACATTTCTGTCCGAGCGAGCTCCAACTCGCGACTTGGACACTACAAAATTTGAGTGGACATACCACTAATCCAAACACGCATTCACTGAACAAACAAGACTCCCTTTTGAGAGTTGGACATCAAGTTTTTCACCAATATTTACTTGCTGACTTGATGTTACAACCTCACCTGAAGAAAGCCTGCTAATGCTATACCCACGTTTTAGAGTTGCTAATGGACTGAGTCCGTCTAACCGTGCTGCTAAAGACTGTAAACGATTGTTCCCCACATCCAATTTATCGTTTACTGCTTTTTTATATGCCGCCTCCAAGCCGTCAATTGTTTGGGATAACTGATTGATTGTATCATGTCGTTTAGACGGCGATAGCCCGGATTCCAATGCATCTATTTCAGCATGTTGCGTGGTGAACCGACGTATCATGAGTTCGTTTAAACGATTTTTCATACCGTTTAAGTGTACCAATAGTTCTAATCTATCAGGGACAACATGTTCCACAGCAGCCGACGGTGTCGGGGATCGGTGGTCCGCTACCATATCAGAAATAGTGAAATCTGTTTCATGACCAACAGCAGAGACAATAGGAATTTCGGAGTTGAATATAGCGCGCGCTACAATTTCTTCATTAAATGCCCACAAGTCTTCAATGGAACCTCCGCCACGACCGACAATCAATACATCTATGTCCGTTCTGGTATTCATAGATCGGATGGCGTGTGCGATTTGTGTTGCAGCACGGTCCCCTTGAACAAGTGTCGGGTAAAGTAAAAGTTCAACTAACGGATACCTTTTTTGGAGTTGTTGGTATATATCTTGAATTGCTGCGCCAGTTTCAGAGGTAATTACACCGACTTTTTTCGGAAACTTAGGTAATGGCTTTTTATGATCCGAATCAAATAGACCTTCATCTGAAAGTTTTAGTTTTAATTCTTCAAAAGCACGTTGCAGTGCACCCACTCCAATTGGTTCTATATTGTTGACAATTATCTGATAATTACTACTCGCAGCATAGATGTTGATTTGCCCCTGTACCAGAACTTCGTCACCGTCCCGCGGTAAAAACTTGAGTCTGGATGCACTACTTCTCCACAAAACTCCCTTGATATTACTTTTCCCATCCTTAAGCGTGAAATAGATATGTCCAGAGGCAGGACGACTCAGATTTGAAATCTGTCCCCTTACCCATACATTTTGTAGTTGTGGTTGTTGTTCAATAATACGCGACAACGTATTGGTTATTTCAGTTACACTGAAGATAATGCGGGGCATCGGTATATCTAATGGCATATTTGTCTATTCCTATAACAGCATCTTCTGCAAAGTTATACCCAATTAACGGGATTTGTCCTATTTTCCGGACGGTAGGTGCGGTTTTGCGGTGTACTCACCCAAATGCGATCTGCATTCCTAACCGCACCGATAGATTGGAATCAAGTTAATATGGTATGAGTAGAACATCAAAGTTGATATTGAATTCTCGTAATATTCTCAGCCAAACCAGTTTCATCATTCAATTCAATTTGAACAGCATTTAACCTAACATTGTCTTTTGCCACGACAAAGCGCGTAGGCATCAATGTCAAAAAACTTTTAACTACCTGCTCCTTCTGACTACCGATAACCGAATCGTGTGGACCTGTCATGCCGACATCCGTAATATAGGCTGTGCCTTTAGGAAGCACGCGTTCATCTGCTGTCTGAACGTGCGTGTGTGTTCCAATAACTGCACCAACTTTGCCATCTGCATGCCATCCCATTGCTATCTTCTCAGAGGTCGCTTCAGCATGAAAATCCAAAATCACATACGGGGTTTCCGCTTTCACTTTAGTTAGAATTGTATCCAATACATGAAACGGATTCGTGTATCTGTTCATGAATATCTGACCCGCGAGGTTAATGACTCCAAGTTTGGTGCGTTCATCAACTGAAGAAACTATGGTAAACCCACGTCCCGGTACTTCCGCCGGGTAATTTGCAGGACGAATTAACTGCGGTGTTGTGTCAACAAAGTCGAATATCTCTTTCTGAGCCCAGACGTGGTTTCCAGTCGTAATTACAGAAACACCCGAAGCCAACAACTGATCGACAATTTCAAATGTTAAACCTTTGCCGCCCGCAGCGTTTTCCCCGTTGGCAACGATAAAGTCATACGATTCTGCAGAGGGTTTGTGAAGTTCTTTCAAAAATTCGGTTACAACTCTTCTCCCCGGATTTCCGACAATATCTCCAATAAACAGTATTTTCATTTTATCTTTATCACATTTCTCGTAATATCTTACGGTTTGCTCGTGCTTCTTTAATGTAGCGGATTTTTTGTAATTGTGCTCTCCCCATAACTTTTTCCGCTACACAAGGTATTTTGGCTAATTATCTCTCAATTTACTTGTTAAGTGTGTTGAACGTTTCGTCTGAATGAAGAAGATGCTTATAATGTTTCTAGCTCGGCAAGCGTAAAAACTGATGCGAATGAACATCCGAGTGCATTAATTTTCTCCTCTCCCCCTGCTTGTCTGTCAATGACTGCCACAACATGTTCCACTGTGTGTCCCTCTCCACGAATCTGTCCTATTGATGTGCAGACCTGACCTGCCGTTGTGATAACATCTTCTATTACAACAAGTGTGCTTTTCTCCCTTACACCTCCTTCCAAAAGGTTGCATGTGCCATAAGTTTTCGCTTCTTTTCGAACATAAAAACATGGATATCCCGTTTGTAAAGAAACTGCAGTCGCAAGTGGGATACCCCCTAATTCCAATCCTGCCAAACCGTCAAATTCTGTTGGAAGTAATTTTACCATCTCTTCTGCGATAGCGGTGAGAAGGATAGGATTACTTTCAAACCGATATTTGTCCCAATAGAAATTGCTGATATTTCCAGAACGGAGTGTGAATTCACCTATAAGATATGAAGCAGCACGAATCTGCTTTGCCAATTCAGCTTTTGTCATATAGGGTCACCGTTTTGGGAAGCGGTCTAATGCACCTCAATGTGTGCGCCATCTGCTCCGACAACCTCACCAATAATAGCAGCTTCAGGACAATCGTTAGCGTGAAGTTCTTGGACAGCAGCATCTGCATCTTCGGCTGGCAGTGCAAATAACAAGCCTCCAGACGTTTCAGCCTCCATCAAAATATGGCGCATCGCCTCCGAAACCGACGACCTGAACGTGACCTTATCTGAAAGGAATTTCGTATTTGCAAGATAGGCTTGTGTGTAAGTTTTCTTGGCAACGAGCGCGGGGGCATCTTCAAAGAACGGAACGGCACTGCTATTTATTTGCAGACGCACATCATTGCCTCCTGCCATTTCTGATGCATGCCCTAACAATCCATAACCTGTGACATCTGTGCATGCGGATGCATTATATTTTAACATAACTGAAGATGCGGATGCGTTCAGTCGCGTCATAGACTCAACCAATTGTGGTAGGACGTCATCACTGATTTTGTTGAATTTCAATCCTGTGGTGAGAATACCGACGCCGAGATTTTTCGTTAAAACGAGGACATCGCCCGGACGCGCACCGTAGTTTTTGACAAATTTTTCAGGATGCACTATACCGGTAACGGCAAGCCCATACATCAGTTCAGGAGAATCCACAGTATGTCCACCGACAAGCGCGGTACCGGATTCAACTGCCTTATCGGCTCCACCTCTGATAATATCACCGAGAATAGATAAATCCAGATCATCTTTGGGCCAGCAGGTTATGTTCAGTGCAGTTTTTGGAACGCCACCCATGCTATAAACATCGCTGAGTGAGTTTGTCGCTGCAATAGCACCAAATGTATACGGATCGTCCACAATAGGCGTGAAGTAGTCCACCGTGTTGACAAGGGCAATGTCATCGGAAATACGGTATATCCCAGCATCATCAGACGTTTCTGTGCCAACAAGCAGGTTCGGGTCAGTGGATTTGGGCAGGTTGTCTAAAATGTATGCAAGCTCACCCGGAGCTAATTTTGATGCTCACCCTGCACATTTAACGGTCGCGGTAAGACGGATCTTTTTCTTTGTCATAATTTTTTGTTTTAACTGATTCTGTTCCAACTACCAGTTGGGGATGAAGTTTTAATAACCCTAACTTTTAGAATCGTCAGAATAGCGTGTGTTTTGTTATCCAGTTTTTCTGTCAAATAGAAATACAACAGCATGCTGTAACTGCTGAAAAATTAAGTTGAATTGTTTAACGACTGTGCTGTCACACTTTGCCATTTTATCAGAATTCTTATGTTTTCGTAAACTCTCTAAAACACTTCGGTAGTACCATGCTTGTGCATCTAAACCACCGTGGAAACGTTCCCAGACTGTATCGCCGATGTCATCGTATTCCGAAATCACAGTTCGAAGATTGTGAAGTTTGTCAGCACATGTTACAAGGCAAACTTCAGCGGTAGCGGTTTCTAACGCTTCAATCCGTTCAGTTTTTCGTTCGCGCCACCGTAATGATTTATTCTCAGAGCATCCATCAACGATGTTAGCCACAGGTTCACCAAAGTTTTGTCGGATACACTCCAGCGTTAAGTCGGTATCCTCAACCGTATCATGTAAAATTCCGGCTATTACCACCGCATCTGAACAACCTGCGTTCATTAACATCAGACCAACCGCATACGGATGCGAAATATACGGAGTATTCGTGCCTTTCCGAAATTGCCCATGGTGTGCCTGTGCAGCGACTTCTATTGCTTCTTCAATACGGTTTTTACGGGTACCATTTTCCGTCATGCGTTCCACCACTACTCAATTCGCGCCTATAACTATAACGTAAGTTTGATATATAGCAAATTCTAAACATAAATGGACATTTTCATAGGGGTTAGGTAACCTAACCCCTACGGGCGAGAAGACCTAACCCCTACGGGCGAGAAGACCTAACCCCTACGGGCGAGAAGACCTAACCCCTACGGGCGAGAAGACCTAACCCCTACGGGCGAGAAGACCTAACCCCTACGGGCGAGAAGACCTAACCCCTACAAGAAGCCCGACATCTTGTTTTTATCAAACTCACGTTAACTATAAGTATTCAAAACCTTATGTTAAAAATTTGAGACAAAAAACTGTGTTAAATGATACACTATTTTACGCATATCGTCAAGATATTTTAAAATGTAAGTTTGATATATAGCAAATTCTAAACATAAATGGACATTTTCATAGGGGTTAGGTAACCTAACCCCTACGGACGAGAAGACCTCGCCCCTACGGACGAGAAGACCTCGCCCCTACGGGCGAGAAGACCTAACCCCTACGGGCGAGAAGACCTCGCCCCTACAAGAAGCCCGACATCTTGTTTTTATCAAACTCACGTTATTTTAAAATGTAAGGTCTTTGATAGATAAGAATTTGTAGAAATAGATGTTTCTTAGTGGTGTTATTTTAAGGATCGAAAATTAGAAAGGTAAAAATCATGGCTACAATTGCTATCGCCGGGATTATGCATGAATCTAATACGTTTTGCAATACTCCTACAGATTTTGAAGCGTTTTCTTGTACTATCGGAGATGATATATTGCCAATTTGGAAGGATGCACATCATGAGATAGGTGGGTTTATTCAAAGTGCTGCTCTACACGATTATGTTGCTATTCCAACCTTGATGGGGACGGCAACACCTGCGGGTCCCGTAACTGATGCTGCCTTTGATAAACTCACTGAGATGTTTATACAACAACTGAAAGCAATACCCAATCTGGATGGGTTACTACTTGCATTGCACGGCGCAATGGTGGTAAAAAGTCATCCAGATGCGGACGGCGAAGCGTTGCGAAGGTTACGGGAAACCTTTGGAGAATCTTTGCCTATTGTTGTGACACTTGACCACCATGCAAATGTTTCTCAGCAGATGGTTGATAAATCGACTGCACTTGTCATTTACAAAACTAATCCACATATTGATCAACGGCACCGTGGTATACAGGCAGCAGAATTGATGATGCGAATTCTCAGAGATGAAGTTATACCAACGCAGGCTCTTGCCAAACCACCGATGCTGCTCAATATCCTATATCAGAATACAAGTGCGGAACCGATGCATTCTATTATGAACGCGGCGAAGCGACTTGAAAGCAATGCCAATATTCTGGTCGCAAACGTTGCAGCAGGTTATCCGTACGCAGATGTGTCCGAGGCAGGTCCATCTTTCGTTGTTGTGACAGATAACAATCCACAACTTGCGCAAACTGAAGCCAATAGGTTAGCAGGAATGCTGTGGGATATTCGCAACCAATTAACGCTGAATTTACCTGATGCATCTAACGCTGTTCAGCAAACGATGCTATGCAACGAACATCCGGTGATTCTTGTTGAAATGGGTGATAACATTGGCGGAGGTTCACCAGGGGATAGCACCTTCATTCTTGAGGAGTTGTTACGGCAGAAGGCATCAGGATTTGTCGTAGTTCTGTGTGATCCGCAAGGTGTTCAAACCTGTATTGAGGCTGGTGTTGGCAATGAAGTATCCTTACAGGTCGGCGGGAAGACGGACAATCGTCATGGTGATCCAGTTGCAATTCAGGGCAAGGTCCGTCTAATTCATGATGGCTATTTTATTGAGACGGAACCGCGCCACGGTGGACAAAAATATCACAATCAAGGGTTGACAGCAGTCGTTGTAGTGGCGGATTCGTTAGTTGTGTTGACAAGTCATCGTCAAACACCGTTTAGTCTTCAGCAGTTGCTGAGTCTTGGTATTGATCCAAAGTCAATGCGGATAATAGTCGTCAAAGCTGCAATCGCCTATCGCGCCGCTTATGAACCGATCGCAGGCAAAATTATTGAAGTTGATACACCTGGATTGACTGCGGTGAATCCGCTGCATTTTACGTATCGGAATGTTAGGAAGCCTCTGTTTCCTCTGGACTAAAAGTATTGTTTCAAACCAGGGTTATTTAGTTTTAGGCTTTTTGTCCATTTTATCCGAAAAGTCGCGATTCGGAGATCGCTCCTACAGGGGAAAGTCTTAAATTGAAAACCTAAATATTCGGAGAACTAAATAGCCCTGGTTTCAAACACACTCTCTTGACAATGAAACACCCTTATGGTATTCTTATACTAAATTTGATAAATAAACTACCATTATGGAGTATTTAGGACATTTTAAAGCGCATCTTATGTTGCGTCCAAGAGGCGCGATGCATTACGCGTTTTGTGCTAATGAAAAGTCATCATTCAGAAATGGTATTATAGGAAAAGGTATCCAATGTGGCAGCAGAAAATAAAAGATGGCCAACCATTCAAGAAGTTCATTATGAGATGTATGCCAAGTGGGTGGGTGAACACGGATCGCATCAACATGGCATGTATTTCGTAAACACTCAGATGCTCACACATCTAAACCTCGAAGATACGCGGGATAACAGGAAATGGATAGCAAATAAATTTAGAATCGCGAACCCAAATTATGACTTCGGCAATAGGGATCGAAAATTAAGATATCTTAGTATAACAGAGGTGATAGAACGAACGGCCGCAGAAGAAATCACCATAGAAGAAACACAAGAAATTGTCAATGATAAGTTTATCCTAAATAATATTATCAGCATCCTAAATGGTGAGACAGTTGATCCTAATTTTCTTGAAACTGTGACACCTGATAAAATTATTGAGTTGCTCCTGAAATCTATAGACACGAAAGGAAGACGTAGTGAATTTAACGCTAAACTGCACGGACTCCTCACAGAACGTAAGCAAACAATGCCTACTGGATATCAAGATGATGGGCCAATCATACTTCCAGAGGATTTATCAAAAATGGATGAGACAGAACAACCGAGAAGCAGCGAAACGAATACTTAGAACACGTTGCTATTGGCATCCTTCTAAAATAGTATTATTAATCTCTTAAATCGCGACAGTACAGCCTAATTTTCTTGAAACTGTCTCACTTGTCGCACCTGTGAAAAAGTCGTTGGGTTGCTCCTAAAATCTATAGACACGAAAAAAAACGCAGTGAAATCAAAATTAACTTGATTCGACATCTTCAGATAAAGTCGGCATTGCGAGGAGGATCCAGAGACCTCACACTACAAATCACGGTAATTCGGTATAACCGACAACGAACAAATAATGTTGTCTTCAGATTAGGAGTAGAAAATGAGACGTTTTGGTACACAAGGTCCTGTTCGTCCTGAAAAGAACTATATTGTCAACCGTTCTGCGGAGCTTGATGATTTCATTGAGCGCGTCAAAGATGGACGGTATATTGTTCTTTTTGCACCCCGACAAAGCGGTAAAACGACATTTTTTCGATGGTCTCTTGATACACTTACAACTGAAGATGATGCTTATTTTACAATTCGGTTAGATTTTCAAGTGATGCGCGATATTTCTTCAAGCATTTTCTACGAGCGACTCAATTACATGTTGCGAAAGGAGATTGTAGATTTTTATCATAAACGTGGTAAAGAACCGTCAAATGACCTTACACAATTTTTGGAGAATACACAACTAACCGATGCTTTTTCAATGATTACTTATTTTCAACTACTTTCAGGTTACTTAGATAACAAGAAGGTCGTAATCATTATTGATGAATTTGACGGTATCCCAACAACTGTCGTGAGTGATTTTTTGTACGCACTAAGACACATCTATCTTTCCGATGAACCTCAATGTCCCTTCTGCGTAGGTATTATCGGAGTCAAAAACATAAACCAACTCAATTATGATCGATCCATCTCCCCTTTCAAGATCCAAGATGAATTCAACCTTCCGAACTTTACACTTGAACAGGTGCAGGAACTCCTTGCACAGTATACGGAAGAAGTTGGACAATCCTTTTCAATAGAGGCAATTGAAACTATTCACAAACAAACAGCAGGTCAGCCTTTCCTTGTCAACAGATTAGCACAAATACTGACTGATGCGTTGGAGATTCCAAAAACAGAACCAATTACAATGGAACACTTTTTAAAAGCACACTCGCAGCTGCTTCATGAACGGAATACTAACATTGAACATTTGACGACAAATATCCGCAGAAATCCGCGCTTTGAAAGTATCTTGATGAAAATTACCGCAACCGATGAGGGTGTGGCTTTCAATCTTCGGGACGATCTTATCAGTGAACTCGCAACTTATGGGGTTATAAAACAAGGTGCTGATGGTATGTGTGAAATTGCGAACCCAATTTATTTTTATTGTATCTTGCAAGTTTTCAAACCTGCTGTAAATGGGTTAGAGCAGGAATATCTCCCTGAAGATACAAGCGAGGGTTTTCTGGATTATCTTTCGCCTGCAGGTGAGATTAAAATGGGTGCGCTGCTTGATAACTTTCGAGATTTCATTGCACGTGCGGGTTTTAAAATTCTACAGGTGCCTGATACGCCACAAGAATCTGTGGGTCGGCATCTTCTTCTCGCGTATCTTGAGCAGTTTGTGAGATTAGTCGGTGGATTTATGCATATTGAGGTGCAAACAGGACGCGGCAGGATAGACCTGCTTATTACGCATAATCAACAAAAATATGTGGTTGAGACAAAGATTTGGAGAGGTGATGGAAGCTATCAGAAGGGAAAGAGACAACTCGCATCATATCTCAAGTTAGAAGATGCTACTGAAGGATACTATGTCGTTTTTGATCATCGAACTAATCCAGAACAACGTTCTGAAACAGAAGAATTTGGTGGTTTTAAGATTCGGAGTTATGTAATCCCTGTGATGCAGGAACGTCCTTCAGCAGAACGTCTTTATTCTGGTGTTTTGTCCACCAAAATATAGTAGGTTGGGTAGAGCAGAGCGAAACCCTTATGTGTCAATTTAAGAAAATGTCTGTCCGTTTATGAACACTTCTCAATAGGTATGACTATTGAGACTGTTCTATATTTAGTCCCGTAGGGACTAAATATTTATAGAAAACGAGATAATCAATCTCTTAGCTCCATCCGAGCGAAATGTGAAATAAAACGCTATAAACACTCCGCCCTACGAGGCTAAAGAATTGGGGGGTGCCTCCGTTGCTATAAACATTGCGTCCCTACGGGACTAAAGAGGGTTTCTCATACACGGAAAACCACTAAATTGACGCTAATGGTGCGGTTCGGAAACCGCACCTACCGTCCCGAAAACTTAGCGAGAAAACCATTTAGGAATTAAATACTTAAACTTCATTGAGATAAGATAATGATGTTGTCTTCAGATTAGGAGTAGAAAATGAGACGATTTGGTACACAAGGTCCTGTTCATCCTGAAAAGAACTATATTGTCAACCGTTCTGCGGAGTTTGATGATTTTATTGAGCGCGTCAAAGATGGACGGTATATCGTTATCTTCGCGCCGCGTCAGACTGGCAAAACTACCTTCTTTCAACGCGCTCTTGATGTGTTCACTGACCGTGAACATACTTACTTCCCAATTTCGTTGAATTTTGAGGTATATGAAGATTCCGCTCCATCGGTTTTTTATAACTGTCTCTACCAAGATATTTGTGAAGAGATTGAAAATGTTTTTAAGAGACGAGGATACCCGACGTCAGATATATTTCGTCAATTTTTAGATGGCACAGAGATAACCGATCATCTCTCAATGCTAAGATTCTTTAGTAAGTTTGAAAGATTCCTTAACTCTGAATATGAAGTACAACGGGTTATTCTAATCATAGATGAATTTGATGGTATCCCAAAGGAAGCTGTGAAAGGTTTTTTGCATTCGCTTCGTCGAATCTATGTCTCAAATTCCGATCATAGATGTCCTTATAGCGTTGGTATTGTCGGTGTAAAAAGTATCGCACAACTCAATTATGATCGATCCATCTCCCCTTTCAAGATCCAAGATGAATTCAACCTTCCGAACTTTACACTTGAACAGGTGCAGGAACTCCTTGCACAGTATACGGAAGAAGTTGGACAATCCTTTTCAATAGAGGCAATTGAAGCTATTCACAAACAAACAGCAGGTCAGCCTTTCCTTGTCAACAGATTAGCACAAATACTGACTGATGCGTTGGAGATTCCAAAAACAGAACCAATTACAATGGAACACTTTTTAAAAGCACACTCGCAGCTGCTTCATGAACGGAATACTAACATTGAACATTTGACGACAAATATCCGCAGAAATCCGCGCTTTGAAAGTATCTTGATGAAAATCACCGCAACCGATGAGGGTGTGGCTTTCAATCTTCGGGACGATCTTATCAGTGAACTCGCAACTTATGGGGTTATAAAACAAGGTGCTGATGGTATGTGTGAAATTGCGAACCCAATTTATTTTTATTGTATCTTGCAAGTTTTCAAACCTGCTGTAAATGGGTTAGAGCAGGAATATCTCCCTGAAGATACAAGCGAGGGTTTTCTGGATTATCTTTCGCCTGCAGGTGAGATTAAAATGGGTGCGCTGCTTGATAACTTTCGAGATTTCATTGCACGTGCGGGTTTTAAAATTCTACAGGTGCCTGATACGCCACAAGAATCTGTGGGTCGGCATCTTCTCCTCGCTTATCTTGAGCAGTTTGTGAGATTAGTCGGTGGATTTATGCATATTGAGGTGCAAACAGGACGCGGCAGGATAGACCTGCTTATTACGCATAATCAACAAAAATATGTGGTTGAGACAAAGATTTGGAGAGGTGATGGAAGCTATCAGAAGGGAAAGAGACAACTCGCATCATATCTCAAGTTAGAAGATGCTACTGAAGGATACTATGTCGTTTTTGATCATCGAACTAATCCAGAACAACGTTCTGAAACAGAAGAATTTGGTGGTTTTAAGATTCGGAGTTATGTAATCCCTGTGATGCAGGAACGCCCTTCAGCAGAACGTCTTTAATCTAATGTTTTGTCCACCAAAATATTGTCCGTAGAGCAGAGCGAAACCCGACATCTGCTGATATACTAATCTTGTCGGGTTTCGCGGACGCTTTACCCAATGGACAAACCACAAAAATTTGGTGGACAAAGCACTAGTAAAATTATATGATGTTACGGTAAATTGGTTTCGTTAGTTCATTACAAGCCACACCCAAATGTGAGGAAAAGAAAATGCCTTTTTGTACCGTGTGCAAGCAGTATACCGACTATGAATATGACATGTCACTGTCCAATGGTGAGTTTCTTCATCCTTCCTGTCTGGTCAAGCTGCAAATGCGGGAAGATGAAGTTGAGGCTGTTCTGCGTCAACAGAGTTCACAACTTATACTGTCTATCTTTGTGTTGAGCGATATAGAACAAGCAAACGTGTTACCTGAGTCTAAGGTCAAAAGTTTATCCGCTGAACTCGCGAAGTTAAAATCCGTTTTGACCTCAATTTATGACTATTTACCGAGTTGGCCTCCAGATTGGAGTGAACGAAAACGTCACCTTATCCAAGAGAACGGTTCTGTCTGTTCAAGTTGTGGAGAAGAACAGAACGTTTATCTGATACATGAGATTCCTTTGTGTGAAGATGGGACGAACACGTTGGATAATCTTGACTTGATTTGCAAACCGTGTCATGAAAGTATGTACGGAAAAGGCGATGTTCTTGGCAGTTTTACGCTACCCCCTTCACAATCAGAGTTCTCGGAGCAATTTTCAGAAATCCAACTCGCAATTGACAATAATCAGAAGATTCGGTTTGATTATAAAAAACCGAGTGCTAAAACATGGATGACGCGTGTAGTTGTACCGGAGCGGTTTCTTAATATTCCGAACAGTCGTGAGTCTGGCCAAACGTTGTGTGTAGAGGGATTTTGCGAATTGCGCCAAGATACTCGGGTCTTCGCACTTGAGCGGATGCAAGCGTTAGAAGTAATTGAAAATTAATCAGAAGTTGCTATAAACATTGCGTCCCTACGGGACTAAAGAGGGTTTCTCATACACGGAAAATCACTAAATTGACGCTAATGGGGCGGTAGGAAAACGCACCTACCAATGTGTAGTTTTTTACAGAAGTATACCTACAGGATTAGTCTGCTTTTCTGTAAGTGGTGCAAATTTTACTCAACGTTTTCACCCAAATTTCGTTAAAATGAAAAGCCGTTAAAATTAATTCTTAATTCTGTGGGGTTTGATTTATGCACGATTCGATGTCAGGTTCAAGGGACCGCGGATCACGTCGAATGAGGATGAGTTCTTTCGGCGGCAAACCGCGTTTCCGTAAGAAAGATAATAGCGAGTTAACGACGAAGGAAGAAGTGCCTGAACTCCTTGAAAAACGGGCACAGGAACTGCTTGAAAATGGGGAGGAAATTAAGATTGCTGTTTCAACCGATCTGCGGTTTGATGGCACCTACGGAAAAGATTGGCTATTAGTTACTGATAAACGACTTATTGCTTTTAATCAGAACAGCGTTCTCGGACATGACATTCGAGAGGTGGATCTCAACTCTGTTGAAGATATTGAAGTCCTTGAGATGTACGGGAATAATATACTCAAGGTTACGACGTCGGAAAATGCCTTTGAATTAGCACGTTATTCAAAAACATTAACTCCGAAGTTCAATCTTACTGTATCAGAATTAGAAAGATTATCTTCATCAAATGGTACCGGCGCGGGGGAAGAACGGAGACGTCGAGGTCCCGGACCTGGTGGACGGCGCGGTAGACGAGGTCCCGGAGTTGGGAGTACTCCGGGGTTACAACGAGGTGGAGACAAGATTCGATGTGAAAAGTGCGGTCATCCAATCCCGAGTTGGACTGGTGTCTGTATAAACTGTGCGCAAAACAGCAAACTCATTTTTCGACTCCTCAAATATGCTATCCCATTTTTGCATGTCATCATACCTGCTTTCCTAATGATGATGGTGATGCGGCTTGTCTCCTTGTATCCAGAATTTCTTGGTAAAGAGTTGATCGACAATATTCTGATGCCGGTCGGAACTGCTGTTACTGCTGGAGATCCGCTTCCACAAACAACTTGGGGACACCTGCAAGGGGCGGCGGACACATTAAGTGGATGGTTCGGTAGCATGCCACTCGGCGGCAGTTTCGGACACCTTATTGGACTTGTCCTACTCATGGGAAGCGTTAGAGTCTTTACTATGATAACCTCTTCCATCCGTGGGTATATGATGGCATGGGTAGGTCAGAATGTCACCCGACGGCTGCAAAACGAGACTTACGAACATCTTAACGCGCTCTCCATTGATTTTTTCCATGAACGCGACACTGGTAATCTGATGTCAAGGATCACGCACGATGTATCAAGACTTCGGGATTTCATCGCGAACGGACTACAAGATATTATCGGCGATTCTCTTACCCTCATCTATATGTGTATTATCATGTTTTCTCTCAACTGGCATCTTGCACTATGGACGTTAATTCCGATTCCCTGTCTTATATTTTTTACGATCTTTTTTGGGAAAAAGATGAGCAAAGTGTACCATATTTTATGGAAACGGTACGCGAACATTAGCACAATTCTTGCAAGCACGATCCCTGGGGTGCGTGTTGTCAAAGCATTTGCACGAGAACGGTATGAGATTAGTCGGTTTAGCGATCTGACGTATCAGGTATTTACCGGTGAAATGAACGCAGCAAAACTTGGGACACTTTACCGTCCGATCGTGGAATTTATCACCTTTTCCGGTACTATCTTGATCTGGTTAGCTGGTGGTTGGCAAATTTTCCAAGGTAATTTGACACTTGGCACCTTATTTCTGTTTCAATCATACATGATGCGGTTCTTTGGGCCAGTGCGTACCCTTTGTCAAATGAATGAAAGATTTATCCGAGCAGGCACCTCCGCTGAACGCGTATTTGAGATTTCAGATACGCCACCCACCATTACAGATAAAAAAGATGCCATAGCACTTGCCAATATCACGGGTGACATTGAATTCAAAGATGTCTATTTCTCTTACGATAACGAAAAGAATGCTCTCAACGGGATTAGTTTCCAAGTCAGTGCTGGTGAGATGATTGGTTTAGTTGGACATAGTGGCGCAGGAAAAAGTACGCTTGTCAATCTCATCACCCGTTTCTATGACCCAAACCAAGGGACAATAATTATAGACGGTCACGACAGTAAGGATATTCGGATCAAGGCACTCCGGCAACAGGTTGGCGTTGTGCTACAAGACCCATTCCTGTTTGAAGGTACGATCGCTGAAAATATCGGTTACTCAAAACCTGGTGCATCTCGATTTGAAATTATCGCGGCTGCCAAAGCAGCGAATGCACACAATTTTATTATCAAATTCCCTGACGGTTACGACACAATGGTGGGTGAACGAGGTGCACGTGTTTCTGGTGGTGAACGTCAACGGATCTCGATCGCACGGGCAATTTTGAAAAACCCACGCATTCTCATTCTTGACGAAGCCACCTCATCGGTTGATACCGAAACGGAATCTAAAATCCAAGAAGCATTAGAACGGCTCGTTCGAGGTAGGACAGTGTTTGCAATCGCACATAGATTGTCAACCTTAAAATACGCTGATCGACTCGTTGTGTTAAAGGATGGCGAGGTTGACGAAATTGGGACTCATGAAGAACTCATCGCCCAAGATGGCACTTACGCAAATCTGTGTGAAAAACAGACCGAATTATCCAAGATTCGTGCATGGTAGCGTTATGGAGTAGGTTGTAGGAGAGAAATTAATGTATGAACCGATAAAAGTTACTGACGAATTAGAATTTCTTGACCCAAGCAGGGTAAGCATCGCTCGGAACGCATTTGAAGAACTTGTCGTCCAACTACCCGATGGAACAACCCACACTAAGGTTGAACCTGTACGTAGTTTTCCAATAAATGAAACCAGCCGGTACATTGCCCTTTTAGATGACGAGGGAAATGAAATCGGTATCGTTGAAGATGTGAAAAAACTCACATCTAAATCTCGCGATATTCTCATGGAGGCGTTGGAAAAACGATACTTCATGCCAAAAATCACAAAAGTCAACTCGCTTGATGGGCAATTCGGTGTCACGATATGGGATGTTGAGACCACGCAAGGTGATGTAGAGTTCGGCATGCGTTCCCGATACGATATTGTCACCCTTGAAAACGGGCGGGTACTCATTAAAGATGTTGATGGTAATCGATATGAAATTGAGAACTATAATAAATTAGACCTGAAGAGCATTGCTTTACTTCAGACGCAAATGTAGGTAAATCTGCAGAGCCATTCAGTTTTCAAAGTTTTCACTATATTTTAGAGAGGATCGCGATTCAGAGATCACTCGGACAGAAAAGAGATTTGAGCATAAGGTGCGGTTAGGAAACCGCACCATAGGCGTCAATTTGAGAAAATATCTGTGTTTTTATGAACATTGCTCAATAAGCATGGTCATTGAGGTCGTCCTATATTTAGTCCCATAGGGACGATATGTTTATAGTACCTTGTCCAGACACGTCTCTTTAGTTCCGTAAGAGCGATATGTGAAACAAAACGCTATAAACATTTCACCCCTACGGGGAAACCAAAGAATTGGGGGTGCCTCCGTTGCTATAAACATATCGTCCCTACGGGACTAAAGAGGGTTCTCATATTTGAAAAATCACTAAATTGACACCTATGGTGCGGTTTGAAACCGCACCTACCGGGTTTTGGGTTGAGAATAGATGAAGGTCCCTATCAGAAAGCACTTGAAGAGAACGGATTTGTTGTCAATGTTTAGCGCATATAAGATAGGGTTATTTAGTTTTAGGCTTTTTGTCCATTTTAGACGAAAAGTCGCGATTCGGAGATCGCTCGGACAGCGGAAAGTCTTAAATTGGAAATCTAAATATTCGGAGAACTAAATAGCCCTGCATATAAGAGGAACACAAAACAATGCCTTTATTAACAGACGTAGATAAAGAATTTTTCAAAGAGAACGGTTATTTGGTTGTACGCGGCGCGCTTAATCAGGAAGAAATTGATGCCGCATCGGATAGAGTTTGGGAGTCAATTGACGAAGATAGAAACGACTCTGAATCTTGGATTCGCAAGGGATATCGCACTGCTCCTATCGGCGGTGAGGATGTTATACGTGGAACAATCTATGGTAACAACGTCTTCGCCATGGCTGAGGAGATGGTGGGTGAAGGAAAACTGAATACGGGTGGTGGTGCTGGACCGCATCTCAATTTTCCCGATCCTGACAGAGAATATCGTGAACCCAGAGGACATCTTGACGGTTACCATACCCCGACCAACGGTGTTCCAAAAGGTACTGTCGGTGCATTTACGCTAGGCGCGACCGTATATCTTGACACAGTTGAGAAACATGGCGGTGGGTTTACTATTTGGCCTGGCAGCCATCGCATCTGGGCAGAGTATTTCAGATACCACGACATGGACAGCCTTCCCGGTGGTGGTGCTCCCTTTGATTTAGGACCGAGTTATGAATTCACGGGAGAAGGAGGCGATGTCTGTTTCTGGCATCACCAGATGAGTCATACCGCTGGTCCGAACTGCGGACGCAATGTCAGGATCGCACTCATCGGTAGATACACCAGAAAAGACTTACATGAGATTAAGTTTGAGACTCCTGAAGATATGTGGAAATATTGGGATGGACTTTCGTAATATAGCATAGAGATTAACTTCTTATACCATTTCTGAATGATGATTTATCATTATCAGAAAAGCGTTTGTAGTCGCGCAATTCATTGCGCCTCTTATACCAAATTAACGGGATTTATCTCATTTTTATTGGTGTTAGGTGCGGTTAGATGAAGATAAAAAAATAATTCGGTAATTTTCTCGCAATGCTCGGTGCGGTTAGGAAACCGCACCATTAGCGTCAATTTAAGGAAAGAACTCTGATATTCTCGTCCTTTGCGTTATTTGAGATGTTGATACAAAAAGGTGCGGTTAGGAAACCGCACCATAAGCGTCAATTTAGTGGTTTTCCATGTCCGAGAAACCCTCTTTAGTCCCGTAGGGACGATATGTTTATAGAAAACGTGGTAACCCCAATCTCTTCAGCCCCGTAGGGGCGGAATGTTTATAGCAATGGGGTACCAATCGGGATATGTCGCTCGGATGGAGCTAAAGAGACGTGTCTGGACGGTGTACTATAAACATATCGTCCCTATGGGACTAAATATAGGACAGTCTCAATAATCATGCCTATTGAGAAGTGTTCATAAACGGACAGATATTTTCTTAAATTGACGCCTATGGTGCGGTTAGGAAACCGCACCTACCGTAGTTAGAAACCGCTAAATTGACACATAAGGGTAAAGCAGAGCGAAACCCGACATGTGCTGATACACTAATCTTGTCGGGTTTCGCGGACGTTCTACCCATAAGCGTCAATTTAGCGGTCCTCCAGGTCCGGTAGGTGCGGTTTGATGAAGATTAATTTATTAATTCGGTAATTCTGATCTCTTTTCTGTCTGAATCGCGGATTATCGCGGAGAACGCGGATTACGCGGAATTAAGAGATTCTTTGTTACCGACCCGTCTCTGGCGAAAGGAAATGTCCGAGACACAAAAGCATTTTCCGCGTCTTCTGTGTCCTCCGTGCCCTCCGCGATTCAGACAACCAGATAATGGACCTCACACAAGAAAAACATAAAACAAGATGTCTATGGTTAGAAAATTACCGAATTAATTTTTTAATCTTCATTAACCGCACCGAGTCGTTCGCGAAAACGGTTATCTTGCACATATTCCATAGGATCCGGTGCGGTTATAAACTGCACCATAGGCGTCAATTTAAGAAATGAGTTTCGTGCTAAATACACCGTTTCGGTAGGTTCGGTTTCCTAACCGAACCATAGGCGTCAATTTAAGAAAAGGACTCGCTTGTAGTCGCGCAATTCATTGCGCCTCTTATATTCAAAGAAAAGAGGCACTATGAATTGCGCGACTACGAACGCTGATATTCTCGTCCTTTGCGTTATTTGAGATATTGATACATAAAGGTGCGGTTAGGAAACCGCACCTACCGTAGTTGGAAACTGCTAAATTGACGCCTATGGTTCGGTTTCCTAACCGAACCATAGGCGTCAATTTAAGAAAAGGACTCGCTTGTAGTCGCGCAATTCATTGCGCCTCTTATATTCAAAGAAAAGAGGCGCTATGAATTGCGCGACTACGAACGCTGATATTCTCGTCCTTTGCGTTATTTGAGATATTGATACATAAAGGTGCGGTTAGGAAACCGCACCTACCGTAGTTGGAAACTGCTAAATTGACGCCTATGGTTCGGTTTCCTAACCGCACCTACCTGTGTTGGAGTACGGCTAAATTGACACCTATGGGTTTCGCGGACGTTCTACCCGATGGACAAACCACAAAAATTAGGTGGACAAAGCACTAGTGGACTGTCTATTCTAATATTGTATGTATCATCAATAGTCGGGAATCGGAGTTCCCTCCTACAAAGAGAGTTGTTCTGTCCGAGTGATCTCCGAATCGCGACTTTTCGGATAAAATGGACAAAAAGCCTAAAACTAAATAGCCCTGGCGGCAGACCTTTTTCCTTGACAATTTATGTTTTTGCATGTATGATAAAATCATTTCATCAAGGAATCTGTATTGTGGACACATCATTAAATCTATTTTATACCAAGCAAGAAGTCGCAGCATCGTGTTGGAATTTCTTTACGGAAACACTCCGATCTGTCAACCGAGTTGTCAGCGGAATGTTCTTTGTAGAGCCTTCAGCGGGAACAGGTGCGTTTTACAATCAAATGCCACCGCTTCGTAGACTTGGGATAGATGTTCTCCCGAAATGTGAAAATGTGATAACACAAGACTTTTTTACTGTTACTCACCTTCCTTATGCATCACAAGATACTGCGATTGTTGGTAATCCACCATTTGGAAAGCGCGGCAAAATGGCTATAGCCTTCTTTAACCACGCAGCTAATTTAGCAGATATTGTTGCATTTATTGTCCCTGTCAACTTTAGAAAATATATCGTCCATAAGCAGCTTGACAAAAGCATGCGATTTATCAGCAAAATGACATTGCAGAGAGACGCCTTCCGACTTGATTCTGGTAAGATTTTTTCCGTTAATACCGAGTTTCAGATATGGACCCGCCTACCAAGTGCACATCAAGACATGCGACAACATAAATCATTACCTATTCGTCATCAAGATTTTCAGATATGGCAATATAACAACACAGTCACTTCACTAAAAATCTTTCAAAATACCTTTGATTTTGCTATACCCTGTCAGGGATGGCAAGATTATTCCCGCAGAGAGACAGATGAAAGGCAGTGCGAACGAAATAAACAGTGGATACTTCTGAAAGCGAACAATGCATGCGTTTTAGAAAGGTTGATGCATATTGATTATGAAGGCTTAGCGCGAGAATGTGGTACTGCTGTTCCCGGTTTTCGGAAAGGAGACCTTGTGAAAGTGTATTCTGATGAACAATGGCAACGGTAGAAATTTGAACAAGAAGCGACTCCAGAGAATTGCCAGAATTGCTTTACCAACCGGCTTGGCAGTTATTATCTCATTTTTCCTTTTAAAAGAGATTGATCTTAAAGCGATACCTGAAACGCTTAGCAAACTCTCAGTTAAGGCGGTTTTAATAGGGTTCGGCTGCTATTGTCTACTCGTCCTGGCAAAAACGCTGCGTTTCCGAACTTTACTCGGTTTAGATTCCAGTGTGCATCAGATTTTCCCTATTCTTGCTTTGCACACATTTTGGGGCAATTTTCTCCCGATGCGGACCGGAGATATTTCTTATGTCTATCTAATGCAACGGCGGCAAAAGGTAGATGCAACGCGGGGCATTGCGTCACTTATGGTGGCAAGTGTCGTTGACTTAGTGTTGTTAATCGTTTTGATGAGTGTAACTGCTACGTTACTGCTTCCGAAACTGGGCGGTAGGTTTTCTTGGACAGTGCTTTTCCTAATCCCTCTGCTTATCGGATCAGTGTTAATAGTGGTAATTGTCTTAGCGTGTATCGCGCCTAATTTTTGCTCCTTACTTGCCCAGAATTGTGCCAAACCGCTATTGCGTCTGGAGAAATCCTCAATTACATGGTTTGTCAACAAATGCCTTACAATAGTTGGTGAAATCACGGCATTTCGATTCAATTTACGTTTTTTGAAAGTTTGGGCATATTCTTTATTATGTCTCACAATCCGCTTTGGATTTCAGTGTTATCTTGTTGTTGAAATGGGTGTTGACATTCCTTTGATAGAAGTGCTATTTGCCCTTGCCTTCACAAACGGGTTCAATCTCTTACCTATACAGACTGTTGGCAACTTTGGAACAACAGAATTTCCGTTTGCATGGTTCTTAAATTATTTTGGCACATCAATGGACACAGCAACCGTTACGGGGTTTAGTTTACACCTTCTTATTCTACTTTACTGTCTGCCTTTAGGCATTTACGGATACTTTAGAAAACAAAAGGAGCAATAAATTGAGAATTATTGACCCGCATGTTCACGTTTGGAAGAATGATCCACAGTTCCCATGGGCACGCGAAAAACGTAAGGCACCCAGAGAGGATGCCACACCGGAAATGTTACTTGAATTGATGGAAGCGAACGGCGTTGAAAAAACTGTGCTTGTTCAGGTTATCCACTATCTTTGGGATAACAGTTATGCTGCGGACGCAATGAAAAGATACCCTGACAAGTTTATGGGAGTTTGTCGTATAAATCCTGAAGACCCAGATGCCGCAGACCATCTCAGTCGCTGGACAGAAGAGGAGGGATTTCACGGTGTGCGTTTGAGTCCCTCTGTCGGTTCTGATGGTGATTGGTTTACAGGTTCTCTGATGCCACCTATCTTCAGCCGCGCTGAGTCACTGGGTGTGCCGATGCTAATTCTTACTAAAGCTGAGAGATTAGTTGACCTTGTGCCGTTATTAGAACAACATTCCGATCTTGATGTAGTGATTGACCACATGGCAGGCTGTTCACCTGACGATTCAGAAAAACTGCAATTATTGTTAAATCTTGCACGGTTTCCTCGTGTCTATGTCAAGATTAGCCATACGTGGTCGATTTCTAAGACAAGTTATCCGTGGGTTGACACTCATGAACAGGTTAAGAAAGTATATCATACCTTCGGTGGTTCGCGCATTATGTGGGGAACAGATTGGCCTGTCTGTTTAAGTCGATCAACTTACGCACAAACCCTATCAGTTGTCCGTGATGAAATGGATTTCTTCACACCGGAAGATAGAGAGTGGGTGTTGGGAAAGACCGCGCTGCAACTCTGGCAATTTTCCTTGTCTTGATTAATTCTTTTATTAATGTTATAATGCGTTAATTAACACAATCTGTGAGGAGGAAAAGACTATGCCATTTTGTCCAGAATGCAACACTGACTATAAGGACGAGGTTATGACATGTCCAAAGTGTCAGGAAGATCTTATTCCCTGCTTAGTATCGACCCAAGTTCCAGAATCGGTAGATTGGTGCGTCGTTGGATCTGTGTCGAATGAAGTCGCCGGACTAATCCTCCAAAGTGTGTTAGAGGACGAAGGAATTGAAGTTTTTTTACGATCTCATGAGATGCCTGCCTACGCGGGAATAAAAGGAAACGTAGGAAAATCCGAATGGGGTGATATCCTCGTACCCACTTATAGTGTCCAACTTGCACAGGAATGCATCAAAGATTATTATGATTCCCTAAAAGAAGACTAACATTTATAGGTAGTCTGCAAGAAAGGCAAAGCAACTCTACCTTTTCGAGGCAATGAAGACCCATATTGACACGAGTGGAAAGGTTTTTGTTAATGGATACCGTCGAGGCAACGGCAAGTACGTCAAACCTTATTGGCGAAAGCCACCAAATAGACAGATTGGGGCTCGTAGGCATATTTCTGTAAAAAAAGAGCAAATTCCGCTCTTTTGAATAATCAAAAAATCACGACTGACGCAACAAAACCGAGTTACTTTTTCAGAACTAAATTATGAAACATATTTTACGAAGTTTGCAAGTACCCTACATAACTTCGCGTTGCTTGCGAGTTTCTACTATTTTACTGTTTTTGATTATAACCACGACACTCTTCGGAGAAGTTTATCGCATCAGGAAAGGGGATAGACTACTGATTGCGGTGATTGGTCAACCTGAGTATAGCCATTCTGTGCAGGTGCGTGAAGATGGCAGAATTAGTTACATCGGTGGAGACCTTCAGGTTGCTGGTAAAACGACTGAAGAGGTTAACGGGATTATTCGCGATTTTCTGCTGAAAGAGAAACTCATTAATAATCCCATCATTTTGGTATCCCCCTTAACAGCAGAGAAAGGTGTTTTTGTTGGTGGTGCTGTAAATATACCGGGTCGTTACGTCATATCCCCTGAATCCGATATTGATTTATATCGCGCAATTGCGCTTGCGGGTGGAATAAAAGAGAATGCTGACCCCCAAAAGGTTTTACTGATTCGTTATAATGCTATCAGGCAGACAAATGATTCTTCAAAACAACCTCAATCTGGTGCCCTCACACGGAATGAACAGAAAGTAGTTGTGGAGAATTACGATCTTTCAAAAAACAAGCCTTATCGGTATATTCGCGTAAACTCCAACGATTTGGTATTTGTAAATCCGCTCAGTGTGATTGAGGTGCAGGGTGAAGTGAAGACACCGGGGAAACTATTTTTCAGAGAAAAGATCAGTATTGCAGACGCATTAGCAAGAGCAGGAGGATTCACTGAGGAGGCTGATATGACTTCTCTTGTGAAGGTTGCCAAAGATAGCACGGTCTCTGAATTGAGTGTTACCGAACAATTTTGGAAATCTACAAATAAAAATGGGTCAGAAACTTTTCTAACAGATGGTTATGTGTTGTTCGTTCCAAATGCGTTCAAAGTGGAACCTATCTATGTCACTGGTTATGTTCGCATACCAGGGGCGCAACGCGTTCGTGGTCCTATGACGTTACAGAAAGTGATCGCATTGGCAGGAGGGTTAGAGGAAGCAGCGGACCGTAAGAAGTTTCACATCCATCGCCGGGATGGCACAACTACAGAACATCTTTTTGAACCCGGCACAGACACGATTATTCTCTATCCCGGGGACATCTTAGAGATACATAAGCGATTTCAGGTGAATTTGGGGTTAATCACTACTCTGTCCACTACTGCAATTGCACTTACAGCCTTTATTATCAACTTAACTAACAACTAATACCAAATTAACTTGATTATTAGTTTTCTGATAAGGTCAGCATTGCGAGGCACGGGGACCTCGCGCTACAAATCGCGTTAATTCGGTATAATCCTACAAGCGACCAAATAATTTGGAAATGTTGACAAACATTCGTTGTGGAAGTAAAAAATGTTCAATCGCCAAGAGGCACAAGATAACCCGTTCAAGAATCTGTCCTTATCAGATAAAATTAGGCGTAAATACGATTTAACGCCAAATATTACGTTAATCCTCGGACTGATAACACTTTTTTTTGTCATATTCCTCATATATCCCCTCCTCTATGTTTTCAAAGAATCGTTCTGGATTGGTGGCAAGTTTAACCTCTCTTTTTTCAAACTTATGGTGACCGATCCAAACATTCGAGAATTGGTTATCAATAGTTTCAAAATCGGCGTAATAGTTACGCTGATGACAAGCGTTGTAAGCCTTCCTCTTGCATATTTCCTGACACGTTACCGATTCCCAGCAAGAAATATATTACGATCCGTAATTTTGATTCCGATGATAATGCCGCCATTTGTCGGTGCTCTCGGAATGCAAAAGTTTTTCGGAAATTATGGAAGCATAAATATGCTTCTCGTCAAACTTGAACTGATGGATCCTTCTAAAACTATTGACTGGTTTGGTGGCGGATTTTGGGGTGTAGTCTTGTTGTCAACACTTCACCTCTATCCAATTATGTATCTGAATATAGTTGCAGCGTTGTCTAACGTTGATCCGAGTTTGGAGGAGGCAGCAGAGAATCTTGGTGCATCGCGTTTCCAAATATTTCGGCGAATTACACTGCCGTTAATGATGCCTGGCTATTTTGCTGGTGCGATTCTCGTTTTCATTTGGGCGTTCACGGACCTCGGGACACCTCTAATTTTTAACTATAACGAGGTGATCGCTGTCAAAATTTTCCGTCTTGTGTCCGCAGCAAATCTGAATCCGATGGGGTATGCACTGGTAGTATTAATTATTGTGCTAACGGCAATTGCATTCTATGTCTCAAAAAAATGGACAGGTAGCAAACACTACGAGATGTTGGGTAGAGGACATGTTACGTCGCGTGAAGTGGACGCAAAATCTGGAATACGCTGGATTATATATCTGTTTATTGGTGGATTGACGTTTGTCGCCTTACTTCCGCACATCAGTGTCATTTTGGTTTCACTCACCCCGGATGCAAGCCAATGGAACAGGACCGTGCTACCGAAATCGTTCACTTTTGAGCACTACGTAGAAACATTCACACATTCCGATACGCTACCGAGTATTCTCAACAGTTTGAAATACAGTATTTTCAGCACGTTAATCGCACTAGTTGTCGGTGTTTCAATTGCCTATCTCCTCACACGTAAACGTGTTCCGTTCAAAAACCTATTAGATGCTGTTGCAATGCTACCGTTGGCACTACCGGGTGTTGCGATTGCCTTCGGATATATGGGAAGTTTCTCTGATACCGCATTTATCCTCCGGTATCTTCCAAAGGGTCTTATTGATGTGATTGATCCGAGATCAAATCCGGCGTTTCTCTTGATTATTAGCTACACAGTTCGACGGTTGCCGTATATGTTACGTTCAATTTATGCTGGTTTCCAGCAAACGAGTATAACATACGAAGAAGCGTCACAAAACATGGGGGCTACCCCGATGCGCACTCTGTATAAAATCACGCTACCCTTAGTCGTTGCCAATATCATTGCGGGGGCGATTCTGGTTTTCTCCTTTTCCATGCTTGAGGTAAGTGATAGCCTTATTTTGGCAACGAAGAATGAACATTATCCTATAACGAAAGCGATTTACCAACTCTCACAACGTCTGGGTGAAGGTCCATACATTGCCAGCGCACTTGGTGTTGTAGGGATGTTTATCTTAATCGCTTGTTTGCTTAGTGCAGGACGTGTGTTGGGTGGGAAGTTAGGGGAGATCTTCCGTATTTAGTCCTGATTTCTTAGGGCTATTTAGTTTTCGGCTTTTTATTCATTTTAATGGGAAAGTCACGAGTTGGAACTCGCTCGGATAGGAAGAGTCTTGAGCAAAAGTTCAAAATTATTGGAAAACTAAATAGCCCTGGCTATCAATACTAAAACCCTTGACATCAACACATTTTCATAATATACTTAATACAAAACTTGATGCTGGGAGATGACACGATGCAGAGAAAAATACAAGCTGCGCCGACAATAGTCTATCCGGAATCGGATGGGGAAACTATGGCAGAAACAGATAAACACCGAGACTTAATGGTAGATTTCATTCAGATATTGAGAAACTATTATCAGAATGAAAAGGATGTTTATGTATCTGGTAACCTCCTGATGTATTACGAAAAGGGAAACCCGAGAAAGTCTATTTCTCCTGATGTATTCGTGGTTTTTGGCGTTGAAAAGAAACAGCGGAATACCTATCTGATATGGGCAGAAACACAAACACCCGATTTTGTGCTGGAAGTGGCAAGTCCGAGCACTTTTTTGAAGGATATAGGAGAAAAGAAGGAACTTTATGCGTCTGTGCTTGCGGTGAAGGAGTATTATATTTACGACCCGATGGGGCAGATTGTGCCGAGTTTTGTCGGATACCGGCTCATTAATGGTGTCTATCAAGAGATAGATTTTGTAAATGATCGTTTGCCTTCAGAGACGTTAGGGTTGGCGTTAGGGGAACATGATGGCAACTTGCGTCTTTATAACCCGACTACATCGCAATGGTTGCAAACGCCACAGGAACGCGCAAAAAGTGCTGAAGCACGCGCACAACAAGAGGCTAACGCAAGAAAAAACGCTGAAGCGGAGCTTGAAAAGGCATTAGCGGAAATCGAACGTCTGCGTGCGATACAAAATGAATAATCGGTAGGAGGGAACTCCGATTCCCGACAATGCCGCAATTCGGTAGGAGGGAACTCCGATTCCCGACAATGCCGCAATTCGGAGATCGCTCGGACAATGATCAGCGGATGACTTCTGATCGCACCAGTTTGGAATAAGAACTTGCACCATACCAAACACTCTATCAATATAGGGTTATTTAGTTTTAATAATTTTCAGTTGATAAGTGTTACTTAGAGTTTAGGTTGTATAGCGAAGTATGCAGATATTATAACCCAAATTGCCACCTATAACCTATAATAACGTGAGTTTGATATATAGCAAATTCTAAACATAAATGGACATTTTCATAGGGGTTAGGTAACCTAACCCCTACGGGCGAGAAGACCTCGCCCGTACAAGAAGCCCGACATCTTGTTTTTATCATACTCACGTTAGGGGTTAGGTAACCTAACCCCTACGGGCGAGAAGACCTCGCCCGTACAAGAAGCCCGACATCTTGTTTTTATCATACTCACGTTATAATACCAAATTAACCCAATTCGTAGCGCGAGGTCCCCGTGCCTCGTAACCGTATGCTATATCAAAAGACGTCTAATCCCGTTAATTTGGTATTACTATAGCCTCGGAGAGGCGAAAGGTGTCCAGCACGCGTCAATCCTACTAACAGCAAGCCCCAGAGGGGCGAGCGGTTAGGAAACCGCCCCTACCGCCCCAGAAAATAAGACAAATCCCGTTAATTTGGTATGAGGTGCGAAAAGGAGACAGACATGCAAACATCAAGTCAAGAACAGACCTACGATTATGAACCATTCCGCATTGGATTTCTTAACGTTGCATCCTACTCACATACGCCGTTGTGGGCACCTGCCATTAATCCGCGTGTAGGTGAAAAAGATACCCCGTTTACTGGGATGCGTATCACCCACTGTTGGGATATTGAATACGAGAAAGCTAAAGCGATTGCTGAACCTTACGGCTGCAAGGTCGTAAAGAATTTCGATGATATGTTAGGAAAGGTAGATGGTGTGATTTCAGGTGGGTACTATAATCATCCGTGGAACCACATCCTGCATGAACCGTATCTTGAAGCAGGTTTACCGAATCTTATCAATCGTCCATTTTCGAATTCGCTTGCAAAAGCAGAGAAAATGATAGAACTCGCGGAAAAGCATGGTGCCACTATCCTTGCTCCATCAAGTCACGAACATAACGATGCCATCTCACGTGCTAAAACGTGGGCAACGGATAAACAGATCGTCTGCTATACTGCTACGAACTCGTTTGATGACTATCCTACACACGGGATTCACGGTGTCTATATGGTCTGCAAGGTGATCGTGGAAGCAGGGAATCCAGTCGTCTCTGTTGCATATCAGTCGGATAGTTGGCATAGTCCACCTGGTGTCATTACTTTAGAGCATGTTGATAGCGATGGTCGGCAATTCTTTGGGACACTCCATCAGGTAAGCGGTTCTTGGGGTACTGTGCAGATTCACACGCATGCGGTATACGGTGGTGAGAATTTTAGAATCCATACCGGCACTGGTTATCCTTTCAATCAAACAGAAATTTGGTTGCCCACAATTTGGGCATTCCAAAATATGGCAATGCACAACGAAATGCCGCAGACATTCGATCAGATTAGGCACAAGACCAACGTCTTTCTTGCTGGATGGAAATCAATTTTAGAAAACAGTGGAAAGTCGGTGAAACTTTCAGATGTTGGCGAAGATTGGGAGTCTCCCAATGAACTGCCGAATCACCCTGATCACGATACGGTGTCATTGTTCAAGAAGAAGTTTGGGGACGGTGCGATATAAGTTTTAGAGGATTTTAAATTTTTCACCTACTATAACGTGAGTTCAATATTTGATTCCAAGTGTCTGTCCAAAAGATAAAAAAGAGTGGCTCATGTAAAAAGTAAGTGCGTTTTATTTGAATAAACTCGCTGTACACTTGGATTCTCTAGAAGCCTCCGCACTTAGTCTTGACATGAGCCAAAAACTCTTGTCGTTCAGTTCAATATATGGTGCCTTAACTTCACCTGCTTGGTTGAATTGTAGAGCGTCCCCGAGTTTTCTGTCAACCCAATCCGCAGCTCCAACGATTTCTCCATCGTTTTTATGTGGTGATAGATCTGTTACCGCATTTCCTGATCCTTTGTTAAAGGAAAAATAGAGCAGCAGCTCCTCATCTTTTAAGTTAAACGCATCAGCGTGAAATGGTATTACCAAAAGTCCGGTAATGATTAGTAGTGAAAATATAATTCGAAACATATTTAACCTTCTATATTAATTAAGTTTGTCCTCACTGTCAAACATAACACAAATATATAATAATGTCAAGTGTGAAAGCAAGACTATTTAGTTTTAGGCTTTCTGTCCATTTTAGACGAAAAGTCGCGATTCGGAGATCGCTCCTACAGCGGAGAGTCTTGAGCAAAAGTTCAAAATTATTGGAAAACTAAATAACCCTGCAGGGCTATTTAGTTTTAGGCTTTCTGTCCATTTTAGACGAAAAGTCGCGATTCGGAGATCGCTCCTACAGGGGAAACTCTTAGATTGAAAATCTAAATATTTGGAGAACTAAATAGCCCTGGTGTGAAAGTGTGAAAGAATCGTGGATTCACAGAATGTAAGAGGCGCGTGAATTGCGCGACTACAAACGCACATATTCTTAAGATTGCATAACTACAAACGAAAGAGACGCGTGAATTGCGCGACTAAGTGCCCGCCAAATACCGGACGCTTATTTGGCGTTGATTCGTCTCCTTTTGTTAGAGGGTTTCACTAATCCGACACGCATATAGTCTATTCATACGTAACAACACGGAGGTTGTCGTACTGATCATATATAATAAGAATGTCACCGCTCTGCTCCATACCTGTTATCCTTATCCGAGTTTTGCCTATCTGCCTGTATTGAGGGTCAAAATCTGGGTCATCCCTGACGTTTTTCCTGCTCAGAGATTGTCCACCTTTAGAATAATAATTAGGTCCCTTCCGCGTAATATATTGTGCATGATTAGTTCTGCTAATTTTATAGCCGCGTTCACGAAGCCATCTTATAGAAGCATTAGGACTTAGCAATACAAGTCTTTTATTTGGGTTTCTGCTCTTCATACGCGAAAGTACATTAGTTGCTCTTGGGTTAGCTACTATATGACTATAACTTTGAATCATCTCAACTATAGCCTGTTCCTCAGCTAAAGCCTGTTCCTCAGTGATTTTTTGTGCGCAACTGACAAAAATAGAACATACTGTGAGAAGTAGAATTATATTTATAATTTTCCGATAATTATTCATTTTATCACCATTTTTTTGTATATAATACCAACTTAACGTGATTAGAAGTCTTTTGATATAGGACACGGTTGCGAGGTCCCCGTGCCTCGCTCTACAAATCCCGTTAATATGGTATAATACCCAATTAACCCGATTTGTAGAGCGAGGCACGGGGACCTCGCTCTACAAGTCACGGTAATTGGGTATCATACCTATGCAAAGTTTCGATTCCAATCATTATGGGATTTCGCTATGTTCTCTGGATTTTTGCGACTGTGAGCAACAAATCCCGGTACATGCGCGCGACCGGTCGGGAGTCCAATTTGGCTATAGCGCGTATCAACACTCCATCTGACAGTTTTACCACGGTTCGGAAGTCCACGGTGCACAACTCGTTCACTTGTTAGTAGAACATCACCTACGTCCAACTCAGCTGTGACAATGTCACCTATCGGTAATTCTGCTTCGCTGATGCCTTTGCCACCGGTATGTCCGGGTGTCTGTTCTTGATAGTTGTGTGCGATGAGATTGAAGCGGTGTGAACCTCGGATTACTTGCATGCATCCGTTTTCTTCGTATGCTTTAACAAGTGGCAGCCAGACGTTCACAACTAGTGTTTCGCCTGCTTCTTCTGGGTTGAGATATGCAAGGTCTTGATGCCACGGGATAACCGTAATATCTTGATTTGGGAGTTTGGCACGAAAATTAAACTGTGGATGCGCAAATATTTCCTGACTAATGAGTGAACCAACGACATCAAGCAATTCAGGTGCAGTTCTGAGTGTGAACATTCCAGCTGTACGAATTTTCTGATTGCCGAAATTATTCCGCCAAATCCAGTTCGGATCAGAACAAGCATTGGCAACCTTTGCTAACCGCGTTTCAAAAGGTTCGTCATCATACGTATTTGAGGCATCAAGGATACCTTGTTTGACTGCAGCCTGAACCCCATCTTCAACCATTTGTGATAGTTCATCAATCAGCGGCTGAAGGGCAGGGTTCGGTAGTAGATTTTGGATGTGTAGAAAACCATCATCATGAAATTGCTGTTTCTGTTGTGCGGTAAGACTAACTGATTGAGTAGTTTCCGATTTTTGTTCTGTAGACATTGCGAATCTCCGTTTTGAGCATTACGAGATAGTTGTTAGTAAAGATGCTGACCCGGCATCCAGATATACTGTACAGTCCGGATGGTTTTGCAAAATAGAGGCAGGGTGCATCGGTGTTATCTCACCATATAGGCAATTACGAACGGCTTCTGCTTTTCGTTCATCTGGCACGGTACATATAATCGCTTTTGACTTCATAATTTGATGGATGGACATTGAGATTGCATGGGTTGGCACGTCATCTAATCCGTTGAACCATCCTTCGCCGACCTGCTGCAGACGGCATGCCTCATCTAATTCAACTACGATATAAGGATCCTCTGTTTCAAAATCAGCGGGAGGATCGTTGAATGCAAGGTGCCCATTTTCACCGATACCTACGAACGCCACGTCAATTTGGTGTTGTGAGATAATCTGATTGAGTCTGTTACATTCAACTTGAGAATCGTCTGCCTCGCCGTGTAACAAATGCACCGTTCCCGGTTGAACGATGTCCACTAACCGTTCTTTTAGATATTTACGGAAACTTGCAGGATGTGTCTCTGGTATCCCGATGTATTCGTCCAGATGGAACATCGTTGTCTTTGTCCAGTCAATTTCTATGTTACCAGTGAGTGCCCTGAGAAAATCAAATTGCGATGCCCCGGTTGCGACAATGAAACTTGCATGTCCATTGGTTTTGATTGCCTCACGTAGTTTTGTGCTGGCTGCATTGGCTGCTGCTTTACTGGTTTCCTGTTTGGTAGTTGCTTTGAATATATCCATATTTTTTAGAGCAAGTTTTTGGCTTGCAAGTTCCGCGTGAAATCTTTCTTCCAACTCGGAGAGAGGGCAGGTAGTTTTCTTGCTTTTGCTATCATTTCGTGGTTGTTTGTATCAAAAAAACGTAGGTTGAGTATCTCTGTAACGCTCATTGAATCTGATGCAGGCTCAATACGTGAAATGACATCGCCAGCAGTGATTTCCCCTTCTGCAAGCACTCGAAAGTAGAACCCGACGCGCTGACTTTCCAAGAATTGTTTAGGGAATTCAGGTGATCCCATTTTATATCCCAATTTGAAACATGGCACACGCGGTTGTGTGATTTGAAGATTTACTGTTGTGCCTATCTGAAAGACATCTCCGATGTTGATCTCTTCTTCCAGCATGCCTTCAACAGTGAGGTTTTCTCCGAATTGTCCATACGTCAAGTCGTTTCTGTTCAATTCCTGCTGCCAGTGCTTATAATGTTCAATAGGATAACCGTAAATTGCTTTATAGGTGCCGCCATGGACTTTTAAGTCGCCTTGACCATCGCCATCTATGTTCATTTCTCTGAGCATCACCGTGCCTGATACCGGCTCTTTAAATATCCCCGTTTGAACAGTTTTTCCGCCGTATTCAATAGGCTTTGGTTTTGATACGTTTATTGATATGAGTTTCATCATGTGATTTAATATAACGTGAGTTTGATATTAGAATCCGAGTGTCCATCCAAAAGTTAATAAAGAGTTGGGTTTCACTAATTTTTCGTTATTTTCAGTTTCAAATGTATCCTGAACCGCTATTTTGTGTTTGATTTTATTGTCCTTTCCGTTCTACCCAACCTACGGGAATCATAGTATCTTTTTATCGAACTCACGTTAATATACTTATTTTCGAGGTTTGTGTCAAGCAATGATTTGTTCTTTTTAGGACATAAATTCACTTGATTTCATCACGATTTTAATGTAAACTGAAATCAATATGTAGGACACTGTAGGTTTTCCTTGCCATATACCTATTTTTGTGTTGATAATTCAAGTATACACACTTTGTGAGAAACAGAGTCGTTCCTCACAGAACAGATACGGAAAATTGATTTAATATGAATAAACCAAATATAGTCTATATTCATTCTCACGATACGGGACGGTATGTGCAGCCTTATGGGCATGCAATTCCGACTCCAAACATTCAAAAACTTGCCGAAGAAGGTGTTCTATTCAGGAACGCCTTTTGTGCAAACCCGACCTGCTCGCCATCTCGTGCTGCATTGCTTACCGGTCAGTGGGCACACAGTTGTGGTATGGGTGGATTGGCTAACCGTGGGTGGAGTCTACCTGTGCCGGAACATCTTATCTCATACACGTTGAACAAAGCAGGTTACGTTACTGCATTAGCGGGTTTCCAGCATGTTGTGCGTAATGTCAAGGACACAGGCTATCAGCGGATTTTATCTGAAGGGAACCAGCGTGCAGGGGCGGAGGAACGTGCATGTGAGTTTATCGCTGAAAATCATGATGCCCCATTTTTCTTGGATGTTGGGTTTGGTGAAACACATCGTCGCGCGAAAGGATTTGATCCGCCCCCTGATGGTGAACCGAAAACCGACCCGCGTTATGTAAAACTGCCACCAACGTTTCCTGATAATCCAATCACACGTCAGGATATGGCGGAATATATAGATGCAGCGCGCAGACTCGATTGGAAAATGGGAAAAGTTTTTGATGCACTGGAGAAAAACAATCTTGCTGAAAATACCCTTGTGATATGCACCACAGACCACGGACTCGCTTTTCCGCGTATGAAATGTCATGTTACAGATCATGGGATCGGTGTGATGCTAATTGTTCGCGGTCCATGTGGATTTGATGGTGGGAAAGTCGTTGATGGGTTAGTTAGCCAAATTGACTTGTTTCCTACTATCTGTGAATTGGCTGGAATCGAACAACCTGAGTGGTTGCAAGGACACTCTGTCCTACCTTTGGTTGGTGGTGAAGTAGATGATATTCGAGATGCTGTTTTTGCTGAAGTGAATTATCACTGCTGCTATGAACCACAGCGCGCTATCCGAACCAAGCGGTGGAAATATATCCGACGGTATGATGATGCTAATCAGTGGGCACTGCCAAACTGTGACGATAGTATCAGTAAATCGTATATGTTGGAGAATGATTGGGCGAATCAGCCTATTGAATCTGAAAGGTTATATGATGTAGTCTTTGATTCTTCGGAGGCACATAACCTTGCTGGAAATCCTGATTATGCTGATGTTTTGGCAGAGATGCGTGAATGTTTGGAGCAGTGGAGAACGGATACTGCTGATCCTGTGGACGAAAACCAGATTATGACACCACCAGAAACGGCGGTGTTAAACGATCCGGCTGATGTGTCACCTGGTGATAAACATTATCCTGCAGCGGAGATTCTTTGATCTTCAGATGCGGATTCAAGATCGGGATTTTTGGCTTCTAACGGTTCAATCGAGAGACGACATCCAAGTGCATTGAGGATAGTTCCGAGTGTGTCAATATGCGGTGCTTTATCACTTGAAAGGATCTTCTGCAAGGCATCTGGAGACATGCGGGTTCGCTTTGCAAGCTCGGAAATACCACCTTGCGCTTCTATAACGACTTGAAGGGCACTTTGTAGCGCAGCTAATACCAAATTAACTTGATTAGAAGTCTTTTGATATAGCACACGGTTGTGAGGCACGGGGACCTCGCACTACAAATCGCGTTAATTTGGTATAAGTTGCCGTAGATATGGAACTCCTCCATTATTGCATCAAGAAAATTGATTGTTTCCTCCCGATTTGTGGCAAGTCGTTATGATAGTCTTTGAATTTTCTGTAGTTAGGCATTTTCTGACTCCATAGCACTTAATTATTATACCAAATTAACTTGATTTGAAGTCTTCTGATAAAGTCAGCATTGCAAGGCACGGGGACCTCGCACTACAAATCCCGTTAATTTAGTATTATACCAAATTAACTTGATTAGAAGTCTTTTGATATAGCACACGGTTGCGAGGCACGGGGACCTCACACTACAAATCCCGTTAATTTAGTATTATACCAAATTAACTTGATTTGAAGTCTTCTGATAAAGTCAGCATTGCGAGGCACGGGGACCTCGCACTACAAATCCCGTTAATTTAGTATTATACCAAATTAACTTGATTTGAAGTCTTCTGATAAAGTCAGCATTGCAAGGCACGGGGACCTCGCACTACAAATCCCGTTAATTTAGTATCACATATAATCAAATTCCAATCCGACTCGGATAGCGGAACCTTCATCAGCGTAAGTAAAGGCTTCGTTAATATTGTCAAACGGAAAAGTATCAGAGATGATTTTGTGGAAAGGATATTTGTCTCGTGTACGGCTAAGAAAATCGAGCGCACGTGGGATTACCCACGGTTCATAAACGATCACACCGCGGATAGTTTTACTACATCGAACGATATTGCCGGGGTCGATTTCGGTTGGAAATCCGAGATTGATGTTGCCGATCCAGAGGTAACGTCCACCCCACTGTAGCATTTCTACACCCTCAGCGAGGACACGCGGCGAACCAACAAATTCTGCAACAAGGTCGGCACCGATGCCACCTGTGTGATCAAGGACGCAATCAACTCGGTCTGCCATGTCAAGTTCATCTACATTGACGGTATAATCCGCGCCAAATTCATGGGCAAGTGCAAGACGTGCCGGCAAGCGGTCAAGGACAATGATTTTTCCAGCACCCATCTCTCTTGCTACGGCAGTTGCATAAAGTCCAAGTCCACCTGCTCCTTGGATAACAACTGTGTCTCCAAGTGTGATGCCAATCTGATTTAGCCCGTAAATAACTTCCGATAAAGCGCAGTTAATTGGGGATACGAGTGTATCTGGTAGTTCATCAGGCACCTTAAATACCCAATGTCCAGTTTTCATGTAGTAGTATTCACCGTACGCACCATGGAAATGTGGATGTTCTTCACTGGATACACCGAGCCAATCTCGGTAGCGATTCGGGCATCCGGGTTTCCCATTGAGACACACCCAACAACGTTGACACGGCTTGAAATAGGAGTAAACGATTCGATCCCCTTCCGTTAGTGGCTGACCGATGCTGTCTTTTTTGACATTTCGCCCCATCGCTTCAATGGTGCCGATCATTTCATGACCTAGTACTTGTGGGATGTCACTTTCAATTTTCGGACCGTTACCTCGCCAAAAATGCAGATCAGAGCCGCAAATATTCGCCATTCGGATTCGGACAAGCATATCGTCGGGTGTTACGGATGGAACCGGATATTCCCGAAATTCCAACGGAACCTGCGGTTGCGTAAAGATAGCAACCTTCCCTGTTTTCATGGCAATCTCCAACGGATAGGATCAGAATCTCCGCTTGTTTCAACTATTATACCAAATTAACTTGATTCGAAGTTTTCTAGTAGCGGTTAGCATTGCGAGGCACGGGGACCTCGCACTACAAATCCCGTTAATTGGGTATTAGTACTCATCAAAATTGACAACTTTCCATTTTCCATCAATGTTTTCAGTGGTAATAACTGCATTTCGGGTATGGGTGGTTGTGCCGCTGCGACTCATGATTTTCAATTGATAGTTGAATAACACATGCGTTACGTTTTCAATTTCGCTTGCTGTTTCTTTTCCCATCTGCTTATACTCAATTTTTGGCATTTCGGGGGTAGGATCATTTTGTGTGCGTATCTCTTGCAATCGCGTGATTTCTGTTTCCAACTTTTCTGTTGCGAGTCCCGAACTCAACTGAAGTGCTGCTGTTTGGTTTGCGTGTATGTAGTAATTGTAGATAAAATCTTCAGTGACAGCTTGCGGGGTATTCCGATTTGAACATGCTAATAACAACAGTATGGAAAGTATGGCGTATCGTGATGTGATACTCACGACGGCTAAAGCCGTGTGCTTCTTTTAGCACACAACCCTCCTATGTGATTCCTGCTTCCGTCTCTCGTGCCTCCGAATGAGGTCTTACTTGGACTCCACAGGCGTAACTTTCCGTGTATCCCACGGTAGGTTGTTAGTGAATGTGGTAGGGTCGTTGTCCTAACAACGGACATTAGTTTTTCTTTACCACATTCTAATGTTTTAAGTGATTTCGCACCAGCATCACACACCTTTCCACAGGTGAGGGATAGGACCCATACAGGTTGTCCGGGGTGGAAACCCTATCCACGATGGGACATATAGTCCAACATGTTTTGGTGCAAATGTCATAAGTTTTTGGACCCACAGCTAAAGCAGTGGGATTGTCAGTTAATTCCCTTCATTAGGTTATTTTTCTTTTTGTCGAATCATCGCCACGTTAAAGATGCGTCTTTCATAGTTGTGTGAGGGTCTGTTCACGACCTTACCCAATGCCCATAAGGCTGAAGAACTGCCACCATCAAAGTTAATAGCGTGCTTGATGCCGAGGTCTTTAAAAAAAGTTGCCATATCATAGAGAGTCATTCCCATGCTGTGGTTGGATCGCCTACCATCAACTACAATAAGAAATAGTTTCTCATCGTTAAATCCCAAGGCACTTCGTGGATGTCGCTGTGCACCGTTGCTATGCCTATAGTAACTATTACCTCTTAAACGCGAGAACTCTACCAACTCAGGTTCAATTTCACCGTTTCGTAATAGTCGTAGATTTCCACCGACACCTTCCTTAACTGTCTGCCATTTTTTTGGCGTTAGTGCAATTTCCAATTCACCTGTCGAAGATTTGAGAATTTTTCTGTACCAGCGGATTCCCAAACGTGGTTCTACTGTGAGAACAACACCATCAGACGGAATAATACTGTTTCCGCGTGGATTAACTGCTGTCACGACAAAGTTACTCGTGTATTTCCCGGTGAGTGGAAGTGTCAGTTTTTTGAGTGTGAATTCATAACATCGGCGTGCTAAAGTTGTCCTTCCAAAGCGAGGCGTGAAAAGTACAACTGGACATAACGAATCGCAGATTTGATTGACTGCGTCAATCGCCAAGGTTTCTTCGCCAATACGAAGTTTCCCATTTAATTGAACTGCATCCATGAGGAATTCGCCATCCGGTGCAACCCCAAAACTTGTTTCACCCCACGGTGATGGCGGAGAATACCCCCACCTATCAATCAACTTGGGTATGCTGACAAGCTCGCCTTTTTGAATGTGAAGGTTGAAAATCATACCACCTCGTCCCCAATTGTCCTCACGAATACCGAAACTACCATTGACACCAGCAAACGTTTGTATCCCTTTTTGTTTGAGTCGTCTGGTAGCACTACTGATAGTTTCACGTCTGAGAATTTGGGAATTGGCGAGTTCTACATCAAATCTGAGGTTTTCTGCATCGCGATCCATTTCAGCGACATAAACAGCAGCATTTCTAGCCCACAAATATTTGTATAGCCTAAACCCATCAGGCCATCGCCTCGTATCAAGAGCATCCCTGCGTAGAATAGAATTTGATTTTGCACGTATTTCTCGCGCCTCAGCAGTATTAGATTTTGGACGCGTTTCCCGGACTATAGGACGCGTTTTTGTCACATCTACTTGAGTTGTAGGCGGCTGATTGGCGTCATCCTCAATTAGTCGCAATACATTAATCGCTAAAATGAATAACAAGAGGAGTCCGCATATAGCAATCAACTTAGGCAATGGGTTTCGGCGATTATATTCTGTGTACATAGAAATTTCCTACATTTAATGGTTTAGTAGTGAGTCTGCCTCTTATGTAGAGGTTGTATCCGGACTCGACTTAGAAGGTTTGGAGGTGTTATACGCAATTAACTTGATTTGTAGTGTGAGGTCCCCGTGCCTCACAATGCTAACCGATACGTAGAAAACTTCTAATCCAGTTAATTTGGTATTACACCTCTGACTCTGCATTTAGGTACTATCTTTAATTATAACTGATATTTTTCTTTATTGCAATGGGTTTGTAGAATTTGCAACACTGTTCACAGTTCCTATATATAACGTGAGTTTGATAAAAACAAGATGTCGGGCTTCTTGTAGGGGCGAGGTCTTCTCGCCCGTAGGGGTTAGGTTACCTAACCCCTACGAAAATCCATTTATGTTTAGAATTTACTATATATCAAACTCACGTTATATATACCGCTCCGCATGAAGATTAAGAATTTAAACGGGTAATTCTGGGACGTGTGATAAGAAAAGCAGATCTGTTTGTAGTAGTGCGATTCATTGCACGTCGCGTAGCCACAATTACCCAATTTATTTGTTAAACTTCATCTGGAGCGGAAGAAGGGACTAACTTTTTTCTATAAACATATCGCTCCGCTGGAGCGAAGATCGAACACTCTAATTGGGACAAAACTTTTGGAATTTCAATAGGTACAGGACTTACGCAAATTGAGCAGAAAGGCACATATTGGAGTTAAAAAGTCGTTATTTCAGTGTTTTTAACCCCCTAAATCCCCCTTATCAAGGGGACTTTAAGAGGAAATGCGTAAGTCCTGAGGTAGCAACTTGGGTTAATTAGTGGGGTTGGTCAGGTTTAACTATTTTAAATCTTATCTCACCCGGTTTTACTAACCCGAATCTTTTTCTGACGAGACGTTCCTTGGTTAAGGTATCATCTTTTAGCGATTCTACGCGATGCTTGAGTTTATCACGTTCGGCTTCAAGTCTATTAAGTGCTCTTTGGTAGTCTGCCTCAACACTTTGTGCATGTTGCCAATCTCTATAACCGCGCTGGAATTGTATGACGCTTACTATGAGCAAGGTAAATGCTATGATAAGTAAAACCAAGCGAAAAAAACGCATAAGAAAAAAACGCATAAAACTAACCTACAAAGGAGTGCATTGGGACCGCACAAATGCAGTTCCAGTGCAAATTTGACATACTCCCAAGCCTAAAGTCTTGGGATTCTCAGTGAATCGATTGTGGTATCAACAATAGTTGCTTCATCTCGGACTATAGGCGTCAATTTAGCGGTTCTCCGCTCTGTAGCGCAAACTGTTAGTTTTGCGTCTAATATGCACAAACTAAATGAAGATTAAGAATTTAATCGGGTAATTTTCAGTTTCCTTGTAGTGTCCGGTGCGGTTAGGAAACCGCACCTACCGGGTTTGGGGTTTGAGCCCGAATTACCTAATTTATTTTTTAATCTTCATACAGTTTGTGCTACAGCACATATAATATGTACAAACTAAAAGTTTGTGCTACAACACATATAATATGTACAAACTAAAAGTTTGTGCTACAACACATATAATATGTACAAACTAAAAGTTTGTGCTACAACACATATAATATGTACAAACTAAAAGTTTGTGCTACAACACATATAATATGTACAAACTAAAAGTTTGTGCTACAACACATATAATATGTACAAACTAAAAGTTTGTGCTACAACACATATAATATGTACAAACTAAAAGTTTGTGCTACAACACATATAATATGTACAAACTAAAAGTTTGTGCTACAACACATATAAGAACAGTCCGTAGATTGGGTTTCACAAACTCTACCGAACGGACAGCTGCTTAAATTGACGCATAAGGTGCGGTTAGGAAACCGCACCTACCGGACCTGGTGAAATCGGGATTACCGATTTAAATACTTAAACTTCATTAGATTTGGGTTTTTACGTGCTACGAGAAATAAAGGTTTAACGGAAACCTGCCAAATTATAAAAGACTTTTTTACCAGCAAAAATTGCACTTTCGCCAAGTTCTTCTTCAATGCGAAGCAGTTGGTTGTATTTACAGACACGATCAGTCCGAGAAAGTGAACCGGTTTTTATCTGCCCAGCGTTGGTTGCAACAACAAGGTCTGAAATTGTAGTGTCTTCTGTTTCACCTGACCGATGGGAAACTACAGCGGTATAGTTGAACCTACGTGCAAGTTCAATGGCATCAAGCGTTTCTGTCAAAGTGCCTATTTGATTGACTTTAATTAAAATAGAATTGCCGATTTGTCCGTCGATTCCCTGTTGCAATCGTGTTGTATTGGTAACGAAGAGGTCATCACCAACGAGTTGGACCTTATCACCGATTGCCTCGGTTAACTGCTTCCAACCGTCCCAGTCGTTTTCGTCCATGCCATCTTCAATTGAAACAATCGGATATTTTTCACAGAGTTCCGTGTAAAAGTCTACCATTTCTTCAGGTGATTTGGTAGGTTGTGCCTCCGCTTTTAATTCATAGGTGCCAGAGTCGCGATTGTAAAATTCACTTGAAGCTGCATCCAACGCTAATAGAATATCTTCACCAGGAACATATTTAGCGCGTTCAATAGCCTCAATGATCACTGCGATGGCTTCCTCATTTGAACTCAAATCAGGGGCAAAACCACCTTCATCACCGACAGCAGTGTTACAATTCCGCGCTTGCAAGACAGCTTTCAGATTATGAAAAATTTCTGCTCCCATCCGAAGTGCTTCGGCAAAACTGCTTGCCCCTGCTGGCATCACCATAAATTCTTGGATGTCAACGTTATTATCTGCATGCGAACCACCGTTTAGAATATTCATCATCGGTAGTGGGAGTTCTTTTGCATTTGTCCCGCCGATATAGCGAAAGAGGGGTTGTCCGAGTTCATCTGCAGCAGCTTTAGCAACAGCAAGGGAAACACCTAAAATCGCGTTCGCGCCGAGATTGCTTTTGTTCTCAGTGCCATCAAGTTTGCACATTGTGGCATCAATCTCGTTTTGTGCGAATACATTTTCTCCTACAAGCGCGCCTGCAATGACAGTGTTGACATTTTCAACTGCTTTTTGAACACCTTTACCTAAGTAGCGGTTCTGATCCTTATCGCGAAGTTCAACCGCTTCATGTTCACCTGTTGATGCCCCTGACGGGACTGCCGCACGACCAAACACGCCTGATGCTAAATTGACGTCTACTTCAACAGTGGGGTTACCTCGTGAATCAAGTATTTCTCGTGCGTGAAGATAGATTATTTCTGACAAGTTGCTTCTCCTTCCGAAACTTGTAATTTTAAAATCAAAACTATTTTTTAATACAAACATTCAAAACGCATTGTTATTATGTTGACACTATTCCTCAATCACGGCATCTGCAAGTAGATACGCCGATGCCAAAAAGACAAGACTTGAACCAATCAATATATTCAACCAGAATCTATCTTCCAACCCACCAGTAACCAATATAGAGACGGTGCATTTCGCACCCGCCATAATTATAGGGATTACAAGCGGAAGTAAGATGACAGAAAGCAGGCTTTCTCCGCCACTTGTTGTTGTAGACATCCCCGCTAACAACACACCGACAGCACAAAATCCGAGTGTTCCGATACCCAGTACGCCAAGCAGTTTTAGCAACATACCCACCGTCACTTCATCGAATAAATCCAAGAATTGAAGTGCAATGGGTGTTACAACAACTTCTAATAGAAACAGAAAAACGACGTTACTGATGACTTTGGAAAGGTAAACATTGCTTGCGTCAACACCGGTAAGGCGGATTCCATGCAAAGCCCCGTGGGTGCGGTCTAACGCGAATGAACGATTCAAGGTGATTATTCCGGCAAAAACGAATGTTGCCCAGAGGACACTGGCAGTTAATTTACTGCGGTCATTCTTTTCAGGTAAATTCTGTCCAAATGCAAAAACAAAAATGAGAACAACGAGTACACTAAAAACGAAAATTAATGCCAGCGTTTCCTTTGAACGGAATTGAATCCATAGGTCTTTGCGAATCAACGCTGCAATCTGTCGGAGTGCCTTCATGTTTGTCTCAATTTGAAAGAGTCACCTACAACCGTTTGGAAGCGGTATCTAATAATCTCTCCTCATACATGCTCAGTAACACATCTTCAGAAATTTCATCCTTTTGTGCAATCTCTTCCAATTCACCATTTATCATAAAGAGAAATCTTGACCCTACAAGATACCCCAATTCGGTGTTATGTGTTGTAATGAGTATACCTTTCCCGTTTTGTCGTTCTTGTGCGATGCGATCCATGACAAACTGCTTCGCAGACACATCTAGTCCAGAGAAGGGTTCATCAAGTAATAAAATTGAGGGGTGATGGAGGAGGGCTCTGGCAATCATAAAACGTTGGGTCATGCCGCGTGAAAAGATGTTAAGCGGTTCGTGAACAAAACGTTCTAAGCCAACTTCATTCAGAAGTGCTTTGCATCGGGTTTCTAAATCTTCTACCCCGTACATCTGCCCAAAAAACTTGAGATTCTCAAACGGAGTCAAAACTGGGTACGCTAAATGCTCATGGATAATGACTCCTAACATGCTTCGCACTTTTGCATAATCCACGAATGCATCCGCGCCTTCAATCTCAAGTTTACCGGTTGTAGGGCGGAGGAGAGTGGCGAGTATTTTGATAAACGTCGTTTTGCCAGCACCATTAGGACCGAAAATGGCAACGACTTCTCCAGGGTGAATCGTAAGTGATACGTCTTTGACAATCGTTCGGTGCCCGAAATTTTTTGTGATCTGGGAAGCAAAAAGACGCATAGGGTGTAGGAGAAATTTGTGGTTTCAGCACCGTCGTAAATTCAAAAAGAAAAGGACAGGTATTCCCTGCCCTTACCGTTCCGTTTTACATCATGCGCTGGATGATTGAGGCACCCTGCTCTGGGGTAATGCCGAGGGGTTGATGTACCATAGGACCGTTTTCCAAAACGGGTTCCAACTGTTCCAAGGAGGGACGACTTGTATCGTGATAGAATAACCCAAGCTGAGTGTCATGATCGGTCTTGACCGCTTGTTCAAGTGCCGCAGCTTTGTTACTTGTGTCATGATTTTCAAGAGAGTTGACACGTTCTTTCCAATAATCGAAAATTTCATCACCCTTCCACGTCAAACAAGGACTGATAACATCAATAAACGCAAAACCTTTGTGCTGCATCCCGTTGTACATTAATTCAGCAAGGTGTTTTCCTTCAGAACTAAATGCTCTTGCGACATAAGTAGCACCTGCAACAATTGCCATTGCTACAGGATTGAGAGGTGTTTCTATATTGCCGAACGGGGTGCTATTGGTTATCTCGTCTACTTGCGTCGTAGGTGAGGCTTGGCCGACAGTTAACCCGTAAGTCTCGTTGTTCATCACAATGTAGAGGAGATCAATATTTTTTCGCATCGTGTGAATGAAGTGATTTCCGCCGATGCCGTATCCATCTCCATCACCACCAGTGACGACGACATTCAACTCGTGATTAGCGAGTTTAGCACCTGATGCTACGGCGAGTGAACGTCCATGTAGGGTGTGCATTCCGTAAGTGCGAATGAAGCCAGGGAGATTAGAGGAACACCCGATTCCGCTGACGGTAAGGTGATCATGATTGCCACGACCGAGTTTGGCATAAGCATTTTGTAGCGCATTAAGCACACCGAAATCACCACAACCGGGACACCAATCGGGATTAACATCGCCTTTAAAATCTCTCGCTGTAGGAGCACCTTGAATAGGTCTTTCTTTTTTTGCCATTTGATTCATCCTCCATTGTTAGACAACAATTTCCTGGTATGGGACGTAGAGTTCAGTTTTATCGATTAATAGTTCACGGGCTCCGTCAACGATGTGGTGTGGCATAAACGGTTCACCATCATACTTGCGGATGTGTCCATCTGCCTTAAAGCCTGTTTCACCCCGCAAGAACCGAGCGAACTGGCCTGTGTAGTTGCACTCAATAATAATAGCGTGCCCTGAATTTGCCAACACTTCGTTTACAGCATCTTCGTCTATAGGATATAGCCATTTGAATTGGATATGGTTAGTCTTAATACCATCTTCATTCAACATTTGGGATGCTTCACTAATGACACCGTGTGTAGAACCCCATCCAATGAGCGTAACTTCTGCATCTTCAGGTCCTTCAAGCGTTGGCGGTGGGAGCAGTTCAACGATACCGTCCATTTTCCGTTGCCGTTTTTCCATGATGTCACGTCGTTTATGCGGGTTGGTAAATTCATCACTAATGAGTCCGCCATCTTCATCATGGTCATCGGTAGCGACGACGTGCACATGACCCGCTGTGCCTGGGATTGCCCGTGGTGAAATTCCACTGTCGGTAATCTGGTAACGCAGGTATTCTCCGTCTGTTTGTCCAAGTTTATTTATCATCTCGCCCCGGTCAATTTCCGGTTGCCAATTGATAGAATCTGGCTCAAATGTAGTATAACCTTCGCCGAGCATAAGATCCGAGAGAACCATACCGGGACACTGAAATTTATCAACGAGATTGAAAAGTTCAGGTATAGTATTAAACCCATCAATAATACTGGTAGGCGCGACAACGATTTTGGGAAAGTCACCTTGACTTGCCCCAAGTATCTGCCATAGATCACCCTGTTCAGTTTTCGTTGGCAAACCTGTAGAAGGCCCCCCACGTTGAACATTAATGACAACAATCGGAATTTCCATCATACCGGCACTCCCGATTGCTTCTGACATGAGTGCAAATCCACCACCAGATGTTGCACACATTGCACGACATCCAGCATGTGCTGCACCGATTACCATGTTGACAACACTGATTTCGTCTTCACATTGACGGACCATAATGTTGAGATCGCGAGCGTTTATCGCCATCCAACGTAGAACACCGGTTGAGGGACTCATTGGGTAGGCACAATAAAATTTTACACCTGCTGCTGCACCACCCATTGCCATAAGAGAATTACCTTGACCAAAAGCAAGTGGAGGTCCGTGTTTCTCAACCTTGGTATCAAATTGCGTGAAGTGTTGGATAGCGTGCTCATAACCTGCAGTCGCCACCGAGATGTTGGCATCCACAACTTCCTGTCCTTTGCGTTTGAGAAGCGCAGCGGTTATTATCTCCTCAAGCATCGTTAAATCTGCACCCACGAGTGCCAAAGCAGTACCAAGCAAACACGTATTCAGACATGCTCTCTGTAACTTTCTATCTTCAATTACGCTGGAGTATTCTTTATAAGGAATAGGACACAACTGGATATCGTCTCGTTCTGGTGCCTGTTTTTTTACATCATTACTGTTATATATAATTGCACCGCCGGGTCTGACATGCGGCACATGTTTTTCTAAACTGTTACGATCAAGAGCAATGATAAGGTCAATCTTGTCGCCGTGGTTTGAGACAGGTTCAGAACTAATTCTGATAGTAAGGAAGGTATGACCGCCACGGATGAGGGATTGGTAAGCACTATAAGCAAAAACATGGAGACCGTGCTGAGCACAGAGTTGACTCAAGTTTTTTCCTGCTGTAGCTATACCTTGCCCCGGTGCCCCACCTATGGCGACTACAAAATCGTACTTTGCCATCTTGGCTCCTTTCTAATTGTAAGCAAATTCGTTCGACTGTTAATTATTTTTATTAATTCGCGCTTTCTTAATGAGGTTCGTGAAATTTCCTTTATAACAATCCTTATATTCCACTTTTTCTAATTATATCATATTTACATATCGTTTTCAAGTTTTAATTTAAACGGGTGTGTAAAGTTTTGGCAAAATCTGTCCACAACTCATTGTAGTGGCGGGTCCCTGTGTCTGCCCTACAGTAGATAAACGCGAAGGTTATACCATTTCTAAGTGCTCATATTGAATTAGTGTGTCTGTCGGGTAGAGTGCATTGAAACCCTTATGTGTCAATTTAAGGAAAATAAATCTGTTTTATGAACACTTTTCAATAAGCATGGTTATTGGGACTGTCCTATATTTACGACTTGTGCTAGTTAACTTATTGTTTTTGTCGTTTATACTAAAATCGGGTTTAGTCCTATAAACATATCGTCCCTAATGAAGTTTAAAAAATAAATTAGGTAATTCGGGTTCAAACCCCAGACCCGATAGGTGCGGTTTGATGAAGATTAATTTATTAATTCGGTAATTCTGATCTCTTTTCTGTCTGAATCGCGGATTATCGCAGAGAACGCGGATTACGCGGAATTAAGAGATTCTTTGTTACCGACCCGTCTCTGGCGAAAGCAAATGTCCGAGACACAAAAGCATTTTCCGCGTCTTCTGTGTCCTCCGTGCCCTCCGCGATTCAGACAACCAGATAATGGACCTCACACAAGAAAAACATAAAACAAGATGTCTATGGTTAGAAAATTACCGAATTAATTTTTTAATCTTCATACGGGACTAAAGAGCGTCCGTATGGCGTTTTTCTATAAACATATCGTCCCTACGGGACTAAAGAGGGTTCTCAAACACGGAAAACCACTAAATTGACGCCTATGGGTTAATTGGGTATCATACCCAGCAAATATGCAACATCCGCGTCAATGTAGTCTATTACTTCGATTAAACTCATTGAATATGTCCATTCCTACAAGATGTGAATGCTTAGGCGGGCTTTTGGAAAATCAAAATAAACTCATGAACTTTATTTACACGGAAGACACTCGGATAGCCTAACGGCCGCAAGTTGTTATATTCTTGTGCTCGGTTCCATATAATAGTGTCATCGAAATTAAAACCGATATCCAGCATCAACTGAGAAATATCAATATGGTAGGGATAAAAGCGATTTTTTTTCCGCAAATCCATGACAATAACGCAGCAATAACTTTTGGGCTTCATCACACCATAAACCTGCTCAAATATTTTCCGAAGTTCAAACAAGAATTTCTCATAATCTCGAATTTTTCCTAAATCTGCCTCTGCCTCCCCATAATCGCGCTGCTGTTTATTATCAGCAGTTCTTTTCTGCAACAGAATATCCCAATAGGGTGGCGATGTTATTACCATATCCACGCTGTTTGGAGAAACATACCGATAAAGTTCGCGACTATCAACAGTATGAACTTTTACCTCAGTTTCTTTCGCAAAAAGCAGCATTTGACTTAAGCGTTGTTCAGAGATATGTACGAATTCTGGAGAAATTTCCAATCCGATAGCATCTTTACCTGACTCCTTAGCAGCGAGTAGTGTAGAACCAACACCAGCGAAAGGATCCAGTATTAAAGAGGCTTCAGAGTTTGTAAAACACTCAATAAGACGACACGCGAGTGCACTGGGAAACATTGCAGGATGTTTTAGCGCAGATTCTTCTTTTGTTTTTCTAATATCACTCCATACTGATACCGAATATCGTAACCATGCCTTACCATCAAGTTCATTGGCACGTTTCTGGGGGATTTCTTTCTTTTCAATGTCATCAAGTTTCTGTGCTGCTTCGGGCATGACTTTCTCCTCCTTCTACAATAAAGCTTTAAGTGCTTTCTGTGCCTCTGGAGTTCCAATTTTGTCTAATGCAAATACTACATGACGTTGGACGCGTTCAGAATCATCTTCAAGTGCTTTGATGAGAGCGGGTACTGCATCTGCAGCAGCAGCTTCCATTTTAGATAGTGCGTATGCTGTATAAGTTCGAACCTCGTCCGCCGGATCATTCAAAGCCTGAATGAGTGCGGGTATCGCGCTAATTGCCGTAACACCCATCCCACTGAGCGCACGAACAGCATATTCTCGAAGCTCTTCATTCAGTTTATTGTTTAATGCTTCAACCAAAGCAGGTATTGCCGGTTCACCCATACGGGTAAACGTACTGCTGAGAGCGAGACCGTGATGTCTTTCAGCTATATCCATCTCATCCATGAGCATAGGTATTGCTGGTTCACCGATAGCAGCTAAAACATCAGCAGCTTGATCAGCGACTTCCCAAAGATTATGAGCAAGTGTTTCAATGAGTTGTGGTATTGCCGGCTCACCAATTTCAATCAATTCTGCCTTTGCGGCATCGCGCGCATCATCATCAAAATCCTCGAAATTCTCAATTAATTCCGCAATACATTCTTCATCACTCATCCATGAAATCCTTTCTTTCTATCCTGAAAAAGTTATGAAATTTTGAGAAGATACTCCGTGCAAGCAAATAGTGTCCGTTAGGGATCTAACCCTCGTTCTTGGCACTGACTCAGTATCTCAGTGAGTCGTTCTGTTTGTTCCCCACGTAAGCGGGTATAGACACGTTCCGAGATGTTCTGTTTTTCGTGCATCTCATCAAGCAGTGTTATGAATTCAAGCCTTGTGGTGCGGGCATGCTCAAGGTCATCATCGCCAAGTTTACGGAGCCAACCTGAGTCAAATGTTGCATCCTGTGAGGTGTCGGATTCAGCAGATGAACGATGTGATCGACGTAGCATGAAAATCGCTGCGACAAGAAACCCACCTGCCAAGGCTGCGGCTATTGCAATAAACACCATCTGACCGATATTAGATTTTGGCTTAGGTATCCGTAAGTTTAAGTCTACTGTTTTTCCTGCTGAGAACCCTCCCTCCGGAGCCGCTGGGTATACTCTGTAAACTGCATTATTAATCGCATCATACTCAGGAGTCGTAAAGTGCTTTGACTGTGGAACCAAGTTGATGCCTACAGGAACAAGAATTGTAATTTGGTCTGTATGAAAACGCAATGGTCGGGAAAGATCGAGGCTATTCTCGTTAGCATGTAGGATGTACTCATATATCACTCGTAGTTCGCCTGGTGGTAGTGGATCTGTAAGAATTGCGTGATCTCCGGCAGAATTAACTTTTAAGTTCTCAGGGGTTCCCGGTTGAAACATTTCATTTTCGTTTGGAAGGGATAAATACAAACCAACTTCTTTGTTGTTAAATGTTGTTTGAAACGGTAAGGTTCCTTGATTTTCAACAGCAACACCTTCAAAAATTGACAATGCCCCATCTTTTGCATGGGTTTCGGAAGTTACTCTGACGACAATAGTATATGATGTTATCCTAATCTGTGATGGATCATCCGTTACCGCGCCGATGTTAATGTCAACATTTATGTTTGGCACCCATGTAGTCAGCACCAAATCCTCCTCTACATGTTCTTTGTCTTCGTATGTTGTAGAGATTGTGTAGTGCGTTTCAGCATCAATCGGTAGATTTTCAAAACGATATGCCCCGCTTTCATCAGTTGATGTTTCCTGTTGCGTAACGTCCCCTGCTTTATGGATATTGAGGGTAACAGGGTGATTAGCAATCGTTTTGTTCAATTTGATATCAGTCAGTTTACCGCGAATATTGCCGACATCATTTTGAGAATAAGAGGAGGGAAGCAACAATAAGAATGTTATTACAATTAATGACAGATTACTAAGATGCTTAACAGTTTCTGCACACTTTAAGATGCTACAAACCCTTTTGATTAACAATAGGGGACTAACTATATTCATTGCCTGCTTTTTTGTTGTTTAAACCTTTCTATTTCAGTTTCTACATCTGTCTCAGCAGCGGATTCCAGTTGGCTAACAATACGAGCCGTATCTTGCAGAAGCGCAGCACGTAATTCCTGATAATCTGCTTCTGAAAGTTTTCCTGTTTCATAATCCTCATCAAGATCAACTAAAGCAGAATAACTCTGTTCGCGTTCCAGCGCAAGCGTTTGCATGCGCGCCTCTGTAGGATCAACATCCGGAGGAATATCAGATTTGCCATAAAGCGGGAATATGAGATAGAGCAAAAGGGCTGTTCCAAGAAGAATAATCCACAAAAGTACAAGAAATAACATTACGACTCCTTAATTTAGTTTCTTGTATCTTTCGAGTTCTAATTCAACCTTTTGTTGGAGTTCATCAGAAATCTGCTTGTCAGGTTGTGTTAAGTCCATTTTGTCACTGCGTGATCTGTGTAGCACAGCAAAAGCAACACCACCGATGACGATAAGAATAACCCCTGGCATCAGATAAGCGAGAAGATTGATACCTTTTGCTGGCATGACTGCGTAAAACTCAGAACCGTATGTTTCAAGGTAAGATGTGCGAATTTCCTCTACTGTCTCGTTCCCTGCTAATCTATTACGAAAATCAATTTCAACATTTTGTGCCGTTGGACATACACATGCCTGGATGGTTTCCCTCGTACAGCCACAGTAACAGTAAACTGTAGTTATGAGTTCTTCTAAATCAGATTCATAATTTATGGTTTCTTCCGCTATCATTCCATCTGCCGGTTCTTGTGCTATGATCGTGTTGACCAAAACGAATAGGACTATAACCATAAGAAGAGATGCACAAATCTTTTCAACAGACCGTAAACTTTGAATTTTCATCGCAATCACCTATGTTGTTTATGGACGTGGTTTTGGTTCAGATTTCTGGGCAATCGCTATAATTCCACCTATTACCATCACAGCAACACCGATCCAGACAAATCTTATGAGTGGATTTTGATAGACTTGGAAGGTTATATTGGTGTTAGCATCAATATTTGCTGGTAAAGGCCCGAGTGCAATATAAAGGTCATTCACCCCGTTATGGCGTATTGCAGACTCAATAGTATCTTGCTCTCCTTGTCCTGCTTTATAGTAAAAGTGGCGCGCAGGTCTCATCGGTTTCTTTTGTTTCCCATTTTTTGCAATACCGAAAACAACTCCAGCCTTGAAGTAATTTCCGTGTTCTTCTTGGAATGTATCTTTCACCGTAAGTTGATACGCGCCTGCCTCCATCGATTCTCCGAGTTTAAGGCTCCCTGATTCAAGTAGAGAATACCCTTTAGATCCCATAATACCTATGTAGACAATAACGATACCGATATGTACAATATAACCCCCGTATCGTCGTTTGTTACGGAGAATAAGTAGCCACAAACCGCTGAGGAAGGATGAGTCCCGCCGTTTTGAACGGAGTTTAGCACCCCTATAAAATTCGCTAAAGATTGCTGCGAACACAAACACACTTGCAAATATACAAAGCACTGAATAAATGGGGATTGGATGTCCGCTGAAAGCAAGAGTTCCCCATGTCTTCATAAACAAATTACTTGTTGAAACATCAGTAACGGCAACAGAAATGGTTTCAGTCGCAGCCTGTGCTTTAAAAGCAAGAAATATCCATGCCGCTGCTCCTGCTACCAAACCGATTACAAGGGGTGATAAAAACATGCGACGAAAATTGTTGGGTGTAATCTTTTTCCAAGAAATAATGGGACCGGCACCTGTCAAAAAGAGAAGTAGGAGTCCAGGAATAATCACAACCTGATTGAAAAACGCTTCGGGAACGGCGGCTTTTTTGCCTTGAATCGCTTCGGAAATAATAGGCCACAATGTTCCCCAAAGAATGATTAATGTTAACCCGACAAGGAGCCAATTGTTCAGAACAAAAGCACTTTCACGTGAAAGGAGGGATTCAAGACGATTTTCACTTTTGAGCCGTTGCCAGCGGTATGCGACAAGCAAGATAACAGCGGCAGTTGAAGCGATGATAAATCCAAGAAAATACCCACCAATATCTGATTCTGTGAATGCATGCACCGAAGTAATAATGCCACTGCGGGTTATAAATGTCCCTAATAAGGTGAATTGGAATGCTAAGGTAATCAGGAGGATATTCCACAGTTTGAGCATATTCCGCTTCTCTTGAATCATTACAGAATGCAGATAAGCGGTGCCAAGTAGCCACGGCATAAAGGAAGCGTTTTCAACCGGATCCCATGCCCAATAGCCGCCCCAACCGAGTTCCTGATATGCCCAGTTTCCACCGAGAGTGACACCAATAGTTAAAATAATCCATGAAAACAGCATCCATCTGCGAGAACGGAGTATCCAATCACTCCCGATTCTACCAGATGCAAGGGCAGCGACAGCAAATGCAAACGGAACTGTCAGACTAATCCAACCGACGTACAAAGTTGGTGGATGGATCGCCATGCTGGATGTCTGCAGAAGCGGGTTCATCCCTTTACCGTCTAGTTTCACCAGACCATCGGGGTATCGGTCAAGTGGGTTGTAAATCCCCTCAATTATCCCAGTGACAAGGATAATAAAAAATAGCTGCACAAAGACGATGGGAATCAACGCATAATCCGATAGTGCATCCTTCGCTTTTCTGTTTTGCCAAACAACGACTGCTCCTGCGACAGTTAGCAACCAAAGCCAGAAGAGGAGTGACCCGGACATTTTCCCCCACAGTGCTGTAATTTTATAGATAAGTGGTTGGTCTGCACTGGATCCCTCAACGACATACCTCATTGAGAAATCGTTCGTCACAAACCCAAATATTAACGCACAAGTTGCGAGAGAAATGAGAGCAAATGTAGCGATAACAGCGTTTCTACCACTCTTTACAGTGTTAGGATTTCTTTTACGTAACCCAATGATGAGTGAGACAATTGCCCATATTGCAGAAAGTACAGCAAGCCATATTGCAGCTTGACCAAGTTCCGCTGTCACTTGTTGTATGCTTCCCACAATTTTCTCTATGAACATATTGACCTTTAATTATGCCACCGTAGCAAAGTGTCGCCAGTGTTGATTAATATGCGAATTAGTAGGAACCACTTTCTGTTGTAGCACTCTCTGCACCTTCGTATTTAGAAGCACATTTCGTTTGTAACTTTGTTGCGACAATCAGATTTTTCGCTGCATCGTATTTACCTTCTACAAAAACGCTACCACCATCTATGAAGTTGTCCGGTTTGAGATTAGCGTAAACTACATTAACTGTCTCACTACCTTCAGGTTCGCGGACTGCAAAGGTAAGCTCAACATTGTCTGCATCCCATGTAGAACTTCCCTCTGAAATAACACCATCAACCTGAACATTTTGCTTATCCACTGTACTTGCATTAACGATAAGGTCAGCAGGCGTAAAATGTCGCAGACTCGTTTTTTTAGTCATAGAAAACACCAGAAACACCATTGCGAGAAGCAAAATGGCACTGGCAGCTATAACTTTCAATCTTTTCTGTTGCATGTGAATATTCTCCATAATAGTTACGAAACTTTCTGGAAACTCGGACAAGATACACAATGGTTCGTTAACTTTGTTGTTGAATGTGTAAGCCAAAATAGAAATGATAATTCCTTCTCTATAAAATAATACTTGACTTTGGTTTCAAAATCAAGTTAAAATGATGTCTAATTGAACGAATTACTACGGAATTCCGTGTCTATCCTTATTTATTAGGGTTCCAAATCCAATGCTGAATGCGGTTAATGACATTCGGCTGTTTTGATGTATCAAGGAATTTTCTCATCTCTAATAAATAAAGAGAGGCAGCGATGGTGCGCTCATCGGGTTTGCTGGATTTGTCCCGGAATTGATGGTTGCTGTAGTTCACGCCGCACTCAACAATGACTTGATAGGCGCACGAAAAGCACGTAATCAGGTTGATACTTTGGCACGGATTGTTTATAACTTCGGTGAACCGAGCAGTGATGCACACCAACGCATGAAGTGCGCCCGATGGTTAATGGGTAGATTTCCCTCAATGACGATGCGCCGACCATTGCGTCAATTGTCTACTGCTGAAATAAACAAAATTCGGAGTGAGCTTGAGGCAGTTGGATATCAATGTGTTAACTAACTCAACTACGATCTATTTCATAAATGGTGGGTGGCTTGTCCGCCTGATCTTCAAAGAATGTTTACAAAGGAGTTTCTTATGAAAATGTTAGTGATGAATCGGAAAATTACCCTGTCAATTTTTATAATGGTAGTGTTGCTATGCAGTGTACACACTGCAAGTTACGCTGGTATTGACTCAGTTGAACCTGGTGATAACGACACTTCGCTAATCGTCACATTCACAGAAAGTATATGGCAAGGTGCGTTTACACCAGAAACCAAAACTTACCTTTTTGAATGGAGACAGAAAACGCCGCAAAGTGATTGGAAATCAGTCGAACAGAAATTTATATATTATTGGTGGACCTATGTTTTTCCAACTGGATCATACGTTCCCCACACAAGAACTTCTACAATTACCGGACTTAATCCCGGGACTACGTACGAGGTCCGCTACGATTCAGGCACTATTCACGAAGGGACAACAACAACAAACTCCACACTGCTTTTAATATCAACCACCCCTGCGTTAACAGAGGCAACTTTGGGTAATGCGACTGCCACATTAACACTAAACAATGACGCTAATGAACAAGACATTTCCTATGAACAGGACATCTCCACGATCAGAGATACGGTGACGGTCTCCGGTATCAACGGCGTAACGATAAACACCGCTTCCGTGCAACGCCTCAGCGATACAGAAATAACGGTTGAACTTGATTTTGATGGCACTGACTTTGACACTGATACCCCACTAATCTTCAGTGTGGTGGCAGAGGCAATAACAAACTACATAGGAGAAAAACTCACCGCAGAAATACTTGTTCCTGCTGTTAAAGAAAGTGTTTATGCTTCGGTGGTATCTCCGTTGACAGAAGCGACGCTGGATGAGAACACTGTCACGCTAACCCTTACCGGTGTGGTTTATGAACAAGACATCTCCACGATTAAAAATGCTGTGACAGTAGCTGGCATCCCGGGTGTAACAGTAGACACCGCTTCCGTGCAACGCCTCAGCGATACAGAAATAACGATTGAACTTGACTTTGCACGCACCAACCTTGACACGGATGCTACTCTCACTTTCAGTGTGGGGGCAGGGGCAATCGCGGATTACACGGGAGACGCATTCACCGCAGAAATACTTGTCCCCGCTGTTAAGGAAATATCAGCCTCAGCTGCGTCTTCATTGACAGAGGCGACTTTGGATGAGGGTGTGGTCACATTGACACTAAGTTATGATACTTACGAGGCGGATGCTGCCACGATTAGAGATGCGGTGACGGTCTCTGGCATCAATGGCGTAACGATAGACACCGCTTCCGTGCAACGCCTCAGTGATACTGAAATAACGATTGATCTTGATTTTGATAGGACCGACTTTGACACTGATACCGCACTCAGTTTCAGCGTGGCAGCAGAGGCAATATCAGACTACACAGGAGAGGCATTCACCGCAGAAATACTTGTCACCGCTGTTAAAATGGAAGTATCAGCCTCAGCTGCGTCTCCATTGACAGAGGCGACTTTGGATGAGGGTGTGGTCACATTGACACTAAGTTATGATACTTACGAGGCGGACGTTGCCACGATTATAAATGCCGTGAAGGTAACGGGTATTGATGGTGTAACGATAGACACCGCAACAGTGCAACACCTCAGCAATAGAGAGATAACGATTGAACTTGACTTTGCACGCACCAACCTTGACACGGATGCTACTCTCACTTTCAGCGTGGGGGCAGGGGCAATCGCGGACTACACGGGAGACGCATTCACCGCAGAAATACTTGTCCCCGCTGTTAAGGAAATATCAGCCTCAGCTGCGTCTCCATTAACAGAGGCGACTTTGGATGAGGGTGTGGTCACGTTGACACTAAGTTATGATACTTACGAGGCGGATGTTGCCACGATTATAAATGCCGTGAAGGTAACAGGTATTGATGGCGTAACGATTGACACTGCTACAGCGCAACGCCTCAGCGATAGAGAGATAACGGTTGAACTTGACTATGATAACACTGACTTTGATGATGACACAGCACTCAATTTCAGTGTTGGGGACGGGGCAATAGTAGACTATACAGGGGACGCATTCACATCAGAAATAGTTGTCACTGCAATTAAAGAGGTAGTTTCTGCTTCGGTAGAGTCCCCGTTGACAGAAGCGACGCTGGATGGAGGCACTGTCACGCTAATCCTTACAGGTACCGCTTTTGCACAGGACATCTCCACGATCAGAAATGCGGTGATGGTCTCCGGTATCAATGGCGTAGCAGTAGACACCGCAACAGTGCAACGCCTCAGCGATAGAAAAATAACGGTTGAACTTGATTTTGATGGCACCGACTTTGTCAGGGATAGTGCATTGACCTTCAGTGTGGCATCTGGCGCGATCACAAACTATAAAGGCACCGCGCTAACTACAGAAATACCCGTCACTGCAAACAGGGGAGAAGCTCTATTGACGATTTTCTGGACAGATAATAACACGGGTAAAATCCAACGTGCCAACTTGGATGGCTCAAACGTTCAAGACCTTGTCACACAAGGATTAGAAACTCCAAGCGGCATAGTGTTAGACGTGGCAGGTGGCAAGATGTATTGGACAGATAATCGCACAAATAAAATCCAACGTGCCAACCTTGACGGTTCAAACGTTCAAGACCTCGTCACACAGGGATTACGCAGTCCAAGCGGCATAGCGTTAGATGTGGCGGGTGGCAAGATATATTGGACAGATTATGACACAGAAAAAATCCAGCGTGCAAACTTAGACGGGTCAAACATAGAAGACCTCGTCACACAAGGATTATACGCACCAAGAGGCATAGTGTTAGATGTGGGAGCCGGCAAGATGTATTGGACAGATAGTGGCACAGGAGGTAAAATCCAGCGTGCGAACTTGGATGGCTCAAACGTTCAAGACCTCGTCACACAAGGATTAACTTGGCCAAGTGGCATAGCATTGGACGTGGCGGGTGGCAAGATATATTGGACAGATTATGGCACGGATAAAATCCAGCGTGCGAACTTGGACGGGTCAAACATAGAAGACCTCGTTACACAAGGATTAAGCAATCCAAACGGCATAGCGTTAGATGTGGCGGGTGGCAAGATATATTGGACAGATTATGACACAGAAAAAATCCAGCGTGCGAACTTAGACGGGTCAAACATAGAAGACCTCGTCACACAAGGATTAGAAACTCCAGGCGGGATAGCCATCGGCATTTTTTCTCCAGTTAATCCCGCAATCGTAAAGGAGGACGTGAACCGTGATGGGATTGTGGATGTTAATGATCTGATTGTAGTCGCACAGCGGTATGGACGTACCGGGAGCAATGCTGCGGATGTCAACGGAGATGAAATTGTCAACGTGGACGATTTCATCTTGGTTGCGGCCGCGGTAGACAGTGCGGCAGCTGCACCCGCTGCCCGCGCGCATGTGCAATCACATTTCACGAAAGCACAACTCCAAGGATATCTCATTGAGGCACGCGCATCAGGAAACACCTCTCACACCTACCAACGGGGTATTGCTGTTCTGGAGCGACTCTTGGCACTGTTCGCACCTGAAGAAACCGCACTGCTTGCGAACTATCCGAATCCGTTTAACCCAGAGACGTGGATACCGTATCAGTTGTCAAAACCTGCCGATGTCACACTGACGATATACGACATCAAGGGACATGTTATACGTGTCTTAGATTTGGGGCATCAGCGTGCAGGCCTGTATCAGGCTCGCAGCCGTGCTGCGCATTGGGATGGCAGAAACAACATCGGTGAAAAGGTGGCAAGTGGTGTCTACTTCTATATGTTCACTGCTGGCGATTTCACTGCTACACGCAAAATGTTAATACGAAAGTAAATTGTATCTATACAACCGGAAGGGTGAAAACAACACCCTTCCACCCATGGTAAACTTCTAACAAAATGGAGTGATCTCAAACATAATCAGAAGTTATAGACGCAATAACATAAAAAGTGAGGTAACTTAATGAAATTGCGAAGATGTATATTTTATTTCATTCTTTTGAGTTTTTTGTGCGCAATGACAACTAAATCTGAATCAGCACCGGGCGGCACCTCGCCACCGCCGCCGGTATCTGTTCCCAATGTAATGCTAAGGGTTGTGCGTGTCACCCCAGATTGGATGCCCTTTGCGTCTGCAGATGGCTGGACCCAAGCTGTTCTGCTAAAGGAAAGCGAAGTTCTCAAATATTATGAAGTCGCTATATGGGAGGAAACTTCTTCTGTACATCTTTATGAGCTCCCCAATGATTATGACGGTTCTTATGGATTAATCCCAGACGAAAAGAAGACTGGTGAGCAAATGAGTGCTTATCGAGAGCAATTCCTGATACGAAAATATACAGACATGCCGGACGCTTGGACCGTTGAGAGAAGTCTCTTCCTAAAATCAACGTTCATGGATATTGTGTTATATTTAGTGAATCAGCACCCAAGTTCTGAACATCATTTAGCGTATAGTGGGCATGGAGGACCTGGTGGCAGGTTATTTGCGGGACAATTGAATCCGGATCACGCAGATGCGTTTTTGAGTTTCTGGAGTGAGTCGTTGGGAAAACTGTTAGGTGTCATTGATATGGGTGGACCCTGTAACAAAGCAGGCTTTGAAGACTTGCATATTTTTTCTAAGTATGCAAGATATTATGTCGCTTCAGACTTGCCCAACGGCGGGTATACGATGGATGATTGGACTATTGAGAAAATTCATGAAATCAATCCTGACCATCAGTATCACAACCTGTTTGCCGCCAATCCAAATCTTGAGGACGTACTCATAGGTCGTATTGACCTAAAGCGAAAAGCGTATGAATATTCACGAAACAATATGATAAGCAACCAAGTCGCTCAAGCCAATTATCTTTATTCGTGTGAGGCTTTTCGTAGGTTCAGCCCAAACTTTATCGCGTTCTATGACAGAGTCGGTGTTGATTATCCTGTCGGTGCCGATTTGTACCAATATATGATTGACAACGGGGCACCACAAGCTCTCATTGAACAGTTTAATGATGTAATTGTCCACAAGGCTGACAACCCGGATTTCTTTCAATGGGATGAACCTCGTAATGGAATACTGATGCCCCATCCAAAACATTTAAAGTCGATTATCACCGCAGCACAAATACCTGAAATCATCATCAGTGAAATTATGGTTGCTTCAAATGACGGTCGTTTACCACAGTGGATAGAACTTTGCAATCTGTCAAATACAGACGAGATAAATCTGGAAGGTTGGAAACTTGATATACAAAACCAGCAATCAGCAGACTTTAATGGAAAGTTGAATGTAACGATCAACTTTAAAAAGAGAATAATTGAACCTAAAGATACACTCTTGATCATCTCGAAACGAGGACGATTCTCCAACACTATTTCAAAGGAACAAGTTTATGACATAAATGTACTGCACGGTTTGAAGGGTAAAATACTAAGTGAAAAAGGATTTCATCTCAAACTGACACAATCAGATAAACTAATTGATGAGGTAGGAAACATCAATAGTAGTGCAAACGCTGAGGATAAACTTGTCTGGGTCCTTCCAAAAAGTGTGACTAAAGATGGAATACGCACCTCAATGATTCGTCGGTATAACGATGATGTGTCACGCCTTGGAACCGATGCAGCTGAATGGATTTCCGCAAAAAATACGAAACTTCTTACTAGGACTACCTCCTATTATGGTCATCCTAACGACATCGGGGCACCAGGTGTTGGAAGCGGTGGTGCGTTGCCCGTCACCCTATCCCATTTCCGAGCAGAACACTCAGCGACTGGTGTTATCCTCAAATGGACAACGGAGTCGGAGGTGGACAACGCGGGTTTTTACATCTACCGTAGTGAAACAAAGGATGGTGAATTCAAAGTTGTCAACGCCGAACTCATTCAAGGTGCTGGCACCACAGGTGAACGCAACGAATATACCTGGACTGATACCACAGCGAAATTGAATACGGTCTACTATTATCGGATAGAGGATGTGTCGCATGCGGGGGTTCGCGAGCAGTTGGCCACGGTGCGGTTGAGAGGGCTTGTGTCCGCAAGTGGTAAACTCATTACAAGGTGGGGCGATTTTAAATTGCAGGACTAAATTGCATTAAAGTGGCACTTGGACATCAATCGGCAGGAATCTACCATAGCCGCAGCCGTGCGGCGTATTGGGATGGTAAAAATGAGTTTGGTGAATCTGTTGCAAGTGGTGTCTATTTCTATACCCTTACCGCAGGCGACTTTACTGCAACGCGAAAAATGTTGATACGCAAGTAATTTCATTGCTCCTACAAGGAATACCCAAGGAGAATACATAGATGAACCGTAAAACCTTAATTTCATTTTTCACAATTATCATGCTGGTTATATCACTACTTCTTTTCAGCAGTTGTGGTGAGGGTGAGCTTGACGAAAACACACAACCAACAATTAAACCCATTTCAGATATAACGTTAGATGTAGGTGACGAAAGAACTGTGGAGGTTAACATCACCGATGCGGATGTTGATGACACACATACTATCAGGGCATTTTCTGACGATACGAGCGTTGCTACTGTCTTAGTTGATGAGGCATCCCTAACTATCACGGGTAAAGCAGCGGGAACTGCAACCATCACAGTCTCTGCTACAGATGATAGCAGCGAGAACAATGCAGAGGCGAACCAGGTAACGTTTAAGGTCTCCATCAATAATCCACCACCTGATGAGACTCCTGAAGAACCTATTGATCCATATCAACCGTTAGAAGGACTCCTCGTGTCAAACGGCAGAGTTCAATTCTTATTTGCCTCAGCAGGGCGTTGTATCAATCTCGGTGGTGCGAATATTAACGGAGTGACATACAACACTCATTATTCAAAATGGCAACGGCGAGAAGATACAACAAGTCCGTGGATTGATGTTCCAGATACTAAGAAAGATGGAGGGTTATGTTCTTATACGCCAACTAGTTCGGGTCAATACAGATTGGTCTGCGAGATTAGCATTGATGGTGAAAGAGGAAAATACAGCAGTGAGAATATCCTCATTGTGGAGTGAAAAACACGGTGGGACTGTGACCTCCGTGTTGACTTTGTGCTTGGATAAATTCTCAGAAGGTTGATAGAAAATGTCACGTTTAAAATATGCATTAATCGGTCATGGACGACGCGGTTCAGCGCATCTGTCAACTGCTGCTGCACTAAAGGATACCTTTGAAATCGTCGCCGTGTGTGACGCACATCAGGAATCAGCAGAGGCAGGTGCAACAAGACTTGGCGTTAAGGCATACACCGATGTCCGCAAACTTGTTGACGAGATGTCGCCCGATGTTTGCGATGTTGTCGTGCCTGCACCACTGCATCATATCGTTTCCTGTTACCTGTCCCGTTGCGGTATATCACATAATGTGGAAACCCCGCTTGCGCCGACACTCGGTTTGATGGATATGATGATAGCCGATGCTGCTGAAAACGGGGTAAAACTTCAGACATCAGAGAACTTTCCCTTTGTCCCTGTAGAACAGTTTGTCTGCAAACTCATTCAGGAAGATGTAATCGGCAAGGTGCATAAGTGCTATCGGTTGTTTTCCACGACCGGTTACCATGGGCTTGCCGCAATACGGTGTCGGATGAATGCTGCCCCAATAACAGTAAGTAGCATCGGACATTCAATGCCTGTTGTGCCTTATGTTGACCGGGCAAAACGCGACTACAATAGGGAAGGTCTTGAATTTTACGCGGTTGATTTTGACAATGGCGGACTCGGTATAGCAATGGTAGGCAATAAGAACGGATGTCTCGGACGGAACAAACTTGTCGGTTTTGAGACGTGCGGTGAACGCGGCACAATTATCACAAACGGCAACCAAGGGGCTTCTGGCGGTGAAACTGTCAACGTTTGCACAGATGAAGATATTAGCCAACGCGGAGGAAAGGCACAAACTTACGAATTTCAGAGAGAATACGGTGAGGATAAGGTTCTGCAGCGTATCTTTGTTGAACTCCCACCATCCATTGGCGGTACAATTGAATGGCGTAATCCTTATCAAGACACCCAAATCTCCGAAGGCGGTATTTCACTTGCGACAATGCTTGATGGTATCGGGCGCGCAGTTAGAGATGACACACAACCGCTTTGGACAGGAGAAATGGGTAGGGCAGATCAGGAGATGGTTATTGCTGCACACCGTTCTGTACATAAGAATCGGCAACCAATTCAACTCCCGCTTTCATCTGACCCCGACGAAGAAGCTGCATTTGACAGGAATTTTGAGGAACAATATGGGATTCATCCACGTGAAGATATTGAAAAGGCATTACAAGTTAATTTTAAGGCACGTTAGCCGAAACGCATAGCAATAATAATTACTTTTAATCGTAGGGGCGGGTCCCTGTGCCCGCCCGATGTTATCATGCAAATAAATGGTCAGGCACAGAGACCTCACCCTACAGTTTTACAAGACTTAGGCTGTACAAGCTTTAACTACAGAAAGGAAAAATATGAAAGAAGTTAAAATTGGTTTTATTGGATCGGGTGGCAATGCGAACGGTCACATGAATCGGTTATCTGATATGGAAGGCGCGAACGTCGTTGCGATATGTGATATTGTACCTCAAAAGGCGCAAAATGCAGCGGAAAAACATAACGCGGATCCATATACAGAACATCGCGCAATGTTGGAACGGGATGACTTAGACGCTATCTATTTGAGTCTACCCGTTTTTGTACACGGTCAACCTGAATTGGACGTGATTGAACGGGGGTTACCGTTCTTCGTTGAGAAACCGGTAGCAATCAACATTGACATCGCACGCGAAGTTGAAGCTGCGGTGACAAAAGCGGAACTGATAACTTGTGTCGGATACCAACTCCGTTATCTCGGTTCAACGCGGATAACGAAGGAAATCCTTGAAGGAAAGACGATTAACATGGTTGTCGGCAAATATTGGTGCGGCAGCGGACGTAGTAATCCTGAAGGCTGGCTGCGGCAGATGAACAAGTCTGGTGGTCAATTAGTTGAACAGGCAACACACACAATTGATATGATGCGTAATCTGATTGGCGATGTGGAATCGGTCTACGCGATGCAGGCAAATCGGTTTTTGAAACAGATTGATTGTCCAGATAGCAATAGTGTGTCAATTCAATTTACCAACGGTGCGGTCGGTTCAATGACAGCTGCTTGGGCTTATGCGGGTGGTTGGGACAATGCGAATGTGTTAGATATCCTATATGACGGTGAATTGTTGAATTGGAATCCCGCAAGAGTCTCGGTCCATGAAGGCGGCGAATGGGTGGATAAAACAGAGCCTGGTCCCACCATTGACGAAGTTTTTGTAAATGCAGTCCGTAGTAGTGATGCATCACAGATTTTGAGTCCATATACCGATGCGGTTAAATCACTCGAAATATCACTCGCAGCAAATCTCTCAGGACAAGAGAATAGGCTTGTCCAAATTTCTTCGTTATGAGGTGAGAATAATGGCGAAAAAATATCGCGTGGCAATCGTTGGGTGCGGTGGAATCTCACATGCACACGGAAACGCTTGGCGTAACGTGCCAGAAATTGAGATTGTCGGTGCTTGTGATGAGAAATTTGAGGCACTTTCGCGCTTTGCTACCGAATATAACGTTCAAAATACCTATAACGACCTTCGGCAGATGCTGGAAAAACAGCAGCCCGATATCCTCGTGGTTGCTACGTGGCCCTCAAGTCATCTGAAAAATGTCCTTGAAGCCGTGCGATGTGGTATTAAGGGGATCCTCGTTGAAAAGCCAATTGCTGTCAATACGTCACAACTTGAACAGATGATTCAGGTTACAGAACGTGCGAACATCAATCTGATGGAAGCGTTTATGTACCGACACCACCCATTGACGTTAGCTGTAAAGCAAAAAATTGAGGAGGGTGCAATCGGAGATGTCCGATACGTACGCTCCACTTTTTCAACGCAACTCACAGATAGACAAAATTGGCGTTTAAGAGGTGACCTCGGTGGCGGTGCTGTTATGGATTTAGGATGCTATTGTATCAATATAATCCGTTACCTCGTTGGGTGCGAACCTCAGTTTGCATGGGCTACAGGTAAATACGAGCCGCTTAACAATGTCTGGGAAACCCTCATCGGAACATTAGACTTTGGTGATGGTGTCACTGGTCAATTTGATTGCAGTTTCGGTTGGACCTGGCGCGAATGCTATGAAGTTGCTGGCACAAAGGGAAGTCTCTTTGTTCAAAAGGCATGGGGAAACGGTGAAGGGGAATCCCACTTCACCGTAAACGGAGAAACTATCAGTGTTACAGGTGTGAATCCTTATGCTGCTGAGATTTTGAATCTATGTGAAACGTTAGAAAATGGCACTCCGCTCCGCTTGCCAATTGCAGATGCACTTGGAAATATGCGCGTCATTGACGCATTGCACGAATCCGCACATACGGGACAGCGAATTCGCTTACCCAATTAACCTAAGACGTGCTTAAGGTAGTAGGGCAGGGTCTCTGTGCCCCGCTTTGTTTGTCTGAACCAGGATTCTCAGGATTACAAGATTTACAAGATTGCAAAAAAGGCTTGACATTTCGTTAAATCTGTACTATGCTTTAATAGCATTATCGGGGAGAGGACACCTTCTGTCTATGATGTATTCTACAACATAATTTTGTTGGGTTTCGCAAGCTCTACCAACCTACGGACTGCGGGGAGACGCTAAAACCCCTCATATTTTGTTGGTATATTTTATTATTTATATGGTATAATGCCTTCAAGTATCTGGGACATTTTGAAAGTTATGTATTGGGAAAGATTTAGAAACTATTGGAAAAAAAACAAAGTCACTTCAGGATTGATTATTGCATCTATCTCTTTCCTTGTGTACGGATATATCACCCTAATTTATGAATTAGACCAAGGTTGGAATGGGCACCAGTCTTTGGATAACTGGGTGGAACGAGTTTCACAATTTATTCCTGTAGGCACAGCAGGTTCTGCAATTATAATAGGAGGTTTTGATGTGTTCATATTTTTGTCCGACTGGTTTCTTGAAAAATTGAAGGAAAGAAAAGAGATTGAAAGAACAATTGGAAGACTTGAGGGCATAAAAGAGGCTGAAGAAAGGATTTCTCAACAACTGGCTGATTGGGAGCGGAGACGTGAAGAAGCCGCAGCAAGTGGTGAATACTTCACAGAACCACTACCACAAATATTACAACAGTCAGATAAAGGAGAACAATCTTCAACAGAGTAATAGGTAACCTGTTATGCATACAATAATACTACACTGGAAAAAAGATCGGTTCAATATATCTTGGAGTAGATTTGACTCTAATATCTTAGATGATCCGCGTCTTGTCATACAGACCCCATCTAAGACAAGTATCTTCGGTGTTTACATCATTTGGGCATCACAGGTTGACCGAACCTATTTGTATGCCGGAACGGGATTGATCAAAGATAGGTTTGAAATGCACCTAAGAAAAAACACATTGCAGCGATATAAGTCTCGCGAATTGTATGCTACATGGGCAACATTGCCTTTGAATGTCTCACTCACATTATCCACAGATCAAGTTATAGATACCTACCAAGGGATTGAAAGGTATCTTGGATCAGTTCTGCACCCTGTACTAAGTCAACGCTTTCCAGCAGATGTCCCTCCGATCCGTGTTAACTTACCATAAGGGTTTACATTATAAGGGCTATGACTTGGGTAGAGCGAACGCTATATCCAACTATAATCCGTGTAATCCGTGATAATCCATGATTCAGACAAAAGAGGCGCAATGAATTGCGCGACTACAAACAGAGGGCTATTATGAAAAAACTATGTATTTTCCTATTGCTAATCCTAACAAGTTGTGCGTCAAAAGAGTTCATTATTTTACGTGACGTGCCAAAAAACCCCACTTTTACTGTCATCCCTGCAAGTTATGCGTATAGTGAAGTTACGTTTGCTAATCGTATTGAAAAATATCTTATTAGTGCTGGTGTTAAAGTTATTCAACATCCTGGCATAAAACATATACAAACAGAACAAGCACAAGGAAAAGGTAAAGCAACTTCGGAACTAGTATCGGAGACAGCAGAAAAAGCTTTGATTGAGACTTATCGTATGCGCGAATCTACTGACGCAGACTATATTGTAGAAACTTTTCGTATTTCGGGGCAAATCAAAATTAGTAAAAATGAAACGCAAGAAATTTTAACCCTGTTAACCATTCCATCTGCGGGACCGGGAATTCATCCAGTCACTACCGAATTACAAGAATTTATTTCGAAGGCATTGCGGCATCTCGGAATATATCCAACTCAAAAGGAGTATTGACATGCCCCAACTTAATTGGTATCTTAAAGACAACAATCATTATTATGAACTTAACAGAGTTGATTTATCTCATACTAACTATGATGAATTCAAAGGTGTTTATATTATTTGGTGGACAGAATTTTCTCCTGTCGGCCGCATAAAAAGAGAACGCCTTGGTTATCCTGCTCAAAAACCTCTCAAACTTTATGAGCGCATTATCAAAGCCTCCTCCAATAAAGGCGATCTTGTGCTTGACCCGTTTGCCGGTTGCGGCACAACGATTGAAGCATCGCTCATAAACAATCGCAATGTGATTGGTATTGACATCCTCCCTTTCGTGCTCCGTTTAATCAATGAACATCGTATCAAACCGCTGGGAGAGAAGTTCTTCCAATGCAGGGTATCCCTGTTGATATGGCTGATTTACCCCCAGTTTTTTTTGCGATGATTGTACATAAGGTTTTTTAGATGTTTTGTGTGAGGAGATCAATACTGGACTAACACGAGCTTCAGCCTGCACAATCGGAAATCGGAAAATATGGGTCAAGGAAGATGTTAGGTTCCCATGTTGTTTCAAGTGTTCGTTTTATCACAAAGATGAGGGAATAAGTTTTTGTTGAACGCGTATTATAGGCGCGTATCCACCGCTCAGCAGCTTTTTCAAAATGTAGGAAACAGATAGCATAACTGATACAGACTAAAAACCATAACAATGCGACGCGTGGCAGTTTTTGCTGTTTCAATCGTAGCTGCCGAAATCCGAAAAGTGTCTTTATATCACGAAAACATTCTTCTATTTGCATCCGCCGTTTATAGGTGAGATAGAGTTGTGTATTGCGCAAACTATTTGAAACAAGATAAAGCGGTTCTTTATGGCGTGCATCTTTGAAAACATAAAGGTTTAGTTTGAGTTTCTCCGTGCTGTGATAAGATATGTCAGGATAGGCTCCTGTCTTTTGCAGCGTTTCAAGTTTGATGCGTTGGTTGTTGTGATAATATTTTTGCAAACGCGTATAACAAACTCAATACCGGCTTCCATAAAAGGTTTCATGATATATTTTGCGCGAGCAAATCCTCTATCAAACACCAAAATCGGTTTGCGGACATTCGGAATAGCCCGTTTGCGAAATGGCACTGCCATGACGATCACTCTATAGTGTTCAAGAATGTCGGTCTCATCAACGAGCACGATGCGTGGTGCCTGACCAATCTTGTCATATAGCCAGCATAAGACAAAACGACACCACGCCACTAACGCAATATCTGTCGGAAAGTTTGAGTTGATAAAACGGAGCAACCGCTTTTGCTTCGTTTTATAATGGGCTACTAACACAGGTAAGTGCGCCGCAAGCGTGTTTATCCGAAAAGTAGGTGCGCGAACACTCGCAAATATGACCAAAATCAGATTTCTGAGCGCAGGACGTTTCAATACTATTTTGAACCCTTGCTTTACTTTTGGGATGAGCGCACGCGTATTCACTTTGTTCGGTGCAAAACGTTTCAATGGAAAACCTCCAAAAAATGCACTATAAAATAAAACTTGAAAGTAGTTTAGCAGACAAAACGCTTTGGCACAACAACTAAAGAAAAATATACAAAATAAGTGCTATTAAAAACTGGGGGTAAACCAGGTTGATATGGATACTGCGACAAAACTCGCCAAAACTGCGCCGTTCAAATTTCAGGATTGGGCAGTATCGCTGATTGATGGGTTCGCTGCCAATCCAAAGAAAGTCGGTGATGATGGTGTTAATGGGTTCGGTATGCTGTTCAATACGCCCGATAACTTTGAATCAACGCCGAATACGCGTGTAGCATTCAGCGGGCACAGAGATCCACCCCTACAATAAGAGTTGGACAGTTTTGTCAAAAACTTTACACACCCTTCAAAAAAGGTTGAACTGATTCACTACTCTCGTGTATAATAGTATTATATCATAGACAAAACACATCTCTAATTCGCTTGCATTCTGTTTATAGGGGTAACAAAAAATTATGTTTGAAAAACTCATGAAGTATCCGATTGATGTCTTTCGGGAAGGCGATTTCTCGTTCGGCATTCCAATACCGGGGCTTCTTATTTTTGTCCTGATGGTTTCGCTTGTTGCAGCAACCATTTGGGCATATCGGAGTGCAAGAGGTCGGTCCGGACGTGTGTTCCGAGGATTTCTCATTGTTCTCCGCACGATTGTACTGTGTTTCCTTGCTTTTTGTTTACTCAAACCCTTCTTAACCATTTATCAAAACAACCCGGATGATTCCTACCTCTTAGTAATGGCAGACCGTTCTATGAGCATGCAGATTACTGATTCTGAGAATGGTGAATCTCGGTTGAAAAGAGTCAACAAACTGCTTTTCGGTGAAAATACTGAGGACAACGATGGACTTCTTGAAAAACTGAATGCTAACAAATTTAAGGTCAGATTATTCGGATTTGATACGGAAGCGAAACGGATTCCAAATGAAGTCTTACAGAGCGCGGAGGGAGAAAATACAAACATCCCGAATGCAGTAAATGAAGCACTTGATGATTTGCAAGGTATTCCACTTTCTGGTATTGTGCTTTGTACCGATGGTGTAGATCGAAGCGGAACAGATATACAAAAACTTGTCATGCAGGTCCGAGAAAGGAAAGTCCCTATCCATACTGTCGGTATCGGATCAGAAGAAGGTATTCCAGACATTGAATTGGTTAAGGTAGATGTTCCACGTACTGCAGAAGAAGATTTTCCCGTTGATATAACCGCTACCGTGAAACGTACAGGAAACACGAAAAAAAATGTAACGATCCAATTAATCGAAAATGGACGGATAATTAAGACGTTTCCGATAGATATTAAAAACGAAACAACGAGAGTTCCGCTCAAATTTACGCCGCGCCACCCGGGTACCCAGAAATATGAGGTGCATGTTCTCACCGAAACTGACGAAGCGATTCCACAAAATAACACCAAAACTTTCATCTTAAAAGTAGCCCCAACCAAACGTGTAAAGATATTATTCGTTTCCAGACCTTATCCCGGATTTAAATACATCAAACGCGCCTTGCAAGATGATCCGAATATCATCTTAACTGACCGATACATAACAAGTGATAGTAGTTTTGGCGGTACCCAAGGTGGCTCAGAAGAAGATTTCAAATTTTATCCTGATTCAAAAGATGTTCTCTTCAATTTTGATGCGATTATTTTTGGTAACATTCCCGCTTCAGAATTCACACGTACACAACTGGAGAACACGGTTGAATTCGTCCGCACACGTGGTGGCGGTTTTTTGATGTTAGGTGGAACACGTTCGTTAGGTAATTCGAAGGCAGCCGGTTCATATCTCAACACACCAATCGCCGAATTACTACCTGTTGAAATAGAATTAGGTTCGCCGCCTAAACCTATTCCGACTCACTTGCCACCATCCCAGATACCGCGAGCAAAAGGATTTAAGTTACAACTCACAACAGAGGGCAAAACTGAACCTTTGATGAAATTAGCAGATACTTCCACAGAAAATCTGCAACGTTGGGATAAGATGCCCAAATTTATCGGTTATAGTAAAGTAAAACGCGCCAAAGGAGGGGCAACTATTCTCGCTGAACATCCAATTGACCGAAATGAATTTGGCAAACGTATCCTTATTGCAACTCACAATTACAATGTGGGGCGTGTTATGGTGTTTACCGCTAACAATTCAGCACCGTGGCAAATGGGTTTGCCACATGAAGATGACAGTAACGAACGGTTTTGGCGGCAGACCGCAAAATGGTTGACAACCGCACCGAAATCTTCTCTCAAACTTGATATAGCTAAGACTGAATATACGTTGAAGGAACCCGTTGTGATTGAGGTCACAGCAATGGATAAAGCTTTTGCATTAACAAATAAAGCAAAGGTACGCACAATCATTGTTGATGGAACCGGCACACGAAAGGAATTGCAACTTGAACAAGTGTTAGGAACAGATGGTCTATATACAGCTCGATTTATACCGGGTGAATACGGGGAATATACTGTCACTGCAATGGGAACGCTTAATGGCGAAGACCTTGGCAAACAACAAGCAATTTTTGAAGTTAAACCCTCCTATGCGGAGTTCAGCGATGCAGCACTTAATGTACCGATGCTCACGACACTCGCAAATATGAGTCGTGGTAAATATTATCCCATTGAAGAGGCAAACCAATTGGTCAATCAGATCGCGCTCGTTGAAAGTGCAACATCAGAAATAGCCGATGTTGACATCTGGGATCTGCCACTGATTTTCGGGTTAATCCTCATGCTACTCGGTCTTGAGTGGTTCCTTCGAAAACGGGCAGGGTTAGTATAAAACAACATTAACTTGATTTGTAGAGGTAGTTAACCTTGTCTATTACAAAGGACACAGAATTGGTTGAAACGCGCCGGTTAGTGAACTAGAAAAACGAACGGTTCGTTGTTTTCTCCTGAATTTCAGCTCCGCCGTGTGCACTGCGTCGTGGGCGGACGCGAATTGTATTAACGGCCTCGGTCTCGTCATCAACCAGAAGTGCCTCACCACGGCGGTTAAGTTGTCGGATATATCCCTTTAAATCGCCTTCCATGTACGTTGCACTTAGCCGATCAAGGGCATTAATGTCGTCCCACGTTGTGATTTTGTGCGCCATAATTAGGTCACACTGCGAAAGCAATTCGGAATCAATTGCAGAGGGTTGTTGGGTCGCGACGATAAGACTCAGTCCTGGTTGGCGTCCCTCTTTAACCCAACGGATTAACATCTCTTTACACAAGGATGCCCTACCTTGCGGCACAAACTGATGCGCCTCGTCAATTGCCATCCAGACGCGAGGGAGGTGTGTTTCCATTCCAAATTCTTCACGCCGACGCATTCGCGTTCGCTCGGTAAATAATCGCCGAGCGACAACGTCTAATACTAAGTTACGCAGTCCCTTTGTACCAGCGTCAATAACGCTTAAATCCAAAATATTAATGTGATCAAGTGAAAAAACATCGGTTAAACGTGTCGGTTCTTCCGAAAAAATGCCCCACTTACCAGCCGCTGCCAATCGGTTTTCTAATGCTTCAACTGTGACACCTTTCGCGCGTTCGTCTTTTTGGAGGTGCTCAGTGATGTCCGCAATAGTGAACGGTTCACCAATTTCGTGGAGTGCATCAACAGCACGCCACATTGCTATTCCCATGGTGTTGTTGATTTCAAAATTGAACAATTCGCACCATGCGTCTGCTGACAAGTCATGGGCGTTAATCCATAGAGATGTTACTTCAACACCGTTTGTTTGCAGCCTATTAACAACTTGGGCATCACCGTAACATGTAAGTGGGTCCCCCGGAACAATCAACCGCACCGGAAATCCTTCGGTTAGTAAACCTGCCTGTCGGACTTCATCCTGTTGGATTTCGTTTGCTAAAGCCATCGTATGATATATACCCATAGGGTCAGCAATGAGCAGAACGGCTTTTCCTTGTTCTTGTGCAAATAACTCTTCAATGATCACCCCTAATGTATAACTTTTCCCAGAACCGCGCTTACCACAAATAAAAACAGCGCGGGACCCTGTTGCTCTGATATAAGCCACTTCCCCACTTTCAAAGTCTGTCCCGACTCGCAAATTCACTTCAGCCATTAAACTTCTCCCACTTCACTGATGCACATCCCAAAATGGAACTAATGATTCTTGTGCTGAAATTCCACCATGAAAGCCCCATTCTGTTACTTTACGGTTTTTCGCGATAACCTTGTCCCCTGTTAAAACGGTGTAAGTGCCCTCATCGGTATTCAGCGTAAGAATATTATCATCTCCTACGATAACTCCTTCAGTATACCGTGCATTGAATTTTTCCTGGGCAAGTGGAACGACCCCTTGATCAGTATACCAAAGAATCCCATGGTCGGCAGTGATAAAGAGACGAAATGGTTTCTCAGTTTCCTGTAAGACCTCAAGGAGCAACAAAATATCTCGTTTTAGATCGTCAAGAAACAACTTAATATTTGGGCGTTCTCTGTTAAAATGGCAAACACCATCAAGTCCAGAACGGATAATCTGAATGTAGGTATGTGTTGACCATCCCGATGCCTTTATCGTCCGTAAAACTTCATCAAAGGTTGTCATGCGATGCAGTTGGTTCTCTGGAAACTCAGCAAAAAGCGCGTCGGTCAATACATTGATTGCGCGCTCCCAATATGAGAAGCCTAATCGCCGGAGGTACCCTAGTGCAAAGAGTCGATGTGTTAAAACTGGTGAACCGATAAGTCGTCGCATAGCACTATTCGTGACACTTAATCCATCCACAAGGCACGGTTCCAGTGTCGCCTGGGGCAATTCCCAGTCTACGACATCGTAAAAGGATAAGCCATCGAAAACGAGCAGGACAACTATCTGTGGCAATTCTTGCCGAATCCGCGCTGTAATTTCTGCAGCCACATCGGACTGTTTGAATAAATTAGTTGTTTCAAAACGGTTTGGTAATGCCTCGTTGACCTGGGCTATTGAAGGAAGTGCAGGAAACTCAACCGTTGGGAAACCGAAAACCTGTGTTAATTCTTCTTGATCTGAAGGAGATGGATTCACAAAAAGTGTTGAATTAGCATCCATTTCGCCGGGTGAATCAATTCGCTCTCGCCACTCCCCAACCGATGTTGGGCACCAGACATCAGTAAGGCAAAGTTCCCACAAGGCGCGGTAATTTTCGGGTATTTCAGTTAGACATGGTATAGTGCGTAATTGTTCTATCATATCATCCTACCTTTGCGCGAGGGTTTTGATATACCGCCATAAACCGGAACACTGCTGAGCATACTGACTGACGGTTTCAAAATCATATTCGACGAATTGTTGCCGTATGATATTTTCTATATGGGCAATGTCGGCGTCTGTCAACGTTAGTTCAATCCGATGGACGGCATCATCAATTGGTCGGCGTGTGATTAGAATAACATTTACTGGACCCGTGTAATCCTTTTCTCCCCAATGGATTTTATCGTAAAGCCTACGCGACTCCTGGCGAGTGTAGGGGGCATTATCAATTGCTACAACCGAATCGCGGGAAACCCTTGCATCATAATAGGTTTGATCCGAAAAATAGACGATGCCTGCACAGTGATAGAGAGAATGCATCAAAAAAGTCTTACCAACACCGACGGTGCCCGATAGGTTGATACGCTTCTCCCGCATATTAACGGCATTCAGAATGGCCTCCCGTGCAGAGACCTGAGAAGGAGTTAGCGTCTCACCAGTTTCGGCTAATTGCAAGAGTTGTTTATGATAAGTTAACCAATTCATTTTCGATGGACTGTCAAGTTGACTAAGTTTGCTTGATACAATTCCTCTAAACTTTCCAGAATATCTACAGTAGAATTGAAGGTTTCATTCCCAAGGAGATGGACGATCAATTCCGTGAAATCTGTCTCTTGTTGAGCAGCTAGCTCGTTCCGCAGCCTTTGTGCCCTTGGACTTGGCTCTGGCACTAGTGCGTCCAATTCGCGTTCAATTTGTCTCCGCGTTTCAGAAAGAACCTGTCCCTCTTGAAGCGTTGAAATGATTTGATCAACCCACTCAGACAAGTCCTGATCAACGGCTTCTACCGCGAATTCAAGGCTGATTCGCTGACATTCTTCAGCAAGTTCTTCAAGATTTTTGCGCAGTTGAATGGCTTTGGTTCTGAGCTCCTCAGGAACGTTAAAAACCTTAATCGGTTTTAGCAATTCACGTTGCCGGTCCTTGTTTTCAGATAGTACATCTTTAATTACAGATCTCAATTTTCCAACTGCGTTTTCTCTGACTTTACGGTAGCATCCTTCACTCCCAAGTGGATTGAATTCTACAAGCTGCGGCGACTCACTAGGCAAACGTCTTAAGTGCTTCGCAATTTGAGATTGGTAGTCGATAAACCTATCTTTTTTTCCTGTCAAGATTTGGGTGAATTCAGAGTTAATCTCATCGATCTGTTTTTTGAAATGTTCATGACTTCCCAAAACATCTTTGAGAGTCAATCCATTATCAGCGAGGTGCTGCCTTATATCCCGTTGAGCAGTATTTAACCTCTCAATTAGATTCATCACAGCGGAATCTGTCTGACTATCTACCATCAATTGTTTGTTATTCTCTGTTTCGCTTGCTAAAACCCGCCAGTGCCTAAATAAGTGGTACAATTCTTGTGCATCAACCCTCTGCTGATTTAACTTTTCGATCTGGGTATCAAAACGAACGGCGGCTTTTTGAAGTCGAGACGCGATTTCAATTGCGACGCGTGGTGTTTTACCAGATTCATACATTTGAACTTCGTGATCACAGGTTTCTTTAACTTGTGCCTGAATTTTTCTAATCTTATCAGAAATTTTCGTATAGGCAGATTTGGCTTTAGGTTGGACACTATGAAAAAGAATCGTAGAAAACTCGGTTGTAGGGTGGCCAGTCTGCTGTTCTAAGACCGGTGGAACTTGGAGATGTAGCGTCTCTAGTGCATTAATTTTTTGTCTAAGGTTTTCATGTTCAGTCTTCAGCCATTCTGCACACTTGTTATTTAAGTTTGTTTCTACGGAATTCAGATTCTGGCGCAATTCATCTTTTTGTACCTCATCATTTTCAATTCCAATAGTGCTAGTTAACATTCTGGCAGAAGGCAGGTCGTTACATTGATATACAAAACCGTTTGCTTCTGCTAAAGTGACATTATCTTCAATTCTTTTGAGTTTGTTTTTCAAATCGGCGAAATTGATAGACGTTTCGACCAGATAAAGGTACTCAGCACCTCTCACTTGTCGCTGATCCGCGATACCCCGCGCTTTAAGAATCGCTAGTAACATGTCAACTTCTTCATCAAGATAACCGATCTCACTAGCTTGCTGATACATAGTGGGAAGATCGAGTGCATTAACCTTTAATGCGTCAATTGTAATAGTCTCCGAACTGTTCTGGAGTTGTTGCACAAGATGCTTTTCAAGCGGATGCGGGGTAAAGTAAACCCCCACCTGTTTATTATTGTTGCGTGGTTCAACTTTCTCAACAAGTGTGTTACCAGAGTCATCTATTTCATCAATTCTCAACAGTTTCTGGCCCGCGCCATTATAAAAGTTCTGAAAGGCGGTCATCTGCCCCATATTGAATAAGTCAGGTACGCTTCGGCTAAGGGTTTTAATCGGGTCAATTCCCTGCTTCCTACCGAGAGTCGTTATCCGACTGAGAGCATCCTTATATGTTCCCAAATACCGTTGCCAACCGTTAGATACAGCTACAGCTGAATATTCTGGAAATTGTTTTGGGATTAGAATTCTGAGAAGACTTTCAACAAAGTTCCTTCCAGCTGGAACGGATGCAAAATTTTCTAACAATTCCGACGATTCAATAACTGTGTCTTCTTTAACCTCATGTGAAAAGAAATAACCAATAAGCTCATTGAGAATTTGGGATTTAAGAGAATCTACTCCAGGACCTAACCTTTCGCGTTCCACTATAGAAATGATTGATTCCCGATCAAAAAAATCCAATATTGAGAGTAGGAGCAGCGGCGTGATTGATGCCGGCATGAACAATTCGCCTAGGTAACTAACGTCTTCGGGAATTCTATGTGCATCAATAGGATTCAATATGTTAAATTGAAACACCAATCCGTTTGAGTTGATCTGACAGGTATTCGTCGCATTGGAATCTGGGTTTAAAATAAACCAAACACGGAAATGACTAGCGGAGGATAAAGTTAATCCAGCTTCTGTCGAAATATCTATAGTTAACGTTCTATCCGGATACTCTCGTAACGTTGTCCCTTTGAATTCGCTTCTAAGATATCTGTCCCCATTTCCAGTTATCTCTCTCAGAGAGGACCATCCACGCCGTTCTTGCCTTTCCATTGTGAAAATTATTGGGAGGACATACTTTTTAAAAGCACGCACGGCAATTCTATGAAAATCTCGATTTTCTGGTCTAAACTGGGTTTTCAGCGTTTTAAGAATTTCGGTTAATGGTGGAACTCCCCCATCGGCTGCGTAATGTTTCAGTGTTGGTCCTATTGTCGTTGTGACAACATGTTCTGGCAAAAGTGTTTCGATAATTGATTCTGGATTCAAAATCCCGTGCTTCTGGAATATTTCTCCTGGAACACCTTCTGGATGGACACACAATAACTTAACAAGGTTGCGGCTCGCTGCATTGTTGATAATAGGCAATGCCATTATTTGTGTGTGTGCTCTCGCCGTTTCAATTTCTTGACTACTAAAACTGATGTTCCCAGAGAGGTAATCCTCACAGAACTCTCGGAGAGAGTATGAATTCTTTTGCTCTGTATAGTGAAGTGCTGCACGTCTAAAGGTTGCGACCACTGATCGGGGGCCACTTATTAATTCTGTTGAGCGTTGATGTCTTAAGAACTGTCCAAGCGCGTCTAAAACGTCATCAGCAATTGCCGTTTTTTCTGAATTGGAAAGATTACAAGAAATGGCTAATTTTTCCCAGAGTTTTCTGGCGAACTCGGTTCGTCCGTAAAATTGCTCTAAGTCAATATGGCTTCCTTCTGGTTCATTGAAACGTGGAAGGATGTGTTCCTCCCTGAGTCTAATGTCAGCGATTGTTTCATTGTAAGTCAACACAACACATCCGATAGGCAAATTCTTTTCTTCATGAACATCAAAGATAAAACCTTTGAGTTGTTGATAGTTTTCTGCTGTATCGGGGTTGTTCTTAAACAATTCAAATTCATCAGGTAAAATGAGAAGACCTTTGTAACCTGATTCTAATACTTGCCTAGTTGCAAATTGGAGATAATCAAAAAGTTGGCGGGACGAGAGTGCATCTAGTAATCGACCTTCTGCTCGTAAACCTGCGATAAATCTTCTAGCCTGCTGCAGAGACAACCCATCCTCACGGGATCTTCTCTCCGCCAATGTTTCCTCATCAATCGCAACTACTTCCTGATGTTTCCGTTCTAAATTAGGAATAAGGTCAGGCCGCGCGTGAGCGAGACGGTAGCAGATCCACCCGTGGGTTGCAGTAAGCATATCGGCAAGACTATCCCAGCGGAACGGCGGTACCGCTACAAGTCCTTTTGCTTCGGCGTATTCCCATAAAGACGCACCAGTAGCAGTTTTTCCATAGCCGGTATCAGCATAGATTAACCCTGTCGCAGATCTCCTTTTGTTACAAAGATTATCAAGTATCGCATCCCATTTGCCTTCTATCTCTTCAAGCACTACGTAAGTACTAACATGAAACCGAAAGCGGTTCTCCCAATCTTTCGGTGATTCTGCTAGATCTTGAGCGTAAGGGGTATGAATAATTCGTTCCTTGTCAATAATATCTGCTAATGGCATAAATATACTTCCTAAGCATTAAAAGTCTGCAATTTCCGGTTCACGTTCTATAACAATATAAAGTGCAACTGTGCGTTGTATGGAGATATAAGAAAAACGGCGAACGGTCTCACTAAGCATAAAATCAAATCCTGTTTCTTCAATGAGACAGAACCGACAAACCTGCTTTTTCCGTGCCTCGTCAATCGCCATCAAGTTTCCGAAATCGTTTCCAGACTCTCTAGTAATCCAACTTAAGCCCATTAGAAATAGTGCTGAGGAACAGTGGGTACGGCGGGCAAAGATGGCTTTCTTAAAATTCTTTCCCTTTGCTGTTTCCTTAATATCTTTGAGTACTGATGGTGATAGTGCGGATAACCAATCGTAAGCACCGTTGACAGATTTAGTACTAAAGGCATTTGCGATACTGCCCTGACTTTCATTTAATTCCTCGCGACTGTCATAAATGTAAGCAACCAAATCTTGTGTTTGCGGTAACGTTTGATATTCCCAGAGATAATCACACACTTGTTGGTAAGCCCACGATGCAAGGTTTTGATCGGGAGTATGCTGGTTCCATAAACTGTATTGCAACCCATGCAATACATCAATGGCAATATCCCGTTTCATTTCCCACAAAGAATAAAATTCTTCTCCTCTTGGAGTAAATTGCTGCTGCTTGCGGTCTACAAGCCCCCATTCTCCAAGTAACTGCATAACCTCAAATCTAGATTTATCAGTTACAGTAATTCCGTTTTTAAGGATAATGCTAATGATATCGGATCGGGTCCGGAGTTCAGGGTGGTATTTCAGCACCCATAAAGCACCATCTAAGTCTGAAAATCCTTTAAGAATATGTATTCGTGACATGCATTTCTCTGTTTAATATCGATTTAATTTTTGTTCTGATGTGGCTTTCAGCATCTGGTAGTAGTTGCCCGAATGTTCCCTTAGAATCTCCCACTGTGGGTTGCCATGGTATGTCTCTAGCTCTGCCATGACTATTAGGTTGTGCATAATGCGAAACCATCTACCGTTCCTGTCAGACAACTCGTCAAAGGACACGCAAAATGGACATCGGTGTCCAGTCCCCAATTTTAAGGGCTCAAGGTCTCGCTTGTGGATACGAGCATAACCTCGGGTGTTACAGTCAATCATTTTCCCAAAGGTGTAGGGGAAAAATATTTTTCCATATCCACCAGTCCGCATCCAGCCATTGGAATCAAAGGTTCGTACACCGACCTTTGCCAAGCAGAGGATGGCAGGCGGAGTTGCGATTCCGAAACTGTGAAGATTTGTACCATTGACGAGTTGCAGCGTTAGTCCATTTAATAACCCAAGGACATCCTCATTAATCCGGTTAATAGAATTCGTGGCACCACTGGTTGCAAAAGACCCGAAACCGATTCGTTTAGATTCAGTTATCAACGGTTCATAGTTTTGCAAACAGTAATCCAGATGGAACGGCCGTTTGGCATGAATTACCGGCATTACCTTTTTACGGATTTCACTGGGAAGTTGATAAGTGAAGGACACACTTCCATCAACAGTTTGTCTGATTTTATCCTCAGCAGTAGACAATGAATCTTTACTAAGTGGCGGATTATCAGGTAGGATGTAAATGTCTGCCCAGTCCTCTGTGTGGTAAATCTCCAAAAGTTTCGCGTAGAGCTCATTATAGGTAATGTCGCCCTTTTGCACAAAATAACCACCGGAGTCAAACATTACCTCTTCCGTCTCACCTATGCGTTTGAGTTCACGCACAAACGCGAGCGTTGAAGGACTTGCAAGCACTGGCGAAATCAACAATCGTTGGAACGGATTCGGTTTACCGCGGGGCCAGTGAAAATCATGGGCGTATGTATGCCAGAACTCGTAGATTTTTCGTATTTCTCCAGGAGCAATCGTCGCAGAAGCATAGAAGTGCAGCGAACGCTCCGGTGCATTATAAAGAAATCCTGTACCATTTTCATAAAATTCAAATGTTCGCGGCAGAGATGGGAGAGAGTAATGCCACACGTTTAACGGGCGTTTCTTACCTGTTTCGGACTCTATGTGTATAAATTGGAGTTTCTCGTAAAACGCGTTTGCGGGGAGCGATTGTGGACACTTGAGTCGAATGTGTTCGCCACTGGCTACGTTTACCAACCACGTTAACCGTTGTATAAGCCGTTTTCCAATATTTTGTTTGCGATACGGTTTGTCAACAACGATGTCGTAAAGCGTTGCGTTGTTATCCTGACGAATACGAAAATTAGCGAAACCGATGACCTCTTCATTCTTTACAGCAACAAGGAGCCAACCTTTTTCCTGTGCTTTGTACAGAATAGATTTTCTTATAAAACCCAATTCAACCTTATGTTGATCGGCTAAAGTCTTTACTCCGAAAACATCTTCAACACGGGCAGGACGAATCGTTACTGGTTGAATAGCGTTCGGTGGGGTCATTGAAACTCTATTTTGGAATGAATCCTTCAAACTTTACCCCTTTCACGTTCAGAATATGTCATATTGTGTTTTCATATACCAGATTTTGCAGAAACGTAACTTGCGCGCATATCAAGACTTTATGTTCCAATCATCTATAAGTTGTATTATAACTTGTAAATTTGGCATCAGATTATGCATTACAGACTATTATAAATATATTGAAAAAAAATGTCAAGCAAAAAAATAAAAATCGTTCTTGACTTAAATACGTAGGGTTGGTAAAATCTACTATTACGATATATGAGAGAAAATGCCTACATGTTGGTCCAAGTTGAGACATCCACTTGATTTTGCTGTCTTGAAGGGGAGTTATGAGTTATAAAAATGTAATGTTCGTTATTGCGGACGATTGGAGCCGCATCGCAAGGTGCTACGGTAATGAAGTTATCCGAACACCCCGAATTGATGCCTTTGCTGAGCGCGGCGTTGTTTTTGACTACGGATTCTGCACAAGTCCTTCCTGTGCAGTGAGCCGTGCTTGTATCCTCACAGGACAACATAGCCATACGCATGGACAGTATGGACACTGCCACGGTATTCACGGTTTTCGCACGCATGAACACATGCAATCACTCCCGAAGATTCTAAAGTCACACGGATTTGCTACTGCGTGTATCGGAAAGAAGCACGTTGAACCTATAAGCGTTTACCCTTTCGGTTATGAACCAAAGGTTAACCCCCGAAGTCCTGTGGATGTAGCAGAGAAAATTGGACAATTCCTCACACAAAACACAGGGACGCCGTTTTATCTGCATATTGGCAGCACTTATCCGCATCGCGCAGGAAAAGGATTCGGAAATGATCGGCAGCATGCTGGTATTGAACCGGGTTCCTATTCTCCTGACGAGATAATTGTTCCGAATTTCCTACCGGATGTCCCCGCTGTGCGCGAAGACCTCGCGGACTATTACGAGAGTGTTTCGCGATGGGATGCTGTGGTCGGCGCAGCTTTGGATGCACTTGAGGATTCCGGACGAGCAGACGAAACACTTGTATTTGTAACAACTGATCATGCAATGCCGTTTCCCGGTGCAAAAGCATCCAGTTTTGATAGTGGACATCACTGCCCACTGCTAATTGCAAGTCCCACGCAGCAGCGGCGTGGGCTCCGTAATCAGGCACTTGTCAACTGGGTAGATTTCTGCCCAACTATGTTAGATTGGTGTGGCGTTTCCCATCCTGACAGAGAAGATGCACTCCCCGGCAGGTCATTGATCCCCATCCTTGAGGATGACAGCCCCAATCCAGGCAACGGACAGTGGGAGGAAACATATTACTCTCACTGCTTCCACGAAGTGACTAACTACTATCCGTATCGGGTATTACGCGGACGGAGATACAAGTATGTCCGCAATCTGGCGTATCAATTGAAGACACCGCTTCCGAGTGACCTGTTCCGTTCTATTTCATGGACAGTTGTGCGGGATGACAATATACAGGAATTAGGAGAGCGACAACGGGAAGATTTTGTGCATCAAAGTCGCGAAGCGTTGTTTGATATGCAGAATGACCCCGCAGAATCGAAAAACCTCATTGATGCCCCAGAATTACAGGGCACAGTCAACGAGATGCGGCGAAAGGTCATTGAATTCAGGCGGAAAACCAAGGACCCGTGGCTTGAACAGTCCTTTCAAGAAGGGGAAACGCAACCTTTCTTCTCCTAAGGACCACCCACATTCAATAATTAGATAAAGATTTTGTTTGATTGAGAGGTGCCCATAAACAATTTGATGTTAAATATGCGCTTAAAAGTAGTAAGCACGCTCCGCGTGCCGTAACCAAATTCAAAGGAGTAAAAGATAAAACGAACTTTTGAACGAATTTTATTCATGATAATTGGCGCATTTATTGCTTTCTTTGCCTATATTATCGGAAGCATTGATAGTGATATCAAGGCGCAAGATTTATCAGGACAAAAAAAGATTATAACTTGTGACACACTTTTGGTAAAAGAAAGTATTGCTATAGGAAATAATCAAAAAGGATATATTCTCTTAAATACGACTGACGATACTGCAGCAATTTATATTCTGGATCGTAACGTGGCTCACATAGAAAATGCTAAATCATCATTAATTATAGGTGTCAATAAAGAATCTGCAGTGATTAATATAAAAGATTCTTCAGGTAAGAATACTTTAACAACTTTAGGGTTACAGCCATAATGTCTTTCAAAAAATGACGAGATACCATTCTAATGGAATATCGTATAATAGTTCGTTGGTTGGTTGGATAAAGCGTACACGAAATTCAACACCCTATAATCTGTCCTGTGAGGAAACGTTAAACCTGTCAAATGCTACCATGCTACCACGCGCATTTGACGTTGATTCCCGCACTAACACGGACAGGTGGTTTGCGGTTGCCTACCTACCTAAAATAAGGGAGATAAAGAAATATGAATGACGAACGTAATTTACTCACAGAAACTTCTAACTTACTAGGCGAATTAGAACCTGTTTTACGCAAAGGCATAGACTCTTTACAGCACGATCTGACCCCACAAACAGGGATGCTAAAACAGTTGATACAAGAAGAAATAGAGAAGTACGAAGTGTTGCTAACAAGAATTCAAGAAACAACACAACAGATAGATGTATTTTTGAATCCTGATCCAGACATTATACGCTCTGAAGGTCCTCTATGCGTCACAATGCCTAACGGCGAACAGATACATTTATCTACTGGGGCGGATACTTTTGTTGAGGTAATTGAAAAACTGGAAATAGAACAAGTAAGGCGACTTGGTCTAAAAATTGGTCGATATCAACTTGTATCACCTTATGACGACTATCCAAATAGCACGAGGCGATCTGGGAATTACTGGATAATAACGAATACAAGTACAAAGCAGAAAAAGCGACTGCTTGAGAAAATTGCAGAACGACTTAGGGTGTCGTTAAAGGTTGAGATTATTGAAAACTAATTATTTCCTGGTTTGACAATAAAATGCAAAACTACGATTTAGAGGCGATGAATGCCCGCATCCAAGCCGATAGCAGTCTGATACAAGAAATTCTGAGCGAGGCAGGAAAAATCATTGTCGGACAACGAACACTACTTGAACGTTTAGTTATCGGACTACTATGTAATGGACACATCCTATTAGAAGGTGTCCCCGGACTTGCGAAGACTACAGCTATCGCCGTACTCGCAAAAACGATTGATGCTTCTTTCAGTCGTCTCCAATTCACACCTGACCTTCTCCCCGCAGACCTCGTCGGGACCCTAATTTATGACCAACGGGAAGGCGAGTTCTACACTAAAAAAGGTCCTATTTTTGCCCACGTTATCCTTGCAGATGAAATAAACCGTGCACCAGCAAAAGTGCAAAGTGCGTTGTTGGAAGCAATGCAGGAACGGCAGGTCACCATTGGCGGCACGACCTACCCACTTGACGATCCATTTCTCGTTTTAGCCACACAAAACCCGATTGAGCATGAGGGCACCTATCCACTTCCCGAAGCACAAATGGATAGATTTATGTTAAAGGTTAAGGTCAACTACCCATCACATTCAGAGGAACTGAAAATTCTTCGCAGGATGACAACTGAAGAGATACCTGAAATTCAGGAGGTTATCTCCTGTGAAGATGTTATCAGATTCCGTGAACTCACGCGCAACATCTATATGGCGGAACAGCTGGAAACTTACATCGTCGATCTTGTGTGTGCAACGCGCGCGCCGGAAGCATATCAATTGGACGAGTTAAGTCCCCTGATTGAATATGGTGCATCGCCGCGGGCAACGATTTTTCTTGCTTTTGCCTCAAGGGCTCATGCATTCCTCTCACAACGCGGATATGTTACACCTGAGGACATTCATGCGGTTGGAATGGATGTGCTAAGACATCGAGTTATCCTTAGCTACGAAGCAGAAGCTGAGGGTATTGATGTTGAAAGCATTATCACACAACTATTTTCCAAAATTGAAGTGCCTTAACTTAGGAAAGACGCGCCAAAAAAGAAAACTCACCCTCATCGGTTGCATTAGCATCAATGGATACTTCAAATTTGCGGAGTTTCGGCATAACAGTAGGACGAGGAGGATCAAAATAGAGCTCTAATGCTTCTCTGAGATTCGCAATCGCATCGTCTTCACTTTTACCTTGACTCGCAACATCTATTTCTAAACATTGAGCAATAAACATCTCACCTTCTTGCGAAATGCTTGCAGTGAAGGTTTGCGTTTTCATAATTTGACTCCCTTGTTAATCTTGTATCTGCCCAGCGATAGCAGAAGCACGCGCGCCAACCCCCAAAACTGCCAGAAAGCCTTCCGAATCCGCGTGATCGAAATCCCCAATATCCTCCATTGAAGCCGTTTCTTCAGAGTAAAGTGAATGCGGCACACCACTTGCTGCATGAAATGATACATTGCCTTTATACAACGCAACCGAAATAGTCCCACTCGCCAAACGCGTTAATGGTTCAACTGATGCTAACATAGATTGCGTAGCGGAATCAAACCAGTAACCCTGATAAATCTGTTCAGCAACGTTGGACGAAATACTATCATAGAGTTTTCGCGCCCGTCTATCTAATATCAGTTGGAGCAAGTATTCATAGCATCTTCCTAACAATTCCATTCCCGGTGACTCATAGACACCACGGCTTTTGATTCCGACAAATCGGTTTTCAACAGTGTGAATCCCGATACCGACTCCGTTTCGTCCGCCAATCCGGTTTGCTTCCACCAAACTCATCAGCGGTGTGCAGGGACTCCCGTTGACTTCTACCGGTATTCCGCGTGCAAATGTAACGGTGAAATGTTCTATATCATCCGGTGCATCTTTCGGATGCACACCCATTCCAGGTGTAATAAACCCAGCAGGTGTTTTTAACGATTCTAACCTACCAGCTTCATGGGTTAATCCGAGCAAATTCGCATCTGTAGAGTAAGGTTTTTCATGCGTAGCGGTAACCGGTAAACCGTGTTCTTGGCAAAAATCTATCATCTCTTTTCTACCACCGAACTGCTTGAGAAATTCAGCATCTCGCCACGGTGCATAGACAGAAAAGTGCGGATTAAGCATATTCGTCGCAAGTTGGAATCGAACTTGGTCGTTTCCGCGACCGGTTGCGCCATGTGTCAAAATAGAAATGTCGCGTTTTTCCATCTCTGGTAGCAGTACTTTCACTGTAACGTGCCGGGCGATGCCAGTCGTGTTCCAATATCCACCTTCATACATTGCCTGACACTGAATGAGACGAAGTCCTTCCTTAGCGAGTGCATCCTTCGCATCAATAATGACTGCCTCTTTGGCACCACATGCCAACATACGTTCCCGAATTTCGTCAACGTCACGCTCATCAGGTTGTCCAAGATCCGCTGTAAAGCAAACGACATTGACCCCTTTATCGACTAACCACTTTGTAATCGTGCAGCTATCAAGACCGCCTGAGACCGCAGCCCCGACGGTTTTTCCTGTTAATTGATGTATATTCATAACTGAAATTATACCATTTTTTATATAAAATGGCAATTTCCAACAAATTCAACACCAAACAAAAAAGTTGACACATTCAAAAAAATGTGATAAACTTCTTGAACATATTTGAAGGGAATTAGTTGACAATCCCACTGCTTTAGCCGTGGGTCAAAAAACTTATGACATTTGCACCAAAACATGTTGGACTATATGTCTCATCGTGGATAGGGTTTCCACCCCGGACAACCTGTATGGGTCCTATCCCTCACCTGTGGAAAGGTGTGTGATGCTGGTGCGAAATCACTTAAAACATTAGAATGTGGTAGAGAAAAACTAATATACGTTGTTACTACAACGACCCTACCACATTCACTAACAACCTACCGTGGGATACACGGAAAGTTACGCCTGTGGAGTACAAATAAGACCTCATTCGGAGGCACGAGAGACGGAAGCAGGAATCACAGAGGAGGGTTGTGTGCTAAAAGAAGCACACGGCTTTAGCCGTAGTGAGTATCACACAAATCGATTCAAAACAATCCGGGTTAACACTCATACAGATATTAGTTGGTGTAGTCGTTCTTGGTGTCATTGCTGCTGTGGTTCTGGCACCACGTTTGCTTGGACAGGCAGGGCGCGCGCTACAAACACGCGCTGCTGAAGACATTGAAACACTTGGTATCGCTCTTGATAGATATGCTCAAGACAGTGGAGATTATCCATCCACAGAACAAGGCTTGAAGGCACTTTGGGAAGCACCTGAGGAACCGCCACTTCCTATAAATTGGCTGGGTCCGTACATTCAAATTCCAATCACAGAAGATCCGTGGGGTAACCCATATATTTACATACGTCCCGGTGTGCATGACCGGTACGGATACGACCTTATCTCATTCGGAAGTGATGGTTTGGAAGGTGGATCGGGTGAAGCTGAAGATGTTGTTAGTTGGATTCGTCGTGATGAATAGTCGTTATTATACGCCACTATATTTTACTCAATTGGCGGCGGACAAGACATCACTATCCTGATAAAGGAGAGCCGGAAGCATGAAAATTACACAAATAGAGGTTATTAAGGTAAAAGTTCCATATCATGATGGTATCTATGAATTGATGACGCGCCGTAATCTATATCAGATTGACCACGTTTATAAGGTACATACTGATGCTGGGATTATTGGTATCGGTGATGGCTCGTTTCAATCAGACGAAACTACTCAACGATATATTGGTAGAAATCCATTTGAGTTTATGAACGGTTGGGCACCGACACCACTTCAGCAAGCCTTTTATGACATCATGGGCAAGGCACTCGGTGTACCTGTGCATCAACTTTTAGGTGAAAAGTTTCACGACAAGACACCTTTCGGATATTGGTCGATTGACATGACACCGGAGGAGTGGGCAGCTGAAGCGCAATATGCATACTCAATCGGTTATCGGCTTCATAAAATCAAGGCACGTCCATGGTTTGAAGTGCAAGAACAGGTAGAAGCAATCACAGCGGTTGTTCCAGATGATTATCAACTCCGCGTGGATGCCAACGATTCATTTGAAACCGCAGCACGCACCATTGAAGTTGCCAGACAACTCAAAGATTACAATATAGAGTCTTTTGAAACACCAATTCCACAGTCGCATATAGATGGATATAGAGAGATTAAGCAGCACACAGACATGCCGATAACAATTCATTTTGGAAATCCTGATCCGGTTGAAGCGATACGCGCAAAGATGAACGATTCGTTTATTATTGCTTATCCAGATTCGCGTGCTACCAATGCCAAACGTGAAGCAATTATTTCAGATGCGGCACATCTCCTAGTGTGGATACAGATTGTTGGTCTCGGTATCACAACCAGTTACGTCATGCATCTTGCTGCGGTTATGCGGAATGCGACAATGCCATCAATTACCTTAAATGCATTGCGCGCTTTTGACATTGTCACACCGTCAACTATTCCGCTTGTTGATGGATACGCAACGATACCAGACAAACCGGGATTGGGAGTTGAATTGGATGAGGACGCGCTTGACAATTGTCGCGTCTGAAACTGCCAATGTGATTTCAAAAAATAGGAATTTGATGAAGGGAATTAGCTGACAATCCCACTGCTTTAACTGTGGGTCAAAAAACATTAGAATGTGGTAGAGAAAAACTAATATGCGTTGTTAGGACAACGACCCTACCACATTCGCTAACAACCTACCGTGGGATACACGGGAAGTTACGCCTGTGGAGTACAAATAAGACCTCATTCGGAGGCACGAGAGACGGAAGCAGGAATCACATAGGAGAGTTGTGTGCAAAAGAAGCACACGGCTTTAGCCGTAGTGAGTATCACAACAAGTATCTTAAGTTTAACAATGCTTATTATCTGTGTGGTTGTTCCCGCCCACGCTGGAAAACTTGGATTAGTCAGTGCATGGTTATTTGAAGAGATGGATGGAGATGTCGTCAAAGATGTAGTCAGTGGAAATGATGGTGAAATCAAAGGAAAATTAAGCAGGTTTTCCTACGGTAAATTCGGAAGATCCTTGAAATTCTCCGGCAATAAAGATAGTTATGTCCACATCCCACATGACGACGTTTTCAATGCTGATCCGTACACATTCGTCGCATGGGTTAAGTTAAAGTCCGCTGCCTGGCATTATATCGTCTGGCGAAATGGTGATGTTTGGCCCGAACCAAAAGAGATCCGACATCTTGATATATGGATTCACATAGATGGGTTTCCTGTTTTCATGTGGAACGCAGGAAAGGAAAAAGGTCAAATTGATGGCAAAGTCATTGTTACTGATGATCAATGGCATCACATCGCCAAAGTCTATGATGGTAAAAGCATTAAAATGTTCGTTGATGGGAAACTGGATAGTGAAAAACCGAGTGATGGAACGTTGGATACCAATGAATCGCCAATCTGGATTGGTGCTTACCCCGGTGGTATTGCAGCAACAGGGCTTCTTGACGAAGTTGGCTTCTTTACAACGGCTCTTTCTGAAAATGAACTCAACGATGTCATGGGTACTGGCTTAGCAGATTATGCCGCTGTTGAGGCAGCTGGAAAAGCAACAACAACTTGGGGTTTGATAAAAGCCAAAAAATAAAAGTAACAGGTACACACGTGTGCCGAAACAGAAATGGAGAAAACGCATTATGCGAATGCACGTTGGTGGAGAATGGATTGACAAATCAAATAAAATAGACGTACTGAGTCCCTTTGACGGTTCAGTTGTTGATACTGTGCCGAAAGGGGATGCTAACGACGTTGAAACCGCAATTCAGACAGCGGAACGCGGTGCAAAAATCATGGCTGGTTTGACCGGATATGAACGTTATGAAATTTTGCGGAAAGTCGCGGATTTGATGATAGAACGCGTAGGCGAACTTGCCGAAGTTATCACCCGCGAAGAGGGAAAAATATTAGCCGAGGCGACCGTTGAAGCCACGCGCGCTTCCGAAATCATCGCGCTCTCTGCAGAAGAAGCAAAACGATTAACTGGTGAAACGATACCACTTGAAGGTGCGCCCGGTGTTAAAAACAAATTTGGGTTTACGGTGCGCGTGCCGTGCGGTATTGTTGTAGGTATTAGTCCTTTCAACTTTCCACTGCACCTTGTTTGCCACAAAGCCGGTCCTGCCATTGCAGGTGGAAACGCAATTATCATCAAACCCGCAACGGATACACCGCTTTCCGCACTGAAATTGGTAGAACTCTTTTTAGAAGCAGGCACACCACCTGAAGCGATCCAGTGTGTTACAGGTCCCGGCGGCGAAATAGGCGATACCCTCTGTACAGATCCACGTGTCCGGAAGATTACCTTTACAGGTAGCCGTGATGTTGGCGAACATATCTGTAAGGTCGCAGGATTGAAACGTGTGACAATGGAACTCGGTTCAAATTCACCGCTCATCGTTATGCCTGATGCGGATCCGGAGAAGGTTGCACGTGCAGCTGCAGCGTCCGGTTATTCTAATGCTGGACAGGTCTGTATATCGACGCAGCGCGTTATCGCACATGAGAAAATCTACGGCGATTTCTTAGATGCTTTCCAAGCAGAAGTCGCACAAATCGGTATCGGTAATCCGTTGGAATCTGGTGTCCGGATGGGTCCAATGATTCGAGAAAGGGATGCTGCCCGTGTCTCCGAATGGATCAAGGAAGCCGTCGCAGACGGTGCAGAACTCCTCACGGGTGGTGAAAAGCAGGATCAGTTTGTAACTCCCGCTATCCTTGCTAACGTCAAACCTGAGATGAAAATATCTTGTGATGAAGTTTTCGGGCCCGCTGTCGGTGTGACGCGTGTCAACGACATTGACGAAGCAATCGCCCTCGCGAACGATACGAACTACGGACTCAGTGCTGCTATTTTCACACAGAACATCAATTGGGCAATGCGGTTTGTTCGCGAGGTTGAATCTGGCAACCTGATGGTGAACTGGGGAACGCAGTGGCGTGCGGATTTGATGCCGTATGGCGGTGTAAAAGAGAGCGGTATGGGCAAAGAGGGTCCGAAATACGCTATTGAAGAGATGACTGAGTTGAAGATGGCAGTCTTCCATTTGGATGGTTAAGCGCGAACATTGGATGTATAAGCATAACCCCGCTGCTGATGCGAATCGGCAGCGGGGTTTTGATTTAATGATGGGAATGTTTGAATAAAATAAGTATCAATCTTGTTAATTGCCGAAATCAAGATCTCAGAATTTTAGAAAAGAGTTGACATTATTCATAAAATAATACCAAATTAACGGGATTCCAATCTATCGGTGCGGTTAGGAAACCGCACCTTATGCGTCAATTTAGCGGTCCCCAACCCGGTAGGTGCGGTTTGTAACCGCACCGGAACTTATGGAATATGCGTCCGATAATCAGTTGCGAAAACGAAACGGTGCGGTTTCCTAACCGCACCTACCGGACCTGGAGGATCACTAAATTGACGCTTATGGTGCGGTTAGGAAACCGCCCCTACCGGCCCTGGGGAAAACCGGCTTTACCGAATTAAATACTTAAACTTCATAAACTATAATTCTTGGACACTATTAACAGTGCGCTTACAAGTAGATGTCTATTCTGTTGCTACCGTTCAATCTACTCCTGTAGCATTTGTGTGAAGACTTCGAGGCTTTCTACCTATGCAGCAGCGAGATGCAACTGTTCAAGACGTTGTAAATCGTCAATGTCTTCAAGTGCTGGTGTTAGCGCACTCACTGCTTCTGCCTGGAATTTCACCTGCAATAATGCCAAGATATGTTTGATGGTAGTCTCCCTTAAGATAAGTTGAAAAGCCTTAGATTCTCGCATAATTTCCTCCGGTATAATTCGTTTAAGCTGAAATTACAACAGATGAAACAAAAATAACTAACTCCATATCCTTCTCAATATCGTTTTGCTTTCCTTTGTTGATTGAAGACCGTTTCACACATTTCAGCTTTGCTATTATACCAAATTAACTTGATTTGAAGTTTTCTGATAAAGTCAGCATTGCAAGGCACGAGGACCTTGCAGGACAAATCCCGTTAATTGGGTATTATACAAGCGATAAACTCCGCGTCTTACTTCCCAAGTGCTGCAAAATGCGGTGTCCGGGAACAAAGTTGCAATGCGTGCGTATCTTGCGTTTATGGGACCGCGGCTGCAGAGATGCACCGCATCCTCAAAAGGGACAGGGAGCATCTACCTACACTGCGACCCGACTACTAGCCACTACCTCAAAGGTGTGATGGACGCGATCAGGGTTCAGAACAACCGGAAGAAAAATTAGCATTTACGATATTATTCTGTTGCTACTGTTCAATCTATTCTTGTAGCATTTGTGCAAAGGCTTCGAGACTTTCTACCTGCGCAGCATCGAGAAGCAACTGTTCAAGACGTTGTAAATCGTCAATGTTTTCAAGTGCTGGTGTTAGCGCACTCACTGCTTCTGCCTGGAATTTCACCTGCAATAATGCCAAGATATGTTTGATGGTAGTCTCTCTTAAGATAAGTTGAAAAGCCTTAGATTCTCGCATAATTTCCTCCGGTATAATTCGTTTAAAAAGTTCAGGATCGTGTGCTATACATCCGAAGAGATAAATAGCGTAAAGTAAATCTGCATGTGTTCGCTGATCGACAGAGGCGGCAGTTGTCGCATCAACACATTGTTGCACCCACTGTTCAGCGTTCATCCCTGTAGGCGGTTTCATGAGAGGTGTAAATGGCAGCATGCCTGGTGCCTGCATTTCCAAAACCGATTGACCGTCTATCTCAATAAGTCGTATCACTTTGTAGTGCAAGGTGTATTTGTAACCGCGCCAACTATATTCGTATATTCCGGTGTCATTCCTTCCAGCATTTGGATGGAAATAGATGACGTTGGAGTAGACAGGCATCTGATGTTCACCGACGAGGTATCCGTGATACGCTGCGTTTCGTGTCCACATCGGTTTGCGCGTGCTATCGCGGAGTTGCAGCTCTATGTGCAAAATAGCTTCGTGGTTATTGACACGGACACGTTTTGTGCTATCAGTGTGTTGTCCTATAATAGTCTGTTGTTCAGTGTCAAGATTTTCAAGGACTTTAACATCTTTCACGCCGAGTACAAACTGTGAGATTTCGGTGGCATAATCTGTTAATAGATTTTTTGCCATATTATCGTAATTTTGTGCCATTTGGTTTAGCTGCGTTCTACCCAACCGCAAATTTCAGATGTGCAGGTTAAGGAATACTGTGATCCAACTGTCCTAACAGAGGATAGGACAGTTGGGATCGGGCAGAGAGATCGACTGCGTAGTTTCACCGCTCGATTCTGTCTGTTTGTCAACTTCCATCTTTCTTATTAATTCGGTCAAGATGTTTCCCAATCTCGTGTAGACTTTCACCAATATCCTTGAGTTCTCCACGTATCATGATGAGAATAGCCGAAATTACAATAGATGAAACAAAAATAACTAACTCCATATCCTTCTCAATATCGTTTTGCTTTCCTTTGTTGATTGAAGACCGTTTCACACATTTCAGCTTTGCTATTATACCAAATTAACTTGATTTGAAGTTTTCTGATAAAGTCAAGCATTGCAAGGCACGGGGACCTCACGCTACGAATTGGGTTAATTGGGTATTATTTGGAAAATCTGGTTCAAGCAGAATCATCAACATTGTCTGTAACAACTGGCTGTGTCTGTTTATCAACCTTTACTTCTTCCTCAGTATCTCCAAGATGTTGCTCAATTTTGGACAAACTTTCGCCATTCTTCTGAAGTGTTTTATCTATCCTATCTAGCATAAAGATGATGCAGATTATCGCTACAGTAATGCCAGTTAACCTGGCATTTCTCACAATTGTTCGGCTCATGTAAAAAATAAGTGCAAATGAAACTTTTTACCCCTATGACCATTGATTTCGTGAAAACAAACGCACACACATTTTACATGAGTGAAGTTTTTCTAATTCCTCTAAACCTAATAACATCAATACGAAATACCTATAAAAAACCCATTTAATGGACAATTTATTCTATTTTGTATTGAAAATAAAGTGCTTTTTTCACATAATGGAGGTTTATCAATTAGTATTTTTTAGCATTTTCATAACCGCGTATTGAGAGACCATAGATAGATACTGATTTCTGAGTGCTTTTGAGAAATACCAGTTAACATTATAATTATCGTTATACCTTCTTCCATTGCATACTCCATTTCAATCAAAGAAGTCTGAGCAGCACTTACCACCGTACTTGACAGAATTCTTCGTAATCAATTAGTTCTTTAATGGTAGGATTTTCACCGCACATTGGGCAGCCTTCATCTTGACGGAGTTTCAATCGCTTGAAATCCATCGTTAACGCATTGAAAAGCAGGAGGGTTCCGATCAAAGGTTCGCCAATGTCTAAAAGAACTTTAATCGCTTCAACGGCTTGAATTGTGCCGATAATACCGGGTAACACACCAAGTACACCAGCTTCTTGACAGTTCGGAACCATACCCGGTGGAGGCGGTTCGGAAAAAATGCATCGATAACACGGGCCCTTCCCCGGATAAAGTACGGTAACTTGCCCTTCAAACTGAGAAATGCTTCCGTGCACTATCGGTTTACCAAGCATGACAGCCGCGTCGTTGAGAAGGTAGCGTGTCGGAAAGTTGTCGCATCCATCCACAATCAAATCGTACTGTTCCAGGATCTTAAAAGCGTTTTCTGAGCTGATACGTTCATTATGAGGAATCACCTTGACATCAGGGTTCATATCAGCGATTCTGGCTTCTGCGGATTTCGTTTTCGGTATACCAATATCGCTTGTGCCGTGTAGAATTTGACGTTGCAAATTGCTCAGGTCAACCACATCGTCATCAACGATACCGAGTGTTCCGACACCCGCTGCGGCGAGGTAGACACCTATAGGCGAACCGAGACCTCCTGCACCGATAAGTAACACTTTTGACTCAAGCAGCTTCGTCTGCCCCATCCCGCCGACCTCTTTAAGAATAATATGTCGGCTATACCGCTCAATCTGTTCATTGGAAAAGTTAAACATCTTAACCTCCGAGATTGGAGATAAGTTCTGAAATCGGTTTGTCTGAATTCGCGGAGATTCGCACGGCGAAACGTTCGCGGACATCCTTAGAGGTGCGTTCTATTGTGAAATCGTCTCCACCGTACATCTGTTGTAGCACAGGTTCAAGGTCTGCTTGAATCGCTTCCGCTGTTTCCGGTGTATTTGGTACGATGTGGCGATTGTTTATCATAAATAGGATGTCTGATCCGTTGAAATGGATAGCATTTTCCAATTCTTCCGATGCTTCCAACAGTTCGCATTTAGAGAGTGTCTCAGTAAGAGCTTGGCGAATCTTTTCAGCGTTATCGCCCTCCACATCATGCTTCCTATTGTAGAGAAATCCATCCTGATGATAGGCACTGTCAATGCTATAGTTTGCTTGCTTCAAAATCAGTAGTACGCCTGGTCCAGCATCAACGTGTGAATAGTCGGCATAGTTCAAATAATCATCAGAATCAGCCTCTTCAATCCAACGGTTGAAGATTTTGATAAAATTGGTATGGTTAACTTTGCTATCTTCGGTCACAAAAACCTTGATATTAATCTGCTGTAATTCCATTCGGTAAAAAGTTTCCTTTCGTGAGTAAAAAGCGGTCGGAGATAAAATCTCTCTTATGAAATGAGAATTGATGTCAATTATGTGAGTGGCAGTTCTCCGACGTTCTGTCCATCAACACTTACAACGGTAATGTCATCTGCATCTATCCAATAAATTTTTCCGGCACTATTGCAGACACAAACCATTGCGAATTGCCCTTCTTTTACATCAGCCATTAAGTTACCAAAAAACATGTTCGGTTTCGAAGATTGGAAAACACCAAATCCTGTACCGAGTAAGCAGTAATTCTTGCCTGTTGTATTATGTTTTACGATTGTTGCCATCTGTTTTCCTTTAGGTATATCCTATTCACGGTTCTGTATGTGTAGAACTATATTTCTTGGTGCGAGTCGTTCTATCAGTGTCGAATTTAATCCAAATAATGACAGCGGAGGGACTAACACCGTTTACTTACAGATATTCGAAATTTTTGAAGATTTGAAATGTATTATACTGCAATTTTAAATAAAAGTCAACGTTAATGAATTGATAGCCAGAGCCATTCAGTTTTAAGAGATTATTCGGGTTTCGTGCATTTTCTTATGAAGATCCGGTGCGGTTAGGAAACCGCACCTACCGGGGACTGGGTAAAATCAGATCAAAGTATGGAAAACTGAATTGCTCTAAATTGATAGAAATTGCTTTATATTGCCAAAAATGAATTTTTATGATAAATTGAAGCAGCAAAGGAATATTAATTAGATGGAGAAATATCAGATGTTAAATTGGGGAGTTATCGGTACTGGCGGCATCGCTTATGTATTCTGTAACGGAATGCGTTTTACTAACACAGGACAAATATTTGCTGTTGCGAGCCGCACTGAATCAAAGGCGGATAAGTTTGTTGAAGATTTTGAAGTTCCACGCCAATACGGTAGTTACGAAGAACTATTGGCAGACGAGGATGTTGATGCTGTTTACATTGCAACAATTCATCCATTGCACGCTGAGTGGGCAATAAAGGCTGCTGAAGCAAAGAAGCATATTCTGGTTGAGAAACCGATAAGCATGAATCATGGGGAAGCTGCATCCATGGTTGATGCAGCACGCAAAAACGATGTTTTTCTGATGGAAGCGTTTATGTACCGTTGTCATCCACAGATACAGCGCATGGTTGAGTTGATACAGGATGGTGAAATCGGCGAGGTGCGATTTATTCAAGCGTCGTTCGGTTATCAATCTAATTTTAATCCACAGAGTCGGATTTTCAATCGTGAAATGGGTGGAGGCGGTATCCTTGATGTTGGATGTTATACCGCTTCAATGGCACGTAAAGTGGCGGGAGCTGCAGCAGGCAAACCATTTTTGAATCCGATTTCAGTGAAGGCAAACGGCATAGTAGGTCCCACAGGGGTTGACCATATTGCCTCGGCAACCCTCAAATTTGAGAACGATATCGTGGCGGAAATAACTACTGCTGTTGCGTGTAACGTTGGAAGTGGCGTCACTATCTACGGGTCTGGTGGAACAATTACAATTCCAAATCCTTGGTGTCCGTCGTCGCCTTGCCGTGGTTCAAGAAATCCTGTGCCTTTAGATACGCCCATTCCACCGAGTCAAATAGTGCTTAATTCCTATCAACACAGAGAAACATCTGAGATAACAGTTGAAGCGGAACGTGACCTTTTTGCCTACGAAGCAGAAATGGTTGCAAACCATATTTCTGAACGGCAAGCACCAGCAATGTCTTGGGACGACACATTAGGGAATATGGAGCTTTTAGATGCTTGGCGTGAAGAGATAGGTGTTGTTTATTGACAGAAGTTGAATTCTAATAGTAGAGGACCAAAACACCATGTTAACAACATGTTACGATCCATATTCCGGCACATTAGGAAGATTTACGCGTGCCGAGATTTTCAGTCTTGTTGCTGAAGCAGGTTACGAAGGCATTAACATTCCAGTGAATTCCGCTTTTCTTGGTGAACTTTCATCTGCGGAAATTGAGGATGCGGTGAATCTTGCTGAAAAACACAACCTCGTTGCACCAACGATCGGCTTCGGTAATCATATTTTGACAACCCCTACACGAAAAGATGAAACGTTGCAGCACTTTGAGACTGTGCATGATGTTGCAATCAAATTTGATGCAGCGTTTATTGGAGTTTGGGTGAACCCATCACAGGGAGTGTCGCGACAAGATTCTCTTGATGCACTTGCAGATAACCTGTCTCAGATGATACCTGCATGTCATGAACACAACATAGAAATTGCCCTTGAATTTGAGAAAGGATGTCCGCTTGATAACTATCGCGAAGGTGTTGCATTTATATCGGATACAGGATTACCTGTCTATTTGACGTGTGATACATACCACCTATTTAATGACGGTGCAGATCCTCACGCGGCAGCTTTTACGATGCAAGAGTGTTTAGGTGATGTGCATGTGTCGGGAAGTAATCGTGGTGAACCGGGCGGCGGTATTTTCGATTTTGAGACATTTGCGAAAGGTTTGAAAGAGATCAGTTTTTCTGGTCCGCTTGTGGTTCAGTATAAAATGGAAGATGTGGCAAGCATAAAACGTAGTTGCGAATTTACTAAAAAGTTCCGAGCAATGATACAGTCATAATACCAAATTAACTCGATCCCAATCTATCGGTGCGGTTAGGAAACCGCACCATAGGCGTCAATTTAGCGGTTCCCAACCCGGTAGGTGCGGTTTCTAACCGCACCTTTTTGTATCAACATTCAAATAACGCAAAGGACGAGAATATCAGTGTTCGTAGTCGCGCAATTCATTGCGCGACTACAAACGAGTTCTTTCCTTAAATTGACGCTTATGGTGCGGTTAGGAAACCGCACCTACCGTCCGGGAAATAAGACAAATCCCGTTAATTGGGTATAAGTTAAAATACCAGCAGTTTAAGAACTTTGTTCTCATCATCACTCTTCGGGCTGGAGACCCCATCCTTTAGGTTGGGAAGGAAAGCCCGCCTCCTTTTATTCTTGGTATTAGGAGTTTAGTTTCCAATCAAATATAACTGAAAACTAAATCCCTAATATGCACAAACATAAGTTTGTGTTCTCCTTTTCAGGGTATATGTGGTTTCCCCATCCAGATCACAGTATCCGAGAGGAATCGGACTTGGGGAGCATCCGAAACATCGTGCTGGCTACCACGCCAAGATACCACGATATTTTACTGTAGTACAACGGTTTAACTTGTGGAGTGAACGCTTGGTATGCGCTTCGCACAAGTCCCATGCTTTAGTTTGGGGTTATTGACTGCTGCTGCATAAGACGTTCAATTTCTAAGGCGACTTCAGGATCCGTCTTCTTTAGACGTTGGAGACCTTCCTTCCCAGGATACCGTATTGTAATTTCATAAGCACGCACGATACGTTCAGGAGCAAACATCGGTTTTCCGTTTTTGAGGTGTGCATCTATCTCTTTAGCGAGAAAGTCATTCCGATGGACAAAACTATTCGTTTTGGCGATGTGATTCACCCAATCGCGAAATTGATAGAATTCCTGTATTTCTCTTTTTTGCTGCGCATTAACTGGCTGAAATGTCCGCACCATGCGAGGTGCGCCTTCGTTTTCTTGTCGTGGAATTCCTTTTTCGGTTTCCTGTTTAGGCTCAGGCAAAAGCTTAATCACTGATCTCCAGTGCCTTCCGCCTTCAATAGCTCTCAAATTTGTTTCATCAATTGGATAAAAAAAATCGACCTGTCTTTGAGGGGGAGGAAATCTTGAGCTTTCAAATTTCCTGAGTTTCCTGATTGTTATGTTCTTTTTATAGCAAAACCATGCAGTCTTGACGTCACCAAGTTTTTCGTATGCCATGGCTAAACTGATTAGTCCGGACGTAGGTTCAAGACGGTTCGCCTTCTTTAGGTATTGAATCGCTTCCTTTGGACTATTGTCCAATAAGCAGTATCCTAATCCGAACAAGGTAGGTGGGTGATCGGGGTGGTTTATAAGAATCTCTTGGTATAGAGCGGCGGCTTTTGCGTTATCTTGTTCATATCTAACCATGCGTGCTCTGGCATAAGGGTTATCTGGATCTTTGGTAAGAATGCGTTCCGCATAGGCTTTGACTATATCACTTGATACTAGTGTTGCTGCGAGATACCTAAAAGCGCGCCGAGGTTCCAGTTTTTTTTAATATGGCAGGATCATAAATGTACTGCGATTCAAGGTATTCAACGACATAATCAAGATCTATTTTTCCTTGCTTGTACTTGTACATTAATCCCACCAAAGCCACATCCGGGTCTAACAGGAAAAATTGAATTTGTGTATCAATTATAGGGGGAAATGGTAGTATAACGTTGTTGATATCCTTTGGAAGTGGTGAAACGCGCTTTTTCGATATGGTGTGTTGGTGCGTATCCTTTTTGGTCAAGTATGGACGTTTTTTGAGTGTTTTGACGTGCAATTGTTCATTTTGTGGGTTCTCGTCATCAATTTTGGTCTCTTGGCTAATACTCGGTAATTCTATGTTATCTTGAGAGTGTGAGTCTTGTGTCCAAAGTAGAAGTGAACCAGACACCAACACAAAGATGCTAAATATTCTAATGAGAAGTTTAGTTATATTTGACATAATATCCCTCCAGTTATGGTTTTTTATGATGTCCACCAACTCACTAATTATTCAATACCTCTACCTGACTTTGAAAATATCGTAAGTTGGGTTGAGTATGCGAAATCCAACATCTTATATCCTTTACAATGGTTGCTGTATTGGGCACACATTCGTTCAACCAACCTACGATTACAATTGAATCCTTTTATCGAATTTATGCTATTAATACTTTACGTCAAATGCACAGGATCACCGGTTGCTAAAGATTGATTCGCTGCAATAGACAAAATTGCGGTTTTAGCGGCATCTTGGTACGGTGATCGAATTGCACTTCCATCCCCTGAACGGACTGCCTTGATAAAAGTACGATCCATGTCAATTGTACAATTATTTTCTGGTTTCCAAGTGGTTGTCTCGTCTGATGTAGAAAGCACGAGGGCACGGCGGAGGTGATATTCCAACGAACCGTCCTGACAGAAGATGTCTAACCCAGAACGCCGAAGTCCATTTGTCGTAAAGCATGCAGAGAACATGATGCCAAACACACCGCTCTCAAATTGTAATGAGACAGCAGATGCTTCTTCAATATCGTAATCAGTATTGGGAATTAGGTCATAACGGGCAACAGCATAGACGGTTTTGACTTCGCCAAACAGGTAGCGCGCCATATCGAATTCGTGTGTTGTCTGTTCCGTTAGCTGCCCACCAGATTTTGCCTTTTCACGCCACCATCCACCGGGCATACCACCCATCCAGTAGCCCATGAAGAAACCGACTCGTCGTGAAGCGAGTAGTTCCTGCGCTTTGTCAATAATATCAAGGTAACGTTCCTGATATCCGCAGGCAGTGATGATGCCTTTATCCTCAATTTGCCCAGCAATTTCCTTTGCTTCATCGGCATCCATGTGGACAGGTTTTTCAACGAACATCGGTAGTCCAGCGGCGACGACAGCTTTTTCAGGTGCACCGTGTGCAAACGGTGGAATTGAGATATATACAGCATCCAATTCCTCTTTTGCAAGCATATCGTTATAATCAGCATAAGCTTTGCCACCATACTGCTCAACTGCACGTTCCGCTTTTCCGACCACAATATCACAGAAGGCGACGAATTTTGTGCCGCCAATTTGAGTTATTTCACGCAGGTGACGATTCATGTTGCCACCAGTGCCGATGAAACCTAATCTTACGTCTGACATAAATTCTCCTATACGAAAAAGTTAACTTATATAGTAAAATCTGAAAATACCTATACATTTTCTTTTGATTTGTTGTGTTTGTAGTCGCGCAATTCATTGCGCCTCTTACATTGCATAAACGTGTTTGAAATCATCATATCCATGTTAATTTGGCATTACCATTCAAATACGGTGCCAAGCAATCGCATTGGCTCATCACGGAGCCATTGATATATCTGGGATACTTCGTTGACATTTACCGTGTGCCGGATAAGTGGCGCGATTTTAACTGATCCTTGCTGAAGAAAACGGCAGAGATTTTCCAGATCATCTTTTGTGAAATGACTGCAGTGCAGAATGCTAATTTCCTTGAATTGCCCCACGTTGAAGGTATAGTTCACATCAAATCTTCCTGCGACTAAGAGCAAACGTCCCCTGGTTTTGCATGCGTGGATCATTGGCGTGACCATATCTGGCGCGCCAGCAAAATCCATCACAACATCAAAACCACCTTCAGCAATCTGTGCTTGCCACCCATCGCCACTGGTATTGAATACCTGTTCTGCAACACCGAGTTGGCGTACCTGTTCTAATCGCGATTCATCAATATCACACACTGAGACTCGTGCTCCCATTGCATAAGCAATCTGTGCAGCAAACATGCCGATACATCCTTGCCCGACAATCAGCACCTTTTCACCGATACGCGGATCAACCCGACAGCAGCAGTGCATCGCCACACCTGATATACCGAAGAGTGCTGCTTCAACGGGATCAATACCATCTGGCAATTTCAGTAACAAACCATTTTCTGGGATCGTAAATCTTTCAACATGGTCAACACTGGCGTAAATCAGGTCACCTACTTGAAGTTGTGATACATCCGGTCCTGTTTCAATGACACGACCGACGTTCTGATAACCGCCACCACTCGGTAGATTTTCATCAGATGGTGCGTAGTTTCCACCGATAAGTTGGTTGCGTTCAGTCCCGTTGGTTAATCCTGTAAAAACCGCTTCACACAGCACTTCATTCCTTACGGGAGAAGCAGGTTCTTTCCAATCGGTAACGACGTTCTTTTCGCGTCGTTTATCGGGCAATAGTTTGATGACAATCGCTTTCACAATTTTAATGACTCCTACAGAGATGTGTTAACTATAAAAATGATACGCGCTTACATTATTAACTTACCCTATTCCTGCTAATTTGTCAAGTGGTTTGGAATATCAATGATAACCTCAAAATTCTGTTGACAGATTGTCGGAATTTGGTATAAGATAAAGTTCATAAAGCAGCTATAAATACATGCCCCGCAATTCAATGCTTTTTTACGGGGCTTAGAAGGAGCATCAAGATGCCCAAAAGGGTTAATAAAGCGATTGAATTGTTAGCAGAAGATCAGCCAATTTTTTATACAGGAAGTCACACGGGTGCAAATTTAAACTATGATGCAGGTCGCACAATGGCAAAAACGTGGGCAGATTATATAAACGTCGGTATGGAACACGGTTGTTTTGATCTGTCCGGGTTAGATAGTTTCATGCGGGGGCTTGCCGATGGCGGTCCCACCAATAGTGGACACAAAACACCAACTGTGATTGTTGAGTTACCAGTTGATGGCGTTAGTGCTGACGTTATACGTGCGAACGGATGGCAGATGCGTCAACTGTTGGCTCGCGGTGTGCATGGACTATTGCTCTGCCACGCAGAGTCACCGATGGCGGTTAAAGCGTTTGTAGAGGCGTGCCGTTATCCTTTCCAAACAATCGGGGTTGGGACACAATTGGAAGTTGGGAGACGCGGCTCTGCTGGGCAAGGCTCCGCTGCTCCTATTTGGGGTGCGTCTGTTGACCAATACCTTGATACTGCTGATCCGTGGCCTCTGAATCCGAACGGTGAATTGCTCCTTGGACTGAAGTTTGAAAATAAACGTGCGTTAGCCAACGTTGAAGTGACCGCTCGTGTCCCGGGAATCGCTTTTGCTGAATGGGGACCAGGTGATATGAGCATGTCATTCGGTTATAAACATACGCCAAACCCACGTCCACAGGAACTGCAAGATGCAAGGGATCGTGTGTTTGCTGCATGCCAATCGGCAGGTCTTAGGTTTTTGGAGAGCGCATCGCCAGGGACGATTGAAACAAGTATTGATGCTGGCGTGAGAATTTGTGGTTCAGGAGAAGAGACTGCCCGTATTGGACGTGCTTACGCTGGCAGGACGATGCCAGTTTAATCAAAAGAATTCTTCTAAAAATGAGGTAAACTATGGCGTTAACAGAACAGGAAATGTTAGCAGAATTACGTAAATATGATACGCCGTCAATAACAAATGTGGTTGCTACCTATCCGGGAAATCCACTCTGTCTTGGACTTTACAATCCGTGGACAGAAAATTGGTACACGGACACTACTATCCGTTGTATATATCCAGAGTTAGGGGCAATTGCGGGGTATGTGGTTACGTGTGTCTACGGCTTGCCAGACCCAGGTTTTTCCGAGCTTTCTTTCATGGACGTGATAGATGCCCTACATGCATCCAAAAAACCAACAATTTTGGCATTGCAGCAAAAGTTCCCGCCGGAATTAGCAAATAAAGTAGGATTAGCAGGTGGAAACATGACGGCGGCAATGAAATCTGTGGGGTGTTTAGGAGTGATTTCAAATGGACCTTCGCGTGACATTGATGAAATCCGTCCGATGGAATTCCAGTATCTATTGAGCGGAATTTCACCCGGACACGGCGGGATGGCAGTGCAGGCTGTCAATGTTCCTGTCTCAATAGCAGGAATGGATGTGTCACCAGGTGAGATTATCCACATGGATGAAAATGGTGCTTGTAAGTTTCCAGGAGATAAGTTGGAACCGGTGCTAAACAATGTCAAGACATTGTTGGCAGAAGAAGGTGACAGGATTGGGCAATTGCTATCAGGTCCAAAAACGGCAAAGCAAGTACGGGCAATTTTCAGTGGACATTCCTATGCTGAAGATGAATAAGGCAAAAGTAGGCAATCCGCGCCATGTGAAAACGCAATACTGAGACGTGATTTAAGAATCAAGGTGAAAAATGAGAAGTTTTGGAACCCGGGGCAGGGTATATCCCGACAAGCACTATGTTATTCCGCGGACTGAAGAAATTGCGGACTATATCAACCGTATTAAAGAAGGACGGTACGTTGTCCTCTTCGCACCGCGCCAAACTGGAAAAACCACATTTTTCCGATTCGCTGTTGAGGCACTCACAACTGAAGAGTCAGACTATTTCCCAATTCAACTGAATTTTGAGGAGTATGAAGACTACTCTGTTTCTAATTTTTATGCATCCTTAGATAGGGAAATGTGCAAAGAAATTGAGAGAGTTTTTCAAAGACGTGGAGAGATTCCCTCTAAGGCTTTAAGTCAATTCTTAGTTGACATGAAAATAATTGATAATGCATCTATGCGAGTATTTTTTGAACACTTTATAAGTTTCCTAAACTCGCAATTTAGATCCAAGCAGAAGATTGTCCTCATCATTGACGAGTTTGACGCTATTCCTCAAGCTGCAGTAAAAGGGTTTCTACATTCGCTCCGCTACATCTATTTATCAGATGAACTACAATGTCCACATAGCGTTGGCATCGTTGGGGTAAAAAGCATCACACAACTCAACTATGATCGATCAATTTCTCCTTTCAATATCCAAGATGAGTTCAACTTACCAAACTTCAGTTTGACACAAGTTCGCGCATTACTCTTGCAATATACAGAGGAAATTGGGCAACCTTTTGACCCAGAAGTTGTCATCGCCCTCCACAAACAGACAGCCGGACAACCTTTCCTTGTCAACCGAGCTGCACAAATACTCACTGAAGAATTGGAAATTCCCAAAACTGAAACGATAGCGATGGAACACTTTTTAGTAGCACATACGCATCTTCTTGAAGAGAGAAACACCAATACTGATCATCTTCTTACGAATATTCGTAGAGATCACCGTTTTGAAAGTCTTCTAATGAGAATTTGCTCTTATGAGAGAGGGTTGCCATTCAATCTTGATAACGAGATCATCAATGAACTTACTATGTATGGTGTTATAACGAAAAGCAGCGACAGAATGTGTGAAATCGTCAATCCGATTTATCAACACCGCATTTTGCAAACATTTAAACCAGCAATAAACGGCTTGGAAGAAGTCTATTTTCCTGAAGACGCTGATAAAGATTTTATTGATTACCTCACGCCATCTGGAGAAATTGAACTGGAAGCACTGCTTGACAACTTTAAGGATTTCATTGCGCGCGCTGGATTTCGGATTTTGCAAGTGCCTGAGACACCTAAGAAGTACGTTGGACAAAACCTACTATATGCCTATTTAGATCATTTCATCCGTACCATTAACGCGGATATGTTTCTTGAAGTGCAGACGGGACGTGGGAGGATAGACCTTCTTATCTTATACAATTCTCGAAAATATATTGTTGAAACCAAAATATGGGAGGGAGAAAGGTATTATCAAGCGGGCAAAAAGCAGCTCGTAGCGTATCTCAAATCGGAAAAGGCTGATGCGGGGTATTATGTCGTGTTTGATCACCGCACGAATCCAGAATCACGTGTTGAAACAGAGACATTAGAGGGAATGACAATTCGGAGTTATATAATTCCTGTGATGCAAGAAAAACCTTCATCGGTTTCTCGTTTTTAGGGACAGTTCGTTATTTTCAGCTGCTTTGCTATGTCGCGCCTGCCAAAGCCACCAAAGTAGTGCGGGAATAAGTGGAAGTGCAGTCATTCCCCACAAGACAAGACGGACACCAAAAAGATCCATCATTACGCCGACAATTGCCGTAGCGACAGCACCCATCAGCGTAAAGAGCGCAAACTCAGTGCCAAAGATTCGTCCCCGAATCTCGTTAGGTGCACGTTGAAGGAGCAATTGTGTTGAAAACACCCAAGCGATTCCACCACCAATACTACGAATGAAACCACCGAACACCACAGTTGTTAGACTCAAAAGCGGTGCAGTTATCGCAAGTCCAACCGTTCCAATCAGATAACCAAGACTGATGCTCCGACGAAGCGGTTTGTCGCGATCACCTGTCCAATATCTCGCGACAATAGGTCCTATACCACTGCCAACACCACCCATACAATACATCAATCCTAGACTGATCGCACCATCAATTCCGATAACGAAATGCGTCTTTGCAATCTCAACTTGTGCAACCTGAAACCCTGCAGACAATAGAAGTGCTATAGCCGCTTTATGTAGTACTATAAAGAAAATATCGGGGTGCCGGGACATATAGCGTAATGCTGAAAACTTTGAACGTTCATGAATCATTGCCTTAGAGACAAAAGTTTTAGGTAATTTAATCTTTAGTAGAATTCCAGCTGAAACAAAAAAGGTTAATCCATCAATTATAAAAGCAGTGTGAACACCAAAAATCCCTGCTGTAAATCCACCGAGAGCCGCTCCAAAGGCAAGCATGACTGACCATGTTGTAGCACTCAGTGCATTAGCTGTACCGAGTTCATGCGGTGATGTAATATCCGGTAGAATTGCACTCCGGGCAGGACTGAAAAACCCGCTTACACCAAATAGGAGTGCCGCAAGGATATAAAGAAGCAAGATATCGTTTTCGTCTTTGACAAAGAGAAATCCTATAAGAAGTAACCCTCTCACGATATCGGTAATGATTAAGATATGTTTTCGGTTGTAGCGATCAGCAAATATTCCAGCGATCGGAGCTACGCAGAAGGGGGCAAGCATCCGTATTGTAAACAACAAACCTAATGCTAATCCTGAATCTGTCAGATTGCGAATCAGTATTGCCGAAGCAATAATATTAAACCAGTCACCTAAGAGACTGACAACTTGTCCTGCCCAAAGCCAACGAAAGTTCGGATTCGTTCGGATCAGTTCAAAGTAACCGACAATTTTTTCGCGATCTCTCTTTTGAGGATTCTGTTCAATAACTTTATCAGGCATAGTGGCGGCAGCTTGTTCTTTATTAGACAACTATAATTCCCACCGTTCATTGATCGGTTTCTGATAAACCTCAACGTCCCCTGATACTACATCTTCATAGTCAACTGCTTGTCCGCATGCGTTGGATTCGTAGATTGCTTCGCAGATGGATTTTGCGCGGAGCCCTGCTTCGGCATCCAGTTCCGGTGGACGATTGTTTTCAATTGCATCTACAAAATCGTAGCATTCGAGCACTACACCATCGGTGAAATTGTGCGGAAAAAGTTTCTGTTTTTGTTCTTCAGAGAGACTTGCCATATATTCAGAGATGAGGCTTTCCATTGAATGGCGGGAGCCATCTTTGAGGATGACCTCTGCGCCATCAAAAGGTCCGTGGAAGATGTCTCCGTTGTCAAGTAGGCACCCTTCGCTTCCATAGTAAACGACGTGATTAAACCCGTGTCCGACTGCTGCCCATGTGCATGTCCACAGTCCGATGACACCGCTCTTGAAGTTTATTGTTGCAACCCACGTGTCTTCTTGTTCGTTCTTGACGATTTCACCAGCTTTCGTGACTTCAAGGTTTTCAAATTGGCAGACGCGCCCATAAACGGTACTTGGGTCGCCAAAGAGATAGCGCAGCGTATCACAATAATGTGCGCCGGAGTCCATTACCATACCTCCGCCACCGAGTGTTAGGTCAAGTCGCCAGTGCCAGTCACTTTGGGAGTTCGGTTCCCGATAACTCGCGTGTTGTGTACAGAACATGCGCAGCTCACCAAGCATCTGTTTTTCGTTCATTAACCACTCTGCTGTGCGGCGGCTCGGCATCCGGCGGATATTTTCTGCGGTTGCTGCAATTTTACCATTTGCTTTCGCAGCGGCAATAATCGCATGGGTTGCTTTGACCGTAATACCCATCGGTTTTTCTACCATGACATTAACACCAGTGTTGAGACATTTAATTGCATTGATATGGTGATGCGCGTGTGAAGTGCAAATATCTGCGCCGTCTAAACCAACTGTTGAAAGCATTGTATCCGTGTCATCAAAAACAGCGGGTTTTTTACCTGTTACTTCTTTGACACGGTTGGCGAAGTTGTCTGCCCGGTCTTTAACTTCATCACACATCGCGACGAGTTCTACTTTCCCGGGTTCGGTATTATGAATTGTAAGATACGCGTTGAGATGACCGTTTGCCATTCCACCACAACCGATGATAGCGATCCGAATTGCCATAGGATTTCTCCTTTTGTGATAAACGTAGAGAATTTCGTGAGACCTTCAAAATATAAAAACGAAAGGTAGGATACTACAGATACGGATTTTTTGGCAAGATGGGTACCTGTGTAATAGACATTTGAGATCGCTAATCTCAATGTTGATTCACATTATACCCAATTGACTTGATTCCAATCTATCGGTGCGGTTAGGAAACCGCACCATTGGCGTCAATTTAAGAAAAGAACTCGTTTGTAGTCGCGCAATTCATAGCGCCTCTTACATTCAAAGAAAAGAGGCGCTATGAATTGCGCGACTACGAACACTGATATTCTCGTCCTTTGCGTTATTTGAGATGTTGATACAAAAAGGTGCAGTTAGAAACCGCACCTACCGGGTTGGGAACCGCTAAATTGACGCCTATGGTGCGGTTAGGAAACCGCAACTACCGTCCGGGGAATAAGACAAATCGGGTTAATTTGGTATAATAGAGAAGTGATTATATCTTGAGATGTTTGAATTAACTTGGCATTTAAACATATTCACCGATGGACATTTAGCCTTGCAAATTTTTTGCAACTAAACACCATCGGTGAAATGTAGAAATATTTCCTTAACTACGGAAACTTTATTCCTAATTTGCGGCACATCTTCCGAATTTTGTTAATTGCACCGCCGACTCTCTGTCCGTCCCGAGTCACACCAAAAAGATGTTGGCTCACAACGCGGCGAGAAATACCGAGAATATCCCCAATCTCCTCCTGCGTTTTCCCTTCATAGAAGTAAAGTTTAACACAATCGTTTTGACGGTCAGTGAGTTCTTTAGTGATAATCTGACGAATCTGTTTTAAGACTTTCTGTCGTTTGGCTTGACGCGCCTTCGTATATTCATCAGATGGGGACTGGTACCAGAGGTGGTCTTCCGTAGTCAGTTGGTCAAAATATTCCGGTGGAACAGGAACTTCCCAAAAGTCCGAATTAAAATTGGACATAGATAGCGACTCCTTAGCATGAGGCGCGGGTACCTATGCCATTCCCAATTTATTATATTGATAATGGACAGAGGCACCATCGCCTTGTACGGAATATGTTCAGATTAAGGGTGGCGTGGTTCAGACATTGCATAATGGCTCCTCCTTATTTTTGTGTAACCAGGATTAGTGTTAGGATACTGAAAACATCATCACTCTTCGGGCTGGAGACCCCATCCTTTAGGTTGGGGAGGAAAGCCCGCTCCTTTTATTTTTGGTATTAGGAGTTTAGTTTCCAATCAAATATAACTGAAAACTAAATCCCTAATATGCACAAACATAAGTTTGCGTTCTCCCTTTCGGGGTGTATGTTGCCCCATCCAGATCACAGTATCCGAGAGGAATCGGACTTGGGGAGCATCCGAAACATCGTGCTGGCTACCACGCCAAGATACCACGATATTTTACTGTAGTACAACGGTTTAACTTGTGGAGTGAACGCTTGGTATGCGCTTCGCACAAGCCCCATGCTTTAGCTTGGGGTTATTGACTAAAATCTGATGTTATATTCATAACAATAAGTATATAATAAAAATAAAAAAATAACAACAATTTACTTATACACATTTTCGGATGCACTTTTGCCTATTTTCCTGAAAATTAGGAAAATTCACAAAACTCATGAATAAGTAAATAAAACAGAAAAAGCCCGCGGCAATTTATATGTCGCGGGCTTTTCGCTTTCAATGTAGTGCAAGGTCCCCGTGCCTCGCCTATGTCAACAATTCATTCTAAATGTAGTGCAAGGTCCCCGTGCCTCGCCATTTTAGTCCTGACATTATTCCGGTTTAGGGGTAGTTAGGTCACCACTCAAAATTGTAGGACACCAGAATTTTTCAATGTATTCAATGATTAACCGCGTTCCTTCTTCATGACTTACATAAGGCGGTTTAAACGGATTGTACATTGCGTCAGTTAAATCTCGCGCTAAAACAGCGTTGAACCCCCAACGCACCATCGGCTTAATCGCAAAGGAACGACCAAGCACACACATATTGGTATGAACCCCCATAAAGATGATGTTTTGAATACCTTTGTGCGCGAGCAGGTTGTAAACCTCCTGTCCATTGTCACTGATGGCATCCCGATCATCAATTTCAATTGCCGGATGCTGTCGGTGCCATGCTTTGTAGCTATCAGTTTCTCCAGTGTCTGAACCACCATCAGAAGCATCAACAGGTTGAGGAGGATCTGGCATTTCGCGTTCAGGTGGTGGATCGGCATGCGGAATTTCAAGTACTGATACTCGTGCGGGATGATCCTTATAGAAATCAATCGTATCGGAAGGAGCGTGGATTATCTGGACGCCACGCTGCCTTGCGCGTTGCAAGACGATATTCATTCTCGGTGCCATGATGTTGACCCGTTCGGTTGCCCCCCATGACCAATGTTCATTCCACATATCAACGACAATAATAGCGGTTTCGTTTACCTGCCAGTTGACCTCTTCCTCAAGGATACGCCATCCGTTTCTTCCAGCAGTTCTTGCTTCTTGCCTTCGGATTGAAAGGGAAAGTGTCTCCTCAGTGGGTGTAGCAGAAAAAGCATACCGTGCTGTATCAAATATCATAGATTAATACCTCCTATAATACGCAATTAACGCGATTTGTAGTGCGAGGTCCTCGTGCCTCGCAATGCTGACTTTATCGGAAAACTTCGAATCCCGTTAATTTTGGTATAAGTGCATTTTGTGACCAAGTTTCTTGACAAACTAATCTGTGAAGATTAACCTTGCATCTCTTTACGCAAGACGTAAGCATCTTCACCGTTGTAATAGTATCTTTTTCGAATACCGTAAACCTGGAACCCGAATTGTTGGTATAGTTGTCGCGCTGCTGTATTATTCACAGCGACTTCAAGAAACACCTCGTTACACGGTTGAGTTTGAACAATCTCCAAGGTTGAAACGAGTATATATCTTCCCACACCGTGCCGTCTATATTTAGAGTCTACAGCAATATTCATGATGTGTCCTTCACCACAAAAAATATAAAAGACAATATATCCAATCACTTTGTTATTTATTCGGGCAACGTATAAAAAGGTTTGTTTTTTTTGCTTACGAAGTTGCCTTTTAAAAAATGATATATGCCACGGATCGGGGAACGACTCCTTTTCTATAGCCATTACCTGTTTCAGGTCTTCCTGTCGCATCCGTTCAAAAAGTATTTCTGGAAAAGGTTTCTCTATAATCATTTGTGGAATTTTAGCACAAAGGAATTGTGATGTCAAGGATGTGCTTATTAGGTTAGAGTTATTTAGTTTTAACGTGAGTTTGATAAAAACAAGATGTCGGGCTTCTTGTAGGGGCGAGGTCTTCTCGCCCGTAGGGGTTAGGTTACCTAACCCCATTAGCGTCAATTTAGTGGTTTTTCAAATATGAGAAACCCTCTTTAGTCCCGTAGGGACGATATGTTTATAGAAAACGTGGTAACCCCAATCTCTTTAGCCCCGTAGGGGCGGAATGTTTATAGCAATGGGTTACCAATCGGGATATGTCGCTCGGACGGAGCTAAAGAGACGTGTCTGGACGGTGTACTATAAACATATCGTCCCTACGGGACTAAATGTCCGACAATATCAATAACCATGCCTATTGATAAGGGTTCATAAAAACATAGACGTTTCCTTAAATTGACGCCTATGGGGTTAGGTTACCTAACCCCTATGAAAATGTCCATTTATGTTTAGAATTTGCTATATATCAAACTCACGTTAGTTTTAGGCTTTTTATTTATTTTAATAGGAAAGTCGCTAGCTGGAGCTCGCTCGGACAGCGGAGAATGTAGAGTCGCGATTCGGAGATCACTCCTACAAGAAGAGTCTTGAGCAAAAGTTCAAAATTATTGGAAAACTAAATGACCCTATATTGGGCTGTTAGATTTGAGGTTGATTTTTTGTATAACGGGTGCTATAATAATATTAAAATGGAATTTGCCAAGAACTTTAGGAGGCATAGGTCAATAACCCCGCGCTAAAGCATCGGGGCTTGTGCGAAGCGCATGCCAAGCGTCCACTCCACAAGTTAAACGGTTGACTAGACGATATATCGCGGGTCTTGTCGTGGCAGGCAACAAGATGTTACGGATGCTCCCCAAGTCTGTATCCGCTCTGATTCCGTGATGTCGATGGGGAAACATATACCGCGAGAGCGTGGGCTTATAGCCATTATTTTCTGGTAAAGACATCGTGTCAGGTCAAGTAAGCGAGTAGTGACAGTCTCACTGAACGAAGCAGCACAACTGAATCCAGACTCCCAGTGTGCAGGTGGAGATAAAACAGCACTCCCCCTTTTGGGGACAAATTATAACTATAATAGGAGGCGGGCTTTCCTCCCCTGCCTAAAGGCGAGGGGTCTCCAGCCCGAAGATTTTGATGAAAGATTTTGCGTTTACAGGGGGCAGACCTGACCCTTATACATTCCCCACCGAGGCGTTGATTGAGGCAAGTGCAAAGGCACTTCGCAAATTAGGTGGACAATTGGTTAATTATCCCGGTGAATCTGGCTATCGCGGGTTGCGTGAACTGGCATCAATGCGTTTTGAGCGCAGAGAAGGTATTCCACTTCCAGTAGATAATACCTCAATTACTTCAGGTTCAATGCAAGCACTAGAATTGGTGTTAGGGACGTTTATTAAACCCGGTGATACAGTCCTAACAGAGGAATTTACCTACAGTGGTACACTCGGTATTATGCGACATCTTAAGGCAAATATCGTTGGCATACCGATGGATTATGTGAATGGCATGAACATGGATGCGTTAGAGACAAGGCTAAAAGAACTCAAACGCCAAAATGTCACGCCTTCTCTCATATACACAACATCCAACCACCAAAACCCAACAGGTGCGATTCTTTCGCTTGAACGACGACACCGCATGCTGGAACTGGCAGAAGAATACGACACGCTCATTGTTGAAGATGATTGCTATGGTGACATTGACTTTGTTCCGAACCCAACACCAGCATCACTGTTTAAGTTAGACACATCAAATAGGGTTATCTTTATTGCAACATTCTCCAAGATTTTAGGAGCTGGGGTGCGACAAGGTTACTTTGTTGCCAAACAACCGTATTACAGAATGATTCACCACAACAGATGGGATGGCGGCACAAGCGCGCTTGCAAGTGCTATCGTGGCAGAGTTTTTCAGGGAGCATCTTGAAGCGCATCTTGAAAAGACAAATGCTGCTGTCGGTGCAAAATGTCAAGCCGTAGTGGATACCCTTGAGAATAATGTTAGTGATCTTTGTACTTGGACGAAACCTCGTGGTGGACTTTTCCTCTGGATAGATCTGCCGGAAACAACAGATCTGAATAAGTTAAATGAGTTAGCATCAGCAAAAGGTGTCGGCTATAGCAACGGTAGTGCCTTCCACTATGCTGGTGACCCAGTGAACGCTATTCGATTAGCGTATGCGTATTGTCATATAGATGACATTTCGGAGGGAATTACATATCTTGCTGAATCTATCCGAAGCGCGCAAATGAGAGCAGTAGCTGCAGCTGCAGCTGCAGCAGATTAATATTAGAACATGCAACCTTAACCCACTGACGGTGTAACGTTTTAGTGGAAGATAACCCTCTCGGAGGAGAGTTTTGCGTAATATCATTCTTTTCTCATTAGATACACTCCGTGCGTCAAGCATGAGTTGTTATGGAAATACCAACCTGACAACACCGCACCTTGACGCGCTCACATCAGATGCGACCCTTTTTGAAAGTTGTATCAGTCCACATATCCCAACGCACCCGGCACATACGACGATGTTCACAGGGAAAGACGTGTTGACACACCAAATAATCACACAAGGTGGCCGTTTAAACCTGTCTGAAAACATCAAGACTATTCCAGAGTTGCTCAGCGAAGCGGGTTATTTTACTGTCGCCGCCGATAATTTGGGACGTTGGTTTCAGCGCGGTTTTCCGGAAAATCAGTATCGCGGCTATCAGTGGGAAACACGTTATCGTAACGCGCGAAAGGCGGAAGCGGTAAATCAAACAGCAATAGAGGTGTTGGAACTCGCGCAATCGCAGGATAAACCTTGGTTTGCATTTCTCCATTATTGGGATCCACATACGCCTTACCTACCACCACTTCCGTTTGAACGGATGTTTTATAGCGGAGATGAATGCGATCCGAACAATCGCAGTATGGATGCTGTTTACGCATGTGAACCTTTTACAGACTATTTTCGGCAGTGGATGTGCAAGCCAGACCCGGATGATCCCGAAAACATATTGAAAAGACGGCTATGGACAGATCGCAGATATGTGAACTCACTATACGACGCTTCAATTGCTTATATGGATGCCTCTCTCTCACAACTATTTCAATATCTGCGCGACTGTGGACTGATGGAAGAAACGCTCTTGATAATTGCAGCTGACCACGGTGAAGAACTTGATGAACACAAACTTTGGTATGATCACCACGGACTGTATCAGACTAATTGCCACATTCCGTTGATACTGCACTGCCCCGCGGTGATTCCAAAAGAGCAACGACTTGATGGGTTAGTATCACTAAAGGATATTGCGCCAACTGTTCTGGATTATGCAGGACAGCACGCGCTTGCAGAACGGGAAAAGATGGAGGGAACAAGCCTCCGCACTTTGGTTGAAGACGGCAAAGATGACGGTTCGAGTGATGCGATCTACTTGACAGAATGCGGTTGGATGAAAAAACGTGGATGGCAGACGAAGAAGTGGAAACTGATTGTTGAAACCGGGGGCACTCCAGATGTATATAATACACCAGATGTCGAACTCTATGATCTTGAGGAAGACCCTAATGAGATTTACAATTTGGCTGAGGAAACGGATGATATTGTGGCACAATTGAGAAACGATATGGATGATTTCTTGAAACGTCGGTTGGCTGAGACGGGATTGCCTGACCCAACAGTTGAACAAGAAATTACGATGCGACGAATTGGAGATAAATCAAAGGCGGTTCCACTGCCTTAGTGGGTTTGGACTTTAAGTGCAACGAGGAATCGGACTCACAACCACAAGGGAAAAATGAAATTAATAATTAAATTTATGCATTCATACATGATAAGAATAACGTCCCTTCTCATTCTTGTGACAATGGGGTTTGTTTTGAGTGGTTGCGCTGCGTTACAAGAGGCACAGCAACAGAGAGATGAAAGGAATCGTCAAAAACAGCGACCTGACTTACTGATGCTTAAACCCACAGATGCCAATATTAATATTGATACCGAAGCACTGCGCGGTGAGAGTGATCACTATATTCTTACTTTCGCTGAAGATTTACTTGTCCAAAATAAGTTTAATCAACCTGAGAAACGAGAAATCTTCGTAAATAGTGCACTCGGCTATATGGAAAGTCTTTATGCTGCAATGTACGATATTTTCGGTTTTAAACCGAAGCATAAAATTCACGTAAAATTACATCACCTATATGAGGGCGGTAGAATGAAAGCGACAACGGGATCATCCTTTAGTTATAAAAGTTATCGTGGTGAAGTTTCACGAAGCATTGATAGCATTAAGATGGATTTCCCAATATCAATGTATGAATCACATGGGACACGGGTACATGAGTTGACACATGCGTTCACGAATATCTATTTTCTCCCTGTCTGGTTTTCTGAAGGCATTGCTGTGCTGATGCAGGCAGAATATGCAAGAGACCGTTCACATCCAAAATTCGATAGCCTTGAACGTCACTTAAAGCTCAATCGTGATGGAGTCAACCAGTTAGAGGGATGGCGCGGACATGGGGATCAAGATGGAACTTCATTGTCCTCTTGGCGATATAGTTATGCATATACCGTCGTGTCAGAACTACGAAAACAGTACGGACACGATTTTTACATACGGGTTTTTGAATTAATGGATAAAGATTCACTCCATAAAAAACTTGTGGGTAGAATGTCAACGAGTTTTGTCGTTTACTATTTCAGTCAAGCGGCTGGCGAAGACTTGGTACCGTTTTTTGAAAAATTGCAATTTAAAGTCAAAAAATTAGAGAAAGCTGATATTCTTAAAGAGATTGAACAAACAAAAGACCTGATTCGGAGGAGAAATTGATGTTTACAGAAAAAAATAGATATTCTCAATATTTTGCATTACTCTCGCTATTCACACTGGTTTTCATTACAGCTTGTGTTGTCGGTCAAAAATGGAGTGAAAACTATGCACTTATGGATGGTGCAAGGTCAAACGATCCCCAAATCATTGATGGAAATCTTAATACGCATGGAGTATCACAGATACTGAGGACCTCTGGAAGTTTCCGATTAGACATGCATCTACCTACGGAGGCTATTGTTCTTCTGCCTGAGGAGAAAACTATCTTTCGAGTTGAAATTCATTCTTCAAATCTGCAAGAGTTTCAACTGATGGCACGTAATTCGCGAGGGGGTTGGGATCAGATTCATGAACAAAAGAGCAGCAAAAAATCTGTTCTTGACATCCGTCTTAACCCCTCAATTACGACGAATTCAATTAAATTAGTTGTACGGAAAACGTCAGATGATGCCGCGCAAAAACGCAAGAACTTAAAGCTTGAAAGGGAAAATCAGGTTACACGGGATGGAAAAGTTCGCCGTGGTCAACAGGTATACAAAATCTACGGTCCTTTAAAGGCACCTGCAAAAATTGCGGAAATAAAGTTGTTCGGTTACACTGACTAAACACCGTGATGTATTGAATGCAATCCAATCGGTTACAAAAATTCTTTGACCGATATGTCGGTATTCCAATCTGCATATTGTTGTCCCTAATAAACCTTGTTATAACTTTTCTGGATAGGAAAGTTAAGCAACGAAACCGAGGATTGCGATCTCAAAGTAGCACCGACTCCCCAACAAACCCACCTAAAAAGATATTATTCATTCAACTCTCAGCGTTGGGTGACACGATCTTAGCGATTCCTACTGTTCGTGCATTGCGCCAAAGTTATCCGCACGCGGAGTTATCGTTTTTGACTTCACAGACGAATCTTTCATACTTGGAACGGTGTCCTTATATTGACCGGAAAATTCTGTTCCGTAATCCGCTTCATCAGTTAATTCGCATGCTTCGTCGAGAGCATTTTGATTGGGTGATTGATCTGGAACATTGGTCTCGTTTTAGCGCGCTCTTTGCTTATGCGATGGGTGCGTCTCGTCTTATCGGATTCAGTGCTGCACACCAATACCGACACTATCTGTTTACAGACATCGTCCTGCACATCCCCGGAAAGCATGAAGTGCTTAATTTTCTAAGTATCGCACATGAATTGGGATGCGATGTTGAGAATACAGATCTGTCGGTTTGGATTGGAGAAACAGAACAAAAATGGTGCGATAATTTGTTAGAACAGGTTGGTTCTTCCGATCCGCTGATTGTGATACATCCGGAAGCAGGACGACGTGGAGAACCGCGTCGGCGGTGGTCCAAGGAACATTATGTGGCGTTGTCAGATACTTTGTCAGCACATTACGGTGCATGCATTGTTTTGACAGGGGCACCAGATGAAGTAGCAGTATCGCAGTGGATTGCAGAACAGACAAAGTGCAAGGCGGTTTGTCTTGCGGGGCAAACTAAGGTGAATCAACTTGCAGCGTTATTTTCTCGGGCAGATCTGGTTATTTGTGGGAATTGTGGACCGATGCATCTTGCGGCAGCGGCGGGAACACCGATTATCGCGATTCACGGACCAACGAATTCTGCCCAGTGGGGTCCGTGGACTGACAAAGCAACCTGTCTTGAGGCAACTTTACCATGTAGTCCATGTCTTAATTTGGGGTTTGAATATGCGTGTCAGGCATTACCAGATGGGACATCACCTTGTATGCATACGATTTCTGTGGAGAAGGTTTTGCATGCATGTGATACCAAATTAACGCGATTCCAATCTATCGGTGCGGTTAGAAAACCGCACCATTAGCGTCAATTTAGCGGTCCCCAACCCGGTAGGTGCGGTTTCCTAACCGCACCTTTTTGTATCAACATCTCAAATAACGCAAAGGACGAGAATATCAGCGTTCGTAGTCGCGCAATTCATAGCACCTCTTTTCTTTGAATGTAAGAGGCGCTATGAATTGCGCGACTACAAACGAGTTCTTTCCTTAAATTGACGCATAAGGTGCGGTTAGAAAACCGCACCTACCGTCCAGAAAATGAGACAAATCCCGTTAATTTGGTATGAGGTGTATTTTTCCTAAAAATAGGTGAATGCAATGAAAACGGGCGGATTGAATATCCGCCCATTTTCAGTAGCGAGATTCTTTTCATAAACCCTATCCACAGGTTGGACCTGCTTACTATTTATGAGAATATCTCCAGAATTAGTACATGTCACCACCGGGAGGCATGGAAGGCATTGGTGCTTCCTTCTCAGGAATATCAGCGATCAGCGTTTCGGTGGTAATCATCAATGCTGCGATACTAGCTGCGTTTTGAAGGGCGAAACGAACGACCTTAGTTGGGTCGAGGATACCTGCTTCAAACATATCAGTGAAACATTCTTCATGTGCGTCATAGCCGATGTTTTCGCTTTCTGCTTTAACTTTCGCGAGAATGACAGAGTCTTCCTTGCCAGCATTTTTGACAATATGGCGAAGTGGATCTTCAAGTGCGCGAGAAACTATAGAAACACCAACCTGCTCGGTAGCATCATCAAGTTCGAGTTCGGCAAGCGCGGCTTGTGCCCTAACAAGAGCAACACCACCACCGACAACAATGCCTTCTTCAACTGCGGCGCGTGTGGCGTGCATAGCGTCTTCAACGCGTGCCTTTTTCTCTTTCATTTCAACTTCGGTTGCCGCACCAACATTAATGACTGCGACACCACCAGCGAGTTTGGCAAGACGTTCCTGCAATTTTTCACGGTCGTAATCGGAAGTAGTATCTTCAATCTGACGACGGATCTGGTCTATCCGTCCTTGAATTGATTCAGTACTGCCTGCGCCTTCAACAATAGTGGTGTTATCTTTGTCAATAACAATACGTTTGGCACCGCCAAGGTCGTTTGCAGTGACGTTTTCAAGTTTGATGCCGAGGTCTTCGGAGATGACGCGTCCATTTGTCAAGACTGCGATATCTTCAAGCATGGATTTCCGGCGATCACCGTAGCCAGGAGCTTTGACGGCGGCACAACGGAGCGCACCACGAATTTTGTTGACAACGGTAGTTGCGAGTGCTTCGCCTTCAACATCTTCTGCGATAATCAGCAGCGGTTTACCTTGTTGTGCAACCTGTTCAAGAACAGGGACAAGATCTTTCATAGTGCTGATTTTCTTTTCGTGAATCAGGATCACAGCGTCTTCCAAAACCGCTTCCATTCGATCTGCATCCGTAACGAAATAGGGTGATAAGTAACCTCTGTCGAACTGCATTCCTTCAACAACATCAAGGTTTGTATCAAGGCTTTTTGCCTCTTCAACAGTGATGACGCCATCTTTTCCGACTTTATCCATAGCATCTGCAATGAGGTTCCCAATATCGGAATCGTTGTTAGCAGAAATAGCAGCGACTTGTGCGATTTCCGTTTTCTCCGAAACTTCTTTGCTGCGTCCTTGGATAGATGCGACGACTTTCGCGACTGCTTTTTCAATACCGCGTTTGAGAGCCATCGGGTTATGTCCTGCGGCAACGTTTTTCAAGCCTTCACGGTATATAGACTGTGCCAAAATGGTAGCTGTCGTTGTTCCATCACCAGCGACATCACTCGTTTTAGACGCCACCTCTTTAACCATTTGTGCCCCCATATTCTCATAGGGGTCTTCTAATTCAATTTCCTTCGCTACCGTCACACCATCTTTGGTGATGGTAGGTGCCCCGAATTTCTTATCAAGAACGACGTTGCGTCCTCTCGGACCAAGTGTGACTTTTACGGCTTCTGCCAACTTATCAACACCGCGCTTGATAGCATTCCGAGCTTCTTCATCAAACGCTAACTGTTTTGCTGCCATGTGTGTAACTCCTTACTTAATTTAGTTAACCTTGGCTAAGATATCATCTTCACGCAAGATAAGAAATTCAATATTATCGTAAGTAACTTCGGTGCCGCCATATTTTGTGAACAAGACTTTATCGCCGACTTCAACATCAACGTTTTGTCGTGCGCCGTTATCAAGTATACGACCTTTGCCGACTGCGACAACCTCACCTTCTTGAGGTTTCTCTTTAGCGGTATCTGGGATGATTATCCCGCCACTGGTTTTCTGTTCGTCCTCTTCAGAACGTTTGACGAGGATTCGATCGCCAAGGGGTACAAGTGCCATAATCTTTTATTCTCTCCTATGGGTAATATAGTTTATCGGGTATTATCACCCGATATCGAATAATACTTCATTATACGCTACTATTTATAGCAAGATGTGTGCCAATTCAAAAGAATGTAGACGTACCCACAATTAGCGTGTTTTTATCTATTTCGAAAAGCATAAAATCGTGACAATTTGTCAACATCAACAGTGGCCACAGTGACAAGTGTGCCATTTTGGCATAGTTGATTTGGTGATAAATTGTCTGAACCAAGATTAGACATTATAATGATTTAATCGGAGGTGTGTTATAACAAATTAACGCGAATTGTAGTGCAAGGTCTCTGGGTCCTCCTTGCAATGCTAACCGCTACGTAGAAAACTTCTAATCAAGTTAATTTGGTATTATATGTGTTGTAGCACAAACTGTATGAAGATTAAAAAATAAATTAGGTAATTCCATAACCATCTCCGGTGCGGTTAGGAAACCGCACCTACCGGCCCTGGGGGAAAATCGGCTTTACCGATTTAAATACTTAAACTTCATCTAACCGCACCTAATACCAAGAAAAATGAGATAAATCAAGTTAATTTGATATAATACCGAATTACCGTGATTTGTAGCGCGAGGTCCCCGTGCCTCACAATGCTAACTGCTATTAGAAAACTTCGAATCAAGTTAATTTGGTATAAATTGTTAGAAACTATCTCGTTTGAATTCTATTGCGTATTCGGTGATAACGTGCTATCCTATTTAGTATGGACAAGGAAACAACACCAACCTCCTCAGCGATGCACGCCCCCGGTGCAGTCCTCTTAATCTCCTGCTATGAACTCGGACACCGACCAATAGGACTTACGCGTCCACTCAGCGCGCTTGAAGCTGCCGGATTTTCCCCGGATGCAATTGACATTGCTGTTGAACCACTGGATGCTGAAAAAGTCAAACATGCGCGATTTATCGGTATCTCTGTCCCGATGCATACTGCCTTACGACTTGGTGTTCACCTTCTCCAACGAATTCGCGAAATTAATCCAAATGTCTCAATATGCATGTATGGACTTTACGCGGAACTTAATGCTGACTATCTGCTTTCACACGGAGTTGATTTTTGCATCAGTGGCGATGCTTCAATACAACTTGTTGGGTTGGTGCAATCCCTTGTAGCAGAAAAACAGACTGAGGCACGAGGATTTCGCCCTAAAATCGTCAAAAACGGGAAACTACCCACCTTAGAAAATTATGCACAATTTGAGGATAACGGTGAGGTGCGAACCGTCGGATATACAGAGACAACGCACGGATGTAAGCATCTTTGCACACACTGTCCTATACCACCTATCTATAACGGCAAGTTTTTCGCTGTCCAGCGAGAGACAGTGCTTGAAGAAATTCAGAAACAGGTGGCAGAAGGTGCAACCCATATTACGTTCGGTGATCCAGATTTTCTCAACGGACCGATGCACGGACTCCGAGTGCTTCGCGCCATGCACGAAACTTTTCCTAACCTTACTTTTGACTTTACAACCAAAATTGAGCATATCCTTAAACACAGAAAACACTTTCCTGAATTCGCAAAACTTGGATGCAGGTTCATCATCTCCGCAGTAGAATCGCTAAGCGAAACAGTGTTAACGATTTTGGAAAAACATCACACGCGTGCAGATGTTGAAACCGCAATTGAGATCGTTCATAGCACAGGTATCGCACTGCGCCCAACTTGGGTGCCGTTCACACCGTGGACAACCTTAGACGCCTATCTTGAAATCCTTGAATTCGTCAACACACACCGCCTCATCTATCATGTTGACTCTGTCCAATATGCAGTTCGGTTGCTAATTCCACCCGGTTCATATCTACTAAACCGTTCCGAAACGAAAGCACTTTCCCTCACACTCAATGAAACCGCCTTCAGTTATATTTGGGCACACCCCGACCCACGCATGGATGAACTTCATAAAACGGTCAACACACTTGTAGAAAATGACGCGCGAGCCGATGTTGATGTACTTAAAACCTTTTATCGGATATGGGAACTTGCTGCTGATATGCGGGGACAAGCTGCGCCACAACAGAAAAGAGAAGCACATCTGCCTACACCTCGGATTACCGAAGCATGGTTCTGCTGAGCGGAACCTACCGAGGGGCAGTTTGTCCCGATCCAGGTTTAGTTTTCATGACAAATCTTCTGAAGTGCAAGAATTGGATGTTGAAAACGTTTTACAAAAAGGAGTCTGAAACGATGAAGAAGTTTTTTCTGATACTAACGTTATTTGTTGCTGCAACATTGTGTCTATCAACCGCTTTTGCTCAATACGAACCCTCTACGCAAATAGGCTTACCCAAAGGTGCTATAGCCCGTTTCGGTAAAGGTAGCATACAGGAGATAATGTATTCTCCGGATGGTACACGGCTTGCTGTTACCACTGCAATAGGCGTTTGGATCTACGATGCACATACTGGTGAGGAACTTAACCTTCTTGCAGGAAAGCATAAACATGTTGTCCATTCTGCAGCATACTCCCCAGATAGCAAAACAATCGCAACAGGAAGTTGGGACGGAACGGTCCGGTTATGGGACACACACACAGGAAAAAACATAAAAACATTTACAGGGCATACTTCCGGAATATCTTCAGTTGCGTATTCCCCGGATGGTAAAACAATCGCAACCGGAAGCGCGGACAAGACGCTGCGACTATGGAATGCACGCACCGGGAAAAACATACAAATACTTACAGAACATGGAGAACATGTCTATTCAGTTATTTTTTCTCCAGATGGAAAAACAATCGCAAGCATTGAAAGCAATAATATAGTGCGACTGTGGAACACACGCACAGGAAATAACATAATCACATTCAAACCACATACGGAATATATCTATTCCATAGCATTTTCCCTGGATAGCAATACAATTGCAATCGGTGGTAAGGAAAAGTTAGAGTTATGGGATGCAGCTACAGGACAACCTATAAAAGAAATCAAAGCACATACAAAAAGAGTATCCTCTCTTGCATTTTCCCCTGATGGAAAAACAATCGCAACAGGTGGAGGGGACAGTTTGATGCGGTTGTGGGATACAACCACAGGACAACCTACAAGAACATTCAAAGCACATACAGAAAGAGTATCCTCTCTCACATTTTCCCCTGATGGAAAAACAATCGCAACAGGTAGTTGGGATGGGACAATGCAGTGGTGGGAGACACATACAGGGGAAAATAAGAAAACATTTACAGGATATATCGGCGGTAATTCCATACGGTACTCACCTGATGAAAAAATAATCGCAATCACTGCAGGAGGACCGGTGCATCTCTGGGATGTAGCCACAGGAAAGTATCTCAGAACCTTAAGAGGACATACAGGTTATGTTCCTGGCGTTGCATTTTCTCCTGATAGTAAAATACTCGCTACTGGGAGTGCGGACAAGACAGCGCGATTATGGGATCCGCACACTGGAAAAACTATAAAAATACTCACAGGACATACGCATCTTGTCTATGCCCCTGTGTATTCACCAGATGGCAGTGTACTAGCAACTCGTAGTAGAGATAAGACGCTGCGATTGTGGGATGCAACCACAGGGGAAAACATAAAGACTATTCCAAGAGATAACGAAAGTATGAATTTTATGTTCTCACCTAATAGCACTACACTTGCTGTCGGAAATTCAGACGGTACAGTTGACTTGTTGGATACACGAACAGGAGAGAAAATAAATACACTCATCGGACATACTGATTTTGTCTATACCTCTTTATATTCCGCTGATGGCAAAACAATCACTACTCACAGTAGGGATAACACGGCGCGGTTGTGGGATGCACAAACAGGAAATAATATAAAAACCCTCAGTGTAAGAGAAAGAGTCATTGCAGCTATGTATTCACCGGACGGTGATTTTTTAGCACTTACTGCCAATAGAGAAAAGGTATCACTTTGGAATGTTGCAACAGCGCAACTCCTAAAAACATTTGATGGACCTAAAACACAAGGATTTGTAGTTAAGAAACAACGATCCTTTGGAGGGAGAAGACCAGATGATATGGGGCACCCACCAGAACACGTCCGATCAGTTAGATACTCACCGAATGGTGAAACGATTGCCGCTATCAGGAGTAACGAGACAGCACAACTGTGGAATGTCAGCACAGGAAAGCACATAGGAAAACCGATAATACCTATCACAGATGCCCCTTTAGATTGCACTACTGATATTATATATTCTCCGGATGGCAAAACAATTGCAACTATCCAAATTAGTAATAGAGGTGGTACGGTACGGCTGTGGGATACTGCAACAGGAAAACACCTAAAAACACTCAAGGGGCATGATAATTGTAGCAACTCATTTACGTTTTCACCCGACAGTAAGACAATCTTTACAACTCATGAGGGTGGTACGGTGCTATTGTGGGACATCCCTTCGCGATAAGCAGGCAGCAATTGAGATTACTCAACATTAGCAAACTGAGTGCTTTCATGTAATACCCAATTAACGGGATTTGTAGCGCGAGGTCCCCGTGCCTTGCAATGTTGATATCGGAAACTTCGAATCAAGTTGATTTGGTATTATGAACACTTGGCATCATCAATAACAAAAAAGGAAAAAATATGTCTGAACAATTACAAGAACTACTCAATTTGGAAACTTCACCTATTGCAGTAACGTTTCACGATACACCACCGGATGATGTTCCCCGCGTGGAAAAAGTTGAAGCCTCCGGCTGTACCTATTGGAGCCGTGCGGCAGAAGGCAAAACCTTCTACACCGAAGCGTCCGACCACTACAACTGTCCGATCGGGTGTTTTACACACAACGTTGAATTACCAGACGCACAAATGACTGAGTTGGAAAATACCCTTAACTTGATGGGTGAACTCGGTTATATTAGTATGGACGAGGTACCTGGCATTCCGCGGCGAGAAAATCCGTTCCAAAATGCAGTTTACTCCCCTTTGGCAGATACACAAGACATTCCGGATGTTGTTATTGTCTCTGGCACACCGAAACAGATGATGCTATTAGCGGAATCTGCAACCGCTGCGGGAATCGGCACCGAAAACGGTGTGATGGGTAGACCGACTTGTGCTGTTGTCCCTGCTGTTATACAGTCAGGCAAAGGCGCAAGTAGTTTGGGATGTATCGGCAACCGCGTTTATACTGCACTCTCTGATGATGATTTCTATTTCGCTTTTCCCGGCAAACATATTAGTGCAATTATTGATAAGTTAGCGATGATTGTGAATGCAAACAGTGAATTGGAAGCATATCATCAGCAACGCCAAGCGGAGATTGAATGAAAAGCGTTGCTGTGATTACCGGAGCAGCGAGCGGTATCGGGCGTGGGATGGCAAAACGGTTCGCTGCAGAAGGAATGTCGGTTGTCCTTGCAGATATTGAAGTAGAGCCATTAGCAAAACTTGAGACTGACCTGCGCGCTACAGGTGCAACTGTCCTTGCTGTGAGGACAGATGTCTCAAACGCAGACGACGTTGAAAACCTTGCTGTGCAAACATTAGATACCTTTGGTGCGGTGCATATTCTCTGTAACAATGCAGGTGTTGTTTGCAGTCGTCCTATCTGGGAACATACCCTCGCCGATTGGGAATGGGTTTTGGGTGTTAACCTGTGGGGTGTGGTCCACGGCATCCGTGCGTTTGTTCCACGCATGCTCACACAAGAGACCGAGTGTCATATTGTCAACACCGCTTCTATCCTCGGTTTAGTACGAGGTCCGGGTGAGGGCATCTATAAAGTAAGCAAACACGCGGTTGTTGTGCTTTCGGAAACCCTTGCCGATGAATTGGCGCAAAAAGGATCACAGATTCAGGTGCATGTGTTGTGTCCTGGGTGGGTGCGGACAGGTATATTAGACGCTGATCGAAACCGTCCGAATACATTGCAAAATCTATCAGAGAAATCGCATCATCACCAAGTTGCTGGCAATTCTCGGAATGTTCAGACTGAGATGGAAGCGGGCATGTCCCCTGCAGAAGTAGCAGATCATGTATACAATGCTATCCAGACCGGCACCTTCTATATCTACACACATCTTGAACACAAAACGTGGGTTCGTGAACGTATGGAAGGCATTCTTGGATAGCATGTGTCCGATTCTTGAGGTAATTTCGTATTATCCCCAATCAATGTAATTTGTAGCGCGAGGTCCCCGTGCCTTGCAATGCTAACCGCTATTAAAAAACTTCTAATCAAGTTAATTTGGTCCAATATATCCTCTTCATTGGACGAAAACGAGGTAATTATAGGTTCTACTATAAAATTCACTTCGGGATGCGTCGTACCCACAACAACAATGCAACATTCATTGCTCCAACGAAACCGAATACATAAGATTGAATTCCAACCAACTTTGCGGTTGATTCAATTAAGATAATTCCCACGACTGGTAAGCCAAGTGAAATACAAGTGAAATATGTCAAACTTTTCGCACCTTTTGCTTCCCAGAACGAAATCTCACGCCTCAAAACTTTTAGATAAGATTTCTCCCACAGTCGTGATGTCCACTTCCCCTGCATAAACCCGAGCACAATTCCCAAGGCATATCCGAAACTTGACCAACGTAGATCAATTTGTTCGTTTGAAATTACTGTGACCCATACCACCTCACCGAGAAATGTAAGTATGATGAATGCCCAAAAGACAGGCAATTGCATATAGAAAGGCAGTAACCGTCGCGATAATTTATTCCCCATCAAAAGTTCGCTTTCGCATAATCAACAGCATTTTTGAAAATCGCGAGACCATCACCTTCATCGGGAAGATCCTCTCGTGTCCAACGCGGATGGTTCCATTTTGTTAGAAACCTTTCAGGATGTGGCATCAAGCCAAAAATTCTACCTGTAACATCACAGATTCCAGCAATATCCGCATCAGAACCGTTCGGATTGTGCGGATACGCAGTCCTATCTGAAGATGGTTTTAAACTACTCACATATCGGAACACAATCTGCTGGTTTGATTCTAATTCTTCCAAAACATCGGGGGGTGCAGTAAATCTGCCTTCTGCATGTGCTATAGGGAGATAGAGATGTGTTTTAATTCCTTTTGTGAATACGCACGGACTCTGCTGTGTGTCCAATTCGACCCAACGGCATTCAAATTTTGCTGATGTGTTCATAGCCAAAGTAGCACGCTGCGTGATCGCCGTGTTATCATCTGAACTACCGTTATCTACTCCCGGCAGCAAACCTGTCCGAACAAGCACCTGAAACCCGTTGCATATCCCAATTATCAGTTTATTATCAGCGACAAACTGATTGAGAACCTTACTCAGTTTATGTTTCATCTCTACCGCAAGCAGAATACCGGCGGCAATATCATCACCGTAAGAGAATCCGCCTGGAATTGCAAGAATATGATAATCGGATAGATTTACCTTATCAGCAATGAGGTGTTGAATGTGGACTAATGCCGTTTCTGCACCAGCGAGTTGAAAAGCCGCATCTGTTTCAGCATCACAGTTCGTTCCCGCTGTCCGTAAGATAAGTACCTTAGGTTTCATTTTTTTCTCCCTTCAACAAATAAAACACATGTGTTGCTAAAAGGTTACGAATGCAACGGAGTTTGCCATGCGGATTTGAGGTTATCTATTGAAGTATCCACAATTCGCTTACCTGTTAATCCGTTGATAACAAATTCTGGTGTTTCTGTAACGGTGCCTAAACAGCCAATTGGCACGCTATCCATGTGATTTTCAAAAGCATCTTGGTGTTGTTGTTCAATTTCAACGATAAAACGGCTATTTGATTCTGAAAATAACAGAAAATCATCAGAAGTAATTGCTTCACCGGTAGGGACGTTGTCAAGTTTCAATGACATGCCGTAGCCACCCGAAAAAGCCATTTCCGACACAGCAACCCCGATACCGCCTTCAGAACAATCATGACAGGAACGTACCAAACCACTATTGATCGCCGCACTGAGTGTTTCCATAGTCAACTTTCCCTCACTCGGACGCACAATAGGCGCGGTGTTACCGATAAAATCGTGGATATCGAAGTAGTGTGACCCACCCAATTCAGTGTATGTATTTCCAACAACATAAATCAGATTACGAGGGGATTTCACATCCATAGTAACTGCCTTACGAATATCCGGCAGGACACAGATTGCTGATATGAGTAACGTCGAAGGAATTGCGCGTTGCTCACCGGTTGTTGTATCACGGTATTCATTGTAAAGACTATCTTTTCCTGAGATGAACGGCGTCCCGTAAGCAGTGGCAATGTCATAACATGCCTTCGCCGCACGCACTAATGCACCAAGCCGATCCGGTTTATCAGGGTTTCCCCAACAGAAATTATCCAGCAAAGCCGTCTTTTCAAGTGTTCCGCCGACAGCGACTATGTTTCGGAGTGCTTCATCAATTGCCGATGCCGCACTGAGATACGCATCAACATCGCTGTATTTTGGGTTAATACCGTTCGCAACAATGACCGCCTTCCGATTTCCTAAGACGGGTGTCGCAACGCACGCATCGCTCGGTCCGTCGTTTTTTACACCAACGAGAGGTTTCACAACAATACCCCCTTGCACCTCGTGATCATACTGACGGATAACAGATTCTTTACTTGCTATATTTGGACTTGCAAGGAGTTTACAAAGGTCTTCTGTATAGGATTCGGTTTGTTTATCTCGCGATGGCATTTCAGGGTGCTGTGGTGGCTGCCAAGTAGCTTTTTTGACATGTTGCGGTAAGCCTTTATGAAGAAATTCCATATCTAAATCTGCAACAACCGCCCCTTCATAGAAAACCTGCAATTTATGAGTATCGGTGAAACTGCCAAGGACGGTTGCTTCAACCATCTCTGCCTCACAAATCTCCATGAGTTCTTCAAGATTTTCTGGTGGAACTGCGATTACCATACGTTCTTGTGCTTCAGATAGCCAGATTTCCCACGGAGCCAACCCTTCATATTTCAGTGGGACTCGTTCCAGATGAACCTCCGCTCCTGTGTCCTCTCCCATCTCACCCACAGCAGACGAGAACCCACCTGCGCCGCAGTCTGTTATTGAACGGTAAAGACTTCGATCGCGTGCCTGTAACAACGCATCAACTACCTTCTTCTCCATAATCGGATTGCCGATTTGAACAACACTACCGAGGTTTTCTGAAGTATCGTCCAATTCTGCTGAGGAAAAGGTTGCACCATGAATCCCATCGCGACCAGTACGACCACCAAGCGCAACAACAAGATCGCCGGGTTCAACAGATTTATCACATCTGTCTCTTGGTATCAAACCAACGTTTCCACAAAAGACGAGGGGGTTTGCTGTATAACGTGTATCAAAAAGAATAGCACCGTTTGCCGTAGGAATTCCCATCCGGTTACCATAATCACGAACACCAGCAACAACACCCTTGAACACGCGTTTAGGGTGGAGTGTCCCCTTTGGCAACTTCTCATAAGGTGTATCCGGCATACCGAAGCAGAAGACATCTGTATTCAGAATCGGTTTTGCACCAAGTCCAGTGCCGAGTGAGTCTCGGATAACGCCACCAATACCGGTGCCTGCTCCGCCGTATGGCTCAATCGCTGATGGATGATTATGCGTTTCCACCTTAAATACAAGATTAAAATTTTCATCAAATTCAATGATGCCAGCATTATCCGAAAAGACTGAGACGCACCAAGGTTTAGCTATCTCCTCAGTTGCACGTTGAATGTAAGTTGGAAACAAACCATCAATTCGCTCCGTTTCCTTGTCCTCTTCAGAGTAAAGAATCATGCTTTTAAAGGTTTTGTGAACGCAATGCTCTGACCATGTTTGTGCGATAGTTTCGAGTTCTACATCGGTTGGATTGCGTTGCAACGCCGCAAAATGAGTCTGAATAGTCTGCATCTCGTTCAGATTTAGGGACAACGTGCCTTCTTGACTGATACGCATTAATTCAGCATCATCTGCATTTAGAATTTGAAACTCATCAACCTTATTAGATATCATTTTCTCCGATATTATTGTCAAATCAAACACCTCATCGCTATTTTGTGGTTACATCCGCATCAATGCCGACGAACATACTCCACTTACCACCGACCTGACTAACTTTAACCAGCAAAAGGTTATCTCCCATCTTCAAACCAACCTTGAAGCTATCCTGAAAGTTGTCTGCACCCCGGTTCACAGCTTTTTTATACACCACTTTACCGTTTAGCCACACCTTGATAGCATCATCGCTACCAACAAACATCCTCACGTCAGGTTGATCAATAGCCGACTTTAGTGTGATGAGTGCGTAAGCAGAGTGATCTTTCACGTAAACATCTCTTGCTGCAATTATTGGATCACTACCAGTTTTGAAGCCGATTTTTTTGACAAGTTCATTGAGATTGTTATCGCTTGTCTCACTAATCTTTGTCCGTCTCCAAACATTATTACCAACGACATCGCCTTCTTTCACACCTTTTACCGCAACGGTTTTTTCAGTCACAATGCCTTTACTAACGGTAGAAAGTGAATCAACATCAATGGAATTTGCGCCGCCTTGCCCGGTTCCTGTTGGCGCGATCATCCAGAGCCACGGACCGGTAATTTTTTCCACCGAATAGATAAGGTGCCACACATCATGTTGAATATTTGGTGCCTTTTCAAGTAGCGCGCGGAGGGACAACATATTTTCAACCGGATTTTGAATGAGCGATAATTCTCTTAAGTTTGTCATTGCTGTGAGCGGTTTAATGTCCGTGATTTGATTTCTATCAATCTTTAAAACACGCAAATTCTTTAATTTTGAGAGCAGACTAATGTCGCGGATCTCATTCTTACTGAGAATTAAACCTGTTAAATTCGTCGCGTGTTCAATACCGGTAAGATCGGTTATCTGATGTTCGCTGACATCAAAACTACCGAATGGATTAAGTCCGAATAAGTTAAGCATATCCAATTGCGTGATAGGATCTTCTGACGGTAGACCAACTGCTTTGCGGACTGCAGCCGCTAAATTAGCGTCCGGTATTGACACGACTTTAGGTGGTGGTAGCAGAGATGTCATCGTTATCGGGAACTTCTTTTCGGTATAATATCCGCGCTTATCAATTACTCGAAACGTCACAGATGATGTCTTTGGTGTCAATTGTGTTGTGACAAATTCAACAACGTCTTTTTGACCATCCATTGCTTTAAAATCTTGTAATTTTGAGAAAGGAGATTTATGAGATTCAGGTATGAGAAATTGTGCCTGATGGAGTCCATCGGAGTCAGTTATGTCAAATTGGAAACGGACGCTATTGCTTTCACCAACACGAGTTGGGGTTTCCATTTGAATTGTCGTCGGTTGATTGAAGTCGGCTTTGGAAGTGTTGAAGTAGCGATGCACATCCAACCACTGTGCGGCACAGAGAGATGTCGTCATAGGTTCATTTGAATATAAATCTATCCAAGCCTTCAAATTGTTGCGATAATCGTGTGCCAATCCAAAAGCATGTCCGAGTTCGTGCACGGTCACATCACTTTCATAAAAACAGTAACCCGATGCAGGGATGATCACTGTTCCCCCAAAATCACCACGGGGGCCGCCGAACCCGCATGCATAACCATCAAGGAGTTCTATGCTACTATCTAAAGCAGCGAGATAGATATTGTTATACGTGTCAAACTGTTTATCAATTTCGTCCCAGACCTTTCCAGACTTTTTTTGATAATATTTATCTTTGAACTTGCCTTTCACATGATGTACAACCGCTTTACCAGTTGGATCAGTTTCAAACTTAAAAGTCTTTCTACCAAACCCGTGGTGTTCCATCTGCGAAGCGAAAATATTCTGAACGTTCTTTATTAATTTATCTAACTTTTCATCTATATCTGGTTGCGGAGAACGGTCATTTGGGATGAAGTAGATTAAACGTACCGTGTTTGGTTTGCCTTGTGATTTTTTTTGTTTCGTAATCTTCTGTACGTAGAGTGTGCCATCCTCAAGACCGCCACTTACAATGGTATTTCCATCAGGTGAAAAGGCAGCTTCCATAACCCAACCGGTGTGATCTGAGAATGAAGTGAACCTTTTACCATTTTCAACAGACCAAACGCTTACTGCAGGACCAGCACTAACGATGCTCTTTCCATCAGGTGAAAAAGCAAGATCCGATACCGATGAACTCTCTTTTATGTTACCTATGACTTTCCAATTCGACACCGACCATAATTTGATTTTACCTTCCGACCCACCACTGGCAAAGGTTTGGCTATCAGGAGAAAAGGCTATGGTACCGATCCAGTTTGCATCGCCTTCCAGTCGAGTGATAATTTGTCGTTTCTTTACATCCCAAATCTTAATCTCTTTGCCATCTACCGCAGCAAGAAGTTGTCCATTTGGAGAAAAAACAATATCGTGCACCCAATCGTCATGTTTAAGTGTTGTCAACTTTCTCCACCTATCAACATTCCATAATATAACACTTTGGTACCCCGAACTTGCAAGCAACTCTCCATTCGGTGAAAAAGCTACAGAATTGATTTGTGATGGCCCAGACCGAGAAGGCGTATGTTTTAACGTGATGATGTTTTGTTTTCGCTGAACATCCCAAATTTTTATTGCGCGGTCATTGCCACCACTCGCTAACAATTTTCCATTCGGTGAAAACGTTACAGAATTGACCTTGTCTGTATGTCCTGTGAGAGTGGTTGAGGTATTATCCTGCAAATTCCACAGTTTAATAGTTTGAGAATCACTGGCACTGGTAACCAGAGAGGTATCCACGGGCGAGAATTCAATTGATTGGATAGAACCACCATGTTTCAAGACTGTAGGTGGCTGTGCTAAACCAGATATACAAAAAATCAATAGGAGTCCGATAGTAATAAATGGAAATCTGAATTGCATGTTGAAGTTCCTTATGATAGATGAAAATCTATATTATAATGGGTTATAGAAATAATATCCAATTACCCCGATCCGTATTTTGACAGTTTTTGCATGATATGTTATCATGCTAACAATAAACTGCAGTGGTACGCGGTTAGAAGGGTTACCGACTGCTACAGCATCATTATTTAGTCAAAACCCTCCTATTTTTATACCGAACTCACGTTATTGTAGTGTTTTTCGCCAACGGTTAGCAAATGCTTTAGCGGACTTCCGCAGAATTGCTAAAATACAAGGATAGAGAACTTATACCCAATTAACCCGATTTGTAGCGCGAGGTCCCCGTGCCTCGCAGCGGTGTACTATATCAAAAGACTTCTAATTAAGTTAATTTGGTATTATATCCAATTACCCCGATTGATATTAGTGAAATTTTTTCTCAAACAGAGCAGCGCGGTGTTCTCGTCGCGTTTTAAAACAGAAAACCACCCGGTGAAGAGTGGGTAACCTATTCTCCTAGCCTAACAGGAGACAACTCAGCCTAATTTCATAGTTTGCACAAAGTTTCAACTATCTTGGCTGCGCTTCTACTTCTAGTGTCCCGTGTATAGTATAGACTATTTTGCATAAAAAGTCAAGGATTTAGCAAAAAGACATGATGTACCGAACATATCAGATGGCACGTATCATCAAAATTGCGTCCCTAATTCACGATCAACCGCGTAAATGGACGCGACCTCGGTTAGCAGAACGATTTGAGGTCAATAAGGCGACTATCCAGCGCGATATTGATCTTTTGCGTGAAATGGGAATCGAAATTGTGCCGTGTGGTAAACAGGGATACAAGATGATCTCAGACTTTTTCCTCCCTGCTCTTAACCTTGACTTTGAGGAAGCACTCGCGCTGATTACCGCGGCGAGTTTTTATAAGGCAACGGAAGGAAAACAAGCAATTGAAGTGCTTAATCGGGCAATTCATAAGATTACTACCACTCTACCGAAGCAGACAACCGACACCTTAAATCTGGTCGCACCGCAAATTGAAGTGCCACATCAACAGGTAAGTCGCATTGATGAAGCAGAGCCGTATAAAGAGTTGCTATACCAAGCAATCCGAGAACGGCACAGGGTCACGATAGAATACAATTCCTTTAGTAGCGGAAAGAAGACTCGCCACCGGCTCGCACCTTATGCTGTGCTGTTTCGCAAAAGGGCGTGGTATGTTATTGGTCGATCTGAAACGTTAAAACAGATTCTGACCTTTCGTATCAACCGCATTGATTCTCTCACTATCACGCAGGCTGGTTATACAATTCCGGAGGATTTCTCTGTGCAGAAATACCTGGCGAAAAGCTGGGATGTGATGCTCGGTCCGGACACACATGTTGTTATCCAGTTTGCGAAACGTATCGCCCCACTGATTCGGGAGGTGAATTGGCATTCAACACAGCAGATACAGGAAATGGATAATGGCACGCTTCGGTTTGAGGCAACAGTGGCGGGTTGGCACGAAATCGGTTGGTGGGTTCTCGGATACGGACACGAAGCAAAAGTGATTAAACCGAAACCTTTGCGAGAATGGGTTTCACAGACAGCGCAGAAGATGGTGAAGTTGTATGAATAGAAAGGTGGAAGAAGCTGCCAAAATCCTCAGCTTCAGTGATTTAGACTACTTATACCCAATTAACGAGATTTGTAGTGTGAGGTCCCCGTGCCTCACACTGCAATGTTGCGCAGTTCTTCTCACAAGTTTAAATTGTTTTATAGTGTCTTTCGCAGAACAACTGATTACGATTCAGCTACGATTGATGGTATTGCAAACGCGATTCGCAGGTTGAGACCCCTTGGCTCTCATATATATGTCCACATTGATGGTCTTTCTAAATCTAAACGCAACGTTTACAAAACTCGCTTGCGACAACTCAGTTGTCCCGTAAAAAAGGTAAGTTGGGTAACTAAAGATGAGAATGAACCTCTGGTGAGGTTAGCAGATGCGTTGGCGGGTGCTTCAGCGGCGTTGGAGAAGTATCAAAACGAGGAACTTCGTAAGATTTTTTCTCAAGCAGAGGAAAGCGGTTTACTTATCTCATTTTTAAACAGAAAACCACCCCAATAGAGGGGTGGGCAACCTATTCTCCCAGCCGGCTGGGAGGCAGCTTAGCCTACGCAATAGTTTTCGGCTGCGCTTTTACTTCTGGTCTTCAACAGAAAACCACCTCGGTGCAGAGGTGGACAGCCTATCCTCTCGACCGGTCGGCAGGCAACTTAGCCTACGCAATAGTTTTCGGCTGCGCTTTTACTTCTGGTATCTATATTAGTATATACTTTTTTGCGCGTGGTGTCAAGTTTTTTAGCATAAAGGGTCGGTTTTTTACAAAGTTCGTGTATCGCTTTTAAACAGCGACATAGTTTCAGCGGCAACGAACAGTAAAAAAAGCAGGACCTACATCCACCGCCAAGGGAGGGTTCAACCCTGCACTATAAATATTATAATATTTAACTTAAGATTAAGTCAATCTTTTTTTAAATAAAAATGAAATTGGACGAGATTTTTTTTCATCAGTCGCAGGTTTGTGTGACTGGTGATGTGTTATACTTAACGTAAGGAAAGATAAATTCAAGGTTTTCAGGAGTATAGAATGAACCCGATTAAAGTTTTACCTGTCTACTCTCGGCTTGCTCAATCTGAACCGATTGCGGACATACCAGCAGAACTCTCCTTACGAGAGCATCAAGTTAAAACGTTTGATGCAATTCGCGATCCTGATGTTGACGTTGTCTTCAATACAGCAATGACCGGTGATGGAAAAAGCCTTGCCGCTTATCTACCGGCATTGACAGAAGGCAAGTCAATCCTGGCAATGTACCCAACTAACGAGTTAATCACAGATCAAGAACGACAAGTGCAAGACTATTGCCAGTGGTTCGGGCAGCATATTGCTTGCGATAAGATGTTCAGCGAGAGTCTGTCCGAACTGCGTACAAAATTGACAGACTTACGCGGGCAAAAAGCGGCGATCGAACATTTGGCACTAAAAAATCCTATTCTTCTCACAAATCCGGATATTTTTAATCTAATTGCCAATTTTCACTATTTGAACCCCGAATACGAAAACCCTGATCAGTTAGTCCAGCATATTATTGACTATTATGACCTTTTTGTGTTTGACGAATTCCATATTTACGATGTCTCACAAGTCATTTCTGTTCTAACAACTATGTTGTATTTCATTGAGCAGGGACGGGGTAAATTTGGGCAGAAAAAGTTTGTCTTTCTCTCCGCGACACCAAACCCACTTCTGCTAAATTGTTTAGAGAAGGCGAATCTCCGATACGAAATCATTGAGGGATGTTATCATCATGATGCATTAGATTCAGTGAATTGGAGCAGAATCTGTGCCCCTTTTGATCTACAGTTTCACGCAGCGGGTCGTCGTCCCGAAGAGTGGGTCGAAAGCCATTATCAGCAGATTGCCAAGTGGTTTGACGAGAATCCGAGTTCACGCGGGGCGATTATCGTCAACTCCGTCGCAGCTGCGAAACGAATTTGCGCGTTTCTCAAGGAGCGAAAAGAGGCAGGCGATTTCCCTCTCAGTGTCGGTGAAAATACTGGGCTTAGCAATCAAGAAGAACGACACTTTGCGCTCCACGAAAGCGACCTGCTCGTTGGGACTTCAACGGTAGATGTTGGCGTTGACTTCAAAATCAACTTTCTTGTTTTTGAGGCGATGGATTCGGGTTCATGGATTCAAAGGCTGGGTCGGCTGGGACGGCATTCAGAATACGAAAAACCTGATGGGACAGTTATGAAGTTTGATCGTTTTGTCGCCCACTCACTTCTGCCCAAATATGTCTACGAACGGGTTGAGCAGGTTATCCCATCGAATCCAGAAATTGACAAGGAAACTCTGATTGATCTCATGAGAAATGAGGATGAAGATAAACGGGTTTTCTCTCCCATCAACGATTTTCGCAATTACCGAAAGTGTTGGGGTTGGTTACATGCCTCACATATTATCAACACGCTCGGACACCCGAGGTTGCGCGAAAACTATGCATCCGAGCGTGAAAAACTCACACAAGTTTATTCCGACATTTTCGAGACCGATATCGAAATGCGATCGACAAAATGGTATTTCGCTGTCAAGAAAAACCAACCGGAAATTATTGATGCAGGTGTGATTCGGTTTCGTGGGGAGACACCTTTTACCTGCGGTATCTTAGACGAAACCGACGGTAAAATCAAAGATTACAATCTATTGTGGGTGTTGCAAAACGCTGAAGTTGAATACATGGAAAAAGCAGATTTTCAGCGAGAATGCCAAGCGCGGGGTGTCCCGTTCCATAAGTTTCGGTATGTCGATGTCTATTTGCGATTGCATGAATATCGCTCCGAGCGGGAGGGTTTTCAACTTATTCAGAATTGTAGGATTGGTGATCAGTTTACTACTGATGACCATTACCGCCAATTGCATACACTGAAAGGATTTGAAATTGATGGTAATTTTCCAGAAATTAACAAGATCAATAGGTGGTTGCGCGTGAAACCTCTTTTGAACCTCATTCGTAAAGAGCTGGTGGGTGATCTACGACGGATGTTACGCTTGCCACCGATGTTTTCCATCTACCCGTTAATTGATCTGGAAGGTACTGAATTCAGTGTCGTATTTTCAAAAGACGCGCTCTTGCTATATTCTCAACCCTATATTTGGGGAAAGGAGAAAAATTCTAATGGTTGAAAAAACTGAACCTGATTTTATGGGGATTTCAGACGATTCTCAAGAACCACAACGGGTCCACGTACAAATTGCCTTGCTGAAGAACGCCATTGATCCATCCGATCTTGTATTGATGGATTACGTTGAGATGGTCGTGCCGCAGATGCTTGAGGAATATACACTTAAACCAGCAAAAGGAAGCACGGGTTGGGAGAAAAAGCATGATCAGAGTATGCTCGCACACATTCTGAACGGCATCTTTCCAACGCTCACGATTGTGCGAACTGCCGGGCAACCTTTGAGTGAATTAGAAGAACGACTCTATCTGATCGCCTATTCGTTTCATGACATTGACAAACTTGTGGGTATCCGTGATTTGAGTGTCTCCGATGCGGAGAAGTCTGAGCAATTTTACACCTATCTTGACCAATGGGTTTCAAAACTCCATTTTGATAAATTCTGCCCAGATTACGAGGAATATCGCGGAGATATTGCATATCTCATTCTCAACACGCAAAAAAAATACGGTGCTAATCTGAATTTGCAAAATTTTGATTTGCGTTTGCCGGGGCGACGACGACAGTATTTGCGCGAGATGTGCACAACATCGGACCTCATTGCTTATTTTCTAAAGAATCCGAGTGGATTTAAAGAACAAGCGAATGTCCGTGAATCCCTTGTTAACCTCAGCAGTGGAAAGTTTGAGTTTGCCTATCATAAACTTGCCGAAAATCGCGGGATGATTACAAACGTCATCAACAACACTCTACTCAGAATTCTACGTGATCAATTGGGTTGGAAACCGTTTCTTTTTTTCCCAACGGGTGTCACGTATCTACGAGAAAGGTTAAACGAAGAACCGAACTTTCCAACGCTTGATGAAATTGCCGAGGACACTGAAAAGCAACTCATCGCCTACTGTGCTGGAAGGTTAGAAACGAACCTCAACGGATTTTCACGAGATGGAAAGGGCTTCAAGTTTCCCGATTACTATTACGATTTCTTTCAGATTCCGCAATTGTTGCAGCTTATCGGGGTCGGATGTTTCAGGATACTACATGAGAACAAATCACCCTCAGCTGGAAAGCGACTACAGAAGATGCTTCAACTGCAGGAAAAGGGTGATATTCTGTCTGATGTCCCCCTCGATTTTGAAGACGATATGCGCGTTGATCAGCTTGCGGAATACCTCTATGAAGTTGAGAAACACGTTGGTGTAGTAACGAGCCGTGAGGCGGTGTCTGCTGAAATCCTTAGGTTCTTGGATATGCAAGGGTATCAGACCGCTTTTGAAGCGATTCCACGCGATAATCGGGCAGGTGGTGTCCCGTTACATTGGTATTTTCTTGCAGGGAAATACCTTATCAAAAATCGTGGGTTTGATGCGAATCAGATGGATGATTTGTTTGCGAACATTGCAAACCGGGTTGTGGTAGTATTTGAGGAAGATATTGAATGTCACGAGGCAGAAAAAGAGGGATTTGGTGTACTTCGTGAATATATTCAGCAAATCGTTGATATCAACGGGCACGGTGAGATTGGACACAACTTTGGATCCGAGTTAGATAGATACACCAACACGAAAAAGAAAGGACACGGATCGAACGCGGGATGCTCGCTCTGTTCATCAGCATTTGAAACAAGCAAACAACGGGACACGTCGGTTACTTTTGCCAACCAAGTCTACAGTCACAAAAACTTGCTCAATTCCTCGCTACTGGTGCGTGGTATCTGTGAATTGTGTGAGGTAGAAATGATGCTGCGTCAAATCATGATTAAATCTAAACTGAAACTGGTCGGTGGTGGGTACGATAGTGTGAAAATCAAGTGGCTTTATCTTTATCCGAGTTACTTCTTCACGACTGAAACTGCCAAGTTTGTCGGTGATATGTATCGTCGCTTGAAAAATCTCAATTTCTTTCATGTTCGCAAAGCCCTACACAAAGGAATGGCAGTGAGCGATTTCATCAATTTAGATGAAATGATAATTGATACCGAAATTCCAGATCCTGACGATGATTATCTGCTCAAGATGGAGTTTGACACCGATGACCTCGGAACCTTCTACTTCTGCGGAATCCCAACGTTTGGAAAGAATCCGACTGATACAGAATCGTGGGCGTTGCCAACGTTCATCGGGCTACTTATGCCTTTAGTGTTCAACGCGAAAGTCGTTGTGACAGAGTCACAGATTCCGCTTTATCACAGTAGCGAGGAGTGGAAGGAAACAGTGTTTCTTGACGCGCCGCACTCCTTTGTTCGGCACATTATTGGGAAGGATAAACTCCGTATAGATGAAATTGAACCTGCGTTGCGACAGGTTGCCGCGAGCTACGATATCAATATTGATGTTTTTCAAAAGGACCGAAAACCGCAATGGCAACACCTCAACGAAATCGCGCGCAACATTGACACCGACCCACTTTACGTTTTTCATTATCTGGAAGCATTTCGCAGGAAACAAGGATGGGATAGTTTCCCCAAACCTCACGAGGGTGAACCATCAATTCCAGAGCGATATATTCAAAACTACCACCATATTGGAGGTGACAAAATGAGTCTTATTGAGGAAGTTAGTAAACGGTGCTTCAAGTTCTATAGCCCCGATAAATTCAGACCGAATAGTATCTTGAAGGTGATTACGTTAGTTGAAGATGTAATTGTCAACAGCGAACCGAAAATTTGTCCTGAGGATCTGAACTACCAAGCAATAGGCGAAGTGAGTAACCTGATGCAACGAATTAGGACAAGTCGTGCTCAAGGCTATGCAAGACTTCGTGTTGATGAAGAACCTTCAGCTATTCAAGAATTTGTTGAGTATTTTTATCATAACGTGTTTGTTGAGTATTACGAAGGTGAGCGTGGGTTGCTTCGTCAACGTCGCAACCGCTTTAACGCTGGCATAAACGCATGGTATCAAGTTAACTGGCGTCAATTCCAAACGAAAAAGGCAGAGGAGGATAACAATGCCGATAATTGAAATTCCGAAAGATCTCGTTCCTGAAAATAGTTTTTTGGATCAAATTCCAAAAGCACCTACTGGGCATTATGCCCATCTAATTGTGGTTCGTGAAACAGAGTCATTCCCTGTTTTTCAAACAGATGGCACACTCAACATTGCCAAAGTTAGTGCCGGAATGCAAAGTGACAATTCGCTCATCCGTCTGGCAATGTTTAAGCGAAAACAGAGTTCACCAGAACGGCTCACTGGACGTGAGTTACTGCGCCGGGCAAACATTACACAAAATGAAGACAACGCGGGTAAGGACTATTGTGATTACAATGAGAAGTTCTGCACGACCTGCCCCGATTGTGTTTACTACGGTTTCGCAATAGGTGATTCAGGTTCCGAAAAATCAAAGGTGTATGTGGATACTGCTTACTCAATTACAGGTTATGACGAGTCACATCAGCAGTTTTCATTCAACGCGCTCTATGAAAAAGGTAACATGAGTCAGCACGGCGAAGTTCGCTCAAGTTTTGGAGAGCAAGATCATATCGTGCCGCAAGTTTTCTTTCCTTCTGTTATTACTATCAAGGATGTAACAGTCAACAGTTTCGCTTATGTTTTGAATAACCTGCTGCGGACGAAACGTTACGGGGCACAGACAACGCGAACGGGGCGGATTTCCAATCACATTGTCGGAGCGGTATTTGCTGATGGCGAGATATTTTCAAATCTTAAATTCACGCAAGTTATCCACGATACGTTGGGTGACAACAAGAACGAAACGCCGTTGAATCCTAATAAAGTTTTCCAAACGGCTGAATCCGCAATAACCGAACTTTTGAAGGATGATGGAGTTAATTATCACTTACTTGATGGAGAGAACCTGCAACGACTTCTTGGTATCGTCAAGTCAGTAACAACAGATGAAGAAAAACTCTATCAGCTCTTGCAGGAGGCAAACGCCGAGACACAAGGGTACTCCGAGCGAGTAATTCAAAAGGCATCAAACAAAAAGAAGAAGTAGGAGGGACCCATGCAAGTAACGAGATGTAATCTCATCCTGCACGACTCTCTCTATTATGCAACTCGCGAGATGGGTCGATTTTACGAGACGGAAAAGGTTATCCATAATTGGGCATTAACTTACGCTCTCGGCTTGATTCGGAAACCTTATAGGTCGTTTGACAGCGTTCCTACATATCAGGATGACCTTCAACCGATTAACGAGGCAGGTGTTTATGTGACACCTGCCAAACCTATTCATTACGATTATGTAATCAGCACTTTCAAATTTGCTGACAATCGACACAGACCTTTTTCGACTGTCAGCAATACACGAAAAAAGGAATTGGGAATTACTGTAACAAACAAACCTTCTTTCGGCAAGGCGAAAGAACTTGCTCCAGAAAGTAAGTTTGAGTTTTACATTGTAGGTAAATTACCCGACCAACTTCCAAAGTGGATCCGATTGGGGTTGTGGATGAGCAAAGCACGAGTTGAGGTAGAAGCAGTGGAATCTCGCTTGACACCGAAACGTGGGATTTTCACATGTTCACATCTTTTGAATCCGATTGACCTCTCTGTTTCGCCAGAGTTGTATGATCTGATTTCAATGCCACCGGTAAGTCTGCTACAAAATGCACGATTTAACGGTGAATACGTGGAATTTGATGGAGTTTGTTTTCCGACATCCATGGCTTACTTTGCCAGTGCAACATAAGGAGACACACAATGCCTATCAGCACACTCATCTCACTCATACCCCAAACAGATGTAACACTTCGCCCAACGATGGGACACCACGCCCACGCAGCGTTTCTCGACCTTATTCGCCAAAGCGATCCTGACATATCAAAGAAACTCCATGCACAATCGGCACAAAAACCTTTTACCGTCTCGCCTCTCATCGCGGATGCAAAAAAACGGGGTAACCTGCTTCACATCAGAGCAGGCACAGAATGCAAACTCCGATACACGTTTTTGGATGATGATTTATTCGCTTACTTCGGTAAAGCCTTTTTGACGTTCAAGTTCCCCGCAATCCGACTTGGGGAGGCAGTGTTCCAAGTGAAGCAGCTTGTTTCGCACGCTGCAGAGGAACGTAGTTGGAGCGGCAACACAACTTATGCCGAGCTTGCCGAATCAGCAAAGACAGATACCCGAATGTCTTTCCGATTCTATTCTCCTACAGCGTTCCGCAAGATGACACCACGTGGGCAGAAAACCCGTAGTGATACATCTTTGGACCTTGTGCGGTGCTACCAGAGTTGGGTAAATAAATGGAACGCCTTCGCACCAATAAAACTTGATAAAGAAGCAACCCTCACATTTATAACAGATCATGGACAGGTGACAAGCATAAAAGCTGAGTCACGCGCACTTAACTTTGGTAAACATACCGAAGTCGGATGGGTTGGCAGATGTGATTGTGTCTTCTATCCCGAAGATTCGCTTGATGAAAACCTACTCCGCGCGGCGAACTGTTTGGCAGATTTCGCTTTCTATTGCGGCACGGGCTACAAGACGACTATGGGTATGGGGCAGACAAGGAGGATGGAAGAGGTGGAAGGGTGGAAGAGGGAAGGATGAAGAAAAGATGGAAGATTGGATGGTTACAACTCTAAATTTAGGAGGCGGATGGAAGAGGTGGAAGGGTGGAAGAGGGAAGGATGAAGAAAAGATGGAAGATTGGATGGCTACAACTCTAAATTTAGGAGGCGGATGGAAGAGGTGGAAGGGTGGAAGAGGGAAGGATGAAGAAAAGATGGAAGATTGGATGGCTACAACTCTAAATTTAGGAGGCGGATGGAAGAGGTGGAAGGGTGGAAAAATGAGGAAAAGAAATGGAAGATCGGATGGCTACAACTCTAAATTTAGGAGGATTAGTATGGATAAGCGATTGGAACGTCGAAAAAATGTGAATCGTGGGTATCGCAAATTGAGAACGTGGCAAATGGCGATTGAGTTATATGCTTTCTTGTGTGAAAAAGTTAAAGAGATTCCAGGTTCACCATATCGTTTGGTCGCACAGATTTTAGATGCTGGGTCGTCAATCTCTGCCAACATCGCCGAGGGGTACTGCAGACGTTCTCTAAAAGAATATCTCTACTTTCTCAATGTTGCATTGGCATCCGCTGGCGAAGTATATTCTCGATGCTACGCATGCTATCGAGCAGGACAGTTCTCGGCGGCGACATTTGATGCAATTGATGAACAGCATTATGCAATGGAAAACGCGCTGCTTCGTCAAATCGAAGTGCTTCAAGCAAAACAGCAAAAAGGAGAATGGGATGATAATCTTTTTCTACGTGAAGACGAACTCATTTACATTCTAAATCAGATGGAATAAATACATGGAAGGATGGAAGGATGGAAGGATGGAAGGATGGAAGGATGGAAGGATGGAAGGATGGAAGATTGGATGGAAGATTGGTTATAGGTCTTCCACCCTTCCATTAGATATGAATTGGTTTATAGGTATAATGACAACTTGGAAGAATGGGGATACGTCTTCCAATCTTCCACCCTTCCAATCTTCCATTGGATAGAAAACCAGAAGGAAAAAAGGTGGCAGAGGTGTCTTCCATCCTTCCAATCTTCCATCCTTCCAATCTTCCATTGGCTAGAAAACCAGAAGGAAAAAAGGTGGCAGAGGTGTCTTCCACCTTCCAATCTTCCATTGGCTAGAAAACCAGAAGGAAAAAAGGTGGCAGAGGTGTCTTCCACCTTCCAATCTTCCATTGGCTAGAAAACCAGAAGGAAAAAAGGTGGCAGAGGTGTCTTCCACCTTCCAATCTTCCATTGGCTAGAAAACCAGAAGGAAAAAAGGTGGCAGAGGTGTCTTCCACCCTTCCAATCTTCCATTGGATAGAAAACCAGAAGGAAAAAAGGTGGCAGAGGTGTCTTCCACCCTTCCAATCTTCCATTGGATAGAAAACCAGAAGGAAAAAAGGTGGCAGAGGTGTCTTCCACCCTTCCAATCTTCCATTGGATAGAAAACCAGAAGGAAAAAAGGTGGCAGAGGTGTCTTCCACCCTTCCAATCTTCCATTGGATAGAAAACCAGAAGGAAAAAAGGTGGCAGAGGTGTCTTCCACCCTTCCAACCCTTAAAGGAGCGGTTAGCATGTCTGAGAATTATATTCCCTTATCACAAATAAACACCTATGTGTTCTGTCCTCGGCGGTTCTACTATGAATCTGTTGAAGGGCATCAAGTTATCAATGAACATATTGAAGAAGGCAAAATCAAGCATGAAAATGTCCATACACCCGTTACAGATCGACAGAAGGGTGACAAAACCGTCTCTCGGCGGCAGCATCTCGCTTCAGATGTGCTTGGCGTGTCTGGCTATACCGACCTTGTTGAGGAAAAGGATGGCATTCCATATCCTGTTGAATTCAAAAAAGCAGGTATGGGGAATTGGCTGAACGATCAGGTTCAGCTCTGCCTGCAAGGGCTGTTATTGGAAGAAAAGACAGGGGTATCAATTCCACACGGTTATATCTTCTATATCGGATCTAAACGCCGACGGAAAGTCCCGTTTGATGCGGAACTTCGTGAAACAACGCTCCGATACGTAGCAGAAGCACGCACCTTGTTGGATTCACGAAAGATTCCGAAACCTGTTCATGATAACCGATGTAACGGCTGCAGCGTGCGTCCGATTTGTCTGCCCGACGAAGTGGCTTACTTACACGAATTGGATGAACGACCAAAGCGGATAAAACCCGCACTCGGTATTGATAATGTCCTCTACGTTGATGAACAAGGGTGTGCTATTAAAAAGACAGGTGAACGGATTCTCGTGGTGAAGGAGAACGAAACCGTCCGCGATATTCCACTGATTCATCTTGGGCAGGTGGTTATCTGCGGTAATGTCAGTTTAACAACGCCTGCGATGCAAACGCTTTTGCACGAGGGCATTCCTGTAGTGTTTCTCTCCGCTTATGGGCGATACCATGGCGCACTAACGCCGCAAGTATCACGAAATTCCATTTTGCGGACTGCACAACACCGTGTAGCGACTAACGAGGCACAATGTCTTGAACTTTCAAAAGCATTTGTTCACGGAAAACTGGCAAACATGCGCACAATGCTCCAACGTCGGAAATGGCAGGCTCCAGATAGCACAGACTCAACATTGGAACCTCTGCTCGCTAATATAAAGGCGATACAGGCGATGGAAAAGCGCGTTGACACAGCAACCGATATTCCTGAATTATTGGGGATAGAGGGAAACGCTTCTGCTGCGTATTTCGGTTCATTCGGCTTTATGCTCAAGGAGGAGATGGGGTTTGATTTTCAGAGACGGAGTCGTCGTCCACCAGCCGATCCAACAAACGCGCTGCTAAGTTTCGCCTATTCGCTACTGACAGCCGATATAAGCTCTGCAATTCAGGTAGTCGGACTTGATCCTTATGTCGGTTACTTTCACCAATTGAAGTATGGTAAACCGTGCCTTGCGCTTGATCTGATGGAGGAATTCCGATCCATTATTGCGGACTCGGTCGTGATAACGCTAATCAACAATCGACGCATCAAACCCGGAGATTTCACACAATCTCACGGTGGGTGGTATCTGAAGGATCATTGCCGAAAGACGTTTTACGCAGCTTATGAGACGCGCAAAAATGAGACTATCACGCACCCTGTGTTTAAGTATAAACTGACATTCCGCCGTGCAATGGAGCTACAAGTGCGCTTGCTCGCGAAGTCCCTCACAGACGAAATTGACCAATATATACCGCTAACCATTCGGTAAATAGCGAAAAGAATGGAAGAATGGGGATACGTCTTCCACCCTTCCAATCTTCCACCCTTCAGTGTTTGAGAGGAGAAACTATGCATTACACGGTTGCTTATGATATTACAGATGACAAACGCCGGAACAAAGTCGCTAAAATTCTGAAGGACTTCGGGATGCGTGTCCAGTATAGTGTTTTTGAATGTAACATAGATCGAAAGGCATTCCTGCGGTTACAAAATCGCTTGCAGAAAGCTATGAATATGAAAGAAGATACCATCACCTATTATCATCTTTGTGCCGCGTGTGAGAAACAGATTGATCGTATAGGACTAAATAAAGGACTTGACAAACAGTCCTACATCGTGTAGAATTTCCTTCAAGAATTTCTGTGAGCGGCAGGGGACCGAAAACCCTTTGTCCCTCATAGAAAGGCATGAACCCTTATGTGTTGTGGCTTGAACTTTTTACGTCTATATTTTTCTTATCTTTTATTGGTGGCAAAAGTTCCGATCGCAGAAACGCGTGCCGTTAAGGCACTACCAGTAAGAGTTCGGACACGGTGCTGTTGAAAATAGAAGTCTCTCGATTACGAGATTGAAACTTGTCCCAACGATGAGTAGCATAGCGTGTTGTGTTTTTTTGTTGAAAATAGAAGTCTCTCGATTACGAGATTGAAACAAGATGTATATCACGCAGCGTCAGGGCATCATAGAGTTGAAAATAGAAGTCTCTCGATTACGAGATTGAAACGTATGATATGCGATCCGGGCAGGTGCTTGGGGCACCTGGTTGAAAATAGAAGTCTCTCGATTACGAGATTGAAACAGAGAAAATGTGATCTCCCCGAATCCCAATGCGATAAAGTTGAAAATAGAAGTCTCTCGATTACGAGATTGAAACGATGACCTCGAAACGGGTGGGGCAGAAACATTTAGTGAAGTTGAAAATAGAAGTCTCTCGATTACGAGATTGAAACTAACCGTAAGTCAAGAGGAAGGCGTTGGAGTACTAAGGTTGAAAATAGAAGTCTCTCGATTACGAGATTGAAACAAGGTATCGGGGACGTGGGGTGTTTTTCTCAATAAAGTTGAAAATAGAAGTCTCTCGATTACGAGATTGAAACTCTAACACAGCGACGCGCACGCGCATTCAAACGCTCGCGAGTTGAAAATAGAAGTCTCTCGATTACGAGATTGAAACCAATAAAACAAACGACGGGCGTGTGGTGCGTCCGTCCAAGTTGAAAATAGAAGTCTCTCGATTACGAGATTGAAACATGTCTCAACGATGAGTAGCATAGCGTGTTGTGTTTTTTGTTGAAAATAGAAGTCTCTCGATTACGAGATTGAAACAAGAACATTTCGGATCAGTCATTGAGGCAATCCATCAGTTGAAAATAGAAGTCTCTCGATTACGAGATTGAAACTGATTATCCTGCAATTTTTCACTTGCGCGTATGTCGGTTGAAAATAGAAGTCTCTCGATTACGAGATTGAAACTTTTATGTCATGTCGTTGGTGCTTATGCTAATCCACTTTTTGGTTGAAAATAGAAGTCTCTCGATTACGAGATTGAAACCTCACTGAACCGCACCGCAAGCCCAAAATACTGCAGAGTTGAAAATAGAAGTCTCTCGATTACGAGATTGAAACTTGATTCAAGGATATCGGCATGCCTTTAGTATCAGCATCGTTGAAAATAGAAGTCTCTCGATTACGAGATTGAAACAGTATTCCTCGCTTACGCGGACAACTGGGAAGGTAGACGGTTGAAAATAGAAGTCTCTCGATTACGAGATTGAAACTAAATGGTAGCACCTTTTTACAAATCGCAATATCACTCAGTTGAAAATAGAAGTCTCTCGATTACGAGATTGAAACGGTGTAGGTTTGGGTTCTGGGTGTGGCACATCTATATAGTTGAAAATAGAAGTCTCTCGATTACGAGATTGAAACGTCTCAACACCACTCTTCTGCAACTCGCGAAACACATCGTTGAAAATAGAAGTCTCTCGATTACGAGATTGAAACTGTTATACCTCCGTTTGTATCCTTGAAAGAAATGCACGGTTGAAAATAGAAGTCTCTCGATTACGAGATTGAAACTTATAATCTGTACGAGACGTCTGACGCTGTCAAATCTTGTTGAAAATAGAAGTCTCTCGATTACGAGATTGAAACTAAATAAGTTGCTCTGTATTGCTCATACCGCATAAGTTGAAAATAGAAGTCTCTCGATTACGAGATTGAAACTGAACTCAAACAGGACTTCCACAACTGGTGCGAAGTTGGGTTGAAAATAGAAGTCTCTCGATTACGAGATTGAAACTCTGAACCGTCGCCTTGAAAGAAGTTCTCATTTACTGGTTGAAAATAGAAGTCTCTCGATTACGAGATTGAAACGGCTTGACGGCTTGACTACCGGTAGTTTCCGCAGAAAGGTTGAAAATAGAAGTCTCTCGATTACGAGATTGAAACATAGCCAAACGGGTGCGCAGTGTCATCCCGGATTGTTTGTTGAAAATAGAAGTCTCTCGATTACGAGATTGAAACTTATTGGCATATCAAAGCGTTTGCGAAAACCTATCTCTGTTGAAAATAGAAGTCTCTCGATTACGAGATTGAAACGTGATGAACCGACCCACGCTGATATTGCGATTGATAAGGTTGAAAATAGAAGTCTCTCGATTACGAGATTGAAACTTGGTGCCCGAGCCCCAACGCGATTCCTGCGTCCCGGTTGAAAATAGAAGTCTCTCGATTACGAGATTGAAACGTTGATATTGTGGTTGAGGGCATCCCGGTGGACGAATGTTGAAAATAGAAGTCTCTCGATTACGAGATTGAAACAAGAAAGTCAGCAGTCGGGAATTGCGACATCTGTTTCGTTGAAAATAGAAGTCTCTCGATTACGAGATTGAAACGAGGCGGGGTATCTCTCGCACAGGGCGTGGTGATACCGTTGAAAATAGAAGTCTCTCGATTACGAGATTGAAACGTGATTCTCTTCAAGACCTTGCTTCATATTTTAATGTTAGGTTGAAAATAGAAGTCTCTCGATTACGAGATTGAAACAAGTCCCCACACGCCATCTGCTTGGACACCTGCGAGTTTGTTGAAAATAGAAGTCTCTCGATTACGAGATTGAAACCTCCCAAGAATTTGACACCGCCATCATTACCTATATTCTGTTGAAAATAGAAGTCTCTCGATTACGAGATTGAAACCCTCATAAGCTCGTGCATAAGGACGTGCTTCTTCTGAGTTGAAAATAGAAGTCTCTCGATTACGAGATTGAAACGCAAATCTTTGCTATGGACTCTGGCGGAGCAACTGGATGTTGAAAATAGAAGTCTCTCGATTACGAGATTGAAACAAAGAAAATAGGATTGACTTCGAAGCGAATAAGTTTAAGTTGAAAATAGAAGTCTCTCGATTACGAGATTGAAACGAATTCATTCTCGCATGATGACGCAGCACGGCAACGTTGAAAATAGAAGTCTCTCGATTACGAGATTGAAACTATGAACTACGCGCACCTGATGTAAGCCCGTGTAGCGTTGAAAATAGAAGTCTCTCGATTACGAGATTGAAACTTATAATGCTTCGAACGATTACAACACGCGCAAGTCACGGTTGAAAATAGAAGTCTCTCGATTACGAGATTGAAACTCTATTTCACCGAGTCCGTTAAGGTAAAAATGTCCTACGTTGAAAATAGAAGTCTCTCGATTACGAGATTGAAACTCCAGATTAGAAAGCCTTTCAAGCACTTCCTTTTGAAGTTGAAAATAGAAGTCTCTCGATTACGAGATTGAAACTTGCTAAGCCATAGGCTAACATAGACTTGACATTCTTAGTTGAAAATAGAAGTCTCTCGATTACGAGATTGAAACTTCTAATACTATGACAAAATGCACCTGTTCTGCTGGTTGAAAATAGAAGTCTCTCGATTACGAGATTGAAACTCTGCTCCCAGCCGACACTGCTTTGCCAGTTTGAGTTGAAAATAGAAGTCTCTCGATTACGAGATTGAAACTGACTTCAAGACACCTGACGGACGGTATCAATACAAACGTTGAAAATAGAAGTCTCTCGATTACGAGATTGAAACAGGACATCAAAAGCCCGCTCAATCTGTAATGAAAGTTTGTTGAAAATAGAAGTCTCTCGATTACGAGATTGAAACTATATTATGAGTAAGCAAGTAGCACAAGCAATAAAGGTTGAAAATAGAAGTCTCTCGATTACGAGATTGAAACTACTATAAACATACTAAATTATAGCAGGCGTGCTTAAAAGTTGAAAATAGAAGTCTCTCGATTACGAGATTGAAACTTTTCTTGTTGTGGTGTTTCTGGTAACGTTGAACAACCTTGTTGAAAATAGAAGTCTCTCGATTACGAGATTGAAACGATGGATATTCCGTCAAAGGTTTCAAAAATCAACCCAAAAGTTGAAAATAGAAGTCTCTCGATTACGAGATTGAAACTATTCTTTATCTTCTAAAACATGATAACACACGTCATAAGTTGAAAATAGAAGTCTCTCGATTACGAGATTGAAACATTTACTATCCCAAAGCGTTCCGCATGGCGAGATTTAGTTGAAAATAGAAGTCTCTCGATTACGAGATTGAAACTATCATTTACTGATGTTCAGCAAACAATTTACGGCGGTGAGTTGAAAATAGAAGTCTCTCGATTACGAGATTGAAACAAAACACTGTCTTCATCCTGGAAATCCTCGCTGCAATCAAGTTGAAAATAGAAGTCTCTCGATTACGAGATTGAAACGTCAATAGGTGATTACAAGTTACAAAGTCTAAAGTTTGTTGAAAATAGAAGTCTCTCGATTACGAGATTGAAACAGGGGTCAGGCGGGTGGAAATAACCTGCGCATCACGGTTGAAAATAGAAGTCTCTCGATTACGAGATTGAAACGATATGGTGCATTGCATAATGCACAAGGAACACTTTGAGTTGAAAATAGAAGTCTCTCGATTACGAGATTGAAACCTTTGTGCGCCTGCCCTCCGTCAGTTTTATATCCAGTTGAAAATAGAAGTCTCTCGATTACGAGATTGAAACCATGGCTACCGTAGGTGAGTGTGAGCTCTGTTGCAGTTGAAAATAGAAGTCTCTCGATTACGAGATTGAAACATCTTAACAACAACGGGAGGCGTCACGTGGCGTCTCTGTTGAAAATAGAAGTCTCCTCGATTACGAGATTGAAACCGAGATGCGTTTAACCGCTCTTCTCGCCCTTGTGCTTCCGTTGAAAATAGAAGTCTCTCGATTACGAGATTGAAACTAAGCAGCGTAGCACTTTGGACGAATGCCAACGGCACACCGCGTTGAAAATAGAAGTCTCTCGATTACGAGATTGAAACTTTTATTTCTGATGCTACGGATTGTCATACGCCTTCAGTTGAAAATAGAAGTCTCTCAATTACGAGATTGAAACGCGGTAAAGGCACGGCACGCCGTGTCGGTTTCTAAGTTGAAAATAGAAGTCTCTCGATTACGAGATTGAAACTGTAATATGCTACAAGCCACAAAAAAAGCGCAACACAGTTGAAAATAGAAGTCTCTCAATTACGAGATTGAAACCGCATTGGTGATGCCCAGATCAGTCAATATCTCCGTGAGTTGAAAATAGAAGTCTCTCGATTACGAGATTGAAACATAAATCCAGGAGCGTTAAGGATTGCCCCATCTTTTAGTTGAAAATAGAAGTCTCTCAATTACGAGATTGAAACTCGTCAGTTCCAGGTGTCACTGGCAAAACGGGAGCAGATGTTGAAAATAGAAGTCTCTCGATTACGAGATTGAAACTGACATACCGTTTGAGCTTGAAAATGCGATACGTCCACCAGTTGAAAATAGAAGTCTCTCGATTACGAGATTGAAACGTAAAATGTAGTAAATCATGTGAAAAGGAGAGCTAATGTTGAAAATAGAAGTCTCTCAATTACGAGATTGAAACGTGAATATGTTGATAGGAGAAGAATAAAGATGAAAGTTGAAAATAGAAGTCTCTCGATTACGAGATTGAAACAATCGCTTTATGCGGGTTTATTCAATTTTCGTTTCCTATGTTGAAAATAGAAGTCTCTCAATTACGAGATTGAAATTAGAAATAGGTTGGAATCAAAAGTTTCTCGATTACGAGATTGAAACTGATGCAATAAGTGGGTGGGTTGACAGAGGGTGTGTAAAGTATTTGTTAATTGTCTGAACCAGGATTAGCAGGATAACCGGATGGACGGGATTGTTTAGACTCTAAATGTTTTGGGTGCGGATAAACATTTCTGTCTATCTTGAGAAAAAACATATAGATGAGAAGTTGCTAATCCTGAAAATCTGGCAATCCTGAAAATCCTGGTTCAGACAAGAAACGTGAAGTGGGTGGGTTGACAGAGGGTGTGTAAAGTATTTGTTAATTGTCTGAACCAGGATTAGCAAGATAACCAGATGGACAGGATTGTTTAGACTATAGATGTTTTGGGTGCGGATAAACATTTCTGTCTAGCTTGAGAAAAAACATATAGATGAGAAGTTGCTAATCCTGAAAATCTGGCAATCCTGAAAATCCTGGTTCAGACAAGAAACGTGAAGTGGGTGGGTTGACAGACAGGTGTGTAAAGTATTTATTAATTGTCTGAACAAGGATTAGCAGGATTGCCAGATGGACAGGATTGTTTAGGCTATAAATGTATTGGGTGCGGATAAACATTGCTGTCTATCTTGAGAAAAAACATATAGATGAGAAAATGCCAATCCTGAAAATCCCAAAATCCTGAAAATCCTGGTTCAGACAAGAAGCGTGTCAAGAGACAGAGACCCCGCAGCGTGTCAAACGCGCACGTTGTGTTGATTCCGCCCTACAATATAGAAAAAGTGAAGTTTGAATTATTGGAATATTATTCCTTAAACGAGGCAGTAACCCGTGGAATACTCTCCTCACATGCAAACCGTTCAATGCTTGATGCCCCTACGAACCCTACGGCATCAGTATTCTCATTGATATATGCAGCCTCTGGTGCTTTTGAGATGGGACCGCCGTGCGCCAGGCAAATAACATCAGGATTATGTGATTTCGCAGCATCACAAATCTCCTGCACCCGCACTGCTGCGTCTTCAAGCGTGAATGCGGTTTCAGCACCAATTGTGCCACCAATCGTAGTACCCATGTGTGCAATAATAACGTCCGCGCCGACCTTTGCCATATTCTCAGATTCTTCAGGATTAAAGACATAAACGATGGTAAACAGATCCATCTCATGTGCAATGCCAATCGTCTCTACCTCTTTATAGAAACCCATGCCTGTTTCTTCAAGAGTCACCCGAAAAGTCCCATCAATAACACCAACGGTAGGAAAGTTATTGACACCATCAAAACCTACATCGCGAATCTGCTTGAGAAAGTTGCTCATCCTTCGCGTAGGGTCCGTGCCGTTCACGCCAGCGATTACCGGTGTTTCCTTCACAACGGGTAAGACTTCTCGTTCACCCATTTCCATCACGATAGCATTTGCATCACCGTACGCCAAAAGCCCCGCACATGATCCGAACCCTGACATCCGGTAGCGACCAGAGTTGTAAATAACAATCAGGTCCGCGCCACCCTTTTCCGCAAATTTCGCAGTGATACCCGTTCCCGCACCAACAGCAAGCAAAGATTTACCTTTATCTAACTCCGATCTGAGTCGACCTAAAACCTCATCCCGTGTATAATCTGGCATCCAATTTTCCTCTCATAGATGATGGCAAACTAAATGGATTGGCGGAACAAATAATGAAAGTGTCCCGCCAATTACGTCCTAATGTGTCTGCCTTTCTCAAGTTACTTTTCTTCTCGTGATTTTGCTTGTAAACGCGCTGCCTCACCTGGATTTCCGATGTGCATAGTATTATACGCCTGCTCGGATGACTTAAAGGGACCAACACCTTTGTGACCATGCCAATCGCCTTGATTCATAATCGGGTTCGGCAACCCAGTTTCCTTCTCACGTTGAAGGATCCAGTTTTTCATCCGTGTTTCCAGAACGTTGACAATATCCGGATGTGTTTCAGCAAGATTTTCATTCTCATCTGGGTCTTGAATGAGGTTATAAAGTTCAACAGGAGGCTTGTAATGAAAATCGGGTTCAAGGGCAACAATCAGTTTCCATTCTGGTGTCCGCCATCCGTGCTTACGCATCCACGTACATTCTGTGATATAAAACTCGCTATCATAAGATGCAATCTCCCCACTAATTAGAGACGTGAGGCTTTTACCATCAAATGCGATGTCTGTTTCAATATCTGCTAACTCAAGAAGTGTCGGCACAAGGTCTTTGTGTTGGTTGTATCCAGAGACACGTTTTCCAGCAGGCACACGACCCGGATAACGAATAATAAGAGGCACATGCAGCGTTACATCGTAGATTCCGTGATGGTCAAACCAGCATTCGTGGTCATAGAGGGTTTCACCGTGGTCACCATTGATAATAACGATAGTTTCGTCCAGCACACCGCGTGTTTCAAGTGCATTAAAAAGCGTCTGAATACAAGCATCCATATATGCAACTGCACCATCATACTGCGCTATGACATAATCTTTATCGGTAATACCCATCGGCATCCAAGAAGCAAAGTAATCGCAAAACGGTTTGAATGACATCACAGGTTCCATAGATTTGTTGTTCGGATCACACGCATCGCCGTGGTAGAACATCCGTTCATAAGGAGCAGGAGGCAGATAAGGTGAATGTGGATCCATGTGTCGCAGGAACAGGAAAAACGGCTTTTCATCACTTTGGTCGATTAACCGATTCAACTCAGGAAGAGTCGTTTTATTTAGGTTTTCTGCTTTGGGACTCCGTCCTGTATCATCAGGTCCCCATCCTGAGAATTCGAGATAAGTATCAAAACCACGCGCACTCGGTCCACCGAATCCAACACAAGTGGTATCATAGCCAGCGTCCTTCAGAATCTCCGCTAACGTTTTAACCTCTTCACGGAGTGGTCCTTGGTGTCGTAGTGCTACGACTTGCGTGCTAAAGGTGTCCATACCTGTGAGCATAGATGCATACGCACTCGTTGTTGGGACATGGGGACTATAAGTTTTCTCAAAAAGAGTCCCTCCTTCCGCAAACTTATCAATATGCGGTGTTGTCTGTTGATAATACCCATAACAACTCATGTGTGTAGCGAGAAGGGAATCAACCCCCATCAGGACGATATTTGGTTGTTTTGCCATGTTCCATATTCTCCTTTATACCAAATTAACTTGATTCGAAGTTTTCTACGTAGCGGTTAGCATTGTGAGGCACGGGGACCTTGCACTACAAATCCCGTTAATCGGGTATTACATATCCATCATTTTCAATGCGAAACTAATTTTCCAATTTTTCATTTTCCCAATCGTTGTGCCAAACAAGCGTATTCTGCACATCGTCGTCAAGCACATCACCGACCTTTAGCGAATTAAAATACGGTTCAGGCAGGATATTTCTCTTTCCATTGAAGGTGCATCCATCAGGCATGAATCCACACGTCATCGCTCTACGATGTGAAAACGTCATGTTTGCACCGGCACCGTGTGCAGTTAATCCGTTGTGCCAAACCATAGAACCCGCGGGACACGGTGCTGATTGCGGTTCAAATTCTTTCCATTCTGAATAAACATCAAACAGCGCACCAATGTTTTCACCGATACCGACGTTTTCAAAACGGGCTGTTTTGTGGGTTCCGGGTAGATACCACATACAACCGTTTCCAAGTGTCGCATCATCTAACGCAACCCAGAACGAAACAGCATCACGCGAATCAAAAGACCAGTAGGGTACATCCAAGTGCCATGCCGTGGGGTTACCATTTGGCGGTTTAATCAACGCTTGATCGTGCCAAATTCGCATCCCATCAACCCCAGCCAAGTGTGTCGCCATCTGTCCGATTTTCGGGTCATGCACCAACTTGCGCATACCAGAGTGTGAATCTGATAGACGTAAGCATTGTGTAAATACCCGCGCATAAAAATTTGACGGATCCAGTTGATTTGTCATAAATTCAACGGAACCACCGAGACGTTCGGTGACGGATTCATCCGTGCATCTCTGCCATTCGGCTAATTCGTCAGCATCAAGAAAGTTCTCAATGACAAGGTATCCGTTTTCCCGATAAAAATCAATTTGTTCAGCGGTGAGTTCGTGCCGCATCTCCCGTTCTCCTTTTACTTCTTCGGGTAATGTTACTTAGAATTTTAAACCCAATGTCAATTCGTCATTATATTATTATCCTATCATGTAAAGCGCAAATAGACAAGTGAATTTTAGGAACTATCGGTTTGCTACTAAAAACGTCTTTTAGATTTCGTGCTTATTTTGAATTGACGAACAGGATTAAATCTGTTATATTATAACCCAAGTTGCCACCTATTGAAATTCCAAAAGTTTTGTCCGAATTAGAGTGTTCAATCTTCGCTCCAGCGGAGCGATATGTTTATAGAAAAAAGTTTGTACTTTCTTCCACTCCAGCGGGGCGGTATGTCCATAATCTTGAGCCTTCATTATTTGAATGTTCCACCCGAATAACGTTTTCCTTGTTTAGGTAGCAATTTGGGTTATTGTAGTCCAATCTAAAATTGCCTGGACGGTTCTCTGTAGATTAGAGGCGTTTGTAGTCGCACAATTCATTGTGCCTCTTATATTATACCATTTCTGAATGAGCCTCTATCATTATCAGAAACGCGTTTGTAGTCGCGCAATTCATTGCGCCTCTTATATTACATGAGACTGTTTGAATTCGCTATGACACGCAAATGTCCAAATTATAGGCTTTACTATAAAATTATCGGTCAGAATACAAGGAAACGCAAACATGAGAAAGTTTCAAACCTTACATGAGTTTTTAATGGAAGGACTTGCTGACCGGTGTGAGGCGATTGGCTATCTTGATGTCGCGTTGGAAGAATACCAAGAAGATGGTGATACCCCTTTCTTTTTGAAAGGGATTAGAAATGTTGTTGAAGCGCAAGGTGGTATTTCCGAGCTTGCCAAGCGAACCCACATGTCACCGGATGCCTTGCAGAAGATTCTTTCAAGTGATAAAGCACCGCATATTGACACACTCGGAACTATCCTCAATGCCCTTGGATGTCGTCTTGCGATTGAACCGTTAGAAGCCAAAAAACCTTATTCTGAAGTTGATGTTGAAAATTAGAGAACACTGTTGGAGTTCGTTGCAAGAAAATAAGCAATGCGTAACACACAACCAAGAGAATTAGAATTCTATAGAACTCAAAACGGGAAAGAACCTTTCACTGAATGGTTTGAATCTATTGCAGATAAGATTACACTTAACAGAATTGAAAGATGGATTGACCGGCTTAAAGGTGGAAATTTTGGCGATTGCAAATCTGTTGGGGAAGGTGTTTTTGAACTACGACTCCACTTCGGATCGGGTTATCGTATCTATTTTGGTGAAGTTGCAGACACCGTTGTAGTCTTGCTTTGTGGTGGTGACAAGTCATCACAGACACGTGACATTGAACGCGCTAAAACCTACTGGTTGGAATATAAGGAAACAGAACGATGAGAAAATTTCGAAAATGGCACGATTATCTAATTGAACGTCTTGCTGCCGACAAGGAAGAAGCAATTGGTTATCTTGATGTCGCGTTGGAAGAATACCAAGAAGATGGCGATACCCCCTTCTTTCTGAAAGGGGTTAGAAATGTTGTAGAAGCGCAGGGTGGTATTTCCGAACTTGCCAAGCGAACCCACATGTCACCGGATGCTTTGCAGAAGATCCTTTCAAGTGATAAAGCACCGCATATTGACACACTCGGAACTATCCTCAATGCACTTGGATGTCGTCTCTCGATTGAACCGTTAGAAGCCAAAAAACCTTATTCTGAAGTTGATGTTGAAAATTAGGAACGGGGTAAGAGCCCATTTATACCATAGTGATGCCACCCACTACCTAAAGGTAGGGGCTTCGGTTTCATAGCGACTGCGGTTTTCTCAAAGAGTCAACCGTCTTAGTGTCGCTCCACCCGCAGGCTATTATTCTGCATCAGAGCAGTTTTATCGTGCATCAAGACACGGGCACCCCAGCCTGCAAAATGTTTATGGCAGCATTTACGTCTCTATCGTGGTGTGTGCTGCATTCTGGACATGTCCAATATCGGTCTGAAAGCGTTAGGTTCTGATTGCGGTATCCACAGTTAGAGCAAGGCTTTGTAGTGGGTTCCCAACGATTAGTTTTCAAGAATGTTTTACCGTATTTGGCAGAAGTCCATTGAAGTATCAAAGCAAATTCGCCAAAAGCGAGGTCAGAGATTTTGCGTCCCCAGAGGCGTTTCATGCCTTCAAGGTTTAACGTCTCAATCACAATCTTATCATGCCTTCGCACAAGACGGAGTGCTAACTTGAAAAACCAGTCTCGTCTGCTGTCGGCTATGTGCTTGTTGACACTGGCAAGGTGTCGTTTCGCGCGAAACCAACCATTAGATAGGTATTGTTTGCGTGAAAGTGCTTTGTGTGCAGAACGGATTGCATTGAGACTTTGCTTGTAAAATTGTGGGGACTCTATCTTCGTGCCATCTGAAAGCGTGAGGAATGTTTTACAACCGAAGTCTGCCCCTGCCTCATTACCGGTCAAAGGGAGTTTCTCGGAAGGTTCGCAATCCTCACACACAAGTGTTAGGTAGTAATCTCCAACGTTGTCACGTTTGATTGTGGCTGTTTTGACAGTCCCAGTCCATTCGCGATGTTTCCAAAACGTAAAGGACTTTTTTAGACAGTTGATTGTTAGGCGGTTGCCTTCTATTTTGTAGCCCGCCTGTGTGAAAGTGAGGGACTTATATTTGTGATCCGGTTTGATTCTCGGTCTGCCAACCTTGCGTTTCGTTTTACCTGTTTGGCGGTCTTCAAGGTTGGCAAAGAAACACTGGTAACCTCTATCAATACGGATCGCAACATCTTGGATAACTTGACTCGGTAGGTGGTTCCAATGCTTTTTTGTCCGCTGTTTCAACTTCGTAATATGTTTCAAAATACGAGAAAGTGGAGCATATTTACGAAAAATACGATGGTAACGACGTTGCAGACGCAATAAATGCACATGCACGTCATGTAGATCGTCTATCAGATTGCCAATCTGTATCAAGTTAGATTGATGAGAAAACTCATATTTATAGGTTTTCATGGACGATGTCTCAAGTATCAAGCACTTAACCCCTTTTCAGTGGGTAAGACAGGCACATAGTCTTGCGACTACGCTGAAAATGCCTGTCAACTTGATACTCTAATCATACAACATCTTTAGAAAAAAGTCAAATCTTTTTTCACGAAGTAAACCAAAGGTTGCCGTCTACATCCCGCAAGTTAAAGCATGGGGATTTGATGGAAGATCGTTAAAGGTCTCTGATGCAAACGTGTTTGGGATTCGGGTTGGCGTGAGTATCAACTTTTTTGTCAAGACAAAGCAGAACCCATCAGAAACAGCACGGATCTCTTACTACCGAACCGATGATTTTTGGAACAAAAATAAGAAATTTGACTTTCTGAATGAACACCAACACGCGGGTAATGTTGCGTGGCAAACGATTCAACCGAACACACAATACACATGGTTGACCGAAGGACTCCATGCCGAGTTTAATACCTTTATCCCAATGGGAACGAAGGAAGCAAAAGCACAGAAAGGTGCAGCAGTGGATGTGATTTTCAAAACCTACAGCAGCGGCGTTAAAACCGGTCGTGATGCATGGGCTTACCACTCTAACCGGAATGTGCTTATTGATAACGTTCAAGGAATGGTTAACACTTACAACGCTGAGGTGGACAGATGGAGACGTAGAGAAAATCTACAAGTAAATGTTAGTGATTTCGTGGTTTATGACGACACAAAAATCAAGTGGGATCGAGAATTGCGTCAGCACTTGCAACGCGACAGATTTGCCGAATATGCTGAAAACAAGGTGCGAACTTCACTCTATCGTCCGTTCACAAAATCCAACCTATTCTTCGACCGTGTTTTGAATAATTGTGTCTATCTGATGCCATCCATTTTTCCAACACTAGAGACAGAAACTGAAAATAAGGTAATATGGTTAAAGGTGGGGAAAGAATTACCAATGTTTGCACTAATGGTTAGCAACATTCCTGACTTACTTCCACAAAGTGGTTCCCAATGCTTCCCTTTCTACACCTACAATGAGGATGGCACAAACCGCCAAGAGAACATCACCGATTGGGCATTGGCAGAATTCCGCAAACACTATGGCGATGACACTATCAGTAAATGGGACATCTTCCACTATACCTACGGCATCCTGCATCATCCCGACTATCGCGAGAAATATGCCATGAACCTCAAGCGTGACCTACCGCATATTCCGTTTGCCTCATCTGTTGAAGATTTCTGGAGCTTTGCCAATGCAGGCGCGCAGTTAGCGGATATCCATGTCAACTATGAGTCTCAACCAAAATATGATGGGCTGCGATATATTGAAACATCGGATATGCCGATAGATTGGCGCGTTGAGAAAATGAAATTGTCTAAAGACAAAACGCAGTTGAAATATAACGATTTTCTCACAATAGACGGTATCCCTGCTGATGCATACAAGTATCGGCTTGGCACACGTTCTGCGTTGGAGTGGGTTGTGGATCAGTATCGCGTCAAGGTGGACAAACGGAGCGGTATTGTGAACGACCCGAATCGTGCGGATGCGCCGCGGTATATTGTGGATTTGATTGCGCGGGTTATCTCTGTCAGTTTGCAGACAGTTGAGATTGTGCGGGCATTGCCGGGGTTGTAAAGACGATTCCGCGCCTTTATTGTAGTGTGAGGTCTCCGTGCCTCGCCCATCATCCTAAACGTAGTATGAGGTCTCCGTGCCTCGTCCACCCTCCTAAACGTAGTGCGAGGTCTCCGTGCCTCGCCATCCTCCTAAACGTAGTGCAAGGTCCCCGTGCCTCACAATGCTAACCGCTACGTAGAAAACTTCTAATCAAGCTAATTTGGTATTATTGCATATTCTTCTCAAGGCTGGTCGCGACACACACCTTGCAATAAAAAAAGCGCACCTGTCTGCGCGCTTCTGGTATTGACATCTCCCACACCTAAAGGGGTGGGATTCTTAGGTCTTATATCAGTCCTTAATGTTTCTGAATGCCTTGTTCCTGCTTCTGCATCCACTGCTCCGTAGTTGAGTCTAACACGGACTCCACAAGCGTTTAGACTCTCCCAGTGTCCCCAGGCGAGTTATTGGTGAATGTGGTAGGAATGTTATAGCAACAACATATATTAGTTTTTCTCTGCCACATTCTAATGTTTTGAGTGATTTCGCACCAGCACCACACACCTTATCACGGATGGGGACAGGACTCAACACAAGCAAGTGTTGAGGTGATAATCCTGTCCAATGATGCTATATATAGTATAATATGTTTTGGTGCAAATGTCAAATGTTTTTTTGACCCACAGCTAAAGCAGTGGGATTGTTAGTTAATTCCCTTCAGAACAGATTACTTCCCTCCAAAATCTTTTCTTCGCGTGTATATCCTCGTGGTATTCCTTACACGCAGCGGATTGCCGGGGAAGGGAATTATGGAGTTACAATCCGCTGTTGTTTAAGCGTTTCTATTTCCTGTTTAAGTGTTTCAATATGTTTTTCAAGTGACCGATCCTTTCCACTACTCCATGCTATGATAGCGGTGGGTATACCTATGGCAGCCACAATAAGAGGCATCAGGACATAAATCACCCAGTTATATGTTGACAAACGTTTTTCTACGCTGTCTATTTTGATGTCAATATACTCTTTTATGTCTTTCTTGGTGCTATCGATCTCTGCTATGATATCCTTTTTAACGCGCTCTTCGGATTCATTGACAATCAAACTAATCTTATTAAGGTTTGCTTGTGTCAACTCACCGAAAACCGACAATGTGAACATACCAAAGAGTATTAAGCATAGCATGACGTTTTTCATGGTGTTCCTCCTTAGAACATATTAAATCATGTAATTGACAATATGTCAATTAAAAACGACAGGGCCAGGGCTATTCAGTTATTGTAATGATAACATATTAGAATGAAAAAGTCAAGAGAAAATCGCATTTTTGCAGAGAAATTCAACTTTATCCAGCACCCTAATCCGCGAAATCCATGTAATCCGCGATTCAGACAGTAGACAGTCTTATTATACTTGACACAACCCGCAATATTTGAGACAATAACCCCATGCCACGCAAAAACAAGATTCTCAATATTGGCGATACTGCCCCTTTATTTTCACTTCCCTCACATCGACGACAGGTAGTGTCACTCACATCTTATCGCGACGAACAGCACGTCGTCTTGACCTTTTTCCGAGGGACGTGGTGACCAAATAGTCGCCGCCAGTTGGCTGCAGTACAAGAACATTCTGGCGATTACGCGGAATATAACGCCACACCGATCAGTATTGCGGGACAGTGGCCTCGGGAACTACGTGGTTATACCGAACGGAACGGCATAACCTACCCACTATTGGTTGACAAAGATCGGAGTGTCATCAAAAGTTATGGCGTATACCACTGGCTTAGCTTTGAGGCTTACAACATTGCCAGACCCGCGACGTTTGTCATTGACAAACTCGGTATTATTCGGTATATGTATATTGGGTCGCATCAATTCGATTTAGTTGATCAGGATGAGCTCCTTGAATGCTTGAAGACATTAGACGTAGACAAAAATGATTTTGAATTGCAGTAAAAATATGGTATACTATTATATGCTCAGCATTGTGGGTGATACATTGAGATGAACGAAACGCATAAAGTATTTATGCAACGCGCATTGACTTTAGCACAACAAGGAAAAGGACGCACAAGTCCGAATCCGCTTGTTGGGGCGGTGATTGTTAATGCGGGGAAGATTGTAGGTGAAGGTTATCATCAGGAGGTAGGCGGACCCCACGCGGAAATTCACGCTTTGCAATCGGCTAATGAGAAAGCAGCAGGCGGCACACTTTATGTGAACCTTGAACCTTGTTGCCATTGGGGACGAACACCTCCGTGTACCGATGCGCTTATCCAAGCAGGAATCGCGCATGTTTATGCTGCACATCTGGACCCTAATCCGAAAGTTGCAGGAAAAGGTATCCGGCAGTTAGAGCAGGCGGGTATAAAAGTCACCGTTGGATTATGTGCAGAAGCAGCGGAAAAACTGAACGAGATTTATATAAAATATGTGAAAACAGGTTACCCGTTTGTTATTTTGAAAATGGCGATGAGTCTTGATGGCAAAATCGCAACGTCCACGGGTGAATCACAATGGATTACGTCACAAGCATCACGGGAAAGGACTCATGAGATACGCGATGAAGTAGATGCAATTCTCGTCGGTATCGGGACTATTACAAGCGATAATCCTGCGTTGACAACAAGACTACCACACAAGCACGGAACAGATGCAACCCGTATTGTTTTAGATTCTCACGGACGAACACCTACATCTGCAAAGATATTCAATCCAGAGAGCGAAGCAAGTGTCGTTATTGCTGTTACACCTCAGACGTCTACGAATAACATCGCTACTTTGGAAAAGGCTGGTGCCGAAGTCATTGTAACACCAGCGAAAGAAGGACGGGTCTGTTTCAAGACATTGATGGAGACATTAGGTGCACGAGGCATAACAAGTGTTTTGGTAGAGGGTGGCGGTAAAGTCAACGCAAGCGCATTAGCGTCCGGTGTTGTGGATAAGGCGATGTGTTTTGTGGCACCCAAATTCATTGGGGGGAATCAGGCACCGGGCGTCCTTGACGGTGAAGGGATTGCGCGTTTGGCTGATGCACAGCAATTAGAACGACGGACAATCACCGAACTCGGCTGTGACATATTGATTGAAGGATATTTCGTTAATAATGTTTACCGGAATCATTGAAGAAATTGGCACGATTACCGAAGTACATCCGAAGTCCAGTGGTGTGACTGTCAAAATTAAGGCAGAAACAGTGTTGGAGGATACCAAAGTAGGAGATAGTATCGCCGTTGAAGGTCCCTGTCTGACAGTCCGTGATCTTGAACAGGATGGATTCATTTTCGATATCAGTGAGGAAACCTGCCGCAGAACTACCTTGCGTTCATGTAAAGTCGGCATGCCTGTCAATCTGGAACGTTCACTCCGATTAGGTGATCGACTTGGAGGGCACCTCGTATTAGGTCATGTGGACGAAATGGCTACCATCAGTGGATGGAAACACGAAGGCTCCTCTTCAATCCTCCAGGTAACAGTCAGTCCAAACGTGAAACCTTATATTGCCTACAAAGGCTCTATTGCTGTTGATGGTGTAAGTTTAACGATAGCGAACGTTTTTGATAATAAATTTGAGGTAGCTCTCATTCCTCACACTTTACAAGTTACAACCCTTGGAGGAAAACGAAACGGCGAAAATGTTAACATTGAAGTTGATGTGATGGCACGTTATATTGAAACTCTTATGCAACATCAGATCAAGCCATCGCAGACAATTGATATAGAATTTTTGCAAAAACATGGATACGGTTAAAAAACCAAAGCCAAAAATATATCATGAAATTTAGCACCATTCCTGAAGCCCTCTCAGCCATTAAAGCGGGTGAAATAATTATTGTCGTTGATGAACCTGACCGTGAAAATGAAGGCGATCTTATCATAGCAGCGGAAAAGGTCACAGCAGAATCCATCAACTTTATGGCAAAACACGGGCGCGGGTTGATTTGTCTTCCCACTTGTTCCGAAAGACTCAATGAACTTCAGCTTAATCCTATGGTCGTTGACAACACCGCGCAGATGCAAACTGCATTTACTGTGACAATTGATGCGAAGGAAGTCACCACGGGAATTTCTGCCCAAGAACGAGCGTATACTATTCGGAAATTTGTTGACGAAAACGCTGTCCCTACGGACTTTGTGAGACCGGGACATATCTTCCCATTGGAAGCAAAACCGGGCGGTGTGCTTCGACGCGCAGGACATACGGAAGCTACGGTTGATTTGGCGCGTCTTGCAGGGTTATACCCCGCAGGGGTTTTATGCGAAGTCCTAAACGACGATGGCACTATGGCGCGGGTTCCAGAGTTACTTGAATTTGCACAACATCACAACCTTAAAATCATAACTATTTCTGACCTCATCGCCTACCGCCGAACAACGGAAACTCTGATTAAACAAGTTTCAACTGCTACTATCCCAACTGTACACGGAGAATTCAAACTCCACGCTTATGAGAGTAGCGTTGATGGGACACCACCACCGAATGATTCGACTGACACTCATGTCGCTTTAACCAAAGGGCAAATTGCCGATGGAAACCCTGTACTGGTAAGGGTTCACTCCCAATGCTTGACAGGTGATGTCTTTGGCTCACTTCGTTGTGATTGCGGCGAGCAACTCCAAATTGCGCTTCAAAACATTGAGAAAGAGGGTAGGGGTGTGCTGCTGTATATGCGGCAGGAAGGTAGAGGCATGGGGCTTAAAGACAAGATTCGCGCGTATCATCTGCAAGACAATGAAGGGTTGGATACCGTTGAAGCCAACGAACGGCTTGGATTTCCGCCAGATTTACGCGATTACGGTATAGGGGCGCAAATTCTCGTTGATTTAGGGATCAAAAAGATGAAATTAATGACGAACAACCCTCACAAAGTCAAGGGGTTGTCAGGATATGCTTTAGAGATTGTGGAACAAATTCCCTTACAAACAACACCGAACCCTTTCAACCAACGTTACCTACAGACAAAGCGCACAAAACTCGGACACCTTCTCTAAATTGTACATATAAATCACCTCGTAGGAAATAAAAACAATGCCAAACATATATGAGGGTAATCTAAATAGCACTGGACTCAAATTCGGAATCATTATAAGCCGATTTAACAGTTTCATCACCACAAAACTCTTAGATGGAGCACTTGATGCGATTAAACGCCACGAGGGCAACTTAGATGAAGTAGATGTTGTCTGGATACCTGGTGCTTTTGAGACGCCAAGCATTGCTAAACAACTTGCTGAAAGTGAGCGATACGATGCGCTTATCTGTATAGGTGCCGTAATTCGCGGTGCTACACCACACTTTGATTATGTCGCAGGTGAAAGTGCAAAGGGCATAGCGCAAGTTTCACTGCAAACTGGCATTCCGATTATTTATGGTATTATAACAACAGATACGATTGAGCAGGCAATTGAACGGGCAGGGACAAAAGCCGGTAACAAAGGTGCTGAGGCAGCGGTAACCGCAATTGAAATGGCAAACCTTCGCAAACAACTTCAAACGCTTGATTCTTGAGGTGTTCGTGAATGAACAAACTCTATTCCGTTGATAACTTCGTCCTACAGAGACGCTAAACCCCCACACTAATCAAAGGAGGTTTGGATGATACGCTACATTTTGACCAACAGATGGATACTCGGCTGTGTCGCATTACTGATCTACTTCAGTACCGTTTGTGTGGTTAAGTCTAAAGACGATACAGCAACTTACAAATTCTCTAAAGCTGAATTTTACAAAACCTTAAGTGGGCAGGCGTTCTACAGTGAAGATACTGTTCTGAATATTGCGTATTCTCCTGATAACAAGTATCTGATAGTGGCGGGTCCTATAGGTCTTCTACGGTATGAAACGCAAACCTACCAAAAGCCATTCCTATTCACAAGAGATAAAAATATTGGTAGTGTAACATTTAGTCCTGATGGCAAGATACTTGCCAGTGTAAATGGGCACAATATCCGTTTGTGGGATACTGTGACAGGCAAACATAAACAGACTATCACGGGACATAAGAATGATGTCGAGGGTGTAGTGTTCAGTCCTAACGGTAAAACGCTCGCAAGTTGGAGTAGGAATGGTTGGGGTTTTGCCTCTACTATCCATCTATGGGACGCTAAGACAGGTAAACGTAAACAGACTATCACTGATTGTGAGCGTTACCGGAACATACCGTCCCGTTTGTGGGATGGTATCCTTGGAATTCTCGGAATGAAACTAACAGCTTGTAGAGCGGCACTTCATGTCTTTGACCTAACATTTAGTCCTGATGGCAAGATACTTGCCATTTCCGGTGGGCACTACATCTATTTATGCAATAATAAGTCAGGTATCTATAAGCGTGCCCTCAAAGCGGATACGACTATTTTTTGTATAGCGTTTAGTCCAGACGGTAAGACTTTGGCAGGTGGAGGATCGGATGGAACTATCCATCTTTGGGATGCTAAAACAGGTGAACAGCAACAAAACCTTACTGGACACAAGGATACTGTTTTCAGTCTAACGTTCAGTCCAGATGGACGAATGCTTGTAAGTGGGAGTCGTAATGGAACTATCCATCTTTGGGATGCTAAAACAGGTGAACAGAAACAAAATCTTACTGGACATACGAATGTTGTCAATAGCGTAGTGTTCAATCCAGATGGAAAAATGCTCGCAAGTGCGGGATGGGATGGCAAAGTTCTTTTATGGAATTTCAATGTTGACAATTAAACGCTTATCCTGCGCGCAGACAACACGCGCTACACAACCTCAACACCTCGCCCCGCGGAGGCGTGTAAAATACTCCCATTGTGATGTTGATTACGCACGTCCTGCGGGAGACGCTAAACCTCACACTAACAATCTGAAAGGAGAATACTATGTCTGTTATAGAAACTCCAGATGAAATAGCTTATATTTTATCCAGTAATTGCAATCTACGTGTTCAGGAATTAAATGGTATGTATCATATTATTAATGTGGAAGACAACAACAAAATTTATGTCGCCTATGATAATAAAACAGAAGCCGAAGAAAATCTGAAGGACCTCCAGAATGCTCTGGCTTCTGGTTTAAAGGTTGGAGTCTTAAAACCAAGAGTAAGTTAGGCGAATGAACGTCCAAAACCGTACCGTATTCTCACACGATAACCCTGCGCGGAGACGAAAAACCCGCGCTCACCAAAGGAGGTATCATAAATTATGGAAACTAAATCCAAGAAATTCGACATTGCTGTTAGTGTTACTTCACCCCACTAAGAAGGCGACAAGAGTGTTTGGACAAAAGTAGGCGAGATGCCCGATTTTAGGAGAAAATTCAAAATATATTGAACAGAATTTAGCGAGTCTACAAGATGTTGAAATTGTTGAAAACGATATTCAAAATGGATGGACTATTTTATACAAATAGTATTCATTTTATTCACAATGATGCTGTAGTTACAGTAAAAGGCGAATTACCAGCAGATATGTCTATTGAACCTACGGATAACGGAATTCGGTTTAAAAGTGTAGTGGAAAGTGAACCAAAATAGTTAGCATTAGATATCGATTTAGATACATTAGAAACGTAAGGAAGTCAGGACTTACGCAAATTGAGCAGAAAAGGGACATATTTTGCTTAAAAAGTAGTTATTTCAGTGTTTTTAACCCCCTAAATCCCCTTTATCAAGGGACTTTTGAACCCATTGCGTAAGTCCTGGAAGTAAGAACAATGCGTTATATCAAAATCAGTTTTGCCATATTATTGTTATTATGTATATTTTCGACAACTTATGCACAACGTAACGTTCAAGTAATATATTTCAAACCTATCAAATGCCCCAGAAGTAACAGAAAAATTCGTGGATGATCTTCAAAATACATTATCTGAAGTTCAACTATTTTATGCCTTAGAGATGAAACGATTAGGATGTAGCAGATCCTACAAAGGATCTGCTGTGTGAGTTCTGTAAAGATTTAGTGATAGATTTTTATCCATCAATATTTGAACCTGCTCGTAGAAATGTGCACGTATAGATTTAGATAAAAGCAGCGGTTAATTGGAAGTCTTGCTCGGTTTGAGGCAATTCAGATCCGATCTGCACACGATCTGATACAAAGACAAGAACCGATTTGCAATGACACATGGTAAACAGATAACCAACGCGGTGCCGTTTACACAGCACCACACAATTGAAAGGAGATTCTAATGGGATGGTTTTTACTGGGTGTGTTGAGATTCATATTAGATTCATTTCTACGTGGAAATAGAAGTAATGAGTGATATGGAAGCCAAGTTTTTATACCTAAGCAAAATGAAGGAACTTGCAATGAAAACTGTTGTATATTTTATTGCTTGTAAAGATTTTATCAAGATCGGTTATTGTCGGAAGCACAACTTTGGTAAACATGGAACGGGAGGAAATAATTGTGTGGGTGAGTTGCAGCGTGGGAATCCTTTCGAATTGGAAGTCATTGCCTTTATTGAATTTTCACTTGAATCTGAGGCGAAAGAGAAAGAGAAAAAGTTACACGACCAGTTTGAAGATTTGCACCACAGAGGTGAATGGTTTCGTAATGCTCCCAAATTACGTGATTATATTATGAGACATGCAACTCCGTATTAGCTCACAGGTTGGGTAGACACATTATTATCACGATAACCTACAACTGCTCTGCGGTGCGTGTAATTCAACGAAAGGCTCTGGCACGCAGGCACAACTCATCGCCCGATTGAAAGAACAAGGCGTGTTACAGTAAATAGATGCGGCATAAGAAAAAAGAATGAAGGACACACAAAATATAAATGATTGCAATTATAGACTACAAAGCTGGAAACCTCACAAGTGTTGCGCGTGCTTTGGATCGCCTCGGCTATGAAAATCAGATAACTGATGAGGCTGAAACCATTCTTGCCGCAGAACGCGTTATCTTCCCCGGAGTCGGTGCTGCAAAAGCGACTATGGGAAACTTGCAGAACCGCTCTCTTGACGATATTCTCTTCAAATTTTACGATACCGGTAAACCGATGTTAGGTATCTGTATCGGTATCCAAATCCTTTTTGAACATAGTGAGGAGGAAGATACCGAGTGTCTCGGACTACTTTCCGGTTGCGTGAAAAAATACACCACTCACAAACGGCTCAAAGTACCGCAAATCGGATGGAATGAAGTCTGGCAAGTACGTCCACACCAAATCTTTGAAGGTGTCCCTAATCCTGCTCACTTCTACTTCGTAAATGCCTATTATCCTGTTCCACAAATGGAAGAAACTATCATCGGAAAAACAACATACGGTCTCGAATTCTGTAGTGCAATTGCGCATAATAATCTCATCGCAACACAATTTCATTTAGAAAAGAGTGGTCGCGTTGGTTTGAAAATGTTAGCGAATTTTCTAAATTGGCAAGTAGGTTAACTCAGATTGATGAGCAAGAATCAACGCAGCGTGCGCGTGAGGTCATCAGCAAGTTGTAATCTTGAAAGTTACGCAGACGTCTCATGAAAACCTTATTTTTATTACTCGGTGTGCTATGTGCCAATGTATTTATATATGTATCGGGGACGTATCAATATTATCTTATCGTTTCGCATCTATATTACGGGGTAATGCTGTTAGCAGCAATATACGAAAACTCGCGTAATCAGAATTTGCTGCTTGGTTTGACAACTGCTGCCAATTGGGTGTACGTTTTACGAGACCCACTACAAATAGAAAACTTTCCCGCAGCGTTTTTATATCCAATCATTGGGTACATCTTGGTCAGAACAATTCGTCAGTTGCAGATTCAACGTCTGAACCGAACGAAAGAAATGGATAGGATAAGCACTGCAAAGACGACATTAGAGAAGCAGATACGCGACCTATCGGTCATTTTTGAGGTAAGCCAGGCAGCGAATGCTGCACTTGAACTTGAAGAACTTTTCCATCGAATTATTGAAATCCTTTCAAAGCGACTTGGAATCTATCGTGGCACCTTAAACCTTTATGAGAACGGAGATGTAGTTCAACCAATTGAGGTGAATTTAGGACTAACTGCAGCAGAACTAAAACGCGGGACTGACCATCAAATAGAGGAAATTGAGAAAGAAGTACTGGCTGACGGTATAGCAAGGGGAGTCCCACATCAACGTATCCCGCAACCATCTGTCAAATTATTGCCGCCTGAACAAGTTGAATCTAAAGATAATATCGACTTCTGGTGCTTACCCGTGATTGTAGAAGACCAAATCATCGGGACTCTGAGGATCGACAAGGCGAAAGATGAACTTACAGCATCCGAAGACCTTCAAGTTTTAGAAATTATCGCCTCAATAATTGCACAGCGAGTAAAAATCAAGCAGACAATTGACGCGTTGGTTCAATCAGAACGTTTAGCAGCACTCGGTAAATTGGTCACAACAATTGCCCACGAGGTCAGGAATCCGCTCGGAAGTATCCGTTTAGCAACGCAGCTCCTCAGCGAACCTAATGACCGATTCACACCACTACCAAAAGATGAACAGGCAGAAATTGACGAATACACCTCAATTATTATCAAAGAAGTAGACAGGCTTAACCGATCTATTGAGCAGCTGCTTGCTTTCGGTAAGCCAGCAACCACAGATGCAGAACTTTGCAATGTTCACGATTTACTTGACAACTGTCTCGCTACGTATCAACCGGAATTAGATCGCCATAACATAAAAGTCGTTCGCGACTATGCCAATTGTCCATCTGTAAATATCAATCAGGATGGAATAACACAAGTCATTTTCAATTTGTTTTCAAACGCTATTGAAGCGATGGATATTGGTGGAACGTTAACAATTAAAATCTATTCACAAGCGAAATCGCAAACCGCTTACATTCGAATACAAGACACGGGTCCTGGTATTTCCGCAAGCGATGTTCCCAATCTTTTTGATGCCTTTTACACGACAAAACAGAAGGGGACAGGACTTGGACTTTACATTAGTCAAAAGATTTTGGCAGAACACGAAGGCAGCATTGATGTTGATGCAAATCTATCAATCGGTACTGCTTTTATAATTATGCTTCCCAGCATGGAATAGACATTTGATAGGTAGGTACAATTTATGTCATACTCAATCCTAATTGCCGATGATGACGATAGCCTCCGTTTAGTCTTAAGTGCCGCGCTTGAAAAAGCAGGCTATCATACTGTCAAAGCACGAAATGGGAAAGAGGCTATTGATTGCGTTGAGACAAATGAGTTTGATGTAATCCTGCTGGATATCTTCTTAGGAGATGCAGATGGACTGGAGTTGATAGAATCTATTCAGGAATTGAATCCGACAGCGGCTATTATCATTATCACTGGACATGGGACAACACAAACTGCAATTGAAGCTGCCAAACGCCGCGCATATAGTTATCTTACAAAACCTGTTGACCGAAATGAACTACTTGATCTGGTCAGCCGTGCAGCATCTGCTGCAAGTATTACGAAAGAAGAAACGGAAATCGGTGTCGCACAAACAGCACGGACGATTGATGGACAAGGCAGAATGGTGGGGCAGAGTCCCGCAATGCAAACTGTTTATCAGATTATTGGACGGGCTGCAGTCAGTGGTGAAACCGTGCTCATTATGGGTGAAAGCGGCACAGGTAAAGAATTGGTAGCGGAACTGATTCATCAAAATAGTCCACGCAATGAAAATCCGTTTGTCGTGGTTGATTGTAGTGCTATACCCCCGGGTCTTATTGAAAGCACACTTTTTGGGCACGTCAAAGGTGCATTCACAGATGCTCATGCCGACCGTAAGGGTAAGTTTGAACAGGCGGATGGCGGAACAATCTTTCTTGATGAAGTGGGTGAATTGCCTATTGATGTACAGATGAAATTGTTGCGTGTTCTTCAGGAACGAGAAATAGAACCAGTGGGTAGCAATGAAACGCGATCGGTGAACGTGCGTATTATTGCTGCAACTAACCGAAAACTGGACGCTGCAATAGCACAAAAGAAATTTAGAGACGATCTCTACTACCGTTTGAATGTTGTGCCTATTTCGTTACCCCCACTCAAAGAAAGAAAAGAGGATATTCCAGAACTTATTGACCTTTTTACAAGCCGATTCGCTCAGGAATATCAACTACCCAAAATAGGGGTTTCTTCCGAAACAGTAAAAAAACTTATTGCGTATGAGTGGCCCGGAAACGTTCGCGAGCTTGAAAACGTTATCAAACGCGCCCTTGTGATGTGCTCTGGGCAGATGTTACTTACAGAACATTTTTCACAAATTTTCGAGAAACCGCTTACAGATAGCACCATAGATCATCAAGACTTGGAGCAACAAATTTACGCGCTACTTCAAGGAGAAGTGATGTGTTATCTGGAATCTGAAGCAGATGCTGGAGATTTGCACGCCGCAATTCGAGCTATCTTTGAGAAACCGCTTTTTGAAATCGTCCTTGAACACACTGATGGCAATCGCAGCAAAGCTTCGGAGATACTTGGAATCAACCGAAACACGCTGCATACAAAGTTAAACGAGTATGGAATCAAATAACAGTTTATTCATTTAAATGAATAAAATCAAAATGAGATAATACTAATGGACATAGGAAAAGTAATTGGAACAGTTGTAGCCACGCGGAAGGATCCGAGTTTAGAAGGCACGCGCCTTCTGCTCGTTCAACCATTGGATGAAAAACATAATCCTATTTCAGAACCTCTCGTCGCCGTTGATACACTACAAGACGCAGGGGTAGGAGAAATAGTCTACATGGTCACTGGCGGTGATGCTGTGGGTGTCATGCCCGGCAAGCGGATGCCAGTGGATGTGGCAATTGTTGGTATTGTAGATTCTGTCTCTCTGCTTGAAGGGAATTAGCTGACAATCCCACTGCTTTAGCTGTGGGTCAAAAAACGCTTGACATTTACATGTATTTTGTAGTATAATTATAAGACTGACTCAGTGGTGGGTGCGTCAACACCTACCACACCTTTGACGAGGGAGTCAGAAACCTACGGGAGTCAGATATGCCATACAAAACACACAAAATAACTTTAGATCCCACTTTTAAGCAAAGACGCTGGTTTTCACAACAATGTGGCTATGCAAGATTTGCATATAATCAAGCGTTGTCAGATTTCAAGGCAGGTTTAGATCAAGACAACTTCCAATCGTGGCGAACTCTTAACAACAATTTCAATCAGAAAAAGAAAGAGGACGATTGGACAAGTTCGCAAGATCAACGAGCTGCCTTATATGCTATCAAACATCTTGGACAAGCGATTGCGAATTGGATAGGCAAGCGTGCAAAGTTTCCTAAGTTCAAGGGACGGGGACACAAACAAAGTTGGACAACAGACGAGCAATCTGTCCGAGTAGAAGGCAAACGCATCAAATTACCCAAAATTGGTTGGATTAAAACGCGTCAAGAGTTACGATTTGTAGGTTCAATAATCAAGGTGACTATCTCAAGGACAGCACATCGTTGGTTTGCATCTATCACCGTAGAAACAGAGGACACCGAAGCAGTTGATAACTCAACACACCCTGTTCTTGGTATAGATGTAGGCATCAGGACACTGGCAACCTTGAGTGATGGGACTAAGTATGATAATCCAAGACCCCTAAAACGCTATGAGAGAAAACTCAAACGAGAAGCACGAAAGTTGAGCCGTAAAGTGTTTAGATCAAATAACTGGTCTAAACAAAAACACAAGGTAGAACGTATCCACTATCGTATCGCTTGTATCAGAAACGATGCGCACCACAAAGCAACTACCGATATTATCTGTCGTGCAGGTGCTATCAGCATAGAAACACTCAAGGTGACAAACATGCTAAAGAATAGAAAGTTAGCAAAGGCGTTATCAGATTCAGCGTTAGGCGGGTTTCTAAATAAGCTAAAAACGAAAGCAGATGCTTTCGGAATACCTGTATTAGAAGCACCGCAATTCTATGCATCAAGCAAAACTTGTAGTAGTTGTAGACACAAAAAAGATGACTTGACGCTATCAGAGAGAACTTATCATTGCAGTCAATGCGACTATCAAATAGATAGAGATGTCAATGCCGCAATAAACCTAAAACACCTCGCTGTCGGATAGACAGAGAGTATAAACGCCTGTGGAGTCCAAGTAAGACCTCTGTTTGAGGCACGAGAGACGGAAGCAGGAATCACAGAGGAGGGTTGTGTGCTAAAAGAAGCACACGGCTTTGGTTTCCGTCGTGAGTATCACGAACCGAGTCATACGTAATCATAAACAACAAGTAATTTTATCACTGCATTATACAATCTAATGCAAAATATTGTAGGTTTTTATGTACCTTGCGAAAGTTATTGGCAAAGTCGTATCTGTGATTAAGCATCAGGCGTATGAAAATCGAACGCTGCTGCTTGTCCAACCGTTAAGTGTGAGATCTGAACTCGTTCGCACCCCAACAATTGCTGTTGATTATGTTGGCGCGGGTGAAGGCGATACCGTAATTGTTGGTGCCGGTCCTGGCGTTGCACAAGAGGTTTTCGGCATAGAGAATGCGCCTATCAGAGAACTCATCATGGGGATTGTAGATCATTTTGATGTAGAATTTCTGGAGGAAACAGAATGACACGTTTCACGAACAAACCTTTCTTGTCCCTATCCATGATATTGTTGCAGAGTTTTACTGATGGACGAACTACGGTCCGAAAAAACGCACTCTGTATTTTCTGCCTACTATTTATCTGTATGACTATGAACGCCTGTCGGCTTGCCGAGGTTTTATCAACGCATTACAGCGAAAATATCGCGCGAGCCAATTACGGCACTGAAGCCAATCACCCCGGTTTGAACGATGGAAATCCTCAAACTGTTGCAACACTTCCTGCAAGAAATGAGCGTTACTTTGTTATTCGATTCGCTGACGTACAGCCGGTACGCAAAATCATCGTGCACAACGGCAATATATTCCGATTTGAGATGGATTATCTAAATCCCGAAACAGGTAAGTGGGAGAATTTCCATTCTGTCATTCAACGGCGCAATCTTGAAGGCAAACGTGCCCAACCAATGTTCGTCATTGACAGGTTAAACTTTCACACACAGATGATCCGAATTAATGTTACACGTACTGTAGATGACATCGTTGTGAACAAAGTTGTTACCGATCCTGGAGATAAAGTAGTCAACCGACGAACAACGCTTGCCGGACAATACTTTCCACATTATAGGGTGGTGCAACCTTCAGTTGCCCAAATTCGAGAAATTGAGGTATACCATCTCGTGAAAAGTAAATGATATAGTCCCGCACTCCCAAACCCCATTAAAATTGATATTCAAAATGAGATACATTACATTTATCATAGTTATTTTGTTCCTTGTACAGATCGTTTCGTTTTCCGCTGTTATACCAACGGAAGTTGCCCCGGTTAATCAGGATAACCAATTGTCTATGAGAGGGTTACCATCCAGCAGTGGACAAATCCAGTTGGTAAGTGAAACGTCACAAGGGATCACGATTCAACTTACTATCTCAAAATCAGATTTTGTGATCGACACAAAGGAACGCAACGGTAAACAGTTTCAGACCCTCTCGTTCCAAGGATGTCGTTACGCAACTGAACCAGGGATCCCCCGCCTTCCTATGCAAACCGCGCTAATTGGAGTTCCCGCTGACGCGAGTTTTACAGTGCGAACAGTTGAAAGTAGTGACTTTAGCACATATAAACTCCAACATCCACTTATGGATAACAGCGTTAATTTTCAAAGAACAACCTTGAAACCAGAATTAAACCCGCATCCGGTTTATACAACCAATCGCTTTTTTCCTAATAATCTTGCAAAAATAAGTAAAACGGGGTGGATTCGAGAGAACCGTGTTCTTCCCATTCAGTTAAATCCTGTGCAATATAACCCTGTTACTGGCGTTGTTAAACTCTACCATCGACTTGTTGTTGAGGTGCAATTCAACGGGTTAGGTAAGGCTCCGTCAGCAATTCAAGGATTTCCACGTCCAGAATCTGCTGTTTACGAAAAAATGTTTGGAAATCTATTGGTTAATCCGCAAACTGCCAAGCAGTGGCGTTCACCAGTAATGAGTGCAATCCCAAGTCGAGATTCTTCTACATCTGGTACACTTACCGGTGATATTTCTCGCTATTCTATAGCCAGTGCTCCCGCGCTCACCCAACCTCGCTATAAAATCTATATTGTTGAGTCTGGTATGTACCGAGTCACGGCAAGCGATTTAGTAGCAGCCGGTGTTGATATAACGACTATCAGACTATCAACATTATCACTGTCTAACAAAGGAAAGCAGATCCCAATTTTTGTTCGCAACGTGAACAACCGTGGAGAAGCAGATGGCACAACAGGATTTGATGCAACAGGTGAAATTATCTTCTATGGCGAACGCCACAGTGGAGAAAAAACTTATTTTGACCCTTATTCAGATGAGAATATCTATTGGCTATCGTGGAATTCAGGACCAGGACTCAGGATGGAAACGAAAGTGGTTTCCGATGATACATCAGAACTGTATCAGCCAAGGAACTTTCTCACGCGTGCTCATTTTGAAAAGGACAACCCAAACCAGTTCCGACGTTTTGAAGATTTCGGACTACCCGAAGGTAGTGATTATGATCAGTTTAGTGAGGGTATCCAAGAACGTGGTTTCGGTATCACAACCTTACCTGAGTTACCAGATGACAGTTGGTTTTGGGCGCAAATAAGTGCACCAGAATTAAGGGCTTTTCCTTTCATGCTTACCGGTGTAGCAGGGACAGGTCAGAAGGCAACTATTCGTATTGCATTCTACGGTAAATCAAAAGGTTCGCACTTTACTGAACTCTGGCTCATTAATGATGACGATATTGGAGTTCTGCGATGGAATGGGGAAACGGAATACATATTTGAACATCCAGAGATTTCACAATCCTTGATCAAAAATGGCAGAAATACAATTACCGCCGTTACTCCAGAAGGTGTGGATTTGGACTTCTTCTTGTTGAACTGGTTTGAAGTAGATTATTGGCGAACGTATGAGGCGACAGGAAATGTCCTGCCTTTTTCAATCACCTTTATTCCTGATGACGAAACAGGTAATATAAATACTAATTTTAAGGTTAATTTAAAAAATTTCACTAAGCCTAACATAGAGATTTATGGTGTTGATGGAACTCGCTATGTCGGTTTTGTGCCGATAGAAGATGAGGATAACCCAGGAATTTACAATGTTGATTTTCAGTCATCACGAATTAGTGGTGTGCCACAAATCCTACCTGATCAACCACTTCAACACAACACGGATATTCAATATGTAGCACTGACAAATGACAAATTTCGCAAACCTACTAAAATCATCAAGGATACACCCTCCGATTTACGCGGCATACATAACGGTGCTGATTACATCATCGTTACAGATACAGAATTTCTCCGAGACGCACAACCGCTTGCTGACTTCCGAAAAAAGCAAGGCATGCGAACTAAAGTGGTGGATATACAGAATATCTATGATGAATTTAATCATGGAATTCCCAATCCGTATGCTCTCCGAGATTTCCTTAAGTATGCTTATGAAAATTGGCAACCACCTGCTCCCACCTATGTTTTGCTAATTGGCGATGTTGATGTAAAAAATAAAATTAACATTGTACCCACAATTCGGGTGCAAATCCCAGGTTACGGTTCATCTGCAAGTGATCACCAGTTTGTAACCTTTCGTGGTACAGATAGTTTTCCAGATATGCTCATTGGAAGAGTACCAGCAACCAATAGTGTACACGTACGAATATTCGTTGATCGCGCTATCAACTATGAGACCAGTGCAGAAATAGGACCCTGGCACAAACGCATACTTATGCTTGCAGGTTCAGACGAAGCATTTCACAATCAGACCGATGGACTTATTGAAGAGAGACACCTTAGTGCTAAATATGAAACTAAACGTATCTACGCACCTGCTACAGTAGGTGAGGAACAGACATTCGATGAAGTTCAGACTCCGGTTGGAAGACAAGTGATTGAAGGATTTAACGATGGCGCGAGTCTTGTTAACTATATTGGTCATGGCGGAGGAGGTAGATGGGCATCCAGTCGCATGATGGATTTGGAGGATCCGGAAAAAAACTTGACCAATATATCACAGTTGCCTTTTGTTATTAGCATGACATGTTTCACAGGTTTCTTTGATGGTAAGAATAGTTGTCTCGCTGAAGAGTTACTGAGATCAACAAGTGGCGGTGCTATTGCTGTTATTGGCGGAACGAGTATCGGACTATTAATACAAGATCATATTCTTAATCAAGAGATATTCAAAGTTATCTTTAGCGACAATACCGAGCATGTCGGTGCAATCCTTGCTGAAGCCAAAACACAGTTCCTGATTAACGCACCGGGATACCTTGATCTTGCAGAAGTTTTTACCCTTTTCGGGGACCCTGCGACTCGGTTGCGGTTACCACATAAACGGATGCAACTCAATGTGAAATCGGACAAGACCTTACACCGTGATGTTTTTGAGAACGGAACCTTATTGTCTGTTTCTGGAACACTACCTAACCCCGATTTTAACGGAGAAGCAGAGATAATTGTTCTTCCGAACCCTTCAGACAGAAAAGGTAAAAAGAAACGCTCAGAATTCCGTTCATCGCTAACCACTCCCCGACGTGATATGAATATTGCTCCGCGCGGAGAAACAGTGCAGGTAGTTGATGGACAGTTCAAAGCTCAAATTCAAATTCCTCATAATAGTGCTTTTGATTCATGGAACCTGAGAACTTACGCTTGGAATGCTGAGGAAGATGCCATCGGCTATCTAACTTCTAATCCTATAGAACGATACATTGATAATGTACGCATTGAACCTTATCCTGTGCCATCTAACCAACCTGTCCATATATACGCTGAGGTAATCGATGCAAGGGTAATTGAAGAAATAACGCTTTATTGGAGTACGTATGTATTAGAGAATCGTCGGGAAGAGGCAGAAGCAATTCCGATGGTTCGGCATGATGGAACAACCTATAGAACTGAACAACCTATCCCACCACATCTATTAGGCGATCAAATTGATTATTATCTACTCGTCAAACCAAAAGATGGACGCACGCTTCAAACAGACGTTGTTACCTATGGAGTGGGGCAAGCGGATCTCACTGTTTTAGAACATACTATCACCTGGGACACCAACGCACCTTACCACCTTTCCGCGTATATCAAAAATGATGGTTCTCTTTATGCCAAAAACGTACCTGTCCGCTTTTTCCAAATGCAAGCACCTCAGAACTCGGAGATACAAGAGGTAACGATTGAGACTCTTAAGAACGCGACACCTATTGGAAATGTTCAGATACTTCCTGAAGTACCCCCTGATGAGCATGTTATAGCGAGTGTCCCGTGGCAACCTGCTCCCGGCACTTACTTAGTAACAGTATTTGTGGATATGCCTACGGAACAACAACCGGATGGTATTCCTGCCGAACAGGGAGGGGATAATCACAGCGCATCACGAGAATTTGTAAACAACCGTGTCTTTCTTGACACCGAAAATATTGAAAAACCGATTCAGAGTTTAGATGGACTTTTTCATATCACAATCCCACGCGGAAGTCTTCAAACGCACAGTCTTATGACATTTGAAACAGAACAACTCACTATTAAAAATCAACCGGATATAACTCATGTTACGACAATAAACGAACAAACTGCACCTGTTGCCTACCGCCTTAACTTCAGTCAACAAACTGAATTGACAGGAACAGCGACGTTTATGAAAACTGAGAACGAAGAAGCACACATTTATACGCAAGATGATGAAACTGGGAACTGGATTCGTGTCGGCAAACAAACAGATAATGGTGAATCAATCTCAGCGGAGGTTAACCTTCCCGGAACGTTCGCTTTGCTATCCCACACAGATGCTGAACGACCAACCGTGGAATTAACTGTCGAAAATCAGGGTTTTATTGATGGTGATTATATCTCTGATACACCTATTATCTCTGCAAGAATAGAGGACGCAAACGGTATTGACCCCCGTCCTGAGAATATTATTCTCACCAAGAATGGCAATCGCGTGCCACAAGATGAATACACTATTGCCGCTTCTCCGTTGAATAGTAATATACTCTTAATAACCTATTCCCCTGTTGATGCGTTGGAGGCGGGTGAGTACCGAATTCGATTACAGGCGCAAGATGCAAATGGGAATGTAGAGGATACTGAACTAACGGCAAAAGTTGCTGGCGGATTTGAAATTAAAAACATTGCTAACTTCCCAAATCCGTTCCGTCCTGGGAAAGGCAGGGGAAAAGGTACAGACTTTGCCTACTATCTTACGGGTGGCGCAGATAAAGTTAGTCTCAAGATATATACGCTTACCGGTAAACTTATCACAACAATTGATACGCTTGATGCGGCAACCTCTTACAACGAATATCATTTTAATGGTTTAGATGCTGACGGTGACCCCCTCGCTAACGGTGTTTATATTTATAAATTCACTGCTACAAAAGGTGATGAACGTGTGCAAAAAGTTGGTAAGATCGTAGTTATCAAGTAGGATTAGTTTGCTTGGTGTTGTTATGAATCGCGCCCAAACACCAACACGTCATAAGATTCCCCTTTATACGAATACTGATTTTTAAACTTTCCTTCGCAAGCAAAACCTGCAGCTTCTAAAACCGCCGCCTTCTCTTCAGCAGTACTATCAATATAACACTGAACTTTCAACTCAGGAAATTTCAGTGCAGAAAGCAGTGCAGGCACAGAATCGGTAAAATTAGGATGAAAAAAGAGGTCAAGAAGTGTGATCGTCTTTTGCCACCTGTTATCCCTACACACCGTTGCCCATCCAACAATTGCGCCACTTTGTGATAGCAACAATTTCGCATCGTCGTAAATATCATCGATCTCCAAAATGTGTTTGAAACTCAGAAAACCGCTTTCGAGATTCGTTGGACCATAAACATTCCACGCGAAACTACGTAACGTCTCCCACCCGACAATACCAGACAATGCTGTCAACTTTGGCCAATCGTGCCATTCGACTGATTTCGGAAACGCGGGAGCCGGAGAGAAATAGCCATCCAAAAAATCACCTCCCACATGATACTGCATAAAACCTGATTCTGGGATAACGCTTTCAAATCCAAAACTATGGTAGATATGGTATGGATGACCATTGTATCCTGTTCCAAGGTAGAGTGCGCGACCATTTCGTTGTCGGAAATCCTCCATCTGATACGTCATGACACCTTTACATGCACCTTTTCTACGTTGATCTGGCAATGTAAAAACATGACCTAAAATACCTATCCCCTGATGCTCAACAGTCATGATATTGGTAATAACGTTTCCCTCAATTTTCCCTACATAGAAGCGAGTTTCCAATTCGTCAAGCGATTCACTAACGCATCTTTCAATGTGCCATTTAAAGTTTCCCGGTTTATGTCCAAGAAATTTTTTTATCTCTTCTGCATGCGGTTCATCAGGAACACTAATTACACCGACCTCCATGGTTTCCCCTGTTTTCAATTCTATATCATCCAGTTTTACGTACATCTTTACCCCACGGTTCAAATTTTCAATTTTAAATATTTGACAAAATTTTTCAATTATCATATACTTAAAATGATTAGGTGTCAAGAAGAGACATCTTTATATATTATACAGGAACAAGTTTTACATTTGAAACGGAGTGGAAATGGAAATAGAACAAACACTGATTCTGGTGAAACCAGATGGTGTTCAGCGCGGGCTTGTCGGTGAAATAATTTCCCGCTATGAACAAAAAGGACTCAAACTTATTGGCTTGAAATTGTTGCAATTCCCACGCGTTAAGGCTGAAGAACTTTACGCTATCCATAAGGGGCAACCGTTTTATGATAGACTCATTGAATTCATGACCTCAACACCTATTGTTGCAATGGCAATTGAGGGAAGTAACGCTATTAAATTAGCACGTCTCATTAACGGTGCAACCGATCCACTTGAATCCGCCCCGGGTAGTATCCGCGGGGACTATTCAATTGACATTACTCGTAATCTCGTGCATGCTTCGGATTGTTTAGAGAATGCCAAACGTGAATTAGCCATCTTATTTTCACCAGAAGAACTTTGTCAATACCGTTGAATTGTCAAAACGTTTTGTGTTTGTTACTTTTTAATTTCATCTAATCTTCGGGCTGGAGACCCAATCCTCTGGGTTTGGGAGGAAAACCCGCTCTTTTTTTGTTGACAAACAATGTCAATCTATCAGGACTTACGCAGGGTTATTTAGTTTTAGGCTTTTTGTCCATTTTAGACGAAAAGTCGCGATTCGGAGATCGCTCCTACAGCGGAGAGTCTTGAGCAAAAGTTCAAAATTATTGGAAAACTAAATAACCCTGGGACTTACGCAATAATACTTGACATAGACTCCTCAACAGGCTAATATGTTGTGTAAGGAGGTAAATAAAGATGACAAAATCAACACGTCTTGATTATTGTCAGTATCTACTTAGTGGTTCTCTCGGCAACAAATTATGATATAAAGTCCAAGAAAAATTCCGAAAAAGCAAGTGGCTGTCTATATAGATAGTGGAACATCAATATAAATATATAATAAATACCTAGCGAGAAAACCACTTAGCACACCTACTAATACCAAATTAACTTGATTCGACGTCTTCGGATAAAGTCGGCAGTGCAAGGCACGGGGACCTTGCACTACAAATCAAGTTAATTGGGTATAACTATACTCTTACTCACTTTGCAGACCACTATGAGAGATTTAGTCATGATCAGATAAACCGCTATCTTGCAGGGGATCGGCTCCCACCGCGTTTTGTCCGGGAAAGTGTCAAACCGCACTTGAAACAAACGCCAAATGTATATGTTATCTTTATTGATAATTCTTGTCATAAGTGTTATCATTAATTATTGACAATTCTTGTCATAAGTGTTATCATTAATTGTAGTTGAAATGTGATGCAGAGCGGTTCAGAGGGTATCCGCTAATTCCCGCATCATTATTTAACCAATATCCTCAACTTTTTATCCATTTTAGGCAAATATAAAGGGATTGTTATTTGATGGTATCGGGACAGGTGCTCAAACATTGCAAAGGATAACCCAAAATGCAAAATGCTAATACTAACCGCAATGTTGAAAAAGCGTCCTCAATTAGATTAGGTCAACACCACAGTTGGTCTATTCCTACCTTTTCCACGCCTTCAGCACCACTCATTTTGATTCCCCCCCCTACAGTTTAACGATTGTAATAGTACTTCAGTTACAAAAACAGGCGAATATCGGTTCGTACCATCAGTCTTTTGTTGCGCCCGCACGCTCTTAATTTTACATTGTGAGTTTTGTTGCGGGCTATTTTGTTTGCAGAAAGTGGAATATTTTCATCTCACAATTCACTGCGTTAGGGTTTTTAATGTTATTGTAGGACTTACGCAGGTTGCTCTTTTTACGCGCTATTTGGTTTGTAGTAGCACAAATCCATTGCACGTTCTTGGTGATTTACGATCAATTTCGCCACGGAATCCAAATTTGCGTAAGTCCTGTCTATGTAATACTGGACACAGCAAGTCGGAAGTGTTTTGCTATGGGATAGGCTTATAGTTATGTCCAAGTAACTTGAAGACGATTGTTCGTTTGAACAACTTCCGAAGTCGGAAGTGCCTGAGGTTCTAAGTTTGGGACGGAAATCCCATGAGGGTGGTTTCCCCCCAACGCAGCGGAAACCCTTAGGTAAAGTTTTAGAACAGTAAACTTGTATCCAATAAATAAGTAATACAATATAGGAGGTTAACATGAATTTTGTTAATACTTTTAGAGAATTTACCAAAGGAAAACGGGCAGAACGTTTCGCTTTCATCATAATTGCCCTTATCATTGGAGTTGCCTTCAGCGTGTATGCTGGAAAAGACGACTGCACAAATTTGGATGGTGACGGGACAAAACCCTTTACAGAAGTAGCCGAAGAAGATCCTAATGCTCAAAATGATTACGATAACGTTGTTGAAGAAGATGACCGAAAAGGTGTTGTCTACCTCGCTTTAATTGGCGGAAGTCAACCGCAGGCAAACGGATGTGGACTTATTCCAAAAAATCCAGCAGCCGAATGGACAGGCTGGGGTGGACCATTAAACTTTGACAACGCCACTATCGGTGAAGGTGCAACAACCCGCAACCATATCGTCATCGGTGGCACATATTTTGAGCGCGGTTTCGGCGCGCATGCCGTTGGCACTTTCGTTTACGATTTAACCGGAGATAGTTACCGTAGATTTGAGGCGTATGTCGGTATGTCCGATGAAAAAGATCCGGCAGACTGTGGCCACGGCGGTACTGGCAATTTTGTCTTTTCTGTTGATGGGGAAGAAGCCTTCAAATCTGAAACACTCGGAGGGGTAGTTGACGGTGAAAATGTTGAAGCAGTCAAGGTTGAATTTAACATTCCCGCAAACGCCACAGAACTCACAATCGTGATGGGGGATGGCGGCGATGGCAATGGTTGTGACCACTCCGCTATCGGGGACGCTAAACTCCTCACCGGACAAGCACTCACAGTTGAACCTGCTAATAAACTCCCCACAATTTGGGGACATTTGAAAGCAAGTTATTAAACATTGTGACAAAAGGATCGATATTTATCATATCTATCCGTTTTTACGTAGTTGAGGAACCGAACGCAATTAAATTCGTCTGATTCCTCAACGTGAAACTTAACTAACAGTAAATTAATTATACGCATTAAACTGCGTTTTATCAAAACAATGGAGGTTCAAAGAATTGAAACTTACTAACCTATTTGCTTTAAGCCTTTTACTAATCGTTGGTCTCGTTTTCAGCGTGTACGCTGGCAAAAGCGACTGTACAAACCTTGATGGTGACGGTGCCAAACCTATTATAGAGGTCTCTTCAGAAGATGTTGCCGTACAAAACGATTACGATATGGTCGTTGAAGAGGATGACCGTGACGGTGTTGTTTATCTCGCTTTAGTTGGTGGAAGCCAACCGACTCCGAACGCCTGCGGACTTATTCCGAAAAATCCGGCAGGCGAATGGACAGGCTGGGGTGGTCCCCTAAACTTTGACAATGCTACTATTGGTGAAGGTGCAACAACCCGCAACCATATCGTCATCGGTGGCACATATTTTGAGCGCGGTTTCGGCGCGCATGCCGTTGGCACTTTCGTTTACGATTTAACCGGTGATGATTACGTCAGATTTGAGGCGTATACTGGCATGTCTGATGAAAAAGACCCAGGGGACTGTGGCCACGGCGGCAGTAGCCATTTCACTTTTTCCCTTGATGGAACAGAGGTCGCTATAACCGAAACACTGGCAGGTGTGACAGATGGTGTAAATACTGAGCCATTCAAAGTTGAAATTGACATTCCTGCAAACGCCACAGAACTCACAATCGTGATGGGTGATGGTGGCGATGGCAATGGTTGTGACCACTCTGCAATTGGGGACGCAAAACTCCTCACCTTGCAAGCAACCGCAGTAGAACCTGCTAACAAACTTCCCACAATTTGGGGGAGTCTGAAAGCACGTTATTAGAATTCATTTGAAATCTCTCTTCCTTACCATCAATCTTGAAAAAAGTTGGTGCGTATAGAAGGTAGTTACCTACACAAGCCTGCTATAGTCAAATCGCATTGCGTGCTGACTGTAGCAGGCTTTTCTTGTAATTTGCTCAATCCTCCGCAGGAGAAATTCCTTTGAAAATAATTGAATTCCAGATTGCCCCGATTTGTCCTACGAGGTCCCCGTGCCTCACACTGTTGACTTTATCAGAAAACTTCAAATCCAGTTAATTTGGTATTATACCCAATTACCCCGATTTGTCCTATTTTCCGGACGGTAGGTGCGGTTTTGCGGTGTACTCACCCAAATGCGATCTGCATTCCTAACCGCACCGATAGATTGGAATCAAGTTAATTTGGTATTAGCTATCAGTCTATCTTTGACAAAAGTTATGCACACCACTCTTTAAAATAATTGAAATCCAGCATCTGTTGTGGTAAAATAACTTAAAACATTTTACTATACGAAGGAGTTGCAGATGCCCCACCCCTCTCACAATCTATTTAATACGTGCCGAACCCTTGAAAGCAAGGGGTTTGAACAGGTTTACTATTCGCTTCCCGCCTTAGCAGAAGCAGGTAAAGGTTCAATTGAAACCTTACCTATCAGTATTCGCATCTTACTTGAATCGCTATTACGAAATTACGATGGACATCAAATCACTGAACAAGACGTTGTCAATCTGGCAAATTGGGATGCGAATTCTCCGAAGTCAGCGGAAATTCCGTTTAAACCTGCTCGCGTCGTAGCACAGGATTTCACTGGTGTGCCACTTGTTGTTGATATTGCTGCAATGCGGACTGCTGTCACAGGACTCGGTGGCGATGCTCAAATGATTGAACCCCTCGTCCCTGTTGATTTAGTAATTGATCACTCTATCCAAGTTGATGCTTACGGCACAGAGAACGCCTTTCAATTTAACACCCGCAGAGAATTTGAACGCAACAAAGAACGTTATGAATTCCTGAAATGGGGACAGCAGGCGTTTGAGAAATTCAATATAATCCCACCTTCCATAGGCATTGTGCATCAGGTGAATCTGGAATACCTCGCGCAGGTTGTTATGACAGAAGAAGGGATTGCTTATCCTGATACTCTTGTCGGAACTGATTCGCATACCACCATGATTAACGGCTTAGGTATTGTCGGTTGGGGTGTAGGTGGCATTGAGGCTGAAGCTGCGATGTTGGGGCAGCCAGTTTACATCTTGACTCCAGAGGTTCTCGGTGTTCACATGAAAGGCAAACTCCAAGAAGGTGTGACTGCAACGGATTTGGTTTTGACAGTCACGCAACGACTTAGAGCGGCTGCGGTTGTCGGTAAATTCGTTGAATTCTTCGGTGAAGGTGTAGAGGCACTTTCGTTACCTGACCGGGCAACACTGTCTAACATGTGTCCTGAATATGGGGCAACGATCGGATTTTTCCCGCCCGATGATGAGACAATAAATTACCTCCATCTTACCGGACGCGACGAAGCACATGTTGACTTTGTGGAAACGTATCTAAAAGCACAAGGATTATTCGGCATTCCGCGTTTTGGGGAAGTTGAATACTCCGATGTACTAGAAATTGACCTCAACGATATTGAACCCAGTATCGCCGGTCCAAAACGACCACAAGATCGAATTGCCTTGTCAGATGTCAAAGAGACCTTTAATAAACTCCTCACTCTCCCTATAGCGGAAGATGGATTTGGTGTAACGGAAGTGGCAAGTGATAGCGATATCACTCATGGAGCTGTTGTAATCTCTGCGATTACCAGTTGCACAAATACGAGCAACCCATCTGTTATGATTGGTGCGGGGCTGCTTGCCAAAAAAGCGGTTGAAAAAGGCTTACGTGTTCCCGACTATGTCAAAACAAGTTTAGCACCGGGTTCGAGAGTCGTAACGGAATATCTGCAGAACACAGGTTTATTGCCCTATTTGGAAAAGTTAGGTTATAACGTGGTAGGATATGGCTGCACCACCTGCATCGGTAATAGCGGTCCACTCAACGAAGTCGTTCAAGAAGCAATTGACGCAGAAAATCTCGTAACTGCCAGTGTCTTGAGTGGGAATCGAAATTTTGAAGCGCGTGTGCATCCAGAGATAAAAGCCAACTTCCTCATGTCTCCGCCACTTGTCGTAGCGTTCGGACTTGCAGGACGGATAGACATTGACCTTGCTACAGAACCCATCGGTCATAACGATGCTGGTGAGGCTGTCTACCTACGGGATATTTGGCCGACACGCAAAGAAATTGCTGATATGATTAGTGCAGCGGTAGACCGTAAAACGTTCAAGGAGATGTACGAATCGATTGGTAATCAAGCACCGGAATGGGAAGAACTTGCAGGCGCGACAGGTGTACTATATCCGTGGAATGAAAGAAGCACTTATATTCAGCATCCACCCTTTTTTGAGGAATTTTCGCACGAACCCGCGCCGATTTCAGATATTACTGATGCGCGAATCCTTGGTATCTTCGGTGATTCTGTCACCACAGACCACATCTCTCCCGCAGGTGCAATAGCAGCAGCAAGTCCGGCAGGCAGTTATCTGCAGGAACGTGGTGTTGAACCTCGAGATTTCAATACCTACGGGGCAAGACGCGGTAACGATAAGGTGATGAGTCGTGGCACGTTCGCCAACCGCCGTGTCCGAAACTTGATGACACCTGATGTTGAGGGCGGATTTACACTTCAATATCCAGAACGGACGCAGACGACTATCTACGAAGCAGCACTTCACTACAGAGAAAACGATGTCCCAACGGTTATTTTTGCCGGACAAGATTATGGCATGGGGAGTTCTCGCGATTGGGCTGCAAAGGGACCGAAACTTCTTGGTGTCAAGGCTGTCGTCGTAGAGAGTTATGAACGGATCCACCGCAGCAATCTCATCGGTATGGGTATCTTACCGTTGCAGTTTAAGGACGGTGAAAATGCACAAACCCTCAATCTTGACGGTAGCGAGATTATCAGCATCACAGGATTTGCTGATGACTTGCAACCGGGACAGACAACAACAATGCAGATTGCTCGCGCAAACGGTGAGACAGACACAACCGAATTGTTAATCCGAATTGATTCCCCCGTGGAGGTAGAATATTATAAAAACGGTGGGATTCTGGACTACGTGATTCGGAATTTCTTGTCTGCTTAGTATAGAGTTATACCATTTCTTTTATACAAATTAATTTTGTGCAATTATTGAGAAGTATGTAAAAATAGGAGTTTTTATGACACATCAAAACAGGAAAGCATCTACCTCTTCCGAAACCCACCTCGATTTTGGATATATGAAACATAAACAAGGCGATTTTGATGGTGCTATTGCAGCCTATACCAAAGCAATTAAGTTGGATCCAACTTTAGTAAATGCTTATGTTCTTCGTGGACTTATTCATCAACACATGGAACAATATAATGCTGCAATTGCTGACTATGACGAGGTAATCCGATTAAAACCAGATCACGCAATGGTCTATAGTAATCGCGGACTAGCAAAAGATAAGCTGGGACAACATACTGCCGCTATTGCTGATTATAATGAAGTAATCAATCTTGAACCAGATCTTGCTGAGGCATACGCAAATAGAGGTATTGCTAAGAGGAATTTAGGACAGTTGTCTTCATCTAATCATGACTTCCAAGAGGCATTGAGGATGGCAGAACAGACTGGTGACGATACACTTAAAGCCAAGATTGAGGAAATGTGTCTGGATTTCGCATCTCAGAATATCCCAGATGATGCCTTAAGCTACCATAACCAAGGACTTATGAAATGCCAACAAGGACGTTATACTGCTGCCATTGTTGATTTTGATAAGGCAATAGAAATAAAACATGACTACGTTGATGCATATTTAAACCGAGGGACTGCTCATGCTGACCTTGGAGAATATTCTGCCGCCATTTCTGATTTCAACAAAGTCATAAATTTTAATCCTGACGATTACCATGCCTACTATAATCGTGGAGATACAAAGGACAAACAAGGTCAATATTCTTCGGCTATTTGTGATTTTGACCAAGCAATAGCAATAAAATCTGATTATGAAGTAGCCTACCTTGGTCGAGGAATATCAAAAGCAAAGTTAAATCTTCACGCTGAAGCTATTTGTGATTTTGACCAAGCAATAGCAATAAAATCTGATTTTGCACTTCCATATTTCAATAGAGGAACTGCCAAGTTTTTCCTAAATCTTTATTCGGAAGCAAAAATGGATTTCCAAATCGCATTACAACTTGCAGAACAAAATGGTGATGTGGCACTCAAAACCCAAATAGAGGAAATATTCCAACATCTTGAAAAACGAATCGTACCAGATGAAACTTTAAGGTATTATAAACGAGGGTTTGAAATGAACAATTTGGAAGAATACAAGGCTGCCATTACAGAATTTGACAGGGCGTTACAGGTAAAACCTGATTACGCTCTGGCATACTTTGCACGAGGAAATGCAAAAGCATTCCTTGATCAGCCCCATGCTGCTATTGCCGATTATAACGAAACAATAATCCTTGATGCCAAAAATGCTGATGCATATTACAATCGAGGTATGTTGAAAAACAAATTAAATCAATTTGTTTCTGCCATTTTTGATTTTGACAAGTCTATTCAACTTGAACCTAATAATCCAAGTACCTACCTTTACCGAGGTGTAGCAAAAGCACTGCTTAATCGAAAATTAGAAGCAAAACAAGATTTTGAGACAGCTTTAAAACTTGTGAATCTGACTCAGGATAAGGATCTTAAATCCACTATTGAAATGGCACTTAAACCTTTGGAAAATATAGACTAACTGCGAATCTTGTGAATTGCTTGATTTCTCTGTGATTCTTACCGCAAAACTATTATTGATATAGAGACTTTTAACATTCGAATCTTTACGTTGAAAAAAATGTATTCTACAAACAAACTACTGTTCTCAATCACATTAATCCTTGTCTTCTGTATTCCACATTTCCCTCCATCCTACAAGTTACTCAATGGCTTCGCTCTGTTGGCAACTTCTAAAATAGCATCAAGCACGTCCACAACTTCTGAGTCAATCTGATCTGATTTAACATATCGGACTAAAGTGTGATAATTCGTTTTTTGCATGAGGTTAGGTAACTCCAACTTTTTAAAAAACGAGGAAAACAGCGGATCCAGAAAATCAGTACTAACCTTCGTATTTGGCGACCATGGAGATTCTTGACCAAGAGTCTCTCGTGCTTTTTCAATCTCGGTAATCCTTTCTTCCATTATAGATACACAATCTTCAGAGGACAAGATACCACCAGCGTGTTCAGCTGCTTCATCCCGTGCCCGGTCAATTAACACTTGTTTGCTGGAAATAATATAATTCTCAATTTCGCGCTGATCCCATGCATACTCTATTAATTCAGGATGTGTGTGAAGTTTGTCAGAAATATGATCGAAGAGACAGAATCCCACCAAGTCTTTTTTTGCTTCTTGCATACCATAAAAATGCTCTCGTGCTTTTCCCGGTTGGTTTCCAACATAGTGAACGTATGGTGCCTTCAATTTTTCCTGCACAGGATGTTTAAGTCTCTCTGCAAACGCCTGAAGGATAGGAAGATCCGTTGAACCTTCAAGATAGAGTACCCAACCCCTTTGCTGCGCCTGATAATACTGCTCAAATCCAATTGTCCGAAGTGATTTCAAAAGTTGGCTACCTCGGTCCTCGTCATTAATACGATGCGGTTTTCCGAGAAAAGCAATAACTACGTCGCGATCCGCTGCCTCATTGAGAATCACTTCAGAATGACTCGCAGCAATGATTTGACTTCCATGCTCTCGTGCTAATTCTGTAAGCACTTGATAAATCTGCCGTTGGCGAAGAATTTCAAGATGCGCATCTGGTTCATCAAGTAGAAGGACAGACTCGGGATGTGCGGCGATATAGGCGAGTAATAGTAACGTTTGTTGTAACCCGCGTCCTGATGAGGAAAGGTCAAGAAAGATACCAGACTCATCACGATAACTCATCGCAATCTCTCCACGTTCATGAATATATTCTGGAATTGCGAGTTTCACACCAAACAACTTGCGGATTTGTTTGCAGAGCCTTTCCCAAGTTTCAGAATTCTCTGAAACTTGATAGCAAAGATTACGCAGAACCTCCGCTGTTCGGCCCTCTCCAATACGAACATTAATAGCCCCTGGATCAAGTCGTGTTTCATTGGATGCAAGTCCAGACATCGGAGGAAGAAAAGCGACAGATAGGTTTCCAGCTTCGTCAGGGATAGGCATTCGCGAGGTTACCTTTCCATTATCTTCTGACGTTCTTAGGGGGCGGCAATAAATGGATTCCTGATTGGCATAATCAAATTCCAAACCACATTGCCACGTCTTGTTAGCGGTAACTCCTTCAACAATGATATCTATGCGGACATTTTTCGGATCGCGTACTTGCAAATTCCGCCAAAGTAATCTTGCCTCTGGAACTGGCACGGAAATGAGGTTAAGTCTGTTGATAACAACCCCTGGACGCTTTTCTGGATTCTTTTTCCCTTTACGATTCTCGTTCCACCGTTTTAATCCTATTTCCCACAAAGTCAAAGCCTGTAACGCCGTTGTTTTGCCAGAATTATTTGGACCGATGAAGACAACTGGATTGCCTAATTCAACCTCAACATTCTCAAAGTTTTTGAAATTACGACAAATCAATTTTGTTAACATTTTTGCTCCAAAGGGACATTATACCAAATTGACTTGATTCAAAGTTTTCTCATAAAGCCAGCATTGCAAGGCACGGGGACCTCGCGCTACGAATCCTGTTAATTGGGTATTATAAGACAGACACCATAGGCGTCAATTTAGCGGTTTCCAACTACGGTAGATGCGGTTTCCTAACCGAACCTTTTTGTATCAACACCTCAAATAACGCAAAGGACGAGAATATCAGTGTTCGTAGTCGCGCAATTCATTGCGCCTCTTTTCTTTGAATGTCCGAGGCGCAATTCATTGCGCGACTACAAACGAGTTCTTTCCTTAAATTGACGCTTATGGATATTATAAGACAGACACAGTATCACCCTCCGAACGGAGTCCTGCTTCATACACCTTCATGACCTCTAAGGCAAACTCAAGCGATCCTTGCTCAGCAGGTTTTCCATCCAGAACACAATCACAGAAATACCGCATCTCTTGGTAGAATCCCTGTATGAATAATCCCTTGTTTTCAAGTGTACCGAGACTGTTTTGTGGTTCCCAAATAATGGCACCGCCCTCAAAACCTTCAGGTGCAAAACTTGTGCTGCCGCTGTAATTATACTCAATGCCGCGTTGTAACAATACCCGCGTCCCGTTCCGAATTTCAGCGTGACATCCATCACCGAAAAATTGATAGAGTTCTGATGGCTGCCCATGCCTTGCACCATCAGCAAGATGAAAATTACCGAGCGCGCCGCTGGCAAATTCTAAGATACATACCCCACCTCCGCGCTTGCCTCGATGAACGGTAACCGCAGAAACCTTGCCACCGACTGCCAACAGCAGCGATAGTGGATGAACCCCATTTTGAAGCCAGTTGGTATGCTCGCGCTCACGCAGAACGCGTTTACCATCACTCGGAATTGTCATTGGGTAAACACCCAATAATGTTCGTAGAGGACCATATTCTGCTGTCCCAAAGATTTCAATGATTTTCTGTGTGGCAGGCATGAACGCTTTCTTGAATCCGACAACCACTACGCGGTCTTTACGATGACGAATCATCTCCTCAACTTCACTAGCAAACATGCCTGGTGGTTTTTCTAACCATACATGGACACCTGCGTCTAACGCCTCACACGTCAATTCTGGATGAAGACGTGGCGGTACACAGAGGAATATAGCATCTAATTCCTCGTTTCGAAACATATCTGTCATGTTCTCGTAACACGCCTTCACACCATACTGTTCAGCGGTCAGTTTGGCACGATCAAGATTGACATCGCAAAACGCTTTCAGACGTATCGGAAGAAATGTCAACGTCGGTAAAACATTTCGATAACCGTGCGAACCAACACCAACGACAGCGATGTTAAGTCTTTTTTCAAAGTCTCTCTGGTAGCTCATACACACCTTAAAAATTTTTGTGGAACGCTAAAGTGATTAAGATTCGGACAACGTTGCGTCAAGATACGCGTCCATATCCTCTTTCATCTTTTTCAATTCGTCCATGTCTATATACATCATGTGTCCCGCTTTGTAATATGCCATCGTGATGTTATCCTGCAGAGATTTATCCAGACCAAGGTGGGTAAACGTGTATTCTGTCGCCAAAAACGGCGTTGCCAAATCATAATAGCCGCTTGCAACATAAACTTTTAACGCTGGGTTTATCGTTATTGCCCTACGAAGCGAGTCGGCAACGTTCACATACTCATTCTGATGGTTACTGAAGTCCCACGGATGCACGCGTCCACTTATAATTTCATACGGGAGGTCGCTCTCAAACTCAAGGTCACCCCGAACGTAATCGTTTAACGTTGCCGTATAAGCACCTTGGATAACTGCCAAACTTGGATCGTATTCACAGTTCTCACCAGCGGAATCACGGTCAATACCTGTAAAGCGACTATCAGAACGTCCAATCGTTAGACTTTCGTCTCGTAGCAACTCCTTACAGAATCTGTTAATTTTTATTCGTAAATCGGTCTTCTCAATGTATTCGGTTGTGAGTCCGGTGTACATTGCCAATTTCTGAACAATTTCTTGCCTTTTGTCATCCGGTATCTCTGAACCTTGCATCAAGGCGACTGTGTAATCGCCTATTGCGAAGTCTCTCACCTCATCCAAAATCTCTTCGAAACTACCCTCTTCTGCAGTTTCCAGTTCACTAAGTTTGTTATGCCAAAAAGCTGTTGCTGCATAGGTCGGCAGATAGAGGATATAAGGCAAATCGTTCCCTACCGCAAACCGAATCGTCTGAAAGTTTAGTACCACGGATACAAGCATGATACCGTTGAGATACGTGCCGTTTCTCTCTTGAAGATATCCGGACAATCCACACGCCCGCGTTGTACCATAACTTTCGCCAATGAGGAATTTAGGGGAACGCCACCGCTTGTAACGTCCCAAATAGAGCAGAATAAAATCCCCTACCGATTCTATATCCCGCTGGAATCCATGGAACTGTTTCGCTTCTTCTCCCGGCACCGCTCTACTGAAACCGGTGCTCACAGGATCAATGAATACCAGATCGGTCTTATCCAAAATGGAAAACTCGTTATTTGTTAATTCATACGGTGGTTGAGGTGGATTTCCATCAGCATCCGGTTTAACACGCCGCGGCCCCAACACACCTAAATGCAACCAAACTGATGAGGAACCCGGACCGCCATTAAAGGAAAACGTTATTGGACGTTTTGATTCGTCTTCTACATCATCTAACGTGTATGCCACGAAGAAGATAGATGCTTTAGGTTTCTCACCTTCTTTTTCATCTTCTGCCTTCAAAACAAGCGTTCCTGCTGTAGCGGTATAGTTGATTTCTTCACCATTAATCGTAACACTATGGTGTGTAATAGAGAGATCATCTTCTGGGATTGACTTATCTTTTTCCTCAGAGGTACTCTCTTCAGAATTTTTTTGTTCTTCTTGACTCATCACTCTTCGGGCTGGAGACCCCTCGCCTTTAGGCAGGGGAGGAAAGCCCGCCTCCTATTATAGTTATAATTTGTCCCCAAAAGGGGGAGTGCTGTTTTATCTCCACCTGCACACTGGGAGTCTGGATTCAGTTGTGCTGCTTCGTTCAGTGAGACTGTCACTACTCGCTTACTTGACCTGACACGATGTCTTTACCAGAAAATAATGGCTATAAGCCCACGCTCTCGCGGTATATGTTTCCCCATCGACATCACGGGATCAGAGCGGATACAGACTTGGGGAGCATCCGTAACATCTTGTTGCCTGCCACGACAAGACCCGCGATATATCGTCTAGTCAACCGTTTAACTTGTGGAGTGGACGCTTGGCATGCGCTTCGCACAAGCCCCGATGCTTTAGCGCGGGGTTATTGACACTCAATCCTTTTTTCTTATAGATATATATAAAGTCATTATAGCATATTTTATGGAACAGATGTTACAAAAATGTTTGACAGAAATGGTAAATGTGATAGACTTAAACAAAAGGAGATAACGATGGAAAAAACGATTCGTTTAGGACTCATTGGCTGTGGTGGTATTGTACAAAAGACACATGCTCGTGCTTATCTTGCACTTTCAGAAACCGTCAAAATTACTGCCCTCGCGGATGTCGTTCCAGAAAATCTTCAGATAGTTGGTAACCAATTTGATATTCCAACACAAAACCGCTTTACAGATTATCGTGATATGCTGGCAAAAGCCGGCATTGATGCAGTAACAATTGCAACGCCGCATTCATTTCACGCTGAGCAGGTGATTGAATCTGCTAAGGCAGGAGTGGCAATAATTTCCGAAAAACCGATGGCGACGACGTTGGATGATGCAGATAAAATTATGGAAACGGTCAACAGTAGCGGTGTAGCCTACACGGTGGTGCATAACTATCTCTATACTGCGGGGATGCAAGAGGCAATTGCACAACTGCCTGAAATAGGTAAAACCTATTACGGACGAAGCACCGGAATGGGACTGAAATCGACCGACTTTTCTGCAAACCATCCTACTCCCGCATTCGCGTGGCGCGCAAGCAAGGCGAAAGGAGGCGGTTGTGTAAGTGATACGAGTTATCATGAGATATATTCTGTCTGTACCCTAATGCAGTCTCCTGTTCGTTACGTTGAGGCACGCGTGAAAACGATGTGTTTTGACATTGATGTTGACGACATCGCCATGTTGTTGTGTGAACATGAAAACGGTGCTATTACGACTGTTTCTGGGGCATGGTGTGTTCCTGCAACAGATTTCGGTTGGTGCGAAGTCCATGCTGAAAACGGATCACTGCGAGTCCGCCATCGCTACAATGTTCGCGACGCACTATCCCGGTTCACCAGAGCAGAAGGATGGAAACAATTAGAACTTCCAAGCCTTGATGACGAAGGACTCAAGGATGCAAGCGGACATGTTGGTTATTTTACAGCGACCTTTAATGCACTCGCTGAAAACCAAACATTACCAATCAGTGTTGAAAAGGCATACCACAATCTTGCGATTATTGACGCCGCACGAAGGGCAACAGTAGAACGCCGCGCCATTGAGATACCGTAGTCTGAAAATCAGTTGACGTACTAACTAATATTCAGGTATAATAAAAGATGTTTTCTATCACAATACCTTCGCCAATTATCCGGGGTTTAGTTCTGGTTGCGTGTGATGAATAGCCCCGATTGATCCCAGATGTTGAGCGATTTGCTCAAGACTCTCCGCTGTAGGAGCGATCTCCGAATCGCGACTTTTTGGATAAAATGGGCAAAAAGCCTAAAACTAAATAACCCTAATGTCTAAGGTGTTTCCATTGACCTTGACTATCACTCAAGAACTCTAAAAATTGTCCAAACTATAGTTCTAATTAGGAGAAAAAATGAAATTAGGAGAAAAAATGAAAATCACAACACAGGCTCAAATATCCATCATATTAATTACAATGCTGACCTGCTTTTTACCTTTAGCAACCTATGCTCAACAAAGTTCTGCATCCGCATCTGCGGAAGCCAAGGATGTTGTTTTACTAATTGGAGAGCATCCCGGCATTGATGAAATTGATGCACAAAGCGCGGCTGTGTTGATTGCCGTGGAATTGCGAAAACTACGTATTCCGGTAAGTGATCCTATTTACAAAGCACCTGCCAAAGGGATTGTATATCAGGTTACTCTTCGACGTTTAGGTGAGAAGATTCTGGTCCATCTGAGTCAAGAAACCGCGTCTGGGACAGTAATTGTTGAAAAGCAGCTTTGGATTGCTAATATTGAAGAGATGATTGCAGCCGCACCAAGATTGGTTGATGCGCTTGTCCACAATAAGCCGATCGATTCTACTGTTGATATGGAAAGTGTTACTGAACACGAGGCAGCCGAACTCAATAAAATCACTGGCGAATCTCTATGGAATATAGGAATCTTTGGAACATTTATCCCTGGAACAGACATAGCCGCTGAACCGGGTTGGGAATTTGGTTGGTCTTATGAGACTCCAGCATATTCTGTTGGGACAGAGTTCCGAGGTAGTGGAAACGACGGTAGTGGAAGCGACGATTTTATGTTCGTATCTTGGTCAATTGGTGGACGTTACTTCTTCAACAAAAAGAACATTTCACCGTATGCGGGAGGTGGACTCTCTATATTTGGTGGAAGTTACTATACAGACGAATGGTACTACGACGATTACGGTTACAGTGATTATTACGATTCAAACGATGATAGTGGTTTAGGTATGTATGTTGTTGGAGGAATAGAAATGCTCCGTCTCACGAAGAGTCGTCTTAAGTTTGAAGTGCGCGTAGATAGACCTTTCTTTTCATTTCCAGACCTAGACATGATGCCTATTACATTCGGAATATTCTTCTCTCAAAATTATGTTCCTGGTAGGGCTGGATTTTGTCTGTTTTGATTTCGTTTGTTGAAGGGCATTGTCTAACAATCCCACTGCTTTAGCTGTGGGTCCAACCCAGTAACGCCCGTGCCAAAGTCAAAAAAAAGTTGACACAAAACAAAAAAATGTGGTATAATTGGAGTATCAAGCAGTGGGAGGCAATGCAATCTTTCGTATCCTTACGAAAGTGTCTCCCTGTCCAAATTGCATAGAGGACTTTGCTTGTTGCTGGGAAAACCCCGATTTAGATACCGAAACAACAAAAGTTTTGCGCTCATGTCAAGAGTAAGTGCTTTTGACGAGTTTTGCTATAAAATCAACACTGACAGCTTTTAGATTCATGACGAACTCACAGATTGCGACGTAACCGGCGAGGAACTTTTTATGAACGCCACGAAAGGGACGAAGGAAGTTTCGCAGCGTCGTCCAGGCACCTTCAATCGTATTTGTATGGATCTCGTAAAGACCATCACCGTCTGCGTCTCTTGCCCACTCGCCATCCTTATGGAGAACAATTTCACGGGCGCGCTGAATACGGTTATAGCCGCGCCAACCATCCGTATACACCGTTGAAGTCGGCAGCGTAAACTGATGAACGTGTGTTGAAAGCGTCGCAGAATCGGTGTGCCGCACAACACGTAATCTCAGGAGACCGCTTTCGCGACCTTTCGTCCCAACAATAGGCGGACGATCATTGTCATAAGTCCCATGTCCCCTGCGTTTATTGCCACGCCGACGCGGCGGATCCGAAGCATCAACGTGCTTATCGCCTTTTTCACCGGCGTTTTGAAACATCTCATCTGTTTCGACTTCAGCATCGGGTAAAGCAGCTTCGGGCTGTATCTGCTCTGCCGAAGTTTGGAGTTTACGTCTTATAGAAAGAACGGTTTGACGACTTAGACCCAGTTCACGCCCGAGTTGTGCACTTGAAACACCTTGACAGACACCGCGCAAAAGCAGAACGACCTGTGAGGGACGAAACTGCGTGCCAGCAAAGACCGTCCCGGTATAGAGGTTGTAGATGCTCTCACAGTGTTTGCAGCGATACACTTGTAGACCACTTGTTTCAGTCTTACGGAACTTGCGTGCCTCCGCCACGCTCGCTTGGCATTTTGGGCAACACAGCCCTTGAGGGTGGAAATGATCCAACACCCACGCTTGAGTTTTTTCTTCATCCATGAGAGATTGTATTGGAAAGTCCATAGGTAACACTCTAACATAACTTTGAAAAAATAGCACTTACTTTTTACATGAGCCAAGTTTTGTTTCGCCTAAACGCAAGTGAGACTTTTAGGGTCGCCGTTATACTCGCTAATTGAGCGGTAACGTATCAGGGAGTTCCACACTCAAAACTCTCCCTGTAGTCGTATCTGTGGTGCGTACCGTAGGTGTTGCATATCTCCTACGTGACTTGGGTTCGTCGTTACTCTTGGAGAACGCATACCCTTGGAGTTCCTATAAGGAACAAAACGCTGTCCGTGTGCCTGGTGGAGGCGGATCTTCTTCAAGAAGCCCACTCGTTTACGTGTGGGAGTGCATCACTAGTTCTATACCAAATAATTTACATATCCATAAGTTTATTATTCTGTAGCAATACAAGGAATTAATATGCATCCACTTGTTAACTTGAAAGTACCAAAAGGGGCAGTCGCTGTTCACTGGTTTGAGCAGAGTAGTTTTGCCCTGAAAGATTCGAATGGTACTATTGTCCAAATTGATCCTTATTTTCCGCGGAACCGTCCCTCGGACCGCTTTTTTCACACCGAACCTCCTTTGGATGAATCCGATCTTCCGACCGATTTTGTTCTATTGACACATGCACACGGTGACCATACGTGTCCGGAATCTATACGTCGAATTTGGGATACTTCTACTGAAACCCGATTTATCGGACCGGAAGAGAGTGTTCGCCAAATTTCGTCAGAAACAGATGTTGATGCAAACAATGTTTCAGAGATTTGTGCGGGAGAATCTACAGAATTAAACGGTTTTACCGTGCATGCTGTCTATGCAAAACCGCCTGCTGGAGACCCATCAGCTGACATTGCGCCGCCCGATGTTACGCATTTGGGGTATGTTATTGCCAGTGATGGCGTAACACTTTACTTTAGTGGGGATCCGATCAACAATTTTGCTGAGCATGACGATCTGATTTCAGCAGTGGCAGTGCTTAAACCAGATATCGGTTTCCTAACTAATCATCCGAACGAGGGTGAGTTCCCGTTCTATGATGGGTGTGTCAAAATGGCAACGCGTATCGGTTTGAAGCACGCAGTGCCAGCACACCGTGCCTGCTTCGTCACCCGAGATTATGATCCGAACGAGTGGGCAGCGCAGTTCCCATCAGGCGGTCCCGAACCACTTATTATTGAGAGGAATTCACATATTATCTCTCGTAGCACGTAAGACCCACGTCTTATGGAGATAAAAAAATAATTCGGTAATTTTCTCGCAATGCTCGGTTCGGGTAGATGAAGTTTAAGTATTTAATTCGGTAAAGTCGATTTTCCCCAGGGCCGGTAGGTGCGGTTTCCTAACCACACCTTATGCGTCAATTTAAGAAAATGTCTGTGTTTGGACAAACACCTCTCAATAAGCATGAGGACTGAGACTGTCTTATATTTAGTCCCGTATGAAGTTTAAGTATTTAATCGGGTAATTTTCAGTTTCCTTGTAGTATCCGGTTCGGTTAGGAAACCGAACCTACCGGTCCTGGGGTTTGAGCCCGAGTTACCCAATTTATTTTTTAATCTTCATTAGGGACTATATGTTTATAGAAAGACGTATAAGAGTCTCTTTCGCTCTGTCCGTGCGATATGTCAAACAAAAACGTTATAGAAATATTGCACGGACAGAGCGAAAGAGATTGAGAACATTAATTAGTTAGACACATCAACGTCACTGGACCCCCTGCTAAAGCATGGCGGATTGCTCCAGTTTCTGTTCAAAATACACGTTAAGATCGAACATTGCGCTTAATTTTTTGAAATTTAACTTGACTAAATTAGTCAGTATTGTATAATTAAACACATTATAACATTAAGTTCAATGATGATTTAAATTCTTCACACTAAATGGAGGCATCAAATGAGAGTTATTTTAACCTTAGGCATCGTGTTGGGTTTGTTGGTAACTTCTGTATATGCGGAAGAGACATCTGACAAAAAAGTTGACACTAACCCAGCAGGACAAAAGAAAAAGAATGTAGAAATTTGTACCCATAACCTTAAAACAATTGGCAAGGCAATCCAAGCTTACCACGAGGAACACGGAGATTATCCGGAGTGGCTCTCGGATCTACGTCCAAAACACTTGGCAGATGCGAACGTCTTGATCTGTCCATCAGATAAAAATGGTGGCAAATCAATCCATCCTTACACCATAGATCCGAAAAAATCTGTGAGTTATGACTACCAGTTAGTCTCCAAGTTGCGAAAAGGTGTAATGGAAACCCAAATCCTGTTCGGTGATGTCACACCGCTTGTCCGTTGTTTACATCACATTGAAAAAAATCCTTATGATTCCCTCTTAAATCTGAGCTTTGGAAATAAAGTGTATCAAGCACCCTATTCGTGGCAGAATTCACCGGTCAAAGTTTATGGTAGCATTGATGCAGCCATTGATGCATTGGAAGCCGGATTTAAGAAAATGCCGGATAACGAACGTTTCTTCAGTTCCTATCTAACCTTACTCAACCTCTATATCAAAGCTGAACGAATGGAAGATGCGGAAAATGTCATCAACCGTTACAAAGCACTCGTGAAACCTGATAATTTTTGGCATAATTCCTATCTGGGAGATATGTACAAGAAAATGAATCGGCATGAAGAAGAACTTCAACTTTATGAGGAACTTGAAAAAAGACTGCCGAAAAACCGCTTTCTCTTAGAAAAACTTGAAAAGATTCATGAGAAACGAGGTGACGCTGAATTGGCATTGGAATACCGGAAAAAGTATGTGCCAGGGTCGGCGTTCCTTGGAGAGATGGTTCCCGATTTTTCTGCAACGGATCTTGAAGGTAAACCCATTTCCATTGAAGCATATCGCGGGAAAGTCGTATTAGTTGATTTTTGGGCAGTGTGGTGTGGACCGTGCGTCGCTGACATGCCGAACGTCAAGAAGGTTTACGAAAAATATAAGGACAAAGGGTTTGATGTTATCGGGATCAGCCTTGACAACGATGAAAAGCAACTCCGTGATTTTCTCAAAAAGAACGATATTCCTTGGCGGCAAGTTTTCAGCGGGAAAGGATGGGAGAGTCCTGTTTCGAGACAGTACGGTATATATGCTATTCCATCTGTGTGGCTCATTGACAAAGATGGAAAATTAATTTCAAATAATGCCAGAGGTGAAAAGTTAGAGAACATGGTTGCGGAAGCACTGAAGGATAAATTGGCAGAATAATAATACAGTGAGATCAAAAGGCGTGGTTCTATCCACGCCTTCACCCAATTTCTTGTGCGATAGCACTGTAATACCAAATTAACTTGATTAGAAGTTTTCTACGTAGCGGTTAACATCGCGAGGCACGGGGACCTCGCGGGACAAATCACGTTGATTTGGTATAAGTTAGCATCAGAATCTCAAAAAGGATTAAATGAGATATTTTCTTCTCATTTTATGTAGCATCGTTATACTAACTGCTTGCGGTTCTGATGAAATCCCAGAACCTGCTGAAACAAAGCCGAACTATTTTCCGGACGCAATTGGAAGTCGTTGGGTCTATCGAAACTCTGAAAGTCTCCAATGGGTATGGTTAGTCAACGGAGAAAAAACCATAAATGAGAAGAACTATTTTGTCTTTGATGATACGCCTGCAATTTCAGATGCTGGATTTGATTTTTTAAAACCTACCAACTTTAGGTCTACACAGGATCAGGTTTTTTTCGCTATTGGAGATAAAATAGAACGTTATATCCAAACCGAACTCCTTACTTTAGTACAGGATGAATTCGCTGGATTAGAAGTCAAAATTGATGTTGATCCTATTTCATATCCCGAACTCTTCTTTTTTCAAATACCTTTGACTCCAAATTCTCAATGGAATGCTCTCAATGTTAATGTCAGTGGAAACTTCATTTTACAAGACCTAATCCTTTTAAATATTCCGTTTGAAGTGCATCTCAGAGTCAAAGGAGAAGTAATTGGCAAAGAGGTACTTGGAACTCCTGCAGAAACTTTTGAGAACACATTTAAGATCAAATATACAACAGAAATCACCCATATCACTTTTGACAACGAAGAAGTAACCAAACGCAACCAAATGATATGGTTCGTTCCCCACGTTGGTATTGTCAAAATTGAAGATGAACATGGTGTAACTGAGTTAATTGAATACTCTTTAGTGTCAAAGATTGAGAAGTAATGGTTACAGCAAAAAAGTGTGCCTAATACATTAGATGAAAATAGTAATTTTAAGCGACAATAAACCCGGGCATTACAAGCAATCGTTAGGCATTGTGCAAAAGATGCCTGAATGTCAAATGGAATGGCTTGAGATACAATTTCAACACAAATGGCGTGATAATTTCTTGCGCGTATTCATGTGCATTTTCGGAGGCATGCCACTACCTACCCCACTAATTCATGCCCTCCTGCGATGGTCCCTTGACGTATCCACCTGTAACTCCGTTTTACAAATCCGAGATGTAGATGTAATTCTCTCAACTGGATCATCTCTCGCTGCTGTTAATTTACTTCTCGGTAAAACCCTTAATGCCAAATCTGTCACTTGTAGCAGACCTTCTCCAGTAGGTATCCATCATTTTGACCTTGCAATACTTCCAATGCTATCTTGGAAACGTGCAAAAGGTAAGGACAATGTCTGCAAAACGATCGGCGTGCCAAACCCCATTTCTCCAGACACGCTCAATGCGAAGCGTGACCATCTTAAGCAGACGTTGAACTTGCACGATAGTCCTTGCATCGGTATACTCCTTGGTGGAACAGATCGACACGAGACAATTACAATAGATGACGCTGAACAATTGTCCGAAATCTGTGACGCAGTTGCTGAGAAAATGAACGTAAAAATGCTTCTTACAACATCCCGTCGAACGCCAGCAAATGTAGTGAGATACCTGAAATCAAAGTTTGAACACGCCGATTGGTGTCCACTGTTCCTTGAACCTGGGACATCATTGGAACTTGATGATCCGTATCAAGCCATTCTCACAGTAAGCGACCTACTAATCGTAAGTGCGGATAGTTTCTCAATGGTATGTGAAGCGGCAAGCAGCGGACGGAAAGTAATTATCCTATTCCTGTCACGAAAAAGCAGGAAACGACCAAAACGATATATCGTCTATACGTATATGGAACAACATTCAATTGTGAGACGATGTACACGCAATGAGTTAGCACAGCAAATTGACAAGGCACTTGCATCAGGTTATGATACAAACACAATACTCCAAGATACTGAAAAAGCTGCGGAGGCAATACGCACTCTTCTAAGAAATAATGATGAGAATTGATGTTATACTAAATTAACTTGATTCCAATCTATCGGTGCGGTTTCCAACCGCACCATTAGCGTCAATTTAGCGGTCCCCAACCCGGTAGGTGCGGTTTCCTAACCGCACCTTTTTGTATCAACATCTCAAATAACGCAAAGGACGAGAATATCAGCGTTCTTTCCTTAAATTGACGCTAATGGTGCGGTTAGGAAACCGCACCTACCGTTTTTCTAAGAAACAATGATGTGAATTGATGTTGGAGAATACACCAATAATTTGGATGGTATAATTTGTGATATATGAGAATTAGCGAGGTAAAATACCCCGCCATAATTTATTAGATTATCACTCTTCCCGCCAAGACCCCCTGCTTTAGCTTGTGGGATTCAGGCGGGCGTTAGATTTTTGTAAACAAATAAATTGATATTCAACTAAAAATGTAGTATAATGATAATATGTCGTTGACAGGCAAAGCAAACGTAGTCGCAAGGAAACCACGTGCCTGTCTCCTATTTGCTTAAGGATAAAAGGGAGGGACGAGAATATCCATGCACACGGACAAATACCAGTTTGGTCACCAGAGAAGTATGATACGTCTTGGTAAGACGAAGCACAAGCCCCACCCTTTAGGGTGTGGGTGCTATCACCTCTGAACCCATGTTTTCAACTGATACAAGAGAGAGGATTCTCTATAATACGGAGTTTTGCATGTCCAAACAGTTAGCGATTTCGGGAGGCACACCTATCCGAAACACACAAACCCACCCGTGGTCTCCTTCGCCCATAAATACATCTGATGAATGGAAATCAAAAATTGAGCCGCTGCTTCGCGAAGTCTATATGAGTGGTAACGAAGGATTAGGTGGCGCAATGATACCACGATTTTGTGAGCAGTACGCACAATATTCAGGAACAAATTACGCCCTTTTCATGCCACACGGGACAGATTCTATCAGCGCAGCATTAGCCGGTGCGCTTGACCTTGATGGATTCAGCGATGGCGGTGAAGTAATCGTCCCAAACTATACATTTGTAGCAACTGCAAGCGCAGTTTTGGAACGTAGATGTACCGTTGCATTTGTAGATGTTTGCCCTGATACATTTACGATTGACCTCGAAGCAGTAGAAGCTGCAATTCGACCAGAAACTTGTGCAATTCTTCCTGTCCACCTCGGTGGTCACCCCGCAGATATGGGTGCGTTACAAGATATTGCGAAACGTCATGAACTCGCAATTATTGAAGATTGCGCACAAGCACACGGTGCTGAATACTTAACAAAAAAGGTTGGTAGTCTTAGCGATGTGGGTGTGTTTAGTTTTCAGTCGTCTAAAAATCTTACTTCTGGCGAAGGTGGAATGGTTACGACAAATGACAAAGATATTCACGACCGTGTTTGTGCCTTCATGAATGTGGGTCGTGCCCCTGGTGGCGCAAGATGGGAATACCCGCGACTCGGTTGGAATTATCGTCCATCTGAATATCTCGCAGCGATCTTGCTGGTTCGATTAGAACGACTTGAGGAGCAAACCGACCTACGTAATCGAAATGCGACCTATCTATCAAATGCCTTAGATAATATCCCAGGCATCACACCACCCAAACATGCAACATGGGTTACAAAACATGGGTATCACTTATACTGTATGAAGTATGAACCTGAAGGTTTCGGTGGAAAAACTCGACAGGATTTTGCCAACGCTTTATCTGCTGAAGGAATACCGTGTTCAATTGGTTACCGTTCTCCGCTTTCTCAGGAACCGGGAATGGCACACGTCGCTGAGAAATACCCTCACCTTATACGTACAATGCCATGTCCAAATACAGAATTAGTCTGTGAACAAAGCGTGTGGCTCTTTCAAAATCTTCTTCTTGGATCAGAAACGGACATGGATCAGATTATAGAAGCAATAACAAAAATAAGTATGGCGTGGAACTATAGTGAAACATAGAAAAAATAGACATTATTTTGGAGTTGTTGCGTTTGTCCTCGCGCAATTCATTGCGCCTCTTATACCCAATTACCGCGATTTGTAGTGTGAGGTCCCCGTGCCTCACAATGCCGACTTTATCCGAAGACATCGAATCAAGTTAATTTGGTATTATATTCACATCGTATGGTTGGGATGCCACTAAACCAATCTGATGCAATCAAAAATTAGCAAACCACTCCTTATTTACGATGGCGATTGTGAATTCTGCCGATATTGGATTTCTCGCTGGCAACACGTCACCAAAGATCGTATTGACTATGCTCCCTATCAACAAGTTGCAACGGAATTCCCAGAGATACCACTTTCAGCATTCCAAACCTCAGTGAAGTTAATTTTAGAAAACGGTGAGGTCTTTTCAGGATCCGAGGCAGTCCTACGCGCCTTAAACAACCGTCTGCTGCTCTGGTGTTACTATAGTCTACCGGGGTATGCCCCTTTATCTGAAGTTGTCTACCGTTTTGTGGCACGACATCGTCCGTTTTTCTCTAAAGTGACCCGATGGTTATGGAGAACACACTCAGAATGACTTACTGTAAAATATACTAAAGTTTGGACAATTTTTAGGGTTCTTGAGTAATAGTCTGGATTAATAGAAACACTTTTGACATCAATATTGGTTTATTGGGACACCTTTCGCCCCGCTGGGGCTAAAAAGGGTTTGTTCCCAATGTCCCTATAGACATTCCGCCCTGCTGGGGCTGCTCTTGCTTGTACCTGAAATTCTTTTTCTGTGAGTTACATTCCTGTCCGAAACTCAATGAAAAATCAGCAAGGACTTGAAAACACAACATGAAACAGATAGAAATTGTCCAAAGTATAGTAAAATATACATAATACCAAATTAACGGGATTCCAATTTATCGGTGCGGTTAGGAAACTGCACCATAAGCGTCAATTTAGTGGTTTTTCAAATATGAGAAACCCTCTTTAGTCCCGTAGGGACGATATGTTTATAGAAAACGTGGTAACCCCAATCTCTTCAGCCCCGTAGGGGCGGAATGTTTATAGCAATGGGTTACCAATCGGGATATGTCGCTCGGACAGAGCTAAAGAGACGTGTCTGGACGGTGTACTATAAACATATCGTCCCTACGGGACTAAATGTCCGACAATATCAATAACCATGCCTATTGATAAGGGTTCATAAAAACATAGACGTTTCCTTAAATTGACGCCTATGGTGCGGTTAGGAAACTGCACCTACCGTCTGGAAAATAGGACAAATCCCGTTAATATTGGTATAAGAACCAAAATAGGTAGGAGAATTTATGACCAGTGAATTCTTAACTGTCGCGTTAGCGGCAGCCAAAAACGCAGAGGATATTATAACATCATACTATAATAGCAATACATTAAATGTTGAACTAAAAGCAGATGAGACGCCAGTCACCCGCGCCGATACTGAAGCGGAAAAAGCCATACGCGAAACCATCACGGAGACATTTCCTGACCACGGATTTTTAGGGGAAGAATACGGAACACAAGAAGGTACATCACCTTATATGTGGATTATTGATCCAATAGATGCTACCAAGAATTACATTCGCAAAATCCCGATTTTCGGCACACAGATCGCATTGATGAAAGGTAATGAATTCATCCTTGGCGTTTCCAATGCACCGCTCTTGAACGAACTTCTCTACGCAGAAGCAGGCAAAGGGGCATTCCTAAATGGCGAACCGATTAAGGTTTCTGATGTTTCACAGCCTGCAGATGCAATGATCTGCCACGGCGGATTGAAATGGTTTACCGAAAAAGATGTACTTGGAGGGATCTGTAATCTTATCAACGACTCCGCACGCACCAGAGGATTCGGCGATTTCTATATGTGCCACCTTGTGGCTTCTGCAAGGGTGGATGCAGTAATTGAAGCGGCAATTAGTATCTGGGACATCGCTGCTATAACTGCGATTGTGCGGGAGGCAGGGGGAACGGTAACGGATATGCAGGGACAAGCAATCACGAAAGACACTGTTTCATTGATAGCAACAAATGGAGTCTTACATGAGGCAGTATTGAGATATTTTGGTGGAGTTTGAAGCAAATTATGGCTGAAAGCAGTCAATAACCCCAAGCTAAAGCATGGGGCTTGTGCAAAGCGCAATCCGAGCGTCCACTTCACAAGTTAAACCGTTGACTACAGTAATATATCGCAGTATCTTGGCGTGGTAGCCAGCACGATGTTTCGGATGCTCCCCAAGTCTGATTCCTCTCGGATACTGTGATCTGGATGGGGCAACACATACCCCGAAAGGGAGAACGCAAACTTATGTTTGTGCATATTAGGGATTTAGTTTTCAGTTATATTTGATTGGAAACTAAACTCCTAATACGAAAAATAAAAGGAGGCGGGCTTTCCTCCCCAACCTAAAGGATGGGGTCTACAGCCCGAAGAGTGATGACCTTTTATTGTCAATCTACTTGAATTGTCTAACAAATTTGTGCTATACTATAATCCATAATGGATAAAAAAGAGTGAGAGGCACAAAATGCACCTTGACTTCCAAAACGTGCTGGACCTATCTTATGTCGTTGACGAAAAAAGTCCACGCGAATTGCCGATTGATCCCGTCCATATCTACGATCAGGCTACCTTAGAAAAAGATGGCTACTTTGAAAGTCGTGTTGATATGTCCGGCCACTGCTCAACACATATTGATACGCCTTGTTTAATGTATCCAGGCGGATATACTGTTGCTGAAATTCCGAAAGAGAAATTGACTGGAAACGCGGTGTTGATGGACTTTTCCGCTATCAAGAAACCAAACGATGCCGTGACTGCTGAAGATGTTAATACATGGGTAAATGAAAACGGAGAGATTCCTCAAGATAGCATCGTCTTTATGCGCACAGGGATGGATAGATTTGTCTATCAAGACAACTTCAACCGGGAATGGATCGGCTTTAGCGAAGATGCGGCTGAACTCCTTGTCAAAAAAGGTATAAAAGTTATCGGCACAGACGCTTGCAGCATTGATGCCGTGGCGGGGCATCCACCTTTACATGATGGCTTACCTCCTGCACATCTCGTCTTTCTTGGCGAAGGCATCCCACACGTCGAGGATTTGTGCAACTTGAGTCAATTGCCAACACATTTCTATGTGGTCATTGCACCCCTAAAACTTGCGCGTAGTTCTGGCGCACCAACCCGTGTTCTTGCATTTGTATAATATCCATGATTTTTAGGCTCTCCTTCGGCATACTTCAGCCATAACTTCGTCTAAAATAGAAAAATGGAACTTAATATTCCAGAAACCCTCTCAGACACATTACACGAAATCGGTGAGATTGGTGGGAAGCATGCCTACCTTGTCGGCGGGTCTGTCAGGGACATCCTGCTAAAACGACCAAGCTTTGACATTGACGTAGTTATTGAAGGGAATGCAGTCCAGGTTGCAGAAGAGATACAAAAACGTTGGAATGGAACACTGCAGGTGCATCCGCAATTTGGAACTGCAACAGTTACACCGGCGAATCCGGATAAGCCAAAAGTGGATTTCGTCACCGCACGGTGTGAAACGTATCAAAAGCCCGGAACGTTACCTAAGGTAGAACGTGGCACTATAGCAGACGATTTACAGCGGAGAGATTTTTCCATCAATGCTTTAGCAATGTGTTTAGACACTGACACTTTTGGGAGGATCATTGATAAGACAGGCGGACTTGACGATCTTAAAACTGGCACTATTCGGGTTCTTCATAACAATAGTTACACAGATGATCCAACCCGTATTTTTCGGGCTTACAGATATGCAGGACGTTATAACTTCCATATCGTTAATACCGATGTGACTCTTATTAAGCAAGCGATCCCACTTTTAGCACAACTCAGCGGTGAACGTATACGGAATGAAATTGACAACGTATTACTTGAAGATAACGCAGCAAAAATTGTTCAAGAACTCGCTGAGTTAGGTGTATTTGAGACAATTTCTCCAGGTTGGAAAATCTCGACTATGTTCTCGTGCGAATTCCAAACGGCACAACAAGCAATTTCATGGGCATCGGAGTATATTACTGACATAGAATTTCAACCGAATAATGTGCGATGGATGGCACTGTTTGGCATAGGAAACTTGCAGGGAATGCGTCCGTTTCAAATAGAGACGTTATGTTTTAAACTTGTCTTAGAATATCAACTCCGTAGGGTTGTTAGCAAGGTGTACGCGGCACAACAAGGAGTCTCTTTAGAGCAAGTTGACCTATCCGCGCTTGAAAAATTAGGCTTTGAACTTTCCAAGAATACTATATTTGAATGCCTAAATGGAAAGTGGTGCATCGTTGACTCTGAAGAGAAAGTCACCTTAGTTTGTGGGGATGGAAATCTATATAAAGTGGAGACGCCAATAACCGCATATCGCCACTTGTTACCTGTTTTGGATACTTTAACTGAAACAACCGTACCAAGTAAAATCTACCAAGTGCTAAAACCTTTTCCGCTTGAAGCACTTGTTTTAGGATATTCGGATTCTAATTTGTCGCAGATGCAACGTAACACTATAGGAGATTATCTTCTTACTTTGCGAAAGATACAACCTATTATTACCGGCAATGACTTGATTCAGTGGGGTGAGAAACCGGGAAAAACTTTCGAAACAATACTCTCGGATCTATTTGCAGCACAATTGGACAGAAAAATAAATTCTAAATCGGAAGGATACTCCCACTTCCGCCTATTTAAAAACCAAACATAAATACAACACTCCGAGTAAATTGAATGGAATTCAGATAAAATATGTTTAATCCAAACGCAATATGGCAAGCAATTCTAATCGTAACACAGTTCATCATTCTGTTAACTTTCCATGAGTGGGGACATGCGAAATCTGCCAATATGTTAGGTGATTCAACCGCTCGAGATCAGGGACGTATGTCGCTCAATCCTGCTGTACACATTGACCCTATCGGAACACTGTTTTTACCGTTGATTGGGTCGCTTTTAGGTGGAGGATTCTTTGGTTGGGCAAAACCTGTGCCAGTCAATCCCTACAACCTCAAAAGTCCAAGAAGAGATATTATGCTTATTGCTGCGGCAGGTCCTTTTATGAATATCATATTGACCTTCGCTATTTTCAGCATTATTAGAGTATTGGAACTTACACTTGATTTTAAACCCTATAATTCCGAAACTCACTTTGCTGTTTACAAATTTTTAGATAATTCCGCCATGATAAGTGTGTTCCTCGCGGCATTTAATATGTTACCACTTTTTCCGTTAGACGGTTTTAGTGTGGTGAATGGTTTATTGCCTGAAAGTGCTTCACGCCAATTTTCAAAACTTGCCCCGTTCGGAATGCCTATTCTTATTGCTCTTATTTTTCTCCCCAGTTTAATTGGGATACCAAATTATGTATTCATGTTTCTGTACTACATAAGTACTGAAACATTCAATTTTATCGGAAAAATAGTCGGCGTACGGTAAAATGGATTAAATATAGGACTTACGCATTCCCCCCTTGATAAGGGGGGTTAGGGGGTTAAAAAGTCGCTATTTCAGTAAATTAACTCCCTAAATCCCCTTATCAGTGGGACTTTAAGAAGAAATGCGTAAGTCCTGAAATAATCTTATAAATATAAATTAGATAGTATAACAAATGTTAGCAGATATTTCACCTAACAATTCAGCAACACACCCCATTTACTCAGTCAAATTAGATGGCTTTGAGGGACCCCTTGATCTGCTTCTCCATCTTATCCAAAAAGAGGAGATGGATATCTACGATATTCAGCTTGCGCGAATTACTGACCGCTATCTTGAATATGTTAATCTTATGGAGCAGTTAGATTTGGACGTGGCATCCGAATTTTTGGTGATGGCAGCAACACTATTGCATATAAAATCACAGAGCATTCTTCCGCAAATAGCCACTGATTCTGAGCATCCGATAGGTAATCAAGAACAACTGGTGCAGCAACTATTGGAATATAAACGTTACAAAGAAGTGGCACAAGTTTTAGATACTTATGCTGAACGGCGCACATCAATATACAACAGAAGTTCTAAAATACACTCAGATTTAGATGGAACACGTGCTTATGAGATTAAAGCCACACTTTTTGACCTGCTCACTGCTTTTAAAAACATCAATGACCGAATTACCCAACTTGATTTGGATGAGGATTACCAAACAATTGAAGAGGAAACAATCACAGTTGAGGACAAAATCGCTTTTATTGAAAGTCAGTTAGAAACAGAAGACCAATTGCTTTTTGAAAGTCTGTTCCCTCTATCTTCAAGTAAAATAGATCTCATCGTGACATTTCTCGCTATATTAGAACTAATCCGAATAGGAGTCATTGTCACGGTACAAACTGGTTTATTCGAAAGTATATACATTGTCAAAGCATCTGTTGACAGTGATAGTTCTACACCTGCTGTTTAGAATAGAAAAGGAAAATGCCAATAATGGATTCAGATAATGTCACTGCTGAACATCAAAGCAACAAGCCGGATGTGATGCCTGAAGAAAATTCAAAATCAATATTGGAAGCAATTCTGTTTGCAGCTAGTGAACCGATTTCGGTCAAACAGTTTCAGCATGCAATACCGGGTATTTCCGTACGTGAAATTCGGAGAGTACTCTCAGAACTCTGTGATGACTATGAAAAGATGAACCGGAGTTTCTGTCTGATTGAAATTGCCAACGGATATCAGATATGCACCCGTCCGGAATATTCAGAATGGATACGGAAGTTTTATATTCAGCAGGTGCGTGTAACCTTGTCACCATCAGCATTAGAAACGCTTGCAATTGTAGCATACAAACAACCTGTCACCCGTGCTGACGTGTCAAGTATTCGCGGCGTTAATAGCGATAGTGTTATCAGTGCCCTTGTTGAGAAAGACCTCATCTGTGTGTCAGGTAGAAAAGAAGGCGCAGGTCGTTCCCTGCTTTTTTCTACCACCGATACTTTTCTTCAACAATTCGGATTGAAAGACCCATCTGAATTACCTTCCCTTGATGAGATCGAGCAGCTCCTTTCTACATCAAACGGAGTTGATAATATTCACGCAGTTCACAAGGAAGCAGAACGATGAATTACAACGCATGGTTTCAATGCCATGAAGGATGCACCTATCCTCTCACAGAAATTATATATCATTGTAGAAATTGTGGTGGATTGTTAGAAGTCAAACACGATATGGACGCGTTAAAACAACGCAGTGCAGATGACTGGAAATCCCTGTTTGAACAACGTTATATGCGTCCTCAATACCCGTATGGTAGTGGTGTCTGGGGCAAAAAAGAGTTTGTATGCCCCATCATTGATGATAATAAAATCATCTCAATGTATGAGGGTGGGACCAATCTGTTTTGGGCGGAACGATTCGGTCAACAACTCGCCCTCCCTGACCTCTGGATAAAGCAGTGCGGCAACAGTCATACGGGTTCATTTAAAGACCTTGGGATGACCGTACTCGTCTCAATGGTAAACCATATTATTTCGGAATCAGGTAACATCCGTGCTGTTATGTGTGCTTCCACTGGCGATACCTCTGCATCTTTGGCAGCGTATGCTGCTGCAGCAGGAATCCCAGCTATCATTCTTTTGCCCAAAGAGAAGGTTACTCGAGAACAACTTCTCCAGCCACTTGCAAATGGGGCATTAACGCTCTCGCTTGAGACAGATTTCGATGGGTGCATGGCAATTGTCCAAAAACTTGCTGCACGGCAGGACTTCTATCTTGCCAACTCAATCAATTCGCTTCGTATTGAAGGACAAAAAACTATTAGTATTGAGATCGTCCAACAGTTTAATTGGGAGGTCCCAGATTGGATTATCATACCTGGGGGGAACCTCGGCAATGTCTCTGCACTCGGTTTAGGATTTTTAATGTTGAAAGATCTCGGTATCATTGACAAACTTCCACGTATTGCATGTGCGCAAGCAGAACGGGCAAATCCACTCTATCGGAGTTATAAAACAGGGTTCACAGAGTTCAAGGCAATAACTGCTCAATCCACGCAAGCGACAGCAATTCAGATTGGTAATCCTGTTTCTATTCATCGCGCTATCCGTATTCTACAGCGGTTTGATGGTATCGTTGATCAGGCTACTGAAGAGGAATTGGCTGACGCAGCTGCCAGAGCAGATAGAACTGGACTGTTCAATTGTCCACATACAGGTGTTGCCTTGGCTGTCCTCATAAAGATGGTCGAACGGAAACAGATCCAGAAAGATGATAGAGTGATCGTGATCTCAACTGCAAATGGACTCAAATTCCCCGATTTCAAAGTGGCATATCACAATATTATTCCCGGCGAATCGCCACCACGGTATCTAAATACTCCGTTTGAATTGGAAGCAGATTATGAAAATGTACTCAAGCAGATAGACAAACATCTGGATGTGTAAATATTTTGCAAAAATTATTGGGATATGTTATAATCCTAACAAACCGACAAATAATACCAAATTAACTTAATCCCACTCGGTAGGTGCGGTTTGTAACCGCACCTTATGCGTCAATTTAGTGGTTTCCCGTGTCCGAGAAAGCCTCTTTAGTCCCGTAGGGACGCAATGTTTATAGAAAACGAGGCAGTCAATCTCTTGAGCCCCGTAGGGGCGGTATGTTTTAGCAGCAGATTAGCAATCGGGATATGTCGCTCCTACGGAGCTAAAGAGACGTGTCTATACGGTGTACTATAAACATATCGTCCCTACGGGACTAAATATGGGACAGTCTCAATAATCATGCTTATTGAGGGGTGTTCAAAAAAATACAGACTTTTCTTAAATTGACGCCAATGGTGCGGTTTGTAACCGCACCTACCGTCCGGAAAATACAGGGTTATTTAGTTTTCCAATAATTTTGAACTTTTGCTCAAGACTCTCCGCTGTAGGAGCGATCTCCGAATCGCGACTTTTTGGATAAAATGGGCAAAAAGCCTAAAACTAAATAACCCTAGGAAAATAGGACAAATCCCGCTAATTTGGTATAATAGGAGTTAATGCATGTCAGATCAGTTTCGGCCCAAGCCTGAACATAAGTTTACTTTCGGGTTATGGACCGTGGGAAACCCAGGACGCGATCCATTCGGTGATGCTGTTAGACCTCCATTGAAACCCACCTACAGTGTTGAAAAATTAAGCGAATTGGGCGCGTATGGAGTCAACTTACATGATAACGACCTGGTCCCATTTGACGCTACCGCCGCTGAACGTGATAAAATTGTTAGTGAATTCAAGAAAGCACTTGATGATCACGGTATGAAAGTACCGATGGCAACGACCAACCTTTTCTTCCATCCAATTTTTAAAGATGGCGCGTTTACCTCCAATGACCCAAAGGTCAGAGCATTTGCAATTCAGAAAACGTTGAATGCTATTGATCTCGGCGTGGAACTCGGTGCGACAGTATATGTGTTTTGGGGCGGGCGCGAAGGTGCCGAAGTAGATGCCGCGAAAGATGGTCCTGACACCGTAAAATGGAACCGTGAAGCAATGAACTACTTCACGCACTACGTCAAAGACCAAGGCTATGATCTCAAATTCGCTTTAGAAGCGAAGCCAAATGAACCCCGCGGTGACATCTATCTACCCACAACGGGACATATGCTCCATTTTATTGAGACGCTTGAACACTCGGAAATGGTGGGTGTTAATCCTGAATTCGCTCATGAAACAATGGCTGGCTTGAATTTTATACACGGGGTCGCACAGGCTTATGAGGCAGGGAAGCTTTTCCACATTGATCTTAACGACCAGAAAATGAGTCGTTTTGATCAGGATTTACGTTTCGCATCAGAAAATATAAAAAGCGCGTTCTTCCTTGTTAAGTTTCTCGAAGATGTCAACTGGGATGGCAACAGGCATTTTGATGCACACGCCTACCGAACCGAAGATGAACAGGGAGTTTGGGATTTTGCCGCAGGTTGTATGCGTAGTTATCTGATCCTGAAAGAAAAAGCACGTCAATTCAATGAAGACGCCGAGATTCAAGGACTTATCGCCGATCTCCGTGTCCGTGATCCTGAACTTGAGGTTCTCATGGCAAACTATAGTGCTGAGAACACAGAAAAACTGAGAAAGATTGATTTCAAACCCGATACCATTGCGGAGAAAGGGCTTGGATACGAAAAGTTAGATCAGCTTACTTTTGAGATTTTAACCGGAGTCCGATAACTGAGTTTGTACGTAACCGCTAAATTGCAAAGTCGGGATTTCGCGTATGAATACACTTATAATTGCTGTTTTGAGTTTTGTAGGCTTTATCGTCGCCTATCATACGTATGGCAAGTGGTTAGCAAGAAAAATTTTCGGCTTAGATCCCCAGGCGAAAGTACCGAGTCAAGAACTCAAAGATGATGTTGACTTCGTTCCTACGAAAAAAGAGATAATCTTCGGACATCATTTTACCAGCATTGCTGGCACAGGTCCGATTGTTGGTCCTGCTATTGCAGTCTTTTGGGGTTGGTTGCCAGCGTTGTTGTGGGTTGTCATCGGATCTATTTTCATCGGTGCTGTTCATGATTTTGGTGCGCTTGTCGTTTCACTACGTAATCGTGGGCAAAGCGTTGGCGAAGTTGCCGGTAGGATGATCGGTCCGCGTGCCAAATTTCTGTTTCTTCTGGTCCTCTTTATAGGTTTGACTATTGTCCTTGCTATCTTCGGCTTGGTCATTGCCCTGATTTTTTCATACTATCCTGAGTCAGTTCTGTCTGTCTGGGTTGAAATCCCGATCGCCGTAGCAATCGGGATCTGGATTCATCGCCGAGGCGGCAATATCCTCATCCCCTCCATTATCGCACTCGGTATCATGTATATTGCAATGGCTGTCGGTGCCTATGTCCTGCCCATTGATTTAGGAAAATGGCTCGGTATCGAATTACTTGACCACACCTACATGAATGTTGTAGTGATTTGGACATTAGCACTTTTTGTCTACTGCTTCATTGCCTCAGTCCTGCCTGTCTGGACGCTCCTTCAACCCCGTGATTTTATCAATAGCCATGAATTGGTATTAGCATTGATTCTCTTAGTGCTTGGACTTGCTGTTGCAGGGTTGACAGGTAAAGCTGATCTCTTTGCTTCCGCGCCTGCAATAGCCTCAGACATTCCACCCGATGCACCGCCTATTTGGCCCTTCCTTTTCATTACGATTGCCTGTGGTGCTGTGAGCGGTTTTCACTGCATGGTGAGTTCCGGCACTTCCAGTAAACAGGTCGCATCTGAAGGAGATGCACAATACGTTGGATATGGTGCCATGCTGCTTGAGGGAAGTCTTGCAGTTGTTGTGATTATTGCCTGCTGTGCAGGTATCGGCATGGGCATTTTCAATCGCACCCCTGATACTACGAGCGCGGGAGGTTACAAGTTCCAAGCTATCCTCCAGGAAGGAAGCACACAACCTATTGTTAATCAAGAAGCATGGAGAACCCGATACGCAACTGGTAAAACAGTAACAAATCCGGATGGTACAACAAAAGTGGTTGGTGGTTGGGCAAGCCACAACCTAAAAGCCAAGGTAAGCGCATTCGTTGATGGTGGTGGAAATTTCCTTGCATCTCTCGGTATTCCACTAAAAATGAGTATTGCAATTATGGCGGTACTTGTTGCCAGTTTCGCTGCTACAACACTGGATACAGCCACACGATTACAGCGGTACGTCATCCATGAACTCGGGCATACTGCCAATATTAAACCTTTAACGAATAGATACATCGCTACTGCATTTGCATTGATACTTGCTGCTGCTGTTGCATTGCTACAGGGACCGAGTGGACCGGGTAGTGGTGGATTGACTCTCTGGCCGCTCTTCGGTGCAACAAATCAACTCTTGGCTGGATTAGCCTTCATGGTTATCGTCTTTTATCTCGTGCGTCGCAACAAACCGATCTGGTTCGCTTTCCTTCCGATGATAGTCATGCTCCTCATGCCTGCTTGGGCAATGCTACATCAAATGTTCAATCCGGAATCGGGTTGGTTACTTGAAGGCAAATATCTTCTTTTCGTATTCGGTCTTGTTGTTGAAGCATTGCAGGTGTGGATGATCGTTGAAGGTGTCATCGCATGGCAAAATGCACGAGGCAATTACCCCGAACTTCCACCGTTGGAAACTATTGCTGCTGATTAAAAGAGCAAAGTTAATACGTCGAAAACATAAGGAGAACACAAAATGAAACGTACAAACAGACAGCTTAGGTTAGAACAACTACGACTCCGCGAGGTTGAAGGGACTTTAACAGAACAAGAACAAGCCGAACTTTTAGCCATCTTCAATGAATTAGATGCTGAGGAAGCAGAAGCGTTGAAACCAGCGAAGGAAAAAAGCAGAAAGTTGCAGATAGAGAAAGCAGAACTTGAGGAAATCGCTTTGCAATTGCAAGCTATTGTTACTGAACATAAACAACTGCTGACCGATGCTCGCGCATATCAGACGCAACTCCAATCAAAACGCGCATTACTTGCTGATAGGTATTACCACCTCACTGGTCAAAACCTCCCAAAAGAATACGTTGAAACAAAATGACAGTATGGATGCATCACAGCGAGAACGGATCCGTCAGTGTTATGCCTACAGTTGTGGATATTGTGGAGTTCACGAATCGGACGTTGGAGCAACGTTGACGGTGGATCACCACCACCCAACATTTCATGGAGGCATAAATAATGATAAAAACCTCGTTTATTGTTGCCATCGATGTAATGAGCATAAAGGTGCATATTGGCATGAAGTCCACATCCCACATATTCGCTTACTTCACCCACTTGAAGATAACTTAACCTTACATATTCGCGAACAACAGAACAGTCAACTCATCGGCAAAACTTCAGAAGGCACGTTTTACATTCAACGATTACGTTTGAATCGTCCTCAACTTATTGAGCATCGCCGCCGTAAACACGCAGATGAAAAAAGGCGTAATGAGGTTGAGGCACTACGTCAACAGATATACGATTTACAACAAGAATTAGTCCAGTTAAATTTATCTCTTCAAGAAACACAGACTGAAATCGATCAAGAAACCACATAAATACGTTATCGTTCCTAACACAGGTCTAAAAATCGGTCTTTATTGATTTCGCTAAGGATGAACTCCATCTTCGCCCATATTACAATTAAGTTCCGCATACCAAAAAGTATGTCTGCCTCGTGCTTAAAGTAGTGCCGCATTGGGATTCTCAGAAAATCCCGATAACATCAGACATCCTGCTCCCACTTCTTCGGCACTTGCACAATCTCTTCTAACGACATTCTGTCTTAATTTTTCACCATTTTAACTTTAATAAAATTGAATTTGACTTTAACATTATTTAATGTTATAATATATTTTAATACCTTAAATTGCGTTAGTGTTTAAGGAAATGGGTAGTATCATGGAAACACAAAATCCAAAATGGTTATCAGTTCTGAGCGAAGAAGAACTCCATTTTATCAAACGGTTTGTCTTGGCTTCTGGGTCTCTTAAGGACTTGGCGAAACAGTATAAGGTTTCATACCCAACTTTGAGAATTCGGCTGAATCGGCTGATTGAAAAAATCAAGATTGCTGATGATTCGGATAAGGAAAACCCGTTTTTACTGAAAATTCGGTTAATGGTTGCGGAAGGCACATTGACACAATCCGCAGCACGAGCACTTATCAAGGCTTATGAGGAGGAAAGGCTATGAAGGGAATTAACTAACAATCCCACTGCTTTAGCTGTGGGTCAAAAAACGCTTGACATTTGCACCGAAATAGTATATACTATATGTAGCATCGTTGGACAGGGTTATCACCTCAACACTTACCTGTGTTGAGTCCTGTCCCCATCCGTGATAAGGTGTGTGGTGCTGGTGCGAAATCACTCAAAACATTAGAATGTAGTAGAGAAAAACTAATATATGTTGTTAGGACAACATCCCTACCACATTCACTAATAACTCGCCTGGGGACACTGGGAGAGTCTAAACGCTTGTGGAGTCCGTGTTAGACTCAACTACGGAGCAGTGGATGCAGAAGCAGGAACAAGGCATTCAGAAACATTAAGGACTGATATAAGACCTAAGAATCCCACTCCTCAAGGTGTGGGAGATGTCAATGAACCTTGGATTTCACAGCAGGAACTGGGTATTTTAATAATGGCAATATTCATCCCTCTCGGTCCACTTGTTGGAACATTGGGATGGCTGTTTGTTCCAAAAGGAAAAGCCAAGAGATTTACTTTGGGCGTTATCGCTTTCGGATTTGTCATGGGGTTGATTTTGCTTGTATTTGGTATTATCGCATATTTGTTTGGACAACCTCGTTGGGTATGGCTGAGGTCTGGGTTTTACGGATTAGACTGCACAGTTCTTTTTGGTATCGTATACTGGATAATTCTCAAAAAATATAGAGAAGCAGAACTCAGAAAATCAATGTCTGAAGATTTAACACTTAGAGAGAACAAAAATGATTAACAGAATTAAGCCCGTCATTTTGACAACAATAGTTGTAAGTGTCCTGTTTACAACTTCAACTTTATCTGCTGAAACGCTTGAACCGTTCAAATTGGATAATGGACTTACCGTAATTCTCCGTTCCGTGCCCATGGCGAACAGTGTCGCTTTTGTAGTGCTATACAATATCGGTGGAGATCACGATCCGATAGGTAAATCAGGGATGGCGCACCTACTAGTGCTGTGTCCACTCTAAAATTGCAGATAGTCCGTCGGGTAGATCGCAGCGAAACCCATAGGTGTCAATTTAAGAAAAAGTCTGTGTTTGGACAAACACCTCTCAATAAGCATGATTACCGAGAATGTCTTATATTCAGTCCCATAGGGACGATATGTTTATAGAAAAACGTATAAGAGTCTCTTTCGCTCTGTCCGTGCGATATTTTTAGAACGTTTTTGTTGGACATATCGCATGGACGGAGCGAAAGAGATTGAGAACATTGGGTGCTATAAACATATAGTCCGGACGGGACTGAAGAGCATTTCTCATATTTGAAAACCACTAAATTGATGCCTATGGTGCGGTTTCCTAACCGCACCATGTTGTTCGCGAAAACGGTTATCGGACGCATATTCCGCAAGATCCGGTGCGGTTACAAACCGCACCTACCGGGTTAGGGACCCCTAAATTGACGCCTATGGGTTTCGCAAGCTCTACCCGACGGACAATTTGAATGTAGACACAGCACTAGTGTTCTGTCCACTTTTATTTTTAGGGTAATTTGATCGTAGGGGCGAGGTTTCCTCGCCCTATAGCCAAATCACATACCCGCAATTTTAGGATGGACAGACCACTAGTGAAACCTAACTCTACAACACTACCACCTTCTCTTTAAAAATAATTGAAATTACCTGATTTGTATAGTATAATATATCTTGAAATACTCAGTCAGCAATAGGTCTGGATCTGTGGTAAACGACAAAATTTACACAAAACTTCTTATCTTTTGTGGGATAATTTTTTACGTAACACTACTCAGTTTCACGCCGCTCATGCATGATCATCATGAGGATAGTGAACCTTCCCAGTCAGAGGAGAACTGTGCAGCGTGTGTATTCATAAACACACACACCAATTTTGAAATCCAACCTACTGTAATTGTTTCCCCTACTCTTTACTACGGAACACTGTCAGTAGGTGAAGCGATTTTGATACCCTCCAAACTCACAGCGAATAACAAGAGCCGCGCACCTCCTATATTCTCCATTTAACCTAAGATTTTTAACTCGAAAGATACAATATATCTTTAGTTATCATTTTTTCCTCGTAGGAGGTAGGAACACTTGTAGAAGCCATTGTCTATTTGTGACAATGTGTAGATACTGTTCTTACGTAGATATCCGCGCCTTTGTATTCATCGTTTCTGATTTCCTTCTACGATTCATATTGAGTTATAAGATGCGTAGGAAAGTACAATCTCATTCGTGCCGTTTCCTGAGTAAATCTTTACACTTACGCATCTGTGATTGGTATTTAGTTTAAATGTATTTGCGTACTCGTGTGTGCAAACAATTAATAGGAGAATTTAATGTTTACAAACTTTTTTGAACGCGACTTTTCAGTCCTTTTTTCTCGATTATTCTTATATGCATTCGTTGCCGTACTTCCTTTTCTGGGCGGTTGCAGTGAAGATCAAAATCCCATCACTGATGACCAAGGCCATGAAGAAGAGGAGACTCTTCACGCTGATGCAGACGGTGTTACCTTAGAAGTTAATGGCGAGGAAGTGTACCGTCAACTTCAAGAATCTCAATCCGGAGGTATTACACTCGGGGTTAATGATGAAATTGAGGTAAATGTGGTATTCCTCAACGAGCATGGTGAAGAATTACATCTCGACAAGATCACCGGTGCTGATGAAGATGATGCAAATGAACACGGTGATGAGGAAGCTTTCAGTTTAGTATTAACTGATTACGATTCAACCATTATTGAAATTCACATGTCGGATGAAGGTGAGGACGAAGAGGACTCTCACCTAAGTTTTGAAGTCATTGGACTAAAAGCAGGCACAACAGAGATTAAACTTCAATTACTACACGGCGACCATCCAGATTTCACGGCTCTTCTTATACCAGTAACTGTCCAATAGGAGAATTTCCATGCGTATTTTTGGAGATTCATGCCTTTGTAACTCTGCTTCAGTAGGCGCGCTTTTAAAGCGTGTCTACTTGTTGGCACTCATATTAGGAATCGGTTGTTTGTTCTGCTATATCAGAAATGCTGAAAGCGAACAAGTAAAAACACAGCAGCTGAACGGGGAAGTCATTGGCTATCAAAGTCATTCTCGAATTGGTGGCGTAACCATCCGCATCATCGGGTTAGATAAGACTACTCAGACAGACGCAAACGGTCAGTTTCAGATTAACGCCGTGCCAGAAGGACAACATACACTGAAGTTCACCAAATCCGATTATCTGTCGGTTGAACAAGTTGTAGATGTAAATTCATCTACCAGTTATTTGCAGGTTGAATTGAAACTGTCAGTATTTCAACTTGAAAAGGTTACGGTTATAGGTTCAATCCGATCTCTTGATCAATATAAGAAAACTTCTGATATTACATTGGATGAAGTAACACTTGAAAAAGGGATGGGCATGACGTTAGCAAACACGTTATCAGATCAACTTGGCATCTCGCAACGCACAATGGGGAAGGCAGTAGCGCGACCGGTCATTAGAGGTTTAGGTGGTGACAGGTTGCTCATCCTTGAAAACGGTGAACGGATAGGCGACAAATCCGCATCAAGTGCTGATCATGCCGTTGCAATTGACCCGACTTCTGCTAAGGGAGTTGAAGTTACACGTGGACCTGCCTCGTTAATCTACGGTTCGAGCACTTTAGGGGGTGTGATCAATGTAAAACGCAATAGCATCCCCGAGATCCTACCGAAACGTCCTACCATGAGGCTTACGTTTCAAGGTGAGTCTGTCAATACCGGTTTAACAGCAACGACAGGGTTTATGGTGCCAATTGGTGATTTCGTTGGAAATCTTGAGTATAATCGCCGTCTCGCCTCAGACACTAAAACACCGATAGGCGTACTTGAAAACACTGAGCTTTCCAACCACAATTTTTCTGCTGGGACTTCTCTAATCAAACCGTGGGGATTTATCGGTGCATCAGGAGGTCGCTACAGTTCAGATTACGGTATCCCTGGATCGCCTGAAGGACATATCACTGGGGTTAACATTGCACTTGACCGTCAACGTTACGATGCACAGATGGAATTTCGTTTCAACCAAAATTGGATTGATAAATTGAAATTCCAGACAGCCTATACCCGCTATGAACATCAAGAATTAGAGTCAAACGGTTCACTCGGTGTAGAATTCGGTGTGCTCACCTATAATTTCTCTGCTATGGCATACCTATTTGACAACATTGTCACAGGGATGTGGGGAGAATATAGAGATCATGCGACTGGAGGATTCTACTGGACACCGCACACTCGTGAATACGCATTAGCAGGTTTCTATATGAGCCAGCAAGATATCAATCAACTCACATTACAAGGGGCAATCCGCTACGACATCAGACGTGCAGAACCGTTTAATCCCGGCACAGTTATCCAAGCCGGTGCTGTTGAACGACGTGACTTTGGAGGTGCATCGGGGGCTGTTTCTGGTATTTACCATTGGCTGGATCACCTAAGCACAGGTGCAACCATAATGAAGACGTTCCGCGCACCCGGCATAGAAGAACTTTTTTCAGACGGACCGCATCTCGCAGTCTATTCTTATGAAATCGGCAATGCGGAATTGAAACCGGAGAACGGGTTTGGCGGTGAACTATTCGCGAAATATTCAACCAACAGATTCAAACTGAACCTTGCACTGTTCCAGAATCATATTCACGGCTATCTCATCCCAACCAACACTGGTGAGAAAGAGTGGGGAAGTGGTGCTGCAGGATGGCTGTGGATCTACCAATACACGGGGCGTGATGTGGTCATGAATGGTGCTGAGATGCGCATTGAAACAGAAATGTTTCCGCACTTTAACGTGCAAATAGATATGAGTTACGTCAACGGAACGATTGAAACCATAGAAGAACCCCTGGAACGTATTCCACCACTAAACGGAAAGCTCGTTTTTAGTTATACGCCATCACCTTTTCATTTTCACTTGACTTCTCGCTTTTCGGCAAGTCAAACTCGACTCGGAGAATTTGAGGAACCGACAAATGGATATTTCGCCCACGATGCCGGGTTTTACCTCAATTTTACATCGTGGCAGCTTGAGAATTTATTTATTTTTGAGGTAGAAAATATATTAGATACTATCTACCACGATCATCTATCTCGCATCAAATCTGTAATGCCAGAATCGGGCAGAAATGTAAAGTTTTTGTACAAACTTAATTTTTAGCATATTTGATGTAACGTGAGTTCAATAAAGTATAGTAGAAAGTAAACCTTTTGTTATGAGGTAAACTTAACTATTGTTAAAAGGAGTTCTCTTTCTGCTAACTGATTCTTGATAACTAATAGATTTTTTTCGAACTTACGTTAACATAACCACAGTCTATCAAATAAATCATCAACTCGATCTCTTTCGGAAAATCAACCTTAATCGTAGGGGCGGGTCCCCGTGCCCGCCCGTTGTTTTCTTACCAGATATAGCGAGGCACAGGGACCTCGCCCTACAAGTGATTTATGAGATACACTCTACTCTTAAAAAATTACGCAATAAGTAGTTTCGGGTTTGCAGAGTGACCTAAAAACGCGCATGATTTTGAAAGTCATGCGCGTTTTTTTGTGTTATGATTTCTTTGATTTTATGATTTCCTGTGGTTCGGGTATAGGTTCGGTGAATTCCTTACCTTCCTTCTCCGCTTGTATTCTCCTGCGATTCCATTCAACAATGGCATGGTGGTATTGCTTTGCTACTTCAAAGCGAACTTTGTCTTTGTATAATTTGGCATACCCTAACATGATGACCTCCCATATATGTGATAGTATAAAGAACCAACCGACTATTAACGTCATTAAAACTGCCGTTCGCGTTGACGTTGTTTCTCCTAAGCCTTTCCAAGACCAGTCAGTTAGCAATTCTACCAAAGTATTCACAACTATTACAGTTGAAAAAGACCAAACAAATAGATTGAACCACTTACGTGGAATTCTGACTAATGAAACATAATCGTTTTCAGTTTGATTATTTGCCATATTGTCAAATTATACAACAATAATTGACAAAATGTCAATAAAAATGACAGAATTATCACTATAGGATACCGTGTGCTTTGAGTCTTGCAACTAATTCGGCTTGCGTTCCTTTCCTTTTGTTGAGTTGCATGCGCCACAAAGTAGTTGCAGATTATTGCAAAACGGCTTTACTCCGAAGATGCTATCCATTAGCACTTTCAAATAGTGGCTTGCAGTTGGATCACAGTGCAGATATAGAGAACCTGTGTTTTTAGCACACATTCATGATAAGGTAAGACCTCATGCCTTTTCCGTGCGTAAGTTCTGGTTATTTTATTTTTCAGAAATGGTATCAAATATCGGAACGGAAGAATTTCAAAAATGCTGCGATTGTCAACACGGCCGCAAAAAAGCAGAGCAGCAGCATATCCATTAAGGATTGATGGAATGTCTCTCCTAAGGTTGGAGTTTCCAAAGCTGGCGGTTGCGTAATTTTGATAGTTTTCTTTGGGTCCAACGTTCTTAAATAAATATGGTCTACGACTTTACTAAACCAATCTTCATAAAGCACAGCATAGTAGCGTTCTCCAGCTTGAAAGTAGTTGTTCCTTTTTGTCTTTCCAGTCTGAGTTAAGTTTGTAACGAGATAAATGACAGAGGATGTGGGTGAGATACGGGAAAGTGTCTCAGCTACCCCTTCTTGTCTTGCATGTTCACGCTTATAACTTCGGTCTATCTCGTTAATATTATCATTGAATTTCTGTCTGAACTCCTCATGAAACGGTTTCATCTGTCTATCAATCTCATCTCCCAATGCGAACTGTTCTTCAAAAGGAATTTGTTGAGAGTGGTCTTTCCATACCTCTCTATGTATCTTATTTTGCTTTTCTTTGAGTTCTGCATTGACATTCTCGCGAACGGATGTCTTTTGCAGATAGACACTTTGCAAAGTTTGTGTAGGTACTATGAATTTAGCAGTGAGAAACCCAATACGTGGTATAATCAGTACGGCAAATACCCACACGGTAAAGGCGACGATGAGTGCTGTTTTGGAATTGTCTAAATAGGTGGAAATCACCGTCCCTATCGCGAAAAACACCGCAATGTAGATCAACGAGACAAGTATCAGACTGAAGACTCGTGAAAATATCTCTGATTCACCCAACGGGAAGCCCTGCGCAACTAACAACAGTAAGCCAAATAGAAATGACACTAAGAATGGGACGATAAACACAATGTAACCGCCAATCAATTTACTCCACAGGAAGAGATCGCGTGGTAGAGAATTCGCCAAAGTTATACGGAGTGTACCTGCTTCCCTTTCACCGGCTACGGCATCAAAAGTAAACAGTAGTACGAGCAAACTGAAGACAGTGGTGACAAGGAAAAGAAAGTCAAGATGTCCTAAAAGAGAAGAAAGCGAAAATGAAACCAGCGCAGGAGCACCTTGAATAATACCGTTGCGTGTCATGCCGAGATAACTCGGTAGTGTGTCTTCTAATCCGTTCGCGAACACGCTCAATGGTGTTGGTTTCAGAAAAAGTTTAGAAACTTCCAACTCCGGATCTAAATCCATGTTTGTGTTTACTTCAGTTTCTTCGGTGTTGCCAAGTTTGACTGCTTCTTGATAGTCAACGAGGTTTTGTCGGTAATGCTGATAATTCATAGAAAGGGTGAGTGGAACAAGCAAAAGACACATCAGGAGCAGCACAATAAATCGAGCACTGAGGATATGATGCATCATCTCTTTTCGAATCAATATCAATAACATGTTGTATTTCCTTTATTTTTTACAGGGGATTAACGTGAGTTCGATAACAGTATGGTAGAAGATAACCTTAATATGCTACCCTTTATTCTATTCTATCCGCAAAACTTCAATCGGGGACAACGACGATGCTTTTATTGCGGGGTACAGTCCGAAAAGGATACCTATCACAGACGAAAATAGAACTGATATTAATATCCACTGTATTGAAATAGCAGCTGACTAGTTTGGAACAATCTTGACAGCGAGATATGCTGCGCCCTTACTGACAAAAACACCTAACCCCATTCCAAGCACACCACCCCACGCAGGGATACGTGGCACTGTTAGCGTAACAGAAGGGCATTCCATCTCAATTGCTAAAACATCTTCATACTTAAAGTATTCATTGGAACGATTCGTAACCCAAACATCTCCTACTTTTTTGATGTTTATGCAATACATCGTGAATTGGTTTACACCGCCCTGTTTTCGTGCCTCCTCAAGCACTATTATCTTTGCACCGTCACACGGATGGCAATCATCGCTAATACGGAAGCCACGCCGATAATAATACCGAGCATTGTCAGCAAGGAACGCAGTTTGTTCGCATAAATTGCTAGGCGATAAATGTCCCTTCACCAATACGCATTTTTGAGAGTTTTCGGCTAAATAATGATATTTGGTTCGATCTGCCCGATTTTTAAGATGTCAAGGACAGGGTTATTTAGTTTTCCAATAATTTTGAACTTTTGCTCAAGACTCTCCGCTGTAGGAGCGATCTCCGAATCGCGACTTTTCGTCTAAAATGGACAGAAAGCCTAAAACTAAATAGCCCTGTGTCAAGGACATCTCCATTGACGCGAAATTTCGCAAATAAGGCGACTGTCACGTTCACCATTTCCACACTCTTTGAAACGATAATAGACTTTCGCTTAAAGCGTCCGAACCAATGACGCATCCGACAATTGTTTCGCTCGATCCGATGCGTCTCCTTTTTCGTCTGCACTAACTTATCTTTGGGGATCACGGCTCGGTAGGGATGCCAATCGTCGGTATAATAGACCTTTACGTTCCACTTTTCTAAGCGTTGGATGAGTTTTTTCAAGGTTGCTTTATCCCGATGACCACACTCCCATCCGATGAGTTCTCCGGTATCACGACACAAAGCTTTCCAAATCCAGAGTTTCTGCTTTTTTTTTCAGATAATGCCACATCTCATCAAGTTCAAGCACGACGGTGTCAGTTGCGGGTTCAGGGGGTTGTGCGTGTTGGTTTGCGAAGTCGCGTATCCACTGGAGAATAGTGCTGGGTGAGGCGCGAAGGATTTTGGCGATGGCATTCATGGAAAGTCCGTGGCAATAGAGAAAGACAGCGAGTGCGCGTTCAGCGAGGGGTCTCCCTCGGTGTGTGTGGTGTTCTGTCCACTGATAGTTGCAGTCTTTGCACTTATAGCGTTGTTTTTCGTTGACGAATCCATTTTTGACGAAGTGTTCGTGTTGACATTTTGGACAGTTCATAACAGGGAACCCCTTTGTGAAGTGAGGATTGATTTGCGACAAGAATACCTCATCTGTCTTTGTTCGTCAAGAAAAAAATCAGTATGAAGATTAAGAATTTAAACGGGTAATTCTGGGACGTGTGATAAGAAAAGCAGATCTGTTTGTAGTAGTGCGATTCATCGCACGTCGCGTAGCCACAATTACCCAATTTATTTGTTAAACTTCATTCTGATTTTTCTTAACAGTTTTTCGTAAATCTGTTATACTTGTCCAAACTCAACAAGGGTGTAGCGGCAGCGTTAGGACAAATTGCTAAAACATCATTATCTAACCGAAAACCCTTGCATTTTTTACGATTTTTTGTAGTATTTTGTATAGGATTGGACTATACTATGACTCTGCACGTTCAAAGCGAAGCACACCACGATGTTCAGTGCCAACGTAAAAGGTATCTCCATCAACAACGAGAGAAGTTATAGCATCTGGAATATCCGGCACAATTTGTTCCCAAGTCCCTGCTTTCTCTTGTAAGTGATAAATTCCTTCATCATTAGCCCCGAAAACAGAGTCCTCAGTTGAAGCTAACGACTTGATGATAACACTCTCTCCTGCTTTGTCGGTAAGCGCATTCCAAACAACACCATCTATTGAATTGAAAACCCCTTTGTTAGTTGCGACATGAACCGTTGAGTCGGCAAAGACAATTTGATTGAAGTGCTCAACCGACTGCGGTAGGTTTGATGTCCTGTCGTTCCAACTATCACCACCATCAAGCGATTGAAATAGCTGTCCATCCCGTTTACCGACGTATACTGTTTCACCCAATGTAGCAAGTTTAAAACCTCGCGCCATGTTTTCACGTGTGAGTTCACAAGTTTCTTGGACGCCTGTATCGGACCATCTTGCGTCACCGGGTTTCCATCGGAAAAGTTTATAGTTGTACTCCATGTAGTACGTTTCCCCACTCACAGCGAAGTTGCCGTACAAACCTTTCAACATCAATTCGTAAGCCAGTTGTTGATCGCCTTCTTCTTGTCCCAACAGTTTTAAAAAGCATTCTGCACCAAATTTTGGATTCTTCCGTATTATCTGAGTTGATAAAGGCTCAGAATCAGCATCAGGATCTGAAGAGGAGGAAAAGGAAATTTGTACCTCTCGTCTCGGTAGCCGATCAGAATCGAAGGGAAATGTTGCTTCCCCAAACACGGTCCACATGAGCCTTCCTGAATCTCGCGAAGGAGGTGCCATTCCTTTTTCAACGGGAAAAAAATAATGTTCCTTCCAATAGCTACTAAGCAATTTTTATCGGGAACTAAGCGATAATAACCCGCTTCACAATTACCTTGAATTACTTTGGCATATAGAACACCGTCGGCTTCAGAAATCTGCACAATTCGCGGCGTATATTCCGTGCCTTTTACTTTTGCATTATACTTTGGTACTGTTTCAGTATACCTTGGCAGTTTAAAGCCAACAGTAGTCCACGAACTACCTGCGTCTGTTGATTTGACTAAACTTCCAGCAACTATCGCATAAAGGGCATTTGACATCTTTGAATCTGGACTCGTCTTGAAACTGACCAAGTTATCCACATGGCACTCAAATTTTGTATTGAATCGGTGCCAGGTTTTACCGCTATCCGTTGAACGATGAATTCCAGTGATGCCACCCGTATAAAAGGTATTTTCGTCTAAAGCTGCAGTACAGTTCACGCTAAACTTCATAGGTGTAATACCGGAAGATTCTACGGATTTCCAAGTGTTGCCACAATCAATTGAGCGCGCCGCAACACCCTCCTCTCCACCTATCAGTAAGAGTGTTTTTCCAGATGCAAGCAGTTTAATTATAGGCAACGTTTTCATTAGATTCCGGGCATCCGTAGGCGTTATATCTGTCCAAGAATCGCCACCATCGGTTGAGCAGAATACCCACCACGAATCCTTACTGATATCACACAAATTAAAGTAATTTTCTAAAGGCGTTCCGTCACCTACCAAAATATTTACCTCTACTGCGACATAGATACGGTCTTCGGACACCACTAAAGAACATACCCTCACAGTATTGTCCACTGGCAACTGCAGGTGTTCCCAAGTTCCCGCGTTAAGACGGTATACTCCCAAAGAGGTTCCAGCAAATAAAATGTCTCGGTTCACTCGTAGTGCGCTAATTCCATCGTGCTCTATCAAGTCATCATCTAAACCATTGTTCAGATTTACCCACGAATTTCCGGCATCATCAGACCTGAAAATACCAGTATCAAGACTGAGGTAAAAGGCTTCTTCTGTAATCAGAAATTCCCTCACATGCCCTTTTGGGCAAGGACCGATAGAATTCCAAGTTTTACCCCCATCAGTTGAAGCAAACAACTTATCAGATGGAATTATATAAAGAGTACCATCGTGTTCAGCGATAGGTATATCGCCATGAGTGTCTTGACGCAAAAAGTCTGCGTTAACAAGTTGCCATTCATTTTCACCGAATGGTAATTTGTAGATGTTCTCATAACCCATCACTGCATAGACCGTCCTATCCGATGTTTTAGTTAATGTCCCTACTGAAGCCGCTACACCGGGTTCATTCATCTGAATCCACTCCATGATATTCTGCGTAAGATTGCCTGGAAGTTCAAAACCACCTAATGTTTCGCGAACCATCAATTCTTCCTCCTTTAATCGCTTTCTTGCCCGATGAAGTCTACTCTTAATCGTATTCAACGGGACCTTCAAAAACTCGCTAATCTCTTCACAACGCATATCACCAAGATAGTGAAGGGTTATCACAGTATGTTCATTTGCAGGTAGTTTTTTGAGAAGAAGTCTGACTACTTCATGCCGTTTCTCATTCGCTAATTCTTCACGCTCTTTCTCAAGGTAACGGTAATATAACACTCTTTCTTTTTCAGCTTCAGGCATGGTGTCAAGAGATTCAATCGAAAGTTTCGTTTTTCGCAAACACGCTAAACAACAGTTTCTGACAATAGCATGTAACCACGCAGCAAAACGGTTAGGGTCTTTGAGTGTCCAAAGTTCTTGGTAAACCTTAAGAAAGGTGTCCTGAGTAATCTCTTCGGCGAGATGGAAATCACCTAATTTCCGCCATGCAAACGCGTGCACCTGCTTCTGATATTTTTTCACCAACGCAGTAAAAGAGTCTTGGTTGCCGTTTAATATCTGTTGAATCAATTCAGTATCAATGTTTTTCATGTTTTCCTCCAAACAGAATTCCCTTATGACATAATGATACATGCAAAGAGCAAAAGGTTGCATAAAATTCAATTTTTTCTATATTTGCTCAAAAAATATTCAGAATTTAAACTAACGTGAGTTCAATAATAATACCAAATTAACTTGATTCGACGTCATTAAATAAAGTCAAGCATTGCAAGGCACGGGGACCTCACACTACAAATCGCGTTAATTGCGTATAATACCAAATTGACTTGATTCCAATCTATTGGTACGGTTAGGAAACCGCACCTATCGGGGTTGGCGTTCAAATAACAAACTTTCCTTGCAATCTGCTTATATTTATGTTATTCTATCTATAAGAAATATACAAACGGGGACAAAAAAATGAAATTGGGTTTATGTACCATCGCTTTTCAAGATAAACCGTTGGAAGAGGTCATTGATATTGCTTCTGACTATGGGTTTGATGGGATAGAAGTTTGGGGAAAACCACCCCACATGCCAGAGGAATACGATGATACTTATGTAAAAAATATTAAGGATTTGGCTCAACAAAAAGGATTGGCGATTTCTGCTTATGGTTCATACATTGATCCTTTGATGCATCTGCACCAAAAGTATTTTGAGGAAGCTTTTAAAATTGCACATGAACTCGGTACCGATCTGATTAGAATCTGGTCTGGAGGTGGTCCGTCAAAGTCAATTGCACCTGCAGATAAAAGATTGATCCTTTTTCGATTGGTCGCTTTGGCACAATGGGCGAGTTTTCGTAGCATTAAATTGGGCATGGAGATGCACAATAATCATCTTACAGACTCTGTTGATAGTATATTAGAGATAATTGAAAGCACGAAAATATCCTCTCTCAAAACTTACTATCAACCACTTGCCAGGCTTGATGCTGATGAACCGCACACCGCAGCACAACAACTCGCACCACACATCGTTAATGTACATGCACAGAACTTTGATGAAAGTGGTAAAGCATGTGCAATCTCAGATGGTGTTGTTGACTATAGTAGAGTCGTTGAGACCCTCAGTGGTGTAGGTTATGATGGTTATGTTCAGGTAGAATTTGTACACGGTGACAACAAATTGGAAGCATTACAACGGGACAGAGACTACCTTGCGAGCTTAACTACACCTTTAGTTGAGAGGGCCTTGAAAAATATGGGAACCGAGTCTGCGTAAACAGAGTCGGTTTTTTCCTTGTATGCGGTTGGAAGTTGGTATCATCGCACTTCTGGAAGAAGTTTTAGGAACTGCAGCAGAAAGACGCGCACAATTTGAATGGCTTCGAAACAAACCCTCTCGTGAGCATTTCGGAGATCATTACGACATTCTAATGGAACTCTACGTTGAACTCAACGGAGACTGGGGTGGAACATCGACGAAAACAGATGGGTATCTGACTCCAGATGCATATTTTCCAGAACCGTACCACTTTATCTTTGAGTTTGATGAGTTACAACACTTCACGCAATTTAGAGAATTGACATTTAGGTATTATCCGGAGAACGTCCCACTTGCTTACGCGCCAGAAGAGTATCTAAGGTTTTGCAAGCAGCATCACGCTGCGGCACTTGCAAAGGGGTCAGACCGATTCCGAAGACGCACTGCTGATTTTCCTTATGTGAACGGTCGTGCAGCGCAACGTGCTTTTTTTGATACCTTCAGGGATTGGTTACCACCGCAACACGGACTAAATCCGACTGTGAGACTCGCCGAATTTGAGGTTACACGGATTCTCAATGGAGAATTAACTGGAAACGATGCTAAAACCTACATGGAACGACTAATTTGCAACCGTATCGTGACATCCAAATAGCGAGTTGAAATAATAGAAAAGGCAGGGTACATAACACTACATGGGCAACCGAACTGGTTCAAAGGTGAATCTATCAGACTATCCACTACTGCAACTAATTGGACAAACTCCCCTCGTTAAAATTGATCTCTTTACTAATGAACTACCAAACGTTGAGATATACGCGAAAGTGGAGACCTATAACCCCGGTGGTTCAATCAAAGACCGACCAGTGTTACGAATGCTAACAGAGGCAATTGCTTCAGGAGAACTCACACGCGAAAAAGTTATATTAGATTCCAGTTCAGGCAATGCGGGGATCGCTTACGCTATGATCGGCGCAATTCTCGGATATAAAGTCGAACTCGTGATTCCAGACAACGCCAGTGAAGAACGAAAAAAACGTATCAGTTCACACGGTGCTCATATTGTCTATACGGATGCAATTCTCGGATATGATGAGGCACTGCGAGAGGTTGATCGTAGATACAAAGCACATCCTGATAAGTATTTTTTCAACTCTCAATACGACAATGATAATAACTGGCGTGCTCATTTTGATACAACAGGCGTGGAGATATGGGAGCAAACCGATGGAAAACTCACGCATTTTGTCGCGGGTGTAGGAACAGGTGGCACTATCACAGGCGTAGGACGTAGACTCAAAGACTATAACCCTGATATTCAGGTATGTTCCATTGCAACGGAGGCGTTTCCCGGTATTGAAGGGTTAAAATCCCTTGGACATCCGGATGATATTGTCCCAGAAATACTTGATGAAACAGTGATTGATTGCCGAATTCCGGCTACCATTGAAAATGCACTTGAAATGTGTAGCCGTCTTGCACTGCAAGGTTGGTTTGTTGGTCAATCATCGGGTGGATACCTATACGGTGCATATAAGCTTGCACAAGAGATACAAGAAGGTGTTATCGTCACAGTGTTTAATGACCTTGGCGAAAGGTACTTTAGCACAAGGTTGTGGGATGAAACCGTCTGACATACTCCCACAGCTAAAGCAGTGGGGTTCTTTTGTCCCACCTGCTATGCAGATTGTGGTATCAACGACCCTGCTCGGTAAACCGAGGCTTACTGAGCCTCCTCTCAACAGACGATGCCCCGCCTGCACACCCGAAGGTGTCTTATGAACAATTTTGACCTGTGATTTTAAACGAGACGAGTGTTTACCACTTCTTTCTCTGAACAGGCAATAGATGTTTTAAAACTTTAAGCAGTATAGATTCGTATGGCTTTTACGCAGTTGTCCCACTGCTTAGCTGTCTACCACAGCATCAACTACAACCAATGCCGATTACTATTGATTTAGACGTGAACAATACAAAAAGGTTTAATTTATGGACAACGGAGGTCTTGGTTTCCGTTACTACATCCCCGCCTTGAAAGGCGAGGTTTTGTAGCGGAAGATTGATAAAGAGATAGGAGTTCTATGGAAACGACAGTTATTCCGTTTCGCGGCTTACGCTACAATGTTGAGAAAGTTGGAAATGTCACCGATGTTATTGCACCGCCTTACGATGTTATCAAACCTGAAGAACGAATTGAATTGGAAGAACGGCATGCAGCGAATATCATCCGCTTAATTTTGAGCCAGCCGCGAGACAATGACACTAACAATAATAATCAGTACACACGCGCAGCCGCATTGATGAACCAATGGATTACTGATCAAACCCTCATCCAAGACACCACCCCACGTTATTATATCTATGATCAATCGTTTCATGCTCCCGATGGAAAGAACTATACACGCCGTGCTTTAATTGCCCTCGTTAAACTGGAACCATTTGAAAATAAGGTTATCCTACCTCACGAAAAGACTCACGCGGGACCGAAGATTGATCGGCTCAATCTGATGTGCACATGCCATGCCAACCTCAGTCCTATCTTCCTCCTTTATGCTGACACCGATGGAGACATTGAAGAAGTTATGCAGGGTTTTACTGATGAAAACGCGCCACAGATAGATTGCCCAGAAACTTTTGGAAGCACGCATCAATTGTGGTGTTTAGATAACCCTGAATCTAATCGTGAAATTCAAAAACTTTTTTCAGCGAAACCACTTCTGATTGCAGATGGACATCACAGGTATGAGACTGCCCTTGCATTTCGTGATGAGATGGCGCAGAAAGGTGAAAACGGAACATCTCCCGGATACGACTATATGATGGTGAACCTTGTTCGGATGGAATCACCCGGACTAGCTGTTTTAGCAATTCACCGCTTACTCAGCGATCTTACTACAGAACAGATCAATCATGCAGTCGCTGGATTGCCTGATGCGTTTGAGGTACACGAAATCGATTCCCTTTCAAATCTTATGGAAAAATTGGGTTCGTTTAAAGGGAAATCTCCTGCTGTTGGGATGTATACACCTGATAATAAATACCGCTTGTTGATTCCAAAATCACCATCCCAAGGACAGTTGGATGTAACCCTTGTTCAAGAAACCATCATCAAAAAAATGTTTAAGGTTGAAACATTAGCAGACCATATCAGTTATACTGCTTATACTGACGATGCTACTGCTCATGTTAATTATGCGTCGCACCGAGTAGCATTATTAATGAATCCTACACCTGTTGAGCAGGTTTTGGACGTGGCAATGGCAGGATCAGTGATGCCACAGAAATCAACCTACTTCTATCCAAAGATGGCAACAGGATTCGTTTTGAATTTGTTGAATAGATAAAGAGTATATTCAATGCTGATGACAAATTAGGTTTTGAAGTTTTTGAGGCAGGACACAGTTTTTACGGCGTCGGAGCATTTGAGTTCCTCAAAAAAGTGTTGTAAAGGTTGAGTAATAGTATCTAAAAATCTACATTTTTCTTTACATTTCTATTGATATATATTATAATAGTGATAAAAGATAGCACTGGACTCAAGATGGACAGAGATTTGAATGGCGCACGCGGGATATTCCTCCGTGCTTTGGTAGATGAACCCTGGTTACTATCTACGTAGTAACTTGCAAACCGTATAAGAAGTGAAATACATAGTATTGCACCGAAATATATAGGTTAATATCATCGGAGTATTAGGTGGCGATAGAACTATTTTCGGTCGGAACCGAGTTGGTCCTTGGGCAAATTCAGGATACCAACGCGCATTGGATTGCACAACAGATTCTCCAACTTGGTGGGGAATTACAGCGAGTAACCATGCTCCGCGATAATTTTGATGAGATGACTGAAGCGTTGGATACAGCAATTCAACGCGAAACAGCACTTATCCTAACAACAGGTGGGCTTGGACCAACGCCAGATGATATGACGGTGGCTGTTGTTGCCTCGCTCATTGGCACTAAACCTATTGTGGACGAAGATACCATAACAGAATTTCGCAAACGCCGTGAGATGTCTGAAAACGATCCGCTCAATGAAGCACTGACCAAAATGGCAACTGTGCCAGAAACAGCGCAAACCCTTCAGAATCCAGCGGGATGGGCACCGTGTATTAGTGTTAATCATAAGGAATCAACTATTATGATGATGCCTGGTCCACCGCGCGAGATGAAGGCGATTTTTGAAGCACATATTCAACCCTTGATAATGGAACGTTACCGTGCTGAAATTTGCACCGCACGGGTTCATGTAAATATGTTTGAAGCCGAAGTTTCGCCACTTATGCAAAAAGTGATGGAACGTCATCCAGATGTGTATCTAAAGGCTTATGTTGCCCTACGAGAAGTTGGCGGTAGCACTATGCCTATTGATTTTGTTTCAACCAGTAACGACAAAGTGGAGTCTGAAAGCCAGCTCCAACTCGCAATAAATTACTTTCAAGAACTTGTTCTTGAAGTAGGTAAATCTTTTAGTCATGGAGATCAATCTTAGTTTGTAGACACCTATATTCTGTGCTACAAACTGATCTATAATTTCTATTCTATAGAAAGGAGAACCATATTTTGAATCGTAAACCATCAGGCAATAGAAGAAGACCGCAATCGAGACCTCCTAACAGAAGGGGTCCAAATCGGAAGCCACAACCCAAAAAACGACAAGATGATTCTACAGATGTCAATGTTGTAGCTGTAGAGACTGAAGAGACCGCACAATCCCCTTCGAAAAAAGATAAAATTGAGGTAGAAGGTGTTGTCGTTGAACCGTTACCGAATGCAATGTTTCGCGTTGAGTTAGAAAATAAGCATAGAATTCTCGCACATATCTCTGGTAGAATGCGAAAATTCTTTATCAAGATTTTACCTGGAGATAAGGTAACCGTAGAACTTTCTCCGTACGATTTAACACGAGGACGTATCACTTATCGCAAAAAGTAGTTTCGTGTGGTGTTATACCAAATTAACCCGATTCATAGCGCGAGGTCCCCGTGCCTTGCAATGCCGACTTCATCAGAAGACTTCAAAATTGACCCGATGCGTAGCGCGAGGTCCCCGTGCCTTGCAATGCCGACTTCATCAGAAGACGTCTAATCAAGATAATATGGTATTATACCATTTCTGAATGATAACATCTCATTAACAAAAAACGCGTTTGTAGTCGCGCAATTCATTGCGCCTCGGACATTCAAAATGTCGGTCGTCTCCGTAACGGTATTTTATTTTTCAGAATTGATATTATAGCAATAAGTTACAGTTTTTGGACAGTCTGACTCATTTGAGAAATTCTAAAAGCACCAGATAGACAATTTCAAGAAAAAACTTCTGCTATCTGTAGGAAAAGCCATGAATCCTGCAACCTTAGTTTATATCAATAGCAACGATGAAAAAGAGATCAACAAATTGCTCAAGACTATTGAAGAAAAACGGGAACAGGTTGAAGAACTTACCGTGTCTATAGAAGATATTAAAGCAGAAGTGGACCTGTTTCAACATCGGTATAATGCTTATGTTGGACGTTATTATCTTGAACTTGATAAGGTTGAGCTTGAAACAAAAGAGTATCGTCTCCGCCTACAATTACATCGTGAAGATGTAAGCGAGCAGGAGATAGAGGCACGCGTAGAATCCTGCTTTCGAGAAAACCGAGCGCGTTTCAGTGAGCCTGAAGATCAAAAAGAATCAGAACTAACACCTGAAACAAACGACCTACCGGAACAAGAAGCGAAATACTTGCAATCCCTCTACAGAAAACTTGCCAAGCGGTTCCATCCTGACAAAGCCGAGCACACTGAAGAAAAGCATCGGCGAAAGCAGCTAATGCCGCTTATTAATCGGGCATATAATGAGCAAGATGTTCGAATTCTCGAACGGTTAAGTATCGGAGAAACTGACATAGCGATGCAGGCTGAAGGATCAATTGCTGAAAAGAGGGAACGACTACAAACTAAATTGCGAAGTCTTCACCGCGCAACAAGCGAATTGCGGTCTGAGATAAATCGCGTAAAGGCAGGACGTACCTATCAGTTGAAACAACAAGTAGAGAACGCAGAGAAAAGTGGGAGTGACTTGCTCACAACGCTCGCCGCTGATTTGAAACGAAAAGTACAATCAGGTCGCGCACAATTGACCCGATTGATTAACATGTGGAGCCGCTCAAATAACTCTTGACTATTTCACAGACCAAATCCAATAATTGATTTTACATAAATATAGAAGGAATCATCCATGCAACTAACTAACAAAGTCGCTATTGTCACTGGTGCTGGACGGGGAATCGGTAGAGCCATTGCTATCGCTTATGCTGCCGAAGGTGCATACGTTGTGATCGCATCACGAAGCGAGGATCAACTTAATGAGGTAGCAGATGAGATTTCAGCAAATGGTGGAAATGTTCTTGCAGTACCAACTGATTTACGGAACCGTACTGAGGTGGAAAATCTTGTCCATAAAACTGTGGAAAGTTATTCCCAAATAGACATCCTTGTCAATAACGCTGGTATCAATCCAAGAGGCTTATTTTTAGATACAACCGATGAAGAATGGGATGAGGTATGGAGGATCAACGTCATGGGTGTTGTCCACTGTTGCCGCGTGGTGTTGCCTGTTATGCAGAAGCAAGGATGGGGAAATATCATCAACATTGGTTCTGGAATGGGACAGGTTGGTCATGCGGACCTTAGTATTTATTGTGCTTCTAAAGCTGCATTGCACGGGTTGACACAAGCGATTGCTGAAGAGGTGTGGCAAGATGGTATCATCGCGAATGTCCTGATACCCGGTCCAGTCAAAACAGAACTCTCAAAACCTGTTTGGAAAGATGACAATATCATCAGAGCGCAGAGTGACCCATGGAAGGAACCGGAAAAAGTTGTCGCATCGGCACTATTCCTCGCAACACAACCGACTGACAGCGGCATGACCGGACAGATCCTGAGTATAATGCGCCGAAATAGTCCTTAAAGATAATCTAACGCTGTTTGAGATTGCCCCATAACACAGCAACTTTATTCTTAGGATTAACACGGAGGAAACTATTGTCAAGTGGTTCGGTTTCCCAAAGCAATGCATCGGATATTTGACCTCCACTTACCAAGGTTCGTCCATCAGGACTGAATGCAACAGAATTGACACGTGAGACATGTCCCTCAAGTGTATCCACAAGTTTTGCAGTCTTCAAATCCCATAGGTGTATTTTACTGTTTCTCTTTCCGGCAGCAAGTAGTCGTCCATCAGGGTTAAGAGCAAGACATTCGACAATGTCAGGATTTTCTTGTCCGGGAAAGGTGTCCAGACGTTTCCCTGAATTTACATCCCAGACTTGGATTCCATCACTACCTCCACATACTATTTTACTACCTTTATCTGCGAATACAACACCTAACACATGTTCCATTCCTGTACTAAACGTATGTAAGAGTTCTCCTGTATCTGGATCCCATACTCGGACATTTCCATCATCTAAACTTCCACTGGCAAGGTATTTTCCATCTGAACTGAATGTAATATCATCAACCTTACCTGCTTGCAATTCGTGTACGAGTTCATTTCCATCAGTATTCCATAACCTGAGAGAGGGACCTCCAAACCAATCTCCGCTCACAAATGTTTTGCCATCAGGACTGAAGTCAACTGTTCTAACAACCCAACTGTGTTTAAGGGTTTTCAAGACCTTTCCAGAATCGAGATCCCAAACAAGGAGAGACTTTGCCTGATCTCCACTGATAAGAGTTTTCCCATCAGGACTGAAAGCTACAGAATGAAGCGCATCTGTATGTCCTTCAAGAGTTTTTATATGTTCACCCGTGTTTGAATCCCATAGTCGGATAGAATTATCAGAACTGCCTGTAGCAATAGTTGTTCTATCAGGACTGAACGCGACAGCAAAAATTTCTCTAGTATGTCCAGCAAGAATAACTTTCGGTTGCGTTTGGGCAAAGGTGTTTTGTGAAACTGTTAGTAAAATCAACAGAAAGGTTGTAAGTAAATTTTGAATCGTCCGCATCATGCGTCTCCTTTTGTTTTGAAGCCAATCGGATATGGTAATACATTGATTTATCTCAATTTCTGTCAATCCAATTCAAAGGGCATAAGAATAAACCAACATAAAAACATTGTATTTCTGTTTTTTAGCAAATCTAATTAAAATTGTCCAAACTATAGGAACATTAGGACATTATATGTTTTAATGTTACTATACATTACCAATTTTGTCAAGTTTAACTTTTAAAAAATTTTAGTTCAAATTTAATTTTGTAGTTTAACCTAAGTTGCTACCTATAGAAAAAATCCGTCGATTTAAAATTGGAGCACCAAACGCTTCGTTCCAGCGGAGCGATATGTCTATAAAAAAATGTGCCCCTTTCTTCCGCTCCAGCGGAGCAGTATGTGATGGAACGTGATCTTGTCCTTATCAAAAAGTTCAGTTCGAATGATGTTTCTCAAAGTGCTCTTGTAGGAGGGGTTTGTAACCCCGATACTGCTTTATACCCAATTAACCCGATTTGTAGCGCGAGGTCCCCGTGCCTCGCAATGCTGGCTTTATCGGAAAACTTCTAATCAAGTTAATTTGGTATTACTTATGGAAGGTTCTCTGCTGAAAAGGATTTTTAACACTGAAAGACTTGAAAACTGAATGGCTCTGGGATGGTTTACTCATCATTGTCAATAAAAAAACACATCCCATCTGAATATGGGATGTGTTTCGATTTAGACAACATGTGATGCTACCCACTACCTAAAGGTAGGGGCTTCGGTTTCATAGCGACTGCGGTTTTCTCAAAGAGTCAACCGTCTTATTATCGCTCCACCCGCAGGCTATTATTCTGCATCAGAGCAGTTTTATCGTGCATCAAGGCACGGGCACCCCAGCCTGCAAAATGTTTATGGCAGCGTTTACGTCTCTATCGTGGCGTGTGCTGCATTCTGGACACGTCCAATATCGGTCTGAAAGCGTTAGGTTCTCATTTTGGTATCCACAGTTAGAGCCAGGCACATAGTCTTGCGACTACGTTGAAAATGCCTGTTAACTTGATATTCTAATCGGACAACATCTTTAGAAAAAAGTCAAATCTTTTTTCACGAAGTAAACCAAAGGTTGCCATCTACATCCCGCAAGCTAAAGCATGGGGATTTGACAGAAGATCGTTAAAGTCCTCAACCCAGAAATCGTCCAGGACTTCATCGTCTTCAGGTTTCTTGTCTATCGGATCAACTGTCACAGTTCCAGTAGCAGGAATAGTCGGACCGGAAATTTCAAAATCGTTTGGTATTAGGAGTTTAGTTTCCAATCAAATATAACTGAAAACTAAATCCCTAATATGCACAAACATAAGTTTGCGTTCTCCCTTTCGGGGTATGTGTGGTTTCCCCATCCAGATCACAGTATCCGAGAGGAATCGGACTTGGGGAGCATCCGAAACATCGTGCTGGCTACCACGCCAAGATACTGCGATATATGACTGTAGTCAACGGTTTAACTTGTGAAGTGGACGCTCGGATTGCGCTTTGCACAGGTTTCCCCATGCTTTAACTTGGGGTTATTGACTGCTGATATTCAATCTTCCGTTACAGTAGGGTTGAGTTTGTACATCCAAACGTCCATCTATTGCCTCCCATGTGACTTTCTCACGTTGGTGTTCAGGTGATGTCCATGAATCAAGAGTGCCTATGTTGAAGTCTTCAGACCAGGGTTATTTAGTTTTCTATATTTCTGACGCATTTTATCACACACGTTAATGCTTATAATAGTATCGTAGGTTGGGTAGAGCGATAGCGAAACCCATAGGTGTCAATTTAAGAAAATATTTTGTGTATTTTGATAAAAAAAGTGTTGCAAAATGGAGACACCTCTTACATAATGTAGAAAACGATTTTAATTAATTCTACTAAAGTTTGGACAATTTTTAGGGTTCTTGAGTAATAGCCTGGATTAATAGAAACACTTTCGACATCAATATTGGTTTATTGGGACACCTTTCGCCCCGCTGGGGCTAAAGAGGGTTTGTTCACAATGTCCCTATAGACATTCCGCCCCGCTGGGGCTGCTCTTGTTTGCACCTGAAATTCTTTTTCTGTGAGTTACGTTCCCATCCGAAACTCAATGAAAAACCAGCAAGGACTTGAAAACACAACATGAAACAGATAGAAATTGTCCAAAGTATAGTAATTCTACAAAAGAGGTGTTCCGATGTCTATACTAACACAGGTTCCCAACGTAATGCAAGAGATACTCCAAAATAGAGCCAATGAGATAGCCCAGCGTTGTGGGTTGGTTCAAAGAATACGTAAACTCACAGGTGCTGGCTTTATTCAGACCCTCGTATTCGGGTGGCTTGAAGCACCTGATGCCAGTTATGCTGATCTTGCCAATACCGCACAGGCTTTAGGCATTGACGTCTCTCGTCAAGCGATTGAACAACGGATGACACCCGAGGCAGCCGAGACACTGAAGGCAACACTTGAAGAAGCGGCAAGCCAAGTGCTTACCCTCAAACCTCAATGTCTCCCGTTGCTGAAACACTTCACGGGTGTTTATGTGCAAGATAGCACTTGGATCACACTCTTAGATGAACTCCATACAATATGGAAAGGCGCATCCTGTAGAACACAAAAAAATAAAGCTGCCTTGAAACTCCAAGTCCGCTTTGATGTTTTGACCGGCACTTTCCAGCACTTTCAACTTACAGATAGCACCACTGCTGATACGAAGGCGGAAGAGCAGTTTCAACCTCTACCTGCGGGCAGTTTACGCTTGGCAGACCTCGGCTATTTTTCGCTTGCCGAGTTTGAAAGATTGACACAAGCCGGCGTCTTTTGGATAACAAAGTTCAAAGCCGGTTGTTCACTTTTTGACGAACAACAAGAACCTTTTTGTTTACAGAAGCGGCTTGCCTCAGAAACCTCAGACACCGTCAACCTGAGTTGCTTCATCGGTGCTTCAAAGCGACTTCCAGCACACCTTATCGCCTTACGGATCAGCGAAGAAGAAGCAAACAAGCGTCGCCGATATATCAGACGAGATGCTAAACGCAGACAGACAAATCCTTCAAAACAACGCCTAAAACTCGCAGGATGGAACATCTATATCACAAATATAGATACGGATCAGTTTACCCCTGAACAGATCGCAGCCCTTGTTCACATCCGGTGGCAAGTTGAGTTGATGTTTAAATCTTTCAAAAGCATCGGCAAAGTTCACACATCCCGAAGCAAAAAACCTTATCGGGTCTTATGTGAGGTATATGCCAAACTCATCGCACAACTCATAAGACACTGGGTGATGATAGCAATCGGATGGAGATGTATACTATATAATATCATCAAAACAGCTGAACTTGTCGGTTTATACGCACGCATCATTACAATCAGTTTTCGTAAATCCAAAACTGCTTTACGCAGAACTCTTAGGGATATAAAACAGACTATACTCAATGATGATAGGAGGATACGAAGCATTGGCAAACACACAACTTTTAGACTTCTACAAAATGTTGAAAATCCTTAAATTGACACCTATGGGTAGAACTTGCGAAACCCAACGCCATTGTCTGAATCTCGGATTTGTGCCAAATCAACGCCAAATGCGCGCATGGCATTCGGTGAATTGAAAATCTGTAATTGCAGGTTATTTGCTGAGAAAACAGTTTTCACTGTTATGCCTGCGGGGTTGTTAGCATTGCAACAATATCTGCAGGTAATTGAATACCCATTACTTTCTCAAAGTCCTTGATACTTGTGTACTGATCAGGCCTTACGCAAATTGAGCAAAAAAAGGAAATATTGGACTTAAAAAGTCATTATTTCGGTATTTTAACCCCTAAATCCTCCTTACCAAGGGGACTTTTGAACCTATTGCGTAAGTCCTAATATAGAAAACAATAGGATAATGCCTATTCCTATTACCACAATTAATAGACAGCCTAATAAACAACCATGTTCAGAATTTCTTTGTAAAAAAGTCCATAATTTTACTCCTTGCTTAATTAACACAAAATACATTTGGAAATCACTCCTACAGGTTGCTTGTTGCAGTAGTAGGATGCTACAGAGTATAATATCGTTTTTCATATTATCCCGTATCTGTAAATGCAAGTTTATTAAACTCTGCTTTTGCTGCCTGCTGAGTTTGGAACATCTTTCATCCATCAACTTGATTACGTATTTATATTTCAGATCTCCGAATTATGGCTGGATTTATATTCTTGTCTTCTACTAGTCTTTCTAGTGATTTGTGGAAATAATCTTTGGCATTTGGAGATATTACAATACGCTTTATTAGTGTTTTTATATTGATTTTGATTGAGATACCTTCAGGTATGCCTTCCATTATGTTAGTTTTGCCTGCATTTTCATAGCGAAAATCTTTGTCGAACAGTCGATCACTGTAAAATGGTATTTCAGATGTGTAGGGGCGACCCAGGTATTTATCACAAATAGATTCAAATGAAATGATAGCCCTAACTTCTTTTTCGTCTTCAAATATATCTCTTTTGTGCAAAACAGGAACGTAAAATAATTCGAGAATGGTCTTAGGATTTCTTAAGTCCTTTGTTGAAAAATCTTCATAGCCTTCAATATGTTCCATTCGATAGTTTTTATATTTTACTTTCCCTATATGGATATTATGTTCTTCAAATTCCAAACTATCAATGAGGTCTCTTACAGTAGTTTGAATGGCTACAGATGTGGGGTGTCTTTTATCTCCATATTCTGCCCACATTGAATGGCTTTCATTATTTTTTAGAAACCAGCTACTACAAAACATTAGATGGTTTGAAAAATTTGTTAGTAATGTTTGGAATGAGTACGAATAATTTAATGATTCTGCCTCGTGGAATTCCCCAGCCTTTTCTATAAAACTTTGCACTTTTCGGAATGCGTCATCTTTTTTTATTGGTGTATTTTCTTCATTTAATAAGTTTGTTTTACAAACTTCTTCAAGTAAGGTTATATGTGATAGTCTTCCCTCATCTCTGTCTTCAAATAAGGTAACATTAGGGAAATAAAGTGATTCTTCATAGAGCATCGCCATGAATTTATCTACAGTCATATATCTCCATAGAAACTCGTTTCGTGGTGGAGTTTCAAAGTAAGGGCTTTCTTGGTAGGGCATTTTTCTTCTCCAATATTTTAACTTTACGAATATTTTTGTATGTGCGATTTAATGACACTTTGCACAGGTATATGACATTGATTAACGGAACGGTATAAAATTCGCTTTTATTCTTCTAACAATGCCATCTGATAATTTATCACATATTTGAGCCAATAGCTATTATTATTATCACTGCTATTATAAAAAGTGTCCATCCCCAAAAAGAACCACTACGACTTGATTCCAAGTTCATTTTTGTTAGAGTTAATTGACTTTCTAAATTGGAATATTTTGTCTGTAGTTCGTTGTAAGCATATTGATTAATAGCATCTTCGGACATTCTTTTTTTGGCTTCTTGTTCTACCAGTTCCTGAGTCCGCTTATTTATAGAATTTCCACTATTTCGCAGGTTAGTCTCAACTGCCAGTTGTTTACGTCTATCAACTTGTTCATTTACATGAGTTTCAATATCTTTTTCACCTTTAACAAACTCATTTACAAGACTACGAAAACGTTCTCGATCTATTATTTCAAATGTGTTACGACCAAGATTCTTGAAATAAGACCAACCATAAGGACTGCCTTTATTAGCAAATATTCCTATAGGCGTATCTGTTGCACACAGATAGGACTTCAACTGTGCAATACCCTCTTCCTTAGAACGTCCCTCTGCTTTACATTCTACAATTACTAATATATCGTCTTCTAATTTGCCAAAGATATTACTACTTTTATATAGAACAAGATCTGCCCTACAATTGTTACTACCAATTTTTATCGGATACTCTCTCTTAATTCTATATAACTGTGAAGGAAATCGGAAAGAACTCTTGAAATAGGCAGCGACCCTTTCCATAATTTGAGGTTCAGTAAGCTTATTCATATAATTTATTTATTGCGCCTCTCACCATCAGCGCAGTTCCCGTTTCCTCGTATGCAAACCAAGAAGGTATCAACATCGGTATATTGACTTGATAGTTTTTCGTCCAATAAATTCATTTTTTGTCCTCTCATTTTAATACTCCTCATGATATTAGATAGCATGCATTTCACAATTGAATACGCATATCTATGAGACACCAGTTTATCAATCTCTTTACGAAACCAACCCTTCCAATTCCCCTGCCAAACGTTGCGGATCATCACAAACATGGAACACCCATCGCCCCTGTTGCTCTGGCTCCCCGAGTCTTTCACGATTCCAGTTATTGACTGCGGCAACCCAGCGTTTTGCGGCTTCGCTTTTCAAGGACTCTTGCTGTCGCTTATATCCCTTCGTCTCTAAAAGCACGTTGACACCGTTCTTGAGCCTGACAATAAAATCGGGTTCGTAGCTATGTGTAACCTCTTGATGCTGATACGGAATGCTCAAACCGAGATGATCGTTTCGGACATAGCATTGGACGGCTTCGGATGCCTCCAAGTAAAAGCACGCAGAACGTTCCCATCTCTGTGTATCCAGCACAACCAGATTCACTTGGCTACGTTGTGTGCCATGACAGGTGCGTGTCGTGAAAAAATCTACAGCTGCCGATGTGCCCACAGGTTTATAGCGATTCAAGATAGGCAGCAGCGGGACTTCACCTTGTGTTTCATCAGGCAGAATGGCTGCCATCAATCGGTCAACAATCAACATCACATATTTCTGGAGACCCAGCTCACAAGGATTACAGTCTCGTAAGTCAACCTTTGTCTCAATATAAGCATCAACTAACTTGAACACCTGCGGAAATAAACGATGTCGCGATTTCAGCTGGAGGGCAGGATTGCTTTTTGGATCCGGCGCATTCCATTTGTCACCAACCAATTTATAGACAATCTGCCCCGCAATTTCAAACTTGATAGTTTGAATGTGTGTGGTTTTATAGTATTGATTTCGGTTATGCTCTTCGAACTTACCGGGTCCCAAAGTCGTTATTTCTCCTATCTGAAAACCCGCTGCCGCTTTGACAAAAACAGCAGTAGGCGTGTGTTCAGGTTCAAGACGGAGGGTATCCATCGCTTCAATATCTGCCTTGATCTCGTTCTTACGCAAAGCAAAGGCATATCCTTCCACAACTGGAAATCGTATCTCATAAGCAGACCGACCCGGAACTGCCCGAACATGGTTGATCGGTTTGTCACCAGGCTCCGGACGATTCGTGGGGCGACCTCTGAATGGGATAACCGAAAACGGGATACCGTAGACATCAGCATATTCCTCGGTGAGCATGCCTGTTTCCGGGTCCGGTGTGTAATTCATGCGGCGTAGACCACGTCCGACTACCTGCTCACAGAGCAACTGGCTGCTGAAAGCACGCAACCCAAGAATATGCGTGACGTTGTTCGCATCCCAGCCTTCGTTGAGCATTGCCACAGACACGACGCACCGAATGTGCGCACCGGGTTTTCCTTTCTTTCCGATCGTCCCGACTATTTGCCGAAGTTCCTCTGCCGCTTGGCTACGGTTCTTAGTCGGATCCCCACTCTCCGCTGCAGCCAACACTTTGCTATCAATACGCAATGTGCGTTTAATACCTTCACTATTTCCAAGCAAATCGGGAAAGATTGCACCCTGATCGTAGACGATCTTCTTCTTCACTTTCCCTTTTTCGTCAACTTCCTCATCCTCCCGTTCACCGGAAATCTTTTGATAAAAACACTCCGCAATATCAGTGTTATCGCAAACGATGATTAGCACTGGTGGTGTTTTATCCTGTGCATCCGATGCCTCCTGAATGTATTCAAAACGTTCCTTCCATTGACTCGCAAGCGTGTTAAGCGCGTCCTCTGCTTCTCGGTAGACTGCTTCAGGTTTAGGTTTTCCACCCGGTAATCGATCCGCTGGCGAAATCTCCTCGTTAATTGTCTGCCACAAGCGAAAATACTTCGGTTCAGGTCTGCCAGTCGTATCACTTACAGGTAGGCGAGGAATCTTCGTGATACCGCTCTCAATTGCGTCTACCAAGCCGAAATCACTGACAAGCCAAGGGAAAGGTGTCCCTTCGTCGTGACCGCTCCCTTGGATGTAAAATGGCGTGGCAGAGAGATCAACACAGAACTTAACGCCACACGCTTGGTTGAATCTGTCTAACCCACTCACCCAGACGGTAGCATCTTGACGTTCTCGCTTCACATCTGCTGATAGCCTTTCATCGGTAGGCGCGGGACGATAGGCGTGATGTCCCTCATCGTTCAACACCATAATCGGCGCACGGTCATAGAGTTCACCCAAGACGCGCTTGGCAAAAGCATCCGGTGTTTCCTCGCCTTTATTCACAACAACGTATGTTTGTCCGCCTTCGCTATGTTCGGATTCAGGGGCGAATTGATGCCAATTGGTTACCAACACCTTCCCACTATTGAGCAACGGACGGAGTTTTGTCGGGATAAGTTCAAATGCATCGTAATAATTATCCAAATCTTCAGGACGCAACACCTGTAGCCGTTTTTTGATTGTGAGGTTCGGACAGACGACAAGTGCTGCTGCAGGGAAACGTTCATCGGAAGGCACTTTGCCGCGGTTGCAGAATGCCCACGCGATGAGCATCGCCATTACAACAGTTTTGCCACTGCCGGTAGCCATTTTGCATCCGTAACGGATGAGGTCTGCAAGACCGGGTTCGTTTGGCGTATCCACTAACTTTGCAAGGTCTTCATCGGTGAACGTCGGGTTAAATCCGAGACGTTTGCCACCCTGACGAATCTCTACAAGATAGATGATTGTTTCAACTGCTTCGCGTTGACAGAAAAAGAGCCGTCGTAACAGATCGTCGCGCGCCCAATGCTGCAGAAGCTCACGGGTTACAACTGTGGCATTCAGATAATTCTTCTCGCGCCATCGTTTCACATCGGCACGTAGCGCGTTCACCAACGGCAGATCGTCACGTTCCTCTTCTTGAAAGAGACCCAGTTGTAAACTACCGGTTTGTTGAGTTTTATACCAATAGCCCGCCTCACGCCGTCCAGGATTTTTCACCGCCTCACCCGTGCTGGTGTCGTATATCCAGTGCATATCAGGTTCATCATAAGGACTGCACAAGATCGGTTGTTCTACAGGTTGAATTGGAATATCATTCTGTTGGCTTTGATTCATCAGACTCCTCCCTTTCTTTGTTAGTAGCCTCTTTTTTCTCTTTCCATTCTTTTACAAAGTTAGGATCGTGCTTTTCCAATAATTCCAAGCATTTCTCCTTTAACTCCGGTATCTTATCTGCATGGTGAGTCAGGATTTCCTTTATACCTTCTGGTTCATTAAACATATCAAAATATTTAACTAGGATTATTACGTTTTCGTGGTCTCGTGGACTAACTTTCAAATCAGGTATGGCTTTTCTTAGCATAGAAACTGCGTCTTTCATCTCCAATTTAAAACTAATCCTACCAAGTGGAAGGACAGTCCAATTTAGGAACAACCATTTATATCTCAAATTTTCTGTTATTAAACGGTCGCAGAGTTTTTTGAGTCCTTGATACGCTTCTGGCGTTTCCATGTCTGCAAGAAAATCTATATAGTCGTGTAGACATGCTTGTATTTCAAGATAATCAATATCTAAGTCTGAATCAATGACTGAATTCAAAAATTCAAGAACGGGAGAAACTAATCGTGGAGACTTTCTAGCAGCTAAAACTTCTATTGCCTTACGTCTAAGTACCAGATTATATCTTTCATCACCAAATACTTGTAAAAGAACATCTTCCTGGAGTACTTTGATTCGTTCAGGATAAGAAGGTTTGTCATAAATAAAGCCACGATTATAAGGATAGGAACCAATAATACCCTCTAACACAGAAGCTGCATGTTCTTTTTCCAATACCTCTATTTGATTCTCCAATATGTTTACCTGTCCCACAGCTTCATTTTTCTGTATGTCTACCTGTCCCACAACTTCTTTAAATCCAGTGAGACTGTTTTCAACGCTATTCGCTATCAATTGATCTGCCCTAGACCTAAGCCAATACCAAAAAACGTAACTAACACCGAGAAGAATTGCGACAAAAATTCCAATTATAGTCCAGAACCAAGTTGTCCATGCTCTCAACCAGTCATTATTAGATTCTCTCAATTCACCTTTTAACTTGTCAATATCTGTATTAATAAGCTTAGCATTTGCTTCAGCGAGTTTCGTTTCTTTCTCCATCTTCTCATTTTCCACAGTCTGAAGTTGAATTTTGAGTTTCTCAACTTCCATATCCGTTTTTGGAACGTTTTGATTTTGCTGGGCAATTGACACGGAAACTGTGATTCCTAATAATGCTATCAATAGTAAAAATACGATATTTATTTTCATTTTCTATGCCCTCCCATACCAATTTTATAGCAAAACCAAATGTATGTAAACCCTTTTGTTAGGTGTGGTTTCTTAACCAATGCAGAATACCAAATGCGCGTATGGCATTTGGCACCTCTTACATTTGTATTTATCGGCAGAATCTGATTTTCACTTGACTCTGTTATTCTAATGTGTTATCATGGCAGTAACTGAATATAAGTATGTTCTAATACTTCAAATCCAATTTTGAGGACAGACGAATGAAAAAGAAATCATATAGCAGATACCGAAAAACAAAGCAATGGCAAGGCAAACGTCGCACAATTATGAAACGTGCTAGGAATAAATGTCGGAAATGTAAAAAGAGACGCGCAACACAGGTGCACCATGAAACTTACAAACGTATCGGCAGAGAACGACTCAGTGATCTAACCGCAGTGTGCGGAGGGTGCCATAAGCGAATTCATGGAAAATAGCAGTGATTTATAATAGTGAAAAATTTAATCTTAAAGGATAATACCATGATAGAAAAGACAAGGCAAAAACCAAGCCAGCGGAACAGTGCTATTGGTAGGAGGGAACTCCGATTCCTGACTACCTAATGGTCGCGATTCGGAGATCGCTCCTACAGAATGTAAGAGGCGCAATGAATTGCGCGACTACGAACCCATCTCCTCTTAAAATCTGTGTAATCCGCGATAATCCGTGCCTACGAATGTAAGAGGCACTATGAATTGCGCGACTACGAACGCATCTCCTCTTAAAATACGCGATTCAGAATGTAAGAGGCGCAATGAATTGCGCGACTACAAACGCATCTCCTCTTAAAATCTGCGTAATCCGATAATCCTGAAAATCCTGGTTCAGACAAAATCCTAATCCCCCAAATTATGCACACGCATCACCTCATTCCCGCGCGGATCAATAACTTTGACAGCGACACACGCATGTTTTCCCACAGGAAATGGCAACGATTCTGTGCCACTGAACGTCTCAAAACTCTCTGCGTCAATTACGCCTTTGAGGTCGCGAGCGATTTTGTTCCACGCGCTTTTGTCGGGAAAGAAGGCTTGCGTGATGCAGAATGTCCGACCGTCATAATCCGAATCAACAAACCATGCAGCCACCTTGTCCGCACCAGCCGAACTCACTGTGTTATCCACTGGATTGTAGATGTCCACACCTTCCATCTTGATAACGTATTCAACATTCCCATCGGTGTCTTTCTTTTCATCAAGCTTCGTGCGAGGCAACCCAAACACCGTAAACAACTGACTGGAAGACGTATTTTTCAGCAAGTCATCCATCACGACATCGGGGGTGATATATGCCATGTGGATACGCACTCTCGGATTCGGATCGTCTTGGATAATCGCTTGTGCAGCACCATCAAAACTGAAACCCGCAAAAATCAACTCATCGTAACCGAGGCGAGACGCAGCGGGTAAACAATCCTCAACTTGCATCACCGTAACAGGTCCGTGCTGAGGACCGAACGCAACAGCGACACGACGATCCGCATCACCATTTTCCCAACTTCCTTCACCGTGCAGCACACCCCCTTCAAGCGGATCAAGTGTGGCGAATTTTTGTTTTTTATCCTCTGGAAACTGGACACCGTCATCGCGCAACAAACGAATCATCTTGTCAAGATACGCCTCGGCATTGACAGACTCGTGTTCCTCCGACTCGGTGTCAAATGTGTCTGTCATCTCATCGGGGTCTCCGCCGATAGGTGAATCAACATCAAGCGATTCTTCGGGAGGTTGCACCGCTTCAACGGTGAAGGGACCGCCCACCCGAATTCGTTTTCTATCCACCTCTGGCTGATCGACTAACTCCTCACCCTCGGAGGCTGCGGCGATGCATTCATTTACCTCGTCCATCTTTGCGCGCCACGCGTCGCGATAATCGGTTAGTGCTTCCTGCAACGTCTCTGTCCAATCGGGGTCTGTATCAAACGGCACTTCCCACGCTTGCCAAGCCGTCTCTGGAAGTTCCCAACGTCGTTTATCTGCATCCGTGATAGCTCTTTTCCCTTCACGTCTCTCCTTCTCTGCCAATTTAGCGAGTAATTTCGTCCGGATTTCTGGCGTAATTTCTGCTAAAGCACTGTTCAACGCCTCCAGCTTCTCATTAAGAATCGGCTCATGCTTTTCAAAGATAGGGTCAAGCGCAGTGTTTTGGGCAATGCTTCTGAGTGTGATGTGTGGCACGATTTTATTGACAAACCCACCCGCGATGCCATTTGCTTTGTCCTTGAGTTTGTAATAGTCAAAGGATGCAGTCAAGAGGCGTTGCCGCGCTAAAGCAATTGAGACACGACTCGTGTCAATGGTAATCCACCGTCTGCCCCAACTCTCTGCAACATAAGCGGTGGTGCCAGCCCCACAAGTTGGGTCAAGGACAAGATCACCGGGGTCTGTGGTCATGAGGAGGCAGCGTTCAATAATTTTTGTTGAAGTTTGAACAACATAAGACTTATTAACCTCTGGTGCTGTGTCATCCCAAGTAGTCGTAATTTCAGATATAGGTGAATCAGAAAAATAATAGATTGTACGGAGTGCTGTTTTGTTGACAACAACACGATTAGCATTGACAAGACGATTAAATCCCTCAAGCGTATGTCGCCAGTGTCCGTTTGTAGGAATCCCGTAGTGATTGCCTTGAAAATATCTCAAAGTATTCTCTCCTGCCCCTTGACCGTGTACTGGAAGGGTCATAAAATATTTTGCATCTGTAGGCAATAAATTGGGATTTTCCTTTTCTGGTTTTGTTAGTGAGCGACGTTCTCCATCCGCTAATTCAACATTGGCGAAAATAGTATTTTTATTTATTTCCTTGTTAAAGAAAATACGATTAAATTTTACTATTTCTTTGTTCTTTGTATACCAGATAAGATAATCAGATGTCCTACGCGGTGCAAATTTTTGTTGAGTCCCACCTGTCACCTTATAAGTAATCAAAGACACAAAGTTTTCACTCCCAAACACCTCATCCATGATAGACCGCACCCGATGAACATTCTCGTCTCCTATTTGTACAAAGATACTTCCGCTGTCTGTCAACAACGCTTTGGCAGCAATGAAACGGTCACGTAAGTAGGCGAGGTAGGAGTGAACACCGAGTGTCCACGTGTCGCGGTATGCTTTTATCTGTTCCTGTTCGCGCGTCAAATCTTGTTCTCTATTTTTCACATCGCGCTGAAAGACGGTAGGTTGAAAGTTAGATGCAAACTTGATACCGTAGGGTGGATCAATGTAAATCATCTGCACCTTACCCGCGAGGTCTTCTCGGTGTGCAAGGGAACTCATCACCATCAGGCTATCCCCAAGGATAAGACGATTTGCCCAATCCACGTCGTGCTTGTAAAATTCGACAGCTTCGTTGTATGTCTGCTGCGGGTCCGCAAAGAGTTGACGTTGGACGTTCTCGCGTTCTGCGACCTTCAGAATGGCTTTTGTGCTGACGCGCTCATGCACATGCAACGCAACCGGATCCACAGTAAAAGATTTCGCTTCCTGTTTGCCTGCCCATTCTAACCAAGGTTCGTGGTGTTTGAGGGCATCTGCAATTATTTTCGCTTCCTCTGGCGTAAGCCGTTCCTGCTGTGCTTTTTGGAGTAGTTCGGGAAGTTTATCTGCCTCTCCGTGTGGATCGGAACGTAGTATCGGTGGCAGGTGCGGATTATATGCATATTCCTTTTTGGGAGTATCGGGGGTTCTCCCTTGTCCAGCGATGCCTGCGGGTGGGTTATTCTTTCGTTTTGATGTATCGTGTCGGTAATCCTTGACCTCTTTTTCGCTGTTTTTTGTCATCAATCGTCTCCATGCGGTAAAGTAAAGTTTGCCCTATTTTACCTTATTTCTGAATATTTTGCTTTAAAAATCTATGGGTGTGTGAGCATAACGCACGCGCAGGTATGGATTACGGATTTATCAAAGCCTTATAGACTTTTCAGGTGGCGTGTGTGAACTACCTCATCGTTTACAGTACGTAGAAAAGTCAAACGCCTCTCCCGCTGTGTAGAGTGACATTTGACTTTCCTTAGTGGTGCGATTAAAAGCAGATACGCGCACATGTGCAGCAATGGCACATGTGCGCGCTTTAATTCCAAACTGGTGCGATTTAGAAGTGTAAGAGGCGCAATGAATTGCGCGACTACGAGCCAAGAAGTGTAAGAGGCGCAATGAATTGCGCGACTACGAGCCAAGAAGTGTAAGAGGCGCAATGAATTGCGCGACTACGAGCCAAGAGGATAAACGTTTCGATTCCAAACTGGTGCGATTAGAAGTTTAGATATTGGCAAATACCAACAAGAGATTTCAACGTTGTTTCGATTCCAAACTGGTGCGATTAGAAGTGAACAATCAGGTATTCAAACTGAAGGGTATGCGATACGTTTCGATTCCAAACTGGTGCGATTAGAAGGAGGTAATATAATGAGTAATTATGCAAGACCTTTTAGTTTCGATTCCAAACTGGTGCGATTAGAAGTTCAGTATTAGCCAACACAGATTGAATGTCAATTTCGTTTCGATTCCAAACTGGTGCGATTAGAAGTCAATAATATCTGCCACAGAAAAACCCTCCTCAAAGTTTCGATTCCAAACTGGTGCGATTAGAAGAAGTCGGTAGGATACACAGGACGTGTTTCATATCTTGTTTCGATTCCAAACTGGTGCGATTAGAAGGCTTTCCGAATACTGCATTAATATTATACTGCACCCTTACAGTTCCTGTCAAGTTAATTTTTCATCTGCCTCAAATCAGAGGCGATCTGCTGTCGACCCCCAATCGCGCAAAATCTATGGGAGGTTGACGGCTCGTTGCGTGTCAAGGGTTTATCGCCAATATTTTGGTAAATTAGAAAAAATATCAGTCACGAAACTTGTCAATTTTCGGAGGTCGACAGCAGATTGTCCAAACAGATTTGCACATGGTAAGCAATCGCAAAACGCAGTGATAGAAAATCGCTATAGCATTTTTTGCGAGATTATAGCATTTATGGCGTTGCGATGTGCTGAAAATGCTGATTCAATACGTGACATAATTTTTCATTGCACATATTTTGTCTAATCTGCTACAATATATGTGACGTTGGCAATTCACGAAGCGAGCGTGGGTTACGTCAGGGCTGCTGCCTAAATCTTTTTAGGTGCGCCGCCGGTGTGTGAACCACCAGCGACGCTTGGCACTGCCATAACACTGATATGACAGCGCTGGTTTCTATTATAGCAGAAAGTTCCGCTTTCTGTTAGGTAAAAATGGGAACCAGCTCCCTATAGGGACAAGTTACCTGAAAATCTTCTCTTTCGTTGACACACCTGTTAACCCACCCCATAGACTGTCACTTTATAATATTTTTTCATATTATGCACCCTTTTGGGTATAAAACTGTGTCATGTAATTAACAAAGGCACTGTCACAATGTGTATACAAAATCCCTGGTGTTATTTTGGGACAGTCTAAAGATGAGACGCCATCCATAAATCATTATGGATGAGACGCCATACCCAATTAACCCGATTTGTAGCGCGAGGTCCCTGTGTCCTCCTTGCAACCGTGTGCTATATCAAAAGACTTCTAATCACGTTAATTTGGTATTAGATAGGTATCTCATGCAATCAATAGAAAATAGAATTTCCTTCAACAAACTACATTGCCCGATTTGTGACGAGAAACATGTGCTTGCGGACGATAAATGTGAACAATGCGATATATCATTTGAGGCAATTTTGGTTATTGCGGAGTTTCACACTTCTGTCCGGCTTCTGCCACGTGCCTATCAGATTCAAACGCTCTCTGAGTTGATACGTCTGTTATCCGCAGAAACGATAGAAACCCGACGTTGTCCACATTGCGATGACCTACTTCGTTTCCAACCCGATGCAAGCGGCACGAAAAAGCCTTATTGCGATTGCAAAGCGGTATCTTTTTCGCTGGTTCTCAAAGAATCGGGCGAAATTACACTCGCTTGTAAACCCATCGATTCTCCTTATGTTGAAACTAATGAACTGCGGAGGCTGTCGCTTTCGGAATATCGGCAAGAGATTGAGCATATCGCAGCAAAGGTTTTATCACGGAATAAGACAAAATCGCACCACGCAACAAGTGCATACTCGCGAGAAACTCATGATATGCCTACAAACGCGCCTAAACCCAAAAATTTAAAAGAACTCATTGCGGCATATATAACCATAAAAGCGGATCCTGCCACCACAGCGGAGTTGGTCAAATCTACAGGCAGATCAAGGCAAGCGGTCAGCAAAGCAGCAAATAAAATGATAGACGAAGGACGACTGGTGAAAATCAAACGTGGACTTTACGACATACCGGAGCGTAAGATTGTTCAGAATGTGGTAGATATACTAGGGCTTAATTGAGGTTATTGAGATTACGTAAGGCAGTTCCTTTTGATATAAGCATTCCTAATCCTGAAAATCCTGATTCAGACAAAATTATCGGATTGCCACGCGCTCCACCAACGGACGAACTATAACCGTTGGCGGCTTTCATAAGATTTAAGTTATGCACAATTGTAACGTATACGTTACAGGTGTAACGTATACGTTACGATTGTGCATAACGTTATCAACAATTGACATGTATACGTTACAGGGTGTAACGTATACGTTACACCTCATTTTTGGGGAGTCAGTCACCGTATGGGTTTAGAGGGTGTATTTTTTGCTTAAAACATGTCTTAAAGCATTTCTTAAAACAATTTTTAAAGCGAAGAGGCAATCGCGATTTAAATTTTTAAATTTCAAGAAGACAGAGAAGACAGATCATCTTCAGAAGCCCACGGATCAAAGTCAAGATTAAGTTCATCATTGACATACTCCCCAAGCTAAAGCATGGGGATTCTTAGCTCTTATATTGGCAGCAAGTGTTGTTGCCAAATGGCTTTTCTTGCTTCCGTCTCTCGTGCCTCCGAATGAGGTCTTATTTGGACTCCACAAGCGTAACTTTCGGTGTGTCCCACCGTAGATGTTGCAAAAGGCGACACAAGTGTCTGTGCAACTTAAAAGTTAGACGTTTAGGAGATTAAAAGGTTTAGAAAAAGTCCAGTTTTTTTGCGGTGTGGACATCCCCAAACTAAAGCATGGGGTCTTGACACCGAAGATAGATAATCATGTCTATTGAGAAGTGTTCAAAAAAAGTCCAGACATTTCTTAAATTGACGCTTATGGGTAGAGCGATAGCGAAACCCAACAAGTATACGCAAATGTTGGGTTTCGCTATCGCTCTACCCAACCTACAATATAAACTTTCAGTAACACTCATCAACTGAAAATTCTTAAAACTAAATAGCCCTGGTCTTCAGACCAAGTCTCAACGTTCGGTCCAGTTAAACCTTCAGGAAAATCTGGTACTGTTAGGGCATTGGGTGTAGAAATTTCCCAGAGACGTACCAGATTGTCGTTACCCATACTCGCGAGTGTTTGCCCATCAGGACTGAACGCGACATCTATTCAATTTACGGTAGGATGGGCGGTACAGGACTTGAACCTGTGACCTCTTGCATGTCAAGCAAACGCTCTAGCCACCTGAGCTAACCGCCCATATGTGAAGGAATTGGAGGTGGCGGTCGGAATCGAACCGACGAGTAGGAGTTTTGCAGACTCCGGCCTTACCACTTGGCTACGCCACCGAATTGAAGCGGGAGACGAGATTCGAACTCGCGACCTCCACCTTGGCAAGGTGGAGCTCTACCACTGAGCTACTCCCGCGTATCTTTTATGAATGGCGTTTAAAGAAAATGGACGCACATCTTAAAAGCGTATCTATTTTAACATATTTCAATTAGAATGTCAAATAAATTTTTTTTGAATTTAACGAAATTGGTATAATTTGTAAATGAATTTCGGCTTTTAACTGAAAATATTTTTAGGTCCGATAGTCGGCATTAATTCGGATATAATCGTAGGAATAGTCACAAGTCCACATGGTTATTTCAGCATCACCAGCACACAAGTCTATGACAATCCGAACAGGGTCATTGTCAAATAATTTGGTTGCTTTTTCTTCGTCGTATCCTGCATCCATGCCATTTTTGACAAGTAGATAATCTCCGAGTCGCACGTCCACCTGATAGGGATCAAATTCTGCACCAGATTTACCGATCGCCATCATAATCCGACCCCAGTTAGCATCGTTGGCAAAAACTGCTGTCTTGACCAGAGGTGATTCTGCTACAGCGCGCGCGGCTTTTTCAGCATCACTCCGGTTCTTTGCACGTTTGATAATAACTTCAACGAGTTTAGTTGCACCTTCACCGTCTCGGGCTAACATTTTTACCAATTCGGTGCAAACAAACTGCAATCCTTTACAAAACGTTTCGTAATATGTCCCTTTTGATTCGACTATTTCCGCGTTTTCTGCTTCTCCAGTTGCGAGAATTATCACAGTGTCGTTTGTACTGCGGTCAGTATCAACAGTTAATAGATTATATGTGTCGTCTACAACACGGGTTAAAGCAGATTGGAGCGTTTTACTATTGATACAAACGTCTGTAGTAAGATAGGAGAGCATTGTCGCCATATTCGGTGCTATCATTCCTGACCCCTTGGCGATCCCACCGATTCTCACAGTTTTACCAGCAATATCCAATTCAACGGCAACAGATTTGGGATGTGTATCCGTCGTCATTATAGCTTCAGCAGCGTTTTCACCACCATCATTACTGAGAGCGTTTGCAGCAAGCTGAATTCCATTTTCAATTTTATCCATCGGTAATTGCTGTCCAATTACACCTGTAGACGAAACGAGGACAAGATTTTCTTCTATACCGAGTCGTTCTGCTGTTGCTTTAGCTGTCCGTTTGGCGTTTGCCATACCCAACTCACCTGTACAAGCATTGGCATTACCACTATTGATTATAATTGCTTGTGCTGTTGGATCGCTGAGATGTTGACGACAAACCAGAACAGGAGCAGCAGTAACGCTGTTTTTAGTAAAAACACCTGCAGCGGTTGCGGGTGAATCAGTAACAATGAGTGCCAAATCCTTCAATTCAGATTTTTTTATACCAACCTGAACTCCTGCAGCTTGTACACCTTGAACAGCAGTAATTCCCCCTTCTATCTGTTTCATGAATCGCTCCTTTTGATAGTGTAGCAAAAATTGTAATACATATTACTGAAATTGTCAAATGGAAAAGATGAGGAGATGGAGGTCCGACAACATTTAATTTGACTTTTTATGCGAATTGTGGTATCATGTTTAAAGAGATATTTTGTAAATCTTTTCAATAAGTTTTGGCAATTATGTGATGAAATAAAGACCGCAAGGAGTTGAATAATTATTATGCCAAATGCTCTATTTGTTTATCCAAAGTTCCCCCCATCATATTGGGGTTTTAAATACGCCTTAGACTTCCTTGGTAAAAAATCATCAATGCCTCCTCTTGGTCTATTGACTATTGCCGGAATGTTTCCCAAAAATTATAACTTAAAAGTCGTTGATACGAACATTGAACCCTTGACAGATGCACATCTCAATTGGGCAGATATGGTCCTAACCTCAACGATGATTGTTCAAAAAGCATCGTTGTATGAGGTTGTAGAACGATCAAATCAAGCTAATGTGCCAATTATTGCAGGTGGACCCCATCCGACATCTTACTACGATAACATTAAAGAAGAATGTGATGGGACAGTAGATCATTTCCTTTTTGGTGAAGTTGAAGATATTTTTGAAGACTTCTTAACCGATTTTGAGAGTGGTGCAGCAAATGAGGTTTACCGTGAAACCAAAAAACCGGATATTACTAAGACACCGCCACCCAGATATGACTTAATTGATATTAATGCTTATGGGTCAATGGCTCTGCAATTCTCTCGTGGATGCCCATTTAATTGCGAATTTTGCGATATTACCAAGTTGTTTGGACGTGTGCCACGCACGAAAAGCAATGAGCAGATGCTATCTGAATTTGAGTTATTGTATAAACTTGGATGGACAGGCTCAATGTTTGTTGTTGATGATAACTTTATCGGTAACAAACGGGATGCAATGCGTTTACTCCCCGCAATAAAAGGATGGCAAGAGGAACGCGGATTTCCGTTCTCACTCTATACTGAAGCGAGTGTAAACCTCGTCGAAATCCCTGAAATGCTTGATGCAATGACCGCTGCGGGCTTTAACATGGTATTTCTCGGTATTGAAACCCCTAATGAAGAAGCACTGATTACGACCTCTAAAGGTCAAAACACAAGTAAAACGGAAGATGCGGGAAGTTACCTTTTGAATGCTATCAGGAAGATCCAGGAGAAGGGAATGGAAGTCACAGGTGGGTTTATTATCGGTCTTGATGGTGATACCGAGTTTGATTCACATATAAATTTCATTCAGGAAGCGGGAATCCCGATGGCAATGGCAGGTTTGTTGACAGCATTGAAAGAAACGGATCTTTGGCATAGGCTAAAAACGGAAGACCGATTGCTTGTTGAATCAAGTGGAAATAATACCGACATGACTCTGAATTTCGTGCCAGAAATGCCCCGTGAGAAACTTATTGGTGAATATCGGCGTGTCATTTCTACACTTTACGACCCGACCTTGAAAAACTATTTTGCACGCTGTTATAAATTGCTTGAAAACATGCCTTACACCAAACTTAATGTCAAAAGTATTCAAATGTCCGAATTACGGGCGTTTTTCCGATCCATTCAGTTACAAATCTTCTCAAAACAGGGTTTGGAATATGCAAAATTTTTAGGGAAAGTAATTAAAAACCATCGCCAGATGTTCCCTAAAGCTGTTCGCTTAGCTGTAATGGGGTATCATTTGGAAAAAATTACACGTCATACCGTCGCAGTTGAAGATTTCAGGACGTTTTTGACAGGAGAAATGGATTCTTTTAAGGTGAAGACTTCGCAATTTGTCCATACTCAAGACGATCAGATGAATGAAATTCAGAAATACACGTATCAACTCAGCATGAGAGTTAAGAAAGAATACGAATCTATCCACGAGGATTTTCGATACGCTGCGCATAGTGCCCTTGAAACTTTCCAAAAATCTATGTTTAAGGAATATTTAGAGGTGGAATTGAGTGCTTTTAAAGAGGCTGTTGGTGCCTTCGCGAAAGCACAAAGTGAACGTCTTGGTGAGTTGCAAACCTATCTCAGTAAACTCTTTGCACGTGTCAGCATACAACAAGCGCAACTCCACGATGATTTCAAACAGAACGTTCAGGAAACATTTGATGCATTCCAAGAATCGGTTACTCGGCATTTAGAACAACTCTTCGGTTTTATGCCTGTGAAAATTGAGGAATTGCAACATAACTGATGGTCATCATTTTACATTATGGTGCCAATTCAGATAGAGAATCTTTTTTTCACATATCCGAGTCGTGAAACTCCCACGCTTCACGGCATCACCGGTGAAATTTCCCCTGGAGATTTTCTCCTACTAACCGGACCAACGGGTTGTGGAAAAACAACGTTACTTCGAACGATAAACGGTTTAATTCCTCATGCATCAGCCGGAACGTTGGCAGGTGCCGTAAGTCTGAACGGGCAGAACGTAGCCACGCAACCTCTCTCAGCGACATGTCAACAGGTCGCGCTCCTTTTCCAAAATCCAGAAAACCAACTTTTTTGCACACTTGTAGAAGATGAGATCGCATTCGGACTCGAAAATCAGGGTTTTCCACCTGACAAGATCAAAGAGCGGATTAGTTCCGCTTTAGAACAGGTAGGTTTGATTGGGTTCGAACATAGACGTATTGTAGAACTCTCTGGTGGTGAAAAGCAGCGCGTTGCCCTCGCCTCAATTTGCGCGATGCAACCGAAAGTATTGCTCCTTGACGAACCAACAAGCCATCTTGACCCACAGGCAACGCGTGATATCCTCAACATTATCAAACAACTAAATACTGAATTGGAAATAACAGTTGTGTTGGTAACGCATCAAGTTAAGCAGGTTGCACCTCTATGCAACCGTGTCTGGCTTATGCATGAAGGACAGATCTGTTTGGATTTACCGACAGCAGAGGCATTTCAAGATACTGAACCTTTTCGAAATTTAGGCGTGGAAGTACCGGAACAAGAAGATCCTCCGATCAAAGTTCACACCCAAACCCTTTCATTTTCATCTACAAAAGAGACTCTTCTTAACCTCCGAGATCTCCATTTTTGCTATCCAAAAAGTGATAAACAGGCAGTGAAAGCAATAACATGTAGTGTATCGCGTAGAGAGATAATTGCTATAATGGGAGCAAACGGTTCTGGCAAAACAACACTTCTCCATCTGATGGGAGGCTTGCTTCGTCCTTCTGAAGGCGAGGTAACCATTAATGGAAAAAATGCAAAACGTCTAAAACTCCACCAGTTAGCAGGGAAGGTCGGAATAGTCTTTCAGAATCCTGACTTGTTGCTACAAGCGGAGACCGTCAAGAATGAAATAGAATTTGGTCCTAAGAACCTAAAGTTAAAATATGAGATTCTCCAAAATCGAATTATTGACACGTTGGCAAATTTCAGGTTAGTAGATTTTGCAGAAGATGCGCCATATTCTCTTTCACGTGGGCAACGACAACGCGTTGCTGTCGCAGCAACATTTTCACTACATCCAGATCTCTTTCTACTTGACGAACCTACAACAGGTCAAGATGCGAAGCATCTTCATCAATTAATGGAACACCTCTGTGATGAAATCCGTCAAAAGAATAAAACGCTCATTTTCGCAACGCACAACATACAACTCACCTTGAAGTATGCTGATCGCGTCCTGTTACTATGTGAAGGAGAATTGATTTTTGATGGCACATCCAATACTGCCTTCACTGATCCTGAGCTCCTACAAAAAGCATCACTAATGTTTGATAATACTCAATTAACGTGATCTGTAGTGCAAGGTCCCCGTGCCTCGCAATGCTGACTTTATCAGAAAACTTCAAATCAAGTTAATTTGATATAAATTGATATCCTGGAGTTATCTACGAAACGGAAAAGAGTGATGACTAAACGCAATCCTACGCTGGAATCCCGTTCAAAAATACTCCTCATGATGATCTGTGGTTGTCTTGTCATTTTACTTGATAGTCCAACCGCACTGTTAACCTGTTTCATCGCGAGCATCCTACTTATTGCAATTTCAGCACCAACCCTAAAGCAAATCCTGTTGTTACTCATTTTTCTCTTTTTCACTACATGGGGATTGATTTACAGTCAGGCGATCTTCTACAACGAGTTTCCTCGTACAGTTTTATTCACACTTGTTCCAGCAGAATTGCCGTTCATCGGTGATATGACAGGTGGAATCCGTGTCTATCGGGAGGGATTGTTTCACGGAATTATTCAATCACTGCGGTTTAATACGACACTCGTCATCGGTTGCTATATTGTTTGGAGCACACAACCGCGCGACCTACTTCTGGCATTGGTACAGTTACGTGTACCTGGTGCGCTTGCTTTTATGGCGACAACCTCGCTACGTTTTATACCGTTGATTGCGAATGAAACATCCGCAATCATCCGTTCACAAAGATTGCGTGGATTTCGTTACCTGCGGTTCAACCTATTTGCCACAATGCGCGGGATTATCAATAGTTTACGACCTCTCTTGGCGGGGAATATTCGACATGCAGCTCACCTTGGAGAATCAGTTGAAAGCAGAGGATTTTCACCAGACACAGCGTCGGAACGGACATCGCTGCGAACATCAGAGATGGGGATATGGGATTATAGTTTACTCGCTGTGTTATCCGTATGTTTGATTCTCATTATCGGATTAAAGTTGCTCTATTTCTGCTATGTGAATGGTCTCTATTATGCACCATGGCTGAGATATGTCTATACATTTACCCGAGAGGTGTTGTGAGTGATCTGTGAATTAACGCCTAACGCCCTACTTCCCATGCCAAATGTTCAAGTTCTGGTCCGATGAGTTTTTCCCAAGCCAATCGCACGGCTGCATTTGAACCTGGTGTAGAAATAACTACTTTTCCGCGATAAACGCCTGCTGTTGCACGCGATAACATAGCAGCGGCACCGACTTGGTCATAACTAAACATTCGAAAAAGTTCACCAAAGCCTGGTAATATCTTTTCTAATTTACGATTAAGTACGTCAAAAGTAGTGTCGCGCGGTGCAATACCCGTACCGCCGTTAAATAAAATAATCTGGGCATCACTTGCAGCCATTTTATCCAAAACATCCGCAACTTGATCCGGTTCATCTTTAATAATCTGATACGCAATCACGTTGTTTCCATCCGACTCAAGTTGTTCACGTAGAAATACTGCGTTCGTGTCTGTTTCTGGTGTACGTGAATCACTTACTGTTACAATTGCAACCGATACAGGACCTTGTTCAGCTGCTATCTCTCGATGTTGTTGTGTGCTTGTTGATGTCGTCATGAAATCACCTCTTTCTGAAAATTATTGATTTGGATATGCCTTTTCTAAATGCTTAGGCATGGTAAAAAAGATTCCACCAGTTTGTGTAGCGAGAGTGGTTTGAAAATCGGTGGGTTCTGGATAACCTATCACATAGACGGTAATGCCGAACGAATGGCATAACTGGAGTGCTTGTTCAGCAGAATATTTACCTGTTGTGGGTTCATCTGTCAAAACAAGTAGAAACCGTTTTGCGTAGGGGCTAAATTTCACCTTTGGCAATCCTTCAACAATTGCGTCAATGAGATGTTCATCTCCTCCGAACGGATCCCCCAAAAGGTCTTCAATTATCACCTCGTTGAGCGGCATCTGTGTCACAACAGTACCATCAATTGTCTTGATAGCATCTTTCGCTTCAGCAAAACGGATGAGTCCAATTCGATATTTTATCCGGAATATAGATAATCTACCGATAAGATTGCTCAATCCGAGCATAATTGCTTGTGATTTTCCTCCCATACTTCTACTATAATCTAACATCACTACAATGTCAACAATCGGTTCCGCTGCTTTATTGGATGCAGTCCCAGGCTGTCCTCCAGTGTATACGATAAGACGATCTTTATCTTTTTTGAATGTATAAACTTGGTTATTTTGTAAGTCTGTTAGAAGCCATTTTTGGCTGCGCTGCTGAGAGCGAGCGATGAGATCCTCTCCTAAATTCCAGCTTTTAGGATATAATCCCGCATAAACGTTCAATCCTTTTTCTACGTTTTGAATAGCATATATTTTTCCATTTGCATGGTCAATAATTACCCTCAAATCAGCATCAGGTTTCTCCAAAATCTTTGCATTTTCAGATGTGAGGATATGCTCTTTAAATGCAACCCCGTTATTTTCGAATTCTTGTTGTATTTTATCTAAAGAAATCTTACCTTCTCCAAAAGGCACCTCAAACTTTAACTTGAGACTAAACAAGGACTTACCTCCGCCTTTCCGAATATCAACTGCTATATCTCGGAATACTTTGAGGAACTTCTGGTTTCCGGCACGATTATTTGGCAGAGCTGCTGGGTTATATGCATTCCCGGGAATTTGTTGCCATACGCCACCTGTTGCATCCGCTAAATTTTGCTGAAATGGTTCAGGAAATCCGAGTACGTTTACGCGAATTTCCTCAAATTGAGATTGATCAATTACTTTCTCACGCATCTTAGTTTTTGCGTCCATCCCTCTTAAACGTGTAGAAGCGGGTTCATCTGTAACCAGAATTAGGTGTTTTTCAGCATCTGCGTGAAATTCCACAAAGTTTAACGTTTCAATAAGTGCATCAAGCGCATTTTCATCACCACTTAGTATAATATTTTGCATTCGACGGCGCAGTACACCTACATCAGGTTGAAGAGAACGTGTATTGATCTGTTGCCCTTCTCGTCGGACGCTGAATTCAGACATGCCCAAATGATATTCGATATTGACGCTATCAAAGGCATCAGTCATGCTGTATAAGTTTTTGGCGACCTGCTGAATGTTGTCGCGCATACTTGCACTCGTATCAAGCACAAAGACTACGTTGATTTTATCAAGTTCTCGTGTACTTATAATGTGATCCGCAATTTGTTTGAGTGCATCTGAGAATGGATTTGTGCCACCGTTCCCTATTCCATTTCCCTTTCCATCTCCCTCACCGTGTCCAATTTCCTCACCGATAGTTCCAATTTCAGCAGTTCCCGTTGACTTAAGTCTATGGAAACCACTTTCACCATCACCTTTAACCCGTTTTCTAATACTTTCAACACTTTTTCCAGAGGAAATTTCAAAGGGACTTTGGACAGATTGGGCAAGAGCAGCATCCCGACTATTTAACTTCTCAGCTTGTGTTGTTATGTCAGGGAGGTTTGTTGCAGTTTTCGACACTGATTCTGTAGCATTATGTATCAGAATCTTCTCGGACAGACGAACGGTTTCATCTATCAAATTGGAAGATGCCTTTAAGAATACATGTCTTGGACGAGAATTAACTATAGATTCTGTTTTTTTTGAGGTAAGTGGCTGCTTTGGTGGAAGTCGTTTTAGTCTGCGCTGTTGTATTTCATTGTCTTTCGTATCTATCAATTCCACCCCGAGAACATCTTCAAACTCATTACTAAGATGGGTATAATAGAAAAATGTTAACAATACAGCAAAGCACACATGGATAATCACGGCAATCAGGCAGGCATTTAGTGAACGTTGCTTAGATGTAGAACGACTCATGATATTCTTCCTATATTTTATTATCCGTTGATTGTTTTTCTATTATCGTGGGAAGTCAGTATAAAGATTGTAACAAATTTTTTCGTAAATATCAAGGGGCGTTAATTTGGGAGGGTCATAAGCGTCAATTTAGGGATTGGACGAATATGAGAAACCCTCTTTATACCCAACGCGATTTGTAGTGCAAGGTCCCCGTGCCTCGCAATGCTAACCGCTACGTAGAAAACTAATAATCACGTTAATATTGGTATAAGACAGTCTCAATTAGGTCTTCGCTCTACCCAACAGACGATAATATTTGTGACAAAAACTTTACACACCCATTTGGGAATGTGAAGGGAATTAACTAACAATCCCACTGCTTTAGCTGTGGGTCCAAAAACGCTTGACATTTAAAGATATTTTGTGATATAATGATAGGACTGACTCAGTGCAGATATTGACAGTATCTGCACACCACTATCAATGGGAGTCAGAAACCTATAGGAGTCAGACTATGCCATACAGAACACATAAGATAACATTAGATCCGACTTTTAAACAGAGGCGTTGGTTTTCCCAGCAATGTGGCTACGCAAGGTTGGCACACAATCAAGCCTTATCAGATTTTAAGGTAGGATTAAAAAGATGATGTGTTGCTTCAGCATGCGCTAAAAACCCAGATTTATCACTGCCGCGATTACCGAGACTCGTTCCGATGTCAATACGTGTACGCTTGTCAGCAGAGTTGATGTCTGCCTCATCACGCATCAATCCCATATTTGTAAACCTGCTAATAAGTCCTTGGCACTGTTCTGAAGAATAGGCGTTCCGGAGAATAATGGCAGGTATTTCGGCTTGCGAAAGCGAATAGATAGGGTCTTTATATTTTTCACAAACCGTTTTGAGGTCAGGTTCGGCAGGAAGCCAATTTGTTCTCTGTTGCATAAAACACTTACTTCAGACAGATATTATACTGACATTTAGAATTTCGGATTAAAGAGATAGCCATCCATTTTCTCGTCTACGAATTCAGCATTGTGGTCAAGTTCACTATTTTCAAACGCGGCTTCACAACCTGTTTGATATTTTAAACGGCTACCTGAACGAAGCCAATGCACACGATGAATCATTGCTATCATGTGGCGCGTTTCGTCAGACAAGTTTGGTACACCTCGGTGCCAGAGCCGCATATCTCGGATAAGCGCGCTCCCTTTTTTCGCATTCCCTCGTACAGGGGGCGCAATTTCGCGTCGTTCAGCCTCATGTGCTTCATCAATGTGTCGTCCGCTAACATCCAGATGTGACCCGGGCCACAGTTCTACACTGCCATTCTCTTCTATCGTATCCTGAGGTGAAATATTGACAACGATTTCAGCTGCGGGGTGTGCTACTTCCAGATTTTGCCATAAATGATCACCATCTCTATGAAGCGGTTGTGTTGAACTGCCGGGACAGTTTGTATTACCATTGTAGAAATTATTATACACACCTGGACCAAGCAGCTCCTTTGAAACCTGAATGACGTAAGGATTCGCAACGATGTCGCTGAAGATATAAGGGGCAAGCGGAGGGGGTCCCTGTTGTAGATGTCCCTTAAGTATTCCCGCACCACCCCACTTTTTTGCTTTAATCAGCACTTGGGAATCAGCATCCATTCGTTCTCGTAAAATATCCAGATGTTCGTGGTTAATAATGTTCTCTATAACCACATATCCTTCAACACGAATTGCCTTGATTGCTTGCTTAACGTGTGTTTTTGAGAGTTTTCCCTCGACTAATTCATTAGGTTGAACTGTTATTACCATTGAAAAATTCCTTGTAGAGTGCTTGGACTGCAGTGTCCATGTCTGTTGATTTTACGCCGAACATCATACTAACTTCATTTGAACCTTGGTTAATCATCTCTATATTTATTGCTGCTCCTGCTAACGCCCCTGTTGCCTGAGAGGCAATACCGACAGTGTGTCGCATACCTTCACCGACAACCATGATAAGAGATAAGTCTCGCTCCACAAAAATGTCTTCAGGCGCAAGTGTTTGCCGAATCTTTTCGACAACTCTCTTCTCTTTTTCTATAGGCATATTTTCTTCGCGGAGGATGACAGACATATTGTCGATGCCGGAAGGAATATGTTCAAAAGAGATATTTTCTCCTTCCAAAATCTGAAGCAGCCGCCTGCCGAAACCGACCTGCCGATTCATCAGATATTTGCTGAGATAAATGCAACAAACGTTGCTCATTGCGGCGATACCAACAACAGGTATTTCTCTTGAGGTGCGGTGTGGAACAATCAGTGTGCCAGTAGCTTTTGGATTGTTCGTATTGCGGATGTGGACAGGAACCATTGCGCGATACACAGGTTCAAGAGCCTCATCATGAAATACAGAAAAACCCGCGTAAGAAAGTTCGCGCATCTCGCTATAGGTTAGTTCTAAAATCGGCGCAGGATTTGACACAATAGATGGATTTGCTGCGAACACGGAGTCAACATCCGTGAAATTTTCATATACTTCTGCGCGAACTGTGCTCGCAAGAATAGCACCTGTAATGTCTGAACCCCCACGAGAAAAGGTCACAATGTTGCCTTCTTTTGAATATCCGAAAAATCCCGGAAAAATCGTGATACCGGGGCGTTCGCTTAGACTCCGCAAGTGGTTATATGCTTCTGGTAGAACTTGAGCATTGCCCGGTTCGTTGGAAAGAAGTAACCCTGCATCCTTTGGATTAACATAGTGTGCTTCTACACCGCGCGCCTGCAACGCCTGGGCAATTAGACGCGCACAATTGTCTTCGCCACCAGCTTTCATCATATCCATATAGAGATCTTTATCGGTTATGCTGTTTTCTAAACGTTGCGTTAAATCCTTTGCAATTGGTTCAACAACCTCGTCAGGGAGTTCCAATTCAGAAGCGATATTCCGATAACGTTCAATTGCTTCTGCACATTCCGACGCACCGATTTTTCCCATCAACCTCTCAGATGCCGCCGCAATTAGCAGATCGGTTACTTTTATGTCTTGACTATGACGTTTTCCAGGGGCTGAAACTACAATTAAACGTCTCTCAGGGTCAGCAGTGATAATATCACATACTCGACGAACCTGTTCACCGGAGGCGAGGGAACTCCCGCCAAACTTTGATACTTTTAACAATCCTGATCCTCCAGTTCAGTTATATGTTTGTGATAGAGTTATATAACCTATCTTAGCAATACCTATTTATAAAATTCTTTATTGATATATTGCTATTTGTTAATCGAATTGAAATTGAGTATATCAGTGTATCACACATAAAGGTTGAGGTCAAACCTATTTTCAGAATTTCGAATTAGACTAATTTGACATCGTGTAAGAAATGTGGTAAAATTAAGATAACGAACACAAAAAACTCTATTTGGTAAAAAAAATTGAACTTTTTTCGGTTGAATTAGTCTAACTATTAAATTTAATCAAACTTAAATAATACCATTAATGGATATAGCGGTTCACTTGCACTAAAAATAAGGAGAACACATTGAAATATTCAAAAATCCTCAGTATTTTGGGAATAAGTTGTGTAGTAACATTATTACTCATATTCGGAGTGCGTCTCCAAGCACAGAATGAGTCCAAAAACAAAATTACTACAGCAAAAGTAAATGAGATGCGAGCACAAGCGATGCAGCGAGGAAGTCAGTTTCGCAATCGTCAGCAAGGTTCAAACTGGGGAGCACAAGGTCGTCAGCAAGGTGCAAACTGGGGGACACAAGGTCGTCAACAAGATGCACGATCAGGACAGCAGGGACGTTCGGGAAGTTCAGGATCTGAAGACAAGCCAGATTTTTACCGTGTGATTGTAGACAATAATATTTTTAGACCTCTCGGTTGGAGACCGCCTAATAAAGAACCGGAATATACCTTTGTTGGTACCCGCATTGACTCAAATGGAGCTGCATCAGAGGCGTATGTTCTTGAAACACGTTCAAATCAATTTTTTATGGCAAGTATCGGGGATAAAATCGGAGATGCTGTTGTCAAAGAAATTAAGCAAAAAGAGATTATTTTGGATAAAAATGGAGAAGTTATAACACTTAAAGGTGGTAAAATGGCATTCCTTCAAACAGGGGGTTCTCGCGGCGGTCCGTCCAGAGGTAGTTCAAATGCTCAGAACCAAAACAGCAGTAACGGAAATAGGTCCGCATCCAAATCATCTGATAAAGAAAATGCATCTGCAAAAAAAGCACAAGCAAATTCGGAAAAAATGAGGCAGATGGAAAGAGCACAGGAGATGATGAGAAGATTTGAGGGGCAACGCGAACGGATGATGCGCGAATATGGAGGGCGTAGAGGAAGAGGTCGCGGAGACCGTTAGCGCACTTTTAACTCTGGAACTTAATTAACTGTACAAAAATTAACCTACAAGGAGTTTCAAACTTCTTGTAGGTTAATTTTTTTGTACTAACGGATTATCTAAGCCACCAAACCACTACAAACTACGCAACATCGCGGACATTTTCTGGCATATTTTCAAGCCGTGATAACCAATAACCGACATCATAAGACTCATCACCGATAAGAAAACGCCAAAACTTTATTCGGTTGACAATTTCAAGTCGAACATCGTTACCATACCATCTATGATTCCGACTCAGAATGCCGCGTATACCAGGAGCATTAATGTCATCCGTGTTCCAAAGTTGGCATTGATGGACAGTCGGGTTGAGCCGTAGTTTATACATGTAGCGTGTTTCGTCAGTTAGATTCGGTTGGGCACAGTGCCACATTCCATGATGTACAACAATGAGCGTTCCTGCGTTGCATACTATAGGATGTTGCCCGAGGAAGTTTTGGTAGCGCGCGACGTCGGTCTCACAAACACGGCGGAAGTGACTCCCCGGTAAAATCATTGTGCCACCCATTTCGCGCGGTGTGTCGTGTGAAAAATAGAAGAACTGAATGTCAAAGTGCATTCGCAGGTCAATGATAGCATCAGCGTGCCAAATCTGTCCGTGTTTACTCTGTGGTCGCACAATGTGAGTAGCATGATGGTCAAACAACGGTGCCTCACCAACGAGGCTATTGATAATGCCTTGCACCTGAGGGAGGCGAAAGACTTTTCCAACAGCGGAATCATCGTGCCAGACATCGTCTAATACGGTGCCGCCACCGCCACGAAGTGGTACACCTGATGCCATCTCTTCATGAGCGGCTTTATTTAATTCATCGGGGATAAAATCATCAAAGCGAAGGTAACCATCGGCTACGAAATTCGCCACTTGTTCTGTTGTAAGCAGAAACTGTTTGTCAACCATTAGATTTCCTCCAATTTCTCCAAGATATATTCAAATCTTAGATATGAAGTGTGATACTCCATGCCGGGAAAAGCAGGGAATTGTTGTGCGAACTGTATAACCCGCCAACCGTCGCGCATTGCTTCTACAACTGAATTGTACGGCGGAGCATCGTTATCGCCAGTTGTATGGCGTATATTGCCTGTGCCATCGTACATTGCCCATGCAACGACGTGGCTGTTGAGGTCTGGTGTGTGTAGATGCAAGACCAAAAGTTGCTGTCTTAATTCAGCCATATCAAAAGTATGCCTTCCATGTATGTGTTTTTTAGTACGCTTTCTGCAAGATATTAATCACGACAAGATTATACTCCCTCCCGTGTGTAAAAAGTAATACTTTAGATAACTGTATCAGGTAGAATTGTAGCGTCTTTAGGCACAATGACAATTCCATCTCGTATATAATAGTTATCTGAATCATGATTGTCAAGATTTTTTGTATTTGCGATGACGGCATTATCACCGATTCGTGCATTTTTGTCAATAATTGCATTTTGAATCAGACATTTCTCGCCTATACCTATGTTCGGAATTCCTGATTGTCTGTTCTCTGCTTGTAGTGTGTCAGATTCATAAAAATCTGCCCCCATTAGTACAGACTGATATATTCGACTTCCGCTGGAGATAATACTCCGGATACCGACAATCGTTCTGTCAAGTTCAGAATCATCAATGATAGACCCCTCTGCAAGAATAGAGGAACGAACACTACTGCTGTTTACTTTGGTGCTTGGCAAATGCCGACGGTTCGTGTAGATAGGTGCTTGCTCATCGTAGAAATTGAACTCAGGAGATACATTAGTGAGTGCAATGTTGGCAGAATAGAAAGAACGGATAGTCCCAATATCCTCCCAATACCCATCAAAAAAGTAGGCAGAAACCATACGTGTCTTAATGCTTTTAGGAATAATATCTCTACCAAAGTCCACGTTTGATTCATCTTGAAGCACATCCTGTAGCACATTGCGATTGAAGATATAGATCCCCATTGAGGCAATATATTCTCTACCATGGGATTCGATTCCACGCGAGGTAAAAACATCAGGTTCAACACGTAACTGCTGCAGTTCCGCCTCTGTTTGCGGTTTTTCTACAAAATCGGTGATACGTCCTTTCGCATCTGCTTGGAGAATACCGAGTCCACTAGTAACCTCTTTCTTTACAGGAATTACAGATACGGTAATGTCCGCATTGGATTCAGTATGAACAGCGAGCATCTTACGATAATCCATCCGATAAAGATGGTCTCCTGCAAGAATTAGCACATAATCGTCTGGAAACCGAGGATTCAGGATATAGGGTTGATTGTGCTTGACAGCATCCGCTGTTCCTTGATACCATTCGTCACCTAACAGGGTTTGTTGTGCAGCCAAAATTTGCACAAACCCGCGGCGGTAACTATCAAAACGGTAAGCTTGTGCGATGTGTCTGTTTAAAGAGGCGGAGTTAAATTGAGTTAAAACATAAATGCGGTCCAATCCTGAATGAAGGCAGTTGCTAATTGGAATGTCAACCAGTCTAAATTTACCAGCAATTGGTACACTCGGTTTGGCGCGGTCGCGTGTCAATGGAAACAGACGTGTGCCACGACCACCCCCAAGAATAACTGCAATAACGTTACCATTACTCATATAGTTCTCCTGGAACGAAATTTAGATTTTCAAGCCAGGTTCAATTCAGTTTTGCTACAAACTTCCCTTAGTAGAAAGCACGCCAGTGATACGTGTATCAATACGCGTCGCAATATCCAAGGCTTTTGCAACTGCTTTAAATATCGCTTCAATTATGTGATGTTGATTTGTTCCATACGGAACGTTAATGTGTAATGTTGTGCCGCTATGGTTAACAAATCCATGGAAAAATTCTTCTGTCAATTCTATGTCAAATTTACCAACTTTACCCGACTCAAGCGGTGTTTTGTAATGGAGATAGGGGCGTCCACAGATATCCAAATCAACCTTTGCAAGAGATTCATACATTGGAACAGTAAAACTGCCGAAACGTACCATTCCGGCTTTGTCACCTACTGCCTTTTGAAAGGCTTGCCCCAGGCAGATGCCGACATCTTCTGTCGTATGATGGGCATCTACATGTAAATCGCCTTTTGCTTCGATTTCAAGATCAAAGAACCCGTGTTTAGCAAAGAGTTCCAACATGTGATCCAAAAATCCAACGCCAGTGTTGATATTAGATGTTCCATTTCCATCAAGGTTGAGATTGAGACGGATTTGGGTTTCCCTGGTTTCGCGAGAAATGTCTGCTTTTCTTTCCATGTTAATTCTAAGTTAAGGTATATCCCTTATAGATGTCTTTAAATTAAGTGCTAATCTTGTTATGTATAATACCAAATTAACTTGATTTGAAGTTTTCCGATAAAGTTAGCATTGCAAGGCACGGGGACCTCGCGCTACAAATCAGGTTAATTGGGTATAACTTGACACACTACAAATCTACTCAATTATACGCACAAAAATCGGGTTACGCAACGGAAAAACAGGTTTTTCCAAGAGGACGTCAAATCCGAATCGATTTTGCAGTCTTATTATGCCCAAGTCAATAGTGCAAGATCATAGAAAGATTGTAAATCTTCATGGGATGGTAAAACACGCAACGTGTAGCCGTGCAAACCTGTTTGATTTAGGACAAGATCACCTTCAAATAGAAATTTTCCACCACCAAGGTCTTCCTTATACGCCATCTGTGTTATGTTACCGTTCTGAATTTCTCCAGTTGAATCCAAAACGCCGTGATAAATTTGAACAGCAAGTTCAACGCCAATTCCCGAAGCGGTTCAAGATTTTCTGGGAGTGTTGGCACAACTGATAATTGGCGAATTGGCTTCATTACGGGGCATTCTCCTCGTTATCAGAAGTGGATGTCGTATTTAACATGAAATAGGTGGCTCTTTGACGTTTTTCGATTTTTAATTTGTCTTCGCGAGCTAACCAACCGAGTCCGAGCAATATCATCCGATCGGTTTGTTTGAGTTCTTGTGTCAATTTTCCGACAGATGCTTCCTCATTTTTTTCGAGATAGCACCAAATCTCCCCGGCTATTATTCCAATATCATCAAGCATTTTTCCCTCCGAAAATGTATAGTTTAAGATGTAGCATTCTGCAGCGATTATTTCACGCTGCGTCTAAAATGAATTATACTTTCATTTTAGACATGTGTCAAGATTTAAAGCAGGAAAGACACCAATAATCAGTCTTTCTTAAGGTCATAGTAAGGTCGCATCTACAGTGAAGAGCTCTTATGCAATAATAAGAAAGACCTGATAATTGATCGGTTATGCAGAATTGTGCAAAAATGCGTAAATCTAACAAATTTGTGGTATACTTAACGTGAGTTTGATAAAAACAAGATGTCGGGTTTCTCGTAGGGGCGAGGTCTTCTCGCCCGTAGGGGTTAGGTAACCTAACCCCTACGAAAATGTCCATTTATGTTTAGAATTTGCTATATATCAAACTCACGTTATACTTAAAAAACGGTCTATAAAATCTTTTGGAAAGGTAAAATGACCACCGAACAAGGAGATTTTATCCATGAAGTCTGTTTCATTTTTTAATCTCATCCTGTTTGTATGCATACTGTTTATTTTTGTGCCGCATGCTGTTTCCAAAGACTACACACAATTCAGTTTACCCAAAGGTGCCAAACTCCGCATTGGTAAAGGTAATATAAATGGTATATATTATTCTCCAGACAGTATGCACTTGGTGGTAGCCAGTTCGATTGGTATTTGGATTTACGATACGCAAACAGGGAAAGAACTTAACCTGATCACAGATCATACATCAAGTATCACTTCCGCTGTGTATTCTCCGGATGGCACCATAATCGCGAGCACAAGTCGTGATGGTAAGGTTCGTTTGTGGAATACTACAACTGGAAATCTCAAAGTCAAACTTATAACAGATTAGACAAGTTTTTGTCCAGCCAGCCTTCGCAATCTTTACCGAAATAGAAGTGTCGGTGTGCATGTGGATAGCCTCTTTGGTATTGGTACACGTCCATTAATGTGCAACACTCGTTCCAAACAGAAGCAGAGGCTGCATTAATTTCAGAGAATATCGGTTGAGGTTGTATTTTGAGGCGTTCTGCTTTGACAGATTTCATTAGACACCTTTTTGGTTTTCTACATACTGTTTGAGGACTTGAAGTGTAACACCACCAGTAGACGCAACGAAACGAGAGCGTGTCCAAAGGTTTGGTAAACGAGTTTTGAGTTCTGGGAATTCCTCACGGAGTATTTTTGAAGTATATCCTTTAATACGACTAATCATATTAGCAACAGACTCACTCGGAGGAATACTCACTAAAATATGAACATGATCAGGCATTGTTTCAATAGCACGGATATTGTATCCATATTGTGTTTGTGCCTCAAGTATCAAGGACTTCAAACGTTCTTGTATCTCATTAGAAAGCACAGAACGCCGATATTTTGTACACCAAATCACATGGTACTCACAAGCAAAAACACCATGCCGCGTTGATTTATATTTTAACTCAAGGGTTTCTAACTTCATTTGAAAAACCTCTAATTTGTTAGATATTGTTAATATTACACTATATTTTTAGAAGTTTGTCAAATGTTATTTTTTTACGCAATTAGCCGCTACTACATCCCCGCCTTAAAAGGCGAGGTTTTGTAGCGGAAGATTTGATAATAGAAAATCCTTAACGACCGTTTTCAAAATCAACTTGACACCATCCTACTTTGCATGGTAATTTTAAAACGTTCTAACCTTAATCTTTAGGCGAGGTGAAATCTTGAGTATTGTTGTCCACGTTACACACGAAGCCATGCAAAAAATGGGCGGTATCGGTGCAGTTTTAGAGGGGTTGCTGACAACCCGCAGCTACAACGAAGCAATTGAACGAACCTTTCTCGTCGGACCGCTTTTTTCTGGTGCCGATCTGGGATCTCTGGATTCAGTATTGTATCACGCTGCTGAAGGTATAAAAACGACACCGCACGCAGCGGCACTCAGCGATATTGAAAAGACCTATAATGTTGAACTTATTTACGGACAACGGCGATTTGAAAATAAAGACCAGAAAGTTACCACACAGACAGATGTAATCTTAGTCAATGTCTCGAACAGCAATGAACACCTAACGGGGCAGCTCAAGTGGCAACTCTACGAACACTTTGGCATTGAATCAAGTCGTTATGAAAGTGAATGGGAATATGAAGAATATGTGCGCCTCGCTGAACCTGCGTATGAAGCATTACAAGTCCTTATCGGTGATAAGGTAGAAACACCAGTTTATATTATCTCTCATGAATTTATGGGAATGCCGCTTGCGCTCAAAACACAGATTGAACGGAAAAATGGTAGCAACGCGGAAAACATGCGCACCGTTTTTTACGCCCATGAAGTCGCTACGATTCGACCTATTGTTGAAGGACATCCAGGACACGATGTCCGTTTTTACAATGCCTTAGCGCATGCTAAAGCGCAAGACATGCTAATCCGAGATGTGTTTGAGGATCCGTTCTGGTATTTCAAACACGCTTTGATAGACAAAGCGCATCTCTGCGACACTATCTTTGCTGTGGGCGACCTCGTTGTAGATGAACTCCGCTTTTTAGCACAGCCGTTTGAGGCGTTTCCGATCAACCTCGTCTATAACGGAATTCCTGCGTTTGAGATGAGTTTAGAGGATAAATTAGCATCAAAAGCACGTCTTCAGAAGTATGCAAGAACGCTGCTTGACTATCGTCCTGATTATGTGTTTACGCATGTTACGCGTCTTGTCAAAAGCAAGGGGTTGTGGCGCGACCTGCAAGTGCTAACGCATTTGGATTCTCTACTCGCCTCCAATGATAAATCTGCTGTACTATTTATCCTCTCTACAGAAATTGCAACCGGACGACCACACGAAACTATTCACGACATGGAACGCGAATACGGTTGGCCCGTCCATCACAAGATCGGTTATCCGGATCTGGTTGGTGCGGAGATTGAGTTGAACAACGGCGTTTCTGCCTTCAATCTTCAGTCTAAAGCAATTAAGGTTGTTTTTGTCAATCAGTTTGGGTGGGATCAAGCTGCTTGCGGCTCTCGTATGCCGATAGATATGGAATTTATGGACATTCGCAAAGGCAGTGATGCAGAATTTGGACAGTCAATTTATGAACCTTTCGGGATCGCACAGGTGGAGCCGCTTAGTTTCGGTGCAATCTGTGTTGTTAGCAACGTGTGTGGGTGTTGCGGTTTCATTCAACGTGCCACCGATAATCAAGAGGTTTCCAATGTTGTCATTGCCGACTATACGCACTTGAATACGCCTCCGACTTCATTACAGGACGTGCTTAACATCGGTTTAGCTGAACGAACACAGATTGAGGTAGAAAATAGTCGTGACATCGCAGCGAAACTTCTCGGTCGTCTACCACGGAAACCGCGCGATGTTGAGGATATGATAAAAGAAGGTTACGATATCGCTTCTCACATGAGTTGGGAAGTTGTTGTTAAGGATTATTTCTTGCCTGGATTGAAACAGGCATTGTGATATCATGGTCAATTTGACTATAAAGGATTTTATTATGACGCAAGAAGTACGTAATACTAATGAACCAATACCGTTGGCTCCAGAAGAGAAGTTGATGACACCAGAACAGAAGTTTTTCTTCGATCTTCGCGGTTGGATTTTGTTACCGTCAGTATTGTCAGAGTCGGAAATCGAAGAGATGAAAGCGGAAGTTTATGCGGGTGCCAGACAAAGTTATCACGGAACACTCCAGAACTTACTTGATCATCCCGCAATTGTAGGTATTCTAAACGAAATTCTTGCCGATGAACGATTTATCTTTGAGGATTGCTACGGGTTTCGGTGTGAAGATTCTTTCACGGCTGTCCGAGAACCCGGCTGGAGCAGGTTGTCACGAGGTGATAACGGTCTGCCGCATGTTGTCCGACCCCCGCAGCAAGCAAATGCAATGCGGTATCAGGTCGCAGGTGGAAAAATATTCGCTGGACTTACTCGTGTCGTATGGGAACTTGAGGAGGTGAGAGCTGGACAGGGTGGCACCTCTTTCTTAAGCGGATCACATAAAGCACATTTTAACTATGGCGGTCCCGATCCCTATCGTCCGAATATCAGGGAGTCACCTTGGGAGGATAGTATGCGTGAGGTGATGGAAGATTATAGCTGCCCACCCGGTTCCGCGGTAATCTTCACTGAAAGCCTTGTGCATGCTGCAAACGACTGGAAGAACCCTGATAATCCACGTTGTGTAGTGTTCAATTGTTACAACTCAATTTGGGCACAGTGGCATCGGTTGAACCTGAGCCATGAAATCATTGAAACGATGCCACCGAAACGACAATCGTTGTTCCGTGGCACGTGGGCGATTGGCGGTGGTCCTCGTGGGAACCGTGAATATTCATTGGAAAATAACACCACGTAATAAGGAGCCATTCAAAAGGCGAGGTTGTAAGTCCGGACTGCGTTTTCCTACCGTGAAATGTCCGCAAAAATGCCAGAGTGTCTGGCTCTGGCAACCCAACATAGACATACCGAAAAGGCAGAGGTCACGGTTGGCTGTCCCTAGTTTTTCCAGATGAAAAACACCGTCCATACGGCACGTATTCGGGCAAAGAATAATCAAAAGTGTGCGTCACATGCTGCTATACTTTAATCTGCAGCTTTACCTGATGGAGATTCTAAAGACTTAGGCTTCTCTGCAAGCGGTTCTGGATCAACGAACTTATACTTACCGGTCTTCCGCATTTTTTCGCCTACTTTTTGGTAGTAAGCGAGTAAACGATTCAGATCGTGTCCACATTTTTCTGAAATTTTATTCCGCATTTCCCGAACTTCCTTAACGACTTCATTCATTTCTGGGCTGCGAAGATCAATGTTCTGTGCCATTTTATGCAGTACCTCCTAAATAATCAAGCGGTGTTATTAATTCTGGAGTCGGTAAACCTAATTCTCGGTTAATCCGTGTGATAAAATTAAACTTGTTCGGATTAGCAAGATGCGTACAATTCCATGTGAGCATCACGTCAATTTCGTGAAACGATGCAATTGCTAAATGAAGCGCGTCCGCTTGTGGTTTCTGTAACAGAGCCACTCAATTGTCACGAAACACTCTTGTAAGAGGGCTTTGTAAGCCCAATTTTACAACAAAAGCGTTTGTAGTCGCGCAATTCATTGCGCCTCTTACATTCTTTTCAAAAGAGAAAATAATTTATAGAATTGGCATATTTTTCTATCGTAGGCGGTGGCTCTGTGGCTTGATCATTCTTCCCTTTACAACATTTAGAAAACCCAAAACTGAATACTTCTGAGCACAATATCAGAGCCATTCAATTCTCCTAGTAGTTTGTGTGCCTTCTGTCTAAAGATTCTTGCTATAAGAGCAACACTGAATGGCTCTGAGCGGACAATTTGACTGAAGGGTGGATAAAATGTGGAACGTGCCTTCGTCACTGATCGGGTTCTTTTAACTTCACCATGCTCTTTCCAAGATGATAGGCATCGGTAGGCCTGTCTTTGGAAGCAAGTGGATGCGATAAGTTATAATCAGCACCTTCCGTCACACGTACAACATCCTTTATAGGGGCAGTTAGGCGATCATATTCTTCGGTCAGGCGATGAAATTCTGATAAAAGTTGAGTATCAATTTTCGGATTGTTACCCGTTTCAGTCAGGTCAATCCACTGCTTACGCGGCATCATAACCTCCTTAGTTTTATTGGAGGTTTCTTTATCACAGACATTCTTTACAAGAGAATGTTTCAAGGATTGATGTAAGTCTTTCATTGTGAACCTCCTTTTGATTAGAAATATTCGCGAGTGTGAATAAACATTGGGTAATTCTCTCTCTGAACATAATCTTTGAGTAATCCGACGTAATTATCAAGAGCAAGTGAAAGATTCGGATGATCTTCAATGCTCTCAATTTTCAAACGTATTTTTTCCGAAGGTGAGGTCAAAGTGTCTCTAGAAATCATACGTCCGTGAGAGTGCCAATATTCATTATTGCTCAAGGTTTCGGCAATTTTTTCCGCCCTCTTTTTCTTTTTTTCATCGGATACAGGTTTTCCTGTTGAACTGTCACTCCAGTCCTTGAATTTATAGTTAGAAAGCCACTTAATCAGAAGTTCATGCGACAATTCTCGCGCTTGTTCAAATTGGTAAAGTTCCCCTAAGTCAAGTTTGTTGAGAAGTGTAATGTCTGCCACGTTTAGTTGGCCAGCATCAGCTTTTTCATATAGTCTCTGATACTGGTTCAAATACGATAAGGCAGGAACAAGTTCACCGTTCTTCACAATTTGAGGGTCAATGGGCCCCAAACATGAAAAATAACCCATGAAAATACGATCTCCTGCCATTACGAAAACTGTTCCAGCGGACATAGCTCGGTCAGGAATCAGAAAGTAGACTTCATGGTAGTGATGGCGGATAATATGCACAATGCGCTCAACCACTTCAACAATACCGCCAGGTGTGTCTAAAATAACGACTATTCTAGGTTTTCGTTCTTGGAATAATTCAATGGCTTTCTTTACAATATTTTCTAAACCGGGCAGAATCGGACTGAAGATTGTTAGCGCGTCTGCTTCAAGAATTTCTTCAATCTTGCCAAGGTATTCGTTGAGTTGGGCTTTTGTATGATGATCAACTGGTCGTAGTATCGCCAATAATTTTTCTCCTTAACTATAAAGGTTCATGTACACATGTACAATCGTATACGATATTGCACTATAATTATATGATATTGTACCATATTATATTATATTGTAATTATACCATAATTATACCATAATTTCATAAATTTTTCAGAGACATTCAATTGTAGCCAGGGTTATTTAGTTTTAAGAATTTTCATTTTATGAGTTTAACTGCGAGTTTAGGTTTTGAAGCGAAAAAATGGGTTGCTTTTGTGATAGCGGTATACCCTGAAAATCGCAATACTGACATAGCCGTATTTCGCATTGCTGCCATCACTTGTGGAATGGCACCACATCTGACAGGAGAGACATCTTCCCTAAACACAACATCGCGCACCCAGTGCACTTTGTTCTCTATTGTCCAATGTCCACGGCGGATAGTGAGTAAGCGTTCGGCAGCCGCTTCTTCCGGGCTAAGACTTGTAATACCATATTGAACCTTGTGCGTTTCTTTACCCGTGCGCATATTTTTGCGAATGTAGCGATATTCAATCACTTGTGCTAAACCTGGCCAGTCAAGATAGTCATTGAGTGCTGGGCTTGCTTTGAGACACCGCGTTTCAAGTCTGCCATGTCCTTTTTCATAAGTCTCATAAGCCACTGTGTCATCAGAAAGCGTGTCAGCGTCGGCTTGAAAAAGTGTCTCAATCGCCCAAAATAGATGCTTTTGATTCTTTTTTACAGGGAGCAGATAGTCGCCATCCGCATCTATGATTTGTTCACAGAAAGCACGCTGTGTCAATAGCGCATCCGTTGTTATGACTTTACCTTTGACATCAAATGCTTCAAGGATTTGTGTTGAAACAGGTATTTCGTTGGTTTTGTCGCTAACACTACATTGCGTGAGAGTGATCCCTAACTCATGAGAGACGACAGAGAGTAAATGTTTTATTGTCGCTTCTTGTTTATGGGTAGCACGCATCGTTTTGCCATCTATTGCGACTGCGGTAAGACAACTTGTCAGATCCGGACGACTTTGAATGACTGTATTTACCCATTTTGTCAGTGTCGCTTCTAAAGCAACAACATCTAATCTTCTCAAAAGATTGTGTATCGTTGCGGCACAAGGTGTCTTCTTATGTGTAAAACCGAGGGCTTTTGTGAGTGCCGGTTGAGACCGTGCCCAAGTTGCGATGGATGTATACCCGTTATGTCCGCACATCAAACCGATAACCACAAGTGCAAGGATAGATACCAACGGGTGTCGCTTTCCTTTATTGTTGCGCGGATCTGGAACTTCTGCTAACATATCAAGTAAGTGGCAAGAGAATTTTCTTGTCATGGTTCACCTCAAAAGAGTCCTATTTTTTAAGGTGAAGTATAGCAGATGTCGCGTGAAAAGTCACGCGACATCTGCATATTACAAAATATTAACACTTGTGATAAATTACACAAGAAAAACCGAAAACTAAATAACCCTGAATTGTAGCGAAGTATTCTTGTGGGAGGACTTTGTAAGTTCGATTTATTTGTAAGTAAGAGCCAATTATCTTGTAGGACAAGACTGTACTCCTGATTTATCCCGTTACTGCATTCAAAAACTAAATTATTTTATTGACAATTTCTCTATTTCATGGCAAAATCCAACCTAAAACACAATGGAGAAACATAATGGTACAACCCGACATCATCCAAACCATCCTAAAAGACAGCAATTACCACCTTGACCTATTCAACAACTCCGAAATTCAGGATTTACGCCAAAATGTGGAAGGCAATGCGGAAAAACCCTTCATTTACTGCGCTGTCCGGGGGAAAGCGATTCAGCTAAAACCGGAGGAGGTTGTCCGTCAACTTTATGCCGAACGGCTACTGAAACAGTATCAATACCCGCGAGACCGTGTTAGGTTTGAACACCCCGTCAACTTCGGTAGAGAAAAGAAACGCTCCGACATCGTTATTCTTGACAAAGACAGACCAGATACTCCCTACGTTATCATTGAGGTAAAGAAACCGAAACTTCAAGATGGTAAAGATCAACTCCGCTCCTACTGCAACGCCACGGGTGCTCCCATCGCCGTGTGGACAAACGGACAGCAAATTTCACACTACCACCGAAAAGACCCGAATTACTTTGAAGAAATTACCGATATTCCCAACGCTGACCAAACCCTCGCCGATATCCTCAACGAACGTTTTACTCTGAAAGACCTTATACTCAAAGACAAACTCGCCACAGAACGAAAATCCTTGAAAGACATCATATTGGAACTTGAAGACGAAGTGCTTGCCAATGCTGGCGTGGATGTCTTTGAGGAGGTTTTTAAACTCATCTTTACCAAACTCTATGACGAATTCAAGAGTCAAGGCGACAAAGAGTTCATCAACCGTCTCTTACGACAACGCATCAACACCGCTATACAAGAACCAGACCAAGATTACGAGGTTGAGCATCCAGATTATGAGATTCTCAAGAAAGCCGTTGAAACAATCTCCGATGATGATTTTCGCCCTATGGAATTTAGAAACACAGGACAAACTGACACCGAACTAAAAACCAAAATTCAGCACCTTTTCAACGACGCAAAAAACCAATGGAAAGGCGTTTTTCCCGAATATTCAACATTTGAACTCTCAGAAAGCCATCTATCAGTCTGTGTATCAAGTTTGCAAGATGTTAAACTCTTTAACTCCAATTTACAGATTGTTGACGAAGCGTTTGAATATCTCGTCAGTAAATCTGCCAAAGGCGAAAAAGGGCAATACTTCACGCCGCGGCACGTGATTGATATGTGCGTGAAAATGCTCAACCCCAAACGCGGAGAGTATATGATTGACACCGCCGCTGGCAGTTGTGGATTCCCCGTACACACCGTTTTCAAACTTACTGAACAGACTTTTACCAACGCTGAAATTCCGAAAGAAGAACAAGAACATGTTCTAAAAGTATTTGGCATAGACTTTGACGAAAAAACGGTTAGGATTGCCAGAACCCTTAACCTAATAGCAGGAGATGGAGAAACAAACGTCCTGCATCTCAACACACTCGATTACGAACGCTGGAATGACAGAGTCGAAAGAGATAGGATTTGGAACATGACCTACGGCAGAGGATTTGATCGGCTCAAAGTGCTGAGAACCGAACAAGGCGAGGATAAACTATTTAACTTTGATATTCTGATGGCAAATCCTCCTTTCGCAGGAGACATCAAGGAGAACCGCATCCTTCATCAATACAAACTCGGCTTTAAAGAAAACGGAAACAAAGCACAAACCAAAGTTGGTCGCGACATTCTGTTCATTGAACGCAATTTAGACTTCCTCAAACCTGGTGGACGCATGGCGATTGTCCTCCCACAAGGCAGATTCAACAACACATCTGATAAATACATTCGCGGTTTTATCGCGGAACATGCCCGTATCTTGGCGGTAGTCGGACTGGATACCAACACCTTCAAACCCCACACCGGCACCAAAACAAGCGTTCTCTTCCTGCAGAAATGGAACGATGCCCCAGACCAAGGACCGCTTTGTCCCAGAGTTGACGACTACCCTATCTTTTTCGCTGTATCCGAGAAAGGTGGCAAGGATAATTCGGGAAATTACATTTTTCTCGAAAATAGCAATGGGCAATACAAGTTAGACGAAAACGGACATCTAATTATTGAACACGACCTACACAATCACAATGGCGAACTACCCGACGGGATCGCCGAAGCCTTTATTGAATGGGCACGAGATCAAGAATTAAGTTTTTGGAGGTAAACATGTCTGAATATTATCCACCTAAACATGGGAGTCGAAGTTTTAACTGTCCCTTTTGTCATGTCTATGCAAACCATCAATGGTATCCTATTGCTTTATATGATCCGATACAGCAACAACTTCAGCAACAACTCAAAACAGGTATTTACATTCCAGAACAATATTCTCTAAAAATAGCGGAAGTAAAAATCTCTTTTTGTATTAATTGCAATGAAGCATTATTTTGGTTAGCTGAAAACATTATCTATCCACCCATAGGCACAGCTCCATCAGCAAATAGCGATTTACCAGATACTGTAAAAGAACTTTATGATGAGGCAGCCAGCATTGCTAATCAATCTCCTCGTGCCGCTTCCGCTTTGCTGAGATTGGCTGTAGAAATGCTTCTCAAACATCTTGGCGAAACAGGAAGTATCAATGATGCCATAAAAAACCTTGTTGCAAACGGTCTTGACCCGAAAATTCAGCAATCATTAGACATTCTAAGGGTAACAGGCAACAATGCTGTTCACCCTGGAGTTGTTGATTTTAGCGATATAACTGATGTTCAGGTGCTTTTTCAGTTGATCAACATAATTGCTGATACCTTGATTACGCAACCTAAACAAATTCAGAAAACCTACGAAAACCTTCCTGAAGATGCCAGAAAAGCGATAGAAAAGAGGGATGGTCAGACTCCATAATGCAGTATTCAATCGTTAATTATAGTGAAATCAATTTACACAAAGATAATAGACTGGATGCGGAACATTACCATCCATGGCACCTTGAAAATCTGAGAAAGATTAAGGGAAAAGCTCAACCTCTTTCTGAATTTATTATACATATATCAGGAGGCGCAACACCTCTTGGAGCAGTATATCCAGAGGAAGGAATACCTTTTCTGAGAGTGCAAAATATAATGCCAAATTACATCTCAGACTCTGGTATAAAACATTTGTCACCATCACAAAACCAAGAAATACTAAGAAGCCAATTGCAAAAAGATGACATTTTACTGACTATTACAGGTGTTTCTTACGGAAAATCCGCGGTTGTGACAGATGAGTTTGTAGGTGCAAATATTAATCAGCATTCCGTAAAAATGACGGTTAGAAATATCGTCCCTTATTTTTTGTCTACCTTCCTAAATTGCAAATATGGTTATTCACAATCAACAAGGCACGTGGTAGGAATTACCAGACCAGCTTTAGATTATTCAGCTATAAAGTCTTTTTTAATCCCAGATTTAAATAGAAAATTCCAAGAAACAATAGCGTCGTATTGTTCTCAAGTAGAAATATCAAGAGCAGATTCTAAACAACGTTATTCTGAAGCACAAACCCTCCTCCTCACAGAACTCGGACTTGCAGACTGGCAACCGAAGCATCAGCTAACCTTCGTCAAAAACTTTTCCGACACACAGCACGTCGAACGCATTGACGCAGATTATTTCCAGCCAAAATATGATGAAATAGAAAAGGGAATAGAGAATTACTCCCATAAGTCTACCAAGGTTAGAGATGAATTCGAACAGAACAAAAGCACTTTTGAAGTAGACCCAGAAAAATTGTATCACTACGTAGAGATAGGAAGCGTTAATGTTTCCACTGGAGAAATAGTAGCAGAGGAAGTCTTGGGTAAAGATTTGCCTGCGAATGCAAAACGCGTTTTGAAAAAGGGCGATACTATTGTCTCTAAAGTCAGAACTTACAGAGGTGGTATTACTATTGTTCAGGAAGATGGATACGTTGGGAGCGGTGCCTTTTGTGTATTGAGAGAAAATGGGCAGATTAACAAAGAAACTTTATTAGCATGCTTACACTCTAAACTCTTTCTAACATGGTCATGGAAACCGAATACTGGAACGTCATATCCAACCTTGAATGACGATGACATTCTGGATTTTTCTATTCCCATTCTGCCCAAAGAGAAACAGGGTGAAATTGAACAGAAAGTGATTGAATCCTTCAACGGACGCAAACGTGCCAAAGACCTCTTGGAACATGCCAAACGCGCAGTCGAAATCGCAATTGAGCAGAACGAACAAGCTGCTATTGATTGGTTAGAATCTGTTTTGTAGGTTACTTGAAAAGCACCTATTATTCGGGTGGTTGCTGAACCGGAGGTGGCTGAGTGGCTTCAAAAAACTCCTTGAGAATTTCCACTACATTATCAAACTTAGTAAAGTGGTCAACATTCTTTTGTTCACAAATCCAATCACAAAATTTTGTTTTATTCAGTTCCCGTTTTGCTACCTGTCCACCGTCACCTTTTTTTATAACTGTTTCATCATAGAAACGTTCCTCAAAAAGTTCCTCTGGAAAAAGGTTTTCTATGCCTTCTGGCACTTCAGTATTTTCAGGATTCTCTGGGATTCTTTTTACCAAGAGTTTCTCAACAGGTTTAGGTATTTTTTTAACATCGGAATCATAAAGAAGCAAAATCGGCTGGTGAATAATTGAGGATTTCAGGGCATAAAATCTTCGAAAATTGTCTAATCCACTTTTACCTCCACCGCCATCTCCTTTTTCATCTTCTTTGCCAACAGGCATGATTTCCAAAGAATTTAAGAGTTCTTCTTCACCGAGCAACTCCAATGCTGTTTGAATATAGCGCGCATCTGTCTTTCCTTCTGTCAACACAACAGGTTTTGTTGCACTAGCGATAAGTTGTTTTATATCTTCTTCAAAACGTTCTGTAGTTTTATAGTATTCAAACGCTGTTCCGAATTCAGAATACCGTTCACTATTAATCCTATCTCCGTCTGGCAATTCGAGAATGGTGACTTTGTCCGCACCAAATCTTCTTTCCATACCGAGCAGAAACAGCGGAGAATGAGAAGATATTATGAACTGAACTTTCGGGAACATTTCTATGAGTTGAGGAAGAACATCGTGTTGAAGAGTCGGATGTAAATTAGCGTCAATTTCATCTATGATAACAAGTCCTGTAATATCGGGGAGATGAATGCTTTTGTTAATATCAGTACTTTCACCATATCGAATAATTGTGGTGAATAAGTGGAACAGTTGAGATTGACCGCCTGATAACGAGTTCGGGGTAAGAATTTTTTGTCCGCCTTCCAACTCTATAACAAGTCTAGACAGTTTATGGTTACGAAAGGTATGACGTAACTTCGCAGTAGAATCTTGAAGAATTTTTTTCAACACGCGATCCACATTTCGTAAGGCGTTCCGAAGAATATTGCGATTCTCTATATCTTTAATTTGTGACAGACTCGCGTTAGGTAAAATCCGTTTTCCCGCTTCTGTAACTTGAAGTTTCCAAAGCAATTCCACGTCAACTGAGGAGTCAAGGAATACGTCTAGTATCCAACCTATATTTTCCTCCGCGCAAGTTTCTATCCAAATAGGTTTGTCAAGTTGATGAGCGAAGTGACGATTAGCAAAAACATTTATACCGCCTTCAATAATACCTTCTTTAATACTATTAGGGTTTAGCCAATCAGGAGTTTCACGTCGACTTACGGGAAAAAAGGCATAGGCACCCTTTTTCATTTCAGTCTCAACAGTCTTTTCGTTGGCAGATACATTTTTGTGGTTTTCTGCTGTTGGCCAGTTCCAGACTGGAGTAAATACAGGTTTTACGCTCGGCGAATAAGACGCTGCTTCAAGTTCTCCAGATTTTTCACAGTAGAATAAGCAGTAAGTTGAAGAATCTTATCTATTCCAACCTTTCGGATGCTACTTATAATTCCCTGTGAGAACGTGCCTTCCAATCCACGGGGGTTTCCCACAGCGTAAATAGGCGCGCCAACTTGAACCGTATCACTGTCACCAAGTGGAATTACCTGTGCTCCTGGAACTGAAATTTTTAAGATGACAAGATCGTGTTCTGCATCAACCGCTGTGATCCCTTCAATGTCGTACTTTGTTTTTTTACCTACCAGTTTTGCGTAACCGCGCGAAGCACCTTTAACAACATGAAGGTTTGTTGCAACCTGATTATTTCTAACGAAGAAACCACTACCAAGTGTAAGTGGTTGACCGTTAGTATCTTCCATGAGCAAAAGCACCGTAGAAGCCAACGCCTTTTTGGCAATTTGCTGCGGGTTTTGAGCTTTTGCCACAGTTATTCCACAAAACAGCAAAAGCGTTAAACCTATGAAATACAGAGACGATTTTTTGATTTGTTTCATTATATTCTCCTTACGCATCAAGTTTTGAAAAATCTTAATTGAGTGCAGAACTTCTTATACCATTTCTATTTGAAAAACTTTCATAACGACTATTCTTTAGAAGTCTCTCTGATAAGGGGGAAGGGTCCCCAGAGCGAGCAGTATATGGGTGAGGGTTTCTTCCACGGACAAATCCCTAATGAAAGATAATTTTTTAGAAATGGTATTACTTTGTCTCCTTTCCCACAGCCGCCTCCTCTGTCCGAACCGCACTCTCATTAGAAAGCACATCCGCAGCAGGCGCATTCAGTGCCGCAACCTTAGGCGGCACAAGTGACTGCACATCCGAAGAACCGAGCGCATCAGAAGACTCCGCACCCAGCATTTCCAACTTATTTTGCTCTTTCAACATATCCAACTGATCCCGGTAAACAGGATCACGCGTCAGCGCAAACAGACCCGCCACTGTCTTTACAATCGCATTCGACAACGACACCAAATCCTTCGGATCCTTCACCGCATCCCGCGCCGCCACCAACTTTTCATAATGATCCGACAACGCCTGAACCTGTTCCACTACCGTCGACATCGGTATACCTGTCAACTGTTGTTGAAAACGCTCACGCTCATCATCCCAAACACTCTGGTATTTCTTCGGAAAACGCGGATTAGACGCTTTCAAATACACCAACTGCGGATGAAGATACCTCCGAAGCCGATCCAGACCGCAAGTATTTCCATACTTCCATAACGCAAATGGCGACAAATCCTCATCCATAAAAATCAAATCATTGATCACTGCTGTCGTAGACAATCCACGGGCATGCCCACGCACAGCCACCTCCCGCAACGCAGACGAAAGGCACGGACGATAAAAAGGTTTGAGCAGCTTATCCATCCAGTCCTGACAGTTTTCTTTGTGATCAATAAGAATGCCGTTGTATTCCCGCAACGGTTCCAGCCCATAATACTTGCTATAAGCATCACAAATTTTTGTATAGGTAACTTCGCCCTTGATATCTACACCAATTTTATCCTTATCTTCCACACACTTACGATACCCGATCAAACACATCACCCAAGCCATCTCTTCCATCGTCATATAACCCGAACGAAAAAATTTCTCCTGCACCGACATAGGCATCTCTGACAGCAAACGCTTCTCTAAAACACACGGATGATACAACGCAAATGCCTCTTTTAAATCCAGAAAACCGATCCCCATTGCTTCAAACTTATTTTTGATAGATGCCGGCTGTTCTACATGTTTCGCCCAATAAGACTTCAATTTCTTATTCATTTTCCTCCTCCTAAAAATCCACTGAAGTCAGTGACGCAGTCTCTTTACAAAGTTCAAGAACCCATTCACGGTTTTTGACGTCTACGCCACTTTCTAACTTCACCCCACGCTTTTGAACCACTCCTTTTCTCGCACGCACCCGCCGCTTATACGCCAAATAACGCTTCCGAGACATACGAGCCACTCTACCGAACTCACGCAGCAAACTCTCATAAGGTGTATCAACAGCATTCGGAACACGCCGACGAGAAAGCCTACGCGACTCCCAATGCCACCGATAATACGAACCCACGCTCACACCCGCTGCTTCACATGCCAAACTCACAGAAGTGTACCTAAGTAGAACATCCAGATCAGCAATAACCTCTTGTGTCAACCGCATCCAAACCCCTTTTTTCGCGAAGGTTTTTTTTGTAAAATTATCCAAAAATCCCAAATTTTAATGCAATTAATGCAACACATTATTAAGAATACCATATTTTCAACCAAAACACAACAAAACATTCCTTTTAGCAGGGCTATTTAGTTTTAAGAATTATCAGTTAATGAGTGTTACTGATAACGTGAGTTTGATAAAAACAAGATGTCGGGCTTCTCGTAGGGGCGAGGTCTTCTCGCCCGTAGGGGTTAGGTAACCTAACCCCATAGGCGTCAATTTAGCAGTTTCCAACTACGGTAAGTGCGGTTTCCTAACCGCACCTTTTTGTATCAACACCTCAAATAACGCAAAGGACGAGAATATCAGCGTTCGTAGTCGCGCAATTCATTGCGCCTCTTTTCTTTGAATGTAAGAGGCGCAATGAATTGCGCGACTACAAACGAGTTCTTTCCTTAAATTGACGCTTATGGGGTTAGGTTACCTAACCCCTACGAAAATGTCCATTTATGTTTAGAATTTGCTATATATCAAACTCACGTTACTGATAGTTTATACCGTAGGTGGTTTATATAGAAATGTGAAAAATATAGCAGAAAAACCGAAAACTAAATAACCCTGTACTATTCATAGATTTGACTTTATTTCAGGTTCTAACACCTGTGCGCTTCGGGCAGGAACATAGAGTTGAATCGACTGTGTCTGTTCCTCCATCTCTATATCTTGCCACGGACGATGGACACCCTCTACGGCACCGTAGCCACCATATTCTGTATCATCGGTGTTGAGGATGAGCCGGTAATCTGCCTTTTCAGGCATAGGGATACGCCAATCCGTTGCAGATGCTGTCGGATGAAAGTTGAATGCAAAGACAAGCCCACCGCGCGCAAAGACAATCTGTTTTGCATCCTCGTGAATGAATAACAACTGGATATTTTCATCAGTGAGCAGGTGATAAGCAGCATCAAGGTGTTGCATCGCAGCATCAAAAGTGTTTAGGTGCTTGTAGTAAAGTGTATCATCGTCAACAAGATGCCACTGTCTGCGTGCATACCAATAGGAATTGTCGTTTCCTGCACGCGGAAAGTCAATCCACTCAGGGTGTCCAAACTCATTGCCCATAAAGTTGAGATACCCCTCTCCACCTAAGCTAAACGTGAGTAAGCGAATCAATTTATGCAACGCAACGCCTCGCGCAACCTTAAGATTTGGCGTGAAAACGCTCATTTTTGTGTAGAGTTCAGCTTCCATCAATTGCATTGCAAGCGTCTTATCCCCGACAATGCTCTGGTCGTGGCTTTCGACATAAGCAATATGCTTCTCACCTACACGTCGGTTGCGTAACATTCCGTAAATCTCACCGATGTGCCACTCTTCATCCTTCTTTTCTTTCAACAAGCGAATCCAATAATCTGGAATTCCCATTGTAAGGCGATAATCAAAGCCTATTCCACCTTCTTCGATCGGACGTGCAAGCCCGGGCATTCCACTCATATCTTCAGCAATGGAAATCGCGTGTGGGTTTACAGCATGGACGACTTCATTTGCTAACATCAAATACGCAATTGCGTCTAACTCAACTTGGGGACCGAAGTAATCGGCGTAGCCTGTGAACTCCCGTCCAAGTCCGTGGTCGTTGTAGAGCATACTCGTCACACCATCAAATCTGAAGCCATCAAACCGATAAGTTTCCAACCAATACCGGATATTGCTCAGTAGAAATCGTTGCACTTCATATTTGCTATAATCAAAACAAAGCGAATCCCATGCGATGTGTTCACCTTTTAGACCGGCATGAAAATATTGATGCTCGGTTCCGTCTAAACGGTTCAAACCTTCATTCAGGTTTTTAACAGCATGACTGTGAACCAGATCCATAATGACCAGCAGACCCATCCCGTGTGCAGTATCAATGAGTTCTTTTAATTCTTCAGGTGTTCCGAAACGGCTTGAGACAGCATAAAAGTTGCTAACGTGATACCCGAAACTGGCATAATACGGATGCTCCATGATTGCCATCAATTGCACTGCGTTGTACCCTAAGTTGACAATTCTTGGCAGCACGTTTTGTGTAAACTCAGCGAACGTTCCAACCTTTTCTTCTTCTTGTGCCATGCCCACGTGTGCTTCGTAAATCCGCAAACCTTCCAACCCCTTACTGTAGGGGGAGGTCTCTGTGCCTCGTCGGATTCGTTTTGGGATTTCATGCTTCCACTGATATGGATCTGGCGGTGACCAATACTGTCCGGTGAAATCGGTTTCACTTTCCTGAATGACACGTTGGATATAGGCGGGAATTCTATCAAGCTCACTGAGTTCGGATATAACATGCACCTTTACTCGGCTACCGTGTGTCAATCGACCTGAATAATCTTTGTCTGGTAGAAATAGATGCCAAATTCCCCATTCATCAACAGACATAGGGTTGGCATCACGGTTCCAGTCGTTAAAATCGCCAATTAGAGATAGAGCTTTTGCTCCTGGTGCCCACTCGCGGTACCATACACCCGATTCCCCAGCATTTTCGCCACGGTTGAAACCGAAATAACGGTGTCCTTGTGTAATCTCACCTAATACACCACTGCTATTCTCAATCTGTGCTTTGAAACGTTGAAAGTGCGCGAACCGCTCACGCAATTCCGAAGCATGAGGCTTTAGCAGAGGATCAAGTTTGATGAGGCGTGTACCATCAGGTTGCTGCTTTCTCATAATTGAGGGAGGAAAAATAAGAGATTCAAACTGAACTATGAGGATTGGTAACAAGGGCGATTCGTAAAAAAGGAATATGGCTTCTCTTGGGATTTTGGAAAGAGATTCGGATTCACAATAAACACTAACCTCTATTCTGAAGAGAACAACTTTTCGATTTCTACAGATCTCTCTGTCTTACTAAGATCAGAAAATCTTTGGAATTCCTCATCCGTAAGCTGCTCAAAAAGCCGATCAATTTTAGCGTGCAATTCGGTTGTATCCTCTGTTATACCACTATCTGTAGGGGAATCAAGATTAAGCTCAAATTTATCTTCATAAATATCCGTGATATGTACAACTCCGAGTTTACCACCTTCTGGTAATTTAAGGGAACCGTCCGCTTCCATAGTCCATTGATCACGTCCTTTGGTCATAATAAATTGGATTCCAAAAGCTATTGATGGAAGTTTTAGCGTTGGACCGGGAGGAAGGTCTTTAACCTTTTCAATATATGCTTCAACACTGTTCTTAGTCAGTCTTTTGTTGAGTGTCTCAAGATGCTGAATCATTTTTGAACGGCTACTCGCTGGAAAATCCGCCAACTTCGTTTTAGCAATCAGAGCGAGAATTCCGAAGTACAGTTGGTATGACTTGACATCCGCATCGGAGGAGATACCCATACTCTTCTTGATAAATAGTTCAGGATTGTTACGATGTAATGTGTTGACATGTGCTTCTAATTGTAGTTGATCCCGTTTGGGAAGCACATATTTTTTTGCTGCTGATTGGTCAATTTTCATTAGCGAATTAGCGAATTCAATATAACTGTTTTGTTCTTCTAATGTGAGTCTACCTGAATATGTATAAATAGGAGCAAATAGTTCTCGCGTTTTTGCATAGTTTCCTTGACGTTGAGTGTTCCAGTAAAATAGTCCTATACACACAACGGCAACACTCAGAACAACGATAAATAATAGACGTTTTTTATTCATAAGCGAATACATCCTTCCAAATTATCCTATATAAATATGATACATTTTTTCTTGTAGCTTGTCAATGAAGTTTAAGTTATGTTCAGGGCTATTTAGTTCTCCGAATATTTAGATTTTCAATCTAAGACTTTCCGCTGTCCGAGCGATCTCCGAATCGCGACTTTTCGTCTAAAATGGACAAAAAGCCTAAAACTAAATAACCCTGAGTTATGTTAAGTTCACAATATTCGCTTCTCATTACAGAATCTCAATTTAACTATAAAGGACTCTCTTAAATATTGTCATACCAAAGAGAGTCCTTATAGTTTCAACAATGTTGAAATTTAAATACGGGTTTATATTTACTTTTGTTTTCATTTAATGCAGTTTTGATTGGAAAAATGGACATTTAGTCCACCATCAATTGTCTGCATCATTCCATTGCGCATGTCGCTGTAGTGTTCGGATATCAATCCCTAACGAATCTGCTGCCTTACGGAGCGATGTATATCTTTGAATACGCATCTGTGCAACTTCACGTAGAATTTGATTCTGACTCATGTTATTTATATTGATAGGTTCTGCTTCGACTTCAATCCCGTTACCATGTGAATTTCTTATGCTATACCACGGTTGGGAAACCTGAGTGGAGAATTCATGCATTATTATATGTTGCGTCTCCGGATGGAGTGCCTCCCAAATCGCATGTTGAGTCTGCGGTGGGAGTGTTCTCCATGTTGTGATTAGCGTCTGTAAATACTCAGGGTAGATATTTGGGAAATCTTTCGGTTCAAGTTGATCGCTTGTGGAAAGAGCGATAGCAGTTTGAATAGTACTTCTAAGCTGCCGTATATTACCGGGCCATGCCGCTTGTTCAAGCCGAGTGAGTGCCTCAGCACTAATCCCTTTAACCTCTTTACCATGATTGTGACTGAATTCACGAATAAAAGAATCCACCAAAGGTAGAATATCCTCTGTCCTTTGCCTTAGGGGTGGAAGGTGGAGCGTCATGCCTTTAAGACGATAGTAAAGGTCTTCTCTAAATTTGTTTTTTGCAACAACCTTTTCTATATCTCTGTTTGTTGCAGTGAGAATATGCACATCTACTGTCAAAACCTGATTTCCACCAAGCCTCGTGAATGTAGTTGTATCCAAGACACGGAGAAGCATCTTCTGTGCGTCAAAAGACATTTCAGGCACCTCATCTAAAAAGAGGATTCCACCGTTTGCCTGTTCAAATGCGCCTTGTCGCTGGCGTATTGCACTGGTAAACGCCCCTGCTTCATGACCAAAGAGTTCACTTTGCAAGAGTTCAGCGGAAAATCTGCCACAGTTGATGGCTACAAAAGGTTGGTCCCAACGCGGACTATTTTCATGGATATATTTTGCAATTCCTTCCTTACCAACTCCTGTTTCACCAGTAATTAAAAACGGAATATTAGATTTTACAACCTGTTTTATTGTTTTGTAAATCACCTGCATTTGTGCTGATGGCAATTCGATGAATGCTGGTTGCATGTTCATAATGTGCTCCTTAAGTATATTATTAGTCTGGACGGAGTATATTAAGTTTGAGCAATTATAGACCTAAAAGCAGATAGCGGTGTGGTGCGTCATTACCACGCGCAAATCATTCCTTGCCTTGTAGGAAATATAATGCAGCACATAGTTTTTTACATAAACGTTTGATTCGGAATTTTGGTTGACTTTAAAAATTTAATTCTTTACGACACACATGTTTTCTATTTCAAATCATAAATGTAGAGGTTGAGAATTCAACACGCAAAAATTGAATGTAACATACAATTTTTGCGTCATAATCTATAATTTTCGCGTTTCATCATACAACTTTTGCGTACCGGTAATGAGATGGAACATTAAAGAACTTACACTTTTTAATGAAAATAATTTAATTTTAAAATATTATAACGGTAATTTTCGATTTGATGAATCCAGTGTATACCTATGTTTAAGACGTATAGAAGTTAGAAAATATAATTTCAATCCAATGGTTCTGATAGAAAAAAATTGCTCATAATAAAGTAATGGCACGAAACTTGCTTTATTATTTAGGTTTTAGTAAGTATTGTAGTGCTTTGTCCACCAAATTTTTGTGGTTTGTCCGTCGGATAGAGCGTCCGCGAAACCCGACAAGATAGTGTATCAGCATTTGTCGAGTTTCGCTCTGCTCTATCCATTGGCGTCAATTTAGTGGTCCCCAACCCGGTAGGTGCGGTTTCATGAAGATAAAAAAATAATTCGGTAATTTTCTCGCAATGCTCGGTGCAGTTAGGAAACCGCACCTTATGCGTCAATTTAGCGGTTTCCAACTACGGTAGATGCGGTTTCCTAACTGCACCTTTTTGTATCAACATCTCAAATAACGCAAAGGACGAGAATATCAGCGTTCGTAGTCGCGCAATTCATTGCGCCTCTTTTCTTTGAATGTAAGAGGCGCAATGAATTGCGCGACTACAAACGAGTCTTTTCTTAAATTGACGCTTATGGTGCAGTTAGGAAACCGCACCTACCGGACCTGGGGAAATCGGGATTACCGATTTAAATACTTAAACTTCATCTAACCGCACCAGATCTTATGGAATGTGCGTCCGATAACCGTTTTCGCGAACGACTCGGCGCGGTTAGGAAACCCCACTATAGACGTCAATTTAGTGATTTTCAAATATGAAAAATGCTCTTTAGCCCCAGCGGGACGAAATGTTTATAGAAAAAGTGATACCCCCAACTCTTTAGCCCCAGTGGGGCGAAATGTTTATAAAGGTTTTACATAAGATATTAGGCATACACTGTGTGCCTTAACGGTGTAAGTACGCCTGTCCCTCTCCCCTTTGGGCGTGCTTACAAAAATCGCGATTTGGATAGGCGCGCTAACCTGATCGCGATTTATGAAGGTAGCGATCTTCGGGTCGCTATCTTCTTTTTTATATTTTTTTGGCAGTGGTGATATCACTCAAACCCATTGGATTTGGATTGGGCATCTGTTGAGGCAGATGCCTTTTTTGTTTGTAAAATTAAGGTTTGGTATGTTATGATTTTGCCATAAATGTCCAAAGGAGGGTGAAGAAATGAATCAACACGATTTCAACATCACCGATTCAAAGATTAATTTTTTCAGGACGTTCGGTTACCTTAGTTTTCCGCAACTAATGGCGGATAGGATAGAGGCAATTCAGGACGCGTTTGAAACTGTCTGGGAAGAACGCGGCGGTGGACACAACGGTAAACCCCATGAAGGAATAGCACGGTCTTGTATTGTGCCTTTCATCGATCAGAGTGAGGAGTTGTGCTCGCTGCTGGATGACCCGAGAATTTTGGGGATTGCGAAAACGTTCCTCAATGACGATTTTAACTATATGGGGAGTGATGGTAATTTCTACGTCGGTGACACCGGATGGCATTCTGATGGTGGGCATAGACTGGAAGATCCGATGCACATTAAAATTGCGTTCTATCTTGATCCACTTACGCGCAACACTGGCGCACTTCGCGTTATCCCAGGCAGTCATCTATTCGGGGACAACTATGCGGATGGGTTGAGTCAGCAGATTGGTAGAAGTCAGGAGACGTGGGAGTTGCACGGAAAAGATGTGCCTGCGGTAATCTTTGAGACAACACCGGGTGATCTTGTGATGTTTAACCATAACACCAAACATGCGGCGTTCGGTGGTAGCACACGTCGACGTATGTTCACGGTGAATTTGTGTCAAAGGTATCCAGATAGTAAGTTGGATGCTTTGAAAGCCTATATCGGAGGCTCTGCACGGTTCTGGATAGATCGGAAATATGGTGAGAAGATGATAAACACGGCTACACCAGAACGGAAGATACATCTTGAGCAGGTGATGGCAAATGACGAACATCTTGCCGAACTGTCTCGTCAAGCACAGGAACGGATGAGTGAACCGTCACGCGGATGATGCTTGCTGCCATGTTTGCTTAACATATTGGATTGCCTCTTCAAACCCTTTCTGTTCTTGACGACTAGCTTCTTCAATACTAAGCCAACCGTCGTAATTGACTTGCCGCATGCGTGAAAAGATTTGTGGAATAGGAGAGACACCGGTGCCGACGCGGACAGGCTCAAACGTTCCTGCTTCGCGCATGTCAAAGACATGAAGCACGACAACGCGTTCAATCACTTTATCCAGAAGGTCAAGCACATCTTCGTTAAGAACGAGAGGGTTCGCTGTATCAAAGCAGACACCAAGTGGTGTGTCCGAAAGCGCGTTGAGGATTTCTATAAAAATCTCTGATGGTTGCGAGAAATCCCAATACTGCCACGGTGCGCCTTTAGTATGGTTCTCATAGGCGAGTGTGATTCCGTGCTTTTCGGCTTCGTCAAGTGCGTGCCGAAATCCGTCTGTAACCCAGCGTACCCCTTCCTCGCGTTCAATACCGGGATGATTTTGTCCTGCTGTCACCCGAACAAATTTTGCCCCCAACGTCTTTGCAAGTAGGATGTCTGCCTTCAGGTTGGTTAATTCTTGTGCACGTTGTTCAGCATCGGGGTGGGTGAAATCGGAATAGCATGCAAGCATACAAACTTCTATACTGTGCTTTTCAAGCGCGGTACGTGTTTGACTTGCCGTTTTTTCATCGCGTTTTGGGAAGAATTTTATGCTAAAATCAACAGCATCTAAACCCAATTCGGCACCAAATTGGATCCAGTCAGTAACCGTGCTTTTTCCGGTGAAGATGTCCTTGTAAAGAGAGACAGGGAGGCAACTCATTTTCATTCGTCAGTAGGGTTCGGTGGTTCAAGTTCTGCCTGACATTCAGCGCAGTATCCGATTATCTCGTTTCTAAAACGCACCGGTTTAAATTGATGTGCTTCGCAAACAGATTTTTGCAAGGCATCAATCCCCGGTTCTTTAAATTCAACAATCTGACCACACCGAAGGCAGATGAGATGGGCATGCTCTTTGAGGGAATGAATACTTTCATAGCGGGTGTTTTTCTGAGCATCAATAAATTCTGTTAGCAACCCACTTCTAACGAGCAGCGGCAGTGTTCGATAGATAGTTGGGCGCGAAACATTATATCCGTTTTGGCGCATGTGAACCAAGAGATCTTCGGTCTGGAAATGTCCTTGATAAGCAAAGACTTGGTTTAAGACGTCCATCCGTTTTTGTGTCAAGCGGAGTCCGGAGCTTTTCAGGAAATCTTCAAACTGTTGTGCAAACTCGTCTATGGAAGTAGTTTCTTCAACGGAATTCATTTTTCAACCTATTTCGGTTTTTATATTGTCGGAATTAACACTTTCTGATAGAACGGTGACAAAGGGAAATCTCATCAGGAACTTGTAGTATCAAAGGATATAGTTCGTCCCGGTTCAACCAATCCATTTTTCACAGCAAGTTTGTAAAAACGTTCAAGACCTATTATAGCAGATTCATCCAAGTCATAGTGAATGTGTTTTTGCAAGTATTGTTGACAGAGGGTTTCGGGTAAACCGAGTTTTAGTGCTTCAATCCGTGCAATTTCAGGAATTTGTTTAATACCAATGTTTTTTGCATCAATAAGCAAATTCGGCACGTTCCCAAGACACACTTCTCCTCTTGCGACCCAACAGGCATAGACGAAAGGCAATCCTGTTAGTTCATGCCATTCTGATCCGAGATCTGCATTGTATTCGGTGGCACCGAGATTTTTGAGTGCTGCATCTCCGATGAGCAATACTGCTTCTGTTTCTGCCTTTGCAGGATCAATTGATGGATCACAAGGTACGAACGTCGGGGAAATCTGATATTTTTCAGCGAGTAAGATTTTCAATAGTGCGACAGATGACCTTGAACTTGTATCTAAAGCAATTTGTTGAATGTCCTGAATCGGCACACGGCTGAACAATTGGATACTTAGAACACTGCCACGCGATGCTATTGCTATGTTAGGAAGAATGCGGTACCCTTTTCCAGCTGCGTTTGCACGAAAGTACTCAACAATAGGGATCAAACCGACATCTAATTCGTCATTACTTAGAAGGATTGCAAGGCGACTCGGTACTTGAACGCTGAGGTCAATCTCATCTGTTTGCAGTTCGCCGTTTAAGAGCGGGAAAATGAGCGGCTTCGTGTTTAAGAATGACACTGCGCCGACTCTTAAGCAGCTTTTCTGTGCCACTGATTCCCCTCTCGAATGATTTTATTGTAAAGCGTGTCTCGTTCAATCGGGATATAGCCAGCCTCTTCAATGAGTCGTGTGAGTGCCTCAACTGATACAGATTCCGGTGTATCAGCGCCTGCCATGTGCGTAATTTTTTCCTCTGTCACCGTGCCATCAATATCATCAGCCCCGAAACGAAGTGCTACTTGCGCTGTTTCCAACCCTGTCATAATCCAATAAACTTTAATATGGGGTAGGTTGTCCAGCATCAGTCTTGACACAGCAATGTTGCGTAGATCGGTTAACCCTGTTGTTGAGGGTAGATAAGCCATACGCGTGTTAGCGGGGTGGAATGCGAGAGGAATGAACGTCACAAAACCGCGAGATTTATCCTGCTGTTCCCGTAATCTGATGAGATGGTCAACCCTATCTTCATTTGATTCGAGGTGTCCGTAAAGCATTGTTGCGTTCGTAGGAATGCCGAGTCGGTGCGCAATGTGGTGGATTTCAAGCCATCCTTCAGCACTGAGCTTACCCGGACATATCTTTTCACGCGTCTCTTCAGCAAAAATTTCCGCGCCGCCACCGGGAAGCGAATCTAATCCTGCCTCACGCAGTTGCTTCAAAACATCCTCTACAGACATTTTAAAAATACGTGAAAAATGATGGATTTCAACGGCTGTGAAAAATTTTAAGTGGACATCGGGCATTCGTTCTTTGAGTCCGCGGATCATTTGAAGATAATAGTCAAATGGGAGTTTTGGGTGCAAGCCACCGACACTATGAATCTCGGTACATCCGTGCTGTACAGAATACATCGCTTTATCTAAAAACTCATCTACGCTCATCTCCCAAGCACCTTCTGTTTGCATATTTTTTCTTGCGAAAGCACAAAAATGGCACCGTGCATGGAGTATGCACACGTTTGAATAATCTATGTGTTGGTTGATGTTGTAGTATGCAACGTTTCCGTTAATACGTTCACGGGTATGATTAGCAATAAACCCAACCCCAGTAATATCAGGGCTTTCGTAAAGCGTGACTCCATCCTCAAAGGAGAGGCGTTCTTCCGCCTTGACTTTTTCAAAGATGGCAGGTAACTTAGAATCAGTAAAAAGGTTATAGTTCTCCATTATCTTTCCTATAGCAATCTATTGTATTTGCAAAAACTGCTTGACAGCATGCTCTTAATAAAGGTATTATAGCATAAAATCTTTAAAGATTCCAAAAATTTTTTGAATAAGGAAAGAAAAACATGTCAAAACTTGGAATGATTCATTATAACTACGCAGGCAAATCGCTTGATGACTTTCTTAAATTTACAAGTGAAACAGGGTTCGGATACGTTGAACTCTCGATCGGTGATGTATGGAAAGCGGATGCCGCTGATCCAGAAAAAAATGCTGAAGCCGTGCGCAAGCAAGTGGAGTCTTACGGTTTGCAGGTCTCAGCACTCGGAGCAGGAAACGATTTTGTTGTGTTAGAGGAAGAGGCTATTCGCGCACAGGTTGAACGGATGGAACGTATCGCGGGAATCGCAAAACTTCTTGGAACTTCGGTTCTTCGGACAGAAGGTGGTTCAATGAATGATTCTGTTCCTGAAAGTCGCTGGGTTGAGGCGATGGCTGGATGTTTAACACGATGCCTTGAATTTGCTGAAAAGGATGATGTGTATTTAGCGGTAGATAACCACGGCATGGTTACTAATGATGGTGATTTGCAGGTGGAGTTATTTGAACGTGTCGGTTCAAAGCATGTCGGTGCCAATATGGACACAATGAATTATCGTTGGGCGGGACACGATTTAGAGACTGTTGGTAGATACTATGAAATTATCGCTCCCTATACTTTACACACACATCTCAAAGATGGAACGGGTTCACGCGGCAATTATCGTGGTGAAGCACTGGGTGAAGGTGAAATTGATCTTGCAAAGGCGATCCGTTGTTTGAGAGATGCTGGTTATGAAGGTGTCTGGTGTTGTGAGTATGAAGGCAGAGAGAATGACGGCACTGGTCAAACAAAAAGTTTTGTATGGATGCAGGCAAATCTGTAGTATATTGGATTCATTTTATAAGTGCCTTGGAGACGTGCTTTTATGAAGATTAAAAATAATTCGGTAATTTTCTAGCAATGCTCGATGCGGTTAGGAAACCGAACCTACCGGCCCTGGGGAAATCGGGATTACCGATTTAAATACTTAAACTTCATTTAAGCAAGTTTCAATATTAAATATGCACATTGTACGTTGATGGCGGGCGGGGAAACCCCGCCCCTACGAGTTCGGCACCTGCCGGAAAATCGAAAGATTATTTTTTAATATTGCTTAAGCGCGCCGTGCCAATCATGGTATTGAATCTCTAATCGTTAATCTGTGAACTTCGTGTAATGGAAAACTCTTCTCGCATCATCACCCTTACAACTGATTTTGGCATAAGCGATGTGTATGTCGGCGTAATGAAGGGTGTAATCCTAAACATTAATCCGAATGCGCAAGTGGTTGATCTCACACATGCCATCCCACCACAAGATGTATACGAGGCAGCTTTATCCATTCATTCTGTATACCGTTTTTTCCGCAAAGGCACGATTCATGTCATCGTAGTTGATCCGGGTGTTGGCAGCAGTCGTCAAGCGATAGTTTGCCAAACTGATAGCGCGTTTTTTGTGTGTCCTAACAATGGCGTTTTAAGTTATCTGCTACAAGACATTGAAACCGAAGAGACCTACATTCCCGATGCGGTGGTAATAGAAAATCCTACCTATCTGTTACCTCAAATTAGCAATACCTTCCACGGTAGAGACATATTTGCACCTGTAGCAGCACATTTATCACTTGGTGTTCCGCTTGTTGACATTGGTACTCCGATTCAAGATTTTGTGCGCCTTTCAGTCCCCGCGGTAAATCGTTCTGACAATATGTTAGCGGGTCAAATTATCAAAGTTGACAGTTTCGGGAATGTGGTTACGAATATCTCAGAGGAGCATCTTGCCGCATTTCTCTTATCTTGTTCACCGAATGAAACTGCAATAGAGGAACTTTATCAGCAAGTTGATTTTGCGAACTATGAAATTACGGCAGGTTCCGTTTGTCTTAAGAAGTTGAACAGTTCATATTCAGAATCAGAAGTAGGAGAACCTCTTGCAATTATCAGCAGTTTTGGACTGTTAGAAATTGCTGTAAATTTGGGGAATGCAAGCGCACGTTTCGGATTAAAAAAAGGTGATAACGTTGTCGTGCGACGCGGCATCTAAAGCAAAGTATGAACGCGGGGCTCAGGGTCCTTCTGCTCGTCGTCAAGAAATACCATTTTCTTTGTAGCGAAAACTGTATGAAGATTAAGTATTTAAATCGGTAATCCCGATTTCCCCAGGGCCGGTAGGTTCGGTTTGAAACCGCTTAGCTCCAACGCGGTAGGTTCGGTTTGAAACCGCTTAGCTCCAACGCGGTAGGTTCGGTTTGAAACCGCTTAGCTCCAACGCGGTAGGTTCGGTTTGAAACCGCACCATAAGCGTCAATTTAGTGGTTTTTCAAATATGAGAAACCCTCTTTAGTCCCGTAGGGACGATATGTTTATAGAAAACGTGGTAACCCCAATCTCTTCAGCCCCGTAGGGGCGGAATGTTTATAGCAATGGGTTACCAATCGGGATATGTCGCTCGGACAGAGCTAAAGAGACGTGTCTGGACGGTGTACTATAAACATATCGTCCCTACGGGACTAAATGTCCGACAATATCAATAACCATGCCTATTGATAAGGGTTCATAAAAACATAGACGTTTCCTTAAATTGACGCCTATGGTTCGGTTTGAAACCGCACCATAAGCGTCAATTTAAGGAAAGAACTCGTTTGTAGTCGCGCAATTCATTGCGCCTCTTACATTCAAAGAAAAGAGGCGCTATGAATTGCGCGACTACGAACACTGATATTCTCGTCCTTTGCGTTATTTGAGATGTTGATACAAAAAGGTGCAGTTAGAAACCGCACCTACCGGGTTGGGGACCACTAAATTGACGCCTATGGTGCGGTTTGAAACCGCACCAGCTCTTAGGGAATAGGCGTCCGATAACCAGTTGCGCAAACGACACGGTGCGGTTAATGAAGATTAAAAAATAAATTCGGTAATTTTCTAACCATAGACATCTTGTTTTATATTTTTCTTCTGTGAGGTCCATTATCTGGTTGTCTGAATCGCGGAGGACACAGAAGACGCGGAAAATGCTTTTGTGTCTCGGACATTTGCTTTCGCCAGAGACGGGCCGGTAACAAAGAATCTCTTAATTCCGCGTCCTCCGCGTTCTCTGCGATAATCCGCGATTCAGACAGAAAAGAGATCAGAATTACCGAATTAATAAATTAATCTTCATCAAACCGCACCTACCGGTAACGGAGCAAATTAGAATTACCGAATTAATTTGTTAATCTTCATTTAGTTTGCGTCAGGCGAATATTTTCATACCTGATGCTAATTTTTCGCTTGATAAAAAAAGTGAAACTTGGTATATTTTACTCAAATTAAAAACAGACATTTTAGTATGTGCGTAGGTCAAGAAGTAGAGGCTTATATTTTTTCTTAATTTGTTAATCGCGTATACACAGGCAAAGGAGGGAAGGTATGTCAGATAAAGAGAAGAAACAGGGCACAAATATTTCGCGCCGTAATTTTCTGAAAGGTGTAGGTACCGGAACCGTTGCTGCAACTGTCGCGCCAGCAATCTTGGTCGGCGATGTGAAAACAGCAGAAGCGCAAACCGATGAAGCGATCTCTACTGCGAAAATTCAGCTGAATATCAATGAAAAGTCATATCAGATTGAAGTTGAGGCACGCACCACATTATTAACAGTTTTGCGCGATGGAATTGATACGAGCGGAGATAATGTTGATTTGACAGGTGCTAAACTTATCTGTGACAGAGGGGAATGCGGCGGATGCACTGTCTTAGTTGATGGAAAATCTGTTTACGCATGTATGATGCTTGCAATGGATGCACAAGGCAAACAGATTACTACCGTGGAAGGTATCGCAAATGGTGATAATCTGCATCCTGTGCAGGAAGCATTCATAAAACACGATGCAATGATGTGCGGATTTTGCACACCCGGTTTCATCGTCTCATCAGTGGCACTCTTGAACGACAATAAAAAACCGACGCTCACAGAAATCAAGGAAGGTTTATCGGGCAACACTTGTCGGTGTGGCACTTACCCGTTTATATTTGACGCAGTCGAAACCGCTTCAGAGAAGATGTAGTTTTGACTAAGTATCTGTCAGTATGAACGCGTTTTGTATTGAAAAGGAGAAAACAGATGGCATCATGGGGAGAAGCAAGCCAGTCTCGGCTTATTGGCAAGCGGATTACCCGTTTGTCCGGTAAGGAAAAAGTTACAGGAAAAGCGAAGTATACCTTTGATATTAATCGACAGGGAATGCTCTATGGACGTATTCTACGATCTGAGGTTGCGCATGCAACCGTTAAGGAGATTGACCTGAGTCGTGCGGAAGAATTGCCCGGTGTGAAAGCGGTTATTCCCTTAACTGAAGTCGACAGAAAACTACGTTATCAAGGACAGGAGATCGCAGCGGTTGCAGCAGAAACCGACGACATCGCGAAAGACGCACTACGGTTGATTTATGTTGAATTGGAAGAATTACCTTTCGTTGTTACGGAAGCAGATGCAATGGCGGAAGGTGCACCGGAAATTCGTGATTGGAAGGGAAATAAAAGTAATCCGGGTGTTAACCAACAAGGCGATGTGGAAGCAGGATTTTCTGAGGCTGCCGTTACGGTAGAAGCGACCTATCATACTCCTGTCCAAACGCATGTCTGCTTGGAAACACACGGGCATGTTGCCGAATGGAGAGGTGAAGAGTTTCTAACCGTTTGGGCATCTACTCAAGGCGTTTTTGGTGTCCGCAATGACCTTGCGAAGCGGTTTCAACTGCCTGCGAACCAAGTCAGAGTCATCACTGAACACATGGGTGGTGGTTTTGGAAGTAAATTCGGTCCTGGCGTTGAAGGTCATACTGCAGCGCAATTGTCTCGTATCACCGGAAAACCAGTAAAATTGATGTTGACTCGAAAGGCTGAACACCTTGTCGCTGGAAACAGACCCTCAATGACACAACATGTCAAAGCAGGCGCGACTCGCGATGGACGCCTCATCGCTTACGATATGCGCGGCTACGGCACAGGTGGTATCTCCAGTGGAGCAGGATTCCCAGCACCTTATGTCTATCATGTCGAAAATCGGCGAACTGAAAAATTTAATGTGGCGACCAATGCAGGTAACCAACGCGCGATGCGTGCACCTGGACATCCACAAGGTGCTTTTGCTATGGACTCATTGATGGATGAACTGGCAGAAAAACTCGGAATGAATCCTCTTGAGTTTCGACGTATCAATGATTCAAGCGAAGTCCGTCAAGCACAATATACGCTCGGTGCACAGGAAATTGGATGGCACAGACGCAACAGCGTTGCGGGTGCTGGAACAAGTGTCAAAAAGCGTGGTATGGGTGTTGGTAGTGGTCAATGGGGCGGTGGTGGTGGTGGAGGCACGCAGGCGCGTGTTACTATCAATGCTGATGGCACCGTTGAAGCGGTCACTGGCACACAAGACATCGGCACAGGTATTCGGACTGCTATCGCTATTATCGTTGCAGAAGAATTAGGACTTGACACAACCGATATTTCAGTAAAAGTCGGTGATAGCGGTCCTGGACTACCCTCTGGTGGCAGCGGTGGAAGTCAAACGACTGCATCTGTTGCACCTGTCATTAAAACTGCAGCAATGGCAGCGAAACAGAAATTGTTTGAACATGTCGCTCCCTTACTGCAGGCACCGGTGGATGACCTCCGTGTCGGAATAGGCACGATCTACGTCGCATCTGACAGAACGAAGACGATTACATGGAAACAAGCGACTGGACAACTCGGTATGGAAAGCATCACCGAAGGCGGAAATTGGGATCAGGAACTCCGACAAGGGGGTGTCGCTGGGACCCAGTTTGCTGAAGTTGAAGTTGATACGGAGACAGGTAATGTTAGAGTTATCAAGATCGTCGCTGTCCAAGATTGCGGATTAGCAATTAACCGATTAACAACAGAAAGCCAAATCAATGGTGGCGTTATCATGGGATTAGGACAAACGCTTCTGGAAGAACGTATCATGGATCCACAAACCGGGCGGATGCTCAATGCCAATCTTGAGGATTACAAGGTTCCCGGCACCTTTGAGATACCTGAAATCAAATCTATCGTATTTGATACACACCGAAAAGTTACAGGTATAGGCGAACCGCCTTGTATTCCAACGCTTGGCGCAATCGCAAATGCAGTACACAATGCAATAGGCGTCCGGATTCGTGAACTACCGATTACACCTGATAAGGTCCTTACCGCGCTTGCTGAAAAGAAGGCATAAGGAGGTAAACAATGGATAAATTTAGTTACGTCAACGCGACCAGTCTGAAACAGGTTACCTCACTACTGAGTGACAGCGGATGGGGCGAAGTGATGTTGATTGCCGGGGGAACTGACCTGCTCAGTGAACTCAAGGAGTACATTGAAACTCCTAAAAAACTGGTTAATCTCAAGACGTTGCCTGGGATGGATAGCATCTCAGCAGATGCGTCCGGCTTAAAAATCGGTGCGTTAACCACTGTCGCTGATATTGCGATGCATCCAACGATTCAGCAACATTATACTGTGCTTGCACAAGCTGCTGGTTCTGTTGCAACGCCGCAGATTCGGAATGTCGGTACACTCGGCGGCAATCTCTGCCAACGTCCAAGGTGCTGGTATTACAGAGATGAAACCGTCAATTGTATCAAGAAGGGTGGAGACATCTGTTATGCTATTGATGGCTTAAGCAAATACCACGCTATCTTTGGTGGGGATCCTGTCTATATTGTGCATCCCTCAGACATTGCGCCAGCATTGATCGCACTCAACGCTTCAATCAAGATCGTTGGTCCAGAAGGTGAGAAGACACTAAAGGTTGAGGAATTCTTTACGCTGCCAACGGCTAACCCATTTCGGGAAAACGTGCTTGAACCGAATGAAATCGTAGTTGAAGTTCAGGTGCCAAAGCCGAAACCGAATACAAAGAGTTTTTATCTGAAAGCCCGAGAGAAAGGCGCGCCAGATTTTGCATTGGCAAGTGTGGCAGGTGTCTTTGAGATGATGGGACAGACATGTCAAATTGCCAGCATTGTTCTCGGTGGCGTTGCGCCTGCACCATGGCGTTCTGCAGAAGCTGAAGTTGCGCTTACAGGTAAGAGGATTAACGATTCGGTTAGCATGAAGGCAGGCGAGGCAGCCGTTAAGGACGCACAACCGATGAATGACAATGCGTATAAGGTGACCTTAACCCAGAATCTTATCAGTCGTGCCGCAATGATGGCAGTAATACGCAATTAACGGGATTTGTAGTGCGAGGTCCCCGTGCCTCGCAATGCTAACCGCTATTAGAAAACTTCTAATCCAGTTAATTTGATATAAGTGAGTAGGAGGATGAACATGCTAGAGGGAAAATCACTTCCAATTTTTAACCGTCCGATATGCCAGGATCTTAGGACAAAGGCTATTTATATTCCCGGCGGTAACTTACAAAATCTCGTTGAAGACAATCCGGGAACGCACTATTGGTGCAATTGCACAATGCAGGTCGTCGGTCCTGATGACGATTTTGTGTCACCTAATGCGTGTAAGCAGTCGCGTTCCTGTTTCAACCCTGTTGGTGGAAAACCAGTAGTGTAATCACACACAAATTTCGTTATCGGTTGTCAGTAATCTCTCTGATAACCGATAACTCTTTCCGATTCATCAGAATTATCTAATGCTCCTCAAACCTTTCATACAATGGCTGCATGTTGGTTCCGTCGTCTTGATGATAGGGGGGTTTTTCTTCTTTCGCGTCGTTCTCATCCCAATTGCCAATTGTCTTCCCGATCCAAACACCCTGATTTCATCTGCACTGAAACGTTTTAGTGGAATTGTCTGGAGTGCACTATTAACTGTCCTCATATCAGGGGTGTATAACGTTATTACTTTCTTTACAACCACTCGAACGTCCGACACAGAAGCTGCTATATCCGATTACTCGCTTTACATATTAGTCTTAGGTATCAAATTTTTTATCGTTTTTCTAATATATTCCCTTGCAGTCATATTAACTTTCCCTTACCCTGTTTTTGAGGGAGTCCAGAAAAAGCCTTCTCCGTGGTTGAATATCCTCATTCTCTTGGCACTGGTAACTATATTTCTATCAGCTTTTTTACGTCGCATAACGTAATCATCGGGTTAATTGGGTAAAACATCGAAATATTTGTGTTTTTCCTCAAATTTGATAATTCGAATTTCAAGGTGTTTCTCCTGTAGGGGTTAGGTTATGAAGTTTAACAAATAAATTGGGTAATTGTGGCTACGCGACGTGCGATGAATCGCACTACTACAAACAGATCTGCTTTTCTTATCACACGTCCCAGAATTACCCGTTTAAATTCTTAATCTTCATTACCTAACCCCATAGGTGTCAATTTAGCGGTCCCCATAGGCGTCAATTTAGGGGTTTTTCAAATACGAGAAACCCTCTTTAGTCCCGTAGGGACGATATGTTTATAGAAAACGTGGTACCCCCAATCTCTTCAGCCCCGTAGGGGCGGTATGTTTTAGCAGCAGATTAGCAATCGGGATATGTCGCTCCTACGGAGCTAAAGAGACGTGTCTATACGGTGTACTATAAACATATCGTCCCTACGGGACTAAATATGGGACAGTCTCAATAATCATGCTTATTGAGGGGTGTTCAAAAAAATACAGACTTTTCTTAAATTGACGCCTATGGTGCGGTTTCCTAACCGAACCATTAGCGTCAATTTAAGAAAAGACTCGTTTGTAGTCGCGCAATTCATAGCGCCTCTTTTCTTCGAATGTCCGAGGCGCAATTCATTGCGCGACTACGAACGCTGATATTCTCGTCCTTTGCGTTATTTGAGATGTTGATACAAAAAGGTGCAGTTAGGAAACCGCATCTACCGTAGTTGGAAACTGCTAAATTGACGCCTATGGTGCGGTTTCCTAACCGAACCGATAGATTGGAATCAAGTTAATACCGAAAATTGAATGGCTCTGGCAAGTTTTTTATTCATTTTACTTTAGTATATGGTATCATATACTCTCCCTGAGAAACTTGGCAAATATGTCAGTTTCTCTGTAGTTGGACTTGTAGCACGCTTCAGCCACATAAAGCGGTGTATATCCCGTTGTGTAGTGGTGGTGTGAGCCATACCACGCACGCTTCAGGAGTGACCAGAACCCTTCAATCGTGTTCGTCTGACTCACGGATTTACGGATTAGATTAGTAGATTTATCCCTGAAATTAACCTCTTAACGTGCTCTTTTCAATTCGCTCCACGTCGTTGTCAGTTTATCTTTCGCTGAAATTAAACCTTTCAGACGTGCCGTGGTAAGCACTTTATGCTCACCAGCGAAAGATACATCTTCAATCTGATAATAATAGACAATCCCCGGTTTCACTGCCGTATCAATCCATTTATAGGTGTTGCGTTCACCGGTTGTGCCTGCCCCTTGGATCAACGCAGTGTTGATCTGCTTATACTCCCCATTTCTGTTATTACTACGTAGAATATTAAACCCCGCATTATCAAGTTCGGATTCGGTTGTCCAACGAATAACGACTTCGCCGTTTTCAAGTGTTGGACGGAAGAAGGACAAGGATACGGGTAGTGGTGTTCCTCGGATATATCCGGGCGTGCCGTAATCATTGCTGTTTCCATACCAAGTTTTCGGGACTCTCTTGAATGCGGTATCAACAGCGTGTACCCATGCATACCCAGGTGGACGTCTGTTCATCCCCATCGGCAGGACAGCACCTGTCATATCGCCTTTGACTTCACGATTTGGCACACCGATACGAGGACGACCTTTTTTGTCTCTGAGCCGGATCAAGGAAGTGCGGTAACCTTTTTCAGTCAAGTCTGTTGGCCAGTTCCAACTGAACGGGTCGTCAAGCCCGATACCAGCACGCAGATCAAGTGCTTGACCGTCAAGGTTACCGATCTCATCGGATATACTTCCATCACTATCAACTATCTTGATATAGAAACCACCTTCCGCATTCAGAAAGATGTCTTGCCGGTTTGCCATGCTAAAGTCACTCTTTTTCTTTTCATAGATACTAGCGACCCGTGCCTCCGGAAAATAATCTTCTTCTGAAACGCGCGCTTTGGACCCTTTGGAAGAGACAATCAGAACAGTTTGATTCGGTGGAATGTAGTCAAAGAGGTCTTTTAGGTTAATCGTAACGTAAAGGTTACGTAATTCTTCTTCCCATGAACCGGAGTCATGGTTTTCGATAATGAGCTGCCATCCGGTTTTAGGATCGCTATCATCTGCCTTCAGGTCTATCCCCCGCGTTTTAGAGGTATTATAGAGTTCAATCCATTGCAGGTAACCTCTGCCACCAATGGTAAGCATCAGTTCGCTGACAATCAGTCTACCGCCATCAAGTTGGGATAATTTCCCTTTGGCGATGCTGCTGTCATAACCGGGGGTGCCGCCGTACTGATCATCTATTGGAACACTACGGTCATAACCGATACCCGTGAAACCGACTTTATCCCACGCATCTTTAAGGTAACCTTGTTTACCACCATCACGAATCCACACTTTACCTGCAGTGTTCAAACGATCATCTTGGAGGAACTCATCGTCATCTTGCGTATTTCCGTTCAACGGGAAGACCTTTGTATGCCAAATATCGCCCTCAGGTTTACCATCCGATTTCTTTTCCCAACGGGGCAAAGGTGATCTTAGATCCTGCACTACGAAATCATCGTGAAGTGCACCGGGTCCAGCAACATCATTAACACGATAGCCGGTTTGGTAGACATCCTTATTATCTCCAACATCCCAAGGTTTACCACTACGTAGGATCAGCAACCATTTATCACCATCCGGAATTGCGAGTTTGTTTTCACCTACAATGAGATACTGATGTGGCCCGGCACCAAATTCTTGATCATCAGCATCTCTCGTGATATCAAATCCAGCAGACAGAGGCGTATCCCCCGGGTCTACATTGACTAATAACAGGAGACCGCGCGCAGGAATGGATTTATCTGGAAACCGAACAATTTCGTTTTCATTACCAAATCCGGTTGTTTTGGTAAGTGTCCACTCTTTAAGGGATTGTGCAGAACTTGTAACGTTCCGGAGTTCAATCCAGTCTAATTCATCATCGGCAAAGTTCCCGATTTCATTAATAATAATCTTGTTCTTTGCGGGGTTATCTTTGCTCGGTTTTTTACGGGCGGTTGGAACTTTGGTAGCACGATTCAGCCGGCCGGGTGTGCCTCGGTAGTTCCGTAGATATGAGTTGGTAGCAATAGTCCAATGTCCAGGCTCCCAGCCATTTTTATAGTTAACACGCTGCATAGATTTGAACTCTCGCCTCGGCGCGCTACTACTCCCGTGCTGCCCTTTGTCATCAATCTCCCAAGTAATTTCATACGACGGAATATTACTCAGCAAATCTGTTTCAGGAGGGGGACCGGGGAACTCTTTTGACGTGGTGAGTTCAATATCAGAAAACTGAATGGGTGTGGTGCCTCTATTGTAAAGTTCAATCCACTGTTCACGGAGGAATAACGTTGGATTTCCGCGGAAACTTTCATCATGTGCCCACATCACTTCGTTGATAATGACCTGCCGTTGGTTACGCCCGTGGTTATTGTCAGCCGTCGGTGGGTCTCCTGTTAGGCTACCGAGTCTGTCAATAGTGTCAGGTATATTAACCCGTAAGTTAAGTGTGCCACCGCCTTCGAAAAGTGCATAGAGATCCGGCATTCTCTGTACAACTGCAACATCACTCCACTGAACTTTGATGATGCCATTGGGAGGATTAATCGTTGGAAGTGTCGGGAAAACCCCATCTGCAGAAGGCGTTTTATTCGCAGCGATAATCGCATACCCTAAACCTGGGAGGTAAGTTCTATCGTGTATAAGCTTTTTGGTGTCTGAAAGACCACTGGTGAAATTCGCTATCGGATTTCCGCCACTATTGATTATGCCTTCTGCGGTTACAGCCTCATAACCTGTCAATGTGAATTCACCGTTTACGCCAGATTGCAGATCTGACCAAGTTATGAAGTATGTCTTAGAATCTTCATCATCTCCCTCACCAAAGGTTACAGATGTAGACGGTGTTAAGGTTATATCATCTGCTGTCGGTTTGGGATCGGGGATTTCGTTGTATGTCAGTTGGACAATAATCTTCCGTTCATTTGCACCAGTATTTCCATCGTCCTGTGTATACTCACCGGTAACTGCTATCTCAACAATCGCCATTGCCGGTGTTGCAACAAAGACGAATGCTGTAATAAGTAAAAGACAAAAAACGAAATTAAAGACTAATCTTTTCATTTTAAACTCCTTCAAAATAGTTGAATTTGAGTGTCGAGTTTCGCTGTCGCTCTACCCGACCTACGAACTTTTCTTATACCTGGCGACCTCAAAAGGTAGGAGGGAACTCCGATTCCCGACAGGTCACGATTCGGAGATTGCTTCTACAGAATGTGAACAGTCTATCTATCATCTTTGAGTGTTCCCCATGTTGTTATGGCTTTACCAGTCGGTGCAATAACGCCCCGGAGCTGATACGTTGTAAGGATCTCACGCGTGCCCGAGAAGTCTACATCTTCAATTCGGTAGTAATACGCGACGTTGGGTTTAGCGGTTTTGTCAATGAATTGATAGGTATTTCGTTCGCCGGTGGTGCCGGCACCTTTAACCAACTTTGTATTGATGGGACGGAAGTTCTTTGTTCGAGAAGTGCTACGCAGGATGTTGAACCCAGCATTATTCAGCTCAGATTCCGTTGTCCAGTTGATAACCACCTTATCCTTAACAAACCGTGCTGAGAATTGAGAAAGTTCCACAGGTAAGGGTTTTCCGCGTCGATACGCTGGCGTGCCGAGATCGTGCGAATGTCCGTAGTAAATACCTGCGATGAGACGTTTTGCGTCAAAAGCGCGACGCCAGCCGCGGCGTTCGGTGCCTGAACGCGGCACACCTTCGTCAAAACGGCGTATCAGGGAAGTGCGAACACCGTTAACCAAGCATTCATGAAGTTGCCATGTTTGCTTGTTACCTGTGAGTGTGCCGATGTGGTCAATGATTACATCATTAGGGTTTATCAGTTTGAGCGAGAACCCGCCACGGTCAATTAGACGGTTGCGAATTTCTATATCTTCTCGCGTCAATTCCTCCGCATGTAAATGGTGCAGTTGATAGACGGCATCATCTGAAAGCTTAGCTCCTCCTGAATGTCTTCCCAAAGAGGTAACAATCAATCTTGACTGTTCAACGGGAATGATGAAGTCCTCTTTGAACGTGATTGTCACTTCAAAAGGTATAGGCTGCAGATGTTTCCAATGGAGTTTCCATCCATTAAGGTTCACTTCTTTTGTGCTATTGTTATACACTTCAATCCATTGCGGTAATCCGTTTTCTCCACCCGCGGACTCAAACATAAATTCGCTAAAGACAACTGTTTTAAGAGACTGATCGGGTTGTGTGTCAGGAGTTGGTGTGTCAGGAGTTGGTGTGTCAGGAGTTGGTGTGTCAGGAGTTGGTGTGTCAGGAGTTGGTGTGTCAGGAGTTGGTGTGTCACTAGAAGGACCACTTGTGACAATGGTCGTGGCAGTGATTTTTTCGGTTTCCGTGGTATCGCCTTGGGAAGTCCCTTTGACAGTGACATCATACGTGCCAACAGCCGCGAGTGTCGCCCATGGAACCGTCAATATTACATTCTGTGAAGCACCCGCATCAAGCGGTACTAAAGTAGCACTTAAGGTCGCAGTAGCAACATCGCCTGACATTGTGAGGTCTATCTTATTTGATGTGGTGCCGATGTTTGAAACACGCAAGATATAAGTTACATCCGCAGTCGCATCCGTTGTAATGGTCTGCGTCAAACTCCCTACACCCGCTAACGCTATCGCATAAGTTCCTGGAATAATGACAGTGGTTGTGGTCGTTATGGTATCGGTTTTCGTGGTATCACCTTGGGAAGTCGCTGTGACGGTGACTTCATAATCATTCGGGTTCGTGAGCGCACTCCGTGGAACCGTCAATACCACATTCTGTGAAGCATCCACCGCAAGTGCCACTGAAGTAGGATTTACCGTCGCAGAATTAATATCGCCCGAGACTTTTAGGTTCATTGTATCTGAAGTTTCGCCGATGTTTATCACTCGCAAGGTATAAGTTACATCCGCAGTATTAACCGTTTTGGTGGTCTGCGTCAAACTCCCTACACCCGCTAACACCACCCCATAAGCTGTTGGAATATAGACAGTCGTTGTGGTTATGACGGTATCGGTTTGCCGGGGATCGGCTTGGGAAGTCGCTGTGACGCTGACTTCATAATCATTCGGGTTCGTGAGCGCACTCCGTGGAACCGTCAATACCACATCCTGATGAGCACCCGCATTAGGCCTTACCTGGGTAGGATTTACCGTCGCAGTAGTAATACTGCACACTAGGTCTATGGTATCTCTTACACTACCGATATTTGTCACACGCAAGGTATAAGTTACATCCGCAGTATCAGTCGTTTCGGTGGTCTGACTCAAATTACCTACACCTTCTAATGTTACGCCATTAAGAGTAGGTATAGCCGTAACGGTAAAAACTACCTTATCATAATCAGTATTTCCAATGCTTGCCTCAACCTTATATATACCGATGGCATTTCCAAGCGTCAGGGTAGAATCTGCGAAACCATCCTCATCAGTCAATACGGACGTCTTACTCAGTGAGGCACCAGCATCTGGGGGTTCTTCAATAATAGAAAATGTCACCTCAATGTTTGGATATGGATCATACGTGTCGTCATCCCAGACTTCAACGATAAATTCAACCCATAACTCCTCACCTGTATAGCCGTCCTGATCATCGCCATCATATATTTCTATGATTCTTTCTGCGGGGGCTTCCTGTAACAGAATTAATCCACACATTAGCAACAGAGTAACTAAAAGAAGAATTCTTTTTTTCACAATTTTGATCCTCCATTATATGTAAGTTGGACAACAATCTTCCGTTCATTTGCGGCAGTATTTGTATTGTCCTGTGTATACTCACCGGTAACTGCTATCTCAACAATCGCCATTGCCGGTGTTGCAACAAAGACGAATGCTGTAATAAGTAAAAGACAAAAAACGAAATTAAAGACTAACCTTTTCGGCTCATGTCAAGACTAAGTGCGGAGGCTTCTAGAGAATCCAAGTGTACAGCGAGTTTATTCAAATAAAACGCACTTACTTTTTACATGAGCCACCTTTTCATTTTAAACTCCTTCAAAATAGGTAAATCTGAGTTAAGGGTTGATCAAACTATTGAGCATCTTTGAGTGTCGACCATTTTGTTATGGCTTTACCAGTCGGTGCAATAACGCCTCGTAACTGATACGTTGTAAGGATCCCACGCGTGCCCGAGAAGTCTATGTCCTCAATGCGGTAGTAATACGCAACATTGGGTTTAGCGGTCTTGTCAATGAATTGATAGGTATTTCGTTCGCCGGTGGTGCCGGCACCTTGAATTAGCTTTGTATTGATATGATGGAAGTTCTTTGTTCGAGAGGTGCTGCGTAGGACGTTGAACCCAGCATTATTCAGCTCAGACTCCGTTGTCCAGTTGATAACCACCTCATCCTTAACAAACCGTGCTGAGAATTGAGAAAGTTCCACAGGTAAGGGTTTTCCGCGTCGATACGCTGGTGTGCCGAGATCGTGCGAATGTCCGTAGTAAATACCTGCGACGAGACGTTTTGCGTCAAAAGCGCGACGCCAGCCGCGGCGTTCGGTGCCTGAACGCGGCACACCTTCGTCGAAACGGCGTATCAGGGAGGTGCGAACACCGTCAATCAAGCATTCATGAAGTTGCCATGTTTGCTTGTCACCTGTGAGTGTGCCGATGTGGTCAACGAGTACATCCGTAGGGTTTGTTAGTTTGAGCGAGAACCCGCCACGGTCAATTAGACGGTTGCGAAGTTCTATATCTTCTCGCGTCAATTCCTCCGCATGTAAATGGTGCAGTTGATAGACAGCATCATCTGAAAGCTTAGCTCCTCCTGAATGTCTTCCTAAAGAGGTAACAATCAATCTTGACTGTTCAACAGGAATGATAAAGTCCTCTTTGAACGTGGTTGTAACTTCGAAAGGTATAGGTTGCAGACGTTTCCAATGGAGTTTCCATCCATTAAGGTTTATTTCTTTTGTGCTATTGTTATACACTTCAATCCATTGTGGTAATCCGTTTTCTCCACCCACGGACTCAAACATAAATTCGCTAAAGACGATTTCAAAGGACTCCTGGAGGTTTCCACCGTTAGGTCCGATTCTATCTAAGACAATCGTTCTGTGCGACTCTGGATTTGGGTTATTAGCTTCGTCCCTTACTGCGTCCGCCACGACTGTGATGCTCACTTCCGACACCCCATCTGCGGGTGTTAGTTCGGCGTCATAGTTGCCTGCTGCATTCTTTGTAAGGGGGCCGAGCGTGCCATTCGTGACGTTGATTTCACTCACATCTAAAGTTTCATCCGCTTTTAGCGGTTTACTAAAACCAAATGTTATCGTGAATGCCCCAACTTCTCTCGGTGGCGTCCCAAGGACTCTCACGATAAGTTCCGTCTGACCGCTTGGCGGTAGTTCCCCAATAGCGAGGATGGACAGTTGGTTGGGAATACCCTCTACGAATACGTCGACAACGTTTCGCCCAGGGTCCGGACCGAGGGTGAGTACAGCTGAGACCCTGCCAGTTTCGTCAGTGATGCTATCGGGCACCGAAAGCGTTCCACCGCCTTCGGCGACTTCAAAGGTTATGGGCACATCCGCGAACGCATCTCCATACTGATCTACGACTTCAACTATAAACGGTTCCGCCAAGGGTTGACCGACCACACCTATCTGATTAGCACCTGCTGGGAGTATTTTGAAATCTGTAGGTACTAATACTCTGACACGTAAGATCACCCAGGACCCTGCTTCACTTGTGAGGTATATAAAGATAAAAGTTGTGCCGTCTTTGTTTCCGGTGGTGTAGGTGCTCTCTGCTCTGCCATCAGCATCGGTTGTTGTCGTTCCGATATCCAGACTGCCATCCCCTATAAAAACAGAAAACCTGACTTCTTTCCCTGAAAGTATTTCACCCTGTCTATTGAGCACTTGAATGACAAACGGCTCCGGCAATGTCTTATTTATTACGCCGTTCTGATTGTTGCCCGATATTATCTTTATGTATTCATTAGGAAAATCCACGTATATTTCTCTTTCTTCAAGTCTTGCAAGGTGTTCGCTAACGGATACGGTGTTCAGAGGGTTTCGAGATATATACAAAGTACGATTTTGCTCGCCAATAAATCCAGCAAACTCTGTATGATCCACCAAAGGTTTTATATCTTCTATCAAGTTATCAGTAAGACTTAAATACCTTAAGACAGATAAATCTGGTAATTTTGAAATATCTTGTATCTCGTTTTGATCAAGAGTAAGAAAGATTAATTTCGACATATTGCGAAGTGGCGAAATGTCTGTAATAAAATTGCCTGAGAGATCCAAGCTTATCAGTTGAGTTAATCCTGACAACGGCGAAAGATCTTCAATATCGTTGTAGTCAAGGTACAATTCTGTCAGTTGAGTTAATCCTGACAACGGTGAAAGATCTTCAATAAGGTTATCACTAAGGAACAGGAAACTTAATCCCGTCGCATATTCAAGTCCAGTCAGATCGGTAATATCGTAGGCTTCTCCATCAAACTCAAAGAGATCCGCCAAATCTGTCTGGGTAATCAGATCCTCAAAGTCTATTTCAAGCCAATCTACAATCGCCCAACGGAGGTTTTCATCGGGAATGTCCACCGCAGTGTTTTGCGCTGTAACCTCAAGTGTTAGCAGGAAACAAATCAACATACATATACAAATCAATAATGGAAAAAATCGAGTTGCCATGATAAATATTTTACTCCTTTTACCCCTGACACTTAGCGTGTGGAGGCTTCGTATTTCTATAGATATTCCGCTGTAGAGTTCACTTAGTGGTTCACTCGGTAAGTATTTGAGTTATATTTTCCATGCTGGTGCCATAGGCACCTAACTTGTATCTCGGTTGCTGTTGTGGCATTTTCTTCCATTCGTACGGGTGCTTGTGGGCATTCCACCAACTCACCGCACCGTTGAGCGCATCCGTGAGTTCATTGAGCGTCTCGAACCTTCCGCCTTTGAGTGCCAGAGACCTCAACTGTTTCCACCAAGGTTCTATCAGATTCAACCAACACGCATATTTCGGAATAAACTGCACTCGCACCTCCGGCCACGCCAAGAGTGCTGTCTTGACATCACGACTATGATGCGTTGAAAGATTATCTTCAATCAGCAACCACTTCTCACAAGGAAACTTCTCTATCACTTTCTCAATGAGTTGAATATGACCCGCAGTATCTCTACTACTTACCGAGTGAACCACTTAGTGGTTGACTCGTCAAGATTATGTGGTATAATTCTTCTATCTATTCAATGAAAATGGAGAGGAGAATTTAGAATCGCCGGTCTGATCATCCCCTGATATTTTTGATATTTCAACATATTTCAAATATAAATTGTGCGTTCGTTTTCTGTAACGGAATCAAAACACACATTAGCAACAGCGTAAGTAAAAGAAGAATTCGCTTTTTCATAAGTCTGTTCCTCTATTAATAAATTATTCAGATTCGTTTTCGTGTTTACCTTTTGAATATTTCACTGATATTTCTCAGAATGGTCTTGAACCTAATAGTAATCAATAGAAACAAGGTCCAACGCCATGAAAATGCGTTTTTGCTGTGTAGATTTTCCTTGACTTTTATAGCATGAGATAGCATCCTAATTACATATTTAAATATAAACGGACATTAGGAGGACATCTCATGCTAACTCAGCTTATCAAATCTACCACTTTTTTTCTTAGATTAGTAGATTTATCCCTGAAATTAACCTCTTAACGTGCTCTTTTCAATTCGCTCCACGTCGTTGTCAGTTTATCTTTCGCTGAAATTAAACCTTTCAGACGTGCCGTGGTAAGCACTTTATGCTCACCAGCGAAAGATACATCTTCAATCTGATAATAATAGACAATCCCCGGTTTCACTGCCGTATCAATCCATTTATAGGTGCTGCGTTCCCCAGTTGTGCCAGCACCTTGGATCAACGCCGTATTCACCTGTTTGAATCCATTGCTCCGGTTATTGCTACGGAGGATATTAAAACCGGCGTTATCAAGTTCGGATTCGGTTGTCCAACGAATAACGACTTCGCCGTTTTCAAGTGTTGGACGGAAGAAGGACAAGGATACGGGTAGTGGTGTTCCTCGGATATATCCGGGCGTGCCGTAATCATTGCTGTTTCCATACCAAGTTTTCGGGACTCTCTTGAATGCGGTATCAACAGCGTGTACCCATGCATACCCAGGTGGACGTCTGTTCATCCCCATCGGCAGGACAGCACCTGTCATATCACCTTTGACTTCACGATTTGGCACACCGATACGAGGACGACCGTTTTTGTCTCTGAGCCGGATCAAGGAAGTGCGGTAACCTTTTTCAGTCAAGTCTGTTGGCCAGTTCCAACTGAACGGGTCGTCAAGCCCGATACCAGCACGCAGATCAAGTGCTTGACCGTCAAGGTTACCGATCTCATCGGATATATTTCCATCACTATCAATTATCTTGATGTAGAAACCGCCTTCCGCATTCAGAAAGATGTCTTGCCGGTTTGCCATGCTAAAGTCACTCTTTTTCTTTTCATAGATACCAGCGACCCGTGCCTCCGGAAAATAATCTTCTTCTGAAACGCGCGCTTTGGACCCTTTGGAAGAGACAATCAGAACAGTTTGATTCGGTGGAATGTAGTCAAAGAGGTCTTTTAGGTTAATCGTAACGTAAAGGTTACGTAATTCTTCTTCCCATGAACCGGAGTCATGGTTTTCGATAATGAGCTGCCATCCGGTTTTAGGATCGCTATCATCTGCCTTCAGGTCTATCCCCCGCGTTTTAGAGGTATTATAGAGTTCAATCCATTGCAGGTAACCTCTGCCACCAATGGTAAGCATCAGTTCGCTGACAATCAGTCTACCGCCATCAAGTTGGGATAATTTCCCTTTGGCGATGCTGCTGTCATAACCGGGGGTGCCGCCGTACTGATCATCTATTGGAACGCTACGGTCATAACCGATACCCGTGAAACCGACTTTATCCCACGCATCTTTAAGGTAACCTTGTTTACCACCATCACGAATCCACACTTTACCTGCAGTGTTCAAACGATTATCTTGGAGGAAATCATCGTCATCTTGCGTATTTCCGTTCAACGGGAAGACCTTTGTATGCCAAATATCGCCATCAGATTTACCATCCGATTTCTTTTCATAGCTAGGCGAAGGCGAATTTAGATCCAACACTTTGAAATCTTCGTGAAGTGCACCGGGGCCAGCAACATCCTCAACACGATAGCCGGTTTGGTAGACATCTCTACTGTCGCCAACATCCCACGGTTTACCACTACGTAGGATCAGCAACCACTTATCACCATCCGGAATTGCGAGTTTGTTTTCACCCACAATGAGATACTGATGTGGCCCGGCACCAAATTCTTGATCATCAGCATCTCTCGTGATATCAAATCCAGCAGACAGAGGCGTATCCCCCGGGTCTACATTGACTAATAACAGGAGACCGCGCGCCGGAATAGATTTGTCTGGGAAACGGATGATTTCCGCGTCATTACCGAATCCCGTTGTTTTGGTAAGTGCCCAATCTTTAAGGGACTGAGCAGAGTTTGTAACGTTACGGAGTTCAATCCAATCTAATTCGTCATCGGATAGGTTGTTCCCGATTTCGTTAATAATAATCTTGTTCTTTGCGGGGTTATCTCTGCTCGGTTGTTTACGTACGGTTGGCAATCTGGCAGCACGATTCCCCTGTCCTGGCGTGCCTCGGTAGTTCCGTAGATATAGATTGGTAGCAATACTCCAATTGCCAGACTTCGAACCATCGCCATAGTTGTCGTCACGCTTGACACGTTGCATAGATTTGAATTCTCGCCTCGGACTTCCACTATTCCCGTGCTGCCCTTTACCTTCAATCTCCCAAATACTGGAAAATGATGGCAGATTACTCAGTCTATCGGTTTCAGCAGGGGCACCGGGGAACGCTTTTGAAGTGGTCAACTTAATATCAGAAAACGCAATCGGAGTGGTGCCTCTATTGTGAAGTTCAATCCACTGTTCCTGAATTTCATCAGCACTCCCGAGAAACTTTTCATCATGTGCCCACATCACTTCGTTGATAACGACCTGCCGTTGATTACGTCCGTGGTCATCATCATAAGTGTCATCTTCCATTTTGCTGCCAAGCCTGTTAGTAGTGCCCTTTACATTCACCCGCAAGTTTAGTGTGCCACCGTCTTGGAAATGTGCATACAGATCAGGCATCGCAGATTCATCAGAAACATCAGTCCATGCCACTTTTTTGATGGCGTTAGGTGCAGCGATCGTCGGAAGTGTTGGGTAAATCGCCCCATTGTTAATAGCCTCACTATTTGCAGCGACAATCACATAAGTTCCACCTATGAAGATATTGGGATCGATGATAAGTTGATCGTTTGCGTCAAGACCATCTGAGAAACTGAGATCTGTTCCTATATGGATCATATCTACCGTTAAATAACCGATCAATGTGAAGGAAAGATCATTTACGGCGAGCGTGGGGGTCCCAAAAAAAGCAAAGCCTTCGGTTGGCAAATTTGTCCAAGTTATGAAGTATGTCAATGGATCGTCATCATCCCCCTCGCCAAAGGTAACAGATGTAGACGGTATTAAAGTTATATCAGCTGCTGTCGGTTTGGGATCGGGCACTTCACTATATGTAAGTGTGACAACAACCTCACCGAGTACAGCCTCACCGGATACTGTTATTTCCGCTGCTATTGCGGGTGTTGCGACGAAGACGAACGCTGTCATAAGTAAAAAACAAAAAACGAAATGAAATACTAAACCTCTCATTTTAAACTCCTTAAAAATAGTTAAATTTGAGTTAAAGGTTATGAATCAACTCTACAATACAATCGCTTCTACTGTGGGAGGGACCTCCGATTCCCGACTATTGTCGCGATTCGGAGATCGCTCCTACTGAATATAGGTCGCGATTCAGAGATCGCTCCTACAATACAATCGTTCCTACATTTACCAACAAAATAAATCGCGATGCAGATAATTTTACCGGTTACCCTTGAGTGTCCCCCATGTTGTTATGACTTTGCCGGTGGGTGATACAGTGCCTCGTAACCGCTGCGTTGTAAGGATCCCACGCGTGCCCGAAAAGTCTATGTCCTCAATGCGATAGTAATACGCGACATTCGGCTTAGCGGTTTTATCAATGAATTGATATGTGTTCCGTTCGCCGGTGGTGCCGGCACCTTGAATCAACTTTGTATTGATGGGACGGAAGTTCTTTGTTCGAAAGGTGCTACGCAGGACGTTGAACCCAGCATTATTCAGCTCAGATTCCGTTGTCCAGTTGATAACCACCTCATCCTTAACAAACCGTGCTGAGAACTGCGAAAGTTCCACAGGTAAAGGTTTTCCACGCCGGTACCCTGGCGTGCCGAGATCGTGCTGATGTCCGTAGTAAATACTTGCGACGAGACGTTTTGCGTCAGAAGCGCGATGCCAACCGCGGCGTTCGGTGCCTGAACGCGGCACACCTTTGTCAAAACGGCGTATCAGGGAAGTGCGAACACCGTCAACCAAGCATTCATGAAGTTGCCATGTTTGCTTGTCATCTGTCAGTGTGCCGATGTGGTCAATGAGTACATCTTTAGGATTTGTCAGTTTTAGCGAGAATCCGCCACGGTCAATTAGACGGTTACGATTTTCTATATCGTTTTGCGCCAGCTCCTCCGCATGCAAAAGGTGCAGTTGATAGACGGTATCATCTGAAAGTTTGCCGCCCTCTGAATGTCTGCCCAAAGAGGTAACAATTAATCTCGACTGTTGAACGGGAATGGTGAAGTCCTCCTTAAACGTGGTTGTAACTTCCAAAAGTGAAGGCTGCATACGTTTCCAATGGAGTTCCCATCCCCGAAGGTTTATTGGTAAGTTGCTATTGTTATAGACTTCAATCCATTGTGGTAATCCGTTCTCTCCACCCTCGGACTCAAACATAAATTCACTAAAGACAACTGTGTGGGTTGTCTGCTCGGGTTGTCTATCAGGTGCTGGTGTCTCACTAGAAGGACCACTCGTGACAATGGTTTTGGCAGTGATTTGTGCGGTTACCGTGGCATCATTTTCGGAAGTCGCTGTGACAGTGACATTATACGTACCAGCAGCCGTGAGTGCTGTCCGTGGAATTGTCAATGTCATATCCTGTGAAGCACCCGCATCAAGTGATATTGAGGTCTGACTTAAAGTCGCATCAGCAACATCACCTGACACTGTGAGGTCTATGGTATCTCTTACACTACCGGTGTTTGCCACACGCAAGGTATAAGCTACATCCGCAGTCTCAGTCGTTGGGGTGGTCTGACTCAAACTATCTACATTTTCTAATGTTACGGTTACACTATTAGAAGGTATAGCCGTAGCGGTAAAAACTACCCTATCATAATCAGCCTCTCCGATGCTTGCCTCAACCTTGTATGTCCCGATGGCATTTCCAAGCGTCAGGGTAGTGGATGCGTAACCATCCGCATCAGTCAATACGGATGTCTCACCCAGTGTGGCACCACCGGCATTTGGTGTAGGTTGTTCAACAATACCAAATGTCACCTCAAGGTCTGTATATAGATCCCACGTTGCTGCATCATAGACTTCAACGGTCAAGTAATAAGATAACACCTCACCTACATAATCTTCCTGATTATTGCCACCGGCTATTGCTATGGTTCTGTCTGGAATTTTATCACCAGCATCCGTGACAGTGAGTGTGAGTGTGATGGATCCCGGGTCAACATTGGGCCAAACAGATGTAACTGTAACGGTGAATTCATATTCACCAGGACCAGCATCCGTGATCGCAGTCCGCGGAATCGTAAATGTCACTAACGCTCTTGATTCAGGTTCATAGGCATTCATAGTAAAGGAGTCAGGACTTATCTTCGCTTTAGCAATACCGCCTTCGACTGTTAGGCTTACCACATCAAAAGTGTCAGTGAAGTCTTTTGTCACACGCAAGAAAAATTTTATATCAGTTGTATCAACCGTTGTAGTGTCCTTCGTCAACGGGGTAGGATTTATTGATGACTCTACAGTCTCATCTATTATAAAACCTAAAGAAGCCCCGTAACTCGCTCCTTGTATGCCAAAGGCTACTAAAAAGATAACTAAAATCAATACTCTTATTTTCATGACAGTTCTCCTATTTTAATCCAAGTTGCTACCTTTATCTCAAAACTGGGCGGGGCCACAGCATAATTGACTTGGGTAAAAGTTGTGTAATCAGACTATTTGTCACCTCTCATTTTCGGCAGTATTGCCCAAATTAGGATTTCCCCTTTAGAAGAAACCCCTAATGGAGTGTCCATGCTAAACATTAGTATTATTTGCGTTAGGTCCCGATTCGGAGATCGCTCCTACCAAGAGGTATCGGGATTCGGAAATCCCACCTACAGAATAAATACCTATAATTTAAAGATGGATAAAACACTAGTGGTCTGTCCACTCTAAAATTGTGAGTTCTGACAGTAGTCGGGAATCGGAGTTCCCTCCCGCCGAATGCCATACGCGCATGAGGCGTTGATTCACAACACGCAACATTTCTGTCCGAGCGATCTCCGAATCGGGACTTGTAATCTACAAAATTAAGATGGGCAATACATTTAGGTGCCTCCTTATCGCTTATCTTTGAGTGTCCCCCATGTTGTTATGTGTTTACCGGTCGGTGAAATAACGCCACGTAGTTGATAAGTTGCAAGTATCCCAGGCGTGCCCGAGAGGTCTATGTCCTCAATGCGGTAGTAATACGCGACATTAGGCTTAGCGGTCTTGTCAATGAATTGATATGTCCTTCGTTCGCCGGTAGTGCCGGCACCTTGAATCAGCTTTGTATTGATGGGACGGAAGTTCTTTGTTTGAGAGGTACTGCGTAGGATGTTGAACCCAGCATTATTCAGCTCAGATTCCGTTGTCCAGTTGATAACCACCTCATCCTTAACAAACCGTGCTGAGAATTGAGAAAGTTCCACAGGTAAGGGTTTGCCACGTCGATACGCTGGCGTGCCGAGATCGTGCTGATGTCCGTAGTAAATACCTGCGACGAGACGTTTTGCATCTATAGCGCGACGCCAGCCGCGGCGTTCGGTGCCTGAACGCGGCACACCTGCGTCAAAACGGCGTATCAGGGAAGAGCGAACACCGTCAACCAAGCATTCATGAAGTTGCCATGTTTGCTTGTCACCTGTAAGTGTGCCGATGTGGTCAATGAGTACATCCTTAGGATCTGTCAGTTTTAGCGAGAATCCGCCACGGTCAATTAGACGGTTACGATTTTCTATATCGTTTTGCGCCAGCTCCTCCGCATGCAAAAGGTGCAGTTGATAGACATCATCGTCTGAAAGCTTGCCGCCCCTTGAATGTCTTCCCAAAGAGGTAACAATTAATCTCGACTGTTGAACGGGAATGGTGAAGTCCTCCTTAAACGTGGTTGTAACTTCCAAAAGTGAAGGCTGCAGCCGTTTCCAATCGAGTTTCCATCCACGAAGGTTTATGTCTCTTGTGCTACTGTTATACACTTCAATCCATTGCGGTAATCCGTTTTCTCCACCCACGGACTCAAACATAAATTCGCTAAAGACAACTTTGTCGGTTGACAGATCAGGCAGCGTTGGTTGCGTTGGTGTATGCGTATCAACCGCGATAATGGTTTTAGTAGTGACAACAGCGGTTACTGTTGGATCATTATCGGAAGTCGCTGTGACGGTGACATTGTATGTGCGTTCATCCGAAAGCACTGCGTGTGGAATCGTCAATGTCACATCCTCATAAGTATTTGGATCAAGCACAACTGAAGTTGTATCTAAGGTCGCAGTATCAACATCGCCTGATACAGTAAGGTTTATCAGATCTAATGTGTTACCGGTATTTGTTACACGCAAGGTATAAGTTACATCCGAAGTCACAGTTTTTGTAATGGTCCGAGTCAAACTACCCACCCCCTTGAAGCTTATGGCATTAGTCCTTGGAACATTGATAGTGGTTTTGACTGTAACGGTTATGCTGATGCCTGATTCGGAAGTTGCTGTGACGGTAGTAACATAACTACCAGCTCTCGTGAGTACATTCCGCGGAAGTGTTAATGTTATTTCTTGTGGAGCATTCGGTGCAAGTTCTATTGATGCGGGATTTACTGCCGCAGCAGGAATATCACCTGAGACTGTTAAGTCTACTGTAAGAGAAGGTATGGAACTGATGTTTGTAACAAGCAGGGTATAAGTTATATCTCTAGTATCGTTCGTTGTTGAGTTCTTTTCTAAACTTCCTACAACAAATAAGGCTATGTCATTAGGAAGAGTAACAATTGTAGTGATAGTAGTTTGAGTGGTTATTGCAGGATTGAGTAAAAAAGTTGCTATAACCGTGACAGTATATGTGCCAACACTTGAGAGTTCCTCCCGCGGAATCGTAATTGTCACATCTTCTGAAACAATCCCCGTAAGTTGAATTACTTCTGAACTAGCCAATGGCGTAAGACTTTCTGGCGATGTTTCAAAAGTAATAACTAATAACAGATCAGCTGTGCTGTCCGTGTTTGAAAAACGCAATTTGTATTTTATACTTTCAGTATGATCGGTTGTCGTAGTCTTCTGTGAATCTCCTATAACTTCTACAGTTATAGAAGCAGCGGCTCTCTGTAACGGAATCAAAATACACATAAGCAATAGAGTAAGTAAAAATATAAATCTATTTTTCACCATTTTGATCCTCCATTAATGAATTATAAATTATCCAGATTCGTTTTCGTGTTTTACCTTTTGTATACTTCATAATTGCCATCGGCTGTAAGCACATCTCCTAGAATCATCAATGTTTCTGCTGAAGATGCCTGAGAACAAGTAGTTTAGAAGTGTTGGGTAAACCCCGGTTCAATAGCGTGTTATTCGCAGCGTTAATTGCATAACCTAAATAACTATATTTAGGCTAAGGGTTAATCAAACTATCTATCATCTTTGAGTGTCGACCATGTTGTTATGACTTTACTGGTCGGTGTAATTACGCCACGGAGCTGATACGTTGTAAGTATCCCACGTGTGCCTGAAAAGTCTACGTCCTCAATGCGATAGTAATACGCGACATTCGGCTTAGCGGTCTTGTCAATGAATTGATATGTCCTTCGTTCGCCGGTAGTGCCGGCACCTTGAATCAGCTTTGTATTGATGGGACGGAAGTTCTTTGTTTGAGAGGTGCTGCGTAGGATGTTGAACCCAGCATTATTCAGCTCAGATTCCGTTGTCCAATTGATAACCACCTCATCCTTAACAAACCGTGCTGAGAATTGAGAAAGTTCCACAGGTAAGGGTTTGCCACGTCGATACGCTGGCGTGCCGAGATCGTGCTGATGTCCGTAGTAAATACCTGCGACGAGACGTTTTGCATCTATAGCGCGACGCCAGCCGCGGCGTTCGGTGCCTGAACGCGGCACACCTTTGTCAAAACGGCGTATCAGGGAAGAGCGAACACCGTCAACCAAGCATTCATGAAGTTGCCATGTTTGCTTGTCATCTGTAAGTGTGCCGATGTGGTCAATGAGTACATCTTTAGGATCTGTCAGTTTTAGCGAGAATCCGCCACGGTCAATTAGACGGTTACGATTTTCTATATCGTTTTGCGCCAGCTCCTCCGCATGCAAAAGGTGCAGTTGATAGACGGTATCATCTGAAAGCTTGCCGCCCTCTGAATGTCTTCCCAAAGAGGTAACAATTAATCTCGACTGTTGAACGGGAATGGTGAAGTCCTCCTTAAACGTGGTTGTAACTTCCAAAAGTGAAGGCTGCAGCCGTTTCCAATCGAGTTTCCATCCACGAAGGTTTATGTCTCTTGTGCTACTGTTATACACTTCAATCCATTGCGGTAATCCGTTTTCTCCACCCTCGGACTCAAACATAAATTCACTAAAGACAACTTTGCGAGTTGACTTATCAGATAGCGTTTGTTCTGTTTGTTCTGTTGTTCCTGTTTGTTCCGTTGGTTCTGTAGATGTAGAAGGATCACCCGCGATAACGGTTTTAGTGACGATGATGGCGGTTACCGTGGAATCATTATCGGAAGTCGCTGTGATGGTAACACTATATGTGCGTTCCTCCGAAAGTGCTGCGCGTGGAATCGTCAATGTCACATCCTCATAAGTTTCTGGTTCAAGCTCTACTGAAGTCGGATCTAAGATCGCAGTATCAACATCGCCTGATACAGTAAGGTTTATCAGATCTAATGTGTTACCGGTATTTGTTACACGCAAGGTAAAAGTTACATCTTCAGTATCAGTCGGTTTAGTGTTCTGTGTCAAACTACCGACACCCTCAAGCGCAATAGTTCCAGATGGATTAACAATGGTTCTGACTGTAATGGTTTTGCTGGTGCCTATATAGGGAACCGCTGTGACAGTAGTGATATAATTACCACCTCTCCTGAGTACATCCCGAGGAATTGTTAATGTCACATCTTCTACCTTGTTACCATAACCAAGTTGTTGAATTACCGCGTCTGTTGCAAAAAGATCTACTGAGGCTGGCGTTACCGTAGCAGCAGCTATATCGCCTGTGACTGTAAAATTCACTTCATGAAAATCAAGGATACTGATGTTTGTTACACGTAAGGTATAAGTTACATCTTCAGTATCCGTTGTTGTCGTCACCTGCTGCAAACTCCCTACAACTTCTAATTCTATAGTATCAAACCTTGTAGGCTGAATCGTGGCATCCGTGACAGTCGTTATGATAGTGACTGCAGCCTGTTTGCTACTGTCGCCTTTGGAAATCGCTGTGACGAAGAGCCTATATGTGCCGGCATCATCAAATGCGCTGCGGGGCAGCGTCACTGTCACTTCCTGTCCAGTATCCGCGGCAAGCAACAGTCTACCCCGACTAAACGTTACCTGATCAGCCCTACGACCTTCTTTTGTAATGTCTATTGTATCTGAGCCGGTGCCGATGTTTGTCACCTTCAATGTATAAATAATATCTTCTTCATCAGTATTTTGGGTCGTCTGAGTCAAACTACCGACATTGAGTAACGTCACCCCATAAACCGTCGGTTCATTGATAATCGTTTCGGTCACGGTGTCATCGGATTCGCTTGCATCACTATCGGAAGTCGCTGTGACGGTAACAGTATACGTGCCAATATCCGTAAGCACTGTGCGCGGCAGCGTCAATATCACATCTTCAAAAGCACTTGCGGCAATATCTGATATTGAGGTTGGACTCAACGTCGCATCCGTAACGCCTGAATGTGTCAGCGTAAACGAGTCAGAGCCGCTGCCGGTGTTTGTCACACGTATGGTATAAGTAATATCGCTACTCCCAGCTGTGGTGGTCGTCTGCGTTGCACTCCCTTGAACTTCTACTGTTACCCCATAAGCCTGCGTATCACTCTCTTCAACGATGAGTGTGAGAGTAACTGACGGGTCAGCAGTAAACTGTTCGAAAAATTCATCTGCTGTGAAGGTGATAGTATACGTGCCAGCACCAGCAGCCGTGATTCCAGTCCGTGGCACCGTAACTGTCACATCCTGTGAAGCACCCTGATTAATATCAACAAGATTTGGCGAGGCTGTTGGCGTAATAGTATCAGGCGTTGTTTCAAGCTGGATACTTATAGAAGAAAGTCCGTCCTTGTTGCGAGTCACCCTTACGGTAAAAGTTATATCATCAGAATCAGTTGTCGTAGTGGTCTTCTCCGAATCACCTTGAACTTCTAACGTTGGCGCAGGTTGCTGTGCAGAGGCTCTCTGTAACGGAATCAAAGCACACATTAGCAATAGAGTAAGTAAAAGAGTAACTCGTTTTTTCACAATTTTGATCCTCCATTTATGAGTTATTCAGATTCGTTTTCGTATTTACCTTTTGAATATTTCATAATTATCAACGGTTGTAAGCACACCTTATGGAATCGTTGATGTTTCTGCTGAAGACACACCGAGAACAAGCGGTATTGATGTTTGGCTTAGTGTTCCAGCCGTATCAAAAGAGATGAATCGCCTCATTTCATCTATACGTATACGAGTTGAACATGCGATTAGTGGTATCAAAAGATACCGCATCGTCAAAGACTTGTTGTGGGTTACACAACTTTAACGTGATCTCGGTATCCGAAATAAAGTGAGTTTCGGTATAGATATGAAGTTTAAGTATTTAATCGGGTAATTTTCAGTTTCCTTGTAATATCCGGTTCGGTTAGGAAACCGCACCTACCGGGGTTGGGGTTCAAGCCCGAATTACCTAATTTATTTTTTAATCCTCATACGGGACTGAAGAGCATTTCTCATATTTGCAAAACTACTAAATTGACGCCTATGGTGCGGTTTCCTAACCGCACCGAGTCGTGCGAAAACGGTTATCGGACGCATATTCCCTAAGATCCGGTGCGGTTAGAAACCGCACCTACCGGGTTGGGGACTGCTAAATTGACGCCTATGGTGCGGTTAGGAAACCGCACCTTTTTGTATCAACATCTCAAATAACGCAAAGGACGAGAATATCAGCGTTCGTAGTCGCGCAATTCATTGCGCGACTACGAACGAGTTCTTTCCTTAAATTGATGCTAATGTTTTGATTTCAAATCTCCCCAACGGGTAGTCAACCTATTCTTACACAAGAGTGGACAATAAACAAAACATTATGGGGAATGAGATGCGAATTAAGGGTTTTTTCATGCTTTATACTCCTTGAGTTAGGGACGGAAAATGTACAAAATACAAATTATCATGTGTAATACCAAATTAACTGGATTCCAATCTATCGGTGCGGTTAGGAATGCAGATCGCATTTGGGTGAGTACACCGCAAAACCGCACCATAAACGTCAATTTAAGAAAATATCTGAGTTTTTATTAACACTTCTCAATAGGCATGATGATTGAGATTGTCCTATATTTAGTCCCGTATGAAGATTAAGAATTTAATCGGGTAATTTTCAGTTTCCTTGTAGTATCCGGTTCGGTTAGGAAACCGCACCTACCGGGGTTGGGGTTCAAGCCCGAATTACCTAATTTATTTTTTAATCCTCATAAACTCCTCAAACAGGGGGAATCAGTGGAAAAATACTCGCGAACTCATGAAAGTAGACTTATACTGAATTGATTATAACTCAAAACTAATTTAATTTCAAATTAATTTTTACTTGTCTTTATATTAATAAATATAGATAGGATTCCATAACGGGACATATCAGTTTGTCTATGTTGTCAGTTTGTCTATGTTATACGTATTTACCAACACCTATTCTATGTGCGTCCAAGGTTTTGGTTCGCTACTCCGACACTTGAAGTCTCATATTGAACGTCCATTAATTTAGCATTAAACTTAATTTTAAGCAAATTATTTTTTTATATATATACATTTATAATATGTCTTAAAATGAATTACATGACATATTGTATAATATTATACCAAATTAACGAAATTATTCTTGTTTTATTTTTTTTAATCTGCTACTCTAAACACATGAAAAACACTAAACACGGAGTTTCACCTCATTTTCAATAGAAGCACTTAAACAAAGGTATCTGGAATGTGAATGCCCACGGGAACGGATGCGGTGGCATGCGATTTGGCTCCTTGCTGACACCGAAAATCCGAGAAAACCGCGCGAAGTTGCGGATATCGTTGGCTGCACTGCTGACTGCGTTCGGAAACTTTGCAGGCACTATAACGCCGATGGCGAAGAGGCACTGCAAGACAAACGAAAAACCAATAGGGGCGTCCCTTCCTTGATGCGCCACAGCAAGCATCCCTTGAAAAAGCACTTTCGGCACCGCCTGTCGATGGCGGGCTCTGGACAGGTCTCAAAGTTGCGGCGTGGATATCTGGAACACTGCAGCGGCCTGTGAGTGCCGTGACAGGTTGGAAATATCTTATACCAAATTAACTTGATTCAAAGTTTTCCGATAAAGTCGGCATTGTGAGGAGGACCCAGAGACCTCACACTACAAATCGGGTTAATTTGGTATAACACAAATTAACTTGATCCCACTCGGTAGGTGCGGTTTCATGAAGATAAAAAAAATAATTCGGTAATTTTCTAGTAATGCTCGGTGCGGTTAGGAAACCGCACCTACCGGACCTGGGGAAAATCGGCTTTACCGAATTAAATACTTAAACTTCATCTAACCGCACCATAAGCGTCAATTTAGTGGTTTTCCGTGTCCGAGAAACCCTCTTTAGTCCCGTAGGGACGCAATGTTTATAGAAAACGAGATAATCAATTTCTTAGAGTTCCGTAGGAGCGGAATGTTTATATAAGACGTTATACACATTTCGCTCGGACAGAGTTGAAGAGATGGGTTTGCGGGACGAGGTGCTATAAACATATCGTCCCTACGGGACTAAATATAGGACAGTCTCAGTCCTCATGCTTATTGAGAGGTGTTTGTCCAAACGCAGACTTTTTCTTAAATTGACGCCTATGTAGACGTCCCGCCAGAAACCGGATTTTGCCTTGTTCCGGGTAGCCATAAATCCTTATTTCAGACACCTGCCCATCTGCCGGTAAAACACGATCCGCCGACCTCAATTACGCTTCCAATGCAAGCAGGGGATGTCGCGATTTTCTCAACGAATCTGCTTCACGATGCAAGCCCGTGGACAGAAGATTATCCACGCATGAACATTTTTCAAAGGTACCAACTCAGTGCTTATTTCAATGAATCGGGTAAGGGAGGGTATCCGTTTGATGAAGGGAATTAACTGACAATCCCACTGCTTTAGCTGTGGGTCCAAAAACGCTTGACATTTAAAGATATTTTGTGATATAATGATAGGACTGACTCAGTGCAGATATTGACAGTATCTGCACACCACTGTCAATGAGAGTCAGAAACCTACAGGAGTCAGACTATGCCATACAGAACACATAAGATAACATTAGATCCGACTTTTAAACAGAGACATTGGTTTTCCCAGCAATGTGGCTACGCAAGGTTTGCTTACAATCAAGCCTTATCAGATTTTAAGGTAGGATTAGATACTGATAACTTCCAGTCGTGGCAAACGCTAAACAACAACTTCAATAAGACGAAGCAAGACTACGATTGGACAAGTTCACAAGATCAGCGTGCTGCGTTATATGCTATTAAAAATCTGGGTCAAGGCATTGCGAATTGGGTATCCAAACGTGCGAAATTTCCGAAGTTTAAAGGGCGTGGACATAAACAAAGTTTCACAACAGACGAGCAAGCTGTTAGAGTTGAAGGCAAGAAAATAAAGTTGCCCAAAATCGGTTGGATAAAAATGTTTCAAGAGTTGCGTTTTGTTGGCAAGATTATCAAGGTTACGATTTCAAGGACAGCACATCGTTGGTTTGTATCTATCACCGTTGAAACAGAGGACACCGAAGCAGTTGATAACTCAACGCACCCTGTTATCGGTATAGATGTAGGCATCAACACACTTGCCACCTTAAGCGATGGCACGAAATATGATAATCCGAGACCGCTAAAACGCTATGAGCGAAAACTAAAACGAGAACAACGCAAGTTAAGTCGGCGCATTTTCAAGTCTAAAAACTGGTTTAAGCAAAAAGCAAAGATTGCACGAACACACTATCGCATTGCTTGTATCAGAAACGATGCACACCACAAAGGGACAACGGATATTGTCAACCGTGCAAGTGGTATCGCAATAGAAACGCTAAAAATAACGAACATGCTAAAGAATAGAAAACTCGCAAAGGCGTTATCTGATAGTGCATTAGGTGGGTTTCTTTCTAAACTCAAAACAAAATCGGAAACACTGGAAATACCCGTTACAGAAGCACCTCAATTCTTTGCAAGTAGCAAAACCTGTAGCAAGTGCGGACATAAGAAAAAAGAACTAAAACTATCAGAAAGAACGTATCATTGCAGTCAATGCGACTATCAAATAGATAGAGATGTCAACGCTGCAATAAACCTAAAACACCTCGCTGTCGGATAGACAGAGAGTATAAACGCCTGTGGAGTCCAAGTAAGACCTCATTCGGAGGCACGAGAGACGGAAGCAGGAATCACAGAGGAGGGTTGTGTGCAAAAGAAGCACACGGCTTTAGCCGTAGTGAGTATCACATTAAAAGAACACGTGTGTATCATCACAGGAGGCGGAAGCGGAATTGGTCGTGATGCTGCCCGAAAAATGGCACAAGAGGGTGCGACAGTTGTAATTGTCGGCAGAACAGTATCAAAGTTAGAGACTGTTACATCTGAAATTAAAGCAGCGGGTGGAATAGCAGAAAGTTACGCAGTTAATATCGCCGACTACGAGGCTGTTCAACACATAGTTAGCAGTGTGCTTAAGAAATTTGGTCAAATTGATGTGTTGGTAAACAATGCTGGACACAGTTCATACAATCGGCGACTTCTCAATACAACACCTGAGGAGGTACGCTCGGTCATTGATTCAAATCTGATCGGGACGTTTTTCTGGACGCAAGCAGTTGTGCCTGCAATGCTGAAAGCGAAATCGGGAACGATTATCAACATTTCCTCACTTGCAGCGGTTACGCCTGGTCCTTTTAGTGGATTTGCTTACGGGGCAGCAAAGGCGGGGGTGATCAACTTCACCGAGTTTCTCAATAACGATTTAAGGAATACTGGTATCCGAGCAAGTGTCATAATCCCTGGCGAGGTGGCAACGCCTATTCTGGATAAACGACCGATCCCGCCAGATGCTGATGCGCGCACTACGATGGTAGACGTTGCTGAAACCTCATCGGCAATTCTTCTCATTGCAACCTTACCACAACGGAGTAACATACCGGAATTGGTTATCCGTCCGACAATGCATCGTGATATGGCAGGCGAAGTTGTTGAATTAGACGATTGAAAGTTAGTTAACGGTAAATCGTTGTTTTAGGATAGTAACGTGCCCAAGCGAACCAGTAGATATTGACAGCAGGTAACCTTTCTAAACGCGCGCCCTTGTGTTTACCTGATGTTGCTTCACCTGTAATGAGATTCCATTGTGTGCCGGAGTTGTCTTGCGCGAAATAGTCACCCTTCCGTGTAAAGGTTAGGAGACTATCACCTACTTTACGCTTGAAAACTGCCGTTGCAAATGAATCTTTGTCGTGGAAGATTAATAACGGCACTTCGTGAACCGTGTCGTTGGTTACTGCTGTATCTGAAAATTGTGTGAGCGGATAGGCACGATAGTGTATCATTCCATTATTATCAGTAACCTGAACGCCGATCACAAGAGATTTATTGGGCAGTCTATCATCAGTGTATTTCGTTCCGCTCACGCCTGTGTCTTTTCTGGAGTGATAGCCTGCATAAGAATCTTGATCTATGCTTTCTCTCATTCTACCTCTATATGAAACAGATAGAACTTTTGTATCGGGGTAATTTGCCATCCATGTTTTCCATGCAATCTGTGGCATGGAGGCGAGTGGTTTCAACTTCTTACCTTTGAGTGGTCCCTGTATCGCTTCACCAGTTATATGCGACCAGAGGGAACGTGTTTGATGGTCGTACATCAACAAAGCATCTCGCCATAATTTTCCACTGACACCGAAAGTATAGGTCTTACCTTCAAGTTCCCGACTATACACGATAGCCGTTTTGCAGAGTGGTCACCATGTGGTAGCAATTTTCTGTCCGCCGACTACATCGTTCACGATCTCGTGTCCGTTCAGCAGATAGAGTGAATACGCATGGCTTTCGTCGTTGAATGTTACACCGATGACAGGGGCATCTGCGTCTAATTTTGCTTTGATAGCAGGTACAAATTGCGGCTTCGTAATAGCAGGGATTGCATCAAAGGGCAATAGGGTTCGGATTGGATCTTTGTCGTAATCCGCTGCGGTTACGTAGAGGGTGACAAAAAGTAGTAGGATGAAAATGGAGAAGCAGATATTCAGATAATGAAACGTGTTTTTGCTGAATGTAGCGTTGGTATTTTGAGATTTAAAGGTTGTCATCGTCTTTTCGCCATAATCAAAATGCGTTTGTTTATCCCTAATTCTGCAATAATTTCCTCTAATGTATTTCCTCTGGATCGCGCTAAAGCCATGAGAGCTTCAATCCGTTTCAGGTTTCGATCTTCCAATTGACTCAGCAGCATCTGATACTCAGCGAGTTCATCATCGCTTACAGTTTCATTTTCACATTTGCGCCATAACTGCTGATAGCGCAATTGATCACTTTCCGGCAATCGTGAATTTTCTTGGATTATCACCAACAACGAAGTTTCCTTATCGGTGTACTGTGTTGATGCCCAGTCGTAGTTGGAATCCTGTGTATTTGTATGTGTCATTCGCTTCCGTCCTTCGCTATCAGTACCGAATAGAATTTGACCTTTGTAGTAATCAAACTCAAGTATAGCATAACCAATAGCCTTGTGACAAATTAAATTTGATACAGATTCACTATATCTGCATCACCGATATATTTATTTTTCATGTTTGCCAACATCATGCTCAGGATTGAGACAATAATCCCGTAACTTACGAATGTCTACGATAGCACGTTCAGCATTTGGTATTTTCATGAAATCTATTACACCGTACCCACCAATTGCGCATGTTCACATAAACTTATTGGGTCAATTTTACTCTTGGTAAGACATTAGCGGGAAAACTCGGTGTTTTCGAACCTATTTAATTCAATGTATTATACCAAATTTATCAAGTGATCAGCAAGATCTTTACAACAAAATACTTTTTACTTTTCAATAGCGCATGTTATACTATCATGTATGAGTATGTTTCAAGAACATTGGCGCGGTGGATTGGCTGCCTACAGCACCTTTTTCGGGGTTTCGCTTATAGCAACAATCTCTGTTTCAATCTTATACGAGTTACCATTTGACTGGAATCCAACTATTTCAACGGGTCCACTGGGAATCCTTGGCTGTTTCGCTATTGCATTGCTGTTCGGGTTGTGGCCCGATGTAGATATTAAGAGCAAAAGCCAAAAAATCTTTTATAGTGTCCTGTTTGTTCTGAATGTTTCGCTCATTTTCTTCCTGCACAGGTACTTAGAGGCAGCACTCTTAGGGTTATTTGCGATGCTTCCAATTCTTAGCAAGCATCGCGGATGGACTCATTCAAAAATTACCATGATTCTGCTGCCAAGTTTGTTTCTGGCAATCCCAATCTATATGGAGTACCCGAATTGGGGAACTGGATGGAAAGATCTGCCTGATTTATTTGATTCATTGATAACGTGGGAGAACCTTCCCGATACCTTGCGGAGCGGTCTTGCATTCTATGTAGCTGGATTCATCGGTTACGCAACACATCTCTACCTTGATGGTATTTTATTTCGCTCACGCAAAGCACAACGGCGGAAAGCACGGGCAACCAGTCAATAACCCCAAACTAAAGCATGGGGCTTGTGCGAAGCGCATACCAAGCGTTCACTCCACAAGTTAAACCGTTGTACTACAGTAATATATCGTGGTATCTTGGCGTGGTAGCCAGCACGATGTTTCGGATGCCCCCCAAGTCCGATCCCTCTCGGATACTGTGATCTGGATGGGGAAACACATACCCTGAAAAGGAGTTCTAACGACATGTTCGTTCCAGTGAAATCTAAGGATGGTGAACAACTGATGCCCACTTCTCCGCCAGTTGCGAGGCACCTTATCAAAAGTGGTAAGGCGACCCCGTATTGGAATAATGGTATCCTCTGTATTCGATTAAACTACGAAACAACAGAATACAAACAAGAGATTGCTGTGGGTGTAGACCCTGGCAGCAAGAAAGAAGGGTTCACGGTGAAGTCTGAGGCACACACGTATTTGAATGTTCAAACTGATGCACATAGCAAAGTGGGTAAAAAAATAGAAAAGCGTCGCGAACTTCGGAGAACCCGTCGGAGTCGTTCGTGTCCAAACCGAAAGAACCGAACTAATCGGCACCCTTCTAATAAAGAAAGGATACCGGCTGGCACGCGTGCGAGATGGGATTGGAAACTGCGTATTTTGGATTGGTTGTCTAATATGTATCCTGTCACACATGTCTGTGTAGAGGATATTAAAGCAAGGACTATCAAACGTGCGAAAAAGTGGAATAGTTCTTTCAGTCCTCTTGAAGTCGGAAAGTCTTGGTTCTATAGTGAGATACAAAAGCGATGGGTATTGTTCACACTTCAAGGTTGGGAGACGAAAGAACTTCGAGATAAACTTGGGCTCAAGAAGTCTTCCAAGAAACTCACAGAGACGTTTGATGCACACTGTGTAGATAGTTGGTGTTTGGCATATCACACTGTCGGTGGGGTGGATGTCCCCGACAACACAGATATATTCTGCATCGCACCTATACCTGTTTCAAGACGTGAACTTCATCGGCAGAACCCACAAAAGAACGGCATTCGTTCGCGATATGGTGGCACCTTATTAGCACAAGGCTTGGTCAAGAACACTTTGGTGAAGCATGTCAAACACGGATTGACAAGACTTTCAGGTATTAACGCAAAAGGTTTGTTCTCAATCTACAGTTTGGATGGGAAACGCCTCACCACAGGCGCAAAACGACAGGATTTCAAAGTTCGGACGCGTCTGAATTTTAACTATAGGAGCGGGCTTTCCTCCCCAACCTAAAGGATGGGGTCTCCAGCCCGAAGAGTGATGAATAAAGAAGTCCTTGAATCCCAACAATTACGTGACATGCCTTTAATACGAGAACTGGACGGTTTAGCTAAGAAGCATAGGATTCAGCTCTATCTTGTAGGCGGTAGTGTGCGGGATATGTTGCTCAACCGACCAATAACAGATTTTGATTTCACTTTGAAATCAAATGCTATTCCCTTTGCTAAAATGTTCGCTGACAGCATCAGGGGACCTTTTGTTCCGCTTGAAGAACAACCACCTACCGCTCGCGTTATTGTTAGAACACCGCATCTTACAACAACGGAATTGAGCATAGACTTCACACAATTTCGAGCCGCATCTCTCACGGATGACCTACGTTTGCGCGACCTAACAATCAATGCAATGGCGATTCCACTTGAATCGATAATGGAATCCAGTCATCTTGAAATAATTGATCCATGCAACGGCACTGATGACTTAGCAACACGTCAACTAAGGTTTCCAAGTGAACAAGTCATACTTGACGATCCGCTACGTCTATTACGAATTTTTCGATTTGCTGCACAGTTGGATTTTCAAATACCTCAAAAATCCACTAACTTAGTTCAAAAACATCAACATTTATTACCGCGTGTTTCAAAGGAACGGATTCGCTATGAATTTTTGAAAATACTCAATGTTGAGAAATCAAACACCTATCTGCAGAAAATGTTTGAGATAGGTCTATTAGCACACGTTTTTCCAAATATAGAACAAACACGTGCCTTGTGGCATCCATTAGAAAACTTTGAGGACAATCCAATTCCTGAACCGCTTTGCTCCTATAAAAATGTAATCAATACCTATCTTAGCGAAGAATTAGGTTTAGAAGCAAATAGGCGATCATTAATCAAGCTCTGTATACTTCTGCAGAAAAATCTCAAAGATGTTAGCAAACTACTTCGACTGAGTCGAAAAGCAGATCAGTTTATGAAGTGTCTCGTTAATGGGTGTCAACACCTTTCAGATAGAAAATTGACAAAGAAGCAGATAATCAATTTTTTGAGAAGTTCGGCAGCCGATTGGTGGGGCGTACTTCTATTCTCGGCAGCCATGCATCCGATTTCCGAACAAGTCCTTAAACAAATCGTAGACACCTATTACGAACATCTACTACCAATTTTCAAACAGGGACGGCTTATCACGGGTGAGGATCTGATTCGGGAGTTTCAACTGAAGGAAGGAAGGGAAATTGGGACGTTGTTGAAACAAATTGAGGATCAACAGTTTTATGGAGAGATCCAGACGCGGACTGAAGCACTCATTGCTGTAGAGGCGTTAATTCGCAAAGAAAGTAAATCCCTATAAATCTGCTTGACGTTTACGTAGAAATTTCGGAATGAGGGAAACTAAGAGTATGAGAACAGCAGCAATAGATAAATAAATGAAAGTCTTCAACAGACTTCCTTCGCCACTGACAAGCGCACCACCGATCTGAACGTATGCTATAGTTCCGGGCAACATAAAAATCGCTGAAACAAGCACATAGGTCGGAAACTTTATTTTGGTTAAACCATAAGCATAGTTTTGTAAATTAAAAGGAAAAATAGGGACTAAACGCGTGAACATCAAGATACGCCACCCTTGTTGTTCCACCTTTTCATCTATTTTTCCGAACTGTGTGTTACCAGCAACCCAACTTTCAACAAGTCCGCGTGCTACATAACGTGAAACAAGGAAAGCAAGGGATACTCCAATAGTCGCACCAGTCCATACATAAACAACACCCCACACTGGACCGAAGGCAATGCCTCCGATCACTGTTACAGGGAGCCCCGGTAAAAAGAAAAGTGTCGCAACAACGTAAATGCAGATATAGATTAACGGTGCGATTATTCCGAAACCCGAAACCCATTCTTTCATTTTATGGGTATTCTTCAAGATATCGGTTATTCCGTAATGTCTTAAAAGAAGATAAATTGATACTATCACGCCAATAGCGATAATAACTCGGATCACCTTACTATTCATCAATTTTAGCAATTGCCTCCAGATAGGCTTTAATTTGTGATCGGTATCGCGTAGGGATTCGATCATTCTCAATAGCCTGAGCATACTCACGTTGAGTTATAAGAACCACATCGCTAAACGGCATATAGTCAGGTTTATCTACAGCATTACCTGTTTTCCCAGTGAAGACTCTTGTAAAACTCTGTATACCTGATGCAGTCTCTGAATTTAATTTAAGTTCATTACCTGTTATCTTCAATGATGGTGTTTTATCACCAGTGAGCGGTTTTACGTTATCATTATCATCAGAAATAGGTATAGTGTCATCAACAGAGGGTGGAAATTCGGAAGCATTGTCTGACACTTGCGTGCCTTGTGTCTCGTAATTCCCCGATTCTTGCCCCGGTGCACCATCGCTATTGGCAACCCCACCGATAGATTGATCTGTTTCAATACTGGCTAATGCTATGTCTTTTCTGCTCTCTGTCAGTTGTGCTTCAAGTTGGTTGAGTTGATCAAATTGGAGAAGGGCATCAACAATGTTCTGTAATGCGTCTGGTGAAACTTCTTTACCCTGAATCTGATCTAATGCGCTATTTAGTTCCCCTTCCGGAACACTTTCCGCCAATTTTGCAAAGAGTTTTGTGAGTTCAGCGCGGAGTTCAGGTGTAAGTTTCGCTTGTCCTGCAAGACGTTCAAGTTCGTTTGTGAGTGCGGTGGAATCCATGCCGTTGAAGTGTTGAGTTGCTTGTGTGGCTTGTGCTATTGCCGACTCATCAGGAAATTCCGATTTCTGTTCCCGTACCTCACTATTTAAGGCACGCAGTTCTTCATTGACTGTGGCAACATCTTTAGCCTTATTCAATCTTTCTATCGTTTTATGAATCTTTTCTCGGATATTCGAGTTGTCAATATTCGTCAATTCATCTGAAAGGTTTTCAATTGCCTTGTCAATCGCTTCATGTTCTGCGACTGTTGGCGGCTGAGGCAGTTCATATTGACGAGGCACAGTAAAAGAGAGTGCAATTATTAACATCGGAAACAAAACCCATTTTAGCAAAGGGGGTGCAACGTAAGGCATAATCCTCGCTGAATCTAATTTCCCAACACCTTCTGCAGAATCAAGTATTTGAAGTTCTACCAACTCATGTTGTCGGTTTTCCTGTATCAATTCTAATGATGTACTGACACGTTCCTTGAGTTCCAAATGTTCATCAACAAAACATGCAATCTCAGACAGTGTTCTACGATTTCTAAAGCCGAAACAGATACCGAACAAAACTGCCCCGATAAGCACAAAAAGCGTTACAAGTGCCATAGAAAATGGAAAAAGAACAAGACGAATACCTACATACAATAGCGCAAGGAGACACATTGCAAAAAAGAGGGTTTGTGTCACTGTGCAAATGATCGTGTGTATGCGCGCCCGTATTTGAAGGGATTTTAAGCAGTTTATGATGATATGTCTTGGGTTTTCCATTTCACTTTCTCCGTAGCAGCAAAAACCATCTCAGGTTTAATAGTATTGAGATTTTGGCGTGCAACATTGGCATGTTCGTCCCACTCCTTAGGTGATAGTGTTTGCATAAACTCACACTCTTGTCGCGCAATCACAGTATGTTTTTCCCAGGGGGGTCCCCACTGAGTCGGGTTTGACCCGCCGAATAACGCAATCGTTGGGGTTTTCACTGCTGTGCTCAGGTGCATCGGTCCCGTATCGTTGCTAATATAAAGATGGCACCGTTCCAAGAGTGCAGCAAGTTGCATCGGGGTTGTGTCATTGACAATAATTGGTGAATACACCATTTGCTTTGCAACCTGATGCGCGAGTTCACCCTCTCGCGGTCCTGCTGTGATGATGATATGGGCACCGTATGCATCATGAAGCATATCGCCGAGAATAGCAAAGTTGTCCGCAGACCACCTGCGGTAAGATGTCGCTGCACCGGGATTGAGACCAATAACCGACTTGCCATCATTCAGATTTCTGTTTTGAAGAAAATCATCGCACCATACCTTACCCGCATCATCAACAAAAACCTCGGGTTCATCGTCAGTAATCTCAATATCAAGCGCACGCACAACATCAAGATAACGCTGCGTTTCGTGTTGTGCAGTATTATTTGGCACTGAGATGTGCAAAAGCCTTTTCCCACCAGTATTGGTTTCGAACCCTACGCGGAACGGAATTCTGGCAAGGAATGTGTGAAGCACCAAGCGGAAGGTCGGTTGTAAAACTACCGCCATATCAAACTTTCTTCTGACAAGCTGATAAATAAGTTTTGGTACTGAAGACTGATAAGTTAAAACCTCATTCAAGTGCGGGTTTGCAGATACCAAATCCTCTCGTGTCGGTGCTACCATGTATGCGATGTAGGCATCTCGGAAATGTTGACGTAAGGCTCGGATGACAGGTGTTGTTAATACCGTTTCCCCCAGTGGTGCAAGTCTGATGACTAAGATACGTTTAATCTGATCAGGTGCAAACATCTTGAATTCTTCTATTCCTACCAATTGCTAATTTCTTCTCGTCACGGTATAATACCCAATTAACTTGATCCCACTCGGTAGGTGCGGTTTGTAACCGCACCGGAACTTATGGAATATGCTCAAAACGAGCGTTTTCGCGAACGACTCGGTGCGGTTAATGAAGATTAATTTATTAATTCGGTAATTCTGATCTCTTTTTTGTCTGAATCGCGGATTATCGCAGAGAACGCGGATTACGCGGAATTAAGAGATTCTTTGTTACCGACCCGTCTCTGGCGAAAGGAAATGTCCGAGACACAAAAGCATTTTCCGCGTCTTCTGTGTCCTCCGTGCCCGCCGCGATTCAGACAACCAGATAATAGACCTCACACAAGAAAAACATAAAACAAGATGTCTATGGTTAGAAAATTACCGAATTTATTTTTTAATCTTCATCTAACCGCACCTAATACCAAGAAAAATGAGATAAATCCTGTTAATTTGATATAATAACTCAAAACGGACAGTGAGTCAAGATGAAATCATATATACAAATATTGAGACAAAAATATCTACAAGGTTGGGAAAGCCAAACAACGATCATTTTACTAACTTCTGCTCTTTTATTGACACTACATAGAAGATATAACAGAACAGGTTTTTTTCGCACTAATTTAGCAACCTATTTTGATAACCTGCCGTTGGTAGAAAGCCACCCTTACTACTACTGGTTTTTGAGCACAGCAATTTCGTTGTTACTGATTCCTATCCTTCTTGCTTTATTTGGGACAAAACAGAAACTGAGTGATTACGGAATTCGTTTAGGAAAGCAGAAACTCAGTTGGGGTGTGACATTTGCGGCATGGATTCTGATGATACCTGTGGTTATCATAGCAGTTAAAGTGTATCCACCATTTTTAGCTAAGTATCCGTTTTGCAAGGCAGTTGCAAGTAGTTGGACAGCATTCCTACCCTACCAACTTGCCTATGGTGTTTACATGTTTTCGTGGGAATTCTTCTTTCGCGGTTATATGCTCTTTGGGTTGGAAAAGAGATTTGGAAACTACAGCATTTTAATCCAGACAATTCCATTTGCGGTGGTGCACTTTTCCAAACCTTTGCCAGAAGCACTCGGTTCAATTATTGCAGGCGTACTGCTTGGTGTACTCGCATTAGAAACCCGTTCTTTTATCTATGGCGCGGCGATTCACTGGCTCGTTGCTATGACAATGGATACTGTATGCGTCATCATTTCAGGAACTTGAGGGTAAATGTATGTTAACGTGAGTTCGATAAAAAGATTCAATGCCTACTGTAGGTTGGGTAGAACGGAATCCACAATAAAATCCGACATAAAAGCGTGATTCATCCTCCATTTAGACTGAAAGGACAGAAAAATGAGTGAAACCCAACTCTTTTTTATCTTTTGGACAGACACTTGGAATCAAATATCGAACCCACGTTATGTTAAATTTCCATATTGCAGGTTTTCAACAATGCTGCTATAATTTTCGCATCTGATAAACATCATGTGCAACATATACTCATAATTCCCTAAACTAACATGGGCATTGGGTGAATCTTTATAAGGAGCAATACATGTCAGAAAAACAGTTCAAAGTTCGAGCAGCGCATTGCGATTATCGAGCGACCGAAGAGGAGATCTACCAGACTCTCCGACGTATCACCGACCCGCTTACCCGAGCTTGGAAACCGATTGAGACTGCTAAAAAGATCGTTATCAAATTTAACATGATGAAACCGCATGAGCGGATTATCTATTTCGAAGGTCGCCGCCGTGAACTTGTTGACGATGCTGTGTGCCGCGCATTACTACGATTGATAAAAGAGCATACGACAGCACAACTCATCGCTACAGATACGAACCCGTACACACACGGACATCGGATGCCGCCCGGTTTCAACTACGAACATCATCTCAAAGAATTCGGTGTGGAATTTGTTGATTCAAACCTGCCACCGTTTAAGGTCTACGATGTTCCGGGGGGCGGTTCTATGTTTGACCGATACACGTTGAGTGCTTGTTTTGACGATGCGGATGCAGTTGTTTCCGTAGCAAAGATGAAAAATCACGCCTTCATGGGCATCACCTTATGCACAAAAAATCTCTTCGGTTTACCACCTATGCTGCTCCCTGAAGGCAGGACGCGAAGTTACTATCACCACCTTATTCGTCTATCCTACGTCCTACCAGACCTTGCCCTGATTACAAAGCCGTGTCTTAACATTATTGATGCGTTGACAGGACAGTGGGGACGCGAATGGGGTGGAGAAGGTAGAATTTGCAACGCGCTCATCGCTGGTGATCACCCAATTTCTACTGATACCGTCGGCATGCACTTGATGGGACATGATCCTGCATCAGATTGGCCCACACCACCCTTCAAACGCGATCGCAACCATATTCTCATCGCTGCACAGCGCGGCTACGGCACTGTTGACTTAAATGAGATTGATTGGGAGAGTGAGGTTATGGCACCTCTGGCGGAGTTCGATTCGGTGGAAACGGATACCCTAGAAACGGTCGCCAATTGGCGGCGCACGACATGTGAGCAGGGGTTAGTTTATCTCGAAAACCAGAAAGACATGATTGACCGATATCGCGGAAATTTCGTCTACTTGCAGGGTGGTGAAGTTGTATGGAGTGGTCCAGATCCTTCAAATCTGGGAAGTCGCCGTCAACTCAGTGGGGATAAGAAGGACAGCGCGCTCTGGCTCAAACTCGTTGACGCAGAGGAACACGAAGCGGAACGGTTTAATGTCTATGAGGAGTGTTTGAAAGCCTTTGCAGCGTAAAAATATAGAATTGCCCATACGAATTATGTTATACTGACATTGTAAACTGAGAGAAGTCTTATAGGAACTTATTAAATGGTGAAAGATAAAGAGGAGAAAACTGACATAGACCAAGAACAGGAGATTGTGCAGATTCTTGGTATTAGGCGAAAATGGTTAGACGTAGCATTAAAAATCTATTCCGTTATCTTTTGTGCTTATTCTTTTTTTGTTATTCGCGAAGGGTTTAGCATCGGAAAACCGATAATGGAGGCATCAGAGGCTATCGTTGTCCATCTCGCCGCTTTTAGTGTCGTTGAAACAATGGGCCTCATTGTACTATTTCAAGGAGCAGATTTTCTCATGTATTTAACAGAAATATTTAGAGCGAAACTTCAAAGAAAGGTTGAAAAAGCCAGGATTGAAGGCAAAGCTGAAGGTAAAGATGAAGGCAAAGCTGAAGTCTACAAGGCAGTAGATGCCTGGAATAAGCGGCGGTTGGAAGCCGAAGCAAAAGGACTCCCTTTTGATGAACCACCTCCGACAAATTCATAAGAAGAATCTGAATAACAGCATCGGAATTTAGTTGTACCTTTTCGCATTTTATATTGACATAGGAAAATTCAGATGGGTATCACCGAGGCACAAAAGAAGCAATTGGATGAGCAGGGATGTATCGTCATTCCAGATGTGCTTTCCGACGAAGAAATCGAGATGTATAAAGTCGATATACTTCGGTTAGCAGAGCAGGAAAAACAAAACGGTTCGGCTCTACGTCACACTAACGAGCACGGTCAGCATGTGCGTTGGTTGATGAACAAAGGTGAGATTTACGATAAACTCGTTGCACATCCCAAAGTTATGCCTTTCTTTGAACATCTACTTGGGGCAGATTATACATTAAGCACGCTTACATCTAACATTATTGATCCGGGTGCTCCTGATGGCGGGTATCACGTTGATAACGTTTTAGGTGGAATGCCTGAACCGCTGCCCAGTTTCCCCTTGGTTGCCAATAGTTTATGGCTGCTTGACGATTTTACACCTGAAAATGGTGGCACACGTCATGTGCCCGGTATTCACCTTCAACAGATAAAACCGCCACCTGGCACCACGCACCACCCTGATGAAGTACGTCTCTCTGCTCCAAAAGGCTCAGTATTTCTGTTCAACGGTGCTGTCTGGCATTCTGCAGGTGCAAACCGAACTGATCAGCAACGTATCGCTCTCATCTGTTTCTGTTGTCGATCTTTTATTAAACCGATGTTTGATTTTGTTCATTACCTCAAACCAGAAGTAATTGAACGTGCTACGCCGACGATGCGTAGAATTTATGGGTTTGATTCTCAACCGAGACCACCAGATTGAGCAGTTATACCAAATTAACTTGATCCCACTCGGTAGGTGCGGTTTCCTAACCGCACCATAGGCGTCAATTTAAGGAAAGGACTCGCTTGTAGTCGCGCAATTCATTGCGCCTCTTATATTCAAAGAAAAGAGGCGCAATGAATTGCGCGACTACGAACGCTGATATTCTCGTCCTTTGCGTTATTTGAGATGTTGATACAAAAAGGTGCGGTTAGGAAAACGCACCATTAGCGTCAATTTAGTGATTTTCCGTGTATGAGAAACCCTCTTTAGTCCCGTAGGGACGCAATGTTTATAGCAACTTCTGATTAATTTTCAATTACTTCTAACGCTTGCATCCGTTCAAGTGCGAAGACCCGAGTATCTTGGCGCAATTCACAAAATCCCTCTACACACAACGTTTGGCCAGACTCACGACTGTTCGGAATATTAAGAAACCGCTCCGGTACAACTACACGCGTCATCCATGTTTTAGCATTCGGTTTTTTATAATCAAACTGAATCTTCTGGTTATTATCAATTGCGAGTTGGATTTCTGAAAATTGCTCCGAGAACTCTGATTGTGAAGGGGGTAGCGTAAAACTGCCAAGAACATCGCCTTTTCCGTACATACTTTCATGACACGGTTTGCAAATCAATTCAAGATTATCCAACGTGTTCTTCCCATCTTCACACAAAGGAATCTCATGTATCAGATAAACGTTCCGTTCTTCTCCACAACTTGAACAGACAGAACCGTTCTCTTGGATAAGGTGACGTTTTCGTTCACTCCAATCTGGAGGCCAACTCGGTAAATAGTCATAAATTGAGGTCAAAACGGATTTTAACTTCGCGAGTTCAGCGGATAAACTTTTGACCTTAGACTCAGGTAACACGTTTGCTTGTTCTATATCGCTCAACACAAAGATAGACAGTATAAGTTGTGAACTCTGTTGACGCAGAACAGCCTCAACTTCATCTTCCCGCATTTGCAGCTTGACCAGACAGGAAGGATGAAGAAACTCACCATTGGACAGTGACATGTCATATTCATAGTCGGTATACTGCTTGCACACGTTACAAAAAGGCATTTTCTTTTCCTTGCACTTAGGTGCGGCATGTAATGAACTAACGAAATCAATTTACCGTAACATCATATAATTTTACTAGTGCTTTGTCCACCAGATTTTTGTGGTTTGTCCATCGGGTAGAACGTCCGCGAAACCCATAGGCGTCAATTTAGTGGTTTTTCAAATATGAGAAACCCTCTTTAGTCCCGTAGGGACGATATGTTTATAGAAAACGTGGTAACCCCAATCTCTTCAGCCCCGTAGGGGCGGAATGTTTATAGCAATGGGTTACCAATCGGGATATGTCGCTCGGACAGAGCTAAAGAGACGTGTCTGGACGGTGTACTATAAACATATCGTCCCTACGGGACTAAATGTCCGACAATATCAATAACCATGCCTATTGATAAGGGTTCATAAAAACATAGACGTTTCCTTAAATTGACGCCTATGGTGCGGTTAGGAAAACGCACCTACCGAAGTGGTGTATTTAGCACGAAACTCATTTCTTAAATTGACGCCTATGTGTTACGTCTGAGTAATCCCTACCCCAAGCGACCGTGATGTGTCTGTCTGTCGGTATTTGGTTATTGGTTGGATCAAAATCAATTCAACCGATGTCTGGAAAATAGACAGAAAACCACGCATGAGAAGCCCCCGTACCGATTAGTTCTTCTTGGTCAAGAGACGTTGCCGTTTCAATGTAACCACTGACATAACGGGCAGCTAACCCCATAGAACGTAGGCAGCCGATGCCGAGATGCGCGAAATCTTGACACACGCCACGACGGTGTTCTATCACCTCTGCCAAGGGTGTAGCGACCGTCGTAAAATCTGGGTCGTAGACAAAATCAGTGTAAAGACGCACGGTTAAATCCCTTTACATTTCTCCTTGACATCCTGTCCCAAAACTCGTATAATATAATACATCCTAACACAAGTAAAGAATTTGGAAATCAGATGCCTTCTCGTAGACAGTCTCGCATCGTCGCGATGCAAATGCTATATCAGATTCACCTTACCTCCGAACCGGTACAACGTGTCATTGTCCAGTTTTGGCAACACCAAGATATTTCAGTAGAAATACGACCATTCGCTGTACAACTCGTTGAAGGCACCACTTCTAATATTGATGCAATAGATGCCGAACTCCAAGCCACCTCACAAAATTGGAAACTTCATCGGATGCCTATTGTAGACCTTTCTATATTGCGAATAGCAACGTATGAAATACTCTATATCAGCGAAATTGACGCTGCAACATCAATTAATGAAGCTGTTGAAATTTCCAAAGCTTACAGCACCCCTGACTCCCCTAAATTTATCAACGGAATCCTTGACAATATCCGGAAAAGACACGAGAATTTGCTATAATCCTAACCTATCTATGAATCTTTTCTCTGCAGTAATTCAGACAAAAACAAATCACATGTCTTAAAAGAACTATGGTAAAACTAAAAACTCTAACCTTTTTCATTCTATTGTTAATTCCGTTAAGTCTTAACGCTGCGCAAGAGTTCAAATTTGCTGGCGAATTCGGTGGCAAAGGAGAAGGAGAGGCACAATTCGCCAAGACTCTATCCATTGCGTTCGGACCTGATGAAGCTATTTACGTCACGGATACTGACAACTTCAAGATTCACAAATTCAATCAGGCAGGCGTTTTCGTTTTTGATATTAAGGGAACAGATTCATCGGACTTCCGACTCCTCAATCCCACTACTATTGCTGTTGGTAGTGATAACGCCATCTATGTGATGGATTGGATGCTGAAACATATTTCGGGAACTGACAATCCGAAAATATACAACTACGGACCCTGTGTTCACAAATTTGATTCTCAAGGACAGTTTGTCAAGAGTTATCCGATACAAGATTTTAGCAAGAGAATAAAAAACCTTGAAGCAGCTGCACCCGGTCTGGATAACGATGGCAAATACGCACTCATTATCCCACAAGGTGACACGAAACGCGAATTTCTACTCACGGTAGATACTCAGAATAACCTCTATATTTGTGATAACGAGATTATTTACAAACTGGATCCAAACGGCAAACCGATTGCTCGCTTTGCCATTGCTCAGCCCGGTGTAGGACAGATAATTCATCCTGCTGATATGACTGTGGACAAAACAGGAAACCTCTATATTGTTGATGAAAAGGGGCATCGGGTCGTAAAATATAGTTCGGGAGGAAAGTTTTTGCGTGCTTTCGGTGAATACGGGGATGCAGGCGGACAGTTCATCGCACCATTCCGGATCACAACTTTATCAGATGGAACGCTTCTTGTCGCTGACAAAGCGAAATACCTTAAAGATTTTCTCTCTACATTACCGAAACGGCTTGATGATCCCACCCCGCGTTATGATGGCTATGCACGCTCATTTCGATATAGGCTACGCAGAATCCAACGATTTACAACTGAGGGTAAGTATACCCAAAAATTACTCGTCCCGTTTCAACGAGAGAATGAGACCGATGTTGCACTTCAACTCAAAGGAATTGACCAATCTGGAAATCTCTATTATCTGAACCCAACAGTGTTACGGTTCAGGAAATATGCCCCAACCACATCTTTGTTCTCTTCTATGTTACAAACCGAACTGAAACTCCGTTATACGCGCGATCTGCACGACATTGAAATAGACAATCAGGATGACCTTGATGCGGATCTATATACAAAATCCGATTTTGACGAACAGATTATTCAGGACTCAGCGGATGCAAACATCACCTTCTCTTATGATTTAAACGAGAACTATCGGATAGCACTCTCTAACCAACTCACTTTTATGCGGATGACCGATACGAATTATTACCGAGCACAAGATTTTGAGGACTTCCGTGGCAGTTTCAATCAAGATGATCGATCCACCGAAACCTCTTGGGATAACCGAATTCAGCTTGATTTTACATGGATACGTGATCATAGCCTCTACAAATATCGTGAGGCACGGGCTTATGCATATTTTAGCACGATCAATATCGATTTCATCAACGACGCGCTTGATCGGAGTAACTACAGATTTTTCGATTTCAACGCAGAACTCTCCGACTGGGGCGGAGGCGTCTATTTCGACTTAAGCAGAAAATTCCGATTGAACTTTGAAATCACACATTTCTTCGGCAAAAATAGATATACATATATTGATGAAACCAATGACCTCTATGCTACAGGGTTTCAAGAAGCGGATACAATACAAGTTGTTTTATTCATAAATGGATTCTTTTAACGTAAGTTCGGTATAAGTCTACTTTCACGAGTTCGCGTGTATCTTTCCACTGATTCCCCTTGTTTGGGGGTTTATCAAGATTAAAAAATAAATTAGGTAATTCGGACTTGAACCCCAACGCCGCCAACGCCGGTAGGTGCGGTTTCCTAACCGCACTGGATCTTCTGAGGAAACTCTTGATAAGGCTAATCCTGAAAATCCATCCATCCTGTTTCAAGCAGATGTGTTTGGTATCTTTTGTAGCACAAACTGTATGAAGTTTAAGTATTTAATTCGGTAAAACCGATTCGCCCCAGGTCCGGTAGGTGCGGTTTCCTAACCGCACCGAGCATTGTGAGAAAATTACCGAATTATTTTATTTATCTTCATTTAGTTTGTACAGTATTGCCTGCAATCTAAAAGCTTGCGCTACAGGTTCGGTGAATCAACGCTAAATGCGTCTGTGGCATTTATTGGTGCGACAAGTGTCCAAAAGCGATAATTCTGAAAATCTGATAATCCTGAAAATCCTGGTTCAGACAACAGTGCGCGGACAAAGCACCAAATTAACGCCAAATAAACGTGTGGTATTTGTGCCGACATTGTGGGCGGGAAACCTGTCTGTCCGATTTGTTATCGGCGTTGAAAACGCCTCCCACAAGCATATATGGCACTAAATTGACGCCTATCGGTGCGGTTTCCTAACCGCACCGATAGATTGGAATCCAGTTAATTTGGTATAAGGGTAGAGCGAAGCGACACCCGACAGACGATATATCTAAATTGATGCATAAGGTGACAAAAACTTTACACACCCTTTAAGGCGAAATATATCAGGTGTAGTGTGAAAAATCACGCTACATCTGAATATGAATTATAGACACCAACTATTTTCGACAATTGAATGGCTCTGCCCAAAATTTGACAATTTATCCATTTTATGTTATAATAGTAAGGTGAGAAACTAGAATTTGATTGGAGAAATATCTTGCCGACTCTTGAGAGTCAATGCCCCAATACCACAGATAAGAATATCTGCATAGCACCTTCAGTTATGTGTGCAGATCTCTGTAATTTGGAAACAGATATTCGGGAATTGGAAAAATCAGGGATTAACCTGTTACATTTTGACCTAATGGACGCGCACTTCGTCCCAAACATGCCGATTGGGTTGGCACTCATTGAGCAATTACGCCCAAAAACAGATTGCGCTTTCGATATTCACCTAATGGTGGAAAACAATGAAAATTATGATGCATCCTCACGTTGTCCCTTCGTAGAGTGTGTCAGTAGAGTCAAATTATGAACTATATGTTAATTCACATCACCTTATAGGGGTAAACATTCCTATTCGTAAAAGTAAATACTTATGAGTGATTTTTCAAAATTTATTCGAGATATACCGAATTTCCCTAAACCAGGTGTTTCATTTAAAGATATTACCCCTCTTTTAGGAAATGGGTTAGTTTTTAACGCTGCAATCGAGGTATTCGCAAACCGTTTTAAATCTGAGTTGATTGACGTAATTGTAGGGATTGATGCACGAGGTTTTATTGTTGCTGCAGCCCTCGCAAATCGGTTAGGTATCGGTTTTGTTCCTATTCGTAAAAGTGGGAAGTTACCTTTTGATTGCTATGAAGTTACCTATGACCTTGAATACGGCACTGACGCGGTTTGTATTCATCAAGATGCTTTTCCGAGAGGGAGTCGCGTGCTTGTATGCGATGACGTTTTGGCGACCGGTGGGACACTTTCTGCCTCAATTGAACTCGTCAAAAAACTGGGAGGGGATATAGTAGGTGTTGCTCTTTTATTGGAACTCACGGAATTCGAGGGACGAAAAAAAGTTGCGGATCAACAGATCTTTTCTCTTGTTGAATATTAGCACTTACTTTGATATATTTCAATTGTGAAAATCAATAGGTAAAGCAACAGATTGAACATTGACTGGGGGGGTTTTCTTACGGTAAACGCGCCTGTAGCTCAGGGGATAGAGCAGGGGCTTCCTAAGCCTCGTGCCGGGGGTTCGATTCCTCCCAGGCGCACCTTTATACTAAATTAACCCGATTCGTAGCGCGAGGTCCCCGTGCCTTGCAATGCTGACTTTATCAGAAGACTTCAAATCAAGTTAATGTGGTATTATTCTTAAAAAATCAGTATATTGGTAGGATTTAATATACATTTTGATACAATCCTATTGTTCAGATATAGGACGCAAAGTTTTAGTGCAATAGGTAAATACACAATAAGATTTTCTAATCTGTCTAATTCTACCATCCGTAAATTTAGTTATAGAAAATAGGAGCATTTGATGTACAGATTTAATACCTGGAAAATTGTTTTAATCATTGGCGTTTTGCTGTTATCAGTTTTATACCTTATTCCTACGCCAGATCGTTTCTACCTTCCGTTGTTTGGAAATTTATCGCTGTGGATGCAAGAGAAACTGCCTACTTTTGAAATCAGTGATGAAAACGCTTTTAAGGTAAATTTAGCGGACGTAAAATATCCGGAAGGCAAAAACTTTCAAAAGGCAACCGCTGAACTCCAAGAGGTCTTCAATGTCCATTTAAAGAAACTCGAATTTAAAGAAACAGTTGACTATCAGTTTGACACTACTGAAGCGAAAGAATTTTTTGTGAGATTTATCTCCGACAAGGCGAAAGAAAATCCTGCCGCAACTTTGGAGAATTTACATCTATACGGAAGTATGCCAAAGCTCTTGAGGCGGATTCTACCAAACAATCGGTTGAATTTAGGGTTAGATCTGAAAGGTGGTGTTCACCTTGTTCTTGAAGTTGATTTGGAGAAGTCAAAAAGGGAGTTGCTAAAAGCAAATTCATACGCTATTCCCGAAATGCTCAAAGTTGATCAGATTTTATGTCGACAGGCGGAACAAGCTAGTAGTGGAGATGCCCTAAACGTGCTTGTGGAAATTCCCTCACGACTCAGATCCGATCCAACTGAAAAAAAGAAGTATCTTGAAAAAGCGGTCGAACTATTAAACGATGTAGATTTTTTCGATAATGTTGAGGTTGTCGCTGAGAAAGAAACACAATCAACTTACCTACTCCGATTAACTGAACGTGGGATGCAGGAATACAGCGATAAAGCAATTGAACAGGTGTTGATTGTCTTACGAAATCGTGTTGATGCTTTTGGTGTTGCCGAGCCTTCTATCCGTCAGGAAGCAAATCGTCCACGAATTATCATTGAGTTGCCGGGTGCGAAGGATTCGTCGGGCCCTCTTCGTATTGTGCAGACAATGGGACGATTAGAATTTAAGATGGTAAAGAAATCACCTTCCGGGGGTCGTTTATGGTCGGGTTCAGCGGATACACCGCCGCCAGACAATCTGCCCGAAGATAGCGAAATTCGTTATCACCATGAAACGGGGGGTTGGTATGTTTTGGAAAGCCCCGTTCTCCTAACAGGTCATAATATTGATGATGCCAGACCTGCCAGCGGAACAGCTTTTGACATCGTTGTCCGTATGGATTTTGATCGGGAAGGTGGCAGCAAATTTGCCAAAATCACTGGCGACCATATCGGGGAACATTTGGCAATTCTTCTTGATGATAAAGTGCAATCTGCGCCGGTAATCAATGATCAGATTAGAGGCAATGCCGTTATTACGGGTAACTTTAATTTTCAGGAGGCAAATTATCTTTCAAATATCTTGAATGCTGGAGCTTTCCCTGTGGGTGTTCAAGTTGGAGAGCAACGGACTGTTGGACCTACCCTCGGTCAAGAGTCTATTGATAACGGAATAAAAGCCGCGATTATTGGACTTATTGGTGTTTTACTTTTTATGGTACTTTACTACCGACTCTCTGGGTTAATAGCAATTGTTGCACTCGTCTTTAATATGATAATCATTCTCGGTGCATTGGCAGGTTTTGGGGCAGCATTGACACTCCCAGGTATCGCAGGACTTGTACTTACAATCGGTATGTCTGTTGATGCAAATGTGCTCGTCTTTGAACGTATTCGTGAGGAGTTGAGAACAGGAAAAAAAGTCTGGACCGCTATTACGAGTGGTTATCAACGTGCATTTGTTACAATTTTGGATGCTAACCTTACAACGTTATTTATCGCACTCGTCCTCTATCATTTCGGCACAGGTCCGATTAAAGGATTTGCGGTAACGCTGGGTATCGGTATCCTTGCCAGTATGTTTACAGCCATTATTGTCACTCGCGAGATATACGGTTTGACAATCGGAAATCGAGATGTGGAAAAATTAAGCATCTAATTGGTAGGAGTCAGTTCCGCATCGCAAGGCGGTGCATAAAATCTATACATATCTAAAGTGCCCCGAGCTGAAACCTACTGATTTTGGTAGCGGGCAAGCGAATTGGAAAGGAAATAAAACATTGCAACTACTGAAAGATACAAACTTTGATTTTATCAATAAATATCGCACCGGTTTTTTGTTCTCTGCTGTGTTGATCGTTGTCGGCATCGTATTCCTTATAGTTCATGGTGGACCGAATTTCGGAATTGACTTCCGAGGGGGTGTTAAGGTCGAAGCGAAATTCGACAGAGCTGTAACAGAAGCCGAGTTGAAAACCAAGTTAACTGAATTAGGCTACGAAGATGCCAAAATCCAACTTGAACCGGACGAAAATAAAGCATACATCTCTATGGGACATCGCCCCGAATTTCAGCAACAGTCGATTAATATACCTATCATTGCTGACCCTGGCGATGCTACTGCCACAAGCCTTCAAGTGAGCAGTACCTCTGAAAAAGTGCATCTTTTGAATTCAGGTAATACCGTTGAATTGATTGATGGTGATTTACGACAGCGCAACGAGATCAGCACTCGGGAACTTGTTGCTGAAGGCACGGCGATTCAACTGACTTTTACACAAGAATTTGGTGTGGATTTCACAGAAAACGCTACCATTCAAATACAAGCAAGCGTTGGAAATATTCTCACGGAAGCTCTACTTGAAGGCAGTGACGGTTGGAAAGCTACCTCTGAAGGGGTAAGTGTTAGGGAAGTGGGACCCAGCGTTGGTCGCACCCTCAAGTGGTCGGCACTCTGGTCTGTTCTCGCGTCAATTGCTATTTTACTGGTCTACATCTCTTGGCGGTTTGAATTCCGTTTTGCAATCGGTGCAATTGCAGCACTTATCCACGATGTGCTTATCACCTTAGGTCTTTTCGCACTATTATCAAAGGAAATCAATTTACCTACCGTTGCTGCGTTCCTCACAATTATTGGGTATTCGCTCAATGACACAATCGTCGTGTTTGACCGTATCCGAGAAAACGGGATATCTTTACGCGGCACCGATTACGTTGAAGTGCTAAACCGAAGTATTAATCAATCACTGAGTCGAACCGTTATTACCTCTATAACAACCCTTTTTGTTGTTGTTGTCATCTTCGTGCTCTCCAATTCTGGGGAAGAAATTAACACATTCGCCTTAGCCCTCATTGTCGGTGTGTTAATAGGAACGTATTCTTCAGTCTTCATCGCAAGTCCAATTCTGCATATATGGCAGCAAAGGGAGCAAAAAGCGAAAGCGTAGTTATATGAAAATATTGATTCTTAACTCCTACACAACGGGGCAGAAATATAAGCTTGATAACCCGCTCAGTGGTGAAGATTGTAGTTCTCCTGATCGTCTCAAGTCTCGCCTAAAAGAACTGTGCGGTTTCAATGCTGAGGGGTGGTATAATAAGAGTAGAGACTACCGCTTATCCGCTGGTGAGATGTTTATTGGACCTTTGTCCGTTCAATTGCAGGATGGCTTAAAGCAGATTCGCGAACACGAACAGTATGGCAAGACAACCATTGACCTATATTTTCCGTGGTATTATTGCCGTATTGACAGGAAAAAGAGTCCAGTTAACGAGAAAGATGTTATCGTTCCATTTGATACTTCACCCCTTCACGAACTTGAGATTCTGGAATTTGATGTGAACGGTGTCCCTGAACAGACGGTAAATTTGCTGGAAAGTTACGACCTCGTTTTTTCGTTATTGAGACAAGACGATATTAAATCGTTGCAACGCGTTTTTGAGGTGGAACGGGCAGTAACGCTGATTTTCCTGTTGCCGAAAAGTCAACGGCGTGCTGTTAATGAAGACTTGCCGAATGTTCACGTTGTTGAAACTGGGAGCGATCTGCAGAAAAGCCTCCGCACCACAAATTGGGCACTAAAAGGTGTTGTGATGAGACGGTTGTGCGAAGCTGCATGTCGTGATGGTTTCCAAGTGTTTGAAGAAGTGAAGCAAAACCCGCAGCGGTTGATTGAAATTGTTCTTGATTAATAACGGAGGTTAATCTAATGAAAATATTGGTAATTAGTCCTTGCTCAGCGACGCAAAACAAGAAACCTATGCCCGCCGCCGAACTTTATATAGGTACTGAACATCAAAAAATAAAGGTAGGTCTAGGGAAGGTAAGAGAACATCCTCAATATGGTGGAACAACTATTAATTGGTATATTATTTCAACCAAACATGGATTAATAAAGGAAAATAAAATACTTACCCCTTACAATGTTCCTAACGATGAGAGTCCTATTTTAAAAGATGGTAAGAAACTTACCGACGACATAAGCAAATCAATCAAAGATTATGATCTTGTCTTCTTTTTATTAGGTCAAGAATACGTCAAAGCATTACAACTCCCTTTCAGGGTTCCAGAAACAGTCACCCAGATTTTTGTCATTTACAAACGGACTAAAGGATATAGTCATCTGATACCTAAAAACGCACTAAATTGTAATACTGTTGAACTAAATTCCAACGAATTTAAGAGCGGGTATACAGCCAAAGGGTCCGTATTCAACAAGTTATGTGAAGCTGCATGTAAGCAAGGTTTTGAGGTGTTTGAAGAAGTAAAGAATAATCCACAACTAATTCGTAAAATTGCTCTACAGAATAGTTAGGCAAAACCTACTTCAAGGTTTTCGGGAAGCAAAAATGAACCTTTCAACACCCCTATCTGATCCTAATGCATACCCCATTATCGGTGAATCCGAACCGATGCGGGTTGTTTTGCGCAAAGTTCAGCAGGTTGCACCAACGAGTGCAACTGTCCTTATCACTGGAGAAACAGGTGTAGGAAAAGAGGTTATTGCACAGACTATCCACGAAAATAGTCCCCGAAAAAATCGCCTATTTAAAGCAGTCAACTGCGGAACGTTTTACGAGGACCTACTTCAAAGTGAACTCTTTGGACATGAGAAAGGGGCTTTTACAGGTGCCACGAGCCAGCGACGTGGCGTATTTGAACTTGCTGATGGCGGCACGTTGTTCCTTGATGAGATAGGTGAAATGTCCCCCGAAGTGCAGGTAAAATTTCTGCGCGTGTTAGAAACACAAGAATTCACACGGCTCGGTGGTGAGAAAAACGTTAAAGTTGATGTCCGAATTATTGCTGCCACAAACGTTGATCTTGGAAAATCGGTCAAGGATAAAAAATTTAGGCAAGACCTCTATTATAGACTGAACCACTTTCGGATCCACATCCCTCCGCTACGCGACAGGCGCGAAGATATCCAACCTTTTGTCAATACGTTCATCTCTGAATTAAGCGCAAAACACAATAAAAGCGTTACCGGTATAAAGCCTGAAGCACTCAACTATCTCGAAAATGCAGACTTGCCCGGTAATGTTCGACAACTCAAAAATGCTGTTGAATCCGCTATCATTTTAGCAACAACTGAAGAACTTAAGCTTGAAGACTTTCCCACAGATTCAGAATTTGGACATTCCAAGTTCCCTATTCAAATTATTGATGGACCAGGAACATCTATGCAGGTTGTCCATCCAGATGTCGGCGCAATTGCTATAGAAAATGTAGCCATTTACAAGACAATTCTTGGACTTATCCTCTCAGCAGTCCGCCTGCTTGAACCCAATGCAGTTTATCATGATGACATACCATCGCTCATTCCTGATGAGGATACAAGTTGGCTACAGGCAACCGATACGGAAGATCCAGCAGCAGTCCTGCGGAAAACACTTGACGTGCTTTCGACTATTGCCAGAGCACTTGAACAGCGGACTGATGAAGGACTTATACCGCTATCTATTTCCAACAATGAACAAGCTACAGAGGTATCAATCGGAGCACAACGCGTTCACGGGGAAAATGTATTACACGGAACAAATCAGGATGAGGAAGATGCCATCGGTAGGGTCGGTATGACGATGACACAAATTGAGAAGGAAGCTATCCAAAAAACGCTTTCGGAGACAGGCGGAAATAAGACCGAAGCAGCGAAGATTCTGGATATCGGGGTGCGGACGTTACACCGAAAACTGAAAGATTACGAACAAGAATCCGACGAGATACACGATACAATGAATCAGGAATAGCGTTGCGACGCTCTTATATCTTATACCAAATTAACGACTTGTGCCAGTTAACTTTTTGTAATATTTCTGATACTACAGTTAGATTTATTTATGCGTAAACAACGTCTTTGAGTGCCATCAACGGGCGTTCTAAACATTTGTTCAAAAAAACACCGAGTGTCCAACCACTAAACTTGTTACTCAAGCGTGTGCGAACCCCCAATGACCCCGGGCGCGTATCCGTGAAACATTGAACTGATGGGTGAGTTGACTTATCGTTGTTTCAATCCGTCGTCTGAGTTTAGCATGCTGCGGACGAAACTTTTAGAAGTTGTTCATGCACTGCCTGAATGCCGATAGACTATGTAGTGTCTGTGTTTCCGCCTTATCTGCAGCCGTCCCATAAATTTGAAAAACTTCCGCTAGCTCACAACATCTGTCATAAAATATCTTCCATTTTCGCGACGCATTTCCAGACGTGCGACTTGGTGAGAGGACAGGCCTGGGCGAGTCGCATGACAAATATTTCTTTGTCTTCGTCTTTGAGTTTGAGTTTTTTGATATCCATATATCTTGACATTTGCCGTTTAAGCGGAAGTTTTTAGAAGTTGTCCGTGCACATGCATAAGTGCCGATAGACTATGTGGTGTCTGTGTTTCCGCCTTATCTACAGCTGTCCCATAAATTTGAAAAACTTCCGCTAGCTCACAACATCTGTCATAAAATATCTTCCATTTTCGCGACGCATTTCCAGACGTGCGACTTGGTGAGAGGACAGGCCTGGGCGAGTCGCATGACAAATATTTCTTTATCTTCGTCTTTGAGTTTGAGTTTTTTGATATCCATATATCTTGACATTTGCCGTTTAAGCGGAAGTTTTTAGAAGTTGTCCGTGCACATGCATAAGTGCCGATAGACTATGTGGTGTCTGTGTTTCCGCCTTATCTACAACTGTCCCATAAATTTGAAAAACTTCCGCTAGCTCACAACATCCATCATAAAATATCTTCCATTTTCGCGACGCATTTCCAGACGTGCGACTTGGTGAGAGGACAGGCCTGGGCGAGTCGCATGACAAATATTTCTTTATCTTCGTCTTTGAGTTTGAGTTTTTTGATATCCATATATCTTGACATTTGCCGTTTAAGCGGAAGTTTTTAGAAGTTGTCCGTGCACATGCATAAGTGCCGATAGACTATGTGGTGTCTGTGTTTCCGCCTTATCTACAGCCGTCCCATAAATTTGAAAAACTTCCGCTAGCTCACAACATCCATCATAAAATATCTTCCATTTTCGCGACGCACTTCCAGACGTGAAAATCAGAAAATGCTTGAACACCCAACATCAACAGAGATAAATTGTCCAAACTTTAGTATTATTTATGAGAGGTTCAAAACTTGTCAATTTTGGGAACATATAATTTAGTCTCTCATTAAAATATTTGCACTTCATAGCGACTTCTGTTATACTATATTTCAAGCGTATCCTTCTTACAAAATATAATTCAAGGTACTATCACGAAATTACGAGGAACAATCGATTGACAGAACAGAAAGCAACTAATATTACGTGGCATGAAACAACTGTCACAGTGGAAGATAGGGAACAACTACTCAACCAAAAAGGTTGTGTCGTGTGGTTCACCGGACTCTCAGGTTCAGGAAAATCAACATTGGCAAACGCTGTAGCGCACCTATTGCATGAACGAAAACATCACACCTATGTCTTAGATGGCGACAATGTTCGCCATGGATTGAACAAAAATTTAGGTTTCTCACCTGAAGACCGTGAGGAAAATATTCGCCGAGTCGGTGAAGTAGCAAAACTATTTGTGGATGCTGGTACTATTGTTATGACAGCATTCATTTCACCCTATCGTGCCGACCGTGACCAAGCAAGAGATCTCATTGCTGAAGACAGGTTCGTTGAGGTCTTTGTTGAGTGTCCACTTGATGTTTGCGAAGAACGCGACACAAAAGGTCTATACATAAAAGCACGTTCTGGAGAAATTAAAGAATTTACAGGAATCAGTGCCCCTTACGAAGCACCTAAAACACCTGAGGTTGTTGTCAACACTGCAGAACTTTCCATTATTGAATCCGCTCAGAACGTTATTGCGTTTCTTGAAAAAGCGGGTTTAGTTCCATCAGAAATTTAACCTCAAGCAAGTCTACGACACCACTTGATGTCCTGAGACGTTTGCTTCACAAAAAATAATTGGAAATGTGTGGAGAAATATGAAACTGATCCAATTTCACTTACCTAATTTAGGTAAGCGAATCGGAATAGTCACGCGTGAAAGCGAAGTGATTGATGTTACGAGTGACGAGTCACCAAGTGTATTAGAGGTGTTGGAACTCGCCTATAAAGAGCGGGTGTCTCTGGGCGTGCTTTTAGCGGATATCCAAGAAAAGGTATCAACCCCACCACCGATGCGGTTCACCGCACTTCACGGTGCTGAACCGACATTGAATGAAGATAATGGATTGACCTTAGAAAAATTGGATGTTTCACCCGATGAAAAAATGCCACATCTGCTGCTGCCAATAGATGCACCTGAGGTATGGGGATGCGGTGTAACCTATAAACGCAGCGCGGATATGCGCGACGACGATAGCGAACAGGACATATACAGTCGTGTTTATCACGCTGATAGACCTGAGATTTTTTTCAAAGCGACACCGCCACGTTGTGTCGGACCAAACGGTTTTATAGGTATTCGTAGCGATTCAGTTTTGACAGCAGCAGAACCAGAAATCGCTTATGTTCTTGATGCCGACGGTGAAATACTCGGATATACTCTCTGCAACGATGTATCTGCTTGGGATATTGAGCGTGATAATCCGTTGTATCTTCCACAATCGAAGATATATTCTGGATGTTGTGCGCTCGGTCCAATGTTTTTAACAACCTCTGAAGTTGATGATCCGTATGATCTACAGATGAAGTGTACTATCCTTCGTGATGAAAAAGAAATCTATGTTGGTGAAGTAAACACCTCTCAGATTAACTGGAAGTTTGAACAACTCACTGAGTTTTTGACACGAGATAATCCTATTCCGTTTGGCACTGTCGTGTCTACCGGCACTGGAATAATCGTTCCAAATGACTTACCGCTTGCACCGAACGATATTGTTCAGATAGAAGTTGAAGGTTTCGGCACGCTTTCGAATCCTGTGAAACAACTCTAAAGAGGTGTTGTATGCGAGATAGTGTGCCATATATAGGTAGGCACAAAATGGAATTGGATACGCCTGCGTTGTTAATTGATCTGGATGTAATGGAATCTAATATCCAGAAGATGTCGGATTATTTTGCAACTGTCAGTGCTGAACTTAGACCACATCTCAAGACTCATAAAACTCCGATAATTGCACATAAACAGATTGCGGCAGGAGCAATCGGCATTACATGCGCAAAGTTGGGGGAAGCGGAGGCAGTCGTTCATGCTGGCATCCGAGATGTCCTAATTGCCAATCAGATTGTCGGGACACATAAAATAGCACGTCTCATCAACCTCGCAAAGCATTCGGAGATAATGGTTGCAGTTAATAATGCACAGAATGTTAAATCAATTTCTGAAGCAGCAACAGAAAAAAACGTAACGATCAGAATTTTAGTGGAAGTCAATATTGGCATGAATCGGTGTGGCGTTGAACCCGGTCAACCGACACTTGAGTTAGCACAGCATGTATGCAAGAGTCCAAATCTGAAGTTTGAAGGATTGATGGGATATGAAGGGCACACCGTCGCTAAACCGAACCGAACTGACCGTGAGAACAATACACGAGAAGCAATGCAACGTTTAGTTGATTCGAAACGTTACCTTGAAAAACATGGGGTAGAAGTTTCAATTATGAGCGGGGGTGGAACTGGGACATTTGACATAACAGGAAGCATTCCGGAAATGACGGAGGTACAGGCAGGTTCATACATCTTTATGGATTCTACTTATCACAATGTTGAAGGTGTTGGAGACAAGTTCGGTTGTGCTTTGTCAGTTTTGGCTACAGTTGTCAGTCGTCCCGAACAAAATCGGATGATTGTAGATGCAGGTCTGAAGGTGCTTACGAAAGAGTTCGGAATCCCGCAACCGATCAATATTCCTGGTCTTGAAATGACCGGTCTTTCCGAAGAGCATGGCAAAATACAGGTTTCAGATGAAGGGAATTATCTGACAATCCCACTGCTTTAGCCGTGGGTCAAAAAACTTATGACATTTGCACCAAAACATGTTAGACTATATGTAGCATCGTTGGACAGGGTTATCACCTCAACACTTACCTGTGTTGAGTCCTGTCCCCATCCGTGATAAGATGTGTGGTGCTGGTGCGAAATCACTTAAAACATTAGAATGTGGTAGAGAAAAACTAATGTCCGTTGTTACTACAACGACCCTATTACATTCGCTAACAACCTACCGTGGGATACACGGAAAGTTACGCCTGTGGAGTACAAATAAGACCTCATTCGGAGGCACGAGAGACGGAAGCAGGAATCACAGAGGAGGGTTGTGTGCTAAAAGAAGCACACGGCTTTAGCCGTCGTGAGTATCACAACGTTTCTTTCACACCTGGTGATAAACTGGAAATTTTACCTACGCACTGTTGTACTACTGTTAATTTACACGACAGATATTACGGCATCCGAAACGAAATTGTCGAATCAGTGTGGGACATTGCGGCAAGAGGTAGATCACAATAGTGGCTACATCCAAAAATAAAAGCAAGTACATTTTGTACTTGCTTTCTTGAATATTTTGGGTTAAACTTTTTTGTTAAGTTTGTTTTCAATGAATATTCGCACAATTTTGATTTGTACTCCAACATTATAGAATATTCTATAATCAATCGCATACTATTACAAACATAAAGAATCGAAACTTAAAACAGAATTTACAGGAGGAACTTCAGTGCAAAAACTAAAATCGGTATATAAACAAAATATTAAACCCAAACGTTATAACTTGATAGGACTGCTTGCCGTGAGTATTTTTATGTTTTCACAGTTGGGCGCGGAAGGTTATATTTCTGTTCGTTATACCATTCCGCAGATTGTTAATGAAAGTACTAACATAGTCTTTGGCACTATCGCAGAGGTTAACACCAACCGAAAGACCGCTAATATTAAGGTAGAAAAAAACCTCAAAGGACACAGCGAATTTGAGGTGATTAGAATTAGATTTGATATCTTTAAAGGGGAGGCGGACCATAGGGGAGAGATCGCACGATTCCTAAAGAAGGATGAACCGATTGTTGTTTGCTATTTACAAGCAGAGGGACGGATTGATGCTCTTGCACACACAAGAGGGAAATGGTTTCAACTTCAACTCACCAAAGATCCGAAAAGAGGTTGGGGTAGATGGGGATTTACCCATTTTGAAAAATACCTCAATAAGGATAAAGTGTCTAAAAGAGATTCTACCCCTGAATTCCAGAAAGAGTTAACAGCGATCCTTAATGATGGTGTAATCCGACTCTTTCTTTTGAACAGAAAGAATTATCAAGAAGAACTACCTGTTATAGCCAACATTAATAAAGCAGGAAAACGTTGGATCGCTTGTAATGATACAACCGATCGTGACCTTGAAGGACTCAGCAAGACTGATATATTATGGCTTGGATACCGTGCTATTGATGATGGAAGGTATCTCCTAAATAGGCACCAAGAGAAACGGATTAAAGATTATGTCAAAAATGGTGGGATTGTCATTGTTTCTGGGCAGGACAGCGATCCAAACCGACCTTGTGGTGTTGGTTGGTTGTCTGAACCCCTTAAAGGTGTAGACATTAAACATCATAATGATTTCAAGCCAACAGCCAAAGCAGGTGCCCTCTTTAAAGCACCCCACCGTATACAATCCGGACAACTCTCACTTGATGATTCATGGAATGGATGGAACGATAAATTTGAGGTGTTGGCAACGACCAATAGTGGTAAGGAAATAGTTGTAGCTAAATTGAGATATGGGAAAGGTATGTACCTCATTACGAGCCTACGCAATGATGATAAAGTTAATATTTCTAAAAACCGCGATATGCTTGAAAATTTAATACATTTTGCTGTAGCATTCTTGGATAGATCCAAATAGTACGGGAGTTACTTCGTATGAGAAAAACCACATGGATACTGACTTTAAGTCTCATATCGGTTTTTGTCTGTTTCACGTCAGCTGCCTATGCTGTTATACCGCAGCTTCTCGGTCCTCTCACGGCATTGCTTAGCATAGTACCGCAGATACTCGCCTTTGTAGGTGTTGCTGTTCTCACTTCACTTGTATTTGCACGTGACACAACAAAGATGGTTTTCTACAAGGTGCGTGGCTTTCTGACTCTACGCAGAATTATTGTTTCTGTTGTTAGTCTTGTAGTACTAATTGGATTAGCAGTGTTAACCTTTCAACTTGTTGGAAAAGGAATCAATCAAAACCCACCGTCTGTTGATGCAGGAACTCAACTAACTGGCAAAAAAAATCAAGTAAATCTCACTGCTTGGAAAACGTTCCGAGGTGACGCAAACCGCACCGGTCATGTTGATAATCTACCCGGTCCAACAAGCGGAACTCCATTTTGGGTTTTTAAAGCCAAAGACAGGAAAACGGTTCAACTCCTTTCATCACCTGCAGTCGTTGGTAACCGTCTTTATATCGGTGCTGCACACGGGGCAGTTTTTTCTGTTAGCGGCGCAACCTACTGCATAGATACGGATACACATGAAGTTATTTGGCAACACAACTCAAGTATTCCAATCGTTTCATCACCTGCCGTAGTTGCTGGGAGAGTTTACATCGGTGAAGGTTTTCATGAAGATAGTGGCTGCAGTCTCCGATGTCTTGATGCAAAGACAGGTGATCCAATCTGGAGTTTCAGAACCGCAAGCCATGTTGAGTCAACACCCTTCATAACCCAAGGAAGGCTATATTTCACTGCGGGGGGTGATGGTGTTTATTGCATTGATGCCCTTGCAGGTGAACAGATTTGGCATTTTCCAGGAGTACATGCAGACATGTCTCCATTAGTTAAGGATAGTAAGGTTTACTTCGGTACCGGTTACGGTCAGTATAAATTATATGCTGTGGATGCACAAACTGGTGATGAAATCTGGTCAAAACCGATGCCATATTCTGTTTGGGGAAACCCGAGTGCACACGAAAACTTAGTCTTTTTCGGTCTCGGTACAGGAAATTTTTCTGAAAGTGCTCCTATTCCCAAAGGTAAAGTTGTTGCTGTTAATGCCGAGACCGGCGACATCGTATGGGAATATGAGGCAGATGATGCTGTGCTCACTGCTATTTCTGTCCATAATGGTTTTGTGACGTTTGGCTCTCGCGACGGTTTTGTCTACACACTCACCGCTACGAATGGAGAACTCCATTGGAAAACCTATCTTGGTGCAGTTGTTGTGTCATCACCGGCAGTTACGCAAGATTCAGTTTACGTTGCATCAGAAGCCGGAAGAATCTACTCCCTAAATATTGAGGATGGTAACATCCAATGGGAATATGATACACAAGATGTTAAATATGGGTTGAATTTTATTTCTTCACCAGCTATCGCAAATGGGAAGTTATATATCGGTTCAAGTGATCGATATATTTTCTGTTTAGGTGGCGAAGATGTAGAGCAAACTATAGGTGATCGATAAAATTCGTTCATTTAACAAATAGCCTTGAAAATTACTATCACTTATCTTAAAATACTTATAAGCGTGGATTTTGTTCACGAGGTTTACGGATTAAAGATTTAACTTCTAACAAGGAGAACTGAAAATGAGAAACTTTTTGATTGCAATTACACTACTGCTATTTTTGACAAGCGTTGCAGCGGGTGCCCCGTGGCGAAGTGACACACACGACGTTTACAATGCACTTCAAAGGACACTTGACATTACCATTGATGGCGAACTTGATGACGATGAAGGATGGGAAGGTGTCATTGAAACAGTTAAAGGGACAGATGGTAAAAACTTTTGTGAAGTGGAATTTGCTGGTGATGACGAGAAAATCTATGTCTTCCGCGAATGGGATGGAGGAGATTGGGATGGACGTGATGACCACAGAACATGTTTCGGAATTGTCTGGGACCCCGAGGCTATTTATCTTGCACTCAGTGTTACAGATGATGAGCATGAACACGCCGCAGGCCAAGCATGGAAGGGCGATGGCGTTCAGCTTGGTTTTGAACCATCTGGCAAGCGCGATGGAGGACTAACGCTCTTTCTCTATAATGCTGCTTTAGGCAACGATGCAAAGAACCTAATAATTGGTAATGAGAGGACAAACGGTAGTGCCGGGCTCAAGGAGGGAGAAAGTGTCGCCATTGTTCGCAACGAAAACGAAAAGGAAACCTACTACGAATTCAAATTTACTGCTGAGGAATTACAAATTAAAGGTGGTAAATTCACAGAAGGCTACGAATTAGGTCTCGCTATCTGTGTCAATGATGGCGATAAAAACACTCCTGGTCAAAAAGGTTGGAGCGGATGGTATACCGATTGTATTGTCAACGGTCCTAAATCAAGTGAGAATACTGGATTGGTTGTTCTCACTGAGGGAACCCTCGCTGTTGAAGCTGCAAATAAGTTAACGACAACCTGGGGAAAACTAAAATCAACCCGATAACGGTTTTGGCATACGTCAAAACCACTGAAACCGTAGCAGTTAATATAACCGCTACATATTCTATTGGGCAGTAACTTCTCTGCCCAACTTTCAACAAATGAAGCAACGCTGTTGCTCAATCAAAACTTTCACTTCCATAGGTGGAAACAAATAATAAAGAGAGAAAATTTAGATGAAAAAAAAAGTTTTTGTTTTGGCTGCAATATTCGCAGCAGTATCTCTAATCGCAATCAATATCGCAGATGCACAGTGGCGCAGCGAAACTCATGACGTTTATAACGCACCTACCGGTATTGATGTTATAATTGATGGCAATCTTGACGAATGGGATGGTGTCTTGGATTCTGTCACTGGTACCGACGGGTCTCAGTTTTGCGGTGTCGAATTTGAAGGAAGGGAAAGTGTAGTTAAAGTTTGGGAAGACCATGGTGGCACCTGGAGTGGTCCCGAGGATCACACAACCTGTTTCATGATCGCTTGGGATGCCGATGCGATCTATCTTGCCCTGAGCGTTACCGATGACGAACATGAACACGCAGGAACTGGAGCCTGGGCTGGTGATGGGGCACAACTCGGTTTTGAGCCAACTGGTAAGCGTACAGCAGGACTACAACTCTTTCTCTATAATGTTGCATTAAGGGATAATGGAGATCTTATTCTAAATAATGAAACTACGAACGGTAAGCCTGGACTCAGTGTTGACACAGATTTGGCAATTACCCGCGACGATGATACCAAAGTAACCACCTATGAAATCAGATTCACTGCTGATAATCTGGGCATTGAAGGTTCACTTAGCGAAGGTGATGAAATCGGTGTCGGAATATGTGTCAACGATGGCGATAAAGACGCTCTTGGTCAAACAGGATGGTCAGGATGGAATCCGCACGTTATCGTCCACACTAAACATTCCCACAAGACAGGACTTCTTGTGCTTACCAATAATGCTGTAACCGCAGTTGAACCAGCGGATAAATTGACCACTACTTGGGGCACAATCAAATCTGTCCGATAGTGACTTTGCACTGTCAAAAACCTTTATTTCCATTATAGCGGTTCGTTTGAACCGCTATAATGAAAATAAATATGTTTTTAATCAAATTAGATGTTCCGAGTGAACTTTCAATCCCGCGGAAACATTTGTTAAAATGCTAATTGTTTCGGACGCAGTTTGGGAAGAAGTTGTTGAGTGAGGAAAAGGAAAACTGGGACATAATGCCCAATATTCCATTTACCACATTTTCAGATTCGCCCACCTCGTTGTGAGTTTCCCACCTGCTTCGACAGCAGCAAATTCTTCAACATAGTTCAGCAAATTCTCCATGAAAAGTTTTGCCATGTCTTTCGTATGGTCATCTTTACCTGCAATATAGTATTTATCAGGTGCAATTGCCATCATCAGGAACTTACCTTTCCCGAATTCCGCTTCCATAATGACAGGTTGTTCCAAACTTTCCATCAGCACGTCAAATCCTGTCTGAGAAGCGATGACTTCCCAAACAGTAGGCCAGTTTTTATATTCCCAGTCTTTAAACGTTTCCTCACTCATACGGTTTGGTTCGTTAAAGAGCGGATGGTCCGCGTTTAGTATTTCAAAATCTGTACTATCACGGTCACTCCGAACACAACTCAATTCAGGCGGCAACCAATCCACATTCGCTTCGTTCTGATCAGCTTGGGTCGGTTCCCAGACGACACCACCATTTTCGACGAAATCCTGAATCGCTTTTGCATTCTTGTCGAGGTTTTGGTGCAATCCAGCATTGTTGGTCGTCATGCTACCGATTAAGAAAATTCTATTTTCCGCTTTGAGAGGTAACTCCCCACCTTCAAGTGCCTCTGTCAGATCATCGTACTCAACGTTGAATTCATCCAGTGTCTGACGCAAAGCATCAACCTTTGTCCACTCGTCAGCAAAATCAACAACAGCAATTTTAGCTGCTTCTACAGCCATTACGCTCAAAACGAGGTTCAAAATACAGAACCATACAAACAAACGGTGAAACATAAATTTATCTCCTTATACGTATAACACGTATTTTCACGAGCTCAAAGAACCTTTATCAACTTGCAAGAAAGCTGCCAAGTTTAGCGGCTTTCTTAATGTACCGAGGTTTTTCTAATGGTTGTGGTCATGATGGTTTGATTTGTTGTAATGCAGTCGGAGTAGGTCAACGCCAAAATCATCTTCAATATGTCGCCACACAGAATGAATATGGTTTGCGTTGTTCTGCGTGTTGTCATATTCAACAAAGAAAAGCGGTCCGTGTAGTCTATAGTAGTGTGGTGTCCTACGTTCTTCACCACCTGCCCAGGCAAAGTGAATGTCATTAACACTGCTGTCACGTAGTTTGCGTTTTTCGATTTCTGCAACTTCATTCGGGAGTCGATCAATATACTCATGAACTAATTGGATAAATAACTCACGTTGATGGGTTTGCATTGTTTCAACAGCTAATCCTTCAACTGTCTCAAAATCAACTTTGGGAGCATTGCGGGTTAGAATGTCAGGTGGTGCTTCAGAATTAATAATGGCTAGCGTTTTTTGGTATGGCGTCAGACTTGATAAGAGTTGACGTGCCAATTCCTCCTCAGCGAAAAGGACTCGTAAACCTTTCTTTTCACCTTGTAGTACTTCTGCAGGATTTGAGCCAAAGAAGAGAGGGTTAGGAGAAATAAGTTCTCGATTGATAACCGTAAAGTTGAGAGACACATGATGTCCTTCGGCACGCCAACCCCATGCACCATTACTTGTTGGATCTCCAAAGACGGTGAAAAAGTAGAATTCAGGATCGCGTTTGAGTCTGCCTTCTCCGTTAGTATTCTCAATCTCACCAAGTGTGGTCTCTAAATTAATGATTGCCCGTGCTTTCTGATATCCAAGTGGACTCAATCCACTTTCCATCAGCGCAAATGCTGTTTCCTGCTGTTTATCATTTAGTTCCTTAAGCGAAACGCCCTGCCGTTCCCACATCTCTATTGGAATATAGTGCCATCGAAATCTTTCATTGTCATCAAAGGGTTGACATGCTTTTTCTCTTAAAGTAGGAGGCAAAACGTCTAAAAAATTTGCTGCGGCTTGTGCCATCCGTTCTGCTGTTTCTGAAGCGGGAACCACTAAGGGTTTAGATTGAGAGTTTGCGTGTTCGTGTTCCACCGAAAATACCTCCAAAAAAATTTACTGTTAATCATTGTACACCAATTTTCTTCAAATATCCACTAAATTTGAGTCAGTATTTACATTATTTGTAATTGAAGGGCATTGTCTAACAATCCCACTGCTTTAGCTGTGGGTCCAACCCAGTAACGCCCGTGCCAAAGTCAAAAAAAAGTTGACACAAAACAAAAAAATGTGGTATAATTGGAGTATCAAGCAGTGGGAGGCAATGCAATCTTTCGTATCCTTACGAAAGTGTCTCCCTGTCCAAATTGCATAGAGGACTTTGCTTGTTGCTGGGAAAACCCCGATTTAGATACCGAAACAACAAAAGTTTTGTTTCGCCTAAACGCAAGTGAGACTTTTAGGGTCGCCGTTATACTCGCTAATTGAGCGGTAACGTATCAGGGAGTTCCACACTCAAAACTCTCCCTGTAGTCGTATCTGTGGTGCGTACCGTAGGTGTTGCATATCTCCTACGTCACTTGGGTTCGTCGTTACTCTTGGAGAACGCATACCCTTGGAGTTCCTATAAGGAACAAAACGCTGTCCGTGTGCCTTGTGGAGGCGGATCTTCTTCAAGAAGCCCACTCGTTTACGTGTGGGAGTGCATCACTGAGTCGTTATTCCAAAGAATTCAATAAAAATATGGGTCAATAACCCCGCGCTAAAGCATCGGGGCTTGTGCGAAGCGCATGCCAAGCGTCCACTCCACAAGTTAAACGGTTGACTAGACGATATATCGCGGGTCTTGTCGTGGCAGACAAAAAGATGTTTCGGATGCTCCCCAAGTCTGTATCCTCTCTGATTCCGTGATGTCGATGGGGAAACATATACCGCGAGAGCGTGGGCTTATAGCCATTATTTCTGGTAAAGACATCGTGTCAGGTCAAGTAAGCGAGTAGTGACAGTCTCACTGAACGAAGCAGCACAACTGAATCCAGACTCCCAGTGTGCAGGTGGAGATAAAACAGCACTCCCCCTTTTGGGGACAAATTATAACTATAATAGGAGGCGGGCTTTCCTCCCCTGCCTAAAGGCGAGGGGTCTCCAGCCCGAAGATTTTGATGAAGTATCTCAAATTTTGACATAATACTGCAAATTTTGTAAACTATATTTAACACACCAACGTTAAAGAAGTAAGTTCTCTATACTGAACGAAAGTCTGGCAAAAATTATGGACAAATTGATTGACGATGAAATGCTTGTTGCGCAGTTCAAATCGGGTAGCCAGAAGGCTTTTGATGAATTGATGAAGCGTTACGAACGTAGAATTTTTGGGTATCTGCTACGTTCGGTTAGGAATTATGAAGATGCCGAAGAGTTAACGCTTGAGGTATTTTTCAAGGCATATCGTGCGCTTAACTCTTGGGAACCCAAAGCTAAATTTTCTACATGGCTTTACACAATCGCCTCAAATCTCTCTATTGATTATCACCGATCAAAATCACGTAAACCCGTTTTCATACTGGAAGATGAAGATGTCATTGAAAAGAGACTTGTTGCGGCAGACATCTCAAGTAACCCTGAAAAACACCTTGAAGATAAGGAACGTGGACGTATCATTCGGGAAGCAGTTGACGAACTTTCTTCAAAACAGAAGGCTGTTTTTATGTTAACTCGATATGAAGGTTTACAGATTAAGGAAGTAGCTGAAACACTGGGACTGGCTGAAGGAACTGTGAAGATCCATCTTCATCGTGCAATGAAAAAGTTACAAACTATACTACGACCCTTATGGGAAAATAATGAAATATAGGAGGTAAGTTGATGCCTAAATGTAATAAATTTGAAGCACATGCCATTGATTATGTATATGGTGAACTAAACACCTTGCAAGAATTCGCTTTTGAACAGCATCTTACGGCATGTGATCATTGCGTTAGAAAGGTTAACGAATTTAAATATGTGCTTCACCTTGTGGATGAGGCAGAGGAAGAATTAACACCTCATGCTATTGCTCCAAACAATCTGCAGATAAAACTCTACAAACGACTTGCAGCGGCACCACCTGATAAACCCACACTACGTTCTCATGTGTCGGAATATTTCTCAAGGTTTATATTTATATTGCAGGAGCAGAAAGCAGCAAGTATCTGCCTATTTTTCGCTGCAGTAGTTGCAGTGGCATTTTTCGTAGGTAATCCATTTCGTCCCGATTCAACATTTACGGTTAGCCACACTGAGTCAGCAGATGCGCGTATTGAACAGTACAGACATCAGGGTATTCAACGAAGTATGGAGGATGTTCTACGGCATAGACATCTTCGTAATGCAGATAAGTTGGATATAACCAGTCAACTCAATCGCGTTAAAGAGCAAGCACAGGGTACTGATTTGGCGAATATTGCCAATAAACTCTAAAACGCGTTAATTCTAAACTCTGATAGTCTGTACCAAATTAACTGGATTAGAAGTTTTCCGATAAAGTCAGCAGTACGAGGCACGGGGACCTCGCGCTACAAATCGCGTTAATTGGGTATGAGTTATCAATCAATTGTTCAATTCAATAGGGTTTTTCGTGAGAAAACTAAAATTTACTTCTAAATTCTTTTTTTGCTTGTCAAGTATCCTTCTAATGATACTGACGGTTTTTTCAACGTCACACGCGCAGCAGGATGAAATTACCTACTTAGTTAAGGAAAAACGGTATACGGAAGCTGTCACAAAGTTGGAGAAACTCGCGAAATCTGCCAAAGATATTGAAACCCGTAGTTGGTGTTACTATCAACTCGGTGAGATATATTACAACTATACGCAACAATATCCAAAGGCACTCAAGGCGTATGAGAAGATACTCGGAATGAAATCTGATGGGGTGCCGGATGCAGAGATTTTTCTCTCCTATATTAAGATCGGTGATGTACACACAAGGATGGGGGAATATGAGAAAGCAATTCAAACATTCCAAACGCTTGTTGACATGGCACCAGAAACACATTTCGTACATAATATTGGAATGCGGAAAATCCGAGACATTAAGACTGCATTAAAAAATTTACGGATACAAGAAGAAATTGTGCGTACGTACAAAGGCACGCCGCTTGAAGCAGTTGCGCAATTTCAGATTGCGGAAATCTATCGCACACATTCCCAACTCAATCAACCTGAACGTGCTATTGCAGCATATCAGATGTTACTTAAAAGACACCCTAATGACAAGTTAGCCGCGGAAGCTCAATGGCGGATCGCACATTTAAGACATACAGTATTTCATCAATTGAAATCAGCAATTGATGCTTACAAGAAAATTGCAGACAATTATCCAACAAGTAATTTCGCTGCAGAAGCTCTATTTCATATTGCGGGTATTCATCGTGAAGCGGAAGATTATCAATTGGCACTTGATGTATACATGTCAATCTCTGAGAAATACCCCAACTTCTGGAATATGCATGCCGTTTTTTATTGGTCGGGTATTTGCTATGAGAATCTTCAGAACTATACCGAAGCACTGAACGCATTTACAATATTCCTTAAGGTCTATCTCCCTAATCTTGATCCTATATATCTTGGGCAGATTGCGATGTATAATAAAAGTGTTACGGAAGTAACCGATGTGCTTCGGACAAAAATAGATAAGTTAACGCAGCTTATTCCTAAGCACGAATTCGCAAAACTCGAAAAGGCTGAAGCAGACGGTCACTATGATAAAGCGATAACAATTGCGCATAACTTGATTGTTATCGCTCCAAATTCACAATATGCTAAACGGGCTGCAGCGCAGTTACGTTTGATAAAACATCGTGCAGCAATTCAGAATCTACTCACACAGATTCAGGACAATGGTTTAAACGCTGCTGAAAGAGTCAGAACTCAACTACAGATTGCCACTATCTATGAGCGGGAGCTGCTTGATTATTCCAAAGCAGTTGATGCTTATAGAAAAGTGATAAAAGAGTATCCTACATCACCTTATTCAGCTGAGGCACGTTATCGTATCGGTATCATTAATGCAGATATACTTGAAAAACCGAATTCTGCACTCCAAATTTTCAATACAGTAATAGCAGAGCATCCGAATACCCTGCATGCGATGATGGCAACCTTCCAAGTCGGTGAAATCTACAGGAAACTCCAACGATTTGAAGAAGCATTGGAAGCCTATCAGACGACGATTGGCTACCCGGAACATGAACTCTATCTTCCTGGTGGATATAAAGATAGTTTTGCAGACAGAGCACAATTTCGTATCGGTAGGGTCCATTTTGAGGATCAACGTTATACAGACGCACGTTTCGCTTTTGAAGAATTTATCAAAAGCCGCACCGGATCGCCACGGTTCGCTGCGGCGCATGTTTACTTAGCAGTCATGCATCATGAAAGCGGTGAAAAGAAAGTCGCAGCAGAATATTACCAAAAATCAGAGATGATGCTGGCTAATAACCCTATTCAAATGCAGATGGTCATAGATGAAGCAGGTACTCTGGGATTCCAAAGTCCAGATACTGTAATTGCTTTTCTTGATAATCGTCAAAAACGCCTTAAAGCCGAATAGCATCACGGGTAAAGCAATAATTTTGTTTTCAATAGGAGTGAACGTTGTTCATAGTTTTCCACTGTAAAACGGAGGAAAAGGCATTTGTCAGCCGAAATCCTTAATGGCACAAAACTCGCGCAGCGGATCCGTAGTCAAATCCGTAAGCAACGCGAAAAACTATCGTTTACCCCCGGTCTCGCTGTTGTTCAAGTTGGTAATGACCCAGCATCTACCCTTTATATTAAACACAAACAACGCGATTGTGAGAAAGTCCATTTCCATTCAGAAGTCCATCGACTCTCATCCGATATAACACAACAAACACTCATTGATAAGGTAAAGGAATTAAATGGTCGTCAAGACATCCACGGCATTTTAGTGCAAATGCCGCTGCCGGATGCAATTGATGCACAGACAGTCATAGACGCTATTGCACCTGATAAGGATGCAGATGGATTAACGCCACTCAATTTAGGCAATCTTTTTATCAATCGGAACGGGATTGCGCCATGCACTCCCACCGGAATTATAAGGCTTATTGAGTTGACAGGCGAACCAATTGAAGGTAAACACGCTGTCTGTGTCGGAAGAAGTCACCTTGTCGGGAAGCCTATAGGGGTGATGCTTCTCAACCGAAACGCTACCGTCACTTATTGCCATTCACGTACGAAAAACCTTGCTGATGTGACAAAACAAGCAGATATACTTGTAGCAGCTATTGGAAAACCTGAAATCATAACAGCGGATATGGTTAAACCAGGGGCAACTGTTATTGATGTTGGTATCAACACTGTTGCAGATCGTCTTGTTGGTGATGTCAATTTTGATGATGTCAAAGAAGTTGCGGGATATATCACACCGGTACCGGGAGGAGTTGGTCCGTTAACGCGGGCGATGTTATTGGAAAATACGTTGAAATTAGCAAGTTTTTAAACAGATTTAATTCACGGAACTCCGTGTGAGTGTTTATTTTTCTGTTATATCAAATTACCCCGATTTGTAGCGCGAGGTCTCCGTGCCTCACAATGCTGACTTTATCAGAAAACTTCGAATCAAGTTAATTTGGTATTATACCAATTCTAATAAATAAAATAGCATTACGGAGATTTATGACATCTTGAATGTATTGAATGTAAGAGGCGCAATGAATTGCGCGACTACAAACGCGTTTTTGTTAATGAAAAGTCATTATTTAGAAATGGTATTATACATTCATCAGGTTGTTTAGGGAACCACAGAATTTAATAGTTTTAGACAATGGAGGATATTTATGGCATTTCCAGGATTTGAATTGAATGATAAAATAATGTTAATCACCGGTTCTGGTAAAGGTATCGGTAAAGGTATAGCCCTCGCTGCATCTCAGATGGGGGCGAAGGTTATCTTGAATAGCCGAACTCGTTCTGATCTTGATGAAGTAGCGGAAGAAATTCGATCAAACGGTGGTGAAGCCGAACCCGTCGTGTTTGATGTGAGCGATATGAAATCTGCAGCAGAAGGCGCGCAAGCCGCTGTTGACGTATGGGGAAGAGTTGATGTCCTCGTTAACAATGCGGGGACCAATCGACCCAAACCTGCCTTGGAACTGACTGAAGAGGATTGGGACGCCATCTATGATCTCAATCTAAAAGGTCTATTCTTTTTAACGCAAAAACTTGTCAAACCGATGATCGAACGGGAGAGCGGAAAAATTATCAACATCTCCTCCACTATGGGTTTAGTGGGGGGACCGCTACGTACTGCTTACTCAGGTAGTAAGGGTGGGGTTGTTTTGTTAACCAAAGGGCTCGCAGTAGAGTGGGCACCTCATAACGTTACTGTCAATGCAGTCGCTCCGGCATTCACCCGGACACCACTTGCAGATGTTTTGCTGCAACGAAAAGAATTCTACGAGGATGTTGTCCGCCGCATTCCCATGGGGCGTGTCGGCGAGGTAGATGAGGTTGTTGGTGCTGTTCTGTTCTTAGCCTCGGATGCAGCAAATTGGATTACAGGACAAACCATTGCTGTTGATGGTGGTTGGGTTGCATGGTAGTTGACCAACATTTCCATATTTAGAATGTGGGTGAGGAAGACATTATGCCTACTTCTCCCCTATTTTCTAACTAAATAATTTTCTTATTGCACATTTTTAGATATTCTTTGTTTTCCTTGAATATCATAAGGTAATAGATTATAATTTAATTGAAATTTAACTAACGAGTTGTGTTAATTTAGGCTGCATAAGATTTAAAGCGGACACGGTCAAATATCGTCGTTCTAATAAACACTGCAATTTAGCCATAAGAAATTATTTCATAAAACTAATAAGCGCATATTTTGATGAGATAGATTCAGATTAACTCAAGTCAAAACCATTTTTAAAATTTAGAGAAACTCTATTTAGGAGAAGATATAGTGAAACGTTTTTTTGTTTTAGCAGGGGTTGCAATAATGATTCTTTGCCAATTGAGTTGTTCCTCAGACGAGGATCAAGCACAAATTGAGAATCCCGGAATAGTTGCAACAGATGGGTTTAATGCTGCACCAATAGTTGGTGAGGTTGAACTTGAAAGTATGTATGAAGATGAAGTCCGCAAACTTGCGACAAAGACTCCGATTGAAATTATTACCGCCATTGAAGGCACAAGCAAGGTAATCGTTGAGGCTGAATTCCGTAGAGTTCAAACCTCCGGTTTTGGATTTCCACTTTACGAGTGTGTGTTGACAGATGAAGCAGTTACCGCTATGGGTGGTCTGGCACAAGGGATGTCTGGAAGTCCTGTTGGAACTGCTGGACGCGTTTTCGGTGCACTCGCCTATGGTGATACATGGGCAAAAGCACCGTATCGGTTCTTGGTAACACCCATTGATGCGATGGAGGCTACGCTTGACCATAATACTTTTGGTGAATTCCTGAACCCCGCCCCAGCCGCACCGGGTGCTGTCATCAATGCTACTTATACAGCAGTAAAAACACCTGTTACGATTTCTGGAATTGACTCTAGCAGACTACAACAACTTTCTTCACATCTTGAAGGCACACGATTCAATTCTGTTGAATTCTTCTCACGTATTGGTGGAGCCCCTGCAGCGTCGCCTGCTAATGCTTCGTTAAATCTATCTGCTGGTGATATGATTGGTGTCTTTGTTGCTACGGGTGATGTTGTCAACATAGGTGGTTTTGGGACAGTTACACAAGTTTATGGTGACAAATTTGTTGCATTCGGTCATGACATGTTCCGTGGCGGACAGGTTTCAATGCCGGTATATAGAGCTGTCGTAGATGGAATCGTTCCCAGTACAGAGACAGCATATAAATCCGCAAGTGCTTATGGAAATCCAATCGGCACAATTACCAAAGACCTTAGACCTGGGATTGTCGGTGAACTTGGTAAATTACCCCCAATGATTTCTGTAACAGTCTCTTATCAACCTGTCAATAGTCCTGAACCAATTCAGAAACACCATAAAGTTGCTTATGGGCAAGAATGGGCAATTCCAATTGTTGCGGCAACAACCTTTGATGCAATCCGAATGGAGGTTAGTCCTGGGACTATTGAGGCAAACGTAGCAATCAGCTTTAAAGAGACTGAAAACGTCTATACAGAATCGTTCCGGTCCATCTCATCCGATCCGTATGAAAGTGTATTAGCAAACATGGATTATATAGTTGAGTCATTTACAAATATACTTGCAAATGGTGCTGGCAGAGCAACCATAGATGAAATACACATCTCTATTGCAGACCTACCTTACATTCTTCACACAGAAATTGTTGACATTCATGTTCCTGAAGAGGTTAGGCAAGGTGAAGAGGCTACTTTTATAGTTGAGATGCTGCCTCACTGGAGTGCTACCGGGCAGAATAGAAAGATGTATAGAGAAGTGAAACTGCAGATTCCTAAAAATTTCGCAACCGGACCTGCAAGAGTTTCAGTTGCAGCTGCGACTGAATATGGCTTTAATCCGTTCGGAGTTCCTTACGCTCTGTCACCTGAAAGTCTGGATCAACTCATTGGACAACTGAAAGATCAGCAATTTGATAAAGGGTTAGTCCTCGTAACTCTTGCTACATTGGATGAAGAACCTGAACTGTTAGATCCTTCGTTAGACGCATTTTTCGAAAAGTTTTTTGAAGAATTTTTCGCAAGTTTATTTGAAGGTTTTCCAGGCGAAGGAGAATTTCCCTCTGAAGAAGGAGAATTTCCCTCTGAAGATGGAGAAACTCCTCCTGAAAATGGAGAAACTCCTCCTGAAAATGGAGAAACTCCTCCTGAAAATGAAGGCGAAATAATTGTGGAAGAAGAGGTAGTAGATGAATTACCACTCCCACCGCCTTCTATCCCTATTACTGGTACAGCACTAGTTGTTAACCGCTTCATTGTAACGGGTGAAACTGAGATTAAAATAGAAGTTCAACCTGCGGCAGTTGAAATTGATCCCGAAATTGATCCTGAAGTTGAATAACAGGAACGCACATTTATCCTACAATATGGGCAGGTCATAGTGTCTGCCCATATTTTATTTACACTATCACTTTTTGATTTTGAGTTCTTGAAGTAGGTATATGTAAACCCGATTGCCACTTCATCTAATCTTCGGGCTGGAGACCCCTGCCTTCAGGTAGGGGAGGAAAGCCCGCTCTTTTTTTGTTGACCAATAATGCCAATCTATGTTATACTATATTCAGCATCGTTGGTAGAGAAATACAACCCTCGTTGCAAAGCGAGGTCTCTACCACCACTGAGTTGTATCAGGAGCGATGCTGAAGGATATAAGTGATGCGCACCTACAAACACAAGATACGCAATCATGGTAAAAACAAACGTTTGGGCAATATGCTTGACGATTTGGCAGAGGTGCATAATCACTTCCTGCGTCTTGAGCAACGCTACTTCCGCATTTATGGTAAATATGCTGGCAGGTATCGTCTGCAACCGCATTTGACGAAGTTGCTCAACCGGACTAAAAAACACTGGGCTTGGATACCAAGAGACACACTTGACGCTGTTATCATCCGTCTTGACACTGCTTACCAACGCTTTTTTGTCTATAAAAAGAATGGTGGCAAAAAGGTGGGTCTGCCTAAATTGAAAAAACCACACAAAATGCGCTCTGCTAAGTTTCCAACAGGATACAGACTTGAGAATGGGCGTCTCCGTATCTCTTTCAAAACGTGGGATGATAAGACACAATCTTTGAAGTTTGACCGTATCTGGTATTCTTTCCATCAGCACCGCGACTGTCAAGGTAATGTCCGCTATGTCCAAATCCTCCGAGACGCTGCAGGAGAATACTGGCTTTATATTATCACTGATGACACAAGCAAAGAAGTCTTGTCTGCTACGGGTAAGAGCGTAGGGATAGACTTTGGATTGCAAACCTTTTTGACGCTTAGCACTGGTGAAAAGATACAGAACCCACAATTCTTGAAACAATCCTTGAACGCACTTCGGCAACTCAATAAAGCAGTATCTCGTAAAGTCAAAGGTTCTAATAACTGGTGGCGTGCTGTCAGAGCACTCGCTAGACTCTATAGAAAAGTCAGCAACCAACGCAGAGACTGGCATTGGAAACTTGCCACCGACCTTTGCCGAAGGTTTGACTTCATCGCGACCGAAACGCTGAACCTTGACGGTATGAAAAGGCTTTGGGGACGTAAAGTCTCTGACCTTGCCTTCTATCAGTTTGTTGAGATATTGAAGTTCAAATGTTTCAAACATAATCGTGAGTTCCATCAAGTTGGACAGTGGACTGCAACAACGAAACCTTGTTCCGATTGCGGGTATCAAAACGATAATCTTTCTCTTAGAGATAGACAGTGGACATGTCCAAAATGTGGCTCCCACCACGACAGAGACATCAATGCTGCTATCAACATACTTCGGGGCTGCTTAGAACCCCACGTGGAGACGATATAAGTCAATCCTTCGGGATTGTTGTTGTCTGTGAAGCACAAGCCCCCGCCTTTAGGTGGTGGGTGCTATGACATAACCTGTTTGCGCGACTTTGCCTGCTTTTTGTTGTGCTGCAATCATTGTATCTATTTCTTGTAGAGAAAAACATACAGGCTTCTCACTGACATACTCCCACAACTAAAGCAGTGGGGTTCTTTTGTCCCACCTGCTGTGCAGATTGTGGTATCAACAAGGGTTGCTTGCGCGAGCAAGTCTAACACCCTCTACTCCAAAGGTCGATGCCCCGACCTTATGAACGTTTATCGCCGCGTTTATATCACGGTCGTGAGAAAGTTTGCATTTATGGCAAACCCAAGACCGCACTTTCAAATCCATCATTTCATTCCGATGTCCACAGTTGTGGCAGATTGGCGTTGTGGCTTCCCATCGTCCGATGGTTTCAACGCGCTTTGCTCGCTTTTGTGCTTGCCATCGCATTTTGAGCATGAACTCACCGAAGGACAAGTCAGAGACTTTGCGTCCCCAGAGCCGTTTCATGCCTTGCAAGTTGAGGTCTTCAAAAAAGCAGACATCAAACTTTCGGACAAGTTCAAGGGCGAGTTTCCAATGATGATCAGCGCGTTGATTAGCAATCTTGCGATGTTGCCTCACATAGTGTTTCCTCGCCCGTTCCCGATTGTTGCTGCCACGTTTCTTTTTAGACAAGGCACGATTAGCTTGCTTCACTTTCTTTGCGGAGTGTTTATAGAACAGAGGCGAGTTATATTTTGTGCTATCAGAACAAGTGAGAAAGGTTTTCAAACCGAAGTCAAACCCTGCTGTTCTACCAGTCTTGAGTGCCGGTTCAAGTCCTTCGTCATCTGTCAGAATAGTCAAATACCAATCACCGAGCGGATCGCGTTTGAGGGTCACGCGTTTGATGTTACCTCTAATCTCACGAGAATACCAGAAACGATACCAGCGTCCGTTGATACGGATTTTTGCTACTGGACACCCATCCGATTTCTCAAGCACTTCTATTTTCACCTGATTACCATTGAATGTCATAGAACGATATTTGCGCCAACTGATTTACCCCCAGTTTTTTTTGCGATGATTGTACATAAGGTTTTTTAGATGTTTTGTGTGAGGAGATCAATACTGGACTAACACGAGCTTCAGCCTGCACAATCGGAAATCGGAAAATATGGGTCAAGGAAGATGTTAGGTTCCCATGTTGTTTCAAGTGTTCGTTTTATCACAAAGATGAGGGAATAAGTTTTTGTTGAACGCGTATTATAGGCGCGTATCCACCGCTCAGCAGCTTTTTCAAAATGTAGGAAACAGATAGCATAACTGACACAGACTAAAAACCATAACAGTGCCACGCGTGGCAGTTCTTGCCGTTTCAATCGCAGTTGCCGAAATCCGAAAAGTGTCTTTATATCACGAAAACATTCTTCTATCTGCATCCGCCGTTTATAGGTGAGATAGAGTTGTGTATTGCGCAAACTATTTGAAACAAGATAAAGCGGTTCTTTATGGCGTGCATCTTTGAAAACATAAAGGTTTAGTTTGAGTTTCTCCGTGCTGTGATAAGATATGTCAGGATAGGCTCCTGTCTTTTGCAGCGTTTCAAGTTTGATGCGTTGGTTGTTGTGATAAAAACAAGTATTTTTGCAAACGCGTATAACAAACTCAATACCGGCTTCCATAAAAGGTTTCATGATATATTTTGCGCGAGCAAATCCTCTATCAAACACCAAAATCGGTTTGCGGACATTCGGCAACGCATTTTCAAAATGCTTCATGAACTCATAACAAAACTCTTGAACGAGCGCATTATGACTACGGTAAACCATTCTGTCAAAAGCGTCTTTTCGGTAGATTTTCCAATAGATCGGAATAGCCCGTTTGCGAAATGGCACTGCCATGACGATCACTCTATAGTGTTCAAGAATGTCGGTCTCATCAACGAGCACGATGCGTGGTGCCTGACCGATCTTGTCATATAGCCAGCATAAGACAAAACGACACCACGCCACTAACGCAATATCTGTCGGAAAGTTTGAGTTGATAAAACGGAGCAACCGCTTTTGCTTCGTTTTATAATGGGCTACTAACACAGGTAAGTGCGCCGCAAGCGTGTTTATCCGAAAAGTAGGGGCGCGAACACTCGCAAATATGACCAAAATCAGATTTCTGAGCGCAGGACGTTTCAATACTATTTTGAACCCTTGCTTTACTTTTGGGATGAGCGCACGCGTATTCACTTTGTTCGGTGCAAAACGTTTCAATGGAAAACCTCCAAAAAATGCACTATAAAATAAAACTTGAAAGTAGTTTAGCAGACAAAACGCTTTGGCACAACAACTAAAGAAAAATATACAAAATAAGTGCTATTAAAAACTGGGGGTAAACCAGTATTTGCGCCAACCCTTGAATTGCGGTGGACGCTTAGCCCTGCCTTCAAAGAAGTTGGTATACCCGCGGTCAAGCCGTCTCAGGCATTCTTGCAATGCCCACGAGTAAGGGATATGCCAGTGTGCATACTTTTCCAACTTCTTGAGTTTCGTCAAGTGTTCACTCAATCGGTTATAGGAGGCACGCTTATAGCCATCGCAATCTCCGAAGATACGATAGTGGCGAAGCATCAACGCCACAAAATGGTTGGACACTTCGCTGATGATACGCGTCTCAGTTTGCAAATGACGATTGCGTTTATGGTTCTGAAGTTTGTCTTTATAGGTCCGCATTGCTTAGCCTCCAGCATTGCTTCCAAGGACAGTCAACAGGGGTAGCATTACCTCAAGAGAGGTAAATGTCCCGCCTTACCAGCAATGCTATAGATACTATAACAAAACCGATAAAATATGTCAACTGTTTTTTTTCTGTCACACACTTTGGTCTGATACACGAAGGCGGTGTCTACATCCCAAAACTAAAGCATTGGGTTTTGACACCGAAATCTGATAAAAACATGCTTTCCAGCCTCAAAGGCAGCGAGTGCTACCGCAGTCTTAGGGTCTCCATGACACAACAGCACAGCATCAACATCACTGTCTAAAATCTCAGTATAATCTGTAACGAAATGTGGAATATGGAATCTTTTCGCTGCAGCTTCTGCTGCACCAGCGGACAAGTCGCATACAATCGAAACTTCAAATGCACGGTGAAGTTGAATCAGGTTGGGTAAATGTTGAATCTGTGCAATCGCACCACACCCGATAACACCTATCTTTACACGGCTCATTCTGTTTTTATCCTCCAGTGAAAATTGCTCTGAATATGTTCTTATCGTATCATGTATTGAAAATAGATGCACCCCATTTCCTATACGCTAACCGAAATCCAATATAGAAAATTGATTTGACACCTAAATATAGTATGTGATAATCTGTATGTATCAGTGTGCTTCAAACGTTCCAGCGTGAAATAATGCGAAATATCAAACTTGTGCTTGAATATGATGGATCCAATTACTACGGGTGGCAGACACAACCCAACCTTCCAACAATTCAGGGAGCAGTTGAGAGTGCACTGACACAGTTAACCAAAACACCGATAAGAATTGTCGGGGCAGGTAGAACAGATACAGGTGTTCACGCACAAGGGCAGGTAGCAAACTTCCATACAGATTCACAAATTCCGATTGTCGCATTTCAGAAAGGGCTTAACGCCTTTTTGCCTCGCGACATCGTTGTGTGTTCAGCAAATGATGTGTCATCGGACTTTCATGCGCGGTTCAGTGCAACGAGTCGGAGATATCGATATACGATTTTGAATCGGATGTACCCATCAGCATTATTGCGGAATACTACCTATTTCCACCCCGCACCAATTGATGTGGACTCAGCTAATGCTATCTGTGAAAGCATAGTTGGAAAATGGGATTTTTCTTCATTCCAAAAAACTGGAAGTGATAGGTTGAACCCTGAGTGTAAGGTGTTTGAAGCGTGCTGTTGGAAAATAGATGAATTCGTCTACTTTGAAATAGAAGCGGATTCGTTTTTGAGAGGAATGGTTCGCGCAATTGTCGGAACAACTTTGAAATGTATGAAACACGCGGCTAGCCATGTGGATAAGGCGTGTGCTCAGTTTCATAACATTTTAGAGGCAAAGGACAGAGCATTCGCGGGTGCATCAGCCCCGGCACACGGGTTGTCACTTATCCGCGTAGAATACAACGACTAAAAAACGAGGTCTTTATGAATTACGGTCAAGTTTTGAATGAATTGGAAACATTGGTCGCTGACACGTTTGGTCTTTGGGAACATAATCGAGTTGGATTCCAATGGAGGCATTATACGTGGAATCACACGATGCGTGTCCGCGCAATGAGTATGGAACTCGGCAGACGTGAAGATGGTGATGTTAAACTATTGGAAGTCGCTGGGACCCTACACGACATCACGAAACGTTACGATGGCGTTATCTTAACTGATGACAACGGAAAACGTATCCTTGACCACAACGGATTCTGGCTAAATGAAATGCTCTCACCCGCTGGACAGAACATTGTCACTGATCTTTACAAAAAACATAATCTTCACGGAAAAGTACATCACGAATCTGGAGCAGTCATCACTGAAAACATTTTGGCGATGTACGACTTTGAACCAGAATTTGTGGAAGCCGCAACGGCTGTCGTATTGGCACACCTCAAGCCAATGAACCTAACCGCTGAGAACTTTAAGTTGTTGTATGGCAACATCGAAAACCAAATTCTTTATGATGCAGATACGATGGATCCAAATATCGGATATACCGGCTTTTTCCGCAATATACATATTCACGCATATTTCGCACTTCAACGCGGGAATTTTGATTTAGAGGAATATGTCAGAAATCTGCCACGTTGGATTAATTCCAAGCAAGAATTTGTTGACAAACTGCTGACTGAATCCTCCCGTGAAGTAGCGCAAGCCAGACAGGACCGGAATCAGCAACTTTTTGCACAAATGGTGAGTGAATTAGAGGATATGGAGATCAATCGTAAATACGGATTACTCGGCATAATTGAGTATTTTGTAAGCGAGACAGAAAACCCACATTTCCTGAATCAGCTCAATTATCTCAAAACCGAATGGCTTCCACAACGACAGCAGTGGGTGGCTGAAGAGGAGAAAAGTGAATCTGAACGCGAACGTGCACAAGCTGCTATCAATCGCGTTAACGATTTCTTGACATCGCTTGAACAAGAAGGCAGAGGCGAAATTTAAGGAGGACCTTTATGAATCATTCTGCGACAAGCGAACCTAAAGACATTGCTACGTCACTACCACCAATTCCCTATCCTGATGACCTATATCGGTTTGATACGGTTGCCAATAGCATATCTGGTGGTTTTTCTGCGGTAACCGATGCCGATATTGATTACTTTCATCAGCACGGTTATCTCGTCATTGAAGATGCTTTCACGTCTGATGAAGTTCGTGATGCTATAGCCGGTATGGTCTATCTGATGGATGGAAAAAACCCGGACTTTCGGGCAATCCAGTTTGAGCCAAAACTCGCGAAACTCAAAGATGAGATGGAGAGTGATAAACGTCGTGATGCCATTAGAAAAGTTTTCAATTTCGTTAATTACGAACCGCGTTTAAAAATGATGGCTGCACACGCCGGACTTCTCAGTGTGTTGGAGCGAATTATGAACGACACACCTACGCTTTTTCAAGACATGGCGTTGGTTAAACCCCCGCGTTTCGGTTCCGAAAAACCTTGGCACCAAGATTGTGCGTACTTTAATTATCAACAAGGAACAACTGTTGTCGGGGTGTGGATTGCCTTAGACGAAGCCACTGCTGAAAACGGATGTATGCACATCATACCTGGGTCTCATATTGAGGGACCGATGATCCACTTCAAACGGAGAGATTGGCAGATTTGCGATACAGATGTTCCTGTCGTTCGCGATACGATGGTACCGCTTAAACCGGGAGGTTGTCTATTCTGGCACGGATTGACTCACCACGGAAGTCCAGTCAATCACTCAACAAAACGTCGTAGAGCACTTCAGTTACATTATAAACCTGCAAGTTCTGAAGAAATTACGACACAAAAACGGATGGATGTATACGGAAGTGAAGGAAAAGACGTAGACTGCTAAAAGACGAAAAAAGGGCGGGATGTCCGCCCTTATGTCCGCCTAATAATACCAAATTAACTTGATTAGAAGTCTTTTGATATAGTACACGGTTGTGAGGCACGGGGACCTCACACTACAAATCGGGTTAATTGGGTATAAGAATTTGAATGTCACTTTGTACTATAAACGTTGTAACCTATTTATTCTGTTCTGGGAACGGTGCTCGGATGTCATAACGTCCCTCTACAAACACAGGCAACTTTCCGCCTTCAACCAAAAGATCAAGTGGGTTCGGGCGTGTCGTTAAGGGGAAGGTTACTACGTTCTGAATACGCAACGATTCGTAAAACGCCATTAGGATTTCGATTGTGCAAAGTCCATGTCTGCCTGCATTGCGGTGCTCATCAATATCACCTTCAATCCAAGTTAACATCTCGGAAAACTGATTTGGTTCGCTTTGGCGTGGTTTGATGGTCTGCCATCCAGAGGCTTTACTGTTCAGCAGTTCAATCGTACCATTGCCACCACGGCGCAGCTGCCCATCATCACCATAAACAGCATCGCCTCGAAGTCCAGGTCCTGGCAAATCGCTTTCGTAGATACCTCGGATACCACCTTCAAAGCAGATTTCTGCCATGCAGAGGTCTTCAGTCCTTACACGGCGTTCCCAACGGTCAGTTTTGCGTGCTACCTGTCCTATAAGCCATTGTGGTTCAGGATCGCCAAGGATAAAACGCATTTCGTCAATCTCGTGTGTTCCGCGATTTAATAATCCGTGTCCATCACGGCGCAGCATTGCTTGAGGTTGTCCAATTGCACCCTCTTGGATAAGTCTGCGAGCTTCACAGTTTTGACCGGTAAAACGTCGTTGATGTCCGACAACCAATTTCGTGCCGTTCTTTTCACAAGCATCCATCATGTCTTGCGCATCACCAACTGATGCCGCCATAGGTTTTTCAGTGATAACACCTAAGACGCCACTTTCAGCTGCGGCGATTGTCGGTTCAGCTCGCACGCTTTGCCATGTGGTAATACTAACAATGTCAAGATCCTCTTTTTGGCACATTTCTTCAAAATCAGTGTAATGCGTCGGGAGTGAAAATTCATCAGCAAATTTCGCAGCGGAGTCTGCACTGATGTCCGATGCGCTGACAACTTTGGCGCGACCCGATCCGTTCCAACTTCGGGCATGGGCGCGTCCCATGCCACCACAACCGATAACGCCAACACGATATGTTTTTTCTGCCATCTTTTTACCTCATTTTGGAATAGATGTCGATATTAACGTCAAAGTTTATCAGAAATTGACACATAATGCAAGTCAATTGTGTGACTTATGGCTAAAGCAAAGAAAAGCACTTATATCAAATTAACGGGATTTATCTTACTTTTTTGGCATTAGGTGCGGTTAGAAACCGCACCATTAGCGTCAATTTAGTGGTCCCCAACCCGGTAGGTGCGGTTTCCTAACTGCACCTTTTTATATCAACATCTCAAATAACGCAAAGGACGAGAATATCTGTGTTCGTAGTCGCGCAATTCATAGCACCTCTTATACCGAATTAACTTGATCCCACTCGGTAGGTGCGGTTTCCTAACCGCACCTTTTTGTATCAACATCTCAAATAACGCAAAGGACGAGAATATCAGTGTTCGTAGTCGCGCAATTCATAGCGCCTCTTTTCTTCGAATGTCCGAGGCGCAATGAATTGCGCGACTACAAACGAGTCTTTTCTTAAATTGACGCTTATGGTGTGGTTAGGAAACCGCACCTACCGTCCGGAAAATAGGACAAATCCCGTTAATTTGGTATAAGACATCTGACGATTACGAATAGGTGATAGACCCCGCCCTGAAGGGCGAGGCTTCCGCAAGTTTATGCGAAAGTTTTCGTGGTATCAACAAGAGTTGCTTTCTTGCGAAAGTCTTACACCCTCTCCTCCAAAGGTTGCTATCCCAACCTTGAAAGGCGAGGTTTTGTAGCGGAAGATTTGATAAAAAGCATTTCCCCTGTTTCTTCTTCAGTTTAACACAGTTTTCAGATTAATTGACAAAATACTATCAAATGCCAGAGAAACCATTAACGGGTTTTGATTTTCGCCCAGCGAGTAGCAAGTTTTCCACGTGCCTCAACAGGAAGATATTCTTTGTGTGTAGCTTGGATATCTGCCTCTGTCAATGCTATATTGTAAATTCGGGATTCTTCAATGTGGGCATTGAGATTGCCTGGACCATTACCATCCCCATTGTCATGCCGTTTTCCCCATATTGCTTCGGCATCTCCTTCATGCCAGGTTTCAAGAGGATCCTTATTGATACTACCTAGATTTTCTCCATTACGATAGCCGGTAATCATGGTTTGGTTACCAGCACCCTTATAAGTAATCGCTAAGAAAACCTGATCGCCTGTCTCCTGTTCAGTGACTGCTTCAGGGAAATCATGTGTGCGCCGGAAATGACTGCTCCCGGACATCCACTGTCTATCGACTCTTTCAGCCCAGACGATCGCGCAAAACTGATCCGCAGACACTTTATCCAGTGTGAGCGCAGATCCCGCTGTTTTAGCGTAACTGTCTAAACTAACCCAGGTTGCCAATGTCAACTCTGTAATATCAGGACCTGTATATTCCAGAGCATGAGCCCATTTTCCGGTTTCAACGACCAATTGCCCTTTGTCAAATTTTGCCCCTTGAAGAACGATGTCACCCCAATTGCCTGTTTCCTCTGTCTCGTCATCAAATAACCACCAGCCAACAAGGTTTTTTTCTTGCACTATTGCTAACGCCGACATTGATACGGTCAACATCAGCAATACAGTAAACGCTGTGAAGATGTGATTAACTTTCATGTCCGAAATTCTCCTATTTGTAATTTGGTAGGTTTGGATACTGACTTCCGTAAAGGTTACGGAACTTTCAACTCTTACTTCTTGTTTAGGTTGGAAACAGGATCACAGATTTTCAATCAAGAATGAAATCTTTTACGAGTCTAAAATCCTGCATATATTCGGAAACGTTTTTAACTTACCCTCACAATGCACGGGCTTCATTAACCATAATTGACGATATTATATCATATCTGAAAAAAGTGATGCAAGAATAATTTAGTGGTAATAATTGGGAAAATCTTGATTTTTTTTCGGTTTCATGATATCTTATCACTCTTCCCGCCAAGACCCCTGCTTTAACTTGTGGGATTCAGGCGGGCGTTAGATTTTTGTAAACAAATAAATTGATATTCAACTAAAAATGTAGTATAATAATATCTCGTTGACAGGCAAAGCAAACGTAGTCGCAAGGAAGCTACGTGCCTATCTCCTACTTGCCTGAGGATAAAAGCGGCGGACTGCGACGAAGCACAAGCCCCAACCTTTAGGTTGTGGGTGCTATGACCTAAACGCAATCGCTGGCGTTATCAAAATCAGCCTTACATTTTCATGAGGTAATCTTTGAATTACAAACAAAAAGCACTGATATGTGTTCCTATCTTTTTGGTTATATGTGTTGTACTGATGTGGCAGTTGCCTAATGTCACAACAGATGATGGGATAGTTATGTGGTATAGCGTTATTCCGCCGCTGATTGCAATCACTTTGGCAGTGATTACAACGCGTCTGTTTTTGAGTCTTGGCGTAGCAGTGGGAGCAGGAATTATCCTTGCATGGTGGAGCCAGCAACAGTGGTCATTGAAAGCATTTGTATTGGAGGTTTATTGGTTTGCTCGTGCAGTTACTGTTACGAATGATGGCATTGACCTGTTCAACATCTGGGTGATCCTTTTCGTGCTATTCATGATGTCAATGATATCCGTAGTGATAGCGTCTGGAGGAGTTGGTAGTGTCATTTCTTTGTTATCTCACCTTGCAAAGGGACCGCGTTCTACCCAATTCATCACCGCAATAATGGGTACAATAATTTTTATCGGTGACTATAGCAACGCAATGCTCGTTGGTCCTACGATGCGCCCTATCACTGATCGGCATAAAGTGAGTCGTGAAAAGTTAGCGTATATTGTGGATTCCACAAGTGCCCCGATTGCTGGACTTGCTTTTGTTAGCACATGGATCGGGTATGAGGTGGGTCTGTTTAACGGAGTCGCAGAAGCGATTGGCTTAGATAGTGATGGTTATTCAATGTTCTTTGATGCACTGCCGTTCCGATTCTATTGTATTTTGACTATTATCTTTGTACTCATTAATACCCTCAGTGGACGTGATTACGGTATGATGCGGAGTGCACAAAAACGTGCTCGTGACACAGGAGATGTTTCAGCTCCCGATGCGAAAGTTATGGGTAGTATCGCAGCAAATGTTAGCACAACAAACGGTAGTACACAGATTTTTTCAGCAGTTATTCCATTGTCACTTCTTTTTGGGTTGATTCTTGGTGGATTATGGATAGACGGCCACAGGAATGAATTTCTCAAGGGCTTAAGTATAGAAGATCAGCAAGAAAACGCATCTCTTTTCTCTTTGTCTATGTGGCAATTTGTGTTTTCAAAGCCTATTTACTACTTGACTTCGTGGCGGGATGCACTCTCAAATGCAAATAATGTCAAAATACTCGCCAGTTCTGCCATAACTGCTTTCGTTGCCGCAATCGTTTGCGCGCGTCTGTTTTCTAAATTGTCTTATTCAGAAATCGGTAAAGCAGTCAAAGAAGGACTTTCAGGGACACTTTTACCCATAGGAATTATATTATGTGCATGGGGAATAAAAGCGAATTGTGAGAAACTGATGACAGGACATTTTATCGCTTCAATGCTCAGCGATATCGTATCACCACTCTGGTTTCCGGCACTTGTTTTTGTTGTGGCTTCGCTCATCTCTTTTGCAACTGGAACGAGTTGGGGAACGATGGCGATTCTTATTCCGACAGCGATTCCAGTTGCATTCTTACTTGACGGTGACAGTTACGGGATTACGACAATCATCTGCTTGGGTGCTGTTCTGGATGGCGCAATCTTCGGGGATCACTGCTCTCCAATTTCGGATACGACTATTCTGAGTGCTATTGTTAGTAGTTGCGATCCGATGCATCATGTGAGGACGCAAATGCCTTATGCGCTCACTGTTGCCGTAATTGCCTTAATATGTGGGTATCTACCAGCTGCATTGGGTTTGTCCTCCGGTATCGGAATACTGATTGGAACTGGTGTTATTGCTCTGCTGTTTTATAGCTTATATCGGCTGCGTCCAGATTAATTTTATCACAAGTATTGGAAATATTTTAGGATTCACCTTATCTTAGCAAAGTTTGGACAATTTTAATAATTTTTAGTGATAAAAAGCAGAAAAGCAGGTATCCTTTCAGAAATAACTCTTTTTGAAAGGAAAGTCCAATGGACCTCCTTCTCTGCTTAGAAAAAATAGTATCAGATTTTCGTTCTTTATTCAACCAACAAAACTTTTCGCTTTTTCAAGCGTTTATTTTCGGTTTCATCGCAAAGTGTCATCTGCCGCATGATCGTCAGTAGTTTTTTCAATGGGGGTTGAAACCTGTATGTTCTGTGGAGTCGGCATAGGTTCATCGAAATCCTCGCCGTTGCTTTCAGCCTTAATTCTGCGGTCATTCCAATTTTTTACCACTGCGTAGTACTTTGCCGCCCCCATAGCAAGACCTACCGCCTCAGCTTCCTTAATAAGTTTCTGTTTTCTTTCGTAATACCAATCTGACAAAAACATGATGAAATCAACACCTCCTATTAGTACGCCGACAATTACCCCAGCAAGAGGGATAAAAGTAGAAATATCTTCTATATCTTGTTTCCAAGTCTGAACTGCCTGAGATTTTAGCACAATATTTGGTAAAGTTGAGGATGTTTGTCAACGGCTCGGGATACATTGGTATCATCCTGTTAGGCTTACACTCGGATTGCGTGTTGCCTTTCTGCGATTGCGAATAGCGGAAACGCTATTTTCTGTGAGTTCCAAACAAAAACCATACTCACAGAATATTACACACATTTTTCAGCAAATGAAAGATGCGCCTATTGACAAGGCTACTTGAATCTAATAATATTGTCCAAACTTTAGTTATCTTAGCAAATTCTACGAATTTCTATTGGGAAACCGTAAAAACCTCTTGGCATTCCCTCCCATAATGTCTGCTAACTCTGATAGCGACAGATTAGGCAGCAGTTTTTCTATAATAGTTGTAAGTTCCCCATAGCCGGGTTCTTCTAAAATCCACGGAAAATCAGTCGCCCACATCAATCGTTTTGCCCCAAAGTCGTTTAGCAAATTCCCATGCCAGCCTGCTAAATTCTGATATGGATATGCCTCCCTACTGAACGCGTACTGACCTGATAGATGTACAGTGACGTTTTCAAACCGCGCCAATCGGTAGGTCGTATGCATAGCGAGGTTGTAGCCTGTTACTTGGATTTGTGGTCTGCCGAGTTCGTCTAGGCTGAATTTGCCTTTCCCTGGTGTCATACCAAGATGGTTGAGAACAACCCGAACCTGTGGAAAGGCTTGTATCAGAAACGGAAGCAGATGGGCATCAATTGAACGTGGATAAAGCCACAACACGTAATCTTTTTCAGCGGCACACTGCCAAATAGGATATGTCTTAAATTCTCGCACATCCGTTGTCGCAAAAATATCCCGTGGCCCGCGGAGATCAAAGAGTCGAAAACCGATAATCCCAGTTCCGTCTGCCAATTCAGACATGTGTTCTGCCGGATTTGGATGATCAAGCGGGACAAGCCCTATTCCAAGAAACCTATCTGGATAACTTTTGAGACAATGCAGCAGATAGCGATGATGTTCTATGCTCGTGCCGCCGATTTGAACGAGAACTGCCTGGTCAATTTCGTATTTTTCCATTTCTCCTAACAACTTTTCGACGGGTTCCTCTCGTTCAGTAGGACAAATCGGTGAAATTTCCCGTGGGAATTCGGGCGAAACCTTTGTAAATACATGAAGATGGGCATCGATTCTTTGCATAAATCACTTCCTTGTGGCAAATTTCGTATGCACGCATATTGAAGGAATTGTGGTATGTGAGGATTCAGTCAGCCAAACTAAACAATTTACGACGTTCAGGTGTTGTGCAATGTTCGGATATAGCAGCGAACTGCTCAGGTCCAATCCGTCCTGGGGCGCGCTTTTCATAAATCAGAATAATCGATTTTCGTGGCACATCCGAAGCATTGTCCATTGAAGCATGCCAACCACACGAATTGAACATAATAGCAGTCCCAGCTTTACCCGGGAAAGTTTTATGCCCTGGCATACTCTCTTGCCGCAACGGACGCTTATAAGGACCCGCATCTGGCTTGTGACTGCCGGGAACATACCCGAATTCACCGCATCCTGCTGGGACATCATTGACATAGATTTGCACTTTTATGTGGAGTGGGTTATTCTGTCCTACATCGGGGTGCCATCCTGTGTAACTGACGGGCCATGGTGCGACTGTTCTGACCTGCGGTCCAAGCAGAATCAGATCATCGTCTGTGAATTTCATCAACACACCGTAATAACTCGGATGATCAATCAGGTCAATGAAAATTGGATCTTTTTCAAGAGGATTTGGAATGTCGTAAAAGGTGGCAGCAGCTTCACCCGCTTCAACTCTATTCAACCACTCTTCCTTACATTCCGTTGCCCAAAAATCAAAGACCGATTGTAGACGTTTCAACTGATCGCCCTGAATTGCGTTTTCAAAAACAAGATATCCTTCTTGTTCCCATTGTGCCTTTTGTTCTGGTGTTGGTCTTATCATTATTTTATTCTCCCTCTGCCAGCAATTTGCCATATAGTTTCAACTGTTTCTCCACGCACTGCTACTAATATCAAATTAACTTGATTAGAAAACTTCTAATCCCGTTAATTTGGTATAATTCATCGTGAAGGGTTGTAGTGCAGTAGATGAAAACCGCCATAGGGTGTATAAATATTTTTAGATATGTCAGTTATCCAACAGTTGCGAGAACAACCCTATCTTTTCCAGCATAATCCTTTATGAACCGATAATTCTTATAGGCGGATTGTTTCTCAAGCAAAGCTTTAACAGGTTTGGCTTGTGTGTCACCAATTTCAAAAATAAGTTTGCCTTCAGGGTTGAGATAATTGGGTGCCTCAGCAATCAGACAATGAATAATGGATAAACCGTCTTTACCTGCGAATAGTGCGATGTGAGGTTCATAGTCCCGCACATCTGGACTCAATGTGTCCTGTGCACGGGTCATAACGTAGGGTGGGTTGGAAACGATCCAATTAAAAGTTGAAGACTCCAACGTTTTAATCGGTTCAAACAGATCACCGTGCAAAAACTTAATATGTTCTATGCAGTTATGTGCATCTCTATTTTTTTCGGCAACTGCCAATGCGTCTTCAGAAATGTCGGTTGCGATGATTTCCCATTCAGGTTTGTTGACCGCGATGGCAGTCGCAATAACACCACTTCCCGTACCAATCTCCAACAAACGTTGACATGCGTCCTTTTTAGATTTTAACACCGTTTCTACGATAAATTCTGTTTCTGGACGCGGTATAAGGACACGTTCATCAACGTAGAAATTCAACGACATGAATTCCTTGTGGTTGGTGAGATAACTGATTGGTGTTCGCGCTATACGTTTTTTAATAAGTTCTCGAAACAGTGTAAGGTCCTTCTGAAAAACAGGCATATCAAAGTGGAGGTAGAGTTGTAGACGGCTTTTATTGAGTAGGTGTCCGAGCAATACCTCAGCGTCTAATCGAGGATTAAGGATATTATTTTCTTCAAAATAACCTATTGTCCACTCAAGGAGTTCAAGGACATGCCATATTTTGGTAGCCATAAATTCTTAAACTATTTCCCGAAACTCCGTAAGTGAGATATGAAATAGGGAGGGTGGAAACATGTGAGAAGGAATAGCGTAAAAACTGCATGCCTTCTGCCCACTTGATTCAGTCTTCAAAGTCTCAATTTTGACTCACTTAGTTTCCTTCGCTCTTTAACTTTTCGGCTTGGTCTGCAGTTGTTAATCGTTCAATAAATGGATCTAATTCACCATCTAAAACAGAATCTAACTGATGCGTGCTAAATTGGATGCGGTGGTCAGTTACGCGTGATTGTGGGAAGTTGTATGTGCGAATTTTCTCGCTCCTGTCCCCGCTACCAACCATGGAACGTCGTGTTTCGGCGCGTTCACTGTTAAGTTCTGCTTGTTTTCTTTCTTGGAGTCTTGCACGGAGGATCTTCATCGCCTTTGAGCGGTTTTTATGCTGCGACTTTTCATCTTGGCAGGTTACTATCATGCCTGTCGGAAGGTGTGTAATACGTATGGCAGAATCCGTTGTATTGACGCTTTGCCCACCTGGACCTGAAGATCGGTAAGTATCAATCCGTAATTCAGTTGCTTCGTCTATTTCAAAGTCAAGTTCTTCTGCTTCGGGAAGTACTGCGACCGTAACAGCAGATGTGTGAATTCGTCCGCTTGTTTCAGTCGTCGGAATTCGTTGGACGCGGTGAATCCCACCTTCATATTTGAATAGACTATATGCGGATTTTCCATTAATTGAAAAGATAACCTCTTTGAAACCCTTTAACCCGGTTGCATTTGCGCTGAGCATTTCGACTTTCCAGTTTTTTCGTTCTGCGTATCGTGTGTACATTCGAAATATCTCTGCAGCAAAAAGACTGGCTTCCTCTCCGCCAGTGCCTGCGCGAATTTCTATAATCACATTTTTTTTGTCATTCGGGTCTTTCGGAATAAGAAGCATCTTAAGTGATTCAGTGAGTTCATCTTTCTGCCTCTTGAGATCATCTAACTCTTCTTGCGCTAACGCCAGCATATCTGCATCATTTTCATCTGTCAAAAGCGTCTCTGTTTCTTCAATAGCAGTTTCCAAATGTTGGAAATCCTTATAGACAGACGCAATCGGCGAAAGTTCAGCGTGCAGTTTTGAGAGTTCCTGCAGCCGTTGAGGATTGGAAATTTGTGCTAGATCACTTAATGATTTTTCGACATCAACGAATTTTTGTTGAATGTCTTTGAGTTTATCGAACATTTATTTCCGCTGTGACTAACCTACAATTATGTAGAAAAATCTAACATAATCTGTTGGGTTGAAGTCTTCCTGCTTCCACGATCCTTGCCTATCATCGTAGGTCTTACAGATTCTCCACAGGCATTTAGGCTCTCGTCCCAACTGGACGCGAGAAGTTTTAGATTAATAGCAGCATTAACGTCTCTATCTTCAATGAAACCGCAGATACCACAGTGATATTCTCTATCGGAAAGTGTGAGTTGTTTCTTGTGTCCGCAGGAAGAACATCTTTTTGACGAAGGAAAAAACCGATCCGCTTCAACAATCTGCACACCACGCCGTATGGCTTTATATTTCAGTTTGGTAAGTAAACCGCTCAATGCAGCATCAGCGAGTGCTTTTGAAAGCCTCCTGTTTTTCATCAGTCCTTTGACAGTAAGCGATTCAATGCCAAGCCGTGAAATACCTTCAAGGAGTGTGTTTGCTACCTTGTGATGTGCATCAGAACGGATATTAGCAATACGCGCGTGTAGGCGTGAAAGTTCATCTTTAGCTTTCTTCCAATTGTTAGAAAGAAACTTCTTGCGAGCCAAAGACTTGTTAAGTCTACGGAGTTTTCGTTGATTAATTGCTAAAGCACGCGGGTTTTCGAACTTTGTTCCATCGTCGGTTGTGGCAAGGTGAGTAATACCGACATCAACGCCACGGGTTGGTAAGCCGGTCATATCAGGTGGTGTTTCATCAGGGATTTCAACGAGAATGCTAACAAACCACTTGTCTGCTGTTCGGGATACGACAGCACGTCTTATCTCTCCAGACCATCGTGGCTTTTCACACATTCGAACTTTGCCGATTTTGGGTAGCATAACATGACGACCTTCAACACGGACAGTGCCAGGACCATTATCGGCTTGATACGCGTCTTTAGATTTACGATCTTTCCGTTTCGGAAACTTGTTTTGTTTGTTTTGCCAGCGTGTCACGGCATCATGGAAGTTATGGATAGCGTTTTTTGAGGCGTTTTGAGAGAGTTCATCACACCACTCAAAGACATCGCGTTTACGCACATTGAATTGACGCTTGAGTTCATAGACTGAATGCCAAGTGTCATTTTGCAAGCCTGCGGTGAAATCAGAATGTGCAGCATTATACGCGACACGGGCATAACCACAGTGTTTGTTGAACAGTTCTAGCTGTTCTTTATTCGGTTTGAGTGCTATCTTCTGCGCTCTTTGTGCCATCGCTGAAAAATCCAGTTGTTCTTTGTTTGTGCTTCCGGTTAATCTGTCTATCATCTTTTTTGCAATAACATATTATAACGTGAGTTTGATATATAGCAAATTCTAAACATAAATGGACATTTTCATAGGGGTTAGGTTACCTAACCCCTACGGGCGAGAAGCCCTCGCCCCTACAAGAAGCCCGACATCTTGTTTTTATCAAACTCACGTTATTATACCATATTATTATTATGGAAAACACAACATTAATTTTCAATAAGGTTAGAAAACTTTGTGCAGTTACTACCCCTTCGCCGGGCGATTCGCATAACCGCGTGAGCACACGACTTGTGTGAAATAATTATTTTATGAGAGGGCTTGGAAAATACACTACATTTTGAAATGTTACGATTTCTCAGTGAGTCCATAACGACGACGAAAACTTTCAACGCGTCCTGCAGTGTCAATAAAGCGGGTTTGTTGTCCAGTGTAAAATGGATGACATTTTGCACAAACGTCAACTCGAATATCTGATTGAATTGTAACTGTTTGATATGTAGTACCACACACGCAGTTGATAGTGCATTCTGTTGTTTCTGGATGGATTTCAGGTTTCATAAAATCACTCCTTATTTACATTTGTAATTAGGTCGTAGGCAGCAATGATAAACCTACTTTATCTGCTTAGTTTCAAATTATTTTAACATCTCACCCTTACGAGGGTAAAGAGGTTATATCAATTCTGAAAAATAAAATACCATTACGGAGGTGTCCGACATTTTGAATGTCCGAGGCGCAATGAATTGCGCGAGGACAAACGCGTTTTTTGTTAATGTGATGCCATCATTCAGAAATGGTATTATATCAAATTAACTTGATTTGTAGCGCGAGGTCTCTGGGTCCTCCTCACAAGGTTGACTTTATCGGAAAACTTCTAATCAAGTTAATTTGGTATTAGACAATCTATTCAATAAACATAACGTCTTTACAAGACTAAAGAAAACATAACAAGGTATAAATTTATTTTCCAACTCTGGCTGGTTGTGGACGTTTTTTAGTTGTTTGTCCAACATCAGCTGCCATCATTTCAAGAAATTCCTCATTCGTTTCCGTTTTACCTAATTGTTTTATCAGAAGTTCCATTGATTCAGCCATGCTCATCTGGCTAATGAACTTCCGTAATACCCAAACTTTGTTAAGTACATCAGGTTTTAGCAAGAGTTCTTCACGGCGCGTTCTTGATCTTTCAATGTTGATAGCTGGAAAAATCTGTAACTCTAACAGCGTACGATCCATGTGGATTTCCATGTTGGCTGTACCTTTGAATTCCTCATAGATGTACGTATCAGATCGGCTTTCAGTATCAACGAGAACAGAAGCAATAATTGTTAAGCTTCCACCCTCTTCAAATTTGCGTGCTGCACCGCAGAATCGGCGGGGTTTCACAAAAGCCATCGCATCTAATCCACCTGTAAGTGTTTTCCCACTGTGCGGTGCTGTCATATTGTGTGCCCTTGCAAGACGAGTCATACTGTCGAGTAAGATCACAACATCTTGCCCGCATTCAACCATACGTCTTGCTTTTTCGAGTGCCATTTCTGCAACCTGTGTGTGTCGTTCGGGGGGTTCGTCAAAAGTAGAACTGATGACTTCACCCTTAACCGTCCGGATAACATCGGTAACCTCTTCTGGGCGTTCATCAATCAGCAGAAAAATGAGTGAAACTTCTGGATGATTCGCTTCAATACCACAGGCGATATTTTTTAGGAGGGTTGTTTTTCCACAATAAGGAGGTGCAACAATTAAGCCTCGCTGTCCTTTACCGATAGGTGAAATAAGGTCAATGATACGCGTTCCGAATTCAGTGTGTTTGTGCTCCAGTTTCAACTGTTCATACGGAAAAACCGGCATCGGATCGTCAAATGGGGTTCTCGCCTTAACTAATTCCGGTGGTTCACCGTTAACTTTTTCTATCTGTAACAAAGCAAAATAACGTTCTGTTTTGTTCTCCGATTTCTTAGGCGGACGAACCAAACCTTCAACAACATGTCCAGTCTGCAAACCAAACAAGCGAATTTGTGAAGAAGAAACATAAATATCTTCATCACTCTGCAAATAATTAGAGCGCGGCGACCGAAGGAACCCATAGTTCTGATCCCGGTCATCTAAGATTTGCAGAACCCCTTTACCGTAAAGCGGAATATTTTTATCAGAGACCGCTTCAAGGATCCGAGTTATAAGTTCATCTTTTCGAAATGAATTACCATCTTCAATCCCATAGGATTGTGCCATGGTATATAATGTTGAAATCTCCATTTCTTGGAGCTTGCCTATTTCCAAGCTCTCCATAGTTTTTCATACTCCTCAGTAATACCCGCTTCCACTTGACAATTCAACACGTTTGGTGTTTGCTATGTGTCAGAAATCGTTAAAACGGAATCAGGCGAAAATTTGTGAATCAGACAGAACGAGCAAAATGCCTCAGAACTGTCTTAGATACTAATGATACTCCAGATTATGATGCTAGATTATGATGCTGGAGTGGATATAGAATTGAATTGTATAGGTATTTTTAGAAAGTTTTATACATCGTAGGAGATATTTTCATCGTGCCCCGCGGGTAAACACACATCAGCAGTCACATCCGATATGTTCTGGAGGGTAACTGTCTGACAAAAATAGATTTTGGATTTATTTTTTGGGGTCCGTATGAAAACTTTGGCAGGAATTTGACATCCTTTTTATGTTGGGACCGAATGTTCGATCCTTCTATTGAACCATTCCAACGTACATTATACATAATTTACGCTTAAACGTCAAGTTTTTTTTCAAATAAACGTCAAGTTTTTTCAAAATAACTTAATATAATGGAGAATTTTTGATTTGTGCTGAGATGTGAGGTTACCAACTGAGCCATTCAGTTTTCCGTTTCCATCCCACACCATGTTCAATTACGGAGCAACGGGCGGGCACAGAGACCTACCCCTACAATAAAGTGCAGTTCTCAACAATTGAATAACTTGTCTACTCGCTGTTTTCTTTTAAAGGTTTTAACCTGCGGATCACTTTAGAATTATACTTATCCTTTTCTAAGTAGCCTTCCCAGAGCGATATTGCTTCATCGTTATATCCTTTAGAAACATAGTAATCCCCAAGTACTATCACAGGAATATCTGAACGTGGGTTTTTCTCAATAGCTTCTTTGAATGCATCAACAGCCACTTTCTCGTCGCCTTTGAGTAGAGCAATCTCACCTTTCGCGTATGGTAACAACGGGTGATCAGGATACTGACCTGTCAAAGTGTCAAGAAGCGTTTGCGAATCTGCTTCTCTACCTTGTTTGAAAATTGCGATTGCAGCGAGGATTGTGCTATAACCGTATTGCTCTGTCAAGGTCTGCTTTTCTGCAGCATTTGCTGGGTTTTTCAGAAGACGTTCTGCTGTTCTGGCAGCGGCTTTATACTTAATCTGTGCTTTATTGTATTCACCGTATTTGTAACAGACGTCTCCAAGTGTTTTCAATGCAATAAAGGAACCTCTTTTCTGTTGGGCGAGATCGTCAAAAATTGCGGCGGTGCTACTATCCCTTAAACGATAGTTCAGCACTTCTGCAAGGCTTTGTAATGCATCGGTATCCTCAGGATTGACTGCGACAGCGTGTTCAAAAGCCTCCCTCTCTTTTTCAAATTCACCAAGTTTTTCATAGGTTTTCCCGATATACCAATATAATTGTGAGTCTTTATTACGATTCAAGCCAGTAGCAGAGTTAAAAGTCTCAAGAGCTTTTTCATATTCCTCATTCGTATATTGGGTCTCCCCAGTAGTGATGACAGCATCAATTACTTTGCTATTTTTACTGGAGGCTTTCTTGAGGACCTCTGATGCTTTTTGATGCATTCCGAGTTTTCTGTAACAAATTGAGAGACTTAGATAACTGTATGGATCAATTTTTGCCTTCTCTGATTCTGCACGTGCTATTGCATCAAAGTATAAGGCACCCGCATTACGATAGTTTTCATCACCGAAAAAGAAGCCGGCAATCATCAATTCAGCATCGTAATAACTTCCCTGATCGTCACCTGCGATAGGGTTTTGCCCACCGAAGTTTCTCATGACTTCATCCGCGCTAATACCGAACCCGGAGTCCTCAAAGGCAACTTTACTTTTTACAATCGGACTTCTTTCAACGTCTCGGGGACGATCCCGTTCACGACGTTCGTTTTGTCTCGCCAAAGCGCGTCCGATTTGAGTGTCCTCAGGATTTTCAGGAGTTGGTATTTCAGCATTCAGTTGGGTTAACTCCTCTTTGGCTTTGTCAATGTGTGACTCTGCACCATCAATATTGCTATATTTCTTTACCGTAAATTGAAGGGTACGTTTAGCTTCAGTGTCATCTTTGAGAAATTTACGTTGTATTCGTGCTTTGTTGACAAGAGCTTGTACAGCCCTTTCACTATGCGGATTCCTATTTGCATAATTCTCAAAAACTTCTACAGCTTGTTCAAATTTTTCCCCTTCCTCAAAACTTTTCGCTAACATCAATTGTGCGTTGTGACTTAATTCGAGATGCGGAAACTGGTTGACAATCATATCAAATTGAGTTTGTGCTGCATCGTAATCCTTTTCGCGATAGTTATACATCCCGAGTCGATAGTGTGCTTCAGCAGCTTCATCACTTTTCGGTGCTTCTGCAATGACCGCTTCATAAGCCTTAATGCCTTGTGCGGGTCGATTCATTTTTTCGATTTTGAGTTTGCCGATCGCAAGTTGTGCGTTACGGGCATCAGGTGTGCCGGGTTTGGTATCGACTACATTTTGATAGGCTTCTGTTGCACCTCGGTAGTCTTTCACCTCAACCAATTTTTCAGCAGTTCCCAACGCTCCACCGGACAAACAACCAATTTGAGCAACTGTTATTATGACAAAAGCAGTAAGCAGGCAGTAGTTGACAAATTTCATAAAAATCTTCGGTGTGGAAACCCCTGCCTTTAGGCGGGGGAGGAAACACCGCTCCTTTTTAAATTATAGATTTCCCCCTAAAGGGGTGTGAGTTGTTTTTTCGCCACAGACCCGTGGGCGATTCTTTCCAGTGGGCTGCTTCGTTGAGTGAGACTGTCACCACTCACCTAATAGACCTGACCCGGTGCTGTGAAAGAAAACAGGTAATGACCCTTGCGGGCTCTCTACTTTCGTAGGTGTATGTTTCCCCTTACCGATCACAGTATCCAAGTGGGTTAAGACTTTGGGAGCATCCTTAGATAATACCTACTACCAGTTCGGTATATCGTTTTCTAACCGTTGTTTCGGCTGCCATACCGAGATACTGCGATATGTTACGGTAGTCAATAAGTTACCCTTGTTCAACAGATAGGCTTGGCTGCCGTCCTGAACAAGCCTCGCCCTTTAGGGCGGGGTTATTGACTCTTACTTGCCATTATTTAATGTCTCCGGGTAGGTCAAAAGAAATTGTGGACATCGTTATGTTAATTTGTGTACTCATATACAGGTAGTGTCATAGTTTGAACGGGTTGTTGTCCTTTCCACACAATTTGTTGTAAACGGTCAACAGTTTTAGGGGAGAAAAATTGTTCTCCTGTTTCAACGTTGACACGGGCAGGTACATTTTTAATTAACTGATATTTCTCAAAAGCACTCAGAAATCAGTATCTATCTATGGTCTCTCAATACGCGGTTATGAAAATGCTAAAAAATACTAATTGATAAACCTCCATTATGTGAAAAAAGCACTTTATTTTCAATACAAAATAGAATAAATTGTCCATTAAATGGGTTTTTTATAGGTATTTCGTATTGATGTTATTAGGTTTAGAGGAATTAGAAAAACTTCACTCATGTAAAATGTGTGTGCGTTTGTTTTCACGAAGTCAATGGTCATAGGGGTAAAAAGTTTCATTTGCACTTATTTTTTACATGAGCCGAACAATTGTGAGAAATGTCAGATTAAGAACAACTTCCCATCTATTTCAAGTGTGTACGTAACCTTTTGATCAATTAGGATTTCATTTCCGATTATTTTGTTCGACATTTTTCTTATGTTTTTCCACTAAAAACGCGGAATAACTTTTTAATCGGATCATAAAACTGATCCACAACACGTTCTTTAAGCGGAATAATTGCATTATCCGTAATCGTAATATGCTCTGGGCAGACTTTCGTACAGCATTTGGTGATGTTGCAATACCCGATACCGCCAGAATCCTTCAATTCTTCCAACCGATTTTCAGTATCAATAGGATGCATCTCCAATGATGCAGCGTAGACGAAGAAACGGGGACCTATGAATTCATCGTGAAGATTATGATCACGCAAGACGTGACAAACATCTTGGCAGAGAAAACATTCAATGCATTTTCGGAACTCTTGAATATGGTCAATATCCGCTTGCTCCATACGCCATGTTCCATCCTCTGAATCAGGGGGACGTGGGGTGAAAGGTTTCATTTTTTGTTTAACCTTATAGTTCCACGACACGTCTGTAACGAGGTCTTTGATAAGTGGAAATGCGCGCATCGGTTCAACAGTAACAGGTTGGTCAAGCGGTAGATCGTTGAGGCGCGTCATACACATCAATTTGGGGTTCCCGTTCACTTCTGCAGAACATGAACCGCATTTACCTGCCTTACAGTTCCACCGAACAGCGAGGTCATTTGCTTGGTCTGCTTGAATACGGTGGACAGCATCTAAGACCACCATGCCTTCAGAGACTTCGGTTTCGTAATCAACATATTGTGCTTCATTTGCATCCCCGCGCCAGATTCTAAAAGTCGCTTTAGCCATATTTAATTCCTTCCGGTGTGTTGTGCTTATCCCATTTCCTCAATAATTTGCTGTAGTTCATCGGGCAACTCAGGAACAGGTTCACGCCGAATAGCCATTGAACCATCGTCAGTTTTTTGGACAATAGTGTTATATTTTTCGGTTCCTGGTTCCTCTTTCTCAGGGTAATCATCGCGAGAATGTGCACCGATACTTGCTTTACGTTCAAGTGCTGCAAGTGCAATCGCCTCTGAAACCGTAAGTAAACAGTCAAGGTCAAGCGCAGTATGCCATCCAGCATTATATTCCCGATTGCCGATTGCATGGGCGTTTTCAGCTTTTTCGCACAAGTTCTGAATCTCTTCTAATGCTTGTGTGAGGCTTTCTTGGCTGCGTGCAATTCCTACTAATTCCTGCATCTTGTCCTGCAGTTGTGCTTGAATCTGGTAAGGGTTATCACCTTCTTCTGGATTATCAAAAGGTTTGAGAACATGCTGTGCTATTTCATCTATAACACTTTCCTCAAGTGGGATGTCACCGTTTTCAACTGCAAATTGCGCCGCGTATTCGCCTGCACGTTTACCAAAGACAAGTAAATCGGATAAGGAATTACCACCGAGACGGTTTGCTCCGTGTAAACCTGCTGCGCATTCACCTGCTGCGAAGAGACCGGGAATACACGTCATTTGAGAATCGGCATCAACACGAATTCCGCCCATAATATAGTGTGTGGTAGGACCAACCTCCATCGGTTCTTGTATGATGTCTATGTCAGCGAGTTCCTTGAATTGGTGATACATACTCGGCAGTTTTCTACGGATATGTTCAGTAGCGTTCGGAATTTTCTCCTTAATCCAAGCAATATCTAAGAACACACCTCCGTGTGGACTACCTCTACCTTCTGCAACTTCTCGGACGATGCAGCGAGCAACATGGTCACGGGTCAACAATTCTGGCGGTCTACGTGCTTCGCGATCACCTTGTGTATAACGCCACCCTTCTTCAGGATTATCAGCAGTTTGGTTCACATAGAGTTCAGGAATATCGTCAAACATGAAGCGATTGCCTTCACTATTTTTCAGGATACCACCTTCCCCTCGCACACCTTCAGTGACTAAGATGCCTCGGACACTGGGTGGCCAAACCATACCTGTAGGGTGAAACTGGACAAATTCCATGTCAATCAGTTCAGCACCCGCATGATATGCAAGAGAATGACCGTCGCCAGTATACTCCCAACTGTTACTTGTGATTTTGTATGCCTTTCCGACTCCACCTGTTGCTAAAACAACTGCTTTTGCAGAAAAGATTTTGAATCGTCCTTTTTCACGTTCGTAACCTAAAGCACCCGATACCCTATCACCTGTTTTGAGGAGTGAAACGATGGTATTCTCCATGTGGACATCAACGCCTTGATGTATACCGTGGTCCTGCAGCGCACGAATCATCTCTAAACCGGTTCGGTCACCGACGTGAGCAAGCCGTGGATACTGATGTCCGCCAAAGTTTCGTTGTAGGATACTACCTTCTTTTGTACGATCAAAAAGCGCGCCCCATGCTTCAAGTTCACGGACTCGGTCTGGGGCTTCCTGAGCATGAAGTTCTGCCATCCGTGCGTTAGAGAGGTACTGCCCACCGCGCATTGTATCGGCAAAGTGAACCCGCCAACTGTCTCTTTCATCCACATTTGCCAATGCAGCAGCCACGCCACCTTCCGCCATCACGGTATGCGCTTTTCCGAGCAGAGATTTGCAAACCAGTCCGACCTTTAGATCACTTGTGGCTGCCTCAATCGCAGCACGTAGTCCTGCGCCTCCAGCACCGATTATTAATACGTCATACTCAATAGTTTCAAAAGATGCCAAACTAAAATTTCCTCTCTATAGACATTGCTTAAAATGTAATCCAATCCTGCCAACCGGTGACAGCAACTGTCCGGACATAGAGATCAGATAAACCGACCCAAGAGAGACTCATCCACGCCCAGAGCATATGTCGTTCGTTTAAACAACTGATACAGTTATACATGCTCCGGCGCACTGGTGCCTTTGACAGTAAATCTACTACGCCACCAACCAAGTGTCGTAATGAGTGACAGCCAAGCGTATAGCCACCTAAAAAGATAACATTACCTGCTAAAACAATTGTACCTATTCCGATACCGAAGGTTTTTCCACCGTTCCCATCGTCAAACCAGAGTGCTTTCCATACATCATAAGCAAGGATACCTAATATTATAATTGCTACGTAAAGAAAATATCGGTGGATGTTCTGTATGATCAATGGAAATGAGTGTTCACCTCGATATCCCTTGCGCGGTTCTGATACTGTGCAAGAGAGCGGATCTGCCCAAAACGCTTTATAGTACGCGCCACGGTAATAATAACATGTAAAGCGAAATCCGAGCGGTGCCCATAAAATAAGAACAGCAGGCGTAATGAAACCTGGAATCCAAGAAGGCATTAAGCCAAACCAACTGTGGTCAACGCTATGTGCAACTTCGTTAGTGCCAAAAAGGAGCGGTGAATAGAAGGGAGTTAAATAGGGATCGTGGATGAAATGGTTCCCTTCAAAAACCCGAAAGGTTGCGTAAACTATGAATGCTCCTAACCCAATGAATACAGCCAAGGGTTGTACCCACCATGTGTCTTTGCGCTGGGTTTGGAAAGGTCGGTTTTCAGTTAATGTTAGTTCTGGGTGTGACATAGGCAATTTTCCTTCTATATTTTATAGAATACCACGATTGAAAAATAAAAGCAAGTTATTTAAGTTTTCTGTGTTGTTACGTAAAAACGTGATTTGGGAGGCTAATAAACATAACATGAACAATTTAGTCTTTTTTACTGTGTTTAGTTTGAGGCGGCGGCGGGGCGCATATTTTAAACCGAGTACTTTAAATTTCTTTTGGTTTGCTTTCAAAAAATCATAGAGTTCTTGGGTAGAGTTGAATTGGCGGAAAATTCTTTTTTCATTCAATAACATTCTTCAAGAGTAGGGTCTGAGCGTGTATCAGGTTTTTCTTTCACTTGAATCTTCCTTAATTCGTGGAGGTGGAGGTGGCAGATATTTCCAACCCAAGGCTTTAAATTTTTTTTGTTCTGCTTTTAGATAGTCGTAGAGTTCTTGCGTTGAGTTGAATTTTGCAGCGAATGCTTCTTTCATTCGATAACATTCTTCAAGGACAGGGTCTGTGCGTGTATCAGGTTTCTCTTTCACTTGAATCTTCCTTAATTCGTGGAGGTGGCAGATATTTCCATCCGAGTGCTTTATTTTTTTCTGTTTCAGCAACTAAATAATCGTGGAGTTCCTGCGCCGAGTTGAATTTTGCAGCGAATGCTTCTTTCATCCGATAACATTCTTCAAGGACAGGATCTGTACGAGTATCGGGTTTCTCTTTCACGTGAATTTCCTCCATTAACTCTATTGGTGTGCAGAGAATTGTAGGTTCAAATCCTGCATTCTGACATACCTCGTTGATCACATTACGCTTGGTTTCGTTAACAATATGTTTGTAGTTCCAAGAGACTAAGTATTCAACATTATTCACTGTGGCAATGGCAATATGTTCCGCGTCCGGCAGTGAATACTGTGGCACAGCACCAGCATCTATCAAGTTCTGCACGAGCATAACTGCTTCTGTTGGCATGCCTAATACTGTTAGATTTGCCAACACCTCAAGCCGGTGCTGAGCTGCTATGGGATCACCCTCTCTGGCTTCGCTGAGAACAATATTTGAAATCACAAACTCAAAGTTGTCGAAATGTTCCTCCCACAACTGCCGGGTTGCGCGTTGCCGAGATGCTACAATTGAGTCACTGCTAGGTCGTGCAATAAGATAACTGACAACAGTCGTTTCAACGTAAACCCTTGGCTTTATTTCAGTATATTTTAGCATGCAAAAATTTTTTTGTCAAATTCTTGGTTATTCATTGTTGTAACCCAGTCTGTAAATCCAAGCATATTTAGCATTACATTCAAGTCTAACAGAAAATTCGTTGAGCTATTGAACGACCAAAACATGTATCCCTCCCACAGGATCCGTTTATTTCAGGCGGATTGCCTGACGCACGAGAGTTATTAGTTCGTCTTGCTGTGGTGTGCGTTGATGTGTGAAAGGGAAAAGACCTTCAAGCGTCTGCTCTACAACGTTCAAACTGCCATTCAGTGCCCAGTAGCTGCCGCGAAGGATTTCTGCGAATTCCGCAACAGAAGCAGCAAGTTGTAGTGAAGTGGATGCTTCTTCAAATGTGCTTTTAAGTTCATTCGCAAAGATCTCCCGACTGACTTCCGTAACATTAGAGGTGTCTGGATCTTCATGTCGGATGAAGACGGTGGCAAGTTTGCCGACAACCCCTTCACTATAGAGTTTAATCTCATACAGCGCGGTGACGCTGTGTCCTGAACCAATTTCGCCTGCGTCAACATCGTCATCGCGGAAGTCCTCCTGTGCAAGTCTGCGGTTCTCATAGCCGAGGAGACGAAAGCGACTTACTGTCTCAGGATTGAATTCAACCTGAACCTTGGCATCTTTTGCGATAACTTGTAACGTGCCGGTCAAATTCTCCACAAAGACACGTTCAGCCTCTTTGAGCGTATCTACATAATAGTAGCCCCCGTTGCCCTTGTTTGCCAGTTGTTCCATGAGAATATCGTTATAATTGCCCATGCCGAACCCGATTGTGGTTAAATAAATGCCATGCTCAACATAGTTTTCGATTTCAGTAAGAATCCCATCTGCACCCGTTATTCCGAAATTCGCAACACCATCCGAACACAGGATCACACGGTTGATGTAATCTGCACCGAAATTATCGAGTGCAAGTTGATATCCAAGCCGCAGTCCAGCCTCCGCATTCGTTACACCTTCGGGATAAAGCAAATCAATTGCCGCCAAAATGTGTTCGCGATTCACATTTCGCGTATGTGGCAGCAAGACCCGAGCAGTAGTGCCGTAAATAACGATACCTATCTCGTCGCCATCACGGAGTTGGTCAACGAGAAGCCTCAGAGTTTGTTTCACTAACTCCAATCGGTCTTCCCTGGCCATTGATCCGGAGACATCAATCACAAACGTTAATTTCGCGTCTTTCCGGTCTGTGTCCGGTATAATGTGTCCTTGAATACCGATTCGCAATAATTGCAGCCGTTTTCCCTCACCAAATTTGGAAGGCGCGCCTTCAAGATGGATAGCAAACGTATCATCAGAAGGAGGTGTATAATTGTAATCAAAAGCGTTGACAAATTCCTCCACGCGCACTGCCTCTGGGGGCGGTAGGTACCCATCTCGGAGGTAACGGCGCGTGATAGAATAGGACGCGGTATCCACATCCATGCCAAACGTCGAAAAAGCATCATCCTCAGTATCAATAAACGGATTTGTACCATGCGCCTGAAAGAAAACATTGTCATACGCAGCACTGTTAGGAGGATTTAAATCAACGGTACCTGGATCTACTACAACTATGCGGGCTGTAGGAGGAGGAGTAGGCACTATGCTTGTAGGTACAGCCCCGTCTACTGCCTCAGCCGTAACAAGCACATCAGCTTCATAGTCTGGGGGCACGATAGGTGTAGGATCAACCGGTTTAGCACGCGGTATTATTTCACCGAAGTATTGTGCAACAAGCACAAGGTCTAAAATATTGACGTTTCCGTCTCCATTAACATCAGTGTGAGGGTTGTCTATCGGGTGTATTCCGAAGTTATTTGCTACCAATGTCAGATCAAGGATGTCTACCATTCCATCTTGATTGACATCTGCTGCGAGTAAAGACGTTATTACAACCATGCCATCTACAGTTGTGACTGGTATTGGTGTAGCGGTACTATCAAAGAGCACCACATCCATTAAGTGAATGGCAGTAGACTTTACTGCCACAACCTCAAACTTCACCGTCGCAAGCGTACCGTTTTCCGCTGAGGCAACACCTGACGTAGAAGCCGCGGCAAGGGAAATGCCGTTCGCGGAGGTTATTGGTGAGGCAGCAAACGTCGCCGTGGGGAGGTAGTCCGCATTTGCGCTACCAATATAACGGAGTGCAGTTGGATCAAAGCCAATAATCAGTCTATAACCAGCAATGTCTTTGCCGCCTATTATCTGAATATTGAGGTGCAGCTGCTCTCCGACTGCTGGCGATGAAATTTGCTCCGGAGTTACAGAGACAACCGCCGCGCCATAACTCATCACTGTCCATCCTAGCCATATCAGTGCAACGAAACTAGCGAAAAAAAGGTTTTTCTTAAATGATTTCTTCATCTATTTTCTCCTGTGTGTTGTTCATCAATACCTTCGCCAATTATCTGAACTTGATTTCAGGGCTTAGGCAAGGTATTAATATTAGGACTCACGCAATAGGTTCAAAAATCCCCTTGATAAGGGGGATTTAAGGGGTTAAAATACCGAAATAATGACTTTTTAAGTCCAATATTTCCTTTTTCTGCTCAATTTGCGTAAGTCCTGTTTGAGTAAAATTCGTAAAACTTGCTAACAAAAATTGACAATAATCGGAATATAAACTTTGCTTCTTTTCAGAGAGTGTAAATGTAGTCATAATAGAATAGTATAACACAATTCTATATTATTGCGTAAGTCCTGCCAAATTAACTGGATTAGAAGTTTTCTAATAGCGGTTAGCATTGCGAGGCACGGGGACCTCGCGCTACAAATCCCGTTAATTGGGTATTAGCCCCAGCGGGGCGGAATGTGTATAGACCACGATCCATACCAAACTCAAGCCCCAGCGGGGCGAAAGGTGTATATGGGCACATGTTGTCAGACACCTGTCACCCCGCTGGGGTTCAAGAGACTGTTGGACACCGTTTTCTATATACCTGTCGCACCGCTGGTGCTAAGATGTGATTTACCAAAGCTCGGGTAGGCGAAAGATGTATCAGACGCACTAACGTTACGCACTAAATTGACGCATAAGGTGCGGTTTCCTAACCGCACCTTATGCGTCAATTTAGCGGTTTCCAACTACGATAGGTGCGGTTTCCTAACTGCACCTTTTTGTATCAACATCTCAAATAACGCACAGGACGAGAATATCTGCGTTTGTAGTCGCGCAATTCATTGCGCGACTACAAACGAGTTCTTTCCTTAAATTGACGCATAAGGTGCGGTTACAAACCGCACCTACCGCGTTGGGGACCCCTAATTGGAGTTGAAGTGTTAGTGCGGGGGATTTCTTCCCCGCAAGGAGGAATACCAACTCAGAATGAATTGGTTATTCGGGGGATATTATTAGTATGCCAAATCAACGTCAAACGTATATAACGTATATTTGGCATTCGTCGCCTCTCCCTATGGCGAGATGTTATGTCTTTTGCAACATCGTCATTTACACAGAACCCAAAATGATCTTGGACCTTGCTCTACATTCCTAAAGCGATTCAAGAAAAGCAATGACGGTTTGTTGTTCTGTCTCGGACAGGTTGAAAAATGCTTCTTTCGCGTTCTGAGCCTCACCACCATGCGCTCGAATTGCGCCTTTAAGCGTAGTGGCGCGTCCATCATGAAGGTAAAACGGTGTGCCACCAAGGAATTTCGCTACTAAGCGAGTTCCCCAAAGCGGCGCAGTCCGCCATTCTCTACCTGTCGCTGCCCCATCAGGTCGGTTGTCCGCTAACTCCTCACCCATATCATGCAAAAGAAAATCAGAGTAGACGTGAGCATCCACTTTGTTCAATGCAGGAATAGAGGACGGACCGGTCTGCATCGTTGGGACGTGGCAAGTTGCACACTGAATTGTATCAAAAAGTTTCTCTCCCTGTCTAACTTCTTCTGTAATTATATCACGTGGGGGTGGTGGTGAAAGCAAACGCATGAATATAACAATATCCATAACGGTTGAACTATCAACTTCAGGGTCAGGAACCGTGTCTCCAATACTGGAGAGTTCATTTTCTAAAAACCCGTTGGTAATTCCCATGTCTTGTTGAAAAGCCGTTGCGGTCTGTTGTGCTAATGATGAAACAGATGCCTTTCGCCCGAATCTACCAAGTTGTTCTCCCGGTCCACCGCCAATTTCGGTAGTTGGAACAAAATCTGGAGCGATTACCCAGTGAGGTCTGCCTGAAATACCGTCGCCATCAGCATCAAACTCGTCAGCGTAAGACAATATCGTTTCAACTGGTATATTTTCTATAAGTCCCACTCCAAAAACGGGTGGTGGAAGACGTGTTGATTTATCAACTCCCGTAGGAAGGACTTCGTAAGGAACATCGGATATGGCTTTGTCTTGGAACTGAGGTCCGCCCATATCAAGCATAAGATTATGACCTCTGCTAAATCGGATGAGAGTTAAATCTGGTGTGCCTCTGCCATTTCCAGGGTGGCAACCTACACAACTGGTATTATTAAAAATTGGACCTAACCCTTCTTCCACTAAAAAATCCTTTTGAAATGCCTGCTCTCCTCGTATGAATGTAGCATTCAAATCATAAGAAAGCATACCAAAAGGTGTCATGTAATCATCGTTTTCTGTTTGAAGTTCAACATCGTCTTGAATTAATGGTTTCGAAAACTTAAAAACCATCTCATTACACCCACTCATGCTTATAAGTGTGATTAAGATAAGAAATAGTATGTTTGTTGTCAATGTGAGTGCGACAAACATTGCTGTCAAAATTGGAAACATTCTGTTTTTCATCATATACTCCTTTGGCTCATGTAAAAAGTAAGTGCGTTTTATTTGAATAAACTCGCTGTACACTTGGATTCTCTAGAAGCCTCCGCACTTAGTCTTGACATGAGCCACTCCTTTTATAGATTTTCGATTGCGATGTGCAATCCTATTACTGTAGAAGTGGGTTTTTGTACCCACCATGCTTCTTGTCTGAACAAGGATTCACAAGATTATAGGATTTTCAGGATGACAGAGGCATCTGAGATAAATAGCCCTTTTCAACAGATTACCCATCTAATGCTAATCCTAATAAGAGCCAACTCACAATCAAGGAAACCCAATAATCCTGGAAATCTGTCCATCCTGAAAATCCTGGTTCAGACAAGGCATTACTTTCATTATCAACATCTTGCGTGTAGCAGTGAAATCACCCGCAATGAGTGTATAGAAATAAACACCACTTGCGACAGATTCACCGAACTCGTTTTTACCATCCCAATGTGCCGCACGGGAACGACTCTGATACCGACCCGCATCCTGATGCCCGATTACCAACGTCCGCACCAATGTGCCGTTCACAGCATAGATATGTAGTGTGACATCCGCATCCTTCGCCAAGTGATAAGGTATCCACGTCTCTGGATTAAACGGGTTCGGGAAGTTTGGCAAAAGTGCCGTCTCTTTGGGTGTTAACGCTGCAAGGAGTTGCTCTAAGAAGCGAATACCTCTTTGTGACGTTACGTCTGTCAAGTTTAGGTGCTGTGCTTGAGAGAGCCACTTTTGCACGTCTGCTGCAGTGAACATAGAGAGTGCCTGTGAATCTAAGGAAGGTGCGGCTGCAGATGTGCCGAACGCACCAGCGACCTTGACAAGATCTCTAATATCAACAATCTCATTTAATATGAGGTTGTGTATACATTCCAAAAAACATTTTTAAGCGCGGGGCATTTATAGTGAAACCCATAATTATTTGGACGCTTTGGTTCATGTGTGAACTTCAAACACACCATGAATGTAAGAGGCGCAATGAATTGCGCGACTACAAACGTTGTTAACCTAAAGAAAAGTGTAAAGGTATTTTTAGATTTTACTATAATGTGTCCGCCCCGCAAAGACATTTCGGAGTAAAATAGTGAAACGGGTAGCTATTATTAGTACACGCTGCTACCGAGGCGAGATGGCGAGTGCGGTTGAGAGGGAACCGCACTCATAAGGCGTTATTGCTTTTCATTACATCTTGAGAAATTCCTTACCTGAAAACGCGAGGGTGCCGATATAAACGGTGTCAACCTGATCCCAGTTGTCACTATCAACAAACCACTCTGTTGTCCAAATGTATCTTCCATGAATTGCGATCGTTTCAAACCGTTTGAGAGACACGACACGGTAATAATTACCGGAAACTAACTGCGTTTGTAGAGAAACATTTTCCAACTCACCGGCGATACACGCAATAGTCGGAAACTGAAACCCTGACTTGGTTTCAACGATCTGAAAATCGCCAATATAGATTGTGTGGTTAGAACCTATTTTTATTTTTTTCAACAAATGTCCTATTCCTTTTTCTTTTGTAACCGTGACACAGCAACGCTACAATTAAAAACCACGCTATTCTTTTTGAATCTTAGAAACTATACGATAACTTCACATAATAAAGTCCGCCATTGAAACCGAAGGGTGCCGACCGTCTGGAATATGGAAACACACCGGATGAATCAACAATGACATGTCCAATGCTATCTGTTAAGGTTCCAGCGCGAGACTGACTAATCTCACTGATATCGGGCATCTGATCAAACAGATTGTTTGCGCCGATAGTCAACGAAACCCCTTCATTCAACTGGTAATTGCTCTGGATGTCGGTGACCCATTTGCCACCGTAAGTCTGTCGTTGGGGGTCAGGTCCACTTCCTTCTTGCACAGTGTAACTGCCGAAGTACCGCACGGCACCACCGAGCGTTAGATCGCCGATGATGTAATCCGCACTGATATTAACGCGAGTGTTCGGCTGCCACTCCTCAATTATAGAACGGTCTTGTGAGGGGAAGAGTGTATCCTCAAGCCCGACGAGGATTTCGGGTGCTTCCACATCGCCAATAACTTCAGTGTCCGCCCACGTCAACGCAACTTTCAAATTGAGAAGAGATTCGTTATCGAAAGCATGGAGATAACCTGCAGCGATGTCAACGCCTTGTGTGCGTGTCTGTGCGACGTTTGTAAAGACTTGTGCACTGCTCACCCTTGCTGCGACTAAACTGGGGATGTTATCCGCACTAAAGCTGCCACTGAGGATGATACGATCATCGATTTGGATAAGAAAACCGTCTACAGTGAGCCACATCTTCTCAAGCGGTTTCAACACGAAACCACCGGAGATGTTGAATGCGGTCTCCTCTTTGAGTTCAGGGATGCCGAGGGCACGTGCAGCGTCGCTGTCGTTACGGAACGTGCCGAGTTCGCGTGGTAACACTTCAGTTGTATCTCCATCGCCATCAAGATCAGTCGCATCTACCAAGAATTGCGTGCTGATATTGTTGAAGTAGAGTTGTTGCAGTGAAGGCGCGCGGAAGCCGGTGCTGCCCGCAGCACGAACCGCAACCTGTTTCGTCAGATCATAGCGAGCTGTCGCTTTCCCTGTGACGGTCGTGCCAAAGTCACTATACTGCTCACCGCGCACGGCGGCACCCACGAGCAGCCCTGTTCCCGGTTCTCCACTGAGATAGGATTCAAAGTCCGCATAACCTGCGATACTCGTCCTACTTTCGTCCACTTCGTTATCGGGCCGGAAGCCCGGAAAGACCTGGATACCACCAACGGCGCTCTCCGCACCGAGTCCAGCGTGAATCCATGAAGCAGGTTCACCCGCATGGATGCCGTAGCTTTCCCTACGAAATTCGACACCACCGGCGAGGTTGACCAAGGAGGATTGATACTGCAGTGGATAAGTAACATCTAAGTTAAAGGCAGTCTGTGAGAGTTCAAATCCACCGGCATCTGCGGCGGTCGGGCTACTGGCACCGTAAGAGGCGTTCAGGGAGTTGGATATGAAAAAGTCGAATGTATTCAAACCGTGATTGACACTGGCATCAACATTCAGGTCAGTCGCCTCATGTGTCCATGCCATACCTAAGGCGACAGAAGTATCACCAATATCCGTGTTAATTTCTGGGAGGAATCCATCGGGATAGATTTCGGTAACAGTCCGCGATGGCTGGTTGGCTCTGCGGTAGAAACCGGCACTGTTGTTTTGGCGTGAGGCGTATCCGCCAAAAGAATAGAGTTCCAAGCCTGCTGTGAGGGGGAGTCCGAAATTATAAAATCCGACTTTTTGTGACGAATCGGCATCTCCAACGCGGAAGTTCTGGCGTTCAAAGGTGTATTCGCGCGGGGCGAACCATACCGGTTTCTCGGTCACAGTCCCATCATCATTTTCGATTTCAAGTATCTTATCTGCCGGTCTGCCTGGGTCAACATCTATCCAGTCGTACTGCCGTTCGCCTGTGAGGCCTGCGCGGTTCGTGCGGTATCTGTCGCGCCATTCGGCTGTCAGGTTAATAAAACCGGTATCACCCACCTTCATACCGTAATTGGCGTTGCCGTTCCATGTATCGCCATCACCTTCGTGGGTTTGTCCCCAATACAGGTTCGCGTCACCTGTATCAATATCGTCTTTCAACACAATGTTGATAACACCAGCGATAGCATCGGAGCCGTACTGTGCAGCCGCACCATCGCGGAGGACTTCAATCCGCTCTATCGCCGCAGATGGAATCGCGTTGAAATCTGTTCCGGCGGTGCCGCGTCCCACCGACGTGTTTACGTGCAACAATGCACTTTTGTGGCGACGTTTGCCGTTGACCAGCACCAACGTTTGATCCGGTCCCAAACCGCGTAATGTTGCGGGACGGAGGGCATCTGTACCATCACTAATGGATGAGCTTGAAAAGTTAAAGGAGGGGACTAACATCTGGAGAATACGACCCGTTTCGGATTGACCGGTGAAACTCAGCTGTTCTCTGTCGACGACTCCTATTGGGACAGGTGCCTGTAAAGCTTGCCTACCTATGCTGCGGGTACCGACGACCACAATGGATTCAATGGTTTGGATAGGAGCAAGTATTACTGTGGCTTCGGTTTGTCCAGCGGTTATATTGATCCGTTTGCTGGAGAATCCGATTGCTGTTACATACAGCGACTGCGCACCTGCTACATCGCTAAACATAGCCGCTCCGGATGCGTCAGTTGTTTGTTCTTGGTTTCCAAGTTGGACTTTTGCTTCTGGGATGGCATTCCCATTTTGGTCTTGAACGTCTACTTTGAGTGTATCAGCACTGATTGCTATTGGTATCGCCAATGCGATGCCGAATAAAATGGCAACAAAACACCAAAAATAACGTTTATTATCTGAAATTGACATATAGTTTTCCTTATTTATCAAAAATTTCTTTAGGTGTAAAACCCCGCCGCTTTAGCTGGGGTAGTTGACTGATTCAAAGCCCGCGATGCGAAGATGGTGAATTACCGCACCGTATCTGTAGCGCAAACTTTTAGTTTGCGTCTAATAGAGCACAAACTAAAAGTTTGTGCTACAACACGTCAGCGATTTAAACAAGCACGTTTCCAAAGCATACCTACATTGTGGAGGAATACTTTGTCCGCCCCGATTTGTTATCTGAATCGCTAGTATGTCACAAAAAATAGTTTTATAACGTGAGTTTGGTAAAAACGAGACTTCGTGCTTCTCGTAGGGGCGAGGTCCCCTCGACCGTAGGGGTTAGGCAACCTAACCCCTACGAAAATGTCCGCATATTTTTAGAATTTGCCATATATCAAACTCACGTTTTTATAGTAAAATCTAAAAATATGTGCACATCACTGGTAGGTGCGGTTGGGAAACCGCACCATAGGCGTCAATTTAAGAAAACGTCTATGTTTTTATGAACCCTTCTCAATAAGCATGGTTATTGAGACTGTCGGACATTTAGTCCCGTAGGGACGATATGTTTATAGTACTCAGTATTGCCACATCTCTTTAGCTCCGTCCGAGCGACATATCCTAAATGGTGAACTGATGTTATAACATATCACCCCTACGGGGTTCAAGAGATTGATTACCTCTTTTTCTATAAACATATCGTCCCTACGGGACTAAAGAGGGTTTCTCAAATTCGTAAATCACTAAATTGACGCATAAGGTGCGGTTGGGAAACCGCACCTACCAAAGTGTAAAAGTAATTATAGATTTTACTATAAGCGCGGGGCATTTTATGTCCGCCCCGCAAAGACATATAGTGAAACGGGTAACTATTATTAGCAGGACTTACGCATTTTTTCTTAAAGTCCCACTGATAAGCGGGATTTAGGGAGTTAAAAACACTGAAATAACGACTTTTTAAGCAAAATATACCCCTTTTCTGCTCAATTTGCGTAAGTCCTGATTAGTACACGCCGCTACCGAGGCGAGCCCGTAAAAATCTTTATCTTTCTTAACACTTTTAAAATCTATCAGAATCACGTTTTTGCTTAAGGTTTGCCCAGGTAGTTGCTAACTTTCCAGTCGGTTCAACGGGCAGAACACCGGTCGCCAAACTCGCAATTTCTTTTTCCTTTAACACCCTATTGTAAAGGCGCACATCATCAATGAGACCATCCCATGAAGTGTTGTTGTTATCCTTAGCACCTCTCCCGATGACGAATTTAGAAGCACCAGAGATTTTACCATTTTTCGCGACCTCATTAAACTCTGGCTTATCAAGCACACCGTCAATATAGAGCGCGAATTGGTTGCCACTGCTCCATGTCAATACAAGGTGTTGCCATTCTGTGGTTTGCACATCACTTGCACTTTCATAGGCCATGTCACCACCTGTTGTGCTGATGCCTGCTTTAATAAGACTGGTCGCCTCTTTAACTTTCCAACCGGCTGAATCGTATGTAGGGTAAACACATTGTCACTTCCATTCGGGTCAATGCCGTGAAAAATACCGAAATCGGTTGGAATTGACGTGGATTTTACCCAAACGGAAACGGTAAAAGCGTCAAGTCCATTGATATACTCACTACCATCGTCATCTTCAACGGAGCTGCCAGTGCCATCAAGTTGCACAGCACCTCCAATTTTACCGTTCGGTGCCCAGGCGGCACTACCGGTAAGCTTTGCCTTGTGATTATTTCTACTTTTATCAGCCGCAATATCTCCATTTCTTTCATCAAGCGGCCAATAGCCAATTAATCCGCTATTCAGACCTGCGCCTGCAATAGAACAGAAAAGAACAGCGATGATTAGGGTGAAAAGTGTGAGTGTAAGTTGATTACGCATTTCAAAATCCTCCTTAGATTTTGGATGGAGCGGTTAGAAACCGCATCTACTGGTGTTGAAATGCGGGAGTTTTCCATCTTCCCGCAGGACGGACTACCGGTATCAGTTCAGTTAGTCATTCGGGAGATATTATTCTATACCAAATCAACGCCCAGTGCGTGTTTGGCATGAGTCGCCTATCCCGTGGCGAGACCTTGAGATTAGAAGTTTCTCACCAGTCTTTTCCCATTTACGTAATGTGGCAGGCGTTGAACCAATGAGTTCTGCAGCCTCACCAATCTTTACTAATCTGTTTTCCATCGTTTGTAAGTGCGGTTAGAAACCGCACCCGCCAAATCATGTAGAATACCAAACGCGTATTCTGCCACGCGCATTTGGCGTTGATTCACCGTTTTGCGTTACTTCAAAATAACCATCTTCCGCAGGAGAGAGACACTGTCCGCCTGTAGTTGATAGAAATAGAGACCACTCGCAGCGCGCTCGCCGATTGCATTGTGTCCATTCCAATAGGCGGCGCGGCTTCGGTTGATGTAGTAGCCTTCCCGCTGACGGCCTAAATCCAGTTGGCGGACAACGACACCACGCGCATTGTAGATAGTAATCTGCACATCACTCGCTTTTGCTAAGTGATACGGTATCCACGTCTCCGGGTTGAACGGGTTCGGATAGTTTGCAAGCAGCTCCGTTTTGACGGGCGGAGGTTCCGGCATCAACTGCTGCTGCCTCTCGGACACAACCACAGACTGCTGTCCTACTCCTCCAACAACCCGCCGGATAACCGTGCCGCTTGCATCGTACGTAACTACTTGCCACGCTACCGCACCGAGCATGGGAAAAGCTGGAAAAGCTGCGGGCGCGTTACCTCCGTTAGATCTCAGCATTTCCTCTGAAGGATCATCCGAAGGTTGCTCCGATGTCTCGGAATCACCTTTAGTGCTTTTTCCACCAGCAGAACCATTTGACTTCTGTTGCTGTGCTTCGTCACTATCTCCCTCTCCACCAGCAGAACCATTTGACTTCCGTTGCTGTGAGTTGACACTATTTCGTTGCCCATCAGACGACCTCTCTTCCGATGAGGGAACAGTAACATTAACCCCATCTCCTGTAATCAAAGGCAACGAATTACCTTCAGCATCAGCGAGTACAAAACCCATCAAACTAATAGTGGACGCTTTTGCTCCAACAACCTCAAACGTTAACGTAGCAAGTGTGCCATCGCCACTCTGGACATCGTCAGGAAATGATGCTGCGAGCCGGACACTATTTTCAGTTTCAATTATGTCAGGAAATACACCTTGGGATGTGTAATCACCCCGTAGAGCCCCACTAAATTCCAGTGCAGTTGAATCAAAGTTCACAGTACCTCGGACATTGCCGACACGATAGCTATTTTCAATCTCAATCTCCACCGTGAATTGTTCCCCAACATCTGGAGATTCTATTTCAGCAGGTTCCATATAGACAAAAGCAAAGGGATTAGTAACATTAACCCTATCTCTTTCAATATTAACAGGCAACAGATCACCTTCAGCATCAAAGAGTTCAACATCCTCCAAAATCATAGTTTGCGCTCTTGCTTTAGCAACCTCAAACGTTATCTCAGCAAGTGTACCATCGCCACTCTGGACATCGTCAGGAAATGATGAGCTGACACGCAGAGTGGCAGGTGTAATTAGCCTATCAAGTGATGCATTTTCGGGTATGTAATCACCCTTAGAGGATAAAGTCAGACGAAACGGATCTCCATCATAGGCAAGGACGGCTCGGAACCCGCCGACACGATAACTATTTTTAATCTTAATCTCCACCGTGAATTCTTTCCCAATATTTGGAGATTCTACTTCAGCAGGTTCCATATAGACAGAAGCAGTGGGTAGAATATCCACAGGGTTCGGATTGTTCGATCCGCCCGGTAAATACTCCTCATTTAAATACTGCTGATTTCCAGGACCTTCAGGCTGTTCAGGATCATAGTCAGGATTTGTCCAAAGGGCGTATGTCCCTTCATTGCTGCATTGCACTGGCTGGTTAAGTCCAACGTTGAAACCACCAATGTGTCGTGAGATTATGGGACCCAAATTATGCGGCGGACCCGAAAAGTCATCTTCCCATTGGACATAAAGCATGTGAGAATGGTTATACTGCCTGGGGTTAAATCCTAGGGTGCTTACTTCATACTGGGTAACAAAATAGTCGTTATCGTTGATCTCATCCTTGTCTATTTGTATAATCCCGCCGGTAATTTCAAAGGTCGTTCCTGCGTGCTTTCCCCCAGTGATGTATATCCCGTTAGTATCGACTCTAAAGAGCGGGTTGTCATCCTCGTCGTGCGGTAAATTCAAACCGAGCGGGCCTGCGTCTGCTTTAATCTGGGACACAAGCGCGCTCCCTGTCAGGAGCCTCTGACCAAGCGGATTGCTCGTAGACACGGTGCCGTCTAAATGGAGATAATAGCACGACTGATCGTGCGCCTCTACGTTCGAAAAAACGGCAAACGTAAGTAGAATTGTGAGTAAAACGAAAAACTTAAACATTAGAATATTCTCCTTTATTTTTGGTTTATGTGTGGACGGTTTTGCCTAAACAACAGTTTTGCGGGGAATACACGGGTAACCATTCGAACCGTGTCTCCCTACACCAACTCCAACCGATAAGTGCACTTTCCCGCTTCTTTGTAGCACAAACTGTATGAAGATTAAAAAATAAATTCGGTAATTTTCTAACCATAGACATCTTGTTTTATGTTTTTCTTGTGTGAGGTTCATTATCTGGTTGTCTGAATCGCGGCGGGCACGGAGGACACAGAAGACGCGGAAAATACTTTTGTGTCTCGGACATTTGCTTTTGCCAGAGACGGGTCGGTAACAAAGAATCTCTTAATTCCGCGTCCTCCGCGTTCTCTGCGATAATCCGCGATTCAGACAAAAAAGAGAGCAGAATTACCGAATTAATAAATTAATCTTCATACAGTTTGCGCTACAATCAGACAAGACATTACTTCAAAATAACCATCTTCCGCAGGAGAGACACACTGCCCGCCTGCAGTTGATAGAAATAGATACCACTGGCAACTTTTTCCCCAACATCGTTTTTGCCATTCCAATAAGCGGCGCGGCTTCGGTTAATGTAATAGCCTTTCCGCTGATGCCCTAAATCCAGCCGGCGGACGACTGTGCCGCGCGCATCATAAATAGTAATCTGGACATCACTGGCTTTTGATAGGTGATAAGGTATCCACGTCTCTGGGTTGAACGGGTTGGGGTAGTTTGCAAGCAGTTTTGTCTTATCAGGACGCATGGCTGCCAACAGACCCTTGAGATATGCCAACTTCTTACGAGCAGCAGGTGAGCGGTCGTTTGTCGTAAGCAATAGGTCTATCTGTGCCTGAATCTGAGCACGATCTACCACACCGCGACTGTCAGAACTCCTGGGCGCGTTACCTCCGTTAGACCTCGGCATTTCCTCTGAAGGATCTTCCGAAGGTTGCTCCGATGTCTCTGAATCATCATTAGTGATCTTTTCGCCAGCGGATTCATCTGACTTCTGTTGCTGCGAGTCGCCACTATCTCCCTCTCCGCCGACAGAATCATTTGACTTCTGTTGCTGCGAGTCGCCACTATCTCCCTCTCCGCCGACAGAATCATTTGACTTCTGTTGCTGCGTGTTGACATTTTTCGGAGGTGGACTTACAGACTTCTGTTGCTGCGTGTTGACATTTTTCGGAGGTGGACTTACAGACTTCTGTTGCTGTGTGCCCTCGTTTTGCTGTACGTTCTCACTTGTGCGTGTAGCAGTAACCGTCACGTTAACGCTCGCACTCTCCCCGCTACCATCAGTAGCAATGACGGCGACTGAATAGGTAACTCGCTCATTGCTTATGAAAACGTCAGTGGCTTGCAGCTGCCCTGTGCTATCATCAATACTGAAGAATGACGCATCCGTGCCACCGAGGCTATAGGTAAACGCATCACCTTCCGGGTCTGTAGCAGACACAGGTTCCCCGATACTGGCACCGGCGGCAGTATCTCCATCTATTACTATGCTCCGGGTGATGTTAGTTTCTGAGAACACAGGTGCCTCGTTTACGTTAGTAACACTAATAGTGACGGTGATAGTATCTGTGCCACCATTCCCATCGGAGACAGTGATTGTTCCCGTATAGGTCTCTGATTCTTCATAGTTAAGCCGAGAAGGCGTCGTGAGCAACTGCCCTGAACTGCTAACAATAAGGAACCCACTCGGATTATCCGCGCTACTGAGGATATAGTCTAAATCATCATTGTCCTGGTCTGTAGCAGAGACGGGAAGGCCGATAGCCTGATCGGAGATGGTGTTTTCAGCAATGGAGCGTGTCGCCTCTTCGCCCTCCGTGAAGACAGGGGCATCGTTGGCATCGGTGACGTTTATCGTGACGGTAATACTATCGCTGAGAATACCATCAGACACGGTGACCGTTACCGTATAGGATGACTTGGTTTCATGGTCAAGGTCAGCACTTGTGAGCAACTGCCCTGAACTGCTATCAATACTGAACGATGACATACCCGGGCCACCGAGGCTATATTCCAGCGTATCGCCATCATCCGGGTCTGTAGCAGAGACGGGAAGGCCGATAGCCTGATCGGAGATGGTGTTTTCAGCAATGGAGCGTGTCGTGTTGTCGCCATCCGTGAACACAGGTGCCTCATTCACATTCGTGACGCTAATCGTGACGGTGATAGTATCTGTGCCACCATTCCCATCGGAGACAGTGATTGTCACCGTATAGGTGCTCTGAGTTTGATAGTTAAGCGGAGATTTCGTGCGCAACTGCCCTGAACTGCTAACAATACTGAAAAATGACGCATCCGTGCCACCGAGGGTATAGGTTAAATTATTATTTTCCGGGTCTGTAGCAGAGACGGCAGAGCCGATGTTCACACCGAGGTCGGTGTTTTCATTAATGGAGCGTTCCGTGTTGTCGCCATCCGTGAACGCAGGTGCCTCGTTTACATGTGTGACGCTAACCTCTCTTTCAATATCAACAGGCAACGAATTGCCTTCAGCATCAGAGAGTACAAAATTCGTCAAACGGATAGTAGTCGCTCTTCTTTCACCAACCAAAAACATTAACTCAACAAGTGTGCCATCGTCGCTGCTGCCCCTGTTGCCACTCTGTACATTGTCAGTAAATGATGCAGTGAAAGTGGCACTTGTAGATGTTTCAGTACTCGTAAGTGAATCTGCGGGTACGTAACTACCCTGTCTGACTGTATTAAGACTAAGATTATTACCAAAGTTCACGGTGCCTCGGAACCCGCCGACACGATAGAAATTATGTTTAATCTTAATTTCCACCCTGATATCCTTCCCCACGCCTGGAGATCTTATTTCAGCAGGGTCCATATAGACAGTAGCAGGCAGAGAGTGCGAATTATGAAAACTGTCCGTAAAAACTCGCTTAATAAGTGGATTGGGGCACTGATCTACAGTAGTCTCCGCAGCCTGGAGACTCTTTGCGAGCTCCCTTACGAAGTCCACTTTGGAGGTGTCCTCAAGGTCCTGTTGATTAAAGCCGATTGGGAAACCAGCTAACACGAGACTCGCTAAATTGTCGGCATTCATGTTATTTAAGGCACTCCTGGACATATTCAATATCCGTCTCAGTTCCGTTTTCTGAGCGTCTGTCAGTGTATCTACGTACCCTTCGTCCAGATCCCCTTCCTCTAAAGGTTCTAAATAGTACGCCATGACACTTTTCATCTGACTCTTGTTCAGTTTCTGCTGGCAGTCGAGCCCGAAGGTTTCGCGTTGCTCATCAGTTAGATCGTCTACACTTGTATCCACATCGCCATCACTGTCTGTGTCTATCCATAACTCGGCAGCGTTGGTATGGGTATGAAAGCCATTACCGTCTTTGTGGTCGTGATAAACATCATGGGGTGTAGAATAGCTAAAGGAAACACAAATTAGCGTGAACATCGTTATGACTAAAACGTAAATGGGTTTGTGTAGCGAAGTTAACATTGTTTGTTATCAAGCTCCTTTTTTTGATGGTGCTTCAGTTTCTTTTGAAGCAATTGTTAGAATCAAAAACCTAAGCATTAGAATATACTCCTCTATTTTGGAGTTATAGTGACCGATGCGGTTAGATGAAGATTAATTTATTAATTCGGTAATTTTGATCTCTTTTCTGTCTGAATCGCGGATTATTGCAGAGAACGCGGAGGACGCGGAATTAAGAGATGCTTTGTTACCGACCCGTCTCTGGCGAAAGCAAATGTCCGAGACACAAAAGCATTTTCCGCGTCTTCTGTGTCCTCCGTGCCCGCCGCGATTCAGACAACCAGATAATAGACCTCACACAAGAAAAACATAAAACAAGATGTCTATGGTTAGAAAATTACCGAATTAATTTTTTAATCTTCATGAAACCGCATCTACCAAGGTTAAAAGACCCGGTTCGGTTAGGAAACCGCACCTACTACTTGTGTCGTAGCGCAAACTAAAAGTTTGCGCTACAATCAGACAAGGCATTATTTCAAAATAACCATCTTCCGCAGGAAAGACACACCGTCCGCCTGCAGTTGATAGAAATAGAGTCCACTGGTAACTTTTTCCCCAACATTGTTCTTGCCATCCCAATAGGCGGCACGACTTCGACTCGTGTAAATGCCAGCACGTTGATGTCCCACCTCTAAACGCCGGACAACCGTGCCGCGCATATCATAAATGGTAATCTGGACATCACTCGCTTTTGCTAAGTGATAAGGTATCCACGTCTCTGGATTGAACGGGTTGGGATAGTTCGCCAACAACCGCGTTTTGACAGGACGTGGTGCCACCAACAGATTCTGAAGGAACACCAATGTTCGACGCGCTGCGAGCGAATCATCATTTGATGCAATCAACAGGTTTATCTGTGTCTGAATTTTGTCTCTATCTCGTGTTGAAAGACTAACAGCAAACGTTGGTGCGGCGGCAGCTTCCGATTCATCAAGTGCTGCTATGACAAGCACGAGGTCGGTCACATCAACGGTACCGTTGCCATCAATATCGGTGCGCGGATTAGCGGGTGGACTTTTCGCCGCGATGATCGCTATCGCCACTAATTTCAAATCGGTGATGTTGACCTTACCGTCCTGATTGACATCTGCGGCATGATTGGTGCCGTCGAGTTTCAGTCTACCCAGGTCAGCACCACCCAGGGCGAGGTCTCCTAATGAACCTAAGTTTGTGGCAACGTATCGAATCTCTGTTCCGTCGAGGTTTGCGCGCTGGATACTGCCGTTTGTGTTTGTCCAATAAACCTTGCCAGATGTCGTATCAACGGCGATACCGTGTGGGACACTCATGAGTGCCAGGAATTCTTCGACGTTTGTCCCATCAAGATTCGCGCGCCATATCTTACCAGTGCTATCGTCGTTCTTTTCGGTCCAATAGACTTTGCCCCTCGCAATAGTAATACTGCCTGGGGTGCCGCCGGTTGCGAGCGTCTGAACATCTGTGCCATTAACTTTCGCATACCGAATGCTTCCATCCGCATCTGTCCAGTAGAGCTTGCGACCAACCACATCCAAGGCAATATCCCTTGGTGACTCTAAGTCTGTGATGAGGTTCCAGTGGAAGTTTGAACCGTCAAAGTTTATCTTCTGGATGTTGCCCCACTTGTTTGTGATGTAAAGCTTGTTAGCATCGGTGTCAAGTGCGATGCTGTAAGACATGCTCCCTTCCCTAATGAGTTGAACGTCTGTGCCATCAAGGTTAGCACTTTGGATTTTGCCGGAGTGCTTGCCCGTCCTCTGTGTCCAATAAAGTCTACCCCCCCCCACATCCACGGCGAGATTCAGCACGTCCACGATGTCAGGCAAAAGGTTTTCTACTCTCGTGCCTACCAGGCGATGGAGTGTGCCACGCTCCGAGGACACCCAATACATGGTAGGCACGCCAGTTTCTGTAACTACAATCGGTTGAGAGATATCAACGTCCAACGCCAAAATTGGATTCTCCTCAACGAGAGGGCGGAGTGGTGAAAAATCCAGAATCAGATTCCCCGCGAGCCGCAGCTCCTTTAACAGCTTTAAACTCGCAAGCGGGGTCACATCCTGTATCCGATTATTTGAAATCCTCAACTTTTCCAATCGCGTTAAACCTGCCAAAGGGGTGATGTTACTCACTTGGTTCTGCGTGAAATATAATATCTCCAATCGTGTGAGTCCTGTGAGCGGGTGGATGTCTTCAATCCGATTATTACTGAAGTCTAATTCTTCTAACCGTGTTAAATTTTTGAGCGGTGTGATGTTGCTGACCTGATTACGTTGGATCAATAACACCTCTAATCGCGTTAAATTTGCCAGCGGCGTGATGTCTTCAATTTGATTGATGCCAAGGTCTAACCAGTTTGACTGCGTTAAATTTGCCAGCGGTGTGATATCGCTAATCTGATTGTCCCAGATACTTAGGGACCGTAACAGCGTCATATTCGCGAGCGGCGTGGTATTGCTGATCTGATTTTTCCAAATACCTAATACCGTTAACTGTGTTAAATTTGTGAGTGGCGTGATGTCTTCAATCTGATTATCCGATAGATATAACCGTTGTAATTGCGATGCATGTTCCAGACCAGAAAGGTCGCTTATCTGTTGAGATTGAGCGTTTAGTCGTGTTAACCCTTGCAGTGCCTGTTGTGTGATGGTTGCATTCGATTCTAAATCTAATACCTCTCGCAGCACCGCTGCTAAATTAGCGTCCGGCACGCTCACATCCTGTGCAAACGCGACGCTAAACTGACAATAGAACATAAGTGATAACAAAAGTGTAAATTTCTTCATGGTTTTCCTCCTATTACCCATGTCCAAGTAGGTGCGGTTTCCTAACCGCACCTTTTTGTATCAACACCTCAAATAACGCAAAGGACGAGAATATCAGCCAAGTTCTTTCCTTAAATTGACGGCTATGGTGCGTTTTCCTAACCGCTCCATAGGCATCAATTTAGTGTGTAAATTAGAGAATTTGTCCTGTTTTTGAGTAGCACAAACTGTTAGTTTGTGCATCGTCATGATGGAAACTAACAGTTTGCGCTACAAACAAGGCATTACTTCAAGATAACCATCTTCCGCAGGAAGGACACACTATCCGCCTGCAGTTGATAGAAATAGACTCCTGCCGCAACCTTCTCACCGAATGTGTTTCTACCATCCCAATGCGCAGCGCGGTTTCTATTTGTATAGTACCCTGCCCGTTTACGCCCAAGTGCCAAACTACGAACCACGACACCACGTGCATTGTAGATAGTAATCTGCACATCGCTCGCTTTTGCGAGATGATAAGGTATCCACGTTTCGGGATTGAACGGGTTGGGGAAGTTAGGTAAAAGTGCTGACACCTTCGGGGTGCCGTTTTCAACCGAGGCGGGAGCGGCCCCTATAGCACCTTCGACTTCCAGCGGCTGATCAAGGCCGTATTTAGCGAGCGCAAGACCTCTGGGGATGCCTGAGCTTGATGTATTCTCCAAATTAATATCCACAGTAAGAGGACCATGGAAGGTATCATCATCAGGACCATTCCCAGGCCAGCGTACCATAGTGTACACCTGACTTTCCGTGTGACCAGTGCGAATTCTGGCTACGCCACCCTCGGTCCAGCCGTTCTTAAACTTAAGCAGCACCGAAATGTGATAAGGCGCGCCGGTGGGGGCTACAGCCTTGTACTTCCTGTCTTCAACTTTCACCAATGTTATACGGAGCGGTATCGGATTAGTAGTGTTACCCCATAGGCTGAGGGCACTCAAGTTGGTGAGACCTACAAAGATGCCATCCGGCAAAGTAGTCAACTTGTTTTCGTACAGCATAAGCGTTGACAGGTTGGTAAGATTCTGGAAGATGTCCGATGACAAAGCAGTCAAACTGTTTTTATACAGGGAAAGTGTTGTTAGTGCGGTGTTATTATCAAAGATGCCATCCGGCAAAGTAGTCAACTTGTTATTACCCAGGCTGAGGTCTTTCAATTGCGTGTTATTGTCAAAAATGCCATCCGGCAAAGAACTCAAACCGTTGCTTCCCAGCCAAAGCGTTGACAGGTTGGTAAGTTCATCAAAGATACCGTCCGGCAAAGAACCAAAACTATTATTAAACAGGCTGAGTGTTGTCAGTGCCGTGAAATCGTCAAAGACATCATCTGGCCAAGAACTTAAACTGTTGTTATATAGTGCGAGCGTTTCCAGTGCGGTAAGATTACCAGCAATACCATCTGGCCAAGAAGTCAAATTGTTGCTTGACACGTCAAGGTATGTCAGGTTCGTGAGATTGTTAAAGACATTATCTGGCAAAGTCTCCACGCTCTTACAACTGCCAGCAATCTCAAGGTATGTCAGCGCGGTGAGTTCGTCAAAAATGCCATCTGGAAAAGAAGTCAACCTCTCGGCCTCTGAAAAGTAGAGTGTTGTTAGTGCGGTAAGATTGTCAAAAACACCAGCCGGCAAAGAAGTCAAACGGCGGTTGTAGCCCATATCAAGTTCTTTCAGTGCGGTGAGTTCGTCAAAAACATCAGCCGGCACAGAAGTCAGGCGGGTTTGGAACAGATAAAGTTTTTCCAGTGCGGTGAGTTCGTCAAAAATACCTGATGGCAAGGAGCTGATAATGATGGTAGACAGGTTGAGTGTCTTTAGTGCGGTGAGTTCGTCAAAAATGCCATCTGGCAAAGAACTAAGAGAAAAATTCGAATCCAGATAGAGTTCTTCCAGTGCGGTGAGTCCATCAAAATCACCAGCTTTCAGTTCGCTAATTCCTTTTCTCCATAGGTCAAGTTCAGTAATAGCGGCAAGATGTGTTTCAGTCACATCATTTGCAGAAGTTACGTCCGGGACCGCAGCAACGATAGCATCTTGCACCTGCTGTGTGCGATCACTTATGTCATCGCTGCGTGTAGCAGTAACCCCCACGTTAACGCTCGCACTTCCCCCGTTGCCATCATTAGCAGTGACGGTGACTGAGTAGATGGATTGCGTCCCGCTAATGAGGGCTGCAGTGGTTTGCAGCTGTCCTGAACTGCTAACAATGCTAAACAGAGACGCATCCGTGCCACCGAGTGTGTAGGTGAGCGTATCATTGTCCGTATCTGTCGCAGACACAGGATCCCCGATATTTGCACCGGCGGCGGTATCTCCATCTATTTCTATGCTCCGGCTGGGACTACTTTCCGTGAAAACAGGCACATTATTGGGGTTGATCTGTTTATTGATGGCGGCAGCTCCCGCAGCAATGACCTCTAACGGCAAGCCGCTGGATTTGACGAACGTATAACCGGAATTATAAGGACGTAACCCCCCAATCACGATCCTTTTCCCGCCTTCTGTTGTACCAGCTGGGTAACCGAAATGAGTGGATAGCCCCGGCAATGTACCGATATCCACAGTAACAGCCTCAGTTGTGCCGGTGGTGCGTGTCACATCGATCGGTGCGCTTTCCCGGCTACCTCTGGGAACTATGATAGTCAACCCTTCTTCCGCGTTATCTGCTTCGGAGGAAACTGTGGCCTGCGTTAAACCACCACTGATGCTACCTCTCGTAACGCTGATCGGCAACACAATACTAAAAGGTGCGCCGGTAGAGACTACCGCCTTGAACTGTGCGTCTCCAACTTTCTCTAATGATACAGTGCTCTGCAGCGGGTTACGTGCGTTCCACTTCAGGTCAAGCTCTACCAGTCTTGTGAGATTTTCAAAGATACCATCTGGCAAAGAACGCAAAGAGTTGCCGTCCAGGTAGAGATATAGCAGATTTGTGAGATTGCTAAAGATACCATCTGGCAAAGAACTCAACCGGTTATTTCCCAGGTCAAGCCGTGTCAGTTGGGTAAGATTGTCGAAGATGCCCGACGGCAGAGAACTCAAGTAGCCTCCTCTGCTGCTTCCCTCCAGGTCAAGCGTATCCAGTTGGGTGAGACTGTCGAAAATGCCTGACGGCAAAGAAGTAAACCGGTTCACTTGCAGGTCAAGCCGTGTCAGTGCGGTAAGATCGTCAAAAACATCCGATGAAAAAGATGTTATTGAGTTACCAGACAGGTCAAGCGATGTTAGTTGGGTGAGACCGTCAAAGATATCATCTGGCAAAGAACGCAAAGAGTTGCCGTCCAGGTAGAGATATAGCAGATTTGTGAGATTGCTAAAGATGTCATCTGGCAAAGAACGCAACGAGTTATAGTTCAGGTTAAGCGTTTCCAGTTGGGTGAGATTGTCGAAGATGCCCGACGGCAAAGAACGCAACGAGTTATCTTGCAGGTTAAGCCGTGTCAGTGAGGTAAGCTCGTCAAAAACACCTGATGGCAAGGAACTCAAGTCGTTGTCCAACAAACTGAGTTCTGTCAGTGAAGTGAGCTCGTCAAAAATACCTGATGGCAAAGACTCTAACGACTGATTACGTTCTATCTCAAGTTTTGTTAGGCCGGTGAGCCCATTAAAAACACCTGATGGCAAGGAACTCAAGTCGTTGTCCAACAAACTGAGTTCTGTCAGTGAAGTGAGCTCGTCAAAAATACCTGATGGCAAAGACTCTAACGACTGATTATGTTCTATCTCAAGTTTTGTTAGGCCGGTGAGCCCATTGAAATCACCGTCTTTCAGTCCTGTGAGCCCTACGCTGTTTAGTTCAAGTTTGGTAATAGCGGCAAGGTGCGTTTCAGTCACATCGTCAGCGGAACTGACACCCGGCACAGCGGCAACAATAGCGTTGCGCACCTGCGATGTGCGTTCCGTAATCAAGGTATCTTCTACGTCTGTGACGTTGATCGTCACAGTGATAGTATCGGTCCCCCCGTTCCCATCGGAGACAGTGATTGTCACCGTATAGGTGTTCTTCGTGTCATAGTTAAGCGCAGCCTTGGTTTGCAACTGCCCGGTCATGCTAACAATGTCAAACGATGCAGCATCATCGCCACCGAGCGTGTATGTCAACGGGTCGTTATCATCATCTGTCGCCGCAACGGCAGTGCCGATATTTTCACCCGCGTTTGTGTTTTCCGCAACGGAGCGGGTTGTGCTGCTACCATCCGTGAACACGGGGACACTGTTTGTTACTTGCTGTATCTTGCGTGTAGCAGTAACCCCCACGTTAACGCTCACACTTCCCCCGTTGCCATCATTAGCAGTGACGGTGACTGCGTAGACAGATCGTGTATCACTTATGAAAGCGGCAGTGGTTTGCAGCTGTCCTGAACTGCCAACAATGCTAAGCAGAGACGCATCTGTGCCACCGAGCGTGTATGTCAAGGTGTCATTATCTGCATCGGTCGCAGACACAGGGTCCCCTATATTTGCACCGGCGGCGGTATTTCCATCTATTTGTATGCTCCGGGTGATGTTACTTATTAAGAACACGGGTGCATCGTTTACGTCCGTGATGCTAATAGTGACGTTGATGGTATCTGTGAGATTCCCATCGGAGACAGTGATTGTGACTGAATAGGAGGTCTTGCTTTCATAATTGAGAGATGCATCCGTTTTCAACTGCCCTGAACTGCGAACAATGTCAAACGAACCCGCATCTGTGCCACCGAGTGTGTAAGTGAGCGTATCACCACTATCCACATCTGTTGCAGAGACAGCATTCCCGATGTTTGTATTCGCTGCGGTGTTCTCCGCAACGGAGCGGGTCGTGCTGCTACCATCGCTAAAAACAGGTGCCTCGTTGACATTTGTGACGTTTATCGTGACGGTAATACTATCATTCCCACCATTCCCATCGGAGACAGAGACGGTTACCGAATAGGAGGTCTTGCTTTCATAATTGAGAGATGCACTTGTTCGCAACTGCCCGGAAGTGCGAACAATGTCAAACGAACCCGCATCTGTGCCACCGAGTGTGTAAGTGAGCGTATCACCACTATCCACATCTGTTGCAGAGACAGCATTCCCGATGTTTGTATTCGCTGCGGTGTTCTCCGCAACGGAGCGGGTCGTGCTGCTACCATCGCTGAAGACAGGTGCCTCGTTGACATTTGTGACGTTTATCGTGACGGTAATACTATCATTCCCACCATTTCCATCGGAGACAGAGACGGTTACCGAATAGGAGGTCTTGCTTTCATAATTGAGAGATGCACTTGTTCGCAACTGCCCGGAAGTGCTGTCAATGCTAAACGAGCCCGCATCTGTGCCACCGAGACTATATTCCAAAGTGTCGTTGTCTGCATCTGTCGCAGAAACGGCACCGCCGATGTTGACACCGGAACCGGTATTCTCCGCAATGGAGCGGGTTGCACTATTACCCTCCGTGAACACAGGCGCGCGGTTCTCGTCTACGTCCGTGATATTGATAGTGACGCTGATCGTGTCAGTGCCACCATTGCCATCAGAGACGTTGATTGTTACCGAATAGGATGTCTTCTTTTCATAGTTAAGTGCAGCGTTTGTTCGCAATTGCCCGTTTGTGCTATTGATGCTAAACGATGACGCATCCGTGCCACCGAGGGTATATTCCAACGTGTCGTTGTCTGCATCTGTCGCAGATACAGCACTGCCGATGTTCACACCGGAGCCTGTGTTCTCTGTGATAGAACGGGTTGCACTATTACCCTCCGTGAACACGGGTGCGCGGTTCTCATCTACGTCTATAATATTGATAGTGACGCTGATCGTGTCAGTGCCACCATTGCCATCAGAGACGTTGATTGTAACTGAATAGGATGTCTTGCTTTCATAGTCAAGGGCTGCACTTGTTCGCAGCTGCCCGTTTGTGCTACTGATGCTAAACGAGCCCGCATCCGTGCCACCGAGGGTATGGGTCAAATCATCGTTATCCGCATCTGTCGCAGAAACGGCACTGCCGATGTTCACACCGGAACCGGTGTTCTCTGCGATAGAACGGGTGGTGCTATTACCCTCCGTGAACACGGGTGCGCGGTTCTCATCTACGTCTATAATATTGATAGTGACGCTGATCGTGTCAGTGCCACCATTGCCATCAGAGACGTTGATTGTGACTGAATAGGATGTCTTGCTTTCATAGTCAAGGGCTGCACTTGTTCGCAGCTGCCCGTTTGTGCTATTGATGCTAAACGAGCCCGCATCCGTGCCACCGAGGGTATGGGTCAAATCATCGTTATCCGCATCTGTCGCAGAAACGGCACTGCCGATGTTCACACCGGAACCGGTATTTTCAGCAATGGAGCGGGTCGTGCTTTCGCCATCAGTGAACACAGGTGCGCGGTTCTCGTCTACATCCGTGACAGCAATAGTGACACTAATAGTATCTGTGAGTCTACCGTCGGACACGGTGATTGTTACCGAGTAGGATGTCTTCTTTTCATAGTCAAGGGCTGTCTTGGTTCGCAACTGCCCAGAAGTGCTATCAATGCTAAACGAAGATGCATCCGTGCCACCGAGACTATATTCCAAAGTATCACCATCATCCGGATCGGTTGCGGAGAGCGTGCCACCGATATTCACGCCTGCTGCCGTGTTCTCTGCGATAGACAGGGTTGTGTCGGCACTGTCCGAGATGACAGGTGCCTCATTCACATCCGTGATGCTAATAGTGACAGTGATAGTATCTGCAAGATTACCATCGGAGACAGTGACAGTTACTGTATAGGAAGATTTCGTTTCATAGTTGAGTGCAGCACTTGTTAGCAACTGCCCTGAACTATCATCAATACTGAACGCAGAAGCATCGTCTCCACTGAGAAAATAAGCGAGTGTGTTGTTGTCCGCATCTGTGGCAGCCACAGGCGTGCCGATATTTACACCGGGATCGGTATTCTCAGCAATAGAGCGTGTCGCGCTGTCACCCTCTTTGAACGCAGGTGGATTGTTTGAACGCACATCATCGTTTAAATCTGTGACGCTTATAGCCACGGTAATCGTGTCTCTCAGTGTGCCATCGGATACCGTGATCGTTACGGAGTAGGCATCCTTCTTTTCATAATCCAGGAGTGCTTTGGTTTGCAGCTGTCCGGTCGCGGCATCAATGCTAAACGCTGCTGCATCTGTGCCACCGAGCGTGTAAGTCAAGGTATCGTTGTCTGGATCCGTAGCAGAAACGGCACTGCCGATATTGATGTCTACAGGTACGTTCTCAGCAATAGCACGGGTTGTGCTGGCACCGTTGGAAAACGCAGGTGCCTCATTGACATCACTGACGTTGATTGTAACGGTGATGGTATCTGTGAGCGTGCCATCAGAGGCGATAAAGGTTACCGTGTAAGACGACTTGCTTTCATAGTCCAATGCTGCGCTGGTTCGCAACTGCCCCGAACTGCTATCAATGCTGAACGCAGACGCATCCGTGCCACCGAGGGTATAGGTCAACGTATCATTATCAGCATCTGTCGCAGTTATCGTACTGCCGATATTGACTCCAGACCCTGTCCTTTCAGCAACGGTAAGCGTCGTGCTACCAGTCGCAAACTCCGGCGCACTGTTTGCAGGTGCTTCGTCTATATCAGTGATGTTGACAGTGACAGTAATGGTGTCCGTTCCACCCTTGCCATCGGAGACGGTGATTGCTACCGAATAAGAAGACTTGGTTTCATAGTCCAGGGCTGCCTCGGTTCGCAGTTGTCCGGTTGTGCTATCAATGCTAAACGACGCAGCATCTATGCTACCGAGACTATATGTCAATGCGTCGTTGTCCGTATCATTAGCAGACACAACTGTGCCGATATTTATACCAGCACCAGTATTTTCAGCAACGGAGCGGTTGGTGTTGTCACCATCCATGAACACAGGCGCGGTATTCGCGGGTGTCTCGTCTATATCGGTGACAGCAATAGTGACGCTGATCGTGTCGGTTAGACTGCCATCGGAAACGGTGATTGTTACCGAATAAGAAGACTTGGTTTCATAGTCCAGGGCTGCCTCGGTTCGCAGTTGTCCGGTTGTGCTATCAATGCTAAACGACGCAGCATCTATGCTACCGAGACTATATGTCAATGCGTCGTTGTCCGTATCATTAGCAGACACAACTGTGCCGATATCTATACCAGCACCAGTATTTTCAGCAACGGAGCGGTTGGTGTTGTCACCATCCGTAAACACAGGCGCGGTATTTGAGGGTGTCTCGTCTACATCGGTGACAGCAATAGTGGTGCTGATCGTGTCGGTTAGACTGCCATCGGAGACGGTAATTGTTACCGAATAGGAGGTCTTTGTTTCGTAATCTAACGCTGCGCTGGTTCGCAGCTGCCCGGTTGTGCTGTCAATGCTAAACGATGCCGCATCCGTGCCACCGAGCGAATAGGTCAACGTGTCATTATCAGCATCTGTCGCAGACACTGCTGTGCCAATATCTACACCGGACCCCGTGTTTTCTGCCACGGTGAGTGTTGTGCTGTTACCTGCTGCGAACACAGGCGCGGTATTTGAGGGCACCTCGTCTATATCAGTGATGTTGACAGTGACGGTAATCGTATCAGTCCGACTACCATCGGAAACGGTAATTGTCACCGAATAGGAGGTCTTTGTTTCGTAATCTAACGCTGCGCTGGTTCTCAGCTGCCCGGTTGTGCTGTCAATACTGAACGATGCCGCATCAGTGCTATCAAGACTATATTTCAACGTATCATTGTCCGCATCGGTCGCAGAAACAGCACTGCCGATGTCCACACCCGCACCGGTATTCTCCGCTATAGAACGGGTGGCACTTTCGCCATCTGTGAACACAGGTGCGTTGTTTGTAGGCGTGGGATCCTTCGTCGTAACAGGATCATCCGTTTCAGGTTTCTCGTCTACGTCTGTGACATTTATCGTCACGCTAATCGCGTCTGTCAGTTTTTCATCAGAGACGGTGATTGCCACTGAGTAGGCGTTTTTCGTTTCATAATCTAAGGCTGCGTTTGTTTTGAGTTGCCCGGACTTTGTATCAATAGCGAATGCTGATGCGTCTGTCCCACCGAGGCTATATGCTAAAGTATCGTTATCAGCATCAGTCGCAGAGATCGGTTCACCGATATTTGTGCCTGCTGCTGTGTTCTCTGCTATGCTGCGGGTAGCACTTACTCCCGCTGTGAATACGGGTGCTACGTTTATGTCACTGAGAACTTCCAACGGCTGTTGATTCGTTTTAACAAGCGCGTAGCCGGTATGCGTTGCGGGCAAACTCGGCAAGGTGCCGATATCTGCGGTAACTGCAGTGGTCGTGCCGGCAGTGCGGGTAACCGTGCCTAATTGACTTTCCCTACTGCCCTGCGGGATTGTAAGGTTGATTGTGCCGGTGAGTGTGTTGCCTGTCTTGATGATCACGGGCATGGCAATGTCAAAAGGCGCGCCTGTCGGGACTACTGTTTTGAGCATGTTCTCACCGACCTTCTGCAGCGACACAGTAAACGGGAACGGAGAGACCGAATTGCCACTCAGGTCAAGTGTTGTTAAGGATGGGAGATCGTCAAATATACCATCTGGGAGGCTACTGAGTATGTTATTACTCAGGTTAAGCGTTGTCAACGACAGCATCCCTGCGAAATCATCACTACTCAGCGCGGTAATCCCCTTGCCACTTAAGTCAAGACTTGTGATTGTTGCAAGCTGGATATCGCTTACATTACGGCAATCGGTGACACTGGGCACCGCAGCTGCGATCGCTTCTGCTACTTCAGGTGTGCGGTTACAGACGGTTGATTTAGAGAACGCGTAGCCGAAATGGTTGGCAGGCAAACTTGGCAACGCGTCGATATTCACGGTTGCCATATCAACGACGGTGAAGGGCGCACTTGTGAAGCTGCCTTTCGGAATAGTGACCATCATCGCACTGACCGGTAGCACAACATTAAACGGTGCACCTGTGGGGATGACAGCATGGAACTGATTCGCATCAACTTGCTGCAAGGATACAATGAGTGGCATCGGATCAACGAGATTGCCACCTAAGCGAAGGCTTGTCAATGCGGTAAGTCCTTCAAAGATACCATTCGGCAGGCTGCTCAGCATGTTGTTGTATAGATTGAGACTTGTCAGTCCGGTCAATCCAGAAAAATCACCTGTTTTCAACTCAGAAATACTTGCAGAACGCAGATTGAGGCTTGTAATTGCTGCAAGGTGTGCATCCGTCACAGCACCGACAGAAGTTACGCCCGGGACCGCAGCAACGATAGCATCACGCACTTGTGGTGTGCGCTGGCTGACAGGAAGGGACATTGAGACCAAGGGGGTATCAGCTGTATCAATAATACTGATGATGACTCTTATTGTATCTGTGAGGTTGCCATCAGAGACAGTAATTGATACCGAATAGACGCGCTTCATTTCATAATCCAATGCTGCTTTTGTTGTCAACTGTCCCGAACTGCTATCAATACTAAACGAACCTGCATCGGTGCCCGTGAGCATGTATGTTAAAGTGTCATTGTTCACATCGGTTGCAGCTACTGCACTGCCGATGTTGACACCTGCTGCCGTGTTCTCTGCTACTATGCGGACGGTGATATCACCATCAGAAAACATCGGCGCGGTATTTGTTGGTGTTGGCGGGTCAGGGTCGGGAACTACAGGGTCGGGAACTACAGGGTCAGGAACTACAGGGTCGGGAACTACAGGGTCAGGAACTACAGGGTCGGGAACTACAGGGTCGGGAACTACAGGGTCGGGAACTACAGGGTCGGGAACTACAGGGGTCGTGGTTACTTCACCGATAACCTCAAGCGGAAGCGCGTCAGATTTGGATAGCACATAACCGTAATGGTTCAACGGCAGGCTTGGTAACGTGCCAACATCAACAGTGACAGCAGCGGTCATGCTGGCTGTGCGGGATACTGTGAGGGCACTGCTCTCCGTGCTACCTTTAGATATGGTGATGCTGGCTGCCTCGCTCGCAATGCTGCCGTTCATGGCACTGAGCGGTAGGACAATATCAAACGGCGCACCCGTGGGCACAACAACCTTGAACTGTCCATTATCAAGATTTTCTATTGATACAGTAATTGGCAACGGGTTAACGGTGTTGCCACCTAAACGGAGCGTTGTCAGCGCGGTCAACCCTTCAAAAATGCTGTCCGGTAAACTACTGAGTTGGTTGCCGTATAGATTTAGATTGGTAAGTCCGGTCAAACCGGAAAAATCACCGGTTTTCAGTGCTGAAATACCTGCGGCGCGTAGATCCAACGCGGTTATTGCCGCGAGGTGTGTTTCGGTTACATCGCTGGCAGTATTTATGCCCGGGACCGCAGCAACGATAGCATCGCGCACTTGTGGTGTGCGATCGGTAACAGGCGTGACAGCCGCATAACTCGTCAGATGTGCAAAAGCTATCAAGAGAATAATTAAAATGGATACGACATGTTTCTGGTTTAGATATTGTGTTTTCAACATAATAAACTCCTTTTCTTTGTTATTTTCAGTTATTTTCAGTTATTTTCAGTTATTTTCATAACCACATTTGATATTAACTTATGCTAAAAGTTTCATAGGTGCGGTTTCCTAATCGCACCTACCGTTTTTGTTTTACTTCAAAATAACCATTTTGTGCAGGAGAGACATATTGTCCGCCTGCAGTTGATAGAAATAGATACCAGTTGCGACGCGTTCGCCAACAGCATTGGTGCCATCCCAATAGACGGCACGGCTTCGGTTGGTGTAATATCCTGCTGGCTGATGCCCTAACTTCAATTCCCGAACCACGACACCACGCGCATCGTAGATAGTAATCTGCACATCACTTGCTTTTGCTAAGTGATAAGGTATCCACGTTTCTGGGTTGAACGGGTTGGGGAAGTTGGAGAATAGGGCTGTGGTAGTGGGAAGCGTTTGACTTGCCGGTGCCGCGTTGCCATCCTCCTCAGGAATTGTAATATCAAGGGTTAAACCTGGATGATCCGGAAGTGCCTCTATTGCTGCGATGAGGCTGCGGAGCGGTCCGTAATCTGAAATAGAATTTCCAGCGAGCCTGAGCCTTGTCAGCGAAGTCAAATCTTCAAGTGCCGATATATCACTGATGTTGTTCTCGTGCAGCCAGAGCGTTTCCAGCGAAGTCAAATCTTCAAGTGCCGATATATCACTGATGTTGTTCTTCTGCAGACTGAGAGTTGTCAGTGCTGTAAGATCACTGAAAAAACCATCCGGTAAACTATGCAGGCTGTTTTTAAACATAAGGAGCTCTTTTAGTGATGAAAGACCGTCGAACAAATCCGCAGGGAGAGGTTGACTCTTGTTACCCAGGTAGTTGTCATTTAGATAGAGATTTTCCAGTGATGAAAGATCGTCGAACAAATCCGCAGGAGGAGCCCATATCATATAGTTATGATCCATCTGAAGCGTTTTCAGTGATGAAAGATCACTGAACACACCGTCCGGGAAAGCATCCGGATTACTCAGCGAGTTCAGGTTGTTGTAATGCAGATAGAGATTTTCCAGTGATGAAAGACCGTCGAACAAACCCGCAGGGATACTACCCATCTGGTTGTGACCGAGATTGAGATATTCCAGCGATGAAAGCCCACTAAACAAATCCGCAGGAAAACTACTATCCAGGTCAATGTCATACAGATGGAGCCGTTTCAGTGCTGTAAGCCCACTGAACACATTCGCCGGGAGCGTAGTCAGCTCGTGGTTGCCACTCAGACTGAGGTCTTCCAATGCTGCGCTCCCGCTGAACAGATTCGCTGGGAGTGCAGCCAAGTCGTTGTAATCCAACCCGAGCACTTTCAGTGCTGAAAGCTCGCTGAATATATCCTCTGGGAGACTCGTCAGGCTGTTGCCATACAGATTGAGAGATGTCATGCCGGTGAGCCCATCAAAATCACCAGATTGCAGTGAGCTGATGCGTTTACTGTCTAAGTCAAGTTCGGTAATAGCGGCAAGATGTGTCTCGGTGACATCGTCAGCGGAATTGATGCCCGGCACGGCGGCGACGATTGCGTCGTGCACCTGCGATGTGCGTCCCGTAATCAAGGTATCTTCTACGTCTGTGACGTTGATCGTCACAGTGATAGTATCGGTCCCCCCGTTCCCATCGGAGACAGTGATTGTCACCGTATAGGTGTTCTTCTTTTCATAGTTAAGCGCAGCCTTGGTTTGCAACTGTCCTGTTGTGCTATCAATGCCAAACGATGCTGCGTCCGTGCCACCGAGCGTGTATGTCAAGGTATCGCTGGTATTCGCATCTGTAGCAGCGACTGGCGTGCCGATGTTCTCGCCTGCAGCCGTGTTTTCATCTATGGTGCGTGTCGTGCTATCGCCATCCGTGAACACGGGGGCACTGTTTGTTACTTGCTGTATCTTGCGTGTAGCAGTAACTCCCACGTTAACGCTTGCACTTCCCCCGTTGCCATCATTAGCAGTGACGGTGACTGCGTAGACGGATTGCGTCCCACTTATGAAAGCGGCAGTGGTTTGCAGCTGTCCTGAACTGCTAACAATACTAAACGATGCCGCATCGGTGCCGCTGAGTGTGTAGGTGAGCGTATCATTGTCAGCATCTGTCGCAGACACAGGGTCCCCGATATTTTCACCAGCGGCGGTATCTTCATCTATTTGTATGCTCCGGGTGATGTTACTTAGTAAGAACGCGGGGGCGTTGTTTGGTACTTGCGGTGCCTTGCGTGTAACACTAACACTCACGTCAACGCTTGCACTCCCTCCGTTACCATCATCGGCAGTGACGGTGACTAAATAGATGGAGCTCGTATCACTTATGGAAGCGGCAGTGATTTGCAGCTGCCCTGAACTGCTAACAATGCTAAGCAGAGACTCATCTGTGCCACCGAGTGTGTATGTCAAATCATCGTTATCCGCATCTGTCGCAGACACAGGGCGCCCGATATTGGCACCGGCGGCGGTATCACCATCTATTTGTATGCTCCGGGTGATGTTACTTACGACGATGTTACTTATTAAGAACACGGGGGCGTGGTTATCGTCTACATCCGTGACATTGATAGTGACGTTGATGGTATCTGTGAGGCTACCATCAGACACAGTGATTGTTACTGAATAGGATGTCTTCTTTTCATAGTCAAGGGCTGCCTTGGTTTTCAGTTGTCCGGTTTCGCTGTCAATGCCAAACGAGGCAGCATCCGTGCTACCGAGACTATATTCCAAAGTGTCATTGTCCGCATCTGTCGCAGATACAGCACTACCAATGTTTGTATTTGCCGCAGTATTCTCAGCAACGGAGCGGGTCGTGCTGCTGCCATCGCTGAAGACAGGTGCCTCGTTTACGTTTGTGATGTTGATCGTAACCCTGATACTATCGCTACCACCATTGCCATCAGAGACGTTGATTGTTACTGAATAGGATGTCTTCTTTTCATAATCAAGGGCTGCACTTGTTCGCAATTGCCCAGAAGTGCTATCAATGCTAAACGATGCAGAATCATCGCCACCGAGGCTGTATTCCAAAGTGTCATTGTCAGGGTCGTTAGCAACCGCACCGCCGATGTCAACACCAGAGCCTGTGTTCTCTGCTATAGAACGGGTGGTGCTATTACCCTCCGTGAACACAGGTGCGCGGTTATCGTCTACATCCGTGACATCGATAGTGACGTTGATGGTATCTGTGAGGCTGCCATCGGACACGGTGATTGTGACTGAGTAGGTCGTCTTCTTTTCATAGTCAAGGGCAGCCTTGGTTCGCAACTGCCCAGAAGTGCTATCAATGCTAAACGAAGCAGCATCGGTGCCACTGAGCGTCCATGTCAAGGTATCGCCATCATCCGGATCGGTTGCGGAGAGCGTGCCACCGATATTCACGCCTGCTGCCGTGTTCTCTGCGATAGACAGGGTTGTGTCGGCACTGTCCGAGATGACAGGTGCCTCATTCACATCCGTGACGTTAATCGTGACGGTGATAGTATCTGTGAGATTACCATCGGAGACAGTGACAGTTACCGTATAGGAAGATTTGGCTTCATAGTTAAGCGCAGATTTCGTGCGTAGCTGCCCGTTTGTGCTATTGATGCCAAACGATGACGCATCCGTGCCACCGAGGGTATAGGTCAAATCATCGTTATCCGCATCTGTCGCCGACACAGCACTGCCGATGTTCACACCGGAACCAGTATTTTCAGCAATGGAGCGGGTCGTGCTTTCGCCCTCCGTGAACACAGGTGCGCGGTTATCGTCTACATCCGTGACATCGATAGTGACGTTGATGGTATCTGTGAGGCTGCCATCGGACACGGTGATTGTGACTGAGTAGGTCGTCTTCTTTTCATAGTCAAGGGCAGCCTTGGTTCGCAACTGCCCAGAAGTGCTATCAATGCTAAACGAAGCAGCATCGGTGCCACTGAGCGTCCATGTCAAGGTATCGCCATCATCCGGATCGGTTGCGGAGAGCGTGCCACCGATATTCACGCCTGCTGCCGTGTTCTCTGCGATAGACAGGGTTGTGTCGGCACTGTCCGAGATGACAGGTGCCTCATTCACATCCGTGACGTTAATCGTGACGGTGATAGTATCTGTGAGATTACCATCGGAGACAGTGACAGTTACCGTATAGGAAGATTTGGCTTCATAGTTAAGCGCAGATTTCGTGCGTAGCTGCCCGTTTGTGCTATTGATGCCAAACGAGGCTGCATCTGTGCCACCGAGACTATATTCCAACGTGTCGTTATCCGCATCGGTCGCAGCGATGGCAGTGCCGATGTTCACACCGGAGCCTGTGTTCTCTGCGATAGACAGGGTTGTGTCGGCACTGTCCGAGATGACAGGTGCCTCATTCACATCCGTGACGTTAATCGTGACGGTGATAGTATCTGTGAGATTACCATCGGAGACAGTGACCGTTACCGTATAGGAAGATTTGGCTTCATAGTTAAGTGCAGCGTTTGTTCGCAATTGCCCGGTTGTGCTATCAATGCTGAACGAAGATGCATCCGTGCCACCGAGACTATATTCCAAAGTATCACCATCATCCGGATCGGTTGCGGAGAGCGTGCCACCGATATTCACGCCTGCTGCCGTGTTCTCTGCTATAGACAGGGTTGTGTCGGCACTGTCCGAGATGACAGGTGCCTCATTCACATCCGTGATGCTAATAGTGACAGTGATAGTATCTGCGAGATTACCATCGGAGACAGTGACCGTTACTGTATAGGAAGATTTCGTTTCATAGTTGAGTGCAGCACTTGTTAGCAACTGCCCTGAACTATCATCAATACTGAACGCAGAAGCATCGTCTCCACTGAGCAGATAAGCGAGTGTGTTGTTGTCCGCATCTGTGGCAGCCACAGGCGTGCCGATATTTACACCGGGATCGGTATTCTCAGCAATAGAGCGTGTCGCGCTGTCACCCTCTTTGAACGCAGGTGGATTGTTTGAACGCACATCATCGTCTAAATCTGTGACGCTTATAGCCACGGTAATCGTGTCTCTCAGTGTGCCATCGGATACCGTGATCGTTACGGAGTAGGCATCCTTCTTTTCATAATCCAGGGGTGCTTTGGTTTGCAGCTGTCCGGTCGCGGCATCAATACTAAACGCTGCTGCATCTGTGCCACCGAGCGTGTAAGTCAAGATATCGTTGTCTGGATCCGTAGCAGAAACGGCACTGCCGATATTGATGTCTACAGGTACGTTCTCAGCAATAGCACGGGTTGTGCTGGCACCGTTGGAAAACACAGGTGCCTCATTGACGTTTGTGACGTTGATTGTAACGGTGATGCTATCTGTGAGCGTGCCATCAGAGGCGATAAAGGTTACCGTGTAAGACGACTTGCTTTCATAGTCCAAGGATGCACTTGTACGCAACTGCCCCGAACTGCTATCAATCTCAAAAGAAGCGGCATCGGTGCCACCGAGGCTATATTCCAACGTATCATTATTAGCATCAGTCGCAGATACCGCAGAGCCAATATCTACACCGGAACCGGTATTTTCTGCTATAGAACGGGTGGCACTATCTTCATTCGTGAACACAGGCGCGTTGTTTGCGGGCGTTTCGTCTACATCGGTAATATTTATCGTGACGGAGATACTATCATTACCGCCATTCCCATCGGAGACGGTAATTGTTACCGAATAGGAGGGCTTCCTTTTATAGTCAAGGGCTGCCTCGGTTCGCAGTTGTCCGGTTGTGCTATCAATGCTAAACGCTGCAGCATCGGTACCACCGAGACTATATGTCAATGTGTCGTTATCTGCATCGGTCGCAGAAACAGCACTGCCGATGTTCACACCTGAGCCAGTATTCTCATCAACAGAACGCGTAGTGCTATCCCCATCAGTGAACACGGGTGCGCGGTTCTCGTCTACATCATTGACATTGATTGTAATGTCAATCGTGTCTGTGAGTGTTCCGTCAGAGACGGTAATTGTCACCGAATAGGCAGCTTTGGTTTCGTAGTCAAGGGATGCACTTGTTCGCAACTGCCCGGTTGTGCTATCAATGCTAAATGCTGCAGCATCTATGCTACCGAGCGAATAGGTCAACGTGTCATTATCAGAATCTGTTGCAGACACTGCTGTGCCAATATCTACACCGGACCCCGTGTTTTCTGCCACGGTGAGTGTCGTGCTGTTACCTGCTGTGAACACAGGCGCGGTATTTGAGGGTGTCTCGTCTACATCGGTGACAGCAATAGTGGCACTGATCGTGTCGGTTAGACTGCCATCGGAGACGGTGATTGTTACCGAATAAGAAGACTTGGTTTCATAGTCCAGGGCTGCCTCGGTTCGCAGTTGTCCGGTTGTGCTATCAATGCTAAACGACGCAGCATCTATGCTACCGAGACTATATGTCAATGCGTCGTTGTCCGTATCATTAGCAGACACAGCTGTGCCGATATCTATACCAGCACCAGTATTTTCAGCAACGGAGCGGTTGGTGTTGTCACCATCCGTGAACACAGGCGCGTTATTCGCGGGTGTCTCGTCTACATCGGTGACAGCAATAGTGGCACTGATCGTGTCGGTTAGACTGCCATCGGAAACGGTGATTGTTACCGAATAGGAGGTCTTTGTTTCGTAATCTAACGCTGCGCTGGTTCTCAGCTGCCCGGTTGTGCTGTTAATACTGAACGCAGCGGCATCCGTGCCACCAAGCGTCCATGTCAACGTGTGTCCATCCGCATCGGTCGCAGAAACAGCACTGCCGATGTCCACACCCGCACCGGTATTCTCCGCTATAGAACGGGTGGCACTTTCGCCTGCTGTGAACACAGGTGCGTTGTTTGTTGGCGTGGGATCCTTCGTCGTAACAGGATCATCCGTTTCAGGTTTCTCGTCTACGTCTGTGACGCTGATTGTCACGCTAATCGTGTCTGTCCGTTTTCCATCAGAGACGGTGATTGCCACTGAGTAGGAGTTCCGCGTTTCATAATCTAAGGCTGCGTTTGTTTTGAGTTGCCCGGACTTTGTATCAATAGCGAATGCTGATGCGTCTGTCCCACCGAGGCTATATGCCAAAGTATCGTTATCAGCATCAGTCGCAGAGATCGGTTCACCGATATTTGTGCCTGCTGCTGTGTTCTCTGCTATGCTGCGGGTAGCACTTACTCCCGCTGTGAATACGGGTGCTACGTTTATGCGTCTGAAGATTTCCAGTGGCTGTTGATTCGTTTTAACAAGCGCGTAGCCGGTATGCGTTGCGGGCAAACTCGGCAAGGTGCCGATATCTGCGGTAACTGCAGCGGTCGTGCCGGCAGTGCGGGTAACCGTGCCTAATTGACTTTCCCTACTGCCCTGCGGGATTGTAAGGTTGATTGTGCCGGTGAGTGTGTTGCCTGTCTTGATGATCACGGGCACGGCAATGTCAAAAGGCGCACCTGTCGGGACTACTGTTTTGAGCATGTTCTCACCGACCTTCTGCAGCGACACAGTAAACGGGAACGGAGAGACCGAATTGCCACTCAGGTCAAGTGTTGTTAAGGATGGAAGATCGTCAAATATACCATCTGGGAGGCTACTGAGTATGTTATTACTCAGATTAAGCGTTGTCAACGACAGCATCCCTGCGAAATCATCGCTTTTCAACGCGGTAATCGACATGCTGCTGAGATTGAGGGTCGTAATAGTCGCGAGGTCTACCTCTGTCACATTAGCGCAATCAGTTACATCTGGCACCGCAGCTGCGATCACTTCTGCTACTTCAGGCGTGCGGTTACAGACGGTTGATTTAGAGAACGCGTAGCCGAAATGGTTGGCAGGCAAACTTGGCAACGCGTCGATATTCACGGTTGCCATATCAACGACGGTGAAGGGCGCACTTGTGAAGCTGCCTTTCGGAATAGTGACCATCATCGCACTGACCGGTAGCACAACATTAAACGGTGCACCTGTGGGGATGACAGCATGGAACTGATTCGCATCAACTTGCTGCAAGGATACAATGAGTGGCATCGGATCAACGAGATTGCCACCTAAGCGAAGGCTTGTCAATGCGGTAAGTCCTTCAAAGATACCATTCGGCAGGCTGCTCAGCATGTTGTTGTATAGATTGAGACTTGTCAGTCCGGTCAATCCAGAAAAATCACCAGATTTTAACTCAGAAATACCGGCAGCACGTAGATTGAGGCTTGTAATTGCTGCGAGGTGTGCATCAGTCACAGCATTCGCAGAACTTACGCCCGGGACCGCAGCAACGATAGCATCACGCACTTGTGGTGTGCGCTCGCTCACAGGAAGTGACATCGAGACTAAGGGGGTATCAGCTGTATCAATAATACTGATGATGACTCTTATTGCATCTGTGAGGTTACCATCAGAGACAGTGAGTGATACCGAATAGACGCGCTTCGTTTCATAATCCAATGCTGCTTTTGTTGTCAACTGCCCGGTAGTAGAATCAATGTCAAACGCTGTTGCATCAATGCCACCAAGCGTCCAAGTCAAGGTATCGCTGGTATCCGCATCTGTTGCAGCGACCGCACTGCCAATGTTGACACCTGCTGCCGTGTTTTCTGCGACTATGCGGGTGGTGATATCACCATCAGAAAACATCGGCGCGGTATTTGTTGGTGTTGGCGGGTCAGGGTCAGGAACTATCGGCGGATCGGGGTCGGGAACTACCAGCGGGTCAGGATCAGGAATTACCGGCGGATCGGGGTCGGGAACTACCGGCGGATCGGGGTCAGGAACTACCGGAGGGTCAGGGTCTACCGGGGTCGTGGTTACTTCACCGATAACCTCAAGCGGAAGTGCGTCAGATTTGGATAGCACATAACCGTAATGGTGCAGCGGTAGACTCGGTAACGTGCCAACATCAACAGTAACGGCAGCGGTCGTGTCGGCTGTGCGGGATACCATCAGGACACTGCTCTCCGTGCTACCCTTAGATATGGTGACGCTGGCTGCCTCGCTCACAATGCTGCCGTTCATGGCACTGAGCGGTAGGACAATATCAAACGGCGCACCGGTCAGCACAACAACCTTGAACTGGTCATTATCAACCTTTTCAAGCGATACAGTAATTGGTAACGGGTCAACTGTGTTGCGACCTAACCGAAGCGTTGTCAATGCAGTTAACCCTGCAAAAATGCCATCAGGCAGACTACTGAGTTCGTTGTTATACAGATTCAGATTTGTCAGTCCTGTCAAGCCAGAAAAATCGCCTGTTTTCAGTGCTGAAATACCTGCGGCGCGTAGATCCAACGCGGTTATTGCTGCGAGATGTGTTTCAGTCACATCAGCGGCAGCATTGATGCCCGGCACTGCAGCAACGATAGCATCGCGCACTTGTGGTGTGCGATCAGTAACAGGCGTGACAGCCGCATAACTCGTCAGATGTGCAAAAGCTATCAAGAGGATCACTAAAATGGATACGACATGTTTCTGATTTATAAATTGTGTTTTCAATATAAACTCCTTGGCTCATGTCAAGACTAAGTGCGGAGGCTTCTAGAGAATCCAAGTGTACAGCGAGTTTATTCAAATAAAACGCACTTACTTTTTACATGAGCCAAAAACTCCTTTTTTGTTAGTTTCGGACGGTAGATGCGTTTTCCTGCTTCTTTGTAGCGCGAACTGTCAGTTTGCGAACTCACGATACAATCTAAATGAAGATTAATTTATTAATTCGGTAATTCTGATCTCTTTTCTGTCTGAATCGCGGATTATCGCAGAGAACGCAGAGGACGCGGAATTAAGAGATTCTTTGTTACCGACCCGTCTCTGGCGAAAGGAAATGTCCGAGACACAAAAGCATTTTCCGCGTCTTCTGTGTCCTCCGTGCCCGCCGCGATTCAGACAACCAGATAATAGACCTCACACAAGAAAAACATAAAACAAGATGTCTATGGTTAGAAAATTACCGAATTAATTTTTTAATCTTCATACAGATTGTGCTACAAGGTGCGGTTGTAGCGCGAACTGTTAGATTGTGCCTCACAAGGACGCAAACTAACAGTTCGCGCTACAAAGAAAATCCTGGTTCAGACAAGGCATTACTTCAAAATAACCATCTTCCGCAGGAAGGACACACTATCCGCCTGCAGTTGATAGAAATAGACTCCTGCCGCAACCTTCTCACCGAATTCGTTTTTACCATCCCAATAGGCAGCACGGTTTTTGCTTGTGTAGTACCCTGCGACCTGATGTCCTAAGCTCAATTCCCGAACCACGACACCACGTGCATTGTAGATAGTAATCTGCACATCGCTCGCTTTTGCGAGATGATACGGTATCCACGTTTCGGGGTTGAACGGGTTGGGGAAGTTGGGAAGGAGTTCAGTTTGTATAGGCGTTGCTTGCGTTGACGGCGCACGGTTGTCATCTTCTTCAGGAATTGTAATATCAAGGGTTAAACTTCCACCAGCTGCCTCGATTGCTGCTATAAGTCTACGGAGCGGTGCGTAATCTGATATCGAATTTCCACGGAGAGAGAGCGTTATCAGATTTGTCAAGTTTTGAAGCGTTGATATATCGCTGATGCTGTTAGAGGACAGATAGAGCGTTGTCAGATTTGTCAAGTTTTGAAGCGGAGATATATCGCTGATGCTGTTAGAGGACAGAGAGAGCGATGTCAGATTTGTCAAGTTTTGAAGCGGAGATATATCGCTGATGCTGTTAGCCCGCAGATAGAGGTCTGTGAGATTTGTCAAGTTTTGAAGCGTTGATATATCGCTGATGCTGTTAGAGGACAGAGAGAGCGTTATCAGATTTGTCAAGTTTTCAAGCGTTGATATATCGCTGATGCTGTTAGAGTGCAGATAGAGCGTTGTCAGATTTGTCAAGTTTTGAAGCGTTGATATATCGCTGATGCTGTTAGAGGACAGATCGAGCGTTGTCAGATTTGTCAAGTTTTGAAGCGTTGATATATCGCTGATGCTGTTAGAGGACAGATCGAGCGTTGTCAGATTTGTCAAGTTTTCAAGCGTTGATATATCGCTGATGCTGTTAGAGGACAGATCGAGGTATGTGAGATTTGTCAAGTTTTGAAGCGTTGATATATCGCTGATGCCGTTAATGGACAGAGAGAGCGATGTGAGATTTGTCAAGTTTTGAAGCGTTGATATATCGCTGATGCTGTTAGAGGACAGATCGAGCGTTGTCAGTGAAGTCAATCCATCAAAATCACCGGTTTGCAGTGTTGTGATCCTTTTATTTCTAAGACTAAGCGAAGCAATAGCTGCGAGGTGTGTTGCTGTCACATCATCTGCAGAACTAACCCCCGGCACTGCTCGGACAATAGCATCACGCACCTGCCGTGTGCGTTCACTGAGCGGCGGATCAAGTGGAATTGTAATATCAAGTCTTAAACTTCTACCAGCTGCCGCAATTGCTGCGGTGAGTCTGAGGAGCGGTCCGTAATCTGAAATCGTATTTCCACTGAGAGAGAGCGATGTGAGATTTGTCAAGCTTTCAAGCGCAGATATATCGCTGATGCTGGTATCGGACAGATTGAGCGTTCTCAGATTTGTCAAATGTTCAAGCACAGATATATTGCTGAGGCTGGTATCGGACAGATTGAGCGTTCTCAGATTTGTCAAATGTTCAAGCACAAATATATCGCTGAGGCGGGTATTGGACAGATAGAGCGATGTGAGATTTGTCAAATGTTCAAGCACAGATATATCGCTGAGGCTGGTATTGTGCAGATAGAGCAATGTGAGATTTGTCAAATGTTCAAGCGCAGATATATCGCTGAGGCGGGTATTATTGCCCAGATTGAGCGATGTGAGACTTGTCAAGTTTTCAAGCGCAGATATATCGCTGAGGCTGTTATTCCGCAGAGTGAGATATGTGAGATTTGTCAAGTTTTCAAGCGCAGATATATCGCTGAGGCTGTTATTCCGCAGATCGAGGTCTGTGAGTGCGGTGAGACCATTAAAATCACCTGCTTGCAGTGATGAAATGCCCGATCCCCTTATGTCAAGTACTTTAATAGCAGCGAGGTGTGCATCAGTCACATCATCTGCAGAACTAACCCCCGGCACTGCAGCAACAATAGCATCACGCACCTGCCGTGTGCGTTCACTGAGCGGCGGATCAATTGGAATTGTAATATCAAGGTATAAACTTCTACCAGCTGCCTTGATTGCTGCGATGAGTCTGCGGAGCGGTCCGTAATCTGAAATCGTATTTCCACTGAGATAGAGCGTTCCCAGATTTGTCAAGCTTTCAAGCGCAGATATATTGCTGAGGCTGGTATCCCGCAGATCGAGGTTTCTCAGATTTGTCAAGTTTTCAAGCACAGATATATCGCTGAGGCTGGTATTCTTGCCCAGATTGAGCGTTGTCAGATTTGTCAAGTTTTCAAGCACAGATATATCGCTGAGGCGGGTATTCTTGCCCAGATTGAGCGTTCTCAGATTTGTCAAATGTTCAAGCACAGATATATCGCTGAGGCTGGTATTCTGCAGATAGAGCGATGTGAGATTTGTCAAATGTTCAAGCACAGATATATCGCTGAGGCGGGTATTATTCCGCAGAGTGAGATATGTGAGATTTGTCAAATGTTCAAGCACAGATATATCGCTGAGGCTGGTATTCTTGCCCAGATTGAGCCCTGTGAGACTTGTCAAGTTTTCAAGCGCAGATATATCGCTGAGGCTGGTATTATTGCCCAGATTGAGCTCTGTGAGACTTGTCAAGTTTTCAAGCGCAGATATATCGCTGAGGCTGGTATTATTGCCCAGATTGAGCTCTGTGAGACTTGTCAAGTTTTCAAGCGCAGATATATCGCTGAGGCTGTTATTCCACAGATTGAGATATGTGAGATTTGTCAAGTTTTCAAGCGCAGATATATCGCTGAGGCTGTTATTCCGCAGATCGAGCAATGTGAGTGTGGTGAGACCATTAAAATCACCTGCTTGCAGTGATGAAATGCCCGATCCCCTTATGTCAAGTGCTTTAATAGCAGCGAGGTGTGCATCAGTCACATCATCTGCAGAACTAACCCCCGGCACTGCAGCAACAATAGCATCACGCACCTGCCGTGTGCGTTCACTGAGCGGCGGATCAAGTGGAATTGCAATATCAAGGGTTAAACTTCCACCAGCTGCCTCGATTGCTGCGATGAGTCTGCGGAGCGGTCCGTAATCTGAAATCGTATTTCCACTGAGATAGAGCGTTCCCAGATTTGTCAAGCTTTCAAGCGCAGATATATTGCTGAGGCTGGTATCCCGCAGATCGAGGTTTCTCAGATTTGTCAAGCTTTCAAGCGCAGATATATTGCTGAGGCTGGTATCCCGCAGATTGAGCGTTGTCAGATTTGTCAAGTTTTCAAGCACAGATATATCGCTGAGGCGGGTATTATTGCCCAGATAGAGCGTTCTCAGATTTGTCAAATGTTCAAGCACAGATATATCGCTGAGGCTGGTATTCTGCAGATAGAGCGATGTGAGATTTGTCAAATGTTCAAGCACAGATATATCGCTGAGGCGGGTATTATTCCGCAGAGTGAGATATGTGAGATTTGTCAAATGTTCAAGCACAGATATATCGCTGAGGCGGGTATTATTGCCCAGATTGAGCCCTGTGAGACTTGTCAAGTTTTCAAGCGCAGATATATCGCTGAGGCTGGTATTATTGCCCAGATTGAGCTCTGTGAGACTTGTCAAGTTTTCAAGCGCAGATATATCGCTGAGGCTGGTATTATAGCCCAGATTGAGCTCTGTGAGACTTGTCAAGTTTTCAAGCGCAGATATATCGCTGAGGCTGGTATTCCACAGATTGAGATATGTGAGATTTGTCAAGTTTTCAAGCGCAGATATATCGCTGAGGCTGTTATTCCGCAGATCGAGCAATGTGAGTGTGGTGAGACCATTAAAATCACCTGCTTGCAGTGATGAAATGCCCGATCCCCCTATGTCAAGTGCTTTAATAGCAGCGAGGTGTGCATCAGTCACATCATCTGCAGAACTAACCCCCGGCACTGCAGCAACAATAGCATCACGCACCTGCCGTGTGCGTTCACTGAGCGGCGGATCAAGTGGAATTGTAATATCAAGTCTTAAACTTCTACCAGCTGCCTCGATTGCTGCGATGAGTCTGCGGAGCGGTCCGTAATCTGAAATCGTATTTCCACTGAGATAGAGCGATGTGAGATTTGTCAAGCTTTCAAGCGCAGATATATTGCTGAGGCTGGTATCCCGCAGATCGAGGTTTCTCAGATTTGTCAAGTTTTCAAGCACAGATATATCGCTGAGGCTGGTATTATTGCCCAGATTGAGCGTTCTCAGATTTGTCAAATGTTCAAGCACAGATATATTGCTGAGGCTGGTATCGTCCAGATAGAGCGTTCTCAGATTTGTCAAATGTTCAAGCACAGATATATCGCTGAGGCTGGTATTGTACAGATAGAGCAATGTGAGATTTGTCAAATGTTCAAGCGCAGATATATCGCTGAGGCTGGTATTATTGCCCAGATTGAGCTCTGTGAGACTTGTCAAGTTTTCAAGCGCAGATATATCGCTGAGGCTGTTATCCCGCAGAGTGAGATATGTAAGACTTGTCAAGTTTTCAAGCGCAGATATATCGCTGAGGCTGTTATTCCGCAGATCGAGGTCTGTGAGTGCGGTGAGACCATTAAAATCACCTGCTTGCAGTGATGAAATGCCCGATCCCCTTATGTCAAGTGCTTTAATAGCAGCGAGGTGTGCTGCAGTCACATCATCTGCAGAACTAACCCCCGGCACTGCAGCAACAATAGCATCACGCACCTGCCGTGTGCGTTCACTGAGCGGCGGATCTGGTGTATCGGGTACGTCGGTAACATTAATCGTGACAGTAATGCTATCTGTTCCCCCATTCCCATCAGAAACAGAGACCGTGACCGAGTAAGATGTCTTTGTTTCATAATCCAGGGCTGCTTTGGTTTGCAGCTGCCCGGAACTGCTAACAATACCAAAAGATGCCGCATCCGTGCCACCGAGTGTATAGGTGAGCGTAGTGCCACTATCCGGATCAGTTGCAGACACAGCACTGCCGATGTTCTGACCGGACGCGGTATTTTCTGCGATAGACCGTGATGTGCTGCTGCCATCACTGAACACGGGTGCCTCGTTGACATTCGTGACATTGATCGTGATAGTAATAGTATCCGTAAGGGTTCCATCTGATACCGTTACAACTACGGTATAGGATGTCTTTGTTTCATAGTCAAGTGCTACCTGGGTTAGCAACCTTCTGGTCGTGCTATCAAAGGTAAACGATGCTGCATCCGCGCCACCCAGACTATAGGTCAACGAGTCACCATCAGGCTCACTCACATCCAAAGCATTACCGATGCTTGTATTTGCAGCGGTATTCTCAGGAATGGAGCGCGTATCGCTGCTATGTTTAAACGCGGGTGCCTCGTTGACATTCGTGACATTGATCGTGATAGTAATAGTATCCGTAAGGGTTCCATCTGATACCGTTACAACTACGGTATAGGATGTCTTTGTTTCATAGTCAAGTGCTGCCTGGGTTAGCAACCTTCTGGTCGTGCTATCAAAGGTAAACGATGCTGCATCTGCGCCACCCAGACTATAGGTCAACGAGTCACCATCAGGCTCACTCACATCCAAAGCATTACCGATGCTTGTATTTGCAGCGGTATTCTCAGGAATGGAGCGCGTATCGCTGCTATGTTTAAACGCGGGTGCCTCGTTGACATTCGTGACATTGATTGTGACGCTAATGCTATCACTACCGCCGTTCCCATTAGAGACAGAGATTGTCACAGAATAGGAGGACCTGCTTTCATAATTGAGAGATGCGCTTGTGCGGAGCTGCCCGTTTGTGCTATTGATGCCAAACGATGCCGCATCCGTGCCACCGAGTGTATAGGTGAGCGTAGTACCACTATCCGGATCAGTCGCAGACACAGCACTGCCGATGTTCTGACCGGACGCGGTATTTTCTGCGATAGACCGTGATGTGCTGCTGCCATCACTGAACACGGGTGCCTCGTTGACATTCGTGACATTGATCGTGATAGTAATAGTATCCGTAAGGGTTCCATCTGATACCGTTACAACTACGGTATAGGATGTCTTTGTTTCATAGTCAAGTGCTGCCTGGGTTAGCAACCTTCTGGTCGTGCTATCAAAGGTAAACGATGCTGCATCTGCGCCACCCAGACTATAGGTCAACGAGTCACCATCAGGCTCACTCACATCCAAAGCATTACCGATGCTTGTATTTGCAGCGGTATTCTCAGGAATGGAGCGCGTATCGCTGCTATGTTTAAACGCGGGTGCCTCGTTGACATTCGTGACATTGATCGTGATAGTAATAGTATCCGTAAGGGTTCCATCTGATACCGTTACAACTACGGTATAGGATGTCTTTGTTTCATAGTCAAGTGCTGCCTGGGTTAGCAACCTTCTGGTCGTGCTATCAAAGGTAAACGATGCTGCATCTGCGCCACCCAGACTATAGGTCAACGAGTCACCATCAGGCTCACTCACATCCAAAGCATTACCGATGCTTGTATTTGCAGCGGTATTCTCAGGAATGGAGCGCGTATCGCTGCTATGTTTAAACGCGGGTGCCTCGTTGACATTCGTGACATTGATCGTGATAGTAATAGTATCCGTAAGGGTTCCATCTGATACCGTTACAACTACGGTATAGGATGTCTTTGTTTCATAGTCAAGTGCTGCCTGGGTTAGCAACCTTCTGGTCGTGCTATCAAAGGTAAACGATGCCGCATCCGTGCCACCGAGCGTCCAAGTCAACGTATCGTCATCCGCATCTGTCGCAGCAACGGCAGTACCGATGTTATTACCGGCAGCGGTGTTCTCCGCAACGGAACGTGATGTGCTTGTGCCATCAGTGAGGGTCGGTGCATCGTTTGCGTCTGTAACGTTGATTGTAACGGTGATGCTATCACTCCCACCATTCCCATCGGAGACAGAGATTGTCACAGAATAGGAGGACCTGCTTTCATAATTGAGAGATGCGCTTGTGCGGAGCTGCCCGTTTGTGCTGTTAATGTCAAACGAGGACGCATCTGTGCCACCGAGACTATATTCTAAGGTATCGTTATCTGGATCGGTTGCAGCGACAGGTGTGCCGATGTCATTACCGGCAGCGGTGTTCTCCGCAACGGAACGTGATGTGCTTGTGCCATCGGTGAGGGTCGGCGCATCGTTTGCGTCTGTAACGTTGATTGTAACGGTGATAGTATCCGTGCTGCTACCATCAAAAGCCGTGACCGTTACCGTATATGAGTTCTTAGCTTCGTAGTCAAGTGCAGCACTGGTTTGCAGCTGCCCTGTTGTGCTAACAACACTGAATGCGGATGCATCGGTGCCGCTGAGACTATAGGTTAAGCTATCGTTGTCCGCATCCGTTGCGGCTACAGGACTGCCGATGTTTATGCCGGATGCGGTATTTTCGGCGATTGTGCGAGTGGTGGAAGTGCCATCGGTGAACACAAGCGCACTGTTAGACGGTGCACTGATAACTTCCAACGGCAGATCGGCAGATTTGGCAAGTTCGTAGCCTTGATGTCGCGTAGGTAGCCCCGGCACTGTGCCAATATCCACAGTAACAGCAGCGGTTGTACCAACCGTGCGTGTAACAGTCCGAGATGTACTCTCCACGCCACCTTGCGGAATCGTGAGGGTTGTTGCGCCGCCGCTGATGCTGCCGTTTGCAACGCTAACAGGTAGGACAATCGCAAAGGGCGCACCCGCAGGCGCGGTCGCTTTAAACTGGTTCAACCCGACCTTTTCTAACGACACAGTCAGCGGCATGGGGCTAACGCTGTTCGCTTGTAGTCGGAGCCTGGTCAATCCAGTCAATCCACGAAATACCTCCGCTGGTAGCGTTGAAAGTTGATTGCCATTCAAAAGCAGTTGTATCAGTGATGATAAACCGGAAAACACGTCCGTGGGCAGGCTTGTCAGCTGGTTGCCATCCAAATAGAGGTATTGTAGTTTTGACAATCCCGAAAACACATCTTGAGGTAGACTCGTAAGTCTGTTATTACGCAGAAAAAGCTGCGTCAGTGATGGTAAACCCGAAAACGCGTCTTCATGTATACTCGTCAACCTATTGGAGTGTATGTTAATCTGTGCCAGAGACGACATTCTAGAAAATAGATTTTGCGGGAGAGTCTCCAACTGATTGTTGTGTATGTGGAGGTCTGTCACCGCGGTTAATCCAGAAAACACTTCTGGCGATAGACTTGTCAACTTATTATTACCCAAATAGAGCATTTTCAGGGATGACAGCTCAGAGAACACATCGGCAGGAAGTGTTCTTAATTGGTTACCTTGCAATTGGAGTTCCGTAAGTGCTGTTAGTCCGTCAAAATCGCCTGCATTCAGCGTTGAAATACCCTTATTGCGCAGATTGAGACTGGTAATCGTAGCGAGGTGTGCTTCCGTTACATCGTTGGCACTATTCACACCGGGGAGTGCCGCGACAATCGCATCGCGCACCTGTGGTGTGCGATTGCTGATAGGCGATACCGTTTCGGGGTCTTCAGAGGGATACTTAGGTCCGGGAACAATTACCCTTAACTCACTCGATAAGGGGCGTCTGTCAGTCGTGCATACTGCGCCTATTGCATCACAATCTTCTGTCGGTAGCAGAACGATAGACACCTCCGCATTTGATTCGGGTTCAATAGTGATCTCCCAGCCACGATTGCTGCCCTGCTGCAAGCGTCTCACGGCTTTCACCGTGCCGCCGGTCACGTTGAGTACGTCATCCCGCACGTTCCTGTAACTAATCCTGATTTTCTCACTAAAGTGAAGCTCAAACGTGAACGTGCTGCCATCATGCGATTCTGGCAATGCTTCAAAACGTGCTGTCAAACTCACTTCTGGTATATCGGTGATGTTGATAGTAATAGTGATAGTGTCGGTCAAGCTGCCATCGGAGACGGTTACGATTACGGTATAGGTCTGTTTTGTTTCGTAATCAAGTGCGGACTTGGTTCTCAGTTGACCAGTATTGTTATCAATACTAAACGCAGCAGCATCCGTGCCGCTGAGACTATAAGTTAAGGTATCGTTGTTTACATCTGTCGCACTCACGGGAGTGCCGATGTTTATGCCCGATGCGGTATTTTCGGCGATTGTACGAGTGGTGGAAGTGCCATCGGTGAACACAGGCGCACTGTTAGACGGTGCACTGATAACTTCCAGTGGCAGGTCGGCAGATTTGGCAAGGGCATAACCGGAATGGTTACTCGGTAAACTCGGTAATGTGCCGATATTGACGGTGACAGCACCCGTTGTGTTGGGCGTGCGCGTTACTGTGAGGATATCGCTTTCCACACTGCCCGCAGGGATTGTGATACTTGTTGCGCCACCACTGACACTTCCGTTCGTAACGCTAATTGGCAGAACAAAATCAAATGGCGCACCTATGGGTGCTACTGCCTTAAACTGATTTTCACTAACCTTCTCAAGGGAAACGGTAAGGGGCAAAGGATCCACTGTGTTGTCGGACAGAAAGAGATATGTCAGCGAAGTCAGACCCTCAAAAATACCAGCAGACAGGCTACTCAAATCGTTCTCGTTCAGATAGAGATATGTCAGCGAAGTCAGACCCTCAAAAATACCAGCAGGCAGATTACTCAAATCGTTGTCGTACAGAGCGAGTCCTGTCAGCGAAGTCAGACCCTCAAAAATACCAGCAGGCAGATTACTCAAATCGTTGTCGTTCAGAGAGAGATATGTCAGCGAAGTCAGACCCTCAAAAATACCAGCAGGCAGATTACTCAAATCGTTCTCGTGCAGAGCGAGTCCTGTCAGCGAAGTCAGACCCTCAAAAATACCAGCAGGCAGATTACTCAAATCGTTGTAGGACAGATTGAGAAATGTCAGCGAAGTCAGACCGTCGAAATCTCCAACTTTTAGCGAGGCCATTGACTTATTATCCAGTGGCAATAGTCCCGTAATTGCTGCGAGGTGTGTTTCAGTTACATCGGCAGCAGAATTGACGCCCGCCCTAGCTATGATAGCATCGCGCACTTGTGGCGTGCGGTCGCCCACAGGCGTAACATCTGCAAAACCAGTGCTACACATTCCAAAAACTATTAAAATCGTCACGAAAATGGATACGACATACTTTTTATTTCCTATAAGCGTTTTCATGATAAACTCCTTAATAATGTTAATAATGTTAATAATGTTTTTCGGTTGTAAACTATTACATAAGTTACAGTAGGTGCGGTTAGAAACCGCACCTATCACTTCTTTGTAGCGCAAACTTTCAGTTTGCGTCTTCTCTTTGTGCTACATTTTGCGTTTACTTCAAGATAACCATTTTGCGCAGGAAGGACACACTATCCGCCTGCAGTTGATAGAAATAGACTCCTGCCGCAACCTTCTCACCGAATGCGTTTCTACCATCCCAATGGATAGCACGGCTACGACTACGATAAATACCTGCTGGCTGCTGTCCTAACTCCAACTGCCGAACCACGACACCGCGCATATTGTAGATCGTCAAGGTGACCTTAGCGGGCTTGGATAGCTGATAAGGTATCCACGTCTCTGGGTTGAATGGGTTGGGATAGTTGGAGAACAAGGCTGTGGTAGTGGGAAGCGTTTGACTTGCCGGTGCTGCGTTGCCATCCTCCGCAGGAATGGGAATATCTATGGTTAGATCCGGATTGTTCGCTTGCATCCTACGGAGCGGTGCGTAATCTGAAATCGGATTCCCACTGAGCCTTAACGTTGTCAGCGCAGTCAATTCTTCAAGTGTTGATATATCACTGATGCTGTTACGGGACAGATAGAGTTTTGTCAGTGAAGTCAATTCTTCAAGTGCCGATATATCACTGATGCCGTTACTGTAAAAATCGAGCGTTTCCAGTGAAGTCAATTCTTCAAGTGCCGATATATCACTGATACGGTTAGAGGCCATATAGAGCCGTGCCAACGAAGTCAATTCTTCAAGTGCCGATATATCCCTGATGTGGTTAACGGACAGAGAGAGCGTTGTCAGATTGGTCAACTCTGCAAGTGGCGATATATCGCTAATGCGGTTAGAGGATAGAATCAGCTGTGTGAGATTGGTCAAATTTTCAAGTGCCGATATATCCCTGATACGGTTAGAAGACAGAGAAAGCGTTGTCAGATTGGTCAACTCTGCAAGTGGCGATATATTGATAATGCTATTATTTCTCAGAGAGAGCTGTGTCAGCGCAGTCAATTCTTCAAGTGTTGATATATCGCTAATGCTGTTAACGGACAGAACGAGCATTGTCAGCGCAGTCAATTCTTGAAGTGGCGATATATCGCTGATGCTGTTAGAGGACAGATCGAGTTCTGTCAGATTGGTCAAATTTTCAAGTGTTGATATATCGCTGATGCTGTTAGAGGACAGAAGCAGCTCTGTCAGGTTGGTCAATTCTTGAAGTGGCGATATATCGCTGATGCGGTTAGAGGACAGAAGCAGCTCTGTCAGGTTGGTCAATTCTTGAAGTGGTGATATATCGCTGATGCTATTATTTCTCAGAGAGAGCGTTGTCAGTGAAGTCAATTCTGCAAGTGGTGATATATCGCTGATGCTGTTAACGGACAGCCAGAGCTTTGTCAGTGCAGTGAGTCCATCAAAATCACCGTCTTGCAGTGTTGTGATTTGTCTATATCCAAGATCAAGCTCAGTAATAGCGGCAAGATGTGCCGCTGTCACATCATCCGCGGAATTAATCCCTGGCACTGCTCGGACAATAGCATCGCGCACCTGTTGCGTGCGGTCACTGACCGGGGTCACACTCTCGTTTACATCTTTGACGTTAATAGTGACGGTGGTTGCGTTCCCCTTGTTCCCATCGGAGACAGTGATTGTCACCGTATAGGTCTTCTTCGTTTCATAATTCAGGGATGCTTTCGTTTTTAGTTGTCCGGTTGTGCTATCAATGTCAAACGAGGCAGTATACGTGCCACCGAGCGTGTATGTCAACTTGTCGTTATCAGCATCTGTTGCATCGACTGGCGTGCCGATGTTTTCCCCTGCAGCCGTGTTTTCATCTATGGCGCGGGTTGTGCTATCGCCATCCGTGAACACGGGGGCATTATTCGCACCCTTCGCGGCTGGAATCGTGATATCTATGAATATACTCGGCTCCTTGAGTTTGAGTCTACGGATCGGTCCGTAATCCGAAATCGGGTTCCTAGCGATATATAAATGTGTGAGTGATGTCAAATTTTCAACGGCAGACATATCACTGATTTTATTGCCTGACAGGTGAAGTTTTTCCAATGCGGTATTATTGTCAAAAACACCCGATGGCAAAGAACTCAACCGGTTAGACCCAAGGTGAAGGTTTTTCAGTGCGGTGAGTTCGTCAAAAATATCTGATGGCAATGAAGTCAACTGGTTTGTCCATAGGTCGAGGTCTTCCAGTGCGGTGTTATTGTCAAAAACACCTGATGGCAGAGAAGTCAACCGGTTAATCGAAAGGACAAGTTTTGTGAGTGCGGTGTTATTGTCAAAAACACCTGATGGCAAAGAAGTCAACCGGTTAGACGATAGGTCAAGTTCTTTCAGTGCGGTGTTATTGTCAAAAACATCCGATGACAAGGAACTCAACCAGTTATAGTATAGGTTAAGTTTTTTCAGTGCGGTGTTATTGTCAAAAATACCCGATGGCAAAGAAGTCAGCCGGTTCTGATGCAGGTGAAGGTTTTTCAGTGCGGTGAGTTCGTCGAAAACACCTGATGGCAAAGACCATAAACCGTTGCCAGGCAGCCAGAGTGTCTCCAGTGCGGTGTTATTGTCAAAAACACCTGATGGCAAGGAACTCAAGTCGTTGTCCAACAAACTGAGTTCTGTCAGTGAAGTGAGTTCGTCAAAAACACCTGATGGCAAAGACCCTAACGACTGATTACGTTCTATCTCAAGTTTTGTCAAGCTGGTGAGCCCATTGAAATCACCGTCTTTCAGTCCTGTGAGCCCTACGCTGTTTAGTTCAAGTTCGGTGATAGCGGCAAGGTGCGCCGCGGTAATATCGGCGGCGGAAGTTACACCCGGCACTGCGGCAACAATAGCGTCGCGCACCTGCGACGTGCGATTACTGAGGGGGATCAGGTCATCGCCTATCTCTGTGACGTTGATCGTCACAGTGATAGTATCGGTCCCCCCATTCCCATCGGAGACAGTGATTGTCACCGTATAGGTGTTCTTCGTGTCATAATCAAGGGCAGCACTCGTTTGCAACTGTCCTGTTGTGCTGACAATACCAAACGATGCAGCGTCCGTGCCACCGAGCGTGTATGTCAACGTGTCCTCCTCATCAGCATCTGTTGCCGCAACGGCAGGGCCGATGTCTCCACCGGAACCGGTTCCTTCCTGCACAGCGCGCGTTGTGCTGCTACCATCCGTGAACACGGGGGCGTTGTTTGCACCCGCCTCGGGTGGAATCGTGATATCTATGAATATACTCGGCTCCTTGAGCTTGAGTCTACGGAGCGGTCCGTAATCCGAAATCGGGTTCCTAGCGATATATAAATGTGTGAGTGATGTCAAATTTTCAACGGCAGACATATCACTGATTTTATTGTCTTTCAGGTCAAGTTTTGTGAGTGCGGTGAGCCCATCAAAGACATCTGATGGCAAGGAAGTCAAACCGTTGTCCCACAAACTGAGTTCTGTCAGTGAAGTGAGCCCATCAAAGACAGCATCCGGCAAGGAAGTCAACGACGGATTTTTTTCTATCTCAAGTTTTGTTAGAGCGGTAAGATCATCGAAATCACCGGCTTTCAGGATTACGGCCCCTGCATTGATTAGTTCAAGTTCGGTAATAGTGGCAATATGTTCCGCAGTCACATCATTCGGAGAAGTTACGCCCGGGATCGCATCAACGATAGCATCTTGCACCTGTGGTGTACGTCCGGAGAGCAAATTTAAATTGTAATCTATGTACATATCAGGGTTCTGTTCAAGCAGCCTGAGGAGCGGCACCTGACTCACAATCGGGTTCCCAGCGATATATAAATGTGTGAGTGATGTCAAATTTTCAACGGCAGACATATCACTGATTTTATTGCCTGGCAGGTGAAGTTTTTCCAATGCGGTATTATTGTCAAAAACACCCGATGGCAAAGAACTCAACCGGTTAGACCCAAGGTGAAGGTTTTTCAGTGCGGTGAGTTCGTCAAAAATATCTGATGGCAATGAAGTCAACTGGTTTGTCCATAGGTCGAGGTCTTCCAGTGCGGTGTTATTGTCAAAAACACCTGATGGCAGAGAAGTCAACCGGTTAATCGAAAGGACAAGTTTTGTGAGTGCGGTGTTATTGTCAAAAACACCTGATGGCAAAGAAGTCAACCGGTTAGACGATAGGTCAAGTTCTTTCAGTGCGGTGTTATTGTCAAAAACATCCGATGACAAGGAACTCAACCAGTTATAGTATAGGTTAAGTTTTTTCAGTGCGGTGTTATTGTCAAAAATACCCGATGGCAAAGAAGTCAGCCGGTTCTGATGCAGGTGAAGGTTTTTCAGTGCGGTGAGTTCGTCGAAAACACCTGATGGCAAAGACCATAAACCGTTGCCAGGCAGCCAGAGTGTCTCCAGTGCGGTGTTATTGTCAAAAACACCTGATGGCAAGGAACTCAAGTCGTTGCCGAACAGGCTGAGTTCTGTCAGTGAAGTGAGTTCGTCAAAAATACCTGATGGCAAAGACCCTAACGACTGATTACGTTCTATCTCAAGTTTTGTCAAGCTGGTGAGCCCATTGAAATCACCGTCTTTCAGTCCTGTGAGCCCTACGCTGTTTAGTTCAAGTTCGGTAATAGCGGCAAGGTGCGTCTCAGTCACATCAGCAGCAGAAGTTACACCTGCTGCGGCAAGGATAGCCTCGCGCACCTGTGGTGTGCGATCACTGATTGCGGCAGGGTCATCGTCGACTTCTGTGACGTTGATCGTCACAGTGATAGTATCGGTCCCCTCGTTCCCATCGGAGACAGTGATTGTCACCGTATAGGTGTTCTTCGTGTCATAGTTAAGCGCAGCCTTGGTTTGCAACTGCCCGGTCGTGCTAACAATGTCAAACGATGCAGCATCATCGCCACCGAGCGTGTATGTCAACGGGTCGTTATCATCATCTGTCGCCGCAACGGCAGTGCCGATATTTTCACCCGCGTTTGTGTTTTCCGCAACGGAGCGGGTTGTGCTGCTACCATCCGTGAACACGGGGACACTGTTTGTTACTTGCTGTATCTTGCGTGTAGCAGTAACCCCCACGTTAACGCTCACACTTCCCCCGTTGCCATCATTAGCAGTGACGGTGACTGCGTAGACAGATCGTGTATCACTTATGAAAGCGGCAGTGGTTTGCAGCTGTCCTGAACTGCCAACAATGCTAAGCAGAGACGCATCTGTGCCACCGAGCGTGTATGTCAAGGTGTCATTATCTGCATCGGTCGCAGACACAGGGTCCCCTATATTTGCACCGGCGGCGGTATTTCCATCTATTTGTATGCTCCGGATGATGTTACTTATTAAGAACACGGGTGCATCGTTTACGTCCGTGATGCTAATAGTGACGTTGATGGTATCTGTGAGATTCCCATCGGAGACAGTGATTGTGACTGAATAGGAGGTCTTGCTTTCATAATTGAGAGATGCATCCGTTTTCAACTGCCCTGAACTGCGAACAATGTCAAACGAACCCGCATCTGTGCCACCGAGTGTGTAAGTGAGCGTATCACCACTATCCACATCTGTTGCAGAGACAGCATTCCCGATGTTTGTATTCGCTGCGGTGTTCTCCGCAACGGAGCGGGTCGTGCTGCTACCATCGCTGAAGACAGGTGCCTCGTTGACATTTGTGACATTTATCGTGACGGTAATACTATCATTCCCACCATTCCCATCGGAGACAGAGACGGTTACCGAATAGGAGGTCTTGCTTTCATAATTGAGAGATGCACTTGTTCGCAACTGCCCGGAAGTGCGAACAATGTCAAACGAACCCGCATCTGTGCCACCGAGTGTGTAAGTGAGCGTATCACCACTATCCACATCTGTTGCAGAGACAGCATTCCCGATGTTTGTATTCGCTGCGGTGTTCTCCGCAACGGAGCGGGTCGTGCTGCTACCATCGCTGAAGACAGGTGCCTCGTTGACATTTGTGACGTTTATCGTGACGGTAATACTATCATTCCCACCATTCCCATCGGAGACAGAGACGGTTACCGAATAGGAGGTCTTGCTTTCATAATTGAGAGATGCACTTGTTCGCAACTGCCCGGAAGTGCTGTCAATGCTAAACGAGCCCGCATCTGTGCCACCGAGACTATATTCCAAAGTGTCGTTGTCTGCATCTGTCGCAGAAACGGCACCGCCGATGTTGACACCGGAACCGGTATTCTCCGCAATGGAGCGGGTTGCACTATTACCCTCCGTGAACACAGGCGCGCGGTTCTCGTCTACGTCCGTGATATTGATAGTGACGCTGATCATGTCAGTGCCACCATTGCCATCAGAGACGGTGATCGTCACCGAATAAGATATCTTCCTTTCATAGTTAAGCGCAGATTTCGTGCGTAGCTGCCCGTTTGTGCTATTGATGCCAAACGATGACGCATCCGTGCCACCGAGGGTATAGGTCAAATCATCGTTATCCGCATCGGTCGCAGCGATGGCAGTGCCGATGTTCACACCGGAGCCTGTGTTCTCTGCGATAGAACGGGTTGCACTATCACCTTCAGCGAACACGGGTGCGCGGTTCTCATCTACGTCTATAATATTGATAGTGACGCTGATCGTGTCAGTGCCACCATTGCCATCAGAGACGTTGATTGTAACTGAATAGGATGTCTTGCTTTCATAGTCAAGGGCTGCACTTGTTCGCAGCTGCCCGTTTGTGCTACTGATGCTAAACGAGCCCGCATCCGTGCCACCGAGGGTATGGGTCAAATCATCGTTATCCGCATCTGTCGCAGAAACGGCACTGCCGATGTTCACACCGGAACCGGTGTTCTCTGCAATAGAACGGGTTGCACTATTACCCTCCGTGAACACGGGCGCGCGGTTCTCATCTACGTCTATAATATTGATAGTGACGCTGATCGTGTCAGTGCCACCATTGCCATCAGAGACGTTGATTGTGACTGAATAGGATGTCTTGCTTTCATAGTCAAGGGCTGCACTTGTTCGCAGCTGCCCGTTTGTGCTACTGATGCTAAACGAGCCCGCATCCGTGCCACCGAGGGTATGGGTCAAATCATCGTTATCCGCATCTGTTGCAGCGACCAGACTGCCGATGTTCACACCGGAGCCGGTATTTTCAGCAATGGAGCGTGTCGTGCTGCTGCCATCGCTGAACACGGGTGCCTCGTTTACGTTTGTGATGTTGATCGTAACGCTGATGCTATCTGTGCCACCATTGCCATCAGAGACGGAAACGGTGACTGAATAGGATGTCTTGCTTTCATAATTGAGAGATGCACTCGTTCGCAGCTGCCCGGTTGTGCTGTTAATGCTAAACGCTGCCGCGTCCGTGCCACCGAGCGTCCATGTCAAGGTATCGCCATCATCCGGATCGGTTGCGGAGAGCGTGCCACCGATATTCACGCCTGCTGCCGTGTTCTCTGCTATAGACAGGGTTGTGTCGGCACTGTCCGAGATGACAGGTGCCTCATTCACATCCGTGATGCTAATAGTGACAGTGATAGTATCTGCAAGACTACCATCGGAAACAGTAACCGTTACCGTATAGGAAGATTTCGTTTCATAGTTGAGTGCAGCACTTGTTAGCAACTGCCCTGAACTATCATCAATACTGAACGCAGAAGCATCGTCTCCACTGAGCAGATAAGCGAGTGTGTTGTTGTCCGCATCTGTGGCAGCCACAGGCGTGCCGATATTTACACCGGGATCGGTATTCTCAGCAATAGAGCGTGTCGCGCTGTCACCCTCTTTGAACGCAGGTGGATTGTTTGAACGCACATCATCGTCTAAATCTGTGACGCTTATAGCCACGGTAATCGTGTCTCTCAGTGTGCCATCGGATACCGTGATCGTTACGGAGTAGGCATCCTTCTTTTCATAATCCAGGGGTGCTTTGGTTTGCAGCTGTCCGGTCGCGGCATCAATACTAAACGCTGCTGCATCTGTGCCACCGAGCGTGTAAGTCAAGGTATCGTTGTCTGGATCCGTAGCAGAAACGGCACTGCCGATATTGATGTCTACAGGTACGTTCTCAGCAATAGCACGGGTTGTGCTGGCACCGTTGGAAAACGCAGGTGCCTCATTGACATCACTGACGTTGATTGTAACGGTGATGGTATCTGTGAGCGTGCCATCAGAGGCGATAAAGGTTACCGTGTAAGACGACTTGCTTTCATAGTCCAATGCTGCGCTGGTTCGCAACTGCCCCGAACTGCTATCAATGCTGAACGCAGACGCATCCGTGCCACCGAGGGTATAGGTCAACGTATCATTATCAGCATCTGTCGCAGTTATCGTACTGCCGATATTGACTCCAGACCCTGTCCTTTCAGCAACGGTAAGCGTCGTGCTACCAGTCGCAAACTCCGGCGCACTGTTTGCAGGTGCTTCGTCTATATCAGTGATGTTGACAGTGACAGTAATGGTGTCCGTTCCACCCTTGCCATCGGAGACGGTGATTGCTACCGAATAAGAAGACTTGGTTTCATAGTCCAGGGCTGCCTCGGTTCGCAGTTGTCCGGTTGTGCTATCAATGCTAAACGACGCAGCATCTATGCTACCGAGACTATATGTCAATGCGTCGTTGTCCGTATCATTAGCAGACACAACTGTGCCGATATCTATACCAGCACCAGTATTTTCAGCAACGGAGCGGTTGGTGTTGTCACCATCCGTGAACACAGGCGCGGTATTCGCGGGTGTCTCGTCTATATCGGTGACAGCAATAGTGACGCTGATCGTGTCGGTTAGGCTGCCATCGGAGACGGTGATTGTTACCGAATAAGAAGACTTGGTTTCATAGTCCAGGGCTGCCTCGGTTCGCAGTTGTCCGGTTGTGCTATCAATGCTAAACGACGCAGCATCTATGCTACCGAGACTATATGTCAATGCGTCGTTGTCCGTATCATTAGCAGACACAACTGTGCCGATATCTATACCAGCACCAGTATTTTCAGCAACGGAGCGGTTGGTGTTGTCACCATCCGTGAACACAGGCGCGGTATTTGAGGGTGTCTCGTCTACATCGGTGACAGCAATAGTGGTGCTGATCGTGTCGGTTAGACTGCCATCGGAGACGGTAATTGTTACCGAATAGGAGGTCTTTGTTTCGTAATCTAACGCTGCGCTGGTTCGCAGCTGCCCGGTTGTGCTGTCAATGCTAAACGATGCCGCATCCGTGCCACCGAGCGAATAGGTCAACGTGTCATTATCAGCATCTGTCGCAGACACTGCTGTGCCAATATCTACACCGGACCCCGTGTTTTCTGCCACGGTGAGTGTTGTGCTGTTACCTGCTGCGAACACAGGCGCGGTATTTGAGGGCACCTCGTCTATATCAGTGATGTTGACAGTGACGGTAATTGTATCAGTCCGACTACCATCGGAAACGGTAATTGTCACCGAATAGGAGGTCTTTGTTTCGTAATCTAACGCTGCGCTGGTTCTCAGCTGCCCGGTTGTGCTGTTAATACTGAACGATGCCGCATCAGTGCCACCGAGACTATATTTCAACGTATCATTGTCCGCATCTGTTGCAGAAACAGCACTGCCGATGTCCACACCCGCACCGGTATTCTCCGCTATAGAACGGGTGGCACTTTCGCCTGCTGTGAACACAGGTGCGTTGTTTGTTGGCGTGGGATCCTTCGTCGTAACAGGATCATCCGTTTCAGGTTTCTCGTCTACGTCTGTGACGCTGATTGTCACGCTAATCGTGTCTGTCCGTTTTCCATCAGAGACGGTGATTGCCACTGAGTAGGCGTTTTTCGTTTCATAATCTAAGGCTGCTTTTGTTTGCAGTTGCCCCGATGTGCTGACAATATCAAACGACGCTGCATCTGTCCCACTCAACGTATAGGTAAGCGTGTCGTCATTAGCATCTGTTGCAGCAACAGCACTGCCGATATTTGTGCCTGCTGCTGTGTTCTCTGCTATGCTGCGGGTGGCACTTACTCCCGCTGTGAATACGGGTGCTACGTTTATGTCACTGAGAACTTCCAACGGCTGTTGATTCGTTTTAACAAGCACGTAGCCGGTATGCGTTGCGGGCAAACTCGGCAAGGTGCCGATATCTGCGGTAACTGCAGCGGTCGTGCCGGCAGTGCGGGTAACCGTGCCTAATTGACTTTCCCTACTGCCCTGCGGGATTGTAAGGTTGATTGTGCCGGTGAGTGTGTTGCCTGTCTTGATGATCACGGGCATGGCAATGTCAAAAGGCGCGCCTGTCGGGACTACTGTTTTGAGCATGTTCTCACCGACCTTCTGCAGCGACACAGTAAACGGGAACGGAGAGACCGAATTGCCACTCAGGTCAAGTGTTGTTAAGGATGGAAGATCGTCAAATATACCATCTGGGAGGCTACTGAGTATGTTATTACTCAGGTTAAGCGTTGTCAACGACAGCATCCCTGAGAAATCATCACTACTCAGCGCGGTAATCCCCTTGCCACTTAAGTCAAGGCTTGTAATTGTTGCAAGCTGGATATCGCTTACATTACGGCAATCGGTTACATCCGGCACCGCAGCTGCGATCGCTTCTGCTACTTCAGGCGTGCGGTTACAGACGGTTGATTTAGAGAACGCGTAGCCGAAATGGTTGGCAGGCAAACTTGGCAACGCGTCGATATTCACGGTTGCCATATCAACGACGGTGAAGGGCGCACTTGTGAAGCTGCCTTTCGGAATAGTGACCATCATCGCACTGACCGGTAGCACAACATTAAACGGTGCACCTGTGGGGATGACAGCTTGGAACTGATTCGCATCAACTTGCTGCAAGGATACAATGAGTGGCATCGGATCAACGAGATTGCCACCTAAGCGAAGGCTTGTCAATGCGGTAAGTCCTTCAAAGATACCATTCGGCAGGCTGCTCAGCATGTTGTTGTATAGATTGAGACTTGTCAGTCCGGTCAATCCAGAAAAATCACCTGTTTTCAACTCAGAAATACTTGCAGAACGCAGATTGAGGCTTGTAATTGCTGCAAGGTGTGCATCCGTCACATCATTCGCTGAACTTACGCCCGGGACCGCAGCAATGATCGCATCACGCACTTGTGGTGTGCGCTGGCTCACAGGAAGTGACATCGAGACCAAGGGAGTATCAGCTGTATCAATAATACTGATGATGGCTCTTATTGTATCTGTGAGGTTGCCATCAGAGACAGTAATTGATACCGAATAGACGCGCTTCATTTCATAATCCAATGCTGCTTTTGTTGTCAACTGTCCCGAACTGCTATCAATACTAAACGAACCTGCATCGGTGCCCGTGAGCATGTATGTTAAAGTGTCATTGTTCACATCGGTTGCAGCTACTGCACTGCCGATGTTGACACCTGCTGCCGTGTTCTCTGCTACTATGCGGACGGTGATATCACCATCAGAAAACATCGGCGCGGTATTTGTTGGTGTTGGCGGGTCAGGGTCGGGAACTACAGGGTCGGGAACTACAGGGTCGGGAACTACAGGGTCAGGAACTACAGGGTCGGGAACTACAGGGTCGGGAACTACAGGGTCGGGAACTACAGGGGTCGTGGTTACTTCACCGATAACCTCAAGCGGAAGCGCGTCAGATTTGGATAGCACATAACCGTAATGGTTCAACGGCAGGCTTGGTAACGTGCCAACATCAACAGTGACAGCAGCGGTCATGCTGGCTGTGCGGGATACTGTGAGGGCACTGCTCTCCGTGCTACCTTTAGATATGGTGATGCTGGCTGCCTCGCTCGCAATGCTGCCGTTCATGGCACTGAGCGGTAGGACAATATCAAACGGCGCACCCGTGGGCACAACAACCTTGAACTGTCCATTATCAAGATTTTCTATTGATACAGTAATTGGCAACGGGTTAACGGTGTTGCCACCTAAACGGAGCGTTGTCAGCGCGGTCAACCCTTCAAAAATGCTGTCCGGTAAACTACTGAGTTGGTTGCCGTATAGATTTAGATTGGTAAGTCCGGTCAAACCGGAAAAATCACCGGTTTTCAACACTGAAATGCCTGCACCGCGTAGATTGAGGTCTGTAATTGCCGCAAGGTGTGTTTCGGTCACATCGACGGCAGCATTGATGCCCGGCACTGCAGCAACGATCACATCGCGCACTGCTGCCGTGCGCTCACTGACAGGCGCAACATCCGCATAGCCTACAATATGCGGCATTAGAACTAATAAGAGAACAATAAATTTTGACACAATATACTTTTGATTTATGCATAATATTTTCAAGATAATCTCCCCTTAAATTATTTGGTGTTGTACCATCAAAGTTCATTGCATGGCGGCTGTTGCCGACCAATAAGATCGTGTTCTATCTGGATGCGAGTTGTTGCGTCGTTTTCAAAATAGACACAGATAGAATTCACGAAACATTTGTTGACACATACCCATTTTTCGTGGTGTTTGATGCAACTGATAAGCGTGTCTGTTTGCCCAATGTATAGAGGCTGGTAGAACCCATCTCCTACCTTCGTGAAGATATAAACTGCCCCGATATCAGGCAAATCCGAATCAAGCGGATAAAGCTTAAAAGGATACAAAGCCCAAGATACTCCCGCAAAAAATACATCTTTATTTTCTATTTTCGGCATTTTGAATGATCTGCTCCGTTGCATGTTAGTGCGGGGGTTTAACGTCTCCCTCGCAGGATGGACAATTTATGTTAGCGTGATCAACCGTAGGTTGGGTAGAACTTGCGAAACCCAACAAAATCCACGATTCAGACAGATACGGTCAAAAATTGTTAAATCCATATTAAATCTAATATTAAGCAATATTAGGAAATAAATTTTAGGTTTTGAGGAAGGGTAGAAAAAAGGAAAACTGGAAGAAACGCTGTATTCGTTATCTTCCCAACTTCCATACTTCCAATCTTCCAACGGGTCTGAAGATCAAAAACATAAATTTAATATTGAAACTTGCTTAAATCTAATATTAACGACTTGTGCTAATTACAATACCTTCGCCAATTATCTGAACTTGATTTCAGTGCTTAGGCAAGGTATTAATATACTAAACATAATATAAAATTAAATTTTAATTGTCTTACAATTAAATAGTAAAAATGGAACTCCATAGTGGAACATACCAATTTTCTATGTTATACGTACTTGCCAACACCTAATTATATGAGAGTATACAGGCTTAGTTCGCTATTCCGACACTTGAAGTCACATATTGAACAGACATTAATTATAACATAAAACTTAATTTTAATCAAATCAAGTTTTTTATTTATTTACATTTAATATGTCTTAATATGATAATACATTCACCAAAAAATAGTTAAATAAATAGGACGGATGTCCTAAAGTTATAAAATAATCACTCATAACTTTGAAAGGACAATCACCCATGCCTGAAATTATAGCACTGTCGACACCTTACGTCGGACGCGGACGACCCCGCATCTATGCTGATCGTTTCAACCCACGACAGATTGACGCAAAGGACTGTGTCTCTACCGACATGATCGGAAACCTGAAAACCGAAGTATATCAAATGAAACTACGTTACAAAAAGTTCGCAGACAGACTGAACGTGGTTTGCATTCTCAAGACGAACCTGACCACGAAACAGCAAGCACACGTCTTAGTGTTCAACTCTGATTTGACACTGGACGCTGAAAAAATGATTGATTATTATGCCCTACGTTTTCAAATTGAATTCAACTTCCGTGATGCAAAACAATATTGGGGAGGACAAGATTTTATCAATGTCAACAAGATACCCGTGAACAATGCGGTAAACTTATCAATGTTTATGGTATCTGTCCGTGCTAAACTCACAGATACATGCCGTTGTGAGAATACCGAGTTTAGTGTGTTAGACCTAAAAGCACACTACCGAGGTTTGAAGTATTTACACGAAACATTAAAAATACTTCCGCAAAAACCTGAGCCTATTGTTATTGAACAAATCGCACAACATCTGGGATCAATCGGTGCTATTCATCACACACAACCTGAACTAAACCCAGGATAATTGGCGAAGGTATTGTAATATTAAATCTATTATACTATATTAAATTGTTAAAATCCATATTAAATCTAATATTAAGTATATTATATTATATCATATTTATGATTTAAAATGGAATTATAAATCATTGTAATCAATTTTGTCAATTTTGTCAATAAATTTGTAAAATACATAATTTCTCAAACAACCCCGGTAAGTTCGATTTCCTAACCGCACCGTATCCATCTAATCCGAGATTCAAACGCAAAAAACGCTTGGTGAGAATAATCCTGATAATCTGGAAATCCTATGAATCCTTGTTCAGACAAAATAGTGGAATCAACGCCAAATACGTCCCCTCTGAAAAAGGGGATATGGAGGTTGGCATTTGTCGGGAAACCGCACCCGCTATGATCGCTGTATCGTGGTGTTGATTCACCGGCCTCTGAATCGCCAGGGTTATTTAGTTTTCCAATAATTTTGAACTTTTGCTCAAGACTCTCCGCTGTCCGAGCGATCTCCGAATCGCGACTTTTTGGCTAAAATGGGCAAAAAGCCTAAAACTAAATAGCCCTGCTGAATCGCCAGGGTTATTTAGTTTTCCAATAATTTTGAACTTTTGCTCAAGACTCTCCCCTGTAGGAGCGATCTCCGAATCGCGACTTTTCGTCTAAAATGGACAAAAAGCCTAAAACTAAATAACCCTGCTGAATCGCAATAATCTTGACCAAGAAAGGATTTTATGCTACTATGTAACATGAGTTTGATATATAGCAAATTCTAAACATAAATGGACATTTTCATAGGGGTTAGGTAACCTAACCCCTACGGGCGAGAAGACCTCGCCCCTACAAGAAGCCCGACATCTTGTTTTTATCAAACTCACGTTACTATGTAACATGAGTTTGATAATAGGCGCGGTTCGGAAACCGCACCTACCAGAGTGTAATTTTTGTTAAAACTTCTTTTTTTAGAGACTATGCAATCATTGAAAGATATTATTGAACGCTGCCATCAACGGCACAAGAAACCGCTTCGGCAACGAAAAACAGTCGTCACACCTGCGCCTTACAAAGGACTTCCTTATCATTTCACAGTCTATTGCGCCTACAGATATCCTGTCCGACTGTATGACTTGGAACAGGCAGCCATCTCTTTTATGCCAATAGGACGCGCCCCTAACAATGACCACGGTCCAAACCCTTTTGGCGGTGAAAGGTTCTTGAAACGCCAAACCGTAGATGATTGGGGAATAAGACGATGGAAAACATCATGCGGAATTCAGGTGTATACAGGTATCCCCTCCGAACGCGATGGCGCACAATGGCACGACCTCAATTTTACATATCAGGCACTATGTGCTGCACCGGACGCTGTTTTGAACTGTATTGAGACACTTGTCAATGCTGTTGTAAACCCGTTGTTGACAATGTCAAAGTCTGGTGGATTGCGTTTTTCTTGTAGAGTCCCGGATTATCTACATCCAAATACCCACGAGGCGAAGCAGTATATCTATAAGCACACACCGAGCACGGAAAATCCACATCAACGAGACGTGTATCTCGAAATCTTCGGGAAAGAGGGTTACAACCGATGGGATGCACGCTACGAAATACTGCTTGGAAATCTGTTAGACCCACCCGTGGTTTCCGAAGAGATCCTCTTTACCGTTATTGATAAACTTCGCGCTGAAATTCATGACCCTACACCACTTGGGCAGCAAACCCTGGAACCGGATCCCCAAGCCAGCACCGTTGCGCCGCCATCCCTCGGTTCAAATCTGCTTGATCTCGCAAAAGATGCGTTTTTGGAACACGGCTATTCTTATGTTAAACAGGAGGACAATTTTCACCAGTGGACCCGTCAGGGCAGCGAGGGTAGAGACATCTCTGTGTTATTATGGGAGGACCGCGGCACCGTGTGGGTCCGCGCGGCTACACCGAATACTGAATTCCCCATGAATGCCACGTCTATCACAGATATCTGGGATGATACCGGCATTATACCACCGGTACCTGCTACCGGTCTGCCTGTATCCGATAAGGTGCTTGCTGTCCGGGAGGGAAAACTGAGTCCATTGGCAATAAAACGCCTACCTCCTGTGCTGCACAAGCCGGAACAGACGCAAAAGAATTACAACACACACGAACAGAATAAAGTTCAGATCCAACAAGCTTTTGACAGGACGGAACGCGTTATTGGGCTCATTGCCGAAACAGGGGCAGGTAAAACTTATGCAGCCGGCTCCTATGTTCTCAACGGTGGGGCTATCAGTTTGAACGCAGGTTTTTGGACAGTAGAAGAGATAGCAAAGCAATTTCAAAAGCGCAATGTGCAATCGGTCGCACGTTGGCGGTCGCGAAGATTCCGATGGGATCATGTGAAAGATATACCTATTGACGTGCGGATGGCAACCCCTTTCCAACACGGAAATATGTGTGAGGATTATGAACGGTGCAGCACACTTGAGGCAAGAGGTGGCAACCCGAATGAAAGTATTTGCCCGCAATGCCCCGTTCAGACAGAATGCCAGGACCGCGGCTATCTATCACAACCCGCCGCATTAAAACGCGCCACAGCACAAATATCGGGAACGCTTTATCAGTTTTACGATCCACAATACTCGGAAATCGTAGCAGAGCTCCTTGAAAAAGTTGATGGGACAGAACGGCTTTGTATCATTGATCAAATCCCACCGCAAGGTCTGTTTTTTGAATGTTATATGCCAAAAAGGATATTAGAAGAATGGAGTGTCAACTGGCAAGGGGAGATTTTGGGAAAGTTTGCCAAAGCGTTGTTGAACGCATTAGAAATCAAAACCGATCCGAATGATAATGCTGTTAGACGGATTCGCACTGCGGTGGAAGCGTTTCAACAATACGAAGCGGAACTCATCAGACAGATGTGTCAAGTGCCTGTGAAAGGTAAAGTCATCAATCGCGGATATGTTGATGCTGAAACCAGACAGGAATTGGCACGGTTCACCATTGAGTTTGAAGGCGGTGCTTCTGCTTACATTCCATTAGACAAAAACGCTAAAGGGACACTTACTGCAAAGGGGTTGCCACTTTTTATCCCTAACTCTTTCGTGCTGAACGAAGACATGAAAATCCCTATGCAGATGGCAGAAGCTATTCAATTGGGCATCTTGAACACGGAGACCGTCCAGAGCATTCAGAAATTTCCCACTGTTTGTCGGTATCCGAACTGGACGTTCTGGCATCAGTTGAAACATTTCTTGGCATATTACACACAGGATGCGGATGCACCGATGATATTGCATCACAACGTCTTGCATTTATGGATGCTGCCAGTGCTGCATTCAAGCGTCAAACGCTTGCTGTTAATGTCATCAACCTTTTCTGAACGAGATTTACGGAAAGCGTTCCCGAATGAAGAGATCAAAGTCATTCGTGTTAAACCGGCAGCCTGGGTCAAGGGAAATCAGGTTTTTCAGATACGTACAGGCACCTATCCAGGAGAAACAGTGTTAGAGCATAACAAAAGCTGGAACGTTCTTGGCGTATCTAAAATGGGACAACGTTTTTTTCAAGGTATCCGATCAGAAATTGCACGCGACCCGAACGTTAAGCATGCGATTGTTACCGACAAGTCAATTATCAAGCAATTGCCAGATGTCGCAGAAAGCGACAACGTCTGTTTCATCACGGATTTCAAAGTATTGGAAGGGTTAGAGACCGCTTTTCAAGAAGCACAAGTCTTATGGATAGTCGACACACCGCATTGGTCACATGGTATCATTTGGCGGAGAGCACAGATTTTGTATGGAAACAACGCGGCACCGCTCTGTTATGAAAGTGAAACGGAACCTTGCCGGTATAAAGATGGACGTGTCCAGAACGTTTATGAAACACACGTTGGCGGTTTACTCAGCAAGATTATAGGACAGGCAGGCTTGACCTATTTGCCAAATAAAAAGGTTGTGCTGATCGCAAGCTTCCCACTGCCAGATATTACCGATAGACCTGAGACGCTTCTATTTGACTGGGAAGATTTTGAGGTTGCCGGTGGGCTACACAAGTTGCCGGAGGTAATAACGACACGCGAGCGTTTTGAGGCTGAAAGTGCTGCGATAACTGCTGAAACCAGTAGAACAGAGGTGGAACGTATCTTGGGATGCTCTACAGCGCATGCAAACCGTTTGTTGAATAAACTGCGGGGAGGCAACATACCACGTGTCTCTTTCCGAGAGCAGATACTCTCTCTACTTGCGAATGGCGAGAAAAAAGCATCGGAACTCACGGCAGCTATTGATGGAAATCCGAAATCAATAGATAATGAACTTAGGCGACTTGTAGATACGGGTGAGATTGTTAAGGTTCGGTGGGGTGTTTATGCGTTGCCGGATGGGTAGTTTTGTGGATAAACCCAGTCACAGTCAAGTCGGAGGTCATTTGCTTTCCGTAATTTCAATTTTTACTGCCGGCGACTTCAAGATCGGTTTCATCAAATAGGTAGGTCTCAGTCCTGTCCGTTATACTGGGCAGGTAATGTGCAGAAAGTATCACAACAGTGTGAGGCAAACGATTCAGCCGAGTGCGTCTAATACCAAATTAACTTGATCTCAATCGGTAGGTGCCAAATGCCATAGGCCATTTGGCGTTGATTTGGTGCTTTGTAAGCGCGCTGTCTGCCCAGAAAAATAAGACTAATCCACAATTAACCCGATTTGTAGCGCGAGGGCCCCGTGCCTCGCAACCGTGTCCTATATCAAAAGACTTCTAATCACGTTAAGTTGGTATAATCCCGTTAATCTGGTATTAAATATGTTCTCTTCCAAATTCTTTTGAGAAATCCGATATCCAATTTGCAGTCTCTGATGGATTTATAAGTGTTTTAGTTTGGCAACCTTGAGACAACATATTGTACAATTAGCTGATGAAACCTATCACCAATCCGAATTAGGAGTTATTAAATTGAAGCATAGTCTGTTCTGGCTATTGCTGGTCTTCATACTTCCAATATCTGCATTTGCGCAAACAGGCACAATTGAAGGCACAGTCTATAACCAAAACACTGGAAAACCACTCACAGGTGCTGAAGTTCATATCCTTGAAACGGATGAACGCCAAAAGACTGACGCGAATGGAAATTTTCAGTTCACCGGAATTCCCATAGGCACTTATCAGATTTCGGTGTCAAAACCCAATGCTTTAGTTTTGGGATGTAGACACCGCCTTCGTGTATCAGACCAAAGTGTGTGACAGAAAAAAAACAGTTGACATATTTTATCGGTTTTGTTATAGTATCTATAGCATTGCTGGTAAGGCGGGACATTTACCTCTCTTGAGGTAATGCTACCCCTGTTGACTGTCCTTGGAAGCAATGCTGGAGGCTAAGCAATGCGGACCTATAAAGACAAACTTCAGAACCATAAACGCAATCGTCATTTGCAAACTGAGACGCGTATCATCAGCGAAGTGTATAACCATTTTGTGGCGTTGATGCTTCGCCACTATCGTCTCTTCGGAGATTGCGAAGGCTATAAGCGTGCCTCCTATAACCGATTGAGTGAACACTTGACGAAACTCAAGAAGTTGGAAAAGTATGCACACTGGCATATCCCTTACTCGTGGGCATTGCAAGAATGCCTGAGACGGCTTGACCGCGGGTATACCAACTTCTTTGAAGGCAGGGCTAAGCGTCCACCGCAATTCAAGGGTTGGCGCAAATATCGTTCTATGACATTCAATGGTAATCAGGTGAAAATAGAAGTGCTTGAGAAATCGGATGGGTGTCCAGTAGCAAAAATCCGTATCAACGGACGCTGGTATCGTTTCTGGTATTCTCGTGAAATTAGAGGTAACATCAAACGCGTGACCCTCAAACGCGATCCGCTCGGTGATTGGTATTTGACTATTCTGACAGATGACGAAGGACTTGAACCGGCACTCAAGACTGGTAGAACAGCAGGGTTTGACTTCGGTTTGAAAACCTTTCTCACTTGTTCTGATAGCACAAAATATAACTCGCCTCTGTTCTATAAACACTCCGCAAAGAAAGTGAAGCAAGCTAATCGTGCCTTGTCTAAAAAGAAACGTGGCAGCAACAATCGCGAACGGGCGAGGAAACACTATGTGAGGCAACATCGCAAGATTGCTAATCAACGCGCCGATCATCATTGGAAACTCGCCCTTGAACTTGTCCGAAAGTTTGATGTCTGCTTTTTTGAAGACCTCAACTTGCAAGGCATGAAACGGCTCTGGGGAGGCAAAGTCTCTGACTTGTCCTTCGGTGAGTTCATGCTCAAAATGCGATGGCAAGCACAAAAGCGAGTAAAGCGCGTTGAAACCATCGGACGATGGGAAGCCACAACGCCTATATGCCACAACTGCGGACATCGAAATGAAACGATGGATTTGAAAGTGCGCTCTTGGGTTTGTCATAAATGCAAACTTTCTCACGACCGTGATATAAACGCGGCGATAAACGTTCATAAGGTCGGGGCATCGACCTTTGGAGTAGAGGGTGTTAGACTTGCTCGCGCAAGCAACCCTTGTTGATACCACAATCTGCACAGCAGGTGGGACAAAAGAACCCCACTGCTTTAGTTGTGGGAGTATGTCAGACTCTATCTGTATCCCATCCCGACTATAAAACACCCGAAAAAACCACAATTGAGGTAAGCGCAGGCAAGACTATTCAAGGCAAAATCTATCTCGGACCAGCGTTCCAATTAGAAAAAGCCACTGCGACAGGTGATATTGAAGGCACTATCTATGATCGTTATACCGGCGCACTATTAGCAGGCGCAGAGGTTTACATTGTTGAAACCAAGCAACGTCAGGATACCAAAAGGGATGGAAAGTTTCGGTTCACCGACATCGCTCCCGGAACTTATACCGTCTCGATCAAACATCTTGCTTTCGACACACCAACACAAACTACTGTTGAGATCAGCGCGGGCGATACAACCCAAGTCAAAATATATTTGGGACCTGTTTTCAAACTGGAAACAGTTGTTGTGGAAGGAAAACGACTGCCACCAACTATCAGTCGAAAAGAGATACGCGGATCAGAAATTAGACGTATCACAGGTACCGGTGCTGATGCTTTGAAAGCATTGACAACGCTTCCGAGCATCGGTATTCCGAACGATGTTTTTGGTGTTCTCTATATTCGCGGCAGTGAACCGGGGTCTACACTCTACTATTTTGACCGGACACCGTTGGGATATCCGTTTCATTTTGGCGGGATTATCTCAACAATTTATTCGGGTGCGATTGATGATATTCACATTTACGCGGGAGGTTACGGAGCGGAATTCGGTTTGGATTCGCAATCGGTTATTGACATTCATTCACCAGATCGGATAGAGAAAAAGAGGTCTGGTGTTATTGATATTAACATTTTATATCCTCAAGCTTACATTCAAACCAAGATTGGTAAGAAAGGGTACGTCTCCGCCGCTGCCCGACGCGACCTATCAGGTCTCATCTTTAACCGCTTCTTTGACGTTACATTGCCCCACTTGTTTGATTATCAACTCAAGTTTGTTTACTCACTCACCGACAAGCATCAGCTTACACTCAACGCTTTAGGTGCGACAGATCATTTTGATTTCTCTAATCTCATATTTGATGACACAGAGAGGGATAGCAATTTTTCTGCCTACTACAAAAACGGCTTTGAAGGTGCAGGCATTCATCTCCGGTCAGAATTTACAGAAAAATTCACATCCTATCTGTCCCTAACCCGTTCTTTCAACTTTCTCAATATGCAGTTTGGCTCTCCTTTCGATATTGATGAAGGTCCAACGCGAGAAGGATTATTCTCTGACATAAAGACTAAGGTACCAGCATATCAACTTCGGACAGATATTGCCTACAAAATAACAGACAACTTCCTGTTTGAGCCAGGCTTTCTCTTATTCTACAGTCCAGCTGACAGTTTTTCATATTCCACCCGCGCATTCGTGGACGAAAATTTTGATGAGGGCGAGCTGGTTGGGAGTCGATCATTTGACGAATTCAGTTACCCGTTTCGACGTGCTGAGGGGTATCTTCAAGGACGTTATGATCCATTTTCATTTCTATCACTCGCGCTTGGCGTGCGGTTCGACTATCTGAATATGACAGACGAACTCTCAACGCAGCTAAGAGCAAGCATGAGCATCAAACTACCGATCAATTCTAACGTCCGCCTCGCCTACGGTCAATACGAGCAAAGTCCTTTAGGATATCAGGTACTAAAGGAGGGTGGAAACCGATCTTTAAAATCCAGTATCGCCAAGCATTATATTATGGAATTGGAACACAATTTTTCTCCGCATACAGAATTCAAGTTTGCCACCTATTATAAAAACTTGCAAAAATTAGTTTCACGGAACATTGACCTTGATGCACTTGTTGAATCCCTTGAAGATGCAACTGTAGATGTGCCTTTTACGGATTATCTCAATCAAGGTGACGGTTTCATTAGTGGTGTAGAGGTTTTCTTGCGGCATCGGATCGAGGATAGATTCTTCGGATGGGTATCGTATGCATATACGCATTCAGAACGGCGCAACCATCCGAACGATGCTTACAAACCTTATCTATTTGATAATAGCCATATTGTGAGCGTTGTTGCAAACTATAACCTCAACCATAATTCCGAACTCGGGATGAAATGGCAATATTTAAGTGGAACTTCTGCAGCCCCAATAGGTGCATTTTTCCAAATCCAAGACCCTGTGACGCTCGGCATGAACAAGGTTATCTCTGATAACCTTGATGCTATTCTTCAGGCTGAACTACCCCCTTACCATCGATTAGATTTAAGGTTGAGTCGAAAGAGTAGGTGGTTTGGCTTGCCTGTCACCGAATTTATAGAAATATGGAATGCCTATTTCTTTTTGCACCAAAACAGTATGAGATTAGGCGTTTCCAATCAGATTTTAGATGTTATTGAAAATATTGCCCCAGAAGATTTGCCCGAAGATTTTGATCCAGCAACCTTAGAGTCTATTAAAGTCCCACAAATCCCCTTTTTATTCTCTATTGGCGTTATCTATGAATTTTAGTTTGGCAATCTTGAGGCAACATATTGTACAATTAGTTATGAAAATCTACCACTAATCCACAATTAACCCGATTTGTAGCGCGAGGTCCCCGTGCCTCGCAATGCTAACCGCTATTAGAAAACTTCTAATCAAGTTAATTTGGTATAATCCACAATAGGAGTTATTAAATTGAAACATAGTCTTGTCTGGCTATTGCTGGTCTTTATACTTCCGATACCTGCGTTTGCGCAAACAGGCACAATTGAAGGCACAGTCTATAACCGAGACATCGGAAAACCACTCACAGGTGCTGAAGTTCATATTCTTGAAACGGATGAACGCCAAAAGAGTGATGCAGACGGAAAGGTTTGGTTTACGGGTGTCCCTCCGGGAACATATACACTTACAATCATACATCCCTCTTTTACCACACCAACGAGAACCACCGTTGAGGTGACTGCAGGACATACTACACAAGCGAAGATGTACCTTGGTGAAGTATTTGAGTTGGAGACAATCGTTGTTGAGGGGGAACGCGTTCCACCAACGGTGAGCCGAAAGGAGATTCGTGGAAGTGAACTGCTACGAATTGCCGGTGCAGGAACCGATGCACTAAAAGGATTGACAACACTCCCCAGTATCGGTATCCCTAACGATCTCTTTGGTGTACTCTATATTCGAGGTAGTGAACCCGGATCTAATCTCTACTATCTTGACAGAACACCTCTCGGATACCCGTTCCATTGGGGCGGTTTGCTTTCAACCATCAGTTCAGAAACGATTGATACAATTGACATTTACGCAGGTGGATACGGAGCTCAGTTCGGATTAGATTCACAAGCTGTGCTTGACATACACGCACGAGACAGTCTGGCAGAACGGTTTGATGGGAAATTTAACCTCAATATTTGGTATTCTGAAGGGTTACTGGAAGGGAAAATAGGTGAGAACGGATATGTATCTGTATCCGGACGGCGGAGTTACTTAGATCTTATCATTGGACCTATCGCTGAAAGGCAAAGTGGATCAGAACAGCAGTTTCCCTATTTTTCAGATTATCAGTTAAAGTTTGCCTATCCGCTTACTGAAAAACATCATCTCACACTTAATGCATTTGCGGCAACAGACCATTTTCATTTTGAAGTTGAAGAAACAAGTGCGGAATTACAGGTAAGAGATGATGAAATGGAATCACAGCCATTCACTTCTTCTATCTTTTTTAAAAACGGATTCAACGGACAAGGATTCCATCTCCGTTCAAACTTCACCGATAATCTCACTTCACATTTATCGCTTACCCGATCATTTAACTTTCTCGATATAGACGCCAATGCGCTCATCTCAGAGACTACCTATAGAGATGAAGACGGTGAGTTGATCTCAAGAGCCGCAGAGTCCGCTGAATTCAAATTAAAGGTAAATGTTCCGGTTTACACCGTCCGCGAAGACCTATCTTATAGGTTTACACCTACACTTCATCTTGAACCGGGATTTCTCTTTGCTTTTAGTCCTGCAAATAGTACTGAACATGCAAGTTTTCCGGCATTTGAAGATGAAGTTCCAGATGAAGAGAGACTACAAGAATTATTGCGAACAGAACCAGAGAAGGTAGAGTTTGACGATGATGGAAATGCACGGGTACGCACGACTGAAACCAGAGACTATGAATTCGGACACGATTTACAACGTGCTGAAGGCTATCTACAAACACGATATGACCCTTTGCCCGCGCTTTCAGTTGCCCTCGGTGTTCGGCTTGATTACCTGGATTTGATAGAGCAGGTTTCTATTCAACCACGCGGTAGCGTAAGCATCACACTACCGGTCGGTTCTAACCTTCGTTTTGCTTATGGACACTATGAACAGAGTCCACAACTTTCTCAGCTGCTGGCAGAAAATGGTAACGATGCATTAAAATCCAGTCTCTCTCGGCATTATATCATGGAGATAGAACATGAACTCTCCTCTCAAACGGAATTCAAGTTTGCCACATATTATAAAGATGCGCAAAAAATAATAACCGAGGATGAAATAGCAAACTATCTCAATCAAGGGGCTGGGTACGTTGGGGGTGTGGAACTGTTCCTACGTCACCGAGTTCCTGATAAGTTTTTCGGCTGGATATCTTATGCATACACTCATGCAGAAAGGCGAGAAACGCCTGATGTTGCGTATCAACCGTATCTTTTTGATAACACACACATCGTTAGCATTGTAGCAAACTATAACGTCACTCCAGATTTTGAAATTGGCGCGAAGTGGCAGTACCTAAGCGGAACATCTGAAGCACCAATTAGTACAATCATTCTCATACAAGACCCAGTGACACGTGGGTTGAACCCTCTTTTCGCAAGTTTGGACCGATCTTTGAGTGCTAAATTGACGCCATATCATAAATTGGACATCAGGATTAGTAAAAAATGGAACTTTATGGGAATGAAAATAGGTGGTTTCATTGAAATATTAAATGCTTACAATCGTAAGAACACTTTTAAGTTTATCCTTGAAGAGGGGACACTTGAGATTCAAGGTGAGGAAATCCAAATTGAGAAGCAGGAGATTGGTGAAAGTAGTCAGCTGCCTCGAGTGCCTTATTTCGGGTTAACGATTGAATTTTGAGAATATCTTTACTCAGATTCTGAGATTATCATCGTTTGGTTGACAGAAATTTCTTCCAATTTTTGTTTAATTCCACTTTGCCATATAACCTCTATGCTGTCAACTTTCTCAGATTCAGCCAAACCGAATAGCAATCGCAAATCGCTTCCTGAAGCGTAACTTGAACCGCTTTTCACTTCTGCTATCTGTGTAATTCCACCTGCAGTTAGTTTTACCTTCGTTCCGATTCCGTCTCGGTTGCTGCGTGTTCCGATGAGTTTGATGCCAATCCAGTTTTTCTGGTTTCCACCATCGTTTCGCAACAACACTGCACGCTGATTTGAATTCATCACAACTATGTCAACATCACCATCGTTGTCGTAGTCGGCTGATGCGGCTGCCCTTCCGACAAGTTTTTTCGAAAAATAACCCCCAGAAGTCTGTGAAACCTCTGTATAGGTGCCATCCCCGTTGTTATGAAAAAGTTGATCACTTTGCGCGTAAGTTTCGTGATCGGTTAACAGCTCAATTATCTCCTGTGGATGACCGTTTGCAGAGAAAATATCAAGGTATCCATCGTTATCGTAATCTAAGAATAGCGGACTGAACCCGACAAAAGATAATGTAGGTTTTTTTAACTGACTTTCTCCTGAAGCATCCGTAAAGATGAAATCACCTTCACCAAAATTTTGCGATTTATAGAGTGTTGCTTTTTCGGAATTTGCTACAATGAAATCAACCCACCCGTCTCTATTATAGTCGCCACAATCTACTCCCATTGAGCCTTCAGCAACCCCATTTTCGTCATACCCGACACCAAGAAACAGACTTTCGTCAGAGAAGGTGCCATCACCGTTGTTATGATATAAGAAATTACGACCCGTATCGTTTGCAACGTAAATATCTGGATACTGATCATTGTCATAATCACATACAACAGCTGCCATACCGCGTCCTTCAGTTGGGTTTACAACGCCTGCTGTTTCTGCGACGTTTGTAAAGGTACCATCACCGTTGTTTCTATAAAGTACATCCGGTGTTCCTTCATAACTTCTCGGATGTCCATAACCGATAATTCCCCTATATTTAGTTACAGGCATAGACACTTGATAAATAAGATAATTCACGACGAAGATATCCAAATCACCGTCCACATCGAAATCAAGATAAACGGCAGCAATGCCCCAAAACTTATTATCAATACCTGCATTCTTCGTTATGTCAGTAAATGTTCCATCACCATTATTTCGGTAGAGTCTATCTTGTCCAAAGTTAGCAACATATAGGTCGGCATCACCATCATTATCAATGTCTCCAGCGGATGCAGCCATTCCATAGCCTGTGTCTCCAGTTCCAGATTCAGCAGTAACATCTGTAAAACGTCCATCTCCATCATTGCGATAGAGTACGTTTCCAGTAGACTTATTGTTATGTTGATTTGAAACATCTTGTCCAGGAACAGGACCACTATTTACGAAATAAAGATCTGGGTCTCCATCAGTATCGTAATCAAAAAAGACAACACCTGACCCCATTGTTTCAATGATATGCTTATGTTCAGTCTTCCCACTGTCATGTTTAAAGTTGATCCCTGCCTGCTCTGTGACATCAACGAAGACAGGTTGTTGAGATGATGCATTACTTATAGCAAATAAAATGGTGGTAGTGATAAGAATGGATAGGAATTTGGACATTCGTATGAACGCTCTAAGTGTGAATTATTTCTTTGCTTTTTCTGCTGATTTTGCTAATCGGAAACCGACAAAGGATGTTTTTAACGTTGGGAAGAAATAAAATCGGAAGGTAGTATTACATCGTGCAAGTGTATCAACCCATGAACCGCCTCTGATAACACGCCAACTACCGATAGTAGCACCCGTTGGATTCTGCCTTGGACTGTGAAAATAGTAGACATCACTATACCAATCTGCTGTCCATTCCCATACGTTTCCTGCCATATCCATTGCTCCGTAATAACTTTTTCCTTTTGGGAAACTACCAACTGGTGCGATGCGATTTTCATAGCCATCATTTTTGTCAGCGGTATTTGCATAAGGTTGTATGTCGTTACCCCAGGGCCAAGTTCTGTTTGTGTAACCACGCGCGGCTTTTTCCCATTCCGCTTCAGTTGGAAGTCGCATCCCTTTCCATTCAGCATACGTTTTGGCATCATGCCATGACACACCAACAATAGGGTGATTAGGATATTGAGTCGCGCGTTCGGGCCAGTTCCCAATATGTGGGAGGTATGTAAAATTTTCTGGTGTATGTTGCATTCCTTCCTGTGAGGTTTTAGAATTATTGTCTTGCAAACTACGCCAAAATTCATAATATTCAGCGTTTGTAACCTCGTATTTGCCGATATAGTAAGCATCAAGATAAACCTTATGTATTGGTCTTTCATCTGCGGCGCGGTTTGCACTTCCCATTGCAAAAGTACCAGCTGGGACCAATATCATCTGATCCTCTTTTTTTTCTGCGGACACCTCTAAAACAAAAGTAACATATAATAGAAGGCTTAGAATAGATAAAGACAATAGTTTCGTTTTCAACACATCAATTTCCAGATTTTCAATGAAATACAATTATTTCGTTTTTTTCTGTTTAGACAAGTAAAACTCATAAATTTGATAGTGTTCCTGAGCAAGTTTACGGTTTCCAAGGTTTTCATAGATTTTTGATAAGTTAAGATGATAATAAGGTTGTTCACTATCCAATTCAACAGCCTTGCGGAAAGCTGGAAGTGCTTTTCTCACATCCCCTAACATTGTGTAGATACTGCCAAGTGTGTTATAGAATAGGGCTTGATTTGGCATGAGTTGAATTGCTTTTTGAGCCGGGAACAGGGCATGTTTTGGATATTTTAGGTTGATAAACGCTTGGCTGAGTCCCTGATAGAAACCAGCTAAAGTGTTTGCTGATACGTTTTGTGATGTTCCTAATTCGATGCACTTTTGTAGGACAGGTATCACATCATTGTATTTTTTTTGACGAACTAATATTTTTGCCAAATCTGCCCATCCTTCAAGGTTGTTGGGATCCACGCGAGTTAGGCGAGTCAAACGTTCATATTCAGCGTATTCCTTTTGGTACTGCTGATAAATACGCAAATCGTTCCTACTTTTATCCCTTTTACCTAAACGAAGATACGCTGTGCCGCGTCCATAGTAGGGATCTGCGTAGTGAGGTGGACCGAACTTAATCGCTTGTGTAAAGTTCTCTATTGCTTGGTTATACTGCTTTGAATTTAGGTAGGCAGTGCCAAGTTCATAATAATTCCCTGCTTCGTTGGGATTTAACGCAATCGCTTTGTTTAATTCGTCAATAGCCTCCGAATACTTGGCTAATTTGACATACACCTTACCAAGTAATGCATGTCCTCGAGCGTGTTTCGGGTATAGTTTGATGACCTTTTGCCCAGGTTCCACTGCATCTTCCCACTGATTAAGTTTGAAATAAACAATAGCTAACGAATAAAGCCCCTCAATATTATCTGGCTTCAGTTCTAAAGAACGTTTGTAAACATCAACTGCTTTGTTCAAAAACTGGTTTTGTGCATACGCAACACCCAAATAGTAAAGAAGTTCATAGCGTTTGGGTTCGACAGCGAGTGCAGCTTCAAAAGCAGCAATAGCATCTTGGTTTTCACCTTGAAAAAGAGAGGTAACTCCTTTTTCGAAGTGCTGTATGTATTTACTATGGTCAGTTTTTTCTGCTACGAGTCCATACAGTGGACAACACATATATAGTATAACTGCTATTATCAACCATTTTTGCATTTGATTACCCTAATTTGTTCAGAAGATAGGTGATATATTATTTGTATCTTCAAATTGAAAAGTAAGAACAGGAAAACATGCTGCGTTGCATCTCCAAAGACAAGTTGGGTGTAGTATATCAAAAATATGTGAAAATTACAACGATATTTAAGTTATAATACCAAATTAACACGATTTGTGGTGTGAGGTCCCCGTGTCTCACACGTCTGACTTTAGCGGAAAACTTCGAATCCCGTTAATTTGGTATTAGAAACGCATCTATCGGAATGAACGGGGCACGGGGACCCTGCACTGCAGTGAGATGTGGAAGACCTTTGCAAAGAACTTGACACGCCAATAGGCATAAAAAACTTGCATAATAATTCATAATGAGGTATCCTTTTTAATAACTGATTAGGTTAACCACATTTTGTGAGAGATGTCAATAACCCCAAGCTAAAGCATGGGGCTTGTGCGAAGCGCATACCAAGCGTTCACTCCACAAGTTAAACTGTTGTACTACAGTAATATATCGTGGTATCTTGGCGTGGTAGCCAGCACGATGTTTCGGATGCCCCCCAAGTCCGATCCCTCTCGGATACTGTGATCTGGATGGGGAAACACATACCCTGAAAAGGAGTTCTAACGACATGTTCGTTCCAGTGAAATCTAAGGATGGTGAACAACTGATGCCCACTTCTCCGCCAGTTGTGAGGCACCTTATCAAAAGTGGTAAGGCGACCCCGTATTGGAATAATGGTATCTTCTGTATTCGATTAAACTACGAAACAACAGCATACAAACAAGAGATTGCTGTGGGTGTAGACCCTGGCAGCAAGAAAGAAGGGTTCACGGTGAAGTCTGAGGCACACACGTATTTGAATGTTCAAACTGATGCCCATAGCAAAGTGGGTAAAAAAATAGAAAAGCGTCGCGAACTTCGGAGAACCCGTCGGAGTCGTTCGTGTCCAAACCGAAAGAACCGAACTAATCGGCACCCTTCTAATAAAGACAGGATACCGGCTGGCACGCGTGTGAGATGGGATTGGAAACTGCGTATTTTGGATTGGTTGTCTAATATGTATCCTGTCACACATGTCTGTGTAGAGGATATTAAAGCAAGGACTATCAAACGTGCGAAAAAGTGGAATAGTTCTTTCAGTCCTCTTGAAGTCGGAAAGTCTTGGTTCTATAGTGAGATACAAAAGCGATGGGTATTGTTCACACTTCAAGGTTGGGAGACGAAAGAACTTCGAGATAGACTTGGACTCAAGAAGTCTTCCAAGAAACTTGCAGAGACGTTTGACGCACACTGTGTAGATAGTTGGTGTTTGGCATATCACACTGTCGGTGGGGTGGATGTCCCCGACAACACAGATATATTCTGCATCGCACCGATACCTGTTTCAAGACGTGAACTTCATCGGCAGAACCCACAAAAGAACGGCATTCGTTCGCGATATGGTGGCACCTTATTAGCACAAGGCTTGGTCAAGAACACTTTGGTGAAGCATGTCAAACACGGATTGACAAGACTTTCAGGTATTAACGCAAAAGGTTTGTTCTCAATCTACAGTTTGGATGGGAAACGCCTCACCACAGGCGCGAAACGACAGGATTTCAAAGTTCTTACGCGTCTGAATTTTAACTATAGGAGCGGGCTTTCCTCCCCAACCTAAAGGATGGGGTCTCCAGCCCGAAGAGTGATGAGAATTAATCAGAACTTTTGACAGATTGGGAGGAATCTGGATGGCAGACAAACTATCCATTGTGATTCCGATATACAACGAGGCTGAGCATTTAGAAGAGATTCTACGTCAAATTGAAGCTGTTGATATCGGCATGGAAAAAGAACTGATTCTGGTCGATGATTGTTCAACAGATGGTACTCGTGAGATCCTACAGAAACTTCAAAATTCGACTAATAATACTGCCAAGATATATTATCATGAAATTAATCGAGGCAAAGGTGCTACGGTTAGAACCGGTTTTCAACATATAACTGGTGACATCACACTCATACAGGACGCAGATTTAGAATATGATCCACAAGATTACCCGATATTACTCGAACCTATTTTAGCAGGCAAAGCAGATGTTGTTTATGGGTCTCGATTTATGGGAGGTCGTCAAGAAGGATTGTTACGAAGTTACCTTGCTAACAGATTTCTTACCTTTCTTTCAAACCTCGTGAATGGGACAAAATTGACTGACATGGAAACGTGTTATAAGGTAATTAAGACTGACATTCTGAAAGAAGTATCCCTACGTTCAGACAGGTTTGGTTTTGAACCTGAGATAACTGCTAAACTTGCGAAACGGAAATGCAATATTATTGATGTTCCAATTAGTTATCGTGGTAGAGACTATCATCAAGGTAAGACAGTTAGTTGGAAAGATGGTGTTGCAGCGATTATTCATATTTTACGTTTCCGTTTTTTTTCTTAGATCCTCTGTAGACATTCTTCTGTCCTATAAATGTTAGAGACGCGTGAACTGCGCGACTACAAGCACTACGGAAAAACTGATTACACGTACGTACCACAAGGTTGATATTCTATGGGATATTTGCAGAATTTACTGAAAGAGGTAGATGATATCCTTAACGCATCTGATGCTGTTAAAATACAAACATCTTTAGAACAACCTGAAGCGCAAAATGATGAAATTTTAATAGCCTTAAAGCAATACTTCAACCTAGACACTTTTCGGTATGGACAACGTGAAATTATTGATGCAATTTTGGAGGGTGAGAACGTATTTGCAGTTTTTCCAACTGGACATGGTAAATCATTATGTTACCAACTCCCAGCATTGATTCTGCCCGGTATTACGGTTGTTGTGACCCCGCTCATTTCGTTAATGAAAGATCAAGTAGACGCATTAAAATCAAGAGGAATTAATTCTGTATCTCTGATAAATAGCACACAGACATGGGATGAATATCGTTTTGTACTTGATCGCCTAAAGAAGAATAAAATAAAACTACTCTATATCACACCAGAACGTTTACGCAGTAGACGGTTTTTAGATTTACTCAATTCTGTTCTAATCTCTTTATTTGTTATAGATGAAGCGCACTGTATATCTCAATGGGGACGCGATTTCCGGCCGGCATATCTTTCGATTTGCGATGCGATTAACACCTTATACCCAAAAGCAATTGCATTATTCACCGCGACTGCACCACCAGATATCCGAGAAGATATACTTAGCATTCTTGATATTTCAAAACCGCGTGTGCTTGTGAAGGGTATTGAACGATCTAACTTGAGGCTATCAGTTTACGAAAGCGAAGAAAAAGATCAGAAATGGACGCTCCTTGACAATTGCATGAGTTCACTTCACGGAAATGGTATTATTTATGCAGGTAGGCGAAGTGAAACAGAAGAAATAGCCAAGTATCTCCAGGATCGTGGATATCGTGCGGATTATTACCATGCGGGTCGTGGACTTCAGTCACGTAAACAGGTACAAGAAGCATTTTTTGATGATAGCGGGAACGGATTAGATATAGTGGTCGCTACAAATGCTTTTGGAATGGGGATTGATAAAGCAAATATCCGGTTTATTATACATTGGACAATGACAGGAACGCTTGAAGAATATTGTCAAGAAGTTGGACGGGCAGGTAGAGATGATGAAGATTCAGAATGTATATTACTGTATTTGCAAAAAGATCGCGAGTTACACGAATGGTTTATTAAAGAGAGTGCACCGGATAAATTATCGCTCCTGAAATTGTTACAAGAACTTGAAAATATTAAGGGGGCAGGGCAATATAGAATGATGGCAATTGAAGAATTGGTAATGAAAAGCGGGTTTAAGGAGGCAAAAATACAGGTTGGACTAACTTATTTAGAAAAACTCGGTTTTTTGAAAAGATGGTATAACGTGCCTGCTCGACTCTCAGTGCGATTGAGAACATCTTCAACAACGACTCCATCAACTCAGTCTGAACTTCTGGATCAACTACGACAACGAAAAGTAACAGATATTATAAGCTTTTGCAGAGACTTGGAGTTGAACCCGCGTGTGGTAATGGAGCAACTTGCTGAACTTCAAAACGATGGTTGCCTTCAGTACTGGGGTAAGGATGACCTGATGCTGATTGAATTGCAACAAGATAGCGAACTTTTTGCTAACCTTTCTGAAGAGCAGATGGGACTTGGCGATTATATCAAATATAAACGTAAACGAATTGACAAAATGGTATTCTACGCTGGTTCTGATGGGTGTAGGATGAAAGTTATCCGTGATTATTTTGATGAGGCGGTTCCGGAAGATTACCGATGCGGGACTTGTGATAGGTGCAACCTAAAGGATACGTATAAGTCTTTAGACGAAGAATTGCGTTAATTCGCATTTGAAATACGATATTTATGCGGATTGAAAGGTATTAGATATTTCGGAGCGCGTCTTGAAATACAGACTGGAGTGGCACACCGTTTTGTTCTGCAACTGACTTACAATCTTCGTACTCGGGGACTGTTTTGATGAGAACACCGTTTAAGTAACCGCGTTTGGCACGGACTGTCCCCCATTGTGTATTGATTTCAATAAAATCACGATTGAGAATCACACGGTCAGCAGCATAAAATCTCACACCAAATGTTGTAGTCTCAGTGAGTAGAACCTTTATCAGGAGATCTCTGACTTTGGATGTACACAACACATTAATTTGTATACCGGGTCTGTTTTTCTTCATAAGATTTGGAACAAAAAATACATCTAAAGCACCGTGTTCAAAAAGTTTCTCCATCACATAGCCGGTGATTTCAGGAGACATGTCGTCTAAATTTGTTTCAATGATTTCTATACGATCAGTAAAACCGAGTGTGGAATCCTGCCCGACGGGCGGGGTATTAGTAGGATCAGATACTCAATGGTCATGTTCGTGTTTAATGCTGTTTAAAGTGAATTTCTCACCGACACAGATACGAAGGAGGTTTGGTTGCATATCAAGGTCTCTTGTGCCAGCACCGTAGCCGATCTTGTCAATTGTCATATTGGGCATAACGCCAAAGCCTTTTGCGAGGGTAGTGATGATGGCTGCGCCGGTTGGCGTAACTAATTCTTTAGGAATATCAGTTTGCCGAATCGGGACTCCTTGTAAAAGTTCCATCGTACCGGGAACAGGGACAGGCATCATGCCGTGTGCACATTGGACAAAACCGCGTCCAAGTGAAAGCGGAGAAGCGTAAATCTCTTCAACACCAAGCATATCCAAACCGATTACAGCACCAACAATGTCCACGATTGAATCAATCCCGCTGACTTCGTGAAGATGTACCTTGGTTTTGTCGGAGTCGTGTACTTTTGCTTCAGCTTCTGCAAGTCTGTCAAAGATCTGTTTTACTATATCCCGAATGCTCGTGCCAAGTTTACTTGCATCTATTATGTCGAAGATGTCAGAAAGGTGTCGGCTGGGACCGTGCGAATGTTGATGGTCGTGATGTTGTTCTTGTGAATCGTGTGCAATCTCAACTATTGCTCGTGTTCCTGAGATACCGTGTTTTTTGGTTTTTTGAAAATGCAGACTGAATTCATCATCAAGTTTTAGTTTCGCTAATTCAGTAATTAGGATATCTGGGTCAACTCCTGCATCTACGATGGCACCGAGCACCATGTCACCACTAATACCGGAGAAACAGTCAAAATAGACGATTTTCAATTGAGAGAATCCTTTGATAGAGGGTAGGTATTGAATTGACACCTCTAAGGGTTGTTGCAGAACTGCACCAGTCCTGCAACGTTTTCCCATTATACCAAATTAACGGGATTTGTCCTATTTTCCGGACGGTAGGTGCGGTTTCCTAACCGCACCATAGGCGTCAATTTAGCGGTTTCCAACTACGATAGGTGCGGTTTCCTAACTGCACCTTTTTGTATCAACATCTCAAATAACGCAAAGGACGAGAATATCAGTGTTCGTAGTCGCGCAATTCATTGCGCCTCTTTTCTTTGAATGTAAGAGGCGCTATGAATTGCGCGACTACAAACGAGTTCTTTCCTTAAATTGACGCCTATGATGCGGTTTCCTAACCGCACCTTTTTGTATCAACATCTCAAATAACGCAAAGGACGAGAATATCAGTGTTCGTAGTCGCGCAATTCATTGCGCCTCTTTTCTTTGAATGTAAGAGGCGCTATGAATTGCGCGACTACAAACGAGTTCTTTCCTTAAATTGACGCCTATGATGCGGTTTCCTAACCGCACCTTTTTGTATCAACATCTCAAATAACGCAAAGGACGAGAATATCAGTGTTCGTAGTCGCGCAATTCATTGCGCCTCTTTTCTTTGAATGTAAGAGGCGCTATGAATTGCGCGACTACGAACGAGTTCTTTCCTTAAATTGACGCTAATGGTGCGGTTTCCTAACCGCTTAGAATTATGTCAGTTGATGATGAGAAAACTAAAATTTCTGAAACAACTCTCTCAATAACTCTTTCGGTTCATGTCGTCTGAGTTTATTGAGAGCCTCAACTTCAATTTGTCTGACCCGTTCACGACTGATTTCAAGTTTTGTGCCGATATCCGCAAGGGTGTACTCTGCTCCATCAATTAACCCGTAGCGGAGGACAATGACGTGAGTTTCACGTGGATTGAGTGTCCTGTTCAGAACTTCCTCTAACACTTCAATCTTGGAGTAGTTGACTAATTCTGTTTCCGGTGTGATTTGAGAATCATCCGGAATTATGTCCCGAATTGGCACTTCTGGTGCTGTTTCATTAATCGGAGCGTCTAAAGAGATTGGGTCTCTCGTCGCTTGCAAAATTTCATCAACCTTTTTCTCTGTAAGTTTGACCTCAAGTGCAATTTCTCTTGTTGAAGGTTCGCGACCGAGTTTGATAGTAAGATTGGATTGCACCTGTTTGATTAGCCTTCTTGTCTCACCAATATAGCACGGAACACGGATAATCTGACCTTGCTGGTCTAATGCACGTTTAATTGACTGCATCACCCACCAAGTGGCATAGGTGCTGAAACGGTACCGAAGGGTGTGGTCAAATTTTTCAACTGCCTTCATCAATCCGATGCTGCCTTCTTGCATAAGATCAAGGAAAGTCAAAGCGGTTTTATTGAAATGGTGTTGCTTGGCAATGCTGGCGACTAATCGTAGGTTCGCCTCAACAATTTTCATTTTTGTTCCGTGTGCAAGTTTGTCAACTTCCTTGAGTTTCAGCAACAGGTTTTTTAGATATTCTAATTCAGAATTAAGTGTTTCTAAAAACGGGTTTAGCGCACTTGCAGACCACTGTGCTTCTGAGGTTTCACCAATTTTATTGTATGTAATATCGTCTAAAAAATCGGAGTTTAGTTTATTCTGAAGTTGCGCAATTTCATATCGTGTCAGCGCAAAAGTTTCAAGCAACTGGGTTTCTTCCGCTTCATCTATCGGTTCAGCATTTATGATGGAGTCGCGTTCCATACTATTTGTAAACAGATTATGTTCTTGTTCAGTAATTGATAACCCGATTTTTTCGTTAAATTTGCGAACGGCTTCAATACTAGTACGGATTGAGTATCTGGCAAAGGTTTTGAACTTCTGCCCATGTTCTGGTATCCAGTTTTCTATTGCCTTAATGAGACCGCGATATCCTGCTTGCATTAATTCATGCGACGTATCTGGTGCATTTTCAGAATCATTTACATATTTTTTTAGGAGGTACAAATTGCCCATTAGGATATTAGACTTTACCTGTTCTAACTTATCACGTTTACTGTTTAACCTTGGCAATATGTCTTCAATAGACTGTAAATGTGTGGAAATTTGATCTATAATCAGTCCATGATCTTTTTGTAGAGGATTTAATTTTTGATCTGGTACACGACTGCTTTTGTTTGGAAAATCTAACGCGTTTAATACCCACTTAGGTAATAATTTGAAGTTTGATGTAAAAGTTTGCACACCCTCTTGGTAATCTACAAAGAGTGCCTTTTCTTGTTCAGGTGCTAATAACGGAGTTTTAGCAATAGTTTGCAGGTATGCGAAAGTTTCATCTTTTACAAGGGCAGTATTCGCCTCTTTTTTCTCCTCAACACGGAACAAGTCTAATTCCACAAAATCAGTGGGGTAAAAGTTTTTCATTTTAGTTTTTCCTTATGCTATGCAAAAGTTCTCTACTTTGCATACACACTAATATTAGTCGTAATGTTGCAAATATTTTCCACGAAACAACTGGCGGGATAATATACATCACTAATTGCCGCAATTATTAATTTGATCTTGTGTCAAGTAACGGAATACGTTACCTTATTATAAGAAAAGAAAATGTATTATCTCTACATTGGTCCAAATAACGATATGTAATACCAAATTAACTTGATCCCACCCGGTAGGTGCGGTTTCTAACCGCACCTAATACCAAGAAAAATGAGATAAATCCCGTTAATTTGATATAAGTACCCTCATTTGAATGTAAGGTGCACCAAAAATTGCGCGACTTTTAACGCGATATATAAAGAAGAAGGTATAGATTTTATTGAATTTATAATAAGAACCAACAATAATGGAGGTAATTTATGCAAGAAAAAGACCAGAGTAATGTTGTTCAACGTTTATTATCAGGTGAATCTTTTGCGAATGAAAATTTAGCAGATATAAATTTGGAAAACCAATCACTTGTCAGTGCGGATTTTTCAGGAGCAAATTTAAGTGGTGCTAATCTGAAAAATTCAGATTTAACAGACGCAAATTTAAATGATGCCAATCTCAAAGGAGCAGATCTGTCCGAAGCGAAAATGCTACGTACCTATTTAGTAGGTGCAAATCTGACTGAAGCAACCCTTGAGAATGCTAATCTATTCGGAGCGTTTCTGAGTGGAAGTCTTCTCTCTGGGACGAATTTCCGTGGTGCAGATTTACGTCGAGCTACGCTTGGATGTCCGAAATGTGTTCCCACTGCTCCTTTTGGTAATCTTACAACTTTCGAGAATGCTAACCTTGAAGAGGCAATATTCGGTGAAATTAAATTAGACGGTATCGTTTTACTCGGTGCCAATTTCAACGGTGCCTACCTCTACGAGGTTGATTTATCTGAAGCCATCTACCGCGAATCCGACTTAGAAGGTGCTATTACCAAACAAGGGAGGAATTAACCATTACTCCACTGTTCACATATACATACCACTAAAGTAATAACTTTAAGCACTCCTTCACAGCCCTGACCATCCATAGGTCGGGGTTGTGTTTTTCACCTTAGAAATACTTTCAAGTATAAGATTGTTGAAATGATAATTTGGTTTGCATTGTATGAGACGTTTCAAAATCCAATTAGTTTACAAAACCACTGATTTTTTCTTGTTTTTGTAAAATTTGTTATAACTAAGTTGTTGTTTTTTGAGAAAACGATTATCAACGCGCACGCAAGAATACGCATCTAAAGTGTTATCCGAATAGCTGCTGTTCACACAACTTTTTGTAGAGACCACCTTTTTCTAATAGGGTTGTATGGTTACCACTTTCGCCTATTTCACCATCGTTGATGACTAAAATTTTGTCAGCACGCATAACCGTTGAAAGCCGATGTGCAATGATAAAACTGGTTCTACCCTCCATTAAGTTCGTCAACGATTCCTGAATTATAGTCTCGGATTGCGTATCAAGTGCAGATGTGGCTTCATCAAGCACGAGAAGTGGTGCATCTTTCAGAATAGCGCGAGCAATAGAAATACGTTGTTGTTCTCCTCCTGAGAGATTACCACCCGCTTCACCGATTGGTGTTTCATAGCCTTTTGGCATTTTCATGATAAAACTGTGTGCGTTCGCTTTTTTTGCTGCATCAACGATACGTTCCTTGGTTGAACCGGGGGAACCGTATTCGATATTTTCCAGAACTGTGCCATCGAAAAGAAAGGTATCTTGTGGAACGAGCGCGATATTTTGACGTAACGATTTTAATGTGATTTCATCAATTGGTATATTGTCAATTGAAATTGTGCCGGAATCAACAGAATAGAAACGTTGAAGTAGGCTGAGAAGTGTTGTCTTGCCACTTCCGCTGGGACCAACAAGTGCGATTACCTGCCCCGGTTCTGCTTTGAAACTTACATTTTTGATGACAGGACGTTCTTGATAAGCAAACGATACGTTCTGGAATTCTACGGCTCCCTGAACGTTGGAAAGTTTGGTCTCACCATCTGAAACGTTTACTTGCTCTCTTTTAAAATCCAGTAGGTAAAAAATACGTTCCGCAGAAGCAAGGCTTTCTTGTAGAACATTATTAACTCTTCCGATAGTTTTGATCGGTTTGAACATCAGGCCGACCATAACTAAATAACTTACGAACCAGCCAAGAGATAACTTCCCATCTATGACCTGCCAACAACCGAGTCCAATGACAACTGAAATCCCGATTGCACTCATCCATTCAATGACTGGTGGAAGAAGTGCAGCAAACCGTGCGCGGCGAATAGCAGAACTGTATTGGCTACCTGTTACTGATTGAAATCTATCTATCTCAATTCTTTCAGCAGTAAAACTTTTGATAATGTTTATTCCAGATAGCGTTTCTTTGAGCTGTGTGTAGATGTCTGTACTTCTTTGTTGAATTTCCTCACTTGCTTCGCGAACACGTGTCCCTATTCGAAAGATAAAATAAGCGATAATCGGAAGGATAAGTATGGAGTAGATCGTCAATTCTACATTTTTGAAGAACATCACAGACACAAAAATGATAACTTTGATAGCAGCGCGCATTATTGATGCAGTTGCGGCAACTGCTCGCTGCAACACTCGTACATCATCAGTAACTCGTGTCATTACATCGCCAGTGTGATGTTGCGAGATAACACCTAGAGGAGCTGAAATTATCTTTTCATATAGGTCATTTCGCACACGGAGACTGAGTTTATTGCCAACACGTTCCATCAGAAAATCGTTGCCATAATCGAATAACCCTTTGATAAACACAATACTGAGGAAACCACCTAAAATCCAGAGAAAGAATCGGAGTGCGTCCTCTGCATCTGTGAATGTAATTTCAAAGCCTTCAAAATAATCATTTATTTCGAAAAAACTGATCGAGACTGATCGAGACTGGTTGTATCCTTCTATTTTTTTTAACGCATCAAGCGTATCGGCTAATATTTGAATCGGTACGAGTTCACATATAGAGGCGACCAAAGTGCAGCCCATTGCCAATATAATAGAGCCTTTGTACAGAGCGAAATAACGTAGAAACCGAATTAGGACACTTTTTTTTCGCAAAGAATTATCGCCTTGACAAGAAGATTCTTCCTTCAAGTCTAAATTTGTTCTGGGAACAACTATAGAAAATTGTCTTACTGTGTTTCGTTATAACGATAATCGCCAAACTGAAGTACCTTAATTTTTGATGCTATTCCCAAATTGCAACGGATATGAAGTTCTTTATTTTGAAAATCAACAACTTCAATTATTCCTATACCTGAGGTGTCACCTGCAGAGTCAACCATTCCCACAAGACGTTGTCGAAAATAAGCAGGTGTTTCATCTGAAACAGATGATAAACTGAGATAGTTTTTTAGACTTTTTGTTGCATCTTGAGTTAGTTTTCTTCGTGCAATTAGACTTATAGAACGATGTCCCCACTCTGCGTATGTTACATCGGTTTCAGTCAGACGGCAAAGAATCTCTAATTCTTTCTGATTAGCAATCCTACCGTTAAAAAATGATGTGCGCGCACCTCGGATTTTTTCAAATGAAATCTTTTGAAGTTGACTGTCTGCAAAATATGTCTTAAACCTTTCGGTGCGATTTCTCTTACGTGCATCACTGCTTTTTGTCCGAGCCAACTTATGCGGTAGCAAGTAGTGAATTGTTAGAAAATTTATGTTGCTGTAGCAGCCGATAATCCGTTCCCAATCTTTGGAACGACCCATGCAGACTAAATGGTGTGGATGGATGATGTCAATTTTGTTCTGTTTTAAATGGACTGCTGGCACTTCATGTATATATCCAGTCGTATCAATTACAGTGAAATCCGCGCCTGCCTCAAGTGCGACATCTACCATCAATCGGGTGCCAGTCAAAATCGGAAGCAGGTTCCGATGTGGTGACAATGCCCCTACAAAATAGAGGGCATCTGCTTTGTAGTATAATTCATCTTTAGCGTTTTTTTGAACACGGACAAGCGAATTGGAATTCTGATCAAGTTTTTGTTGGGGAACGTCATCTTCATTTTCGTAACCACCGAACGGCAAATGTTGTTTATCACCAACTTGTGTTGATTCAAAAAGTTTTATACCGATAGTGGTAGGGGGACCAATTTGAGATTGACCTACGTCGGTATCTACAAGGGCAGCCTTCAATGATGCATTACAAGCGGAATCGATGAGATATTGACAGAATGTAGATTTACCGGAGTCTGATGCACCAAGAACAAGGACACGTTGGTTCGGCATCACAATTTGCTTTGCAAGCCGTTTCCAATCTGGATTAATGTGATACCTATGATTCATGACAGATAGTGCTGTGTCCACTCTAAAATTGCAGATAGTAGGTCGGGTAGAGCGCAGCGAAACCCGACTTTTCGGACTTGATAACGGGCTGCATGTCGGGTTTCGCAAGCTCTACCCGACCTACAATTTGAATGTAGACACAGCAATAGCCTCTAATATCAAAGGCTAAATTCATATCGAAAAGTAACGCCGGAGAAGTTGAGGATTTCATCAAAATGAGGATTATGTTCAATACCGATGAGTTGCTCAAGCAAGGATGATTTTTTCTGCCTTCGGACGACTCTGGGAGTGCCTTCAATGTTGCCAAGATCACCAGCAATTTGAATTGCATCTTGTAAGTTTCCTAATTTGTCAACCAATTTATGCGTGAGAGCTTGTTGCCCAGAAAAGATGCGTCCATTAGCAAGTAGAACGATCTCGTCTCGGGTTAGATGCTTATCTCGTGATTTAAAGATTGCATCAACAAACTGACTGTAAACATCATCAACTGTTTCTTGAAGAATGGCTTTTTCGTCTTCGGTGAGGTCGCGGAAAGCTGAACCTGCATCCTTGAATTGACCGCTTTTGATGACCTGTTGCTCTAAACCCACTTTGTCGTATAAACCCTTCATCTTAGTAAACTGCATGATTACACCGATGCTGCCTGTCAATGTTCCAGGGTTAGCAACGATAGTGTCCGCTGCACAAGCAATGTAATAGCCACCTGAAGCAGCCGTTCCACCCATAGATGCTACTATAGGTTTATCCAACTTCGTTAATTCGCGAAAAATCTCTTGAACAGGTGCGACACTCCCTCCCGGTGTATTTATGCGAATTACTATTGCCTTCACATTCGGATCGTCCCGATAGTCATGGATTAGTTTTATGGTGGCATCCGATTTGGATATGATGCCAGTGATGTCAAGTACAGCGACTTTTTCACCAATAGCCATGCCTCTTATCATCGAACGGAGGATAAGAGATAAGAAAAAGAAAATAACAATAACCGATATGATTATCAAAACACGTTTCTGTTTCATTCTTAATATCGCTTTGATGTAAAAAATGCTTTCAAATTAGTCTTAAATATTCGTATGTTTAGTCGGTTCACTGGTATGCTCTTTTTTCTTTAGTGGAAAAAAGAGTACCCAAAAGGTTTTGAGCAACCACCCTATATCGGAAATAAAGCATTGTGTTGCGACGTAGTGAAGATCAAGTGCTAATTTATTCGGCATTAATTCCGTTATGTAATAATGTTCCGGATCCACCTGCGCTTTTAACTTCTTTTCCTCATTTCGATTCGCTATCTGAGAAGGACCTGTAATGCCGGGTTTGACTTTCAGTACCTGCTTTTGTGCTTCGGTGTAATATTTGACATAATTTGGATCTTCAGGACGCGGACCGATTAAGCTCATCTCCCCCTTAATAACATTGATGAGATTTGGGAACTCGTCCAATTTAGTTATCCGTAAAAATCGACCAATGGGTGTTACACGTGAATCTTTATGCGTTGTGAGACCGATTCCTATCTGATCCGCATTAACAACCATTGTTCTGAACTTATACATATCAAAAATTTTGCCCTCTCTCCCTACACGTTTTGCTTTGTAAAATACAGGACCGTGTGATTGAATCTTGGCAAGTAAACTTCCGAATAAGAAAAAGGGAGAAAAGAGTAGTAAGGTAGTCGTTGACAAGATGATGTCAAAAATCCGTTTTGCCCAATTTGAACGAGTATGTAAAACTTCTTTTACGGAAGACATCTCTAACATCAACACTCCATTTTAGTATGAGATGTTTTCTAAAATTAGAATTCAGTATTAGGAAATTATAGAGTTTCGCGCCTTTTTTGATGAACCGGTTCGGTTAGGAATGCAGATCGCATTTGGGTGAGTACACCGCAAAACCGCACCTACCGTTCTTGGAGGACTGCTAAATTAACACCTTCGTTCAACCCCACCTACAATATTATACCAAATTAACGAGATTTATCTCATTTTTCTTGGCATTCGGTGCGGTTAGATGAAGATTAATTTATTAATTCGGTAATTCTGATCTCTTTTCTGTCTGAATCGCGGATTATCGCAGAGAACGCGGATTACGCGGAATTAAGAGATTCTTTGTTACCGACCCGTCTCTGGCGAAAGCAAATGTAGGAGACACAAAAGCATTTTCCGCGTCTTCTGTGTCCTCCGTGCCCTCTGCGATTCAGACAACCAGATAATAGACCTCACACAAGAAAAACATAAAACAAGATGTCTATGGTTAGAAAATTACCGAATTTATTTTTTAATCTTCATGAAACCGCACCTACCGAGTAGGATTAAGTTAATTGGGTATTAGTTGAACTCCTAATAATTACAAAACACGGTCAGTTGCACCAGTTTCCTCAACCTCAGTCTCATTAGTGGAATTGATGAGATGCCTTCTAATATCATCATGAGTTTTCACACTAGCATCAGTAATGAAGGCTCGATTGGGTTCGTATGTCGGGACTAATTCTTGGAATTTTGCGATAATCCCGTCTGTATCAAGATCGTTAGCCAGTTGAGAAAGTTCTCCAATTTGAGATAGAAGCTGATCCTCCTCAATATTTTCCATTTGTGCGACAAAGATACGTTGATGCTTGGTCGCCGTCACACCTTCCTGAGGCGTAAGAAGTTCTTCATAGAGTTTTTCACCCGGATCCAAACCAGTAAAATCTATCTTAATATCCTTATCAAGTTCTAAACCGGATAGACGAATCAGGTCACGGGCAAGGTCAAGAATTTTGATAGGTTCACCCATATCCAACATGAGAATTTCTCCACCATTTCCCATAGCACCTGCTTGTATTAAGAGTTGGACTGCTTCCGGAATAGTCATAAAATAGCGAGTTGCTTCACGGTGTGTAACTGTTACTGGTCCACCTTTTGCAATTTGTCGTTTGAAGTTTGGCAACACACTTGCCCGACTACCGATGACATTGCCAAATCGAACAGCAATAAATTTAGTCCCGTTGCGATTCGCTTTACATTGAATAAGTTTTTCGGTTATCCGTTTAGATGCACCGTAGACACTCGTTGGGTTCACAGATTTGTCTGAGGACACGAGTATGAATGCTTCAACATGATGTTTAATCGCAGCGTCAATCAAGTTTTTAGTGCCAAGAATGTTATTTTTCACAGCCTCATCGGGGTGCATCTCCATGAATTTGACATGTTTGTGTGCAGCTGCGTGGAAGATTATGTGTGGACGGTAACGCTTTATCATCTGAAAAACTTTGGAATTATCGCGAATATCTCCAATAATTAATTCACGGTTAAGTTGCGGGTCAGATTCCCGCAATTCCATATCAATATGGTATATGCTATTTTCACCGCGCCCAAAGAGGATTAACAGTTCAGGATCCAGTTTTGCGACTTGTCTGCACAGTTCGGAACCGATAGAACCGCCTGCTCCTGTCACCATCACCCGTTTACCAGAAAGGTTCTTTGAAATCTCGGCTAAATCAATCGGGGAAGTAGAACGGTTAAGTAGGTCTTCCAACTTGACCTCACGGATATGGCTGATACTGACCCGCCCTTCAAGTATAGCGTGTATATTTGGTACTATCTTGAATTGGCATCGCCGATATTTGCACTGTCTGATAATATCCCGAATTTTTCCACCTGGTGCTGATGGCATAGCGATGATAACTTCTTCAATTTCACGTTTCCTTGCAATATAGGTAAGGTCACGCGTCGTGCCGAGGACTTCAAGACCAGCAATGCTTTTGCCTACTTTCTGCAAATTATCGTCAATAAAACCAATAGGTAGGTATCCTTTTTTAGGATGGCTGTGTAATTCTCTTAAAACTCCAATGCCAGCAGCTCCAGCACCGACAATAAGAACTTTGGTTCGTGGTGGTGCCACCTCTTTCAGTCTACCTTCTCGGAAAATACTATAGGAAAATTTTACGAAACCGATTAATACCGCGGTATAAAATCCATCAATTAAAAAGAAAGTCCACGAATCAAACCGTTTCAGAAGTATCGACAGACCAATCAGTACTAAACTGGAAACACCAATAGCAGTTGCAAAGGTGCGAAATTCTTTGACGCCAGCATATTGCCAAATAGGCTTATAAATTCGGAAGCATAAGAAAGTAATGATGCGTGTTAATGATATAACAGTAGCTAAGCAAATGAAAAGTTGTGATGGCGAGATCTCTGAAAAAATTGAAATCTGCTTAAAGCTTGTTAAAATATCAAATTTGAGTTGTCTGCAGGTAAAATAAGTAAATAAGAATGCAGTATTAATGAGGAATATATCAACAACAACTGAAGAACTCCATTTTGACTTGGATTTTTCCATATTACCTCCTCTAATTGGGTGACTTCAAAGTACGCCTACTGGAAAATTTGTATGAAAAATATAATTTCACGAATACATCCCAGCGCGTAGTGAATCAACGTCTCATGCGTGTATGGCATTCGTCGGGGTTGAACAACATGAACCCATAGGTGTCAATTTAAGGATTTTCTGAATATGAGAAACTCTCTTAGCCCCGTGAATCAAGTCCACGATTAGTGATCGTGGTGTGGGAAGTATGTTATAACATCAGGTTAGCAATCCGGATATGTCGTTCTTACGGACTCAAGGGTTTACAATCCGCTGTCGCTTCAACGTTTCTATTTTCTGTTTAAATCCTTGGTTTAACGTGAACTCGGCATAAGCCTACTTTCACGAGTTCGCGGGTATTTTCACTGATTCCCCTGTTTGAGGGGTTTAGGAGGTAAGAAACAGGTAAAAACATCCTCCTATCTATACCGAAACTCACGTTATCTCGGACACCGAGCTCACGTTGGTTTATCCTTTCCTGTTCGCGATCCTTTCTGATATTACTCCATAAGGCGACAATCTGCGGGATAACTACAGCAACAATAATGATTACCATTAAAATGTCATTTTTCATCTCCTCCTTGACAATCAAGCGGATCTTATCAAGGTCTTCAGGTGTCAATGCACCGAGCACTGCAACGCGATCGCACAAAAGAGAATTGTGAAAAAATGATAGGTTCATTTTACAGATTGGTTAACTCTAAAGTAAGAAATTACCGTGGTATGGGTACTTGTTGAATGGAATCAATAGAAGCCTTTCCAATATGATTTTCGATGATTTTGACTGCGGATGTTGCCGAAAAGGTGTGGATGCACGCGTGGTGAACCGATAGAACAGCATCCTGCAAATCCTCGTCATCTTCCAAAAAGCGAATAATCAATCCAATGTTTCTACAGAACTCAGGGGTCAAATGGCGGGTATGTGACTTCAAGTTCTTGTAATCTGCAAGTTTGTCTACGACTTTCTTACTTTTCTTCTTTGCTGTGTCAAGATTACTAGCTCTAAACATACCGGTACGGAGCCAATCGCCAACTATTTCTTTTGTTAATTGAATAGCCTTGTCGCACTGATCGAGGAAACCGGGGTGATACTTGGTAAGAATAGGTTGCCAGACAAGAATTTTATTCCGATCCTGTTTTATTTCATTAAGAGCCCGATCGAAATCCTCAAGGGCTCCATGTGCTGGTATACCATTGAATTGTGGATCAATTGGACCGAGGTTAGAATGTTTTCCCATGATAATTTCTTTGCAGGCACAGGCAATCATCGTTCCTGCAGACATAGCTAGCTGCGGTACGAAAGCCCGGATATCCGTATTGTACATTGATCGAAGATAGTTAACTAAAGCTTCGGCAGCCCCCAGTTCTCCTCCAGGGGTATGCAGTATCAAATCCAAACCTTTTTTGCGGTCAAGTTGATGTGAAACGGTCATAAAACCGCTCATATCTGCATCGGTTATTGATATGGGACTTCCTTTTATTTGTTGCTTTTGCAACCAACCGGAATAATAGATGATGATATTCCGCTTAGTTAACTGATGAAGTTTTTCAAGATAACGCCGCCGAATAACATCACTGGTGCTTCCGGCGGCCCTAATCTCGTTTAATATTTGATTTGAGTCAGGCATTTTCAAGTTCTCCACTGCCATGGTCATTTGGGACAGTTGTATTTCCAGCTGACACTATGGAAAACGAAGGGTAAAGTGGTTCTTGAGGTAACGCTTCCAAAATAACTAAATATTCACCGAATTCCTCAGACTCCTGCTCTAAAAGACGGTAGAAGTCCTCGAATTCTTGAAGTCGTTCTCTTTCCTGTTTCATGTTTTCCTCCTTACTTGTATGGATTAATAATACCATTTTACACACAAAAAAGTCAAATAAAATAAGTTGCGACTATTACAAGACTGTCCTTTCCCCAAAAGGCAATTTCGGTAAAATGTCTCTGAAATAGTCCTGTATTTCGTATATCTGCAGCACTGGTGCCTCCATATCCAAAAACGGGTGTTCGTATGTCCCAGCACGCGCTGCCTCTGTCCGCATACCACTTGACGGTGGCGAGGTGACAACGAAAACACCTAAATCCGCTGCTTCGTTCTGCATAGCGGTACGGAAATCACGGACATGTCCGAGCGCATAGGTTCCACCTTTTACCTGCGCGACAACTTTTCCATACACATGCTTGCCTTTTACTCTACCGATCGGAAATCTGAAAGTGCCATCTATTCCGCCATCTGCCACCTTCTTTATATTGGACTTGAATTTCAGTACGTGTGTGACGCACCATTCCTCAAATCCCTTCGGATCGGTGTGTGCAAGTGCTAATGCCTGTTCCACATTTTCTGGTGTGCCAACGATCATGACGCTGTTCCTACATTGCGGGAACAACCGCTCGAATTGCTGTTCGACTGCACCGATCGCGAGATAGGTTAAGTCTATCCCAATCCATCGCCTATTCTGTTCTTCCGCTGCCATCAGCGTTGTGCCGCAACCGCAGAACGGGTCAAGGATAAGGTCACCCTTGTCTGATGATGCTGTAATGATGCGCTTGTAGAGAGGAATAGGCTTTTGAGTAGGATAACTGACACGTTCCTTGGCTTGTGAATTTAGATAAGAAATCTCCCATACGTCGCGCATCGCTTTTTCCCTACTCGTATCGTCTGTGTAAATTTGATCTATAGTACCATCTACATGCACAGTTGTTTTCCGTCTCCCTTTGTGTTTTGACTTTTCACTATATGGTTCTGTCAATATGTTAAATTTGCTTAACTTTCTGTCTTTCACATAGAACAGAAGAATGTCGTGCATCCTTTGAAAATGCTTTGTAGCACCTGTCCATCGGTGATATGACCACACAATTTCATTTCTGAAGTTCCGAGTGTCAAACACTGCATCCAAAATGATTTTGAGGTAATGGTTTGCTGTCGGATCGCAGTGCAGGTATAGGCTACCGGTATCTTTAAGTAGTCGGCGCATCTGGACAATCCTAATGCCCATCATCACAAGGTATGCCATCATCGGTGTTTCGTTAAGGAATTGTCGTAGTCCTTGAACCGTATCACCTACCTGCCCGCCGATGTCAACTATCAACTCCTTGTATGCATCTTCCGCTGCCTCGCCCCATGTCCACGTATCTGTGAACGCCCGAACAAGCGTTTCAGGTTTTCGTCCACGCTCGTCTCGGTATGGAACAAAATAGTTTCGTTTAGAGTTGAAAGGCGGATCGGTGGCGATGAGGTCGATGCATGCGTCAGGAAAATTTCGCATTTCTGTGAGGTTATCGCCACGGATGAGGGTTCGGTTTTCGTGCATGAGGTTTATCTATTTCCGTTATTTTTTGACCATCGTTGAATTAGATTTGATCGTAAACTTGCTCCAGTCGGTTAACGAGCACTTGCCAATCATAACTTGCTTCAACCCGCTTTCTACCTGCATTTGCAAGGTTTTGGCGGATATCAGGATTTTCAATTAGATGAATTACACGTTCAGCGAAGGTTTCAGGGGTATCAGCGATAAGAAGTTCAGTGTCAGTTTCAGCCTCTAACCCCATTGCTCCAATTGAAGTCGTAACTACTGGGATACCCATTGCCATCGCTTCTAAGTTTTTGGTTTGAATTCCTGAACCTGCGCGCAAAGGTGCAACAAAAACTGACGCCTTTTCAAAATAAGGACGGATGTCGGGTACATAACCCGTGACAACGACACCTTTTTGATCTGAAAGGCGACGTATCTGTTCTGTTGGATGGTTGCCAACGATATAAAATGTGGCATCTGGATATCGTTTCTGTATCAATGGAAAAACGTTATTGCAGAAGTAGATGACAGCATCTGAGTTCGGAAAATAGTTCATGGTTCCGGTAAAAAGCAAGTTTTTTGATCTATCGTCTGCAAAGTCCTCTTGAACAGTTAACGTCATGTTCTGTTTTTCGGTAACATCCGCTCCGTTACTATCATTGTTAACTTTGAGGGGTTGGAAATATTTGAGATCAACTCCCATAGGAACAACCGATAAATTCAGACTGTTATCTTGATTCAACAAGTAGTCTCGGTCAAAATGTGCTACAACGGTTCCGGAGTCAAATGCTTTCATAATTTCAATTTCATAACGTCTAACTCGTTTTTCCTCCAATTTTACCAAAAAACGTTTTGGTGTGCAATCTAATTCTGCCCGACGGCTTAAATTGAGTGCCAACGAATCACACAAATCCAAAACCTTTGCTATACCCTCGGTTTTTATTACATATTGCCCCATGCGAAAAAGTTGGGCATGGATAAGTTGGAAATTTTCCTCCGCGAGAAGTTGGTTAATTTTACGCTGCATTTGTGGTGAATACCAATAATGTACCTGCAATGGTATACGAGAAAGGCAGTGTATAGCAGTATTAATTGATGCGAAAGATGGGCTAAATTTAACCCACTCAACCCGTTCACAAAATGGCTGAAGATGCTTAACCGCTTCTATGTCAGATTCTGACTCAGCGAAGAATACCAGCGTGATGTCGTGCCGTTTTGAAAGCTGCTTGATAAAATTGTATGATCGAATTCGGTCCCCTCGCTGTGGTGGATAAGGACATCGCAAGCACAAAAATAAGATTCGCATTTTCTGTTATGACCCATACCAAGCAGTGGTTCAAGAGATATTCACTTTGATGGTAATTCGGCTTCATCAATAAGCATGACGGGAATCCCATCACGAATAGGATAGCGGCGTTGACATTCACCCCGACATACGAGTTTTTGTTCCGCTTCAACGTGTTCAATTTTGCCTTTACATGCAGGACACGCGAGGATATCAAGCAACGTTTGTGATAATGTGTAAGGTTTTTTAGAATTCAAGACATTTCTCCAAAAATGTTAACGGATTGCATACGGATTATACATGCATCAATTTTTTTAATCCTTTTATCCACCGTGGCATTTTTTATATTTTTTTCCACTTCCGCAGGGGCACGGAGCGTTTCGTCCGACTTTTGGCATAGTTCCCATTGCCTCTTGTGAAGCAAATTCTGCTGAGGTTTTATTATCATATTTACTGGCTCTATGGGGTGTTGATTGGCGCGACCTTGCCGCTTGCTTATTGGGTGCACGCCGTGGTGCTTCTGTGTTAACACGCGATTTAAAGATAAACTCGCTAACTTCCTTCTCAACGGTTTGATACATGGATTCAAAGATACCGAGTGCCTCACTTTTGAAAACGACAATAGGGTCTTTACCACCATAACCCGCCAACCTAATTTCTTGTTCAATGAAGTCAATGTTGTATAAATGGTCTTTCCAATGGCTATCAATTCTATCTAAGAGTAGGAGTCTTTCAAGTAGTCGCATCATCTCAGACCCCATTTCTTCCTCACGTTTTTTATAAACGATTTTGAGTTCAGCAATGATTTGTTCGTGAAGATCATCAGCGGAAATCTCGGTTAGTGGTGTATTAAAGTTAGAGTCAATGTTGAAAGTCGTCGTCAACCATTTTGAAAATTGTTCTAAATCTTCTGTTTGGCGTGGTCCTTTTTCTGGGATAATATCATAAATTTGATCAGCGACCACGTTATCAATCATTTCCCAAACCTTTTCTTTCGGATTTTCTTCAGATAGTATTGCGTCTCTCAATGTATAGATCGTATCGCGTTGTGCTTCCATAACATCGTCATATTTGAGGATGTTTTTACGAATATCAAAGTTCATCTGTTCAACGCGCGTCTGTGCTTTTTCAATAGATTTTGTAACCCATGGATGTTCAAGGGGGATGTTTTCTTGAAGTCCAGCGCGGTTCATTAATCCTTGTATGCGTTCCGAACCGAACTTTTTCATGAGATCGTCTTCAAGTGAGAGATAGAATCTTGATGAGCCCGGGTCTCCCTGTCTTCCGGCGCGACCACGTAATTGATTATCAATTCGTCGTGAATCGTGTCGCTCCGTTCCGACAATATGTAGCCCACCTGCCTTCAGTATATGTTCTCGATTCTCTTGGCAAATAACTTCAGCTTCAGCAAACGCCGCTTCCCATTCCTCTGATTCTGGATCATATTCAACTTTTTTCTTCCGTAATGTATTCTTTGCCAAGCCTTCAGGATTACCACCGAGCAAGATATCAACACCCCTACCTGCCATGTTTGTTGCGATCGTCACTGCACCTGGCAATCCCGCCTGCGCAATGATGTCAGCCTCACGCGCGTGTTCTTTTGCATTCAACACTTGGTGTTTGATATTTCGATGTCTGGCTCTGAGGTGTTTACTTAATTTCTCAGAATTTTCGATAGAAATTGTGCCGACAAGGATAGGACGTCCATTTTCGTGTTGCTCAACGATGTCGCCTAAAACAGCACTATATTTTGCTTCTTCAGTACTGTAGATTTGGTCTGCATGATCCATCCGAATCATAGGTTCGTTGGTTGGAACAACAACAACATCTAACCCATAGATGTGTGCGAATTCGTCTGACTCAGTTGCTGCTGTACCTGTCATACCAGCAAGTTTATCATACATGCGAAAATAGTTTTGGTAGGTAACTTTTGCAAAGGTTTCATTTTCCTGAGCGATTCTCACGCGTTCCTTTGCCTCAATCGCTTGATGGAGTCCTTCATTAAGTCTACGACCTACTAATTTTCTTCCGGTGAATTCATCAATAAGTAATATCTCACCATTCTCAACGAGATAGTCAATATCGCGTTTGTATAGATGATGTGCGGTCAACGCCTGATTTACATGGTGCACAAACATGACGTTGTTATGATCATACAAATTCTCTACACCGAGAAGACGTTGTACTTGTTCTATCCCATCATCTGTTAGGGTGATATTACCGCGAGACTTACCCTTCTCGTCAATTTCATAATGCTCTTCGTTTTTGAGTTGCGTAACAATACTATTGACTTTACGATAAAGTTCAGCCGGTTTATCAGAAGGGTCAGAAATGATGAGTGGCGTGCGTGCCTCATCAATAAGGATACTATCAACTTCGTCAAGAATAGCATATTTGTGTCCGCGTTGTACTTTTGCTTCGGTTGTATGCGCTCTATTATCATTCAGATAATCAAACCCATACTGGCTGTGGACTCCGTAGGTGATGTCTGCCTTATATGAAAGTCTCTTTTGTTCATGCGGAATCATGTTCAATGTTAGACCAACAGACAATCCGAGAAAGTTGTATATTTGTCCCATCCATTCAGCATCACGGCGTGCAAGATAGTCATTGACGGTTGCAAGGTGAACACCATTCCCCGGTAGTGTGTTCAAATAGACAGCGAGGGTTGAAGTAAGCGTCTTACCCTCACCTGTTCGCATTTCAGCGATACAACCTTGATGTAGCGCGGCACCACCGATAATTTGCACATCGTAATGTCTTTGTTTCAAAGTTCGGACTGCGGTTTCTCGAACAACAGCAAATGCCTCTGGTAACAAGTCATCAAGGGATACGCCTGCATCCAATTGCCTACGAAAGAACGGGGTTTTTGCTTGAAGTTTTGCATCAGAGAGTTTTTTGATTTCCGGTTCATGTTGGTTGACCGCTTCAACGATATCACGATAGCGTTTGACATCACGATCTTCCTTACTCCCAAAAACTTTTGTCAACACTTTTTCAAACATGTTTTTTATGAACAATATCAATCGTTGGCAAGGTTTTACATAATATTGCTTTTGACGTCTAAATGAGGCATCGTTTATACAACATCAGAAATAAAGCCAGTGTTCAATATCATTCATCTCCTATAAACTGTGGTGGTTCCAATGATGCATCTGTTCCAATTGTCTCTAAGACATTTTGTCCATCAACGTGTTTTCGTATTATAGAATATATTAACGTAGTCCCAACGGACGCGAGAGAAAAGAGATATGCAACAATACCGCCCGCGATACAAATTAAGGTTAGTGTCATAAATATAGCACAGATCGTAGTTGAGACAGACGTTATAGGCACTTGAGATATGTTGATGTCAAAGATAGCAGTCTCGTTTTGATAAAAAAGTCCTACAAATTTTTGAATTGAACTTCCCAACCATTTATTTGCAAATCCAATAGAATTTTCTATGTATGTCGTATGAAGAATGTGTGTTGGCAATAATACTATCAAAAACCCAGCGAGACAAAAGATAGCCCAAATTGGTACAAGAATTAGTTTTAGAAGGAACAAGAGGGAACCATAGCCAATAAGGCGCCAAGGTTGATTCCATAAAATGGAAAAAAGTTGAAATATCGTTTCGAACGCATCTGCACCTGTCGTAGCAATAATAGCAGGTACAAAAAATAGACTACATATAAAAACAGCGGTAATAAAGGCGATGAGCAGTCCGAGCAGAAAAGCGATAGGCATAAACAGTGATGCTAATATGAGAATCGGTGTGCCGATATATGGAATTTTTCCAAGTAGGGAAATGCTAACAGGAATAAGCAGAAGGAATAGTGTAATAAGAAGTAAAACTATAAACGTTCCAAAGACAGTTTTCCATTTTTCTTTAATGAAACTTATAGCATCGCCTACTGAAAAGAAAACATCACCACGTAACTGTTCAATTGTAATCTTAGATGCCACTGTACTTGTTAGGAAAAAAATGGCGGCAAAGAAAAATATACCGAGCCACATTGCGCCTATTGTTAACAGGTTGAACTCATCAGTCGCAAAAGGCAGAACCGGCAATAACCCATAGGACTGCCAAATCGTTTTCACTTTTGTTCCATCTGCAATCAAGAGACTGAGATAGACCAAAATTTCATAGATAAGGTAGGCGAGTAATATCCCCGTGAGGTGAACTCCTATCCTTCGAACGCTGAACCCGTACCGGCAAATTCGGGGGATATCCCGGTAGTTGAAGTGAAACTGTTCCATGCTTTTCGCCAGACTTTTTGATGAGAGTACTCAAACAGTTAATGCTTATCTGCGTGTTACGCAGCGTAAAAATTGTGTGTTAACGCCAATGAACGAGATTAATTTGGATAATATATCTTATTTATGATACCATATTTTACTACTTTATGTCAAATATTAATTTTGGGTGGCAGGGCTATTTAGTTCTCCGAATATTTAGATTTTCAATCTAAGACTTTTCCCTGTAGGAGCGATCTCCGAATCGCGACTTTTCGTCTAAAATGGACAAAAAGCCTAAAACTAAATAACCCTGTTTGGGTGGTGGGATTGAACAACAGTAGCAGGGTGTATAAAGTTATTGGATGAAGTTTAAGTATTTAATGTCGGTAAAGCCGATTCTCCCCAGGGCCGGTAGGTGCGGTTTCCTAACCGCACTGGAGATGGTTATGGAATTACCTAATTTATTTTTTCATCTTCATCCAATAACTTTACACACTACACTCATGAAAATACTTGACTAATCTGAACGAAACTGGAGCAATCCCCATGCTTTAGCAGGGGGGCCAGTGACGTTGATGTGTCTAACTAATTTGAGTCGGAGAAGAAACGAAATAGTCTTGACATTTACGTGCAAAGTCCGATATAATATTACCAGCATCTTATGATAGGGTTCTCACCCCACGTAAACACAACGTGGGTCCTATCCGCACCCGTGAGAAGGCGCGTGATGCTAGTGCGAAATCACTAAAAACATTAGAATGTAGCAGAACACCTTGAACCATAGATAACCTCTATACTCCTGCCACATTCGCAAACACCTCGCGGCGGGGCACGCCGAGAGAATAAACGCCTGTGGATAACGTGTCAGACTCCGTTTCGGAGCAATGTTAGACGAAGCAGGAAATGTCATTTAGGAGATTAAAATGCCTAATATAAGAACAAAAGAACCCCCTCGCCTTCAGGCAGGGGAGTATGTCAGAACTTTATGATATACTATCAAAATAGAACATGGAATGTAGGAGGGAATTGGTCAACTACCCAAGCCTAAAGGATTGGGAAACCTATCCAGCCCAACACTTTGTTGATTGAGTTTCGCAGTTTTGGCTCGTAACTTTACCTAAGTGCCACTGCGTTGGGGGGCAGCCCCCCTCATGGGACTTTCGTCCCAAACTTAGAACCTCAGACACTTCCGAAATCAGAAGTTGTTCGAGCGAACAAACATCTTCGAGTTACTTGGACACGGATATAATCAACGTGCCCCATGGCAAGACACTTTCGACTTGCTAATATGTTAGACGAAAGGTTGAAGTGCCTCATTCTGACACTCTCGGATTTGAAGCGGAAGCATCGTTTACAATTACGCTTCATTACAAAGGGACCAAGGTTGGCGGTTCACTTGCAGGGAAAGGTAACGTCAAACAACGCGTAACGCGATAGATTTCATATAGTATAATCTAAATTACGTTTACAATATCTCTACGCGCGGTCACAATGGGTTGTAACCGCGCTTCATAGTGTATTCAAGTAAAAATATAGTCAATAACCCCGCGCTAAAGCATCGGGGCTTGTGCGAAGCGCATGCCAAGCGTCCACTCCACAAGTTAAACGGTTGACTAGACGATATATCGCGGGTCTTGTCGTGGCAGGCAACAAGATGTTACGGATGCTCCCCAAGTCTGTATCCTCTCTGATTCCGTGATGTCGATGGGGAAACATATACCGCGAGAGCGTGGGCTTATAGCCATTATTTTCTGGTAAAGACATCGTGTCAGGTCAAGTAAGCGAGTAGTGACAGTCTCACTGAACGAAGCAGCACAACTGAATCCAGACTCCCAGTGTGCAGGTGGAGATAAAACAGCACTCCCCCTTTTGGGGACAAATTATAACTATAATAGGAGACGGGCTTTCCTCCCCTGCCTAAAGGCGAGGGGTCTCCAGCCCGAAGAGTGATGAAGTAAATCTCATATAAAAGGAACATATAATCATGAAACAGATACTGACACTCCTTGCATTAGCCTTCGCGCTATTGGTTGGATTAAATTGTGGTTCAACTGAAGATCCTGATAAGAACGTTGGACAAGTTGATGAAGTTGAAGCATTAAAGGGCACTCTTCAAGGTGAGGTACATGCAATTGATGGTGTTACCATTCAGGTGCGTTTACTAAAAGCAGGGCAACTCGTATCGCAAACTGAAGCAGATGGAAGTTACGAACTTAGTGAACTTGATGAAGGTGATTACACGGTACAAATCACAGCCAAAGGGTATGAAACCGCAGAAATTAACGCAAATGTTATCGCCGGTGAAACCGTTTCTTTAGACAGAGTAACACTTGTTGTGTTGGCAGAACCCGTGTCCCATCTACGTGGGATTTTATCTGATATTAAGACAGGAAGCCTATTATCCGATGTACTGGTTAAACTGATGGATAAGACAGGAGAACAGTACGAGGCACTAACGAATAAAGATGGAGTCTTCACTTTTGAGAATCTACCTATTGATCAAGCATTCACTATGACGGTTGCACATGCAGGTTATGAAGATAGTGAAATTGCTATTGCACCAATTTCTGCTGACCAGACGTTTAAACTGGATTTAGAACTCACTGCACTGCCTGAACCAGAAAAACTGGATCCCGGTCAAGGACTCAGCATCGGCAGTCAAGCACCAGAATTTGAGTTGCTCGATAGCAATGATACGAAATACGTTCTTGCGGACTATACTGCAAACAAAAATGTAGTAGTTGTCTTTTACCGAGGAGGTTGGTGACCGTACTGCGTAAAGCAACTCGGTGAGTTGCAACAGAACCACGATAAGATTCAAGCTGAAAACGCACAACTTTTCGCTATCAGTTCCGATAACGTCAACGCCACTAGTCAGACAGTTAACCGTGAAGGATTCAAATTCCCCGTACTCTCTGATAAGGACAGAGATGCCATCAGTGCTTACAACGTAGTTGATCCAAATAATACCAGACTAGCACGTCCATCAACCTTTATTATTAATAAGGATGGTACAGTCGTTTGGAAATCTCTTGGTAATACAGGTACCAGGATTCCAACAGAGAAAATCCTTACAGAATTAGGTAAACTTTGATGAACACTTTGACGTCAGTTTAACGAATCTTCAACCCTGGTAGGTTCGGTTTCCTAACCGCACCTACCGGTTCTGGGATTTGGTTTCATGTAGTTCTACCTGACGTAAAATCTAAGTTAAACTCACGTAAAATCACAATAAAACAGATATAAAAGGAGTTATTATACGTGAAGCAGATACAACCTTTTTTCGCTTTGACTCTACTGCTATTGGGGGCATTCAGTTGCGGGACATCTGAGAACCCTGTCAGTAAAGTTGAAATTTCAACAGGTACGCTCCAGGGGGAGGTAGAATCAATTGATTCTGAAAATCCTGTGCCTAATTTGGATGAACTGGAACCTGGGGAAGGACTTAGCATCGGCAGCCAAGCACCTGAGTTTGAATTACCCGATGGAAACGGCGATTTACACGCACTTGCAGATTATATTGGAAATGACAAAAATGTGGTTTTGATCTTTTACCGCATGGGAACCTGAGGGTTGTGCCTAACGCAACTCGGTGAGTTGCAACAGAACCACAGTAAAATTCAGTCTGAAGGTGCAATACTAATTGCTATCAGTGCCGATGACGTAAATAGAACGAAAACGACAGTCGATAATGAAGGTCTCAATTATCTTGTGCTTTCAGATAATAACAAAGAAGTTATCACTGCATACAATGTAGTAGATCAGAGTAATACCAAGATTGCGCGTCCTGTGAGTTATATTCTTAACTCAGACGGAGTGGTTGAATGGAAATCTATTGATACTGCTGCAGCACGGGTGCCGACTACTACAATCCTAACAGAATTAGGTAAGCTTTGATGAAACCTTATGACACAGTTACAGCAAACATAATTGCCGACAGTGAAACGGCTGCAAGTGAACGTGATAAGTTCAATCGCCGTCAATTCCTAAGTCATATCGGTACTATTGGTGGTGTCGCCCTTAGTACACTTCCCGCATTTGCACAGATTGGTGGGAAAGTACCAGTCGTCAGACCACAGTTAGCATCCTTAACACCTGTTGTTGAAGTTCTCGGTAAACAGGTGTGGGAGGAGGACAGGCTAAATGAAGATGCTGTTGGCGAGATGGTTGATCGCTCGATGATGAAACTCACTGGTCGCGATTCTGCTAAAGAAGCATGGCGAGATTTTGTACTCCCCGACCAAATTGTAGGCATTAAAATTAACCCACTTGCGGGGCCTCAGTTAAGCACACATTCCGTGATTGTCAACAAAATTATTGAGGGGTTATTCAGTGCGGGTGTTCTCAGGAAACAGATTATAATTTGGGATCGGTTTGAAGCACACTTACTAAATGCTGGCTATCCGATTAAGACTGATGCGGGAGATGTCCGTACCCTCGCCTCTGATATGGACGACATCGGTTATGACGACAAGGTATTCTATGAAACTGAAAAAGACAGTATCGCCCGACGCGAAAATGAGAGTACCCGCTCTCAATATTCTCGAATTGTTACAGAACAAGTGGATGTGTTGATCAATGTTCCAGTCTTGAAACATCACGACATGGCTGGCGTGAGCGGGTGTTTAAAAAACATGGCTTTCGGGAGTGTTGATAACACACGTAGGTTTCATGGTAGACCGCTTTACTGTAATCCTGCTGTCGGTGAAATTTTTGAGAATAAGGTGTTGAAAGATAAGGTCGTCCTTAATATCGTTGATGGGTTGGTAGCTTCATTTGATAAAGGTCCGATATATCATGCTGAGAGTACGTGGCAATATGGCGGTTTGTTCGTGAGTGCAGATCCGGTTATCCTTGATGTGCTTATTCTGCAGACGATCAATCAGAAACGCGAGGAGATGGGTTTGACTTCTATGTCTAAATTCGCTAATCACATTACCGCAGCAAGCGGTCTCGGATTGGGCAATAATTCACTTGATCGGGTCAACCTTCAGAAAATTGAGGTATAGTTTCATGAAGAGCAAATACATTCCTATTCTTTTTCTATGTTGTATGTTGTCTATCATCGTTTTATTCACAGGATGCTCGGTGACTTTCACTGCTAATGATACACTTCAACTAAACATATTAAAACCCACAGATAAATCCGTGTCACTTATATCGGAATTTGAATCGGGTGAAGCGGATAGCGTAGCAGGTGATGTGACCCAAAAGGCAGGTAGTGTTTGTACTGGCGGGCAATGCATAATTTATTAAACATTCGTTTCTTCTATCATTTGTTCTCTCCTTTCATCTTAGAGACTATTTTATCCCAATCCCAGATAAGGATTGTGCCATCTTCGCTTGTGCTTGACAAGATTTTGCCATCGTGTGAAAATACCAAAGATGTTATAAATTCCGTATGTCCTATTAGTCTTCCCATCTTTCTTCCCGTTTTAACATCCCATAATTCAATATGAGGGTTCCAGCGAACATGTCCAAGGTCAAGGAGAATTGATCCATCAGGTGAGAAGGTCATTGTTTTTTCAAATCTGTAAAACCCTTGACGTTCTATTGTGGTTTCGTTTTCTCCATCTTTGTCGTATTCCCACAAATAAATTGCATCCTTTCCACCGATAGCGAGAATCTTACCCTTGGGTGAAAAAGCCAAAATATCACCATGTTTGTCTGAAACTTTAGGTGGTTCATCCATTTTTTCTAAGTTCCACACGTGTGGATTGTCCGCTGCATCAATCTTTGCAATTCTTTTACCGTCGCTTGAGAACACCAGATTTCCATCTGGATTCCAATCTATGTTAAATTGGAAAAGTTCATTTCCTGAGTTGATGTTCCAACCCAAAAGTTCGTTGTCATTTATTACGGCGAGTACGTCATCAGTAGGTGAAAATGCGGCTGTTGTCAGAGCGTCGGTTGTTGCCTCCCACGGGCCTCGAATCTCTTTACCAGTGATAATATTCAATAATTTAAAATTGTTGAAACTGCGGGCAGTACCGCTATGATATCCTAAGCCAAAAGTACTAAAAGCAATATAACCCAACCAACTTTGTCGTACATAATAGGTCGCATCTGATGAAAACATCAGAATATCTGCCATATCGGTTTGACCTTTTGTGAAGGTAGTCTGTTTCTCCATTGTTGACAAGTCCCACATCTTGACATTCCCGTTATATGCTGCTGACACAAGTGTCTTGTCATTTTCTGAAAACGCGACTGCTTTGACCGACTCAGTGTGTCCAGTTGTAAAAGTTGTGAGTTCCTCTCCGTTGTCAGGATTCCAGAACTTAATTGTGCCATCGGCACTTCCGCTGACAAGACAACCGCTGTAACGTGAGTGTCCTTCAGGTGCAAAAGTCAATGTGTTGATCGTACTTTTATGTCCTTTGATAGTAACGCGTTCTTGTTGAGTCTTCACATCCCAAATTTTGATTGTCTTATCGGCATCACCGCTGGCAAGTGTTTTTCCATCATTAGAATAGGCAACTGCAGTAACCCATGTTTTATGTCCTCTGAGGGTAGCATGCAGGGTATAATTTTTGGTATCCCATAACTTCACAGTTTTGTCCTCACACGCGCTTGCAAGGATATTTTCATTTGGAGAAAATGCCATCGACAAAACCATAGAGTCAGGACCACCTCCATGACCCATGAGAGTTCCTAACTGGCTACTTGCCGTTGTATCCCATAAGTGAATTTTACGTTTACGATCGAAAATAGCCAGCATTGTACCATTTTCAGAGAATACCGCTGCATCAAACTGTTCCAATCCATCTTCTTCAGACAATTTTCGACCTGTTTCAGCATGCCAATAGGTAATTTGACGTGATGAGTTTAAGCTGACAAGTGTCCTGCCATAAAATGCCAATGCAGTTATAGAATAGATTGTTTCACGTAATTGAATAGTTTTTAGTTTGCTAAGGGTGTTTATATCCCACAACTGAATTACAGGATTATTTGCACCAGCACTTGCAAGGATATTCCCATCAGGTGAGAATGCAAGCGCGTTCACTTGTCCAGGATGTCCCGAAAACAGTGCGGTCTCTTTACCATCAGGCACGTCGTATAGCCACCCCCCGACATCCGTCCCTACTGCAAGATGTGTTCCATCCGGTGAAAACCGCATGATATTTATTCCACCTTTACCGAGACGTGCGATTGCACCTTCAGGCAGACCAACTTGTGTGTTGTCTTGGGCAAAACTGGTTGAAAATATCGCAGCAAGCAACAACACAGTAATATAAAACAGATGTTTTGTTTTCATAGATTATTTTCCTTTGTTCTCTTTTGTCTTGGAAAGGATTTTGTCCCAGTCCCACAGAAGCACTGTGCCATCTGCATCTCCAGTTGCGAGTGTTTTTCCATCATGTGAAAATACCAACGTTTGTATTCCTAATGTATGTCCAGTACGGAATGATGACAATTTTGTCCCCATCTCAACATCCCATAATTCGATTTCTTTCGGTATTTTGAAGTCCCTTGTTGCTATCAAAAGCGTTTTTCCATCCGGAGAGACCTTCAATTGCCCAATCCACACCTTATTTTGGGTGGTAAGAGGAGTATTCCGTTCCTGTTTTGTTTTGAGATCCCAAATACGTATATGGTTGTTTACATATCCTACAATAAGGACAGAACTGTCAGGTGAAAAAACTAAATTTTGGGTATGTTCGCGTATACCGGTATTAAGCGTTTCTATTTTCTCTCCGGTGTTTACATTCCATAAATGCGTTTGACCTTGTATCCCGCCCGTTGCAATCATGGTTCCATCAGGCGAAAATGCTGCCACAACATCAGTGGGAAATTGTCTATCGTTCAAGCGAAAACGTTCAGTTCCAGTCTTCACGTCCCACAATACAGTCTCTTTAGTGTCACTTGCTGCGAGTATTTTGTTATCTGGTGAAAATGTCAACATTTTGCAACTTTGTGGAAGTGTCAGGAGTTCTTCACCATTGGGAAGTCCCCATAAACGTATTTCTTGATGGGAACTCCAACTTGTGCGTGTGTTATTGCCCCGCGAACGGACTGTAGTATCAGCACCGTGACTTGCAAAAAGTGTCGCATCCGTCGAAAAAGCTAATCCTTCAGTCATGTCGTAATGTACAACATTCGGAGCAGGAAGTTCTCGTCCTTTTTCAACATCCCATATTTGAACTGTCCCGATAGATGATGCACTTGTAAGTATTGTGTCATCCATATAGAATGCGGTGTTTTTAATATATCCAGTATGTCCGGTTGCAAAGGTAGATATGTTATTACCTGTATTGACATCCCAGAATTGCACGGTGCCATCCATACTCCCGCTGGCAAGGATTTTTCCATCAGGTGAAAACGTTAGTTCTCTTATACCTGCACGGTGTCCTGTGAGGGTCACTTGCTTTCTTCTCTTCTTAATCACATCCCACAACATGATCGTTTTATCAGTACTAGCACTTGCAAGGATTATGCTATCTGGGGAGAATATGACACGGTTAATCCGTTCATTATGCCCTTTGAGTGTAGCGATTTCTGTGGCGGATGCTATATCCCATAATCGCACAGTGTTGTCATCATTCCCACTTGCAACAGTTTTTCCATCCAGTGAGAATGCAAGTGCATTCACCCCTTTTTGAGGTTCCGGTTCTTCGCGTGAGATTCCTGCGAATTTGGATTTTGCTTTGAATATTGAAAGTTGACGACCAGTGACAGCATCCCATAAACGGATTTTGCCCTCCTTTGGATCTCCACTTACAAAAGCTTTACCGTCTTGACTAAATGCCAGAACATCCGAAGAATGCATGCCATATTTACCATCTTCCTCCAATAGTGCAAGTTTGGGACGATAATTATTAATGTGGACAATCTTATCACCAGTTGCAACATCCCAATGGATAATATCACCAAATTTATTTGGGGTGATAAGTGTTTTGCCATCCACTGAAAATGCCATCGCTGAAACTGAATCTCCCTCCATAGTTAGCGGCAGTATCAATAGTTCTTTACCAGATTCCACATCCCATAACTGAATGACTCCGTTATCTGATTCTCCTACTGCAAGGATACGATTATCTGGTGAGAATGCTAAAATGTTCACATAAGCGGCGGTTTTAGGATTCCATTCCTTTAGTCTGGCGGACTTATATTGCTTATTGTCAGCATGTCTTGGCTGTGCTGGAAACAATGCTTTTGCGTTCCCAGTCTTTACATCGTACAGCCACACACCAACGGAAGTTCCTACAGCGAGATGTGCGCCATCGGAGGAGAATTGCATCACTGTTACTCTTCCTTTTCCGAGTCGTGCGATTGCACCTTCGGGCAAACCGACTTGTGTGTTGTCTTGGGCGACACTGGTTGTATGTAACACAACTGTCAATAGAACAGTGATGAAAAAGAGGTTTTTTGTTTTCATAAGTTAATCTCCTTTGTTTTCTTTTGCTTTCGTGATGATTTTTTCCCAATCCCAGAGGAGTATAGTGCCATCCTCACTACCACTGGCGAGAGTTTTCCCGTCGTGTGAAAATACCAGCGTTTCTATCTGTTCAGTGTGTCCAAGCAGAGTTCCGAACTTATTGCCTGTGTCTACATCCCATAATTCTATTTTTTCTTGCCAATTATCTTGATTCAGATCAAGAAGGGTTTTCCCATCAGGTGAGAATATTAATATCTCATCAGAAAAATGGTATTTTTTAGGTCGAATTTCTTTGAGTACCTGCATGCCTGCACGTGTCACACTGCACAAGTCAATGCCTTTGTAGTGTTTGAGAGCGATGAGAGAACTATCAGGTGAAAATGTGAATGTCTTTACAAAATTGATGTTAGGCGGTGTAATTTCGTGTTGCATGAAAACATCCCAGACCTCTGGGTTAGAACCAGACCCATGCATAGCCAAGAACTTCCCATTAGGTGAGAACATCAATTTACTACCAAACGTTGATGACGATTTAATGCGGAACATTTCAAGTCCAGAGTCTATGCTCCATAAGCGTATACCTTGACGACGAGTGCCAGCAGCAAGTATTTTTTTATCTGGTGAGAATGCAAGTGAATTCGCTTTTTGTGGAAGAGAAACAAGTTTGTCTCCTGTGGGTAGAAGCCATAGGTGTGTTTCTTTATGTGGTTTTGATGTCGTTCGTGTGCTTTCACCGATTGAACGGACTATAGTATCGGCACCGTGGCTTGCAAAAAGCATAGCATCCTGTGAGAAAGCCAAAGTTTCAGATTTATCGTGATACGCAATTGGTGGGGAAGGTAGTTGTCGTCCAATTTTCACATTCCATATCTGTACTGTACCATTAGACGATGCACTGTTAAGCATTGTATTGTCGGCTGTAAACGCTATCGCCTTAACTCCGGATGTGTGTCCTGTGGTAAAAATAGATTGTTCTTGCCCGGTATGTGTGTTCCAGAAACGTATTGTACCATCCCTGCTACCGCTGGCAAGAAACCCTTCCTTAACAGGTGAGAACGCCAATGCACTGATACTGCTCTTATGTCCTGCCAGAATAGTCTGCTGCTGTCCTTTTTGGACATCCCACAAAAGAATTCGGTTATCTGTTCCACCGCTTGCCAGTATTTTACTGTCAGGTGAGAAAGCCAACGCATCAACCTTTTCTGTATGTCCCTTAAGAACATTATGTTCAATGCTGGTAGTAGTATTCCATAATCGGACTGTGTTGTCATCATGTGCACTTGCAACGGTTTTTCCATTTGGTGAGAATGCAAGTGCATTGACCCCTTTTTGAGGTTTCCGTTCTTTCCACGATAGTACCGAGAATTGGGTTTTTGCTTTGAAAATAGCCAGTTGGTACCCTGTAACTGCATCCCATAAGCGGATTTTGCCATTTCTTGGATCACCACTTACAAAGGTTTTATTATCACGAGTAAATGCTATTAGGTCGCGATGATGGTCACCATAATAGCCATTTTCGAGCGGCTTATTATCAGTACTTTTACCCCGGAGCTTGGTGGTAAGTTTACCGCTGGTAACATCCCAATGGTAAATGCTGCTGAATTGGTTGGGAGTAATCAGGATTTTGCTATCCTTAGAAAATGTCATCCCTTGAACACCATCACTACTGCTATATAAAGGTATGCAAAAAAGTTCATTACCGCTTTCGATTTCCCATAATCGAATAACTGAATTTGAATATCCACTGCTTGCGAGAATACGATTGTCGGGTGAGAACGCTAAGGTGTCCACTTGCGCGACTGTTTGAACGTTCCATTCTTCAGTTACTACTGATGTGATTTCATGATTGTTGACACGGGTTGACTGCGCGGGAAACAAGGACTTTGCGTCACGAGTGTTCACATCGTATAACCACACCCCAATGCTCGTTCCAACTGCAAGATGTTTTCCATCTGGGGAAAATTGCATCACATTAATTCCACCTTTTCCAAGCCGTGCAATTGCGTCTTCTGGTAGACCGAGTTGTGTGTTATCTTGGGCGACACTGATTGAAAATATCGCAGCAAGCAACAACACAGTAATATAAAATAGATGTTTTGTTTTCATTGATCAATCTCCTTTATTATCTGATGTCACCTTGGCGATGATTTTGTCCCAGTCCCAGAGTAGGATTGTGCCATCATCGCTCCCACTTGCGAGTATTTTTCCATCGTGTGAGAAAACTAATGTATCAATCCATTTCGTATGTCCTGACAATGTTTCCAAGTCATTACCGGTTTCCACATCCCAAATAGTGATAAGATATTCCAACCATGTTGTTCGACTTTCAAGAAGAAATTTACCATCAGGAGAGAATAACAATATTTTGGTTGGCTTTCGTGAATCTTTATATTGAATTGTCTTCTGTTTCTGCATTACCGTGTGTGCAACACGCCATACATCAATACCAGCCGAATGCTTGAGAGCAAGGAGCGTGCTGTCAGGTGAAAATGCCAATGCGCTTGCATTTTTGATATCAGGTGGTGAGATATTCTGCTGTGTGTTAATATCCCAAACCTGTGTACTTATTTTATCCCCATTCATCGTAAGCAGTTTCCCATCATTCGTCGCAAGCAGTTTCCCATCCGGAGAAAACACCAATTTTCTTGAATAAGAATTCTCCACATCTAAACTGAGGATTTTTTTACCTGTGTTAATATCTGATATTTGTATACCATCTTGACGGGTACTAACGGCAAGTCTTTTGTTGTCTGGTGAAAATGTAACGGTTAATGCCTTATGCGGTAAAGATGTGAGTTCATCACCTGTAGGCATAATCCACAAGCGTGTTTCTTCGTGAGTTGCCCAACTGGAAACAGTGGCATTTCCTTCCGACATCACAGTTAAATCTGCAGCGTGGCAGGCAAATAATGTTGCATCAGAGGAAAACCCCAAAGCAGTTGTCATATCTTGATGTGGAAGTGTAGGAGAAGGTAATTCTTTTCTTGTCTTGACATTCCATATTTGCACTGTGCCGTTAGATGCTCCACTGCATAGCAAGGTGTTGTCTGCGGTGAAGGCTAAAGTTTTGACCGATTCTGTATGACCAGTAGCAATGATAGAGCGTTCTTTACCAGTAGTTGTATTCCATAATCGCACAGTCCCATCAGAACTACCACTTGCAAGAAGCCCTTTATCAACGGGTGAGAACGCAACTGCCTTGATGTTATCCTTGTGTCCTGTGAGGCTGAAATGTTGACGACCATTTTGGACATCCCACACGATGATTGTATTATCAGTGCTACAACTTGCCAGCATTGTGTTGTCGGTTGAAAAGGTTAGTGAATTTATGATTTCGGTATGTCCCTTAAGACTTACACGTTCTATCTCTGTAGCAGTGTCCCAAAGTCTTACCGTGTTGTCGTCGTGTGCACTACCGACGGTTACGCTATCGGAGGAAATTGCTAAGGCTTGAACCCCTATTTTCACCTTCTTTTTGTTTGCTGGCAGATTCCCTCCAAGTAGTTTTGAGATGGACTTCCTGAATGAAGGATTGGGTCTCTCCTTAAAAACTCTTCCAAAACTGGCACCGTTTACATCCCATAATTGAATTACACATTCTTTCTGATCTCCACAGACAATAGTTTTACCGTCCTCGGAAAATGCAGTTACAGGTCTCGAATTATCGAATTGTTTCTTTGAGATGTCTTTGCCAGTTTTAATGTCCCATTCAATTATAAAACCCGTATCATCCAGACTAAAAAATGTATTGCTGTGCTGGGAAAATACTATTGCTGAAATACCAAAATACTTGTGAGGTAATGTGAAAGTTGATAGTGTGTTTCCAGTCTCTAAATCCCATAATTGTATGACAGAATTTGCACTTCCTCCACTTGCCAGAAATTTGCCATCTGATGAGAATGCGAGTGCTTTGATACCTTGACAATTTTCTGTGTATAGGGGTGTCTCTTTTCCATCCGGAACGGTATATAGCCACACACCAACTTCTGTTCCTACAGCGAGGCGCGTCCCATCAGGCGAAAACTGCATTACATTAATTCCGCCTTTTCCAAGCCGTGCGATTGCACCTTCAGGCAGACCGAGTTGTGTGTTGTCTTGTGCGAAGCTGATTGAGAATATCGCTGCCATAAATAGAATAGTTAGTAATAATGTGTGTTTATATTTCATTTTCAATTTCCTTTGTTATCTTTTGCTTTAGAGATAATTTTTTCCCAATCCCAGAGTAGGACTGTGCCATCATCGCTCCCACTTGCAAGAATTTTCCCGTCGTGCGAAAATTTAAGTGTTTGTATCCGCCATGTATGTCCATATAGTGCACCTAAATCATGACCAGTATCTACATCCCATAATTGTATTATTTCTCTTCCAGCTTTCCCTCTTGCCTCAATTAGGATTTTTCCATCAAGAGAAAACAACATTACTTCTCCAAAACCGCCGTGCTGACTATTAGGTATAATACCATTTCTGATTATATATCTCCCATTTGTAGCATAAACTTTCGCAATAAGTAGTTTTGGACTTACGATTTTCTCAAAAATTCGGATTTAACTTGCAAAATCCTTCTTTTTCCTATGTACTTTTACAAAGATTGTTTAGACTTTTTCCAAGAACTTGTTGATGCCCCAAAGACCGACCAACCGATATTTGATCTGCGTCCTCGCGCGAATGTCGGAAGACGAGGATAAACCAAATCCTGGTTATCTCTAACATTTTTCATCCTATACTCTCCGTGAGAAACTTGGCAAATATGTCAGTTTCTCTGTAGTTATATTTGTAGCACGTTTCAGCCACATAAAGCGGTGTATATCCCGTTGGTAGTGGTGGTGCGAGCCATACCACGCACGCTTCAGGAGTGACCAGAACCCTTCAATCGTGTTCGTATGTGTTTCACCATCAGCAAACTGCTCTTTGTGGTTGATAACAGCGTGCTTCATTTCCTTCCCAATCAGGTTGTAGGCACGATATTCATCGGTAATGAGTTCCGAGTCCTTAAGGTTGACCGCACTTCGGATAAACTCAAGGATCGTTCTTCCAGTCAAATTCGGTGTGAGTTGTGCGACGACCTTTCCACCTCGCTGGACAGCCCCGATGATAGTGTCTTTCTTTGTGCCACGTCCGCGCTTAGCGGGTTCATCATCGGAACGTTTGTTTTTCTTGCGGGGCTTCCCACCGATATAGGTTTCGTCAGCCTCAATGATACCCTCAAGGAGCACACCGCCTTTTTTCGCCATTTCAGCACGTATACGCGTCAGGATATACCAAGATGTCTTTTGATTCAAACTTAGATCGCGCGCCAGTTGATGACTTGACAAACTTTTCTTTGCGTTCGCAATCAACGAGATCGCCAAAAACCACTTCTGCAACGCTATCTTTGTGCCGTGAAACACTGTGCCGCAGGTGACTTTGAAAGTAACATGGCAATCGTGGCAATTCCAACGACCCATACGCCCTTCTTCCGTTTCTGTGCGCCTGCCCACATGGGTGCTTTCACAGTGCGGACATTTCGGTTTACCTTTCCAACGCATTTTCTCCAAGTGTGCAATACAACTCTCTTGATCCGGGAAACGTTCCATGACCTCGATTAAGTCCATCAGAATACTCCTCTGAATAGGAGTTGCTTTTTTCTGACGGTTTCTGATACAATATCAGGTAAGATTGAACCGTTAAAAAAGCAACTCTGCTTTTCGGGTTGATAGGGGGGTTACAGCCTCCCTATTTCTTACCTAATATTATACCATTTTCACACAAATAAAACAAGCGAAAAATGTAGTCTACATAAGGGTTTAGAACAATTTTTAAAAATTATTTTCAAGTCCAAAACTACTTATTGCGTAGATTTATGGTATGGTTACGGAAAAGAAGGATGAAGTTCAATAGGATCGTGGGACTTCTATTATCCTCAAGGAGGTACTCTTGGTATTCTTTGATGGGAGATATATTCTTACTTCCGGCGTGAGAGAATTTTGATTATTTGTATACAGATGAACGATTTTCAATTTGAGAAACTTCAATTTCTTGAGTTTGTTTATTGAAGGTATAGATAATTCGATAATTTCCAGATTTCAATCTGAACTTTCCTTTAAATTGGCCTTTCAATGCTTTATGGGAGCATTCGTCACAATTTTCACATAACCATCTAAGTCTATCGCTAATTTGTCTTTGGATTTTGAAATCTAAACGTTTTAAATCCCGTCTAGCTCCTGAAGTTAGTGTCAATTCATACATTCAACTAAATTCCTAACTCCTCGGCTACCTCCTCAAGCGTAAATAATTTACCACCAGACTTGATATGCGCGTCTTCACGTTTGAGGTCTTCAATGAATTCAGGCCGCATCTCCAACCCTTCGTCTGAGTCATAATCATAATTCTCAAGGAATAGTTCCAATTCCAAATAGCAAACGAAAAACTCGCAAAATTCGGCGCGAAGTCTCGCCAAATTCTTAGTAGAACGTTTACCTTCCATTAACTTAACGAGACGTTCTCGCAATACAAAAAGTCCCCAATTTCCGAGTGTGTGTACTAATGTTCGGAATTCATCAGTTGATAGATCCGTCACCTTTATTTCAGGCTGCGGATCCTGTTGTATCAAAATACCCATCCGACGCGCTTCACGTCCCAAAGGCGAACTCTTCCGTTGGGCATCAACTGCCGAAACACGATGTTTCAAGTGGGGAAATGCATCGGTCCCTTGTATGAAGGCAAGCACAGATTTCTCGTGCTCTTCTAGTTCCAAGGTAAGCACGTAGTAACCGTTGAAGAACTCACGAAACTCTTGTTCTAGTACTTCGTGAGGGCTATTCTCATCAAGAAGTTCAATAAGTTGTTTACGCGATGTGAATATCTCTTCGTTGACAATGGATGCGATCCATTTGTCGAATTGTACTGAATGAATAATAGAGTCCTCCATTTCCGATTCTGAGAATATATCTATTGATTGCGATCTTTTATGTAGATTTGCAAAGTTGCTATTGTGGTATTCAGACAACGGCACGATGCTTTCAGTATATTTTTCACCTGACTTTAAAGTTTCCACGCTTTCGCTCCCTACAATCAAAACATCAGCTTCGCTAATTGTTTTCAAGTGATACGCTAAGTCTAGAAGATTCCCTGATAATGTATAATTTGGCGAAATACAGCACTGAACGACTCGTTCTCTTTTGTTTTTGAACAGTTCTTCAACCAAAATTTGCAATCGCTGCCGATACTTGGTTGGGAGAGCCTCAACTTGTTCAAAGATAGCATCTTGCAATTTGTTTTCCGCATCAACAATTAATAAACCGTTTTTTTCAATACCATTTAGAAAATCTTCTGCCTGAATCCCATAAGTAGCATTAAAATAAGTAGTATAAAATACAGAAGAATCAAGTACTGCACTGATTAGCATTTATATAACTCCTTCTGCTACCTAAGTTCTTGAAGTCGTTCTGGAAAAAAACCACCAGGCCAGTCATCAATAAAGTATCCATCTTCGTCAAGACGCAAACGCTGTGCTTCTGCCCCTTCAGGTCCACGACTAACATAGATAACTGATACATCGTCTGGTTTAATTTTCTTTTCACGGACTAAGCGTTGCAAACGTAAAATCAAATGTTCACTGTGGGTTTCAACAATAAATTGGTTTTGACGTTCTTCTCTAATCGCCTCCACTAAGAGGTCGCCTAGATCCGCTTGCAATCTTGGATGCACGTGGACCTCAGGTTGTTCAATGGAGATAATTTGTTTCTTTGACACCAAACTTTGGACAACAAAAGGGAGAAGTTGGCTGATACCGAAACCGACATCCGGCAGTGCCACATTTACAGGTTCTTTCCGACGTGTATCTATAAGTCTTACCTCAAAAAGATCGCCTGAATCGGTCCCTACTGGTTTGACCACAAGTTTATAGCCAATCTCAAGTTGTTTTAGCCATTTATTTGCCCTTTTAACCAGTTTAGAATCACGAAAAAGTAAATCTGGCAGCAAATCTCCCCTATATCCGACATCTTGAGGACTGGTACCTGTAAAGATATACCATCTTTCTGGAGGTCTCCGAAAAGGTCCCATTGGAAACAGGTTTCCCAAAGTTCGTTCCATTGCATGGGATGCCACCATAGCGAGTTCAGCAACATCAAATGCCATAGTATCAGATCGATGGGGCGACAATGAACCAGGTCCTGTTATTGAAGATATTTTTTCCCCATGTATGACTCCAACTGGAAGAAATCCTTGCACGCCTAAAACCGTATTCATCTCTTCCTTATGCCTTTTGGAAATGTAGGTTTTCAAATCAAAATTCGATGAGTAAAATTCGCGATCTGCACTTAAGGAATCAATATCTCTCCGAATCCTATCAACTTTCTGAAGTTCCTGATTTGAAAGCTCCTGTTTATTGTCATCTTTTTCTTGATCTGTTTGGTGCTTAAGTAATCGCTCTAAATGCAATTTTCTTTCGTCAATTTCCCTAAGTACTTCCTTCTTATTCTCTTTACACCACTCAAATTCTGGTTTCCAATATCCTGTTGCCTTTGTTAACCAATTACACTTTACAGCGGGTAATTTTGAGGGTGAAGGTTCAAAGGAATCATGGAAAAAGCCCATCATTATCCAAAATTCCTGAGGTTTTACAGTTTCACCTGATGGCTGAAATTTAGCAATACACTTAGAAGATTTCCCATGATAGATCTCAATTTGATCTAAAAGAACTTCCTGCTTAAGGGAAGGTCTTTTGAACTTAAATTCAATGCCGAATTGACGTTTCATCTTGGTTTCAATGCGAATTGAGAGTGTCCTTTTCAAGTCGTGGTCAAAGATCATTTCCTTAAAACTGCCGAGATCAACAATACCATTTTCAGCTCGGAGAGCAAGCGGAGCACTTACATCTCGGTTTTCCCGTGTCTGCTTAAGCAGATTGAGTGCCTGCAAAATTGTACTCTTTCCTGCACTATTTTCACCGAAAATTAGTGTTATAGGTGCAAATGGAATGCACGCACGCGCCCCGAAAGCTTTGAAATTTTCTAATTCTAATGATCGAAGCATTGGATTTCTCCTAATCAACTTTAACTATCAATTCCGCTTTTCAATAGTCATAAACCTAAGACACAGCCACCCTAACCTGAGAGATATGTTTTAGGATAATATACAACATCTAAACAGATTTGTCAAAGGAATCATCTGTATAGTATACCATGAAATGTTGTTGTTTCGAAAAATAAAATAGTATAGGCACAGGGCCATTCAATTGAAGATTATAGGTAGGTTATTGCCTTTTGAATCCGCTTCAAAACTTCATCCGTACCAAGTAGTACTACAATATCAAAAAGACTCGGTCCGAACGATGTCCCTGTCAGCGCAATGCGCATCGCCTGCATTGCCGCGACACGTTTGATGTCGTTTTCATCTGTATATTTCCAAATAGCAGTTTCTACCGTTTCAAGATCAAACGCAGGAACTTCTTCCAAAATCTGTCCGAGATTTGTCAAAATCTCACAAGTTTTTTGCTTCTTCTCGTCTGAACCTCCCCACCATTTCTTGACCGCTTTCGACTCATACTCAAAATCATCGGTAAAGAAGTAGCGCGTCTGTGGAACAATGTCTTGAAACGTTGTAAGACGTTCACCCACGGCTTCCACAATCTTCTCAAGCCAGTCGCGCTTTGACGTAGAATCCACTAAATCTTCTTGTTCCCAGAAAGGTATCACCGCATTTGTCCGTGCTGCCACATCAAGTTGGTTAATATAGTGAGCGTTAAGCCATTCCAACTTCTTAATATCAAACACACTACCGCTTTTGCCAACCCGTGCAAGGTCAAATTTATCTATAAGTTCATCAACAGAGAAGATTTCCTGTTTATCATCGTAAGACCAACCGAGTCGTGCAACAAAGTTTAGCATTGCTTCCGGGAGATACCCGTGTTCACGGTATCGGTTGACAGCGACAAGGTCGCCGTGATGACGTTTGCTCAGTTTTCTGCCAGTATCATCAAGCACCAGCGGAATATGCGCGAATTGTGGCAGATTCAAACCGAGTGCATTCGCAATGGCAATCTGTTTCGGTGTGTTGTTGAGGTGTTCTGTTCCTCTGATTACGTGCGTAATTTGCATTTCTGCATCGTCTATAATAGAGGTAAGGTTGTAGTTCGGCATGCCGTTTGAACGGACAATCACTTCATCCTCTAAGGTGGCGGGATCAATGTCGCGTGAACCGAGAATAAGGTCGTCAACACGGATTGGTTTGTCAGGCATTTTTATACGGACGGTCGGTTTTCTGCCTTCTGCCATATAACGTTCAATGTTTTCTGATGTAAGGTGTTTGCACCGTCCGTCGTAGGATCGTGTAGATTTCGCGGCGCGCGTTTCTGTGCGGATGTCCTCTAATTCTTCGGGGGCACAATAGCAATGGTATGCATTGTCGTTCTCAAGCAGCTGCGTAACGTATTTTTCGTAAATGGCTTTACGTTCGGATTGCACATAGGGTCCGTAGGGCCCACCTTTATCACCACCTTCGTCCCACTCAAAACCTAACCATTTCATTGCCGTATAGATCTCGTGCATTGATTCATCTGTGGAACGTGCCGTGTCTGTATCATCAATCCGAAGTATAAATTTGCCATTGTGATGTTTAGCAAACAACCAATTGAACAGAGCCGTTCTTGCCCCGCCAATATGCAAGAAACCAGTAGGGGAAGGTGCCATACGAACTCTGACTTGGTTATTTGAAACAGATATTTCGTTCATTTTTGTCCTTTCTGAATTTTTGCCCAGCTATCCCGCAGCGGTACTGTACGATTGAATACCAATTTTTCTGGTGTTGTGTCTGAATCAACACAAAAATATCCCATTCGTAGGAACTGATAGCGACTTTCTGATGGTGCATCAACGAGACTTGGTTCAACTTTGCAGTTATTTAGAATTTCTAAGGAGTCCGGATTGAGAAATTGTATCCAGTCGGTGCCTTCCGCTGCGTTTTCCGGTTCACGTTCCGTAAAGAGAGAGTTGTATAAGCGTACTTCAGCATCAACAGCATGTTCGGCAGAAACCCAGTGCAGTGTGCCTTGTACGCGACGTCCATCATCCGACCAACCCCCTCGCGTTTCTGGATCATAAGTGCAATGTATCTCAACGATTTCACCGGTGTTTTCATCTTTAACAACGTTGTTGCAGGTGATATAGTATGCATGCTTTAGTCGTACCTCGCGTCTGGGTGCCAATCTGTAGAATTTTCGCGGCGGGTCTTCCATAAAATCTTCACGTTCAATGTAGATTTCTCGTGTGAATGGAACTTCTCTTGTCCCCGTATTTTCATCTTCTGGATTATTATCGGCATCAAGCATTTCAACTTGTCCTTCTGGATAGTTATCAATAATAACTTTGACCGGATTCAGCACAGCCATCACACGAGGCGCACGACGATTCAGATCATCGCGGATAGAGTATTCAAGTTGTCCGATCTCAATGAGATTATCGGCTTTCGACACACCGATGCGGTTGCAAAAATCCCTGATAGATTCAGGGGTATAACCACGACGGCGCATACCCGCAAGTGTGGGTAGTCTCGGATCGTCCCACCCTTTGACGTGTCCTTGTTCAACGAGGATTTTGAGTTTCCGCTTACCAAGTATAGTGTAGGTAAGGTTCAGTCGAGCAAACTCAATCTGTCGAGGTGAGTAAATTTCCAACGATTCCAAAAACCAGTCATATAACGGACGATGATCTTCAAACTGAACGTCACATAAGGAATGCGTAACGCCTTCGATCGAATCGGATTGTCCATGTGTGAAATCGTAGGTAGGATAGATGCACCAATTGGTCCCATGTCGATAGTGTGGGGTGTGGAGAACACGATACATCACAGGGTCGCGCATATTTAAATTCGGACTTGCCATATCAATTTTGGCGCGGAGAGTACGAGAACCGTCGGGAAATTCACCATCGCGCATCCCACGGAACAACGTTAGATTTTCTTCAACAGAACGGTTTCGGTAGGGACTATCTTTGCCGGCTGTTACTAAAGTGCCACGATAAGTGCGCGTTTCCTCTGGCGTCAGATCGCAAACGTAAGCCTTCCCTTTCTCTATCAGTTTGACTGCATATTCATAAAGTGTTTCGAAATAGTCAGAGGCATGGAATTCGCGTTCCGCCCAATCGAATCCAAGCCAACGGACATCGCGCTTAATCGCTTCTACGAATTCACTCTCTTCTGTGGTCGGATTGCTATCATCAAATCGGAGGTTGTAAAGTCCATCATAGTCTTCGGCGATGCCAAAACTAATACAGATGGCTTTAGCGTGACCAATATGGAGGTATCCACTCGGTTCAGGAGGGAATCGGGTATGCACCCTACCGTCAAATCTATTTGATGTTATATCTTCTTCAATGGCTTGTCGGATAAAGTTTGTATCAGATGTGTTGTTGCTGTTTTCTTTTGTGTTTGTTTTACTTTTGGGTTTTTTTGAGTCGGAATTTGGATGATTCATGAACACCTCCTGAGAATAGTAAATTATCAATCTTCCGCTACAAAACCTCGCCTTTTAAGGCGGGGATGTAGTAGCGGAAACCAAGACCTCCATTGTTGAAAAAAACTTGACTTTCGCCAAAAAATGTGATATAATCCTACCATCTACGGGTTAGGATGGACAACTTTGGCAACCTTGCCATTGATCCTAACCACTCTTTTGTAAAGAGCAGCGTAGACGTAGAAAACGCAGCCACTACAGAAAAAAGACGTTTCAACGGAGCCAAAACCTTGAAAGATAGGATACTCTCCTAATAACGTTAGTTTTGAAACCGCACTTAGCGGTCAAAGTATCGGTCACACCTGATAAGGTTTAAGGTGTTTCCGTAGTGAGCCAGATGGCCCGCTCCGCGTGTTTGTCCACGTGTTGCCCGAACTTGAGTCGGGAAGCCTCCTAAAAGGAGATGCAAGATGGCCCCATACCTGCTGGACTTGATAGCAAGTAGCGGTAAACCTTGAGAAACCCGTGCGGGGGTTCCTTCAAAAGAACCCTCGCCCTTCAGGGCGGGGAGCGGTCAGACCTTCAAAATGTGCTAAAGTCAAAACTTTTGGGTTGGATACGATGTGATTTTGTTTTGCTCCTCAAAAAAATGAAACCCTTCTTTTTATAATGACGTTAAAAGTGCAGGGGAGAATACTTTTATCCATTAGGGGGTATAGATGCATAAAGATACTGAACAATATACCGTTGACCAGCAACATTTAGCCGATAAAAAATTGGGTTATTATGAATTAGCGGTGTATTTTGCATCAGCACAGACACAAAAGGAAGAATTTCATTGGGAGAATTTTATTGACAACCTCTCATTTATTTGTGACAAATTCGCATCGCATATCAAGGTAGATGGCACATCTCATCTGGAATTGTAAAGTTTACATGCATAAGGCAGACAATTACCACAAAATGCGTTGTTGAATACTAAAAATTCATAAGTTAGCAAGAAACGGGGTAGCGTTTTTCGGAACCTGCCCCTAAAATTTTTAAATCTTTCCCTCCAGTTTTGGATGATTCTTGAAGATATTTACGAGATTCATCACTAATTTTTCAGGATCATGCCGAATAACATTCATCTGAGCTCCACCTAACCAAGTTCCAATTTCAGTGACGACCATATCTCTGATAAGGTCTGCTTCAACAACGGTAATGCCTTCATCTTCCAGTTTCTCCTGTTCCCGGTTATACGAGACTTGCACTTTTGATGCGTCAGCAACTTGCATAGTTTCAGCTGAGAGCGTTGAAATATCCTTGGCAAGGTTTAGCACTTCCGTAAGATGCTCGGAATCTTCAGCAAGCTTCAAAAGACCTTCCTCAGATAGAGACCGAATACGGGTAAGTTGCGAAACCAATTCATTTCGTACATATCCTTGCATGACTTCCTGCGGTGCCGGTTGGTTATTAACTAAGATATAGTCAATAGGAATCTTAGCGTGGTCAAGAATGGCGTTGACATGGTCAGTGACGGCGTAACCGTCGGTTTCCCCGGGTTGTGTCATCACATTGCAGACGTATATTTTCAGCGCGGTAGACCGTTGAATTGTCTCAACTATGCCTTTAATCACAAGATTTGGCATAATACTGGTGTAAAGGCTTCCCGGTCCAATGATAATCGCATCCGCGTTAACAAGTGCCGCCATCGCTGTTTCGTGTGCTTGACATTCATAAACTTCGTTGAGTTCATGGTGGGTTTTGCCATTCTCACGGGGTTCAAAAAAGACGCGCTTGATCGGTTCCCGATTTTCGCGTATTGGGATGGTCGATTCACCGCGGACTACCTCGCCATCTGTCAGTTCAGCGCAGAGAACGGTATAATCCAGAGTTACAGGAATAATCTGTCCGCGCACTGCAAGTAACCTAGATGCGGCTTGAATCGCTTTCGGAAAGTTGCCCTTAATTTCTGTCAATGCCGTTAATAAAAGATTTCCGATTGTATGTCCACCAAGATCACCATTACTAGAAAATCGGTATTCAAAAAGACCCGCAAGCTCATCTGCATCAGATAGTGTATACAGTAACCTACGGATATCACCCGGTGGAAGCACATCAAATTCTTCTACAAGACGTCCCGAACTTCCACCGTCATCAGAAACAGTAACGATCGCTGCCAAACTATCAAGATCAATAATCTTGTCGTTATCTGTTTCCAGATCGGCATAGTGCTTAATTCCGCTTAGCACCGCGGATAATCCACTTCCACCGCCAATACAAGCAATTTTCAAAGACATAATTACTCCAAACCGCCAAGATGATGTTTGTTATGCTATAGATTAATTCGACCACAAAATAATCACTGAGGTGTGCTCCGAAAAACATAAATGTGCGGTCTTTCAAGGGCAATGTTAATAGTATGATTTGTAATAAATAACGCAGTTAAAGGTTTATCTGTTTCATTAACACCTTTAAACTCTCAAGAGTATCATCACAAAGTGTTTTTGCCTCTGATGCCGTAGGTGCCTCACTGAAAACGCGAATTACTGGTTCCGTTCCTGATTTGCGAATGTTTACCCAGCGATCATTCCAAATGCGTTTAATACCATCTGTTAATTCAAGAAGCGGTCCTGCTTGCGTTCTTGAAGTTGCTAAAGCCTCTTTCTCATACAATTTTAAAGCAAGTTCAACAAGTTGTATTGCGACCTTTTGCGATGGAATTTCCAATTTTTTCCGACACATTTCGTATTTCGGCATGGTTTCAACAAGTGTTGTCACTGTGATATCGGATTCGGCAAGGTGTTGAACAATCGCAGCGATAGAGGCGATACCATCTGTGGTATAGTTGATAGTAGGATAGATGACCCCACCAGTGCCTTCACCGCCAATAACAGCGTTGACCTCATGCATTTTTTCAACTACCCATCCCACACCGACCTTCGTTCTATGTAACGTTACACCGTGTTTCGCAACAATATCGTCCAGCATACGACTTGTAGATACTGTGACGACTATGTCCCCTTTTGTTTTACTCAAAATAAAATCTGCTACGAGAGCAAGTGTCCATTCGCCACTCAATGCTATGCCGCCATCCGTAACAATCACAACTCTGTCCGCATCGCCATCGTGGGCGAAGCCTATATCTGAACCTGTTTCACGTACCTTCTTACACAGTTCATCCAACGCATCAGGTGTAGGTTCGGCTGGACGGCTGAAATTACCATCTGGAACACAATAGACTTCAACCACTTGACAACCGAGTTCCTGCAATAGACTCGGGCTAATTACGCATCCAGCACCGTTCCCGCAATCAAGGGCTACTTTCAGATTGGCGTTTCGGATTAAATCAACATCAAGCCAAGGTGAATTAAGTACTTGCTTGATATGGTGTGTCGTTGCGTCTTTGAATTTTTCAAACGTTCCCTGCTTGTCCCACGGTGCAAGGGCAAAATCTTCAGTTTCATAAATCCGTGTCAATTCATCACGTTCGGTCTGTGTCAGCAGTTTTCCAGATTCTGATGCAAATTCAATGCCATTCCACTCAACCGGATTATGACTTGCTGTGATGGTAATGCTGCCTTCTGCTTTAAGAGACTTTGCTATCAACAACACCGTAGGGGTCGGACATAATCCCACATCAATTACGCGACATCCGGTGGCGAATAGTCCAGCCAGCACTGCATGCCGAATCATCGGACTTGAGGTGCGTGAATCCCGTCCTACAACCACGGTTTTACCACCGATAAATGTGCCGAAAGCAAGTGCGAACCGTGTAATAATGCGCGCATCAAGTGAAACACCAACTTGCCCACGAACTCCTGATACACTTATGATTGGGTCTGTTGTTTTAGCCATAAAGCCTCTTTACTAAAATAATACCGAATTACCTCGATCTGTAGCGCGAGGTCCCCGTGCCTCGCAATGCTGACTTTATCAGAAGACGTCGCATCAAGTTAATTTGGCATAACTGTCACTTTAATAAATTACAGCGAATTTAGATGACCTAAACCTATGCCATGTCCATAGAAAGCAGCACCCACCTATAACAAGCTGCCAGAAACCACAAACGTACCAAGGTGGATATGAGAAAACATAATCCGTAATTGGTGTTCGATCATAGAGCAACGGGTTTCTAAAAATGTCCAATCCATCAAAGATATTACACACAGCAATTAGCGGGTTCAGGTGAAGAACTGGTTGGATTATCGGTTGCAGGTTGTCAATATATCGTCCTAAAGGCTTAAGTAAAAACGCACTACTAACCAAAATGCACAATAAAAAGTAGGTCAATGCTGTCCCAAAGATATTGTCCCGCAATACATGTGCGCCCCACATGCCAACTGCTCCTGCCGAAATACAATAAATCCCTAATACAACTATCATCTTCAACGTTTTTCCGATTGACGTATCGTTGACAAAAATAGCGAAAACCGTTGAGAAAAATATCCAGCATAAGAGCGGGATTTGACTTACGATAAGTCGTATCAACAACCGTTTGCCAAAAGAGATAGGTGTGAGTGATAGCAATTGTTCGGATGAAGCGGATCGAGACTCAGATTGCTCTCTACTTGCAGCCAGATAAGGGGCAACCAATAGTACAACGAATACCTGTGCAAGAGCAAAACATTCTGAAGATGAACCGAGATTTGCGTGTATCAACAATTGATATGTCAACCATTGCAAAAGACTCGCGATACTGATACAAACAATAAATCCTTTTCTACTGGAATGATTCGCCTCAATAATAGCATTCATTTTTGCTATTCTTCTCGAAACTCACGTCGTAGCTGCATAATCGACTCGGCAATAGAGACAAGATTCGGATTGATAATCAATGCTTGTTTGTAAGCATCAACCGCAGCATCAATTTCACCCAATCTGAGATAAACATGTCCCATGCCAGCAAATGCCCCAAAATGATACGGATTAAGTTTGATGACATGTTTACAATCTTTGAGTGAGTTTTCCCAATCTTCCAACATAAAATATGCAATCGCGCGTTGATTATATCCTTCAGCAAAATCGGGTGCGGCTTCAATTACGGATGTAAATTGTTCAACTGCCTCAAAAACATCCTCATCTTTAAGTGAGATTCTGCCAGCATTCAGCATTTTGTCAACAGATTCGTCCCCTGAGCGTGACCAAATGTTCCATAACGCTATTTCGGAGTTGAAGCAGGTAAGAATATCGTCATTTTTGAGACTATCCACTAACGCAGGAACAGCATCCATACCGCCTATCAATCCGAGCGCAGTCGCTGCAGCACGACCAATGAGTAGATCGTCGTTTTGAAGATAGTCTATCAGATCGTTTTCAGAATATTTGGATGCTAGAACCTCTTTAAGGTTTCTCTCATCTTTTGAATTCTTGAACATCAGTTTCGCTAATTCTGAAAACCCGTTGCGTGCTGGCATAGTTTCCCTTTCTTATCGTCTTATCTCAAAAGATTATATCATACTTTTGTTGGAATAACAATCAAACTATGTGGGTGCATATATATTTTGCCATCTGAATCGCGGATTTGGTGGATTAAACAGATTTCGCGGGTACTCAGTGTTGATTGTATTAGTTGGATTGTTGGATTTCAATTTAAGGAAACCACATCACGCTTGACGTACCATGAACGGTGAATCAACGCCGAATACACGTTTGGTACTCAACGGGTTCGGTTTCCTAACCGAACCGGGGCACACACATAAAACGCATACTACACACCAATAATTACAAAACATGTGTACCGCTTCTGGGATAAGCCAGGTGCGGTTAAAAACCGCACCATAGGCGTCAATTTAGCAGTTTCCAACTACGGTAGGTGCGGTTTCCTAACCGCACCTTTTTGTATCAACATCTCAAATAACGCAAAGGACGAGAATATCAGCGTTCGTAGTCGCGCAATTTATAGCGCCTCTTTTCTTTGAATGTAAGAGGCGCTATGAATTGCGCGACTACAAACGAGTTCTTTCCTTAAATTGACGCCTATGGTGCGGTTAAAAACCGCACCTACCGTTACTGGAAAACCACTAAATTGAAACCGATACTCACTGCCAATTACCATTACTCAATTGACACCTTTGTCTTCTCTTTTGCTGATTCATAAGTGGCTAAAACAATGGCAACAGCGTGTTTACCACCTCTGCCATCAATCATCGGAGTTTTGTTGTCACGAATACACTCGACAAAATGGGTAAGTTCACCAACAACATGACTTGGACCAGAACGATCTGGAATGATCTCTTCCCAGTCTCCACCACGCTTTTTAAGATACGCGACGTCTGCTGCCATGTCGAGCCGAAGTGATCCTTCTGTCCCGTCAATTATCGTTTCGTTGGTGCCGCGTGCCCCCATAAAACCGCCCCAACGTAGGATGCCGACGGTGCCAGTATCATAACGAATAAGCGAGACGGTGTAATCCTCCCAATCGTCATGTCCAGAGAAACTCCCAACCTCCGCGGCGACGGTGAGTGGGGTGCCACCGAACCAGTTGATTAGATCGGATTTGTGGATGCCGTTTTCTAACAATCCACCGACGGTACCATACCAACTTTCTGGTCGGTTCCGCGGCGCATTATAGGGTCCGGTGTAATCGGTTTCGATATAGATAACATCACCAATGTCGCCAGCATCTATCATTTTTCTACCGAGTTCGTGGACAGGATAGAAACGTAGGACTTGACCAACCATAATATGTGTGCCAGCGTTATCTGATGCTTCGATCATTTCATCCGCTTCTTTGAGTGTGAGGGAGAGCGGTTTTTCGCAGAAGACGTGTACGCCTGCCGCTGCTGCATCAACGACGACTTTGGTATGTGCAATTGGTGGCGTTGCGACAACGACACCATCAACGAGTGGGAAAAGTTCTTGATAGTCTTGGAACGCACGGTTGTTGTGCCGTTCAGCGACTGCTTTCGCGGCGTCAAGTCGCAGATCCGCGACACCTACAAATTCACAATTTTCTACGTTGGGGAGTGAGTTACAATGGGCATTGCCCATTCCACCTACTCCGATAACACCTATTCGGATCATAAGTTTATTCCTTTTAATTAGGTTTATACCAAATTAACTGGATTCGACGTCTTTTGATATAGCACACGGTTGCGAGGCACGGGGACCTCGCGCTACAAATCGGGGTTAATTGGGTATAATACCAAATTAACGCGATTCATATTGTTTTTCGATTTCACAAATCCATTGAAACCCGACATGTGGCTGCACAATGTCCCAGTTTTTTGAGAACCATTGACACCGATTGACAAGCACTTTTTCAAGAGACGAAAGTGTTTTCAGGACACGATTGGCGATCACTTCTCGTAACAAAGGCCAAAGTCGTTCGGCAGGTTGTAGTTCTGGCGAATAAGGAGGCAAATAAAACAACTCAATGCCCGCAGGCACTTGCACCGCTTTACTTATGTGAAACCCTGCGCGATCCACAAGCAGCACTATCTGTTTCTTTGCTTCGGGATTCACATCGCGCGCAAACTCTGCCAGTGCAAGGTTCATCACCTCAACACTGACGGTGGGCAATAGAAGCCAGTAGGTTTCGCCTGTCTGCGGACGAACGAAACCGAACCCGTAGAGCCATTTATGTGCCGGGCAAACCGTTGCCGTTGGTCGCACGCCTTTTTTCGCCCATACACGTCGGTGAACCGGTAATAAACCCAAACGGGTTTCGTCTTCCGCCCAAACTTCTACCGGTTTTTCCGGGTGCTCACTTTTAAGGGCAGCAACACGCTCTTCTAACTTTTTTTTAAAGGTCTGCTGTGCCTCCGGTGTCGCAGCGGCTTGATGTTGCGGACGCGGTCTCTGCAAAGTCCAACCAAGTCTTCTAAGATATTTCCAACCTGTCACGGCACTCACAGGTCGCTTCAGTGTCTCAGATATCCAAGTCGCAACTTTGGGACCTGTCCAGAGCCCGCCATCAATAGGCGGTGCCGAAAGTGCTTTTTCAAGGGATGCTTGCTGTTGTGCATCAAGGAAGGGACGCCCACCATTGGTTTTTCGTTTGTCTCGCAGTGCCTCTTCGCCATCAGCGTTATAGTGCCTGCGAAGTTTCCTAACGCAGTCAGGCGTGCAGCCAACGATGTCCGCAACTTCGCGCGGTTTTCTCGGATTTTCGGTGTCAGCAAGGAGCCAAATCGCATGCCACCGCATCCGTTCCCGTGGGCATTCACATGCCAGATACCTTTGTTTCAATGCTTCTATTGACAAATGAGGTGAAACTCCGTGTTTAGGGTTTTTCATGTGTGGTGAAACTCCGTGTTTAGGGTTTTTCATGTGTGGTGAAACTCCGTGTTTAGGGTTTTTCATGTGTTTAGTGTAGCAGATTAAAAAAAATAAAACAATACGAATTCCGTTAATTTGGTATAATACCCAATTATAACGTGATTTATCTCATTTTTTTGGTATTAGGTGCGGTTAGAAACCGCACCATAGGCGTCAATTTAGTGGTCCCCAACCCGGTAGGTGCGGTTTCTAACTGCACCTTTTTGTATCAACATCTCAAATAACGCAAAGGACGAGAATATCAGTGTTCGTAGTCGCGCAATTCATAGCACCTCTTTTCTTTGAATGTAAGAGGCGCAATGAATTGCGCGACTACAAACGAGTTCTTTCCTTAAATTGACGCTTATGGTGCGGTTTCCTAACTGCACCTTTTTGTATCAACATCTCAAATAACGCAAAGGACGAGAATATCAGTGTTCGTGGTCGCGCAATTCATTGCGCCTCTTTTCTTTGAATGTAAGAGGCGCAATGAATTGCGCGACTACAAACGAGTTCTTTCCTTAAATTGACGCTTATGGTGCGGTTTCCTAACTGCACCTTTTTGTATCAACATCTCAAATAACGCAAAGGACGAGAATATCAGTGTTCGTAGTCGCGCAATTCATTGCGCCTCTTTTCTTTGAATGTAAGAGGCGCAATGAATTGCGCGACTACAAACGAGTTCTTTCCTTAAATTGACGCTTATGGGTGCGGTTAGAAACCGCACCTACCGAGTGGGATCAAGTTAATTTGATATAAGTTGTTGTTTAGTAAAGAATTTACCTTAAATTGGGGTTGATGTCAATTGGTTAATGGTTGTCAGATATCGATTGTCGGTTTTTCTCTTTCATCGTAAGGATGGGATGAAGTGTAGGAAAGACATCAAATCAACTAAAAAACTTATCACCTTTGATCAAATCCACCATTGACTGATAGTTGACAATCACTATGCCATTTATTCATCATGCTGAATAGCACGAATCAATGCCTGGCTCATTCGGTTGCGGAGTGCTTGTTGTCGTTCATCTGTCCATTGATAGAAACCTTCCCCAGATTTCACACCCAATTTTCCAGATTCAACCATTTCTCGGAGAAGCGGATTGATGTCTGGTGAACTGTTCAAGTCTTTATAGAGTTCTTCAAAGGCTGCAAGCACTAAATCCCAACCTGCAAGTTCAAACACTTCAAATGGACCGGCGACACTGAGTCTCCTACCAAAACTGTTTCGCACAACAAGGTCAACGGTCTCAGCACTGGCTATCCCTTGTTCTACAATGGTGAACGCTTCCCGAATAAGTGCAGCCTGTAACCTCGGTCCCACAAAACCGAGTGCCTCTTTATCTATGATTGCTGGCGTTTTACCGATAGCGGTAAGAAGATCAAACGTCACGGATACTGTTTCGTCGGAGGTATTAGGACTGCGGATAAGTTCAACAAGCGGAATCAGATATGGGGGATTAAAGTAGTGTGTGTTAAGTATCCTATCAGTGCGTTTTGTATTCACGCCAATCTGACTGGGCATTAACGCAGTAGTATTGCTCGCTAAGATGGTATGCGGTTGACACAGAGAATCTAATTCCTCAAAAATCTGCTGTTTTAACGGCAGCTTCTCGGATACGGCTTCAACGACGAAATCAGCGGTCTTTGCTGCTGCAGTGAGATCGGTAGTGGTGTGAATACGTTGCAGGGTCACAGAGATGCTTATCTCTTCAATAACAGCATTTTCTGCAAGCAGTGTCAGGTTTTTGCCAATCTGTACGCGTGCGTTATTGAGTTGTTCTTCGGTAATGTCGTGGAGATACACACGGTAGCCAGCACATGCAAATTCTTGTGCGATGCCATGTCCCATAAGTCCTGCGCCAATTACGGCTATATTTTTGATGTTGTCGAATTTTTTGTTTAACAATTTCATGCTCCAATAACAATAGTAAATTCCCCGCGAGGTGCGGTGGCTCGGAATTTTTCAAGTGCTTCACTGATGTTTCCACGAAATATCTCTTCAAAATGTTTGGTCAGTTCACGCGCGATAACGATATTACGTTCCCCCATAACCTCAAGTGCATCCTCAAGAAACCGGCAGATACGATGCGGTGACTCAAAGAGGATCAACGTTCGTGTTTCTTCGGCAAGTTGTTCTAATTGGCGTTTTCGCTTTCCCGATTTTGGAGAAAGGAATCCTTCAAAGATGAAATTATGTAGCGGCAAACCTGAAATAGCAGCTGCTGCAAGGATTGATGAAGCACCGGGTATCGGCACTATCGGCACAACTTCAGCAATACACCTCTGCAAGAGTGGATAACCCGGATCCGAGATTGTAGGGGTGCCAGCATCTGAAACAAGGGCAATAGACTCTCCTTCCTTCAACCGTGCAATCAGTTTATCGGATTTCGACTGCTGATTTCCTTCAAAATAACTTGTGAGTGGGGTTTTAATTTCGTAATGTGTAAGCAGTCGGCGTGTTTTGCGGGTATCTTCAGCGGCGATAAGGTCTACCTCTTTGAGAACACGTAATGCTCGTAGGGTGATGTCCTCTAAATTACCGATCGGTGTGCTAACGAGGTAAAGGGTGCCGGGTTCGGAGTTGTGCATTGTTTTTGTCAACTATCAGTTTTAACCTTGACTCGTTAAAAAGGAAAGTTGAGTTGGCGAGGAATTAGTTCTGTGGACGAAAATCGTTTCTTATCTGTCATGAGTTCAAAGTAATAATCCTTATCACTAAATATCTGTTCATCAATTAATCCATTTTTGGATAACGAAACAAATAGTGCAGCGGCGCGTGCTTGGCAATTTAAGGAACGATTTGGATTGAAAACGATATCTGAAAACCCTAGAAACGATTCAAGTTGTTGCATCAGATCTTTCTTTTTCTGGCATAACGCAGTGATATATAACCAGTCGTAAAAAGCTGTTTTGGGTTCAATAGGAAAGTCTTCTCCACAGAAATTAAAAGCGATCAGTTCCCCTGAATTCCGCAACCGCTCGTCTGTTTTTGCTGATCGGCTCGAAACCGAATATAAATCGTGGTAAGGACCACCATTTTCAAACACCTTACTTCCCTGATATGCACACTCCACGCTCATTTTCTGTCCGCGCGGTGTTTCCAACGTTAGAATAAACGCACTCAACGAAACACCAAGACGTGATGCCGATTTTCTTGAGATTTCCAAAACCGGAGCGATTCCCTGTTGTTCGGCAGCTTCGTGAAGAGATACGATAGTCTTTTGCATTTGCGATTTTGCGAAACCGGAATACCATTTGAACTCTATGTCCACCGTTTCAACAAACGGAAATCCGTTAAAATCAGGGGTAAAAATAGGACGGTTAGCCATTGTTCTTAACTCCTAATTGAGGTTCGTGTTATCAGTTTTGCCATTGAAAAGTATACTACATTTGGAAAAGGAACTCAATCCGTTTTGTTTTCTGAATATGAACAGAATAATTAGTATTATTCGCTGCTAATGATCCTCAACATGTTCACGTAGAGGCGGTTTCACTGGTGTTTCGGGTTCCGGACGTTGATCCAACCACCACGAAAAAACAACCACTAAACACGCAAGCACTATCGCGCTGAGTACCATCGGCACACCCACCGTCTTTTCTCCATCAGTATCACGATCTGTTTGCATACGAATCCTGAAAAGGGCGATCATTCCCGATACCAATGCAACTATAAACAACACAAGATTTACCTGCCATGGGACACTGAAAAGCACTGTAATAAGTGAAACCACAGCAACTGTCAAACTCAATTGGGCAAACGAATTGTAAGGAGTTGTCCCCGTTTCCTCTGCATCTGAAGGCTCCGTGTACTGACGCGGTGGAACAGGAACAGGGACACCATCTTGATACGTCATCTCAATAAGTCGAGTGAATTCGGCTAAAAGTTTTTCCTGTTGAATCCAGTCAAAAAGTTCTGGATATTCATGTCGGAGAAGAATAAAAAACTCCTGGCGTTGCGCACTATAATCCGTAAACTCCTCCCAATCTTTTTCCACCACGGTGGTATAAGGCTCAGGACCAACGCGCAGTTCATACCCATGTCCAGCAACATAAACAACACTGCCAATATCTTCACGTTGTGCAAGTACCATCTCACCAGAATCGGCAGACATCAATTCTTCCTCTGCAACAGCAGCCATGTCGCGTTGTTTGAGTTCCGCTGCTTTTTCTGCAGATTGTTCTTCGATCTCATTATTCGCAATGGCAACGTCAATACGGCTCACCAACTCTAAGGCAGTAACCTCATGCTCCGGTGCAACGAATAGAGCGGTTTGCCGTTCCCGTTTTACTTGCACAGGACGACATCGGATCTGTTGCGTACCCAGAGTCGCTTGGATGAGTTTTATTTCCCATTCATCGTTAGTGCGGTAAATCTCAACCCAGTTGGAAGTGTCATCAACCTCCTCGCCGATAAACTCAGATACTTGGTCCAATTTACCTTGACCAACCTGTGCACCCTGTGACGGACTAATCAATTTGCCTCTTTCACCATCCATTACGACTCCTTTGTCCAAACATTGACTTGCAATCCTTTTCCAATTTATACCAAATTAACTTGATTCGAAGTTTTCTGATAAAGTCAGCATTGTGAGGCACGGGGACCTCGCGCTACAAATGGGGTTAATTTGATATTATACACTATGAACCGAGTTATCAACATCATGTCAATAGTTTAGTATAGACAGATTCTGTCAAAGCCGTGTTTTTTTCACTGCTGAACAACTGCGCTGCGCGTTGACCTGCTGCCTTTCCCATAGCGTTTAACTTTTTCCGATCAGTAGCGAGTGTGGCAATAGCAGAAGCGATTGCCTCCGCATTCTCAGGTGGCACCAAAATCCCTGTTTCAGACGTAACCAATTCCTTACTCCCACCAAGCGGCGTAGCAATGACAGGCTTCCCAACAGCCATCGCCTCAATAATTGTGCGCGGGCATGCCTCTGGAATAATAGAAGGTACTAACATAATGTCAAGTAATGTCGTTACAACGCGCGTATCCGATAAAAAACCGGTAAAAATAACCGAATCCTCAACGTCTAAATCGGCAACCTCCTCCTTTAGCGAAACCATATAATCATGGTCTTTCTGAAAATAGGGTCCGCCAACTATCAGCAATTTGATGGCAACCGAGTCATTATGTAAAGTCTTTTTCAGCTCAGCCATTGCTCTTACAAGAAAATGAATACCCTTCTCCGGTGTTATCCGAGTCACAACACCCACGACTATCGGAAGTCCCGACTCTCCATTACTATGTATGGGCTGCGCATCTTCCGAAAAGATCTTAGCACGAAGGGCTTCTACTTCTGTTTGTGATGCTTGAAAAGCCTCCAAATCTACACCGTTATAGATGAGAGTCTGCTTTGCTGCAGATGCAAAATCCCAACGAGTCGCCTCCGATACCAATATCACACGATGCAACAGTTTTTCACAAACCTTGTCCAGAATGCCGTAGGATATTGCATAACGTTTATGCATTAAAATCGGGATGCGGTTCACCTTCGCAACGATGCCACCGAGCAGTGCTACTGCAAGTGAATTGGCATGGATAAGTGAAATTGAATGCTGCTTGACAGCCCGATGTAGTTGAAGGATAACCCGAAGTTGACCAAAATCATTGAGCAAATCTCTGAATGTAAATCGCCTTACCTTATCAGTTTTGTTGTGCGCTTCAGGGAGAGACAACGGCACAACGTGTGCATCTGTCTTTGCTACTTCCGCAGCAAACGGACTTTCACCAAGACAACCTACAAAGGGCGTGAAACGTTGTTTATCCAACAACTTCAGCAAAAGTAGCAGACTTCGTTGTCCGCCACCAATGCCTGAACCACTATCAAGATATAGAATGTTGTATTTTGATGGAGCGGGTGTTTTCATCTTCCCACGAAATATAAATCCTTATACAGGTATCGGGCAATCCATCTGCCATCCGTTCTGCCCATTCAATAATGCAGATACCGTCACTCTCTACATACTCGCCTAATCCAAGATCGGCAATCTCTGCCAATGTTTCAAGCCGATACAGATCAATGTGATAGATAGGGATCTTTCCGTTATATTCGTTGATGAGAATATAGGATGGACTGCTGACAACCTCACCGTGAGCGATGCCAACACCACGCGCGATACCTTGTGTTAAGCATGTCTTTCCTGTTCCAAGATCACCGATGAGCGCGATAACATCACCGGGTTTCAACGTTTTGCCAAGTTCCTCACCGAATGCTTGTGTCTCCTCAGGACTCTCTGTTCTAAATACCTTTTCCATTACGCCCCTGCTGCACATCGCAAGATATCCTCTTGCGTCAAATTTTCGTTCACAAATTCACCTGTAATTCTGCCTTCATGTAATACCAAAACCCGATCACTCATTCCCAAAATCTCCGGTAATTCTGAAGATACCAACACAATAGCGACCCCTTCGTCAGCAAGTTGAGCAGTCAAGGCATGAATTTCTGCCTTCGCGCCGACATCAATACCGCGTGTCGGTTCATCAAGAAATAGTACCATCGGACGCGTCATCAACCATTTACCTAAAACAACTTTCTGCTGATTTCCACCGCTAAGTTGACTAACGGGAACATCAAGGGAAGCCGTTTTTATATGGAGTGAGTCCACAGAGTGCGTGCTTTTTTTATACTCCATCTTACGATTGATCATACCATACGACGTAATCTCTCTTGATGCCCCAAGACTTACAAGTGTCATGTTCCGAACGACATCGTTATCCAAAATAAGCCCATACCTTTTCCGATCTTCACTGACCAACGCCATTCCCTGTCGTATCGCATCGCGTGGCGAACGAATCTGGACATGGACACCATCTCTATAGACCTTTCCACTCCATCGCCCCGAATATGCACCAAAGATAGTGTTAATAAGTTCTGTTCTGCCAGCACCCATCAATCCAGCGATCCCAAGTATCTCCCCATGTCGCACATCAAAGTTAATTTTCTCAAGTTGCGGCGGTTCTGATTGATAAGTACTTAAATCTTCAACCCGCAGTACTACTTCTGTTTTCTTTGGTGATAGCGAAATGTGTTGCCGTGTCGGAAAAAGCGTTGTCAATTCCCTGCCAACCATCTGTGAAATCAGTTTTTCTTCGTTACAATCATCAATTGATTGTGTTGCGACCGTTTCACCATCGCGTAGTACCGTCACTCGGTCAGCAATCTGAAAGATCTCCTTGAGTTTATGTGTAATATAGATACAGGCTACACCTTTGTCTCGCAGCTGCATCAGAATCTGTCGGAGAATATCCACCTCACTTTTGGTCAACGCTGCTGTTGGTTCGTCAAGCACAAGCAACCGCGCATTACGGGATAACGTCTTCGCTATCTCCACCAATTGCTGCTGCCCAATACCGAGTTTATAGACCTGCCCATGTAGCGGAATTTCCAATCCAAACTGCGCCAACAACTTCCCCGCATCGTGATATAGACAGGATTTGTCAATTATACCAAATCGGCGCGGTTCTTTGCCAAGATAGATATTCTCCGCAACAGTCATCTCCGGAATCAGTGCCAATTCCTGATGGATGACAGCAATGCCAGCGTGTTCTGCATCACGAACGTTTCGGAAACGTTGTTCAGTCCCATCAATAAGCAGCTTACCTTGATAAGTACCATACGGATGCACTGCACCGAGAATTTTAATCAACGTTGATTTGCCTGCCCCATTCTCGCCACAGAGCGCATGAATTTCTCCAGAATGCACCTCAAAATTCACATTATCTAACGCACGCACACCGGGAAAATCTTTCGTAATCGCTTGCATGTTGAGAAGTGGAACTGCCATTTTGCGTTGATACTCCGACGTAATAAGTAGTTGTATACTTTGCCATAAAGGCAAGCCACAACGTAGTAGTGTTTTAAGCATATAACACGCTTTTTGCAACATACAAAAAGCGTGTTATACGTTAAAATGATGGTAAACCAGTGTTGTTTTCAAAGCTTAAGGAGAGGGTGATATAGTTTTTTGTTGCTTTGCTTTCTTGCCACTTCTATTAAAACTTATGTTAATAGTTTTGTTTGTGGGTTCTTCAATAGCGTATTCAGCAAACGTTTTGCACACCACATAAAAACCGGATTTTGTAAATTTGTTTGCCGGTTTCTGCTTCACTTCTTTATTCATAAGTCGTTATCTCCTGTTAATTTTTGTTTTACAAATTGAAATCCATCAAAGGGTGTTACTTGAGCTATTTTTATCTGACCACCTACATTTGGTATTATAGGTGAAAATCGTTGATGCGTAATTGTGCTTTGTATAAGATATTCTGCGTAATCAACAGCATCTTTAATTGGAAACATGTAAAATGGTGGTTCACTATCGGGTTGTTTTTTATACATATTTAGTATATTTTTAGGTACATCTGTTTGTCCAGAAAGAGTTATTCCCATTTGATCGCTAGGCCGAACTTTTGTTTGCTGCCCTATATTAATTTCTATAGTTTTTGGTATTTCATCGTCGTATCCTACAATTTGAAATCCATATAATATTCTATTTTGCGATATTGCGTCTGGGGGAATATTACTATTTTTTATTTCTTTCTTGGCAATATCTTCGAATTCGTTTTTAATCAAATCCGCAGTTTCGGTTACATTTATAGGAATATTGCCTTGTGAAATTATTTTCTGCTCAAATGTTTTTATTACAAAGTATACGGACTTTCCACCTACACTGCCATATCCGAATATTCCGACACCAAACCTATCAAAAATAGAAAAAACCTTTTCGGCATAAGACATATTTGATATTGTTGTTGGCGCCATGTTCGTTGTATGTTTAACCTTATGCTTCTTTCCACAATCTGGACATTTTATATCTTGAATATTTACTATTCGCGACTGTGCAGTAATTGTAGAAAGGCTATCACCAGCAATTACTATTCCATCTGGTATTCTCATTGATACAATAAGTGTCACAGGAATTATACTCCTTTAGATTTTTTTGGCAACATTTTATTTTTTTTGGCTTTTTGCGTGTCCTTTGTTAACCATTTTTTGATTTATAGTAGTTTTTTCATCCGGTATCCGCAAATTCGCGAGTCTTCTGCCATATCTATCTTTACCTTTAGAATCAACCTCAACTTGTTTATCTCGTAGTAGGTTTTCAAGAAATTGTTTAGAGGCATGACCTTTCTGAGACTTATTACCTGCCTTCGTTTTTAGTTCGGGAGCATCTATTCCTAAAAGTCTAATACGTCCTTTGTTAGTATCAATTGTATCTCCGTCAACTACTTTTTTAACTTGTTCTTTGGTTTTCACGATATATAAACTCCTTAGTAAAATAAGGGCGGTTAAGTGTATAAGCACTCGACCACTTTTATATGGCATATATTATACCAACTCTAAAAATGCTTGTCAACAAAAATTATCCATTTGTATCATAAAAACATTGTAAAAATATTATAAAAGTATTATAAAGGTATAACAAGCTGCAAGTATTAAACTACTTGTTATGTACTCCGATATTAAGATTCTCGTTATTATAGCAGGATAAAGCACTGGATTCAAGGTTTTTGTCATCACACAAATTTTCTAAAACATGGCGAAATTCAGGTGAATGTGATATAATGTTGCCAAGACAGAATTTTGGATTTACCATGAAAGATGTGATATGGGTAGGGATTCTCGCGAGCAAGTACGGGATTTTCCTAAGGCTGTGAGAACAAAAGTAGGTGAGGCTTTAAGGGTTGCTCAGAACGGAAAGAAACACCCCAAGGCAAAACCTTGCGGTCTGTGGGTTCAGGAGTGTTGGAGATTGCCGTTCCTTACGATACAAATACATATCGCGCTATCTATACCGTCAATATTGGAGATAAAATCTATGTGCTTCATACATTCCAGAAAAAAATCCTCTTTCGGCATTAGGACACCTAAAAGGGAAATTGATTTGATTAAACAAAGTGTCAAGTCTTTTGTGGCACACTTCCCATAAGTTGCCAAGGTGCTGGTGCCATCAGCACATTTTAGAGGTGATGTCCAAGCAGGCGCACGTTTGAAATCGCAAACCGGGATTGGAAAACTATCTACAATGAAAACCTCATCACTATAGCATTTTTTGCGGAATTGTCCTGCTGATTTACGCATTTTTGGCGTTGAGTTATGCTAAATATGCTGATTCGGAGCCCGATTCATTTTTTTATTGCACAAATTTTGTATAATTGCTACAATATATGTGACGTTAGAAATTCACGAAGAGCGCGTGGGTTACGTCAGGGCTGCTTCCTAATCAATTTAGGTGCGCCGCCGGTGGTGACACACCAAGCGACGCTTAGCACTGCCATAACTGTACTATGACAGCGCTGGTTTCTATTATAGCAGAAAGCCACGCTTTTTGTTAGTTTTAAGTGGAAACCAGCTCCCTATAGGGACGAGTTGCCTGAAAAATTCATCTCTTTCGTTGACAAATGTCTGTCAACCCTCCCTGTAGACTGTCAAAACGTATATACACAACCCTGGTGTTATTTTGATACAGTCTAAATTCGAAATACACCCATAAATTATTATATATCACTAAGAAGGGTAATGAATATGAAGAATATCAATCGTAAAATCGTTGTGTTAATTTTTGCTATGACATTACTAATCTATCAAGGCATTAGTTATGCTGCAGCACCAGTGTTTGATGAGGGTAGTACCACCACTCGATCTGTAGATAAGGGCACATATCCCTTGCAGGACCTCGGCGACCCAGTGTCAGCGACAGATGACGATGGCGACACATTGGAATACACACTTGATGGTACCGATGCGGCATTGTTTGAAATTGATAGCACGAATGGACAGCTGAGTAATAAGGATTTCCTTGATTATGAAGATAAAACCTCGTATTCCGTGACCGTCACTGTCTCTGATAGCAACGGTGGAACCGATACCATCTCTGTTACCATCACAGATGATAAATCGCCTGTGGCTGTGATTCGGACATTCATCCGACAGAATGAAAATTGGGTTCTGGAGCTGGATTCGGTAACTGGTGCCGTAAGTGCCATCATACCTGCAGATGATAGACCAATAAACTCGGATTCGAATGTAGCAAGTTTTACCAGACCGCCAGGTGTCGAATTTGACAACTCTTTTATTGTAGCAATTGATTTTGATGAGGAAGTATCAGGTCTCGCGGAGACAGACCTCACACTCACAGAGAACACTGCAGGAGCAAATGTGACCAGTTCGGAAATTATAATGGGATGGAGTGGTAATAATACGGTGACTCAGTATAGGGCTAAGGTTGAAGTGACGCAGAGTGGCAGTGTCACTTTCAACGTCGCTGTAGGTGTTGCGAGCGATGATGCAGGCAATTCAAACGCTGCGGCTGAATCAAAAACAGTTACTGTCACGATTACTCTCACTGATTACCCGCCATGGGATGTCAATGAGGATGGTAGCGTTGATGCGACGGATACAGCACTTGTTACCGCGGCGATAGGGCAAAGCGGAGAGGATATTGTTAACAAACGAACGGATGTCAATTGGGATGACACAGTTGATGCCGACGATGTGACACTCGTTACTTACCACACGGATTCAGTTGACGATCCTACTCCTAACAATCCACCAACCTTTGATGATGGCGATCAGAAGACTGTTTCTGTTGCCGAAAATACAGCAATAAATACAGAAGTTGTTCGGCTACCTGTGACAGATCCAGATAACGACATTGTGGGTGTCATCATGGCTGGGAACCCTTGGGCGCGTCCTGGCGACTTTACGATTGAGAGTAGTAGGACTGAGACTAATCAATATGTAGCAGTGCTAAAGAACACGGTAACATTGGACTATGAAACACAGACGAGTTATCATTATACGGTTACAGTCTCGGATGAAGATCGGAATACAGACTCAATTTCTGTTACTATTAACATCACGAACGACCCAAGCGATGATCCTACTCCTAACAATCCACCAGTGTTCACTGACGGTGCCAGCACGACGCGTTCCATCACAGAAAACATGTCGGGAGGTTCAAACGTCGGTTCCGCAATAGCGGCTACGGATTCAAACAATGATACCTTGACCTACAGAATAGACATTGACAGCACAGATCTGACTTGGTTTAGTATCAATAGTACCACCGGGCAGTTGCAGAGCAGTACTCGGTTTGACTATGAAACTAAAAATTCTTATGAAGTAACCGTTATTGTCTCGGATGGGAGAGGAAGCACAGACTCAATCACTGTCACGATTAGCATCACAAACGACACAAGTGACGATCCCACTCCTAACAACCCACCTTCGTTCACCGGTGGTCCCAGCACGACGCGCTCCATTCAAGAGAATACAACATCAGGCACAAATATCGGATCCCCAGTGTCTGCAGCAGATGATGATAGCGGTGACATTTTGGAATACACACTCGGCGGGACCGATGCGGGATCGTTTAGCATTGTGAGAACGACTGGGCAGTTACAGACCAGTGCTGCATTGAACTATGAAACACAGCAGTCCTATGAACTAACGATCTCTGTCTCAGATGGAAATGGTGGTTCAGATTCAATTACACTCACCATTAATGTCACCGACGTAGATGAGAATCCGCCAGTTCAGCAACAAGTCACATCTGTTCCACCAACGGATCCCGTTTCAGATCAACAAGTTTCTGAAACAGTGCAGCAAGATGATGTGCAACAACCAAAGTCGGAAGCAGATTCAGACCCCGTGCAGCCTCAATCAGGAGAGACACCCACAGTTGGAAGTAAAATTTCCACTACCGGACTGATAAGTTTCAGCGAGTTAATGGTTGCTTCTGAAAGTGGGGATGACTCTCTGGCACAGTGGATAGAATTATATAACAACTCCGACACAGAAGCGATAAATCTAAAGGGTTGGCAGCTTGAAATAGAGGCTCGCGATGATAACGGAGCACATCGGCATGCAATAATCCCGCTTGAAGATCTGCATATCTTGCCGAATCAGACGAGATTGATAGTAACAGGGGCAGGACGGAATTCTGAAGATTTGCCGGATAATCGCGTCTACAACTTTTTCGATCATCACAGCGATGCGTTTGAACAGAACGAACATCAAAACATGGTGTTGGGTTCGTCTGGGTTGTACTTAAAGTTGTCGGATCCTGATGGTGTTGTCAGTGACGTTGTTGGAAATCTGAATGGTGATAGCGCGACAGAAGACGAACCGGCATGGGAATTGCCCTCTGGAACGACAGAAGATGGTGTGCGAACATCGTTGTTGCGCCGGTATGAAAAAGATACAGATATGCCGCTTGATGGCACTGAATTAAACAACTGGCGGCGCGCGTCGGAACTTGAGTTGTCTGTCATAAGGTATTGGGGCAAAACTACAGATATCGGAAATCCTGGATATAGAGGTGAGGGGGCACTCCCTGTGACGTTGTCTCATTTCCATGTGGAACGTGCTGAGCCGGGCGTCGTTCTAAAATGGACGACCGAATCGGAACTCAATAATGCTGGATTTTATATCCTCCGCAGCGAGAAACGTGATGGAACGTTTAAACAGGTGAATTCACGGATGATTCAAGGTGCCGGCACAACCGGTGAACGGAACACGTATACGTGGACAGATACAACCACTAAACCAGATATCGTCTACTATTACCGTATAGAGGATGTTTCTTTTGCAGGATCTCGAAATCAGTTAGCCACGGTTCGCACCCGTGGACAGATATCTGCAAGTGAAAAATATATTACACAATGGGGCAACCTGAAAAAGCGGAACTAAGCTTCCGTACGGAGGGCACCCGAAATCCGTAAGCATATTCAGCGTCGATTCTCGGGCGGAATGTGCATAGTAGAACGTTCAAAACAATCCTACCTTGCGAATTAACAGTTTGTGCTATGGTAAAAGTCATTGTAGTACAAACTGTTAGTTTGTGCCCTTCCCGCGAACTAATTTATCCGAAATAACCCCAGGGTCATTTAGTTTTCTGCGGTTTTTTGAGATTCGCTCTGAATTTTCCTTGTAGGAGGGGTTTTCAACCCTAATTTCTGTGAAATGTTCTTGTGGGAGGGGTTTGTAACCCCGATTTTTCACGATACAGCATTCAGAAAATAGAAAACTAAATAGCCCTAAAATAATCTCACTTGACAAATAGTGTCATGAATAGGTATCATAGAATACACGAAAACCTCAAAATACACATAAAACCGAATTACTATTAACGAATGTAAATTTTTATTGACGTATAGTCAATAACCCCAAGCTAAAGCATGGGGCTTGTCCAACACGGCAGCCAAGCCTATAGGTTGGACGAGGGTAACTTGTTGACTACAGTAATATATTGCAGTGTCTGGGCGTGGCAGCCCGCAAGATGTGTGTCAAAAGGCATTTCTTTGTGGTGGAAGATTGCTGAAGGATGCTCCCCAAGTCCCACTCCTCTCTGGCACTGCGATCTGGATGGGGCAATATATACCCGTTTTGCGGAGTTTTACCTGTTTTCTTTCACAGCACCGGGTCAGGTCTATTAGGTGAGTGGTGACAGTCTCACTCAACGAAGCAGCCCACTGGAAAGAATCGCCTACGGGTCTGTGGCGAAAAAACAACCCGCACCCCTTTTGGGGACAAACTAAAAATTAGGAGGCGGGCTTTCCTCCCCAACCTAAAGGATGGGGTCTCCAGCCCGAAGAGTGATGAAAAATATGTTATGCTAAAATAACAACATTAAAATTTATGGAGAATACAATACTATGTCTGAAGAAAAAAAGGATGAAATGGTTCCTGTAACTGCTGAATATGAAGTCGTCGACCAAGTTGACGACCAAGCAATCGTTGAACTGATGACCGGACAAACGATCCAGGATTACGTGTACTCTTTTAAACAGGGTGGACGCGTTGTTGAAGGATTGACCTTAGCAGGCATTAATGAAGCTGCGAACCGAAGAGGTGGTATCCAGGTGGAAGAAGTCAAATATGAGGAACTTGACCATTCCTGGATTGCCACTGTCAAGGCAGTAGATACAATCACAGGTTCATCTCGTTGGGGTGCGTATGAGCAGCCGAAGATGAACGGGAGTCGTCCCGATCCGTTTGCATTTACTAAAGCGGTTCATAAAGCACAACGAAATGCAATCAAACAGTTGATACCTGTTCCCGTAATTCGTGATGTACTTAACTTCTATCTGCATCGTAAAGCCGGAGGCGGCAACGCTCAGCAACAACCTCAAACCCCACAGTCCGGCGGAAATATTACCAATGCACAAAAAGCTGCTTTCGCAATTGCGGAGCAGTTATCAGAACCGCTTGAAAAGAAAAGTATTACTAAGGCAGATCTCTGGAACTATATTAAACGCAAATACAGCGTGGAATCGCGTAACGACATGTCCGAACAGCAGTGGACACAACTCGCAGCGGAACTCAAAGCCGCAGAAACTACACCGAAATTGTTTGAGGAACTGTGCAACCATATTAAGCAACTAACCACAGCAAATGAGGAAAGTGAAGTGCCAACCCTCAAAGAATCGGAAGAGACAGATACTGCCTATGAACCAGAAGCTGAACCTACGGAATCCAAAAAAACGCGTTTTTAGAGTTTATCTCATAAATATAATGTGTTAGATTCACTCTGGTTTATTCAACCTGGTATGTAAAAAGTACTCTTATTGTAGGGCGGGTCCCTGTGTCCGCCCGTTGTTTTCTTTCCAAAAAATGGCAAGGTACAGGGACCTCGCCTTACAAGTGATTTATGAGATGGATTGTAGTATATAAACCCAAAAGTATAGACATTTTTTCCACTATTCTGAAAAAGGAGTTCATTATGAAAAAAGTTTTTGTTATTCTCACAGTGATTGGTATGCTCATTAGTTTTGCACCGCGTAGTGAAGCTAATCCGGAGGATGGATTGGTGCTGCATCTGAGTTTTGATAATAACACCATTCAAGATAATACCGTCCAAGATCAGTCTGGAACAGGCAATGATGGAATAATTCACGGCGACGCAAAAACCGCAGCGGGAAAGTTCGGCGAAGCGTTGGAGTTTGATGGAACGGATGACTTTGTTGAAGTACCATTGGTAGATTCAATTACCTTTTCCACTGGCGATTCACTCACAGTACAAGTGTGGATCAAAACAGCTGATGAGCCGCCAAGTAACGATGGGATTGTCGGAAACTATAAACAAGGGACTGTTCCGTTATGGCTGCTCTCTGTCAAGGGAGACGACGCAGCGGCTCGTGGCAAGGTAAGTTTTTCTGTTCGGGATCCGGGACGCACCAGTGCTGGGGTAACGTCTCCGGACTTCTTGAACGATGACAAATGGCATGTCCTCGCTGCTGTCCGAGACCAGGAAGCAAAAAAAGTCCGATTCTACGTGGATGGTACGTTGATTGATGAAGTTGATGACAATACAAAGGACATCAACAGCGGACAGTCTATATGGATTGGTGAGCATCTGAGTCGATTTTACAAGGGACTTATTGATGAAGTGAAGGTATGGAATCGCCCCTTGACCGCCGAGGAACTTGACCAGTCAGGACTGCAACCTGCTTCAGTTGATGCCGCAGACAAACTGACAACCACCTGGGGAACAATCAAGACAACGCGCCAATAAACACACAATGATGCGGTAGGTGCGGTTTCCTAACCGCACCTTATGTGTCAATTTAGCGGTCCCCAACCCTGTATAGGTGCGGTTTCCTAACCGCACCTTTTTGTATCAGCATCTCAAATAACGCAAAGGACGAGAATATCAGGGTTCGTAGTCGCGCAATTCACGCGCCTCTTTTCTTTGAATGTCCGAGGCGCAATGAATTGCGCGACTACAAACGAGTTCTTTCCTTAAATTGACGCTAATGGTGCGGTTAGGAAACTGCACCTACCGTCCAGAAAATAGGACAAATCCCGTTAATTTGGTATAGCACATTTCAAGGAGATTTTATGACACAGAATCCCAAATTCACCGATGAACTCAGACAACACGCTGCACCAATCTGGGAGGCGGATCTAAAACACCCATTCGTCCGCGGAATAGCGGATGGTAGCCTCCCAACAGAAAAATTCAAGTTCTACCTAATCCAGGATTACCTGTTCCTATTGGATTATAGCCGTGTATTTGCGCACGGTGTTGTCAAAGCACCCGACGAAGCCACGATGGCACTCTTTTCACAACTGCTCAACGAAACGTTGAACACCGAAATGGATTTACACCGTGGGTATTGCGAAAAATTCGGTATCTCCGCTGCTGAAATGGAGACAGCACCGATGGCACCAACAACACACGCTTATACGCGGCACATACTCCACGTCGCACAAATCGGCACGTTGGCAGATGTCATTGCAGGTGTACTCCCGTGTCAATGGGGTTATGCCGAAATCGGCACTACGCTTGCCGAACAAGGGGGTTCCCCTGAACCGCTATACCAAGAATGGATAGACATGTATGCTTCACCTGAATTCCTTGCTTTAGGGCAATGGTTGCGGAATTTGCTCAACGAAATAACAACTGAAAGCAGTCCGACTGAAAAAGAGAGGCTTCAGAAACATTTCCTGATCAGCAGTCGTTATGAATATCTTTTCTGGGAGATGGCATGGACAGAACAGGCATGGCAGATTTAATCCTGCACGACAATTGGCAACGCAAAATAAAACACGGTGCCTTGTCCTAACTCACTCTCCAGCCATATCCGTCCGTTATGACACAGCAAAATATGTTTGGTAATTGCCAACCCTAAGCCGGTACCACCCATTTTCCGCGCGCGGCCTTTATCAACACGATAAAACCGCTCAAAAACGCGAGATTGGGACTCTAATGGGATACCGATGCCAGTGTCTTTTATCTGAACGACAACTTCATTAGCAGCATCAGAGTTTGTTCCACCTAATTCCGCTGAAACACCAATTACACCACCATCAGGTGTATATTTAATCGCATTGTCAATGAGGTTCACAAAAACCTGTATGAAAAGTTGACTATCCACGCTCACTTGAGGTATATTTTCGGGGATATCCCATTCCAAGACTACCCCTGATTCTTCCAACACCGGTTCAAACACATCCATAATTGGTTCGTGGAAAGCATTAAGGTGGGATAGTGAACGTTTCAATTCAACATCTCCGGATTCAAGCCGTGCCAATTCCAGCAAATCGGAGACCAATCGTGAGAGGCGAGCTGAGTGATTTAGTATCTTGGCAATAAATTCCTTGCGTTTCTTGTTTCTCGTAGATCCGCTGTTTAGCAACGTTTCGGCATATCCGTGAATTGAGGTCAAAGGGGTTCGCAGCTCATGTGATACGTTTGCTACGAAATCCGCCCTTATTCGTTCCAGTTTTCGCACATGACTCACATCGTGGATAACAATAACATACTCACTCTCCGCAGCTACGGGAACAATAGTTACTTCAGCCTCTGACTCCTCCAGATTCCCAAGTCGGATTTCTGCAAAAGCAACATCTCCTGTCTGTTCTGCCTTCCTAAGCAAAGTTTGTAGTTCAGGAATGCGGTTTATTTCTATTAACGCTCTGCCTATATACATATCCGGAAGGTTTAACATAACGATCGCAGCAGGATTTGCGTATGTGATTTCAGATGCACCGTCAACCAGCAACACACCTTCGTTCATATTCGTCAAGATTGTTTCCAAACGTTGGTTTTCTAACGAAATCGTATCAATCTGCTCCTGAACCCTGTCTGTCATTAGATTGAAATTCTGTGAAAGTTGTCCCCATTCATTATGAGATTTAACCTCAACCCGTGAAGTAATTTCTCCAGCGGCAATTGATTGTGTGATCTGTATCAACTTCTTGATTGGTTTGACAATAGCACCTGTGCTAAAAATCCCAAACACAATTGCAAGAACTGATCCAACTATACTTGCATACAGCAACATTCGCTGCTGTTTACCAAGTGCCGTATTAATGGTTTCCTTCGGCAGTGCAACACGGCAAAAACCTATCAAAGTTCCGTTTTGTTCTACTCGAAGCGCGAAGTATCGGTATTCTGTCTGGGTTGTCGCACTTTCCCGATCTTCCCAACCGCTTCCATTTTCAAGAGCATCCTGTACCTCTGGACGGTTAAGGTGTTTGTCCATCTCAATTAAGGACTGTCCATCTCGTTCTGTATCGCCCCACACCACTCCATCCGCACCGATGAATGTCATTCGCACCTTTGCTGTCTCTCCAAGTCTATCAACAATACCATCTATCACCTCATAAGTAAATTCATCTGTATCAGGAAGTTGTTCAATAAGAAATTCTCTTGTCAATGCCGCCTGCCCTTCCAACTTATCGGTAATACGCTCACTAAGTACACCCTTAAGTGCTGGTCCAAGATAAATATCCATTGCGAATAACATCAATAGCACGATTACGATGTAACTAAGGGTTAATTGTGTCCGAATATTCATAAATATTATTGTCCGCTGCTCCGTAGGGATTCCAAATTTAATAATAACACATTTGAGAAGTTATTGACATTTAAATTGGGCTTTGCTAAACTGGAATCAGGCTACAATTTAGCGAAACAAGAGAGGGCAACGATGAACATCAGATATGAAGGTATTTTTGCACCAACGGTAACACCACTTGATGAAAAAGAACGAGTTGATGAAACAGGATTTGTCAAACAACTGAACCGCTTGATAGATAGCGGCGTTCATGGCATTTATCTGTTGGGGTCTTCCGGTGAGTTTACGACTTTGACGAATATGGAACGCGAACGGGCGATGGACATTGCTGTCCGTACTGTCGCAGGACGTGTCCCTATTATCTGTTGTGTAATGGATACAAGCACCCAACGCGTAATCCAAAACATTGAGACAGCACAACAATTTGAGATTGATGCTGTCGCAACAACCCCCGGCTATTACTATCCATCTACCGATGATGCGGACATAATCCAATTCTATCAGGCTATTGCTGCAAGCACTGAACTTCCAGTGCTAATTTATAATATCCCATCTACTGCCAAAACCGCTATTAAACCGCATGTCGTTGCACAACTGGCAGATGATTGCGAAAATATCGTTGGAATAAAGGATAGTTCGGGTGATTGGACAAACTGCCTTAATCTATTGGCACTGTTAGGTGAACGCGACGATTTCTCTATCATGATCGGATCGCATTTTATTATAGGTGCTGCATTGCTTTTCGGTGCTGATGGCGGGATCATCTCCATTTCAAATGTCGCACCGAAAGAATCTGTCGCACTCTACAACGCCGCGAAAGCACGCGATATTGATGAGGTCAACCGACTCCAAAAGTGGATGCTCAAACTCAGCAAACTCTATACTTATGGGCAAGGTGTAAGTGGTATGAAGGCATGTTTAGAAATTCTGGGAGTCTGCAATGCACACACAACAAGTCCACTGCTACCTCTCAACGATGCAGCGAAATCCGAACTCAAGGAATTACTTACCGAGTTAGGGCTCTTGGCATAGACCAGATGATAGAAATACAACCGATTCACAACCCACCCAACGTTACGATAGATGTGCCTGGTTCAAAAAGTTATACCAACCGTGCCTTATTAGTTGCTGCCCTTGCACACGGAGATTCAACGTTGACAGGTGCACTTTTCAGCGATGATACGCACTATATGTGCAACGCCCTCCGAAAACTCGGTATCAACATATCGGAAAACAAAGAACAAGCCACCTTCCATGTCACCGGAAACGGCGGACAAATCCCTGTTCATGGCACGGAACTCTATGTAGGCAACTCAGGCACAACAACCCGCTCGCTTATCAGTTATGTTTCTCTCGGACACGGCAAATTTGTCATTGATGGCGATGAACCGATGCGGCGCAGTCGTCCAATGTCAGATCTACTTGATGCACTGACGCAGCTTGGCGTTTCGGCACGTTCACAATTTGAGAACGGTCATCTTCCTGTTATTGTCCAAGCAGATGGACTCAAAGGTAGAAAAACCCGACTTGATGCCAGCAAAAGCAGCCAGTTTTTAACATCGTTGATGCTTATTGCACCTTGTGCCAAAAACGGCATGGAGATTGAGGTTGTCGGTAACCTCAAAACACCGTATATTGACATTACGATGGAGGTCATGGAGACGTTCGGTGCACAAGTTATCAACAAAGATTATACACATTTCCACATCACAGGTAATCAGCAGTATCAACCGCGTCTTTACCATATTGAGCCGGATGCTTCAAGCGCGTCCTACTTTTTTGCTGCTGCAGCACTCACTGGTGGATGCGTCACCGTGAAGCATCTATCAACAGATTCTGCACAAGGTGATGTCCAATTTGTGCACGTTTTGGAGCAGATGGGGTGCCAAGTCACTGTTTCTGATACTGGAATTACTGTTAAAGGACCGGATCAGTTGAAGGGTATTGATGTGGATATGAAAGATATTTCCGATACCGCGTTGACCCTCGCCGCAATTGCCCCTTTTGCCGATAGCAAAGTCGCTATCAGAAACATTGAGCATACGCGGTGGCAAGAGACCGACAGAATTCACGCGATGGTGACAGAACTGCGAAAATTAGGTGTACCTGTGGTTGAACACCAAGATGGACTTGAAATCTCTCCTTCTCCTATCATCCCCGCAGCGATTGATACCTATGGCGACCACCGCGTAGCGATGGCATTTGCCCTCATCGGCTTAAAGGTGCCTGGGATTCGGATTAATGACCCCAATTGTGTTAGCAAGACGTTTCCAAATTATTTTGAGATGCTGCAGGGACTGTACGTTTGAGAATCTCTTCTCTTTTATGGGAGTGCTTGTAAACAAGCTTCTTGGTTCTTGATAAGGTGATTTTAGGACAAAATAAGCGAAGTGTAATTTGCATATAGGTTTAGAATCAGGTATACTTAACATTGTTCAATAACAGCATAAAATTCGTGGTGTCTAATTTTAGACAAGTTAAGCAAAAATCTTATGCAAAAGTTACCTCATCCAGAGCGAACTATTGTCCCAATTGATAAGCTCTCAGGTTATTGTCTAAATCCTGAGCATCCGTACGGCAAACACAAAGCAAGAGTCTTTAAGTCCGCTCTGAATTTAAGCATAGAGGATGCTGAAACTTTGAGAGCCGCCTTATTAGATGTAGTTCGTAGTGAGATGTCTACTCCTACAAAACGCAATGTCTACGGACAAAAATATGTTATTGACTTTGAAATGAACCACTTAGGACGAACAGCAGAAGTTAGAACTGTCTGGATCGTACGAGATGACGAGAATTTTCCGAGATTTGTGACCTGTTACATTCTTGACTAAAGGAGATCCTCATGAAATTATTTGATACGGTGGCACTCGTAGAAGACATGCCAGTGCTTAAATTATACTGTGGACAAGTTGGCACCATTGTTGAAGAATATGAACCGGGCGTATTTGAAGTTGAGTTTAGCGATCTCAAAGGTCGGACGTATGCTTTAGAGACGTTGCAAGCCTCGCAACTCATGCTGCTGCGGCATGAACTTTTTGAGGAACGGAAATCTGCTTAATTTTCCTGCCGCAATTTCCCATACGGAGGAACTATGCATGAAATTTGACGAACAAAAAACACAGGCATTTAAAGACATCATTACCTGAAATCCGCGGATTATGAGTGGCACGCCCGTTTTCAAAAATACGCGTGTTCCCATCGAAAATCTCATTGACTATTTGGAAGCAGGCGATAACTTAGACGAATTTTTAGAGGATTTTCCTTCTGTCAGCCGCACGCAAATTGTTCAGGCGTTAGAATTTGCGAATTGTAAAATATTCTATGGAGGTAATTAGAATGCCAAGACAGAGGATTGTCAAATACCCACCCTATAAGCCAGGGCAACTCTCAAAAGCAAAAATAGAACGCGCAGTAGAGAAGGTTCTTAAGGCGAGAGGTGTTCCTATAGAGCCTAAGCGTGATACCTATAAATATCATCTAAAACAAGGCGACAAAATTATCCGCAGTGGGATTACGAATGACTTAGACCGGCGTGAAAAGGAACACCAGCGGAACTACGGTAAAGATGTCCATATTCAGCGGGTCGGTAACCGTATGACACGAGAAGCCGCCAAGGAATGGGAGAAGAAGAAAAGGCGTGGAACCACATAGTTTTGAATCCTTCTATCTCACATGGAAATATCTTCTTTGGGTAATCGGAAGTTTTAGAATTAGTCGGTTTGATACAATCTGAAAGGCGGGCAAATGCCTGCCTTTTCTTTTCTATATCTGTTATACCAAATTAACGGGATTCCAATCTATCGGTTCGGTTAGGAATGCAGATCGCATTTGGGTGAGTACACCGCAAAACCGCACTTACCGCCCAGAAAATAAGACAAATCCCGTTAATTGGATCTTATTGTTGAACTAACCTTATTTCACATAATGTTCACATGGTTCATCTAACTTCACAAGCACTTTATTTCCTACTTTGAGATACTTACCATTCAGCATTACGAATTTATTACCACGCAAAAACAGATATTCACCTTCAAATTCAATTTTTTCATCCGTTTCCAATGTTGACATCATCGCAAAGCCATCATCAGAGATCAGAAAAGTGTCTGTTATACCATTAGATTTTACCGTGAAACCTGTAGCCAATACATCTGTATCTGCTCTGACAGAGACAGAATGAACAGTAGGAAGGTGTTCCACATTTAGTTTCGTAGGAAACAGGACTACATTCAAAACCGCGGGCAATTCACGTTTGACATGATAAGTAAGTTTATTACCATCTAACATTGTATCAAGATTAGTAGTATTTGCGGCACCAATAAATATATTACTGTGTCCCTGTTCCCGTGTCCATAAGTATCCATCACTCTGTACGATGTGTGGGGTAGTAATTTCATCATCGCTTGACCCGAGGTGAAAATTCTGTTCTAGCAAATGTTCTCCTTCTCCGAGAACGACATCATGCAAAATGAAGTAGTCACCTTTAACGTAAAAGATGGAACGTTTGTGGTGGTAAGTTGGTGACTTATACCAACCTTCCACAAAATCAAATGTAGAAGTGGTAATCCATCGTGTATCAAGGTCAGGAATAATTTCTGGTTCAGTGGGTTGCCGCTTTCTGTCAATCAGAATAACGTTGTGTGCTCCGCTTGTCATGCGGGATGGATTTTCGACTCTATTTCTACGGTCGTGTGTGATAAGTTGTCGTCCATGAGCAGATAGCACAAAACTCAACTTGTCTTCATAACCCGGTTTTCCCAACGCGCCACAATCAAAACAGAGATATTGTGCATCAGATTCCCAACTATCCCGCATCACATAGTAGCCTGTATAAGGTAACGCGTGCGATAATTCTTGCGGTTCACTACCATTTTTTCTTTGAGATCCAATGTATTCGAAATCTTTTCGATTATGGTTTCTGATTTTACACAGTTCAACGACATCTAAATTATTACCAGCAACGTTAGCACCAAACGGTGGAAAAGACAAATCTGGTTGACAAATATAGATACATGTTTCTATCAGTTTCTCCAGTAACGCCTTCATCTCAGCAGTACATTCAAATTGATGGGAATGATTCACCTTGTCGTAAGTATGTAGAAATCTGGAAAAATCGGTAATTGCTTCACTTTGGGAACGCAGTGCTGTGTTTCTGTGAAAGCCATCGGGATAGAAAAATGCATCAACTATCCACTTGTAGCGGCGAAATACAAGAACAAGAAGTTGTTCACTGGGACGAAATTCTGGGAAAAGGAGTACCGCAATACCGATTTCCGTGGTTGCAGAAATCGGTGGTGTTGGATAAATGGACAATTTTAGCAAGCAGTCAAGATACGATTTAGCTGTCCCAAATGTATCTGTTCTTTCTAACTGCGAAATCTCTTCAAAATGCTTTGAGAACTCCTTGCGGTAAATAGTATATTTGGATATTGCAGCTGCTATGTCACCTTCTAAAACAGCAGTTTTGACATCTTCCAATCCTCCAAATTCCAAATTGAGATAGCCAAAGAACGTTTTATCGCTTAGCGGAAAATTAATCCGATTATTATATGTAAAATGACGGTTCAGAACTGTGTTATAGCATTCAACCGAAGAATCCAGAATTGGCAGATTTAACGTGCTTGCAAGTAAAAATGCAGCTTCAAGTGGATGGATTACATGCGTATCTGATGATAAAGGTGAAACCGCAGTAAGTGTCGCGGCGATTCGTCCAAATCCAGCAAGTCGCCAAAGTTCGGATTGTGGCAACATACAGCAAACGCTACCTGCTAATGCCAACGCACTCCCTGCTGCCAATTTTTCCCTGTCTGTTGGTGCTTGCGGATATGTGTAGAGATACTCCATATATTCTAAGAGTATATGTGCTAACGATTTCCATTCTGCGCTGTCCAGAGATTCGTGTGCTGCAATACCGAGTGCCTCAATTACGCGTGCTGCTACCGATTCAAGTCGCCATGCGGGGTGTGCCTCAGCAAATTCTATTGGGGTGGGATGTGCTTCTGCAAAGGTCAGAAGTTCTTCAAAATCGGCAATCGGTTCAAATTGATCAATTACCGGTATCTCTCGTTTTGCAAGTGCTAATCCTAACATCGAAACCTGTTCAGAACGAACTGTCGAATATACACCTAACGACATAAACACACCCTCTCTTGACTTCATCTTTCGTATGTGCTATAATAACGTGAGTTTGATAAAAACAAGATGTCGGGCTTCTTGTAGGGGCGAGGTTTTCTCGCCCGTAGGGGTTAGGTTACCTAACCCCTATGAAAATGTCCATTTATGTTTAGAATTTGCTATATATCAAACTCACGTTATAATAACAACATTCAGTCGTTTTGTCAACGGTTCCTTTCGAGAATAAGGCTATTTAGTTTTAGGCTTTTGCCCATTTAGCCGAAAAGTCGCGATTCGGAGATCGCTCGGACAGCGGAGAGTCTTAAATAACGTGAGTTTGATAAAAACAAGATGTCGGGCTTCTTGTAGGGGCGAGGTTTTCTCGCCCGTAGGGGTTAGGTTACCTAACCCCTATGAAAATGTCCATTTATGTTTAGAATTTGCTATATATCAAACTCACGTTTAAATAGAAAGTCTAAATATTCGGAAAACTAAATGACCATGTTCGAGAAGAAACCTAAAATAATATTGAAAATTAAAGTAGACAAAATTACCACAGTTGCAATTAATCATAAGGAGTTCTTTTATGGCATATACATTTCATCATATACATCTCAGATGTGAAGACCTTGACGGTGCAATCCAATTTTATGAAAAGATGTTTGATGGGAAAGTAACGGATACCGTTGAGGTCCGAGGACTAAAAATTGTGCGAATGGAAGTCGGGGGTGAACGGATTTTCCTCTCTCCTAAATTTGGTGATATGGAAGTTGAACCCACTAGTGGTAACCATCGATGGGGTGTCTATCAACTCGCTTTTACTGTAGAAGATCTTGATGCAACTGTTGCTGAACTACAGGAAAGAGGGGCAGAACTCGAAGACCTGAAACCTTCCGGTCTTATGATGGCATTTTTCAAGGGGCCGGATAACGTTCAGATTGAACTCATTGAGGCTTAAGTGCTTTTTGAATTTATGTGTTTCCGTATTCCTAATTCTAAACGGTGAGAACTCCTATGAAATATAGCGAACTGTTCCATACAATTCAGGGTGAAGGGATGCTAATAGGGGTTCCATCTGTTTTCTTCCGAACAAGCTACTGCAATCTGAGATGTACTTGGTGTGACACACCCTATACATCTTGGAATCCTGAAAATAGGGATATTACTGTTGCCGAATCTGTTGCAGCAATTGCACAATTCGGATGCAAGCATGTTGTTATCACCGGAGGTGAACCATTCATTCAAACCAAGGAATTGATAACCCTCTGCTTCGAATTAGATAAACAGGGACACCACATCACGATAGAAACAAATGCTACAGTCTTCGCCAATGTTGACGCGCACTTGATTTCGATGAGTCCTAAGTTACGTAATTCCAATCCACCTGCAGACAACCGTTTTTATAAACGGCACGAACGGGAACGTATCCATCCCGAAGTTATCCGAAAGTTTTTAGATTCTTATCAGTGTCAAGTAAAGTTTGTCGTAGATACGCCGGATGATCTTGCGGAAATTCAATCCTTGCAAGAGGATATTGATATTCCATCTGAAACTATCATGTTGATGCCACAAGGAAAAACACCACGGATACTTCAGCAGAAACAGGAATGGTTAGTTGAACTCTGTAAAGAAAACGAGTATCGTTTTTCACCGCGCGTGCATGTTGATATCTGGGGCGAGAAACGTGGTGTATAGAATTGAAATTTGCTAATATTTAGTAGTGAATAATACCAAATTAACTTGATTCGACGTCTTCGGATAAAGTCAGCATTGTGAGGCACGGGGACCTCGCGCTACAAATCCCGTTAATTTGGTACAAAAGGGAAGGTGAAGTAAGATAGATGTCACTCATAGCACAGAAGGTCAGCGGTTGTTACAGACGAATTCTTCTTTTTTTGATTGCGATTCTTATTGTGGGTATAGGTATTGGTGTCCTTGTTTATAGCCAAGTCGGCGGAACTGAAGGCTTCAGGTACTGGACTGCAGCACGTGCCTTAAATGGTACTGAAAAGCTTATCTTAGCAAACCGCCCTGATGGTATTCCACAAGAAGAGGTTGAGGAACAATTTCAGGACGTCCTTGAGGCAATTAAAAGTCGACAGATTGACTTAATATCGTTATATGAATTACTTAAATCATACCAAACTAAATTTCATATCTCAGGATTGTCAAAAGTGGATATAAAGCCATCAACACCTGAAATAGAAGAATTTCTAACGCAACTTGAAGATACAATTATCCGTGAAGAGTAGATTATACCAATTCTGATAAATAAACTACCATTACGGAGTATTTATAACGTGAGTTCGAAATCCCGAATCAAGTGTTGGAGTCCTCTTATACCCAATTACCCCGATTTGTAGTGTGAGGTCCCCGTGCCTCACAACGGTGTCCTGTATCAAAAGACTTCTAATCAAGTTAATTTCGTATTATGCCTAAAGATCGCTATCCTCACACTTTAGAAGATGCATATTATTACATGTTCGCAGGGTACGTGGCTAAATTTGGCAAAGATAAAATCGGGGTGCGTGACGCGATAACAACAATATTAATCGATCTGAAATTAGACCCGTCATCGCGCGAGGATCGCAAGTGGGCAGCAAATAAGTTTCGCGTAGCTAATCCGAATTATTATGACCCTGATAATAAAAAAAAAAGCAGATGTAAACAAGAATATTACGACTACTTTTCTATACAAAACACGATTTCTGCCTCCAATTCCATTAACGCTGAAAAATGGGATCACAATAGGTCCGATATAATGTTACAGAGGCTTATTAGAGAGTTATATTTGGAGATACGCACGGAGGATTGGGAGGATACTCCACTGCATATAAAAGTTGAGTTACTCCTCAAGACAATACAACTTAGAATGAAATCTGGAGATAGAAAACTGGAAATTGGATTCCTCACACTCTGTCTACAAGATCAGGAAAAAGCAAGCGATCGTGGTCACACTAACACAACCCTGCAAACTGGAGAAGATTCGTAGCTTTGCAGGTGTCAGAACCTTAAGACACATTTTCATGCCAAAAGGGTGCATGAAATGAAAAAAACTCCCAGATTGTGTCACACCACATATATTAACGCCCTCCCTTATCACTTTCCATTGCCGATCTTTCATTCACAAAGAAAGCCACACAAGCCCCCAAAATGGCGTTCAGGATGACATTATTTCTTTGTTTTCACACTTTTTTTGATATATGCCTCAATAAGCATTGCTTCAGTCTGTTTCCAAATATCCGTTTTTCGCCAGTTTGTAATGGTGCTTCTATTGATCCCCAATTCCTTTGCGATCTGTTGATATGTCTTTCTGTCAAAAGTGAGTTTGCACGCTTTGATAATGCCCTTCGGTTTTAATGTTCGCAATGTTTGAACCTCTGTTTGTTAGGATTATATGTTCTATGATATATTATATCCGAGACAAAGCGAAAAAAGAATAAAAAAAGGTGTTGACTCTTTTTTTACGATGATTTACAATACCGATAACGTCTAATCAAAATGCCAATATGGGTACCCTTTATCTAAATTACATTTAGGTATTTTGGTTTAGACGCCGGGCGGTAGTCAAAAGCTGAAGAAAGGTAATTTCTATCGCCTCAGTATTCCATCAAATTTCCCTGTCTTTGTCGGGGATGGCACACGGAGGCAAAGATACACGTCTGACGTATACATGCGGCTGCAAGTGAGCGGAGATATCAAGGTGAAAAACCCCAATGGCGGTGCAAGGAATATCTATAAAACAGAAGAGTGGTATATCTCACCGTCCGCAACGTTTATACTCCAATGAAAATAACATCAACTCTGACAGAGGGGACCGCGTCCCCTCTGTCCTTGAGAGGAGAATCCTATGCGAATACTTGTTGCCACCTGCTGCCTTATCCTCCTGATCGCCACAACGTCAATCGCCAAAATCGTTTTTAATCAAAAAACCAATGCCGTTTCTAGTATCTATGTGATGGAGGATGACGGCACAGCGGCGACGCTTTTAACCGACACGTGGAACCCCATAGTACCTAAGTGGTCTCCCGATGGTAAGTCGATTGCGTTTACAAGAGGTCGGCATATTCAGAGCGGGAATATTACCATCATGAACGCAGATGGCACAGAGATACGGGATATTACGGTCCCCGTAAGAGACCCAAGAAACGAATGGCATCCATCATTTTCACCTGATGGCAAGTCGATCGTCTTCAATAGGCATGAACCTATAGCCGACAAAGACAAACAGCACAGCGTTATGGTGATGAACCTTGAAAGCGGTAAACTCAAAAAAATAGCGGATCTCGGTATAAACACCCCCGAATTTTCACCCGATGGCAATCACATCGTTTTTACGACTATCTCGACGTTAGGTGTTGCGGGTGGAAACGTCTGGATAATGGAAGACGATGGTGCTGATCCACGCCCATTGTTACCACCACCACCCGATAACGACCGCATTATTAGCCGGTGGACCCCCAGATGGTCTCCTAATGGTAAACAGATACTCTATACGGAAGATCACCATACACTTGCTGTCTTAAACGATGCTACCCATTACATTCCACAAGGGTACTACTTTTTCATCTGTGACCAAAATGGGAAAAATATCCAAAAACTGAGAATCCCCAACACATTAAGAACCACCGGTCAGGACTGGATGGATGATGGCAAAGCGATCGTTTTTTGTGCACGTGAAGCGGTGCTCAAAGAGCCACCACTCATTGAAAACTTTAAGCAAGTGAAAATCTATAAATACCAGATTGCCAGTGGTAAACTCACGACTCTATACGTGCCGCAGGGTAATGATAATGCATACAACTTAGATTGGATCAGCGATGATGTGCTATCTGTGTCTGCTGTCAGGAAAAAAAAAGTAACGTGGGGCGCGCTAAAGCAGTAAAACCGTAATCTGTGAACATCATATTACATTCTAAACAGGCAAGTATCCGTATAGGGTATCTGCCTGTTTTTTTTACTTGTATTCTCTGACGAGGATGAATAGTTTAACGTGAGCTTGATATAAGCCTACTTTCACGAATTCGCAGGTTTTTTCCACTAATTTCCCCTATTTAAGGGTTTTATACCAAATTAACGGGATTAGAAGTTTTCCGATAAAGTCAGCATTGCGAGGCACGGGGACCTCGCACTACAAATCCCGTTAATTGCGTATTATACCAAATTAACGGGATTAGAAGTTTTCCGATAAAGTCAGCATTGCGAGGCACGGGGACCTCGCACTACAAATCCCGTTAATTGCGTATTATACCAAATTAACGGGATTAGAAGTTTTCCGATAAAGTCAGCATTGCGAGGCACGGGGACCTCGCACTACAAATCCCGTTAATTGCGTATTATACCAAATTAACGGGATTAGAAGTTTTCCGATAAAGTCAGCATTGCGAGGCACGGGGACCTCACACTACAAATCCCGTTAATTGCGTATTAGGAGGTAAAAATAGGTAAAAACGCCCTCCTATCTATACCAAAACTCACGTTATTTATAACATTTTAAAGCGAATCTTATGTTGCGTTCAAGAGTCGCAATGCATTGCGATTAAACGCGTTTTTTGTTTATGTGATGCCATCATTCAGAAATGGTATTACAATCTCTACGTCTTTGACTTACTAACGGGTACCGTAAATCTGGATTTCATTTTAAGAAATGTCCGCCTGAAATTCACCAATTGTTTGACGGATTTGTGTAATATACACGTCGTCACTCAAGTCGGAGTTAATAATTAACGAAATTGCACGTTGAAACCTCAATCGTACATCTCCCCATGCTCCTAAAAGAATCCGATTCTTATTTGTTTCAGGTCTTGCCACTGCTTCCAAAAGCCTATGGATAACAGATAGGTAGAAAAGCAAATGATGTCCATCTACACGGGCTGCTAAGTCAGCAACAGAACAACTTTCGCGATGCTTAACTACCCACTCTGCATACAGATTGACTAATTCACGGTTCAACAAAGAAACGAAGTTCGCTCCTTCCTGATACGCACCAATGCTATTAAAAAATTGTACTAACCTTCGTTCTTGCCAATCCCAACCTATGCTTGCAAAATCAATGAAATACGGAAGATCATCGTCAATCACGATATTGCGTGCTTGATAGTCGAGACTGTCTAATGTCGGAGGTGCATCTAATAGTCGATTAGAAAGAGAAGTCCAAGCAGTGTCAAGCTGCGCTGCTTGTGATGAGGTGAGCGGTGTCTTACGCAGTTGTTTCAAGTAACTGATTGTTTTTATGCCCTTTTCAAGCAAATCTTGCAGAGTCTTTTTGAGTTCAAAGTTAAATATATATGGTTTGAATCTCAGGCTGTTTTCTGTAAAGAAGGTCTCAAGTTTGCACATTTCTGATAAGATAGTGTGTAGAACAGGCATAAGGTTTGATACGGAACTACTCTGTGCTAAGGAATCAAGTGTTTCATCTCCACGCCATTCCAGTAATAATGCATGATGTAGTTCAGAGTCCCACACGACATGCGGTACAAGACACTCTCCCTTGTAGAGCATTGATAGTGTGAACTTCTCTATCTGAAACGGTGTGAACCCCGATTCTATAACGGGGACAGTAATCTCATGTTGTTTAAGCAAATAACTTTTCGCTCTGATTCTAAGGCGGCAGACGTTTTGCTTTTGTAATGTGCCGTGGTGAATCGGTTCAACTTTAATTTCAGTTAGATTAATTTGGAAATGTTCTGCCATTTTCTCAAGTAGTTCTTGCATTTCTGACTCCTGGTTATGCAAAATAGACGTTTACACAAGATTTCGGTTGAGACAGGATTTTGTGAACACTTTCAACTAAAGAAAAAAATCTTGCATGACCGATAGAAACGTGGTATAATTATTGAAATTTGATTGTATGATAAAAGCAGTATTACATGAGATACACACCTCCAGATTTGCACAGCGGGTTCTCTCAATATGAGAGTCTGATGCAAATATGAAGGAGGTGGAGGTATAAACCCAATGCAGAGTCTTAAGACTCTGGTTAACCCAGGAGGTTATTTTTGGCAGTTACAATGAAGGAACTCCTTGAATGTGGAGTTCACTTTGGACACCAAACAAGGCGCTGGAACCCGAAGATGGCAGAGTACATCTTTGCTGAGCGCAATGGAATTTACATTATTGATCTGCAGAAGACGTTAAGAATGCTTGAAACTGCGGTGGAATTTGTTAGAAGTATTGCTGCCGAAGGTGGCGCAGCACTTTTTGTCGGAACTAAACGTCAATCACAGGAAGCTGTCGTTGAGGAAGCCTCACGATGTAGTATGTACTACGTCAATCACCGATGGTTGGGTGGAATGTTGACAAACTTCCAAACAATACGCCAAAGCATCAGCAAGTTAGAACAACTTGATGCTGAAGAAACCAGTGGTGAACTTGATAAACGTCCCAAAAAAGAGATCATCCGACTGAGACGCGAAAGAGGGAAATTGTCGAATAACTTAGCTGGTATACAAGAGATGTCTATTCTCCCTAAAGTCGTTATCGTCACTGATACTCGAAAAGAACACACGGCTATTGCTGAAGCAAACAAACTCGGCATCCCGATAATTGCTATAGTAGATACAAACTGTGATCCTGATCCGATTGACCTACCGATACCAGGCAACGACGACGCTATCCGTTCAATCCGGTTAATCTGTACTGTATTGGCAGAAGCAGTAATTCAAGGGCGCGGAGATGCTTTAGAAGGCGCACAGGTTGAAGAAAAGGAACAGACTCAAGAAAATCAGGTTGATAGAGTGACTGAAACTGAACGGCGCGAAGAACAAACTGAACAGATTCTTGATACCACCGAACTTTCAGCTGAACCTGAAGCCATTGGCGATGGAGAGCAACGACAAACGCGTCCGCCTCGTCCCAAAAGACGTCCTCGTCGAACCCGAAAAGCCCCATAGTAGTTTTACACTTTGGGAAATTATCAGATTGGTACTCACAACAAACTTGACACAAGACACAACATCTTTAAAATTTAGGAACAATGCTGCCAGAACATTCAACTTTTAATTGTCAAGTCTATGTTCTATCACCAACAAATTGAATCTAAATCGGAGGAAACATGGCAATTACAGCAAAAATGGTCAGTGAGTTACGTTCGCGCACTGGTGCTGGAATAATGGACTGCAAAAAAGCTTTATCCGAAACGGAAGGAGATATTGACGCTGCAATTAAGAAATTGCGCGAGCAAGGCTTGCGCGCTTCTGAAGTCAAAGGTGGACGTGCAACAGAAGAAGGTCTCATTATCTCCTACATTCATCCCGGAAACCGCGTTGGCACTTTAGTAGAGTTGAATTGTGAAACCGACTTTGTTGCACGAACAGAGCAATTTCAAAAATTAGCAACAGAGATCGCAATGCAAGTCGCCGCTGCAAAACCGAGATACGTCAGCGAAGATGAGGTTTCCGAAGAAGAACTTGACTCTGAAAAATCGATTTTGAAAACACAAGCGTTACAAGAGGGTAAGCCTGACCATATTGTTGATAAAATTGTTGAAGGACGGCTTTCTAAATTTTATTCGGAAGCATGTCTGCTAAAACAACCGCACATTCGCGATGCCGATAAAACTGTTGAGGATCTTGTCAAGGATGCGATTGCACAACTCGGCGAGAACATCGTTGTGAAACGTTTTGTGCTCTTTGTCCTCGGACAATAAAACGATTAAAGACAGCACACCTTACATCGGAATCAGTGAAACCAGAAAGGAATAGGGAATTCAGATGCAAGAAGTACTGCAAAATACTGAATCACGAATGAAGAAAACAGTCGAATCGACGACAACAAAGTTGTCACACGTTCAAACAGGTCGTGCTACCACTATGTTGTTAGACCAAGTTACTATCAATTATTACGGTAGCAAAACACCATTAAGTCAAGTTGGGACAATTACCACCCCCGAACCGCATCAACTTGTTATCCAACCTTGGGACAAGACGTTAATTACCGAAATTGAGAAAGCAATTGCGCTTTCTGATTTAGGGTTAGCTACTAGCAACGATGGAAGCATTATTCGGATCCAGGTACCTGAATTGACAACTGAACGACGCGTTGAACTCACTAAACTAGTAAAAAAAATAGCTGAGGAAGGCAGAGTCGCGATACGAAACATACGTCGTGACGCAAACGAGGCAATTCGTAAACTGGAAGGTAGCGATACCGGCTCAGGTAGCAGGAGAAGCAAAGGCAGAGGCGGTGATAAGAAAGGTACACGCAGCGACGCTGACCCAGTCCAGAAGTTAACTGATACCTATGTTAACCAAATTAACGATTTAGCCGATGCCAAAGAAGCTGAACTTTTAGAGAACTAATTATGTTTTGGCGGCGAGCTTTCAGTGTTGTAGTGCTGGTTCCGCTAATCCTGCTGATTATCTATTGGGATGGTTGGTCTTATTTACTTTATCTGCTGCTCATTTCCGCCGCTGTCCTAATGATGCAGGTTGAATACTGTCGGTTAGCCGGTAACTTCGGTGACAAATTGAATCCGGTGATGCCTGCCGTTCTAACGGTAGCATTCAGTTTCTTTGCATTTTTCTTACCAGATCCGATAGTAGATCCGAAAACCTCCATCATCATGTTCTGTTTTTTGGTTGTAGTGTTTATCTACGCTTTTGCTTCAAGCATATACCGAGGAAAGGTTGAAGGAGAGTTACACACCGTCACCTTAAAACTTACAGGTATCTTGACAATCGGATGGGCATTTGGTTACCACTGTATCCTGTTACGCAAAACAGGTGACGTTGTTGGCGGGCACCTTGTCTTCTTACTCATTGGAACAATTTGGTGTAGCGATACAGGTGCTTACCTTATCGGTAGAGCAGTTGGAAAACATAAACTCAGCACGCCAATTAGCCCGCGGAAAACGGTTGAAGGAACAATTGCAGGTTTAGTCGTAGGAACCTTGACTAGTATTGGGCTTGCGACTATCTTCTTTTCACAAGAAACCCTCTCTTTGGCAAATGCAGCGTTTATAGGATTTCTTTTGAGCAGTTTAGGACAACTTGGTGATTTGAGCGTTTCACTCATGAAGCGCACTGCTGGTGTCAAAGACTCTGGAGATTTCATCCCGGGGCACGGAGGATTCCTTGATAGGTGTGATAGTTTAATTTTTACTGCACCTATTCTTTACTATTATCTTGCATTGATTGGGTTTTTTAAATAAATATACAAATCAGGTAGATTCTGTTTGCTTGACACTATCTTGTCAGACGGTGTAGAATTCGCAAACTCAATCAATAGAACCTATCTACTTTTAAATAAGGCAATGCTTCGGCACTGCCACTATAGTCAATACACATGAAGCACATCGCTATCTTAGGTAGTACCGGTTCTATTGGAAAAAACACTCTCAACGTTGTTGAAACACATAGTGAAGAATTCAAGGTTGTTGCACTCGCTGCAAACAAAGATGTTGATACCCTTGAACATCAAGTGCGTCAATTTCGTCCACGTTTAGCAGCACTAAATGACCCCGCCGCAGCAGTTTGTCTGCGTGAACGACTTTCTGATCTTAAAGGCACTGAAGTTCTCTCTGGATATGAAGGAATTGAGGCTGTAGCCACTATTGAGGAAGCAGAGCAGGTCTTAGATGGAATGGGTGGAAGTGCAGGTTTGCTACCGACACTTGCTGCCATCAATGCAGGAAAAGACATCGCCTTCGTAAACAAAGAGGTGATGGTGATGTGCGGTCCTTTAGTAATAGAGGCAGTCCGTAAAAAGGGTGTTAACTTAATACCTATTGATGGCGAAATGAGCGCGATTTTTCAATGTTTAGAAGGTGCGCGGGACAGGCAAGCTGACATTCATCGGCTCCTATTAACTGCATCCGGTGGTCCGTTTCGTGATACGCCAAAAGACCAATTATACAAAATTACACCGAAGCAAGCACTTCGGCATCCCAATTGGGATATGGGGGCAAAAATTACGATCGACTCAGCAACCATGATGAACAAAGGACTTGAGGTTATTGAAGCCAAATGGTTGTTTGATATTGAACTTGATAAAATTGATATTGTTGTCCATAGAGAAAGTATCATACATTCAATGGTTGAATGGACAGACGGTTCAACGCTTGCCCAACTGGGACCTACGGATATGCGAATTATGATTCAGTACGCTTTGACATATCCTAAAAGGCTTTCAACACCAGTTCCACGTTTAGATTTTTGTGAATCTCACACGTTACATTTTGAACCGGTTGATAAAGAGAAGTTCCCCTGTATTTCACTTGCATATACTGCCGCAGAAGTCGGAGGCACACTTCCGGTTGTCCTTAGTAGTGCAGATGAAATCGTGGTAAACGCATTTCTTGATGAACGTATCGGATTTATGGATATTCCTACTATTTTGCAGTGTGTTATGGACAAACATGATGTGATTGCAGATCCTATTCTTGAGGATATACTTGAAGTTGACAAATGGGCAAAATCAACCACCCGTTCAATTATTAGTGCTAAAAGGTAGTGCAGCATTTTGTCTGAATTCTTGATTCGGAATTTTCTAATCTGCAATCATCAAAAGGAGAAAAGTGCTAAGTAGTTAAAACACAGATTTACCTTGACAAATGCAGATTTATGTAGTATCATATATATGAATAATTTTGTATCTGCCAAGAAAGCAAGTGAACAACTTGGTTTTAGCATAGATCATCTAAGAAGAATGGCGAAAAATGACAAAATCAGAACATACCGAACAGATGGGGGGCAGGACAGGTATGATGTCAAGGACTACATTGCAAAACGGACAGGGCAAACTCGGACAACAGTCTGCTACTGCCGTGTCAGCGGCAAATCGCAATCAGATGACCTTGAATCCCAAGTTGAGTATATGCGAGAAAAGTTCCCTGAAGCCGAAATCATCAAAGACTACGGCAGCGGTATTGACTTCAAAAGAAAAGGGCTTAGAGCCTTCACCTGCTTAGGCGGGTGCTAATCGGGAATTGTATGCGTTTGTATACAATTACCCAGGTTTAAAGGAACAGATATAACAATGGACTTACTCGGACTATTTCTTACAATTATTTCTGCTACCAAAGCGGTCCTTCTTGCAATTATTCCTCTCGGTTTTCTTATTTTTATCCATGAACTTGGTCATTTTCTTGCTGCAAAAAGGTCTGGGATTAAGGTTAATTCTTTCTCACTCGGTTTCGGTCCAAAATTAATAGGATTTCAACGAGGCGAAACAGAATACAAACTCTCTCTACTTCCATTTGGCGGATACGTCCAAATGGAAGGAGAAAACCCAAGTGAACAGACAGGTGCGGAAGGTGAATTTGCAAGTGCATCACTCGGAAGTCGTGCGTTTGTTGTTATCGCAGGTCCTGCTGTGAATCTCTTGTTTGGTATTCTGGCGTTTTGGTTCATTTTCACTGTAGGTCTTGATGACCATTCCGTAAGGTTAATCAGCGGGTTAACAGGACAATCTTTTGGCAAAAAACAGGAGGCAGTTCAAATTGGTATGCTTGCTGACGATGGTCCCGCTGGTGTTGCCGGTGTCAAGCAAGGTGACACAATTGTTTCTATAAATGGCGACCATATTACAAACTTTGCCGCTTTCAAAACAAAAATATTTACTAATCCTAACAAGGAATTAGAATTTGTTGTGCAGCGGGATAATAACTTGGAAATACTCACAGTAGTACCGGAGGCATCTGATCTGAGGGGAAAAATCGGTGAGATAAAGGTTGCTAGCACCACCGATGTTTTCGTTTCCGGTGTTGTTAAAGGAAGTTTGGCAGCAAATGCAGGGATTATGGTTGGAGACCAGATAGAAACCATTGATGGACAAAAATTGTATACTGTTCCCGTATTTAATCCAGGAATTTGGCATCCTCAAATAGGCTGGCCTGGCATAAAATACCAAGCATATTACAACCATATTGATCAAAAACAAGATACTCTTGAACTCGGTATTCGCAGGAGTATTGAGAAAGATACATTTGAAAAACTTACATTTAAACTGCCTGTCACATGGCAGATAAGAACGTTTGTCCAAAAGAAAAGTACTGCAGCAGAGGCAGGCATTCAGAACGGAGATGTCTTGGTTAGTTTCAATGGAAAACCAGTAGATATCAAATCGTTCTTCACAGAACTGCAAAAGATGGAGCCAGAACTGGAAAAGGTGGAGGACACACCTATAATACTCGGGGTTCTCCAAGAGGGAAATAAGAAAACGATAACACTTTTTCCCTCAAAAAGATCGAAAAAGGATGCAGAAGATACCTTTTTTGGGATGAAATGGGCGACTTATTTGAGTGGGATGAAAATAGAGGGTCCTCCGATACCCAGATATAACGTTTTCACTGCATTTGGCAAAGGAGCTGAGACTACTTGGCTTACTTTAACCTCTATCACCCGAACTTTAAAACAACTGATAAGCGGAGAAGTGTCGCCGAAATATCTTTCAGGTCCCGTTGGCATTCTTGATGTTACGAGTCGTATGTTTGCAAGTGTCGGTTTAACCACTGTGCTCTTTTTTATTGGATTTATCAGTATTAATCTTGCTATCGTTAATTTACTACCGATCCCAATTGCTGATGGAGGTCACCTCCTGTTTTTTGCTGTGGAGAAAATCCGGGGGCGTCCGGTTCCAAGGAGAGCACAGGAAATCATTCAACAGATTAGTGTTGTCTTTCTTATCGCGCTGTTTCTATACATCACTTGGTCTGACATTCTTACACTCTTTGATAACTTGCACAACTAATATACAACTGCAGGGAAGCACATGGATAGCAACGACATCAGAGAAGAATATCTTAGTGTGGTTGCAACTGTGAGGGAATACGTGGCAGAACAACTCGAATTCGGTATTTTAGAAGCAGAAGCAACAGAAGTTGAACAAGAATCTAAATTCGCACACTTCGACTTAGCTGCTCTAAACACCGATGCACAAAGTTGCACCAAATGTGGATTGCATGAAGGACGTAATTCTGTCGTTTTCGGTGTAGGGAACCAGAATGCCGATCTGATGTTTGTAGGTGAAGCCCCAGGTGCAGACGAAGACAAACAGGGAGAACCATTTGTCGGAAGAGCAGGGAAACTGCTCACAGATATTATTACGGCTATGAAGCTTACACGCGATGATGTATACATCGCAAACGTGTTGAAATGCCGTCCCCCAGGCAACAGAAATCCGGCACCGAATGAAGTCGAAACATGTAGTCCGTACCTAATACGGCAGATAGCGTTAATTCAACCGAAGGTCATTGTAGCACTCGGTAGTTTCGCAGCTAAGATGTTGCTTGATACGAATATGGGAATTTCTGCACTACGTGGAAAGTTCCATGAGTTTGCCCTCGCTAAACAGGCCGAGAGTTCCGCTGTCATTATGCCGACTTATCATCCAGCATATCTACTTCGAAGCCCAAACGCCAAACGAGATGTCTGGGAAGATATGAAACAGGTGATCACATTTTTAGATGAAAATTGAATTTGATTCCTAAGCACGATAAAATCTACTGATAATTCGGGAACAACAAATAGAATGAGTTACGCCAATGTCGCTTTTCCTATCGCAGTCAACCGACTATTCACTTACGCTGTCCCGCAATATTTAGATGCAATCGTGCAGCCTGGCGTGCGTGTACTCGCCTCTTTTCACGGTAGTAATCAGGAAGGCGTTGTTGTTGAACGGATAGATGAAACTGATGTAGAACCTGAAAAGATCAAGAATATCTCAGAGTGCCTTGATGATGCCCCAACATTTTCCGAAGAACTACTCACACTTACCAAATGGATGTCGGACTACTACCTTACTTCATGGGGTAATGCTCTCTTCTGTGCTGTTCCTGCCGCAGTGCGAAACCAAAAACAACTAAAGATACAACTCTGTCCCGATTACACTTCTCCAACAGGACAAAACCAGAAGGAGATCGTTGCTCTCTTGGGAACAGAGGGCGATCTTTCACCCAATCAGCTTGCACTACGAATGGGTGTGAGTCTAACAAAACTACGTCCTACTATCACATCGCTCAGAAAAAATGGAGTTGTTGATCTTAAAGTTACACACAAACCCAAAGCGATTGCCCAGTTTACGAATGTTGCTTCTTTAGCCTTACCACATGCAGAAATAGAGTCTGAGATCGCTGAATTGACATCAGGTAGAGATGGATATGAAAATTCGGCTAATCAAAATAAAAGACGCGTCCCCCATTCAGCTGCTGTCAAACATGCCAAAATCCTACAAATACTGCTTGAGGAAGGGACACCGTTAGCTACAACTGAACTGACAAAACGGGTACAAACTAGTGTCTCACTGCTTCGTACCCTCGAAAGACGGGGATTCATTAAAATCACACGCGCAGCGGCAGTGCGCAATCCGCTGAGTACACAACCTGTTGCTGCCACACAACCGTTGGTATTGAATCCTTTTCAATTACAAGCATACACAGAAATTCTGAAAGGACTCCAATCTGAAGATGGATCAAAACATGACTTTCTCCTTCACGGTGTAACAGGAAGCGGTAAAACCGAAGTGTATATGCAGGCAATAGCACTGATTCTTGAAAGCGAAAAATCTGTCATCGTCCTCGTGCCAGAGATTTCACTTACTCCCCAAACGGCGTCAAGGTTTATTGGACGTTTCGGGCAACGTGTCGCTGTGCTACACAGTCGTCTCAGTGACGGTGAACGTTTTGACCAGTGGTATCGCATACAAAAAGGAGAGGCAGATATTGTCATCGGTCCCCGGTCTGCCGTTTTTGCACCGGTTAAGAAACTTGGTTTACTGATTATTGATGAAGAACATTCAGATTCGTATAAATCGGATACAGCACCACGTTACCACGCGCGGGAGGTAGCGCAAAAGCGGTCCCACCTTGCACGTTGTCCATTGCTACTCGGTAGTGCTACTCCATCACTTGAAAGTTTTTTTCACGCGCAGAATGGCAAGTATAAATTACTTAGTCTGCCTGCGCGGGTATTGGACAGAAAGATGCCTGAAGTCCACATCGTTGATATGCGAAACGAACTAAAAAAGGGTAATCGCACTATTTTCTCCGACCTCCTAAGAAACGCAATCGCTCAACGACTTGAAAAACGTGAGCAAATTATCCTCTTTCTAAATAGACGTGGGCATTCAAGTTATGTTTTTTGCCGTACTTGTGGTTATGTAGAAAGGTGCATGAACTGCTCAATTTCATTGACGTTTCACTTTGAAACAAAAAAGCTGGTTTGTCATCATTGTGGTCATAATCGCGACACGCATCCCTCATGTCCTGAATGTACCAGTTCTGCTATCAACTATTTTGGACGTAAAGGATTCGGCACTGAAACCGTTGAACAAGAAGTACGTAAGGTGTTTCCAACCGCTAATGTCAAAAGATTTGATGCTGATTCTACGTCACGAAAAAATGCACATCAACATATTTTAGAGGCTTTCCAACATCAGGAAATTGACATCTTAATAGGTACCCAGATGGTGGCAAAAGGTTTAGATTTTCCCAACGTGACGCTTGTCGGGGTCGTTGTGGCGGATACTGCCTTAAATCTACCCGATTTTCGTGCCAGCGAACAGACTTTTAGTCTACTGACACAAGTTGCAGGACGTTCAGGACGTGCCGAGGTAGTTGGCGAGGTTATCGTACAGACCTATATGCCAGAGCACTACTGCATTTTATCCGCACAAAAGCATGACTACAACGCTTTTTATGAAAAAGAGGTTGAAGAACGGAGTACATTACAATACCCTCCTTTTTCCCACGTTGCAACACTTTTGCTACGCGGCAAAGATGAGAAAGAGGTTATTGAAGCTGCGAATGATGTGAGCGATCATCTCCAAATTTTACGAGATGACCACTTTCCAGATGTAAAAATTATCGGTCCTGCACCCGCGCCGCTCTCAAAAATTGATGGGAAATTTCGATGGCATTTCCTACTTAGATGTCAGACTGTTGAGAAAATCTGTGAACTTCTTCAACTCTTAAACGATGAACCACCAACGGTAATAAAATCAAACGCTATTGAATTTGTTATAAATATTGATCCAACTAATACCTTGTAATACGCAATTAACGGGATTTGTAGCGCGAGGTCCCCGTGCCTTGCAATGCTAACCGCTATTAGAAAACTTCTAATCACGTTAATGTGGTATAATACTAAATTAACCCGATGTGTAGGGACACTAAGCAGTATTTCTGCGAATCCCTCTATACCATTAAAAGGAACTAATAATATATGGGTAACCGGATATTTGAAAAACTTGACGATGCAGACTTGATTGCGCAGAGTCCAATTCTCGTTTTTGCTGCTGATCCACTCGCTTCAGCAGGAATTAAAGGACTTGGACAAGTCCAACATCCAAAACCGCACTATCGTACCCACGCGGAGTTTTTACAACTCCAACGTGACCTTGTTGCAGATGGACAACTGGATGGACTCCTCATGACGCCCTCAGATGCTGAGACGCTTGCACTTGAAGAAAACCTGTTTGAAAACACGCCTATCACGCCTATTGTTCGGATGAACTCGGAAACCGCTATCTGGAACCCGCGTTTTGGTGTCTATACCTCCCGACCATCAATGCCTTTTCAGACAGTCTTTCCAGAAGACATGCAACGTTATTGTGAAACGCTCATCGGTCCGGCTCTTGAATGCCGAGTCAACCTCGGTCTATATTCAATTACGTTGAACAACGATCCTATTGTTGATGAACGGATGTTGCATTCTTACGTGCAATTCGCACATGTCGTTGGAGAAATTGAGGGTTTTGACCATCTCTTAGAAGTTTTTCTACCGAATGTTAAAATGCCGGGTATGGATGAAGAAAAACGTGGTATGTACGTTGCCGATTCTATTGTTCGCACGATGAGTTATCTCCGTAAACATCAACGTCCTCAATTTATCAAAACTGCCTACACCACAGCGGAGGTCTGGACAGAGTTATGCCAATTTGATACAACACTTGTGATCGGTGCATTAGGCGGTCCCCGTCAAAATGCACGGGGTACATTTGCTCTTGCCCATAATGTTGTTCAAAATGGTGGGCGCGCCATTCTGTTTGGTCGCACAATTTTTGGTGAAGATAACCCTATCGGTTTTGTTCAATGCCTTCGCCGTGTCCTTGATGGTGAGTCTGATCCACAGACAGCACATGCGGATTATCAGAAGCAAATCCGAACACAGATGTAATAATATTTAGGACTTATACCCAATTAACTTGATTTATCTCATTTTTCTTGGTATTAGGTGCGGTTTCTAACCGAACTTAGCCCCCACCTGGTAGGTGCGGTTTCTAACCGCACCGGATACTGTGGAATATGTGCAAGATAACCGTTTTCGCGAACGACTCGGTGCGGTTAGGAAACCGCACCTACCGGCCCTGGAGGATCCCTAAATTGACGCCTATGGATGCGGTTAGAAACCGCATCTACCGGGGTTGAAGAACTGCTAAATTGATGCATAAAGTGCGGTTAGAAACCGCACCTACCGAGTGGGATCAAGTTAATTTGGTATTACCCTACGTAGGTCTCAATATGCCGGTACATTCCTCAGAAAAACCGCGAGTCCTCCTTCTCCTCCCTACACGCACCTACCGCGCAACCGACTTCTTGGATGCTGCCCTCAAACTTAATGTGGAAGTTGTTGTTGCATCGGAGGAACCCGCAACAACATCAAATCTCTCACCACGAGACTCCTTGGCGCTTGACTTTCAGAATCCAACCACCGCAACCGAAACAATCACTGAATTCGCTGAAATGCATCCTATTACAGCAATAGTTGGCGTTGACGATGATACGACTATTCTCGCCACGACTGCATCAGCGGCACTTGGACTTCCACACAACCCTATATCTTCAGCAAAAACTACACGCGATAAGTACCTTTTACGATATACTCTTGAAAAAAACGGAGTGTCTGTACCAACATACAGATGTTTTTCTATCCACGACAATGTTACTGAAATTAGCACTCAAGTTAATTATCCGTGTGTTATTAAACCACTGTCTCTATCAGCAAGCCGTGGTGTAATTCGGGCAGACAATCCCACGCAATTTACAGAAGCATTTCAACGAATCATCACACTTCTCAACAATGTAAAAGAGTCAAGAGATACCGACACAGACAGTGACAGGTATCAATATCTCCTCGTTGAAGATTACATCCCAGGCATAGAGGTAGCATTAGAAGGAATCCTCGTCGATGGTGAACTTAGAACGCTTGCCTTCTTTGACAAACCTGACCCACTTGCGGGTCCTTTTTTTGAGGAAACTCTTTACATCACACCATCACGTTTATCAAAAGAGATTCAAGATGAATTACATAATGCAACTACAGAAGCTGCCGCTGCGTTAGGACTTCAACACGGACCTGTGCATGCTGAATTGCGCTATAATGAACAAGGTGCACATCTGATTGAAATTGCCGCACGTACGATCGGTGGACTCTGTTCACGTACCTTGCGATTTGGCACTGGGATGTCACTGGAGGAACTTGTTATCCGACATGCAATTGGACAACAAATAGAGACCTTTGATCGCGAAGGACAAGCAGCGGGCGTGATGATGATTCCTGTCCCGAAAGCTGGCATATTGGGCGAAGTGCGTGGCAGGAAAGAAGCACGCAATGTTAATGGCATTGAGGGAGTTAACATCACAATTCCTGTCGGAGGGAAGGTTGTACCGTTGCCGGAAGGTGATCGGTATCTCGGTTTTATTTTCGCTCGCGCGCAAACGCCTGAGACGGTAGAGGCTTCGTTACGTGAGGCGCATCAGCTTTTGGAATTTGTGATACTGTAGTTGTGGAGAGCTTTGTAAACCCGATATTGATTCAAATTCAGTTAAAAGCGCGTCCGTTTGTAGTCGCGCAATTCATAGCGCCTCTTTTCTTTGAATGTAAGAGGCGCAATGAATTGCGCGACTACAAACGAGTTCTTTCCTTAAATTGACGCCTATGGTGCGGTTAGGAAACCGCACCTACCGGGTTGGAAACCGCTAAATTGACGCCTATGGTGCGGTTAGGAAACTGCACCTACTGATACGAAGTTATTTTGTGCACTACTCTCTCTCAAACAGGGATGCACAGAGACCTTCCCTGCAGCAAAATGGGTTGTTACCGCGCGCCAGTCACACCGACAGTTTTGCGGACTTTTGCCAATATCGGCACGGCGATATCGCGCGCTTTCTCCGCGCCATTCTCAAGCACTTTATCCAATTCACTACGATTCTCCATCAACGCATTATATTCTTCACGTTGTGCGGAAAAGGTTGTCTCTAACAACTCATACAGTTCTTTTTTCATATCGCCATAAGCAAGACCACCTTCAAGATAAAGTTTTCGCTTCGCTGCAACAGCATTGGCATCCGCAAAATGGCGGTAGATTGCAAAGACATTACATTCCTCTGGGTCTTTCGGTTCTTCAGGACGTTTAGAATCGGTTACTATATGCATAACCTGTTTGCGAACTTGGTTTGATGGCGCGAAAAATGGGATTACGTTGTTATAACTCTTGCTCATTTTCCTACCGTCAAGTCCTGAAATTGTCATCACCTCTTTCCGAATTACCGCTTCTGGAACAACCAATACATCTTGATAATTCTTATTAAAAATGAGAGCGATATCACGTGTAATTTCGAGGTGCTGTTGTTGGTCAAGTCCTACCGGGACGACGTGTGTTCCGAATAGCAAGATATCTGCTGCCATCAAAACAGGATACGTATACAGTCCTACATTAATTGCTTTGTCCTCTTCACGACCTGCGGCCAAATTGTCGTCAACAATTGCTTTGTAGGCGTGCGCGCGATTGAGCAATCCTTTCGCTGTAAAGCAAGCTAAAACCCATGCTAACTCAAACACCTCTGGAATATCCGATTGACGGTAGAAAATGACATCATCGGGGTTCAAACCGAGTGCCAACCATGTTGCTGTCACCTGATACGTCAAATCCTCTAATTCCTTCTTGTTCTTAACAGTGGTGAGCGCGTGGTAGTCAGCGATAAAATAGAGTGCTTGATAATCTTGCGCGAGTTCAAGTGCAGGTTTAATCATACCAAGATAGTTACCGATGTGCGGCTGCCCTGTCGGTTTTATCCCAGTCAAAGCGATCTGTTTCAATTCCATTCTCCTTTGTTTGTTCTAATCCAATTATAACCTGTTCGGACCAACTTGTCAATCAAACCTTAGTCATTACTACCAAATTAACACGATTCCAATCTATCGGTGAGGTTAGGAAACCGCACATACCGTCCGGAAAATAGGACAAATCCCGTTAATTTGGTATAAGTTGTCCAAGTCTACAGATGTTTCGTTGATAATCTAAAATGCTTGCAATAGCTAACGGGATCTCCACACCAAAACCGGAAAAATCAAAAGACAAAGCACACAATTCAGACAAATGTTCCACACCCACAGATGTGTTACCTCTGAACCAAGAATTGATAAAAGCGCACTGAATGGACTCAATATATCTAACATTGGAATATCAATAAAAGGTCCTATTGGAATCATAGGTAGAAATGTCAAGGCGATTACAATTCCATAACTGATACCTTTTGCACGAGTAGGCGTGATCCATAAAGCGAATCCCATGCCGATCAGCGCAAAAAAGATGCAACTCACCAATATCACCCCACTACATTTCACTAACTGCGATATTGCTAATCCTCCTATGTAACTTGATAGTGCAAATAAAGGAATTGTCAACCATATTCCTAATAATCCCCATATTACGACTGCAGCCAACTTTCCGCCAAATATTTTCCAATTAGCCAATGGGGTTAGTGCCAACAATGCACCGTTCCCATTATTTCCTTGTCTGAAGTCTTGATAGAGTTTTTTGGATCGTTCCATATAAACTGCTTCCACTCCATGTTTTGCCACCAAAAATTGTGTGATGAAAATGCAAATGATGAAAAGTGTATATGTTTTTTCACCAACATCAATCGAAGTATCGTTTCGTTGTGCGTAGAACTCAACTGTGCTAATAAAGAGCAGAAATACAAGGATAGATATAATAGCGAATTGGATTATTCGGTATTTCCGAGAATAGTTATATGAACGAAGATCTTTAAGGATGATAGCAAACATAATTTTTAATCAACCTCATAAATTAGTGAAGGTTTTGTGTACTCGATTTTCATTGACGCAATTTTGCTATGATGCTATTTTTAGTACAAGGTTCAAGAAGATGCTAAGTTTAATGAGGTAAGTTATTTACACTAAGGAGTCTTCCATGTCAAAACTCAACATAGCTTTAATAGGTGCTGGTAGGCGCGGTGGAGGTTCACATCTACCCGTAATTGCAAAACTCAAAGATGTATACAATCTTGTCGCAATTTGCGATATAGATGAAGAAACCGCAACACGATACGCCAAACAATACGGTGCAAATCCATACACAAACGTCCGTGATCTGGTTGTACAGGAAGAACTTGATGTCGTAGACATTACAGTACCAGGAGTCGCCCATCACGCGATTGCATGCTTTATGGCAGATGCAGGGGTTCATATCCTATGTGAAACACCGATTGCCGTAACGCTTCCTACATCGGACATGATGATTGAAAGTGCCAAAGTCAACAACGTTAAACTTGAGATTGCAGAAAATTATTATCGGGCACCACGGGAGCGATTCCTATCAAAAGTGATTGAGGCAGGCATTATCGGTGATGTCGCTCGGATATATCGAATTTTCTATGAAGGTGGCTACCACGGCATGAGCATGCTACGTCTACGCGCCGGTGGTGAACCTAAGTCTGCACTCGGTATAACGCAAACCAGTCCAGTTATTCCCATCATTGATAGAATGAAACGGAACCACTCTAGTGAAAAATGGAGCCTCGGTTTTATAGAATTTGATAACAGCGCAACTGCTTTAATGGTGTATTCAAATGTCATCCATGCGCGATCCCTCGGTAGAGGACAAACAGGCATTTCTCAAATTGACGGTAGTAAAGGCACCATCGTCGGAGACGATATCTATGTGACGCCCGCTGCAGACCTACAATCCGGGGCGAAAGGCGTCGCGCACCGTGCCAAACGCACAACAATTAACGTTGATGGAGTTGACGTTATTGAAAAGATTGAACTGGAACTTCCAGAACAAACGGTAACTTGGGAGAATCCATTCAAGCACTACCCACTTTCTGAAGGACAAATATCCGTGGCAGATGAACTCCTTAGCATCGCCACAGCCGTGCTTCATGATACTGAACCGGAATACGGTGCAGCTCTTGGCAGGCAGGACCAAGAGATGAACATCGCAATGAACGAGTCTGGGAAACGTAGTCGAGAAACTATCCTTTTCCCTCTGACAGAACTTACTGAGACAGAACGGAACACTCACGAGAGTTATCAAAAACAGCATGGACATCCGATCAAAGATGTTGAAGCGGGTATTGATACCTTCTTTCCTCGTCGCTGATATGATAACACGTTAGATGCACAAGTTCAACTTGTTTTTGTGTTTAAAGTTATTGTCAAAGCCGTCCCATCTTATTGTAGTGGTGGGTCTCTGTGCTCGACTATCGTTGAATATCAGAAACGGTCGGGCATTGAGAACCCACGCGACATTAGAAAATGTGGGACAGTCTTTGTGAAATTTACCTATGTGACATATAATTATACACCCAAAAATATTTGTCAATAAGTCTCTTTTATGATATACTATAAATTACGTCAATCTGCCACATCTTATCAAAGGAGGCACCAAGAAAATGGGAATAGGTCCAATGGAGATTTTTGTTGTCCTTATAATTGCCTTGGTAATCTTCGGACCACAAAAATTACCGGAAATGGGACGATCTTTGGGTAAAGCTATTCGAGAATTTAAAAGTGTGGGGAGTGAGATCCAAGATGAAATTACAAAAGTCACAGATGAGATTGATATTGATCCGGAAAAAACAATCAAACCCCCTAAAGATGAGATTGATATTGATCCGGAAAAAACAATCAAACCCCCTAAATCAGCGTAACTCCGTGAGCAAGCACCATTATGAAATCTAACGATGTGGCGATGACTTTTTGGGAACATCTTGGGGAACTACGGAAACGGATAATTATATCTCTCATTGCTTTGGGTGTATTTACTGTTCTGGGATTGTCCTTTACGGAGCCAATAAAATATGTTCTTGAACTCCCATTGAAGAGTCCTATCACCAATATGATTGCCAACACAATTGAGGCGAGAGCTGGGGGAGAAGGATCAACACTTGGCTTTTTGGCACTCGCTTTGCGCGCTGGTGGTTCAAATGTTAGAGCAGAACTTATCCTAACCGGTGCTTTTCAAAGTATCATGGCATACCTAACAATAGGTATTACTACAGGTGTTCTGCTTTCATTACCGATAATTCTATATCAAATCTGGATGTTTGTGTTTCCCGCATTGAATTCGTCAGAGCAGCGATTGGCGTTACCACTTTTTTTCATCATCATTTTCTTTTTCTTACTCGGCGCATTTTTCGCATATTTTATCGTTGTTCCAGTTGTGTTGCAGTTCGCAGCGGGGCTATTTCCTGGACTCAGAAATTTGTGGGATTTGAAAGGGTATATTAGTTTTGTAACATTGTTAATTTTTGGTTTCGGTATCGCTTTTGAGTTACCGATTGTGATGGCGTTTCTTGCGCGTATCGGAGTAATTGACTCGCGAGGTTTTCGTGGGAAGCAACGTTATGCTTTGTTAGGTATCTGTGTTATGTCTGCTCTTTTAACCCCAGCAGATCCAACGTCAATGCTCTTGATGGCAATTCCGCTCTTTATTTTGTATCAATTGGGAATTTTCTTCGCATTCCTCGTTGAAAAGGAGGCTGAAACATAATGGCTAACGAATCTTTACAACAGCAACTTGCTTTGCTCTACCAACTCCAAGAGCATGACAGAGAGTTGTTGTCTATCCACAAGCAGCTTCAAGCAATACCTCGACATATTGAAAAGTTAGAAGCAAGCGTCACAAAATATAAAGCGGAAATAACCGCAAAATCTGATGAACTCGCTGAAGTGGAAAAATCTCTCCGATCAAAGGATGCAGATTTAGAAATGAATGCAGTCCAACGCGAAAAATATAAGAATGAACAACGTGAAGTCACCTCAAATGAAGCCTATATTGCACTTGAAAATCAGATTGATTTCCTTGATGATAAGGATGCTGAAACGGAGGAAGAAATCTTAGAATTCATGGAAACGGTCGATCAGTTAAAGGAAGAATTAACTAAACTTGAAGTTGAAGTGGCTCTCGAAAATGAAGAGACTTCTGAGAAAACTACTGAGTTCCGAGAGGAACAAAAAACTTTAAAGGCAAGTATTGATAAAAAACTGAAACAGCGTACAAAATTTCTGCCGAAAATTGACAAGGAACTCAGCACACTCTACCGTCGATGGATGGAACGTCAGAAAGGGAATTTTGTCGCTTTAGGGAAAAATGGCACTTGTAGAAGCTGCTGTCTTACGATTCAACCACAGAGTCTAAAGGAAGCACAAAAATACGAAAAATTGGTTTATTGCACAAGTTGTAAGCGAGTCCTATATGTAGAACCCCTCTCTGCAGACATTCCTTTTCCGTAGAGAAACCATTAAGATGATTTCACGTTTGTTATGTTTACTAAAGTTTGGACAATTTATGTCCGTTTCATGTTGAGTTTTCAAGTATTTTCCGATTTTTCTGTCATTATTGGCAAGAAGCCGTAATTCTGACCGAAAAAGAACGTGAACACCAACGCAGAATTGCACAAGCACTGAATCAAGGTTTTGTTTTTTCAGTTGAGCAGGTATTAACAAATGATATTTGATAATAGACCTATATCTGAAATTACGGACCAAGATTTGATAAATCTAATCGGTAACCAAGAAGAAAATTTGTGGATTGATTTCAAGGAGATGCACTACGACGGATACAAAACTGATGGCGAGAAGTATAAACGTGAGATATGCAAAGATGTTACGGCAATGGCTAATGCTGAGGGAGGATATATCCTTATTGGTGTTGATGAAGAAAACGAGATCGCAAAAAGATTTGTTGACATCCCTGATGCAGAAAGAAAAGCTGAAAGCATCTATAACACTTGCCACCAACATATACTTCCACGAATCGCAAAATTAGAGGCGAAACTACATGAATTAAGATTGCAGGACAAAGAGTACAACCTTATAATCATTCATATTCCTTTTAGTGAAAATCGTCCCCATGGTTTTAATTCGAATGGGACACTCAACTTTGTGAAGCGGTATGGAGATACTACAAAAGAGTTTCAGATAGAGGAGTTCATTCCCGATCTTTTAGCACGATATCATCTGCCATCCATGGATGACATTAGAGGACAGTTGAATAGAATTGAAAGTCAAACAACAACTATTTTAGAGGAAGTCGGAGGGAGCGAATGAATTCACTTACGTCAAGATATAATTCTTTTGTTAAGGCTATATCTGACCAACCCTATTATCGCATCTTCGCGTCACCAAACGAATCTGATCGGAACGTTGTATCTACCGAAGATCAATGCATACGCGATATTTTGTATAATCCACCGAATAAGCGTTGGGCTGGTTTTGGTGTTACAGGACTATGGGAAAAGGAAATGTATCAATTGGAAGAGGGCATAAAAGGGCGCAATATAACTGGAGGTCAAATTACCTTATTAAAGAATGGATATTTTGAAGTCCGATGTCCTATTGATAGACAATTTCAAAGAGGATGGGGTTCCTTACAATTCGCAATTCCTAATTCTGTAAAATGGTTGTACCCGTATGTAGTGATTGAGTTTCCTGTCTCATTCATGCGATTAGTGAAGGCAATATACGATGAGTCTGGTATTGACTCTGATGTATTCATACAACAGAACTACCATAATATCATAGGGTATGCGTTGCCAGAGGGACCACCTACCTATCCTACGTTTGGTGCATTCTTGGATGAGAGAGGTGTGTACGAAGGTCCGTCCCCTATTCATTCTGAACAATGGGTTCGCAACGATTTTATCCCTGACCATGTAGCTTACGGTTTAGTGAAAGACGTGTATGCCAAATTTGGATTAGTAGATGCCCGATCAATTCCTGCGTTTGATGAAAACGGAAATTTCATTTTGGAATAGCCGTATGGAAACGAGGCAATATTGGTCTGGACGATAGCGTGATTTTTCTGCAAGTTACGATCCTAAGCAAAACTCACAGAAAAATGGAAAAGGACTTGAAAACTCTACATGAAACTAACAGAAATTGTCCAAACTATAGTATATTTAGTGGAGTTGTCTCTATGCCTTTTTTAGATATTAATGCTCAACCTGCTAAACAGGTTTTTGATGGTGTAACAATTCGGACAATCCATGGTGAGAAACTGATGATGTCGTACGTACATCTCCAACCCCATAGCACTGTCGCAGAACATAGCCACCTACATGAACAGATGGGAATGGTATTAGAAGGTACATTCGAATTGACTATAGACAGAGAATCCCGAACGCTGAAAAAAGGTGATACTTACCTTATTCCAGCTCATGTGAAACACAGTGCAAAAGCATTTGACAAGATGGCAATTGCTCTTGACATTTTTAGCCCACCCCGGGAAGATTACATATCTTGACAACAAATTTATATCGGACAATCCATGAATTTACACAAACAGGTTTGGTCAAGGCGGGGGTCAGTCTCCGTTCAGGTGGCGTAAGCGAACCGCCGTATACCTCTTTAAACTTAGCTACCCATGTAGGAGACAATCCAGCAGCTGTGTCTCAAAATCAACGGCGTTTTTCAGACCAAACCGGTATAAAGACGCTTAAATATTGCCAACAAATTCATAGTGACACTGTAGTAAATGCAGACACTTTGGCAAATTCATGTTGGAACCGTGAAAATCAAAACGTTGCGAAAAAAACAAGGGATGCCCTGATTTCAGCAAAACCAGGAGATACTTTAGGTATATTTACCGCGGATTGTGTCCCAATTTTCATTCTGGATAAGGTGACACCTGCAATCGGAATTGCACATGCTGGCTGGCGTGGAACATTAGCACGTATTGCTACCAAAACCATAGCAAAAATGAAAGTTTGTTTTGGTACTTTATCAGAAAACTGTCTTGTCCATTTGGGTCCTTCTATCCAGAAGTGTTGTTATCAGGTAAGTTTAGATTTGATAACCCAGTTTGAAGAACAGTTTGGAAAATCCATACGCAATGGACTTAACCTATGTCTACAAACTGCCAACGTCAGTCAATTGGTTGATGTCGGTGTACCTCCCGCTTTGATATCAATATCTCCTTTTTGTACTTCCTGTTGTACAGATAACTTCTATTCGTATCGTGCTGAAGGTGAACAGACAGGAAGAATGCTTTCGTTTATCAAGTTGCAGCGTCAAAACCCAATCCCTTGAATCAACGCTGAATGCGCGTATAGCATCTGGCGGGTTGCTCCTACAGAGGAGTCTCCCGACATGAAAAAGGATTGCAAGATATTGTTTGCCGACATTGATTAGAATGACTTATTTTCAACATCTGGATCTATTTCTTTTGCCTTTGCAAAGTCCGCTTTTGCTCCTTCGTGTAGTCCATGTGCTTCTTTTGCTTGTGCACGTTCGTAGTAGTAAAGCGCGTTATCTGATTTAATCCGAATTGCCTCACTAAAATCTTCAATTGCCTCATCATAATTACCAAGCGCAGCCTTTGCAGCAGCACGTGTGTGGTAATCATTGGGACTTGGTTTATCAGGTTTTAGACGAATTGCCTCATCGCTGTCGACTATTGCGGCTTGAAATAGAATTCTGGCATCTTCTTTTTTCCCTTGTTCGGATTCAGACAGTCCAAGGATATACTTCGTCCAACCTCTGCCATTATAAGCTGCTGCGTATTCTGGGTCTATATTGATGGCTTCCGTATAATCCTGAATGGACTCTTGATAGTATTGATGGATTTCTATTATATCACCATGATCCTCCTTTGATCTACCAAGACGACATTTTGCAAGTGCGCGACAGTAGAAAGAAACTTCATCCTCTGGTCTCAGTTGGATAGCATTATCATAGGCTTCTATCATCCCTTTATAGTCACCGAGTTTACCTTTCGCAAGTCCAATGTTTTTGTAATAACCGGCGTACTCTGGGTCTATTTTGATCGCCTCCATATAGTCATCTATAGCCTGTAGAAAGTATTTAGTGGCTTCTACGTCATCCCCTTTGTTTGCTATAGATCTACCAAGGTGGTACTTCGCAAGCCCGCGACTGTTGTATGCCTCATCGTCTTTCGGGTTGGATTGTAGGACTTTGTCGTAGTCTTCAATCGCCCCTTCATAGTCGCCGAAACGGTATTTTGCTTCTCCGCGACTTTCATAGACATTGAAAAAAGCACTGAATTCAGGATTAATACTGATCATTTTATCAAAGTTTTCAATAGCCCCGGCATAATCCTCTAACTCACACTTCAAATTTCCGAGACAAAAGTAGACTTCTATTGAATCAGGGTTGAGTTTCAGGGCAATATCAAAATCGGCGAGTGCCGCTTCATGTTGGTCAAGGCCAAATTTTGCCATTGCTCTGCAGATATAGGATTGAACAAGATCAGGGTCAAGTTTGATGGCAACATCACAGTCAGCAACAGCGTCTTTGTATTGTTCTAACGATAAGTATGCGGCTGCTCGGTTGTTATATGCCCATCCCAAATCGGAATTAATCTTGATGGCAACATCACAGTCAGCAATTACGTCTTTGTATTGTTCTAACGATAAATTTGCAGCTGCTCTGTTGATATACGCCTCTAAAAAGTCAGGATTGCGTTCTATGGCAGCATCACAGTCAGCAATAGCGTCCTCCGCTTCACCCAAGAATACATTTAAACCCGCCCGAGTGACGTATATCTCCACTAAATCTGGATTAAGTTCAAGGGCAATATCAAAGCACTTTTTTGCCTCCATGTGTTTACCTTCCGCAATTATCATCTGACCCTGCACACCTTGAGCATAGCCACGTATCCGTGGAAGCTTTTGCCATTCTTCTAAAGGTTCCGCTTCGCCCGAGCTCACAAGCAAGTAGTTTAAGACATTTGCTGGAATCGCATAGCTAATAGATGGCATCTCTCCTCTACTAAAAGCCGCTACCTCAAAGGAAGCACCAACTGTAACACCTATTACCTCACCTGTGTTGTTTAGCAAGGCACTCCCACTATGTCCGGGACCAATTCTGCCTTTAATCCGGACATATTTATCGCTATCCCTTATACCGAGGAGGGTGACTTGTGTGGTTACACCTTTTTCTCCATCGGGGTACCCTACGGAGCAAGTAACATCACCACTTCTGACCATATCACTGTCGCTAATAGAAAGCGGTATCCCTTCACCTGTGACTTTTAATATGACAAGGTCGTTTTCAACATCAAACGCGACCACTCCTTCAACTGGATATCGAGTTTCCGTACTGGCAAGTTCGGCAAAAATAGAGGGTGCACCTGCAATACAATGAATATTTGTCACAACCATGTTTGGACTAACAAAGAACCCTGTTCCACGTAGCCAGACAAGACGTTTACCAGATTCTTCGTCAGTTTTTTGCCATACCATACTGACTACTGATTCCATTAGGGCTTTTTCACCAATCTGTTGCAGTCTTTTATCTCTTTTTTCTTCCATTGTAATATTCCTTTTTGCGTTGAACTGTCAGATAATTTGGTCGTTTATATTCTGTTTAGGTAAAACTTAAACAGAATGATAACATTAAAACGAGAAGAAGCGTAATAGAATTGTAAGTTGTGTAGGTTGTCCAGCATAATTGTCCAATTTTAGAGTTACTATGATCATTAATGGACAAGGTTTACTCTTTCGGTTTGACAAAAGCATTAAGATCCCAAAGATATACGACACCATCAAGTCCGCCGCTCGCGAACATGTTTCCATCCGGACTAAATGCTACAGAATTAACAGGACCTATGTGCCCTACGAATGTGACAAGCGGTGAGGTACTTACATCCATATCTTGAGCAACACCCCACAAATTGATAATATTATCAGCACCCTCACTCGCCAACACCCCACTATATTGAAATTATTTCTCGTTTTCCGATATTTTGGTTTGCACAGGATTTTTCTCAATGACAGCCATTTGTGTTCGACCACGTTCGGAGTGTGTTAAATCAACTGCTCTCCATTTTCCAATCTCCTTATTCCCATCCTTGCTAGACATAATAGCGTAATCCTGCTTCTCTTCACTCCGCTTTTGCCTATGGTCTTTCACTCCGAAGAACTTAAGAAAACCAGGCCCGTCGTTGTTAGTATCATCATCTTTCTTTTTCCAGTTTGTATATTTTAGAGTTTCTCCTGTGTCCCACTTCCATTTGCCTTCTTTTTGGACATCTGTTAATCCAATCCAGTATGGTCCAGTCCCAAAAACTGATTCAAGCCATATTTGCTCTGTCTCACTCGTAATTGTAACAAGGTGTGCCTTTTCAAGTAAAGCCTGATTATGTGCATCTTCTCTGGAATTGCATGCAATCCATTTGTAAACGTGTCCATTTGCTGGGTTCATTATCCACATTGCTGGAACTTGTGGGAGATAATGTGGACGATTATGTTCTGCCTCCGCTTTTTCAAATGGCAAATCGGTAAGTTCGTTTGGATTGCCATCAAGGGTTAAAACTATAACTTCATGCTGTTGGTTGCCATCAAGAATAAAAGGTTCAGGCTTAGCGGTAAGTCCACGATGTTCGACAGATAGCGCGTAGATTCCTTGTCCGAGAAGTTTTCGTGCAAAATATCCATCTTCATCAGTTTGTATTGATAAAGACGTGCCATAAGGATAGCCGCTGTCTCCATCTAAATTGAGCTGCCCTATGTCAATTTTTAGAGAAGTATCAGAAAGTGGATCACCATTCTCAAAAACAATTCTACCTCGTATATTTAGCGGGTTATCTATGATAACTTTGAGTACTACGTTTTCAATGTTTGCCCCTGGATTGATAGTAAATGAAACTGCTCCTAAGGGTGGAAAGAATGAGAATTGATGTGGATAAAACGATACCTCTCCGAATTGAATTAATTGGATCACTGGGAGAAATGAAAAATTATTTTTCCCCGGTTCTGGTGTAGGCATCTCCTTCCCTTGTGGTAGGTTAGGTAAGACCATTAATTGTCCCATCCCTTCGGCGATGTTGGTAAACGCAAACTGCCCATCTGAATCAGTTGTAGATGTTAAATATGGTGGACGTTTTTGCAACTCTTGTTCACTTGCGGCATTTTCACTGTTAAATAGTACTGGTGACTGGACAAGAAAAGGGTAGTGCTCGCTGTTATATATCGGGTATGCGCCTCCATCTTCATTTTTTTTGACATAAAGAAGTATTACAGAAGCATCCGATATCGGTTCACCTTTAGCACTGATAAGACGTCCTGATAATGTTGATGTGGCATCTTCAGCTGCACCTTGATATACAAAGAAAAAACTAAAGAAGATAAAAAGTGTGAGGTAGGCAATTGCTTGTTTTGTAAGATAAAAATGAGTCATCTTATATTCCTTTTACGAAACTATTGACAATCTATGATAATGTGATACCAAATTAACGGGATTAGAAGTTTTCTAATAGCAGTTAGCATTGCGAGGCACGGGGACCTCGCGCTACAGATCACGTTAATTTGGTATGAGTTCTATATTTAAGACTTCTGTAAATTTCAAAATCACCAACAAATGATAGTTGAACTCCTAATATGATATACAATGAATTTGAATCGCCTCTTTAAAATAGACATATAATACCAAATTAACTTGATTAGAAGTTTTCCGATAAAGTCAGCATTGTGAGGCACGGGGACCTCACACTACAAATCGGGTTAATTGGGTATTATTCTGCAAGGGATTATTTTTCCTTTTCGGCGGATACAATCTGCATACCCTCTTTTTCGATGATGGCATGCTTCACAAAAGGTAAGAACGGACTATCTGACCCTATTGCCATCCATCTTTTTGAATAAAATTCCATAGCAACCGGAACATTAGATTTGCTGGTAGATTCCTCGTTAGATTTCTCTGTTGTTGACCAATTAATGTAGGTGGGTGGTTCACCGCTATCCCACTGCGTTGATGTGTTCAACCCTATCCAATAAAACAAGTTTTCTGCAAAACGTGCCTCTAACCATTTCTGTTCGCCTTCATCGTTAATACTAACAAGATATGCATCTTTAGCAGCAGCTTTGGCTTTTGCATCATTCCAACTTTCGCACAGAATCTTTTTGTAAGCGTGTCCATTTTCTGGATTCAAAGTCCATATCGCTTGTTGGGCGTTCACCCTTTCTCTCAGATTTTTACGATGTTTCTCTAAGTCTTTAAGTCTAAAAACGAGTTTATCGTAACTTTGTCCTTTTTTAACACGGAACCATTTTGACTTCGCTGACGCGCCCTCATATCTCACAGATACTGAGTATTCTGCTGTTTCACCTGAAATATAAGAAACGAAATAGCCTTGAGAATCTGTCTCAAAACCGCCACTTGTGCTTGAACCGCTTTCACCTGTCTTGAAGAAAAAAAGGAAAGTATCTTTAATGCGTTGCTTAACAGTCAGTCCAATTCTTGCATTGGAAAGGGGAGTTCCATCCTTTAGTAGAATTCGTCCGCGAATTCGCCTTGGAGCAGGTTTCACTGTGACGACTATGTTTTCAAGTGGTACATCCGGTTCAATGGCAAATGTGGGTTTTCCAAACCATATTGGTAAATTACTTTGGGATCCTGGGAAATAGTAGGTCATTTCACCAATTTCAAGAGAGATAATCTCAAAATCTGCTCCTGTTTCAGGGGCCATCACCAATTGTGATGAAACTGGATCAATGTTGCGAAAGGTAAAATTTCCTGTTTTGTCAGTTACGGCTCGTGCCCAAGAGGATAGAGGTGTACTGGGTATCATATCATTCATTTGATCAGATGTACCAATTATGACCGGTTTTATTGTGAGTTCAAGCCCAGGAATTGTTTTTCCATTTTTATCCACAACTTTACCGGTAAGAGATGCAGTGCCTTTTTTCGGAATATTATCCGATTTTGTGTCTTTTGTCGCATCTGTCTGATTTGAGTCAGTTAATGAGACATCCGTTTTCTGTATGGAACTGTCAGTTTTTATAGGAACAACCGCCTGTCCTGTCCGATTTCTTAACGCGGGTTTCTCTGGAGAATCTACAAATTGCGGTGCATCTGTTATCTCAATCGTCGGTTCGGATGTTGCGTCATAATTATACGGCTTCTGAAAACGGTATAGATATTGTGCTCCTACACCGGACAGCAATAAAATTAGGATGGCAGTTGCCCCCGAAACTAACCACGGAATCAGTGGTTTACTTCCAGATGGAGCAGGAAGGGTGAGATGGGATATTTTCTTCATGATGCTCTCTGACAGTTGTTTCGATAGTTGGAAACTACTGAGACTCTCTCGGATAAGCGACTCCTCGTTCCGCAATCTGTTGCGTGCGCGGTGCAGTCGACTCTTAACCGTATTCGTTGATACGCCAAGAAATCTACCAATCTCTTCACATGTCAAGTCAGCCAGATAGTGAAGAGTAACCACTGTCCGTTCGCTCTCTCGCAGCTTGCTGAGCAACTTCTGAACCACCACACGATGTTTTTCCTTTGTCTCTTCTTCACGTTGCTGAGACACGTATTCAGTATAATACACCTTATCCAACTCAACTGGATCCGTCTCTTGAAAGGATTGCAGTTGTGGTTTTTTCTTGCGGTGCCACATATTACACTCATTGCGGGTAATGACATAAAGCCATCCAGCAAAGCGGTTCGGATGTTTGAGGTCGGCAAGTTTTCGATACGCTGTGACAAAGGCATCTTGTGTAATCTCTTGTGCAATGTGAAAATCACCGATCTTCTGCCACGCCAGCGCGTGTATCTGATCTTGATATTTCTCGACTAGCGTTGCAAAGGCGTGATCATCACCTTCAAGTGTGCGTTCAATCAACTCAACATCATCGTGTTTCATGGGTTACCTCACAAACAAAATAGATTCTTAATTAAAGATGCTATTTTGCATTGGAAGGTTGCATTTTTGGAAATTTATTTGAGGAGCAAGTAAGAATTTTGTTGTTTGGAAAGACTTCCTTTAAAGAGTAGCATAAATATGGGCAGCTGCCAAATCAAAATACAAGTTATCTGATATATGCGAATATTATGGAAATCTGTGTTAGCGGCGGGTCATAAAAAAGGCACGCATTCAATGCGTGCCTTTTTCTGTTTGATAATACTTCTGAATTTTTAGAGAACTCTATATCGTGATACTCACGACGGAAACTAAAGCCGTGTGCTTCTTTTAGCACACAACCCTCCTCTGTGATTCCTGCTTCCGTCTCTCGTGCCTCAAGCAGAGGTCTTATACCAAATTAACTTGATTAGAAGTTTCTAATAGCAGTTAGCATTGCAAGGCACGGGGACCTTGCACTACAATTTGGGTTAATACGGTATTACTTGGACTCCATAGGCGTTTATACTCTCTGTCTATCCGACAGCGAGATGTGGTAGGTGTTGACGCACCCACCACTGAGTCAGTCTTATAATTATACTACAAAATATATGTAAATGTCAAGCGTTTTTTGACCCACAACTAAGCAGTGGGATTGTCAACTAATTCCCTTCAAGCTAAATAACTGTGTCCCTGTAATCTGTAGCGGGTTACGTGATTGTACTACAACTGTTTGCTCTGTCCTTTTATTGTCCTCCTGCTGCGTATCATTGGCATTAGACATACTCTCAGTCGTGTTTTCTGGAGCAGAACTACTATCTTCCTCTGGTGTGTCCGGTTCCTCTACGTCAATCTGTTCTATATGCGGGGCTTTTACATGTCCTGTTTCTGTTGATTTCTCCGTATGTTGTATCCCAACTTTGTGATCAGTATAGTTTTGTTCTATGGAAGCCATTTCGTTATTAAACCACAAATAGCACCCAAGTGTGAAAATCAGGAGGAATCCGGTACCACCGAGGATCCAATTTTCTATTGAAAATTCTTTTAACATACTTCCACTCCCTTTTAGTTCCGATGTTCATACGTCATTCGCGGAGCCATAATCCTATTGCTTTAGTTGTCTCGGTTAACAAGTTAGACAAATGAGAAAACATTGTGTTCAGGAAAACTATTTCTTCCGATTTCCGGAATTTCAAGTATTTCCATTCTCCCCTAATATATCCTTGAGAGTTTTCGGCTAAATAATGATATTTAGTTCGATCTGCCCGATTTTTAAGATGTCAAGGACATCTCCATTGACGCGAAATTTCGCAAATAAGGCGACTGTCACGTTCACCATTTCCACACTCTTTGAAACGATAATAGACTTTCGCTTAAAGCGTCCGAACCAATGACGCATCCGACAATTGTTTCGCTCGATCCGATGCGTCTCCTTTTTCGTCTGCACTAACTTATCTTTGGGGATCACGGCTCGGTAGGGATGCCAATCGTCCGTATAATAGACCTTCACGTTCCACTTTTCTAAGCGTTGGATGAGTTTTTGCAAGGTTGCTTTATCCCGATGACCACACTCCCATCCGATGAGTTCTCCGGTATCACGACACAAAGCTTTCCAAATCCAGAGTTTCTGCTTTTTTTTTTTCAGATAATGCCACATCTCATCAAGTTCAAGCACGACAGCGTCAGTTGCGGGTTCAGGGGGTTGTGCGTGTTGGTTTGCGAAGTCGCGTATCCACTGGAGAATAGTGCTGGGTGAGGCGCGAAGGATTTTGGCGATGGCATTCATGGAAAGTCCGTGGCAATAGAGAAAGACAGCGAGTGCGCGTTCAGCGAGGGGTCTCCCTCGGTGTGTGTGGTGTTCTGTCCACTGATAGTTGCAGTCTTTGCACTTATAGCGTTGTTTTTCGTTGACGAATCCATTTTTGACGAAGTGTTCGTGTTGACATTTTGGACAGTTCATAACAGGGAACCCCTTTGTGAAGTGAGGATTGATTTGCGACAAGAATACCTCATCTGTCTTTGTTCGTCAAGAAAAAAATCGGTCTGATTTTTTCTTAACAGTTTTTCGTAAATCTGTTATACTTGTCCAAACTCAACAAGGGTGTAGCGGCAGCGTTAGGACAAATTGCTAAAACATCATTATCTAACCGAAAACCCTCATATCCTTTATAGTTAAAGAGTCATTTCAGAGTAAAAAAGTTGCATTTTTTTAGTGAAAAATGCATTTTTTGTGAAAAATAGTTGATTTTTGTGAAATTATTCAAGAAAGGCATTTTAAATTTGATTTTGAATCGTATTGAAGCAGGTTATGTTGTTATATAGATACAATTCCAATGAATAAGATAGCACTTTCGTCGAATAAATTCGCTTTTCGTGGTAAAAATTAGTAGGATTGTCAATTTTTCTCCTTAGATGGACGAACATGATATTTAACAACTTTCACGATAGTTTCGTTTACATCAAAAGAAAAAGCACGTCTCAAAGACGTGCTTATACCAAATTAACTTGATCTGTAGTGCGAGGTCCCCGTGCCTCGCAATGCTAACTGCTATTAGAAAACTTCTAATCAGGTTAATTTGGTATTATAAATGTTTCGATGAGATATGGTTAAACTTAATTGTCAATAGAGAAGCGAAGCACCCCATGACCGAAAGTTCCAACATATAGTGTGTTGTTAGCAACAGTAAGTGAGGATATTGGAGATGGAATTTCCGGTGTCATCTGTTTCCATGTGTCTGAATTCTGCTTCAATTCATAAACCTGCTGTCCTACTACGCCATATACCGTTGTGCCATCTACCGTAAACCGTTTAATGACAATCGGTGTGTCTTCTGTGTCGATGGTTGCATGCCAATCAGTGCCGTTGATTGAGTACAAAATCCCTTTATCTGTAGCTACATATACGGTTGACCCTGCAAAGTCAATATCGTAGAAATGCTTAACAGAGAATGGTAAATTTGATGTGATGTCGTTCCAAGTATCCCCTTCATTGAACGACTGCATGAGGTGTCTGTCTCGTTTGCCAACGTAAACCTTGCTCCCAGAAACAGCGAGTTGAAAACTTGTAGAATCAAGAATGTCAGTAAATTCCTCAGAAGATCCTACCTCACCTTCATCTATTAAGCCGGTATTGTGCCATTCAGTAGTACCATGTTTCCATTTAAAGAGTTTTTTGTCGTATTCCGCATAAAAAGTTGTACCGCTTACTGCAAAGTTTCCTGGGGATATTGATATTGCAACATCAGGTTGATTACTTGAGTCAAAAGTGGTTGCTTCCCGAACGAGTGTTGTTCTATTGTTTTCCAATGATAGACTATATATAACCATATTTCCCATTTTCATAGCGGGATGTTCTTTATTGATATCATCAGTCATTATTGATAGCATTCTATCAGTTCTTACATAAAGCACATTACCGGATTTCTTAATACTCATGGTGAGACCCTCTCCATGAAGAAAGGAATTTGTCCATGATTCACCATCATCAGTTGAGGTGATAAGTCCCTGAGGTGTAATCGCATAAAGAGAATCGTTTATAGCAGCCAAACTTAAGATGGTGACTCCTGTCAATCCGGAGTTAAATTCTTGCCACGATTCACCACCATCCGTGGTACGATAAATACCCTTTGTGTTGGTGCGATAGATTGTATTCGGGTTCAACATCATAGGCATAGAAGTTTTGTCGATTCTATGTCCTACATTTGTAATATCATCTAATACCCATGTTCCATCTTCATTAATTGAGTAGGATTGGTAATCGCTATCAATCACCACGATTCTACCTTTTTCTGCGGCTATTTTGACACGAAGGTTTGGTCCCATCACCGAAAACGGAAATTGATGTCTTCTGGGTCCCAATATCTGCAGTGGAACATAGGACTTACTTTCCTCATCCATAATTTTTTCTTTATTTGTAATTAAATCCCATGAATCACCTCTATCGTTTGAATGGTACAGACTCCAGCCAAAAATAGTAATAGGCACCTTATTGCCTAGTGGTAACTTAACTGTACGGGTAGCTTTTGGTTCTACCGGTAGTACAACTACAACATAGAGGTGGTCTCCCACAACTGCTAAAGCGTGGATGTCAGTATCTTTTTCTTGCTCCTTCCCTTGACCAATGGATATTTGTTCCCAGACATCGTCATTAAGGCGATAAAGACCCTTATCTGTGCCAGCAAAGAGGGTGTCTTTAATGGCGGCAATTGCGCGAATTTCAATGTCTGCTCCTTCATTGCCTAAAGCTGCCCACCGCGACCAAGATATACCACCATCATTGGAACGGAAGATTCCATTGGAAAGACCAAGGTAAAATGCTTGATCCGTTATAACCAAACCAATTGGCAGCCCTTCTGGGTGAGTCCCGAGTGACTTCCAGGTATCGCCTCTATCTGTAGAAGTTAATAATTCTGTTGACGTAGCAAGGTAAATGGTATCACCACTCTCGCCCATTGCTCCCCACCCCAACCCCTTACTTTGTATGTTGAATGAGAGCGCATTGCGGGTGTTGATAAGTTTCCACTTGCTTCTGTCATCTGTAAGCCTATAGAGCCCGCTGAGTGTTCCCGCGAACATATCCCCGCGAGTTGTTGCATAAAGATTCGTGACTGTACCGCCCTCCGGTCCTTTCACCTGGATCCATTGCCGTTTCTGCGTTGAAGTCTCATCTTCATCCACTTGCGCTGCAGCGAACAACGAATCATCAGATTTCTGTCCCGTACCTTCGTTCTTGTCGGAAACATCAGAACGACCAATTTGTGTGCGCAATGCGGGTTTTGCCGGTGTGTCAATGACAAGTTGCGTTTCTATTAATTCAATCATTGGTTCCGATTGTGCGGTTAAGTTATATGGTTCCTGAAAACGATATAGATGTTTTGCACCAACTCCCATTAGCAGGAAAACTAAAATAGCTGAGGCTGCCGACACTGCTAACGGTACCAAAGGTTTACTTCCTGATGGTGCCATTGGGTTGAGTCGTGAAATCTCTTTCATAATGTTTTCTGTAAATTGTGTCGGTAGTTGGAAACTGCTAAGGTTTTCTTTAATCATTGTTTCATCCTTTTTCATTTTATTCCTTGCACGGTGAAGTCTACTGCGAACCGTGTTGGGAGATACACCCAAAAACTTGCCAATGTCTTCACATGTCATCTCTGCAATGTAATACATATTTACGACTGTGCGCTCACTCTCTTGCAGCTTACTAAGCAGTTTCTGCACTATAGCGCGCCGCTTTTTGTTTGCTGCTTCCTCGCGTTGTTGGGTCATATATTCTGAATAGTACACCTCCTCTAATTCAACTGGATCTGTCTCTTCCAACGACTGTAGTGCTAACCGTTTCTTTCGGTGCCAGTTTTTGCATTTGTTACGGGCAATGACATATAGCCATCCCGCAAATTGGCTATGATGGGTGAGCGTCGCAAGTTCTTGATACGCTGCAAGGAAAGCATCTTGCGTAATCTCTTGCGCAATGTGGAAATCACCAATTTTCTGCCATGCCAATGCATGTATCTGTTTTTGGTATTTTTCCACAAGCATTGCAAAAGCTTGTTGATCACCCTCTAATGTTCGTTGAATTAGGTTAGCATCGTTGTTTTTCATTGCACACCTCAATAACAAATTGATCTTTTAATATATAGACACAATTTTGGAGGCAATAATTGCATAATTTGTAAAAATTGCAATTTTGAGGAGGATAATATATTTTCTTGAAATAGAATGAAGGATTGAGAATCGGATTTATACGTTAAACAGTCTGTATTGGACTATGTAATTGTGGCATTCATTATAACATATAAACGGAAAATGCTTAAGCCACTTAAGGGTACGTTCAAAGCCATTCATACCAAATTAACTTGATTTGAAGTTTGCTGATAAAGTTAGCATTGGCGAGGCACGGGGACCTCGCGCTACAAATCGCGTTAATTGGTTATCAGTTATCGTTTTTTTTGCGTTTTCGTCTAATAATCGCGACCGGGAGGTCGCTCGGACAAAGGAGAGGTCTTGAGCAAAGATAGGAACTATTGGAGAATTGAATGGTTCTGATATAGATTCACCGCTAAAGTAAAAAGGCGGGGATTCACACCCCGCCAGGAGGAACACCAACCCAATATAGAAAATAATGTGAAAATTATTCGTCAAGGGAGAAGCGGAGTACACCGCGTCCGTTTGTTCCGACATAGAGGATATTCCTGTCAATATCAAGACAGTTAACAGGATATGGAATTTCTGGTGTAACTTGTTGCCATGTGTTCAAATCCTCTTTTAGTTGATACACTTTTCGCTTAGCTGTACCGTACACTGTTGTGCCATCCACTGCAAACCTATCCACGATGAGTGGTGTTCCCTCTACGTCGGTGGGTATGTGCCAGTCAGTGCCATTGTTTGACCGAATGACACCCTTGTCAGTTGCGATATAGACAGTTTGCCCAGCGAAAGTGATTGCATTGAAACGTTCAACAGAAAACGGTAGATTTGCAGTAACAGCAGTAATATCGTTCCAAGTGTTTCCCTCATCAAACGATTGCAGGAGATGTCCATCTCGTTTGCCGACGTAAATGGTTTTTCCGGAAACGGCAAATCTGAAACTTTTGTGATTGGGAACGGCAAAATTTACTTCGTCTGGAGAAGCTTCATCCATATCCGTTACTCCGGTGTCGTACCAATTCAGAGTACCAATATTCCATCTGAAGAGTTTGTGCTGGTATTCTGCGTAGTAAGCCGAGTCTGTAACGGCAAAGTTTCCGAGAAGTGATTTCATGTGAAATTGATTTCCGTGCTGCACAATTTCAAATCGAATTTCGTGCCGCACAATTCCAATCGGATCATTCAACAACCAGTTTTCTATTAAAGAGGGTGCATCTTTTAAACCAGGTATTCCGGAAATACTTGTGAGGCTATTGTCTTCAGAAGATAATCGTAAAAACCGAGGCGTACCTTTTGCATGATCTCCCGCATAGAGTTTCCCGTTGAATTCTACAATAGGTGTGAGGTAACCCGTATTGCCGAGAACGGGTGTCCACGATTCTCCTTCGTCAGTAGAATTGACAAATCCTGTTTCTGTATTCGCGTAGAGGATCCCGTTTATAGCATTTAAATGCTTGATATTCGTATTCACAAGTCCGGTATTAAATTGATGCCACGACTCGCCGCTATCAGTTGTGCGATGAATCCCGTGTGTTCCGCTGCTATAGAAAGTAGTTGCATTCAACAGCACTGTATCGGTAGTACTACTTATTTCGCCAGCATCAGCTAAAGATATCCACGTTTCACCAGCATCAATTGAGTAGAAGTGGTTCTCATCGTCTATCACCATTACCTTTTCTCCAGATGCGGTAATCTTGAGCATTGTATTTACCGATATTACTTCTGATATTATAATACCACGAAATGCGTCAACTTTATTCACCTGTGAGTCTGTCGTTGAAAGATGACGAAACTGAGCGAGTTTCTTATCAACAAGATCTTGTCTTGAAGTTATAGAATCCCACGAATTGCCCTGGTCGGTTGATCGATAAAGTACCCACGGAGGTTGCGGTGCTTTTATTCGACCTAATTCAATCCATTGCTCTCCAGGCTGCTTTGATTCTATAACGTTTCCAGCAAAATTATTTTTCCAAACCACTTTTGTTGCAACATAGAGATAGTTTTCTGTCACTGCTAATGCAGAGATGTCAAGTGTTTTGTCTTGCGTATTCTCAGGATCGATAGGTAATTGTTCCCACGTATCAGAATTGAGGCGATAGAGCCCCTTATCGGTCCCTGCAAATAGGGTGTTTTCAATCGCGGCGATTTCACGGATTTTCCTGTCTGTTAACCCTTCGGAAAGCGGTGTCCAAGATTTACCTGCATTATCCGTGCGGAATACCCCATTAGTGCGCGCAAGGTAGATGGTCATTTCGCTTTGTGCGCCTGGGATGCTATCTGTTATTACCATGCCGACAAGTTGACCTCTTATAGACTCACAGAGTGCCTCCCATGTTTCTCCTCTATCTGTTGAAGTCAATATCTCTGTATTCGTAGCGAGGTAAAGGGTATCATGCCGTTCTACTACTGGCCACCACTTCGTCCCTTCAATTAGTGTAATATGTGATGGACCTTTGATATTGTTTATGAGTTTCCACGCGGTACCATCATCGGTGAGTCTGTAGAGACCGTTTTGTGCTCCTGCATACACGTCACCACGGGTTGTTTTGAAAAGGGTTGGCACTTCTCCACCTTCCGGACCTTTCGTTTGAACCCACTGTGATTTCAATTTTGAATTTTCTGTGTCTTCGTCAAGTGCTGCAGCGAATAGTGAAGAGTCAGGATTTTGTGCAATACCGTTGCTCTTACCTGTTACATCCGAACGTCCAATCTGATTCCGAAGTGCTGGTTTTGCTGAAGTATCCAAGACATATTGTGTGTCTACGATTTCAATCATCGATTCTGATGTTGCGTCTAATTGATACGGTTCTTGAAAATGAATTAGATTTTGTGCTCCGACTCCCATCAACAGGATAACGAAAATCGCAGCGGCTGCCGACATTGCTAACGGCACTAACGGTTTGCTTCCAGATGGCGCAATAGGGTTGAGTCGTGAAATCTCCTTCATAATGTTGTCTGTAAATTGTGTTGGCAGTTGAAAACTGCTAAGGTTTTCTTGAATCACTGCTTCCTCCTTCTTTAACCGTTCTCGGGCACGGTGTAGTCGACTCTTAATCGTGTTCGACGATACGCCCAAAAACTTACCGATCTCTTCACATGTTAAGCCTGCAAGATAGTGAAGCGTTATCACTGTCCGTTCACTCTCGCGGAGTTTATTGAGCAGTCTCTGAACGGTTGCTCGCCGTTTTTGGTTCGCTGCTTTTTCACGTTGCCGAGAAATATATTCGGAATAATACACCTCTTCCAATTCCATAGGGTCAGTCTCTTCAAGCGATTGCGGTTGTGGGGTTTTCTTTCGGTGCCACATGTTACACTTGTTGCTAGTAATGACATAGAGCCATCCCGCAAAGCGTTTGTGATGTGTGAGGGTTGCAAGTTTTTGATATGCGGTAATGAAGGTATCTTGTGTTATCTCTTGTGCGATGTGAAAATCACCAATTTTCTGCCACGCTAGTGCGTGTATTTGATCTTGGTATTTTTCGACAAGTGCAGCAAAAGCATGGTCATCGCCTTCAAGTGTTCGCTCGATCAGCTCAGCGTCATCATGTTTCATGGGGTTACCTCACAAACAAAATAGTCTTTTAAGTTAAAGATGCTATTTTGCATTCGAAGGTTGCATTTATCAGAAAAAAGTACGTGATTGAAAAGGAAGACTAATTTTGTGTAGTTTCCATTAGTAAAAGATCATGAAGAAATCGCTTTATTGGGAGTTATGCTTTAAAAGGATAGCATATAGTTAGACAATTGCCAACTATAGAAAATCAGGATGGTGTGTAGTATTTTGTCAAAATGACTGAAAAGTGTCGTGTTGGGTTTCGCGATTTCTACTTAATCTATGGGGTATACTTGCAGTAGATAGGCGCGCTTTGTAAGCGCGCCTATCTACTGTCCGGAAAAGTAGAATAAACTGTTTTTTAGAAAAGACACAGTTTATTCTACTTTGTGAATTTCTACTTCAAGGATCATTGATCCGAGGCAAGTGAGTTCAAACAAGTCTTATGGATTATTTGTTCTCCTCGTTTTTCGAGTTATTAGATTTGATTTCGTAACTTTTTAATTCAAGAGTTTTAACCTCATCAGATATTTGTTTTTCTTCACTCTTGAATTTGACAATTCCGACGTTTGGTGCTAACCACAATGTTCTAATTGAATCGACAACTTCTTGTTCTTCGTTGGCTTCTTGTTCAAGAAGAGGTTGAGATTGCTCCCCAGGTGGTTTTATTTTTACAGTAGTAAAAGTACGATACTCAATTTTTAAGCAGTCTTTAAAATTTCCTGCCTCAGTTTCAACGGTTTCTGTTCCAATAACTTTTCCGGTTTGTACAACTTTAATTGAGGATGAATTGATAGGTTGATCTTTGGTTGTGTCCCGATCAGTCTGAATGCTAAGAGACATATCCAATTTATATTGATATTCCATAGCAACCCATTCTTCATTAAAAGTAACAGGTGTTGGCAGAAGATAGAAATAATCTTGTGCTGTGGGATCAATAGTATAATCCAAATCAATGGTGACTCCAGGTGGGAGTTGATTGGCAGCCTCTTGTTGGTCCAACTGTTGGTCCAACTGATCCCGTGCTTCCTCCATACTTTTACTCACGCGCGATTTGATCACATCTTCTATATCACTACCGACATAAAATGAAATCCAATTTTCATTGACTTGATATAGGAAGGGATGTATAACCCAATCATAATCTTCCCAATCTTCAATTGCGGGTTCATAACTAAAGGCACGAAATGTCTCACCTTCAACATCTTTTTCCTCAATAGCGTCCCGAGTGAGTTCATTTCCATCTTGATCTACATAAACCCAAGAACTACCGAGTTTATCCGGAAAATAGTAGGTTGCTTGTTCGTTAGCGAGTAGCGTTACACCTAAACAAAATATAAGCAGTAAAGCGGAAATTGACCGAAAATAATTCAACATTGTTTATCCTCCAATTTGTATTTAACTTTCTTTACCTGATCAGAACGGAAGTCCTGACAGGATAAAATTGTTCATACTATAGTAAAATTATACTATGTTTGAGAATTAATTATATTTAGAGACCAAAGCAGAAAAGAGAGTACCCTTTCAGTATTACAAAATTGTATAATGATTGGGCATTAAAATGGATATTCTTTCCTATTTAGTTTCTATTTTGTTAGACTATCAACAACTTACTTAAGAACGGAAATTGCAAATGATGCATTTCGCTAATATAGTGAATTTTAGAATTACTTGGACACTTTGATTCGGTGTGTTTAGGAAACCAGATTTACCGAGTGTGTTGTAGCACAAACTTTTAGTTTGTGCGCCCGTGGAACGCAAACTAAAAGTTTGCTCTACAAAAAATTGCTTATACCGAACTCACGACTCACGTTATATATAAAAACTACACAGTCATCTGTGAATTTAATATATACCTGCAAAATAGATTTTGTGAATAACGCTTTCAATTCATTTTCAGCGACAACTTTATGTGGATTACCGAATTTGTTAGGTTTCACGAGTTCTACCTAACTTATGAGGTGTACTTGTCAGTAAGCACTCCTACCTATTGTCCGGAAAAGTAAAATAAACTGTTTTTTCTTTTGAATAAAGAGGTTAGGTGATTAGGTCAAAACTATTCGTCAAGCGTGAAGCTGAGCACACCTCGTCCGCTTGTTCCAACATAAAGCATATTCCCATCCACATCAAGACAAGAAACAGGATATGGGATTTCTCGCGTGATCTGCTCCCATGTATCCGAATCTTCTTTAACCTGATACACCTTTTGCCCAGCATGACCGAATACCGTTGTACCATCCACTGCAAACCTGTCTACGACGAGAGGTGTTCCCTCTACGTCGGTGAGAATGTGCCAATCAGTACCATAACTTGAACGAATAACACCCTTGTCGGTTGCTACATAGACAGTTTCACCAGCAAACGTAATTGTATTGAAACTTTCAACAGTAAACGGTAAATTTACAATGACAGTACTCATATCGTTCCAAGTGTTTCCCGCATCAAACGATTGCAGGAGATGTCCATTCTGCTTACCAACGTAAACAGTTTCACCTGAAACGGCAAATTTATCCATATCCGTTACTCCAGTGTCGTACCAATTCAGAGTGCCAATACTCCATTTGAAAAGTTTGTTATTATACTTCACGTAGTAAGCAGTGTCTGTAACAGCAAAACTTCCGAGAGATTGTTTCAGGCGAATTCGATTTTCGTCTATCACAATTTCAATCGACTTGTTAGCTTTCATAAATTTTAAACTGGGTATTTCAGATATACTTTTGAGACTATTGTCTTCAGAAGATAATAGCAAGTATCTGGATGTTCCTTTTGCATAAGCTCTTACATAGAGTTCATCGTCGAATTCTACAATATGTGTGAGGTGACCTATATGTCCGGGAACTGGAGTCCACGATTCACCTCTATCAGTAGAATTGACAAACCCTGTTTCTGTGTTAGCAAAGAGTACCCCGTTTATAACATTTAAATGTTTGATATTTGTATTCACAAGTCCGGTATTAAATCGATGCCATGACTTGCCCGCATCAGTAGAACGTTGAATTCCTTGTGTTCCGCCTCTATAGAAAGTGTTCCCATTCAACAGTGCTGTATCTGAAGCATACGCTACATTGTCAGGATGTTCTATGCGTGTCCAATTTTCACCTGCATCACCTGAATAATATTCTGCTTTACTCGTCATCACTATTACCTTTTTCCCGGATGCAGTGATCTCTGTTATATTTAATAGTAATGGGTTTATGACGCCATCCTTGTTGGTCAATAAAGATGGAACATCAACCGTATAACTATCTTTTTTCAAGTCACCATCTAATTTCGGAGTAATAGAATCCCACGACTCGCCGAGGTCAATTGAACGATAAATAGCAAAATCATTAGGTAGTTGAGAATCGCCCGTATTATCAGTTACTTCTATCCAATCAATGTCGCCTGATGATGTCTTTATTTCAATTTGTTGATGTGTCTGGTTACGATTTATTGCTGCATTCTTCTTCTTTGCTGAGACGTATAACCTATTGTCTGAGGTTGTTAATGCAAAAATTGAATCAGTTGTTTTGCCAGATCTATCCTCTTGACTGATGGGTAAATGTTCCCATATTTCATTATTGAAACGAAAAAGCCCCTTATCGGTACCAGCAAAGACAGTATTTTCAATGGCAGCTATTGCGCGAATTTTCCTGTCTGTTATCCCCTCTGAGAGCGGAATCCATGATTTACCAAAATCAACCGTGCGATATATTCCGTTAGTATAAGCTAAATAAACAACTATGTTGCTTCGCGAGCCTTGGTTCCCATCAGTTATCACCATGCCGACAAGTTGACCTTCTGGACACTTACAGAGTGTTTCCCAATTTTCGCCTCTATCTGAAGAAGTTAATATCTCTTTATTGGTCGCAAGGTAGAGAATATCCTGACGTTCTACGACGGGCCACCCCATCCTTCTTGTTGCTTTTGTAGAACGTGAAGGTCCCTTGATTTTGCTAATAAATTTCCACGCCTGTCCATCATCTGTGAGTCTGTAGAGACCGTGCTCGGCACCGGCGTATATGTTCCCACGCGTTGTTTTGAAGAGGGTGGATACTGCACCGCCTTCTGGTCCTTTTGTTTGTACCCACTGTGATTTCGACTTTGATACTTCAGTTCTGTCTGCATTTGCTGCAGCAAATAGCGGATCATCGGGTTTCTGACCTTCACCGTTGCTCTTACCTGTTATATCCGAATGTCCGACATGATTTCTAACAGCAGGTCTTGCTAGAGAATCAATGACAAGTTGTGCTTCTGATATTTCAATCATCGGTTCTGATTGTGCGTTTAAGCTATACGGTTTCTGAAAGCGGTATAGGTTTTGTGCCCCAATTCCCATCAGTAATAAAACAAAAACAGCAGAGACAGCAGAAACAGCCAATGGTACCAACGGTTTACTACCTGAAGGTGCTACTGGATTAAATCGTGAAATTTCCTTCATAATGTTTTCTGTCATTTGTGTCGGGAGTTGGAAACTGCTAAGGTTTTCTTTTATCATATTTTCCTCCTTCTTTAATCTATTACGTGCGCGACTCAGACGACTCCTAATGGTATTTGAAGATACACCAAGGAATTCGCCAATCGATTCACACGTCATTTCACCAAGATAGTGAAGTGTCATCACTGTGCGTTCACTCTCTGGTAATTTTTTGAGTAAATCTCTAACCAGTTCACGCCGATTTTCGTCGGCATCTGCCTCTCGCTGTTCTTCCATGTATTGTGTATATGCCACTTGGTCCACCTCATTGTTATCAACGGTTTCTAAGGATTGCATGGGTAGACGTTTCTTACGGAGCCATTCACAACACAAGCGTGTGGCAATAACATAGAGCCATCCAGAAAACAGGTTATGGTTCTTCAATGTCCCGAGTTTCTGGTATGCTCGGAGAAAAGCGTCTTGTGTAATCTCCTGGGCAATATGGAAATCGCCAATTTTCTGCCATGCAAGTGCATGCACACCCTTTTGGTATTTTTCTACTAAAGCGGTAAACGCTGATTTCTCACCGTCTAATGTACGCTGAATCAATTCAGCATCTTTCTTTTTCATCAGAATCCTCCGGAGTTTTTACATCCCTTGATTAATTAGACGCACCTTAGAATATAAATAGTTGCATTATTTTACAAATATCCGAATTTATCCTATATTCTTTGTTTGATGATTAGAATTCCTGATAATTTCTCAAAATTTGTTGGCAATTATGTTATACTTATATGCTATACTTAAGATCAGAATTCTGCAATGAAAAGGATTTTATAATCCCGATATGTTCACATGGATGGAGGCAAGGAATGGAACAGCAGATAACAGATGAACAGTGGGACCATTTTTCGGAATACGGCTACGTTTGCATTGGTCAGGTTGCCACTGATGACGAATTTGCGCATTTACAGCAACGCATGGATGACATCATGCTCGGTAATGCACCCATTGATTATAACAAAATCATGATGCAACTTGACAGGGCACCCGGAACAAACGCACCTGGTCCACAGTCTGCAGGGCATAAAGGCGCAACTTTACTGTATCGAAAAATTCAGAATCTCGAATTAGATCCCTACTTTTTAGCATATCTCCAAAACCTAACTTTCAAGGAAGTTTGTACCAAAGTTTATGGCGACGGAGTCCCAATATTGTGTTTCCGCGCAATGTTTATGAATAAACCTGCGCGCGAAGGTACTTACCTCGTTTGGCACCAAGATAGATGGACAGACCTTGACCGTGACCCACAGATTACCATCTATACTGCTTTGGACACAGCAACGATTGAAAACGGATGTGTGCATATTATTCCCGGTTCACATAGTAGCCTTATTAACCCATCGCACGGTTCTGGATTTCTCACACAAGAACAGATTGACGACATCGTCGCTAACTCGGAACCTCATCCATTGGAATTGAAGGCAGGCGAGGTTGTTTTACTACACAATTGGTTGCTTCACAGTTCTGGCATGAATCAGACAGATATCGCGCGGCGTGCTTTTAGTGTCTGCTATATGCATGGCGAAACGCGATCCCGTCACGGCTCAACCTTTAGGCGCGTATTCGGTGAAGACGCAATAAGCGTGGAAGATTTGGCTAAAATCGCATAAGTATATCTATAACGTGTAGTTAGGCTTTTTGAAGTCGTGACCTGAAGATCGGCATACATTCACATTCTTGAAGTCGCGGCCAGGAGGTCGCTCGGACAGAAAAGATTCTGTTGTTTCGTACTAAAATATTTTATCCACTAAGGAGCAAATAATGTCAAAAATTCGGCTCGCCATAATTGGATGTGGCGGCAACTCTTCCGGCCACGCGAGGCGGATGAATGGAAATTCTGACGTACAAATCGTCGGTACTTGTGATGTAAATACGGACATCGCTAACGGCTATATTGACCGTAATCTTTCAGACCTATCCCCGCGCCCGGGTGCTTATGATGATATTGCGATAATGCTCAATGAAACAAAACCGGATGCAGTGGTTATTTCCACACCGCACACTTTACATTTTAAGCAGGGAATGCAGGCTCTTGAAGCAGGATGCCATGTTTTGATGGAAAAACCGATGGTCACCTCCTCTAAAGATGCCTATACACTTGCTGATAAGGTTAAGGAAACAGGATTGATCCTGACAATCGGTTACAATACACCTTGTTCTGCTAACTTCCACTATATCCGAGAGATTGTCCGCAACGGTGATTTTGGTAAATTGGAGTTGGTAATAGGGTATATTACGCAAAATTGGAAAAGCGCGACGACCGGTGCATGGCGGCAGAAAAAGAGCCTCGCCGGTGGTGGACAGGCTTATGATAGCGGTGCCCACCTTCTTAATAGTCTGTGCTGGACAGTCGAAGCAAAAGTGGAAGAAGTGTACGCTTATACCGATAATATGGGTACAGAGGTAGACATTAATTCGTCAATTAACATTAAGTTTGAAAACGGTGTACTTGCGTCAATGGTGATAAGCGGCAATTGTCCGAGTCCCGGTGGTACGCACATGGCACTAATTTTTGACAATGGCAGAATTGAGGTTGATGGTTGGGGTGGCGGATGGATTCGTGTTTGGAAAGGTGGAGAGGCGTTAAATCCCCCACCGATTACACCTGAAATGTCTGCAGGCAACCCGGATGACAACTTTATTGATGCTATCTTGGGAAGAGCAGAACCGCGCACTAATCCGATGAACGGAATTATCCAATCTGAACTGATGGATCTGATATACGAATCAGCGGAAACCAAAACGCCCGCGCGTCCGAAACGATAATAGGATGTTTTTTGTTGTTCTTCCAAGCACGGTAGGATGGGTTTCATTATGCTCTACCAAACCTATAGACTGAATTTTAGGAGGTTAGAATGGATTATCTCACCTATTTCCTCCCCATAATACTAATGTTGGTAGTGTTATATTTTCGCATCTGGGGTGAGTTGCAGTTAAAAATTAACTACAAAAACCTATAAGAACCTCATAAAATCTAAAGTTATGTAGTTTTTTACTTGATAAAGCCTTGTTGTTTCTGCTATAATATATGTATGAATAATAGATTTGTTAAGATTGGTGAAGCTGCTAAACTCTTAGGTGTGTCCGTTCAGGCACTTCGGAATTGGGAAGTGGAAGGTAAAATTATGCCGTCTCACCGAACCCCAGGCGGACAAAGAATGTATGATTTAGCAGAACTTCTGGGTGTTAATGATTTGACTTATCCTACCATTGCTTATGCGCGCGTCTCCAGTTCTGATCAAAAGAAAGATTTAGAGCGTCAGCATGCTGTCCTTGAAGCATTTTGCGATAAGAATGGGTGGCAAACTGAAATCATAAGAGACTTAGGTAGTGGCATGAATTATAATAATCAAGGCCTCGGACGTCTCCTTGAGTTAATGGTGCATGGTCAAATGTCTCGTCTGGTTATCACACATAAAGACCGCCTCCTTCGCTTTGGTGCAGAGATAGTTTTCCGTATCTGTGAACTCAAAGGTATAGAAGTTGTCATTATCAATAAAAGTAAGCAACCTTCCTTTGAGGAGGAACTAACGCGAGACGTAATGGAAATCATGACTGTATTTTGTGCGAAACTCTATGGTGGACGTTCACACAAATCACAGAAAATGGCAAAAGAAATTGATAAAATCGTCAACGACGAGCAACTGCAAATGCAGTCTAACTTTGGTGCGAATAATGCTGATCCGCTCCCAGAAGATAGCACTCAATCCGAATAATAAGCAGTCAACGTTTCTGTCGCAGCATGCGGGTTATGCCCGTGTTGCGTTTAACTTCGGTCTATCGTCCTTTAAGTCTGGCTTAGACAAGGACGAATGGCGTAGCTATATTGACATAAAACGTGAGTTTAACGCAGTCAAACACGATAAGTTTGACTGGTGTTCTGATTTATCACAAAATGCTTCTAAAAACGCTCTCCATAATCTTGGAGACGCTGTATCACGCTGGAAAAAAGGACAAAACAACTTTCCTACCTATAAGAAACGATCTGATAAAGTATCTTATCAAGCAGACAATGGTGTAGGCACAGTTGAAGTCTATAAAAAGCGTATCAAACTGCCAAAGATAGGTTGGATACGTATGCGTGAAGAACTCCGTTGGACAGGCGAAATCAGTAAAGTTGTGATCAGCAAGTCTAACGGCAAATGGTTCGCTTCTATCAGTGTCCACCTTGACGGTGGTAACTATAAGCACCCGCCTGACCTGTTTGACGCTAAGCAACCGATAGGCATTGACGTAGGTATCAATACGCTTGCTACTTGTTCAGATGGCACAACTTATGATAATCCACGCCCGCTAAAGCGATATGAACGGAAGTTAGCACGAGCGAACCGCAGGCTTTCTCGTAGACAAAAAGGCAGTCAGAACTGGTATAAAGCAAAGGATATGCTCACAAGTGTTCATGCCCGTATCCGCCATATCCGTGAAGACGCACACCACCAAGCAAGCATACGGATTATCCGTAAAGCCTCTGCTATCGGTATAGAAACACTGAATATCAGCGGACTACTCAAGAACAGGAAGTTGGCAAAAGCGTTGTCGGATGCAGCACTTTCAAGATTTCTTACCATGCTTAGATACAAGGCAGATAGACGTGGGATACCGATAACTGAAGCGGATCAGTTCTTTGCGAGTAGTAAGACCTGTAGCAACTGCGGACACAAGAAAACAGATTTGACGCTCTCTGAACGGACATATCATTGCACAGAATGTGACTTTGAATGCAATAGAGACCTCAACGCTGCTATCAATCTCTGTCCCGCTCAACCCTAACACCGTCGCCACGAGTTGCGAGGAGACGATAAACGCCTGTGGAGTTTCTGTAAGACCTCACTTGAGAGGCACGAAACAACGAAGCAGGAAGTCCGGCACAAATCAAAAGAAGAGTGTAGAGTTTTATAGATTCTACCACATTCTTGAGGTTTTGTTAAGTCCTACACAACGGTTACACTGAAACGGGCAAATCTGGCCAGAAATACCACAGGAATTTGTTCTATCCAGGGCGAATCTGCCCTGTGTGCGGCTTGAGGGTATTAACAAAAATTCCAACATGCCCTTCGTGCGATCGCGATGTTTCAAAGGATAGTGAAGGGACAAATGTTCAGCATAGAGATAATTTTTAAATATTGTTAACACATTCATTCGGTGGAAAAAATGCCACTATAGGAAAGCTACATGTCAGAAGATTCAAATCAAGGTTCAGAAAACTTGCCTGAAGATGAAAACTTTAAGTCTGGGTATGTAAGCATCATCGGTGCTCCCAATGTTGGGAAATCCACACTGCTTAATACCATCTTAGGTCAAAAATTGGCGATTGTTACGCCTAAACCGCAGACAACCCGTAATCAGATTCGCGGGATTGTGACAACTGAAACACATCAGATGGTTTTTGTCGATACACCCGGACTGATGGATCCGAAGTACCGCTTGCAATCAGAGATGGTGCGAACCGCTTATGGGGCTTTACGCGATGCGGACGTAATTCTTTTTGTTATTGATGTTGCAAACCCTATTGAAGAAATTGAAGACAAGATCATAGAACAGCTTCGGCGTTTCAAAGTTGCTAAAAAAGTTCTCGTTCTAAATAAGGTAGACTTGGTTGCCAAACCGACGCTATTACCTCTTTTCGAAAATTACAGTGAGAAGTTTGAATTTGATGCGATGATACCGATCTCAGCGCAAACAGCTGATGGTGTACCACTTCTCCTTGAACAAGTCAGTTCCTTTTTGCCCCCAGGACCACACTATTTCCCTGAAGATCAACTCAGCGACCTACCAGAACGATTTTTCATTTCTGAAACAGTTAGAGAGAAAATAATGCTCATCACACAACGAGAGGTGCCTTATGCAACTGCTGTTGTGGTAGAAGAATTTGAGAAACGGCAACGTCGTAACTCAGAGGAAATCATTTATATCCGAGCAATTGTTTACACTGAAAGGCAGTCACAAAAGCAGATAATTATTGGTAAAGGCGGGAAGTTGATTAAACGCGTTGGTGAATTGGCACGTCTTGATATAGAGAAGTTCTTGGATACCTCTGTTTTTTTAGAATTATACGTGACGGTCAAAGCGGACTGGCGTAGAGACATACGCAAACTCAAAGAATTAGGCGGTTTTTTAGATATTTAGCGAATGCAAAGAAAAATCAAACATCTGATCGCTGAAAACCGACACCCATTAAAGGAGGAATAATGCTATGGCAGAAGCGTCAATTGATATACACGGCGCAAGAGAACATAACCTAAAAAATATAGATATCCAATTACCTAAAGGTAAGTTGATCGTTTTCACTGGGGTTAGTGGTTCAGGCAAGTCCTCACTTGCTATTGATACCGTGTATGCTGAAGGACAAAGGCGATACATAGAATCACTCTCTGCTTATGCGCGACAATTTTTAGGACAACTCGGTAAAGCCGAAGTAGACAAGATAGTTGGTTTGTCACCATCAATTGCCATTGACCAAGGTTCTTCAGGACATAACCCCCGATCAACGGTTGCGACCGTAACCGAAATATATGATTACCTTCGTGTTTTATTTGCCCGCGCTGGACAGCTTAACTGTTCTGAATGTGGACAGAAAATCGGTTCACAAACGATCGCCGACATCGTTGCCAGTATCCTCAGTTTCCCTCCTCGTACACGCCTCATGGTTTTAGCACCTATTGTCAGAGGCAGGCGCGGCGAGTATCGAAGAGAATTATCAAACGCGCGCAAAATGGGTTTTGTGCGCGCCCGTATTGATGGCGAAGTACACGAAATCAGATCCAACATCGCTCTCAATCCGAATCAAACACACAACATTGATATAGTCGTTGATAGGATCATCATTAAAGACGATATACATAGTCGTGTTACTGATGCGGTTGAAACTGCGCTTGCAATCGGCGATGATAGCCTAATTGTGAATGTCGTGTCGTCCAAGAGCAGTACCTCAAAAAAGGCTCCGGATGGTGAAGATTTCCTGTTTAGTAGACAGTATGCCTGCACGAAATGCCAAATTAGTTACAGTGTGCCTGAACCGCGACATTTCTCTTACAACAGTCCTTACGGAATGTGTAAGCATTGTAGAGGATTAGGTCTGCAAATGGCAATTTCTCCGAAACTAATCATTGTGGATGAAACGCTGTCTATCCTTAAAGGCGCGATACTCCTATGGAAAAAAACCGGACCTGAGGAGGAAATGGTCGTACAGACCTTAGCATCACACCTTAAATTCAGCTTAAAAACCCCTTGGCAGGATCTGACATCTGAGCAACAGCATGCTATACTTTACGGTACTGGCGATACTGTGTTTACTTTTCGTCAACCTTCAAAAAATAACAGGCGTCGGAAAAGAATTCGTGGTAGATTCCAAGGACTTATTCCTGCCCATGAACAACGGTTTTTCTCGTTAGACGTTGACGAAGATGGGGAGTCTAACCTTCCCGATTATTTTGTCAAGATGCCGTGTCGTGAATGTAACGGAACACGTCTAAATGAATTGGTTAAAGTTATCACGATAGATGGAATAAACATCACTGATGTACTTGGAATGTCAATTCAGGACGCTGCAGCCTTTTTCAATACCGTTGAACTGCCGGATCGTGAGGCATTCATTGCTTTAGAACTATTGAAAGAGATTCGCGCACGTTTAGGTTTCCTTATGGACGTTGGATTAGGGTATCTAACTTTGTCGCGTTCCGCGCCGACATTATCCGGTGGAGAAGCACAACGAATCCGCCTTGCAAGCCAAGTTGGTGCCGGACTTCGCGATGTAACTTATGTGCTTGATGAACCAAGCATTGGACTGCATCCTCGTGACCATGCAGGCTTGCTGAAAACACTCTTAAATCTCCGCGATCAAGGCAATACCGTTATTGTCGTTGAACACGATGAAGCGACTATGTTAGTTGCCGATTGGTTAGTTGACTTTGGACCGGGTGCTGGCATAAAAGGTGGGCAGATTACCGGTATGGGGACACCTGACCAATTCATAAAAGAGTGCGACTCGCTTACAGGCCAATATCTACGCGGTGAAAAAGAGATTGTGCACCCTGGGTCAAGACGACCTATAGGTGATCGGTGGGTGCAAATCTGCAACGCGCGTCAAAACAACCTTAAAGAGATTAGTCCTAAAATCCCGGTTGGCACTTTGTGCTGTGTGACAGGTGTTAGCGGTTCAGGAAAAAGTTCGCTCATCCATGATATTCTCTACAGCGCACTCGCACGAGATCTAATGAAGGCGAAAACTGTGCCAGGTGACTACGACAAAATTCAAGGTATCATTGAAGACAAAACCGTCCGCGTTCCCGATGTCATTGATAAAATTATTAACATTAACATGGCACCTATCGGACGAACACCGCGTTCTAATCCTGCCACCTATACAAAGGTATTTGATGCAATCCGAGCCTTCTACACGAACTTGCCTGATGCCAAACTACGCGGATATAAACCGGGACGATTTAGTTTCAACGTTCCCGGTGGAAGATGTGAAGCATGCACCGGGAACGGTGCTAAAAAAGTTGACATGGGATTGCTTGCAGACGTTTGGGTAGAATGCGATGTGTGTAACGGAAAACGTTATAACAACGAAACGCTCACCATAAAATATAAAGAGAAAAGTATCTCTGATGTGCTTGAAATGGATATTGAAACTGCCCTTGCCCATTTCTCCGATCTCCCCAAAATTGCGAGAGGATTACAATTACTTCACGATGTTGGTTTGGAATACATCAAACTTGGACAACCTGCGCCTACGCTTTCCGGTGGTGAAGCACAACGGATTAAACTCTCAAAGGAACTTTCTAAACGAAGCACCGGCAAAACGCTCTACATACTTGATGAGCCCACGACTGGTCTACACTTTGACGACGTAAACAAACTTTTGACTATTCTCCATCGTTTGGTTGACGATGGTAACACTGTGGTCGTGGTTGAACACAATCTTGAGGTAGTCAATTCGGCGGATTATCTTATTGATTTAGGTCCTGAGGGTGGTATCGATGGCGGTGAAATTGTCGCTATAGGCACGCCTGAAGAGGTTAAAGATATACCAAAATCTTATACGGGGCAAGCCCTCCGTGGTGAATTCGATCTCTGGAAGTCCTTAGACACAAAACACAATATCGCGGAAAACGGTATCGTGCCGCAGCCCGTTAAATCCATTCTCGTACGTGGTGCGCAAGAAAACAATCTGAAAAGCATTGATATTGAAATTCCGCATCAACGGTTAACCGCATTTACTGGCGTTAGCGGGTCTGGCAAAACATCGCTTGCGCTTGATACCATTTATGCTGAAGGACAACGTCGTTATATTGAGACGCTTAGCACTTATGCTCGCCAATTTATTGGGACTATGGAAAAACCTAAAGTCTTAAAGATTGAAGGGTTGTCGCCAGCGATTGCAATATCGCATTCAAGTCCCAGCCAAAACCCGCGCTCCACAGTGGCGACGATTACCGAAATCCATGAAGGTCTACGAACCCTTTATGCGAGATGGGGACAACCACACTGCCCTGATTGCCAAATAGAGGTCCTCCCTCAGACCGCACAGGAAATAGTTGAGCATGTTTACCAACTCGTACCAGAAAAAAGAGTAGATATTTTGTCACCACTTACAAACTTTCATATTCAAAATATACAGAAAATCTCTGATAACTTTTCTCGAATGACTGATTTTGAAGTGGTAATAGATGCGGACCGTACCCCAGGCTTGAAAGGGAATGAGGACTATGCCGATGCGTTTCGCAGGTTGCAAAAAAGAGGTTTCGCGCGTGTCCAAATTGACGGTGAGATTTGTCGGCTTGATGAAACACCAGAAATCCACAAACGTCGTCGCCATGAGGCTTTTCTCGTTATTGACCGCGTTCAACTTGCTGATGACGAAAAGAGCCGTTTCACAGAAGCAGTAGAATTAGCACTCATAGAAAGTGAAGGCTTTGTTATTATAGAGGAGAAAAAAGGTAGTGGGAAACCAGTCAGATATTTCTTCAGTGAACATGCGATGTGTTCAAAATGCGGTCGCAATTTTCCGCAGCTGACTCCTCGACACTTCTCATTTAACAATAAGTTAGGGGCATGCAGTTTCTGTGATGGTCTCGGTGGAAATGATTCGGTACAACGTAAAATATGTACAGCCTGCCACGGTACTCGGTTGGATGAATTCCCCCGTAACGTCAAATTCTCTGATAAAACCATTGCTGAATTGATGGCGATGTCAATTTCGGACATCATAAAATTTTTCGGCACGCGTGTGAAAGCGATAGAAAAACATCTCACAACAAGCGCGGGTGCGCAAGCAGCAATAGCAGCCAGAGAGCAGGTAAGGGATGTGTCTATCTCAAGAGCAACGCATCCTACACTTCACGCCCATACTTCGCCTGAGTTTGAAGCGCAGCTTTTGCGGCAAATTCAGATTCGTCTCAATTTCTTAGAGGACATCGGACTCGGTTATCTTGGGTTGGACAGACCTGCCCCAACACTCTCTGGCGGGGAAATCCGCAGAATACGTCTCGCGAGCCAACTTGGCACTGGACTCACTGGCGTAACTTACATCCTTGATGAACCGAGTATCGGTTTGCATCCGCGCGATCAAGAACGATTGATTTTTGCGATGAAGGATTTACGTGATATTGGCAATAGTGTCCTTGTGGTTGAACACGATAGGGATACCATTTTAGCCGCAGACCATATCATTGATTTCGGTCCTAAAGCGGGTAAACAGGGGGGTGAAATTGTCGCTACAGGTTCACCAGCCGCCTTTACTGGTTCCGAACCTATCACCGCCGCTTCCCCAATTACAAAGGATGCAGGGGATTCAGGTCGCACTACGTCTGTACCTCAAGATAAGGGATTGACACAAGCCTATTTATCCAATGAGATGCAAATCCCTGTGCCAGCTGTCCGTCGCAAAGGTTCAGGAAAATGGCTGAAGTTGTCCGGTGCCAAGACAAACAACCTCAAAAACATTGACATCCAAATTCCGTGTGGAACGTTCACATGCATAACAGGTGTTTCAGGTTGTGGAAAGAGTTCACTAATTGAGGGCACCTTACGACCAGCTTTGGAATCCCAACGTTCTATCAGAAAAGGAAACGAACAAACAGACAATCCGTATGGAATTGCCAAGTACGATAGTATCCAAGGAGCAAACTCAATCGAACGGCTTATCCATATTGATCAGAAACCGATAGGTGAAACACCTCGCTCCAACCCGGCAACCTATACCGACCTATTTACCAAAATCCGGGAAATGTTTGCTGAGTTACCAGATGCCAAACTTCAAGGTTTTGATCGCGGCAGATTTAGTTTTAATCTCTCTTATGGGCAGTGTGAAGTATGTGATGGGCAACGTTTCAATCGTGTAGAAATGCACTTCCTTCCTGACGTATGGATACCTTGCGAAAACTGTAACAGCACAGGTTATAATGCTGAAACGCTTGAAGTTCGTTACAAGGGTAAAAACATCGCTGAAGTATTACAGATGACAGTGTTGGAAGCACTTGACTTATTTAGTAGTATCAGTCGCATAAAACGTCCGCTCCAAACGTTAGCAGATGTCGGTTTGGACTACATCCAGTTAGGACAAGCATCGACAACTTTATCAGGAGGCGAGGCGCAACGCGTCAAACTGGCGAAGGAACTTGCCCGTCAACAAACCGGCGCAACCCTCTATATCATGGATGAACCGACGACAGGGTTGCACTTTGATGATGTCCAAAAACTACTCAATGTACTCAATAAACTTGTTGATGTTGGTAATACGATTGTCACTGTAGAACACAACATGGATGTTATTAAATCTGCAGATTGGATTATTGATTTGGGTCCGGAGGGGAGTGATGGCGGCGGTTATCTTGTAGCAATGGGGACGCCTGAAGAGGTAGCTCAGGTAGAGGAATCGCATACCGCACGTTTTTTGCGTGAGGTGTTGTAAGAATGATAATCTGTATGGGGTGTGTAAAGTTTTGCCAAAAATATTACGCACCCTCTCATTAATGTGTTGTGAGGATTATAGAATAGAAAATAATTATTCCTTTACAAACCCTCCTACAAGAGTGCTTCGCGAATTCCAAATTTCCTCTTGACAAATCCATGAATACATGGAATTATAATACTATATCTTTCAGAGACATAGTATCGCATGCAAATTCCAAATTACTATCAAATCTTAGAGATCGGGCGGGATGCCACCGCTCGCGAAATAAAGAGAGCATACCGGAAACTCGCAAAACGTTACCATCCTGATAAACTCCATATCAACTTTGGTTCGGAACAGATTGCTTATGCAAAACAGATGTTCCGAGAGGTGTGTAACGCTTATGATGTTCTGCAGGACGAAAAACGCAAATCTGACTATGACCGAATACTGCAGAATATTGAACGCCAGAAAAAATCATACGAATCGTATTTTGAAAGATTCAATAGACTCAATCAGGATTATGCGAAATTAGAATTGCTGTTTCAAGCACTGCTGCATCAAAATTACGAAACCGGTATTTCAATGTATGAGCAACTGTGTCGAAGATGTGAAAAGAAAGGCACTAAATGGCGTATTGATGATTTCTTCAGTTACGAAGATAGTCGAGATTGCGAATTTCTTATCGCTGAAGCGTATCAGAATCTCGGTTTTTCCAACGGAGGCGGTTCTGTTTCCGAAGGGAACAGAAAATTAGAACAGGCAATGCAGATTTATGAATCTCTGTTATCTGCCGAAGGACGACGTCCCTGTTTCAAGCATTTTATTAAAGAGGTGAAAGAACGTCTCAAGAGAATTTATCTTTATCGTTATAGTGTTGAGGGACACCATCAGATGTGCCAAATTCCATTGTCGAAGATTCGAGCATTAAAACTTCCGAAACGGGAAACTGCATGGATGTATAAAAAAATCGTAGAATTCTACGTTGAAATCAACTTGTTTCCTGAAGCCCGAGAGGTTTTACTCATGGCGTTTGAATTGCAACCAAATCTTGCTGGTGCTAAGAAGATTTGCCAAACATTAAATATAACAAATCAATAGCGACATCTAAGATTGAAAGTTAGGCTATTAAAAATAAAATCTATGGATAAAATGTGGACTGAATTCGTCGCAATGTCAGTACTATCGTTATTAATCATAATTGTCTTACCTATAGCAATTTGGATTTATGCTTACCGTAAGGGATTTAGGTGGCTTTGTCCGAATTGTGGACAAAGGCAAACAGGATGGTCACACCAGTGTCCGAGATGTAGTGTTGTTTTCAAAGATTGGAAAAAATAGAGTTCTAAATACCTATACATTTCCTTTTGATTTGCGGCGTTTGTAGTCGCGCAATTCATTGCGCCTCTTACATTAGTGTGTTTGTAATCGCAACATGGACCAAAATGCATTAATAATTATATGCTTTACTATAAATCACTCATATATTTGAGGAGAGAAAATGCGAAAAGAGGTACGTTGGGAACGAATGTTCCCAGATGAATTAGAAGCTGCTTTTGCGGCATACCCGGGTGTCTATTTCACTTATGGACTCTGCGAACCACACGGACCCCAAAATACCGTTGGGCTTGATGCCCTTAAGGCACATGCAATTGCTTGTCGTGCTGCACAGACCTACGGCGGCATTGTTGCACCACCCGATTATTGGCACATACATGAACACGGATCGTATGCGAACTGGGCACAGCAAAATGTCGGTGAAGTACGGAGTTGGCTTACCGCGATGCCAGCATGGCAGCACTTCAAAAATGTATGCTATCACGTCCGTGCTGCGGATGCGCTCGGATTCCATGCTGCAATTTTCCTCACTGGGCATTATGGACCGAATTGGCAAGACCTTAAAACACTTTTTGAGATAATTCAATCTCACTTTGCTATGTGCATTTACGGACTGCCGGATTTTGAGGCAAACGCCATCGGTTTCAGCAAACAAGGTGATGGTGCAGACCACGCGGGTAGAGTTGAAACTTCGCTGTTATGGGCGTTAGAGCCTGAGTGCGTTGATATGTCTCGGATGCCTACAAAAGACGAACCAGGACCGCACTTCGCAATGGGCGGAAATGCTTATGACTCAGATCGGCGCATTGGTGAACGCATGGTGAACGATGAAGTCGCATGGCTCGGTAGCAAGATGCAGGAATTGCTTGATGCATACACACAACAGAATAATTCCGAACGCCAACCGAAAACCTTTGAGGAAGTAGAAAAGATTTGGACAGAACAGGTGACACCTGCTCTGAATACCTTTAAGACTATGCAAAATACGGGTGATCCACCACCGGAAGATTCACAATGGTTCCGCCAATGGAAACTTCCTGAGCTTTCATAAGAGAGGACACTTTATGGCTACAACAAAAGAACAACTCTCGGCATCCTATCAAAAAGATGGATTTTTGACAGGCATTCCTATCGCTGATGCCATTGAAGCAGGATACTATCAACGCGCCTACGATGCGTTAGAAGCAGAAGTAGGCGCGGAAAAATGCGAAATCGGACTGATAGATTGGCATTTCGATCACGAATTTATATGGAAACTTGCTGGACATCCCAAAATCGTGGATGTCATTGAAGCACTCATCGGACCGGATATAATGCTGTTAGCCACGCACTTCTTCTGCAAATATGGACCAAAGGAGAAATTCGTTGCGTGGCATCAAGACGTTACGTATTGGGGACTTGAGCCACCAGATGCGGTTACCGCTTGGTATGCTATAGATGACAGCGACATAGGAAACGGATGTATGCAAGTAATTCCTAGTAGCCACCATAAAGGTGTCCAAGAGCATGGCAAATCGGACCAGGAAGGTAATCTGCTGAGCATCAATCAGGAAGTGCAGGTCACCGAATCGGACGCGGAGACTGTGGTTGACCTCATCCTCAAAGCGGGTGAGATGTCTATTCATCATGGTCAGATAATACACGGCAGTCTACCGAATCATTCTACACGGAGACGTTGTGGCTTGACAATTCGATATATCCCACCTTCAGTGAAGCAGGCGGAAGATAATTCATTGAAACGCCCGTGGAAACCCATTCTCTTACGAGGTGAAGATCGCTACCAGAATTTCACCACCGTGCCAAACCCGTTCCCACTATTCTAATAGTTAATTTTATACGAAAATTACGCACAAGGATAGGAATGCAATCCCACATTTACGACACAATCGTTATTGGTGCAGGTGGAATGGGGAGTGCAACTGCATACCATCTTGCCAAATCAGGTGCGGAAGTACTTGTGTTAGAACAGTTCGAGCGTGGACATACATTCGGAAGTTCACACGGTGAAACTCGGATTATCCGCTTCTTTTACGACAAACCTTTCTATACCAAATTGATGAAAACCGCATATACTGAATGGCGCGACCTTGAATCAGCGGCAGGAAAACAATTGCTGTTCATTACCGGTAGTATAAGCATGGGTAGAAGCGGCAATCTGTATACGACTGCTGCACGGCAAAGTTTAGATGCTGCAGGAGTTGAATCGGAGTGGTGGGATGCGAAACAATTAACAACACGGTTTCCGCAATTCCGATTGACTGATGACATGGATATTCTCTGGCAAAAGGATACCGGTTTTCTATACACATCCGAATGCGTTTTAACACATCTGCATTTGGCTGAATACCACGGGGCAGATGTTCGTGAAAATGCTTCAGTCACCCGAATAGATTGGAAATCAGAAATTCCGATTGTCCGGACTAAAGACAGTCAGTTTCTCGGTAAAAGAGTCGTAGTGACTGCAGGTGCATGGACATCTTCTCTACTCACAGAACTCAACCTACCACTCACGGTGACAAAACAGCAGGTCTGTTATTACAAACCTACGGACGCTGCGCTATTCCAACCTGATCGGTTTCCAGTTTTCACTGAGATTACAACTGGTGGTGAATTTATGTATGGTATTCCGTATTTTGGGAAAAACGGTGTTAAAGTTGCGCGACACGGAATGGGTAATCCCGTTTCACCCGATACATGTAATCGCACACCCGATTCAGATTACATCGAACGAATGGATACCTATTTGAGTAAACGCATTCCAAATCTTGGTAAAGCTGCACAATCCGAAGTTTGCCTCTACACCGAAACACCAGACGAGGATTTTATTATTGACACGCACCCAGACTGCCCTAATCTGCTAATCGCAGCTGGGTTTTCAGGACACGGTTTTAAGTTTTGTTCCCTTGTCGGACGCATCATGAGTGAGTTGGCTTTGACCGGTGAAACCACTTTTGACCTTAGTCCTTTTCGTATTAACAGGTAATACCAAATTAACTTGATTAGAAGTTTTTTGATATAGTAGACGGTTGCGAGGCACGGGGACCTTGCACTACAAATCCCGTTAATTGCGTATAATACCCAATTAACTTGATTAGAAGTTTTCTAATAGCGGTTAGCATTGCGAGGCACGGGGACCTCACACTACAGATCGGGTTAATTTGGTATAATACCAAATTAACTTGATTCAAAGTTTTTTGATATAGCACACGGTTGCGAGGCACGGGGACCTTGCACTACAAATCCCGTTAATTGCGTATAATACCAAATTAACGGGATTAAACGTCTTCTGATAAAGTCTACATTGCGAGGCACGGGGACCTTGCACTACAAATCGGGTTAATTTGATATAAGCGAACAATTTTGGTGTTCAAAGGACTTCTCAGGGAATGCAAATAAAAATCCGTTTCCAACAAAATGGAAACGGATTTTATTTTAACTACAAATCTTATGGATTATTTCCGCTTGACATCTGCCCACATAGTAGTCAGTTTGCCTTTTGGTTCAACCGGGGTAAGAACATCAAGAAATTGACCATCCAATGTCGGTGCAATTTGGAGATCTGCGTCGGTTTCGCCAAATCGAAGATTGACGTAATCTCCGCCGCCACCTTCACCGCACTTAAAGTGCAGGAAGTTTTCACCTTTAAAGAGTTCAATTTCTGTGGGTTGGGTCGTATTGTTAACACCACTAGTCCATAACGGGTTGTCATAAACTTTGTCACCGTTGAGCCAAATTTGCGCATAGTCATCGTGTGCAGGATACATCGTCGTCGTCCTGTCATCTGGAGACATGATGAGGATGATACCGTGCCACGTAACATTGCTTAAATCCGTATTCTGTGCAATACCATGGCTTCTTGACAAGTTGTGCTGATCAGTTGTATTAATTGTTACAACCGACCATCCAAGGGCACCACCGTTGTCAGCCGGTAAGTGAACTGCTAATCTGCCGGTCAACCCAGCACCGTAGCGAGTAGATACAGACACATTTGTAATTTCACTATCAGTGCCATCAGCGAGATAGTCGCGTTCAGCAGATGCACCGGAGCCTCCGGTATTCAGAACCAAATCAAGACCCCACCATTTTTCAATCCATTGGTCACCAGCGGGTTGCCAGTTTTGCGCAAATGCCGATGGTGCGATGGTAATACAAGCAATTATGAGAAGAATTGCCAATTTTTTCATAGCTATGAAATCTCCTTATATAGTATGACTATCATTTAAAAGTTTTGGTAAGAAGCGCGCTTGCCAAAATTTCACAATTTAGTCATACAAAACTATTTTATATTATTTCGGCTTGCTAGCTGCGCCGAAATTACCCTTTATTTTAGTGATAGCAGTAGTGCATATCATACATTTATATACTGACAACTATCCACGGGTAATGGATGTTTGTATTTGTCAGTTTCACGATTTCTGATGTCCTCCATTGGAATTTTATACGTTTCCGCAAGAGGTTTGATTAACTCATTTAGAAGAATTATAGCATTTTTGAATATAAAATGCAAGAAAAATGAAATCGTTATTTGCAAATTGTAGCAAATAGAAAAAAATATGTCAAGTTAATACATAAAACTTCTTCGCTCATGTCAAGAGTAAGTGCTTTTGACGAGTTTTGCTATAAAATCAACACTGACAGCTTTTAGATTCATGACGAACTCACAGATTGCGACGTAACCGGCGAGGAACTTTTTATGAACGCCACGAAAGGGACGAAGGAAGTTTCGCAGCGTCGTCCAGGCACCTTCAATCGTATTTGTATGGATCTCGTAAAGACCATCACCGTCTGCGTCTCTTGCCCACTCGCCATCCTTATGGAGAACAATTTCACGGGCGCGCTGAATACGGTTATAGCCGCGCCAACCATCCGTATACACCGTTGAAGTCGGCAGCGTAAACTGATGAACGTGTGTTGAAAGCGTCGCAGAATCGGTGTGCCGCACAACACGTAATCTCAGGAGACCGCTTTCGCGACCTTTCGTCCCAACAATAGGCGGACGATCATTGTCATAAGTCCCATGTCCCCTGCGTTTATTGCCACGCCGACGCGGCGGATCCGAAGCATCAACGTGCTTATCGCCTTTTTCACCGGCGTTTTGAAACATCTCATCTGTTTCGACTTCAGCATCGGGTAAAGCAGCTTCGGGCTGTATCTGCTCTGCCGAAGTTTGGAGTTTACGTCTTATAGAAAGAACGGTTTGACGACTTAGACCCAGTTCACGCCCGAGTTGTGCACTTGAAACACCTTGACAGACACCGCGCAAAAGCAGAACGACCTGTGAGGGACGAAACTGCGTGCCAGCAAAGACCGTCCCGGTATAGAGGTTGTAGATGCTCTCACAGTGTTTGCAGCGATACACTTGTAGACCACTTGTTTCAGTCTTACGGAACTTGCGTGCCTCCGCCACGCTCGCTTGGCATTTTGGGCAACACAGCCCTTGAGGGTGGAAATGATCCAACACCCACGCTTGAGTTTTTTCTTCATCCATGAGAGATTGTATTGGAAAGTCCATAGGTAACACTCTAACATAACTTTGAAAAAATAGCACTTACTTTTTACATGAGCCAACTTCTTCTCTCAACTCATTGACTTCACAACTTTTTAATGATATACTAAACATTGGTATCCTCTCTGAAGTAAGTTTTAGGAAAGGATACTATTTTTATAAATATATCGCAAGATCTCCATTCAACTCATATCTGTGACAAAAACTTTACACACCCTAATTTCTCTTGCAAACTGAATCTAAATTTCGTATACTTTTAACATTACGACAACCGCTCTGTTGGATTTATGATAATCTATAGAAATCTATACTTATCTACCAACCTCCTGCTTCGTTGATTCCAGCCTACTATCGTAGGTCGGACAGAATCTCCACAGGCGTTTTTTGTCTCAGTAGAGTTTACCACGACAATCTGTGTGCGTAGAAATCTTACGCTAAAGTTTCGTTGACGTCGCAGCTATCTCAGTTCCACCTGATTTAACGAGGATTGCTTGGAACGAGGACTTTGGCAAAAAACAGAAGCAAGAAGACTAACGAACAACAAATTATGTTAGAATTTTCTATTACAATTATAGCAGAACCTAACATTTTTTGAAAGAAAAAAATAGATAGAAAAAACAGCATTATGACAGATTACCACAGAAAACTTTGTGCAGTTACAACCCCCACACCAGCGGAGGTGCTTCTTGTCCGATAATCTATTAAGTTCCTTAAACGATGTGCAGCGTGAAGCAGTACAACACACCGAAGGACCGCTCCTTATCCTGTCCGGTGCGGGGAGCGGCAAAACGCGCGTGATTACCCATCGCGTCGCATATCTTATTGAACACCACCATATATCACCTTTCCGTATCCTTGCAGTGACGTTCACCAACAAGGCAGCGAACGAAATGAAGGAACGACTGGATAGACTCGTAGGAGAGGGGATGAGCAAAAATCTATGGGTGGCGACCTTCCACGCAACTTGTGCCCGAATCTTACGTTGAGACATTGAACAATTAGATGGTTTTACCCGAAATTTTACAATATACGATAAAGGTGAACAAGTTACAGTTGTTAAAGATATTCTCAGACAGTTAGGATTGGATGATAAGCAATATAGTCCGCGTAGCATACACGATTTGATTGGTAAGGCTAAAAACGATTTCATAAAACCATCGACTTATGCAGACACAGTTGAAGGATTCTATGAGAAGATTGTTGCGCGAGTGTACCCCGAGTATCAGGACACCCTTCGTAAAAACAACGCTTTAGATTTTGACGATCTGCTCAACTTTACAGTAGAACTTTTTAGGAACTATCCAGATGTGCTTGAATACTATCAAAAAAAGTTTGAGCATGTCCTTGTAGATGAGTATCAGGATACCAACCGTTGCCAATATGAGTTAGTGCGTTTTTTGGCTGGTGAAAAAAAGAATGTCTGTGTCGTTGGAGACGATGACCAATCGATCTACAGTTTTCGGGGGGCAGACATCCATAACATACTCAATTTTGAAAACGATTATCCGAATACGAATACACTCCGTTTAGAACAGAATTATCGTTCAACCAAAAATATTTTAGAGGCAGCATGGAGTGTTGTGCAAAACAACAAGGAACGGAAAGCTAAAAAACTCTGGACAGAAAATGATGAGGGTGAACTTCTCACTTGTTATGAAGCTATGGATGAGCGTGACGAAGCAGGTTTCGTGGGTACAAAGATAGAGGATTGGCATGCAGAAGGGGTTGATTATAAAGATTTTGCTATCTTTTATCGGACGAATGCACAATCCCGTATTTTTGAAGAAGCACTACGCGCTGCGAATATTCCCTATCAGATTGTCGGCGGGTTGGGTTTTTATGACCGGATGGAAATTAAAGATCTGATGGCTTACCTACGAGTCATGTGCAATCCTTTTGACTCAATAAGTCTTAGACGTATTATAAACGTTCCAAACCGGGGCATTGGCGCGACATCACTTGAGAGACTCATGAATTTTGCGGATAATCAAGAAATAACGCTTTTTGAGGCTGTTGAACGCGTTGATGAAATCGAAACGATTAACAACGGTATCAAAACGAAAATCCGTCGCTTTGCTAAAATCTTTGACGAGTTTGAAGGAGACAATCTGCCAGTTAAAGCACTTGAACATGTTTTAGAAATGACAAATTATCTTGAAAACTTTAGGGCACAACGTACAATAGAGGCAATGAATCGGGTTGAAAATATTGAGGAACTGAGGAACGCTGTTTACGAATACGAAATGACTGCAGAAGAGCCAACTCTTGCTGATTATCTGGAAAATGTCGCGCTTATAGCGGATATTGACACAATGAAAACAGATGATGACACAGATGAAACAAATATCGTGACGATGATGACCTTACATAGTGCGAAAGGGTTAGAATTTCCTTTCGTATTCATCGTCGGCATGGAAGAGGGATATATGCCTCATCAACGTTCAGTCAATTCAGAAGCAGACTTGGAAGAAGAACGTAGGTTGTGTTATGTTGGCATCACGCGTGCAGAAGAGCAGCTTTTTCTCGTGCATGCGCAATCGCGTAGAACATGGAGTGGTGATGAGTATAGAGTTCCTTCCCGTTTCATTGATGAAATTTCACCGCATCTTATTAAGCACGTTGACCGATACAACTCAGCGTTTTCCCAACCAGGAACAGGTTATGTTGAAGAGGAGCAGGAAAAAAATTACAAAGTTGATCAGATTGTCCACCACCCGAGTTTTGGACGAGGAAAGGTAACGAAACTCAGCGGCTCTGGCTTGAATGCTTATGTGACAGTTCGGTTTGATCGTGCGGGTTCAAAACAATTTGCTGCTGCAATAGCACCTCTTCAAAAAGTCTAACATTTTTTGTAGTAAGCTCGATTGTAAACTAAAAGAAAAAAGGTCAAAATATATGGCAACAATAACTACAGAAGGCGTGAGCCACGTTGCAAACTTAGCAAGACTTGAATTTGACGACGAAGAGGTACAACATTTCACAGAGCAACTCACCCGAATCTTGGACTATATCGGGAAGTTGAATGAATTGGAAACGGATGACGTTCAACCAACATCACATATCCATCCACTGCAGAATATAACTAAGCCTGATGTCGTCAAAACCTCGTTACCTCGCGATGCGGTTCTCGCAAACGCGCCGGAGGCTGAAGAAGGGTATTTTGAAGTTCCCAGAGTAATTGACACGGAATAAGGAGCAGAACTGAATGTCGCTTTACCAATTGACGGCACATGAACTACACGACAAACTCAAGGCGCGTGAAATCACTGCTGTAGAATTGACAGAATCTGTGTATGAACGTATTGAGGTTGTAGAACCACACGTCAAAGGTTATTTGACGTTAACGAAAGATATTGCGTTGGAGCAAGCGAATGCAGCCGATGCAGGATTCCAAAATGGCGATAATATGTCTCCGCTTGCTGGAATTCCGATCGCTATTAAAGATGTGATATGCACTAAAGGTGTGCGGACAACGTGCGCTTCAAAAATCCTCAGCAACTTTGTGCCACCTTACGATGCGACTGTCATGACAAAACTAAATCAACAAGGTATTGTCATGATTGGCAAAACGAACATGGATGAATTTGCAATGGGGTCATCTACAGAGAATTCTGCATATCAGATAACACACAATCCGTGGGATTTGGAAACGATCCCCGGTGGGTCAAGTGGTGGTTCAGCTGCGGTGGTATCTGCTGACACTGCTATCTGTTCGTTAGGATCGGATACAGGTGGTTCTATTCGTCAGCCTGCAGCACTTTGCGGAGTAGTCGGTATGAAACCGACTTATGGGCGTATTTCACGTTATGGATTAATTGCGTTTGCCTCATCACTTGATCAGATCGGTCCGTTTACAAAAGATGTTACGGATTGTGCGCTGGTTCTCAACGCCCTTTGTGGAAACGATGAGATGGATTCAACCTCTGTTGATGTTCCCGTACCAGATTTTACACAGAGTCTCATCAATGATATCCAAGGTTTGAAAATAGGCGTGCCAAAGGAGTATTTCACAGAAGGTTTGGACACAGAAGTCGCTGATAAGGTTCATGCTTCTATCGCTGTGTTGGAAAAACTTGGTGCGTCCGTTGAAGAGATTTCGCTATCACATACAGAATATGCCATCGCAACATATTATATCATCGCACCAGCTGAAGCGAGTGCGAACCTTGCAAGATATGATGGTGTGCGTTACGGCTACCGCACTGAAGAACCTACAGACCTGATTAATATGTATAAAAAGACACGCAGCGAGGGTTTTGGACAAGAGGTAAAACGACGTATTATGCTTGGAACTTTTGCCCTCAGTGCAGGTTATCAAGATGCCTATTATCGGAAAGCACAGAAAGCACGAACGCTTATTAAGTCAGATTTTGATGCTGCATTTGAAAAGGTTGATGTAATTGCAACACCAACCTCACCGACACCTGCATTTAAAATCGGTGAACGAACTGCGGATCCATTGCAGATGTACCTGTGCGATGTAATGACAACACCTGCGAGTCATGCGGGGTTACCGGGTATTTCTGTTCCATGCGGTTTTGTAGAGAGTGGATTACCTGTTGGATTGCAGCTTCTTGCTGCACCCTTTGATGAAGAAACGCTCCTGCGCGCTGCCTATACCTTTGAACAGAACACTGAACATCATTTACAAAAGCCAGACATATTGAATGCTAAAGGAAAATAATGAACGTAATAATTACCCCTTTAGGTGGACTCATCGGTGCGATATTCGGTGGTGTCCTATGGGCAAAATATATTGAGTGGACAGGAAACACGGCTGGTTTTATTGCTATAGGCATCGGCGTACTGACTGGAATAGGGATGCTTCTAACTTGTTTCCGCACAATTGATCTGAATGAAAAAAAGCATTGGATAATGGTTTCAATCGCTGCTGCCTTTTTCTCTATTATTGGCATATTTATTGGGAAATACCTTGACGTAGAATGGAACGCGATTACGCAAATTACTGAACAAATAATCGCAAATGAACCCAGCCTATCGGAAGAGGCAGCCACATATCAGGCAGAAACATTGTATTCTGGAAATTCAAAATGGGAACTCATGAGAAACCGAATGGACTGGTTTGATTGGATATATGGTGCTATCGCTGTCTTTGTTGCTTTTTACATCACATCAAACCCATTGTTACGAAATTATTTTGCTGAATTTGAATAAAATTGGGACAAATTTGTCTCTCCTATAATAAAAAATGGAGTTAAAAGTCAATAACCCCAAGCTAAAGCATGGGGCTTGTGCGAAGCGCATACCAAGCGTTCACTCCACAAGTTAAACCGTTGTACTACAGTAAAATATCGTGGTATCTTGGCGTGGTAGCCAGCACGATGTTTCGGATGCCCCCCAAGTCCGATTCCTCTCGGATACTGTGATCTGGATGGGGAAACATATACCCTGAAAAGGAGAACACAAACTTATGTTTGTTCCTGTTAAGACGAAAGATGGTGAGGTGCTAATGCCTATGCACGCTGCGCGTGCGCGCAAGCTCGTCCAACGTGGTGAGGCAACGTCTTATTGGGACAATGGTATCTATTGTATCTGTCTCAATAAAGAGCCTTCTAAGAGAGATACTCAAGAGATTGCTGTGGGTGTAGACCCCGGTAGCAAGAAAGAGGGTTTCACAGTGAAGTCGATGTCTCACACCTATCTGAACGTTCAAGCAGACGCCCATAGCAAAGTGGGCAAGAAAGTAGAGAAACGCAGAGACCTTCGGAGAACCCGTCGTTCTCGCAGCTGTCCGAATAGAAAGAACCGGACGAATCGTTTGGCGAATAGCGCACGAATACCTGCTGGCACGCGTGCAAGGTGGGATTGGAAACTACGTATCTTGGATTGGTTGTCCAAGTTGTATCCTATCACGTATGTATGTGTTGAGGACATTAAGGCACGAACACTCAAACGTGCGAAAAAGTGGAATAGTTCTTTCAGTCCTCTTGAAGTCGGAAAGTCTTGGTTTTATGGTGAAATACAAAAGCGATGGACATTGTTCACACTTCAAGGTTGGGAGACGAAAGAACTTCGAGATAAACTTGGGCTCAAGAAGTCTTCCAAGAAACTCGCAGAGACGTTTGATGCACACTGTGTAGATAGTTGGTGCTTGGCATATCACACTGTCGGTGGGGTGGATGTCCCCGACAACACAGATATATTCTGCATTGCACCGATACCTATTTCAAGACGTGAACTTCATCGGCAGAACCCACAAAAGAACGGCATTCGTTCGCGATATGGTGGCACCTTATTAGCACAAGGCTTGGTCAAGAACACTTTGGTGAAGCATGTCAAACACGGATTAACAAGACTTTCAGGTATTAACGCAAAAGGTTTGTTTTCTATCTACAGTTTGGATGGGAAACGAATCACCACAGGCGCGAAACGACAGGATTTCAAAGTTCTTACGCGTCTGAATTTTAACTATAGGAGCGGGCTTTCCTCCCCAACCTAAAGGATGGGGTCTCCAGCCCGAAGAGTGATGAGAAAAAATTGTATTTACATCATAGTTTTAACACTGCTCGTTTCAGTTATGTTACCTATAAATTGGACACTTGCTCAAGACAAGGAAACTTCTGATGATAAACTGTTAGAGAATATTGCGCTCTTTTCTGAAATATTGGCATTCGTAGATCAGGAACACTTTGATAATCCAGATTCAGAAGAACTCATGGAGGGAGCGATCAAAGGCATGCTCCGAACCTTAGACCCTTACAGTCAATTTATTCCGGATTATCTTACATTTCGCACACAAAACCAAGGAAATTACGGTGGACTCGGTATGACAGTGGGTATGCGTGAAGATATGATCACTGTCATTACGCCTTTTAAAGGTAATCCTGCTTCACTTGCTGGGGTGCAAAACGGTGATATTATCAGCCAAATTGATGGGGAATCAACGGTCGTCATGACTTTAGACGAGGCTGTTGATCTGTTGAGAGGCGAACCAGGCACCTCAGTAACAATTACTATCATGCGACCAAAAGTAAGTCGCCCAATAGAGGTTACCATTACGCGGGAAGTTATTCGGATCCCAAGTGTAGAAAAAGGAATTATTGGTGACAATATCGGATATATAAAAATCAATCAATTTCTTCAGACAACAGCAAACGATGTTGATAAAGCACTTGAGGAATTCGAAGCACATAATATACGCGGCATCATTCTTGATCTGCGTCTAAACCCAGGTGGACTTCTCAGTTCTGCTGTAGATATTGCAAGTGACTTTATAGAAGCGGGGAAACTCGTTGTTTACAGTCAAGGTATTGAGAATCGAGAGGATTTCTTCGCTAAAGGTGAGGTAAGAGATGAACTACCGTTGATAGTATTAGTTGACAATGGAAGTGCAAGTGCCTCTGAAATTGTCGCTGGTGCAATAAAGGACCATAGCAGAGGTCTGGTAATGGGAAGTAAAACGTTTGGTAAAGCGTCTGTACAAAAGGTTTTCCCACTCAGCGATTCAAAAGCTGCAGTCAAATTAACGATTGCTCGTTACTATACACCGAACGGTGTGAATATTGACAAAATCGGTATCATGCCTGATGTTGAAACTGCTGGGTTTAGTCGATCTGAAATGCAGATGCAGTTCAAACTTCGTAATCACCCGAAAATAAAAACTTTTGTTGAAGAAAACGGTGATGACGTTTTAGAAAAACTATCTGCTGCGGAACACGCCGCTCGCGATGACCAACAAGCCACAAGATTGTTGCGAGTCTATAGACGGTTGACTGATGCGCTTACTGATGAGCAGATTATCCTTAGTGATATTGGTATAAAGTACGCTATTGCACTGGAAACACAGAATATCAAAGATGAGATAATGCATGATCCTCAGGTTGTCGCGGCGATAGAGCAACTGAAAGTACTTGAACTGTTTGCCAAGCGAAACTAAGGTCCTGTAATCTATAGTAGTCCAAGGCTTCATCTGACACTAAGAATGCAAAAGGTTATCATTCAATGAACGAACAAACACCGATTCTGAATTATATCAATAATACATGGCAGAAATCTGAGGCATCGGAACTGCTTGATGTTACCAATCCAGCGACGGGTGATGTCCTAACACAGGTGCCACTTTCACCTGCCGAAGATGTCAATCAAGCTGCAACTGCAGCGGCGAATTCATTTGACGAATGGCGGCGTACACCACCTGTTAAACGTGTACAATATCTATTCAAATTGAAAACGCTGCTTGAAGAAAATTTAGAGGATATTGCGCAGACGATAACATTGGAATGCGGGAAAACACTTGCCGAAGCGAAAGGTGAGATGCAACGTGCCATTGAGAATGTTGAGGTCGCATGTGGTATTCCTATGCTGATGCAAGGCACAAATTTAGAGGACATTGCTACCGGTATTGATGAATTCATGATTCGTCAACCTGTAGGTGTTTGTGCAGTGATTGCGCCCTTCAATTTTCCAGGGATGATCACCTTTTGGTTTTTGCCTTATGCCATTGCTTGCGGGAATACCTATATCGTTAAACCTTCCGAAAAAGTGCCGCTTACTATGCAGAAGATTTTCAGGCTGCTTGAACAAACAGGATTACCTGAGGGAGTTGTAAATCTCGTTAATGGTGGACAGGAAACTGTAAATGCCATCTTAGAACATCCTGAAATTAGTGCTATAAGTTTTGTCGGATCAACAGCTACTGCAAAAGCGATCTATGCTAAAGCTGCAGCAAACGGTAAACGTGTTCAGTGTCAAGGTGGTGCGAAAAATCCATTGATTGTTCTACCTGATGCGGATCAGCAGTTTACTGTCAATGCAACTGCTGATAGTGCTTTCGGATGTGCTGGACAGCGATGTCTTGCTGCATCGCTTGTGTTTGCTGTTGACAGCGCACGTAACTGGTTTCCTAAAGCTATCAGTGATACCGCCACCGATAGGATTGTGGGAAACGGATTGGAAGAAGACGTGCAGATGGGACCTGTCATCACACCTGAAAACCGGAAACGAATTGAGGATGTGATTCAGATAGGTATAGATGATGGTGCGCGTGTTCTCGTTGATGGTCGGTATCCTAATATCAGCGGGTGTGAAAACGGCAACTTCATACGTCCAACCGTTCTCGGTAATATTGACCCGCAGGGAGAAATTGCCCAAACGGAAATCTTCGGACCCGTATTGGGGCTTATCCATGTTGAAACGATTGACGATGCGATTACACTCATCAATAGCGGAAGATATGGTAATATGGCGTGTCTATTTACGAGTAGTGGTGCGTCTGCGCGCAAATTTCGCTATGAAGCGCAGATTGGGAACATAGGCATTAATATTGGTGTTGCCGCGCCGATGGCGTTCTTTCCGTTTAGTGGTTGGAAAGATAGTTTTTTTGGTGATTTGCACGGACAGAGTTGGGATGCGGTTGATTTCTTCACACAGAAAAAAGTTGTCGTAGAGAGATGGAATTAGCAAAATTATGGTGATCCAATGTGAAATGTTGATTGAATGCTATTAGCACATTCGTGTTTATTAGGTATCTAGCAATATTGCTCCGTTTTAATCTAGCATGAAGAGAAAGGAAAATAAAATGCCATTTAATCAAAATAGATTATTTCTCATGTCATTGGTAGTCTTAGTCTTAACCATGTCAGGTTGTGGGCAAACTCACTTTGTTGTCCTTCGTAATGTTCCTTGGTCGCCATCTTTTTGTACTGCCATCGGAAATTTAGACCACTGTCTAAACCAAGATTGTGATATAATAACAATCTGATTGAAAGGAGGAACCGATGGCAAAACGAAGAAGATTCACTCCCGAATTTAAGGCTGAAGTTGTTATTGAGGCACTTAGCGGTCAAAGTTCACAAGCGGAGTTATGTCACCGCCATAACCTCAGCGACGAACAACTCTCAAAGTGGAAACGCCAATTCCTTGAAAACGCGGCGACCCTCTTTGAACCTGCTGATAAGCAGACGAATGCGTCTCAACAGCGGATTGCTCAACTTGAGCAACTTGTTGGCAGGTTGAGCCTTGCATTGGACATTCAAAAAAAAGCCTCAACTTGGCTGAGTTGAATCCAACTGAAAAACGAGAAATCGTAGAAACTTTGCGAACCGATTACTCTGTGCGACAGATTTGCGATACACTTGGTTTCAATCAAAGCAGTCTCTATTATCAACCGAAAAAGGACCCTTGTGAAGAGGTGCTCCGACAGGAAATAGAAAAGTTGTCTGTGCGTTATCCGAAATATGGTTATAGGCGTATCACGGAGTTGCTGTTGCGTATGGGATACACCGTCGGATACCGACGCGTCGCACGAGTGATGAAATCAGTTAATCTGTTGGTCTCCATCAGGCGTTCCTGTCAAATCACTAAATCTCTTGACTGTCCGTGTCAATGGGTCAATAGACTTGATAACCTTGACATCTGTCGGCGGGATCAGGTCTGGGTTGCGGATATTACCTATGTCCGGCTCAAAGGACACTTCGTCTATGTTTCAGTTCTAATGGATGTATTTACTCGAATGATAAGAGGTTGGCAACTGAGCCGACATTTGACACAACCTCTGACATTGAGACCATTGCAGCAGGCAGGACAGCAAAACGTTTCAGAAATCCATCATAGTGATCAAGGAGTTCAGTATCTTTCAACCGACTATATTTCCACTCTCACCTGCTATGGAATTGAGATCTCGTTAGCTCATAGAGGGCGTCCTTGGGAAAACGGTTATGCGGAAAGGTTTATCCGAACTCTCAAGGAGGAAGAGGTCCACCTAAGTCAATAACCCCGCGCTAAAGCATCGGGGCTTGTGCGAAGCGCATGCCAAGCGTCCACTCCACAAGTTAAACGGTTGACTAGACGATATATCGCGGGTCTTGTCGTGGCAGGAAACCACAAGATGTTACGGATGCTCCCCAAGTCTGTATCCTCTCTGATCCCGTGATGTCGATGGGGAAACATATACCGCGAGAGCGTGGGCTTATAGCCATTATTTCTGGTAAAGACATCGTGTCAGGTCAAGTAAGCGAGTAGTGACAGTCTCACTGAACGAAGCAGCACAACTGAATCCAGACTCCCAGTGTGCAGGTGGAGATAAAACAGCACTCCCCCTTTTGGGGACAAATTATAACTATAATAGGAGGCGGGCTTTCCTCCCCTGCCTAAAGGCGAGGGGTCTCCAGCCCGAAGATTTTGATGATATAACGGAGGCTAAAACTTGCATCGGGCATTTTATTGAACAGGTGTCCAACCAGAAACGACCTCACTCGGCGTTAGGCTATTTGACACCTATTGAATTTGAGAAAGAACACTTGTCTTAACTTTACGAAATTCTGGTCTAAAAAATCGATGGCACTTCACATTTATTGAAATTGATTCATCGTGCTATTATGACGGCTCCCAAAGCTAAAGCATTGGGTTTCTTTAGCTCCTTCTCCGTTCAGAACATTGGAAGGTGGGCATCTTTTGCATATTAGAATATGCTTCTGGGCTTTTACCGAGTTTTCGTCTGGCTTTTTCAGCATATAGAAAACTCGCCCAGCGACTTGATAAACCTCAGCAATGTTGAGGTGGCACCCGCCAGCGGTGCGACTACAGGAACTACTGCAAACCCAAAATCGTTCCTGATACTTTGGTTCTTTGGCGTTCTGTTTCTATCGCGGTTGTGGAGGGTTCTCCTACACAATCTCTAATGCGATTTCAGAACTCATCACAAACGACTGGCAAGGATCACAACTCACAGTCTTGGACAACCGAATGTGGCTAAGGGATTTAGTCCCAATCCGTTCTAATCAAAGCAATTTGATTTGGATAGGACACCTACAAGGTTTGTAGGCGATTGCTTTCCTATCCAACGGACTAAAAATAGTATACCACATGTCTTGAACAAAATCAAGGTTTTTTGATAAAAGGAGACGTTAGCGGTGTTTCATCCCCAAGCTAAAGCATGGGGAAACCTTCACACCGAACGTTTGGTAAAATTAAAATACGATGTTGAGGTATTTGCTTTACACAAAATTATAGAATTTGACTCATCCAAATAATACCAAATTAACGGGATTCCAATCTATCGGTGCGGTTAGGAAACCGCACCATTAGCGTCAATTTAAGGAAATAAACCTATATTTGGATATCTTAGCCCCAGCGGGGCGGAATGTGTATAGACCACGATCCATACCAAACTCAAGCCCCAGAGGGGCGAAAGGTGTATATGGGCACATGTTGTCAGACACATGTCACCCCGCTGGGGTTCAAGAGACTGTTGGACACCGTTTTCTATATACCTGTCGCACCGCTGGTGCTAAGATGTGATTTACCAAAGCCTCGGGGAGGCGAAAGGTGTATCAGACGCACTAACGTTACGCACTAAATTGACGCCTATGGTGCGGTTAGGAAACCGCACCTAATACTAAGAAAAATGAGATAAATCAAGTTAATTGGTATTATCCATAAGTTTCCAATAGAGATATTTATAACCTTTAACACTTTAAGGAGTGAATAGATGCCAGCAACTGAAGAAATCAGAGCCATTGAAGAGTTGATGGAAAGCCAAGAATTAATAGTGGCACAACTTAAAAAAGTTATTATCGGACAAGAGGATGTTATCAATCAGATGTTGATGGCACTCTTTGCAGGCGGGCACTGTCTTGTCGAAGGTGTGCCAGGATTAGCGAAAACGTTGATGATCAAAACGCTTGCTCAGATTCTCAAGCTCCAATTCAAACGAATTCAGTTCACACCGGATTTAATGCCTGCCGATATTATCGGCACCGATGTGCTTGAGGAAGATCGCGCCACAGGGCATCGCTCTATCCGATTCATTCAAGGTCCGATTTTCGCGAATATCCTTCTCGCCGATGAGATCAACCGTACCCCGCCAAAAACGCAAGCTGCACTTTTAGAGGCTATGCAGGAACATCACATTACTGCTGGCGGCACTCAGTATAAATTGACTGAACCTTTCTTTGTGCTTGCCACACAAAATCCGATTGAGCAGGAAGGCACATATCCACTGCCAGAGGCACAACTTGACCGGTTCATGTTCAAAATCGTTATAGATTACCCGGCAGAGGAAGAAGAGGTTAACATCATCTCTGCCACAACAGGCGCAGATGAACCTGAATTGGAGACTGCGCTTTCTGGTGATGCAATTGTTGCATTGCACCAAATTGTTCGCAGAGTCCCTGCAGCAGATAACGTTGTTCAATACGCTGTCAAACTTACACGAGCAACTCGACCAAAAGAAAAGGATGCTCCCGATTTTATCCAACAGTGGGTGCGTTGGGGTGCGGGTCCTCGTGCAGGACAGTATCTAATATTAGGTGCTAAAGCAAGGGCTATTCTCAAAGGTCGCTACAACGCTTCATGCGAAGATGTCAAAGCCGTTGCTCCAGCAGTGTTACGCCACCGCGTTTTGACCAATTTCCATGCCGAGGCGGAGGGTGTTGATACTGATACAGTTATCCAACGTCTTATTGAAACAGTGCAAGAACCATCGGTCAGAATGTAATTCTCCGCTCAAATTATACGTGTAGGTTAGATTGGACGAATGTCAACCCTTATGTGTAAATTTAGTGGTTCTCCAACCCCGGTAGGTGCGGTTTCATGAAGTTTCAGTATTTAAATCGGTAATTCTGATTTCCCCAGAGCCGGTAGGTGCGGTTTCCTAACCGCACCGGATCGTCGCGGAAACTCTGTGCAAGGGACGCGATGCATTATCTCCGTTTTCTCACTTGGAACGTATAAACTATGAACGTCTCGGTCATCATTCCAGTCTTGAATGAAGAAGAAGCAATTGCAAATGTCATCAACGATATACCGAAAACTTTAGTTCAGGAGATTATCGTTGTAGATAATGGATGTACAGACCGCACAGCAGAAATAGCACATCAACACGGCGCAAGAGTCGTAACTGAGCCGCAAAGAGGCTACGGCAGCGCATGTCTTGAAGGAATTGCTGCTGTTGAGGCAGCGGATATCGTTGTGTTTTTGGATGGTGATTATAGCGACGACCCAACAGAGATGTCAACGCTCATACAACCGATTCAAGATGGTCTCGCAGATTTTGTTATCGGCACACGTGTCCCAAGTGAAAAAGGAGCATTGCTACCACAGGCAAGGTTTGGTAATAAACTCGCAACCTTTTTAATGCGAATCTTCCTTGGGATAAAGTACACCGATTTAGGTCCCTTTCGTGCTATCCGTTACGAACAATTACTGGCATTGAACATGCAAGATAAGAATTTCGGATGGACGATAGAGATGCAACTCAAAGCCGCAAAAATGGGGATGAACATCCGTGAGGTGCCAGTTAGTTACAGAAAACGGATCGGTACATCAAAAATTAGTGGAACCTTCATCGGGAGTGTCCGAGCTGGAATCAAAATACTTTCAACCCTTTTTCGATATGGAATCCTTCACTGATTTATCTGCTAAAGTGAGTGCTTTTTACCAATAAGTAGTTTCAAACTTGATAAAAAGAGTGATAATATAGATGAAGATTAAAAAATAAATTAGGTAATTCGGGCTTGAACCCCAACCCCGGTAGGTGCGGTTTCCTAACCGCACCGGACACTACAAGGAAAATGGAAATTACCCGATTAAATTCTTAATCTTCATGTATATTATCATAACCAGAGGTAATACGCTGAATCCTGCTATAGGTATACTATCGCAAAACAAAACGTTAGTGGATAAGTTCCTTCGGGGTATTTGCGTAAATATGTTTATTTTGCTGAATAAGAAAAGGTGTAACTATAATGTTTGAAGAATTTACCGTTAAGGTATCTGATTATCAGGAATTTATGGATTCGTTACCCATTGGATCAGTGGATCTTATCTTAACAGACCCACCATACTGTATCAGCAAAAAAACTGGATTTTCGGAGGTTGTGAACGGTGTAAAGAGATTTGCCGTTAGCATGGATTTCGGTCCCTGGGATCATGTTGAGATAAATCTCAACGATATGGCAAAGGTGTTTTACAAATCCTTACGCCGTGGTGGAACTGCTATTGTATGGTATGACCTTTGGAAAATAGGTGAGGTGAAGGATGCAATGGAATCGGCAGGATTCAAAATGATCCGTCAGATTATATGGCAGAAAACCAATCCTGTGCCATTGAATATGCGCGCAACTTATCTCTCTAACAGTCGAGAAATGGCTGTTGTAGGTGTCAAAGTAGGCAAACCTACTTTCAATAGCGAGTATGACTCTGGTATCTATGAGTATCCAATCCCACGACACAAAGGTAAAAGACAACACCCAACACAAAAGCCATTACTATTGTTTGAGGATTTAGTCCATAAACATAGTAACCATGGCGATCTCGTTGTAGACCCCTTTCTTGGAGCAGGCACTACAGGGGTTGCTGCGATGAGAAATTATCGAAGTTTTATAGGTTGTGATATAGACGCTAATTATGTGGAAATTTCACGAGAAAGGATGGAAAATGTCTAAGGATCAACGTCCTAAATTTCAAGATGGATCTAAAGCTGCGTTATTTCTTGAACTATCCGATCCTGATAATTTAGATTTTAGTCGTAAAGTTTCAACTGCTGAGTTTGTAGGTAAATATAGGGATCTCCTATTTGGAAACGGTGGTGATTGGATACGAAAGAGTAGTAGATTAGCTCGGTATTACAACATCCATCGCCATCCGCTAGGCAGAGGTAAGATAACCAGCGTTGAGTTGCAAGGTTATAGGAAAGTCCGAGTAACAACTGAAAAGTCAATACCCACAAGAATACGGCACAAATGAATAATTTTATTTCAGAACACTTTTGGTGTATCAAACAAGTCAATATCTTCCGCGATCTTTCAGATGCAGATGCTTATGCATTAGCACAGATTATCACTTTCAAGAACCTAAAACACGAGGAACGTATCAGTGAAGAAGGTGTATATCTATTAAAAGAGGGACGTATTAAAATATCTGAAAGTTCGCCAGAAGTAGATAAAAAAAAGGTTGAAAATGATTCTGTTAATTCAGATTCAGACGAAAATCAAGAAACAAAAGAGGTACTAGAACAGGGAGAGTTGTTTGGGGTAGTTTCACCAGATGAAGGGTTTTGGAATGGAAATTCAGATTCATCTACTTTCGCAGAAACATTGACTGAGGTTTGTATCGGTATTGTAACAATCCGCGACTTTTCATTTTTTCTCAAACGCAAACCACATTTATCGCTACCACTGTTGCGTAGGACGCAAATAGGGTTATCTAATGTGTTGAAAACATCCATCAGTCCTCTATTCATTGGATACAAAAATAAAAAGCAAGGATGGCACTTTGGTTCACATAACATATTGAAAAGACCCGCAACACCAGACCAAAGGCATACCAATGCGTTCAGTAACATTGCGTTCCGATGTGCTTCCTCCCGTCTTGCATTACTCTGGCAGAATCTTGCTTCGGTTCCAGACAGAAAGGGTATTGTGTCTGTGCCCCATCTATCAACCAAGCGTATGTCAACATTAATTGGAAGTTCAACAGAGACAATTGAGACACTATTAAAAACTTTCAAACAGCATAATGTAATTGATTCACGACGTGGAAAGATCCAGATTTTGAATCCGTGGCAGTTAAAGAAAATAGCGGATGCACGGATGAAGACGTTATCTCCACTCCCAGAACCTGCCACGACTTCCGATCTTGAATCTGATTTGGATATGTTTGCCACCCTTCAAGATGAAGGTAGGACAAAACCCAGTGACACTATATCTTCAACATAAACTTTGTTAACTTTACACACTACAGAAAAAAATATTTAATGAATATGAAAAATAAAAATCCATACCTAAATCTTGACCAACAGATGGTCGGTGATATTTACACCAGTCGCGAAGTCATGGACAATCTTACCGTTTTATGTGATGACTTCGGTTCACGTTTTGCAGGTACACCTGAAGAATATAAGGCGGCTATTTTTATCTCTGAAACATTTACACGTTATGGACTTAAAAATGTCAGATTAGAGGAATATCCTTATGCAGGTTGGACACGCGGTGCTGCCACCCTCACAATCACCGAACCCATTGAACGAACTTTGCACTGCATCTCGCTTCCATACTGTCCAACAAATGATATTGCTGCAGAACTCGTTTCTGTTGGATATGGAAGTCCCGGAGAATACAGCGAACTCGGGGAAACAGCACGCGGTAAACTTGTGATGGCGAAAAGTGCTTCACCCAAAGACCTTGGTAGATGGGTGCACCGAAAAGAAAAATATGAACACGCAGTTCTCTGCGGTGCAAGTGCTTTCATCTTCGTCAGTGAACACCCTGGTGTTGGACCCGAAACCGGCAGTCTGCAAAACAACAGACCCGCACCAATTCCCGGTATCTCTGTTTGTAAAGAAGATGGTGATTTTCTAACACGATGTATTGATCGCTACGGAAAGGTGACAATGCGTCTGCAAACGACTGACATTAACGAACCCCGGACCTCATGGAACGTCGTCGCCGACCTACCGGGAAAGGATTTTCCTGAAGAGATGATTGTTTTAGGGTGCCACTACGATGGACACGACATAGCGCAAGGAGCACACGACCCCGCCTCAGGGATGGTATCCGTTATAGAAGCGGCGCGTGTCTTAGCTACCTACACATCGGATATGCTAAAACGTACCGTCCGTTTTATCGCCTTTGGAACAGAAGAAATTGGACTTATAGGCGCATTTCGTTATGTTGACGCTCATGCAAACGAGTTAGATAACATTCGGTTCATGTTGAATATGGACGCTGCTGGCGGAACGAGTCGAAAAGGAATAGTCTTGCATCATTGGGAATCGTTGGAACCATTCTTTAACGCAGCGCAGCAACAGATGCATGCAGATATGCCTGTTGGACAAAAGGTGCATTCCTACTCCGACCATTTTCCATTTTTTCTCAAAGGCGTACCATCATGCCACATGGGAGACCCCACATCTTCTCCATCAGGACGGGGATTTGGGCATACTGCTTATGACACACTCGAAAAGATAGAGTTGGAAAATCTTCGACGGGCAAGTTCAGTCGGAGCACGGATAGCACTCAGATGTGCAAACGCGGAAGAATTTCACGCAAAACGCCGTGCCTTAGAGGATGTGCAAAAAATTGTTGATACAGACCCAGGCTTGGAAGGGTATCGTATCTCCCTGAAATTGAAGACGTAAATGGCAAGGATAAGGGAACCAAGATGATGGACAAATTCCATTTATACATTGTAGGAACTTTATCAAGAAGATTTCCTGTGTGTTGTAAACGTTTATGTGTTGCACTCCTGATTTTTGGGCTGTATTTTTCACTATTAGCAGATGTACACGCTGAACAAGACCTCCAACAAGCAGTTACGCAATCGAGACGAACTGCGATCGTAACAGCAGTCGAACGGGCAAGTCCTGCAGTTGTTAATATAAGTGCAACACGAAGCGTTACGCAGTTAACATCCCTTGAAGAATGGCTTTTCTGGGGGGACGTTCCACCCATTCGCAAACGTTCCTTAAGTGAAGTCGGTTCAGGTGTAATCATCAGTAAAGATGGTTTCATCCTTACGAACCATCACGTCATTGAAGATGCAGAGAATATCAAAGTTGCCATCGCTGATGGCAGAGAATTTGATGCACAGTTACTCGGATACGATTTCCTATCCGATTTAGCACTTTTGAAGATCAATACAAAGGAAAAACTACCCAAAATTGAGTGGGGCGACTCTGATAATTTACTCATTGGTGAATGGGCACTCGCAATTGGAAACCCTTTTGGACTATCAATTGGCAACGCTCAACCAACAGTAACGATTGGTATTGTCAGTGCAACGCAACGTTCCTTGACAGTAGACAACCGTTTCTATGAAGCACTGATACAAACGGATGCCTCAGTTAACCCGGGGAACAGCGGCGGAGCATTGGTAAATGTCCATGGCGAACTTATCGGTATAAACACCGTCATCCGTTCAACCAGTGGTGGATCGCAGGGTGTAGGCTTTGCCATTCCCGCCAACAAAGCAAGAATAGTCCTCAAAAAGATTACCGAGCATGGGTGTATTGTGCCGCCTTATCTTGGGGCGGAAATACAGTCTGTAAGTGAGGAAATGGCTGAAAAACTATTAGGGAAAGATGCCTCACAAAACTCAACTTTTTCACGTGGAGTTTTGGTATCAGAACTTGAAAAACAGAGTCCTATTACTGCTGCGGGTATTAAACGGGGTGACATCATCTGGTCCATCTCTGGACATCGGATAAAGGATGAAACCGATTTTAAAGCTGTTGTTCGCTTACTTCCACTCAACCGATCCATCAATTGTGAATTCATCCGACGTGGACAAAAAAGAGAAACCACCTTAAAACTAAAATCACTTGAATGGGAATATGAACCTCAAAGATGGGGATTAACACTTACGCAGCCTGATAAGGATGATAAAGCACGCAATCACATGTATCGTGGCGTCATCATCTCAAACATTGAAAGAAACAGTGGGTTGGCAAGAATTCTCAAAAAAGGAGACATCATCTACCAAATCAATGACATCACAATTCACACACTCGAAATCTTTAAAATTGTAGATGAACGGATCCGTGCACCAAGAACAATTAAACTCTATTTCGAGAGAAACGGCGAACAGAATTCTATCCCTGTCACTTTTAACAGGAACAATCGCTGGAGATAAGTGTTTTTTAAGGGAAATAGAGCGCGCACGGAAAATCCGATGTTCGCTGGAAAGTAATACCAAATTAACTTGATTTGTAGCGCGAGGTCCCCGTGCCTCGCAACGCTAACTTTATCGGAAAACTTTGAATCCAGGGCTATTTAGTTTTAAGAATTATCAGTTGATGAGTGTTACTGATAGTTTATTTCGTAGGTCGGGTAGAGCGGTAGCGAAACCCATAGGCGTCAATTTAAGAAAAAGTCACGCGTATCAGGCCTCCGGACCGGTAGGTGCGGTTTGTAACCGCACCATAGGTGTCAATTTAAGAAAAAGTAGACATGTTTTTCACAGAAAAGTGTTGTTAAGTGGAAACACTTCTTATATAATGTAGAAATTATATAATGTAGAAAAGAATCTTATTTTAGATCTACAAAGAGGTGTTTCCCATGCAAACTTTACCACAGGTTCCTGATAAAATGCAACAAATTCTAACGACTACTGCGGATAGAGCAGCAATCGACTCTGATTTTGTGATAAGAAGCCGTAAACTCACAGGGGGTCGGTTCGTTGAGCCCCTTGTTTTCAGTTGGTTAGCCAATCCTGATGCCACGTATACGGAACTTGCACAAACCGCTGGTGCTCTCGGCACGCCTATCACTCGGCAAGCGATTGAACAGCGTTTCACCCCCGAAGCTGCAGCGACTTTGAAAACTACGCTTGAAGCTGCTGCGCTTGAGGTCATTACAGCCGACCCGCAAGCACTTCCGCTACTCAAACATTTCAATGGTGTATATGTGCAAGACAGCACCTGGATAACACTCCCCGATGCGCTCCATGAAACTTGGGAAGGTGGACGCAAAAAGAACCATCCCAACAAATCCGCTGTGAAACTCCACCTCCGATTTGATGTTGCCACTGGCACTTTTGAACACTTTCAACTCACCGATGGCATCACCGCTGATAGCACCACTGAAAAGCAGATGGAGATGCTACCACCCGGTAGTTTGCGCCTCACAGACCTCGGTTATTTTTCGCTTAAAACCCTCGAAAAACTTTCCGAAGCAAACGTCTTTTGGATAACACGATTGAAAGTTAGGTGTTCACTCTTTGACGCTACAGGTGAACCCTTTTGTTTGCAAAAGTGGCTCAAGACAAACACCGCAGATACCTTTGAAACGCACATCACCATCGGGAAAACAACACGTCTCAAAGCACGCCTCGTTGCCCAGAAACTCTCCGAACAGGAAACACAAAAACGCCGCAGAGATATCAGACGCCGTGCAAAACGGAAAAATACCACGCCTTCAAAGGCACGACTCCAACTCACAGGATGGAATATCTATATCACAAATATCGGAGCAGATATACTCACACCAGAACAAATAACGGTTATCGCACGCGTCCGATGGCAGATTGAGTTGATGTTTAAGTGTTTCAAAAGCATCGGCAAAGTTCACTCCTCACGCAGCGAAAAACCCTATCGCATCTTATGTGAAGTCTATGCGAAACTCATCGTAGCACTCATCAGGCATTGGATCATGTTAGTCGTGGGATGGCGATGCTTGCATCATAGTCTCACGAAAACCGCAAAACTTATCGCTACATACGGACGCACACTTGCCATAAGTTTCCGAAAGTCTAAAACATCGCTACGGCAAACTTTTATGGAAATAAAACGGGCTTTCCAAAACGAGTGCTGCATTGAGAGACAGGCAAGCAGAAACACTACATTGAAACATCTTGAAAATGCCGCGGAAAATCACTAAATTGACACCTATGGTGCGGTTACAAACCGCACCTACCGGCCCTGGAGGACTGCTAATACCCGATTAACGCAATTTGTAGCGCGAGGTCCCCGTGCCTCGCAATGCTAACCGCTACGTAGAAAACTTCTAATCCCGTTAATTTGGTATAAGTTGACGCTTATGGTGCGGTTTCCTAACCGCACCGATAGATTAAAATCAAGTTAATGTGGTATTATACCCAATTAACGGAATCTGTAGCGCGAGGTCCCCGTGCCTTGCAATGCTAACCGCTATTAGAAAACTTCTAATCCCGTTAATTTGGTATTAATAGGTGTGCTGTCAATGATCGCCAAATAATTAACCAATCAGTTTGTAGGTTGTTTGAACAAAGTGATAGCCAACAAAACCATATTTTGAGATACACTCTATAAACCCGACAGGGAAGGAGAATATCATGGAAGTTCTCAAGAAAGTTATAGGCATTGTGCTAATCCTCATTGCGGCAATAGTCGCAATCCACACAGTCATTGAACCTTTATACCACACCTCTACCGTAGACAATCTTAACAGTCCCATTTGGGGTTACATTAACATAATCTCCGCTATTTCAATAGTGATAGGATTGATATTTAGTTACATTCGTATGAACAACGTTGGAGAGAATTCAAGTGTTCAAGAGTTCATAGCAGCAAACACGTTATTCTACGGATTCATGTTTGCGGCTATAATTTTCTTTTGGAACTGGTTCGGCATCATTGAGGCAGGAAAAAACTTTACTGCAGTCGCACCCGAAACTCGATCAATAGTATGGATTATCTTTGATGCGCTGTTACCGTTGTTGAATGGTGCTATGGGAGCGCACCTATTACGCACTAGCGACGCCGATTAGGTAATAACGGAGTTATGCGATATGTTTTAGAATGTTAACTCTGTATCTTCTGCGTTTGCTTACCGAACGCAGAAGCCTAATCAAAGTGAGTCTATTCAACTAAATTATAATAATGTTGTATTACAACCTAAATCGAAAATCTTGACTACATCACACTTTATGGAGGTCTAAAATATAGGGAGAATTTATGAACATGAAAATTTTTAGATTGACGATATTCGTATTACTTGCACTCTCAGTTGTCTGGCTGTCTGGATGTGAAAAAATTATGGATATGGGTATGACTGATGGAATAGTCAGTCCTTCAGATTCTGAAACGATACCTACACTTAAAGTGGGTTTGATTCATCCGCAGCCGAACTACACCGGTTTTGGCAAAGGGGCGGAACTCGCTCAAGCCGAAATCAACGCTGCCGGTGGTATTCTCGGAATGCATGTAGAACTTATCTATAGAGAAGAGAAAACAGAAACCGTTGTTGAGTCCGCAAGAGAACTAATTGAAGAGGAGAATGTGGTTGCTATATTAGGTCCTCTGTTTTCGAGTCACGCTGTGAAAGTTGGACCTATTACCACCGTTCCTGTACTTTTAGGGGCAACCAGGGCAGAGGTGACGTCTGAGGAAACGGACCCGAACGATTTTCTTTTTCTCGTTGCCGGTTCCAATGTGTTGCAGGCAAAACTTCTGGCAAAAGTTGTAGTAAATCAACTCGGCGCGAAAACAGCCGCAATGATTTGGCAAAATATGGATGTGTACTCTGAAGGGTTTGTTAGATCATTTAAGACAAATTTCGAAAAACTTGGCGGTAGCGTAGTTGTTGAGAAAACCTATGAGGGAAAGGACACGATGTTTGATGAACAACTTACTGCAGTTAAAGACGCAGCACCTAATGTTCTTCTTCTCGCCAGTTTTCCACCAGAGAACCCGCACATAATGAAACAGGCGAGAGAAATGGAGATTAAATCCACCTTTATTGGTAGCGATGGGTGGGATGATCCGTTGATGTTTGAGAATATAGATGCGCTACCACATCTTGAAAATTCGTACTATTGTACCAACTTAGATCCGGATGCTGTAGATTTTATTTCTGCTTATGAAGCGAAATATGGCTCTGTTGACGGTATTGCTGCATCAGGATATGATGCCATGAAAATTTTGAAAATGGCAATCGAGACAGTGGGATCAACCGATGATCCAGGTGCGATTCGAGATGCAATCACTGCGATCACAAACTACGAGGGGGCAACAAGTATTTCTCGCTTTGATGCGAATCGCAATCCCGTGAAAAGTGTCGGTGTACGCAAAATAGTTAATGGAATGCCGCAGCCTGACATAATTGAGGCAGCACCTGAGTAGGCACGAGACTGTCAAGACAATACCCATTCAAAGCAAACACGCGTTCTCATCAAAATAGGAACGCGTGTTTTATTTTAAAATAACCTAAACTCTAAGTAACACTTATCAACTGAAAATTCTTAAAACTAAATAACCCTGCCAAATGTCAAGTAAGTCTTGACATAAATCAAAATTTGTGATAAAAATACGTTATGAAAAAAACATCAATAGAAATTATCTTCATCTTATGCATCATAAGTGTGTATTTGGGGTGTCAAGGTTGTGCATTAAATCTGGACACGGGTGATTCTGCTACAGGAATCATAGAAAAGTCCGGAGAACTAACACAAAATGAAGTTTGGGATGGACGCGTGTATGTTACAGGCACCGTTATAGTTCCAGAAGGTATAACACTGACTATACGGGCAGGAACGATCGTTGGGATTGAACCAGCAGATGTCCCCACTGAAATCATTGTGCAAGGAGAACTTTACGCAGAAGGTGTCCCTGACCGAATGATTGTTTTCGGTTCCTTAGGGAAGCAGCAGATGATGGAGAAACCTAAATCAGATCAAAAAACGCTTACCCGACCACTAACCGCACCTGGAACCCCAGCGCCCAACGCAGCTCCACCAAAAGCAGGCGATTGGCAAGGCATTAAGATTGAGGCACAGAGCCCTAATAGCCGTATCACCTACTGTCGCATCCAGCATGCAACTAACGGAATTGTATGCGGAACAGATACCGTCCAAATTGAAAGATGTCTCTTCAGCGAAAACAATATCGGGGTGCTTTGTGAAAATACCAACCCGACAATTTCCGCCAACGAGTTCAACAGGAACGGAAGTGGGGCCCAATTCCGAGGTTCCGCCGCGCCAGAGGTTGAGTACAACGAATTCAATGCCAACAGATATGGACTTGTATGTGAAGATGACTCACAACCACGCATCCAACATAACAATCTCCGATCAAATTACGAATATGCAATCATCTGCTATTCTACCTCTTCACCAGAGATCATATCCAACAACATCACATTGAACAGTGGTTGGGCAGTCTACGACGGTGGCAGACTCCGGGACAATTATATTAGCGGAAATAAACAGGTAGGACCGAATGTCACTGAACTGAGTATTGCAACTCAGAGCGACCAATTTTATGGTGTTGATGAAGTTTTTGACCCAAGAAATACCCCAGTTTCAGAGGCAGGAGTGCCAAGGGATAACTTTTAATCAAATGAGCAGAGTCAAGGCGTATCTTGAACTCATACGTTATCCACTGTTTGGAATTCCAATTGTTGCAACACTTCCCGGCGCGCTGATTGCAAGCAAAGGACAATTGTCGTGGAGAGTAGCAGCGGTTTTACTCATTGCATTATTCGGCTACTTCGCGGGGATGATAAAAAACGACTATTTCCACCGCGAAACAGACGCGCACACGAATCCGAATCGTCCACTTCCTTCGCATAGGTTAACACCTAAGCAAGCACTGGTACCAGCAAGTATTATCTATGGGCTATGTGTCATCAGTGGGTTTCTGTTAAACACAAAAGCGGGTCTGTTGGTAATGGCGTTAGTCGCTATTTCGCATCTATATAATGCCTTTTTCAAAGCGCGCGGTATCTTAGGAAGTTTGACACTACCATTGGGAATTGGGCTGCTCAACATCTTTGGTGCATTAGCAGTTAGCGGTCAGGTGCCACGGTTAGTATGGTATGCGTTTGGGGCAACCACACTTTACGATTTAGGCACACATATTACAACGACATTCAAAGACATTTCACGTGACAAACAACAGGGTATCCTAACAACACCGCATCAGCTCGGTATTCGTCCGGCACTGATTTTGTCGGCAGCCGCAACACTGTCATCTTTTATCATCGCGCTTTTACCCTATTGGCTGGAAGAACCACTCGTTCATAAATTTTACGCAGTTTGGGTAACTTTAGGCATACTTGCTGCGATTATCACACGTATCCCGCTCTATCTGCAACCGAACGAGAAAAACGGCTATTTTGCACTGAAAGGTTCAATGATAGGTTCAATTCTTTTCTTTCCGTGTCTAATCGGTGCGCAAGTATCAATTGCAGTATCTGTGGCTGTGATTCTGCCGTTGCTATTTGTAACAATGCTCCTGCTAAAAACATCAACACAACAGGTTTGAGTAGAAATATCGGGTTATTGTAAATCTAATAAAATGCTAAACTTTATCCTACACTCCGCACTTGTTTTGACACATTTTGGTATTTTTACGACAAACCCGCGTCACGAAAGGATTCGCACGAGATAGGGGAGATTTGGAGTTGTGAATTAAGATTCTATTTTCCACTTGTCTTTTTTCTGGTTCACCTGAAATTGCTTACTCAATGTAGGGACCACGCAGGTTTGAGAAATAAATACCGAAAATCGGAATCAGAAGTGCGGAGTGTAGGCTTTATCGAGTTTCGGTGTCAAAACCCAATGCTTTAGCTTTGGGATGTAGACACCGCCCTCTTGTATTAGACCAAAACTTTTTCTTGACATAAAACACGATTCTTGCTATAATCTCTTTTCGTAACTCCACGGGTTGTGAGCAGGCGTTCTGGGTGCTACATACCGAGTGAACTCACGTAAAGTTGCGACACAAGCGGTAGAAGTCTTTGACACCAGATAGTTGCTGATGGAAGCTTAGAGTGTAATGGGAAAGAGTGGTAGGACACCATCCCGAAAACAGCACTCTCAAAAATGTTCATAAGACACCTTCGGGTGTGCAGGCGGGGCATCGTCTGTTGGAGTAGAGGGTGTTAGACTTGCTTAGCAAGCAACCCTTGTTGATACCACAATCTACACAGCAGGTGGGACAAAAGAACCCCACTGCTTTAGCTGTGGGAGTATGTCAGATTAGACTTTCGGATTTTGTAGTCGCGCAATTCATTGTGCCTCTTATACTCGATTAACCCTATTGTCCTGTGAGGTCCCCGTGCCTCACAATCGCAAATATATCAGATAACCCTATTGTCCTGCGAGGTCCCCGTGCCTCACAATCGCAAATATATCAGATACGATAATGTAATGAAGGGAATTATCTGACAATCCCACTGCTTTAACTGTGGGTCAAAAAACTTATGACATTTGCACCAAAACATGTTGGACTATATGTCCCATCGTGGATAGGGTTCCACCCCGGACAACCTGTCCGGGTCCTATCCCTCACCTGTGGAAAGATGTGTGATGCTGGTGCAAAATCACTCAAAACGTTAGAATGTGGTAGAGAAAAACTAATATACGTTGTTACTACAACGACCCTACCACATTCGCTAACAACCTACCGTGGGATACACGGGAAGTTACGCCTGTGGAGTACAAATAAGACCTCATTCGGAGGCACGAGAGACGGAAGCAGGAATCACATAGGAGAGTTGTGTGCAAAAGAAGCACACGGCTTTGGTTTCCGTCGTGAGTATCACATAGAACGTGTACTAATCAATAGTCAATAACCCCAAGCTAAAGCATGGGGCTTGTGCGAAGCGCATACCAAGCGTTCACTCCACAAGTTAAACCGTTGTACTACAGTAAAATATCGTGGTATCTTGGCGTGGTAGCCAGCACGATGTTTCGGATGCTCCCCAAGTCCGATTCTTCTCGGATACTGTGATCTGGATGGGGCAACACATACCCTGAAAAGGAGAATACAAACTTATGTTTGTTCCTGTTAAAACGAAAGATGGTGAGGTGCTAATGCCTATGCACGCTGCGCGTGCGCGCAAGCTCGTCCAACGTGGTGAGGCAACGCCTTATTGGGACAATGGTATCTATTGTATCTGTCTCACTAAAGAGCCTTCTCAGAGAGATACTCAAGAGATTGCTGTGGGTGTAGACCCCGGTAGCAAGAAAGAGGGTTTCACAGTGAAGTCGATGTCTCACACCTATCTGAACGTTCAAGCAGACGCCCATAGCAAAGTGGGCAAGAAAGTAGAGAAACGCAGAGACCTTCGGAGAACCCGTCGTTCTCGCAGCTGTCCGAATAGAAAGAACCGGACGAATCGTTTGGCGAATAGAGCACGAATGCCTGCTGGCACGCGTGCAAGGTGGGATTGGAAACTACGTATCTTAGATTGGTTGTCCAAGTTGTATCCTATCACGTATGTATGTGTTGAGGACATTAAGGCACGGACACTCAAACGTGCGAAAAAGTGGAATAGTTCTTTCAGTCCTCTTGAAGTCGGAAAGTCTTGGTTTTATGGTGAAATACAAAAGCGATGGACATTGTTCACACTTCAAGGTTGGGAGACGAAAGAACTGCGAGATAAACTTGGGCTCAAGAAGTCTTCCAAGAAACTTGCTGAGACGTTTGATGCACACTGTGTAGATAGTTGGTGCTTGGCATATCACACTGTCGGTGGGGTGGATGTCCCCGACAACACAGATATATTCTGCATCGCACCTATACCTATTTCAAGACGTGAACTTCATCGGCAGAACCCACAAAAGAACGGCATTCGTTCGCGATATGGTGGCACCTTATTAGCACAAGGCTTGGTCAAGAACACTTTGGTGAAGCATGTCAAACACGGATTAACAAGACTTTCAGGTATTAACGCAAAAGGTTTGTTTTCTATCTACAGTTTGGATGGGAAACGAATCACCACAGGCGCAAAACGACAGGATTTCAAAGTTCTTAAGCGTCTGAATTTTAACTATAGGAGCGGGCTTTCCTCCCCAACCTAAAGGATGGGGTCTCCAGCCCGAAGAGTGATGAGGATAAAATATGGAAAATATCGTATTGCTAATTACCGACACATTCCGCTATGACAACCTCGGTGAACGGGCAGAAAAACCAATCCGTACACCGCTACTCGATAAATTTGAGGCTGAACGTGCAACTGCGATTGATAAATTTTATATGAGCAGTTTTCCTACAATCCCGCATCGTACCGACGTTGCGACTGGCACAGTCGGATGGCCACACTACGGGTGGCAGGCGATTGATCTGAGCGGTCCAAACCATATTGCTAAACTGTTAGGTGGACAAGGTTATGCAACGCAGTTGATATGCGATTGTCCCCATCTATTCAATGCACGGTTCCAACAAGGTTTTCAAGCTGCTTTCCAACACCGTGGACAAGAGGGGGATAAACCGCTGCTTCATCTTAACGATGAAATCCAGACTGTTATGCCAGATGACAAAACACGCCCAAATCCTGCCTTCCGCGGTAACACCTTACCCAATACTCACCGTTGGACAAACCGATACTACCAATACGAGGCTGAAACTTTTTCCGGCAGAACATCGCAAACCGCAATAAGATTCTTAGAGGAAAATTATCGATCAGGTCCCTTCTTCCTTTGGGTTGATTTCTTCGATCCGCACGAACCCTGGGATCCACCTGAATACATCGTCAAACGCTACGATCCAACCTATACGGGGCCACCGATGCTACATCCGAATTATGGACGTTCATCTATCTATACAGATGCCGAGTTACATAACCTATGGGCACACTACGCAGGTGAATCCGAACTTGTTGACAGACACATTGGACGGATCCTTGAAAAAGTTGAGGACCTTGAGTTATGGGATGATACACTTGTTGTTGTGATGTCTGACCACGGGATGTCTATCGGAGAACACAAGAGGACTGGAAAATCTAACATTGATCCCGAAGATCCTCGATATTGGCCCACCTATCCTGAGATCAACCACGAGATGTTCTTAATTGCAGGTGGTGATGTTCCGAAAGGACAACGTCTTGATATGATTGCGCAACCGATGGATATCCTACCAACCCTTTGTGATCTGGCTGGTGTCACACTTGATCCACCAAAACCTTTTGATGGCAGATCTTTTGCTGATGCCCTCCTCAGCGGTGATTCTCAACACAGAGAATATGCTGTAACGGGAACCCACATCGGTTCACGAAACGGCACTGTACCACGTCGTGCGACAACACCGTTTTTGGTAACAGAACGTTGGGGATACGCACCTGTTGGGGCGTCCGGCACTCCTGAATTGTTTGACCTTACCATAGATCCGATCGCAACTAATAATCTTGCTGAGGATAATGCTGCGCTTGTCACTGAATTGCATCAACTCTTTATGGCGCATCTTTTGGAACATAACGCGCCAGAGAACTTCTTAGCACTTTGGCAAGAACTACCTACTGGCGATGGACGCGGTAAATGGTCAATTGACTATCCGGAAGATGATAAGGAATAGAACAAACATAGCATTCATTTAGCAAAAAGCCTCTGTCCTCTTATTTACAGAGGCTTTTTGGTATTATACCCAATTAACGGGATTTGTAGTGCGAGGTCCCCGTGCCTTGCAATGCCGACTTTACCCGAAAACTTCGAATCACGTTAATTTGGTATTAGATCTCCGTAATGGTAGTTTATTTATCAGAATTGGTATTACTATATGACACCACTACTCACTGTCAAATCAATAACAAAACAATTTGCAGCAACGCCTATTGTAACGGATGTCAGTTTTGAGGTGTATCCGGGGGAAATCTTCGCACTTTTAGGGGCGAGCGGTTGTGGAAAAACAACAACGTTACGCTTAATTGCTGGGTTTGAAAGAGCCGACGTGGGTTCAATTTCAATGGGAGATCGCGTTCTTGAGGACGCTGGAATTCATATTCCACCTGAAGCGCGTGGAATTGGGTTTGTATTTCAAGATTATGCACTTTTTCCAGACAAGAACGTTCTGGAAAACGCAGGCTTTGGACTTAGTCGCAAAATGCCAAAAAAGGAACGGTATGCGAATGCTTTGGATACCCTTGAACGAGTCGGAATTGCGCACTTACACTCCCGGATGCCACATCATCTTTCTGGGGGTGAACAACAAAGAGTCGCTTTAGCACGCTCACTTGCAACACAACCGAAGCTGCTGCTGTTAGACGAACCCTTCTCAAGTCTTGATGCGGGTCTTCGCCAAGCAACAAGAGAAGAAGTCCGAGGATTGCTAAAAGCCTCTGGGATTAGTGTGGTATTGGTGACCCACGATCAAGAAGAAGCATTGAGTTTTGCCGAACGGGTTGCAGTGATGAACAGTGGAACAATAGAACAAGTTGGCACACCTGAAGAAGTGTACAGACAACCAAAAACAGTGTATGTAGCGAACTTTTTGGGAAAAACCAACATCATTGAAACAGACATCAAAAACGGTGTAGCAAATACGCCTTTCGGATCGTTAGAGATAGATTTTCCAGACACAACCGATATTTTTCTCTCAATTCGTCCAGAACATTTCACTATAGAGAAACATAACCCCAATTCTGACGATAGAAAACCGGGACGTATTGCTGCTCGTGAATTCAAAGGACATGATTTCACCTATCGCGTTGAGGTAGATGGTAAACCTTATTTCGTCCAAACTGACTATCAGCATCATTTCAAGGTTGGTGAAGCAGTTATATTGAAACCAAATGAAGCGGTTGTTATTAAGAACGAAGACTAATTTTGGGTATTGGCAATCGGTTATAAGAGGCGCAATGAAGTGCGCGAGGACAAACGCGTTCTTTCCTTTGATTGATGGCTATGGGTTTCGCTGTGGCTCTTTTCTTTGAATATAAGAGGCGCAATGCATTGCGCGACTACACCGCTCTATTAGCGTCAATTTAGTGATCCTCCAGGTCCGGTAGGGGCGGTTTCCTAATCGCACCGTATTGTTTTCGCAACTGGTTATCGGACGCATATTCCATAAGATTCGGTGCGGTTACAAACCGCACCTACCGCGTTGGGGACCGCTAAATTGACGCTAATGGAGCGGTTTCCTAACCGGTCCTACCAGGCCTAGAATTGAGCATGTTGTGCTTTTCTTAAATTGATGCCTATGGTTAATCGTAGAGAGACACCTATTACAAAGGTGTCATGACAAATGTAATTGGAATTTGATCGATTCCCAACTCAAATTTGGAGGTATAAGATGATACGCGATATTTTTACCAATAAATGGGTTGTTGGCAGTTTTGGCTTCCTGATTGTTTTCGGTATAGCATGCTATTCCTGGTATCAGCAGGAACTTGCCCCCTATGAACAACAGACAGCAGAAACACGCGAGCAATTGGAAACATCTCATAACAATGATAAAGACAGTAAGGTGGAACGGGAACTAGCTGCCAATGCGACTGATGAAAACATAAAACTAACTGCAGAGAAACACAAAGCCGAAACAGTATCGACAGCGGATGTGAAAATGTCGTCGTTTGGATTTGGAGCCTACCCAGAGATCCCGCAAGATTTTCCGGAGCAGCGGATTTTTAATATCCCGCACGGTTCTGTAGAAGGAGAATTATTAGATCGTGTCCGCGTAAAATTGTGGAAAGAAGGAGTACGCCCAGATGGCATAGGGTACCTTCAAAGTACTGGATTAATTTATCCTACTGTTCAGGGAACCGTCTATGTTAGATGGGGAGAATTTCGGGGAAAAAAATACATTACGCGATTAAGATGTCATCCTGCTGACAGTTTTGATATCTCAAAATTCCGATTTGAAAATGAGATCCCATCAGATCTCAAAGTCCTTGATTTTTCGGAAGGTATTAACCCTTACGAGTATTTAGATTTACCTAAGGAGGGAAACGAATGAAAAGAATATTTAGTTTTTATTGATTCTACTAATCTTATGATGATAACCAAAGTTACGCTTCCTCCTGAGGAGCAACGGTCAGAATAAATGTTGATTATATACCAGTCTTTTTTCGCACGCGCACTTGAAAAAACGCTGTTGACATATAGATTCGCGGGGGTTTGTCTGAATCACAGACAGCAGATATTCCACATTAAACTAAATTATATTGTCAAAGTAGTGCCATTATCTCCTTAAGCCCTTTAACCATCCGTTCAAACGCCTCAGCAAGCCGTGTAGCCTCTATCTTTGCCTTTGCAACATCTCCCTTTTCAATAGCATCACGAATACCAGGAAAAACAACAGCAGCGTAGCCTGTATTCAAACCCGGTGCATAAACAAGGTGCTTAAACCATGGACGGAGTGGCAAACCTGCATCATCTGTCAATGCTCGTTCTAATTGAAACAAACGCTGATTAATTTCTACTATCTTCTCCTTGTTCTCAGACATAAGGTGTTTTTCAAACTGCTGATTGAGCGTTGTTGCTGTTTGTTCCCATTCCGTGAGAAGAGCAAGCAATCTTTTAGATTCAATTGGCACGCTATCTTCTAATGTCTCAAGTTCATCAAGTAACGTCTTAGCATACACATCGTAATCAAAAGGCAAAATATCTGCATTTGAAAGGCGAAGCGCGATGATCCCCCAAATCTGTGCCATTGCTACCTGATACTGAAACGTTGGATCACCAAAATGTTCCATCCAATAATAATTGTCCTGCATCGCATGGTACACACCATAGGGACCACTAAACCCCATACTCACCGCAGCCACACCGATATGACCAACAAATGGCGAATGATCTGAACCACTACCGAGGTTACCAACCTTAGGCACCATAACATTCTGTGCCTTTTTCCAGTTATCATAAACCGATTTCAAGGTCCTTGGGTCAATCACTTCCTGTGTTGCATCCCGAACTAATTGTCTGAGGGGTGGTGCTGCACTTGCGTAAAATCTACTACCTGTTGCAGCGATGTCAACATTCAAATAAGCAATCGCTTTCTCCTTCAGTTCCAACTTCAGTTCCTCAACCCATTCAGTTGAACCGATGATGCCAAATTCTTCAGCATCCCATGAGGCAAAAATGATCGTCCGTTTCGGACGCATACCCTGTTTTGCTAATGCGCCTAAACATCTCGCGACTTCAAGTAAGGATGTCGTTCCGCTACATGGGTCTGCCGCACCGTAAACCCACGCATCATGATGATTACCTAAAACTACCCACTCATCAGGATATTCCGTTCCTTCTAATGTAGCGATAACGTTGTAAATCGGACGGATGCTATGTTCACTTCGCATCTTGAGATGCACCTGTGCAGGTCCCGGTCCGATATGATATGCAAACGGCAATCCTCCCTGCCAATTTGATGGTACATTTGGTCCGCCTAATGCCTGCAACAAAGGTTGTGCGTCTCTATAAGCAATCGGCACGACAGGAATCTTGGGAAGGTCTGTTGCTTCATCCATTGAAAGTCTATGGGCATCCTTAATCGCAGCCCAACCAGGGGTCAATGGATCGCTTGCATGTTGGAAGATATACTTTACCGTTCCACGTTGAATGGCATCGGCAGACCGCCACGGACCACGCGGATAAACATCACCACGCATATATCCATCATCTGCCGGATCGGAGTAAAGAATCAAGCCAACTGCGCCATTATCCCCTGCCAACTTAGCTTTCACACCCCTGTAACTACCACCATATCGCGCAATACAGATTTTACCTTTTACTAAAATTCCAAGTTCACGTAACTTGCGGTAATCATCGGGCAAACCCTTATTGACATATACCAATTCAGCCGTCACATCACCATCAGGAGAGTAAGCATTGTAACCCGGCACAATGTCTTTCTGAAATGAATCTTTGTCCCATCCCCAACCCGATTCTTTGCTAACCGCCACGTGCTTTGTCGGTGCGACAAGTTCTACATGCACCTCAAGCGGATGCGGAAGATACACCTGATATTCATATATCTTCACCTGCAAGCCGTAACTTTCATATTCATTCTTCAGAAATTCTGCTATCTTACGACTGTTTTCTGTTCCAGCAAGATGTGGTTCTTCCGTTAACCTACGTAGTTTTATCCGACATATCTCTGGTGAAACTAGTTCCTTAAATGCTGTTTCTATTTTTTGTTGTGCCAATGCATTTTCAGTTGTGAAACCACGAAAGTCCGAGTCAGCATAAGTAAAAAGCGATGAAATCATAAATAAGCATATCAAACAATAAGCTAAATTCCATCGCAGAAGTCTAAAAAGTATAATTTTTATCGTTGTGATTGGTCTCCACCCCTTTCCGGAATTTTTTCATATAATACCGAATTACCCCGATTTGTCCTGTGAGGTCTCTGGGTCCTCCTCACAACGGTGTCCTGTATCATACAAATTACCCCGATTTGTCCCGCGAGGTCTCTGGGTCCTCCTCGCAATGCTGACCTTATCCGAAGACTTCAAATCAAGTTAATATGGTATCAAAAGACGTCAAAGCAAGTTAATTTGGTATAATATCACAAATAGGGTTTATTTTCACTATTTTTTTACCTTTTAATATGTTAAAATAGTATGGAAAAGATACGTAACTTTACGATTTATTCTGAAAATTAAATGCTAATACCAAATTACCCCGATTTGTCCTGCAAGGTCTCTGGGTCCTCCTCACAATGCTGACCTCAGAGCCATTCAGTTTTCGAGTTTTTCACTATATTTTAGAGAGGATCGCGAATTCGGAGGTTGCTCGGACGAGAAGAGAGACTTGAGCATCAGGTGAGAACTACCGGATAATTGAATAGCTCTGATCCGGTGTTGATTCATGTTGATTCTCCATGCGAAGGCTGCTATCCTATAAGCACATCGTTTGATAGGAGATAACATGACAATAGATACAGAAATACGTAGTTTTTTTGACATACCGATCCAACATTTTCCCGACAAGAGTGCAAGATGGTTATTGCAGGACAAAGAAAATGTGCAAGGGTTGTTAGAAATTGTCGCAAGCGAGCTTGTACACCGGATTGACTTTAGTCGTCTTTCCTTTCTCAATAGGAGTTTCATTGCTGGTAACCTCAGAGAACAGGAGGCTGACATTCTATTTCGTGTGCCATTTCAGGGTGGATCAGAATCTGACGAGTTACTCATCTATATCCTGATTGAACACCAATCGACAGTTGATGTAGCCATGGGATTCCGTTTATTATCTTATATGATGCAGATTTGGGAGGCGCAACGCCATGAGTGGGATTCAAGTGATTCACCGAAAAGTCGATGGCGTTTGCGTCCGATTCTCCCGATTGTGTTTTATAATGGTGATAGGCGTTGGAACGCCCCGTTGACACTTGATGCGATAATGGATATTCCGGATGTTTTGTCTCAGTTTGTTCCAAAATTTGACGTTTTGTTTTTAAGTGTAAAAGAAACAGATACCGCGGATTTAACGAAAACCGACCACCCATTTGGATGGTTGCTAACCGTTCTTCAACAGGAAAATTCAAACAAAGAATTGATAATGGATGCGTTGGTCAAAGCAGTATCGCATCTCAACACACTTGGTCCCGCGCAGTTGGGGCAGAGGTATCGTGCTATTCAATATCTGCTTTTGCTGATTCTGCATCGTCGTCCTGTTGAAGAGCATCCAGACCTGATAAAGTTGGTAGACCAACATACCCACGAAATGGAGGTAGAAGCGATGGCAAAGTCAATGGCAGATGTTCTCATAGAACAAGGCAAAGCTGAAGGGATAGAACAAGGCAAAGTTGAAGGAATAGAACAAGGCAAAGTTGAAGGGATAGAACAGGGCAAAGCTGAAGGAATAGAACAGGGCAAAGCTGAAGGAATAGAACAAGGTGAAACACGTGCCAAGCAAGCAGCAGTCCTCAAACTGATACAGTTCCGATTTGATGATATTCCAGAATCTATTACCAATCAGGTTGTCTCAATACAGGACCTCTCTCGCCTTGATTCACTCTTTGAAGAGGTTTGGGATGCAGATTCACTTGACGAGATTATTTTTCGGAACCGTAACAATTAATCCCAAATTAATCTGTATAATATCAACGGAGTTTTATCCGTAAGGTAAGCGCGCTTACTGTTCGGTTCAGAAACTTAATACGAGAAACGCCAGAGCCATTCAGTTTTCAAGTTTTTCACTATATTTTAGAGAGGGTCGCGATTCGGAGGTTGCTCGGACGAGAAGAGAGACTTGAGCATCAGGTGAGAACTACCGGATAATTGAATGGTTCTGTGCTGACCTTATTAAAAGACTTCAAATCAAGTTAATACGGTCCAATACCCAATTACCCCGATTTGTCCTGTGAGGTCCCCGTGCCTTGCAATGCTGACCTTATCCGAAGACTTCAAATCAAGTTAATATAGTATAACAAGGAATTCTGATGGAAGCAAAAATATTAATTGTAGAGGATGAACGTGATATTGTAGAGTTGCTGAGATATAATCTACGGCAGGAAAATTTTAAAGTTGATACTGTTCGTAATGGTGCTGACGCATTACAACGCGCAGTAGACAAACCCCCCGATCTCATTTTATTAGACCTGATGTTGCCAGAGGTGGACGGCTTAATTGTCTGTAGACTCTTAAAGAACGATCCCCGCACAAAAAATATCCCTATCGTAATGCTGACCGCCAAAGATGAAGAAAGTGACCGAGTCGCTGGACTTGAATTAGGTGCTGATGATTATATCACAAAACCTTTTAGTCCGCGCGAAGTCGTTTTACGCATCAATGCTGTCCTACGTAGGCTCAACGCAAGTAATCAGCCTGAAGAAGAAAATCAAATCGAAACGCACGGGGTAGTAATAGATCTGGATCGACATCAAGTGTTGACCGAAGATGGGGCAATTGATCTTACTGCTACGGAGTTTAAACTTATCACATTATTCGCACGTTCCCCCGGACGCGTATTTTCACGCAATATTCTTATGGATACTATCTGGGGACAGGAATATTACGGTATTGATAGAACCATTGATACACATGTCAGCCGTCTCAGACGCAAACTCGGAAATTTAGGCACACAGATTGAGACTGTGTACGGAGTCGGATATCGACTAAAGGAAGAAAAATAACGTCTAAAAGGTCGTAATACCACAGATAGTAAGCATTATCAACATTCTGAAAGACGGAGATAATTAATGAACTTAGGATTAACAGACAAAGTTGTCATTGTGACAGGGGCAAGCCGTGGCATAGGTAGAGCAATAGCATTCGGATTCGCTGAAGAAGGCGCGCGACTTAGCATCTGCGGCAGAGACCCAGAAACCTTACAAACTGTAACCGAGGAACTTAACGCACACGATATAGAAGCATTTGCAAAACCTACCGATGTAACTGATACCACTCAAGTAGAAGCGTTTATGACAGAAACATTGGATCGTTACGGTAGAATCGATGTTGTTGTTAACAATGTGGGTGGGAGTCGTTGGACACCTCTAAATGAGATTTCTGATGATGAATGGCACGAAATACTCGATCTAAATCTTGTTTCCGCAACGCGAATAAACCGTATTGCTATTCCAGCGATGCAGAAACAAGGTGGTGGCGCGATCATAATGATTACTTCAATTTACGGTAGAGAAGGTGGTGGGCATATCACCTATAACGCAGCGAAAGCCGCAGAAATTAGCATGTCAAAATCGTTGGCAAAGGAACTTGCACCCGACAATATACGTGTCAATAGTATCGCACCAGGGTCTATCCTCTTTCCCGGTGGCGGATGGGCTCGCCGTATCAAAGCGGACCCAGAACGTATGGAATCTTTTGTCAAAAGCGAAATGCCACTGGGTCGTTTCGGAAAACCTGAAGAAATTGCCAATGTTGCTGTTTTTCTCGCCTCCGAACGTGCAAGTCTTATTACTGGGACATGTATCAATGTAGATGGGTGTCAGTCACGATCAAATATCTAATTAGTGTTCTGTTATTAAAGTTTCATTTCTGGTAAATTGAACCTATGTAACAAAACGTCACACACGCTCAACCGATTTTTTGCTTGCTATTAATATGTAATGTATGATACTATATTTTTAACACTCTTCCTGTCAAATCCCCATGCTTTAGCTTGTGGGATGTAGACGGCGCACGATGTGTGTGAAAAATAAACTTGACAAACGCCCCGAAAATGTAGTATAATTATAACAACTTGCTGGATAGGAATACTACCCTGCATGCTTATGCAGGTCCTATCCTTACCAGTAGTATGGTATGTGGCAAGTTGCAAGTGAGACCTTGTAAAACATCTATTATTTTGGTGTCGTTCATGTAAGTCGCAGGCGGAGTAAAAACCCCGCGCATTGTATCGGCACCCCCATTTATTATTTTTTGCAGGCTGGGGTACCCAGGACAAGAATGCCTGATAAAACCGATCTGATTCGGAATAATAGCCTGCTGGTGGAGCGATAATAAGACGGTGGACTCTCTGAGTAAACCGCAGTTGCTACGAAGCCGAAGCCCCTACCTTTAGGTAGTGGGTAGTATCACTGTAGGATGTAATGAAATACTTGAAGATAGAATCTTCAAGTATGTTTGCCAATAGAAAATTAAATTCTACCGGAAAAAGCAAACGAAAACTGTATTACAGATTATTTTCGAGAAAACAACGTCAGTTTTAACACCTATCCCGCAGGTATGGATATTATCCTTGACGATGTAGCGGGACAAATAAGGAGTCGTATTCGCAAGTATGTATTCTTGTCTTGAGAATGCGGTGAAAATAAATGAGATCAGAAATATGGATCCCTGAATATGATGCCCCTGAATTTTGGCATAAAGAGATTTCTCGCCGTGGTTTTTTCAAATATGGAGTAGGTAGTTTTCTTGGACTTGTAGCAATGCAGCACTTTGGTTCTCCTGGTGCCGCTCAGTTAGAAGAGGTTATCCCACGTGCAAAACATTGTATCGTTATGTTCATGAGCGGTGGTCCAAGCCAGTTAGATACCTTTGATCCTAAACAACCTTCTGTAGAAAATAGCGGTCCTTTTATGCCGATTCCTACCAGTGTAAAAGGTGTTGAGGTATCAGAACATCTCCCGCTCGTTGCTGAACAGGCACATCACCTTTCCATTATTCGCTCAATGGCGTCTCGAGAAGGCAACCATGAACGCGCACGTTATTTACTGCATACCGGTTATGCTCCAGGCGGCGCAGTCCGACACCCCACCTTGGGTTCAATGACCTCTTACTATCTTGATGACAACGAATCTAAACTACCAAGTTGTGTCAATATCAATTCACCAACATACTCCGGTGGATTTCTGGGGGCAGCTCACGACCCGTTTGTCGTGAATAATCCGATGGAAAAGGTGGATGACATTGAATATCCAGCACAGATGGATACATACCGTTTCCGTGAACGTCTCAAAATGCTGAATAATCTTGAGAAGGATTTCATCTCCAAACGGACTGGACGTGGTACAGAAGCACACGAAGCCATCTACAAAAAAGCGGATGAACTTATCAACTCACCCAAAATCAAGGCATTTGAACTTAATGAAGAACCGACTGAAGTCCGAGAAGCATACGGCATGAATAGGTTTGGGCAAGGATGTTTGATGGCACGACGTCTTGTTGAATCTGGCGTTAAATTTGTTGAAATCACGCTTGATGGTTGGGATACACACCAAAATAACTTTGAAAGAGTCAAAGAACTTCTTAATGTCGTTGACCCAGCGTTCGCTATGCTAATCAAAGACCTCAGTGAACGTGACCTACTTGACGAAACCATCGTTTTATGGCTTGGAGAATTCGGACGGACACCGAAAATTAACCAAGATGATGGGCGAGACCATCACCCGAACGGTTGGTCAGCTGTTGTAGCAGGCGGCGGCACCCGTGGTGGACAAGTCATTGGAAGCACTGACGAAGATGGAATGAAAGTTGTCACCAATCCTATTGGTGTACCAGACCTGTTCGCATCGCTCTGCTTCGCACTCGGAATTGACTATCAGGAAGAGAATATGTCTCGTTCTGGTCGTCCAATCCGGGTTGTAAATGAAGGCAGCGTTATTAAAGATTTGTTCGTTTAACAATTGCGCTAGTCAGGTGTCTGCCAGATAATTTTCACAGATACGACAAATACAGATTGCAGTAATTTGCACAGGTGTGCGAAATGCGAATTATCGCAGGCAAATTTAAGGGCAGACGCTTGGCTACACCTAAAAACAGGACTGTCCGACCTACAGTTGATAGAGTCAAAGAGTCTGTTTTTAGCATTTTACGTGAACGTGTGATTAATGCCAAATTTTTAGATTTATGTGCTGGCACTGGCAACATCGGTCTTGAGGCACTCAGTCGAGGAGCGAATAAGGTAACCTTCTTGGAACAAAATGTGAAGTGCATTCGATTAATTGAACAAAACCTTCATACTTGTGGTTTTGACATCACTAATCCACAGGTTGAGCTGATTCGTAGAGACATCACGCAAGGTATCGCTTCGCTTCACAAGCGAGATGAGACGTTTGAACTCATTTATTTTGATCCGCCTTATGAGGCAAGGCTTTACCAAAAATGGCTCTCGCAAATATCGGATGTCCGCCTACTTCAAACTACAGGAATACTTTTAGTAGAACACGATAAACATACCGAACTGCCTTTAGAAATCGGATTACTAACATGCGATAGACAAAAGCAGTATGGAAACACATGTTTAACCTTCTACCGTTACCTATAGTTTGTTTATTAATCGGCAGCACAGACATAACACCTTATTTACTCAAGCGGTGGTATACCGTTATCGTTCTTAAACGTTACTTACGCAACCTCATGGGCGTACTATTAAAGTTTATCTATTGAGAAAGTAATACGCTATTATTAGGAGGACGTTAGATTAAATTCTGACAAATTGCGTAAGATATAATATATTTATTTGCAATTACCTTCAGCAGGATGGTACTTTAGACAGAATCTCAGAAAATGTCAACTTATACCAAATTAACGGGATTTGTCCTATTTTCCGGACGGTAGGTGCGGTTTTGCGGTGTACTCACCCAAATGCGATCTGCATTCCTAACCGCACCGATAGATTGGAACCAAGGTTTCCTAACCGCACCTAATACCAAGAAAAATGACGGTAGGTGCGGTTTCCTAACCGCACCGATAGATTGGAACTAAGTTAATTGGGTATTATTTCATGGAGCGTGCATAAGAAATCTCTAGTTTTCGTTCCTTTGAAAATTGACCGAAGATGGACTCAGTGTAGTCGAATTCCAGTGGTCTGGATTTAGAGAAAAGAAACCTCTTTAATAGACGCCCGTTACTGCTGATAATTGCAAGATTTTTCCATGCAGGCACAAATGTTTCGTTAGCAAGGAAGTAATGTGTATGTTTCACTATATCTTTAGCACTAAGTTTCCTAATGTGTTTATTTTGCTGACGCCGCTCATGCATATATTTTCTCCAATGCATCTGTGCAACACAAGGTTTTAATAACGTTGCAATTCATTGCATAGAAAATGTTGATGGAAATTGCCTGCAAGAGGACAGAAGGAATACTTGCATGAAACATGACGATCTGGCCATTTCACGGCGAGGAAAATTTGTCGATATAAAGCATCAAAAATACCAAATCGAATTTAATTTATCAAAAGGAACATGGAACTATAATGATAAAACTGGTAAGACAATTATCAAAAATGGGTTCACACAGATAAGTCTTGCTGATGGCACCACGTTGAAAACGGTGAATGCTGGTTTCCGGGAATTTCGCACAGAACCTGTGGGAACAGATGCATTTGGACTTCACCAAACCTTACAGTTTACCTACGAGACCAAAGCAACTAACAAACAGCGTCAGGGTAAATCATCTACCAATTTAGTCGAAAATTCAGACGATTTAGAACAGACGCCAAATACACCACACGCTCCAGATTCAACACAAGATCCCACTGCTGATAAAAACGATGCAGCCAAGGGAGTAGGTATCCGTATCCATACCTACATCACTTGCTATGCGGACCACCCCTATATATTATTGAAAGTAGGTGTTGAAAACTTAAACTCAACACCAATTTGCTTAACAAATATAACGCTTATTGATATATCCGCACAGCATGGTGCAGTCCAATTAGGAGGTCACCCATCTCAATATCATCTTTTCCTCAAAATGCCACCGATTTCTCCTAGTGTAAGTAGTTATCATAAAATCTATGATGGATTCCGTTTAAACCGTGATAATACTTTACAACCTTGTCAGGACAGCATTCTCCACGACACCGACAGCAAAAAGTCGCTCGTGTTTGGGTTCATCACAACCAACAAGTGGTGGCCCCGCATGCAGATAGGCTACCAAGGTTCAAAACGTAAAACTCAGCAAGGACTAACAACTTGGACGCTTTACCATGATTGTGAAAACAAAGAATGTCAAGCAGGAGAAGTGGTCACATCAGAAATTGGTTACCTTGATTTTACAGAGGATGCTAACTCGTCCTATGTGCGTTTTACCGAACGTCTCGCCGCTGAAAGCGCAGCGAAAACACTCCAGAAATCCCCTCAAAACAGTCTCATCAATACAACTGATACGAGCGACATCACTCGACAAACGTTTTCTGGCTGGAGTTTTTCATCTGAAAACATGCAGGGAGAACTTGGTGCAAGAACTATTGAGGAGCAAACGGAATCTATTGCTAATAGTCCTCTCTTTAACCCCGCTCTCACGGGTAGAATAGATTACATTCATTTGGAAACCGGATGGCAACCAAATCCCGGTAAATTGTCCCTGAAACGAGAGAATTTCCCTGATGGAATGGCACCAGTTGTTGAACAAATTCACGCGAAAGGTTTTAAAGCTAGCATCTGTATTGACCCATTCTGTATTGAACGTAAATCGGAATTACTCCAAAAGTATCCTAAAGCATGTTTGCGATATAATAACAAGGAACAAGCTCAATCAAAAGATGAAAAATCAATTCCCGGTAAATTTGGAGAACCTATCGAAGTTCATTTACCCGGGAGAGAGAGTGGCCTTGCTATTTTAGATGTTTCACACCCAGAAACACAGAAGCATGTCCGAAAAGTAATTAAACAACTAATAGATGAATGGGGATATGACTTAATTAAGGTGGATTTGTCAAGTTATACGAGCGGTATGGTGTCGGTCGCGCCAAATGCGACTTGGCATGATAAGTCTCTTACCTCTGCCGAATTGTATCGTCTTGCAGTTCGTTTACTGACCGAAGCAGTAGAGGCATCTGAAAGCAAGGTAACTCTTGCTGGCTATAATATAATTGAGAGTGTCAGTATCGGGAGTTTTCCGGTCAATTACCCACTATTGCGCCAGAAATATGTTGATAACAGGGACGCATGGCATCAACCAAATGGAACAAAGCATAGATTGAGCCGCTATGCAGGATATCTCAATGTACATAATATCCTGTGGAAGCACGCATACGGTGATTTATCCGTTGATGATCTTCGTCCTATCAATGAAGCAATTGTTGAAATGACCGCCACCGCATTGAGTGGTGCCACCGTTTTTTGCGCAAATACGCCTACAACCCTTTCTCCGTTACGTGCAGAATTGTTGGCTAAGTTATTCCCACTCTCTGGGAATGCTGCTACATCTGTTGATCGTTACGATGAACCTTTATCACGAATTTGGCATCTGCCTATTGAAACAGCCCGCGAATCTTGGAATCTGATTGGGGTCTTCAATTGGAAAGACCAGCAAGACGATATTGATCTGAATTTAGATGTCGTAGGTCTTAATCCCAATATAGATTATCTTGTTCACGATTTTTGGATGCGCCAATACTTAGGTGTTGTTTCTAAAAGTGTTACGCTTCTGAATATGCCACCGCGATCGGCAAAATTGTTGTGCTTAAGAGAGGAACAAAAAACACCACAACTTCTCTCCACGGATATGCATTATACACAAGGAAGTGTTGAGATTTTGTCAGCAGGTTGGGATAGCCACAGCCAAAGTTATCTCATCATCTGTCAACCGACGAGGCAGGCAGCAGGGACATTTTTTATTCATGTGCCAGAGGATTATATCCCGATCGGTGTATCTGGTTACGGCAGCGATTATCAATACATTTGGGACAGACCTATTTATCAGTTGATTTTTGAGGCAACCGAGTCGTTGATCCACGCGAGTATTCAATTTGCGAAGACAACAGGCGGCACCCCGAAATCATGACAAATCGTCAAACACAGATCCAAAACATCAAAAGGCGCGCAAACGTATGTACGGATTGCGATTTGGCGAAAACACGAACAAATGTTGTTTTTGGAAGCGGTGATGTCAACGCAAAATTAGTTGTAGTGGGTGAAGGTCCGTCTGCGGCTGATAATCACACGGGATTTCCATTCTCAGGACCTGCAGGAAATATGTTAGATGAGGTGCTTAGTGCAAATGGACTTACGCGTAGTAACATTTGGCTGACGAATATCATTAAATGTCGTGCAGCGGCAAATAATGGGAGTGTGTTGAAAAACCGTCCGCCGAAGGCAGCAGAAATTAAGGCATGTTCAAAATGGCTTGATAGCGAATTAACCTTAATTCGCCCCGCAGTGGTTTTATGTTTAGGTGCACCCGCTGCAAAAACACTTATTCATCCCCGCTTCCGTATTACAGAAGAACGCGGCCTCTGGTTTACAGATACTCATTATGCACCTTTTGTTATGGCAACGTTTAATCCAGCATACGTATTACGGCAAGAAGGTGAAAATCATACTACGCTACGTTCCACCATTATTGACGACATTGGCGAAGCAAAACGTAAACTGGATGAGGCTAAAGATATTCCGAAATCAACGCTCTTTTAACCGATATAATAGTAGATATGCGAACGTATCGTAATACAAAATGAAACCTAAAAAACAAATTGCAATTGAGGCTGTACTCAAAGCAGGAGAACTCTGTCAACAAGTACAAGCGGAGATGGTGTCAACAGATACTATTCAAAAAAGCGACCGTAGTCCTGTGACCGTAGCGGACTTCGGGTCACAAGCACTGATATGCAAAGCAATTGGCGATACCTATCCAGAAGACATTATTGTTGCAGAGGAAGATGCACAATCGCTCAGAGAGAACCAAACACTTCTGAAACGCGTTTCTGAATATGTGAATCGCTTTGTAGTGGGGGATGCACAACAGCAGGAAAATATTTCATCACACAAAGTTTGCGAATGGATTGACAGAGGAAACGGTGAAATAGGAAATAGTTACTGGACACTTGACCCGATTGATGGCACAAAAGGTTTTCTTCGCCAAGATCAGTATGCGATTGCATTAGCATGGATAGTTGATGGAGAGGTTCAACTGGGCATTTTGGGATGTCCGAATCTACCTCATCGCTTAGATATTCCTAACGCAGAACGCGGATGTCTCTTTGTGGCTGGTCGTGGTGAAGGCACAACTCTCTATACAACTAAAGGTGAACTTTTAGGAGAGACAAGCGTTTCGGAGAACGCATCTCGGTTAGCAGAAAGTTTTGAATCCACGCATGGTGACAGCAATACACATATCAAAATTGCGAAACAACTCGGACTTGACAAACCACCACTTCAAATTGACAGCCAAGCAAAATACGGCATCGTTGCACGTGGTGAGGCATCCCTCTATATCCGTCTTCCAAATCCTGCTTATCCAGACTATCGCGAGTGTATTTGGGATCACGCTGCAGGACTTATAGTGGTTGAAGAGGCAGGCGGAAAAGTTACAGATGCAAACGGAAAACCGCTCAACTTTCTCTGCGGTAGACGCATGAACAACAATCGCGGTGTTGTCGCAACTAATGGAACTTTACATAAGCAGGTTTTGTCAGTCATATCCACTCTATAAGTAATACCAAATTAACTTGATCCTACTCGGTAGGTGCAGTTTCATGAAGATTAACAAATTAATTCGGTAATTCTAATTTGCTCCGTTACCGGTAGGTGCGGTTTGTAACCGCACCGAGTCGTTCGCGAAAACGCTCGTTTTGAGCATATTCCCTAAGATCCGGTGCGGTTACAAACCGCACCTACCGGTCCTGTGGAAATCGGGATTACCGATTTAAATACTTAAACTTCATCTAACCGCACCATAAGCATCAATTTAGCGGTCCCCAACCCGGTAGGTGCGGTTTGCAACCGCACCGGATCTTAGGGAATAAACCCTCTTTAGTCCTGTCCGGACGATATGTTTATAGCAACGGAGGCACCCCCAATTCTTTAGCCCCGTAGGGGCGGAATGTTTATAGTACAATGTAAAGGAGATTTTATGAAAGCAGGGCAAATCGTTGCACCCTATCAAATAGAAATAATTGATATAGATGAACCGAATTTGAAAGATTATCCTGATGGCACAGTGATGATTAAGACCCTACACAGTGCTATCTGTGGTAGCGACATGCCACATTTTGTACTTGAACATCCAACTGAGCATTACCCACTTGGCAAAGGACTTTCAATCCACGAGGCGATTGGTGTTGTTACTGATAGTAAGTCGGATAAATTCAAAGCAGGAGACGAGGTACTTGCACTCCCGCGACATATTGGCGGATGTTCAGAATACTTTCTATCAGATGAGAGTGTTACAGTGCCGTTAGTGGAATACGACCGTAAAGATTGTATCCTGATGTCACAGCCACTGGGAACCGTTGTTTGGGCATGTCGAAAGTTGGGAAATCTGCTCAATCTGGATGTTGTCATTATAGGGCAAGGACCGATGGGACTACTCTTTACGCACATGTTGAGCAATCTCGGCGCGAGAACTGTGATAACAACTGATTTAGTAGACTTCAGACTTGAGGTATCCAAGCAGATGCGCGCCACACACACAATAAATTCCGCCAACGAAGACCTTGTCGCTGCTGTCAAAGAGATTACTGATGGCAGAATGGCTGATCTTGTTATTGAAGTCGTCGGACATCAAACAGAGACAATCAACACATGCCTTCAACTGCTGAAACGTGACGCAACACTTCTCGCTTTCGGAGTTCCAGATGATGAGGTATATAACTTCCATTTCTCTGAGTTTTTCAGGAAAAATATCCGCTTCATCGGTTCTGTCGGACCCGATGTGCAGAATGACTTCCCGTTAGCAATGGACATGATTGCTCAAGGACGTATTGATGTGTCTCCGATTATAACACATCATCTGCCATTTACCGAAGCGCAAAAGGGCTTTGAAATGGCACTACACAAAAAGAACGAGGCTGTCAAAATCGTATTTGATTATTCATAAAGTAGGCGTTACGACACAATGGAGCAGAGTAACATGTCGGGGCACAGAGACCCCGACCTACATTTTAGGTGTCTACTACTGTTAAACCGGAAGAGGTAATTCAACGATACGCCCCTCACGACTTGACTGATAGATTGCGAGGATAATTTCAACCGATTTGCGTCCCTCGCGACCGTCAACTAAATGTGAGGCGTCGGTTTCAAGACTATTAATTAGGTTCTCCATCTGTCGTCGATGATTTGCATTGTTGATGGCGCGTGGGTCAGAAGCACCACCGCCAGTGTCTGTTTTTTGGGCGAATTTTTCCCGAATCTCAGCATCTTCAGGAAGTTCAGGGTCAAATTCCCATTTAACAATATCTTCTTCCTCTAAAATAGCAGTGCCTTTTGTGCCACAGATTTCGGTTTTCTTGAACATACCCGGGTAAGCAGCGGTTGTCCCTTCAATGACACCTAACGCACCGTTCTTGAACCGAAGTGCTGCTACAGCGACATCTTCTACTTCAATACGTTCGTGTGCTAACGTACCGGTAAATGCTTGCACCGATTGGACGGGACCCATGTAATACTGCAGCAGGTCAATAGCGTGAATAGATTGATTCATCAAGGCACCGCCGCCGTCAAGGTTCCACGTACCGCGCCAGCCGCCACTGTCGTAATATTCTTGGGAACGATACCATTTGATATAGGCATCACCCAAGGTTAACTTGCCGAATCGTCCGCTGTCAATTGTAGATTTTATGAGTTGGGCCCCCTCGGTAAATCGAGAATTGAAAATGGCGCATAGCCGAACATCTGCTTCATCACAGGCTTGAATAATTTCATCGCACCGTTGCAATGTAATTTCCAACGGTTTTTCGACAATAACGTGTTTACCCGCTTCTGCGGCGGCTACAGTCGGTTCAAGATGTGCTCCACTCGGTGTGCAAACACAAACGATATCCAGGTCGTCCCGTTTGAGCATCTCGGTGTAATCGGCGTAACCTTCAACGTTATATTTATCTGTGAGTCGTTTTGCATTGTCAGCATTTCGAGAACTCACAGCAACTAACTGCCCGTGTTCTAAGTCAGAAATTGCAGCGGAATGAAAATCGGAAATCATTCCGCACCCAATAATACCAAAACCGTATGTTTTCATTTGATGTATTTTCCTTCAATAAAGTTAAGAAACGTTTTTAGATTTATTTCTACCCTACAAAAATATTATGGCTTCTAACGAAAATCAGGTCCAAGAACATGAACCTATAGAAGATTTAGACACAGATTCCAATGAAGATCAAGACAATGAATCTGTAGAAGATTCTGATGCTGAACAAACGCCTACAAATAAAACGTTCAGAATCGGTTGTATGACGTTTTGTCTTGCGGTGACTGTTCTGTTTTTGTGGGTCTGGCACCACCAAACGCAGTTCAATGACAACTATCGTAAAGCATCTTTTCTAATGAACAACGATGAACCAGAAAAAGCGATAGAAGCATATCAAAAGGCGATAAAAAACAAAAATCGCACCATCTTCTTCAAGAACGCCCCATCTGCTTACAACAACCTTGGACAAGCCTATATGCATGCATCGCAATTTTCACAAGCCATTGAAACCTTCAAAAAAGTGATACAGATGGCACCGGATATGGAAGAAGGTTATGTCAATTTAGCAACCGTCTATCTCCGAAAAAATGAACCTAAAAATGCGCGTGAGATATGCCTCAATGCACTTCAAACTTTTCCTGAACACCCACTACTACACTATAACCTTGCGTGTGCTTACGCTCTTTCGAATGAACCGCAAAAATCTTTAGATTCCCTCATACAAGCAGTAGATCTTGATCCTGAACTCATAGATTTTGCTCAGAAAGAAGGCGCGCTAAAACACATTGTACCTGTACTTCCATGAATTAAGTTTTATTGCCCGAAAGTATTTACAACAATAACCAAATCCTGGATATTAACAACACCATCGCCATTGAGATTGGATTGTGTAAAATTATTTGCAGTACGTTTAGGCATTGATCTTTTCTTCAAGGAGCGATAATTCGTTTAGCACTGCTACTGTCGGGTTCCAATCTGGTAAGAAACGAGACGGATCCGCACATGTATACGTTTCAATATGGTCTGGTGTTGGTTCAGTTGCGTATCCTTTCCAGCGGACACATTCCGCAAGTGGATCCGATTTTATCGCGTGTCCAGTGCCAGCGTGATATGTACCACAAGTTCGGTAGCGCATCGCTTGTTGAACAGCATTAACAACATCCGAGACGTGGATATAATCGCGCTGTATGTCCCAAAGCACCTCTAAGTTATGCACTGCCAGGCGGTGCGGTAATGATTGGCAGTGTACAAGTTTACAAGTCTCACCTTCCCCCCAGATATTAAAAGGCTGTAGGATACATACATCTAAATTTGGAATTGTCTTTACTAAGAGTTCCGCCATCTTTTTGGAATGCCCATATAACGTCTGCGGATTCCTTGCTGCCTGTGAAGAAATAAAAATGAGGTGTGCGTTTTGTTTGACACAATGCTGCGCAAGGTATTCCATTGCATACGCGTTCCAGTCGAATATATCTGGGGATGGGTACTGATTATTACTAATCGCACCTGCTGCAATGACGGCGTCGAATGTGTTGTTGTTGAAAAGTGAAATAACGTGATCGCACCATATTGAATAGTCCGCCTCTTGCTCAATGGTTTGATGTGCTGTATTGTTTTTTATTAAATGTGATGCAATAGCGTTTCCGAGAAACCCTTCATGTCCTGTTAAAAGTATCATTGATCTCCTATTTTGAATCGGGAGCCTTAATCAAAGTCTAAGTCTCCACGCAAATTAAAACTGTGATGTGACTATCACAAGGTCCTGAATATTAACAACATCATCACTATTTAGATCGGGTTCCGCTTCACTAAACGCCTTAGCAACAACCAAATCCAAAATATACACCACGGGATCCCGTTCACATCGTGTTTGCCATCTTTTTAAAAAGGTAATTGGTTTCACATCTACAATCAGATTGTTTGGCAGTTGCAACTCCTCTAGATTCTGCAAGTTAGCAAGTGGCACAACATCCGAAATCCGATTGTCCCAAAGCTTCAATGCCATTAGATTTTTACGTCTCGCAAGAGGTGCAATGTCTATGATTTGGTTGTTCTCTAAATCAAGAAACTTCAATTTTAATAGGTTTGAGAGGGATATAAATCGTGAACCAAACTTTCACAAAACAAGAACCTTAAGATTTATTGCAGTTCCAAGTCAGTTAAGATCGTTATTTGATCATTCAAGGCTGTCAATTCCATCAATCTTTTCATATCTTGTCGTGTAAGTGGCACTTCATCTGGCAAGTTAATTTGTTTTCTTACAAGGTATTTCAAATTGGCATCAGGTATCCACTCTTTCGTCACAGTCATCACCTACGGAATCACAGCAACGTAAACCTGCGAATGCCCCGATACATCTGAAGTATACACGACTGCTGTTTCATCAGGACTAAAAGAGGGGTGCGGATGTGTCCACTGCGGACCATACACCGTATCCACTTTCATCTCCATCCAACTCAGCGATTTTTCCCTATCCCCTGCCTGTTGAGCCGCAGCCCAATCCGCAGCAAGTGCATACCGATCCTTTTTCCATTGGCTGCCACTTGACGAACTCTGCGGATAACAGATAGGCACATGTTCACCCGTTTCCACATCAATCAGCCGCAAACCGATATCAGGATGCACAGTATCGCACAATACCTTTGTACCCGCACGATTACTTGCAATGTGCCACGCATTAAAATCTGAAATTGTCTGCATCTCAAGAGACTCCAACGATATACGCCGCAAGGCATAAGGCCAATGTGTTACAATCAATTCGTCTTGTGATCCAAGGAAGGTTTCGTGCACAAGAAATTCGTCATTTTCATGTTGATACAACATCCGGTTTTCAGTGCCATCACGGTTAATAGTCCACATGCGTGGTGCGGGATCTCCTGAATACGCAATCAAATCCGCATGTTTTGGATGAAACTGTGGGTGGATAATTGTCTGTTCTGAGGAAGTATAGATAATCTCCCCGCCGCTGCCATTGGTAGCAGTGACGGTAATGTGTGATTTACCATCATGTTTCATCGCTATCACGATAAATTTTTCATCCGCACTCACACTGCACTCGCCCAGGCCACCATCCGGAAATTCTGCAAGCACGCGTTCTTCAAAAGTGTCAAGATGAATTGCTTTGATAGAATCACCTTCTGTGTAAAAGAGTTCCGTTCCGTCTTTAGCAATAACGCCGGAATACCCGTGAACTGCGTCACCATTGGTCAACTGAACGATATCCCCTTTCGGAAATTCAAGTTTGAAAAAATTGGCTTTTCCTGAACGGTAGGAGGTAAAAATCAGATGGCTTTGGTCTGGTGTAAAGGATGGGGTGAGAAAATAGAGGTTATGATTGATAGTGTTATCGTTTGTGAGTTGATAGATATGCGCGCCGGTATTTTGATCCTCAAATTCCTGTAGTTCTGATGGATGAACCGAACCTTTTGCGTATTTTGCCATAATTTCTCCTATATGTGAGTTAGACTAAAACCATAGTGAATCAATGTATACATGCTGTCAATACTGGTTCACTTTACCTTCACATGAATCCATAATTTGAACACACACTATTATATAAAATTTCATCCAAATGTCAAGAAAAATCAGTTATACCCACTTACCCCGATTTGTAGCGCGAGATCTCTGGGTCCTCCTCACAATGCCGACTTTATCTGAAGACGTCGAATCAAGTTAATTTGGTATTAGGGAGGTCTATACTGAATCTGGGAAGTACCGAAATTGTCGCAATTTCTCAAACGTCAGAAACCACCTTAACTTCTTTTCTTGTAAAAAAGTATATGAAGTTGATAAGTCCACATATAACGATGAGAAAATATAAGATGAAATATGAAAAAACATTGATCCTGTAAGTAAGATATTGGGCTCCTATGTATATCCCAATAATAAGCACTATACATAGGAATGGGATAAACGTACCACGTTTCAAAGGTTTTATGATTAATTCTTCGGAGAGCGGCAAACGAGATGAAGGTTTAGGGTATAAGACAATGTAATTGAGCAGGATAACAAACTCCGGTAATATATAATAGATTCCTTCAAACTTCCAAAACACAGTAGCAAAACATAACATTACGAACGTGCATGGCAAGGCGATATAGAGAAGGGCAGTTGCCTGCACACCTCGCCATAAATTATGCCGTGAGGAGAGGGGTGTAACCTTTAACATCCAGGATGCTTTCCAATGATCTGAATATCTTATTGGTAGGATGAAACTATCAACGAAACCTATACAGATAAAGAAGAACATGATAGAGAAACCTGGACTTAGCCCAATAAATAATGAATGTTTAATCCATTTTATAGAAAAAGGTTGATCCTGAGCAAGAAACACTACAAACATAATAATACTACCAATCAAAGCTAAGAATCCTTGCAATATCCTTTTATCTCGGTAGAGATATGCTCTTGTAAGGCACGATACTGCGCGAATAGCAGGGGTTTGGAACATTCTTGCTAACAGAGGGGTTTTCACCTGCAATTCAGATTTTCGCCGATTCACTGATTCCATCAGGTAAGAAAGATATATTGAATAACCCATTGCGATGTTTCGAAGCGGGACCATAACCAAAAAGAGTGTTGAAGCAGCAGCCAGCACTGTCAAAATCATAAATTGCCATTTAATTTGACCAAGGAAAAGTGATACAGTCCCGGCAAACCATCCGTTCGGAAGGATATAAAACCATTTCAGTACTATGTTCAATTTTTCTATTATTAAACCTTCTGGTAAGGAAGTCGGTAGGATATGATGCATTAGTATCCATAATGTCGGGAAAAGAACTGGAAATATAAACTGAGCATATTGTGCTATATGTCGGAGACTCTTTTTGCTGTAGAGTTTTGTTAAATATCCTGCAAAAGTTGTCATCAAACCAATCGTGAAAAAGCTGGCAATAAAGACAATGATTATGTAAATGAAAGGAAAAAAGAATTTTAACCCCGAAGATTCTTCTCCACGAAGCCATATACCACCAATAGCTGGCAATAGATTAGAACATACAATTAATAGGATAGTATGTGTGAGAACCTTTGTAAGTTTGACGAAAAAATAGGTTCGTGATGAAACCGGTGTGTGGGCAACAATAGGATAGTTTATTGGACTGAGAAGGATATCGAAGTATGGGATAGTCCAAAGTGCGACTATCATCATAGATATTGTTATGCCGATCAGGGCATAGTCAAATACATTCGGACGTAAAAATAGATGCGCTGTGACAGGTATACTTATGAAAAAACAGAAGAGACAGTTTAAAGTTAGAGAAAAATTGAAAGCACGTTTTCCCTTGCGAGCTCGTTTCTCCACTATCTTTTCAGTTTGTAGCAGAATTCTGTATTGAGTTGGCGATGCACCGAGCATGCCCGCGATTTTGTCAAACATCCAGTGTGTTCTCCATCACAATTCGAAGTGCTGCCTCAGTTTTCTCTTCAAGTCCTGTTGCTTCTGTGAGTTCAACAAAAATATCGTTGAGTGCTAACTGATTTGTCTGCTGCCGCAACTCCGTTACTGGCGCGTCTGCTACGAGTTTTCCGTTATTGATAATCATAATTCGCGGACAGAGAGTCTCAGCGACTTCAAGTATGTGTGTGCAGTAGAGAATTGTTTTCCCTAAATCGGCTAAACGTTGGAGTAATGATTTCAGAAAGGTTACCGTCGTAACATCAAGATTAGTAAAAGGTTCATCTAAAAACAGAACATTAGGATTATGCAACAAAGCGGACATAATGATGCATTTTTGACGCATACCTTGTGAGAAACTGCTTATCCTTTGGTTTGCCTGCGTTTCCATGTCGAACAATTTTGCCAGTTCAACTATTTTATGAACGATTAGTTCTTCCTCTACATGATAGAGTCTACCCATCAACTGCAAATGTTCTACTAAAGTGAGGTGTTCATATAGATGTGCTTCTTCTGGAACGTATCCAACATGCTGCTTTAATTCAAGCAGTTCGGTTTCCGCACTATATCCCGCGACTGAAATATCTCCAGATGTCGGTTGCAGTAAGCCGACTAACATTTTGAGTGTTGTGCTTTTCCCTGCCCCGTTCGGGCCGAGATATCCGACAATTTCACCCTTAGCAGCTTCAAAACTAATATCGTCAACTGCCTTTTTCTCTCCATATTCTTTTGTGAGGTGTGAAACATGAATCATTTACAGTTTGTCCTTGTATTGTGGTATGGCTAATGTAATCTTATTTCACATGATACCATATTCACAGAATACAATCACTTTGATTTCTTCAAGATCATGTCAAAAAAACTTCACATCTGTTGTAAGATATGGTATACTTTAACTTACAGTCTCAATCATGAATGAGGAGGTGACAACATGAGCATTACCCAATTTACAATGGAAGAGGTTCGCTGTTTTGGTAAACGCCAGACACTTGAAATTCGTCCTCTAACGTTTTTAGTTGGAGAAAATAGCACTGGTAAAACAACAGCACTTGCCTGTTTCCATGTGTTAGCAGATTATTTTCAAAGGCGAGGAATAGATTTTAATTCACATCCTTATTCCATGGGAACTTTCAAGGATATTGTCAGAAATAGCAAAAAAAAGGAAAAAACTTTTAAACTTGGATTTGTGTATAAACACGAAAACGAAGATGTTGAAGTGACAACTGAATTTGCTGAGAAAACAAGTGGAATTGAACCAATTGTAAGTTCAATTACAATGAACATGACTGATGGAAAAATCGTTTTTAAGACCGAGGATGAAATGGATATGGATGTCCGTTTAACTTCTTTTAATGAAAAACAAAACCAATATCAAATTGTTACATCATCTGAGGTATTAAACAATTATCCTCTTTTCCTCTTATTACATTCTTCACAAGGCGAATCAGAAGGGGAAATCGCATTTTCTAATTATTTTGAGAAAAAAAATAAAAAGGCTGAAAGAAGGAGATTTGAACCTTTTGATCCCCTACAAAACTTGTCAATATTTAGTACGTCTCCCGTTCGCTCGCGTCCTAAACGGACATACGATCCAACGCGGGAATTTAATGATCCCGAGGGAAGCGATGTTCCTATGTATTTAATGCGCATTGAAGCAACTGAAAAAAAAGATTGGGAGATGTTAAAACAGCAATTAATTGAATTCGGCAAGAGTTCTGGACTGTTTCAGAACATAAAAATAAAAAAACTTGGTCGTTCCCTTGGTGCCCCGTTCCAATTGCAATTTAAAGTAAGAGGTCCTACCTCTAATATCATTGATGTCGGCTACGGTGTCAGTCAAATTTTACCAATTTTAGTTCAGGTTTTAAATCCTGGTATATCTCAGAGGACTCGGCGGCCTAGATTATCAAATTTTACCTTACTTCAGCAGCCTGAAGTCCACTTACATCCAAGAGCACAAGCTGAATTTTCCTCTTTATTGGCAAAATTGGCAAGTCAAGGTAACCAGTCATTTGTCGTTGAAACCCACAGCGACTATATGATTGACCGTGCACGCATTGAAATCAGGAAAGGCAACATCAAACCTGAAGACGTGTCCTTGGTCTACTTTGAACCTAAAGGAAATATAGTAAAGGTACATAATATCAGTTTTGATGAGATGGCAAATATGATTGGTGTACCGTCACATTACGGAAAATTTTTCCTAAAAGAAACCAACCGACTCATGGGATTTGAGGATTAACTGTGTGCGTTATTTTAGATGCTAACTGTATTGGTAAATATAATAAGGATCCCGCCGATGAGGATATGAAGCCTGTACAGCAGTGGTTAGAAAGAAAAAACGGCAAAATCGTTTACTCTGACACCGAGAAATTTAGGAAAGAATGGGACTCAGGGGGAGGATACGAGTTGAGAAGACAACTGCAGAGGAGAAATAAGCTCAAATTGATGTCGATTCAGGATGTACAACAGAAAGAGAACGAACTAAAAGACAAAATTAAATCAAACGACGCACACATTGTTGCATTAGCACTCGTTGCCAAAGTAAAAGTTTTGGTTTCCAATGATAGCAAATTGATCGAAGATTTTAAGGAGCATGTATCTCAGGGAAAAGTATACAAAACAAAAGGACATAGACACTTGCTAACTAAAGACACCTGTCCCTAATCTCAAAATTAGTCATTTATTGAAAGTTGCTTATCACTCCAGTGTTCCACCAGGAAAAAACGGAATGATTTCGCCATTTCATTTTTGACAAAAAGTTTCGGATGTGCTATTATAAGTGAAACTACCACTAATTTCACAAAAGGTTGAGTAACAGTATCTAAAAATCTATATTTTTCTATATAAATTCGTTGATATGTGTTATGAAATTTAGACATTGTTTGCGGTATTTTTAGACAATAACCACGTCTATTTTATCAAAAACCACGATACAACAGGATATTCGCAAATAATTAAGCGTCCGTTTGAAATTCAGATGGACTTTGGGAGATAGCCCCTGGTTGCTTTTTTAGCAACTTGCAAACCGTATAAGAAGTGAAATGCATAGCATTGCACGGAAATATACAGGTTAATACTATCGGAGGAAACACATGAAAAAGAAGAAGAACATGAAACGTTATGGAAACCTTCACGGAAACTCGGGAATCGCTGCTTATGAAGAAGGATCTAAGTTCATCAGAATCCAGTTCACAAGCGGCAGCATCTATCTGTACACTTATGAGAGTGCAGGCGAGGATGACGTCGAGGAGATGAAAGAATTGGCGAGAGAAGGGAGCGGGTTAACAAGGTTCATCAACGATTTTCGGCCGGGCTATGCTGGACGAGAACGTTAATAGATCTTTGATGTTGTTTCTGTTTTGCGTTGTATTTGTAGCAACCGCACAAACTCTCCAACAAAAGGTAACGACTTTTCGGACACAGACTATGGAGATTCTCATGCCAACAATCGAAAAAGTTTTTGACTCACCAGGACCACAACCCAACGGAATGCAAGCCACCGAAGAAGGCTTATGGATTCTTGACCAGCAGACCGATGAGGTCCATCTCGTTTCATACAATGGCGTAGTGAAAAAGACACTTGCCACCGACTCCGATAAAGGTAGTGGTATAACACACACTGGCACAAACCTCTGGCTCGCCTCTACTTATAGCTGCGAAATTCTCTCGACTGACCCAGAAAATGGCAAAACCCTTGCCTCTTTTAATACACCCGGCGCAGGGCAGACAGGCGCGCACGGCTTAGAATGGCGCGACAACAAACTCTGGATGGCGGTGCCACCCTCAGCCACTATCTATCAAGTTGACGTTGAAAACGATTTTACAGTGATCCATTCATTCCCTGCCCCAGGCGACAGACCGCACGGGATCGCATGGATAGGGGACAACCTGTGGTGCGTTGAGACAAACCACCGCGCAATATACCATCTCAATCCAGAAGATGGCAGCCATCTCAACAAAATAGAGATACCTGAACCGCATCCCGAACCACACGGAATGACGTATTGGGATGGGTATTTCTGGTATTGTGACGCACATACAACCGCTGTTTGCAGAGTAGCACTATCCTAAATGAAAACTATCGGACGACTCTTAAATATGGGAAAAAGTTGCGCGGCGATGAACATGGCAATTGATGAAGCAATCCTGGTCGCGCAAAAGGAACGCCCAATCCCAACATTGCGATTTTACGATTGGAAAACACCAGCATTCAGTTTCGGTTACTTTCAAGATATTGCCGCAGAAGTTGACGTTGAGGCGTGCCGTGCGGACAACATTGAATTGGTCAAGCGGATGACAGGCGGCGGCACCGTCGTGCATGGATGGGATTTGACATATACACTGATTCTACCTCGCTACACTGGTGAAATGCGTGTTTCCGATGCATATCAACACATAGGCGAAAGTCTCGTCCAGGCGTTTGAAAAACTCGGTATTCCAGCAAAAAGTTACAGTGCTACTGCCGATCTCTCGCAATCTACCCAAAATATATGTCTGACAAATCCCGCTGAACATGATGTGATGTGCAACGATAAAAAACTGGCAGGTGTCTCGGTCCGACGCAACCGATGCGGTGTAATGTTTCAAGGATATATCTCATTGGATATGCCACCGGATCCTATCCTTAAGCGTGTCTCAAAACACCCTGAGACTCAACAGATGTTGTATGAGAATTCAGCAGCCATTAACAATACGGGACATTACGTCAGCAGAAGTGATCTCATCCGAGCAATCTGTGAAACATTTGAAGTCGAAATTACGTTTAACATGGGAAAGTTGTTGAATACAGAGAAGGAACAAGCGAAGACTTTAGTTAATACTAAATATGCAACGACAGATTGGAATTTTCATTAAATCTTTTTTGACGTTGACAAGAATTTAAACTCAGTGTAGACTTTTGCAAACTAAAGTACTGCGACACCATGTCGCGCATATAGGGGAATCAATGGACCCGCTATGTTTAGAACACTGTTTGACCGAAACAGAAAAACAACAATTTGAAGATAACGGTTACTTTGTCGTTGAGGATGCCATCCCACAGGAATTGGTTGAGAAGTTGATTGTCGCATTTGACCGTGTCGGAGCAGAACACTTGGGCAAAGACGAACTCCCACCCAATGCAAGCTTCAACATACTTGACTTCGTTGGTAGAGATGAAATCTTTATTGAGCTGCTGGATTGGTATACAACGTTTCCAAAAGTGTGGGGAATTTTGGGCTGGAATATTAAACTCTATCATTCACACATGATCGCGCTGCCACCGCTTCCGCCTGAAAAGCTCGATAAACGTAGACGTCTTGGATGGCACCAAGATAGTGGACGACTCAACATTGAATTGGAAGGAAATCCGCGCCCACGTGTATCGCTGAAGGTCGCATATTTTTTGACCGATACATCAATACCAGGACGAGGTAATTTTAGTGTGCTTCCCGGCAGTCAAAAATTCAACAAAGTTGAAATGCCTGATGATGACAAGGCTAACCCTGAAAACGCTACACCTGTTTTTGCTAAGCCGGGAACGGCAGTCTTTTTCGACCGTAGACTATGGCATGCAGTGGGACGCAATACATCTGATGTTATTCGTAAGGTGATTTTCTACGGATATAGTTACCGATGGTTGCAACCGCGGGATGATATGACTGTGGAACATTATATGGATAAATCCGACCCAATTCGTCAACAGATTTTGGGTAAAAGCACTGGTGGAATGGGATATACATCACCTGGTGACAAAGACGTTCCGCTTCGCGCATGGATTCAAGAAAACATGGGTTCTGATGCAGCCGCGCGTTAACAAAAAACGGGCGGGAACACCTCCCCGCCCTATTGCAGAAACATATTCAACACCTACCAATCCCCTCTCCGATCATCCCATAGATGCGCTTTGACGGCTTCTTCATTCAGTTCCGTGCCCCATCCGGGGCGTGTTGGAATCTTCATATTTCCATCTACAATTTCTGGTGCATAGGTCGTCAAATCGTCTTTCCACGGCACATCGTCTATATCTACTTCCATGATACGCACATTGGGTAACACTGCACAAAGACTTGCACTCATATAAGTGGCAAGATGACTATAATAGTTGTGTGGTGCCACATTGAATTGGTAAACATCCGCCAAATCACCGATCTTTTTTGACTGCGCAAACCCGTTCCACGGCACATCTATCATAAACACATCTGCAGCCCGTGCTTCAAAATACGGAAGAAAATCGTGCATATAGTATAGATTTTCACCAGTGCAAATCTTTGTTGACGTTGAATCCTTGATTTGGCGAATCGCCTCGTGGTCATACATATCAATCTCCAACCATAACAAATCATACGGTTCCAGCATTTTCGCAATGTGCGTACATGCTTCCGGTTTAAAGTTGAAATTCAGATCGAGATTAAGACCAACATCAGAACCGATAGCATCCCTAAAAGTGCCGATTAGCGTTTCAATGTGTTTCAAAAGATCAGGAGTTACATTTCCATCGGTGGAGCCTGGTCCCCCACCAAAGCCGCTGAAATAGACAGAAGCCGGGTCACCAGGAATGACGATATTTGTTTTGAGTGCTGTGAAACCCTTTTCGACTACTTCACGTCCTAATGCTGCGATATCCTCCATTGTTCTCAACGGTGGCACACCTATGAGTTCAAAATTGCGCGCACGAGATGAGCCACAGTGCGACCAGTAGACGCGGACATTTTCACGCGTAGGTCCACCAAAGAGTTCCACAACGGATATTCCCAAAGCTTTCGCTTTGATGTCAACAAGCGCACATTCAATGCCTGCGATTGCCTTCGCAGCAATGCCACCCGGACTCTGCCGTGAACCGCGAATCATATCCCAAAATCGCATCTCATAAGGTCGGGGATCATGTCCAATCAGCAAAGGCGTTAAATCTCTGACAGTTCCAGCAACGCCGTTAGGATTTCTGCCATCGCTGCATTCACCGTAGCCTGTAACACCTTCGTCAGTCTCAACCTTGACAAAAATCCAAGGTCGCCATCCGCCATCTACGATAAAGGTTTCAATGTTTGTAATCTCCATAGAACACCTCGGAATTCGTTTTATACCAAATTAACTTGATTCGACGTTTTCAGATAAAGTCGGCATTGTGAGGCACGGGGACCTCACACTACAAATCAGGTTAATTGGGTATTGGACTAAATTAACTTGATTCGACGTTTTCAGATAAAGTCGGCATTGTGAGGCACGGGGACCTCACACTACAAATCAGGTTAATTGGGTATTAGATTAGAGGCTTAAAATCTTTCCTTGCTGATCGGATTCAAGCAATGCCTCACAAACGCGCATCGTATTCACTGCCACATCTGCCCATTCAGTCTCAAGATCACCAGACTGCACTATTCCGGAAAACCGCTCAATCATATTAACTTCCTGAATACAGGGACCAGTTTCGTGTTTCTCGTTATCTGCGCCGTGAATCCAAAACCGGGCAGACTCTTCAGAATTAGGCACTGTGAAATCATCACAGACCAAAGACGCGCGTGTTCCCGCGACCTCAAACCATTTTCGTAGTCCCGTATCAAACCCACAATCCAAAGTTGCAATGCGATCATTGTCAAACCAGAGTATACCAGCAAGATTGAAATCCACACCGACTTTGTAACGTGCTGTAGCGAAAACCTGTTTCGGCATCTCCTCAAATGCCCATAGAATCGCACGGACACAATAGTATCCAAGATCACCGAGACTTCCGCCACCCAATTCCGGCTTAGCACGGATATTATTTGTTGGAATCGTATTCCAGTTAAATGTAAAGGCGGCTGTGACACGGCGCAGTTCTCCTAAAGTCACGAGTTTTTCCTTCATTACCGCGGTACGCTCATGATGTACCCACATTACACCGTCCATCAGTTGCACACCGTTTTGACGGCAGGCATCTGCCATAATAGTAGCCTCATCAGACTTCGCGGAAAGCGGTTTCTCGCAAAGGACATGTTTACCATGTTCTGCTGCGTTGATTGTCCATTCTGCGTGCATTGAGGGTGGGAGCGGAATGTAAATGGCATCCAAAGATGGATCAGAGAGGAGTGCGTCGTAAGTACCGTAAGCGATAGGAATATTATGTTTTTGTGCCCATGCGGTTGCACGTTCTTCAGTGCGGCTTGCTATGGCAACCAATTCTGCATTTTGAGCAAGATTAATTGCGCGAGCAATCTTCGTGGCAATACCGGCTGTGCTGAGAATTCCCCATCGGACAGGTTGTTTTTCTGCTGTTGTCATAAGGCTCCGTTCAATCTTTCGCTCCAGCGGAGCGATATGTTTATAGAAAAACGTATAATAGTCTCTTTCGCTCCGTAGGTGCGATATGTCAAACAAAAACGTTCTAAAAATATCGCACCTACGGAGCGAAAGAGATTGAGAACATTGGGTACTATAAACATATAGTCCCTACGGGACTGAAGAGCATTTCTCATATTTGAAAAACCACTAAATTGACGCCAATGGTGCAATTTACCATTGCGCCTATCCAAACCGCTCCAACCGATAGGGTGCAAACCAATCCACTGCTACACCATCAACAATTTCCAAAGTTGCCATCTCACCTACTAATGGTGCTAACGTGACACCGCTGTGCATTAACGCAATATACAAATTCGGAATTGTTTCGGTAAATCCGAGAACTGGAAACCCATCAAGCGGCATAGGTCGATATCCGACAGGAGTCGGAATTGCGTGGATATCTCCTATCGCTGGCAGATAGGTTTTGGCACGAGCAAGAAGCGTATCTGCATAGTCTTGCGAGTCGTCACGGTTTATGCCTTCTTGCGTACCCTGCCCAATTCTCAACGTTCCATCAGTTAATTGCCGAAGGTGCAGATGTTGATGGTTTTCATCCGATGGTGGTGCGTGAATGATCGCTACATTGCGTAAAACTGTAGCACAAGGAGTGGTTTTAATAACGATCCCTGGACTACGTTGTTGCGGAATATGAACGTCTACTAATGAAGCCAATTCTGTAGTTTGAACACCACTTGCAAGAACAACGACATCACACGAAAATTCCGCATCTGCTGTTTGGACTGCGGCAATTTTACCATTGTGTTTCACGAAATTTGTAACATTGGTTTCCGTTCTAACAACTACCCCGAATTCTCGTGCACGTTCAAGACATACGGATATGAATGTATCAGTTTCTACGTGGATGTCAGCTTCGGAATGGGATGCAGCTTCAACATCTCCCGGACATAAATGTGGTTCCAGTGCCAACATCTCGTCACGCGTAATGAGTCTGCACGGATACCCCCATGTTTGAAGTTGCTGGATACGACTTTGCAACTGCACTGCACGTTCTTTTCTATTCTCCCACCGCATTTCACCACCATAACGGATCCCGATATCCGCATCAAGTTCATACGCTAACCGATACCACATATCTAACGAACGCCGATTGAGAGTATGATAATCGCGCGGATCTTTCCCAAATGCGTTTACCCAAGCAAAGGAATGTCCCGATGCACCAGCACCGGGAATGTCACGTTCAAGAACAGTTATAACACCTTGAGATCGGCGTGAAAGGTAATAGGCAATTGCGGCTCCTACAACACCAGCACCGACTATAACTATCTTTTTAGTTTTTGCTGATGTCATACGCAATCTCTATATGTTGCCCCAAGTGAGATTCGCTGATTTAGAGTCAATTGGGTGTGTATGTTTGAGGTAGGAATTACCGTCTACATTGCAGGCGAATTATCGATGTGCTACAACAATAAAACCTGTTAATCCTGTCAGCAATAATTGAAAACCGGTTTGATAAAACACCATAAGAAACGGTTGGCAGAGAGATACCAAACCGAGTGCTATTAAGCCAATGGATATCCGTTCACATGTAACTTTCTGTGTATTGACAATCGAAAAAACAATTATCCCAGGTAGTAACAGGTATAGTGCAGTACTACGCAGTGATGGCTCGAATGTTTGATAGAGAAACGTTAAGCCGACACAGACACAAATTGTGGAAACAACCGATGCAATCCTCGTAGCGGTTGTTGTCATCCCGAAAGCAATTGCACTTGCGAACAAAAGATGGAACGCTGAACCGCGCAGGATTGATGGTACGGGAAGACAAAGAAAACATAGTCCTATTGCTAAACTGATGCCAGATATTAGGGAAATTCGGTGTTTGTTATCAAAAGCAACACCCGCGAGGATCGCAGCGATGCTCATCAGCACGAACGAAATACCTTTTAACAGAACACCAATTTGTTCAACACCTTGGGATGATCCAAAAAGGACTTCTGGATCAAGATAGAGAAAAACAGTGCTAAATATAAAAAAGCCAATAGCAAGTAATTGATTTCGTTTCTGTTTATCCATAAGTTATTTCAACAGAAATTAACATACCCATGTTACTGGTTTAACTTCCCAATTTGAATAATCTATCTTTCCATGTCTTCGATTTTTCTTCTTCTAAGTTTTTTATTTGTATTCGCAAATCAGCTCTTTCCTCTTGAAGAGATATAATTTTTTCACGGAGTTCAACTATTTCTTTTTCCGATTTTTCACTGTTTTCACGGAGGTACGCGATGTGGACAACTTGGCATATAAGATTTTCAATTATGTCATTTGTAGGAATATTAAAACTAAGTTGTGTAATCAATGGAGCTAATCCATCAATCCTTAATTGGAGAATTGCCTTCGGTTCCGCTCCCTCTTCTGAAACGGCAGAGACAACACGGAGAAAGGGTTCAATCTCCGAATGTTTTCTGTTCAATGTCTGCTTTATTATTTCTTCATCTACACCAATTACTTCGGCGACATCAGATGGATTTAAATAGAGTTCCATTTTATATTTCCTATCTAATTTATATATTTGAATTTATTTCTTACGCTATCGGTCTCCGCACATCACTTGTATAGTTGACATACTCCCAAGTCTAATGAAGTTTAAGTATTTAAATCGGTAATCCCGATTTCCCCAGGTCCCGTAGGTGTGGTTTCCTAACCGCACCGAGCGTTGCTATAAAATTACCCAATTATTTTTATCTTCATAAGACTTGGGTCTTATACCAAATTAACTTGATTCAAAGTTTTCCGATAAAGTCAGCATTGCAAGGCACGGGGACCTCGCGCTACAAATCCCGTTAATTTGGTATTACGTGCTATGAGAGCTAAAATCAATCCTCGTTATGATACTTGGTCATGTGTAGTTTTGGCTTGAATTGATTCTGTTTTTAAGACACGAAACATGTGCCGCGCGTAACTCACCGTTGATATTCCGACAAATACCATCGCAACACACAAGGCAAAAAAATCAGCCCACTCTGGAAACAGTTCTGGCTGTATCGGACGTATAAGGTAAAGTGTTAAGGCGATAGACAAAAAGAAACTGGTACACTTACCCCACCAATTAGAACGGGTAATCATCTTTGCCTTATAAGCAAGATAAACGTTGCCCAACACAATTGCTATATCTCGTAGAACTACAGCAGTGAATGCCCAAAGTGGAAAAGTAGAGGTTGATATTACAAGGGCGAAAACGCCTGCACCAATAGCCAATTTGTCTGCCATAGGGTCAAGAATATATCCGAGTTCCGAGTGTTGATTCAGCACACGCGCAAAAAAACCATCCAGCAGATCTGAGACTATCGCTATTCCGCCTACCATTATAGCAAGTTTATAGTTCTTATGGTAAATTAACCAAAAGAGAACCGGTACTATCAGCAGCCGGAACGCTGATATCAAATTGCTGATATATAAGAAATGCTTCACTGAGATATGGATCGTCCGAGTATCAGTGAATTGGTGAATAGGAGACTTGAGTGCCATAAATCTATTAGACCTACTTTTGTCATTTTTCATTAACAAAAACGCGTTTAATCGCAATGCATTACGCCTCGGACAGTCAACATAAGATGCGCTTTAAAATATAATAATATGAGAGTTTTCGGCTAAATAATGATATTTAGTTCGATCTGCCCGATTTTTAAGATGTCAAGGACATCTCCATTGACGCGAAATTTCGCAAATAAGGCGACTGTCACGTTCACCATTTCCACACTCTTTGAAACGATAATAGACTTTCGCTTAAAGCGTCCGAACCAATGACGCATCCGACAATTGTTTCGCTCGATCCGATGCGTCTCCTTTTTCGTCTGCACTAACTTATCTTTGGGGATCACGGCTCGGTAGGGATGCCAATCGTCCGTATAATAGACCTTCACGTTCCACTTTTCTAAGCGTTGGATGAGTTTTTGCAAGGTTGCTTTATCCCGATGACCACACTCCCATCCGATGAGTTCTCCGGTATCACGACACAAAGCTTTCCAAATCCAGAGTTTCTGCTTTTTTTTTTCAGATAATGCCACATCTCATCAAGTTCAAGCACGACGGCGTCAGTTGCGGGTTCAGGGGGTTGTGCGTGTTGGTTTGCGAAGTCGCGTATCCACTGGAGAATAGTGCTGGGTGAGGCGCGAAGGATTTTGGCGATGGCATTCATGGAAAGTCCGTGGCAATAGAGAAAGACAGCGAGTGCGCGTTCAGCGAGGGGTCTCCCTCGGTGTGTGTGGTGTTCTGTCCACTGATAGTTGCAGTCTTTGCACTTATAGCGTTGTTTTTCGTTGACGAATCCATTTTTGACGAAGTGTTCGTGTTGACATTTTGGACAGTTCATAACAGGGAACCCCTTTGTGAAGTGAGGATTGATTTGCGACAAGAATACCTCATCTGTCTTTGTTCGTCAAGAAAAAAATCGGTCTGATTTTTTCTTAACAGTTTTTCGTAAATCTGTTATACTTGTCCAAACTCAACAAGGGTGTAGCGGCAGCGTTAGGACAAATTGCTAAAACATCATTATCTAACCGAAAACCCTCAATAATATTTGTGACCCGACTAAATTATTAAGAACTTCTTCTTTAACGATATCAACACCCACAAGTACGAACAGTATCTTTAATTGAGGGTTAATTATTTCGTGCAGCCAATTGGAAAGCTATCTGTTGATTAAGTATTTTCAATATTTCAATTTCACGTCTAAGAAGTTCGTCAAATGAAGTAATTTCCAGAAGATCCTGTTTCGCCTCAAGTGAGATACGCAGCCGCGTTCCGATTTGATACGCTAATTGTTGTGGGTGTTGCGGATTTTCTTCAGGCGGTTGCCAGCCAAACCTTAAGTAACTTGATAATGTTTCATATTCTATGTAAAGTTCGCGGGTTTCTGCAGCAATTTCTTCAAGACTGGTATCTGGTTCAGCATCTAATGAATCTAACATGCGTACACGCGCAACCAAATACGGAAGCTCGTCATTAATCTCCAATATCTCAAACCGAGAATGTCCAGATGTCACGATATTCATCTGTCCATCTGGAAAACGATCAACGTCAACTAAATCAACTGCAGTTCCCACCTTACACGGTGTAACCGTTTCCCCGACCTCTTCACCTTCTTTAATCATTACAATACCAAAGGAGGATTCGTTTCTGATACAATACTTCACCATTTTGCGATACCGCTGTTCAAAAATATGCAATGGCAGGAAACCACCAGGGAACAACACAGCATTCAACGGAAAAAGTGGAAGTTCTTTTTCTTCTGTGTGTTTCGGTTCTGTTTGCATGTAAAACTCCTCAATGTATAAGTATATATTAAACGTGAGTTCAATAAAAAGATTCAATGACTACTGTAGGTTGGGTAGAACGGAATCTACAATGAAATCGGACACAAAAGCGTGATTTATTCTCCATTTAAACTGAAAATACCGAAAAATGAGTGAAACCCAACTCTTTTTATCTTTTGGATGGACGCTCGGAATCAAATATCGAACTCACGTTATTAACGATCTTTTCATCCTTTTAGTTTTCAACGTATAAAAGTATAGAATTAGGACAAGTGAGTGATCTATGTTTGAGGGCGTATAATTATTTTCACACAAAAAACTAAAATTGTCAAGGTTATTATTTTTTAACCCTAATCTACATTTTTGTTTGACACCGTTAATATTTTCTGCTAAACTTGAATAAAAAGTTCGTTGTGATAGCAGTGCCGATCCGCGTGTAGGGAGATTCACGAGTTGTTTACATTTCCGATGTAATTTTTTATTAACCGCATTTAGTTGCGTAAGTAAAAGAAAGATTCGTTTAGTCTATTGAAACAGTTAAAACAGACCCTTATTCTTCCAGTTGCAGTAGTACTTAGCCTATTTATCCTTGCCGAAGTCAACTACCCGTTGCTAAAACCTCAATCTGCTTTAGCACTCTTCGCAATGTTAGGGTTAGTTATCGTCTTCTTGAAGTACCCGCTTCATCCCCGTTTTGCAGATAACCAATTTTTCCAGATTCTTGATTTCGTTCTCGTAGGTAGTGTTATCCTCTGTTTCGGATACGTTGTCCTTCAAACCGAACCTATTTTTAAACGGATTTGGTTGAACGGTGTGTTTTTGGGTGAACGTGCTTCAGCTGAACACATTTTGGATTACTTTGTCGGTGGATTCGGACTACTATTGATCTTAGAAGCAACGCGCCGTTCTATTGGCGTAACTCTACCATTGCTCGCTGTCATATTTCTCCTCTATGCAACTTTCGGTAAGTTTTTGCCCAGTTGGTTGTTTCCACATCGCGGACATTCTATACAACGTATTATCGGCCAAACTTTCTTACATGGAGGTGTATTTGAGGTTGCACTTCGGGTGATGTTCACTTACGTATTTCTCTTTGTCCTGTTTGGAACTTTTTTGGAACGAACAGGTGCGACGGGCTATATTTTGAATTTGGCAAGACGTATATTCGGAACGAGTACAGGAAGTCCAGCAAAGGTGGCGGTTATTGGGAGTGGCATGATGGGGTCTCTATCCGGTTCTGCTGTAGCAAACACAGCAACAACAGGAACATTTACAATTCCGTTGATGCGAAGTGTGGGTTTTAAGCCAGCAATTGCAGGAGGTATTGAAGCCGCCGCAAGTTCTGGGGGGGCATTAGTACCACCAATCATGGGTGCAGCAGCATACATGATGTTGGAAATTGTCCAACCTTCTGTCACCTATCTCGAAATAATCAGGGCAGCATTACTACCTGCGATACTCTACTATACCGCACTTTTACTTATCGTACATTTTTATGCGAAGCGAACCATCCACACAACTCCGAATTCCATCCAAACAGATGTGACTTCTGAAGGAACCCTTGCTCCAGGAACACCTATTGTTGCAGATCCCACACTTTTCCCAAACAGAGATGCGCAAGAAATTCATACACAAGAAAAACTACCATTGATGCAGGGAATAGTCTTTTTCGCAGCATTTCTAACACTGATTCTGTTTTTACTAATGGGAACAACACCATTTCGCGCAGTAAGTTGGGGTTTATTAGTCGTTTTAGTAGTAAGTCTGTTTCATTCAAAAACCCGTGTTGGTGTTACAGGGATTTTTAAAGCAATGGAAAACGCGGGAAATAGTGGTGTGTCCTTGATCGCTGCAGCTTCATGTGTCGGTATTATCCTTGGCGTTGTTACACTTACAGGTGTCGGTTCAAAATTACCCGGAGTCCTATTACCCCTTGCTGAAACTAACTTGATCTTAGCACTTTTCCTACTCATGATCTCCACCATTATATTGGGAATGGGACTCCCATCTTCGGTGTGTTATCTATTGATGGCGATATTAGTTGGTCGTGTACTTCTTGATTTAGGCGTAGTGCCGCTTGCTGCACACTTTTTTATCTTTTATTTTGGGATGATGTCAATGGTAACGCCGCCCGTGGCACTTGCAGCATATACTGCTGCCGCAATTGCGGATGCCGACATCATGCAGACTGCGTTCGCCGCGTTTCGGTTTGCACTTGTAGGTTTTGCATTACCTTATGCATTTGTGCTACGTCCAGAATTACTGTTGCTCAGTGCTGATGGAGGCAATCCGGTAATATGGGCTATTCTTATAAACCTTTTACTTACATTGGCTGGCACTGTTATTTTTGCAGCGAGCATTGCAGGGTATGCATTTAAGGAAGTTTCTCTATGGGAACGTTGTGTGATGTTCATTGCAGCTGCAATCCTCTTTTTTACACCCACTCAGACAAACCTCATGTGGATACATGGTATAACGCTGCTTGCAAGTGTTTTCATCTTTTACTATAATTGGCGTAAAGCGGAGATAAATCATGAAAACTACACTTAGACAAGTTCTATATAGTTTGCTGGTTTTGTTGTTCATTCTCCACAACGATTTTTGGTTCTGGGACACATCTCAAATAACTTTAGGACTACCGATAGGATTGCTCTATCATATAGTGTTTTGCCTTGCTGCATCTCTGCTCATGGCATCCTTGGTTAAATTCGAAATGTAATGTGATATTTTCCGCGTGCGGACAAATACCGGAGAAGAAATGGTACTCGCAGTCATTATTATCTATCTTGCACTGGTACTGAGCCTTGGTATTTTCAGCCACAAGTTCTTCCGAAACACGGGAGAAGACTATTTTGTGGCGAGCCGTAACATTAGTTGGTTCATGCTGTTAATGTCGCTTTTTGGAACAAACATGACAGCATTTTCTATCCTTGGCGCGTCCGGTGAAGCCTACCATACAGGAATTGGGGTTTTTGCGTTAATGGCATCCTCTTCCGCCATTGTCGTACCGTGTGTATTCCTATTTATTGGAACCCGATTGTGGAAGTTGGGAAAAAAGTTCGGATATATGACACAGGTGCAGTACTTCCGTGACCGTTGGGAATCTAATGGATTGGGATTACTCCTATTCATCGTGCTGGTACTGCTGCTTATTCCGTATCTACTAATTGGCGTAATGGGTGGCGGAGATACGTTGGCTAAAATAACAGAAGACACAATTCCGCAGTGGTTAGGTGGACTGCTGATTTGTGCTGTTGTTCTCTGTTATGTAACCTATAGTGGGATGCGTGGCACAGCTTGGGTCAACACATTTCAAACGCTTATTTTCATGATACTCGGTGGTGTTACCTTTGTAGTCATCGTGATTCGAATGGGTGGATTTTCCACTGCGCTATCAAAAGTGGACACAAGTTTATTGATGCAGACAGACCACATTAAACCGTTAGAACTGTTGACATATACATTTATACCGCTCTCTGTCGGAATGTTCCCGCACATCTTCTCACACTTCCTGACAGCGAAAGATGTCGGCACGTTCCGCTATCCGATTATCTTCTATCCTATATGCATTGCAATTGTGTGGATTCCGAGTGTACTACTTGGCATATTGGGCAATGTGGATTTTCCCGACTTAAAGGGATCACAAGCAAATACCGTGCTAATCCAAATGATTCGTCTGCATGCCCCCGGCGTATTAGCCGGTTTTTTGGGAGCAGGTGTTTTCGCTGCAATCATGTCGTCACTTGATTCACAATCGCTTTCTCTCGGAAGTATGTTCACACACGACATCGTTCGTCCTTACCTCCGAAAAAAGGGGCAAGAACAGATGTCTGAAAAACAGCAGGTATGGATTGGACGTCTATTTGTAGTTAGTATCCTTAGTCTGACCTATTTCATTTCCCTGATTGCTACAACCAGTATCTTTAAACTTGCTATTTGGTCTTTCACAGGCTTTTCAGGTCTCTTTCCGATTGTAGTTGCCGCACTCTTCTGGAAGGGCAGCACAAAGCACGGCGTGTACTGTTCAATTATCAGTGTAATACTGCTATGGCTCTATTTCTTCCTACGGTACTGGACAACTCACGGATATACTGTTGGCGGAACAGGAATTATGCCCGTTGCTGTTTTGATTGTTGTATCTTCAATGACTTTGATAATTGTCTCTATTTTCACGAAACCGCCATCTTCGAATACAATAGAAAAGTTTTTCATCAATTGAAAGGTTCAATGTAATTTGCCAGTTAACCTTTGTTAATCATGGCGCAAAGTAAAAACATGAAAGTTGCTTATATCACTGCTGGAGCGGCAGGTATGTATTGTGGCACCTGTATCCATGACAACACTGTCGCATCCGTTCTAAAGAAACAGGGGCATAATGTTGACTTGATTCCAACATATACGCCTACCCGAACGGATGAAGAAAACGTAAGTATGAATCGCGTCTTTTATGGCGGCATTAACGTATATCTCCAACAAAAACTATCCCTTTTTCGGCATACGCCTTGGGCATTCGATAGGATGTTGGATAGTCCAACCTTGTTAAACGGACTAGCACGTTTCAGTGCTTCAACAGACGCACGAGATTTGGGTATGTTGACAGTCTCAATGCTGAGTGCTGAGCAAGGATACCAGAGAAAAGAGTTATCAAAATTAGTCAAATGGCTCCAAGAAAACAACAAACCGGATATCGTTTATTTGACCAATTCCATGCTTGTTGGCATGGCAAGAGAAATTAAAAAGGCATTAGATGTACCAGTGATCTGTGCACTTCAAGGTGAAGACATCTTTTTACGAGGTTTGATTGATCCCTATAAGGATGAAGCTTTAACGTTACTGGTAGAACGCGCTGCAGATGCTGATGGGTTTGTCGCACCCTGCAACTACTATGCACATTTTATGGCGGAGGAATATCTAAAAGTTTCCGTTGATAAGATTGACGTAGTCCCACTCAGTTTGAACTTAGAGGGGCATGGAGATTTGATTGAAAAACCGGACCCTCCTCCCTTCATCATCGGTTATTTGGCGCGCATCTGTCCTGAAAAAGGGTTACATATATTGGTTAGCGCGTTCTATACATTGGCAAAAGAATTAGGTACTGATAATGTAGAACTTCATGTTGCGGGGTATCTTGGGAAAAAGGATGAACCTTATTTTGAGGAGTTGGCTAATCAAATTCATGCATGGGGTCTACAAGATAGTTTTGTCCATCACGGGGAGGTCTCGCGTTCTCAAAAGATAGCTTTTTTGAACCGTCTGCATGTTTTCTCTGTTCCTACAGTTTACCGTGAATCAAAAGGCTTATCAATCTTAGAAGCACTTGCGAATGGAGTGCCAGTTGTTCAACCGCAGCATGGATCATTTCCAGAAATGATTGAGTCAACAGATGGAGGAATTTTGGTCGAACCAGAATCAGCAGAAGCCCTTGCTGAAGGTATCTTACATCTGTTTCGTGATACTGAGAAGAGAAAACATTTAGGAAAAACGGGAAAGGCTAATGTACATCAAAAATTCAGCGACGAAATTATCGCTCAGCAACTCATGAAGGTTTTCGAAAAGTATCTTTAGAATTGCAGCAATTATTGTGTCTTTTCAGCAAAGTTTAGTTCGGACGGTTCAATCTGAAACGACATTATCACATATTCCAAAACAGAGGAGAAAAATAATGGCTAGAACGTGGCTTATCTTTGTCGTCATGACTGTTACCTGTTGGGGACTCTACGGAGTTTTACTTCATAAAGGGCAGGACGCTATGGCAGACGTTGTGCATGGCCGTTACAAAGCATTTCTCTTTGTCGGGCTTGCCTACCTTTTGGTAGCAGTTATCGGTTCTGCATTAATGCTCATTGTAAATGGGGTTGATTGGTCTTTTACTGGAAAAGGCATAAAATGGTCATTCCTTGCAGGCGTTGTGGGAGCAATCGGTGCGTTTGGCGTTTTGCTTGCATTCGGTGCGAAAGGTAGACCTGCTGTCGTAATGTCCATTGTTTTTGCGGGTGCACCAATTGTGAATGCCGTTGTTGCAACGCTTTCGCATCCACCTGAAGGGGGTTGGAGTGCTGTCCGTTGGCCATTTGTTCTTGGCATTTTGCTTGCAGCAGTTGGCGGCTGCCTCGTAACATTTTATAGACCTACTTAATGCCGAGAAAGCAGAACATAATCTCTAATTGTCGTAATGAAGATTCACAACACAGATTTGCACGCGAAATTATGGCAAACACGGGTTATACCCAATTAACCCGATTTGTCCTATTTTCCGGACGGTAGGAGCGGTTTCCTAACCGCACCTATAGCGTCAATTTAAGGAAAGAACTCGTTTGTAGTCGCGCAATTCATTGCGCCTCTTATATTCAAAGAAAAGAGGCGCAATGAATTGCGCTACTACGTGTTGGATGTTATATACCGAGTGAACTCGCGTAAAGTTGCGACATGAGCAGTCCAAGTTATAAGACAGCAGCGTTTAATGGAAAAGATCGGATGCTGGGACAGTGTGTCAAGGACGATTTTTGTGAATTCACGCGAAAAAAGGAGTTTATCTTGATTGAACAAATACTTATTGGCTCATGTGAACATCAACGCTATAGGCGCGCTGCACAACTTGCGATGTTGGAATACTTTAGGTATCCTATTGAGATCGTAGATGTTGTTTGGGGATGGCACGCTGATTTTCATGACCCAAGTACTTACAGAGACAGTCTCAGAAAGATGGGGGCAAATTGCTTTAATGATAGTATTCCGAGATTCAGATATACTCAGTCTAATGCAGAAACAAAAATGCGCATGCTGACACGGATTCTTGAAACAGAAAAAAACACTATCATGATAGAAGATGACAATTTTCTTGTTATTCCCAAAAAAGAACTTTCGGAAAAACTACGAAACTTGATCAAACAGGTAGATACACCTGTTGATGTTGTACAGTTATTTCCACGCAAACGCGTTCGTGATTACCCCGTAATACCTATTCCAGGTGCAGAAGATTTTGAACATGGATGTTACGGGCAGGGACATCACATGCTTTTTGTCACGCCGGATGGAGCAAAAAAACTTTTGGAATTTATGCGTGATCCGAAAACACCGCTTTCTATAGAAAATGGCATTCCAAAATATCTCTATAACAAACCCTGGATCTATTCAGTGGTACCAGATGAAAGATATAACTTTGTTAAATCGCTTAAATATATACAAGGCGATTCGATTGGAACACGATTAACAAATACAGGTGAAAGTGTCCGCAGAACTGACGAACAGATAAAACGAGAGATGGGGATAATAGAACATTTTAGACTATGAATTATATTATTGTTACAGAAGGCAGAGCGGGTAGCACGCTGCTATGCCAGCACTTGAAACAAATGGGAGTGGGACATCCATATCCGCATTTATCCAGTGATGTGCTTAATCGCAAACTTGACTCAGTTGACCAAATCGCTGGTTACCTTGAATCTAAACGGGTCAACGGTATTTTGGGGTTAAAAATATCGTGGGGTATTCTTACAAAATTGGATGAAGATCACGATCTTAATTTGAATGCCTATCAGTTTTTATCTGAAGTGTGTCCCAGCGCAAAATATCTGCATCAAACACGAGAAGATAGAGTTCACCAAGCATTATCTCGCATTAAACATCTAAAAATGGACTCGAGTCATATCAAAAGTAGCAGCGGACACGAGAAATATAAGAAAAAGGAGACCGCACACTTAGAGGATATGCCTATACCTATCGAGGAGATACATGATAGAATTCAACGAAATATTAAAGGATACAAGGCATGGGACATATATTTCAAGGCGTATCAGATAACACCGCTTGAAGTTATATTTGAAGATTTAGTCGGTGACCGCGACAACACACTAAAACAGATATGCGAGTTTTTAGACGTACCGCTTCGATTGGAAATGCTTGAGGAGAGACTCATTTCAACGCATACCAAGGTCAACGACGATTGGTATGACAGGATATTGGAAGGGTATTCAAAATATCTATGAATTATTTAATCTGTAGCACGGGGCGCGCACGGTCCGGTGTTCTTGCATCTTATTTGAAAAGACTGGAATGCGGTGCGCCCGATGAGTTTTATGAACGTGTGCGTTTTGATCTCTGGACAATCCAAGATAGCGCAGCAGTGAAAACGTTTCTTGAAAAATACCGCATCAACGATATTTTTGGCATGAAGATGGTGTGGTCGCATGTATCTCAGATGCAAAAAACTTTAGGATTGACATTGAAGGAATTCATTGATGAGTATATGCCAAATCCGAACTATTTATTTGTGGTGCGGGATCCAATGAAACAGGCGGTAGAGTCGGTAATATATAGTATAAAAAAACAAGAGTTGCCTTTCGAAAAACGACATTTTGATTTTGATGCAGCAAAACAGAGAATGACACGTATTGTTCTCGGCAACACTGCATGGCATCTGTTTTTTAGAAAATATCATATTGAACCGATAATTGTAGATGCAAACACATTGGAACAAGACCCAAACCCTGTTGTGCAAAATATTTTAGGTTCATTGGGTGTGGACGTACCGATGAAAATGCTAAGTAATAATTTCAAAGATTCATTGATGAACGAGTTTAGAGATGAGATGTGTAAGTCATTATTGAGAAGGCACGTACTAATGATGGACGATATAGATGTCCAGGGGTTTCTATGATAATTAGTATTGATGGAACGATCGGTAGCGGAAAAACAACGTTGGCATCGCTACTGGCATTACACTTCAAAGGCACTGACTTCAAATACAGTCCGCCTGATTATGATGAAGAAACTTCACATATCAATGGGTTTGTCCATGAATTTTATGAACAAAGATGCTCTCTAAAAAAGTTGGTAAAGGATTATGACAAGAAAGGGTACGATAGCAAGATTTTTCTGCTGCATAATCTTATCAGAAATATGTTGATAAAATCTTCGGATACCGATGGATATGTTTTTGTAGACTCATTTTGGGATCCTTTCTGGCATTTTGAGTCTAAATACTATGACGACTTTTACCCCGTCATTCATACCTGCATTCCGCTGCCTGATATATCATTCTTTCTGGGAGTCTCCGCAAAACGATCTATCATAAGAGCATCTATGCGTGACCCCCAGACAGATCACACGGCAGATGCAGACAAGATTCAAAAGAAACTGGATGCATTCACGAAATGGGCGAAAGAGAATATTCCAAATTTTTATGTATTGCAAGCGAATCTTCCGATTGATAAGGTTTTAGAAAATGGAATTAACATCATAAAGGGGCATAATGGCTAATATACTTTATATTACACCTGATTTTTATTCCACAAGTAAGTTTGCGGGTGGGATGGGCACGAAAACGAAGGCAATCCAATCCGCGTGGAGTATTGATCATAAAATTGATATTGCTCCTGAACCTGACCCTGAAAAACATGAGCACGTTGACGTAATTCTCATAGAACTACTTGGGCTTCGTAACGACAATAGGTTGGAAGAACGGATAGAAATGTTGAAGGAGTGTGCAGTGCCGAAACTTGTCTACGGTTCAGATTCAGAGATTTTTAGGTGGACAGGAAAAGAGTTAGACGCACTCAAAGAGATCGTCACGTTATGGATACCGAATTGTTCGTGGCAGGCTGATTATTTTAGGGATTTTGATTTACCTGTGTCAAGTGTGGTGCATGAACCGATCGATTGCGATATTTTCAAACCTGGTGAAGCGCGAGAAAAAACGATTGTTGCTGGGGGTGCTGTTTGTCTTGAGAAAAACACAGGATTCTTTATTGAGTTGTTTGGTGCGTTGAAGAAGATAAAGAAGGAGTATAAGGTCGCATATCTCGGTTCTGCTGGATTATGGGGAGATATGAAGGCTGTGAATCTCCGACTGGAAGCAGAATTAGAAGCTGTGACGGATGTTTTTTATGGGAGTGTTCCGCAGGCGAAGGTAGCCTCAGCTTTGGGTTCTGCTGCAGTTGGCGTTTTAAATCCACATTATGAAACATGCAATAGATTTCACATGGAGTTGCAATCTTGCGGGACACCTACGGTATGTAGTCCTCATATTCTTTATGATGAGCGACCTGTCACAAAAAGATTCAAAACACTTGATACGTGTATTAACGTTCTCGGTGAAATTACGTCAGATTTCACAGAATTACCACCACAGGAATTTGGCAAGACAGAAAGAAGTTTTGCTAAGGAGAATTTTAGTTATGAGGCATCGCTTGAGAAATTAAATGACATCCTAAGGAGCGTGCTATGAAAGATATAGATGTTTTTCATATAAATGTATGTAGATCAGAACATTATTTCGTTGACTTCGCTATAGTCTCTCCAGAACCTGTAACGATGGTAGACTCTGAATTACAGCAGTTCATAGAAGCGTTTATCAGTTTTCATCTTGCTATCAAGCCGAATGTTCCTGTGATTTTATTTGAGATAGAAAGTTTGGTAGGTGTAGGCAGTCGGGTGTTCGGCGGGAACGAAGGGTGTCAATTTCCGATCTATCATTTACCGCCTGAATCTTACAACAAACTGGAAAACATTGTGCAAGACACATATTATTGTGTTTCTCAAACTTTTTTGAATCATATAATCGGATGTAATCGCCTAAATAATTCTATTTTCAGCGATCTTACAGGTATAAGACAAGAACTGGGACTTGTTGTTTTGGGAGTTTACCGTGAGGATGCGTAAACGTAAATTTGGATTTATCACAACGATTCTGGTTATTTATCTCATGCCAAACGCGCATATAGCTGTGGATATTCCTGTTTACTTCTCAAATGGAAGTTAGTATGTCCAGTGAAAACGTAGATATAAAATTACTTGTCCGATCTCGCAATAGGTTGCCATCAGTACCTTTCCATCAAGTCGTAGACTCCGTAGACTCCACTTTAATGTCTGCGTGGGTTGACATCTTCGAGCCACTGGTATGTGCATCCGGAGAAATCAAGGATGTTCCTTTTACATATCGGTCTGGGATTCCTCCATCTTATGCATTTGGAATAGACTGGTTTTTGACAGAGAGCGATCAGGAAACAGGCGAGAATAAATTGACTACAGGTATTCCGTTAACGACCATATTCCCGCATCAACCGCTGGCAGATGGTGCGCGCATATTAGTTGGATTTGTGAATCTGACTGCACCTACGGTTATGATGGATTTGTTGCTATACGGAAAAATGACGATCTTTCAGGTGTGAAGATATGGCTTTTACTGCTGCAAATTTTATCTTTCATGTCATGACTACAACAGATGCTGACATAGAAGAACGCGATGGAAATGATTTTGATAATGTAGGCACTGGCAGCGTTTTCACAGTGCTGTTTCAATACAAGCCAGGTAGAAATCCGATCTCGCACGGATTTAGAGCATGGACTTATACGACACCAGAAGGACGAGAAACAGACTTTGAAGCAGATACAGGCACAGGCTTAGCGATGAACACACCGCAGAACATCATATTCACACCGAACGCGCCACAGAGTGCATCAAATCCTAACGAGTGGCTATTCGGACAAATGATAGCGAGAACAGAAGCAAGAGAAGCGTTTGATGACGATGCAGAAGATCATACATATTATCTGAAGATAACCATATTGCAGGGACAACAGGGAACAACAAATGTGCCTGGCTCAGAATCAGTTGAGGTTTCCCCTGATGAAACGCCCCCGGGTCCCGGTCATGTCGCAAACTTATCTTCAGAAACAGATGACGAAGCGAATACGATTACGGTAACGTGGGAAGCACCCATAGATGACAATGGTGCTGAAGTTACAGGATATGAGGTACGTGTGCGAGCAGGAGGCACGGGTTGGACGAACTGGGAAATAGCGTTATTTTCACTTACACTCGACGCGGTATATTTAGCGACTGTTGTTGCAGTATTAGGGTTGATTGTACCCGGCGTACGCATCCTTATAGAGTTAGAAGTGCGAGCGGTCAATGCGAATGGTGGCGGTCGAATATCACGGGCGATTTGGAACTGGCCCGTAGACGTATGGGGACCCAGCGTGCCGACAAGTTTTATAGTTATTCCACAATTACAAATACCTGGTATAATAGGTATTGATGTAGATTTAAGTTGGGATTTTCCTGCGGATACAGGGAATACTTTCATTGAATCTTATGAATATAGGTATAAAGAATCTGCAGCAACATTCTATACCGATTATGTGTCTACTACAAGCCGATCAGCCCGCATATCAGGGTTGATGGCAGCAACATCGCATGATTTCCAAGTGCGAGCGAAGAATGGTGCTGGCTATTATAGCGGAAACGCTACAAGAACAGCAACAACCACCTAAGGAGAAAACAATGTTTAGAAAACATGTCTCGTTCATTTTGCTAATGTTGTGTCTATGTGTTTTCGGCTGTGATGATAGTGCCAATTTAGATACATTGCTCACAGTAGCCCCTGATATCATCGCACCCGACACACAGGATGTCGTCACAGACCTAACGCCAGAAGTATGGGAAAAAATTAGGTTTGTCCGTGAATTTGGTGTCCGATTCAATGAAAATTTGCTAACGACTTATCCTGAAAATGATGGTATTAGAGCGTTGTATGAGAGGGAATTGAAAAGAGCTGAAAGGCTTAAAGTGCTGCAGGAAGCATTTTACAACCGGTATATTGACGCTGATGGTATCCCAATTATTGGCAATGAAATCACACTCGACAAATACTTTATCATGGCAAGGGACGTCCTTTTGATGATGACTTCTAAAAACCCAAGACTCAGAGAACCTTTGCGAGATAATTTCTATCTGGTTATTGTCGGAGGTACTGTCCAGTATTGGTTAGCTGAAAGAAGTGATCGTAGCTATACACAACTTTTCCCAGACTGGAAGTATTATTTTGAGACTTATGGGAGAACCCTTACGAAAAACACATGTAGTACACGTGGACTTACATTAGATTATGGACCGCTCACGTCATCTGGGCTTGTCAGAGTTTGGGGTTGGTGTGTGAGTCAAATATTGGGTAAGTACGAAGACCCATTTAGCCTGCCACGTTCTGGCCAGCCAGTTATTACCCAGCCATTTAGCACTTTTGTTCATGAAGTTGCTCATGCGCTTGAGAGAATAATGTATGATATAGACCCAACATTTGAGGAGAAACTACTGCGGGCGCATAAAAATTCCGATGAAAAAGGTCTTTGGGGCACTCCTACGATTCTTCCGGAATGGTGGGCAGGAGTGACTCAAAAATGGTTTTTTCATGTCCATCCGGAATACACAACTGATTTCACACAGCGCATATTTGAATCAACCCAAGATGTCATAGAATACGATCCGTTAGCCGCTGAACTATTTTTACAGTGGTATCCTGAAATATCGTTTATCAACATCGCAGAAAACTATTAGGAGAAATCATGAATACCGAACAGAAAGCGATTGAACCTTTTATTTTACCGAGTCAGGAAATGTTTACTCGGGTGATTGCCGCACCGGAGGAATATCCGATATTGGTATTTCAACCGAGTCTTTCACACAAAAATCTCAAGCGACACAGACGAATCAGCAAGAATCACAGGGTTAATGCCCGCTCTGTCTTATGATTTTCAAGTCCGTGCAAAAAATGGTGCGGGCTACTATGGCGGAAACGCTACAAGAACAGTAACAACTACATGAGGTGAAAATAATGATTAGAAAGTCTGTCCAGTTCATTTTACTAATTTTATGTCTATTTGGTTTTGTCTGTAACGATCCAATAAGCGTGATCACAGTCCCACCCGACACGGAAGATCTAACGGGAGGTCTAACAGGTTCTAGTACCAATATAGATAGATTACTCACAGTAGTACCCAATCTGATGGCACCTAACATAGCAGGTGAGGTCACGGATCTAACACCTGAAGTTTGGGAAAAGCTTAAGTTTAACCGTGAAAAGGGTTACCTTGAAGCTATAAAGCGCATGGAGGTTGCGATTGAAATAGAACCATGGCGAGCTGAGGATGAGGAGTTCATGGCATACAGCCAACAAAGGATTGATGATGAGTTTGCGAAAGTTAAATTTCTTGAAGAAGAGCAGCCAAAGTTTTACAATCGTTATATTGACGCTGACGGTGTCAGTATAATCGGCAATGAAAAGACGCTTGATGAGTATTTCGTCATGGCACGTGACATATTCTTGATAATGACGTCTAAAAACCCACGGCTCCGAGAACCTTTACGGGATCACTTCTATATAGTTATTGTCGGAGGTTTTGAAGAGTATTGGTTATTTCAGGGGAATGAGCAACATTTTTCACAACTTACACCAGAACATAGGTTTACTAGCAAGATTACTGGATATCTCTATTCTAATAACACATGCGCATCGGGCGGGCTTGGATATAATTATGGACTACCACGCACGGCATCTGGGCTTGGGAAAGTTTATGGCTGGTGTGTGAGTCATGTAATAAGAAAGTACAACGATCTAATTAACCCAACACGTGGCAGTCCGCCAGCAGTTTATGAACCATTTTGGACTTTTATTCATGAAATTGTGCATGGGATAGAGAGAATACAGAAAGAGATGGACCCCACATTTGAGGACAGGCTAATAGCAGCACATGAACTTTACCTTGCAAGCGGTCCTGTCCATCCCACGATTATTGGAGAATTCTGGGCAGGCGTAACGCCACGTTGGCTTATTCGCGACCATCCGGAATACATAAATCCTAATGGAAGATCATTTCATACAGCCCAAGATTTCATGGACAGATTCCCACTTTTAACGGAACTTTATATGCAATGGTATCCTGATGTATCGATTTCTGGTATAGCAAAATACTATTTTGGACGCGAGAATTATTAGGAGAAAACATGAATACTGAAGAAAAAGCAATTGAACCTTTTATTTTACCGAGTGATGAAATGTTTTCTCGGGTGATTGCCGCACCGGAGGAATATCCGATATTGGTATTTCAACCGAGTCTTTCACCTCAAATTCTGAGAAAACATCGCCGGGTTTTCCATGTGTTCCCAGTGGAACATAACGGTCAGATGTTACACGGCACTGTTGACGGCTACTATAAAAAGATGCCGATAAGTGCGAAGCAACCGAAACGATTAAAGGCGTATAAAGAGAAACGCAACATACCCGATGTGGGTAATCCTTTCGATGAGATAATAAAAGGACCCCATGGAGATGACTATAAATTATTTCAAAAGACGTTCCCGCAAGGTATCATTGATGAAATGGCAGAAACCTTTTGGGTTTCACAACTTGAACACGAGGCTGAGATACGTAGGGGTGTTCTCTGCGTCTATTTTAAACCCGTAAATTTAACCGATAATCCGCTTCAAGAAAACGAAGTGCGGATTATTGGTGCTTGGGAGGAATAACCATGGCAAAAGAAGTTGATGGTTTTATATTTCACGTCAAAATACTTGAATTTCCGGCTATACAAATCGATGACAAAACGGATAACAAAACTGTAGGCCCTGGTGTCGCAGTAAATTACGAATTTATTTACCAAGGCGGAATAGGAACTGCGACAGCAGAAGAGTTTAAAATATTTGTGTATGACCGGTCTGATACAACAACTGATATAGTACCCGCTGGTACACCCGATGCCCCGTCAGCAAGCACAGCCGAAAAACCGATCCCTCTTGTTACTATGGTAACCCCTTCTCTTCCGCTTAGAGGTAAACCCGAGATACCACAGACACTTATTGATAATGCTGTAGGTGGTTTAATCATCACAAATAATCTTGTAGCGATGCTTACATCAGGGGTGTGGATTAGCTGGCATAGAGGGTCATTTGAAGTAGTTACGCCTGATACTGGGTACGAGGATGATATCACTACTTTTCGTGGAGAGGCACAAATCCTATTTCCTGATCCCCCATACTAATCTCCCATAGAGCTATAGGAGACGTAGGCAATGCCAAACTTTTCAGATAATTATACGATGCATGTTCTCTACAACGAGAACCCCTATATTGATGTGAGAGATGATTATGATGGTCAGGAAACCAATCCGGGTGGGACTGTTCATATTTTATTTGCCTATCGTGGCGGTATCGGCACAGGGAGAGCAGGCTCATTCAACATATTTCTGTATGACCGGTCTGATGTAGCAACTGACGGCACACCCGATGCACCGGAGGACAATCTGCCAGCAGTATTCGGTGTCACGCCAACTGTGCCTCTTGCAGGACGACCGTCGTTATCCATTCCGCAGACAGACATATTGAACGCTGGACGCACAATCAGTGGCATCCATGCAGAATTAGTGCTTGGAAAGTGGGAAGCGTACTGGACGGGAAGTTTCAAAATCACTGCTCCGATAGCGGGTAGTGGTGAGGGTGAGATAACGCAGGATCTTACGACATTCACTGGGCAGGCGCAGATAGTGGCTGCTTAGTTTCAATCTCACACTTGAGAAACTTATAGTGTATGCAGAATTGGTCATGGGGAAATGGGAGCCATATTGATTTCAATCTCACACTTGAGAAACTTATAGTGTATAATACATGTTACTACTTTTTCTAAAATTAAGCAAGAGAAAACTATGAAAACCGAACGTTCCCGTGATCTTCAAATAAATAGAATTGACGATCAGAAAGCGAACCGTGTCTGTTCGGAATAAGAACTTATGGGCGGGGATTACGTCACTACCCACCCTGCCCACCTATTTGGGAGGCGTTATGGAAACTTTGGCGGATGTCGCGACAATGTCCATGTTCCTACTGATAAGGATGCTATAATATGCTAGCTAATAATGTTGATATAAAACTACTTGTCAGGTCTCGCAATAGGCTTCCATCAACTCCTGCGGTTCAATTAGACACTAATGAAATATTGATATCAGCCTGGATTGATATCATGGAACCTTTGATGTGCTACCCGCATGAGGTTAAAAATGTGCCGTTCCGATATAGATCGGGTATCCCGTTTGCACACGCTTTTGGGATAGACTGGTATTTGACAGAGACCGATGCAGAAGCGAACGAAAGTCCACTAACAACAGGCATTCCACAAGCAACGATTTACCCGAGTATACCATACCCATTAGGTGCACAGATATTAGACGGACATGTGCGTCTGATTGCACCTTCGTTTATGATACACAAAGAGTTCTATGGGAAAATAACTATTTTTCAGGTATGAGAACTTATGAGGATAAAGAAGCGTAAATTTGGGTTTATTCTATTTCCTATTATATTGATGGGTGCTATATTTGCAATGTCAAATGATACATCAAATTTTCGTATACGTGTTTATCCGGAGAGTGGAGATTAGGAGGGTGCTTAAGTCAATAACCCCGCGCTAAAGCATCGGGGCTTGTGCGAAGCGCATGCCAAGCGTCCACTCCACAAGTTAAACGGTTGACTAGACGATATATCGCGGGTCTTGTCGTGGCAGGAAACCACAAGATGTTACGGATGCTCCCCAAGTCTGTATCCGCTCTGATTCCGTGATGTCGATGGGGAAACATATACCGCGAGAGCGTGGGCTTATAGCCATTATTTTCTGGTAAAGACATCGTGTCAGGTCAAGTAAGCGAGTAGTGACAGTCTCACTGAACGAAGCAGCACAACTGAATCCAGACTCCCAATGTGCAGGTGGAGATAAAACAGCACTCCCCTTTTGGGGACAAACTAAAAATTAGGAGGCGGGCTTTCCTCCCCTGCCTAAAGGCGAGGGGTTTCCAGCCCGAAGATTTTGATGAATCAGATAAAGTTATTTTTTTCGTTACTTATTCTTTGCCTTTGTCCTTTCGGATGTGACGAGGGCATGATTGATCCGATGCAGTTAGCGGATATCGTGTCTCACTATGAAACGACTGTCCAAACAGAACTGCCAGATGAAGTGTTAGCGGCAATGAAGCTGAAAGCCGACGAAATGAGTAAAATAGTACATAGTCGGATACACGTTGAACAACATATAACCGAACTGACGACACCTGAAGACGTGCAGTACTATCAAGAACTACGGCAGTGGCTTATTGACAATGGTTATGATAAAATTGACTATTTTCATGAACTTCAGAAAGCATATTATACTCGCTACATTGATGCGGCGGGTATCGCAATTGTCGGACCTACGCATCTAAGGGCGAAAGATCTTATTTATGCCAGAGATGCTATTGTGGTGATGACCTCTAAACACCCTGAACTACGAGAACGGCTTCTGTCTAAACACGGTACGTTCTATATGGTGCTTCTTCCGAATTACCGTGACCAAATAGACATGCCTGAAAGGAAATTAAACACTGATCTGACGAATGATGATCCTTCTGATGATTTCAGGGGTGTTTTTGGTGCATGTCTAACAAGGTATGGTTTCGGAACGCCTTATAAATATGGTTTATGTTGGGCAGTCGTAGACCGAGCAACTTTATCTGCCCGGACATTTGTGCATGAGTTTGCACATGCGTTAGATAGTGAAATGGAACGTTTGCAACCCGGTTTTTGGGATAAGCGTAGTGAGTATTACAGGAATGCCACATACGATCCGAGTGATGAGCCACGCTTACCTGGAAGCGAATACTGGGCACGTGCAGTTGACCAGTGGTTTTATGATGTAAAGCCTGGCGAATATGAAGAATATATAGAGGAGAAAGGATACGTGAGGGAAATGCTTGATTATTGGTTTCCGCGTGTCTCGCTGAGAAATGACAATAGGGGTTTTTCTATAGGTGAAAGACAGGCAGATGGCGCATGGGTTTTGGTTCCAAATGCATTAGATATTTTACAGGACAAAAGAGTGCAGGCACATAATATACTTGAAAAACACTGTATTGAATGTCATGGCGAAAATGGCCCGCATAAAGACGTACTTCTAATGGATAACCAATTAGAGCTTTGGGATGCGGATATTATCTCTCCAGGAGATCCAGATGCCTCGATACTATTTAGAAGGATATTAGGTCACCCCGCCTACGGTCCGCAGATGCCACTTGGAAAACCACCACTTTCAGAGGAGGAAATTGATATAATAGAAATATGGCTATCTTATTTTAGGGGAAAACTTCGGTTCCCATCTGGAGTAATCATTCCATTTTGAGTTATAGGAGGAAAAACTTTGACAGATTTATTTCCAGTGATAGACGATCATTTAGAAATGGTATAAGAGGCGCGTGAATTGCGCGACTACAAACGCCATCTAAAGACAAGTGTATAGGTATTTTAGATTGGACTATAAAATTAATAGTATATCTGAATGTGAGGGGGTGGCAGACAGGTATTGTGGAGGGTGAGGACAATAGGTATCAATAGATACGCAATAGGTTTGCGGTTACTTCCAAGAATCGCCTGGTATTAGTTTTTCCAAACAATCAAAATTGTTGAGAAAATCTTTAAACGAGTTGTAATCGTATTTCCTCCCCTTTTTTACAATTTCCCCCGCTTTGTTTATCGGCAGTTCAGTTTTCTGATTGTCGGTTACTTGATAGGTATCCAGTTCCAAATCATCAAAACGCTCGACATCTTCAGTCTTAAAAATGTAATAGTTGATGTCATGCGTATCTTTGTCCCAGACTTGTATCCACGCGTAAAATACTCTGGAATCCTTCAGGTGATAACGGATTTTCGGATGGAAACTATACTTTTTGGCTTCTTCTCCCGATTTTGTCGTCTCTTTTTCAACTCCCTCTGAAGTTTTTACCTGAATAAATCGAATGAGCATCTTCAGACTGTCTTGTCGACATGTTTCACAAAGCGGAGTTACCGTTTTTTCTTTCTTCCCTTTATAGACTTGTTCACGCGTCCATGCGTTTTTGAATGCTTTGCATTTTTCGCAGTAACTTTTCAGAATGACAAAATCAAATATGGAGTTCCATTGCTAATCGCATCTCACCATAAAGACCAATTACGCGCTTGTCGGTATCAGATCCATTCACGTTCCACCTCTTTCGGTTCCGTAAAGAGAGCACCTGGGAATCGATTCAGTACGGCCTCTCTAAACATCGTTCGATTCAGTTCTATTCCAATGCTATTTCGTCCTTGACGAACTGATTCTATTGCTGTCGTGAACGAACCTGCAAAAGGATCAAGGACTGATTCATTTACACCACTGAACACACGTACAGCGTATTCAGGAATTTCGCTGGGGAAGGGTGCTGTATGTCCAAGAATGTTCTGCCCTTTGCTATTTATCTTGATCACTGGTGAGAGTTTGACGATGTCGCGACGCCACATGCGCAACAAATCTTCACCAACGTGATTTTCGGCTTGTTGTAACCCTGTCATTAACTGCGTACGAGCTGAAAAGCGTTTGCCGCGATTGCCTGCTGATCGCTTGAAGCAGTCTAAATTCTTGCATTCCCAAGATTTGATGCCTACTCCAGAGGACGCATTTCCATTGATTTTCAAACAACCGCATACTGGACAGGGATAAAGCGTTTCATCCAAGCGATGTTTGTAGAAAATAAAAATGTGCTCATAACAATTGACTGGATATTGATATAAGGGGTAAGGTCTGTCTCCATTTTTATGCCGCTGGGTCTGAACTTCCCCCTTGTCCCAGATGAAGTCATCAACAAATTGAAAACCATGTTTTTCAAAAATAGCGGTGAAATATGCCCCTAAAGGTATTCGGCGTTTTCCCCAAGTTGATTTAGTATGCTTGTTGTCGTTGTCGAATATATCGCCGACATTGAAAACAAAGGGGCGATGGTTGTCCAGGACCCGATAGCATTCCTTGATAATACAGGACATTTCATCCAAATAGTCATCCAGAGTTTCCCACTGGGAATAATCCCTTGCGTTGTAATATGGGGGCGAAGTGACCATCAACTGAACGCTTTCGCTGTTCATGCGCTGCAAAAAATCCAGACAGTCACCCCACAACAGTTTTGGTCTGTGGGGTTCGGAAAAAATGTCTTGATTCAGAGATGAATCGGCATTGGCATATTGTTTTTGATATTCCTTCTTTACTAAATCGTAGTACGCTTTGATGTACTGTTCTATGGTCGAATCCCTATCGCCTCGAATATCACGAAGGCAATTCGTTTTAAATTCGTTCAGAAGTTGTTCATTGAACGCGCGCCTTAGATATTTATCACTTACCCCAAATATCGTCCGTAGGTACGGATGGGGAGCATCGGTCGCGCGCAATGTACCATGATCAGTGTCTATTTCAGCCAATCCCATAATCGCCACCTCGTTGACAAGTAATTGATGTCATAGCACCCACAACCCAGAGGTTGGGGCTTGTGCTTCACAGACATTAGCTTTCCGAAGAAAGTCGGACGATGTCTCCACAAGGGCAGCTAAGCCTGCCCAAACTTGAATGCTATGCTGGAACAGGCTTTAACCTCTGTTTCCAAAACATTCAAAACACTAACATATAGTATACAACATTTTAGCGCAAATATCAATCCTTTTCAGTTGTTCCGTCAAGACCCCATGCTTTAGCTGGGGGATGTAGACGGCCTTTAATTTCGTCAGTAAAAGGGATTTGACATTTTCTCTAAAATGTTGTATATTACCTATACTCCGCACTTGTTTTGACACATTTTGGTATTTTTACGACAAACCCGTGTCACGAAAGGATTCGCACAGGATAGGGGAGATTTGGAGTTGTGAATTAAGATTCTATTTTCCACTTGTCTTTTTTTTCGGTTCACCTAAAATTGCTTACTCAATGTAGGGACCACGCAGGTTTGAGAAATAAATACCGAAAATCGGAAATCAGAAGTGCGGAGTGTAGGATAGTATGTTTAAGAAATTAAGTTTATCGATTTTCGTTCTGATTATATGTTTATTCAGTTTACGGGTATTCATATATTGCAGAACCACACCCAGTAGGTGTTACACATGGGAGTTGTAGTATCTGTAAAAACAAAGAGGGTTGTTCAGCATGTGAACACCCAGGAATTTTAGAACGCGTAAAACGAATAATTATTAACTGGGGTACTTGTTCACACGGTCCTAGAGATGTATGCGGGTATATAAGAGGTAATCCGTGAATGAAGACGAAAGTCAATAAACTACAATCTCATCAACTAATACCAAATTAACGGGATTTGTCCTATTTTCCGGACGGTAGGTGTGGCTCCCTAACTGCACCATTAGCGTCAATTTAAGGAAATAAACCTATATTTTGGATATCTTAGCCCCAGCGGGGCGGAATGTGTATAGACCACGATCCATACCAAACTCAAGCCCCAGCGGGGCGAAAGGTGTATATGGGCACATGTTGTCAGACACTGTCACCCCGCTGGGGTTCAAGAGACTGTTTTACACCGTTTTCTATATACCTGTCGCACCGCTGGTGCTAAGATGTGATTTACCAAAGCCTCGCGGGGGAGGCGAAAGATGTATCAGACGCACTAAATTGACGCATAAGGTGCGGTTTCCTAACTGCACCGATAGGTTGGAATCAAGTTCATTTTTCTCATCCGATCGAACAGCGCAGCTTGTAGCACATATTCAAAATACTATCCTTTTCGGGCAATAATGTCTCTAATGTGTAGGAAAAGGAGAAAATGTTTCATGAGCGCAGAAGTATTGAAAAATGCTGACGATGCGGAACTGATAATTGCGGTGCTGGCAGGCAATCTCAAAGCCTTTGATGAATTGGTCATTCGTTATCAACGTGCTATGCTAACAGTAGCACAACACATCGTCCGTAACCCAACAGAAGCAGAGGACATTGTCCAAGATGCTTTTCTGCTTGCATTTGAGGCACTACCGCAATTAGATAATTTGAACCGGTTCGGCTCTTGGCTCTATTCAATCACACGTAACCGTGCGCTGCGATTCATGAAACGAGCGAGTAAAGTGCAACTTCATGAGGATGCTGATGCAGAATTGCAAGTGGAAGCAGATCCAGTTTCTTCAGACCCTGCACAGATTTTAGTTCAGCAATCCACCGAGGAAGCGGTCAGAACAGCAATAACATCATTACCGACTGATTTTCAAGAGGTTATTAAACTCTATTACTGGGCGGATATGCCACAGAAACGTATTGCAGAATTTCTATCGCTACCTCTTACAACGGTAAAATGGAGGCTTCATAAAGCGAAAGATTTACTAAGAACAATTTTAGAAACACGTGGATACGGTGAAGTGTTATAGGTGTATAGTTCTCATTAGTTTGTGTCTAATTAGAAATATATAACTGGGATAAAACATATTTGATTTTTATGATGAGGTATCTCACATGGAACAGGAACAACGACAGGAAATACGAGGGCTCTATCAGATACTTGAACATACCGCAGAAATCGCTGAAGATGCGTTATTGACAGAAACCTATAAGGATAGCGAAAGCAGATGTATTTCTCAATTTAATAAGGTTTTGCAACGGCTAAGTGAGATTAATGTTGTACCTAAGGATCTCTTTGATCCATTACAAGAAGATGCGGCTTTTAGTGAAATAAGTATTGCTTGCCATCATCTTGCAGCTTACATCAGCGAAGGGTTCGGCACAGCATCCGATTTGAAAGGGATGATGACCAATTTTCTTGGCAAAAAATTTATTGATAACATCGGTGAAGAATTGAAAGAGGGGCGGATCGGTGATTTAATACGTAAATCTATGCCTGAATTTTTGACAGAAACCGCTTTGGATGACATCAATAAAACTTTCAGTGTGAGTACCGATGGAAAATTGATACTTGATGCAGATTTCGGGTCAATTGACGTTCAGATGGCAGATACTGAAGTCGTCAATATAGTTGTCCGCCGTTCCGCGCAGTTAAAGGCTGACAGACAGGCTGCTGAGATTCTCAAAGACTTTCACGTAGATTTTAACCAACAAGGAAATGAACTTCAGATTAATGCAAAGTTCAAAGAGGGAAGACGATACTGGAAGAATACAACTGACCGCTTGGACATTCATTTTGAAATTACGGTGCCGCAAACATATCACGGTGTTTTTTTGAAAACAGCCGGTGGTGATATTTCTGTTGTCGGTTTAAACGGAATAATACAGTGTAGAACAACGCGTGGTGAACTTCAGTTTGAGGATATTATAGGACCTATCTTTGGGCATACAGGTCAGGGAAATGTCAGGTTGACGAAGTGTAAAAGTGATGTTCGTATGGAAACATTACGAGGCAATATTGAAATTAACGAGAATGTTGGCAGTGTAGAAACTATAACATCCGGTGGGAATCTACGATGTACTGACGTTGTCGGTGCGATCTCTGGTGAAACATCTGGTGGTAACATCAAGCTGATCCGCTGCAAAGGTGGGGCAAAGGTTGAGGCTTCAGGTGGTAGTATAGACATAGAAAATGATGGACCTGTCACCGCCAAAACCCTTGGAGGATCTATCAATGCGAACATATCAGGACAACTTCAAGACGATTCGATCTTAGAAGCATCTGGCGGCGACATCAATGTATCACTCATCTCTGAAATATTAGTAAAAATCGATGCCAAAAGTAGTGGAGGCGAGGTTACATCAGAACTCCCAGTTGCTACGTTAGTCCAAGATAACCCAAAAGCATGGCAATTACAAGGAGTCGTTAACGGTGACGGTCCTCTTCTAACACTTCGTTGTATTGGAGGCGATATCAATTTGAAATGTAGTAATACTGATACAGAATCTTCAACACCCAATACTGAATGCCTCTGATAACGCACTTTAATTTATATGCTTAACAAAACTATCCCTACCTTCATATAATACCCACTTACCCCGATTTGTCCCGTGAGGTCCCCGTGCCTCACACTGCTAACTTTATCAGAAAACGTCTAATCAAGTTAATTGGGTATAAAAATCACTTGCTTATAATATATTCAATTTGCTATAATCATGAGTAAAATTAGGACCGCTGGACCACCCTAAACGTTCCATAGGGAGTGTCCTGTGCAGATCAAAAAGTGTAAAAGAAACAAAAGGAGTTATAGAATGAAACGCTTTTGTATTATATTTATCCTTGCATTGATTGTTGTAATCGGATGCAACAACCAAAAAGATGATGCAGAAAAACCCGCACCAGATCAAGTTGAAATCTCTCAAGCAGACGACGCAAAACAAACGTTAACGATTGCTTGGGCAGAATGGAATCCAGCTGGATATTTACAAGAACTATCTAAGGATTTTACAAGTGAAACAGGAATAAACGTCGAAGTAGTACAAATTCCATGGGAAGGTTTCCAGAATGAAATTACCTTAGCTTTTGTCGGAGGTAGTTCTCGCTATGACATTGTAATAGGTGATAGTCAATGGCTTGGTATGAACTCCGTCGGCGGACACTACATTGATATGACCGATTGGATTAATGAAAATATAGACGTTGACGCCATCTACGGTCCCGCTATGACCGCCTTTGCAGAGTACCCGAAAAAGAGTAAGAAGTATTGGGCATTGCCCGCTGAAGTGGATGCAGCAGGGTATGTATATAGGAAAGATCTATTTGAAGATCCTAAGGAAATGTCTGCATTCCAAGAAAAGTACGATTATGCGCTGGCACCACCGAAAACCTATAAAGAACTTCGCGATATAGCCGAATTTTTTACTCGCAAAGAGGAAGGACTCTACGGCATCGCAACTTGGTATAGCAATTCATACGATGGAATCACAATGGGGTTCCAACAGGTCATGTGGAGTTTTGGAGGTTCTTATGGCGATCCTGATAGTTACAAAGTTGATGGATATATCAATAACGAAGATTCCGTGAAAGCACTTGAATTTTACACTAATTTGCTCAAATTTGCTCCTCCTGATGCACCAAACTACTATTGGCAAGAGACCTCAGACGCCTATAAAGCTGGAAAAGTGGCTATGGCAATGAACTATTTCGCCTTTTTCCCCGGTATTGTTGATCCTAAAGAAAACCCGAAATTTCATGACAAGAGCGGTTTTTTTGTTGCACCTGCTGGACCAAAAGGGCATTATATCAGTATAGGTGGACAGGGAATGTCGATTTCTTCTTATTCCAAAAATCAAGATACCGCTAAGCAATATCTGAAGTGGTTTATGCAGAAACCTGTACAAGAAAAGTGGGCGAAATTGGGAGGGTTCACACCGGTGAAAGAAATTTTGGAATCCGATGCCTTCAAAACAGCCACTCCATATAATGAAGCTTTTGCCGCAAGTTTTCCTTACCTCCGAGATTTCTGGGCAGTTCCACAATACAGTGAATTACTCACAGAATGTCAGACTAATTGGAGTGCGGCTATCTCTGGACAAATATCGTCTAAGGAGGCACTTGACACTATAGCGCAGAAACATGAGGAAATCTTTACGGAAGCAATGAAGGAAAGCATGGATACAGAATAAAGTTTAACTATAAATCGACATTTTTTAGGCATGGGCGTTCAAAGTGCCATAAATGGCAACATCCTGTTCTGAGATCTGTGCAGATTTAACACGATAATTTCTGTGTGTAATCCGCGAGTTTTTGATACCCAATTAACCTGACTTGTAGTGCAAGGTATCAGTACCTTACGTTACAAATCGGGGTAATTGGGTATAAACCAAAAGAGAATTATCAGTCGTACACCTACTATTGTCAATAACCCCAAGCTAAAGCATGGGGAAACCTGTGCAAAGCGCAATCCGAGCGTCCACTTCACAAGTTAAACCGTTGACTACAGTCATATATCGCAGTATCTTGGCGTGGTAGCCAGCACGATGTTTCGGATGCTCCCCAAGTCCGATTCCTCTCGGATACTGTGATCTGGATGGGGAAACCACACATACCCCGAAAGGGAGAACGCAAACTTATGTTTGTGCATATTAGGGATTTAGTTTTCAGTTATATTTGATTGGAAACTAAACTCCTAATACCAAAAATAAAAAGAGGCGGGCTTTCCTCCCCAACCTAAAGGATGGGGTCTCCAGCCCGAAGAGTGATGATTTTTCAACTTGCATTAGCAATATAATACCATTTCTGAATGACAACTATTCATTAGCAAAAACCGCGTTTGTCCTCGCACAATTCATTGCGCCTCGGACATTCTACACCTGAGTGTGCGAACCCAAAATCTCATAATGAAATTTTATTTTTTAGAATTGGTATAATACCGAATTAACTGGATTTGTAGTGTGAGGTCCCCGTGCCTCACACTGCTGACTTTATCGGAAAACTAATAATCAAGTTAATTGGGTATAATACCGAATTAACTGGATTTGTAGCGCGAGGTCCCCGTGCCTCACAATGCTGACCTTATCAGAAAACTAATAATCAAGTTAATTGGGTATAATACCGAATTAACTGGATTTGTAGCGCGAGGTCCCCGTGCCTCGCAATGCTGACCTTATCAGAAAACTAATAATCAAGTTAATTGGGTATAATATCTTTCGTCCTAAGTACCACATTTTATTACTGACAATACCAAAACGAATATGCAGATCAACCGTTTCTCGCGTGGGATGAGCGACTACCAACTGAAGATGGCATTTATCATGCCAACGATGATTTTGCTCATCTTGATGAACATCTTCCCGCTTTTATGGTCGCTATACCTGAGTTTCCACCGCTACAAAGCTTCCATACCAACTGCACCTCCAAAGTATATCGGTCTACGTAACTATTCGCAACTTTTCACCGATCCTGAGATATGGGGTTATTTTCGTACGACTGCATATTTTGTCATCTTAGCTGTAACCGCACAATTCTTTATCGGATTTGGGTTGGCAATCTTATTAAACCGCAAATTTCCTGCAAAAGGTTTGGTGACAACCCTACTTCTTCTCCCGATGATGTTATCACCCGCGGTAGTCGGTCTATTTTGGCGTTTTATTCTCGCTTCAGATAACTCAGGTTTGCTTAACTTTATTTTGAGTCCACTCCTTAAATTACCTTTTATCAATTCACCTGACATTGGATGGACTACCAATCCGAAGATAGCAATGTTAGCCGTCGTCATTGTTGATACGTGGATGTGGTCACCATTTATGATGTTAATTGCGTTAGCCGGATTGAGTGCTGTACCCAAATATCTTTATGAAGCCGCGGATGTTGACAGAGCATCCACATGGTTTAAATTTCGCTGGATTACACTACCTATAGTGTCTCCACTTCTCCTTATAGCTCTCTTGTTCCGAACTATGGATGCTTTCAAAATGTTCGATATTGTCTATGTGCTTACACGCCGTGGCGGACCCGGGGCCGCTACTGAAACCGTTTCAATGAACCTCTACCAACTTGCTTTTAAGAATTACAACACCGGTAAAGCGTGTGCGATGGCATATATTCTGCTTATTATTATAGTCGCACTAAGTAACATTTATGTTAAATATCTCAATAGCGTGAAGGGAGAAACTTAAATCTATATGGCAACCTATTCAATAAAAAAGTGGTTTGGACCTCAGAGCATTATAAGGAAGTGGTTTAGAGTCTGCCTCACCTTTATGAGGAAGTGGTTTAGAGTCTGCCTCACCTTTATGAGGAAGTGGTTCAGAGTCTTCCTCACCGTATTGTTATTCATGTTAATCGCCTTCGCGGTTATCATATATATACTTCCGATATTCTGGATCGTAGTTACATCTCTGAAAGCTCCAGTAGATATCAACACCCTAGTTCCTAAGTTTCTCTTTAGTATTTCGTTTGAAAACTACCAAAAGTTGATGCCAGAAGGGAATTTATCAATAGTGACATATCTCTTTATAGGGGAAGCACTATTAGGATTGATCCTCTTTACATTTTTTTCTTTTGTGAAGGTGCCTCTTCCGCGCGGCCTGTCTGTTCGTAATATCGGGATTGTCTGGAACATCCTCTTTGTTTTAACGTGTCTTTATAGTTTTTTCAGCACGCAGCCACAGCCTCGGTTACAAGCGGACGTACGGTTCCATTTTTTCTCGTTAATTATCTGTTCGGTTGCTGCTTATCTTTTGGTAATCCCTTGGAAGAAAAATGTCTACTCAGTATTTATTAATTCCAGTGGAGATGCAGTCCCCAACCCAAGGGAGAAACTGGCATTTATAATTCCTGTGATTTTTGCAACAATCGGTGTCTGCATTGCTTTGGCAAACGGAGGATCAAAGTATTTCTATCAGCTGCTCAATAGTATTATCATCGGTGGTGGTAGCACAGTTCTTGCTGTAGGATTAGGCACTATTTCCGCTTATGCTTTTTCTCGCTTCAATATCGCTGGCAAAGATGACCTCCTCTTTTTTATTTTGAGTACCCGCATGCTTCCACCGGTCGTCGTAGTAATTCCAATCTATCTGATGTATCGCTTAATTGGACTACGAGACACGCACTTCGGACTGATTCTGTTGTATACCGCTTTCAATATCTCGTTTGCTGTGTGGCTTATGAAAGGGTTTATTGACGAAATTCCAAGAGAATACGAGGATGCCGCACTTGTTGATGGTTACACCCGTTTTCAAACCTTCTTGAAAGTTGTTTTACCACAATCTGTGACAGGTATTGCTGCAACTGCTGTCTTCTGTTTGATTACAGCATGGAACGAATTTGCATTTGCACTTGTTCTAACTGAAACCGGCGGAAAAGCCGCAACTGCTCCACGTTCTATTACAAGTGCCACAGGTTTAGCAGGCATGGACTGGGGCAAAATCGCTGCGTCAACTTTCGTTTTCTTACTTCCCGTCGCAATTTTCACGTTTTTGATGCGGAGTCACTTATTACGCGGTGTTACTTTCGGTGCAGTAAAGAAATAATTGATCAACCAACCATCTGATACCATTTCTGAATGACAACTATTCATTAGCAAAAAACGCGTTTGTCCTCGCGCAATTCATTGCGCCTCTTATATTCAAATTGTCATAATCTCAGTAATAATATTTTATTTTTCAGAATTGGTATTAGTTGTTAATTCACAGTTCACTTGAATTGTAGATGCAAAAGTGCATCCAAAAATGGGTTAAAACGGAGGATACAGATGGCGCGAAAAAGAAAAGATAACCACACCCAAATTCATATTGATGATCTTCCGCGGAAAATGCGCGACCATATTCATCAGCTCGGTTTTTCTTCGATTGAACACTATAAAAACTGGTGTCGCCAACATAACTTCGGTTGTGGACTGAACAAAGATTCCCGCCAACGTCGAAACGAACTCAGTGCTGGCACCACAATTAAAGTGTCCGAATTAATGGCGAATGAGAAGAAAGGGCGCAATTTGAAAGATGTTATCCCGAAGATATATAGCGAAGAACTTCAAGGTGAAAACCTAAGAAACCCCACCGCAAAAGAGATTGCGTTTGCTTTTGAAAGGAGTAATTCTCCGGAGGAATTACAACGTCTTCTATTATACGTTGGCGAAAACTCTGACCTCTTAAAAGACCCTTCCTACATTAAGGGTTTTGAGTCTATAGCCAATCATTCCGATAGTTGGATTCGACCTCTTGAAACATGGCATGTCACAAGGCATAACCGAGATAGACAATTTTCGGAACTTCTTCGCCACCTATTCGTAACTTATGATGTACCACCCTTCATGGACCGTGTTTGGTTTACGGAAAACGAAACACATCAAAATTGGTACAAACATATTGGTATCGGTCAAAATATCCGAACTGCCCCAGATATACCTGTGCAACTCACAAAAAAGATGGCACACCATTTCCTGAAAGCACCCAAACAGTATACAGTAGATGAAGCACTCCGATGGGGGCAAATACACGCAATCGGAGGGGATAAACGGTTAGTAGATGCATTCCGAGGAACACCACTTATTAGAAACTTCAGCAACGACGATTTCTGGTTGAATGTGTTTCGGTTTTTCATTGCGAATCCGATGTTAGATGTCAATCATGTGAATCCTATCGTTGATTTCATCTGGAATCAGAAGTTCGAAAATCAACAAATTTTTGTGGATAGAGGAGTTGTGGAGGAAATTGATCCACCTCAACCAAACTTCACTATGAACGGAAGGACACCTGAAACGCTGCTTCGCCAAGTTAACGAATGGCATCGACAACTTGGTAAGGATACGAGTGAAGAGAACTTACAATGGACACGATCAAAAATTGGTGAATTACGTTTGCAAGAATGGATTAAAGAAAAAAAGAATCCAAGATACTGGAACATTAGAGAACTGCTCAGTACTAGTGAACTCATTGACGAAGGCAGAGCAATGAATCACTGTGGCAGAACTTACGCGAAGTCATGTTACACTGGAAAAACATCAATTTGGACGGTGGAGACCCAAGATGATGATGGAAGACACAAAGTTTTGACAATTGAGGTATCTTTAGACGAAAAACTCATCCGTCAAGTTCGGGGTAAACGGAATCGGCTACCAACGCTAAAAGAAAAAAGTATGCTATCACGGTGGGCGAAGAAGGAAAAACTCGAAATTGCTGAATATGTAAAGTTTGAGTAGGGTTAGAAGGGTGTGTAATACCCAATTACCCCGAATTGTAGTGCCATGTCTCTGGGTCCTCCTTGCAATGCTGACTTTATCAGAAGACTTCAAATCAAGTTAATTTGGTATAAGGTGCGGTTTACTAACCGCACCAACCGGCTCTGGGAAAATCGGCTTTACCGAATTAAATACTTAAACTTCATTAGACTTGGGAGTATATCAAACAGTTTCTAAACAAATTTGCATTGCCACTAAAAAAATGGTATCATTAAGTAACAGATGTTAACCCTCGGTCCGAGACCAAAGTGAGGATTGGAAATGCGTTCCATTATTGCATCGCTATCAATCTTAACGAGTATTCTCGGTCTCATCTTTATTGTGCGTGGTTGTTTACATCCTGATCGGTATCAAATGGAGTTGTCTAAGGAAACTACCACCGCAGTTAGAGTAACCCAAATTTACACTGAGGCTACCCATATTGTTATGGTTGGCATCGGGATTGTAAGTATAGGGATTGTTATAGCCTTTATCGGAATATTGATACGCACAGACGAGGTGACAAATCTTTTTGCACGTTTCCGCCGTAAAACTGAAAAGAATTCAGTAGTTACTGAGGAAACGGATCCATCTCAGCAAGAGGAGAATAGTAATTGAATCGGATTGCTGAAAACCTTGCCAGTGTCAAAGAACGAATAGCAAAGGCTGCTCAAAAGAGTGGTCGCGCGCCTGATTCAATTAAACTTGTAGCAGTTACAAAAGGTTCTTCGGTTGCAGAGATGCAGTCGGTTCTAACTGAGGGTGCCACCGTTATTGGTGAAAACCGTGTACAGGAAGCACAACAGAAATACGATTCCTTGAAATCTATTTTTAATAAAGCATCAAATACTTCCGACATAGATCGAGCTTACGAGTGGCATCTAATAGGTCACCTGCAGAGAAATAAAGTAAAATCCGCGTTACAAATCTTTTCCTTGATCCATTCGGTTGACAGTTTACGACTTATAGTAGAAATATCCCGTCGTTGTGAAGAAATCGGAAAACTCACAGATGTATTAGTTCAAGTCAATACGACTGGCGAGGAAAGTAAATACGGATTAGACCCAGATGATGTTACGCACTTCATAGAAAAGTCACACGCCTATCCTAATGTGCGAATTTGTGGTTTAATGACAATGGGTAGGTTGAGTCCTTCACCACAAGAAAACCGTCCAGCTTTTAAATTGCTGAGAACACTTGCGGATAAGGTAAAAATGCAACAATTTCCTGGTGTGACAATGCAGTACCTTTCAATGGGTATGACAAACGATTTTGAAGTTGCAATTGAAGAAGGTGCTAATCTCGTCAGAATAGGTAGGGCAATTTTTGGATCCACAGAATAATACATAACTGATTTGAAGTGTGTGATTCCAAAGTGTCACTTATTTTTAAGGATTATAGATATAATACCCAATTAACGGGATTTGTCCTATTTTCCAGACGGTAGGTGCAGGGTTATTTAGTTTTAAAATATTCAGTTGATGAGTGTTACTGAGAATTTCTATTGTCCATCGGATTTCGCTTCGCTCTACCCGACCTACGATACAATTATAAAACATTAACGATTGTGATAAAACGCGTCAGAATTATCGAAAACTAAATAGCCCTGCGGTAGGTGCGGTTTCCTAAACGCACCATAAGCGTCAATTTAAGGAAAGAACTCGTTTGTAGTCGCGCAATTCATTGCGCCTCTTACATTCTAAGAAAAGAGGCGCTATGAATTGCGCGACTACGAACACTGATATTCTCGTCCTTTGCGTTATTTGAGATGTTGATACAAAAAGGTGCAGTTAGAAACCGCACCTACCGGGTTGGGGACCACTAAATTGACGCCTATGGTGCGGTTTCCTAAACGCACCGATAGATTGGAATCACGTTAATTTGGTATCATACCCAATTAACGTGATTTGTAGTGTGAGGTCTCTGGATCCTCCTTGCAATGCTGACTTTATCGAAAAACGTCGAATCAAGTTAATTTGGTATAAGGTGAAGCATTGATTACCTTGCCTGTCTTGTTAGGAGAATAATGGTGATAGCGAACTTAAAATTGGGTGTGATTGGTGTTGGGAAAATGGGCGGCATCATTGTACGAAGTATTGTAGACCGTGTGTTTCCTGCTAACCAAGTTTGGATTACCGATCTTGACAAGAATCTCGTCTCGCAACTCTGCAACGAAAAAGGTGTGAACGCCGTTGCAGATATTGATGAACTAATACAAAAGACAGATGTCATTTTTTGCGCTGTTCCTCCCGTGGCTGTACCTCATATCCTTCCACAAGTAGCACTCCGTTTTTCATCACCACAATGGATCATTAGTATAGCAGCGGGTGTTACTACAAAGACGCTTGAATCGTATTTTGATACGCCACCTCCAATTGTTCGTGTGATGCCGAATATTGCGGCTTCGGTTGCAGCAGCAATCTCTGTGTTAACCCTGAGCAGTGCTGCGGATGAGAACCATCTTGCTATTGCGAAGGAGATATTTAACTCATGCGGAGCCACATTAGTCATGGAGGAACGTCATCTCAATGCTGTTACAGGAGTTAGCGGCAGTGGCCCCGCGTATGTTGCTCTTTTCGTTGAAGCACTTGCAGATGCAGGGGTATTTGTCGGATTACCTCGGCAAGACGCACAAACCCTTGCAATCCATACTGTTTTGGGCGCAGCAACAATGTTGGCGCAGTCGGAAGATCATCCAGCGGTACTCAAAAATCGTGTCACTACACCGGGTGGTACAACTGCCGCGGGACTTCACGCATTGGAACAAGGTGGTTTACGAGCAACGGTTTCTGAGGCAATAATTGCCGCAACAGAACGTGCAAAACAACTTGACACGGTAAAGTAGGAAAGGGAAAATACCCAATGGAGTTTCTCGCAAACCTTCTCGCAAACCTCTTCAGCCACTTGATTAACTTTTACACGCTGGTTGTATTCGTGTACGTGTTTCTTTCGTGGATAGTGTTTAGCACACAAAATCAGATCGTTCGTCGAATCTATGGGATTTTAGGTCAAATCGTTGATCCAGTTCTACAACCAATTCGCAGTGTTTTTCAACCGTTGAGTCGAAATATTGGTATTGATTTTTCACCGATTGTGTTATTGATCCTACTACGAGTACTCAATAATATGTTACAACCTTAAACATTTTTACGTTGTTCAATGTATACCTTTGCATAGTGATTACATTAACTGGGATTGGTAGTAATAATATGAAAAAGGCAAATGCTTCATCAAAAAAAAACACAACTAAACATTCTGGATCGGAACCTCGGAAAAAAAAGTTAACATCTAAATCTACTGAGAATATTTTACACACGCCACAAGAAGAAAAAATTCTCAAATTGTGGAAAAAACGAAGTGTGTACGAGGTTGATGAAAAATCGACCGTGTTACCAACTTATATAATCCGAGAAATGCCGATCCCAGTTGATATTCTCAGTGTTGACACGCTTCGGAGAAAAATATATCAAGATGTGTTTTTGAAATATGAAATGATGCGTGGAAACACGGTGACTTATTCTCCGCTTTGGGAAACATTTCCTTTCAGTATAGAGGCTAAGGTTATAAAGGAAAATTTACCCGCTGCTGCGCGCAACATCGTCAATTTTAGGAGAAAGTGTCGCCAACTTTACACGCAACATCTGAAAGCACAACAGCAGAAATTGCAGAAACTCGGAATATTCGCTGATTGGACTACTGCTGAAAAAACATTGGAAGCACGTCATGAAACTAAACTCTTTAGTTTCTTTGATAGACTACGCGACTCTAAATTTCTACGTGATGAACTGAAACTCAGCCATTGGTGTCCAAAATGTGTTTTACCTTTGGAAACTGGCAATACTGCTAAACCAATATCTGCTAACGCGCAATATTGCTATGTCAAATTTCCATTCAACAACGGTTTTGAAGAATTCGGTGCACAAGTCTATTTTGCAATTCATCTGCCAATATCTCAATTGTGGGAAATCGCGGGGACAATAGCACTCGGTATATATGAGAATGTTCCTTTTTATCTCACCGAATATGAAAATCAATACCTTATTTTTGCTGAACCCCAACTCAAACAATTTGTTAGTCCAAATGCAAAAAACAAGGAATATCCAAAACCTCTCGCAAAATTAAAAACCGCACAACTCAAAGACTGCACGCTTGCACACCCGCTTTTTTCTCTTTCGGATCTGCACTTTTTTACAATACCAGAGAATGTAATTGATACCATTTCTGATCCATCCGAGAAAAATGAATTGATGGATGGCATCATCCCCCTAAATCCAGCACATCATTCACTAAGTTATAGTATCTATAATACACTGCCAAAAATTAACAATTCTGTAGATACAAAATTTGCCTCATCTTCTTCGACTACTCCTATTTTCGATGAGTCCGGTCATTTTACGGAAGAGGCAGATACTCTTTGCGGATTAAATTTGAAGAATGCTGTTCAGTTTATTACCGATGAATTGGAGGCACGCGGATGTTTGATTAATGCGCAAAAACAAAAGGTTCAACAACTTCACTGTGTACACTGTAATGGATTGTCAGTTTCTCGTTCTTACCTCCACTGGGTTTTTTCTGGAACTTCGACTGATATTAGAGATGAAGTTACAACTTTACCTGAGTATTGGGAACACTACGACGACGAAATACGGGAGCACATTCAAAATGAAGTCATGAATATCTCAGATATGCCGATTACATCCCAACGCCAATGGGGAATTCCACTTCCAGTACTACGATGCGATAACTGTAACGACCTTATTACGGATAAGAAAATTCTCCGAGCAGTTCGTAGTTCCATAAGACGCGGTTCAGAACACTGGTTCCGACTAAGTGTAGAAGAACTATTACCTACAGATACGGTGTGTACCAATTGTCATTCAAAAGACTTCCGGAAAGAATCAACCTATATTGAAAGTTATTTTGCAAACCTGCTTCAAACGCTTGATAGTTCAGATTTTAAGAAGTCTACAGTTGAGACTGCTATCAATGTTGTATTCCTGCCACGACCTGCTTTCTTCAAATGGTTAGGCGAATTGAGTGTGCTTTCTGCATCGCTTCAACTCAGCAGACCTTCTAAAGAAAGTCACCCATTTAAACACCTAAAACTAAACGAGATTGAAGAGAATGTTTGGAAAACTGAGATTCAGGTGAAATTACTACAAAAGTACCCAGCGGACGTTCTCAGACTCATCTCAATAACTCCAGATTTACATCAGGTGCCACTTGAAGGGGATGGAACACAGCAACTTGAAAAGTTAATCGAAGAATATTATCAAAAATACACACACCTTAAAGAGATATTATCTCAGACAACCGAATTGCTATCTGATCTTCAGAAGAGTACAAATTCTAAAAAACTTATAACTTTCTCTACTGAAACAGATGACAAGGTTGCTGAAAACCTGCCGGAGCATGATGCACTTGCCATTTCATTAACAAACCAACTTATCAGCGATGTTGAGGCAGCTTACGAGGAAAGAAATTTCTTTGAGATGTGGCAATTATTGTTTGATTTTTGCCAAACAGATCTTCTATTCTATTTTCAATTGTGTCAAGCCGCAGACTCAGATTCTGACCTAATTGCACTACCCTCAATTTTCAAAGTGATTGTTCAACGTTTAGCACCCATCCTCCCTTTCTTAGCGGAAGAGATTTACAAGAAGGGGTTCTCAACTTCAGCGAGTATTTTCGAAGAAAAGTGGGGCTTTTTACCACCAATTATCAGCAATAATGACCCAAGAACTGAGTGGGAATCGCTGAAAGAAAATATAAATTAGACACCTAAATTAATGGAATGACTAAGGAAGTGATTACTCCAATTCAATACTTAAAAAATGTTTTGCCGTTAATTGTGGTAGCTGTTCCGGCATTGTTGCTTGATATCTTCACAAAATGGCTTGTGAGAATGCGCATCCCTCAAGGCAGTGGTTATTCGATTATCCCCGGCTTTTTTAATCTGAGACACGATAGAAACACAGGTGCTGCTTTTGGGATTTTTGCAAATCAACGTACATTACTCATTTTAGTTACAATCGCCGCTTTAATCTTTATTTTTGTGTATTCTTTCCGTTTCCGACACAGTCTATGGGTGCAAATTGCACTCGGTTTTGTACTCGGTGGGGCAGTTGGTAACTTTATTGACCGTATTTTCTTGGGTGAAGTCGTTGACTTTCTGCAGTTTGGTATAGAAGGTAAAAATCTTTATTGGCCTACTTTCAACGTCGCCGACGTGTGCGTTTGTATAGGGGCAGGAATGCTTATCATATTTCTTTTCCGACTTCAGAAAACGAAGTACTAATTAAGTTGATTCATTGGGTAAAATATCAGATTTCATCTCATACCAAATTAACGGGATTTGTTCTATTTTCCGGACGGTAGGTGCGGTTTTGCGGTGTACTCACCCAAATGCGATCTGCATTCCTAACCGCACCATAAGCGTCAATTTAAGGAAAGAACTCGTTTGTAGTCGCGCAATTCATAGCGCCTCGGACATTCAAAGAAAAGAGGTGCAATGAATTGCGCGACTACGAACACTGATATTCTCGTCCTTTGCGTTATTTGAGATGCTGATACAAAAAAGTGCGGTTAGGAAACCGCACCTACCGTAGTTGAAAACCACTAAATTGACGCCTATGGTGCGGTTTCTAACCGCACCTAATACCAAGAAAATGAGATAAATCAAGTTAATTTGATATAAAGCAAAAGGTGAAAATATGTTCAGATATAGAATTGTTATGCTTTTTGTCGTTTTTGCAGCTATTCTCGCAATCGTTCCACTTTCACATGCACAACAAGAACAAACACAACAAGAAGAGTATAGCGAAAGCACATTACGCCGTTTTGAAATAGTAACGTTAAGTTCGCTCCCATTTACCGCAGTACATAGTTATTTAGGGGTGCGTGGCGTAAGAATGATTCAGACAAATAAAATTGCCCCCGTGTTGACACCACAGAATTATCGAATAATGGGGATTAGTGCAGTTTCGTTATCACTATTTATCGGAATTTGGGATTGGGTTCATACGCGCAATGTAGACAGATCGGCTCCGAGTGTACCAGGACGAAAACCGCCATCACCTCCGACTGAGGAGGAATTGCCTCCTGATGGGAGTATTGCGCGTGTTCCGAGTTTTGGTCCACAAGCAAATAGATACGGAGTCTCAACTAACCATGCAGGACCGCACTCTATGTCGGTAAACACCCAACTGAATATGTGGGCAACAGAACCGCCCATTGGTTTATTCGTTCCACTGTTTGAAATACGCTTTTAATTGCGATTTTCTTAACGATCTTCCGTCAAATCCCCATGCTTTAGCTTGTGGGATGTAGACGGCGCATGATGTGTGTGAAAAATAAACTTGACAAACGCCCCGAAAATGTAGTATAATTATAGCAACTTGCTGGATAGGAATACTACCCTGCATACTTATGCAGGTCCTATCCTTACCAGTAGTATGGTGTGTGGCAAGTTGCAAGTGAGACCTTGTCCAACATCTATTATTTCGGTGTCGTTCATGTCCGTCGCAAGCGGAGTAATAACCCCGCGCCTTGTATCGGCACCCCCATTTATTATTTTTTGCAGGCTGGGGTACCCAGGACAAGAATGCCTGATAAAACCGATCTGATTCGGAATAATAGCCTGCGGGTGGAGCGATAATAAGACGGTTGACTCTTTGAGAAAACCGCAGTCGCTATGAAACCGAAGCCCCTACCTTTAGGTAGTGGGTGGCATCACTCACTCAATGACTGATGAAACATAGGTAGTGCTATGTCCACCAAAATATTGTAGGTCGGATGGTAGAGCGGACCGAAACCCGACATGTGCTGATACACTAATCTTGTCGGGTTTCGCGGACGTTCTACCCGACCTACAAACCACAAAAATTAGGTGGACAAAGCAGTAGTATACTAAATATGCGCGTTCTCTTTATGGGCACAAGTGAATTTGCCGTTCCGGCACTGAAAGAACTTATTGCCCACAACTTTGAAATCATAGCGGTTGTCACGCAACCTGACCGACCCAGTAGTAGAGGAAAAAAATTAAATCCTCCACCTATAAAGAAGATTGCATTAGATTATAACCTCAAGATTTATCAACCTGAGAAAGTAAGGAAACCAGAATTTGTTGAGACCCTGAAACAACATAGTCCAGATGTTATTATTGTTGCTGCTTTTGGTCAGCTGTTACCACAATCGGTGTTGGATATTCCTCCCTGTGGTGTAATCAACATACACCCCTCTCTGTTACCGAAGTATAGAGGTGCTGCTCCAATTCAATGGACATTAATTAACGGTGAGCAGGAGACGGGTGTAACGCTCATGCTGTTGGATGCTGGTGAAGATACTGGTGATATAATATGCATGGAGCAAATACCCATTGAACTTACTGATACTGCAGAAACACTGCATCAGCAATTAGCAGACATCGGCGCGCGACTGTTAGTAGATGTATTGACGGAAATCCCACAAGGAGAAATCCCGTCAGCGACACCACAAAATAACGATGAGGCTACACATGCCCCGCGTTTGACGAAAAATATCGGACATATCAATTGGAGCGAATCTGCAACAATTATTCACAATCTTATTAGAGGTACTGCAGGTTGGCCAGGTGCGTACACCTATTTTCGAGATGGTGTACTACTTAAAATTATACAATCTTTACCGTATGAAGATGAACACAATATAAAGCAAAATAAACCGAATGAACTACCCGGTACTATTAAAATTACGTCTGAACGACAATTGTTTGTGAGAACAGGAAAGGGAGAACTTCAATTATTGCAAGTTCAACCCGCTACAAAGAAAATTATGGATGCTAAGGATTTTGTTAATGGATACCAATTAAAAACTGGTGATAGTTTTTCCTCCGTGTGATATTTTCACAGACCGTTTGTAGATGGATTCAAGATGCAGTCAATAACCCCAAGCTAAAGCATGGGGCTTGTGCGAAGCGCATACCAAGCGTTCACTCCACAAGTTAAACCGTTGTACTACAGTAAAATATCGTGGTATCTTGGCGTGGTAGCCAGCACGATGTTTCGGATGCCCCCCAAGTCCGATTCCTCTCGGATACTGTGATCTGGATGGGGCAACATATACCCTGAAAAGGAGAACACAAACTTATGTTTGTTTCTGTTAAGACGAAAGATGGTGAGGTGCTAATGCCTATGCACGCTGCGCGTGCGCGCAAGCTCGTCCAACGTGGCGAGGCAACGCCTTATTGGGACAATGGTATCTATTGTATCTGTCTCAATAAAGAGCCTTCTAAGAGAGAGACTCAAGAGATTGCTGTGGGTGTAGACCCCGGTAGCAAGAAAGAGGGTTTCACAGTGAAGTCGATGTCTCACACCTATCTGAACGTTCAAGCAGACGCCCATAGCAAAGTGGGCAAGAAAGTAGAGAAACGCAGAGACCTTCGGAGAACCTGTCGTTCTCGCAGCTGTCCGAATAGAAAGAACCGGACGAATCGTTTGGCGAATAGCGCACGAATACCTGCTGGCACGCGTGCAAGGTGGGATTGGAAACTACGTGTCTTGGATTGGTTGTCCAAGTTGTATCCTATCACGTATGTATGTGTTGAGGACATTAAGGCACGAACACTCAAACGTGCGAAAAAGTGGAATAGTTCTTTCAGTCCTCTTGAAGTCGGCAAGTCTTGGTTCTATGGTGAAATACAAAAGCGATGGACATTGTTCACACTTCAAGGTTGGGAGACGAAAGAACTTTGAGATAAACTTGGGCTCAAGAAGTCTTCCAAGAAACTTGCTGAGACGTTTGATGCACACTGTGTAGATAGTTGGTGCTTGGCATATCACACTGTCGGTGGGGTGGATGTCCCCGACAACACAGATATATTCTGCATCGCACCTATACCTGTTTCAAGACGTGAACTTCATCGGCAGAACCCACAAAAGAACGGCATTCGTTCGCGATATGGTGGCACCTTATTAGCACAAGGCTTGGTCAAGAACACTTTGGTGAAGCATGTCAAACACGGATTAACAAGACTTTCAGGTATTAACGCAAAAGGTTTGTTTTCTATCTACAGTTTGGATGGGAAACGAATCACCACAGGCGCGAAACGACAGGATTTCAAAGTTCTTACGCGTCTGAATTTTAACTATAGGAGCGGGCTTTCCTCCCCAACCTAAAGGATGGGGTCTCCAGCCCGAAGAGTGATGAAGGGAATTAGTTGACAATCCCACTGCTTTAGCTGTGGGTCAAAAAACGCTTGACGTTTACATATATTTTGTAGTATAATTATAAGACTGACTCAGTGGTGGGTGCGTCAACACCTACCCTACCTCGCTGTCGGATAGACAGAGAGTATAAACGCTTGTGGAGTCCAATTAAGACCTCATGCAGTTCAGGAAAGAGGCACGAGAGACGGAAGCAGGAATCACAGAGGAGGGTTGTGTGCCAAAAGAAGCACACGGCTTTAGCCGTCGTGAGTATCACCACACTTAATAAGACCTTATGGGGAATGGTCAAGATTGCTCTCTATTGCTTAATTGTGATTGGGATAGTCGGATTATTGACACTTTTTATAGTTATTCCACAATGGGTTAAGTCAACTGAGATTTTGGTTCCCAACCTTGTCAATAAATCCTATCTCCAAGCATTATCGGAACTCTCCAAGGTAGGACTTAAGTTGGATAATTTAATTCGCCAAGAGAGCAACAGTAAACCTAAAGGAACTGTTATTAAGCAAGACCCGCTTCCAAATATTAGTATCAAAACACATTATAGAGTAAGAATTACAGTCAGTACTGGAGCAGACCTAATGCCTGTTCCATCAGTCATCGGAAAATCGGTAGACGCAGCAAACGAAACGCTTGAAGCTGCTGGTTTCCGCCCATATTCGGTTACGAGTGTCCATTCAAATAATTATTTACCGGAGACTGTCATCGCACAAAATCCAGCAGAGGGTAGTCCAAAAAAACGCGCGCACCAAGTAAACCTATTGGTAAGTCTTGGAAGAAAGCCACAACTCATTCAACTGCCAGACCTTAAGAACCATCCTGTCAGTGAGGTATTACCCGCACTTAAAGCCATTGGTCTGGATGTTGAAATAATAAATATCCCACATCCGAATATCCAGCAGGGGAAGATTATATCACACAAAAAACTTGTTCAAAGTGGAGATTTGATAACGCTTGAAGTGAGCGGTAAACGTGATGACAACGAAAATAGCGGCAGATGGTTAACACACAAACACACCGTCAATGAAGATGGAAATCGGGCAATTGGAGTTAGAATCATTATCATTGATGAATATGGCGAACGCGATGCGGTTAATGGATCTTATGCTCCTGGAACCATAATTGACTTGGAAAAGCGAAGAGTTAGGGTATTTGGATCGACACTAGTAGTTGTGTTTGAAAATGGGAAAAAAGTTGATGAACGTAATTATCAGTAAACAATGTATTGCAATGTTGTAGGTATTTATATTCCAATTAACTTGATCCCACTCGGTAGGTGCGGTTTCTAACCGCACCATAGGCGTCAATTTAGCTACGGTAGATGCGGTTTCCTAACTGCACCTTTTTGTATCAACATCTCAAATAACGCAAAGGACGAGAATATCAGCGTTCGTAGTCGCGCAATTCATAGCGCCTCTTTTCTTTGAATATAAGAGGCGCAATGAATTGCGCGACTACGAACGAGTTCTTTCCTTAAATTGACACCTATGGTGCGGTTTCTAACCGCACCTAATCCCAAGAAAAATATTTCTAATCAAGTTAATTTGGTATTAGAATTGATTGTTATCTTAGAAATCGTATGAAAATTCAAAATAATAAAGTTCCCAAAATTGCGCCATCACTATTAGCAGCCGACTTCAGTCGTTTTGGCGAAGAGGTCGAACGTGTTGTCACAGCTGGTGCAGACCTGCTTCATTTCGATGTGATGGATGGCGAATTTGTACCGAACTTCGGTATAAGTCCACTATTAATCGCATCTGTCCGGGACAAAACAGAAGTACCCTTTGATGTCCATATTATGGTGACACACCCGCTCCGATATATTGATGCATTAGCCGATGCTGGCTCGGATATAATTACTTTCCATATCGAGAACAAGAATGAACCCAATGAAGTAATTGCAGCAATTAAAGCACACAATATAAAAGCCGGTTTAGCGTTTTGTCCAAAAACAAGCACTGAGGAAGTTATACCATTTCTTTCCGATATTGACCTCGTGTTACCGATGAGCGTTGAGCCGGGTTTCGGCGGACAAGCATTTATACCGGATACCCTGCAGAAAATTGAAAAATTGCACCATGAGATTCAAGAAATTGATAACCCACCTGAAATTTCTGTTGATGGAGGTGTAACACCTGAGATAGGTCCTCTTGCTGCGCGTCAAGGTGCAACAATTCTTGTCGCAGGCACAGCAATTTTTCGGAGTCAACAACCGGCAGTGGTTATCGAAAAATTACGAACCGTAGGATAGCCTTGGTTCTCAACATGATAATTTTAACAGAAGATGCATACGTTCTATGTCCCGCGAATTCAGTTTGATGAAAATATTGCTACGATTACTGGTTCAGAACAACATCACCTCCGAAATGTGCTTCGTTTGGGACCAGGCGAGACTATCCGAATTATTGATGGAGCAGGAAATGTCTATATCGCAAAAATATACGACATTGAAACTGAATCTACGGTAGCAAAAATTCTTAGTCGCGAATTTCACGTACGAAAAACACCGTCCTTGATTCTTTTTCAAGGATTGCCAAAGAACGATAAAATGGAGTTGATTCTGCAAAAGACCACGGAACTTGGTGCTACACAAATTGTGCCAATTTCCACAGAACGTTCATTACAGAAACCGAGTGTAAACCGCTGTGAACGTTGGCAACGTGTTATTCTCTCTGCTACAAAGCAGTGCGGACGTGCATGGTTACCTGAACTATCTGAGATTCAAAAATTTGAAGACTTCCTGAAGACGGTTAAAACTTTTGCACTTACCCTAATCTTATGGGAAAATGAAAAGCATCAACACATCAAAACAGTGTTAAGGGGAAAACCAGAGGTGGAATCAATAGCTCTTTTAGTGGGACCAGAAGGTGGTTTTACAGATAATGAGGTCAACAATGCAATTGAAAATGGATGTGTCCCTGTGACGATTGGTTCAAATATTTTGAGAACAGAAACCGCTGCTATTGCAGCAATTACCATTGCCGCTTATGAATACCAACTTTAATTCAACTCAAAAAAAGATGAAGACTGCCAAACTCATTACGATGGGATGTAAGGTTAATCAATACGACACGCAATCCATGCGGGAAGCACTTGTCCGCAACGGGTATGCGATAGTTGATGATACGAATCCTGCAGATCTCTATCTTATAAACACATGCACCGTAACAAACGCCGCTGATCAGAAAGCACGGCAAGCAATTCGGAGAGCAATTCGTCAAAATCCAAATGCCGATGTCCTGGTTACCGGATGTTATGCCGAGAGTGACCGAAAGGCAATTGAAGAGATTCCCGGCGTGAAATTTGTTTTCGGAAATCGGGAGAAAGTTGACTTTCAAACCTATCTGGATAAGTTGCACATTGAGACTCCTTTACAGATTCAACCTGTCCAGCACGATGCGATTCGTGAGCATGCGCGCTTCAGCAGTGGGGTAAGCAGTGCAGGCAAACGTACACGCGCCCTTATAAAAGTCCAAGACGGTTGTAGTGCTTTCTGCACCTACTGCATTATTCCTTATGTGCGTGGCAGAATGACAAGTCGTCCGCTAACTGAGATCGTAGATGAAGCGCATCGCATTGCCGATAGTGGCATAAAGGAAATTGTGATTACCGGTGTGCATCTTGGTGCTTACGGACAGGACACAGGCAGAGATAAGGATATTGCTGATATATTAGAACGGATACACGGAATTGATGGCATCGAACGTATCCGCTTTAGTTCAATTGAACCGATGTATTTTCCCGATATTCTATCAGAACGGATGTCTGCACTACCAAAGTGTATGCCTCATTTCCACCTCCCGATTCAATCTGGTTCAAATAGTGTTTTACGCCGGATGCGCCGCCGTTATTCGACCACAAAATTCGCTCACCTCGTTGAAAACTTACGTGATCGTTTTACCGATGATGTCGGCATCACTACAGATATTATGGTCGGATTTCCAGGTGAAACTGAAACTGAATTTAAGGAATCGCTTCAGTTTGTTGAAGATATTGGATTCAGTCAACTCCATGTGTTCCGGTATTCCCCGCGTAAAGGCACACCTGCAGCCGATTACACAGATCAAGTGTCCCCACACGTTTCTGCAGAACGAAGCCGTGAGATGATTGAATTGGGAGAACAACTTAATACCGCATTTCGTAGACGAATGCTTGGAAAACATAAGTATGTATTGGTTGAAGAAAGTAGAGAGGGAAAGAAAAACCTCCTTGCCGGATTCACGGACAACTATCTACGGGTGCTTGTAGATGCTCCAGATACAGCAATAAATCAAGTTCTGCAAGTTAAGTTAACAACTTCGGATAACGATTTCATCTACGGTGAGTGTTAAAAATTCCTGTTTACAATAAAATTGAGGCACGAAGCCTCGCCTGAATACCAATATTTTCTTGGAGGAAACATTTTGTCAAAATTAAAAATAGTTCTTTTGTTTTTTATTATTCTTTTTGCCGTGTCAGGGTGCGAAAAAATAACTGATAAAGTGATGCTACCCCCCGATACCTCAGATACAGAACCGCTCACAGTAATGACTTATAACGTATATGTTGGAAGCAGCGCAGAACCGCTCTTGTCCGTAGAGAATTTGCCACAAGTGCCAACCGAAGTTGCTATCATGTATAACAACCTCATAGCATCCGATTTTCCGAGGCGCGCTGTGGCAATTGCCCAATCTATAAAAACGTATCAACCACACGTTATCGGGCTACAAGAAATATCGTTAATCCGCCGCCAAAGTCCAGGTGATTTCATTTTAGGTGGGACTGGCCAAGCTGAAGAAGTTATCATGGATTTTCTGGAAATCTTGATGGACGCACTTCAGACTGAAGGTGTAAGTTATCAAGTTGCAGCAAAGGTTGAAAATCTTGATGTTGAAATGCCGATGCTTACGGATGCCGGTATTGATGATGTGAGATTAACTGATTATGATGTTATACTGTCTCGCAGCGACGTCGGGTTATCACGACCAACAAGTATAAACTATGCAAATGCGCTTACATTAGAGGTTCTGCTTGGTCTGGAAGTGAAAAGGGGTTACGCTGCTGTTGATGCAACTGTTTCTGGAACCACCTACCGTGTTGTTAATACACATTTAGAGGCATTTGCAAAAGAAAATAGAGTTGCACAAACACAAGAACTCGTGGACATTCTCACTGACGAAACCTTACCGACTATTCTATTAGGCGATTTCAATACGACTGCAACTGATGGAACAGGTTATCAAATCTTACTTTCCGCAGGATATGAGGATCTTTGGCAGATGGATTCCGAAGGCAGTGGAAATACTTGTTGTCAAGATGATAACATCTTAAATGAGGTAAGCGATCTCTCTGTACGGATTGACCAGATTTTTGTCCGTAATCTGGAACTCCCCACTTCTGTTGTGACACAAACCGTAGGTGATAAATCTTCTGATCGACTGCCTTCCGGATTGTGGCCCTCTGACCACGCAGGTGTTGTCGCACAGATTACGTTTTAAGTAATATCCAATTAACCCCGACTTGTCCTATTTCCCGGACGGTAGGTGTGGTTTCTAACCGCACCTTTTTGTATCAACATCTCAAATAACGCAAAGGACGAGAATATCTGTGTTCGTAGTCGCGCAATTCATAGCGCCTCTTTTCTTTGAATATAAGAGGCGCAATGAATTGCGCGACTACAAACGAGTTCTTTCCTTAAATTGACGCCTATGGTGCGGTTTCCTAACCGCACCTAAAAATTTTAAAACTAAATAACCCTGCCCTTTAGAACGGGGCACTTGACTTGAGAACACTACGGATAGTATCAACTACAAGATGCACATCCGATTCAGTTAACCCTGGATAGAGCGGCAGGCTTACAACACGTTCAAAGACTTCCTCAGCGTTCGGAAAATCACCAACACTGTAACCATACTGCTTTTGATAAAATTCGAAAAGATGTAACGGAATGTAGTGTACGCTACATTCAATATTTTCTTCGCGCAAGGCTTCAACAAATTCATCACGGTCGCCAGTGTTCAGTTGAATAATGTAAAGATGCCAAGCATGTTCTGAAGAATCATCTGGTACAAACGGGGTGCTGATTTGAGAAACTTTAGCCAATTCTGTTTGATAGATACGCGCGAAATTCTGACGACGTTCATGCTGTTTGTTAAGTTTCATGAGTTGGCACAATCCCATCGCTGCCTGAATATCTGTCATGTTGTATTTATAACCTTCAGTTGTAATGTCATATCTCCAAATGCTACGGCGAGACTGCCGTGCCCATGCATCCTTGTCAATACCGTGAAGACGCATTGTTCTAAGGGGTTCAGCAAAGGTATCGTTATTGGTAGTAATCATTCCACCTTCACCTGTTGTTATGTTTTTATTCGCATAAAAACTAAAAGCAGAAAGATCACCAAGTGTACCGATGAATTGCCCCTTATACGCAGTCGGAATAGCGTGGGCTGCATCGTCAATAAGCAGAAGATTGTGTGTTTGACATATCTGACGCAAAGCATCCATATCACACGGAAGTCCAGCGATGTGGACAGGCATTATCGCTTTCGTGCGTGGGGTAATCGCCTGCTCTATTTTGGTCACATCAATGTTCAATGTTTCAGGGCAGATATCCACAAAAACAGGTTTAGCACTGACATATCGGATGGCTTCGGCAGTAGCAGTAAAGGTATAGGGTGTTGTGATGACTTCGTCCCCAGCACCGATACCGGTAACAACAAGGCTGAGATGTAATGCTGCAGTGCAAGAACTCACTGCGATTGCATGCTTGACACCGAGGTATTCGGCAAAAGCGCGTTCAAACTCACGCACTCTCGCACCACTACTAATCCATTTAGAAGCAAGCACTTGGCTAACGGCTTCAATTTCAGTTTCGTCAATCCACGGACGACTAAAAGGTATAAACGGCTTTTGTTCCACAAGTGATTCCTTTCAATTATTCATCTAAATTTTCGGTTGAATTCGGCCCCAAAATATGAATCATCGCCTCAAGGGCAAGGATGTAACTATACGCACCAAAACCACCCACCACACCTACCGCAACGCCTGATATATACGAATGATGCCGAAATTCCTCGCGAGCATAGATGTTGGAGAGGTGAATTTCAATGACAGGGAGCGCGACAGTAGCAAGTGCATCTCGGATCGCTATGCTGGTATGTGTATAAGCAGCAGGATTAATTAGAATGCCATCTGCCCAATTGATGTGGTCGCCGATAATAGTGACAATCTCGCCTTCATGGTTAGATTGCAAGATTTTTAGCGTAACATCGTGAGGTGATGTTGCTACAAACTGATCAAGTGCAGTGTTGATGTCATTCAATGTTTGATATCCATAAATCTCCGGCTGTCGTTTGCCTAAGAGATGTAGGTTCGGTCCGTGTAAGACGAGGATATTCATTGATTTTGTCTGTCCTTTTTCAAAATTATACAACCAATTGTAAAAACTTGCAAGTCTTGTCGTTTTCAAAGTTGGTGAGAGAAAGTTAGACAAATGACGCGCTACAGATTACCTTGGCGTACGACTCTGGTTGTTCATCGGATTGATGTTCGTGTTTTTCCAAATCTGCCATGTTATGTCGGTGATAGAGGATTGTAAGTTCATTTAGCAAATCAGATCCAATGATTTTTGTGCGATGCAGGCGATTGATCTCCCGTTTTATCACTTCTGTAAGCGGCATTCGGAAGGCTTGGTCAAGTGTGCTAATAGCCGTAGTGTCTTTCGATGTGCTGCTGAGTATTCTCAATTCTTTCAGAATATATCTTTGTGCATTAGTTAATCCTTGTCCTGAAGAGGCTGTTCGATTTTGGTTTTGTCTTGCAAAATCTTTTTGATATTTCGCAACGCAGGCATTATGTCCAGGTGGTACCGGTTGTCCTTGTAATTCTGGATCGCACTGTAACTTTTGGAGAACTTCAGCGGGATCTTTGGTAACCAACTCTCCATTCGCATCAAGCACACAAAGTTGCTGATAGGAACCTGACCGACAAAAGATGTAGGCACCTTTTTTATCGGTGGGGAAACCAGTACGGATACCGTCTCTTAGGTTCACAATTCGTTCGAATTCATCTGGGTCATCTCGCTTGATTTTCCGTAAAATCTCTTCCGCCTCAATAAGACTGATACCTGCTTCCTCTTTATCTTCAAAAAGGTTCAGTTGAGCACTGTTTTGTTCATAAATTGCGTACATTGCTTTTTTGTTGAGTTGTTCGGTGTTATCAAGAATGGCAGAATCTTCACCGATAGTATCGTGAATTTCTTGAATTCGGTTTTGAAGTCTTTGACGTAAGCCGAGGTTACGCTCAATTCCAAGTTCTGGCAGGAAGTTAAAACCGTGAATTTCCTCAAATTCACTCCCTATCCGGTCAATGCGTCCGAAACGTTGAATTAGGCGGACTGGATTCCAGTGAAGATCGTAGTTAATCAACATCCCACAATCTTGCAAGTTGAGACCTTCTGCAAGAACATCTGTAGCAATGAGCGTGTTGAGTTCGTTTTCATCGGATTTAACTCTATGTTCGGGGTTTGCATTGGGAGCAAACCTTCCAACTATTTTCTGTTTATCCTTGTTACTACTATAAATAACATCAGTATCTTCACTTTTTAAGTTTTGGTATAGATAGTCTGCTGTATCAATATAACTTGTAAAAATTAAGCGTTTTCCTTCGTTCAAGGGAGGGGTATTAAGCAATTCAATGAGCGTTTGAAGTTTGGCATCTTTCAATGCAGTAATCTCCGTCACAGGTTCTAATATCCGCTTGAGAACTTCAATGTCATGTTGAATGTCTTGACGCAGTAGAGCAACATTGAAATCATCAATATCATAGGATTCTGACAGGTTCTCAAGTTTGTCAAGAATGTCGCGTTCATCGGCGTTGATATCGGATTCGCTTGCATTGCTTGCATCATAAAGAATCTGTTGTGCTGCCTCTCCAGCAGCAACAATACCGTTGTCAAGTGCCTCGAGAAATAGCGTGTGGACCGTCAGAAGCCGAGATATGGTCCGTTTGAATGCATAGACACTGGATTCAAAACGTTTAAAAAGAAGTACACGAATTAAGCCGCGCAGGTTTCTTCCCGCACTCTGCAAGTCCTGGTAAGGTGAAACTTCTTGCTTTTCTATTTTGACATAATGCCATAGACCATAGCGAGCATACGTCAACTGTGCAGTAGTGTTCTCATTTCTTGTCCCGATATGCTCCCGAATTTGTTGATAAAGTCCTTGGTAGGTGTCCTCAATACTATATTCTACTGTTTTCAGTGTACGATGTGGGAAAAACTGTTGTTTTTCGCCAATTTGAACATACGCTCGGCGTTTCTGATTCAGATAATCCGTAAATTCGGTTGGGTCTACAGGCTGCTGTGTTTCTGCGTCGTATCCATACCATCGTAAAATATGGTTGCGGGTGCGGCGAATGAGAACATGTTGTAACAGAATACGGAGGACCCTTTCACCTTTCTCAATAGCGCGAAAATACTCTCGCAAATTTGCTGGCTCTATTGGCAATGTCGTATCATCATCTGGATGGAAAAGTTTAAATTGGTGGAAGATGTCCCATGCACTTTTGTTGCGTGGTGTTGCTGTGAGAAAACAACATTTTTTATCACCCGTTGTTAAGAACGACTGCAGGATTCCATAACGTTGCGTACCAGGATTACGGAAATTGTGGCTTTCGTCAACAAGAACAAAATTTCTGTGTCTATAAGTATCAAAAAGCAAATGCAAGACTTTTTCCTCATCACCACTAAGCATACCGGAAGAAAGCACTTCGGCGTTAAGTTGATGAAATTCACTATAACGTTTCCACATTGGAATGAGTGCTGGCGGACAAAAGATTAACGGACGAGCATTTTCTACCTGTTCAAAATACTTCACAACTGCAGAACCGATAAAACTTTTTCCCAGTCCAACAACATCTGAGATAAAAGCCCCACCATATCTATTAATGATTTTAATTGCTTGCCACACTGCAACCTGTTGGAAATCCGCCAATTGATTCATTAACGCGTCAATCGGAGAGATACTGTCATCTTCTTGTTCAAGTCTTTCTTTGACAAGTTCATAAAGTGTTTTCATGTAGATATCGTAGGGAGGAACGGTGGCAAGTGCCCAAGAGGCTTGCATCTCCTCCATCAAGGATTTATCAAAATCATCTGCCTCATCCCACAATTCATCAAACCATTTTCGGAGTTGCTCCTGATTAGCGTTGCCCGGCACGACGACATTTAATTCTGTATTACTGGTTAAACCTGCCAAAGTAAGATTTGATGACCCAACGATAGAGGTGCCGGTTTCATAGCCTTGCTTATAGTCAAAAATGTAGGCTTTGGCGTGAAGTCTGTCTTTGGTGTAAACCCTAACTTTCAATTTTTTACTAACAATCATATCTACTAATGTTCTGATTAACTGCTCGGATTCATCAGTCTGTGGCATTGATTCGATACATCCCCTTAGATTTTCTGCAGTATCGTCTGCCCTTGCTCTGCGCTTTGCACGACTTGAATATGCAAGTTCTTCGGCAGCGTTTTCGATAGCGGATAATTCCCGATATGCCTCCGCAAGTTGTTCAATCGTTTCGCGAGTACTGGTATTGCCAATGAGGAGACGGAGTTCTGTCAAATTCTGTAGTTCTTTTGCAATGCTCGTGAAACCGGTAAGAAAAAAGTACCCGACAGCAAAACGCGCACGGTCGGTGGCATCTAAGATAAGGTTGACATGGTCAATCAGTTTTTCGTTTCGGTTGTCAATGATGTCGTGTGGCATTTTTTAGGTAAAAAGATTGTAATAGGTGCGTTTTGTAGGGGTGTGCTATCGTCACGGGTTTACAATACGCTGTTGCTTCAGTGTTTCTATTTCCTGTGTCAGTGTTTCTATTTCCTGTGTCAGTGTTTCAATCTGTTTCTCCATCGCGCGATCCTTTCGACTGCGCCATGCAACGACGATCAGCGGGATGCCTACGGTTATTATAATGAGTGCTATTAGCCATGATGTTTGTTTGTCAAGATTATCAAGTTTGCCTCGTACCCATGCAACCCCCTGAACCACGGTTCGCAGCCGGGTATCTAACGTTTCAATTTTTGCGGTGGTTTTAGTGATTTCTGCTTTGACAATCAGGCGGATCTTATCAAGGTCTTGAGACGTTAAATCGGCGAGTACTGGCAACACTATTGTCCAAAAAATTATTAAGAAAAAAGTTTGGGTTTCATCATGTGTCTCTTTTTGACTGTAAGTACATCATATTTGTTCTTGGTTGTCAATGCTTTCCCACACTTTTAACGTGTAAACTGTATCACGTCTTTGCCTTTTGTAGGCGGGTTGTTACGAGGTGCGTGACTGCCTCGTAGACTCCATCGCGTTCGCCTTGTGTCAATTCTAAAATGTCGAAAATAATGTTATCAATGTCATGCCGTGCTTGGGACAGCTTCAAAACATCCCAATCTTCTGACTCAAGAATAGTATCATCAAAATCGTCCGCTATTATGATTTTAGGATCAAGACATAACAAAGCTTCTAATTCGTAAATCTTGATTACTAATGCTCCACCTCCAAGGTTGGAACGACCGTTAACATTCACCATTAACTGAAATAAGGTTGAATTGAGGGAAAAGCAGAGAGGCAAACTTAAATTGGAATGTGCATTTACTTCTGCAAACTTGTCTAGCGCGTAACATTCCTCAGAAGTAATGAATGTTTTTGCCGTTGACCCAATTACACACTGAAAATAAAGGTGTGGAATTGGACGATTGCCTACGTCATACCAATACTGACCGCTTTGTTGGCAACTAGGACGTTGATGAAAATTGTGTGTCTCACCCCATTTAATATAATCTAAAGCTGTGTTCCCTCTGAGAGTGTTTTTATGTAGAGAACACATAAATAGTTGATGTGGAAGTTTTTCTGGAATAATTTGAAGACTTTTTGTCTCTTTTGGGCTAGCAATAATTGAACATAAAAACTTGTTCTCAATGTTCCACGCAGAAATTGTTTCCTTGTCAAGAATGAAGAAGTTATTTGCCCCAGTTTTTAATCCCATCCGGGCATCAGCAACATCTCCAACATGCACAAGTTTATCCTTTCCTTTTTCCAAAAGGTGCCAGTAAATATCAGGTGCCCGCAGATATTTACCACCCCATTTGTCACCGACGTACTTCGCCTTTTCGCCGCTTCCATTGACTAAAAGTGATTTCTGGGACAATGGATGAATACGGTGTTCTGGGGAACTATCGCGCACCGAAGCTGTTTCAATTTCGTAGAAAATAACGGCATCCAGAATCGCCTCAAACGGCACGGTGAAGTTGACAAAACGCGCCATGTGTTGCAAGCAAGATTCTTGATTTCTATTTGGTGCAGAGAGGAGACATATCACTGTGTTGACATCTGCAGTTGAAAAGGAACGTTTCACTGAATTATCCAAAACCATCTTAAGATAACACTGTTGGAGAAGAAATTCCTGTAAATTTTTGCCATAGCCAACATCTAACCACGAGTTGGAAGTGATAGTGCAGAAACTGCCTTTTGGATTGAGCAGAGAGAGTCCATGAAAATAGAAGAATATGTAGAGATCGCTTCTACCACTTATTTTATGTTTGACAGCTTTTTCAGGTTGATCAGGTTTAATATCTTTTTGGAGTTGGTAACCGAAGAATTCGGGATGAGCTTGATAGACAGCCCTCGCCAATTTTGCTTTGTATAACTTCTTGTTTGCAGTTTTTATCCCTTCGTCCTTAGGTAACATTAAATCTCTGATATCTTCTTGGCGTATGTAAGGTGGATTTTCAATAACAATATCAAATCCTCCGCGTTGATTGAAGATTTCAACGAAGGCAATGTCCCAGACGAAGGGAGACTTTGTTATTGAGGATAGTGCCCGGCGTGCTCGTTGCACTTGTGCAAGGTTTTCTTGGTGTCTAAGAAGTTCATTTTTTTTCTGTTGGGTTTGACGATCCAATTCTTGTGTATCAGTCTGTTCTATATCCAAAAGTGGAAGTTGCTCAGTAGGATCCTCCAGCCAAGCTATCACTTTGCGGATTTCTCTGGAAATCTCAACATCATAACTATGAAGGCGTTCTTGGAAAAGAGAATTCTCTGCTTCTTGAACATCCTTTTTTTCTGCATATTTTCTATCTGGATCGTTGTTGTAAAACTTGAGTTTTTCGTTTTTAAGGTTCGTAATTTTGCGGTTTAGATCGCTTGACACGACGTTACCAATGTCGCGGGTTTGTGCAAGATTCATACCTCCGATGTCCTGTACGATACTATCACCATGGCGGATATTGAAGGAGAAATCGGGCAATAAGGGTTCATGTCTCACCTTTAGTTCTGCGGAAGTAAATTCAGCATCAATAATTAATGCAAGCCAAAGTCGGAGTTCAGCAACTTTGCAGGCCCACTGCTTTACATCAACGCCGTATAGGTTTTTGCCGATAAGTGCCTTTCGTCGTTCAAAACGGGACGCATCGCTGAAACCGAGGTGATGTTCGGCACGTTCGCGCACGTCATCAAGTACGTGGAGCATGCCGACTAGGAAGGAGCCACTTCCACACGCTGGGTCTAACACAGTAATCTCCGTAAGGTGTTTATAGATTGCTTCCCATAGATCCGTGAGTTTGACATCTACTTCTCTTTTTTCATCTGGTTCAAATGCGAAGAGTGCTTCATAGAAACGGTGTTTATCTTCTTCAGTGCCGATGTGGTTTGCAAGATTATCGACAAGTGCAAGTCTGCACATCAGGTCAATTTCGACGCGAGGAGTATAAAAAATACCTGCATCCCCTCTCTCTTCGTCCTCTGCAGAGACAAGGCTTTCATAGACTTTACCTATCATCTCGGGGTCAACTGCAACCTCTTGATCCAACGGTGTATCTTCTGCAATTGTAAAGTTGTACTGTTCTAAGAAAGTGAATATCTGCTGCCACAAATCATCTGGGACATTGACAATGTATTCGGTATCTAATTCGTTTTCTCGGAATAAACCTCCATTGAGGTAAGGGGCGAGTTGCAGGATTTCTCGTATCTCACTGGGAAAGTAGGTATGTCCTCCGTGAAATCGGTTGTTGAATGCCTCAAAAAAGAGTACGTTTAACCACTTTTCAACGAAGGTGTTTGTAGGTTGCGATATGTCTTGGTATGCTTGCCAAAAAGTGTGAAGGAAATCAGTATCGTCTCCTAGCCATCCTTTTCTTTGAACGAAATAGAGAAATATGCAACGGGTAAGAAATTGCTGTGAATAATCATGTGCCCATTTTTCATCACTGTTCTGATGCTTGAGTTCGGTTTGGAGTTGCTTGAAAATACGCTTATAGTCCTCAAAGAAAGCCTTTGTAACTGCTTCAACGTTGAAAGCTTCCTCATGCCCTTTTCTAATATCTAATGAGGTAAGTATCTCTTGACTATCAAAGAGTGTATCTCGTTCCCCAATTTCTTCAATATCCAACATTGCGATACGTTCAGCGGCAGTGCGGAGTCTTTCATTCGGTGCAATAGTAATTCGCCTGAAGACGTTACGCTGTTTTATTTCGCGTTGTTGATCGCTATCTTCCTTCTTTTCGCGCAGAAATTTAACGTTGATGAAGTGCCAATGATCTTGATCAGAATTGCTAAAGACATAGAGGGCATCCGGGTAACGGGTTTGCAGGTGTGTGATAATTTGGCGTTCATCAGTTTTTCGGAGTTTTTCAGTTTCGAGTTTTACGTGGATGATGGAAAAATCTTTGTTTTTTCCCGCAGTGGCAAAACAGATCGGAACTTCCGCTACGAGGTTAGCCGCGCCTTCAGGCAAGTTTAAAATAGGGGTATTGTCACGTTCATAGTTGAGTTCTATCCAGAAAAGTTGTCTTAGCGGTTCAATTCCACGGAAGTCCTTTAACAATGAATGGATAGTTTGTGCGTTTTCAGGTGATTGCATCAATGTCTCCAAATGTTAATCTTTATAATAGCATTTTATCGGAAACGGAATTTTTAGTCAACAGGAAATTAAGTTCGGAAATGGCGTAATCATCAACCGAAATCATCAACCTATCTAAATCCTGTTATAGTAAGACATGAAAGCATAATTATCAACTAAAAATCGTAAAATCGTTAACCGAATCATTAACCTATATAAACCTTGTTATAGTAAGGCATTATAGCATAATCATTAACCATAACCAGTTAGAAATCATTAACCAATACATAGTAGGTGCCGCGAGCCTTTCCGCTTTTTTTCAATATACCGCTTTCTACTAACAGTGTTAATTCGTGATAGGCTGAAGCGTTTGAGAGTTGAGTAAGTTTTCGGACTTCTCGATTGGTAATCCGTCCATGTTTTTCGACATAAGCAAGGATTGCCAGCTGCCGTTCTGAAAGTGCTATTTGTCCAATTTTATCTCGTAAGGCTCTATCTCTACTATGGGTCAACACCAATTCTTTAATCTTCTGCATTTCAGCTGCAATGCCAGCAGTAAAATACGCCAACCATGTTGTGAGTACGCCTATTATCCGGACACTCTGCAAAGCCTCATAATAACCAGCAGGGTTCACATCGTAATATTCTTCAAGAGAAAAGAGTTTTTTGATGTCGTAACCTGCATGGTAAAGAATGAGATTTGCAAGTGCGCGTGCTGTTCTTCCGTTACCATCAAGAAATGGATGAATGTCAACTAACTGGTAGTGAGCGATACCAGCCTTAAGTAAAGGCGATAGTTGATTTGCCTCGTCTGAGCGCAACCAATCAACCAATTCAAGCATCAAAATTGGCACTTCGGAAGCAGGTGGGGGTGTGTAGATGACCTCTTTAGTTTTGTTGTTTACAACATAGTTCTGGATTTTGCGGAATTCACCCGGTTCATAACCTCCCTCAATTCCATCAAGTATCAAGTAATGTATGTGTCGGATTGTGCGGAGATCAAGTTCCATCTCAGGATCTCCGTAGACTTCATCAATGAAGGCAGCGACTTTCAAATAATTGCGAACCTCTTGTATGTCTCGTTCTCGTGCAACAATGGGTTTCTCATTAATGAGGTCTCTAACCTGTTCTATAGTGAGTTGAGTCCCCTCAATCCGAGTGGTGTGATGTGCTTGACGGACTAATGCTTCTTTTTGGAGACGTGACTGCCAAACGGGGAGGATAGGAGAGTTTTCAATTACCTCTTTCGCACCTTCAATGTTCATCAGGTCTTTGACAATACTGTGTGTATATTCGAATTTAGGTGTAAACATAATGTGACCTCAATCTATTTGCGGGTCAAGCGCGTCCCGCAATGCATCTCCGAGTAAGTTGAAACCTAAGACAATGAAAAAGATGGCTACACCGGGAGCCGTGACAGCCAATGGTGCCTGGCGAATATACTTTGTATTTTCATTTAACATCGCTCCCCATTCAGGCTCTCCGATTTCCGCACCGAGACCGAGAAAACTGAGTCCAGCGGCATCTAAAATTGCAGCCCCAATCCCCAAAGTAGCTTGCACAATCAACGGAGCAAGACAGTTTGGTAGAACGGTCGTAACCAGGATCCGGATGTCGCTTGCGCCAATAACTCTCGCTGCGGTAACGTAATCTAACTCACGCACTTTCAGAACGGAAGCGCGTAAAATCCGCGCATACTGTGGAATATAGACTATAGAAACAGCGATAATTGCATTCGTAAGACTCTGCCCCAAAATAGTAACAATGACCATCGCGAGTAAAATACTCGGCATAGCAAGCAACATATCCATCACGCGCATAATCAGGTTGTCTAACCATCCACCAAAATAACCAGCGATTGCACCGAACAACGTGCCGAACCCGAGTGAAAAAGTAATCGCGATAAATCCTACCTTAAGGGAGATACGGGCACCGTAAACAATTCGGCTGAAAACATCCCGTCCGTTTCCATCCGTACCGAGGTAATATTCAGTGGACGAACCCTTGAGACGTTTCACGATATCAGTTCTCATGTGATCATGCGTAGCTATAAGCGGTGCAGAGATCGCAACGATCATAAAAAAGAGGATTATAGACGCACCGATCATAGCAGACGGATGCCGCAGAAGTTTTCGGAAAATAAGGTGTTGACCCGTTGATACTGTATTGGTGTTCATTTAGCTTCATCCCCGACTCGGATGCGTGGATCTAAATAAGCATACAATAGGTCAACAATGAGGTTAACAAACATAAAGAGAGCAGAAACGAAAAGCACCCCACCTTGTACAGCGCGAACATCGCGTGCTTCAACAGCATCGCGCAACCATGAACCGAGTCCGGGCCATGAGAAAATGTGTTCGGTCAAGATCGCACCTCCCATCAGATACCCAAATTCAAGACCGATAACTGTCAAAACAGGAACCATGCTATTTTTCAACGCATGTTTGATTATGACTTTCCATTTAGACAAACCTTTTGCGTAAGCTGTAGTAATGTACGGTTGATTTAAAACCTCAAGCAAACTTGAACGGGTCATCCGGGCAATAATAGCTAACGGAATTGTGCCTAAGGTAATTGCTGGGAGGATTAGGTGTTTGATAGCATCCTCAAATGCAGCGAAGTTGCCCGCAAGGAGTGTATCAATTAAGTAGAAACCAGTCCGTGATTCAATATCTAAACTCAAAATAGTATCTAAACGTCCTGTCGCAGGCAATATCTTCCAATAATGGGAAAAAAGCAAAATGAGCATCAATCCAAGCCAGAAAATCGGCATAGAGATACCCGCAAGCGATGTAGACATCGAGAAATAGTCCAAAAACCTACCACGATAGACAGCCGCAATGATACCTGCCATTATGCCAAATATGATTGAAAATGCCAGTGCTGCAAGTGTTAATTCGGCAGTCGCGGGAAAATAACGTTTGATTTCCTCAACGATAGGTTGCTTTGTTTTAGAGGAACGACCTAAATCAAGACGTACGAGATCCCAGAGAAATATTCCGTATTGGTAATACAGGGGTTTATCAAGTCCTATATCCTCACGGATTTGTGTGAGAATTTCTTCGGTAGCGCGTTCACCGGCAATAGTGAGAGCAGCATCGCCAGGAATCAGATGGACCATCAAGAATACAAGGAGAGATACTCCAAGAAGTGATAAACCGATGGAGAGAAAACGTTGGATTAAATATGAGAGCAATATTCAAACCTCACACAGCACAGACAAGGAAAGATGCATACGTAAAAAGTGGCGTGAACTTATACCGAATTAACCCGATTTGTCCTGCAAGGTCTCTGGGTCCTCCTCACAATGCTGACTTTATCGAAAAACTTCAAATCAAGTTAATGTGGTATTAGAAAAATGGGTTGTGTAATTTTTCTTCACCTACGGTTGTTGCAGGACCGTGACCGGGAAAAAGTCTCACATCATCTGGAAGTGTGAGCAGATTATCACGAACACTATTTATTTCATCTTGATATGAGATGTTTGGACCGCCAACCGAACCCGCGAAAATAGCATCACCAACGAACGCAGCCGTTTGCGTTAGGAAACTACAACCGCCAGGGGTATGTCCCGGAGTATCAAGCACTGTCACCATAAGTGCACCGACTCCTACAACATCGGAATGAATAAGTTCCCGCAATTTACCCGCACTCCTGGGTTTCGGTTCATTCTTATGGATATATGCTTGGCATCCAGTAGCATTTTGAAGTTGTTGTAATCCATCGGCGTGGTCTCTGTGTGAGTGGGTCAAAAGGATAGTGGTGGGGTTGATTTTATGTTTATCAAGTTGTTCCAAAATCAGGTCAGGGTGAGCTGCGGTGTCAATAATTGCAGCTTCGTCTGTGGCTTTGCAGATCAAGAGGTAAGCATTAACTGGCCATCCACCAACTGGTGCGCTCACTGTAATAACGTCAAGTTTTGTGTCGTTAGGTTGCTTAAGAGGGGCTGGTTCCCACTGTTCTGTAGCAATGTCAAGTAGTTTGGTACCGTCTAAATTAAGCACATCTGCAAGTTTATAGACTTGCGCTTCTGTCGGTTTTAAGGTATACTTTTCCATACAAGATAGATCCGACTCAGTAATTCCAGAGGTTGTGGCAGTTTCACGCTGAGACATGTTTTGTCCACGTCGGGCTTTACCAATGATGTCACCAAATTCGTCTTCAAGTGCGTATGCCATGAATGTTGTTCTCCTTTATTGTAAGTTGACAGAAATTATAGCAAATAAATCAGTATAAAGCAATTCAAAATCGGAACACCTGAAGAAGGAGGAATCTTATGCACATTCCAAGAAACGGTTATGAACAGGCTGAGATATCCCTTGCACCAATAAAAACTGATATGACATTGGAAGAATTCCTTGCCATCGATATAGAAGGATATGAATATGTTAAAGGAGAATTAGTCCCGATGCCAGCTGCATCATTATTACACGGTGGAATTAGTGTTAGAGTCATTCGGTATTTAGATTCACATGTCTATCAAAATCAGTTGGGAGAGGTATATACTGCAGAAACATCCTTTCGGGTAGGAGAACGGGTCATGAAACCGGATGTCGCTTTTGTTTCTGCTCCGCGGGTGCCGGAAGACAACACTAAGGGTTGTCCGATACCACCTGACCTCGCTGTTGAAGTCATTTCTCCTACAGATATACTATGGAATGTTTCGGAAAAAGTACAATCATACCTTGACGCTGGCACTCAAATGGTATGGGTAATTGATCCGGTCATGAGAACAGTATCAGTTTTTTACCCTGACAAAGCTTTTAAAATATACAAGCGAGATGACACGCTCACTGGAGAGGATGTCATTGAAGGATTTTCATGTCCAGTAGCACAACTTTTTGAATAGATAGATTCTGAAATTGCAATTATCTACAGAGGAATTAAAAATGCATCCGCAAGACATCAACGAATTTGCACATGAAACTCTTCCACCAGAAGACATTTCAATGACTTTGGATGAATTTCTTGATAGCGATTTAGAGGGATATGAATATGTTAAAGGAGAAATAATACCAATGCCAGCTGCGTCATTGGAGCACGGCTTAATTTGCTCAAGGGTCTTTTCACGTTTGGTTTTATATGTACAGGAACATCAACTTGGTGAAGTGGTGACACCGGACACGGGTTTCCAGGTGGGCGAACGCGTGCTGAAACCAGATGTTGCCTTCCTTTCTAAAGAGCGTCTGCCTGATGATACGAGTAGGGCATGCCCTGTACCACCTGACCTTGCTGTTGAAGTTATTTCCAAGTCAGATATTTCACTGAGGATTATTGAAAAAACATTCGCTTATCTGGAAGCTGGCACACAGATCGTTTGGGTTCTTGAACCTATTGGCAAGACAGTAACCGTATATCGATCGGAAACAGACATTAAGTTGCTCACACGCAAAGACACGCTCACAGGAGAGGATGTCGTTGAAGGATTTTCTTGCTCGGTAGCACAACTATTTGAATAAGGAGAATTTATGAAACTTGGCTTAGTTACATATAATATGGCAAAAGATTGGGATATTCCCACGATCATTGAACGGTGTTCTGAAACAGGATTTGCAGGTGTTGAGTTGCGGACAACTCACGCACACGGTGTTGAAGTCGATCTCTCTGCAAGCGAACGTGCTGAAGTAAAACAACAGTTTGAGGATTCACCTATTGAAATTGCAGGCTTAGGTTCTGCTTTTGACTATCATTCAACTGATCAAGCAGCAGTTCGTAAGAATATAGATGGCACGAAGGAATATTCTCAGTTGGCAGCCGATGTGGGGGCACCGGGCGTAAAAGTCCGTCCGAATGGTCTCCCCGGTGAAGTTCCTGTAGAAAAAACGTTAGAACAAATAGGCTTGGCATTGCGGGAATGTGGAGAATTTGCTGCAGATATCGGTGTACAGATTCGACTTGAAGTGCACGGGGGCGGCACCTCCGAACTCAGACATATACGGACTATTATTGATGTTGCTGATCATGATAACGTATACGTATGTTGGAATTCTAACTTCGGAGAAGTTGAAAACGGATCAATCCAGAAAAACTTCAATTACGTCAAAGGTAGAATTGGCTTAGTTCATATCACAGAAATACACCGTCGGGAGTATCCATGGCGAGAACTTTTCACATCCTTGAAAGAGTCTGGATATTCGGGCTACACCTTGGCAGAAATTGCTGGGAGTTCTGATCCGGTAAGAGTGATGAATTTTTATCGCGCGTTATGGGAAGAATATAACAGATAATTGATTTTTGAAGGAGTGCATTCAAAAATGAGAAACCTAATATTGGCAACACTTTGTCTCGCAACTCTGATGGTAATTTCTTTTGAGAATATTGACGCAAATATTAATCCAAATTCAGGAGAAATTATGAATCAACTCGAATTTTATCAAGCAAAGTTAGACTACGAGACTGATTCTTGGGATCTCAGTGAAGCACTCAATAACGGAGAAGACATCGTTGTTATAGATGCCCGCTCACCGGAGGCTTATGCACTTGAACATATACCCACATCTATTAATATCCCCCACAGATCAATGTGTGAGGCAACTACAAGTCATCTTGATAAATCAAAGTTGTATGTAACCTATTGTGATGGTATCGGATGTAATGCTTCTACCAAAGGTGCGTTGAATATGGCTAAATTAGGGTTTAATGTCAAAGAATTGCTCGGCGGTTTGGATTGGTGGAAGCGTGATGGTTATGAGACGAAAGGCAAGCAGGGTATTCAAGGTAAGGAAGTTAAATGTGGATGCTAAAATCTGCAAAAAAGTGCATTTTTATTTGCAATTGGTTTTATGATAGTGTATAATTAAAATGCTAAATGCAATTCATATTCCCCAATAGCTCAGTTGGTAGAGCAGATGGCTGTTAACCATCGTGTCGGCGGTTCGAGTCCGTCTTGGGGAGTTTCAAGTTATGCTGATGGACTTTAAAGTTCGTCAGCATAGTTTTTTTAATCGGGACTTTCTTGAGAATCTATCCTGATTAGGACTCACGGAGCGCATCGGCTTTCAACCAACCGATAGAATCAATAATTTGATCTTGATGTTCTCGCATCACTACCTCAATGAGAGCCGGTTTTTTAGCAGCGAGTGCGTCCCTCAAGGTCGACTTAAAGTCTTCCAAGTTTTCAACTTTCCTTGCATAAACACCGAAAGACTGCGCGAATTCAACGAAATCCGGATTACATAGGTCTGTGTCAATCGTGCGTCCCTCAAACTCTTTCGCTTGAACCCCTTTAATCGCTGACAACGCATCATCATTTACCACAATTGCTACGACATTGATACCATATTTCATGGCAGTTGCCATTTCCATTGCGCCCATTAGAAAACCTCCATCGCCACTAAAACAGATTACCGGACGGTCGGGATACGCGACTTTGGCACCGATAGCTGCAGGATAGGCATACCCTAATGCCACGCCAATATTCGGGTAGAGGAAGGTGCGTGGATCGTAAATAGGAAACTCAGCAAATGACGCATAACCAAGTGAGTGAACATCAATTGAATAGATAGTATCTCGTGGCAGAACATCTTGCAGTTCGTGAATGATAGGCAGAGGTGGCTGCGTATCAAACTTAGCACGAAGTTGTGGCAGCACAGCATCCCAACCGTTTTGATCCGTGGATATATCCTCAATCAGTGCCTGCAAGGTAAGTTTTAAATCACCCACAACACCTATTTTACAAGGGTATTCTCTTCCTATCTCGTTTTCATCTTCGTCAATTTGGATAAACGTCTGCGGCAGTTCCATGCTCCAACTACGGGTGTCAATAGATGTAAACCTCGGTCCAATACCTATTAAACAGTCAGTGTGTTTGAGAACTTCTTGCCCTAAAAAGCCGTAGCAGACTTGTAACGCTAACGGATGGTCTTCCGACAAGGCTCCTTTTGCACAACGAGAAACAATAACAGGAACATTCAATTTTTCAGCAAGCAGTCTTAACTCATTTCTTGCGTTAGCATGAATAACAGCGGAACCTGCAAAAATCAACGGCATTTTCGCATTATGTATCTTATCAACTGCTGCACTTAGGGTGGAATCATCGGGTGGTGACAATTCCGTGCGTTCGACACGCGGTGGGATACGGACATCACCTTCACCAGTGAGGACATCCATGGGGAATTCCAAAACCGTTGGTCCCGGTCTACCGTCACGCATTGCTCTAAAGGCGTTTTCAACGACAACAGGGATCTCGGAGACAGTATGTGCAATAGCACAATACTTGGTGAGCGGTTCAAAAAATCGCATCTGATCTAAACCGTGGAACATCTTACTCGGATGTCTTTTGTAGGTATCAGAATGACTCTGTCCAGTAATGAGCAATACCGGCACGCAATCCGTGAAAGCCTCCAAAATCCCAGTTGATGCATTGCTTGCCCCCGGTCCTGGCACAGTGATGGCAACACCCACGTCCCCTATTGCACGCGCGAACCCATCTGCCATTTGCGTTGCGGCGTACTCATGTCGGACAAGAAAATGGTTGATTGAACCTATTCCTCGGCGGAGCAAGGAATCGTAGATCTGCATGTTTTGAGTGCCGGGCATGCCGAAAACAGCCGAAACCCCTTGTGTTTTCAAACATTCAATCAGAATATCTCCGCCTTTCATCAATTAATCTCCTTTGTGTTTTTTCAAAAAATTGTCCAACCAGACATCCGGATCACGACCAAGTCGACGTAAGCACACACATCCTATCTTCTTGACGAAATCCGGAATTAAGTTAAATAGTCTAAGTTGCCAACTCATAATAGCATTATTGGGATTTATACCCACTTACCCCGATTTGTCCTATTTTTCTGGACGGTAGGTACGGTTTCCCAACCGCACCATTAGCGTCAATTTAGCGGTTTCCAACTGCGGTAGGTGCGGTTTTCTAACTGCACCTTTTTGTATCAACATCTCAAATAACGCAAAGGACGAGAATATCTGCGTTCGTAGTCGCGCAATTCATTGCGCCTCTTTTCTTTGAATATAACAGGCGCAATGAATTGCGCGACTACAAACGAGTTCTTTCCTTAAATTGACGCCTATGGTGCGGTTTCTAACCGCACCGGTTAGCTCCAACCCGGTAGGTGCGGTTTCTAACCGCACCGGTTAGCTCCAACCCGGTAGGTGCGGTTTCTAACCGCACCGGTTAGCTCCAACCCGGTAGGTGCGGTTTCTAACCGCACCGATAGATTTGGAATCAAGTCAATGTGGTATTAGAAGTTATGTCAGTAATGTTTCACCTGTAACTTTGTCAAAAAGATGTATCCGTTCAGGGACAAATGAAACATATAAATATTGCCCAATTTCCGTTTCAAAATTAGGGGATGTACGTGATTTAAGGATTGTGTGTGTGCCAGATGCATCTGTTCCAAGAGTTAGTTCTACAATCGTTTCTGCACCGAGCGGTTCAACGCTATATACTTCAGTCTGAAAAGCATTCGGAAAGGATTGGTGGTTAACGAGCACATCTTCTGGGTGAACACCAAAGACTAAGTTCTGATTTGTGTCAGATTCAGATACCGTTTTCGCAATGTGTGAATCCCCAATAGTAAAACAATAGTTTTCCCCTATGTCACCAGATAGCATCAGTTGGAGTTTGCCGTTATTACTTGAGATTTCACACGGGATACAGTTCATGTTTGGACTGCCAATGAAACCCGCAACGAACAGATTCACAGGATGATTGTAAATATTCGAGGGTGTTCCCAACTGCTGAATTTTGCCATCTTCAAGCACGGCGATACGGTCTGCCATAGACATCGCTTCCACCTGATCATGAGTCACATAGAACGTAGTAGTACCGAGTTCGCGTTGCCGCCATCTGATTTCAGATCGCATTTCTGTGCGAAGTTTCGCGTCAAGGTTAGAAATCGGTTCATCCATTAGGAATACTTGTGGACGTCGTACCATTGCCCTGCCGAGACCAACACGTTGCGTCTCACCGCCGCTCAATTGATTCGGTTTACGCATAAGTAGATGCTCAATGTGCAACATCTGCGCAATATCCTTGACACGTCGATCAATCTCTTCAGCGGATAGTTTCCGAGGATGTAGTGGGAATGCCATATTCTCATAAACGGTGAGGTGTGGATAGAGGATATGGGATTGAAAGACAAAAGCAACATCACGTTCAGCAGGTGTTTTTTCGTTGACACGCACATCGTCTAAGTAGATGCTGCCCTCTTCGGGTTTGTCTAATCCAGCGATACAGCGGAGTGTAGTTGTTTTGCCAGCCCCGGTTTGTCCAAGCAGCACAAAGAATTCTTCGTCTTGGACATCAAGTGTTATGTCGTCCAGAGCGATAAGTTCGCCGAACCGTTTTGTTACGTTTTCAAGTTTTACTGTTGCCATATTTGTATGTGGTTGTTATCTGGGTATGCTTTATTATTCCATGAATTGTAATTAGATGTCAATAGAAAGGATGTATATATTACCATTTCTAAATGATGACTATTCATTAACAAATAACGCGTTTGTCCTCGCGCAATTCATTGACACTCTCAAATTATCAACGTCCGTACTCCTTCATCACCTGTTTCAACCGATCTAGTGGAATGGCACGCATCGTCCTACCGTTACGCCCGGTCATTGTCGTTGCCATTGTCATTGAATTGACAATCGCTTCCTCTGTTGCCTCAATAGCTGCCTCAAAGAGTGAACTTAAACTTCTATTGACTACCATCTGAATCTGAAAGGTGCCGCTTTCGGTGTTGCTTGGAAAGACATTCGCCGTTGAAAACGCAATCACAAACTCACCGCTGCTGTCTGTACTTGGAGTGCCTGTGCGTGCGAGTCCGTGTGTCGCACGGATTGCCAACTGTTTCAACTGACGGTGTGTCAAAGGAGCATCAGTTGCAATTACAATAATAAAAGATCCGTCTCTACCCGGTTTCAACTGCTCATCTTCCAACGTCTTACCAACTGGTACACCATCAATCCGCAATTGGTGTCGTCGTCCGCCGTTGGAGTTTACCAATACACCTACTTTCCACCCACCTCTGTTCTGTGGAAGGACTCGTGAAGCAGTACCGATACCTGCTTTGAACCCGTAGCATCGCATACCAGTGCCGCCACCGACACAACCCTCTGCTACCGGACCAGATTTCGCTTTTTCAATGGCTTCAATCGCGTGCTCTGGTTTTACGTGTAGCCCACTGATGTCATTCAAACCACCATCGTAGCATTCTGCCACAATCGGCAGCACAATGTTATCGTCAGGGTATCGCTTGATAATATATCGCACAACACCATCGTGAACAGCACCAACACTCAAGGTATTTGTCAGCAAAATTGGAGACTCAATCCATCCCGCTTGGTTAATCCGAGCGATACCTGTGGCTTCACCGTTGCCGTGAATAGTGTGTGCAGCACCAAACATCCTGACTTTCCAAATATTGTCGTGTGGGAGAATAGCGGTCACACCTGTCCGAATTGATTCACCCACGTTCAAGGTAACGTGTCCGACCTTCACCCCTGTCACATCAGTGATAGCATTGTATTCACCGGTAGGAAACGTGCCGATGTTAATACCGAGTTCGCGTGCTCTGGATCGAGGTCCCTCTGTCTCTTGTGCTTTGATAGAATTTGCAAAATTCAATATAAATCCGCAGATGGTCAAGAAAACAAGTATTTTAGAAAATGCAGAAAAGCAGACGAAGAATTTTACCTTAGATTTTTTGCTTAATAAAATATATGCGTTCATATATTGAGTTGCTCCCTATAAATAGTGCGAATATGATTAAAAATAGCAAGGTATGCAGGAGAACGATAGTCCGGATAAGTCCATTCCCACGGTTGGAAAGTTTTTCGATAAAAACGGAGTGTAATTTCCGCATATATGCCGTCGCGGAGATAGATACGGTGTGCGTTATTCTTCGTTGTTGCAAGCACTAACTTTGCCATGGTTACATAACCTATATCTAAGTTGACACGCCGTTGTGAGGTGTCTTTCTGGGCAAACACCTGTTCTACCTGATTCGTCCAAAGTTTTTTGTCTGTCAAAGTCCCAGCATCAATCAGATTTTCGAAACTGATGAACTGTCGTTGAATTCCTTCTCCCATCTCAACTTCGTAGTAAGGCGTGCTATCAAAATGTAATAGTTCACTAGTATAGTCAATGGGACCCAGTCGATCTGTTAGCTGCTGATAGACTGTTGGCAAAATATTAGGTTCCGCTGTCAGAACGCTGATAATTGCCTTGACAGGCTGCTGTTCTAAAAGTGTTGTCATAATACATTCATAAAATTAGATAGAAGCCAAATAATACTCTGGCTAAAGCAAAGACAAGTCCTCATATCACAAGTCTAATGAAGTTTAAGTATTTAAATCGGTAATCCCGATTTCCCCAGGTCCGGTAGATGCGGTTTCCTAACCGCACCATAAGCGTCAATTTAGCGGTTTCTAACTACGGTAGGTGCGGTTTCCTAACCGCACCTTTTTGTATCAACATCTCAAATAACGCAAAGGACGAGAATATCAGCGTTCGTAGTCGCGCAATTCATTGCGCCTCTTTTCTTTGAATATAAGAGGCGCAATGAATTGCGCGACTACAAACGAGTTCTTTCCTTAAATTGACGCATAAGGTGCGGTTTCCTAACCGCACCGAGCATTGATAGGAAATTACCGAATTATTTTTAATCTTCATAAGACTTGTGCTTCACGGACTGTGAGAGGTGAAAAAAGTATACCATATCACAATGTGCTATACAACTTTATTCTGAAACCGTTCCATTATATACTTGTCACTCAACAGAATTCATGATAAGATTGTGCTCAACCAAAGGAGATATAAAATGGCAATAGGATTAGGTGTTATCGGAATCAACCAGACTAATATGGGTTCAACTACAGCACTGCTAAAGGATGTGCCAGACCTGAACTATGAACTTCGCGGCATCTGCGCGAAACATCCAGATATTCTTGAAAATTACGCAAAGCAAATCGGCGTTAACTTTTGGACAACAGATTACCGTGAATTGGTACAACGTGATGACATATCTGTCATTGCTGTATATTCACCTGACCATCTCCATGCAGAACATTGCATCGCTGCAATTGAAGCAGGAAAGCATGTGGTCTGCACTAAACCGATGGTGACAAGGTTAGAGGATGCACAACACTTGGTGAACTTAGTCCGAGAACACGGTGTCAAATTTCTTGTCGGGCAAACGATGCGATTTGACCTGCAATTTTTGACGATGAAACGTCTTTTTGACGATGGCGATTTAGGCGACATCATGGTCGCAGATGCATATTATGTTCATGATTTACGCGACGTCTACGACTTCACACCGTGGCGACTACAGGTTCCACAAGATTTGATGTTCGGAGGGGTTGTGCATCCTGTTGACGTCCTGCGTAGTTTTCTCGGCGATGTCGAAGAGGTTCATGCTTATGGCACAAAAGGTGTGCTCACACCCGAGTATCCGATAAAAAACAACTTCTTTCTCAATCTGAAGTTTAAGAGTGGACAAATCGCAAGAGCGATGGGACTTTACGATGTTGTTCACCCACCGATGCCGATGATGCAAGTCTCCATTTACGGCACCAGAGGCACAATGATTGGCGACTTCACTGATAACAAAGGCGGAGAAGTAAAACTGATGCTTGATAAAATGTCTGCAAGAGAACCTTTCGAGATGACGTGTCCACCTGAAGTTGACACGAGTGTTTATGGACACGGACAAACGGTTATCCGATATATGCGGCATTTTCAGCAATGTCTTGAGGAAGATTTAGAACCGTCCCCGAACGTAATTGATGGCGCGAAGTCTATCGCTGTAGGTGTGGCAGCTTGGGAATCTATTGAAACAGGAAAACCTGTCAAAGTATTTAACGAATTTTAGGGAATAGCGCGAACACAAACATATAAAATATAATATTTTTCTTGACGTTATTTTGACACTAATATATAATTTAGTTATGCCTAAAATAATTTCTCACTATTTAAAACAATTTCGGCATATATAGCCTAAATTCCAGGGTCATTTAGTTTTCCGAATATTTAGATTTTCAATTTAAGACCCTCCGCTGTCCGAGCGATCTCCGCATCTCGACTTTTCGGAAACCAAAATGGACAAAAAGCCTAAAACTAACGTGAGTTTGATAAAAACAAGATGTCGGGCTTCTCGTAGGGGCGAGGGCTTCTCGCCCGTAGGGGTTAGGTTACCTAACCCCTTTGATAAAAACAAGATGTCGGGCTTCTCGTAGGGGCGAGGGCTTCTCGCCCGTAGGGGTTAGGTTACCTAACCCCTTTGATAAAAACAAGATGTCGGGCTTCTCGTAGGGGCGAGGGCTTCTCGCCCGTAGGGGTTAGGTCTTCTCGCCCGTAGGGGTTAGGTCTTCTCGCCCGTAGGGGTTAGGTCTTCTCGCCCGTAGGGGTTAGGTTACCTAACCCCTACGAAAATGTCCATTTATGTTTAGAATTTGCTATATATCAAACTCACGTTAAAACTAAATAACTCTGTTAAATTCAGGTGGGTTAGACCTACCATATACCGCATGATAGGATTAAACGCATTGCGTGTTCCTCGCGGATTGGAAAGACTAATGCTTACACAGGCGGCTGAGGACTACCTCAAGTCAATCTATAAGTTACAAGAAAAGGGTGGAAAAGTTTCGACAGGCACTCTGGCAGAATATCTTGACGTTAAGCCAGCATCTGCAACAGGGATGATCAAAAAACTGAAGACGATGAACCTTGTGTACCACGAAAGGTATCAAGGTGTTACGCTTACAGACACAGGAAAAGCTATCGCGCTTGAAATCATTCGACACCATCGTTTGTTAGAACTCTATCTATTCAAGGCACTCGGTGTACCATGGGATGACGTTCATGAAGAAGCAGAGAAATTGGAGCATGTTATTTCAGAAGACGTAGAGGCACGGATGGATGAGTTCCTCGGTTATCCAACTGCCGACCCACACGGTTCACCGATACCGGATAAAAATGGTGTTGTACCCAAAACACCATCCATTCCAATGACAGATTTGCGGAACGGACAATCCTGCGTTGTTGCTGAAGTGAGTGATAACGATTCTGCGTTGCTCCGACATCTTGGCAGTTTTAACCTTTATCCCGGCACAGCGTTCCGGATTATTGAAGTTGCCCCATTTGAAGGACCCTTCACTATTGATATTGCTGGACAGCAAGCAGTAATTGGACGCGAGGTTGCAAAAAATATATTCGTTAATAATGTACAAGATACATGAAGGGACAAAAATGGAACAACAGAAAAAGGATAATTTAGATGCCAAAACTACCAAGATATGGAAACACCATCTACAAGATGAAGTAGATGCAAGTTTCCTCTACAGCGTCTTTGCAAGCCTTGAAGAAGACCCTGATCGTAAGGACATATTACTTGAGCTTGCTGATGTAGAAAATCGACATGTTGAACGTTGGAAAGAGTTGTTAACTTCATACAATGTCAAGATTCAGGAACAACGCCCGACTATAAAAGCAAGATTATCGGCATGGTATGCGCGTAAGTTCGGCAGTGCGTTTCCACTTTCCCGGATGCTTAACGAAGAGGCGAATGAGGTTAAAGATTACCTTGCGCTTCATAGAACCAGCACCTTGCAAGACGCAAAAGACACAGCACTGATTCTTGCCAAAGAATCTGCAATACATACAGAAAGTTTGCAGGAACTTACTAACTCAACTGGTGAACCGTGGCACAAAACCGAATCCGGTGGTATGTTAGGCAACATTATTTACGGCTTTAATGATGGGTTAACGGCAAACTTCGGTTTAGTCGCAGGCGTTATCGCTACGACAGACAATGTCAACACAATTATTGTGACCGGCATTGTTGGAACAGTGGCAGATTCACTCTCTATGGGTGCTTCAGGGTACCTCGCTGCCAAAAGCGAACAAGAGGTGTATGAACATGAAATTGAGTTGGAAAAGGAAGAAATCCGCCTCATGCCAGATATTGAGGAAGACGAACTCACACTCATTTATGCCACGCGAGGTATCCCAAAGGAACACGCTCGACTCCTTGCGAAGGAAGTGATGAGTGATCCTGAGAGAGCGTTAGCGGAGAAAATACAATCTGAACTTAAGATCGGGGAAAGCCATACAACACCTTTTAAAGAGGGATGGATCACTGGACTCGCAACCGCTATCGGTGCTTTTATTCCTGCTGCGCCGTTTCTATTTACCTCCGGGGTAACCGCGATATGGATTTCTTTTACACTTGCAATGTTTTCGCACTTCGCAGTCGGTGGAGCACGCAGCCTTTTCACTGGACGCGGCTTGTTTCGAAGCGGTTTTGATATGTTTGTTGTCGGTCTCGGCGTCGCGGGCGTCGGCTACCTCGTTGGAAAACTCTTAGAACACTACTTTATTGGAAATTGAAAATGCTTAATACATATATCTCATTAGCAAGAATGTTAACACTATTCTCAAAAACGTTGAATCTATCCATACAAAAATTGAGCATCCTGTTTTGTCTGATATTCATTTTCGCAAGTATCGGTTGCGATTCAAAAAAGCCACCGGACGCTTCAGAGGAAGGAAAAATCCGTGTTGTTACAACGATTGGAATGATCACTGATATTGTCAAAAACGTTGGGGGTGAGAAAGTTAAGGTAATAGGTATGATGGGGCCCGGTGTTGACCCACACCTTTATAAACCGACTGCCAAAGACGTTCAAAGGTTGAGTTCCGCACAAATCATCTTCTATAATGGATTGCATCTTGAGGCTAAACTTGCGGATGTCCTTGCTAAGATGCCTGGAGATACTAAAACCGTCGCAGTAACGGACAATATTGACAAAGCAATGTTGTTATCACCACCGGAATTTGAAGGGCAGTCCGACCCGCACGTATGGTTTGACGTGACGCTTTGGATGAAAGCAGTGGAAAAAGTTCGTGATACACTGAGCGATTTTAATGTTGATGCCAAACCGGTATACACAAAGAATGCTGAACGCTACCTGGCGGAACTCACTGAATTACATCAATACGTCAAGACTCAAGTAGAACGTGTGACACCTGAACAACGGGTGCTTGTGACGGCACACGATGCTTTTAACTACTTCGGGAAAGCTTATGGATTTGAGGTGCGCGGGTTGCAAGGAATTAGCACCGTCTCAGAAGCTGGTATTACTGACGTTCAAGAATTGGCTGCTTTTATAGTTGATAGACGTATTCCTGCAATTTTTGTGGAATCATCGGTGCCTGCGCGGAGCCTTGAGGCTGTGAAAGCATCGGTAAACTCAAAAGGATTTGATGTACAGATCGGTGGTGAACTCTTTTCTGATGCTATGGGAGATGCGGGGACACTGGAAGGCACTTATATCGGTATGGTTCGGCACAACATTGATACGATTGTAACAGCGTTGACGCAAGAAACTACTTCTACAGAGGAAGACTAAATTGCAAGCACCTGAAACAAAAGCAATAGAAGTAACCGATCTGACAGTCGCTTATCAGGAGACACCTGTTCTGTGGGACATTGACCTTGATGTACCACAAGGGGTGCTTCTAGCAATTATTGGTCCCAATGGTGCAGGAAAAACAACGTTGATTAAGGCTATTTTAGGGTTAGTCCGACCTGCAGCTGGCAATGTTTTAATATACAATAAACCTTATGAGGCACAACGGAGGATTGTTGGATATGTACCACAACGCGGAAGCGTTGACTGGGATTTTCCCACAAACGTTCTTGATGTCGTTATGATGGGACGTTATGGTGCACTCGGATGGATAAAACGTCCAGGAAAAAAAGACCGCGAACTGGCGATACACGCGCTTGAAAAAGTTGGTATGGAGAAATATAACACCCGACAAATTAGTCAACTCTCCGGTGGACAACAACAACGTGTTTTCTTGGCGCGTGCCCTTGTTCAAGATGCAACTGTATACCTAATGGACGAACCTTTTCAAGGCGTAGATGCTACTACCGAACGCGCAATCGTTACCCTACTTCAGGAACTCCGTGAAAACGGCAAAACAGTCGTTGTAGTGCACCATGACCTGCAAACTGTAACCGACTACTTTGATTGGGTGACACTATTGAACGTCCGCCGAATTGCCAGCGGTCCCGTTGACGAAACGTTCACACCGGAAAATTTACGTGAAACTTACGGCGGACGGATAGCATTCATTAAAAACCGATAATTTAGTGGGCGCACAAATAGTGGTACAGAGACCCGCGTTACAACTATACCATCCCAAAATCATGAAAAATTTATCCTTTCCAATCAGTTTTGATTATACCTTCATAATTGTATCTATCGGTACTGCCTTGCTCGGAATGGTCAGTGGCGCACTTGGCACTTACGCTGTTCTGCGCCGTCAAAGCCTCCTTGGTGATGCTATCTCACATGCAGCACTACCCGGTATAGCAATCGCATTTTTGCTGACAGGAAGCAAGGCACCGCTAATTTTAGTACTGGGCGCAGCAATCGCAGGATGGTTAGCTACACTAATTATTCTAAGCATTGTGAGACTGACGCGTATCAAATACGATAGCGCACTCGGACTTGTTCTATCAACTTTTTTCGGTTTCGGACTGGTGCTGCTTACACTGATACAGCGTACAGGCAATGCTAATCAAGCTGGATTAGATACATTCCTTTTCGGACAAGCTGCCACAATCCTAAAACGTGATGTTCTGACGATAGGTATTCTCGGTGGAGTAGCCCTAATCATCATGCTTATTTTGTGGAAAGAGTTAAAACTACTTGTTTTTGATGAAGGGTTTGCTGCATCTATCGGATTTCCGATCCGCGCACTTGATATTCTACTAACCGGTCTTCTTACGATTGCGATTGTCCTTGGACTACAAGCAGTTGGAGCAGTACTTATGAGTGCAATGTTAGTTGCCCCAGCTGTCGCTGCAAGGCAATGGACAGACCGCCTCAACTTGATGGTGCTTCTTGCAGCATGCTTCGGTGCACTTGCGGGGGTGAGTGGCACAATAATCAGCAGTACTGCTGCACGTATTCCTACAGGTCCGACAATTATCCTCTGTGCAACAGTTGTAGTTGGAATCTCAATCGTTTTTGCTCCGAACCGAGGACTGTTGTGGAACAGACTTAAGCAACGCCGAAATAGACGCAGCTTGAAGTTGACAGCAAGTCGGTTGTTGGAGCAGCCACCGCAGGAAACTAAATAATTTATGATACAAGAGCATCTTGACATCTTACTTATTGCTATTGTCACAGCCTCCGCGTGTGCTTTGCTCGGTGTATTTTTGGTGCTTCGCCGAATGACGTTGATGAGCGATGCCATTAGCCATGCTATTCTCCCCGGTATTGTCCTCGCATTTTTCCTGACGCATAGCCTTTCGTCACCGCTACTGATTCTCGCTGCTGCTGCGACCGGTGTACTCACCGTTGTTTTCGTTGAACTGCTACAAAAAACAAAACTCGTGAAAGAGGATGCTGCGATCGGGTTGACGTTCCCTGCGCTTTTCAGCGTCGGGGTAATTTTAATTTCTCGGTTTTTCAGCAATGTTCACTTGGATATGGATGCAGTTCTGCTCGGTGACCTCGTGCATGCGCCTCTCAACCGATTAAAGATTTCCATCTATGATTTGGGTCCCATATCTTTGTATATCATGGGCGGAATGTTAGTGTTAAACATCGCCTTTATTCTGCTGTTCTACAAGGAATTGAAGTTAGCAACGTTTGACGCAAGTTTAGCTGCTACGTTAGGATTTGCCCCTACCCTCATACACTACGGCTTGATGACATTGGTTTCCATGACGACGGTGGGTGCATTTGACGCAGTTGGTTCTATTTTAGTCGTTGCCCTTATCGCCGGTCCAGCAGCAACCGCATATCTTATGACTGATAGTCTCACACGGATGCTTATCTTAAGTGTTGTAATTGGGTGTGTGAATGCTGTTACAGGTTATTGGCTTGCCTACATTTTTGATGTTTCCATCGCGGGTGTTATTGCAACGGTAACATTTCTTGTTTTCGGTCTTATCTTTATGATTATTCCAAGTCGTGGTCTCATAGCGGTTGCACGTAGGCACATTCGGCAAAAATGGGAATTTGCGCAAACAATGCTTGTCATTCACCTATTTAACCATGAAGGACTTCCAGAAGCGCAAGCCGAATCTGAAATTGCACATCTCTATGAACATCTCCGGTGGGAACCAACATTTGCCTCACAGGTCGTTAAATACGCGCTAAACAACCGATATGTTTTACAGAAAGCAGCACAGCTCACCTTAACGGATCAGGGACGCGCCATTGCACAACAGGCACTCGTTCAATAATTCGTGTAATCTGCAATCAATCGCTTGCAATAACTCCAAAGGGGATTTGATATGTTTCCATTAAATAATTCTCAGTTGCACTCAATAACACGAGTTGATCTGTGCTTGCCCTTAATCTGGATAACCCTGGCTGAACAATTGAAATACTTAATTCTATAGGTTTCTCCCGACTCATTTCCTTAATCCTCCAAAGTTCTTCTGAGTTCCCTTTCTCAAAACGACTTACCTTTTCTTGTTTTTGCCATATTTCCTCACGTCTAAGCAGGTGATCGAATAATTCTGTAGGCTTACGGATCCAATTTATGCTTTTTTGTGTTTGACCACAAACATCATACAAATCATCAATTCTTCCACCTGGAGTTTCTCCACAAGAATACTTACAGTGATAAAATTCAACTTTTATTAATTTTTCACAATCACGTACACAAACTATATCAGATGCTTCACCTCGTCCATCGTCATCAAAAATTATATCATAGTTTTTCTTTTGTAACTCCCGAATGACTCGGTACTGAATTGAGTTTTTAATTTTCAGTTTTCCCTGAGATTCCTTTTTTATATTTACTCCATTCCAATTCCAAGTCTGAATTTTCTCCTTGGGATAAGGATCAAATTCTTTGCCCAAATCAATATATCTGTTGCCTTCCAAAGATGATCTGTCAACAAACCATATTTTTGGAGGATCATGAAGGAAGAACTCTTCTAAGAGTTGTGATTTGGTATTTCGCTTAACCGTGACAGTCTTATTTTCAATAGAAAATTCATAGTTTTCTTTCGAAAGTATGAGTTTACACTGTACCTTTGCCGTATCAGAACAAATTTCAAATTTTAAATCTCCTTTTTCTGAAGGGGCAATCAACATAATATCAGTTTGGAAAAGATGTAATTCTTCATCGTCTACAACAAAACTAAAAGTTGTCTCAGATTCTTTGAAAATTGCCTCTGGCCATTCAATACCAATTGGTATCTTCTCAGGCCTTTGCGAAATTATCTTTTGAACTAAAGTGCCTTTCAGAACTTCATCTGGATCTATCGAATCATCTTTAATTTTATTCCCAATAGTACTGCACCATTTTCTCAGAGTGTTGAGATTTGTTTTACGTCTTGACCATATTCTACCTTTGTATGAACACCCTATGGATGTCTTATTACCACTTTCGTATCCTGTCCCAAAAATATTCGATTTTGAAGATTTTTGCTTTTGGGCTTGAGTCAGTCCTAGTTCAACATCTGCACCAGCCCTCATTGTATAGCGGATTAACCGTCCAAGATGCTCAATGAGGCCCACATTTTGGAGTTTTAACAGGTTAATCCCAGCGAAACACCGAAACACTGGACCGCCCTTAACAAGTTCAACTTCACCGGCAACTGCTTTGGCCAATTTTTCATAGTAGCTGTTTTTATCGGAACTATGTATGAACAGTAAGTTTTGGGTCTTGTCCCAAAATAGAATATATAATCCCCAATCCCAATTGAAAATATCTTTTGATTGTGCCCAGTCAACTAGGATTTTTTTGCCGGTCACTAAAACCAAAGTCTGTTCTTGAAAATTAATGTCGTGCTCAATCCTATTGAAAGAGTCTGAACCATGTATTCCTTTTTTGTAATTTTCAGGTTTCCAATTTTCGCAAGTTGTCTTATAAATTACAGTGCTCATAGCAGGAGTCAGATTTTTTATGGTTATATCCGTAAGTGAATTCTGAAAACCGGAGACAAGTTCCTGCAAATCAATCTTTTCTTGAATTGTTTGCTCACTGGCATCCTTCAACAAATCATTCCAATCAGAAGTTTCATTATAAAGTTTCTGAATTTTGTCATCTACCTTAATATCTGCGATGTTTGCTATGAATGTCGCATCTCCTAAGTTTTGTCCGGTGCGTGTAAATCTTCCCGCAAGTTGGAGTGTAACCGCAAGACTTTTCCGAATATCATGTAAAGCTGCAATTTTCATTTCTGGCAGATCAAAACCCTCACCAAACATATCAACACATACAACAATTCTTGACTCTCTGCGAATTATCTTCTCACGGATTATATTTCTTTCTTTCGGTTTTAAACGAGAGTGAATAATAACTGGTTTAAATTCAGCATATTGAGAATATATAGAGAAAACTCTCTCTGCTTTCTCAATTCTTCCTACTCGAGCCATTATAATATGGTCGTGTTGTTTAAGATCGCTTTGTAGCTGCTTGACAGCGTTTTCAGCAATTACTTTATCAACATTTGATGGATCATATTCTCTAACTGGTTTGAAATGGATAGTATTAAAATATTTATCCTTTTGTGCCTTACTTAAGGGATAATTAAAAATAATTTTACCTTCTACACGCTTACCATCATTTCTAAACGGTGTTGCTGTGAATTGAAGAATTCTGTTTTTCTCAAACTTCTCCTTAAGCTTCTTCCAAGTATTAGCCGGACTGTGGTGTGCTTCATCTATGAACAGGTAAGGACAATGATGCGCCATCCTTACTTGAATATCAGCACCACATAATCCTGCAATATGCATAGTTGTTACTATTACATTACACTTTTCAAAAACAGTGTCAACGTCATCAAGATTTTTCGGCATCTGATTCAATATACCGACAATTGGGTACTGTCCTTTAACAGATACGATTCCATAGTCTTTCAAGATACCAAGTGTTAGAAATCTACTGGCAATCTGCGTTCTGAGAACATCGGTTGGCACAACAACAAGAAGTTTCTCACACTGTTTTGAGATGAGAGTGGAAAGCATTGTTTCTGTCTTACCTGTTCCTGTCGGCATAACTATTGTAGCTGATTCGTCAGAAACAGCCCAATGTGCATGTGTTGCATGAACGGCACCTATTTGAGGTGGGCGTAGACCCTTTATATCGTTGTCCCTATCTTCAGATTTGTATGAAAATGCTCCACGCCAAGAGTCAAGAACTGTCTTTAGTCGCTTTTTATAATCAATACGCTGTTTAGGAACTTTTAACAGTATTGGATGTTTTATCCATTTCCGATCTGATAAGTCAACGATTTCACTGGAATTTTCTATCAAATCATCTGGCTTTATCTGTAGGACTTTGTTAAATTCTTCCGGAGGCTTTGCTTGATTGTATATAGCAAGAATTTGTTCTTTACTATCGTTAGTTGATGTGAGAAGGAATCCTTTGACGCGATTCTTCTGGTAATGTTCAGTAACTATTGCTAATTGGTTCTTAGGTAGGATCAACTGTTGAATTGAGTTTTTGTTACATTTTTCATTAACTGCAAATATTGCTGGAAGTTGTATTTCTATATTCATGATGTGAAATACTTTCAAAATGTAGATTTCTACAAGTTCAATAACCTCGGATCAAAATAGAGTCCCGAACTGTAAGAAGGTTAGCGGGGCTGCCTAAGTGACTTTATTGTAAAACAAAATTTGAAAACCTTCGTTGCCGCGCTCTCTTGCTGTTGAAACTGTGAATTTAAGCATACCATGTTCCGGCTAGAAAGTCAATCTATTTTGATGTTGACAAATTGAGTTAACGGTTGTATAATCGGGAGTGGTTTTTCGACGAACTAACACTTTGAGGATACCTCGGATTTGATTTATAAAGTTCAAGGTAATTAAAATGCTACACGAAGACACTATCACTGCCAAAATGGTAGACATACTTGAAACGATGCGAACCGTGTGGAACATAGAGCCACAGAATACGCAGACGTTCCTCCGCGAGAGCCAACGGCCAGACATTACCGTCAAAGAGAACGGTCGCGATCCCGTTGTTATAGAGGTAAAAGTAGACGATCCAAGATCCCCAGACCTCAGCGGCGAAGCACAGGCGAGAGAACACCTTGGTAGACAACTTGCCTCTTACGAACGCGTTACTACCGCAATGGCACTAAGATTGCCGCACCGGTTTCGGCATACCGCACATCGCGAGTTAGCAGATGAATTTCGTAATGCCGATGACCTCTATTACGTACTGCTTAGTGGTGACGACCCCGAAGATGTCCACCGTTTTCCAAATGAAGGGTGGATTAAGGGGAGTCTTACCGATATCGCCACTGCCATTCGTATTGGTGCTATTCCAATTTCTAAGGTTGCTAAAGCTGCTCTCGATTTAGAGCATGGCATAAATGAAACCGCAATTCTACTAGAAGCCGCGATACATGGACGCCCGGAAATCGGACAGCAGATTGAAGGTATTCTCCACCAAGAAACGTGTGAACAGACCTCCCGAATGGCAATGTTGATTATCACCAATGCTTTTGTCTTTCAAAGCTCAATCGCAGGAATATCAGGCATGGAAAACGTCCCTTCACTCAGACGGCTCCGAACCGTAGAAGAACGGTTGGACTCTGACAACATATTAGAAGCATGGGACAGCATTCGACAAGTGAACTATCGCCCTATCTTTGACGTTGCCTATGAACTAGTCATGGCATTAGCAACAGACGATAGACTTGTGGGAAAAGTTTTGTGGTTGTTACGGAACACAGCACGGAAATTGGTAGATAGAGGACTTGCACAGGTGCATGAATTGGCAGGGATTGTGTTTCAACGGCTGATTGTTGACCGAAAGTTCATTAAAACGTATTACACGCGCCCCGAATCTGTGGCACTACTCTCGGCACTCGTTTTACCTGATAGTGTCTTAATGGAAGACGAGTTTGAGGCTGTAAGAGAGTCTTTATCTAATCTCAAGGTAGCAGATTTTGCATGTGGCACAGGTGCTTTGCTGAATGGGGTTTACCAGCGAATTCTGGCACTGTATGAACAAGCAGGTGGAAATGGACGAGACATTCATCAACACATGGTGGAAAACAACCTCATCGGATGTGATATTATGCCGAATGCGAGTCACCTCACTGCTTCCCTCATTGCCAGTAACTTTCCTGATATAAAGATTGGCGGCACGCAAATTGATGTGATGCAATACGGCACCCGCCGCGCTGATGGACGATATGCGTTAGGTGCATTAGACCTCATTGAAAATCCAGAGGAAACGCTGCCGTTAGGATTAATAAATACACAGAGAGTACGAGGCGATACATCTGAAAACGACACGCCACAACAAGAATTTCGGCATGGAGAGATGGATATCGTTGTGGATAATCCTCCTTTCACCCGTGCCGGTGCTGACAACAGCTCTACTAATCCTGATGTTCCTACGACTATTTTTGGAGATAGAGATCCCGATATAGCAGATCAGATGAGACGGGCCCTTAGAGCAATGGAGAACTCAATTGGGAATAGCAACGCGGGATTCGGTTCCTACTTTGTTGACTTAGCAGATAGGATGCTAAAAACTGACAGACAGGGTGTGATGGGGTTCGTGCTGCCTATCATTGCACTAACTTCTCCAAACTGGCAAAAAGTGCGAAACCTATGGGCACGGGAGTACAATGATGTAGCGGTTATCACCATTGCGGACGCCAAAATCGAAGACTGTGCATTTTCCGCGGATACAAATATGGCAGAGTGTCTCGTCGTCGCTTGCAAAGGACAGGCAGAGAATACGGGCCGCGGAACTTTTGTCTGCCTTCACCGCAGACCGGATAGTCATTTAGAGGCACTTGAGATAGCAAAAGGCATCCAACGTCTTCAAAATGTCAGATGTTTGGAGGATCCGCCGATTGGTGGAAATCCTATCAAAGTTGGAGATAAAGAAATCGGACAAGCTTTAAATTGCTCACTACAAGAGGTATGGGCAGCTTCACGCATTAGGGAATTCGCTCTGATTCAATGTGCTCATCACTTAGCAAACGGGCATATCTGGTTACCTCAACAACGAGAGCAACTTGAAATTCCCATGACTTCTGTAGGTGAGATTGCGACAATCCACTCTTATGACCATCGACAGAGATCAGCAGGACCATTTGATATAGAAGACGGGGCGTCTGATGAAGATTTATATCCCGGTTTGTGGCATGTCAATTCTGAGAACCAGCGCACCTTGACGGTTGCTCCAGACTGCCACGCTATTATTCGTTCTAATTCTTGGGATAGAGCACAACAAGTGTTAGAAAAAAATGGGCGCGTTCACCACAATGCAGCCTTACACTTTAATGTAAATTCTTTAGCAGTGCTCTTCACAGAAAGACCAACTATTGGAGTCAATTTACTCCCTACTGTCACATTTAATCATACATTATATGACTATGTTTGGACACTGTGGAGTAATTCAACTTTGGGAATGTTGTGTTATTGGATGCATTCTGCAAAGCGGCAGGCAGGTCGGGGATGGATTAGACTGAAAGCTCTGAGTTCCATGTCGACGTTGGATGTCCGCCAGTTGGATGAAACTGCCTTGCAAAACGCCAAGCGTATCTTTGAGGAAATGAAGCATAAACAGATGCTGCCGTTCAATCAGATGTTTGAAGACAGAGTGCGTCAGGAACTAGATCGGTGTCTGTTATCTGAAGTGCTTGGTTTCAGCGAGGAAACACATCCAGAGGTTCATGAGGGGGTACGGATTCTTCGGGAGCGTCTCTGCGCGGAACCGAGCATCCACGGTGGAAAACAATCAAGAGTTGTGTTATAATTGAGCAAAGTTATAGTAATCCGATTCATCGCACACAATGCTAAAAGCAAAGGTCCCAATCATGAAAAATTTAATACGATACATTCTCTCTTGTCTAATTCTGCTCAATTTCGCTTTGATAGTAAGTGCAGATGAAGATGCACTCAAAAACCCCGACGGTTCATGGAAGTGGACCAATCGACTTGTCAATGAAACCAGTCCATATCTTCTGCTTCACGCACACAATCCTGTTGAATGGTATTCTTGGGATGATGAGGCATTGACACGGGCTAAGAAAGAAAACAAACTCATTTTTCTCTCTGTCGGCTATTCCACTTGTTACTGGTGTCACGTGATGGAGCGAGAGGTTTTCTCAAATCCAGAAATCGCTGAGCAGATGAACAAGAACTTTATCAATATCAAAATTGACAGGGAAGAACGACCCGACCTTGACGAAATCTATATGACTGCAACGCAGATAATGATTAGACGGGGTGGATGGCCCAACTCTGTATTCCTAACGCCTGACCTAAAACCCTTTTACGCTGGCACCTATTTTCCGCCTACGGATATGCCGAATAGACCGGGTTTCCCAACGGTATTGGATGCAGTGCATGAGGCTTGGGTTACGCGAGAAGCAGAGGTAATTAATACTGCAAACGAGATTACTAATATCATTGAAAGAGTAATCAGCACAGGATTCACCTCTCTCACTGCGAAATCCCTTGATCGTTCCCTCATTTCAACCGGAGTAACACACCTAAAAACCACGTATAATCAAGCCTACGGTGGATTTGGCAAAGCCCCTAAATTTCCAAGTCCGGCAAACTTGGAGTTCCTTTTGAGAGAATATGAAAGGCAGTCAAAATTACAAACCGCAAACACAGATGCTGAATCGCTATTGAAGATGGTGACTCGGACCTTAGATATGATGGCTTACGGCGGAATATATGACCAGATCGGTGGTGGATTTCACAGGTATTCCGTTGATGCAAAATGGCTCGTTCCCCACTTTGAGAAGATGCTTTATGACAACGCACAATTGGCGAAAGTATATCTTCAAGCATATAAGATAACAGAAAAACCCCAGTACCGACGAATTGCTGAAGAGTTATTTAGTTTTATCGCACGCGAGATGACAGCCCCCGATGGTGGATTCTATTCCGCGTTAGATGCTGAAACAGATGCAGAAGAGGGAAAATATTATGTTTGGACAGAGGACGAAATTAAGAAAGTTCTTTCCAAAAAAGATGTCAAACAATTCGCTTCTATCTATGGTGTTGATAAGGGACCCAATTTTGATGGCAAAAATGTTTTATACGTTCCTAACGGAGTAGAATCAGAGGCTTCTCTCAAAATAGTAAAATCTGCGTGTGAAACACTTTTAGCAGCACGATCTGAACGGGAACGTCCGCTTCTGGATACGAAAATTATCGTGAGTTGGAACGGTATGATGATAGATGCACTTGCGTACGGATATGAAGTGTTAGGAGAGGAAAAGTATCTGACCGCTGCATCAAAAGCCGCACAGTTCATTCTTGACAAGATAAGAAAACCAGACGGTGAATTATGGCATACGTATACCGCTGGTGTTGCGAAGTATGATGGCTATCTGGATGATTACGCCTTTTTAGTGCAAGGTCTGCTGGGATTGTCCAGTGCCACAGGAGAAGAACGTTGGTTGCGTTCCGCGACAACCCTAACCGATAAGATGATTGAACTTTTTTGGGATGACAAACATGGAGGTTTCTTTTTTACAAAAGCAGATGCAAAACAACTGATTGTCCGCACAAAAAAACCTCACGATTCCGCAATTCCTTCGGGTAATGCTGTAGCAGTCAACAATCTCTTAATGCTCGATCCAAGTTACCGAAACTATGCCGAGAAAACACTACGTAGTTTCGCAAAAGCCATGGAAAATACCCCCTCGTCATTTATGCACATGCTATTTGCACTCAACGGTTACCTTAGCATAGAGGATGGACTTCTTGTGTCTACACCGGAACTTGACACAACTCAGACACTTGTAACAGCAACCGCAAAAATTAAAACACGGACTAAAGGTAATCAAATTGACGTGGAAGTTCAGGTAAAAATAGCAGCAGGTTGGCACATTAATGCAAACCCTGCTGCTCAAGATAACTTAATTCCTACGACAATTACTGTTGATAAAGATGCTTTAATAGAGATAAATAATGTTAAGTATCCCAAGGGTAAATCTATGAAATTTGAGTTTAGTCCTGAATCTGTGAACGTTTACGAAGGAACGTTTACGATACCACTGAAGTTAAAACAGAAACCGGATACGCTTATCAAGAAAGGCGTTCCGATCATTCTGAAACTCAACTACCAAGCTTGCAATGATACGGAGTGTTCGTTGCCACAGGAACTAAACATACCGTTGAAAATAAAGTAACTGCAGAACATCTTTTAGATTCCAGCGTTACAATTCATCCACATGCGTCCGAATCTTTTGGAACGCATCTAAAATCAGTTGCATATCGTCAGTGTCACCTAAAAACATAGAATGTCCGAAACTGCAGACCTCCTCCTGATACACCCGTTCTGCTTCGGGACAATGGACACTGCTATAATCAATAGCGCGGTCGGCAAGATATTCACGCGGCAATCCGAGTTGGTCAAACAACTCTGGATTACCAAAAGGACCTTCGTTATAGATTGGTTGCCCATGAGCACCAACACCACACGGAACCCCCTCTGCACCAAGTGCTTCTAAAAACCTGCCGCGTGAAATGCCACCGAACTCCTCAGAGACGAACCTGAAATCCCAATAATAGAAACACCACCGTGTAACGCGTTCGTCGCGCGGAATTGGATAGATTCCCTCTATCGCTTCCATACCCTTCACAAGATATGCCACATTTCGTTCGCGCGTCTCAACTTGTTCATCAAGACGTTCAAGTTGAGAGAGTAACACCGCGGCTTGGAAGTTTGTCATTCGCATATTCAAATTAGCGACTTGACTCGCGCTGTTTGCAAGTGCCTCATCATTTGTTATCACCATCCCACCTTCTCCACACGTCAGCGTTTTTCCTATCTGAAAACTGAACGTGCCGAGATGTCCGATTGAACCGACTCCTTTTCCGCGCCATTGTGAACCGTGTGCATGTGCACAATCCTCAATAACTTTGAGATTACGTCTTTCAGCAATATCCATAATCGCGTCCATATCAGCAGGATAACCGCCGTTATGCACCGGAATAATCGCCCTTGTTCGCGAGGTAATTGCAGCCGCAATCGCATCAGGCGCGATGTTGTAAGTGAGTGGGTCGATGTCAACGATAACCGGCACAGCGTTCACGCATACAACCGATGTGCCTGTTGCAACAAAAGTGAGTGCTGGAACGATGACTTCATCTCCTGCGGTGACACCAGCAGCCTTTAATGCACACTGTAACGCCACTGTGCCGTTGGCAAGTGGAATACCGTATTGGGCATCATGATACGCGGCAAACTTCTCACCGACTTCATCAACTTTCTCGCGTCTGTTCCAAGCACCGCTGCGTAGTACTTCTAACAGCACGTTTTCTTCAGTCTCATCAAAAATGGGCCAACTTTTACCTAACCCACTTTTGACAACAGGTTCACTGCCATTTAATGCTAACTTTGCCATATCTATATCCTACAACTTTCTCAATTCCTTGATTAATGATTAACTTCTATAGGCAAACAAATAGGTTTCATGGCTTCACTCCTTCAATCCAGATAAGAATTATCATAATAGGTTGGGTTGATGATATTCACATTATAACATTTATTACGGAAGTAATCAATATACCAGAAAAAAGTGGCATACAAGGCACCCTGTATATTGCCAAGTGTCACAGTCCATGACCAACACCGAAAAAAAAAGCGGCCGCGAGACACCCTGCATAAACTGCATAAACTGAAAATACTGCTAAAATGCGTCCCTCAAAGATTTAACGTTTACCGAATAGTTTAAACAATAATGGTTGTCTAAATTCAACAGATATGGTATGATAGAGGTATGCTTCGAAATGAGCCAAGTGCAAATCAGGACGTTGAGAAACCTTCAACATTCCGCTTTTTTGTTGGTACTCTCCTCTTCGGTTCTATCCTCATTATTCTTACCTGTTATTGGATTATCTCCGCAGAAAACCGTGTGGTGTGGGAACTTACAGATTTCTCAATCTTTCCCACCGTGCTTTTCACATTCTTTCTGCTCGCTGCCCTTGCGCCTTTCCTGAGAAGATTATTCAAACGTGCTGCCCCAACCTCACGTGAACTTGCAATGACCTACATCATGGTGTCAGTTGCAACAGCACTTGCTGGACACGACATCGTCCGGCAATTAGTACCGATGATTGCAAACGCAGGATGGTTTGCAACACCGGAAAATGAATGGGGAGATATCTTCTTCCGCTATCTACCAACATGGTTGACCATTACTGACCGTAAAATACTTCAAGGTTATTTTGAAGGAGATGATACGTTTTGGCAATCCAACTACATGGAAGCGTGGTTATGGCCAATTGTTGCATGGAGTGTTTTGGTGATTGTGCTGCTGTTCATAATGTTGTGCATCAACATCATTATTCGGAAGCAGTGGATAGACCATGAAAAGTTGAGTTATCCGCTGACAACACTTCCTGTCGAATTACTCGGCAACACTTCTAACCTATTTCGCAATAAACTGATTTGGCTCGGTTTCGGCATTGCGTTTGGATTAGAAATCCTTGCGGGGTTGAATTACCTCTTTCCGGTAATTCCTTCACTCAAAATAAAGTATCAACTTTTCTTTTCAGATCGACCTTGGAACGCAATGGGACGTTTACCGATCTATGTTTATCCATTCGCAATAGGACTCGGATACTTAATGCCGTTGGATTTAGCACTGTCTTTCTGGGGATTTTACCTATTTTGGGGTTTGCAGCGTGTCTTTTTTAGTGCAACGGGATGGACAACGGCTATCAGTTTTCAGACTGAACAACGTGCAGGGGCATGGATCGGGATAGGGTTACTCGCATTGGTAACAAGTCGAAGAGAGATTCTAAAGATTCTGGGAGGTGTATTTTCCTTCAGATCGAAAGACCGTTTATATCAACTTGCTGTCTTCGGGTTAATATTTGGATTTGCGTTTGTTTTGATATTCTGGTATTTCGCGGGTTTATCACCGTGGGTCACGCTCGGGTATTTCAGCATCTATTTAATATTGTGTATAGGCATGACGCGGATGCGTGCCGAACTCGGTCCGCCAACACACGAATTACACAGAGTGCATCCTGACCGAATTATGCTGCTATTTATGGGAAGTCGTCCATTCGGAGCACAGAACTTGACGAACACAACGCTGCTATCATGGCTTGCTTACGGGTATCGGTGCCATCCGATGCCCCACCAATTAGAGGCGTTTAAAATCGGTAAGCACTTCAATCTCCGCGAGAATCGGTTAGTTATCGCCTTGATTGTTGCATCAATCGTCGGAGCAGTCATTTCTATTGTCGGGCATGTAGCACTTTATTATGAATTCCGGTTTGCACGGTGGGGCGTAGGTGAGTTCAACCGTCTGCAAAACTGGATTATCGCACCGAGAGCACCGAACCTCCCCGCAATCCAGCACATGGGGTTTGGATTCCTATTAACTGGCGTGTTGACAATACTCAAACGGCAGTTTTTATGGTGGCCGTTTTATCCGGTCGGTTATGCCGTGGGTAACGGTTGGGCTATCGGATGGATGTGGTTTTCAATTTTCTTAGGGTGGCTCTTCAAGAGGTTGCTTTTCACAGGGGGCGGTGTGCGTTCTTATCGCAAAGCGTTACCTTTGTTCTTAGGGCTTGTCTTCGGTCAATTCCTCGCAGGTAGCCTCTGGAGTTTATTAGGTGTCCTATTTAACAAGAACATGTACACCCTCTTTCCGTAACGACTTAAAAATCTTCAACTGCCTCAGCTTCGGAAGCAAAAACGCCAATACTCTGCGTCAATCCGATGGTATTAAAAATAGTCCGTACCTGCATAGCTGGATGTGCAATTCGCAACGTTTGTCCTTTATCCCGCGTCTTCCAAAGCAATTTGATAATCGTGCCAAATCCACTGCTTGTAATGAAACTTTGTCTATCAAAGTTAAGCAGCAATTTTGTTGCTTCCTGCACCCCGTTGTCAGAATAAGCATCATTTATAGCATCTTCAGATTCGTTAGTTAAATAACCCGTAATGTCAAATATCGCGATGCCGTCTTCGTGTCGAATAGAGATCTGTGGTTGTGCTCTCACATTTTCCTCCTAAAGGATAGAATCCAAAAATCATAAAAAAGTATCGTCAATCTTCAGTAAAAATGCGTTGGAGCGGCGTATGTTTCGGTTGCTCACGCACTATAGTTCCGTTGTCAAGATGAAGCCAAGTCTCAAATTGATGTTCATCTTCCTGTAATTCAATTACTCGTGTCCCTCGCGGAAACCCATCTTTACCATAAGTATTGTAGCCTGTTGTTCTACCGTAACAGAGTCGAATCCCGTGCAAATCTCCCCAGAAATCGTTAATATGTTCATGCCCAACGAAGGTCCCCATAACATCCCCAGCTTCGTGTAGAGCAGCAAAAAAACCTGTGTTTATTCGAGGCGCGCAAACATCCTCATATTTTACACCGTAGCAGGTGTGAAAATCCCATACTTCATCATATTCAGGAATTGGGATGTGGAAAAATGCAAGAGCGGGGAGCGGGTGTCCTGCCGAAGCGGTGTATCTTGCGGATTCGCCAAGATACCATTCTATCTGCGCGCGCCTGATCCAATCGTAACCACCAATATCTGTCGGAGCATAACTACCTGAATCAATAAAATAGAGCAATGCAGCAGGTTTACTTTTATCAGAACTTTGAACTGTTAAAACATAATTCCCAACTCCCGGAATTTCCTCCGGTCCCGGTTCCGACAGCGACAAATCACTTTCCTGCATGACTTGCATCAATTCGTGTCGATTTGCTGTGCCTTCGTCATCATGATTGCCGAAAACTGCGGACCAAGGCGTCCCACACCGTTCCAATATCTCTATAATATGTCGAAGGGATTCGGCAGCATCATCACACCCGCCCCCCGACAAGATGTCTCCTGTCAGCACGATTAGGTCCGGTGATTCTGCTTGTGCTACACTTTCCATCAAAGCTGCAGATTTCTGATCAGCAGATTCCCCATTATGCCAATGAATATCAGTGAACTGGACCATCTTAAAACGTCCATCCTCGCGAAACCTTAATTCAGTTTTCATTCTCTATTTTTTCCTCCTGCGTAACTATAACACACTTCATAAAAATTGCAAGCAAAATTAAGGATACAATAATTGACTATTTCACAAATGAACTCCAACCCAAAATTATTTTTTCGTGTTTGTACTATTCACTATTGAAGCGAAGTCCCATAGTAGCACATCACCGCCAACACTTCCTGTTGCGACGGTTGTTCCATCCGGACTAAATGAAATATTAGATACTGCAAGCCCATGTGCTCTAAGTATTTTCTTTTGCATGCCAGTGGCAGCATCCCAAAAATGTATGGTGCCGTCTTGACACCCACCCAGAATGTATTTTCCATTTGGACTAAATGTTAATGATACTACTAATCTTAATATATCGTATTCCGTATTCCCGCCAACAAGAATAGTTCTTACCTTCTCGCCATCATCTACATTCCAAAGTTGAATAGTATTGTTATAACCGCACGATGCGAAATATTTTCCATCTGGACTGAACGTCATTGACAGTCCATGCCATTTGAGCGTTCTCTTACGTTCCCCCGTTGCGACATCCCACATGAGAATAGTGGCATCTTTGCCAAAAGCTGCAAGGTAAGTCCCATCATGACTAAACGCAAATGATCTGGCGAGGTAAGTAGGCTGATGTCCAGTAAGTTGGTATTTTACTTTTCCTGTGGAAACATCCCATAGCCAGAGATTCTTATAGTTGTCACTTGTAAGAAAGTCACCTTTTTGACTAAAGAGTATACTTATTATTTGCTTCGAATGTCCAATAAGTTTTTTTCTATGTTCTCCTGTTGTAGCATCCCACAAACGAATGGATTTGTCCCAACTTCCACTTGCTATTGTTAAGCCATCGGGACTATATGATACATCAGAAACAAATTTCCTATGTCCTTTGAGTGTTCTTTTGTGTTTCCCTGTGGCTGCATCCCATAAACGAATGGATTTATCTCTACTTCCACTTGCTATTGTGAGACCATCCGGACTCAACGATATGCTGGTCGCAATATTAATATGGTCTTTAAGAGTATTCTTTAGTTTACCCGATGCTACATCCCATAGATGAAGAATACTATAGCTGCTATAACTCAAAAGCGTTTTACTATCTGGACTAAACACCACTTTGCGTATTTCAGCAGAATGTTTTTTGAGCGTTTTCTTACGTTTTCCCTTAGCGACATCCCATATTCTGACTGTGTAGTCATTACTTCCACTGGCAAGAGTTTTCCCATCTGGACTAAAATCAAGACATTCAACACTCTCTTTATGCCCTTCAAGTGTTATCTTGTGTTCACCTGTTTCAATATCCCACAATTTGATGGTGTTGTCACGACTTCCACTGGCAAGCATTTTCCCATCATGACTGAAGGCAACATTCTTAACCGATTTCGTATGTCCTTTAAACTCCCGTCTCTCCTTACCCCGCAAAACACTCCATAGATGGACAACTTCACCTCTACTATATGCCAGTACACTACCATCAGGACTAATAACCGTGTTCTCACCAGACGGTATAAGGTATTCGGAGTGATAAGTATTTGTTGCGACATTCCACAAATCAATATAACCGCTATAACTACTTGCGAGTGTTTCCCCATCACCAATGAACGATACATAATCAAATACGAAAATTGGTCTAAGATAAGTATCACGAATGAATGTAGTCTTGTGCTTTAATGTCTCAGTATCCCATAGACGGATTGTTTTACCTCCTGCAGTTGCAAGTGTTTTTCCATCTGGACTAAACGACATGCTAAATTCAATTGCTGAATGCCCTGGAAGCATTGCTTGTACTTCTAAAGTGTTTGCATCATAGAACCAAATACCGGTGGAACTTGCAACTGCAATTTGTGTGCCATCTGGAACATACGCCACATCTAAAATTTTCCCTTTACCAATACGTGCTTTCACTCCTTTTGGCAAATTCATCTGCGATGTTTCATAAATAAATGCATCTGTACGATTATTCACAGATACAATTCTGAGGACTAATAGAATACCGCCAATACCGATCACCAGAAATACTAAAAGTAGTTTTTTTCTCATTTTTTCAGACCCCTATTATGTGACTGTATATTTTATTGAATGGAACTTGTATACGTTCGTTCATTTTGATCTAATCTATGGCATTGGTTATGGATGTCAGGTCCCATAGCATAACTGTTCCATCAGCACTGCTACTTGCGAGTGTCTTTCCATCGCCACTCACCGAAAAGCTGAGCAGATGAGACGCATGCCCCATCAACATCTGTTTGTATTGTCCGGTGTTTACATTCCATATATGGATAAAATCGTATTCTTCATTAATTCCGAGAAGATTTCCATCATCAGTAAACAACAAAACTCGGGAAGAGAGATTAAAATGTACAGAGACTGCTGCTGAGAGTGTTTTTACCAATTCTCCTGTCTCTATATCCCACAAGCGAGTACTTCCATCCCAGCTTGAACTTGCTATCTTGCTTCCGTCTGGACTAAATATTAAATAACTGATTTCTCCAGTATGTCCCGTGAAAGTCTTTGTAAGTTTCCTTGATGCTACATCAAACAGATGAATGTCACCCTTTAGATTGCCCCCTGCCAGCATACTTCCATCACGACAAAAAGAAACGCAAGAAATAGAATCCACCCGCTCAGCGAGAAATGGTTTATTTTTCCATGTCTCAATATTCCATACAAGGATACTTCCATCGTCACTTCCACTTGCGAGAGACTTTCCATCTGGACTGAAAGTTAGACTTTTTATAAAACCAATTTGATCTAATAATGTCCTTTTGAGTTTTCCACTGCTGGTATCCCACAGACGGATCATACCTTTCAGACTCCCATTTGCAAGTATTTTTCCATCCGGACTGAAGGCAACAGAATCAATCTTGGTAAAAGGTGCATAAGGACCGCGTTTATTGTTGGATATGGTAGTTACTTTATGTCCTACCAGAGATTTCTTTAGTTTTCCTGTATTTACATCCCATAGACGAATAAAATAATTCTTGCGCAGGGACGCAAGTATTTTTCCATCTGGACTAATTGATATTTTTGATGGATATGCGAGTTCTGGATAGCCAAAAATTCTTTTTTTCAGTTTCCGTGTTCGTGTATCCCGTATCATGACGGTATATACATCATTTGCAGTGGCATAAGTTTGTCCATCTGGACTATATGCAATTTTAACGTCTTTTTCATCTTTCTCTTTTGAAGATTTTTCAATATTTTCATCATCTCGTGTTAAAAATTTTATGGACTTATTTTCTGTTTCTATGGTGCGTGTCTGTCTATAATTACTGAAAAAATCTATAACTCCCTGGTTTATTTCAATGTTTTCTCCTGTAGAAACATTCCACAGGAGAATTAGTTTCTCATCAGTCTCACTGAGCAGTTCCTGTCCATCAACACTGAATGTTGTATTTGTGATTCTATGTGCCAAAGCTCTACTCCTATTCTTTGGAATAGGTAGTAAGTTGAGTTCTTGATAATTTTCTGTGTCATAAAGCCAAATGCCAATGGAACTTACAACTGCTAAAATATTTCCGTTAGGAGAATACAGTAAATCCGTGATATCCCCTTTTCCAAGACGTGCTTTCGCATCATCGGGTAACCCCATCTGTGTGTAGTTTTGTGCAAGACAATTCGGTAGATAAACAGTTGTAACTATAATTAGCAGAAGAAGTTTGGATAGTAAGTTGAAAGAAAATGTCATAGATTTCATTGCATTAACTTCCTTTAGGTTAACAAGATACCTATAAGATTATTTCTGATTGTATGTAAGGTAGACTTGAGCATACCTCATGGATATCAATTAGGTGGTCTAAACACTACTGTGTATCAACTATAGCGGGAAAATCCCAAAGTAAAACTGTCCCATCTGCGCTCCCACTTACCAGAGTTTCTCCATCCGGACTGAAAGCGACAATATTCACACTCCCGGCATGTGACTTGAGCGTTCTTACATGTTCTCCGTTTTCTGCATTCCACAAGCGTATAGCAGCGTTCGAACTTCCACTCACAAGGTATTTTCCATCTGGACTGAATACCACAGTTCTGACAATACTTGTATGGCCCTCAAGGATTTGTTTGTTCTCACCTGTTGCAACATCCCACAACCAAATAGTAGTATCCCAACTTGCACTTGCAAGGGTTTTACCATCAGGACTAAACACAATATTGTCAATTATCTGCGTATGTCCTGTGAGTATTTTCTTCTGTTCTCCTGTATTAACATTCCAAAGACGAATTGTTTTATCAACACTTGCACTTGCAAGGGTTTTACCATCTGGACTAAACAACATTCCAAAAATAACAGCCGTATGCCCCTTGAGTGTTTTTCTATGCGTACCCGTTTCAACATCCCAGAGTCGGATAGTTTCATCGTTACTCTCACTTGCAAGGGTTTTACCATCTGGACTGAACATCACACTCCTTACGACAGATGTATGACCTTTGAGAATATTTTTGCGTTTTCCAGTTGTTACATCCCATAACCGAACTGTTTGGTCCCAACTACCACCTGCTATCATAGTTCCATCAGGGTTGAACGCTACTGTAGAAACAACAGAGGAATGACCTTTGAGTGTTTTCTTACTTTTGCCCGTATTAACATCCCATAAGCGGATTGTTTTATCGCTGCTCCCACTCGCTATTGTCGTACCATCAGGACTGAACGCCATGCTTGCGATATCTCTTTTATGTCCCTTGAGTATCTTTTTGTGTTTCCCAGTTTCAACATCCCAAAGGCGAATAGTCCAATCTCTACCTATACTTGCAAGCATCTGTCCATCAACACTAAACGATACACTATTAGCAAACTGGCGCATTAGCAAGACAAGTGGTACTCTGTTCCTATCAGGATTTGGACTAAGTGCCACTTCATAGACAAAATTGGTATGACCTGTGAGCGTATTCTTTCGTTTTCCAGTGGCTACGTCCCAGAGATAAACGATATTGTCTTGGCTCCAACTCATCAGTGTTTTTCCATCAGGACTAAACAACACTTTCTCAAGTTCTTCTGAATGTCCTTTGAGTGTATTCTTTCGTTTTCCTGATTCAACATCCCACAGGCGTACAGTATCGTCCCGACTTCCACTTGCAATGATGCTTCCGTCCGGACTGAATGCAAGGCTTTTGATACTCTTTTTATGTCCCTTGAGAACTTTCTTTTCTGTCCATGTTGCAACATCCCAAAATCGAATAACATCGTCATACCCACCACTGGCAAGTGTTTTGCCATCCGGACTGAATGCTAAACACCTTACTGATTCTGTATGCCCCTCAAGGGTTTGTATTTTCATGTTCTCCTCAACATCCCATAATTGAATTTCATTAGATACATCCGCACATGCGATTATTTTACCATCAGGACTAAAGTCAACGGTTCTCCGACCCGCATTGAGACTTTTCTTATATGTACTTGTAGGAATGTCCCACAGTTCCATCCCGAACTGAGTTGTACTTGTAAGTGTCTCTCCATCATCTATGAATGACAAGTAATAAAATCCATAATCATATCTCATAATATCTTGTATGAATGTAGTCTGATGTTTTCTTGTCACAACGTCCCATAGGCGAATTGTTTTATCGTAACTTCCACTTGCAAGTGTATTTCCATCAGGACTGAACGCTACCCTTGAGACTGCAGCCGTATGTCCTGTAAGGAGTGTCTGTACTTCTAATGTATTGGCACTATAGATCCAAATACCGGTTGAACTCGCAACTGCTAATTGTGTGCTATCTGGAGAATAAGTTATATCCATGATACCACCTTTACCGAGGCGTGCCTTTACACCTCTCGGCAAATGTATCTGTGGAGAATCGTGGATGAATGCATCTGGATGATTAGGCGATAATACATATTGAAACAGCAAAAAAATAGAAACACTACCAACCACTAACAAAGTGAGATATAACTTGGTTTTCATTACTTTAACTCCCTAAAACAAGTCAGCCATGAAATAACTAATGCTATTTTGTGCTGTCTATAGTTTTATTTACATTTGTCAAATCCCATAGTAACACCGTTCCGTCTGCACTACATGTTGCAAGTGTACGCCCATTAGCACTCAAATGAAAACTTTTGACACGAGAAGAATGTCCCATGAGACTTCTCATGAATTGTCCGTTAATTATATCCCATAAATGCATATCATCAAAATCATATCTAATTGCAATTGGAATTCCATCGGATGTGAACCACGCTGCACCCCAATAGTAAAAACCTTCTCTCTCGAATCGTCCTGTAACTATTCGATTTTGTTCACCAGTATTAACATCCCACAGACGAACTGTACTATCCCAACTGACACTTAGTATAGTGCTATGGTCAGGACTGAATAATACATTACTAATTTCATCTTTATGTCCCAAAAAAGTCTTTTTTGGATTGCTCGATACTACATCCCATAGATATATGCTACCATCTGTACTACCACCTATCATCATACTTCCATCTTGACTAAATGAGATACAAGTGATTGTATTCATCCGCTCCGCGAGGAATGCCTCATGTTTTCCTGATTCAATGTTCCACAGAAGAATGGTCATGTCGTCACTTCCACTTGCGAGTGTTTGTCCATCTGGGCTGAATGTAAGACATTTAATAAAACCAAAATGTCCATTTAGTGTTTTTTTGAGTCTTCCACTACCAATATCCCATAGACGGATATTACTATCCATTCCACCACTTGCAAGTGTCTTTCCATCCGGACTAAATGCCACACTATCTACCTCATCATAAAATGACTGCAAGTGAATCTTTGTTCTAATTCTACCAGTCACATTATATCCTGTTAGAGTTTGTATATTTTCTCCTGATGCAACATCCCAGAGTCGGATAGGTTCACCCTTACGAAGACTTGCAAGTGTCTTTTCATCTGGACTAAGTGAGACTTTTGTTACGAAAGCAAAATCTGCATGATCTTTAATTCTTTTTTTCAATTTCCGCGTACTTGTATCCCATATATGGATATTGTAGTGTCCATCTGCACCTGCAAAAGGATGTCCATCTGGACTGAAAGTCATGTATGTGAAATTTTTATTTATTTCTTTTAAAAAATTGGATAGGTTCTCATCTGTTTGATTCCATTGTTGTATGCTTTTATTTTCACTGTCGTTGATAGGTTTTGGTGTATCAGAACTGAATGGAACTTGTTCATTATTTTGTGTTTCTTTGGGTTTACCGGTATTTACATCCCACTGGAAAAAGGTGTTTTTTTCAGTAACACCACTCATAACAGTTTGACTGTCACCACTAAACGAAATGCTATCGGACGAAATACCATTATAGCTATTTATCCTTATAGGTATGAAGGATAATTCTTGATAAGTTTGTGATTCATACAACCATATTCCCACAGAACTCACGACTGCAAGTATTTTTCCATCTTGAGAATACAGCATTCTATGAATACGCCCTTTACCTAGACGTGCTTTAGCACCATCGGGTAACCCCATCTGTGTGTAGTTTTGTGCAAGACAATTCGGTAGATATGCAGTTGTAACTATAATTAGCAGAAGAAGTTTGGATAGTAAGTTGAGATAAAATGTCTTAGATTTCATTGCATTAACTTCCTTTAACGTGAGTTTGATATATGGCAAATTCTAAAAATATGCGGACATTTTCGTAGGGGTTAGGTTGCCTAACCCCTATGGGCGAGGGGACCTCGTCCCTACAAGAAACACGAAGTCTCGTTTTTACCAAACTCACGTTCCTTTAGGTAAACAAGATGTCTATTGAATTTTTTTGAGTATAACAAGTTATTCAAACGTCACAACTTCCAACAAAATTGGGTGAGGTATACAAACCTCACCTAAAAGTGCTAAAGATTTCATTCACCTTGTATCAGTTTAAATTTGTGTGCAGCCTCTTCCACACCGACGAATCGGCTGTAGATTGCCACATGACTCAGCTTCCCTTCCCAATTCCTACCACCACTTGCTTCATCGCCGAAAAGGAGCGGATACAATTCCCAATTACTGAAATCCCCTTGCGTTCCGTTGCTAACATGGACAAGTTCACCGTTAATGTAGCAGTAGACGTTCCCCTCAAAATAACTGACGATGACGTGCGTAGGTTTTCCCAGTTCAATCTTACCGAAAGCAAACTCGCCACCTAACGCATTCGTGCCGGTTCTCGGCGTGCGAATTCTCACAGCAAAACTGCTTCCATCCTGTCCGAAAGTGAAGTTACGATGGGTAGCGTCGTTTGAGAAGGAGATAATCCGCGCGGGACCACTCTGGTCAAGATTATCCGTCGTAACGAGACACTCAAGCGTTAATTGATTATTTTGTTGACATGCTGCGAGGAGTGTATCATTGACATTCTTGGCAAGGATTGCGCCGCCTGTTAGATCCATCTGTCCGTTTTCAGTAATTGATGCGTCGTCCCGCGGTTCAATTTCATTGCTACCATCAAGTGTGCCGTGCCAGAGAAACACAAGTTCATCGCTTGAACCGGGAAATTCTGTATGCGTCCCGACATCAGTGGGTGCTTCGGGGGATACATGGATTGCCAAGGATGTTGTCGATATTACGCCTTCAGCATCAGTCACAGTGAGCGTCACGATGTATTGTCCGAGGCTTTCGTAAACGTGTGTTGGATTCGATTCATTGGATATAGTGCCATCTCCGAAATCCCAATGTTGCATCAAATCGTCTGCTGCGGAGAAGTTAACCGTGAACGGCGCACTCCCTTGCAGTGCATCAGCGGATGCTTTTGCCTCAGGACGGAGTTTCTCACCTGGCGAGTATAACGTAAAACGATACGCGAAACCACTGTGTGGTGCAGCGAACCTATACGTTCCCGGTTGTGCTGTCCCGATAGGAATGATTTTCATGTTCCATGTATCCACACGATCGACTTTATAGGGTTGTTCTCCTTTCAGGTCTAAGATTATCATTTGTGGGGCAGTCATGTAAACAAGGTAGTATTCCCCATGTTTGGCGAGGATGTATCGACCTGCGTCATCACCGATCGGTTCAAGCGTATCAAACGGCGGTGCATCAGCCATGAAGTCTCTGAGAAATGCAATTCTCGGTGGACTTTCACCACGCAGCACGCCTCCTTTTGCCCACCAAAGAAGGTCTTCAGGATGTTTGTATGTCTCTCCGTGCCCGACGTAGCACCCTGAAACAGTTCCTGCCCAAAAGTGTTGTACCATTTCTTGTGGTGTTAGACTCCCCCATCCCTGTGGAACGTCCCCTTCATAGCGACACTCATCATAGATAACAGGTTTTCCGTATCGGGTACGATAGTGGATTCCCTCTGCCATATTATAAGTTTGGATACTGGTGTGTGTCACCCACGGTTTACTGTGGTCATACCAACCTCTGCAGTTGTGAATCCCACGTAACCGCTGATACGGGTCATGGTCGCGGATAATCTGGAAAAACCGATCCCAATCCGATTCCTCTTTCGCTGGCATGATATCATATTCATTTGCCAGAGACCACCAGACGTTTCGGAAAGCCGCCAAGCGCGCAACTGCATACCGAAGGTAACGGTCATCACTTTCAGCATCCATGTTTTCAAAATCCCATCTGTCATAAGTGTGGAAAAGAATAATATCCGCCTCAATACCGAGCTTTAATAGGTCTTGAACGCGCTGCTCAAAATGCTGCCAGAATTCGGGATTGAATCTTGTGAAATCCCAATCTTTCAGTGGTTTTCCCTCATACGGATAGTAGACCGGTTCATTTTTGTTGTAGGCGTAATCCTTGGGAAAGATACACATTCGCATCTTGTTGAAGGGTGCCGTACTGAGGGTTTTGAGTGTCTGTTCCTCCAAAGCATCCCCTTGATGTGCCCAAGCATAGCAAGTCGTTCCAAACTGATGATACGACGTTCCGTCGGCGTATTTCAGGTAGAAATCCTTATGTACGTGCACGGGTCCGTGGTTTTCCTCGGAAGGTTTAACACACGTAAACTGACCCGTTTTACCGTCGAGCTCGGTGTTATTACTTTTTGTGGTGTAGGTCCATTCCCCAACTTCGTCGGGCATGAATCGGATTTTGTAAATACCATCTCCGTCGTAGAACCCGTGTGGCTCAAAAGTGCGACCTTCTTTAGTATCACGGCGTTTAAATTTTGCTGTCAGGTCGACCTCAACGAAGGGATTTCCCGTATCTGGTCCATTCAATGTCACTTCATATATTCCCCAACGTTCAACCATAGACTCCTCCTTGTCTTGCTTCAACTGTGCCCAAGTATCCCCGAACGAAAAGATTCCGATGAGAATTGCTATAGATAAAACTTGCTTCAATTTTCAACTTCCGGTTATCAAACTACTGCTGCACAACGATAGTGTAACAAAGTATTTCGGTTCAAGATGAAATCGTCTTACAATGCGTAAGTATACTTGAATTAATTGTATTCGTCAAGGAATTTTGGAGTAAAACTCCCAGGCTCTTTCATAGGTGTTGTCATTTAGTGGTATCTCATTTTCTCAAACCTACAAATCTTATTCAATGAGTTTCCCACATAAATACACAGATGTTGAGCAAGATTTAGAGTAATTTCGAACAACCTGTCCAACTATTGAACAGTAAGAAACTGTTTAAGCGGATAGAATTTGCTCTCAGATGTAATTTACACCAAACCATCTTTGGCATCAAAATTGCTTGTATTACAAGTACATACTATTAGCGAATCATTCCTCTTACTAATCAAATCTATTGTGGAGCAAGTAATGTGACTACATGGAAATTCTCGCTTTTTATACTAATGTGTTTATTACTAACTGGCTGTGCTGCGCTTTTGTCAAAACAAGAATATGTGCAGATTAATCAAACCGTCTCAAAAAAGTATGTTTTCTCTGGTGTTGAATATTCTATTCCTGAGAGAGCAGATGTACGCAAAATTGTGATTCTTGGTACGGGCAAGGTCCAAAATTTTGATGTTTATTTTCGTAATGAAAAACATGAATGGAAGTTTGTTAAAGAGATACAGAGAGCCATTGAGTTTCCATTTGAAATAATGCTTGTTGCTGAAACGGATGCAATTAAAATCGCACAACGTTCCACGGTCGGAAGAGGTCGTATTGACACAATTCAGATTTACACCGTTGTTGAGAAAAAAGTTAACAAAACTCTCGAATAATTAATTTGCACTAACTACTGATAAACTTGGAGATTCATAATGAAACATTCATCAACTATATCATTTAAAACTCGGTAATAAACCTAATCCGAATTGAGATATCACCTTTCTAATTAATTAGAGTATGCACAAAATTGTGCAACGTCAGTGATCGGATGCACGTACTTGTGCGGGGAATTCGAATCCAATACTTCAGGATGTTGAATTTCTGCGTCTCCTATTCAAATTGTCTTTGGCACGAAAATTGCGCTTTGCTTAATATCGGATAAGGTTCAATAGACATTGATTCGAATTGTACCACAATCTGTTAGGCTAAGGTTCTTGTGAATAAGAACTGTTAAAGTTGATCTGATGTTCACAAACTGAAAGTCTAATCTACGAAACCGACACAAACTTTATCACTCCTCAGTAAATATATCTCTAAGGAGGAATGAAAACTAATGAACAAGTTAAAACAAGCAATTAATCCTCTACTTGTAATGACTTGCATCCTTAGTACGTATGTGTTCTATGGTTGTGGCGCGCAGAGTCTTGGACCGCACAAACCACTCTTACCTGCAATTGATGGCGAGGAAAAATTCGCAAGTAGATACCAATTGGAAGAAGAACCGCACTTCTTCTATGACCTTTATGGTAAAAAGATTATGGAAGGCAGCGAACTCAATAAGTACGTTGATCAGAAACAATTTGATAAGAACGGTAAATTAATTGTTGGCTGGGGAGGTCAGCTTGATAGTCTACGTTTCACAGCGCAATTGGACCGGACCATCTTGGTTGAAGAAACCTTTCTCGGTAGATCTACTGAGTTTGCTATTGGCGATCACATACGACTCAAACCCGCTACCCTGTTTCCAAACCGATATATTATATACAAAACTGAGTTTGATGGGCTTCGGTGGGATATTTCTCTTGCACAAGAGCACCATCTCTTTAGCCTCATCCACTCACGTATTTCTAATCCTGTTAAAATATCAGATAATGTGCAAGAACAAGGACTCGGAGCGGATCTTGGGCGCAGAAACGGGTTAAACCAATCAAGCGGTGTCAGGAACATTGAAAACGCACGACTCATCGGTTTTCGCGGTCAGGGAATTTTAGGCGATATGTTCCGCGTCGGATTTACGTATGTAAATTTGCATAAAGAACATCCGGAACGTCTGATAAATTCATTAATGGGGACTGTGGCAAATACACCCCCTGAAACAATATCCATTGTTTTCCGTGATGACTCGCCTGAGGATAATCACACGAGTGCGTTCACCGATTTTGATACTTATGATCCTAACGGACATAACAATCATATCCAAGATGGCGTCGGTGCAGCTTTTAAAAGCATGAAGATTACGATCATTACACAAGAACTTGAAGTATTAACCCCTGAAGATATAGAAAAAGGTATTAAACCCGACCTTTTACCTAAAAAGACTCGCCAATTTGATGTTAACGCTGACCTGCTTGTCCCGGTTGATCACGCAGGAATTCCCTCCGAGATACGTGATTCCATTGATGGGAAGTGGAAAATTGTCAACGGTTTCAATAAAATGAAATATGACCTTATTCTTACTGATGAGAAGATTAACATTGACCCGAGAACAGTCAAATCTATTGTCCTTGACATGGTAGTTGCCGGCGATTACAACATTGCTGTAATTGGTTTTAGTGAAGCAAATCAAGCAGATACAAACCACGATCTGCAAGAGTGGATTAAAACTGGAGATGGGCACATTCAGATGCCGTATCGCGACATAATTCAGGCTCCGGGGAATTACGGGCAATCTCCAGATTACACCAAAAATAGAGAAAAACTTATGGACAATCCGAGTGAATGGAAAGGTGAAGGGAGACCTCGGAAAATCCAATACCGTTATGGTGCTGCCCGTGCTGCAGCTCTCTATGGACTTGACCTTGAAGGAACTGTTGGTAATGTTCGTCTTAGGACACACTACTCTATAAATGGGAAATATAAACAGTACCCTACTATTCCCAAAGATAAAGTAGGGTTTAGTCGAACCAAAACTACTATTCCAGGTCCAGATGGTGAGGAACCAACAGGTGTCTCTATTGACCAGAGCGGACTTCCAGTAGATGCAAATGGCATCCCCACCTACTCGGTAACCGAAGGTGAACGTTTTGAAGCTTTTTTAGGAGGTGACGGAACAGATGAAGATGGAAACGGAAAACTCGGAAGAGAAACAGCATGGTTCGTACAACTTGAGTCTCGCTTTGATAAACTACACTTAGAAGGTGTTTTGTATCATATTGACCCAGGCTACACAACCAACTACCTGAATTTCGGAGCACATCCGAACCGTGGGCAAATTTACACACTTGATAGAGGGAGAGATGATAGACCTTTGGAAGAACGAATTCCAGAAGAACAAATTCCATGGGACGCAATCAATTATATACTCATTGAAGATGACGATGATGACGATGGCTGGCCCGATAACATTGACTTTGACGGGGTAATTCCGCGTGTTGATGACCGAGATCAGAACGGGATATTAGACTATCAAGAAAATTTTCTTATTTTTGATGTTGACCCACCTGTGTTTTCCAACGCTATTGATCTGAATAATAACGGCACCATTGATACGGTTGAGGATGACTTTGAACCCCAATACGAATATGGGATAGACCGTCAGGGTTATCACCTCAAAGTTAAATATAACCTTCTTGATAACCTTGCTGTCCAAGTTGGTTGGTTAAACGAAAGCGAAATTTCAAGCAGCCGCCGAAATAACTCCAAATACTTACATATCACTTACCAACGCGACATCCCCGATTTTGGCAGCTTTCACTTCCAAAACAGATTTGTACGAGTGCAGGATGATATTCCGGATTACACAATTACATTGCCTATTGGAGAATTAGAAGTGATTCAAATTAATGACGAACTTGATTTTTACAACGCTCGCTCAAATACAACAACGCTTCAATGCCTCTATACCGCAGTGCCAAACTTGACACTTGAAGCGAAATGCCTTGTTGTCATGCAAAAACAGTTTGAACAAGATAAAGAAAGGGCACTTTTCACGGATGTTGAATACGACCCTGTATCACAGAACTTTGAACCTGATGAACGCGTTGACTTTATGGTACCCATCAAACAGGTTCGGACTAACGGACAAAGACGAGAATTCCCCTTCTATCCCGATCATGGAATTAATGCACTTGATCCGGCTGATACCGGTTTAATCTATGACGAAGAGAACTGGAAAAAACGCCGTTACCCCGAACGAAACATCCGTAATCAGTTAACCATTCTGAAGGCAAGATACGAGATACCACTTGGGGATCTCCCTTATATCAACAAAATTGTTGAAAATCTAACGTTAACACCTATGGTTAAGTACGTCTGGGACCGTGCTTTTGACCGAACTGCTGATGAAATTCCAAAAACACTCAATCCAGATTTGTTTCTCCCAACCGACGATCAAACGGTTGAATATTTGAGGTTCAATCGTCGAAGTCGAGAGGATGTTCTCGGTGTCCGTCTTGATTATCAGTTTACACAGAGAACGAAAATCCTTGGAGGATTCCAATATAGGAAGTTTACGAACCGGGATAATAACTTCAAGAACTACCTGCGAACTTTCTCATCAGACATTAACGTACCAAGCCGCCATCGCCCTGACCTGCGAACTCGTATTTTGGAGATCCAAGTCATCAACAGAGGGAAATGGCTCGGTTTGTATGTCATTATTCTTGCGGGTTACCGTAGAACCACTAATCTGTTCAAAAATACCACCAGTAATACAACATTTGTTCGAGCGATGGTGGGTTTCTAAATATGTCAATCATGAGAACTCTATAATTCAGTCAATTCCTAGCGAAACCGCTTGGGTCGTCTACAAGATTCAACACCTAAAAATCGGAGATTCTTCATGAAAACACTTACTTTCTTTTTAACACAAAACTTGCGGGTTTATATCACACTGATTTGCGTTGTATGTATAGCCCATATTGCGTTTGCAATTGAACCTATTGCAACGATTGGGCAGCCACCTCCAGATCAACACGGTTTCCTTTCGAATCAAGCCCTATTGCGCGCATCCAGAACCAATATTCAAATTGTCCATCCATTGAGCGAAGAAATTATTGATACATTCGGTATACGAACAGGATACAGTGATGTGGTGTTCAGTTCAAAAGGGACACATTCAGCAATTCTAAACTATTCTAAAGATACATCAACAACCACAGTAAACATCTGGGATACCAACGCACGCACGCAAATATCCGAGTGGGAAATTGAAGAACGCGTTGATATCACGGCATTCAGCCCCATGCAGTCCTTGCTTGCTATTTTTATTGATGACGAGATTTATTTATGGAACTGGCAAACTGGGCAACTTGTTGGAACAATGGTAGGTGAACGACGCCAGTTAAAGGACTGCTATTATGTTGAACATCAGCGTGACAACGGCAAGAGCACCACCGGACATTGTACAAGTTCCACAAGTGCCCATGATGCGGTGTTTACAACAGACGGAAAGTATCTCATCGTTGCCTCAAAACGTCCTGATATAGAGGTGTGGAATGTGGAAACACGTAATTTGGTAGGACACTTTGAAGGTCACACAGTTGACTGGGTCAAAGGTGTGGCGATTGGTCCTGATGGAATCCATCTGGCATCATTTGAAGAAGAATCAAATTTAGTTTATCTGTGGGATGTCTCTACGAGACAACTGTTATTGAAAGAACCAATTGGTGATGAAGGTATTTCAGATCTGATATTCAGTCCAGACAGTAATTATTTATATGCTGCCGATAGTAATGTGTATATCTTTGATACTAAATCTGGACAACAGATTGATAACTTCGGTAACGATTTTCCAGGATTGGATCGGATGGTTCTTTCACCCGATGGAAAAACCCTACTGATGCAACACATGAATGGAGTCTCGGATGGAGGTGTTGCTGTTCTGTGGAACATTGAATCCAGACAACAGTTGAAAGTATACGCAGGATATACGGGTGGTGAAGTCAGATTAAGTCCGAACGGGCAAACTATGGTTAGCACAGATTTGCACTTTATAAAGATATGGGATGTCCCTTCACGTCAAGTACGTATGGTTATTCCATCAAGGTATTTGTTTAATAGAGGTGTTGCTATTTCTTCAGATAGCCAAAAAATTGCTTATTGTAAGTATCCTTTTGTTGAGGTGCGCGATATTCAAACAGGTAAAATTGAAACGCAATTTCAGATCAACTCGTGGATGCTTGAATAGGCTGCCTTCAGCCCTTCCGGGAGGTGGCTTGCGGTGGTGGATAGTTGGAATGACTTATTTATTTTGGACGTAAAAAATCCAGAGAATATTCAAAGAATTTTCACAAAAATAGAACTTGAGTTACCAAACTTCGAACATATCGCCTTCAATGAAAATGGCGAATATTTAGCAGCTACTGGACGAACAGGAAAGAATAATAACTATAAATATTGGATTATGTTATGGAGACGCGATGGTGACAATTTCGAGTTTCAATATGCATGGAATATACCACAATATAGTAGTGGCTCAAGTTCATCGCTTGCTTTCGCTACTTCTGAGGATGGATCAACCGTGTTAGCAGCGTCAGAACAAAATGATACCCAAATATGGAAAATTCTCACTAACAAGGCTGAACTTATCACTACTCTATCAGGGGCACAATCTCCAATATATTTCAGTGCTGATAACCAATATCTCTTTACCTATCAAGATGGTGAACTCCAAATTTGGGATTGGCAATCAAGCATACCTATTGATCATCCATCTATTCCTGAATTTAGATCTTTCAGTCGGGATGGGTCCATTCTGGTATCATCCGATAAAACGGGACGATACTTGATTTGGGATGCCACACAACTCTTACCATCCCAAATCAACCCTTTCGGTGTTGAACCTAATGGTAAGCAGTTCGTTACTCTCGGACAGGTAAAGCGAAACCAACTGTTGCAAAACTTTCCCAATCCTTTCAATCCGGAAACTTGGATTCCATTCCATCTTGCTAACGAAAGCGATGTAACTATTCGTATCTATACGCCATCTGGTAAGTTGGTTCGCTTCATATCACCGGGAAAAATGTCTGCAGGAGACTATTCATCACAATCTCAAGGAATACATTGGGATGGACACAACGACAACGGTGAAGCAGTCAGTAGTGGTGTTTATCTCTACACCATCAATGCTGGAAACTTCTCCGCCACACGCAAAATGCTTATCAGGAAATGAGAAGGTTGATGGCGTTGCCACCTTTCACACGTAAAGCAGCCCAGCCTCTATACAAAACTGGTTTAGAAATAGGGAATTTTGAAATGAAAAATATGCTTGCGTTCCAAAAGCTAATTGTATTTACTTTAGTAGTAGTTTTGTTGACATTTGTTGTCCAAGGTATGGGGTACGCCCAGGGAAGAGGCAAAATATATTGGACAGAATCAGGTAAAATCAGACGTGCTAACCTTAACGGGTCCGCGGTTGAAGATATCATTACGGAACTGGAACAACCGCGGGATATAACGTTGGATCTACGCAACCGTAAGATGTACTGGATTAAATCCCACCCATCAAAAATACGGTGTGCAAACCTTGATGGATCCAATATCGAAAACATTGTTACTGGATTCGAGTTTATAAGCTGTATCGCAGTAGACGCTAAGAGAAGCAAGATATACTTTGCAAACAGACACTTAAATCAAATACAACGTGCTAACCTTGACGGATCTGATATTGAGGACCTTGTGCCTCTAAATAGGATTGCGCCTATGAATATTGAACTGGACATGGATGCAGGCAAGATGTATTGGACTGACATATGGGATGAAAAGATCACACATGCGAATCTCGACGGATCGAACATTGAAGACCTTGTGATTGACATGTTTGAGCCAAATGGACTTGCGTTGGATGTGCACGCTCGCCAGATGTACTGGTCAAACTCCCCCAGAGGCAGAATTCAGCGAGGCTCACTTAATGGCAAAAATGTAGAAGACCTCATTGCAGGATTGAGTTTTCCAACCGACCTCGCTTTAGACCTCCGGTCGCGCAAGATGTATTGGTTGGAATGGAATGGGGAAACACAGAAGAGTAAAATACAACGTGCGAACCTTGATGGAACCAATGTCACAGATATTCTTACGGAATTGAATTACATAGGTGGTATCGCTTTGGCCCCCGACGGCATTTACGATGTTGCTCCAAATATAAATAAGTTGACTACAACTTGGGCAAACGTGAAAGTACAGTAATTTTACAAAAACTATACAACGATATTCAAATCCGGTGCGGTGCTATAACCGTACCGTTTTTTATTGCACTTTCACTTTGAAGTTGATATGATAGTTAATAACGAGGATTTCTTATCTCAACATCGGAGAATTGCATGAAAAAATACCGTATTGCAATCATAGGTTTAGGTGGCATGGGTGGCCATCATGCCGAGGCAGCAAAGTTAGAATCAAACTGTGAACTCGTCGCGGGGGCAGAAATCAATCCAGAACGTGCAGAAGCATGGGGAAAAAGATTCGGTATCAATGCCATCTATGACGATTATGAGAAGATGCTTGATGAACAAAAACCGGATATTGTTATCATTCCAACGCAAGCACCGATGCACCATCCACCTACTATTGCAGCAGCACAACGTGGTATACACGTCTTCTGTGAAAAACCTATTGCGCTAAACCTTACCCAAGTTGACGAAATGGTTGAAACCTGTGCCCGGTATCGTGTCAAGTTCGCTATTAATCATATCAAACGTGCAAGTTTATATAATCGGCATGTCATTTCGCTGATTGAGAAAGGCGAAATCGGTGATGTCGTCCTGATGAAAGCAACTGACAAAGGTGGACGCAAGGCAGGAAACTCGCTCATGGAAATGGGAACACATCTCTATGACTGGGTGCGACTTTTTGGCGGCGATGTTGAGTGGACACACGCGCACCTTGTACAGATGGATGGACGCGAGTCAACCATAGATGACATCAAACATACACAAGAGGTTCACCCGAACGATCGAGATTCCGGACTTGTGCTCGGTGAACGGGGACATGTCTCCTTTCGCTTCAAAAACGGCATTCATGCAGATGTGCAATTCCTCGCGCAACCCCAAACCAATGACAACGCTTACGGGATAGACATTATCGGAACTGAGGGACGTATCGCTATACGAGAGAGTGTTGGCACAACGATGTTTATCCATAGAGAACAACATCAAACACCCGCACAACCGTGGGAACCGGTGTGTCTTTCCGACGAAGACGTTGACGAACAAGGAAAACAACGAGATAAAGGATCCAGAAGGTTGTTTTTGCAACGTCTTATGATACGCGACCTCATTGCAGCGATTGAGGAGGATCGAGAACCGTTCGCAAGCGGCAGAGACGGTCGAGATTGCCTTGAAATGATTCATGCTACATGGGAATCGCATCGGCAGAAAGGTAGAGTATATATGCCGTTAACACCACGTGATCATCCGCTTGAAAGATGGCTAAGGGATTCATCTGGTAATACAATTAATTGATTGTAGTGAGTATTGCTAAACAAACTTTGAGATAAGGAGGTTACCAGATGGCTTCATTGACATGTCCGAGGTGCGATTCTGAAAATATCATGCCAAACTTACGGATTCGGGATCGTTATGATGCACCTATTGGTCAAGATATAGCAGTTGAAATAGAAAGTAACCCTAATGCTCTTATTTTCAAGGGTGCTCATAGGGAAGCTTTGAGAGCAACTGTTTGTGGTGAATGTGGATACGTCAGTCTTTCTGTTGAGAATCCAAAAGGATTATGGGAAACTTATTCTAAAAGTGAGAAATATTAAGGTTTATATGGAGGAAAAAATGAAAAAACGCAGGTCTATTTTCGGTCCTTCCAAGGACGAAATTTGGTCACAAATTGCTACAGATATAGATGGTGAATTTATTCAGGGTGGTTTCTGGGGCAAGGACGTTCTCATTTACAAACATGGTGACTGGCAAATTTTACTTGATACCTACACGGTTACATCTTCTACGGGCACAACAACGACATCAACAACATACACTCGGATGCGTGCCCCATTTATTAACAAAGATGGACTCTATTTTAAGATCTCTCACGAAGGTTTTTTCAGTTCAATTGGCAAGTTCTTCGGCATGCAGGATATAGAGATAGGTGATCCGTTTTTTGATGATAAGTTTATTATCAAAGGCAATAATCCAGAGAAGATAAAGTTGCTACTTGCTGATGCGAAAATAAAGGAATTGTGTCAAATTCAACCACGAATCCATTTCAGTATTAAAGATGACGAGGGCTGGTTTGGTGCTGATTTTCCTGCAGGCGTTGATGAGTTATATTTTTGCTGCGTTGGTGTTATCAAAGAGACAACTTTACTAAAATCTCTGTTTGGGTTGTTCTGTATAACTTTACAACGGCTGGTTCAAATAGATTCCGCGTATGATGACGACCCGCAGGTTAGGTTGAAATAGGATATGATTCACTGTATTGGTTTTGCAAAGTGCATACATCCACGGTTCTATTCAATTGTTTTTTCCTAAGTATATAGGGTATAATGGAGAAGGAGACCAACTTATTTATGCTTTGCATAAATTTAGTATTCGAAACCTGAACACACCAAAGAAGTATAGGCATGAATTACAGAGATATTATTACTATTGAACCCATAGGTGTCAATTTAGCGGTTTCCTAACTGCACCTTTTTGTATCAACATCTCAAATAACGCACAGGACGAGAATATCAGCGTTCGTAGTCGCGCAATTCATTGCGCCTCTTTTCTTTCAATATAAGAGGCGCAATGAATTGCGCGAGGACAAACGAGTTCTTTCCTTAAATTGACACCTATAATATTATTACTATTGAACCTGACAAACGTAGCGGACAACCGTGTATTCGGGGAATGCGAATTACCGTTTACGATATTCTTGAATATTTTGCATCAGGTATGATAGTTGACGAAATATTAAACGATTTTCCAGAATTAACTAACACGGACATTCGCGCTTGTTTTGCATATTCTGCCAAATGAAACTTCTATTCGACCAGAATCTGTCCAGCCAATTAGTGCCTCGACTAACAAATCTACATCCTGATTCTTTCCACGTTAATACTGTTAGGTTAACTATCACTAAAATCCAATACAACACATCCGTTTTACAAAACTCACCAACCCGTGTTTTTACATCCTAAATCATTTCCTTCCAAAATTGTGCAACATTTTTCCCTAAACTCGCGTCATTATATATGATTGAATAAAGATTCTATTTCTGGAGACTTTTCATGGAAAATAATGATGTTGTGTTAATCCAACGTATCCTTACGGGTGATGAGACTGCTTTTGAGAGTTTGATTAGAAAGTACCGGAAGCAGATTCATGCACATGCATGGCGGAAGACCGGCGATTTCCATATCGCTGAGGACATTACGCAAGACACCTTCCTACAAGTCTATCAGAAACTGGACACATTGGATAACCCGACTCAGTTTTCTGGATGGCTATATGTAATTGTTAACCGTCTCTGTATAGCGTGGTTTCGAAAAAACAGGATACGGACAGAATCACTCGAAGAAACTGACATATCAGAGATAGAGACAGAGGCATATTCCCAATATGTTGCAGCAGAAAACGCGAAAACTAATGCTGAAGCACAACGGGACCTTGTCCAGAAATTGCTTACAAACTTGAAGGAGAGTGATAGGCAAATTATCACGCTCCACTACTTTCAAGAAATGACATATTCAGAGATAGGGTCGTATTTGGGCATATCAGAAAGTTCGATTAAGAGTCGGCTTCACCGCGCTCGACAGCGGTTAAAGAAATATGAATTCATAATTCAAGAGGCTTTAGACATTACATTCAAAGAGGAACATCGTTTCCATAAAGATTTTATTGGAGGTTTTGGAATGAAATTAACTTTTGAAAGAGATGACCTTTTGTCCTCTCTACAGATGCTACAAGGTGTCGCGAGTGATCAGGATACCGTGCCTATTCTCTCAAATGTTCTTATCCACGCGGAGGGGAACTTAATTGAATGTATGGCAACGGACATGGAAATCGGGATCAAATTGAAGGTTGAAGGGACAGTTAGGGAGGAGGGAACAATTGTTGTCTCTTCCAAAAAATTAGGTGATATCGTTAAAGAGTGGTCCGTTGGGAAACCGATATACCTGTCAACAACAGCAGACGATCAGGTTGAAATCACTGGTGGGAATGGTGTTTCAAAAACCGTTAAACTTTCTACTGAAGAGTTCCCACAACTGCCATCTGATTTACCCCCAGTTTTTTTTGCGATGATTGTACATAAGGTTTTTTAGATGTTTTGTGTGAGGAGATCAATACTGGACTAACACGAGCTTCAGCCTGCACAATCGGAAATCGGAAAATATGGGTCAAGGAAGATGTTAGGTTCCCATGTTGTTTCAAGTGTTCGTTTTATCACAAAGATGAGGGAATAAGTTTTTGTTGAACGCGTATTATAGGCGCGTATCCACCGCTCAGCAGCTTTTTCAAAATGTAGGAAACAGATAGCATAACTGACACAGACTAAAAACCATAACAGTGCCACGCGTGGCAGTTCTTGCCGTTTCAATCGCAGTTGCCGAAATCCGAAAAGTGTCTTTATATCACGAAAACATTCTTCTATTTGCATCCGCCGTTTATAGGTGAGATAGAGTTGTGTATTGCGCAAACTATTTGAAACAAGATAAAGCGGTTCTTTATGGCGTGCATCTTTGAAAACATAAAGGTTTAGTTTGAGTTTCTCCGTGCTGTGATAAGATATGTCAGGATAGGCTCCTGTCTTTTGCAGCGTTTCAAGTTTGATGCGTTGGTTGTTGTGATAAAAACAAGTATTTTTGCAAACGCGTATAACAAACTCAATACCGGCTTCCATAAAAGGTTTCATGATATATTTTGCGCGAGCAAATCCTCTATCAAACACCAAAATCGGTTTGCGGACATTCGGCAACGCATTTTCAAAATGCTTCATGAACTCATAACAAAACTCTTGAACGAGCGCATTATGACTACGGTAAACCATTCTGTCAAAAGCGTCTTTTCGGTAGATTTTCCAATAGATCGGAATAGCCCGTTTGCGAAATGGCACTGCCATGACGATCACTCTATAGTGTTCAAGAATGTCGGTCTCATCAACGAGCACGATGCGTGGTGCCTGACCGATCTTGTCATATAGCCAGCATAAGACAAAACGACACCACGCCACTAACGCAATATCTGTCGGAAAGTTTGAGTTGATAAAACGGAGCAACCGCTTTTGCTTCGTTTTATAATGCGCTACTAACACAGGTAAGTGCGCCGCAAGCGTGTTTATCCGAAAAGTAGGGGCGCGAACACTCGCAAATATGACCAAAATCAGATTTCTGAGCGCAGGACGTTTCAATACTATTTTGAACCCTTGCTTTACTTTTGGGATGAGCGCACGCGTATTCACTTTGTTCGGTGCAAAACGTTTCAATGGAAAACCTCCAAAAAATGCACTATAAAATAAAACTTGAAAGTAGTTTAGCAGACAAAACGCTTTGGCACAACAACTAAAGAAAAATATACAAAATAAGTGCTATTAAAAACTGGGGGTAAACCAGCAACTGCCATCTATTGACGAAGAAGCATTCGCTATTGATGGGAAAACCCTAAGACGTGTCCTCCGCAAAACAAAATTTGCTGTGCCCACAGAGAAGGCCCGCCACTCTCTAAAAGGACTCTATTTTAACCTCCTTAAAGACAGAACTGAAGTCGTCGCGACCGATGGAGTAAAACTTGCACTCGCATATTGTGAATCTATAAAGTTGGCTGAGAGTAGTGATGGATTCATCGTGCCGTTAAAAGCAGTTAAAGAAATTGAGCGAACTTTTGCCAATTCCCCACAGATAAAGATCGCACGCATTGAGAACCAGATTCTCTTCGCAGATGAACACGCTACTTTGGCGACGAAATTGATAAACAGTGAATACCCGCGTTATCAGACAGTCGTTGATCAGTCTTCTGAGGGGCGTGTCGTTGTGCCTAAAGAGCCGATTCTGTCTGCGACACGTAGGCTTTCGTTGCTCTCAAATCCGAAATATCCTTCAATATATTTAGAGATAGATGAGCAACAAATTCGGATTTCACCTAAATTTTCTGCACAAGATGAAGAATGTGAGACATTAGCAGTAGAGTCCAGCATAGGGAAAGTCCATATCCGTATTAGTTCTCAGTTTCTAATAGATGCGTTAGAGCACATTGAAACGGAGTTTTTTGCACTGGAGTTCTCAGGTACTACGTGTCCTGTCGTTGTTAAACCTATTGGTGAGGTAGGACATATCTGCATCATGATGCCAATGCGCTTGGAAGATTAAGATCGTCATTTTGATAACTTTGGCAGCCGTTTATAGGTGTGTATTGTTTTGACAGTATAGTAAATATACTAAAAACTGAGGAAGAGATTTAATGACACCTGAAATCGCCTTAGAAAAACGCAAACAAACGATTCGTGACGGGTTCTGTGTAATTGACAACATTCTTACAGAGGAGTTCCTGCAGCAACTCCGTGACGAATCAGAACGACTTATCACAGGAAACGTACAATTAGAAAAACAGGTATACCATGGACATTATATAAGTGTTAGCGATGATGAAAACGAACATATTCAGAAATTGTTGGCGTGGCAGCCCTCACGAAATGCATTAGAAGCAATCGGATTCGGGGATTTCACAGCATCCGGCGACGGCATCATCATCCTCACGAAGGATCCAGGAGCTCCATCCCTCTTTTGGCATCAAGACTGGTACCATTGGGATGACCCGATCAGTTGTACGCCTTGGCCACAACAGATTTTCCTCAACTATTATCTCACCGATACCACACTGGAAAACGGTTGTTTAAAGGTCATTCCGGGTACCCATCGCAAGCGGATTGGTTTTCACGACATTCTCGTGCAAAAGCATGAAATTTTAGGCGAAAGGTTTCAGTCTGCTGAGGAAGACTATCCGTTTATGTTTAATAACCATCCGGATCAGGTGGATGTGTGCGTTAACGCAGGTTCATTAGTTTTGACAGACGCGAGGCTTTTGCATGCGGCGCGGAAAAACTATACCGATAAACGCCGCACCCTGCTTCTTGCATGGTACCACCGACCAAACACGATACCGGATTATTGGGACAACGAGATACCTATTCCTGTAACCAACCGTGACCAAAACGCAGAATACCCACAATCTAACGTTCCTGGAAAATTTTTAAAACGTTAGTAAAACCTATGGTCTCAACACAGCACAAGGTTCTCAAGTGTGTTAGATACGCGAAGAACTCTTATTTTGCGGTGCGGAAAGTAGAAAACACACAATGAAACCGACAATCATGGTTCTTGGCACCGATCACTTGGCAAATTCGGAAATAGGTGGTATAATTTATATAAAAGATGATGCACTCGCGCCCAGATACAAGCGCGAAATTGAATAACATTTTCTGTTTTTTATCTAAATTCTCAAAATTGTGTAGACTGTGGAAACTTAAGGAGAAACGGTGTTACGGACCTTGATACGCCAAGAGCTCTTGATTCATCTAATGAGTGCTCGTTTTTTTGCTGCTGTCGTCATTACACTTCTGCTTGTAATTGCCAATACCTATGTCTTAATTGGGGCACACGAAGAACGTCTTGCAGACTATAGCCAGAAAGAAGCAGTGAATCGCGAGAAAGTTGCTGGGACACCTGTCTATTCGTTTTTAAAACTGAAAGTTCAACGTCCTCCGAATCCACTGAGACTTTTTAGTGCTGGTTTAGAGACGCGTTTTGGCAGTGAGATTGACATAGCGTTTGATAGCGTACCAGCCCTCTCAAACCCCCTTGTTGACATCAAACCCGACGAAGAATACCATTGGACTTTTGCCAGCATACCGTCCCTCTCAAGTCCCGGAGCACCCCTCGGTTTAAACAACCCATATCTACATCTCTTTTCACAGATAGATCTTGTCTTTATCTTTCAAGTTGTGTTGAGTCTACTTGCACTGCTTTTCGCTTATGATGCTATTGCGGGAGATCGGGAAACTGGTACCTTGCGTTTAGTGCTCTCACACCCCATCGGGAGAGGGAGTGTGCTATTTGCCAAATATCTCGCAGCGATGATCTGTCTGCTACTTCCGGTGTTGATGAGCCTACTGTTTACACTGATTTTGTGTTCGCTCGCGCGCTCACTACAGTTCAGCACAGATGATTTTCTGCGAATTGGAGGTATTGTTTTCACAACAATCATCTACCTATCGGTTTTCTACTTGATCGGGTTGCTCATTTCCACAACAACACGTCGTGCCGCCACGTCCTTGATGCTTTGCATGTTCCTATGGGTAGTTTTGGTGCTTGTCTATCCAAACTGGAGCCGGTTTGCCTTGAACCCAGTGGACGCGATGCGTGCCGAAAAAATATCTGCCAACCGGGAAATAGCACAGATTCGGGAAGAAGCAGATAGAGAACGAGATCGATTCTTAGCCAATAGTCCGCTTAAGGGAGAACCGCCTATATTTGTAGATTCATTTGTAAATACCGATTTCTTTGGAAAATTCGGAGGGTTCTATCTCGGAAACTTCCCACGAGTTAACTTTGAACCGAAAGATACAGCACACCCTATGGTGCCACATTTGCACAGTTACTATGAATTCGCCGCAACACAGCAAATCGGGAGTGCAGAAAAAGTTGGCTTAGTCGGCAAGAAACTGGTGGCACGGACGTCTTTCCAGCAAGCACAATGGGATGAACGTCTCATGAAACTCACTCCAGCGAGTCTCTACACATTTGCTACCGCAGCGTGGGCAGGTACCGATTTAGAGGGTATGACCGATTATATCCGAGCCGCGCAAACATACCGGCGTGCCTTGATCAATGCTTTTCATGAGAAAAATGCCTTCGCGAGTCTACAGTGGTTTGCCACGAATCAAGGTGATATAGACTGGGCGATTTTGCCCCACTTTCGATTTGAACGTGCAGATGTCGGTCTCAACGCACAGCGCGCCCTGCCGGAATTATTTTTGCTGATAATTACCAATCTCGTCCTATTTATGGCAACATTTATGATGTTTATCAGAATTGAAGTCTAATGGAGTCCGAAAATTGATTTGGCATATTGTTACACGCGAACTTTTAGATCATCTCACGAGTCTACGTTTTGCCTTAACAACGCTCATCCTCGTGGCATTAATGGTAACCAACGCGGTTGTACATCTCCAAACGCATCCGGAACGGGTTCGGAAGTATTCCGAAAACGTTAGCGCATCTCAGACCGAGTTGAAATCTCGAACGCAGTTGTATGCGCTGCTGCAAAAGGGACCCGGCAAACTGTACAAACGTCCCTCATCGCTCGCCTTCATCGCCGACGGAGGGGATGTGCATCTTCCAAGTAAAAACGTGGGTGGTGTTTCATGGAACCAATACGGTGTCGTCAGTATCTGGTCGATGGGTATTCCGCGTTTGAATATGGAGGCGGCCAGCAATCTTCGCCCTACCGCCACGGTGATCGATTGGGTCTTTATCATCACCTATCTGCTATCTTTCATTCCACTTCTCTTTACCTTTGATGCGATCTCAGGAGAACGGGAACAAGGGACGCTGCGGCTGTGTCTTGCAAATTCTATTTCGCGCGCCGCCCTGTTAGTAGGTAAATTTCTTGGTTCCCTCATCACAGTCCTCATCTCCTTCTATTTTGCTATGTTATGCAATCTTGCTATCATTTCTACTGAGAGTTGGACGCAACTCGGTGGGGCAGACTGGGGACGTTTGGGACTTATCGTCCTAATCGCTTCTTTGTATACAAGTATCTTCATTGCAGTCGGACTTATCGTCTCCGCGATGACCCGAGAAAGCCGATTAAGTCTCGTTATTCTCTTATTAATTTGGGTAGCAGTCGTTGTGTTTATGCCTTCGACCCTTGGCACCTTCTCAGCAAAATGGATGTCTCCCGTCCAAACGCACCATCAATTTCAGATGGCAACGGCAGCTGCTACCGACCAAATTAAGAGTGATTTTCAGGATCAACAGAAAGCATTAGAAGAACGCAGGCTAAGATTTGCAGATACCTCGTCTGAAGAAGCCAAAAGGGTAGACGCTTCAGAATTAGAGATTAAACAGGAGTTCGTCAATAAAGATGTGGAAATTCGGGAACGTTTTAATCGTCAGCATCTCGCCGCGCAAAGTGCTCAGGTGTTGCGCGCAAGACAAATAACCCGGTGTTCTCCTGCAGCGGTTGTCCAGTACGCGCTTGAATCTATGGCAGGCACAGGCTTTAATCGCCACTTGCAATTCTTAGAACGCGTAGACTCGCATATCCAACAGTTCCGAAACTTTATCATTGAAATGGATCGATCGGACCCAAAAAGCCTTCACTTCGTCGGCATTCCAGAAGGTATGTCGGAAATACCTGTCTCACCAGAGGCTATTCCGATATTTGAGGATAAGTTAACTTTTCAGGATACGCTCAATCCCGCAATAGTCAATATATTGCTGCTTATTTTGCTGCTCAGCGTGTTTCTTTCAGGCGCATTCCTCATCTTCTTGCGTTCGGAGGTATAAGAAGTCACTGAGATAGGCACAGCGAAAAACTGTCGTAACTTGTAACGATGCATTTCACTGAGATATCTAACGTAATTTGATAATTCACTCCTTCCAAAATTATGCACCTTTTTTCCCTAAACTCGCGTCATTATATATGATTGAATAAAAATTCTATTGCTGGAGACTTTGCATGAAGAATAATGATGTTGTGTTAATCCAACGTATCCTTACGGGTGATGAGGCTGCTTTTGAGAGTTTGATTAGAAAGTACCGGAAGCAGATTCACGCGCATGCATGGCGGAAAACAGGTGATTTTCATATCGCTGAAGATATTACGCAGGAGACCTTCCTCCAAGTCTATCAGAAACTGGAAACGTTGGAGGACCCAATCCTGTTTGTAAGATGGCTGTATGCGATTGTGGATCGCCTCTGTATTGCGTGGTTTCGAAAAAACAGATACGGACTGAATCACTGGAAGAAACCGACATCTCAGAGATAGAGACAGAGGCATATTCAAGGTATGTCGCAGCTGAACATGAGCAAACTTCTAATGAAACGCAACGTGATCTTGTTAATAAGCTGCTTGCAAAGTTGAAGGAAAGAGATCGAGAAGTTATCACACTCCACTATTTTGAAGAGATGACATCTTCAGAAATAGGAACGTATTTAGGTGTATCGGAAAATACCATTAAAAGTCGGATCCGTCGTGCGCGACAACGACTAAAAAGCTACGATTTCATGATTCAAGAGGAATTAGATATTATAATTGAAGGGGAACACCCTCCCCAACAACAGTTGAAAGGAGAAATTAACATGGCAGACGAAGTGAGAAATGAATCCGAGGTTGACGTAAAGTTGGCAGAGATGCAACGTCAGATTGATGATCTGCAAGAGCAAATTAAGGTTCTCACATCCAAATCTGAGGCATCTATGGACTCAAAGAAAAATGACGCTTTTGCAGAATTATTTCAAGAGCAAATTAAGGTTCTCACATCCAAATCTGAGGCATCTAATAACCATCTTGCAGGATTACTTCGACTCCCTGATGCTTCCAATAATATAATCAGATGGGGGTACGGTGGTGCATATCGCGCGGCTTCAGGTAAGTCATTAGGGCGCAGATCAATCTGGACGTATGACATAGATGAATTCCTATCAAAAGCACCCGATGCTGAAATCGCGAATCTTGCAAGTTTTTTCACAAACCTGACCATAGTCTCGATTTTAAGGCAGTTGGTAAAAGGCAATAGATCCGTTAAGGATTTGGCAGACGGTTGTGGTATCTCCGAAAGCGAGATGGAGAAATCTGTAGAGGCGTTAATCAAAGGGAATTTGGCAATTCGAACTGATGACGATCTAATTGAACCAAAAAACGATGCCATTTTCTATTACCTGAACTTCGTGAGTATGACGAAAGTCTATCTAAGTCCTGAAGAGTACCATTCTGGAAATTAATTAAACGGGTTGCAAGGTTGATATGTGTTGTGTCGGAGGGTCGCCATTATGGGAACTCTCCGACACAACGCGTTACGGTTACTGATGAACTGATGAACAACTTTTCTTGACTCCAATGATTGGATATGCTATTATTGGACATTGGTGAGAATTTGGCAGGAACAATAACACCAAAGTTTGAGGTATATTATGTGGTGGCTCTTAATTTATCCGATCATTGCCATATTGGCTATTGTTTTTTATTACTTTTCCGTACAATCACGTAAATTTTACGCTGTCCGCAATGTGGTGAAAAAGTCCGTGTGGAATATATGAATGCGAGTCGTTGTGGGATGTGTGGTGCGCCCTTAAAGCAGGAGAAAACCGAATGATAAGAGAAGATTTATTAGCGGGAACACGACCAGATGTCACTGATGGTAAGATTATTATGACCGGTAGTGATGGTTTTGATGGTTATGAAATCATGGAATATAAAGGCATGGTATGGGGCATCTCTATCCGAGGAAAAGATGTGGGACAGGACTGTGCTATGGGGTGTAAAGGCCTGACCGGTGGTGAACTTAACTCATATAGTGCATTAGGCGATGAATCTCGACAGCGTGCAATCGACCTGATGTTGAGTATGGCTGGCAGACAGAAGGCAAACGGAGTTATCAACGTTGGTTTTGAGTCGACTGGTGTATTCCAAGGATTATCCCAAGGAGCATCCCAAGTCTTTGTGCATGGAACAGCAGTAAATATCAAACCAATTCCAAATTACGTTCCTGTTGGAGCCATTGGAAATATCCTTGCGGATATGCAGGATACATTTGAAAAATCATAATGACGACTAGGCGTTTTTCTGATTTCGCTTTTAGATTACGGTTGAAGTGGATGTGGCTGCGTCACACACATCCCTTCAATTGGGCACACAAACCCTTGTGCAGCAGATTTCAGTCGGGTGTGCTACAGATAGGCAAACTCCATGTCTGTCGTAGCTGCCTATTCGCTTATTGTGGAATCGTCCTCGGTTCCATAACCGCCTTCGTCCATCCAAACATGATAGCCAATATGAAATTCCTCTGGTTCATGCTTGCTCTGACACCAATAATCGTGCTATCTTATCCCCGTTTATACAAAAGATTTCCAAGATACATTCAGGATGTGCTGCGGTTAGCAATGGGACTTCTTGTCGGTTTTATTCCTTTTCTGCTTATATATAGCAACTTTACATGTGGACTCACGAGTGCCGTTGTAATGGTAGTGTTCTGGCGGGTATACTTTCATCAACGACGAATACGCAAAATGCATGCATGCGACGGTTGTCCTGAATTGAACCAACCTGAAATACGTAGCGGTTTCCAAAAGCAGACAGCGGCAATTCGTCTTTACGAAATTGAAGCGACGGATTTCTTGTACCGAACAGGTCGCGGATTTCCGAATTTAAAATAGTTTGGTGACATCTCCACAATTTAAGCAAAACCAACACTAAAACAAAAGGAATCAAATGGCAATATTAACACAAGCACATCACGACCGTTTTGATGAATATGGATACATGGTAATTGAAAATGCTGTTCCGATTGAACTCTGCGATGCGGTTGTTGATGCGATTTTTGCGTTTTTGGAAATGGATCCTTCAGATCCAAATGACTGGTATCGCGCCCCGCACAAACCCGGTGCAGGCATGGTCGAAATGTACCATCATCAAGCGATGTGGAACGTTTACCAACACCCACCCATTCATCAAATCTATTCCGAAGTATACGGTACCGAACGGATTTGGGTTCACCAAGACAGAGTCAACATGAAACCGCCAAAACATCCTGGCTATCCTGAATGGGATCATAAAGGCATGTACCACTGGGATGCCGATACATCTAAACTACCAGTTCATTTCAGTACACAAGGTGTGCTGTTTTTGCAAGATACAGCAGATAATCAAGGATCATTTATTTGTTGGCCCGGTGCTCATAAATCGTTAATTGACAAAGAAAATCCGTGGGTACCCGAACTTTCACTTGACAAGTTCATTCAAGTGCCAGCAAAGGCGGGTTCACTGCTTATATGGCATATAGCTCTGCCACACGGTAATGGGCGTAACACGTCCGATAAACCTCGATTAGCGCAATACATGAACTATTACCGTGCTCCTAATCCGATGAATGAAGAACGACGCCAAGAACGTATTACGTTGTGGTGGGAGCGGAGAGCATTAGGCCACGGACCCTATCCCGGCGACCCGAGGGGATGGGAAGCGAAAAACTATGGATCGCCAGAATTGACTCCTTTGGGTCGAAAACTGCTGGGACTTGACTTGTGGGATTAACTATAGTCCCAAGCATCACGACCCGGAGGTTGATCCTACAGAAGATAGGTTAATATGTCTTAATCATTGCCCAACTTGTGGTTAATTTGCCTTGTGGATCCGCACTGAGTGCCCCTTTTAATCCATTCTTTTGTATTGCATCAATCTGCTTCTGACTCAAATCCACACTGAAAATAGCAAGTTCATCGATCAAGCCTAACAAAAAAGCGTGTCCAGTTAATCTGGCACCGATGTTTACCGTTTGTGTCTCACCATCCGTGTTCATCTCTTTATCGTTGCCTGCATTAGTTTGAAGTTTGCCATCAACATAGAGGTCATGGTCTTGCACGGAGTTGGAACCTTCGGGGAAGACTACTGCCAGATGATGCCACTCACCATCACACACGTCGTCAGCACCGTAATTTTGTCCGCCATTAACCTCAATTCTTAAAAAGCATTGTGCACCAGATGGATGTGCTCGCATGTAGTATTTTCGTCCTGCAGCATTCTGTCCCCATTTCACCCATGAATGGTCTCTTGCCCCCTCAGATTTAAACCAAAAGAGTGTTGTTCTCGGTTCAGTGCCTCCGACGCCGGCATAACCAGCCGCGATCAAGTTGTCGTTTGTCCCATCATACTGTAGGCATGTCCCAAAAACTCCTTTGACGTATTTTGCTCCAGTGATTTCGCCATCTCGATCATTCCCAGAGAAATCTTTAGCAACGTTACCACTCCCCTCGTCAAAGAGATAAGCTAACTCAATAGTATCCTCGTCAATCACAGCAGAATGACTAATTCCGGTGACCGATACAGTGAAAACGATGATACTTAACCAAAATACCATGGTTCCATTTTGATTTCTAATTTTCATCACTCTTCGGGCTGGCGACCCCATCCTTTAGGTTGGGGAGGAAAGCCCGCCTCCTATTATAGTTATAATTTGTCCCCAAAAGGGGAGTGCTGTTTTATCTCCACCTGCACACTGGGAGTCTGGATTCAGTTGTGCTGCTTCGTTCAGTGAGACTGTCACTACTCGCTTACTTGACCTGACACGATGTCTTTACCAGAAAATAATGGCTATAAGCCCACGCTCTCGCGGTATATGTTTCCCCATCGACATCACGGGATCAGAGCGGATACAGACTTGGGGAGCATCCGAAACATCGTGCTGGCTACCACGCCAAGATACCACGATATTTTACTGTAGTACAACGGTTTAACTTGTGGAGTGAACGCTTGGTATGCGCTTCGCACAAGCCCCATGCTTTAGCTTGGGGTTATTGACTCTTTTATATCCTATAAACTGTTACAAATTCATTTTAACAAATTTGACTAAAAAAAACAAGAAAATAGCAAAGGAACCAGGGCTATTTAGTTTTAAAAATATTCAGTTGATGAGTGTTACTGAGAGTTTCCATTGTCCGTCGGGTTTCGCTTCGCTCTACCCATAGGCATCAATTTAAGGAAAGAACTCGCTTGTAGTCGCGCAATTCACGCGCCTCTTATATTCAAAGAAAAGAGGCGCGTGAATTGCGCGACTACGAACGCTGATATTCTCGTCCTTTGCGTTATTTGAGATGTTGATACAAAGTTGACAGAGATCTGCAGTGCAGCAGGTATAGAACCCTATCCAGAGTCATTTACTGAATTGAAAGCACTTGCAGGTTTCCTTGAGGTTTCTAACTGTTTTCATGGGCTTACCCATGGTGATCTGTATCCCGTAAATATCTATCAGTCATCCGCTAAATCGAAAGTCTATGTTTTTGACTACGAATTTGGACACTTCCAACATGTGCTCGTTGATGGGTTTCAGATTCGGGTTCATCTTGATATGTGGGCGGAGGTTTCAAGATTCCCCGACGATGTGATGCATGAAATGGAAAACGCATACCGTACGACTCTTGCAACAACTAATACCAAATTAACGGGATTAGAAGTCTTTTGATATGGCACACGGTTGCGAGGCACGGGGACCTCACACTACAGATCGGGGTAATTTGGTATAAGAGGCGCGTGAATTGCGCGACTACAAACGGGACAACTATCAAAGAAATAGGGCGGGTACAAAGACCCGCCCTTACAAGTAGATAACCAAAATACCTATTAGTACTTCTTAATTCTTGCCCAACTGGTTGCTAACTTACCTTGTGGATCAACACTGACTGTTCCGTATAATCCTTTTTCTCGGATGGCATTAATCTGATCCGCATCCAAACCCACACTGAAAATAGCAAGTTCATCCAAAAGACCATTCAAAAATGCGTGCCCTGTCAAACGCCCTCCGATGTTTACATCCTGTGCTTCACTATTTGTGTTCATCTCTTTATCGTTGCCAATCTTTTCTTGAAGATTGCCATCAACATAGAGGTGGTGGTCTTGCACGGAGTCAGCACCTTCGGGAAAGACTAAAGCTAAATGATGCCACTCGCCATCACAAACGTTAGATTCTCCATAGTTTTGTCCGCCATTCACCTCAATTCTCAAGAAACACTGTTCACCTGTTACATGTGCACGGATGTAATACTTTTCTCCGGAAGCATTTGGACCCCATTTTACCCATGAATGTTCTCTTGTGTCACCGGCTTTAAACCAGAAGAGCGTTGTTCTGGGATCCGTGCTACCAACACCAGCATAACCAGTAACAATTAGATTGTCATCGACTCCATCATACTGTAAGCCGGTGCCAAAGACACCCTCGGTGTATTGTGCCCCGATTACTGCGCCATCCCGTCCGTTTGGAGAGGAATCAATGGCAATTTCGCCTTCTCCTTCGTCAAAAAGATATAGAACCTCAATTTTATCTTCGTCAATCAGGGCAGCATGAATGATACCCATGCTCAACAGTGTAAAAATGATTATGCTTAACCAAGAGACTATGGATCTACTTTGATGTCTAAATTTCATCAAAATCTTCGGGCTGGAGACCCCATCCTTTAGGTTGGGGAGGAAAGCCCGCCTCCTATTATAGTTATAATTTGTCCCCAAAAGGGGGAGTGCTGTTTTATCTCCACCTGCACACTGGGAGTCTGGATTCAGTTGTGCTGCTTCGTTCAGTGAGACTGTCACTACTCGCTTACTTGACCTGACACGATGTCTTTACCAGAAAATAATGGCTATAAGCCCACGCTCTCGCGGTATATGTTGCCCCATCGACATCACGGAATCAGAGAGGATACAGACTTGGGGAGCATCCGTAACATCTTTTTGTCTGCCACGACAAGACCCACGATATATCGTCTAGTCAACCGTTTAACTTGTGGAGTGGACGCTTGGCATGCGCTTCGCACAAGCCCCATGCTTTAACTTGGGGTTATTGACTGTATCAAAAACACCAAAAATAGACAACAAAAATTGATGTTTACTGTAAATTCTTTAATATATGGTAATACCAAATTAACTGGATTCGAAGTTTTCCGATAAAATCAGCATTGCAAGGCACGGGGACCTTGCACTACAAATCGGGTTAATTAGGTATAAATACTACGAAAGCGTTAGTTTTATAGTAACCGAGTGTAATTATTTATCAATATAGTAATATAATTCGGTTCAAATCATGAATTGGCCGGTGTGGATAGATGATATAAATGTTCATCTATCCACACTTGCCTTAAAGGTTAATGTCGACGTACTCTTACCGATTGAAAAGAAAGGATCGGGACGATATGAGAGCCCAAAGCAGATCTTCCGTGTCTTCACGTCTTTTGGATTTATCAACAAGATATGTCTTAGCCGTTTCAAGTTCTTTTTTAGTGGGGAAACGACTCAAAGTCATAAGATACAATTCATTGATCAATTCAGCCTGTTGCAGCTTTTCACCAGACTTCGGTTCAAGAAGTTGTGTGATTGTACCTTTACCGTCTCTCAACTTTCCGTTGATATAAGGCGAGTTGATGATGTGAAGTGCTTGAATGAGCGTGGGTTCCAGGAACGGATCTAAGTTACCAAGGAACTCCCTATCGGAACGTCCGAAGATATTAAGGAACCGAGAACTCACAGGTAACGGCAACTCAACGGCGCGCGTGCCTTCTGGATATCTCCCAAATTTCTCCGATTTTCCTGTCACATCATTGAGGACATCAAGTAATACTTGTGCCATCAACGGACGTGGCATGAAACGGGAGAAAAATCTATCGTCTAATTTGTTCGTTTCATTCGGCTCAGCAGAAAGTTGATAGGTACGAGAGTTAAAAATCAGTTTGATAATATGTCTGGCATCATACCCGCTTCGGATAAACTCTTGCGCTAAGGCTTCCAAGAGTCCTTCAACGCTTGCGGGTGTTGTGGCGCGCATATCGTCAACAGGATCAACGATACCTCTACCAAAATAGTAACTCCACAAACGGTTGACGGTAGCTTTGGCGAAGTATGGATTTGCATCTGCAGTAATCCAATCTGCGAGATGTTTTACTGCTTCAGTTCTATACGTCTCTGGAAGCACTTCTCCGCCAAGGAATGTCGGTTGTGCGACTTGTCCTCGATTCCCTTGGACAGATTGGTTAATGACTCGTCCTCCTGGATTATGGTAGACTACTAACTCTTGGTAGAGTTCCCCACCACGAGTGTTAACCTTTCCTGTGAATGCGGCGAAGTTCCAATAATCATCGGTTGTCCATTGGTCAAACGGATGTTTATGACAGCGAGCACAACTGAGACGAATACCTAAGAACACTTGTGCGGTGGTTTCAGCTCTACCTGCAGGTTGCCGTTCAATTCGATAATAGTTGGTCGGACCGTGTTGATAGGTGCTGCCACGAGCAGTCAAAATTTCGTGTACAAACTTGTCATAAGGTTTGTTTTCAGCAACGGCATCTCGGATAAACTGGTGAAATAAAACAGCAGCGCGTGCACCAAATTCACCATTTCCTAATCGACGGGGATGTACCCGCAACATATCTGCCATTTTTAAAGTGCGCAAATCAACCCATTCCGGCGTTTCCATAAGTTTGTCAATCAGGTTTGAGCGTTTCTCCGGTGTTGAATCAGCCAGAAAATGTTTGACCTTTTCAGGTGTAGGCAACTTTCCAACAGTATCCAGATAGATACGTCGAATGAATTCGGAATCTGATGAGAGTTCAGAAGGACGCACATTTAATTTTTTTAGTTTGGCTGCAACGAATTCATCAATGAAATTGTTTGTCAGGAATTCAGGATATGGTTTTCCATCGGTTTCTCTTGGCACGGTAATAAAAGAGGAGGTGACAACACCTAAATATCTTGCCAAGATACCAGTGCCACCCCAACGCACACTTTTCACCAACCCAGATAGGGAGACATGAGCGACTGGTTCATCTTTAGACTCATAGACAGCTTGGTGTGTAACATCTTTTATAGATCCGTCAGTAAAATGAGCAAGTACCTTTAGCTGCTTCGTTTCATTGACAGCGGAAAAGGTTGCTTTTTTTGGTTCAATTTCAAGTTTTTGTAGACGCGGTTCGTCAGGTGAGAAAGGTGCCCCCGCAGCGATCCACCGTAAAATAGTCTTTGCTTCATCAGAATCAACCTTAAATCTCGTACCGCCTGTGTGTGGAATCTGCCCTGTAGGTTTAAGATAAAGGAGACTCTGTTCCGGTTCAAGCAGGTTGATCCGTCTACCACGGTTGTGGTGTACAATCGGTTTATGATCAGCTTCAGGATTGAGAGTAAGCAAGGATAAATTTAAGCCACCTTGCCCGCCGAATTTGCCGTGACAGAGACCGGCGGAACAACCCTGTTTGTCGAGAATAGGCGCGATATCTTTAAGAAAAAGAGGCGCGCGTTCATTTGTCTCATTTTCAAGTTGTATTTCACTTTCTGTATTTCCCCAACAACAGAACGGAGAAGCCATCATGTATGTAAATGCAGTGATAGCACATACGATGAGGATAGGAACTTTACTGTTCCATCTTACGTTTTTCATGTCACATCTCCTTCCTTTAACAAGGAATTCATGGTGATATTATATTCACCAATTTTTTGAGGAGGCTATGCAATACCTCCGGTTGTGATACCACCCACTACCTAAAGGTAGGGGCTTCGGCTTCGTAGCAACTGCGGTTTTCTCAGAGAGTCCACCGTCTTATTATCGCTCCACCAGCAGGCTATTATTCCGAATCAGATCGGTTTTATCAGGCATTCTTGTCCTGGGTACCCCAGCCTGCAAAAAATAATAAATGGGGGTGCCGATACAAGGCGCGGGGTTATTACTCCGCTTGCGACTTACATGAACGACACCGAAATAATAGATGTTTTACAAGGTCTCACTTGCAACTTGCCACACACCATACTACTGGTAAGGATAGGACCTGCATAAGTATGCAGGGTAGTATTCCTATCCAGCAAGTTGCTATAATTATACTACATTTTCGGGGCGTTTGTCAAGTTTATTTTTCACACACATCATGCGCCGTCTACATCCCACAAGCTAAAGCATGGGGATTTGACGGAAGAGCGTTAACGTCCAAATTCGATACTGCTGTCAAGTGCCTGTTTCCAATTAATTCATAAACATTATAGGTTTAGAAACTTTCCAACAAATTATACAAATACCTCAGAAAAAACTTCGTTCATATTTTCAACAAAGGAGAATACGAGTCCATCTTGGATATCCTCAGGAATTTCAACAAAATCCTTTTGATTCCCTTGTGGGACAATGATTTTTTTTATACCTGCCTGTTTCGCGGCGAGGACTTTCTCCTTGATACCGCCAATAGGTAACACTCTACCTCTTAAAGTCAACTCTCCAGTCATAGCAACTTCTGGGCTAATAACTCGCTTGGTAGCGATGGATGCAAGGGCAGCGGCAATTGTTATACCTGCGGAAGGACCGTCTTTAGGAATAGCACCTGCAGGAACATGTATGTGGATGTCGTCCTGTAGGATGTGTGAATCGAATTCCAATGAAGACGCTTGCGATTTGATATAAGTCAAGGCAGTTTGTGCCGATTCCTGCATAACACTACCTATTTGCCCTGTGATAAGCAGTTCTCCCTTTCCACCTTGCTTTTGGGAGGCAGTTGCTTCTATAAACAGGATTTCACCACCCCCTGGTGTAACAGAGAGACCAGTAGCAATACCGACATCAGCAGTTCTACCTGCTATTTCGGAATCGAACCTCCGGGGCCCGAGATAATTCGGTATTTCCCTAATGCCAATCTTGTTGCGGTCAGTTTGACCTTCTACAATGCGGCGTGCAGATTTACGACAGAGTGTGCCAAGTTCGCGCTCCAAATTCCGGACACCTGCCTCGCGAGTATATTCTTTGACGATTTTTCCAATCGCTGCATCGGAGATCCCCAATTGTTTCTTAGTAATACCGTTTTCCTTAAGTTGGCGCGGAAGGAGGTACTGTTTTGCAATCTGCTTCTTCTCATTTGAAGTGTAGCCTGGCAACTCAATTGTTTCCATTCGGTCATGAAGTGGTGGCGGAATTGTGTAAAGTTGGTTTGCTGTTGTGATGAACATGATCTGTGACAGGTCAAATGGGACATCCAAATAGTTATCGGTAAATGCATGGTTTTGTTCAGGGTCAAGTACTTCAAGCAATGCTGCCGCAGGATCACCGCGAAAATCTGAACCGAGTTTGTCTACTTCATCAAGCATAAAGACTGGATTATTTGATTCTGCTTGTCGCAACCCTTTAATGACACGACCAGGCATTGAACCGATGTAAGTACGTCGATGTCCACGGATCTCGGCTTCGTCATGCATCCCTCCTAATGAAATGCGGACAAATTTTCTACCGATAGCGCGAGCAATTGATCTGCCGAGAGATGTTTTTCCCACTCCCGGCGGTCCAACGAAGCAAAAGATAGGTCCTTTCATATCATCTTTGAGAATTCGTACAGCAAGATGCTCAACGATTCGTTCTTTGACTTTCGTCAAATTGTAGTGATCTGCGTCAAGGATCTCCATCGCTTTTGAAAGGTCAATTGAGTCTTCTGTGCTGACTTTCCAAGGTAGATTAAGGAGCCAATCTAAATAATTCCGGGATACGGTTGATTCTGGAGAATAGGACTGCATTTTGGCAAGACGATTGAGTTCTTTGGTAGCGGCTTTGTGTGCTTTTTGCGGTAAGTCTGCTTTTTTCAGTTGTTCCCGCATATCGTTTACATCCGAAGATAAATCATCTGCCTCACCAAGTTCTGTCTGAATTGCTTTGAGTTGTTCCCGCAAAAAGTATTCGCGTTGTCCTTTATTGATAACGGCTTGTGCATTAGATTGAATTTTGCTTTCCAACTCATGAAGGTCAACCTCTCTTGCGAGAATAACAGCAAGTTTATTAAGCCGATCCGGGATAGGGATTGCCTCAAGAACCTGTTGCTTTTCTTGAGGCTTCAGGTCTAAGACAGCAGCGATATAATCGGCTAATCGACCGGGTTCCTCAATGTTTTTTGTCATGAGACCGTGTTCATCTTGATAACGTGAGGAGAGTTGAACAATGCGTTGGAACATTTCATCAGTGCTGCGGACAAGTGCCTCAATCTCCAAATCTTCTTCAACGAGTTCTTCAGAATCTTCTTCATCTTCCAATAGTCGTACCCGTGCTTTCAAAAACGGTTCGGTGTGAAGAATTTCCTCAATCTGAACCCGTGCGCGACCGTTCGCAAGAAACAAGACATCCTCATCATCTTTTTTCGCGCGGAGTATATGAATTAAGCTACCAATAGGTCTTAATTCTTCCAGAGTAATGTCCTTCACTTCGCGTGGATCGATATCCAAGCTGCGACCAGAATTGGTTTGGAAGATACAGAGTACCCGTTCGCCGTTTAGCATCGCATCGTCAACAGCATCCATGACCATCTTCCCTGAAAGTGCCACATGATGTGGATGAAAAGGTGGAACTGGTGGCATATAGGGAAATATCACTAGATCGTTCACGGGAAGGATAGGTAGTTCCACAGTTTCCAAATTTTCTTGTTCAATAGAATTATCATGTTCTTCAGGGTTTTCAGGTTCTGAATTGGTATTGTGTTCATTTTCCATTGTTATCTCTTTTCCTTTTTATATTACTCTCAGACGCATTGCACCATTGTTTCGGATTTAGTTATTGTTTTAAAGCCGCAGCAAGTCACATGTAAGGAATTTCACACAAGGCAAGTGCTTATATGGGGTGGTGTACTTTCAAAACACTTCTATTGGGTTTTGTAGACACCGTTAATCCACCCGCGTTTTCCTTCAATGGTTACCTTTGTATTATGTACAGCACACCTTTTCTGATAGTCTTGTAATGCTTCTAAAGCAGATTCATCAAGTTTCGCATTGGGATTTTCTGCATCGCGATTTTTCGCTTCCAGAAGACTCGGTTGAGGAATTGTCGCGCCCAACTTATCAACCAAGATAGGTATCAATTCAATAGATTTGAGTGTTCCTTCAACAAAAGTCACTTTTGGGATAATTGTACGTGCATGCTGTAATTCATAGGTGTCATAGATGAAGTCTGCAAGACTGTAGACTATCGGTTTTCCGTTGTAGATTTCAATACCTCCAAGCGTATGGAGTTGCTGGCATAAGACCAAATCAGCACCAGCTTCAATGAGTGCTTGGGCGAAAATGCGTTGACGATCAATGCTCGCTTGTCGCGCCTTTATTTCTGCGTTTCTTTTACCCCAATGGAGCCAGACAATCACAAGTTCTGCGCTGCTATCTACTTGTTGGACAGCATGTATCATTTGACTGTATGCGGCAGAAGCGACCGGTTCCAACGAAGCCATGTTGAATTCATTTCCGCGTAAATACGACAACAGTGCGATTTTTTTAGAGTTAACTTCTAACCATGCAGGTGCGTTTGCGGCTGCAGGTGAACTTCCTGCTCCCATTGATTTTACGTTATACCACTCCAAGTTGGTGACCGTATCTTCAAGTGCCTCAACCCCAAAATCCATGACGTATGGAGTCGCTAAGGAAACGGCATCAAAACCGGCATTTGCGAGTGCACGTGCAAGACCGGGGGCAGCACGGAAACGTGGTTCACGATTAGGATTCGGTTCCCCTCTATCGGAAATGCTGCTATTCAGGGATACAGTTGCAACATCTGCAGATTGAATGACAGACGCAGTACCTTCGAAAAATATACCTGCCCCTTGACGTTCAATCAATGATGTCAAGTTGCTGCCAATTGTTATGTCTCCAACAGCGATGATTGAGATCCCTTCACTTTCTAACTGCACTGCTTGGTCTGAAGCATGAAGTGTGAGACTGTTCTGTATAAACAAAAGAATAAAGATGAGAAAAGAAGTTGTGCTTTTCATAGTTCTTTTTTTAGTTGTGTAGCGATTTCTATCAATACATCTGCTAACTTCTGTCGGTCTATTTGCTTGGTGCTTTCGAGCATTTGTGTTTCCGTGCGAAGTTGATCAATTTGCACTTGGAAATCAGTTGCAAACTCATTGATAAGCATTGATAATTTCTCAAGGTCGTTTTCCCCACGGCTAATCAGTTCGTCAATACGGTTATCAACACGTTGCGTAATGTTGTCGGGCATATTTCCATATTGTGTTTTAACATCCGATATTTCCCTCAACAATCTTGCTTCCATTCCTGAGATTTCTTGATGTATAATTTCAATTTCTTGTGTCAATTTTTGAAGTTTGTCATTATAATCGCGAAAATCGTCACCAAAGATATTATCTCGAAGATAGGATTCTAAGTTTTGCGGTTTCGTTTCTTGTGGTTCCTGTGCTTCTTCGTCCACGAGCACCTGTTGAGTCTCATTCATAAAGAAATTATCTCCCTTGCGAATACCGATGTTAAGTGCCGTATCCTATTACAATACCACTTTAAAAGTTCTACGGATAGTTGTATAGATTTTGAGATGTTCGGTTTTCTTGTTCAAGGTCTAATTGTACTGTTGTCTCATCTCGCTCTGAGGATTCATTTTTTGTCTGAATGCGGCTTGCGTTAAACTCGCGAAGGATGCAGTTGACAATTTCTTCGCTATACGCTTCTGCAGACACTTTTCCTTGATTAGCCTCCCAAGCCATACGTGCGACCGCTTCAAAATATTCTGCGTGTTTATATGCATCTAAGAGATCTGCCCCACGTGAGAATGTGCCATGTCCAACCCAGTATAGAATATGACGCATCGCGTTGAATCCGTTTTCAAAGAGGCGTAAACTCTCATACGACAATTCGGGTATTCCAGGCACTCTCTCTTGGACGAATCCAATGCCACCGGAAGCATCGTATATAATTGGCGTTTCTGGTTCATAACCTTTAAGAAACTGATAAAAACGATCCGGATGTCCGTGTTCTGTGCGAGAAATTAGGTTTAAAAACTTCGGTTGTAAGTGAACTAATGCTTGGAATCCGTGTGTTTCAAGTTGCTCAAAAATTAGCAGATAATGAAACATTTCACTGGTTGGAACACAAGGGCTTGACGCGTTTTCTGTTTCTACGGTGTTATCGATCTCTGTTTGTGTCTGTGTGCCAAAGCGCATTCTATAATGTGTTCCATCCGGTTCTACCTCAATGATAGTAGCGTTGAGTGCTGGATGTTCTATAGCGATTAGGTCTAACCGTGACCCTGATTTTGTCAAAAGTACATGTCTACCCGCTAACCCCTTGACGACAATTGCTGAAGGAAGTGCATACCGTGGTGATTCATCGTAAGCAATCAGAAATTTCTGATCTACCTGTTCTGAAAGTATCACTCCCATGTTGCCTGCAGACGCCCATAGATAGTCGTGCACATGTGCATGTGCGCCAACCCATCCCATCTGACCAATGAATGTGCCTAATTCACTATCAGACGAAATAGGGTGAAGTCCTGGTTGATAACCTCTTGAACACCACTGCCGGTATCGGTAACTATGTGCAGGTGGTGGTTGCTGATGGGACAAGTAAGGATTAGTTAGAGTCAAATTCACTTCCATTATTTATAATTACAATTCTGGCATTTTAGAGTAATTTATTACTTAAAATATATCATGTTTAAAGTGGTTTAGCAAGTTAAATGTCAATTATTATAGTTATAGTGTTATAACTAACTTGACGAAGGGAGTTCTTGTATCACAGGAATGACATAACTGCGAATTGTCAAGCCATCAATTGTTTCTGTCTCTACACGAGGTTCTGGTGTCTTGCGGTGATCAAACACTACATAATATCCCTCCATCGCTTTTTCGGATCTAACGTAGACAGCGAGTTGTGCCTTTCCTGCTTGATATCGAGTATCTCCACCCCATATTTTGGTTTCAACAATGTATTTTCGGTTGTTGTGAAGGATGAGAATATCCATTCTTCCACGTCCTGTTTGGACTTCAAGGTACATAGATCCACCCATAATCTGGACAAAATGGCTTAGATAAGCGAAGAGAAGATGTTGTCCGACGTATTCTTGTGGTGTTTCGGGAACTTGTAGAATCTTGAAGCCTGCCCGAGCGATAAAGTCTTGGAAGTTGTCAAGAAGCGCATCCATCCGAATATGTCCATCCGATGTGAGGTAATCTTGAAATCCATCCAAAGTGTCCTCGGGTAAATAATCTTGCTCTAACCCATTCACTATCGGTTTGAATGCCCGCATGATGCGATACTGATAAATCGGATTGACAATTTCACACATACCGTCGGCACCTTCAGCAATAACACCATAAGTAGCGAGTTCGCTGATAATGTCACTATCCAAGTTGAAGTCCACACCTTCATCATAAGAAGCGATCTTCATGAGAAGTGCTTCAAATCGCCGATCTCTACGGATATTTGTTATCAGATGATCTATATTCGTGTTTCGTTCGCGAAGGAGTTTGATGTGTGCTTTTGAAAAGTGTTCCATTGTAATCGGTTCACTTTTCGGAATATCCATTTCCTCAGTAAGAATCTGTCCGAATCGATTCACAAGCACTGGTTGTCCCGCAGTCTGTTTGTGAATAGAATTGATAACATCGGTATCAAAAGGTTGTCCAACTTCATCCGTATACTGCGAAAGAAGTTCTTGTACTTGTTCAAGTGTAAAATTGGGTAATTTGAATTCGTCTTGTATATTGAATGGGGAGATAGAGCGGTCGTAATTCAACTGGGTGATGCTCTTGATACCAACAATGCCGACACTGTAAGGACATCGATTCTTTCCAGAAAGGTAGATTCGGCGGATTGTATGCAGAAATCCCCTAATGGCGTCTTGCGGAATGCCATCAAATTCGTCAATTACAATGACAAACTTCTGTTTTCCTAACAAATTCTCAAGGGCTTGAAAAAACTCTCGCATTGAAATAGGATCGGTTATCTGTGCATTCGCTAAAAATTGGTTGAGATTGTCAGAAAGATTTATCCCTTGCTTTAGAATTACGTTCTTAATTTCACTACAAATTTCCTGGCAGAAGGAACGATAAAAGTTGGTAACATCACTGTCTACATACATCTCAAAATTCAGTTGTATTGTGAAATATAAACCTTCTTTGTTTTCAAGAGCGTCAAGACTATTTTGAAAAAACGTAGTCTTGCCTGTCTGACGCGGTGCAAAGAGGACTATATATCTACCCTTTTCCAACCGATCTACAAAATCAGCGAGTTCCTCTGTCCGTGCGACAACGTAGTTATCCTCAGGATAAACGGGACCGCGGGTCTCAAACCATCGCATCTCTTTATGCTCCTTAAATAGTTGCGGGAATTATATCAGATTGCAGTGCGGAAATCTATAAGAAAAGAGGACTTTATTGGGTAAAGTAGTAGAAACAACGAGTTTGTGCTACAGAAATGTTATTGAGATGATAGAGGGAACGCTATAAAACAATCTTCATTTTTCACGACAGATTTGTCATCCTCAAGACGACTGAGTAGCGTTTGGATCGACTCTTTAAAAACTGGATGCACAAGGTCGGGTGCAATCTCCGCTAACGGGGAAAGTACGAAACGTCTAAGATGCATTTCTGGATGTGGAATAACAAGATCAGGTGTTCGTAGGATGAGGTCTCCATAGATCAACACATCCATGTCAATCTCTCTCGGACCCCAACGGGTGCGATGTTGTCTGCCAACAGTAGTTTCAATATCTTTTAAGGTGTACAGCAGGTTATGAGGGGCAAGACAAGTGTTAATTGCAACGATACCGTTTAGAAAATCTGCCTGTGTTTCATATCCGACTGGAGCGGTTTTGTAGAGGGAGGAAATCTGTTTTAAAGTGATCCCCTCAACTTCCGATAAGGAATTGATAGCGTTCTGAATATACAAAAGTCTGTCGCCAATGTTGCTGCCGAAGCCGATGTATGCTAAATGCACGAGGTTTCCAAGTGGTAAAAACTGGACTGATGAATCAACTACTAACCTGAATATTTTCGGATAACAATTGAGGTGTTGTGTCCACCAAAGCCAAATGCGTTGGAAAGTGCAACCTCAATCATTGCTTCTCGACTCTCGTTCGGAACATAATCTAAATCACACTCTTCATCCGGTACTTCGTAGTTGATAGTTGGTGGTAGGAACCCTTTTTCCATTCCGCCTAAGCAGGCAATAAGTTCCACAGCCCCCGCTGCACCGAGTAGATGTCCAACCATAGATTTCGTTGAACTAACCGGAATTTTGTAGGCTAGTTCTCCGAAGAGAGATTTAATTGCGTTAGTTTCAGAGACATCACCAAGTGGAGTTGAGGTGCCGTGTGTGTTGATATAATCAACAACGTCTATCGAAAGATTGGCATCGCTGAGTGCAAACTCCATCGCTTTAGCTGCACCTTCGCCGTTTTTAGGTGGACTCACCATATCATGTGCATCCGAAGTCATTCCGTAACCAACTATTTCAGCGTAGATATAGGCACCACGTTTTTTAGCATGCGAAAGCGATTCAAGGATAAGAACTCCTGCCCCCTCCCCCATAACAAATCCATCACGGTCTTTATTGAATGGACGAGACGCGCGTTCAGGTTCATGGTTGCGTGCGGACATCGCGCGCATTGCGCAGAACCCCGCAAAAGCTAAAGGTGTAATAGCAGATTCAGTCCCACCTGTAAACATCGCATCTGCATATCCGTGTTGAATCAAACGAAATGACTCACCGATGGAATGGTTTGAAGATGCACAAGCGGTAACAGAAGCCGAATTGGGACCTTTGAGGTTGAACTGGATAGAGACCTGTCCGGATGCCATGTTTATGATCATAAATGGCACAAGAAATGGACTGACGCGCTTAGGACCTTTCTCCATTAGGACTTTCGCGTTATCTTCAAGCACACCTATGCCGCCGACACCGGAACCTATTTGAACTCCAACTCGATAGGGATCAACCTTGGAAATGTCCAAGTCTGAATCTTCATGTGCCATCATAGAAGCCGCGAGAGCATACTGAATAAAAAGCGGCAAATGGGATGCTGCTTTCTTATTGAGATACTTTTCCGCTTCAAAGTTTTTAACCTCTGCGGCGACTTGTGTGCGATATTCGCTTGCATCAAAAGAGGTTAAAGGTCCGATTCCGTTTTTACCGACAGCAAGCGCATCCCAATATTCTTCTTTCGTGTTGGCAATTGCATTGACAACACCGATTCCTGTAATAACTACACGCTCCATAAGACCGATCCTTTTCTTCTTAAGTAAGTGTAGAGGGCTTGTAGTATTCGTCTACATGCCCTCAAGAAAATTGTGGAAATATGTGAATCTATGCATTCTCATCTAAGTAATCAAGGGCATCTTGAACAGTTTGTATTTTTTCAGCATCACTGTCAGGAATTTCAAGGTCAAACTCCTCTTCAAGTGCCATGACTAATTCAACAGTATCAAGCGAGTCTGCCCCCAGGTCTTCCATGAATGAAGCATCGGAGGTAACGTTATCTGCGGCGACACCGAGTTGGTGCGCGATAATTTCAATAAGCCGTTCTTCGTTTGTTGCCATATCTGTAATTTAATCTCCTATGTTTTAAAATTATAAGGTTGATTTGTAGGACAAGTTCCATATCCTTAACCAATATGTCCTGTTCCTACGGTAAGCGAAAGTAAGAAAGACAAATTTTGCTGCCTATGGGCAGAATTTATTGATATATCAAGTTACATCACCATGCCACCGTCGACCTGAAGAGTTTGACCGGTAATATAGCGTGCGGCATCGGATGCCAAGAAGCAGACAGCGTCTGCGACATCTTCTGGAATGCCAAAGTTCTGTAATGGAATAAGTTCAAGTAGTTTTTTTTGAAACTCTTCGGGGATTTTCGCGGTCATGTCGGTCATAATAAATCCGGGTGCGATAGCGTTTACAGTTATGCCTCGTGTGCCTACCTCTTTAGCAGTCGTTTTTGTTAAACCTATGATGCCAGCTTTCGCTGCGGCATAACTTGCTTGTCCAGCATTTCCCATTAATCCGATAACTGACGAGATGTTGATAATGCGTCCACTTTTCTGACGTATCATAGGACGTAGAACAGCACGACTGCAATACATCGTTCCCGTAAGATTTGTCTGAATCACTGCATCCCAATCTTCGTCTTTGAGACGCATGAGTAACATATCACGTGTAATGCCAGCATTGTTCACAAGGATATCAATTTGTGAAAACTTTTCAAGCGTTTCTTCAATAAGTGCTTCAACATCTGCCTTCTGAGAAATGTCAGCAGCCATTGCGTGTACAGTGTAGCCGTTGTCTTTCAATACATTAGCAGTTTGCGAGACACTCTTGATGGATCGCGAACAGATGACAACATTTGCACCAATTTCACAGAGTCTATGGGCAATTGCAGCACCAATGCCGCGGGAAGCACCTGTAACAATTGCCGTTTTTCCCTCCAACATACCTACCTTAAAAACAGACTGGTTTGCTGTCACATCCATTTATTCACCGTTTCCATATTCATCTATCACACGTGAAAGTGTATCAACGTCTTCAACGTTTGAGGAAATGCTATCGGGCAATGTCCGTTTCACCAATCCAGACAAAACCTTTCCCGGTCCTACCTCTACATAGTTTGTAATACGAGTTTTCGCGATAGTGTGTAGCGTTTTTTTCCATTGAACAGGTTGTGTAATCTGTTGAAAGAGTAAATGTTTGATGTCATCAGTATCTGTTGTATGCTCACCTGTAACGTTCATCACTATATCAATTTCTGGCGGATGTAACATCACTGAGTCAAGGACAGATTGAAACTTTTGTTGTGCTGATTCCATCAGTGGTGAGTGAAAGGCACCACTTACCGGCAAGAGGCGACACCGTCTTGCACCAATTTCCGCAGAAGCGAGAGAAATAACCTGATTGACAGCATCAACTTCACCTGAGATTACCAATTGTCCGGGGCAGTTGTAATTAGCGATTTTTACCACACCATCAACTTTGTCACAGAGATGTTGAAGTTGCGATGCTTCCATACCAAGGATTGCTGCCATTGTGCCGTTCTGTTTTTCATTTGCTTCCGCCATAAACTGTGCGCGGGCACTGACTAATCGCAATGCATCTGAGAAATCCAGAACACTAGATGCTACAAGCGCGGAATACTCCCCTAAACTATGTCCTGCGACAACCTGCGGCGCAATACCTAATTGTGTTAGTACTTTCAACGTCGCGACGCTGCACGTCAAAATAGCGAGTTGTGTGTTTTCTGTTTGCTTTAATTCTGTTTCTGGTCCTTCAAAACAGAGTTGACTTAATGCTCTTCCTAAAGATGTATCTGCCTCATCAAAAACGGCTTTGGCAATTGGGTAGGTCTGCGCCAAATCAACCCCCATGCCAACTTTCTGTGATCCCTGTCCTGGGAAAATAAAGGCGATTTGCGTCATTTGTGTAGTGTTTAGACGAAATTTTGCGTGAAATAAAAAGTCTATTGTTGATAGAGTGTTACATGGTAATATGTAAATTTATACTTTAACTATATTCTGCTTTTACAACCGTAAGAGTGTACTTCCCCATGTCAAACCGGCACCGAAAGTAACAAGCAGTATCAGATCCCCTGGTTTTGCGCGTCCTTCTCTAATAGCTTCATCTAATGCGATGATTATCGTTGCTGCAGAGGTATTGCCGTATTTGTCAACGTTCACATATACCTTTTCTCGCGGCACACCAAGCCTGTGTCCCACTGCTTCAATAATACGCAAGTTCGCTTGATGCGGTATTAATAGATCAATATCATCAATACTGAAGTTCGCCTTCCGTAGTACGCGCTCTGCTGCCTCTGGCATAAGCCGAACACCAAGTTTGAAAACTTCCCGACCATTCATCTGAATCTTGTTCAGATTCTGATCAATTGCATCTGATGTTATCGGCATTCTTGACCCACCCGCAGGTATTCCAAGTAGATTGATGTCAGCATAATCACCATCAGAACCGATGTAAGAGGCAAGGATTCCTTTTGGTTCTTCAGTGGCTTGAACAACAGCAGCCCCTGCACCATCTCCAAAAAGGACACAAGTGTTTCTATCGCTCCAATCTACGATATTGTTGAAAACCTCTCCACCAATCACAAGAATAGTATCATACTGTCCAGATATAATCAAGCCATTTGCTAAATCAAGTCCATACAAAAAACCCGCGCATGCAGCCGAAATGTCCATTGCAGATGCGTTTTTAGCACCAATCCCCTTCTGTACATAACAACCAGTTGATGGGAAAACTGTGTCGGGTGTAACAGTAGCAACGAGAATCATCTCAATGTCGATTGGGTCGATTTGTGCACGTTTAATTGCAATTCGAGCAGCTTGCACACTTAGGTCAGATGTAGCGACACCATCTTCGGCGATTCTCCTCTCAACAATGCCTGTGCGTTGGCGAATCCACTCGTCGCTGGTGTCCACCATCTTTTCGAGATCAGAATTAGTCAAAACGGTTTCAGGTAGATAAGCACCTGTCCCTGTGATTGCTGCATATCGCTCCATACAAAAGGATCCTTTTTTAGCCGTATTATTAATTCAACACAATAGAATAATTGTGCACGAATAATTAAATCGACGAGAATTGAGACGCGGATGCTATGTCGACGTTTCCTCTGTAGACTTTAGAATTGATCGTCCTTTATAATGCCCACAATGTTTGCAGACTCGGTGCGAAACCATCATTTCACCACAATATGAGCAACTTGTAATGACTTGACTCTTGAGTGCATGATGACTTCTCCGCATTCTTTTTTTTGATTTTGATGTTCTACGTTTTGGATGTGCCATTCTTAGAAATTATCTCCTTACGATTTTCTGGTTTAGACTTGTTATCCAACTTTGCTGCTTCTAATAACTGTGAAAGTTCGGCAAAAGGTGAAGTTACATTGGAGGTCTCTGGTGCAATCTCATCTATATCATCGCAAGTGCAGATTTCCTCATTCAGGTTTGCACCACATCTTGCACACAATCCCTCACATGTCTGTGAGCAGAGGGGCCAAACTGGTATTTGTATTACCAATGCTTGTCGTGCGTCCTCAGAGATGTCAAACGTTTCACCGTCGTAATAACGTTCTTCGTCTTCAAGTTCTTCAGATTCTACGTCTTCGGGGTTGTTAGCTGGCGTGAATTGCATTTCAAACGTTGCCGCAATGTCCGTTTTAAAAGGTTCAAGACATCTGCCACATTGCATTTCAATCTCTGTGGATACCTCTGCTTTGACGTAGACATTATCCTCACCGTGACGTAGCAATTGCACAATGCCTCGTACTGGACTAATAAAATCCATGTCCTCAAAGTCCAATTCAAGCTGCGAGACAAGGAGTTCAACTTCTTGAAAGTTGAAGACACCGCCCCGAATATTTCTTACGTCAAAAACTAACGTGTTTATCATCTAATCTTCGGGCTGGAAACCCAATCCTTTAGGTTTGGGAGGAAAGCCCGCCCTTTTTTGGATTGGAAAGGACACCACCAAAGCAAGGTTTCCCTTTCCTTGACTAGACTGTCTAGTGCTATGTCCACCAAAATATTGTCCGTCGGGTAGAGCAGAGCGAAACCCATAGGCGTCAATTTAGCTACGGTAGATGCGGTTTCCTAACTGCACCTTTTTGTATCAACATCTCAAATAACGCAAAGGACGAGAATATCAGCGTTCGTAGTCGCGCAATTCATAGCGCCTCTTTTCTTTGAATATAAGAGGCGCAATGAATTGCGCGACTACGAACGAGTTCTTTCCTTAAATTGACACCTATGGGTAGAGCAGAGCGAAACCCGACATGTGCTGGGACACTAATCTTGTCGGGTTTCGCGGACGCTCTACCCGACCTACAAACCACAAAAATTAGGTGGACAAAGCACTAGTCAACTGTTTAACTTGTGGAGTGGACGCTTGGCATGCGCCTCACACAAGTTTCCCCATGCTTTAGCTTGGGGTAGTTGACTGTTTTGCCATCTAACTTAAAAGGCTACTTCTTCTTCAATTCTGATAAGTTTCGCATCACCTTTAACGACATCTAACTTTAATATCTGTTCGAGCGCAGCATTCATATTTTTTTCACGGGCTTTATGGGTTAACATCATCAGTGAAACAGTATCGGTATCGTGTGGTTCTTTTTGAATAACTGAGGAAATACTGATATGACAGTTTCCTAAAATATTGCCAATACTCGCTAAGACTCCCGGGCGGTCAATAACTACAAAGCGAAGGTAATAACGCGTTTCAATGTCTTCAATAGAGCAGACAGTAATTTCAGTTTTTGAATCTGTAAGCCATGCGTGTGAAATCGGTGAACTGATACCCCATTGAATAGATTTCGCAGCATCAATAATATCAGCAACAACTGCGCTGGCGGTTGGCATTTCACCTGCTCCTTGCCCATAAAAGAGCGTTGGTCCGACAGCCGAACCGATGACACAGACAGCATTATATGCTCCATTAACATTTGCTAACAAACTTCGCTCCGGCAGAAGTGTCGGATGCACACGCGCTTCTACACGATTATCTTCTGTTAACTTCGCAATTGCGATCAGTTTGATGACATAACCGAGTTCATGTGCATATTGAATCTCTTTCTGTGAGATGTCTGTGATACCTTCAACATGGAATTGGTCAATTGAAAGATTCACACCATAGGCAAGTGCAATAAGGAGTGACAACTTCTGGGCGGCATCAATGCCTTCAATATCAAGCGTTGGATCGGCTTCAGCGTAACCTTTTTCCTGAGCATCTGCAAGTACATCCGAGAAATCAACACCCCGTTCGTGCATTTCAGTGAGCATGTAGTTACATGTGCCATTAACAATGCCGTAGATGGATTGAATTTGATTGGCAGTGAAACTTTCTTGGAGCGTTTTGATAATAGGGATACCACCCGCTGTGCTTGCCTCAAAATTGAGGCTCACCTGATGTTTCTGCGCCAATTGGAACAACTCACCTCCATGCTCTGCCAAGAGTGCTTTGTTCGCCGTCACAACATGCTTTCCGTTTTGGATTGAACGAGTGATAAGTGAATGTGCATCTGAAATGCCGCCGACAAGTTCCACGACAATATCAATGTCAGGATTGTCAACGACTTCAGCAGGATCGGTAGTCAAACAGTCGTCGGGAAGTTCAATTCCATGCCGTGACGCAGGAAGTGTTCGTTTAACTACTTTTTTTAGACACAATTGGATGCCACTGTTTTTAGAAATAAGGGTATTCTGATTTACCAGAATTTTGGAAACACCAGTGCCGACTGTACCCCATCCTAAAATGCCTACATTGATACGCGATTTATCCACGACTGTAATTGCCTCTTCATATCCGATTACATTATATTATATATAACTGACAACGCGCGGATATATATATAAATCCGCTTCAACACCCGAAAAATCGGGGCGACTGGATTCGAACCAGCGACCTCTTGAACCCCATTCAAGCGCGCTTCCGGGCTGCGCCACGCCCCGTTTCAAAATTTAGTTACCCAATTATAGTATCACAAATTTATGTGAAAGTCAAGTTAAATTGTTTACGCAATTGGCGGACAAATGGCAGTGTTAGAAAGAAATCTGAGAGGACATTAAACGAGTTTGATGTCCTCTCAGATTTCATAATTCTCAGATTTATACCTATAAAAGTCCCATCTCTTGTAGGTTTTTAAGACTGATACCTAAACTCTCAAAGGGATCGCGTTCATAACATGAATCTTGTTCAATAATATACCATTCAACTTCTGCATATTCACACGCCTCCAAGATAGCTGGCCAATTTAGGTTGCCTTCACCCACTTCAGCATACCTTTGTGAGTTTCCTTTAACTGCCATATCCTTGAGATGAACGATATGTGCACGTCCTTTTAACTTGCGGATCCACTCGGCAGGATCACCACCTCCGTGCTGAATCCAATAGGTATCAATTTCGCTATTGAAATATTTCGGGTCGCTTTCCTCATACAAGATTTGCAGACCCGTGCGTCCATCATAGTTTTCCAATTCAAAACTGTGGTTATGATAGGAAAAGGTTAAGCCGCCTTCAGCCAGACGCGCCCCGACTTCAGATGCTTCTTTAGCAAATTTAGCATAACCTTCAGTACTACGATATTCACCTGGTAGTCCACCGATTGCTGCGTGTTTACATCCCCACAATTGATGTTCATCAATAACTGCCTGCGGTTCATCACGCATACGTGTATAACTGGTGTGTGTTGCGCAAATTGTAATACCTTCATTGTCAATAATCTTTTTTAGTGCTTCAGGTTCAATCGGACCGAGTGCTGAACATTGAACTGCTTCGTAACCGAGTTTTCTGACCTTATTCATGGTTTCCGCAATGTCTGCTTTAGTTTTTGTGAATTCCCGAAGTGTATAGAGTTGAGCGGCGAGTTGTGATGCCATAATTTCTCCTTCTGTATACGAAAAACTATTTGTGATAGTGTACTCACAAAAGTGGTTGATGTCAAGAAAAAACTGTTGAAAGGAATAATTGATTTGCATTAAACACATCAATTTTGGTAAAATTAACACATCATGAATCCTTTTTTCTTTGGCAGTAAAGGACGAGGCATATTTCGTTTTTTACGTATCTTTCTTCATCTTCCGAACTTTATACGTCTTACGATGCGGCTTTTCCGTGATGCGCGTGTGCCAATCTATCGAAAGACGATTCTGATTATTGCAGAAATTCTCGCGGGAGCCTTCGCTATTGCCTACCTCGTTTTTCCTTTTGATTCTATCCCTGATTTTCTTCCAATTGTGGGGCGTTTTGACGATATTTTCATTGGAGCGATGATTATTCTGGTGCCGGGTGCGTGGTTATTTATCAAATCATGCCCAGAACCTATTGTCAGGGAACATGTGGATAGGATTTCGTGTGGTGAGTAAAACAGAATTTTACTTGCTATATTTTTTTTGCAACTTTTTTTAATAATCGGTGTGTTTTTAGTGCGTAAACACTCATAAATATAAAAGTTCTATCGGCAAACGAAATTACATTGGAGGATTAATATAATGTTAAATTTCAGAACCATACTTCGCAGACGCGCAGCAATACTATTAATATTAGCCGGACTTGCCGTGGCAGCCGGACTTGTTATTAATCAAGGAACAAACGATTTTGTTGTACCGACTGCGATCGGAGAAACAAACGAATCACTTCAATCAGAAGATTTTCAGTATCTTGAACGTGCAAACCGGGCATTCATTAATTTAGTTGCGAAGACTCGATCATCTATTGTGCAAATTACAACAGAACGAAAGATTGCTCAACCAGTTCCCAGGGTACAAGTAATCCCACCTGACAGAATGGACAGAGAGTTCAGAAGGTTTTATAACGAAGATTGGTTTGAAGAATTTTTTAGAAACAACACACCAAATAACCCAATACCTACTAAGGGTGTGGGTTCCGGTGTAATTGTCAGTGATGATGGCTACATTCTTACCAATAACCATGTTATTGAGGGAGCAAATAAAATAACTGTCACTCTGGCAAATGGTAAAGAATATGATGCTGAATTAGTCGGACGTGATTCTGCCTCAGAAAATGGTGGCGGCACGGATTTAGCTGTCATAAAAATCCATGCTAATGAACTTTCTGTCCTACCGTTCGGAGATTCTGACGCGCTTGAAGTTGGCGAGTGGGTCATTGCAATTGGCACTCCACATAACCTTTCACAAACTGTAACGCGCGGCATTGTGAGTGCGAAAGAACGTCCCGGATTCACCGCCTATGGAAAATTCATTCAAACCGACGCACCGATTAATCGAGGTAACAGCGGCGGAGCACTGATAAACATTCGTGGTGAATTAGTAGGGATTAATACTTACATTGCTATCGATGGATTCACGAGGGGGAATATAGGTTTAGGCTTCGCGATTCCGAGTAATATTGCCCGGCAAATTTTGCCCGAACTAATTGAGAATGGTGAAATTGTTCGTGGGTGGCTCGGTATATCAATGGGAGAAATCAATCATGATTTAGCAGAAAAATTTGGACTTGCCTCGACACAAGGTGTACTCGTTATCGAAGTGGGTCCTGATAGTCCCGCGGAGAAAGCAGGGCTTCGTAGAGGCGACATAATTCTTGAATACAACAAAGAGGCAATTCAGGATATGTCACATTTGAAGAATTCTGTCGGATCAACAGCAGTTGGTACATCTGTCCAACTAAAAGTTTTCCGAAACGGCAAAAAGAAACAGTTGACTGCTAAATTGGAGAAACGAACTGAAGAGGCTTTAGAAACTTTATTATCGCCTGATGCTCCGGATCCTGAAATAATATTCCCTGAACAGGAACACGAAACGGAAGCATTTGCTGGAATGCGTGTTCAAAAATTGACACCACAACTTGCAAGACGTTACATGCACCAAAACGAAACTGGCGTTATTGTTATGAAAGTTGAGTCAGATAGTCCGGCAGCAAAAAAAGGCATTCAAAGAGGTTATCTCATTAAGGAGATAGACTATAAACCTATCGAAAACCTTAAAGATTACGAGAAAATCATTAAAGAGTTGAAAGAAAATGGCGAAAAGTTCGCATTTGTTTACTTCAAAGATCTAAACAACCGTGGGCATTACGCGACACTTAGGATCAATCCGGATGACCGATGATTTGTACATTATACTTTACAAAACGTGCTTATACGGATATTAACGTTCTTCTGTCAAATCCCCATGCTTTAGCTTGTGGGATGTAGACGGCGCATGATGTGTGTGAAAAATAAACTTGACAAACGCCCCAAAAATGTAGTATAATTATAGCAACTTGCTGGATAGGAATACTACCCTGCATACTTATGCAGGTCCTATCCTTACCAGTAGTATGGTGTGTGGCAAGTTGCAAGTGAGACCTTGTCCAACATCTATTATTTCGGTGTCGTTCATGTAAGTCGCAAGCGGAGTAATAACCCCGCGCCTTGTATCGGCACCCCCATTTATTATTTTTTGCAGGCTGGGGTACCCAGGACAAGAATGCCTGATAAAACCGATCTGATTCGGAATAATAGCCTGCTGGTGGAGCGATAATAAGACGGTGGACTCTCTGAGAAAACCGCAGTTGCTACGAAGCCGAAGCCCCTACCTTTAGGTAGTGGGTGGTATCACTGAGTAGGTTCTAATTAAAACTTGAAGGATAATCGTTTTTTGTGATATACTTCTGAAAAACGGTTATCCTGCATTTTTTAAGAGGTTTGCATTTCATGAAAGGACAACGGGTTATTTGGCCGGATCGCGCCAAAGTTGATATTGAAGAGTTTGAACTACCGCCTATCAAGGACAATGAAGTTCTGGTTGCGACAGAATGTACGCTAATTAGTCCCGGCACAGAACGTGCTTTTTTATTAGGACTTCCAAACGCACAAGGTAGGTATCCATCGCGTCCTGGTTATAGCAATATCGGTAAAGTGGTAGAGGTCGGAAAAGATGTTAGCGGATTTGTGGTAGGTGATCGTGTTGGCACAAAACAAGGGCATACCAGCCACTTTGTCGCATCACCAAATCGGTTGCTAAAGGTAGAACCATCCGATATACCAGCCGAAGAAGTAGTCTTTTTTAATCTGAGTGCCATTGCACTACAAGGGGTACGGAAAGCGCGAATTGAATTGGGAGAAACAACTTTAGTTATAGGGCAGGGACTTATCGGCTTGCTTGCGTTGCAACTCTCGAAACTGAGTGGGGCAGTGCCAGTAATTGCGGCAGATTTGACCGATAGTCGCCTTGAACTCTCTAAAAACGTTGGCGCAGACTATACCCTCAACCCTGAAGATAAGGATTTTTCCGAACGGTTGGCTGATGCTACCATGAAAAAAGGTCCTACAGTTGTTATTGAGGCAACAGGACATCCAGATGCGATTAACACCGCGTTAGATGTTGCAGGTTGGGGTGCGCGGGTTGTGTTGTTGGCAAGCACACGTGGTGAAACACCGAGTGTTAACTTTTATCGCGATGTTCACAAAAAGGGTCTCATTCTTTACGGTGCTCACGATTCGATTCGTCCTCGACAAGAATCATCACCGAATTTCTGGACGACTGAAGATGACAGTCGTTTGATGTTGTCACTTATAGCACAGAAACGGTTCATTGTTGCACCGATGATTAGTCATCGAGTACCTGGACATGACGCACCGAAGGCGTATCAACTTCTCATGGAATGGAATCCTGGGTTGCTTGGCGTTGTTCTTCAATGGAACGATGGAATGTAGGACATCTTCTGACTCAGCTGCTCTACAAGGTTGTGTTACTTTCTAACTGGAAAACCGAATATCTTCAAAGGCGTAAATATCTTGACAAATTAGATTCAGAAGGGTTAGTAACTGCAACGTGAGCTCGGTATAAGAGATATGAAGTTCTCAATGCTTTGTCCTTTACCCTAATAACAACGGTAGGTGTGGTTAGAAACCGCACCTTATGCATCAATTTAAGAAAATATCTGTCCGTTTATGAACACTTCTCAATAGGCATGACTATTGAGACTGTCCTATATTTAGTCCCATAGGGACGATAGGTTTATAGCACACCGTCCAGACACGGCTCTTTAGCTCTGTCCGAGCGACATATCCGGATTGGTACCCCATTGCTATAAACATTCCGCCCCTACGGGGCTGAAGAGATTGGGGCTACCACGTTTTCTATAAACATATCGTCCCTACGGGACTAAAGAGGGTTTCTCATATTTGAAAAACCACTAAGTTGACGCTTATGGTGTGGTTAGAAACCGCACCTACCGAGTTGGGGACCGCTAAATTGACGCTAATGGGGCAGCTTAAACGGCAGTAAGTTTCAGTTCGGTTCAGAATACCTACTGTTTATGGAGCGTGTGAAAACTTCATATTTTAATTGCAATAACGATAGAATTTAGAGGCAGGGCTTCGTATTCCTGCCTTAATTTGAACAAGAGGTAGTTATGAAACGACTTTACTTGCTGCTCCCATTTTTCTGTGTATTGATATTTGCTGCTGTTAAAGACGGTTCTACTAAAATTTGGATTGAGGATTTTGAAGATGGACACTTAGACGCTTGGGCAGTGGACAATACCAATAACAGATCCACTTGGCAGGCAAAAGATGGACACCTTGATGTATGGATTGAACCCTTGCAACACCACGCAATTAGACAGAAGTATGCGTTAGAATTCAAAGCTTTTCCTCTAAAGACTGAAAAACTCAGCGTTAAAATGACCATCCTTGAAAATGAAAATGCAAGTGCTGGAATTTTCATTGGACAAGGCGGTGAGTGGGGAGGCATATCAGACATATATAGGCACACCTATAAATTCTATCAAGGAAGTATATGGGGACCTATAGCATTCCAACATCAACTACCGAAACATCCATTTGGTCATTTGACTGCTAAAAAAGAGATAGAAATTGTCTTTAATAATGGAGATTTTCAGTTGCTGTCCGATGGCAAACACATTATTGATTTCCATGAACCAAACCTGCCAACCGTTGATTGTATCGGTATCATTGCCAGCACATGGGAAATTCCGCTTGCGCATCTTATATTGGATGATTTCATTATTTCGGGTCCATCTATCCCTTCAAGAGGCAGTTTGGATGTGGACCCTGGCGGTAAAGCAGCGGTTTTGTGGGGGGAACTTAAACGAAAGTAAGTTTCAAGTCTTGAATAATCAGTAAAAGTAATGTTCAGAGAATTTAATTTGGAGAGAATCAATGAAGCGACTTTACGTGTTACTCCTTATTTTTGGTGTGCTCATATTTTCTACTAATAAAGATATAGTAGCAGGGACCTGGATAGAAAGCTTTAACGAAAACCATCTTAATTCCTGGACAAAACGAGAACACCAACGTGATAGAGTCAGTTGGCAGGTAAAAGATGGACGCTTGAATATACATACCAAACCATTTTGTAATGGTATATTGAATCTTGGTGGACAATTGCCTCATATGACACATTATACATTGGAGTTCACAGCCTTTCCTATTGAGACACACCAACTCCGTGTCAAAATGAGGGTTGTAAATACAAAGAATGCAAATGTGGGCATTTTCATTGGCGAACATCCAGAGAGTCTGTTTGTTAATCCTTTACGTCGCACCTATCAATTCGTTGATCATACAATCGGAGGTCCATTGAATTTCCGAAATCAAAATCCACAGATTGAATTGGAATTAAATGAGATTGATATTGCGTTTGCACAAGGGCTTTTTACATTATACTCAAAGGGTAAAAAACTCGTTGACTTTCAAGATGATAACTTCAAAACAATAAATTATCTTGGTATAGTAGTGTTACCAAAGCGCTGCGATATTGATGCTATAGTGATAGTAGATGATTTCATCATTTCAGGAGTTAACCTGGATGTGCAGCCTAAAAGCAAGGCTGCCGTTTTGTGGGGGCAGCTTAAACGGCAGTAAGTTTCAGTTCGGTTCAGAATACTTGCTGTTTATGGAGCGTGTGAAAACTTCATATTTTAATTGCAATAACGATAGAACTTAGAAGCAGGGCTTCGTATTCCTGCCTTAATTTGAACAAGAGGTGGTTCATGAAACGACTTCACTTGCTGCTTCCATTCCTCTGTATATTGACATTTACTGCTGTTAAAGACGGTTCTACTAAAATTTGGGTTGAGGATTTTGAAGATGGACACTTAGACGCTTGGGCAGTGGACAAGACCAATGATAGAACGACTTGGAAAGCAAAAGATGGACACATGGATGTATGGATTGAACCGGACAATCGCGGAGGACGACAGAAGTATTTGTTGGAATTCATAGGGTTCGCTTTCCGTGCTGAAAAACTCAATGTCAAAGTCACCATTCTTGAAGTCGAAGAAGCAAATGTCGGTATTCTTATCGGGCAACGCACACATACAGGGAACATATCTCGGCGCACCTATAAGGTTGTTCAGAGAGGGGGAATATGGGGACCTATAGAATTCCCAGATCAAAATCCACAAATCAATTATGATATTGAAAAGGTGATAGAAGTTGACTTTGATAAAGGACATTTTGAGTTGTTATCGGAAGGGGAACATATTCTTGAGTTTGACGAACCAAACCTGCCACACATTGATTGCCTCGGTATAGTTGCGTTTGCAAGTAAACCCCCGCTTGCCCATTTTGTATTAGATGATTTTATCATTTCGGGTCCGTCTATTCCTTCAAAGGGCAGCCTAGATGTGCAACCTCATGGTAAAGTCGCTGTCTTGTGGGGAGAACTTAAACGGTGAAATGTCGCTACGTGCGCGGTTTAAATTTATATCTTGGTGTAAAGTTAGGGAGTAACAAAACGAAATGGCACAATACCTTACTAAGTCGAAATTAAGGAATAGATTCCGTTTCCTTGCTAAAGAGGTCGGCATCGTGGGTTTTTGGGTGCTATTAGGCACATTAACATTGTTCGGATAGATACAGATAAAATTGAAGCTGCAGATTAGGAAATTGTGAGTTCTTGATCTTTGCACGGCGATAAAGGAGATAGATGGCACGCGAATATCCAATTGAAAAGGTGCGCAACATCGGTATTGCAGCGCACATTGATGCAGGTAAAACGACTACTACCGAACGAATTCTTTTCTATACCGGCAAAAAACATAAAATCGGTACGGTAGATGATGGCACTACTGAGATGGATTGGATGGTGCAGGAACGTGAACGGGGTGTGACAATCACTGCTGCCGCGACAACCTGCTTCTGGCAAGACCATGCAATACACCTAATTGATACCCCCGGACACGTCGATTTCACTGTAGAGGTGGAACGTTCATTACGAGTTTTAGATGGTGTTATCGCGCTTTTTTGTGCTGTCGGTGGTGTTGAACCGCAATCCGAAACGGTTTGGAATCAAGCGGAACGTTACCAGATACCGCGCATTGCATTCGTCAATAAAATGGACAGAGTCGGTGCAAATTTTCCTCGTGTGCTTGAGATGATGGTGGAGCGATTCGGGACAAACCCTGTTCCCTTGCAGATTCCGCTCGGTGAGGGACGTGATTTTGCTGGCGTAATTGATCTCATTGCAATGAAAGCGATCCATTGGAATGCTGATGACGAAGGAAAAACGTTTCAAGAAGTAGATATTCCATCGGAATTCCAAGAAGCAGCGGACACTGCCCGCGAATCTCTTGTGGAGAATATAGCATCTGAAGATGATGACCTCCTTGAAAAATATCTTGAAGGCAATGAGATTGCACCAAACGAATTAATCGCCGGTATTCGAAGTGCAACACTGAATGGAAGTTTAGTCCCTGTCCTCTGCGGGAGTTCCCTAAAGAATCAGGGAGTTCAACCGCTCCTCAATGCAGTTGTTGATTTTTTACCCTCCCCCGTTGAAGTGCCGCCAATTGAAGGTGAGATTCCAAAACCTTCTAAAAGAAAATCTTCCAGAAAAGATACCACCCATCCGCCGGGCAAAGCGATTCGTCATGCAGACGACACTGAACCTTTTTCGGCATTAGCATTTAAAGTGGCAAGCCACGACACCGTGGATAAATTGGTCTATTGCCGCGTCTATTCTGGTATCCTCAAGCGCGGGGATGTCGTGTATAATGTTGCGACAGAAAAAAAGGAACGCGTCAATCGTATTTTACAGATGCACGCCAATAAAGAGGCGAGTTGTGATGCCGCCTATGCAGGTGACATTGTTGCGCTCGTTGGGATGCGCACCACCAAAACGGGACACACGTTGAGTGATGTTAATCACCCGCTGCTACTTGAACCGATCGAATTTCCACCGCCAGTTATCTCTATTGCAATTGAACCTGAACGCGCCAGTGATACGGATGCGTTGGAGGAAACCCTCGAAAGACTAATGGACGAAGACCCAACTTTTACTGTAGGTATTGATAAAGAAACCGGACAGCGGATTATCTCAGGTATGGGTGAACTCCATTTAGAAATCCTCACCGACCGTATGATCCGAGAATTTGGTGTGAACGCACGGGTAAGTAAACTACAAGTGGCTTATCGCGAGACGATTAGCAAAACTGCTGAAGGCCGCGGCACACACATCTATAAAACAGATGATGAAGGCATTTACGGCGATGTTCTACTTAAGGTTGAGCCTTTGGAACGAGACAAAGGTTTTCAGTTTGAGGACAGAACCGATGAGACACAGATTCCGCGGCAATTTATACCTGCCATTCAGAACGTACTTGAAGGCGCAATGGGTACCGGTGCACTTATGGGATACGCGTTGCAAGATATTAAGGTGACGCTTATCGGTGGTTCCACACATCCTACTGATTCATCCGAAATAGCGTATGAGGGTGCTGCTGTTCTCGCCTTTGAAAAGGCAGTTCGACAGGCGAACCCACTTCTCCTTGAACCGATTATGCAAATACACATCACTGTGCCAGATGAACATACCGGCAAGGTGATCGGAGATCTAAATTCTCGCCGTGCACATATCAGCGAAACAAGTTCTCAAGACATGTCCAACGTCATCAATGCTATCATCCCATTAGCAGAGACATTCCAATATACAACCCGCCTCCGTTCCATGACACAAGGACGTGGTGCGTTTACATTGGAATTTTCACATTACGATGTCGCGCCATCGTCTGTTAGCGCGTCTAAGACAACTTAATTACGATTCGCTAAACACTTCCATTCCTGCCGTACCATCCGAAATTTTCCGAATCTGTTTCTCAAAACCGGGCGGTGAAAGAGTCCATGTAATCCAGAGCGGTTCATCGCCAGTGTTGACAAAACGATGTTCAACGTTTGGTGGAATATAAATCACCGCGCCGGGTCTCAATTCGGCAACCTCATCATCAACGAACGCCTTCCCTTTCCCACCAAACACAAAAATAATCTCTTCTGCCTCACTATGTGAGTGCATCGGAATTTCACTATTCGGGTCAATTTCCTCTAATCCCATCACAAAATGCTCAGTATTCCGAGTATTCGGTTCAATGAGTGTGTATAGTGTTCGCGGTGCTTCTCCTTCAATTCGAACTACTTCGGCATCTTCTTTGTGGTAGATATACTTCATAGTCTTATCCCTCGTTAGGTGCTAAAAAACTTAATACAATACCAATGAAAGATGGTAACTTGGGTCATTATAGCACAATAAAACTAATTGATTAAGTCCAAACTATTTCTTTCTTATTATGTAAGACCAAACTATACATTCCTGACATTCATTACAAAAAATGTTGACCATATCATGAAAATCTGATACTCTAATTTGCAAACACAAATTGTAATAGATTTTCGATGTGAAACGTTCTGTAAATGGAACATTGTACGTAACTAATCCAAGTTGCTACCTAAACAAGGAAAACGTTATTCGGGTGGAACATTCAAATAATGACAGCTGAAGATGCTGGACATACCGCTCCGCTGGAGCGGAAGAACGGACAAACTTTTTTCTATAAACATATCGCTCCGCTGGAGCGAAAGATTAAGCACGCCATAAGCGTCAATTTAGCGGTTCTTCCACCTTGGTAGATGCGGTTTCCGAACCGCATCGGATATGTTCCAGTGGTAAAGATAAATGTTTCTGCGTTGGATCTGGTTCGGTTAGGAAACCGAACCTACCGAAGTGGAACATTGAAATAATGACAGCTGAAGATGCTGGACATACCGCTCCGCATGAAGATTAAGAATTTAATCGGGTAATTTCCAGTTTCCTTGTAGGGTCCGGTGCGGTTAGGAAACCGCACCTACCGGGGTTGGGGTTCAAGCCCGAATTACCTGATTTATTTTTTTATCTTCATCTGGAGCGGAAGAACGGACAAACTTTTTCTATAAACATATCGCTCTGCTGGAGCGAAAGATTGAAGACGTTAACTGTTGGAGCGGAAGAACGGACAAACTTTTTTCTATAAACATATCGCTCCGCATGAAGATTAAGAATTTAATCAGGTAATTTTCAGTTTCCTTGTAAAGTCCGGTGCGGTTAGGAAACCGCACCTACCGGGTTTGGGGTTTGAGCCCGAGTTACCCAATTTATTTTTTAATCTTCATCTGGAGCGAAGATTGAAGACGTTAACCGTGATGGACAGACCGATTTTCAATAGGTAGCAACTTGGGTGTAACTAATCAAATTTCCTTAGAATGAGAGATGAAAGATAAATGCCAACAAATGCACAACTGATTGCAAATTGGCGTGATGCGCCTGCACCACTACTCGGAATATTACACGCGTTTCATGACAGGGATGGGTTTATTTCGGAAGATGCACTACGCGATATTACAGTCGGACTTCGAATTCCACTTGCAGAACTATTCGGCACTTTAACTTTTTACCACCACTTTGCATGTGAAGCACCAGGACAGCGCGCGCCGCGGGTTTGCACCGGTCCCGTTTGCCGGTTGCAAGGCGGAATGGAAATCCTTGAAGCACTTAAAACCGAAGGCGCAATCTCAATGCCATGTGCTGGAAGATGCGACGATTGTGTCCCCGTTCTAAAAGGACATCAAGTACTCACCGGAAAACAGGCGGAAACACTCTCAGTCCAACCTACCCCTTTGCCACCACCATATCCGGGAGATGGAGAAGAATGTATCTTCGCAGAGATTCGCGAACCGAACCATAGGACGTTTGCTGGTTATCTAAACACTGGTGGCTATGAAGGACTACAACGCGCAGTAACGTCCCGCACATCCGAAGAAGTAATTGATATACTGAAAGAGAGTCAACTTGCAGGTAGAGGTGGCGCAGGATTTCCCACAGGTATGAAGTGGGAATCGGTTCTGAATGCTCCCGGTGAACCGAAAACGATTGTCTGCAATGCGGATGAAGGCGAACCGGGCTGTTTCAAAGATCGTGTAATTCTCGATTATGCACCGCATGCGGTAATTGAAGGGATGACACTTGCAGCTTATGCAACGGGTGCGACACGAGGCTTTATCTATCTGCGATATGAATACCCAGAAACCTTAAAAACACTTGAACACGCACTCGCTGAAGCAGAAGCAGAAGGATTAATCGGTGATGCAATCCTCGGAGAACAATTTAATTTTCATATCTATATTCGACGCGGGGCTGGTGCTTATGTGTGCGGCGAAGAAGGTTCGTTATTGAACAGTTTAGAGGGAAAACATCCTTTTCCAAGAAATCGACCGCCATACCCAGTGACACACGGCTTTGAAAACCTCCCTACTGTGGTAAACAACGTGGAGACACTCGCCGCCGCTACGCAGATTCTACGGCACGGTGCCGAATGGTATAAAAATCTGAGTTACGATAAAAGTCTGGTAGGCACAAAGATCATCAGTCTCTCTGGAGATATACAAAAACCTGGGAATTACGAGGTGCCGTTCGGACTTCCACTGAAGACACTACTTTATGAGTGGGCAGGTGGACCAAATGAAGGACGTTCAATCCAAGCAATTACATCGGCGGGACTATCAGGTGGATTTATCGGTGAAAACAACCTTGACATTACTATTGATGAGCCAAGTTTCCAAAAGGTGGGCGCGATGCTTGGTGCAGCTGGAATCATGGTGTTTGATAACACACGAAATATGCTTGATGTGGCGCGCAACGCAATGGAATTTTTCGCTGAAGAATCTTGTGGAAAATGTTTCCCATGCCGTATCGGAACACATCGACTCACGGAATTGTTGTCTGAACCGCTGCACCAGAAATCAAAAGCGTTGATTACGGAAATTGGAGCAGTGATGAAGGCAACAAGTGCTTGCGGACTTGGCACTGCTGCACCGAATATTACAGAAACTTTGATGCGAATAAATCCGTAAATTGAAACCGATATATGACAGGTTGGACAGGATTTCTACCATGACCACATTTTCTGACGTGCTCTGATGTGGACACGAGGATTCATTTCGCTCTGCCTCATCGTGTTTGTGATCGGTTTGATTACTGGACCAGTACACTGGTTCTTTCCGGTATATGCCGAAAAAGTTTTAGGAGAAAAAGCACTTTTCGTGGGTTTATTGCGTGCTATACCTATCGGTCTCGGTGGGATAACAGCACTCATCGGTGGAACGCTTAGTGACCGATTCGGACGAAAACCGACACTACTTATCGGCATGACCGGGGCAGTTGTAATAGGAGGACTTTTTACCACACAAATACCGTTGTTTATTTGGGGAATCTTATGCTATGAAGGTATTGCTTCTGGATTTAAAACTGCTGGTGGTCAATCGTATCTCATTAGCTCAGTGTCACCAAAGCAATTAGGGTTGGCAACAGGGTTTTATTTTATTAGTAGCACTGTCGGCAGTGCTGTTGGAAGTGCTATCGCTGGCGAGATTATTGGTCGGATCAACGACAAAGGCGATATTATCCCCCGGATCAACTACAATGTTTTTGGAACTGGCGCGGTATTTCTGTCCGGTCTACTGTTTGTTGGTGCATGCCTCTTTTTACCGCGTCTTAGACAACATGCCGATGACAGCGACCAGAAGCAAAACGGCATTTGGAAATCAACCTTAAATATCGGGAAATATGTCAACTTATGTCGTAGATCGGAAATTCGGATGCTGATCGGTTTACGCGTTTTCCCAACGTACTATTGGGGATCTGTAAACCTACTCATGCCGATTTTGGTTAATAACCTTGGAGGTGATAAGGCAACTGGATATTACGGTGCAGTTAAATTACTCTTTGCATTTGTTTGCCAGTTTGTTACTGGAAAAATTTGTGATGCAGTAGGTCATCGTATCCCTGCTTTAGTAGCAAATGTAGTCGTTACAATTCTCGCTTTTGGATTGGCATTTTTTCATAACTCGTTAGTTACTCTGGGAATTTTCGGGATACTTGGGGCAGGGGCTGCATGGGCACTCTCAACCACTATCCCACGGTTTATCAACGAATTTACTAATCCCGATGAGAAAGGGCATGGTGTCGGTATAACACATTTAGCATGGAGTACCGGGTTTCTTCTCGGTTTTGTCGCGAGTGGACTTTTAATTAACATTTCTGTTCGTTTACCATTTATTGTAGCAGGATTTTTCCTGATTTGTTCAACTGGTATTGCCTATAAACTTTGGCACACTAATAAACTAAGGAAGGAACAACTATGATTATTGCTGAACTTGATTTAGAAAATGCGGAACACCTTGAACTTACAAATGCCCAATGGCGTTATGCTGATGGGCTTGTCCCCGGTGAACCGAACGGAGGATTGGTTGATAACCTACCAGAAACGCCTGCTCGCCTTGCCGATTATGACGATTCGGGTTGGGACGTTTGTGAAAATATCCTAGCAGTTGTCTCGTCTGGATTCTGCTTCGGTTGGTATCGGATTACTGTCACTATTCCTGAAGAGGTAGATGGAAAGTCCGTTGCCGGTTCAAAAATTTGGTTTCACACCTGTATTGACGACTACGGTGAGGTTTGGGTCAATGGTGAAATTGACTTGGCTTTTGGAGAATCGGGTCGTGGTGCTGCTTCTGGTTTCAACGCACCGCAACGCGTTGTTGTATCCGAAAGTGCAGAACCCGGGTCAAAACATGTCATCGCGTGCTTAGCAGTCAACGGACCTTTCGGTAGACCGGGAGGTGGAATTTTTCTCCGTTTTGCTAAGCTTGAGTTTGAAAGCGAATAGCATGTGAAATCTTGTAGGGACGGCGCAATGCTGTCCCTTATAATACAAGGAAAAGAATTGTCTACAAAAATAGAATCTACCACTAATCCACCTGACACATCAAAAGCAGTCGTCCTACTGAGCGGCGGCTTAGATTCCACAACTTGCTTAGCAATAGCGCGCGCCGAAGGTTATGATACGTATGTGTTGAGTTTTCGGTATGGACAGAGAAATAAGGTGGAACTTCACTGTGCAGAAAACATTGCAAAGTCACTAGATGCAAAGCAGCACACCATTATTGACATTGACTTACGTGTCTTCGGTGCTTCAGCCTTAACAGCAGATATTGAGGTGCCAAAAGACAGGTCAGAATCTGAAATAAATGGCAGCATACCGATTACATACGTCCCTGCTCGGAATACCATCTTTCTCTCCTACGCGCTTGCATGGGCAGAGGTGCTTGTTGCCGATGCCGTTTTTATTGGTGTGAATGCTATTGACTATAGTGGATATCCTGATTGTCGTCCCGAATATATCCACGCCTATCAAACGATGGCAAATTTTGCAACGCAGGCAGGTGTTGAAGGTAAGACAAAACTGACAATCTGCACCCCTCTTCTTAATAAAACAAAAGCAGAAATAATCCAAATGGGAACAACTCTTGGCGTTGACTATAGTCTTACACTTAGCTGCTACGATCCAGATAGTGATGGTGGCGCGTGTGGTAGATGCGATAGTTGCAATCTTCGAAAGAAAGGGTTTGAAGATGCTGGTATTCCCGATCCTACCCGCTATAATTAAGGACGAAAATTTAGAATATTATGATAAAAGCCGTTTTCTTTGATTTTTATAGGACATTATGTGTTTGGGGACTGCCGCTTGAGGATAGTCTTCAAAAAATTACAGATAGATATCAATTTAAAATTGACTGGGAACGTTATGCGAATGCAGTCGAGAATCTCTATGCGGATGCGTCAGATTCGGACCCTACTACACACTCCCTGCTTGGCACAATGCAAAAAATTGTAGATAGTTACTGCGAATTTATCAGGCAACTCGGTGTTCAGGAACATGTAGAACAGATGGCATGGGAATTGTTGCAAGCTGGACACTCGCTCTTTGCTGCCAATGTTGCATCACTCTACAACGATACTGTTCCAACACTCCAACGTTTGCGAGAGGATGGATTCAAGTTGGCGATTGTCTCAAATTGGGATACGCCTTTAGATCCGCTTGCGGAACGGCTCGGTATTGCCCACTATTTTGACATAATTGTCGCCTCACATGATACCCGTGTCAGATCAGCGAAACCTGATCCACATATATTCGAGTACACGTTAGAAGCAGTTGGGGTTTCTGCCGAAGAAACAGTGCATGTTGGGGATACTTACGAGACGGATATTATTGGAGCACAAGGAGTAGGTATTCGTCCGATTCTAATTGATCGAGAAAATCCGTACGTTGACAGATGGAGTGAAACTATTCGGAGTCTTGCTGAACTACCTAAACTGCTCAACGCTACTTAAACCGCGAGCGCAATGCCCATAACCCTTGCCCATGTTCACTTTAGAAAACGAGGCATCAGATATTCACTTCGGTTACGAAAACGTCCAAGGCAGGTTCTTCTGCTTCAAGTTCTTCTTTTCCAAAAGTCTCAATATAAAACCGAATTGCTGAAGTTACATCCGCAACACTTTCCTCATAGGTGTCGCCTTGCCCTATAACGACACCTTTCAATCCAAGTGGATAGGCAACATAGCCATCCGTATGTTTTTCGATAATAATTTTAAACGGTTGCATTTTTGTTCTCCTTCTTTCTATGGAGATTCAGTCACTTACGAAACTGCGAACGCAATGCCCACAACCCTTGCCCTGGCTCGCTGATATAGAAAAAGTCATCGTCATTGAATCCATGGACAAGTGTTTCTGGATTGTACTGCGAAAGCACTTCGCCTAAAGGTGCCCATTCGTAACCAACCGATTCAATCTCTGTTTGCGTAAGATGTTCAGTCGCATAGACAACCTTGAAACGTCCTTCAGTACTACCGTGAATTAAGTGTGCGGCGGCGGAGAGGTTATCTTGCAATTCGCTGTTTTCTTCAACCGCTTTGAGCGTTGCAGGTGTGCCACAATACCCATACTTCCGGATGAGTCGGTCAATTTCAGCATCCTCACCGAATTCACGTAACCCCGGTGCGATAATAATCAACTCTCCATCATCCGCCATCGCCATCCGTGTGCGGTAGATAGCCTTGTTACCAAGCCATGTGCTTCTAAACTCTCTCGGATCCAAGTGGACGACGACTTTTTCTAAAGGTTCATCTAAAAATGTCATATTAACGTTTCTACTCAATTCCGCTGCGGTTTCAAAAGTCCGAGCATCATCACCGATGTAAAGTCCACGCATGATACGATCACCATTTGTATCTACATCCATCACGCTCATGACGTACACAATACCGAGTTGTTTCAAATAATGTGTGTGGGCATAATTCAGGACTCTTCTGACAGAGGTATCGGTTCGTCCCATCAGTCGTTCCATACCGTCTACGGCACCGAGGAAATGAGATTTGTTAATCATCTCAACGCCACCCGCACCAACAAGAACATTCTTAAATCCATTTGCTATGCCGATAACTTCGTGGGGAATCACCTGTCCTACGGAAATAATGAGTTCGTAGTCTCCCTCTACAAGGTGGCGGTTTACGGCGACAGGAATGCTATAATCAAGTTTGCCTCCAGACACCTCACAGATAAACTCGGATGGGACTTCCCCAAAGTGGTAAAGTCCTGTTCTCCAGTGATGCACATGATATGTTGCTTTGGGCAGGTCACCGTACATTTCGGCAATTTGAGGTTCGGTCATAGGGGCATGTGTGCCGATAGCAGGGAGAATATCAAAGGTAGTGCCGTTTGCAGCATCCCAAAGTTCATAGAGAATACGCGTGAGTTCTCCGGCGTTTGAATGGAGGCGAGTTATATCCGGTGGAATTACCAGAATCTTTTTCGGTATTCCACCCAACTTGAGCAGTGCCTCTTGTAGTAATGCACGTTTTTCTTCGGTTGTAATGGTGGTGTCTGTTCCACCGTGAGCGATGTAAGTTGACATAATTGAACCTCAAATATCATTTTAATAATACCAAATCTAATTAGCCCCAATCTGGTAGGTCCGGAGGTATGATACGCGTGACTTTCCCTTAAGTTGACACATAAGGGTTGAACGAATACGAAACCCAACATACAATATTAGTCGAACTCGCGTTAAGTATAGTGAAACCTATATCGCTCCAATTAAATCAACGCCAAGTGCGCGTATGGCATTTGACGTTGATTCACTATATCTACATTCAACCTTTATCGGACAAAACAGGAAAGGAATTCATGAGAACGAATAAGACCTTCCGATTCCGCTTCCCACGTACGCCAATACCTATAATCCTCAAGTTCAACGCTTACAATTCCATCAAAACCTACATCTTCAAGAATCTGTACCACCTTCAGCCAATCTACAATACCGTCACCAGGAATTGTATATCGCCACCAATCTTCACCGAATCCACGTGCATTCTGAAAACTCGGTCCTAAATTGCCGTGCAAGTAGAGTGCTTCTTCGTCAAAAGCAGTATCTTTTCCATGAACATGTTTAATATAAGGTGCAAATTCATTAAGGGCGCGAATGTGATCAATACCAATTCTGACAAGATGTGATGGGTCATAGTTGAGACCTAAGCCAGAGGATGGACAATCAGCAAACATTGCACGCCACATCTCAGGCGTACAGCCAAGTGCAGGATATGCAGGACCAGGACCGGGCCATCCTTCTATAGCAATCGTTACGCCTTTGGATTCAGCAAATTCTGCGATAGGTGGAATGGTATCTTTCCAAATATCATAGTTTTTTGAACGTCCGAGGCTTGCATCTTCTGGAACAAAGACACAGAACATGATGTGAACATCGTTATCTGCTGCGGTTTCAATAGCAGATATTGCCTTTTGTGCCCCGGATTTTTGAGTGGATTTTTTTGGACTGAGAAGCTCGCGAACTCCCGGTAAATTTGCTGTACCAATTTCCAAACCTGCATCTCGTGCAGTTTTGACGATTTCGGGGGTAATTTCCCCAATATCAATTGCTTCAAATCCGTTATCTGCACACCACTTACAAAGTTCTGAGAAGGGCAATTGGCGGGCTGTACCGGGAATACATAAACCTATTTTCATATCTTTCCTTTTTCTCTTTTCTTGTAGGAACGGTTTCTAATCGTGAAGGTTATTAATATCCCATTAATCCACAACAGCGGCGACACACAGGCATAGGTCCGTCTGTGCTAATGGACTGGCGGAATTTCATCGCCTTATGATTATTCCACATATCAACAACCTTGTCTTCTTTGATGTTACCTATGATATAATCATGGTAATCCCGACAGAGACTAACGTCGCCGTTGCTATCAATTTCAAGAGTCATATAGATACTGACACACTGATTGTATCCGAAGGTGTCCTGATGGTCGGTGTAGTAGCGTTGAATTTCACCCTTTGAGTTTAACCTTGGCATCATGACAGGTGGGCACCGCTTTTGCTTATTGGATAGATTCTCCATCTCTTCAAACCGATCCAGAATTACGCCGTGATCAAAGTCCTTCCATGTGCCAATCCATCCATAATGTGTTTGTGGCTTGAATCCAAAACGACTCTCAAAGTCTTCTGTATGTTCTTGAGCAGATTCAGCGTCTATCCACCATGTCAAGTAGAATATCTGTGCGTCTGCATATTGGCTGGTGAACTTGTAGAGATCAACCACATAATCAATGTTATACATTGTGACACAACTGAGCGGGATAATGTAAGGGAAATTGACGTTTCGTCGTTCTTTCTCCGCATTGAGTGTTTCTAACGCAGCTTTGACATCCTTAAAGTTGTCATAATTTTCTGAAACACCAGGGCGTTGTGTGTTATGAATTTCCTCATCGGGACCGTCTACGCTTAGGTAAACAATTTTACATGTTTCCAGAATATCGTCTGCGCGTCTGGCGATGTTGGTTGCGTTGCTAACAAGAGAGATGGGCATGCCTTTCTCTTTGATGTAGTGCATCAATTCAATGATACCTGGGTATAGCATCGGTTCGCCACCCCAGATGTACCAAACAGGCGACCACCCCGCATCAACAACTTGGTCAACGAGATTTTTATAGATTTCCACAGGTACTTCACGTTGTTTTAATTCTTTGAGCGATTCGCCTACGAGATACCCGTTATCACCCCACTGTCCGCAGGAATGGCAACGCAAATTACACATATCCGTAATACGTAGACTGACTAACTGAATATCATCCCCCTTGCCGTGCTTCGCACCAAACGGGTGACGCATGTTAAAGGTTTCTTTCGCAAATTGATAACTCATCAACTTGCGCGAAGTACTCCAGTCCTCTGTTACGGCGGTTGCAAGTTGGTTAACGAGGAACCGCGATGAGATTCTACTTCTTAGTGCCATTAAAACTCCTTCCATTAGACAAGGCGTCAACTCAGCCTTTGATAAATCGAATGTAAAATAACATGTTATATTTGTAGATGCTTTGATTAGGATTCGTCATCTGATTTTACGAATGTAAGTGCTGCAGAATTGAGACAGTAACGTTTGCCTGTTGGCTTTGGTCCGTCATTGAACACATGTCCGAGATGCGCGTCACAACTGTTACAAACAACTTCAGTGCGCGGCATGAAGAAGATGCTGAAATCCGATTTTGTCTCAATACTTTCGGGTACAACCGGATCCCAAAAACTGGGCCATCCTGTCCCAGACTCGTATTTAGTTTCGGAATTAAACAGAGGACTCCCACAGCAGATACAGTGATATGTACCCTGGTCTTTGCAATCGTGGTATTTACCTGTAAAAGCGCGTTCAGTCCCTTTTTTTCGAGTGACTTTATATTCTTCAGGTGATAGTTGTTCTTTCCATTCTTGGTTTGATTTAGTAATTTTTTCTACACCCATTTTTCACTCCTAATTTTTCTTACTGTATACTATCCCATATTTATGGAAAAAATGCAAGAATGTTTTGCAGGGCTATTTAGTTTTAGGCTTTTTGTCCATTTTATCCGAAAAGTCGCGATTCGGAGATCGCTCCTACAGGGGAAAGTCTTAGATTGAAAATCTAAATATTCGGAGAACTAAATAGCCCTGAACCCAACCTACTTACTGAAAAAATCTATTTTTTATCCTTTACTCGTCCCAAAACCCTGCATGTAGTTGCGGAAAGGATTTCATATCGGACACCTCCCCAAACGATCTTACGCTGGAACATCGCGTAGAAAGCGTTGATTCCCGCAAGGAAAATTGAAAATGGTGCAACGTATTTACTGATGCGGAGTGTGTCATGCACCCTCGGCATGTCGCGAAGCCACTGCGGAAGGTTTCGACAACAGAGTCTATAACTGATCACCTCAAAAAATGGTATGCAAGCAACAGATAATAGGGCGTGTCTCGAAAAAATAAAAGGTATTGCACCGAAAATCAGCACTGCTTTCGGTAAAAAGAGCATCAAGCTGCCGAACCACTGTGCCCACAAACCCATGTGGCGCGTCATGATCATCTGCCGATTTGTAAATTCAAAAATCTGTCTCCATGTGCGGTTGGCGGTGCGCGTAACCGCGACGCAATCCGGAACAAAATGGATTTTCCGTTTAACGTCTCGAACAGCGCGAGTCGTGTTGAGGTCTTCAATCGTTGCTTGGTCCCAACGTTCTAAGATCTGTCCTTTTTCAAGAAATTCGCGACGAAAGGCGTTAGAACCACCCCATACCATTGTTAAGCGATGGTCTCCTTGTAGTGCCATTTGAAAGTTGACCCATGTGGCTTCAACAAGCGATGGAAAGTTCAAAGTTTGCGGGAAATAGAATCTACCGCCGACGGTAGCCCCAATTTTATTATCCTGAAGTGGTGTAACAAGCAGCTTAAGCCAATCTTGTCGGATAGTCACATCAGCGTCTACAAATGCGATAACTTCAACATCTTGAGGTAAGTCTTCTATCACAGTCATAAGATTTTGCACTTTTTGAGAACGTGGGAGATTGTTATCAATGATGTTAGGTGCTAAAAATACATCTGCATGAGGGACATCTTTTACAAGTTCTTGTAGATGCGGGTAAGAAACATCGTATCCTGAATCATCTTTTTCATGAGTCACAAAGCAGACCTGAAAATCACCTTCATAATCTTGATGAAGGAGACTCTTGACGTGCTCAGCAGTTTCGTCATCCCAGCCGTAGTGAGGTGCGACTATAACCACTTTTGGGGTATATGTGGGTCTCTCTACCTTCCGTTCGCGACGCACATAGAAAAAAGATTGGCTAATCATTATCACTTCAAGGATGAAAAAAAAGTAGGTGGTTAGAATAATAATAAATGTGTTCATAGCATTCAATGTAAACACAACCTAACTTGTAGATATTGGAATGTATCTACAGTCGTTGGCTTTTCTTTCCTCCTGTCAATCAAGCGATGTATGGTTAAATTTGTATCGGAATTACTCTTCTGTGGCTCGCAGCCACTCAAGTTTTGTTTTTAGTTTTGGAATCAGTTCTGCATTGAGCAGAAAAATATGATCGGGTTGATTTTGTAGTCTTGCATAGTAACTTCCAGATGGATTCAACTTGCCGACTTGCAATGTGAAAACTTTCTGAAGCTGCAATTCTAAGGTAATTTGTAGTTGTGGCAAATTGAAACCTGTTTTAACGTCTGGTAGTTCATTTTTTTCATTTCCGAGGGATCCACCAACGAATTCTTCCGCCTTCAAATCTATTAGTTCATAAAGAAGTGCGTTAACTTCAGCATTATTTGCGTTTTCCTGTACGGGATGTGTCAATCGCCAGTTGCTTCCAAGACGTTGGCATGTTAACGTAACACCATCACTTTTTTGTGAGTCGTCTTTATATTTTACAGTTAATCGGACTGGATCTTCAATACTAAATTTGAAAATTTGCTTATCTCGTAGCCATGCTACACCTTTTGCTATCTTATTAATGAGATCACGTTTGACACGGGTTATCTGATCTGAATTATTAACTTTGACGTAAACAGTATCATCCTTGGCGAAATCTCCGATAAGTAATTCAGCAGGTTTTTCTTCACCTCTTATGGTGAATATTACCCGTATTGACGGTGTTTTTAATCCATATATTGCGAGGTCTTTTGCCGAATCGGTTACAAACGCAACTGCCTCCAGTGAGTCTACACCGAAAAGCAGGTCGCTAACTGCTTGCGGGTCAGCCGATATTCTGTTGTCATCTTGTAGTTCCCATGTTCCATCATTTAGCTTAATACCAACAATTTTATGCGTGTCGGTTTGGATTTCAAATTTTGTTGTATCCCCTCGCTGAAAATCAAGTACCCGTTTATCCCGTAGGTCAAAAACGGATTTATTGAGAATTCGGACTATGTCATCAGAAACGGTATAAATCCCACCTTGATGGATGGATTTTACATAGACGTTTTCTGTATCTGTGCTATCTTGATCCGAAGTGGGAGGAACCGCTGAACCGATTGCAAGTCCGTATGTTTCATTTTCACCTTTGAGTGTAAACTGGATCCGTGGCGTATCTAATCCGTATTTTCCAAAAGTAGAGATAACGTCTTCTCCATCTGCTTCAAAAGTGGACACTTGTAAGGAATGCAGTTCCGAGAGGATATAGTCAATTTCATCCGTATCTGCATTCACAGAAAGCGGATGCGTCATTTTCCAGTCGTTTCCTTCTTTCTTACACGAAAACGCCTCAGGTTTCTGAAACTGGATCTCAGTGATAGAATCAGGGCTGAATTTAATAACTGCTCTGTCCCGGAGATCTGTCGGTGATTTTGCTAAGTCATCAAGCGCACTGGATTCAATCAGGAAAATATGGGTTTCCGATTGTTCCTTTGTATAAACCGAATAGTTTATCCCTTTTTTGCCTATGAAAAATATCTTTGGTGAACCATCAGGATTTTTCCACAATTCGACTTTAATGGTAGGTATTTCTAACCCATACTGGCCATGGGCGGTCACATCAAGGATCTGTTTGATGCGTTTGTTGAGGAAATCACCTAACATTTCATTGACTTTTGCAATATCAGCGTGTGCTTTAAATGGAGTTGTTAACTGCCACATATCATCGGCATTTTTTACCACGGTCAATGTTTGATATGCATCATCTGCGTAGGAGAGTCGGACTTGCTGAATTTGTTCCAGCGGCAAATCGTAGACTTTAGAGATTTTAGGCTTTTCGTTCTCCGAAGTGTCATCAACGGATTGATTAAAAAACAGAAAGTACGTTACCGCAATACCGACCAACACGATTATGATGAGAAGGGTTGTTCGGAAACTCACGCAGTACCTCCTTCACGACGTAGCCACCAGACAACGATTCCAGCAATAAACACTATTACAGGGATTAGAAAGACAGAAGTTATTTTCACGAGATGTACTTGATGATCATTCATCTTACGCAAAACTTGACTTTTTGAATCAGGGCGAACAATGGCGATAAGGTCTTCGTCTAATGTAAGCCAATTAATAATGGAGACAAAAATTGGTGCATACGCAGGTATATCAGGATTACCTGTGGCAAAAAGTCCATCCTTGGCAAAATCTGAATCACCAAAGACTATAATGCGAGTTGGTGTTGATGTTTCTTTATTCACTGTGTTTTCATTATTTTTATGTTTTACTGCGACTGCTATAGACACTGGACCAGGAATATCAACACCTTCTGTGTAACCATTGTTACTGAAGGTTCCATCTACTTCACGTTCCGTTTCTGCCCAACTAATACCATTTCTACTTTTTGTTTTGGCTATAGATTGGACGTTGAGATTATTTTGTTTATTATCCATCGGTGATATAGAGCGACAACTAATAAACGGAATGGATTCTCTAAAAAAATAACGTGTAATTTCATGGGGTTCAAACCCTAAATCCAGAGCAACATTACCGCCAAATAGATAGAAATTGACCCGATCATATACTAAATCGTTTCCGACTTTCACGCCCCATTTCTTGATAAGTTGAACAAGCCTATGATTAACATCTTCAGTTGAATTCAGGGTCGGGTCAAGCAGCAAAAGAAGTTTGCCGTTCTCTTTTAAGTATTTTTCAATTTTTTGTATTTCTTGAGGCATTAATGGTTTTTTTGGACCAGCAATCACGAGAGCGTCACAATCTGTAGGTATTCCATCTTGTTTCAAAAGAGGAAGCGAATGTACAGCATAATTTTGCTTCTCTAATTCTGTTTTTACCTGATTATACCCGTTGTTTGTTAGATCGTCAATCCTACGTTCTCCGTGTCCTGTAAGGAAGTAAACCTTTTTTGTTCTATTCTGAATAATTTTGAGAAGCGCGCTGGTGAATTTCTGTTCATCAACAACAGTAACCTTTTCAGAACGTTTTCCATCGTCAAATACGGTTGTGCCATCTAACTCAATACTGTACTTTTCCACAAGGGTATTTTCAATGTCAGGATCTTTAAATGACACTGTAATAAATTTAGTTTCGTACTGGTATAATTTTAGCAAGTGTTCCGCTTGTAGTTTCCAGGGATTGGAGTTTGTAAAAAATGCAATTACTTCTACGTTTTTATCAAGTTTTTTTAGAATCTGCTCTGTTTGTTCAGATAGTGAATATCGTTGTAATTTTGTTATATCTACTCTTTTATCAAACCGCTGTGTGACAATAACGTTGACAAAAACTGCTATTCCTATAACTCCAAGAATACTCAGTGCAACGTTAGTGCCGTATCGTAGTTGCCTACTAACAAAAAAGTTAACGAATTCCTTATAACGTAACCCCGCAAAAACACCAAGTGATACTAAACAAAGAAAAAGACCTATCCAAAAAACCACCCATGCTTTAAGGAACAGACTTGCCATCCAGACAAAACAGAAAATTAAGGTAAGGAACCCAAAAACTGGTCCAGCAACGTTTCTTTTTTGCATAACTTATACCAAATTAACTTGATTCGAAGTTTTCTAATAGCGATTAGCATTGCGAGGCACGGGGACCTTGCACTACAAATCGGGTTAATTGCGTATTATCTCCATTTTGATGACTCAATTGATTTGAACGTTGCGAAAAGACAAACACCTATAAAACTGATAAAATAGATAACATCTTTGAGGTAGATCACGCCTCGCGAAAAGTCGTTATAGTGTTCACTAAATGATAGATAACTTAGGAATTTACCAATTGTGCCAGCGCGACCAGAGATAGCATCAAGAATCCATAATAATAGCAAAAATCCAAAACTTGTCAATGCAGCAACAACCTGATTCTTACTCATTGAGGACATCAGTAGACCGAATGCAAGAAAGCATGAACTGAGCAAGATGAGACCGAGGTAACCACTGAATAGAAGACCGACATCTAAGGGGCCGAAACGTTGCGTTAGAAACGGAAAGAGGAGCGTCAAGGCAAGCATGATAACAAGTAGTGTTAAACTCGCAAGAAATTTACCGAGCACTACCTGACCATCAGAGATAGGAGACGTAAGTAGCAATTCAATAGTTCCAGATTTGCGTTCTTCGGCGAATAGTTTCATCGTTAAGGCTGGTGTAAAAAACAGTAGAATGGTAGACATTTGTAAAAAGATTGTCTGCATTACACCTGCCCCATAACCACCATTGATGCTGGCTGTGATTAAATCAAAGGAAAAAAGAAACCCTGAAATCGCACAAAAGACAAGGCAGACAAAATAAGCGATTGGCGACACAAAATAGGTATAGAGTTCTTTAGCACAAACTGCAAGTATGTTTCTCATTTTCTTTGAATGTAAGAGGCGCAATGAATTGCGCGACTACAAGCGAGTTCTTTCCTTAAATTGACGCTTATGGGTGCGGTTAGAAACCGCACCATAGGCGTCAATTTAGTGGTCCCTAACCCGGTAGGTACGGTTTCCTAACCGCACCTTTGTATCAACATCTCAAATAACGCAAAGGACGAGAATATCAGTGTTCGTAGTCGCGCAATTCATTGCGCCTCTTTTCTTTGAATGTAAGAGGCGCAATGAATTGCGCGACTACAAGCGAGTTCTTTCCTTAAATTGACGCTTATGGGTGCGGTTAGAAACCGCACCATAGGCGTCAATTTAGTGGTCCCTAACCCGGTAGGTACGGTTTCCTAACCGCACCTTTGTATCAACATCTCAAATAACGCAAAGGACGAGAATATCAGTGTTCGTAGTCGCGCAATTCATTGCGCCTCTTTTCTTTGAATGTAAGAGGCGCAATGAATTGCGCGACTACAAACGAGTTCTTTCCTTAAATTGACGCCTATGGTGCGGTTAGAAACCGCACCTACCGTCCGGAAAATAGGACAAATCCCGTTAATTGGGTATAACAGGTAACACTAACCGAACTGCTTTCTGACCTTTCCGATGAAGAAGGGCCCAAGGGATTCAATATATTTTGTCGTCTGTTCTGTTTTACGCATATCCTGTATTAGTCGTGACAATGGATATAATTCTGCTCCTACTAAGCCGATAACGAACTCATTGTCGTTTGTATCTAATCCGAAACATGCTAAACGGATATCGCTTGCATATCCGCCAGCAGCATAACTCCGACCAAGCATGGCGTGTTCGCCTAAAATTCGTCCACGATCGCGAGGTTCAAGTTGGTAAAATTCAGGTTTTCGGCGTAGAGGATACCAAATTGCCCAAGGAAAGTCAGGATTGAGAACATTATTACGCGGTTTATTAAGAAGCCATTCTTCTAAATCGGGTTCTCTTCCGCTTGAATAGGTGCGTCCGATCATTGTCATTTCTGGACGATACGTCATTTCGGGATAAAATGTGTGGAGAAGGGTTTCTTGTACTTTAGATAGTAATGTTCGTGATTCTTCCATTAACTCTGTTGGATCTTCCGACATAAAAAGCATACCAATACCTGTTGGATGATTCAAGTCGTCGTATAGAACTGTGTTTAATGTGCTCTTTTCAAGCGTTTCAGTGATCAATGTCGGGTCAAGGCATTGTCCAAAGACATGGAGTTGAAAGAACAATCGGCGATCACTATATTGGGGTTCTCCATCAATAGGTGTACCTGTCTCGCGAATGTCCAACGGTTCTGGTCGTGTTGGTCTCTCTGTTTGGGTTTGCATAATGTGATTTTCCGCAGATTCCTTCGGTTTAACCTTTTGTGGTGTATGATTCACGGATCCACTGTTCAAGCACCGGATCGGGATCATCAACAACTGTCTTTGGAAAGTCGAACGAGGATTGTCCTGTGTTCTGCTTGATAAGGTTCAAACCGTGCTGATAACTTTTCAGAATTTCATCACAGACCTGTTGTATAGATTTCTCTTGTGTTAATGCACGTTCACAGATAGTTTCAGTTGCTTCTGCATCAAACTCAATCTTCAGATCGTGGTCAGCATAAAACTGTACTTCATACCTGCGAACCTGTTCGTGCATCACCATATTGCGGTTGTAATCAGTATCCTCCATAATCCGTTTTAGTTCAGCATTAGCATCTTCAACGACGTCTGCTGTGACAACAAATTCCGTAACACCGGTAGATGGAAGTTCAAACTTATAGTTGCGCAATACCTTTTCACAGACGGTCATCAACGCACGTGCGCCGGTTTTCTGCTCAATGGCTTTTTCAGCGATTCTGCGTAACCCGCAGTTTGCAAAATAAACCTTGATACCGTAAGCACTGAAGGCGTTTTCATATTGCCGAATGATAGAGCCTTCGGAGTGTTTCAAAATATATAAAAGATCGTCTACAGCCAATTCATTGCATATTACATGCACCGGCAACCTTCCGATGAACTCAGGTTCAAAACCGAAATCAATAAAGTCTTTTGGCGTAACATGCTCAAGATATTCGGCAGCCGCATCTTTTTGACTCACGACATCTGCGCTGAAACCGATTCTGCTTTGATGCATGCGTTTTTTGATAATCTTCTCCATACTCGTAAAAGCACCACTGATAATAAATAGGATATGGCGGGTATTAATAACCTCTTTTTCGACTTTTCCACGTTTCTGAAATTCCATCACAGCACGCATTTGAGAAGCAACATCGTTGCCTGCCCGAAGATCAACTTCGGTCTCCTCCATCAACTTGAGGAGTCCGATCTGCACACCACGTCCACTAACATCTCGTCCGATGATATTCGGTGGTGTGGCAATTTTGTCTGCTTCATCAAGATAGATTATGCCGTATTGTGCCAATTCAAGGTTATCATCCGCTTGCGAAAGAAGTTCACGAATTAAGTCGTCTACATTCGCACCGACATAACCAGTTTCACTAAATCTGGTGGCATCTGCTTTTACAAACGGTACACCGATTAGTTTCGCAATGTGTCGGATAAGATAAGTTTTACCGACACCCGTCGGACCGAGCATGACGATGTTCTGTTTAGAGTAGTCGGTATCTGCATCTTCAGGATTCTCGTGGCATTCTCGGACATGGTTGTAGTGGTCGCAGACAGCGATTGCAAGTGCCTTCTTTGCATCATCCTGCTTAATAACATACCTGTCCAAGTATTTCTTAATATCTTTCGGTTTAAGGTCAAACTTCAAATCAAAAGTTTTCTGAGGTTCTGGTGTGTCTTCCTCAGATGGACCTGGTGTCCCTTGTTGTCCACGTTCGGTAACAATACGAAATCCTACTCCAGGACCGTACTTCTTTTGCAAATTCTCTTGAAATTCTTGGATTTCTTTTTGAAGTTCTTTTTCAGTTGGAATTCTCATATCAATAATCATAGTGTTTCAATTTATATTTTGCTTTTGGTTGTTGGCAATCAGCGTAAATTAACTGCTTACATTTGCATAGAAAAATGGTGGCATGGTTAGCGCAACGACATCATCCTCGCCCGATATTTCGCGTGCCATTGCAAGTGCATCGTCTAAGTTTTTTGCCCAATCAACACCTAACTGCTGTGCTACCCGCGGTTCTTTCGGACCGACAAGGATTACTTTTGATAGATATTTCAGCGGGTAAGTTGCCCAATACCACACTGTAAATGGATGAAAACCGTGATGCGCAAATTTGTTCCGATAACAATCGATTAAATACTCGTCCTTCGCATATTTTTCCTGATACTTCTGTTGCATCTCAAAAGGTTCCGTTGTATCCGCAAGAACTTCTTCATAGAACATCTTATATGCAACGTGATACTCTTCGTGAAAAATCTCATAAGTTGGGTTCATAATGATGACAACACCGTTTTCTTTGATAATCGGTTTGTTATAGAACCAGTTGAACACATATCCCAAAATGTCGCTTACGACCAAAACAGGGTTGATGCGCGCATCTACGGCGTAAGGACTCATATCAGGTAAACCGAACACCAGAGTGCTAAACTGACGCGGAATATCTATTGCTAACTGGTCCTTCATCAAGTCCAACGTTTTCGCGTGGACAGCATCAATGTCGCCAGCATTTACCGCCATCGGTTCGTAGTCTGTCTGCACGTTTTTGAGAATTTTATATCGGACAGATTCTGGTAACAGTGATAGCGTTGCAGGTGTGAAAGTTTTGATGATTCGTTCAGCAATGTTGCAGTCCTTGTTGGGTTTTCCAACATAACGGAGATGGAACGGATATATCGCGCTATTCATCGCTGCTTCAAGTACTAAAATCGGTGTCTCTTTTTGAATGAGCCGACTCATTCGCTCAATACAAGCGTGCATGTGTGAACCTTCCGGTTGCATCACATGGGGACTCTCTGATGTCATGTGTGGCGAATGGTGTGGTGCGATGGAGTTATACGTTCCAAGTCCCACAGCGACAGATTTGTGCCCACCGTTGAGAGGGATCTGTATCATATCAACATAAATTATCAGATCTGCGTCAAGGGCAGCTTTATCTGTCTCAACGATTTCGTCTTTCTCTGTTTTCCCTACTTCAACAATCTGTTCGGCATCTTCAGCGTCAAAGTTTCGGAGTTGATGCGGATAGAATTCATCCATAATGTCTTTGCCTAACATATAGGCGAGTTCATGCTCTTTCATCTTCCGATGAAGTGCGACTGCACACATCAACTGGATATTTTTTTTGTCTACCCCATACTCATATAGCATTTTTAGGAGTGTCTCAGTCATGATTTGCCGCATATCCGGCTTTTTGGTAGCAGGAAAAGGTTGGCAGTTATCATCAAAGAGGATTAGCACTTTTGAATTGCCATCAACGAGTTCCTTCAAAGGTGGTATGTCAAGCGGGTTTTCAAAAGCATTTTGCGTATGTTCACGCAATGCTGCACGTTTAATTCCGGGCAGCGGCGGCTTGGCGTAGAATATTTCAGAATTGTCCGGTATCTTTGCGTTGACGAGGTGGTTTCCGAAGTAGGTGAAGTATTGCATACTGAAAAGACCTATATTACACGATGTTTTTTTAGGGTTTAAACTTTATATTTATTTTAGCACAGTTAGAGGGATAGTGCAAGTTTTTTATAGGGTTGGGGAATTTTGTAGTTTTTCAGATAGATAAGGAGGGATGTGAAGACAAGCAGATGTAAGAACAGACAGTTTTTGTGTCATTCTCATCGAAGGGGGATAAAGACAATTTGGTCAAGAAATTCGTCTTCATCGGATGCACCAGCAATGAGAATCAGATGTTCAATAATTAATCCCATTGACACTTTGAGATTAATCATGAAAATGCCCGGCACATGGCGTCCTGCTGCCACATGGTCAGCTAGATGTTTAGGCATACTTTTACGATTATTTGTTATCAAGTTGAAGTGGTTCTGCTCACACCAGATCAGGATTTCTGGGTCTGGTGTGCTTCTTGCAGGTGCTCCTTCATCGCCAATCGTCAAGACCGTTAGTGATGGTTCATGGTAAAGCAATTGCATTTGGTAGATTGGCGGAATATGTTCGTCTAACAGATACCGACGCATCTTTATTCCCGTTCATATTTGGATGGAGATGGTGTTGTGTTTTCGGAACTGTTTTTAGCGATTTCCGGGCGTGAATTAGCAGAAACTTTCTGCCTTTCTGCTAAAATCTTACGCAGGCGAATAACACCGGGAGGCGGATTTTTCTCCTGTTCTTCTCGCGCCTTTCGGCAGTATTCCAGATAATCTTCCAAATATGCACCAACTTTTTCTCGGTTTTGCAGGTAATATAGGATTGTTGCGTAAACCTGTTCCAGTGTGACCGTATGGTATCGATCAGCGATTTCCTCTGGTGTTTTGTTGTTGTGGATATACTCGTCTAGGACAGTTTCGATACCTATTCGTGTACCTTTTATACGAATATCATCTTCTGCCAAAAAGTTGAAATAATCTTCAATGTGCATGTCAATATCTCCATCAGTTGAGATCTGAATGAATTCCAATACTGTGGTTTCCATTTTCACTTTGTCAGGCGTTTGATTAATTTTTCCAGAAACTCCGTTGTGTCGTCGATGTGTTTTTCAGATTGCTTTATGGTTCTATCCGTGAATCTTTCTGTTGCCTGTGCTTGGTTTCGTTCTTCGCGGGCGTATTCCTTGTTCTCGTTTTCAATACGTTTGGATTCAATAAGACACTCTATTTCCTGCATCTGTGCCTCAGGTGTTTTTTCTGATGTACTACAAAGCCCCTCAAACAATCGGATTTTTTCTTGATCGGCAAGCGTTAAATCTTCAAGGGATTCTATCTCACCTGCCCAAAGTTCGATATAGAGTATCTTACCATCAGATAGCCACTGATAAAGGGTCCGCTCACTTATACGGGTCGCCGTGGCGATTTCGCTACGGGACAGACCGCCAGTGTGCGCTTTTATAATCATATCTACGAGGAGGGTTGTGATTTTTGAAGGACGCATTTTAGCAGTATTTTCAGTTTATGCAGTTTCTGCAGTGTCACACGGTACGCTTTTTGGTCATGGACTGTGACACTTAACAATACACAGGGTGCCTTGTGTGTCACCTTTTTCGTGTTGGTGATACTATCACACTTGTGATAGTGATTGAAGTAATTTTCAATTTGCATGTTTGTGTTTTTGATGTTGGATTTGTATGATGAGAAGTTTCTAAAACTCTCTTTCTTCCTCAACCTTTGCACGTTCGATCTCTTTTTCTAAACCATCTACAAAGCCATCAATCCAGAGTTTTATATTTTTGTCATCTTCACTGTGCTTGATACGGAGCAGCTGCTGTTTTTTCGTTTCATAGCGCGAACTTGCAGGTCCCGCCCACACACCTGTTAGATAATTCGCCATCAGAGCACTGCGGACATCTTTTCGCATACCATAACGTTTGAGAGTTGCTCGCACTAGCGAAGTTTTCCATTCTTCCTCTAAGTGTCTTTTAGGAACAAGACTATGGGCAATATATGACGCGCGATTTTCCACGTCATCATCAACCCATTCCCAGATTTTTTCGCGTGGGATGAGTGTTAGTGCCCCTTTTTCTTTTTCAGTCGCTGACAGATCTGCCTCTCTCATCCATTTTTCGATGGCAAACATACTTAAAAAATTACCTCGTGCCTCTAAGTGTTTGCTAACATGCTCCCAAACTTGGATAGGATGTTGCTTCGTTAACTCCGTCAACACCGAGCAGGTTTGCGAATAATTATCAACAATTGACCCTTTCTGACCAAAGTGAGCAAGCATTATTTTTGCAAGTTCTAAACCCTTTTCTGGATAGAGTTGCACGAACGCTTTTCCAATCTCTGTCCAATAATAATCTGCCATTGTGTTAAACCGATCTTCGTCGGACGTTTCAAAAAAGGATGGATGTGTGAGCAGCTGGGATGTGAGATTGCTAGATAAAACTGGTTCTGGTTTCTTGCGAATGTAATAATGGTGGTAAAGACTCAATGCAATTGACGCAGCAGATTTGTTGGTTTTATTCAGCAGGAATTCAATCCACGTTGTGAATACCGCCTCGGATAGGCTCTCAACGGCTTTGCCATAAACAAAAGTGCCAAAGTGATTAATACCGATGATATGACCTTTGGCGAGATTGAGAAGGCGCAAACCTGCCCGATCTGTCAAACCTGAACGGTGGGTGATCTCTGGAATAAGCACATTCAGTGTAGTATCCTCAACCAGTTCGTCAAGATGATTCTCCCACTGTGCAACGTCTTTCTCAAAGATTATACGGAAATATCCACCGAGAAAATAGACACTTGCATTGTCAACTGCGTTTCGTTGTGCATCCAAAAGTGTTGGCAGGAGGCAAAAACCTTTATCTCTTTTTCCAAGTTCATACCCGAACTTGTATCCATTTTTTGCCTCAGTTGTTACAAGCCATGGAAGTTCATCTTGCAAAAGTGTTGGATCCTCAGAGGCTTGTTGGGCAAGTTTTTCAAGATGGGGTTGTACTCGATCTTTGCCATCCTTGTTTTCTTCAAGTTTGTCTTCAAGCAGATCCATTCCAACATACCGTTGCATCACGGAATGAAAGTCAGAACCGACTAATTCATCTCGAAGTTGTTCAAAACGTTTTCGGATTTCGATCGGTAGATTGTTATCATAGTACAAGATTCGGCTAATTGTTTCAATAACCTGCTTTTGACTCACATATTTTTCGTGGACAATCGTCACTACCGTATCCACAACCGTATCGCTTAGGTCCGGGATTCTCCCAAGTTCACCTGCATGTTTAAGAAGAATGTCCACCGCTTCTTTACGTTCATCTTGAGGCAAACGAGTTAATTGTTCAGATAGAAGTTGCCATACCTGACGATAAGCATCCCAAAATTCTCCATACGTTTTAGGTTCCCAAGGTTTAGGGGTATCGCGTAACCCTTGATAATATCGACCTACGCCTAGCGAAAAACGTTCTGATTCTAATGCAGCATCACAGGCTTTTAATGCAAGGGATCGACGTTCTTTTGAATCGGATTTAAACGTTTTTTTCAAAATAGGCAGACGTTCTGCTGGAGATGCTTCGGTCGGTGCTCCTCTGCCAGTGCCATGTGAGAAAAGACCTGTGAACACACCACTTGCGTTGTTTGAATAACCCTCATTCTCTGCTTCACCGAGGGCAAGAAGCAATTGCGCTGCATCTACAAAGAGATCTCTGTCCATAGCAATCTTTTGAAGTGCCCATATCACATCTCTTCGTCCAATTGTGAATTGCAAAAGGTCCTCTTTATCACAAATCCCTATTGTTCGCATCAGGCATTTTAAGGCGGACTTGGGATCTGCTTCAGTCAATGCCAGAAAAAAACGGCTACCCAACCTTGTCTTTAGATACTCATCATCATGGAATGGCCCGTCAGGTCCGAGAAGGATTTTGACAATTTTCAGTGCTGCTTCTGACTCGGCAGCATACACAAACATTTCATAAAACCACTCAACCAATTTTGGATTTAAGCCTTCAATGAACCGTTCAAGGTTGAATCTCGTATGATGTCTCTCCCACCACTGTGTCCATAATTTGATATGCAGTGCTTTTGGTGTTATGTAAAGCGTGGAGTCGCCTTGAAGGATTTTACGTTCTCTGAGCTCAAAAATAATCTCTTCAAACTTGTAAGGAGTGATATCTGAATCAGCCTCCTTCACTTTTTCACCGATAGATTGAGCTTCATGATCAACATATCTTTCATAACCAAAACGTTTAAAAAGTGCAAGGTGTTGAAGTACTAATCGCCGGTGTTTCGTCTTTTCACTATCCTGATCACCTGCAGCGATGTAACGCTCCCAGATATCAACTGAACTGGGCGTTTTGAGCACATCTTCTGGATAATTTACTAAGTTCCATCCGATGACATGTGCAACTCGCGGCGAACCATCACAGAGTTCAGCCCACCGGTCTGCTTGCTCCGGTGATATTTCATACTCTTGAATCAGGATGTTACCAATCTGTTCACGCGCTAAAGGTGGCATATCATAGTAAGTAATACCCCCGGACTTTTCCTCATAGTCATTATAGATAGTAATTAATTTAATTCTTGGACTACAATGTTGTAGGTCATACCAAATACGGGATAGCCTGATAGGATCGCATTCGTCGATCACTACAATAGCAGAAAGATTGTCATTAAAGCGGATTTCATTCATCAAAATGCTGGATTCAAACTGGGCAGCTGAACGGGAATAAATGATAAGTGGAGATAAATCTTCTACTTTGGTAGCTTCTAAAACTAACCTTGTTTTACCGATGCCGGGTTCTCCCCATACGCGCACATGAACTGGATAATCGTCTCGTCGTAAATTATTTTGAATTTTTTGAATGATGTCGTTTTGTGATTGTCCGGGCACAAATGGAACTTGTAGATCCGGGTATTCTGACCAATTCCGATGCAATTTGAAATTCCCCTCACGCAAACCTTTAAGATTCAATTCTAAAAGTGGAAACTCCTGAAGAAAATTAATCAAATTGTCCTGACTCCATACCTTGACTCTGGGATTCTGATAACCGCACTGCTTCAAGTATTCCTCAATGTGAGAGTGGGCTTGGTTCGTTCGTGATTTACTAAGGTTGATTCCTGTGCAGACTAAGACGTACGTACTATCGGCATCATCAAGGCAGACGCGAATACCTGGTCCAAGGTTCTCTTTAGTCATCGGTGTTTTTGTGCTACCGAATAACTCTTTCTTGATCTGCGATTTCTGCCACGGTTTAAATTCGGATCCCGATTTAATCTGGTAACCATTTTTGCCTGGCTCAATTATTTCGCTTTGTGGAACAGACAGGTTTGCATTAACGGTAGCATCAATGCCGCCATCTGCGGCATTGATTTTGCTTGGAACGTCAATTTTACAAGTTCCTGGACCCAGTCGGCGTGCTTCTGCCCAAAGTAAGTCTCTGAAAAATAGAGTAGATTCTGCTGGACTAAGCATGCCAAGGTGTTCAGGTTTTACCGTGGAAATAATGTCACGATTCATCATATATCTCCAAAAATTTAGGATATAAACAGGATACCATGTTTTGATATCTATGTCAACTCATTTACAAAAGCACAGAGCCATTCAGTTTTCGGTTTTTTGTCCGTTTTAGGCGTCCAGTCGCGATGCGGAGATCGCTTGGACAGCGGAAAGTCTTAAATTGAAAATCTAAATATTCGGAGAACTAAATAGCTCTGATGCGCTCCTTCTTGATTTGACACTTTTTGACACTTTTTGACGCTTTACCTTCACATATAGGTGCATGTCAGCAAAAAGTCAGAGGCATTCAGTTTTCAAGTTTTCTCACGGTTTCAGTCAGGAAATCGCGACCGGGAGGTCGCTCGGACAGAGGAGATATCTTGAGCAGCAGGACAAAACTACCGGACAATTGAATGGCTCTGACAAAAGTTTCAGTCTTGGAAAACTGACTTATGTAGCATCAGTTGAGTCTGATTTTAATTCCTCCAATATTGAGTCTACATCTTCATCAGGAATTTGATCCAATTTTGCAAATTTAAACATGTTTTCATCAACAAAGTTAGAAACCCCTCGGTTAGCAAACCCTGGATATTCTGGGTCCCTACCAGCATCAGTCCAAGCTATACCAGAAGAACCTAAATATAATTCACCAATTTTTTTAATAAAAGCATTGCCAGAATTTATGAATCTTTTTTTATTAAGTTCAAAACAATCTGTGAGGATTGATGATAAGTTAGGAGTAATATTAGGGTTGCCTAAACTATCTAAATCAATATGGTCTGCATTCATAAATAGTTTTAATATACATAGTTGACGATAACTTAACTCATCAAGAATTCTTAAAATACGACGATATGTATCCATATCAAAATCTGAATCGAAATGGACACTTTCAGTTAAATTCGCCATAAATTTTATTTTCGGTTCTTCTGTTGTTTCCATAACTTTTTTCAACGTCGATTCTACGACTTCGTCTATCTTGGCCCGATTCGAAGGTGTTTCATCAAAGAATCCATCTTCACGGTATTTTTCACCGTTTGCTAATCTTTGGGCTATACCTTCTGCAGCTTGTGTACCCCATTGAAATAATCTAACAGTTTGTCTTTTACTTATAAGTGGTGTGATGAATCTGTCTAAGCCCAACTGACCAAGCACACTAATAGTTCCAGTTGTTATCCCAGCTATGTCACCAATAGCAGCACTAACTGCTATCCCTGATCCCAACGCAATTAATTGATAATAGGGAAATCCTTTTGCTTCTTTTTCGTCTTTAATTAGGTTCATTTCAATCCTACTTTATCGTTGATTAGACACCACAAGAAAACAGTATCTAAATATCGAATTTCTTTTCATATTATTCATCAACATACCAACTCGGAAAAGCAATCTCCTTCCGCTTAAGCATCACCAACTCCTTATCAAAATCACATTTTTCCACTTTTCCTCCGTGGATACTCGGTTCAGCACAGAGCATCTCGCGGAGAGTCTGCATTGACTCCAGCACGTTATCGCTCGTAATCCCCAACACCTCAGTCAGTAGACGACAGTCTAATTCCTTGCGCACAGGGTCATGCGCGCATTCATTCAAAGGCAGCATCCGCTTATACTTGAATTGCTCAAAGACCTTTTCAGCGTTTTCTAATGCTTCTTTAGAAAGTGAACGGACATCCAATGTTGGTAAAGTTCGTAATGTTCCAACCCATAGTTTACCACGACCAGAGTTTTGTTTCCCACTATGAATCCAATGACAGAAAAGTCCCAATGTTGAGTTACACCAGAGTGTCCACGGAATTTCATGCCGTGGATTTTCAAATGCTACGTTGGTTACTGAGGTTGGACCTATCGTCGGCTCATCAGTAAAAAGTGCTATTACTGAGTTAGAAGTAAATCGCATCAACATGTTGTAATGCGTTCTGCTGTTTCGATCTACTCGGTTTTGCACTTTAGTTTCTGCGTTCGGAATGGGAACTGCGCGTGAATCCGGGAGCACAAGCATTGATCGCTGAACTTCGCTCTTTGCATTCCACAAGCAAGCGTACCCATCTTCGTTGGGTTGAAATCCTTCCACTTTACGAAACACACCCCTAACTTCAGCTAGTCCCAAAGTCGCGATGTCTCCGACTTGGCAAATTGGAATCTCAGTAACTGTTTCTTGTAAATCTTGTAGTGGTAGTTCCAATCTGCCTTTTTTCAGTCGTCGGGCAGACTGAAGTACTGCCATTGATTTCACACGCACAGCAACCCACCCTTCACCGCGAGGTAACGGACAATTAAGCATATATCCAAGAATTTCCTCTCCGACCTTTATCGGATCGCCTCCACTTGGTGTATCTTCTAATTGGTACGTTCCGTTACTTCGGATAATTCTGTTTGTAATCTCAAATGCCTCAAGTAAACTTTTTGGACGTTGGTTTAGGCAGACAAACTTTCCACGTCCCGTATTACCGCCTTTTCCTTTTGTTGCTACGATGATGCACTCTGCCATATCCGTATCAGCAGAGAAAGCACAATCAAACCCTTTGGCTTCAGCAATAGTTATTACAACCACATCGTGGTATTCTGTTGCCCACATGTCACGTAATTTCTGGGAAGTTGGTGAAGCGAGCACCGTTGCAGGCAGGATAAAACCCATTGTGCCTTTAGATTTAAGCATTCTGTGTGCAAGTTCTACAAAATATGAACTAAGTCCTGCTTGTCCATCAGCTACATGAGTTACTTTTTTCTTAAGTATTGTTTGCATTATTTTTGTATATTCTTGAGGTCGGTCACTGCCTTGGAACGGGGATTTAGCACCATCTATGCCCGCAGGGTCTGCCCCCGGTTTCGTAAAAGGTGGATTCTGAATAACGACGTCAAATTTTTTGTAAGGAAATTCCTTTTGGAGATCAACTATCCTATTTTCTTCACCACCAACTTGTTCAGCATCCGTATTAAATAGTTTGATATCATCAAGCAATTCAAGTGAACCTACCGCGTAATCACCATTATCTAATTTACCGTAAGGGGCAGTAAGGATACGCGTGCCGCCAAGTTTCATATTAGCATATCTACTTGCAAGTGCAGCCGCAGTGAGGTGCGTAGCATTCGGCATAACATCTGCGCCTGCGATATTCTCCTCAAGCATCCGCTGATGGATGTCTCTGCCGTTTGCACCTGATTGTTCATACAGAGACAAGATACGTTGGTATACACCGTTGAGCAGTGCGCCTGTTCCGCATGCAAAGTCGGCAACTTTCGGGAGTTTGCCTTTGGGCAGTTCGGGCATCACAAGGGTTGACAACAGCACCGCACTTTCGGGGAGTGTGTAGTTTGCCTTGACATATTTTCTGTCGGTGATAAGTTTTTGGAACACGATACCTGACAGTTCGTGGATCTGCGCTATACCCGTATCAACAAGGTCTTTGGCAGCCTCACATAGAAGCTTTAAGATAAATTTGGCAAGTCTGTCATCGGTTGCGAGTGCTTCAACGAGGTCACGGGCATCCTCAAATATCGGACGGTAATTGACCTTGAGGATCGTGTTCCAATCCTCAATGACATCGGCATAGTCAATTGTCGGTAAAAGTTGTCGGAGTGAACGGACAGATTCCATCTCTGCTTTGCCAGCAAGGGAACTCTGGAAGACGAAGGCATCAGTGATAATAAGAGCTGCCATTCGGAGTGTTTGAGCATGCGGTTTTTCTTCTGAATCATCATCGTCTTTAGAGAAAACCTCTTGGTGCAGAATTGTCTCAATTTTCTTGCCGATAGCGGGATGTTCAACGATAGCATTTTCAAGCAGGTACGCTGCCTTGTTGATGCTTTTCTCCATCTCCGCTGCTGCTTCTTCAAGTTTAGAGTTCGGCATTGCACCGATGTGGAGTGCATTCGCAATGTCTCCTACAGTGCCCATTGCCCACCCGTTTTTTGGAAAATGCCCAATGGTTTCACCGATGGTATTGACAAGTTTGTATTGTAGGTCATCCGCAGCGCGCAGATTGACATTGATATCCGCTCCCGACATTGTCTTAAATCGGTCAGGATACAAGATCGCCATGACGTTATTGAGGGTTTTTCCAACTACGTGGTATTCCGTTTCAAGTTCCAGGACAAGCCTTGTTTCGGCTTGTTCTATGAGATTTTTGGCATTCGTGGTGGTAGCGAATTTTGCTTCAATTCCGACTGGTTCTCTGCCGCGTTCAATCACGAGGGCATCAAGTTCGCTATTGCCTTTGATGAAGGCGTTGACTTCGGTTTCGAGTTCCCATCCGTGACGCATGTGTCGTAGGATGTTCACCAGTTCGTTTGTGATTGTGGTTTCGCGTTGGTTTGGCATGATTTTTACTGCCCGACTTATCTAATTTCGGTCTAAAACCCATGAATTATGAAGATTAAGAATTTAATCGGGTAATTTCCAGTTTCCTTGTCCAGTTCGGTGCGGTTAGAAACCGTACCTACCGAGTGGGATCAAGTTAATTTGGTATTATTAGAAGGTAGCAAGTTGGGTTATTTTAGCACAGTTAGGTGTATGGTGCAAATTTTTTATTGGATTTCCAGAGGAATGAGATAGCGAAAATGCTAAAATGGGATAATCACGTTGGAAAATAAAATGACACTCAATCGTTTCTATGGTATAATGTTAACGATTGCATTTAAAGACTTATACCAAATTGACTGATTAGACGTTTTTTGATAAAGTCAGTTGAGTATTGCGGAGGCTGAAGCTGCTGCGGAGATCGTTAAAACAATTGCCAAAGCGGAAACAGAGGCACAACTTATTGACGCTGCAATGACGGTGATTGCTATTAGGATATTAGCGGAGAATAATTAGCGTATCGTTAATATCGGAAAAGAACCGCTCTCCGATCTGGTATCACTCTGTGAGGAATGTCACTTTGATTTGCACGCCAAAATCAAGGATGTGCGTGGCTGGTGAGAATGAAGAAAACAGTTATGTTTTGGGGTTCGATTAGACAAAAAGTAAAATCAAGGAGAATTGCGATGTTCAATGTGGGCAGAACTCTCTGGGGAATATTCGGAATTCTGTTTGTGCTTTCTATGACTGCTACTGTTTCAGGACAGCAGGATCAACAGTCAGGTTCGTCCCTATCAGAATCACAATATATAAAGATTATTGAAAAAATAAACGAATCTGATAAGAATGTAAGCGATCAGATACACGGATTAGAAATAAAAATGCGTGAACATATAGACAAGAGAATTACTGAACTTAATAAGAATTATACTAACATTGACAAAGATGTGGCTTACATAAAAGGGATGCTATACATATTAATAGGGATTCTTGTATTAATTGGTGCCCCTGTCTCTGTTCATTTTATAATTCAAATCCTGGACAGGCGTAACAAGGACAAAGAAGCACCTGAACGGCAAGATATGTGGAGTCCATCCAAGTTCCAAGCCACAGGGGGAAACCCCAGATGAAAGAAGATACATCCCACACAAGCACAGTCCCTACTGCCAAAAGTTTCCTTGATAAAGGGATAGAGTTATATGCACAAGAAGATTATAATGCTGCTATATCTAACTTTGACGATGCTATTCGATTAGATTCTAATAATGCCGAAGCATACAGTTATCGTGGAGTTTCAAAAGGTGCTTTAGGCAAAAATAGTGAAGGTCTCACGGACATTAACGAAGCCATCCGTTTAGTTCCGGACTTAGCAATTGCCTATAATCATAAAGGTATCATAAAAGGCAATTTACGACAATATATGGAAGCTATTTCGGATTTTGGCGAGGCTATTCGAATCGATCCCAAATTAGCACAGGTTTACAACAACCGCGGACTGGCAAAAGCCGAAATAGGAAAAGTTTTTGAAGGTCTCACGGACATTGACGAAGCCATCCGTTTAGCTCCGGACGTTGCTATTAGTTACAACAGCAGAGGGGTACTGAAAGGCAATCTCGGACATCCTGAAGAGGCAATCTCGGACTTTGACGAATCTATTCGACTCGACCCAAGTTCAGTAAATGCTTATAAGAACCGTGCCCTTGCTAAATACAAAATGGAACAATATTTTGATGCTATATCAGACTATGATATGATCATTCGTTTAGAACCTAACAATGTAACAAGTTACCATGACAGAGGAATAGCGAAAGCAAGACTCGGACACCACGAAGCGGTTGTACAAGATTTTGATGCGGCTATAAATATTGACCCCGAATATTCTTCTGCCTACTACAACCGAGGATTGACAAAAAAATACTTAGGTCTCATTGAAGAGGGAAATAGAGATATTGAGGAAGCATTACGTTTGGCTGAGAAAGAGAATAATGTAGAACTCATAGCCAGAATAAAAAGCCTAACACCTAAACGCTTTGGTTGACGAATCTAACTTGCCAGATTGCCGCCCACGTTTCTGAACCTAAGAGTTATATTTTTTAGCGTTCCGTTAAGCAATCACGCATTCCTGATGCAAAGCGTCATTAAATGTCTACAATATGGTTTAACATTGAGTTAATCAATTAGACACCTTTTCCCAATCGATATTAGAAAATGTTTTCGCAAATCATTTTTATTTTCTTTATATCTTGTAAATGTGCTAGAATAATATCGCAATAAGCGTAAAACCAGTATCGTTTTTCTTCCATCAGATAAATTTTAGGAGTATTATAATGCGTAAAGAGTGTAGAGCTCTCTGCGGACTTTTCGTAGTTCTAATTGTCTTTTGCGTTACCTCTCCTGTGGTTGGTCAGCAATCCAATACGGGATCTACTGTTTTACAGTACACCAAAACAATAGATGCGGAAAAACTTATGAAAAATATAGAGGATCTTACTACCAGTGTTGATAAACTAACAAACAGTCAAAAGGAATTGACCGATAATGTAAAAAAAATGGGCGAAAAATATACAAAAGATATAAGGGAATTGAACGATAAAGTTATTGCTATTGATGAACGAACAAAAAATATTAGAGATATAGGTATAGGAATATTAGTAGCATTAATTGTTGGTATATTACTCTATGTATTATTTGGTAGAAATCAAAAGATCCAGTATATTCAACAACCTGCACCCCGCCTTATAGAATTAGACCAAAAAGAGCAAGAAGAGCAGAAGGAATACAAGTACCAACCCGAAGGAGTAACCTCCTAATGGAAAATACTAAAAACGAAATTGAAGAAACTACATCTGTAGAAGCCTTGCTCCATAGGGCTACGACACGGTATTATGATCGTAAATATGAGGAAGTTGTTTCGGATTGCAATAAGGTTCTCGAAATAGACCCTAATTCAATAGATGGTTACATTTTGAGAGGTAGGGCAAAAGGAAATCTTAATCAGAATTTTGAAGCAATTACGGATTTTAACGATGTATTAGATTTAGATGATACTAACGCAGAGGCTTACTATTATCGTGGTATTGCTAAGGGCATGCTAAATCGTCCTGCAGAAGCAATAGAGGATTTTGACAAATCAATAGTACTCGATCCAAACAAACCAACGACTTACTTCAACCGAGGGATTGCCAAATGCAAACAAGGACGACATGAGGATGCTATCAAAGATTTCGACAGTGCCATTACATTAAGAAAAGACTATGGCATGGCGTATTATAACAGAGGAAATGTGAAAAAGGATTTAGAAAGATATTTTGAAGCGATTTACGACTATGACAAAGCTATTCGTTTACTTCCTGATTGTGCTGAAGTATATTATGATAGAGGACTCGCAAAGAACAGTTTAGAACATCCTGAAGCTTGTATCTCTGACATTGACAAAGCAATAGAATTAGATCCAAACAACGCTAAGTATCATTACGAGCATGGTCGCATGATGCGTAAACAGGGAAAACATAATGAAGCCATCAGTGATTTTAATACAGCAATTACCATAAATCCTAAATATACTGAATCCTACTATGCTCGTGGACTAATAAATATATCATTAGGTAATCTAAAGATCGCAAAAGAAGATATTCAAAAAGCGTTAGATCTTGCACAAGAAACTGGTAATATGTTTCTTGAACGGAATATTCAGCAGACGCTAAGTCGTTTGTAATATGTAACGTTTTTATATACATATTACTATACTTTGGACAATTTTTAGAGTTCTTGAGTGATAGTCAAGATCAATGGAAACACCTTAGACATCAATATAAGATTTATTGGGACACCTTTCGCTCCGCTGGGGCTAAGAGGGTTGTTCACCCGTGTTTCTATACACCTTTCGCCCCGCTGGGGCTGCCTTTGCTGAACCTGTAATAACGTGAGTTTGATATATAGCAAATTCTAAACATAAATGGACATTTTCGTAGGGGTTAGGTAACCTAACCCCTACGGGCGAGAAGACCTCGCCCCTACGAGAAGCCCGACATCTTGTTTTTATCAAACTCACGTTATAATAGTTTTTCTGTGGGTTACAACTTCGCACAAAACTCGTAGAAAAATAGAAAATACTTGAGAAAACAACATGAAACAGATAGAAATTGTCCAAAGTATAGTACATATTAGAGAACAACGCTAACCAAAGCGGCGTTTTTTCTTTTGCATATTCGGTTATTAATATTCCTTTTGTATTTTATTTCCATTTTTGCTATACTCTATAATCCAGTCGGGTGGCACTGCTAAGCATACTGCATGGTATGTCTGCCACCCTTCTACTTTTGCAATTGAAATAAATTTGCATTCACTCACGGAAATACGTTACAATCTTTTAACCAAGTCTTGGGTGGCATTTTTAGATTGGCTCCCGCTGATCTGACCGCCTTCCCACCTTAGCAGGAGAGAAATAGGCTGGGACTGGAAATTCAAAATGATTGATAAAATCGAGATAGATCAGAAAGCATAAAAGTTTTCTCAGCGAAAAAATAGAAGCAATTGAAAATACTACTGAGACATTTGAACCAAGATTTCTTGTAGAATTATAAAAAGCCGGTGAATTAGGAGATAAAACCTATTTCGGTGCTACACCACCAGGACAGCACGGTACTCGTTAGCAAACATGAAAACGAACTAAACGCCATAACGGCAGATGTTATTTTATAGGAGGAACCATGAGAATCAAATATGTAATTAAAAATGGGCTATTAGAAACTGTACATGTTGAAGATAACGCAGATTTTAGTGTGCAAGAAAGAGATGGTAAGTTTTATATCCAATCTTATAAATCACCACACACAAATCAATCAGATAAGTTATACCGAAAGGAAATAGCGTTATCGTCAGATAAGGATACTGCTATAATAAGTGTAATGAAAGCATAGACGACCAGTTAAACGCCAAAAAAGATTTTTGCGATTTAATATGCCTAGAAAAATACGACAACTCGTCGCTGATTTGAAAAAAGCCGGTTTTACCAATAAAGGTGGAAAAGGTAGCCATAGGAATTATAAACATCCAAAAGGAATAAGAGTTACTATTTCTGGAAAACTGGGTGATGATGCTAAACCCTATCAAGAAAAAGAAGTGAAAAGAAATATAGAGGAGTCTCAAAAATGACAGACAGCGCGAAGTATATCAAAATTGTTAAGTGGTCAGAAGATGACCAATGTTTTATTGGGTATTGTCCGGGGGTTATCGGTCCGTGTTGTCATGGTGATGATGAAGTAGAAGTTTATCGGGAATTGTGTGAGATTGTTGAGGAGTGGATAGAAATAGCATGTCGAGAGAACGAAACACTCCCGCCTCCAACTATTGGAATGGAAATAGAAGAGTTGTTAAGGTCTGCTTAACTAAAATGCCGCCTTTGCTATTCTGTCCGCAAGTCAAAAACGGTTTTGACAGTAGAAGTTTTTCCGGTGTTAAGGGCAGTCTGAATTGCACGTTTGTAGTCTCGTAAAGGAAATGGAGTGCCGACCAATGGAAGTAATTGCTCTCCGTGTTCCTGTAGTAGACGCAATCCGAGCTGAAATGTGTGTATCTGTTCCTCTTTATAAGATTCTATGCCATAGATATACGCGCCTTTTACCTGCAATTGCTTATACCAAATAGATGTCCAGTCAATGTTCTCTGGTATTCCCGGCATCCCAAGTAAAATCACCTCTCCACCTGCCCGCGTAAAACGTAGCGCATCGTCTATTGTTACGCTGGAACCGATACAGTCAAAGGTAATATCCACGCCACCAATCAAAATCTGTTGTCCGAGTTCGGGTTGATAAGATTCTGCATCTGTCAATTCGCTGAAAGCAGCGTATCGACTTCTATTCGCTGGTATCACTATATCTGCACCGAGGTCGCGTGCGAATTTCTGTTGATGTGGGTATTTGGCAAAAATGAGGATTCGGTTTTGATGTCCGAGCATCCGAAGTGCGGCGACGGTGAGCAATCCGATGGTCCCACCGCCGATTATACAGATTTCATCACTTTCCTCAATTTCAGCCTGCATGACACCGTGTATTGCACACGCAAAGGGTTCAAGTAGCACCGCTAATTCGTCAGACATATCATCGGGGACAAGGTGAAGTTGTGATTGATGTGCAAGTACATATTGACTCCATCCGCCGCCTGTATCGCGACAATACCCTGTTTGAATACCTGCGGAGATACTCCCTTTTGTGATATTTTCACAGTTGGCGAAACGTAAGTTTTGACACTGATGGCACGGTGGATCAATCTCTCGTACTCGGCAGGATAGCGCGGGTTCAATCACAACGCGTTCCCCGATAGACCTACCTTCAACAACCTCACCGATCTCAGCAATTTCACCTACTATCTCATGTCCCAGCACAAAAGGTGTTGAAGTGAAGGGAGAAAAATAGGTGCTTCCCTTTGAAGTAATCGTTGCCAAATCGGAGCCACAGATACCGCTGAGTCGTGTTTTTATTTTGACCCATTGAGAGGTTGGCAGTTGTGGTTCCGGCATATCCACAAGACGTACGCATGAGATTGCGGACGTATAGAGGCTGCGCCACCTTTTTCCAAGATAGCGTATTGCGAGATAGCGAGGAATGTTTTTGGCGTATAGGATGGCTTCCACAATGGTTGATTACTATACCTCGCTCTGATAATACGCCATCAAAATATCAGCGACTTCGGGTCTTGTGATTTCGGGTGGCGGTTGCTCGCCTGCTGCAAGAATTTCCCGTAGTTTTGTTCCTGAAATAGCGAAATAATCATCGTTTCCGTGTGGGCAATTTCCCATCATGATGATTTCATTGCACTTATTGCACCACATCGTCCAGTTACCTCGGAAAATTTCAATTTCTAAAGCATCTGTGGGGATTTCATCAAAGATTGTTTGTGCATCAAAAGGTCCATAGAAATCTCCTGCACCCGCATGATCGCGTCCGACAATGAAATGTGATGCACCACAATTTTGACGGAATACTGCGTGGAGTAGAGCCTCACGTGGTCCTGCGTAAAGCATATCAAATCCGTAGCCGGTAATGGAGACAGTATTTTCAGGGAAGTAATGTTGGACCATGGTACGGATAGCATCATCACGAACAGCAGCGGGAATATCACCGGGCTTTAGTTTACCGAGAAGCATGTGAATCAGCACACCATCAGCGTTGACCTCACTTTGTGCAATTTTGCAGAGTTCTTCATGCGCGCGGTGCATCGGGTTACGCGTCTGAAATGCGACAACCTTCTTCCATCCGCGCGCCGCAATGTCTTCGCGGATTTCAACGGCTGTTCGGAATGTGTCAGGGAAGTCCGCAGGAAAATAGGAATAGTTGAGAACTTCAATTGAACCGGAGAGGACATGATCACCAACATCAGCGAAAGCAGGAACACCCGGATGTTCAGGATCGGTTGTTCCGAAGGTCCTTTCAATGATGAGTTGTTTCTGTTCTGGGGAAAGTTTTTCAATCGCCGAAACCGTCATAACAGCGAGTGGCGGATTGCCTTCAACGTTAGGGTCGCGCACTGCAATTCGCTCAGCATTTTTCACTGCTTCTGACAATTGATCATCAGAAACCATGTTCAGGATAGGAACGGGCCAAAAGAGTCCGTTAAGTAGTTTCATATCCGATGCGACGTTTATTGCCTCATCAATGTTCATGTATCCTGTCAGTGGCGTGAAATATCCTGATGCTAGCATGATGGCTGATGCAGCGGCACCTGACGAGACTAAAACGGATGGAAGTTGTTCTGCTTCCTTCGTCAGTTCGGTGCGCTGGGCATCATCCGATACGTAAAGCGGTGTTAGGGTTTCGGCTCCATGTGGTTTAATCATTACGTTCTCCTTTAAAATGTCGTAAACTTTGTAAAATTAGAAAAATAATATCAAATTCGTTTGATTAGAAGTGTCTGATAGAATGTAAGAGGCGCGTGAATTGCGCGACTACGAACATATTCTAAAGATAAAGATAGAATGTAAGAGGCGCGTGAATTGCGCGACTACGAACATATTCAATCGTGTAAGAGGCGCGTGAATTGCGCGACTACGAACATATTCAATCGTGTAAGAGGCGCAATGAATTGCGCGACTACGAACATATTCTAAAGATAAAGATAGAATGTAAGAGGCGCTATGAATTGCGCGACTACGAACATATTCTAAAGATAAAGATAGAATGTAAGAGGCGCGTGAATTGCGCGACTACGAACATATTCTAAAGATAAAGATAGAATGTAAGAGGCGCTATGAATTGCGCGACTACGAACGCGTTTTTGGTATTATTCATCAGCAGCAGTTTGTTGTTCCTCAGCAGCGATTTGTTCAACTATACATCCGTTCCATATCCAATGGATGTGTCTTTTAGCGGTTTCTATCCGTTTTTTTGGCGTGTAAATCACCATGACAAGATGGCCGTTATCCACCTCAACTGTGGCTGTCTTTTCAACCTTTTTGCTGTTAGGTGGCACAATAAGTTTTTTGATAATTGGTTTACCATTTGCCAACATATAGACTTCATGCGTTGCGGCTTCTGCGGTATGAAAGATGTTGGTAATGCGATATGTTCCATTAGGTAGGTCAATTCTGAATGCAGCATCTTCTTTGCCAAAAATCGCATCTCTTGTGAGGGGTGAGGGACCCTCAAGTGGTCCGAGATACGCTGCACGTGGTGAGATTCTCCAGTTTGTGGTCTTCAACGGATCCCTCGGATTCCACTCTGTATCCCATCCGTATTTTCCATCCAGATACATCGTTTTTGGTCCGACAATGTGGTAATTCGCTTCGACTTCTGAAGTGATAGGCTGCATATCAAATCGGATAATCGGATTACCTTCCTCTGTCTTATCCCAAAGCTCAAGTGCCGGTTCTTGCGTTTTTCTTTTGAATAGTTTAAGACGTTCAGTTTCATGGATAATGTCATAATTTGGTGTAAGGTCCGCAAACATCTCGGTTTCTGGATAGTACCAAGCGACAACATAATCTGCGCGAATATAATCTAATGGCGCGCTATCTTTGTTGTTACGATTTACTGGAAAGTAGTCATAGTTAGCTTCATAGTTTGCCATGTGGACAACATCATCAGCATATACGCCATAAAAGGCAGTGGCATGAACAAATGGCGTAACATATTTGATTTCATTCCGCATTTCCATTTTTTTCTCAGTTTTATTGTAGTGTCCAAACTGGAATTCAGATTTATGCCAACCTCCAGACCGATGGTTAAAAGTTGTATGGGGTTCTATTAATTTTGCTCCTGATACAAGTTCAGCCATCTCTGGGGAGATACGTCCATGGTCGTAGGCAGTTCTGCCGAAATGGATTAAGGTGAAAATTACGAGCCATGTAGTGATACCGAAACATAATATCTTGTGTATATCCGGAACCAACCATGGAACGAGCTTAGGTCGATAGGGATGCAAATTCGTATCAGGTGGCATCTCAGATGGTTTTCTAAAATCCGTGATTAACCAGGGTGCCAATATAAGTAGAATGTATATGTGAATTCGGTCATTAATCCACCCACCCGGTCCATACCCCCACGGTGCCTTGATAAACATATAGGTAAACAGAATCGCAATCAGTAAAAACACATCGGTTCGTTTTACCCACTGCTTTCGGAAAATTCTGTATACGACAGAGATCAAAATTGCGAAGCCTAAAATGGCAAGCAGGAAATAGTTAACAGGAATATGCCAATCGGTAAAATAGACTATTGACTTAACACCTAAAAAGTATTCCCAAATCCATTCCATGCCTCTATGACTGCCTGTCTGATGTTGTTTCAGACTCTGTAGGTAATATTCCATCAACACAAAATATATCGGGATCATGTAAAAACAGAATTGGAAAAATGGCTTGAGATCAACAATGAATTTCTTGGTTATAATACCAACACGTTCAGTCCGCGCTCGCCATGCTTCTACTAATGCTTCGCAGCCCCATATACATCCGGCTGCAACAGACATGCCTAACACGACTAATCCAAAAGACACAATGTGCGACAGATAGGTGAGCAGCAACAAGATATAAAGTATGCTAAGATGTTTTATCTGTATGTTGTCCTTGTGCTTCCACCAGAAACCGAAACTGAAGAAGAAAAACGCAATGCTGAGGGTGAAATTGTAAAATCCCATGTAGAGGAGGTAGTTGTATGCAAACGGAAAACCGAGCCAAGCGAACATAAACCTATCCTTTTTTTCTTTGTGAACAGCGTTAAGAAAATAGAAAAAAGAGATAGGGATCATCCCGATTGTGATTGTTAAGAGAATCTTCTCAGACATCACAGGTGGAAAAATGTAGAGGAGTGCAGCGAGTACGATGTGAGATAGCCAGTTTGGAAAGATGGTGATATTGAGTTTCCACGTATCCCGTATTTTATAGTTTGCGTGATCAGAATATTCTTTTAGAACCAATGCGTTGTAAACGTGGCTAGGACCATCTTGAGTGGGGAAGTAGGCAAAAATCCAAATCGGTAGGAGATGTAATATCAACAACACAGCAAATAGGTGTTTCCATGATAGATTTCTCCAGTCAAACATATTCTGTCTCCGATATGCTAAGTGCAATCTAAACTTGTGAGTTTTCTTTATAGTAAAGACAGTGTTGCGTCAAGGGACATTTTCCACACAAAGGTTTTCTGGCATTGCAAATTTGTCTGCCGAAGTATATCAGGTTCATGTGGAACGGATATGTTTTTCCCTTCGGTAGAATTGGTGGTAACTCATGATGTGCCTTCTCCGCGCTACAATTCGGTGGGATAAGTCCAAGACGTTTGGATATCCGTAGAATATGTGTGTCAACAGGAAAGACCTCCCTGCCACATGCGAAAGAAAGCGTTACAGAAGCGGTTTTGATGCCGATGCCTTTATGCTGACATAGGAATTCCAATGCCTCCTCCGTTTTCATGTCGTGGATAAACTCTAACGATAATTCTCCATATTCGGCTTTGAGCCACGTGAGAAAGTTCTTGATGGTCTCAGTCTTCTGTTTTCCTAACCCGACAATCTTTATCATGGCTTCAACTGCATCGGCATCTGCTTGCAGGACATCTTCCCAAGTAGGATATTTATCTCTGAGTTGAACGTATCCCTTATCCCGACTGACATCAGTGGTGTTTTGTGACAAAATGGTTAAGATGAGGCATTCCAAGACATCTTCTGTGCCATCCCATTTTGGAACGCCCAGCAATTTCTCAAGTGTGTCTGAAATGAATTTTGCTTTCTGTTGTAATTTCAATTTTGTTTCCATGCCTTGTTTTTTCAATATATTATATCACAAAAAGAAAAAATCACAACGGTTTTTATGGGTTAAACTAAAATAACGTGAGTTCGATATTTGATTCCAAGTGTCTGTCCAAAAGATAAAAAAGAGTTGGGTTTCACTCATTTTTCTGTCCTTTCAGTCTAAATGGAGGATGAATCACGCTTTTATGTCGGATTTTATTGTGGATTCCGTTCTACCCAACCTACAGTAGGCATTGAATCTTTTTATCGAACTCACGTTAAAATAGGAATCGGTACATCGGCTGATCTAGTGCTACTGCCAGTAGACTCCAGAACGCACCGATAACGAATTCACCCAGGACAATTCCGAGAAAAAACGGTATCGCTTTTCGATGTAGACGAATACCACCATATTTGAGTACAAGCCACTTCAGTAGCCATCCAACAAAAATTGATCCTATCATGGGGTTGATTGCCCAGCTTCCAGATATGGCATATCCAACAGGATGTAGATTCCACCAGATAAACCGCATCCGTATTGCTGCGAGAACAAGTGTCGCTACAAATCCGAATATTGCAAAACCTATTGCAGGCGCATCTGGTGGTGCAGCATAGGTTAACCACGACTCCAGTCGACCAAAGGATTCTCTACCAAAACCCGCGACACCACCTTCTGCGTAATACATTGAAAGAAATACCCAAAATGAACCGATCGCACCCAGTGCAGATGCTAACATCATAAGCATAGCGAACTTTTTTATCGGAATTTTTGCGCCTTCTGCGAGTTTGAACCCCTCAAGTTGATGCGGCATTGCGTGAGAACGGTGGGCACGGTTGAGAAAATAGAGATAGGCGAAACCGGTCAGGTTCACTGCACCGAGTCTGCGGATTCCGACTAATCTTGGTAACATCTCGTCTGGACCGATAAAGTGCAAATCATGCACAGGTGAGCCGAGTTCTGCACGAAGCCTTGTGATTGCTATTGCTATTGCAAACCATATTGCAAAATAGACAATGATTATCCAAAGACTCATCCCCATCTTGAGGCAAAATCCTACGATAAAGACGGAACCAGCAATCAGTGCTATAAGAATCAACCGATATGATATGGGTTCATCCTGACTCGGTGATTCTCTTGGATGGAGATTGTTTTTCCTCGTGAAAATGCTGTGGGTAATCTGCTTTAAGTACCGTCTACTCATCCAGATAGCAAGAACACACAACCCAAGATATGCTCCGTGCGATTGCTCTGCTTCATAAGGAAAGCGCGGCAGACCTCGCCATCCTGCCATTGTTCCTAATAACCGCTCTGCACGCCAAATTAGCCAGAATGCCCAACATGAGAAGGAAAGATCAAGCGGTATGAAGAATGAAAGCCCTACACCGAATGGAAAAACACCAATAGGACTCCATCCAATACCGTTCCACGGTCGTTCCGTAAAAATTTGGCGTAAGTCAAATAGTTTGCCACCAAGGCTTGGCACAGCAGGAAACAGATAGTTTAATCCGTTGATAATATCAATTGATACACCAATTGCTAACCCTATCCACATCCAAGGAGATCGAAAGAATCCACCATTGGGTGTAGTCAGTTCGGATGGCAGTTGGATTATAGGATAGCTGAGTCGTTCGGATTCAACCCACTGCTTCCGAAATATCAAACTCAAACATAACATCACAAGGTGTACTGCTACAATAAAGAGTGTCCACCATAAAATCTTGGGTATCCAAGCAATTAGGTTGTGAGATTCGTAAATACTGGAAAACCCGTAATAGTACCCTTCAAGTACACGTTTGTTGCTGATAACTAACCAATCTGGAATGTGTAGATGAAACAGGTTTATCCAGTCATTTTCTGGGGTGGCAAACCAGTGCGCATGACTGATGAGCGGCATTAGCACGAGGAATCTATCAACACCTGCGAGTCCCGCACCTATAGATATGCATGTGTAGATAACAAGCAGCTCGGCGCGGTTTAGTTCAAGGACTCGATTCAAACGACGTAAAAGGAGTCCAATACTTAATAAAATTAATATGGTAAAAATAGCATTGTAAAAAAGAGATACCTGTGTTGGACTTCCACCACCGCGCATAATTGAGGCAGCGACCCACCAACAGTTGAGCGGCACCAACACGCAGATAAGAAGGATGGAGAATGGACGGATTTTGTGAGTTTTTGTTGAAATATGTACACCTTGTTTCATTAAACCTATGTTAATTTTAATACAGTTTTCTCAATATTACAAACATATTTTGGATTGTCTACAGAACACAGATATGCTATAATCAATAATACTGAAAACTTGAAGTATGAGGGCGGGTTTCAAGCCGTTATGAAAATATCTAGAAAAAAACTCATCTTCACCATCCTGATCGCATTGATAGGAATTATCGTTTTGTTATCCGTTATTTATCACCAGACTGCACTTTGGAAACCTGACCAGAGTCTTATCACGTTGCTCCCTGAATCTCCAATTGGTTATTTAACGCTCAAAGAATTGGATGGACTTGTCAAGACCTTTAATCGGAGTGAGTTCGGGAAGCAGGCTGCTCAAATGCCGATTCTCAGTCACATCAAAGAACAACTCTGGTGGAGACAGTTGGTATATCAGAAGCAGGTTTGGGAATACGAAATGGGTGGTAAACTTGACATGGGAGCAGTCAAGGGACATTTCGGAAAAGAAGCAATACTCGCGCTTTATCAAAGTGAAGGAGAACTTTCGTTTCTAGTCATTACAGAATTGGGTGGAAAGGAAAAACTTGCGATTGAAGCCATCACCGCTACAGATGCAATTAATCCTAACTACAAACGTATTCAGACTGAATACAACGGTCTAACCATCAACACAATTACCGGATATCCACTTGATTTTAGTTATACATTCATCGGGAAGATCGGTGTTTTAAGCCTTAATCCGTTGCTGTTGGCTGAAGTCATTGACATCTATGCTGGAAAAAAGAGTGGTTTCCTTGTTCAACATCCTAAAAAGAAGAATATACAGGATAATTACAACAACGATACAAATACTGGATATTTAGATGTTCCTCGTCTCTTAGATGTGTTGACAACTCAGGGGTACAATTTACGTCCGTTTTTTGATCTGGTTTCTCAGTCGTCTGACAAGGGAGCATTCTGGACATTTGGCAATCGGTATGAAGAAGGTGTAATTGTTTCGCAGTATCATTTTGGTGATTCTAATAAATCTGTTCTATCCAAAACTGATAGGCAACATATACCTACTTTTCTTCCTGAACAAACCGCCTTGGTCACCTACAATCCGCATCACGATTGGACAAAGTTGTGGAAAATGTTAAAGGATAACTTGGCGATAGAAGTTGAATCAGGTAAAATTGGATTTTCTCAACATTTGGGTAAAGAAATGACTCTTGCATTGGTTACACATAGCGAAGGAGAGGTATCAAAATTTCCATCCTTAGTTCTGCACGCGCTAATTCAAAACAAAGCCGCATTTACTGATAATATTGAAAGTCTAAAAGATACGAAAATTTCTGTGGCTGGTATACCGCTTAAATTCCTTGAACAACAAGACTATAAAGGAGTAACTGTGCAACCTGTTCGGTTGCAGCTAAATTTCCTACTGTCATTTACTGGCGCGTATGCTGTTGTCAATAACGATTTCTTCTTTAGCACGACTCTTGGTGGCTTAAAATCTGTGCTTGATGCGAATTCAGAGGACGCGCCCGCATTAAGTGACGTAGCATTCTCTGATATTGGTGTGCAGACTTTTATTCAGCCGAATCTGTTGGTGCCGGAAATAAAACGATTTCTACCGATCGCAACGTTACTCGTTTCGCTTTCGGGGCAGAAATTAGATGCTATTTTAATGCAGCGTACCAAAGATAATCTGTTTCCGTTGGAGTCTCTCGGTCCGATTACGACTGATGTCCATATTGGTGAAGATGGTGTGGAGACAGAAGTTCGGATAGTTCTGGAAAAGTAATTCGTTTCAGGGAAATAAAGGAGGTATTTATGATGGAAAAAGCAACATTTGATACTGTTATCAAACGTTTAGATAGATTAGAGCAAGTGGTTGTGGATATGAATTGGCATCTTTCTTTACTTGTCAAAGAGTTAGTGCCGAACGCCTCTGAGAATTGCACAACCAACAAGGAGATAACGGAATCTGAAGCAAAAGACGAGAATCAAGATGCCAATATTGGCGTGAAGATAATTGACGAAATAGTGGAACGGATGGGATATCCACCTGATTTTGACCCTGGAACGATTGAAGAACTCCATGAAAGTATGAAACAGAGCGGCATACGTGCGGAGGATAACGAATTTAGTAGGGCAATTATTGAAGAGAGAGAAATAGAGGAGGCAATTAGGATGGAAAAAGCAACACTTGAAACTGTTATCAAACGTTTAGATAGATTAGAGCGGATAGTTGTAAATATGAATCTGCAGATTTCTTCACTCGTCAAGGAACTGGTGCCAAATGCTACTGAGAATTGCAAAACCAGTGAAGAACTAACTCAAACTGATATAAAAAACGACGAGCGCGATGCCCATATTGTGAGGAAAATATTTGCTGAAATATATGAAAAAATGGGCATTTCACCTGACTTTGAACTCAGACCACTTGAAGAGCTGCGCGAGAGTATGCGGCAGCACGGTATACGTGCTGAAGATAACGAGTTTAGCCGCGCAATCATTGAAGAGCGAGAAAAATAATTGTGTATTATTTCTATTTTGATGCCAGCGCGTTGATCAAAAGGTATACTGACGAAATAGGAAGTGATAGTGTTGATTTTATTTTTGCAAATGTTCCATTGGAGAACCTACAGTGTCTGATACTCGGCGCAGTAGAAGTCTTTTGGATTTGTGTTCGTAAAAGAAACGATGGTCGTATTACCTCAAATCATTTTACTCAGGCAACTGGGTATATAGAGCGGGAAGTAATTAATATCAATTCAGGTTTCAAAACGATTTCTGTTCCAGATCCCCTTGTTTTAAATTCAATGTCTTTGATTGAAACTCATCCACTCAATAGTGTTGATGTGATGGTGCTACGTTCTGCGTTGGATATTGCAACAGAACTCCATAATACGGATGATACGTTAGTACTTGTTGCCTCAGATCAACGACTTCTCAGAGCTGCACAAACTGAAGGATTATTGGTCTTTAACCCCGAAATTGATTCGCAACAAACACTCACACATTGGATTACACATATATGAATACAAAGATTGGTATCGGTATAATAAGTTTCGCACATGGACACGCTAACTCTTATTGCAACAAGATGCAAGGGTTTGACGATGTCAAACTCATCGCGTGTTGGGACGATAACGTCGAACGCGGTGAAAACACTGCAACACAATTTGGGATGAATTTCTCGCCTCACCTTGAGGATGTTGTCAATAACCGTGAAATAGATGCTGTTATTGTGACATGTGAGACAAATCGGCACGCGGAGATGGTTGCGGCAGCAGCATTGGCAGGCAAACATATCCTTTGCCAGAAACCGATGGCACTCACCTTAGAAGATTGCGATAAAATGACTAAAGCAGTGCAAAAATCGGGCGTTAAATTCATGATGGCACATCAGATGCGTCGCGATCCTGCTAACATAGCGATGAAAGAAATTATTGAGAGTGGGGTATTGGGTAAAATAGGAATGCTGCGCCGCCGACACTGCATCAACGTTCTTTTTAATGAGGCTTTTGTAACGGGACCGAGCCGTTGGCACATTGATCCTGTGAAGAATATGGGAATGTTCATGGATGATGCGTCCCATGCTACCGATTTTATCTATTGGATGCTCGGCAAACCGACAAGTGTCATTGCCGAAATTGATAATGTTTTGACAGATGTTGCTCCTGATGATACGGGTGTTGCAGTTTACCGGTTTCCAAGTGGTGCGATGGCTATTCTGATTAATACTTCTGTGACACTTGCAGGAGAAAATACGACTGAAATTTATGGATATGACGGTGTTGTGATCCAGAACTATGGTGATGGACCTTCGTGTAACGTTCCACGACCTGAAGATGCAGTAGCGTTAAAACTCTATACGCGAGATGAACCGTTATGGAAAGACCTTGGTATTGCAATTCCGAACGGCCATGGGGAACGGATATCAGGTGTTCCACGTCCGTTTATTGACTGCCTGAAGAATGATACTGAACCTGATGTGTCGGTAGAAGATGGTCGGGTTTCTGTGGAGATGGTCTTGGGTGCGTATCGTTCGGCACAAGAAGGCAGACGGGTTGTTTTTCCATTATAGTGGGAATAGATTATTATACCAAATTAACTTGATTCGAAGTTTTCTGATAAAGTCAGCAGTGTGAGGCACGGGGACCTCACACTACAAACCGGGCTAATTTGATATTATGCTATAATCCTGTAATGGCACAACGATTTATTTTTTGCTATTGGAAATAGTTTAATGGGAAAAGTAAAAACAGATCTTTATCTTGGGGATTGCTTAGAGGTTCTTTCCGATTTTAACACCGATTCATTTGACCTGATTATGACCTCACCCCCTTACGCAGACCGCCGCTCCAAAACATACGGTGGAATCAATCCAAATGAATATGTGGATTGGTTTATGCCTCGCGCTGAACAATTTTTAAGGGTCCTCAAGCCATCCGGCACATTCATCCTAAACATCAAAGAGAAAGCCGTTAACGGAGAACGACACACCTATGTTATTGAGTTGATACTTGAGATGAAAAAGCAGGGATGGTTGTGGACAGAGGAGTTTATCTGGCACAAGAAAAACAGTTACCCGGGCAAGTGGCCGAATAGGTTCAGAGATTCTTGGGAAAGATGTATACAGTTTAACAAAACCAAGAAATTCAATATGTATCAGGATGCGGTAATGGTGCCGATGGGGGACTGGGCAGAGAAAAGGTTGAAAAAGCTTAGCAAGACAGATCAGAGTAGAGACACATCAAGGGTGGGCAGCGGGTTTGGTAAGAACGTGTCAAATTGGTTAGACCGAAAAATGGCGTATCCGACTAATGTTTTACATCTCGCAACGGAAACTGGAAACCGAAAACATAGTGCCGTTTTTCCGAAGACGTTACCTGAATGGTTCATCAAGTTGTTTACGAAAGAAAATGATTGGGTACTGGATCCGTTTGCAGGTTCCGGAACGACTTGCCATGTTGCCCAAATGATGTTGAGAAATTCTGCAGGTATTGAAATTTTTCCGGAGTATTATCAAGTGGCGAAGGATAAAGTCAAACCTGCACAATATGAGATTGAGGGCAGCATATGTGCTACTGCTTGAAGTTATGCGGACAAACTTTTGGCAGTTTATTTCTGATGACGGTAACATACTTTGGGAAGAAATCGTTAAATTTAATTCCGCAGAGACTACATCTTGAATCTAATTCCAAATCCTGCTCAACACCTAATTATAATTCAACCTCCACCCAATCAAAATACTATCACCAAATCCCGCCAATTATAATTCAATACTCGGCAAACGCGCCTGGACAGTTTCAACCTCGTTTATAGTATTCAGTATCTACAATAGGAATGCTTCCCAGAAATCACAAATTTTCTGGACATGCAATAAATGCTATGCTATGCTAAACACTATATATCTTATACCAAATTAACTTGATTAGAAGTTTTCTAATAGCAGTTAGCATTGCGAGGCACGGGGACCTCGCGCTACAAATCCCGTTAATCGGGTATTATAGACAATATACTGAGGAAAAACTATGGCTAACGAAGATTTTACCTCGAAAGTACCTCACTATACCTTCACGGAAACACTGGAAGAACAGGAAGAACAGTTAAAGACAAATCCGTTAGTGCAACGGTTGATCGCTTATCGGAAGACTTATGAAGGCGACCCGCATCGCCCGATCTATCACTACATCAATCCGGAAGCGATGCTCAACGATCCGAACGGTCTTTGCTTTTGGCAAGGACGATGGCACCTTTTCTATCAAGCATATCCACCGGAAGATACACGTCAGCACTGGGGACACGCTGTTAGCGATGACCTTATCCATTGGCGCGATTTGCCTTATGCGATTTATCCGAACCCAGAACGCTGCTGTTTTTCCGGTTCAACTTATGTTGAAGAGGATCGCGTGATTGCCATGTACCACGGGACTGTTGTCGGTAATATGGTAGCAGTGTCAAGCGACCCACTTCTTTTGAATTGGGAGAAGGTTTCTGGCAAAGCGGTGATACCCTCAAGACACGCTGATGGCACAAACCCTGTTTATCGTGTTTTCGATCCGTGTATTTGGAAAAAAGATGATATATATTATTCGCTATCGGGTGGAACGTTACCACACGGTCCCGGTGGCAAACCTGTTCGAGCGAACTTTCTGCTCCGTTCAGCAGATCTGGCGAACTGGGTCTATTTGCACCCCTTCGTTGAAGATGATCAATACACGTTGGTAGGTGATGATGGCGCATGTCCCTATTTTTGGCCCATCGGTGATCGGCATATCCTTCTATTTTTCAGTCACATGAGTGGGGGGCAATATCTGCTTGGTGATTACGACACGGCACGTGATAAGTTCGTTGTGACAGCAGGTGCGAAGAATAACTTCGGAGCAGCGTCTCCCGCTGGTGTTCATGCGCCGTCTGCGGTTCCTGATGGTGAGGGTGGTGTCATCGTAATCTATAACATGAACCCCGCAAAACCGACTAAGGGTTGGAACCAGATTATGACGTTGCCGCGTCGCCTGACGCTTCTCTCAAAAGATGATCTCGGTGTTGAACCTGCTGGCGATATTGAATCTTTGCGGTCCGACCATCAGCATGTTGGTGGACAGACGCTTCCTGCAAATGAGGAAGTTGTGTTAGAAAACATAAATGGCAACGCTATGGAGCTTGCGCTTGAAATTGACACAAAAGGTTCACCCATGGTTGAACTGAACGTCTTGCGTTCACCACAGAAAGAGGAATTTACCCGTATCGCTTTCTTCAGAGAACGCGGCATGCGTAACCTCAATTCAGGCAGAAATGTTCGCGATAGCTTGCTAACAATTGATTCCTCTTATTCGTCAATTGCCCCGGATGTGCGTTCGCGTGCCCCCGAAACTGGTACGCTTTCAATTACCGGAGACGAAACGCTCAAATTGCGTGTGTTTGTTGATAAGAGTGTCGTGGAAGTATTCGCTAATGGACGACAATGTGTTGCTATGCGGGTTTATCCTGACAGAGAAGATAGTGTCGGTGTATCTTTGCGTTCTCAAGGTCAAGACAGCGAACTCAAATCGTTGGATGCATGGCAGATGAAGAATATCTATGCGTAAAATTCACGGTTTTTTTCGTATTCCCGCAGTCTATCAACATCGTCATTAAATGATAGACGATCCTAATGCGAATGTAAGAGGCGCAATGAATTGCGCGACTACAAACGCGTTCATTGCTAATGTATAGCGATTTGGAACTGATCCTAATGCGAATGTAAGAGGCGCAATGAATTGCGCGACTACAAACGCGTTCATTGCTAATGTATAGCGATTTGGAACTGATCCTAATGCGAATGTAAGAGGCGCAATGAATTGCGCGACTACAAACGCGTTCTTTGCTAATGTATAGCGATTTGGAACTGATCCTAATGCGAATGTAAGAGGCGCAATGAATTGCGCGACTACAAACGCGTTCTTTGCTAATGTATAGCGATTTGGAACTGATCCTAATGCGAATGTAAGAGGCGCAATGAATTGCGCGACTACAAACGCGTTCTTTGCTAATGTATAGCGATTTGGAACTGATCCTAATGCGAATGTAAGAGGCGCAATGAATTGCGCGACTACAAACGCGTTCTTTGCTAATGTATAGCGATTTGGAACTGATCCTAATGCGAATGTAAGAGGCGCAATGAATTGCGCGACTACAAACGCGTTCTTTGCTAATGATAGACGAGCATTCAGAAATGGTATAAGACTATTGATTGAGGCTGCGGGGATCGAATCACCGACAGATGAATAAAGGAGTAGGAATAATATGAAACGGCTTACACTAACTTCGTTAGGACAGATCCCTGAAGCCGATATTGCCTTTGGGGACTTGACTGTGTTGGTAGGTGAACAAGCGAGTGGAAAGAGCATTCTACTCCAACTTGTAAAGTTAATTTTAGACGTAGGCGATATTACGCAAACCCTCAAAAAACACGGTTTTGATTGGCACGAGAAATCTGAGGATTTTTTATCCCTCTATTTCGGTGAAGGGATGGAAGGGATTTGGGACAATACCACGACGAAAATCACCGTTGACGACGTGGACTTTGATCTTGACAAAGAATTATCCAGAAAAGGTAGAAAAAAATCGGAGAGACTCTTCCTGATTCCTGCACACCGAGTAATGACACTCAAGGATGGATGGCCGCGTGCTTTTACTGACTACGCTCTTGGTGACCCTTACGTTGTTAAGCAATTCAGTGAACACCTGCGTCTATTACTAGAAACAGGTTTGGGTTCTGGTAAAGGTGACATCTTTCCGCAGGCAGGCCGTATGAATAAAGCGATACGCGACACAATTGGGGAGCGTATTTTTGGCGGAGCTAAAGTTCAACTGGATCGTTCAGGTTTGCGTAAACGAATTGTCTTAGAGGTTGAAGGTAGCCATCTACCGTTTATGGTTTGGTCAACTGGTCAGAGGGAATTCGTGCCTCTGTTGATGGGACTGTACAGGTTAATGCCTGCGGGAGGTACGCGAAAGAAAAATAACCTCAATTGGGTTGTTATTGAAGAACCGGAAATGGGGTTACATCCTCAATCCATTTCAGCACTGCTCATTGTTATTTTTGAGTTAATGCGGCGCGACTACAAAGTAATTGTTTCTACCCATTCGTCGCAAATTTTAGAACTTATCTGGGCAATTCAACTCATTGCTAAATCAAAAAATGCACCAGCAAGGTTAAGACAGTTGCTGGATTTGAAACCAAATAGCTTTTCCTATGACCTTACAGAGACAGTCATGCACAAAAAAACGTTCAAAACCTATTATTTCTCTCGTGAAGACAGTCGCGAAGACAGTGTTGTAAATGTCAAAGATATTTCAACATTAGATCCAGAAGATCCTGATAAATCAGTATCAGATTGGGGTGGTCTTACACTATTTAGTACGAAGGCAGCTGATATTGTAACGGAAGCTGTGTGGGAGAGTGATGTGTGAATTTTACCGAGGCTGTTAAAAGTATTCCCGAAATTGCAAAGTGCTTAAGAAAAGGGTTACAGGCATTGGGTACAAATAGTAGAAAAATAAAGGTGAGCTCAACACGCGATTTGGCAGGAAGCGTTGATATAGATAATTGTCTTGAAAGGCGTTATCCGAATGAACACCGTTGGGATTACGTGTTCGGTTATAAAGAACGGATATACTATGTTGAAGTTCATCCGGCGGATAATACGCGCAAAGTAGAAGAGATCACAGATAAATTAGGATGGTTAAAACGGTGGCGTGAACGTTCTGCAAAAAGCCTTGAAGATTTGGAAGGTCAGAGTACTTACCACTGGATTTCCACTGGAAAAACTGCGTCAAGTGTGAAACGGGGTAAATATCGTCAAATATTGGCGCAAAATGGTATTCGTGGGCCAGATTCTGTGTTGAACGCTGATTCTGTTCCGTAATTATATCGCTGCCTGTTTAGACATAACCTTCAAAAGATGTGGAAAAAGACAAATGAGTGAATTGATCGAAAAGGTCACAGCATTTATTACGCAAGAACGCAATGGGGTGAAGGTGTTGCTTGTGTTTAAACACCCAAATGCTGGCATCCAAATTCCAGCAGGGACAGTTGAAGTCGGTGAAGATATTGAAACTGCGCTCCAGAGAGAAGTCTATGAAGAAACAGGACTGCAAAATGTAAAGATTGAAAAATATATCGGTTGTTTTGAAAATGAGTTGGCAGAGCAAGAGAGGATACTGATAGAAACAACGAAAGTTTATATCAAACCCGATTTAAACGCGATTCCGTATAAAGATAAACTAACCAGAGGACTCACTGTGGTGTATCATTCAACCCATAAAGATTTCACTCACGTTTCATATTTTGAATACGATAAATTTTCCGATCCCTCATATATTGCCTATAATATATCGGGATGGGTGCCGAGCAAAAACTTGAGCAAACAGAAAACACGACATTTCTTTCTGTTGAGTACTTCAGAAAAAACAGAGGATATGTGGGAATTGGAAAGCGATAGAGGTCATATTTTTCAGCCTTACTGGACACCACTTGCACCGAAACCCGATATTGTGTTGCCGCAAAATAGATGGTTGGATTTTGTCTATGAGAAACTATTTGCCAACAATTGTAGTGACACCGCAAGCATATTAGGAAAATAACAGCAACAATTTGTTCCAGATTAGACGTTTTCTTATACGACATTCTTAGAGGAGATAAAGATGTCAACTTATCGTGCAGGCGTAATCGGTTTAGGACGGATGGGGAGTACTTTTGATGACGAGATCACGCAGGGAGGATCACTTTTTCTCCCTTATTGTCATGCTCCAAGTTATCAGGCTTCACCGAAAGTGGAATTGGTCGCGGGAGCGGACCTACATACCGAACAAGGCTCAATTTTTGGCGAACGTTGGGGATTAGGGTCAGAACATATCTATGGCGATTATCGTGAAATGTTAGAGAAGGAAAATCTTGATCTTGTAAGTATTTGCACGACAGCACGGGTACGTGCGACTATCGTGCAAGATGTGGCGCGTGCGGGTGTAAAAGGGATCTGGGCAGAAAAACCGATCTCGCTAAGCCTTGACGAAGCAGATACGATGGTGGATGTATGCCGAGAGAATGGTATCGTAATGGCAATCAATTGTGCAAGGCGGTGGAATCCTTTCTTTAGCGAGGCAAGAAAACTTATTGACGAGGGTGAAATCGGTAATGTGCTGCAGGTAACTGTGTATGCACAGTGCGGTCTCTCACATAACGGCAGCCATGCGATTGATATTCTACGTTATATGGCAGGTGGGAATGTGGAGTGGGTTTTCGGTGAGATGCAATCCGATGAAGCTGCAGCAGGTGAAAACGATCTGATGGGGAACGGTTATCTTGTTTTTGATAACGGTGTTCGTGCGTATCTTCGAAGCACGTCGTGTGGTGCTGCACCGTGGGAAGTGGATGTGATCGGCACAACGGGACGTATCCGCTCAATCAATAATGCTGAAAAGTTTGAGTTGATTCGTGTGCTCCCCGGTGGTCGGCGTGGACGTGGTGTTCCTGCGACATGTCCGTTTCCTTTGCCTGAGCGGATGCAAGGGATGGGGTTGACGATTGTTGACGACATCATCAACGCCATTGAAAACGGGGGTTCGCCAAAATGTTCAGGTGAAGATGGACGGGCTGCACTTGAGGTTGCTATTGCTCTTCGGGAATCACATCGCCGTGGTGGCGTAAAGGTGGATTTGCCGATTGAAGATAGGAGTCTTCGTATCCTCTCTTCGGAGATTCACGGTGACGATACACCTGCTCGGATTCGACGATCGCGGTAAGGTCTCTATTGACGAAGTTTTAGTTGCTCCTGGAAAAACTGATGTATTCCTTCTAAAGCTGATGTTAAGTGACCTCAGATTCACAGACAGGTACTTCAGTTGCCTCTTTGAAAACAGAAGCAATAGCACCAAATAGAATAGGCAAATTAGCCAAGGTAAAGTTTGTTCTGTTTCGCGTAAAGGTGTCGTTGACAAGCCGTCCAAATTCCCATAATGTTCCATCGGTAACAATACCGTAGACAGGAAAAGATGGGTCGTCATTTATCTTTTGGGCAGCAACCAATTCAGATAAACATTGTCCCCACTCTTGTTCAAAGTCGTTCTTTTTTGCCTCAACTAACATTATCAAAGGTGTGCCAACAACAGTTATACCCAATTCAGATTTTGTAGAAATAAGGTAATCCGGGGTGCCGTTTAGGGTTTCATCATAGGTGATGGGTTCCTTTATCCACAAGGCAATACTATCAGCATATTTTTTGTAAACCTCTCTTAAGATAGGAAAGATTACAGCTTCACATCTTGATGCCTCAGATGAAAAAACATTGATGTGTTGCATACTAAACTCAAAATCCTGCAGAAATTGTTCAGAAGGTTTTGCTTCCTCAACCTCGAAAAAATCATTTGCCGAGTATCTGATTCTGAATTTTTCTTGAACTTCAGAGATCTTTTTGAAATCGCTAAATGCCATAAGTTTTTTCTCCCTTAAATTCTGAAGTTGCTATAGATTGGTTAAGCATACGATAGTCGTTCAACTCGGTTCTCCAATGTTTCCATTTGCTCAAGGATTGCACCGATGAGTTGTGCTTTATCAGCTGCGTAAGCAGGGTTGTCCCACTGATTGACTCGTTCTGTTGGGTCATCTGCTAGATCGTAAAGTTCACCGGACGGATGTCCACAATACCATGTCAACTTCCGTGTGTCGGTTACGATAGTTTTGAGACGTAAGCCCTGCGGGTCGTCTATACATTCAACTAACACTGAATCTCGCACGTTATCTTGTTCTCCAGTGAGCATCGGCATCGCATCAACACCATCTGTATCTGATGGGATTGGCAATCCAGCAGCTGCGAGCACGGTTGGGACAATATCAACGTGGCTGAATAGTGCTTGTGTGCGTTGTCCAGATGGTATAACTGCAGGATACCGTATTAACGTTGGCACTCTGACAAGCTGCTCATAATGGAAAGGTCCCTTCATCCAGAGTCCGTGGTCACCCAGTAGTTCCCCGTGGTCGGTGGTAAACAGGACCAATGTCCTTTCGGTCAATTCGCGCGCATCAAGACACGCCAAGATACGTCCCATCTGCTGATCGATAATTTTCACCATATTGTAATAGTATGCCCTACCCAATCGTGCATCGTCTTCGGGAACTTTGCGAAAATCTGCACCGCCGCCTTGTCCAGCGATTGCAAACTTTCCACGGATTTTTGATTTTCCAAGTTGTCCACAACGTGCTTCCATAAAATGGGGTGGCTTGTCGTCCAATTCACCTTCAACAAAATCTGGGAGTGGGACTTCGGCAGGATCAACGCGTTCCTCAAATTCGGTTGGCACACAGTGCGGATGGTGTGGATCTTGAAAGCCAACTGCTAACAAAAACGGTTGTTCGGCAGAATGGTTTGTCAGAAAATCTATTGTCCGATCAGCAGTCCAAACACTGTTGTGGTATTTTAAGGGTATGTCCCAATCATGGGCACCGCCGCCAAATCCTACTTTTGAAAGACGTCTTGCTTTGCTGTAACTCGCAAAGGTTTCTTCGGAAACTTGAGACTTTACCCATTCCCCGTAATGACCAACGAGTCCATAGGTTGCATGTCCGAGTGCCAGTTCTATTGTCTCAAATCCGTAGTAGGGACCGCGAAATTCGGGATAACGATCTGTATCGTCTCGCGTTTCAGCCGATTGTTCTGGGGACGCACCGAAGGGTTGAAAATGCGCCTTGCCAATATAGTGCGTGCAATACCCGACATCTGAAAGTCTGTGTGAGATCATCGGTTCATCCTCTGGGACGTTCATGCCGACGTTCCACGCACCGTGCCGACTGACATATTTTCCTGAAAAGATTGAGGCACGGGCAGGCGTACAAACTGGATTTGTACAATAGGCACGTTCAAAACAGACACCTTCTGAAGCGAATTTATCTAAATGCGGCGTATCTGTAAATGTCGAACCGTAGCAGCTGAGGCTATCTGTCCGCTGCTGGTCGGTTGTGATGAGTAGTATATTGGGACGTTGTGTGTTCATAGATGTTTTCTTCGCTCAACATTGACAGCCTTAATTTTCCTGTATTGCTTTGAATACAGAATCCACAGCACCAAATAGAACAGGTAAATCAGCTAAAGTAAAGTTAGTTCGATTTCGTGTAAAAACATCTCCAACAAGTTTTCCAAATTCCCATACCGTTCCATCGGTAACAATACCATAAACGGGAAAATCAGGGTCGTCATTTATTTTTTGCGCGGCAACCAACTCAGCCAAACATTGTCCCCACCCCTGTTCAAAGTCGTTCTTTTTCGCCTCAACCATCATTATCAAAGGCATTCCGACAACAGTAATGCCCAATTCAGATTTGGTAGCGACAAGATAATCTGGCGTGCCATTCAAAGTCTCATCATAAGTAATGGATTTCTTTACCCAAAGTCCATAGTTTTCAGCATAATCTTTGTAGATCTCTCTTAAAATAGGGAATATAACCACTTCACATCTTGATCCCTCTGATGTAAAAAAATCAATATGTTGCTTACTAAACTCAAGTTCTTTCAGAAATTGTTCTGAAGGATCTTTTGCCTCAACTCCAAAAAAATCGCTATACGAGTATTTGATGTTAAATTTTTCTTGAACCTCAGAAATTGTCTTAAAATCGCTAAATGCCATGAGTGCTACCTCCCATAATTTCAATTTAAGATTATTTGAAGTGAGTTATAGACTACGAACAAAAAGGTTTTAAATATGCATAACTCTGTTCTGCAGCGTCTTCAGGTTCCATTATCTCTCGGAACGCTTGATGTACGGTCACATAACCATCGTAACCGATTGCTTCTAAACTGCTAAAGACTAATGGGAAATCAATTCCACCTTCATCTTGTAATCGGATCGGATCGTGTGGCACCTCGCCTTGAATCCACGTCAATAGACGCGTCTTTCCTTCTGGTCTGCGGACGTGGTTCTGAAGATAGACGTTGAACAGATATGGCGAAAACTTCTTTAGGGTTTCAATACCGTAATCCTGCGCGCACAAGTCAAGATTTGCTGGTTCATAGATAATGCCGAAATTCTTTCTGTTGACACGTTTTAGCACATCAATCGAACCTTCTACTGTTTCAAATAGACTTTGTGTGTGGGATTGGTGTGCAAGACAGATACCGCGTTCTGCGGCTTCGTCAGACGCGCGTTGTGCCCATGCAATGTCTGCCTCAACCTTCATAGCAATGCGAATTAGGTCTGATCCGAGAAGTTCTGTTAAATCAAGATACGGTGTTATATTGCGAAGTCCATTTGGTCCTTCATCGTTGTTAAGTGGCACGGGAAAGTCACCGGTAATCATAGAGACTTTTAGGTTCAGCGAATCTGCTTGTTTGCGTGCGGCGGTAATCTGTTCCAGAGGTGAATGGATACCGATTTGGGAGGCGCGCATACACATTGCCTCGTAGTCAAGACTCGCTGCGAGTTCTGTCAGTTGCACAAAGGTGTGGGTGGCATCCCTTTTTGAGGCGTTTTCTGCGACGCGAACAGAGAACGAAAGTTTCATATTTAACGTGTCTCCAAGACCAATGGATAGGTTCTGCTACAGTAGAATATCGGCGATTGAAAGTGCCATCAACACCAGACTAATCATGCCGTTGAGTGTGAAAAATGCAAGATTGACGCGGGACAGGTCATTCGGTTTAACGATGGCATGCTCATAGATAAAAATCAGTACGACAATTCCAACGCCAATGTAGTAGAAAAGTCCTAATTCAGTGAGCAGAGGAATGCCAAAAAGGAGCAAAACGGCAATAACATGCAGCGCAGACGAGACCCATAATGCCCAACGAATACCGATCCGCGCTGGGATAGAGTGAAACCCATGTTTTTTGTCGAAATTCACATCTTGGCATGCATAGATGATGTCAAAACCTGCTGTCCAAAGCAACACAACACAGCAGAGAATTATCGGAGTCCAATCAAATTGCCCCTTAATTGCAATCCACGCACCTACGGGTGAAATGGAGAGCGCAAGTCCTAACCACAAATGAGAAAGTGCAGTGAACCGTTTCGTAAACGAATACCCCATAATTACGGCAAGGGCAACTGGGGATAACGCAAACGCAAGCGGGTTCAATCGCCATGCTGCACATACCAACAAACCTGCCGAAACGAGTGTAAATATCCATACTGCCCCTTTTGTGATTAATCCTGCTGGAATTGCGCGCGTTGCTGTGCGTGGGTTTTGGCTATCTATTTCAGCATCGGCAAGGCGATTGAATGCCATTGCGCAGCTGCGCGCGCCGACCATCGCCACGAGAATCCATCCCAGTTTCGTTAATGGTGGGAGCCCTTCGGCAGCAATAAACGCGCTCATAATGGCGAACGGGAGCGCGAACACGGTATGTTCAAATTTTATCATTTCAAGGATAATTTTGAGTTTTCGCATCAACGCCCTATTCTTTCCAACGTTGGGTCAGTCCCGAATCTATGTCGAACTGATCTAAGATTTTCGTTACAACAAAGTTGATCTGGTCATCAACCGTTTTGGGAAAGTGGTAAAACCCCGGCATTGCAGGCAATATACACACCCCAATGTGTGACAATTTGAGCATGTTTTCAAGATGGATGGAACTAAGCGGCGTTTCACGCGGTACAATGACAAGTTTACGGCGTTCCTTGATACAGACGTCTGCTGCACGTTGGATAAGATTACGCGAAATACCCGCTGCAATAGAGGCGACAGAGCCCATACTACACGGCACCACAATCATCCCTTCCGTGCGGAAAGAACCGCTTGCGATGGATGCGCCAATATCAGATTCATGATGATAAATGACCTGCTCTGTATCAACACCAATTAGCGATTCCAACCGAAATTTATCAATGTCTATTTCAATCTGTAGTTCTTCCCACAACGCTCGCGCACCAGATTTAGAGATCGTCAAATGCACTTCTATATCCTCACGTTTTGTGAGGACCTCAAGAAGACGTACCCCGTAAACAACTGCACTTGCACCTGTGATACCGACAATTAATCGCTTCACTTAGTGGGTCTCCGATGTAAAGGGCAGTAGGTTGCCTGTTGCGTTAAATTCAAAAGGAAGTGTTTCACCCGTAACTTCAAGGTTTGAGTGTAGTTGCGCATCTTCAAGGAGTGCTTCAGAGATGTCAAGTTCTGTTAATCTTAACGTGCTCTCAATTCGAATAACGCGTGCGTTCTCGGGTTTTGTCAAACCGATGGTGTCAAGTGCTACTTCAATCGCTTCTCTGTCTGTATCATAGTAGAACGGAATTTTTGATTTCTGCGGTCCGAGTGCGGTGATACCGTTCATATAGGTTGCGTGTCGGTCAATCTGGTCGACAAGCCGCGTTGTAGTGAAATCTGCGAGACCGATACCGGTTGCATTGCCATCGCTTTCTTCGGTAAGATCACGGACAAATATACGTAGAATGGCGGGTTTGAGGGGTTCAGGCTCAAAATTCTGCATCATCCTGCCGATAACGTTTGAATCCATCCCTGTCCCGCTGATATTTTTTCCTGCCCAATCCACAATCAACAGATCAAGTTCATCAATAGGGAGTCTCCCCATCAACGATTTTGCTTCAACAAGGAGTTCGCGTTCAGTTTGCAGTAGTTGTGCGGCAGGCATTGCAACAGCTTTAGCGGTATCTTCATGCACATTTTCAAGGAGTCCCAACCCAAAAGCGATCTTCCCTGTGTCAAGAATGAAACCGCCAACCGCTGTGATAACGTGTTCAAAACCGTATTGAAAGAAAGCACGGTGATAGAAGTTTGCCCCTTGCTGTTTACCGAGACCAATGACCATCATCTTCATGAGACCGCTTTCAATAGAGCCGTTGAAATCTGTATGTGCTTTAATGCGATTCAGTGGCACAATGTGGTCTGCTTCTGCAGCGTAGCGATCCATGAAAACAGGTAGGTCGTCAGCACCTGCCTGTTGTAGACTACCGAGTTTCACAACCTCCATTGTTGCTTTTACTGGCGCGCCAACGGTTGTTTCAGTGATGCCGTAATGTTCCAGTACGCTCCGCTGTCCTTCCGCGGTTGCGCCTCCGTGGCTTCCCATAGCTGGAACGACGAAAGGTTTCGCACCGAGACGTTTGAGATAATCAACAGTTGCCTTGACTGCGGTTGCAATATTGGCAACGCCACGACTACCGGCGGTTATTGCTACGGTTTCACCTGAGTGGATAATAGATGCAGCACTTATCCGATCTAATTCTTCATGGATTGCTGCGGGTAGATCAGTGAGAACTGGTGCTTCAAAATGTTGCCGTACCCGTGCCATTTTTGGAAGTGCCATTTGTTTACGTCCTTTATATGATTAAAGTACTGTCTTTACCAAAATCAACTTTTGTGGGCAATTTTATCAGAAATAGGATAGAAATGCAAGAAAATAACGGTTATTTTGATGCTGTTTACGTTCTCGTTCTAAAGTAATATCAAATTAACGGGATTTATCTCATTTTTCTTGGTATTAGGTGCGGTTAAGCAAGTTTCAATATTAGATTTATGTTTTTGATCCGCAGATGAGTTGGAAGATTGGAAGTATGGAAGTCGGGAAGATAATGAACACAGTGTTTCTTCCAGTCTTCCTGTTTTCCAGCCTTCCTCAAAACCTAAAATTTATTTCTTAATATTGCTTAGATGAAGATTAAAAAATTAATTCGGTAATTTTCTAACCATAGACATCTTGTTTTATGTTTTTCTTGTGTGAGGTCCATTATCTGGTTGTCTGAATCGCGGAGGGCACGGAGGACACAGAAGACGCGGAAAATGCTTTTGTGTCTCGGACATTCCCTTTCGCCAGAGACGGGTCGGTAACAAAGAATCTCTTAATTCCGCGTAATCCGCGTTCTCTGCGATAATCCGCGATTCAGACAGAAAAGAGATCAGAATTACCGAATTAATAAATTAATCTTCATGAAACCGCACCTACCGTCCGGAAAATAGGACAAATCCCGTTAATTTGGTATAAAAAGCATTTCTCATATTTGTAAATCACTCAATTGGCAGGAGATTAAAAATTAAAGTGGGGATTAAAAACCCCACTTCATACACACTAAATTTTGACAATTTTTCAATTTAATGTCATAATTCCGACATTGTGAGAAAAAAGCGTAAATATGATTATACATTTTAGACTGACTTCGGTGTGAGACATTCGTCTCGGTATATACCGAAAGGAAGGGACAGTAATGGATGCTAATGAATCACCAGTGACGGAAACTTATCGTGCTACCGCTTTTGCTGATTTCAATCCAGAACACGCGGCACCTGGTGCCACACCAGAACGTTTAGCGCACTTGAAGGAACACGGTTTTGTCATTATTAACGATTTTGTTGATAACCCGTGGATCCCGATTCTTAGAGAGGCGGGTCGGCATGTTACGGCGGCGTGTGCACCTGAAAATAAATATGACAAAATAGACTGTTCAAAGGGTTATGTTCACCGCACCGGACAGGAGCAACCGTGGGCTATTCGCGGTATAATTCATCCTGCTTTCGGAGAATCTTGTTTTGCCGAATTCCACGGTTCAACAGAATTTTTAGACTTTGTTGCATCTTGGTGCCATGGACTTCAACCTGAAGATTTAACATTTAGTGGCATGCTGCTGTGGGCAAATCCGCGAACACACGAAAATAAACTTGGTTGGCATAGAGACGTAACGTGGTGGGGCACGGGAAAGGGTTATTTTGCGCAACGCGAGGTTCGCGGGGATGGTCCGGAAGCTTACTCCGAAGAGGTTGAAAAAATCCGATGGAAAGAAATTCGAGAAAGGAACGCAAAGAGTCTTAAAGAACGAAACGGTGTGAGTATGTTCTTGGCACTTGTTGACGAAGAATGCCATGAACTCGTCCCCGATAGTCATGACCGCTGGCGTACCCCTTATGAACATGACGTGCTTCTACCGAAATCTATGAAAGATCAAGGTGTTCCACATACACCCAGTTGGAACGGAGAGGATCCGTTGCCGGGACAGGTCGCGATTCGCCTTAAGGCAGGAGAAGCTCTCATCCGCAATGGTGCTACTATCCACAGCGGTCATACCGTTCCTGATCGCGAGCGTAACACATTGTCAATCGGTTGGTCAAAATGGTCTGGCGAATTCAGTGGCGAACCGTCAGTATCGGATGTCCGGCATGCGTGGCAACTGGATTCCGCTGTGAGAGAGGCACTACCCCACGAATGGATGAAAACCGCGTGGGACCGCTGGGTAGAAACTCAAAAGTTGGGTGATACGCTTGAAGATCGATACACTGGATTTGATATTAAGCATATCAAGTCTGGCATGGTTCTTGGGTGGCGTGGTGAGTTGGAACGTCAAGCTGCCGAGGCAGGAGATGCTTAACACCCTCCTAACCGTGGATGATATAGTAAAATCTAAAAATATCTATACATTTTCTTTTGGATGGACGGCGTTTGTAGTCGCGCAATTCACGCGCTTCTTCCGATTATTTGGTGGGAAGATTGTTAACGCGCTTAGTAGGAAACTTATAGAACAGAGGCAACTTATATTTTGCGCCATCGGAACAAGTGAGGATTGTAGAATCGCGACATTTTCGGGAATCGGAGTTCCCTCCTACCAATTATTCATTTTGTATCGCACGTAGACGTTCAATTTCTGCTAACGCCTTAGCAAGTTCAGCCTCAACGTTTGTTGCGCGTTCCTGTGGCGTTTGCAACCAGTGCGATGTCGTTGGGTTATAAAGACGCAAGTTGCCATCATGTTCCCCTAACGCCAACCCTAACGTCTCTGAAGGCAAACGATCATTTATCAAAGTTATTTCTTGATACTCACCATCAATGAGTCGGTATCCGATAAAACTCGGCACAATCTGCCCCATCGGGTCGTAGATGTAGTATTCCTTCACCGCAAGCACAGACGCATAAAGTTCTTTCTTTTCTCCCATATCCTTTGGGAAGGTGCTCGGACTTGCCACTTCCAACACAAAATCGGGTGTTTGTGCCTCTTCCCATGTCAGATAGGTGTTCCGCTGTTTCTTTTCAACGCCAAAAACCACGAACACATCGGGAGAGATAGACTTTCTCGGGTTGCCCCTTTCGTAATATATCAGGAGGTTGCCAGATACATAAACATCCTTTTCATTCTGATAATAGTTTCTCAATATCTGAATGAAATCTACCATTAAGTCTCGGTGTGTATCCGTTTCTTCTATATGTTTCCTGTCCGATTCCGGATAGACTATTGTCGGCGCAGCTTGTATTTTTCTCTGCATCGTGTCATCTCCCAGCATCAAGTTTTGTATTAAGTATATTATGAAAATGTGTTGATGTCAAGGGTTTTAATATGGATAGAGTGTCCGGTATGGCGAAAGTTCTTATTCCAAATTGGTGCGATTAGAAGTAGAGATTTGGACGTGGCTTTTCTTGACGATACTTTCCTGTTTCGATTCCAAACTGATGCGATTAAAAGGGTTGCTGATGTTCAGGACGTTGATCCAGATACGTTGGGGTTTCAATTCCAAACTGGTGCGATTAAAAGTGGGAGATGATGACCAATCTATCTATGAGTTCGCGTTTCAATTCCAAACTGGTGCGATTAAAAGACTGTTCATTTAATCGCACCAGTCTAAAATAAAGGGGTTTCGATTTCAAACTGGTGCGATTAAAAGTTATACTTTATTTTGCAACAAAGTGCAACAAAAAACTGACAATAGAAACTCTCAGTAACATGCATCAACTGAAAATTCTTAAAACTAAATGGTCCTGCATTTTTGCACATGGTAAGTAATCGCAAGATTCAAGCATGGAAAGATGCTATAGCATCTTTTTTTTTGCGGGATTGTCCTGCGGATTGTAGCATTTATGGTGTTGCGCTGCGCAAAAAATGCTGATTTGGAACTTGACACAATTTTTTATTGCACATATTTTGTATAATCTGCTACAATATATGTTGACGTTAGCAATTCACGGAGTGCGCGTGCGTTACGTCAGGGCTGCTTCCTAATCTTTTTAGGTGCGCCGCTGGTGAGGACACACCAGCGACGCTTAGCACTGCCATAACGCGAATATGACAGGCTGGTTTCTATTATAGCAGAATGCACCGCTTTCTGTCAGTTTTAAAATGGAAACCAGCTCCCTATAGGGACGAATTGCCTGAAAAATCTTCTCTTTCGTTGACACTCCTGTCAACGCCCTGTAGACTGTCACAATGTGTATACACACCCCTTGGTGTTCTTTTGGTGCAGTCTAAAGATGGGACAACACCCATAAATATTATATAGTTAATTGATTAATAGGTTATGTAGCAAGTATAATATACATATTAAGTCATTTAATATGTATATATAATAAATACAATAGATGACCTATCATGTTTTGTGTGATTGTCTCACATTTTATTTGGTAACAAATTGAGTTATCGTAATTGTAAGGAGTTTATTTTGAAGGTACGTTGTGTAAACATAAAATTTTTCCTGCTAATTTCAGCATTTCTTTTGATAAGTCATAGTATGCATAGTACGAGTTATGCGGATGTCACCCCAGTGAGTGACCGTACATCACAGGTGCGGGATGCGATTGTCGCAGCAGTGCCGAACATAGATGCTGCCGCCGATGTGACCGAAACACATCTCGCAACGATAACAAGCCTGAATCTACGCGGTGCAGGCATTTCAGTGTTGAAAACCGGCGATTTTTCCGGTTTGACTGGACTTACCAATCTGAATCTGTATAACAACGATCTCAGTAGCTTACCGGACGGCATTTTTGAAGGGTTGACCGCACTGACAACACTCCGATTAGGGGGTAACACCGTTAACCCGTTGCCAATTACTGTATCAATAGAAAATCTTGATAATGGACAGTTCAAGGTTGTTGTGCCCACGGGTGCGCCGTTTGATATTGTCCTACCGCTCAGTGCCATGAACGGCAGCATTGGTGGCGAGGCAGCCAGCATCACCATATCTAAAGGTAGCACGGAGAGCAGTGCTCTCACAGCATCTCGCACAGCCGGCATGACCGCTGCTGTCACTGCAGATATTGGCACATTGCCCGGTCTACCGCAGAACCATTACGGATATACCCTCTCAAAATCCAGTGCGCTGCCAGTTGAGATTATCAGCGAAGTCGTAACCACGACACCAATAGTCCCCGAACCTATAGTCCCCGAACCTATAGAACCTGAACCTATAGAACCTGAACCTATAGAACCTGAACCTATAGAACCTGAACCATCAACAAACACCGCGCCCGTTTTCACCGACGGTGTTAATATCATACGCACCATTGCAGAGAACACAGCAGCCAATATAAATATCGGCAGTGCTGTCTCAGCAACCGATGCGGATGACGACACCCTTACATATTCTCTCAGCGGAACAGACGCAGCTGCTTTTGAGATAGATAGCAGTTCGGGGCAGCTAAAAACCAAAACAACATTAGACTATGAAATGAAACGGATTTACATACTCATAATCACCGTTTCCGATGGTAACCTCACCGATGCAATCACCGTCGTCATCAGCGTCATGGATGTAGCAGAAACGACTTTGGTATCAACGACACTCGCTGTCAGTGACCGAACGCCAGCGGTGCGCGATGCCATCGTTGCTGCAGTGCCAAACATAACCGCTGCCGAGGATGTAACCGCTACGCATCTATCCGCAATCACCGCGCTCAATTTGCGTTCAATGGGCATCACCGCGCTCCAATCAGGCGACTTTGCCGGACTCACGGGACTTACCAATCTCAATCTATACGGCAATATGCTCACAAGCCTACCGAGTGGTATCTTTGAAGGATTGACTTCGTTAACAACGTTACGTTTGGGTAGAAACCTCGTTGACCCGATGCTGTTGATTGTGTCCTTACAACAAGTCGCAGCAGGGCAGTTCAAAGCGGTGATATCCGAAGGTGCGCCTTTTGATATGACAATACCCATCAACGGCAGCACGGTCACAATTTCGAAAGGTAGCACCGAAAGTGCGACCTTTACTTCAACAACAAATGTGAGTATTGGTGCATTGCCGTCACTACCCGCGAATCATTTTGGGTATGTTCTCGTCCAATCTGCCATTTGTAACCGCACATCCCAGGTAGCAGAAGCGATCGCTGCTGCGGTGCCAAACGTGACCGATTGTAACAACGTAACTGAGGTGGACCTCGCGCGAATTACATCGCTTAATCTGAGTAGCATGTCAATTACATCTCTGGCAAGCGGTGATTTTGATGGACTCACTGCACTGACAAAGCTCTGGCTGTCCGTTAACAGCATCAGCGATATATCACCACTTGCAGAATTGACTTCACTGACAACGCTCTCTCTGAGAAATAATAGCATCAGCGATATATCACCACTTCAAGAATTGACCAACCTGACAGAGCTGCTTCTGTCCTCTAACCGCATCAGCGATATATCGCCACTTCAAGAATTGACCAACCTGACAGAGCTGCTTCTGTCCTCTAACAGCATCAGCGATATATCAACACTTGAAAATTTGACCAATCTGACAGAACTCGATCTGTCCTCTAACAGCATCAGCGATATATCGCCACTTCAAGAATTGACTGCGCTGACAATGCTCGTTCTGTCCGTTAACAGCATTAGCGATATATCAACACTTGAAGAATTGACTGCGCTGACACAGCTCTCTCTGAGAAATAATAGCATTATCAATATATCAACACTTGCAGAGTTGACCAATCTGACAACGCTTTCTCTGTCTTCTAACCGTATCAGGGATATATCGGCACTTGAAAATTTGACCAATCTCACACAGCTGATTCTATCCTCTAACCGCATTAGCGATATATCGCCACTTGCAGAGTTGACCAATCTGACAACGCTCTCTCTGTCCGTTAACCACATCAGGGATATATCGGCACTTGAAGAATTGACTTCGTTGGCACGGCTCTATATGGCCTCTAACCGTATCAGTGATATATCGGCACTTGAAGAATTGACTTCACTGGAAACGCTCGATTTTTACAGTAACGGCATCAGTGATATATCGGCACTTGAAGAATTGACTTCACTGACAAAACTCTATCTGTCCCGTAACAGCATCAGTGATATATCAACACTTGAAGAATTGACTTCACTGGAAACGCTCGATCTGTCCCGTAACGACATCAGCGATATATCAACACTTGAAGAATTGACTGCGCTGACAACGTTAAGGCTCAGTGGGAATCCGATTTCAGATTACGCACCGCTCCGTAGGATGCAAGCGAACAATCCGGATCTAACCATAGATATTGAGATTCCTGCAGAGGATCGCAACGCAGCACCGGCAAGTCAAACGCTTCCCACTACCACAGCCCTGCTCTCCAATTATCCGAATCCGTTCAACCCAGAGACGTGGATACCTTATCACTTAGCGAATCCATCTAACGTGCAGATTACCATTTATGATGCGCGCGGCACCGTTGTCCAGCGTTTAGAACTCGGACATCAACGTGCTGGCATTTACACGAGTCGAAGTCGTGCCGCCTATTGGAATGGCAAAAACAATGTTGGGGAAAAAGTTGCCAGCGGTCTCTATTTCTATCAACTGCAGGGGGACAATATGTCGCTCCTGCACAAAATGGTTATTTTGAAGTAGCATCTATCAGAAAACATGGCAGGGTGAAAGATAACACCCTGCCATCAATAAACCGGCTGCACATTGCAATCGGAAATCAATAAAAGGAGTATTATGATGAAAACTTTAGGTATAAATCGAAAGATAATCGTGTCAATTTTCACAATAATGACGTTAATATATGGGATACAAGGTATAAGTTATGGTCAAGAGAATCTACCAATTTATGTATCCCCTGAAGAAATCCAAGATAAAGGATATAAAATTGATGTCCCAATTATAACACCAGGTGAAACGAACACTTCCCTAATAGTCAGTATTATAACTTTCTTAGAAGGAGCACCTCAAGATACATATCGAATTCAGTTGCGTCGACAATCCCCTCAAGGAGAGTGGGTAACAAAATGTATAGATCCTAATTTAGGTGATAGAAATTATCCTCCTTGGTACTATGGCAATTACCGGATCAGCGCTATCTTCACCAATCTTGAGCCCGGTATTACATACGAAGCACGCAGCCAGGATACGAACCTGTATTATGAATGTGTTCATAACCCTCCGAATCCAGATCCGTGGTCCCCGATTGCTGAAGGGACAACACTGTTAGAAAATCCACCGCTTGCGGAATTCTTTGATCTTTCTTTAGCGGTAGCAGTACGTGCTACTCTGGAGCTTCCTATTAACAACACCACCGGTGCTATCGATATCCTGAAAATTCCGCTGACAAAACTGACGAAACTGACGAAACTGAATGTTCATCCTACAAGTCTCGCGGGCGATCTATTGGACTATTTGGATTTACCCAATATAACTGACCTCACTGGCTTGGAACATGCCACTCAACTCAGAATTTTAGACTTGACTTGGCATACAGGTGTCACGGACTTGGATCCGATCGCACAACTTACCCAACTGCGGGAGTTAAATATCTACAGAACTAATGTCATTGACCTTACCCCGATCGCACAACTCACACAACTCTCGAAGTTAGATATCTCGGGAACTGGTGTTTTTGACCTTACCCCGATCGCACAACTCACACAACTGAAGGAGTTAAGGATCAAGAATACTGGTGTCACTGACCTTACTCCGCTCTCAGGACTCACACAACTCTCGAAGTTACATATGTGGGGTACTCCCATCAATGACCTTACCCCGCTTGCACAACTCACCCGACTGACTGAGATACGGATTACTGTTTATACGACAATTGCTGCCAGTGATATTCGACTCTTAGAAGCCTCAACGCCACAACCGTTGACAGAGGCAACTTTGAATGGAAGTTCAGTGATACTGACGTTGCTGCCGAGTGGAGTTTCTTATGACAAATCTATTGACAACCTTAGAAATGCCTTGACGGTATCGGGGATTCCTGGGGTAATTGTATCCGATGTAACACGCGTTAATGATGCACAGGTAAAAATCACACTTGAATTCACTGGTAACTTGTCCCTCCCCGACACCTTGACTTTTACCATCAGTCCAGAAGCAGTATCGGGCTACGATGGTCGCGTGCTCACCGATAAGATTACTATCTACGCGCCACTGGAATTAAGCGTATCCCATGACACATTGACAGATGTGACGTTGGACGGTGCTATAGTGACACTAACGCTGGCAAGTGGGTCTTTCCATTTCGATAGAATATATATAAGAGACGCACTCACAATTTCCGGTATTCCTGGTATTGGTATCGCGAAGTGGAGCGAAATCGAAATAGTAGGCGGATACAGTGATGGCCGTAAAGAGATAAAGATTAAACTTATGTTCACGGGCGACTATTTTGACACGGATTCTGTCCTAACCCTTACGGTGGGACCAAGAGCGATAGCCAACTACAATGGTCCCGCACACACGCTACAAATACCTGTCACCGCTACAACTGAAGCAGACTTCACGCAAGCAATAGTGGCATCAACGGATTATCCGTTGACAGCGACGACGTTGGACGGTGCCATAGTGACACTAAGACTGACTGATGGAGTTTACGAACGCGCATCTCGTATTGAATATGCCTTAACGATATCTGGCATTCAGGGAGTCACTTTTGGTACGCATCACAGTTACTGGGATGTAAACAGGGTCAGTGACACAGAAATTACAATTGAGCTTAGATTCGCGGGCAGCATTAATGCGGATTCCACATTAATATTTACTGTGGGACCAGGAGCAATACAGAAGTATAAAGGTGCCTCACTCACCACAGAACTACCTGTCTCTGCGTCAAGCGAAATAGAAGTGACCGGAGAATTGGTGGCATCAACGGTGTTTCCCCTGTCAGCCAATACACTCCATGGAAGCTTTGTGAAACTAACACTAAAAACTAAGTCTTTTCAAGGAACTGATGATGCACCTCACGTCAAAACATCCGGAGTTCCCGGTGTAAGTATTGCACATTTGGGATGGGGTAGTCATATACACATTCTTAATAAGAAGGAAGCCCACGTTCTGTTATCCTTTAACGGCAACTTGGATACCGATGCTACGTTGATCTTATCAGTCCCATCCCGTTTAATCGAAAACTACACGGGTCCACCGATTTCAGCAGAGTTACCTGTCACTGCCAAAAGGGTAAAGCAGGTGCATATATCGGAACCCTCGCTTTTGATTTACACGGATACCGACAAAATCCAACTTTCCCCGAGCGGGTCAGTTGTTCAATATGAGTCAGCTCTTCAAAAAACAGGCCTCACAGTGGATGCCGGAGAAGATAAGGTCTATTGGTCTGAGCAAGGTCGTAATGGCGGCACCATCAAACGTGCGAATCTTGATTTGACAGGCGTTGAGGTATTAGCAACGCTCCCAACTACCCCTTATAACTTAAGCATTGACACTGTGGGTAAAAGACTATATTGGATAAATTCGTCTAAGAGAGAAGTCCAAAGTGCGGCCCTGAACGGTGAGAACATCCAAACCGTCATTAACCTTGATAGCGATACTACGAACATCGCTGTGGATGGTGATATTACGGACATTGCCGTGTTTGCCGAGGATGGCAAACTGTATTGGGCGGACAAGTATAGCATCTGGAATGTGAATCTTGACGGAACAAATGCCGAAATAGCTGTGACCGGCTGGGGAACGAGTCGCACGACTGGAATAGGTGGTATCGCTATAGCCGATGGTAAAATCTACTGGACAGGACACCAAAGCGGGACCGGTGATGACTATAACGGCAACAGCGAAATTCACCGTGCCAACCTAAACGGTACAAGTACTGAGAGACTTGCATTTACATACGGCAAAGCTACCAGCATAGTTGTTGACACTGCCGCAAATAAGGTGTATTGGGCAAACTCGCTTGGTGGAATCCAACGTGTAGACATCGACGGTGGCGAAGTTGAAGCTGTTGTTTCAGGCATAACCGCACCGGAAGACTTCGTAGTGGTTCCTGGTGTGCAACCAACAACACCTACCACGCCAGAAATACCTGCAACCACCGATGCTGTCGTGAGCATCTCACCCGCCTCGGTGCCATCCCCTGCTGTTGGGGAACAGTTAATGCTTAACCTAAACATCACAGGTGGAGAAGCCGTCGCGGGGTATCAGGTAACCGTGCAGTTCGATGATACTGCTCTCCGCTATGTTTCAAGTGCAAATGGTGATTATCTGCCTGCAGGTGCGTTCTTTGTGCAGCCGGTGGTGGAAGGAAATCTTGTAAAGCTGAACGCTGTATCTCTCTCCGGGGACATAAACGGTGATGGTACACTCGCGACGCTCACCTTTGAAGTTATTGCAGTAAAAGATTCTACTTTGACGTTAACTGAAGTGCTGCTTACCGACAATAAAGGAACAGCTTATGTTCCCAGTGTTGAAAACGCTGAGATAACTAAAGCACCTCAACTCAAAGGCGATGTGAACGGTGATGGTATTGTAAACATACAAGATTTGGTGTTAGTTGCCGGGCGTTTAGGACAATCAGGTGCAAATAGTGCTGATGTGAACGGTGATGGCGTTGTCAATATTCAGGACCTTGTCCTCGTTGCTGGCGCATTGGGCAGCAGTGCCGCTGCACCATTACTACATGCTCAAGACTTCTCTATGCTCACGGCTGCAGATGTTAAAAAGTGGCTATCTGAAGCACAGCAGTTGGATCTGACAGATGCAACGTCTTTACGCGGTATCCTCTTTTTACAACAACTCCTTGAGGCGTTGACACCGAAAGAGACGATACTGCTCCCCAACTACCCCAACCCGTTCAACCCGGAGACATGGATACCATATCATCTGGCAAATCCCAGCGATGTGCAGATTACTATCTATGATGCACGTGGCACAGTGGTTCGGGAGTTGAAGTTAGGACATCAACGCGAAGGTTACTACACGAGCCGCAGTCGCGCAGCGTATTGGGATGGTACAAACGAATTTGGCGAACGTGTTGCAAGTGGACTCTATTTTTATCGCCTGCAGGCGGACAGTGTGTCCTTCCTGCGCAAAATGGTTATTTTGAAATAATACCTTGTCTGAACCAGGATTTTCAGGATTTTCAGATTGACAGGATTATTGGGTTTCCTTGATTGCGAGTTATCTCCAATTAGGATTAGCGTTAGATGGATAATCTGTTAATCCTGAAAATCCTACAATAAGGAGTTTATGTTGAAAACACAATTTATAAATCAGAAACATGTCGTATCCATTTTAGTGATCCTCTTGATAGCTTTTGCACATCTGACGAGTTATGCGGCTGTCACGCCTGTTACCGATCGCACACCACAAGTGCGCGATGCTATCGTTGCTGCGGTCCCGGGCATAAATACTGCCAGCGATGTAACCGAAACACACCTCGCGGCAATAACCGCGTTGGATCTACGCGCCGCAGGTATTTCAGCACTGAAAACCGGTGATTTTTCCGGACTCACCGGACTGACAAATCTGAATCTCTATGGCAACGATCTCAGTAGCTTACCGGACGGCATTTTTGAAGGGTTGACCGCGCTGACAACGCTCCGTTTAGGTGGCAACACCGTTGATCCGATGCCGATAACCGTATCGCTTGAAAAGGTAGGAGACAATCAGTTCAAGACAGTGGCACCAACAGGTGCGCCGTTTGATATTGTCCTACCGCTCAGTGCCATGAACGGCAGCATTGGTGGCGATGCAGTTAGCGTCACCATATCTAAAGGTAGCCCAGAGAGCAGTGCCTTGACAGTATCCCGCACAGCAGAGACAACCGCTGCAGTCACTGTTGATGTTGGCACGTTACCGAGCCTGCCAGCAAACCATTACGGTTATGTGCTTTCCAAATCTGACGCACTTCCGCTTGAGGTTATCGGTGAAATAACCACGACCCCGGTAGACCCTCCGGTAGTTCCCGACCCCGATCCGCCGGTAATTCCTGATCCTGACCCGCCAGTAGTTCCTGACCCTGACCCGCCAGTAGTTCCTGACCCCGATCCGCCGGTAGTTCCTGACCCCGATCCGCCGGTAGTTCCTGACCCCGATCCGCCGGTAGTTCCCGACCCCGACCCACCAACACCAACAAATACCGCGCCGATGTTTTCTGAGGGTGCTATCACTACCCGCATAGTAGCAGAGAACACGGCAGCAGGTGTCAACATCGGCAGTGCGGTCGCTGCAACCGATGTGAACAATGACACTTTAACATACACGCTCACAGGCGCCGATGCAGGTTCGTTTAGTATTGATAGCAATTCGGGACAGTTGACAACAAAAGCAGCATTGGATTATGAAACGAAGCGCGTCTATTCGGTATCAATCACTGTCTCTGATGGCAACCTCACAGATACAATAAGAGTCATCATCAGTATTATTGATACAGCTGATACCCCCTTGGTCTCGATGTCACTTTCTGTGAGCGAGCGCACACCACAAGTGCACGATGCAATCATTGCTGCGGTCCCGGGCGTAAGTTCAGCGAATAATGTGACGGATGCACACCTCGCAGCAATTACAAGCCTCAATCTTCGCGGTGCTGGCATTTCAGCCCTGAAAACAGGTGATTTTTCTGGATTGACCGGACTGACAAGTCTCAATCTATACAACAATATGCTGAGCAGCCTGCCGAATGGTATCTTTGAAGGACTTACCGCATTGACAAGCCTTCGCTTAGGTGGCAATCTCGTTGATCCGATGCCACTCATTGTATCCTTGCAGCAAGTTGATGCGAATCAGTTCCAAGCTGTCATCCCCACAGGTGCACCGTTTAATGTTGTGCTACCGGTCAGTGCGATGATGGTCACTATTCCGAAAGGCAGCTTCACAAGTGCGCCCTTCACCGTCGTTGATATGGCAACCGTGAATATCGACGCGTTGCCAAGTTTGCCTGCCAACCATTTCGGCTACGCGTTCTCTAAATCAACCGTCTGTAACCGCACGCCTGAAGTAGCAGAAGCGATCGCAGCTGCGGTGCCAGATGTAACTGATTGCGCTAATGTGACAGAGGTAGACCTCGCGACTATTACGACCCTCAATCTCAGCAGCATGTCGATTACCGCGTTAAAAAGCGATGATTTTTCAGGGATGCTGTCGTTGACAACGCTTAATCTGAGTAATAACATACTCAGTAGCCTCCCAGATGGTATATTTGACGATCTCCCATCCTTAACAACACTTGACCTGAGTGGCAATTCGGTCTCGCCGTTCCCGTTTACTGTGTCGCTGCAGAAGGTCGGTGAGAACATGCTCAAAACAGTAGTCCCGACAGGTGCGCCTTTTGACATTGCCGTGCCCGTGATCATCAAGACAGGCAACACACTCACCGGCACAATCAACCTTACAATCCCGCAGGGCAGTAGGGAAAGTCAATTAGGCACGGTTACCCGCACTGCCGGCACGACCGCTGCAGTTACCGCAGATATCGGCACCTTGCCGAGTTTGCCCGCAACGCATACCGGCTACGCGCTTGTTAAAACGAATCAACAGCCACTGGAAATCTTCAGACGCATAAACGTAGCACCCGTATTCACAGCGGGAGTAAGTGCTACCCGCAGCATAGCAGAGAACACAGCAGCAGGCACAAATATCGGTGAACCGATCTCTGCGACTGATGCTGATAACGATACTTTGGCATATAGCCTCGGTGGGACAGACGCATCAGCATTCGCTATTGATACAAAGTCCGGACAACTCAAAACAAACGCAGCCTTAGATTATGAAACGCGGAACTCCTACTCAGTGGCAATCACCGTCTCTGATGGAAAACGGACAGACACGATTAGCGTGACAATCAGCGTCACAGACATAGACGAGAAACCTGTTACGGATGATTCTGTTACAACGAAGGATCCCACGCCAACAAACAACGCACCTGTGTTCACAGCAGGCGAAAGTGCCACCCGTTCTATAGCGGAGAATACCGGTGCGGGTGTGGACATCGGCAGTGCTTTTTCTGCGACCGATGCGGACAATGATACGTTGAAATATAGTCTCGGTGGCACTGATGCGGCATCGTTCAGTATTGACAGCACAACCGGGCAGCTGAGAACCAGCGCAGCGTTAGATTACGGAACAAAGACCTCCTATTCAGTCACAATCACCGTCTCCGATGGCAGTCTAACCGACACGATCAGCGTCACTATTGCTGTCACCGATGTAGACGAGACACCCGCGAATACCGCGCCTATGTTCACGGATGGTGACAACACCACCCGCACCGTTGCTGAAAATACGGGGTCCGGTGTAGATATTGGCACAGCAGTGTCTGCTAATGATACGGACAACGACGCATTGACATATAGTCTCAGCGGTACCGATGCTGCGTCGTTTAGCATTGATAGCACAACCGGGCAGCTGAGAACCAGCGCAGCGTTAGATTACGAAACAAAGACCTCCTATACGGTAACAATCACCGTCTCCGATGGCAATGGTGGAACCGACACCATCACGGTCACTGTCAACATCACTGATGTGGACGAAGCACCCTCAAATACCGCGCCTGTGTTTACAGCAGGTAACAGCACAACCCGTTCTATAGCGGAGAATACCGGTGCGGGTGTGGACATCGGCAGTGCTGTTTCAGCGACCGATGCGGACAATGATACGTTGAAATATAGTCTTGGTGGCACGGATGCCGCTGCGTTCAGCATTGATAGCAGTTCGGGGCAGTTGCGAACCAGCGCAGCATTGGACTATGAAAACAAGTCGTCTTACACGGTAACCGTTATCGCCTCTGATGGCACGCTCACAGATAGCATCACCGTTACAATCAACGTCACAAACGTCAATGAGGCACCCGTGTTTGCGGACGGTAACAGCACAACCCGTGCTATTGCTGAGAACGTTCCCGCAGACATCAATATCGGTTCTGTCGTTGCTGCAACCGACCCTGAAGGCAGCAAACTGACCTATACACTTGGCGGCACCGATGCTGCTTCGTTTAGCATTGATGCTGCGACCGGTCAGCTGCGAACCAGTGCAGCCCTGGATTATGAAAAGAAGAACACCTATTCGGTAACGATCGCTGTCTCTGATGACAATGGTGGAACCGACACGATTACCGTCGCTATAAGCGTCACAGACTTAGACGAAGTGCGCTCAAACAATGCGCCTGCGTTCACAGAGGGTGACAGCACGACTCGCTCCATTGCAGAAAATAGCACATCAGGCACAAACATCGGGGCTGTTATTGATGCCAAAGATGCGGACAACAACACGCTCGCTTATCTGCTCAGTGGCGCGGATGCGTCAGCGTTTAGCATTGACAGCACAACAGGTCAATTGAAAACGAGTGCACCGCTTGACTTTGAAACCAAAGCTGCTTATACGGTAACGGTCACTGTTTCCGATGGTAGTGGAACAGACAGCATCACCGTCACGATTAACGTCACGGATGTGAATGAGGCACCTGTCATCGCGGACAGTGCCGACACAACCCTGTCTATCGCAGAGAACACGGCAGCAGGGGTGAATATCGGTGGCACGTTCTCCGCAACCGATCCGGATGGTGGCGATACGTTGACCTATAGTCTTGGTGGCACGGATGCGTCAGCGTTCAGCATTGATAGCAGTTCGGGGCAGTTGCGAACCAGCACAGCATTGGACTATGAAAGGAAGACATCCTATTCGGTAACAATCACCGTGTCTGATGGCAGCCTCACAGATACTATCACTGTCACGATTAACGTCACGGATGTGAATGAGGCACCTATCATCTCGGACAGTGCCGACACAACCCTGTCTATCGCAGAGAACACGGCAGCAGGGGTGAATATTGATGGCACGTTCTCCGCAACTGATCCGGATGATGGCGATACGTTGACCTATAGTCTCGGTGGCACGGATGCGTCATCGTTTGGCATCAATAGCAGTTCGGGGCAGTTGCGAACCAGCGCAGCATTGGACTATGAAAGCAAGTCGTCTTACACGGTAACCGTTATCGCCTCTGATGGCACGCTCACAGATAGCATCACCGTTACAATCAACGTCACAAACGTCAATGAGGCACCCGTGTTTGCGGACGGTAACAGCACAACCCGTGCTATTGCTGAGAACGTACCTGCAGACATCAATATCGGCAGTGCTGTTTCTGCGACTGATCCTGACGGGAGCAAACTGACCTATACACTTGGCGGCACAGATGCTGCTTCGTTCAGTATTGATGGTGCTACCGGACAGTTGAAAACCCAAGCGAAACTTAACTATGAAACCAAAACCTCCTATTCGGTAACAATCACAGTCTCGGATGGGAGTCGGACAGACACGATCACGGTCACAATCAACGTTACAAACCTTGACGAAACGCCAACCAACAACGCTCCTGTGTTCACAGATGGCACAAGCACAACGCGCTCCATAGCAGAAAATAGCACATCAGGCACGAACATCGGGGCTGTTATCGCTGCCACAGATGTGGACAACAACACGCTCGCTTATCTGCTCAGTGGAGACGAAGCTTCTGCGTTTAGTATTGACAGCACAACAGGTCAATTGAAAACGAGTGCACCGCTTGACTTTGAAACCAAAGCCGCTTATACGGTCACCGTCACCGTTGTAGATGGCAGCCTCACAGATACTATCACTGTCACGATTAACGTCACGGATGTGAATGAGGCACCTGTCATAGCGGACAGTGCCGACACAACCCTATCTATCGCAGAGAACACGGCAGCAGGGATGAATATTGATGGCACGTTCTCCGCAACCGATCCGGATGATGGCGATACGTTGACCTATAGTCTCGGTGGCACGGATGCGTCTGCGTTTGGCATCAATAGCACTTCTGGACAATTGCGAACCAGTGCAGCCCTTGACTATGAAAGCAAGACATCCTATTCGGTAACAATCACTGTGTCTGATGGCAGCCTCACAGATAGCATCAGCATTACAATTAGTGTAACAAATGTCAATGAAGTCCCTGTGTTTTCCGACGGTGTCAGCACGACCCGTGCTATTGCTGAGAACGTTCCCGCAGACATCAATATCGGTTCTGTCGTTGCTGCAACCGACCCTGAAGGGAGCAAACTGACCTATACACTTGGCGGCACAGATGCTGCTTCGTTCAGTATTGATGGTGCGACTGGGCAATTGAAAACGAGTGCACCGCTTGACTTTGAAACCAAAGCCGCTTATACGGTCACCGTCACCGTTTCAGATGGTAGTAGAACAGACAGCATCACCGTCACGATTAACATCACGGACGTAAACGAGGCACCTGTCATCGCGGACAGTGCCGACACAACCCTATCTATTGCAGAGAACACGGCAGCAGGGGTGAATATCGGTGGCACGTTCTCCGCAACTGATCCGGATGATGGCGATACCTTGACATGGACGCTCGGTGGCACAGATGCTGCCTCGTTTAGCATCAATAGCACAAACGGGCAGCTGCGAACGCAGGCAGCCCTTAACTTTGAAAGGAAGACATCCTATTCAGTAACAATCACTGTCTCTGACGGTAGTCTCACAGATACTATTAGTGTCACTATCAATATTGATGATGTAGATGAGAACCGCGCGCCCGTATTCACTGCAGGTAATAGTGCGACCCGTTCTATAGCAGAGAACACAGGCTCCGGTGTGAACATTGGTACAGCAGTGTCTGCTAACGACCCTGACAACGATACTTTGGAATATACCCTTGGTGGCACAGATGCTTCTGCGTTTAGCATCAATAGCACAAACGGGCAGCTGCGAACGCAGACAGCCCTTAACTATGAAAAGAAGACATCCTATTCCGTGACGATCACCGTGTCCGATGGGAAACTCACAGATACCATCGCCGTCACTATCAATATTGATGATGTAGATGAGAACCGCGCACCTGTGTTCACGGAAGGTGATAGTGCGACCCGTTTTATAGCAGAGAACACGGGTTCCGGTGTAGATATTGGCAGTGCCGTTTCTGCTACAGATGCAGACAACGATACGTTGGAATATAGTCTCGGTGGCACGGATGCGGGCTCGTTTAGCATCAATAGCACAAACGGGCAGCTGCGAACAAGTGCAGCCCTTGACTATGATAAGAAGACATCCTATTCGGTAACAATCAACGTGTCCGACGGTAGACTCACAGATACCATCAACGTCACTATTGATGTCACGGATGTAGACGATAACCACGCACCTGTGTTCACTGATGGCGAAAGCACGACACGCGCCATAGATGAAAATACCGGCTCCGGTGTGAACATCGGCGGTGCCGTTTCTGCTACAGATGCAGACAACGATACGTTGGAATATAGTCTCGGTGGCACGGATGCGGGCTCGTTTAGCATCAATAGCACAAACGGGCAATTGCGAACAAACGCTGCACTTAACTATGAAAAGAAGACATCCTATTCGGTAACAATCACCGTGTCCGATGGGAATGGTGGTACCGATAGTATTACCGTCACAATAAACGTCACAAATGTCAACGAGGCACCTGTATTTGCCGATGGGGATAGCATCACTCGCTCAGTAGCCGAAAATGTACCAGTAGACACAGTAGTTGCTCGGCTATCTGTGACGGACCCAGATGACAATGCCGTGGGTGCCTTGATGTCTGAGAGTTCTCTTCAGAGTGATGGTTTTTTTAAGTTTAAGGTTGAGTTTAGTAAGATTGAGACTAATAAATATGATGTGGTGATAAAGACCAGAGCATTATTGGACTATGAAACACAGCGTACCTATGAACTGGAGGTCGGTGTCGTTGATGTGAGTGTGGGTGGCAATTTAATCACCGTCACTATTAATGTTGATAATGTAAACGAGGCACCGGCGTTTACAGAACGTAACCCCACCCGCGAAATAGCAGAAAACACAGCGGTAAATCAAGAGATCGGGAGCCCGATAGTGGCGACAGATCCGGATGTCGCTGGCACCAATACCGACACTAATCCTGATACTACCGATGCTGATACGTTGGAATATAGTCTCGGTGGCGATGATGCTGCGTCGTTTGGCATTGACAGCGAAACCGGACAGTTGAAAACGAAGGCAGCCCTCGACTATGAAAAGAAGACATCCTACTCGGTAACAATCACCGTGTCTGATAGTAGCCTTACAGATACCATCAACGTCACTATCAATGTCACGGATGTAGACGATAACCACGCACCTGTGTTCACGGATGGCGAAAGCACAACCCGCGTCATAGATGAAAACACGGCGGCAGACACAAACATCGGCACGCCAGTCGCTGCGACAGATGCTAATAATGATACGCTCACCTACACCCTCGGTGGCTACAACGCTGCATCGTTTGACATTGACAGCGAAACCGGCCATCTGAAAACCAAGGCATGGCTTGACTATGAAAGAAAAAACTCCTATACGGTGACAATTACTGTTTCTGATGGCAGTCTTACTGATTCTATCACCGTTACTATCAATGTCAATAATGTAAATGATGCACCCGCGTTCGCAATTGTCTCAATAGTAGTTGCAGGCTCTGAGTCTCCACCTGTGACCCGATCAGTCGCAGAGAATACGGCGGCGGGTGAAAACATCGGCACGCCAGTGGCTGCAGTAGATCAGGAGAACGACACCTTAACGTATACCCTTAGTGGTGACGATGCGTCGTCATTCAGCATTGACAGCGAAACCGGGCAACTGAAAACCAAGGCAGCCCTTGATTATGAAGAGAAGACCTCCTACTCGGTCACAATCACCGTCTCCGATGGTAGCCGCACAGATACGATCACCGTCACGATCAATGTAAACAATGTAAACGATGCGCCAGTTTTTCAATATGGTAGTAGCATCACCCTATCTAAAAATAAAGGTGAAAGTGTAGGCACTTCTATCCGCGCGACTGATGAAGATGATGACACATTGACATACAGTCTTAGCGGCACAGATGCAGCATTGTTTAGTCTTGATGAGGACTATGAATACTACTTGAAAAGCAATGCAGCACTCGATTATGATGGCAAAACTTCTTATTCCGTCACAATCACCGTTTCCGACGGCAATGGCGGCAGCGATACAATTACCGTCACTATAACAGATGCTGCACCTGAAGTTGAGATTTGGACACTGATCCGCCGTGAAGAACCAGACTGGGTTCTGAAATTGGATACAGAAACCGGTATTGTAAGGGCTTCCTTGTCTGGCTTGTTTGTAACAAGTCTTTTTAAACATAATTCCATAAGTTTTACTCGACCTCCAGGGGTCCAGTTTGACAACTTTTTTGAGGTAAGTGTTGTGTTTCAAGAGGAGGTATCAGGCTTTGAACAGTCAGAGCTGACACTTACAGATAACACCGCTGGAGCTACTATAGGCAGTTGGCAATCGCAAGAAACGTGGCTTGGATTTGTTTACAGTACTGATGTTTATGTCACGATGAGTGGGTCAGTGACTTTCAATGTTGCAGCAGGTGTTGCTACCGATAACGCAGGCCAGCCAAACCCTGTGGCTGAGTCAAAAACAGTTACAGTTACTATTGAACTTACTGATTACCCACCCTGGGATGTCAATGAGGATGGTAGTGTTGATGCAACGGATTCGGCACTTGTAACCGCTGCATTAGGACAGACCGGAGAGGATATTGTTAATTCTCGCACGGATGTCAATTGGGACGACACAGTTGATGCTGATGATGTGACACTTGTAACCTACCACATTGTGGATGAAGAGGCAGCTCCATCAATCATAAGAGCGTTTTCCTTACTGGATAAGAAAACACTTGAAAAGTTAGATCCAGTAACACTTCAAGGCTATTTAGACATCTTACGCACTGAAAGCGACGGTTCACCGAGGTATCTACGGGCAATTGCTTTACTTGAAAGTGTTTTAGCATCCATACGTCCAAGTAAGACTCAACTGCTTGCGAACTATCCAAATCCGTTCAATCCTGAAACATGGATACCGTATCATCTGGCAAATCCCAGCAATGTGCGGATCAGCATCTATAATATGCAGGGTGTTGTCGTCCGGCGTTTGGAACTCGGACATCAACCCGCGGGGTATTACACCAACAGAAGCCGTGCTGCTTATTGGGATGGCACAAATGAAATCGGTGAAAGGGTATCCAGTGGTGTCTATTTCTACCAACTGCAGGCAGACAATGTGTCTCTTCTGCGTAAAATGCTAATCTTAAAGTAGTAGGCACTCTATGGACAGACAGCAGTTTCTGGACACTTGTCGCCCCGCTGCGGCTGCTCTTGTTACATCTGATATTTCTTTTTTCTGTGAGTTACTATCCTATTGAAAACTCGTAGAAGATACATATTATACCAAATTAACTTGATTCCAATCTATCGGTGCGATTAGGAAACCGCACCTTTTTGTATCAACATCTCAAATAACGCAAAGGACGAGAATATCAGCGTTCGTAGTCGCGCAATTCATAGCGCCTCTTTTCTTAGAATGTAAGAGGCGCAATGAATTGCGCGACTACAAACGAGTCTTTTCTTAAATTGACGCTTATGGTGCGGTTAGGAAACCGCACCTTTTTGTATCAGCATCTCAAATAACGCAAAGGACGAGAATATCAGCGTTCGTAGTCGCGCAATTCATAGCGCCTCTTTTCTTAGAATGTAAGAGGCGCAATGAATTGCGCGACTACAAACGAGTCTTTTCTTAAATTGACGCTTATGGTGCGGTTAGGAAACCGCACCTTTTTGTATCAACATCTCAAATAACGCAAAGGACGAGAATATCAGCGTTCGTAGTCGCGCAATGAATTGCGCCTCTTTTCTTAGAATGTAAGAGGCGCGTGAATTGCGCGACTACAAACGAGTCTTTTCTTAAATTGACGCTTATGGTGCGGTTAGGAAACCGCACCTTTTTGTATCAGCATCTCAAATAACGCAAAGGACGAGAATATCAGCGTTCGTAGTCGCGCAATTCATAGCGCCTCTTTTCTTAGAATGTAAGAGGCGCAATGAATTGCGCGACTACAAACGAGTTCTTTTCTTAAATTGATGCTTATGGTGCGGTTAGGAAACCGCACCTACCGAGTGGGATCAAGTTAATTTGGTATAAAATAGTGTTCACTTTATCTACAAACTTAAGGGCTTCTTCTCTAAACTTATTGACTTCACAACTTTCTAATGATATACTAAACATTGGTATCCTCTCTAATAAAGGTAGTTGTATAAGGTTGCTTTTTTTATCTTATTATGAGAAAATACAAACATACGAATCTATAGGGAGAAATAACCATGAATTCAAATAATTTACGGGTTGCATTATCAAGATCTAAGGATTTTACTCTTAATTTTCTTGGTCAAGTTCTATCAAGTACACGTGTAGAGCCGATTCGTGATGCAGAAGGCACTAAAGGCATTAAAGCATCTTGGGTCGGTGAACAAGGTGAGAGCAGTATCGTTGTGGATACTGGTGAATGGAACGCAAATGTGAAATTGGATGCAGACGAACCACCAACCGTAGAATATGTGCAATACGGTGAAACGCGCAGTGTGTCAATAAAAAATATCAATAGTATATCTTGTACGGTAGACCGAGAGACATTAGACGAATTTGCTACACCGAGAGGTGCTGCGATGGCAGTTTGTGCTGGTGCTGCAGCGGGTTTAGTGGGTTGGTTTGTCGTTTCCGTTATGCGTTCCCTTTCGGTTTCAAGCAGAGAACAGGATGAATCTTCTGCGGGTGCTATTTCTTCTGAGGATGCTGAAGCCGTGGAGGCAAATCTGTCCGTTGACGAGTCAATAACCCCAAGCTAAAGCATGGGGCTTGTGCGAAGCGCATACCAAGCGTTCACTCCACAAGTTAAACCGTTGTACTACAGTAAAATATCGTGGTATCTTGGCGTGGTAGCCAGCACGATGTTTCGGATGCCCCCCAAGTCCGATTCCTCTCGGATACTGTGATCTGGATGGGGCAATATATACCCTGAAAAGGAGAACACAAACTTATGTTTGTGCATATTAGGGATTTAGTTTTCAGTTATATTTGATTGGAAACTAAACTCCTAATACCAAAAATAAAAGGAGGCGGGCTTTCCTCCCCAACCTAAAGGATGGGGTCTCCAGCCCGAAGAGTGATGAAAATTATAGCCGTAGACCCTTTCTATTTGCGGATGCCAGACATTACAGTGGCAGCTGATGGCACACAGGATACGCTCTTAGTCCGAATTCGTACAGATGCGGGGATTGAAGGGTGGGGAGAGTGTGATGCCTCGCCATTGGTCAGCATTGCAGTCTATTACTGCCCGATGTCACATGGAAATATCATCAACATTCGCACTTCGCTAATTGGTGAAACACTTGATGCTCCTGACGATGTGCTTCGCTTGAGTGAAAAGGTGCTACGGAATGGGTTGGACATTCAACAGATACAACACGCTTATAGTGGCGCAGAAGTTGCGATGTGGGATATTATCGGAAAGAAGTTAGGAAAACCTGTCTACCGTCTTCTTGCAGAGATGTCTGACACGTCTGACACAGCACATCCTAAACTGCCTTATGCATCTGTCCTCTTTGGGGATACACCGGAATCCACTTATCACATTGCTGTGGGTTTGCGGGAACAGGGGTATCGTGCAGCGAAGTTCGGTTGGGGACCGATGGGAAAATTCGGTGAGGAAAACGACATCGCACTTGTCCGTGCGGCGCGCGAAGGTATGGGAACTGATGCACAGATTATGATTGATGCGGGTGTTGTTTGGGGAACTGATTACGAAACTGCTTTCAGCCGCGCGCAAGCATTTTCCCAATTTTCACCAACTTGGTTGGAAGAACCGCTTGCACCTGATGCAATTGATGCGTACAAATCACTAACCGAGATGAATCCATCTGTTTCCATCGCTGCAGGGGAGGGTTCAAATACCTACCGTATGGCTGAAGACCTCATCGTGCATGGTGGTATTCAGTTTGTGCAAATTGATACTGGACGTATTGGGGGCATTTTGCCCTCTTTTCGGGTGTGCAGACTTGCAGAAAAGCATGGTGTCCAGTATGTCAATCACACCTTCAAAAGCCATCTCAGCCTTGCCGCCGCGCTTCATGTTTTTGCCACCAATCCCGATTTTAACCTATTGGAATATCCTGCTGCGGGTTCAGAATTATCACAACGTCTGGTAAAGCAACCTTTTCAGATTGATTCAGATGGAATGGTGCAGGTGAAAGAACTACCCGGGCTCGGTGTGCAAGTGGATACGGAAGCGATACGTCCGTATTTAGTACCGGTTCAGATTGAGATAGGAAGCGACAAGGTTTTCGAGCAAACACCGCTTTAGTAAAGGACACTCTTCATCTAGCGATGATTACTCTTTTACTGCTTCTGCTACCAGTTTTTTCAACGCTGCGCCTCTGGCTTGATATGAGATTACTTTACCCGCTCTGTCAATAAGCCACGGTGATGGAATACCTTTTACCTTATACTGTTTCCGAATTGGGGTTTCCCATCCTTCACTTGTGAAAATTTGTCGCCAAGGAAGGTTACAAACTTTTAGAAATTTGTTTAGTTCTGCTTCATCAGTGTCAAGGCTAATCCCAATGACATCAAATCCCATATCTTTATAGGTATCGTAAACCTTTTTCACGTTCGGCATTTCCCCGATACACGGTCCACATGTGGTTGACCAAAAATCGAGTAGGACAACTTTCCCATGATAATCCTTAAGTGAAATCGGATTGCCATCCATGTCTTTTGTAGAGAAATCTGGCGCAGGCTTTCCAATCATCTCCAACCTTGAATCAGCTTTGAGAAAATACGCTTTTGCAAGTTTAGCGTTGCCTTTTTCTTCATGAATCATGGCGATTTCCCTGAAGATACTTGTTATAAAATAGTTTTCCTGTTCGGTATTTTCAAGGTGTTGTAGAAGTTGAAGTGCCTCCTCATGCCTGCCGATCATTTTTAGCATGTCAACAAGGGTCCAATAGTCTCGAAACCGCATGATGTCCTCATCTGGTTTCATGACAGATTTGAAACTATCTATGAGATTTTTAGCATCTTTATCCCGTTCTGCTTCTACATAGAGGCGAATTAGTTCAGAATAGAGTTTGAAAAAATCAGGATTTTCAGGGACCAGTTGAAGTGCTCTTTCATACGCTGTGATGGCTGCTTCAAGGCTTCCGTACATTTTTACAGGATGCTTGTCCCAAAAAGCGTCTGATAAGTAAATATTGTTGGAATAACTTAAATTCAGATAAAGATTTGAGATTAAAGTAGAATCTATATCATGGTTGGCATGGTGCTTGCATCGGACGATTGGATTGGCATCACCATATACGCGGCGTTCTTCGTTTATCCATTCACGATAGTCAGGGTCAAACTCGTTGTAATAACTTACTGGTAGATCAGGGTCTGTGTTATAGTGTATAGTTGGTATGCCTTGATCTTCATCTGCGGGACAGATCAGAGCATCTGCGTCACTCAAATACTTAGGATGAAGTTCAGATAGCCACTCTGGAAAATCAGCATGTTCCTTTTCATAAGCTTGTAACGCTTTACCAATTTCCTCCAAGTTCCCAGCGCATTTATTTAGATTTTTTGCATCCACTTCCTTTAATATGGATTCATCTTCCGTCACTGCAGAAATAGCGGAAACTAACAACTTACTCAAATTCATTCAATTCCTCCGTTATACTATGTGTTAGATTTCAATATCAAAATGTATACAAGTTCGTTGTTACACATTTATGGATGCAGTTCTGGAGAAAAGGAAGAGGCATTAAGACCTATTGTTGTAGGTGCGGAAATCGTGTAGGTATAAAAATAGTGGAAGGCTTTGTAGCCTTCCACCTTGATGATCACTTATTTCAGAGGAATAGATTATTTCAGGATCAACATTTTACGGGTAGCAGAAAAATCACCTGCAGTGAATGTATAAAAATAGACACCGCTTGCTACGGATTCACCTAAGGTGTTCATACCATCCCAATATGCAGCACGAGAACGACTCTCATAAAGTCCTGCAGATTGATGTCCTATTACCAAAGTTCGGACAATTGTGCTGTCTGCAGCGTAGATAGAGATGCTAACATCAGCTGGAGCTGCCAACTGATACGGTATCCACGTCTCCGGGTTGAACGGATTCGGATAGTTGGCAAGTAGGACTGTCTCTTTTGGAGCCAAGGTTTGCCAAATTTGTTCCAAAACCTGAATTCCTCGTTGATATGTTCGCGGATCCACTTTTGAGGTTTGAATAGTTTGTGATGGGCCCTGCTTAGCAAGTTTCAACCACTCCTGTACCTGTGCTGCAGTGAGCTGCTCTTTTGAAAGCGATTGCATAGAAGGTGCCGATTCAATATTGTTCAATGCATTCGCAAGTAAATAGAGATCCGAAAGATTGACAATGCCGTCACCGTTGAGGTCTGCGGGACTGTCTCCAGTTTCTCCGAAACTTGACGCAACCAGCACTATATCCAGTATATTCAAAACACCGTCGTTGTTCACATCTGCGAATACCGTGAGAACTTGTGATACACTCATTGGAAGTGGGAATGCCCACAAAAGGACAGTTCCATCAAAACTGCCGCTTGCAATTATGCTTCCATTAGGACTTACGGCAACACTCGTGATAGAATATGTGTGACCTTCAAGTGTATGAAGTTGTTCTCCTGTGGCAATGTCCCACAAGCGGATAGTTGCGTCATAACTGCCACTAACAAGGACTTTACCATCTGGACTAAAAACAATACTTGTAGCATTCGCAGGAAGATCTGTGGGTACATCTTCGGTCAATTCTTCCGGCGTGCCTACTGGAATTTCGCGATCAATCGGTCTGCGGAATGTCTGAAGAAGATCCGCTGTTTGAACATCCCATAAGGAGACCTTGTCACCACCACCACTGGCAAGCATTTTACCATCCGGACCGAATGCAACTGCCCAAACATCATCCTCATGTTCGCTGATAGTGTGTATAACATCGCGTGTTTCCATATCCCATAAGATAATTTTATCGTCACGACTACCACTGGCAAGCATGGTGCCGTCAGGACTAAAAGCCAATGTTTCAACACCCGCTTCATGCTCCCATAACCCTCCGATATATCGACCTGTGGAGACATTCCACAGACGGATGCTGTCGTCCTCACTGCCACTTGCGAGTATACTACCATCAGGACTGAATGCGAGGCTTATCAGATAGGAATAGTGTCCTCTGAGCGTTTTGATGTGTTTACCTGTCATAGCATCCCATAAACGGACGGTGTTGTCTTGGCTACCACTTGCGAGTGTTCTGCCATCAGGACTGAACACAACAATGTCAACATCATCTTGGTGACCGATGAGGGTATGCCGAAGTTGACCCGTATCAGCATCCCAAAGGCGTATGGTTTTATCCCAACTCCGAGTGGCAAGGATGGTGCCATCAGCACTGAACGTGACGCTCACAACAGCATCAGTATGTCCAGTGATAGTTTCCAAATGTTCGCCTGTAACAGGGTCCCATGAACGTATTGAGGCATCCCACGCGCCACTTGTGAGCACGGTGCCATCCGGCGTGAAAGCAAGTCCGTAGATATCAGCGGTATGATCGACAAGTGTGTTTAAGTGATCGCCTGTGGCTGCGTCCCACAATCGGACGGTGTCATCTTCACCTGCACTCGCCAAAATACTTCCATCTGGACTAAATTTCATGTCATAGATATGAGACGTATGTCCGATAAGGGTGTCCTTGATCGTCCATGTTGTCGTATCCCATAGGTGGATAATAGCATTCAAATCTCCACTGGCAAGCGTTTTCCCATCAGGACTGACGACAACACTGTCAACATTATCTCGATGTTCTTCAAGCGTTTGCAGCGGTGCTCCTGATTCAACATCCCAAATTCTGATAGTATCATCTCGACTGCCGCTGATGATGGTGCTGCCATCAGCACTGAAAGCAACGGTGTTGATACCATCCGTATGTCCTTTTAGGGTGTGTAGCAGTTCGCCTGTTTCAAGATTCCACAGTCGAATAGTTCTGTCTCTACTACCACTTGCGAGTACAGAGCCATCAGGACTGTATACGAGGCTACGGATACTTGCCCAATGTCGATCGAGTGTCTGTAGGATTTCACCGGTTTCAGGATCCCATAAACGTATAACCCCATCCGCGCTGCCACCTGCGAGAATGCTCCCATCAGGGGAATATGAAAGTGCAGAAATGGCATATCCATATCCAGTCAATAGCGAGATTTCTTCATCGGTTGCGGTGTCATAAATCCAAATACCGAGGGAACCCGCAGCTGCAAGTCGTGTGCCATCCGGTGAGTACTGGATTTCATATAGCCAACCTTTGCCGAGACGCGCTGTTGCACCTTCAGGTAGATGCCATTGTGGCGAATCCTGAGCGAAAACGTTGGGTTGATAGAACGTTGAAACACAAAATAGTGTCAAAAATATAGAAAACAAACTTTTTTTCACCATAAAATTCTCCTTTTATTTTTTTATTAACATTTTACGCGTAGCAGTCTTCTGAGTATGAGCTTGTGAGCTGCGCCCTACATCCCCCGCTGTGAGTGTATAAAAGTAGATACCACTCGCAACAGATTCAGCTTGAGCGTTTTTACCATCCCAATACGCAGCACGGCTACGAGATTCATAGACACCAACAGGTTGATGTCCTAAGTTAAGCATCCGAACCAACTTCCCATCTACAGCATAGATGGAGATGCTAACATTGCTAGGCTTTGCCAACTGATACGGTATCCACGTCTCCGGGTTGAACGGATTTGGATAGTTAGGCAATAACACCGTTTCCTTTGGTGTCAATGCACCCAAAAGTTGTTCCAAAACCAAAATGCCACGTTGAAAAGCGGGATCTGTAAAGTTAATCTGCCGCGCTTCATGTAGCCAAGCTTCTACCTCTGCCCGTGTAGGCATAGTGTCCAGTTTGAGACTCAAGATATCAGGAGCAGAAGCCGTATTTCCTAACGCCCCTGCAACTAATATCAGATCCAAAATATTTACAATACCATCACCGTTAATATCCGCTACTGATTCACTTGTCTCTCCAAATTGTTGTGCAACGAGGACTAAATCCTGAATGTTAATGACACCGTCAGTGTTGACATCCTCTGGAGGATATATCGCTTTTGGTGATATAAGTGTGTAATCCCACACCAACACTGTGCCATCAATACTTCCACTTGCAAGTGTTGAACCATCCTGACTAAAAGCTAAACTGTTGACGTAATGGGCATGCCCAGAGAGTGTGTGATATACTTTACCTGTATTAACATCCCATAAACGGATGGTGTTCCTATTGCTACTTGCAATTGTTCGTCCTTCCGGACCAAAAGATACACTCTCAATAGATATAGGTTGTTCTCTGAGAGTGTGATTGAGTTTACCGGTTTTCACATCCCATAAACCGATTTTGCTCCAGCTGCTACCAGCGATTGTTTGACCATCCGGACTAAAAGATAGGCTCCTGATGTTTTCTGTATGTCCAGTGAGGGTGCGGATGAGTTCATGAGTATTCGCATCCCACAGACGAATCACTCCCCAACTTCCACTTGCGATAGTCTGTCCATCAGGACTATATTCAACATCATACACAACTTTCCTATGACCAATTAGGGAATGGTACAGATTTCCTGTGTCTACATCCCAGAGATGGATTTGCTTCTCACTTGCACTTACGATGGTTTGTCCATCTGCACTGAATGAGATGCTAAATATCTTCTCATTATTCCCGTTTTCTGTTAGCATACGCTTTTGTTCACTGGTTATAACATCCCATAGACTGATGACATTATCAAGCCCCACACTTGCAAGTGTCTTCCCGTCTGGGCTGAAAGATACGTTTTTTACCACATCCATATCCTCTGTGAGTGATCGGAGGCGTTCACCTATAGTCACGTCCCATAGGGTGGCACCATCCCAACCGGCACTTGCAAGCACCTGTCCATCTTGACTGAATGCAATACCGTTGACCCTATACGTGTGTTGTGATGTGAGTGCGCGAAGATGTGTGCCGTTATTTGTATTCCATAAACGGATACTCCCATCACCACTGGCAGTAGCGAGTGTTTGACCATCAGAACTAAATGATACGCTTCCGACATACCATGTATGCTCATTTAGTATTTCAATAGGTTCACCCGTAACCGCATCCCATAAAATAACAACTCCAGTCCAACCTCCAGCGGTCGCCAGCAGACCATTTGAGCTATATGCTATACTAACGTGAGCTCGGTGTAAGAAATAACGTGAGTTTTGGTATAGATAGGAGGGTGTTTTTACCTGTTTTTACCTCCTAAACCCCTTAAACAGGGGAAATTAGTGGAAAAAACCTGCGAATTCGTGAAAGTAGGCTTATACCGAGCTCACGTTATACTATGTACATTTCCTGTATGCTGCTCAAGTAACCGCGTCTGTTCCGCTGTCTCAACATCCCAAAGATATATGGTAATGTCTCCTCCGCTGGCAAGCGTTTTGCCATCCGGACTAAACGCTACACTTTTGACCCCAGACCGATGTTTTATAATCGTGTGGATGTTTTCGCCTGTGTACACATCCCATAAACGAATGGTATTATCCTCACTACCGGTTGCGATTGTCTCTCCATCCGGACTAAATGCTACGCTTATTACGGCAGCAGTATGACCGGGGAGTGTGTGTAGGAGTTCACAAGTATTCACATCCCATAAATGAATGGTATGGTCATAACTTCCACTTGCGATTGTCTTTCCATCCGGACTGAATGAGACACTGATTACTTCATCCGAATGTCCTGTGAATGTGTGAATAAGGTCCCCCGTGTTAGCATTCCATATCCGAATGGTTCGATCACTGCTACCACTTACGATTGTCTGACCATCTGGACTGAATGAGATGCTATTAACCTCACCTGTATGTCCCGTAAACAGATCAAGTTCATCGCCAGTTTGTGTATCGTAAATCCAAATACCGATAGAACTCGCGACAGCTAACCGTATGTCATTTGGAAAGTAGGCAATTTGGTTGATTCTACCTTTACCGAGACGCGCTATTGCGCCATCGGGCAAACTCCATTTGGTGTAATCTTGGGCGAAACTGGTTGGTAGATATAAGGTTGAAACAACAAGTAGTGTCAAAAATATAAAAAACAAACTTTTTTTCACAATAAAATTCTCCTTTTATTTTTTAATTAACATTTTACGCGTAGCAGTGTATTTCTCTGCTGTGAGCGTATAGAAATAGATACCACTTGCAACAGGTTCACCAACTTCATTTTTACCATCCCAATACGCCGCACGACTACGACTTTGATACAACCCCGCTGGTTGCTGTCCAAGTGCCAACCTCCGCACCAAAGTGCCGTTCACAGCATAAATATGCAGTGTGACCTCCGCATCTTTTGCCAAGTCATAGGGAATCCACGTCTCAGGATTGAACGGGTTCGGATAGTTTGGCAAAAGTGCTGTTTCTTTAAGTGTTAATGCTGCAAGCATCTGTTCTAGTATCAGAATCCCACGTTGAAAATCAGGGGTAGTTAGGTTGACTTCCCGTGCTTCACGCAACCATCGTTGAACATCGGCAGCAGAGACCGCCTCCTCAAATCCATCTAGTAGGAAGGACACCGATCCGTTGCCAGCAGAAGGTGCTGCTACCATATCCCCAAATGTTGCGAAGGCCATAATCAAATCAAATATATTAACAACCCCATCCCCGTTGAAATCCGCAACGTTATCGCCTTCTTGTTCGAAGTTTGAGGCAATCACAAGAAAGTCTAAAATATTGACAACTCCATCTTTGTTAATGTCTCCAGGGAGTATCGGGAATTCTGTTATCTTGGCATATTCTACGCGTAGTTGTGAAACCGCCCCTGTGCTATTGGTCAACTCCACATCAGATAAACTTAAGGTGGAAGTTTTCGCTGCAACAACCTCAAAGGTAACTGTGGCGAGTGTCTCAGCACCGTTGCGTCCTGCAGCTGTAGACGTGGCACTAAGTGTCACAGTATTACCTTCAACAAGTGGTGCAGCAAAGGACGCACCTATAGGTAGATAATCTCCGTTGGCACTTCCCACATAGCGGAGTGCAGTCGGATCAAACTTTATGGTTGACTTATATTCCACGATATCTACTCCAGCTTCAATAGTAAGAGCCAGTGTGAGTCGTTCTCCGACATCCGGTGATACCGTTGGAGATGGAGATAACTTGACAGAAGTCATTGTCGGATCAGTTGGCAGAATCTCAACGCCGTAGTCGTATATAGGTTGCGCAAATTTAGTCTTAACTGTGACGAGATTCTGTTGGTTTTGTCCGTTTAAGTTAGCACACCGGATATGATCACTCGGGGCTAAAGTTTCGGATGCCTTCCAAAAAATTTTTCCACGAGCACTGTCCACGACAATATCCCGTAATAGTAAGAAAATACCATTCCTTGTGAGAATCTTTTGTTGGTTTTGTCCGTTAGGGTCCGCAGACCATATTACAAACAATCCAGTCTCATATTCATATTTTAACCAATAGATTTTATCAGAAGCGTTGTCCACGACAAGGGAAAATAGTCCATCTGAAATATTACCTTCAACAAGAACTTGTTGATTTTGTCCATTAAGGTCGGCACACCAAATGGTATCCGAATCCGTAAACCAGTCGTACTCAATCCAATACATTTTTCCATTGTTGCTGTCAACAACGAGTTCGGATAGTTCCTCAACTTCATCACCTTTTGTGACAAGGGTTTGTTGGTTTTGTCCATCAAAGTCCGCACACCGGATACTTCCTATTTCTTCGCCCCAATCGTAACTTGTCCAATATATTTTTCCATTGTTGCTGTCTATAACAAGGTCGGATAGTTCCTCATCTTCATTACCTATGAAGAGAGTTTGTTGGTTTTGTCCGTTGAGGTCCGCAGACCAAATGTTTTCCAGGTATGTATCCTGATCGGAGCTTGTCCAATATATTTTTCCATTGTTGCTATCTACAGTGAGGTTGAATAGGGATTCATTTTCACTGCCTATGACAAGGTTTTGCTGGTTTTGTCTGTCAAAGTCCGCACACCGGATACTATAGATTGTCTTATCAGTATCGGAGGCAATCCAATAGAGTTTTCCACTAACACCGTCCACAACAAGGTCGTTTGCCCTGCCCTCCATTGTGACAAGGGTTTGTCGGTTTTGCCTATTAAGCTCGTCAGACTCAATGCTATAAGCTGTTCTGTCATCGTTGGAGGCAATCCAATAGATTTTGGAGTCTCCATAGGTAACGCTTTGGGCAATAACGGTTAACAATGTTAGAACTAAAGAAAACATAAATTTTTTTATATTGAAATTTTGATTTTTCATCTGATTTTCCTTTGTGATAGTATTTATATCAAATTAACTTGATTCGACGTTTTCTGATGAAGTCAGGCATTGTGAGGAGGACTCAGAGACCTTGCACTACAAATCGCGTTAATTTAGTATTATATCAAATTAACTTGATTTATCTCATTTTTCTTGGGACTAGGTGCGGTTAGAAACCGCACCTACCGGACCTGGGGAAATCGGGATTACCGATTTAAATACTTAATCTTCATGAAAGCGCGCCTACCCGTGAATATAAGAGGCGCAATGAATTGCGCGACTACAAACAAATATAAGAGGCACAATGAATTACGCGACTACAAACAAATATAAGAGGCGCAATGAATTGCGCGACTACAAACAAATATAAGAGGCGCAATGAATTGCGCGACTACAAACAAATATAAGAGGCGCAATGAATTGCGCGACTACAAACGAACATAAGAGGCGCAATGAATTGCGCGCCTACCCGTGAATATAAGAGGCGCAATGAATTGCGCGACTACAAACGGGTTTTTTGTTAATGTGATGCCATCATTCAGAAATGGTATTATGTATTTGAAAAAACTGCTAAAATTGCCCAGAGACAGAGATACGTTGTGAACCGCCGAGGGTGTGCGTGTTGAAAGCGTAATCAACAAAAAACGTCATAGTGCTAACACGCAATTGGAGTCCAGTTCCAGCAGAAAATCCATGCCCATTCCAACCGCAGCGCAAAGCAAGTGTGTTGAAGAGCCAATATTCCGCCCCAGTGCGAAAGACAACTCCTCCCCCTGAATCAGTTCCTTCTTCTAAATCACCTTGGTCAGTTTCAAAGTCTGCGCTGATGCTGCCTTTGCCGAAACTTGGAAAGGTAAATTGGTATGCACCGCCAAATCGTAGACGGCGATTGCGAGTGAATGTTGGTTTATCTGCTGTATCCCACCGAATTTGCGTGCCAGTGGCATCAAGCAACATTGTGCCGAATCGTAGACCTTTGTAAGGAGTTAGAATAATACCGATGTCAATACCGAATCCGTTTCCACTGTATTCAAAAATAGATTGGTTGAGAAGTTTGAGGTTGCCGCCAACAGCAACAATTGGGTGTATTTGACGTGCATAAGAGATTAGCAATGCATTGTCTGTATTACTGAAATATTCCGCAACTGTGGGTCTGTCAATATAGAGTTCGCCTTCATCTTTAGTACCGTTGCCATTTATGTCTTGAAAATCACCAAGATTGCCGTTATTATCAATGTCAATGAACGTAGTGCGCGGTATATCGTCAATTCCGAGTCGAATCCAACTCAGCCCAAGGCTGCCGATACCCTCAATCTGATGAACATAGTTAACGAAATTGTAGTTGACCAAACCTTTGCCAAGAAAACTCCCGTCTCCAGTGCTAAAGGTGTCGGAATACATTGCTGAAAAACTGTGTTTTTTGACTTTCGTCAATCCAGCGGGATTCCAGTAAGTAGCAGTTGGATCGTCAGCGATGGCGACAAATGCACTTCCCATTCCGAGTGCACGCGCACCCACGCCGTGGCTAAGAAAATCGGCTGCGTGCGACCCTTCATCAGCTGCGAAAGCGATTATGGGTAGGATGAGACATAGTATGAGTAAAGAGAAAAAGATTTTTGATATTTTCATAATGTTTTTAACCCGGTGCAAAATCGTAGATCGGTTCACGGATAATGACACTTAAGACACTCCAGAACGCGCCTACACAGTATTCACCAAGGATAACTCCAAAGAAGAAGAAGATCATTCTTCGATATGTTGTGGGACCACCAAATCTGAGTGCCATCCACTTTAGAAATGTACTGATTACGAGACAACTCCAAAAATACCCCACACCGAATGTCATGGAAATAGGATAGCCTGCAGGGTGTAGGGGCCACCAAATAAAACGCATCCGCATAAACATGAGTAAAAAGGTAAATCCCATACCGCCTGCCATGAAACTCATAGCTGGGACGTTCGGATCGCGCGGAAAAGCGAAAAGACCGGATAACCATCCGAATTGACCGATATGACCAACTGATGGACCTATTCCACCCCCTGCCCCTGTGATTGCTCCGCCAAGACGGTAAAGTTCACTAAGCGTTGCCCAAAATGCTGATATTGAACCCAGCACAACAGCAATTAACATCGCCAATACTAAACGTTTCGTGTTCATATTTGCCCGTTCTGCCATCTTAAATGCTTCGAGTTGATGCGGCATGATATGTTCACGATACCCGCGTCCACTGAAAAACCAAAAGTATGGGAAAACTGTTAGATTGTTCGGACCAATGCGGCGTGTTCCAAGGATATTAACTAAGAATTGTTGTGCATTACACATCCCCGCCATCTCATGTGCCGGGGGACCCAGTTCAGCGCGCACTCGTGTAATAGCGATTGAGATAGCATAGAAAAATCCGAAGAAGGGAAGGATAATTGGTAACGTCATGCCTGCTTTCATACAGAACCAGATAATATACAGACTTGCTATGATAATCAATAGGAATGCAGTGCGATATCGGATCGGTTCCTCTGAATCGTCAATACCTCCCTTCATCCCCATTATAGTTCGGACGACTCGGACAAGATGTCTGCGCGTTACCAATAGCGCGATGACAAAAATCGCCATCCAACCCCCTATGGACTGTTCACTGCTATATGGGAAGGGGGCAGGGAACCCGACCGCACTGCCGAAAACGCGTTGAATCTTTTCGAACAGATAGAAGAACCATAACGAGAAAGATAGATCAAGTGGTAAAAGGAAACCTAACCCGATTACAAAGGGGTAGAGTGGAACAGGAATATTGCCCACAGCGTTCCAAGGTTTTTCGGTGAAAAACGTCCCCCAATTCCGAGCATTATGTCGAACGCTGAAATCGGGTAAAATTGGGAAAAAGTGCGCTAACCCGTGCCAAACGTTCAGTAGCGCGGCGATGATAAATCCATACCATAGGAGTCGGTTTCGGAAGAGCTGCGCTCTGCCGCCACCTTCAGTAATCGCCATCGGGAGCTGGATTATGGGATATGCCAGTTTTTCGTTTTCAGTCCACTGTTTACGAATGAAGACATTTAGACAAATCATGATGGCACCAAGAGCAAGTATAAATGATGTCCACCACAAGGTTGGCAATATCCACGCACCACCAATCTGTGCGTTATAAAACGGGGTATCTCCTTCATAAAATCCGCGCAGTATTTCTTTGTCGGATACAACGAGGTGTTGTGGGATATAACTGTGGAATGTGCCAGCCCAATCGTTCTCTATAGTAGCAAACCAAAACGCATGTGGAAGTGCGGGGATAGTTAAAGCCAACATATCGTGTCCTGCCAAACCAGAGGCGATCGAAAGCATCGCATATATGGTTATCATCTCACCCTGTTTCAATGCATGTCTTGGTGCTACTCGTTTTATGAAAAGATTTATCAGGATTAAGAAAAAGATGTTGAGAACGACATTCCAGAAAAGTGATATAGTGGTTGGATGCCCGGAGTGCCAAACACATTCAACTTCTACAATCCAAAACACGTTGGGTGGGATTAGGAAAATGGCAATGAGTATGGCACGCCATGTTACACCGAAATCATGACGTTCGTTTTGTTGGCTAAGATTTTGCACAGTTGATTTCCAATATTGGTATACTAATTCGGGTAATCAGAATCTTTGATAAGAATTCCCTCGTGATATAAGGATACATAATTTATGTTGCCTAACAATCCAATATTCTTCAAGTTAAAAATGAGTCAGCGGTTCGTTCTCTTTCAATTCCCATACGCAATGACCAAATTCATGAGCACCGGATGAAGAACCACTAAAGGTTGTCGTTGCTATACCCCATGCTAATTTATAGGCAGAGAGAATTTGTGTCAAAGAGGTTGAGACATCCCCATAGCAGAGCAATGCAACAGTGCCGCCACCGCCACCACCGGTAATTTTCGCACCATAGATGCCGCCATGTTCGCCAATTTTTTGTGCTATATTGACGAGTCCATCTATTTCGGGAGAACCAAGTCCAGCCAAATCGCGATAACTTGCATTCGATTCATACATAAGGTTGCCTGCTTCTTTGAGATAAACATGGGCGCGATCAGGGTATTGATGGACATTTTTGATGGCTGATATAAATTGCTTCACACGTTCGTTTTCATAAATCGGATGTTTTACTCGATCCTTGATGGCATATACCTTCTCAGGTTCTACTTGTGTGACAGTATCAACGGTTTCTCCGTATTTTTCGAGAAATTCACTACCTTGCATCTGTTCAGGTAACAGCGGTTTGCAATGTTCCTGAAATTCTTGAACAGACAGGTTACATAGATAGTTATCTTTTAACTTTTCCCAACCGAGTTCTTTTTTCAAAATCGTTAAACCCATGAACGCTGCGGTGCGCGTGTCAATATAGGCAGTGCTTTTTGTACTTCGAGGTGCTTTGGTGTGAATGCCAATTATGCTAACATTAGGTGGGCGTTCAATGAATTCAAGGATTTTATCGGGTTGACACAGAATTGAGAGAATTTTGTTCCTCGTCCCAAGGACAGAAGTCACCTGGTCCATAATACCACAAGGTGCCCCCACGACACGATTTTCAACAATTTGTCCCAACCGTGCAATTTCCATCGCCTTTAATTTCAAATCGTAGAGATGATTGAGTGCAGTCAAGGTTGCAACTTCAATCGCTGCAGATGAAGCGATACCTGCCCCCATCGGAATATCACTCTTGATAACAGTCACTGCACCGTGCGCGAACTTATCAATCTTTTCTTCCTTCAGCAGTGTAAAAAAACAACCGAGTACGTATCCTGCCCACGTTGTTCGTTGTTCTCTGCTGAAAAGATTACGGATCTGTGTATACGATTTGAGAGTACCTTCAACATAAAAATCATCAAGCGACATCTGAAAACTCGGTTTTAACTGGCTATCAGCTTCAAGCGTGAGCGCATAGAGATTATTATCTTCCCTTACTTGGCATGCTACGGCAGCCGCGCGGTGGAGCGTCATTTCAAAGACGTTTGATCCGCAATAGTCCGCGATGCCTCCCATAATGTCAAGTCTTGCTGGCGCACGTGTAACGATGATCTTCCCCTCCTTCTGTAAGCCATACGGACGGAAGACTTCTGGGGAGTCGCATTGTAAAAGATATTCAAGTTCATAAACCTGAAGCGATTTTTCTTGGGGACCGTGAAGCTGCTCAACTGTGATACTCACGACGGCTAAAGCCGTGTGCTTCTTTTAGCACACAACCCTCCTCTGTGATTCCTGCTTCCGTCTCTCGTGCCTCCGAATGAGGTCTTACTTGGACTCCACAGGCGTTTAGACTCTCTGTCTATCCGACAGCGAGGTGTTTTAGGTTTATTGCAGCGTTGACATCTCTATCTATTTGATAGTCGCATTGACTGCAATGATACGTTCTTTCTGATAGTTTTAGTTCTTTTTTCTTATGTCCGCACTTGCTACAGGTTTTGCTACTTGCAAAGAATTGAGGTGCTTCTGTAACAGGTATTTCCAGTGTTTCCGATTTTGTTTTGAGTTTAGAAAGGAACCCACCTAATGCACTATCAGATAACGCCTTTGCAAGTTTTCTATTCTTTAGCATGTTCGTTACTTTTAGCGTTTCTATCGCGATACCACTTGCGCGGTTGACAATATCCGTTGTCCCTTTGTGGTGTGCATCGTTTCTGATACAAGCAATACGATAGTGTGTTCGTGCAATCTTTGCTTTTTGCTTAAACCAGTTTTTAGACTTGAAAATGCGCCGACTTAACTTGCGTTGTTCTCGTTTTAGTTTTCGCTCATAGCGTTTTAGCGGTCTCGGATTATCATATTTCGTGCCATCGCTTAAGGTGGCAAGTGTGTTGATGCCTACATCTATACCGATAACAGGGTGCGTTGAGTTATCAACTGCTTCGGTGTCCTCTGTTTCAACGGTGATAGATACAAACCAACGATGTGCTGTCCTTGAAATCGTAACCTTGATAATCTTGCCAACAAAACGCAACTCTTGAAACATTTTTATCCAACCGATTTTGGGCAACTTTATTTTCTTGCCTTCAACTCTAACAGCTTGCGCGTCTGTTGTGAAACTTTGTTTATGTCCACGCCCTTTAAACTTCGGAAATTTCGCACGCTTGGATACCCAATTCGCAATGCCTTGACCCAGATTTTTAATAGCATATAACGCAGCACGCTGATCTTGTGAACTTGTCCAATCGTAGCCTTGCTTCGTTTTATTGAAGTTGTTGTTTAGCGTTTGCCACGACTGGAAGTTATCAGTATCTAATCCTACCTTAAAATCTGATAAGGCTTGATTGTAGGCAAACCTTGCGTAGCCACATTGCTGGGAAAACCAACGACTCTGTTTAAAAGTCGGATCTAATGTTATCTTATGTGTTCTGTATGGCATAGTCTGACTCCTGTAGGTTTCTGACTCTCATTGACAGTGGTGTGCAGATACTGTCAATATCTGCACTGAGTCAGTCTTATCATTATATCACAAAATATCTCTAAATGTCAAGCGTTTTTGGACCCACAGCTAAAGCAGTGGGATTATCAGTTAATTCCCTTCATTTTTTATATCTATTTTCTGAAAGGTGTTGAATTTGGTATCAGCAATCAATAACAGTTATGTATTTAGGCTTATACCAATTCTAATTATATACCTCTCTTTTGTAGCACAAACTTTTAGTTTGTGCTGTCCTGAACCGCATTTCATAAAAACCGGTAATGCGACAGGTATTTTCAGAAATGGTATTATACCAAATTAACTTGATTTGAAGTTTTCTGATAAAGTCAGGCATTGTGAGGCACGGGGACCTCGCGCTACAGATCAGGTTAATTGGGTATTATACCAATATGGTATTATAACGTGAGCTCGGTGTCCGAGATATGAAGTTCTTAATGCTTGAATTCGGACTCTCATAACCGCACCTACCAGGTTGGAGCTAAGCGGTTACAAACCGCACCTACCGGGTTAGGGACTGCTAAATTGACGCCAATGTTGCCTTAAGGATTGACAACCGTGACATTTTCCCCAACTTTGAGAGAATGTTGCCCTGCTATGACAACAGATTCTCCTTCATTCAATCCATTGACGACTTCAACCTCACCGCCACGTGAAAGCCCTATTTCTACAGGACGGCGTTGACTCACCCCTGCTTCAACAACAAAAACATTCTGTGTTTTCGTCATAGCATCTTCAATAAGTGATGTTCGGGGAACCAGAATAGTATCTTTTCGCACTTCAATAGGAACGGTAACTTTGGCAAACATACCAGGCTTTAGAGTGCCTGTGGAGTTATCAATACGAAATTCAACGGTTGCGGTGCGCTGCATTGGTCGTAATGTCGGACTAATGTATGTGATCGTGCCCGATATTGGCGTATTGATCCCATCAATATTAATTAAAGCCTGTTGATTCAATTTTAATTGACTCAACTGCGATTCGATGACATCTGTCGTCGCTTTGACTGTATCAATATCCACAATTTCAAATAACGGTGCTGTTGGCATAGCCATGCCACCTAAATCTAAGAAACGTTGTGAAACAACACCTGCAATGGGTGCTTCAATTGTGGCATCTCTACGTCGTTTTTTAGCAAGTTTGACCGCAATACTTGCTTGTGTGCGTGCGGTTTTCGCTATCGTAATTTCCGCTTCCCAACTTTTTGCTTTCTCTAAGGCATGGGTGGATGTAAATCCAGCCTGTGCTGTTTCAACTTGAGATTGCGCGAGGGCAATGTCTTTTTCCCATGTTTTAGTGGATGCTTGTGCTTGTACGAGTCTTAGCGCAGCCTTTGCCTGTTCAACTTGTGCTTCCATCGCTTGAATATCTTCCTCACGCGCACCGTTATCAATCAGTTGAACTTGTTCTTTAGCAATTTTATGTTGTGCAGTAACAACATCTAACTGCGTCTGGCTATTTTCCAAAGATTGTTGACTTATCGCACCGTTTTCAAAGAGTTTTTCCATACGGGCATAGTTATTTTGCGCGTTGACGAGGTTAGCTTTTGCCTGATTCAATCCTGCTTCAGCTTGCCGCCGGTCTTCATCGCGAGCACCTGTTTTTATTTTTTCCAAATTTGCTACGAGAGATTTTAACCCTGCTTCGGCTTGATCAATTTGCGTGGTTGTGCGAATTTTAGCAAGTTCTTTCACCTGTTGTAGCGAAACTTCAGCAGCCTTCAGTTGTGCCTTTGCTTGTGCTACCTGAGAATGGACTTTGACTTTAGCGAGTTGTTGTGCTTGATAATATCCAGTTTCAGCAGATTCAAGGGTTGCCTCTGCTTGTTGAACTGCAAGTTCTAACTCTTCATGCTCAACGATAGCAAGCGTGTCTCCTTTTTTAACCTTGTCTCCTTTTTTTACAGAGATGGAAATGATGCGACCAGATATTTTGGGAATTACGTTTACACGAGATTCCGCTTCAATTGTCCCAGACAACTGAAGTTCTGAACGAATTTCACCGCGTTTGGCTTTCACGATTTCTACAGGTTTAGAAATCTCGGTTTCTGCTTCTTGATCTATTACAGGTTTTGGAGGTTTCAAAAATCGGAACATTGCGATAGCCGCTATGACTGCAATTAAAATAATGCCAATCCAAATTTTCTTCAATTGTTTAATTCTCCTTCAGTGAGTAAGTCAATAGTCCTTCTTTAACGTAAGTTTGATATATAGCAAGTTCTAAACATAAACGGACATTTTCATAGGGGTTAGGTTACCTAACCCCATAGGCGTCAATTTAGTGGTCCCCAACCCGGTAGGTGCGGTTTCTAACTGCACCTTTTTGTATCAACATCTCAAATAACGCAAAGGACGAGAATATCAGTGTTCGTAGTCGCGCAATTCATAGCGCCTCTTTTCTTTGAATGTAAGAGGCGCTATGAATTGCGCGACTACAAACGAGTTCTTTCCTTAAATTGACGCTTATGGGGTTAGGTTACCTAACCCCTACGGGCGAGAACGGACATTTTCATAGGGGTTAGGTTACCTAACCCCTACGGGCGAGAAGACCTCGCCCCTACGAGAAGCCCGACATCTTGTTTTATCAAACTCACGTCTTCTTTAGATTAAATATCTTCTTTTTAGGTAAAAGTCGTCTATTGTATTTTTTGTCCTATTGCTTTTTCGAGTCGTGCCAGACCGATGACATAATCATGTTGGGCTTGCAGACGGTTGACTTTTGATTGTATTAATGCAAGTTGTGTGTCTGTAAGTTCAACAGTGGTAATCATACCGTTCTCAAATCGAATTGTTGCAATCCGGACACTCTCTTGTGCCTGCGCCACGGTTTCACGCTGTACATCAATTAGGGTTTTCGCTTCCAGTAAGGCAAGGTAAGCATTCCGGACCTCAGTCTCAACAACGGACATCACTTGTTCGGTCCCTATCTGGAGCTGCTTTAGAACTGATTCGCTCTGTTTTACTGCTGCACGGGATGCAAATCCATCAAAAATTGGGACATTTATTTGCAATCCTAAACTCCAAATACGGTTCATCTCAGTGAGTCTTTCACTATGAGATATCTGATAGTTAGAGAAAAAAGCGAAGTCAGGAAGGTTTCTGGTCTTCGCAACACTGAGTTGTTTTTGACCGGCTTGTTCGTTGAGTTGTGATCGTGTAATTTCGGGACGTTTTTCAAGTGCCTGTTTTATTAATTCGTCAAGTTTAATTTTGACTTCGGGTATCTCAAAAGAACCCTCTACTGAAATATCATCAGCGAGGGGTAAGTTAAGTAATGTTTTGTAGGCATTTTTTGCTATTTTGACACCATTTTTGGCTCGAATCACTTGTGATTTTGCATTTGCGAGTTGGACTTTCGCACGAAGTACATCAAAGTTGGTAGCCGCGCCAGCATCAAAGGATGTTTGTGCAATACCGAGTTGCTTTTCAACGAGTTCCACACTTTGTTCAGCAACTTTCACAAATTCTTGTGCGATTAACACGCGATAGAATGCCTCATATACATTCAAACGAAGTTTTTCATAGGCAGCAGTTAGTTCTTTTTGTGCTGCTTCGTATCCGAGTTTTGCGGCTTGGTAACTGTAATAGTAGCGTCCCCAAGCAAAGATAGGTTGCGATAAACTCACAGTGCCTTGAAGATTGTGATGTGCTCCAAACTCCAATTCAATCAGTTCAGCTTCATTATCTACACTGGGTGTTGACATGTCATTCATCTCTTCACCGGGTATGGGAAATCCGAAACCACCTTCTGCCTGAATAACCGATTTCTGTACGTCTTTAAAATAGGTATAATTACCACTTGCTGAAATTCGTGGCATCAGTGCAGAACGTGCAACACTAATTTGTGCCTCAGCAGATTTTAGCTTTTGTTCTGCCGCCAGAATTGTTAGGTTGCTCTGTTTAGCAATTTGTAAACTTTGTTCAAGGTTTAATAACTTAGGTTCTTCCGCGGATATGGATGAGGTTATCAAAAGTAGCAAAAAGGTTCCTACCCAACTTGAGTAATGGAACCGTGAGAAATTCATGTGTATTTTTTCCTCCAAATGAGTGCAATATTGTATCTCGCGTCTCACCTTCAGATCAGGACTATTTAGTTTTAGACTTTTTGTCCATTTTAGACGAAAAGTCGCGATGCGGAGAGTCTTAAATAGAAAATCTAATTAACTTGATTAGAAGTCTTTTGATATAGCACACGGTTGCGAGGCACGGGGACCTCGCACTACAAATCCTGCTAATTTAGTATAAGAGGCGCAATGAATTGCGCGACTACAAACCCGTTTTTTTGTTTATGAAAAGTCATCATTCAGAAATGGTATAATTCAGCATTGCAAGGCACGGGGACCTTGCACTACAAATCCTGCTAATTTAGTATAAGAGGCGCAATGAATTGCGCGACTACAAACCCGTTTTTTGTTTATGAAAAGTCATCATTCAGAAATGGTATAATTCAGCATTGTGAGGCACGGGGACCTCACACTACAAATCCTGCTAATTTAGTATAAGAGGCGCAATGAATTGCGCGACTACAAACCCGTTTTTTGTTTATGAAAAGTCATCATTCAGAAATGGTATAATTCAGCATTGCAAGGCACGGGGACCTCACACTACAAATCCTGCTAATTTAGTATAAGAGGCGCAATGAATTGCGCGACTACAAACCCGTTTTTTGTTTATGAAAAGTCATCATTCAGAAATGGTATAATTCAGCATTGCAAGGCACGGGGACCTTGCACTACAAATCGGTTAATTTAGTATAAGAGGCGCGTGAATTGCGCGACTACAAACCCGTTTTTTGTTTATGAAAAGTCATCATTCAGAAATGGTATAATTCAGCATTGTGAGGCACGGGGACCTTGCACTACAAATCCTGCTAATTTAGTATAAGAGGCGCGTGAATTGCGCGACTACAAACCCGTTTTTTGTTTATGAAAAGTCATCATTCAGAAATGGTATAATTCAGCATTGTGAGGCACGGGGACCTCACACTACAAATCCTGCTAATTTAGTATAAGAGGCGCGTGAATTGCGCGACTACAAACCCGTTTTTTGCTGGTGTAAAGATAGATTTTAGTAGCGAAGAATTGTAGTAGAATCACCAACGATCCATAGAGTTCCGTTCGGAGTTTTTATAATATCTCTCAGATTGTTTGAAGTTGGTGAACTATATTTCAACCATGTGACACCCCCATCAGAAGTTTGCAGAATTATACCTTTGTCTCCAACAGCCCATCCCTCTTTTTCATTTACAAAGAGGATGGCGTTTAGGTTTTCTTCAGTGGGAACTGTTTGATCAATCCACGTTTCTCCACCATCAGTGGTAATCATGATTGCACCTTGACTGCCAGCAGCCCATGCAGTTTTTGGGTCAATTGCATAGATGTCTTGCAATTCGACATACCCGCCGGTAACGCTCCAAGTTTCGCCGCCATCAACTGTGCTTGCAATCGTGCCAGCCGTACCGACAATCCAACCGACTTTTTCATCAAGGAAATGAACACCGAACAGATTGTTAAATCCAGCACCTGTAAAACCTGGATCAATATTCACACCTACCCATGTTTCTCCACCATCGTTGGTACGCATGACTTTCCCTATTTCACCGACTGCCCATGCGTGTCCTGGCGCGATATAACTCATAGCATAACATGCCATAGCACTTTTCCAATCGAACATTTCATCATCAAATTTAATTCTTGCGGCTCTACCGTGTCCTTCATCGCTTGCATCACTAACACTTTTCCATGTTTTTCCGCCATCAAGTGTTTCAAGCAAGGCAGCGTTACTACCAACTATGTAACCTTTTTTATCATTCACAAAACCGACACCGAACAGTTCAAAAACATCGCCGCTATTTTGAGGTTTCCATGTCTTACCGCCATCGTTCGTGTGTAGAACACTTCCTGCTAAACCGACTGCCCAGCCAAGTTTATCGCCTCGAAAATGGACAGCGCGTAGATCGTTTGTATTAGATACGACTTCCCAAGTTGCCCCACCATCGGTTGTGTGGAGAATAGTCGCCTTATCGCCAACTATCCATGCTTCGGTTGGACTCATCATGTAGACACCTTGAAGACGTGCTGCAACAGGACGAGGTTCGATAGGTTTCCAAGTAATACCGCCATCCATCGTACTGAGGATAACACCGAATTCCGCTGCTGCGAAACCAACATTTCTATCAGCGAAGTGAACATCCCAAATCGGTTCAGGCATTCCGTTGGAATTAGGCACATTACTCTGTTGAACATCCCAGTTAATTCCATCAACTGTTCCTACAACAGCACCACTAGCACCAACTGCCCACCCTGTTGTTCCATCAAGCATGGAAATTGCATCAAACGTGTTGCCCGTTGCAATGGTTTGAAACTGCCACGTATTGCCACCGTCTGTTGTATGAAGTAGTGTCCCGCCACTTCCAGCTGCCCATCCGACTTGAGGACTTACAAAGTGGATTCCCTCAATTGTGTTATTCGTTCCAACATCCTGCTGAATCCAGGTAACGCCACCGTCATTGGTATGCATCACGAACCCGCCATCACCACAAGCCCATCCATGCTGTTTATCAACAAATGAAACACCTAACAAGGCAACACGGTTTCCGGTGGATAGTTTTGTCCACTCCTGCCCGCCATCAAGTGTTTTTAACACAGTTCCGTTATCACCCACAACCCAGCCCATTTTAGGGCTGATAAACCGAACCTTCTTGAATTCAATTTTAAAGGGTAAAGGTTGCCTCGGTTGTTGTTGCCAAGTCTTACCGCCATCAGTGGTATTTAAAATGGTTGAATTGCTCCCAACTATCCAACCGTTCAGGGTGTCTACGAAAAAGACATCAGAAAATGTTGCTTGCCATTCAGATTCGCTGACCTTAACCCATTCTTTTTGAGCCATAACAAACTGTGTTGTGCTAAGCAACAAAGTCAATACGATTAAAAATAAAATTCCTCGTTTCATCACTCTTCGGGCTGGAGACCCCTCGCCTTTAGGCAGGGGAGGAAAGCCCGCCTCCTATTATAGTTATAATTTGTCCCCAAAAGGGGGAGTGCTGTTTTATCTCCACCTGCACACTGGGAGTCTGGATTCAGTTGTGCTGCTTCGTTCAGTGAGACTGTCACTACTCGCTTACTTGACCTGACACGATGTCTTTACCAGAAAATAATGGCTATAAGCCCACGCTCTCGCGGTATATGTTTCCCCATCGACATCACGGGATCAGAGCGGATACAGACTTGGGGAGCATCCGTAACATCTTGTTGCCTGCCACGACAAGACCCGCGATATATCGTCTAGTCAACCGTTTAACTTGTGGAGTGGACGCTTGGCATGCGCTTCGCACAAGCCCCGATGCTTTAGCGCGGGGTTATTGACTCTTCTCCTCCTACTATTAATCTGATCAATCTTATACCAAACTAACGCGATTTGAAGTCTTCTGATAAAGTCAGCATTGCAAGGCACGGGGACCTCGCGCTACGAATCGGGTTAATTTAGTATTACTCAAATTTGTTTTTGAAGTCTTCTGATAAAGTCAGCATTGCAAGGCACGGGGACCTCGCGCTACGAATCGGGTTAATTTAGTATTACTCAAATTTGTTAGTGCGTGCTTCGGTGATACACCATCTATATTCTGAAATAACATCTATAAATCCGTTAAAGTATATCACTTTTTAGATTAAACGTCAACGTGAAATTGGGGTGGTTTAATCAAAATCTACTTGTAATATATCCGATGATATTGTAAAATACGCATAAGTAATATAAAATATCAGGAGAACCTCTAAAATGCTAAAAGCTGGATTTATCGGTGCAGGGGGACGCAGCCAAGGCGCGCATTATCCAAGTGTCAACCGTCTTGAAGACGATGTTGAGATGTCCGCAGCTTGTGAACTTGACGAAGGAAAACTTGCACAAGTTGCACAAAAATATGAGTTCCCACACACCTTTACTGACCACCGTAAGATGTTGGATACACTTGATTTAGATGTAGTTTATTGTGTGATGAACGAAAAGTGGATTTTACAACCTGCCCTGGATTGCCTCAACGCAGGAAAACATATTTTTATTGAAAAACCTCCCGGCGCAACGAGTGATGAAACACAACAATTGTTGGAAGCAGCAGTTGCCAATGATGTATACTGTATGGTTGGGTTTCAACGTAGGTTTGCCGCTGTTACACGCGAAGCAATGCGTAGGGTCTCAGAAAAAGGTCCCGTTTCCTTAGCAGTTACAACATTTAACAAGCAGGTGCTCGGCAGTAACAGAGAATTCACAACGACGCTTTGGAATGATGTCTGTCACGTTGTTGATCTGCTCCGCTATATGGCAGGTGGAGAACCCGTTGAAGTCACAGCACATCGCGACATGTTTGGCTCGGAACAGCGTAACTTCTATACCGCTTTCGTGCGTTTTGATAATAATGTCACTGGGGTTGTTTTTGGTAATCGTGCATCGGGGGGACGCGTGCTAAGGTCTGAATTACACGGTGTCGGTATAGGATGTTACATGAAAATCCCTGAAGAAATCGAAATATATGAGAACAACCAAAGGAATGTTATGGGAGGTTGGGAAGTAGATGGTGTTGACGAACGCGATTCTGCAAGTTACGAAGGTGTGCTTACAATGCATCAACACTTTGTAGACTGTGTGCGAAATAAAAAAGTTCCACTTACCGACCTACGCGATGTTATCCATTCTATTCACCTTGTTGACCAAATAGAAGGTCCTTTATCTTAACGTGAGTTTGATATGTGGCAAATTCTAAAAATATGCGGACATCTTCGTAGGGGTTAGGTTGCCTAACCCCTACGGGCGAGGGGATCTCGCCCCTACGAGCAGCACGAAGTCTCGTTTTTACCAAACTCACGTTATTCGAACAGAACGATCCGATTCGTCAACAACTCCTTGGCGGTGGGACGAATGCCAACGGTCATTTTTCTCCGAAGGATGTTGATGTGCCTTTGAAGGTATGGCTTGAAGATAATAGTGCTATTTCAAGGTGACTGTCGCGAGTTTATTGAAAGTACAATCTCTTTTCTAACTTTTATTGCTAATTGATCTGATATTTCTCATACTGGTCTTGAACCTAATAATAATCAATAGAAACAAGGTCCAACGCCATGAAAATGCGTTAATGAGTTTAGAGAACCGACACGGTGTGCATACGAACTTAGGTGTAAAAGTTTTGATAAATATCAGTATATTTAGGTTCCAAATGGAGACAACTAATGTCAGAAAGAAAGCACAATTTGGAAAGTATAGATCTTACGAAAGAACGAAAAGTAAGGGATCGAAAACAGAAAGAAGAAACCCGCGGTAAGCATTATTATGCAAATGCCAATAGTTTTAGTCGGGAAAATAATCGGTTACCTGATGAGTTTACTAATAAGATTGTCTGTGGTGACTCAAAACTCGTCCTTCAGGAATTACCGGATAATTGCATTGATCTTATCTTCACTTCACCCCCATATAACTTTGGGCTGGATTACGAACAGACCGAAGACGCATTCGCGTGGGATTCCTACTTCAAGGTGTTATTTGGTATTTTTGATGAGTGCATCAGAATTCTGAAGTATGGAGGACGTATTATCGTAAACGTCCAACCTCTTTTTTCAGATTATATCCCAACGCATCATTTTATTTCACAATACTTTATGCGTAAAAAACTTATCTGGAAAGGTGAGATTTTATGGGAAAAAAACCACTACAATTGCAAGTATACAGCTTGGGGTAGTTGGAAGAGTCCATCAAGTCCGTATCTCAAATATACGTGGGAATTTTTAGAAATCTTTTGCAAAGGTTCGTTGAAAAAAACGGGTGATTCAAAAAATGCCGATATTGACGCAGAATCATTCAAGAATTGGGTCTCGGCTAAATGGACAATAGCACCTGAGCATAAAATGAAGGAATTTGGACATCCAGCAATGTTTCCTGAAGAATTAGCAAATCGAGTACTGAAGTTGTTTAGTTTTAAAGGAGATGTTATTCTTGATCCTTTTGCGGGTGTTGGAACAACTTGTCTCTCAGCACATATAAATCAGCGTCTCTATTTGGGAATTGACATTTCGCCTGAGTATTGCCAAACAGCAGAAGATCGATTGCGCCTTTTATTCTGAATAGTCTTTATTTATAACGCTTCTTGTAAAGATGGGATAAATCAATGCCAAATGAACTCGATTACCCAGACTGCGAGTCAATTGTAGAATTGTATACGAAAAGTGTCCAGTCAATGTTTGGCAAGAAACCTGGAGAGATACGTGGACAAAAAGGCGCACTTGTAGAGAATATTATTGATGCTATCACACTTCTTGCATGGAAAGAAATAGGCGGTGAATTGCCCCGCTTTAATGTAAAGAAGCAATCCGAAAGAATTGTTATTAACGATGCTTATGTCAAAAATCTGCCAGATGAATATATTAAGTTACATATTCAAAGGAATAAAGGTAAATATATTTGCAAGGTAGAACTTGATCGGGCGATTGAAATAGATGGTAAGTTGGTTATTGGTATCGAATGCAAGTCTTATATTGAAAATGCGATGCTCAAAAGGACTTTGAAAGATTTTGAGTTAATCGAAAAACTCCTCTATCCACAACTTATTTTTTGTGTGTTTCAATTTGAAAATGGCTTAGGAGGAGATTACGGAGAAGTAAGTAAACAGGTTCAGTTAGGTAGTGAACCAACTCATACTTTACTATCTCATACTCCAACAGTAAGGTTAGAAATCATAACCCTCCTTGATGGAAATAGAAAATCAAATAGGGAAATACATAAGCCACAATATTTTAAGGAATTGCCAGTTGAGAATGTAGTTATTTGTGTTGGTAAATTTCGGGAAATACTTGAGCCCTTTGTTTAGTAAAGATCACTCCCAGACACAGGAATTATTGTAAATAAGTAAGATGTGGAAACATAATTAAGATATTGATATTAATAACGGAGGAAGTTGTGTTAACCAAAATCCAGAAATCAGAGAACAGCGATGACATCTACTTAACAAAGAATATGTTGCTGGCAGCACAAATGAACGTAGGAGATGATGTCCAGGTTACGATTCAAAACGGTAGGATAATCGTTGAAACCGTTGCCCAAGCGCGTAGACGAACTGATTTGCAAGCATTACTTGCCAAAATGCCAGAAGATTATCAACCAGAAGAAATAGATTGGAATAAGCCTGTTAGTAAAGAGGAATGGTAGAGCAAATTAAATCTGTTAAGAACATGAAATATAGAAAGTTTCATCGTCCATATCTAATATATTCACTTCTCATCCACATTGTCCTGCTGCTGGGTGTGTGGTGGCTTGCTTCAAAGGATGAATCTCCGTTGCCATTCATAGATGAGATTATCGGGGACTTTGTACTGATGCCTCGTTCTGCTGTATTGAAGCCGCCAGAACCGATTGAACCACCACTAGTTAAAACTGATATTCCTATTGAAGAGGCCAAGAAATCGCCTGCTCCACCGAAACCGACAGTTGATTTGAACGCCGAGTGGCTAACAAGTGATAGTAATCAGGAAAGTATCCCTACAGTTGGGATTCGTAGACAAGAAAACCTTGATGGTCAACGAAAATCGAATGACACTTTTACAGGTGGCACACACAATGTTCGGAATACTAATATTGGACAAAAAATAGACATTCAAACTACAAGTGTTAAAATTAATAGAGATCTGTTTGCTTTGTCAACAACCTCTGCAGATCCACAAGCAGAAACAAATCCGATAGAGTTAGACACAAGTGACACCTTAAATGGTGTTTCGCCAACTGTAGGTGCTCCTAAGATACATTACGGAAGTCAACGTGGGGATGCGCTGCGAGCAACAGGAATGAGCAATGCATGGGGAGGCGGCGGTTACTCGGGTGGTGGCAAAGTCGGCGGAAACTATATTGAAATGATGAAGGATATTGCTCAAGAACTGACTGCAGCAACGACATCTGAAAAGGTTGATATCGTTTTTATTATTGATGAAACCGCAAGTATGGTTGACAATATACGCGGAATTCGGGCGTATTTTGAATACTTCTATGAGGTCTTCCAACGAGAGGGACTCAATGCCAACTATGGATTGGTAACCTTTACAGATAAAACAAAAATGCATGGACAAACAGATGATCTCGGTAAATTCAGAAATTGGCTTTTCAAGATAGATGTAGATCACGGTGGAGACATCTCAGAGGCAGGATTAGATGCCCTGATGACTGCTGTTAAAAAGATTAAATTTCGCCGAAACGCACAACGTTTCTTTATTTTCGCAAGTGATGCAGCATTCCATGACGCAGATTATGATGGTCGGTCTGTCCATAGCCTGGATGAAGTTATCGCAACCTTGCAAAAGGAACAGATTCGCGTTGAAGTGATTGGTATTGACTATTTGCCTATCAAACAGATTGCAATGGCAACAGGTGGTACGTGGCGCGCAATTCCGGGTAAAGGCTATCTTGAATATGTGCCGCCAATAACTCTAACTGCTAAAATGTTGTCAAAATTGGGCACACTCAGTATTGATGGTGGTACTGTTGGTGATAAAATTACTGTGTATGTCAATAACCCACCACGTCCAAAGCGGTTGACGTTGACGTGGAAGGTTCTTAACCCGTTAGGTGAGAGATGCTACGGTCCCTTCAAGGAAAAAATAGAAATTCCAGATGATACTTCAACGAAAATAGAATTGACGCCTGCTCTTGATAGTACTGCATTTCAGACTATCCCCGGTATTTACACCGTTATTTATCGTCTTGAAAATGATCGAGGACACAAAAGCATTCTCCGCAGAACATTAACATATTAATTTCAGTAGACACGTCCCGAAATGTCATAACCTATATATAAACACACTCTAATGCCGAGAAAATATGAAAAACCTTATTTTTGAACAGTGTCATCATCACTTTAACGATATTGTCGCTATACGCCGCGACATACACCAACATCCTGAACTTGAATTTGATGTTGAACGTACAGCCGGTATTGCTGCAGATGCGCTTGACGCACTTGGCATGGAAGTCAAAACAGGTATAGGAAGAACTGGGGTTATCGGTGATCTTGAAGTTTCAGGTGCAACAAAACGTATCGCGTTGCGCGCGGATATGGATGCTCTCCCAATTCAGGAACAGACTGATGTTCCCTATAAATCAACAATAGATGGCAAAGCGCACTTATGTGGACACGACGCACACACTGCGATGCTCATCGGCACAGCAAGAATACTATCTTATTTCAAAAGTAGTCTCAAGGCAAATATCCGATTTATCTTTCAACCGTGTGAAGAGGCGTTCCCCGGTGGTGCGCTATCAATGATTGCGGATGGCGCGATAGAAGACGTTGACGAAATCTACGGCATACATGTCTTTCCGCTGTATCCTGTCGGTCAGTATGCGACATGCCCCGGTCCGATGCTTGCGCAATCGGACACCTTTGAGATTACAATAACAGGGAAAGGTGGACATGCTGCATTTCCACACCTCACTGTTGACCCGATTATCGTTGGTACACAGTTTGTAAACGCAGCACAATCAGTTGTTTCAAGAAATGTGAATCCGTTAGACTCCGCTGTTGTCAGCATTACACAGTTTCACGGTGGAGATGCCAAAAACGTAATTCCTGCCTCTATAACACTTGGGGGTACGGTTCGGACTCTGGACAAAACGGTTCAGACAAGTATTAGGACACAGTTGGAAAACCTACTTGCTGGCATCGCGAATGCACACGATGCAACTTACACATTTGATTATCAAAAGGGATGTCCGGTAACATATAACCATGAACCTTGTGTTGACGTTGTTCTATCATCAGCGCAAACGTTAGTCGGGAATGATAATGTCATATATCCTATATCTCCAATACTTGGGGGAGAAGATTTCGCATGCTATTCGCAGAAGGTTCCTGCTTGTTTTGTAATGGTTGGTGCTGGAAATGAGCAGGAAGGTATCGCCAATATGTGCCATCACCCACAGTTTGATATAGATGAAACTTGTATGATATACGGCATGGCACTTACTGTGAGTTTGGGTTTAATAGAATAACAGGATTTATGAAACAGAAATTGGAGATATTAATGTTACAATCAATCGCATTTTGGAAGCGAATTTCAATATCTGTGACAATGATAGCATTACTTCTTTTTAGCGTCACTGATATCTTCGCGCAGGGGCAAACTAAAAATGACCAAACTACAAGAATCCAAACAATAAGGGCTATTCAAGAAGCGAACGATCACTATTACGAAAAACGTTACGCAGATGCGATTAAAGCGTATCAAGCTTTGCTAAAAAACGAACTTGAGCAGTCTCAAAAGGATTCCATGCGGCTTATGCTCGGACAGAGCCATGCAAAACTTGGCGAAGACAAGGCAGCGCGCCGGATATTTAAGGAGATTATAGATGAAAATCCTGATGGTTCTTACGCAACTCAGGCTGTCCATCAACTTTCTAATCTCTATAGTCTACGTTACCAATATACAGAGGGTATAGTACTATGCAAGCAGATACTGAGACAACATCCTGATACTGGTGCTGCTGCTATTGCTGCCTACCTGATTGCATACTATCAATATGTAGATGGCAAACATGATGATGCTATAGCGAGTTACAAGTATTTCCTTGATAAATTTCCGAATTCCATCTATCGCTCTGCTGCAATAAGTAGTCTTGTTCGCTTGTATACAGAAAATAAACGGTATGCAGATGCAGAAAAACTCATCAAGGAACGGATGAAACTAAATCCAACTGACACAACCCTTTTAGAGGCACTTGCAAACTTATATCATCAACAAGGAAAATCTCAAAAAGCATTGGAACTCTATAAAGGTGTACTTGAGAAAGATCCGACAAACACATCTATCCGAAAAAAACTTGGTTCACTTTATGCTGAACTTGGTAACAAGGAGCAAGCAATAGCCGAATGGAAGAAATTGGTAACGGGTGATTCTAATCAACACCAGCAACTTGGTTCAATTTATCTTTCTCACAAAATGTATAAGGAAGCGAGTGAGTCGTTTCAACAAGCGATAAATGCAAATCCAAGGTATGGCTACCTCTATACGCAGCTTGCGGCAGTATATAATATTCAGGGAAATATTGAAAAAGCTGCTGCTACCTATCTTGATGGCTTACAAAGTATCGGTCCGAGTGGCAGCCAACGCGAATCAATATGGCAGGCAATGCTTGAAATTTATCAGGGTGACAGGCAAAAACCGCTTCGTGAAAAGTTGATAGCACAATATCAAAAAGTCCATCAGGCTGCCCCGACAAATCTCAACAACGGGTTGGCTTTGGGTGAACTTTATTTTTACGCAGGGCAATATGACAACGCCCTCAAAATATTCACAAAACTCCACCGAAGTTACTCGACATCCATTGATTCAACATTGGAAAGATTTGGAAGTTATTTAGAGCGTAACCAAAATTTGGCAGCAATTGATTTTTACAAGACACTTTTGCAGCGAACAAGGGATCAAAGACAACTCACAAATACACGGTATAAACTTGCAACACTTTACCAAAAGGCTGAGCGGTTTGATGAGGCGGTTGATATATTGAAAGAATTGGACAGTAAAAGCACTGCATCCATTGGTAGCCAATTCCTTCTTGCACAGATTCAACTGTACGGTCTTCATGACCCCAAAGCCGCACAAATGACTCTCCGACCGTTACTCGCTAAACGTTTGGTTTCCAGTCAAAATGTGGAAGCACAATTGATGCTTGGAGAATGCCATCTCCTCCTAAAAAGATACACCCTTGCAAGACAGGTCTTGACACCTCTAACCAGTACTACCAGCCGCTTAAGCACAACTGCACGAAAACTCCTTGGAGACTCATACTTCTTCGCAGCAGAATTCGATAACGCGGTCAGGGAATATAGAGAGGTGATCCGTCTTTCAAAATCGGATAAACTCACGAACGATGCACTTGAACGAATTTCTCTGATGCAAGACAATTCAGACTATCTCACGATTCCCCTCACAGACTATGCGAACACACTACAACTCCACCTGAGTGGAGACACTGAAGCAGCGATAACACAGTGTGAAGACACGATATCACTTTATCCTAAATCCGTAATCGTTGACGATGTGTGGATGCTTCTTGGGTCAATATATCGTTCTCAACATGCTCATGGAGATGCTATTCATTCATATCGACAAGTAGTTGCGCAAGACAGTCCATTAGCAGCGGAGGCTCTAACACAGATCGCAGATATTTACCAAAAGAAGAGAGATTTCACGAACGCGATGGATACCTACACGACTTTACTCACGACATATCCTGACAATAGCATTGTTCCACATGCCCGTCAGCAGTTAGACGAAATAACAAAGTTGATGAATAGCACAGAACTCAATACACCGTGATAGCACACGACACAATTGATATATTTGCGATGGAAAATACTTCTTATCTACTATTCATTTGTGTGCTATTCTGCACTTGTCTCCTGCAGATAAGCGTGGATGAAACAGTTATTCATTTTACCGAACAAACCGATGCAGCTGGGATACGTTTTAGACACATCAACGGTGTATCTGAACATAAATATCTACCTGAAACGATGGGGTCTGGATGCCTCTTTTTTGACTACGATAACGACGGTTACCTTGACATTTTCTTTGTCAATAGTGGTCGTTCTTGTGAAAATGCTTCTCAACCCCGTAGCCATTCGGACGAAATGAACGCACTTTATCGTAATAATGGCGATGGAACGTTCACAGATGTAACCGCACAATCAGGGTTTCAGAAAAATATCGGCTACGGAATGGGATGTCTCTCCGCTGATTACGATAACGATGGCGATGCAGATCTTTACCTCACTAACTTCGGGAGAAACCAACTCTACCGCAACAATGGTGACGGCACTTTCACTGATGTTACAACCCAGGCGGGTGTTGGAGATTCACATTGGAGTGTCAGTGCATCCTTCGGAGATTACGACCTTGATGGATACCTTGATCTCTATGTTGTGAACTACTTGGATTATCAGGTTGAAACAGCACACGCTTGTTCACTTGAAGGTGTTCATATCTACTGCGGACCACACGAATACCCCGGTGCATCCGATACGTTTTACCGTAACAACGGTGATGGAACATTTACAGAGGTCACTGCCCAGTCAGGTGTGCACAATGTTGGAAAAGGATTAGGTGTCCTCTTTACAGATTACAACAACGATGGCTATCCCGATATTTTCGTGGCAAACGATGCTGTCCAAGATTATCTTTATCGCAATAACGGCGATGGCACATTTACGGATGTTGCGACCACTGCAGGAATAGCCTATAATTCTGAGGGACGCGCTACGGCGAGTATGGGTATTGCAAATGGGGATTACGATAACGACGGGGCTTTAGACCTATTCGTTACAAACTTCTCGTTGGAAGTCAACAGCCTCTTCCAAAATGATGGAGAAGGGTTCTACACGATGACTACGTTTGAAACAGGTCTTGCAGAACCCAGTTTTTCTCAACTTGGGTTTGGCACACAATTTCTTGATGCGGACAATAACGGCACTTTGGACCTCTTCGTCGCAAACGGACATGTATGGGACAACGTCGCGCAAATCACACCTTCTCTCTCCTACAAACAAACGTGCCAATTCTTTCATAACACCGGAACAGGTAATTTCAAGAATATATCTAAGGTCGCAGGTGAGTTTTTCAGACGTCCGGTTGTTGGACGTGGCACTGCTATCGGTGACTACGATAATGATGGAGATATAGATATACTCATCACGACCTGTGGCGGAAAACCTGTACTTCTACGTAACGACTCCAAAACAGAAAATAAATGGTTGAAAATCAAATTGATTGGTACCAAGAGCAATCGTGATGGAATTGGCGCGAAAGTTTATGTGAAAACAGATCGCACAACACAAGTTAGGGAAGCCACTAGCGGCGGCAGCTACGCATCTGGAAGCGATCACACTCTTCTTTTCGGACTTGGCACGCAAGCGAAAGTGCAATCCGTTGAAGTGAAATGGCAAAGAGGGCATATACAAAAGCTTGTAAATCTTGCTGCTAATCAAGTTATTCGTCTTAAAGAAAATCGCTGAGTTCTTGAGGAAACCCCGCTGTTATCCTTAAATCCACTATGCTATGTTGTAGTGCGATGTCTTTGTACCGTATTCCATTTATGGGTAGACACCAATAATACCAAATTAACTTGATTCAAAGTTTTCCGATAAAGGAGGTCTCCATTGTGAGGCACGGGGACCTCGCTCTACAAATCGGGTTAATTTGATATAAATTCAATTTATGTTGACAAACCTCAGCAACCTATTTTATAATTGTAAGATAGGAGGAGATATATTTATGAAAAAACGAAACTATTGGAAAATTGTTGGTTATAGTGCTATCGTCTGTTTGTTCACGACGATGTCTTTATGTGTGCAAGATATCCACGCTGCAGAATCATTTGGTGATCCATTTGCGGGTGGCAAATTGCAGAATCCTAATTGGAAATGGCAAAACGAACCGCCTACATGGGATGTTGGTAAAACCCGCGAAGGTTTTTTATACATTGAATGTGAACCAAACCCTTCTTGGTGGACATTGGAGAGCTCAAATTTCCTATATCAAGAAACCGAGTCCGACACATTTGATGTACAAACTCGTTTTTTTACAAAATGGAAAGCAACTTCCGGTTTAAATGGAATTCTTGTATCAAGTCCTGCTGACGACAATTGGATATCCATTCGGTATTGGGCGCGTAATGACACAGGACAAATCCAATTTCGAAGTAAAAGAACTGGATTGGTACTAGATCCAGCATGGAGATCGAAATCTACTGAAACTGAATTATACTTAAGGCTTAAAAAGAATAGAAACCAAATCTCTGCATTGTACAAGACCAAAAAACCTGATAAATGGATTCAAGTGGGTATTTCCGATATGGAACTTACTCCTCCACTTCAACTCGGTATTTTTGCTGGTTTAGACACATCAGATGGCAAACTTGAGGTGGTATACGATTATTTCGGTGATAATACAGACCTTTTCCCTGTTGAACCCGATGGGAAAGCGACAACCACTTGGGGAGAAGTTAAAACCAGATATTAACAATTCGACAGATGCAATGTGATATTCACAAACTTCAGCAATCTATTTTACAATTGTAAGATAGGAGGAGATATATTTATGAAAAAACGAAACTATTGGAAAATTGTTGGTTATAGTATGATCGTCTGTTTGTTCACGGCGATATCAATATGTGTACAAAACGTAAACGCAGAATCATTTGGGGATTCATTTGACGGTGGCGAATTGCAGAATCCTAATTGGAAATGGCAAAACGAACCGCCTACATGGGATATTGGTAAAACCCGCGAAGGTTTCCTATACATTGACTGTGAACCCAACCGAAATGTATGGGCATCGGACGCGTCTCATTTTCTGTATCAGGAAACTGATACTGACATGTTCGATGTTGAAACTCATTTTTTCGCCAAATGGGATACCAATTCTGGGGTTAATGGACTCCTTGTGAAAAGTCCTTCTGACGATAACTGGGTAACCATTAAATTCTGGTCTCGAAATGCAACCGACAGAGGACATATCCAGTATCAAACCAAGCAAGCCGGGCTGGAACCGTCTGATATCCAATGGAGATTTGGTGATTGGGGTGACATCCAAATGTCTCTCCGACTGAAAAAAGAGGGGGATACATACACTGCATGGTATAAAGCAATGGATGATACGGATTGGGTAGATATCGGACAAGATAGTTTTGCCCTGACTCCGCCGCTTCAACTCGGTATTTTTGCTGGAGTTGCTGATCCAACTGGTAATCTTGAGGTTGAATACGAATATTTCGGAGATAATCTGAATGTTACTGATGTTCAACCTGATGGGAAAGTTGCAACAACCTGGGGTGCGGTAAAATCCCGCTATTAGTTATGTAGATGAGACAGACCCCTGGTCTGTCTCACCGCACGTTTACCAAAACGTGCGGTGTTTCATCCCCGCCTCTCAAGGTAGGGATGAAGCACCGCAAATAAACTTGACTTTTCTCAAGAAATGTGGCATCCTATATTCAACCGTTGGATCGGATGAGCCTCTAAAGAAAACCCTATCCTTTAGGGTGGGAAGTTGTCACCTTGACAATTTCCACAATTAATTTTAAAATCAGAATTAGAGGAAGTAAACTTATGAAAAATCGGAACTATTGGAAAATTGTTGGTTATAGTATGATCGTCTGTTTGTTCACGGCGATGTCTTTATGGGTACAAAACGTAAACGCAGAATCATTTGGTGATTCATTTGACGGTGGCGAATTGCAGAATCCTAATTGGGAATGGCAAAACGAACCGCCTACATGGGATGTTGGTAAAACACGTGAAGGTTTCCTATACATTGACTGTGAACCGAATCGAAATCTATGGGCATCGGACGCATCTCATTTTCTATATCAGGAAACTGAGACCGATATGTTTGATGTTGAGACTCATTTCTCCGCCAAATGGGATACCAATTCTGGGGTTAATGGACTCCTTGTGAAAAGTCCTACTGACAATAACTGGGTAACTATTAAATTCTGGTCTCGAAATGCAGCCGACAGAGGGCATATCCAGTATCAAACCAGGGAAGCCGGGCTGGAACCGTCTGATATCCAATGGAGATTTGGTGATTGGGGTGACATCCAAATGTCTCTCCGACTGAAAAAAGAGGGGGATACATACACTGCATGGTATAAAGCAATGGATGATACGGATTGGGTAGATATCGGACAAGATAGTTTTGCCCTGACTCCGCCGCTTCAACTCGGTATTTATGCTGGTGTTGCTGATCCAGCTGGTAATCTTGAGGTTGAGTACGAATATTTCAGAGACAATATGAACCCTTTCCCTGTTGAACCGGGTGGAAAAGTGACAACAACCTGGGGTGCAGTTAAAACTCGATATTAAATATTAAGGATGGACAGATACAATGCGATACAGTTTAATCATATTTCTCTGTTTCTGTGTCGTTTCTCCTCTAATGGCTGAGACTTTCACAGATGTTAGTCAAGCCGCTGGGGTTCATCAGCGAGAAACTCCAGTTGATGTGAATTCCGGGGCTTGGATGGGTCCCGGAACCGCCGCTGTTGATTACGATAACGATGGCTGCTGGATGGACATTTTCGTTGTCGGAGACGGTGGTTTACCTAACGCGCTATACCACAATAACGGTGATGGAACATTCATGGAGATAGCCGACAAAGCAGGAATTGCTAACACGCCAAACGGACGCGGATGTGTCTGGTTTGACTATAATAATGACGGTTGGCGCGACCTCTATGTAACCTGTGTGGGACCAAACTATCTCTTTATGAATAATGGAGATTGTACCTTCACAGACGTAAGCGAGCAAGCAGGGATTGCGGACGAACAGCACGGCACCAGTATTGCAGTTGCCGATTATGACCACGATGGATGGCTTGATATCTATGTTTCAAACTGGGGACGGCCGGTTTCTCTTTTAGTCTCTAATCCCGCACCAAAAATCAACGTTCTATACCGAAACAAGGGTGATGGAACTTTTGAAGAGGTTACACATTCTGCTGGAGTCGCTGATGATGGAATTGCTTGGGGTGCTATTTTCTTTGACTACGATGGCGATACTTGGGCAGATTTGTTCGTTGCAAATGACCACGGACCTGATAAACTTTATCAAAATAGAGGGGATGGTACCTTCGCAGATGTTTCAGAGCAATCTGGGATAGTTACGTTAATCGCTGGAAAACCGACAGGTGCGATGGGACTATGTGTCGGAGACTACGATAACGATGCTGACCTTGATCTATTCGTTACTAATTATGATGCCGATCTGCTATGGCGAAATAACGGGAATGGCACTTTCACTAACGTCGCTGAAGCAGTTGGCGTAGCAAACGAAGGTGTAGGGTGGTATGCCAGTTTCGTTGACTTTGACAACGATGGGTATCGTGACCTTTACGTTGTCAACGGTGATGTAGATAATTCACAAAAAACTAACCGCAACCGTCTTTATCATAATGATAGAAATGGCAAGTTTGTAGATCGTTCCGATCAGTTTAACACAACTGCTGATGTTGTCGGACGCGGGGCAACCTCAGGTGACTTTGATAACGATGGCGATGTTGATTTCTTTGTCGTCAATAACACTGGCAATACACTTCTTTTAAACGATCTTGATCCTCCCTTTCGAAGCAATGAACCTGCCTCCCGGCGCAACTTAGCTAAGAATCAACGCATCCAATTTCGTTTGCGTGGTACAAAGAGTAACCGTGACGGCATCGGGACACGGGTATCAGTAAAGATAGGCAACTTCGTCCAGACACAAGAATTAATCTGCGGTACCGGTTTTTTGGGTAGCGATAGTTTGGAACTCGAATTTGGACTTGCAGGTGCTAGTAGCATCGATTCTATTACTTTGACGTGGCCCTCAGGAATTGTTGAAACCTATGAAGACCTATATGCAGCAAATATGTTTATTTTTACTGAAGGCGAAAAAGAAAAATTTGTCGTAGCAGTTGAACCAAAAGGGAAGCAGTCTATAACGTGGGGAAGGGTAAAAACTGCTGAGGTGTTTCAAAATTATCCTAACCCGTTTAACCCTGAAACGTGGATACCGTATAATCTTTTTGAATCCAGTGATGTGAAATTCACTATCTACGCTCCAAGTGGTGAATTAGTGCAAGAATTTAAACTTGGACAGCAGGCACGTGGTGATAAAAAGTTATATTGGAATGGTAAAAACGCTGATGGCGAAACTGTTGCCAGTGGAATCTATTTCTATCAGTTTGAGGCAGGTAATACCCGAAGTGTGCGGAAAATGTGGTTATTGAAGTAAATTTGATCCTACAAAAAATGCTCACCAAAGCACACGGATTAAGAAATAGGAGTAAAAAATGGATTTAATAATAGAACAAGGCGAGATAAACAATGGCGGCATTGTTTTATCTAAGCCTTTGTCGTTGCCTGAAGGCACTAAAGTCCGTATACAAATAGAACCGATTGACACTGATGATAGCAAAAGCACGACACCTGATCAGAATGAAGACTTTGCCAATTTGCCCTTCTTTGGAATGTGGGCAGACCGAGAGGATATGCGCGACAGTGTTGCATGGGTTCGAAAGCAGAGAGAGAAATGGATAGAACGAATTACACGGATGGAGTAATTGATACGATTCAAGTTAACTTTCCTAAATTTATGCGCCCACGGGACCCTCTTGTGAATAAACATCCTTCAGTGATAAATCAACCCCTACTTCTTGCAACAAACAGATAGGTATTAAATCTTTCCTTAACGAATCTACTTTACAAAATCCATCCTACAAAAATTAGGAGAGCAATTATTGTGTCATCATCTTCTAATGTTCGCGTTGCTTTCTACGGCTGCGGAAATTTTGCTAAAGGCACGCGAATTCCGAACCTTTTGCAGTTGGATTACGTTACTATAGTAGCAGCGTGTGATAGTAACGTGAAAGCGGCGCAGGAAACAGTAGAACGTTTCAATATCCCTCGCGCATACCACAGTGAAAATGGTGGCGCATACAAAATGCTGAATGCTGAAGATTTTGACGTGCTATACTCCATTGTGCCTGCGTATGTACGGACTGATGTTGAAGTAATCGCTGCAGAAAAAGGTATCCATATCTTTAGTGAAAAGCCGCAAGCAATCACAATGCAGGTCGCCAATCGGATTGACAAAGCGATTCGGGAAACTGGGGTTATCAGTACTGTCGGGTTTCGCGAACGGTATCGTCCAATTTTTCAAAAAGCACGCGAATTTTTGGCTGACAAAAAGGTTGTACATGTCCGCTTCCAGAGTTACGGTGGACTTCCTCCTACAGCAGGAAGTGAAGCAAAAACGTGGTGGGCAGATATGAAGAAATCCGGTGGTCGTGCGCTTGATTGGGGTGTTCATGCGACAGATTATAGCAGGTTTATGACAGGCTTGAACGTTGCCAAAGCGCAAGCATTCTATTGTGAACGGTCAGCATATACGAATCCGCTGTCGTCTATATTTAGTTATTACTTCGAAAATAGTGCTACGATGACGCTGAGTTTTGTTTCTGCCGGTACGAGTCCGAAAGACGAACCGTGGTTTACGGTTTATTACGAAGGTGGATACCTCGCAATTTACCGATACGATAGGATTGAGGTAAACGGTGAGAAGATTTATCAGGCGGAAGAATTTAATCCGTGGTTAGAACAGGATAAAACTTTTATTTGTGCTGTTCAGACAGGAGATGCAAGTATATTACAAAGTGATTATAACGACGGTCTCTTCTCTTTAGCACCTGTTTTGGCAGGTTGGAATTCTGCACGCCGCAATGGAGAATGTATTGATCTGGATTCATTCATGGATGTGTCTTAGGTGTAAGTGATACAGTCATTAGATTCCACAAGAAACAACTGTTTAGACAGATAATACGATAATTCATAACATTTTAGATTTAATTTGGAGGATTCATATATAATGGATGCAAAATTGAAAAAGATACAAATAACCCCGATGAAGTTTGACAAAGATGGGGACGTGCAAAAAGAGGAATTTTCAACCCTCACAATAGAGATTCCGATGGATAGTGCGGGGCAACGTGAAGCAATTGTGGCAATGCTACAACTTCTCAGTCAAGAGTGGGTTATCCTACACGTTGAAGGCAAAACACCCGGAGCCGTAGGAACCGCTTAGGGCGATCATGAAAAAAAATTATCTCTTTACGCCAGGTCCAACGCCAATTCCGCCAGAAGCGTTGTTAGCAATGGCACAGCCAATTGACTACCACCGAAGTGAAGATGCTATAGCGTTAATTAAAGACGTTTTGGAAAAACTTAAACACGTTTTTCAAACTGACAATGACGTTCTCTTCTTGACATCGTCTGGAACAGGTGCAATGGACGGAGCAGTTGCTAATCTATTGTGCCGAGGTGATAAAGTTATAGTTATTCGAAGCGGCAAATTTGGTGAACGGTGGGCAGAAATCTGTGAGGCTTATGAGATTGAAGTTATCCCTATTGATGTTGCATGGGGAGATTCAGTTGCACCTGAAGCAGTGGAAGCACAGTTAACTGCGAATCCCGATGTAAAAGCAGTTTTCGCTACACTTTGTGAAACGTCTACAGGTGCTTTGCACGATATTGAGGCACTCGCGGGTTTGACACAATCCAGTCCGACACTGCTTGTTGTTGATGCGGTTAGCGCGCTCGGTGCGGACGATTTACAGATGGACAATTGGGGTGTGGATGTTGTCGTGTCCTGTTCACAAAAAGGTTTGATGACGCCTCCGGGACTCGCTTTTGCTGCCCTCAATCGTCGCGCGTGGGAAGCAGCAGAGCAGTCAAACCTACCGAAATATTACTTTGACTTCCGAAAAGCACATCAGCGCGGACTTGAAGGATCAGTACCCTACACACCCGCCATCACGCTCCTCACAGCACTGCAGTGTGCCTTAAACCACATCTGTGTTGAAGGCATTCGTAATACCATTGCACGTCATAAACGTTTAGCGTTAGCAACACGAAGTGCTATAAAAGCGATGGGACTTCCTCTGTTTGCTACATCTCCTGCAAATACGCTTACTTCAATCCGTTTACCGGAAGAAATTGATGGAAAAGCGTTTATCAAGTTGATGCGCGAAAAGCATGGCATTACGTATGCGGGTGGACAGGGTGATTTGAGTGGGAGGATCCTCCGAATTGCACACCTCGGTTGGATGAATGAAAACGATGTTATCGTTGCTATTTCTGCCTTTGAGAGAGGTTTAGCAGAAATCGGATATGATGTTTTACTTGGCGCGGGTGTCACTGCTGCTCAAAAAGTATTTAATAAGATGACCAATCAAGAAGGATGAAGAATAGAAGGAAGGGCATCAGTTCGTACATTGGTAAACTTCCATCTTTCTGAAAACAATATGTCTGAAACCACACTTTTTGATGTTTCGTATGAACAACGAAAAAAACCGCTACTGAGTAAAACCTTAGAACGACTCCATCCCATCTACAGCAAGTCAGAACTCAATGTCTTACGGATTGACAGCACAAGCCGAGAAGGGTTATCGCAACGTTCAGGACGCGGGTTTGTCAATCGGGATATTCTGGAAACCGTTCTCGGTAATCTGCTGGAATGCGTTGCACCAGGTTCCCACAATGCGCCACATCTCCAGAACCAAAAACGTGAACTCTCGGAAGCGATCGAAGAGGTTGCCGATCAGTTATATGCGATGGTTGCACAATCATTTTTGGCAGTAGCAGATGAAACACACCTCGGTGCTGCCCTTGAAACAGTCTTTTCGCTTCTTTGGGAACTACCTCGGTTAAAAAGCCGTGCGCTCTGGAATCGCTTCGCATCACTCAAAGACCCTGCTGTATGGGATGCGTATCTGCTACATAACGGCATCTCTCGCGAAAAACTTGCAGCCCTTGATTTGCGATCCCAAATTGACAACGCAATTAGGGAACGTACATTTGAACCTTACGAAGATTTTCTTGGTACTTTGAATCTTGCCACAGTATTGAATTATCAACTTCAACTGGTCGTCAGTACCTATCCGGGTTGGCGTGTGCTTTTCTACCACGATGTGGCACACGCTTTGACGCGAAGCGAACCACCTGAAGAGAATCCAGACCTCCATAGAGTTCCAGTACCGCTGTTGCCTCGCGCTATTTCTGAACTCGGTGGTCGTTACTACCAAGCGGATTTGCATCCTGAAACACAAATAGGCGATGCTAACTTATTAGAACATCCGCATCGTGGTGTGACAACTGGACAGACAGGTATTATCGGTTCAGGATGTATAATCTACCCTTGTACACTTGGCGGCTTGAGCGTCAAAGTGAAACAACGTCATCCTGTCATTGGCGATTTTGTTGAGATAGGCACTGACACGAGCCTTCTCGGTCCAGTCCAAGTTGCTGATTACTCAACGGTCGGAACAAACACTGAGATTTACGGGTTTGTTGAGATAGAACAAAAGTGTCGCATCGGTTCATCTGTAATTATTGGAACTATCCGTGGCGCGGCAGAACATCCGGGTAAAATTATGATTGGAGATGGGGTGCGCATTGGTGATGGTACGGTTATAGAAAATACCTCTGAAATGGATCTTATTATACCGACGCGCGCACAGATTCCTGCGCGGAGCCACGTGGCAAATGATGGGTTTGGATTTCCCAGATATGTGACATAGAATGGTAAACGGTAGTTTATAATTTCCCACCAAGAAACAAAACGGAATATATGAAAACATGAAAAAAAATGAGCGCGCACTCATCAGCACTTATGACAAAACGGATCTCATAGAGATTGCAAATATCCTTGTGCAATACGGTGTTGAAATACTTTCCACAGGTGGCACAGCCAGACACCTTCGTGAAGCTGGAATTGAACTCATGGATGTCTCTGACTACACAGGTTTTCCTGAGATGTTAGATGGCAGAGTTAAGACACTCCATCCAAAAATTCATGGTGGATTGCTTGCACAATGGGATAATTCAGAATATGCAGCGCAAGCCAATGACAACGGAATAAGCCCAATTGACATGGTGATTTGTAACCTATATCCATTTGAGGCAACCATTGCCAAACCTGCTGTCACTCTTGAAGAGGCAATTGAGAATATCGATATTGGTGGACCAACAATGATTCGCGCAGCAGCAAAGAATTATAAACATGTCGCTGTCCTTACAAATCCTAACCAATACTCACAAATTATTGATGATTTAGATGCAAACGATGGATGTCTATCTGAAGAGACTCGATTTGAATTGGCAAAAACAGCGTTCCACCATACCGCACACTATGATGGCGCAATTTCCACTTATCTCGCCAATTTAGAATCTGAAGATGATTTCGCGGATAGTTTAACACTCCGATTCCAAAAAGCAGACTCACTAAGATATGGTGAAAATCCACATCAACGTGCTGCTTTCTATAGAACTGAAACTTCGCAAGTACCCTGCGCTGCTTGGGCGAAACAACTGAATGGATCACCGCTATCGTTCAACAACATTCTTGATTTAGATGCCGCCTTAGAGATTGTCAAAGATTTCACAACTCCCGCGTGTGCAATCATCAAGCATAATAACCCGTGTGGACTTGCAACTGATGACAACCTACAGGATGCCTTCACAAACGCGCTGGAATGCGATAGGACTTCAGCTTTCGGTTCAATTGTGGGTTTAAATCGCAAAGTTACTATTCAGACAGCGAATACTATTCGAGATGCTGCAAAATCGGGTGTAAAAATAGAAGCGATAATCGCGCCGAGTTATACCGAAAAAGCACTACGTGCCTTATCCCGTGTTGAAAGTCGACGGATACTTGAAGTAGGATCGCTTTCAGATTCGGAACCAACTATGCAATTCCGTAATGTTATTGGTGGCGTGCTTGTTCAAGAACAGGATGTACATAACATTGAAAAGGATGAACTAAAGGTTGTCACTAAGCAGAAACCTACGCATGAAGATATTGAATCTCTGCTTTTTGCATGGAAGGCATGTAAACATGTCAAATCTAACTGTATCCTGCTGGCACAAGGTACGCAGACGGTCGGTATAGGCGCGGGACAGATGAGTCGTGTAGATGCTGCTATTATCGCTGTCCGTAAGTCAGGTGGAAAAGCGAATGGATCCGTATTAGCCTCTGATGCCTTCTTTCCATTCCCTGACGGTGTTGAAATTGCTGGTGATGCTGGTATACGAGCAATTATTCAACCCGGTGGCTCAGTAAACGATGCGGCTGTGATTGAGACTGCGGACGCTTATGGTATGGCGATGGTGTTGACAGGTGTTAGACATTTTAGACACTAATTCCGAAAATTTGACGGTAAGTCTATTTTGTGGTATACTTCTTAAGCAGGAGGAACACATGAAAACGTATTCATTTCAAGTTGTGTTAGAAAAAGACAAATGGCCCGATGAACCAGATGAGAACGCTGTCTGGCGCGCTTATATCCCAGCGTTAGTACATCAAGGTGCTGCGAGTTGGGGATATACACGAAAAGAGGCATTAAAGAATTTGCAGGATGCTGTTGATTTACTTGCGGAATGTTTATTAGAACAAGGAGAAGAACTCCCTTCTGAACCCTACCCACAGATTCAGGTCAGTGATGTTCCCTTAATCGTTGTAAATGCTTAATTCGCTCAGGAAAATGAAAATTGCCTACCACATTCTCAATCCCTCCCACAGTAATTACCGGTGCCGGTGTATCCGAAAAAGTCGGTGAACAAGCCAAACGTCTTGGTGCCACGAACGCACTTATCATAACAGATCCAGGTATTGCCAAAATTGGATATGCCGACCAAATTGCCAAACACTTACATAACAATGGAGTAGCCAGCTCTATCTTTTCTGATGTTACACCCGATCCAACTTTACAAAATGTTACTGATGGACTAAAGCAATACCTTACCGAAAGCTGCGATGTGATAATTAGTATCGGCGGCGGAAGCGCGATTGACTGTGGTAAAGGCATCGCCATCAAACTCACGAACGATGGCGAATTCGCTGATTATATGGGTGTAGACAAAATCCCGAATCCGGGTGCTCCCTCAATTGCTATTCCTACAACTGGTGGCACAGGAAGCGAAGTCTCTAAAGTCACTGTTATCACCGACACAGAACGTAATGTCAAAATGATGTTGAGTAGTGCTTGTTTACTTGCATCTGTCGCTTTAGTTGATCCACTGCTATCCGTTACTACCCCACCTCACCTTACTGCAGCTGTCGGTGTTGATGCGTTGACGCATGCAATAGAGGCGTATATCTCTAAACGTGCTCAACCGATTACAGATGCACTCGCTTTGAAAGCCATTGGGTTGATTTCAGGTTCACTACGTCAGGCGTGGGCAGATGGTGGAAACATTCCTGCACGCACAGATATGATGCTTGGTGCGTCAATTGCTGGTATGGCGTTCAGTAATTCATCGGTGGCATTAGTCCACGGTATGTCCCGACCGATCGGAGCATACTTTCATATCCATCACGGCTTATCAAATGCAGTGCTGCTGCTTGATGTAATGGAATTTAGCGTTGTTGGTGCGCCGCAGCGTTTTGCTGATATTGCAAAAGCGATGGGTGAATTGATTGATGGGTTGCCCCTAATGCAGCAAGCAGACGCATCCATATCTGCTGTGGAACGTCTGGTCAACGATGTTCAGATGCCGCGTCTCGGAGAAATTGATATTGATAAGGATAAGTTTGAGCAGATATTAGATCAGATGGCAGCTGATGCTATTGCAAGTGGCAGTCCCGCAAATAATCCTCGACAAGCAACCCAGGAAGAGATAGTATCACTATACAGAAAATGCTTTTCTCGACGAAGTAGATAGCCAAATATAACTAATACCAAATTAACTTGATTCGACGTCTTCTGATAAAGTCGGCATTGCGAGGCACGGGGACCTCGCGCTACAAATCGGGGTAATTGGGTATAATATAAAATTAAAAGGTAGTCCTGAGATAAAACAAGATGCCACGCGATGTCTTAAACAGAAATCAAATCTTACAACTCGCCACAATCGTACGGAAGATAACCATAACGCTTCTGTTATCCCTTTCAATAGCAGCTTGTGGTACATCCAAAATCCTAATTAATGATAGTGCCGCACCCATCTATTATGGCACAATTGAGAACATTGACAAAGTTTATGATGGTGATACAATCCAAGATGTTTCTATCCGGATCTATCCGTTCAATAATTTTATACCGAACGTTAGTGAGATGCCGTTGACCATCTGGCCCGGTGTTGAAAGACGACAAGATGGAATTTATAGTCTGATAGATATTAGAATCTCGGGAATCGATGCTCCAGAAAAACGTCCAGTGCGTGGCGATCGTTCTGAAGAATCAATTCAAAGAGAAAAGGCTCGTGCTGAAGCGGCAACAAATTTTCTCAAGCAGTTAATCCTTGAAAACAGTGAAGCGGATGGAGAACTCGGATTTTACATTCAAAATCCTGAATTTGGGACATACGCTGGTAGAATTGTCGCGGATATTTTCTTTTTCAATGGTGGCATTTCAATCAGTATTGCAGATGAATTGATTGATAATGGGCACGCTGTTGCGTATAGTGGTGGGACAAAAACGCACGATTGGGGGGCAGAATGAACGTGAACAAGATAGAAGGATAGAGCAATTAACTCAGGAAATTGAATCACTCAAGCAACAACGCATTGTAAATCCCTAAATAAACTCAAATGATTATTGATTCTCATACACACGCATGGCCACGGTGGCCCTACCAACTTCCTGTTCCTGATGATGAAAGCCGCGGAAAGGTTGAACAACTCCTCCACGAGATGGATTTGCACGACGTTGATCAGGCAGTTCTTATCTGTGCGCGGATTGAAAGAAATCCCGATAATAACGACTACGCTGCAGCGTGTGTTGAACGTTACTCGGATCGGCTTATTCAGTTCGCAGATGTTGATTGTTCATGGACAGAAACATACCACACCGACGGTGCAGCCGAGAGACTAAAAACCGCAGCAGAGAAATACAAACTCAAAGGATATACTCACTACCTCAGAGGCGATGATGATGGCAGTTGGTTCTTTTCGGAAGAGGGACAACGTTTCTTTCAAACAACCGCAGAACTTAAGCTCATCGCAAGCATAGCGATGGGAAGTCATCAACACGTCCCACTCCAAAAGTTAGCAGCACAGTTTCCCACGGTTCCGTTTCTGTGTCATCACATGGCTGGTGCGCGTGCTGGAGAAGCACATCCCTACCCACAACTTAAAGAGGTACTCGCTTCCGCAAATGTCCCGAATATTCATGTGAAGATGTCAGGATTTGCCTACGTCTCACAGGTCTCATGGGATTATCCATATTCTGATACACACAGGGTTGTTCGTGTGCTTTACGAACATTTCGGTCCTGGTAGACTTTGCTGGGGTTCAGATTATCCGGTCGTTCGTAACTTTATGACCTACCAACACGCCCTTGAAGCGTTCCGCACACACTGCACTTTTATCCCAGATACCGACAAAGCGGAAATCTTGGGAGGTACCCTCCACAGATTGTTATCTGAAGCAGGATTATAGTCACCTTGCAGGGTTATTTAGTTTTAGGCTTTTTGTCCATTTTATCCGAAAAGTCGCGATTCGGAGATCGCTCGGACAGGGGAAAGTCTTAGATTGAAAATCTAAATATTCGGAAAACTAAATAGCCCTGGTCACCTTGATTATTTACTCACAATCTGTTATAATGATATTTAATGAGCAATTTCATTTTGCATTTAGAAAGGTCAATCTGAAATAAGAAGGGAGAAATTGAGATGAAAAGAATCATTGTTTTTACAACCTTGACACTTATGCTAATATCTGGGTTAGCGTTTGCGACAGAAACCCAGATTGTGCAAGGTGAGTATATTGAAGCTCGGTCAGCAAGCGTTTATGTTGGCGCATGCCATTTCGGTGCTGAATTTGTTGAAGGTGGAAAAGAAGCTACACTCATTTGGAACATCCATAGTGGAAGTTGGAACGACGTTTCATTAGATGGCTTAACCGTTGTTGCTGTCGTCAGTGCCAAAAACAACCTGGCGATTGATACGAAAACACGCAAGAGTGTCCTGTATGTGGATGTTAAAGCCACGCCAGAACAACGTGCAGCAATTAGCAGCATGCTTGCTACAAAACGCATGGATGTTCTCGGTAAAGTCGTTACGACACAAACCGCACCAATTTCATTCGCGAAAAAAGGCACGAAATACGATGTGACAGTAGGAAAAGTTTTGGCACTGTCTGCAAATCGCTATCCGTGTGAGAAATGCACACAACCCCATCAAATTTGGTATGAACCGCTGACAAAAGTTCAAAATCCGATTGTTGGTAAATCTGAAATCTATCGCTATAAAGACTCTTACCTTCCGGTGAATTGGCAGCAAGGTGATGCAGCTAACAACGTTTTTGTAGGTAATTTTTCGATGTAATCATTAATGTCTGTAGTTACCTCTCGTTGTAACTACAGACACGACTCTTCTCACTCTATCCCTTCCTGTTTAACTTCTCCTATAGATTCAGTTGATTTTTCTTGAATTTTTTTGTTCAATATGCTATCGTTTTTACAAACAAATACAATGCTATGCCTTATCAGTTTTCCCGATACCGTAGACCATAAGTTATACCAATTCTGAAAAATAAAATACCATTACGGAGATGTCCGACATTTTGAATGTGAGAGGCGCAATGAATTGCGCGAGGACAAACGCGTTTTTTGTTAATGTGATGCCATCATTCAGAAATGGTATTAGGAGGTCAATAACCCCGCGCTAAAGCATCGGGGCTTGTGCGAAGCGCATGCCAAGCGTCCACTCCACAAGTTAAACGGTTGACTAGACGATATATCGCGGGTCTTGTCGTGGCAGGAAACCACAAGATGTTACGGATGCTCCCCAAGTCTGTATCCTCTCTGATTCCGTGATGTCGATGGGGAAACATATACCGCGAGAGCGTGGGCTTATAGCCATTATTTTCTGGTAAAGACATCGTGTCAGGTCAAGTAAGCGAGTAGTGACAGTCTCACTGAACGAAGCAGCACAACTGAATCCAGACTCCCAGTGTGCAGGTGGAGATAAAACAGCACTCCCCCTTTTGGGGACAAATTATAACTATAATAGGAGGCGGGCTTTCCTCCCCTGCCTAAAGGCGAGGGGTCTCCAGCCCGAAGATTTTGATGAAAAATAAATTAAACTTTTCCTAAAAGATTACGTCTAAATAAGCAGTATAAGGTTGCGGGTTAAGTGGCTGTTTCACTATCTCCGTGTGCAACTCGTGTAAAACTGCAGCACAATACGGAAAAGAAACAAATAGAGGCAACATATTGGAGTTTTAGGAAAAGACGCGTAATGGCGAATTCCATTTTCTCTTTTTTAGAGAGACTCCTCAAAAACAAATAGACACTTCGGTGTGGGGTTGGGATAGCAACCCTTGAAGGAGAAGGTGTAAGTCTTTCGCAAGAAAGCAACCTTTGTTGATAACACAAATGCTTCTACAGTTTTTTGTAGAAGCCTCGCCCTTCAGGTTCAACTCACAAACCTCAGGTGAATATATGCGAAAATCCTTATACATACTTGGAATTGTAGCGATACTTGTCCTATACCTTGCAATGAGTGCTACAACCACTGCCCAAAAACCCAATTTCCCGGAACGAATGCCTATTGTTGAACGTCCGTTCTCAGACGATCCAGACAAGTTTACTTTCGCAATCATTGGTGATAAAACCGGTGGTGGATTAGACAAGTGGCCCGTGTTTGATCGCGCAATTGATGAAATCAATACGTTGAACCCTGACTTTGCCATCATGGTTGGCGACTTAATACAGGGTGACACGACAGACCCATCCAAACTCGCAGCAGAATGGAAGGAATTTTGGGAACATCAATCCAATTTAAATGTTGCATTTCTTCCTTTACCCGGAAATCACGACATTACTAATCGAGTAATGTATGACTATTGGAAGGACAACATTGGACTAACTTATTCTGCATTTACATACAAAGATTGTTTATTTCTCATGCTCAATACTGAGGAGTGGCATGTAAACAGTGGTGAGTGGACAAACTGGTTTGGAGCGGAACAGATAAAATATGTGAAATCTCAATTGACACAACACAAGGATGTACGGCATACATTTGTTATGTTGCACAGACCCCTATGGCTTCAGAAACACTCCGGTTGGGAAGAAATAGAAGCAGCACTCGGTGAACGTCCATACACAGTCTTTGCAGGACACTACCATAACCTCACACTTCATACACGTAACGACAGACGATATTTCGTACTTGGAGCCACTGGTGGTGGATTTACACTTCAGCCAGTGCGAGAATATGGTGCATTTGATCACTACAGTCTCGTGACCGTTGACAATGAAGAAGTCAACATCGCAATTATCGAACCCGGCAATATCCATCCAGCGGACATTTCAACGGCTGCGTTCAAAAACAAGGTCTCAAAACTGCTTACATTCAAGACTCATTTTACGCATATTAAGGATGATCTTTCTTCCAGTGGAAGTCTTGAAATCTCATTGGAAAACACACTTGAAAAGCCTTTGAAAGTTGAATTAGTTTTTGGACCAAGTCAGAATTGGCAGATCTCCCCACACCAACTATCTATTCAAGCCAAGCCGGGGAAAACTACAAAAACGTCTGTCAATATTACCGTTCCATCGGATGCCTTAGTTCCTTTACCAATCTACAAATATTCTATGTTGTATGGTGGTGAACAACTGGTAAGCGGCAGGAAGTTATATCACCCAATTGACAGAGAACACATGCGTGTTCTGAAAAACTGGATGCTTCTCGGTCCCTTTGATCTCGGTGTTAAAAAAGCACCCGCTGACTCGAAAGACATTCCGCCAAGTTTTATCAGTATATTATTACCAAAATTCAATGTTGATATGGTCTATCAAGGGAAAGCAGGAGAAATCACTTGGAAAGAACATAACTCAGATCAGGAACGTATTAAGTTAGATGAGGAGTTCGGAAATGCTGAGTTGGCTTACGGTTTTGGCATGACCTATATCAAGAGTCCTGATGCACGACGTGTTTTTGCACAGATGGGTTGGGGAAGCAATCTTGGCAGACTCTATCTTAACGGCGTTGAGATTCCTGATGCTGTTATTCCCGGCAAACATCTATTTTCATGGTGGGCACACTTCGAATTGCCTTTGAAGGAAGGTTGGAATACTTTGATGATCCTATCAGGAGATTATAATGGATGGTGGGATTATCGGATGGAAGTGGCAGACCCCGATAATGCTCTCCAGTTTGGGGTGAACAAGGTTTCAAAATAGTTATAGAACATGATAATTCACGTTCATCAGATACATACATCACTAACCTTCAAATTGTCAAATTGACATTTAAAGTGAAAGACAAAATATATGCCTTTTTCTCACAGTATTATTCAAAATCGTCTTTATCACTCTTCCCGCCAAAACCCCATGCTTTAACTTGGGGGATGTAGGCGGGCTATTGTTTTTATCGTAAAAAAGATTTGACATTTAGTGTAAAATGTGGTATAACTACAACAACTTGCTGGATAGGAATTCCAACGCTGCTTCTTGGCAGTGTCCTATCCTAACCTTTGGAATGGTTTGTAGCAAGTTGCAATTGAGACCTTGTCCAACATCATCGGTAGCAGTCCATAAGTTTCGGAGGCAGGGTGAAAGCTGCCACGCAGATCGCTGCTACCACCCTTTTTCTATTTTGCAGGCAGGGATAGCCGTGAAAGTTTTTCGCACGATATGCCCTCTATCCACTTTTTCAGGATATAGGGGAATTGCCTGCTGGTGGAGCGATAATAAGACAGTTGACTCTTTGAGAAGACCGCAGTTGCTATGAAGCCGAAGCCCCATGCTTTAGCTTGTGGGTGCTATCACTGATTGTATTGCTAATTGTCGCATATTTGTTTCTAATACTAAATTAACTTGATTCCAATCTATCGGTGCGGTTTCTAACCGCACCTTTTTGTATCAACATCTCAAATAACGCAAAGGACGAGAATATCAGCGTTCATAGTCGCGCAATTCATTGCGCCTCTTATATTCAAAGAAAAGAGGCGCAATGAATTGCGCGACTACAAACGAGTTCTTTCCTTAAATTGACGCTTATGGTGCGGTTAGGAAACCGCACCTACCGGCCGGAAAATAGGACAAATCCCGTTAATTGGGTATTAGGTATTATTCTTGTATCTTGAAATCAAATTGGATTTCGACCAAGCGTGCAATTGCAGTACCATTCTTCTTCGCTGGTATATACCTACTCTTTTTCAATGTTTCAACAGCTGCTTCCTCAAGACCATAACCAAGTTTTGTTAGCACCGTAATCTCTTTTGGGATCCCATCTGTATCAATATTCGCACGTAATATCACCGTGCCTTCCTTTTTTAGCAATTTTGCCATCTTTGGATAAGCAGGTTTCAATATAGGTGCTATCTGCAACGGCATCGTCTCTGTGCCAACAAGGTCAAGCGGATCAATCAAACCGTGACCTGCATCTGGCTCAGTCTGTGTCAGTTCGTCAAACGAAGTATTTGGTGATGTCGACTTTTCAATTATGAGAATAGGTGTTAGTTTTAAAATTTCCTGATCTGATGGGAAGGATACGTCTCGTCTCATTTCAAAAGATTTCGCTCCGTTCACCGTTGAATTCTCTGATATTTCAACAATCGAGACATCTGAATCCGACAGTTTGATTGTGTCCTGTGTCTTTAGAGAATCAGTTGGAGTCGCCACCGGTTCCTGCTGAATCCTAACTGCTTGTGGGTGTAGAGACCTCCCAGAATATCTCGGTGGATGAGGCGGACAAACATGCGGAGGTCTCGGCTTTATGACAAAAAACTCTAAACGTAACACATTATCCTCATCTACCATTCGTTCTGCTATACAAAAAACACCGATGAGGATTGCCAGAATCGCGTGAAACCCTATAGAGAATATGAAGGCAGACGAGTTTCGAGATCCCGTCTTCTTCAGAGTGATTGTTGGTGTCTTACGCCATCGTGCAACAGATAAGGCACTTTTCTGATTTTCATTCAGGTCAAACGTCTTTAAAATGACAGGAGTTTTCGGTTTCTTCCGATCAAGACGAATCTGCTGAATCTGGACAAGAATATCAGTACTTCTATCCATCTTTTTCCTCATTTGCGATAGAGATGCTTTAATATCAAATTAACTTGATTTATCTCATTTTTCTTGGTATTAGGTGCGGTTAAGCAAGTTTCAATATTAAATTTATGTTTTTGATCTTCAGACCCGTTGGAAGATTGGAAGTATGGAAGTTGGGAAGATAACGAACACAGCGTTTCTTCCAGTTTTCCTTTTTTCTACCCTTCCTCAAAACCTAAAATGTATATTTAATATTGCTTAGATGAAGATTAAAAAATTAATTCGGTAATTTTCTAACCATAGACATCTTGTTTTATGTTTTTCTTGTGTGAGGTCTATTATCTGGTTGTCTGAATCGCGGCGGGCACGGAGGACACAGAAGACGCGGAAAATGCTTTTGTGTCTCGGACATTTCCTTTCGCCAGAGACGGGTCGGTAACAAAGAATCTCTTAATTCCGCGTAATCCGCGTTCTCTGCGATAATCCGCGATTCAGACAGAAAAGAGATCAGAATTACCGAACTAATAAATTAATCTTCATGAAACCGCACCTACCGGGTGGGATTAAGTTAATTGGGTATAAGTCAATAGTATAACGTATTTCCACTAACAAGCAAAGTTATTTTCAACTATGCAACTTGTCTCATACCAAATTAACTTGATTCGACGTCTTTTGATATAGTACACCGTTGCGAGGCACGGGGACCTCGCGCTACAAATCCCGTTAATTGGGTCTCACTACAATTCTCTGCTGAGAACTTCTGTAGAAGTGTATTCTATGTTGAATAGTGCATAACTGTACCTAATAATTTCCGCGCAGGGTTAAACTCACAATACTATGATTGTAGTTGAGAAAATCGAGTATCGGATTTATTTCGTTTGTTTGGTTATTGGTAAGTTGATAGTCAGCACTCACCGTTAGATAGGATGTGAATTTCCAGTTTACCTGTGCTGTCAAACCATATTGTGTATCACTTCGATTATCAGCATCTTCCAGCATCATACCTGTCTCATCCTGAATCTGTCTATCATCAAACTGCACCCAAAGTCGAGAAAACCGCAGTCGACCCCATCGTTCTGTATCAAACCTATAAAATGTGCTCAACGCTGCTTCAGTGCTGGTAAAGTTGAAGAAATCGACGTTAGAACGGTTTAGAAATAGGTTGACTTCTTGTTGAAAAACGAAACGTTCCGATGCAGTCTGTATCAATTTTGCAGTCACGAAATGTCTCAAATCGATTCTGCGTTCATCTTCTTCAAGTCCAGTTCTTCCTAAGATAAGATTGTTCAGATTGGTTTGGTAACTTCCATGTTCAACTGCATATTCTACTTTACCCAACATCTGTTTGAGCAATCCAAGTTGAAACCGCGTAGTTGCTTTATGGCTTGTGGAACCGATAAGTAGGAAATCTTCTCTAAGTTGAGATTCATCGTCAAATCGGTGAATTCTCAGATTATATTCTAAAATACGTCCAAAACGGAGACCCATCCGCCGTTCAGCGTTGTTATAAACATCCAGTGTTCGCGTCAACCGTTGAAACTGATGAGAGGCTACAAATTCGGGTAGACTTGAGAACGGGCGAAAACTCAGTTCTGTTGATGAAATATCAGAGAACGCATCAAATTCATTGAGTTTTCCTGCTGCGCCGGTGTAGTTTTCAAGTTGAGGAAAGTATTGCAGCTTGAGTCTGAGTTTATCACCCACTATCGGCAAGTCACCGTGCATGTTCACGCCTAATCTGTTAATCAAACCTTCAAGTTGTGGGCTCTCCTGTCCAGCGAGGCTGCTGGTGTAAGGGTCAACACTTAATCCAAGTTCAATATGATTATTAAAGGTGTTGGAGAGATGTGCGTCAATTGTTAGTTTTGCCGGATCGGTTTTGGGTGGTTCAGGTGGAAGTTGTAGCAGCTCAGGATCAAATCCGTTCTGAAATTGTGCAAAAGCGGGTTGCAATTGTCCTGCTACCAATAAGGTACAGATAAACACACCTATCCAAAAAGAGAATTTTATTTTTTTCACACGTCGTCTCCAATACTTGGAATTATCAATCAAAAGTGCAATTATTTTGACAGACTCAACTTGATTAATACATAAAATACAACAGTCCATCAACATTTCTAATATTATTCCAAAACCCAATCCATAAACTAACTATATTTTCTCTGATATTCCTTGCCCGTTGCCTCATGTATAATTCCTTCTATATCAAGTTCAGATAGTTTATTGGGTTCAATGGCGTAAATACCAGTTTCTTGTGAGCATAGTTGGATGAAACGAGGCATGCCAGCAATGGTTAGTTTTTCAACAAGTATTCTGAGTCCGGCTTCATGAAGTTCCATATCTGTCATTTTTGGGATATGCAGTGCTGATGGGTTTTTGTTACGTGATGAATCAGTTTGAATTGTCGTTGTGATTTGGGTAGACTGTTCTGCTTCACGTGCCTGCTGTATTTCCTCTATAATTGTGTCGATATCTGGAAAATCGTCAAGCCATTCATGCCTTTCAACAGTATAATCTCCCTTACACGGACCACACAAATTGAGAAACCGGTGTACTCCTTTAGTGCCAAGTTTGCTTGCGAGAGCTTCAATTCCAAGCCGATATATTTCGTTATCTGTCATTTTTCTAATACTCATCAAGATGTTTTGATTCGCTCTATCCATAAGCAATTTAATTCGATCGCGTTGAATCCAATCCTTGTTTTTGTTGACTTCGGTTACTAATACCTCATACCAAATTAACGGGATTAGAAGTTTCCTAATAGCGGTTAGCATTGCGAGGCACGGGGACCTCGCGCTACAGATCGGGTTAATTTGGTATAACTTGTCTGGCAAGCAACCCTTGTTGATACCACAATCTGCAAGTCTAAGCCTTGGGATCCTAAAGCTTAGACTTGGAATATGTCAATTCTGTGACACTACCTTTTAAAAAACAATCTACGTTTACAATATTGCCCAAACCTTAGTTGTGGCAACAAGTTAGCTTTAATAGCGCGCTTTGAGCGCACCCAAACCGTTGGAAGCTTGCCAGCTGCTTGAACAGCAAAAAACATATCCGGTGTGCACTCATCAGCCGTATCGCAAATCTTCCAATTGTCAAATGATACAACCGTAAGCCCAGGCGGACCGCTGCTTGAGCCGCCGTTTAGACCCACTTGACCACTTTTCGGTCTAAGATCTCCAAAATTCAGTGCGCTATTAAGGAGCCAATCTTTCGGTTCTGCTTCGCCATTTTTCCAGATTTTGCCCGTAAGACCACCGTCTGATATTTCAGCCTTCATCCAGTACCAAGTGCCGATTTCTACTGCACCGAACGGAGGATTAGTATCATTATCTTTCCAAGCACGATGGTCATTGAGGTATTCCATATTATTCAGAAACTGATGAATAAGAAACGCGTAACCCGCGCCATCGCCTGGATCAAGACGGAATCCCATTCCACAACGCGCATGGTCATGCTCTCCCCACTTATCAACGCGGATCATCACCAACCCAGTATGCGGCTCCTCAAATTCGCCATTCAGAACGAGATACGTGTGGTCACCAGGGTTTTCCTTGGTCTGACTGATAACGCCGCCCTCTTCTACCCATGCACCTTGATTGTTTTTGAACTCATATTTCGCATCAATTATCCCATCTTCAAAATCGTCATAATATAAAACCTCACCAGAACTACTTGAAGTCCATGTAAAAATGGCGGCATATACCAGTATAAAGAAGAAATACTTGTGGGTTGCTAAATTTTTAAAAATATTCATAAAACGAACCTCCTTCAAAACTATTCGTAATCAATTTGCCTCAGCATCGGATGATAACATCTCGCCCATAGGGATTCTGTTATTCTTATGGTGCGACACGTTGATTGACACCATCCGTATAAAAGGCAAGAATTTTATCTAACTAATGGTATTACAGAAGCGGTGGAAACACTTAACCACGCCCCTGCAATCAATGGTAAAAGTATACTAAAATTTTCCAAAATAAGCAAGAAAATTTTAATCTTACGCAAGGTTATTTAGTTTTAGGCTTTTTGCCCATTTTAGATGAAAAGTCGCGACCGGGAGGTCGCTCGGACAGCGGAGGGTCTTAAAGCGAGAATCTAAATATTCGGTAAACTAAATAGTCCTGTACCAGGGGTATTCACATATTTTAGATTGGACTATAAACATTAACGTTTGTGGATAAAGGACGCCCAAAAATCGAAAACTAAATAGCCCTGATGTTTGGTTTAGGATACCATTGACACCTTACTCAATTATTCTGTCTTGTGGACTTGAGGCAGACGCGTAGAGTTTGCGTGGAATACGTCCTGCTAAGTACGCGGCTCTACCTGCTTCAACAGCTTTCTTCATCGCTTCTGCCATCAGCACCGGACGATGTGCCTTTGCAACTGCGGTGTTGAGCAAAACACCATCACAACCCAACTCCATTGCAATTGCTGCATCAGAAGCAGTTCCGACACCCGCATCTACGATGAGCGGCACCTTAACATTATCTCTGATAATCTGGATATTATACGGATTGCGTATCCCCATTCCTGAACCGATCGGTGCACCTAATGGCATCACGGCTGCACAACCAATATCTTCCAATTTCTTACAAGTGATTGGATCGTCGTTGCAATACGGTAGCACAGTGAACCCATCTTTCACAAGCACTTCAGCCGCGCTAAGAAGCTGCTCTACATCCGGAAATAGAGTCTGCTCATCACCGATAACTTCAAGTTTAATAAGCGATGTTGCAAGTGCTTCACGTGCAAGTTGTGCTGTTAGAATAGCATCCTTTGCAGTGAAACAGCCTGCGGTATTAGGAAGAATTGTTATGCCCCGTTCACGTAGGAGCGCGAACAGATTCTCACCAGATGTATCCGTAAATTTCACACGACGCATTGAGACAGTAGCGATTTCGGCACCACTTGTCGCAATAGCCTCTGTCATAATATGAAAATTCGGATACCCTGCAGTTCCGATAAGTAGTCTTGATGTGTATGTTTGATCTGCGATTTTGAGTTCTTGCATTTATTCACTTTCTAACAGCACGTCTATTTTTTTAGTATAACAGATTCCAAACTTCTATATCAAATACATTTCTTAATTCAAGATTCTTATTTATGCTCTATTAGCATTTCGAATCCACTTTTAACCACCCTGAACAGCACGGATAATTTCAATCTCGCTATCTTCGCGAAGTTCTGTGTCTTTCCACACCGTTCTCGGAATGACCTCTCTGTCCACTGCAACCGCGATCCCAGACTGCTCTGGACTCAATTCTAAGTCAATCAGTAACTCATAGATATTCAAATTGTGACGCACTTCTCTATCTTCACCATTTACGCTTATCTTCATTTAGCAACTCCATCTATGCAATAAACCTACCTAACTGAAACGGTGCAAGTGTGTCCGATGTCTCACCGGTCAAAATCAGTTTAGCAATCTCGTAAGCCGTAATAGGAGTTAGCAGAATGCCATTCCGATAATGACCAGTAGCATATATTAGATTCTCAATAGGTGTTTTGCCAAGTATAGGAGCATTGTCTCGGCTTCCGGGACGCAATCCTGTCCAAGTCTCCAGGATTGGCAGCTCATAAACACCCGGCACCACTTCCCATGCCCCGCGAAGCAACTCAAACATACCACCCGCAGTTAATCGTGTGTCAAATCCCATATCTTCACTCGTTGCGCCGATGATGAGTCTCCCATCAGATCGTGGCACAAGATATACTGAGGTAGGATATTTTGCACGTACGGTGCGGATGACTGTTTTTATATCAATACCTTCTTCCATCTGCAACGCCAACATCTGTCCTTTCACGGGACGTACAGGTGGAATTATAGCATCAGGTAATCCTTCAATTTGTGCTGACCAGCATCCTGCCGAAAGGACAACGACATCTGCAGCTTGGAATCCTTCATGTGTCTGAACACCGGTTGTAATACCATTTTCTATGACAATTCTCTCGACTGCACAATTTTCATGCAACATACTACCACACGCATGATAGGCGTGCTGCAGTGCCTTAACCATCAACCTGTTGTCAACCTGATAGTCGGTGGCACAGTGAATTGCAGCGGTGACACGTGGCGAGAGTGCAGGTTCAATGTCCCGCGCTTCTTGTCCGTTCAACCACTGCACATCCAACCCTAACTGCTGTTGTGCCGTGTAAAGGTGCCGAAGTTGATGCGTATCATCAGGCTCCAATCCTACAACAAGCGTGCCTTCTACCCGATATCCTATAGATACTCCAGTGTCTGCTTCTAATTCGTCAACCCAATGTGGATAACGTGCTAAACTTTCACTACCTAACTTCAGGAGTTCTGGTTCTTCCGTGTGCGCTTCGGCAAGGGGGGCAAGCATCCCAGCGGCTGCCCAAGAGGCAGCACGTCCTGCTTGGTCACGTTCATAGATGGTGACTGAAGCACCCGACTTCGCAAGTTGCCACCCGATACCGAGACCAATCACACCACCACCGATGATGATTATGTTTCTATTTGACATTATTTCTCAGGTGAAGAAGGTTTTTCTTCTTCTAACAAATTGACGAAGAGATCTTCCACCTTAACTTTTTTGGAGATTAACTTTTTTTCATAAGCGAATTTCGCAAAAGCTTCCCACTTCTCTGCAGATTGTATCTGCGTTGTGGCAAATAGATCCACCGTATCCTTAAAAGCGAGTTTTTCTAATTCTTTGCTGGCATCAGGGTTTGCCTTAAAAAAGAGTTGTAGCGCGGTATCAGGATTCTTCTTCGTAAATTTAATTGCTTCCTGAATCGCCATCATCAGTTTTTTCGCAGTTTCAGGATGTTTCTCCAAATAAGAGTCATTCGTGATAATGACTAACTCATAATAATCCGGAATACCGTGTTTCTCAAGTGGGAAATAATCTGCTTCTGCGCCTTCAAGTTTTAGCATGTTTATCTCGTAATTCCGAAAAGGTCCGATAACTGCGTCAATCTGACCAGTCAGGAGAGGTGCCATAATGTTCGCACCTATGTTTATCAGTTCATAATCATCTTCTGATAATCCAGCATTTGCAGCTATAGCATTAAACAGAAGTACATCCAACGGTGCGACCGTGTATCCGATCTTTTTTCCTTTGAAATCCGCAGGAGTTTTAATGCCACTCTTCTTCAGAAAACTGATTGTGTTTAGCGGATGTTCAACAAGTAACCCAATTGATTTAACCGGTAAAGCCTCTTCGCTTGCGCGTGCAATTGTTACACTCTGTTGGTAACTTACTGCAAATGGTGCTTGTCCAGCTGCTACAAATTTCAACGGGGCATTCGGATCACCACCCCATCGCAATTCGACCTCTAACCCATGTTTGGCAAAAGTTTTATTCTGTTGCGCAACATAAAGAGGAGCATGATCAATATTTGGAAGCCAATCCAGAAGCAACGTAACCTTCTCCATTTCGGACAGTGGAGCTTTATAGATTGCTTTTACATCGGCATTCACACCGACGAACATACTCCAATTTCCCCAAGCTTGACTTACCTTTACCAACAACAAGTTATTACCCTGTTTTAGGTTAACTTGAAATGTATCTTGATAGCCCCCTGAGCCTCGGTCGACTGGGTTTTTATGAACCACCTCTCCGTTGAGCCACACTTTTACAGAGTCATCACTGCCAACTCTCATCGTCACACCATTCCGAGCAAGCGTAGATTCAAGCGTAATCAAAGCGTAAGCTGAATGATCGAACACTTCACCATCTGCCCACCCCAATTTATCGAAAAGATCCGTAAGATTATCAATTTCACCGACGAAATTATAGGTGTTTCCAATGCCATTAAAGCGAAGTTTATCGAGCGTCCACGCATAATTGCCGACGAAGTCTCCGGCATGTGCCCCGTTAGTCGCAACATCTATCTCTGTGATGTCGCCGTCAGTGGCAACTGCAAGTGAATCCACATCGGTGGAAGCCGCGCCCCCCTGATCTGGTTCGGTTGGGGCGATCATCCAAAGCCATGGACCGGTAATATACTCTTGGGCGATGCAAGGAGATAGATAGGACATTGAAAGCAAAAACAGTGTAAAGAGAAGAATCGAACATAAATTCATTTTCATCAGAAATCCCTCCTATTTTCGGGAGTGAGAATTCAGTTTCTGACAGGTTGTGTGACTGCATTCTGAAACCGAACTTCAATTATTGAATTTCACAGTTTTATAAAAAATCCAAAACTTTGTATTATACCAAATTAACGGGATTAGAAGTTTTCTAATAGCGGTTAGCATTGCGAGGCACGGGGACCTCGCACTACAAATGGGGTTAATTTGGTATTATACCAAATTAACGGGATTAGAAGTTTTCTAATAGCGGTTAGCATTGCGAGGCACGGGGACCTCGCACTACAAATGGGGTTAATTTGGTATTATACCAAATTAACGGGATTAGAAGTTTTCTAATAGCGGTTAGCATTGCGAGGCACGGGGACCTCGCACTACAAATGGGGTTAATTTGGTATTATACCAAATTAACGGGATTAGAAGTTTTCTAATAGCGGTTAGCATTGCGAGGCACGGGGACCTCGCACTACAAATGGGGTTAATTTGGTATTATACCAAATTAACGGGATTAGAAGTTTTCTAATAGCGGTTAGCATTGCGAGGCACGGGGACCTCACACTACAAATGGGGTTAATTTGGTATTATACCAAATTAACGGGATTAGAAGTTTTCTAATAGCGGTTAGCATTGCGAGGCACGGGGACCTCACACTACAAATGGGGTTAATTTGGTATTATACCATTTCTATGATAGATTTTACAATTAACAATATACTACAAACAGGGTTATTTAGTTTTAAAAATTATCAGTTGATGAGTGTTACTCATAGTTTATTTCGTAGGTCGGGTAGAGCGGTAGTGAAACCCGACAGGAACTAAGCGTGTCGGGTTTCGCAAACTCTACCCGACGGACAGGTAGTTATATAGAAATGTGAAAAAATATAGCAGAAATACCGAAAACCAAATAACTCTACACTACAAATGAAATTTCTCCGCAGTGATTTGAATACACTTATCGGACATCTGATATATTATTCTGATGCTGTCGCCACGGCATTACGAAACGTTCCAGCAGCGTCATTATTGCAAAGAGACCTAAACCTAATACAGTTAGACATAAAATAGCCGCGAATACGAGTGAAGTGCGGAGTTGTGCATTCGCATACAACATAAGATAGCCAAGTCCAGCACTCGCTCCAAGCCATTCACCTATCACCGCACCAATCGTAGAGATTGATATGCCTATTTTTGCGCCTGAGAAGATAAACGGCAACGCTGATGGGATGCGTACTTTCCAAAGTATCTGCCAACGAGATGCCCGTAATATCCTAAATAGATTCACCGTATCAGGGTCGGTAGACTTCAAACCATCCAATGTATTCAGCACAATCGCGAAAAATACGATGATTGCTGCCATCACGACTTTTGAGGCAATCCCGAATTTAAACCACATCACTAACAAAGGTGCAATCGCAAAGACCGGCACCGTTTGTGAACCAATGACATACGGATAGAAGGCTTTCTCCAGAATAGGAAACTCAAACATCAATATAGCTAATGGAACACCGATGCTAATGGCAAGTGCAAATCCAAGTACCATTTCCTGAAGCGTCACGAACGAATGTTTCAGTAGCAGTTCGCGTTTTACGAATAGTGTCACCACAATTTTTGAGGGTGGCGGGAGAATAAAATGGGGTGTATTTCTAATATACACACCTGCTTCCCATATCCCCAATACAGCTAACAAAATAAACATAGGTAGCACGAGTTTAGTGAACATCTGCATCAATTCTCTTAACAGCAAAAAGCCATCTTCCATTTTTGGTATAGGGAACATGCCAATAGTTCTATCTACTGCCTAAGCAGTACCAAAAAAGAAGCGGCTAAATACCTCATATTGGAGGTGCGCAATCTCGTTTTGTATTTCCCTACGCTGGCATGACCCAGATCAGGTTCAAAGGGTGTTTTCTCAGCTCTTAATGATGTAAGAGCACCCCATAATATCATTCCAATTGTATTATATCATATTCTGAATATTTAATGCAAGATTTTTGGACGACTGGTTTACCCCCAGTTTTTAATAGCACTTATTTTGTATATTTTTCTTTAGTTGTTGTGCCAAAGCGTTTTGTCTGCTAAACTACTTTCAAGTTTTATTTTATAGTGCATTTTTTGGAGGTTTTCCATTGAAACGTTTTGCACCGAACAAAGTGAATACGCGTGCGCTCATCCCAAAAGTAAAGCAAGGGTTCAAAATAGTATTGAAACGTCCTGCGCTCAGAAATCTGATTTTGGTCATATTTGCGAGTGTTCGCGCACCTACTTTTCGGATAAACACGCTTGCGGCGCACTTACCTGTGTTAGTAGCGCATTATAAAACGAAGCAAAAGCGGTTGCTCCGTTTTATCAACTCAAACTTTCCGACAGATATTGCGTTAGTGGCGTGGTGTCGTTTTGTCTTATGCTGGCTATATGACAAGATCGGTCAGGCACCACGCATCGTGCTCGTTGATGAGACCGACATTCTTGAACACTATAGAGTGATCGTCATGGCAGTGCCATTTCGCAAACGGGCTATTCCGATCTATTGGAAAATCTACCGAAAAGACGCTTTTGACAAAATGGTCTACCGTAGTCATAATGCGCTTGTTCAAGAGTTTTGTTGTGAGTTCATTAAGCATTTTGAAAACGCTTTGCCGAATGTCCGGAGACCGATTTTGGTGTTTGATAGAGGATTTGCTCGCGCAAAATATCTCATGAAACCTTTTATGGAAGCCGGTATTGAGTTTGTTATACGCGTTTGCAAAAATACTTGTTTTTATCACAACAACCAACGCATCAAACTTGAAACGCTGCAAAAGACAGGAGCCTATCCTGACATATCTTATCACAGCACGGAGAAACTCAAACTAAACCTTTATGTTTTCAAAGATGCACGCCATAAAGAACCGCTTTATCTTGTTTCAAATAGTTTGCGCAATACACAACTCTATCTCACCTATAGACAGCGGATGCAAATAGAAGAATGTTTTCGTGATATAAAGACACTTTTCGGATTTCGGCAGCTACGATTGAAACAGCAAAAACTGCCACGCGTCGCATTGTTATGGTTTTTAGTCTGTATCAGTTATGCTATCTGTTTCCTACATTTTGAAAAAGCTGCTGAGCGGTGGATACGCGCCTATAATACGCGTTCAACAAAAACTTATTCCCTCATCTTTGTGATAAAACGAACACTTGAAACAACATGGGAACCTAACATCTTCCTTGACCCATATTTTCCGATTTCCGATTGTGCAGGCTGAAGCTCGTGTTAGTCCAGTATTGATTTCCTCACACAAAATATCTAAAAAACCTTATGTACAATCATTGCAAAAAAAACTGGGGGTAAATCAGGGTCCAAAAACGCTTGACATTTAGAGATATTTTGTGATATAATGATAGGACTGGCTCAGTGCAGATATTGATAGTATCTGCACACCACTATCAATGGGAGTCAGAAACCTACAGGAGTCAGACTATGCCATACAGAACACATAAGATAACATTAGATCCGACTTTTAAACAGGGGCGTTGGTTTTCCCAGCAATGTGGCTACGCAAGGTTTGCCTACAATCAAGCCTTATCAGATTTTAAGGTAGGATTAGATACTGATAACTTCCAGTCGTGGCAAACGCTAAACAACAACTTCAATAAAACGAAGCAAGGCTACGATTGGACAAGTTCACAAGATCAGCGTGCTGCGTTATATGCTATTAAAAATCTGGGTCAAGGCATTGCGAATTGGGTATCCAAGCGTGCGAAATTTCCGAAGTTTAAAGGGCGTGGACATAAACAAAGTTTCACAACAGACGAGCAAGCTGTTAGAGTTGAAGGCAAAAAAATAAAGTTGCCCAAAATCGGTTGGATAAAAACGTTTCAAGAGTTGCGTTTTGTTGGCAAGATTATCAAGGTTACGATTTCAAGGACAGCACATCGTTGGTTTGTATGTATCACCGTTGAAACAGAGGACACCGAAGCAGTTGATAACTCAACGCACCCTGTTATCGGTATAGATGTAGGCATCAACACACTTGCCACCTTAAGCGATGGCACGAAATATGATAATCCGAGACCGCTAAAACGCTATGAGCGAAAACTAAAACGAGAACAACGCAAGTTAAGTCGGCGCATTTTCAAGTCTAAAAACTGGTTTAAGCAAAAAGCAAAGATTGCACGAACACACTATCGCATTGCTTGTATCAGAAACGATGCACACCACAAAGGGACAACGGATATTGTCAACCGCGCAAGTGGTATCGCGATAGAAACGCTAAAAATAACGAACATGCTAAAGAATAGAAAACTCGCAAAGGCGTTATCTGATAGTGCATTAGGTGGGTTTCTTTCTAAACTCAAAACAAAATCGGAAACACTGGAAATACCTGTTACAGAAGCACCTCAATTCTTTGCAAGTAGCAAAACCTGTAGCAAGTGCGGACATAAGAAAAAAGAACTAAAACTATCAGAAAGAACGTATCATTGCAGTCAATGCGACTATCAAATAGATAGAGATGTCAACGCTGCAATAAACCTAAAACACCTCGCTGTCGGATAGACAGAGAGTATAAACGCCTGTGGAGTCCAAGTAAGACCTCATTCGGAGACATGAGAGACGGAAGCAGGAATCACATAGGAGAGTTGTGTGCTAAAAGAAGCACACGGCTTTAGCCGTCGTGAGTATCACTATTAGCCTTGACAACCTATGTTTACCTCTATATACTTTTCATATCCACAATAGTTGATTGTTATTGAAAATATCAACTACCACAATGTATCAAATTTATAGGGATGGAAATGCGGCAGTTTACAGATGCAGAGTTACTACAAATTATTGAGGACGATGAATCTGATCGTGTTGAGTTCAAAGAATCCTTGTCTGGTGACGCTCCAGAAAAAATCAGGGAGGCTATCTGTGCTTTTTGCAATGATCTGACTGCTCACGGTAAACCAGGTTTCGTTTTCATTGGAGTCAAGAATGGCAAAACTATTGTAGGTCTTCCGGTTACAGATGAATTACTCCGGAAGTTGGCAGACATGAAAACAGATGGAAATACTGTGCCGCCACCTACTCTCACTGTCGAAAAACGTGTGTTGCATGGAAAAGAAATTGCCATCGTTAAGGTGGAACCCTCCGATTCACCTCCGGTGCGATACAAAGGGGCAATCCATATCCGTATTGGACCACGGCGAGGCACCGCAACACCACAAGATGAAAGGATGCTCAACGAAAAACGAAGATATGGTGATCGTCCATTTGACCTATATCCTATCCCGACCACCAGCATTTCGGATCTTAATCTCGCGCTATTTAGTTACGAATATCTACCTAATGCTGTTTCTCAAGAAATATTGGCACAAAATGAACGGACTTTAAATGAACAATTAGCAGCTACGAAGATGATCACTTCCTCCGACCAACCAACGCCTACTGTTCTTGGAATTCTCACACTTGGAAAGAATCCACAAGATTTCCTTTACGGTGCTTATATCCAGTTCCTCAGAATTGATGGTGAAGAATTAACTGATGATATTATTGACAGTGAGGAAATCCGTGGGGCGGTTTCTGACCAGATTCGTCGTTTAGATGATAAGCTTGTTGCTCATAATCGTATCGCGGTTGATTTTACCAGCGGTCCTATTGAGCGACGCACAGAAAATTACCCTATTGAGGCACTGCAACAGATTACCCGAAATGCGATTATGCACAGGACTTATGAAGGCACAAACGCCCCGGTCCGTGTGACTTGGTTCAACAACCAAATTCAGATTTCAAGTCCTGGTGGTGTGTTTGGTGGTGTAACTGCGGATAATTTTGGAAAGTTCGGGCTTACTGACTATCGGAACCCTAATTTAGCAGAATCGATGCGGACTTTAGGGTTTGTGCAGCGTTTTGGAATGGGTATACCAATTGCAAGAAGATTGTTGGCGGAAAATGGAAATCCCGCACCCGAATTCAAGATTTATGACACTGCAGTGGTCGCGACGATTCATGGTAGAGGCACTCAAAATTCGAAAACTATATCTAAATAACGGGTGATGTACACACTAAATGGAATAGCGTTTACTGGAAGTCAACAATTGCTGCAATTGCCTCACAGATCTCTTCCATCTGCGTTGCTGTGAGTTGACCACGTTTTTCAACAAACCGTTCCAAGTCTACCCCCTTGATTTGCATTGTATCCACCGCGGATTCCCAGTTTAAGCCGTTGGGTCTGTCGGGTTTAATGTTTATGAGCCAAATTTTACTCGGAAATTCTTTTTTCCAACTTCTGATGGGGACGACTAATCTTATTTTCAGATGTTTGATGCTATTGATGTTTACTACCACGGCGGGGCGTGTTTTCTGAATTTCTGTGCCAATGGTTGGATCTAAGTCTACATCCCAAACTTCTCCCCGACGCGGGTTATACCAAATTAACTTGATTCGACGTTTTTTGATAAAGTCGGCATTGCGACGCACGGGGACCTCGCGCTACAAATCAGGTTAATTGGATATTAGGTAATATCGTACTCGACAGCGGGACCTCCTTCCCATTCACGCCACTCCATATCGTTTTCATAGAAATCTGCCATCTCTTTTGCCTGTTGGCTCATAATACCGTGTCTCTCTTTCATCGGCAATACTAAAAATTGACAATGAGCACGCTTACAAGCGCGCCTACCAGCAGATGTCTACTTATTTTATATTTCACCATAATCTAAGGAATTCGAGATTCTGTGTTAAAAGGAAAGGCACGACTTGTATAGTCATGCCTTTTTTGCTCACAAAAAGATATTATTGTGATTGGTCAGAAAGGTAGTATGTTATAGTGCTGAAAATTGAACCTGCAAGGCAACCAATAACAGCAGCCTGACCGCGTTGCTTCCGGACTTCTCGATGGTAGGCATCTGTATAGAAGGAAACATATTCCGCAGATTTCCCAACAAATCGGGGGGCAGGCACTTGAGGTTTGCCAATGTATGCGTAGGCAACGGAAAACACACTACAAAAAAAGCCCGATATTCCCCATGTGATCTTTGAAACGTCTTGTTCCACATCTCTAAGGGCATCTTCTGTCGCACGTTGTACTTCTGTTTCTTGTCCTTGTGCTGTAACGGGAAGTATTATAATGCTGAACAGCATCATCATAAGTGTAAAAGAAGCAATTATGTTTTTCAATTTTAACTCCTTCAGTTATTAGGTTTGGTATGGGCGATTTTTCAAATGTTGTATTTTGACGCAGGCAATTTTCCATTAAGTTGACAGCATCTGAATATAAAGTGTCAAAGTGAATGATAAATCTGATTTTTAATATATCACTCCTACATAAAATAATCAAGCATAATAATCCGAAATATGCTAAACTAATTACAACACCTGAATATGAATAATAGGAGAAAAAGATGGCAAAATGGATAAAATGTTTAACAACGATCATCTGTTTAGGAATTGTTGCATACAGTGGTCACGCGAAGGAGTTGACGTTGGCCGATGTTTTTCCAACTGACCGGGTTTTAGATATACAGATTACCGTTTCGGAGAAGGATTGGAATAAAATTCGGTTCCAATCTCGGAATTTTGTTGAAGTGCTGAACGAGTCTCGACAATTTGCACCGCCAGAACATCCGTATACCTACGTTGAAGCGAGTGTGAGTATTGATGGTGTGGTGTTCCCGAAAGTGGGAATCCGTAAAAAAGGATTTATCGGTTCTCAAAGTCATACGCGACCTTCACTCAAAATCAAATTGAATCATATTGACAAAAAAGGAAAGATTGAGGGTTTGACGAACCTGACACTCAATAACAACCAGCAGGATGGGAGTCAACTCAGCCAATTTATGGGATATTCACTGTTCAATGCAATTGGTTCTCCAGCACCAAGGTGCGCGTATGCAAAGGTGACAGTGAACGGCAAAAACTTGGGGATATACTCTCATGTGGAAAGCGCACGTAAACCGTTGCTAAAACGTGCCTTCGGAAATGATAAAGGTCTACTCTATGAAGGTACAGTAGTAGATTTTTATAAGGAGTGGGAGAACAGTTTTGAACATAAAAGAGGTGACGATACACGCGGCAGAGAAAAAATAAAAGCGTTGATTGATGTTCTCGCAGATAATCAGGTAACGGAAAAGGTTATTGCGGAACATGTTGATTTGGATAGTTTTTACCGCTTTTGGGTGACGGAGGGGCTACTCGGTTTTTGGGATGGGTATTCTGGGAACAATAACAACTTCTTTGTGTATCTCAATCCGGAGACAGACAAGTTCCATTTTTTACCGTGGGGTGCTGATTCCTTATTCATGAAATTCAGCATGCTTGATTTTAGGAGAAATTCGGGTGCTCCGATATCAGTTAAGACACAAGGTTTAGTTGCTTACAAACTCTATCAACTTGAAGCGGGTAGAGAACGATATGTAAAAACGATGATGAAAATCCTTGAAAATCATTGGAACGAGGATAAACTGATTGCCGAAGTGGACAGAATTTCTGCGCTGATTGAGCCGCACCTGATACCCGGACAGCGTTCCTTTAAAAAGGAAGGTGAATGGGGTGAAGAGGGAAAAGTCTCATTCGCGGACAAATTAGAGGAGACACGCGACTTTATCCGCACACGTAAAAATGAGATTATGGCTGAGATTACCGACGGCATGCCGATCTGGAAAAGGAGACCACATCCTCCGATCATTGTTGGACCTGATGGCTTTGATGGTAAGTTTATGAAACAATTTATAGATTTGCCGGAAGACAATTTATGGGGTGCAGCGCGAAGCGGTGACCTTGATGGCATCAAGCGTTACCTTTCAGAAGGTGCGGATATCAATGAACTTTCTCCACAAATTCAGATGTCTTCGTTAGCATTTGCGACGATGATGGGACACACAAAGGCTGCTGAGTTGCTTATTCAACTCGGTGCGGATGTCAACATAAAACATGAGGATGGGGGAACACCCTTGCATCTTGCTGTATTTGTAGGACGTGCCGAAGTTGCCGAGCTGCTCATTAAAGAAGGGGCAGATGTCAACGCAAAGAACCTTAGAGGAGATGTCCCCGCGAGTGCCTTACATCTGCCCTGGGGGATAACAAGGTTTTTGGCGGGAATGCTTGGCATTGAGTTGGAACAGGAGGAGGTTGAAGCGGGTAGAGCGAAAATTGCGGAGATGCTCAATTCCAACCCTTCATCACAACACAACTTATGGCAATCCGCTGCGAAAGGTGATCTCTCGGCTATCAAGACTGCTATAGATGATGGTGTGGATACGAAAGCACTTGATCCTCTATACGGAATAACTCCCTTAGGTTGGTCAGCACTGAGTGGACAAACGGAAGCCACTAAATTGCTTATTGAAAAAGGGGCGGACATCAATGCCCGGCATCGAGACGGTACGACTGCATTGCATAGCGCAGCTTTTCTTGGACGTGTTGAAACTGCGAAATTGCTTATTGAGAAAGGGGCAGACATCAATGCCCGAGGCAACGATGGATCTTTACCTATCAACTCAGCACAACTTGACTGGGAAATCACGAAGTATGTGATCGGACTATTAAAACTGGAGGCGGATGAGGCAGAGGTGAAAGCTGGAAGAGTTAAGATTGTGGAACTACTTTCAGGTCAGAAAAAATGAAAAGTAGACTTGATAGTCGTTTCCGCAATTAACCGTCTTATACCAAATTAACGGGATTTGTAGCGCGAGGTCCCCGTGCCTTGCAATGCTAACTGCTATTAGAAAACTTCTAATCAAGTTAATTTGGTATTATACCAAATTAACGGGATTTGTAGCGCGAGGTCCCCGTGCTTCGCAACCGTGTGCTATATCAAAAGACTTCTAATCCCGTTTTTCTTGGTATTAGGTGCGGTTAGAAACCGCACCTACCGAGTGGGATCAAGTTAATTTGGTATTACTCCTCCTGCAAGTGAAATTAGCCGAGAATATTGTTTCATATATCATCTCCTTCAGGGTTTTCTTGGTTTCCGTGTCAATCTTTAGATTTTGAGTTGTTACCGGATTTTGGCATACTACATACCCCGATAAGTGCCAGCATAAATCCAATATTTGTTACAAATATACCATACATATCCGCTCGGTTATTTCCACGCATGAAACTCTCAGGGTTAACAAAAAGCATTAACAACAAAGAACACACGATTCCAATGGAACTGTTAATGAAAATCAGTTTTCGGGATTTACGAGGTGTTTGTTGAGTCAACATGTAGATGCCTATAACAATAACTATCAACGAGGCAATGAAAACAATTGTTGGGCAGAATTCCCCTTCATGGACATATTCAATGCCCGCATAACCATCACTCTCAACCCATGGCATTGAAAAACTTAAAAATACTAAAATTCCACCTATAAGTGTGATATACCGCGAATACTGTTTCATACATCATCTCCTTCAGAATTCTGTTCTTTATTCTTTTGTTCCTCATTGGATTCAGTAATATATATATCGGTTTTAGGAAAACAGAAGAGTCCGACCATAGCAAAGACATATCCAATAACTGTTAGAAATGCCCCATATTGAGTATTGTCCACCTTAACGCCAGAACCTCCTATGACGAAATTGCCACTAAAAAATAGAATCAGAAAGCAGCAGATCCCAACGCAACTACTGGTGAATACACATGTTGTTGGCAGAGATCCCGAATCGGTTTGTCGGTTAAACATATAGATGGTAGTTCCAATTATTATCAAAGAGGCAACAAAAGAAATTGTTATGATATTGATTCCTCTTTCAAAGAACTGAGTAAAAGACATTGCACCACAGACAAACCCAAAGCAAACCATCAAAACGGCGAATGTTAAAAGACCAGAACTGACAAACGGTTTTCGGTTCAACAAACATAAACCGGTTACGAAAATCCCGAATGAAACGATAAAAACAAGTGTGATCAACCATCCTTTTCCATTTGCTAACACGGCACCTGAGTAGGTGTGTTTCCACGGTAGTGCAAAAGTGAACAATGCTAAACATCCACCTGCTAAGGTGATGAAGTACGAGTATTGTCGCATATTTTCTCCTTAAGGATTTTCTTCTATTTCCTGTGTGTCCTGTGATTCAGGACCATTCTCGGCTTCAAAACTACTTAGAACGCCAATCATTGAAAGGATATATCCAACCGCTGATAGAAACGCACCATATTGTGGATTGTAGAGTCTAACACCATCCATTTTAATATTCAGGCTAAATCCAAGAAACAAAATGAGAAAGCAGCAGAGTCCAACGCTACTGCTAATGAGCACTAAGAATGTGGACCGGGATTTCCATGGTGGTTGCAGGATTAACATAAAAATCCCAACACCGATAATAACTAAAGAAGCAATAAAAGAAATAATAATAAAGTTGAATCCGCTGTCAAGGAACCGGAAAACTGCAATTAAACAAGAGATGATTCCAATGCTCCCGACAATTAGAATTAGCAATATGAAAGGGGTTAGAGATAAACGATACTTCGACAAATACGCACTAATACCGAAGATAACTATAGCAGTGATAAAAAAGATCGCAATAAGTAGTTTTGGACTTGAAAATAATTTTTAAAAATTGTTCTAAACCCTTATGTAGACCACATTTTTCGCTTGTTTTATTTGTGTGAAAATGGTATAATATTAGGTAAGAAATAGGGAGGCTGTAACCCCCTATCAACCCGAAAAGCAGAGTTGCTTTTTTAACGGTTCAATCTTACCTGATATTGTATCAGAAACCGTCAGAAAAAAGCAACTCCTATTCAGAGGAGTGGGTGTGTAAAGTTTTTGTACAAGTATGAATTTGAGATGTTGCGAGTTCTACCGAAAAATGGTATCCTTTCCTAATAAACTTTTCACACAATAGGAGAGGATACCAATGTTGGCTCATGTCAAGACTAAGTGCGGAGGCTTCTAGAGAATCCAAGTGTACAGCGAGTTTATTCAAATAAAACGCACTTACTTTTTACATGAGCCAAAATTTCCATTGATACCTTTTCTTAAGAGGATCTTTTTATGTATAGACGACAAAACTATTTAATCATTGTGTTCGCGTTATATCTTTTTGCCTTTTTCCTGTGTTATAATCCCCTCACCTTCGCGCAAGATGCGGCAGACGACGAAAAAATTATTGAACGTTATAAGCTTATGCTTAGTCGTAAGCCGAAAGAGGGGAGTACATTTGACCGACTCTATCAGTTTTATCTGGAAGGGAATGGTTTAGACGCGATGGTTGCAGATTATCAGGCTGAAGTAGAAACTAAACCTGATGACCCTAATGTCCAACTTATCTTGGGGCATATCTACAAACGGCTTGGGAAAGATACGGACGCTGTCACGGCATACCAACGCGCTGTTGAACTCACACCGGACAATTACTACCCTCATTTTGCGCTCGGTCAGGTTTATGCAATACTGCTGCAGCATGAAAATGCCATAAGTGCTTTGAAACAAGCAGCAGCGTTAACTGAGGAGACGCAAGACGCAACCCCTGAAGATATGACTGCCATCTATAAAGCACTCGGCAGAGCATATTTCCGACGAGACAAGGTTGATGAAGCAGTTGCAGCATGGACGAAGATCGCTGAGCTTGACCCTCAAAATATCTTTGCACGCACTGAACTTGCAGATCTTTTTATAGAACAGGAACTTTATGAACAGGCAATCGCACAGCACGAAGCAATTATCAAACATAAAACGGATGATCCTTACCGAGTGTGCTTGAGTCGCCGAGAAATTGGGAATATCTATGAGACAAAAGGTGATTATCAAAAGGCAATTCAAAGTTACGATTTAGCACTTGCTTTGACAGCACCCGGCAACTGGCTGCGGAAAGACTTACAACACCGCATCATCGGCATCTTTGCTGCTAACAGTGATTGGCAAAAATTGATCGTATATTATCAACAAAAACTCAAAAACTCTCCGAATGAACCTGAAATACTTGGTTTGCTTGCTGATGCATATATTGAAAATCAACAACTTGAAGCAGGAATAAAAACATATAGAGAGGGGTTAAAACTTGCTCCAACAGATACGAATCTACGTCGCAAGCTTATTGCTGCACTCCGCAATGCTGAAAAGTATGTTGAAGTCGCCGCTGAATATGAATTACTCAGTCAGCAACTTCCAGACAATTACGGCATCTTTCGCGAACTTGGTGAGATTTACCTTCTATTAACTGAACAAGACAAAGCAAGAGCGACTTATCAGCGAATGATAGAGAAAGATCCAAAAAATGCAAGCACTCATCTTATCCTTGCTGAAATTTACACTAAAAATGAATGGATAAAAGACGCAATATCGGCATACGAGAATGCTATATCGCTTGCTCCTGAGAATCTCGATTATATTGAATATTTCGGTGAGTTCTACTATCGGAACGGAAACCGAGAGAAGGCAATTGAAACGTGGAATCTCATGGTAACAGATACCAAAGCAGTCGCTGAAAATTTCAATCGGTTGGCAAAACTTCTCGACTCCAAAAAATTTCACTCTGAAGCGATTGTCGCAAGTCGAAAAGCTGTCGAATTAATGCCAAATGATTATCAGTCCCGTCAGATGTTAGCGAAGCGGCTCATGAAAAACAAGGATTTCGATGCTGCACTTACCGAATTTACCGAAGCAATAAAACTCGCTCCAAACGCTTTTTTCGCAGAGGAAATGGACAACCAACGTATTGAACTCTATCGTCGACAAGGTACTCTCATTAACAAAATAGAAATGGTTGAGCAAGAACTCAAAAAATCTGGTCATACTGAAAATGAAATATTCGCACAAAAGAAACAACTTGCAAAGATGTTCCTTAAGTTAGGTAATATCACGTATGCAATTGAAATCCTTTTGAACGCTAAGACTCTTAAACCTAACGATATTACGATCAACCGTTGGCTTGCAGATGTTTACACGCAACAGAACAGAATTGATGATGCAAATGACATTTACAAATTCCTGATAGAAATAGATGCTGTAAATGCACGGGAATACTACACGAACATCGCTCGCTCACACCTAAAAGGAATGAATTTCAATGAAGCTACCGTTGCTGCAAAGCAGGTGATAGCACATAGTCCACGTAACCCTGAAGGACATCAATTGCTTGCAGAAATAGTTATAATGACTGAAAATTTCGATGCGGCAATTGACAGTTTCAAACAAGCACTGCGTTTACAACCAGATGCAATTGATATAAGGTCTAATTTGGCTAAAACTTACAAACTTTCAGGTAAATCACGACAAGCACTTGGTCAATATTGGAGATGTTGGGAGTTAAGCAATACTATCAATGACAAACTCCTTTTCGTCAAGCCTCTATCCGATACATATTCCGATTTAGGACAACGTAGTGAATTTGAAGAAAAACTAAAACTTCTTTCAAAATCAAACACATTTGGCGTTGCACCTGTCGTAGCACTTGCCGAATTCTACAGAATTGAGGGTGACCTCCCCAGTGCTCGATTCCAGCTTGCAAGAGCATTAGACAAAGAACGAGAGAATCCAGAACTGTTAACACAACTTGTAAATATTAGCATTGAACTCGGTGATAACCAAGACGCACTTACTTACCAACAGCAACTCGTTAAAGTACATCCTGACCCAAACCAACAGCGACGACTCGGCGCGCTATTATTCGATGCCGGACGCGAACAAGAAGCTATTCAAGCATGGACAAAACTTCTACACGCAAAAAACCAAGCTCTTGATGCAGAAGTCAAACTTGCCAAATTATTGATTAAGAACGGATTTCATGACGAAGCACTATTTGTTATTGAACGTGCGCAAGATAAAATATCAGGAAACGATTCCTATCTTCCCCTCCACCAACTTGGTGCACTATTGGTATCTATTAACGCGTTAGACCGTGCGCGGACATACTTTCAACGTATATTGGATATGCCATATTCTCAAAAGAATACTACTAATAAAGTTACGACAAGTAGTTCTTTCTACATATCATCGCCGCCACTTATCAATACTGAGAAATTTGAACTCGCAGCAGATTTACTCTATGACATTCAGGATCAGTCCTATCGCGGTAGAAATGTTGATTCATGGATGCCAAACTCTCTTGAAGAAGCAAAAGCTGGTGCTCTTGTGCATTTGGTCACTATTGATCAGCAAAAAGGAAAACTTAATGAACTGATTCAACAATATGAATCTGACGCTGCAGAAAAACCTAACGATATTCAGACTCTTGAAACGTTAGCACAACTCTATACCTTGATCAGGAACTCAAAGAAAGCAAATGAAACTATAGAACAACTGATTGCTGCATCTCCGAATGATGCTACTTACCAAGCAATACGTCTAAGTAAGGCAATTGAAGAAAATGTTGATTCTGATATAATCCTAAGCCATCTGAAGAATAGTTCAGGTTTGTCTGAAGATGCAAGAGTCTGGTATACCACGAAATACGTAAATCAACTTTTTCATGAAGGTAAATTATCAGAAGCTGAAAAACTGATTAAGGATTTACAAAATACAACTTTTACGGATCTAAAAACGCTTTATGCAATTATTGGGACTCTTGTGCTTGCAGACAACATTGAGGCAGCAGAGAAACTCATTCTGTCTCTACCTAATCCATCGCAAAATCAACTGCAAGATTATAGATGGTTGTATCAGAGAGTCGCTTATGCTTATATTAATAAAGACCAGATAGAGAAAGCTGTAGATCTCTCATGGATATTCTTTGAGAAGACTAAACCAATTATTACGAACACAAAAAGTGTTGCGAATATTACATCGTCTACTTCAATTAGCAACACTTCTTTCTTCCTGCCAAAATTTCCATCAGCTACAATATACTATAATAAAATTAGGTTAGTTTATTTGGAATACTTCTCCGGACGACTCTGGTTCAAAAATCAAGAACAAGCCTTAATCAAAAAATTGAAATATGAATTTGATTCGGCAGAAGGAGATAACCGCATCTTTCCGGGGTTAGCACTGAGTTACTGCTATTGGTGGAATAATCAACGTAACAATGCTCAAGAAATACTAATAGAATTACAAAAGGAATTCCCACGAGATCTTACTCTCAAATTGAATACTGTCATGGTATCGCTTCAAAATGGACAATATACCGGTTCACTCAAATTGCTTGAAGAACTTTCAGAAAGCGATCCGATTAATCGACCTTTATATGATAACCTTACACTTCAAGTGGCTTTACAAACCGGCAATACAATCGTCATTCGAGGACTGATTACAAGACTACTGAATTCTCCGAATAGTGTTCAACAGCTCTATGAAGTATCTAAAAAACTACAAAGCTCGGGTTATACACAATTCGCAATTGCTGTAATGAATAAAGCGATGAAACTTGCAAACGGTATTCAAGATTCGAATTTTCTTATGCAATTAAGTCGTCACATGGAAAATCTCGGGAGAGGGCAAGATGCTGTTATTATCGCTGAACGCGCAATACGCTTTTCCAACCGACGCGACCAATACGGTAGAACAATTTCTGATTGGAATCTTGAACGAGCCAAACATCTTACAAAACTTTCAAAATCTCAGCAACTTAAAAAGCGTTTAGTTGAAGCCACACAAAAGAATCCTAACTCGTTTCAATTACATCTCAAGTTAGCACTCTTCTATAAAAGTAATGATCAGTTAGAAAATGCGACTGAAGCATATAAGAATGCTCTTACCATTCGCCCCAAAGACGCTTATACACGGCAACAATACGCCGAACTATTGAAAAACAGAGGAAAATCACAAGAGGCTGTCATCCAATACACGCAACTTCTAAAAGACAATCCATACATTCTTGGATACCAAACATCTGAAGTGATTGAAACATTCTTCCATGCTGACAAAGAAGATGAAATCATCGTACTCGCAAAAGACATGGTTATGCCATCAATTGGACGCGACTTCAGTAACGATTTTGCTGAAGATGTCGCACATACGTGTATGAGAAAAAATAATCCAACAGCTGCTATAGAAATCTATGAAGAACTAACAAAAGCACAACCAAAACATTCCTATTACCATAGAAGTTTAGCTAATGCCTATAATGCTATCGGAAATCGTGAAAAAGCTATCCAAATATTGCGTCAGCAGCTTGCATTTGAGGACACATACCCACCAGAATCTACAATCAGAATGTTGATGCAATTCTATATTGATTCCGGTGAAATCGATGAATTCATTAAGGAATATGAAGCAAAACTTACAGATAAACCGACAGACAATTACTTAAGATATCTGGTTGCTTCCATGAAAATTACCACTAATGACATTCAAGGGGCATTAAAACTCACTTTACAGTTGCTGGATGACGCTTCAGTAGGTTCATACCGAATAAAAAATCTGGCAGATGCATTCCTGTTGGCTGGTGAAAGTGATATTGAATTTCAGATCCTACAAAAAATGGTTCAAAATCAAAAAACTAATCCATCCACCTATGGAAGACTTGGTCAGATATATTCTCTGAAAGGTAAAAAAGAAAAGGCTCAAGACGCAATTCGCAAAATGGGGAATATCATACTTCGTAGGGATACGAACAATTATTATGACAAGAATACTATCGCTGCAACATACATGCAACACCAATTGTGGGATGATGCTGAAATAATCTATAACGAATTTAGTAACGACCATTCACTCTACACATACCGTCGGAGAGAAGCTGAAGAACAGATAATGAAGATCATGCGATTACGCGATGGTTTTACCAAGTCAACCCATCTAAATGAGAAAATAAAAGATATTGACATTGGTAAATTGCGACCTATTGCTAAAGATTTTACGCGGCGCGGTGATATCCAAGAAGCAGTTGAAATATATCAATATATTACAGAAGTGATGCCTGAAGATTTTGAATCTCGAGCACAACTTGCATCGCTCTATTCCCGACAAAACCAATTCGATAAGGCTGTGGAAACTTGGGAATCTCTCCTCAAAGAAGACCCAGGGAATACTAAATATCAAGATGGACTCGTAAGGACTTACAAAACTTCGGGAAAATTTGATGATGCCCTTAAAATCGCACAGCAATACATCAATTCCGATGAAGATAACAGTACTCACTATGTTCGACTTGCCAATTTATACGCCGATGATGAAAGAATTGATGAAGCTATCTCTGCATATAATAAATCTATTGAACTCTCGTCTGGAAATGGAAAACTCTACCGTGAATTGGCACACCTCCATCTTCGCAATAATGACACTGATGCTGCAGAAAACGCTTTCAAACAAGCTATACGATATACAAGTCAAGACTCAAGGCGACAAGATATAGAACAAGAAATGGTTAAACTTTACAAAAGTGTAGGTAAATTAAAGGAACTGGAACAGAAGGTTGAAACAGGTGAAACACTGACATTTGAAATCCAAAAGGATCGTGCAAAAGGTTTTCTGGATTCAAAAGATTACGAAAAAGCAAGCATCGGATATACGAAAGCTCTTGATATGACAACTGATGAGTATGAGCAAGAACGTATCTATGAAGACCTGCTTGAAATATATGTCAAACTTGGAAAAAACGATTCAGCTTTGCAGATACATGATAATCTTGCAATTGTCGACTCTGTTGAAAATGCACGTAACACATTGATTAATATCTACAGAAATGAAGAGAAACTTGATGAATTAATCACTATATATAAAATAAGGATTGATAATGATCCGAAAAATATTGAGTACCATACAATACTCTCAGATATTTACCGTAGAACAAACGACTACGAAAAATCTGCAGAAACTTATCAAACATTATGTAGGCTGCAACCTGACAATGTTATCAATTATTACTACGCTGCTGCAGCATTGAATAGAAGCAGTAAACCTGAATCCGCGAAAATTTTGCTAAACCAGGGAAAAGAGGCACTTGTATTTAGCAATCAAAAAGGGAATACAAGTTTTCTTGAGAAACTTGCAAATATCTGTTATAACGGTAAATTGTACGACTCGGCGATTAAATTCGCTGATGCTGCTCTCGCTGAAAGTGCCGGATACAGAACCTACGGTAGCAGCTTACCAACGAAATCTATTTACAAATTACTTGGAAAATGTTACCTCGCCACAAAACAGTATCAAGAGGCTGTCTATGCATATCAGCAGGTGCTAAACCTTGCTGAATATCCTTGGGACAGGGATGATGCTGAAAAAGCTATTAACAAGGCATATAAAGATGGTAATCTTTATGCAAAGCAAATTCCACAACTCTTAAAGAAGGTACAGGATAAACCAAAGGATACTAATGCACATCTTGAACTTGCACAGAGTTACGAAAACAGCAACATGATCAATGAGGCTATTTCACAATATAAAAAACTAAGTGAACTCCAACCTGACAATGTGCAATGGCAGAAAAAACTTGGATCCCTTTATCAAAATCTACCAATAGAAAGACGTGAGACAGGTGAAGTGATTGAAGGCACTGCGCTTACCCTTCCCGGAGGAAGTTGGGTCGAAATTGATGATAGCGAAACTTTAGACAACATTACGGAACAAGTGACGGTATCCGCCTGGATTAAACCGACCGATTTTCCTAACAGTTACGCGCCTATTATTTTTAAGGGTGATGAGCGGGTTCCTGGTATCAAAAATCGCAGTTACATCCTATATCTTAAGAATAACGGCTCAATTCAAATGGCCGCATCACCGGGAGGTGGAGGTGAGGCTTCTTTCTATTCCTCAAATGGAGCCATCAAACTCAACACATGGTATCACGTTGCTTGCGTTATTGATGCAAAGAAAAATGCCATGAAACTGTTTATAGATGGAATTGAAGTTGGAAATAGAAATTTTAGGGATCAAAAAAGTTTCTATAAAAGTCGTCTCCCACTTCGCATTGGATGGACACATGAGATAGAAAGACCTACGCAATCCCCTTTCGTCGGACTTATTGATGAGGTGCGTATCTGGAATATCGCACGGACAGAAAATGAGATTTGGTCGGACATAAATACCCAGTTGAAGGGAGATGAACCCGGTTTAGTGGCATATTGGAAATTTGATGGTGAAACGAACGGAATGGTCCTTGACGCTTCATCTAATAAAAATCACGGTAGACTAATCGGAAATGGCAAATTTGCACCTTACACGCGTCCAATTTTCGAGAGTGCAAGAGGTGCTCAACTTACAAAAGCAGCTGCCGCCTATGAAAAAGCAGTTGAACTTGATCCAACTTCCTATGAATTATACCGTTCTTTGGCAGAAACCTATACGAAAGGTGGGCATTCATCAGATGCAGAGGCGGTATACCGTCGTGCGTTGGGCGCGCCTCTTACGCAGAGCCAACACGATGACGCAATTCAAGCCATCTGGGCATTTTATGCAAACAAGAAGAATCAGGACAGAGGAATTGCTATCCTTGAGGAACTTAGGCAGAAAATGGAAAATAGCGCAGTCCCGCATAAACTGTTAGGAGATGTCTATAAAAAAGCTGGTGATTCTGAGAAAGCCGAAAACGCTTACGCACAGTGGGTTGAGATTCGACAGCGACAAGTAAACCAGCAAGATTCTGCAGGGGTTTATCAGGATTTTGCAGAAGAACTTCTCAAAAAAGAGATTTTTCCCGAAACAGCGTTGAAATTTGCCAAACGCGCTGCACAAAGTAACACAAGTTCGAGCTACCAGTTAACATTAGGACAAGCGTATCTAGTGAATGAACAGAACGAAGCAGCACTTAAACAATTCAAACAGGGGTTAAACGGCTTGACATCTGGAACCTCTGAACGCAAATTCTTCACATGGATCTCTCGATTCGGCAAAAAAACAAAGGACAAAGAGACTTACATTAGAATGTTAAACGAATTGGTGGACGCCACGTCAGGCAACCTAAACCTCCATCTAAATCTTAACCTTCTATCGGCTGAATACTGCCTCAAAAATGACATGCCAGAGAAGGCAAAAACATATATTCAAAATACTGGCTTCATCGCCGAAGGTGCATGGTTGAGGCTCGGTCCTTTTGACATTACTGATGGAACCGGCTTGGATACCGCCTACATTTCAGAAAATATAACGCAGGTCAACATGACTGCAAAATACGATGCGGGAAATGGGCATGTGAGTTGGCATAATCTTAACGATGATGTCTTGAATGGCTTTATCAATCTCGGGGAAGGTCTCAACTGGGGTGTGGCTTATGCCTTCACCACTGTCACCTCGCCTGATGAACGAGAAGTCCAATTCCGTTTTGATAGCGATGATCAGGGAAAAGTCTGGCTAAACGGTGAAGAGGTGTTTGTAAATACAGGAACCTATGCTGCACAAATTGATCGAGACACCATTCCTGTGACACTCAAGAAAGGAAAAAACAGTATCCTCGTCAAGGTGTGTGAACAGACAGGCGGCTGGGGATTCTACCTCCGTATCACAGACCAAAACGGAAAACCTTTTGATGATTTGAAAATCCATAGCACTATGCAGAATTAAACATATTTATGGTGAATTTTGAAAATAAATAGACATTTCGCGGGACAAATGCGGAAAGACTCCCGCCCCGGTAGGTGCGGTTTCCTAACCGCACCATTGGCGTCAATTTAAGAAAAGTCTGTATTTTTTTGAACACCCCTCAATAAGCATGATTATTGAGACTGTCCCATATTTAGTCCCGTAGGGACGATATGTTTATAGTACACCGTCCAGACACGTCTCTTTAGCTCCGTCCGAGCGACATATCCCGATTGGTAACCCATTGCTATAAACATTCCGCCCCTACGGGGCTGAAGAGATTGGGGTTACCACGTTTTCTATAAACATATCGTCCCTACGGGACTAAAGAGGCTTTCTCATACACGGGAAACCACTAAATTGACGCCTATGGTGCGGTTTCCTAACCGCACCATAAGCGTCAATTTAAGAAAAGACTCGTTTGTAGTCGCGCAATTCATTGCGCCTCTTACATTTGAAGAAAAGAGGCGCAATGAATTGCGCGACTACGAACGCTGATATTCTCGTCCTTTGCGTTATTTGAGGTGTTGATACAAAAAGGTGCGGTTAGGAAACCGCACCTACCGTAGTTGGAAACTGCTAAATTGACGCCTATGGTGCGGTTTCCTAACCGCACCGGTTCAATGTCCAATTAATTCTGAAATCTACTATAGTTTTCGCTATCATAAACATCTAATAAATATCTGCCTTGGAGAAAAACCATGATTGATAAATACGATTCCACAGATTTCTGGTATACGTTCCTAAATTCACTATACAACTTTGGACTCTCAGGAATAGGTGAATCGGAGATAGACGAGGAGATGCAGGAAAAACTCCTTTCATACTTCAAAATGAAAATAGAAGAAGGTGTATCAGATGGTGTAACAGCACTCCCGCCCGGACTTCACGACTACTTTTGGCGGTTCCCAGAGGAGATGCTGCCAAAATTACAGGCGTTAGCAGAAGGTTTTCTCGCTACAGACCCAGAAAATGCTGCCGCAACTATAATTTTGGCAATCGTAGCATGTGCGGAGAATGACTCTGAATACCAGTCGCACATAGAAACCGTGATGATGTCGATCCCGAAAGACCCATGTACGAATTTGATTGTGATTAACCAATATAGAGAAAGTCACGGTTTTTTCGGGAACATTGAGTGGAAAGAAAAAGTTATCATCGCGCTTGAAAACCTATATGTGTGGGCAAAGGAAGAGGGTGAAACTGTAAACTATCAGGATGCAAAGTTTGCTTATTGGCGGCACGGAATAACTCCCTACACAGTTTATAAGCACCTCAAAAACAACCTTAAGTTTCACAAGGAACACCTTGAAAATTTGGTTAAGAAGTGTATAGATTTGATCCCAAAAGAACAGGCAGCTTTCCAGAAAAAGATGAATCAAGAATCGGAGAACCAACAAAACTTAGTCGATACAACGTCCGATAATACTGATATTTGGGACGCATATCTTAATTCGCTTGAGAACCGTGGACATTCATCTCCAAGAAGGAGACTCACACAGAATGACCAAGAACAACTTTTGGTGTATTTCAAAACAAAAATTGAAGAAGGAGTTGTTGATGGAAAAACAACCTTGCCATTAGAACTCCCGGAACATATCTCACATTTCCCTGAAGCGATGCATCTGGAACTCCGCGAGTTCACTGAGGAAGTGATTAAAAGGCAACCGGAAAACGGTGCTGCATCAAAGATGTTAGCAATCATTGTGTGGAAAGATAAACGGATTTCGCGTGGTGAGAAGGATGGCGATCTTTCCTTTCTTGAACAAACTATGGTGTTGGCACACAACGATGCAGAAATATGCTTTTTTGCTATAAGTCAATATGACGAACACTATGATCCATTGTTTAGGCTAACATTCACCGCACTTGAAAGATTGTTTGAGAGAGCAAAGCAGCAAGGCGAATCGGAATTGTATGGTTGGTTGGCTAAGATTTATAAGGAAGTAGGTAGAACTCCGTGTCATATCTATCGCAATCTGATGAAAAATCCTGTTGGGAACGCCGAACTGATAGCAAGGTGTAAACCCTTGATTGATCAAATGCAGCAGGCTTTTCAACAACGGCTTACCCATGAATCGGACGACTGGTACGCATTGCGCGGACTCGGTGATATTTATGAAGCTTTGGGTGAGACAGAATTAGCTCAAAAATTTCCGTGGGAGGGGCATTCAGATTTACAGACCGTGTGGGAACAGAAAGCCTGGGTTGGCAGAAAGCTTCCAGATTTTTCAGCGGTGGCTATTGATGGTACTCCCATTGCGTATGCTGATTACCATGGCAAAATGGTACTCCTCAATTTCTGTGCGAAATGGTGTGGTTTCTGCGCGCCAGAAATTCCGTATATTAAAGAGGTGTACGATAACCACCAAAAGGATGGCTTTGACGTTATCGGTGTGAGTCTTGACGAAAATGAAACGGATCTGCGCGAATTTATTGAGGAACATGACATTCCTTGGCTACAGATTTATGATGGAAAAGGGTGGGATAGCGAACTTGCCCGATACTTCGGTATTAATAGTGTCCCTTCACAGTGGCTTATTGACAAGGATGGGAAGATTCTTTCAGTCAGGACAAAAGGAGAGCAACTTGAACAACTCCTAAAGTGGACAGAGATCACACGCGTAGGAAACGTTGTTCCTGATTTTTCAGCAGTTGATGTAGATGGTAATCCTGTTTCACTCTCAGCATTTCGCGGGAAAGTTGTCCTACTCTATTTTGGTTACATGCACCAAGAACCAGAACTCACATATATTGACACACTATACCATAAATATCACAAAAACGGATTTGAGGTAATATGTGTCAATGTTGCGGGGTGGGTGAACGCAGAAGCATTGCGCAACATAGTTCGCGAAAAAAATCATCAAGGAAAGTATATCTGTGCTGATCATGATGGACAGCAAGCTCCACTGGCGCAGCAGTTCGGTTTCGGATGGAGTGCGCGAACTCGTAAAGTTGAACTGCCTGCCGTTATACTCATTGATACTGATGGAGAGATAATTGAAGCGAGGAACGGAAAGGTGCACGCACCGGAAGCATGGGCTGCAAGATTGGAAAAACTTGTGGCTACACATCTTGGACTGTGTTAAAATAAAAGGTATGAGGTATAACCGTTATGGCGTATTTTATAACTGACGAATGTATCGGATGTCTTCAGTGTTTATGTAAATGTCCGGTTAATGCAATTACCGGCGACCGAAACATGCTACACATCATAGACCCTGAAGTGTGTATTGATTGTGGTGCATGCGGCATGGTGTGTCCAGTGGAAGCAATTCACGACCAATTCGGTGAAGTGTGTAAATTTATCGTTCGTCCCACGCATCGACCTATTGCAGTTATCTATGAGGAACTTTGCTCTGGATGTGACTTTTGTGTCCAAATCTGCCCATGGGAATGTCTTGAAATACAAGACCCGGCTACAAATGAACATGCTGATAGTTTCTTTGGCATCTGTGAACTTGTGAAACCGACAGCATGTGTCGGTTGTCTGCTTTGCGAAGAGGTTTGTATCAAAGACGCTATCCGAGTCGAATCGCCTGTGTTATTGGAACTTGCTGAGGCTGCCGATTGATATATATGTGTGTTCGGGATTTGCTACTCTTTATCCAATTTACGTTTAAACTCACGCTATTTTAGTTTTTGCTATTAACAAAGAAACCCAACCTACAACAATAGGTTGGGTTTCTTTGTTGGAGATACCCCCGACGAGATTTGAACTCGTGTCGCCGCCGTGAAAGGGCGGTGTCCTTGGCCAGGCTAGACGACAGGGGCATATAGAACAAAAAACAAATGAGCCGTACAGGAATCGAACCTGTGACCACCTGATTAAAAGTCAGATGCTCTACCTGCTGAGCTAACGGCCCAAATTCGCAACATATAATGATACAACCTTTTTTGGCAAATGTCAAGTTAAAATGCAAAAAATGTGGGACATGTGCCGTGAGGAGAAGTTTAGTAAGACACCTACCAGAGCGGATCGCCCAATGGCACAATCTGATTTCTATCCGGTCCGACAGAGATAATCGGAACTGGTACATTGAGATAATCAGCAACATACTTGATGTATGCTTTGGTGCGCTGCGGGATACCTTCAGCGGAACGCGCTTCAGTCAACGGTTGTTGCCATCCGGGCAATGTTTCATAAACTGGTTCACATTCTTCCAAGGTTTTCAAACTACTCGGGAAGGATGTCGTTTCTTTTCCTTTATAGCGATAGGCGACACATACCTGTAGGTCAGCAAGGGTGTCAAACACGTCCAGTTTTGTGAGTGCGATGGCGGTTAATCCATTAATTTGCGTTGCATATCGGAGTGCGACAAGGTCAAGCCATCCACAACGTCTAGGTCTCTGTGTTGTGGCACCGTATTCCTTACCGATTTTCCGAATTTCCTCATCAAGGTCGGGTGGCATTTCAGTTGGGAATGGACCGCCACCGACGCGTGTGACATAAGCTTTTGAAACACCTAAAACTTCATTGATAACTTTCGGTCCGATGCCCAGACCTGTGCATACTGCCCCTGCGGTACAGTTAGACGAAGTAACGTAGGGATATGTGCCAAAGTCAATGTCCAGCATCGTTCCTTGCGCGCCCTCAAACAAAATCCGTTTTTCAGCAGCAAGTGCCTCATGCATGAATGCAACTGTATCCGTTACATAAGGTGCAATCCGTTCGGCATAGTTATAGTATGTTTCAAGCAAGACGTGTCGAGTTACACCGCCTACTTGAAGCGCATCTGCCTTGGTTTCAAGATTGTAATCAAGTTTTTTCTGGAAGTGATCAAACTCAAGGAGGTCACCAACACGGATACCTGCGTGTCGGTTCATCTTATCGGAGTAGGTCGGTCCGATGCCGCGTGAAGTCGTGCCAATTTTCGTTGCACTTCCCATCTGCTCCCACTGTTCAACAAGTTTATGGTAAGGCAAAATGAGATGCGCGCGATCGCTAATCTTCAGATTATCACTGCTGACTTCAATTCCCTGTGTCTGCAACCCGTCAATCTCACGGAATAGTGTCTCTAAATTGATAACGACTCCGTTGCCGATAACATTGACGGTGTTGGGTCTGAGAATGCCAGAAGGGATCAGATGTAGAATAAACGTCTTGTCGCCGAGAACGATGGTATGTCCAGCGTTGTCGCCACCTTGATAACGCGCAACGACATCCGCATGTTCAGCGAACACATCGGTAAGTTTTCCTTTACTCTCATCACCCCATTGGGCACCTAAGATGACAATGTTTGACATACAAATCCTCTATATCTCGTTAGGATTACTACTTTCCTATACCGAGATACCACGTAAAACGCGTCAATTCCATTGGGTACTCGAAGAAATTAACGTTTGGAGAATTGGAACCGTGCTCGTGCGCCTTTCTGTCCGTATTTCTTACGCTCTACCATTCTCGAGTCACGTGTTAAAAACCCGCCTTTTTTCAAGGGAGGCCTCAACGATTCATCTGCCTTCACGAGTGCGCGTGCAAGCCCGTGTGAAATTGCTCCAGCTTGACCGGTATTCCCGCCGCCGTGTACATTGACATGGACAGCGAATTCACCTGTTCGTTCAACGTGCTCAATTGGACGCCGTGCTACCTGTATGTGGTCGGAACGATCAAAATATTCCTCAATGGGTTTTTTGTTGACAAGAATACCGCCTTCACCGCCTGGGATGATCCGAACACGTGCGACGGAGGTCTTACGTCTGCCAGTTCCCCAATATTGTTCAATAGCCATATATTTCCTCAACTGTTAAATGTTAAGATTTCTGGTTCCTGAGCTTGGTGTGGATGGTTTGGACCTTTGTATACCTTCAATCCCTTCATCAATTTCGCACCGAGATGATTCTTGGGTACCATCCCTTTAACTGCAGCTGTGATAATAAATTCAGGACTTCGTGCCATCTGTTCATTGAACGTTCGATATCTATCACCGCCAGGATAACCACTATATCGAAAGTAGGTTTTCTGCTCAGCTTTTTTTCCGGTGACAACGATCTTTTCGGCGTTAATCACAGCAACACGATAGCCTAAATCCGCATGGGGTGTAAAACCGGGGTCATGTTTCCCTCTCAGTATTTGCGCAACACGGGATGCTAAACGTCCGAGCACTTGTCCTTCTGCATCTACGAGGTACCACTTTATCTCTTTATCGGATTTAGGAAAATAGGTTTTCGTTTTCAATACCATAATTCTTGACCTTTTCGAAAATGCGTACATTCTCAAATGATATTTTTTACATGCGTAATTATATTATACTATAAATAGCACGGGTTGTCAAAATTAATTGAGACTGTCTTATATTTAGCCCCATAGGGACGATTCGTCCCTATGGGGCTAAAGAGGGTTTCTCATACACGGAAAACCACTAAATTGACGCTTATGGTGCGGTTAGGAAACCGCACCTTTTTGTATCAACATCTCAAATAACGCAAAGGACGAGAATATCAGTGTTCGTAGTCGCGCAATTCATTGCGCGACTACGAACGAGTTCTTTCCTTAAATTGACGCTTATGGTGCGGTTAGGAAACCGCACCTACCACAGTGTCCAAGTAATTATAGATTTTGCTATAATTGAGAAAACTCGTTTGCAAATCCTGAAATTTTAAGATATACTTAATAAAAATTAAACAGATAAGTAGGATATCTAACAGTGCGTATTATTTTTTACACGGGCAAAGGGGGTGTCGGTAAAACGACTATCTCTGCGGCGACAGGCATGAAGTTGGCATCACTCGGATATAAGACAATTGTTATCTCACTTGACGTGGCACATTCGCTCCGTGATTCTTTTGATAATGAAGGACACCTCATCGCGCAGACTACCGAAAAACTTATACAAATTAGTGAAAATCTCTGGATACAGGAAATTAATGTTCAAGAAGCAATTGTTGAATATTGGGATGAGGTCTACAATTACATCCGTTCTTTACTGAACCGCTCTGGTCTGGAAAGCATGGTAGCGGAAGAGATAGCGGTGTTCCCGGGTATGGAAGAGATATGCGCGCTTCTTTACATCAATCAGTATGTTCGTGAAGACGCCTATGATGTGATTATACTTGACTGCGCGCCAACCGGTGAATCGTTGCGCTTTGTTAGTATTCCCACAACACTTGAATGGTATATGAGTCGTATCTTCAAATTAGAACGCAACTTGGCAAAAATCGCAGGACCAATAATTGAAGCTATCAGTTCTGTCCCGATACCAAAGGATGTATACTTCCAAAATATCCAGAACCTATTTGACAAACTTGAAGGCGTTGATACGGTGCTAACGGATCCAAAAATCACAACTGTGCGCCTTGTAACAAACCCAGAAAAAATTGTAATCAAAGAGACACAACGAGCGTTTATGTACTTTTGCCTTTACGGGTTATGTATTGATGCTGTCATTATCAACCGTATTTTTCCCGAAGGCATTGATGCAAAGTTTTTTGAAATATGGAAACAGACCCAACAGCAGTATATAGAGGAAGCCGAAAGCTATTTCTCGGATGTACCGATTTGGAAGGTGAATCTCTTTGACAACCAGATTGTTGGGGAAGCAGGATTACAAAAATTGGGAGACATCCTTTACCCCGATATCGATCCGACAGAAAAATTTTCTGACCAGAGTCCCTATCAATTTCGAAAAGTTGACAATACTTATCAACTTGCGATGCAACTCCCATTTTTGAGCAAGCAGGAGGTTGACCTTACTAAGCATGGAGATGAGTTGATCATCACTATTGGTGGTTTTAAACGGCATGTCGCCCTACCACGAAGTCTGGCAAGTACTAAAGCCACAGGTGCGAAACTTACCGGAAAGCAGCTTGTCATCACGTTCCAATAAACTTTTTGCCAAGTCACACGTCTTAAGTTGTGGCTTTAAAGGAACAAAGTGGGCATCAAAACAGATAAAGCCGTACTCACTGTAGTCTTTACTACATTTTTAACGTTCTTATTACTGTTTTTATTACCGATTAAGTCGTTAGGAATTGACGCAATCTGGTGGCTTTACCCGAACCTACTGCTTGCAATCGGATGGTTTGGTTATCTCATTCGTTTAAACCGTAATATTAGTGATGATGAATCGTCCCTACTGCTCTTGCGTAGTGTACTGTTTGGAACCGCAGCAACGGTTACCTATTTACCGATAGATTGGATACTTTCCAGAAAATTGCTGCTCATCATCTACGAAAGTTTAGATTTTCTGGAGAATGTAACGACACCAATTGGTTTGATAATGACTTGGGGGCTTTTGGCAACGTTGAGTATTTACTGTTACCATCGCCTTCAAATGATCGGTATGCATCCTTTCGTTGCTTCAGGGATAATAGGCGTTGCGTCAGCAATCGGAAGCATTGCCATCTACGGATTAGGAAAAGAATTATGGGAATGGAACCTTTTACGTGTTGATGGTATTCCGAGCATCGCATCTGTACCTATCTTTGTCCCAATAACTTTTTTGCTGACCTACATCCTATGCCCTTACTATTTTCATCGTAAACAACATGCATTAATAGCAGGTATAAGATGTGGCCTCTTCATGGGAATATTAATGTTTTTGAGTTTTCTCCTCTTTTGGAAAAGTTGAAGCAGATGATACGTTATTATGAAGGGAATTAGTTGACAATCCCACTGCTTTAGCCGTGGGTCAAAAAACTTATGACATTTGCACCAAAACATGTTGGACTATATGTAGCATCGTGGATAGGGTTTCCACCCCATACACAACCTGTATGGGTCCTATCCCTCACCTGTGGAAAGGTGTGTGATGCTGGTGCGAAATCACTTAAAACATTAGAATGTGGTAGAGAAAAACTAATATACGTTGTTACTACAACGACCCTACCACATTCACTAACAACCTACCGTGGGATACACGGAAAGTTACGCCTGTGGAGTCCAAGTAAGACCTCATTTGGAGGCACGAGAGACGGAAGCAGGAATCACATAGGAGAGTTGTGTGCAAAAGAAGCACACGGCTTTAGTTTCCGTAGTGAGTATCACAGAAAATACTCAAGTGTCAACGTTACCACTCTTTAGAAATTCTGGCTTCGGCGAGACTTATAGTTAGGAAAAGGAAATGCATAATTTACTTGACAGGAAAAGAATACGTTCAACAACGATATTGGCAGTACGCCAAAACGGGCAAGTCGCTATTGGTGGAGACGGTCAGGTCACGTTAGGTGATATTGCTATTAAACACAGTGCTCGTAAAATTCGCAAGATTCATCAAGATCGCGTTCTTGTCGGATTTGCAGGATCCGCTTCAGATGCGCTCACACTTTATGAAAACTTAGAGAAAAAGTTAGAACAGTACCGTGGTAATCTTCAGAAAGCAGCGGTAGAACTCACGAAAGATTGGCGAGGTGATCGGCTACTTAGACGTGTGGACGCTTTGATGATTGCAATTGATGAAGACGATAGTTTTCTGATTTCAGGCAACGGCGATCTGATTACCCCAGACGATGATATTCTGGCAATTGGATCGGGGGCTTCTATTGCGCTCTCTGCTTCCAGAGCACTGCTAAAATACTCAAAGTTAAACGCAACGGAGATTGTCGCTGAAGCATTACAGATTACAAGTGAGATTTGCATCTACACGAACGAACAAATTGCAATTGAATCAATTGGGACTGAGGCATAGGAAAGAATACTTAAGATGTCTGTTACATTCGATGATGACACAGAGGCGTGTGTCTGTCATCTTTTTAGGAGGTTACTTTGGAGAAATCAACTGTTGAAACAAAAATCTTAGCAGACGCGTTAACACCGCGGCAAATTGTTGAAGAACTTGATAAGTACATTATTGGGCAGTTTGAGGCGAAAAGGAGTGTTGCTATTGCCCTGCGCAATCGTGCGCGTCGTCAGATGCTCAGCGAGGATATGCAAGATGAAGTTTCACCGAAAAATATCATCATGATCGGTTCAACCGGTGTAGGTAAAACAGAAATTGCGCGTCGACTTGCTCGCCTCGTTGAGGCTCCCTTCATCAAGGTTGAAGCTTCAAAGTATACTGAAATCGGTTACGTAGGTCGCGACGTTGAATCAATGATTCGTGACTTGACGGAACTTTCTGTCAGCAAAGTGAAGACAGAACAGACCGCCGCCGTTGAAGAAGCAGCATTAGAATTAGCCGAAGAACGTCTATTGGATTGCTTATTTCCAATGCCTCGTTCTTTAAAGAATTCGCGCATGAATAGCCCCACTGACGATCTTGATTTAGACGAATATATTGATACAGATGAAGACGAATTTGAGATGCCTTTTGAATTAGAAATGATTGATGAGCAAGATGAAGCATTAGAAAAACAACGGGAACGACACCTCAAGACACGCGATAAATTAAGACAACGATTGAAAAACGGTGAATTCGAAGATAACCCCGTTGAAATCAACATGAAGAGTCGGAGCATGCCCTTCGTTGAGATATTCTCACCCGGTGGCATTGAGGAAATGGACATCAATTTCAAAGATATGTTCAGCAACATCCTGCCGAATCAAACCAAAAAACGTCTCGTTCCTGTATCAGAAGCAAGACAGATCTTGATGCAAGAGGAAGCGGAAAAACTTATTGACATGGATGCTGTCATCAGCGACGCGATTGAACGTGTTGAAAACTCTGGGATCGTCTTTTTAGACGAGATTGACAAAATCGCAGGTCGCGAATCTCGGCAGGGACCGGACGTGTCACGCGAAGGTGTACAACGCGACATTCTACCCATTATTGAGGGGAGTACCATCGCTACAAAATACGGATCGGTGCGGACGCACCACATTCTGTTCATCGCTGCGGGTGCTTTCCATGTCTCAAATCCATCAGACCTCATTCCTGAACTTCAGGGAAGGTTTCCTATCCGGGTTGAGCTTAAAAGTCTAAATAAAGATGACTTCAAATCTATTTTGACAGAACCGAAAAACGCTTTAGTCAAGCAATATACCGCACTACTTCAAACGGAGGGAATAGAAGCAAATATCACTGAAGATGCGATTGACGAAATTGCTGCTCTTGCTTTTCAGGTCAACGAATCTGTGGAAGATATTGGTGCACGACGTCTGCACACCATCATGGAAAAACTGTTTGAAGACCTGTTTTTTGATGCGCCTGATCTTGAGGCTAAAAGCGTTACTATCAATGCAGATTACGTCAGAGGTGAATTGGAAGAAATCGTTAAAGATCAGGATCTGAGTAGGTATATCCTTTAGGTTACAATCTCGGGTAGTAGATGAATGGATATCTTTTATCTATTTTCGGAAGTCTGACGCATCTGTTTTGCAGTGAGGTATTGTTTTTCAAAACGCGGTATACCTTCGGCACGTTTAATAAACGTATCTAAATACCGGTGCATCATAAGGTTATCACCTTTTTTCTGATAGGCAAGCGCAAGGCGATAGTATGCTTCTAATTCATCGCTATCCAGAGACACGCCTTTTTCATAGGCTTGGATAGTGCTGAGAACTTCGTCGGTTTCTTCGTAAGCGAGCCCGAGATTAAAATAGACCGTAGCATCTCCGCCATCCAGTTCTATTCCCGCTTTGTAATACTGAATAGCCTCCTGATAAGATTCTCGGTTGAGAAAGGCATCTGCAAGGTTGTAATAGGTATCCACAAATGTTGGATCTGAATCAATAGCATTCCGATAAGCTTCCAATGCTTCATCAAATCTGTCCGACATGTTGTAGGCATAACCGAGATTGTTGTAGAAGGCAGGGTTTCCTGGAGCAATTTCCAATGCCGCTCGAAACATTTCTATCGCTACAATAAAAAAGCGGAGATCAATGTAAACTAAACCCAAATTGTTATAAGCATGCGGATGCTTATCGTCAAGCGAAATTGCTGTTTGAAAAGATTCTATTGCCTTTTCATGTTCACCCAACTGATGGTAGATTTTTCCTAACTCAATATGTCCTTCTGGATCAATAGGATTGAGTTCTTGCCCCATTTCAAGTTTTAAGGCTTCGCGCTGAAGTTCTCGCTGCTGCTGTTTTGCCTCATCAGGAGCAGCACATCCGTATAGAAAACAGATTAGCAGTAGGACAAATAGCAGCGTTGAAACACGAAGACATGGTTTCCCTACAATGTTTAGAAAGGAATACTGATGATTATTGACACACATACACATTTTTATGACCCCACACGACCACAAGGCGTGCCGTGGCCGAACCCGAATGATGAACTACTTTATCGCAAGGTTATGCCAGACGATTATAAAAAACTTGCTGTACCTGAAGGCGTAACGGGAACCGTTGTCGTAGAGGCAAGTAGATGGCTTGAAGACAACCAGTGGATTCTCGATCTTGCGGCGAATGAACCGTTTATTGTTGGGTTCGTTGGAAATTTAGACCCTAACGACGCGAATTTCAAGGACAACCTTGAGCGGTTTTCAGCGAATTCCCTTTTCCGAGGGATACGTCTCGGTGGTGGTCATCTACAAGCAATTGACGATACAGACTTTTTAGCAAACATTGAGAAATTGGCAGAGAAGGAACTTACCTTAGACTTGCTGATTAATCCCGATGCGTTAAGGCGCGTGCCTGCCTTGGTTGAACATATACCAACAATGCGGGTTGTGATTAACCACATCGCAGGCGTTCGCGTTGACAGTAATCCGCCTGATGCCGCATGGGTTTCAGCAGTCCAAGAGGCTGCGCGTTATCCGAATATCTACTGCAAGGTATCGGGTTTAGCAGAACACACGGGACAAACACCCGCACCTGATAACGTTGCCTATTATACCATATTAACTTGATTTGTAGCGCGAGGTCCCCGTGCCTCGCAACCGTGTGCTATATCAAAAGACTTCTAATCCCGTTAATTTGGTATTACACCCCCACAATTGATGTTTTATGGAAGGCATTCGGCAAAGATAGACTCATCTATGGAAGCAATTGGCCCGTATCCGAACGTTTCGCACAGTATAAAGTCGTGCAAAAGATTGTGAACGACTACTTCAGTGCAAAAGGCGATGAAGTCACGGCAAAGTTCTTTTGGCAAAATGCGAAAGCAGCGTATCAGTTATCGGTCTAAGCAACCCATCTGATAAACTCACCTGCTGGTTTCCGATTTGGATCCTTAATCTCTGCTGGATAACCAGTATAGAAAAAGCCGATGATGTATTCCTGCGATGAATCAATCCCAAGCAACCGATAGGTCTTCTCTTCCATCGTGATTCTACCTGTGCTCCACTGCATGCCGACACCTGCATCCCAGGCGGCGAGTTGGACGTTCTGCATTGCACAACAGGTAGCGGCGTAATCTTCACGTTGACGTTGTTCGTCTCCATTTTGCAAGCAGGATACAGCGATAATAGTAGGTTTAGACATGAATTTCTCGTAAGCCAATTCGCCTATCTTTGCAAGATTCACTGCATCAACGTGGTCTGGTGTATCCTCCATCTTGATTTCTCGGTAACGTTGTGCAAGGACCAACTTCGTTTTCTCGCCGAGGACGGTAAACCGCCACGGCTCCGTAATATGGTGATTCGGTGCCCATATTCCGTAACTGAAAATTTGTTCAAGGACATCGTTCGGAACGGGTTCCTGTTTGAATTTGAAAACAGAACGTCTTGATATAATTGCATCTTTTACGTCCATAAAAATCCCTCCTTATAGAATTGAATTATAGTCTATTAGGTAGTTGATTGCAAGCGACAGAATCCGCCAATCTGCCCTATCCTAACGAGGTTTTAAGGCATTCTATAGCGTCAACAGTATCCTCAATTTCTTTCTTTGGTATGTTCGCAATAGTTGCATGGCTGAGCGGGTTTAGAATACGACTCCGATACAGTTCAATATCGTTGATGAGTTTCTGGTCTAACAAGGCAGTAGTCTTATTTTCAATTTTAATTGCATCCCAAAAATCTTGACTCTCCTGTTTGTTCGGGTCGCGGTGATATTTGACAGGAAGGTGTTTATCCTCACAAAATTCCTGAATTATCATTTCAAATGCAGTTCGGAGATAAACCGCACATGCTTTGTAGTCATTCGCATCAAGATATTCCCTCGCCTTGTCAAGATATGCCTTATCTTCTGCATAGACAGGGATTTCGTATTCGTCAGTTTGCCGGAAATAGAATTCAACGGCTTTCCATTTTCCACCATGGGATGTCCGCTGTTTGACAATCTCGTACCACGCCTTATCATAAGTCGTCAGAAAGATTTGGTAATCTGCGAAATACTCCTCTAAAATATCAAGAACTGGGAGCCGGTTTGACATATCTAAACCAATTAGTACGTCATCCAATGCTAATATCTTTAACTCGCTGGTTGGCTGGAGCAGGATTGAAGAAAAATAGATGGCAATAGCAATCGCTGACAATTTTGCTTCGTTTAGAAAGAGGTGATGCGTAGGGATGTCTCTGTCGAAGAACTCAACGTTCAAAAGAATTTCCTGATTATCAAGTGTCTTTTGGTCGCGGTTATATGTTATCTCTTGAAAATCTAAGTCAAGTGCAACGTTGTAATCAAATTTTTGGAGAATTTCAGACACTTGCGTTTTCAACTCTGTTAATCGATCTGATAACTCTCGGTTGAAATTCACTATTTGTTCCTCAAGTCTCGCAATTCGAGTTGTCGCGCTTCGGCGTGGGAACGGTGGCTGAATACTCGCCCAATCTTCGGCAAGACTCCGATCTGTCTGACGACTAACGGTATTTGCCAAGAGCGTCTTAACCAGCAAATCGAACACATTCACAACATCGTTTTCACGATGCAGATAATGTGTTTCCAGAAGATCCTTATAATCCAGGAAACCTTTTGCTCTTGATGCCTCAATAAGAAGTTGATTGTTTGTCTCGTCCTTAACCGTTTCAGACCATTCATAAGTGTCCTGTTTCGACTGAGCATCAGTCCGGAGGTGCAATTTGATATATCCCTCATCCGAGTTAAAGATGTTGTGGTGGGGTTTAAATTGGTGTCCTCCCTCACTGGATTCCAGGAATCTTCTCAACGCCTGATATAACGAAGTTTTTCCACTGCCATTTTCGCCGTAAACAAGCAAATTTTTCCCCGCCTTGTGTAGGTCGAGCTGATACGCCCCATAAAAGGCTTTGAAGTTTTTAATCTCAATTTTGGTTATTCTCATGCCTTACTCTCAATAATACGGATAGATTGGACACTACTTAAAAAGAATAGATCGACCGCAACTGGATGCGTCTTTTCATATAACCGCTCAAAGATGTCCCGGAGCGCGGACATTTTATCACCTCGAATCTCTTCAAGCGGCGGGAACTGTTCATCTAATAACGGTTGGAAAAAGTGTTTACGGCCTTTATGAAGTTCGTCTGGCAAATAAGACTCATAAACCATGCCATCAATGATTCGCTCAAAATACCCGAGCATCACAGAGTCACGGGCGTATTTTAAATCCCTACTGTTTACCGTCGGCTGTTTCTTGAGATAGAGGATATATTCAACGATTTTGTGAATGAGTGCCCGCTGCTCCGATTCCATATCAGGGATCGGGATTTGTGAAACATACCGAGGTACGAATTTTAAAAACGGACCTCGAACTTGTGGAGCCGTCCGCGCATAAAACCATGAAACAGCTCTGGTGTTCAGCACACCGAGAAGCCATAGATCACTTGTTGATAGCAAGGATACCGGGCTGCCTACATAGTACCCCTCATCATCAAAAGCAAATGCGGTTTCACTTGCCATATCTGCATAGATACACTTCGGCTGCGTGAACCGAACCGTATCCGTTGGAGCCGTTTGGAGCTCATACCATTCCTGTTTCCCTGATCTTTTTTCCAGCGCGTCACGGTATTTTCCCAAGTATTTCTTGATCACTGGATAAGCATTGATGTCTATTTCTCGATGCGCAAAGATTAACCACTTGTCCTGCGCCTCTCTCCGCGACTCGTCTGTCGGTTTCACTCGCCAACGTTGGATGTCGCGCGCCATCAAAAACGGCTTCAAAACATCAGCAGATGAAGGATGTTCCGCAATGAGTGCATCCCGTGTTGCACGTCCTACGATAAACGCTTCATTATATCCTGTGGTGATCCCACGAGAAGAGGGTTCTTGGAGATATTCGCTCAGCGGTTTGCCAGCATTGCGAAATTTTTCAAGCAGTTCCAACACCGCAGCGGATTCACGAATCTCCCCGTCATGAGTCACAACCTTTTGCGTAGTAGTAAAAGGGTTTATTGGGTATTGCATTAGCATTGCTACAATGTCTTTCGGCACCTTAACGTCATTTCTCCGCTCAAACGTTAAAATGTCCCTATAAGTGTTATGAAACGATACAACGATATCAACTCCCATGTCCTTAGCAACTTTTAAGTCTGACCGCGCTTTATCCCATTCTTTAATATGTAACCATGCTTCACCGCGAGAATAATAAACTAAATCATCATTAGGATCCATCTCAATTGCCTTGTTTAAGTCAATAATAGCTCTGTCGAAATTCCCTTTTCTGAGGTAAACGATACCGCGCCGGTGATAGGCTAACGCATCATCAGAATTTAGATGGATTGCCTCATTCAAGTCAGCAATAGCATGGTCAAAGTTTCCTTTAAGAAAGTAAACCAGACCTCGCCAGTGATAGGCTCCAGGAAACTCTGGCATCAATTTTATTGCCTTGTTAAAATCATCGATCGCATTCTCAAGTTCCTCTTTAGCGAAATAGGCCCGTCCCCGATTATTATAGGCAGCGGAGTAGTTCGACTTGTGTTTTATCGCCTCTGTAAAGTCCTTAATAGCCTTTTCAAATTCGCCTTTAGAATTGTTAAGTTCACCTATAAAAAGACAAGCACTACCGCGCCCATTATACGCGGAAGCAAGTCCCTCATCCAGTTGTATCGAATTGTCTATTGCCTTTGTAAAATGTTGAATTGCCTTTTCATAATTATCAGATTTTTCTTGAACTGTCTTTGCCTTCTCTCCACTCTCTAAATGATCGTTACCTTTGCCGATCTCTTCATAGATATTCCAGCGGTCTTTCTGACTACTTACAAAACCATGGAGGTCGGGATAGATGGTTCTGCGTGAAATACGAAATTCTTTTTCGAGATACTTCAGTATCGGTTGTTTAAGATCTTTCGGAATAATGACTTCTTTATCAGGTTCAATAACACCTGTGGGAGGTCTAACAAATATACTCTTTTGCACTCTGACACGACTATTTGGATCTGGATCACAAGGTTCTCTAATCCAAGTTTCCATCGTCTCAGTTTTGTCTAACAAGATAATCCTGCCATCTTTAAAAGGGGAACTATCACATGCAAAGAAGAGTGCAATGGGATAGTAAGTGGTAAAGTCTAACAAGTTGGTTTTGCCACCGAAATGTTGGATTTCGGTTAGAATTTCAAATTCGTTCGTTTTCTGGGTGTACTCGTACTCTTTAGCATGCTTTAATTCTTCTTTTTGAGCAGTTTCTACACCAAGGTCTAACACTCCAATCTCCTCAAGTTTACGATAAAGGTGTGAGGAGACTTTTTCATGGCATTGAGATTCACCGCGGAAGATGTGGTCACCATCAGCGGCTTTCTTTTTGATCTCGTCAATGATTTCATCAACTGTTCTTTGCTTATTTTTGGATTCAGATCGGTTTCTCGTGTTCATTTACTATACTCCAATCCAACGGCGGATCGTGGCGATTGTCTCAAGCGTCCAGAGGTTCTTGTCCTAACGGCATCTGTGAACCGTTATCGGTATCACCAAGCAGACGTAGATAGAGTTCGGAGGCATCGGGTTGCCGCGGGATTACTGCTTGGTCTTCGATTAAATCTGTCCGCTTAATCGTGAGCACATCTGCATAAGACCCGAATTCTCCGTGGCAGTCAAGGCAGTGTTGATCAAAAACAGTATACGCTTGCTGTGCAAGATTCTGTTGTGCATGTGCTATTTGATGGTTCAAAAGAAGTATCAGTAGGCAAAAAATTATGTAGCAGTTCTTCATATCTTATCCTCCATTTGTCTGTCCGATAAGTAGCATACACTGATGTTTTGAGTTTGCAGGAGGACAACAATCCGCGGAAGGAGCCAGTTATTTTGGTATAAGTATTGTTGGCAAGGATAGAATGTTGTATGTTCTCAGTCGTGAATCACGGGTGACAAGCATTAAATATTCAACTTTGGTCTGGGCGACTAACAATTTATCAAAACGAATCCGGCAGTTCATCAAAATCTTGGGCGATCTTCACTTTTCCCTTCCACTGTCCACCACGGCGGGGCTTCTTGTTGTCTTGCTTTAAAGGTATCAGTTTAGCAACGGAAGTGCCGTTGCTATCAAAGAAAATTTCTTCTCCTGCGACAGCGCGCTTGACTAACTGCACCAAGTAATCTTCTGTCTGTTCATGTATATTAATATGCATTTGTCTTATCTCCAAGGACAATAAGTCCAAACTTTTTGTAAGTCTGTATAGTATTGTACTACATACACCCTCGGAATACAACACTTTTAGAGGCGGGTCAGGGTTATTAGTTTTCGGCTTTTTGCTCATTTTAGAATGTTGTCAACTGGTAGTAAAATGACTACGGCATATCAACTTAACGGCGAATGCGCTTATGGCATTCGCCAGAGCATGCCTACTTTTAATTCCACCCAACCAACTGCAAGTATTCCACCCAAAGCACATTCCCCCACAGCAGCACAACCACTGCGGCACCAGCAAGAAATGGTCCGTAAGGGATCGGACTTTGTCGGCTTTTCCGTCCAGTTGCTATCAGCAGTGTTCCGATAACTGCGCCGCTCAGGGCAGATAAACCTATTACCATTATAAGGCTTTGCCACCACTTAGGTTCTTGCCACACACCGAGAAATAAACCTATAATCGCCATGAGCTTGACATCCCCTATTCCCATCGCCTTTTTCCGCATAATTGCACTCCCAATAAACGCAACTAACCATATCACCAGTCCACCTGCTACAAAACCAATAAGTCCTGTTCGTAAGTAGTCTATGCTACCACGCTGATAAGCGATTGCACACACGATCCCTAACCCGAGTATCAGTCCAGTGAGGCTTATAACATTCGGAATAATATAGTGTTGCGCATCAATTACAAAAATTGGTATCAGCACAGACACGAAAATGAGTGCATGCAGAAACTCAAGTGTTTTTCCAAATCGAAAATACATCACGAGGAATAGCACCGCTGTTGCGAGTTCAACTATCGGATAGAGCACAGAAATTTTCGCTTTGCAATGCCGACACTTTCCGCGTAAAATCAGATAACTCAAAAGTGGGATGTTGTCGTAAGCTTTTATCGATTGACTACATTCAGGGCAAAAGGAACGGCGTGGCGAATAAATTGACATATCCGCGCGGGGAATGCGGTAGATACAGACATTAAGGAAGCTGCCAATGGCTAAACCTATGATGAAAATAAAGATTTGTATCCAGATGTCGTCCACAGATCACCACCAATATTTTTCGCCTTGAACAGCATCAGCATGATAGACCTTACTTATCTCAGCAACCCCGCCTAACCGATATTTTATTGGCACACGCGGATGGTCCTTCGCAATCCCAACTTTATAGGTCTTTGGCATAAATGCATAGTTCCCACCCCAAGGTGTTTTCGGAACGGATTCCAGATAGGTGCCACGCCACCCTTCTACACCTGGATCGGTTACCAATTGATCCAAGCTTGTCGGATACGTCTGGGTGTGTCTGTAGTATTTCTTTATTGCTGTGGCGAGTATTTCAACATCTATGTCTGCTTGGCTAACTTTTCGATATTCTGCCCAAGGTGGATAAGAAAGCACCCCAATGATAATCAATAGTGCAACCAGTATAATAAGTTGGATGCGGGTCATTCCGCTGTTTCTGTTCATATTTCTGTTTAGCTTTCGACAATCGTTGAAAGTGTCCGAGGCGCAATGAATTGCGCGAGGACAAACGCGTTTTTTTGCTAATGAGATGCTATCATTCAGAAATGGTATAATACCAAATTAACTTGATTCGACGTTTTCTAATAGCAGTTAGCATTGCGAGGCACGGGGACCTCGCGCTACAAATCGCGTTAATTTGGTATTAGTTGGCATCTGGACGGACAATATTATATTTGCTCATCTTTTTATACAGATTGCTTCTCTCAACTTCCAACACTTCGGCAGTTTTCCGTATGTTCCAATCATTCTCTCTCAAAGCTGCCAGAATACATTCCGCTTCAGCAGAATCAACCAACGTACTCAAGGGTGTATTCGGTTGATAAGCAGCAGCAGAGTCCAACATTTGCATTTGATCCTTGTCAATAGGTAATACTCCAATAACATCGTCTGGCAGAATTATTTCTTTATTGACCATAATGAGTAGACGTTCAACAATGTTTTTGAGTTCACGGATATTTCCAGGCCAACGGTAAGATTGGAAAACGGGATATGCTTCCGATGCAAAGACTTTCGGGGCAGACGCCATATTCATCTGTAATCGTTCTGCAAAGTATTTTACCAAAATTGGGATATCCTCTATGCGTTCACACAGCGGTGGCACCTCAATAGGTACAATCTTGAGACGATAGTAGAGATCCGTTCGGAACAACCCTCGTGCAATTTCATCGGGAAGATTCTTGTTCGTCGCAGCGATGATTCGGACATCAACATTCCGAATCTGCTGGCTTCCGAGTCGTTCTACTTCTCCATATTCAAGCACACGTAGCACTTTTGCTTGTGCCTTTAAGGTCATATCTCCTATTTCATCAAGGAAGAGAGTCCCACCATCAGCGAGTTCAAAACGTCCCTGCCGCATAGAATCAGCCCCTGTAAATGCGCCGCGTTCATGCCCGAAAAGTTCGCTCTCAACAAGTTCTTCAGGCAACGCTGCACAGTTTAATGGGATAAACGGTTTGTTAGAACGTTTACTATGTCTATGAATAGCATTGGCAACGAGCTGTTTACCTGTGCCGTTTTCACCAGAGATAAGAACGCCAAGATCGCTTGCTGCAACCTGATGGATTTCGGAGCGTAGTTTAAAAACCGCTGCACTCTCACCGACCATCTCGTCATCAACAATAATTTTCGACTTGAGAATCTCGTTTTCTTTTGCTAAACGCGAGAGTTCTAAAAACGGCTCAATATTGGATAGGATTTTATCCATACTCACCGGTTTAGTTATATAACGTCTTGCACCGAGTTCCAGCGTTTTAACGGCAATTTCTATGTCCTGCTGTGCAGACATCATCACGACATTGAGATGCGGGTGCTGTTCAAGTATTTTTATCAACGTCTGGATACCATCTATGCCATTTTCCATCATAATATCCAAGAGCACAAGATCAATGTCTTGAGACACGCAAAGTTGCAACGCCTTTTCTCCACTCGCTGCAGTCAAGGTGTTGTAACCTTTGATTCTTAGTCCTTGGGAAAGCATTTTGAGAATATTTTTTTCGTCATCTACAATGAGGATCGTACTCATATTTCTTTGCCTCTAAATTTTGAAAATTCGGTATTTATTTATCTACTGAAACCTATTGATCATCAATCATAGCACTCGTTGGCATGATTTCATGTAGTATCATGGCAGGTGTTGTCTCAGTAAGGTATGAAGATTCCTTAAAGGTAACCCGTATCGTTGTTCCGACGTCCTCTTCCGATTCTACTGCTATCTCTCCACCGTGGACGGTAATAATGCGGCGGACAATTGCCATGCCGAGACCTGTACCATAAGATTTGGTGGTGTAATCTGGATTAAAAAGTTTCTGCCGTGTTTCTTGAGACATTCCGTGTCCGGTATCTTGAATTTCAAGTGAGATAATTCTGTCTTTTTGCGCTGCTATATTAGTTGAATAGGTCTTGAGTGTAAGCATTCCACCATCTGGCATCGCTTCAATTGCATTCTTAACAAGATTTCCAACGGCGCGCTCCATCTGTTCCCGGTCTAACGAGAGGGTTGGTAGAGGACTCAACTGTTTTACAACCTTTATCTTTTGCGCTTGAGATAACTCCATATACAATTTTAAAACAGAATTTACAATATCATTCAAAATAAGTGGGTGTCGGTCAGGGGCAGGTAACCGGGCGTATTGGTGAAACTCATCTATTAGTTCACGTATACGGTCAACTTCTTCAATAATTGTTTCTGTGCATTCACCAAAGATTTTTTCGAAGATTTCCGGTTGGTCTTTTGCGGCTTGCAAGTTCTCAACGGAAAGCCGAATTGGAAATAGCGGATTTTTGACTTCATGTGCAAGTTGTCGTGCAACATCGCGCCACACAGCGATCCTTTCCGCTGCCTTATGTTCTTCTAAACTTTGGTTCAGCGTGAGTGCCATCTGGTTAAATCCATCAGCAAGTTCACCTATTTCCCCTTTGGATTGAACGGAGATTTGATAAGTGAGGTTACCAGCTCCAATTTCACTTACCCCTTGTCTGAGTTGGGCAATTGGTCGAGTAATTCGCCTGCTCACGAGATAGCTGCTGCAGTATACCAGAAACGCACCAGCACCGACACTCCAGAGGATAATCATCCGCATCCGACCTTGCCAACGGATACGATTTTCGTGTGAATAAGCGATAATCAATTCTACAAAAGGTAGGCCTTGTGTGTCCGAAAAAGGTGTGCTTAGGATGTCAGCACGGACAACTGTAAAGGTTGGATTGTGCACCCCATCATCTGATATTTCTGTAGCATCCTGTTGCTGATTATCCTTTAACGCGACCACGAACTCCTCCACAAGTTTTTCTTCTGCTTTATACGCCTGCATCTGCTGTTCCCATTCATCTTTTAAAATTGTCGTTTGACCTGCAATATAGTTTAAGGGTATCCACTCCTCCTGTTCATTCTTCCTTCTAACAAGAAAAATCGGATGTTCCGCCGGTTGGCTTAGTAGTGCCCCTTCCAACCATTTTTGGAGAGATTTGCCTCCTGTGACAAAACCCCATTCCAACCACTGGGTGACTTCAACTACTAACTGCGGTTCATCACCAGTTTCAATGATCCTTTCGCGAATTGTACCTTTTCCCTCTTTGAAGTCTTCATCTGTTTTCGCATTAACTAACTCAAGATCTGTGATCCCGATGCCAGGTTCATCAATCCTATTGCTTAAAACCAATGTTCCGTCTGCGTTGCCGCATTCAAATACATCAAAATTTGGTGCACGGATGAATGTGCTATCACCACTTTGAACAGCATAGCGTACATCTCGGGCTTCACCTTTTGCTTGGACCTCTTCCCGAATAGTGTTTAGGAACAGTTGATACACCCTCGAAATATTGGACCTTAATTCTATAACGTCTCTGTCAAGTTGTGCATTAAAAGCACGGTTAATCAATAAAGTAGCGATCATGAACATGACAGCAAACATTAGCAAAAAGACCACACTATAGGTGAAAAAAATCTTGTTTTGGAGCCGAAGCGAGGACAATTTGCTGAGCATTCACTTACACATATTGCAGAGGCGGGACCCTGTGCCCGCCCATTGTTCCTATATTCAAGGTGACGAGGCACAGAGACCTCGCCCTCCAAGTGATTTATTAGATAGGTTGTACTCACATATTCCTGAACTTGGTTGTTAACGCCTCTTCATTTCACGCGCGATTTCTTCGGTGCGCTGCTTATATCCCTCAACAGCAGATTGATGATAGGTTAACTCTTCCGCAAGCATCTGAACGTCATCGGTAAGGTGTAGTTCCTGTAACTTACCTTTAACCGCCACGGTATCCATTAGCGTCCGCATCAATTGACAAAGATTGCTGATATTCCGACTCGGCAACGTTAGCGTTACATTCGGGATCGATTTTTCAGTAAAATCCATCTCAGTACCACGATAGGAAGCGGTCTGGCTGTCGTTCATTGAAAGCCCTTCAAATGCATCTAACCCATTACCTTCATTTCCACTGGGAATTGTTAAATCCGCACCGAGATCCTCCCAATGGATAAAAACAACTGCTTTATCCCTCGGTCCGGCAAGGATACCGTTGAGGATAGAGTGGTTGCTCGTGGGACCTTTCGCAGCAATCACGTTAGATCCAACGCCACGTTCCTGAATCGACTCGGTATACAACTGAACAAACCACTCACCGAGACGACCGTTGTCAGCATAGTTATAGAAGACAATGCTGCCCGCGCCGTAATCTTTCTCAGCATGGTCAAGCCAAAGTGCAAGGTGATATGCGGCATTATCGGGGTGTGCGTAAGGATGGTGAAAATTCTTATCTGCGCGTTGGACACCATCAATCGCAGCGTTTATTCTATCCTCTGGTTTCTCACCAATGCCAACTGTCATCGCCAAAAAGAATAAACCGACAGGAGAAAAAGCAGAAAAACGTCCACCGACACCTTCTGGAACTGGAAGGATACCGTATAAAGGCGATTCTTGATGGAATTGATAGAGAAGGCTTTTTGTTGTCAAACCGGTAGTTGCAATGATCTGGTTTCGCCAACTGCCTAATTCCTGTTGGAGTCTGTCCTGAATGATCATTAACGTCGCGAGAGTTTCACCTGTTTTCCCTGATTTGCTAATGACATTGAAAAGTGTCTTATGCAGTAAGTTGCGCGATTTCAACATCTCAAGCAGTGCTTTAAGCCGAATCGGATCAAATGTATCACCTGTAAAGTAGACTTCTGGTGCACCACCCCGTTCAGAAACTGACAATAGATTGTGATACGGATTATTGGCGATTTCGTGAAACACGCGGGCACTCAAATCAGACCCGCCTATCCCGACAGTCACGAAAACCGAAAAATCGTTTCTTGCTTTAGCAGACAAGTCAAGTACTTGCTGAATATGTTCTGTTTGTAAATGACTGCGGGTCCACGCGCGTAGATGCTGCTCTAACACAGATAGTGGCGCATCTGCCTCTTCTTTGAACAAGGTTTGAATGTCTTCCAAACGTGTATCAACCAATTCATCATCGTCTTGGGCATCTGTATCCGCACTGACGCACATTTTGAGTCTCAAGTCTGAATTGCTTCCTAATTCTATCTGTTTTATCCTTGAATCCATTGATATTGTTTCTAATTACCTCCAAGAATAGTGTGTCAACGCCATTCATTTACGACCTAGTCCTTTGTCCACATTCAAATTGTGAGTCGCAACAATAGTCGAGAATCGGAGTTCCCTCCTACAGGACGCAATATTTCTGTAGGAGCGATCTCCGAATCGCGACATTTACCCATAAAATTTTAGTGGACACAGCACTAGGGCTATTTAGTTCTCCGAATATTTAGATTTTCTATTTAAGACTTTCCCCTGTAGGAGCGATCTCCGAATCGCGACTTTTCGGATAAACTGAACAAAAAGTCTAAAACTAAATAGCCCTATTTACGACCTTCCATATTTATCGTTAAGTTGAACAATGTCGGTTAATGTAGGAGAGACCTTCTGTTCGCGATACTATACTGCTAAAATAAGGTGTGTCATAGTGATACGGTTTGTAAGCCCTAACGTTTCACGTAAATCAACTTTTTTAAGTTTAGCACACTTCAAACGATATATCAAGCACTAAAAATGGCACGACTTTACATACCCAATTGCGAATTTGTAACGGTTCTGGTATTATTCTATTATTACGACTTGTGCTAGTTACGTAATAGTTTTGTTGTTTTTCACAGTTGTTCATATTCTGTAGGAGCGATCTCCGAATCGCGATACTCTGTCGGGAATCGGAATTCCCTCCTACCTTTGAATGGTGTCGTGAATTGAAAAAGTTGCGGAATTCAAACCCAAACGAGACAAACATGTGAAAGATAAATATACCAAATGTTAACTAGCACAACGCGTTATTATTGGAATCTGAGTTCATAAATGAATATAATTCAACAAGAAGGAGAATAAATGCAACCACAATTGCCCGATGCACGCAATGAAAACATATTAATCCACGTCGGTGGAGAATTACTGCCCCGTGAAGACGCGAAAATATCTGTGTTCGATAGTCTTGCACAAGGTGGGGATGGTGTTTGGGAAGGCTTACGTATTTATAAAGGTAAAATATTTGCACTGGATCCGCACCTTGACAGATTGCTGGACTCCGCACACGCGATGGCGTTTGAAGGTATTCCCTCCCGAGACGAAATCAAAGCTGCTGTTTTTGAAACGCTTCAAGCTAACGGAATGCGCGACGAAGTTCACATCCGCTTGACTCTCAGCCGTGGTAAAAAAGTAACTTCCAGCATGAATCCAAAGGCGAATCAATACGGCACCTGCTTAATTGTATTAGCGGAGTGGAAGGCACCGATTTATGCAAGCACTGGGATTCGGTTGATTACTTCTGCAATTCGACGGAATCCTGCACAGTGTATTGACTCAAAAATCCATCATAACAATTTGGTTAACAATATCCTTGCGAAAATAGAAGCAAATGTTGCAGGAGTAGACGATGCGATTATGCTTGACATTTTCGGCTTTGTCTCTGAAACAAATGCGACCAATATCTTTATAGTGAAGCGAGGAGAAGTCCTAACACCACACGCGGACAGTTGCTTGCCTGGAATTACGCGTGGCAACGTTATCCACCTCGCTCGTGAGGCACAGATTCCTTTGGTAGAGCGAAACGTCTCACTAACAGAGGTATACACTGCCGATGAGATGTTCACAACAGGCACTGTTGGTGAGTTAAGCCCTGTATTAGAGGTAGATGGCAGACAGATAGGAAAAGGTGATCCTGGACCGATGACGAACCGATTGCAAGAACTTTACGCCGAAATGACAGAACGTGAAGGAGAACCGATACCGTAGAAAATTGATCGTTATACCCAATTAACGGGATTTGTAGCGCGAGGTCCCCGTGCCTCGCAATGTTGACTTTATCCGAAGACGTCGAATCAAGTTAATTTGGTATTATCGGTTCTGCAATGCTTCCATGAGAACCGCTTCTCCATCAGTAATGACTAATTCAACTGCTAATACAACTATTGGTAATTCTGAGGAAAGAGATGCTAACTTTTGTTCATCTTTCTGTGTTGTGACAACCCACTCAGTCTCACACCGTTTCATCTGATGTTGAATTTGTAGTAAATCCAATTCTGTGTAGACATGGTGATCTGGGTAGGCAAACAATTCCACTACCTCAGGGTTATACTTTTGAAGTGTTGCAACGAAAACGTTGGGATTGCCAATTCCGCACACTGCAATGAGTCTTTTTCCCGACAGGCTATCTATCGGTATCGTAGAGTGGTTGTCTGGTTGATTTAGCCAATACAACGATGTGGGTTGATGAATACTCTCTAAGATCGGTGTATTCGGTGCTATTCGTTTCAGTTCCGCTTTCAAATTGGCAATCTCTGTGCCAACTGCATCTGTCCGAGTCAATAATAAAATGTCTGCGCGTTGTAGAGCAGATACGGGTTCTCTTAAAGTGCCAACTGGTAGCAGCGCACCGGTACCGTAAGGCTGCGTCGCATCAATCGTAAGAATATCAAGATCGCGTGCCAGTTGTTGATGCTGAAACCCATCGTCAAGGATTAGAACATCACTTTTAAAGCGGTCGAGAACGGCTTTACCAGCCAAATGGCGTTTCTTCCCAACGACAATAGGTATATTTTTGAGTTGATGGGCAAGCATGTCCGCTTCATCTCCACTTTCTTCCTTAGAGCAGAGACGATTTTCACCATCCGAGACAAACGTTATGTCAGCACCGCTGCACCGTTTATAACCACGAAGAAGAATTGCTACCTGCAATCCTTTATTCTTGAGTAGTTTAGCGATTGCAGCGGCAGCTGGCGTTTTACCTGTTCCACCAACAACGATATTGCCAATGCTGATGACAGTACATGGCAATCGTTTCTTTTTAAATACCCCGATTGTAAAAAAGTAATTTCGTATCCAGATAGTCGTGCCGTAGAGCCAACACAGCGGCATTAGTAGAATGCGAAAGAGCGTAGGAAAAACACCGCGCTGTTTTGTTGTGATGAAAGTGTAGAGTGTGCGTTTCATTGGGTGAATTACGTGGGGATAGGATTACGTGCCGATGCAACCTGTTCCAACACTAACTGTGCTGTTCTCTCTGCAGCACCACGTTCTCCTAATTGTTGATAGACAGTGCTGAGAGAATCACGTTGAGCATCACGTTTTTCAGGATTTTGGAGTAGGTCTAAGATATGTTCTGTCAACGTATCGGGTGTCAATGCATCTTGAAGAAGTTCTGGTACAATACGTTTTCCGGCAATAAGATTCGGCAATCCGCTATTTTCTAACGGGGTTAATGCGTTAATCAACTGCCAATTGAACCACGAAGTGCGATAAAGAATAATCATCGGTGTGCCGATGCATGCACCTTCAAGTGTAGCGGTTCCAGAGGTAATGAGCGTTAACGTAGCTGCCCGCATTGCTGTGTAGGTTTCACCTTGTAATAGTTTTATAGATGGAATACCTGTGATTCCGTTCTTACAGTCGGATATTAGTTCATCTGAAATGCCGGGGGCAAGTGGCAGAATCCATTCTGATTCAGGATAAATCTGGGCAACGTTAGCAGCTGCCTTTAACATAATTGGGAGAATGCGCTGAACTTCAGACCTTCTGCTGCCGGGCATTAAGCCTATGACATGTGTGCTGCTTTGTAAACCGAGTTTTTCGCGTGCTTGTCCAGGGGTGAGATCGATATGTACGAAGTCAACCAGTGGGTGTCCGACGAATTCGGCTGGTGCACCTGCATTACGATAAAATTCTGTTTCAAAAGGGAAAATTGAGGCAATGGCGTTTGTGCGCTTCGCGAGCTTTTTTGCTCTGCCAGTGCGCCATGCCCATGCTTTAGGTGGAATATAGTAGACTACAGGAATACCTTGCGCGTAGGCATACTTTGCCAAAGGCATGTTGAATTCCGCAAAATCCACAAGGAGAAGAGCATCTGGAGGTTGTTGACGGATCCGTTTTTTTAACACTGCCTGTTTTTTTAGAAACTTCGGAAGGACAACGAAAGCCTCAAAGATACCCATGACAGCAGAGTCGCGGATATGGATGTCAAGAGACACGCCTGCTGCTTCCATCATGTCGCCCCCCATGCCGTAGACCGATATTTCTGGGTGTTGTGCTTTGAGGGCTTGGACGACATGTGAAACGTGTAGGTCGCCAGAAGGTTCACCCGCAACAATCATAAGTTCCATTAAGGTGTGATTTTATCAGCACACGGTGTGTGCCTACGGCATTAAGCCTGGTGATATGAGTCCATCTGTTTCGTTGTAACCGAACATCAAATTGAGGTTTTGTAAAGCAGCCCCAGCCGCGCCTTTCCCAAGATTATCAAGTGCTGCCATTGCAACGACGCGTTGCGTTCGTGCGTCAACTTCTATCCCAACATCACAATAGTTGCTTCCGAGGACAGCCTTGGTTTGCGGATACTCGTCTTTGTCAAGAACTCGGATAAAAGGTTCGTTTTCGTAAAAATGGGCATATATTCCAAGCAGAGTCTCGGTATCAAGAGGCTTTTTCAGGCGTGCATAGACAGTGCTGAGGATCCCGCGGGTTATCGGAACTAAATGCGGTGTGAAAGTTACAGAGACCGTTTCTCCAGCAAGCACACTCAACTCCTGTTCAATCTCTGGTGTGTGACGGTGTTTTCCAATATTGTATGCAACAAGGTTGGATTCTCGATTGGGATAATGGGTAGTATCTTTTGGTTTTGGTCCTGCTCCCGAAATTCCAGATTTCGAATCGACAACTATTGATTCTAATTCAACAAGTCCGTTGTCAAGCAGAGGTGCAGCAGCGAGGATAGCACTAGTCGGGTAACACCCCGGATTCGCGACGAGTTGTGCGGAGCGTATCTCATCACGATAACGTTCGGGTAAACCGTAGACAGCATTCTGGATGAGTTCAGGGCTGGTATGTTCAACGTGGTACCAGTTACTATAGGTCTCTGCATCACGGAGGCGGTAATCTGCGCTGAAATCTACAACACGCAACCCTTGGGCAACAATTTTCGGGGCATACGTCATCGCTACTTTGTGTGGCACGGCTAACACAACAACGTCAACTCGTTCTTTGAGTGAATTGATGTCTAACGGCTCAAACTCAAGGTCTATGAAATCTCGAAGATGTGGTAAGACTCGGTCAACACGTTGTCCTGCGTAGGTTTCGGATGTAGCGAGTGCCACGCGTAGTCCACCGGGATGGTTGACCAAAAATCTCACTAATTCGCTGCCACTATAACCGGATGCACCGACAATTCCTATCTTCATCATTTTTCTGCCTCTCGTAGCACGTAAAGCCGATTTTCCCCAGGGCCGGTAGGTGCGGTTTCCTAACCGCACCTTTTTGTATCAACATCTCAAATAACGCAAAGGACGAGAATATCAGCGTTCGTAGTCGCGCAATTCATTGCGCCTCTTTTCTTTGAATGTAAGAGGCGCAATGAATTGCGCGACTACAAACGAGTTCTTTCCTTAAATTGACGCATAAGGTGCGGTTTCCTAACCGCACCTACCGTCTTGAAAATAAGACAAATCCCGCTAATTGGGTATGGGACACTCCTCTGTCCGAGCGATCTCTCGGTCGCGACCTCCTGATTAAAATGGGCAAAAGCCGAAAACTAATAGCCCTAAAATATTGAGTGTATGACGGCTCCCAAAGCTAAAGCATTGGGTTTCTTTAACTCCTTCTCCGTTCTGAACTTTGGAAGGTGGGTATCTTTTGCATATTGTTATATGCTTCTGGGTTTTTATCGAGTTTTCGTCTGGCTTCTTCAGCGTATAGAAAACTCGCCCAGCGACTTGATAAACCTCAGCAATGTTGAGGTGGCACCCGCCAGTGGTGCGACTACAGGAACTACTACAAACCCAAATCGTTCCTGATACTTTAGTGCTTTGTCGTTCTGTTTCTATCGCGGTTGTGGAGGGTTCACCTACACAATCTCTAATGCGATTTCAGAACTCATCACAAACGAATGAAGGATCATACCTTCAAGGTATAGTCCGAATGTGGTATTGAATGATTTTATCATCCATCATTCCAACTCAAGCATTAAGTGGATAGGACACCCACAGAGAGTGGGTGAATGCTTTCCTATCCGAATGATATTAATAGGATACCACATTTTATTGAAAAAGTCAAGTTTTTTTTGATAAACAGGATACGTTAGCGGTTTTTCATCCCCAACCTAAAGGATGGGGCTTTCAAACCGAATTTTTTGGTAAATATTCCGTCACATAGGTTCAATTTACAAAGAAAGCATCAAACCTTTTAACTGTAGGGTGGGTCTCAGTGCCCCGCCACTATCTGAGATGTGTAAACAAGGGGGCGCAGAGACCCACCCCTACAGTTGAACAGTACTACGCAATCTTCGTATGTTAATCCAAAAACAATTCTTCGCCGTTCGCAGCAAAGATTCGATAATCTTCAAGATGCAAATCTGCGTCTGGTTCAAGATCCAATTCAAGTTTTAGCGTCCGCTTAAGTTCACGAAACTTAGCAGACATCTGCGCGTTGAGATGTGAAATAATATGATCGTTAGCAATAATTCGCAGTTTAGATTGCTTTGTTTGTTGATATGCCCTTTTGATTGCGCGGAACAATCCGATTACAACGGTTTCAATTGAAAGAATGGTCCCATGCCCCTCGCAGTAAGGGCACTGCTCTGTAAGCAAAGTAGATAGACTTGGACGAGTGCGTTGTCGGGTCATCTCCACTAACCCTAAATCCGAAAAATGAAGGATATTGGTGCGTGCTTTATCTTTTCGGAGTGCATCTTGAAGCATTTTGAAGACCTGTTTTCGATGCGATGGTTCTTCCATATCAATGAAGTCAACGACGATAATGCCACCTAAATCTCGCAATTGAATTTGTCTGACGACTTCTTCAACAGCTTCAAGGTTCGCACTTAATATTGTATTATCCGGATCCAATTTCCCAACGAATCGTCCTGTGTTGACATCAATTGATACCATCGCTTCAGTTTGTTGAATGATGATGTCTCCACCACACTTGAGCCAGATTTTTTCACTAAGTGCTTTCTGCAGTTCTTCCTCTACCCCGTAAGCTGTGAAAAGTGTTTTATCTTCACTATATAAGGATATCCGATCTCGTAAACTCGGCATTACAGAGGTAACGTAATCAATTGTTTCCTTATATCCCGCTTGCGAATCGATCAGAAGGAGTTTCACATCTTTGGTAAACATATCCCGCACAATGCGGTTTGTGAAACTGACATCACGACTCACTAAACTTGGGGCAGTTTTGCGTTTTGAACGTTCGCGCGCTTGTTTCCACTGATTGATTAAGTAGCGTATTTCAGCGGCAAACTCCTCTTCACTTAACCCTTCGGCGGCTGTTCGAATAATAAAACCACCTTCAACATCTGCTTTCAAGTTCTGTGCCAGGTTACGTAATCGGTCACGTTCACCCTCTGCCTCAATCCTCCTCGAAACCCCGATTGTAGATGAATTCGGCAAATAAACAACATAACGTCCTGGGAGTGTGATATTGCTGGTGACACGCGCACCTTTGCTGCCGATAGGTTCTTTCCCGACCTGCACAAGAAGTTCCTGATTCTTTGAGATGAGGTCGGTAATGAGAAATGGGAATCCTCTGCCGCCACGCGACTTTTTGGATGGTGTTGCCTGCATATCTAAAGTTGGTAAACCATCATCCGAACTCCCGTTTTCAGAACTATTGTATTTTAGGTCTGAAATATGTAGAAAAGCGTGTCGATCCAAACCGATATCAACAAAAGCCACTTGCATACCTGGTAAAACGTTCTCAACACGTCCTTTATATAAATTTCCTAAAACAGGTTTTACTGCTTTCCGTTCAATATGAATTTCATTTAGTACTCCTTTTTCAAGCACAGCACAACGCGTTTCATATTCATCGTCAGAAATAAGTATCTCCTTTTCCATTGTCAGTATTTCCTCCTATCATGCCCCTTATTAAAAAGGCATCTCGGTTAGTAAATTCAGTCATTTCAAAAAGCGGTAGTTTTGGAAAAAAAAGATTCCAGAGGCTTAATGTTAGTGAAATAGTGTGTTCAGAACGTATTGAACCTTCAAATCCGAAACATCGTTGCATATTATGAAAGTGGTCCGTATAATAAACCATAATCTTTCTCATCCTAAAAAGTCAATTTCAGGTATTGTGCCTTGTATTTAGATGACTATCTGTTCCGCGGTGTTAGGGTTACCACTGGCGTTATAAGTTCTCCCATTGAAATTCCGCCATGTTGGAACCCACCCTGAAACTGCCGCTTATATTTGTAAAATTCGTTTGGATAGACGAAGTAATAATCGTCTTTAGCGAGAATATAATCCTTGCTCGCCGTTTCGGCTGGTAGCCGATATTCCTTTGGGTTTGGAATATACACGGCTTGATTCTTATCGCATGCCAAATTGTTCCCAATTTTAAAGCGGAGGCTTGTGCTTGTATCACGATTGCCATAAGCACGAGTTGCACGGTTACAAAACTCTGAACCGTGGTCTGTAGTTAGCACAACATTAGCACCTTGGTCGGCTATAAGCCTTAGAATATCAAACAGTGCCGAATGTGCAAACCATGAGCGAGCTAATGCTCGAAAAGCGGGTTCATCTGGTGCAAGTTGTTGCAATACTTCCGATTGTGAACGCTGATGCGTTAAGATGTCTATGAAGTTGACAATTAATGCAGATAAACCGACTCTTTTGGTTGCGGCGACTCGCTTTTTATATTCATTTCCTCCGCGTAGATCAAAAATCTTGAAATATTGGACTCCAGGTTTGATCTGGATTCCGTTCCTTTTTAAGTATTCTTCAAGCAGTTGCCGTTCGAACTGGTTCGTGCTGGTTCCCCCATCCGATTTCTCCTGCCAATATTGTGGATAGTTATTTGCCAATTCTGCAGGGAACAATCCGCTAAAAATTGCGTTCCGAGAGTACATCGTTGCACTCGGCAAAATGGAAAAACTATAGCTGAGATCAATTGAGAAATAAGGGTACAACAGCGGTTCTACTGCCATCCAATGGTCAAGTCTGAAACAGTCCACAACAATAAAGTAGACTGGTACTTTTGCTTGAAGTAATGGCATCACATGCCGGTCTAATACGTCAACTGACAATGGGGGTCTGTCTTGGCTTCCGTTTACCCATTCGGGATAATTTGCTTCTACAAAATCGGAGAATTCGGTATTACACTCCTTTTTCTGCTCAAAATGAGTCTCTTCTAAGCCTTGTTCTGCCAATTGATCAGATAGCAGTTCCCATTTCAGTAATTTGACGTAAATATCAATCCAATCTTGCCAAGTCGGTTGTGATGCCTTCAATGTGCTAATCGTGTTGAAGTCATTGGTGTATCGACCCGGTATCTGGGTTTCCACAATATGTTTTTGTTCAAGTACCCGTTTGAGAGTAGAAGCGATCTGCGCCACACCAATCGGTTTCACCAAAAAATCTGTCACCTGTTTTCCGAGTGCAACGTCAACAAATTTGTCATCACTTGATTGTGTCACAAGAATGACGGGTACCTGAGAATTAATAGTTCTAATTGCATCTAAGGTTGCCATCCCATCTTTTCCAGGCATAACTTGGTCAAGTAGGATAACATCGTATCGCGTATTATTCTGTTTTAGCAGTTCAATTCCATCTTCACCATTGGTAGCGGGAGTGACATTATAGCCGCGCGTTTCAAGAAAACGTCTGTGGGGTAGCAATGCCTCTATTTCATCGTCTATCCACAGGATTTTATGTGATTTTTGTAGCATATTGTTTCCTCAATATACGCTAAGAGACAGTACTCGGTAATCGAATTTCAAAAGTTGTTCCATCTGGACTACTGTCAACTAAGCGGATGCTCCCGTTATGATAATCTTTAATAATTCGTTGGACAATTGTCAATCCAAGTCCCCATCCATGAGTTTTTGTTGTCATCCCCGGTTCAAAAATAGCGTGTTGATTTTCCCTTGGGATACCACTACCGTTGTCCGAATAACGGATGATAACCTGCTTTTGACGTTCATCATAGAGCGGTTCAATTTCAATGTGTCCTACCTCTTTATGCATTGCATCCAGGGAATTACGAATCAAGTTTTCAAAAACCCACTGTAGCAAATAGGCATTCGCAGAAATTGGGGGTACATCATGAGTTGTGACGTTTATATCAATGTTTCGACTAATCTGGGGTAGTCGTTTCTCAAAATATGTGAGTACCTCAGCGAGTACCTCTTCAAGATCAACCTTAGTTTTAGTCGGCTCCGTGCCGATCAATCCAAAGCGAGTAGTCGTTTTCTGTAACCGTTCAAGGTCTCCCTGCATGTTTGTTGAGAGTTCAGCGAGTACCTCATCCCCAGTTTCATGACTCCGTTCATCTAATAACTCGGTCCATGCCAGCAAAGCAGAGATAGGTGTGCCGAGTTGATGCGCGGTCTCTTTTGCTAACCCACCCCAAATCGCAGCATGTTCATAAGATTTTATCCGCCGATAGATAAGCATTGATCCAAACCCGTAGAGCGATAAAACTATACACAACACAATAGGCGTTACTAACAAACCGTAAAACGATTTTATTTCATAATAAAAGTAACCCTCTTGCCAATCGGGTATTGTTTGAAGTGCTGCGAAGGCAGGTGTATTTTGAACAAAGATTTTGGCGCGTTCTCTCTCCTCTGGTGTCGCATTATCGGCGGTAATGACATCGTTCCACATTTGCCATTTCTGAGGCGTTCTTTCAGTATCAGTAATTGCAAAGGGAAGCTGCGTCATCTCACTTGGTGCTGCATCCCCGTAGTAGAAATATCCAGCAATTTGTCTATCTTCCTTAAGGAACGGTATTTTTCGTCGCTGATTCTTCTTTTTCATCCGTTCCAACGTTGACATTAATAGTTCTTGCTCCGCTTGTGTTAACGAAACGGTGGCATTTTCGTTGACTTTCTCGTCAAATTTATTGTCAATGCCCTGCGAAATTTCCACATTTCCATCAGCATCAGTAATAATAAATGAAAATCTACGCGACCTATTTTCAGCATAAAGCTCCTGCTTCATAACTGTCAGCATTCGTTCCTGCAGAGCTCGGTCTTCAATGCTTGGCAATTCGGCGGCGAGATTCACGAAAATTTCTATCTGTGCTTCAATATCAGCATTCAATTGAGATATTTGGCGCGTATAATAGGCAAACACGAGAACCAATATGCATACACCGACACCGAAATATACGAGCATTAACCGACCGGTCGGATAAGTAGAAGTAATACTACGTTTCCACCACGACATAACGCCCCCTGGGCAAATTTATTACGTTTCAACATATCGGCATATTATTATTATATCCTATATGATTTGTTTTTTCAAGTACGTTCTCACATCAATGCAATTGACCGGTAATTCCTGAATGCCTCTCAAAATATTTTCTGTAGGAATGATCCTCTCTAATGCAGAGAAATTTGAAACTGAATTGTGCTGGTAAGTTCTCAGAGGAAATTGGTTTTTGGGTGTTAGTATAACGTGAGTTTGATATATAGCAAATTCTAAACATAAATGGACATTTTCGTAGGGGTTAGGTTACCTAACCGCTACGGGTGAGAAGCCCTCGCCCCTACGAGAAGCCCGACATCTTGTTTTTATCAAACTCACGTTAGTATAATGTAAGTGCGAAATAATTCGATTTTAATATTTTCAGAGTATTCAGAGTAAATCTGGAAATTATAGTTTTGTGTAAAATGCTATGAACTCTTATTAGGACTGAGTTTGTAGGTGTTCATCGGAATTAACATTTAAAACTTACTCTGAAATTTTCAAAGTAATCAACTAAGCGGAACATCATAGATTTTGGTCAACCTGATGTTAAGTGAGATACCTATGGAAGTCAACTTTTTTCGTTTCCTTCCGTTTATACTTTTCAATGACATTTTGGTAAAAGTAAGCCTTGCGTTCTGCATTTGTCGCTTGACAAGGTAGTCTAAACAGGATAAAATAAACCAAGATCATTAATAAAATGGTAATAGAGGTACAATACACCCACAAGATAGGAATTCAATGTTCAAAGCAATTACATTTGATTTTTGGCAAACACTCTATGCTGATTCTCTTGCTAACTGGCAAAAACGGCAGGCTATACGCGTGGAGCAATGTCATAAATACTTAACTGACCAAGGCTATTCTTGCAATATGTCTGATGTAGCACTCGGTATGGATGACGCTTATGCGGTATCGATGTCTTGTTGGCATGAACACAAAGGCGTCCCCGTGGAAACATGCATGGTGAAGTTTGCTGAAACGCTTGAACTGTCGCTTGATGAGACAGAAATTGCTTCTCTGATTGTGTGTCTTGGGAATGCATTTTTAACGTCTCCGCCGGTTCTTGTGTCGCATGTTAAACCTGTGCTGGCGAGGCTTAGTGAAAATTATTTACTGGGGATTATTTCAGACTCCGCTTTAACACCCGGAAGTTATGTGCGACAACTTATGAAACGTGAAGGAATTTTGCAATACTTTTCAGCATTTACTTTTTCTGATGAAACGGAACACACAAAGCCTGAAGTCGTGCAATACTATTTTACTCTGAAACAACTAAACGCTGAACCGGAAGAGGCGGTGCATGTCGGTGATATTGTGCGAACGGATATTGTCGGTGCGAAGAATGCTGGCATGAAAGCAATCCGTTTCGCCGGGATCAATATAACCGAAACAAACGATACACTTAGTGATGCCGTGATAGATGACTATCGACAATTGGAAGCCACTATCGCTGAACTTTCAGAATAAAACCTATAGCGATTTTAACTTTTCAGTGCGATTTCTAACCGCACCTTATGCGTCAATTTAGCGGCACCCCATGCCCGGTCGGTTCGGTTTGGAAACCTAACCTACCGTTCACGGGACACTACAAACGTGTCGTGGTTTCCTTAAATTGACGACCATAGTGCCGTTCCAAACTGAACCTACCAAGGTAATTCACATAATGGAGGAACGATGAAAAAAGTATTAGTCACCGGTGGAACCGGTTTCATCGGAAGTCGTGTGTGTGATGCCCTCCACGAAAAAGAGTATGCGGTGCATGTGGTGTCGCGAGACCCTGCACGCGCAAAAACAAAATTACAATCCGTAAAAGAAATTCATGCTTGGAATCCTGAAACGGAGCAGCTTCCCTCAGAAGCCACATCAGATGTGAAAGCGGTGATTCACCTTGCCGGTGAAACTATCGCGGGGAGATGGAATGCTGCGAAAAAACAACGGATACGGGATAGTCGTATCCTCTCTACCCGTAACCTTGTTGCTTCATTTGATGCTGATAATAAACCGGATGTGCTTATTTGTGCTTCAGCAATTGGTCTCTATGGTGACAGCGGAGACGATAGTTGGACAGAGGCATCTCCTGCAGGCACAGATTTTCTCGCTGAGGTTTGCCAAGAATGGGAGACAGAGTCACAGAAAGCGAGTGCGTATGGCACACGGCTTGTCTCGGTTCGCATCGGACTTGTGCTCGGGTTAGGTGGTGGACTTTTAGAGCAAGTGCTTCCTCCCTTTAAAATGGGAGTCGGAGGTAAACTCGGAAGTGGCAATCAGTGGATGTCGTGGATTCATGTTGATGATGTGGTCGGGATTGTGATGCACGCTTTGGAAAATGAAGGAATTGAAGGTGCATTGAATGCAACAGCACCCGCACCTGTTAGAAACATTGAGTTCACAAAAACGCTTGGATCAGTACTCCGAAAGCCGACTATTTTTCCTGTTCCTAAGTTCGGGTTGAAGTTAATGATGGGTGAGTTTGCTAACTTTGTTGTGCTGAGCCAGAACGTTCGCCCTGAAAAAACAGAAGCGAGCGGCTATGAATTTCAGCATCGCACGCTTGAATCTGCACTCAAGGATTTACTCTAAATAGGTGGATTTCAACAACCAAAAGATGAAGATACGCGATGTTTTGCTTTCTGAATACGGAGAAGCCTCAAGTGTTCCGTCCGCAGTTAACCGAATGATGACCGATTTCGCTGTCGGTTTTCGAGATGGATACGATATCAACCTCGGCGTGGGATACGTCAACGAAAATACAATTCCACGCCAACAGATTCAGATTGCTTGCGAAGCGGTTCTCGCTAATCCCAAAAAGTACCGCGCTGCACTGAATTATGGTGGTGCACAAGGCTCTCCAAACCTGATTGCGTCTATCAGAAAATTCCATGTTGACAATCGAATAGGTGGTATAAAGAAAGACACCTTTAACACGCGAAACATAGTTATCGGTGCCAACGGCGCGACCAGTCTGTTAGAGAGTGTTACCCATCTACTCCCTGTTGGTATTGTATTCACTGCCGATCCGATGTATTATATCTATTGTAATGACCTTGGAAGGAAAGGCTTCACCGTTGTTGCGATACCGGAGGACAATGAAGGTCTCCAAACCGATCTTTTGAGGGCAAAATTAGATGCCTTAAGGAGTGGAAAAGAGTCTATCCAGTTTTTCTATATTGTAACGGTTAACAATCCGAGTTGCACTATTCTCTCTAATCGACGAAAGCGTGAAATTGTTGAGATTGTCACCCAACTTTCGCACGAAGTTGGACGAAAAATTCCACTCTTTTTTGACAATGCCTATCGCGACCTTGTGCATGACAACACAGTTGAACCCTTGGAATCTGCGCTCTGCTACGATGAACTTGGCATTGTGTCCGAGATCGGCACGTTGTCCAAGATTCTCGCGCCGGGGCTACGCATCGGTTACCTTATCGGTCCTAAGGGGGCGTTCCTTAACAGCATCATCCAACGGACAAGCGACATCGGTTTTAGCGCACCGCTCATCAATCAGGAAATTGCGAGTTATCTGCTTGACAACGGTATAGAAACACAAATTGAGAAGGTCAATAAAGGGTATCAGAACAAAGCAAAACAGGTCAAAACGTGGATTACAGAATTGCTAGGCGATAACGTGCAAGAATGTCGAGGCGGGAGTGCCGGCTTCTATTATTACCTGACACTTGCCAACATCACAACCGATTCAAAATCCGATTTTTTCAAGTTTCTGACGCGAACAACCGGACATGAAGAGATTGACGGACCAATACGCAACCCGAATCCTAAAGTTATTTATATCCCCGGCGAACACTGTGTCCATCCAAGTGGCGAAATGGTAGACATTGGGAAACGGCAGTTTCGCATCTCTTACGGGTTTGAGGAACTGCCACAAATTCATGCTGCGCTGAAACACATGAAATCTGCGATAGACTATAGTATAGGATTAAGTTGAGGTTTTGTCTGAACCAGGATTCACAGAATTTTGGAAAAGAGATTATAGTCGACTTTGCTGACATACTCCCCTGCCTGAAGGCGAGGGGGTTCTTTTGTTCTTATATTAGGCATTTTAATCTCCTAAATGACATTTCCTGCTTCGTCTAACATTGCTCCGAATTGGACGGACATTGTGAACAAACCCTCTTTGGTTTCCCCAGCGGGGCGAAAGGTGTCCCAATAAGCCAATATTGATGTCAAAAGTGTTTCTATGAATCCAGACTATTACCCAAGAACCCTAAAAATTGTCCAAACTATAGTAATATTTAAGCAATTGTAAATTTACTATAAACATCTGCTTCTTCATAATTGCGTCGAATTCAGACTGTTAAATTGTATGTGCATTTTGCTAAATTTGACACAAAATTTACTTGCCGATAAGCAAAATTCCTCTATTAGACATTATAAAACTATATGTACATTGAATTGCCTAATAAAAAAGTTGCATTTTGACTAAAAATAACGTATGATTATCAATCTTCCGCTACAAAACCTCGCCTTTTAAGGCGGGGATGTAGTAGCGGCTCAGACCTCCATTGTTGAAAAAAACTTGACTTTCGCCAAAAAATGTGATATAATTCTACCATCTACGGGTTATGATGGACAACTTTGGCAACCTTGCCATTGATCCTAACCACTCTTTTGTAAAGAGCAGCGTAGACGTAGAAAACGCAGCCACTACAGAAAAAAGACGTTTCAACGGAGCCAAAACCTTGAAAGATAGGATACTCTCCTAATAACGTTAGTTTTGAAACCGCACTTAGCGGTCAAAGTATCGGTCGCACCTGATAAGGTTTAAGGTGTTTCCGTAGTGAGCCAGATGGCCCGCTCCGCGTGTTTGTCCACGTGTTGCCCGAACTTGAGTCGGGAAGCCTCCTAAAAGGAGATGCAAGATGGCCCCATACCTGCTGGACTTGATAGCAAGTAGCGGTAAACCTTGAGAAACCCGTGCGGGGGTTCCTTCAAAAGAACCCTCGCCCTTCAGGGCGGGGAGCGGTCAGGGCGGGATTTTGGAATAGTAACACATTGTGCAGATTTTGAGAACTATCATCGTAGGATAATTCAGTACCTATTAGGAGATACACTATGGCAACTTTTGGAACCGGGGACTACCAATATGAGGTCGTAGAAGGTTGGGGAATGATACCTCAACTTGGACTCGTTTCTGGTGTAGCTTGTGACTCAAATGACCGTGTCTATGTCTACAATCGCAGTCCACAACCTGCTATGCTTGTCTTTGAAGCAGACGGGACTTTCGTTGCAGAATGGGGTAAGGATATTTTCCAAAAACCACACGGTATCTGGATTAGTCCTGAAGATGAAATCTATACAACAGACACGATTGATCATACGGTACGTAAGTTTTCGATTGATGGAGAGTTGTTACAGACATTCGGCACAGTGAATCAACCAGGAGCACCGGGGACACCGTTTAATCAACCGACACGTGCTATTGTCTCCGCGTCCGGGGAGATGTATGTCTCTGATGGATACGGGCAATCGCGCGTTCACCGCATGACTGTTGATGGCGAAGTAATCGTTTCGTGGGGTGGACCTGGGACTGGTCCTGGAGAATTCAACCTACCGCACGATGTTACTGTAGATCACAATGATCAGGTTTATATTCTTGACCGAGGTAACTTACGATGTCAAATTTTTAACAACGACGGTGAATTCATCACCGAATGGACGGATCTCCGCTCACCTAACGATCTATTCATTGACTCTGATAATATCATCCATATTGCCGAAGCACGGCAAAGTATTTGCCTCATAACACTTGATGGTGAGGTGATCGGACGATGGGGAGAGAAAGGGACCAACCCGGGCCAATTCAGCGATTCCCCACACGGTATATGGATCGATTCAAAAGGAGACATCTACGTCAGTGAAGTTATCGCTGAAAGACGTTTCCAAAAATTCACGAGGGTTTAATAGTTTTGAAAAAGCATTATCTTTCTATTCTCAGTCTTATTTTTATCGGATTTGTAGCATGCACCTTCGCTTTTGCTGATGCGAGTCATGAACATTCTGGTGACCATATAAAAAAGTTGATAACACAACCTCTAACATTGCAGATAGCAATTGTTGCCTTAGTTGTCTCGTTTGTGCTGGGTGGATTGCACGCTTTAACACCGGGACACGGTAAAGCGGTTGTAGCAGCGTATCTCGTCGGGACAAAAGGCAGAATAATTGACGCAATTTTCCTCGGTCTTGTCGTAACTTTTACGCACACCTTTAGTGTCATATCCATCGGTGTTATTTTGCTGTTTACTAAAGATCGTTTTGTCCAAGAGGATATCGTTTTGTGGCTTAGTCTAATCTCTGGTATATTGATTGTCGGTATCGGTGGATGGTTACTCGCCAAAAATATGAAGCAATATTATATCGGTAAGATGCAGAAACACGGGCATGATCATCCGCATGACCCTGATCATTCACATGGGCATACACACAGTCATGGGGATGGGCATACACATAGCCATGTGCCTTCAGAACGAACCGGCTTTTGGGGATTGCTATCACTGGGTATCTCTGGTGGTATTGTGCCATGTGTTGACGCGCTCATTGGGCTGCTATTTGCAATTAGTATTAATAAACTGACGTGGGGTGTTATCATCCTGTGTGCATTTTCTTTAGGTCTTGCCGCCGTGTTGGTTGCCATCGGTATCCTAATAGTAATGGCAAAACCGTTTATTGAGCAATTTACGGGAGAAGGCATCTGGCTAAAACGCTTGCCTATTATCAGTGCCACCGTTGTTATCGTACTTGGCGCGGTATTAGTATTCAAGGCACTTAACAATGTAGGTATTCAGATTTAAGAGAATAACCTTGTCTTGTCAGACAAGTGGATACCGAATTTGAGGGAGTTTATGCTTAACACTATCGGAATATTACTATAGTTTGGACAATTTTTAGGGTTCTTGAGTAATAGTCTGGATTAATTGAAACACTTTTGACATCAATATTAGTTTATTGGGACACCTTTCGCCCCGCTGGGGCTAAGAGGGTTGTTCACCCGCGTTTCTATACACCTTTCGCCCCGCTGGGGCTGCCTTTGCTGAACCTATAATAACGTGAGTTTGATATATAGCAAATTCTAAACATAAATGGACATTTTCGTAGGGGTTAGGTAACCTAACCCCATTGGCGTCAATTTAGTGGTTTTTCAAATATGAGAAATGCTCTTCAGTCCCGTATGAAGATTAAAAAATAAATTAGGTAATTCGGGCTTGAACCCCAACCCCGGTAGGTGCGGTTTCCTAACCGCACCGGACACTACAAGGAAAATGGAAATTACCCGATTAAATTCTTAATCTTCATACGGGGCTGAAGAGATTGGGGTTACCACGTTTTCTATAAACATTGCGTCCCTACGGGACTAAAGAGGGTTTCTCATATTCGTCCAATCCCTAAATTGACGCTTATGGTATGGATTAAATCGGACACCTATGGTGGTTGCCATATCCCCGACTATACGGAGATTTCCCCTGATACTTTGTTATAGATATTTATTGCACCGACACCATCACGGTGATATTGAAACCCGCATGCATATTTATTACCTCACGCTGCGGTGTGAAGGTTTCCCCGTTGCTTTAGCTCGGGGATGAAACACCGCCAAAAAAACTTGACTTTTTTCAAGAAATGTGGTACCCTATTCTCAACCGTTTGGATAGGAAAGCAATCACTGGCAACCTTGTCAGTGTCCTATCCTACTCAATTGCTTGAGAGAACGGTGAACGATTAATGCCGTTAGGACCACAAATCAGACCTATACCTTCGGAGGTTACGATCCTCCAGTCGTTTGTGATGAGTTCTGTCCTCGCTAAATAGAGATTGTGTAGGTATTCCCTCCACAACCGCGAAATAAACAGAACACCAAAGCACCAAAGTATCTGGGTATATCTGGGGTCTATATATACCTTGTCCTTGCACCGTGGCGGGTGCCACCTCAAATTGCTGAGGTCTATCAAGTCGCTCCGAGAAATCGGAGAAGCAGGCTATAAGCACTGCAAAAGATGCCCACTCATCAAGTTCAGAATAGATGGGTTTTCTCTAAAGGAAGCCTCATCCTTTAGGGGGGAGCCGTCACATGGCGCACCATATTCCTAATTCAGCGGAAAAAATTCCGAGAATTGCACCTGCTAAAACATCAGTCGGATAGTGTACGCCCAGATATACCCGTGCTACACCAACCGTCGCCGCCCAAGCAAACATGCCAATTTGTATTACTGGCACTTGAAAGAAACTTGATAGCAACGTCATCATAAGAAACGCTGAGGCTGTGTGTCCTGATGGAAAACTGAACTTATCCGGTGGTCGGACTCGGTACTGAACAGCATCAATTTTTGCAAAGGGACGGTCACGTTTCATTGACTGTTTCAACATATGGTAAAGGCATCTCTCAATAGAAAATGCCACAACTACTGATAAGAAAAAAGGTTTCCTAAGTGTACCATCAAATTCAAGATACACATACATCGCAATCAATAGGTAAAAATATCCGTTAGCACTCCAAGAAGTGAGACGGAAGGAACGGTTCAGAAATCGCCTATCGCCCCAGCCAAAGATACGGTTGAATAATAGGGTATCCCATCGGGTAACATTATTGGTAAATTCTCTTAGCATAACTCATCAATTGATATATGCGTACATAGAAACGCATACTGCATTTTCTGTCCATTCAACCAAAATTTATGGTTAGGACGTCAATGTATCTTTCCTCCTTAATCTTTCCATTGCAGTCTTTTCACCCGGATAAACTCGTTTAACACCGTCACCAAGAGCTGATTCAACGGTGCGAATGTATTTTACTAAGCGGTCAAAACCTTGTGGTTCAACTGATGCAGCCTGATCGCTACCCCACATTGCACGATCTAAAGTGATGTGGCGTTCAACAAAGCAAGCATGCAAGGCTACAGCTGCAACGGTTGTCGGAAGACCTACCTCATGCCCTGAATAACCTATTGGGCAATTGAACATATTTGATAACGTGGTTATTGTACGTAAATTTAATTGTTCTGGCGGACATGGATATGTACCGTTGCAATGCAGAAGAATCAGATCCTCTTCTCCCACCAATTTAACAGCTGCCTTCACTTGGTCAAGCGAAGACATCCCAGTTGATATAATCAGCAGACGGTTTGTTGAGCGATGATACTCCAGCAATTCAGCGTCGGTTAACACCGCAGATGGGATTTTATAGCAAGGCGGATTGAATTGTTCAATAAAATCAACTGAAGGTTCATCCCAACAGGAAGCAAACCAAGTAATGTCTTTCTCACGACAATAGATATCAATCTCTGTATATTCGTCAAAACCGAATTCTACTTTGTATCGATAATCCATGTAACTAATCTCCCCCCACGGAGTCCTACGTATCTGGTCACGTTGTTCAAGTGGTACACAAATCTCAGGCGTTCGTTTTTGAAACTTAACAGCATCACACCCTGCCTTTACAGCTGCATCTATAAGTGATTTCGCATTCTCAATGTCACCATTGTGGTTGATTCCAATTTCAGCAACAATATAAACAGGATGTCCGATTCCGACAAGTTTTTCTCCAATCTGAACAACGTTAGGCATTTTTTCTCCTTTTGTTTATTAGTCCAAGTTTTCACGAGACTGTGTATATTAATGTGATTTTAGCAGTAGATCACAAAATTCGCGAACTGCACCATAACCACCGCGATTGGTAAGAACAACATCCGCTGCATTAAGCACAGAAATATGTGCATCAGCGACAGCGATACCACACCCAACCATACAGATACATTCTAAGTCATTCACATCATTACCAATGTAAACGACATCATCTAAGTTTGCATCATACTTTTTTGCTAATCTCAATAAGGCAGAACGTTTATCGTCAATACCTTGATCACACGGGAGATTGAGTTTTTTACAACGAGCGGCGACAACAGGGTTTCGCTCAGTGGAAAGGACGATTACCCGAATGCCGTTTTTAAGTAACATAGATAATCCCATTCCGTCACTACGATTACATGCCACGGATTCCTCACCTGATTCTGATACCCAAACCCTATTGTCGGTAAGGACACCATCAAAATCCAGCACAATTAAGTCAGGTCTCGCGGGAATTGTGTTTTTCAGATTGTCTGTTAATTGTATGTTTTGAACATTTTCGCTTGGCAAGTCTATATCAAGGTTGTTACGTGATAGCTTCCACTCTGCATGCTCCCAGTCTTCAGGAGTATCAATATCGGTGCAGTATTTCGGTTCAATTATTAACGGTAGCACACGTTCACCAGTAAGCGATTTTTTTTCAATAATGGTTTCATACCGTATAACATCAAGGTGACCCGTTTGCCAATAGGTTTTCGGCAATTTCTGGCGCGGCATATTATAGGGTTCTGGAAACGCATCACCCAATAGAGGGATGAGATATTTTTCTCCAGTTCGCCACATTTTGTAGGGGTTCTGCTGAGACAGAATCACAGTGCGAACACAATCAACTTTATTATCCGCCGACAGCATTTTAACAGCTGCATCAATTGCACCTTTCGGACGTAATGGGGAAGTGGGACGCAGTTGAACAATCACTTGTGGTACATAGTTTTCATTACTTTTAAACCAAGTGAGAGCATGTTCAAAGAGCGGGTAATCTGGTGCGTCATCTGTTGCCAACGCATCTGGACGTATAAACGGCACTTCTGCTCCATAAACTTTTGCAACTTCAGCGATTTCCGCGTCATCAGTAGAAATAATGAGACGTGTAATGGTTGCAGATGCATGTGCCGAAGCGATACTATATGCAATCAACGGGTGTCCACCGAGGTTTCGTGTGTTTTTGCCGGGAATACCTTTTGAACCACCGCGTGCTTGAACAACCCCTAATACCTCTAACCTTTCAGAATCCGAAGACTGGTTTAACTTTTTATCTACCATGCTGTCCAACCCCCATCAACCACGAGATTTGCACCTGTCATATAGGAGGCGGCATCAGATGCAACAAATAGGAGTGCTCCGCAGTATTCCGATTTTTCTGCCATGCGACCCATAGGTGTACGGTAACTATAACGTCTCACAAATTCTTCGTCATGTTTGTTAAATACACCACCCAGCGTCAAAGCGTTTACACGTATCTTTTTACCTGCCCAATACGTTGCAAGGTAGCGTGTTAACCCGAGAACTGCACTTTTTGTAACTGAGTAGGTAATCGGCTTATAAGTGCGTGTTTGGGTTGGATCATCTCGTTCATACAGTCTCTGATCAGGTCCAACAACCCCGTAAGTTGAGCAAATATTGATAATAACACCACTTTCCTGTTTAAGCATCGCTGGTGCAACAGCTTGCGAACAAAGAAACATTCCTGTCAAATCAACTGCTACGCTTTCATTCCAAAGGTCTAACGGATAATCTTCAAAGGTATACGTATGTTCAGAGGCATGCTCAGTATCAAATTTCGGGTCAAGAGCTGCATTGTTAACGAGGATATCTATCCTACCAAATTCGTCAAGGGTTCGGGTTACCATTGATTGGACAGACATCTTATCTGTGACATCAGTCTCAACGCCGATCGCCTTTGGGTTTCCATCTGCGCTGATATCGCTTGCGTAATCCTGGGCAGCACCACCCCGCAAATCAGCAATGACTACATGTGCAGAAACTTCGGCGAATGCGCGGCAATATTCCTTTCCCAACATACCTGCTCCACCTGTAACGATGGCGACCTTTCCTTGTAAATCAAACATATTTTTCTTCATTCTAAAACCTTAATGAAGCCAGACACTAAAACTATGCAATAAGGATCTCTTTTCCTTTTCTGCTTGACTCTTTTGCTGCAAACACTATCTTTTGTGCAGCAATTCCGTCAGAAAGATTAACACACGGTTCTGTTCCACTTTCAATACAATTAAGTAAGTGTTCAACTTCTCCAGCAAAAAGTGTATTGCGCTCAAAATCGGGTGACATTTCCTCTATTTCCCATTTTTTAGTGTCAGTCTGATACCAATGGACTGCCCCATCTTCGTTATCCCAGAGAATACGTCCACGTTGTCCTGTAATCTGTAGTGTATGTGTAGAGGGACGTTGAACATAATCAAGATGTACAGTACCGAGTGCGCCATTCGCAAATCGAAGCATCACATTTGCTGTGTCCTCAACCTCAATACCTAATCCACCTTCTTCCCCTGTCATTGCTGAGACTGTAGCGACCTCACCGATTAGCCATCGTAAGTAATCAAAAGGATGGCACAATGTCAGCAAAACTCCGCCTCCGAGATCGCTACGTGCAGCATATCCTATGCGGTAATCTTCCCAAGGATGCCACGCAGGAAGGTGTTCTCCCCAATGTACGTGAACAGATACGACTGAACCTATTGTATCACTCACAAGCAATTCCTTGATACGCTGCAAACCAGGGTGAAAACGAAACTGGAAACCTACAAGCACTCTCACGTTTTGCCGATCAACTATGCCTGTTAAAGTAGACACGCGATCCATCGTATGAGAAATAGGCTTCTCTAATAATAGATGGCAACCTGCTTCAGCAGCAGGAATAGCAACATCAAGGTGAAGTGATGTTGGATTTGAGATAACCACAACATCAGGAGTATGTTTCTGAAGTGCCTCAACTAAATTATGCTCTGTAGGAAATCCTGCTAACTCATCATCAGGGAGTGTAGAACGTCGAGTGCGTAATAATATACATTCTCCTGCATTCAAGGTTTGAAAATTCCGCAAATGTCGCCTACCAATTGACCCTAATCCGGCAATCAGAATTTTCATCACTCTTCGGGCTGGAGACCCCATCCTTTAGGTTGGGGAGGAAAGCCCGCTCCTATAGTTAAAATTCAGACGCGTAAGAACTTTGAAATCCTGTCGTTTCGCGCCTGTGGTGATTCGTTTCCCATCCAAACTGTAGATAGAAAACAAACCTTTTGCGTTAATACCTGAAAGTCTTGTTAATCCGTGTTTGACATGCTTCACCAAAGTGTTCTTGACCAAGCCTTGTGCTAATAAGGTGCCACCATATCGCGAACGAATGCCGTTCTTTTGTGGGTTCTGCCGATGAAGTTCACGTCTTGAAACAGGTATCGGTGCGATGCAGAATATATCTGTGTTGTCGGGGACATCCACCCCACCGACAGTGTGATATGCCAAGCACCAACTATCTACACAGTGTGCATCAAACGTCTCAGCAAGTTTCTTGGAAGACTTCTTGAGCCCAAGTTTATCTCGCAGTTCTTTCGTCTCCCAACCTTGAAGTGTGAACAATGTCCATCGCTTTTGTACCTCGCTATAGAACCAAGACTTTCCGACTTCAAGAGGACTGAAAGAACTATTCCACTTTTTCGCACGCTTGAGTGTCCGTGCCTTAATGTCCTCAACACATACATACGTGATAGGATATAACTTGGACAACCAATCCAAGACACGTAGTTTCCAATCCCACCTTGCACGCGTGCCAGCAGGTATTCGTGCCTTATTCGCCAAACGATTCGTCCGGTTCTTTCTATTCGGACAGCTGCGAGAACGACGGGTTCTCCGAAGGTCTCTGCGTTTCTCTACTTTCTTGCCCACTTTGCTATGGGCGTCTGCTTGAACGTTCAGATAGGTGTGAGACATCGACTTCACTGTGAAACCCTCTTTCTTGCTACCGGGGTCTACACCCACAGCAATCTCTTGAGTCTCTCTCTGAGAAGGCTCTTTATTGAGACAGATACAATAGATACCATTGTCCCAATAAGACGTTGCCTCGCCACGTTGGACGAGCTTGCGCGCACGCGCAGCGTGCATAGGCATTAGCACCTCACCATCTTTCGTTTTAACAGGAACAAACATAAGTTTGTGTTCTCCTTTTCAGGGTATATGTTGCCCCATCCAGATCACAGTATCCGAGAGGAATCGGACTTGGGGGGCATCCGAAACATCGTGCTGGCTACCACGCCAAGATACCACGATATTTTACTGTAGTACAACGGTTTAACTTGTGGAGTGAACGCTTGGTATGCGCTTCGCACAAGCCCCATGCTTTAGCTTGGGGTTATTGACTGTTCTACTTCATCTCCCTATTACCTACTATAGTTTGGACAATTTTTAGGGTTCTTGAGTAATAGCCTGGATTAATAACGTGAGTTTGATATATAGCAAACTCTAAACATAAATGGACATTTTCATAGGGGTTAGGTAACCTAACCCCTACGGGGGAGAAGCCCTCGCCCCTACAAGAAGCCCGACATCTTGTTTTTATCAAACTCACGTTATTAATAGAAACACTTTTGACATCAATATTGGTTTATTGGGACACCTTTCGCCCCGCTGGGTCTAAAGAGGGTTTGTTCACAATGTCCCTATAGACATTCCGCCCCGCTGGGGCTGTTCTTGCTTGCACCTGAAATTCTTTTTCATTGAGTTACGTTCCCATCCGAAACTCAATGAAAAATCAGCAAGGACTTGAAAACACAACATGAAACAGATAGAAATTGTCCAAACTATAGTATTACCTAACAATTCCAATTATAAACTATTACAAAAAAAATGCTTATTAAGTATACAACATACCAAGACATATTTCAAGGGTAATACAGTTGCAACCGGACATACATTTTTCTAAACAACGTGAGTTCGATAATAGATTCAATGACTACTGTCCGTTGGGTAGAATGGAATACACAATAAAATCCGACACAAAAACGTGATTCATTCTCCATTTAAACTGAAAATACCGAAAGACAAGTGAAACTCAACTCTTTTTTATCTTATGGATGGACACTCGGAATCAAATATCGAACTCAGATTATAAATTGTAATAGAACAATGTTGCATAATTATCGCTTAATTATGAAAATCGGGTAAAATGATGAGATTTTTTGGAGGGGTTGTAACTGCACAAAGTTTTCTGTGATAATCTGTCATAATGCTGTTTTTTCTATCTATTTTTTTCTTTCAAAAAATGTTAGGTTCTGCTATAATTGTGATAGAAAATTCCAACATAATTTGTTGTTCGTTAGTCTTCTTGCTTCTGTTTTTTGCCAAAGTCCTCGTTCCAAGCAATCCTCGTTAAATCAGGTGGAACTGAGATAGCTGCGACGTCAACGAAACTTTAGCGTAAGATTTCTACGCACACAGATTGTCGCGGTAAGCTCTACTGAGACAAAAAACGCCTGTGGAGATTCTGTCCGACCTACGATGGTAGGCTGGAATCAACGAAGCAGGAGGTTGGTAGATAAGTATAGATTTCTATAAATTATCATAAATCCAACAGAGCGGAAGTAGAATCTATTGGAAACTGACATAATCAGTGAGATCTCGGAGTGCGATGACAGTATAATCATTCTCGGCAAAATATGACATGTATTTTTCAAAATCATTAGGCTCAGTGTGAACCCACGGATGTTCCAAATCAGGTACGCCGTGAAATGTGAGAACCGGAATATTCCCATCTTTTGCCTGTTCAAGTGCCCATGCGAAGTCATCAAAATTCCAATTCGGTCCAGAAGCCCCAGTCGTCGGAACAAGGAGTGGTTGGTGAACAGTTGGGTTATAAGCCGGACCACGACTCCCTTCAGAATTGTAAGTAAACTCTGGAGCAACACCACGACGCGCGAAATGAAAACCGTGTGCTGCTACAACCTTAACAGCCGCTTCACCATGACTGTAACCAGGGTAACAGAAGGTTGTTGGACGTGAGATGCCGTATTCCTCGCAACGCGTATCAATATGCTGCAGGTCGCTTTTCAACTCTTGATCAGATTGTTGCGTAACATTTCGGTGATGGCGAGTGTGATTACCGATTTCAAAACTAGCATCATGTAAACCACGTACCTCTTCCCAGGTCATATAGGCTTCTTTATTGTTAAGAAAACCGAGTCCTTCAGTAATATAGAAGGTTGCACCGAAGTTGTACTGCTTCAGGATTGGTGCGACAAAAGTCGCTTGCGATTTGCATCCATCATCAAACGTGAGGACAACAAGTTTATCAGGAATGGGTTTGCGTAAAGTCTGATCCATAATGGTAAAATCGTTTGTTCAGGTATTTTAGATAGTCAACACCGTTGCAAATTCCACGTTATTATACATCATTATACATCATTATACATCAGAGAATTTTGCAGGTCAAGTGAAACCTCGTCCAAAGCAATTCAGTTTTCCATACTTTGATCTCATTTTACCCAGACCCGGTAGGTGCGGTTTCCTAACCGCACCGGATCTTCATAAGAAAAATGCACGAAACCCGAATAATCTCTTAAAACTGAATGGCTCTGAACCTTGTCAAAATTAAATTATTTTCTTGACAAAATTGGTGTATGATTGTAAGATGAAGATTAGAGGTGAAAACTATGATTGATCGACGTGCATTTCTAAAGTCATTGGCAGGATTAACCACAGGAATTCTCCTATCTTCAGGAGGTGCAGAAGGTCAGGAAGCGAAACCTTCAAGCGACCGTTTAGGAAATCTCTTGCCGATGCGTAAGTTCGGCAGAACAGGTGAAACAGTTACAATGCTCGGAGTTGGAGGTTGGCACATTGGCGAGATGGAAGAAGCGGAAGCACAAAAGACAATTGAAACTGCCTTGGCAGGCGGTGTTCGTTTCTTTGATTCGGCTGAATCCTACCAAGCAGGTGGAAGTGAGAGACGTTTAGGAAAACTGCTTATTCCGAAATATCGCGATGATGTCTTTGTGATGAGTAAGACCACTGCCCGCGACGCTGCAACTGCAAGGAAACACCTTGAAGGTTCACTGAAACGTCTCAACACTGAACGACTCGATCTTTGGCAGGTTCACGCTGTTCGCAATCCAGAAGATGTTGATGAGCGCATCAATAAAGACGTCTTTGATGTGATGGTTGAAGCAAAGGAATCCAGAAAAACTCGTTTTATCGGCTTTACAGGACATACAAGTCCATCTGCTCATCAACGTGTATTAGAGAAATCAGATATTTTTGATGCTTGTCAATTGCCCGTAAACATTGCAGACATTAGTTACGAAAGTTTTATTGAAGGTGTTATTCCTACACTCGTTGAGCGAAACATCGGTGTAATTGGGATGAAATCGTTGGCAAATGGTGGTTTCTTTGGAGGATCTAAACATGGTAAACACGGTCCTAACCCAAGAGTAGTTCCGACATGGGTGAGCATTACAGAAGCCATCCATTTTGTCTGGTCATTTCCTGTTAGTACACTTGTCACTGGTCCAGATAACGCAGCACAGTTGCAAGAGAAAATTGACATTGCCAAAGATTTCGCTGGCATGAAAGAGACTGAACGTAACAAACTTGTAGAAAAAGTTGCAGATATGGCTGGCACAACCGTTGAATTTTACAAAGCGTAACTAACTCGTTCGATTTTCTGTGTTCCGAATCTACTAATCTCCAAATTCATATCATTAAACGTTCGTTAGAGCGCGTTCTCTAAGTTCCTCATTCCTTATTTGAAATCAGCACTATTGGATGATAAGTCTTTCGCAACGTTTGACTTGTTATCCTCTGACCCTTATTCCCTAAACGGAGGTATAATATGCGTCATTCACTAACATTAACACTATTGATAACCGTGCTTTATTGTGCAACCTTTATTGCGAATGCAGCAAATATTGAAGATGGTCTCTGGATGTATTTACCATTAAACGAGGGAAAGGGAGAAAAAGTTAGAGACCACGGACCGCACAAATTTGAAACGGAATTAAGTCCTGATGTTCCCAAATGGGTTGATGCGGGGCATGACGAAATCACTAAAGCATTGGAGTTTGATGGAAAATCAAACTTTGTGAAAATTGACATGGAAACACAAGGGAACGATATTGACTCATACTTTGATGAAAACAAAGGATTAACCATCTGTGCGTGGGTGAAAGTGTTGGCAACAGCAGTTGATGGACATGCGCAAACACGTCAACCAATTGTGATAAAAGGTTTCCACGAGCAATGGGAATTCGCGCTCTACATAAATGATGACTTTGGCGCGGGTATGTCAGTTTGGAACTGTGCAGGTGGTGGTGTTGCTGAAACAGCCAGTCCAGGAGCTGCACCACAGGGAACCTGGATCCACCAATGTGGCACTTTTAAAATAGGCGAAGGATCCCGTGTTTATATCAATGGCAGCAATGATCCGGTTGCACAAATTGCAGATAATGGGATACCTTGTGAAACAGGACCTCGACCAGTCTTTATAGGGCATCGCGAGGATGGACAGTGGCTAAATGCTATCATCGCAGAAGTCTATATGTGGGACAGAGTGATTGACAATAATGAGATGATCCTTGCAATGAAATCAATCGGTGGGTTAACTGTTCAACCGGGCGGAAAACTGACAACTACTTGGGGCAACGTCAAACGTAGATAACATACAATATAACAGAAATTATGTTAACGTGAGTTCGATAATAGATTCAATGACTACTGTCCGTTGAGTAGAACGGAATCCACAATAAAATCCGACACAAAAGTGCGATTCATTCTCCATTTAAACCGAAAGGACAGAAAAATGAGTGAACCCAACTCTTTTTTATCTTATGAATGGACACTCGGAATCAAATATCAAACTCAAGCTATGTTAACATGCACTTGTAGGTTCGGTTTCAAACCACGCCATAGGTATCAAATTAAGAAAAGAGATACACGTAAAACACTTCGGAACCGGTAGGTTCGGTTTCCTAACCGCACCATAGGCGTCAATTTAAGAAAAGTCTGTATTTTTTTGAACACCCCTCAATAAGCATGATTATTGAGACTGTCCCATATTTAGTCCCGTAGGGACGATATGTTTATAGTACACCGTATAGACACGTCTCTTTAGCTCCGTAGGAGCGACATATCCCGATTGCTAATCTGCTGCTAAAACATACCGCCCCTACGGGGCTGAAGAGATTGGGGGTACCACGTTTTCTATAAACATATCGTCCCTACGGGACTAAAGAGGGTTTCTCGTATTTGAAAAACCCCTAAATTGACGCCTATGGTTCGGTTTCCTAACCGCACCGGATCCTCCGAGAAAATTTTCATCCTTTATTTTTCTACCGTTTCGCAATATAGGAAAGGAAACCACACCTACTGTAGTTGGAGAACCACTAAATTGGCACCAATTGCGCGGTATGAAACCGTGCTACTAAATTTTGATTTGAGTCAACATCACTCACCGAAATGACTCGCAACTAACGTCAAATCCAAAATGTTCACTTTCCCATCACGATTGACATCAGCAGCAGGTGGTGCGTCTTCTGAACCAAAGTGTGATGCTACAAAAGTCAAATCCAAGATATTTACCTTCCCATCCATATTGACATCCCACGGCTTCTCTGGTGGTGCAAGAATTTCGGCATTTTCAATCGTTACGGGATAAGAAACCCCGCCGAGACCTCCAATTAACACATCAGATAAGGTTAGTTTTGATGCTTTAGCATCCAGAACTTCAAAAGTAATAGTGACGAGCGTCCCTTCTGCCATACTTGCTGTAGAGTCAACAACAATTTGAGCAAAATATACCTGATTGTTCTCAACTTTTGCAGCAATAGGATGTACATCCCCTGATAAATAGATACCGTGTGTCAATGAGACAAATCTTAGTGCTGATGTGTCAAACTCAACTTTACCTTGATACCCACTAACACCTTGAGCATCAGCGATGTCAACAGTGATGACGAGTTGTTCTCCAACCTGCGGAGACTCCACTGAAGTTGGGACAATTCTGACTATAACGTTGATTACCGGTTGAACATTCAGTAAAGCTTCAAGTTCATCAATTGCTTCGGGATTCTGTAGCAATAATTGGACATCCGGATCATTGATAAACGTCTTAACCTCAGCATCTTCCTTGAGAAGTGTGATGAATTCATCCTCAATCTCTGGTAAAAAACTTTTGAGTAGGTCAGGGTCTTCAACCACAAGTGCTATCGTCTCAGGTAGCAGGAGTTCCTGAATATAAGGTTTCTTAATTTCTGCAAGAACAGTGGGAAGATATTCCTGTATGTCTTCACGTGTAAATAAATCACGATACTTTTCAATAATACGTTCCGCGAGAGATAATAGATTTACTTCAAGCAATGCTTCAAGTTCCCCAATTGCCACTGTGTCCTGAAGCAAAGTTTGTACATCGGGATCTCTAAGGAATGTTTGTATTTCCTGATCTTCTTTTAGCAGTGTTATGAATTCATCATCTATATCAGGTACAAATGTTTTTAAGAGATCGGGCATATCAAGAATTAACTCAATAGTTTCTGGGGTTAACAGTTTTTGATTTTCTGGTTTCTTGATTTCTACAAGAACTATAGGTAACAGTTCTTTAATATCTTCTCGTTGAAAGAATGTTTGATACTTTTCATATACTTTCTCTGCAAGAGAAGGTGTCTGCGCGTTTGCATTTGTAGAAAAAACAATACACATTCCTATTAAACATACATAAAATAGGTGTTTTGAGAAGAGATTTTGAATCCCCTTTAGCACTTTCCTGTTTTTATTTTTGTAAAACACAAATATCCCTCCTTTCAATTAAAACATTATCCATGGTTATCAAAGTAGTATCCTACACTCCGCACTTGTTTTGACACATTTTGGTATTTTTACGACAAACCCGTGTCACAAGTTGTGACGCGGAAACACGGTCAAAAATTGTTAAAATCCATATTAAATCTAATATTAAGCATATTATATTATATCATATTTATGATTTAAAATGGAATTATAAATCATTGTAATCAATTTTGTCAATTTTGTCAATAAATTTGTAAAATACATAATTTCTCAAACAACCCCGGTAAGTTCGATTTCCTAACCGCACCGTATCCGTCTAATACCAAATTAACTGGATTAGAAGTTTTCTAATAGCGGTTAGCATTGCAAGGCACGGGGACCTCACACTACAAATCAAGTTAATCGGGTATAATCCGAGATTCAAACGCAAAAAACGCTTGGTGAGGATAATCCTGATAATCTGGAAATCCTATGAATCATGGTTCAGACAAAATAGTGGAATCAACGCCAAATACGTCCCTCCTGAAAAAGGGGATATGGAGGGTTGGCATTTGTCGGGAAACCGCACCCGCTATGATCGCTGTATCGTGGTGTTGATTCACCGGCCTCTGAATCGCAATAATCTTGCAGGGCTATTTAGTTCTCCGAATATTTAGATTTTCAATCTAAGAGTTTCCGCTGTAGGAGTGATCTCCGAATCGCGACTTTTCGGATAAAATGGACAAAAAGCCTAAAACTAAATAGCCCTGATAATCTTGACCAAGAAAGGATTTTATGCTACTATGTATCCTACACTCCGCACTTGTTTTGACACATTTTGGTATTTTTACGACAAACCCGTGTCACGAAAGGATTCGCACAGGGTAGGGGAGATTTGGAGTTGTGAATTAAGATTCTATTTTCCACTTGTCTTTTTTCCGGTTCACCTGAAATTGCTTACTCAATGTAGGGACCACGCAAGTTTGAGAAATAAATACCGAAAATCGGAAATCAGAAGTGCGGAGTGTAGGTAGTATCATTGATAATCCTATGTAAGGTATATTATTCTTGGCGGAGAGGATACTCTAAGCGAGTATCTCTCCAGCTGTAGGATTGACTTTGAAACCACCAGCCATAATGTTGTTGTATGGCTTATTCGGTTCACGTCCGACAGGACGCATCTCAGGTGTATGGTACCCGAATCGTACCGCCTTCCGCCACTCATCTGTGCGATTAACCTCAGACCAATGGATAAGGCAATAACTAAAGAAGATAACATCACCTGCTTTTGCGGGAATAGGAATTGAGTCAATGAAATCAGGGTGGAATTTGTCTGTTGGCAGGTGTGGTGCAGTGTCGTGCCCCGTAATATGCTCGCGAGGACCCTCTTTATGACTTCCCGGCACAACCCTTAATGCGCCACTTTCAAAAGGTGCATCGTCAAGATGAACAAGGCAGTCAACGAAATCAAGACCATCGTGTGGATAAAACGGATAATCTTGGTGCATGGGGAAGGGTGTGCCTTTTTCTGGTGGCTTGGCATGCAAAACAGTGTGATGCCACTGAACTCTATCTCCGATGAGTGACTGAACGGTACCAGTCAAACGCTCATGGAATATTACTCTACCCCATGTAGCAGAATAGAAGTGGGGGTTGTGCATGAAAACTGCCTTCGTGGTCTGCTGGTCTTCCTCTTTGAGGTATTTGGTTCGCCATGGTCCGGGCCATCCGATTGTCTCTTGACCCCAATTATTGATAATCCGCACCATTTCTGATGCAAGTTCTTCTGTTTCATCAGAGGTGAAAAGCTGCTCTACCTTGAGATAACCGTTCTCATTGTAAAAATCAACCTGATCTTGCGTAAGCATGTTTAGCTCCTTAGTCTTAAAGACGTTCTGCGTTATTGGTTATACAGATTTTACGCAAAAACCGCACAGTTTGTCAAGATTATTAATTCAATTTGGTATCGTCCATTCTTGTAGGTTGATTTCCAAATATGAATATCCCGAAACATTGTGATCGTATCTCGGATTTGCCAATACAGTAAACCAATACAATTCAATCAAAATATTCATCTTCATTAAACCGTGTCCACGATTTAAAGACAGGAAATGGTGACGGTAGACTGTTATCGTTGTCGTTCAGCTTGAATTCAATCTTCTCACTATCAAACAGATTTCGTATCGAAATGGAAATACCTTCTGTTTCAATACAATTGTCGCATTTGGTAGGGAGGTTCTGATGTGAACGCGGGGTGTCAAAATAAAGCCTATATTCCGAACCTGCTTTTTCAATCCGATAATCCTCTGCAAAAATCTCCCATTCTTTTAGGGCGGTATCACCTTCAGCATATTGTGCCCAACAGACTGATGATTTTGTTTCTTTCGTCAAAGAAATCAAGGATAATTCCTTTTCTTTTCGCCGCGTCCTTAGATGGGTCAAATTGACGAAATGAACGATCTTCCAGTTCAGATTTTACCCGTTCCTCCTCTTCACTATCTACTGGTTCTAATGGATTGCCGCAGGAAATAGTAAAAAAACAGGTCAATATCAGAATCACGGACAAGAAACACACGGTTATATTTTTTATGCTAATTTTTAAGTTTATTTGATTGAAAAAGTTTGTGTTTGGCATCTCTTTTACCTTTTTGATTATATGTTTCTTACGAAATCAATTTTAGCATTGTAAAAGTCAGTTTGTCAAGGATATGATGAATTTTCATAAATTACAAACCATATTCGCTAAATCTGAAATTGTGCTTGATTCATTGCCCTCTCTCTGCTAAAATGCCAACACTTGTAGGTCTCTGACCGCTCCCCGCCCTGAAGGGCGAGGGTTCTTTTGAAGGAACCCCCGCACGGGTTTCTCAAAGGTTACCGCTACTTGCATATCAAGTCCAGCAGGTATGGGGCCATCTTCCAAGACTTCACGGACCTTTACAGTCCATCTGTCAGGTTGTCAGGTTTTTAGCCTGACCAACGCACATCTAATTGCGCGGCGCGGGCCATGGGGCGCACTACGGAATACCTCAGAAACCTATAGCGGTATACCGATACTTCCGACACATAAAGGGTGTTTCGGAGACGAAGGCGAACTTGGGAATATGCAATCAAAACTACATAGTCAGTCCAGTTGCGCATTCTGTTTTCGCAGTGTCTGTAGTTCTCTGCATCTGCACTCCCATCTAAAGGGTGGTTAAGAGCAATGGAAACCAGGTTGCCAAAGTTTAGATCTCTTAACCTGCAGATGTCCAGATGATACCACATTTTTTGACCGAAAGTCAAGTTTTTTCAACAATGGAGGTCTTGGTTTCCGCTACTACATCCCCGCCTTGAAAGGCGAGGTTTTGTAGCGGAAGATTGATAATATTGATACATCTCAGTAAATTAGACATCAATAATTTTTGGAGTAAAATATGGCAGAAACTAACGAACGTGTTGATGGTGGAACACTTCCGGATTGGGAGGTTGCAGATCTACCAGCACCGCCACGTTATAAATTTGGCAGAGCATTTAGAAGTATTCTAGGACCCGGAATTATAGCACTTGGTGCTTCGATCGGAAGTGGTGAGTGGTTGTTAGGTCCGGCAATAACAGCACAATATGGCGGCACACTTCTCTGGATAGCCACGGTTGCTATAATACTTCAATCAATTCTGAACACAGAAGCAATCCGCTATACCCTTTATACCGGCGAACCGATGTTGAGCGGCTATATGCGGTGTAAGCCGGGATCAAGGTTTTGAGCAATTTTCTATTCCGGTGTTGACTTTTTTGGTATCTGGCCTGGATGGGCAATGACTGCCGCCACGGCACTCGCAGCAGCTTGGATAGGCCACATGCCAGTGGAATCGGATCAGAATACTGTCAGAATTTTTGCGTTTTTAATTTTTTTCGCTTGTTTAGGCATAGTCATGTTCGGCGGAAAGATATACAACGCACTTGAAAAAGCGCAGCTATTCATGGTTATATGGATTATTGGCTACTTGGTTATAGTAGACTTGTTTCTGGTCCCGCCAAGAATATGGTGGACCGTCATAAAAGGGTTCTTTAGTTTTGGGGCATTGCCATCAGATGTACGGGGAGGGCAATTTGACTGGTTGCTACTCGGTGCGTTCGCTGCTTATGCGGGAAGTGGGGGTTTAGGCAATATTACGATTACAAATTACGTCCGTGATAAAGGATGGGGTATGAGTCGTCTGGTTGGCGCAATTCCATCTATCATAGGTGGACAGAATGTAAAACTTTCCCACTTAGGAAAAGTGTTTCGTATCACACCTGAGAATTTACAACGTTTCAAGGAGTGGTGGAAATATGTCCGTTTTGAGCAGTACTATATCTGGCTGATCGGTTGTTTCATTGGGTTAGCACTACCCGCAATGCTGACAATTGCTTTTGTTCCTTCAGGTCAAGAGATGGATCAGTGGTCTGCTGCTGCGTTCCAAGCAGAAGGACTTGAAGTAAAAGGTGGGAGGATCATGTGGTATCTTACACTACTATGTGGATTTTGGGTACTTTTCTCAACGCAACTCGACGGTGTCCCTCGACGTTATACCGATATAATTTGGACAGGGTTCAAAAGGGCACGAAAAATGAAAGAACATAACGCCAAATGGATCTATTATCCGATTCTCATCGTCTACATCTTGTGGGGTGTCATCGCAATGTATTTGGCAGAACCCTTTTTCATGATCATTGTATCTGCGACGGTGGGCGGCTATCTGCTCGTGATTACATCACTCCATACACTCTATGTAAACCGAACATTCTTACCGAAAGAGATACAACCACCGATATGGAAACAGATAGGTTTGGTATTGTGTGCTGGTTTTTATTCGATTTTCGGAACAATTACGGTTTTCCAAAAACTAATTCAGCCTTATATTCTGCCGATCTTTCAGTAATGATAAATTATGGGAAAGCGATTTCGGTCCTTTCAAGCTTGTAGATACTGAGCAGCAAGTACGCAGGCGGTAACCCTTGAGAAACCCGTGCGGGGGTTCCTTCAAAAGAACCCTCGCCCTTCAGGGCGGGGAGCGGTCAGGGTACCAACTTATCTGGGAGGTACAGGATGGATTTTTGTGGACAGAGGAGATGATTTTACGAAAATATTTTTCGGAAGGTGACAAACTTGCTTGCGTTACTGTGCGGAGGAATCCGGGTGCTGAGAGTTATAGTCGTGTTAACGGTTCACATTCCGAGTTGGTTTTCATTTAAAGCCAAAAAATGAGACAGGTTTGTCAATAGAGAGGTAAACTTTATGAGAAATAAAACAATAAGTGACATACGCCGGTTCCACAAACCCTTGCGTATTTTCACTTTTTCTGCGGATAGGAAAAAGCGTATTGTAATCATTGTTATCTGTGCAGTACTTTGGAGTGTTTTCACAATTGGACACAGCCATGCCGATACGTGGATAGATGATTTTGATGAGGAAGTTCTCAACGGGTGGAAACGTATTGTAGAAGTGTTGCCTTATTTTGCAGAATGGAGCCTTTTCAAAGAGAATCCAGTTGTGGCTGGTGATGATGTTGGAAGACTTGGTGTTACAATTTCGAAACAGCATGCGGAGCATCTGACAGCAGCGGATTTCCTGCGCTGGAATGCTCACCAATTTCAACTTGATAAATTAGTAGTTGTGGGTGAGGAAATAGGTTATACACGAGTCAACCCAGATGTATCTGGTGAACTTGGTTTATTCCTTGGCAAACGACTCCCTGAACCTGACTTTGCAGAAGGTTATATGTTCAGTCCCGAAAAGACAACAGAAATGCGATGTTCCGCCAAGGGAGTCTTCAAAAGAGGTGAAACGAAAGCAGATTATGAACGCATGTTCCGATTGACTTCAGAAAATATAAGGGTAGTTTTTGATGCTGGAAAGTTTCAACTTTGGACGCAAGACTTGCTTGTAACAGAATTTGTTGATGAGGATATCACTAAGATTGATGCCGTAGGTTTGATGGCTGTGTTTGAACCCCCAGGTGGTTTCTTTTCTGGTCGTATATCAACCTTTTCTATTTCGGGCAGCGGTATTCCTCAATACTATATTCTTGATGAACAGTTACGCGAAGTGCAATTACGAGAAAGGCAATTAACTACGACTTGGGGAAAGTTAAAACGATTCTAAACAAAGTCAAAAACTAAAGATCAGGGCTGATCATTCTACTTTTCAGTTTTTTGTAATTCCATCATACAATAGACAGGTTTTACCCAAGGATACGTGCAATTTTTTAAAGTAATCGAAAAAATACTTGACTCTTTTTTCCAAATTTGATACACTTTATAACAATTGATTGCAATGGTACGTGGTTTAAGAGGGTTTTCCACTACTTTACTGCAATCTCATTCGTTAGATAAAACCCTTTAGTTTAATTTCCGAAAAGCACAGGAACTGTGCAAATTTCAAAGGAGAATAAAAAATGCGTAAACAATTTGAGTTAATCCTTACTGCGAGTCTTCCAGTAGTGGTTTTAATCGTAGGATTTTTTGCAGTTACTTCACAAGCAACTCTCCGGTGGTATGAAGCAGCTAATCCTTCAGAAGCGGGAGATTATTATAGGGACGGTGAAGAGAACGACGAAGGCATATCTTTCGGACCAGAAGTTAATTCTGGCAATTTGTGTGGACCGCTTACCAACGATTTTGACATTACATCCACATACGAGTACGCTAGCATTTCTGCTTCATCTACACCAAATAAGGTTTCTTGGCATCGATTCCAAGATTGGCGATTTAATAGTTCAAACACACCTTGGGGCACTGACAATGTCAATATTACATTAAGCTACGATTATGATTGGGACGGTGAAGAACTAGCGAATGGTGGATTCCCTTGGAGTGGATGGGAGTCACATTGGAGAGAACACAATGAAGAGGGAATGGTTGTGCCAAGTCGGGGTCATGTAACAACGTATGAGAAAACAACTTTTAACAATTCAAAATTCATGTGCCCTGATTATGTTAAAATCGTGACTGAGGGTTTTTTCGTTCGTTGTAGTGATCTCGGTACAGATTGGATAGGCTATTATAACACTAATGATCATGACAAATTTCATCCAGCCGCTACACATCCATATTATCCAACCGAACTTAGTCGGTGGGATGAAAAAACTAATACTCATCATTTTTGCATAAAGCTGAATTAGTATCATAAACATGTATTTCATAGAATAACGTGAGCTCGGTGTCCGAGATATGAGGTTCTTAATGCTTTGAATTCTACTCACATAACCGCGGTAGGTGCGGTTTCCTTACCGCACCCGCTGCAAAAATTACTTATACCGAACTCACGTTAGAATACATAAGTAATGGGAAGAGTGGTTTTATCTTTTCCCATTGCTTCTATTATTCCATCTACTTAGCTGCAACAAGGTCTAACACACACTTTTTGCTAAGAATTGTATAAATCTTATCTACTTAACTCTATTGTCTGTTGGTGATTTGTTGTTTTATTATTGACAGGACTTACGCATTCCCCCTTGATAAGGGGGTTAGGGGGGTAAAAAAGTCGTTATTTCAGTGATTAACCCCCTAAATCCCCTTATCAGAGGGACTTTAAGAAAAAATGCATAAGTCCTGATTGATAGAGATATTCCAGACGAGGTGTTCTATGAAAAATAAGACTGATAATTTTATCTTTAGTTTTCCAGGTATTTTTAATCCTTATTCGTGCATAAGAAAGTATATAATTTTAATCGTTTCTTTTGCAATACTTTTGAGTACTTACACTATTGTACCGAGTCATGCCGATACGTGGATAGATGATTTTGATGAGGAAGTTCTCAACGGGTGGAAACGTATTGTAGAAGTGTTGCCTTATCGTGTAGATTGGAGAACTTTCAAAGAGAATCCAGTTGTGGCTGGTGATGATGTTGGAAGACTTGGTGTTACAATTTTTAAACCGCATGCGGAGCATCTGACAGCAGCGGATTTCCTGCGCTGGAATGCTCACCAATTTCAACTTGATAAATTAGTAGTCGTGGGTGAAGAAATATCTTATGCACGACACCACAAAAATACATCTGGTGAACTTGGTTTATTCCTTGGCAAACGACTCCCTAATCCTGACTTTGCAGAAGGTTATATGTTCAGTCCCGAAAAGACAACAAAAATGCAATGTTCCGCCAAGGGAGTCTTCAAAAGAGGTGAAACGAAAGCAGATTATGAACTCAGGTTCCGATTGACTTCCGATAATTTAAGGGTGGTTTTTGATGCTGGAAAGTTTCAACTTTGGACGCAAGACCTGCTTGTAACAGAATTTGTTGATGAGGATATCACTAAGATTGATGCCGTAGGTTTGATGGCTGTGTTTGAACCCCCAGGTGGTTTTTTTTCTGGTCGTATATCAACCTTTTCTATTTCGGGCAGCGGTATCCCTCAATATTATCTTCTTGATGAACAGTTACGCGAAGTGCAATTACGAGAAAGGCAATTAACTACAACTTGGGGAAAGTTAAAACGTTTCTAAACAAAACTAAAACACGCGATACTTCTTAGATACGTTCCTTTTCAGATTAAATAGGAATTTGACCGAAAATATATTTTAAATACAACCTACCGCTTCATAAAACGTTAGAGGTGTGAATCATGAAGTGCCTTGCCAAAATTTGGCTGTTCTGTCAACGATGGATAAAACAGTCAGTCTTGTCTGCTGTACTTTTATGCTTACTAAGTAGTTCGCTTCTTCTCTGTGTATTTGTCCGAACAGTGAATATTCCGCACATGGAAAATGAGTATCTGCTCGGTACTGATTCCTACCATTTTCTACGTCAAGCCAATATGATTGTTTCCCAAGGACAGTTACCAGAAGTAGACACGCAGCGATGGCAATTGGAAGGGAGGGATCTATCAACTTCTCTCAATCTCTTTTCTTACATTCTCGCGTACACATATCGCTTTCTGCATCGGTTTTTTCCAAACATAAATCTATATATGGTTGCAGTGTCCGCCTCTGTGGTGTGCTATGCATTATGTCTGTTAGTGCTTTTTGTCCTATGGCGGCATGTTTTTGATACTTCCATCGCTCTCCTTGCTGTCAATTTTACTGCAATTTTCTCGTTTTTGAATCTGCATCGTTCCGCCGCTGGTTTTGTGGACAGAGATGCTTTCGTCCTATTGCTGTGGTTGGTTATGTTCCTGTTTTATCTGAAAGCAGAATCTGCTATCCCGAAAACAGAGTCATCCGCCGATATCACCCATCCTTTCCCCTTGATAAGGGGGATAAAGGGGGTTTCCGTATGTAGCATAAGGGTCCGTTATTTTTATGCAGCATTATCAGGAATTGCTGGAGGATTGATCGCACTTTCTTGGGAAGGGGTAGGTCTCGCGACAGCTATTCTTTCTATCTGGATCGGTGTGCGTGTGCTGCGGGGGCGTTTTTCTCGTCAAAGTGCGTTGGTTTACGTTATCTGGTATCTCTGCTTCACCGTACTTGCTTTCACATTTACGCGTGCCTATCACAACATCTGGGTTCCTTATGCTTTTTTGACAATTGTCATTCCGACAATTATCCTTTTCTGTACCCTCACATTTTTTGGAAAGGAAAATTCAAGAACTACCAAAGTAGAAAAACCCGTTTCATTATGGAAACGTTTGCTGGAATTCTCAAGGTACAGCAACATCCATCGCTGCCTTTTCGGCTGCGTTATCACAACCTTCCTGTTGGCGGGATTTGCTCTGTTGCAGTCACCTGATATCAGTGAAACATTTCGTCGGCTGTTTGACAATTTTGTCTCTCCATTAGGTCAGAATCGGCTTATGCGTACTGTTTCAGAACTTGAGAACTTAAACGGCATCCAGTTTCTCGGTAACTATTCAGTTGTAGGCTTGGCGGCAATGGCAGGCTGTGGAATGTTAGTTTATAATTTTTTTTTGAAAGAACGCGTCATCTTTCGGTTAGCTCTTGTAGGTTTTGAAATTGTACTTTGCGGGACCCTCCTTTCTCTTTTCCTTACAAACTCGGATGTCTCTTTTAGTATCTTTGGACTTTCCTTTTTGGTAGGCGGGATTACAATAGGCGTAGCATATATCCTTCGAACAGGAGACAACCTCGGAAATAATAAGTCCCTGTTGGTGTTAATATGGATATTTGTTGGACTCGCCAGCAGCCGTGGCGCAGTGCGTTATCTCTTTTTCATTGACCCCGTGTTTGCCGTATTGGTGAGTTTACTAATTTTTAAGGTCCTGCGCAGATGTATGAAGGAGCGAATTGAGAGTGATTCTTATGAGCAGACTGAAGCACAAGGGACTGTATTCGAAACCGTGCCAACAGAATTGTGTGTAATAAGTCTTATCGTAGCTTCTGAACTATATATCGGATATCGTCTATCTGATGCAGGTAGTTTCATAGGGTGGATTTTTCTTGGCATAGTGATACTGTGTGCCCTCTTCGGAATTTTACTGCTGTACCAATTAGCACGGCTTAAGATATCACATTTACAAAGGTTTGGCTGCCTCGCGACCTTGGTAATCCTCATTCTTTTCACAAGTTCAGATGTTTTTTCCGCAGGTGGCGTTTTTAATCCTACCCCCTTCCCACTGCACAAAGGATTTGTCCGTTCAAGTACCGAGACGGTTCGTGATACAGTAGTTCCTGCATCATTGAAGTTTAACACACAACTTAACAATATTGCAAAACATACAGATGAAAACGCAGTTATAGCGGCATGGTGGGATTATGGAAGCAAGATACACTGGTTTGCTAACCGGGCAACTGTTGTTGATTCAGACCACTACATTCCATATTGGATTTTTATGATCGCACGTCATGTTTTTAGTGGTCCATCTTCTACCGAAGCTTTTACATTTTTAAAGACACACAACGTTACACACCTGATGATAACTACAAACGAACTCCTTAGACTTGACGGTATTACGTATATAGGATCTGATGAGACGTTTGACCGTGTTGCATCTGTTCATTTTCTAATGCCGGTTCAAAGTCAACAGGTGTCGCCTTCAGTGCGACAAACAGACATGATTCCACACAATCCTAGAACTATGGATACGTTGTTGTTAAATGGAAAGAACTATCCACCTGGGAAATGGCTGCTGCGGGGTGTTTCAATTAAATCGGATGGTGATACTTGGGCAGCAAAGGTTTATGGAGTAACAAAAGACGGTGACTTTTCTCTACCACCCAAGGAATTTCAGGTTGGCACATCACATGTTATGCATGAGAAAGAAGGAATACCTGGTTCTATTGTTATTATGTTTAACGAAGCAGGTAAGAATTGGCAAGCATTCTATCTATCAGAAGGTGCTGCGCGCCTACTCACCGTGCGGTTATATCTTTTTCTGGAAGAGATTCCAGGTTTTTCATTGATATATGATACTAATTCTGAAGCGCGATGTGAACATAACGCATTACGACTATGGAAAATTGATTATCCCGAAGCAATCCAACCCGATCCGAAATATCGGGAGCGCGATTTTCCAAGCACTGAAAAGAAGTTGAAAAAATCTTGGGAACGTGGTAAGTTTTATAGTGTTCAGTAGCAGTGGATGGATAATCTGTTTCTATAAACGCACATCTAAAAAAATAGAACGCGTCAATATGTCTTGACACAACGATGGCATTAGGTAAATTTGCTTTAATTTTTAACCCAAGTTGCTACCAATTAAAAATTCATCTTAATGTGTTCAATCTTTCGCTCCAGCGGAGCGATATGTTTGTAGAAAAAAGTTAGTCTGTTCTTCCGCTCCAGCGGAGCGGTATGTATAGGAACTATGAGTAGCACTTTTCTGAATATCCGCACCTATGATGTTTTCCAGGTTATAGGTGGCAACTTAAATAATTTTTAGATGTTTAGCAACTGCATGCAACTGAGGTCCTATCATGTCAAAACGTTCCATTATTACAACAATCATCATTCCGGTCCTGTTGATTTCTGTTCTGGTTATTGTGCTTGTTAATAACCAGCAGGAGTTCCCTGGAGAATTGGTTTTTACGCAAGATAAAGTCAACTTCGGGACAATCCCTGAATGGGAGGGGACCGTAACACGTTCAGTGACAGCAAGAAATGTGGGAAGAAGCCCACTGCGAATAGAAAGAATTCGGGCAGGGTGTAGTTATGCAAAAATTACCGGACCAAAACTGATTCAGCCCAACGAGGAAGGAACGTTCAAAGTTGTGCTTAACCCCAAAACCGTTCCGTCTGATGCCACACCCGCAACAGCAATCCTTTTCACTGATAGCCCAAGGACTCCGCAGGTTTACCTAACAATTGTTGCTGCATCAAAGCGGTTTGCAACGCTGAGTGCTGAAATTTGTGATTTCGGACAGATAGTCCCTGGAACAACACATGAAAAGAAAATAAAACTATGTGTAAATGCACCACTCAATTTAGAGGAAGTCCGACTCATGCCATCAGCACACCCGATTTTAACTTGGAAAATGGCTCCAGATCCGAATTCGGAATGCTACCTTATCACAATTCAGTTACAGGCTCCGAAAAAATTGGAACCGGATAATGCTGAAAAACTTTTATCTTCTATGCTTACCGTTGCTTTTCCGAATGAGCGAACCTTAACTTTGCCGATTGCTGCGAGAATCGTTGGACCTGTGAGGGTTCAACCGAAAACCCTCTCCTATGGAGCAGTGGATAAAGACGCAAACCCGCTTGCCGAATTCACACTTTCTGCGAAAAAGGGTTTTAAGGTACTCAGTATTCAGGTGCCTAACTATCTGCGTGTTACCGCGCCGGACGATTGGACGCAATCCTTGCGCGCTTACAATGCACACTCGCAACAAGAAAAACGGTTCAAGGTTTTTTGGGATGTGCCAAACTCACGAACACTGCTGCGCGAAGAAATCAAAGTACTAACTACAGCAGAAACGTCCCCGATTACTATTCCGGTCTACGGGTTGATTCGCACATCAAAAGGTGAAACATCCCCGCCAACAGAGAGGTAAACTTTCATGAGAATGAAAACTTTTAAATGCATTCACAGATTCTATACATTTCTACCTACAATCATAAAAACCTTTTTATTTTTAGTCCTGTTAAGTGCTTTTTTGAGTGGACACAGTTACGCTGAGGTCTGGAACGATTCGTTTGATGATGAGGAGCTCAAAGGATGGGAAGGATTTAAGAAAGGACATAAGCGGAAAGCCAAATGGGAAGCTGTTGCGGGATTCCTCTTTGCCAATATTTGGAACCCCGGTGATCTCCCTCATATATGTGATAAGAACACAGGGGATTTTCTGCACTGGAAAATCATCCAATTTAACTTTGAACAGTTAACAATAGTAGGTGAAGAAATAACTTATCCACAGGAAGGAAAAGATGGGATGGGGGAACTCTGCTTGTTAATCGGGAAACGTCAAGATGATCCTGTCTTAACAGTAGCGGGTTATATCGTTAGCCCCGAAGAGGTAAGCGAAGTTACCTTTACGGAGAAAGGTGAATATAGTAGAGGAAAGACGAAAGCGTGGTATGGGAACATATTCAAAGACACGACACGTAATCTTACGGTTGTTTTTGATTCCGGTCATTTTCAAATATATACAGATGGCGATCTAATAACGGAATTCATTGATGAGAACATAAAAACTATTGATATTGTGGGATTACTCATTACGTGCCACGTCGGAGGACAGTGGTTTGGTAGTAGGATCTCAAGTATTTCAATTTCTGATAAAGCAATTATTAAACGTAATCTTGCTGTACAATTACGGGGCACACAACTCACGACAACCTGGGGAGAGTTGAAGCAGTTTGAGTAAACTTCCGATGCCCGACTGGTCGCGATTCGGAGATCGCTCGGACAAAGCGGGTCGCGATTCAGAGATCGCTCCTACAAGCAGGCATTCAGTTATTTAATCTAAGTTGCTACCTTGTAGCACAAACTTCCAGTTTGTGCATCTTATGACGCAAACTGAATGAAGATTAAAAAATAAATTAGGTAATTCCATAATTATTTCTGGTGCGGTTAGGAAACCGCACCTACCGGTCCTGGTGGAAATCACTTTTACCGAATTAAATACTTAAACTTCATACAGTTTGCGCTACAAATCTTTGGTGAATAATGAACCATCACGATTAAAAACGGTATCTGCCTGTCTAAAATCTTGTCCGTAGCAACTTGGATTATTTTGAAATTCTATTCACAATTTTACAATATGCACAGCAAAAGGAGTTAAAATATGAAACAGGTCCGAAACACCTTCGTCTGGATCGCGCTATTTTCTGTGTGTGGTATTTTTTCTCTATCCACCTTCACACAAAGTTATCAAGATGATTTTGACGTATTGAAAGAAGAAAACTGGGAACATTGGGGACAATATGCTATCTGGAGAACCGAAAACGGCATATTAAAGGGATGGATTAACTCACCACCCGATTTCGGAGATGCAAGACCTACAATAGAACTGCTCCAATTCAAAGATGCCAGCGGTGCTTATGAGGATTTTGATGTCATCAGAGATGGAGAATTGATTCAGAGACAGATAAAAAATCCGGGATACGAAAACTTCACAATTACCTTAAAAAATATAGGTGAAAATCAGAGGAATTTTGGCATTGCACTCGGGAGGCGGTTTCCCGAGATCCCTGGAGACAAGCCATTTTTCTATATGTTTCTAACGCATGAATCATCTTTTGTACGTTTTGATGTCTGGGGTGGAGGAGGTGTGGCATTTGGCAAGTCTACTGGACGGGTACCTCTTAACCCTGATACTCACTGGCGGACTAAAGAATTGGAATCCATGGAACTACGTTTTAATAAAGGACATATTCAGTGGTTCGCGGATGGTGAAAAACGCGCTGAGTTTGAAGATCCTGGATTTTCTCCGATTGAAATCCTTGGGTTTGTCATTATAGGGAATGGGCTTCGAGTTGGGCATGCATGGGTGGATTCATTCAAGATTTCCGGTCCAGGGTTATCCGTTTCACCACAAACAAAGTTAGCGACAACATGGGGAAAACTCAAGCAACACCAGTAATTATGCCAAGTCCAGTCCACACTTACGTGAGAAAACGCAAATCGTATGTACAACACTATTCGGACTTATGCCATCTTGTTTCTGTTATGCTTCGGTGCTCCTATTGGAATCTGCCAATCCCAAAATGTTGGCACAATTCAGGGACAGGTTATAGACAACCAGAATAACCCTCTCTCCGGCTACGCCGTCTCAGCAGTTTCACAAATGGATAACATAACTTACGCCGCCAAAACCAATTCTGGCGGACAGTTTACGCTTACGAATCTTCCTGCGGGTACTTGGGTGGTAAAAGTGCGGCACTTCAGCACGCTACTTGTGCAACGTGAGGTTACGGTCGCTGAAAAAACCGAAATTAAAGCAGATTTTGTGATTGAAGGCACAGGAATCATTTCCGGATTTTTGCTTGATGCTGCCAACAAGGTGCTACCGATTACAGGTAACATTCAGGTTGGTCTCCTCACCCCTGACGATGAATGGATAGAAAGAATATATCAAGGCGAGGTACCAAACGGATATTTTGAAGTCAAAAATCTGTTGTCCGGACGCTACCGTATTATTGATGCTTTCGATGGTTATGTTTTTGCGATATCAGATTCAGCTACGGTGACGGTCTATCCTGATAGCAATATCGGCGGTGTAGAGGTGTTTTTGAAACCGGGAGCATCTCTCTCTGGCAGTTTCGTTGAGGCTGAAAATGGGCAGCCTATCACTGGCGTTACTGTCCGTGCAGCTTCCGAAGTGAAGGATACCGTCTATCCTGACAGAAGGTATGCACAACAAACAGAGACAAACACAAAAGGTGAATTCCATCTCACTATACCGAATGATTCTGAAACCTATTACGCCTTTACACTAATTGCATTGCATCCACAGTATCAAACACACCGTTGGCGATGGGAGATGTCTCCTGAGAAAAATGTATATGATTTAGGTGAACTTACACTGAAACCGTTCCTCTCGCTGCAGGGCAGGGTTTCTGCTTCAAACGCACGTCACACAGTTGATGGACTCAAGGTGCAGTTAAAGATGCACAACAAATCCGCAGACTTCTTTCGTGCCGGGGCACAACCTGAACATATAGTGCAAACCGATACAGAAGGCAATTTCCTCTTCTCTGAACTCCACCCGATTGAATACAGTTTGACAATTTCCCGAAATAATGTTATTATTGGATTCTTGGAGTCGATCAACCCACAAAGCAAAAAACCGCTTAAAATCCGCTTGCCGAAACTGAAAACGTTACATGGCACGGTTGTTGATCCGCAGCAACGTCCTATTGCAGAAGCAAATATCTATGCATCACGTCGCAGTGAAATTCGACATGGACACGGTGCGCTCCTTTCCACGACACAAACGGATGCGAATGGTATTTTCCAAATGCAGCTAATGGATACCAAACCACACCTTTTGTCTATTGAAGTGTCGAAAAAAGGTTACCTGTCAAGGATATATCCAAACGTGGCAATCGGAAAAGATCCGTTGATTGTTCCGCTTCAAAAAGGGTATGCTATTAAGGGACGCGTTATCCTTCCACGGAATGTTCCATCGGATGGGTATTATGACGTGAAAGTTTTCCCCGAAGGTGTCAAAATGGCACCAACGCTGAACCCGCGAACATTGAACAGACCGCTTATGTCCAAACGTTTTCCTGTAACAGAAACGACTTTCGTATTGGACGGTCTCTTTGAGGAAAAGTATAGACTCTATATTGCCGGGGATGGCATCGCTGCAACCCAAATTAACGTGAAAGCTGCTGCAAACGGTAAAGAGGGGTTCATCGTCGCGAATAGACCAACGGTCGGTTTAAAGGGACAAGTGCTTTGGGCAGATACGGGCGAACCCGTACGGAATGCCTTGGTGTCGCGCGCGTGGTATCCGTGGGAATTGAGTCAATACGATATGTCGTTGACCTTAGACCGTTTCGAGACCGAGACAGACGCACAAGGTAAATTTGCATTCTCAAATTTGACACAAGAACGTTATCAGTTACATATCCGTGCTGTCCAGTCGGTGTATGAAAAAGAGACGGAAACATATCAACGTGTTCACATTCAGAAGCAGGTTACAATTCCAATCTGTACTGATAATGCGTATCGTATCTATCTTGGGAAGATGGATGGTACACCATTTGCAAGGTAGCAGGCACACTCCGTGTCGTTATCAATGAAGGGAATTATCTGACAATCCCACTGCTTTAGCTGTGGGTCAAAAAACTTATGACATTTGCACCAAAACATGTTGGACTATATGTCCCATCGTGGATAGGGTTTCCACCCCGGACAACCTGTCCGGGTCCTATCCCTCACCTGTGGAAAGATGTGTGATGCTGGTGCGAAATCACTCAAAACATTAGAATGTGGTAGAGAAAAACTAATATACGTTGTTAGGACAACGACCCTACCACATTCGCTAACAACCTACCGTGGGATACACGGGAAGTTACGCCTGTGGAGTACAAATAAGACCTCATTCGGAGGCACGAGAGACGGAAGCAGGAATCACATAGGAGAGTTGTGTGCAAAAGAAGCACACGGCTTTAGCCGTTGTGAGTATCACGATAAGTGTTATGTTGGTAGTTGTCCAGGTCTCTTTTATAGCGGATGTCACGGTGGTCAATAACCCCAAACTAAAGCATGGGGAAACCTGTGCGAAGCGGATGCCAACCGTTCACTCCAACAAGTTAAACAGTTGACTATAGGTCGCTTCTGTGTGGCGATATTAGTAGCACAGCGATGTTTGACAGGTGCATCGGTAGTCAAAACCTGTCACTAACTATAGGAGCGGGCTTTCCTCCCCAACCTAAAGGATGGGGTCTCCAGCCCGAAGATTTTGATGACAATTACAGTGTATATTACCCCCGATATTGAGAAACAGGTGCAAGAAAATATATCCCTTGGGGATACAGATACCGTTCGTCGTTTGTTAGTAGAGGCACTGGAACCGACGGTAGATGCATTAATGAATAACAAACCTCAGTTATCTGTTGAAGAATTTGAGATAATGTTAGATCGATTGGCAGAAAAATTTATGGAGTACGTTGGACCGGATGTTCCACCATTGTCCGATTACGCGTTGAGCCGCGAAGGGATATACGAAGACCATTTATAATCATGATCTATCTTGCCGATACGAATATTTTGTTACGTATTGCCCACCGTAGCGATGTGCTTTTTCCAATTGTTCGCGCGAGTGTGCACGAATTGTAGGCAAAAGGGCACCGATTACAGACTACATTGCAAAATTGCGCTGAATTCTGGAACGTATCAACTCGTCCTATCAACCAGAACGGTCTAGGACTTACTTTAGCGGAGACAGATGATCTTCTGTCCGAGTTAGAATTGGCTTTCCCTTTGCTCCCTGATTTGCCTAACGTGTATGCTAAATGGCGAGAACTTGTCATGGATTATGGAGTGTCAGGTGTTCAGGTTCATGATGCGCGGTTGGTCGCAACGATGATTGTTCATGGGGTTATGCATATCCTGACTTTCAATACGTCAGATTTTGTCCGTTACGCTCCCCAAGGAATTGTGGTAGTTGACCCAGCAACGGTATAAGTCATAAGAAATCGGTTAAAACTATATCCTCAGAGTAACTGATAAAAGACAAGCAAACCACACATTAAAAACATGATATGAGAAACATAACTCACATTTTGAGATTATTCATCACGATTTTGACTTTCCTTGTTTTACAAGGAATCGCGGGTGCTGTTACATGGCAAGATGACTTTGACCAAGAGTCAGAAGATAGCTGGCAACTACAGGGAAGCGATTCTGTGTGGCGGATTGAGGAAGGATTTTTAAGGGCAAAAATTGAGACACAAAAACAGTGGCGCACCATATTTGAACTTTACCAATTTATGGAGTTCCCCGGACCTTATGATGACTTGACAATTACGATTGATGACATCGGATCATCAACAGATGTCAGGTTCGGCATAGCACTTGGAAAACGTTTCCTAAATGACGAAGGTGAAATTGAGGAAACAGGTTACTATCTATTTTTCACAAACGACATGCAAGCGTCAAGAGATGGCAAAATTTTTCTCGGTCCCGGAAAACGTTGGCACACAGACGTTCTCAACCAGATGGTACTCCACTTTAGCGAGGGTAGATTTCAGTTGTTCGGTGATGAAGAATCTCGCATGGATTTTAGGGACGCGAACTTATTGCAAGTTGATATAATCGGTTTTATCCTTGTCGGATATGTTACAAATGTAGCCAACACAGGCGAAGCGTGGGTGGATAAGATTGCGATTTCAGGACTTGCTGTATCACCAAAACGGAAATTAACAACGACATGGGGACACCTGAAGCGAAAATAGATCTAAAAAATAGGAAAAGTAATGTTGCGTAAGAATTTAGACCTGATTTTTAATGGATTATTGCTACTGGCAATTTTATGTGTAGCGTTCTGGGGTAAATTTGCTGGAGCAAAATTGAATCCACAGGAACGCGCCGAACCTGCTGCGTCTGGGGCATATTATAGAACGCCGGGTAAAAATGGAAAGTGGTTCGGTCCTGAAATCAACTCCTTAACACTCTGTAAAGTACATAACCCTTACAATAATCGAGGGTTTTTTGACATTACAGAAACCATTGAGAATGCGGTTGTATCCAAGTCAAGTATTAAAGGTGCGTTACATTGGTACCGTCGCCAGGAGTGGAGTTTTGCTGACGAAAAAACACCTTGGGGTACTAACTATTCCTATATTACACTGCACGACGACCTTGGGTGGAGCGAAATCAGTCGCGGAACCGGAACAACAGGTTATCCTTGGAGCGGAATTGAACGGCATTGGCGCGACGGAAATATTATACGATCACAAGCCTCTGTGATGGGTTGGCGACAATATGCGCGAGGAAGGGAACGGTGGATTTGTCCCATGTATTACAAGATTGGTGGGTGGAATGACGAAGATCTTGAGGTACACTGTAAAACCCTCAGGACATGGTTTCCACCTGATTGGAATGTTTTAACACAGAAAGATAGAGACTTTGGTAGTCCCGTTGAGAGAAAACCAGGGGTGATCAGTCGAAAAGGGAAAAGAACAAATCGTTGGTACGACTGCCTAAAGATCAATTAATCGCGATATTTAATTGTGTGTCTATTCAGTCGTTTTACTCTGAAACACTAGTGGATTATACTTCATTCAAAAAAGTAAAAAATGCAATCCATTTCTATAATTTTACTACTCATTTTTATTTCAATCTGTAGCATCATCCCCGCATCAGCGGAAATCTGGCACGATGATTTTGATACAGAAAATCCAGACGCATGGAGCATCGTAGGCAACGATGATGTATGGAAAGTCAATGATGGATTTTTGCGTATTGATGTTAACCGAGATTGGGCAGTCCAATATGATCTCTACGAATTTATAGCGTTCCCCGCTCCCTATAGAGACTTTACCATTAATATTAAGAATTTCGGTGGTGACAAAATACGGTTTGGCTTTTGTGTTGGACGAAGGTTTCCTGATACCCCTGATGAAGATCCATTTTTTTATGTGTTTTTCCCAGATGAAATTAGAGCAAGACGTTTTGATGGCAAAGGGAGTAGCCATCCTTTTCATAGCCGATTGTCTCGGGAACCTCGTGAACGTTGGGATACAGACGTTCTGACAGAGATGGAATTACATTTTAACTCTGGACTTTTTCTACTGTTTGCAGATGGCGAATTTAGAACAAAATTTCGAGATCGAAACTTCAATAGTATTGAAATCCTCGGTTTTGTCGTAGAAGGAATTAACATTGCAAACCAATGGGTTGGCAAGGGATGGGTTGATTCGTTCACAATTTCCGGACTAAACGTGACTCCAAACGTTAAAGTTACCTCATCTTGGGCGCAGCTCAAGAGAAGATAATGCATAATTATCTTAAACAATCTCAAGGCGATATACAAAACGCACCTGAACGCAGCACACTGCAGCAAATTATTAAGGAATCCCTAATAGTTTGTATTTGGATCGGTTTTGGTGCGCTAACGCTATTCGGAGTAGACAAATTCGGACTTCTTTCCTCTACCTATCATGTTCCAAGTAATTCTTCTCTGCAAGTTGATTTTCCCGCAGTCTACCAAATTTGGAAACGTGGAGACGTTGTTTTTGTAGACGCGCGCTCCGCATCCAACTTCAGACGGGGACATATCCCGGGTGCCATAAATGTGCCTATCAACCGGGTGAAACAGGAATTAGATGCACTGCCATCAGACAGAGGGACGTTTTTGATTACGTATTGTGGAAGCATTGAATGTCCGAATGCCTATCAGTTGATGAATGTGCTATTAGGGTACGGTTACCAAAATGTAAAGTTTTTCCCACGTGGATTGAGAGGTTGGCAGGCATTAGGATACCCATTAAATACAGAATGACAATTCCATCACTTTTAGTGACAGTGCTAAGAATAATGCTTGGAGCAATCCTGCTTTTTGCGGGGATTGCTAAACTCTCAAATTTCAGTGCTTTTGTCAACGATGTGGCAAGTTACCAGATGTTACCGACAGGAATGGTAAAACCGATAAGTTATCTGTTGGTTTCGGCAGAGATAACGTTAGGAATAACTCTGAACGTCGGTTATTTTTCGCGAGGTGCAGGTATACTCACATCATTCCTTTTTCTGACATTTGCGATTGCACTGGCAAATGTGTTATGGCGAGAATTGCCTTTAGCGGATTGTGGTTGCGGCAATTTTCTTTTTAGCTTATTAGATGTCTTAGGATTTCCAATTTCAACGACACCTAATTGGAAGATGGTATTTGTAGACACCGTATTGGCAGGAGCGAGTTTGAGGATCGTTTTTTCACCACAACAAGGGTATGGTCTGGAATCGTTAATTCGGCAAGTGAAACATTAAGATGGCTTCACGAATTGCTGCAAATCGCATCGGCATATAACATCTCATAATACGGCAAACACTCCGATAAAACACCTTCCAACATCTCAGGAAACGGTTCACGTTTCGGTTGATACGGCGCAAAACCCACACTTTGATGCACATTATGATACCAATGCGGTGCCCACACGCCATCTGATGGGTGTCCACCACGCGACCACGACAACATTGCCTCCTCAAACGGAAGACCTAACCGATCACACAGGACTGACAGGACATCCCGCGGTGTGAGCAACAATTCCCGCGCATCTAAGATTGGTGGGGATTGTCCCATCTCTCGCAATTCCGTTAACAAATCGGTTTGCATCTTCAAACCCGTATCCTTCAATGTCGGAACCCCGATCACTTTCGTTAAAGATGGAAGCATCTCCTTCGGATCACGGATGAGCAGGATATTTACTGTTTCCCGCATGAAAGACCTGTCAATATCAACAAGATGGTGCGCCATCTGCTTCATAAAGAGGATAGGCTTCGCGCAGGGACCGAGGATAACATCTTGAATGACTTCAGTACCGTCGGTTTGCATAGATGCCATGACATCTTCTCGTCCAGGGTGTGCTGCACCTGTGACGTGAAGGTAGTGTGCATACAAAGGTTCATCAATGATTTCGGTATCGCTTCGTTGTCCGAAAGCGTACATTAATGCTGTTGAAATGTTCCGAGGTCCCGACCAGAGACAGATTCGTTGTGTTTGCATGTGAATTCCTTACTCTTTAAATAATATACCGTTTACCACTTCAGAAGTCAAGCGTTTCTGCTTGAATATTGCTTTAGCAGGGCTATTTAGTTCTCCGAATATTTAGATTTTCAATCTAAGACTTTCCCCTGTAGGAGCGATCTCCGAATCGCGACTTTTCGGATAAAATGGACAAAAAGCCTAAAACTAAATAACCCTGATTGCTTTAGTTTATACTATTGACAAAACTGACACTACATGAATATATGAATACATCTGTTTCTTGACAACCTACATTTATTGTGATATACTTTGAAAACAAACGGCAGTATTCGTTAATTCAGTAATGCCTATTAGTTAATTTGGCTTTACCTGTGAGTTATTGCAATTTAACATCGTCCTTATTGTAAATGCCAAGATAAAATGCTTGAGTAATTTTTATACGATCTCATATTAGAGGAATTCGGAAAACGGACTGTCTCATAGATAACCTCAACCACGCACTAACGAATGCAACATAAAATACTGTTCGCGATGTTTGCATATAATACCAAAGCGCATGAGTAATATGTTCGGTCCGATGCGATAGTTTTGTCCAGTTAAATGAGCACAATAAAAAAAAGGTGTGGTGAAATATGGTGTATATAACACAGCCGACAAGAGGCAAAGGTTCTCGGTGGGTGTGGATCAGTTTAATACTTATTGGCATAGCAGTGTTTTCAATGCTGCGAGAGGATGAAGTAAAATACTCCGATTCCCAAGGAGAAAAATACTCCGATTCCCAAGGAGAAATACACTCCTTCAATGAACTACCGATTGCCTTACCTGTGAGTGGCTACGAAGAGAGTTTCCACAATAATGTGGAAGTTGCGCCCTTGCAAATTAAGACACCAACCAACAGTGTAAACCATCACTTTATTAAAATCGTGCATGCTTCTACAGGAAACACTGTAAAAACTATTTTTATACGAGCAGGGGATACGATAAATACAAAGATGTCCCTCGGATCCTACAACTTAAAATATGCAACTGGTAAAACATGGTATGGAAAGGAGCATTTATTTGGTCCTGAAACTATATATTCAAAAGCAAGTAAAACCTTTACCTTTGCAAGGGAAGTAGATGGTTATTCAGGATATACTATTGAATTAATCCTTCAACTCCATGGTAACTTAAGAACTCACAGAATTCCAAAAAGTGATTGGTAAACTTTTCCATATAATAAAATGCACTTTTTTGTCAGAAAGACGCAAAAAAGTGCATTTTAAGGTAATAGAAGCATCGAGAGTGCTTGACAAGGTTATCATTCCGAACATTTTGTAAAAAGAAAGGTGAGAGCTACAACTCTCACCAAATGGCTAAACTAAAACAATGAAGACATTTCAGTTTTTTTCACCATTTTCACCTTTTACCCTACCAATAACTGCATTTGTTTATCCACACCTCAGAATTCCCACAAAATCAAAATTTGATTTGCAGAAAACATACATTTATAGTATCATTTAAATGAGCATATTTTGTTATTTAAAGGTACTGCAGTTATCTTTTATGCAAAAACATCAGAACTACGTCTTGCAGTGCCTTGCATTCTACTTTTTTAGACAAATAAGGAGTTTATAAATGAGCAATGAAGCATTAGGAATGGTTGAAACACGTGGGTTGATCGGTGCAATTGAAGCTGCCGACACGATGGTCAAAGCCGCGAACGTTAAATTGATTGGAAAAGAACAGGTAGGCGGTGGCTTTGTAACCGTCATGGTCCGCGGCGATGTCGGCGCAGTGCAAGCTGCCACAGACGCTGGTGCTGAAGCTGCCAAAGCAGTCGGTGAATTGGTATCAGTACACGTCATTCCGCGTCCACATTCGGATGTCGAAACAATTCTCGGTGGAAAAGCCGCTGCCGATTCGGATGCATAAATCCATTGTTTGTGTTGGACATGGCGTGATATAAAAATCACGCCTTTGAGGAACGTGGAAGCAACCTAATGCTATTAACGCATTTTCAGATGATTCGTCTGGAGTTAGTTAAAACGTAAATCTCCCCAGCACATAGGAATCGCCGAATCAATCTTGAGATATTGGAGGTCTGAATGGCACAAATTGATGAGAAACAGATTGAACAGATTGTTTCACAAGTCTTAACAACGCTGCAAAAAGATGGAGCAGTTACTGTGCCTCCTGTAACTTCTGGGGCAAATTCTTCCCGATCAGGAGTTTTCACAACTGTTGAGGAGGCTATCGGCGCAGCAAAAACAGCACAAAAAGCACTCGTCAAGCTTGGGTTCGCCAAAAGACGTGAAATTATTGAAACTATAAAACAAGCTTCTCTTGATAACGCAAAACAACTTGCAGACTTGGCTGTTCAAGAGACAAAAATGGGCAACCCAGAACATAAGGTGATGAAAAATGAAGGGGCAGTAAACCTATCCCCTGGAATGGAAGACCTCTTCTCGGAGTCAATGTCTGGAGATGCTGGCACGCTTTTGATTGAATATGTCCCCTTTGGGATTATTAATTCAATTACTCCCACCACTAATCCGACTTCAACAGTTATTAACCATGCGATTATCATGATCTCTGCTGGTAACGCCGTTGTGTTTAGTCCGCATCCAAACGCGAGCGAATGCACAGAAGAAACTATGCATGTCATTAACGAAGCAATTGTGAAAGCAGGGGGACCCGCGAACTTGCTTACCTCCGTTGCAAACGCCACACTGCGGACAGCAAAGCAGATTATGGATCATGATGATATTGCTATGGTCGTTGCGACTGGCGGTAAGAGTGTTGTAAGAGCCGCTTTGACAAGTGGGAAGAAAGCAATCGCTGCGGGACCTGGTAACCCTCCCGCTATTATTGACGAAACTGCTGATATTCCAAAAGCCGCGAGGCATGTTATCATAGGGACAAGTTTTGACAATAACCTACTCTGCATCGGTGAAAAAGCACTTTTTGTTGTTGAATCTGTCGCAAATGAAACGATCCGTGAATTAACACGGAACGGCGGACATCTACTCGGTGCGAGTCAACGTGAGGCACTTGAGGCTGTTGTCACGGAAAATGGAGAATCAAACAAGGAATACATCGGGAAAGATGCGAAGGTTATCCTTGAAGCAGCAGGTATTACAGCACCCCCACAAACGGTCGCTGTTGTGGTAGAAGTTCCGGTTGACCACGGATTTGTTATCAATGAATACCTTATGCCGATTTTGCCTGTAGTTCGGGTGCGTGATTTTGACGAAGCCCTTAAAGGAGCAGTAGCAGCAGATGGTGGTCGAGGGCACACCGCGATGATACACACCAACAACACTGCGCGCATCACACAATATACGAAAGCGATGGATTGTAGTGTTGTTGTTGTCAATGCCCCCTCTTATGCATGTTGTGGATTGGAAGGTGAAGGCTTTTTGGCTATGACTATCGCCGGACCGACCGGCGAAGGATACACCCGACCCCGAACTTTTACACGCCAGAGACGATTAACCATCGCAAACGACTTATCAGTCCACACATTGTGAGGAAGATAAGTTATTTACGACCGGTTCGTGTCGTGTAAAATTAAGACAAACATCGGCAACGAACCTCTCTCCGATCTCGTTGCTCTTTGCGAATATTGCCATGCAGATTACATGCTCGGAGAAACGAATATCGCAACTATTAAAGTTGGATGATTTTATATGCTACACGAAGACGTTATTACCGGTAAACTTGTCGACGAACTTGAAAAACTTCGCTATACATGGAAGATAGAACCGCAGAATCCTCGGACATTCATTGATGGTTCAAGGCGTCCAGATTTCATTGTCAAAGACAAAGGTAAACAAACGGTAGTAGCGGAGGTCAAAATTGATAGGAGATACGCCCCCGATCTCAGTGTAGAAACCCAAGCAAGCGAACATATCGGCAGACGGCTCGCCTCGTATGAGTACGTAACCACTGCAATCGCAATTCGATTACCATTCCGATTGCGAATGCTCTCAAATCGTGAACTGGCAGATGAACTCCATCAGGCGAACGATATGCAGCATGTGTTATTTACTCAAGACGTTGGTGAGAATATCAAGCGTTTTCCAAGTAAGGGCTGGATAACTGGGGGGTTAACAGATATAGCGACATCTTTACATATAGGGGCTATACCAACATCAAGCATAGAAAGTGCTGCTTCTGATTTGGAGCGAGGGGTTGACGAAGCTGCTAAAAGGCTGGAGAGTGCAATTGAGCAACGCCCCCAAATGGGACACGATATTGAAAATATCCTTTATCAAAAAAGTTGTGAACAAACCTCTCGGATGGCAATGCTCATCATTACAAACGCTTTTGTGTTTCAAAGTAGACTTGCCCGAACGACCGATTTGGAAGAGGTACCCGCACTTAACCAGCTGGAGACAAACCGGCAAAGACTCAACGTGGCACAGATTTTAGAGGCGTGGCACAAAATATGCAATGTCAACTATACACCTATTTTTTATGTAGCGATCGAACTTGTGAAGGCAATCGCATCTGATGATGAACTCGTGGGTGAACTGTGCCTGATTTTACGTAACACTGCACAAAACCTTATTGAAAGTGGACTATCCTTTGTGCATGAATTAGCAGGAATTGTGTTTCAGCGATTGATTGTTGATCGTGATTTCATCAAAACATTCTACACCCGCCCCGTATCAGTAGCACTTCTTTCTGCATTAGTCTTACCACAAAAGGATACAATAGATGCCGATCAAAAGGCATCATTAACCGAGCTGAAAATAGCTGATTACGCTTGTGGCACAGGCGCGTTGCTAAATGGCGTTTACCAGCGTGTTTTAGCACAATATGAACAAGCTGGCGGTAATGCAAAAGATATACACAAGAGTATGATAGAAAACAACCTTGTTGGTTGTGATATTATGCCAAACGCAAGTCATCTAACGGCCGCACTCATCGCCAGCAACTTCCCAGATATACGCATCGGAAAAACCCACATAAATGTCCTTGAATATAGCACAACCCTCCGCACTGGACAATATGCTTTAGGCGCATTAGACCTACTTGAAGACCCTCAAGAAGGGCTGCCGATACCGATCTTAAATCCTACGCAAGTTCAAGGTGGTGCAGACACAACAGAGACCTATCAACCTGAATTCAAACATGGAGAGATTGACATTGTCATACAAAACCCGCCTTTTACACGGGTAGGTGCTGACAACAGTGCGACAAACCCAGAAGTGCCAACCACGATATTTGGTGAACAAGACCCTGAGATCGCAGAAGAGATGAGAAAAGCACTTGCAGCGATAAGGGATACGCTTGGCAATAGTAGTGCTGGATTCAGTTCTTACTTTGTTGATCTCGCACATAGAATGCTAAAACCCAATGGAAAAAGTGTTATGGGTTTTGTGTTACCCATAACAGCATTAGTTTCACCTGATTGGGAAAAAGTGCGCGACCTGTGGGCAGAGAACTACCACAATATCATCGTCACCACCATAGCAGATGCAAAAACGGATAAGTGTTCATTCTCTGCCGATACAAATATGGCTGAATGCCTTGTTGTAGCGACAAAAGGAAAAAGTAAAAATACGGGACGCGGCACTTTCGTATGCCTTCATAAAAGACCGACAAACCATTTAGAGGCTTTACAAATTGCAAAAAATATCCAGAGACTCAACATTGTAAGAAAATATGAAAACCCACCGATCGGGGGCAATGCAATCAAAGTCGGAGAAAACCTTATCGGATATGCGCTCAATTGCCCACTCAAGGAAACTAATTGGGCTGCAACCCGTGTTAAAGACCTATCTCTTTTACAAACGGCTTATCGCTTACGCAATGGAAAAATATGGCTACCTCAACAAAGAGATCCGATTGACATACCGATGACACTGGTAGGAAACTTAGCTGAAGTGCAGTATGATAATAAGAGAATATCAGGTGCAACTGGTGCATTTGATGTTGAGATAGGCGGCACTCTCCACGACCAGTATCCAGGTTTATGGCACGTTAACGCAAACGCACAGCGAGCAATGAAAGTAGCACCAGATTGCAGTCTTATGATTAGAGAAACTCAGTGGGATAGAGCACAACAGGTTTTGGATAGAAATAGCCGTGTCCACCACATGGCAAAATTAAGGTTTAACGCTAACTCGCTCGCTGTTCTCTTTACAGACCGACCTTCTATTGGTGTCAACACAATACCGAATGTAAAATTTAGAAACACCGACTATGATTATGTGTGGACTTTATGGGGAAACTCCACGCTCGGCATGATTTGTTACTGGATGCATGGCAACAAACAACATTCAGGACGAAGCCAGATACGCCTTATGGCTTTACGTTCCATGCCCACATTCGATATAAGTACACTTGATACAGATAGATTACAAAATGCGAAACAACTCTTTGAAGAGATGATGTATAAAAAAATGCTGCCTTTCAATCAGATGGACGAAGATCCAGTTAGACATGAGCTTGATAGACGACTGCTCTCTGAAGTGCTCGGTTTTACAGAAGATACCCACCCACAGATACATCAAGGAATTGAGATAATTCGAAAACATTTGTGTGCAGAACCGAGTATACACGGTGGTAAAATAGAAAGAGTCGTCTTATAAACCAGTGTAAAATATTAGCGAACCGTTAATCAATTTCACATTCTCTGTGCAAAGCGTCATTAAATCGCACATGCGGAATTATACGTAAAGTTAAAAACAAAGGATTTATTAATGTCTGTAGGTAAACCCATAAAAGATATACAGTTAGTATTTAGACAGCGCGGTTGGGGTGATGATGTTGAATTCGGAAATATTATGGATTTAATTAGAAACACAGCATCCCACACAAATCAATATCTCCGCAATCCTTTTCAGGAGACGATTAATGTCCATCCTGCGCCTATTGAAGATTACGTGCCGAGAATACTTTATCGGGATTCCCCTAATGACCCATATATTATTAGGCTTACCGCTCGGAACTGCTATTGGGCACAATATGCTTACGAATTTGCCCATGAATTTTGCCATGCGCTCACAAACTATGAGTCTCTGGATAAACACCCCAATAATTGGTTTCATGAAACGATCTGTGAACTTGCTTCAGTATTCACAATACGCAGCATGGCTCAAGAATGGCGTTTAGATCCGCCATTTCCTCAGTGGAAAAACTTTGCATCCGATCTGGATAAATACTACGAAGACCTGCGAAATCGTGATGAAACCAAATTACCAAATGGACTCTCCCTTAATACATGGCTCTTGCATAATGAAAAAGAATTACGCGAATACAAATATGGAAGGTATCATGCAAATGATGTGGACGCATTAAGCAGAGAGAAGAAACAAAGATATAAAAATGCCCTCGTAGCATACCAGCTTTTACCGATTTTTGAGGACATTCTGTCAGGATGGAATGCTATCCGAGAATATCCCATTTCCATAGGGTATCTCAAGGACTATTTGATGGACTGGTATTCATTGGTGGACTCAAATGATAAACCATTTGTAGCGCGTATATCAAACGAATTTGGATACTCAATAACATCAGATAACAAAAATGAACAAAATCCATAAATACGAGGTAATAAACTATGACGAACGAACCACGAAGACATCATTATGTATCACAATTCTATCTACGACAATTCTCAGAATCGAATGAACAAATAAACGTCATTGATGTCGTTGACAGACGACATTTTGTGACAGGTTCTCGTGCTATCGCAGCGCAAACAGACTTCAATCGTATAAATATAGAAGGACATGATAGGAATGAGATTGAAAGGTTTTTATCGGGAATTGAAGGAAAAGCTGCAAAAGTTCTGAAAGATATAGCGCAAAATGAAAGCTTACCACAAAATGATGATGATGTGGCTATATTGTCCGTATTTGTTGGTATACTTGCTGTAAACAACCCACAGGTACGGGAGAAGTTACGAAACATAGACGAAGCTATTGCAGGACAAAGGATGCAAGAGATGGTTGCGACCCGAGAAGCGTATGAATCTCGTTTATCAGAGTGGGGGTTAGAAGATCCAATTGGATATGAAGCAATGAAGGCATTTGTCGAGTGTGGCAATTACACTATTAGTTTAGAGGAGTCGAACGGTTATTATTTAGCACTTGTGCTCCAGGCACTTGATCTGGTAGTGTTCCCCATGCTGGATGAAATGCAGTGGTCGTTATTAATTGCTAAGAACGATGCTGGTGATTTTATAACCTCTGATCGTCCAGTCATCTTTTTTAGGAATAACACATTTGTCCCTGATACACTACCGAAATATATAACTAATCCATCAGGACTTATCCTGCCCACTCCTACTCCAGGATTATATGTTAATCATGACATAACTATGTCACTCAATCCCCGTATGGCTTTTTATGCCACAGAACCAGACAACCCTTTGCCGATTGAACACGCAGATCGAAAGACTGTTGCCATGATGAATAAAAGAATAATAGATCCGGCAGCAAAACAGATCTACTGTGCAAACCTTGATTTCGAATATTTAGACAATGAACAGATACAAAGCGGAAGAAATCTCATAGATGAAGAATAGTCATTAAACTAAATGTTGAGAGACTTAAAACAGGATTAAAATAATGATAAAAGTTAAATATGAGGTGGATCAGAACGTTCCACCTGACAAAGAACTCATCTTGTTTGACAGAAATGCCTTTCAATGTTTGCCGAAAGATGTTCTTCCTGCAATAAACAAAAAATATAACATCTTGTGCCCAATTCACTTTGTAGTTGAGTGTATTTCACCTAACAATAGCGATAATAAAGATTTAGTATTATTTGAGAAAGAGAAAAAGGCACTTCGTGAAAAATTGGAATCAATAGAAAACCCTATTGTATTCACTGGATTAACCAACGTCAGCTATAGACTTCATATACCTACCGAAATCGAAAATAACGAATACACAGATCATCTTTTCTCCTGGCAAATTGTCCGCAATATTATTAGGAATTCTCCAGTAACAATGATACGTGTTTCCCCTCAAGAACTTGTAGCAAATTGTATACCCAAAATACGGGATGTGAAATTCGAAAACCGAGAGTCAACTAAAACTATAGACGAAAATAAAGGGGAGTTTAGTCCTAACCGGTACAGATCCCTTGTCCAGAGACGGGATGAACTATTACATAACATGTCGCGAGACAGGTTAGAAATAAAACGGGAACTGAGGAGTAACCCAGAAACTCATATAACGCAAGAACTGAGTAATGTTAGTGGACATGTATTAAGGGAAATTAAGAATGAGTCAAAAGATGAGATTTTAGAGAATTTTAAGGTTCATTTTGGACTCAATGATGAGGATAATAAAAGTCTACGCAATCAAATTAAACACAACAAAAAACTTACAATAAAAAATTACCCGCATCTCTCATATCCTATCTACATTTATTTTCTAATCCGTTATATGTGCTATGGTAGACACCAAAACGCAGAACATTTAGATGATAGTTATTTTCTTGATTTTCAATACTTCCGTTACTTAAACTTCTGTGACAGATTCATCGCTGACGAAACATCAACCCCACATATTGTCAAAGCAATACCATACAGTCAAATAAGTAATATACCTATCATGACCAGCGAGGAATTGGTAAAAGAACTGATTTAGAAAGTAGTCGATCAATTTTCTGTAACTGTGGATTCCATAAAGACGTTTTCATGGACAACCTATCCGCATGGAAAAGGATGGAATCCAATGTCCAAAATAACCCTCCCTGAAGCATTAGAGTTAGTACCTGTTGGCAGGTCTAAACTCTACCAAGACGCAGTCGAAGGTATCATCAGCACCGATATATTCCCAAAACAGGATATTGCCAAAGAAAAATGAATACCGACATAAACAAACTCAGAGAACTGATACGCTACCATGAGCGTAGATACTATATTGATGACCAACCCGAAATTTCTGACGCTGATTTTGACGCGCTCATGCGGCAACTTGAGGAACTCGAAAAAACTTCTCCAGGAGACATCCCATCAGACTCACCGACACAACGTGTTGGTGGCAGTGTTGCATTAGGTTCGCGGATACCGCACCGCAGCCCGATGCTGAGTCTTGATAACACTTTTGGTAAAGAGGAGTTGCAGGATTTTGGTGTGCGGGTAAGGAAATTGTTGGAAGACGAACCCGTTGCGTATGTTACAGAGTTAAAGATAGATGGGTTAGGCGTTTCATTGCTCTATGAAAACGGCATCTTCGTTCGCGGTTTAACGCGGGGAGATGGTGAGTTCGGTGAGAACGTATCTGGCAATTTGCGAACTATTCGCGCCGTTCCGTTGCGACTTATCCATACAGATGCTAATCCGGTCCCCCCTATAATAGAAGTGCGCGGTGAGGTTTTTATACCAAAACATCTCCTTGGAGAGATTAACGTCCAACGGGAAGCAGAGGGAGAATCTCCCTTTGCCAATCCGCGAAATGCCGCTGCCGGATCCGTGCGAACACAGAATTCCAATGTCACCGCTAAACGTCCATTAGATATTTTTATCTATTCGCTCAATTATACGGAAGGTCTTGAATTTGAGACGCATACTCAGGCTCTTGAGAAATTAAAAAGTTTCGGATTCAAATGCAACCCATACACTGAACTCCACAACTCGCTTGAAGATGTCATTACATATTACGATCAATGGGTGGCAAAACGTGAGGACATTCCTTATGAAGTTGACGGAATTGTCGTCAAGGTTAACGACATCGCACAACAGAACGAACTTGGCGCGACTGCTAAGAGTCCTCGATGGGCAACCTCTTACAAGTTTCCCGCGCATCGGACAATTACAAAGATTGAAAAGATTGAGGTACAGGTCGGACGCACAGGCGTTTTGACACCTGTCGCAATTTTAGAACCTGTAAAACTTGCAGGTGCTATGATTACGCATGCCACGTTGCACAACGAGCAGGAAATACTTGCAAAAGATATTCGCATCGGGGATACTATTGTTCTTGAACGCGCCGGTGATGTCATCCCAAAAATCCTTGACGTGTTGAAAGAAAAACGGAAGGGTAACGAGGTTATTTTTCAATTTCCTGATGTGTGCCCAACGTGTAGTACTCCCGTTCAACGTAGTGAAAATGAAGTTGCTGTTCGGTGTGTGAATGCGGGGTGTTCGGCGCAATTGAAACGCCGCATCGCTCACTTCGCTTCGCGCAATGCCCTTGAAATTGAAGGACTCGGTCCCGCAACAGTAAACCAATTAGTAAACAATGAACTTGTTCGGGATGTTGCAGACCTTTACACTTTAAAGGAAGAAGAAGTGCGTAAATTGGATCGGATGGGACCGGGATCGACAAGCAATCTTTTCCATCAGATTGAGCATAGCAAACAGGCATCCGCGGCAAGAGTTCTCGTTGGATTGAGCATCTTTCATGTCGGAGATACCGTCGCAGAACTCTTAATTGATCACTTTTTATCTATAGACGCTTTAAGCCAAGCAGATGCAGAAGCGATTGAAGCTATTCCAGGAATCGGACCTCAGATTGCGGAGAGCGTTTCCACCTTTTTTGCACAAAATCGTCCTTTGATCGGAAAATTAAAAGCGGCGGGATTGCGATGCTTTACGGAAAAAATTGTCAAAACACCGAAGATTTTAGAAGACACTTTTTTTAGTGGTAAAACGTTTGTCGTCACGGGCAGCCTTACGGATATGACGCGCACGAAGGCATCAGCACAGATTAAGGCACGTGGGGGAAAAGTTACGTCCAGCGTAACAGGAAAGACAGACTATCTCATCGCTGGTGAAGGGGCAGGATCTAAATATGATAAGGCGGTTGCGTTAGGCGTACAGATTTTGACAGCAGAAACGTTTTTTGAACATTTGAGAGAAAATTAATGGTATTAACCAAAGAAAAATCACAGATATCCTGATTAAAGGAAGCCGTCTCACAGTATGAGATAGTTTTAGTTGATTAGCAGGGAAGATGGAGAAAAGTTACCACCTGACTCGTGCGCGGAATTTGGCGTGAATGTTCAATAATTTTGTAGTTTGCACGCTCCGAATTGTCCCCGTTCATTCGGTGTTCTTTTGGTTTGCACCAGTAATTTAGCGGCACTTCATCCATTAATTCATCAACACGAGTTTTGTTAGCGAACCGAGATGCTAACGCATCTGGATGCAGCGGTTGTCCATTAACCAGATAACAGTCCTTATTCTCACGAAATCCATCGGAATATGCGAAGTATCGAATGACACCTTCCTCTGAAAACACAATAGCACAAACAAGATCGGATAACCTTGTATAATGAATCCCTGTGCTCGTCAGAGACGTTCCATATTGCGTAGCAAGTTTGGAAATCGCTGGCAACCCTACCTGCGAAAGTGTGGATGAATCCGCTAAAAAGATAGGGGTAGGCATCAACAATTCAACAGCAAATTGGTTTGCCCGTTGCTCACTCAGGAGATACGCTTGTTTCTGCGACTGCTCTTCTTCCGTATCTTCTTCCTGCCCTGCCATCATAGTATTTAGACGTTCATCCAGTGAACAAGAGCGTGCGGTATCGCGCTCCAACAGGTAGTGTCCGATTTCATGCGCAATAGTAAAATTACGTCGCGTCTCTGATCGGATACGTGCGTTGATGAGAATACCCCACGCATTCCCAACCTGCATCAGACACCCGTCACAAGCATTAGGAAGTTCTCGCTCCCAGAGCACGATGCCGAGTTTTGCTGCAATTTGTCGTGGATCTATGGGAAAATCCCGGATTTTGAGATCACGAAGGATGCCCCACGCTTTCGCCGTAGGACTGTCCTTCGCAGAACGCAAACGGCTATTCAGCATTCGCTGAACCTTATTCATCTGTTATTTCCGATTGTATTTTGAGAAATTTATAGAATTCATAGAGCGTTTCCTTATCTCTCTCCGTAAAATCCATCATTCCTCGAAACATTACATCAACCCTCGGATCAGCCAATAGATCTTCGTATCCTCGATCCTTTTTACCAAGTAGATAATCTGTTGTCACTTTCAAGGCGTCAGACAAACTTGAAAGCGTATTAAAAGAGGGTTTTCGAGTTCCAGACTCAAATTGTGAAATAGCAGCAGGCGTCAAATTCGCTTCTTTTGCCAATTCGGTTTGCGTCATTTTAAGTTCACGCCGTCGTTGCTTTATCCGTGAAATAACTTCTTCACTCATGTGTAATTCCTTTCATTTGAAAATAAAAAGCATATTCTTAGAAGATTTTGACACTAAAAATTCACTACAAGAACGAAATCAAATAAAAATGTGAAATGTAGTTTAACATAAAACTTAATTTAAAGCAACTTTTTTTGATATAATTCTTATAAATATTGTGAGTTTAATTTAATTCGACTTCTGAAATTTTCAGAGTATTCAGAGTAAATCGTAAAATTATAATCTTGTAAAATATGCCGATAACTCTTATTAGGATTGGCTTGGTAGACATATTTCGGGAATAGTAGTCGGAACGGACTCTGAAATTTTCAGTGTATTTTACAAAAGAGAACGACAAATTTTTTGTCGAGCGTATGTTAAGCAAAATCACTATAATTCCTATTGAAACATAGAGATAACTAATACCCAATTAACTTGATCCCACTCGGTAGGTGCGGTTTCATGAAGATAAAAAAATAATTCGGTAATTTTCTCGCAATGCTCGGTGCGGTTAGGAAACCGCACCATAAGCGTCAATTTAGTGGTTTCCCGTGTATGAGAAAGCCTCTTTAGTCCCGTAGGGACGCAATGTTTATAGAAAACGAGGCAGTCAATCTCTTGAGCCCCGTAGGGGCGGTATGTTTTAGCAGCAGATTAGCAATCGGGATATGTCGCTCCTACGGAGCTAAAGAGACGTGTCTATACGGTGTACTATAAACATATCGTCCCTACGGGACTAAATATGGGACAGTCTCAATAATCATGCTTATTGAGGGGTGTTCAAAAAAATACAGACTTTTCTTAAATTGACGCCAATGGTGCGGTTAGGAAACCGCACCTACCGGACCTGGGGAAAATCGGCTTTACCGAATTAAATACTTAAACTTCATGAAACCGCACCTACCGAGTTGGGGACCGCTAAATTGACGCTAATGGTGCGGTTAGGAAACCGCACCTACCGGAGCTGGGGAAATCGGGATTACCGATTTAAATACTGAAACTTCATGAAACCGCATCTACTTTCTACAGTTACACACTGCGTTGATTTGCTCCGATAGGATATCCAAAATCCGAGAAATTCGTGTAATCCGCGATTCAGATGCCAAAACTATACGCACCAACACTAAAAAGCCCCTTGACAAATTCTCAAAAAACATGTTAGAATTAAATCCTAAAGATAAAGAGAGGATAGCAATATGGCAACACAAACTGAATTAAAGTCAATGTTAAACGCACCCATTGCTTTAGCACCGAATACATACTTGCACTTCTATAACGGAGGTAAACTTCGTGCTGAATTTATGGGTGAACCTGATCCCAAAGATGATTATTACTCAGAAGAATGGATTTTCTCCACAAATAGGGCAGTTACTCCGGGCAGAGATAATCCACCGGAAAAAGGCTTCAGTCTGATTGAACTCCCAAGTGGAGAGGTAGTCTTACTAAAAGAACTGTTAGACGTATTCCCAGAAGAGACGCTCGGTAGCGCGCACGTTGCAAAATTTGGCACCGATTTAGGCGTACTTCTCAAGATTTTTGATGTTGGTGAAGGCGCACATATCCCCATCCACTGGCATCCGAACCCAGATTTTGCACAGGAACACCTTAACTCACCCTTCGGCAAAAACGAGGCATGGATATTAATCGGTACGCGCCCCGGGGCAAAGGCATGGATAGGTTGGAAGGAAGCTATAGACAAAGCCGAATTTCGCCGTCTGATGGAAGCACAAGATATCGAAACACTGCGAAGCCTCCTGCACGTCGTCGAACCCAAGGTTGGAGAAGTCTACTTCTTGCGGACACCAATTGTCCATTCACTCGGCACAGGACTTTGCGTGCTTGAACCGCAGGAACCGACCGACTGGAACATCCTCGCCGAATGGGAAGGATTTCCGTATGATAGAGAAGATGGACACCTCGGACTCGGTTGGGATTTGGCTGTAGACGCTGCTGAATTTGACAAACTTGAGTTGGACTATCTAAACAACTACATCCGACGGACACCGGAACTTGTCAGAGCAGAAGGCGATAACCGTGAAGACCGAATCGTACCAGAGGAAGCATCAAAATTCTTCGGATGCTCACGTTTGACGGTAAACTCAACACTTAGTATGCCTGCGGACAAAGGTTTCTATGCGCTCGTAACATTGGGTGGTGAAGGTGTCCTACGTGGTGACTTTGAAGATGTCCCACTCAAGCGCGGCAAATCCGTTTTCATTCCGCGATGCCTATCTAGTTACGTCATCGTCAGTACTGGTGATACACCGATGGAGGTTATCTGTTGCTATCCGCCAAGTCTTTAAAGGTAGTAGGTACACGCAGCGTGATGCAACGGTAGCACACAATGTTAGACTTTAAGCCTCCGAAACCGAATATGACCGCGATAAAGGTTGCCAAAGCAATTGTGCCATTTGTCAATCGGTTGTACGTAAACGGGTTAACGTTAGACATCGATTCAGAATCGATTGCGAGGTTAAAATCGACTCATAAACAACCTACGTTAATAGCACCAAACCACGCAGCGTTAACCGACCCAGTGGTTGTGTTTCTGTTGTCAAAACATATATCGCAACCGTTTTACTATTTGGCAGCCAGAGAAACATTTGACAGAGGTAGATTCAGTGGAATCCGTAGTTTTCTGATGCAACGACTCGGTGTTTATTCCATTGTGCGCGGCACTGTTGATAGAAATGCTTTCAGAACGACTCGGCAACTATTAACTGAAGGGAAATGGCCACTTGTCATCTTTGGCGAGGGAGAAATATCAAGTCAGAACGACACCGTCATGCACTTTGAGAGAGGTATCATACAACTCTGCTTCTGGGCAATAGACGATATGAAAAAAGGAAACATTGATAAACCCCTCTATGTTGTTCCCCTTGGTATCAAATATCACTATACACAAGATATGTGGGACGTCATTGATGCTGCGCTCACTGCGCTAGAGCGACACATTCTCCCATCGGCAGCGCGCACACCAATAGAACGGTACCAACGACTGAGACGCATCGGAATCGCTGTTCTATCAACACTTGCTGATGAGTATCAATTCAAAGTAGAACCCACCGCTTCGCTCAACGAGCAAATTCAGGGACTCAAGGAACAGATATTATCACACGCTGAAAATATTATGGGTATCCATTCCGATAACGATGTCCTAACTCGCGTTCGTACGTTGAAAAATATAGTTGATGCCGAAGTATATAAAGATGTTGATGAAATGACGGAGTATGAACGCAAAATACATGAAGAACACCTTCAGAAATTCCAACTATTCTATCCAGATTTGAATAGGTTAATTAATTTCATCGCTATATCGGATGGATATGTCGCTGAAGAGCATTCTCCAGAACGTTATCTTGAAGTGATATTCAGATTGGAAAAAGAAGTTTTTGGAACAGCAAAGATGCGGGGACCACGCGTCGCGTCAATCCACGCTGGTGAACCGAAAAATCTTTTGGACCACTACGATACTTACAAGACTCAGAAGAGAGAGACAGTCGAGCAGATCACGATTGAACTGGAGACTGAAATTCAAAATTTGATTATAGGATTATCATAAAACAGAACCTATTTCAGGAAGTAAAGTGAAAATGTCTAAGGTTGTTGAAAACTGAAACCTACTTCCAACATTAGACATTTAGCGGCTTTAGTAGAATTCCTAAATTATTCCTACAGGAGGAAAACATGGCAAAAAAATTGTCAATTGGAAGTTGGGCTTACGCATTTGGACCTTATGAAGATAACCCCGTCCCGTTTGATGATGTCGTCAAACGTCTTGGAGAACTCGAATTTGATGGTGTTGAAATCGGGGCATTTAAACCGCATATTGACATTAACGATTATCCAATGAAAAGCGACCGTGATGCTGTCAGAGGCTTGATTAGTTACTACGGCTTGGAAGTATCCGGATTAGCAGCAGATTTCTGGTCGCACCCCGGTCCAGCAACGGACGAGGCACAAGAGGATGATAGGTACTACAAGTTATTTAAGGAAAACATTCAACTCGCGCTTGACCTTGGATCCCCTTCAATACGAGTGGACACTGTTACAGGTGCTGAGGATGAAATTCCGGGTGTTGAGCGAGGAGAAGCATGGGATCGGATCGCTTCCGTTTGGAGACGTTGTGCCCAAGTTGCAGAAGACCACGGCGTGCTGATGCTCTGGGAATTTGAACCTGGATTTATGTTCAATAAACCCAGCGATATTATCAATATGCCGCAGGCTGTGAATCACCCGAATTTCAAGGTGATGTTTGATACATGCCACGCGCAAATGTGCGCAACTGTTGGTGCACGGCAGGTCGGTGAAAAGGAAACACTTGGCGATAATGGTGTCATTGAACTCGCGCGGCAACTCAAAGGTGAAATTGGACACTTCCACCTCATTGACTCCGACAATACGCTCCATAATGACGAAACCAGCACACATGCACCTTTTGGAGATGGCGTGTTAGACTTTGATGAAATTATCCCTGTCATCATGGATGAAACAGGATACGATGGTGAGTGGTTTTCAATCGATCTCTGTTTCTGGCCCGAAGCATGGGAAGTCACGGAAAACGCTAAGAAGTTCCTTACGCCTTATTTAGAAAGGTATTAAGGATTTTGCAAAGCAGAAATGGCGCGGTTTCAAACCGCGCCTACTAAAATAAGGTTTAAGTCAGTGAAGCGAGTAAAGAAGTCAAAAAAACGGAAGCGAGGTCCGGCATCTCGCGCGCGAATACGAGCCATAGAGCTTGTTGAGCGTAAATGGCAACGGCTTGAGGAACTCGAAGAGGAAACTCGGGAATGCTATGAAAGTGTTCTTGAACGGTATCAGTTGTCAGAGGCAGATCAGAAGGAGTTAGCGCGAGAGTGGAAACTTGGCTTGCAGATCATCACTGACTATGAAGATGCAACCCCAGAAGAACTTGCTTTCCTTGATATACTAACCTATGACTCGGACTCGGACGACTCGGACACTGTTAGCGAACTAATAGAAGTATGGGGGAGGCCAGAAGCATATTGGCGAGCCAGTTTTGATTTGGCAAATGTGCTTGAATTAGCATTCATTACAATTGATGAAGCAGGAAATATCAACGGAGAGAGAGTCGGCTATTAGAGATGATTTTATGTGTAAATAGGTAAAATTGGAACATTTTGGTATCAATCTAATTTCTTCTATACACTTGCCGGCCCGCTGAGTTTTTACTACGTTAACGTGGGTTTGATAAAAAGATTCAATGACTACTGTCCGTTGGGTAGAACGGAATACACAATAAAATCCGACATAAAAGCGTGATTCATTCCCCATTTAAACTGAAAACACCGAAAAATGAGTGAAACCCAACTCTTTTTATTTTTTGGATGGACACTCGGAATCAAATATTGAACTCACGTTAATATAACACATCGCTCTACGGATATTTATATGCCTTCTGAAAAAGTCGTTAAATTGGGCAACACATGCTAAATCTACAGTCAATAGAAGCCTTGCTTGACCTCGCCTTTGCAGAGGACATCGGTATTGGTGATATTACCACAGAGGCAACAGTGCCTCCCTCTCAAAAAGGCATCGGCACACTCCATGCAAAGAGTGATGGCATTGTCGCTGGTCTACCCATCGCCGAATGGACCTTTAAGAAACTGGATTCCGGACTTACTTTCGATTCTTTTGTCAGTGATGGTGATGCCGTTGCTGCAGGTACTTCTATTGCAGAGATTCAAGGCAGCGCGAAAACAATTCTCATTGGCGAGCGAACTGCTCTCAACTTCCTTCAACGACTGTCTGGCGTAGCAACGTTAACATCACAGTTTGTCAAAGCAGTCGCAGACTATGATGTGAAAATAGTTGATACACGAAAGACAACCCCAGGCTGGCGCGCGATTCAGAAATATGCAGTCCGTGTAGGGGGTGGTCATAACCATCGCTTTGGACTTTATGACGGCGTGTTAATCAAAGATAACCACATTGTCGCAGCGGGTGGAATTCGAAATGCAGTTCAACGCGCGCGGCTGATTGCACCGCATACCACAAAAATTGAAGTTGAAGTTGAAACGATTGAGCAAGTCAACGAAGCACTTGATGTAGGGGCTGACATTTTACTTTTAGATAACATGCCTCTTGACACTATGAAACAAGTTGTCAAACTGGTAAACAAACTTGCAGTCACTGAAGCGTCAGGAGGAATTATATTAGAACAAGTGCGAGATGTTGCTGCTACAGGTGTTGACCTAATATCTGTTGGAGCTTTAACGCATTCTGCAATGCCGATGGACATAAGTCTTAGTTTAACACTTGTTGAGGCATAGAATGTTGACATTTGAAACGTTTTTATGGTGCTTAGAACAAAGGAAAAATAGATAACAATGCAAGCCCCTATGAGCCGCGAAAATATGATTCGCGGTATTATTCTTTTTACGTTATTTACATTAGTCGGATTATTCCTGAGTTTTGTATGGAGTGGTACACAAGATATAAAAAGCGAAGCAGAAGCTTTAAAACAGGTCTTTCTGGATATGCGGTATGAATTTCTGCTTATCGTGTGCGTGTGCATGTTCGTGGACTGGTTGTGTGCTGGACTTCGATTCCACATTTTCATTAAGATTGTAACACCGACAATGAAGTTCCGTAATAGTTTTCGGGCAATTTTAGCGACAATCTGTGTATCAGCAATTACACCTTTTCAGACAGGGGGAGTCGGTCATCTCTATATTTACGCTCGGTCCGGTGCGCCACTATCAGGAGCCATAACAGCAGGTATCGCTGCGTTTCTTTCTACATTAGTCGTTCTAATACTCTCTGCTGGCGGTATCCTCTTGTTAGATCCAAGTTCTATACCGGTAGAAACGACGTGGATAAGTCTACTTAGTTTTCTGATATTCGGCTTGGTATTTATAGTTTTCCTTCTACTACTATTGAAGCCGGAAATTATTCTCAGGTTTTTTCATTGGCTTTGCGAACATGTGGGTAGAAGGTTTACCTCCATTGCACCTTTCTTAGAGCGTGCAAAGTTGAAAGTAGAACAACTGACCACTGAACACAAAACTTTTGCCACAACACTTCTACGTAATCATAAATGGACTTGCGTGCTTAGTCTACTCCTTACTTGCGGATTCCTTGGGGCACGAATCGTCGGTGGTTACTTCGTAATAAAGGCATTTAGTTCAGATATTTCTCTATGGGATCTATGCGTAGTTGAAATGTTATACAACTTCGGTGTTCTGTTTGCGCCAACACCTGGGGCAAGTGGGTTTGCAGAGGTGGGAAAAAGCCTATTGATGAAAAATCTTATCCGTAAGGAATTAATTACCCCGTTTGTACTGCTAACGCGATTCTTCACCGTCTATTGCGCTGTCGTGTTTGGTGGTATTGTAATCGCATTGCAAATAGCGAAGGATTTAAGAATTAGTAAAAAAGGCGTAGTTGAGGATGCTATGCCGCAGGAGTGAGCTCAATCTATGAGCAAGTTTGAGGATAAAATACGAATAACTGAAACACCACATTCCGAAAGGAGAGTTATGCATGGATAACAGTATTAAGAACATTGACCCTAAAACAACGAAACTTGGTTGGATTGGTACTGGGGTGATGGGCAGATGGATGTGCCAACATCTTATGGACCTTGGATATGACATGACAGTCTATAACCGCACGAAATCAAAGGCACAACCGCTCATTGACGATGGCGCAACATGGACAGAGTCGCCAAGTGCAGTTGCTGCCGCCTCTGATGTTATCTTTACCATTGTCGGGTTCCCACCTGATGTGCGAGAGGTTTATCTTGGGGATAACGGAATATTGAAAGGTGCAAAATCCGGAAGTATTATCGTTGATATGACAACCACTGAACCCTCCCTTGCGCAAGAGATCTACGCTGAAGCTAAGGAACAGAACGTTTCCTCTGTGGATGCTCCTGTCTCAGGCGGGGATGTCGGTGCGCGTGAAGCACGTCTCTCTATCATGGTTGGTGGAGATGACGCAGCGGTGCAAGCGATTATGCCGTTATTCTCTGCTATGGGAAAAAACATTGTTCATCAAGGTGGTGCTGGGGCAGGTCAACACACCAAAATGTGCAATCAGATTACGATTTCCGGCACAATGATTGGTGTATGTGAAGGGCTGATCTATGGGCACAAAGCCGGTTTGGATCTGGAAACAATGCTATCTTCAATCAGTGGTGGCGCAGCTGCCTGCTGGTCTTTGGACAATTTAGCACCGCGCGTTCTCAAGCGCGATTTTGACCCAGGATTCTTTGTAGAACACTTCATCAAAGATATGAGTATCGCTTTGGGCGAGGCAAGAAATATGAACCTAAGTTTACCCGGACTCGCATTGGTACATCAACTTTATACCGCTGTTCAGGCTCAGGGACACGGACGTTTAGGGACGCAAGCATTGCTGTTAGCATTGGAACAGATGTCTGGGACAAAGGTGGGTTGAGCAACAGTAGCCAGAGCCATTCAATTGTCCGGTAGTTCTCATCTGATGCTCAAGTCTCTTTTCTGTCCGAGCGATCTCCGAATAGCGATCCTCTCTAATACCATTTCTGAATGATGGCATCACATTAACAAAAAACGCGTTCGTAGTCGCGCAATTCATTGCGCCTCTTATATTCAAAGAAAAGAGGCGCAATTCATTGCGCGACTACAAACGCTGATATTCTCGTCCTTTGCGTTATTTGAGATGTTGATACAAAAAGGTACGGTTAGGAAACCGCACCTACCGGGTTGGGGACCGCTAAATTGACGCTAATGGTGCGGTTTCCTAACCGCACCGATAGATTGGAATCTCGTTAATTTGGTATTATTCAATTCTCCGGTAGTTGCTACCTTCTGATTAAGGTCTTTCCTCTGTCCGAGTGATCTCCGAATCGCGACGCGCTGCCGTGAACATGTGGAATATGAAAATGCGTGGCAAACTCAGAAGAATCATCAGATGCAGTTTTGGACTTAAGTGTCCCCGATGTGCAGAAGGTAAACATGTTCCAGTTAAATCACTTCATATCAAATTCCAACTGAAAATCAGGGAAATGGCGGTCTGTTTTCTTTGTCGGTCTAACACGCAACATCCCAGGTAATTGGAGATCGTAATAGATTGTTTCAGGGTTCTCAAAATATTCATCGGTGATTTGCCAAAACTGAAGTCGTGGATACGTCAGACCTTTATATTCATACTTACCCATATCCTCTGCAATTTCACGCATGTCAGAGGGGACAGGATCAAGGGTGATAAATATACCAATTGCTGCTTTACTATCATCTATTAATTTCCAAAAAGCGTGAACTTGTTTTGTCGTCGGCTTACCTGTCTTAACTTCGGCAAGTATTCGAAAATCTGTTTTATCCTTGCGACCCGGTGTCCATAATGTGAAATCCCCGCCATTATCAACATCTTTAGCAAGCGTAAGTCCAAGTCGTGTTACCACCCAATTAGAAAATTCATTGTATTTCTGCTTATCACTGGCAAGTTTTTTCACATCCTGCATGTTCGTGGGATAACCTTTGATCTCATAGTCTTTTGATGGTTTCAAGCCATACCGATCCTTCAGACGATGTTTTATCGGATCCAACGCCAGAATCGTCATGTCAATTCCTATCCAGTGCCGCTTGAGTGCTTGTGCAGCATCAAGCGTGGTGCCGCCCCCGCAGAATGGATCCAGCACTAAATCCCCTTCGTTGCTGGACGCTTTTATCATACGTTCATAGAGGCGACGCGGTTTTTGTGTTGGATAGCCAAGACGTTCTATGGAGATTGACGAAAGAAGACTGATGTCATCCCATACATCGTGCATCAATGCATCGTCTCTTTTTGTACGTCTTCTTATGGAATTCCCTTTGCCATCCTTCAAACGAGTCGGTTTCTCGTCCATAAACTCTATTACTGCATCTTCAATAAATATCTCGTTTTCATAAACTGGCGAGGATTTAGTGAATGCATAATCACTGGTTTTCGTGTAGAACAGGATTATATCGTGCATTTTGTGGAATTGTTTTGAGGCACCTGTCGGTCTTCGATAATGCCATACGATCTCATTCCTAAAGTTTTCTACACCAAAAATAGCATCCATCATACATTTTAGATAATGGCTTGCAGTCGGATCGCAGTGCAGATACATACTACCCGTTTTAGAAAGTATGCGGTGCATTTCGGTAAGTCTCTGTCCCATAAAAGCGAGGTATGCACCCATCGCAGAATCAGAATTTCGAAGCACTATATCATATCCACGTAGACACTCATTAAGTGCTTTATAGGTTTTACAACTAGCAGCTTTTATCTCAATATCAACCCGTGCGTCCTCTGCCGCCTTGTCCCATGTCCGAATGCCATAAGCCGAATCAGTCAAAAATATGTTATAGTTGCGTCCACTATTGAACGGCGGATCGGTGCAGATTAAATCAACACACTCATTGTCCATCTTCCGTAAGATTTCAAGGTTGTCACCGAAATATAGTTTATTCTTCATCTTGAGACCCTCCAACAGTGCGGGAATCAATCTCATTTAGTAAATCTTCAATTTTGTTTCGCATATCAACATTGTCCTGCTGGTTAGCCATTGGTAATGCTATTTCAAAATCGGACTTGGCCTCTTGAAAATGGCGGAGGTTAAACTTCGCCATTCCCCGTTCGTAATATGGATATACAATAGAATCGTTAAGGCTAATTGATTTGTCTAAATCAAGAATGGCTGAAGCATACTGCTCTAATCTATTCTTAACAATTCCTCGGAAACAATATGCACCTGCGCTATCAGGTTTTAGTTTAATCGCTTCGTTAAAATTTTCCAGAGACTCCTCATATTGGTAAAGATCATAATACACGATTCCACGATTGTAGATAACTTCAGCATAATCCGACTTTAGTTTAATCGCTTCATTAAAATCTGTGAGAGCATCTTCATATAACTTAAGTTTATGCTTTGCTTCCCCACGTCTAAGATAGGTTTCTGCATTATTTGGTGCAAGGTTAATCGCTTCGTCAAAATCAGCGTGGGCATCCTCATATAGATCTCGTTGATTATATAGTTTTCCTCGGTTCAAGAAGGTTTCTGCATAATCTGGGTTTAGTCTAATTGCTTCGTTCTGACATACTCCCACAGCTAAAGCAGTGGGGTTCTTTTGTCCCACCTGCTGTGTAGATTGTGGTATCAACAAGGGTTGCTTGCTAAGCAAGTCTAACACCCTCTACTCCAACAGACGATGCCCCGCCTGCACACCCGAAGGTGTCTTATGAACATTTTTGAGAGTGCTGTTTTCGGGATGGTGTCCTACCACTCTTTCCCATTACACTCTAAGCTTCCATCAGCAACTATCTGGTGTCAAAGACTTCTACCGCTTGTGTCGCAACTTTACGTGAGTTCACTCGGTATGTAGCGCCCAGAACGCCTGCTCACAACCCGTGGAGTTACGAAAAGAGATTATAGCAAGAATCGTGTTTTATGTCAAGAAAAAGTTTTGGTCTAATACAAGAGGGCGGTGTCTACATCCCAAAGCTAAAGCATTGGGTTTTGACACCGAAACTCGATAAATCCTTGTAGGTGCGGTTCCCAACCGCACTATAGACGTCAATTTAGTGATTTTTCGAATATAAAAAAGGCTCTTCTGTCCCTATGGGACTAAATATAGGACAGTCTCAATAATCATAACTATTGAGTGGTGTTCATAAAACCACATAAATTTTCTTAAGTTGACATATAAGGGTAGAACGAAGCGAAACCTGACCTATGAACTGATTAGACTCATGAGTATGTCCGCCTCGCGCCGTGTGATCTGTGTGAAGGGCATGTTCGCGAACTTTTTAGCCATCGTCGTCCTCACTACTACTGGTGGGCCGTGTGTTCTGCGGGTTATCATCACCATCAGCCCAATTTGGGCGTCTGCCGGTGATCTCTTCCAGCAGTTTTGCGGTGGCAGCACGGGAACGCATCATCGGTTTGTCTGCCTCTTTCCGAGCCGCTTTTTCCGGCACATAGAGGACCTGATAATGCTTAGATTTCGTCTGTGTAATTCGGAATTCGCCTGTCACGCGGTCGTTGATGTAGCCGAGTAAGTCGAAAATAGCGAAATAGACCTCGCGTCCGGGATAGACAAGTTCCATGTCGGGACTTTCATTTGCAACCGCAGACAGCGCACGCCGAACCAGATGTGTGAACTCAGAGAGCGTGTAATCTTTCTCATCATCAATAAGAATAAGATTCTTCATGAATATCTCCAATCTGCTGAAAAAGCAGTTGAGAATGCAATACCTGTCCCAATTACCAGTTAGGATAAAAGCGGAAGTAGTTTTGGGGACTATCCTGGCAATCCGCCTCTAAGGGTTGTATAATAATAATTATTATACCCGTTTATCAAAAAATAAACAAGTAAATTAAAACGAACTGTAGTGCGGGGTCCCCGTGCCCTGCTGATGTATTGCATCTCAAGAACGGGCAGGCACAGGGACCCACCCTACAATCTCATTTCACTATAGTGCAAGGTCCCCGTGCCTGCCTTTTGTCTGAACCAGGATTATCGGATTTCCAGGATTTTGAAACCGCTACATCAAAAGAGTATTGTCTCACATTTCTTCTGCGCTGTGTCTCACGGCGATAAGATACCTCACCATAGCGAGAACTGTTGAATGAGAATAATCCCGTAAATCCGATAATCTTGAAAATCCTGGTTCAGACAATAGTCGCGATTCTGTAGCACAAACTGTTAGAAAATCGGGGCTGAAAACCCCTCCAACAAAAAATCAGGGTTGCAAACAACGCACCACCTAATGTATAATTCCAATCAAACCTACCAAACGAGGCGAGTTATGCGCAAACATTCTACACTTTGGCAGTCAATGCTAATCCCCATGATATGCCTACTGATGTGCGTAGCAATAAACATCGCATCAGCAACCACAGTCCTTCTAGAGATGAAGGACATAAACAACACACCGCTTACCATCGGGAGTGGGTTCTTCGTCAGCGACACGCTAATCGCCACCAACGCAGATGCCATCAAAGACGCAGTAACAGGCACAGCACAAGTCATCGGTAAAGACAAAAAGCATGCAATTGAGGGAGTCGCCGCAGTAGATCCGAAAACCGGTCTTGTGTTGCTGAGAGTCTTACCTACCGACATCACACCCCTACCCCTTGGCAATAGCGATACAATCAAAATAGGTGATACTGTTGTTATCCCTTCAAACGCACTCGCAGCGTTGATAAAGCAAACAGAGCAATCAGAGCAGGAACACGACCCGATTGGCAATATACATGTCGAGTATTTCTTTATGTTGGGTATAGCACATACCAAATCGGGTAACCCTCAGAAAGCCGTACCTTATTACACAGTGGTAACCACTATCAAACCAGATTATGCAAAGGCTTATTACAGACGTGGGAATGCGAAACGAGAACTCAGACAATACGCGGAAGCCATTGCAGATTATGACACCGCCGTCAAATTAAAACCGGATTACCCTTACGTATACAACAATCGTGGGAATACGAAAAGTAGCCTCAAACAACACGCAGAAGCCATTCTGGATTACAACGCCGCCATCAAAATAAAACGCGATTATGCGGAGGCATATTACAATCGCGGGAATGCGAAAAATAGCCTCAAACAATACACAGAAGCCATTCTGGATTACAACTCTGCCATCACACTCAAACCCGATTATGCTTTTGCCTACAGCAATCGCGGAAATACGAGAATTGCACTTCGACAATACGAGGTAGCCATCGCGGACTTCAACGTTGCCATCAAACTTGACCCTAACTATCCTCTACATCACAATAATCGTGGACACGCGAATTTGCACCTCAAACGATTCGCGGAAGCCATCGCGGATTATGATGCCGCCCTCAGAATAGACCCTAATTTTGTGTTGGCATACAACAATCGCGGCAATACGAAGCAAAACCTCAAACAATACCATGAAGCGATTGTGGATTATGATACCGCCCTCAGAATAGACCCTAATTATGCGGAGGCATATTACAATCGTGGGCGTGCGAAACACAACCTACAACGATACGAAGAAGCTATTACGGATTTCACTACCGCCATCAGATTAAAACCGAATTATCGAGTTTCGGTGTCAAAACCCAATGCTTTAGCTTTGGGATGTAGACACCGCCCTCTTGTATTAGACCAAAACTTTTTCTTGACATAAAACACGATTCTTGCTATAATCTCTTTTCGTAACTCCACGGGTTGTGAGCAGGCGTTCTGGGTGCTACATACCGAGTGAACTCACGTAAAGTTGCGACACAAGCGGTAGAAGTCTTTGACACCAGATAGTTGCTGATGGAAGCTTAGAGTGTAATGGGAAAGAGTGGTAGGACACCATCCCGAAAACAGCACTCTCAAAAATGTTCATAAGACACCTTCGGGTGTGCAGGCGGGGCATCGTCTGTTGGAGTAGAGGGTGTTAGACTTGCTTAGCAAGCAACCCTTGTTGATACCACAATCTACACAGCAGGTGGGACAAAAGAACCCCACTGCTTTAGTTGTGGGAGTATGTCAGATGGATGTATACAACGGTCGCGGGTATACGAAACTACTAATGAGACGATACGAGGAAGCCATTACGGACTTCAACACTGTCATCAGTCTAAACCCGAATCATGCAGGTGCTTACAGCAGCCGTGGCTTTTCAAACCATAACCTCAGACGCTATGAGGCTGCCATTGCAGATTATACAGCCGCCATCAAACTAAACCCTAATGTTACCTATACTTACATCAGGCGTGGCAATTCGAAGTTTTCACTTAGACAATACAAGGAAGCTATTGTGGATTATGATGCTGCGATAAAGATAAGTCCTAACAATATTTTTGCGTTCTTCAATCGTGGACTTTCGAAACAAAACCTTGAAGAATACGAAGCTGCTATTTTGGATTTTGACATCACCATCAAATTAGACCCTAACTATACGAAGGCTTATATCAATCGCGGAAAGACGAAATATCTATTAAAAAAATACGAGGCTGCTATTCCTGATTTTGATATGGTAATTGCCGTCCGACAGCATATTCACATGGATTACTTCTATCGTGGCAGTGCGAAATATCACATCGGGCAATATGCCGAGGCGATTGCTGATCTTGGCACATCTATTCAACTCAGTTCCGGATATCCTTATGCCTACCACGAGCGCGGCAAAGCGAAGGCGGCACTTGGGCAATACAAAGCTGCCGTTGCGGATTACGATAAGGCAGTTGAGAGGAATGATGCGGATCCTGATTTCTACTATAGTCGTGGGGATGCGAAGGCTAAACTTGGGGATAATGATGGTGCGCTTTCGGATTATGCGACAGGTGCATATCATCGCGGCGTTCAGCATAGAAATGCAGGGCGTACATCGGAGGCTAAGCAGGATTTTGAGACCGTTTTGAAACTCGCGGAACAAGTAGGGAATAAGCAACTCAAAATCAATGCTGAACGAGAACTCAAAAACCTGCAAACCAAATCAGAGTAGGTTTGTCTGAACCAGGATTCACGGAATTATCGGATTTCCAGGATTAGGTTCTTTTATATCAAAAGTGGATGCTTCATATTCTTTTCATTAAAAAATACTGGCTGAGAATAATCCTGAAAATCTCCTAATCCTGGTTCAGACAATAATCGCGATCCTGTAGCACAAACTGTTAGAAAATCGGGGCTGAAAACCCCTCCAACAAAAAATCGGGGTTGCAAACAACGCACCACCTAATGTATAATTCCAATCAAACCCACTAAACGAGGCGATATATATGCGTAAACATACTACACATTGGCAGCTAACACTAATTGGCATAATATTCCTGCTGATATGCACAACAATAAACATCGCATCAGCAACCACAGTCCTTCTGGAAATGACGGATAAGAACAACACCCCTCTTACCAGCGGGAGTGGGTTCTTCGTCAGCAACACACTGATTGTCACCAACGCAGATGCCATCAAAGACGCAGTAACAGGCACAGCACAAATCGTCGGTAAAGACAAAAAGCATGCAATTGAGGGAGTCGCCGCAGTAGACCCGAAAACCGGTCTTGTGTTGCTGAGAGTCTTACCTACCGACATCACACCCCTACCCCTTGGCAATAGCGATACAATCAAAATAGGTGATACTGTTGTTATCCCTTCAAACGCACTTGCAGCGTTGGTAAAGCAAACAGAGCAATCAGAGCAAGAACACGACCCGATTGGCAATATATCTGCCGAGTATTTCAATAGATCAGGTCTTGCCCAAGCCAAATTGGGTGACTATGAGCAAGCCATCTCTGATTATTCGGTGGCTATCAAACTCAAGACTAATTATGTGGAGGCTTACAGCAATCGCGGACTTGCGAAACACCACCTCAAACAATACGGGCACGCCCTCTGGGATTATGACATGGCTATCAATCAAAATCCTGATTATGCGGCGGTTTATTACAATCGTGCAAGAACCAAACAAACCCTCAAAAAACACAAGGAAGCTATTCCCGATTATGACGCTGCCATCAAAATAGACCCTGAGTATGTGGAGGCTTATTTCTATCGTGGGAATGCGAAACGAAACATGAAACGACATTTTGCTGCCATTTCGGATTATGATACCGTCATCAAACTCAAGCCCGATTATGCGGAGGCTTATTACAGACGTGGGAACGCGAAACAGAGTATGGGAAAATACGAGGATGCCATTCCGGATTATGATATTGTCATCAGAATGCAACCTAAATATGCGGATGTGTATCAAAGTCGTGGGAATGCGAACCTAAAACTCAAACAATACGGGGCTGCTGTTTTAGATTTTGAGACAGTCATCGGACTAAAACCTGATTATGCGAAGGCTTATTTCAATCGCGGAAAAGCGAAATATCATCTCGGTCAATTTGAGGATGCTGTTGCTGATATTGACGTGGCAATTCGTTTAAATCGTAACGATCACACAGATTATTACTATTATCGTGGCAGTGCCAAATATGAGCTCGGTCAATATGCGGAAGCACTTGCCGATCTTGAAAAATCCAATGTGATGCATCCGTTTAATCCTGAAACTCGCCATAATCTTGGCAAAACGAGGGCAGCACTTGGCGAGTACAAGGCTGCCATTAAGGATTATAATATGGCACTTCGGTTCGCTCCTCCTAATTATGAAGAGATCTATTACAGTCGCGGTGATGCGTATGTTGGACTTGGAGAAAAAGATATTGCCTTTTTGAATTATGCGATGGGTTCCGTGCTTCGCGGCATTAAGAATAGAGATACAGGAAATATTGCGAAGGCTAAGGAAAATTTCAATAATGCCTTGCAACTCGCGGAACAGATTGGCAATAAGGCACTCAAAACCAATATTGAGAAAGAACTCCGCCGACTCCCAGCCAAGTAGGTTCGGTTTCCCAACCGCACCGGATATGATCATTCCCCGAACCACGGTAGGTTCGGTTTCCTAACCGCACCGGATCATCCTCGGAAACGCGTGATGTAGGTAATCCTGAAAATCCGTAAATCCTGAAAATCCTGGTTCAGACAGACAATCATCGTTGAAAACTGCTCCCACAAGACAAATCCCTCCAATATCACACTAAAATACGCCTTATGCAGTTACCGCGGCGTTTTCAAATCAGCCCACGAAGTAGTAAGTTTACCCGTTGCCGACACAAGTCCCCTCAACCGAACTGTTGCTAACTGTTTGCGTATCCCGGCATGTGACACATCCTCTATCCTATAGTAATAAACAACATTCGGCTTGGCTGTGGTATCTGTCCATGTGTAGGTCTGCCGTTCACCAATAGTGCCTGCCCCGTGAATAAGTTTCGGGTTGACAACCTTGAACGTGCCATCTTTTGTCTCGCTGCGCAGGATATTGAACCCGGCATTATCCAGTTCCGATTCGGTTGTCCATTTGAGCACAACACCAGCATTTGTGTGTTTTGCTCGGAAACTGGACAACGTAACAGGTAACGGTCCACGACCGCGCTTGTCAAATATTTCCACACGGGGATTCTTTCTTAACAGCTCAAGGAGTGGTTTTCTATCCTTAATCGGGTTGCCGTGGAGGACTACGTACTTAAGATTTACCATTTCTGCGAACAGGGTTACATCGCTAATCCGGTTATTCGGAAGATATATCGTCTCCAATCGCGGTATTTTGGCGAGGGGACTGATGTCCGTTATTTGATTGTCTTCAAGATACAACCTTGCAAGCGATGCTAACCCTGTAAGAGGACCGATGTCCTGAATCTGGTTATTCTGAAGGTATAACGTCTCCAACTGCGTTATTTGAGCAATGGGCATGATGTCACTAATTTCATTACCACTAAGAATTAAAAATGTTAATTGCGGCATTTTGGCAAGGGGCGTGATGTCACTAATTCCATTCCTACGCAGCAGTAAGGTTTGCAATCCTGTTAGTGCTATAAGAGGTGTTAAATCGTTTATGCTGGTGTCATCAAGAAATAACGTATCCAATTGCGTCAACGTTGTCAGAGGTGTAATGTCCTTAATTGGATTGCTATTCAGAACCAAACTTTTCAATTGCGTCATTTGGGCAAAAGGTGTTAGATCACGAATCAGATTATTGTTCAGATTTAAACTTCCTAATAGCGGTGCACCAGCGAAGGACAGAATGTTGCTGATTTTATTGTTACCAATTGCCAATACTTTGAGTGTTGACAACTCTGTGAGTGGTGTGATGTCCTGAATCTGATTGTCTTCAAGGAATGCAGATTTTAGGTTCACGGCCTGTTCAAGTCCGGTAAGGTCTGTAATCTGTTGTTTCCGAGCCACAACTTTCGTGAGTTTCAGCATATCCAGTTGTGTGATGTCACTTGTTGGTGCCAATCCGAGGCTTTCGCGCACTGCTGCTGCTAAGTTCGCATCTGGTATTGAGACAACGTCACCTTGGGGAAGTAAAGAGGCAACATCAATCGTGAACCATTGACCTGTGTAGTTTCCGTTTTTATCCATAATCCGAAGCCATATTTGGGTTTCGGATTCCACGGGTAATTTATTGGTGACAAATTCAACAGTTTCCGTTGCATCATTTATTTTTTTACAATCAATAATTTTCGGTGTTCTCGGAGCGTTTTCCGGAACATCTTGCTCGCTTGTAGGAGACAGCAACTGTGCTTGATGGAGTCCATCAGAGTCGGTGATCTCAAAACGAAGACGGATAGAAAACGGATGAGAGAATTCGGGGGGAAGCATATTAACGGTTGTATTGCTATTGTTATTTGGCGTTTGAGTGGGATTGAAATAGCGATGTGCATCTAACCATTCCGCAGAACACGACGATAATTCGCGCTTTCCTCCCCCATAAGACATAATGTAAACGTTGTTGCGAAAATCGTGATGCAATCCGAAAGCATGTCCAAGTTCGTGAGCATGAACAGAAAAACCGTAGCAAGCACAGTCTGTGGGAACAGCAGCGTAGCCGCCATCTGGCCATCCACCGCCTACCCCATATACTTCTTCACCACCACTCAGATAAATAAAACCACCGCTAACATCTATCGCAAGGAAATCAATATTTTTTGCTTGGCTAAACGTATCCTGGATTTCTTCAAAAACTTTACCTGTTGTGTTATCCTGATAATGTGCATCATTGAATTTTCCGCTGACATGATGCACGATAGCATCCCCGTTTTCATCGGCTTCAAATCTGAATGTTTTCCTGCCATATCCGTGTGCTTCCATTTCGTCTTCAAAAAACTGCTGCACGGATTTTATCATCTCATTGAGTTTGGCATCTATGTCTGGCTGCACTGTGCGGTCTTTTGGCAAAAAATAGATAATCCGCACCACATACTCCGGCGAAGTGTCTTGCGCAAAACTTTCCGACAAAAACGCTAACGTTACAAAAGTGAACAGCGTGAGTGTTAGGTATAGTGTGGTTTTCATGCGTTGGCTCTCCTTTTCTGGAAGCTATTTCTAATACCAATTCTGGCAAATAAAATACCATTACGGAGTATTTAAGACATTTTAAAGCGCATCTTATACCAAATTAACGGGATTAGAAGTTTTTTGATATAGCACACGGTTGCAAGGCACGGGGACCTCACACTACAAATCAAGTTAATATGGTATTATGTTGAGTATAACCTACACTCCGCACTTGTTTTGACACATTTTGGTATTTTTACGACAAACCCGCGTCACAAGTTGTGACGCGGAAACACGGTCAAAAATTGTTAAAATCCATATTAAATCTAATATTAAGCATATTATATTATATTATATCATATTTATGATTTAACATGGAATTATACATCATTGTAATCAATTTTGTCAATAAATTTGTAAAATACATAATTTCTCAAACAACCCCGGTAAGTTCGATTTCCTAACCGCACCGTATCCGTCTAATACCAAATTAACGGGATTAGAAGTTTTTTGATATAGCACACGGTTGCGAGGCACGGGGACCTCGCACTACAAATCGGGTTAATTTGGTATAATCCGAGATTCAAACGCGAAAAACGCTTGGTGAGGATAATCCTGATAATCTGGAAATCCTATGAATCATGGTTCAGACAAAATAGTGGAATCAACGCCAAATACGTCCCTCCTGAAAAAGGGGATACGGAGGGTTGGCATTTGTCGGGAAACCGCACCCGCTATGATCGCTGTATCGTGGTGTTGATTCACCGGCCTCTGAATCGCAATAATCTTGCAGGGCTATTTAGTTCTCCGAATATTTAGATTTTCAATCTAAGAGTTTCCGCTGTAGGAGCGATCTCCGAATCGCGACTTTTCGGATAAAATGGACAAAAAGCCTAAAACTAAATAGCCAGGGTTATTTAGTTCTCCGAATATTTAGATTTTCAATCTAAGACTTTCCCCTGTAGGAGCGATCTCCGAATCGCGACTTTTCGTCTAAAATGGACAAAAAGCCTAAAACTAAATAACCCTGCTAAATAGCCCTGATAATCTTGACCAAGAAAGGATTTTATGCTACTATGTATCCTACACTCCGCACTTGTTTTGACACATTTTGGTATTTTTACGACAAACCCGTGTCACGAAAGGATTCGCACAGGATAGGGGAGATTTGGAGTTGTGAATTAAGATTCTATTTTCCATTTGTCTTTTTTTCCGGTTCACCTGAAATTGCTTACTCAATGTAGGGACCACGCAGGTTTGAGAAATAAATACCGAAAATCGGAAATCAGAAGTGCGGAGTGTAGGTTACCAGATGATGAGGTTTTCATTGTAGATAGTTTTCCTATCCCGCTTTGTGATTTCAAGCGTGTGCCTGCTTGAACATCACCTCTAAAATGTGCTGATGGCACCGGCACTTTGGCTACTTATGGAAAGTGTGTCACAAAAGGACTTGGCACTTTCTTAGGATTTCGTGGGAGTGTAATAACCACTGCTTACAGGCTCCCTGTTGATTTTGCCATAGCGACTGCGAATACCGATAATAGAGAAGTGCTACCCTTGTTATGTGAACGTGGCACTTATCCTATTATTCTCGGAGACAAAGGGTATATTTCCGAGAAACTTGAGACTGATTTACTGAGGACAGACAATGTGTGTCTATTACCGACACGGCGTCCGAACCAGAAGGCACAATATCCGCCAAAGTTTCGTCCGCAGCATGCTAAACTCAGACAACGGATTGAAACAACGATAAGTCAACTCACCCATCAGTTCAATGTTTCACGGATACGCGCCCGGTGTCATTGGGGGTTTCGCACACGCTTGAGTAACAAGTTTGGTGGTTGGACACTCGGTGTTTTTTTGAACAAATGTTTAGGACGCAAGTTGATGGCACTCAAAGACGTTGTTTACGCATAAATAAATCTAACTATAGTATCAGAAATATTACAAAAAGTTAACTGGCACAAGTCGTCAAATTAACTTGAGTTATCTCATTTTTCTTGGTATTAGGTGCGGTTAGATGAAGTTTAAGTATTTAATTCGGTAAAGCCGATTTTCCCCAGGGCCGGTAGGTGCGGTTTCCTAACCGCACCATAAGCGTCAATTTAGTGCGTAACGTTAGTGCGTCTGATACACCTTTCGCCTCCCCCCGATGCTTTGGTAAATCACATCTTAGCACCAGCGGTGCGACAGGTATATAGAAAACGGTGTCCAACAGTCTCTTGAACCCCAGCGGGGTGACAGGTGTCTGACAACATGTGCCCATATACACCTTTCGCCCCGCTGGGGCTTGAGTTTGGTATGGATCGTGGTCTATACACATTCCGCCCCGCTGGGGCTAAGATATCCAAATATAGGTTTATTTCCTTAAATTGACGCTAATGGTGCGGTTTCCTAACCGCACCGAGCATTGCGAGAAAATTACCGAATTGTTTTTTTATCTTCATCTAACCACACCTTATGCGTCAATTTAGTGATTTTTGAGAATGAGACATGCTCTTTAGTCCCGTAGGGACGCAATGTTTATAGCAACGAAAACACCCCAATTCTTTAGCCCCGACGAATGTCATATACGCATTCGGCGTTGATTTGGTAGGGGCGGAATGTTTATAGCGTTTTATTTCACATATCGCTCCTACGGAGCTAAAGAGATGGATTATCTCGTTTTCTATAAACATATCGTCCCTATGGGACTAATACCAAATTAACTTGATTCGACGTCTTCGGATAAAGTCGGCATTGCAAGGCACGGGGACCTCACACTACAATTCGGGTTAATTGGGTATAAATACAGGACAGTCCCAATCACCATTCCTATTGAGAAGTGCACATAAAATACTGACGTTTTCTTAAATTGACACATAAGGGTTTCGCAAACTTTACCCAACGGACGAACTATAGTATATCCAACTTGGAAAATTATTTGAAAGGGATCATGACAAAATTGCAGTATCCATGCATATTTTGTATATTGTTTGTATATTGAACAGCATTTTTTGCGTATTTATAATTAGAAGAAAATAGGGACAAAGTCTATTTATTTTAATGAGACGGTTTTTCTAAAATAAAAATTAACATTATTCTAATTTAGATAAACCTCGTCAGAGTCTATGTTTTCAGCGAGTGTGACGTTAAATAAATGCTTCGGATTTCAACGGTTTGGACACGAATATTCAACTTCTAATAGCATTGGCGCGGAAGTTGCATAAATCGTATAACTTCCCAGCTGCAAAACGCAGCACCGCCCTAATTGTATCCGAAGACAATAACCGCAATATCCACAATCTCATTGCAGAACATGGAATTACTTAAGGAGGAATCCCAATGAGAAGGAATATATATGCAGGGATTGCGATCCTACTTGTTTTGCTCATTACCGTAGGATTGTTCTTTATCCGACACAGAAACGAAATATTCAGGCAACCCGAATCAGAAGTTGTCGAATCTGATACAGTGCTTGAGCAAAGCAACAAGCAGCAAGCAAAGGTGTCAAAGTAAGAAGAGACGCCTGCTAATTTCTAAGAACCTTTTAGAAAAATCACACAATACGAACACCCCGCGCTACATTTCTACCTGATTGTAGGGCGGGGTGTTCGTGCCTTGCACTACACTGGGATGAGATTGTAGGGCGGGGTCCCTATGCCTTGCCATCCCTCTTTAGTCCCGTGAATCAACGCCGAATGCGCGTGGTATTCTGCATGATTCGTCGGGGACGAAATATTTATTATACAAAGGGCGGTTAACACATCTCTTTAGCACCAGCGGTGCGGAATGTTTATAGAAAGAAAACGAGTGACAGCAAAAACCGAGCCCCAGCGGTGCGACAGGTGGGGCTGAAGATGTGAAATCCGCACCATCCGTGAAATCCGCGTCCATCCGAGATTCAGACAGCCACAGGATCAACAGCAACAATTCCTTCGGAGGTATAGCGGGTAAAGTCGGCAGTATTGAAAGTCAAGATATGTGTTACTTCATAAGAAATCATTGATGCGACCAAGCGCGCATCGTGAACCTTAACACCAGACACTTCATACTTAACAACAAGTTGTCTCCATTTTGGATACACTTCAGGTGAATCAGGCAGCAAAGGAAAAAGTCCTTCTAATTCTTGCAAGAGTTGGTCTGTTTCAGATGGTGTGTGTCCAAAACCGTTTCGATCAACAGACCGAGTAGACACGTTCCAAAATTCCGTTAAATTTTGTGATGTCGTCTGTAATTGATGACCTTCTACCTCTAATTTATGCACTGCATCCTGAACAATTTGATAACTTGGATCATCCTGACGTGAAAATCGCAATAAAACGTTGGTATCGGCCAGATAAATCATAATTTGGGATGATCTTCGTATATGCTTTCGCGGCTCATCGCGTAATCGGACAATGGTTTGGCATCAGATTTAGCAAATTTCTTCACTAAGGCATCAAGTCTCTGTAATGCATCTTCAAATTCTTCATGTGATAACTGTTTATTGTTACCCACTGATGGATCCTCAGTATCGTCAGGAACTTCCAATAATAACTGCCCATCAGGGAAGATATGAACTGTAACTGTCATCTGTTTCACCTCCTTTTCATGACGAATTCTCATCCGTTACTGTCTCGTCATTCTGCACTTTTTCACGTATTTCCCGTTCTTGTTCATCAATAAGAGATTCTACTTTCTGTAAAATTCTCTCTTGAATATTACGAGGGAATTGACTTATCTGACTCTCCAGAAAGTCAGTATGATTCCGTATGCGATGCTCATATAGCGGCTGCGTGCGGATTATAGGTTTATGAAAGCCAGTAGTAAGATGACGCAAATCTTTTTGGATTTCTTTTGTAGCTTTGGCTATCTCGAAAAGTGGGGATTTTCCAACCTTCGCTAAACCTTCATCCTCGCCAAAATCTAGGCGAAAGGTGCGTTCGTGTTTACGTTTCAGTTTCACCGAATCCGTATAAGTAACCCTGAACTCAAGCGGAGTCTTCTTCAATTCATCCAATTTGCCTATTACACTCACCAGAAAATGCTCAATTTTTTGCCCAGGTCCAAGATAATCAATGCCCTTTTTTAGAAAACCAACTTCCTCAAGTGCTCTATTTCCATCAGGTTTAAAAGAAAGATCTGTTACGAACCGGATATTGCGGGCTGCTCCTGTTCCTATATTTTCTATGCAAAGCATAACACAATGGATATAGGCTTCGTGAGGACAGAGGGAGACCGCAATCTCAGGTGTGTTGTTGGCTTTTAGCATCCGCCACGTTAGATAAGCGTAATAACCTATAATACCCACAAGCACAACAGTGGCAATCCCGATGACCACGCCTTGATTTGTATTTAGCCATTCTATGATTCCCATAAATACCTCCTTATCTATATTTTATCCTAATTCTGGCAAACCTGCAACAATATCCACCGTCTCCAAGCTCACCGAAATCACTTGTTTAATCAACCGCACAATATATTGCGGATCATCCGCACGATTCGGGTCGTTGACGATGCCGCTCCGCTTGTCCGTTTTGACACAATACTGATTGATAATCCATTCCAACGCAGAACGCGTGCCAAACTGATAGTCATACGTCTTTGCTGGAATACCATCAAGCGTGAGGAAATCGTTATAGACAAGCGAAGTTTTGTCTTTGGCAAGTTTCATCTTCTCAACGCGCCAATTGAGCGGGACGTTCGGGTTCTGCACGAACTTCAGTTTGTCGTATTCGGGTTGCGATTCGTAGTTGACGTGTATGTCTGATAAGCGCGCGCCAGCGTTGGCAAATCCCCAAAAATCCTGGGCAAACGGGATATGCGGTAGATCGCGTTTGAGGTTCGCCTGATACTTATTGCGATAGTCCGGATGATGCAGGATGCCGTAGTTATAGTGGAAGATGTCCCACTTGGTGATGGTGTCGTCTTTGTAGTGCGTGCGGAACTGTGCCAATGCCCAATCGGTAATGTTTTCGCGGCGATTTGTGCCATCTTCGTCGTAGGTGTAGAAGGGGAAGCATTGGGAACCGCCATTTGCGGAACTGGAAAATTTTAACTCTGGAATTACATTTGCAATTTGAGTTCTGAAAAAATCGTGACCTATTGCGCTAACACAAATTACCTGATTTTCACTTTCGGTTTCCGGTATTGGAAAAATAGATGGGAAAACGTATACACGCTCGTTCATCATTCGGTCAAAGTAGAGATTTGATTTCGTAAATGGACGGTAGAGAGATGTTCTAACATTTTCTTGAGAAAAATCAGCGGTTTTTCCCCTTTCTAAGTTCCGTTTTAGTGATTCGCTCCAGCTAATCTTTGTCTCATCAGACACTACAAAATCATCAACGTTTGCCTCACGATTTGTCCGCTGTGGCCATCGAACTACTTCTGCGTTATATGTTTCAATCATCTGCTGAATGTTATCAAGAAGCGTATTTCGGTTGAAGTTGAAAGCCCATGGATCGCGATTAGTTTTAAGTCCGTTGCTATATGTTTTGAAAATCACACCAACAGACGTGCCTTTTTCCGCCTTTACCTCTTTAGTCCCCATTGGCATAAAGGTGTCAAACTCGTCGCGGAGACCTTTGGTAAGCCATGTATGCCTCGCGTCCAGTTGAATCGGTTGCCACTCAATACCACCTGCATGTTGACGTTCATTCAGAAAGTCAAACTTCTGTTTTTTGTTCCACAAGTCATCGGTGCGATAGTAAAAGAGTTGCGGTGTCTCAGATGAATCCTCCTTTTTCTTCACAAATAGATTGATACTAACGCCGACACGAATCCCGAACACATTGGCATCGGAGACCTTCAATCCCTTTTCCACATTTCCTCCCAAATCCAGAATGTAGATTGCATCGCAATCTTCCGCAAGGTGTTTCCGCATGCCATCAAACGCAATGCCATCAAGAAAACTGTTGTTCGTTACAAAGGCGACAACTCCCTCCTCACCAATCCTGTCCAATCCCCACCGAATCGCCTTGACATACGGATCTGTGAGAGCGGTATTACTTGATGCCTTTGAGTCTTTCGTGTAAGTGTCTGTAACCCGCTTGCCCATCGTCTCATACTTGCGATTTTTGTTGTTGTCGTTCTCATTCACTTGCCCCGCATTGTAGGGTGGATTGCCGATAACCACAAACATCGGGGTCTGCTTCTGCTTTTCAACGCGTGCGGTATTTTCAGGCGCGAATAGGGATATCTGCCGTTCCTCTGCTATCTCAAAAGTATCCACGAGGCAGATACCTTCAAATGCGGCGTATCGGTGCGTTGCCGTGAAAAACTGATGTTCTATGTTGAGACTAGCGATGTAGTATGGCAGGAGCATCACCTCGTTGCACTGGAGTTCTGGCGGGTCAGCAGTGTATTTCCGTTCCAGTGCGATCGGGTCAAGTTCTTGCATAATGCGGACGATGAAGTTGCCGGTGCCAACAAACGGGTCGATGATATGCACACCGCTATCAGACAGGGAACGACCAAACATTGTCTGTCCGATGTGTTCAACGCTTTTCACCATGAAATCCACAATTGGTTGCGGTGTGTAAACGATGCCGTGCGTATCTGCTACCTTGACAGAGAAACCTTGAAAAAACTGCTCATAAACGGCATTCAAAAATCCCTGTTTCTGTGAGAAATCGGTAATCGTGCGGGCAGTTTTCTCTATTGCCACATAAAACGGGTTCAACTTACGTAGGAATTCGGATCGGTTCAGGGTGCGTTCAGTAAGCACATCAATAACTTTTTCTATCTCGCGAGCGATGATATTTCTGCGTGTGAAGTCGCGGTTATCAAAAATAGTGGCGAAAATCCGTTCGGTTAGCAGGTGCTGGATGAGCATCTCCTCAACGGCAGCGATGGATAGATTCGGGTTGATTGAGGTTTGACACTGCTGATGGAAGTTAGAGAACGCGTCTTGAAAATGTGGATTGTTTTCGCGTTCGGTTTGGATTAACGTCGCCAGTTTTTCACCGAGTTGTGGGACAATCTCTCTGAATTCAGTAACAGCCTGATGCCACGCCGTGATGTTCTCCTCTTGATATGCGAAGAAGGTTTGCAGCACTTGGACAAGGTTTTTCGGGTCGGTGATGTCTGTGTCAAGCCGTAGCTGCCCGTTCTGATAGAGGAGCGCGTGTGTCGGTGATTGAAACACGATATTTTTGTTGGGGTAGCCTGCGGCGAACTTCTTGTCTGCCTCGCTGTGTAGGTCGTCCTGTGTATCTTTTGCTTCCCAATAGCCGTGCGGTAATTTGTATACGTCAACGATTTCGCCATCAGGGATTATCCGCCTATTATCTGTGGTGTGGATCGTTTTTTCGCAAAGGAGCGTGAGGTTGGATTGTCTGCAGTAGTGCTGTAGTAGGTTTTGGAATGCGGCTCTGACGCTGCCCTCGTTTTCTGCGCCGAGTTGTTCATATTTTTCCAGTTCCGCGTAGTATGTCTTGATCGGTTTATGCGTGTGTTTGATGTTGAGAGATGGCATGGTGTCCCCTTGCGCCTATTGATATTGATGCAACGGCAATTATATGCGAGTCGGGGTGTGATTGCAAGGGGAAAATGCGGGTTTGTCTGAACCAGGATTTTCAGGATTAGGAACTGTTATCACTCTTCCCATCAAAACCCCATGCTTTAGCTTGCGGGATGTAGACGGCTAAAATCGTTATTTGTCAAAAAAAGATTTGACAATTGCGAAAAAATGTGGTATCATATTCTTAACACTTTGGACACCGCTTTGACCCTGCACGCTTGTGCAGGAGGTGTCCGCTTTCTTTTCTATCCTTTTTGGATAGAGGCAGGCGGGGATAGCCAAGATTTTGCCTTGATATGCCCAAGGGATTTTTCACCCAAGGGGAATCGCCTGCTGGTGGAGCGATAATAAGACGGTGGACTCTTTGAGAAAACCGCAGTTGCTACGAAGCCGAAGCCCCTGCCTTTAGGTAGTGGGTGCTATCACATCAAGGGTTTTCTCGAATTCTATACACCCTTCGCACTGCTGGTGCTAAAGACAATCACGGGGACCAGCACCTACCATTGTTTTTATTGTAGGTCGGGGACCCCGTGCCCCGACATGGTTGGTGTGGCGTTTCAAACAAAGAGCGAGGAGGACCCAGGGACCTCGCACTACAGAGAACAAACTCTATTTCGGTTCAAAGAGGGCAGGGTCAATTTCGGCATTGATGACGACGTTACTGAAATGCGTTTCATGATGCGAATCTGCCCTTCTTGTAATAGATTGATGCGGAAGCATGATACCATCCACATCCTTGAATTGCCCAAAGATTTTCACCGTTTTATCACCTTCCACCTCAATTTCTACGAGATAGTGCGTTTTATCACTGATAAAAATTTTGATAGGTTTCCCAGAAGGTTGCTTAACACGCAACACCGAAGCAGTGCCATCTTTCACATCCGCTATACCCACATATTCCACAGGCACCTTGTTTTGCGCCAGCATTTTCAACAGCCAAATCGGTTCACGGAACGCCATATCTTTATCGCTCTTCATCTGCGCTTTAACTTGATCTTCAGGCAATTTTGCAAATATGTCGCCTTCCTTGTAGTATATCGTTTTGCCATCCGTAAACATCGAAGACTTTTCACCTTTGACAGTAAAGAAATCTGAGCGATATTTTTTGGGATAAAGATATGCTTTTCCGCTGCTATACTTTTCCATAGAACCACCAGGACGCGCCACAAAGAGGGTATAATCCCGCACTATGTTTTCAACCGCACTTAATTTCCTAATCCCACCGTGCGCCGCGACCATCGCTGCGATAATATCATCGGCTTTTGGCTCAGCGTTTTCTGCAAGGTTGTCGGGCTTCACTTTGGGTATATTCGCCTCTTTCTTTTCAACAGAATTCGGATCAAAAAGTTTCGGGTCAATATCTGCGTTGATGATGACATTGCTGAGAAATGTTTCAGTATGCGACTGGTATTTCTCAATCCAAGAATACGACATTTTGATGCCATCTACATCCTTATACTGCTCAAAAGACGTAACTCTGTTTACGAGTCCATCATGAAACGCAAGCTGCACAATATAGTGTGTTTCAGAACTGATGTAGATTTTGAGCGGTTTCCCAGAAGGTTGCTGAACACTTAGCACAACAGCAGGCGCATCTTTCGCATGCCCTGTCCCAACATATTCAATAGGAATCTCGTTTTTAGCAAGGACTGGTAAGAGCCAAGTCGGCATACTGAAAAGCCAATCGTTATAGAAAGCAGTTAGAGATTTGGCAACCTCATCAGGCATACGTTCATAAGTTCCATCTGGTTTTTTCTCGTAAATTGTAGTGCCATCAAAGATACGGCTGAGCCGTTCACCTGTATCAGGAATAAATTCCATATAGAATTTATCACGGTAAAGGTAGACTTTTGCGCGTGCTTCTTCGTCTACAGAACCATCCGGATGGTGTTGAAAAATGCTTGCATCCATTACCATATTTTCCACAGCCTTTAGTTTCTCAAGTCCGCCGTGTGCCTCAACCGCCTTTGCGACAACCGCTTGCGTTCTCGGATCAGCGTATTTAGCGAGGTTTTCCTTCACCAGTTCATCAACTGCTTTTTCAAGGGATGCCGCGTCAAGATGCGTCTTTCGGATAGAACCTTCGCTATCCAACAGAAAGACAGCGGGAAGGACGCGTATCTCATACATATTGGCGACTTTGCCGTGTGTGTCGTGATAGTGAATCCATGCGTCACCTTTTTCCACTATAGGTTTAGCAATAGGCAGTTCGGATATGTCTGCGTTCACGGAGATAATCTGAAACATTTGGTCTTTATATTTATCGTGAACTTGTTTGAGAATTGGTGTGTCGGGTGCGCCATAATAGAGCAACACGACCTGTCCCTCATATTCCTTCAAAGTGCGTACTTGCCCTCTGTCTTCCCCATATCGCATCCGAAAATTGAGTGCTGGTTTATATATCCACGCATTGTGAGTCATGGGGGTTTGACCTGTTCGCGAAGCAGTATCCGTTATAAGTATTTGCCTCGCAATCTGTGCCTGATGCCAGCCCCCAAACTTTGGGTGCGTTATCAGCCTGTTATAGACAGCATCGGCTTTATCGTGCTGTTTGTTCTTATCATAAGCCAATCCTAACTCCAGCAAACCATGTTCAAAGGGATTCCATATAAATCTATCCCCGATTTCATCTACATACCGCGTCGTAGCGGGACGATCAGACTGTGTATCCTCTACCAGTTTTTCGAGGGTAGCGATGCCCGTTTCAACATCCCCTAATTGCACCAATGCTCTGCCGAGGTAGTAGTTGACGGCATACACGTGGTCTAATGTCGGATATTCAGCGATAAAGTCTTTTGACAACGCAACCGATTTCTCTAACGTTTCGGTATTGGTTGGGTCGGTGAGGTGTATCATAAATGCGCGCACTGCTGCAGCCGAAAGTTCGTTATATGCCCTGGCCGCACCACTCAACTCAGATTTCCTAAGATTTACATTGGTGCCCGACTGCTGTGCATCGGTTATGTTTACACTAAAGGCAACTAACATCAGCAGTGCCAGGTATATCCCTATCATTCTCTGTTTCTGAAATGGCATTGTATCCCTCCGTTGTAATGGTAGTAACATAGATTATATCATTAAAGAGGCATATTTCCCAATAAATTCATCTTTTCTGATTGACGCGTAGGTATCAATTTATCACTGATCCTCCAGGACCGGTAGGTGTAGTTTCTAATCGCACCCTTATGCGTCAATTTAGGCCGGTAGGTGCGGTTTCCTAACCGCATCGCTTACCGAAGCAAACTACAGATAGTCAATTTAATTGACATCCACCCCCAAATAAACTATAATATAAACAAACTACAAAACCGGAGGACAATCCAGAACCGATGAGAAAGTTCTTAATCATACTTATCACGTTTACACTACTTGCACCCTGCCTACGAGCAGAAGTCACCTACAGCGAACACATCGCACCGATTCTACAGAAACAGTGCCAATCCTGCCATCGTCAAGGTGAAGTCGCACCCTTTGCACTTACCGACTATAGAGATGCCAAAGCATGGGCGACCGAAATTGCTGAATACACCAAAGCGCGCCTGATGCCACCTTGGAAACCAACATTCGGACATGGTGAATTCAAAAACGAACGTAGACTCACCGACAAAGAGATTGAGATGATCACCAAATGGGCAGAAGCAGGTACACCAGCAGGCGATCTCTCAAAAGCACCACCGAACCCCAAATTCCACGAAGGGTGGGCACTCGGTGAACCTGATCATATCTTTGAAATGCCAGTGGAATACGAAATTGAACCGGAAGGCGAAGACGAATATAGGCACTTTATCATTCCCACCAACTTTGACACAGACATATATGTCCAAGCCGTTGATGTTCAACCCGGCAACCGCAGAACAGTGCATCACGTCATTGTCTATTTAGATACGAAGGGAGAAGCCCGTAAACTTGCTGCGAAAGACCCGAAACCCGGGTATGTCACACAAGGTACCGGTCCAGGTATTGATTCAGCGGGAACACTTGGCGGATGGGCACCCGGTCTCAGACCTTCCGTTCTACCGAAAGGTGTCGGGTATCGGTTGCCGAAAGGTGCTGACATCGTGCTACAGGTGCATTACTACCGCACTGGGCACACGGAACGCGATCAATCACGAGTTGGACTTTACTTCTCCAAAACGCCGAAGACAACGCCTTTAGAGATCGGTATGGCGATCAACGATAAATTCGTAATCCCTGCCGGAGAAGCGAAGTATCCTGTGAAAGCATCGCGACAGGTCAAAAAGGATAGTTATCTGCTAGCCACGATGCCGCACATGCATCTGCTCGGACGCGATATGCAGATCATTGCGAAACCGCCGACAGGCGATCCGATTGATATTATCTGGATACAGGATTGGGATTTCAACTGGCAAGACATCTATCATTATCGTAAACCGATTTTCCTTCCTGCAGGCACGCGTATCTCACTTGTTGCGCACTTTGACAATTCTGCCAAGAACCCAGCCAACCCGCACAACCCACCTGTCCCCGTCGGTTGGGGAGACAAAACCACAGATGAAATGTGCATTGGCTTCCTCTATTTTGTGGATGCAGCTAAATATCAGCCGGTGGAATAATTGGAATAACTGTAGCGCGGGGACCCCGTGCCCCGCAATTACCGTATAACTGTAGCGCGGGGACCCCGTGCCCCGCAATTACCGTATAACTGTAGCGCGGGGACCCCGTGCCCCGCAATTACCGTATAACTGTAGCGCGGGGACCCCGTGCCCCGCAATTACCGTATAACTGTAGCGCGGGGACCCCGTGCCCCGCAATTACCGTATAACTGTAGCGCGGGGACCCCGTGCCCCGCAATTACCGTATAACTGTAGCGCGGGGACCCCGTGCCCCGCAATTACCGTATAACTGTAGCGCGGGGACCCCGTGCCCCGCAATTACCGTATAACTGTAGCGCGGGGACCCCGTGCCCCGCAATTACCGTATAACTGTAGCGCGGGGACCCCGTGCCCCGCCACATCCGAAATAAAGAAAAGATGTATTACCCCAAATCCAAAAGCCTTCGCCTCCCTGGATATGACTATTCCCAACCCGGGTGGTATTTCGTAACACTCACAACAAAGAACCGCTCTTGTCTATTTGCACACCTGAAAAACGGCAAAATTGTATTAACCGATGCCGGTCACATGATAGAAACAACTTGGCAAGAATTGCCGCTATATTCACCGCAGATTGAATTAGATATTTTCCAAGTCATGCCCGACCACTTCCATGGTATTCTTATTATAAAACCAAAATACAATAGGATAGAAAGAGGGGATTTGTCTACTTCAAAGCAACCTTCAGATTCAAAAGAATCAATTTCTTTAATCACACTGATGAAACGGTTCAAATCCTTAACAACAAACCAATATATCCAAGGTGTTAAGCAAAATGGTTGGCAACGGTTTAACAAGAAATTGTGGGAAATTTCGTTTCATGACCATGTTATCCGAAATGATGGTGCTTTGCGATCTGTGCGGGAGTATATCTACAACAATGTTCGCAAATGGGAACTGGAACATTCAGAATAAACGTTGTGAATTATACAAAAACGGGCGGGCACGGGGTCCCGCCCTTACAGATTTCGGGAGACAGGCGGGCACGGGGTCCCGCCCTTACAGATTTCGGGAGACGGGCGGGCACGGGGTCCCACCCTTACAGATTTCGGGAGATGGGCGGGCACGGGGTCCCGCCCTTACAGATTTCGGGAGACAGGCGGGCACGGGGTCCCGCCCCTACAGATTTTGGGAGACGGGCGGGCACGGGGTCCCACCTCTACAGAAGAAGGATATTACGTCTCTTTCTGACCAATGAAATACACCGCAGACGCCAAAATATGCGAATGCGGATGCAACATCAACAACATATCCAACAACACTAACGGAAATGTCAACCAGCCAACAAGAAGCGATACAGCCTTCGCAACCAACAAACTCCCAAAAGAACATATAAGCCCGATATACTCCCGAAAAATCCAATGCAATGCCGCAGTCGGACCCGCACATGCACCGCTTTCGATCTCACGAAACTGAGAAAACAACGTTACGAACCCTGTCGCTGTCCACCTTTGATAATCGTGAGGGGATGCATGATACCCCTGCAAGAACGGCACCGCCGCGCACACATATCCACCCGGCTTTAGCACACGAAACATCTCCGCTACAACATGCTGTGGTTCTCGGACATGCTCCAACACCGCCTCAGAGATAACCGCATCAAACACGTTATCCGCAAACGGCAGACAATGCCCATCCGCCACAACATCCACCATCGGAGTCGCTTCAATCTCAAGATTAATCACATTCGGTGCGCGGCGATGCGTTCCAGATCCCAGATCCAAAATCCGCGCGTCAGGTCCCAGTTCGCGGATCACACGTTTAACAGCTCGATTCCAGCGCAGTGCGGGATAAGGACACCCCATCAATGGTGCCAAAAATCGGTTTTGCCGCAGTCGATGTTTAATCCGTTCAACCATATAATTTTAAATCTTCGTTTGTAGTCGCGCAATTCATTGCGCCTCGGACATTTCAAATACAATAGATGGAAATAATCCTTGTTCAGATCCTTGACTGCAATAAAAAAACGGGGTCAGAACCCTGACCCCGCCACCATCTGCTTATGTCTGCGGAAACTTTATATTCGCTTCATCCGCTGCCTTCGCCAAATCTCTGACAATCCGCATCGTCAACTGCGATAACTTTCGAGAGAATTCGGCATCAGAAATACCTCGATAACGCGATGAATGCGATGTTCCGAGCCGTTCATTTGCAATTGCCAATGCACTCGTAACAAGCGGTAACGCCACCTCAAGAGGTTCATTAAGTTCCGCTGTCTCAATAGGTTCGGTTATAATAGCGTCTGTTGCATCATCCTCGCCTGCCAACAAACGTTCACGATTATCGCCAATTGAATCAAGTACCTGTTTTGCGGCGAATTGGTGAGCATCTTTTTTCGCACCCGGTATCGGTTCTGTCATCTCGTGGACCCTGTCCCCATAATGTACTGTAACCTTCCAAGTGGGTGAGTCCGGTTTGCCGTGTTGTGTTTCCGTGAATAGTGGCTGACTCAATCCGCGTTCTTGGCAATATTGAATTAAAAGTCCTTTATAATTCCCATTAGTCATCTCAACATCCCGAACGGACATACACACTACCTCCTGAACCGCCTATCTACTACTGTTATTACTGTTATTACTGTTATCGTAGCGTGGGCGATACTCTGTCGTCCGCGGTTTTACTTTCCGCTGACGTTTCAGTTCGATTCGGCGCCGTTTTTCACTCGGTTTTTCGTAGAAACTCCGTTTTTTAATTTCAGTGACAACACCCGCCTTACCACACATCTTTTTGAAGCGAGCGAGTGCCCTATCAAATGTTTCACCTGAATCGACTGTGACTTCAACTTGAACCATATCTACAAACCTCCTATAGGTAAAAATAACAATATTAGTATATCACATCTGAGGGCAGATGTCAACTTTTTAATTGCGAGGCACAGAGACCTCACACTATAGGTAGGATTGAGAAACAATCCAGGGTTATTTAGTTTTAAGAATTATCAGTTGATGCGTGTTACTGATAGTTTATTTCGTAGGTCGGGTAGAGCGGTAGCGAAACCCATAGGCGTCAATTTAAGGAAAGAACTCGTGGCTCATGTCAAGACTAAGTGCGGAGGCTTCTAGAGAATCCAAGTGTACAGCGAGTTTATTCAAATAAAACGCACTTACTTTTTACATGAGCCGAACTCGTTTGTAGTCGCGCAATTCATTGCGCCTCTTACATTCAAAGAAAAGAGGCGCAATGAATTGCGCGACTACGAACGCTGATATTCTCGTCCTTTGCGTTATTTGAGGTGTTGATACAAAAAGGTGCGGTTAGGAAACCGCACCTACCGGGTTGGGAACCGCTAAATTGACGCCTATGGTACGGTTTCTAACCGCTCTGTATTGTTGGAAGCGCGCTTGGCAGGATCGCAGATGTGTTGTAGCACAAACTTTATGAAGATTAAAAAATTAATTCGGTAATTTTCTAACCATAGACATCTTGTTTTATGTTTTTCTTGTGTGAGGTCTATTATCTGGTTGTCTGAATCGCGGAGGGCACGGAGGACACAGAAAACGCGGAAAATGCTTTTGTGTCTCGGACATTTGCTTTCGCCAGAGACGGGTCGGTAACAAAGAATCTCTTAATTCCGCGTCCTCCGCGTTCTCTGCGATAATCCGCGATTCAGACAGAAAAGAGATCAGAATTACCGAATTAATAAATTAATCTTCATCAAACCGCACCTACCGGACCTGGAGGACCGCTAAATTGACGCCTATGGGTAGAGCGGTAGCGAAACCCGACGGACAGGTAGTTTATATAGAAATGTGAAAAAATATAGCAGAAAAACCGAAAACTAAATAACCCTGGAAACAATCAATTCCATCTTGACAAAACTGGAAAAATCCGCTATCATAAACCGTACAATAACCATCGACCCCTGTCAGGAGAAACCTTATCTACGAAATACTGATCTTATGTTTGGGGACATGGCTCACAGGTGTAAGCAAAGCCGGTTTCGGCGGAGGCATCGGTATGATAGTCATCCCGCTATTTGCCCAGTTTCGTCCTGTCCGAAACGTTGTCGCGCTCATGCTCCCCTTACTCTTCTCAACAGATGTTATCTCACTGGGGCATTATTGGAAACAGTGGCACCGCAAAAGCATCTGGCAACTGATTCCCGGTGCCATCGTTGGCATCGCACTTGCAAGTTTCATCTTAAAAGACATATCAGATGTTCATCTAAAGAAGGTAATCGGAGGCATCGCCTGTTTATTTGCCGTATTAGAATTTTTACGTTCCAAGCTGAAACAACAACTAAATCCGGATGATACGGATGAAGAATCGGTTGTCCATTTCAAAACGTGGCATGGTGTATTATTAGGCACGCTTGCAGGTATATTTTCAACGCTTGCGCACATGGCAGGACCGGTCATCGTCATGTTTCTTCTACCGCAAAGACTAGGCAACCGCACATTCGTTGCGACAACGACATTACTTTACTTTTTTATCAATCTGGCTAAGATTCCAGCGTATTTCCAACTCGGTATGTTTTCGGTTGAACTTATTGTTGAGGCTTTAGTCCTCCTCCCATTTGTCGGACTCGGCGTGCAAGTCGGCGTATATTTGAACAATCGCTTCTCAGAACAAAATTTTTCCAGAATCGTCCTAATCGTCCTATTCGCAACCGGTATACATCTATTATTGTTCAGTTGATATATCTTGTAAGAGGAGATTGTTCGTAGTCGCGCAATTCATTGCGCCTCTTACATTTTCTGAAGGATGAACTTTCATAAACAAAAAACACGGTCGTAGTCGCGCAACTCATTGCGCCTCTTATATTCCCGTTTGTAACCCCGATAATGAAACAACCACGGAGAACAAATAAATGACATTAAAATGGGGCGTCCTCGGTGCAGGAAGCGTCGCGCAACGCCGAGCAATGCCCGCTATCCAGAAAGCAACAGGTGCACAACTGCATGCCCTTTTCTCACGTGATGCAGAACGCGCCAAAAATCTCGCAACAGAACATCACGCGACAGTAGGATATAGCAGTGTTAATGACCTGCTCGACGATTCCGAACTTGACGCAATCTACGTCGCAACACCCATCAATCTCCACTGCGAACAGGTCATCGCCGCCGCAGAACGTGGACTACATGTCCTCTGTGACAAACCGATGGCACTCACGCCACAGGAATGTGAACGGATGATCGCTGCATGCGATGCGAACGACGTGCATCTACAGGTATGCTTCCTTTTCCGATTCCACTCCTGCTTTCAACAGATCAAAACATGGGTTAGCGAAAATCGTCTTGGACAGATTGTTCACGGCAGGATGCCTTTCTTGAAGAAATACCTTTTAAAAGCAGACGAATGGCGCGCACAACCTGAGATAAGCGGAGGTGGGTGTCTGATGGACTTGGGACCGCATAGTATTGATATGCTGCGCTACCTCATCGGCGAGGTCACGGAAGTCGTAGGATTTTGTGATAGCCCAATCTACAACTACGAAGTTGAGGAGACCAGCGGTATTCTGATGCGGTTTGAGAGCGGCGCACAAGGGTTCACAGACCTTAGTTTCTCCGTTGCACAGTGCGACATTGTGCTTGAACTCTACGGCACAGAAGGCTCCGTATCCGTTTTGAACGACGATGGATGGAAAATCCATACATACTTTGATGGTGAAAAACAGGTCATCACATCTCAATTCGAAGACCTTTATCAAAATCAATTTGAGCATTTCGCAGAATGCGTAACGACAGGTATTGCACCGCTTGCAAGCGGCAACGACGGCTTAAGGGCAAACGAAATCATCGCCGCAACATACCAATCCTCCGAAACTGGTAAAGTTATCCAATGCACATAGCAGAATGAAACTCAAACCGCGTCCTGCACTCTACTTCCTCATTCCTTTCCTACTCGGCATCTTAACGGGTGGATATACCTCAATTCCACCCTTGTGGCTATGGTTGTCCGTGTTGATATGCTTTATCGGTAGCATTTTGGCGAGGGTTCGGGCAAAATATCTGTGTTATGTGTTGCTACATATTGCCATCTTTGCGAGTGGAATGCTGTGGTTGGAAATCGCTACCGTCCCGACAATTCCACACCATTTTTATGACCAACCCGTTAGTTTTACAGGCGACACCGTGTATCAACCGGAACGCGGGGAAGCATGGGAAGCATGCTATGCCGTAGGGCAGATTCATCTTTTGTCTGATCCAGCGCAAACAGTGTCAGCAAAGTTCTTGGTGAGGTTCCAGGAATTGATGCCGCTACGTTACGGTAAACACCTAACACTGACAGGTGTGCTGCGTCAGCCTCAAGCACAAAGAAATCCTGGCGGTTTTGACTATCGATCCTATCTTGCGCGGCAAAATGTATCTGGGATAATCTATCACCAAGGGCTGCTTCGCTTATGTGAGCAATCAGGATTTCCACCGCTGCGCTGGATAGAAGCACTCCGCCTCCGGACTGAACGGATTATTGATGGTGCATATTCAGGGTTACAAACCCCACCTACAAGAGGAAACTCGTTACATGCGCAATTGCTAAAAGGGATTCTGCTTGGGAAACGGGGAGATGTGCCATCAGAGACTTTGGACATCTTTCGTAACAGTGGTACTTTCCATGTGCTGGCGGTGTCGGGTCTTCATGTCGGACTCGTTGCGATGTTCTGTTATCTTGGTTTGTCAATATTTCGCATGCCCAAGAAGGTAGTTTGTCTGCTAACGATCGGGGCAGTTCTCATCTATGCGTGTTTAGTCGGCTTCCGCCCCTCTGTGTTTCGTGCCTCGCTCATGGCAACCCTATTTCTGTTTGCAACTATCATTGATCGCGATGCAGACATTTTCAATTTACTTGCTGTTGCTGCCCTTGCATTGCTCCTTTTAAACCCGATGCAGCTATGGGATGCTGGTTTTCAACTCTCATTTGTTGCCGTCACCTCCATTGTCTATTTTGTTCCAAAAATGGAGAAGCCGTTACGGAGGCTATGGGATACCGGCGAATCTGATGATATAAGTAGATTGGTCAAACTCAAGAATACCGCACTAAAATGGTTGGTGTTATCCTATCTCGTGACATTTGCTGCGCAGCTCGGCACCGGACTTCTCATCGCTTTCCATTTTTATAGGGCATATCCATTCGGACTAATAGTCGGTCCGTTTGCGGTTGGACTTGTTTCGTTAATCGTTGGTGTAGGCCTGGCATCGGTCTGTGTAGGGTTTATCTGGCTGCCGCTCGCGAAACTCCTTGCGATGGTTAACCACGCGATTATCTTCATCTTTTTGGAACTCATCGGAATATTTGGACAGAAATGGGGTATAATGAAGTTAGCACCGCCAACGTTTGGTCTCATCGTTATTTACATAGTTATCTGCTTAGGCATCACACATTGGCGATACGTATATAAGCAGTGGAAAATGGCAAGTCTCATCGGACTATCTGTGATGGCAGTCTGGGTGTGGGACAGTGCGTTTCATGAAGAGGGTCGCCTGCTTGAAGTGATTACGTTTGATGTTGGTCAAGGGGATGCGGCTATCATCAGATTTCCCGATAGGCGAACAATGTTGATTGACGGTGGTATCCAACGTTCATATTACGATGAGAAGCGGCAGAGAGAGGTTGAATATGACGTAGGTGAACGGGTTATTGAACCTTATCTTGATGCTAACAGTATTCGGGAACTTGATTTGGTGGTGCTCACGCATCCGGACATTGACCACGGGGGTGGACTTGCGTACATCCTGCGAAACTTTAAGGTAAAGCAGATTCTTGGACTAACGGACATGGAACTTGATTCCCAGACCCATCAGCAATTACGTAGTATTGCCGAAGCGCGAGACATCCCTTATGCTTTTCCTTATACAGGAAAAATTGAATTGACGCCAACTGCAACGCTTAACCTGCTACATCCGATTGATGCTGCGTCCACTAATCTTACAGACACGGATAAGAACGATGATTCGCTTGTCATGAAGGTTAGTTATGGTGAGGTGGATATTCTGTTTACGGGTGATATTGAATTTAAGGGTGAGACTCGGTTAATCGCATCTCAGCAAGATTTAAGGGCAGAGATTCTGAAGGTGCCGCATCATGGCAGCCGAACCTCAAGCAGTGCACAGTTTTTAGATGTTGTTCAACCGCGTTATGCTGTCTTTTCGCTCGGCTTAGGCAATCAGTATCAATTTCCGCATGCGGATGTCATAGAACGGTATCGGGAACGTAATTGTGTTCAGTTGCGAACAGATCAACTCGGTGCTATCACGTTAAAAACAGATGGGACGCGGTGTTGGTTTAGGTATACCGTTATCCCTGATGGAATTTAGTGTGATTTCAGAGACGTTTAGTTTTTGCCTCCTTCTCTCAATTCAACATCAAACCTCGGTAAATCGAGGAATTTGTAGGGGTCTATTCCTCCATCTGGATACTCATAAATCTTTATACCTGATACCTCAGTGTCATGCGTTACGTCTGTGCGCTCAAACATACGGTCAGTAAGGTATAAAGATCGCCACTTTTTAGCAGTATCTCCGTCACCGCTTACTCTACCGGCATACCGTCGCCCTACTAAATCTGGGTCACCTTCTTCAATGTAACGCCATTCTACGTAAAGGACACCAGAAATTGTGGGATAAACGAGACCATTACTACGACTAAACGATGCACCTTTAGTTCGTGTTCCTTGATTCCATAACTTAATCTGAACTCGGATTAACAACTCATTCTCTGGCGTGGCATTATCCCAAAGTCGCTCCTGAAATGGATAATCGGCGGGAACTTCAGGATATGCACCAAATCCAAAAGGAGAGACATTGAATTCAATTAATACTTTTTTAGCTTCTTTAACGTATGATTCTGCGCTCTTAATTTTGCCGTATTTTATGACTAATGATTGCAGGGTACGTATCGCTTCATCATCATCTTTAAGGAATTTGCGTTGTATTCGCGCTTTATTGGCGAGGGCTTGTGCAGCGCGTTTACTCTGTGGGTTGCGGTTCGCAAAATTATCATAAACTTCTACAGCTTGTTCAAATTTTTGCCCGTCCTCATAACTTTTTGCCGACATCAGTTGTGCGTTGTGACTCAATTCCAGATGCGAAAATTGGTTAACAATAGTACCAAATTGAGTTTGCGCTGCGTCATAGTCTTTTTGGCGATAGGCGTGCATCCCGAGACGATAGTGTGCCTCTGCAGCTTCATCGCTTGTGGGTGCTTCAGCAATGACCGCTTCATAAGTTTCAATCCCTTGTTCGGGTTGATGTATATGCTCAATGTAGAGTTCACCTATTGCAAGTTGTGCTGCGCGCGCGTCAGCAGTACCGGGTTTGGTATCTACAACATTTTGATAGACTTCTAATGCACCGCGATAGTCTTTCGTCTCACTTAATTTTTCCGCAGTACCCATCGCACCACCGGACAAACATCCGATTTGCATTACTGTTATAAGAACAAAAGTAGTAAACAGACAGAAGTTGACAAATTTCATGATTTTTCTCCTTACCAAGTAGAAATTAACAGGGACGTTTAGAATTTAATTCACAAAACCAGATAGGAATGCTTGCAAACAGATGCTATTATTCTATGAGAGTTTTCTCTTATAGATAGATTTAAGGGACAATTCCGCTAACAGAAAATTGGCATTTTACAACAGACCGCAGCGCGGTCGTATCAAAAACCACTGATGAGTTTTCGGAGGTATCCCGTATTCACATCCCACAGATGGACGCCATGCCTATTGGCACCTGCGATAGTCTTTCCATCCGGACTGAACACCACTGCAAAGATGCTGGGGTTTCCTAAAATATGTCCGCTGAACCGGTCCCGACGCGGTGGGTTATTCTCCCGATACCCTGTGAGTGTTCGTAGGAGTTTTCCCGTGTTCACATCCCACAGATCAATATCCTTCCAATTGTTACATGCAATCATGCTTCCATCCGGACTAAATGCCAAGTTCTTACGATAAGGAGACGTGTTTCTTGCGATTGTTCGTAGTTGTTTTCCCGTGTTCACATCCCACAGCCAAATAGTCTGGTCATCACCAACACTTGCGATCATCTTTCCATCAGGACTAAAAATTACGGTATTGAGAGGATGCTTGTGAGGATGCTTGGGCAGATGCGAATGCCATGTGATTGTTTGTAGGAGTTTACCTATGTCCGCATCCCACAGACAAATGGTCTGGTCTTGACTGCGACTTGCGATAGTTTTTCCGTCCGGACTAAACGCCACGCTCCAGACAAAATCCGTATGCCCAGAGAGGGTGCGTACGAGTTTACCTGTGTCCGCATCCAACAGATAAAGGTTTTTGTCAGGACTGCCACCTACGATCATCTTTCCATCCGGGCTAAACGCGACGTCAAAGACCTGATACCTGAATGTTCGTAGGTTTCTTCCCGTGTTCACATCCCATATACGAATGGTCAGATCGTGAGTGACACCGGCACTTACGATAGTCTTTCCGTCTGGACGAAATGCCACGTTGTGGACTGTATAGGTATGTCCTGCGAATTGGACAAGTTCATGACCTGTCTGTGCATCATAGAGCCAAATACCGCTACCACCTGCCACCGCGAGCTTTGTGCCGTCTGGTGAATACGCTATATCATTGATCCTGTCTTTCTTGATGCGCCCTTTCGCGCCTTCGGGTAAATGCTCTTGCTGCGGGGCTTGCTGTGGATCATGCAGCGGATCCTCCAATGAGCCGGGCGGGAGACTGCAGCTCAGAAATGTTAGTTTTATAAACAGTGCTGTGAAAATTGAAAACAATCTGTTTCTCATGGGTGTGTTCTCCTTTTGTGCTGTTCTAATACCGATTAACGTTGTGTTTATTCTACTATGTGTTGGATTAAATGTCAAAGGTTCTGTCTAAATCTCGGATTGTCTGAACCAGGATGGACAGGATTATGGGATTATCAGGATTAGTATGCTTTTAGATGGATAGCTATCTTCTGCTAGTACCTATACTCCGCACTTCTGATTTCCGATTTCGGTATTTATTTCTCAAACCTGCGTGGTCCCTACATTGAGTAAGCAATTTCAGGTGAACCAGAAAAAAGACAAGTGGAAAATAGAATCTTAATTCACAACTCCAAATCTCCCCTATCCTGTGCGAATCCTTTCGTGACACGGGTTTGTCGTAAAAATACCAAAATGTGTCAAAACAAGTGCGGAGTGTAGGCTAGTATTATCTTCAAATCTATATTTCTCGACAAAGTCCTTGTTCATTTGAGGAAGTATCTATAATCCTGAAAATCTGATAATCCTGAAAATCCTGGTTCAGATAATATACGCGTATACATGTTACATGTCAACTTTTTCTGATAAAAAGAGAAGACAGGTAACCGCAAAGTTACCTGTCTATTGTTATTCATACTGATAAATGTGACATAATTTTTAATCTAACGACACAGTCGCAGTATAAGTCTCTTCATACTGTGACATATCTGACCATCGATAAATGACCGCTGTTATCAGAAAACCTCCAGTATGCATTGCACCACTTGGGAACGTGTAACTGAATGTAGATTCAGTTGTCGTGCCGTCACCTGAGTCACTCCCTATATATGATCCGCGTTCACTTGTCTCCCAAGGTGCCTTCACATACCAATACACATAGTAATAAGGTGCATCTGTGACAAGTCTGTACTCATGTGCTTCGCCGGGATAAGGAGTGTCATCTGGATCTACGGGGGATATGCCCAATTGTGGTTCGGGGTTGGTGGGGTTGGTGGCGGGTGGAGGATCAGGAGGAGGCATCGGCTCTGCAGTGTCGTCAGCGTAGGCGGTATACCAGGTTCTCCCTGTGTCTTGCCCACTAGCATATGCATAAACATAGCCTGAGTTTTCTTCAAACTGAAAATCACGGTGATCCCAAAGCCAGATGTGACTATCAACAGGATATTCATTTTTACTATTGGACCATACGTTAGTTATCGCAAGATATATAGACAAGTAACCATTTCTCGCTCGGTCAGTACTAGAAGCCCTTGCATACAAATTGACATGTAATCTGTTTTCATTTCCGCCAAAGCGACGGGCATCTACAGAAGCTTCATAGGGACCTTCACGCTGAAAATCTGCTGCTGAAATTTCACTAACTACACCACCGAAGAGGATGCCTGAACAGAAAATTAGTAAAAGAACACGATACAATTTCATTTTATTTTCCTTACCTCGTTAAATCGAGGAATTTGTAGGGGTCTATACCCCTGTCTGGGTACTCATAAATCTTTATACCTGATGTCTCAGTGTCATGCGTTACGTCTGTGCGCTCAAACATACGGTCAGTAAGGTATAAGGATTGCCACTTTTTAGCAGTATTTCCGTCACCGCTTACTCTACCGGCATACCGTCGCCCTACTAAATCTGGGTCACCTTCTTCAATGTAACGCCATTCTACGTAAAGGACACCAGGAATGGATGGATAAATGAGACCATTATTAGGATCAAACATGGCACCTTTAGTTTGTGTGCCTTGTTTCCATAACTTAACACGGACTCGGACTAACAACTCATGCTCTGGCGTGGCATTATCCCAAAGTTGTTCCTGAAACGGATAATCAGCGGGAACTTCAGGATACGCACCAAATCCAAAGGGAGAGATAGGAGCATCCGCAGTTAATTTTGTGTTTATCTCAAACGTGTCGGTTTTTTCTGTTGTCTTCTCTGTGGGAACCGACGTATCCCTAACAGATTCAGACCTATTTTCTACAGATTCAAGGGATTCTATCAGCGGCACGTCTGTCTGAACGGTTTTTTGTGCCTTTTGAGATAGATCCCCTTGAAGGACAATATCACCGGTAGCCGATAACTGTTGTTGGAATGACGCTATATCGTGTTGGTACCAGAAGTAACACAGCACAGCGAAAACAATAAGAAAACCGAAGCCACCGATAAACCATTTATTTGTCCAAATGTCGCGAAGCATATTATCCTCCGTTTCGTGGCGTTTGCTTTGTGGATTTCTTCCACTGCTTTATCACACGTTTCACGCATACTTCAACATTAGTCAGGGAAACACCTAATTTTTCACTAATATATTCGAGAGGTTGATTATCTAAATACCGTTCCATTATTTTCCGTTCTTGAGATGGAAGGTTATTAAGCAGTTCGTCTAATCGGTGAGCAATCGGGCTCAACCACTTGAGTATCCGCTCCCATCTTTTCTGAACTGCTTCCGGTGTGGAGTCTATCACTTCAGCAATCTGCTTCGGCTTTAGTCCATCTAATAGGTATTCTACAACCTCAAGATCCTTTCCTGAGAGAAGTCGCAGGAGACGAGTTAACAGATATTGATCAGTCTCAATCTGCTGTGCCTGCTGTACCGCAAGTATTGATGCGGCTGCAGCTTCTCTTTCACCGTCCAAATTATCAAGAGAGACTAATTCTGGCATCCTGTCAACATCTCGTCGTCTGGCTCTTAATCGGTCAATCGCCGCATTTTTCGCGGTCTTATATAACCAACTCACGAGCTTCTCAGGATACTTGATCGTTTCTCTCTTATTGAAGGCTTTGAGGAAGGTTTCATTCGTAATTTCATCTGCATCTTGATGATCTTTCAAGATCACGAAAACGTGACTACAAATCGACTCATGGTACTTCTCCATAAGCAAACGCAGTGCTTTTTCGCTGCCTGTTTCCAAAAACCGCCGATGCAGCGCACCATCCTCAACTTCCCCTTCGCTGTAAAAATTTTCAAATGTTTTCATTGGTAGTTACGTAAATTTGGGGACAACTCCGACATATAATCGTATATTTTTTTGATAATATTGATTTATACCCATATACATGCAGGGCTATTTAGTTTTAAGAATTATCAGTTGATGAGTGTTACTGAAAGTTTATATTGTAGGTTGGGTAGAGCGATAGCGAAACCCAACATTTGCGTATACTTGTTGGGTTTCGCTATCGCTCTACCCAACCTACGATACTATTATAAGCATTAACGTGTGTGATAAAATGCGTCAGAAATATAGAAAACTAAATAACCCTGATATACATGGCTAATTTAACCAATACACATATCCCTAACGATACTGAATATCCATAGTAGATTTGACAACAAATGGAAAATAGAGTAAAATACGGTCAGAGTTGAAACTCCTTATATCTCCTTATATAGTAGGACTTATGCAAAAGCCCGACATTAATTGACCAAACAGCGGTATACGACACCTTTCATAATTTTAAAGACACAGTATTATTAATGACACAGTATTAGGTAGGAAAGGGTGCATAGTATGAAAAATATTGAGTCTCATCTCTAAAAATGGATATTGCGTAAATCCTAATATAAAAGGAAAATTGAGTTTGTATGACGAATCTGAGGAAGCATTTATGCGTAAAACAAGAAAAGTTGTGATGAGAAATGATGCGGGTCGCATCTTGACAGAGGAGCAGGAAACACCTGCACCGAAACCGGGGCAGTTGCTGATTGAAGTTCACGCTTCAATGGTTAGTCCCGGCACAGAACTTGGCGGTATCAAACGGAGACGCGAAAATCCAGGTTCCGAAACACAGAAGCATTCGTTCGGATATACTAATGCCGGCGTCGTCATCGGTAAAGAGGGAGATTGCGACGAGTTTGAGATTGGCGATAGGGTTGCAGGTATGGGCGGTGGTTATGCTCTGCACGCTACGTATGCTTGTGTGCCGCATAACTTATGCGCTAAGATACCTGAAAACGTCAAGGCTGAAGAAGCCGCATGCATTCACCTCGCGGCGACAGCATTGCATGCCGTGCAACGTGGACGTATCCGTATCGGCGAAAACATTGTCATTGCAGGATTAGGTGTTCTCGGGCAATTTGCGAGCCAGGTTGCCAAAACTGCTGGTGCGTATGTGATCGGTTTAGATCAGCTGCCTTTGCGGATAGGGATTGCTGAAAACGCGGGTATTGATTTGGCAATAAATGTCTCTGAAACAGACCCGATTCCGATTGCAAAGGAATTCACCAGAGGATATGGGATGGATTGTGGGATTATCGCCTTTGGTGGGGATGCAACGAGTGCCTTTCAACAGATTCGCGCGATGTTGAAAACAGCACCGGATACACACAAAATGGGACGAATTGTTATTGTTGGCGGGGCAAGTATTACGCACGGTTTTGCGGCGGGACTTGGGAATGTGGATGTTATCAGCGCGGCACGCACCGGACCGGGATACCACGATGAGGATTATGAACACGGTGCTGATTATCCGCCAGTACTTGTGCCGTGGCCAACACAACGCAACTTAGAACTCGCGTTACGATTGATAGCGGAAGGTAAAATCAAGGTGCAACCGTTGATAACGGATATTGTGTCAATTGACCAAGCCGCAGACGCATGCGAAAAATTAATTCAAACTCCAAATGAAGCTTTAGGCGTTATCTTCACTATGCAGTAACTTTTGTTAGGACACATAAATGGAAATTAGAGCAGCTCAGGAATCAGAATTAGAACAAGTTGTCGAACTCAACTGCATGGCGTTCAATCCGAACCAACATGAACGCTATTGGCAATATGTCCGAGGTGATAGTAGCTACAGACTCTCACAAACCCGTGTCGTTGTTGTGAATGATCGGGTTGTTTCGACTTTACGTGTTTGGGAACGAAGGATAAGGATTGGTGCGTCCCTCGTGACGATGGGTGGTATCGGTGGTGTCTGCACACATCCGAAATATCGTGGGGTGGGTTATGCGTCAGCACTCATGCAACAGACAATCGCCTATCTAAAAACAACAGGATATGACCTCGGTGTGCTGTTTACTATCATTCCGGAGGAATTTTACCACAAATTCGGGTGGACAACATTTCCGCTAAATGGCTTCACGATAGCACTTGACTCGGCAACGTTAGATGAAAAACTATCGGACTGGCAGATTAGAGATTTCAACTTAGAAACGGATTTAGATGCTGTGGCATCAATACATGACATTGCTAACAGACAACAAAGTGGAACCCTTTCTCGGACACGCGCTTATTGGGATATGGAACCTTCGCGCATACGTGGTATTTTTCCAACCGTTGTCGCACATCAAGATGGGAACATCGGTGGCTATCTGAACTATCAGATCGATGGAAAGTGTGCGGAGGGGCGTGAAGTAGGGCATCTATCCGATAATCCAGATGTTTTGGACGCGCTTGTCCACTACCTTTTGCAGGGGTGTGAAGCAGCACAAGTTAAAGAGATCAAGGGGATGTTCTCACCCCAACATCCGTTTGTCCAACGGCTCATAGCAACGGCCAACAGTGAGATTAGTTTCATCACAGATACAGCAATGATGCTCTATGTCGTCTGTCTACTCGTGCTTTTGCGTCGTCTCGTAGTAGAGTGGGAATCGCAAATTGCTGCTTCCGAGGAATCGTTTCCGCAAATCGCAGTAAAATTTCCGATTATCAACAACCAACAGGCAGTGTTGCGTTACAATGGTAATGACACGATCCAAATTGTGGAGGATGCCTCGGATGCGGTTAGTTTGGATATAAGCGAAGAGGATTTTTGGCAACTACTGTTCGGGGCAATAGGATGGGATCAGGTCAATTCGGATGTATCGGTTTCTGCGGAGGTTTCGGCATTTTTAGGGGCGTTGTTTCCGAAACGTGATGTAATTTTTTGGTATCCAGATCGATATTGAGGTACATAGAAAGTATGGATAAATCAAACTCAGAATCTCAAAAGCAGGGCACCCAGACAAGCGCGTTCGGCACACCCGGAAGAATCAACCATGACTCCACCGAATTTTATAAAGGGAAACTCTACGCAGAGCAGGAGATACCAGAACCTGATAATTGGATAGAAAACGCTATTCCACCTGAAAGTCTTGACCAACTCTATTGCACATCTAGCGATCAGATGTCTGCAATTCCAGATGCAAGCATCCATCTGATGGTTACCTCGCCACCCTACAATGCGAAAAAGGAGTACGACGACGATTTGTCACTGGATGCGTATAGGGAACTTCTCCGATCCGTGTTTGCTGAAACCTATAAAAAACTGGTGACTGGTGGCAGGGCGTGTATTAATATCGCTAATTTAGGGCGAAAACCGTATATCCCGTTGCATAGTTACATCATAGAAGATATGTTAGAAATAGGCTACTATATGCGTGGTGAGATCATCTGGGACAAAGCCGCAAGTGCGGGGAGTTCTACGGCATGGGGAAGTTGGTTATCGGCGGCGAACCCTGTGTTGAGAGATGTTCACGAATATATCCTCGTTTTTTCTAAAGATTCCTTTTCTCGAAAACGCAATGGTAAGGAAAATTCTATTCGCAAAGAAGATTTCTTAACGTGGACAAAAAGTGTCTGGACATTTCCTTCTGTTTCAGCGAAACGTATCGGGCATCCTGCTCCGTTTCCTGAAGAGCTGCCGCATCGCTTAATTCAACTCTATACTTACGTAGGGGATGTTGTTTTGGATCCATTTTGTGGGAGTGGAACGACCTGTTTGAGTGCTGTAAAATCTGGTAGGCACTATATTGGTTATGATATTGAGGAAAAATATATTGAACTGGCAAACGAACGGATCAGACAGTATACCGATCAACTTCGTTTGCCACTATAAGCTGCCATAAACATTTCATCCTTTGAATCAACATGAGTCCGTCAAATTCGCGTGTTAATTACTTGGACACTGTGGTAGGTGCGGTTTCCTAACCGCACCATTAGCGTCAATTTAAGGAAATAAACCTATATTTTGGATATCTTAGCCCCAGCGGGGCGGAATGTGTATAGACCACGATCCATACCAAACTCAAGCCCCAGCGGGGCGAAAGGTGTATATGGGCACATGTTGTCAGACACCTGTCACCCCGCTGGGGTTCAAGAGACTGTTGGATACCGTTTTCTATGTACCTGTCGCACCGCTGGTGCTAAGATGTGATTTACCAAAGCTCGGGTAGGCGAAAGATGTATCAGACGCACTAACGTTACGCACTAAATTGACGCCTATGGTGCGGTTTCCTAACCGCACCTACCGCGTTGGGGACCCCTAATTGGAGTTGAAGTGTTAGTGCGGGGGATTTCTCCCCCGCAAGGAGGAATACCAACTCATAATGAATTGTTATTCGGGGGATATTATTAGTATGCCAAATCAACGTCAAACGTATATAACGTATATTTGGCATTCGTCGCCTCTCCCTATGGCGAGATGTTATGTCTTTTGCAACATCGTCATTTACACAGAACCCAAGATGATCTTGGACCTTGCTCTACATTCCTAAAGCGATTCAAGAAAAGCAATGACGGTTTGTTGTTCTGTCTCGGACAGGTTGAAAAATGCTTCTTTCGCGTTCTGAGCCTCACCACCATGCGCTCGAATTGCGCCTTTAAGCGTAGTGGCGCGTCCATCATGAAGGTAAAACGGTGTGCCACCAAGGAATTTCGCTACTAAGCGAGTTCCCCAAAGCGGCGCAGTCCGCCATTCTCTACCTGTCGCTGCCCCATCAGGTCGGTTGTCCGCTAACTCCTCACCCATATCATGCAAAAGAAAATCAGAGTAGACGTGAGCATCCACTTTGTTCAATGCAGGAATAGAGGACGGACCGGTCTGCATTGTTGGGACGTGGCAAGTTGCACACTGAATTGTATCAAAAAGTTTCTCTCCCTGTCTAACTTCTTCTGTAATTATATCACGTGGGGGTGGTGGTGAAAGCAAACGCATAAATATAACAACATCCATAACGGTTGAACTATCAACTTCAGGGTCAGGAACCGTGTCTCCAATACTGGAGAGTTCATTTTCTAAAAACCCGTTGGTAATTCCCATGTCTTGTTGAAAAGCCGTTGCGGTCTGTTGTGCTAATGATGAAACAGATGCCTTTCGCCCGAATCTACCAAGTTGTTCTCCCGGTCCACCGCCAATTTCGGTAGTTGGAACAAAATCTGGAGCGATTACCCAGTGAGGTCTGCCTGAAATACCGTCGCCATCAGCATCAAACTCGTCAGCGTAAGACAATATTGTTTCAACTGGTATATTTTCTATAAGTCCCACTCCAAAAACGGGTGGTGGAAGACGTGTTGATTTATCAACTCCCGTAGGAAGAACTTCGTAAGGAACATCGGATATGGCTTTATCTTGGAACTGAGGTCCGCCCATATCAAGCATAAGATTATGACCTCTGCTAAATCGGATGAGAGTTAAATCTGGTGTGCCTCTGCCATTTCCAGGGTGGCAACCTACACAACTGGTATTATTAAAAATTGGACCTAACCCTTCTTCCACTAAAAAATCCTTTTGAAATGCCTGCTCTCCTCGTATGAATGTAGCATTCAAATCATAAGAAAGCATACCAAAAGGTGTCATGTAATCATCGTTTTCTGTTTGAAGTTCAACATCGTCTTGAATTAATGGTTTCGAAAACTTAAAAACCATCTCATTACACCCACTCATGCTTATAAGTGTGATTAAGATAAGAAATAGTGTGATTAAGATAAGAAATAGTGTGTACCAACTTTTCAATTCCAATCCTCCTATTATGTATTTGTTGATTTGTAGTGCTGCGGTTGATTTCGTGCAAAATGAACAATAATTTGTCTTTGCTAATCCGTAGAGACCTCTTTATCGGAAACTTTGAATCAAGTTAATTTGGTATAATAGCTTTGATATTTCTAAGTTCTAACTATACATATAAGCCATATCAAGACGAATAATTATGTTTAGCATATAATTATCATATACACGTCTTATTAGGGTTAATTATACTCAACTTCACCATATATGTCAATTAAATCTCACGAAAAATGTTAATCTACTGTAAATGTGTAAATGATTTATATCAAATTTCCGAATTTCAGGGTTTAGTCAACTTCCTGTCAAATCAACGCTACATAGGTTTTGGCATTCGAAAAAATCGGGTTTACAAACCCTCCTACAAGAGACTGTAGTTGATGTTAGTAACTTTACACACCCAAAAGAAAAATTAATTTGATTAAAAAGAAAATATATTATATAATTTATCGAGTTTCGGTGTCAAAACCCAATGCTTTAGCTTTGGGATGTAGACACCGCCCTCTTGTATTAGACCAAAACTTTTTCTTGACATAAAACACGATTCTTGCTATAATCTCTTTTCGTAACTCCACGGGTTGTGAGCAGGCGTTCTGGGTGCTACATACCGAGTGAACTCACGTAAAGTTGCGACACAAGCGGTAGAAGTCTTTGACACCAGATAGTTGCTGATGGAAGCTTAGAGTGTAATGGGAAAGAGTGGTAGGACACCATCCCGAAAACAGCACTCTCAAAAATGTTCATAAGACACCTTCGGGTGTGCAGGCGGGGCATCGTCTGTTGGAGTAGAGGGTGTTAGACTTGCTTAGCAAGCAACCCTTGTTGATACCACAATCTACACAGCAGGTGGGACAAAAGAACCCCACTGCTTTAGCTGTGGGAGTATGTCAGAATTAACATTGTGGTACTATGTTATACTAACTATAGTTTGGACAATTTCTATCTGTTTCATGTTGTTTTCTCAAGTCCTTTCTATTTTTCTACGAGTTTTGTGTGAAGTTGTAACCCACAGAAAAACTATTATAACGTGAGTTTGATAAAAACAAGATGTCGGGCTTCTCGTAGGGGCGAGGTCTTCTCCCCCGTAGGGGTTAGGTTACCTAACCCCTACGAAAATGTCCATTTATGTTTAGAATTTGCTATATATCAAACTCACGTTATTATAGGTTCAGCAAAGGCAGCCCCAGCGGGGCGAAAGGTGTATAGAAACGCGGGTGAACAACCCTCTTAGCCCCAGCGGGGCGAAAGGTGTCCCAATAAATCTTATATTGATGTCTAAGGTGTTTCCATTGACCTTGACTATCACTCAAGAACTCTAAAAATTGTCCAAAGTATAGTATACTAACGTGAGTTTGATAAAACAAGATGTCGGGCTTCTCGTAGGGGCGAGGTCTTCTCGCCCGTAGGGGTTAGGTAACCTAACCCCTATGAAAATGTCCGTTTATGTTTAGAATTTGCTATATATCAAACTCACGTTTATACTAAGTTAAAAATTGTATTTTGTTAGAAACCGTGGTTTTCACACTTGTATTTGTTAAACTTATGAATTCCTTGAAACATCTTATTCAACGTTGTCATGAACGGCACGAAAAACCACTTCGGCAGCGAAAGACAGTGGTAACACCTGCGCTGTACAATAAGGGTTCTCCTTATCTCTTTACAACTTATTGTGCACAGAGATACCCTGTGCTGCTCGTTGACTTGGAACAAGCCAACATCTCGTTTATGCCGATAGGACAGGCTCCTGATAATGATCGTGGACCTCGGACTTTGGGGGGTGAACGTTTCTTGAAACGTCAGAGGATACGAGATTGGGGAATGAGACGGTGGCACGCATCGTGGGGGATTCAGATATATACCGGTATTCCTTCCGAGCTTGATGGTGCACGGTGGCACGACTTCAATTTTTCGTATAAAGCCTTATGTGACGCCCCTGATGCCGTTCTTACATGTTTAGAGGCTCTTATTGACGCTGTTCCGAATCCACTTTTGACGATGTCAAAATCTGGAGGGTTACGTTTTTCTTGCAGAGTGCCTGATTATCTCCATCCAAATAACAAAGAGGCGAAATATTACATCTACAAGCATGCCTCCACTGCTGAAAATCCACACAAACGAGATGTGTATCTTAGAGTCCGTGGTAAGGAAGGACATAATCGATGGGATGCGCGCAATGAGATTCTGCTTGGAAACTTATTAGAACCGCCCATCATAGCCAAAGAAGTTGTCTTTGCACCTATTGATGCGCTTCGTGCTGTGCTTCATGAACCCGTTTCCGAAAAAATAAAACTGGTAAAATTTGTCCCTGCAGTACCAATCTCCCTCGGTTCATACAATCTCGATCTCGCAAAAGAAGCACTTATGAATCGAGGTTTTTCTTATCTTCGTCAAGAAAATGTCTCTCACCTATGGAGACCACCCAACAGTGAAATTGACGACAGGCATATATTGCTATGGGAAAACGAAGGCACGGTGTGGTTACGCGCATCAGCACCTGATATAGGACTGCCCACGGTGTCCACACCAATTACGGATATATGGGACAACACCGGGATAATCGCCCTAAAACCTCTTGCTGGTATATCTATCTCTAATAAGATACTTACAGTCCAAAAAGGCAAACTTAGTCCGTTGGCAATAAAACGCCCCTCGCCTATGTTGCACAAGTCACAACAGAAAGATAAGGTTTATGAGACACTTGAAAAGAATGGTGTTGAAATCCAGAATATCTTTGAGCGAACGGACAGCATTATCGGACTGATTGCGGACACAAGGTCAAAGAAACACTATGAAGCAGTATCCTATGTCAGCAAAGGTAGTGCCACTTGCGTAAACATGCCAACCTATAGGCATGCAGAAAAGTTAGAAACCCGCTATCAAAACCGCAATATACCATTGTCCCAACGCTGAAAACCGCGTATGTACCTGTGGGAGCAGGTAAAGAATATACCTATTGACGTTCGTATGGTAACTCCGTTTCAATTGGGTAATGTCTGTGAAGATCCGGAACGGTGTGATGCGCTTGAAGAAAAGGGCGGTGATGCGCGTAAAAGCATCTGTCCGCAGTGTCCTGTCTATACGCAATGTCAGCAACGTGGATTTTTATCACAACCCTCCTCATTACAACTCGCCCAGACACAAATATTAGCACTCCCCCAACTCTTTTTTGACCCACAATACGCGGAAATGGCAGAAGAAATCCTCATGCAAATGGATGAGACCGAAAGGCTTTGCATCATCGACAGAACACAAGCCTACAAACTGTTTCCCGAATGTACACTATCGAAAAAGACATTGAAGGAATGGAGTGCCAATTGGCACGGAGGTGCCTTGGGTAACTTTGCCAGAGCTTTATTGCATGCAGTAGAAATCAAGGACAAACCTCATGCAGGTGCTGTCAAGCGGATTCGTGCAGTGATACATGCCTTTGAATGGCAGCAAGAGAGACTCATTAAACAGATGTGCCAAGTTAATGTCATGGGTAGGGTTGTCACACGCGAGTTTATTGATCCTGACACCGGAAAGCAATTAGCACGTTTTACCGTTGAGTTCAAAAGCGGAACATCTGCTTACGTTCCTCTAAACAATGACGCTGCAGAAAAACTCACAGCCAAAAGATTACCCATTTTTTCATTGCCATCACTTGCGCTTAACGAAGACCTGAAAATTTGCACGCCGATTTCCAAAGCCATCGAATTAGGTATCTTCGCTATAGAGGACGTTGAAGACATCCAGAAATTACCGACAACCTGTCCAAATCCAGACTGGACGTATTGGCATCAACTCAAAAATTTCTTCGCGCACTACACTCAAGATGCCGACGCTCCGATACGGTGGACTAACAAAACACTAAAATTCTGGGTGCCACCGGTTCTGCACCCCAACGTCAAACGGCTGTTGTTAATGTCTGAAAACCTCTCCGAACAACATCTCCGTAGAGCATTCCCAGAGAAGAAAATTGAGGTGCGCCGTACCGAACCGACTCCTTGGGTCGCTGGAAACCAGGTCTTTCAAATACGGACAGGTGTCTATCCGCGCAAAGCGATTTTAGATTACAACAGCAACTGGGACCTTGTCGGTATATCTAAACTGGGACAACGTTTTTTTCTCGGTATCCATAATGAGATTGAAAAAGATCCGAGCATTAAGCATGCGATTATCACCTATAAATCAGTTGCCACACGGTTAGCGGATCTCGCAAAAAAAGAAAATGTTTGTCTCGTGACAAATTTCGATAAGATGGATGGATTGACTGACGCTTTTGAAGAAGCACATGTTGTCTGGATAGTCGGCACACCAACACTGAAACAAAGACTCATCTGGCAGCGAGCACAAGTTTTGTTTGGAAACGACAAAGAACCCCTCTCTTATGAAGAAGATACAGAATACGGACACTATAAAGACGAACGAGTACAAAGTGTTTATGAACACGGTATCATCCCCAAACTTTCTCGCGCTGTACAATGTGCTAAGTTGGACAAGTTACCGAACAAGAAGGTCGTATTAATCTCAAGTTTGGCACTTCCACAAATCACTGACAGACCTGAAACACTGCTTTTCGACTGGGAAGATTTTGAGGTTGCTGGTGGACTTGACAAACTCTCTGAAGTGATTGTGATACGCGAACGTTTTGAAACAGAACGTGACAATCTAACTGGCAAATCCAGTAGAGAAAAAGTGGAGTATATCTTGGGATGCTCCTCAAGACAAGCGAACCGAGTTTTACACAAACTCAGAGGGGGAAAACCGCTTCGTATACCTTTCCGCGAACAGATCCTATCTCTGCTTGCCGATGGCGAGAAGAGAACTGCAGAACTTATTGAAGCCATTGAGGGACATCCAAAAGCCGTAAAAAATGAACTCAGCCGCCTTGTAGAAGTTGGTGAAATTGCAAAGGTACAGTGGGGTGTTTATTCCCTTCCAAAAACGTAAAATATCGGATATCTCTGAAAGAATGGTTGTATCAATAAATTCGGTTCTATACCTTCCTAAATGTTTATACTGAATTAATTCGTAGGTTATACCCAATTAACCCGATTTGTCTTATTTCCCGGCCAGTAGGTGCGGTTTCCTAACCGCACTTACCGATTGGAATCTCGTTAATTTGGTATTATATAATTTGGAAAATATAACCTCTCGGCAGGGGCACAAAAACCTCACACTTCAGGTTGATTCATTAGATTTATTAAACAAAATCTTCCTGAAGAACTACTAAATTTCAATTATATTCACTGTTTTCATTTTCAAAATGACAACGAAAGTCGCAAATGTTGATAAAACGTTTTCAAGTATCTTATTACATACTCATTCTCGGTTTCATTTTTGTGGTTGGCGGATGCCAAGATTCGACTTCTATTAACGGATCTGAGAATGATTCAGAAGTCGTGCTACAAGACTATCGGCTTTCAGGTGACGAAACTTGGGACCCAGAAAAAACCTATATTATACACGGAACATTGGAGATTCCATCTGATGTCTTGCTTGAGATATTGCCCGGAACGGTCGTTAAATTCAATAGAAATGCGCAAATTAAGGTTAGCGGACTAAGAGCAATGCTGAAGATCGGAACTCCGTTATCACAAGAGAAGTTGGATGAACCAGTGTACTTGACCTCGGATAACAGTAATCCACAATCTGGTGATTGGAATGGCGTCCTGTTTGACCTTACGCGCGATAGTGAGAGTTTCCTGAGAGGCGTAGTAGTAGAATATGCGAAAATTGCACTTGACATCAAAACGACTTCTCCAAATGTGTTAGATTGCACGCTTCGTAATAATGAAACTGCAATTGCTTTAGATGGAAGTGACTCGATAATCCAGCATAATGCAGTGCTTGATAATGAGATCGGTATTAGTACCATAGGCAGGCAAAATCGTCCACAAATTGAGAGTAATTATATTTCTAATAATGAATCGGGAATCATCTGTGAGAATGTTCAATCCATAATTCAGTACAATAACCTCGAAAATAACGATTACTCGCTAAAATTAGGGGTAAAATTTAATCTTGATGTCAGAAATAATTGGTGGGGAACTCTCGCTAATGATGGAATTGACAAAATTATTCTGGATTCTGCTGACACAGACATTATAACGAAACAACTCGGCACAGTATTTTATGAACCTATTGCCCAAACACGGTTCTCAGATGCTGGTCCACGGGAATAAGCGATATGTTGACAGTCCTGAATATCTCACAAAATCATTTCATTCGCGGTGGATCAGACCGTTACTTTTTTACGATGGCGGAGTTATTGCAAAAACATGGACATAACGTAATTCCATTTACCGCTGCGAACCCGAAAAATGAGCCGTCGGAATGGGAACAGTATTTTCCTCGCGCAGCCGATTTTGAAAAGCCGGGACCGATTGACCTACTACGTTTTATTTATTCACGCGATGCTGCTAAATCAATTCAACGACTGTTGAAAAATACAAATGTGGATATTGCCCATTTTCATATCTACTATGGCAAGTTGACTGCATCAATTTTGGGAGGTTTAAAAAAAGCAGGTATACCACTTATACAAACATTACACGAATATAAAATAACATGTCCCGTGTATAGTCATCTCTCAAACGATGAGATTTGCGAGGCATGTGCTGGCAAACACTTCTGGCGTGCCCTTCCGAAAAGGTGTAATAGAAACTCACTGGCACGCACTGCCCTGAGTGTTACTGAATCTTATGTATCACGTTCCCTTGGCTCCGTTGATAAGTTTGACCACTTTATCTCTGTCTCACATTTTCTTCGGAAAAAGATGATACAATACGGGATGCCTGAAGATAAGATTTCAACGGTTCATAACTTTACAGATGTTTCTGACATAACGCCAAATTTCTCTGAAGGAGATTATGTGCTTTATTTTGGGAGGGTGCATCGGAGTAAAGGGATCTTGACGCTTATAGAGGCTGCTGCACCACTGAAACAGGTTCCACTCTATATCGTCGGTGACGGTGAAGCGATGCCTGAAGTGAAGCAAATTATCAAGCAAAATAGGTATGAACATATACACCTGTTAGGTTTTAAACGGGGTGAAGAACTTCAAGAACTGATCTTGAACAGCATCTGTACTGTTTTGCCATCAGAATGGTATGAAAACTGTCCTATGTCCGTTTTAGAATCTTATGCTTATGGAAAACCGGTTATTGGTGCGGATATTGGCGGTATTCCTGAACTCATCGTGGATGGAGTTGATGGTTTTCTTGTGCCATCTGGAGAACATGAACCACTGCGCGACCGTCTGCTATGGATGTCCGAGCATAAAACTGAGGCTGCTGAGATGGGGAAAGCAGGACGCCGTAAAATGGAAACCGAATTTAACGCAGATATTCACTATCAAAAGATAATGGATGTCTATAAGCAGTTTTTGTAAATTATAATAAAGTTTGGACAATTTTTGTTTGTTTCATGTTGAGTTTTCAAGTGTTTTTCTATTTTTCTACGAGTTTTGTGCGGGTCGAAACTCGTAGAAAAAGTCTGCTGTCTGAAACGCGTCTGCAAATAAACTACCATTAGTCAGTGCGTCAGGTTTTTCGGTTATACTAATGGATACTGAGTGTGTGAAGCACTGCTTCAACCTCAAGTGGTGGGTCATCTTTTTGCGGGGAGACTTTCGATGTTGGTTTTGTTTTCTGAAAGGATAACCTCTTTTCGGCTTTCTGTTACGAAAATTATTAAAATTGTCCAAATTTTGATAATAGTTAGGTAATCATTTTATCGAACTTCGGTGTCAAAACCCAATCCTTTGAATCAACGCTGAATGCACGCATGGCATTCAGCGGGTTTGGGATGTAGACACTGCCTTCGTGTCCCAGACCAAAGCGTGGGACAGAGAAAAAACAGTTGAGATATTTTATAGGTTTTGTTATAATATCTACTAAAGTTTGGACAATTTGTGTGATATTCAGGCAGCCCTTTCAAGCCGTAAGGCGTGCTTTGGCTCGAAAATCTGTCTAATATTCTGCGATTTTGTTTCTTTAAGACAACTCACAGAAAAAGCGACTTCGGATCCAGCAAACAGCAGCCCCAGCAGGGCGACAGGTGTATAGAAAACCAAGCCCCTCACGACATTCAAGCCCCAGCGGGGCGATAGGTGTATAGAAAATCTTATACGAATGCATAAGGTGTTTTCGTTGACCCAGCCTATTGAACGAGAATTCTTAAAAATTGTCCAAAGCTTAGTAATATCTATAGCATTGCTAGTAATACCAAATTAACTTGATTCAAAGTTTTCTAATAGCGGTTAGCATTGCGAGGCACGGGGACCTCGCACTACAAATCCCGTTAATTGGGTATAATGTCTTAAGCATGGTAGACATTTGTTGAAAGTTGATCGTTGGATAGCGACTACGAAGCCTTGTTCTGAGTGCGGATATAAAAATGAAAATCTCTCTCTTGAAGATAGACATTGGATATGCCCCGAATGTGGTTCTCACCCGATAGAGATGTCAACGCTGCTATCAACATTTTCATGGCGGGCTTAGTCGCCACTGTGGAGCAGACATAAGACCTTTTAAAGAAGGCGAACTGCGACGAAGCACAAGCACAACCCTCTGAGTTTGGGTACTATGACAAATAAGTGTAAAAGAATTACACCACTTCAGAACATAGGAGTCATATGCTAATGAAGAAAAATATAATCTCAAAAAAGCAACAACCTACCGAAAAACGCGCTTTTACTCGACGTGATTTCCTTTCAACCAGTATGAAAGCTGGTGCTGCCGCTTTCACTACAAGTTTTTTACCAACACTTCACGCTTCTGCTGATGAACGATATAATGTCCTATTTATCATGGTTGATGATTTAAGTACTCTGCTTGGTTGCTATGGTCATCCAGAGATGCACACCCCTAACATTGACAAAATTGCTGATCAAGGCGTCGTCTTTGACCGGGCGTACTGCCAATATCCACTTTGTGGCCCGTCACGAGCTTCGCTTCTGACTGGATTACGTCCTGACACAACGGGAATAATGGATAACTGGCCTAGTCCTGCAGATAGGTTACCGGGCATTACTATTCCTCAACATTTCAAAGATCAAGGTTATCACACACGCTCTGTCAGTAAAATTGCCCACTCGTGGTATGCATGGACAGATAGAGTTTCTTGGAGCAAACCGATATGGAAGCTGAGTTTTGAGGACGAGTATTTTGGTGCTAAACCAAGGGATTGGAAGATACTTGATGTTGCCGATGATGAACTCCGAGATGGAAGAGCTGCCCGTGAGGCGGTAAAAGTGATGAATGAGATAAAAGAGTTGCCATTTTTTCTTGCCGTTGGTTTTGACAGGCCTCATACTCCCTACCACGCGCCACGAAAATATTTCGATCTATATTCGCCAGAAGATTTCACCTTACCAACACATTCAAGTCTACCCGAAAATGCACCATTGTTCTCTATTTCTAATGAGTCGTTTAGGAATTCTGATGAGGTCACATTGCAATTTACGCATGCTTACGCTGCATGTATAAGTTATGTAGATGCTCAGGTTGGGTTATTGCTTGAACAGCTTGAGAATTTGGAGTTGGCTGAAAAGACAATCATCGTCCTGATGGGGGACCATGGCTATCACATCGGGGAGCATGCTCGGTGGCAAAAAGACACACTATTTGAGGTAGGTGTGCGTTCCCCGTTGATTGTTAGCGTTCCCGGGCAGTCGCATGTTGGTGTCACAACAGATGCCCTCGTTGAACTCGTGGATATTTTTCCGACATTATGTGATGCATGCGAATTGCCGATTCCGAGCGAACTTGAAGGGCAAAGTTTTGTTCCGGTTATTGAAGAACCGACACGCCAGTGGAAATCTGCGGCGTTTAGCCAACTCAGACGGACGAATGCGGAAACTTGGTACAGGAGATATTCGCTATCATCTCTCACTGGGATTGAAATCACAGATAACAACAGTGTAGATGGTTACTCCATGCGCACTGATCGATATCGATACACCGAGTGGAGGGCATATTCTGAACATGGTGAGAAACTCGCCGATGTCGGTGTTGAACTCTACGATTATCAGACTGATCCCGATGAAACCGTCAATATAGCGAATCTTCCGGAGAATGCAGAACTTGTCGTACAACTTAGTGAACAACTTCAATTGGGATGGCAACATGCTTTGCCTGGAATGCAAGAAGGAAGCACTGCTGTTTCACCAAACTTTCCATGGGATATAAACGAGGATGGTATTGTGGATATTCAGGATCTGCTTCTCGTCTCGGAAAATTTTGGGATAGCAATTCAGGAATATCCTAAGGCTGACGTTAACCAAAATGGTAGCGTTGATATTATTGACCTCCTTTTAGTCGCAGCACATTTGGGTGAATCCAATAATCCATCAGCTCCGCTGGCGCACACCGAAATATTACCCGAACATTTTGACATTTTGCAGAAACGTCTTTCTGAAGCCCGTTTAGCCGATGATGGTTCTGCTCTTTTTCACAAGGGGATTTCGGTTTTAGAAACTCTGCTGAATGCTGCTATTCCAAAAAAGACTGTGTTACTGCCTAACTATCCAAATCCTTTTAATCCAGAAACTTGGATACCCTATGATTTAGCACAGGATGCAGATGTAAAGATACACATCTATGATTTAAATGGCAAATCTATCCATCAATTATCTCTTGGTTTCCAGACCGCTGGTACCTATCATTCTCAATCGCGTGCAGCGTATTGGGATGGAAAGAATTCTGCTGGAGAGTATGTTTCGAGCGGGGTCTATTTTTTTACACTATACGCTGGACAAATTCAAACTACACGCAAAATGGTTGTCAGAAAATAAATTATTAAAACAAATTTACCTCATTTAAACGAGGGGTGCGCATAAATTCTAATAACAAAATAGTCTGATATTTCTTACAATCGTGCAGGACCCAATAACAATCACCATAAAGAAGGTATAACGCCCTGAAAATGCGATTTGTTTTGTAGATTTTTCTTGATTTTTAGCGCATGAGATACCATCCTAATTAGATCTGATTATTAATGCTGGCTGCAAAGTAGTATTATTGACACCTTCTTTTGAAGGCAGCATACACGACAAACGCATCGCTGATATACTATAGGATACTGTGTGCCAAGTGGCAGTGTATTGTATCAAGATTCCGGTTTTCAAGGTTTTACCCTTCCCGGAATAAACATCATTCAACCTCAAAATAAACCGAGAGGCGAGAACTCACTATTGAAGAAAAAAAGAATCGCGACATTGCGTTTGGACGCATATGTGTTGAACACGCGATTGCTGGTACCAAAAAATACCGTATCGTCCAAGATAGGTTGTGCAACTGGAAGAAAGGTTCAGTGATATAGTCATCGAAACTTGTTACGGACTACATAACCTCCGACTAAACTTTAGACCCTGGTGTTATCAAACACCTTCGATTAAATCATTATAATGTCTAATGAATACCGAAGTCGTTGACAAATAACCTTAACGCTTATCCTTTCCGCTATGGGTTGTATTGTGAAGATTAGTTTTGTCAAACTTGCTGCAACGAAACTGAGCTGCACAAAACGATTGACGAACGCTTGGAAAGCGCAAAATATTGTTGGTTGAATAAACAACAAAAATCTGATAGAATTGTTTCTAAGCAGAGAAGGATGTCCATTTTACTTTCTATTCAAAAAATCGTTGTTTCCGAAAGGGTGCCTCCTTTTCTGTTTTTTGTAACCATAATTCGTGAAAATTGTCCCAACTTAGTTTACGAATAGATTGGATGTGTTAAAATACTTACAAAGTTTTGTAAGTCAATAGTGTTTGAAGGACACTGGAGACTACAAATATATTAACAAACTTAGACCTTCAAAGGTAAAGGATAATTAACATGACAAAATTTAAATTAACATTAATTGCTATTTTGATTGGCTCAGTTGTATTTGTATCGTGTGAACGCGCCCCACAAATCATGAAACCCACGCTACAGGATATGGACGTCATGGATCCCCCAGACATGGTTGACCCCGATAAAATGATGGACGAAATTATGAAAGGGTCTCCTGTAGTGATTAACGAGCTGATGGCAGATAACGACAATACCGTTGCTGATCCACAAGAGGACTATGATGACTGGCTTGAGTTACACAATCTTACCGATAACGCTGTGCTGCTTGCAGGCATGTATCTTTCTGACAAAGAGGACGAACCCACGAAATGGCAATTTCCCGAAAATATAGAAATTCCTGCCAATGGGTACTTGATTGTGTGGTTAGATGAAAATGGTGAAGATGCTCCAGATGGGCTGCATGCCAACTTCAAACTGTCTAAAAATGGTGAAACCGTCATGCTTGTGGATACAGATGCCCGTGGAAATATGGTGTTAGATCAAGTCACATTTGGAGAGCAGGAGACTGACGTTGCTTTTGGACGTTTGCCGAATGGCACTGGAGATTTCCAAGTTGTACAGGTGACACATGGGGCAGAAAATAGGATTGAATAGAGTCATGGTTGTCACTTACAAAATACTTCAGTGAAGTCCACTAATTGAATGTATATCTAGGACAAGATCCAACTATGGCGGATAGTGAAAGGCTGAGAGATTAGAAGATAGCGACAATTTGTTAGATTCTTTTATTCCTTTAGCCTTCCTCAATATGTATGTTTGTTTTCTATAGACGATTAAGGAGTATAAAATCTCTTGAAACTTTTCACATTTTCCGAATCAACTCGTACACAGTCCTCAAGCCGGAACTTGGGACTCACTCATCTCATCAGTCTAATTTTCACTGTGTTCATGCTTTTTATTACACCACACTGGATAGCAACTGCACAGACCGTCCAGATTCCGGACCCCAATCTCCGTGCTGCCCTTGAGTTAGCATTAGACAAAGAAGCAGGTGCCGACATCACTCAGGCGGAGATGGCAAGTTTGGAATCACTCCAAGCTAGCAAATGTCGCTTTTTGATGTTGTCGGAAATTGGACGGTGGGTGGCACACCGATGGGAATGTCAGTCTCCTAAAGATGGAGAGGATGCTCTTCGTGAAGCGTTGATGCTCAGTTTTGAATCCGGTATTCAAAATTTAACAGGTCTTGAGTTTGCTACCAATCTAACACACCTCTCTCTTAGTCTCAATCGTATATCAGATTTGTCTCCACTCAAAAATTTGATAAATTTGACACACCTCTCTCTTGGTCTCAATCGTATATCAGATTTGTCTTCACTCAAAAATTTGACAAATTTGACACACCTCTCTCTCAGATACAACCGTATATCAGATTTGTATCCACTCAAAAATTTGACAAATTTGATAGAATTGGATATTCAAGACAATCATATATCAGATTTATCATCACTCCAAGATTTGACAAATTTGACACACCTCTTTCTTAGAGGAAACCGGATATCTGATGTGTCCCCACTCGAAGATTTGACAGAATTGATAATGCTAGATCTTCAACTCAACGTGATATCTGATGTGTCTCGACTCAAAAATTTGATAAAACTGAGACACCTTGATATTGACAACAATGAAATATCTAATGTGTCTCCATTCGAAAATTTGATAAACGTGGCATTCTTGGATATTTCCGATAACCGTATTTCAGATTTGTCTCCACTCAAAAATTTGACAAATTTGTCGATAGTGCTGGATATTGACGACAACCAAATTTCAGATTTGTCTCCACTCAAAAATTTGACAGAGCTGCGTAAACTGGACGCTGACGACAACCAAATTTCAGATTTGTCTCCACTCAAAAATTTGACAAATCTAACATGGCTGGATATTGACGACAACCAAATTTCAGATTTGTCTCCACTCAAAAATTTGACAAGACTGACATACCTTGATCTTAACGCAAATCAGATATTTGACGTGTCTCCACTTGAAAACTTGATAAATCTAACGGAGTTAGATCTTGACAAGAACGAGATATTTGATGTGTCACCACTCAAAAACTTGACAAATCTGACCGTTATAGATCTTCATAACAACAAAATATCAGATGTGTCACCACTCAAAAATATGACAAATCTAACAGAATTAGATATTGATGACAATGATATATCAGATGTGTCACCACTCAAAAACTTGATAAATCTCACGATACTTGACCTTGATGGCAACGAAATATCGGATGTGTCACCACTCAAAAACTTGATAAATCTGACAGAACTTGATCTTCACGACAACGAGATATCGGATATATTGCCACTCAAAAACTTAATAAAACTAACAGTGTTAGATCTTAGCGAAAACCAGATAGCGGATTTTTCACCTATTGCCGGATTAATAGTGAATTTAGTTGAATATGATGCCAGCAACCAATCAGTTCCAACCTACAAACCTGAAGATGTGAACCGAGATGGCACTGTAAATATAGCAGATCTTGTTTTAGTTGCATCAAATTTTGCCGATCCTGATTTGGAGGCTCTTGCAGGTACAAACATCTATCCGGATGTCAATCATGATGGTGTTGTTAATCTGATAGACTTGCTCCTTGTTGCGGTAGAGATGGGTTCTGATACTGCAGCCCCCGCACTCAGCAAAAGTCAAGTTGAAACATCTAATCTTACTACAGAAAACCTCGTGCAGTGGATTCGACTCGCCAAGAAGATTGATGTCAAAGAGCCGCGTCTCCTAAACGGCATTGCGATCTTAGAGCAACTCTTAGCACTTCTTAGCACTGTTGAGACATTGCCGAAAGCGACAGCACTGCTGGCAAACTATCCAAATCCGTTTAACCCTGAGACGTGGATACCGTATCAGTTGGCAAAACCTGCAAAGGTTTGTGTCTCAATTCATTCTACAGATGGGAAACTTGTTAGGATATTGGAGTTGGGGCAGTTGTCTGCAGGCATATATCACAGCAAGTCCCGCGCGGCATATTGGGATGGTCGGAATGATTTGGGTGAGTCTGTAGCAAGTGGAGTCTATTTCTATACGTTTACCGCAGATGATTTTAGTGCTACCAGAAAAATGTTCATCCGAAAATAATACCAAATCACTTAATCCATTAAGTTTGGATTTCTGCGTCTCGCGGTTTGTTAAGTTGAAATGTTCTCTTAGAAGATCAATATCATTGATGCTTGTAAACGCGTTTTAGGCATGTATATCACGAGGGAAAATGCGAATTTTAATATTGTCATTAGTTGTTTTTTGTTTGCTCCCTACAGCGTGGAGTGAAATTCAATTTGAAGATGTCTCACATCAGGTTGGAATCACACGTATTGGTGAAAGTTGGGGAAATGCGTGGGGTGATTTTGACGGAGACGGTTACCTTGATTTATGGGTTACTAACCATAAGCACAAACCCAGTCTTTATCGAAATAATGGAAACGGCACTTTTACCGATATAATTGACGAAGTATGGAATGCATATCCTTTTGCGGACACACACGGTGTCGCATGGGCAGACTTTGATAATGACGGGGACCAAGATTTGATTGCCTTATGTGGCGGAGGTGGTGGGACTAATCGGTCAAACATAACACATTATAATCACTTCTATGTCAATGAAAATGGTAAACTTATTGAGCGCGCTGCTGAATTCGGTATTGACATGCCGTTGCTGCGAAGTAGGGCACCCCTCTGGTTTGATTGGAACAAGGACGGACTACTTGACTTGCTTGTCACAGGAAAAACCCAAACAGACCAAACAGGAGTGCTTGTGGCTTCAACGATATTTGAACAAACCCAGGGAACATTTAAGGATGTAAATGCGGAATCAGGGTGCCACATTGAAAAAGATGCCGCATTAGCACAACTTGCTGATGTTACCGGTGATGGAACTATGGAAATCTTTGTAGATGGTAGTCTATATCCAGCACATATATATGATACGTCAATTACCCCCTTTAATGATTTAGCTGCTACACTTAATTTTCCTAAAGTCTATAGCGTGCAAGATGCAACGTTTGCCGATTTTAATGGTGATCTGGTCCCAGATGCGTTTTTGGCACGTGGGGTGTATAGATCCTTCATTGATACTTCGGAAGCAGAAACTTTGCGGAACTCAGTCGATCCGCTTGATCCTGAGGTTAATTTTTACAAAATACAAGTAAATGTAAAGATTAACACTGGGGAGAAAGGGTTAAGTTTTAAGACAGATGGAATTGTCAAGTTTGAAGTTCATTCCGATTGGGCATCTCAACTCCACCACTTAGCAATCGGAAAGAATGCGCATAACGTGTATGTTTTTGATGGAGAATACGTCCCAACAGATCGCGAACGAAATGTTTCTTCCTTCACATTTGTGCTTGACCCCGCAGACCCAAAGGTTGTTGGGTTGGCAGATCGTCCGAAAAACGAGAAATGGAGAACTTATGTGGGGTATGACCCTGATTCAAACCGATGGACAGTATTATACCATACAATGCCTCCTATTGACACGAATTGGACAGGATTTGAGGCTCATATATCTGCGAAAAACCCGATAGCAGAAGTTGAACCAATTAATTTCAGCGGCTTTGATCTTTCCTATGAACCGAAATCAATACTTTGTATAACAACTCCACCTAACAATTTCCGGAGAATTAATTTTTCTGAGACAGTTGAAGCACGTTCCGTGGCAGCGGGGGATTTTGACAACGATATGGATGTAGACCTCTATATTGTTCGTTCAAATAGTGCTGCTAATCTGCCCAACCAACTTTATGAAAACCAAGGTGATGGTTCTTTCATTCAAGTTGCTGGAGCAGGCGGTGCAGAAGCAAACACAGAAGGGAAAGGAATGAGCGTTACGATGGGAGACTACGACATGGATGGTTACCTTGACCTTTTTGTTACGAATGGTAGAGGGATCTATCCATATAACAATGGTCCGGATCAACTCTACCGTAACATCAGCAGTGGCAATAATTGGATACAGATTGATTTGGAGGGGAAAGTTTCAAATAGAGATGGAATCGGTGCGAGATTGTTCGCAACAACACCTGATGGAAAGACTCAGCTTCGCGAACGTAATGGAGGAATCCACTGGTCTCAGCAAGACCAGAAACGTATCCATTTTGGGCTTGGACAGAATGAGGTGGTCAGTGAATTGATTATCAATTGGCCAAGCGGCATTGTTCAAAAGTTAAAGAATGTTGAGGTGAACCAAGTGTTGCGTGTAGTTGAAGATGGAATTCAAACGTTACTCACGGGTGATGTTAATATGGATGGACAAGTTGATATTATTGATCTACTTGTAATTGTCGCTCATTTTGGAGAAAGCCCCCCTTCAAATTCAAAGTATGATACAAATAAAGATGGAAAAGTGGATCTTCAAGATGTCATTTTGGTAATTAAGAGTATTGAAGAAAACCAGAATGGTACTGCAGCACCACCCCAAACACCCATTCCCAAAATTAAAGCCACCGATATCTACTCCCTTTCAGATCATCACATTGCACTCCTCCACGCATTTTACGAAAAAATTGAAGAATTGTCTGATGATACTACACAAATATCAATAGTGAAACGTTTTTTAGAGAATCTGTTGATGCCTGCTGATGGTCCTCTGAAAACGAAACTTTTCGCAAACTATCCTAACCCGTTTAATCCGGAGACATGGATTCCTTATCAACTCGCTGAGAATGCAGAAATTACCATACGTGTATATAACACTGCTGGTAAGACAGTGCGGACACTCTTCACTGGGCATCAAACGTCAGGATTTTATATCAATCGTGAGCGAGCCGCATATTGGGATGGCTCTAACGAATTTGGAGAAGCTGCCGCAAGCGGTCTATACTTTTACGAATTGTCCACGCCTACATCTAAACAGACGAGAAAATTAGTCATCATAAAATAAATTAAGTTAATTTTTGCTACCATAAGGTATTTTTAACCCGTTATATTTATAAGGAAAGTCGGTTAACATTACGCGAGTACACGTCATTTAGTTGTTGTGAAGAGGTATTGCTATGCAAATCTTGGTGCTTGACATAGGTTGTTCATATTCGAAAGGTTATCTGTTCAATAATACGTTAGACATCATAGCAGAATATAAATTGCCCACCGATATTACATCACCAAGGACGCTTGAGGCATGTGTCCGAGATATTTTGTCTAAGTTTAACAATTACACATATCAGGCAATCTTTCCGCTTAGTTTCGGAGAAGGCGTTGTTTATAACAATGTGCTTTATGAACCTACCCATAATCGTGTGCCTTTATCTGAGGATCATTATGAGTTGACAGGCACACCAACGGATGTCAAGCGGGATATCGGTTCAGCATTTCAATCGCTTCTAACGTTTCCTTCCTATTCTGACGGACCAGCATTACCTGTTTCAACCTATATCGCATCTCGGCTTGCAAATGCTGAAATAAATACTTGGGATTTGACACACGCTGGCAATAGTGGTATGTTAAACTTTTCTCAGCGACGTTGGGCTGTTGAACTTCTTAAGAAATATCAATGTGAACCCTTACCTTTTTCTTCTGAATTCATGAGTTCAGCATCAATCATTGGGAACACAGAAAGCGGCGTTGCGGTCTTTGCTGGCGGGCATGATCATAGTTGTATCTCTGTGTTTAATCCGAAGCCAATTATCATTGCGGGGACATGGGTGGTGATCAGTCAGCCAGAAATTTCATTCTTACCGAGACAAGATGAGAAATTGGAGGGGATACGTTGGACGATTACAGCAAACGGTAGTTTTCACAAACAGGTCGTCAAAAAAGTTTCCAATCCAATTACTATTTCTGAAATGAATTACATCATTTCGCTGTATGAGTTGATGCAGGTTCCCGAAAAATCAGAGATATACGTTATCGGTGGATACGGTGAAAAACTGGCTCCTGAACTGGATAAACTGGACAGTCCTTTCCACTTCAATTCTCCACAAAAGGCAGAGGTGTACCAACATCGGCAAACAGCCAAATATGCATTTAGAGCATTGGAACTTCAAACGTGAAGACTGTTTTAATTACCGGTTGTTTTGATCTATTTCATTATGGACATCTAAAATTTTTTGAGGCATCGGCTGCATGTGGTGATCGCCTCGTGGTCGGTGTTGCTGAGGATGATACGGTTCGACGCGTTAAAGGTGAAAATAGACCTATCTATCCACTTGAACACCGTATCGCACTGATAGAAGCCTGTCGGTATGTGGATGCTGTAGAAATCTTTTCTTTGGAGTCGCAGCTGGACTTAGTTGCTCAGGTATCACCCGATATTTGTGTTGAAGGGGCAGATGGAAATGCAAGACTTCGAGAGATACTCCAAGAACTAGGATTAGAAATTCCTGTCCAAACGGTTTATACAGATTATATCCATACAACAGACATTGTCCAGAAGATCCTCAACGAATAGCGTTGGCATCCTGCAAATTCTCAACAACTGGATTTTTAACTTTTGCTAATCACTAAAATCAACAAGTCAAAATTCTGGTTATCATTATAGGACATTTGAGAGACTATTAGAACTTGAAGTGGACTCGCGAGCATAACTCGTTCCAAAAGATAGGTAAATTAGTAGAAAAGTTGAGACATTCTCCAACTCGTTGGGTGATGCTAATTACCTTTACAGGAATGGCGTTAAGTCTCTTATTCCATGTATTAATTCCCAAACATCTTGGCGCAAGTGAAACAGCGGATGCTTTAATTGCTACATTAAAGGTAGTTCTATTAGTTGATACTGTACTCAGAGAAGGTGCTAAATTTAGTCTTGTTCCGCTATTTATAAATGAAGAGCAGTCGAGAAGTCCAACCGAATTTCAACGTTTTACAAGCGGCATCTTAAATTTTTCACTCTGTGTTGGTGTGGTTTTCATGCTGCTAATAGAGGTGTTTGCAACAGGGATCGCAAACATCTTGTTATCAAATAGTTCAATGGTAGCAAGGGCGGAGATGGCAACCTTTTTGCGGTTGTGTGCGCCTTTAGTCATCTTCGGTAGTGGAAGCACAATACTGGGGGCGTTTCTCAATAGTCAGAGACGTTTCAAAACTGTTGCCTTTCGAAACGCGCTTCCACCGGGGATTGCTACTTTAGTTTTCCTCCTGCTGTCAGGTGCGGAAAACCTCGCAAATTCTGTTGCGATAGCCTACGCATGCGGATTTATGATATACTTCGTATGGTTATCCATCGGCATGCACCGAACTGGATATCAATACCGAATAACGTGGGTCTCACTTGATGTGCTACGTTCATTGAAGAATACAGTCACACTGCCGACACTCGGTTTCGCAATCCGACAGATGACTGCTCGTTTGTTTGTTGAAGTGTTCTTAGTAGGGAAACTTGGAAAAGGCGCAATTACACTTTACAACAGTGCCTTTCGGATTTTTTCTGCGATACAGACGCTTATTGGGATAAGCATTGCAACAACAGGATTGCCTGATATGGCAGCAGATAACGCTGAAGAGAATAAACAAAAGTTGAGACAGACACTATTACGCAACTTGCGAACTGTATTATACATCGCAGTCCCAATTACGTTGTTACTTTTATTGGGTTCAACAAAAATGGCGCATATCCTTTATGGAAGGGGTGAACTTGCTGACCGATCTGTTCAACAGATTGGTCAAATCCTTTTCTGTTTAAGCATTGGTACAGTATTTTCTTGTTTGATTCCTGTTCTAAACGCTGGACTCTATGCGCAAAAAGCGTATGGACTCATTTTTAGAAACATGGTCACAATGGCGGTTTTAAACTTCGTTGTGGCGTACGGACTTGTGACGGTATGGGAACTAACAGGAATTGCGATTGCTATTGTGGTTACTGCAGTTCTTGCCGTGGCAAATTTAGTCTTTCTACTTAGAAAAACGGGTGTTTCTCTATATTCAAAAGGTTGAGAATTTGTTTTTAGGAATAGTAGAGATTAACGTGAGTTCGACTAATATTCTATTGTTGGATTTCGCTTCGCTCTACCGAACCTATGAACTGTTTTGAAGTTGTTCCGTTTGTAGTCGCGCAATTCACGTACCGTGGGCGTTCAAGGAGTCGTTTTAGATTTAGATGGGAATATGTTAACTTCAACAAAAAAGGTCAGTGACTACCAATATCTGATTGTTGGCGGAACAACAAAAGCTGCGACGACATCGTTGTTTGCCTATCTTGCCGACCATCCATCAATTTGTGCTGCATCCTACAAGGAAACGCGATTCTTTCTTGACACCGATTATCCACTGCCTTCAAAATTTCGTTTCAAAGGCGACGTTGAAGAATATAATTTGCTGTTTTCAGAATGTGATGAAAACCAATTCAGACTTGAATCTACGCCAGACTATCTGTATTGTCCAGCTGCGCTTGAGAGAATGGCAAAGTTTCTGCCACACGCAAAGTTAATTTTTAGCCTCCGTGAACCGATTTCGCGTTTGATTTCGTGGTACCGATTCGCAAAACAGATTGGAAGATTGCCACAAAACATGAGTTTTGACGGTTATGTCGAAGAACTCTTCAATGTTGTAGATGCAAAACCACCTGATAGTGGACAAGTTGCCTACTCGCAAAAAGAAAAGACACAACCCACCGAAGAAAATGCAGACCAGGAGACAGAGGACACTAAGGATAATTTAGGGACTGAACAATATTTTCAAACGCTCCAACAAGGACGTTACGCTACCTACCTGAAACACTATCTTGAACGTTTTGGAAAAGAGCGCATCTACACACTTTTTTATGAAGACCTTGCCGAAAACCCATTGAAAGTATTGAGTGATTTATGTCGTTTTGCTGATATAGAACCTGATTATTATGAGGATTACACATTTAAAGTTACAAACCGCACCGAGACTATGAGAAGTTCAGATTTTCATCAGAAATATAGAGCATTTAGATTTCAGGTGCGCCGATGGACACACAACAAACCAATAATTCATAAATCGTTACGTGTAATGCGGCGAGCAATTGAACCCCTCTATCTCCTTTTGAACACCCGCCCTGATGAAAACGTCTCTGTTTCTGAAAAGGCGCAAAGTCGTTTAATTGACTATTACAAACAAGATGTGGACGATCTAAGAGAATTGATTGGTAAACAACCACCATGGCAACCTTTTTTATAGGTAGACAACTTGATAAAAAAATATCAAACTAAAAACATTCAACTGATGATTGTGGGTTCGCAGAAGTCAGGAACGTCTTCGCTATTGCGCTACTTAGCACAGCATCCTGAAATCTACACACATCCCCAACCAGAGATGACTTTTTTTCTTCAAGACCATGAATATACGCGTGGTTATGAATCGGCGTTCGTAAAATATTTCTCAAAATGTCCACCAGAGAAACAGTTGATCGCCAAAAATGTTATGGTAATGTCTTCACAAGAAATTATGCAACGGATATATGAACACAACCCTGAAATACACCTTGTCGTTCTGCTACGCGAGCCTGTGGCGCGCGCCTACTCTGCATACTGGTGGGCACGCCGCAGAGGATGGGAAAATATAAAATCGTTTGAAGATGCACTTGCAGCGGAAGAAACACGTCTGAATGAAAATTGGTTCAAATGGCGACAGTGTGCATATAAATTCAATAGCAACTACTACCCACATGTCAAAAACTTGATTACACAGTTCGGAGAAGATCAAGTGCACTGCATCTTAACAGATGAATTGAAAACCGATGCTGAAAAAGTGTGCCAACGTCTCTTCAACCTAATTGGTGTCAGTGTCGATTTTGAACCGATAGTAGGACAGCGACACAATCAAGCGGCGGTACCACGGTCTGAAAAATTCGGCTTTCTGTTTACGCAATTTCTTGCATCTCGTAATCCGCTAAGGCGTGCAATTCGGAAACTTGTCCCAGATGCAGCTGCTTACAAACTCAGAAAAGCGGTTTTGGACTTAAACGAGAAACCTTTTACGCCTCCGCCACTGAATCCGAAGACGCGAGAGGAATTAACCCACTATTTTAAACCATATAATGAGCAATTAGCAGAATTATTGGGACAAGATCTAACACATTGGCAAACGTCTAATTGACATTGAACGTTGATTAACCGCTTAATAATTGATATGGCAATACTTTATTTTCTCACCGGATACTTTGCTTTTGAAGAGTTTGTGCTGAAGTTTTTACCTGTCAGCGATTCAGTCTATTCTTATTTAAGATTCTTAGGCGAAATTCTCATTTATGCTGCGTTCGGAAGGCTTGTTTTCCACAAACTATACAAAGGTATTCCGTTTGTCAAAACTCCCATAGATTTGCCGGTGATAGGCTTCTACATTGTGGTTTTCCTGTCAATAGTGATAAACCGTTCCCCGCTAATTGGAAGTTTATACAATATCCGTCCACTTGCCCGTTACATCGTACTTTTTTACCTTATTGTTAATTCCCCGCTATCCAAACAACGGATTACCACCCTTTTGCGGATAATTTTAGGTATCGGTATAATCCAGATCGGGATAGGTTTAATCCAGTGGCATGGCGGTCCTACCTTATATGATTTATTCTTACCTCGTGCTTCCACACTTGAGGTCGCGGGGTTCACCAAAGAATATAGGTTACTTGAAATCGGCAGGGAAATCGGCAGCATCTATGGCACATTAGGCGATACCGTGATCTACGGTGTCTTCATGATTGTTATCCTTGTCATCTTTTTATCGCGTATCAAGCGACTTGAGTATCTGAATTTACTTGGTATAGCAATACTATTGATGTTTATTGCACGTTCCTATTCACGGGCAGCAACATTTTCTGCGCTGCTTGCTTGTGTTGTGTGGTACTTTTTTCAATACGGATGGAAAAAAACACTCCGTATATCTCTGATATGCTTATTGATTTTCAGCGTTGTCTTAGCAATACTGAATCCGTTTGAATTGGATTACGTTAATCCCCGTAAAGCCAAGGTTGGACTTGTGGGTAACGTTACAGGTGTTTTTTCGGGTTCTTATGTGAAGGTTGCACAAAAGCAGCGTCTCGGTGCTCTAATTGGGAATGTTCCCACAGTCCTTGCGAACAAACCGATTTTAGGGTACGGTGCTGACCAAAACACCACGATTGAAAAACTCAACAAGAGTAAACGTACTTTTTTGCTAAAAATACTTAGTAAGAAGGGATTTAAAGATGTGTATTGGGTTGCAATTCTCTGTTTCTATGGCGTGTTAGGATTAGGGTTGTTCATGTTCATATTTTACCGACTCTTTATGGCATCATTGAAACTTTACAAGCGGACATTAAGTAAATTTACAAAAGAGATGGCGATGGTAATGCTTTGTCTTGTCGTTGTCACTATGTTTCTGCTCTTTTTCAACAGGACACTTGAATTTCGTGGATACGGTTTCTACTTTTGGATGTGTGCTGGCTTAATGTTCGCAAGTGATAGTTCAATACAAACTTACAAAAGAATACGAATAACTCTATGAGAATTAAGAACCCCGAGCGATCTGAGAAAAAGAACTCTTATCTACCTAAACTCTTCCTAATTTGCAGCCTAATTGTGGTATGTGTGCTATCCTTTATACTAATTAGAGGGTGTGAAAAGAAGGAGCCAATTTCCGATACTGTGCGATTAGAAATTGATACAAAAACCACAACGCCATTAAGAAAAGAACTCTACGGTTTCAATACGAACATGATCAGTGGGGATTACGGCTATCTTGATACAGATTTTATTGCTTTAACAAATGTGCTTCAACCGAAGACACTACGTTTTCCCGGCGGAACAGTAGGCAATTTCTATCATTGGAAAACTGCGGGTTTCCTTGAAAATGAAATGACAACAACTCTTAGTTCTCAACTTAATAAACGGAACAAGGGAAATTACGTTAAACTTCAAAAGCGGCGAAATGGAAAAATCTCTTTTGACGATTTTATGCAGCTGTGCAATGACTTAAGCATAACGCCAATTGTAGTTGTCAACTTGTGGACCGGGAGTCCTGATGAAAGCGCAGCGTGGGTTCGCTATTCCAAAGAGATGGGATACGACGTTAATCACTGGGAACTTGGAAATGAGTACTATTTGGAACAATATGCCAACAAATTCCCTACTGCTGAAACCTATATGAAGGTAGCCAAAGAACACGCATTAGCAATGAAAGCGGTGAATCCTGATATAAAGGTTTCTGTGTGTGCATCACCTATAGCATTCCACAGAGAAGGATGGCTGAAAAAGATAGCACAACGCAAATGGGATGAAAAGTTGGCTGAGGACAGTACTTCTTCAACGACTCACTGGTATGATGCTTATACTGTTCATGTCTACGCCTATAAAACTGTAAAGAAAGTTGAAATAGAAGAGATGCGAGGTTACCTCTTTGGTTGGATTCACAATGAATTTGAAGAGGCACTGGATTACTATCAAAAGTTATTTCCAAATAAAGAGATGTGGGTGACAGAATGGAATATAGCGAACCCTGCTAATCGTGTAGCTAACACACAACTTCACGCAATGTACGCAGGCGATTTTTTTCTTAGAATGCTTAGTAAACCGAACATAACCCAAGCAAACTTTCATGTAATTGCGGGGCCGGGCAAAGGCTTCCCTGTCTTTTCACCAATTACCCCTCCATCACAACGTACCTTTTGGAAATATGGTGGTGAACCCGAATCTGATTATGGCGACACAATTCGCCGCACTGTATACTTCTCTTTTCAATTAATTGGCGAGGCTTTTAAAGTGTCAGATACGCAGTTTGATGTTTCGCTACCAAATCTGCCGATGTTTGAGGGAGGATTGGATTATAAAGGCAAGCAGATGCCCGGAATACAAGTTCAAGCCATCGGAAACACAGAAAACGTCTTCATTCTTGTAAGTAATCGAACAGGCACCGATCTCACGCCACAACTCTTTATTGATGAAAAACGAATGAATAGTGAAATAAACTATCGTTATGTTGCCAATGAACAACTCACAGCAACGAATGGCGGCAATGCTGAGATGGAAGGTTCTGGAAAAATTGAGGTAGAAATCCAAGATTGGATTGGAAATGCGAAAGAACTAACAATTCCAAAAAACAGTTTTGGCGTGCTTGAGGTCAGAAAGTGAATGTAGAAAAAATGCTTTTTGTCGTCGGTAACAGTCGAAGTGGAACAACGATGATGGGGCGTATTTTGGGAAATCACCCAGACGTTTTTACTTTTGGTGAACTCCATTTTTTTGGACAATTATGGTCACCCGCGTTTCCATCCGAGTTAAATATGTCAGAAGCAGAAGAATTGGCTTCTAAACTGTTCTGCATTCAACGTGAAGGCTATCGCAAACAAGGAAATTCAAAAAGTTTTCTTGAAGATGCGCGAAAATTCTGTGAGACTTTGTCTGATTTTCCGTTAGCACCAACAGAACTTTTTTCTGCGTTCTTGCGTTATGAGGCATTGCTGAACGGTAAAACTATCCCTTGTGACCAGACACCGCGCAATGTCTTTTATATTGATGAAATTCTGAAATTCTATCCGCAAGCTAAAATAATAAATATGATTCGTGACCCACGTGATGTGCTTTTATCCCAAAAGCGCAAATGGAAACGTCGATTTCTTGGCGGCACAGATTTACCCATCAAGGAAAGTTTCCGAGATTGGATTAACTATCATCCTATCACGATCAGTCGAATTTGGCACACAGCAGTTGCTGCTGCAGATAGATTTTCTAATAATGACAATGTTCTTTCAATATATTTTGAACAACTTCTTGCAAACCCCGAAACCACTGTTGAAAATATCTGTAAATTTGTAGATATGGACTATTCAACCGACCTACTTCGGGTACCACAAGTAGGTTCGTCTGTTAACGAAGACAACGTTGAAACACTTGGCATAAATCCAAATCGCGCTGGCAACTGGAACGAAAGCAATGTTAATGCAAGTAAACTTAATTCGTCAGAAATATACATTAGCCAAAAACTAAATGGAACCTTGATGAAAAAGCACAACTATGATCCCATTTTAATTCGTCCTAACATCTTTAGTTTGTTGGTTAATTTGGTCTCATTCCCGATAAAATTAACGTTAGCATTTCTCTGTAACCTTGACAGGATTAAGAATATCCGAGAAACCTTAAGAAGACGTTTGTAAGGAATTAGACTATTCCAAAGGTTTTTACTTAAAATACATGATTGCCCAGCTTAATTCACGCTACATCAAAACGCGACCAACAAAAGCACTAACTCGGCTTATTAGTTATGCCTTCTTTGAAGGACGTCCCGCAACTACAAAGGGACGATGGATTAACCCGCTTGTATTTTCTTTTCTAAAAAGTGTGTCGTCAAGTAAGAGACAATTCAAACCTGTTGAAAAACCGATCTTTATTTTGGGGACAGGTCGGAGCGGGACGACAATCCTTGGCATGATCCTCTCAATGCATCAAGATGTCGGCTATCTAAATGAACCGAAGGCGATATGGCACCTTATCCATCCACAAGAAGATGTCATCGGTAGTTATAGTAAGGATAAAGGGATGTACCGTCTGACATCTGAAGATGTTACCGATGAAATGTGTCTACGCGCGGAACGGTTGTTCGGGGCTTATTTAAGCACCACATTTTCGCAACGCGTTGTAGACAAATACCCTGAACTTATTTTTAGAGTTGATTTTGTGCGTGCCCTTTTCCCTGATGCACGTTTTATCTTTTTAGTCCGAAATGGATGGGATACATGCCATTCCATTGCTGCCTGGTCCGAACGACTTGGCGTTCAAGTCAATGGTGAAACGCATGATTGGTGGGGTGTGAATAACCGTAAATGGCAGCTATTGGTGGAGCAATTAGTTGCCACAGACGTTGACTTGAAAGACATCGTCGAAGATGTGAAAAATTGTGATCGGCATCTGGATAGAGCCGTTATTGAATGGATTGTGACAATGCGTGAAGGTCTAAATGTAAAACAAAACTTCCCTGATTGTACCTACACAGTTCGTTTTGAAGAGTTGACCACAAAGCCTGAGGAAACGCTGTCGCTTCTATGTGAGTTCTGCGAATTGCCGATAGACAAAACTTTTCTGGATTATGCGCGGCATACCTTACATCCGGTGCCACCCAGAGTCCCGTTTGATTTACACCCAAAGATCGCACCTATTTTTAATGACACGATGAAGAGATTAGGATATAATAGTTAGCGAGTGTGCCTATAACAATTGTTGTTTCTTCGGTAAAAGACACTTTCACTAAAAAAGGAACCATTCTATTATGAAGCAAAAAATAATCTCACAAGCACAAGAACAATCTTCAAAAAATCGCTCTTTTACCCGACGTGATTTCCTTTCAACGAGTTTGAAAGCCGGTGCTGCTGCTGCTTTCACTACAAGTCTTTTACCGACATTTAACGCTTCCGCTGATGAACGATATAATGTTCTATTTATCATGGTTGATGATTTACGTCCTCTGCTCGGTTGCTATGGTCATCCAGAAATGCATACACCTAACATTGATAGACTTGCCCAAAGGGGAACGCTCTTCAATCGTGCCTATTGTCAATATCCTCTCTGCAGCCCTTCCCGCACTTCAATGTTAACAGGTCTCAGACCAGATACAACCCGCGTTACAAATAATAGAGCCTTTTTTCGTCAGACTGCACCTAATACCGTTACGCTACCACAACATTTCAAAACTTACGGCTACCATACACAATCGGTTGGTAGAGTATTCCATCTCCCAGAATTTCAGGACGATGCAAACTCTTGGAGTGTTCCATCATGGAGACCGAGGTGGAGACCCTTTGATCACGAGACGACTCCATCTTGGCAAGCACTTGAGGCAGAAGATGATGATCTTAGAGATGGCGAAACGGCAAAACGAACAGTTGAAGTGTTGGATAAGATCAAAAACAAACAATTCTTTTTGACTATTGGATTTTATAAACCTCATTTACCCTACAACGCTCCAAAAAAGTATTTCGATTTATATGACATCGAAACCTTCAGTATACCTGACATTTTAGATGAATCCACAGCAGAGATAATACCACCCCATTGGAATGAAGTTAGACCTTTTGAAGATGTTCCATCAGGGGCAACACCGTTGACGTATGAAAAAATGTTGGAACTTATCCGCGCTTATGCTGCTGCAACAAGTTACACAGATGCGCAAATAGGACGGGTATTGGATCAACTTGATGCACTTGGACTCACAGAAAATACAGTTATTGCTTTTTGTGGTGACCATGGATACCACCTTTCCGAAAACGGAACATGGGGCAAAAATATCATTTATGATGCGACGTTACATTCACCTTTGATTGTCAGCATGCCCGGGCAAGGTACAATTGGCACTACAACAGATGCCCTTGTTGAGCTTGTTGATATTTTTCCTACATTTTGCGACGCATGTCAAATTCCAATTTTGGATGAATTGGAAGGATTTAGTATGGTTCCGGTCATTGAAGAACCTACACTCACGTGGAAAACAGCTGCTTTCAGTCAGTTCAAACAATCACGCTCCATCAGAACTGATCAATATAGATACACTGAAACTGGTAGACTTAAAGAACTTTATGATTACGGTACTAACACGAATTCTGAACAGAACATCGCTAATTTTCCTGAAAATGCAGATCTGGTTGCAAACCTCAGCGAACGCCTCCATGCTGGCTGGCAAGCAGCATTACCTGAAATCCCACCCCGTGTCCCTCATGCTCAAACGCTAACGTGGGACGTAAACAGTGATGGTGTTGTTGATATTCAAGATCTTCTTTTGGTTTCAAACAGTTTTGGGGCAGATGTACTTGAAAATCCGAAAATAGATGTAAATAAAGATGGAACCGTTGATATTATCGATTTGCTTTTAGTCGCATCACATATAGGTGAACCCCGCAATGCAGCACCGAGTTTAAGTACACTCCCGCTTCAGTATGTTGACGACATTGAAGAATGGATTTCTGAAGCCCGTTTAGTTGATGATGGTTCTACCATTTTTCGCAAGGGAATTGCAAACTTAGAAACCTTGATAAATTCAGTTATACCAAAACAGAGCGTGCTTCTCCCCAACTTTCCAAACCCCTTTAATCCAGAGACATGGATACCTTACGATTTGGCTGAAGATGCTGATGTCAATATCCACATCTACAATCTAAAAGGTGAATCTGTGAAACAACTTAGCATTGGCTTTCAAGCTGCTGGTAGTTATAGGACACAATCACGTGCAGCATTTTGGGATGGACGCAATTCTACTGGCGAACCTGTCGCCAGTGGAACCTATTTTTACGCATTGACAGCACGATATAGAGATAACACCTTATCTCAAAACCCTCTTATAGCAACACGCCGAATGGTAATTGTAAAATAGAGTTAAATTAATCATTGAAGATAGCTTGTTAGCAGAATTCAAAGTCTGTGAAGGGATAAGAATTTAGTGAAAAAAACAATAGAAAACCAGGTTATTCCACGTTCCTATACTCGGCGTGACTTTCTTTCAACGAGCCTCAAGGTTGGTGCGACTGCCTTTACAACAAGTTTGTTACCACGTCTAAATGCAAAAGCTGAAGGAAAGCATAATGTATTGTTCATGATTGTGGATGATTTGCGTCCTATGCTTGGTTGCTACGGCATTCCTGATATGCACACCTCAAACATTGACAGTTTAGCTGCACGTGGAACACTCTTCAATCGTGCCTATTGCCAATACCCACTTTGTAATCCTTCTCGGGCTTCTATCCTAACAGGGTTGCGTCCGGAGACAACAGGAGTACACGACAATTCCGCAGATTATAAAATCACAGTGCCAGACGCGGTGGATGTGTACCAACATTTTATGGAACAAGGTTATAAAACATATACTGTAGGAAAAGTGGGGCACTATCCTGCCCCTTTTACTCATGGTCCATCTTGGAATGCCCTTGATGTTTCAGACGACGAACTAAGTGATGGTAAAACTGCAAAACAGACAGAGGAACTTTTAGAAAATATTAAAGACCAACAATTTTTCTTAGCTGTTGGCTTCGACAAACCACATTTACCCTTACATGCCCCTCAAAAATATTTCGAATTATACAATCCAAATCCCTTTATATTACCCCCTACTTCAAGTTATCCACTTAATTCACCACCTGATGCCCACAACAAGATAGATTTATTTAGACTTTATCGGGATATTCCATCTGGTGACGAGCCTATTTCTGTTGAGAAAACATTAGAATTGATTCGCGCTTATGCGGCTTCAACAAGTTATATGGATGCACAAGTTGGTCGTGTCCTGCGTCAATTGGACACACTTGGGTTGACTAATAACACAGTTATTGTTTTCTGTGGTGATCACGGTTTTCATCTTGGTGAGCATGGGACATGGCGGAAAAATACACTTTTTGAGATTGGTGTTCGTTCACCTTTACTTATCAGTGTTCCAGGACAACAGCCGTGCCAGACAAATTCCTTGGTAGAATTGGTAGACATCTATCCTACTTTGTGCGACGCATGTGAACTTCCAATTCCTTCACAGTTAGAAGGTTTAAGCTTAATGCCTTTAGTAGAAGAACCGACCCTCCCTTTGAAAAGTGCTGCTTTCAGTTATCTAACCCGAGCAGGATCTAAATCCACTTCAATGCGTACCGAAAGATACCGATACACAGAATGGGGAAGGATAGGTAAATTCGGCAGTGAACTTTACGATTATCTTGATGATCCGAATGAGACCGTTAATGTAGTCGATCTTCCAGAAAATGCAGAACTTGTTGAAGATCTAAGTAATCGGCTGCGTGCCGGTTGGAAAGAAGCAATGTCTAATGTTCAGGGACATATCCCAATTCCACATGCACTTCCTTGGGATATAAATAATGATGGGATTGTGGACATGCAAGACCTAATCCTCGTCTCAAACAGTTTTGATGAAGAAACACTTGAATATCCGAAAGCAGATGTGAATAATGATGGAAATATTGATATTATTGATTTGCTCATAATAGCTGCACATCTTGGAGAATCCTGCACCGCCTCAGCTCCGTCAACACCTTTATCTGTTTCCCCAAACCATCTTGACAGTATCGCAGAATGGCTCACTGAAGCCTACCAAGCAGATGATGGGTCCGATGTCTATCGCCACGGGATTGTCAACTTAGAAGCTCTCTTTAATAACGTAGTCCCACAAAAAACTACTCTTCTACCGAACTTCCCAAATCCATTTAATCCGGAAACGTGGATACCTTACGACTTGGCACAGGATGCGAATGTGGACATCAAAATATATAATCTCAAGGGAGAAACTATCAGAGAACTCAAAATAGGATTCCAAAACGCGGGCACTTATCGCACCAAGGAACTGGCAGCATATTGGGATGGACGTAATTCAGCTGGTGAACCTGTCACAAGTGGGGTCTATTTTTATACCCTCTTTGCTGATCAGGTAAAAGCAACACGCCGAATGGTAATCCGCAAATAAATTAGTCATTTTACATTTATTTCAGGAGAAACTCAACAAATGTCTCTACGCATCGTACTTATATTATGCACAATTATTCATTTTTGCTATTTACCTTTTGGCGAAGCCGCATCTCTAATCAACGTCCCACTTAACCCTGATATATCCGACTTTAATACTGAAACCTACCGCTTTATTCATCGTTTACTTAATAAACGTGTGTTATCCGGTGTAGCGCGCGGTTCGCTGCCGTTTACGCGAAAACAGGTCGCCTCTTTCCTCATGGATGTCTCTCAAAAACAGGAAAAGGGTGAAATTGAATTGAGCGTCAATGACCAGAAAAGGTTAAATGCATTGTTAGCCTTTTATGCAGAGGCTGGAACACAAACCGCTCCCAATCGCCGCTTACATTTGATGACACTCACAGACGACTCTACCTATCGCTTCTCCTTCGATTTACGGGCTGCGCAGCAAGAAATCACACGGTTAGTTGATAACGTGTCCGATATGCCTGCTGATGAAGGGAATATGCACATTACAACACTGTATCCGCATTTATACGGACAGTTTGAGGAGAGTTTTGCATTCACAACAGATATGGCATACAGATTCTTGTATGGAGACATTTTTGATGATGTTTTCCGTGATGAATCAAAATATAGACAATTAGAGGGTGAACTCAAAAACAGAACTACTGTCAATAGTTATCTCAAATTCAAAATGCCTTGGTTTGAAATGCAGTTTGGGCAAGACAATCTGCAGTGGGGACCTGGTTATCACGGTAATCTAATGGTTTCACCAAACCCTACTGCTATTGACATGCTGAAGTTTCAAACGATATTCAAAACCGTATCTTTCACAGCATTCACAGGTGTTTTAGAAGACAGATCGGAAGACATTAATGAGAAATATATTTCTGGACACAGAATAGAAGGTTATTTCTGGGATAGGTTCGGTTTCGGGATGTCTGAGGTTGTTGTCTACGGTAACCGTTTTGAACCTGGATATTTGAATCCTGTTAACATCTACCTCATAAACGAGCAAACTATATCGCGGGCTGATAGTCGTGCCCCAGGTAGTGGAGACAATGTGCTTGCAAGTGTTGATCTGCGCCTCCGTCCCATAGACAATTTTGAGATATATGGTGAGGTGTTGGTTGACGATGGAAATCCTGCAGCGAGTTTTTATCATTGGGATACGAAGTTCGGTATCCTCGGTGGAATTTATCTTACGGATCCGTTTGGATTACCAGATACTGATTTCCACGTCGAATATACTTTTATCAACCAATACACATATACACACGTCAATCCAGTAAACGTTTATAAACATTTTACCTCTGTTATAGGGCACCATATTGGTTCAGATGCGGATAATCTATGGATTGAGTTACGCAGACGTTTTACGGATAAACTTGAAACCGTTTTTGGTTATGAATTGGAACGCCACGGTGAAGGGGATATAGATAAAAACCATCCCGAAGACGCACCAAAAGATGACGTGTGGACACCACTATCTGGAATCACGGAAAGTGAGCATCGTTTGAGAATCGGGTTTAACTGGGTTGAAATTGGACATTATTCAATATACGGTGAATGGGCTCGGGTTTGGCGAAGAAACTTAGGAAATCGTCAGGACGTTCATGAAACCGGGAATGAAATTCAAGCAAAGGCACTTTATCGATTCTAAACTGTTAATCTTGACATTGGAATAACGTTTAAATGAAGATTCATATAGGTCAGAGCATCAAAGAAATTAGCATTTATCATATAAAATGATTACAATATATAGTGTGGATAAAGGTTTCATCTCCAAATAACGTAAGAAATAGTATTGTCGGAGCAGATACGCCACCATACGGAAGGATTTAACATGAGGATTCGGGTATTAGGCATTCGAGGACTTCCCGCAACCTATAGCGGTTCCGAGACAGTAATGAGTGAACTTGCCCCACGCTGGGTTGAAGCAGGACATGAAGTTATCATCTACTGCCGAAGCGGTTTTTTCAAGGAAAAACCAGCGGAATGGAAGGGCATAAAGTTAGTCTATTTACCTAGCATTGAACATAAAGTGTTTAGTACCCTGAGCCACAGTTTTCTCGCTTCTTTGCATGCTTCTTTTTCTCCATCTGATGTGATTTTCGTATGGAATGCTGGCAACGGTCCTTTTGGGTGGTTTTTTCGTATGACAGGTAAAAAAGCTGTTATCAATGTTGACGGCATGGAATGGCTTCGTCCAAAATGGAAAGGGATTGGTGCAGTCTATTTCAAATGGGCAGCAAAAATGGCTACTTCCGCCTTTCCGCTTGTTATAACTGATGCTGAAGAAATGAAACGATTGTATCTTGAGGATTTAGGTGCTGAAACAACATATATCGCTTATGGTGCTAACATTGAACCTTCTGAACATCCTGAAGTTATTGAGAATTATGGACTTGAATCGAGAGGGTACTATCTGATTGCCAGTCGTCTTGTCCCTGATAACAACGCTGACCTGATTTTGGAAGCATTTGTGAACTCAAACAGTAAGAAAAAACTCGCAATAGCAGGTGGGGCAGACTATAAAGGCAACAAACTTGAAAATGAATTTTTAGATAAATTGAAAAGCATCGCTAATGAAAACGTCATGTTTCTCGGACATATTGACAGTTCCGAACATGTAAAAGAACTTCACCATCACTGTTTCGCATACATCCACGGGCATCAATTCGGCGGTATTAATCCTTCCATATTAAAAGCGTTAGGATTTTCTAACTGCATTCTTGCGCTAAATACACCGTTTAACCATGAAGTATTAGAAGGCGGCAATTACGGTGTACTCTTCGACAAAAACCCAGAAGCACTCAAAGCTGAGATTGAGGCATTAGAACAGGACCCGGAGAGGGTTGAGAACTTTCGACGACGTGCCACAGAACAGATCCGAAAACGATTCAATTGGGATCACATTGCGGAACAATATATTGAAGTGTTTCAAAATCTACAAAAGAAAAAGTGAAATCAACGCATCTCATGTAGGATGAAGGACAAAGTCACATTTGCCAACTAAATTGTACGTCTCCAAAACAGACTTCTCATATATGAATGACACAGGAACTCGAACTTCAGTTGAAAGACTTTCCTCCTTTTACGCAAAGCGAGGCAAATATCTATTCGATTTTGTAGCCTCATTTTTCCTGATTCTGATATTTTCCCCTTTGATGATTTTGATCGCGATACTGATAAAACTGTCTTCGCGTGGACCAGTCTTTTTCTCACATAAGAGAGTAGGATTAAATAGTAAACTCTTTGTCATCCTCAAGTTCAGAAGTCTTCATATTGATACACCCTCCTATTCTGAAAAACCCGATTCTACAGAAGATGTCCGCATTACATCCATAGGGAAATGGATTCGCAAGACAAGTTTAGACGAATTGCCTCAACTTTTTAACGTGATTAAAGGCGAAATGAGTCTCGTCGGTCCACGTCCCGAAATGCCGTTCCTTGCTGAGAATTACGAGCCTTGGGAAAATCAACGCCATCTTGTACGTCCAGGAATGACTGGATTGTGGCAGTTGAGCCCGCGGCGCCGTGGTTCAATCCGTGAGGGAATACCTGTTGATTTGGAATACATTGAAAATTTGTCCCTATGGAACGATTTCAAGATACTGCTACGAACTTTCAAAGTTTTTTGGGATGACAATACTTACTAATCATCAACGAACATAGGTTCTGGCAGGAGGGTTTCAACCCCGATTTCCAACCAACACAGCAAAAGGTATAATGAAATGCGTGATAAACTCAGAAGAATCTTCAGGTGCGGTTTTGGACTTAAGTGTCCTCAATGTGGAGAAGGTAAACTCTTTCAAAAATGGTTCACTATGTTTTCGCATTGCACCGTGTGTGAGTTGGAATTTGAACGCGAGCAGGGATATTTTATAGGGGCAATGTATATCAACTATGGTGCAACAGTATTCCTCGTCTTTCCGGGCTGTTTTGCCTTTGAACTTTTTACCGCTGTCCCTTTCCTTGTCAATTTTTGCATTTGGGGAACTGTTTCCGCAGTATTCCCAGTCTTTTTCTACCGCTATTCAAAAAGTTTGTGGCTAAACATAGACTACACACTGAACTCAAACTGTTAGCATCATCCGATCATACCGTATTCTTGAATTCACCTATCTGGTGGAAATTTGCCCACGCATATAAGAACCTTCATCGGAAGCCAGAAACGTCAGCACTCTCGCAACACCAGCGGGATCACCCAAGGATTTCACCGCATTGGCAACGGCTTCATCCGGGTCTTTTCCATCAAGTTTTGCAGACTGCGCAATTTGTCCGAGTTTAAGCGGTGTAGCGAGTCCACCAGGGCATATCGTGTGTATGCGGATGTTAAGTGAAGCGACTTGGTTTTCTACTGTCATCACAAGACCGTTAACACCGCCTTTGCTTGAAGCGTAAGCGATTGATGAACTTCCACCGCGAATCCCCGCCCCTGAAGCAATGCAGAGGATAACACCCCCGCCACTATTTCCCATTATAGGCACAGCATGTTTGAGCGCAAAAAAAGTGCCTTTAAGGTTAACATCAATTACTGAATCAAAAGTTGCCGCATCAAAATCTTCTATACGGACACTTGCTCCCTGCAAGATACCCGCACAAGTCACTAAAGTATCAATTCGACCATACGTATCTTCAGCAGCATGCATTAGATTGGAGACGTCGACTTCAGAAGTGACATCGGTGTAACAGAATTTAGCATCACCGCCATTTTTCGTTATTATTTTTAACGTCTCTTGTCCATCAAGTCCGTTTATCGAGTTTCGGTGTCAAAACCCAATGCTTTAGCTTTGGGATGTAGACACCGCCCTCTTGTATTAGACCAAAACTTTTTCTTGACATAAAACACGATTCTTGCTATAATCTCTTTTCGTAACTCCACGGGTTGTGAGCAGGCGTTCTGGGTGCTACATACCGAGTGAACTCACGTAAAGTTGCGACACAAGCGGTAGAAGTCTTTGACACCAGATAGTTGCTGATGGAAGCTTAGAGTGTAATGGGAAAGAGTGGTAGGACACCATCCCGAAAACAGCACTCTCAAAAATGTTCATAAGACACCTTCGGGTGTGCAGGCGGGGCATCGTCTGTTGGAGTAGAGGGTGTTAGACTTGCTTAGCAAGCAACCCTTGTTGATACCACAATCTACACAGCAGGTGGGACAAAAGAACCCCACTGCTTTAGCTGTGGGAGTATGTCAGATCTCCCATAACAACTTTAGCCCCTGCTTCAGCGTATGCAAGGGCAGTCGCAGCACCGATACCTGTTGCCGCACCAATTACCGCAACCTTATCTGAGAGTTGGATATTCACTTAATTTTCTCCGTAGTGGGTAAGGATATAAAAGAGTATAGAATTAATCTTTTTACAAGGCAAGTGATTTTTGTGAGGGAGAAACAAATGTGCGTAGAGGATAACAAGGTTGGAAAGTGAAGGTAATTGGGTAAGTGTGAATTAATCTAACCTTTCAAACTGAAACGATACGGAATTCGGAGACGTTGACTAACAAAGATTTTGCCTTGCATTGCAGGTGCAAATGACGAGGATTTGAGTGCTTGAATTGCAGCTTCTTCACAACCGAGTCCGCTAATTTCAATTACTTCAACAACTTTGATCTTACGGGCTTTTCCATCTACACCAATTGTGGCTTCAAGAACAACTAAACCCTGTTGATGTGAAAGCCGTGCGGATTCGGGATATATCGGATCAACCTTTTTCAGGAAAGTTGCGTTTTGAGTCGGTTTAGTAAAGGTCGGTATGTCAAGCGGAACAGGAGTTAATTGAACCTGATCTGAGGTTAGTGAACTTATATCAGATATACGTTTCGTGCGTTGCAGCAATAGATTAACTGATGAAACATAAACACACTTCTTTTCCACAGCGGCATAAAATGGACGTTGCATTCCTGATATAGTACTTTGTGAGTCGTCTAAGGCTAATATTCCATCTATAGGTGCAGGAGAGGTGATTGCTGGAATTTGTGGTATTTCTGTCTTAAGTACAACCGTGGATGTATGAACGATTTGATGTGTAGGACGATGCAGGTTAACGTGTTTCGGATGAACTGATTTAGAGATGCTTTTTTCTTTAGGGGGAAGTGTTAAAACACGTTTAGGCGATGGATTTGAGAGGATATCAATTTGCATTGCAGTGGGATGAATATCTGTCGTTTTGATTGATGATAGACCAATAATTGATGCGCCTATCAGATGCAGACAGACCGACAACATGAGCGAGGTATTCGGTATCAAACTGCCTGAAAAAACACGCGCAAAAGGTTTTCCAATACCAGAAACGTTCTGCGTATTATGCAGTTGATTCCGCCTTGCGAAAAATAATAATTTGTTCATTAATTGGACAACACTGTTCATAATATTTACACCCGCTCACTAATCAGTTCTATGAAACCTCATATATAGACAATACACAACCGCATTGTTATGATATTTTCGTCTGTTCTTAGGTTGGGTCCTTAAACTAAATGAGCAAATTTCGTGCCATTAAACTTTACACACCATCATCAAGCAGGGTTATTTAGTTTTAAGAATTATCAGTTGATGAGTGTTACTGATAGTTTATTTCGTAGGTCGGGTAGAGCGGTAGCGAAACCCATAGGCGTCAATTTAAGGAAATAAACCTATATTTTGGATATCTTAGCCCCAGCGGGGCGGAATGTGTATAGACCACGATCCATACCAAACTCAAGCCCCAGCGGGGCGAAAGGTGTATATGGGCACATGTTGTCAGACACCTGTCACCCCGCTGGGGTTCAAGAGACTGTTGGACACCGTTTTCTATATACCTGTCGCCCCGCTGGGGCTAAAGAGTTGTGGGTATCACTTTTTCTATACACCTGTCGCCCCGCTGGGGCTAAAGAGTTGTGGGTGCTTTCGTTGCTATAAACATATCGTCCCTACGGGACTAAAGAGGGTTTCTCGGACACGGAAAACCACTAAATTGACGCTTATGGGTAGAGCGGTAGCGAAACCCGACATGAACTAAACGTGTCGGGTTTCGCAAACTCTACCCAACGGACAGGTAGTTTATATAGAAATGTGAAAAAATATAGCAGAAAAACCGAAAACTAAATAACCCTGCATCATCAAGAAAAAACTTGCAATATCCAAAAATATTTGGTAGAATTATAATGAATTCGTTTCATATCAGGAGGAGATATACCAAGTGGACATTAGAATTGAGTACTGCACATCCTGAAACTATAAACCACGGGCAGCCAGTTTGGCAGAAGCCTTAGAAGAAAAATATAGTGGTCAGGTTGAAGACGTGAAACTCGTTGAAAGTAGTGGTGGGGCTTTTGAAGTATATTTAAACGAGGAGTTGCTCTACTCTAAGTTAGAAAGTCGACAATTTCCTACAACTGAGCAAATCACCAAATCTATTGACAAAGCATAACTAATAGCAATGGGCATGGTAGTAGTTACCATGCCCATTCTTCTTAACATTTCTCTACGTTTCTATACAAAAAGCACCCACATCGGGTTTTTCCCCACCGCATAACTTTCAATTAGTGATAGCAATCCACTTTCCCGATTGATACGGTAAGTAGCAAGTTTACCTGATCCTTGTCCACCAACAAATAGGTAGTTCCCAGTCTCGTCAATGTTAAAAACGCGAGGTGTTGGCTCTGTGAGTTGATGTCCCAAAGCGGTTAACTCTCCACTCTCATCATCAATTGAAAATATCGCAATGCTGTCATGCCCGCGATTAGAGACATAAAGAAACTTCCCGTGCGGATCAATGTGAATTTGCGCGCAGCTATTATGCTCATCAAAATCCTCAGGAAGCGTGGAAAACGTTTGAAATTGCCACAAAAGTCCGGGAGCATCATGAACGGTGTAGTCGGGAGCACCTGATTTTGGGATTGATACCTCTGGATCACCTTTCTGAAGGTTGTAAGCAGAAACACTTGATCCCTGCTCATTTGAAAAATAAAAGATCGGTTTGTTCGGATGTTCGCAGTAGTGCCGAGGTCCATCTGGGTCATCAGGATTAAAATTCCCAAAAAAGTTTTGGGTCAACTTGCCAGTATCAGCATCAAAATGGAATTGGTAGATAGCGTTCCGAGGAACGGTGTGTGGGACAAAAGCAAAACGGTTTGATACGTCTGTTTCAATATAGTGGGCGTGTGGAGCTGTTTCAATGGTTTGGATCGGTTCACCTTGAGCAGTTTTATCATCACTGATCGCATGCACGGTAACCTTACCAGCACCGTAATACGCGGCAAGCAAAAAGTTACCCGTTTTGTCTGTTGCGATGTAGCATGTATCCGCATCCAGTTGAATAGTTCGCAAAAGTGAGAGACCTTTACTCTCCTCATCAATACGGAAAGTGGCAATTTCTCGGCTGGAGCGAAGCCCCGCATATAAGTAGTTACCACACGGTGACAAAGTTAAAGGTCCAGGAGACCCATTAACATCAACATTTTCCTGTAACTCAATTGCACCATTAGATACATCAAACGTATAAATGGCGATTCTGTTTTCGCCAGCAATAGAAAGATAAACGTGAGATTGCATATTATTTCCTCAAGTTATGGTTCTTATACATTTCTTTAGATTTGTAGCGTTTGTAGTCGCGCAATTCATTGCGTCTCGGACATTAACAGAAAATAACTACGGTGTCATTTTTTGCCTTTATTGAGAGTAGATTCAATCATTGCATGGGTCTTTGGTTCGCTACATAGACTCAGAAAAACCTCGTGTTCAAGGTCCAGTAAGTACTGTTCAGTAACAAACTGCGGTGCTGAAAGCATACCTCCACAAAACACGTAAGCCAATTTCTCAGCAAGAAACATCTCATAACCATTGATCGTATCATCCTGATGTAATTCCTGAAGGTACTGTTTTAGTCGGTTCGCCCCTTCCTCTCCTAATACAAACACTTGCCGAGGTTGAGGCGGTTGATAACCGCTATTCCAAAGTGAGAGGACTAATTGTTTGGCATCATGGAGGTGATTGTCTCTTTGCGTAGAGATAAGGTCAGTTTTGCGAAGATAACCGAGTCCTACCGCATCTGCAGCATCTTTCGAAACCTTTGCTTGACGAATAGCTTCAAGTGCCGTAAGCACAGGTGCAATTAGCTGCTGAATTGGTGCTGATGTGTGTTGACCGTCTAAACAGCGAAATGCCATCTCAGTTGTTCCGCCTCCGCCGGGGATCAATCCAACGCGAAGTTCAACAAGTCCCAGTTTGCTACTACTGAAAGCTTGCACCGCATCTGCACCGAATGCAAGTTCGCATCCACCACCGAGTGCCATGCCTGCCGTTGCTGCAACGACAGGTTTTTTCGAATAACGTAGGCGGGTGCAAACCTGCTGCAGATTTCTAAGTGTTTGTGAAATTGCATCCCAGTTTTTGCTTCGGGCGCGTTCCTGTAAAAGAATGAGGTTCAGTCCTACAGAAAAATTGTCCGCTTCTGTACCGATCACCATCCCCGAGTAATTCGTTTCGACCTCATCCAATGCAGAATCGAGAATCTCCAACGTGCTATCTTCTATAATGTTCAATTTTCCATGTAGTTCCAAATAAGTGATACCATCACCTATATCAATTAGACTGGCTTCTGCGTTGGAAATGATAGGTTTTGTATCTGCTGTTTTGAACATACTAAAATTACCTCAATAGTGAAACTCAAGCTGCTTTGAACAAGAGGTTACGCATCAAAAATGTAGTTGATTTGGTCGAAAGAATCTCGAGGAAAGGTGAATATAAAAACCAGCGGTTCAGTTCCAGTGCAACTGACAGTATGCTTAGCATTGGGAGGGATGTAGACTGCTGAACCGGGACCGAGCTCTGCTTCACAATCTTCAATCTTCATGTGTCCATAGCCACTGATGACATAATACGTTTCTTCAGGTTCGTGGTGGTGAAGCAAAAGTGAAGCACCGGGCGGCACCTCTGCTATACCTGTGACAAGACCGCTGCTTGGTCCGCGTTCACCTGTGATAAGAAGTTTCCAACGAACCGGACTTTTGGCGGCGATGTCTGGGTCATCCCAACCTTCCCAGTCAAGATCCGACTGATTGATTATTATAGGTTTTAGCATAATTATAACTGCTCCTTCTGTTTGGACAAGCGTATATCTAATCAGATTAATTCAAGCAACCTTACATGACACGCTAATTTATTTTCTGGGTGCATGTCTTTTCGATTGACAATCGCAACTCTTTGCGTTATTATACCCAATTAACCCGATTTGTAGTGTGAGGTCCCCGTGCCTCACAATGCCGACTGTATCCGAAGACGTCGAATCAAGTTAATTTGGTATTATACAGGAAAAGGAGAATTATGACAATTCAAAAATTTCAGGAACAGATTGAAGCTATCTATTACACGCGGGATGCTGAACGTGGAGTGCCATTAACGTTCACATGGTTTGTTGAAGAGGTAGGGGAATTAGCCAAAGAGATTCGCAAACAACCGCAGGACATGGAACGTTTGCGTGAAGAATTCGCCGATGTTTTGGCATGGCTGTCTACATTAGCAAGTCTGCTTGATATTTCTCTTGAGGATGCAGCACAAATCTATGCAGAGGGGTGCCCGAAGTGCAACGCTATACCCTGCAGATGTTAATTTATTATAGATTCTCTAATTTGTTGTCATTCAGGGAGTGGACAGACACCCTCAAATTCAAGTAGCGCGGAATCTTCGTTTATATCATATTGAAAACGCTGCCCTTTAAATTTAACTTGTAATGCTGTTGGATTGAGTAGTTTCAAATCTAATTGGAGTATATCTTCAACCGTGTTTGATAACTTCAAATATAGTACAGAAATTAAACGGGCGAACTTCTCAAATGTTTCTGGCGTTCTTTTGAAATGTTGGTAGAGTTCAGGGATAGGTGAAGTAAGGGCTTGGAGTCTATTTCCATATTGTGATGAGAGTTCACCCCGGATCTGAACCTCTAACAGCATCTGATCAAAGACATTTGCTTGCATTAGGGATGAACTAACTGTTTCTAACTTTTCATCAAGGAGGAGACGTTTAGCACGCGTATTAGCAATCTGATCTAATGTAAGATATTCAAAATTAACTTTCTCTGTTTGATGCTTAAATGTCTTTCCTGTCGTGTCCTCAATGAGAATAAGTTTCCACACAGTCTCCTCTTCAGTCGAAATTTGTGTTACCTCTCGCGGCTTTATCCATGCCGCATCTTCTTTATGTGCGAAAGCAAGTAGATCATGTTGATCTTTCCGCAATGAACATAGAAAAGCAGCATGTTCAGATGAAGTAGGGGTAAGTGTTATAGAAATCTCCTTTGAATCCCACTGCACCTCTTGAAACGGAATGAAATAATGCTGTCCTTCTACTGAGCGAAATAAAACGCAGTTATCGTTTTCCTTTTCTTTATTGCCTGCAGCGTTTACAGGTTCAGAAAATTCGGATGGTATAACGTCAAGAATCTTCTGAATACCAATATCCCAGTCCTCATGAAGATTAACATATTGAAGATCTTGTAGAGTTACACCCTCTCCAATATTAATATCAGGAATCTCACATTCGTTCAATTTTACAGGGATAAACCAAACCTTATCAACAGGTTTTTGTTGAAGTTTATCAATTGCGATTGACAGTTCTTCATTCATGTAAGTCTTGTCGCGAACGTTATATTCCTTTGAAAAACATGCAATAAAGAAATCTCCGTGATGAATTGCTTGTTGAATCGCTTGTTTCCAGGGCGTTCCAGGGTTTAAATTATCCCAATCCACCCAAACAGTGACGTTATTTGAGGTAAGGGCATTGCAAAGTTGGTCTACAGCAGCCTTGTTCTCATGGCAGTAGGAGATAAAGACATGCCGCATTTCTCTGGCGTGTTTAATCTCCATGTTAACATGGTTGATTAAGCGTGCTCGGAAAACTTCACGACGTCTTTTATGTGCTTCGGGTCCTCGTCGGATTTGGGACGGATCGGGTGCGTTATCACGCGTATAGGCTTCATAGTCGAATTCAACTTCTTTTGTAGTATGCATTTAGAATTTTTCCTTTAGCCTCATAAGCGGTAATTAAACGATGGAATTCTTCACCTTCCGCGATGTAAATAATTATTAAAACCCGATTAGTAACAGTTTTTCCTACATACATCCATTGATCTGGATGTCCTTGCGGATCTGGGGCATCGAATCCATGGTGATCATCAAAAGCAGAAACAACTTCATAGAACTGGACGTTATGTTTACTTTGAACCTTCGCATACTTATCAGCATCCCATATAAATCCAATATCCATTCAGCGGACTCCATACGTTTACACGAGAAGCAGAAATGTAAATGCGCCTTTAGACAGTCAAACCAGTTAGTTTCCATTCAAAAACCGATCGAAATTACCGCCGAACAGGTTATTAACATCTCGCTCAATTTCTGACTTCGTAAGTGTCCATTGCACATCCAGGAGAGATTGATATTTTTCCACCAAAACGTCCGCAATGATCTGGCGCGAGTGCTTCCACTTGTAGACGAGCTGATCTAATATTCGCGCATCCGAATGTTGTGGGATGACACTCAATCCAAGCAACTCAATCCGCTCACGGGTGATTTCTTCAATAACACTCGGATTGTTCATAAACCACCAACATCCAAATATCATCAGATTTTTGAATTTTCGTCCTATCACGCACAACTCATGTTGGTTTTCGCGAGAGAGAAGCGTCACAAGGAATTTATTGTCAGGGTTTTCACGGAGAAGTGTTTCCAGACTCGTCAAGTCAGCCTTTCCAGTGCCATCACCTGCCATTCGGAGTTGAGGATTCACAGCACGTTTAACACCAATCATCAGCGCAAATGGGACGTTGAATTCACGCGAAATAGGTAAAATGCAGTTGTCAAACAACCGTCCGAGTATACCATCATCACGGTATTGGAAGTCTGGTGGGAGAGAGACTGCCATGTATTTTGGGTTCATCCGCTGAATCCACGTCTCTAAAAATCTGCACACCTCTTTATAACTTTTCTCTGATGAAAGTGTTGGATCTACGTCGTAACCAAGACTTTTGAGATGTTCATACGCAGTTTCTTGATAGTTATTGATAAGTACATCCATCCGAAGCGCAGCCTCAAAACGTTCATCGCCCGTATCTTCCGATTCCCATACGGGTGCCTCTGCAGGATCAAACGGGTCATTCGTCATAACGACTTTAGAGACATTCGAACTTTCAAAAACTGTGTCAATAAATGCGTCAACTGTAGTATCAGCAAAATAGTCTCGGTAGTCTTGTAGATTTCGCGAACCAACATCCAATCCTAAAGCATTCAAAGTTGTCACAACCCCGCGGCACGCCTCACTAATCGGTGAGTTTTCAATAAAAAGCGTCTGCCAAATCAGCTCCGCTTGCTGCGATTTTGTCATAGCCCAAAATTCCGGATATGAGACGTCTGACTTACGGAATACCTCTGCTATGAGATAGTGATAGGTCAGAAGTTCATCAATCCCCCACAACAAGAGTTCACCAAAAGGCTGACTAAAAAGATGTGTGTGAATATCTGTAATGCTCTGGGTGTGGACTACTTCTGAGATGATAGTTTGAAGTTGATCAACAGTTTTTATTATCTGATTGTGATTCGGTTGTGGGGCTCTCATCTTGCGACTCCGAGTTCAGTTTGTGGTGAATAAAATTTACTATTTCTTCAGGAGGGTGTTTGCCAAATCTGACGTAAACGCCACGGAAGTTTTCAAGACGTGTCGGTTTAGAAAAGGGGCTTAATAGCACACCGTTTCTGTCAACATAATAACTACGGAACGTTGACCAAGCGCGTTCCATCTTATGGCAACATGCTGTGACAACTAAACTTTCTATTCCGCAGTGGTAATGAAAAGGTATAAAATATTTGTAGAGTGGACCGATCAGAAGAATTGCTGATAACAAACTAACGAAAAACGACTTAAACCCAAAATAGATACCAACAAGAATAAGAGACAGAAACAGAAATAACAGCACGGACCGCTTCCAACTTTCAGCAAGCGGATGCACACGCCACGAGATTACTCTGGCGCGAGTCTGTTCAGATACAAAATCCATAGAATCCGTATCTTCAACGGTCCGATGTTTTTCTAGCACGGGTTACTCTGTATCTTCTGTAGGTTCAATGGTGCCTTTTGAATCTTCATCAGGCGTTTCTGCTGGAGTTTCCTCACCGTTTTCTTCTTTGGTCATGATAGTGTCTTTTGGATCGTCTTCAGTCGTATCCTCTACTCCTCTACAACTTCCCCAGCGTTTTCTGTTTCAGCAGGTTCTTGAGCATTTTCGGTTTCTTGTTTGATAGGTGCAAGGGTACTAGTATCTGTTTCTCCATAAAAACGCATCAAGAAAAGTGAGATAACCATAAATCCGATAGCTACCCAAGTGGTGAGTTTGCTTAGAAATGTTGCTGCACCGTGTCCACCAAGGACAGATTGTATCCCTGACCCCCCAAAAGCACTGGATGAAAGCCCTTCGCCTTTGCTATCCTGTAAAAGAATAATCAACGTCAGGAGAACACATACTGGGACGAAGAGAATGACCGCCATGATTACTACGATTCCCATGAAAAAATCCTCTCTGTTTTTGCCTATAAGGCTGGAATAATAAATTATAAAGCGCGTTTAACGATTTGTGCGAATGATTCAGCTGCAAGGCTTGCGCCTCCAACGAGAGCACCGTCTACGTCCGGTTGTGACATCAGTTCTGCTACATTCTCAGGTTTCACACTACCGCCGTATTGAATACATATCTGAGATGCGACTTCATCTGAAAACGCATTCTTTAGCAAATCTCTGATAAATTTGTGAACATCTTGTGCTTGATCGGGAGTAGCGGTTTTTCCTGTTCCGATTGCCCAGACCGGTTCATAAGCAATTATGCAAGACAACATTTCAGTGGCAGATAGTTCTGCAATGCCGCCAGTAACATGGTTTTCAATAACTGATTCTGTGCGACCTGCTTCCCGTTCTTCAAGCCTCTCACCAACACAGATGATCGGTTTCAAGTCGTGGGATAACGATGCTTTTACCTTTAGGTTGACGGTATCGTTTGTCTCTCCGAAGTATTGCCGACGTTCTGAATGACCGATAATTACATAGTCGCAGCCTATATCTTTTAGCATTGGTGCAGAAACTTCACCTGTAAATGCACCACTATCCTCCCAATAAACATCCTGTGCAGCGAGACAAATGTTACTGTCTTTTATGACTTTACTAACGGCATCAAGTGCTGTAAAGGTCGGTGCGACTACAATTCTAATGCCGCTGCATCCCGAAACTAAATCCTTTAACTCAGTTGTGAGCGTAACCGCCTCTGAAATTGTGTTATTAAGTTTCCAATTTCCTGCAATGATAGGTGTTTGCATAGTCCTTCCCATTATAGCACTCGGGATGTGAGTTCTACGAGACGGTTAGAATAACCCCACTCGTTATCATACCATGAAAGGACTTTAACAAGTCCGTTTTCGATCACTTTTGTGAACGGTGCATCAAGAACGGAGGAGAGTTTGTTCCCGTTGAAATCTGATGAGACAAGATCAAGCTCAGAATATCCTAAGATTCCAGCTAACGAATTTTCAGATGCTTCTTTCAACGCAGCGTTGACATCTTCCGCACTCGGTTTCTGCTTCAGTTCGACAGTTAGGTCAACAACGGAGACGTTTGGTGTTGGGACTCGGATAGCGAATCCATCAAGTTTACCGTTCAAGTCCGGTAGAACTTTACCGACTGCGACAGCGGCACCGGTTGTGGTGGGGATCATTGACAATGTAGCAGCACGTGCGCGACGCATATCTTTGTGTGGAAAATCGTGAACACGTTGGTCGCCAGTATAAGCATGCACAGTCGTCATCAAGCCACTTTCAACTTCAAACGTTTCATGCAGCACTTTAGCAACTGGAGCAAGACAGTTCGTCGTACACGATGCATTGGAAATAACATGATGCTCTGTTTTATCATATTTATCATCATTCACGCCGATAACGATCGTGATGTCTTCACCTTTTGCGGGAGCGGAGATAACTACTTTCTTTGCGCCTCCAGAAGTGATGTGCTTCTCAGCATCTTCCCTTGCTGTAAAGAAGCCTGTGGATTCAATGACGACATCCACGCCAAGTTCTCCCCACGGCAGGTTAGCAGGATCGCGTTCAGCAAATATTTGCATTTCGTGACCGTTCACAACTAAACTATCGTCTTTCGCGGCGATGTCGTCTGACAGGATGCCGTGCACAGAGTCATATTTGAGAAGATGTGCAAGCGTTTCAGGATTCGTCAAATCATTAATCGCTACGAATTCTATATCTAACTCTGGATTCAGTAACGCTGCTCGAAAAGCGTTCCGTCCAATCCGACCAAAACCATTAATACCTACTTTAATTGACATAAGACAGACCCGTTCCTCTAATTTCTTTTGCCCAAATGAGCTTCAATGTTCAATGTATACATCTACAATCTCCCGTACCGATGATGAATTTACAACACAAAAAATATTGGGAGATATAACAATTCTTTGGTCCCCGTAAGATGTGCTAAGAGATGAAAACTTATGAGATATGGTAACCAAATAATATCTTTTGAATTTCAGAATTACCCTGTTTTAAACATTAATCTTCTTAATTATACCTTAAAATACACCAAATTGCAACTATACCTGTGCTAAAGGCAGAGCCATTCAATTTCCATTTTCGGTCTGGCTTTACCCGGATCCGGTAGATGTGGTTTCCTAACCGCACCATAGGCGTCAATTTAGTGGTTTTCCGTGTCCGAGAAACCCTCTTTAGTCCCGTAGGGACGATATGTTTATAGCAACGAAAGCACCCACAACTCTTTAGCCCCAGCGGGGCGACAGGTGTATAGAAAAAGTGATACCCACAACTCTTTAGCCCCAGCGAGGCGACAGGTATATAGAAAACGGTGTCCAACAGTCTCTTGAACCCCAGCGGGGTGACAGGTGTCTGACAACATGTGCCCATATACACCTTTCGCCCCGCTGGGGCTTGAGTTTGGTATGGATCGTGGTCTATACACATTCCGCCCCGCTGGGGCTAAGATATCCAAAATATAGGTTTATTTCCTTAAATTGACGCCTATGATGCGGTTTCCTAACCGCACCTTCCAGGCAGCAGGTTCTTAGCGCGTAACTCTTTTCTCAAATTGATACTGATGGGTTGAACAACGGTTAACTTAGATAGTGAAGTGAGAACTATTCGCCAAATTGGCTTACCTCAGCAAAAGCACCGACACGGCAGGATCGCTTATATGCACAATAGTTACAAGGTTCAGTTTTATCTTTAGGGACAACCGGAGTATCGCCTTCTTCTTCAGAATTCACAAATGTATCAACGCGCGTGATAAGGGGAAAGGTTCCTTCAGATATGCTTTCAACGTACTGGTCAACGTAACCTGAAACGCGAGTAAGAATTTCGTAAAACACTTCTTCATCTAATAATTGTCTACTGGTTGCACCACACTTTCCCCACTCTGAACCGTTGTATTTTTTATACCTAATTCCGTTTAAATCTTTCCTTCCAATACCGAGTTCAACTTCGCATTCTGCCAGTCTGATTTTATGAAAAAGTCCCGCTGTAAGTTCTAATCCAGTTTTTCCCTTTTCATCTAACAGTTTCTTTACGATTTGTAGGTAGATAGGGATTTGGAGTGCGCGCCCTTCAAGAATATTTTGCTTTTTAGGTAATGTGCTTCCGGTTTTGTAGTCAACTACATTAAAATATCCTTCTCCGATGTCAATGCGGTCAATTTTGCCTTCCATTTGCACGTTGCCGATAGGAATTTGATCAGGACAACTGAGTTCCGGGTCTCTTTGTCCAGGCGATCTGCCAAAACAGACTTCAAAGTAGCGTGGCATAACAGGCAGATCGTAGGCGCGCTCCGCTTCAATCCATTTATGCAGTGCAGCCCGAAGTTTTTCTATTTCTATTTTCCAGAATAGATTGTTTTCGTCAATTTCGCTACGTTTGTCACGTTTTTCTTCAGATTTGGTAACTAAAATATCGTTTAATTGGTTTTTAGCTTTTGTGAAGGTATCATCACAACATTGTGTGATTGGTGGATCTTCGTTGTTCCGACGATTTTTGTAGAATTCGTAGAGAACTTCATGAATCAACGACCCTTTTTCAGGGCTAGAAGGTTCGTCCTCATCCTCATCCGCTTTCACTTTGGGCATCAGTACTTTTGAAACAAAGTACTGGAACGGGCATTTAGCGTAAGTCTCTAATTCTGTCACTGAATAAGGTTTATCACGGAGTTTTTCCAAATCAGACCGACCTTCAGGAGTGAGTTCATCTTTAACTAAAAATCCTTCATACGGAGAATGATTGTCTATTTGCTCGCGGCTCTTTTCAACTTCAACTGCATGCTTTATCAGAGGGCGCATGCCCGCGATTTCTGCAGGAAATTCCTCTTCAGATGGATTCTCTGTTGTCCATACATGGTTGCCGTATACACTGAGGAATCCCGGGATGCTCCCTAATGAAGAATCCGTAACCTCTGTTGTCGTGATGTCGGCGATTGCCTTTAATTGTGTTAAGAACAGAGAAGGGATAAGTTCGGATACACCTTCACGCTCAGGTGCAAGGAGATACAACTGTTTGCGAAAAGACTTGAGAACCCGATAGAATAGGAATCGGTTGTCGTGCAGTTGTTCATCTTCAGTACGATACGGGGTTTCTGGAAGCAGCGGATCCGGACGATAATTCTGTGGGAATCCACCGTCTACAAAATCACCTAAAAAGACAGTATTAAACTCTAAACTACTAAGTTCACCGAGTGTCGCAATCTTGACAACTTCACCTTTTGTCAGCGCACTATTTTGATAGTGTGTGTGCTTTGTAATGTAGTGAAGTTTTTTAATATAATAATTAAGTTGATGTGACTCATCCCCTTCCGACTTCAATACATCACAAAATTCTTTAACTATTCTAATAAATTGATGATAAGCGTTTATCTCGCCTTCAACAATCTCCGGATTTTTCTTAAGCATTGAGTTTAGAATTCGTTGAAGAACTTCGCCAGTATTAAGTAAATTGTCAACATAGTCCTGAAATTCATTGGGTTGAAATGTGCGCGTGTGGGATGTAGGTTCAACATCAGAGAAATAGGAATCGCCTATAGATTCTCGGTTTGATGAAAGCCGGGAAAAGATCGCTTTGACCACCTCTGATTTCGTCAATGGGATGCTTTCTGAAAGTGAATAAGGGATATCAAAAGAGGAAAATGTTTCCGCAATGCGCTGTTGATATTGACTGAAGTTGTAATAAGCAACACAAATATCCCCTAAGTTACACTTCCCAGTTGATACGCGTTGCTGGATTAGATGCGCAATCTGCTCTACCTCGTCGGATCGATCAGCAGGTCTCAAAAATGTAATCTCATCTGTTAGATCACTTTTGTGATCCGAAACAGCATTCGATCGGAACAGATTATCGGCAAAATGTTGGTGTCGGTTCGGATCGCGTTCATAATCTGAATCTATGTGAGCTTCCACATCTTTGAAATGTGAGACAAGTTCAATAATATTCTTATAGAGGTCCCCATTCTCCTCAACACAGTCAGTGCGGAACCACATCTCAATGTCAGACATTTCAGCAATACGTTTCAACAATTTAATGTCGGCTTTTGAAAGCACAGTGAAACCCTCAACAACAACCATGTCGACACTTGGAAATGCGTGCTTGAAGAACTCATCTTGGAAATTGTTTGCAAGGTAAAGGTGTTTTCCTTTCTCATCTATCCAGCCATTCTGAAGTTTCGCTTCATATTCATTATAAATGTGAGCAAGGTCAGTCGTGGTATTATTATCTGTTACAAAACTCAGTTCGGTTTCACCTTGATCTCTTAGGTGATTTATCGTGTCAGTGATGAGGGAGAGTGTGCTATCGGGAACATCACTGTTTTCAATTGGGCGAAATGCGTTATATCGGTAGGTATCGGCTGAGTCCGGATCCGCTATTTCTTGGATCCATAGGCTTTGAAGTCCTGATGAAATGTGTTGTCTTGATGGACGAACTTGATTGTATAGTCTCTGCACGAAATTTTCAATGTCATACACCAGCAAATTGGCAACTGCTCGGTTGGGGTGATAACTAATCAACTCGCGTTGGCGTTTCAAACGCGCTGCATCATTAGGCACAACAACAACAAAAGTTGCTGCCTCATCATTCTGGATACGGGTTTTAAGGGTGGTTTCTATATCATGCATTTTGAGAGTTTACGGCACGTGGGATATGCCTACTACTTTTACTTTACTTGTGTGCCAAGTGGGACTTCCATTTCTGGCGTTAGCAATACCACAGAATCACTACTCGCAGCGAGAATCATGCCGTGTGATTTAACATTGCGAATCGTAGCAGGTTCTAAGTTTACGACCAAAATCACCTGTTTTCCTATCAAGTCATCCGACTTATAGTGCTCTGCAATTCCTGCAACCACTTGCCGTTTCTCTGTGCCGAGGTCTACTTGCATTTTGAATAAGCGGTCAGCACTTTCAATCGGATCAACTGCAATGACGCACCCAACCCGCAAATCCAGTTTTTGAAACTCGGCAAAGGAGATAAGATCAGTCGTTTTATCTGCCGACTTCTGTTTGGGTTTAGTTGTTTTTGGCTCTGATTGTTTCTGCTTTTTGATGTCAACACGTGGGAAAATCGGTTCACCTCTACTAACTTTTTGATCCACAGGTAAACGTCCCCATGCCACAACGGTATCAAATTCCGTTAAACCGATCTGTTTCTGTATTTTCTCAGCAGTATCCGGAATAAACGGAAAAAGCAGAACAGAGATGAATCGCAATGCTTCTAAACTATTGTAAAGGATAGTTCCCATTCTCGGTTTTGTCTCTGGCTTCGCAAGGGTCCAGACTTCGGTCTGTTGCACATAGCGGTTAATCCGACGAACAAACTCCCAGATAGTCTCCAACGCGCTGTCAAATGCAAACACCTTCATATACGCCTCTACATTATCAAGTGTCTCTTGCGCCATCGTCGCAATCTCGTCGTCAAATTCACCCGGGGTTGTCGGTGCTGGTATCCCATCAAAGTTTTTATTGACCAACCCGAGGACACGATTCAGCAGATTACCTAAATCGTTTGCAAGGTCTGCATTGTAGCGTTCATGCAAACGAGCAGGACGGTAGTCACCATCGTTCCCAAAGCTAAACTCGCGCAGCAGATAATAACGGAACGCGTCCACACCATAAGTCGCAATGTCGGTATCCATATCAATGGAAATACCACGCGTTTTGCTCAACGCCTCGCCATCCTTTGTCAGCCAACCGTGTCCGACGATCTGCTTCGGAAGTGGTAAGTTAGCAGACATTAACATCGCAGGCCAAAGCAACGCGTGAAAACGGGTGATGTCCTTCGCCATCATGTGTACATCAGCAGGCCAAAACGTTTGGTAACGCTCACTTTCGGTTTCATAACCAAGTGCTGTCATATAGTTACTCAAAGCCTCTATCCAGATGTAGATAATATGCTCTGGATCAAATGGAAACGGAATTCCCCATGATAGGGAGGAACGGGAAATACTTACATCTTGTAAACCAGATTTCAAAAAGTTTACTAACTCATTGCGCCGAGTAGTGGGGTAAACAAAATCTGGATTCTCGCGAATATGCGCAAGTAGTCGGTCCTGATACTTGGAGAGCCTAAAGAAATAGTTCTCTTCTTCTAACCACTGCAGCGGTATTTTATGATCAGGACAGATTTTCTCATCTGTTAACTCTTTTTCTGGAAAGAACTCTTCACATGAGAGACAATAAAATCCTTCGTAGGTGCCTTTATATACATCACCACTCTCATAGAGCACATTCAGGAATTTCTGTGCACCGCGCTTGTGTATATCGCTTGTTGTACGTAGAAAGATATCGTTTGAGATATTCAGACGTTCCCACAGGTTGATAAAAATCGGTGCCATCTTGTCACAGAAAACTTGCGGAGAGACACCTTCCTTTTTCGCAGCGTTATACACATTGACAGCATGTTCATCAACGCCAGTAAGGAAGAATACTTCATCACCCTTGAGGCGGTGATAACGTGCTAAAACATCAGCAGCAATAGTCGTATAGGCATGTCCTGCATGGGGTTCACCGTTAACATAGTAGATAGGCGTAGTGACGTAAAATGTACTCATATATTTTTTTATCAAAGCTCCCGTTTAGATTCAAGTCGCTGTTGCACTATAATACCCAATTAACGGGATTTGTAGTGTGAGGTCCCCGTGCCTTGCAATGCTTGACTTTATCGGAAAACTTCGAATCAAGTTAATTTGGTATAAGTGTATCTATTTAGATACGCAATTAGTTTGCTATAGAGCAATTCCTATTTTACTCTAACAGGGTCTGTATGTCAAGGGATTTTGTGACGAAGGTGGGCAAGTGGCAAAAGTTTTTATGCTTGAAGAGGCTTTCAAAATCTGATAACATAACATCTAAGCGAAAAAGAGGATCCATTTCTAAATATCCGTTCGAAAATAATGGTTTTGTTTTATGAAAGGATAACCTCTTTTCTGCTTTGACACTTCAAGTCCGTGGTCAAGTTTTGTTTTACCATCTCGGTCATAGTCATAAATGTGGTAATCAATGATCCAAAAGTCGCGTGTCTTTGAGTTATAGTCCAATCTAAAATTACCTGGACAACTCTCTATAGATTAGAGGCGTTTGTAGTCGCGCAATTCACGCGCCTCTTATATTATACCCAATTAACGGGATTTGTCCTATTTTCCGGACGGTAGGTGCGGTTTTGCGGTGTACTCACCCAAATGCGATCTGCATTCCTAACCGCACCGATAGATTGGAATCCCGTTAATTTGGTATAATACCCAATTAACGGGATTTGTAGCGCGAGGTCCCCGTGCCTCGCAATGCTAACCGCTATTAGAAAACTTCTAATCCCGTTAATTTGGTATTAGTCCAGCGGGGCGATATGTTTATAGCAGCACGCGAATTGTCTGTACTGCTTGGCAGTAAGGATATGAATGAATAAAACACGGGGTGATTTGACTCAAGGCAGTCTTCTCCGCCATCTGTTACGGCTTGCAGTACCGATAACATGCGGTTACATTCTCCAAGACGCATTCAACATCGTTGATATGATTTTCGTTGGAAGATTAGGTCCTGCTGCCATAGCAGCTGTTGGGGTGAGTGGCAATTTGCTAAGGTTAATTGGTGTTTTCTCCCTCGGCATCTCGACCGGTGCCGGGATTATGGTCGCACAGTACTTAGGGGCAAGGAATCATGCACAAGCCGGACATGTAGCGATGCAGGCTATTCTACTTGCCTTTTTCTTTTCTATCGGTATCGGGATAGTTGGCTACCCATTAGCCGAATTCGGTTTACGTGCTGTGAGAACCCCAGACCCGGAGGTGATACAACTCGGCACATCCTATATACAGATAATACTTATCGGCATCAGCACGATGTTTTTATCAATGACGCTTGGCTCTATCTTTCGTGCTAGCGGTGATGCTGTAACACTTATGGTGGTGTTAATTTTTTCAACCTTGATTAACATTACGCTTGATCCTTTATTGATTTTTGGACTATGGAAATTTCCGAAATTGGGTGTCGCGGGTTCAGCGTATGCAACGCTTATTGGTAGAGGCATCGGTGTCATTATTTTGCTATTTCTATGTTTTAGCGGACGTGCTCCCATATCATTTAGATACATCCATCTTCGTGCTGATCTCGTAGAAATGCTTGACATTTTAAGGTTAGAGATTTATAGTTCTATGCAAGGATTCTGGCGACATCTATCTCGTCTCGGTTTCCTTTGGGTAATTGGTCCTTACGGCAAATATGCTGTTGCTGCCTATACTATTTGCATGAAACTTCGGATACTAGTAATGAACCCCGGTTTTGGAATAGCCAACGCTGTCGCACCCGTAGTCGGGCAGAATTTAGGTGCGAATCAGATTGACCGTGCCGAAAAAACCGCACGAATGGGAAATATTGTAGGAACATCACTGATGACAGGAATTGGAGCCCTCTTCCTGATTTTTCCACAAGTTTTTATTCAGATTTTCACTAAGGATCTGGAGGTCATAAAAATCGGATCCGTTTATCGAGTTTCGGTGTCAAAACCCAATGCTTTAGCTTTGGGATGTAGACACCGCCCTCTTGTATTAGACCAAAACTTTTTCTTGACATAAAACACGATTCTTGCTATAATCTCTTTTCGTAACTCCACGGGTTGTGAGCAGGCGTTCTGGGTGCTACATACCGAGTGAACTCACGTAAAGTTGCGACACAAGCGGTAGAAGTCTTTGACACCAGATAGTTGCTGATGGAAGCTTAGAGTGTAATGGGAAAGAGTGGTAGGACACCATCCCGAAAACAGCACTCTCAAAAATGTTCATAAGACACCTTCGGGTGTGCAGGCGGGGCATCGTCTGTTGGAGTAGAGGGTGTTAGACTTGCTTAGCAAGCAACCCTTGTTGATACCACAATCTACACAGCAGGTGGGACAAAAGAACCCCACTGCTTTAGCTGTGGGAGTATGTCAACTTCAGTTCCTATCACCCACATTTGGATTCATCGCTTTTTCCTTGGTGTTAGGAAAAGCACTTAACGGTGCTGGGGATACTTTTTCACCTATGATTATTACCCTCGCTGCTCAGGTAGGGGTAGGTCTGGGACTTGTAATACTGTTTTCACATTTTTACGGACTTAAGGGGGTTTGGATCGGCATTGCCCTCTCAAATGTAGTGCAAGGTATTGCGATGTGGATTTGGTATCGCACAGGAAGATGGAAAACAAAAAAGATTATTAAAAATGGTAGTAGAAATACTATCGGAAAGGTGGCTTAAAAATGACAGACAAAGGTTATAAGAACCCTCAATTGGTAATTTCAGTTGAGGAATTGAAAAGCAATCTTGACGATGAGACGTTTTGCATCGTTGATACGCGTCCAACACATGAATATATACGCGGACATATTCCTGGCGCGCTTCATATCGATCTGTTCGGGTTGAGTCTCATCAACACTCGCAAGGAAACACTTGATACCTTTATGTGGATGATCGCTTATTTATTTCAACAACGCGGTATTGATCATACTAAAACGATTATATGGTATGAGGACATTTCAGGAACACGCGCCTCTCGAGGGTTGTGGTTTTGCGAGTATTTAGGACATTCCAAAACGCGTTTATTAGATGGTGGTTTCAAAGCATGGTTAGCAGCAGACGGACCGGTCAGCACTGAAGGTGTTGAACCTCCTGAAGTTTCGCAATTTCCGATAGACCTAAAACGTAATATACAGATGGATGCGGATGTGATTCATGCCTTGCTGAACCAAGAAGATTTTGTTCCCTTGGATACACGCACAGATGATGAACACTACGGTAGAGTTGCTCGCGCGGAACGCGCAGGTGCTATTCCCAGTTCTATTCATATAGAATGGCTCAACAACCTTGACGAAACTGGTGCATTCAAACCCGCAGATGAACTCCAGAAAATGTATGAAGCAGTTGGGGTTACACACGAAAAGCGGGTAATGTGCTACTGACAGGGTGGTTACCGCTCTTCCCAAACCTACTTGGCGTTGCGGCTCATCGGTTATCCGTTAGTGAGCAATTACATTGGGTCTTGGAAAGAGTGGGGAGACCGGCTGGATTTGCCGGTCGAAATTCCTGAGGAAAAGTGATTTATTTCACACGTTCTAAATTCGTAAATCGTAAGGCGAGTCTCTGTGACTCGCCATTTCTATGTAATATCAAATTAACTTGATTTATCTCATTTTTCTTGGTATTAGGTGCGGTTAGAAACCGCACCATAGGCATCAATTTAAGAAAGTGTTTGTCCGTTTATGAACACTTCTCAACAGGCATGACTATTGAGACTGTCTTATATTTAGTCCCGTAGGGACGATATGTTTATAGTACCTCATATCGCAAAACCATCTCTTCAGCTCCGTAGGAGCGAAATGTGTATAACGTCTTAATATAAACATTCCGCTCCTACGGAGCTCTAAGAGATTAAGGACATCGTTTTCTATAAACATTGCGTCCCTACGGGACTGAAGAGCCTTTTTTATATTCGAAAAATCACTAAATTGACGCTAATGGTGCGGTTAGAAACCGCACCATAGGCATCAATTTAAGAAAGTGTTTGTCCGTTTATGAACACTTCTCAACAGGCATGACTATTGAGACTGTCTTATATTTAGTCCCGTAGGGACGATATGTTTATAGTACCTCATATCGCAAAACCATCTCTTCAGCTCCGTAGGAGCGAAATGTGTATAACGTCTTAATATAAACATTCCGCTCCTACGGAGCTCTAAGAGATTAAGGACATCGTTTTCTATAAACATTGCGTCCCTACGGGACTGAAGAGCCTTTTTTATATTCGAAAAATCGCTAAATTGACGCTAATGGTGCGGTTAGATGAAGATTAATTTATTAATTCGGTAATTCTGATCTTTTTTCTGTCTGAATCGCGGATTATCGCAGAGAACGCGGAGGACGCGGAATTAAGAGATGCTTTGTTACCGGCCCGTCTCTGGCGAAAGCAAATGTCCGAGACACAAAAGCATTTTCCGCGTCTTCTGTGTCCTCCGTGCCCGCCGCGATTCAGACAACCAGATAATAGACCTCACACAAGAAAAACATAAAACAAGATGTCTATGGTTAGAAAATTACCGAATTAATTTGTTAATCTTCATGAAACCGCACCTACCGAGTGGGATCAAGTTAATTTGTATAAATTGACATATAGGGTTCGGTTGGGAAACCGATCCTACTGGTCTGGGAAAAATGCGCGTTTAAGATAATGTCTCTAAGAAATTAATGCAAATTTCAGCCACTTCTGCTGGGCATTCGTGTGGTAAATAATGGCCGGCATTAGGCACCCATATCGTCTGAATATTGGGATTAGATGGAATGCACAACTTCTGTTCAGTCGATTCATTCCTTCCCTTTCCACCAAACACTTCATAAATAGGAATACGTACTTTTTCAAGATATGTATAAGCATCAAAATCCTTGACAGATGTCCAGAAACTTTCCCAGACATTGGGTTTAAACTTGCTCCGTGCCTCTCCAGCCTTCTGCTGAATCTGAGTTATTGCTGTTCTGTCCAATGAACCGTAAAATCGTCCAGGGTCAAACGCACTTCCTGCTAATGAAAGACTCGTCCATCCCTCAAGCAAAACAAGCCCGACAACCTGCGACGAACGTTTGGCAACATCCATCGCAACCATACCACCAAGGCTATGTCCAACAAGTATTACCTCTTGAATCCCAATAGCGTCTGCAAGGTATAGAACATCATCACCAAGACTATCTAAGGTAAACGGTTCGATAGGCACACTGCTGTGTCCATGTCCACGGAAATCGAGCGTTATACTGCGTTGATCGCTCGGTAATTTTTCAATTACTGATTTCCAATCAGTTGAATCACATCCTGTTCCGTGCAGGAAAAGTATAGGGATACCTGATCCACCAGAATCTAAGAAAACCATCTCTCCCCAAAATCTGGTGATTGCTGTAACTGTTGTCATAGGATGTGATTTAGTGTAAAAATTGGGCATCCACTGTCTCGCCAGCATGTAGGGTTACACCTGCTGGAATGGTAATCAATCCATTCGCCAATACAAGAGAATGCAGAATGCCAGAGCCTTGTGGTCCAGTAGTTTTGGCAGTGTATTTCCCATCCTGCTCTGTAAGGATCGCACGCATATAATTTACGCGTCCATCCTTGTTCGTAACGTCTGCTGCCAAAACTGCTTTGAAGGTTGGACGTAATAGATCGGTGTGTCCAGCCATTTTCAGAAGTGCAGGACGGACAAAGAGTTCAAACACAACGAGAGAAGACACAGGATTGCCGGGTAATCCAAAAATCGGTTTTCCATCAATTATCCCGTAAGCCTGTGGTTTTCCTGGCTTCATTGCAACACGCCAGAAGTTCATTTTGCCTAATTTCGTCAGGACGTTTTTCACCACATCGTGTTCCCCGACCGAAACGCCGCCACTTGTAATCAAAGCATCTGCTTTAGCAAGGGATTCACGGAAAATCCGCTCAGTTTCGGCTTCATCGTCTGGAGCGATGCCCATATCAATTGGAGAAGCATCAGCACTCTGAACTTGGGCATACATACCGTACCGATTGCTATCCCGAATCATGCCCGGCATGAGCGGTTCACCGAGTGGTGTGAGTTCATCACCTGTTGAGACAACTGCAACCGTAGGCTTACGATATACCTTCACTTCTCCACAATTTAGTGACGCAAGCATTGATATTTCTGGAGGACGAAGAACTTTTCCTGGAGACATGACACAATCACCTTGCTTAACACTCTCACCGGTAAAACGAACGTTCTGTGCTGCTTCCACACTTTCAAAGATTTTAACCTCATCACCCACATACTCAGTTACCTCCTGCATCACAACAGCATCTGCCCCTTCGGGCATCATCGCACCTGTCATAATCCGTGCAGCTTGCCCACCTGAAACATGTTTTTCGGGGGCATATCCTGCAGCGATAGTTTCAACAACTGACAGCACAGCGGGATTCTCTTTTGATGCATCCTTCACATCTGTTGAACGAACTGCGAATCCGTCCATCGCAGAATTGTCAAACGGTGGGATATTTTCAGTGGCATGCAGTGTCTCAGCGAGAACATAACCAGCACATTTTAGAATCTCGCGCTTTTCCATCGGTAAAACAGGGATACTCTCTAACATTTGTTGACGTGCTTCTTCAACGCTTAGCATTTATTTTGCTCCAGTCAGTTTACAATTTGATACATTCACAGAATTTATTAGGTGCGGTTTCCTAACCGCACCGGATTCTACAAGGAAACTGCAAATTACCCGATTAAATTCTTAATCTTCATCTAACCGCACCGGATCTTATGGAATATGCGTCCGATAACCGTTTTCGCGAACGACTCGGTGCGGTTAGGAAACCGCACCTACCGGACCTGGAGGATCACTAAATTGACGCTTATGGGGTTAGGTTACCTAACCCCTACGGGCGAGAAGACCTCGCCCCTACGAGAAGCCCGACATCTTGTTTTTATCAAACTCACGTTATAATTAATACCACATTAACTTGATTAGAAGTTTTCTAATAGCGGTTAGCATTGCGAGGAGTACCCAGAGACCTCGCGCTACAAATCGAGTTAATTTGATATAAGTTATGTTTACTTCGCATGTCCTATGAGTAGCACTACAGCTGGCAAAGAAGTTTCCGCAGATTGGCTATATGCCCAATCAATACTGCTAATATCTGCATCCGTTTCCAACTTATGATACGGTAAGTTCCATGCTTTGAGTGTCGGTTCAAGGAACGCAGCAACAGAGTCAACCCATTTTCCATCAGCATCGCGGTTATGATACCCCCGATATCCGATGAATACGACAACGGGGATTTGCATGTTGATAACAGTGCCACGGATTGCATCGCCAGATTCCAAGAAACCCGTATTTTGGATGATAATCACGGGCTTTTCCCCGCCAATATACAATCCTGCTGCGATAGCAAACGCTTCACCCTCTCGGGTTACTGTGATGACCTCAATTTTCTGATCTTCCCGCAACAGTTCATAAATCCGCGCACTGCCGTTGTCTGGGACCCCAACGGCATGGGTGATATTCTGTTTTTTCAATTCATCTACTATTTTTTGTGCTGATGCCACAAAGTGTTCCTCGTTCATGCAATTGGGCAGGCACAGAGGCCCGCCCCTACTGTTCCAAAGTTTACTGTCTGCCTTCAACCAATGCCTCAACTACTGTCGGATCGGCAAGGGTAGAGGTATCACCGAGGTCAGATATGTCGCCTTCCGCTATTTTACGGAGGATGCGGCGCATAATCTTACCAGATCGCGTCTTTGGTAAAGCAGGTGTAAACTGAATCTTATCCGGTGTTGCGATAGGTCCAATATGTTGCCGAACTGCTTGTTTGATGCCTGCCATCACGTCATCGGATGCAGATTCACCTGTCATGAGTGTGACATACGCATAAATACCTTGTCCCTTAATATCGTGTGGATATCCGACAACTGCAGCTTCCGCAACCGCAGCATGTTGTCCGATCGCGCCTTCAACTTCAGCGGTCCCCAATCTATGTCCAGAGACATTCAGCACGTCGTCCACACGACCCGTAATCCAGTAATACCCATCTTCATCACGTAACACACCATCACCAGTCATATAATAGCCGGGGAATCGGCGAAAATAGACATCAATGAAACGTTCATGGTCGCCATACACTGTCCGCATGATGCCGGGCCAAGCACTCTTTATGCAGAGATAACCGGTCGCGGGGTTACCTTCCACTTCATTTCCTTGTTCGTCCAAGATCACAGGTTCAATTCCGAAGAATGGGAATGTTGCAGATCCGGGCTTCAGCGGAGTCGCTGCAGGTAAAGGTGTAATCAGAATTCCACCTGTTTCGGTCTGCCACCATGTATCAATAATCGGACACCGTTTGTCGCCAACAATGTTATAATACCATAACCATTCCGGTTCTTTAATGGGTTCCCCTACTGTTCCAAGCAATCGTAGTGTGGATCTGTCATATTTTTCTACCCATGTATTGCCTTCCTTCATCAAGGCACGTAAGGCTGTGGGGGCGGTGTAGAATAGATTAATTTTATGCTTTTCAACGACTTGCCAAAATCGACCAAAATCAGGGTAGTTCGGAACACCTTCAAACATAACACTGATCGCACGATTGGCAAGCGGACCGTAGATAATATAAGAATGTCCGGTAATCCACCCTATATCGGCGGTGCACCAGTATACATCGCCTTCATGATAGTCAAAAACCTGCTGATACGTATAAGAGGTATACACCAGATAGCCGCCAGTGGTATGTAAAACACCTTTCGGTTTTCCTGTTGATCCAGAGGTATAGAGAATAAAAAGCGGGTCTTCGGCATTCATCACTTCAGGTTCACATTCGGGATCCGCTGTTGCCATCGCTTCGTGCCACCAGACATCACGCGATACGTCAAAATCAACCGCGTCCCCCGTGCGTTTCACGACGACTACTTTTTCAATAGAGGGACAACCCGCTACTGCAGCATCAGCATTTGCCTTCATTGGGATGTCGCTTCGGATGCCTCGCAACGCTGTGTCTTGCGTAATCAAAAGTTTACAGGAAGAATCGTTAATGCGATCCCGCAGTGCCTCTGCTGAAAAAGCTCCAAAAACGATGGAATGGACAGCACCTATTCTTGCACAAGCCAACATCGCAATTGCCAATTCTGGTACCATTTGCAGATAGATGCACACACGGTCGCCTTTTTCAACACTTTGTGTCTTCAGGACATTGGCAAACTTTTTGACTTCAGCAAGAAGTTCACTGAAACTGAATGTCTTATCTTCGGAAGGGTCATTGCCTTCCCAAATAATTGCTGTCCCATCACCGTGTCCAGCTTCAACGTGTCGATCAACGCAATTATAGCAGGCGTTTAACGTGCCACCTTCAAACCATTTAATCTGTGCTTTGACAAAATCGTAATCCCGAACCGTATCCCATTTTTGATACCACGTCAACCGTTCAGCAATTGTTGCCCAAAATCCTTCTTGGTCTTGAATTGATTCTGCATATCGTTCCTGATATGCTTCTAAACTGTTGACGTGAGCGTCACCGATTGGATAGGCAGTCTCCTTCGGTGGAAATATATTATTAGCCATCTATTCTCTCCTGTGTAAACTTCTCTTTTTTGATACGAAATCCAAGTATCTACTCGTGTTTTCCTTAATTCCATTTTATAGGAAAACTGCGAATGTGTCAACCTATGGGGTGTGAATATTTTGGGTATTCAGTTTTCGATTTTGGTGTATCTTGAAACGGAAGGCAAAATTGAGAATTCCCATTAAAGTTGATGAGAACTTGAAAGAATGCCATATTCTTTACATTTTTCAACCACCAATTTCTCATCTTTGCAGTTTTCAAGGATGTAATAATTCTCTTTCAAATCTGGAATCTTATTAATAGAAATACTCTTCTGATTAAGGTGTTCTATGAGAATTGAAGGAACAAAATAGAGTTCATAAGTATTATCATCTATGGGATGAATACCAATGACAACATCCGAAGTTGCAGTGGATTGTGTATAAGTTTTAACGTCTGACCTATATTCCCTATCAACACCACCTCTCACCCCACCAGTGAAAGAAACGGAGGTTTTAGCAGTTTTGACTTGTGCACGGATAACGTCTTCAGTATCATCAGTGTCCTTACGTACGATGATAATATCGTAAGGCGATAAAGGTAAATCAACCAATGAAACGTTCTGATATTTTTTCATCAGAATTCCAACAACAATATGCTCATGAGCAAATCCATCTACTGATGCCTGTCTACCTCTTTCTTCGGTGTTAGCCATGTTCTACCTCTGTCCGTTTATTTCTTTAGGACTAGAATCCAATCGGTGTTGATACGTTCTTCTCTTGGAACCTTAATGAAGTGTTTGATAATCTCTGAACCGAAATAAGTTTCTACCTCAAACCCAATTTTTTCGGCAATCGGCATGAGGTACTTCCAATTCTCAAATAACTGCCCACGAATGCGATTATTGCCCACGACGACAATATACCTGCCACCTTTACGCAAAACCTTGTAAACTTCAGAAAGGTTTTTTCGCATATCATCCAAGTATTTAAAAGCGATATATGCACGTCTCGGATCAGTATCAAAAATGTTTTCCATAACTTTGTCAGCCTCTGGAACACCTATTTCGTGTCTTTGTTTGTAATTCCGGGCAAAGACACTTTCCGTGCCAACATTTTGTTTTTTCAAAGCAGTTAATGAATCCTGTACGAAACCGAGCCAATACATCTCCAATTGGTGGGTTCTTGGATAGTCAACGGCATTAACATACGGAGGCGAGGTTACCGCGAGATCAAAATAATCTTCTTCATACCTGATATTCCTGGCATCCATATCCTCTGGAAAATCAACGGTAATGTCAGTCGGGTAGTTTTGGGAAAACGCAACCATTTTTGGCACCTTAACCAGAACATTTTTGGCAAATCTGTTCAGCGCATCGGAAGGTTTTACCAATTTGTTCAATTTTTTACGGATCACTGTCCGTGTACAATTATCGTCTGCGTTGGATACAGAACGGATAATAGACGAAAGACAGACTATGAAAAAATCTTTTACAGCATCCGGAGTGTCAAGTTGTTGGATATACTTTCTTAAGTAGGTTAATTCATAGAGGATTTCTGTGTTAAACCAATTGTCTCTATAAGGAAAATTCGGTAAGTCGGATTCATTGACGAACGAAGAGTGGTAATTGAGAATAGCCTCCAAAAGCAACTTTTGCGCGGACTTGAGTGTCTTTTCTGGTAAAGAGGTAACTTTTACTTTTGAAATAAAGCGGGAAAATGGGTCAACATCAATTCCAACAGAATTGCGCTGCGAGAGAAGTGCCTCAACATTTGTTGTACCGCTTCCTGAAAACGGGTCAAGGATTCGGTCTTTTTCATGTGAATATCGTTTGATGAGCCAACGTGGTAATTCCGGGAAAAATTTGGCAGGGTACTTGTGTAAACCGTGCGTTAGTAAACTCTGGTCGTGACTGATAAAAAGAAACCTGTCTCCCTCTTTTGCCGGCAAATCAATAGGAATGTCACCATCAACCTGAACAATACTTTCGCCAAATTCGTTGATTATTTGCGTAGTGTTATTCATCATTTTTTCTTAAACCTGTCAACAGACAAATGTTTGTACACATTGAATATGGTATATCACTGTTATCTCACCCTCATAAATTATAGCACAATTACCGCTCAGTTGCAATACTTCATTAAAGAAATACGAGAATAAATTTGACTTTTTTGGTAAGAATATGCTATAATTATAGCAACCTAAATTGGTTAGAAATAGTAAGGAGGAACGCAGATGCATTTATCCGCTAAGTTGAAATATGCAGTTTGTGCAATGTTAGAACTCGGTCTCCAATATCATAATCAATTCATTTCGGTCACAGTGTTGGCAGAAAAACGTTGTATTCCTGGTCCATTTTTGGAGAAACTTCTGTTACAACTCAAACACGCTGGATTGACAACAAGTCGACGCGGTCCTGATGGTGGGTATAGTCTTGCACTGCCCCCAGAAGAAATACGGATAGGCGATATCTTTACTGCCGTAGAGGGTCCCGTCAATTTTACAGAAGGCTTTGAAACACAAGAATCTTCTGAAATAGGTGGTTTTTTTGCTGAAATTGAGGAAGAGGTCCGCGAGGTATTGAACACAAAAACCTTGCATGAACTCTGTTGCCACGCTCGAAAATTAAAACAGTTACCGCAACCTACACATTCGCATCCGTTCTCAATATGAAAATCGCAAGAAACCTGACAAAACTTATCGGGAATACCCCGATGGTCCAACTGAATGCGTTGCCAGATAAAGAAGATGCAACGATTTTTGCCAAGTTGGAATCCTATAATCCTGGTGGCAGCATTAAGGATCGTATTAGTTATGCCATGGTTGTTGACGCTGAGGAACGCGGCATCCTAAAACCGGGTGATACTATTGTGGAACCGACAGCAGGCAACACAGGCATCGGTCTCTCAATTGTCGGTATTGCACGCGGTTATCAAGTTATATTGACAATGCCTGAGTACATTAGCAGTGAGAAATACGCGCTACTTTCTGCATTCGGCGCGGAAATTGTGCTAACACCGGAACACGGTGGCATGGCAAGCGCGATTTGGGAAGCAGAAGAAATCCTTCAACGCAATTCACGGCACTATATGCCGAACCAATTTACAAATCCCGCGAACCCACAGATCCATCGAGAGACAACTGCAATTGAAATTCTGGAAGCAACAGGAAGTAAAATAGATTTTCTTGTTGTTGGGGTCGGAACAGGTGGAACGTTGACAGGTGTTGGCGAGGTGCTTAAAGCCCTAAATCCAAAAACGAGGGTTGTTGCCGTAGAACCGCTGGTTTCATCAGTGCTTTCGGGCGGAATGCCCGGACCGACACGGATTGACGGTCTTGGCGCAGGAATAGTCCCGGAGGTATTGAATGTGGATATAATTGATGATGTCATCGCGGTCTCGGAAGAAGTGGCGTATCAAACCATGAAAGATATTTCAAAAAATGAAGGTTTGTTGGTGGGGATGTCGTCTGGAGCGAATGTACATGCAGCATTGCAGGTAGCCAAAGCACAGGGACCAGATAAAACCGTCGTCACCATTCTTCCAGATACGGGAGAACGTTACTTCAGCTTAAGTCGACATTTTGAACTTGAAACCGACATTATGGAGACGCTACCTTAAAGAGAGTCTAAGCAGGAAAATAATCCGAATGGCATTCCAAATTCAAAATGCTGCAATGATGAAATTGAAGCAGCAGATTAGTTTAACAGAGAAACCGCAAGAAGTTCTTTTCTCTCTCTTTAAACAGTTCAAACATCGGGCAGCAATTGTCACAAGTGGGCAGTTGTCAGGCATGATTCAAATTCATCTCGCTGCTGAAAATAAGTTGCCATTTCGTGTTTGTACGATTGACACGTTTCGCCTCTTTCCAGAAACCTATACTTTCTTTAGACAAGTTGAAGAACGCTACGGTATTGAGATTGAGCGCATTCAACCAGACACAACTGAGGTCGAAAAAATGGTCGCCGAACACGGAGAATACCTCTTTTTTGACAGTAGAGCAAAGCAGAAGCACTGTTGTGACATCCGGAAAATTAGACCCATGCAACGACTTTTGGAAACGCTTGATGTTTGGATAACCGGCACGCGGCGGGACCAATCTGAAATACGACAAAATTTTCAGAAGGCAGAAATTATTTCATCTTCAAAGCATCCCATACTTAAGGTCAGTCCATTAATTCATTGGACAACTGAACAGGTATGGGAGTTTGTGCATGAAAACGATATTCCTATAAATCCGCTCTTCAAACCGGATGCTAATGGACACTACTATGAATCACTCGGATGTATGACCTGTACAACGCGCATTCGCCCGGGTGAACCTAAACGCGCTGGACGATGGCGTTGGCAAAACGCAACAGATAATGAAAAAAACAGCAAAGAGTGTGGGTTACACTACGCTATTTGACACCTAAATACAACGGCGGATTTTCGTTTCCGCCATTTTGATACATAACATAAAAAACGGTGTCATATCAAATTAACCCGATTTGTAGTGTGAGGTCCCCGTGCCTTGCAATGCCAATTTTATCGGAAAACTTTGAATCAAGTTAATTTGGTATCAGTCCGCTGACCCTAAAAAGGAGGAAAATATGGCTATTACAGTTCGTATTCCAACTCCGCTGAGACGTTTGACACAGAATCTCGCGGAGGTTGAAACAGAAGGTGACAATATTCATGCCATCATTGAAAATTTGGACTCAGACTATCCAGGGATGAAAGAACGTCTTTGCGATGAAGGTGGAAATATCCGTCGGTTTGTTAATATCTATCTCAACGACGAAGATATCCGTTTTCTTGATGGAAAAGAGACGTCTGTATCAGATGGAGCTGAAATTTCAATAATCCCTGCCATTGCTGGTGGCAGAAACCTTTCCTAAAATACTGTTTCGTGTTCGGGCGGAACTTAATTCTGTCCGTATGCGATTCACACATAAGATTTTCTAAAAGATATGGTATCTTTGCTTCCGCAAACCCTTAATGATATCTGCGACCATGCTAAGGAACAATTTCCTGATGAATGCTGTGGTATCATTCTTCACACAGATACGCAGGAGTTTGTCAGACCGTGTCGTAATATTCAAAATGACCTGCACAAGGACGACCCCGATGCCTACCCGCGTGATGCCCGTACAGCCTACATAATGCATTCCGACGACTTAATTGCCATCCACAAAGAGGTGGAAACACAACATAGACAGATTAAGGCGTTTTATCATTCTCACCCGAATCACGAGGCATACTTCTCTGAGAAGGACAAATCAGACGCGATGATGTGGGGTGAACCTGCATATCCAGGTGTAGCGTATCTCGTTATCTCAATATATGAGGACACAATCCACGTTGTCAAGGCTTTCAAGTGGAACGAAGACACATCAGATTTTATTGAAGTTCCAGTCCAAACAACGCCATTAGGAGCAATGCCGATGACTGCTTTAAAGGTCCGCCTGACTATTCCGCAAGAGAAAATCACTGAACCTATTATTTACAACATTGGACAACATTTTCGAGTGGTCACCAATATCCGTCGCGCCAGCGTGACAGAGGAATCCGGATGGGTTATGTTAGAAATACGTGGTCCTTCTGATGAAATTGAACGCGCTATTGATTACCTCAAAAATATAAATGTCCAAGTTGAACCTGTTGAAGGTGATGTTGTCCAATAGGATTGCCGTTCCCCTAATTTCAACACCTCTCTGCTACTAAAAGAGAAATTAATGCATTTCCTGCAACCTGGACGATTCCGTTCCCTTCAAAGACTTCTTCCAGATTTCAACATAAGTTTCAGTGTCCACCTCCGTCCTTATGTCCGCATTATCGCGATATCCGCATTTTCTCTTGCAATTGGATTAGGAATAGCACTTCGGAACTATCTTACATTTGAATTCCATGACAATTCGGGAATAGTCGGTTGGATAAGTGTTCACCAGCATCCTAAACAGCAAGAATTTTTCTACTACCTACTCGCGCTTGTTGGAATCCCCATCATAATTTGGCTATATTGGTTCGGGTGGCTTACGTATTCACAATGGGCTGCCATGAGAACCAATCAATCAATACACCGTGTGCTGAAAGCGAACGCGCTCGCCTCAATGCCTTTGTGGTTGTGTTGGCTACAGATTAATAACATTGATCAAGTTGGGATTGTGTGGTTAACACTTCCAATCGGGTTAACTCTCTTTAATAAATTGGTGCTACTTTGCATCAAGTTTAAACCTCTCATACGGCAACGCGAGACTGCTTCATCAGAACCCCTCCCCCTTCAAAATGGAACAACAACCGCAATGCCGAGAGGTTTACGTTTATTGATCCGTGGGTGTGAATATATACTCATTCCGTTATTTATCTACTTGCTCATTTATAATGGCAATATTAATGGTGGCATTGATATGTTCCATGAAGGTGAGCGGCTTGCCCCTCTGAATGAGATGCTCCATGGCGGGGTAGTCTTCCGTGATGTCTATGTCCAACATGGTCTTTTTCAGAATGCTTATTTGGCATGGTTCGGCAGTAAAATCTTTGAACCGACACTCATGGGGGTGCGCTCTATGGAGCGTGTCTTGGGACCACTCGGTTACATTGCCTTATACCTACTCGGTTTGCAAGTATTTCGGGGACGATTCTTAACTGCCTTTATCTGTTTCCTTATCGCGTCTGGAACCAATTTTTCTGTATCACCAAGGCACAGTCTCGGTTTACTCAGTTTTGCGTGTGTTGCGAATTATCTAACGTCCCATAGCAATAAAGGACTTTTTCTCCCCTGGCAACGCAATTGGTCTGAAAAACCGATATGGATATTGCATCTCTTTAGGTTTGGCTGGAAACTGATTTTGGCAGGGATTTTTACCAGTTTAGCATTCTGGTATAGCACTGAAGTTGGTTTGTATACGCTCGGTGCTATCGGGCTATTTCTGATGATTTACAGCCTACAACGTAGGATTCAACTACATCTACGACCTTTGCCGTTAGTCGGATATTGTTTTGGACTTATATTAGGTTTTCTTCCGGTGGCTACCTATTTTTTGACACACGGTGCTTTGGACGATGCTATCTGGAATTCGTACATTCAGTGCAAATACCAGATTGCCACGTGGGGACGAGAATTCCCATCTCTATCAGAAACCCTCTCTATTTTATCAGAAGAAGGATGGCAGGCGTTTTTCCTCAGCGGAGGATTTCGATGGTATCTTCCAATCTGTGTCTTCATGCTTACTGCGGCATATCTGACATATCTACGGTTATGTAGAACGAACGTCCCCCCAGACGATGCGATGAAACTTATGCTGCTGTTACTCGGTGGTATCGCTTATTTCCGAACTGCTCTCGGCAGATCGGATGGTGGACATTTGAATTACGGCGCAACCTTCTTATGGCTTCTCTGTTTATTTCCATTAGATAGAGGTATATCAGGAATATTCAATAAGCTTTTTGGCGGAGAAATAGGAGAAGGTTTTCGTACTCGTCTCGCTTTGCTAGGAGATAAAGCACGCTGGCAACGTGCCTTGAAAGCGGCGTGGATACTTATTCCAACAGCAATGTGTATCTGGTATGTTGGCGCAGTACACAATCCACTGAATAGTTTTAGCAACAAATGGGATCGGATGCTTGCAAACCAATTTAAACAGAGCATTGCAACTGAGGAGTTGGAACGCGCTGGAAATGTTGATCTGCCGGATGATCAGGTTGAACAGATTCAGAAGGTGGTTGCTTACATTCAAGAAAACACTGCATCAGATGAGAAAATTTTCGATTTTACGAGTCAGGGGGCATATTTTTTCTTGGCAAACCGACCGAGTGTCACCCGATTTCACATGGTGTCGTATGCCGCAACGCCAGGGATGCAGCGCGAGGTTATCTCTGCGCTTGAAAGCGATCAGACTCGATTGGTTATTTTCAAAACAGGGGGTTGGTTTGACGATGTAGACGGTATCCCTGTTGAGGAACGGCATCCACTTATTGCGAAATATTTGGAAGATAACTACGAACTCGCTATTGATATTAATAAAACAGAGATTTTGTTGCGAAAATAAAGGAGTGAAATGAAATTTGAATTTGCAAATGCTTGACTGTTAAAATACCATCATGTTAGCGGTTCATCATCAAGATCCATGCCCAATTGTTTGGCAAGGGCTTTCTGAATTTGACTGAGTTGTGCACCAATTCGACGTTCAATCCCATCAACCCGTTCTTCAAGTCCATCAAACCGTTCCTCAACTCTATCAACCCGTTTTTCAAGTCCATCAACTTTTTCGTTTAAGGTACTAATATCCTTCTGTAGCAGACCGAATTTCGCGTTTAATTCACTGAGTTGCGTTTTAATTTGAAGGATTAAGACAAAAATAGAGATAAAGGACGCAGCAAGCAAACCTACAACCCACATGATGAGAGTATCCAAATGACCATCTATTCTACTCACATTGCCTTCTATTCTACTAATGCGTTGGTCCATCTGCTCCAATGTTACTTCAATGTGAGTAAGACGTGTTTCCTGATCAGCAGAATCCTTTTGCGTCATCGCGATCGGCGACAGAATCAGAAAAAGAAACAAGCACAGCAATAATTTATGTTTCATTATAGGAACGCCTCCAAGAGCATTTCACTGCAATCTGATGCTAATTTAGCTGAACAAGATTAAAGTATAGTATATCTACTGAAAGTCAAAATGCAAGGTTTTTTACAATTACAAGGAACATTAGCTCGCTTGCTGTGCGACAAAGATCCGGTAGATATCCTCAAACAATCTCACATCTGTTAACGTATCTTCGGCAGATGAACGGAACGGTTCAGGACTGTGCAGGTTTTTAATAAAATATTCCGCTTCTCTGTGATATGCCCAGGTCCAGGAAGGTCTCGGTATTGGGCGTGAAACTTCTTGTTCTTCCCCACCCCGATAAATTTCAACCTCTGCAGGTGTGTTCTTCAGCAACAGCGGCGGTGCCCATGTGTGAACCCACCCATGCTGAAAGTAAATCTGTGAATGCTCATCCCAACGGTAATGGGAAACATGCCCGGTTTCCAGGGTAACTCTGGTGCCTCCCATATCAAAAATCACAACGCCAGTATACCCGTTTTCATTCAAATCGACCGCTTTAACAGTAACGTTATCGCCAGCATCAAGAAACCACCGCATTAGATTGATGTTGTGTGTATACTGCTGAAGATATCCGATGTATTTACCCCGCCATTTTTCTGGAAGCCAGTCAGGGAATTTCTGTGGTCCACTCGGTTTCGGTTCATCTGTGCTGTCCATTGGCGTATCAAGATTGCACACCCAATCGCCACCAAAACCGTGATTACGGGCATAAGTTATGCGTCCAAGTTCACCAGTTTCTCGAAATTGCGTTATTTTTGCCTTGACAATCTCGTTGCCAGCATCGTACCGTTTCATGTATCCAACCATCAGTTTCTTACCGGATTCTCTTGAGGCATCCACAATAACTTGTGCTTGTTCTACCGAAACAGCCATCGGTTTCTCCATAAAGACGTGTTTCCCAGCACGCAATAAATCTTTTGCTATCTCACCCTGCAAAGCGAAATCGGCGGATACTGCTACTGCTTCAATATCGGGATTTTGCGCAAGTGCAGTGTGGTCTCTGTAAAGATGGGGAATTCCGAATCGCTGTTGAACTTTTTCACCAAGTTCAGCACGCACCTCAGCAAGTCCGACAATCTCACACTCAGGAATACTTGCGAAATTTGGAATGTGGACCTTTTGTGCCATAAACCCACATCCAATATAACCGATTTTAACTTTTTCCATATTAGCAGTCTCCTTAGTCCGCAAGCGATTCTATCTGCTCAATTGCTGTTTGCGCACCTTGTCGCACGAGGGCAGATGTATCGTTTTGTACAAGATGTTTCAATTTATTCAAGCAAGGTTTTGCTTCTAATTTACCGAGAGCAACTGCAACAAAGTAGCGCACATCAGCGTCTTCATCGTCAAGTGCGTTAAGTAGTGCTTCCGTATCAGAAGGGGTGGCAAGATGTCGTTCAACATCACCGATATTTATCAATGATTGTGCCGCAATACGCCGCGAATGGATGTCACCATGACGTAAGGACACCAGCAGTTCGTCATTCCCATCAGGAATAGTAATAAGGTTATCCCAGTCACAGTCTAAACAAAACCACGAATTTCCATCCAACTGCTTGACGTTGGCATTGCCACACTTAGGGCATTCTTCAAACTCACGATATCGATTCATCAGATATTCATAACCTCCATTTCTGGTAAATCTCGCCAAATTTCTGGACCTTCGGGTTTGAAATTAATGGTCGCGATGAATTGCATGCCGTGATAGAAGTTGATTTTGAACTTTCCACCACCGAAATTCTGTTTGAGATAATCCAATGGTGCATCAATTAGGGGTCCCATTTCGTCTGCGTAATAGAAAGCAAGAGGTTTGAACCGCACTGTGTTTCCTACAGGTTCCTGCACTAACAGTTGGGCGGAAGTGGCGGGAAAGAGCACTTGAAAAGCATCCCACAAGTCAGCGACAGTCGGATTCGGTTTCCCGATTCGCTTTTTGAAATCGTTTTCAAGGTATTCTGAGAAAGTGTTGAAAACCCAATCCATGATTGTGTCCTTTTCAAGTTATACCAAACGAGATTAGAAGCCATCAATCAGAAAAAGTAACGCGTGTGTAAATATCGCGCAAAGATAGACTGCATCCGATGGAAGAAAGCGTTAGCGAGTCTTGAAGCGCGTAAAATTCTTCCAACTCCCACTGTGTATCTTGAAGACGATGATGTTGAACTTTGACTTTGTCTTGTGAAACGAGGATATATTCTTTTAAGGATGCAATTTGTTGATAGTATTCGAATTTCTCTCCCCTGTCGTAAGCTTCGGTTGAGGGTGAAAGTACCTCTATGATAACAACGGGATTGAGAAGTGTGTCAAAGGTCTCATCCTCAAATAAGGGTTCGCCGCAGAATACAACAACATACGGATAAAAATAGGAAACGATTGGGGTAGTCTTCACACGCATATCGTTGGTAACAACTTCACACTCCTGTCCTCTTAATTGGATGTTAAGTTCTGTGGCAATATCCAAGGTGATGCGTGTATGCGCAAGACTAGCACTAGACATCGCGAGTATCTCTCCGCTGAGGTATTCGCTTTTGCGCGTCGCCTTGCGTTCCAAAAAAAGATATTCTTCTGGTGTATAGAGTGTTTGTGCGCCAAGAGATGACATGCGTGCCTCCATGACTGTGGTCAATTATTATTAGACATCAAACTTTGACAAAATATAGTAATATCAATAATTAGTGTATACGCTTTATTACTCACTTTTTCATCCAATACTGTAGGATGTTCCTTATTCCCTTGAACTGGTGGTAGTTCTATTTCTGCGGCTTCTTTCACCTTTTTAAGTTTTTTCAATCTTGCTTCAAGACATTGGTATCTCATCTACTTCTGAATCTATAATTCAAGAGAATTTAATGACACACCGTTGATCAAAGCACATACAAAACATGTCTTGCAATATGTAATATAACATTATAAGCCGGGAGCCTTCAAGAAGTCCTTCCAATCAAAATTAGGCAGAGGGAACTCCTCTGTGGCTTTACATTGTCAGAATGTGGCAGCTTGTTCAAAGAACTCAATATCCACGCGCTCAACTTGTGCGGAACGTGCATTCTCGGCAACGCGTTGGACAACCATCTCCCGAACAAACGGGATCGGAATACGTTTGACGCGATGCACAACCTCTTCCGTACAAGGCACATTGGTGTTGTCAAGGAAAGGTCCATCCTGAGGTGCAGCTTCGTCCGGATGATCACACGTCTCAGGCACAAGTTGCTGTAACCGCATTGAGACGTAATCGGTCACCCACTGCTGAAACTTTTCCGTGCTTTCAGATTCTACAGCATTGGTTTGAGGTTTCTGCTCTAACTTCTCATCAATGCTGGTAAGCAGATTTTCCAAACGTGCTAAACGGTCTTCAACATTCGTGAGTCGTTCTTGAACGTTAATTTTGTCGCTCATGTTTCCTCCTTAAATTGCCCAATATTTCCAGAGGTCTTCCGGAATTTCATATCTAATCTCTTCACGTTGTTTATGGTGATAGCGTGCAAATAATCCGACACGTGGAATGTCTCTCACATTGCCTGAACCTGTATGGCACAGATATGCGTGCCACAGCACAACATCCCCTGCTGATGCAACAAACTCGCGAGGTCCTTCTGGTGATATATCTGAAAAGACGTGCCAACCCCACCCCTCAATATCCGTAAAACTACCATCAACCTGTTCCGGATATTTTAGGAAGTATTTATGGGTTGTTTGATGGCTTTTGGGCCAAAAGACGAAAGCTCCACCGCCGGGTTCGACATCGTATACGTATGTTGTTGCTCCCATCATAAATGGACTCCATCCGCCGGGACCGTAAGCATCAATGTGTCCACTACTCGGCATCTCCCATTCTCCGCCTGGTTTGGGCCATCTCACAAGAGGTGAACCGCCACCACCTGTAAACTGACCACCACTGAGTTGCTCAATAGCCTCTTGCATCGCAGGCAATTGCCCAAATTGTGGGGAGAAACCGAAGTTTTCTACCACATAATTGTCAGGCCATGTTTCTGGTGTTTCCAAACTGGAATTGAAATGTTTCCAAATCTGTTCCCGCCACCCATTAATCACATCTGAGTTGATCAAGTTTTTAAGTATGAGGTATCCGTTTTCTTGAAAAAAGTGCACCTGTTTTGCTGTTAGCATACAAGTTTCCTCTATTGTTGAAGATATAATACCCAATTAACGTGATTTGTCCTATTTTCCGGACGGTAGGTGCGGTTTCCTAACTGCACCTTTTTGTATCAACATCTCAAATAACGCAAAGGACGAGAATATCAGCGTTCGTAGTCGCGCAATTCATTGCGCCTCTTTTCTTTGAATGTCCGAGGCGCAATGAATTGCGCGACTACAAACGAGTCTTTTCTTAAATTGACGCTTATGGTGCGGTTTCCTAACCGCACCGATAGATTGGGATCCAGTTAATTTGGTATAAGAGGTCGGGGTTACAAACCCCTCCTACAGAAGAAAATATAGAAGTCTAACGACGCGGTCTGAAAGAGGGTATCCCTGTTTTATCAAACCTATCTTTGACTGCTTTCATAAGTTCCGGTGTTATTTCCCGATAGCCGTGTTCACGCGCGTATTTTTCAACGCTTTTGACAACCATTCCGCGTGCAAATGAAGGAACGCGCTTCAACCTTTGCTCCGCCGCATCATTCCACTTCAAATCGTAATCAGGTTCCGTCCCGAATGCTGTCCGTTTCTCAAATTGAACAGGTTGTTGTCCCTGCTGTCCCGGTTGATATTCACAAGATTCGTCTGCAGCGAGGTAGTTGCCAGTAGTGGCATACGCACGTGCTCTACAACCACCGCATACCTCTCTGAATTCACACGCGCCACATTTACCTTGCAGATGATTCCGATCTCGCAACTCATGAAAAGTATCCGACTCATTCCATAGCCTGACAAAACTCTCATTTTTGAGATTGCCAACACTGACAGGCAGATATGGACACGGTGTCAGCTCACCTTCAGGACTAATGCGACAATAATAGATACCACAAGGACACGTGCCACTCGGATATCCTTGAAGGAACGCAGAATCGGATTGCTGTTCATAGATAACGCGTTTGTAATGTGGTGCACATTTTGCGGCGATGAGCATCTTCCCACTATATTCTGCCTGCATCTGGAACATCGTCTCAAGCATCTTCTCATATTGTGCAGGCGTTATGTCCATCACCGTCTTACCTCTGCCAGTTCGCACGAGAAAATAGAGGTTTAGTACCTTCGCACCTAACTGATATGCAAATTCAACAATCTGTGGGATTTCGTCGTAATTCCACTGCGTCACAGAGGTTTGAACGAGGAAATCAAGTTGTGCGCGCTTGAGTGATTCAACACCACCCATTGTTGCTTTCCACGCGCCTTCCATTCCGCGAAACTTATCGTGATTTGCTGGCTGGATAGAATCCAGACTTAACCCTGCACCGGTAACGCCGTGTTGTTGCATCTTCTCAACGACTTCGTCGTTTAGGAGAACACCATTCGTTCCCATCACGACAAGAAACCCAGTATCCGAAGCGTATTTTGAAATCTCCAGAATATCTGGACGTAACAACGGTTCGCCACCCGTGAGGATGAGAAGAATATGCGGATTGATTTCGGCTATCTCATCAATTATACGGAAACATTCAGATTGGGTCAACTCCGTATCCCTTAAATAGCCTTGTGGGAACTCGTTGGTATCCACAAAGCCTGCGGGAAGGTAGCAGTGCGTACATTTCAGATTGCACAATCTGGTGATATTCCATGAGACTGCCTGAACTTTTGGACTTTCCATTTAATTTCTCAATAACATTGTGAGCGCGAAGACAATTAATCCTGAAAAAAGTGTTAGATGACCGAAAATATTGATATGGCGAGGGATGCTGGTTGGACTATCTGGTTCTGCTGCCTCAAGGTGCTTTCGATAGAGTGAACTGTATAATCCCCAAAAAAGTGCCATCAATCCGAATGCTGTTAACTTTGCAACAGCGTATAACATATACTCCGCACTCAATTTCATATCGTTATTCCATGCAACGATAAAGACCACAATCCCACCTGTAAGTAAAAGGATATTAATCATCAAATGAATCCAGTGGCGGAACCGATTGTGAATTTCCAATAAATCTCGTGTTAGCAGGTTTTGTCGAACTATCGGCATTGCGATCAAGGTTGAAAAAACCACACCTCCGAACCAGACTATCGCCGCAATGAGGTGGATGTATCGGATGATAAGTTCTACAATTAGGCGCATTGTTACCTTCAGGCGCAAGGTTAGAAACCTTCACACCTTTCATAAAAGTTCACCCCGACACGCTCAATTTGCGCAACCATATCTTGATTTCCTATCTGACTGAAAACAGATAAGTCAATCGTGTAAGGTAAAAGGAGATCGTCAAGATCAGTGTCAAGTTTAGAGAGTACGCTGTGTGTTAACCCCCCTCCGCAGAGGGTTAAGTCAATGTCCGATCCGTTTCGATAGGTGCCTGTGGCGCGTGAACCGTACAAAATCGCCTTTTCAATCTGCGGATACTGCTTGAAAACCTCGTGTATTTTTTGGAGAGTTCGGTCTGATAAGCCGTATTTCATAGCGATTCTTCCCGTTTTAGTTGTTCTATTTTTGTCAATAACGTCTCAAATTCGGAAAAATATATGTTGAGAATTGCCGAAACAACCTCTTCAGCAGTATCCTCGTTATAGGTACGGGTCGTTAAATTGCGATGATGAATCATCTCCATCCACGCTTCTCCGTTTTCAATTATTCCTTCTTTAAAAGCTGCGCGCGTTGTATCCCTTGAGCCATACAGACAGATATTTTGATGTTTCATCGTGCGCGCTCTTTTCTTGGGTGGTTCTAAGAAATTCGTTGATTAGGGTATTAAGTGCGCGCTTGCAAACGTGCAAGCTGTTCTCGGAGTTTTTCGACTTCGGCTTCCGCTTCCTGTCGTGCTGTGGCTTCTTGTGCTGCGCGTGCCTCAGCGGTATCGGCACGTATCGCTTCCGCTTCAGCACGCGTTCGCACCCACTCATTCGCAACCGGATCATAGATACATAAACCCTCATCTCGCAAATGGAAATCTAAACCAAGAGACGATGAATGGAAACCACCATTCTCGCCAGGCGGAACCGGCACGTAGATACCATCAACTAACTCAAAACCCATTAGCGGTGATGGCAAATACAGACCCTCCGCATCATACAAGAAATAGTCCTGTATCTTGAGTGATGCGTAGATATCTATCTTGTCATTTAAGTCGTTTTGATATGTGTTTTCGCTGCTGAACTCCATCACGAATTCTGGCACTTTACCCTCTTCCCACACCAAGTATGTCCGCCTTGCCTTCATTCCTATTCCGAAAGAGACAAGAACATCTGGAGACACAGACTTACTGGGTGAACCTTCCACATAATACATCATAATATCACCAGATACATAGACTGTCGGATTTTGCGAGAAATGTGCCTCAAGTGCCTGTAATGTCCACATCAACTGACGTCTGTGAAGATCGCTTGCTGCCATCGGTTTTCCATCCTCTTCAGGATAAAGTGTCAATGCATCTGTGGGGACATAAGCGACTTGTTCCTTTTCTGCGTTAGTTGCCATAATGTTCTCCTTTACCAAAAGATGCGTAAAAACAACGGTTAAGATTTTTAGTTCTGTTAGGGTATTAAGTGCGCGCTTGCAAACGTGCGATCTGTTCTCGGAGTTTTTCGGCTTCGGCTTCCGCTTCCTGTCGTGCTGTGGCTTCCTGTGCTGTGCGTGCCTCAGCGGTATCGGCACGTGTGGCTTCTTGTGCTGTGCGTGCCTCAGCGGTATCGGCACGTGTGGCTTCTTGTGCTGTGCGTGCCTCAGCGGTATCGGCACGTGTGGCTTCTTGTGCTGTGCGTGCCTCAGCGGTATCGGCACGTGTGGCTTCTTGTGCTGTACGTGTCTCAGCGGTATCGGCACGTATCGCTTCCGCTTCAGCACGGGTTCGCACCCACTCATTCATAACCGGATCATAGATACCTAAACCCTCATCTCGCAAATGGAAATCTAAACCCAGAGACGATGAACGGAAACCACCATTCGCGCCAGGCGAAACCGGCACGTAGATGCCATCAACTAACTCAAAACCCATTAGTGGTGATGGCAAATACAGACCCTCCGCATCATACAAGAAATAGTCCTGTATCTTGAGTGACGCATAGATATCTATCTTGTCAGTTAAGTCGTTGCGATACGTGTTTTTGCTGCTGAACTCCATCACGAATTCTGGCACTTTACCCTCTTCCCACACCAAGTATGTCCGCCTTGCCTTCATTCCTATTCCGAAAGAGACAAGAACATCTGGAGACACAGACTTATTAGGTGAACCTTCCACATAATACATCAGAATATCACCAGAGATATAGACAGATGGGTTATGTGAGAAATGTGCCTCAAGTGCTTCTAATGTCCAAAACAACTGACGCCTGTGAAGATCGCTTACTGCCATCGGTTTTCCATCCTCTTCAGGATAAAGTGTCAATGCATCTGTGGGGACATAAGCGACTTGTTCCTTTTCTGCGTTAGTTGCCATAATGTTCTCCTTTACCAAAAGATGCGTAAAAACAACGGTTAAGATTTTTAGTTCTGTTAGGGTATTAAGTGCGCGCTTGCAAACGTGCGATCTGTTCTCGGAGTTTTTCGGCTTCGGCTTCCGCTTCCTGTCGTGCTGTGGCTTCCTGTGCTGTGCGTGCCTCAGCGGTATCGGCACGTGTGGCTTCTTGTGCTGTGCGTGCCTCAGCGGTATCGGCACGTGTGGCTTCTTGTGCTGTGCGTGCCTCGGCAGCCTCCGCACGTGTTCGCACCCACTCATTCGCAACCGGATCATAGATACCTAAACCCTCATCTCGCAAATGGAAATCTAAACCCAGAGACGATGAACGGAAACCACCATTCGCGCCAGGCGAAACCGGCACGTAGATGCCATCAACTAACTCAAAACCCATTAGTGGTGATGGCAAATACAGACCCTCCGCATCATACAAGAAATAGTCCTGTATCTTGAGTGACGCATAGATATCTATCTTGTCAGTTAAGTCGTTGCGATACGTGTTTTTGCTGCTGAACTCCATCACGAATTCTGGCACTTTACCCTCTTCCCACACCAAGTATGTCCGCCTTGCCTTCATTCCTATTCCGAAAGAGACAAGAACATCTGGAGACACAGACTTACTGGGTGAACCTTCCACATAATACATCATAATATCACCAGAGATATAGACAGATGGGTTATGTGAGAAATGTGCCTCAAGTGCTTCTAATGTCCAAAACAACTGACGCCTATGAAGATCGCTTACTGCCATCGGTTTTCCATCCTCTTCAGGATAAAGTGTCAATGCATCTGTGGGGACATAAGCGACTTGTTCCTTTTCTGCGTTAGTTGCCATAATGTTCTCCTTTACCAAAAGATGCGTGAAAACAACGGTTAAGATTTTTAGTTCTGTTAGGGTATTAAGTGCGCGCTTGCAAACGTGCGATCTGTTCTCGGAGTTTTTCGGCTTCGGCTTCCGCTTCCTGTCGTGCTGTGGCTTCCTGTGCTGTGCGTGCCTCAGCGGTATCGGCACGTGTGGCTTCTTGTGCTGTGCGTGCCTCAGCGGTATCGGCACGTGTGGCTTCTTGTGCTGTGCGTGCCTCAGCGGTATCGGCACGTGTGGCTTCTTGTGCTGTGCGTGCCTCGGCAGCCTCCGCACGTGTTCGCACCCACTCATTCGCAACCGGATCATAGATACCTAAACCCTCATCTCGCAAATGGAAATCTAAACCCAGAGACGATGAACGGAAACCACCATTCGCGCCAGGCGAAACCGGCACGTAGATGCCATCAACTAACTCAAAACCCATTAGTGGTGATGGTAAATACAGACCCTCCGCATCATACAAGAAATAGTCCTGTATCTTGAGTGATGCGTAGATATCCATCTTTCCGGTTAAGTCGTTTTGATATGTGTTTTTGCTGCTGAACTCCATCACGAAATCCGGCACTTTACCCTCTTCCCATACCAAGTATGTCCGCCTTGCCTTCATTCCTATTCCGAAAGAGACAAGAACATCTGGAGACACAGACTTACGGGGCGAACCCTGCACGTAATACATCATAATATCACCAGAGATATAGACAGACAGGTTATGTGAGAAATGTGCCTCAAGTGCTTCTAATGTCCAAAACAACTGACGCCTGTGAAGATCGCTTACTGCCATCGGTTTTCCATCCTCTTCAGGATAAAGTGTCAATGCATCTGTGGGGACATAAGCGACTTGTTCCTTTTCTGCGTTAGTTGCCATAATGTTCTCCTTTACCAAAAGATGCGTAAAAACAACGGTTAAGATTTTAAGTTCTGTCTATATTGTGCCTTAATTATAGCCGAAAACTGGGAGGGTATCAAGCATTTATGGTTTTAGAACTGCGCGGGAAAGTTTCCGCGTGCAGCATCCATAATCTCCCCCGTAATTTCGGTATGCCCGTTATCTTTGGCAAAACTTTCAATTCCCATCTTTGCCATTGGACGGACAAAACTTGGGATACGTTCTAAACGTTCCAATGCCTCAGGTGTCCACGCCGGACCTGTCGGTTCTGACTCTGGTTTTTCCTCAAAAGCATCAGAGATGACAGAAGTGAAGGGACATTTGCCGCCCTCAGCGGTTTCTCCCATAGCCGTTTCTGATGACATGTTGGGCATGGAATCCTGCTTTCCAGTCTCTAACTGAGAACGAATCATTTGCATCGGTTGTGCTGCTTCGTTGCTACCACCAAGTTTTAGGTCCAAGGATTTTAGCATCTGCGTTTCCGATGGATTGAGGTACATGGCAATTTCGGCAAAGCAGTCAGGGCATTCAAAAACAGCAGTCACGGAACCTTGTTCAGGACAGGTTACGTCTTTAAATTTCATTGCTGTGTCGCATTCTATGCATAAGAATTTCATCGTTTAATCTCCAAATATTTGCGGCAGAAAAGATTTAGGCACGGGACCTTAGTATGTTTTAAAGTAGTCTTGAACCTTTTGCGCAACTTCTATAATCGCTTTACTTGCGAGCGTATCGGGATATTGATAGACATACGGGGTACCGCTATCACTACAATGTGCCAGTTTGGGATCGAAAGGAATTTTGCCGAGAGGTTCCGATTCGAACGTTACTTCAGACGTTTCTTCAACAGAAAAAAGGGGTTCGTGTTTACCACAGTGTTCACACACATAAAACGCCATATTTTCAACAACGCCGATAATTGGCACCTTGAGAATGTCTCTCGCCATCGTGATAGATTTTTTGACAATCAGGTGTGAGACTTCGGAGGGAATTGTAACGACAACTACGCCGCCGAGATTTGGGATAAGTTCTACTACATTCGGCAAACGGTCGGACCCTGGTGGCAGGTCAAGTAGGAGATAATCCAAATCACCCCATACCGTATCACCGATAAACTCACGCAATGCGCCTACCTCCATTGTGCTACGCCAAGTAAAAGCATCCTTTTGGGTGTGTGCGTTCCACAGCACAGGTGCATCATCGTCAGACAGCAGCAGATCCATTGAGATGACCTTAGTACCCAGGGAAGTGATTGCCGGTTTCACACCTGTTGCTGTATATTCAACCGTTGCGTTGCGTACCCCCATCATTTTGGCAATCGTTGGACCGTTGATATCTGCATCTACAATACCGACAGTACAACCCTTTTGGGTTAGCGCGGTAGCGAGGTTAGACGTTACAGCACTTTTACCGACACCCCCTTTTCCGCTCATTATCGCTATCGTCCGTTTCACCGAAGCGAGACGTTTACTGATACGGCTTGCTTGTGCTGTGACTTGCCCGATAATGTTGGAACCGGCATCACTCGGAAGTTCCTTGTAACTTTTCACTTTTCTTTTTTCTGACCGATGGCATACAATGCATCATAACTGCGTAGGTAGAGCGTGCCGTCTGCGATAACCGGTGATGCTGCAAAGGTTTCTTCAATTGAATTGGTAGCCACGATTTCAAAATTGCGACCTGCCTTAACAACATTGACAACACCGTCTCGAGCTGTTAGATAGATATAACCGTTAGCATAGATGGGTGAGGAGCGATGCCGCTGTCGATGTGTACGCTCCCGATAAAGTTGTTCTCCTGTTTTCGCATCAAGACAGATCAGATCGCCATTTTCTCGGCACAAGTAGACCAATCCATCGTGTATAAGTGGGGATGGTACATCCGGTGTACCACGCTGGAGTTTCCATGTTTGCCATTCGGAATTGGTTACATCACCTGTTCCAGATGGGTCTAAACCCAAAACAGGACCATTTTTAGCAGAGGGAACGACAATTAGACCTTCTGTAACAACTGGAGAAGCAACGAGTCGAAATGAGTAGTTATAATTATTCTGTGGATTCAGACCGCCACATCGCCAAATTTCACTGCCATCTTCAAGATTATGAGCAGTGACATAGTCTGCACCGTGCACAACGAGGAATTCACGTTCCGCATCACGGTAGAGGATTGGAGAGGTATAGGCATGTTCACATTCAGCGGTTGCGTCACTTTCCCGATCATGCTTCCAAATCTCTTCACCCGTCATCTTGTCAAGTGCAAGGACTAACCATGCGTTGCTATGAATAAGTTGAATGTATAGTTTATCTTTGTAAAGCAGCGGTGTCATTGACATAATAAAGCCTAGTCTGAACTTACCGTATTGTTTTTCCAAATTTGTCTGCCAAATCTGTTCTCCTTCAAAATCATAGCAAGCCAAATCACCGTTTCCGAGAAACGCCCAAACATGTTTACCATCAGTTGTTGGAGAGGGTGCTGCAAAGTTTACTTCGTCGCCTCGCTTAGAACGGTTGCCCTGTCCTAAAGTGCGTTTCCACAGTTCCTCACCTGCGGTATTGACACACATCAGGACAAGTGCGCTCCCATCAGCGCATGTAAGGAAGATCTTATCTTCCCAAACAATAGGTGTGGAAGCCCCTTTGCCCGGTAGCGGTAGCCTCCATCGAACATTTTCGGTTTGACTCCAATTGATAGGCACATCAGTTTCACTGCTAATTCCATCATTGTTTGGTCCCCGCCATTGGTGCCAGTTTTCAGCAAAACCGTTGCTAATTAGAATAAAAAACACAAGTAGGAAAATTAACGCGCGACTGACAATCTGTTTTTGCATGATAGGTCTCCATTTTTATAGAACCTTGTGAGGTTCCGTTGTGATTGTGTGCCTTTCGTATGACAAATCAACAATTTACGAAATCTGATAAAGTTCAACGATTTTCGTCTGTCCATAAGCCTCGATCATGACCGTTCCACTGGTACGGCACCATTTTTGATAAAGTTCCAACGTTGTACTCTGAGAACTTATAACCTGCCTCTATAACCAAACAGAAATGAACGGGTCGCAGACGACTCAGTGAGTTGGGAGGCTATTCTTCTGTATCCTGTGTGTCTTCAAGTAACCCGGGAGGTAACTCATCAAAAGGGATATTTTTTGCCTCTGCCTCCATGCGTCGGGCATTCCATGCTGCCCAAACATGATAGATCTCAGCTCTGCCTTTAGATCTGCCTTTGGCTTCACCTTGTGCCCTGCCCTCAGCAATGCCCTCAGCTTTCGCTTCTTCAACCTGCTTCTTGACTTTTGTTTTGAACCTATTTGTCAAATACATAATTATATCCACCACTTGAATGATAGCAACAAAAGTAATACCTTCTACGACACTAAAGGCAGCAATATGTGCCAAAATTGTCCCTAATATTTCCGACAGTGTTTTGGTACTGCCGCTAAACTCTTGGAAGGAAATCCATATAGCATATCCTAAAAAGAGAAATGAGTAAAATTTTAGAGATAGGTTTACCCATTTTCGTGGGATACCGATAAAAGAGACAATTTCGTTGTCCCTATCATCAACTTGTGTCTCTGTCACCGATGGTTTTCCTACATGATCTTTATATTAAGATAGCATATTCTACACGAATATACCACAATTTTTTAACTTAAACGGCTTAATGCTAATACCAAATTAACTTGATTATAAGTTTTCTACGTAGGGGTTAGCATTGCAAGGCACGGGGACCTCACAGGACAAATCCCGTTAATTTCGTATAAAATCTAATTTGAAGAAACCTTAAGTTTAGAGCAACCTTATCAGAATGCTTTGAACCTTGCTACTCCGACTCTGCTGGTTGTTTACCTTGATAACCCAAGTTGCTACTTATTGAAAGTTTATATATTTCCTTATATTCTAAAGTGCTTTCTCTTTCGCTCCAGCAGAGCGATATGTTTATTGAAAAAAGTCCGTTATTTACTCCGTTCAAGCGGAGGAGTCTTCCGTGTTTGTCCTGCGAAATGTCCATTTATTTTCATAATTCACCATATTATCCAAGTTATAGGTAGCAACTTGGATAATCGTAGGATACAGTTGGTTGATAACCCGCAACGTTTACACCATATAATAGGGTGATATGAAACGTCAGCAGTTCTCTAACTACTTCCATAAGATCACTGTCCCGTCTTCGCTCCCACTCGCAATGGTGCTGCCATCAGGACTAAATGATACACTCCTAACCCAAGACGTATGCCTCGATAGAATGCGGATAGGTTCACCTGTGTTCACATTCCATACTCGGATGGTCCCGTCCGCACTCCCACTTGCGAGGGTACTACCATCAGGACTAAAAGATACGCTTAAGACATCATCCGTATGCCCTTCAAGTGTACGGAGATGCGTGCCGGTGTTTGCATTCCATAGACGGATGGTGTCGTCATCACTTCCACTTGCGAGGGTGCTGCCATCAGGACTAAAAGATACGCTCCCGACCGAACCCGTATGCCCTTCAAGGGTGCGGAGATGCTTGCCAGTGTTCACATTCCATAGAGGGATGGTAGGGAGAGAATGCCCACTTGCGAGGATGCTGCCATCAGGACTAAAGGATACGCTGTAGACCAAACCCATATGCCTCGGCCCCAATAGGGTGCGGAGATGCGTGCCGGTGTTCGCATTCCATAGACGGATAGTGTAGTCAAAACTCCCACTGGCAAGAGTGCTTCCGTCAGGACTAAAGGATACGCTGAAGATCTGTCTTGTATGCCCTTCAAGTGTGCGGAGATGCGTGCCGCTGTTCACATTCCATATACGGATGGTGTCGTCCTTGCTCCCACTTGCGAGTGTGCTTCCATCAGGACTAAAAGATACGCTCCAGACCAAATCCGTGTGCCCTTCAAGTGTGCGGAGATGCGTGCCGCTGTTCACATTCCAAAGATGGATGGAGTTGTCATCACTTCCACTCACAATGGTGCTTCCATCAGCACTAAAAGATACGCTCCAGACCCTATCCGTATGCCCTTCAAGGGTGCGGAGATGCTTGCCGGCACTCACATTCCATAGCCGGATAGTGTTGTCCGCACTTCCACTGGCAAGGGTTCTGAAATCAGGACTAAAAGATACGCTCTTGATCCAACCCGTATGCCCTTCAAGTGTGCGGAGATGCTTGCCGGCACTCACATTCCATAGCCGGATAGTGCCGTAATTACCCCCACTTGCAAGGGTGCTGCCATCAGCACTAAAGGATACGCTGAAGATCTGCCCTTTATGCCCTTCAAGTGTGCGTAGATGCGTTCCGGTGCTCGCATTCCATAGACGGATAGTGCCGTCCGAACTTCCACTGGCTAAGGTGCTGCCTTCAGCACTAAAGGATACACTAACAACCGAATCTGTATGTCCCCGAAGTGTGTGGAGATGCGTGCCGGTGTTCGCATTCCATAGATGGATAGTGTCGTCATCACTTCCACTGGCAAGGGTGCTGCCAGCCGGACTGAAAGATACGCTTCTGACGTTACCCTTATGCCCTTCAAGGGTGCGGAGATGCTTGCCGGTGTTCGCATTCCATAGACGGATGGTGTCGTCAATACTGCCACTTGCGAGAATGCTACCATCAGAACTAAAGGATACGCTCAGGACACCCCACCCATGCCCCCAAAATGTGCGGAGATGCGTGCCGGTGTTCACATTCCATAGACGGATGGTTCTGTCAATACTGCCACTGGCGAGGGTGTCACCATCAGGACTAAAGGATACGCTGTAGACATCTTCCGTATGTCCAGTGAATAGGTTCAGTTCTGCACCTGTCTGGGCATCATATATCCATACGCCGATACTACTCGCCACTGCCAGTTTGGTACCGTCTGGTGAATACTTAATCTCATGGATCTCACCTTTTCCGAGCCGTACTTTCGCACCTTCGGGTAAACCCCATTTTGATGTGTCTTGGGCAAGGATGCTGGTTGTAAAGGTTAATGTCATGCAGAGTGTTATCACTATTGAAGATAATTTGTTTTTCATACGAATGTATTCTTTTAGTGTGGCGGGATTAAATCATTTAGGACTAACGCAAATGGAGAAGTATCGTCCGTTGGGTAGAACATGCGAAATCCAACCTATGATACAATGCTTAAAACAATAATGATTGTGATATTCCATCTTGACAGACTCAATTGCTTACCACCTTACACACCCATACGGGGTGTTCAGAAGTCTTTTTACTTGAAGACTTGCCATATAATGTAAAAATTCTGATTAGGTAGCAACTTGGGTTAAGATAGCATATTCTACACGAATATGCTATCTTTTTTAATTCAAACTGAGTTAACACTAAGACCTGATACGAAGAACTTAGAGGAATATACTGACAAAATCACAACCCCGCCTATTTTGGACCTACTGGTTGTTTGCCTTGATAATACTCACCAAGCACCTCATTGGCAAGGCTTCTGCCATCTTCTATGACACGCGCGGCAAAATCAAGCGTAACTTGTGCTACACCTGCCTCTTGTGCGCGCTGTTCAATTCTTGTTTGGGTGATGTTTCGCATAAATCCATCAGGAACTAAGTTCAAACGTTCGACTGCATCTTCTGTCCATTGCAAGGTGCTTTTAATGCAAACAGTTCCTTCAGCGTTTTGCGTTTCGGCTTGCGCTTGCATTGCTCTGAGTTCAGGAGCATCTTCGCGAACAGCTGCTGCTTCACCCATGCTGTCGTCAATAATCTGTGTAGCAAACGCATTTGTAATCGTGCCGATCTTTTGAGAACGGGCTGATTTTTCTATCCGTGCTTTCACATTGCGCCGCATATAGCCGCGCGGCACGGTGCGAAGTGCTTTCTTTGCCTGATCGGACCATTGCAAACGGACACCATCAAACATCTCCTCTTCTGCAGTGCCGCCTTCGTCAATAGCGATGTGATCAATGGAATCTTTGTCAACCATCTGGAAACGTTCGGGAGGAGAACTACAGACAGGACATTTAACGGGTTGCTGATCATGCGCAGCATAGCCACATTCACCACAGATATAGGTCTGGACAGCATCTGCTTCTAAAATTTTCTGCTCAGCGATCTCTTTGGCAACACGTGTTAGTTTTTCGGATGCGCGTTGTGGCATAATCGCTTCCATCGCTTTGTCAATGACACTTTCAGTAATTACAGAATGTCCACGTTCAATAGCAAAACGGTGCACCGCAGTCTTCGCAATACCACGCACCAATGGAGGTGCTTTCTCCATGCGATCCATCGCCTCTTGCGTCCAAACGAGGATTTCTTCTGCCTTGACATCAATTTGGGGGAAATAACGTTGGCTTGATAGCAGCACATTGCATGGCGCGAGACGTAGCAAGTTTTCGGCTGTGCTACCGATATCTGTATCTTGCTCACTATGGACTCCAATTCTACCTAAAACGAGCAGCCACGGTTCAGTTTTTCGTGTATATTGTATTATTTTTTCGTAGGCTTTTCCATCAAGGAGGGTAATTTTTAGTTGATAGTCGTGTTCTTCTTTAGCGATAGATCGGGCTACTTCAAGGTGTGACTGATATATTTTTGCAAGTCCTGTATCTATTACCTCTTCATGCAGCTGCTCCTGTTCTTTAAATCTGAATGTCCTCGAGGCTCGTTCCGTTAGCACGTTGACAACGGAATTGAAGACGATGTAGTGTAGATAGGGATCGTATACCCCTACGGCTTCTACCTGTCTGTTGAACTTTTGCCCAAGGTGGATAGCAGTTTTCAATCCAGAAAAAGATTCTGGACTTCCGTCAATTCCGACGAGTATATTTCCAGATTGTTCTTCAATAGGTTCAAGGTTCCGAACAATAAGCGTATCAGTAGTAATACGGCGGACAACGCGTTCACAGACACCACCGATTAAACTATCCTTGACTGCCCCCATGCCGAGTGCACCCATAATTACCAGATCATAATCGCTTTCCTGAATGTCCTCAACCAATTTGATGTAGTGCTTACCTTCGGGCATCTTAGGTTCAAAGGGAATATCAAACTTTTCGCACTTGTGCTTCATTACCTCCAGATAGGAATCCGAAATGAGTTGAAGCCCCATGGTAATCAGCGTGTCGTGAATACGACGTTGTTTTTCGAGTTCAACTTCGTCCTGATATTCCTCTGGTAACGTATATTCCATCTGTTTGAAGCGGACATCGTGCATTTTTGCAGCGTAAACGTGCGAACCTACCAACTGCGAATCAAATTTCTTTGCGAATTCCACAGCTAAATCAATACTAGCATCTGAATAGTCCGAATTATCTACAGGGACGTAGATCTTTTTCATAATGTTTTCTCATTTTCATTCAAAGAAAGGAACTTACTCTGTCTCTACGTTATCACAAGGCTTGTGGCGCGAACCGATATAACCCCCAAGGATGTGTGCTAACAGTGTTGCTGGCCATAAGTACATCATAGCGGTTTGCCATTCCCAATCAAGGATAAAACGCCGCACAACAAAGTTAAGCGTTATCGGGATATATAGACACCTGCTCCAAGGACGACTGAATTTTTTATACCGCACACGAAAAAACCCGAACGGGAAATGAACCAGAAAAACTGCAATGGAAATAAAAAGATTTAGATCCTTCATTTTTCAAGGAGTGCTTTGACATCCTTGCGTAGCTGCTTCATATCAGGTTTACGTCGGCTATCATAGTAGTCGTAGATACCACCTTCTGGTGTAACGAGAACAAACCTTGTGCTATGAGGGAACCCGCCCCCATGTTGTGCAGCGGCTAATTTAAAACCCTTGTTAGCCAATTGGTGAATCTGTTCCTTTTCTCCTGTCAGAAAATGCCATCGCTGTTTGTCAGCACCATATTGCATTGCGTAACGCGACAGAACGTCTGGTGTATCTCGCTCTGGATCAACCGTGAAAGAAACGAAATTGACATCTTGTGAGTCAAATTCTGATTGCAGGTTTACCATCTCGTGTGTCATCACAGGACATATCGTAGGACAGTGGGTGAAAATAAAATCCGCAACCCAAATTTTTCCTTTTAAATCGGATAAACTTAACGCATCCCCTTGCTGGTTGGTCAAACTAAAATCTGGAACACTCGCTGAAATTGTCTCAGTCGTAAGTTCAGGTTTTTTATTGAAAACTAACCACAAATTGAGAACCGCAATACCAAGGACGATGAGACCCAACACAATCAACACAATCCAAGGCAGTGTGCTCTTTTCAAGTCTACGTTCATCAGCATTGAGGTTGCCTGTCTGATTCTCCATATTGTCCACGCCTACAGTTGAGACAGATTAGGCATTTGCCTAACCTTAGTGAGACGATGTATCAACGACTTCTGCCGGTTTATCAATTCCTGTGTGCCGTGTTTTTGCTGTAAGATCGGGCATCAGCATAACGACAAGGAAAACACAGATAAGGAAAGGCGTAATAACGATTACCGCTAAAGTACGCTTTTCAAATTTTAGATGCATGAAATAGGCAGCAACTAAGATAGCCTTAGAACACGCCAAACCGACAAGCAATATAACTTTAAGCGCGGTAGGGAGATCAGGGATGACTATGAGAACCTCAGTGATTGTCAACCCCGTAAGCCACCAGAAAATATTCATGTATTTCGGATGCTCATTGTGTCCGTTCTGAGCCATATTCAAAACCTCCTATATGAGATAGATGAAGGTGAAAACCATAATCCAAATAAGGTCAACGAAGTGCCAATAGAGTCCGACAATTTCCACTTCATGGTTAAACTCCGCAGTATATCTACCCCGCAATCCATGTATCAATATAACGGAGAGATAAATCACGCCACCGGTTACGTGTAACCCGTGGAAACCTGTGATAGCATAGAAAGTGGGACCAAAAAGCGTTGAACCAGCGACAGCACCGCCTTTTATTCCGTGCTCGGGAATGCCAGTGAGTGTCAACCCGTGTTGAATCAGGTGTGTCCACTCATACGCCTGCAAGCCAAGGAATATAATACCGCCTAAAATCGTTAATCCGAGGAACGTACACATCCGTGAGACGTTGCCTTTTTGAATAGACTCTAACGCTTTTACCATTGTGACGCTACTGCAGATCAACAGGAACGTCATACCCGCGGTCAGGTTAATACCGAGTATCTCGCTTGGTGGGACCCAACCGATTACACCTGCCCCTACGCGTAGTGCTGCATAAGCCGCGAGCAATGCGCCAAATGACATCGTATCACCAATGAGGAAAACCCACATACCGAGTTTGCCGAGGCTATCAGGCGTAAGCGAAGGTTCGTATAAGTCTTCAGTATGTTCTAAAGTGGTAGCTTGTTCCACTATACTAAACTCCTTTACTATTGTTATACCAAATTAATTTTATTAGAAGTCTTTTGAAAAAGTGCATATTTGCAAAGTACAGATACCTTGCACTATAATTGAGGAATGTGTGTTATGCTTTCAAGTCTCTATTGGCGCGCCGGAAGTGATAGAAAACGCTTCCACCGATGACACCGAAAACCGTGAACGGCATCGCCATCATAAAAAGCACACTCCAATTAAAACCCCTTGCGATCGGTCCGTCAAGGTTTTTACATGCAGGGCATGCATCAAGTGTAAACGGAACGATTAAACTTACAAATCCGATCACAAGAATCCATAAGACAATTTGCCGAAACATACGCGTCTCCATTAAGCGAAATATACCAAAAAGTATAGAACGGGCCACAACGCGACCACATAAATCCAATAAATCGTACAGGTTTCAATGCCGGTATGATGGACAGCGGAATACCGCCCTGCTATTGCCATACCTATAACAATCGTCAACCAAATCACTGCGCCTAACACATGAACTGCATGGCATCCGATAAGCACATAAAAGATTGCGCCGTAAACTCCAGACTGAAGGGTCAATCCTTTATTAACAAGTTGTATCCATTCGCTTCCTTGTATTACCAGGAAAAGTAATCCTAACGCACCTGTGAACAGTAAAAAATTTCGGAGTTGTTTTGCTCTATCTTGCTGAATTGCCCGTAATGCTTGGAACATCGTGAAGCCGCTCATAATTAGCAGCACGGTATTGATACCTGTTACCAAACGTGGAAGTTGGATGTTAGCGTGTGACAGTGGGGGCCATGTAACATTCCCCATTCGAAATACCAGAAATGCCCCGATCAGACCAACGAACAACATCGTCTCAGCACCGAGTAGGATTAAAACTGCCAATTTGGCGTTACTTAATGGGCGATTTTCGGTAATTTCCATTTCACTTTGTACCATCATCCACGGATTCTACTTTTTACAATTTTAACGATAACCTCAATAAGTGCAGCACCTATCAGACAGAATCCGATAATACCTGCTATTACTGTGGTCACCACGGAAACAACTTTTTTTACGGAAGGCGGTGCTTCAAATCCTACCACTAATGCTAATGTTGTCATGGAAAACAATCCGATAAACAGTAAACACAATATAATGCCTACTTTGCGATTCCGTTTGCGGCGTTCTTGTTCGTTCACTTGGCACCACCTATAATAATGATATTTTGTCAATTGCCATCGTAATAAATATTAGTGGCAGATACAGTAGAGATGCATATAGTACATATCGTGCTGCTTTCATTGATTGTGTTTTCTCAAAATAGATACCGCTTGCCAGAAACATCCCGCCTATTAGCAGCGCGGCGAAAAAATAGATGCCTCCTGCAATGTTGAACAGTGTAGGAAGCAGTCCGATACCGAATAGTGCCAGGCAGTTGATTACAATCTGACGTCGTGTGCTTGTTCCGTCAGGATGGATGACAGGCAACAACTTCATTCCTGCTTTTGCGTAGTCATCACGATAGATATAGGCTATTGCAAGAGAATGCGGCAATTGCCATAGAAAGAGAATCGCAAACAACACCCATGCTGAACCTGAAAGTGTGCCTTGCGCTGCAACCCACCCAACCACAGGTGGTAATGCTCCCGGAAACGCACCGATAAGCGTACACAATGATGTTTTTCGTTTAAGCGGTGTATATACAAATAGATAACTCACCACTATTAGCGAGATAATAAACCCACTCAACGGATTGACAATAAATGTAAGATATAGCATACCGCTTCCTGTGAGAAATACACAGAAAAGCAGGGCTTCTACGGGATGCATTCTTCCCGCCGGTAGTGGTCTTTGCTGCGTCCGTGGCATCAGAGAATCTACATCGCGTTCCAGATATTGGTTTAGACCTAAGACACCAGCAGCCGTTAATCCTGCGCCAATAAGCGTATGTAGGAAAAGCAACCAATTCACAGCACCCCGTGTGCCGAGATAGAAACCTGCAGCGGTGGTAACCAATATCATTACAACCAATCTCGGTTTAATGAGTTCAATATAGTCTTCCACTCGACTCACAATAACTGAGGATCTTGACGGTGGATTTACCATATCTCTATTTTTGGGTAGTACTGCAGTTGTGGAACGCATGATGTTATCTCATCACTCTTCGGGCTGGAGACCCCATCCTTTAGGTTGGGGAGGAAAGCCCGCCTCTTTTTATTTTTGGTATTAGGAGTTTAGTTTCCAATCAAATATAACTGAAAACTAAATCCCTAATATGCACAAACATAAGTTTGCGTTCTCCCTTTCGGGGTATGTGTGGTTTCCCCATTCAGATCACAGTATCCGAGAGGAATCAGACTTGGGGAGCATCCGAAACATCGTGCTGGCTACCACGCCAAGATACTGCGATATAGGACTGTAGTCAACGGTTTAACTTGTGAAGTGGACGCTCGGATTGCGCTTTGCACAGGTTTCCCCATGCTTTAGCTTGGGGTTATTGACTCTGTAACCAGCGAATTGCTGACAGGTGTTTCTATAGAAATCGTCGTATCAGTGAATCGGTATATTGTGATACTCACGACGGCTAAAGCCGTGTGCTTCTTTTGGCACACAACCCTCCTATGTGATTCCTGCTTCCGTCTCTCGTGCCTCTTTCCTGAACTGCATGAGGTCTTAATTGGACTCCACAGGCGTTTGGACTCTCTGTCTATCCGACAGCGAGGTGGGGTAGGTGTTGACGCACCCACCACTGAGTCAGTCTTATAATTATACTACAAAATATATGTAAATGTCAAGCGTTTTTTGACCCACAGTTAAAGCAGTGGGATTGTCAACTAATTCCCTTCAGTGTGATCACAAAACTACTGACTAACATGAGTGCACCGACTGCTACGTGGGCAGTGGTAACTATATTTGTAAGTAGTTCTGATACTGTTTCACTCAAGGCAGTTAGTTTCATAATATAGGCTCCAGTACCGAGCATCAACTGCACTGCAAGCAATCCAAGCAATAGCAAGGGCAATGATTGACCAATTCTTTGGGTGTCCTCACCCATACCAAAGAAACGTCTTACCAATAGGAAAATATGCAGTGTTACTAAGAATGCAAAAAGAAGGTGCGCGTCAAGTCTATGCCCAGTATGCCGTAAAACCGCACCGAAAATGAGTTGAATGTATATCAAGCAGGTTGTAATTAGACTTAACCTACGTAATTTATTTGTTACAGAATTCTCTCCCGGTCTTGGTGGAAAATTCGCTTTAACTCTTTCAGATGGGTTCCAATTTTCAAACCAATCACGAGAAGTAAACCAACATATTCCACACAACAGTGCGAAGAAAGCTTGTGCCAGACAGGCATGAACTATCGCAAAATTAAGATTGAGTTCAGTAACCCGTAGTCCACCGAGTACTCCCTGCACGCTCACACCGATGAGTGCTGCAAGCCCAAGCCATTTTATCCATCTGCGTGAGTCTTTCAGTATAAGCATGATGAACAGCGCAATCGTTAACAGTCCAACTATTGAACCCATCAGACGATGGCTATGTTCATATAGGATGCCACCTACCATTTCGGATAACGGATATAGAAACATATTATATCCGAAGGTATTAGGCCAATCCGGTACTGCCAATCCTGACTCAGTGCTTGTTACAATTCCTCCAATAACAATTAATAAGAAAGTTGCCCCTGCGGTGAACAATGCTATCCGATGTAGCCATGGACTATAACTAATTTGCTTCGTGATACTCACTACGGAAACTAAAGCCGTGTGCTTCTTTTGCACACAACTCTCCTATGTGATTCCTGCTTCCGTCTCTCGTGTCTCCGAATGAGGTCTTACTTGGACTCCACAGGCGTAACTTTCCGTGTATCCCACGGTAGGTTGTTAGTGAATGTGGTAGGGTCGTTGTAGTAACAACATATATTAACGTGAGTTTGATATATAGCAAATTCTAAACATAAATGGACATTTTCGTAGGGGTTAGGTAACCTAACCCCTACGGGCGCGAAGACCTCGCCCCTACAAGAAGCCCGAACATAAATGGACATTTTCGTAGGGGTTAGGTAACCTAACCCCTACGGGCGCGAAGACCTCGCCCCTACAAGAAGCCCGACATCTTGTTTTTATCAAACTCACGTTATATTAGTTTTTCTCTACCACATTCTAATGTTTTAAGTGATTTCGCACCAGCATCACACACCTTTCCACAGGTGAGGGATAGGACCCATACAGGTTGTCCGGGGTGGAAACCCTATCCACGATGGGACATATAGTCCAACATGTTTTGGTGCAAATGTCATAAGTTTTTTGACCCACAGCTAAAGCAGTGGGATTGTCAGTTAATTCCCTTCATGCTGAATTCCACAGAGGTATCTTTCTCTGGTAGGCGCGGGTTTAAACCGCGCCTATTTACGCCGTACCTATCTCAACTAATCACCTGCACTTGCGGGTGCATGCTCAGGCTGTGCTTGTGGTAAAAAATCGGATTCTTCGCCGGGAACGCTGTATTCGTAAGGACCGCGATAAACGGTTGGAATTTGGGCAAAATTGCCGTGTGGCACAGGTGTCGGTGCCTCCCATTCCAGTGTGTTGGCATGCCACGGATTCTTTTCAGCGACCTTACCACGATAAATGCTCCATAAAAAGTTAAACAGCAAAATAAGCTGGACTGCTCCGAGTGTAAAAGCACTCATCGTGATGAAGATATTCATTCCCTCAAACCCGTGTAGATACTCCGTTTGCAATGGATTATCTATGCGGCGCCTATGTAAACCTACGCCGAGAATGTGCATCGGGAAGAAGGTACAGTTGAAGGCAATGAACGTCAACCAAAAATGGATTTTGCACAATAAATCGTTCATATAACGACCATACATCTTCGGAAACCAGAAAATAATACCGCCAAAGATCGCAAACAGACTGCCACCAAAAACGACATAGTGAATATGTGCCACAATGAAGTATGTGTCGTGGATAGCAATATCAACAGGTGTGTTTGCCATATAGATGCCGCTAAGTCCACCTATCACGAACATAGACACAAAGGCAATGGCATGAAGCATCGGCGTTGTAAACCGAATTGAACCGCGGTACATAGTGCCAAGCCAGTTAAACGTTTTAATGGCTGAAGGCACCGCGATGAGCATCGTTGTCGTCATAAAGAAAGTACCCATTCCGGGTTGCATTCCACTTTGGAACATGTGGTGTCCCCAGACAACCCATCCCAAGAATGCAATTGCGATCATTGCATAGACCATAGAACGGTATCCGAAAATCGGTTTTCGAGAAAAGACAGGGATCAATTCGGAAGCAATTCCCATACCCGGCAAAATAAGGATATATACCTCTGGATGCCCAAAGAACCAGAACAAGTGTTGCCATAGAAGCGGGTCGCCACCACCTTCAGCCGTAGGGGTGAAGAATGTGGTTCCCGCAAGTCTATCGAAAATGAGAAGTGCTAAAGCGGAAGACAGGACAGGGAAAGCAAGAAGCAACAGGATCGCAACGATGAAAAGTGACCAGATAACCAACGGAAGTCTGAAGAACGTCATTCCCGGTGCGCGCATGTTGATAATAGTCGTAATGTAATTGATTGAACCTACCAAGGAAGAAAATCCCTGTATCAACAGACTGATTGCCCACAAGTTCTGCCCCCAGTCAACCCCTGTCCATGTAGGATCAGACGATAACGGTGCATAACCTGTCCAACCCGCTGCTGCATGTCCACCTGGCACAAAAAACCCAGCTGCCATTATAACAGCAGCAAGCACGGCAAGCCAAAATGAGAGCATGTTAAGGACAGGAAATGCCATATCCCGCGTGCCAATCATCAACGGTATCAGGAAATTGCCGAAGGCACCAACCAAAATGGGCACAACTACAAAAAACACCATTATGGTCGCATGCATCGTAAACAACATGTTATAAAATTCACCTGTCATCACCCCACCCGGAAGGTATGCCTCAATCCATTCTGTTTCCTCGGATTCAAAAATATTTGTCCACATTCTGTCAGCCCAGGTTACGGCTTCACCGGTCTCCTGAAATTCATCAGAGACACCGATGATAGGTAACGGTTTTGCACCTCTTCCTGGCTGTCCTTCTAACTCCGGCATTTCTGGGTATGCGAGTTGCCATCTAAAGAGCATCGCAAGTCCGCCGCCAAGAAACAACATTAGCAGCCCATAAATCAGGAACTGCTTTCCGATCATCTTATGATCAAGCGAAAAGATATATTTTCTAATAAAACCTTCTTCATGATGATGTGCATGGGCATCGTGGTGGTCACCATTATGCTCAGGAGCATGCGCTGCTACGTCATTATCTTCATGCGCAGCATCATGATTTTCATCGTTGTCGTGTTCATGTGACATATTTTCGTTTTCTTGCATAGTTATTTTAACTCCTTCTGCGACCCAGGCAAGCATAAGGTTAACTTGGTTTTAGGTCATCTCCGCAGAATTTACTGAGGCCACCTTTCTGCTTTCCAAGCATCGTAGCCAGCTTGCGTATGTACATTGAGGTATCCAATCATCCCGGAGTGTCCAAATCCACAGAGTTCGGCACACGGAATTTCATAACGCCATACCTTTACGTCGAGTTGTTTCACCTCTGCCTTGTTGTAAGTTTTGAGTTCATCAGCAACCTTGAGTGTCAAGGTATCGTCAGTTTCCAGAACAATATTCCCGGTTACTGGAGGTGTATTCGGATCCGCAAACGTTAGCGTTCCCGTGTAACATCCTTTCGTTTTCACGTTTTCAAGGTTTACAATCGGTTCCTCCTCCAAATCTGTATCAAACCAAACATTAATAGATCTGCCGGGAAGTGCATCCTGTTTCAGGCGCAATTGCGGCACGAAAAAACTGTGGATAACATCTTTAGCGGTTAGATGGATATGTACGATCTTGTTGGCAGGTACATGCAAGTGATTTTCCAACTCAAGGTCGTCATCTGTTCCTAATTTGTCATCCGGACCGGGATAGATCATATACCAATTAAACTGTTCACCTCTGACTTGAACCACAACATCGGGATTCTCAGGAAACTCCGATGGTAATTTAATCTTATTCCATTGTGGATAACTCAGCATCGCCAATCCGAACACAATTACTGTAGTAGCCGCTGTCCAGATGATTTCAAGCTTCGTACTTCCTTCAATGTACTCAGCGCGATGTCCCTCCCGATGACGGTATTTAATAAGGAATGTTATAAGTGTCGCCATCACGAGGACAAACGCTACCAAGGTGATCCAATAAATAAGTGTGAAGAGGTTATCAACGCCTTGCCCGAACGTTGAAATGTTTTCTGGGAGCCATTGAAGCATCAAATTCTCCTTAACATGTGCGCAAAAGGCGGGTTTGCAGCCTAATTCATAAAAAGCGCACTTAAAATTTACTTATAGTTCAATTCGTTTGGGAGGACGCAGTAAACGTAGCCCCCAAGTAAGTCAATACACAAAACACACCGGTAATCATTACAGAGAGCGTCCACGACGGCATTTCACCAACCGTCGTCAAGGTATTTTTGTAAAGGCTATGGCGAAAAGCAGCAAGTCCATAAGTTAAAGGATTCAGTCTCATTACCCATCCCAACCAACCGGGTGTTCCAGCACTAGGAAAAAACGCACCGGATAACAACCATATCGGAATGAGTATTAGGTTCATAATTGCATGAAAGCCTTGTGTAGAGTCCATACGCCATGCGATGAGAAGACCAAGGTTAGTTAAGCTAAATGCTAATAAAAACATCACCCCGAATGTCATAATCAAGGGCATAAACCCAAATTTTATTCCAATGAACGGAGCAAGACAGAGTAGAAGTAAGCCTTGTATTAACGCTAAAGTAGTTCCACCCAATGCTTGACCGAGGACAATACCCCATCTCGGCACAGGTGCAACGAGTACACTTTGTAAAAACCCTTCGCGCCGCTCATTCACCACCGAGATTGTAGCAAAAATGGCTGTAAAAAGCAACACTAAAACAACGATACCAGGGTAGAAGTACTCAATGTAACCTTGTTTCTCGGAGGTGCCAGATGGTTGAAATGATGCGCTCAAACCACTTCCGATTAGAATCCAAAATACTAAGGGTTGTGCAATTGCACTGAAGAGTCTACTCCGTTGGCGAAAAAATCTGATGATCTCACGCCACCAAATCGTTGTAACCGGTAGCAAAACGCTCAACATCTCGTTATCCCCTAAACAAACGGGTTTCCTGTTAACTTAATGAAAACGTCCTCTAATGTAGGTTTCCCGAACCGAACAGCCTGAATCTCATCAGGAAACGCAGCGACTACATCTCTAACAAACTCATGTCCCTGTTCGCATTCAATGCGTATGTAATTATCAGTTAATATCGGGGACACCTCAAACCTATCAGCAATTGCACTACAGAGGGTTTCAGCGTTTGTGGTCTCTATCAACACGACATCGCTGCCAATTTGAGACTTGAGTTCGTCAGGTGTTCCGATTGCGACTAACCTGCCTGAATCCAGAATACCCACGCGGGTGCATAACTCAGCCTCATCCAGAAGATGCGTTGTCAGTAGAATCAAAATATCTTCTGTCTTTGCAAGCAAACTAAGATAGTCGCTGAGTTGTCGACGCACACCTACATCCAATCCACTACTCGGTTCATCAAGCAGCAAAACATGGGGAGAATGGAGCATTGCTTTTGCGATTTCTACGCGTCTTTGTAAACCTCCGGATAACTCTTCAACAAGGTCATTTTCCCTATTATCTATACCAAACTTTTCAAGCAGTTCGAAAATTCGGTAACTTAGATTTTTACCTCTAAGTCCATAGAGATGACCGTGATGTCGTAAATTTTCGGTAACAGTGAGTTTGATATCAAGTCCAGGATGTTGAAAAACAACCCCCAACAATTTCCGAACCGCTTTCGTCTCGGTTTTCAAGTCAAATCCGAGGATGTTAACATTTCCCGATGTTGGCGGCATCAACGTAGACAGAATCTTGAAAAGGGTTGTTTTTCCACTACCGTTCGGACCGAGTAGGCAAAAAATCTCGCCACGTGCTACGGTGAAACATACATTATCCAACGCACACCGATTACCATAAGTGTGCGTTAGATCTTCAACCGTAATCCTATTTTCCCTCACTGGACTCTTTAAGTTTCAACGTGAAATCTTGCTTGACTTCTCCGCCAGCCGTGACCATTACAGCTACAGGCTCTTTGTTATTAGTACCACACGCTTCATGCCAATATCCTAATTTATAGGTTCCAGGAGGAACATCTTCAAGTGTAAATTCACCTTTTTCGTTTGTCACAGCAAAGTAGGGATGTGGAACATAAGCAACCCAGGCTCTCATCCATCCATGAATATCACATTTCACTTCAACTGGACCTTCCGCTTTGGCTATACCTTTGAGTCGTAACCTCTTGATCATCCTCGTCTGCTGTTTATTAATATCGTCATCTTTAAGCGTGATATGCACATTATGGGTAACCTTATCGTTGTTCAGCATCGTGAGGCGAGCATCAACCGGAACGATCTGGACGTGCGGAGTGAATTGGCATCCTTTTTGATCAATTTCCGGTTTTTTCGCCTTCTCGTCAAAATCTATGCCTTGTGAAATGTCCATCAGATAGACAATCGTATTTTTTAGAACTTTGTCTTCACCAACGACAAGCGTTTCATCAAACTTTTCTTTAACCCCACAAACTGCTTGGTCTTTCGCGATTTCCAACTTTTTCATTTCAGGGACATCGCCTTCAAACTTAACGACACCGCTGATTTTTCCGCCCTCCTTGACAGACATGGCTTTATACGATTTGGGAAAAACAAGATTATCCATATCTTCTTCTTCGTGGTGGTCAGCAAATACAATAAGACCAAAGCAACACGCGAGAAGAACTGCGAAACAGGCCAACACTTTAGTTTTCATTTTTTTCTCCTTTGCAGGCACACATCTTAGAAGCACTGATTGACGACTACATATCAGACGACAATTCAGTATCTATGGGTGTACCTTAATGTAATTTCAAAATATGATTTAAGTTTGGGACATCAATGCAATGCCCACTTATTTTTGATTCTATAGTATTATACCAAAATTAACTTGATTCGAAGTTTTCCGATAAAGTCAAGCATTGCGAGGCACGGGGACCTCGCGCTACAAATCGGGTTAATTGGGTATTATGTATTTCTACGCTGCACGTACTCTCGTAAACCAATTAGCAAACCAAGCGACAAAAGTGCAACTAACGGCGGATAAATAAACCTTCTGGATGACGGAACCGGTTCTAAAACAAAAGTATACCAACTAGATATAACTCTTTTTGTGTCAACATCACCGTTTGCACCATCCCATGCTGAAAAGGCGATAGGTACAAATACAGCGGGTCCGATCTGTAGGTCTTTCCTATCTTCAGTTTTCAATGCACGTTTGACCCATAATTTGTATTGTCCGCCCGAGTATTCACCTTTTGCTTGAATCTTGCCTTGTACATCTTGTTCCACAACGTTGTTCATACCTTTCGCTGTGAGTTCTGTTACCTTGTCAACAGCAGATGCTTTCCACTGCCATAGATAGACAGGCAGTTTTCCACCCCAAAGGAAATAGGGTTTTGGTGCGGTGGGTCCCTTTGGAACCTTCACCGGAAATTGAATTGCGATTGCGTCTTCAAACGTTTTGCCTGTGTCTTCATTCTCTTTAACCGCAGTATTATTAGTACGGTCATCCCATGTAAATAGGAATGCCACCTCTGTGTCGTTGTAAAACGATTTGACGTTTACAGAGTCAATCGTAGGATTGAACTGCCTCGGTTCAATTATAATCTGCCCCACAAGTGGAAAGTAACTGGCTTCAAACGTTTCCCAAGCCTCATCACCCATTGTGGGCAAATCACCTACTGCATAATATTGTGATCGGAGGACGTTTTTGCCAATAGCGGCATCGGGTTGCTTCTCTGGCGATAGTGACTTAACATAGTTTGCAAGATGCCAACTCTTTTCATAGACCGCCTTCATCGCATCATCATAGATTTTTTGAGTTTCGGGGGTTAGTTCAGTACCCTCAGCACGATCAAGTGCAGCGAGAACAGCAGTATCCCATTTTTCGTAAAGTTGGTCGTATTCCGCTTGTTCCTCCTCTGTTAACTCCTCCCCATTCTCCGCTTTATTTTCTAATGGCGCATAGCGTTTGGATTCTTCCTCTGTCAATCCGAAATGATAGAAACTATCCCCTTCAAATGCGGGCATTGGCGACCCAGCAATTCCGCCGATGAATCGTTTGAAAATATCTTCTGGGTCAGCCCCACCTCGGTAATTCCAACCTTGTGTAAGATTGGCAGGCCAGGTTTTGAAATCCCAACTATCTGTTAACGTTGGTGCTGATGTGCCATCGCCTCTTCCTACATTTCCATGACATTCAATGCAACCGAGTTCAGTATACAGCACCTTTCCGATTTCCACACTCTCTTTAGAGTATGAAATTTTACCTTCTAAACTTATTTCCCGCGGTGGTGTTTCACGTTCCTTGAACCCATCATAAAAGGTTTTAATATATGCCACCACTTCCCAACGCTCGTTGGCACTTAGGGAAGTTTCCCACTCCGGCATTGACGAACCGGACATACCCTCGGTAATAACATCATATAGATCCTGATCGGTTGGAAGTTGCCCACTTTCTGTAGACCGAATTTTATACAAACCACGGGTGAAATCTCTTGGTTTAGGTAAAAGGTTTTCGGCTGCGCTGCCATCTCCACGTCCTTCGGTGCCGTGGCAGTGTGCGCAGCTTTTTTCATAAACCTCTTTCCCTGCTGCAATTTTTTCTGCTTCCTCGGAATCATCTGGAGCATCCTGCGCGTATGTTAGCGTAAGCACAGAAAGCATCCCTAAAATAAGGAGTAAGAGGACAACATTTTTGCTTCTCATTTTAGTGTCCCTCCGCAGAGGCGCGCGGCATATTGCCTGTATAGTCGGATAGGAACAGGATAACGTCCCAAATTTCTTCTTGTGTTAAGTAATTTTCCCAGATAGGCATTGCTGAATTCCAGGGCGTGCCAGATGGAGGCAACCCAGGTCCACCTTTACTGACCCGCCAAAAAAGATAGGATTCCTGCAAAATTGGAATGATGCCTACGTCTTGGAAATTCGCTGGTAACGGATTCAGCGCGTCAGCAAAATGCCCTTTACCATCAAGATGGTCGCCATGACAGTAAAAGCAGTTATCATAGTAGACACGTTTTCCATTCTCCACATGCGACCTGAATACTTCTGGGTTGTCCTTTTCATAATGACGGTACGGATTTTTGACATCCCGCATGACCTCATCTTTATATGTCAATTCCAGCGGTGGAGTTGGGTGTGCATCACGTGGGTCACCGGGTGGATTCGCTTTTTGTGCAATATTAGAATAAGTATATCCAAGCATAAAAAGCGGGATCAACACGGCTAATACAAGACGGCGAACACGGCGGTTATCATCAACAAGCGTTTCATGAATAGGTCGGAGGAATTCCCGAAATCTTGTGTCTTCAACGGAGATATGCACCAAAATAGCGATGGAGATTAACGCCATATACATCACGATCACGCTGCTCGGGATTGGTTTTGAGATAACACCACCAACGAAAAATCTCAAGAACACCCAGCATACGATGAAAATTGCGAAACATATTGTGAAAAGCGAAGGCTTTTTCATGTCTAAGCTCCTTCTGCGTTTTATGTTAGACTTCAAATCTCTGTTGTTTATTATTCCGTGGCTTCTTCGGTCATATCACCCGTTTCAACTTGATTTGCATCAGAGGTAGCAGTTTCTTCTGTTGCTGTTTCCCCTGTCAATGTGCTTAAGAAAGCGAGTAAATTTGTCATTTCCCGGAACATTAAGATATCCGGGAAGTTATCTGGCATTGGTGATTTAACCAACAATTTCTTACCAAAACCGAGTGCCAGGGTAGATTCCTCAAAATCAAATGATGGATCAAAACTCTCTTCACTACCATCAACGATTATGACAATCTCCATCTCTTCTAAAGTTCCCGAAACGACCTCACCGATGATTTCATCGCCATCAAAAATGACAGCAGCTAACTGTTTTTTCAAATCGGTATCTGCTTTAGATAGCGTTTGTGTTTCGTCGCCAACTTTGAGTGTTACTGTTGTATCGGTTTCCTCAACGATTTCGCCACTCACCGGTGTGTCTGAGCCTGTAGGTGTTATGGTTAATGTGAAATATCCATTCCCGAGAAGATCTGTAAGGTCTTCAATCGGTTCCTCATCAAATTCACTGAATAGGATGGTATGTTCCTCTTCTGTACCGTCGTCGGCTTTTGTCCGGACAACAATCTTTTCATTATCTTGAGAGACAAGTGTTCCTTGGTAGGTTGCCCCTTTAGCTTTGACGGTAACTGTACCGTAACCGCTAACAATTTTTGCATGTGGTTTTAGGATTGATTCCTCAAGATACCGCAGTTCGTTAAAGGCTGCAATTTCTGAAAGTTCTGGTGCGGTGACAACTTCAAAGTCTTCATTGACCTCTCCCGCATTTGGATTTTCCACCCCTTTTATAACATGGCAAGAAATACAAGCTGCCTCTATAAAAACCTTCTTCCCGGCTTCAGGATCGCCGGTGAGTAAAGGGAGAAGTGCTTCTGCTGTTGTCCTTATATCTGCTCTATTAATCGGTTCATCAAAAGGTTCTGCGTCAATTTCACCACCTTGGCTTTGTAGAAATGCTATGACTGCCGCAATTTCTAACTTTGTGAGTTCAATAGGTCTTTTCCATATCTCTGGCATTATCTTGCCGTACCCAGGCACCAAGTATTTACTCGGTTCATAAAGGGATTCAATCAGATACGATTTTGCATCCGTACCGGGATGGCGGCTTGCCGCATTGGCACCGATGTCAGTTAAATCGGGACATCTGCCTTTCGGCGCAGAGGTATCCAAGGTATGGCACGCACTACACTGTCCTTTACTGTTAAAAATCGCCGCGCCTATCTCTACTACTGCGTCTGGATCACTCCAATCTAATTCAGTCACCGGTCCTGTTGCTGTTGCTGTTGATGTGCTCGGAACCCATGCTGCTAAAAGCGCGAAAATCCAGATAACAAACAAGGCGAATGTCATTAGTCTCATGACAATGCCCCACACAATCAAATTTAACAGGGCCGCAATGAAGAACCAGACCGACCATGGTAACAAGTTCTCAGAACCGATTGGAAAAGCTGGCAGCTTCGCTATAAAGGCGATGAAACTCACCACCATTAAGATTAGACCTGCAATTTTTATGAGTGTGTTTTTCACTGTTTTAATCGTCACTTTCCGCAGGAACTTCTGCTTCTATAGAAACTAAATTTTGTTTTTTCTTTTCTCCCCACAGACCGAGCCAGAATATAAATCCAACGAGGGCAAAGAAAATAACCATAATGATTGAAACCATGTTTACAGCACTGCTAAGAGAAGGTGTAAATGCGTCTGGTGAGTTGTCTCTCATAACACCAAAGATATGCCATCCTTCACGAAGACCGGAACGGGCATAACCCATCAAACCCATCAGAGAGGTAAAGGTAACTGCAAGTAGTATTAAAACATACTGGGACCGCTCTGTCATCCCTCCCCATTTGATAGTGCCAGATGTCGTGGCTTTTCGGTACATGAAAATATCAATTATTGTTACGACAACCATAACACCGAGCGCGATCAGCACCTGCCAGGGTGTCAACACATTTTCGCGATAGAGGTCTGGAAGCTTCTTACTAAACCCAACGATACCGATAACGATAATTGAGACTACTCCTAAAAAGAAAATTGCTGAAATAACAATGTTCCCCAAGCCTTTCCAACTTGCAGTAGACGTCTTTCCAGAACGTCTATAAAACAGAAAACTTAAAAATGTTGTTAGAATAACGATATTCACAACCGTATTTTTGGCACTCATCAAACCGAAAAATCCGAGATGTGGATGGTTTGCCCCTCCCATTGCACCGATCTCCGAAGCTGATGATATTTTGTCAAGCCAGCGCGGAGTCATCCAGATACCAACACAGATAACAATAATGGTAATCATATATGGACGATAGCGCGCATATATTTCTGCGCCTTCAATTCGCCCCATTCCTGACCAAAGGTAGTAGTTCGCGCCGATAAACAGAATCCCAATCATCACCGCCTGTATAATAAATAGCCATGAGAACAGAGCACCCATCATATTCACCCCCATTGTGGTGTTGAACATGTAGATTTCTTTACCTAACCAGTAACCAGCGAAAGGTAATGGAATCAGTCCACACAATGCGATGAAGTTTCCGTTATACCCCATCCAATCGTAATGTGCTTTCTCTTCTTTAGTTTTTGCCACGAGGAAACGGAATGCTGCATAAGCAGCAACTATTGAACCACCAAAAGCGATGTTCCCGATGAGACGATGAATATTGACCGGCATCCATGTAAAATTGTTGACCGCTTCCCAAACGTTTGCCAAAAATTCACCTGTTTCGTTGTGAAGCGGAATTACGGTCGCACCTGTAACCTCTTCCAGTACTTCAGCGCGGGTTAACTCAGGATTCTGTGCTAACGTTTGTTCCAACCATGCTGCCTTGGTTTCATCAGACAACTTTCTGTACTGTGTTGCGGGACTTGTCTGATAGGTCAGCCACGTGTTTGACACAAACATAATCGCCGTGCCCCACACGTTTAATAGAACGCCCAAGAACAGGTGCCACCCTTTAAAACGCCCTTGCATTCTATCCCAACCGTAGGAATAGAGGTAGAGCGTAAATGTCTCTCCGAAGAACAAGATGACGTAGAAAATCATCGTCGGACCGAAGATTCCGCTCATCTTGCTCAATACTTTCGGATAACACCAGATAAGGATAAAGACAAGAACGCCACCAAGCAAAGCAGTCGTTGAAAATGCGCCCATACAGAGTTTGATAAACTCTTGTGCCATTCGGTCGTACCGTTCTTCCTTGGTCCGCCAACCGATAAACTCAATGATAACGGCAAACATCGGTACACCAAGGATAAAGGAGCCGAACAACAAGTGAAGTTGTGCGGCAATCCAAGCGGCGTTTCGGCTGCCAATCATCGGGAACGGACGATATTCTGCGTCTGTCATGTCCTGAGCGAAGGCTGGCACAACTGCTATTATCACAAATCCGAGCAGCACAAAACCAAGTATAAAGAAAAGCCTCTTTCTTGTAAGAGAAGAACAACGCATTTTCTTTTTCTCTCAATCGTTAAGATGCCTCTTTAAGTGACAGCATCCTAAATCTGTATGAAATCAAGCAGTTTGGAAACTACTATTTTGTCTTAGGCTTTTTGAAATCAGAACTTTTAAAGTCAACTGTAATATCGCCACTCGCGGGAATTTCAATGGTCTTATTCGCTTTTCCGAGTGTTTCGTGCCATGCAATTACACGCGCTCTACCCGCTGGAACATCCTTTATACTATATTTACCGGTGTCAGCAGATTTTTCGTAAGCATCCGGATGAATCCAGTTATCCTTATCATCTTTTTGCCCTGTTACTGTATAATAGTTACTACTAACAGCAACGATGTAACCACTCATCCAAGCATGAATATCGCATGTCAACTTGATTTCTTCCGCTTTGGTAATTGCGTATGGAATGATTAACCCTTTTTTCTGAATCAGGAAGTTTTTTGCTTCATTCTTGGCGGCATGGGAGTGAACATTGTGTGCAACGGGATCATTAGAAGTAACATCAACGGTAGTGCCCACAGGTACCACTAATACATGCGGCAAATAACGACAACCCTTCTGGTCAACCTTAGGATTTTTCTTAAGTGGAGTTGCTTTCTGTCCGCTAACGCGAGCATAAATAACTACATTCTGGATACCTTTTCCTTTTGAAACAACAAGTGTCTCTGATTTTGCACCTTTTGTAGACGTAATACAGTGGTCTTCCTTTGTGTTAATTGTCAAAGCTGGACGCGCAGGGGCATCCCCTTCATAGGTAACTGTTCCTGTGATATTGCCTGCAAAAGCAACACTTGTCATTGCCCCACAAACAAGTAAAGCGATAATAGTCTTAAGATTTTTCACGGTTTTTCTCCTTTTATATAATTCTTTATTTAGTATATTAACACCTTAAGATTTGAAAAGGCAAACGGTAAAAAACAAACATCACGGATATCCGTGTATGTTAAGGGGTGAACGTTTTCTTGATATAGTTAAGAAGTTCCTGTTGTTCGTCAACGTTGAGGTAGTAGTGAAACGCGGGCATGTCGTTTTTACCGGCACGGATGCTTTCAAGCAGCTGCTCGTCATCGTGCATCGCCCACAAATTGCTATTCGTCAGGTCGGCAGGGTCTAATTTTTTGAAACGACCAATCCGTCCGTTGCCCTCACCACTGTTCCCGTGACATCCAGCACAGTATCTTACATATTTATATTCTATTTCTGTTTGATACTTCGTGCTAGGGTCAACCTGTTTGCCTAACCAGATAAACCCATTTAGCCACACAAAGATCATGACGATGATGATAAGTAGATGTTTCATATAGGACGGAACTCCCTCAGTAGGGACGAATTGAATCGGTTCCTACAAAACACTAACGACCTAACGAAATCAGGTAATCACGAACCATCCTAATCTGCTTTTCAGCATCATTACCGGCATAACCATCAAGTGCTAGATGCTGTCCACCGACGATGGGCCATGCCTGCGGCATCGCTGTTCCAGGTTGGAACGTCTGCGGATCTTTCATCCAGTCAATTAGCCAATCCCTTTTAAGACGATCTTTTGCCAAGGAGAGGTCAGGTCTTCCCGCCTTGTCACTGCCAGCCGGAATACTTTCATTTTGTGAAGGATGACATGAATCACACTGCAGTTCATCAAAAATCTGTTTTCCGATTCGCAATTCCGCAGGTGTAGATTCTGGCTGTGGGAGCGTTTCGTAAGGGAAAGGTTCATCGTCTAAGGCAGAGAAGTACTTGACAAGGGTAGTCGCTTCATCATCTGACATTTCAAACGATGGCATGCGAACCTTGAGACCGTAACGTATATCGGATGGATCTTTGAGGAAATCAAACAACCATTCGGGATAAACTCTTGCGCCTTCTGCTTGTAAGGTTGGAGGTGCTAACTGTTTCGCCGTAATTTCATCTAAGCCTTCGTGTGCTATGATAACGTCACGATAACTTCCACCTTCACTTTCAATCTCGTGGCATCCGGTACAGTTGTATTTTTTGACGACTCGCCTACCGGCATCAATTTGCTTATGTTTCTCAACGCGTTCCGATTCAGCTGCATGCTCAAAGATATAATTGAGTGGGTATTTCTCCGGTTGGAAACTCTTCAGCAACACGGTGATCGCCTTCGCTTCTTCGTCGTCAATCTGGAAAACAGGCATGCGTGAAACAATGCGACGCGTTTGGTAACGGCGTGGGCTTGTAATCTTGCCAATTGTCCAATCGTGCCAACTATGTCCCACTTCATCCTTTAAAGTATCACCAAAGTCAAGTTCTTCAGTAAGTTTTGCACCGAATTCACCGAGATCTGCACCAACTTTCGATTCATTTTCAAACCCCGGTATTTCGTGACAACCGAAACATCCGTAAGTTCTGACAAGTTTTTCGCCTTCGTCAGCGTCCGCCTCACCTACAGAATCAGAGACAGGTGAAGGTGTTGGCTTTTGAAGATTCATAAGATATGCTACGACGTCATTAATTTCACGCTTGCTCAATCGCAGACTTGGCATAGCAGTGTCAGGATCGTATGCTTTCGGATCTTCAATCCACTTCCGTAGATACGTTGGCTTAACCTTTGCGCCAACACTGTCCAGAGCAGGTGCGAAATCGCTACCTAATCCATCAACAGCGTGGCATGTAAGACACCCTACTGTTTTTACAGTCTCTTCACCCCTTATTGCACTTGCAGATGTTGAATATGTGGCTTGTGAATCATCCAAGACTTGGTCGGTCATCTTAGCAAGATAGGCGGCTATAGATTTTACTTCGTCAATGATGCGTAAAACATCATCTTTCGCATAAAGATATGTTGTGCCATCGTCTGTCCTCACAATATAGCTAGTGCCAGTTTCAGTGACAACACCGGTGCGCTGTCCACCATTTTTTAAGTAAACGACTTGGCTCATGCCTTCCGTTGGAAAAAAGTTCGGCATTGTGGTATCCGGGAGATACGCTTCCGGTTTTTTAATCCAACCCTCAAGCCATGGGACATCTTTCACCTTACTTCCGACCTTTGTCAGCGATGGACCCACCTTCTCAATTTTCTCAAGTGCGCTATATCCTTCTACTGCATGACATCCGTGACATCCAAGGTCTTCAAAGAGTGCTAAGCCTTTGGTAAGATTAGGCGCGTAGTCCTTCGGCGCGTTTGTTTCTGGATCCACGTAGTCTAACTTCATCGCACCGTCGTGGCAACGTCGACAATTGGACTCCATATATCCTTTTTGCTCTTTAGATGTTTCGCCTGTGTCTTCGTCCATCCCAAGCACAGGTGTGAGCCAATATTCGGCATGTGTTAATGCGTGTGCTGATTTCGCTGTCAACCCATGTCCCTGTCCACCGTGGCAAGGCGTACAACCGAATTTATCTACTGGATGTTTTGCGAGAAGAACATCACGATCCGGATGCGTCCGGAGAGCAGGACGGTAATCTGTTTCATAAGTAATTTCCACTTCACCAAAAACATCAGGGTCATTGAAGGTGAGGACACCATTTTCTGACAATTCGTATTGATCTGCTTTGACATCAAGGTCGTCATCAATAACGATCATCTCACTTCCTATTTTTACTCTCGGGTGCTTAAGTTGGTGTTTGACCGGATTTTCTCCATCCCCTTCTATTTCAAATGTTTCTTGTGCAGAAGCATCATAGCCGCTTTTGTCAATCGCAAAATGACAAGTTTCGCATCTATCCGCAGTATAATCAAAATCTTCAAGGTAGTATTGAACAATCGTTCGCGTTTCTTTAAAGGGGTTTTCTAATAGGCTGCCAAGGAATTTCCGCTTAATTCCACCAACATCCGCTAACTTCTCTTCAAGACGCGTAACTGCTTCATGCCGCGCCTTATTAACTTCAAGGGGTGTAAGAGCTTGTTGTGCTGCCGTAATTCCGGCAGCAATACCGGTATCTGTAGGTTTATATTTTTGTGCGATTAGGTAGGTAGAAAGTGCTTCCGCGGGATCACCGCTAGTTTGATAAGAAACGGCAAGAGCTTTATTGACATCAGCGAATTCAGCTTCAGCTTTAAGGACGGCTAATGTGAGTTCACCTTCAATCCGTTTTTCAAGTTCGTCTAATTTCTCTTTCCATTTTTCGACGGTTTCAGTGTTTTCGCCATGTGCCTCGTGTAAACTATGTTGATATTTATAGTTAATCGCATCAGATTTGCTCTGGTCAAACTTACGTTTTTGCATTGCCTCATCTAACGCGACCTGCTTTGTTGCAACAACTTTTTTCAAGTCTCTCAACGTTTTCTCAGTTTTCTCATCAATCTCAGGTTTGGAGGGTTTATCAGGCAAATCAGTTTTTGCAATTTCCAATTCTGCTTTTGTCTTTTCATACTCGTATTGATAGAAATCCTGTTGCATTTCCTTCCAGGGACGGCGCGTAATCATTTCATCCCAGAATCCCCATATCGTCACCAACCCTAACAGTGCTGACAGGATAAAGAACAAAACAGAATATGATTTACTTTCAGCGGGAATCTCTTTTTTGCTCCTCACGAAATGTATAACCTCCAAATCAATCAATATTTTAACACTCTTCCCGTCAAATCCCCATGCTTAACTTGCGGGATGTAGACGGCTAAAATCGTTATTTGTCAAAAAACCTTGACATTTTCACTGACACTTGATATACTCTTTTTAGCAGTCGGCATTGGTTCTGATTGATGCGGTGGTAGACCGCTTGGCAGTGAAACAATCAGGTAAAAGTCTTGCGATTCAATACTGCTAAAGTTCTTTGTAACATCTATTGCACGTTTAGGATAGCACGTTTGAAAAGACGGCATCCGCTTGAAAATCACGTGTCAAAATAATTAGTGGTTCTCCTTCGGGCAAGTGGCTGGCTTAGCAGCCACTGTGGAGCAGACGTAAGACGCTTCTTCGGAAACGCTGACTGCTATGAAGCACAAGTCCCAGCCTTTAGGCTGTGGGTACTATGACGAACACGTTAGGAATTAGATGTTGAACCAAGGCGATACCCAAACATATTGAATATTTAACGCCAATCGTAGAATCATTTTAATCGGCAGTGCCATCATACTTAAAAATAAAAATGAAACGATGACATACCGAACAAGTCCAAGTTCTTGTAAAAATCGGCTACTTTTGCTTTTCCAGAAATAGAAAATTGGGCCGAGGGCAAAATAACCTGCAACAACAGCAAATCCGAAGAAATTCGCTGTCATACCATCACGAATTCCGAAGAGGTAAGATAGATTCACATTGGTTAGTTTTACGACTTTATGTGGATCCCAATACTGCCATGGCATAAATATATTCCATCCAGGACCTCTTAAGAAAGTTCCTACTATCATCAAGGCGAGCCACAATATGAGAAATCCAAAACAGAACACCGTGAGTGCAAATGGTCGTTCCTTTATTGTGTAGTACCCTTTTCCTTTAGGGTTGATGTCTATGTAGGGAATTGCTATAAGACCTGCAATAATGAATCCTGGCAATACCACACCTGCGATCCATGGATCAAAGTAGACCAACATCTCTTGGAGTGCAAGGAAGTACCAAGGTGCTTTGGAGGGGTTCGGTGTTTGGGCAGAATTACTCGGTTCTTCAAGCGGCGCGTCAATCATAATTGACCAGACACCAAGTACCAGCATGATGATAATTGCACATATAAATTCATTACGACACAGATAGGGCCAAGCATAAACTTTGTCGTTGAGTGCAGCGTCTGAGGGGACACCTGTGCGGTCTGTTTGACGTGCCTGCTTAAAAGATAACCACATAAAATAAGGTATCAAAAAGAGGATTGCCAAGATCGGAACATTATCAGGTTTCTTTACCAGTAATAGAAAATTCTCCATATCTTAATCCTATCTCCTACTAATGATCTTATACCAAATTGACTCTATTAGACATCTTCTGATAAAGTCTGCATTGCAAGGAAAACCCAGAGAACTCGCGCTACAAATCAGGTTAATTGCGTATTAATCCTATATCTTCTAAACGTGGATAATACTAACCATCGCTAATAATCAGAAATTATAGAGGTCCTGATATTCCACCATCTTTACGGACACGCCAAAAATGCAACGCCATCAGTACACTTGCTACCAACGGAACAGCAACGCAATGCAAAATATAGAACCTTAGCAGCGTTGACGGACCAACGATTGTACCTGCAAGCAAGGCAAACCGGACATCGTTCGACTGTGTAACAATACCTGTTGGCGCGAAAGGACCTTCATGTCCTAAAACAGGGGTGGCACGTGCCATATTCGTTCCGACTGTAACTGCCCAATATGCAAGTTGGTCCCACGGAAGTAAATAGCCAGTGAAACTAAGAAAAAATGTAATGAGCAACAAAATTACACCAACTGCCCAGTTGAACTCACGTGGTTTTTTATATGAACCCGTTAAAAAGACTCTAAACATGTGGAGCATTACGGAAATAACCATTCCGTGGGCAGCCCAGCGGTGCATGTTCCGTAAGAGCATACCAAAGGGGATGTCAAATTCAAGTGCCTGAACATCGCGGAATGCGTATTCGGCTGTAGGACGGTAGTAAAACATCAACAGTACGCCTGTGACAGCAGTCACAAGGAACATCAGAAAGGTGATACCACCCATACACCATGTGAAGCGGAAGTTCAATGCGTGGCGAGAAATTCGAGGCGGATGCAAATGCAACCATACGTTTTGCAGAACCTGTAATGTGTAACGGCGTCCGGTTTTTTCATAACCGTGTCGGAAAATAGATTTCCAAATATCAGAATTTGTAATCTTTTCTTTTAGTCTTTTACGTTCTTCGTTCATCACTAACCTTTTTTAGTCTGATGATGCGCCGCATCTCCTCAGACCGCAGTTCTACCCCCTGAATTAGACTTTCAAAGATGCACCAGGGTCGCCCCATTGCCCTCTTTCACCTAAAAATTTTACAGCCTTATCAATTTGAAGTTGTCCATCCTCAGCCAAGGTAATCTTCACCCGTTCAAGCGGTCGCGGTGCGGGACCTTCATAGTTGATCCCGTCACGGTCGAATCCACTACCATGGCAAGGACATTTGAATTTATTTTCAGAACCGAGCCAACGTGGTGTGCATCCCAGATGTGTGCAAGTTGTTAGTAGTGCATAAAATATGCCATCCTCACGTCGAACAATCCAAACGCCAAAAGGTTCTTTTTTATATTTTTCGCTAACACTTCCCTGTGGATATTCTGCAGGAAAACCCGCTTTAAAGACAGATGACGGTTCATACAGAACGCGTGGATAGAGATACCGCACTAACCCTGGACCAAAAACAACTCCGAGCGCAGTTGTGAAAATCCCCCAACCGAGGATTGTGAAAAATTTAAGTCGAGACAACGTTTATGCCCCCTATCTACGAGTTACAAAATATTTATTTTGTAAAAGTATATCACAATATAGAATTCTTTGCACGAATTTTGACTGCTTTAAAATTACTTTATCACGGATATCCGTGAATTAATTGAGCCTTGAAAATAGGCAAATTACGATGCAAAATCACGCCTTCACAAGTTGAAGGAACGACCTCTATTTTAAACATAAGGCGAAGTCTCTGTACCGCGCCACGAGTACAGAAAATGAGATGGGTAAACACCCGTCCCTACAAGGATAACTCAAAATCCGTACATACCAGTATATTTAGCGAATTATTTTCACATTGATGATCGGACTATCTTGTATAAAAACTTTACCGTTGATCACCGCTGTAGCACGGAATCTAACTTGGTAAGTTTTGGGCTCAAGAGAACCGAGTGCTTCAAGTTCAACCTCAACATCGTTTTCGTTGATAGGAATCGTTGCATCAGGAATAGTGATACCTTCTGGTACCACCGTTATCGGCTTAATGGTAACGATGTCCGTAAAACTACCTCGCCGAACAACACTCATCGTAAGTTTAGCAGATTTTTTTACCGGTTCGGTCTTTTCTGCAGCCTCTGATTCAGTTTTTTCCGTTGGACTCGGATTAGAGACAGCAACAGTTTCACCTTCACCTGCAGCCGCCGCAGGTTCAGTTTCACCCGCTGCTTTTGAAAAAACAATGCTAAATCGCAACGGTTCAATCGTAACAATAAAAGGTGCTTCAACAACAGTCAATGGAATTGCCGGAGATGCTTCAGTATAGTTTTCTCGGTTGACATTTGCTGTTCCGCTAACGGAAATATAACTTGTGCCGGGCGTGGGAATAACAGAAAATTGCTCTCGCCGTTCAACGGTTCCAGCACGAAGTGAAATCACTGTACTATTTTTCCCCGCAGGAATTGTCGCTTTTCCACCTGAAATACGTGCAGGCATTCCCTGTACCGTAAGACCAATAGGACCATTAAAACCTTCCTGTCGATCGGCTATCACGTGAAAGTTCGTTGATTTGTTGTGAACAACGTTCACGTCAACATCTGCAAAGGCGAGTGTAAATGGTGGTGCTTCCATCACTGTCAGTAAGATTTTTTTGGGTGATGTACTTGCTTCTATACGTCTGCCGCCAATCGCACCGACCCCAATGATGGAGAAAGGATGCAGTCCAAGTGACGCGTCCACTGGGGCAGTAATTGTCAATAACGCTTGATTTTGACTGGGGAATAGAATTGTAGGACTAACCAGAAATCCTTTCGGAAGATCAGGAGAGTAGAAGCGGAGTGCTCCATTAAACCCATCTAATCTCCCAACAGAAGCTGTCATCATGAAAGTGCCACCTCGACTGATACGAGGGTTATCGGCATTAACATTTATACGAAAACCGGGGTTCAATGGACGAATGGTAAACCTGTAAGGAAAATCTCCACCTCCGGCACCATTTAGGTCTCGTATGGAAATACCATAATCTCCTGCTTCTGGGAACGTAAAACTAAGCCGAGCATCTGTTCCGCTTGCATCATCGTTAACACTCAATACCTGTTCTTTGATGCTACCTTCTGCCTCGCCTTTTTTATGTGAATAGAGCGTCAGCAATGGATCCAGTTGTGATCGAAATTCACGCGCTTTAACATCAAAAATTAAACTTGTTCCTTTTTCTACTTTGATGGAAAACCGATCCACATCACCAGGTTTCTCTATTTTTCCATTCACAGTTATCGGCGTTCCGATTTTGTTTTCTTGTGTTAAACCTTCATTCGGTTCCTTTTCAGTTGTCTCATTAAATTCACCGATAGCAAATGGGAATGGGTTCGTCTCTAAACCGTTTGGTGTACTCACGCGTAGTTCTTGAATCCCAAGTGATGCATCCGGCGAGATGTCCAATTGTATTGCATTCACTGAACCTAAATTCGCGCCAGCGACATTAACATTGTTCGCAGCACCACGTTTCCCACCGAGCGGAAAAACACTTTGAAGATATGGCAACTCTCCTATACTTAACCGATATAGGTAGTTACCTCCACCTTTATAGCGGACATCGCGCAGGAAGAGCGTATATTCGCCTTCCAGTTCGGTTGTATAATCAATAAACGAATCCAATCCGTTTCCATCTTGGCTTTTCACCACCTTAGCCCCACTTGGATCAAATAGGGTAATGTAAGAATCTAAGGGTGACCCGATACGTTGCGCGCTTATGTCACAAATTAGACGCGCTCCTTTCCTTAGTTTAAAACGGAACATATCCACATCATCAATTGACGCAACCGTACCGTTAACAGTAGCAGGTAACTCAAGCATATTTGCTTCATTAGATGTATTATTTGGCTCTTGCTCCTTCATCTCAGGTAGGTCACCGACAATGAAGTTTTGTGGATTGGAAACACCATTTGGTGTGATAAGGCGGATCTGATGGTTGCCTAGCGGTGCATCAGGCGCGATTTCAAACGATAGAACTAATCGGGGGTTGGTGGGAATGTTCCCAGAGATACCTGAACCGTTAAAACGAACAGTTGCTGTAGGAGATTTTTTCTTTATTTCTGCCTTGATTCCCTCTTTGCTGAACCATATCTCTGCGTTTTCATTGATGTTTTTTCCATCTAAAGTAATTTCAATAGTCTGCCCGCGTTGCGCTGCGCGAGGTGATATACTCGTCAGCTGCGGTGCGACCTGTGCATGCGCTATGCCTACAGCCAAGAAGAGAATCAGGACTACTTGAATTAGGAACTGTTGTTTGTACCCTGTTTTTGTTTGTTTACAAAATAGTATATCAGGCATATTTGATTACCTCTTGTGCAAGTGCAACTGGTTACTGCGTAGAACTAAATTGTGGTATTGATTTTCTTTGGAAGTGTGAAAAATTTCAGAATTTGAAATTTTCTAATAAAGTCCGCATTGTGAGGAGAACCCAGAGACCTCGTGCTACGAATTGGGTTAATTTAGTATAAGATACTCATAACCTCAAATTATATTATACCAAATTAACTTGATTCAAAGTTTTCCGATAAAGTCAGCAGTGCAAGGCACGGGGACCTCATAGGACAAATCCCGTTAATTGGGTATTAGAAAGCCTGCACTTGAACTACAACTTTAGTCCAAACACAGACTTCTGAATTACCACTGAATTTAGAATATTCCGTCAATCACTTCGCCTTTCACCAATTCGCGTGGTTGATCTAAGTGATTCATCACGATAGTGTGCGGATCAATACCAAGCGTATGGTAGATCGTCGCGAGGATATCTCGCGGATGCACCGGTTTTTCAAGCGGCGTTGAACCCGTTGCATCAGATTTTCCGTAAACCTGACCACCTTGGACACCAGCACCAGCAATCAATCCGGTATAGCAATAGGGCCAATGGTCACGTCCATCAGGTGCGTTACCATTACCAGAGGTGCTTATACCCATTCGAGGTGAGCGACCAAATTCACCGATAGTGAGCACAAGCGTTTCCTCTAACATACCGCGCTGATCTAAATCTTCCAGTAGGGAAGAAACCGCACTATCTAACTTGGGACAGTGTAGGTTTTTCAACGGACCGAAGTTCGCTGCATGCGTATCCCATGCCGTTTCATTCGGATTGCCGTTTGCTACAGAGGGCCAGTTCACCTGTACGAAACGGGTGCCTGCTTCAACCAGTCGGCGTGCAAGGAGCGCGCTCTGACCAAATGTATGACGACCGTATTTGTCACGCATTTCATCAGGTTCCTGCGACAAATCAAACGCATTACGTGCTTTCTGAGACAAAATGAGATTATACGCTTTTTCATAATACTCGTTCAGCGCGTAGGAATCAGCCACCTTGTCAATTTCAGGCATACTGGCGTTAATCGTTTCAAGTAGTGTTTTCCGACGCTGCAACCGAGCAGGTGAAATTTCAGGACGTAGCGACAAATCGTCAAGTTTGATCTCTTTATTGGGATCCTGGAAGAGAAAATATGGGTCATAAGCTCTGCCAAGGAATCCAGCATTTCCGCCTTTACCGATGATACCACTCTCCTGCATCGGACGCGGGAGTTGTACAGCTGCCAACATCGGCTCTTCCGGCGGTCTGAACTTCGCGATATGTGCTGCAGCATTTGGATGATCGGCAGGAGACGGTGGGTCAAGTTGTCCCGAAGGTGCAACCTTGTCCGGTGTTTCACCAGTAACCATCTGATACATCGCAGCAGTGTGATTGAAAAGTCCCGCTGGCGTATAACTTACGGAACGGATAAGGCATGCTTTATCCATCTGTTGCGCCAAACGTGGCATAGTCTCTGACAACTGAATGCCAGGAACGTTTGTTGGAATCGGGTTGAATTCCCCTCGGATATTAGATGGAGCATCCGGTTTTGGATCCCAGATATCAATGTGACTCGGTCCGCCTTGCAAGAAAAGGAGAATGACAGAATTTGCTTTGCCCCAACCGTTTAGAGGCGTCGCGGGGTCAACTGTCGTGCTTGCCTTGGCTTGGAGTGACAATACTTGTGGTAGGCTAATGCCCAGCATCGCCGCGCCACCCACGCGGATAAATTCCCGACGTGAGAACCCATCACATAATCTTCCGGGTGCTTGTGGTAACGATAACATCAATTATTTCCTCCATTATTACTGTGCTAACTTCCGATACGGTTCACCAATCCGTTCTTTGTAGCAGTAGGTGACAACCAAAGAAAACGGAGCGCACAAATCGGTTTCGGGCTTAACGGTTGAATAAAAACGCGGGACTATTGATTAATGCCCACAATAAATCTTGCGCGCCTTCCTCTTTCGATTCAGCTTTGGCAAGATGTTCAACCGCTGTCGTATATTCGTTTTCTCGCGGTAACCGAGCAAATGTTGCAAGGTACAACTCTTCAACAAGGACACGGTCGCCCTTATTGTCTTTGAGGAGTTTTGCAATTCGTCCATTTGGATCAATAATTGCATTCGCAACTGTCGGACCGTTAATAAGGTTCATTGCGTGTGCCAGGCTTACCTCCGTTGTCCGTTCACATTCACATGAACTTTCACGTTCTGGACGACCGAACAATTTCAAAAATCCATCATCCTTTACTCTGCTGTCCGGTAATTGTACAGCACGGAAGTTTTTCGGCACACCCTGAAACTTCGGTTGACTTCCCGTAGCAACACCGATAGCATCTAACAACTGTTCAGCTGTCAAACGTCGTGCGGTTGCGTGTGAGAAATTAATCGTATCCTCTGTGTTCCACTTGTTGGTCTTGATACTCTGTTGATAGGTGCGAGAACGGGCAAGTGTTTTCATGACATGTTTCATGTCAAATCCGCTGTCCACGAAATCTTTCGTCAACGCATCAAGCAAATCCGGATTACTGGGTGGGTTGCTTGTCCGTATATCATCAACCGGTTCAATGATACCGCGCCCCATGAAATAACTCCATATACGATTTGCACCTGCTTTTGCGAACATAGGATTCTCAGACGATGTGAGCCATTCAGCAAGAGATTCACGTTGATCAGCAGCATCTTTCTGGACTTCGCCAAATGGAACAGATGGATTAACAACAGCTAACGTCCTCGGATGTTTAACCGGACTCGGACTAAAACTAGCGTATACGATTTCATCACCCGGTAAACGTCCGTTTTTCAGCTTGACACCTGAGAAAAATGCGCCTAATTCGTAATACTGATTTTGTGTCCATACCTCAAACGGATGGTCATGACATTTATTACAGGCGAATCGAACGCCAAGGAAAAGTTGCGTCGTATTTTCCACAGCCGCAGTATATTCGCGCGAGACACGAAAATAATTTGCTGCAGGATTGGCATAAGTACTGCCAGTAGCAGTAATCAGATCATGCACAAATTGGTTATAGGGTCGATTTTTTGCAATTGACTCATGTATCCATTCTTGGAAAAGCCACATGCCGCGTTCACCGAGGAATTTACGGTTCGATTGCAATAGGTCACCCCATTTATGTGTCCAATGGTCAACATATTCGGGTGTTTCGACCAGTGTATCAATCAATTTTTCTCGCTTTTCCTTGGAAGGTGTTTTATCCGCAAGGAAACTCCGTACCTGTGCAGGATCTGGTGGAAGTCCTGTCATATCGAAATAAATCCTACGAACGAACTCTTCATCTGTGCAAAGTTCAGATGGTAGAATCTTCAGTCGCTTCAGTTTGTTATGGACATGCGTATCAATGTAGTTGTATTCTGGTGTTTTAACCCATTCGTAACCACTCCGATCACCCATAACGATGATGCCGTTTGTGCTATATGCTCCCTCATATCGGGTTAGGATAGCGGTTTCTCCGCGGCGTTCTGCAGTTACCATACCGTCACCAGTTATTTTCGCAACTTCGTTGACACTACTGGTGAATTTTGCTTCACGGGTAACATCACGGGTCGTTCCATCTGGATAATGGGCAATTACCAACATTTGTTGTTTCGTCCCCGGCATAGACAATTCAGCGGATTCTGGAAACACCTCTAATCTCTCAACACGTTGGGTAGTTTCTACATCAGAGACAACCCCTTCACTTATCCACTGATGAATGAGATTGTAATCACGCGAATCCGGGACAATCACCTGACCCCCTTTGTGTGGGACTTCAGATGTTGTTTTGAGCAACATTAAACTCTGTTCGGGGAACGCACGATTAAACCGCCGTCCAGATATATCTTCAATCAGGAGTTCATAGTCAAAATCTGGATCGTAACCGCGCAGTGAAAGTTTGAAACCGTTTTTGCCTTTTGCAGAACCGTGGCAGGTGCCGCTATTACAACCGGCATGGCTTAGAATGGGCATCACATCTCGCACAAAACTCACTGGCGGTGCGTCAACGCTTGCAACGTTCACCGGTAATTCTGTGCTGACGCCCTTCACTGTAACCTTAATTGTTGCAGGACCAACTGAATTCGGAAAGATGTAACCATCTTCAAGCACCTTTACCCCTTCTGATGTAGGTTTGAGAACTGCCGAAGACGTAACATCAACCCATTTTCCATCTTTAGTTTGCCCCGAAACAAGCACACGGCGACCATCGCGCGCATGCGCCAACGTCAGTGACTCAGGATGAATCTTTAACGCTTTAATATTCAGATCTTGTTGTTTAAAGTCTACGCTCGGCGCAGTCTTCTCCATCTGACCCCAGCTTGAATGCTGAAATACTGAACAGAAGAGAAACGCTACAAGGAGCGTAGCAACCAAGTTATACCTGAGTTTCACATTAACCTCCAAATGTAATACGAAACTTAACATAGCGGTGTAATCCGCTCTATTTACTCTTTTACTTCTGATTTTGGTTTTTTACCTCTGATTTTTCAAGTGTCCCCACACTATTGGCAACTTGCCGTGTAAGGATACATCTAAATATTCCGATTCGCTCGCTAACCAATCAATAACGTTTTCTGTAAGTTGCTCTAACTGGTCAATATCCTTGTTATTCTTGTGAAAGTTCGGGAGCCGCCAATTCATATTAAACACCTTGCCTTTTCCTGCTTTCCAATAACCGAAAGCACCAATTCTGTCCGCATAGTTTGTTCCACGCTCCCATGCATGGGCAAGTGTAATAATATTTTTAGCCAACTTGTCGAAATAGTCAGCAATTCTTGGATACCCAGTCGAATTGACCTGAACCCAATCATCCACTTGTGGTGCCTTTCCATCAACATTCTTGAGTCCTTCAACCAAACCCAGATCAAGCGTCTTTTGGAGTACAATGATGCCGACGTTGCTATTATCGTCTAACACAGGTGCAAACTGCCGGGGTTGAGCATCTTCCAAACCCATTATTGTAACATAACGGACAGCACCGCCTGTCAACAAAATTGCACCGCCACTTTCGGCATAGTCCAAGAACGCATCAATTTCTGCATTGGACAATGCCCCGGGATCAGAATCTCCTTCGTGCCACCAGACAACGGCAAACTGTTTGAATTTGGAACTATTCAGATCGTTTTTTCCTAATTGCGTTGTACTATACGTTTTTTCTGCGAATTCCAGAGCAGGTGCAGTAAACGGACCATCTTCCCCAAGATACAAAAAACCTAACTCTACTACAGCATTTCCTATATTTAAACCACATATTAGCATTAAAGTCAAGCAAAATACAAGTTTTCGATACATTTTTTCCTCCTAATTCATAGAAGTGGTTTCATATTTTTAACAGTATCACGCTTTTACAAACAAGCCAACAAGTTTTTTGATAGGGCTATTTAGTTTTAGGCTTTTTGTCCATTTTAATCGGAAAGTCGAGAACTGGAGCCGCTCCTACAGGAAGAGTCTTGAGCAAAAGTTCAAAATTATTGGAAAACTAAATAGCCCTGGTTTATTGTCCTATCTCCTATCTCAGGGCAATCTTTAGTATCGGGTTTACAAAACCCTCCTACAAGCAATACCTTCGCCAAAAAATAGTTGAATAAATAGGGCGGATGTCCTAAAGTTATAAAATAATCACTCATAACTTTGAAAGGACAATCACCCATGCCTGAAATTATAGCACTGTTTTCTGTTTTGATTCCACATTTATCCGCAACGACGACGCGTCAGTTATCCCAAGTTGTCCTCGCACTGCTTGCGATGACAGGGCGGGTCACAATGTTAAACATCTCTCGCTGGACTGGACAAGGCGGTAGTTACCGCACTGTGCAAAGGTTTTTCAACACTGTTATCCCTTGGACTACGATTTGCTGGACGTTTTTTCGCACTTATCTGCTTGATCGTGAAAGTGACTACATCCTCGTAGGAGACGAAGTGGTTGTGCCAAAAGCGGGAAAATCTACTTATGGTTTATCTCGTTTCTTTTCCTCGTTGTCCGGCAAAGCGATCCCCGGTTTGTCGTTTTTAGCCGTGTCCTTAGTGAATGTCAACCGAAGGCGTTCCTACCCGATGGTTATGGAGCAAATCGTGCGTGGCACGCCATCGTTAAATCAAGGCGTTTGTGCTTCCGAACATCAGGATAACACCGAGACAGCAACACCTAAACACAAACGCGGGCGTCCAAAAGGGAGCCGGAACCGGAACAAAAACGTTGTCGTGCTCAGTGATGTGTTGAAGCAACTTCAAACAATGGTCAAAGGGTTGCTACAACAGATTGGCAACTTGATACCCCTCCGTTATTTTGTGCTTGATGGATATTTTGGACACAATAATGCGCTACAAATGGCGAAACAATGTAGGCTACATCTCATTTCAAAACTACGCACCGATGCTGCCTTGTATCTTCCACCGACGACACCTTATGCCGGAAAGGGACGCCCCCGCATCTACGGCGAGCGTTTAGACCCACGACAGATTGACGCAAAATACTGTCTCTCTACCGACATGATCGGAAATCTGAAAACAGAAGTGTATCAAATGGAAGCACGCCACAAAAAGTTCGCAGACAGACTGAACGTGGTTTGCATTCTCAAGACGAACCTGACTACGAAACAGCAAGCACACGTCTTACTTTTCAACTCTGATTTGACGCTGGACGCTGAAAAAATGATTGATTACTATGCCCTGCGTTTTCAAATAGAGTTCAACTTCCGTGATGCAAAACAATATTGGGGATTGCAAGATTTTATGAATGTCAACAAGATACCCGTGAACAATGCGGTAAACTTGTCAATGTTTATGGTATCTGTCAGTGCTAAACTCACAGATACATGCCGTTCTCAGAATACCGAGTTTAGTGTGTTAGACCTTAAAGCACGCTACAGAGGTTGGAAGTATTTACACGAAACATTAAAAATACTTCCGAAAAAACCTGATACTATTGTTATTGAACAAATTGCACAACATCTGGGGTCAATCGGTGCTATTCATCAAACGCAACAAGAACTAAACCCCGGATAATTGGCGAAGGTATTGGTGAAAAACATCTCTACTTTTTCTTAAATTGACGCCTATGGGTGCGGTTAGAAACCGCACCATAGGCGTCAATTTAGCGGTTCCCAACCCGGTAGGTGCGGTTTCATGAAGATAAAAAAATAATTCGGTAATTTTCTCGCAATACTCGGTGCGGTTAGGAAACCGCACCTTTTTGTATCAACACCTCAAATAACGCAGAGGACGAGAATATCAGCGTTCGTAGTCGCGCAATTCATTGCGCCTCTTTTCTTTGAATGTAAGAGGCGCAATGAATTGCGCGACTACAAACGAGTTCTTTCCTTAATTTAGCGGTTCCCAATCCGGTAGGTGCGGTTAGGAAACCGCACCTTTTTGTATCAACACCTCAAATAACGCAAAGGACGAGAATATCAGCGTTCGTAGTCGCGCAATTCATTGCGCCTCTTTTCTTTGAATGTAAGAGGCGCAATGAATTGCGCGACTACGAACGAGTTCTTTCCTTAATTTAGCGGTTCCCAACCCGGTAGGTGCGGTTAGGAAACCGCACCTTTTTGTATCAACACCTCAAATAACGCAAAGGACGAGAATATCAGCGTTCGTAGTCGCGCAATTCATTGCGCCTCTTTTCTTTGAATGTAAGAGGCGCAATGAATTGCGCGACTACGAACGAGTTCTTTCCTTAAATTGACGCCTATGGTGCGGTTAGAAACCGCACCTACCGAGTGGGATCAAGTTAATTGGGTATTAAACCTCACCATCCCAATAACTAAGATTTTCATCTTTCCGATAAATTTTCCGAAGTACGTATGGTAACACCTTGTTGGAATCTGGATATTCGCTCACATCGTGTGGCGTGGTAACACCGATGATAAGCAACGTAACAGGTGCATCGTCATTGTTTACGAACTTATGCGTGCCGACCAGACCGGTGGGAAATGCAATAAAATCGCCTTGCCGTACTTCAATATCACTCCGAGGCGTTTTGAGTGTGCAGGTGCCTTCCATTACGTAACACATCTCTTCTCCGAAGTGATGAAGGTGCATCGGAAAACTCGCCTTACCCGGATGCAGGCGGTAAACGCAATACCCTATATTTTTGGCACCGATAAGTGGATCTATATTTTTTTCTTCAAAGTCGTAAGGGGGTGGTGCCGACTGTCTATGCATCCATTCCATTTCATCAATGTTGATACGATTGATATAGATGTCGCTGCGTGCTTGCAGACATTCGACCAATTCTTGACGTCCTTCTCTAAAGAGAGAATGTCCGTCTCCAACGAGAACTGCGTTGAAATTCAGCGGTAAAACCTTCCGAAGTTGCATCGCTGCTTTTGGAGCATCTTCCAGTTTTTCATCTGCAAGTAGTGTTAAACGTCCCATCGGTTCGCCAGCAACAATGTCACCGAAGAGGACTGCCTGTTTATCAGAAAAATAGAGTGCGATTTCGCCAGGGCTTTTCCCAAACGGAAGATGGACTGCCCTTAAACCGGGGACAATGGTTTCGCCATCACGAATCGTTCGCGAAGGTTTATTTTCAAGCAAATCTGCATCCGCTTCATGAACAATTACTTCTGCACCAGTCCATTCCTGAAACTCAGCTGCTTCCCGTTCATGATCGCGATTTGTAATAACGATCCACTTCGCACCACTAAGTTGTTCAAACTGTGCACGGTCAGCATCGCTCATTTCAACCGGATCAATAGCGATATTTCCCTCTTCTCTAATCCAAAGATGCCCGTTAAAGTCAATCTGTCGTGCTTCACTAAATACCGACCAACTATATATATCTTCAAAAATCAATCGTTTCATTGTTTATCCTTTGATACAAATCCGTATATCTCAATTTCCTGAGCAAAAGGTTTACCTAACGCCACATGCGGCACGATTGCACCATATCGAGCAGAATACTGTGGGGCTTTACGTTTATCGTCAGTGGTGCCGCTCACATAAATACGTAATGCTTGTGTAACAATACTCCTACGCATCTCAATCGTAGGGCCTCGGTTATTTTCAACTTGTAGAACTGCCTGCCAAAGTTTATTGCCTTGTTGTTTCTGATACACAACAGCATCCGTAATGTTTGTGCCACGGATGACTATACGATGAATAGTCTTTCGAGTAGGGAGTGTCACATTAATCCATCTGCCTTTCACAGACCCAACTGTTTTCAGATTACCATCGATCATTTCAGGAGAATTGCAGGTTACACCTTCGGCAACAGCGAGATTCTCCCATTCTTGGGGTTCAATTAACATCTGAAATGCTTTCGATTGACACCCTACAACTATTACGCAAGTACATAATAGCAGATACATATAAAGATAACGTTCCATTGATTTCTCTCCGTTACATTTGTGTGATTTATCATAATTATTACGTTCCATTTAACATTATACCATTTCTGAAAAATAAAATATCATTATAATATTTTGGGATTCACATTCAGGCAAGCGTGCAAGAGGCGCAATGAATTGCGCGACTACAAACGCGTTTTTGCTAATGATAGACGATCATTCAGAAATGGTATTATATATCGTCCCGTATGAAGATTAAAAAATAAATTAGGTAATTCGGGCTTGAACCCCAACCCCGGTAGGTGCGGTTTCCTAACCGCACCGGACACTACAAGGAAAATGGAAATTACCCGATTAAATTCTTAATCTTCATTAGGGACGATATATTTATAGAAAACGAGATAATCCATCTCTTTAGCTCCGTAGGAGCGATATGTTAAACAAAACGCTATAAACATTCCACCCCTACCAAATCAACGCCGAATGCGCGTATAGCATTCGTCGGGGCTAAAGAATTGGGGGGCCTCCGTTGCTATAAACATTACGTCCCTACGGGACTAAAGAGCATTTCTCATTCTCAAAAAGCACCTAAATTGACGCCCATAGTGCGGTTAGGAAACCGCACCTATCAGATGGTGTCCACATCTTTATAGATTTTGCTAAAAATCACATCACTTTAAACAGAACCTGAACTTGACTAATTGACTTGTTTGTGCTAAACTTGCCGTTATGAAAATTGTAGTTGCACCGGATTCATTTAAAGGAAGCGTCACTGCACTGCAAGCCGCGAATGCTATTGAGCAGGGACTGCGCCGCGTGTTTCCAAATGCCGTTATAGAAAAAATACCGATGGCAGACGGTGGTGAAGGCACTGTGCAATCTCTTGTTGATGCCACCGGAGGGGATATTCACACAAAACGTGTGCTTGATCCACTGGGAGATGAGATTGACGCACAATTTGGTACTCTTGCGGATGGAGAAACAGCGGTCATTGAGATGGCATCTGCTTCCGGTCTCATGCTTGTCCCACCTGATAAACGGAATCCGATGCAAACAACCACCTATGGGACAGGGCAACTCATCAAATTTGCATTGGATGTTGGTTGTAAACGTTTGATCATCGGTATCGGTGGGAGCGCGACAAATGATGGCGGTGCTGGAATGGCTGAAGCACTCGGTGTCCAGTTCCTGAAGGCAGATGGAAACCCGATTGCCCGGGGTGGAGGTGGGCTGGGTGAATTAGTATCAATAGATATATCAGACCTACATCCCGGTATAGCGGAAACTGAAACTGTTGTCGCTTGTGATGTTAACAATCCGTTGACGGGTTCAGATGGGGCATCCCATGTCTACGGTCCTCAAAAGGGTGCAACGTCAGCGCTGATAAAAAAACTGGATTCAAATCTGGCACATTTTGACAAAGTCCTGACACGGACACTTGGACAATCCTTTAATGACATTCCCGGCGCAGGGGCTGCTGGTGGTTTAGGGGCAGGACTAATGGCGTTTCTCAATGCAAAATTGAGACTTGGCGTTGATATTATGATTGACGCTGTTAGGCTTAAAGAGCGGATAGGAGGCGCGTCTCTTGTCTTCACAGGTGAGGGACAATTGGATTTTCAGACCGCGTTTGGGAAGACTCCTATTGGGGTTGCGAAGGTTGCGAAAGCGGATAATATACCTGTCATTGCAATTGCAGGTGGAGTCGGTGAAGGGGCTGATGCCGTATATGCAGATGGGATTGATGCGATGTTAAGTATCGTGCAAGCACCGATGTCGCTTGAGGATGCGGTTGAAGATGCGCTGCAACTGATAGCGGATACTGCTGAACAAGCTGCACGATTGGTTGCGATTGGGAACACGCTTAGTATCGGATAGAATGAAGTTGGGTTTTCTGTGGCAGCCTATAATACCAAATTAACTTGATTCGAAGTTTTTTGATAAGGTCAAGCAGGGCAAGGCACGGGGACCTTGCAGGACAAATCCCGTTAATTGGGTATAAGTGTCAATTTAGTGTGTTAGTTAGATTGCAGCGGATTATTGTCTGAACCAGGATTTTCAGGATTATAGGATTTTCAGGATTGTTGGTAGTCTGACTTTTCTTGGTATAGTCAATGCATTTTGCGGTAATCCTGTGAAAAACGACTCACTATTGCAGAAATCGCTATAATCCTGGTCCAGACAATCTGCAAAATGCGCGTATGGCATTTGTCGCCCACTACTGTAACAAAATTGGTGTATCTTTCATGAAATCATCGGTCTCGGTCTGCCATCTTTTCAACTCTGTTGCCAATGTTTGGATACGTTCAGAATGTTCAGGAAGTTCCGCGAGGTTTGTTGTTTCCCACGGGTCTTGTTCCAAGTCAAAAAGTTGAATGCAATCCGTGCCTTTGCCTGTTTCCTTAGAAACATAGTAACGGATCAGTTTCCAACGTCCATCACTGACAGTGCGATGTATGTCTTTATACGCAGCAAAAACCGTATCACGAACCTTATCAACACAACCTTCCATCAACGGCACTAAGCTGCATCCTTCGACTGTATCAGGGCAGTCAACTTTGGTCAGGTCGCACACGGTGGGAAATACATCGTAGAGGTAGGTTAAAGTATCCACTGATTGTCCTTCTGGTACTCCTGGACCGACAAATATTGATGGAACACGGATGCTATGGCTATAAAGGTTCTGTTTACCGAACAGTCCGTGTTGTCCGACAGCAAGTCCGTGATCTGCAGTGTAAATGACAATGGTGTTATCCAGTTGTCCTATTGCTTCTAAGGTCTGCAGCACACGTCCCATTTCGGCATCCATGTGCGAAATCATACCGTAATAGTCGGCGATATGTTGCTGCACGATTTCTGGGGTGCGCGGGAACGGTGCTAACACTTCGTCACGAATTCGCATCTCACCATTGTCAAACGGATGTTCAGGAAGAAAGTTTTCTGGGATAGGTATATCTTCAGGTGGATACATCGTCGCGTATTCGTCCGGTGGTGTCCGCGGATCGTGCGGTGAAGTAAAGGAGAGGTAAAGAAAGAATGGGTTAGGTTTTTCATAGTTTTCTAAAAACTGCACAGCGGCATCCGTGAACAGTTCCGTAGAAAACTTATCACCGATATATTTGGCTTCTTTCGGGTATTCCCCGGTCGGATCGTAATCAAAAACGGGTACTTTATATTGGTTACCCATTCCGCCAAAGAAAATCTTGCCACCATCAGCGAAACTATTGGTATATGTTTGCTTGTCGTTATGCCATTTTCCAATACCGAATGTATGATAACCTGCTTCGCGCATTACCTGAGGCCAAACTGCTAAATCTCGGTTAATCTGGTTTTGTCCACTACGAAAAAGATTTGCGCTGGTGAGTACTGCAGCACGACTCGGCATACAGACCGCACCGCTGAGAGAACCCATGATATGTGTTTGGTGGAACGTAGTTCCGCGTGCCATGAGTGAATCCAGTGTCGGCGTTTTGACTGTTGGATCACCCATCCCCGCGATGGTATCCCAACGATGGTCGTCAGCGATCATAAAAAGAATGTTAGGTTGTGTAGACATAATTTCTCCTATAATACCTAATTAACGGGATTTGTCCTATTTTCCGGACGGTAGGTGCGGTTTCCTAACCGCACTGATAGATTGGAATCAAGTTAATTTGGTATTATATCAAATTAACGGGATTTATCTCATTTTTCTTGGTATTAGGGGCGGTTAAAAACAACATCTACCAAAATAGTTTTCTATACAACCGGTTTCCGTTGATAAACGTAAGGCGGTTCAAGTATTAACTTCTGATCTTCGTCTGTCATCAAATCACGGAGTGCGTCATCATATCTCTCGTGTCCCCACGATGCATGCCCTGGAGAGTATTTGAACAGAATTGAGCGGCGTTGATGCGTAGTAGTCCACGGAAGTGTGCCATGTGTCAACGCTTCGGTGAAGATAACAGCATCGCCTGCCTTCTGATGTACTGGTGCCATACATTTCTTGTTGTCCTTCACCGGACAGAACTGCGGTGGACACGGATAGTTGCTTTTATGGCTGCCGGGAATGCAGCAAAAACCGCCGTGTTCCGGAAGCATATCTGTTAATGCCCACGAGACGACGGTCAAGCCGTTATACATCCGATCATTTCTGAAGACATAGTATTGTGACGGATCGTAAGGAGTTCCACCGCCGTGAAGCGTTCCGCCAGGGTTTCCCTCCTTCATTAAAATACCGTAGACATGATCAAGCCGAAATTTCGGACCGACGATTTCTGCTAAGCACGGCATGATGCGCGGATGGTTGAGAAGTTTCCGAAACGCGTCATTTTCCCAACTTAAAAAACCACCAAATCGTTGTGAATGGATATTATCGTCCGCAGGATCAGCGTAGTTTTGTGCGTCAATCAAGGCGTTTAGTTCTGTGAGATCATCTGCGTCTAACACGCCTTCAATGTTGACATATCCCGACAGGTCAAACAGATATTTTTCTTCAGCGTTCATTGAGCCATCTCCATTACTGTTATTGATGTGGCGAGCGCGAGGTCGGTTCAATTCGTGTAACAACGATTTTTGACCTGTCGATGAGTTCACCAACGCGGGCTGAAATTTCGTTTACCCAGCGGTCGTCTTCGTAAACTGCTGCATAGAGCCGTTCTCGCTGTTCCTCGTCTTCAAACCGACGAATCCAGACATATAGGTCATCCTCTTCTTCACCGATAAAACTACCGATGACTACCATCCCTTTGGAAATCTGGAAGGGAATAACGGTTTCTTCCATATATTTCACCCAGTTGTCGCGTTGTCCGGGTTGCGTTCGATATTGACGTAATTCAAAAAATGCCATATAAATCTCCTTGTTTAACGTTCATGAATTTTACCATTTTTATGGAAAATCACAAATTCAGTCTTCTGGTTTCGACTGACTTCTCGTCCGTACTTCACCGCTTCTCCTTTAGTAGAGAAGTGCCTTAATGATTTTGCAGCTCCGCCACGTTTCACATCCCACCCACCTTTATCGCTTTGAATAACATAATGGGTATCTTTATCCAGACCGTAAACAACTGTCTCTGCCGGTTCTTGAACGTGTTGGGATAAACGACTCTTTTTTCTACTTTCTCTTAGGTCAGTGCGGTCCAGTTTCGCTAAATCCTCGCGCACAATTTTAGCGATTTTGGGACCAATTTCTTGAAGTTTTTCTTCTAATCCTTCATTTTGGATAGAGACTGTGGGTATGAATGCCCCTTTATCTAAATCAATAGGGAAACCGTCTTCTTGTTCAACACCGTTGCAGGCGTACCGAACTCGCGCGAGGAAAAGCGGTCCATTACCATCTTCATACTGGAGTTCAACGTGCAGGAATTCAATAGTATCAGTACCTTGCACGCGTCCCTTCAGGTCAAGTGTCTTAATTGTTAGATTGAACGGAGACTTAACTTTGTAGTTGTTCATAAGTTTACCCTTATCAATTAAGTATCAAAGATAGTAGAATCTAATAGTAAACCTCAAAACGACTTTTTACAGTGGCTGGAGGAATGTTGCCGTGGGCGAGAATTTCAGCATCCCGTAATGCCCTTACAAGTGTTTCTAATTCAATTGTTAGGTTTGGTGTCCGTGAAGTGCCTTCACTTGAGGGAGGCTGCATTGAGTATTGTTCAAGAAAATGTCCCATATTGCTTGGATCAACAATTCCCAACAAGAAATCGGGAAATCCATCGTGTTGGTAGGGAGGTCCAGGACTTGTCGGAGACGGTAACGTTTGTGCAACTTCTTTAACTGGATCTAAGAGTGTTAAACTGGATGGCAAGGGTTCCTGAATTTCTATTTCATGCACGTATGCAGGTTTGTCAACAGTAGGAACCCTTGTACTACTTGACATGGCGTAACGCCAAGCAACCGCGTATGATCTGGTGATAGAAATGAAAGGACTGTTAACGGTGCTTCGAGCAATATGAAGCATTAACCGAGTTATAGTGGATGTCATTCCGGGTGCCCTTGCGGCAAAACCGCTTTCTATCGGGTCGTTGAGGTGCCAATATGTGCCAATACCTGATCCGCGATAAAATATCGCCATAAATCCTTTTGTTCCATTCCCATTTTTCCAACTTAGATATACGAGTGTATCATCAAATTTGTTTCTATGTCAAGCGGATTTTATCAGGGAATATGTACAACTTATCTCATAAATGATTTGTAAAACTATGTCTCGGTGCCTCGGGTAAGAAAACAAAAGGAGGGCACAGAACCTCGACCCTCAATAGGATTAGATAAACGGAGCAGAACCTAACAAAATCAGATTTATGAGACACGCTGCTCTACAAACCAAGTTACACTATAACCGATCATAACCGTAACCTTTACCAGTAACCTCAAAAAGTGCGGATGCTGCTTGAAAATGGATATCCGCATCTGTATCTTCCAGAACTGTTTCCAGAATCTGCGTAGTGCTATCGTTTTTTGCCTCCCCCATTGCTCGTATAAGATCAATACGGAGTGCACGTTCTGTTTGTTCAGCATGCAACTCAGTAAGTTTTGTAACAAGTGCTGAAACCGCATTGTCGGTAGCAATTTTGCCGAGTGCAATTGCAGCATCTCTCCGAATTTCAATATGATTTTCATCGTTATTCAATATTTCAATGAGTGGGTCGGTTGTTGAAACATCAGCGAGTTCACCTAAAGCCTGAGTTGCTAAGCGTCGGACGTCTTTATTGTCCTCATTTTCTCCGTTTGCGACGAGGACAAGGTCAGCAGCTAAAGCAATTGTGCCCGTTTCTCCAATTTTACGTGCCGTATCTTTGCGGATGTCTACATCCGTATCAGCGAGCGATTCCCTGAGTTGTGAAAGATTAAGAGAACGTGTTCGTCCCAATGCTACGGATGCAGCGTTCCTGACAGGATTACCCTCCCATTTATCATCTGCGCGCATCTGCATTTTTTCTGCGATAAACTCAGGGAGGTTAAGTTTTTTAGCTGCCGCAACGATCCGCTCCCAACTCCAGTTCCGTTTCCGATCATTTAATGCTAAATTGTGTCTGTTCCACTCATCTTCAAGTGCGACAATATACTCCGTCCCATCAATAAGAAGATTGGCGAGGGCGTCCGCTGCCTCGCTTCCGCCGATTTGACTAAGGGCAACTGCAGCTTTGATGCGAGGAGAGGCGTTTGTTAAGAGAAGCGTGCTGGCATTTAATGCAATCTGTTTATCCTCTAAGATGGTGATTAATTGTGGCACAGCAGTTGTGCTCTTCAGTTTGCCGAGTGCAACGATGGCATTTTTCGCTATATTACCGATACGGTTGTCAAGCGACCGGATTAGGAGGTCTTCTGAACCTTTATCACCGATGTTACCGAGTGCAGTAACTGCTGCAGCTCGAATAGCATCAGATTCTAACTGATTTTCAACCATTAGGCTCAATTTGGGGACTGCTTTAGCATCTTTTATACTTCCCAAAGCAGCAACCGCTTGCAACCGAACCGCACTGTTTTTATCATTGAGAGCATCGCGGAGCGCGGGTGCTGCGCGCTCATCACGCAGTGCATTCAACGAGGCTACAGCAGCAGCCCTGATAGATACCGATTCTTCGTTATTTTCAAGAATTGCAATTAAGGGTTCTACTGTCTTTCGGTCTTTAAAACCACCGAGTCGAGTAACTGCTTCTTTACGAAGGACATAACTTGGGTTTTTCAACGCTTCAAGCATCGTTTCTAATGCGGAACTGTTATGAATGACCCCAAGCATATAGACGATTGCCCAGCGAGTCCATTCGTCATCAGCGGATTTGAGAGCATCAAGCAAGAAACCAGTTGTGGTTTCATTCCCATTTGTAACAAGTGCACCGATGACTTCATTCTGTACAGATTGGACTTCATGTCCATCTTCAAAACTACCAAGTCCTTTTTTAATGATCTCAACGAGACCTTTATCCGCAAGCGTAGGGCTTATTTCTCTGAGTGCTTTCGTTGCTTCAAGTCGTGCAGTTTCATACTTATCAGTTCTAATTATATCAAGCAGAGGTTCAACACTTTTCTGAGATTTGATTGTGCCTAAGGCGATCGCAGCTTCTTGGCGTACAACTCCCTGTTTATCTTTTTTTAGCGCAGTAATTAGCGCATCAACGGCATCATCACCACCGACTCTGCCAAGTGCCCATGCGGCATTGCGCCGTACCGTAGCGCGTTGATCATCCGCTAAAGTATTCGTTAGCGGTTCAACCACAGTATCACCTTTGAAAATGCCAAGGGTGTGTGCGACTTCACTCCGGACAAGGCTAGGAATTGGCTTAAGTTCACCCCAAATCCGATAATAAGGACGCGGATAATCTGCAGTCCATTCGATATTCAGGGAATCCAAATGCGATCTAAGCACATCTAATGTTTTGTATTTACGTTTCATGTGACGCTGGAAATCAGATATTTCATCGAATTGCATTGACAATACCCAAAGAAGTGTGGGAATCGTTTCCGTATCTTTAGTTCGACTAAGCACTTGGACAGCGTTTGCACGGATAATAGCACTCGTCTCATCACTTAGCATAAGCAACAACATTGGTTGTGTAGCATTTGCGGGTTTCAATTGCCATAAGGCATTGATAGCTGCGGATCGGACTGTTTCGCGGCGTAGTTTATCCATTGAAATGGCAATCAATTTGCGAATTGTTTCTTCAGAGGAAACGTTTATTTTGCCGAGAGCGTCAGCTGCTTGTGTTACTGTTGTATCATCAAGTTCAAGTGCTGCAGTAAGGGCGGTAACAGCTGCATTATTGGGACCGCGTGCGCGCATGTTACCAAGTGCTTTTGCAGCGACGGCTTTAACCTCTTTATTCACATCACCTGTTAGTAGGTCAATAAACGGTTGTATGGCACGGCGATCTTCAATAGAGTTAAGCGCGTTTGCGGACTCTAATTGCACATGGAATTCACCAGTTTGAAGTGCGTCTAAAAGTGCTGGAACCGCAACGCCACGCATTGAGACTAAAGCAGCACGTGCTGCACCTTTCAAATCCTCGTTTGCCAAGAGTTGAATTAGAGGCATAACTGAGGTTTCCGACTGGAGTATTCCCAATGTATCAATTGCAGCGGATTGTGCTCTCAAGCGGTATTTTTTCATCCAAGAGTCGTCAATATACGCACTTGCTATAAATTGGTATTGATCGGAAAAACCTTCATCTTCATCTGGTATAATGTTGGTTGCCCCAGTTTCAAGGACTGTCAAGAGTGGAGCGATAGCGGGTTCGCCAATACGATCAAGGGCATCAATAGCGGTACTTTTCACATAAATGTTGGAATCTGCTAAGAGTTTGATTAAATCATCAACTGCCGCTGCCGCTTGAAGTTTACCGAGTAATTTTGCTGCGTGCATTCGAACTTGCGCGTTATTGTTTCTTGTTGCAAGTTGAAGAATTGATACAATTTCAGGGTTTGGTTGAAATTCGGGCTTGCAGAGTGCTCCCACAGCAACGATGGTACTATAAGCAACTTCCGGTACTTCATCTGTTTTGGAGAGGATTGATTGGTACGTTGCAATTAATTCATTGCTTTGTAACGCGCCTAATTCTCGTATCGCTGCTTTTTTGATCTGTGGATCTGGGTGTTGTGTGGCATTTTTTAGCAGGTTCGTGAGATTTGCGCCTGTACCATCTGTTCCGCTGCTGAGTTGTTGTACGAGTTTAGCAACAGCTTCGTGGACAGAGGGTTGATAACATTTTTGTGCTTCTAATAGTGCAGTAACGACAACCGCGTCTGATCTCTTTGCTAAACCGGATAACAAGTTAGGTTGTTTTTCAACTGCCATTACGAGTGCAGTAGCGAGCAATCCTGAGATAGAATTTCGTGACCGAATAAGCCGTTCCTGATGATTGAGTTCGTCAGAATCCGGATCTTCAAGTGTGGAAATCGAATTAATATTGTTGTTTAATATTTCAAGATAGGTCGATACTTGTGCAATGGCTTGGTGCCAACTTATCGTATCTGTGCTATTCCGTAACTGAAGTAAGCGATCAAGATATACTGCTTCCTGATTCTTTGAATCGTTGGCGCGCGATTTTTTAGCAGCCGATTCTGCCGAAGCATAATCTCCTTGAACGATTGCTTGTCTTGCGGAGAGAATTGCCTTGTCTTCTTTTTCACCGCACCCGATGAGAAATGCGATACAGAGAATAAGATTAACACAGATTATAGAATATTGTTTCATAAGCGTATTGATGCGACAAACCAAGAGGTTGTCTGAAAACCGTGCTTGCAACATTCTGCTGCGAATGTGTGCAAGCCCTAAAAAATTCAAAGAGGCGCAATGAATTGCGCGACTACAAACACGGTGTCTATTCCCTTGCAATAACCAATTTTGTAAGGTCGGCGACAGCATAGATGGATTTTGCAATACGATTTAGCAATGCCAATCGATTTGTGCGCAGCGCGGGTTCTTTCGCCATCACGAGGACATCGTCGAAAAACTGGTCAATTGCTGGCTGTAATTCAGCTAACTGTATCAGAAGTTCCGAATATGCTCTTGACTGGATACTTTTCTTAAAGTCAGATTCTGCATCGCTGACATGAGCGTACAGTTCTTTTTCTGCATCGTCATTTAGCAGCGCAGCATCCACAGTTTCTGGTGCATTATCGGGTAAAATTCTTAGCACCCGATTGAGTGCATTATATACTTCCTCAAAATCGTGTGTCAAGCGAAATTCGGCAAGTGCGCTGGCACGTTTGAGAATATCCACGATGTCAACATCACCGACTGCCAAGACTGCATCGGCAAGGTCAGGCGCATATTGCTGTGTTTGCAAGATACCGCGTAGACGTTCTTTGATAAAATTAAGAACGTTCGTTTTTGTATCATCGACTAATTCCACTTCGTATAAAGAGATTGCCTTTTGGATAACCGCATCTAAAGAGAGCGGTAACTGCCGATCTTGAAGGATGCGGATTGTGCCGAGGGCATGCCTCCGTAAAGAGTATGGGTCTTGTGAACCTGTGGGGCGTTCCTCTATGCCGAAGTATCCAACGATTGTGTCAAGTTTGTCTGCGATGGCGAGGATCGCGCCGACTTCGCTTTCAGGCAGCGGTGTATCTGCTCCAAGCGGCTGATAGTGTTCTGCAATAGCGATGGCGACAGGTTCGGGTTCACCAGAGTTTTTGGCGTAATACCTACCCGTAATCCCCTGCAGTGATGGAAATTCGATGACCATGTGGGTGGTTAAATCTGCCTTACAGAGCCATGCTGCACGTTCAGTGTAGTGGTTGGTCGTTTCTGCCAACTTCAATTCTATGCCAATGAACTTAACCAACGCCTTAAGCCGTTCCGCCTTATCCAAGAGCGAACCGAGTTTTGCGTGAAAGACGACTGCACCTAAACGTTCAACTTTATCGGCAAGGGTGGTCTTCTGATCCTCGCTATAGAAGAACTCCGCATCGTTGAGGCGCGCATGTAGGACACGTTCATTTCCATGCCGAACACCATCAATATTACCGTCTGTGCCATTGGAAATGGTAATGAATTTTGCAGCAAGTTCAGTTTCGCTTTTCCACATAGGAAAATAGCGTTGATGCTTTTTCATTGCGGTAATCAACACCTCAGTCGGTATTTCCAGATGAGACTCGCTGAAATTACCAACAATCGGTTGCGGATTTTCTACGAGATAGTTTACCGTATCTAACAATTCTTCATCCAATTTGGGGAGACATTCTTCAGTATCTAAAACGGTTCGAACCTGCTTTTCGATTGTATCACGACGTTCGTTGGGACAGACAACAACATCTGCTGCATGCAATTCCTTAATGTAGGTATCCAAGTCAGCAGTTGCCAAAGTTATCGGGTCGGGATGTAAAGAGCGGTGTCCGTAGGTTATACGTCCTGCATGCGCTGCGCCGTAAGCACAGTTCACAACTGCATCTCCGAGTAATGCGACAAGCCATCGGATAGGACGTGCAAAACGTGCAAACGCACGCGGTTCTTCAGACTTTGTCTCCCATCGCATTGATTTAGGAAAGCGAAGTGCTTCAATCCATTCAGGTAGGAGCGTTTCCAAGAGTTCGTGTGTCTGTATTCCTTTTTCAAACTTGGTTGCAGCGATATATTCTCCACGTTCAGTTTCAACGATGTGAAGGTCAGAAAGTTCAACACCTTGTGCTTTTGCAAAGCCTATTGCAGTCTTTGTAGGCTCACCGTTTTCATCATAAGCAATGCTTTTGGGGGGACCTGTGACTTCAGTCTCTTGGCTTTCCTGCAGCACTTGGACATCTTTGATTGAGAGTGTTATACGGCGCGGTGTACCAAGTGTTTGAATTTTGCCAAACGGAATTCTGTGTGTGGTAAGAGAGTCTGTGGCAATTTCACTGAGTTGCTCAAGGACAGGTGGAACATAACTTGCGGGTATCTCTTCTGTGCCGATTTCAAATAGAAGTTCAGCGGTCTCAGTGCTTACCGCGGTTTCGGTGCGGTTGGAAACCGCACCTACCGTGGTGGGGGTAGGTGTGGTGGAAGTTGATGTCGTGCTGAAACGTCCCCTGAGTGGATGTCCCATCTCTTCGCGCTGTGTGACGTAAGCGCGTGCGATACGTTGTGCAAGTCTTCGTACACGTTCAATGTAACTCACCCGTTCCGTGACGCTGATAACGCCGCGCGCGTCCAGCATGTTAAAGGTATGTGAGCATTTCAGGACATGGTCGGTTGCGGGGAGAACTAAACCAGCATCAAGACACGCGTGGGTTTCTTTCTCGTAGGTGCTAAACAGGTCAAATAGCATGTCTACGTTTGCGTGTTCAAAGTTGTAGGTTGAGTATTCCACTTCGCTTTGCCGATAGACATCTCCGTAGTTGAGGTGTTCATTCCAACGGATGTCAAAAAAATTGTCAACATCCTGCAGGTAAAGTGCGATACGTTCAAGTCCATAGGTAATCTCAGCACAAATCGGATCAAGATCAATGCTTCCCATCTGTTGGAAATAGGTGAATTGCGTGACTTCTGCACCGTTCCACCAGACTTCCCAACCGAGGCCTGATGCACCAAGAGTCGGTGATTCCCAGTCATCTTCTACAAAGCGGATGTCGTTTTTACGAGGAGAAATGCCGAGATGGTAGAGGCTCTCAAGGTAGAGTGGTAAAACATTTTCTGGTGCGGGTTTTAATATCACCTGATATTGGTAGAATGCGCCGAGTCGGAAGGGGTTTTCTGCGTATCTGCCATCGGTTGGGCGGCGGACAGGTTCGACGTAGGCGACCTGCCACGGTTCTGGACCGAGGCATCGTAAAAATGTTGCAGGGTTAAATGTGCCAGCACCGACTTCTATATCGCAAGGTTGTTGTATGATGCATCCGTGATCTGCCCAAAATTTTTCTAATGCTAAAATTATTTCTTGAAAGGTCATATCTGTTTTTTGTTGTCTGCTCCGTTTGTGTTAGTTGTTTCAGGTAATTATTGTAGCATAATGGATTTTTAAATTCAATTGGAATTTTAAAAGTCGCGACTGGGAAGTCGCTCCTACAGCAAGAGATATACGATGGGTCTGTGAGTCAAGGTTAGAGATGTTCAGTACTCAGTGACATTTAGTTCTATTATGAGGAGTCATCAGGGAGTACATTAGTATGGGCAGAGTTCAATCGTTCCTGTTGAGAACGAGATATTGAGATCAAAATGTGACAAGAAATTTAAGCCTAATACACCATCTATGGTTGATGCTTCAGGTAGGTCATGGCATAGGACATCTATATTTTCGACAGTTTCCCCAATTGCAGTCAATTTACTTACGGTTATGATTTTAGCAAGTGCAGTACCGCTGCCTGTGGTAAGGAGTACCACTTGTTTTGGGTTTGAGAGATCATATCCCAAATCCGTAGCAACTTTTGTAGGAATTGAAGTATCTGAGGCACCTGTATCTAAAGCAACAAGTAGATCTCGGAAGTTACCCCCGTTGATACCTTCAACTTTAAGAGGTAGGACGATTAACCTAAGCGAGGGATTAAACGGAATATGTCCCATTACAATAAATAGTGCATCCCTTCTGGAAGTTTACCTGTATAACGTATTGCTGCACCACCTTTATAATACCCTGAAGCATCATAAATATCGTCCCGGGATTTGCTATGGACTAAGACACGTCCGGATAGAAGTTCTGTGTTTTCACTGTGTTCGCAATCAACGATAAATAACCATTCATCAGGGTATTTCTCCATCATTTCTTCAAGTGTCATACGTTCGTTAGACATTTATGTTTCCTCCTTTGCAAAGGGTATCCGCTAAAGTTGATATTATTTTACCACATTCTGGCGACTATTGTCGCATCATTTCAATGAAAAACGGCTCAAACCAAGTTATTACTGGATTCAAGCCGATTTAGAAAATGTCCGATATTTGCGCTTATCGGACGTTTTTGATGCTTCCCCATGTGGTTGTGAGCTTGGCTTTAGGGTCTACGGCAAAACTATCATCGCCGAAGTACTCAATTTCGCCAATTTGAAAGCGATCAGCGGTGTTAAAAGTAACATGCCGAAAAAACCGATACCCGGTGGTTTGAGCGTCGAAATCTTCCCCTGCATCAAAACGGACGACTTGCAGTCGCTGATTCCAAAAGCTAGCCCCGTCGTGAGAAAAGATGGTCGTAAAATCATCGCCGTCGTTCGACCCCTGAACCTCCCACACTGTAGGGTCCCTTGCAGGACGATCGTTCGCTGAAGATACGGTGAAGTGTGTCAATGCGTACGCCTCCTCAAACTCAGCTGTCACGTGTAGACCTTCTTCCGGAATGCCGCCCCCAGGTCCGCAGCACCATTTGGCATTGCCGCCGCCAAGGATGTTATCAAAGACGTTAAACGCAAGTTCCCTATCCCCGAATCCGGGTTTATCGTTGGCTGAGAAAATGGCGTTGTAACCTTCATCTGAATCAGGAGCACCATCGTCTTCTGGATCGGTTAGGTCTCCTCCTAGCAGTGCCGCCGTTCCTGTTCCCAAGACTTCCTCCGCCTGTGCCATGTCGCTCGTGCTGATAACAAAATAGGCTATCATCAACACACATCCTGCTAATACCAACATAATTTTCATGCCATTCAACCTCCTAGAGATAATGAATCTCACTTTTACGTGAGTTTCGCGTTAAGTAAGTACGTAAGTTTGAGTGATAGCACCCACACCCTAAAGGGTAGGGCTTCGGCTTCGTAGCAACTGCGGTTTTCTCAAAGAGATTACCGTCTTATTATCGCTCCACCAGCAGGCAATTCCCCTATATCCTGAAAAGAAGTGGATAGAAGGCATATCGTGCGAAAAACTTTCACGGCTATCCCTGCCTGCAAAATATGAAAGGGGGTAGCAGTGATCCTGCGTGACAACTTTCGCCCTGTCTCCGAAACTTATGGGCTGCTACCGATACATGTTTTTAGCAAGGTGACACTTGCGACTTGTTTATACCACCTCTGACGGTGGTGGACAACACCTGCACAAGCGTGCAGGGTCAGAGCGTTGTCCAGCAAGTTACATATAATGTACCACATTGGACAACAAATGTCAAATCTTTTTCTACAAAGGTTTGGTCTAATTAACGAGGGCGAGACTGTATCCCCGCTTTGAAAAGCGAGGTTTTAGTCTCGGAAAATCTGTTCAGAAGTGAATTATTTGGGGTAAATTTCAATAGTCCCTGTCGAAAACGAGATCTTAATATCGAAATATTGTAGAAAATTCAAGCCTAACAGTCCTTCAACTATTGAATCTTCAGGTAAGTCATGGCATAAGACATCAATATTTTCAACAGTTTCACCAATTGCGGTTAATTTGCGCACGGTTATGATTTTAGCAGTAAAAATGCCGCTGCTTGCGAGAATATTAACCTCTTGCTTTGGATTTGAAAGATCATATCCTAAATCTATAGCAACTTGTGATGGAATAGTTGTAATTGAAGCACCCGTATCCAAAGCAACAGAAAAGGCTTGAACGCTATCAGCGTTGATGCTGCTAACTTCAAGACTGAGGGCAATTAATTGACGCGTGCTATCAAATGATATTTTTCCCATTATATCTCATTATAATAGGTACCCTACACCCTCTGGCGTTTTGCGTGTAGAATGAACGGCGACTCGTCCTGTATAGTTCATTGAAATGTCACGTATCTCCTTACGGGACTTACTATGTGCTATGAGTCTCCCCGATAGCAGCTCAGTATTTTCGCTGAGTTCATAATCAACGATAAGCAGCCATTCATCTGGGTATTTATGTTCTATTTCTTCAATGGTCAGACGTTCGTTTGTCATCACTCTTCGGGCTGGAGACCCCTCGCCTTTAGGCAGGGGAGGAAAGCCCGCCTCCTATTATAGTTATAATTTGTCCCCAAAAGGGGGAGTGCTGTTTTATCTCCACCTGCACACTGGGAGTCTGGATTCAGTTGTGCTGCTTCGTTCAGTGAGACTGTCACTACTCGCTTACTTGACCTGACACGATGTCTTTACCAGAAAATAATGGCTATAAGCCCACGCTCTCGCGGTATATGTTTCCCCATCGACATCACGGGATCAGAGAGGATACAGACTTGGGGAGCATCCGTAACATCTTGTTGCCTGCCACGACAAGACCCGCGATATATCGTCTAGTCAACCGTTTAACTTGTGGAGTGGACGCTTGGCATGCGCTTCGCACAAGCCCCGATGCTTTAGCGCGGGGTTATTGACAACTCTTTCCTTTTTATACCAAATTAACTTGATTCGAAGTTTTCTAATAGCGGTTAGCATTGCAAGGCACGGGGACCTCGCGCTACAGATCGGGTTAATTGGGTATTAGATAGTTGAGTGCATAGGTGATACTCACTACGGCTAAAGCCGTGTGCTTCTTTGAAACACACAACCCCTCCTATGTGATTCCTGCTTCTACACAGTTTGCCACCCCATCATGCTAACCGAAGTCACTGACTTATATGTGGTCTTACATCTGTTCCACAGGCGTTTATTCTCTCGGTATATCCTACCGCGAGGTTAAAGATTAATTCGCACTTCGCATCTTAAATCTTTTTGATAAGATAGCGTCTCGGGCGATGACTGTTTACCGCAACTTGTCCCTCTGGGGATCCGCCAAGTTTTACTATCTGCACACTTCCCATAGCTACGGTGCCAGTGGACTGCCTTCTTTTTCGCAGTGTGGACTTCGGTTCGCATTACGTTATTTCGCATTACGCTACAGAGCCTTGCTTGTCTCAAATAATCTAAAATACTTCCGCACGAGTTGACGTGATTGGACCCGAAGTCTAAAGACTTGGGATTGTTAGTTAATTCCCTTCACGTCTTGCCTACCTACTATGTTGTTAAATTATACCACACTACTAGTGCTGTGTCTACATTCAAATTGTAGGTCGCGGCAGTAGTCGGGAATCGGAGTTCCCCCTACAACACGCGACATTGGTGTCCGAGCGATCTCCGAATCGCGACCTTTACCCATAAAATTTGAGTGGACACAGCACTAGTGTGATGGTTCTTAAAACATTAGTCCCAAACTGACACGGTGCGCTTGTTGCAGATATCCAAAGTCAGCGAATGCATAATCGAGAGAAAGCCTCGTTTGACTGAACTTAAGGTGGACGCCTAATCCGAGCGTAAGCCCCTCTTGATCATCACTTCTATCGGGACCTAAGCGGAATTTGTATCCTGCACGAATTGCAGCCATCTTTTTGAACCAATACTCTAATCCGATGTTTAGACGTTCGCTGTTATCATTCGGATGATTACCATCAAGCGCAATGGTTAGTAGATTACTCTCATTATCAATTAGGTCGTAGGCGACACCGAGTCGGAAATTGGATGGCAACGGATATTCGATTGTTTCCAACTCCGCTTTACGTGCGGGATTTGTCGTGTCTGGAAAGGGATGATAATCTGCGGTTCGTTCATCACCTGCTTCTTCAACGCCAGTCTCAAGGTCGGGACCGCTGAAACTCATCTCAGGACCGAAGTTTGAGAAAGACATTCCGATACGTAGACTCCGCCAACCCGTATGGTATAAAGTGCCGACATCAATAGCAACACCTCTGGCACTTTCCCTGTGAATTTGTTGGTGGATATATTTCGCATTGATACCAATTGAGAGATTAGTACCAGACTCCTTTTGATAAAGTTGTCTGGAATACGCTAACGAAACGGCTGTATCCCATGCAGAGTACCACAGTCCTGTGCCATCTGGTTTCGCAAGGGTTGTGATTTCTGTGTCAGGAACGTTGAGAAATGTAACGCTTGCCCCCAAGGTTCCGACCTTTTCTATCGGTGTGGCAAACGCGAGATAGTTATATCGAACATCCGCAAGCCATACTGTGTGCGTGTCCGAAAAACTTGTCTTTTTTAATTGACTTAATCCGGCTGGATTCCAATAGATGGTGGTAACGTCGTTTGCTATGGCACTGAACGCACCCCCCAAACTGTCTACTCTTGCCCCCGGTCCGATCTTGAGAAATTGTGCACCGGCAGTTCCCACATTCGTAGTCGCTTCACTGGGTATTGTGGAAGAAAACATAACAACTGCTGATACCAAGATTAGAAGGCGGGAAAGATGGCAACGTAGTTTATCTGTCCATCTAATCTTTGCTTTTTTACTGACCTGTAAATCCTTAAAATAATTAATATTGAACATATACGTCTCCTAAAACGTGTGCATTCAAAAGCGTTCACGTTATCGAATAATTGCAAACCGTCCGATCTTATTTCCGATGACAGTATTGCTTTCATCTTGTGCCTCAACATGGTAGATATAGACACCACTTGCGAGTGCTTGATTATATCGATTGAGCAGATCAAATTCGGCAGTGCCGCCCTTGTCGCCTTGTGCCAACCGTTCATCTGGACTGAACGGAGTTGCACTTTGGTGTTTGATTTCACGTGCCAATTCACCAGTCAATGTATAGATTCGGATAGTACACCGTGGTGGTAGATGGGTGAAAAAGACCTTGTCTGTCCCTTCTGCGGTGACTGCTTTATTCGTGATGAAGTAGGGATTTGGTACGACACGAATTTTTCCGAGATCGGCTTTGATGTCTTCAGGTTCAAGTGACTCGCCTTGTGTTGTTAGCAGAAGTTCGTCTCCATCTTGCGGCGCGCTAACACCCCCCATCTCTACGGAGAATACATCGCCAGCAGAGATTTCACCGTTAGGGTCATTTATGAATATGTAAGCACCGCGAATGTAAATTCGGAAATAGTCTTCCGTGTCTTGCGGATTATATTCATCACTCCAACCTGCGCCTGTTAGGATGGCATACCCTGCAGCACGTTGGTCGTTGAATTTGACTTCCTCACCTGTATCTTCGTCTACCACCTTGACGTGCGTATCGTCAGTAAATGTGATAGAGAAGGTATGTGGGAGATAATAGGTTGCCCAGAAGATGTTGGGCCACGTATTTGCGCCAGCACCAGGGGATTCAATGTTCACTGACCAGTCAGTGACTGTTCCTGCTATCAGTTTAACGTCATTAATCGGGTTTTCGTCGGGGGTATCGTAGGTCACGTCAACCCCCTTCATATTCAAGATGATACCATCAAACATTGGGGTACGCGCCTCAAAAGCCTCAAAATGGCCGGCATCATACCAATCAAACGTTTGCTTCTCCACTACAGTTTGATTCGTTGTGGTATCAACAATCTCATAAGCAGGGGGTTGGTATCCGGGACCTGTGATGTATGCCCCGGGTCCGGTTTGTTTAGCACCGTACCAGACAATCTTATATTGATGTCCCGTTACTTTGTCAGGTGCTAACACCATGGGTTCAATTGAGACAACTACACCTCCGTTCTGTTCAACATCAACAGTAGGTTCTTTATATCCCGCGGGATGTGCGCGCGGAACAACATGAACCATCGTTTCAATCTGACTACTCTCCATTGCAGGCAGTCCCTTTTTAGGATTACCTGAATCGTAAGAAGTAACCGCATAAGTGTATCGAATTCCGTTTGTTAACCCTGTGTCGGCATAGAAATTCTTGATTCCTACGTCTTCACCGAGTGCTATTGAGGGGGTGGAAACAACGCGGAAGATGTCGCCAGCAACAGGCGGTCCCGAGGGGCCATCAGTTATTTTCACGTAGAGTCCGCCAAAATAGATTTGTGTACCGGATCGGTATGCCCCATCCGGATAAGGTTCACCTGTATCAGGGTCCTTCACGACAACAAACCCACCGCCGTCGCTTGGAAAATCGGGATTATACGCCATCACTTCCCATAGTGTTGTGTTTATCACCTCAAAGCTTGTGCTGGAATTGAACTTGATGGCGTAGGTTGCACTTTTGAAGAATTCTGCAAAGAAAGGTTCATCTCCCATGCTTTCAATAATCGCTTCTGATTGCTTACCGACATGTGCAACCGTAAAGAAATTACCGGTATCACTGGGTTTGTCAAATTCCATCAGTAATTCCCAATCTTCGACAGGGGCACCAGTGTTTTCATTGTAAGCGGTATCACGTCTATAAACTCTGTAACCTTCAAAAATTTTCTCTGGGTCGGTTACGTCAACATATTCTTCAATGCTTTTATTGACGCCGTTATCAACCCATCGTCCATCACTTTCCCAGATCAGTGACACTTGTCCATTTGCCGGATATGCTGTTACGATTGGTGATGGTGGCGGTGCCGGTGCGATGTAATCATCGTCATACAATTTCTGCGCCCAGTCTGAAGACGATTGCAATCCTCCTAGCCCTTCACCAATAGCCACTGCAACGATGACGTTGAATGTCTCTCCTGGAGCAAGCGATTCAACTGGTCCGTATGATTGGATAAATCGTTGATCATCGTAGTTTGCAGGAAGTGGTTCAACACCGGGAGTACTGATCAAAGCGTACATCTCCGCATCCGTTGTTGGGTCTGTATCTATGGTAATCCTTTTATGTGCAGTAAAAGGGATTTTAGCTGCAGCATCTTCGGAATCATCACCGATGTATGCATCTAATACACGAACACCGATGTACCCCGGGGCAGATGCGTTTGAGAAGCCGTAAGAAAGGTAACGGTTCGGGTGACCGTCCGGATTAAGTCCGTCCGGTGTTTGGTCCAGTGCGACGAAGTCATCTGCTGAGTAGCTTGCAGTGCCTGTTTCGCTGCTGGAGATATCCACATCATATCTGAATGCCATAAACACATCTTCAAGAGTGTCGCTTCCAACGTTTTTGATGCTATACTCAAGGATAAAGAAGTCATAGAGCGGAGCGTAACTCCATTGAAATCCATTTACATCAACTTCTAAACCAAGGATCAACCCTTTATTTGCTTCAGGGTTGGTGTCGGAACATTTGAACCTAATCAATTGGTTTGTTGGTGTTCCTTTTGTGGTCACACCGGGTTTTTTGGAATATATATCAACTAATTCGCCTGTATCTGGATCTATAATAGGAATTGGCCAAATTTCACTTTGCCTTCCATTTGCCTCAGCAACGCCGACTTCACCATTCTTTTTTGCGCCGATCCAGATGTCACCTTCATAAATGTATGAATCGTTTGTTCCTGCGGGCCACCATCCTGATGGGTTAGCAACAGGATTCCTTGGATACCCCACGACTGCTGTGTTGAAAATTGCAGACGAGAGATTTCCGACATCAAGTGCCTCCCATTCTTCAGCTGCATTTACTGGCAGTGTAGTGAGTGCCAATACAGTAAATAAAAGACAATATCTTAGAAATTTCATATTTTTTTACCTCCATATTGCGGGAGCGATGATAAACCGCTTCCTTCTGAAAATGTGGTTTAGAATTCATGAAGTGGTTCGTAATACATAAGGTTGAACTAAAATATCCGCTGGAATCCCGAGACCTTTATGCAATTTTCGTATCATGCCTAGAGACAAAGTACGCTCGCGATTCAATACTTTCGATACACAAGAACAGGAACCGATATAAGGTTCAAGATCATGTTCTGAGATTCCCTGACTTTCCATATAGTGAAGGATTGCATCAATAGGGTCTGTTGGCGGAATAGGATGGTGTTTCTCTTCATAAGCCTCCACAAGTGTCACAAGTACATCAAGTGTATCGCCTTCTGGTGAACCGTAACTTGCGTCCCAGAGTTGTTCTATACTTTTTAGCGCGACTTCGTAGTCATCTTCGGTTCTGATCGGTTTAATTTCCATAGTTATCACGTTGATGGACAATGTTTAAAATGGTAGTTCCGCATCAGAATGTTCGCCCAAAATTCCCTCAAAGTGTGACGCGAAATAATTTTCATGCGTGTATTATACCAAATTAACGGGATTTATCTCATTTTTCTTGGTATTAGGTGCGGTTAGAAACCGCACCATAGGCGTCAATTTAGCGGTTTCCAACTACGGTAGATGCGGTTTCCTAACTGCACCTTTTTGTATCAACATCTCAAATAACGCAAAGGACGAGAATATCAGCGTTCGTAGTCGCGCAATTCATTGCGCCTCTTTTCTTTGAATGTAAGAGGCGCAATGAATTGCGCGACTACAAACGAGTCTTTTCTTAAATTGACGCTTATGGGTGCGGTTAGAAACCGTACCTACCGAGTGGGATCAAGTTAATTTGGTATTATACCATAACAGCGGGTTCGTACTTCAGTAAATTTGTAATTCACTGATTCTCAGTGATTTCAAAAATCCGATACCGTTGTTTCTGACCATTCCCAACATCTACCTCACCTTCAATAAGTAGTGGATAACTATACTCTGTTTCTTTGACTGAGAAGATGTATGGAATTGCTCCTGCTGCACGCGCTTCCGTTGCTTTCTGGGCAACATCGTGCAGCGTTTTTACATCAATAATGTTGATTGGATATGTTGATCTGTCAGCATAATACATCAGATCAAAATGTGCACCGCTACGTTGATCGTCAAGGAAAAAACAGACATTTGTTGGTAGTTCACGTTGAATACGTTTGCCACTTTCCACATATAGAGGTATCTTGGCATTGCGCTCAGTTACCTTGTAAGCAGCATTTACATATCGGGCAGCATAAAAAACAGCAAATATAAGTGCAATAATGCGAACACCCAGCCATACCCATCTTTGCCATCCTCTCTTACGTATTAGCAGATAGATTCCCCAAAATATAGCAAGCAGTACACCAAAAATAATGAGTTGATCAATAATCCAGAAGTGTTTATGAATAAAAGGTGCAAAACTTTTTATTCCATCAAGCGGAATTATATTCTGGATTCGGATACCTCCCTTAGAAATTGTTGCTATAGCAGCGATGGAAGTAATAGCTAACATCGCTGCACCCCACATTGCTGTGTAAAGCCAATCCCGTCGTTTCCAAGCGCGGCTAATAACTGCTGCTAAACAAATTAGTAGGGGTGGCACAGCAATCATCGTCGCAGATGGTGTTTTCGTCTGTGCAAATGTGTGCGGAACAATCACACCAATAGCCCAAGCTAACACAAATAATTCTGGTAACCTCCAACGTTTTAATAGAATCACTAGCAGACACAGCACAACAGCAAAGAGCGCAGCATAGAAAAACGGGTAAAACAGCGGCATATACTCAAAAAGTGGTCGGTCCCATGATGCTCCCCAGTTTTCAATATTCGTATTAAGATGGTCAAAAACACGTTTATGTTCCCATATAAATTCTTTAGGATATTTTATCAGACAATATACAATCCATGGGGCGACGGTTGCAATTCCTGCAATAAGTTGTATAGCAACATCACTAAGACGAATTCGCACCTCATTATCATCGGTCACAGGATGATCATGTTTCTGGACATCAATTGTGTCAGGTTCTTCAATAGATTCTCTGTGAATAGGAATCTTTCCTATATACTTGCCAACAAACTTAGTTACAAACGGTACACCCCAGATGACAAACTTAGTGATAAATGGTACACCCCAGATGACAAGTGCTACACCGAAAGTTATAAGTGCAAGATAACTTTTTGAGAGATAAGCTATCCCCATCGCCACGCCTGATAAGATGTAATTCCTTCGTTTACCAGTTCGTATAGCACGGAGCAAAAACCAACAAGATACCTGAACCCACAGGAGTAGCGCAATGTCAATATGGTCTGAATAGCGATAACCGTGAACTGATTCAAAGAGAAACGGGTTGAATGCTTGAAGGAATGCTGCGATGAGACCTGCCCGCTTATCATATAGATCGGAGGCAATCCTAAATGTCAACCACGCTGCCACAACAAGGCTGATAGCAGATGGTAACCGAAGTGCAAAAGCATTGATACCGAAAATAAAGTGTGAGATACAGATTTCCCACATGGCGATTGGCGGTTTGTGCAGCCAGATGTGGTTGTTCCCCCAACTTTTATAGTCATATTGCAGCCACGGTTGATCGTAAAGCGTGAATTTTAAAGGATGCTTCGTCAAATTTCGAGCAACAATAGCATGATAACCTTCGTCCCAATAGTGAATCTTGCTGTGTCCAAGATTTCGCAACACCAAGACGCCAGCGGTAATCAGAATACATAATAGGATGAATTTTATGATTTTAGATTCATATTTTACTCGTAAATTTTCGGAAACCATCTGTTACATCCTGAGTTGTCAGAAATAAGAATCACCTCTTTGTCTAAGTATCCATAGTAATTGCTAATATGTTATATCTTATCAATTATGTTTGGAAAAATATCATTATCCCAACCCCACCAATAACCATAATTACACCCATAACTACAAAGAAAACACAAGATATGAGATTAACAGGTGATGACGATATTTGGAAATGCTCATTCATTGCAGCAACTATCTCTGCAAGCTGAGAACGGTGCTGGCGTTGTTTGGCTTTGATTTGACCTGCTCCCATCCATGACTGAACGGATACTTGTAAGTCTGCTTCAACAGATGAAAGTCGTATTGTGGAAAGGGTTTCTTCGTGAGGTAGTTGTAGTTTTTCGAGTGCTGCGAGCATTGCTTCACGGAACGACGTGTCTGTAACTCCATAAGCGACGTAACCCTTCAATGCGAAACACAACATTACAAGGACAACTGTAAATATGACAGGGTTTAGCCACTTAATTAGAATCGAAGTCGAAGATGGCAAGAATAAAACCAGTAGGATGTTTGGTATAAAAACAATAAACATAAGCCAAAGCATCCATTTGTTTGAAATTAAGAAAGGTCGCTTGGTTATGATGCCTCGTAGTCCGATAATCAAGAAAAAACCTGCCATAATCCCGAACATAATTGGAAGCACAATCGAATACATGCTGATAAGGAAATCAGTGTCCATCAATTTCTCCTAAGGGTTACTTTGAAGTTATTCTGTGTTGCTTCTTATACCCATCCATCCTCAATCATCAATGTTAACGGTGATTCCATCTCTTCAAGTGGCAGTTGAACCCGACACCGTTTTCGAGATGACTCATAAATTGCCATGAGCAGTTCAAGGGTAGCGTATCCCTGATAACCACTGGATCGGTGTTCTCTGTCTTCTTCAATTGCAGCAATTAGGTCTTGCACGGGGGTAATTTCGGAAGGCAGTTCTGGCGTCACCCATGCCCCACCGGACTCTTGGTTGCGGTAACGAACACCCGGACCACCAGGGGCAGCGAGTTCTACTTCGCCTTCTGCGCCGTAGCAGTAGATGTGGTGATATCCGGGGGCGGTATCGTGTCCCGATTCAATGATACCCCGCACATTGTCTTCAAACTTGAAGTAACCAATCGCGAAATCCTCGGAATGCAGATCATACTTTGTCGGTGCGCCGATACGTTCAATTTGACCAATGACCCAACTGACAGGACGGTCGCCGTAGAGATACAACATCAGATCAACGGTATGTGTAGCATTGTCTTTTAGATCGCCACCGCCACAGATTCCATGAATTCGGAAGATGTCACCGATTACCCCGTCAGCCATCATCTGTCGTCCACATTGGTATGCTGAACTAAACCGAACTTGATGGCCAATTGCCAATTTTACACCATGCTGTGAACACGCCTTAAGCATCGCTCGCCCCTGTCCAAGATTCTCTGCCATCGGTTTTTCGGACAGAATACCTTTGACTCCGTGTTTTGCCGTTTCTATCACGATCAGCGCATGATGTTTCGGACGTGTACAGACAGATACCAGATCAATCTCTTCCGTTTCAAGCATTTTGATATAATCGGAATAATGTTTTTCGACCCCGTACCGTTCGCCATACGCTTTCAGACGTCCTTCGTCAAGGTCAGCAATTGCTGTGATAGTTACTTTGGGTTCATTTGTATACCATCCGGCGTGCATGTGAGAAATCCCGCCACACCCAATTATTGCAACCTTATAATTTTTGTCCATTGATTATTCCTTTTATTAGGCATTATCGTGTCTTATATCAAATTCCGTACTATAAGTCAGATTCCTTAATTTTATTGTATATGTCAGTGCCCAAGTCGACTAATTCCTTTCGGATTTCATCCCAATCGTCTTGATGGTTTCTTCCCTTATCAAGAACAGGAAACGTAATCATGGCGAATTTTGGTGTTTCACTACATTCGTAATTGTAGTTTGAATCTGGAAATAACGCCAGGACCTTTTTCTGGCGTTCCACTCTATCCGCTCCTCGGAATGGTAGTTGAATATAGCAGTGGTCGTTGAGAAGATTGAGAGTCAAGCGTACTCGACGAACCTGCCTTCCGATTCTCCTATCGTGATTGACAGGTACAGGTTTTCCCACAAATAGTTCACCAAATTCGCCATGGCGGATGGGCCGCCAGAATTCGCTGTATTCAACCTCCGGATCTATTATCGGCCAAGCAATGTGACGAAAGGCAACTTCTTCATGTGAATTTGCCTCTACTTGAATTAGATACCAATTGATCTCGCTTTCGTTATTGCGCAGACGACATGTCGTGACCATTAGGTCCTCAAAACTTTCAGCTACGAGGACAGCCACCGTAGCCTCCTTGAATCGAGCGTAAGCCTCAAGTCTACCCCAATGATCCCAATCCGCCTTGTCAAACTGGTTTTCGACTACGAGTGTACCATCCTCTCCTACAGCAACAATATCCGCCTTGCGCGTGCCAACGTTGGATTCGGTTACTCCGTTTTCAAATTCTCCAACTTCAAGTGCTTCAAGTGTATTGGCAAGATCGGCTGAGAACTCCTCTTCGTTGCCATAGATGTCTCTTAAAGGTATTGATTGTTGAAGGTTCATTCAATTCTCCCGTACTAACGACCAAGTTTTGTTTCAGAACAGATTTTCCACACACTACAATTTTTGTAACTTGGCTTTCTCCTCATCGTAGTTGTCATAGATATCCATCTCAGGACTTTCCCAGTCCTCAGCAAAGGTTGCGAAGCGCGCACGTAAATTTGCTGCTTGTGCTTCGTCTATACCACGTTCCCGCAAATCTATAGAACCGGGTGGAAGAAAAGTTACGACGACGCGTGTACCCTCACACATATCACTGGGTGTTTCCAAGAGTTCAATTTTACCTTTGCGGTAAATGCCTTCAATAGTTGTGGACATGGTATACCTTAGCGTGTCTCATAAATACAATTTTGTTGGGTTTCACTGCGTTCTACCCATAGGTGTCAATTTAAGAAAATGTCTGAGTTTTTATTAACACTTCTCAATAGGCATGATGATTGAGATTGTCCTATATTTAGTCCCGTAGGGACGATATGTTTATAGAAAAACGTATAAGAGTCTCTTTCGCTCCGTAGGTGCGATATTTTTAGAACGTTTTTGTTTGCCATATCGCACCTACGGAGCGAAAGAGATTGAGAACATTGGGTGCTATAAACATATAGTCCCTACGGGACTGAAGAGCATTTCTCATATTTGAAAAACCACTAAATTGACACCTATGGGTTTCACTGCGTTCTACCCAACCTACGTATTCACTGGCTCATATAAAGACAGCAATTTGGTGTGGTACTTGGCCGGCACCTTTACACGTTCGGCCTCCCAGTCACATATCGCGGCACTGCTGCTACGTTTCATACCTAGCGCGACCGCTACGTCAACTTGAGTTAGGCGGGCCTTTAGCCGTAGAGTCCGCATCTCGGGACCGGTGTACGGAAATTCGGTGGCAGGTGCCGTGACAATCGCCGGTACCGAGCCATCCACCTCTACTTCATTGGGTTCATCTGTTAAAACAGGTGTGGATTCATGCACTTTCATGAGCGTTAATTTTTTTACGTATTTGTCCAGATGTGTCTCTATTTGCATCAGACGCATCAAGGGACATTGGAGTGCCTTAGTATCAGATCTAGCATAGTTTCTCAGTTCTTCTAAGCACTCTTGAAACTTCTCATTTACTATACACTCAATATCAATACTATACTTCCTTTTGATATTTTCTTGAATTTCTGTAAGATGTCGCATCTGATTGTTTTCAGGCTTTCCTTTTGAGTCTGTGACTATTGGACTCCAAAGCATGTAATGCTGATGGTATCTATCCAAGTGTTTCTGGGCGTATTCAATATCTTTGGAGAACTTGGCTGTAAGTTTCTGAATATTATCAGTTTGGTTGTTTTTGAAGTTGACATACTGGAGTCCTCCTAGGTGAATGGCTACCTCACAAATGTAGACTTGCTGTTCGGATAGGTTCAGTCCAATGACATCAATTTCGCCTTGGGATTTACCTGTGTACACATTGGTTTCGATAAAGTTACAACCCCGGATGTATCGTAAGTACGAGGATACAAGTTGTTCACCTACATTTAGCATTTTGGTTTCCTTGGTGGTTTATGGAAAAATTCAGCTGCGACAAAGTTGTTGAAAAATCTAAAACCTAACATCAATCGGAATGTCGAGTTAGATGTTTTGCGTCGTCCATGAGTTTTAATACGAATCGTAATGCTTCATTAACAGCATCCTCATTCGGGAAAGCGGCAGCAACATCCGGATCAAGGCGAACAATGTTTGTTCCGGCAGCATATTGCTCTGCATATTTTCCGAGAGTGCCGTTTTTCAGCAGCGTTTCGTCATACTCAGGACGCAATTCGTCATCAACTTCCACTTAGGATCTATCCTCCTAAAAATCCAGACTCACACCTGCCATAATCAAGCGTGGAGAACTCCATGAACCTGGACTGGAATGCTTCTGTGCGGTTAACGGAATACCATACCGATCATACGTGACTGCGTCAAGTATGCTATCCAGATTTTTCGTGTTAAAGATGTTCCGAATATCTGCAAAAAAGGTGTACGTAATCCCACCAATTGTACTCCCTTTGCTGACCAGTGCATCAACATTATAAGTTGCCGGGTAACGCTTTGAGTTGATAGCAGGTTTGATCGGTGCCCTCGGATTCGGTGTATAGGGTAGACCACTAGCATACCTGCCAACTAAGTTAACAGAAGACGTAAAAGGTAATTGAATGTCTAACGTTGCAGAAACAATGTGCCGCTGATCCCAAGCTAACGGATGGCTTTCGGTTACTTCAGGCTGTTGCCGGTAATAGGTGAGGTATCCCAGATTTCTGCTGGAGCCTTTGCCTTTGGCAACGGAATAGGTATAACTGAGCATACCGGAAACCGGACTCTGTCCTGTACGCCACTTGCGGATTGAAAGTTCAAACCCTTGAACGCGCCCATAAATGTTGTTAATAAAATAACTATAGTCGTTGGAAATATCAACATGCACGCTATCAACAAGATTGTCAATATCTTTGGTGAATCCCGTGATGTCAACGGTTAAATCATCGGTGAACTGCTGGATCACGCCTACCTCGTAGGCGATAGTTCTCTCTGGATCCATATCAGGGTTTCCTCTTCTTCGGATTGCACCGCGCATATCAAAACTGAGGTTTTCATAGAGATCATCACCGCGTGGTATCTGATAATAATGCCCGTAAGTAAAGTGCAACTTCGCCCGGTCAGTAACCGGAAACGAAATACCGAGACGGGGTGCTAACATATATTTAGTTGAAGGTTCAACAGGATTTTTGATAATCGGTAGTCCAACTTCATAGGTACTCTTGTCCAGTTTGATTGTACCATCTTCTTCGTTCAACACAAGAGGATCTAACGGGTCTTCGGGAGTGATTCCATCAGGATTGTATATGTCATATCGTAATCCAGCGTTGACAATCATGCCAGCATATTCCATCTTATCTTGGGCATATAGACTGACAGATGTAGGTGCTACGTCATAATACTCCATATAGAGGTTTGAACTCCCATAATTTGTCGTCCCAAGATTATAGAGATGGTTTGTTGAGAATTCAATACCAGTCTGAATTTGATGATTTTCGTTGGCTTGACTCGAAAAATCTCCTTTAAAAATAGATGTAGTCGAATTGCGAGTCGTCCAGAAATTGTTATCCCCTGCAACGTCATAAGTTGTATCGTTATATGCCTGTTGCGCGGGGTTCCTAATTCTCCCTTCTTCTTGATTCTGTTCAAAGGATTTTTCAGGATCGTATGCATTATCCTCAAACGTTTTATTTAACGGATCCCATATTTTTCCGGGTTGGTTGCTATCAAAAGATCGGTAAAACTGTCCGAAAGTCAATGTATAAAATGTGCCTGAGTTGATATTATGTGAGAGTTGAACAGATACGTTCCGACCATCGCGATTGCCCACTTCAATTGCATTAGGTATAAAGCGGAGGCTCCCACCGTAGTTGTTGGTTTCTCGTTTATCAAATAGTCCACTTGCGGTAAGTTTGAGTTCTGGTGTCACTTCAAACTTGAGTTTTCCTTGAAGTGTGTATCCTGTCCCGCTACTACTGGGCAGATAACTTTCATCGCGTCGCAACTGGCTGGCGAAAGAAAATGTTAAACGATTGCCCCATATTGGACCGCTGAGTGCCAATTCTCCAATATGACTCGGCGGTAAATTATACTTTTTTGTATCGTTGAACAGACCGCTATACTGGTTCAAGTCCACGACATAACCATCTAACAGTGTAACTTGTTGCTTTTCATAGTCAATGATGGTCCCATCAGCATCTTTAAAGGGTCGAGGTTCCATAATGACTTCATCTGTCTCCTCATTCACCATTGGTTCGTTTGTTGCGGGATCAATAACTGGCTGCAGTGGGTTTTCAGTTCTATCAGCATACACACCGGGTGCAATTTCCGTGAAGATAATCTGATCCTCACCTTCTCGGTTTGCTAACTCACTAACAGTAACGTCATCCCCGCGATAGGGTGTCTGATAATCGTAAGGTTTTCCAATGTATATCCCTCTGAAAGGCTCAAGTGCTATAGGTCGGAAACCGTTGTCTGGATCTAACCAGGGTCCGTATAGGGGATCACCGTGGTGTTCTCTCCACTGTCCAACTCGATACCTGATTCTGCCAGAGAAATTTTGTCTGCCAACCTTCGTAATAAGATTAATCACACCAGATTGTGCATCACCGTGTTCAGCATTGAATCCGCCAGTGATTACTTCTATTTGTTCAAGCGCGTTTGTGCTAATCTGCAGCCCTAAACCTCTGCCAATTGGGTCATTGACTGGAATACCATCAATAAGATATTTAATCTCCATTGACCTACCACCGCGAATATGAAGTGACCCAGACGAGTTTAGCACAGCGACACCTGCTTGGGTTTGAAGGATACCATTCACGGTGTCGCGTGGCATTGAAGCGATTTCTTCCGCTTCTATTATCCGTGTTGTTTGTGTAACATCTTTTTTAATGAGAGGTTTGGTTGCTTTTACTGTTACGCCTTCAAGTTCAACAACCTCTGTAACCTCTAAAGCGAAGTTTATGGTTGTGGTGAGACCGGCGAAAACCTTAGTTGCCTCAACGGTCTTAGAACGGTAGCCAGTGAGTTCTACCTTTATGTCATACCCACCTGGTGGGATGTTTGTTATGACATAATAGCCAGAATCGCTTGTTGTTGTAGTAGTACTTGTGCCAACAATTGACACATTTGCATTGGCTAATGGTTGTTTAGTGGTTTCGGCAGTGACAATACCGGAGATTTTACCAATTGTGGCAGCAGAAACTCCTTGAGTGCCGAATATTAAGTACGTGACGATGCTTAGAAAAAAAAGTAATGTCTTGAAGATATTATCTACTTTCATATTACGACTCCTTAGTCTTCTGTAGGCACGCAATGTGAGCGTGCATGGACGTTTGACAAACTTTACACTTCTAACACACTTTCAATGAATTTGAGGCTTTTAAGGTTTCGTTCCGTATGGTATTGGATAAAACTACTGAGAACAAGTTTCAGTTCACGATGATTACGCGTAGAAGCACGAATTCGGTTTAGTTTGTTAAGTTCTGACATCCGCAACGTTTTCAACAGCTCACAACTACCGGGTGCTATTGAAAATGCTGCGCTATCTCTATGTTGACAACTTCTGCAGAGCAGCCCACCGTGTCGAACGCTAAAGAGCATCACTGATGTATAAGAAGGTGTACCATGCGAATTTTTGACATGTGATGCATCTATATCTGAACCGCAATGTGCACACTCCGAAAGTTGTGGTCCGTATCCAGCTAGATCGAGAAACTTAATTTCAAAAACGCGAGCGAGTAAAGGCACATCATTTGTATCCGCTAAATACTGGTATGTATTTCGCAGTAGATCGAAAATTTCAGGGTTGGCGTCCCCTTCTGATGCAATGGCATCAGTTAATTCGGCTAAATAACATCCGTAGGTAATACGTGCAAAATCTGTACGAATGCCATCAAATCCTTCAATGAGATCGAAACCGGAAAGACTTTGCAAGTCTCTGTTTTCGCGATAATTAAATAGGAGCATGCCGTGATTGAGCAGTTCTAAACTTCCGCTAAGTTTGCTCTTAGGGCTTTTTACGCCGTAAGCCACAGCTTTAACCTTGCCAAAATCGGGAGTATAGAAGGTAATGATCTTGTGAGTCTCGCCTAGAGGAAAAGAGCGAATCACAATTGCTTGTGTTTTTTGAGCGGACATATTTTTATGTGTGAGAACAACTACTTGTAAGCATGCGATAGGTGGGATAAGTCGGGGCGAGAGGATTTGAACCTCCGACCTCCTGCTCCCGAAGCAGGCGCGCTAGCCGGGCTGCGCTACGCCCCGTTCTGTACTTAATTATACCCAACCTAATCAACTTTGTCAAATCTTTTTATTTATTCCGAATCAACATCATCGGTTTGCGGTTTTAGGCATCTGAATTTGAATGCGATGAATTCTCCGCTCATCTGCCTCTAATATTGTAAAACTGATACCTCGATAGGTAAAGACGGTGTCTTTTTCAGGTACTCGTCCAAGGTGGTCAACAACAAATCCTCCGATAGTATCTATGTTTTCTGCATCAAGTTCTGTGCCGAGTTTTTCGTTTAATTCTGTGAGATTTAGCCTGGCATCAACGGAATAGGTGTTCGGAGCTGTTTGGATGTAGGCATCCTGCTCATCCGCCTCGTCTTCGTCTTGGATTTCGCCAACAATTTCTTCAATAATGTTCTCAAGCGTTACAATACCGGCTGTGCCTCCGTATTCATCAACGACGATGGCGATGTGTTGTTTATGTCCACGAAGTTCTCTGGACAATTCAGAAATATTTTTACTTTCTGGTGTGAAAAAAGGCGTGCGACCCACTATAAGTTGATGGAGGTTAATCGGTTTGTCTTCTGCCCAACAATCTAACATATCCTTTACGTGCAGAATACCGACAATTTGATCAATCGTCTCTTCATATATTGGAATACGAGTGTGTCTGCACGCGATTGTAGTCTGTAAGACTTCGGAGGCGGATGTCCCAACCTCAAGACATACCATATCGGTTCGTGCGACCATGATTTCTCTTACAACTTTATCAGGAAGATCTAAAATGCGCGCGATCATTTCACGGTCGTCAGGTTCTAAAATATTTTGGCTGTCTGCGACGTTATCAAGGGTTTCCAATACTTCGGGAGATACAAGACTATCTTGTGCTGACGTAACCTTTCCACCGCAGATACGCACGAAAAGATTTACGATAAAATTCAAGGGGATTAAAATTAGGAAACCGCCCCAATAGACGATGCGTAAGGCACGTAACGCATGAATAGTCGTCCCGCTTGGGCTATTTTGGACGTAGTTTTTAGGAAATAATTCCGTGAAAACGACAAGAAACAACACTGCGATTACAGCACTCAATACACGACTTTGCCAAAATGTCGTAAACAGAATAACGCTTGCCACCATTAGGATCGCCTTTGCAGTAATGATGGTAAGCGAGTAGCGGCGCGGGTGGTGTAAAAGCGATGTCAGTACCTCGTAACGTTTTCCACCTTCCTCTGCAAATTCCAAGATAGCCGCCCGCGTTAAACGTGCAAGCAAAGCCTCTGCTGCTGAAAATAGTGCATTTAAAATCAATAGTATTCCTAAACAAACTAATCTTATAACTATATATTGCTCGTCCAAGCGTAAAATCACACCTCCATTATATTCCTAACAAGTGTTTAGTGTATCAACTATTTTAATCTAAACGTTATCCGAAAGAAACTACCTTGTGTATTTTCTTTACGGTGAAATCTTATTTAGAGTAAACAGAAATTGAAGCTTTATTAATATCTACCTGCAGGCACTGCAGGATATTCTTCTGTTTCTCAAACATAACATCAGCTTCTTTTTGTGTTGAATGGTCAAATCCGATCAAATGAAGTACACCGTGTACTGTTAGAAATGCGACTTCCTCTTCAAGCGAATGGGATTCATCTATTGCTTGACGTTCTGCTGTTTCTAACGATATAACAACATCTCCAAGGATAGTCGAATTCAACAGTTCGTTTTCATTGCCTTCAAGTTGTGCAAATGACAACACATCAGTTGGCGCATTTATTCCACGATAATCACGATTCAGTTCTGTCATACGGTGATCGTCTGTTAACAAGATGCTTACTTCATAATCATCTAAATTATGAGCAGATAAGGTCACAAAAACTGCTCGACGAACTATTTCCACGTTGAACGTTGTATTGCTACTGATATTGGTTACGTCAGTCAAACCGTTACCTTTCAGATGTTTCTGGCTCAGGTAATAGCCGTCTCGTATCTGGTGGTGTTGACCGTTCATAGGCTTCAATAATACGCTGCACCAATTCGTGTCGAACGACATCAACCTTGGAGAAGTATATGAATTGAATACCCTTGATTCCAGAAAGTACTTCCTGTGCATCTGCGAGTCCTGAGACTTTATGCGCTGGTAGGTCTGTTTGTGTGATGTCGCCTGTTATAACGGCTTTTGAATCAAACCCGAGTCGTGTCAGGAACATTTTCATCTGTTCAATAGTAGCATTTTGTGCTTCATCAAGAACGACAAAAGAATTGTTGAGTGTTCTCCCTCGCATAAAAGCAATCGGTGCGACTTCAATAATATTACGTTCAATGTAACTGTCAAGTGCATCAGGCGGCATCATATCGTATAACGCATCATATAACGGTCGTAGATATGGATGAACTTTTGCGGCTATATCCCCCGGTAAAAATCCGAGACGTTCACCAGCCTCAACAGCAGGTCGGGTTAAAATGATACGGCTTACCTGCCCATTTTTAAGTGCAGAAACAGCCATCGCCATAGCAAGGTAGGTTTTCCCTGTCCCCGCCGGTCCAATGCCAAATACGAGGTCGTTGTTTTTGATCCCTTCAACGTACCGTCTTTGTCCAGCAGTTTTCGGACGAATTACACCACGTTTTGAAAACACAGGTATGGATTCTGCGGGACTATTATCTAAGACGTGTGGTTCATTATCTGCCGATACGCGGATGACATAGTTGACATCGGTAGTTTGAATTTGTTCGCCTTTTCGGATACGGTGAAGTAGTGATTCCAACACTGCTACTACTCTGTCAACCTCTTTTCGGTTTTCACCAAGGACAGCGATTCTATCGCTTTTCAAAACAACGCGTACATTAAAATCATCTTCAATAATTTTTAGAAAGGCATCGCCTTGTCCAAAAAGGGCTTGTACCTCAGCATTGTTCTGTATAGGAACACCCTTTAGTTCTTGTTTTTGCAATCGGGTTTTGATCCTCCAAGAATGTATTGTGCTAAATTTAACACGGTTTTATGATAATGTCAAACAAAAAACGATTATTGGATTTCGTAGGCAGTCAATTCAAGCGAAAAGTCTAAGAGTTAGCTCGTGTGATACTCACGACGGCTAAAGCCGTGTGCTTCTTTTAGCACACAACCTCTCCTATGTGATTCCTGCTTCTACACAGTTTGCCACCCCGCCATGCTAACCGAAGTCACTGACTTATATGTGGTCTTATATCTGTTCCACAGGCGTTTATTCTCTCGGTATATCCTACCGCGAGGTTAAAGATTAATTCGCACTTCGCATCTTAAATCTTTTTGATAAGATAGCGTCTCGGGCGATGGCTTACCGCAACTTGTCCCTCTGGGGATCCGCCAAGTTTTACTATCTGCACACTTCCCATAACTACGGTGCCAGTGGACTACCTTCTGCAGTGTGGGCTTCGGTTCGTCCTACGTTATTTCGCAGGACGCTACAGAGCCTTGCTTGTCTCAAATAATCTAAAATACTTCTGCACAAGTTGACATGATTGGACCCGAAGTCTAAAGACTTGGGATTGTTAGTTAATTCCCTTCATAATCATTGCTTTATTATAGAATCTTGTGAAACAAAATTCAAGTAAATTCTTACATCTGCTCGTAAAATTTAACTTCTCGAATTTGAGCCCCTTTCAATGGGATATTAATTTGATACCCATAGGGTGGATCGTTTCTATCGACGCTTGATTGATTTTTTATATCTTTAATGCCATCTGCGGATATTTGGAGATATAACACTTTCTGTCTAATATCGAACTTTATCACCTGATTGTTTTTCACTCTTGTGTGTCGTTTATTCAGTACGGGAACAAACGAATTATTCCACTGCGGTGATTTTTCCTCTGCAGTGAAATCAAGGGCAAGTTTCGGAATATCAGAACCTGTATAGATTTCTATGTACGACACATAAGTAGGTTTATCAAGCTTTATAAGTGCTTCAGTTTTTAAAGTTCCATCATGCTTAATCTGATATTTCTTTGTGCTGGTGTTATACTCCTTTGTGTTTTCCTTGAAATATAACTTCTGAATGGTGCCGTTTGCTTGGAATGTACCTATTGTATCCAAATCTCCATCAACCATCTTTGGATTAGTTTTACACATTAGACGAGAAGGTGGAAGTTCCATAACAGGAGAATTTTGGAGTAAAGCACAACCTGAGAAACCAATAGCTACCAACAATATGCCGACAATTATGTGGTGCCAATTTCTAACGAGCATAAAATTTTACCTCCCAAATTGAAGCACCTTTAAGTGGTATATCAATGCGCGCATCTGTATCAATTTTCTCTTTTTTAGTTTTATTTTCCTTTTTCTCACGGACAGCATTTTGCCTATCTTCAATTCCATCCGCTATCATCCGCAAGTAAAGGATCTTTCGATTGATTTGGAATCTGACAGGTTGTTTCCCTTCTACGTTGATATGTTGTTTATCACGCACCACATCAAAGGATGTTTCAAACTGTGGTGGATCTTCCAAGGTTGTCATTAAAGCTAACTTTGGAATACGTGATGCGGGATATATCTCAACATAAGAGATATATGTTGGTGAATCTAATTTAATCACTGCTTCTGTTCGTTTGCTTCCCTTAATTTGGGTAAGATATTTCCGTTGTATTTGCCCGCGTGGACGACTCGCATCGTAGAAAGAACGGTAGCTTTTCTCAAGATGACCTCTTACAGCAAATGTGCTTACCGTTTCCAAGTTTCCATCTACCAGTTGTGGATTTGTGATGCTGGTGAGTTTTGATGGATCAACTTCAAAAGTTGGTTGGTTCAGAACAGCACAACCTAAAATGATAATAAACAGAATGGGAAAAACCGTTAAGATTCTCATTTTTTCTCCTTCCTTTTTTCCTTAATTAGAGATTTTAAAATGTCCGAATTTGAGACCTTGTAAGAGAAATTTGGCGTCAAGGTCTCATTTTTAGGTAGTGTCAAAAGGTCATGAAATACCGCTTTATTCGCTTTCATCTTCTTCCCTGATGTTGCAAGTGCTGGCATGTCTCCGATATAGGTCTCGCCTTCATTCGCATCAGATTTTGTATACATACATTTGGCTGTCCATTCACTATTTTTCCTTGTGTTTCAACAACTTTACTTAGAGATTTTAAGGTGTCCGAATTTGAGACCTTTAAAAAGAAAATAGAGCCAAGGTCTCATTTTTAGGTAGTGTCAAAAGGTCATGAAATACCGCTTTATTCGCTTTCATCTTCTTCCTTGATGTCTGCAAGTGTTGGTAGGTCTGGTATATCTCCGATATAGGCCCCGCCTTCACTCGCATCAGATTTTGTATACATACATTTGGCTGTCTATTCACTGTTTTTCCTTGTGTTTCAACAACTTTACTTAGAGATTTTAAGGTGTCCGAATTTGAGACCTTGTAAAAAGAAAAAGAAATTTGGAGCCAAGGTCTCATTTTTAAAAAAGGTCATGAAATACCGCTTTATTCGCTTTCATCTTCTTCCCCGATGTTGCAAGTGCTGGTAAGTCCATAACATAGGTCCCGCCTTCATTCGCATCAGATTTTGCATACATACATTTGGCTGTCCATTCACTATTTTTCCTTGTGTTTCAACAACTTTACTTAGAGATTTTAAGGTGTCCGAATTTGAGACCTTTAAAAAGAAAATAGAGCCAAGGTCTCATTTTTAGGTAGTGTCAAAAGGTCATGAAATACCGCTTTATTCGCTCTCGTCTTTTTCCCTGATGTTTGCAAGTGCTGGTAAGTCCATAACATAGGCCCCGCTTTCATTCGCATCAGATTTTGTATGCATACATTTGGCTGTCCATTCACTTTTTCCTTGTGTTTCAACAACTCTAATTAGAGGTTTTAAGGTGTCCGAATTTGAGACCTTATAAAAAGAAAATTAGAGCCAAGGTCTCATTTTGAGACCTTGTAAAAGAAATTTGGAGCCAAGGTCTCATTTTAGAATTAATTAGACATTGTGATCGGCAGAATACGCGTGTGGTATTCTGCATTGGTTAGGAATGCAGATCGCATTTGGGCGAGTACGCCGCAAAACCGCACCTACCGTGTCGGGAGTCTTTCCGAATTTGTCCCGCGAAATGTCTATTTATTTTCAAAATTCACCATAGTTATGAAAATCTAAATTTCACTTGTTAAGATTGTATAACCGAAGGGATAGCGACCCCAATTCTTTCTGCTGCTGCAACAAGTCGATCCCAAGTCGGGTCCTCAATTGGTATGCCTTCTTTTAGTCGCTTTTCACGACTACGTTGCTCAAATTCACCTGGGACATAGATTTCGTCAATCCCTGGCAACCTTGCTGATGATTTAACCCAATCCACAAGATATTCAATCTCTTGTTCATAGTCAGTTAAGTCAATAAAATCCTCAATTTTTATTGCAAACATCACAATACCACTTGCCCCGCGCGTTGGCGTTTCACGACTACATCCAGCCCATGAGAGTCCTCCTGCAATGGCGTCTATCATCACACCGAGACCAAAACCTTTATGTCCGAACTGAAATCCACCAAGGGGCATAACTGCAGTATCTTGGGGTCGTTCGCGAAACACATTTGGGTCTGTTAACGCGTTGCCTTCAGAGTCTATCATCCAACCTTCCGGTATCGGTTCTCCGCGTGCAGCTTGCACAAGAAATTTTCCGCCAGCTACAACGCTGAGTGTCATATCAAGAAGGAGGGGTTCACCATTTGCACGAGGTACAGATATAGCTATCGGATTCGGTGGAAGTCTACGCGATGTTCCTCCGTGTGGATGCATAAACCTGCCACCACCATTCAATAAGACGATACCGATCATCCCTGCCCGTGCTGCAATCGGTGGATATTCACCCATACGTCCGGCATGTCCACACCGATGTAAACCGACTGCTCCGATGGTACAGGTTTTTGCTTTTTCTACAGCCATTTCCATTGCTTTACGTACTGCAACCATTCCGAGCGCGCCGTTTACATTGATAACTGTTGCTGCTCCACTTTCTCTGACGACCTCCATTTTGTCTGCTGATGGACCACCTGCCATTCCACCGATGTAGTTCGGAGCGTTGATGACACCGTGTGAATCATGACCTGCAAGATTAGAATCAACGACATGGTCACTGACGATACGTGCATCTTCATCGGTGCCACCAGCACCACGATAAATATCATATACAAACTTTCTCAAAACTAAGTGAGAAACATTCGGCATATATGTCTCCTTAAGCAATTTCAAATATCAAGACAATTCGGTATATTTGGCAATCCGATCAACATTGAATCTATGGTAGGCTCTCAATGAATTCAACCCGTTTATATATGTCCTGTAGAGATAACTCACATTCAATTGAAGCAAGTGTTAACACATTTTCAAACGTTCGGCATTCGCTTTGTTCCCACTGTGTTTCCTGGCGTACATGGTGTTCAACATGCACTTTGTCCTGTGAAACAAGGATGTATTCTTGCAAGGATTCAAGTTGCTGATAGTGTCTGAATTTTTCTACTCGGTCATATATCTCTGTTGAGGGAGAAAGCACTTCTATTATGACAATCGGGTTGAGAAGTGTATCAAAGGAATTATCCTCAAAGTTGGGTTTACCACAGACAACGACAACGTCCGGATAGAAATATGAACTTGTTGAGCGAGCCTTCACACGCATATCGTTGGTATGAACTGTACATTCTCGTCCTTTTAACTGAATATAAAGTTCTCCCGACACATTCATCGTAATAAGGGTATGTTGATAACTTGCCCCGGACATTGCGACTATTTTGCCGCTCAAGTATTCATTTTTGGTAATTGTCTTGCGTTCCCAAGTAATGTATTCCTCAGGAGTGAGTTGAGTTTGAATTGCAACCGATGCCATGTGTGTCTCCATAATAAAGACTTTATAGGTTTCGTGCTATCTTCTGAGATGTTTTAAGAAATTATAGCACGTAAAGGATGAATTCGCAACAAGTAACATCCAATTAACAGAGCCATTCAGTTTTTGGTTTTTTGTCCGTTTTAGGCGTCCAGTCGCGATGCGGAGATCGTTCCGACTTCTGCATTTCACGACAGCATCCAAAGGTAGGTGGGAATTCCGAGAATCTATGGTAGGCTCTCAATGAATTCAATCCGCTTATATATGTCCTGTAGAGATAACTCACATTCAATTGAAGCAAGTGTTAACACATTTTCAAACGTTCGGAATTCGCTTTGTTCCCACTGTGTTTCCTGGCGTATATGGTATTCAACATGCACTTTGTCCTGTGAAACAAGGATGTATTCTTGCAAGGATTCAAGTTGCTGATAGTGTCTGAATTTTTCTACTCGGTCGTATGTCTCTGTTGAGGGAGAAAGCACTTCTATTATAACAATCGGGTTGAGAAGTGTATCAAAGGAATTATCCTCAAAGCTAGGTTTACCACAGACAACGACAACATCCGGATAGAAATATGAACTTGTTGAGTGAGTTTTCACACGCATATCACTCGTCACCACAATACAGTCTCTTTCCATCAATTGATTGTTAAGTGCTGTTGATGTATTTGTTGTGATGATATTATGAGCGAAACTTGCCCCGGACATTGCGACTATTTTGCCGTTCAAGTATTCATTTTTGGCAATTGTCTTGCGTTCCCAAGTAAGGTATTCCTCAGGAGTGAGTTGAGTTTGAATTGCAACCGATGCCATGCGTGTCTCCATAATAAAGACTTTATAGGTTTCGTGCTATCTTCTGAGATGTTTTAAGAAATTATTATAGCATATAAAGGATGAATTCGCAACAAGTAAGATGCCAAATAACGGTTGTATGGAAGAGAATTGATGTATAAGGACTGCACCAGTTTAAAGTTGTGTGTAGTCTAAAATTGATGTCAGAATAAACGTTAACGTGAGTTTGATATTAGAATCCGAGTGTCTGTCCAAAAGTTAAAAAGAGTTGGGTTTCACTAATTTCTCGTTATTTTCAGTTTCAAATGTATCATGAACCGCTATTTTGTGTTTGATTTTATTGTCCTTTCCGTTCTACCCAACCTACGGGGATCATAGTATCTTTTTATCAAACTCACGTTAAACGTTACATGCTTTCTATTACGCTTGACGAAATCCGGTATCCGTGCGATGCCAATTTTGTCCATGATCGGGGTCACGGAAAGGAATACCTCTACCTAATAACTGTTTGAGAGTATCGCTTTCAGCTGCTAACACATCATCAGTTAACTGCCGGGGCATATCCTCCTGTGGATATATGACCGAACGGTTATACATGCCGAGTAATCCAACGCGTGGTGCGTCTGTGGTATTCGGGAGACATTGATGCCAAATCGCGCCGTTTGTAAATAGGATAGAGCCTTTCGGTGCGATTGCCACGCTCATTTCAAGTCCTTCTGCTTCTCCCAATTCAGGACAGCGAAGTGTTTTGTGTGATTCTGCGATACACGCCGTTGGACCGTTATCTGCTGTGAATTCATCTAACATCCACACCGTTTGACCTGTAAGTGAACCAGAAGGAAACGGGGTTTGCATTGCCCAATATGGGTAGTCAATATGCCAACCACCTGCAGGTGCACCAGGTCCCACGATGTTCGCCGTGAAAGTAGAGGCAATCACATCCTCTCCGAGCATCCGCTTCCACACTGCCACCACGGTCGGGTGTTGAATTAGCCTTTGGAAGATAGGAGATTTTCCAACAATTGCCCAGACACGTCGGATTTTACCGTCACCATAACTGTGATCTCGTCCGTTATTGCCGTCTTCTTCAACCAGTTCCCAGATTGCTTCGCGTGCTTCGTCTGCTTCTTCAGCTGAAATCACATTCTCAATGATATGGAACCCGACTTCGCGTAGATCATGTTCAACAAGGTCAAGTCTTTCAGAATTTAGTGCGGATTTAATTTTCATCATGTTTTTGCCTCTGTTCTATCGAATACGTGGTAGATTACGAATTGTCTCAATAATCCGATCTTCTAAATCATTGCCATCGCTGTTTGGCACCCGATTGTGTTTATCCATCCATGCGATATTTTCTGCCACACTCTCGGTTACCGGTATTTGCGGACTGAATTCGGGTAACGCTGCGGCAAGTTTCTGGTGGCTAAAGATCTGCGTATGTCCGAAGTTGCCTCGCAAACCGCTGAACCGTTCGGGTGCCATAGCAATAAGTGTCTCTTGTGATACATGCACAATTTCTATGTCAACCCCAAGTGCTTCTGCTGCAGCACTGTGCCACTCATCCCACGTGCGTGCAAGCGGATGCACAAGATTGTATATTTCACCGAAACATTCGGATTTACCGAGTATTCCTGCAAACGCAACACCAGCGTCTCGTGATGCAAGGAATTGAAAATAGTTCAAGCCATCACCAGCGGAGAGGATCGGTTTTCCTTTTCGCAACCGATCGATCCAACTCCCATCTCCACCGACCTGTCTGTGCAAATTAATTCCCGGTCCGTGTGTATAAGATGGTTTGAAAATAGTTACAGGGAAACCGTCACGTTCATAAACTTCTAACAGAAGGTTATCTGCAGCGACTTTATTAACTCCATAACCTGATGTCCCTTGCAACGGTGCTGTTTCTGGCAGATTAATTCCGCTGAACGGTGGTCCGTATGTCATCACGGTGGAGCACTGCAAGAAGTGTCCGACGCGTCCCTGACATGCACGAAGAGCAGAGGCTGCATCTTCAGCATTGAAGCTTATCATATCAATGACAGCATCCCAATTCTCCGCGCCGACTTTTGCTTCAAAATCGTCGCGATGTTGTCGGTCTCCGTGAATCACACGAATACCTGCAGGCGGAGGGTCGACGTGTTGTCCACGGTTGAATAGAACGACTTCGTAGTTTATGTTTAGTAGTGCCGCCACAATTCCACGGCTAATGTTGCCTGTCCCACCGATGATTAAGACTTTCATTTGTTAAATTCCTTTTCTATTAATGTAATTTCTGCAGGTGTTAATTCGTATAGATCGTATACCAACTTGTCTACTTCTTCTTCTAAGGCTGGAACATCCGGGCTATCGGGATCGTCAAGTATCAGTTCGACTAGATCTAAGATTTCTACTTTTTGTGTTTCTGTTCCAGCAATAGGAAAATTCTTCAGATTTGTTTTGTTGAGACGCCATCCCCCCTTTGTTTTATATTTGTTTTGTGCATACCACTTAAAAAATTTGCTATTCAAAATTGCAAGCAAGGAGAGGTCTGTGGTTTGTATTGAGTGTACGAATGGATTTACAACTATCGCGTCTGATTCATCATAAAATGCTAATATTGGAGGTTTATTATAGAAAATAATTTTAGGACCAACAAATTCGGGATAATGTTCAGGCGGTGAGAGTTCCCAATAAAATTTACCTTTGCTACTTGCATGGCGACTCTTTATGTCAATTTCAAACCTATGTAGGTGATTGCTAATTGCCGGATAGACTCCTGCAAAAATTTTCTTTGCTTCTGATTCATTTCTGGCATCAGACCATTGCCACTGCTTGATTTTACTACTTGGAATCCATATTAGATGTTTGAGGATTGGTTTCCATCGACTTTTCTGATGTTTCCCAATACCTAATTTTATAATCTCAGCACTTTTAGGATCCTCACGAATCAGCTGCCGGCGTTTTGGTTCATCTATAACAAATGCTTTGTTACAACCCTTTGTAATGCCTTTGTGGATTTCATAATGAGTACTTAATGGTATTCCTACATTTTCCAGTTTTCCTAACAAATCTTCAGTGGAGATTGACATCACTTTATGATTCTTGGATTCATCGTCTTGCCTATCTATAGATGCATCAGGTAAAAAGTCAGCAGGGATTTCATGTTCAGAAGCAATATGAATTTTGGTATTGTCTTGCGTCCAAGCAAGTATGTTTAGCTCAGTAGATTCCCTGCCTTCCCTTGCCAAGTTTCTGAAATATGCAAAAGCGAAGAGTTGAAAATTCTCATCCATACAGATAAAACGGAAATCTGTAGTATTGTTCCCTCGCTGTTCCAAACCTTTAGCGACAGCATGTAGAACTCCTGAATAACCAGGTTCGCTCTTGAACCTGATTAGGAATATACCTGAAGGCGTTCCGGGTGACAAGCTGAGTTCTTGGCAATCTAAAACTTGTTTGGAATGGAACTCACTAAGTCCAAGTGCAAAGTTTGAAAATTTTGAGGAAATCTCTGCAAGGGTAAGATCTTCCGGGATCGGTAAGTTCAACTTCTCTTTCAAAAATCCTATTAGCGCATTTTCATCTTTAATGTGCTGAATATCGTTTTGTGTTATTTTGTACATACTGGTTTCCTTGAGGGTTGCTAATAAAACGTGAGTTCGATATTTGATTCCAAGTGTTTGTCCAAATGATAAAAAAGAGTTGGGTTTCACTCATTTTTCTGTCCTTTCAGTTTAAATGGAGGATAAATCAAGTTTTTGTGTCGGATTTTATTTTGGATTCCGTTCTACCCAACCTACAGTAGTCGTTGAATCTTTTTATCGAACTCACGTTAATGAAAGTGATTGTATTCCTCTACTACGACAGTCTTTTTGCGTTTTCTTCGTGATAAGGAGATACCACCGAATCCACTGATGATGGCGATGTAAAAACCGAAATCATACCACCATCCTGTATTTTGCAGTTCATAAACGCGAATATCGGAGTTAAATATCCCTCCAATCAACGAAATAGGTGCAATCCAGCCATGCCAGATACCCCAGAAGAATCCAGCAGGTTTTTCAACGGTATGTTTTCCGTCGCCGGGGACACATCCTGGAATGGTGATGATAACTATCAACAGAAGCATACAGATTAATTTGCTATACATTATCACACCTTTGTACTATCAGGAAAATACTATCCAATATTATCACTGTTTATGAAGATTCATCAACAATTGCTCGTGCTAATGCCCAATCTAACCTGCGTCGGTAACACCCATCGCGGCGTATGCCTTTAAAAGCAGTCAAAAAAACATCATGTGTTTTTTCTCGGATCGTTGCTAAACGAGCATTAAGCAGGTCTATATCCACACGCCACGGCACCCCAATTTTTGTAATTGAACGACAGTGTGTCCGCACTTTATATTCTCCCAATTCTGCTGGTGAACAAAAACGGATAGATGCAGAAACGGTATTATCTATTGCGATGAGTCCGAGATTCCCTTTCGGTTCATTGAACACGATGCTACGATTGCTAGAAACCGGAGGAAGATGTTTTCGTAGCTCGTTAAGTTTTCCGAGCAGTTGATTATTGCGCCACACCCTGACACCCGATGTTCCGTGCGGAGCAAACAACGCAAGACCGACAGGATGTTCAGTATCATCAAACATATAACTTGTGTTTCTGCTTTTATTATCTTGCATTGTTCTATTTTGCGTTTGCGGCACTAACGAGATAAAATCGTGTAATCGATCCAGAAACAGACCGCATCGAATAAATGCCTCAGGGATAATTGCTGCGACCCATTCACAATGTGTTAAGCATTGCTCAAGTGCATATTTATAAAGATCGTCGTAGTCAGTCGTTTCAGGAAATGGCAAACCGCGACGCGTTGCGGAGTTTCGTGCTAACCACGGCGGATTGGTAATGCAAACATTAAACCCTTTCGGAAAGTCAATGAGTGTGTCGCGTCGCTCAATGCCTTTTGCTGCAGGTTCTATGTCATAAAATGCCCAATCTCTGCATCCCAAATGTGCAGAGTCAATCAGTTGTGGAATGTCTTTAGCACCGGCAAACGGTTCTAATACAGTCTGTTGTTCTAAATTTAACTTTTTTGTCCATCTTTTGAACGGTTCCAATTGAAAAGGATTGCCACGGGTGTAGTAGCGTCCATTTGCACGTTTTTTATCCATTTTATTTCAGTTTTGCAGATCTAATTTGGTTAGATGAGATATAGTTCTTTTCTGTAATTTACACATATTCGCGTAATATATCAAGCGGAATTTTGTGAAAACTCTTCAACGTCCTCGTTACAATGTAAAATAAATTTGACAAACCATTTTTTAACGTGTAATATATTAGACAAATTCAGATTGACTGAGGTTAATTACCTAAAACAATTATGAAAATGAGTCTCAATATCATGAAAAGAAAATATAAAGTGTTCGTCAACGTGTGTTTATTATTGTGTATCTGCGCTGCGTCCGTTAATGCGGCAACCCGTGAATACTGGATTGCTGCGGAAAAAGTTATCTGGAATTATGCTCCGAGTGGTAAAAACCTCGTTCGTCCGAAGATGGGACTGGGTGTTTGGGGTAAGGTACTCGCATACCATAAATATCGCTACATTGAATATACTGATGACACCTATACGACTAAGGTTGAACAACCTGCGTGGATGGGTATCCTCGGACCTCAATTGCGTGCAGTGGAAGGTGATAGTATTAAAGTGAATTTTCTTAACAGTGCCGATAAACCACTTAGTATTCATGTGCATGGCTTGCAGTACGATAAGGCAAACGAGGGTGCGGATGGAGACTATCCCGGTGCTGCTGTTCTGTCAGGTAGCAAACACACCTATCATTGGGAAGTTGGTGAAGATGCCGCGCCAGGTCCAAACGATCCATCATCTATTGTCTGGCTTTACCATTCACATGTTGATGCAGTCACTGAGGTATACGATGGACTCATCGGGACAATTGTTGTCACTAAAAAAGGCATGGAACGTTCCGAAGATGATCCACGCCCAAAAGATGTTGACAAAGCGTTTACGACACTTTTTCTTATTTTTGATGAAAATGGACGCGAAATTGACGAAAGCGGATTCTACGAAGGTTATGAATCTGATGAAGAAGCTGAAGAAGGTAATCTCAAACATGCAATCAACGGTTTTATCTTTGGAAATTTGAAAGGCTTGGAAGTGAACCAGGGTGATAGCGTGCGTTGGTATCTGGTTGGATTGGGTACTGAAGTGGATATGCACACTGCACATTGGCACGGACAAACCGTGTTAAATTCTGGCAAACGGACAGACGTCGTTGAATTGTTGCCGGGCAGCATGGTCACCGTTGACATGATAGCGAGAACGCCGGGAAATTGGCTCTACCACTGTCACGTGGCTGACCATATTACTGCGGGTATGTCTGCACGCTGGCATGTTCTGCCAAAACGTTAGATTGATGGATGCGACAGTTCTGAACTAAATAACAGCGATTTTAAACGCACTCTTGTAAATGTGCGCAACACTATAATTCAAAGAGGCGCGATAAGAGATATTTTAGATTTGACAATAAAAGGAGATGATTATGCCTAACATCCGATCCATTTTGTTCAATTATTTTTTATTGACCGTGCTGATGTTTACGCTCACCGGGATGGCACATGCTGAAACATTAACACTCTATTCTGGACGAAGTAAGAGCCTGGTTGATCCGATAATTCAGCAGTTTGAAAAAGAAACAGGCATTGAAGTGAAGGTGAGTTATGCCAGTACGACCCAATTAGCCAATAAACTCAAGACCGAAGGCAAAAAAAGTCCTGCTTCACTGTTTTGGGCACAAGATGCTGGTGCACTTGGGGCTGTAAGTAAAGATGGATTATTTACTAAGTTACCGGAATCAGTTCTTGCGAAAGTTCCAAAGACATTCCATCATGCTGATGGCATGTGGGTAGCAACAAGTGGTAGAGCACGTGTTCTTGCATATTCGCCCGAACGTGTTAAAATGGAAGAACTTCCTGAAAGTGTGTTTGATTTGACGCAACCGATGTGGAAAGGAAAAGTCGGTTGGGCACCACTCAATGCTTCGTTCCAAGCGTTCGTAACAGCGATGCGTGTGCAGATTGGTGAGGAACGCACCGAGAAATGGCTGCGTGATATGAAAGCAAACGGCGCAAAAGCTTATCCCAAGAATACACCGATTATAGAGGCACTCGCTGCGGGTGAGATTGACCTCGGTTTGCCAAACCATTATTATCTCTTTCGATTAAAAAAAGGAAATTCAAAATATCCGGTTGAGCAGACCTTCTTTAAAGCAAACGATCCGGGTAATCTTGTGAATGTTGCTGGAATTGGGTTATTGAAGAGTAGCGCTAACCAAGAGACTGCCCTTAAGTTCATTGAATATCTTCTTTCTGCTAAGGCACAACAGTACTTCGTTAGTGAGGTTTTTGAGTATCCAGTGACTGACAATGTGATTCCGAATGCCAATTTATTGCCATTGAAAAATTTGCTTAAATTAGTTCCGACATTCGATTTGAATGAGATGGATGATGTTAAAGGAACCATCAAACTTCTTCGGCGCGTGGGTATTATGTAGACAAGGGCGGAGATTGATTGCTGAGGTACTGAGGTGAATCATCAATAGACAACGTCCGTTTTTTCACGTTGGACAAAGGTGGTACTTCTTCATCCCGGCGATAGTAGTCTGTGTAGGCGGGCTGATTCCATTAGGATATCTGGTCGCTAAAGCAGTTGCGATAGAGAATGCTACCCTTGTGGAAAATCTGTTTCGCTGGCGAAACGCGAAACTTTTTCTCAACACACTTTTGTTAACGGTTGGCGTTCTCATTCTTGATATTCTGTTGGCAACCCCTGCTGCATGGTTGACCACACACTCAGACCTCCGGGGCAAGCGGATTTTCAGTGTCCTGTCCGTTTTGCCGTTAGCGATCCCAGGCTATGTGATGGCTTACGCGCTCTTGGGCCTCGGCGGAAATAACGGCATATTTGCGGCTCTTTTTGGTAAAAATCTCCCACGTCTTAGCGGCTACTGGGGTGCTTTAATCGCACTCTCCTTCTACACAAGTCCTTACCTCTTTCTGAATTTACGAGCAGCACTCTTGGGACTTGACCCAAGTCTTGAGGAATCAGCGCGAAGTCTTGGCTGCCGGAGATGGGGTGTTTTCGTACGTGTTATCCTGCCTCAACTTCGTCCGGCATTCTATGCAGCAGGATTGCTTATCTGTTTACATGTGCTTGGTGATTTCGGTGTTGTTTCATTGATGCGCTATGAGACATTTAGTTATGCGCTTTATGTTGAGTATAATTTTGTTTTTGACCATCACCATGCTTCATGGCTTGCATTGATTCTCATCGGTTTTACGGGTTGTCTGCTATACCTTGAAACACGATTGCTACGTAATGTGACGCTCCATCGCGCAGGACACGGTACATCTCGGCATCGGTCTTTAATTCCACTTCGCGAATGGAAAAGTGCGGGTTATCTGTATTTGAGTGTCCTGTTCATAGCAACTGTCGGGATACCCGCAACAACTATTTTTCTGTGGATGTTCAGCGGGTTTGAGGTATCGGCATTAGACAGACTTTTGGAATCACTACTCGGTTCTATAGGTGTTGCTGTTCCATCGGCAATATGCTGTGCAGTTTTAGTTGTGCCATTCGCATATATTGGTGTGCGTTATGCCTCACGTTTCTCAAATATGTTAGCGCGTGTCCCGTATGTCATTTATGCTATTCCACCACTTGCTTTTGCGTTATCAATTATCTTTATTGTAGGAAACATTGAGACCATACTTGTGTTAATCTGCGCGTGTATTCTGCATTTCCTTGCCGAAGCTATGGGACCTGTTCGCAGTTCGCTCTACCAAGCCTCGCCTCACTTAGAAGAAGCTGCTCGTTCGCTCGGATGTTCACCTATCCAGGCATTTTTAAGAACATTATTTCCACTTCTGATGCGCGGTATCCTGACAGCCACAGCACTTGTTTTCCTTGCCACAATGAAGGAATTGCCCTTAACTTTCCTATTACGTCCCGCCGAATATGAGACTTTAGCGATCAATGTATGGGATTACACAGAAGAAGCGATGTATGCACAGGCAGCACCCTATGCTTTTCTGATTCTGCTTTTTTCTGCCCTATTTGTTGGTCTCCTTATCCGCAAAGAGGAAGTGTGACACATTTTTCAACAATTCTTGCATATATTTGTCTAATTCTGGTATAATGCGAATATATTATTCGTGATTAGTTGTCGGCTATCCGTTGTTGCTTGTTTTGTGCCTGCTATGATTCTCAATCCATGTTGTAGGATGGGTGAGAGATGGCGAAAGCACAGAGACTTTGTGATAAGATTTAACGCTGTTCCATCAAATCCCCATGCTTTAGCTTGTGGGATGTAGACGGCCTTTGGTTTCCTTCGTGAAAAAAGATTTGACTTTTCTCTAAAAAAGTTGTATGATTAGAATATCAAGTTGACAGGCATTTTCAACGTAGTCGCAAGGAAACCATGTGCCTGTCTACCCACTGAAAAGGGGTTAAGTGCTTGATACTTGAGATACCCCATGAAAACCTATAAATATGAGTTCTCTCATCAATCTAACCTGATACAGATTGGCAATCTGATAGACGATCTACATGACGTGCATGTGCATTTATTGCGTCTGCAACGTCGTTACCATCGTATTTTTCGTAAATATGCTCCACTTTCTCGTATTTTGAAACATATTACGAAGTTGAAACAGCGGACAAAAAAGCATTGGAACCACCTACCGAGTCAAGTTATCCAAGATGTTGCGATCCGTATTGATAGAGGTTACCAATGTTTCTTTGACAACCTTGAAGACCGCAAAGCAGGTAAAACAAAACGCAAGGTTGGCAGACCGAAAATCAAACCGAATCACAAATATAAGTCCCTCACTTTCACACAGGCGGGCTACAAAATAGAAGGCAACCGCCTAACAATCCACTGTCTAAAAAAGTCCTTTACGTTTTGGAAACATCGGGAATGGACTGGCACTGTCAAAACAGCCACAATCAAACGTGACAACGTTGGAGATTACTACCTAACACTTGTGTGTGAGGATTGCGAACCTTCCGAGAAACTCCCTTTGACCGGTAATGAGGCAGGGGCAGACTTCGGTTGTCCAACATTCCTCACGCTTTCAGATGGCACGAAGATAGAGTCCCCACAATTTTACAAGCAAAGTCTCAACGCAATCCGTTCTGCACACAAAGCACTTTCACGCAAACAATACCTATCTAATGGCTGGTTTCGCGCGAAACGACACCTTGCGAGTGTCAACAAGCACATAGCCGACAGCAGACGGGACTGGTTTTTCAAGTTAGCACTCCGTCTTGTGCGAAGGCATGATAAAATTGTGATTGAGACGTTAAACCTTGAAGGCATGAAACGCCTCTGGGGACGCAAAATCTCTGACCTCGCTTTTGGCGAATTTGCTTTGATACTTCAATGGACTTGTGCCAAATACGGTAAAACATTCTTGAAAACTAATCGTTGGGAACCCACTACAAAGCCTTGTTCTAACTGTGGATACCACAATGAGCATCTAACGCTTTCAGACCGATATTGGACGTGTCCAGAATGCAGCACACACCACGATAGAGACGTAAATGCTGCCATAAACATTTTGCAGGCTGGGGTGCCCGTGTCTTGATGCACGATAAAACTGCTCTGATGCAGAATAATAGCCTGCTGGTGGAGCGACACTAAGACGGTTGACTCTTTGAGAAAACCGCAGTCGCTATGAAACCGAAGCCCCTACCTTTAGGTAGTGGGTGGCATCACAATATCCGTGTGTACTATGGAATACATATTTTGTTAGACTTTTTTACGTCACCGTCGTTCATCACACTTGGAGAAAACGCACTCAGATTACTTCTCGCTTTTGTCCTGAGTGTGTTTATTGTCATTATTTATCAGTGGACACACGTCAAAGGTCCACAGAAGTCGTTTACCGATACACTTATTATCTTGTGTATGCTAATTTCAGTTGTGATGGTCGTTATCGGCGATAGCATTGCACGGGCATTCAGTCTCGTCGGGGCACTTTCAATTATCCGTTTTCGCACGGCAATCCAAGACCCGCGCGATATCGGTTTTGTTTTTTACGCGTTAGCCGTGGGTATGGCTGTTGGTGCTGGCAGTCCTTCTGTTGCGATTCTCGCAACATTTCTCATCGGAATCATTATCTTATGTATGTACTATTGGCATCAACGTTTCGCAAAGGATAACGAATTTGCACTTGAAATTTGCCTCCTGCCAGAACAACTATCCGAAACGGTATATCGTCCTATTTTTGATAAGCATGTCATTCAGGAACGCTTAATTGACAAACGGATTAAAAAATCCGAGGTGGTTGAACTAAACTTCAGGGTTAAATTGGCAAAGCCTGATGATTGGATTACATTTTTTAATGAACTCTCAGCGCATGAAAGTATCACTGAAGTTAAATTGGACAAAGAGTAAAATACGAACATTTCTATTTGGATTTTGTCAAAAAAACAAACATTAAGGAGAATTACATGAAACATTTAAGACTCATAGTACTCATAGGACTCATATTTGGTCTCGTGGCGTATTCGTATGCTCAAGAAAATGGAGAGGCTCCAAAACTTACAGACGAACAAAAACGATTCGACCTTGATGGAAACGGCAGACTTAGCCTTGAAGAAGATCGACTGATGCTTCGAGTCACAGGTTTAGAGGCGTTCACAGGTAGTGAACTAAATAGTGAAGAAATCGAGAAACTACATAACAACCCACCTCCGCCTCCTGGCGGAAATCCTGGACAACGAGTTGGTCCTCCTCCTCCGCCTGGTGTCAGTGGCAGACGCGGTCCTCGCCCTCCTGAAAAACTGGTTGAACGTTTTGATACGGATAAGGATGGAAAATTAACAGGTGCCGAACGGAAAGCGGTACTTGAGGCGCGCGGTGAAGCATATTCCCCTGAACAACGCGCAGGAACTCTGATCGGGGATATTCAAGACGATGTTAAAGCAAGTATCTCTTCTGCACCAATAGATTCTCCCGCTTTCTATGATGGAGAGACACTCCACACGTTATATCTACGTTTTCCTGATGAAGATTGGTATGCTCAACTGAACGCATTTTATCGCACCGATGTTGAAGTGCCCGCAGAACTTGTAGTTGATGGAAAAGTCTATTCAGAGGTAGGGGTCCGATTCCGTGGCACTTCGTCCTATTTTACTGTTCAATCAGAGAAAAAATCGTTTAACATTGCCGTTGATTATGGCGACGATAAACAACGTCTTCATGGTTACAAGACACTCAACCTGCTCAATGGACATGTTGATCCGTCTTTCCTTCGGGAAGTGCTTTACAATCGGATTGCACAAGATTACATTCCCGCAATGAAAAGCAATTTTGTTAAATTGGTTATCAATGGTGAAAGTTGGGGTGTGTATATCAATCTCCAGCAATTTAACAAAGATTTTCTGGAAGAGTGGTTTGGCACAAGAGATGGAGTCCGTTGGAAAATCGGTCCCGGTGGTGGTGCATTGACTTATTCCGGAGATGATACAGCAGCGTATCAAGGGACTTATCAACTCAAAACCGCGGATGTCGAAAACCCGTGGGAAAAACTTATCGCACTCACTGAAGTACTTGATTCTAAAACGACTGATGCAAAACTGGAAAAAGATTTACCTTCAATATTCAATATTGACCGTGCCCTATGGCAACTTGCTGTTTCAAACGTTTTTATGGATGACGATGGATATATTCACAAAGGTGGGGATTTTGCGATTTATCAGGATGTCAATGAAAGGTTTCACCTTATATCGCACGATAACAACGAAACTTTCAGATTTGGTCGTGAGAGGCGTGCTGGTCGTGGCGGACCCGGTGGCAGAGGTCCTGGCGGTTGGTCGTGGGGAGAGTTGACATCAGGAATGGTATCTCCGATGACACACGCGGACAATTCAATGCGTCCAGTTATTAGTCGCTTGCTTGGTGTTCCGAAATGGAAGGCACGGTATATTGCACATGTACGGACTGTCGTAAATGAGTGGCTTGATTGGAATGTATTGGAACCAGTTATCAAAGAATACCATGCACTTATTGATGCAGATGTAGAGAATGATGATAAAAAACTATATCCCTATCGTGATTTTGAGACGAGTACTGATGGCGAAAGTAGAGAACGCACGCCAAGTTTCAAGCAATTTGTAACCCAAAGACGAGAGTTTTTACTTAATCATCCAGAATTGAAAAAACCAACTCCGAAAATTGCTTCTGTATCTATACCTAATAATCCTACAACTAATCAATCTGTTGAGGTAACGGCAGAATTGGATAAAACTGTTGCAGCGGATTTAGTTCTGTTGTATTATGGTACTGACCGACACGCTGTTTTTAACCAGGCAATGATGTCAAAGAGTGGGAATAAATATGTCGGCAACATACCGGGTTTTCCGGCAGAGACTACTGTCTATTATTACGTTGAGGCGAGTGCTGTGAAGACACATGGTACGACCGCATTCTATCCTGCACGAGCAGAGTTTGGTGCAGCGCATTACCAAGTCAAAATGCCTCAGGCAAAAGAGGTATCAGTGGTAATTAACGAACTAATGGCAGTTAATACCAATAGCGTTGTTGATCCGCAGGGGCACCACGAAGATTGGCTTGAGTTGCACAACATCACAGATAAGACCGTGTTACTCACAGGTATGTATCTTACTGATAAAATGGATAATCTCCGGAAATGGAAATTCCCCGAAAACACGGAAATACCGCCACGTGGGTATTTGATTGTATGGTTAGATGAAGATGGAAAAGCGAAGGAAGAACTTCATGCGAACTTCAAATTATCACGTAAAGGTGAAACAGTCATGTTGGTGGACACCGACGCGCGTGGGAATCAAGTGATAGACACGATTACATTTGAAGAGCAGCAAAATGATACAGCCATTGGTCGATTACCGAATTCTACCGGATCTTTTCAAGTTGTGCAGATGACACCTGGGAAACAAAACAGAGAAAAGAAAACAAAATAACGGATCTCCAAAGGAAAAACGAACTTATTTGTTTGTGCTATGTCTTACTAGTATTGAAAGCGAAATCTAAAACTTATTTCATGTCAAGACAACACATAAGTAAGATACACATAAGCTCTGGAGGAGAAAATGTCCGTTACGACGCTCACCATTGGTATGGAAACTTATTCGGATGTAGTCCAAGTGGAAGATTTTGACAGCCAACAGGAACGCGAACTTATTTTGCGGTGCCAAGAAAGAGATACCGCCGCAATGGGAACCCTTGTTGTGCAATACCGGCATTGGGTTTATAATATCGCTTACGGTATGCTTGGGCATCATGAAGATGCAGAGGATGCCGCGCAGGACACTTTCCTTTCTGTTTGGCAAAATATCGGTAAGTTTGAATTCCGATCCCGATTTTCTACATGGCTTTATCGAATTGTCCGTAATAAGTGTATCAATGTTATAGACCAACGCAAACGTAGAAAAACAGACCCGATGGAGATTGACGACACACAACCTTGGGTGCCACTTGATACTACAACTCCTGAACAGGAAGCGTTACATACCGAACAGCGTGAGATACTTCACACAGCTCTCGGCAAACTCAAAGAAAGTTACCGAACGATCTTAATCCTTCGCGAATTGCGCGAACTCTCTTACGAAGAAATAGCAGAAACCCTCAATTGCACACTTGGACGCGTCAAATCTCGATTACATGAAGCACGAAAAGCATTGAAAACTGAACTTGAACGTATTGAATGGTAGGTGTAAATTTTAAATCTAATGGCTAAATGATTATGTAATTTAGTCATGTATTCATTAATTGGTTTAGAAAATGAAACATCAACATTTCCAGAAACATTTATCTGCATATTTAGACAATGAATTAGAACCTGTTTTGCATGAGAAGGTGAATGTCCACGTGCGTTACTGCCAAGAATGTGCGGACATGCTTGCAGATTTTAAGGAAAACCAGCGACTGATTGCTGAACTTGTGCATCCCGCGCCATCAATGAAGAACGCAGTTTTGGCAAAGATCAGAGAAATAGAGTCAGCCCCACGTGAAAAGTTCCTCTCAATCTTTAGACGTTGGGTATTCCGTCCTTTCACTGTTGGAGCAACAGCCTTTTCAACGGTCTGTTTCATCGTCGCGTTTTTCTTCTATACACATACGCACAATCCTGCTCCACAATATGATGAACTCCTTGATTTCTATTTTGGACTTCATACAGAAGAGGTCGCTAATAATCCTTTGAAGTCAAACGTCGCCACACCACTTAGCAATCCAGAAACATACACTGAAGAAATTGGTGAAGATACAGAAATATTGCTTAATCTATATTTAGGTGATTAAAGTGTTTGAGGATTGATCTATACATTAGGTGATTCTATGCAAACGAAAGCGATGAGTGTGCTCTGCTTCTCAGCATTAATTATTTTTCTCTTGGCATCCAATTATAATCTTTTTGCCGATGTTGATGTGCTTAAACACATTGCAGAAGCGGAACGTGATGTTGGTCACGTCGGTCTCCGTCTAAAAATATATAGTAGATCTCGCGGTTCTCGGACGATGGAAGAAATCGTCATACATAAGACAGTTGAAGATTCATATCGGAAGGTTGTATCCGTTGTTGGGGAACAGAAGCCATTTGCTGAAGAAAACGGACGTGACAGAAGACGGGATGACAGAAACAGAGACCAGGAAGATCGTAGAAGAGACAGAGAATTTAGATGGGAACGCCAAAGAAGTCAATTTTCTACAAAAGAGATTGAATTGATAGCACAAAACTATAAGTTGGAGCGGCGACTTTGGGGAGAAAAAATCGCGGGTCATGAAACTGATCTTCTTATCATTAAACCAAAATATGCTGGCAGGCCCACAAAGTATATTTACTTTGCTCGCAAAAACGGTGTAATCTTGCGGGTTGAAGATTTAGATGCTACTGGTGTTCTCAGAGATATGTTCGTTTATACTCGTATTAGTTTTGATCCCAAAAATGTGGAAACCAAATGGAAAGCCTTGGAAAAGGAGATTAAACGCGAACCGCGACCTGATCGAACGATTACACTTGTTGACGCAGAAAAGTTCTTAAAGACAAAACCTATTCAACCGAAATACTTACCACCAGGTTTCCAACTTCAGAGTATTCAAAAACACCAATTTAGAGGCACACATCTTCGATTAAAATATACAGATGGTTTGTTGGATTTATACATATTCGAAACGACAGATAAGATCTCAGATCGCGGCGATCAGAATAGAGGGACAGTTATTAAGATTGGAAACACGCCTGTACATAAACATCAGCGTGGACCAACTTATGCGTTCAGATGGTCAAGCTCGGATATCCACTTTTTTTTACTTGGCGCAATACCTGCCACCGAAATGCATAAGGTCGTAGAATCTATCATCCTCAAAAAAGATCAGAAGTAATTCCAAGATTAGATTGAGTTTGCTGTTGTGCGAGGTCTATGTGCCTCGCTTGTGTTTTTTTAACCTCAAAAAAACTGTATGAAGGAGAAATTATGAAAATTTACACTGTTTTGATATTGATTTTCCTGATGAGTTGTCTGTTTTTTGTAAATAACTTACATGCTGATAGCATAAAAGATGAACTTGAGAAATCACCCCGTCATGGGGAGTGGGTTAAAATCACCGCTGCCGATGATCATGAAGTCAATGCCTTTATTGTTTATCCGGAAGTGAAAGAACCAGCGACTTCTATCATCGTCATCCACGAGATTTTTGGGTTAACCGATTGGATTCGTCTCGTCGCAGATAGACTTGCTGCAGATGGGTTTGTCGCAATTTGCCCGGACCTGCTTTCTGGAATGGGGCCCGATGGAGGCGGAACAGACAGTTTTGACTCTGGTGATGATGTCCGTCGTGCTATTCGTGGACTCAAATCAGAGCGCGTGACAGCAGATCTGGATGCGGTGTCTAAATATCTCCGCGACCTACCCTCAACGAACGATAAGGTTGCTGTTTCTGGATTCTGCTGGGGTGGTGGAAAAACATTTAACTACGTTGTTAAATCTGATGTGATCGCTGCAGGTTTTGTGTTTTACGGTTCAGCTCCACCTGTTGAGGATATACCCAAGATTTCTGCACCAGTATACGGGTTCTATGGCGAGAATGACAACCGTATTAATGCCACAATAGACGCGACTAAAACTGCAATAGACGCAGCAAAGGTCACCTACGAACCAGTTATATATAAAGGTGTAGGGCACGGATTCTTAAGACGAGGCATGGAAGAAAATGCAAGCGAAACTCAGAAAGCCGCAGTCAAAGCAGCATGGGATCGGTGGGTTAAACTTCTGGGCGAACTTTAGATTACAAATTAGAAAGTAAAGTCTAATACCAAATTAACTTGATTCTAATCGGTAGGTGCGGTTAGGAAACCGCACCATAGGCGCCAATTTAGTGGTTTTCCGTGTCCGAGAAACCCTCTTTAGTCCCGTAGGGACGATATGTTTATAGCAACGAAAGCACCCACAACTCTTTAGCCCCAGCGGGGCGACAGGTGTATAGAAAAAGTGATACCCACAACTCTTTAGCCCCAGCGGGGCGACAGGTATATAGAAAACGGTGTCCAACAGTCTCTTGAACCCCAGCGGGGTGACAGGTGTCTGACAACATGTGCCCATATACACCTTTCGCCCCGCTGGGGCTTGAGTTTGGTATGGATCGTGGTCTATACACATTCCGCCCCGCTGGGGCTAAGATATCCAAAATATAGGTTTATTTCCTTAAATTGACGCTAATGTTTTGATTTCAAATCTCCCCAACGGGTAGTCAACCTATTTTTAGCAGAGAAGATTCCTTTCAAACGTTTCGTGGCACGCGTATAACGCACTCCAGCAAAAGATACATCTTCTATCTGGTAGTAATATTCCGCATTCGGCTTCACAGTGGTGTCTGTCCACGTATATTCGTTGCGTTCACCTGTTGTGCCAGCACCTTGGATAAGACTTGGATTGACATTGACAAACGGACCTTCTTTGAAAAGACTCCGAAGAATATTGAACCCCGCATTATCCAATTCCGATTCTGTTATCCAGTTGAGCACAACACCCGTATCCCTTACTTCAGCATTGAAAGCAGAGAGTGTGACAGGTAGCGGTGTCTGCTTGTATCTATAGCCAGGGTTACCGATATCTGTTGGGTTTCCGTAATAAGTCTTCACTTCACCGAAGTCAATCCTTGCGGTGCGTTTCCAACTACTGATATTGTCACCGGGTTGTGCTTTCCCATCTTTGAAACGCCGGATCAGTGATACACGATGTTTATCTCTCGTTCTACCGGATGCGCCATGTCGGTTGAGATCCTTAAACTCCCAGAAAGGTTCCGCATTGCCGGATTGACCATCTAAATTGCCAACACTATCAGCAACTGCTGTCCCATCCGCTGAGAAAAGTTTCAGTGAAAACCCTGTGATACCGATAATCCTGCGGGGACGCTCGTCAAGTGCTAATACATTGTTGTGATGTGCTGAGAGGTCATACACCTGTTGAGCCGAGATGTTCTCAGAATGATGAGCCTCGTGAGTGACTAACAAGATCGTCTGCATCGGCATAATCTCAATCGGGTTCAGTTCAATCACCTGAAACGAATTGTACGTTTCTCCCTCTGGTGCCTCAACTTGCAATCTCCAACCCTCCAGATTTATCACTTCAGTTTTGGAAGTGTTATAGAGTTCAATCCATTGTGGGTCGGTATATCCGTTAGACGCATACATGATTTCGCTAAAAATGATCTTTCCTCTGTCAGTGTTATTTCTGTAAATATCTTGTGGGTATCCAGGTGTTCCAAGACTTGTAGATTCAGGTGCTCTCGGTTTATAGCCGAGACCGGATTTATACCCACTCTCTTCCCATGCAATTTGCTCGTAGCCAACTCGGATCGGTGTTTGACGCTCCCACGCTTTGCCCTGTGTCAGGAATTGTGTGTCTCCATACAGTCGTGATGTGTTTCGGAGGGGCCATATATCCGTATTATCCTCACGGACTTGTCTGTAGTAGTTCCCCGCAACATCTTCAATTTGATCTGAGGTGCCGTTGACATCGGGTTGACTGCGGAGGATTAACAGATAGGGTGTATTAGGTAAGTGCAGATTTGGGGCAACCAGATACTGTGGCAGCACATCCGTATTTCGTTCTGGGTTCTCAATATCTTGCCCACGAATTAGGTCTGTCTCAGTGTGTGGCGCGTTTGTTATGAGCAGTAGTTCACCCGGTTGTAGTTTGTATCCCAAATCAGCGAATGAAACAATATCTACATCATCTTGACTACTTGTAACAATGCTGATCTCCCACGTATTCAGAAGAGCTTCTCTGTTGCTTATATTCTTGATTTCAATCCAGTCGTGTTTGTCATCGTAGGCATTATGAATCTCATTGAAGATAACGTAGTCTGTTGCAACAGCACGGATATTGGGATCTGTTACTGTTACAATGGGTGTAGTTGTTGTAGTTGTAGTTGTAGTTGTTGTAGTTGTAGTTGTTGTAGCAGTTGCAGTAAACGAGACTGGTTGTGATATACCTGATACTCTTGCAGTAACAGTGTATGTGCCAGCTGTACTGCCGAACTTCAAGCGGGTTGAGGCTATACCATTATTGTTTGTAGTACGACTTGTGCTACTAACCGTGCCACTACTTGGAGAGACAGAGAAACTTACGGAAACACCCGGAAGTGCATCTCTGTTCTGATCAAGCACCTTAACTACAAAGGAATCCGTTAACCACGTGCCGGTTTCACTCGATTGTCCATCACCACTGATTTTCTGAAGGGTTGTAGGTCTTTTGGTTGGTAGCGGTGGTGGTGGTGGTGGCGGCGGTGGTGTGGTAGTGGCGGTGAAGGTGAAAAGAACATTACCTGAACGATCATTTATCATTTCCCCGATGAGGGTAAAAACCGCGGCACGGGATCCAAGGGTTATCATAAGTGAGGCTCTACCGTCTGTTCCAGTTGTGACATCTAGATTACTGTATCCTTGAACCAATTCTCCACCAATTATTGATGCATTACTGCCAAGAACTTGAAATCTAAGCGCGACACCTGGAACCGGATTATCACTTAAATCTAACACTTCAACAACTAACGGAAACGGCAAAGTGGTACTGACCAGTCCTGTCTGATTATTACCTGAGACTATTCTCAGTCTTCCGATGGGGAAAATAACAGTAACACCATTTGCCCTAAGTGCTGGTATATGTGTGTTAATGGACGTATCGCTCAATGGATTACCCTTCAGATAGACTGTGCCTCCATCAAACCCAAGATCAGAATCTAACAGCGGTGATATATCCGTAATCTGATTGCTATATAAGTACAGACTTGTTACCCTTGATAGGTTCGGTAAACCAGAAAGGTCCGAAATGCCGTTCCTGTTTAAAATCAAGGCGTTTATCCCTTCTATATCAGAAAGGTCAGAAATATCGGTGATAGAGTTTTCCGCAAGAGATAGTGTCATCAAATTGGTTAATTCAGACAACGACGAGATATCAGATATATTGTTATTGTCAAGAAACAGTGTTATCAAATTGGTTAATTCAGACAACGACGAGATATCAGATATATTGTTATTGTCAAGAAGCAATATTCTGAGACTTGTTGCGTATTCAAGTCCGGTCAGGTCACTGATACTAGAACCAACAGCATCAAGGAAGGTAAAATCTTCACTTGCCATCTCGTCTTCGGTAATTGTGTCACCGGACTCCTTATTAAGTGCGTCTTCTATGGCTGCACGGAGGTTTGCATCGGGTATGTTCACTTGCGAAAGTGCTTCCCTTGCTGCAAATAGAATCACAAGAGTGGACAATAAACAAAACATTATGGGGAATGAGATGCGAATTAAGGGCTTTTTCATGCTTTATACTCCTTGAGTTAGGGGCGGAAAATGTACAAAATACAAATTATCATGTGTAATACCCAATTATCCCGATTTGTAGTGTGAGGTCCCCGTGCCTCACAATGGTGTGCTATACCAAAAGACTTCTAATCCAGTTAATTTGGTATGAGACACTGAAGCGACCTGTGAGTGCCGTGACAGGTTGGAAATATCTGAGAAGACTTGGTTGGACTTTGCAGAGACCGCGTCCGCAACATCAAGCCTCTGCGACACCGGAGGCACAGCAGACCTTTAAAAAAAACTAGAAGCGCGTGTTGCTGCCCTTGAAAGTGAGCACCCGGAAAAACCGGTAGAAGTTTGGGCGGAAGACGAAACCCGTTTGGGTTTATTACCGGTTCATCGACGTGTATGGGCGAAAAAAGGCGTGCGACCAACGGCACCGGTTTGCCCGGCATATAAATGGCTCTACGGGTTCGGTTTCGTTCGTCCGCAGACAGGCGAAACCTACTGGCTTCTGATGCCCACCGTCAGTGTTGAGGTGATGAACCTTGCGCTGGCAGAGTTTGCGCGCGATGTGAATCCCGAAGCAAAGAAACAGATAGTGCTGCTTGTGGATCGCGCAGGGTTTCACACGAGTAAAGCGGTGCAAGTGCCTGCGGGCATTGAGTTGTTTTATTTGCCTCCTTATTCGCCAGAACTACAACCTGCCGAACGACTTTGGCCTTTGTTACGAGAAGTGATCGCCAATCGTGTCCTTCAAACACTTTCGTCTCTTGAAAAAGTGCTTGTCAATCGGTGTCAATGGTTCTCAAAAAACTGGGACATTGTGCAGCCACAGGTCGGGTTTCAATGGATTTGTGAAATCGAAAAACAATATGAATCGCGTTAATTTGGTATTATACCCAATTAACGCGATTAGTAGCGCGAGGTCCCCGTGCCTCGCAATGCTAACCGCTATTAGAAAACTTCTAATCCAGTTAATTTGGTATTATGTGCAGCCCGTTAACTTGATAGTAAAACCCGCTTAGTGCGTTTTCGCGTGCCCAATCTGAGCTTGTTTTGATGCCCTATTGGGAAACTCCGCACTGCTTTTTTGTGGGGGGCGGTTAAAATAACATAACGGGATTATATTGCATATTGTAATACCATTAACTTTCAATGTCAAGTAAAAATTAAATATTTTTTTGTTTTCTATTGACTTTAGGTGAAATTTCTTCTTACGCTTCCCAAAAAAAAAGTCTGATATTTGTCAAAATTCTTCAGATATCAATGTTTATGAGTGTTTTCTTGGTATTTGTTCATGAAAATGCGTGCTAAGAACAGACAGCATCTGTCTTTGTCCTGAAAGTTCAAGTTGTATTTGATGAAATGTTTTTCGCACGGAACGACTGACTTGCTGTATCAAAAGGTAACTCATGACTTTCACGCCTAAGTTCGCATACGCACCATTTTGTCCATTTTAGACGAAAAGTCGCGATTCGGAGATCGCTCCTACAGCGGAAAGTCTTAGATTGAAAATCTAAATATTCGGAAAACTAAATAGCCCTGGCTGTGAAGAAGAAGTAGTTGAAAAAAGGTGGTAGATTTGATAAGATGAGTTAGCATGAGATGTCCTCCTAATGATTCTTTATATTTAAATCTGTAATTAGGATGGAATCTCATGCTATGAAAGTCAAGGAAAATGGACACAGCAAAAACGCATTTTCATGGTGTTGGACCTTGTTACTATTGATTATTATTAGGTTCAAGACCATTCTGAGAAATATCAGCAATTCTAAAAAATAAAATTTCATTATGAGGTTTGGTTTGCACACTAAGGTGTAGAATGTCCGAGGCGCAATGAATTGCGCGACTACAAACGCGTTTTTTGTTTATGAATAGTTGTCATTCAGAAATGGTATAATACCAAATTAACTTGATTAGAAGTCTTTTGATATAGCACACGGTTGCAAGGCACAGGGACCTCGCACTACAAATCACGGTAAGAGGGTATAAGACAGGTTAACCCATGTCAAAACGTCTCAGAGATAAAATTGCAATTATCACAGGAGCAGCGCGCGGTATCGGTGCAAAAAGTGCAGAATTCTTTGCATCGGAAGGTGCTGCGGTGGCTATCTGGGATCTGAATGCAGAACGCGGCGACGAGGTCGTACAGCAGATTCAAGCAGAAGGTGGCACGGCAATTTTCTGCAAGTGTGATGTTACGGATTCCACGCAGATTCAAGATGCTGCGCAGCGTGTTACGTCTGAACTTGGAGCACCAAATGTGTTGTTCAACAACGCTGGTATTGCTGTCGTTGGCGAATTAGAGGATATTTCTGAAGCAGACTGGGATCGACAATACAATGTGAATGTGAAGAGCATCTATCTTGTATCACGAGCGATTATTCCGTTGATGCGGGAGGCTGGTGGCGGGTCGATTATCAATATGGGGAGTGAATCCGCCTTCGTTGGGTTTCCGATGCACCCTGCATATACGTCCTCAAAAGCAGCAGTGGTACATCTAACACGCAGCATGGCGGTACGATATGCTGAGGACAACATCCGTGTCAACAGTCTTTGTCCCGGCACGATTAACACTGAACTTTACCGAGAATTTATAGCACAACAAGCAGACCCCGAGGCGATAAACAGAGAGATTGAAGCGATGCATCCATTAGGCATTGGCGAACCAGAAGACATTGCTTGGGCGGCAGTCTATTTAGCATCAGATGAATCAAGATATATGACAGGCGCGCCGATGCTCGTTGAGGGTGGAATCTTGTCGCTTTAGATAATGATACGGTCTACAATTCCAATTCGGAAGGAAAAACCGTCAACGGCTTTGCTACACCTGACGAAATATGGAAAGTATCTTCCAACCTTACCCCGCCTGTTCCGGGGACAGAAAGGACGGGATGCCCGACGGTTACTGTCATTCCTTCACGAATTTGAATACCAGAATCGCCAGGGTGAATCGTGGGTGCTGGTGTCTCCTCAAAACCGAGTCCGATGCTATGACTGATGCCAGCAACATAGAATTCTCCATATCCGTTTTCAGTAAACACCTTTTTTGCTGCAGCATCAATATCTCGTATCTTCGCGCCCGGTTTTAATGCTTCTATGCCTGCAGCTTGTGCACTTTTGTAAGTTGCGTACATCTCCGCTTGCTTTAGTGACGGTGTGTCTACAACAAAGGTTCGGCAAAGATTGGCACAGTAACCTTTGTAACGTGGAACTAAGTCAAGAACGACCAAGTCTCCATTTTCAATTACTTTGTCGGAGGCGGTTCCGTGTAACCATCCTGATCGAATTCCAGAGTTGACAAACACAGGTGTTGCAACGCCGTGTCCACCGGCTTTTCGCATTGCATATTCAACTTCCGCTGCAACTTCGTTTTCTGTTATTCCAGACTTGATGGTTTTGACTGCTGTTTCCATGCCGATGCCAGCAATTTCCGCTGCTCTTTCCATAAGGGCTACCTCCGATACGTCTTTCACCATGCGAAGTTCGTCCATAACAGAGGCAATGTCAATCACGTTGACCATTGGGTTTGCTTTTTGGAACATGTTCAACAGGAATGCTGGTGTTCCAAACCACATCTGCACTCCGATATTAAGTTTATCTTTCTCACCGACCATACCGCGCATTATTTGGACGACATCTTTGATCTGTTGACCTACAGAACCGAAAATGCGAACATCTTCCACACCTAAAGATTCTCTTACCTCGTCTTCTTCACCTATAAACGTCACAACTACCGGTATCCCCTCTGCCGGAATAATAGCACGCGGTTGATACCGATCTTCGCCGAAAAAGTAGATGTAGTCATCGTGTGTCAAGATAAGATAAGCATCAATTCCTTGTTGTTTCATCCGTTCTTGTGCATTTTGAATTCTTTTTGTGTTTAGCATGACAAGTTCCTTATAATTTAAATAAAATGGTGGGGCACAGAGACCCCACCTTACGAGCACTATGGCGAATTTATTCTACAGCGCGTAGTCGGAAGGTTTGAGACCTTTTTTATACGTTCCGAAACCGAAGAACAACGGATCGTAATCTCCGACATAATCGACAACACTCTTCTCAGGAATTGCATCTTCCATTTCCATACACCAATAACATCCGTTGACAAGAAGACGGCGGAGTCCTTCACTCTCTAAATCGACAGACGCTCCCATAGTTGTGTTGAAGACGCGCGAGGTGTTACCGGTATCACCAGTATAAGATTTAATCCATGCCATCGGCATTGTAACGGTGTCCGGTTTTGGAGCATCTGTGGGTTCCATGCCAACAAGTACTTGTCCGTGTACCAACACCTGTGCATCTCCTGTCAATTCTTTTATACCGTAAACATCTGACGGTCCCCATATATCTGATACACCCTTAAGGATAGGGTGATCCTTTGCTGCTTCGTCAATAACCCCGCGGGCACTCTCTTTACCGTGGTGTCCATGATGATTGATCCATGTTTCTCCGAGCACTTGCCTACCGTACCCACCATCGAAATCTTTATTGTTGAAACTATATTTTGCATAAGGACTATCCTGATTTCGGGAATAATTGAAAGCATGTGTTGCTGTCCGAAGACCCATCACAGGTTTGCCAGCATTTGTATAGTCAATAATATATTTCATCTGTTCATCGGGCAGTTCGCGAAAACGTGTGAACAACACCATCATATCCGCTGATTCAAGATGTTGGAGTCCCGGAATGTTTGTCTGTACCTCCGGAGCAATCTCGCCAGTATCCGGGTTAATAGCGAATAGTACTGTGCATCGGAATCCGTGGTGCGTAGCTAACACCTTTCCCAACATTGGCAACGCCTCTTCAGAACGATATTCCTCATCTCCGCTGACCAGAACAATATGTTTGCCCTTACCGGGTCCCTCGTTTCCTTCATATACAACCCATTTATTATTCATCAAAAATAAACTCCAGATCATAAGATTTTATATTCTCAGTATATCATATTTTTCCTAAAAAGTCATGTTGAATATTTTACTTTGTTTTTAATGTTTTTGCATAGAACAAGGAAATATGATATAATAGGTAAATATGTGATTTTCTACAAATTGATATATGGAAGGCACGACATTCGTTGATATTGGAGAATGGACACATCTCTATAGGAGGGAGATATGTCAGCAACAAATTTGAAGCAACGTATCCGCAACGGAGAACACGTCTTTGGGGTTTCTGTTTCAATGATGATACCTCGTGAAAGTCTCGCTGCAAGAGTTGAAGAAGGTGGTTACGATTTTGTGGCAGTAGATAGCCAGCATTCGGCATTTAATGAAGATCGACTTGTTGACTTCTGCAATATGGCAGATGCGTTGAATATTCCTGTCAACTTTCGGATTAAGCATACCCGAAATGCCTATCTCATTGGAAACTACCTGGACCTCGGTCCCTCTGGCATTGAGGTGCCGCAGGTAGAATTAGAGATGACAGTAGATGAAGCGGTTGATGCTTTTTATTATCCGCAGGAAGGTGCCCGCAGTTGGGGTGGTGCTGCCAGAAAAGATTCTGCAGGCACGGAACGGCTTGAATATGCGGATTGGTGGAATAATTACGGTATGCTTTGGATGCAGATTGAATCAATAGAAGCAGTAACTCACGCAAGGCGGTTTGCTAAGTCGGGTGTGGATTGTCTTTCCTTTGGTCCCACAGATTTGACGTTCAGCATGGAAAGCCATCCGAATCATGCATTACAAACAGTAGATGCTTGCGTGCAGTATGTCGCTAAAGAATTGGAAGGGAGTTCAACTACAGTTTGCTTTAGAAACGGTAACCCGAGTACACGTGAAAAGTATGCGGATATGGGTGTTACCGTCTTTTTAGAGTAGTCTAAAAAATGTTAAATTATGGACTTATAAGCACAGTTATCTCTGATGATCGGCAGAAACTACGAGACGGTATGCGCCTTTTAGCTAAAATGGCGCACCAATACAATATTCCGGTAACGTGGGCAATTGTTGCGGATTCAGCACAATTTGTGGCAAAGGATCTTACTGAATGGCATTCGGAGTTTGGGGACGAACCTTTGTTGATGCTGAATATAAAACCATTATGGGATACAAACTGGTCTGCACTTACTGGACAATCTGCCTCTGACACTGATATTGAAAACGAAACTATAAATACGCTGCAAACGTCCACTTCGTTGGAAGAAATAGCGGAACATTATGTCAAAATGCGTGAAACTTTACCACGTTATGTCAGGACAGAATGGAAAAAAATTGCACGGGCAATGGAATGGGCAGTTCCGAGCGTGGCAGGAGCAGAATGGAAAAATCATGTGTTAGTTCATTCGTTGGAACAGGCTGGTTTTCGGGGTTTGTGGGGTTATCGTTGGAACGAACGTGGTTCAATTGCAGAGGTTGATCGTGGGTGTCCGTTTGGATTTTTTTATCCATCTGCTGAGCAACATAATTTTGGCGCGCCCACTGCGGGAGGTATCGCCGGCATTCCTTACCATACTGCAACGCATTTGCAAAATGAGGCGTATAATCTTCGATCAGCACTGATAAATGGTATTACACAGCAGAGTTACGAGGTATATGTAGAAAACGACGGATGGAATCAGTGGTTCAGTTATGTGGAGCATGTAAACGCACTGGATGTTCTACAGTTAGGACAGGAAACATTAGAAAAACTGGATGCACATTTAGCACATGTAGCGAGCAATGAAAGCACTAAATTGCTGCCGCTGTCTGAGATGGTTGATGACTACTGGACAAGTTGTCAACAGACAGAACCGACTTATGTAATTGCTAACACATTTGACTCTCAAGAATCAACTGAATCTGAGGAAGCAGAATTAACTGTGTCATCAGATCAAAATGAAAAAAAGGTGTTTTTCTATTACGACGCAGAATGTCAATTTACCTTTGTTGAAGGCACATTAGAGCCTGTTGACATGAAGAACTATATCTCACCACCTATCTTGGAAAATGTTGCGGTGAATACTTTACATCAAAATGCTTCTATTCACGGTGTTGAGTATCATTTACCAAAGGTAAACAGTTTTCGACCTTTTCGAAAACGTTCACGATTGCAAATCACTTTTTCAATTGAATCAACAAAAGCGATGCCTTACGGGGTTGCAATATGGGGCAACCACGCAGGGTTGCAGTTAGAAAATTCAAACGCCAAAGTTGTTAAGTGGATAGATAAGTACTTGCTTTTTATACGTCTTACGTTGGAGAAAGGCAACAACGAATTTGAAGTCGTCCTAACAATTTAAAAATTCAGAAATTCTTTAGAAAGAAGTAGATTTCAGAATAAATACTAACAAAATCTTACTGAAATCATAACATTTGGAGGCAAATATGGAAAAAGTTTTAGGCTTAAAATGCCGCGAATGTGAACGGAAATACCCTAAGGAGCCGCTTCATGTTTGCGAGTTTTGTTTTGGTCCGTTAGAGGTAGACTATAATTACGAGGCGATCCAAAAGTCAATCTCAAGACGGTCAATTGAACAGGGACCAGAAAGTTTATGGAGATACATTGATCTTTTACCGATTGACGGTGAACCTACTGATGGGCTGAACTCTGGCTTTACACCTTTAATTCGTGCGAAAAATCTTGGAGATGCACTGGGTGTTAAGGAACTCTATATAAAAGACGATTCTGTATGTCATCCAACACTCTCATTCAAAGACAGAGTAGTGGCGATTGCTTTGAGTAAATCTAAGGAATTCAATTTTGATACGGTGTCGTGTGCGTCCACAGGAAACTTAGCTAATTCAGTCGCTGCACATGCTGCTATTGCTAACCTGAACTGTTACATTTTTATTCCTGCCGACTTAGAGCTTGGCAAAATAGTTGCTTCAGTTGTTTATGCACCGACAGTTGTAGGAATTATGGGGACTTATGATGAAGTGAATCGTCTGTGTAGTGAGATTGCTGGTTTCTATCCGTGGGCATTTGTAAACATCAATATCCGTCCATTTTATGCCGAAGGTTCAAAGACACTCTGCTTTGAATTGATTGAACAACTCGGTTGGGAAGCACCAGATCATATCATTGCACCTGCTGCTGGCGGGTCGCTTGTTACAAAGATCGGTAAGGCACTAAAGGAATTTCATTTATTGGGGTTAATTGATAAACCCAATACTAAAATTCACGTTGCGCAGGCAGAAGGATGCGGTCCGATTGTCAATACTTTCAAGGATAATAGCGATTTTGTCAAACCGGTGAAGCCGGACACGATTGCTAAATCCCTTGCAATTGGAAATCCCGCAGACGGTATTTATGCAGTAGACACAGTTCGGAATTCTGGCGGTGCAGGTGAACATGCCAATGATGACGAAATCGTTGAAGCGATTAAACTACTTGCTGCTACAGAAGGTATTTTCACTGAGACAGCAGGAGGCGTCACACTTGCTGCTACCCAAAAACTGATTGAGAGCGGAAACATTGGTCGTGATGAACGGATAGTAATTGCTATCACGGGCAACGGCTTCAAAACAATAGAAGCACTTGAAAATGAAACGGATCAGCCGCATATTATAGCACCACAACTAAACGCTTTCCGGAAACTAATGGTGAATATTGAATAACTGTTATCATGCAATAAGTAATATTTCGTATACGCATCGCGGCGGATTAAATTATGACGCAATTAGAAACTTATGAATCCACGCAAGATATATCCGTTGCACAACTGTTTGAGTAGTGGTAAGAACATGGAAACGCTTAACGGCATTCTTGAACGGATAGTTTTTGAAAATTCTGACACAGGATATACTGTTGGCAGACTTTCTGCGCGTGGTCATCCTGAACTTGTCACGATTGTCGGCAACCTTGCATCTGTCAACGCTGGTGAGAGTTTACTGATCAACGGTGAGTGGATAAATAACCCAAAATACGGTAGGCAATTCCAGATTGAAAAATACGAAACTATTCAACCAGCGAATGTTATCGGGATAAGAAAATACCTTGGGTCTGGATTAATTAAAGGAATCGGTCCTAAGATGGCAACCCGAATTGTTAGCCTATTTGGGATGGATACGATGGATGTGATTGAGCAGGCACCACAAAAATTGGCAGGAGTTCCAGGCATTGGTCGGAAGCGGGTGAAACTTATCCAAGAAGCGTGGGAGGCACAACGTGAGATAAAAAATGTGATGATTTTTCTGCAATCTCATAACGTAAGCACATCACATGCAGCCAAAATATACAAGACATATCAAAATGAATCGATTCCAATTGTAACTGAAAATCCTTACCGTCTCGCCGACGACATTTACGGAATCGGGTTTGTTATAGCAGATACGATTGCACAAAAACTTGGGATTGATAAGGATGCACCACATAGGGTGCAGGCTGGAATCAAGTATGTCCTCAGCCAAAAAGCGGACAATGGACACGTATTTCAACACCACTCTGAACTGATTGAGGCGTGCCAATCCATTCTTGAACAGGAACCTGACTCTATTGAGAAAAATCTACTTTTACTCTCAGAAAAAGAGGAAATAATTCTGTTTGGAAAAGATATGGAGATTGATGCTGATGGAATTGAATTAGTTGATCGGCTTAATAATGGTTTGGAAGGGACAATAACCGAAGAAGATAGTAAGTATACTAAATTTTGCGAGGAAACTGAAGAGCATCCAAATCAACAACAGCCCGAAACAGCATCCACATTGCTTGAAAATAGTGCTATCTACCTTGCGCCGTTTTACTATGCGGAAATGGGTGTTGTAAACCAATTTTTGCGGTTGTTATCAAATAGAAAGCAAAATGCCAGTCAATTGAACATTACCGCATCTCTGGCACAGTTAGAGGACGAGATGGACATCCAATTTGCATCTCAGCAGCGGAAGGCAATCCATGCTGCACTCACTGAACGTGCTCTGGTCCTCACTGGTGGACCAGGGACAGGAAAAACGACAACGACTATCGGCATGCTTCGGCTATTTGAGGCAGATGGTAGAAGTATTGTTTTGGCAGCACCGACTGGACGCGCTGCGAAACGTCTTACCGAAACGACAGGGAAAGAAGCAAAAACGATACATCGACTGCTTGAATTTTCTCCGAGTGAAAACGGGTTCAAACGTAATCGCCAGAACCCTTTGGAAGCAGATGTTGTAATTATAGACGAGATGTCAATGGTAGATATCGTCTTGATGAACCGATTAATGCAGGCAATCCGTCCGAGTTCTACCGTTATACTTATTGGTGACACCGACCAACTCCCATCAGTGGGTGCTGGCAATGTTCTGAAAGGCTTAATTGATTCCAAAAAGATTCCAGTAGTTACACTCACAGAAATTTTTCGGCAAGCACAGCAGAGCATGATTGTGACTAACGCGCATAGAATCAACAGCGGAGAATTTCCGGATCTTTCCGGTAAGAAGGACCGCGATTTCTTCTTTATAGAGGAGGAAGATCCTGAGGCAGGCGTAGAACTGATTTCTTCGCTAATTGCTGAACGTTTACCTCGGCACTATAACTATCATCCAATAGATGACATTCAGTTACTTTGTCCAATGCGGCGCGGCACCCTCGGTGCCGAAAACCTCAACCAATGCCTACAGGATGTACTTAATCCGAACGTTGAGCAAGCAGTAAGAGGATGGCAAGCTTTTCGTATCGGCGATAAAGTGATGCAGGTACGCAATAACTATGATTATGAAGTGTTTAACGGGGACATTGGACGGATTTCGGGGATTGATCAGGTTGAGAAGAAGGTGGAGATCCGATTTCCTGATAAACTCGTTGCTTATGATATGGCAGATCTAAACGAACTCGTCTTGGCGTACGCCACCACTATCCACAAGGCACAAGGCAGCGAGTACCCGGTAGTTGTCATTCCCTTGCACACACAACACTATATTATGCTACAACGGAATTTACTGTATACAGGTATCACACGTGCCAAGGAAAGGGTGGTGATTGTTGGTACAAAACAAGCACTCAATATCTGTATTCGGAATAATCAGGTAATGTGGCGTAACAGTTATCTCGCTGAACGTCTTCAAAATGCTACAAGCGAGTTCTAATACCTAATTAACTTGATTTGTAGTGCGAGGTCCCCGTGCCTCGCAACCGTGTGCTATATCAAAAGACGTCGAATCCCGTTAATTTGGTATAACAATGTTCTCATAAGCAGTGCAGACATAATCAATGAGGAGATTATATGAAAGTCGTTATTTTGGTTCTTATCAGTTCACTACTATTTGCACAATCATTTGCGTTTGCAGAAGTAAAATTACCGCGTGTTTTCGGTAGCAACATGGTTTTGCAACGCGATATGCCTGCACCTATTTGGGGTTGGGCAGCAGCAAATGAAGAAATTTCAATTACCTTAAGCGAACAGGACGGTAATGCCGAAGTTATTCACACTGACACTGTGAAAGCAGATGCAAAAGGTAATTGGCGAGTTTCGCTTCCTGCTACACCCGCAGGGGGGCCATATACACTTAATGTTGTTGGAAGTAATACCGTTGAGATTACGAACATTCTTTTTGGAGAAGTTTGGGTTTGTTCTGGACAGTCAAATATGCAGTGGGCTGTTAACGGATCAAATGACAGTGAGGCAGAAATTGCTGCCGCTAAGTATCCGAATATCCGATTGTTCCAAATTCCCAACATCTCTGCCGGACTACCGAAATTGGATGTTAACGCTGAATGGAGACCAACTTCCCCAGATACAATTAGACATTTCTCAGCTGTTGCCTACTATTTTGGTAGACATCTTTACAAAGAACTTGATGTCCCAATTGGTTTAATTAACACTTCATGGGGTGGAACGCGGATTGAACCGTGGACACCGCCGGAAGGATTTGAGTCTGTTCCCGCACTTTCTTCTATTACTGAGGAAATTAAGGATATGAAGAACGACTACCGTATGCAATTTTCCGATAAACTCAAGCAAGTTGAAGACTGGATTGCAGAATCACGCGAAGTTCTGGAAAATGATGGTGTTATTCTTCAAATGCCAGAAAATATTCATCCTTTGACACCACATCAAAGACCGACAGCACTCTACAACAGCATGATACATCCATTTGTGCCGTATACAATTCGTGGTGCGCTTTGGTATCAAGGTGAATCAAATATGGGTGAAGGCATGATGTACCATGAGAAGATGAAGGCACTTATCAACGGCTGGCGCGAGATCTGGGGACAGGGAGATTTCCCATTCTATTTTGTTCAACTTGCACCTCACAACTATAGTGGTGACCGGCATGATGCGACTCGTCTTCCAAGATTCTGGGAGGCACAAGCTGCCACGATGGCATTACCAAATACGGGTATGGTGGTAATAACAGACGTTGGTAACATTAGAAACATTCATCCGCGAAATAAACAGGATGTAGGCTTGAGACTTGCTTTGTGGGCACTCGCTAAAGATTATGGCAAAACGGGTCTTGTCTATTCTGGACCTCTCTACAAATCCATGAAGGTTGAAGGTGACAAAATCAGACTCAGTTTTGACCATGTTGGTGGGGGTTTGATGGCAAGAGATGAAACACCACTTAACTGGTTTCAAATTGCGGGTGAAGATAAGCAATTTGTTGAAGCAGTTGCAGAAGTTGATGGGAATACGGTGGTTGTGTCAAGTGATTCGGTTGAGTCGCCTGTGGCTGTGAGGTTCGGTTGGCATGAGATTGCAGAACCAAACTTGACGAATAAGGAAGGTTTGCCCGCATCACCTTTCCGAACGGATTCTTGGTAAAACTCTGAATATATCAATTTTCTTATGAAGGGAATTAGCTGACAATCCCACTGCTTTAGCTGTGGGTCAAGAAACGCTTGACATTTACATATATTTTGTAGTATAATTATAAGACTGACTCAGTGGTGGGTGCGTCAACACCTACCCCACCTCGCTGTCGGATAGACAGAGAGTATAAACGCTTGTGGAGTCCAATTAAGACCTCATGCAGTTCAGGAAAGAGGCACGAGAGACGGAAGCAGGAATCACATAGGAGGGTTGTGTGCCAAAAGAAGCACACGGCTTTAGCCGTCGTGAGTATCACCAAACAATAATCACGTAAACTCACAATAGGAGACTCAGTAAAAATGGCACGTGAACGTTTGACAATACAGGAAATGGTAGAGAAATACCCTAACCAATGGCTATTCATCATTGAACCCGATATCTGTGAGGAGACGAATCAACTTATATCTGGTATCGTTCAAGTCCATAGTCCGTCACGTGATGATATTCATAAAGTATCAAAAGAATTTATTGGTGGTGCAGCTATAAGGTTCATAGGTAAATGGACAGAGCCAAAATATAAGCGGACACATAGAATAACTTCATATAAACCTAAGAACACTATATAATTCAAGCACAAACCCTTGTTGCCACATAAAAAGTGCAATAAGGGTTTGCTTTAAAAAAGGACATTATTTTGGTCCCTGATTACAAAACACATATAGAATTTAGAAATGGACAGATCACAATTGGATGTAAGGTATATGGAATTTATAATACTAATTATAGAGATATAAAACTGGTTTTAGATACTGGTGCAACAATTAGTGGGATTAGCGAAAATTTAGCAATCGAATTAGGATATGACTTACTACAACATAGTATCATCCAAGATTTTGATACTGCTGGCGGAACACAACCATTATCTACAATTACAGTTAAACAGATTGATGTTGCTGGATCAAAATATAGAAATCATAAAGTTGTATGTAATGAACATTTTGATAAAATGTATATAGATGGAGTTATAGGACTTGATGTTCTCATGAACTACAATATTGATATAAACTTTGATGGAAACTTCATAGAATTCTATAGAAGACATAAAGGAATAGACCTGACTATTACACCATAAAGGGACGCAATAAGTATAGTCCAGCCTTATGTAGACTATGTTTGGACACTGACTGATTCTATCATAATGGATGTGTAAAGTTTTTGCTATTGTATATAATACCAAATTAACTTGATTAGAAGTTTTCTAATAGCGATTAGCATTGCAAGGCACGGGGACCTCGCGCTACAAATCGGGTTAATTGGGACAGAACTTTTGGAATTTCAATAGGTGGCAACTTGGGTTATGTTAGTATGCGCGGGCAAAAATTGTGATCTCTTTTGCTTGCGTGCCGCAGACATGACACGCACCATCTCCATCAGGTTGCTCCATCGGGGGACATCGGATAGTTGCTTGTGTCTCTGCTGTGACCTGATCTTCACATTCAGCATTTCCACACCACCATGCACGTGCAAATCCGGTTTCAACATTAACATAATTCCTTCAAACGATTATCCGATTATGAATTCTGGGGAGTGATTCACTAACGATAATGGTATCCTCCACCAAACTTGCCAACTCATAGAAGGGTGTAATGTGAAAATCACACCATGCGGATTGATTTGTTTCCAACTGGACTTACTTATAGATCATGATATTTTTCCAAGTTTTGTCGTAATGCCTGCTCCATTCTAGTGGTCTGTCCATCCTAAAATTACGGGTATGTGATTTGGCTATAGGGCGAGGAAACCTCGCCCCTACGATCAAATTACCCTAAAAATAAAAGTGGACAGAACACTAGCAGTCAATTGATACATCTTCAGACTCCCACAACCATGTTGGGTGTTTATGCTCATATTCCAGCCACTTTTTGGCAAAGTCAGCAAATTCGGTGTTAATTTCTATGCCAAGGTATTCAATCCCTAACGATTGCGCCACCACACATTCTGAACCGGAACCAGCAAACGGGATTAACACCTTACCATCTACTCCATTAATACAGGATTGAATGAGTCGTCTTGTTAATTGCATCGGTTTTTGAGTCGGATGCTTCAATATGTCGTGTTCTCGGTGTTCAGCTAGCTCCGCAGGAGGATAAATTTGAGACTTGCACGTTCTACAAACAAACCACCTTTCAGCGCGGCCTGCCCCCCCTGCTAAAGCCGGAATTTTGATGACATCTCTCGGCAAAGCTCCATTTTTATGTGCATTATAAATAGTCATTTTGCCTAATGAGCCATAGCGTGAAGGCGTGTCTTTTCGGACTTTTCCTGCAGCATTCTTTAGAAAGTTCTCGGTATAAGGTTCTCTGATTTGGTCTATCTCCAAATTTGTGCGCGGCATATTCGGTTTCCACAGACACAATATTGTTTCGTGGGACCTTTGCCAAAATTTTAATGATGGTACCGTTTTGTTGGTATAATGCCACACCAGCCAGCGTTGCTCGTGGATAGGGAAGCGAACAGATATCCGCGCAATAATTTCTGGGAACCCATACAGGTAAAGTAAGCCGTTGTTTGTTAACAGTTGGAAACAGTCTTTTATCCACGCGTCTGCCCATTCAACATAATCATCTATCGGCATGATTTCAGTATCATTACCAAAGTCTTTACCGATGTTGTAGGGTGGATCGGCAATAATAACATCGTACTGCTTGTCAGCCTTTATTAACCGCGGCAATACCCTTGTTGTATCTTCAACTATGATTGTATTGGTGAATACATCTGCCTTCATGTTTTGTACCTATCATCTTATCTGATTTTGTCCGACTTACCAATCAACGCTCGGTTTCTCAATCATTTTCAAATTGAGTGTATTGTCTTTAGTGGTTGACTCGCCAAGATTATACCCCAATTCTGATAAATAAAATATAATTACGCAGATTCAAGGACATTTTGAAACTGATAACAAGATTGAATATAAGAGACGCAATGAATTGCGCGAGGACAAACGCTTTTCTGATAATAATAAATCATCATTCAGAAATGGTATTAGTATGCGCGGGAAAAATTGTTATCTCTTTTGCTTGTGTGCTGCAGACAGGACACTCACTATCTCCATCAGGTTGCTCTATCGGGGGACATCGGATAGTTGCTTGTGTTTCTGCTTTGACCTGATCTTCGCACTCCGCATTTCCACACCACCATGCGCGTGCAAGCCCCGTTTCAACATTCGCGAAATTGAAATGCGTTCAGATCACTGGTCAAGTTCACAATCCCACTCACGTTATTAATAATGTTCCTGCTTCACATTTATCTCAACCCATGAATCCCAACCGTATCGTTTTGCCATATCTTGGGCGAGAATCTTTACATTCTCTGTGTGTTTTTCCAAAACTTGTGAATTTATATCTTTCTTATACTGCATGTATAAGAGGATAGTCTTACCATCATTTTCAGGAATAAATACTGTATCAATCTGTGTGTTTTTGAATTGAATTAAGGAATTTAGTAGGACTGCGAACCATTCTAAACGAGATGGAGAGTATTCTTCAAATCCTGGTGCTCTTTCCGACATCTTTAATCTCCTGTTTCTATTATTTCAAAATTATATTTAGAATTAAAGTAACAATTACAGCAAGAATTCCAATGCCACAAGTTATAATGAGATTTGTCATCGTCCGCAGGGTGTTTCTTATCTCTTTTATGTCATCTTTTAGATCTGTTTTGGCTTCTCTGATGTCTTTTTCAAGGTCTGTTTTGACTTGCATAATGTCACCCTTAAGATCTGTCTTTACTTCTATAATCCGATCTTCAAGGCGCGACTCAATTTTAACTAACTCTTTGTCAGTATCTTCTTTTTGATCTGTATAGTTTTTTAGAATGCTATAAATATCATCTTTGTTAGAGTCTGCCATGACATTTTCCTATTCTGGAGGTTTTGATTTGTATTAAACGGAGTTTACCATAACAAGACAAAAAATACAAGTACGGCTTCATCTTCGTTTACTAAGACGTTCACATAAATCTTGAGTTTTTGCTCATCGGGTGCATAGGCATTGCCTACAAAGATGAATACAAGGATAGATATTGCTAAGAGTCGTTTCATTTTGCTCTCCTTTCTGTTGTTTGATTCACTATATATAATCCAAGTACCCTTATAACCTATCATCTACCCAGAATTTTCAGATAAGCACTGTTCACAGTTCCTATATATACCGCTCCGCTGGAGCGGAAGAAAGTACAAACTTTTTTCTATAAACATATCGCTCCGCTGGAGCGAAGATTGAACGCTCTAATTGGGACAGAACTTTTGGAATTTCAATAGGTGGCAACTTGGATTATGTTAGTATGCGCGGGAAAAAATTGTTATCTCTTTTGCTTGCGTGCCGCAGATAATACACTCACCTTCTCCGCCAGGTTGGTCCATCAGGATGCATCGGATAGTTGCTTGTGTTTCTGCTTTGACTTGATCTTCGCACTCCGCATTTCCACACCACCATGCGCGTGCAAACCCCGTTTCAACAATCTTCTTAAATGAATCGTAATTTTCTGCTTCAAAGGTGTTTGCGTTATTATACAATAAAAAAAGTTCATATTTTCTACGGGGATTGAATGCGTTGTTTTTTGAGTATTTCAATTTCTTGTGTGAGTGCTTCCATCTGTTTTTCGAGTGATCGGTCTTTTTGGCTTCGCCATGCGGGGAAACCTATGGCAACGGCAACAAGTACCATGAGACCGTATGTAATATTTGCCTGGTGTGTTATGCGTTTATCAACGCTATTAAATCGTTCGTTAACATTTTTTTCAAGACTATCAAATTTTATGTTGACGTATTCTTTGGTTCGTTTTTCAGATTCACTGACAGTTTCTTTGACAATTTCTCGAATCTTATCAAGGTCTGTTGGTGTAAGTTCGCTGTGTGCGGGTAATGCGATGATTGAAAGTAGTATTGCGAGGCTTGTGATGTATTTCATATTTTATCTCCTTTTGTGTGAATTAAACCACGAATATTGATATGTGTCAACAGTCAATTCGCTTAAAATCCTTAAATAACATTACCTCAGATGTTTTAAAATTGAGACAAATTATGTTAGTATGCGCGCGAAAAAATAGTGATCTCTTTTGCTTGCGTGCCGCAGACAATACACTCACCTTCTCCACCAGATTGATCCATCGGGATACATCGGATAGTTGCTTGTGTCTCTGCTTTGACCTGATCTTCACATGCTTCATTTCCGCACCACCATGCGCGTGCAAACCCGTTTTCAATAACCTCTTTAAATGAATCGTAGTTTGTCGGTTCAAAGGTGTTTGCATCTCGGAATTCTGTTGCTCGCTTGAGCATATCTGCCTGAATTGTGTCAAGCATCTGCGTTGCTGTCTCGGCAACATTGGCAATCGGAATGAAGGTTTTGCCTTCTTTACCGGGCATATCTCGTCTGGCAAAGACAACCTGTTCGTTTTCAATATCGCGCGGACCGATCTCTATGCGTAAAGGCACACCTTTGAGTTCCCATTCGTTGAATCGCCAACCGGGGGAATACTCATATCGGTCATCAACGTGGTAGCGGATACTGCCTAAGGTTTCACAGATAGCATCAACATTTTGCGTGACTACCTGTTTCGCCGCATCATTGTTTTTCGGCACAATCGGAACGATCACAAGTTGGGTAGGAGCAAGTCTTGGCGGCATCACCAATCCTTGGTCATCACCGTGTGTCATAATAATCGCGCCAATCATTCGAGTGCTAACGCCCCAACTGGTTGTCCAGCAGTGCTGTTGCTTCTGGTTTGCATCAAGATATTGTATATCAAAGACTTTGGCAAAGTTTTGTCCGAGATCGTGTGATGTGCCTGCTTGAAGTGCCCGTTTATCACCCATCATCGCCTCAATTGTATAAGAGGTTAAAGCACCGGGAAACTTTTCGCTATCACTTTTACGACCAGGAATAACCGGTATTGCCGCTTCGTTGACTGCAAAATCGGTGTAAATGTCAAGGATGCGAAGTGTCTCCTCCTCTGCTTCCTCATGCGTTGCATGTGCGGTATGTCCTTCCTGCCAGAAAAATTCCATCGTTCGGAGGAAAAGGCGGGGACGTAACTCCCATCGAACAACGTTTGCCCACTGATTGATAAGCACGGGGAGGTCTCGATAAGATTGAATCCACTGACTATACATATAGCCGATGATAGTTTCAGATGTAGGACGCACGACGAGTGGTTCTTCCAACTTTTTGCCGCCACCGTGGGTAACGACAGCGAGTTCAGGTTTAAAACCTTCAACGTGTTCCGCCTCTTTCTCAATGAAACTCATTGGAATGAAAAGCGGAAAGGCAGCGTTTTGATGACCAGTCGCTTTGAATCGAATATCAAGTTGTTCCTTGACGTTTTCCCAAAGCGCATAGCCGTAAGGACGAATCACCATGCACCCGCGGACAGGTGCGTAATCTGCCATCTCTGCTTGGCGGATGACCTGTGTATACCACTTTGCGTAGTCTTCGCTACGAGGCGTAATTTTATCAAACATTTTATACCAACTTTTGTAGATGCGGTCCAAACAAATTCTTACAGTTTTTCAGTTAAAGCCGTAATACCCGGCAAGGGTTTACCCTCTAAAAACTCCAATGAAGCTCCACCACCAGTGGAAACATGTGTTATCCGATCAGCAACGCCTGCCTGTTGAATTGCAGCAACACAGTCACCTCCACCGATAATACTCACCGATTTGGAGGCAGCAATTTGTTGAGCTACCGCAATCGTTCCTTTTGCAAACTTTTTAAATTCGTAGACACCTAAAGGACCATTCCACACCACCGTTTTCGCTGAAGCGATTCGTTCGCCAAATGCTGTAACAGTCTTGGGACCAATGTCCAACCCTTGCCACCCATCAGAAATAGTTACCCCATCAACAACTTGAGATTCCGTTTCAGAGTCAAAGGTTCGTCCAACAACGTGATCTATAGGTAGGAGAACGGTATCCGAAAAACCTTTCATCTTAATTAAAGATGTAGCCACATCAAGTTTCGCTGTCTCAACGAGCGAGTTACCGATGGAAATACCCATTGCAGCAAGAAACGTATAAGCCATACCGCCGCCGATTAATAGACTATCAACCTTCCCCAATAAATTCTCAATCAGTGTGATCTTATCCGATATTTTCGCGCCACCAAGAATCGCTACATAAGGACGATCAGGGTTCTTAAGACTCATACTAAGGTAATGAATTTCGCGTGCCATGAGTGAACCGGCAGCGCACTGCGTCAGGTAGTGTGTCACTCCTTCTGTTGAGGCATGTGCACGGTGGGCTGTACCGAAAGCATCATTGACATAGACATCTGCAAGAGAGGCAAGCTGCTTGGCAAACTCAGGGTCGTTATCTGTCTCTTCCGCATAAAACCGAACGTTCTCAAGGAGCAGGATTTCGCCGCTTTCTAACGTCTCAACCGCATTTTGCACGTCTTCACCTATGCAATCGTTGACATGTGCAATACGTTTGCCCAATTTTCGGCTAAGTGCCAAAGCAATCGGAGCAGTAGAAAGTGCTTCGCGATCAGAGGTTGACCCTACTGTTGGTCTACCTAAATGTGTGACGAGAATAATTTTTGCATTCTGGCGAAGGAGTTCTAACAGTGTACGCAAAGCAGCAGTAATACGGGTTTCATCCGCAATTTTTCCATCTTTCAGTGGCACGTTAAAGTCTACGCGCACCAATACCCGTTTCCCAGATACGTCTAAGTCTGATAATTCAAGTTTTGCCATTTTTCTCTTTTCTATGCAATAAACATTATACCGCTAATGACTCTGTTAGCGATTCTTCAATACCCACTATGCTCCATTTTGAACCGTTTGTACTGATCGAATAAAATTTTCCAAATGTTCCACTTCTAATGCTTCGTGAAACAGCTGCCTGAGTTGTTGTAAATCATCAATTGGCTCAAGCAAAGGTGTCAAGACAGGTGTAGTGCTCATTTCGAAACGCTGGTCAAGTAGGTACAAGATACTCTCAATGATACTTTCTTTTGCACCAAACTGCTTACCTTGTTCAAACCCACGTTCAATGCCTTGTTCAATACCGCGTTCAATAATCATTTCGTAAACTGATGAATTATTCACAATATTCTCCGATAATATAGTTATTAGGTCTTGCCGTTCATGCCTCAAACCACTCATTACCCATAGTTCTACCAGTATATTATTCTTTACATCTGTATCTATAGTCAACGACTTCGTTGTCTCAACACAATGTGTTGTCCACTCAATACTTGACATGCCAATAGGTGGCTTCAACAAAGGCGTAAACGGCATCAGTCCCGGTTGCTGTGCTTGAAGGATTTCTTCGCCATCAATCTCACTCAACCGAATTACCTGATACTCAACAATGAAACGATGTCCTGGCACATCTTGAAAATACCCGCCTGGGTCTCTAACACCGGCTGTTGATCGCAGATAAAGCACGAAGGAATAGATCGGTAATCCATATCTTTCATAGCATCTACCGAGATACCCGACATTACGTTGAACCATGTTTGGCTGTACGCTATCGTCTGTTTGGATTTCACAATGTATTAAAACAGGTTGTCCATCAAGCCGTACCTTTATCAAGATGTCCATGTGGCGGACTTCGACAGTGGTTAAATTGCTGTCAACATGTTCAACAAACTCAAAATCAGTCCCATTCATCAGAAATTGTAGCATATCCTCTGGAAAGGTATAGAATGGGTCTTTTGCTACGATGTCGAATTTTTGATGCGGTAAGTTTATCTGGTTAGATTCAGGTTGTTTTTCACTTTGTTCGTTCAATAATACCTCTATGCAGCGTTTGCTGCGGTCACAGCGAGTTCTGCTGCTTCCGAAAGTCCTTCTGCAAGTTGAAGATTCAAGTCAGATTCTGCAATAATCGCAGGAGTTTTAACAGTGTGGGCAAAGCAGCAGTAATACGGGTTTCATCCGTAATTTTTCCATCTTTCAGTGGCACGTTAAAGTCTACGCGCACCAATACCCGTTTCCCAGATCCGTCTAAGTCTGATAATTCAAGTTTTGCCATTTTCACTTTTCCACGTCCAAAACGTGTCGTAAATTGAAGGTGTTACATAATTGTTTGAAGTTTCACCTTTGTATTCACGGAATTTATTGCGCATCTTACATTCAAGGGTCGTAAACAACTAACGGTTTCTATCAGCAATTCGCCCAATACCTATTAAGCCCCATTGTGATCAGTTTGTAGCGTGTGAATAAAATTCTCCAGATGCTCCACCTCTAAAGCTTCATGAAACAGCTGCCTGAGTTGTTGTAAATCATCAATTGGCTCAAGCAAAGGTGTCAAGACAGGTGCGGTGCTCATTTTGAAACGCTGGTCAAGTAAGTTCAAGATGCTTTCAATGGTACTTGCTTTTGCCCCTAACTCCTTACCTTGTTCAATACCTTGTTCAATAATCATTTGGTAAACTGATGAATTGTTCACAATATCCTCCGATATTAATGTTAATAGGTCTTGTCGTTCATGAGCCAAACCACTCATTACCCATAGTTCTACCAGTAAATTATTCTTTACACTTGTATCTATAGTCAACGACTTCGTTGTCTTAACACAATGTGTTGTCCACTCAATGCTTGACATGCCAATAGGTGGTTTCATCAATGGTGTAAACGGCATCAGTCCTGGCTGTTGTGTCTGAAGAATTGCCTCGCCATCAATTTCGCTGAGTCGAATTACTTGATACTCAACGATGAACCGGTGCCCCGGCACATCTTGAAAATACCCACCCGGGTCTTGTACTCCCGCTGTTGAACGAAGATAAAGCACGAAGGAATAGATCGGCAATCCATATCTTTCATAGCATCTACCGAGATACCCGACATTACGTTGAACCATGTTTGGATGCGTGCTATCGTCTGTCTGGATTTCACAATGTACTAAAACAGGTTGTCCATCAAGCCGTACCTTTATCAAGATGTCCATGTGGCGGACTTCCACAGTGGTTAAATTGCTGTCAACATGTTCAACAAACTCAAAATCAGTCCCATTCATCAGAAATTGTAGCATATCCTCTGGAAAGGTATAGAATGGGTCTTTTGCTACGATGTCGAATTTTTGATGCGGTAAGTTTATCTCGTTAGGTTCAGGTTGTTTTTCACTTTGTTCGTTCAATAATACCTCTATGCAGCGTTTGCTGCGGTCACAGCGAGTTCGGCTGCTTCAGAAAGTCCTTCTGCAAGTTGAAGATTCAAGTCGGATTCTGCAATAATCGACAGAATTTATTGCACATCTTACATTCAAGGGTCGTAAACAACTAACGGTTTCTATCAGCAATTCGCCCAATACCTATTAAGCCCCATTGTGATCAGTTTGTAGCGTGTGAATAAAATTATCCAGATGCTCCACCTCTAAAGCTTCGTGAAACAGCTGCCTGAGTTGTTGTAAATCATCAATTGGCTCAAGCAAAGGTGTCAAGACAGATGCGGTGCTCATTTTGAAACGCTGATCAAGTAAGTTCAAGATGCTTTCAATGGTACTTGCTTTTGCCCCTAACTCCTTACCTTGTTCAATAATCATTTGGTAAACTGATGAATTGTTCACAATATCCTCCGATATTAATGTTAATAGGTCTTGCCGTTCATGCCTTAAACCACTCATTACCCATAGTTCTACCAGTATATTATTCTTTACATCTGTATCTATAGTCAACGACTTCGTTGTCTCAACACAATGTGTTGTCCACTCAATACTTGACATGCCAATAGGTGGCTTCAACAAAGGCGTAAACGGCATCAGTCCCGGTTGCTGTGCTTGAAGGATTTCTTCGCCATCAATCTCACTCAACCGAATTACTTGATACTCAACGATGAACCGGTGCCCCGGCACATCTTGAAAATACCCACCCGGGTCTTGTACTCCCGCTGTTGAACGAAGATAAAGCACGAAGGAATAGATCGGCAATCCATATCTTTCATAGCATCTACCGAGATACCCGACATTACGTTGAACCATGTTTGGCTGTACGCTATCGTCTGTTTGGATTTCACAATGTACTAAAACAGGTTGTCCATCAAGCCGTACCTTTATCAAGATGTCCATGTGGCGGACTTCCACAGTGGTTAAATTGCTGTCAACATGTTCAACAAACTCAAAATCAGTCCCATTCATCAGAAATTGTAGCATATCCTCTGGAAAGGTATAGAATGGGTCTTTTGCTACGATGTCGAATTTTTGATGCGGTAAGTTTATCTGGTTAGATTCAGGTTGTTTTTCACTTTGTTCGTTCAATAATACCTCTATGCAGCGTTTGCTGCGGTCACAGCAAGTTCTGCTGCTTCAGAAAGCCCTTCTGCAAGTTGAAGATTCAAGTCGGATTCTGCAATAATTTGTTTTCCTAGTTCCACGTTTGTTCCCTCTAACCGAACTACAAGGAGAACGTTAAGCTTGACCTGTTTTGCTGCCTCAACAATACCTGTGGCTATGGTGTCACATTTCATGATGCCACCGAAGATATTAACAAGCACCGCTTTTACGTTTCCGTCAGCGAGGATAAGACGGAAAGCGTGTGCGACTGCTTCAACGGTTGCTCCACCGCCAACATCCAGAAAGTTAGCAGGTTCGCCACCTTTCTGTTTGATAATGTCCATCGTTGCCATAGCCAATCCCGCACCATTCACCATACAACCGATATTGCCATCAAGACGGATGTAACTTAGTCCAGATTCGCTTGCCTCTAATTCGCTGGGGTCTTCTTCGTGTGGATCACGCATATCAGAAATAGCGGGATGTCGCCAAAGGGAGTTGTCATCAAAGTTGACCTTGGAATCAAGCGCGACAATTTCTAAATCGTCCTCTTCACCTACAATTGCCAACGGGTTAATCTCTATCAGTGAACAATCACATTCAATAAACGCATCGTAAAGAGATATGACCAATTCAATAGCATTTGGAATAAGTTGACGATAGTTCGGGTTGGTGATCAATCTGATAGCGAAATTTCGTGCTTGAAACTCGGTTAATCCAAAGGCAGGATGAATCTGTGCTTTGATAATCTTTTCGGGGGTTCGTGCTGCCACTTCTTCAATATTGACACCTCCCTCTTCGCTCCCAATTAAGGTGATTTGTGATGTCTCTCGGTCAAGTAAAATGGCGAGGTAGAACTCTTTTTGTATTTCGACAGCTTGGACAATAAGGACTTTTCTGACAAACTTTCCTTCGGGGCCAGTCTGAGGTGTCACGAGTTGCATGCCGAGGATATCTTCGGCGTGTTGTTTAACTTCAGCGATGGAGTTTGCGAGTTTAACGCCGCCCCCTTTTCCGCGTCCACCTGCATGAATTTGTGCTTTCACAACATATCGTGGACAATCAAATGTTTTGGCAACGTCTACCGCTTTTCCCGGCGTTTCGGCGACTCCGCCGGGGAGTGTATTAACACCGAAGGAATCTAAAAACTCTTTGGCTTGATATTCGTGTATGTTCATTTTTTTATGTCGTAAAAAATTCCTTTATCCTTTATTCGCACATAGGACAAATCATCATTAACGGGATTTCAATCTATCGGTGCGGTTAGGAAACCGCACATACCGTCCGGAAAATAGGACAAATCATCAGCGTGTTTTGTGGTAATATGTTAAAGATTATACTATACGCGCCTGAAAATTGCAAGTAATAATTGTGTAACTACGAGACGACAAAAGAGCCATTCATTTGTCATAAATTGCTCTTGTTGGAGGGCTTTGTCTGCCCGATTATACCAATTCTGAAAATACATGTCGCATTACCGGTTTTTATGAAATGTGGTGTAGGACAGCACAAACTAAAAGTTTATGGGACAAATGGGAGATATATAATCAGAAATGGTATTACCTTCAGATTGTTCTCTTTATTGTGAAGTTGTGACACGGTGCATTCCTGTTGAATTCATTTGCTTGACACACTTACGTTTTTGCGTTAAAATTGAACCTGTAAACAGAAATCAGACGGATTTTTTATCTACAACTGACAAAGAAAATTCCCATCAGCATAACACACAACCCTAAAAAAGAGGAATTTCATGAAAACACGTATAGAAAAAGATAGTTTAGGCGATGTTGAGGTGCCAGAGGAGGCATATTGGGGTGCACAGACACAGCGCGCATACATCAATTTCGACATCGGAGATGAACATTTTCCACCAACCTTCATTCGATCACTCGCTATTATTAAGCATTCGGCTGCCACTGTCAATGCAGAACTCGGCGGTATTACTCCAGAAATAGCAGACCTTATCTGTCGTGCTGCAGATGAAGTCGCTGATGGTAATTTTGCAGACCAGTTCCCACTTCGTATTTGGCAGACAGGAAGTGGAACGCAGACGCACATGAATATCAACGAAGTCATTGCAAACCGTGCAAATGAACTCGCAAGTGGAAGTCGTGGTATGAAATCCCCTGTGCATCCAAATGACCATGTAAATCGCTCACAATCGACGAACGATGTTTTTCCGACTGCGATTCACATAGCGGTTGTGACGCAATGTGTTGAACGTCTATTACCAGCAGCAGCAGCGTTACAAGAGACATTGGAAGATAAGGCACAGGAATTTTCAGATATTGTGAAGACAGGTCGTACACATCTTATGGATGCAACGCCATTGACGTTGGGACAGGTATTCGGTGGGTATGCGCAGCAAGTCGCGCATGCACAGGAAGCGATTAGGAATACGTTGCCACATCTTTATGAACTCCCGATTGGCGGAACAGCAGTAGGAACAGGATTGAATACACATCCTGATTATGCAGACTCAATTGTATCTCGTATTGCAGAACGCACTGGACATCCATTTGTAAGCGCATCAAATAAGTTTGAAGCATTAGGAAGTCGAGACGCATTGGTCTCCGCTAGCGGTGCAATGAAACGGTATGCCTGCGCGTTGTATAAGATTGCCAACGACATCCGATGGTTAGGTAGCGGACCACGATGTGGGATCGGTGAATTGATTTTACCAGAGAACGAGCCAGGAAGTTCCATCATGCCTGGTAAAGTCAATCCAACACAGTGTGAAGCAATGACGATGGTTTGTGCACAAGTAATTGGAAACGACACAACTATATCTTTGGCTGGAAGTGCAGGAAACTTTGAACTAAACGTCTTTATGCCTGTGATTGCGTTCAACAGTTTGCAATCAATTCGGTTGTTGTCGGATGTGTGTGATGCGTTTCGGAAGCATTGTGTTGTTGGAATTGAAGCAAACCGATCAGTGATTGCCAGTTATCTGGAGGCATCGCTGATGTTGGTGACAGCATTGACCCCACGGATAGGTTACGATGCAGCGGCGAAACTGGCACAGAAGGCACATCGGGAAGGTTCTACACTGCGGGAAGTAGCAGTAGAAGAGGGTGTGCTAACTGCAGAAGAGTTCGATGCACTCGTTGTGCCAAGTGAAATGGTTGCACCAAATTTATAGTTATACCAAATTAACGGGATTTGTCCTATTTTCTGAACGGTAGGTGTGGTTTCCTAACCGCACCTTATGCGTCAATTTAAGGAAAGAACTCGTTTGTAGTCGCGCAATGAATTGCGCCTCGGACATTCAAAGAAAAGAGGCGCTATGAATTGCGCGACTACGAACGCAGATATTCTCGTCCTTTGCGTTATTTGAGATGTTGATACAAAAAGGTGCGGTTAGGAAACCGCACCTACCGGGTTGGGGACCGCTAAATTGACGCTTATGGTGCGGTTAGGAAACCGCACCTTATGCGTCAATTTAAGGAAAGAACTCGTTTGTAGTCGCGCAATGAATTGCGCCTCGGACATTCAAAGAAAAGAGGCGCTATGAATTGCGCGACTACGAACGCAGATATTCTCGTCCTTTGCGTTATTTGAGATGTTGATACAAAAAGGTGCGGTTAGGAAACCGCACCTACCGGGTTGGGGACCGCTAAATTGACGCTTATGGTGCGGTTAGGAAACCGCACCTTATGCGTCAATTTAAGGAAAGAACTCGTTTGTAGTCGCGCAATGAATTGCGCCTCGGACATTCAAAGAAAAGAGGTGCTATGAATTGCGCGACTACGAACGCAGATATTCTCGTCCTTTGCGTTATTTGAGATGTTGATACAAAAAGGTGCGGTTAGGAAACCGCACCTACCGTAGTTGGAAACTGCTAAATTGACGCCTATGGTTCCGGCAGTTCTTCTGGCTCCGGATCAGCAATTGCATTATGGGACACTTCAAGTTCCCGCCACTCAGAGAACCCAGTACCTGCTGGGATGAGACGTCCAAGGATGACGTTTTCCTTCAAACCTACTAGCAGATCCGTCTGTCCTTCGACTGCGGCATCCGAAAGTACTTTACGGGTTTCTTGGAAACTTGCTGCAGAGATGAAACTTTCAGTGCTGAGCGATGCTTTACTGATGCTCTGTAAGACAGGTTTACCTGTTGCAGGAACGCCTCCATCTTGTTCCACGCGTCTATTTTCTGCATGGAATCTATGTCTCGGGACTTCATCATTCGCGTAGAACTCTGTGTCACCGATAGACAGAATACGTATCTTTTGAAGCATCTGCCGAATAATAACTTCAACGTGTTTGTCGTTGATGGTGTTGGTCCCATACACTGTCTGTACTTCATCAACAAGGTATGTCCAGACTGCTTCTTCCCCTTCAATGGAGTGTCCATTAATCGTGGTTCTACCAATTGCCAAGATATCGTGTGGGTTAAGGTATCCATCTGTAAGTGAATGCCCTGCTTCAACCCAGTCACCATCATCAACACGGCGTTTCTCATCTGGAATAGAATATAAACGGCTTTTAGTCGCCTCGTCTACAATCCGGTATTGAGGCACACCGGCTTTCTGTCCAGTGAGTTGGACGTATCCATCAATTTCCGCAATTTCGGCAGCGTCTTGACGTTTAGGAGGACGCGCCTCAAAGAGTCCAGTCACCCGTGGAATACCTGCGACAATGTCAAGGTTAGTGGTTTTTTCATGTAACTCTGCCAATGGATGTTGCGCGGTTACCTTTTGTCCCTCTTTGAGTGAACCTGAGTAACCACTGGGAATCAGGTGTTCGGATGGTTTTCCTTTTGGGGGTACAATAACAATCCGAAACCGCTCTTCCAAACCATCTACCTCAACACCGGGGAACTGTTCAAGTGCCGTGGCATATTCCCAATCTTTGAGTTTTTGACCAACAACAAGTGTGCAGTTCGGATGCGTTATGGTAGTGATCTCATAAGTGTTCTTCGAAGTGGTGGCAGATACTTCTTTGTAATCTGCATCACTAAGAATTTCCCCGACGCTGAGTTTGATATCAGCTGCGGTTACACTCGTTACTTTGTAGGTACGCGCCGTATCAAAACCTTTGTAAAGTCGTAGTGCACGTTTATATTCAGTTTCGTCAATACGTTCACCAACAGTGAGTGTACATTCAGCGTGATGAACAGCCAAGATATGATAAACCAGGGTCATATCTGGTGGAGGTGTGTCTGTCTCTCGATGCTGTTTAACGAGTGCCTTGTAGTCCGAATCTGTTAAAACTTCTTCAGCTTCACTGTCTTCAGAAACGTGTAGGTGGAGTTTTTCAAAGTCAAACCCCTTGAAGTTTCGACGGAATCGATTAGATTCAGATTGTGTGATCAGTTCATCAACAGCAGCAGGGAAGTCTGAATGGTAAACAGCAGCGACACGATAGAGACGTTCAACCTCAAAAGCCTCATCGTTCTTAGCGACATTTACGTCAAATCCCGGATATGCCTTCAACACAGCCTTTTTCTCATTTTCAGTAAGCAGTATTCCCGTTGTCAACTTGCAATCGGCATGATGTACAGCAGTAATTCGGTATTTGAGTCGGTCTACTGTAACACCACTGAATTTATCACGAAGCGATCCTAATTTATCCAGTCCAATGAGTTCTCCCACCTTTAGCGGACAGCTTGGATGCGTAACGTGTGTGACACGACACTGCGAAGTTGATGGACGTTGAACATCAAATGCTTTATTTTCTTCTAGCGCACTACGAAATTTTGCAGCAGTCAATTCATCATCTACAGTTAAGTCAACACCCTCACTGACTTCTTTCACAGTATACACTGGGTCACCGAGTTTGAGATCGTATTGACTCTCTTGTTCCGGTGTAAGCAAGTCTCCTTCCTTAAAGGGGCAATCAGGATGCGTTACCGTCAGAATTTTATACTTCATTTCTGCGGCAATAGTGTTCTGCTCACGTAAATACTCACTTTCGGTGAGGAGGTCTCCCTTTTTAGTTTCATACACCCATTCACCATCAAAAGGTCGGATTTTTGCACGCCATGTCTCTGCCTCGCTTTCTGTTAACAGTGTTTTTTCCTTCAGCGAAGTGTCTGGATGTTTAACACTGATAACAGGATAGTGTGGTTCAGTACACCGAAACAGAGATAACTTGTGAGAATAGAAATTGCATTCTTGTTCAGTGAGATACTGTCCTTCTTGTAAGGAGAAGTTTGATTCAGCGTTTGCATCAACAACATCTGGATGATTCACTTTTGTCACTTCGTAAGTGATCGACTCTACCTCAAAACCAGGGTACCGTTCAAGGGTTTCTTGAAACTGTTTTTCAGTAAGAAGTTCATCGGGTTGCAGCTTACATTCAGGGTGTTGCACCGTTTTGATCTTATATTTTGGTTGGTCTGGGTGTTCAGCAACCTGTTGTGCGATCCAGAGTCCACCTTCTTCACGGACGGTACGACCCGGAATGAAATCACGAAAACGCACGGTACCAGTAGCCTTCGCAAGAATTTTACGTGCAAGGTGTTCACTCATATCTTCCACAGCACCCCCTGTATGGAAGGTACGCATTGTCAACTGAGTGCCGGGTTCACCGATGGATTGGGCTGCGATAATACCGATTGCCTCGCCAACATTCACCAGATGACCGGATGTTAAATCCGCTCCATAGCATGTTGCACAAGTACCTTTCTCTGCCTCACAAGTCAGTATAGAACGGACTCGAACGCTGGGAACTTCAGCATCTTCTATAATTTGCGCCAAATGTGGTGTAATGATAGTATTACTCTCAACCAATACTTCCTCTGTTTCAGGGTGTAAAACAGGTTCAACCGTGACACGTCCACTAATTTTGAATCCAATTGAACCCGCGTCAGTAGTGAATTTGAGGATACCGTGCGTTGTATCACAATCTTCTTCAGTAATCATTACATCTTGCGCGACATCAACGAGTTTCCGCGTGAGGTATCCAGATGCAGCGGTTTTCATAGCCGTATCCACCAACCCCTTCCGCGACCCGTATGTTGAGGTGAAGTAGTCAAGTACATCTAAGCCTTCACGATAGGAAGATTGAATCGGCGTAGATAGAATTTCACCACTCTGCTTAGACTTCAATCCCACGATAGCACTGATTTGCCTGAACGGAATTTTGCGCGCACGCGCTCCACTATCCGCCATAATGTGAACAGGGTTAAAACCTTCAACATTCTTACCTTGTTCCACTAGATACGTTTCTGTCGCTGGAAGTTCATCGAAAAGCGTATCTTCAATTTTTTCAACAGTATCATACCAAATCCGAATTTTCTCATTCTCTAATTCTTCAGCCTCAAGGTTTTCCTGACTGTAGAGACGTTCAATTCGTTCAGTGGCTATATTAAGAATCTCCGATTTGTTATTAGGAATTAAGTAATCCTGTATACCCGGAGAAATTCCGCTGCGGGTCGCATATTCAAAACTAAGTTTCTGCAACCGATCCAACAGAGATACAGTTTCTGAAGTACCGAGTTCGTTGAAACAACGTTTAACAAGTTGAGATAAAGGCTTACCACGTGCTTCCTCATTGAAATATGGTAATTCAAGACCCGTAATTCCATCTTTCCAAGTGAGCGAAGTTGTGCCATTTGTATGCGGAAGTACCTCGTTAAATATGACACGTCCGACGGTCGTTAGAATCGGTTCGCGATTTCCTTTGAAAAAGAGTAACATCGAATCATGCAGTTTAAGCGTGCCACAACCGTGAGCATGTGTAACCTCATCCAAAGATGTATAGCGACGTTTCGCCCAAGGTTCATGCTCTAATGCTGCAAATGCACTGTCTGTTTTCGAATTTTTCAGTTCTTCAGAGTATGCAGCGTGGAGTTGCTCTGCTCGTTGTTGATGTTCTGGTAGTGCCTTCGTTAAAAAACTGGAACCTAAAATCATGTCAAGTTCAGGAACTGTAATCGGTTCACCGTGGGAGGGCTTAAGGATATTTCCACTACTGAGCAGTAACATTTTCGCTTCTGTCCTTGCTTCAATAGACAAAGGCACATGCACTGCCATCTGGTCACCATCAAAATCGGCATTGAACGCCTTACAAACGAGCGGCGGAATTCGAATGGATTTACCTTCTACCAAGACTGGCATAAATGCCTGAATTCCAAGCCTATGCAATGTCGGAGGGCGATTCAACAATACTGGATGATCAGCGATTACCTCCTCTAATGCTTCCCACACGGGTGAGTCCGGCGTAACATGTTCGGTCATGTATTTCCCACGTTTGATAGTTTGTACATGTCCTGCCCCTAAAAGCTTTTCAATAATGAACGGCTTGAAGAGTTCTACAGCCATCAATTTCGGTAACCCGCACTGATGAAGTTCAAGCTCGGGACCAACGACGATGACACTTCTTCCGGAATAGTCAACCCGTTTTCCAAGCAGATTTTGACGGAAACGACCAACTTTACCCCTAAGGATGTCAGACAAGGATTTGAGTGCGCGTTTACCGGGACCGGTAACCTGACGTCCATGTCTGCCGTTGTCCAAAAATGCGTCAACTGATTCTTGTAGCATCCGTTTTTCGTTTCGAAGGATGACTTCAGGCGACCTTAGGTCAATCAATTTTTGCAGACGATTGTTGCGGTTAATGACACGACGATACAGATCATTAAGATCACTTGTTGCGAATCTACCACCTTCCAAGGAGACTAAAGGGCGGAGATCAGGACTAATTACAGGAAGGACATCAAGAATCATCCACTCAGGCTGCATCTGCGTTTTATTAAAACCTGCTACCATTCTGAGCTGCTTTGAAAGCTTCATTTTTTTCTGACGGCTTGAAGTTGCTTCCAGTTCTTCTGTCAGTTTTTCAACATCATCTGGCAGATCAATTTCTTGTAGGAGTTCTTGAATTGCCTCAGCACCTATCCCTGCTCGGAACGAATCTGGGTGCTCGCGTAGCTTCGCCTCCATTTCGATTTCTGTGATAATATCCTTTTTTGCTAAACCACAACTATCATCAATCACCTCTGTAACAATAAACGCTTCAAAGTAAAGGACGCGTTCAACTTGTCGGGATGCAAGCTCAAGGAATGTTCCGATACGCGATGGAATTCCTTTAAAAAACCAGATGTGGGAGACGGGTGTAGCGAGTTTGATGTAACCAAGCCGTTCTCGTCGCACTTGTGATTTCGTCACCTCAACGCCACACTGATCACAGATAAGACCTTTGTGCTTAATCCGTTTGTATTTACCACAACTGCACTCAAAATCCTTTTGGGGTCCAAATGTGGATTCACAAAACAAACCTTTATTTTCAGGACGAAAACTCCGGTAGTTAATTGTTTCTGCCTTTTTAATTTCACCACAGTCACAAGTACCTTTTTCGGGACACGTCCAAGTGTCGTTTGCAGGATTGCGCTGCTTACAAGATGTCCGTTTTGCCCAATCTTTTATCTGGTCTGGAGAGGCGATGCTGATAGAGATACGATTGAATTGATGTTCTTTGTCTGCCATTCTTTCTGCTCCTTTAACGATTGTTGGAAACGGCTATCGGTTATCAGCCATCGGCTTCGGCATAAGAGATGTGTGATGTTTGACAAACCCCTCTTACCGACAGTCAATAGCATAGGGACACTGATAGCCACTTCCGCGTCAGACTATTCGATATCGTCGGTATTCCATGCCAGTTTCAGAGGAGGTTCATCCTCAATAGGTTCCATTGTTTCTATCGTGTGTAAAAGCGGGAAACCCGCGTCGTAGAGACCTGTCGGGTCTGAGGCTGCATCATCAGGATCACCTTCAGATAACTCAACATTTAAACCGAGACTCTGCAACTCTCTGACCAACACATTGAAAGATTCAGGAGTACCAGGCTTCAAAGGACTTTGACCTTTCACGATAGATTCATAGATTTTAGTTCTGCCTTTCACATCATCGGATTTGATGGTCAACATCTCTTGCAATGTGTGTGCTGCGCCGTAAGCTTCCAACGCCCAAACTTCCATTTCGCCGAGACGTTGTCCACCGTGTTGTGCTTTACCACCAAGCGGTTGCTGCGTCACTAAGGAATAAGGTCCTGTTGAACGAGCATGCATCTTATCAGCGACGAGGTGATTCAGTTTGAGGAAATACACATAGCCGACTGTAACTTCCTGGCCGAAAGGTTCCCCGGTTCTGCCATCAAATAGGAGACTCTTACCTGTCTGTTTGACCTTATCGGTTAAGTCCGTTTCTGCCAACATTTCAAAGACCTCATCCTCTGTGGCACCGTCAAATACGGGGGATGCAACATGCTGTCCGAGTTGCTGGCATGCCAACCCTAAGTGTATTTCAAGGATTTGACCTACATTCATCCGAGAAGGCACGCCGAGTGGGTTCAAAACGATATCTACTGGGGTGCCATCCGGTAAGTATGGCATATCCTCTTCAGGTAGAATTTTGGCAATAACACCTTTGTTCCCGTAACGTCCTGCCATTTTATCTCCGATGGAAATAGGACGGCGGCTTGCCACATAAACTTTGACGAGTTTCAAAACTCCAGGTTTCAGTTCTTCTCCTGCCTCAAGTTTTTGCAACGCGTCCTCTTTTTCCTCTGTATAGGCGGCAATCCGACCAGATGCAAGTTCCTGAAGGCTTTTGATGTAGGTGGTTACATCTGAATCTGTAATCTGAAGTGATTCAAGTTCACTTTGCGAAAGTGCTTCCAGATATTCACGCGTCAACACATCACCGGCATCCAACTGCTGGGGTGATTCACTTGTTTCTTCGTCTTCGGTGTTATTAATAATCCCAATAGTTGTTGGGTACGCAAGTTCTTTGTTGACTAGAGTCTCGCGTAGTTCCTCAGTCAAACGTTCGTGGATTTGATCATACTGTTCTTTCCACGTTTGTTCAATTTGTTTGCGGAGTGCTTCTTGTCGCCATACGGTTCTTTCGTTATTAGGGGTGGCTTGGCGAGAGAATACCTTCACATCAATGACAACACCTTCAACACCGGGGCGGGTGTAAGCAGACGCATCTTTGACCTCTTTGACCTTTTCGCCAAAGATCGCACGGAGCAGTTTCTCTTCAGGGCCGTACTCACTTTCACCCTTTGGTGAAATTTTGCCAACGAGAATGCTACCAGTCCCAACGACACTACCTATGCGAATGATACCTTCATCATCAAGTTGTGAAAGACTTCGGGAGGACATGTTTGGAATATCACGTGTGATCTCTTCGTCTCCCATTTTCGTTTGCCTTGCAGCGACTTCAAATTCTTCGATATGGATAGAGGTAAATGTGTCATTCTTGATCAGAGATTCGCTGATGAGGATTGAGTCTTCAAAATTGTGCCCGCCCCACGGCATATATGCACAAAGGACATTTCTGCCAAGAGCGAGTTCACCACCTTCAGTAGCGGTGCCATCAGCAACAACATCACCCGCTTCCACAACATCCCCTATATTCACACGTGGACGTTGATGGATACACGTGCCACTGTTGCTACGTTTGAAGTTTTTCAGTTTGTAGACATCGTAACCCATCTCACTGAAAGCATGCTCACCTTCTTCAACATGAAGTGCTTGCCCAGTACGAATTAATATCTCTTCCGCATCAACACTGGAAATTACACCCCCTCGATGTGCGATGACCATAGCATTGGCATCACGTGCAGCACGATGTTCCATACCGGTGCCGACCCAGGGTGCCTCTGGACAGATCAAAGGTACTGCTTGTCGTTGGTGGTTAGCACCCATCAATGCACGGTTCGCATCTTCATGTTCTAAAAAGGGTACAAGTGCAGCGGACACACCAACAATCTGTTGCGGAGCAATACCGATATAATCAACGTCAGTGAGATTGCGCTCAAGCACTTCCTCACCTTTCCGGGTGCGAAGCAACTCCGCTGACATATCAGCATCTGCAGGGGCAATGTGGTATTTATCCTCCGCATCTGCTGTTAGATATTCTACGTCTTTGGTTATTTTACCGTTGCGTACAGCACGGTAGGGTGTTTCCAAAAAGCCGTACGGATTAACACGTGCAAATGTTGCTAAGGATACGATGAGACCGATAGAGGGACCTTCAGGTGTTTCTAACGGACAAACACGTCCATAGTGTGTCCGATGGACGTCTCGCACTGCTGCGGTGGCACGATCACGGTGTAATCCCCCTGGACCAATCGCAGAAATCCGACGTTTGTGGGTGAGTTCATCCAACGGATTAATTTGTTGCATAAATTGGGAGAGTTGGTTTGATCCAAAAAACTCTCGGAGTGCCATCATGAGTGGTTTTGGATTCACCAAATTCTTCGGGTTTTTCAGCTGCGAATCTGTAGTTGTGCTCAGTTTTTCACGCGCTGCCCGACGTATCTGCAACAGTGCAATGCGGAATTGGTTCTCAAGGAGTTCTCCAATAACACGGACTCTACGATTTCCGAGATGGTCTAAGTCATCCACGTCTTTGTGTCCGTTCCGAATGTGCATCAGGTGTTGCAAGGTCGCAGCAATATCTTCTTTCCGAAGCACACGTATTTCTTCTGACGGTTTCTCACCTTCTTCATCACAATAAACAACTAAATCACCGAGTTGTGAATTAAGTTTGTATCTACCGACGGTGCCTAAATCATATCGCGCACCATCAAAAAAGAGACGTTCTAAACAGGATGCTGCTGCATCTCGTGTAGGCGCATCGCCCGGACGCAAGGTCCGAAATATCTCAAGGAGAGCACCCTCTTGTAATGTACCACCTGCATACGCCTTGACCTTATCACGCGAAAGCGTGTTACGTAAATACCGGAGTTCTTGTTCGTCCGATTCTACCAGAACTTCGATCTCAGAAATCTTTGCTTCTATGAGTCGATCAAATTCTATTTCAGATAACTTTGTATTTGCTTCAAGCAGGACTTCACCTGTCCCTTCATCAATAACAGGTTCAACGATGATACGTCCAACAACATTATGTGTCATCGGAACAACCTCTGTGCTGCTGAACAATCTTAGTATTTCCGCATCCGTTTCCCAACCGAGTGCACGTAAGAGAACGGTGGCTAATATTTTCTTCTTCCGGTCCAATCTAACGTGGATGCAATCCTTTGAATCGAATTCAAACTCTATCCATGCACCTCGGTAGGGAATAACCTGTCCTGTCGGGAGTTTCTGTGCACTTGTTGCATGCGATTTGTCAAGAAAAATAACACCGGGAGACCTTTGTAATTGATTAACAATCACACGCTCGGATCCGTTGATGATAAAGGTGCCGTTCTCAGTCATCAAAGGAATATCACCGAGGTAGACATCCGATTCGGTGATGTCAAGAACACGTGTTTGACCTGTGTCTTCATCTTTTTCACGTTCAACACACATCAGACGGGCTTGTAACCGCACCTGATAGTTTAGACCGCGTGCTTGGCAATCCGAAAGATCGTGTATCGGAGGACTGAGCGTGTAACCGACAAATTCAAGACTTGTGGTCTCTTTAAAGTCATAAATCGGAAAAACTTCTTTGAACAATGCCTGCAGCCCTTTAGACTCGCGTTCATCTTCTTTGACAAAACGTTGCAGAAATGCTGCGTATGAACGTTTTTGAGTCTCAATTAAGTCAGGTAGTTCAAGAACAGAGGGGGTTTTAGCAAAGGAGAAGCGCTTTCGTAGCGCAGCCGGACTTCCATTAGTTTTAGTAATATTGGGCATATATTTTCACCTTGCGTGGGTCGCGGATGGATTGAAGGTTTGGACGATTGGACTTATGTTACGAACGAGTTGACAGAGAAAGAATTTGAAGTTATTGGAAAAGAAGGTTCTTGCCAAGACTTGCCAAGAATAGATACTCGTTGTTTCTGATTGGGTTTTCTTCACTTGTTCCAATCTGCTGTTTGAGTTCCTAAACATAACACCTATTTAGGAATTAGATACGAGGATTGAATAACGAATCAAAATAATTTGGTGTAACAAGCAGTGGGCGCGACGAACCCCTTGACTTCACATACCCGATAGAAAAATCAGATGAAGTACTTGAAACCTGCGGCATACACCAACCAATTATGAACATTCCTCATTTAGTGTTAGTTACAAAAACAGTTGCCTATTTTCCGAAGAAGTTGTATACTTTTTTAAAGTAACTAAAATACATGCACTTCAGCAACTTCTCAAAAGCTTAACGTACAATTATACAACATTATTTATAAGATTGTCAAGAAAAAACGCAAATATTATGGAATTTTCCTATTAAGGAACACTTTTTTGCATGTCTGAAGTAAAATTTCGTTTAGGAGTCACATCCACCCCTTTAAATTATCGATCACCTCTCATAGCCCGTGAAGCACAAGTCTTATGAAGTTTAAGTATTTGAATCGGTAAAGCCGATTCTCCCCAGGGCCGCCGGTAGGTGCGGTTTCCGAACCGCACCATTAGCGTCAATTTAAGGAAAGAACTCGTTCGTAGTCGCGCAATTCATTGCGCCTCTTACATTCAAAGAAAAGAGGCGCTATGAATTGCGCGACTACGAACGCTGATATTCTCGTCCTTTGCGTTATTTGAGATGTTGATACAAAAAGGTGCGGTTAGGAAACCGCACCGAGTCGTTCGCGAAAACGGTTATCGGACGCATATTCCATAAGATCCGGTGCGGTTAGGAAACCGCACCTACCGGGTTGGGGACCGCTAAATTGACGCCTCCAGTGCGGTTTCCGAACCGCACCAGAGATGGTTATGGAATTACCTAATTTATTTTTTAATCTTCATTAGACTTGTGATATGAGGGAAACCTACTCTTTCGCTTTAGTCAGAATATTTTTTGACTTCTATCTAATTTTACTAAAGTTTGGACAATTTTTGGAGTTGTAGTGTGTAGGTTGAGTTTAACGAAATACTTAATTCACATCTATATTATGGAGAAAATAAGAGATGTTTTCTATAAAATTGCGTCATGTTTTATCGGGTTTTTGTCTTCTCATTTTAGGAATTGCCACCTGTTTTGGCAGTAGCGGATTTGAATACCTTCCAGATGATAACACCCTTGGTCTTTGGCATTTCAACGGAACGAAGGTGTTAGATGTTTCTAAGAATAAAGTAGCAGCGGATGTTGAAGGTAAAACTGACTGGGATCCAAACCAAGAATGGAACAAAGCAGATAAATCTGGTAAGTCGTTCCGTTTTGATGGTAACACAGTAATCACACTTGGGAAAGCGAAAGAACTAATTCCTGAGAATGCTGTCACCATAGAAGCTTGGGTTTATCCCGAAGATTTAACGGGCTGGAGGCTTATATGCGCTAACTGGGATGGTCCTCCGGGTGCATACCATTTAGGTGTTTCCAACGGAATGCCCAAATTCCATATTAACACTTCAAGTGGAGGTGCTTCCGCTGAACCAGCAGCATCACTTGAATTGAAACAGTGGCAGCACGTTGCTGGAACATACGACTCCAAAACAGTTAAACTTTATCTCAATGGCAAAGAGATAGCATCAAAAAACCATGGTGGAAAACTGGCAAGTTCTGACTACGAGGTGATTATTGGAAGTAAGAACACGCGTGATTTTAAGTGGATAGGTTTAATTGACGAAGTGCGGATTAGCGATATCGCTCGCGAAGCGGACGCACTAAGTCCAAATCTTGAGAAACCGCAGGCGGTTGAATTCTCAGAACAAACCTTACCGCTTCTATGGGGTAGCCTTAAGCAATGACGCAAAGCAGAACACCTCAACAAAGTGCAGGAAATAAGGAAGAGGCTACTTCAGCTTTAAACCGTGGCATCGCTTTTTTGCGAACACAGCAACACGCGGATGGAAACTTTGAAGGTCAGCTCTCCTCAAGTACGTTTCCGTCTTGTGCTTATGCATGGATCCAACTCGCGCGGGGAAATACACCAGAACCATCATTGGTTGACTGGTTCATTAATAGTCAAAATGAAGATGGTGCATGGGGATTGGATACTGCAAATCAGTCAAATTCGGATGCAACTTTGTTTACCCAATTGATATTAGAACAAGTTTCTGAAAAGGCTTCTTCGCAACGGCTTCAAGATACGGTTTCTCGAATTCCACATTACCCGCTTGACCTTGCGTTAGTTAAACTCGCCTACGCTACTTTTGAGCGTTTTAACTGGCAGAAATTGACCGTTTCTAAAAATGCACTGCCGTTAATGAAAATTGTCAAACTGTTAACGCGTATCCCGCAGCTGCGTGCTTTGTTAAAACCTCCGAGAAATAAACTCCCCCCCGTTGACTTTTTCAACACTTCTCTATTTCAAGAGTTGTTTATTGCTGAGCAACATACATTAGTACCTGTGTTTATACTGATTGAGTTAAATACGACCAAACGGACTGATGTTGTTAATTCACTGGTAATGTGGTTGAAAGCACGGGTATTGAGCGATGGCAGTTGGTTTCGCGTGAATTATATCACTGCGTTATCAGTATTAGCACTGATTGAAATGCATAATAATGGGAGTTCGGATTCTGAGATTCCGAACATGATAGAGAAGGGAATTGATTGGCTGCGTGGGACACAGAACCCGGATGGCGGGTATAGAGAAGCCATAAACCTCAACGTGTGGGATACTGCGTTGAGTATTATCGCATTGACAGAGGTTGATGCAGCATCTTCCGACAATTCGGATGCGATCTACAAAGCAGCACAGTGGCTCGTTGAACATCAAAATGATGATGGTGGATGGGCGTTTTCTGGTATACGTGATAGTTCACTTCCGAGTGATGCAGATGACTCTGCCTTGGGGACACTTGCCATAATTCGAGCAAAACTGACATCCGCAGATGCAAAAAATGCTGTTGAACGGGGCATTGAATGGTTGAAACAGAACCAAGGGACAGATGGAAGTTGGAGCACGTATCAGCCCGGACAAGGTGACGTTGGATGTGTTAGTATAACAGCACATGCAATTGAAACGTTGCTTGCGTTTGGTAAAAATGAAATATCCATAAACCGTGGTATTCAGTGGATTCGTACTACTATTCATCGTGATGGTTTCTGGGATGATCTTTGGCTAGCGAAGCATACCTACGGGACGGCATGCGCGCTGATCATTCTTGTCAAAGCAGGTATAGGAGATGCGCCTGAAATTTCGCGGGGCGTTCGCTGGTTAGAACAGGTACAGAATGCGGATGGTGGATGGGGAGAAGATATGTTTGGCAGTCCTACTGATAGCACGGTGGAACAGACTGCATGGTGCACATACGCGCTCTTACTTGCTCGTGATAAAAATCCTATTGCTCAAAAAGGTATTAAGTTTCTCCTTGAGCGTCAAAGAGAAAACGGTTCATGGTCAGAGAGTTGTGTCGGTATCTATTGGGAGGTAATTGGTGGATATTGCGATCCAATCTATGCTTCTGTTTTCCCACTCTTGGCACTGAATCAGTCTGTCAAATAGATTGCCATATAATACCCAATTACCCCGATTTGTAGTGTGAGGTCCCCGTGCCTGGCACTGCTGACTTTATCGGAAAACTTCGGATCAAGTTAATTTGGTATAATACCAAATTAACGCAATCTGTAGCGCGAGGTCCCCGTGCCTCGCAACCGTGTGCTATATCAAAAAACTTCTAATCACGTTAATTTGGTATAAGTATATGTTTGTTGTGAAAAAACATGATTTCAGTTATCATTCCAATTTTGAACGAAGCAAAGATTTTGGATAAAACGCTTTCTCTGCTTCAACCTGAATTGGAGAACCATGAACTTATTGTTGTTGATGGCGGAAGCACTGACGAATCTGTCCGTATTGCAGAAAGGTATGGGAGGGTCGTCAAATCCGAACGTGGGCGTGCAAAACAGTTGAATGCAGGTGCAGCGGCAGCATCGGGTGACATCCTTGTCTTTTTGCATGCAGATGTGTGGCTTGAGCCAGGAGCATTTGTTGCAGTTGAAAAAGCACTATCGTCTGGGTATGTTGGCGGCGGTTTTCTTCAAAAGATTGATGGCAAGGGTATTCTGTATCGTATAATTGAGATTTCCGCAGACATGCGCGGTAAATATCTAAAGGTATTTTATGGGGATAGTGGTATTTTTGTGTCGCGCAACGACTTTCAGCGTATCGGTGGATTTCCCGACGTTCCGATAATGGAAGATATGTGTTTTTCTAAAGGATTGTGCCTATTAGGAAAAACAAAAATGGTCAAGCCTCGGATTCATATATCGGCACGACGTTGGGAGAAGAATGGCATTATCAGAACTACAGCGATCAACTGGCTTATCACATTTCTCTATTTTTTAGGTTTCTCATTGGAACGACTTGCGAAATTGTATAGAGATATTCGGTAGGAAAGTGAATTGACATAGGGACAGCACACGGCTGTCCCATAGGTGTCAATTTAAGCAATTTAGTTGTAGCGTAAACTGTTAGTTTGCACACTGTAAACACAATCTAAATGAAGATAAAAAAATAATTCGGTAATTTTCTTGCAATGCTCGGTGCGGTTAGGAAACCGCACCATTGGCGTCAATTTAGCGGTTTTTCAAATATGAGAAACCCTCTTTAGTCCCGTAGGGACGATATGTTTATAGAAAACGTGGTAACCCCAATCTCTTCAGCCCCGTAGGGGCGGAATGTTTATAGCAATGGGTTACCAATCGGGATATGTCGCTCGGACAGAACTAAAGAGACGTGTCTGGACGGTGTACTATAAACATATCGTCCCTACGGGACTAAATATGGGACAGTCTCAATAATCATGCTTATTGAGGGGTGTTCAAAAAAATACAGACTTTTCTTAAATTGACGCCAATGGTGCGGTTAGGAAACCGCACCTACCGGTAACGGAGAAAATTAGAATTACCGAATTAATAAGTTAATCTTCATGAAACCGCACCTACCGCGTTGGGGACCGCTAAATTGACGCATAAGGTGCGGTTTCCTAACCGCATTGACGCCTCTACTACATCCCAAACCCAGAGGATTAGGTTTTGTAGCAGAGGAGCGAGAAAAGAAATGCTAATGACTACTTAGTGGATTTTTCTAAATCGTTTACTCCATTTTTTTGCCAATCATCGACTTTCTGATTCAACTTATCCATGTCACCTTGTTTCTGAATATCCACGATATGAGGCGTAATTATGAAGACAATCTCCGTATTTTCGACTTCGGTTTCGGTGCTTTTGAAGAGTCTTCCGAGCAAAGGAATATCGCCGAGAATGGGAACTTTGTTTTCCACTTGCTTCTGTTTCTTGCGAATGATACCACCAACAATAAGCTGCTGTCCATCTTCAATATCAATATAGACACTGAGAGAGTTATCCTCTGTTATTGGGGCATTGAATTCGGTGAATTCAATAAAGTTACTGGCACTGATATTCGTAATATCTAAGCCGATTGTCCGCTTCTCATCTTCTCCCACCTGTGACCTTGCGATGTAAGGCGTGAGTGCAATGTTAATGCCAACGGGAGGATCAATAAAATCATAGTTGAAGAGTGGCTGTGTAGCAGTATCCCCAAGGATACTATTGGTATCAACACTCTGTAGGAATGGAATGCGGCGTCCACTACTCCATGTAGCCGGATGACTATCCCGTGTAATAAGCGTTGGTCTTGAGAGCGTTTCGACTTTATTTTCACGAATTAGTGTGTGAAGGAGTGCCATGTATTCTTTTGTTGCTAAACTGTAGTTAAAACCGGAAATTTCCTGAGGGAGTCCGAGTTGTGCATTTGCAGCCCCGATCAGCGGGTTACCTGGACCGAGTTCAAGTCCACCGAGTCTCTTTTCACTCGCAGCCACTTCTATACCGAGTTTTGTGGCTTCATCAAGTGTGACCTCAAGAATTTTTATATCAATCCAGACCTGTCCTCGCACGAAATCAAGTTGTTTGATAAGTTCTCTAACCTGCTCAAGATAGCGGCGTCGGGTTGTGACAATAAGCGAGTTGGTATCTGGATCAGCAAAGACGGTAACCTTTCCGTGCAATGAGTTGATATCGACCGGATCATCGCTGCTGAGTGTAGATCGGAAAAATCTACTAAAACCAAAGCCTTCATCTTCTGATTGTGCATCTTGCCAAACTTGCGCGAGCACTTGAGCAATAGTATCCGCGGTAGCGTATTCAAGGCGAATTGTCGTAGTAACCTCAACCTGGTCTGGCGGCGTAGGAACATCAATTTGTTTGATAAACTCTTCAATCATATCAAAGTTACGCTTTGTTCCTGTAGATACGATAACAGCGTTTAGGTTGACAAATGGTTCGGCTGATACATTACCAGCCAAAGACCCTTGAGTTTGTGCTGAAGATGAGGAACCTTGGTTGCGAAGCCACCAAAAATCATCGCGAAAGCGGCTGTTACTATTTCCGCTTCCGCTGCTTCCACCGTAGTGTGAATTGAGCAGATTTGAGACATTTTCAGCATCAGCATTTTTGAGATAAAAGATGCGAGTTCCCCATTCCTGCTCGGGCATATTGACATCAAGTTTGCTGATTAAGTCATCAACCACAGGGAAATTCTGTGAAGCAGTTGAAATAAGCAATGCATTAAGTCTTACGTCAAAAACGATATGTACCTCACCTTGAACCCCAAAACCTCTATTTTCTGTCGGTTGACGGTCATTTCGATCCCACCAAGGCCTATCTCGGTCTTGCCCGGCACTTCCACCTTCAAATAGGTCTTGTAGATTTATAGAGACTGCCTCCGCGTTTGCAAACTTCAGAAAATACATCTTGATTTCTTCCTGTGTCTGTGCCTGATCCATATCATTGACGATATTTTCAATGATAGTAAAATTGCGAGGATCTGAGGAAACAAAAACGATGTTCAACCTATCACTTCGAGAGATATTTACCAAACCGACAATACCTTGGAAGATTTCGCTGCTATCACCTTGATCACGTCGATATGTACGCATTCTCAAAATATCCTCTCTGTCGAAACTTCTTCTACCTCCACCTTGGATACTTTCGCCAGTGATCATCTCTTCAAGTACTGTAGCAACATCTTCCGCTGAAGCGTATTTGAGACGATAGGTTCTTATATCAGTCCGAAGCGTTGGGGCTTTATCAAGATGCTGGATGATTTCTTTAAGAATAATAAGGTTGTCTTCGGTTGCTTTGACAATAAGAGTGTTAGAATTTTCATCAGCATAGACCTTAATTATTCCATCAATCAGTTCGACACCTAAGCCTTGTTCAATCGCTTGCTTGATCTGTTCGGCATCAATACCCGTTGTACCTCCTGGCGATTTGTCTTCTTCTTTGTTTTCCTCAAAAACCTTTGAAAGAGTTTGTGCTATAGTTGTAGCGTTCCCATAGGTTAACGGAATTATAGCGATCTTTAGTGGAAAACGTTCCCTCTCATCAGCAAATTGTAGAATTGAAACGATTCTATGAACATTGGATGATACATCGGTGATGACCAGCGCGTTTGTCATAGCGTCAGCAAAGATGTTCGCCTGTTTATTCAATAAAGGTTTCAAAGCACCTGCTTGCTCAGATGCATTTGCATTTGCCAACTGGATAATGTAAGTCTGAATTTCATCAGTCATTTCGACCAGATCGGGATTTGCCTCAATTATTTTGACAGGTACATTCATCGTAGTCGCTTTTTCAAAAGTAGTGACAAGGAGGGTACTATTAACTCTAACAAAGGTTAAGTTATACTGTGCCAGCACAGTCTTGATCTCTTCAATGACTTCATCAAGTGTGACGTTATTGAGGTTAATTAGTGCAAACTTTTTGCCTTGGACATCGTTTTCACTTGCAATAATGGTGAGATCGGTTTCGCGAGACAACCATTCAAGTACGTTTGTGATTTCTCGACTTGTAAAGTTGAAAGTAAACCGTATCGGTCTGCCTTCTTCATCGGTTTCTACGACTTCCATCTGGCCCTGTCCTCGCTGCTGTGCGTACAATCCACCTTGGATTGTAGCAAGCAAACCGAAACACACCATGAAAATCAAGTATATTTTATGTTTTTGTGCCCATAATGGACAAACTATATTTCGACAAAATTTAATCATTGATAAACCCTCGCAATCATAAAGACATCCACTATAATTTTATTCTGTTTGTTATCGGCGGAAATTTGTAGGTCTCTTACCATCAACCATTTGGTTGTGGTTTCAATTAGACGATTTAAGTTGACGAGTTTATCAATTTCCGCTTTAAACTTTATTTTAACGTTATAACTTTCAGGTGTATAGAAAGCGGGAGCCAATTTCAATTTCTCGGAAAGCTCAGTTATTTGCATTTGAATCCGTTCAAAGTATTCAAGCAGTACTAAGGCGAGGTTTTCCTTATTCAGTTCTTGATCGTGATGATCAAGGAGATTAGAGAATTTGGCTAAAATTTTGCTATTCGGATGAAAGTTAATCTCAGTTGTTGGTTCTTTAGCACCAAAGCCAAAGAAACCGGAGGTTGCCTCAGTTTGTATTTTAAAGAATTCGTTTTCAAAAAGTGTTTTCTCTGCTCCAACTATGTGTTGTTCTGTCATTGACATAACAAGATCAATGAGTTCAATGCGAATAGAATTTGGAATGGTATCGGGAAGCGATGCCAACTCCCATTCGGATGGGTCATTTTCGGTAACGTCATTTTTTGTGTTATCCGTGCCGGTTTGATTTTCGTATGATTTCTGGGGCGGTTGTGGCGTTTTATCCTCCTTACCATTTTCAGCATCAGTGGGTTTTTCTGTATCCTTCTCTTCTTCCTCTTCCGTTTCATCTAACCATGCATTCATCATCATATCATCAAAGGATTCTTCTTCAAATCCAGTTTCGGCTTCAGTTTGTGCTTGAAGTTCAGCATCAATTTCTGCCTTGAGTGCTTCCTTTTCAGATTCCAATTTTCTCTGATAGAGAAAAGCGACAAGGTTTCGGCGTGCTTGTGGTGAGATTTTCTCTGCTTTTCTGCCGGGAACAGGTTCCATATTCAATTGGTAATTCTGCGGAATTCCGGCTTGTTTGATAATTCTGTCTATTTTTTCTCGGATAACCGTTTCAGGGAAATTCTCGTCAAAAATAGAGACAGATTTATCCTTTTCAGTGAGCCCTGTTTTTTGATATAGACCTGTCTCAATAGGTTTCAGAATTTTCGATGCCGCCACCAAATCTTTAGAAGATTGTAGCGTTTGCCGCTTAGATTCCATATCAGGATTAAAGATCAAGCCGTAAAGCCCTGGTCCCCATTGTGTCACTATGGCAATGACAAAAACGACACCCAAAATCCCAATCAATATTTTGGATTGTCTCGTAAGTTGAAAATCTAATTTCACTTTATATTCCTTACCCACTTTGGATAGGCTGTCTGCGGAGATAACCGCAGAAAGTCCCGTGGTTAGTTTTTTATTCCTTTTCTTCGTTTTCCTCGTTTTCTTTCTTCTCTTCTATTTCTTCTATTTCTTCGTTTGATGTCTCTTTTGGGGATTCAATATTTTTTGGTGGTGGAGAAACGTCAACATCTTCCATTGCTGTCTTGATGTCTTCTACCTCTACCTTCTTAATTTCAATAACAGGTTTCGGATGTCGTTTTTGTGCAAACATTTGAATTGCTTCATGTGTCAATTGGCAGGTTATCTTCACTTCATAAGTAGATTTACGTTCATCGCCTGTCACTGTGACCTCTCCTGTCTCAATGCTGCTAAATAGTTTTGAATTACCGAGGACACCGTGCATAGAGTTTAGAGCTGGATACGAACTGGCTTGTAAACTAAAAGTAATACGCGTTTTTTTGAGATCATCCAAATTTCTCACTTCAAAAGTTTTCCACGCAACCTTTGTTCTATCTTTAAAGAGTGTACTCAGCGTATGCAAAATATCTATAGGAGTGATATGATGCGTTAATTTATCTGCCAAGACAAGTTCAAGTGCAAGTTGTTTGTTTGCATCGTTTTGAAGGGGTTCAAAATTAGCAATTTGCGTATCCAGGAAATCTAATTTCGCATCCTGTGTTCTACTCCAAGTGATGCCACCAAGGGCGATAACAAAGAGTGCTAAACCTCCAACTCCTGCTGCAACGAGTTGTTGGCGTTTCCGAGAAAATTCAGCGCGTTTTGCCCCCACTTCTTGTGGTAAAAGTGAAACAGACTGTTCAGCATCCAGCAGGTGTATTCCAATCCCTAAAGGTACCGCGAAAGTGTCTCCGTGTGTTTCAATAAGTGGTGTAGTTGATGGACTTGTCTCTAATGCGTCAGCATATATAGGGTTCCAGACTCTGGTAGGAATTTGAAGTTGCTGTTGACAGGTTTGTGCCAATTCTGGAACGCGTGCTCCACCACCACATAATCGGATTTCGGCAATCTCCATTGCGTCATCACCGTTAATTTCAATTTCCCGTTCAGCTGCAGCGATTGAACGTGCAAGTTCCGCAATAAAACGTCTCGTCCACGTTCGGGTAGGTACTTGATCTGCCGGATTTTGTTGTTTTTCCTGTTCAGCATCCCCAGATTCTATCTGCATTTCCGACATGAAGAGTTGTGTCAACTGGTTTCCACTGACAGAAAAACTACGAGAAAATTGTAAAGTTTTCCCATGCATCAGACAGAAGTCTGTTTGTCCTGCCCCAATATCAACAATGATTGTCCTGTCTGAACTGTCAGATAGTGTGTTGCGTGCTACTGTAGCGATGGCAAACATAGACGGTATCACTGCTGATGGTGAGATACCGATGCCTTTGAGTGTGTCTATGTAACGCGTAACAGTCTCCCGTCTTGTTGAAACAAGTTCAACAGAGACAGCTTCGGGTGTGCGTTGTACATCGTGGTATGTAAATACGGACTCTTCAACTTGAAAAGGCAACTCCGTTTCAGCAGCCATTGCAACCATGGCAGGTAATTGTGCCTCCGGTGTTGCTGGTGGTAAGTTCGGTAAACGTTTGGTAACAACGAAACTACGAGGGAGCGCGAGGGCGATCTCTATCTTATGTTTGTTGAATAAGGTATGCTTTATGTTGAGTTGTCCCCACAACTGTTTAATTGCTTCAGCAACTTGCTGAGGGTCATCAGGAGCAGTGTTAGGGATTACGCCTGCGTCAATTAAATGTAATCCACCTGCTATTCTCTCTATATGAAGTATTTTAATGGTAGCAGTACCGATGTCAATTGTTACAACCTGATTTTTTGCCATTTTTAAGCCTCTATTTATTAGCGTTGTGTCTCGTTTATTAGTCTTGCCGCCAGTATTGGACAGCCAACTGGTTTCCATTCCGCACAACGATACCCACACATGTTGCGAGTGTTTTTCCAGTCACATCAATCCCAGCAGATACAATACGATACCCGTGTGAGCGGTACGTGACCCAATCTACAACTTCTCGAAAAGACTGATCATCAATTTCTTCAATATCCAAAAGCTGAGCGATGTTGCTAAATGGGTTGCCACGTATTTGCTGTTCAGACGAATTTTGTGCGTCTGGATTTTCCTCTTCGCGGCGAGTAATGATAGCCTGCGCTTTCGTTCGATCCATACCCGGTAGAAGTTGTAATATTTCTAAAGGAGCAGTATTTATGTTAATTAATCCGTTTACAGTCTGTCCATCTTTGGTTGTAATTTTGTCAACAATACCTACAAACTCTTGCATTGTCATGATCTTAACATCTCTGATAGCATCAATGTTTTGGAAGTCCCCTTGTGAGTTACGATGTGCTATAATCCGATTAGCGATTCCATTATCAATACCTTGAAGTTCTTGAAGTTCTCCTGAGTCCGCAGAATTGATATTAATCAGTGAGTTGCCGTTGCCTTGATTATTGCCACGGGAACCTTGCCTTTCACCATCTTCGCCATTATTGTCTTCAGGGGTATCTTCAATAGTGATGCGATTTCTAATGTTATTAAAAACCTGATCGGATATTGCTGACACATCTAACAGTCCAGCCATACTATTGAATTCGCGCTGTTGGATAATTGCGTTTGCCTCAGATTGTGAAAAGACAGTCTGATTGTTATTTGATCTGATTTGGCTTAACTGTTGTGCTTGTGCGGTATTGATATTAACCCGTTGTTGTCCATTTGCATCAGTATTAGCGTCAACGGAATAAACGGTTACCATATTAACGAGTCCACCGATGCTCGTTGCTGATAGTACCGGTGGCTGGATAGTGTCGGTTTCGGCATCGGCACCTTCAGTTTCTGCTGCAGCCTGCTGCTGTATCCCATAAAGAAGTTCGTTCGTCATCCCTTCAATACGTGCTACATCACGTACAGTCCGATAGGGACGTCCTTCAACGATGCGCGCTGCAAGATCACCTGTTTCATTATTTTCGGGTTCAGTTCCTAACATTGAGAGTAAATTACGGATATGTGATTCATCTGCCGCATTGATGTTAATTCTTGATGCTTCATCTGTAATGGCAACCTGATAAGTCAAAAAATTCCCGATTTGTACACCATCTTCAATCTCGTGTTGAACAGGTTCAGCCCATGTTTCACCGAGTGAGTCAAAATTAGTTTCATCGATTGCCAATTTTGCGATACCCCACTCAAATCCTGATTTAGCTGCGTAGTAATACTTCGTCCTGTCTATAAAGTTACCTTGTGCTCTTGTTTCAAGCTGAAACGAGTAGAGCATCTGCCATGCTAAGACAGATAGTATTGTCAGAATCCAAAGTGTTGAGATTAGCGACAACCCCGTAGAATCTCGAAAACCCATCGTTGGAGATGCTAATTTTTCCATCTTTCTATTAGTAGATACTTTTTCAATCCCCAGAAGATGTTTAAGTTGTTCTCTCATCGTTTATTCCTAATGCGAATTCAATATTATAAGATTGCTGAATTTCAGTGTTTTCAGAGTGACTACAAAAGATAAAACCGATTGAAGTTCACAAATTTTAAGGTTCCGAAACGTTTGCACTTGCGGGGATATATACCATTGTTGACTGTGTTAATGCCCCTTGTGCAACATCACCTGGGTTTTGAGCAATAGTTTGCGTTGCTGTTGATTCTTGTCTTTCTTCATCTACCACACTAACCAGAACTTGTATAGCAAACGGAATTGCGTCTGTCTGATCCCAAGATTCATAAAGTGATTCTTCATCAAAATATTTGAGATCAAAGTTGATAATTCCATCAATTAATAGATATACTTTAAAGTCAATCTCTATGCCGCTTTCATCTACTGTTGGCGGTGTTCCAGAATCCATAAATGAATTAATGACAAATTCTGGGTCAAGTGCTGTGGTCACTACACGATAGAGTGCAAGTGCTACTTCTTGCTCTGACGATCTATCACCCGTCTGTTGTGATGCAGTTAAAGGGGGTGGAACAATAGTTCCGCTCTGCCTGGCTTCTAAAGGGATTTTTGGTCCTACATAATAGGCGACACGTCGTACATCGCTCAGAGGTAGTTTTGAAACTTTAGCTGGGCTCAGTTGTGCATCGAACAACTCAAGATCAGTCTTTACCAATGTCACAAAACTGAGTATATCCCTATCACCCGATGAAGTGGGACCGTCTTGGGAAAAGATTGCTAACATCTCGTCAGATGTATCTGCCTGCATCTGACTTAAATCCGTGCTGATTTGATCCAATGCAACACGGGTTCGTTGAGATTGAAGTACTTTGGATAGATTTCGCTGATAAGCATCTATTGCTGTGCTGAAGACCGCGAATGTTGTGCCAGCCATGATTATAATAACACTAACTGCAGTTAGCATTTCAATGAGTGTTAATCCGCTTTCACATTTATTTATAGGATTTCTCATAATTCAGTGTTCCACGTCAGACGTTTTCTTAGACAGCGAATGTTATTTTACCTACCGAGCCATTCAGTTTTCGGTTTTAAAAATGCAATAACGAGATCAATCAGGGTTACAGACCCCTCCTACTGATTTTGCTGTTGTTGGATTTCTCTGTCAGCCATATAGGTGTGCATACTGATTGATTTCACCTTACCTAAATGCTCCCATGTGACAGTCACCCCAATCTTCCGAAGTCCAATAACTTCTTCTGACTGAACATCTTCAATAACAGATTCCCATGAAAAATTAGTGCCCTCGCCAAATTCACCACTGCCTTGTCCAACTTCTGGGAAGCCGTTCCTTTCAATTTCTGCCATCTGAAATTTTAGCAGATATACTGCGGTAATCCGGTTGTCAGAGAGAGCTACGTTTCGGGTGGTTTCACTAAACACCTTTAATAATGCTGGTAATATAGCAGCCATAATTGCTATAGTTACAATGATTTCAGCGAGTGTGAAACCTTCTTCATGAGAGAAAATAACCCGTTTTGTCATCTTTTACAAGGATTTTCCTAAGCCCAGCGTTTGAATCTGTTCAGGCGACATCGGTTGGACGCTGGCTCGTCCAGTTGCTGCCTCAACAGTGATTGAGATCATGTTTTCTCTAACGTTTTGTAGAAATATGACAGTATCTGCCGATGTTGAAATAGGTGTAAAATAAACATAATCCACACCAGAAGTTATTTGTTGTGTAGGACCGTTGTGGCTGGTAGTTAACGCAAGTAATGTAACATCTTGCCCGAGAGACTTGGGGATTCCCATGACGCCACCCGTCCGGGATACCGCAGCTCTCTCACCTGTTGAAGCGGTTGCGTTTGCGGCTCTTCCTTGTGAAGCGGCAGGATTTTGGATATTAAAAGTTTCGCTTGAAGCCAACCAAAACCTATTGTTGGTAATATCAAAGACAACGAGATGCGTAGTTCGCTCAGTGATCGCCATATCTCGTGCAAATGAGAGTGTATCCGTGATCGCACGTGCTGAGGTTTTCAACCTACGCGATGCGGCAAAACCACGCATTGATGGTGCAGATATTGTTGATAAGACAGCAATAATCGACAAAACCAGCATTATTTCCATTAGACTGAAGCCATCATCTGTCCTTGAGGTGAATCGACTTTGGATTATTTTCAACATGCTGGGTTGCCTCCACTAAAGCACGGTGGTTTAGTTATTCTCAGTTGTTTCCTGAATCCAGTTGGTGAGGTCTTTATCAAGATCTTCACCTCCGAGTTTTCCATCTTTACCATAAGACATCAGGTCAAACTGGTATCCGTAGTGTGTCCCCGGATGCCGATAGATGTATTCGTTTCCCCAGGGATCCTCGGTTACTGGATCTTCAGTATAAGGACCGTCCCAGTTTCCTGCTTCCTGGCTCGGTGCCCGCCACAACGCATCCAATCCTTCTTCAGTGGATGGATATGAACCGACCTCAAGCGAATAATTTTGTAAGGCGACTTTGAGACCCGCAATTTCAGTTTTCGCTTTTCCAACCTTAGCGTCGTCAATGGCATTAATTACACGCGGTGCGATAAATGCAGCCAAAATGCCTAAGATAGCGATAACGATTGTCAATTCAATCAGGGTCAACCCTGATTCGTCTGTTCTGATTTGTTTAAACATTTAATTTACTCCTTTTAACTTAACTGTGTAGAACTCTCTGTTCTGGTGTCTTGTTTATTGTAACAGAACCTATCTTTATATTAGACATATATCTCCCGCGATAGTTTAAAGAAATTTGCCCTTGAAAGACCTAGTAAATCTGCATTATCCGCTTATCAATTTGTTTGCCTCAAAAATAGGCAGAATCATTGCAACGGCAATAAACCCGATGAGTAACCCCATAAATAAGATAACTAAGGGACCAATTGAACCGGTTACTCGTTCCAGATCTTTCTTGATTTCCATGTCGTAGTAGTCGGACAACTTTGTCAACATGGTGACGGGTTCACCTGATTCCTCACCTACAGCGATCATGTGGGTTACGAGGGTTGGAAAATCCTTGCTCCGTTCAAGTTCTCGTGCAAGCGTAGATCCTTGCTCTACCTCTTTTTCTGCTTCTGAGATAATGTTGCTGTAAACCTTATTCCCAATGGTATCTTTAACGACCTGCAGAGCAGGCAGCATGCGGACCCCGTTTTCCAAAAGGGTTGCCATTGTACGCGTAAACCGGACGATGGCAAAAGTGCTAAAAATTGACCCGAGGAGCGGTAACTTAATCTTCACCCTGTCAAATTGTGTTTTTCCGGTTTCCGTTTGAAGGTAGTTTCGGGTTAAAATGCCGAGGGGAATGGCAACTAACAACCCCATCCACCAATATGCCGCCAGCGTATCTGATACCCCGATAAGCACTTGTGTCGGCAATGGCAAGGTGCCGCCGAGGTCTGCAAACATTTTTGTGAACTTCGGAATAACGAAGACCATCAAAACAGTCACTGACAATATCATCATTGTAGCAAGAATTGCCGGATACATCAGTGCCGAAACAACTTGATTCTTGAGTAGACGTTGTCTCTCAGCAAACTCAGCGAGTCGTTCCAAAACTTCTCCTAACACACCGCCAGCTTCTCCTGCTTTGACCATGTTAACGTAGAGTTCGGTAAATATCTTTGGGTGTTGATTCAATGCATCGTTAAAGGTAGCACCGTGTTCAACATCATATTTTACTTGCGCCACAATGCGATGTAATTCCGGGTTTGTAATTTGCTCTAAAGTCACCTCTAAAGCGCGCGGGAGTGCCACATGAGCATTTACTAAGGCTGCTAACTGGTATGTGAAAAATTCGACTTCAGCCGATTTAATTCTGCGCGTTCCGAAACTAAATAAACGTTTCGATTGGGTTTCAAGGATTTCACCCTCCTCTACAATCTTTGTGGGCCAGTACCCCATCTGCCGTAATTGCGCAATAAGATCGATTCTAGAGTCTGCTTCTAAAGTGTTGCTGACTGTAGTACCGGTATAAGTGGTCGCTTCATATTGAAATCTTGGCATGATTACTCTCAAATAAAAAGTAGGAGGGAACTCCGATTCCCGACTATCAATGTGTTTAGCGCGATTCGGAGATCGCTCCTACAAAAAAATGTGTCTACTTATTTTCATAATTCACTATAATTTATTTAAAATGGTGTATAATGCGGTGGCTATCTACTGAGTTTGCACTTAACAATCGTGTTTGTTAGACGTGTGTAGAATGATATTTCTCAGTTCAAAATGCGAAGTTTTATTCACCTTCAAAATCAAAAACATCTTCTTGGGTGAGTCGTAGAATTTCATCAACTGTGGTCATCCCTGCGGAGACCTTTTGCCATCCATCTTCGCGCAAACTTCTCATTCCCAATTTCACAGCCAATTTGCGGAGTTCATTGCTTGAGACCTGTTTGAGTGCCAAATCGCGTAGTTCTTCAGTCATAAAAATAACTTCAAAAATACCGATTCTACCTTTGTAGCCTCTACCACGACATTCTTTACACCCCTGAACGTTTGCACGTGGAATCTCTAACCCGGTATCCACATGAACACCGTTGTTACTAAAGATTCCAGTAATTTCCTCTTCAGTTGGCTGATACATTTCGCAACAAGAACTACAAACACGTCGTGCTAACCGCTGTGCAATAATTCCTTCTACCGTGGACGCGACCAAATAAGGTTCAACATTCATATCAACGAGACGTGTGATTGCACCTGGCGCATCATTTGTGTGCAACGTGCTAAAGACGAGGTGTCCTGTTAGTGATGTATGAATTGCCATTTCGGCAGTTTCGAAATCACGAATTTCACCAACCAGTACTTTATCTGGGTCTTGCCGCAGAATATGTCGTAAGCCATCTGCAAAGGAGAAATTGATTTCAGGATTAACTTGAATTTGGTTTATACCTTCTAATTCATATTCAACTGGGTCTTCAAGTGTAATAATTTTAACTTGAGGAGTGTTGATCTCTTTCAGACAGGCATAAAGCGTTGTTGTTTTACCACTTCCAGTGGGACCCGTCGCGAGGATAATCCCGTGCGGCTTATAGATCATTCGCTGGAAGAGAGCATAATTATCATCGGTAAGTCCAAGCTGCGCCAACCCAAATTCGATGGATTGTCGGTCAAGAATACGAAGTACAACACTTTCACTATGCTGCGTAGCAACGGTAGGTACAGTAGAAACACGGAGGTCAATCTGACGTCCACCGAGACTGCCAATCTCCATATTAATTTTTCCATCCTGTGGACGGCGACGTTCCGCTACGTCCATGCCAGCCATAATTTTGACACGCGAGGTAATAGCAGATTGAAGATAGGATGGCGGTTGTTGCTGATCCTCCAACACACCATCAATCCGATATCGAATCTTCAGTTCAGCAGGATAAGGTTCAATGTGTATGTCACTGGCACCTGCGCGAACTGCATCAATAATCATCTGGTAAACTGCATCAACAACTGTTGGATCTTCACTGAGATCTTTTTCATCAATACCGAAGTCTTCAATACTTGCACGTTCTATTGTTGCAGCAGCACCAACCGGACCTTTAATACCTGCGCTCAGAAGGGATGCAGCATCTCTACCGTAGCATTTAACAATTGCTTCCGATATTTCGTCCTTATCCGCAAGGAGAAGATTAATCTCACACTCAGTGACATATTGAATTTCGTCAATTAGCATGACATCTTGGACATCTGCTATAGCAACAGTAAGGACGTTACCTTCAAGATTCACCGGAACAATTTTTTTGCGATTGGCGAAACTTGCCTGTACTTTTTCAAGAGTTTCTTTTTTAGGATTGATGTCTTCCAATTGAATGATAGGCGTTCCAAATTCTCTGCCTTTTTTTGCAAGTTCAAGGATTTTGGGTGAAACGTAATCGGCAATGATTACCTCTTCCGATTCACCTGCCTTTTCAATTTCATCCAGAATTTGTCTATATTTTTGGGATTCGGACTGTGGAGAATCTTCTGTTGCACTTTCGGTAGAGACAGGTTCTTTAACCCAACCCTCAAGAATTTTCTCATGAATTTCATGGTATTCCTGTTCCGAAACCAGATTTGCTTCTCGTAGTATCTCAACAAGTGATTTTTGAGTAGATGCACCGTACATAAGTATTAATAGTTCCTTATTATTTTCGGATTAACCAATGCATTATGACGCATCAGAAGTTAATCGGTTTACAATTCAATTGCCCAAACACCTTATACCCAATTAACGGGATTTGTAGTGCGAGGTCCCCGTGCCTCGCAATGCTTGACTTTATCAGAAAACTTTTAATCAAGTTAATTTGGTATTATATTGTCCGTTTTAGCAAAGCGTACTATCCTTATCATCACAAGTTATCGTACTGCTTCAAGAAAATTACATTTTCAGGAATTATAATTTTTGGGGGAATAATTGAACTTTCTTAGTCAATATCTTGAAAAGGCAAAATAACGATTAGTTCTTTCTTCTGTTGATAACTGACATTTTAAGACGATACATATTGGAAAAAAGTTTAATATACCCAAAAAGTTTAATATACCCACCGAAACGTATTCACCACTCTTCGGGCTGGAGACCCCATCCTTTAGGTTGGGGAGGAAAGCCCGCTCCTATTATAGTTATAATTTGTCCCCAAAAGGGGGAGTGCTGTTTTATCTCCACCTGCACACTGGGAGTCTGGATTCAGTTGTGCTGCTTCGTTCAGTGAGACTGTCACTACTCGCTTACTTGACCTGACACGATGTCTTTACCAGAAAATAATGGCTATAAGCCCACGCTCTCGCGGTATATGTTTCCCCATCGACATCACGGGATCAGAGCGGATACAGACTTGGGGAGCATCCGTAACATCTTGTTGCCTGCCACGACAAGACCCGCGATATATCGTCTAGTCAACCGTTTAACTTGTGGAGTGAACGCTTGGCATGCGCTTCGCACAAGCCCCATGCTTTAGCTTGGGGTTATTGACCTTATCCCGTTATAATCTACTTTAGTGAACTTTTTTCAAATGTTCTGATTAGATTTTAACTTTAATATGAATGTTTTTCTGTGTTACTATTTACTATACTTTGGACAATTTTTAGAGTTCTTGAGTGATAGTCAAGGTCAATGGAAACACCTTAGACATCAATATAAGATTTATTGGGACACCTTTCGCCCCGCTGGGGCTAAGAGGGTTGTTCACCCGCGTTTCTATACACATTTCGCCCCGCTGGGGCTGCCTTTGCTGAACCTATAATAACGTGAGTTTGATATATAGCAAATTCTAAACATAAATGGACATTTTCGTAGGGGTTAGGTTACCTAACCGCTACGGGGGAGAAGACCTCGCCCCTACGAGAAGCCCGACATCTTGTTTTTATCAAACTCACGTTATAATAGTTTTTCTGTGGGTTACAACTTCGCACAAAACTCGTAGAAAAATAGAAAATACTTGAGAAAACAACATGAAACAGATAGAAATTGTCCAAACTATAGTACTATTTAGGTGAATTTGTCCGGATATGTCCGACAATTGTACCGATTTATAAAAAGACACGTATAATAATCGTTCTGGTGAATGATTTTGTAATTTGTAATTTGTAATTGTTAACTTCTCAAAACCTGCGTTTTTCTATTTAGACCAAAATAGGGTTAATAAGTTCGAAAATTCGGAAAATAATGGTGGTGGATCGGTTTTTCTGGGTTTTTTCAGTAAATTTCACCAATCTAATGATTTTTATTAAACAATTTGCTTGACAATACGTTATAGTATAGTGTATCATATATTTTTGGCAGATTTTTATAGAATTTTATTACAAGGAGAGGAGACGAATGGAAACCGAGTTTTTCGGTGAAACAGAAGACATCAAAGGTGTTGACACATTTATAGATGAAGTATATCCGTCGGAAGAAACGGAGTATGTGAACGACTACAAAAGTAGTGATAAAAGTGCTTTAACCAGTTGGTTACGGAGTGTTGCGGGACATCGTTTATTATCTCGCGAGGAAGAAGTTGAATTAGCAAAACGGATTGAAGCTGGTGAAACCACTGCGCGTGACGAGCTTGTTCAGGCTAATTTGCGTCTCGTCATTTCTATTGCAGTCAAGTATCAGGGAAACAAGGTCCCGCTTGAGGACCTTATTCAGGAAGGAAATATTGGGTTAATCAAAGCAGCAGGTAAGTTTGATTATCGGAGGGGCTTTAAATTTAGCACATACGCGATCTGGTGGATTAAGCAATCAATTATGCGGACGCTTGATAACTTTGCTCGGTCAATTCGGTTGCCTGCATATATTGTTGCTAAGATGAACAAGTTTGATGCGACTTATGCGTCACTTTGTCAAGAACTTCAGCGAGAACCGACACGTGCGGAAATCGCAGAAGCACTTGATCTGACCTTGCAACAGGTAGAGGAAATTCTTACTTTTAATGCGGATACCATTTCAATGGATTTACCACTTGGAGATGAACGTTCATCTCGTTCGGCCGCAACGTTAGGGGATTTAATCGAAGACCCCGCAACAGCACCCGAAGATGGACCGATTGCCCAATTGATTAGACATGACTTGGTAGAACAATTCCTTAGCAAACTTCCGGAACGGGAGCAGAAGGTATTGAAAATGCGTTTTGGACTTGAAGATGGAGAACGGAAAACACTGCGTGAAATTGGAGATGCTCTTGATGTAACCCGTGAACGTATCCGACAGTTAGAAATCTACGCCATTTCTCAGTTAAGCAGTCTTTACAACGAAATGGGTGAATTCCGCTCAGAATACACGGCTGATCGAACCGCTGCTTGAGTTGGGGCACGAAAGGCACTTATGAAGAATTTGTTTAAAAAACTCGCGGGAACTGAAGCCTCTTTATTGGAAGTGACAAAGACCGCGCAAGAAAAGATTCAAGGTGTTATTGAAGCTGAAGACGTGGAAGTTGAAGGATTGCGGATTGGTATTGAAGGTCGTAGTGCTACCGCATTCCAATATAGCCTCGGGCTGGCTACGGAAACCGAGGAAGACGACATCGTCATTGACATGGGAACTTTTAAGGTGTTGGTTGATGCAAAAAGGGCAGCGGACCTTAAAGGGGCAGTTATTGACTATGTTGAAGATCTCAATTCGAGTGGCTTTAAGATTGAAAACCCAAATACCCCAACATGGGACAATCCGAAGGCACAGAAGATTCAAGAACTGATTGACGAACGCATTAACCCCGCTGTCGCCGCCCACGGTGGGCAGATTGATCTTTTGAACGTTGAAGACGAAACTATCTATATCCACATGGGGGGTGGATGCCAAGGATGCGGCATGGCAAATGTCACGCTCAAACATGGCATTGAAGCAATGATTCAGGAAGTATTCCCAGAGATTAAGCAGGTCATTGATACAACAGACCACGCGTCGGGGACTAATCCGTATTATTCTGCTGGAAAAGGATAGAAGGAATTCGCTGATTTCAGAAGTTCGTTTGGACGAATAGATTTCAAATCGGATTCAACTACGATTCGTTTTATTATAGTGAGAGTTGGCTGGAGCAATGATGCTTTAGTCAACTTTTTTAATTTGTGCACCTATGTTGTTCGCATAAGTAATAAAACATGTGCCACCATTCGGCAATGTTGCAAGGAATTCTTCTGTTTTACGTTTTAAGGTATCTATATCCTCACTAACGGCACAAATTGCAGGTCCCCAACTACTAACACCAGCCCCTAATGCTCCGTTTGCTTGTAAAAAATCAAGTGTTTGCTGCAATTCATCACCTTGTGCATCAATCTCCACCCTTTTCCAACCGAACGTTTGAATTTGGTTCAAAACGTCTCCGAAACTCTGCATATCGTTTTCAAGGAGTGCCGGTAATAGTTGCATCAGCAGTAGGTGTGATAATTTCGGTGCAACAGATGCAGGTTGTGGACATAGTGTTCGAAAGAGATTTAATTCTTCTTCGCCATAAATGCGCGAACAATTTGGCATGACAATCAAGAGACGCCATGATGGAAACTTATGTCGAAGTAAAATCGGTGGTGGAGAAATATCATCTGCGGCAGCAGAAGGGAGAAAAGAGGATTTTTGTTCAGGATAACGATGCCCTCCATCTACTATGAACCCACCCGTATCAAACGCCGCAATGCCGATGCCGGAAGTGCCACCACGTCCTACTGCGTTAGCAAGTTCTAAAACACTTAAATTCAGATCATAGAAAAGGTTTACTGCAGAAGCGATACCAAGAGAGAGTTGTGTGCCTGAACCGAAGCCGCTATGCGTTGGGATTTCAGAGATAAATTTTAGTTTAATGCCGGGAAACTGGTAGATTTTTTGCAGTTGTGCAAGAATAGCACACGCGCGTTCATGATAGGCAGAAGATTCAACGTAAATATCATTTGACGGTTCGGCAATGATCTCAAAATTCGGTTCTGTGATGGCTAACCCGAACCCACCATCAATTCGACCGAGTTGGCCATTTAAATCAATTAATGAAAAATGGAGTCGGGCGGGGGTGGTAATTCTGATTTGGTTTATTGTGGTGTTAGTTTCGCCTTTCATCTTGCTCTATGAGACCGTCCCGAATGTGGAGGACGCGTCTTGCATGTTCCGCAACCTCAGGTTCATGCGTAACCATGATGATAGTATTACCTTCTTCATTAAGGCGGTCAAAAATAGCCAAAATCTCGGCACCAGAGCGTGTGTCCAAGTTTCCAGTTGGTTCATCTGCGAAAACGAGTGATGGCTTATTTACAAGGGCGCGCGCGATAGCAACGCGTTGAACCTGTCCACCGGACAGTTCGGTTGATTTGTGGTCAACTCGGTCAGATAATCCGACTGCTTCCAAGGATTCAAATGCTCTACGTTTTCGTTCTTTTCTGCCCAAGCCAGAATAGATAAGCGGAAGTTCAACATTGTGGAGAGCACTTGTTCTCGGAAGAAGGTTGAATGACTGGAATACAAAACCGATCTTTTTATTTCGGATGTCTGCTAAGCGGTTATCCGAAAGTTTACCAACCTCTTCACCTTCAAAGTAGTACTCACCGTCTGTTGGGGTAGCGAGACATCCCAAGATGTCCATCATGGTTGATTTCCCTGATCCGGAGGGTCCCATAATTGCGATAAACTCGCCTGACTCCACTGTGAAACTCACACCTCGCAATGCATGGACCTGTACATCACCCATCTCATAGATTTTTGTAATGTCTTTGACGTCAATTAACATACTATTTTACACCTCTTCTTTTGCTCATAGGTTACACCCAATTAACGGGATCTGTCCTATTTTCCAGACGGTAGGTGCGGTTTCCTAACCGCACCATAGGCGTCAATTTAGTGGTCCCCAACCCGGTAGGTGCGGTTTCTAACTGCACCTTTTTGTATCAACATCTCAAATAACGCAAAGGACGAGAATATCAGTGTTCGTAGTCGCGCAATTCATAGCGCCTCTTTTCTTTGAATGTAAGAGGCGCAATGAATTGCGCGACTACAAACGAGTTCTTTCCTTAAATTGACGCTTATGGTGCGGTTTCCTAACCGCACCATAGGCGTCAATTTAGTGGTTTTTCAAATATGAGAAACCCTCTTTAGTCCCGTAGGGACGATATGTTTATAGAAAACGTGGTAACCCCAATCTCTTCAGCCCCGTAGGGGCGGAATGTTTATAGCAATGGGTTACCAATCGGGATATGTCGCTCGGACAGAGCTAAAGAGACGTGTCTGGACGGTGTACTATAAACATATCGTCCCTACGGGACTAAATGTCCGACAATATCAATAACCATGCCTATTGATAAGGGTTCATAAAAACATAGACGTTTCCTTAAATTGACGCCTATGGTGCGGTTTCCTAACCGCACCGATAGATTGGGATCAAGTTAATTTGGTATTAGTTCTATTGAATTCAGCACCTATGTTGTGATTTAGGAATTTACCTCAGACCTATTTATCTATTATTTATTTTTATTTTCTTCACCCTTCGTCAATTCCATCATTGAGGGAACAAAAACGCGATCGCCTTCCTTGAGACCGCTGACGATTTCAAAATGTGTGTTATTGCGCCTGCCAACTTTAATATGTGTTTTAACCCCTTTTTCTTCGTCCTTCTTTTTTGGTGGTTCACCTGTGTCAAGCTTAACAAAATGCTGACGTTCGCTCCTAATTTCTGCTTCTATACCAGATAATCGGTTGTTATCAGAGATTACAATAGCAATCTCTGTTGGACCTGGGCGCATACCTTTCGGGGGTTCGTCAAACAAAATTTCAAGATTTCCGCGGGTTTCCGAGGGAGCAATTTTTACAACTTGTCCAGGAAATTGCTTGCCGATAAGGTTTTGGACTTTTAGTCTCTGGTCTTGCTGGAACTGTCCGAGTGCATCCGAAGCGACTGTGGCTTTTACAGTAAACACCTCAGGACTTAATACTGCTGCTATCGGAATCTGAAGAATATCAGGTTTTTCAAAGACAATAATATCTACATCTGCCGACATTCCGGGTAATAGTCGAAATTCTTGATCTGATATATCAACCTCTATATCAACCTCAAAGGTAATCACACCATTTCCGCCACCTTGACCTCGGGGGGTAGAACTTGGAGAAATTTCGCTCACTCTACCATTAAAAACTTTATTGCGATAACTATCAACTCGGATTTCTGCGCGTTGTCCCTCTTTTATCCTGCCGATTTCAACCTGATTAATTTGTGTTTTGACAATCATTTGTGAAAGGTCAGCGATACGTATGATAGCTTCGCCACGGGAGAATGCAGAACGTCCAGAAGTGATAATCTCCCCCTCTTCTACAGCGAGGCGCGTAATTGTACCGGACATTGATGCTTTGACCGTTGTCCATTCGTAGCGTTCCTGCTGGGATTTAAGTCGACTTACAGCCTGGAGTAGGTTAGCTTTTGCACTAACTTTTGAATGTTTTGTCAGTGCTTTTTCGTCTTCAGTTGTTTCTTCCGCTTGTTTGAGTCGCGTGCGTGCGTTTTCCAAATCCGCAATTTGCTGCTTTTCCTGTGCATCTTGGGATTTTTTAACAGTCTCAACGTTCTTTTTATTTAGGGCAAGTGTTGCTTCTCGACTCTGAATGGCTTCCTTCATTGCCTTGATGGTTTCTTCTTGTGATTTAATCGTTTCCTTTTGGGATTCAACCTCTTTCTGGGCGGTTTCGTATTGCGAGGAATTCAAAGCGAGTTGCTTTTGGGACTGCTCCAATGTTTGCTGAGAAATAAGTTCTTTTTTAAAAAGTTCTTGGTTGCGTTCGTGTTCAGATTGTGTTGTCTCAAAGGTAATTTTCGCGGATTGGACACTTGCCTTCGCGCGATCAAGTGTTAATTTCGTTTGTGTTAAAGAGATCGCGCCCTGCTTCAATGAGATTTTGTCTCGGTTCAGCAAGTTCCGCGTTGTTGCAACAAGGGTTTCTGCTTCAATTATCCGTTGTTGCTTGTTTGCTTCAAAGGATTGAAGGTAAGCTTCGGCTTTAGCAACAGCGTTTTGTGCTTGAAGTAGGTCGCTTTTCTCCCGTTTCTCAGCAATCTGAATTCGGAGTTCTGCTTGGTCAAATTCGGCTTTTCGCGCATCTCGGTTGGCTTCTGCCTGCTTCTTTTCCTCAAGAATCTGCTCGGCGTCAATTCTCAGCAGCGGATCACCTTCCTGGACAAGGTCACCTTCTTCAACGAAAATTTCCTTTATTTCGCCCTCAACATTTGATCGAACATCCACCTCAATAAAGGGACGAAGGGTGCCAGATTCTTGAATTTTTACGAGGAATTCACCGCGCCGCACTACCTCGCGCTTGTCCTCATCTTCATCCTTTTTTTTACCAGAATTGATTCGGGTTGCACCTATCACACCTACTACGATGATAGCTATAGCAACCGCCATGATGATTAGCCACTTCTTACGGATTTTGATCACTACTGTAAGACTCCCATTGCATCTTGTAATCGTGCGCGCGCAATTATGTAATCGTAAAATGCGTTCACTTGATTCGTCAATGCTTGTGCGTAACTTGTTTGCGCATCAAGGACCTCAAGAAGAATTGCTTTTCCAACCTTATAACGTCCCTGAATGACATCTAAACTTAGTTGTGCGTTAATTACCTGTGTATTAGAGATTTCTACTGCGATTTCGCTTCGTTTCAGATTTAGATAACTTTGTCGTACGTCGAGAGCAACGGACCGTTCCAAGTCGCCTGCATTTTCCCGTGCCTGTTCCAACTGCATATCAAGCTCTTTGACGCGATTCCCCAAAACGCCCGCATCAAAAAGTGTAAAGTTAAGCGATGCACCTGCGCTCCAACTTCGAAAATCGGAAAAATTTTGACGTTCACGAAGGTAATCATCAAGGTTTACGTTATAATTTACGTCTGCATTCAAACGGGGCCAACGTTGCAATTTTGAAAGTGTCAAACTCCATTCCTGCTGTTTCAGTTGTGCTTCGGTCTCCTTGAATTCCGGGCGATTTTCAAATGCCATCTGCATTGCTTCTTCAACAGTAATATCGATTTTCTCAATAGTCCCACGTTCCACATATAATTGAAAGGATTCATCAAGCGCAACAGTAATAAGCAGTCCAGGGTCCAATCCCATCAGTCGAGGCAAAGTGGCTTGCGAGATTTGAAGCGAATTCTGATTATTTAGCAGCCCCAATTCGCTATTGGCTTCACGAACTCTCGCTGTAGCGATATCCGCCTTGATTAGCACACCTGCTTCTTGCAATGCTATAGTTTGTTCTGTGTTTTCTTTTGAACGCGCTAATATATCTTCACTAACCTTAACAAGTGCAGTGTCTTTAAGGACATTGTAATATGCTTGTGTAATCTGTAGAATTACACTTTGTTTAATACCTTCATTCCGGTTGGTTGTAGCCCTCAATCCTTCTTTCGCTTGTGCGTAACTTACTTCACGTTGTCCATTATCCCAAAGTGTATATCGTCCTGCCAATCCTAAATTATAGTTTTCTGGTTCAAAGCCGAAATCCAGTCTATCTGAAAAATCGTAGCGTCCAGAGGAGATAATTGTGGGAAAATAGCCTGCACGTGAATTTTTCAGACGTAGTTCCTGAATAGCAAGACTCAACCTTGCATTTCGCATAGTTGTTGCCTTTTCTAACCCCAACTGAATGCACTGTTCAAGCGTTAGCGGTTGAGACAGGTCAATTTCCTCTGGTACTTGTGCGTTTACACATATAATTACCATGAACTGAAGAACAGTCAAGATAAGTATTAACCCTAATTTCCATCGAAGCATTAGCATCTCCTTAAACCTAAAATTTGTACTACGGAAGATCGTAATTTTGGGTAATAAGCCGTTTTTATTTTGACAATAATTAATTTTAAAAGTTCAGAACAAATTCTGAGTGCCAGTTTTTTAATAAGTATATTGTCAATTTTGACTCAATTCAAGAAAAAAAGTTTAGTAATTATTTCAGTGAAGGATTCCGATTTTCCTTGTAATTTTCTCCTATTTCTTATAAAATGAGCAGAAGTGTTAGCACAATTTTCAATTGAATTCTAAACTTTAGGTATAGGTAGATGCCTACACAAAAAATCGCAGCATTCATAATTTTGATGTGTTTTTCAACAATGGGAGTTTTGAGCGGTTCAGCTGAAACTAACGATGCCGGAACACATTGGCTTATGGTTGACGCTACGTCTGATGCTGATGCACACGCACTGTTAAATACGTTGGGTGACCTGTTAACAAAAAAGGGAAAGGTATCTGAGGAGCATATTCACCGTCTTGAAGGCGAGGAGGTGACTCATGATACCATACGATCCGCATTTGTTGAAATAGGTAACAATCCTGATAAAAAACAGACAGTCATTTTTCTTTACCACGGTGAAGTGTCCAAGCCGCTAGGGGAGAACGCGATGCATCTTGCAACCCAATCTGCGGAAACAATAAAAGATGCTGTTCTGAATAAATGGTTTAAAGAGACGTACGCAGATCGTACGTTGGTTATCATTGACGGTTATGCAAATGAAGAAAATCTGGGAGTCTACTATGCTAACAGAGAAACTCTCGGCGACGCTGCGCTAAATGCGATACATCCCGCTGCAACGACTGAGGCAACAGGTAAGAATTCTTTTCTTCAGGCTCTGATTGATGCCTTGTCTTCTGAGAAAATAGACGCAGATGATAACAGACACATTAGCATTATTGAAATATATCAGCAGCTACAGACCAACAACTCTTTTGGACGAACTATTTTCGCGCCGACAGGGGATGTTGAGGAAACGGTTATAAAACTCAGCCCTGCTATTAAGGTTTCTACGTTTCCAGAAGGGGCACAAATACTACTAAATGAAAAAGAGAGTGGATTAACACCAAAGTTATTCACGGAAGACTTACAGCAGGGAACGTACACTGTTTCTGTTAGAAAAGCAGGATATAATATTCCGCCAGCTAAATCCGATGATTTGAAGTTAACACAAGGTGAGGTAATAAATTTTGCTTGGGGACTCAAACCAATTTCTGTTTTCGGCACTGTTACTGGTCCGGCAGATATATCAGTTGTTGGTACGCAGGTATCAATTGAAGGCACTGAATATGTCCAACGCGTAAGAGAGGATGGCACCTATTCATTTCAAGATTGGAAGGTCGAAAATCCGCTAACACCCGGAGTGGACTACACGGTTTCTGCGAAGCAAGGTGACTTCTACTACGGTTCAGACGTTTTCACGTTTGACGGTTACACTGCAATAGAGCAACCGATTGCGTTAATTAAAAAAACATGGTTCGAAATTGCGGAATTTGAATTCAGTCGGAACGAACATCAAAAAGCGGTAATAGCCTTCCAAAACGGGATAGCGTCAACGACAGATTTCCCACAGATGTCGGAAGATTTGACAGTTCTGCTGTTTACTGCTTTTGCCAATGCCATTGATCATTCGGAGGTTCAGGACATTAACTATATAGTTGTTACGGCGAAGTTAGCAGAGGCATATCAGCAGCCATATCTTGTAAAGAAGTATTGGAAACAAGTGAAATTAAATGCCGAAAAAGGAAGTTCAGCTGCAAAATTAGCTGGACAACGTTTGTGGCAACTAAACCCTTGGCGTAATATAGTAAATATTGGCAGTGTTGTGGTTTTTGTGGCAGCGTTAATCTCTGGTGCATGGACATTCTACCGATACCGAAAATCGAAGCAAATTGAATCGGATGTGTAGGCAAAAAAGGATAGTTTCAATCTAATACAACGTGAGTTTGATAAAAAGATACTATGATCCCCGTAGGTTGGGTAGAACGGAAAGGACAATAAAATCAAACACAAAATAGCGGTTCAGGATACATTTGAAACTGAAAATAACGAGAAATTAGTGAAACCCAACTCTTTTTAACTTTTGGATGGACACTCGGATTCTAATATCAAACTCACGTTAATACAGTTTGTTTTAGGACAAACCCCAATCTGTCCCTAATATCACAACCTCTTTAATCTGTAGAAGCCTACTGAATCAAATTATTGGCAGCACGGACGGGTCTAAAAAGTGTCTGCCTTTTAGTAGGCATTCCTTCCAACAACTTCGGATGCGGATTCCAATCGTGCCATTTGCTATTCACAGTAAGCAAGTTTCAATATTAAATTTATGTTTTTGATCTTCAGACCCGTTGGAAGTATGGAAGTTGGGAAGTTAACGACTTTTCAAAAGTTCTTCCCATAAGCTGGATACCTCCACGCAATTTGATAAATAGTATACCATAATTTGAGATTGTCTCAACATTTTTTGTTGTAAATCGTGGAAAATTATGATATACTAACGTGATCTCGGTGTCCGATAATAACGTGAGTTTCGGTATAGATAGGAGGATGTTTTTACCTATTTCGGACCTTCTAAATGAAGATTATGAATTTAATCGGGTAATTTCCAGTTTTCTTGTAGTATCCGGTGCGGTTAGGAAACCGCATCTACCAGGTTTGGGGTTCAAGCCCGTAGGGTATTGCCTAACTAATGATATTCATGGTTTCCATTCCGTCGAGTTTTAAAATGTCAAACACGTCGCCATTGACACAAAACCGTGCGAACAACGCAATCGTTAGATTCACCATCTCCACGCTTTTTAAAACAATCAGAAACAGACACTCTTGACACAGAAAGCACACACCTTTTCCGGACGATGTGATTGGTGTGGAGCATCAAACGTGCAAGTCAGTTGTGATTACGAAACAGAGTTTGAAACCGATAATACTACCGATTCTGATAAATAAAATACCATTACGGAGTATTTATGACATTTTAGAGCGCATCTTATGTTGTGTATAAGAGGCGCAATGAATTGCGCGACTACAAACGCGTTTTTTGTTAATGTGATGCCATCATTCAGAAATGGTATACGAAACGTTTCGTATTAATCTGTGAGACATGTAGCACAGATTAAATTCCTCACGATAAAAAAAATCAATAAAAAAAATGAAGAAATATTAATTCCGATACAACTAATTCTGTAACATCTGTGCAAGGTGGACTTTTATGATTCCAGATGATGTTTATGTACACAAAACAGTAGAGGGCGATGCTGAAGCATTCAACGAATTGGTCAATCGCCACCATACCAAAATCTATGGGCTTGCATACCGCATGCTCGGTAACGCTGAAGATGCCGAAGATGCCACGCAAGAAACGTTCTTAGAGGCTTATAAGTCAATAAAAACGTTTCGGTTCCAATCGCAATTCGGAACGTGGTTATATCGTGTCGGCATGAACACTTGCAATCAATACATCCGAAAAGCCAAATCCCGCAACAGAATGCTGGACGCATACACCGAAGAGACCGCATCACACGGCATGACTGAAGAACGGGAGATACCCGAACGGATGGCGATAAAGACTGAACAACGCCAGGTAATTCAAGCGGCTATTGACCGACTGCCTCCGAAGCAACGTGAGGTCGTTACGTTATATTATATGCAACACCTCAAATACAAAGAGATCGCTGAAATCCTTGACTGCTCTCTCGGAACTGTCGCCTCACGATTAAATAAAGCTATGCAAAATCTCAAAGTGAAGTTGGAAAAATACTACTATTGAGAAATCATGGCTGCCACGGAAGCAAATTCTCAACCCATAAAAGCGAGGATTGTTAAAATGAGTTGTGAACAGACTCGTGAAAACTTGGTTTTACATCGTCAAGATTCCACGTTAAAGGGTGCGCAGCGGCGTGAATTTCTACAACATTTGCGCGGCTGCAAGGCGTGCCAAGTCGAATATGAAGGATTATGGCATACTGCCGCTTTAATGGGCAGCCTTGAAGCACCGGAGCCACCCCCCGAGTTGCTCGGAAATATCCAACATCAAATTCGGAAGATACATAAGCAGAGTCAAACTGCTTTCTTTGCAAGCCCTATCTCATGGGTGTTCGGTAAGTTGAAGTTAGAGTTCTCACCAAAGTTTGTGAATTGTGCTGCGCTTCTCTGTTATGTACTCGCGTCAACTTTCATGGTGAAATTTGCTTTCTTTACAGACGCACCACCACAGGAATTCGGTTATACTGTGATGGAAGAGGCACGTCTCCGAAACATACGCATTTTACCTTCACCGTGGGCGACGCTAAAACACGAAAGTGATAAGATTGATAAAGCACTTCCTATAAAGGCATCAAATGAAAATCGTGTAAGCCTTTCTAACCTATTTGTTGACATTAAGACACCAGAGATGTGGCATCCCGATATGATTAATCGTGGCACTGAAACCGTTGATTTACACCTCTCAAACACGGCAAACACAAAACTTGCCTTATTCTGGAGTAACATCAAAGCAAATTTGTAAGGAGGAAAGTGTATCTATCTAAGATCTCAAATATCTGAAAATAGTTTACAAAAAGAGACGCAATATTTGCGTCTCTTTTTTATTGGATAAGGATGTTAGTTTCTATGCCCTAAATCACATATAACTCAAAATAGATTGCCTTCCAACCCATTTTACGGTAAAATAAATATACACATTCACAGAATCAAAATTATAGTATAGGATGAAAAATTGACACAACCCCTACTTGAAGTCTCTAATTTAAAAACAGTATTCCCTACAGATGGTGGCGTTGTAAACGCCGTGAACGATGTCAGTTTTTCCATTGCACGTGGTAAAACCGTTGGCATCGTAGGAGAGAGCGGGTGTGGAAAAAGTATCACCGGACTTTCGCTTCTCCAACTTGTGCCGAATCCGGGCAGGATTGAAAAGGGTGAGATTCTGTTTTACCGCCAATCACCAAAACACCCCTACACAGAGGCGTTGATATCCGCCGTTCCGCTTCCATATCCAAAGTGGCAACGTGAACGTGAACTTATTCGGCTTGAAGGAGATGTGCCCGATCCATCTCAACCGCCGACAGGGTGTCATTTCCATCCACGGTGCTGCTATGCAACCGATGTTTGCAAACAGGAAACACCGGAACTGCGTGAAATCACACCCGATGTTAAAGTTGCGTGCCATCTGAGTGAAACCTTGGAATTGCAAGGAGTATCGTGATGCCAAAATTAAATCAGATAACACCAGAAGAACTCGCATCTTGTAGAAAGCAGCTTGAACGCCAATGGAATAGCCGAAAAGTCGATGAAACATTATTAGAACGTGCGTGGCAAGTCGCTTATGAGATTGCTACACTTCTCTATGACGAGTTTGGTGCGACACAGGTTGCTGCCTTCGGGTCGCTTGCAGAACCGATCAGTTTCACAAAGTCATCAGATATTGATATTGCGGTATGGGGACTCTCGGATAAAGCACATTCAGAGGCGAACAACAAAGTTATGGACATTGGGACAGGATTCAAAATTGACCTCATTAATTTTGATACGACGAAAGGACTTTTCCGTGAAAGAGTCCTGCAGCAAGCGATTCCTATAAAGAAAGGTGAACTCCCTACATTATGGAAGACACTTTACCAGCATTTACACCGTCAAGTTTTCCCTGCCGTGGAGGAAGAAATATACGAAATGAACAGAAAAAAACTCACACAACGTATCAATGATGAACTCGTAAAAATAGAATCTACTGTTGACGCAATTGCAAAGGCTTTAGAAGATATTGAAGTAGTTCCAACTAACTATAGACAATATATAGAAGAATCAATTGCCAATAAACTTGTCGATGTTTATAGTGGCATGGAACGAATCTTTGAGCGGATTGCAAACGAAGTGGATGGACATCTACCGCGCGGAAGTAGATGGCATAAGAATTTACTTGAACAGATGACAAAACAACGTCCTGAAAGACCACCTGTAATTTCAGAGCAGACATATTACCAATTAGGTGAACTTTTGGATTTCCGCCACAAAGTGAATAACATCTACGGTAGAGAATTGAAATATGATAGCACATTAGTGCACGCCGAGACAATTGGAGAAGTGTTTGCCAGTGTTTCTCAAGATTTCAATACTTTCACCGATTCACTTGCGAAAAGCGAGAAGGATACTTGAGATTCATTACCTTATACCAAATTAACGGGATTTGTCCTATTTTCCAGACGGTAGGTGCGGTTTCCTAACCGCACTATAGGCGTCAATTTAAAGAAAATATCTGTCCGTTTATGAACACTTCTCAATAGGCATGACTATTGAGACTGTCCTATATTTATACCAAATTAACTTGATTCGAAGTCTTTTGATAGAGTACACGGTTGCGAGGCACGGGGACCTCGCAGGACAAATCCCGCTAATTCGGTATTATACCAAATTGACTTGATTCGAAGTTTCCCGATAAAGTCAAGCATTGCGAGGCACGGGGACCTCGCACTACAAATGATAGAGTACACGGTTGCGAGGCACGGGGACCTCGCGGGACACATCGGGGTAATTGGGTATAACTCAAAATAGATTGCCTTCCAACCCATTTTACGGTAAAATAAATACACACATTTACAGAAGCAAAATTATAGTATAGGATGAAAAATTGACACAACCTCTGCTTGAAGTCTCTAATTTAAAAACAGTATTCCCTACAGATGGTGGCGTTGTAAACGCCGTGAACGATGTCAGTTTTTCCATTGTGCGTGGCAAAACCGTTGGCATCGTAGGAGAAAGCGGGTGTGGAAAAAGTATCACCGGACTTTCGCTTCTCCAACTTGTGCCGAATCCGGGCAGGATTGAGAAGGGTGAGATTCTGTTTTACCGCGATGAAACAGAGGAACCGTTAGATATAGCGCAAGTATCGCCGCGAAGCGAGTTGATGCGAAAAATACGGGGCAACGAAATCGCTATCATCTTCCAAGAACCGATGACATCACTAAATCCTGTCTATACCGTTGGAGACCAGATCGCTGAGGCTATTGTGTTACACCAAGAACATAAACGTTCGACTCTGGCACGTTTCGGTTTGCAAGCAACACCAAAGTGGGCACGCGAACGTGCTATTGAGATGCTTGCCCGTGTCGGCATCCCCGCACCTGACCAACGTCTTGATGAGTATCCGCATCAACTGTCAGGTGGAATGCGGCAACGCGTGATGATTGCCATGGCACTCTGTTGTGCCCCCGCGCTCCTCATCGCAGACGAACCGACTACGGCACTTGATGTCACAATTCAAGCACAAGTCCTCACCCTCATGCAGGAACTACAAGCGGAAATCGGGATGGCGATTATGTTGATTACACACGACTTAGGTGTTATCGCCGATATGGCTGACGAAGTGGTCGTGATGTATGCAGGGCGTGTCGTTGAAAAGGGAAGTGTTGACGACATTTTCTATAATCCTTTGCACCCATACACGCGTGGCTTGCTCAACTCCATTCCAACGCTTGGGGGTGGTCAGCAAAAAACGCTGCATTCTATTCCCGGAACGGTGCCGCACCCATTAGCACTGCCTATCGGATGCTCTTTTCAGCCACGATGTGCAGAACATATACCGACCTGTGAACAGATGCCTGAACTCAAGATTATTGATGTTCTCAAAAATACTACTTCCGAAAACGGTAGGCATGCAGTTAGGTGCTGGCTTTGTGAGGAAAATACCGATGTCGAAACTGCTTGAAGTCAAAGACTTACGTAAATATTTTCCGATACGGAAAGGCATTCTCCGTCGAACTATCGGACATGTGAAAGCGGTTGATGGCATTAGTTTCGACGTAGAACGCGGCGAAACCCTTGGATTGGTCGGTGAAAGCGGCTGTGGAAAGACAACTGCCAGCCGGTGTCTACTCCGCTTAATTTCACCAACAAGCGGCAGCTTCACATTTGGTAATGAACAAGTGGATTTGGCAAAATTGACATCTCAACAGATGCGTCCTTTTCGCAGACATATCCAGATGATTTTCCAGGATCCGCAGTCTTCTCTGAACCCTCGTATGACGGTAGAAGGCATTGTGGGTGAACCGCTGCGCGTTAATCGCACCGTAAAAAGAAATGAACTACGAGACCAAATTGTTGAACTCTTGGAATCTGTCGGTTTAAAACCACAGGACATGCGCCGTTATCCGCACGCCTTCAGCGGTGGTCAGCGGCAACGTATCGGAATTGCGCGTGCATTAGCACTCCACCCGGACCTGATCGTAGCAGATGAACCGGTGTCAGCACTTGATGTCTCCGTGCAGGCGCAAATTCTCAACCTACTGGCGGAGTTGCGTGAAAAATTTCAACTTTCCTATATCTTTATCGCTCATGACTTGAGCGTCGTTGAACATATCAGTGATCGTGTGGCAGTGATGTATCTCGGAAAGATTGTTGAGATTAGCGATGCAGCGACACTCTATCAATCACCCAAACACCCCTACACAGAGGCGTTGATATCCGCCGTTCCGCTTCCAGATCCAAAGTGGCAACGTGAACGTGAACTTATTCGGCTTGAAGGGGATGTGCCCGATCCATCTCAACCGCCGACAGGGTGTCATTTCCATCCACGGTGCCGCTATGCTACCGATGTTTGCAAACAGGAAACACCGGAACTGCGTGAAATCACACCCGATATTAAAGTTGCATGCCATCTGAGTGAAACCTTGGAATTGCAAGGAGTATCGTGATGCCAAAATTAAATCAGATAACACCAGAAGAACTTGCATCTTGTAGAAAGCAGCTTGAACGCCGATGGAATAGCCGAAAAGTTGATGAAACGTTAATAGAACGTGCGTGGCAGGTCGCTTATGAGGTCGCAACACTTCTCTATGACGAATTCGGTGCAACACAGGTTGCTGTCTTCGGGTCGCTTGCAGAACCGATCAGTTTCACAAAGTCATCAGATATTGATATTGCGGTGTGGGGACTCTCGGATAAAGCACATTCAGAGGCGAACAACAAAGTTATGGATATTGGGACAGGATTCAAAATTGACTTGATTAATTTCGATACAACGAAAGGGATTTTCCGAGAAAGAGTACAACAGCAAGCGATTCCTATAAAGAAAGGGGAACTCCCTACATTATGGAAGACACTTTACGAGCATTTACACCGTCAAGTTTTTCCTACTGTAGAAGAAGAAATATACGAAATGAACAGAAAAAAACTGACACAACGTATCAATGATGAACTCACAAAAATAGAAGATACGCTCACAAGAATAACAAGAGGGTTAGAACAACTGAAAGTGGTTCACGTTGATGTCAGAGAATTCATTGAGAATACAATCGCCACAGATCTTGCTGATATCTATAGTGGCATAGAACGAATTTTTGAGCGGATTGCAAACGAAGTAGATGGACACCTACCACGCGGAAGTAGATGGCATAAGAATTTACTTGAACAGATGACAAAACAACGTCCTGAAAGACCACCTGTAATTCCAGAGCAGACATATCACCAATTAGGTGAACTTTTGGATTTCCGCCACAAAGCGAATAACATCTACGGTAGAGAATTGAAATACGATAACACATTAGTGCACGCCGAGACAATTGGAGAAGTGTTTGCCAGTGTTTCTCAAGATTTCAATGCGTTCACCGATTCCCTCGCGAAAAGCGAGAAGGATGCTTGAGATTCATTACCTTATACCAAATTAACGGGATTTGCCCTATTTTCCGGGACGATAGGTGCGATTTCCTAACCGCACCATAAGCGTCAATTTAAGAAAATATCTGTCCGTTTATGAACACTTCTCAATAGTCATGACTATTGAGACTGTCCTATATTTAGTCCTAGCGAAATGTGAAATAAAACTATAAACATTCCGCCCCTACGGGGCTGAAGAATTGGGGGGCCTCCGTTGCTATAAACATATCGTCCGGACGGGACTAAAGAGGGTTTATTCCATAAGAACCGGCAGAATACGCGTGTGGTATTCTGCATTGGTTGCAAACCGCACCTACCGCGTTGGGGACCCCTAAATTGACGCATAAGGTGCGGTTAATGAAGATTAATTTATTAATTCGGTAATTCTGATCTCTTTTCTGTCTGAATCGCGGATTATCGCAGAGAACGCGGAGGACGCGGAATTAAGAGATTCTTTGTTACCGGCCCGTCTCTGGCGAAAGGAAATGTCCGAGACACAAAAGCATTTTCCGCGTCTTCTGTGCCCTCCGCGATTCAGACAACCAGATAATAGACCTCACAGAAGAAAAACATAAAACAAGATGTCTATGGTTAGAAAATTACCGAATTTATTTGTTAATCTTCATACAGTTTGTGCACCTTACACGCAAACTAAAAGTTTGCGCTACGAAGAAACTCCATTTTGCCGTAGCACAAACTTTCAGTTTGTGCACCTTACACGCAAACTAACAGAGATAAAATCTATTTCCGTTTGATGTCTGCCCAGGTTGTAGCCAATTTTCCTGAGGCTTCAACGGCTGTTAGCGGAAAAATTTCCTCAAAAAAACTTGCTTTATCAGTTGCATCTTTGGGATAGATTGTCACGGCTTCATGTGTTGCATCATCAAAGTGCAAGTTGAAGTATGCTGAACCGCTGCCTTCACCACAACGAAAGAGAAGCACGTTAGCACCTTTTTGCAACCTGACTTCAATGTTATAATCAACATTATATGTACCACCTGTCCACGTTGCATTATTGTGCCATTTTTCACCGTTAATCCATATCTGTGCATAATCATCTTGCGCGGGGGACATCACGGAGGTCATATCTGCTGGAGAATCAATAACAATGACAGCGTAGGTATCCAGATTATCTATTGGACCTCCTCTGTTCATATTATCACCATCTGCTGGATCAATTTCAAAGACTGTCCAAGCTCGCGTGCCACCATGATCATCTCCCCATTCAACATCAACAACTTCTTGAGTTAATAGCAATCCTTCAAATGTTGAAAGAGAAACATCAGTAATTCTGTCACGGGTACCTACTGCCATAAGGTCCATAGGACCAGAAGTGCTGAATCCACCATTGTTTTCATAGTTGCCATCGGGACCATACCATTTGGTAATCCAAGTTTGTACAGCAGTATGGTCTTCGTTTAAATGATCTGTGTTTGGTCGAGTCACTGAGAGATTTTCTTCAGTCAACGGCCCCCCACTTTCGTTAACAACTCCTTGTGCCATAACGAGGTGGGAACCGCTTACAACTATCACAAAAACAATAGTGACTGCAAGTGCAAGAGTATTAAATCTTTTCATTTTTCCTTCTTCCTTCTCTATAGATTAGATTGTTTTGAACTGGGTTAAACTAAGGTTTACTCCAGATTTCCTATTTAGGTTATAAAACGTTGAAAATTCATTTAACATTACAACAACTATTGTAATATATTGGCAAAAATTTGTCAATATATTACAAACAAAAACGACAATTTTTTGTACAAACTTGTATTCAAACAATAGATATCCGAATTCTGTTATCGGTTTCGCTTGATATCTGCCCATGTTGTCGTTAACTTTTCATGTGGTTCAACCGGCAGAATACCCTCAATTTCGTCAAAGAAAGTATCCTGATCTGTCGCTTTATCGGGAAAGATCTTCACTGCTTTGTGAGTTTCGTCATCAAAGTGCAAGTTGAAGAATGCTGAACCCCCACCTTCACCACAACGAAATAGGAGGACATTGGTGCCCTTTCTGAACTTCACCTCAATGTTATAATCAACATTATATGTACCACCTGTCCACGTTGCATTATTGTGCCATTTTTCACCGTTAATCCATATCTGTGCATAATCATCTTGCGCGGGAGACATCACGGAGGTCATATCTGTTGGAGAATCAATAACAATGACAGCGTAGGTATCCAGATTATCTACTGGGCCTCCTCTGTTCATATTATCACCATCTGCTGGATTTATTTCAAAGACTGTCCAAACTCGCGTGCCACCATGATCATCTCCCCATTCAACATCAAACTTTTTCGTCCTGAGCAATCCGTTCATTGTCGAAAGTGAGACATCGGTAATCTCACCAGCAGTGCCTTCAGACATCAAATCTCTGGGACCAGAAGTATTGAACCCACCATTGTTTTCATAGTTGCCATCGGGACCATACCATTTGGTAATCCAAGTTTGTACAGCAGTATGGTCTTCGTTTAAATGATCTGTGTTTGGTTGAGTCACTAAAAGTTCGTTGTCTTTTAGTGGACCGCCTTCCTGGTTTACCTTCCATTGTGCAAACGCAAAGTGTGAGGCACTGACAATCAGTCCAAAAACTGAAATAATTGTCAGTATAAATGTAAGAATTTTTTTCATTTTTTCTCCTTCTCTATTAGAATATTTGAGATCTATGTAAATTTACATTAAACTCAGATCTCCTTTAGATTATGAATACTGAAACGCATTATAGCAGTTAAGCAAGTTTCAATATTAAATTTATGTTTTTGATCTTCAGACCCGTTGGAAGATTGGAAGTATGGAAGTTGGGAAGATAACGAACACAGCGTTTCTTCCAGTTTTCCTTTTTTCTACCTTTCCTCAAAACCTAAAATGTATATTTAATATTGCTTAAATACGAAAATAGATAGCAATTTTCGAAAAAGTCTCAGTTATCTGCTTCATGCTATTTTAGTAAAACGTCGAAAAAAATCAAGACTTTTTTCGTAAAAAATTTGTCATTTTGCTGCCAACTGTTTTTGGACACTGCTAACCTTGTCTTCCATCGTTTGGGATTTGTCAACCCGTGTACCAAACTTCAGTGTTGTCGTAATTCGGGGCGCGCCCATTTCATGCACGGTCTCATGACAACGTTTAATCGCTGCAAACACAGCATCCCACTCGCCTTCAATATTAGTGCCGTAAGCGTGCAGTTTAGTTTTCAAGCCCGCCGCTTTCAGCACATTTTCACACGCGGTGACATATTTTGAGACAGATACACCGACACCCATCGGAACAACACACAAGTCTGCAATAACTTTCATTTAGTTTCCTTAATTGTCGCGTAGTTTTTCCAGAATAGCAGCGGGGAGTGGGGATGATCCAGATGTAGAGACGCCATCGTCAACTTGCGCAGGAGTCATCATGCCGGGTATGACACTACAGACTGCGGGATGTGCTAAAATAAATTTCAGAGCAGCTTGCGGTAAACTTCGCGCTTTATCCCCAACTATAGACTTGATTTCTTCCACACGTTCTAAATCGGTGAGAAATTTCTCGCGCGGCCACGTCTTCCGATAATCGTTTTCGGCAAATACGGTATCCGTATTGAGTTGTCCAGAAAGCAATCCTGATGATAACGGTTGACGCGCAACAACAGCAATGCCTTTTTTAGCGGCTGTTTCCATCACATTCTCCGCCATGCCTTGGTTGAGGATGTTGTAGGTCAGCATTAGGGAGGAGATATTGGTTTCCGAGAGTGCCTTAAGTGCCTGTGCTTCATTTCCGAGGCATAACCCATAAAAACGGATTTTTCCTTCGGTTTTGAGTTCATCCATCGCACCGAAAGCCTCATCCCACGTTTCCGCGGGAGGCGGTGCATGGAATTGATAAATGTCTATCGCATCCTTTTTTAAACGGGTTAGACTCCCTTCGACCGCTTGACGGATATAATCTCGTGATGCGTTGAATGTAGGAACTGTCCCACCTTGACTCATCCAACCATCGGAATCCAATTCATATCCGAGTTTCGTTGCAATGACAACCCGACTACCAAGTGCAGAAAAAGCTTCCCCCAAAAGACGTTCAGCGCGTCCACCGCCATATTGGTCAGCGGTATCGTAAAAGGTGACTCCCTTTTCAAAGGCATATCGTAGAAGATCAACAGCCTCTTTCTCGCCAATATCTCCCCATTCGCGCCCACCGAGTTCCCATGTTCCCATCCCTATTTCAGAAACGGTCAACCCTGTTCTTCCAAATTTGCGCTGTCGCATCATTTTCCCTCCCCTCAACGGTCTTGAGTGCCATTTTATAATGGCTACATTTATCTGTCAACACTTATTTTGCTGTCAGGCAGAGCCATTCAGTTTTCCATACTTTGATCTGATTTTACCCAGGGCCGGTAGGTGCGGTTTCCTAACCGCACCGGATCTTCATAAGAAAAACGCACGATACCCGAATAATCTCTTAAAACTGAGTGCCTCTGCTATGCAATTACATTGACATATCTTTCCCGTTTCTGATAAGATATAATCATTCAATAGCGTGAGAAGACATTTTATAACGTGTCTTGGATAGGCTTGACACGTTAATGATTTTCTAAGGACATACATGAAATTATTGGTCACTGGCGGTGCTGGATTTATCGGCACGAACTTTATCAGGTACTGGCTCAAGGAGTATCCCGATGATGTTATGGTTAACCTTGACAGGCTGACTTATGCGGGGAATCTCTCTAACCTGACAGATATAGTCGTGGCTTATCCAGAGCGGTATGTGTTTGCACAAGGTGATATTCTTGATGACGCATTCGTTTCAGGTCTTATAAAAACACATCAACCCGATGTAATTGTCAATTTTGCAGCGGAATCACACAACAGTCGTGCTATTCTGAATCCACGCCAATTCTTTGAAACGAACGTCATGGGGACACAAGTTTTATTGGATGCAGCCCGTCAATACAGTGTACCTCGATTTCATCATATCTCTACATGTGAAGTCTACGGTGAACTACCGTTAGATTCATCTGATGTTTTTGCTGAAACTGCCCCTTACCGACCCCAAACCCCTTACAACGCTTCAAAAGCGGCAGCAGACCATCTTGTAAACGCATATTTTCATAGTTTTGGCCTACCGATAACCATTTCTAACTGTTCTAATAATTATGGACCCTATCAGCATCCTGAGAAGTTAATCCCCTTATTTACAACAAATGCCATACAAGATTTGCCATTGACGCTCTACCGTAGTAGTCACAACCGCAGGGAATGGTTGCACGTTGATGACCATTGCTGTGCGATTGCATCGGTTGTTCACAACGGAAAGATCGGAGAAACATATAATATCGGCAGCGGTGTTGAGAAAAGTATTGAAGAGATTAGCGATTTTATCTTGGATATCCTTGGAAAACCTCAAAACCTGAAGACTTATGTCCCCGATAGACCCGGACACGATTGTCGCTATCTCTTAGATTCAGAAAAGATCGCCCGTGAACTCGGATGGAAGCCGAAAATCCTATTTGAACAAGGGATGCGACAGATAATTCAGTGGTACGTTAAAAATAGAGAATGGTGGGAAAAAATTCAGCAGGACGCGAAAACCGAAAACGTTCAAGAAAATAAATGGGAAAAATTCTCTCGGTAAATTCGTATGTTTCCTCGAAAATTTGCTGAATCAATGTAGCACAGCATTCCGGCAAGTGTCCTTCAGTTTCAAAATTGTTGTTTTTACTATTGTGGGCACCACGCCATCACCGTGCCAAAACTGGCAAATATGCTGTCCTCACCACTTGTTAAAATACGTGAACCTTGCACAACAATCCGCGAATCAAGACTCGTAATTTTGTAACTAACTGGCGCATCTTTGGCAATCAGCGGTTCACCTTTTGCATCTTTCAGTTTATCCAAGCGATAATGTACCGACCTATGCGCTGGAACGTCAAATTCACAAGAAACGTTTTCCATAGCAGTGTCCTCATAAAGCACCTCTAACAGGCAACGTGTATCAATATCTGCAGTGTTGGAGATACATATAGATTCATGTGAGAAATACCCACCGCCATGTTCTTCCCATTCCTGCTCTGCTGGTGTCAACGCTGCCATGTATCCATCCGGAATCACCCAGACATAAGCACCGTCCCCATCTGAAGAATAAGATTTGAGTGCATCCGCTATCGCCTCCAGATCGTCTATATCTTCATCAAGCAAAATTATAAGAAATCGAGAGTATAATTGCATCCCCTTTGAAGGATTGTGCTCTTTTAGTTGTCCTATCACATTTAGGCACATTCTGTTTTCATCTAACATCTCAAGATGACTCACCCGTTGAGATGTTAGCCAGTCACCAAACGTGTCGTTGAGGAGGACAGTAAGAGTATCTAAATTTGAGATGCCTGCCTGTTTATACTCTCGAATCGTTGCAACTAATATTCCAAATGTCATACATTTTCTCCTTGAAGGGTTTAACTATCTATACCATCCATCTTCCATCAATTCCGAGCACCGCCATTAACACCTGCAAAAGCACAATCTTCGCATCGTGTCCAACAAACTGGCGATACGTGTCAATATTAGTACCATAATCTGCTGCCCATTCGCAAAAGTAGGTTTGGTATTCCCAACCATCTGCGGTGTGACGGAAACTGGAACGTTCAGGATAAGGAAGTTTCTGGTTTAGAAGTTCGTGTAGTTGTTCAAGAGTCGGTAGCCATACGCCATCTGTGTTTTCTGTGTTTGGCTTAAGAGCTTGAATTGCGGGGTGTCGGCATATCTCTAAGTATTTTGGGGAGTGGTTCTGTTTTTCTGATGGGTTCATGAATATGTGAGTGCGTTATATGTTGCCGAGGGTTTTCCATGCTCTGTCGTATTTGTGTCGTATTTCATCTGAGACAATGATGGTGTTCATTTTCATTTTTCTTGCAGTCTCAAGGTCTAATCTGGCTCTTTCCCACTCTCTGAGACGTAACCACGACCCACCACGATAGTAATATGCCTCAGCAAAATCGGGTTTAAGTTCTATTGCTTTCGTATAGTCTTCAATAGCATGGTATACATCACCTTTTTTGCTCTTCTCTACCCCGCTGTTAAAATACTTATTAGCAAGTTCATGATTCAATTCTTGCATCACGTTTCTCCTTTCAATGCGTATTGGACCAATTCTAAAAAATAAAATTCCATTATGAGATTTGGTTCGCACACTAAGGTGTAGAATGTCCGAGGCGCAATGAATTGCGCGAGGACAAACGCGGTTTTTGTTAATGAATAGTTGTCATTCAGAAATGGTATTATTTGGGTAATGATAACATACAAAACAAACATATTCAACCGAATTTTAGGAGACAGATGTAAAGTTATTGATAATAAGACTGAGGTTGGGTTGAGTGTAAGCGAAGCTCTTATGTGTCAATTTAAGAAAATCACACAACGCTGATATCCAGGACCGGTAGGTGCGGTTTGATGAAGATTAATTTATTAATTCGGTAATTCTGATCTCTTTTCTGTCTGAATCGCGGATTATCGCAGAGAACGCGGAGGACGCGGAATTAAGAGATTCTTTGTTACCGACCTGTCTCTGGCGAAAGCAAATGTCCGAGACACAAAAGCATTTTCCGCGTCTTCTGTGTCCTCCGTGCCCTCCGCGATTCAGACAACCAGATAATGAACCTCACACAAGAAAAACATAAAACAAGATGTCTATGGTTAGAAAATTACCGAATTAATTTGTTAATCTTCATAAAGTTTGCGCTACAAAAGATTGCCGCTCATGTAAAAAGTGTGTGCGGTTGTTTTTAATGAAGGCAGTGGCCACGCGGGTTAAACTTTTTCATTAGCACTCATTCTTTACATGAGCCAAGATTGCTTATACCGAGCTCACGTTATTTAGTTTTAGACTTTTTGTCCATATTAACCGAAAAGTCGCGAGCTGGAGCTCGATCAGACAGCGGAAGGTCTTAAAGCGAAAATCTCAATTTTCGGAAAACTAAATAACCCTACTTGTAGTCAGAAAAACTTGACAATTCTGTGAAAACCCATTAAAATTCCACGTATTACCCTTCAGCGAAAGGAAAATATATGAATTCACACAAAAGAAATTACGGGACTGTTGTTGGTCCACACCCTCGCACCGCAAAGGCAGGATTTGAAATGCTCCGTGCCGGTGGAAATGCTATAGATGCCGCCGTTGCAGCCGCCTTCACTGAGGGTGTCGTGGAACCTTCACACAACGGCATTGCTGGCTACGGTGGTTGTGTGTTGATCTATCGTAAGAAAACACAAGATGTTGTGGCAATAGATTATAACACCGCAGCACCCGCTGCAGCTTCCGAAGACATGTTCACAATTGAGGATGCCCCCGACGTTGTCGCAGGATACCGAGTGCCGGGTCGCGTAAACGTTCACGGACCGCTATCTATCGGAGTCCCGGGCGTTGTCGCAGGTCTCTGTTTAACGTTGAAAGAATATGGCAGTCTTCCACTCGCGGATGTGCTACGTCCTGCGATCAATTCGGCACGTTACGGTTACGCACCGAACGGAGCAAATCGTGGCGGGATCTCCGGAAATGCAGAACGGTGGAAGCGTGACTTTCCAGAAACTGCGCGTGTTTTCCTCAAAGACGGAAGACCACCAAAAAAAGGTGAAACGCTCACTAATCCTGAACTTGCACGTACTCTTGAAGCTATTGCAGAGGGTGGACACACAGCATTCTACGAAGGCACTATAGCTGAAACAATCGCTAACCACATTCAGGAATTAGGTGGATGTCTAACCGTTGATGACCTGAAAAGTTATCGTCCCTACATAACCCAACCTTATCAAATTCAATATCGCGACTATTCGGTGTATACTTCGCCCCTCGGTGCTGGTGGATTGACCACCTTACAGATGCTCCGCTTAGTTGAAAAATATAATATAGCCGAAATGTCTGTCACACAGAGGTTCCATCTTTTTGCTGAAGCGATGAAAGTTTGTTGGGTCGAAAGGCTATGTCGATTCGGTGACCCGAATTTCGTTGACATAGACATTGCTGCTGAGCTTTCAGATAGTTTTACAGAGATACTCAGTGGAAAACTGCAAGCTGGACTTGAATCCCCGCAACGTGGTGAGGTAGTCTATTACGAACCGATGAGTTGTACGAGTCATATTTCTACAGCAGATGCGGATGGCAACATGGTATCATTGACACAAACGCACGGCGGCGGATTCGGTTTGATGGTCACGGTGCCTAGTACCGGACTGCTTTTTGGTCACGGTGTCGGTCGTTTCGATCCGAGACCGGGGTTGGCAAATTCTATCGGACCGGGCAAACGCCCGCTTCATAATATGGGACCTTGTCTTGCTACGTTCGACGGCATGCCTTTTGCAACATACGGCATCCCCGGCGGTCGCACTATCCCAAACAATCAACTTAATATCAGCGTTAACCTCATTGACTTACAAGTGTCTGCGCAAGCAGCATTGGACGCACCACGTTTTCACAGCGATGGTGCCGAACCCATCCAAGTAGAATCACGAATAGGTGAAGAAACACTTGCTGGGTTGCGAGAACTCGGACATGAAATCTCAGCGAGCGGAGGTATCGGTGGACCCGGACACGCTATTCGCTTATGGAACGATGGAACGTATCATGATGGTGGGACGGATCCACGCGGAGAAGGTAAAGTAATTTCAAGGTAACATTTTGGTCTGGTTTTTTGCCGCATTCCCGGTAGGTTCGGTTTCCTAACCGAACCGGACCGTTAAGATATAAATACCAATTCTGAAAAATAAAATACCATTACGGAGATGTCCGACATTTTGAATGTCCGAGGCGCAATGAATTGCGCGACTACAAACGCGTTTTTTGTTAATGAGATGCTATCATTCAGAAATGGTATAAGGTGTTCACACACAATATATTTCTTAAAACTGAATACCTCTAATGTAAATGTTACTATAGTTTGGACAGTTTGAAGTTTTTTAGAGACAAAAAGCAGAAAAGAGGGTATCCTTTCAGTATATATATTTTTTTTTGAAAGGATAATTGAAATGGACCCTCTTCTCCGCTTATATTCTATGTTATCAGAATATCAAGACCACTTCAAGTATAAAAACTTCGACCATTTTCGCACTTTTGTCTTGGGTTTGATAAATACCCCGCATCGTGGCACCATGACACAGATATATCTATCAACAGAACAATCAACAACCTATTGGCCTCTACCGAAGTTTCTCTCTCGTAGCGTATGGAGTGTTGATAAAGTCACATCAGTATTGACACAACAAGTTCAATCCGTTTTCAATAAAGGTGTCTATGTCTATGATGAAACCCATTCTACGAATGATGGTCTTCAGCAATATGGCACGCATTTCTTCAGAAACACGCGGTATAACAAACGCAACAAGAACCAATCGAAGTTCCATCACGGACACGAGTTCGGTGCTATCGGTTGGCTCTGTGAAACACCACAAGGGGTGCGTCTGTTTCCGTTAGCGGCTCGGGTGATGTGTCCGGGCAAAAAACGGGATAGCAGTCTTGCGGTGCTCAAGCGTATCTGTGCTCAGATGCCTGCGGGTCTGATCGTATTTGACAGAGGCTTTAATAGACGCAAGGTGTTTACACAAATCCTTTCACAAGGACACCACTTACTCTGTCGCACAAAGTCAAATGCTGTGTTCTTTTATATACCCAAGCCACCCAAGCAACAGGGACAAGGTAGACCGAAACGTTATGGCGGTCGTGTGCATCTACCCTATCTGCAGTATAGAGATATCATCGTGAAAAACAAGACCCTTTCTGTCGCAGACAAAATCGTGCGGACAAAAATGTGTCCGGTGGATGTGCGGCTCGTTGTGATACGCACACGCCCAAAGAAGTCTAAACCCTATCGCTATTTTTGTTTATTCACCTCCGACTTAGAACGTCCGGTAGCCGAGTTGATCCAACACTATAGAAATCGGTGGCAGATTGAAACCGCATTCCGAGATGTCAAACAGAACTTCGGTTTTGATACCTATCAACTCCGAAAACGCAAGAGTTTGAACCGGTTTGCTCAACTCAGTTTTGTCGCAGCAACTCTCACACAACTCATTTTCACAAAGACAACGACCAACACAGCATCAGAAACGAATATAGACGATGTGCCTCTTGACTTAGAAGACGTGCTGCTTGCCCTAAATAGGCATTGGTATAAAGCCAAATATCTCACACGCGGGTTGATGACCGCTTATTTGCAACGATGTTTCCAACAACAATGTTTTTCTACGAGTTACGATACAAGACAAAACTCAAAGAAAAATCTAAAAATAGTTGAAGACTCTACATGAAAATGAGCAGATGGACATATTTGGACGATTATTTCAAAAATAATGGCTAAAGGACAGTGATTTCCAACAGAATTCAGAGATGCAAGAGTGTGGACAAACCATATTTAACTCCTGATCGGAAGTCCTGACAGGATAAAACTGTCCAAACTATAGTAAATGTTAGAATGGATTAAAAATCTAATTCTTTGGAGTATCAACAGGTATGTCACAATTTGTAAAAGCCGCGACAATCGAACAGATACGTCCTGGTACCTGTATTGGTGTCAAGGTTGAAGGTGTTTTTATCGGTATCTATAATGTTGAAGGCGAATATTTTGCCATGAATAATATCTGTCCACATCTAGGTGGGATTTTGACTTACGGTTTCATTGATAAGGGGTGTGTCACTTGCCCGATGCATATGTGGGAGTTTGATGTGAAGACAGGAAAATGTGTTTGGCCAGGTGAAGAAAGCCTACCCATCTACCCTATAAAAATTGAAGGTGAGGATATCCTCGTGAATGTGGACGAACCGATGAATATGGATAAATCGCGGTAGGTTGAAATACGATAGGCATGATTACATCATTGAGCCTATCACAAAGGAGAAAAAATTATGGCATATCTGCTCACCGGTGGCATGGGATGCATCGGTACTTACGTCATCCGCGACCTGTTAGCTGCCGGTGAAAAAGTAGTTGTTTACGATTTTGCTTACGACCTCACTATTCCAAAGATGGTGCTCACCGATGAGCAAATTGAGAGTTTAACTTTTGTGCAGGGGGACATTACCGACCTGCCGCACGTCTTACGCACCGTTCAAGAACAGGATATTGATCGGATTATCCATCTCGCCTCGTGGCAGGTGCCTGCCTGCAATGCCAATCCCCCACAAGCTTTGAAGGTCGTTTGCGAAGGCACGATCAATATATTGGAAGCGGCACGTATTTTCAATCTCAAACGCGTCGTGTGGGCAAGTAGTGTCGCAGTATTCGGCGCACCAGAGGATTATAACCATCAACAGATTCTCAACGATGCCCCGCACTATCCCAAGTTTATCTACGGTGCATGCAAATCTCTCAACGAAAGATATGCCATGCACTATTTTGATGCTTACAGGGTCGACTCAATCGGACTTCGTTTTACTGCTGTCTACGGTGTGGGTAGAACGAGAGGGATGAGTTCGTTCACTACAAAAATGATTGAGGCTGTAGCGATAGGAGTACCGCATGTCTGTCCATTCGGAGATGATTCGGTGGACTGGCAGTATGTAGAGGATGTCTCGCGTTCGATCATAATGGCTTGCACATGTCCAACGACAAAGACGCGCGTTTTCAATATCAAGGGTGGTATCCGACCGGTGAAAGAGGGTGTGGCGTATCTAAAAACTCTGGTACCGGATGCACAAATTACATTGGAACCTGGGGTATTCGGTATCTCATGGGATTACGATGCAACGGCTATCGCTGAGGAGATGGGATTTACACCTGCCTATACGATGGAGCAAGGAATTCTGAAAACATATAATAAGTTTCGGGAACGTGCTGGATTAGCAAAAATATCGTTGTAAGGGCAGAATAGATTCTGCCCTTCAAGTAAAAGAACGATTATGTTGTACTTTGAAATTAGTAATACTTTTTCATTTGTGCCCAACTGACAGCTAACTTCCCGCGTGCATCAACAGCAAGCACCTGATCCCACGGAATATTTTCACCGCTTGCATCGGCTTGATGAACATCATCAAAGTTCGGATGTCCCCAACCGCCGCTGCTTTTATCAACAACAACAAGTTGGACGGTTTTGCCTTTGAGATCGGAAACATCCCACTCTCGCCGGGTCATGGTTTCTGTTTCATTACCGGTCATTGTCAGTTCAACCTTGTCATTAATCACAAGATTGACACAACATGGCTCAGCAGTACCCCAAGCACGGTTGCCGCCGCCCATAAGAAAATTCATCGTTTCTCCGACAATTGTAAACTCAATTGAGGTCAAGGTGCCTTGAGGGAGATCCGGTTGACCGTTACCCGCAAGATCACCAGCATCCTGCCCCAGTTTTGCTCCTTTATCCGGTCCTTGGTACTTTTCAGCTAATCCAAGCCACCAATCGCCTTGATGTTGAGAAGGCTGCCCACGGTCCCGTGCTGTTGGGTTATCTCCCCACGTCGGTTGAAAATCAAATGCGTCTCCTGTTTTCTCCTCCCAATCGGTGAGGTCGCCTGTCTCAAAATCATTGTTAAACGATCGCGCAAAGGCGAGATTGACAGGCAAAACAAACAGGATCGCAAGAACAGAGGGTATCATAACTGAGAAAAACATTCTTGTGATATTCCCATGACTAAAGTCGTGGGCTTCTTGCTTCTTCATCCGATGCCTCCTCTTGTGGAGGTCTGACTTAGACTCCACAAGCGTTTATACTCTCCGCGTATCCCGCGGCGAGTTGATTATTAAGTGTCCACGTTGATAAGAAATTATCATTGTCTAAATTCGCTTTGAAATTAGATAACGCATGATTGTCCGCGAAACGTGCATAACCACATTGTTGAGCAAACCACGCACGCTGCTTTTTATTTGGATTTAACGCTATCTTGTGTGTTTTGAACATTATGATATACCGTTCTGACAGGATTCCGTTCCCTTATCAAAGGTGTAGTCCGTGTTGATGCCCGGACTACTGAACGGTCTAATTAGTATAACATAATTGCATATATAAAACAAGAACTTTAAACACTTTTTTGACCCACAGCTAAAGCAGTGGGATTGTTAAGTACTCACTTTATCAAAATCTTCGGTGTGGAAACCCCTTGCTTTAGCAGGTGGAGGAAACACCGCTCTTTTTTTTAGATTAAAAACAGACTGTTTTTTCGGCACCTGTTTGTGGCCGATTTCTTTCGGTGTACTGCTTCGTTCAGTCCATCTCGCACCTTAGACTTAATAGACCTGACACGGTTCCGTGAGAAAAGCAGGTAAAAACTCCGCAAAGCGGTATATGTTGCCCCATCCAGATCGCAAGAACCAAGAGGTGTGAGACTTGGGGAGCATCCTTAAGCAACGTCCCACCACAGAACGTTACCGTTTGACACACATTGTTAACCCTGCCTACTCAATATATAATATTAATAATACACTTTTGGCGTGCTTGTGTCAAGAAAATTCTGAGCTTCTTTAGGGACATTTAGTTTTCAGAAAATAGATATTTTCGGTTTACACTTCTTCTCTGTAGGAACGACCTTTCGGTTAAAATCGACAAAAAGCGTAAAACTAAATAGCTCTTCCTGAAATAAACTGCCTTGCAAAAATGAATCCGATAACACACACAATTGCAGTCAGGGTGCGTCTTTCACTTTTGATAGCACGTGCCAAAGAAAAGTCGTGTTCAGATGGTGTTGAATAGGGATGAAATTGCGGTAGGAAGCGAGGCACCTGCTCTTGATAATTTTGATAAATCAATCCACAAGATTCCAACAGATACGTCTCTTCTACAGTAATGATGGGCAGATATTGAATTAAATATCCAATTATTAATATTGGAATCAACCAAAGAACGTTGGCAACTATACAGACGCCGAAACTGAGCAGAAAGTTACCGAGATAGAGCGGGTTGCGAACATAACTATACGGACCTGTTGTAACAAGATCGCGAGCTGCACCGAGCGTTGTGGCACGCGTAGAACCACCGGCATATCCAACTGCCCATATTCGGAGAAATTCTCCTAAAGCAATGAATAAAATACCTATTGCTGCGGTGTACCAAGTTGGTTTTGCAAAAAAAAGCAATGCGAAAATAAACGGAACAGGGGTGAAACTGCGGATTTTGAAGAAGAAATTACCGAGTTTTGGGGAAATCATGATAGACGTTGATAACTGTGAGGACAACATAAATCAGAACGAAGATGCGTGAGATAACTGAAATGTGAGAATTCGAACTTTAAATCTCTATTTGGGTGTGCGCCATATTAGGATACTGCCCACAATACCATACAGTATGTTTGCTCCCCAACAGGCTACAAACGGATGAAGTTTGCCGTTCTCACTGAGTCCTTCAAGTGTTGCAAAGGAAAGTGCCCAATAGATAAAGACAAGGAAAAAAGCGATGACTAATCCCGCAAAAAATCCTGCTTTTCCGAAACGGATCGCAATCGGTGCACCCAACATAACAACAACAACAGCTGCAAACGGATATGCCGTTTTATGGTGCAATTTCACGTGTTCAATCCGTGAAATTTGTCCTGCTTCCTTTTTATAGGCAATTTGTTCCTTAAGTTCCTTAATTGTCATCGCCCTCGGATCTTTGTCGCTACCAACGAAACGTGCGGGGTCTTCAGAACGTTCCATAGATTTTTCTTTAAATGTCTCATAGGAGATCTCTATTTTACTCTCAAAGCGGCGGATATGTCCATTTTTCAACATCCAGTGTGTCGGTGTCCACGTGGCTTCCTTAGCGTAAATGATACGTTCTAATTCTCCGGATACATCTGATTCCCAGATAGTCAAACTACGAATATTTTGTTCTTTTAAGTCGACTCGATGTGAATAAAAGATACGATTATCTTTCCCTTTAAAAACGAGATGGTTTCCGAAGCGACGGGGGGTTTTTTTCTGCAAGAGATTTGCTTCATGGTAAGCAGGGGATGCGATGCGGTTATAAAAAATGGCAAAAAACGCGCAAATTACCAAAGTTACAATCAGGACTGGAGCAAGGATTCTGTAAACACTTATTCCGCCAACTTTCATTGCAACAAATTCGTTATTACGAACCATTCGACCAAGGACGAAAAAGATAGCAACAAAGCCAGATACCGGCACGATCTCCATTATCCGCCGAGGTGCTTGGTACAGAACAATCTTCACAGCGGTGAAATAAGTGATGCTGTCATCAAAATTTTTGATATCCTTATCTAATAAACGAACGATGACAACGAGTGCGCTAAAGAAAAAGAAGCCTATAAAAAAGGCTTTGATGTATTCTTTAATTAGATACCGGTCTAAAATATTCAAGCGACTATCCTATTTTCTACACATTAAGATTCCGCGTTTCTATTGACAACCAGCGATATTTTGCGGTCTCTATTACGCCATGCCTTTAGTTTACCTTCACCAAACATCCTTGTAATGAGCACTATTCCAAGCACACCAACAACAAGATTTGGAATCCACATAGCAAAGGCAGGGTGCACTGTGCCGCTTACGCCACTACTTTGTCCAATTTGAAGTAGAAGATAATATAGTAGTATCACACCTAATCCAATACCAAATCCAATCATTCTTCCGTTCTTTTTCACCATAAATCCGAGCGGGATACCGATTAACCCAAACGCCAAGCAAGCAAACGGGAGAGCAAATTTTTTGTAGTATTCAACCTTAGCATAGCGAAGTCTATTAATCAAGAACTCAGAGGGTTTGTCTGGCTTCCAAGATGCAGTTAATTTTCCGATGTGTGTCTTAAGTTCCCCAATATGCATTGTTTGTGGATGCCGGGTATTATATTCGCGCCGTTGTAGGTCTTTATTGAAGTCGAGCACAAGTTGTTGTTCCTGAAATTGGGTAACTCTGAAACCTTCAGAACCATCAGTTTGGGGTTCATAGGTATGCCCATCGTAAAGCGTCAACTTAGCGTTACCATTTTCAAAACCGAGACTTGCAGATTTCGCAAGAGTGAAACGCGGTTGTCCTGGAAAAATTTCGTCCCAGATTCTCACATTCTGAAGACGTTCTGTTTCTGGATCAGTGGATTCATACATCCAGAGTTTACCTTCAGACTCAAGTTCCTTCATAACGGTGTCTTCTTCTAAAATGAGTGCTGGATTGTGTTTTTGGATATCGCGTTTAAGTGAGACAGAAGCGAGTGTGGCTTTTGGCAACACATATTCCATCACTGCAAGGTCAATTACACTTAAGATAACTGTTGCACATAAAAGGGGTATCATGAGTTGATGGTAACCGATGCCATGTGCCCGCATTGCCATTATCTCTGAATCCGTAGAGAGACGCCCTAATGCCAGAAGAATTGCGACCAACGCCGCCATCGGAATTGATAAAACAATCGTTGCTGGCATCACGTACATCAGTGATTCAATGAGGTAAAGAGGGCTAACCCCTTTTTTAACGAAAAGTTTGACAAGTCGAAAAAGTTCATCAAAAAGTATAATACAGGTAAAACAGATAAGAGCAATTAAAAATGGTGGAATGAACTCTTTAAGACAATAACGTGAAAGAATTTTCATATTTTTTTGAATTCTACGGATATTTCAATAAATTCGACGCAATGATATATTAAAAGTAGATATTTGCATTTATCGTTAATCTTTGATTAGACTTATGCAAATTGACAGAAAACATAAAGTCTTAATCTATTAGTTGCTATTTAGATGAAAATGTTTAATAAAATTTGCGTTTTTTAATTACAAATTGTGTTGTGGACATGTTATCATGTTTATTATGAACATTACACTGGAATCAATTCAGTTAACAATAGGGGACTTGTCAGAGTTTTCCGCACGTCTGAGTTCTACGCAAGAACTTTATTCTCCCACTGCCCCCGCGAAACCTATTGCGCAATTCGGTTGGCGCGATCGATGGTGGTTAAATCACGCGCCTGCTGAGCAAGTTGTGATAAATTACTGGTTCTTTCAATCAAATGATGAGGCTTACACTGCAGCTCATGTGGGCCGTACTCGGTTGTCAGCGAAAACTGTGTCAAAATTCGGTGGACGCGAATCTATTTATCAGTCGGTACCCAAAGATCAGGTTGAACTTGGAGATTCAGTATGGCAGGCTGGAGCGAATTGGCTTTTCGTTCGAGATACCATCGTAGTTTTAGTCGCCGAAATCGGTGGGCAAGTTTCCACTGAGACAACACTTCAAATAGCACACAAAGTTCTCAATAAGATTGAAAACGTGCTTCAGTAGGACAGATTGATAGTGGTGCTATGTGTGAATAGGTGCGCGCGTAAAAACCGCTATCCAATCACTGAGAACGCACTCACCCATCCATGGCAGGATCAATCCTTATTATTTACATACGACTAATAATCTTGATGCCAGTTTTCAGATTGTTTGGCAAGGTGGATGTTTTCTGCACCTCCATAGTAGCGATGCTCAAACCATGGTAAAGCGATTGCTGCGGCAGCATTCGCATTGTGGAAATTGGTAGTCGCCTCATTTTCCAGGAATTGCGTGACTGCCCCGGTGTCGGGATAGAAGTCTACAGCATCTTTCCAGATAGCACGTCCGCAAAGGAAACCACTTGCTCCCGCTGCAGCAGCGAGTTGGACGTTTTCAATGAATTCCTCAATATCTACGCCAGCACTCAAAATAACCCACGGTAATGTTGAAGCCGCATCTAATTGCTGACAGATATCTTTAACCTGATCTAAGCCATAAGCAGATTCACCAGCATAAAATGCATGTTCCTGATATTCAGTCGTGTATTTTAGATCAGCAGGGAATTCTAATTTGAGAATATCAACTTTATAAGATGGGTCGGTAAATTCCTCAACACTACGGATGACCAAATCCGGTTTCTGTTTCGCAAACTCAACACTTTTCGTTGTGCCTTCAAGCGCATAACTTACCAGTTCAAGTAGGAACGGAAGGTCATGTTTTTCACACTCATCTCCGACATGACGAACGAATTTCTGCTGATACTGCAAGGTTGCCTCAGAAGCATCGGGGTGATAATAAGCGAGTAGTTTGATTGCATCTGCACCTGCACGTTGTGCCTTTTCTATAGTCCAGTTATCAATTGCGTTAGAGAGACGTTCATTTTCACTTACACCTTCACTGACGTAACCGGATGCTTCATAAGCCAACAGTAGGGCAACATCACGTGGAATCTCCGTAAGTGAATACGGGTGTCCATAGATAGGGTCAGTCAAAACGGCGGTAGAATTTGGCGCAAGAATTCGTGTTATCAAGGTCTTGAGCGATGCGACATCATCGTATTTTACATGTGTCTTATCAATGCCAAGGACTTCTGCCAGTTTGGTCACCATTGAACCGCGCTGGTCAATCGCCATCATTTTAAACCTACCGCTTGCGTCGGCGAGTTTCATGAGTCCTCTCAATTTTCCTGATGAAATAGGTGTAGTATCCATTAAATTGCGTTCTCCTTACTAATATTCGCGTTCAACGAAAAAGTGAATTAGGGATAAAAATATATGCTTTGCCCTATTATTTGGAAGGTGGGCAAAATTCTGGTTAAACTTTTCTGATGCTTCTTTAAGTAGTGTTTTAGAACACTTTTGTGCGTAATCAATAGAGTTATATTTGTGCATCAACTGCAGGACATTTTGCACATCTGCTTCCGTTTTTTCTGCTCGGGGTCGTGCCATGATGTCAATTACGTTTTGAGCCTCTGATGGAGTGCAAGAATTAAAAAGGTGGATGAGAACAAGCGTTCGCTTGCCTTCACTAATATCACCCGCAATTTCTTTGCCGTATCTACCAACATCCCCGATTAAATTTAGTACATCATCCTGAATTTGGAATGCAACCCCAAGAGATTTACCAAGTTCAATAAAGACATCGGTTTCCTCGGCACTTGCGCCGCCGATGATTGCCCCCACCCGACAAGGCGTAATGCATGTGTACCAAGCGGTTTTCTGGATACACATCGTCCAGTAATCGTTTTCGTTGAGGTTCCATTGATTATTGCGTACCCAACTCAGTTCAATGTGTTGCCCTTCAACGACTTGATTGCTCAGTTGTATAAATTCGGATAGGATCTGGAAGGCGAGTTTATGTCCGAGGATATCAGTATTTCTGTGAAGCATCTCCCACATTTTACAGTGCAGTGCATCTCCGATATTGATAGCCATGGGGATGCCATGTTTTTGATGTAGGCAGGGTTCACCGCGTCGGAGTTCAGAACCATCTTCAATATCGTCGTGAATGAGAAGCCAATTCTGTAGCAGCTCAAGTGCAGCAGCGGTGTTCACAGCACGTTCGGCATCTTCACCGAATGCTTCACAGATGAGCAGGCAGAGGGCAGGTCTCAATCCTTTTCCAGCACGACGCGGATAATCTAACATCATTTGGTATAGTTGATGTACATCCGAGTGTTCATGTGCAGTGGGGAGAAAGTCAAAGATACATGCGTCTACTCTGGTTTTGACTTCCTTTAGGTATGCGGTGACGAGGTTTTTCGTTGGTGCTGGTTCACAGCCAGATTTTGGCATTGGTCTCCTTACTTCCTATTCTCCAGTCGGTTCTCCTATTGCTGCATGCATCAGTATAAAGTATACCATATTGTGCGTTGAAAATCAAATTTATTGGCGAATGTTCCTAATGAGGCATTTCAGAATAAGCCTATAATTAGTTATTCCTCTTCCGCAGCTGCATGACTTGACTCTTGCAACATTTCACAAAGCGTTTTCAAATCCTCTTTAGAAAAAGCAGATGCTGTAATCTTCTATAATAACTCCGTTGTCAAGATCGCTCGGTTTTGTTCCATTTCAAATCCTTATACACCACTATGAAAATATTGTAAGCAATGCTAACTGGATATTTAAAAGCGTATATCATATCCTTCCTAAGAGTGAACTACCAACCTTTTGCAAATTAACTTTAAATACCGATTAATCAATTCAACTTCATCTACATGCAAATGGTTTCAACATATAAGAGATCATTTATCAATTGAAATGGGTGGAAGAATTTCTTTATCTGGAGAGACTGGCAGAGTGGTGTTCACGTTCTAATTTGACCTGATGAAAATCAAATTCAATAAGTCTAATTACACCGGGTTCATTGTCATACACTACACCGATGGATGCAATTGTTTCTCCGGTTCCCGAGGGATTTTTGAATTCAATAATATCACGAATTTTCCCAGGATTTCCATCTACAACAACCCTATCGCCAACTTTCCAATCTATTACGTTTTGGAAGGGGATATAATTAATTGTATCAGCCATAGTTTAGACTCCTTTTATAAGAATTCGGTTTGTCAAGAATAACCTTGGTCGGTGCTTTCGGTATTACAAATCTGAAGGATATCTTCATCAAAATCTTCGGGCTGGAGCCCCCTCGCCTTTAGGCAGGGGAGGAAAGCCCGCCTCCTATTATAGTTATAATTTGTCCCCAAAAGGGGGAGTGCTGTTTTATCTCCACCTGCACACTGGGAGTCTGGATTCAGTTGTGCTGCTTCGTTCAGTGAGACTGTCACTACTCGCTTACTTGACCTGACACGATGTCTTTACCAGAAAATAATGGCTATAAGCCCACGCTCTCGCGGTATATGTTTCCCCATCGACATCATGGGATCAGAGCGGATACAGACTTGGGGAGCATCCGTAACATCTTGTGGTTTCCTGCCACGACAAGACCCGCGATATATCGTCTAGTCAACCGTTTAACTTGTGGAGTGGCCGCTTGGCATGCGCTTCGCACAAGCCCCGATGCTTTAGCGCGGGGTTATTGACTATAAAGTATTAAGTTCAAAATGTCAAATTATATTTCTCAGCAGATAAAGAAACTGTATGACATAAATACACAATAAGGCAAACTAACAGATACGCAATCTTTTACTCAGTGCTGTGGTCAAGGTCAACGGCAACGAAGCGAAATCCGGTGGGTTTGAGTTTTTCAACAAGAGTCGTTCGTAACTCAAGAACACGCGCGAACTCAGAGTCGTGCACCTGCATTCTTAAAACAGGCTTATGATCAAATAAAGAAGCACCTTCAATGTTGAATTCTTCAATAAGTTGTTCCGCTTGTTCCAAAGCAGAAAGTTCAGGTAAGGTTTCCATACTACGTGCGTTTTCTCCAATCACTTCCTGACATAAACCCACCATCAACAAACACCATCTGTCCGGTAACAAAGTCTGAGGCGTTAGACGCAAAGAAGATCGTCAAGCCTGCCAAATCTTCTGGTTCACCCCAACGATATGCAGGTGTACGGTTGAGAATCCACTCGTTTCGGCTATCTTCTCGCGCAGGAGCAGTCATCTCAGTACGAATAAATCCCGGTGCAATCCCGTTGACCTGTATATTATGTTCTGCCCACTCCACAGCAAGCAGCTTTGTGAGTTGTAAGAGACCGCCTTTCGCAGCAGTGTAGGCAACACTTGTCGGAAGTCCAATCGCTGATGCAAGCGAAAGTGTATTGATAACCTTCCCACCGCCCTGCTTTTCCATGATTTTGCCGCAGGCTTTTGCGAGAAAAAATGCTCCCTTCAAATTGACATCTGTGACGAAATCCCAATCTTCTTCAGTAAATTCCAGCGCAGGGTTTCGCACATTCACACCCGCATTGTTCACAAGCACGTCAAGTCTACCGAAGGTTTTGACGGTTCGCTCAACGAGCGATTCAATTTCCTGAAGATTGCTGATGTCTGCCTGAATTGGCAGGATTGTCCTATCGGTTTCTTCGGCAATTTGTTTAGCAACAGGGGTGAGGGTTGCAATCTCTCTCCCAGCGATGACAAGTTCTGAACCTGCACCTGCAAGCCCTTCAGCCATCGCCCTGCCAATTCCTCGACTTGCGCCACTCACAAGGCTCACCTTACCGTCTAATCGGAAGTATTGAACAGTGTCTGCAGCGGGTTTATGTTCCATAGTTATATTTTTATTCCATTAAAAGCGAGCCACAAAAACAGCGCGAATTGCGATCTCACCGCATGTTAAAAGAATGCCTTTCTCTAAAGGCAGGATGTTTATCTGTTTAATTCACTTAGTTTGTCCGAACTCACAACCTTTATTTCGCCATTGTGTTCATAAGCAAGAGAGGTGAGTAAATGTGCCCCGGGAGAACGTCGTAAATCAATCTCAAGCGCAACGACAAAGATTTTGGTACCTTTGGTATTTTGTTCACGGACGAAATCAAGAATCTTCTGTGTGTCAGTTTCAATATTGAGTCCCTTAATTGTGGTAGGGAGACCATCTGTCACCAAAACAATAACAGAGGAGTCAAGTTCTAAAGCAGTCTTGAGTGCAGCAAGGATATTAGTTCCTAAATTATTTTGAATGCTTTCAGGGGTGAAAGTTTCAAGGTACATCAAAGCACGGTTTATGTTTACTCCGTCTGCAGGAAGCAGTTTCTCACTCATCAGTTTTGCTGAGGTAGAGAAAGGTACAATATTGAAAGTGTTATCGCTTCCGAGTGCCAAAACCGAATCCTTGACAGCATTGAGAGCCAATTCCAGTTTGTTGAGACCGGCAGCCTTCATACTTGCAGAGACATCAAGACAGTAAACGATATTCTGTGGACCATCAAGACCATCGAGAAATTTGATAATACCAAGCGGATCGTTAACACCAGAACGTCCACCGCCTTCAAGGAGTCCGTCTCCACCACCACCTTGAGAAAGCCCACGATATTTACCTGATCCATCGCCGCGTGCACGTACACGACCCGTAACAAGTCCTATGCCAGTTGTCTGTCCGGGTTGTGAGATAAGGCGACTCAGGTTTGATGCTTCAGCCTCCCGTAACTTCGCATCTGTCATCACATCAGGTACCAATTCGTTTAAAGGTGCGTCGTTAATTTCAACATCATGAATAACAATCTTTTCGCTTAATTTAACAACTTCGTCACGCTTGTTTTTTGCAGCATCAAGTCGCCTTTGCTCTGCATCTTTAGAGAGTTTTCGGTTCGGGTCAAGAAGTTTTTCTGTAAGAGACGGTTTCGGTCTGAGTTTTCGTTCAAACAGCGGTTCTGCTTCCTGAAATAGGTCAAAGGCAAGTGAGTCTGTTTGGTCGTTGGCAACCGGACTCAAAGGTAAGAAGAGGTAAACAATAGCTACAGTCATGTGAAAAATAAGTGAGAGCAAAATTATGGAGCGCATCCGAGTTTTACGCTGTTCTTTTTCAGCATACCGATCCTTCATTTCATCTAACATTTCGGTTTTCTCCTAATGATTTTAGTAAGATTTCAATCAGTGTTTGACGAAAGCCTCTCAAGGGCGTCAATCCACTGGCTGCCTTCAGGTGTTAATTCATAATAAGTATGGTTACGATGTTTAATCCATTTACCTTTAACTATGTTTTTTCGATAGTGAATAATACGCCCTTCTACACGTTTCAAGCCACCGAGTTCTCTCAGTTTGCGATGCCGTTGATGCATCTCTTCAAGTGGAATCCTTAAGGTTTCCGAAACGACTATGGAATAGTCCATCCCAAATTCTTGATGGTGTTTAAGTATAAAGTAATCTGCCTCATCTAAATCCGCAACTTCAGATGGAATATGTTGTGCGGTATCAGGAATTTTAGATTTATGTATTTCATCCCACGATACATCTAATATTCTTTCTGCTCTCAAACCGGGAACTGATCGGCACGATGAATCATGAACAGTAATGGTGCCATCTTCCTTGAAATAACCTATGATCGAGTCATCTTCTTCAGGAGTGCAACACTTGGCAATTTTATACGTAAGTTCATCCACCATGCCCTGCCACCTTACAATACTTTGCCAGAGAAGATAGGTATTCAGCTTCGCGATAACGCCCGGTAACCAATATCGCTCCGCCAATGTGCATCATCAAACTGAATCGTAGAAACCCCACGATATGCCTGTTCAATAGCCGACTTTAAATCCTCAGCCAATGCCGTAACGCCTAACACACGACCACCCGCTGTAACAACGTTTTGTCCATCCTGTTTTGTTCCCGCATGGAAAACGGTTACATCATTGATTGATGCGGCTTCTGCCAAACCTGTGATGGTTTTTCCTGTCTGATATGGGTTTGGATATCCCCCGGACGCCATGACAACACAAGCTGCTGCCTCGGTGTGCCATTCTACATCAGTGTGTTGGTCAAGTGTTCCATCAATACATGCCATCAACAATGGCACCAAATCGCTTTTGAGACGAGGCAAGAGAACTTGTGTCTCAGGGTCTCCGAAACGACAGTTGAACTCCAGCACTTTTGGACCCGCATCTGTAATCATCAGCCCAACGTATAACACACCTTTGAATGGACACCCAATATCTGCCATCCCCTTGATAGTCGGATAAACAACGCGTTCCATTACATAGTCGTGCAGTTCAGGTGTCATAACAGGTGCGGGAGAATACGCTCCCATTCCACCGGTATTCTTGCCGGTATCCCCATCATGCGACATCTTGTGATCTTGCGAACTGACAAAAGGTAAGCAGTGAGTACCATCAACAAGGACAGTAAACGAGGCTTCTTCGCCAATTAACTCCTCCTCAATCACAACGCTATTCCCTGCTTCTCCAAATGCTCTATCAACCAAAATTGTCTTAACGGCTTGAATTGCATCAGCGATAGTGCGACCGGGGATGACACCTTTTCCAGCGGCAAGTCCGTCAGCTTTGACAAAAACAGAAGTGTTATTCGTTTTGATATAGTCAATCGCTTCATCAGCATCATCAAACGTACGATATGCTGCTGTCGGAATGTCATTTTTCGCCATTATCTGTTTGGCAAAATCTTTGCTACCTTCAAGTCGTGCAGCTTGTTTATCCGGTCCGAATGCTTTCAAGCCACGTTCACGAAACGCATCAACGATACCCGCTGCTAAGGGATTTTCAGGTCCGACGACCGTTAAATCGATGTTTTCGGATTCAGCCCAGTCAACGATGGTATCAAAATTATCCCCCATGGGAATAGTTTCAGCAATTTGCGCGATGCCAGCGTTACCAGGCGCACAGTAGATCTTTTCAACCAGTGGACTCTGTGCAATTTTCCAAACGAGGGTATGTTCGCGACCTCCTTGTCCAATAACCAGTATGTTCAACGTAATGTCCTTTTTAGTATGTTTTGCAGTTCCAGATAGAGATTGAAAGTCAGTTTCTCTTTTCTGCTTAAGACTATAGTTTAACAAAGTTTCGTCAACAATTCAACAAAAAACTACATTAAACATACAACTTTTCCGCATTATATCCTTGAAACGGAACATGTCTCATTGTCAGTTCATAGGTAGGATAGGAACGTAGCGAAACCCATAGGCGTCAATTTAGTGGTTTTTCAAATATGAGAAACCCTCTTTAGTCCCGTAGGGACGATATGTTTATAGAAAACGTGGTAACCCCAATCTCTTCAGCCCCGTAGGGGCGGAATGTTTATAGCAATGGGTTACCAATCGGGATATGTCGCTCGGACAGAGCTAAAGAGACGTGTCTGGACGGTGTACTATAAACATATCGTCCCTACGGGACTAAAGAGGGTTTCTCATATTTGAAAAACCACTAAATTGACGCCTATGGATAGGAACGTAGCGAAACCCAACCTGCGAACTCATAGCTGCTATCCTATTGTCAATTTCAAGACCTTGTGATACAATAGTGTTCAGCAAGAGAAAAACTACTTCCTATAGGAGGGTTACATGAAGATTGACAAAATAGAGTCGTTTTTCATTAGAAACGGTTATGTGATCAGAATTCATACTGATACTGGACTAAGCGGGGTCGGGCAGACAGCGTGTTGGGGATATCCAGAAGCAGTTGAAAAAATTGTGAATACCTTTGAGAAATATCTCATCGGTCAGAATCCGTTGCGCATTGAACATCATTGGCAATATCTCTACCGAATGGGTCCATTTAGAGGCACAGTGCTGAGTGGAGCTATCAGTGCTGTGGATATTGCATTATGGGACATCAAGGGCAAACATCTCGGTGTACCGATCTGGGAATTGCTGGGTGGAAACTGTCGGGATAAAATCCGATTGCACCTACTCGGTGGCGGTAGTACCCCAGAAACGATGTTTGATGCCGCAAAAGCTGCTGTTGCAGAAGGCTTTACCGCGCTGAAGTTTGATCCGTTGGTAGGCAATTTTCAGGATATGGCATTAGATCGGCTTGTTAAAACAGCGCGAGACCTCGTCGCTGCAGCAAGAGAAGGCGGAGGACCTGATCTTGATCTAATCGTTGAGGTGCATCGCAAACTGACACCGATGAACAGTATCGTCCTAGAATCGGCATTAGCACCTTTCAATCTCTATTTCATTGAAGACCCTATTCAGATAGATACGATAACAACGCAAGCGGAATTAGCAAAACGGATGACAAGTCCTGTCGGAAATGGTGAAAGGCTGACGACAATCTGGGAATTCCGTGAACTATTGGCTGCAGGCGGACCTCAGTATGTCCGTCCCGATGTCGGTTTAGCAGGTGGTTTAACACACTGCAAAAAGATTGCTGCGATTGCGGAGGCGTATCATAGCGCGGTTGTCACACATAACTTCCTTGGTCCGCTAATAACTGCTGCTTCGCTACATTTAGATGCAAGTATTCCGAACTTTATCACACAAGAATATACCAAAGGCGACGAATCTGATGTTTTCGCTGTTTACAAAGTTGCATATCAGCGGGAGGGTGGCTACATTCCGATTCCAGAAGTACCGGGCTTAGGCATTGAACTTGACGATAGTTTAATTGCAGACACACCTTTCCAACCGATGAATACCGGCACAACACCTTTGCGCGAAGATGGGTCTGTTGCTTACGCTGTGTAGAAAGTTGCATGGCATGGTAGGGCGGTGTAAAGTCTTGTCAAAGTCTGCGCTCTTTTATTGTAGGGGCGGGTCCCCGTGCCCGCCCATCGTTGGATATGTCAGAAATGGCAAAATCAACACCGAATGCTTTATGGCTTTGTCATGCATTTGATGGATCATGCCCTACAGTAAATTGGTGTGCAGAGGAGATAAAAATGAATGCTGATGAAAAATATCTATTTGATCTGAACGGTTATCTTGTTGTAAAAAATATGTTGTCACCAGAAGAGGTCGCATTAGCAAACGAGGCAATTGAAAAACATAGTGAAAACCTGCGTGTGCGTCCGCGTGAGCAAACACTTGATGGAGGCTCTGAAGAATTAAGAGGGGAACTCGGTAGAGGGGAACTCGGTGGGATGCTCGAATGGGAGGAACCGTGGTGTAATCCGTTTCGGCACATGTTAGCACACCCTACACTTGTCCCATATCTCAATGTGATATTAGGTAAGGGATTCCGAATGGATCACCAGATGTTTCTCATTACTATGGATAAAGGCGCGGAGGGGTTTATTTTTCACGGATCATCCGGTCCTGGGTTTGATCCCAATCAGTATTATATCTTTCGCGATGGAAGGATGCACAACGGCTTGACTGTTGTCACATTTCAACTCACCGATGTGCCACCCGGTGCTGGTGGACTGATTGTTATACCGGGAAGCCATAAGAGCAACTACCCCTGTCCACAAGAGATGCGGCTTTATCAGAAACATCAGGAACACATCCGTCAACTTGTCTGTGAGGCTGGCGATGTAATAATCTTTACGGAGGCAGTAACGCATGGCACACTCCCGTGGACAGCAGACCATCCACGACGTTCAATTTTAACACGTTACACTGCAGGTAATATGGCTTATGTACCTGCGTATCAAGTACCAGAATGGGCAAATGAACGTCAACGGGCTGTTATGGAACCCCCATACCATTCTCGATTGAATCGTCCAACTTTGGATGAATGATCCAAATTAACTTATACCCAATTAACCCGATTTGTAGCGCGAGGTCCCCGGGTCCTCCTCGCAATGCTGATTTTATCAGAAGACGTCTAATCAAGTTAATTTGGTATTACCACAAAAGGAGTATATATAATGTCATCTTCAACAAGTGCAATATTCGGACTAATTTTCTTAGGATTAGCGAATGCCTCCGTTTTCTTGATGTTCAAGTTATGGGGTTACCCGTTTAACAAGGAAACACATAAAAGTGAAGCACCGCGATCATTGATACTTCTGCATCGATGTCTCGGTTATGCGTATGCAATACTCTATATCTTTATGATGTGGTACATGGTGCCACGCTTATGGAATTATCAAGTGGAATTACCACCCCGCACCGTTGCACACTTGATGCTCGGTATTACTATCGGTGTAATAATTCTGGTCAAGGTCGCTATTCTTCGGTTTTTTCGGCATTTTGAGGAATCAATGCCATATATCGGTGTTTCATTACTTGTTTGCACCTATCTGTTGATTGGGCTGTCAGTTCCGTTCACATTCCGTGAAACCGTGCTACGAACCCAAACAAGGGCATTTAGTGAGGAAGGCATCGCGCGGACACGACAGTTGATCGAAACAGCGGGATTCCCAGCAGAAGCACCACTTGACGAACTTGCATCAAAACGTAAACTTCGAGAGGGACAACACGTTCTACAACATAAATGTGTTGTATGTCACGATTTACGCACCATCCTCGTGAAGCCGCGCACACCACCAGATTGGGTTCGCTTAGTCAATCGTATGGCGATAAAACCTGTCATCGGAGAACCGATCTTCCCAGAAGAGGAGTGGAGTGTTTCTACATATCTGATTGCAATCACACCCGACCTCAAGACTGCAGTCAAACAGCAGCGTGAAGAAAAGATGCGGACCGATGAAGCAAAAGCAGCCCTTCAAATTGCATCCACTATAATGGCGGAGGAATCAACTATAACTGCTCCAGTAGACAGTTACGATGAGGTGGAAGCAAAAGCACTCTTTGAGGACAAATGCTCACAATGCCATGAGTTATCCGATGCTATAGATTATCCGCCTCAATCTAAAGAGGAAACAACCGAAATCATTACGCGTATGATTGATAATGGACTATATCTTGAAGAGGAAGAGATTAAGTTGATTACGCGTTATATGAATGAAAATCTTCTAACAGAATGATTGTCATTACACAAATGGGAATATCACGGAGGGCAAAATGAAAATTTTTACGCTTTCAACAGAGCATCTGATTAAAAAGCCTCTGGATGAGGTTTTTTTATTTTTTTCTGATGCACATAATCTAACAGAGATTACACCGTCACAAATGCATTTAGTAGTACTTACACCTCGTCCAATTGTGATGGAGGTTGGTACACGCATAGACTACCGTTTTAAACTCCGTGGTATTCCAGTCCGATGGCAAACCGAAATCACAGAATGGAACCCTCCGCATTTTTTCGCAGATGAACAACGCAGGGGACCCTATCAATGCTGGATTCATAGGCACACATTTGATGAAACTGATGGGGGAACACTTGTAGGGGACGAGGTAGAATACGCTGTATTAGGCGGAGGATTGATTAATAAACTTCTTGTCCGACCAGATATAGAAAAGATTTTTGAATATCGCTCGGAAAAGCTGCAGGAATTGCTGAATTAATTGTGCAACATCGGAAATATGTTATACTAACATTACTTTAAATCGTAGGGGCGGGTCCCTGTGCCCGCCCGTGCTCCGAAACAGCAAAACAATATGAATTCACGTTAATATAATATCACTGACTGGCTCATCTATGGTGGACACGCATAAACACATACTTGCCATGAAATCATCTACTCGTCAAGCCAACTCATCATACTACGCAAATTCTTGCCAACTTCCTCAATCTGCAATTCTGCTTCCTGTCGTCGGAGTGCGCGCAGTACTGCTTGGTTAGCCTGATTCTCAAGCACCCACTCTCTTGCGAAGATACCACCCTGCACATCTTTGAGAATCTGGCGCATTTTTTCCCGAACGCTATCGTCAATGAGTCGGGGACCGCGCGTGAGGTCACCATATTCTGCGGTATTACTGACATCGTTCCGCATTTTGCTCAACCCACCAGCATAGATTAGGTCAACAATCAGTTTCAATTCGTGAAGGCATTCGAAGTATGCCATTTCTGGTTGATACCCCGCTTCAACGAGTGTATCAAATGCGGCTTTAATAAGAGCTGCAGTACCACCACATAGCACAGCTTGTTCACCAAAAAGATCAGTCTCCGTTTCTTCACGGAATGTAGTTTCGATGACCCCAGCACGTGTGCCACCAATGCCTCTTGCATAAGCGAGTGCGATATCGCGCGCAGCACCAGTCGTGTCTTGATGGATAGCAATGAGACACGGCACACCACCACCCCCTTCAAATACTTCGCGGACGAGGGAACCAGGACCCTTTGGGGCAATCATTGTAACATCAATATCGTTGGCAGGCACAATCTGTCCAAAATGTACGCTGAACCCGTGCGACACCATCAGCATGTTTCCTGCCTGCATATTCGGCGCGATCCCTTCAAGGTACACAGCAGAATGTTTTTCGTCGGGGATGAGAATCTGAACGACATCCGCCATCTCGGATGCTTCTTCAACTGTTTTGACGGTTAAGCCTTCTGCTTCTGCACGTGCTATTGAGCGACTGCCTTCGTATAGTCCAACAACAACGTTTGCGCCGCTGTCTTGAAGGTTTAGTGCTTGCGCCCTACCTTGTGCACCATAACCGATGATGGCGACGGTACGTTGTTTCAGTAAATCAAAATTGGCATCACTATCGTAATAAATTGTTGCCATAAAGTTGGTCCTCTCTTTTGAATCTTTTAATGTTTTGCCAACGCGTACTATTTTGTAGCACCCCGCATTATCGCTATTTTGCCGGTGCGCGCTAATTCAAGAATACCGTATGCGTTAAAAATCTCAATCGCCGCTTCTAATTTACCTTCATCACCAGTAATTTCAATCACGAGGGACTCAGGCTTTGTATCTATAACCCGCGCACGGAAGACCTCTGCAACTTGTAAAATCTCAGTGCGTTTCTGCGGATCAGCAGTGCAAATCTTGAGGAGAAGGAGTTCACGTTCAACATGCGTGCCGACAGAAAGGTCTGTAACCTCAATAACGTCAATCAGTCTGTTTAGATGCTGGTAAATCTGATCAATAATCTGTGCATCCCCATGTGTTACAAGCGTAATCTGTGAGATGCTCTTGTCATGTGTTTCAGCGACGTTGAGACTGTCGATATTGAAACTACGTCCGCTAAAAAGTCCTGCGACACGTGCAAGCACTCCAAATCGGTTTTCGACCAAAACCGAAAAAATATGTCGTTCTTCTTTAGTGATACTCACTACGGCTAAAGCCGTGTGCTTCTTTTGCACACAACTCTCCTATGTGATTCCTGCTTCTGTCTCTCGTGCCTCCGAATGAGGTCTTACTTGGACTCCACAGGCGTAACTTTCCGTGTATCCCACGGTAGGTTGTTAGTGAATGTGGTAGGGTCGTTGTCCTAACAACGGACATTAGTTTTTCTCTACCACATTCTAATGTTTTAAGTGATTTCGCACCAGCATCACACACCTTTCCACAGGTGAGGGATAGGACCCATACAGGTTGTCCGGGGTGGAAACCCTATCCACGATGGGACATATAGTCCAACATGTTTTGGTGCAAATGTCATAAGTTTTTTGACCCACGGCTAAAGCAGTGGGATTGTCAGCTAATTCCCTTCATTTTATGCTAACTTTTCCCTCGCCTTACAGGCGAATCGGTTTTGATGGGATGTGAGGAGAATAGTGTTTATCCGGAATTACACGAGAATAGACAAGAAGTGTTTTGTGCCTTGTTCTCCTCACAGACGTGGAATTTAAGATAGTCCTCGGATTACATCCCCAAGACCCGCTCCCGCGGGCACCATCGGGAATACGTTCTCCTCTTCGTCAACAATGAAATCAATGACAACAGGACCGTCGTTAATACCTTTTGCCTTCAGTAATGCGGGTTCAACATCTTCGGGATGTTCAACCCGAAGACCGGTCGCACCAAATGCTTGTGCAAGCAAGGCGAAATCAGGATTGTCGTGGTAATCAACAGCAGAATAACGTTTGTCATGAAACAATTCCTGCCATTGACGCACCATCCCTAAATACATATTGTTGATGATAAATATCTTAAGCGGCAACTTCATCGTAACCGCAGGCACCAACTCTTGTATAGTCATTATATAGGACCCATCGCCGTTGATATTGACAACGGTTTTCTCTGGGCATCCGAGTTGTGCACCGATTGCAGCTGGCAGACTGAAACCCATCGTGCCGAGACCGCCAGAGTTGAGCCACGTCCGAGGTTCGGTAAATTTGAAATATTGTGCCGCCCACATCTGGTGTTGCCCGACATCCGCTACAACAATAGCATCACTATAGTGTTCATAAATCTGCTCTATGACATATTGTGGCATCACTTTATTGCCTTTTTGCTCGTATTCAAACGGATATTTCTGTTTCCATTCCTGAATCTGATCGCGCCACGGATCAATATCTGTTGTACCGACTTGCTTATTTAATTCGGTAAGGACATTCTTTGCATCACCAACAATTGGCACATCTACTGGCACATTTTTCCCGATACAAGAAGCATCGATATCAATATGTATCTTTTTCGCATTCGGTGCGAATTTACTCAAATTACCAGTAACCCTGTCATCAAATCTTGCCCCAATAGCAATAACGAGATCCGCATCAGTGAAAGCGTAATTGGCGCAGCAAGAGCCATGCATACCGGGCATCTCCATCGCCAACGGGTGTGTCTCTGGAAATGCGCCGAGTCCCATCAAGGTGACAGTAATAGGGATACGTGTTTTGAGGGTTAACTCTCGCAGCTCTTCACTTGCATTGGCAAGCACAACACCACCGCCAGCATAAAGCATCGGACGTTTAGCTTCCTTGATTAATGCAACGGCTTTGGCAATTTGCGCTGGATCCCCATGCACTTGTGGTTTATAACTGCGAATGTCAACTGTTTCTGGATATTGAAACAAGGTTTTGTGGAGCTGAGCATCTTTAGCGATGTCAATAATAACAGGACCCTGTTTCCCTGTGCTAGCGATATGGAATGCTTCTGCAACAACATCGGCTACCTCATTGCTGTCTTTGATAAGATAACTGTGCTTACAGATCGGTCGAGTTACACCGATAACATCACATTCTTGGAAAGCATCGCTGCCGATATGGTGGGTGTACACCTGCCCGGTAATCGCAACCATCGGAATTGAATCCATATAGGCAGTTGCAATTCCGGTAACAAGGTTAGTTGCGCCAGGACCGGAGGTAGCGAGTGCAACCCCGACCTTCCCCGTGGCGCGTGCATATCCATCAGCAGCGTGAGAGGCTCCCTGCTCATGCCGCATCGGAATCAAATTTACTTCTGTTTCGTCGTACAGGGCATCAAAAATCGGCATTGCCGCGCCACCGTTAACACCGAAGATATATTCGACACCTTCACGTTTGAGACTATCAACCAGGATTCTCGCTCCTGAAAGTTCCATGCCAATTTCCTCATAAACGGTTGTAGGCACATTACGTCGTGCCATAAACTTGTTGAAAGAAAAAACCCTCTCGTTCCACCTTTGGAGACGAGAAGGATGCTAAACTCACCTTTCCGTGGTACCACTCCAATTTACTCACTCGGTTTCAAGGCGATTATTCTAATCAACCCATCTATGCCGAGAGAGCACTCTTTGGGATGCAATAACGGACATCACACCGGCTAACCTTACTAAAAAACCATTCAGATTAGCAGCTCCAGGACGACTTTCAGTCGTGGGTACTTGAGGCAACCTCTCAGCCTACGAGTCACCTTCTCTTACAAGACCGTCAGACCTACTCTTCCCCTTCAACGCTTTTTATAATCTATTTAATTTTTTATTTGACACGCCGTTCTTGCTAACGCTCACGGGTGTTTCTGAATTCTGTTATTTTACCCTCTAATTATAACACATCTGAACGGAAATGTCAAGAAAAAGTAGAACTTGCTTGTCTATTTAGTATTCTAACCGCACCTACCGTTCATGGAGGACCGCTAAATTGAAACCTATGGGTTTCACATTCGTTCAAACTCGCCAAATTCCATAAGCGCATTTGGCGTTGATTCCCTATGACTAAATTTGAACTATCAGTTTCCGTAATCTCAATCAGAAGATTAAGACTATGGAAACGGAAAGTTTGTTAAGGGAGGTTGATTATTGCAAGGATTTAAGTTGTCCCCAAACAACGCTGACTTTACCCGTTGGGTCTACCGATTGTAATTCGGTGGCAAAACGATTCGACATGAGTTCAGCAAGTTCTATTGCGATTTGGTCATTTGGCGGAATGGTAGTGCCGGAAGATGTATGGAAGTTGATGAACCATCCGTCCATATCATCTGTTCTGTAGGCGATTGGATCCGCATCTGTGCCGTTATCTGAATAACTTTCAAACTCAAAATTGTTTTGTTCTAAAACTGTCATACCTACAGGACGGTTTGATGTCCACTGTTTGAGTGAAGGCATATATTGCTTACCTAAATCGGTAGGGGATGCATTTACAGTATTAGCATTTGTAACGGTAACGCCAAACACACTTTGCTGACCTCTCTTCTCATTGGTAACCCGACTATTTGTACCATAATTCCAATAATAGTAGAAAGGCCAATCCCCAATCATTGCAGCGATTCCACCATCCCTTAACCAAGAATGAATCAAATCGTCTGCTCCCTTATTTTGGAATATTGTATCTGGGACATTTCCCTGGGTAAGGACTATGATACCATTTGGGTTTGCATTCATATATTCTGCAACACCTTCACCGTCAACGATTTCCGCAGTTAGTTTGTTATCCTCAAGTTTTTCTACAATGAGGTCTGCTAACCCTTGCGCCCCCGGTTGCCCTCCTGGAATGCCTAAGCCAGCACCTTTTTCCAAATTAATATCGTAAGCAACAGCGACGTCTTGTGCGAAACTGTAACTCACAAAAGTTAGCACGATAATTGATATAATACAAAAAAACTTTTTCATGGTTAGTTCTCCTAATTGGCAGATCACATTTGTTTAACTTTTAAAGTAGTTAGATAATTTAATATAACATATTTGAACAGAAATATCAAGATTTTATTAATTGCTTGACAAAACTACCATATTATGATAGTTTATACATGCGTCAATTAAGGATAAATATTCGACTTTCAGGATCGAGGAAAGATTGATGAATCAAAAATACAAATCCGTTTACTTTCCGGATCATCCGGGGGAAACATCTCAGAAAAAATCGTTAACTTTAGCATTTGGTAAGAAAACAGGTGAACTTTATGAGCGTATTAAGGGACTTTCAAGTGCTGAACTTCGTCAGTTATTTGGAGATGACTATCAAACACTTGTAGAAAATGCTAAAGTTGATGACTTACCTTTAAACACCTATTGCCTTCGCCAATTAAAGCAATCTGTGAATTTTATTCATGATCCTGCTATTCAACTTAAACTGCCAGGTATGGAGGAAAAAACAGAATTATTTGATCCGGTGACTGTAACTTTTAAGGATGGACGAAAAGAGCCTTTTGCTCGATGGTACCCGTACTTAGAAGGATACTCAACCCAATTTGTGGAAGCAATATTGAAAAACTACGCCCCGAACGCCCAGAACATCTTAGATCCATTTGCTGGAACAGGAACAACCGTCTTCACCGCTGCCCAACTTAACAAAGCTGCTTATTTCTGTGAAGTAAATCCAGTTCTGCAATTTATAAGTTTAACAAAAATACGGATCCGGTTATTAAAGGTGTCTCAACGATCAGCAATAGCCAAAGAACTTGTTCAAGTTAAAAATTCGCTAAAAAAACTTGAAAAAATTCCACGAAATTATGCTCTACATCAAGCATACATACAAACCTTTGGCGACAGTTTATTTTTTGATGCACCTGTTTATGACAAGGTTTTACGAACTCGCTCGTGGATTGATGAAGTCGCCCTTGAAAATCCAATCTTAGCCGACCTTATCACAGTTGCTGTCCTATCAGCCCTTGTCCCTGCGTCCCGGATGAAACGGTCAGGTGATTTGAGATACAAGACAGCAAAGGAACTTGCGCGGCAAACAGTACCGCTCATTGAAGGTATTTGCCAAAATTTCAATCAGATAGCTCATGATATCCGAAATGATGTTGATGGACTGAAAACTGAACCATTGCTAATATGTGAAAACGCTCACACGTTAGACAATATATCACCTCTCGGTATTGATACCGTAATTACAAGTCCACCTTATGTCAATGGAACAAACTATTTTCGCAATACGAAGATAGAATTATGGTTCTTGCGTTGTTTAAAAGAAAAGAAAGACTTGACAAGGTTTCGCGCTGCTTCCTTAACTGCAGGCATCAACGATGTAACTGTCTCTAAAATGCCTACTCTATCTCACCCCAGTGTTCAGAAAATTGTTTCCAAACTTAAACAAAATGCCTACGATTCCCGTATCCCTCGGATGGTTGCTTGTTATTTTAGTGAGATTACGGAAGTATTCAGGGCAATTGGTCCTCACTTAACCCCTGATGCAACAGTCGCGATTGATATTGGGGATTCTTGTTACGCAGGTGTTCACGTTCCGGTAGATGAGTTGTTGTCAACGTGCCTGCAAGACCTAGGTTTTGTTCAAAAAGATTCCATGACACTACGAAAACGCAAATCTAGAGGTGGAATGTTGCTTAAACAATCATTACTTGTATTTAAACATTCCTCCAAACCGAAAAGAGAAACTTCCAATAAGCGAATCATGGATTGGAGCGACGATTGGAACATCTTCAAGCAAAACCTACCCCACCAGAAAACACCGTTTGCTAAAAGGAATTGGGGGAACTCTCGGCACTCCTTATGTTCTTATCCTGGCAAACTTAAACCTGCTATCGCACACCATTTGGTACAAACATTTGTTCCAGAAGATGGGCGAGTTTTAGATCCATTCGCGGGTGCCGGCACAATTCCATTTGAGGCATCACTGGCCGGTAAACACGCCTACGGTTTTGAGATAAGCCCCGCCGCTTTTGCTATTGCTAGTGCGAAGGTTCAACAACCTACTGAACAGGGTTGTACAACAGTTATTGAGACATTAGAAAATTTTATTGACTGTCACTCAACCGCAGATGCAGAGGTCACTGAAGTGAAGCATCTAGGGTTCAATGGAAAGATTGTCGAATATTACGAGGCTCAAACCTTGAGAGAAGTTCTCTTAGCGCGACGCTATTTTCAAATTCATCCACCCCAGACACCCGAAGAGCGATTGGTGTTTGCTTCGCTGCTCCATATTTTGCATGGCAATCGTCCGTATGCGCTCAGTCGCCGTTCCCACCCACTTACACCTTACAAACCTACCGGTCCTTACGAATATCGTCCGCTGATCAATCAACTACGCGCGAAAGTCCAGCGGAGTTTGGATGAAAATTTGCCAGTGAATTTTAAACCGGGAAAGATATTTTTCCAAGATGCAACAAACTGGTGGCCTAGAGAGATCGAACAACTAGATGCCGTTATTACGTCTCCACCTTTCTTTGATAGTACTCGATTTTACGCTGCGAATTGGTTACGGCTATGGTTTTCAGGTTGGTCCGCCCATGATTTTAAAACATGCCCATCAGTTTTTGTTGATGAAAAGCAAAAAAATAGTTTTGATGTATATATCCCAATTTTTCGCCAAGCGAAAGAACGACTAAAATCTAATGGCGTGGTTGTGATGCATCTAGGAAAAAGTATTAAGTGTGATATGGCGGATCATTTACAAAAGCTTGGTAAACAGTGGTTTCGTTCGGTAGATCTGTTTGATGAAAACGTTGCACATTGTGAATCTCACGGTATCCGAGACAAAGGAACAGTTACGTCACATCAGTATCTTGTTTTGTATTGACATCAGTTTCCTGATGAATTACTCTTTGGTACTCTTGATCGGCTTGAAGTACCCAAGCGGACGAAATGGTTGTTGAATGCTTAAAAAAATCAAAGTTTTCATACTTCAAAATACGATTTCGTAACTTGATGATTTCTTGCCTATATGCCGCATATTTTGTCAAAAGGTTATCTACTTGTTCAGGAATCTTAAGGCATTCAAGTGCCTCAGGATTATAGTGTGGTTGCCCAGTTAGTGTTTCGTATTGAACACCAGTCAGAACAGCAAGTTGCTTTAACTCGTTGTCTGAGTAATATGCTGATGGCCATTTACCTGATTTTTCGGTGTTATGTTCTCGGCACAGCAGGGTTGCATTTTCTGTTGTCAAAGGCCATAAAAAAACAGCAGGAAGTGTATGATCAAGTGGACGTTCTTTTGCTTCAACTTTTCGGAGGTCTTTCTTGCACTTAAAACAACAATAGTCAAAACGTTTGTAAATTTCCTCACTATTGATTTTGGCACTTCCAGAGAGATCCAGATACATCCGCCGCTTTTGTGAAGTTTCACGGTGCTGATCTGTCAACCGAGTCTTATTTTTAATCGAATTGTAAACCTTCTTGCATATTTTACACTCACTCTGACGGTTTGACTTCCGAGCACGATGCTGGTCAAAAAAATCAAGCGGTTTCATTGTATTGCAGACAATGCAATATTTATACTCTTGTGCTTCCTCAATATAGTCATCGTGCAGAATTGTAAATGTTCCTTCCTCAATAATGGAATTATCTCTCCGATCTTCCAGTTTGTACTCATAGAACTGAGTTTCGTCGCCTGATAACATAATTATCCCACAACTCGGACAAATAATTTCAAAATCATCACCGATTTCACCTTTACGAATGAAGATGAATTCCAAGCATTTACTGTTTAGACACTGGAAACCTTTGAAAACTACATCCCCCATCCCTTGAACATGTTCTGCACGAATTTGATTTGTTTTAACGACCTTTGTATACGGTTTGCGTCTCGGCATTTTACCCTCGCAACTTGTCGTTCCGAAGTGCTGAATGTCTGACTACATTTCCTCTTGATAACACTTTCATCTGGTACCAAATTAACGGGATTTGTAGCGCGAGATCCCCGTGCCTTGCAATGTTGACTTTATCGGAAAACTCCGAATCAAGTTAATTTGGTGTGATGTATATTTTGTTTTGAATTATTCAGCGATTTCTGGAAGAATTGTCTGCTTGTGTGAACGGATAGAACCCGATAGATTGTGTCTGTTCCAATAAAAAAGTAGGGGCAGATTGAAAACCACCCCTACACAAAACTTCAAGTCGGTTTACTTAGGCGTTTGCCAGATAAAGTTCATTGACCTTGGACCAATTGATAACATTTTTCCACTCCTCAACGTAATCTGGACGGCGGTTCTGATAGTTCAGATAGTATGCATGTTCCCAGACGTCAATCCCAAGTATCGGTGTATGTCCCTGCATAATTGGACTATCTTGATTTGCTGTGGAGTAAATCTCCAATCCATTGTCACCAATAACAAGCCATGCCCAACCAGAACCGAAACGTTTGGTTGCAGCAGTAGTGAATTCTTCATTCGCAGCATCAAGCGATCCAAAGGCAGATTTTATCGCTTCTCCGACTTCACCACTGCTGGGTTCACCACCGTTAGGACTCATAATTGACCAGAAAAGCGAATGATTAGCATGACCACCGCCGTTGTTGATGACTGCCTGACGTTTATCTTCGGGCACTTGGTCAAGGTTACCGAGAAGTTCGTGAACATCAATGTCCGCCACTGCACCGAGTCCTTCCAAGGCAGCGTTCAGGTTGTTGACATAGCCTTGATGGTGTTTGCCGTGATGGATCTCCATTGTTTGTGCGTCAATATAAGGTTCCAAAGCATCGTGTGCATAAGGAAGTCTTGGTAATGTGTGTGCCATTTAAAATAGCCTCCTTCAATATATTTGGTCACAAAAAAGTATAACAGATTAATACAAAGTGTGCAAGTTTTACTTTATACCAGTGAGTCCTATAATACTTGCCAAAAAGCACTTTTTCAACTACAATGTGCATGTGTACACCTTAGAACCGCTTACGCCTCAAAATCGTAACGAATGGGATTCTGTTATCCAGCAATGCCCGAATAGTACTGCTTTTCACGGTGCTGTGTGGCAAAATGCGCTTGCAAATTCATTCAAGCAGCTTACGCCAATGTCCCAATTCATCAAACAGGATGGAGTGGTAATTGGTGGATTACCCGCCTTTGTGTTTCAACCGATACCGGGCATTCGATTATGGCATTCAATGCCGTGGAATCTGTTCGGAGGTCCACAAATAGTTAATTCAGTGCAAGTAAACGCAGCAGATTTGATTTCAACCATTGAGACCTACCTTAAAACTACATCAGCCAATAACGGGTGGTGTGAACTCTGTTGGACGTTTTCACCAGATGATACCGTCCAATATGGTGATTATCTGACAGGAATTGGGTATGAGCGAACAGAAAGGTTCACGCATCTTTTGGAAACAAACGAGGATATTGATTCTCTTTGGCACGCTTACAATAAACGTGTTCGCGGCGCAGTTCGGAAAGCACAAAAATCGGGGGTAGAAGTTGTCAATACCGATACCGATACTGATACCGATGCGGCATTATCCACTTTCTATGATATGTATCTCATGACAGTGAAAAAGTTAGGTGGGACGCCGAAACCTCGTATACTCATGAAAATGCTTCTACAGCAAGGTCTCGCGAAACTTGCTATAGCAACATATCAAAATACAATCATTGCAGGATTACTCTATCTGCACTACAATCGTACCGTGACTTTGTGGTGTGAGGCTTCTGTACCTGAGTACTTACAATACCGTCCTAACAATGCAATTTTTCACCATATTATATCATGGGCATGTAAGGAAGGATACGACTGGGTAGATTTTGGAGCATCCCCACCTGAAAATAAGGGTTTGATAACACATAAAGAACAATATCGTGCAACACGAAAGGATTTCAGCACTTACACAAAAATAGTTTCACCTTTGAAAAGGGAATTGTGGACACAAGGTGAAGGCATACTGCGAAAAATTTATACATGGATGCAGTGAAGAAAGTTAGATATAGAACCTCTACAGTTAGACAGAAATAGGAGGAATAATGGAACGTAAACCCAATTTAATTTTCGTTTTCGGTGACCAGCACCGTCAATGCGATGTCGGATGTGCAGGCAACCTACAAGTACAGACACCTGCCATGGATAAACTTACACAGGAGGGGATGTTCTTCCCAAACACCTTCACAAACGTCCCGATATGTGTGCCTGCGCGCGGATGTCTGATGACTGGCAAACACCCTTTGAGTCACAAAGCCGTTTCCAACGATCTACCGCTGCCATTGTCTGAAACGGGTATCGCTGAAGTTTTCAAAGATGATGGATACGCAACCGGCTATATCGGCAAATGGCATCTCGGTGGAATGCCAAGGGATAAGTTCATAACGCCTGAGATGCGATTCGGTTTTGATCATTGGGTCGGGTGGAATTGTCATCATAACTATTTCAATGCTCCTTATCACGACTCCGATGGAAACCAAAAACAGATTGAAGGCTACGAACCGGAATTCCAAACCGATCAAGCGATTCAATACTGCCGTGACCACGCTGATGAGCCTTTTTGTCTCTATGTAAGTTGGGGACCGCCGCACAATCCGTATGAACATGTGCCTGAAAAATATAAAGAGATGTATCCACCAGAGGAAATTCAGTTGCGTCCGAATGCGGTAGATACACCCGCAACGCGAAAGGACATCTCTGGCTACTACGCGCATATCACTGCTTTGGATGAAAATCTTGGACGCTTAATGGACGCACTCGACGAAATCGGTATTGCTGATGACACTATCCTTGTCTATACATCTGACCATGGGGATATGCTCGGTAGCCACGGGCATAACAGGAAGGAACGTCCGTGGGACGAATCAAGTCGTATCCCTTTCATGATACGTTATCCTCGCGAAATTCCAGCAGGTATCACTCGTAATACCTTACTAAGCCTCGTTGATTTTATGCCATCAATGCTATCTTTGTGCGATTTGCCAATTCCAGAGGGTGTGGAAGGTATTGATCTTTCAGACGCAATGCTCGGTAAGACAATTGACGAACCGCAGTCTGTTCTGCTTGAACTCCCGTTACACGGAAGTGAAGGTTTTAATGCGGGTATACGCGAGTGGCGGGGAGTCCGAACACATCGTTACACGTATGCGCGCCATTACGATGGAATAGGTTGGCTGCTCTATGATAATGATAATGACCCATATCAAATGAACAATCTCATTGATGACGCAGATTCACAAACAATCAGGGAAGAACTTGAGGCAGAACTTCAGAAGTGGCTCACTCGAATTAACGACCCATGCTTTGCAGGTTTAGACCACATCCGAGAACTTGGTTTGACAGAGTTGTGGAATATCAGCGAGCAGCGGTTTGGCGGAAGAAATCCGCGTTGGGCATAGGGAAAAACATGAAAAAGCGGGTACTGATTATCGGTTGGGATTGCGCTGCGCCTGAATTAGTCTTTGACGCTTTCAAAGACGACATGCCCAATACACACCGCCTAATGGCACAAGGCATGTACGGGCAACTTCAAAGCACTATCCCTCCCATCACCGTGCCTGCATGGATGTGCATGATGACAAGCCGAGATCCGGGGGAACTTGGAATCTACGGCTTTCGCAACCGTCCGGATTATTCCTACGACGCACTCACTATCGCTAATTCACACGCGGTTGAAGTACCAACTCTCTGGGAACTGCTTGGGCAAGCACAAAAACGTTCTGTTGTATTGGGTGTGCCGCTTACCTATCCTGCCAAGCCGTTTCCGGGATGGATGGTTACCAGTTTTCTCACACCAGGCGATCCCAATTCTCCGTTGACTCAAAGTGGTTTACAATGGACATTTCCACCAAGGCTTACACGTGAAATCGCGCAAGTTGCCCCCGACTACATGATTGATATTCCAAATTTCCGCACCGATAAACGTGCTGAGTTGGAACAGCAGCTCCTCAAAATGACACGCGCGCGTTTCAAATTCGTACGTCATCTGCTTGAGAAAAAAGCATGGGATTTCTTCATGATGGTGGAAATGGGATCAGACCGACTCCATCACGCTTTCTGGCGATTTTGGGATAAAACCCATCCCAAGTATGAGCCGAATTCACCGTTTGCTGATACAATGCGGAACTACTATCGCACTCTTGATGAAGAACTTGGAAAGATGTTGGCGTGTGTTGATGATGACACCACCGTCATGATTGTCTCAGACCACGGTGCTAAAAGGATGGATGGTGGTATCTGTGTCAACGAATGGTTACAGAAGCAAGGTTATCTGACACTGAAAACTCAACCGCAAGGCATTACCCGATGGACAACAGATATGGTGGATTGGGAAAAAACAAAAGCGTGGGGAGAAGGTGGCTATTATGCCCGAATCTTTATTAACGTTGCGGGTAGAGAACCGCACGGAGTTGTCAAGGCACAAGATTACGAAAGTGTTCGTGATGAACTAAAGACGCAACTTGAAGCGATCATAGACGAATCGGGGCAAAACATCAATACACGCGTATTTAAGCCGGAAGAGGTATATCGCAAGTGCCACAACATCGCACCTGATCTCATTGTATACTTTGGCGATCTCTTTTGGCGTTCGGTGGGAAGTGTTGGTTACAACAGCATTTATACTTATGAAAACGACACAGGTCCTGACGATTGCAACCACGCGGAGATGGGCATGTTTATTATCAAATCTGCATCCCATTCCTCTGTAGGAGCGATCTCCAGGTCGCGACAAATAGAAAACGTCCCTACAAAAAGTATATACGACATTGCCCCGACTGTGCTAAACGAATTCGGTATTGAAATTCCAGATGCAATGCAAGGTAAACCGATTTAGGTAGTTACAGCAGCGACAATCGCCTCAGCAACCACTTCTGCAGCAAGGATCCCGATACTGTTCACACTGCTACCAGTATGTGCACCTGTAGCGAGGGTAAAGAGCACATCGCCATCAAACATTGTATGTGATGGACGTACCGCACGTGCCAATCCATCGTGCGCCATCTCTGCAACACGTGTCGCTTCAGCACCAGAAAGCGTGGCGTTTGTAGCAACAACACCGATGGTTGTATTTGTTCCGGGAACGATATTCGCATCTAAGAGACGTTCCGTGATGTCTACAAAATCACCATTTTCTTTTCCACCCGCGATTATCTCACCGGTTGTAGGATTAACAACATTCCCAAGCGCATTTACGACTATTAACGCAGAGACAATCAAACCGGTATCAAGGTGTTTACACGCTGAACCTACACCACCCAATGAAGGTGTAACACCTGGGGCTTTACCGACGGTTGCACCAGTTCCCGCACCGACATTACCCATCGCAACGGGTTCATTGGTGGCATTAAGGCACGCTTGATAACCCATCTGTCTGTCAGGTCGCACCTTTGCATCACCGACAGACAAGTCGAAGATGACAGCAGCAGGAACAATCGGCACACGAACAACACCTGCAGGAAAACCTACGTCCTTTTCTTCAAGATATTGCACAACACCGCCTGCAGCATCCAAACCGAAAGCACTTCCGCCTGTTAGTAGGACTGCATGCGCTTTTTGGACTAAACGTCCCGGACGAATAGATTCAGTTTCTCGCGTGCCTGGGGCAGCACCGCGCACATCAATGCCTGCTGTCGCGCCTGCTGGACAGAGGATAACGGTACACCCTGTCCGAGCAGTTAAATCGGTGACGTGACCGACATGGATACCCTCAATAGCGGTAAGTGTCTGATTCTTTGATGCCATAAAATAACTATAACGGATTTAGATATAATCTGCAAGAGATATTGCATTCAGATTATATAGATTACATCTGAATTTGCTGCTATAATGCAAGTAATCTAAATCGTGTCATACATCTTTCAATCCCACTTAAAAGGAGCAGCATCATGAAACATATTTACCTACTTTTTGTGTTTCTCACTGTATTTGCCAGTTGTTCACCACCCGAACCGGTGGAGATCCCCGACCAGAATTTAGCTGCCGCAGTACGAGAAGCACTATCTTTAGATCCAAATGAACCTATCACGCAAAAGAAGTTAGATAAATTAAAGACTTTGGCTACTCGACAACAAGGTATTAGTGATTTAACAGGTATAGAAAAAATGATGGGTTTAACAAGTTTATCAATTGGTAGCGGACAAATTGCAGATATCACACCTCTTGCAGGACTAACAAATCTGACCTCGTTAAACCTAAATTCTAATCAAGTTATGGATCTCACACCTTTGTCTGGGTTAATACAACTGAATACCCTATCTCTTGAAAGTAATGAAATTAGAGACGTTACCCCGCTCAGTGGATTGAAAGAACTTACAGACTTATCCCTTCAAGGTAATCGAATCCAAGATATCACACCTTTGGCAGGACTTGTGCAATTGGAAAGATTATCTTTATGGAATAATAAAATAATAGACCTTACACCAGTGCTGAATTTGTCGCAACTGCACACCTTATCAATTAATAATAATGAAATCCGGGACATCACACCACTTGCAAAATTAACAAAACTGACGCGCTTATTACTTAGTAACGACTTGTGTTAGTTGGTTCTATTTATGTAATATTATGTTTCACACATTTAGTATTTTTCTGTTTTCATAATTCCACCCTTATGCTATCCTTTATAGTAAACTCCCTATAAAAAGGAAACACAAGGATGGATTTACAGGATACATTAGAACAGTATGTTTTGCAACTGAAAAATACGGAAACCCGCACGCTTGAAGCAGTTGCGCGTGTCTGTCAGAAAATCATGGCAACGCTTTATGATACCCACTTTCCGGGAGCTGAAGCATTGCGTCCGGGACCAACCAGTCAATGTCCTGACAGCGACATTCTCACGATTGCATGGCTTTTGGAACTGATAGGAAAGGATAGTGAACTCGCAGGATACAAACTTATCAAAGCACAACTCGGACACCTTTTTCCCTATTTGCCGGAACGTTCTCGCTTCAATCGGAGACGCCGCAACTTGTGCTACGCAAGCGAAAAGCTCCGACTTGTTTTGATACAGTTTTTACCGGATGATGAGGTTTTCATTGTAGATAGTTTTCCTATCCCGCTTTGTGATTTCAAGCGTGCGCCTGCTTCTACATCACCTCTAAAGTGTGCTGATGGCACCGGCACCTTGGCAACTTATGGAAAGTGTGTCACAAAAGGACTTGGCACTTTCTTAGGATTTCGTGGGAGTGTGATAACCACTGCTTACGGGCTCCCTGTTGATTTTGCCATAGCGACTGCGAATACCGATGATAGAGAAGTGCTACCCTTGCTATGTGAACGTGGCACTTATCCTATTATTCTCGGAGACAAAGGGTATATTTCCGAGAAACTTGAGGCTGATTTACTAAGGACTTACAATGTGTGTCTATTACCGACGCGGCGTAAGAACCAGAAGGCACAATATCCGCCAAGGTTTCGTAAGCAGCATGCTAAACTCAGACGGCGGATTGAAACAACGATAAGTCAACTCACCCATCAGTTCAATGTTTCACGGATACGCGCCCGGGGGCATTGGGGGGTTCGCACACGCTTGAGTAACAAGTTTGGTGGTTTTACACTCGGTGTTTTTTTGAACAAATGTTTAGGACGCCCATTGATGGCACTCAAAGACGTTGTTTACGCATAAATAAATCTAACTGTAGTATCAGAAATATTACAAAAAGTTAACTGGCACAAGTCGTTAGTAGTAATCAGATTAGCGATATCACACCATTGTCTGAATTGAATCTGCTTTGGGGTTTATTTCTTCATGGTAATCAAATTAGCGATATCACACCATTGTCTGAATTGAATCTGCTTCGAAGGTTATCGCTTCAAGGTAATCAGATTAGCGATATCACACCATTGTCTGAATTGAATCTGCTTCGAAGGTTATCGCTTCAAGGTAATCAGATTAGCGATATCACACCATTGTCTGAATTGAATCTGCTTCGAAGGTTATCGCTTCAAGGTAATCAAATTAAAGAGATTGGACACATCAACGGATTAAAGGAACTATCAGACTTAGTACTTGAGAATAATCAGATTAGTGATCTGACCCCTTATGTTTCATTTTTTGAAGGTTTGCCTAAACTGACATCACTAACACTAAATGATAATCAAATTAGCGATGTCACACAACTTGGAAAATTGACACAACTTAAGACGTTAAATCTGTACAATAATGAGATTAATGAAATAGCACCACTTACTAATATGACACAACTTAAGACGTTAGATCTCAGAAATAATGAGATCAGCGATGTTACACCGCTCACAGGATTGACACAGCTGACTCAGTTAGATCTCAGGAATAATCAAATTGCTAACATCACACCCATTGCAGAATTACCACGATTATTATTTCTATATCTTGATAGAAATCAAATTGTTGACATTCCTCCAATGAATAATTTGACGAAACTTTCCTCCTTATCGCTTGAAGACAATCAAATTAGCAATATCACACCGATAAAAAATTTAACAAGCCTTTTGTCCTTAGACATAAGTAATAATCAAATAAGTGATATTACAGCGATTGCTGGATTGACGAAGCTTATCAATTTAAGTCTTGATAATAATAAAATCATAAATATTCCTCAACTTAAGGAACATTCACAACTTTTAGGTATATGGTTAAATGGAAATCAGGTTAGGGATCTCACGAACATTGCATCTTTAAAACGTCTTGATCGATTATCCATTGAAGATAATCAAATTACAGACATCACACCGCTCGCTGAATTAACACAACTTATGTCATTGTCAATTGGTGGTAATCAAATTAAAGATCTCACACCACTCGCGGGTTTAACACGATTGACAAGGTTAGAAGTAGATAGTAAAAACCTTCGTGATCTCGTTTCATTTCTTACCAGATTTCCACATCTTATGGAATTATCGCTTGATGATAGTGAGATTAGTGATATTACGCCACTCGCAGCGTTGACACAACTCACACGTTTAGGACTTACCAAGAATCAAATCCGTGACATCACACCGCTCGCAGGATTGACAAATCTAAAATATTTGTATTTGTCGGATAACCAAATTGCGAACATCAGCACTATTGAAAACTTTAAGCTTTTAGAAGTTCTACACATTAAGGACAACCCAATTCAGGATATGTCGCCGATTCGCAGACTTCGTAAAGAGAATCCGGGTTTGCGGGTGGATATTAAAGTTGATCGCTAATCAAAATATTGGTAAAGAATTCCGTTAAATAATCGGTCTTAAAAACCTCTAAATTCATGAAACTACAAGGAATTGCCTATAAATGAAATTGCTGCTTTACCCACTCATTTTCATCCTCGCAACCACATTCATTATAGCCGAAGATCACGCCTCTTTTGGCACGCCACCGTGGCAACCTGCAGGCAGATATACACATCCCGATATTCGTGAAAGTTCAGGCATTGTTGTGAGTAAACAGTTTGAAGATGTCTATTGGACACTGAACGACTCTGGCAACCCCGCTGTCCTTTACGCAACAAAACGGAACGGTGAATTAATCAACGAAATCAAAGTGCGCGGCACACAAAATTTCGACTGGGAAGCACTCGGTATTGATAACAAAGGGCAACTTTGGATCGGCGACATCGGTAACAATAGCAGAATGCGAATCAACCTTGCAGTAGTTGTCGTGAAAGAACCAAACCCACATACAGATGCAGAAGCGGAAGTCATCGCGAAATATCCCTATCGCTATCCCAGCAATAATGTAGATGCGGAAGGCTTGTTCATTGCCAAAGGAATACCTTATATTATCTCAAAAGAACAATCAGGAGCGGTGCTTTACCGTTTTCCCGAATTGAAAGCTGGGACGAAGCAGGTTTTGGAACGTGTCGGTGAGATCGCAGAAGCAAGATTGGTTACAGGCGCAGGGATATCTGAAGACGGAAAGCGGCTTGCTGTCTGCACATACAATTCCCTCTGGGTATATCACAACGCTGCTGGTAACTTAGCACAGATGATTCAGAAAAAACCGTGGGTATTGCGGCACAATTTTCTTGGAGAGGCGATCTGTTTTGAAGGTTATAATCTCTATCTGACAAACGAAGCACGTGATATCTACGCGCTACCACAATTTTGGTATGAAAAGCAGTGGAAAATACCACCAAAGAATACGCAATCCGCAGCATCCTTGTTAGTTGAACAGGAATCGGACGCATATAAGTTAGAAAACTATCGTGATGCAGGAATTGATATTGATGGTGGGCATGTTGCATTGAACGTAAAAATATCAGGTGCAGCGTTACATCAAAAAATTGAAATCCCTTATAAAAACCTGTATGAAATCAGTGCTGTGTTGACTCGTGGACCGGAATATGGGAATGCAGAACTCACCGTTAATGGAACAGTAGTCGGTCAACCGTCCAATTGCTACAATTCAGAATTGGTGGCAGGAACGCTCGTGACATTCGGTACAATACCACTGAATCAAGGGGATAACCAGATCGTCTTGAGGAGTGTCGGCAAATCAAATGAGGCGACAGGTTACAAAATCGGAGTCGATTCCTATCAAGTATTACATGCCTCCCCGTTTGTTCGACGTTATATGGTTTTAGGTCCTATTCCGAAAACAGATGCTAACACAATAGTCTCAGCGATTTCCTCAGAAAACCCGCTAAATCTGAAGGAAACCCACAAAGGCATTGAAGGCAAAACGATCCGTTGGCGTGAAGCAGAGACCAGAACTAACGGCATGTTGGATTTACGCACGAAAATCGGTATGGGGACGGGAGTGGTTGGATACGCGGTTACTTACGTCTATGCCCCAAAAGCGATGGACACTGTCCTGCTGTTAGGCAGCGATGAGACGGTTAAAGTATGGCTAAACGGCACAAAACTCCACCAAAAGAATGTTTATCGGCGGATAACACCGGATGCAGATACGATTCCATGTCAGTTGAAAGCAGGGTGGAACGAGGTTGTATGTAGCATTGATCAGAACAGTTGGACGTGGGCATTATACCTGCGGTTTGCTGATGCAGATGGTGTGCTCAAATATAATCACTTTCCAGAAGAATAGAATGTAAGAGGCGCAATGAATTGCGCGACTACAAACGCCGCAAACCCAAAGAAGATGTATAGGTATTTTTGGACTTCACTATGTATCAGGTATCGTCAAATCTGCAATTTGGAGAAAGATTATTGTTTCTCTTAGATGTCTCCATAATCCTGCAAATCTGGAAATCCTGAGAATCCTGGTTCAGACAATTTACACAGATTTCGCGAATTACTTGTCTTAATCCCTCAAATTTCTATTATTTTCCAAATTTTTCAATTTTTAACTTGATTTTTTTTGCATTTTTTATATATTATGGAAAATGGCAGGCAAACCTACACTATGGGAGTGTTTAATCCTCAGTTTGCTTGACCAATGTGACCTATTCCTTTCCAACTGACATACTACACATGCATGTCATAAACAAAAGGAGGTGTCCGATGTTTCGTGATATTGTTGGCAATAAGTGGGTTATTGGCGGCGTAGCCTTCCTGATAGTGTTTGCCGTTGCGTGTGTGTTCTGGTACCGATACGATACGGCACCTGACAGAAAATCGGCAGCGGAGACTGCTGAACTGCTCCGGCAATGGGCAGCTAAGAAAGCGGTAACTGATAGCGAGGCAGCTGATATACCTGCAGATAGTACAACGCTAAACACGGAGAAAACAACCAGGGCAGTGAGGGAAACGGATACAAGCACCGAGGCAGAAACCAAGACATACAAAGTAGGCGACATCTACGTTGGTAAGACACCCCCACCAATACCGGTTTCTCAAGATCAACTTGTCTCCCCTTACGGGTTCGGACCCTATCCGGAATTACCAAAAGGGTTCGGTCCTATTACTTGGCCACGCAAGAGTGCTAATTCGGAATTGAGGATACGTGTTAAGATCAAACTTCTAAAACAAGGTATTCCTGTTGAGGGGTCTGTTATGAGCAATGGATTGGTATATCCTATCATCAAAGGTGTCCGCTATGTAATATGGGGTGAGTCCGATGGAAAACAATATTTGCGAAGATCTCTGGGCCATCCCGATGATGGTGATTACATGAGGACGATCAAAAAAGAAAAAAACGCGCGCGATGAAAGTATAACTGCAGCCGATTTTCCCGGTATTAAACTGGTCCCTTTTGAAGAGGGCGGTATAGATCCCTATACCTTCCTTGATTTACCCAAATAAAGAGGAACACATTAAACGTTTAATGCTTATCTAATTCTATAACTGCTCAACACTCAACGTCGCCTGTTCGCCATTGAGGTTTTGGTCCAGATTGAATGCTTTCTCACTGGGCAATTCAACAACTTCAGTTGTCAGTGTTTCCCTGAGAATATAATCCCGATGCACTTCAAACGCTTCCGCCACAAGCGCGGAGGATGTTTTCACACTGAGTTTAATCCGATCAGACACGTTAAAGTCAGCTTCCTTCCGCATATTCTGAATTTTGTTGACAAGTTCGCGTGCCATCCCTTCAAGCACTAACTCGTGCGTCAGTTCTGTTGACAATGCCACGAACTTCTTCGCATCCACCTCTACAAAAAAGCCTTCTCGGTTCTGTGTCTGCAAATCAATTTCCGACTCTTCAAGGGTATATTTTTCTCCAGACACTTCAATCTGTAGACTCCCATTCGCTTCCAATTCCGATTTCAATTGCATTGCATCTGCGGTTGCGAGTGCTTTTGCGATTGCTTGCACGCCTTTGCCGTACTTTGGTCCCAATACTTTGAAGTTCGGTTTGAGGGTAACTTGTGTGAACGCGTCTAACTCCTCTGTGAAGACGATTTCCTTAACATTCAGTTCATCGTGAACGAACGCTGCCAAACGGTTGATGGTTTCTTTCTCAGCATCAGATAATCCACCAAGCGTTATTTCAGCCAGCGGTTGGCGCGTCTTTATACCGGAACGATTCCGAGCGGCATGTCCCATGCTGATAATCTCGCGTGTGAACGCCATATCGTTTTCTAACGTTGAATCTATCAAGGTATCATCTGCGACTGGGTATTCCGCAAGGTGAACGCTCAGCGGTGCATTGGGATCAAGCGAACCGACTAAGTTCCGATAAAGTTCATCAGCCAGAAAGGGGATGAACGGTGCTGAGAGTTTCGCTAAGGTGACAAGCACCTCATACAACGTCGCGTAAGCTGCTTGTTTGTCTTGTCCTGCTTCCGAACCCCAGAAACGGTCGCGGGAACGGCGAACATACCAATTACTGAGGTCATCTACAAAAGCCTCAATCGCGCGCGGTGCATTTGTGAGATGGTAATTCTCCATGTCGTCGCGCACTTTGTTAATCAAGGTCTGCAGACAGGACAAAATCCATCTGTCTATGGTAGCACGTTCCGCAACCGGGGGCACACCATCCAACACATCAACCTGCTCCAAGTTAGCATACATCACGAAGAAACTATAGACGTTATTTAGAGTCCCCATAAACTTTTTCAACGCTTCATCAACGCCTTCAAGTTTGAAAGTTCGCTGCGCCCAAGGCGGTGATGCCGTGAACATATACCACCGCATTGCGTCTGCCCCCTGCTCGTCCAAAATTGTCCACGGATCAACTGTGTTGCCGCGACTCTTACTCATTTTCTGTCCATCCGAAGCGAGGATTAGTTCCAAACAGAGGCAGTTTTTGTAAGCGGGTTTGTCGTAGAGGAGCGTGCCGGTCGCTAAGAGGCTATAGAACCATCCACGCGTCTGATCAATAGCTTCAGAGATGAAATCTGCGGGATATGCTCGCTCAAACAGTTCCTTGTTTTCAAAAGGATAGTGCCATTGTGCAGTGTGTGCACAGCCTGAGTCAAACCAACAATCAATAACATCCTGGGTGCGATACATCGTACCACTACATTCCTCACAAGTAAGCACAACGTCATCAACATAAGGACGGTGCAATTCAATATCATCTGGCACATCAGTGCCGAGTTCCTTTAATTCAGCAATGCTGCCGATGCAGTGTTGATGTCCGCAATCATCACATATCCAAATGGGTAGCGGTGTCCCCCAATAACGTTCTCGACTCAATCCCCAGTCAATATTATTTTCCAGCCAATTGCCGAACCGACCATCTTTGATATGCCCAGGATACCAGTTGATTTCCTGATTGTGCTGCTGCATCCGGTCTCTAATAGCGGTCGTGCGGATAAACCACGACTCACGTGCATAATAGAGCAGCGGGTTATCGCATCGCCAACAGAACGGATATTGGTGGGTATACTCAGCAACCTTGAACAACAACCCGCGTCCATCCAAGTTCTCAATGATTTTCGGGTCAGCGTCTTTGACATATTCACCTGCCCACACATCTTTAACCTCAGGAACAAACTTGCCATCCGCACCCACCAATTGCACTAATGGAAGGTTATGTTTTTGCCCAATTTCGTAGTCATCTTGTCCAAAAGCAGGAGCAATATGCACCAAACCACTTCCTTCTGTGGTCGTCACGAAATCACCGGTAACGATATAGTGAGCCCTTGGCGAAGCTTGCGAGCCAATATTAATCAGTTCTGCGTGTTCTCCACTGTCAAAAAGCGGTTCGTATTCCCAATCGCGGAGATCACTGCCCTTATAGTTCTCAACGATTTGCGGCGGTTCATCACCGAATAAACTCGCCATACATTCTTCTGCGAGGATGAGGTGTTGCCCGTTATGTTCAACGGCAACATAATCGAAATCATCACCGACAGCCACAGCAACGTTAGATGGTAACGTCCACGGCGTCGTTGTCCAAACAAGCAGATAGGTCCTCTCTCTGTTTTTCAGTGGAAAGCGAACAAAGATGGATGGGTCGGAGACCTCTTGATAACCGAGTGCTACTTCGTGGCTTGCCAAGGTTGTCCCACACCGATAGCAATACGGTTGCACCTTATGCCCCTGATACAATAGTTCCTTATCCCATGCTTGCCGCAATACCCACCAAACGCTCTCAATATAATCGTTTGACAACGTAATATACGCCTCATCTAAGTTCACCCAGAATCCGATACGTTCCGTCATCCGCCGCCAATCTTGTTCATATTGGAAGACGTTTTCCTTACACTTTTCAATAAAATTCTGAACGCCGTAAGCCTCTAATTCCGCTTTATTTGTGATATTGAGCTGCTTTTCAACCTGATATTCAACGGGAAGTCCGTGTGTGTCCCAACCCGCTTTTCTGTGGACGTAATGCCCCGTCATCGTCTTATATCGGCAGACAGCATCTTTCATGATACGTGCAAGGACATGATGCACACCGGGGGGTGCATTTGCAAACGGCGGTCCCTCTAAGAAAACAAAGGATGGCGCGTCTTTGTACATCTCCATACTTTTTTGAAAGATGTCGTTTTCACGCCAAAACGCTAAGGTCTGTTTTTCCTTGTCAGCGAACGTGAATTGCGGTGATACCTCTTCAAACATGTGAAATTTCCTCATGTGATTAAAAAACAAAACGCCCCACCGAAATTGGTTGTTTCAGTGATGGGCGTTCCAATAATACTTCTTATCTGCTTGCGATTAACCCACCACAGCACGACGAATAGCAATAATAATGCGTATGGCGCGAAGGTGGTCTCGATTTAGGGCAGCGTAGCGCGCAAACCTCTTGTATTGCGATGTCAATGTGGTAAGCCATTGATAAAACATCCGATAATCCCGTGTGTAGAACTATAATTAGATTGTGTGCTTATTAATTTATGATACCACATTCTATGGCATGATGTCAAATTTTTTTTTACATAAATTCTGAGATTTGGTGTATAATGGATATAGTTGAAAGGAACACCTTTATGGAACAGGAAAGAGATAAGACACTACAACAAATTGTTGAAAAAACTTTGGCTCATGTAAAAAGTAAGTGCTATTTTTTCAAAGTTATGTTAGAGTGTTACCTATGGACTTTCCAATACAATCTCTCATGGATGAAGAAAAAACTCAAGCGTGGGTGTTGGATCATTTCCACCCTCAAGGGCTGTGTTGCCCAAAATGCCAAGCGAGCGTGGCGGAGGCACGCAAGTTCCGTAAGACTGAAACAAGTGGTCTACAAGTGTATCGCTGCAAACACTGTGAGAGCATCTACAACCTCTATACCGGGACGGTCTTTGCTGGCACGCAGTTTCGTCCCTCACAGGTCGTTCTGCTTTTGCGCGGTGTCTGTCAAGGTGTTTCAAGTGCACAACTCGGGCGTGAACTGGGTCTAAGTCGTCAAACCGTTCTTTCTATAAGACGTAAACTCCAAACTTCGGCAGAGCAGATACAGCCCGAAGCTGCTTTACCCGATGCTGAAGTCGAAACAGATGAGATGTTTCAAAACGCCGGTGAAAAAGGCGATAAGCACGTTGATGCTTCGGATCCGCCGCGTCGGCGTGGCAATAAACGCAGGGGACATGGGACTTATGACAATGATCGTCCGCCTATTGTTGGGACGAAAGGTCGCGAAAGCGGTCTCCTGAGATTACGTGTTGTGCGGCACACCGATTCTGCGACGCTTTCAACACACGTTCATCAGTTTACGCTGCCGACTTCAACGGTGTATACGGATGGTTGGCGCGGCTATAACCGTATTCAGCGCGCCCGTGAAATTGTTCTCCATAAGGATGGCGAGTGGGCAAGAGACGCAGACGGTGATGGTCTTTACGAGATCCATACAAATACGATTGAAGGTGCCTGGACGACGCTGCGAAACTTCCTTCGTCCCTTTCGTGGCGTTCATAAAAAGTTCCTCGCCGGTTACGTCGCAATCTGTGAGTTCGTCATGAATCTAAAAGCTGTCAGTGTTGATTTTATAGCAAAACTCGTCAAAAGCACTTACTCTTGACATGAGCGAAAAACTTTAGCAGATTCTGTTGTCCGATTAGATGTGGAAAGAGAAACGCCTATTCTGCCATTACATATTCGGTTATCTTTAGTCAAAATTGAGACGAATAATGGAAGTGGGTTTTTCATTGACAAGCACTTGATTGTGACGAACTTTCATGTCATCGTAGGAGCGACATCCGTGTCTGTAAAACTCTCAGATACGGAGGACACGTTTAAAATAGAAAGTGTTGCGGCGTATGACGTTAAAAATGATCTGATTGTTCTAAAGATTGCCTATGAAGGCACTCCACTTAAGCTTGGTGATAGTGCAACGATTATGTATGAGGATGCTATTTGTGCTGTTGGTTACCCCGATGGGATTGCTGAAATTACATACGGTACTACTGATGGCATCTGGCAAAGACAAGTTGGCGATCTTATCCGGATGAAAATCAAAACTTCTGGTGGAAGTAGCGGTAGCCCCGTTATCAACAGTAAGGGAGAGGTTATAGGGATAGACGCACTCGCAAGTATTGATGCGTCTGGCAATAGATCTTGCGCTTACGCTATTCCCGCAAACACATTGAAGGCGCTCATCAAAGAGGAGGGAGAAGCGATACCTTTTGAGAAGTGGCAAGAATTGCCATATATCCGTGCTTTAGCCGAAACAAGAGCAGGAGATAGTATGGGGAAAGACGGTGAATACGAAGCGGCAATAGCACATTACGATTTTGCCATTGAACTCAATCCTGAAATCATTGAGGCATACCAAGGGCGCGCAGATGCAAAGATGGAACTTGGACTCTTAGAAGAGGGAATAGCTGATCAACTTAAAGTCCATCGGTTCAAATCAGTTCCATTTCAGTTCTCCAATTTTCGGACATATTTTTCATGGAAGTGGGGAGAGGTATTGATTTTTGGGTTGAGTCTTTTCGTTAAGCTGTCTAAGACATTTTTGGGTCAAAGAGGATTGTTAGTTGGACAAGGCAATTCGAAAGTCCGCGAGGCAAAATCTGAAGCGGATCAGGGGAATAACGCTAAAGCACGAAGACTATATCAAGAAGCTATCAACCTATTTACTGAAGCGATTAATTTAAATCCGCAAGCACCAATAACCTATAACAACCTTGGATGGGTAAAATATTTGATGGGGCAATTCGAAACTAAACAAGGCAATAATGCAGAGGCAGAAAGACTATATCAAGAAGCAGTAAATGACGTTAATTCAGCGTTGCGATTAAAACCAAAGCTTGCCAGAATTCAGGCTGCTTTCTATCACACACGTGGTGCTGCAAAAGCTGCCTTAGGCGATCATGACAGCGCGATTGAAGATTTTAATAATGCCATCAAGTTAAAACCGAAGAAGACCCTCTACTATCACGACCGTGGACTTTCAAAAGAAGCACTCGAACAGCACGAAGAAGCAGAAGCAGATTTCGCGAAGGCAAAGGAATTAGACCCTGATTGTGAAAGGTAATACCACAGGCAATGAAAGGAAACACCTTTATGGAACAAGAAAAAGATACTATTTTACAACAGATTGCAAAAAATAACAGAAGTGCTTTAGTTTACATAGAAATGTTTCCCGATTCTATATTGACTTTGCACTGGCGCATTTACAAACTATTTAACAGAAGCCGTAGTGCTACATACACGAATTTGCACAGGTTATTCTCGCGCATTCATAAAAGTTCACCAAAAGACGAAAGGAAAGTTGGTGTAGCGGGAACAGGTTTTTTTATAGCACCTGATACACTGGTAACCAATATCCACGTCGTCGCATGGGCAAAAACTGTCGCTGCAAAGCAGCATAAAGTGAAAAGAACCCCTCTTTACCATCCAGATCACAAGGATCTTCTCTACGCATACAAAATAGAAGTTAGCAAAGAGCTCGACCTATATACTATTGAAGGCGTTAAAGCGTTTGATGTCAAAAATGACTTAGTTCTTCTAAAGGTTGCCGGAAAGTGTGCTAATCCTCTCCATCTTGGCAACAGTGAGAATGTTAAAGTGGGTGACCGAGTTTACACGCTTGCTTACGAAAACGCGGAATATAAGTGCGTGGCGGGGACAATATCTGGTGCGGACAAAAGAGGACGGTTTGAGATAAAAACACAGTTTCTTCCAGGGTACAGTGGGAGCCCTGTGCTTAACAGCACAGGTGAAGTAATCGGGATTGCTGCTGCTGCAGGTCTAACAATGGCTGATCATGGCACCATTATTACCCTTGAATTAGGATCCGCTATTCCTGCTAACGTGCTTAATTCTCTTCTTGAGGAGAATGAGGAAATAGTACATTTTGCTGCGTGGCAAAAACTTTCAGGTGTCCGCGCCCATGCCGCTCGGGCGAAAGCGAATAGAAAGCAGGCACAAGGAAAAAACAAGTCCGCAATAGCGATATACAACCGTGTGATCAAGCTCAATCCAGATGTATTTGAAGTTTACGGCAACCGAGGTGCTGCGAAATCCGCTATAGGTGACTATGTCGGAGCAATTGAAGATTGTGATAAAGCGATCCAACTTAATCCGAACGATACGATAGCCTACTACAACCGTGGGAGAGCGAAGGGTCTTCTCGGTGAATCCAAAGCTGATCAAGGAGTTCTGGTGGAAGCGCGGCATCACTATCAAATGGCGATTGACGACTATACCGAAAGTATTAATCAGGATCCAAAGCGCAATATAGCCTACAATGATCGAGGGTGGACGCGGTACCTTCTCGGACAAGTTGCAACTAAAGAAGGAAACAGTAAGGAAGCACAAAGACTATATCAAGAAGCGGTATCCGACAGTGATACGGCTTTACAACTACAAACGATGGGTGATATATTTCGGTCTTCTATCTATCACACACGGGGTGCTGCAAAAGTTGGTCTCGGTGACCATCACGGAGCGATTGAAGATTTCAATGAATCCATCCTCTTAAATCCAAAGAAAGCATTATTCTACCATGACCGTGGACTTTCAAAAGAAGCACTCGAACAGCACGAAGAAGCAGAAACCGACTTTACGAAAGCGAAGGAATTAGACCCTAATTTTAAAAATAAGCGGCATGTGCCAATGTTATAAACAATAGAAAGGAAGTTAGTTATGAAGAAGAAAAAGGATGCATTGCTACAACAAATTGCTGAAAACAGTAAAGAATCTTTGGTTTTCTTTGAAACAGGATATACAATTGAACTGCCATTTGGAGCCAATGCAGGAAATACCGATATATTATCGCATATTGAAACAGGAAGCGGATTCTTTGTTGAACCGGACAAGATTGTGACGACTATTGATTTTCTTGCAACAACTCATAAAGTCGCAGCAATTCCTTCCGATAGTCTTGCGGAGACAGTTACCAATAGTGCTCAGATATCAAGTGGTGACAATGATCCTGATCTGTGGGAGGATATAGGGGTGAGTATTGAAGGGATTGTCGCATTTGATGCAAAACACAATCTTGTACTACTAAAAGTTGCTGACACTGGAGTACCACTTCCCCTTGAAGACAGTGATACTGTCCAGATCGACGAGAAAGTTTACACTTTGGGATATTTAGACTCCGATGAATACAAGTGTATACCAGGGACTTTCCAAAGCAGATATAGGAATGACAAATGGTTCCAGATAAAAATCGATTATCTTCTTGGGATCTGTGGGGGTCCTGTCCTAAACAGCAAAAACGAGGTCATAGGTATGATCAATTACTCCATCGGAACTCTTGCGCCAGATAGTAATGCAACGATCGCAACAGCGGTATCTTCAAACGTGCTTAAGGAATTGCTCGCGAATTCTGGGAAAGTTATTCCGCTGGAAAAGTGGCAGAAGTATGGACGGATACGTGCATACGCCTTAGAAGCTAAAGCAAACGAAATGGCAGATATGTATGTTAGCAGACAGGCGATAAAGGACTATAACGCTGCTCTTAAACTCAACCCGGATTTGGTTGAAATCTACTCCAAACGCGGGATGTTAAAGGCTTGCATTGAGGATATACAGGGTGCATATAGAGACTTTGATAAAATGATACAGATTAACCCTGAGCATGTTTTCGCCTACAACAATCGGGGATCCGCGAAAGCCAGCCTTGGAGATTATCAAGGAGCACTTGATGACATCAATAAAGCAATTACGCTTAACCCTGAGTATATATATGCATACATTAATATGGGTGGAGTAAAAATGCAAATCGCTGAAATTAAGACAGATGAGGGAGATACAGTTGAAGCACTACGATATTATCAAGAGGCAATTGACCTCTTTACCAAGTTTCTTTCGTTGGATACAGATACTCCCTTAGCACGCCAAATACGCCAAAGCCTGAAACTTGTTCAGCGTATGCTCCGCTTAGCAAAATCACAGCATGAAGCAGAACAGTAGGGCAGTAGTAACCTACAGTCAATCTTGTAATTGATGCCCAGGCAGTTTACCATGAATTTGACTTAACAGTTGAACCTTAAGAAGGCTTGCAACTACCAAGACCGAGGACTTTCAAAAGAAGCAGAAGCAGACTTTGCGAAACAAACACCATGAGCAACCAAAAAAACCTTATTGTAGAAGAGAAAGGAGACAATCAGTTCCAACAAATTGCTGAAAGCAGTAAAGAATCCATTGTCTTCTTGAAAGGGAAGATATTTGGGTTGACAGTTCAAGTAGGGAGTGGTTTCTTCGTCCAACCGGATAAGATTGTAACGAACATCCACGTTATCGAACAGGCTCAAAAAGTTATTGCAATTAATGCTAAACAGATTGAAATCAAAAGGGTTCCTATTCACTACCGTATTTCTGATATAGTAAAGAACACTATCATGCAGTTATTCCGAGGTTTCCTTAAACACATAAAGGTAGGAAAAAACAGAAACCCTAATCAATCTCGGATTGACAGAGAAACGACAGTGTACACTGTTGAAGGTGTGACGGCGTTTGATGACAGAAACGATCTCGTTCTTCTAAAGATTGCTGAAAAAGGTGTGCCGCTTCCTATTGGAAACAGCGATGATCTTCAGAATGGTGAGTCGGTTTACATCGTCGGTTTCAATGACACAAAATACAAAGGCATAGAAGGAAATATCATTAGCGGACATAATAGTGACAAACAACTCCTGATAAAAGCAAAGGTGTCTCCAGAGAACAGCAATGGATACAGCGGCAGTCCTGTGTTAAATAGCAGAGGTGAAGTTATCGGAGTTGTCTCCGCTGGCGGAGAGATGTCAAGTGAGGATGACGCAGATGCCCATTCCTCGGTTTTTGCTATTCCTTTAACTGTTTTCAAGGCATTGATGGCCAACTCGGAACAAGTTGAGCCTTTAAGAAAATGGCAAAAACGACCACAGATCCGTGCCTATACCAAAGAAGCAATAGGAAACATGATGTTAGAGGCGGGAAAACACAAAAAAGCGATAGCATATTATGACGCTGCGCTTCAACAAAACCCTAATTTGGCTGATGTCTACTGGAACCGGGGTAATGCGAAGGACAATCTTGGGGATTTTGAAGGTGCTATAGAGGATTACGATAATGCTATCCGATTGGACCCTGAGCACTCTGTTGCATACTATAGTCGGGGTAGTGCAAAACACGACCTTGATGATTTTTTAGGTGCTATAGAAGACTATGATAATGCTATCAGGCTTAATCCGGAAGATGCCGATTTTTATTACAATCGGGGATTCGCAAAGTCAAAACTCGGGGATTTTGAAGGTGCTATAGAGGATTGCGATAATGTTATCCGACTTAGCCCTGAAAATGCCATTGCATATTATAGTCGAGGTAGTGCAAAGGATGAGCTTGGTGATTTTGCGGGTGCTATAGAAGACTATAATCATGCCATCCTCTTAAACCCTAAATATGTCAAAGCATACAACAATCGGGGAATTGTGAAGAACAACCTTGGTGATTTTTCGGGTGCCATAGACGATTACGATATGGCTATCAAACTAAACCCAAAACATCTCAACGCATATAACAATCGGGGAGTTACGAAGGACAACCTTGATGATTTTGCGGGTGCCATGGACGATTACGATATGGCTATCAAACTAAACCCAGAATATGCCAACGCATATAACAATCGGGGAGTTGCGAAGGGCAACCTTGATGATTGGGTGGGTGCCATGGACGATTACGATATGGCTATCAAACTAAACCCAGAATATGTTGAGGCACACAACAATCGGGGAATTGCGAAAAAAGTACTCGGAAAGCACGAAGAAGCAGAAGCAGATTTCGCCAAGGCAAAGGAATTAAACCTAAATAAAAAATAAATCTATCAAAGAAAACATTTTACAACTTCGGAAATTTCAGATATAATTACCACATAAACATATTGGATGGAGTTATACCAAATTAACTTGATTAGAAGTTTTCTGATAGCGGTTAGCATTGCGAGGCACGGGGACCTCGCGGGACACATCGCGTTAATGAAAACATTTTACAACCTCGGAAATTTCAGATATAATTACCACATAAACATATTGGATGGAGTTATACCAAATTAACTTGATTAGAAGTTTTCTGATAGCGGTTAGTATTGTGAGGCACGGGGACCTCGCGGGACACATCGCGTTAATGAAAACATTTTACAACCTCGGAAATTTCAGATATAATTACCACATAAACATATTGGATGGAGTTATACCAAATTAACTTGATTAGAAGTTTTCTGATAGCGGTTAGTATTGTGAGGCACGGGGACCTCGCGGGACACATCGCGTTAATTTGGTATTAGAAACTCCCATTAACATCAAAGGCATATCCCATGAAACGCAATAGAATATATCTACAAATATCCTTCGTTTTAGTCCTATTGTTCTTATGCTCTTGGAACTTACAGCAAACCGTTTCGGAACAACACGAATTACCAGTAGATGACCTTATAATCACAAAAGCAAAAGCCTCCACGGTTCGTATAACTGGCGGGAATTTGTCCCGAATTTGGGCAGGAAGCGGCTTCTTTGTACAACCTGACAAGATTGTAACAAATCTCCATGTTGTCACACAAAGTGGTCTTATTTTCGCTAAACAAGAAGGTCATGCAAAGGTCTGGACTGTTGAAGGTGTCACCGCGTTTGATAGGAAAAATGACCTCGTAATTCTAAAAGTCTCAAGCGGGGGTATACCACTTCCTCTCGCAGACAGCGATGCTGTTAAAAAAGGTGATTCTGTTTACACCTCAAGTTACCCGGGTGGTAAAGAATACAAACTTACGGAAGGAAAGGTACACAGATTTCGTCCTGAAGAAAGGGTCATGCTGACTACAGCAGAAATTTCATCTGGAAGCAGCGGTGGTCCTATGCTAAACAGTGCGGCTGAAGTCATCGGAATCGGTTTCGCGGTAGGAGATACTTACAGTTTCGCGATCCCTTCAAATATACTCAAGGCATTGCTCTCTCAAGAAGGAGAAACCCAGCCATTGATGCAATGGTACCAACAAGACAGTGTTCGTGCTTATAGGATTTACCATCAAGGGTTCGCGAGATATGGTGAGAATGACTATAATGGTGCGATAACTGATTTTAGTCAAGCTATTCAGTTGGATCCAAAGTTTGCCGGTGCCTACCACTTTCGCGGCCACGCGTATTCCTATCATGGTGAAGTTGAAGCAGAGCAGGGAAGAATGACTAAATCCCGAAAATACTTTCAAGATTCAATAGCAGACTATACTGAAGCAATTAAATTGGAACCGGAAGAAGATACTGCCTATAACTATCGAGGACATGTTCAATCCCACTACGGTGAAGCTGAAGTAGAGTTGCAGAACTACACGGCTGCCCAAGAACGCTATCAAGCAGCAATAATTGACTGCGATCAAGCTATAAAAATAGATCCAGAGAACGATAGAAACTATGCAGGTCGCGGTTGGACACTATATCTCCTTGGAGAAACGTATGCTAAGGAAAAGAACTACTCTAAAGCCCTAATACGTTATCAAGAGGCGATTGATGATCACGATCAAGCTATAAAGCTGCATCCTGAAGAAAGCACAAATTATAACAATCGTGGTTGGGTCAAATATCTCATTGGGCAACTGAATACGACACAAGGCAACGATGCTGAAGCAAAGCAACACTACCAAGACGCGATAACTAACAGCGATAAAGCTATCGAATTGGATTCAGAAGAAGGGCATTTTTACCATACGCGTGGTGCTGCAAAAGCTGCTCTTGGCGACTATAGCAGTGCGATAGAGGATTTTGATACAGCCCTGAAACATAAACCAGACTATAAGGACGCCTATGAAGATCGCGGCAAGGCAAAGGAAGCACTCGATCAGCATGATGCAGCAAAAGCAGATTTTACGAAAGCAATGCAATCTATAGGCCAGGGTTCTGTCTCTACAGAGGAAATAGAAAAGGCTGAGGAAGAAATGGTCCTGATACCCGCAGGCGAGTTTCAGATGGGAAGCCAACAAGCCAATAACGCATCTCCTATACATACCGTCTATCTTGACGAGTTCTATATTGACGTTTATGAAGTAACCAATGCCCAATTCAAAGCATTCATTGATGCAAATCCTGAGTGGAGTAAAACCCGTATTCCGCGAAAATACCACAACGGTCGCTACCTGAGATTCTGGGATGGCGACAACTATCCTGAAGGAAAAGGCAACCATCCTGTTGTATATGTCAGTTGGTATGCGGCGATGGCTTATGCAAAGTGGGCAGGTAAACGTCTGCCGACAGAAGCGGAATGGGAGAAGGCAGCACGCGGTGGTGAGACAGGACAACGTTATGTTTGGGGGGATTTACGCGATCCGAAAAGATCAAACTATGGGTATTATGACACGAACACCTTGCCTGTTGGGAGTTATCTGCCAAACGGTTACGGTCTCTATGATATGGGTGGAAATGTATGGGAACTGTGCTTGGATCAGTATGAAAAGAATTTTTATAGACGTTCTCCTAAAAACAATCCCATCGCTGGTGGCGCCAATATTCAGGAATTAGTAGAAAATTTCATGAGTATTACCACACATCGCGTTTCACGTGGCGGTTCATGGAACACACCCAGTCCAGCGCAAACTGCAGATCGCAGCAGAGATATGCCTACAAACACCAATGGATGGCTCGGATTCCGTTGCGCAAGAAGCATCCCGACTGAGTAGAGTGTCTAATCGTTTTTTTTGCCAAAACGCGCGAATTAGATAGGAGAAAAAAATGAGGTGTTTTGAGACCCGAGGTCCCGTGTATCCAGAAGACAACTACGTCGTCGCACGTCCTGAAGAACTCGCCGGTTTTATTGATCGTATCGAAAAAGGTAGATATATCGGACTATTCGCACCACGTCAAACAGGGAAAACCACATTCTTCAGAAACGCACTTGATGTGTTGCCTCACGCAACGTATTACCCAGTCCGACTTGATTTCCAAGCGTACAGCAACCTTGAACCGGGTGCTTTTTACAAATACTTCTACATGGATCTGCGTAAGGCAATTGAGAATGTCTTTCAAGGACGCATCGGGCAACTAACTGAGGGTTTGACGCAATTTCTGGACGATACCGAGATAACAGATCATGTCTCAATGAGAGTTTTCTTTGAACACATCACGAGTTTTCTTGAAGATCGGAAGGTCGTTTTGATAATTGATGAATTTGACGGTATCCCGCAAGCCGTCCTCAACGACTTTTTATACTCGCTACGACAAATCTACCTTTCCGATAGGATTCGTTGTCCTCACAGCGTCGGTATTGTCGGGATAAAGAGTATCAGCCAACTCAACTATGATCGCTCTATCTCTCCATTCAACATACAAGACGAGTTCCAACTACCTAATTTTACGCTTGAACAGGTTCAAGAACTCTTTGCACAGTATACAGATGAAGTCGGTCAAAATCTCTCATCCGAAGTTATTGAAAATCTATACAAGCAGACTGCAGGACAACCTTTCCTTGTCAACCGATTCGCGCAAATACTCACTGAAGAACTTGATATCCCTAAAACCGAAACGATTAACCTTAACCACTTTGCAAAGGCACACGCTCAACTCCTTGAGGAGGACAACGTTAACCTTACGCACATGCTTACCAATATCCGCAGAGACAAGCGTTTTGAAGCACTCTTGATGCAAATAGTATCTTACGATATTGGCGTCCGATTCACACTACGAAACAAGACTATCAGTGAACTTGCTACCTATGGTGTCATTTCAAAAGGAACTGACGGTATGTGTGAGATTCTCAACCCGATTTATCATTACTGTATTATGCAGACGTTTAAACCGCTTGTGAATGGACTTGAGAACGAATATCTACCCGTAGACAACACGTTAGGATTTCGAGATTACCTCACATCAAGCGGAGAGATTGACATGATGCTGTTACTAAATAATTTTCGAGATTTCATTGTACGTGCGGGGTTCCGCGTGTTGCAAGTGCCAGATACACCGAAAGAGTTCATTGGGCAGCACCTGCTTTCAGCGTATCTCGACCAGTTTATTCAACTTGTAGGGGGGACAATGTATCTTGAAGTTCCGACTGGACGTGGACGGATGGACCTTATCATTCTCCATAACAATCGCAAGTATATCATTGAAACGAAGATTTGGGATGGGAACAGCACCTATGCGGCAGGTAAAAAACAACTTGCCCATTACCTAAGATCGGAAGGTCAATCGTTGGGGTACTATGTTGTCTTTGACCATCGAAGGAATCCTGTGCCGCGGATAGAAACAGAGACGTTTGAGGATCTAACAATTCAGAGTTATGTTATTCCTGTCATGCAAGAACCTCCCTCAGCGGAACATAGGACGCCCGCGGAGAAATGAAGGGCATTTACTGACAATCCCACTGCTTTAACTGTGGGGCAAAAAATGCTAACTTTTATCCTTATTTGTGATATACTCTGATTTAATTATAAAAAAAGGAGGCGGGCTTTCCCCTCATACCTGAAGGCAGAGGTCTCCAGCCCGAAGATTAGATGAAAGAGGAAAGAGATACTTTGTTACAACAAATTCTTGAAAATAGTAGAGAATCGATAGTTTCCTTTAAAAAAGTAGTTTTTGACGAACCACCATTTCTATTAGAACCCGATTATGTCACGGGACCAACGCGTGTTATAAGTGGGACTGGATTCTTTGTTGAACCGAACAAAGTCGTGACGACTATTGATGTTATTGCAAGATATGTTGAAGTTACTGCGAATCTCTCAAACCAATTTGAAACACAAGGTGTAGTAACTCCACATGACATTAGTGAGCGGATAAGAAATAAATACAATCGTCCGTTTGATACACAAAATCTGTTCCAGATCAATGAGGATACTATTCTTACTATTGAAGGAGTTGCCGCATTTGATCCCAAAAACAACCTAGTCCTGCTCAAAATTGCCGAAACCGGTACCCCACTTCCACTTGGAAACAGTGATACCGTCCAGATAGACGAGCCAGTTTACGTCTTAGGGCACTTTGAAGACATAGGGGCCGTGGGCGTAGCCGGTAAAGTCGAAAGTAAATATAGGAACGACACATGGCTACAGATAAAAGTTCAGTTTTTTTCCGCAGCCTGCGGCGGACCTATCCTAAACACCAACAATGAGGTGGTAGGAATCGCTGCCCTCGGTACTGATTTCTTTGTTGAGGATAGCAGCACTGCTTTTACGAGAGCAGTCTCTTCAAACTTAATCAAAACGTTGCTGGCGAATGCAGAAAAAGTTATACCTCTGACACAGTGGCAAAAATATTCACGAGTCCGTGGGCATGCCGTAGAAATTGAAGCAGACGAAAAGTCAGAACTATATGACACCAAAGAGGCAATAAAGGGCTATAACAAGGCCCTCAAACTCAACCCGGATTTAGTTGAAATCTACGCTAAACGAGGCCTAATGAAAACCCGCATTGGGAATATGAGAGGCGCACTCGTAGATTTGAATAAAGCTATTAAGATTAACCCACAAAATTTCATCGCCTACAACAATCGGGCTTCTACTAAAGGCGCACTCGGGGATGAATACGGATTGCTTGATGACCTCAATCAAGCACTCCAAATAAACCCTAATTATATAATAGGTCACCTAAATCAAGGTCAAGCAAAATGTCAAATCGCTGAATTTAAAATAGATGAGGAAGATATAGGTGAAGCACAGCAATTATATCAAGAGGCAATCGACCATTTTGTCAAGATACTTGAGTTAAATCCCAAGCATAGTTTGGCCCGTCGACGCCTACGATTCGTGAAGCAAATCCTCAAAAAATTAAACACTGTGCAGAAAAGGAGTAACAAGCACAATTTGTTGAATTCTTAAGGTGAATATACAGTTTTTGATGTGTTCACTATCCTTGCTGCATCAGGATAAATGTATTGTTCTTGTAGGAACTGTGTAATACCAAATTAACTTGATTAGAAGTTTTCTAATAGCGGTTAGCATTGTAAGAAGGACCCGGGGACCTCGCGCTACAAATCGCGTTAATTTGGTATAAGTTCGGTTAGAAACCATACCTACAGATATTCCATAGGACCCGGTGCGGTTAGATGAAGTTTAAGTATTTAATTCGGTAAAGCCGATTCGCCCCAGGGCCGGTAGGTGCGGTTTCCCAACCGCACCGGAGATGGTTATGGAATTACCTAATTTATTTTTAATCTTCATGAAACCGCACCATTGGCGTCAATTTAGCGGTCCCCAACCCGGTAGGTGCGGTTTCCTAACCGCACCGGATCTTCTGAGGAAACTCTTGATAAGGCTAATCCTCAAAATCCATCCATCCTGTTTCAAACAGATGTGTTGATATCTTTTGTAGCACAATCTGTATGAAGATTAAAAAATTAATTCGGTAATTTTCTAACCATAGACATCTTGTTTTATGTTTTTCTTGTGTGAGGTCTATTATCTGGTTGTCTGAATCGCGGCGGGCACGGAGGACACAGAAGACGCGGAAAATGCTTTTGTGTCTCGGACATTTGCTTTCGCCAGAGACGGGTCGGTAACAAAGCATCTCTTAATTCCGCGTCCTCCGCGTTCTCTGCGATAATCCGCGATTCAGACAGAAAAGAGATCAGAATTACCGAATTAATAAATTAATCTTCATGAAACCGCACCTACCGGGTTTGGGACCGCTAAATTGACACCTATGGGTAGAGCGGTAGCGAAACCCGACATGAACTAAACGTGTCGGGTTTCGCAAACTCTACCCGACCTACAGGTAGTTTATATAGAAATGTGAAAAAATATAGCAGAAAAACCGAAAACTAAATAGTCCTGCAACATAAAGGACTGTAGTTGAATTCTAAAATCAAACAAGGTATAATAATGGAGCAATCCATTAAATATATAACAAACATATCCAGTCCACGAAAAACGGAAGCCAGCAAACTCCACAAATGAGTAAAAAAACACTTGACCATCTGCTAATAGCACTTACAGTCTTATGTGACCTCTGTTTCATCGCAACCGCAATTGTCATTGCATATTGGGTGCGATTTGAATCAAATTGGCTTGATGCGTTAGCGTTACATAAAGGCGGTACACCACCTTTTGATGACTATATCCGACTTATACCGGTGACGGCAATTGTCTGGTTAGTAACACTGAAAGGATTTAAACTCTACCGTCCAGAAAACAACGCGACACTTTCAGCATTTTGGGCACTCTGCAAAGCCTCCTGCATCGCGCTAATCGGTACGTTAGCAGTGCTCTTTTTCATCTATCACCACGATGCTTATTCACGTTGGATGATGCTCCTCGCAACAGGTTTCAGTCTCGTTTGGCTATACCTCGGACGGCTTGTCCTTCACCGATTTCGTCAGGCAGTTCATGAACAGGGAGTCGGCGTCAGTCGTGTAGCACTCGTTGGCTCTGATGAACGCGGCGAAAAATTTATCAATGCTTTGAACGTTAAACCGAATAGCGGATACGAATTAGTGGGTGTAATTGATGGAACGAAAAATGCTGAAGCACATCATCACGACGATGCACGCTTACAACATCTCGGAGAAAGCGAGGATATTCTTGAGATTGTGCAAAGTCATCGTCTTGACATGCTATTCATTGCTTCCCCTACGGTACCGAATTACACTATCCTACATATTCTCCACGCGTGTGAAGGTGTACCAGTCCAGATCAATCTACTGCCCGAACTGTCAGAATTCATCAGAGGTGGCACGGCTATTACATTTTTTGACAGCATACCGGTCCTTCAACTACGCGAAACACCGATGCAAGGCATAGATGGCATCATTAAACGTCTGATAGACATCATTTTTAGTGCAACGGCATTGATTATGTTAAGTCCACTTATGTTGATAATTGCAGCAGTCATCTGTCTAACATCCCCCGGCAGAGCAATTTTTCGTCAAGAACGCGTCGGCAGAGCAGGAAAGCGGTTCAACATCTATAAATTTCGGTCTATGCGTATAGATGCTGAAGAGAAAATCGGGCATATATGGGCAAAAACTGATGATCCACGGCAAACTGCACTCGGAAAGTTTCTAAGACGTTGGAGTCTGGACGAGTTGCCACAATTTGTCAATGTACTCAAAGGCGATATGAGCCTCGTCGGTCCACGTCCAGAGATGTCCGGTCTAATTGATACATTCCAGGAATCAATACCACACTATCTTGCACGGCAGCGCGTCAAATCTGGAATGACAGGTTGGGCACAAGTCAACGGTTTGCGAGGAAATACTTCCCTTGAAGATCGTGTCAACTACGACCGCTACTACGTTGAAAACTGGTCGCTTGCTTTAGACATCAAAATCATTTTGAAAACGTTATGGGCAATCAAAAAAGGTTAACGTTATCAATTTATGCCGCGAAGTACCGCCGCACAAAGGGCCATGCACCCGCTTTGTAATACCGATGTCCACCATCACCGATGAATAACTCACACCTATCTGCAACACCCGCAACCGTGTAGATATCTTTCAACTTTTGATATGCAAACTTGACGTGTTCTATCGGAAAAATAGGATCATCCCGTCCTGCAATTGCACAAAACGGGCGCGGGGCAATCAAACCTGCAACATCATACATCTCACCTAACCGCATCACACCGGGCACATAGTTGCACTCACAATGTCGGATTGTTCCAATGCTTCCTTCAAACGTACAGTAGTAGCAGCTCGGCACTGCCACAGCGATACGTGTTTCACATGCCGCAGCGAAAAGTGATACCGTTCCACCGCCAGAATTCCCAGTAATCGCGATCCTTTCAGCATCTATAGGTAAGTTCTCTAACGCCCAATCAATAAGGCGCGACATATCCCACACCCGTTCACCAATCGGGGTTCGACCAACAAGGATGCTGTGAACCAATTGGTGTCGGCATGAGTGTGTGTTATTATTTTTCTTATCCGCTTCAGTGCGTGTCTCACCGAACGCACGCGTCGTTGGTGCAATTGCGATATATCCTTCTTCAACTGCTGCCTGACGTGCGATATCGCGTTCACCTTCCACCATCTCCTGTTCCTCTTTCTCGTTGTAAGCGATACCAGCGTAGATATGCGGATGGTTGTGCCCATGCGGTGCAAGGATAAGGGGGACTTTTCCTTCAATTGTTTTTGGTCGCAACAAATAAAACGGTAAAGGCACTGTCGGTTCCACCCACAAATACCAACTTTCCCGAATATGATCGTCCATATCCAAGACTTCCAGTTGTTCCGCCTTCGGAACATAACCCGCAAGGTCAGATTCCATATTATCTAAACCAAGTGCCTCTCGCAACTCAGGGCGAAAATTGGCTTGCCATGCCACCAAACCTTCTCGTGAAGTTTCCTCAAATTCATATTTACGCGACACGGTCGCATATAAAGTTTCAAAATGTTTTTCTGCGTTGTACATTAAAGTTCTCCTCTATAGAGTCAGAGCCATTCAGTTTTAAGAGATTATTCAGGTTTCGTGCATTTTTCTTATGAAGATCCGGTGTGGTTAGGAAACCGCACCTACCGAGACTGGGTAAAATCAGATCAAAGTCCAGAAAACTGAATGGCTCTGACCTAACAGACAGTAGTCATTGAATCTATTATCAATTCACGTTATAATACCATAATATTATAATACCATAATAATAGACAACACACTGACACTTGTCAACTGATTTCTCTATAACTATACCGTTGTATTGATATGAAAGGTTTTCTCATGAAAATATTGATAACTGGGGCAAGCGGTAGACTCGGTACGTATGTGATCCGTGAATTGGCAGAACGCCACACGCTTGTTCTGATGTCTCGCAGACAACCCCCTGACGAATTTTCCAATCTACCATTTATTCAAGGTGACTTGAACAATTTTGAGGACTGTCAACGCGCTGTAGAAGGTGTTGACGCAATCCAACACCTCGGTGCACAACCCGGTCCTGTTGACCATCCAGATTTACGTGCAGGTGCTGAAGAGAAAGGTATCCCTTTTGACGCAACTTTCAAAACCAACATGCTCGGTACATACTACCTCATGCAAGCCGCAATAGAAGCAAACGTGCAAACAGTGGTAATGTCCGGCAGTAATTGCGCATTGGGGCACGGGTTTCGCATTAGCAAAACCCACATGCCGATAGATTATCTGCCTTTAGACGAAGAACACCCTTGCTATCCAGAAGATTCCTATAGTTTCTCAAAACGATGTGGTGAAGACCTGTTGGCGAGTTATACCCGCGCCTACGGTATCCGAACCTACGTCACACGTCCTGCCGGTATCACGCCAGAAGAACGGAGAAAGCAGATGGCAGGAAATGCGAAACCTACAAACGGGTGGACACCTTGGCTTTGGTGCTGGGTAGGAAGTGAAGATGTCGCGAGCGCGCATCGTTTGATTATGGAAAAAGCGGACACACTCCCACCGCACGATGTCTATTTTCTCAACGCTGATGACACTTCTGCTTTAGAACCCTCCCTTGAACTCGTTGAACGTTTTAAACCGGAATTTCTGCCAAAAGTCCGAACGCTTCAAGAACATCAATCGTTTATAAATTGCGACAAACTCAAAAATGCTGTCGGGTGGGAACACGAAACATCATGGAGGAAATATCATGGCAACTAACGACAGAGTGCACATCGGTGTTGTTGGTGTCGGAAGCATCTCCGTGCGTGGAATCCTTCCGCACCTCACACAGGATGACGTTCAAGATAGATTACAGGTTACCGCTGTCTGCGACCCAGCTCCCGGCAGAGCACAAGCCGCATCCGAAAAATTCAATGTTCCACACGCCTACGAAACTTACGAAGAACTATTGGCAGATGGACATGTTGATGCTGTCAGCATCGCATCGCCAATCGGGCTTCATTACGAGCAGGGAAAACTCGCTATTGAACACGGTTTACACGCGCATTTCAATAAAACAATGACAACCACCGTTGATGAGGCAGATGATCTGATCGAATCAGCAGCACATAAGGGAGTCAAATTAGTGGCTTCTCCCGGACAGATGCTGCGACCCATACACCAAGAAATTCGCAGACTCATAAACGATGGTGCTATCGGCACATTGACGTGGGCTGCAACGGGTTCCTCTTTCGGTAGATACCACGAAGGTGAATCGGTTCGGCACGGTGACGATGTTCTCTCGAACATCAATCCTGCGTGGTACTTCCGCAAACCGGGTGGCGGTCCGCTCTACGACATGACCGTTTACGGGTTGCATACAATGACTGGCATTCTGGGACCCGTAAAGCGTGTGACCGCTTTCTCTGGTGTGCGCGTCAAGGAACGTGAATTCCGAGGCGAGATGCTACCGTGCGACATGGACGATAACACCTTTATTCTACTTGACTTCGGTGATGCCTTCTTCGGCTTTATCTACGGTGCAGCGGCGGGGCACGCCATCAAAGGTGGGTTGGCAATTAACGGGACAGTAGGTACAATTGAAGGCAGCACCATCAATGGCAAACCGATTGATGCACCAAAAAGGGAACTACCGCATGTCATCGGACCGCACCGCAGCATACAGGAGGCGCATGTGTATGAAGACATCATGCAGCTTGTTGACTGGATCCGTGAGGATAAACCTACCATCGTTACTGCGGAGCATGCACGGCATGTCATAGAGATTTTTGATGCAGGTTATCGGTCAGCGGAGACAGGACAAGTGCAGACCTTACGCACAACATTTTGAGTCGCGAGCACGGGAGAGAATAGTTCTCTTACTAAGTGCGCTACTTAACCTTGACATCCACAAAATTATAAAGTATCCTTGAGTATATAGGCACTGCATTAACAGGAGAAATTTATTCATGAAATTTGATGGGCAAACAACTGTGACAGTTGATAATCTCATTACTTGTGATGCGGAGATTATGAGCGGCACGCCGGTGTTTAAAAATACCCGTGTCCCCCTGACATACTCCCACAACTAAAGCAGTGGGGTTCTTTTGTCCCACCTGCTGTGCAGATTGTGGTATCAACAAGGGTTGCTTGCGCGAGCAAGTCTAACACCCTCTACTCCAAAGGTCGATGCCCCGACCTTATGAACGTTTATCGCCGCGTTTATATCACGGTCGTGAGAAAGTTTGCATTTATGACAAACCCAAGAGCGCACTTTCAAATCCATCGTTTCATTTCGATGTCCGCAGTTGTGGCATATAGGCGTTGTGGCTTCCCATCGTCCGATGGTTTCAACGCGCTTTACTCGCTTTTGTGCTTGCCATCGCATTTTGAGCATGAACTCACCGAAGGACAAGTCAGAGACTTTGCGTCCCCAGAGCCGTTTCATGCCTTGCAAGTTGAGGTCTTCAAAAAAGCAGACATCAAACTTTCGGACAAGTTCAAGGGCGAGTTTCCAATGATGATCAGCGCGTTGATTAGCAATCTTGCGATGTTGCCTCGCATAGTGTTTCCTCGCCCGTTCCCGATTGTTGCTGCCACGTTTCTTTTTAGACAAGGCACGATTAGCTTGCTTCACTTTCTTTGCGGAGTGTTTATAGAACAGAGGCGAGTTATATTTTGTGCTATCAGAACAAGTGAGAAAGGTTTTCAAACCGAAGTCAAACCCTGCTGTTCTACCAGTCTTGAGTGCCGGTTCAAGTCCTTCGTCATCTGTCAGAATAGTCAAATACCAATCACCGAGCGGATCGCGTTTGAGGGTCACGCGTTTGATGTTACCTCTAATCTCACGAGAATACCAGAAACGATACCAGCGTCCGTTGATACGGATTTTTGCTACTGGACACCCATCCGATTTCTCAAGCACTTCTATTTTGACCTGATTACCATTGAATGTCATAGAACGATATTTGCGCCAACCCTTGAATTGCGGTGGACGCTTAGCCCTGCCTTCAAAGAAGTTGGTATACCCGCGGTCAAGTCGTCTCAGGCATTCTTGCAATGCCCACGAGTAAGGGATATGCCAATGTGCATACTTTTCCAACTTCTTGAGTTTCGTCAAGTGTTCACTCAATCGGTTATAGGAGGCACGCTTATAGCCTTCGCAATCTCCGAAGAGACGATAGTGGCGAAGCATCAACGCCACAAAATGGTTGGACACTTCGCTGATGATACGCGTCTCAGTTTGCAAATGACGATTGCGTTTATGGTTCTGAAGTTTGTCTTTATAGGTCCGCATTGCTTAGCCTCCAGCATTGCTTCCAAGGACAGTCAACAGGGGTAGCATTACCTCAAGAGAGGTAAATGTCCCGCCTTACCAGCAATGCTATAGATACTATAACAAAACCGATAAAATATGTCAACTGTTTTTTTTCTGTCACACACTTTGGTCTGATACACGAAGGCGGTGTCTACATCCCAAAACTAAAGCATTGGGTTTTGACACCGAAATCTGATAAAAAATCTCATTGACTATTTGGAGAGTGGAGAAACACTTGATGAATTTTTGGAGGATTTTCCATCTGTCAACCGTGATCAAGCAGTCAAGGTTTTGGAACTTGCCAAGGAAATGCTTCTAATGCACGCCTATGCAAATTCTCATTGACGAATGCTTACCGAAGAAACTAAAAAACGAAGTCCTACAAAACATTCAACCTCACCAACTTGTTTACATTGAGTCCTAAAATGCTGTAAGGAACTATAACCTATGCCAAAAGCTTTATGTATCGGTGAACTCCTCATCGATTTTGTTTCCACAACACCTGATGTAACCCTTGCCGAAGCACCGGGATTTGTCAAAGCACCCGGTGGTGCCCCCGCTAATGTTGCCGTCGGGTTAGCCAAACTCGGTGTAGATGCCGGGTTCATTGGCAAAGTCGGTGCAGACCCGTTTGGCGATTTCCTGACTGAAACACTTCAACAAAACAACGTTGACACCACATATCTCATTGCAGGGGAGACATCACGGACGACCTTAGCCTTCGTTGCTACACGTTCTGATGGCATGAAGGACATTACCTTTTATCGACACCCCGGTGCTGACATCCAGCTTTCACCCAATGAGATTGACGTAGACTACATCCATTCGGCTGAACTGTTTCACTACGGTTCTGTTAGCCTCAGTCATTCACCGACCCGTGAGGCAACGCTCAAAGCGATTCAATGTGCCAAGTCTGCAGGTGCATTCATCTCCTATGACCCGAATTTGCGGTTGATGCTCTGGGACAGTGCTGATGATGCTAAACACTGGATCTGGGAAGTGATGCCTCATGCAGATGTCGTCAAGATTTCAGAAGAGGAGTGGGAATTTGTTACAGGGGATATCGAATTGGAGCAAGGCGTTGAGCGCATTCTCGGTCTCGGTGTGAAGTTGCTTGTTGTCACATTAGGGGAGCGCGGGTGTTATTACACAAATGGCAACGTTGAAGGTTCTGTCAATGGTTTTGCCGTTGAGGTCGTAGATACGCTTGGCGCAGGTGATGCATTTGTTGCTGCCATGCTCACCCAACTAATGACGCATGCTAACATTGAATCACTTGAAAAAGATAAGCTTGACGCCATCATGCGGTACGCAAATGCTGCTGGCGCATTAGCAACGCAAAAGGTCGGTGTAATTCCCGCGCTGCCAACCCATTCAGAAATTGAACAGTTTTTATTATGAAGGTGAGTTCGATAAATATCGTAGGTCGGGTAGAACAACGTGAATCCCTTATGCGTCAATTTAAGGAAAAACTCGTTTGTCCTTAAATTGACGCATAAGGTGTGATTTACTCTACAATCCACGTGTCCCCAGCATTGAGGAGTGCTTCAAGATCACCTTCGCCTTGCTCCTCTTTAGCAAATGCAATCTGGCCAGTCATCATATCCTCATAGCAGTTATGCTGAACGCTTCGAAAGATACCGATAGGGTGGGGCATTTCAGGCATATCGCTCATACGGGCAAGGAAGTTCGCTAAAGTGGTGTTCTCGGCATATTGATCATGTACAATAAGATCATCTGTACCATTTGGCGTGGTAGTAACTTCGGGCTGGAATCTGTTCAAGCGAATCCCTTTTTCCAGTTCTTTACCGAACACCAAGGGCTCACCATGTTCGAGAAAAACCGTGTTCTCAGCTTTCGTATCTTTTTCGGTGTATTGAAAGAAAGCACCATCATTGAAAATATTGCAGTTTTGATAGATTTCAATGAAAGAGGTGCCTTTATGTTCAAACGCAGCTTTAATGATTGATCGCAAGTGCTCGGGATCTCTGTCAAGTGAACGTGCCACAAAGGTCGCACCCGCAGCCAAAGCGAGGCTAATCGGATTAAAAGGGGTTTCAAGAGAACCGAACGGACTTGACTTCGTGTTTTTGCCCTGCTCCGAAGTGGGTGAATATTGCCCTTTTGTAAGTCCGTAAATGCGGTTGTTGAATAGTAAGACGTTGATATCAAAGTTACGCCGCATTAGATGGATAAAATGGTTTCCACCGATGGAGAGTGCGTCACCATCGCCAGTGATTACCCAAACAGAGAGGTCAGGGTTTGCCATTTTCAACCCCGATGCGATAGTTGGAGCTCTGCCATGGATCGTATGAAACCCGTAGGTGTTCATATAGTAAGGAAAACGACTTGAACACCCGATGCCTGAGATAAACACGATATCTTCTTTGGGGATTCCCAATTCCGGCATAATTCGTCGCGTTTGGGCAAGGACCGAGTAATCACCACAACCCGGACACCATCGTTCATCTTGATCTGACTTAAAATCTTTTGCGGTTAATGTAGGCACCCCGCTTGGAATGCCTGAAGATTTTTTATTTCTCATACGTGCCTGCCTTTTTGCACATGAGCCGAGATTTTTCGGTGAATAGGGTAATTTTGTTTCGTTTAATCCCAGCTTATTTATGTGTTAGATAAGTTTCAATTTTAGATTCTAGTTCAAAAACATGGAAAGGCTGTCCTTGGACTTTGTTGAGTCCAACGGCATCAATAAGATATTCACTTCGGATTAATTGACGGAGATGACCAGTGTTCAGTTCAGGAATTAAAATAGTTTTGAATCGGTTGAGAATCTCGCCTAAATCACTCGGAAACGGATTGAGATAACGTAAATGGACATGACCTATTGCGTAACCTTCTTCAAGTCTATTTTCAACCACGGTTCGAATAGTTCCAAAAGTTCCACCCCATCCGAGTAGAAGCAGGTCACCTTCTTGCGCTCCAAAGATTTCTGTCGGAGGTATATCCTTAGCAATACCTTTGACTTTTTCGGATCTGATACTCACCATTTTCTCGTGATTTTCAGCATCATAACTCACATTCCCTGTTATGTCAGATTTTTCCAGGCCACCGATGCGGTGTTCAAGTCCCGGAGTGCCTGGTCTTGCCCAAGGTCTTGCGAGGGTATCTGCGTCTCTCAAATAAGGTTCAAAACCATCAACATCGGTTCGGAAATTAGGTTCAATTTTAGGGAGGTTTGCAATATTTGGAATCAACCACGGTTCAGCCCCAAGCGCAATATACAGTTCGGAAAGGAAGATAACCGGGGTACGGTATTTCACTGCAATTCGGCATGCCTCATAAACGGTCTCAAAACAGTCAGTGGGACGACTCGCAGAGAGGATTGGTACTGGGGATTCTCCATTTCTTCCGTAAAACATCTGCAGCAGGTCTGCTTGTTCAGTTTTTGTCGGCATTCCCGTTGAGGGACCAGCTCTTTGGATATTACAGACAACGAGAGGTAACTCGGTAATCATAGCAAGATTAATTGCTTCAGATTTTAGTGCAAGACCTGGACCACTACTACTAGTTACACCAAGTGCACCACTAAAAGCAGCCCCAATTGCCACCCCGACAGCGGCAATTTCATCCTCCATTTGCATTGTCACAATCCCAAAGTTCCGATATTGTGCTAACCCATGAAGTATGTCACTTGCAGGTGTAATCGGGTAACTACCATAAACCAACTGTAATCCAGATTGACAGGCTGCAGCGACAAGTCCCAGAACAGTTGACATATTGCCTTCAATATTGCGATATTTCCCTGGGGCAAACTTTGCTGGTTTGACCTCATAGGAGGTCGCAAATTGTTCAGTCGCTTCGCAATAGGTATTCCCAGCTCGCAATGCTAAAATATTCGGTTCTATAAATTGCGGATATTTTGTAACAAACTTAGTCTTAATCCATCGCATGGTGTAATCCATGGGGCGGTTGTATAACCACAGGATCATTCCAAGAGCAAAAAAGTTTTTACATTTATCCTGATCGCTAAAATTGAGATCGGTGTCTTCAAGCGTTCTTCGAGTGAGTTTCGTCAATTCTATAGGGAAAACCTGATACTTGGTAAGTGAGTCATCCTCTAACGGATTGTCAGCGTAACCAGCCAGTCGCAAGTTTTTACGCGCAAAATTATCGGAATTGACAATTAGAATTCCGTTATCCCTTAATTTATGGAGGTTGACTTTTAATGCAGCAGGATTCATTGCTACAAGAACATCACAGATATCACCGGGAGTGTGGATGGTTTCACTGGAGAAGTGTAATTGGAATCCGGAGACCCCAGCGAGGGAACCCGCGGGGGCTTTAATTTCAGCGGGGTAATCCGGCAACGTAGCGACATCGTTCCCGATAATAGCGGAGGTTTCTGTCATCTGTGTTCCGATTGTTTGGGAACCGTCTCCGGAGTCCCCAGCAAACAGAACTGTTGCCGCCTGAATTTGCTCTACTTGCTTACGCATCAGTGTTCAGCCTTTATATGCTATTTGGTAGGGGTGGTACTGCAGAGTCCACTTATAAAACTCGTCCATGTGCTATGCTCCTTCTCGTGCTTTCAACGCATCTCGTATCGGGTTGGAGGGCAATGTCAGTACTTCTTGTGGGAAATATTCAACGAGATAAGAGATAACATCTCTAATTGATACCATGCCGATGGCGTGCTTCTGTTCATTCACAATCGGCAAATGCCGAAAACCGCCATGTGCCATATATAACACAGCTGTATCCAACATATCATCTGGGTTTGCTGTTTGTGGATCCGCTTTCATGAATTGTGTGACAGGGATTTGCGTCAGATCACTGATCTGTTTGTTTAACACTTTACGCAACACATCGCGTTCGCCAAAAACACCTTGGAGCACGCCATCTTCTACTACGGACACAGCACCAATGTGATGTTCAATTAGAAAATCAATTGCGTCCTGCGTGCTTGCCGAAACGTCAATAGTAACACAAGGCTGCATCAAGTGTCGGAGCGGCACCTGAATTTCACTGACCTGCAAGACTTTAAGAGACGCTTCCGCATCTTTATCAATCTGTGCTAATTCTTCATCAATTGCATGATCATAAAGCATTGTTATGCGGCTCCTTGCTGATTCTCAATAAATATAGCGACGTGGTCTAAAATATCTCGTGTTGAAATCAATCCGATCGGGAATTCTTGGTGCTGGTCATCCCAAATACAAAGAGGGACATGTCGGAAATGTCCGAGGTGCATTATGTTTAAAGCGAAGGCAATCGGGTCGCTCGCACGCAACGATTCAGGGTTGGCACTCATAATTTCTTCAACGTTAACTGTTTTTGTATCTAACCGTTTTCCACACACATGAACAAGCAGGTCGCGATCTGTAAGAATCCCAACTAACCGTTGTTCAGTATCAACAACAAGAATACATCCGAAACCCGACGTTTGCATTATGTCAATGACATCTGATACCGGAGTGCCGACTTGCACGGTGATAGGTTGCTTATAATCTAATGTGCTAATCGGTAGAGATAACGTTCTCGCGTCCATTGCATAGACTCCTTGATGTTAACGTTACAAAACGGGGTAGGGTTTCTAATTGCTTCTTGTTAATTAAGGATACCATATTTGGCTTGAATTTGCAAGAATATTTTACAATCGAAAATTGAATATCCACAAATGAAATATAGGTGCGATTTGTAACCTCACCATTAGCGTCAATTTAGGCGTTTTTTGAGAATGAGAAATGCTCTTTAGTCCCATAGGGGCTAAATATAGGACAATCTCAATCATCATGTCTATTGAGAAGTGCTCATAAAAACACGGACATTTTCTAAAATTGACACCTATGGACAGAGCAAAACGAAACCCAACACTTTTTATACAGATAAAGGCATACACGTATTTTACCGGACAACAGCGTGGAACGTTGGCAGTCTGATGATTTTAAATCGTGTTCAAGGCACGAGCATAACAGGGTATCTCGGAGACCTTCCATCTATCTTCCGTTGTTATCTTCTGTGTTGGCGATAACTTTGTTCCAATCCCAGAGAAGCACTATACCATCCCTACTCCTACTGGCAAGTGTCTTTCCATCCGGACTAAACGTCACACCCAAAACCCTATCATTGTGTCCAATGAGAATGCGGGGGTGTTCGCTGGTTTTCGCTTTTAATGATATTGGCCATAAAAGGATAGTCTCGTCCTCACTGCCACTGGCAAGCAGCTGTCCATCCAGACTAAACGCTACGCACGTAATTGTACTAAGATGTCCGGTGAGGGTGCGTATATGTTCACCTGTAGTTGCATCCCACAGCCAAACAGTATCGTCTCTTTTTCCTATGGGCGTCTTATCCACCATGCCTGTTGCAAGCACACTACCATCCGGACTGAATGCTGCTCCCCACTGATTTCTTTTCGTTTCAGGCACAGTAAGGGAGCATAAAAGTTCGCCTGCTTTTATATCCCACAAACTGCGGTTTCTGCCCTCATCCTGAAGCAGTGCATGCAGTTGCCCATCCGGACTGAACGTCATGCCGATGACCCAATGTTTCTGTTTCGTGAACGTGTGGCGAAGTTCGCTTGTTTTTGTATCCCACAAACGGACAGTGCCGCCCAGATTTTCAGTCGCAAGTGTCTCCCCATCCGGACTAAACGCTGCACTAAAATACTTAGATTTAGAGAGTTTGTGCAGATGTTCGCCTGTTCTCACATTCCACAAACGGACCGTGTCGTCCTCCACACTGGCAAGTTTTTTCCCATTAGGACTAAACACCACGTTATCAACCTCACCCTTATGTCCGATGAGAGTGGTGAGGGGTTTACCGGTTTTCGTGTCCCATAAACGGACAGTATTGTCCTCATTCCCACTGGCGAGGGTCTTCCCATCTGGGCTAAACGCTACATCTAAAATAGCGGTATGCGTGATAATAGAACGTAGATCTTCTTCTCCTTTCGTCCTCCATAAACGGACAGATTCCTTACTGCTACTCGCGACCGTCTTACCATCCTGACTAAACGCTACACTAAAGACATCACCTTTATGTCCAGTAAAAGTGCGATGGAGTTTGTTGGTTTTCATATCCCATAAATGAACAGTCTCGTCTTCACCACAACTGGCAAGCAGCGCACCATCCGGGCTGAACGCTAAACCTAAAACTCTCCGCATACGAATACCATGTCCGAGGCCTTGAGCGAGTTCACCGGTTGTCGTATCCCACAAGCCAATCCCTCCAGCTCCCAATCCAATTGCGAGTGTCCGCCCATCCGGACTGAAGGCGATACTCTCGATTGAATTCTCCTCACCCCCTGTAACGTACAAGCGTCGGATATACTTACCCGTTGTCGCCTCCCATAAATGAACCGCGTCATTCGTCCCTTTGCACATACTGACGAGGGTTTTCCCATCCGGACTAAACGCTAAGCTACGAATCGCACCTATATGATCGGGGATGAGTACACTTCCTTCTTCACCCCAAATATTGTAGAAGTAGTTTGAATCTTTACCTGTTGCTGTCTCCCACAAACAAATAAAGCCGTTGGAATGCCCACTGACAAGGGTTTTCCCATCTGGGCTAAACGCCACGCTAAAAACATCAGTGTGATAATCATTAATGAAAGTGCGCAGCGGTTTACCGGTTGTCATATCCCATAAAACGAGATTATGCCGCCTATTTCCACTAACGAGCGTCTTCCCATCCGGACTAAACGCTACGCAAGATACGCCATACATCGGGAAAAGATCCAGTGCCTTGCCCTTCTCTATATCGTAAATCCAAACACCGATAGAACTCCCCACTGCCAGCCGAGTGCCATCGGGAGAGTAGACTATTTTGCTTATCGCGCCTTTACCGAGGCGCGCGATTGCACCTTCGGGTAAACCGATTTGCGTTGAAGACTCATATTCACCGAAAGCCATTGATAGACAAAATGTGATGATGAGGGTGACAAACCACCAATACATTCGCTTTTTCATCAGAAAGTTCTCCTTGCTTTTATATGGTTGAGGCAACCGTAGGGAATACGGGAGTTTGCATCCCTCAACCGACGATTGATGAGAGTATATAGAAGTTTTCGATCAAAGTCAAATGTTTATACCGTCAACTGATGGTTTCCAATAGCCATTTCTTTGCAAACCTATTGCGTATCTATTGGATATTTATTGTTCCGACAACTGATTTGCTTTTGCAAGATTCTATATACCTTCCACACCGCTGGTGCTAAGACACAATTTACCACATTCTCGGAGAGACGACAGGTTTATAGAACGCGTCGATTCCACCAACAGCAAGCAAACATATTTTTTCTGCTTCGATAAGGAAAAGTTCTGTAAAATACGGCTTGAGGAATTGGAAAAAGCCGGTGATAATATGGATTGTAAGGAGTTGCGCCAATTGGCGTTGACATATAAAGTATGTAGAGAATGGTTAATAGGGACTTGGTATCTTCAAACGACAATGCTTATGTTTACCACGTTTTGGGCGTGCGAATATGTCGTAACATTTAGACAAGGTAGACAAGGCTCGGAGTGTTCACAGATTTCCGAGTGAATCCTTCAACAAGAGGTTCCAAAGCCCCAACTGGATCCCAATTTCCTGACAGTTGGAAGGAAGTACCTAAAGACACATTCCCATGTCGTTTTGCGCGGTGGAACGAAAAATCTACGTATTTCACCCCTTGTTTTATTTGCTCCTCTTGACGCTTGAGGACGAATTCAAAATACGCTTCAATACTACCGAAGCGAGCAATAAGTTTTTCGTGAGTCTCATGTTTCTCTTGAACAGGATCAAAATTATTGTTAGACATTAGAGTGCCTCCAATAGCATCTCTGGCGAGTCAATGTAGGGAGGTGAATATCCAGCATCCCTACAAATCTTTTCAATCTTTGGACGAGTATGTGGGTTTGCAAGGTGCTTAAAGTTCCAAGTCGCAAGATAGGGAACAGCGTTTCTTGCCGTGACTGCCACGTGGACAGCATCAATAAATGCTTTCTGAGGGATTGCTTTTTGGTTGAGTAACTCCGTCGCAAGAATTCGATCTGAATTGCTCACGATCAAACGCGGAAGTTCTGTTACTGCCTGCAATCTCTTAGTTACTTCAGTTTTATCTCCATTTTCTATTTCATCAATAACAAAATCCGACAATATGAATTCAAAGCGGTTATCGTTCCAAAACTTACGTGTGATTCTTTGCCTCTCTGCTATTTTGGTGTCAGAACTCTGTCTGGCTACCAGATAACTTGGTATTGTTGCGTCAATGTAAACCTGATCCATTTTACTTCTTCCGATGGAACCACAGACTACTTAACTTTTTCATCTTTGACGCTGAGTTAATTCTTGGAGCCGATGTTCTATAGTTTTTGCAAAGAGGTCATATCCCTGTTGTCTTACTAATTTCAAGGCAGTTTGGAAATCCGATTTTGCATCTTCAATGTAATTTAGGCTTACCTTTGCTTCTCCCAGATTAATGTAAGCCTCTATATAATCAGGATTCAAATCAATTGCCTTTTCAAGATCAATAATAGCATCTTGATATTTGCTTAGCATAGACTTTACAAGTCCCCGGTTGTTGTATGCTTTAGCTAAATTGGGGTGTAGTTGTAGTGCTTTGCCATAGTCAGTAATAGCGGCATCATAGAGACGCAACTGGAAATTCAGATCGCCGCGATTCGCATAAGCATTCGCAGATTCAGGTTTTAACCGGATAACTTGGTTTAGGTCAGCGATGGCTTCCTCGTATCTTTCAAGTTCTGCCTTCGCCCCCGCCCTATTTTGATAGGCACTGGAAAGTCCAGGGTTGAGTCGGATTGCCTCGTCAAAATCGTCGATGGCAGATTTGTTTTGACCGAGCAACATTTTCGCCGTGCCTCGGTTGCAATATGTAACAGCAGAATCCGGTTCTAATTGAATAACTTGAGTCAAATCATCGATGGCTTCTCCATGTTTACCGAGTACTATTTTCGCTTCGCCGCGGTTGATGTAAGCATTGGCAGCATCTGATTTTAGTCTGATTGCGTCATCAAAATCAGCAATAGCTGCCTCATATTGTCCAATTGTTTTTTTTGCATTGCCCCTATTGATGTAAGCACTCGCGAGATCTGGCTGTAGTCTGATTGCTTCTCCAAAGTCGGCAATAGCGGCTTCATGTTGCCCAAGCAGATTTTTCGCGACGCCACGATTGTTGAAAGCACTGGCGAAATCCGGCTGTAGTCTGATTGCGTGATCAAAGTCAGTAATAGCAGCTTCATGGCTACCTATCTGATTTTTAGCACTTCCCCTGTTGTAATAAGCATCGGCATAACCTGGATCCAAAGTTAATGCTTTATCAAAGTCAGCAATAGCGGCTTCACATTGTTCAAGATCACCTTTTACAGATCCACGATTATTATAGGCGAGCGCGAAATTTGGATCTATACGGACAGCAGCATCATAATCTTCAAGAGCAGCCTCGTATTCGCTGCAGTGGGATTTCAACCCTCCGCGGTTGTTGTATACATGGACATCATTCGGATTCAGGCGAATCGCCTCGTCATAGTCGGCAATGGCTTCGACGTGTAGTCCTTGCTGTTCCCTTACAAGGGCACGATTCTTGTAGGCATCGGCATAATCCGGCTTGAGTTGAATTGCCTCGGTATAATCAGTAATAGCCGCTTCATATTGCTTAAGTTTGAATCTCACCACTCCTCGATTGTTGTATGCTTCGGCATAATCCGAATTTATCCGTATCGCTTCATTGTAATTGTTGAGGGCTGAATCATATTCGCCAAGTTTGTACTTCACAATTCCACGATTACTATGAGCATCAGCATAATCTGGCTTGAGGTGAATTGCCTCACTATGATCAGCAATAGCTTCAGCGTACTTATCTAAATGTTCTTTTGCGTTTCCCCGGTTGGTGTAAGCCATCGCGGAGTTTGGGTCTAACTGAATTGCTTTATCCGCATCAGTAACGGCGGACTCGTAATGACCAAGTATGCTGTTTGCAGCACTCCGGTTTGTATAGGCAATCGCTGAATCGGGTTGTAACTCAATGCCCTTATCAAAGTCTGTCAAAGCCTCAGTGTATTTTTTAAGTACCTTTTTAGCGATACCCATATTGTTGTAAGCTGCGGCATAGTCCGATTTCAGGCGAATTGCTTCCTTATAATCGGTGATTGCATCTTCAGCTAAATCAAGTTGTAGTTTGGCATTACCGCGCATATAACAGGCTTCTGGTAACTCTGGGTTTAGACGAATTGCGTCATCATAATCGCTAATTGCCTCGCTGTATTTGTCGATCAAACAGTTCGCTACTCCCCTATTATAGTAGGCTTTACCGTAATCTGGGTTTAATAAAATCGCCTTGTTGTAATCAATAATGGAGATTTCATGCTGATTCAGCGCGTTCTTCGCAACTCCACGAACGTGGTAAGTTTCAGCAGATTCTGGGTTTAAACGAATTGCCTCATCAAAATCGGCGATAGCGGCTTCATATTGCTCAAGCAAAAATCGGGCTATCCCTCTCTTGTAATGTGCTTCGGCATAATTTGACTTCTGGGCAATAATAGAGTCATAATCAGAGATTCTTTCTTCAAGTTTCGCCTTGTCTTCTTTAGTAAGTTCAGATTCTATTTTGGAGAATCTGCGGTTTAAGCTTACAGAATCAAATAAACCTACGATCAATGGACCGAAGAATTCAAATTCAGTTGCAAGAGCACACTTCGCAATGGTCAGGAGTATATCGCGGATTTTAATGCGCATTAGTTCTTCCCATGGATAGACTATCAAGTCAGTAGTGATGAAATTTCCCAGCAATCCTGAAGGTGGCCACGGCTATAACTTTAATTACAGAAGAAACACATGAAACGATTATAGCGTACACAAGAACGTGTGTCAAATGACATGCAGAGCCATTCAGTTTTAAGAGATTATTCGGGTTTCGTGCATTTTTCTTATGAAGATCCGGTGCGGTTAGGAAACCGCACCTACCGGGTCTGGGTAAAATGAGATCAAAGTATGGAAAACTGAATTGCTCTGAATGACATGACTTTTCAGATTATTATTTTAAGTTGACAAAATTATAACATCTATAGAAAACTAAATAACTCTATGTCTGGCGTGCCATTCTTGCGGCATATATTTCTCCTTATAGATTAGATTGTTATATCAATCATGAATATGTTACCATTTTATCATAGCATATTTCGTTTGACAAGACACCGATGATTTTTTGGATTAGCATAGATAGGTGTCTTATTACATTTCATATTCAATCGAAATAAAACACCATAAAAAATGAAACAAAATGGAGAAAAATGAAGACAGTTACATTTCACGGAATTGTCGCTGCAAGGCAAATCGTAAACCAGTTTTTACAACCAACACCTTTAAGATACTACCATGAATTATCGGAAAAACTGGGATTTGAAGCGTATATTAAACATGAAAATCATCTACCGACAAGAAGTTTTAAGGTGCGCGGTGGCATTAATTTTATGCATAATTTGCCGGCTGAGCAGAAAAAACAGGGTGTTGTTACAGCCACACGTGGCAATCACGGACAATCCATCGCTTATGCGGCGGCACAGTTCGGTGTAAAAGCAACCATTGTTGTGCCGTACGGGAACAATCCAGAAAAAAACAGCGCGATGCAGGTATTTAGTGCGGAACTAATTGAACACGGTGATGATTTTGACGAGGCACGCGAAATGTGTGAGACCCTTCAAGCAGAACGTGGTCTATATTACATTCACCCGTGTATGGAACCAGCACTCGTCCACGGTGTAGGCACCTATTCGCTTGAGATTTTTGAAAGTCTTCCCAATGTACACACAATTATTGTGCCAATCGGTGGCGGTAGCGGTGCCTGCGGCGCGATCACCGTTGCAAAGGCGATTAATCCGAATGTTAAGATCATCGGTGTTCAAGCAGAGAACGCACCTGCAGTGTACCGTTCATGGAAAGAAGGAAGACATGTTGAAACCGATTCTTGTAATACAATCGCAGACGGTCTTGCCACACGTGTACCATTTCCGATTCCGTTCTCTATCATTAAAGAAGGTATACACGACATCGTGTTGGTAAGTGAGGAAGAACTCCATGAAGCAATCCGATCAGCATTGCGATATACCCACAATTTAGCAGAGGGGGCAGGTGTCGCGGCACTTGCAGCGGCATTTAAACTGTCTGACACATTAGCAGGTCAAAATGTTGCTATTATAATGAGCGGTGGTAATTTGGATATAGAGACACTTAAGGAAGTGTTAACGCTCTTCCGTCAAATCCCCATGCTTTAGTTTGTGGGATGTAGACGGCGCATGATGTGTGTGAAAAATAAACTTGACAAACGCCCCGAAAATGTAGAATTATAGCAACTTGCAAGTGAGACCTTGTCCAACATCTATTATTTCGGTGTCGTTCATGTCCGTCGCAAGCGGAGTAATAACCCCGCGCCTTGTATCGGCACCCCCATTTATTATTTTTTGCAGGCTGGGGTACCCAGGACAAGAATGCCTGATAAAACCGATCTGATTCGGAATAATAGCCTGCTGGTGGAGCGATAATAAGACGGTGGACTCTCTGAGAAAACCGCAGTTGCTACGAAGCCGAGGTCTCCCCTACCTTTAGGTAGTGGGTGGTATCACTCAATTCCTAATCGTACCAGTTGTGAACAACATAAACAGGGGCGGAGTCTTCAATCAATTGGAGTTCCGCCCATTCTGCATCTTCAACAAATTCGTTACGCAGCGCGTTTGTTAAGTCTGGATGGATATGTAGAGATGTCAAGTCCCATCGCAGGTTTTGGCTGCTTTCTACAACGACTTCGGGTTCTTCAGCAATAAGTGAAATGCGCTGCAAACCGCTGTTTTTTCGACTTAACCGCAATTCTGATAACACATAGTGGATAGTCTGTTGCGGGTCACGCATTTCGGCTTTGTAGTCGGCGTTCTTATCGTTGACGAGATAGTGCCCAAAACGCATCAGTTTCAGATTTCCCAAAAAATGATCTGTCTCATATTCTTCAGGACGCGGTAATCCACCGTAAAGGATAATATATTGGCAATTATAGGTTTCTATCGCGTACTTAACGGCTAACTGTCCATCTGTCCAATCCTTATCTGTTTGTCCAACCCATTTCTCAACGATATGTTTTGCTTGAGTTGTACTCCCTTTGATTGAATCCATGTCCCCTATAAGGACATCTGGCGTAAAAGGTTTACGTTCACTGCAATTCAACTCGTCAAATATACGAACACCTCCATCTGCACAGATAAGCGGGTAACCTTTTTTTACCGCGGATTGGATTTCTTGCCGGTAAAAGTTCAGATTGTGTGTGTCATAATAACCGTTGAGAAAGATTAGTGCAGGTTTCATTTTAATTTAGTATGAGATTGTAAGAAGGAAGCAAACGGGTGGGATGATAGGCGAGTTTCACACGTTTTAGATTCTCTAATCCTGAATCATCCATAGCGTTAATCCATCTGTATGATGCCTTCAATTCCTTGCAGAATTCGCGATAGATAAATTGCGCGAGCCCTTTAATTAATAGGTCAGAGATCTCGAATAACACGCAGAACGTTTCACAGTTCAATTCATATCCGAAGGTATAGGCTCGTATCTCTCCATTGATACGGACAACCCTCCCAACCAATCCTAATCTCTCTGCATGTGTTATCCCAATCCGATGTGCAGATTGTGAATCCTCAAGCATTGCTTGATAGATTTCGTCATCATACTTTTCCGCTCGCGACATCTGCCATGTTCCATAGAGATTCAGACATGCATCTCGGTCTGTCGGTTGATACGGATCACAAGTTATTGAAGGGAATAGTTTTATAAAAGTATTGTAGGCATTCCTTTGCTGTTTGTAACGATTTCCACGCAATTCCGCAAGGTCTTCAGTTCTATAAATATATTCAGTCTCTTTCGGAATAGACTGAAAACCCATATCATTAAAAATTGAAAGCTGCTCTTCGGGAACATTCTCAATGCGTGCAATCTGAGAATTCCGATTCGATTTCAGCATAAACTGGAATGCCGACCAAACAACCTCAAATGAAAACGGCGAACCCATCGGCATAATTGGCATAAAATAGTCATCACCCTGTTTAGCAAAAACACAGAGGTGATCTTCAAGCAGTGTCCAATAAAACTGAAAATGATTTCGCCATATAAAAATTGGTGCAAAGGCATAACTGGATAAGTAAGTTTGCTTATGAGACGCGTACACCTCAAAAATGGGTTTGTCATCAAGTGTTAACGGACGGAGTTGCATGTATCAAACTTTTGATTGAGGATATGAAAAACCTTTACCGTGTCCTGAAAATCACCGATGAGACTCCAGTTCTTGGCAATCTGTTCCTTCACCGCATCTGATTCAACGTAATCAATAATGTACTGAATATGCTGCTGAAAGGTTTCCGTTTCCAGATGTACTTCACTAAACGGGCAGAGCATATCCACTCCCAAAACAACACTGCTTCTGTCCGTATTGAACATCAAAGCAAAAGGATAGAGTTGACAATCAAGCGGACGAATTTGGTAGATTGTACATCTACTTGTTTCCGGTTCAAAGAAAGGGCAGATGTAAAAATCTTGATGAAGTTTTAACTTAATCTGTGAACTTGTTTCATCTGCTTGAGGCTGGAATAAAATGGGGTCTGCACCTTGAGAAATTGCTTGTTGTTTCTCATTTTCGGTAAAGATAGGTGCAAGCGGACTGTCAACTTCCAAAAACCGACAACAAACATCACAAGAAAAGCATACTTCACTGGGAATGATTTGGTAGAGTTGTTGGTTAGACATGCTGGATATTCAAGGCACAGACTTATAGCATTTCATGATAAACAGTATACCATAAAACACACTCAAAGTGAAGTATTTTCTTTGGAAATATATATGTTTTTAGTTCTATAGAGGCATACGGTGTCAGCCAACAACTAATACCCAATTAACGGAATTTGTCCTATTTTCTGGACGGTAGGTGCGCTTTCCTAACTGCACCATAGGCGTCAATTTAGCGGTCCTCCAGGTCCGGTAGGTGCGGTTTGATGAAGATTAATTTATTAATTCGGTAATTCTGATCTCTTTTCTGTCTGAATCGCGGATTATCGCAGAAAACGCGGAGGACGCGGAATTAAGAGATTCTTTGTTACCGACCCGTCTCTGGCGAAAGCAAATGTCCGAGACACAAAAGCATTTTCCGCGTCTTCTGTGTCCTCCGTGCCCTCCGCGATTCAGACAACCAGATAATGAACCTCACACAAGAAAAACATAAAACAAGATGTCTATGGTTAGAAAATTACCGAATTTATTTGTTAATCTTCATTAACCGCACCGAGTCGTTCGCGGAAACCTTTATCTTGCACATACTCCATAGGATCCGGTGCGGTTACAAACCGCACCTACCGGGTTGGGGCTAAGTTCGGTTAGAAACCGCACCATAGGCGTCAATTTAAGAAAAAGTAGAGATGTTTTTCACAGAAAAGTGTTGTTAAGTGGAAACACTTCTTATATAATGTAGAAAAGAATCTTATTTTAGTTCTACAAAGAGGTGTTTCCCATGCAAACTTTACCACAGGTTCCTGATAAAATGCAACAAATTCTAACGACTACCGCGGATAGAGCAGCAATCGACTCTGATTTTGTGATAAGAAGCCGTAAACTCACAGGGGGTCGGTTCGTTGAGACCCTTGTTTTCAGTTGGTTAGAAAATCCTGATGCCCATTGGCGTCAATTTAGTGATCCTCCAGGTCCGGTAGGTGCGGTTTCCTAACCGCACCATAAGCGTCAATTTAGTGGTTTTTCAAATATGAGAAACCCTCTTTAGTCCCGTAGGGACGATATGTTTATAGAAAACGTGGTAACCCCAATCTCTTCAGCCCCGTAGGGGCGGAATGTTTATAGCAATGGGTTACCAATCGGGATATGTCGCTCGGACAGAGCTAAAGAGACGTGTCTGGACGGTGTACTATAAACATATCGTCCCTACGGGACTAAATGTCCGACAATATCAATAACCATGCCTATTGATAAGGGTTCATAAAAACATAGACGTTTCCTTAAATTGACGCCTATGGTGCGGTTTCCTAACCGCACCATTAGCGTCAATTTAGTGATTTTTCAAATATGAGAAATGCTCTTCAGTCCCGTAGGGACTAAATATAGGACAATCTCAGTCCTCATGCTTATTGAGAGGTGTTTGTCCAAACGCAGACTTTTTCTTAAATTGACGCATAAGGTGCGGTTAGAAACCATACCTACCGAGTGGGATCAAGTTAATTTGATATTATTGGGCAGAGGTTAAATCCGGTTCGGTTAGGAAACCGCACCTACCGGACATGGAGAACCGCCAAAGTGACTGTAGATTGTGTTTATTTCTGAACCTTTTCATAATGGACAAACTCTGACGGTTTCAGTCTGACAGAATTCCCATCCTCTGAACTCATATAGCCTATCCTTAAGAGTGTCATCACTTCATGATAATCCGGAATATTGAAATGTTGGCGAATGCTTTCGCGATCCGTTTCACTTTCTAAAGGTGCACTGACAAATTGCACACCTATGTCAAGTGATGTAGCAGCCAGAAGTATGTTCTGTATCATCATTCCCATGCTTAGCCACATCCACCGTGTAGCCCCTTCACCGGGTGGTCGCCTTCTACTATTCATCGTAATCAAAACTAACAATGGTGCTTCGCGTACCTGTGTAGCAATCTCTTTCGCAGGCATCTTACCTGCTCCTAAATGCCCCAAAATAGTTAATGACTTCACATTTTTTAGCAAGCTTTTCAATATGCTACCTGTCAGTTTTTCCGGACAATTTTGCAGTAACTTCGGTAGCGTAACATGGTCTGTGAGTAGCACGCCATCCGCACGATCCTCCCATTCTGTTTCGTTTAGGCACATCCATCGGCTATTGTCCTCTAAAAACTTAGTATCTTTGAACTGTTCAATAATTGCCCGTTCTGTCATGTCTGCAAGCGCATCTTTCCCCTCTGATTCTTGAATGATGAGTAATTCCCACGGTTGAACATTAAATGGGGAAGGTGTCCATCGTGCAGCTTCAATCAGACGATTCAGGTGTGCTTCATCAATCGGACGATCCTGAAATTCACCACGATAGCTGCGCCGTTGTGTAATTGCTTCAAATATGTTCATTGAGACTCCGATATCTTTCTATAACTTCCTCTGATGTTGCTGTTCCCGTTGTCCCTATTTTTGTTATCGTAATAGAAGCAACCAAATTCCCAAGATAAGCAGCTTCAATTACAGACTCAGCACCTAAAGTACAGAGCGTAGACACTATTCCCGCAGAAACACTGTCTCCTGCCCCAACGGGATCAATTTTGCCATCAATCTGAATTCCTGGGACATGTGTAATACCAAATTAACGGAATTCGTATTGTTTTATTTTTTTTAATCTGCTACACTAAACACATGAAAAACCCTAAACACGGAGTTTCACCACACATGAAAAACCCTAAACACGGAGTTTCACCTCATTTGTCAATAGAAGCATTGAAACAAAGGTATCTGGCATGTGAATGCCCACGGGAACGGATGCGGTGGCATGCGATTTGGCTCCTTGCTGACACCGAAAATCCGAGAAAACCGCGCGAAGTTGCGGACATCGTTGGCTGCACGCCTGACTGCGTTAGGAAACTTCGCAGGCACTATAACGCTGATGGCGAAGAGGCACTGCGAGACAAACGAAAAACCAATGGTGGGCGTCCCTTCCTTGATGCACAACAGCAAGCATCCCTTGAAAAAGCACTTTCGGCACCGCCTATTGATGGCGGGCTCTGGACAGGTCCCAAAGTTGCGACTTGGATATCTGAGACACTGAAGCGACCTGTGAGTGCCGTGACAGGTTGGAAATATCTTAGAAGACTTGGTTGGACTTTGCAGAGACCGCGTCCGCAACATCAAGCCGCTGCGACACCGGAGGCACAGCAGACCTTTAAAAAAAAGTTAGAAGAGCGTGTTGCTGCCCTTAAAAGTGAGCACCCGGAAAAACCGGTAGAAGTTTGGGCGGAAGACGAAACCCGTTTGGGTTTATTACCGGTTCACCGACGTGTATGGGCGAAAAAAGGCGTGCGACCAACGGCAACGGTTTGCCCGGCACATAAATGGCTCTACGGGTTCGGTTTCGTTCGTCCGCAGACAGGCGAAACCTACTGGCTTCTATTGCCCACCGTCAGTGTTGAGGTGATGAACCTTGCACTGGCAGAGTTTGCGCGCGATGTGAATCCCGAAGCAAAGAAACAGATAGTGCTGCTTGTGGATCGCGCAGGGTTTCACATAAGTAAAGCGGTGCAAGTGCCTGCGGGCATTGAGTTGTTTTATTTGCCTCCTTATTCGCCAGAACTACAACCTGCCGAACGACTTTGGCCTTTGTTACGAGAAGTGATCGCCAATCGTGTCCTGAAAACACTTTCGTCTCTTGAAAAAGTGCTTGTCAATCGGTGTCAATGGTTCTCAAAAAACTGGGACATTGTGCAGCCACATGTCGGGTTTCAATGGATTTGTGAAATCGAAAAACAATATGAATCCCGTTAATTTGGTATAAGTTGACCTTTGTGGTTGACAAGAATTCCTTCTTCACCAAGCGTCACGTATACCGTGTTTCTCGTCTGTTCAGCGAGTGCAACTGCACATCGTTTTGCCGATTCAATATCAACTGTTTTTCCTTCCCAATGTGGGACAAGTGCGCGTTGTGCCTCAAAACGATTTGGTTTAATGGTAAAGTTTTGATATAATCCAATCCGCGTTCGGGAATCAGCGAAAAAGATCTTTTCTGGATACGAAAGTGCTAACGCACACAATTCTGCCCGAACTCCATCGGTGATTACCCCCAAATTATTATTGTGCATTTGATCCCCAATTATTATCCCATCCACTTGTGGAATACACGTTTTGAGAGCATTCAGCACATCTGTTTCCACTCTGTCAACCATCGGGTTTTGGTTTTCAATATCAAAACGGGGTCCCTCAGTTTCTACACCTTCATAGCCACGGTGAATCGGTTTGAGATATGTAGGCGTGACACAATTCGGCGCGCATATCATGAAGTCTGTAATGCATCCTCTTTCTTGTAAACACGAAAGAAGTGTCCCTCCGAATCCATCTTCACCAATAACACCTAAAGAATAAACTGTGCCTACACCTAATGCCTTTAGATTATTTGTAACTGTTCCAGCTGCACCCGGACTATAGCGTTGTTCCACAACAGGATTGGTATGCCACGGTGTTTCCAGTGACAATGTTGAACGTGTTTTGTCAATGTACCAGTAGGCATCCAGATAAAAATCTCCTACCACAAGAATTTTAAGATCGCGAAATTTTGAAATAAGTGATTTTAGGTCTGTTTCGTTGATCAACACTTTCTCCAAACAATTTATAATAACCTACCTTGAAATCATTATAGCATATTACGGCTTTGAGGGAATGCACAAAATTCATAAGTGAAACATTTCAGATCGAATTTCGTTCTATTCATACCACACAGACAATTCGCAACCTTACGAATCACATCTAACTAAAAAATTACTGGGGTTTTACTTGATTTTTAGTTTAGTTTTACTATATAATTTATATCGTTAATTGCACTTAGCAGTCTAAAGAAACAACTTAGATTCTGAATATGGCGAAATCCAATAAAAGTAAAATGGAGAAGGCAACAATGGATTATCACTATGGCAAAGCAAGAATACAAGTAGGTGATCCCAAGCCTATACGAGTCAAACCTGAAATGATTGAAGGCAACTCGGTTGAGGAAATTGAAATGTGTTTGTTTGATGCAAAGGTCATCCGGGGACGATTAGAAAAAACGTATTTCTGGCGTAAGTTGGATGGAGCGCAATCCCTCCCTAAAGTTTTTGATATGTGGGTCGAGATTGGTGAAGAGCGAAAAAGTTTGAAGTTTAAAAGAGATCACACATAGCAGTGCTAAGGATTCGGAGAAGTAATATACGTTAAGGATCTGTTCACCATAAGCAATATTAAATATACATTTTAGGTTTTGAGGAAGGGTAGAAAAAAGGAAAACTGGAAGAAACGCTGTGTTCGTTATCTTCCCAACTTCCATACTTCCAATCTTCCAACGGGTCTGAAGATCAAAAACATAAATTTAATATTGAAACTTGCTTATCTGAGGATTCATAGCCTCTCAGGATAGACTTAATTTTTTACTACAGGACCATATATCATGCCAGAAGAAAAATCAACCCATTTTACAACACTGATTCAGTTTGTGAAATGGGTTAAGCAATTAGTTCCCGGAGAATACCTTTTTCGCGGCGTACCAAATGAAACATACGGAATACAAGCGTCCGCTTTTCGTCGCCCCAAAGATAATAGAGATTTTAAAAAATTCGTTGAAATCAATAAGAGTTTGATTGAAGATGCGCGCCTGCAAGGACTCGCCGAGAAAAACGGGCGGGAATTAGAGGATTTGGAAATACTTGCTGAACTTCAGCATCATGGGGCAGCCACTTGTTTGATAGATTTTACCTATAGTGCTCAAGTTGCCCTTTGGTTTACATGCGGGCAGGATCCCAAAAACCAGCCAAATGGCAATCCTCCGCATGGTAAGGTACTCGCGGTTCGTAAGAATCGAGCTAAGTTTGAAAAGATTACACCAGATTTGTTAAAAGAGAAGATTGATTACTTTCTTCAAGACGGTGAGATGGCTCGTTTGTATCAATGGCAACCACAGCATCTAAATAACCGCATTATTGCACAGCAATCTATTTTTCTATTTGGGCATTTCCAATTTGAAGCAGATGAAGAGTGTATCATTCCAGAGGGCAGCAAGCAAGATATTCTAACCGAGCTACAGGAAGTGGCAGGTATCACTGAAGCGATGCTGTTTCCAGATTTTGGCGGATTCGCGCGCCTACGAAGTGAGAGTATATCATACGTTGAACCTGATGCTTCTGACTATAGGGAGCGCGGTTCTGAATTATACCAAAGAGGTGAATATAAGCAAGCCCTTGCCTATTATGACGAAGCGATTGACATAGATCCTAATGATGCACAAACTTACTTCCTGCGTGGACTTGCTAAAGAAGAAAACGAAGAACATGAGGATGCCATCGCTGATTTTGATAAAGCCCTCAACATAAATCCTAATAACGCCGATAGTTATCACTGGCGAGGAATCGCTAAATTCCAATTAAGTCAACATGAGGATGCCATCACTGATTTTGATAAAGCCCTTAACATAAATCCCAATAACGTCAATAGTTACCACTGGCGAGGAGTTTCAAAATACGTTTTTGGACAATATCAAGATGGATATGAGGATGCTATTGCCGATTTTGACACAGCTATCAGTATGAGCCCTGATGATACCAACAGTTACCACTGGCGAGGACTTGCGAATAACGAGCGCGGACGATATGAGAACGCTATCGCCGATTTTACTAGTGCTATTCGTCTAAATCCCGAGCATACAGCAGCCTATTTCAATCGCGGAAAGGCTAAGGGTAATTTGTCGCAATATGAAGATGCTATTGCCGACTTCAACACAGCAATACACCTCGAAAGAAATAACGCATTATTAGCCTCTTACTATTATGATCGTTCACTTGCGAAGAATTTACTGGGTCGCGTTGAAGAGGAAAAGGACGATCTCCGAACAGCATTGAAACTTGCAACACAAGCGGAGGACGAGGACCTCAAACTCCTTATTGAGATAAACCTTCGTAACCTCAGTTAGTGAAATGGAAAACACGGAATGCGAATTACTAAAAGGAGAGCATTAATGAATAAAATCTACTTCAACGTCAACTTCTCTAACCCTACACGAAAGTGATAATACCCAATTAACACGATTTGTAGCGCGAGTTCCCCGACGAATACCACACGCGTATTCGGCGTTGATTTGGTGCCTTGCATTACCTAACTTAATCAGAAAACTTCAAATCAAGTTAATGTGGTATAACTTCGAAATTTGCTAATATCATAAGAGGCAAACTGGCAACTTTTGTGCTTTGCTTGAAATACGAACAAGTTCTACCTTTGCGAGAATCTACAAATCCTACGCGAAATGGACAACAACTCTGTCTATTTCCCACATACTACCCACCCTTCAACGTTAGACGCAACTATAACTCCTTATTTGCAAAAAACTTTACACCCCCAACTAACGCTCAATTTGCAATATCACCTCAGATATGTTAAAATATAAAGAGTCAAAAAAATATGGCGGAACCATTAGGAGGGAATTCATGTATAAAATCGGTCTCATCCCTGGAGACGGAATTGGCCCCGAAGTGACCCGAGAAGCAATGAAGGTCTTCGGGGCGGCAGCTGAACAAGAAGGAATTCAATACGAAACAGTTGAATACGATGTCGGTGGAGACCGATATCTGGCAACTGGTGAGATATTACCAGAATCAGTATTGGAAGAACTACGGGAACTTGATGCAATTTATCTCGGTGCAATCGGACACCCTGAAGTCAAACCCGGTATTTTAGAAAAAGGGATTTTACTCAAGGTTCGGTTTGAACTTGATCTCTATATTAACCTACGTCCTGTCAAACTCTATCCAGGCGTTCCTACGCCACTCAAGGACAAGGGACCTGAAGATATTGACTTTATCATTGTTCGTGAAAATACCGAAGGACTGTATGCTGGAATCGGCGGATTTTTAAAACGCGGCACACGGGATGAAGTCGCAATTCAGGAGATGATTAACACATATAAAGGTGTGGAACGATGTGTGCGTTATGCGTATGAACTTACGCGGAAGCGCAACAAGGAAAACACCTTGACACTCTGTGATAAAGCAAACGTCCTTACTTATGCGCACGACTTGTGGCGTCGTGTTTTTGACGAGGTAGGAGAAGATTATCCAGATATTAAAAAGGAATACGCATTCGTTGACGCTACAACCATGTGGATGGTCAAAAACCCTGAATGGTTTGATGTGATTGTGACGTGTAATATGTTTGGAGACATCATCACTGACCTCGGCGCAATGATTCAGGGTGGTATGGGAGTAGCCGCATCAGGTAATTTGAATCCAGAGAGTGTCGCCATGTTTGAACCGATCCACGGTTCTGCACCACGTTACACTGGTAAGAATCAGATTAATCCAATCGCAGCTATTGGTGCAGCGGGGATGATGCTTGACCATCTTGGACATTCCAGCGCAGCAACAAAAGTTGAAAAATCTATCAGTGATCTACTTGCAAGTGGGAAAATTAAAGATCTCGGAGCAGGAAGAATGGGATACACCACTGAAGAGGTTGGAGACCTTATCGCAGAAAGTTTGTAAAACGTACCATTTGAAGTATAATCAGCGATTCTTATACTAATTGTGCCGTAAAGTTTATTCGGTCTGAAGAACGACTCCATTGATTGAAGGAATACATATCGAAGGCACTCAACATTTTGTACCCTGTAGTTTTGAGCAATTCGTTAACGGTGGATACCTCAAAAATCCGTTGCTGGTGAACCTCTTCATAACGTCTAAACAATTCACCTTCACGAATAAAAAATGTGAGGAATGTTCGACACATCTTGGAATGATGGAGGTAATTATTCTTCCAAATATAGGAATAATCCTGGTGGTTTTCAGAAAAAGTCTTGTTGTGAAAATGCTCTACGATATTTCGCTCAGTTGTAACATCAAAAATAAAAAATCCTTCAGGAGCGAGATGCGCGGCTACCGTTTCGAATACACTGGTTAATTCATCTTCGTTACATGCATAGTTTATGCTGTCATAGGTACATAGGATTGCGTCATACTGCTGATTTAACTGAAAATTAAGCATATCTCCGTGATGGAATGCAATTGATAAATCTTGGTCTTCCGCTTTTTGCCGTGCAACATCCAGCATGCCTCTTGCTCTATCCACGCCGGCCATATCATATCCCTTTGAGGCTAACAGGATAGTTAATGCCCCAGTTCCACATGCGACATCAAGGATTCTTCGGGGTTTACAACCGTACATGTCAAAAAGTGATTTGATATAATCACCCCATCGCGTGTAGTTGACGTTTCTCATCATTTGGTCGTATGCATAGGCGAATTTTTCATACGGTGGTGTTAATAGCATAGACATCAATCACTCAATTTCGCGTTTGCGTTTATATCCCACAGAAGCATCCAACAACTTTAGGAGGGTATTAATTTCATCAGCTTCCCAGTTCTCATCAGCATTCGCTTCTATAGCATATTCTCCTGCAGCTTTGATTTTGCGGAGGTTGATTTTTCCTGCGATAAAACTAAACGGCAGTTGTTGTGCTCGACCTTTGACTCTCTCAAAAGTATTTATTATATCATCACGGTTTACTCCCGTTGGTGCTTGTCTAACCATAGCATCCTTCAACATCTCCGTACCAAAACCGAGTAGTGCTTCAATGATAAACCACTGTAAGATAGATAGACAAACCATAAATATTAATAGAATCGTTAAAACTTTGGTCAGATGACGTTTCCATTTTGGGTTATCCGTACTCATTTACGCATTACCTCAATAGTAAATATTATTAATAGTCAATATTACGCGATGAAAATAATAGATTATATTAGCATTTAATTATGTATGTTGTCAATCTAAAACAAAATGTTCAATTGATCTATTACACCAAATTAATTCGATTAATAGTCTTCTGATTAGGTCAGCAATGTGAGGTGCAGAGACCTCACACTACGAATTAGGTTAAACTGATAACCATTATGAAAATAGGTATTGTAGGTAGACCACATGTAGGGAAAACGACAGTTTTCAATGCTTTAGCCCATTCTAATGCAGAAATTGGGGACTACGCCAACAAAAAGCAGATTAATCTTAGTACAGTTTCCGTTCCTGACGAACGATTGGAACCGTTGGCAGAACTTTTTCAGTCTAAAAAAATAACCTCTGCGACAATTGACTACATGGATGGTGGCGGTACATCTCGTTCCGCAATGAATCCTGATGTTGATCGTCCAGAAAACGTAGGATTAGATGCAAGTTTACTTGCTGAACTTCGCACTGTTGATGCTCTTGCACACGTTGTCAGACTTTTTGAAGATGAGACAGTTCCCCACGTTGATGGAAACGTTGACGGTAAACGAGATATTGAAACTGTAGATATAGAGTTTGCTTTCGCGGACTTACAAATTATTGAAGGCAGACTCAATAGACTTGAAAAACTCCTGAAAAACCAGAAGACCCCTGAATATCAAAACGAATTTCGTATATTAGAACAGTGTCAACAAACCTTACAAGAAGGAAAGCCGCTTCGATCCCTAACAATAGCAGATAACGATGAAAAGTTAATTCGAGGCTATGGGTTCTTAACACAGAAACCACTATTAATTATTTGCAATATCAGTGAAACCCGACTACAAGATGCAGATGATATATTTCAACGTTTTACAGACTATGAAACACAACCACAAACTGCTGTGATAGTTCTCGCTGCACAGTTAGAGATGGAAATCGCTCAACTTGATTCTGATGACACAGAAGTATTTATGGTCGAAATGGGATTGAATGAATCCGCTTTAGAGAGGTTTATACGCACTTCTTACCAACTCATGGGATTGCTTACATTTTTTACTGGCGGACCGAAGGAGGTAAGAGCGTCGACACTTCGGAATGGACAGACTGCTGTTGAAGCAGCAGGTGTTATCCATACAGATTTTGAACGCGGATTTGTTCGTGCAGAGTGTATCAACTGGGAAGATTTAATAACTTGTGGCAGCTACACCCAAGCAAGAAGTAAAGGTTTGTTGAGAGCGGAAGGAAAGACGTATCAGGTTCAAGAAGGAGATGTGTTGAATATTTTATCAAATCCAACTAATTGAGTCGGTATGATTATAGCAACGTTTTACTTTATTATTCTTCTACAAACGGCTCATCCCGTAATTTGGCAATAGCATTCATGATCTTTACGCCCATCTGCTGATACATCTCGCGTTTAACGTCAGACTCAACTATACCTGAAAAATCAATCGGTTCGCCAAAAGTAACGGTTAGTTTCGCGCGGCGAAGCCGTTTGCTGCCACGAGGCAACATTTTTTCTGCCCCACTGTGAAAAACTGGAATTGTAGGAACATTTGCGCGGCGTGCTATAAAACATGCGCCATCATGTGCTTTCCCCAACGTACCATCAACGCTTCGCGTGCCTTCCGGAAACATAAGCACGGCATTACCGTTTTTCAGAAGCGAGATCGTTTTTCGCAAAGCACCTAAGTCGGGGACACCCCTATTCACAGGATAAGCATTAAAAGTCGTGATAAGTTTCCCTAAACCCGGTACACCGAAGACATTACTCCGTGCCATGAAATGTATTTCACGATTAGCGGCAGAACCAACTATGACTGGGTCCAATAGACTTATGTGGTTTGCAACGATCAGTACGCCGCCTTCTCTTGGAATATGAGCAACACCTCGCGCTTCAAGACGTCCCATTACTTTACAAAATAAGTTTGTCAGTCTATGTCCCCACCGAAATACTCGGTTGGGACACCAGAATTGGTTATTAGTATACCACATGAATATCTTTTGTGCGTTAGTGCGCTTTCCCCTTTTTATATATCGTCAAGATCAATTCCTATCATTAACCTGTTCAACTATGTAGTCAACAACTTCGTTAATCGTTTTGCCGGTTGTATCTACGTAAATCGCATCTTGGGCAGCTCGCAAGGGACTATGTTCCCGTGAAGTATCTTTCTCATCGCGCTCGGTGATTTCAGCTTCAACCTTCTCTAACGTCGTCTTTACATTTTGAGCTTGTAGATCAGAGTATCTGCGCTTTGCACGCTCTTTAACAGAGGCATCAAGATAAAATTTAAGATCTGCATTTGGAAAGACAATAGTTGTCAAATCTCTACCTTCAGCGATGATACTCCCTTCCGCTCCGATTCTCTGTTGATGCTTAACAATTTCATGCCGAATCTCTGGAACTTTCGCGATATCTGCAACTAAGTTATCCACTTTTGGTGTCCTGATGCAGACAGACACATCCTCGGTGTTAAGGAATATTGTTTTTCCATTGTCCTTAAATTCAATATGACACGATTTCATTAACTCAATAAGTTTCGGGATATTTGATTCAATCCCATTCTGTATTGCAAACACTGTTATCGCTCTATACATTGCCCCAGAATCAAGGTAAAGCAGTCCGAGTTTTTCAGCAACGCGTCGCGCAACAGTACTCTTCCCAGATCCTGCAGGACCATCCATTGCAATCGTGACATGTGGTGCATTTTTTGTCATCTGTTTTTTTATGTTTATCTCCGCTTCATAACTATTTCTTGGGCATCTGTGAGTAGTCGTTTAATCTCTACTCGATCATTTTCTTGGACCAATGTCTTGAATTCTGTCATATTTTCAATGATGGTGTCAATAAGCGATAAAAGCACTTCCCTATTCTGCATGAAAATGCCAGTCCACAATTCAGGTGAACCGGCAGCAATCCGCGTTGTATCACGAAAACCTGTCGCTGTGAAATCCAACGCTTTACCATCTGGTGTTTCCACATCTGCGACTGTTTTGGCAAGTAGACTCGCAATTAAATGTGGTAGGTGACTTGCTGCGCCAATGAGTTCATCATGAACTTCTGGAGGACACAGATACGACACAGAACCAACAAATTCCCACAACGTTTTAACCAACTGTATTGCATCCGAATCTGTGTTTTCTGTCGGGGTTAAAATACACTTTGCATTTTCAAAAAGGTTTGCACGGGCAGCCCTAACGCCTGTTTCGTGTGAACCTGCCATCGGGTGTCCACCTACAAAAGAAATCGAACGGATATCCTTCGATTTTAATTGTTCCTCAATATCGCTGACCAATACTGACTTTGTGCTACCGACATCTGTTACTACGATTCGTCTCTGCTGTGTCCCAACGGACTCAATGATTCGTTTAACGAACATCGGAACAAGTGTCACAGGCGTGCATAGCACAACAAGGTCACTGTCAAAAATCCCCTCAGATATTTCAGTCGTAATATCATCAACAGCATCCTGCTGCTGTGCATATTCAAGTCTACCGATGTTGCGTCCTAAACCGACGCGTTGTCCCTGAAATCCGTTTTTCTTCAGTGCCAATCCAAGTGAACCGCCAATTAAGCCGACACCCCAAATCGTAATTTTACGGATTTCTGTTATCTGTTGTGTGACAAGTTTCGGTTTGTGGTCTGTAAACATACAGCAGAATTCCTGTGAATAGTGTTTATTCTATTTTAAGGGAATCGTATCATCTATGTCAAGTGAAATACGTTTATACTACACAATTATTCTTGAATAATAAAATAAAATCTGCTACAATATATAATAATTAACCATCATCAAGATACTGAATTTAAGCAAATGGACACTATCAAAAAATACTGAATTTAAGCAAATGGACACTATCAAAAAATACTGAATTTAAGCAAATGGACACTATCAAAGAGGCACGCTACAATCTTGGAATCGCATATCTTAATGATGCACAGTACAATGAAGCAATTCCCGAATTTGAAGCCGTAATAAAACTTGACGCAAATTACATAGAAGCACACTGTGGACTCAGTCGTGCCTACCTTGAATTGAACGAACTGGATAAAGCAGAAATATCTGCCTTAACAGCATTACGTTTGAATTCGGACTATTCTGCCGCGCTTTCCCTGATTGATGACATTAAAAACGTTCACTGTAATAACGGCATCACCTACCTAAATGATGAACGATATAGCGATGCAGTTGCAGCCTTCCAGAATGTTATCACTCTTGATCCGAACTTTACTGCTGCACACTTCAATCTCGGAATGACATATCTTAAAATTGAAAATTATCCTCGTGCAATAGGGGCACTTCAAAAAACGATTAACCTCGATCGGACCCATAAAGTCGCATACCATACACTTGCCCTTGCTTATTTTGGTCAGCATGAACTTGAAAATGCCAAAAACGCTGCTAAAGATGCCTTAAAAATAGATGCGAACTATCAACCAGCACGGTCACTATTGGAAGCAATTGACCCCAATTTCTCGAGCTTATCAACACATACCTCAACAGCAACACAGAATGCTACAGAACCAGAAATAGGTACTGAGGAAAATAATTCTTTCAATGAAACCAAGCAAAATCGCCCTATAGACAATGAAGCCAAGCAAAATCGCCCTACAGACAATGAAACTAAGCAAGATCGCCCTACAGAAAGTAAATCTGAAACGGCGGAAGTAAAAGATAATACTCAAAAGAACTTCGATGTTAAAAAGGATTTAGATCATGGACTTATTTACCTTAAAAACAAACAATATAACAAAGCCACTGCTACATTTAAAAGAGTCATAAAGACAGATCCAAACTGTATAAATGCATATAACGGATTAGCGGAAACATATTTAGAAATTGAAGCGTTTGGCGATGCTAGAGCTGCTGTTGAGGAAGCATTAAAAATTGATCGTAACAATCAGACTTCTCATGAACTGCTGCAAACAATACATCTCATCATAAACCTCAAAAGGAAACAGAAAAATCGGAAGAAAATCCTGTTTGGTATCTCAATTGTTATAGTAATTGCTCTTGGATTGGTTGCTGCGTATCGATTTGATGTCATAACGATTCCAGGTTTTTTCAACTTAAATAATCATCCAGATCCGTCATCACCTCCGAAACTCTCAATTATAACATCTTTATATGGACATTCAGGGAAAGGTTTCATTGATGCTGGTAAAACAGCCACACTAAAGTTAAAAATTAGCAATAAGGGTAGTGCTGTTAGTAATTTCAGAATAAGGTCTAAACCAGTGTCAATTCGTGGATTACGATTTAAGATACCTACAGAAACTATTAGATTAAGCCAAGATAGATCTAAGACGTTTGAAATCAAAATAATAGCCGACAAAGAGGTACAGGCAAGAAACACATCTTTAGAAGTTCAATTAGTAGGAGAAGACAGTACTCTCCTCAAAACAGAAAAGGTTGGCTTTAAAATTATGCCAGAAGGTCAAGAACCTGATCCGGTAAGATAAGGAGAAAAATTTCATGGAACCAAGAACTTGGGGGATTATAGGTGGAATTGCTTTGGTCGTTGCACTATTATCACCACTTCTGTTAGGTAGTTCCAAAAGTGTCCAAACGCTTTATGACGATGCCGAAGTTATGTTTGAGAACAAAGACTATCAAGGTGCAATCGAAAAATATAATAAAGCAATCAAAGCATCAAAAAAACCCGGGGCAAGAACCGAAATAATAGACAAAGATTTTTCCACACTAGCAAATTATCAGATTTCGGTGTCAAAACCCGATCCTTTAGTTTTGGGATGTAGACACCGCCTGATTGTCCCAGACCAAACCCCTAAAAAGATTTGACATTTTGGATCAAGAAATTAACTCTATATTCTAACCTTCTAACCTCAGGTCAGGGTCATCTAGTTTTCCGAATATTTAGATTTTCTATTTAAGACCCTCTGCTGTCCGATCGATCTCCGCATCGCGACTTTTCGGCTAAAATGGACAAAAAGCCTAAAACTAAATAACCCTGCCCTCAGGTAAAAATCACTTGACAATATATCTTATATGTGTTATAATTAAAATCGGTCAATTGTGAAAATGGTGGGATGGCTGAGTGGACGAAGGCGGCGGTCTTGAAAACCGTTGTGGCGCAAGTCACCGTGGGTTCGAATCCTACTCCCACCGCCACTAAATATCTGGAGAGGTGCAGGAGTGGTTGAACTGGACTGCCTGCTAAGCAGTTATGGCGAAAGCCATCGTGGGTTCGAATCCCACCCTCTCCGTTTTTGAACTTATACGCAGTGTGGATTGGTGTCGCACCTAACCATGTTAGATGCAGTTTCCTAACCGCACCAGGGTTATCCGTTCTATAAGTTTATAGGTTGGGTTGAACGAAGTGAACCCCAATGAAATCGTATTTTGGTCGCCATGCTATTGGCGAAACATGCGCCTGTAGCTCAGTGGATTAGAGCATCTGACTACGGATCAGAAGGCCGGGGGTTCGAATCCTCTCAGGCGCTTTGCAAATCTTGGGACATGCCTTGTGAGCACTCAAGAATCAGAAAAAGTAAAATCACCATCAAACTCCCTTCCCGCTAAGCAAATTTTGGACAGTGATGTCTTCTGGATGCAGCAGGCACTTGAATTAGCACGGAAGGCGGTAGAAATAGGTGAAGTTCCTGTCGGTGCTATACTTGTTAAGGATGATACCTGCGTAGCAGCTACCCATAATCTGAGGGAACAATCTGGAAACCCAATCGCACATGCCGAAGTACTTGCAATACAAGAAGCATCGCAAACACTTGGCAACTGGCGTTTGACAGATACTACATTATATGTAACATTGGAACCGTGTCCGATGTGTGCTGGTGCGATTGTTCTGTCGCGTATTCCTAAGGTTGTTTATGGTGCCTCCGACCCAAAAGCAGGTTCAGCTGGAACACTCTATAATATCGTTCAAGATGAGCGATTGAATCACCAAGTTGAATTAGTCAGCGGAGTCTGTGCAGAAGAGAGTAGTGCACTGTTGAAATCATTTTTTAAGAACCGTCGTTGACAACTAATATTCAATTAACCTGATTTGTAGTGTGAGGTCCCCGTGCCTTGCAATACTGACTTTATCAGATAACTTCTAATCAAGTTAATTTGGTATAAGTGGCAACTCTTAAACTGATAACCGAATGCTAATAGCCAATAGCAATATATGGAGAGATGCAGGAGCGGTTGAACTGGACAGTCTCGAAAACTGTTGTGGCGCAAGTCACCGTGGGTTCGAATCCCACTCTCTCCGTTTATGATTGAATGTTATGTGTTGGTACGGGTTGTTTGTTAGTCCTTAACTTTGTTATGATTATTTTGGGGCAGTAGCTCAGTTGGGAGAGCGCATCCCTCGCACGGATGAGGTCACGGGTTCGAATCCCGTCTGCTCCACTTTTTACTATACTTTCTGGAGAGATGCAGGAGTTGGTTGAACTGGCATGACTGGAAATCATGTGTGCTGTTTTGCAGTACCGTGGGTTCGAATCCCACTCTCTCCGCCAGTTTTAGGAGCAAGGTCGGTTTTTTACGTGTCAACTGACCGTTTTTCAACAGATCTATCTTACATTCGTTAACAAGACTTTCAGGTATTAACGCAAAAGGTTTGTTTTCAATCTACAGTTTGGATGGGAAACGAATCACCACAAGCGCGAAGCGACAGGATTTCAAAGTTCTGACGCGTCTGAATTTTAACTATAGGAGCGGGCTTTCCTCCCCAACCTAAAGGATGGGGTCTCCAGCCCGAAGAGTGATGAACAAATTTAACGACTTGGCTATGCTAGGTGGGGAGATAGCGGTGCCCTGTATCTGCAATCCGCTAAAGCAGAACTGAATTCCCAGTATGCGGCCTGTCTTTGTGGGGACTGTCCCAAGCACGTAGCGTTGATAGTTGGGTCTTGAGCAACGAGAGTTTGTTGAACCCCGTCAGGTCCGGAAGGAAGCAGCGGTAGACAAGCGATCTCGTGTGACGCAAGGTAGCCTAGCTTGAGCCAACGACTTGGGCAACGCCCGGAAAGGCTTGTCAACACTGGGTGCATAGCCATTATACTAAATTAACTTGATCCCACTCGGTAGGTGCGGTTTCATGAAGATAAAAAAAACAATTCGGTAATTTTCTCGCAATGCTCGGTGCGGTTAGGAATGCAGATCGCATTTGGGTGAGTACACCGCAAAACCGCACCGACCGGTCCTGGGGAGAATCGGAATTACCGATTTAAATACTTAAACTTCATCTAACCGCACCTAATACCAAGAAAATGAGATAAATCAAGTTAATTTGATATTATATACGTATTATGGGCGATGTGTTGGGTATATTATGTAGGTTGGGTTGAACACCGTGAACCCAATATTGTGCTAAAAAAGTTGGGTTTCGCTGTGCTCTACCCAACCTACGGACTATGTGTAATAAGAACAGAATTCAATATTTGCCTGTCTAAGGTTTGAAGCATGTCATACGAAGTTTTTGCACAGAAATGGCGTCCTCAGTACTTTCGAGATGTTGTTGGACAGGCGCACGTAACCGCTACGTTACAGAACCAAATTCGGTCCGAACGTCTCGGTCATGCATATCTATTTTGGGGACCGCGAGGAACCGGTAAAACGACAGTAGCACGTCTCTTTGCCAAAGCTGTCAACTGTCTCAACCCCCAGCAAGAAACAGACTTAGGTCCAGTTATTACGGGCGAACCGTGTAACGAATGTGACGCATGTAAAGAGATTACACAAGGTTCATCCTTTGATGTCAGAGAGATGGACGCTGCTTCAAATCGCGGAATTGACACCATCCGCGATCTACGCGAAAATGTCAAACTCTCTCCTGCTGCCTATAAATATAAGATTTACATCATTGATGAAGTCCATATGCTCACTACGGAAGGGTTCAACGCGCTTCTCAAAACCCTTGAGGAACCGCCATCACATGTCATATTCATCATGGCGACTACCGAACACGCCGAAATACCAAAGACTATCATCTCCCGTTGTCAAGATTTTGATTTTAGACATCTCATCCCCGACCAGATTATTTCCCGCTTACAACTTATAGCCGATACCGAAGAGATTTCAGCGGATAGTGAAGTACTATCGCTTATTGCCCGTCAATCCGAAGGATGCCTTCGTGATGCAGAAAATCTCCTTGAACGGTTGGTTACATCAACAGGGAAAGATTTAATGCTTGCTAATGTTGAAGAGACACTCGGACTTGGTTCAAGTTCTCTTCTTTACGAACTTACGGAGGCAATTGTCGGACGAAATCTCAATTCGGGTCTCACTGCATTAAACCAACTCTCTGTTCAAGGAATGAATTTGACACAATGTCTTCACCATCTCATCACCTATTTCCGTGACTTGCGGCTACTCGCTATTGACAACCAACTTGATGAACTTATCCAGAGTCCAAAATCTGAACTTTCAGCACTCAAGGAAAAAGCAGAACAAATTCCAGTTGATCGGTTGACTCGAATCATTAAGATACTGATGCATGCCAATCACGAAATTAAAGAATACGGGTATGCTCAATTGCATCTTGAGAGTGCGTTAATTCAAATTAACGCTATCAAAGAAGGGATTCAACTTGAAGAAATAGTCAACAAACTTATTGCGATAGAGCAGAAAATTGCCAGTACCGAAACGCAATCTGAATCCACACCCAATTCCACATTCCACGGTACCCAAAGGAATCCTACAATTGAACAGATGTTCAAAGTAGATAATCCTATACCGTCTTCACAAGAAACGAAAACGTCATCCCAAACAGTTCCAAATCCTGATACAGAGATCCGCACCCCGGATCCAATTATTGATCAGTCCCCCCAAACAACAGTTCGGAGTTTAGATGAACTATCTGACATTTGGACTGAAGTGAAATCACGACTTCCACGCATATTAGCCCTCGGGTTGTTTGAGAAGGCAGTTCCAACGCCAGACGGAGAAGACCGCATAAAAATCGCTTGCCCTCAAGCAAGTTTTTCTTTAGCTGATGAGGAGGCAAAGCAGAACATCACAAAAATTTTTATTGATGTAATCGGAAAACCGGTTCAGATTGAACTTGTTAAAGAAGATGTGGTGCCACAAACAAAGGATACCACTGAAACATCTGAGGAGGAAGTAAAAACAACACCGCTGATGCGTAAACGTCAAGCCGAAGAGGACGAACAGATCCGACGCGTGCTTGATCAATTTGACGCAAGAATATTAGAAACGTAGATTGAGTCCATACAAGACTGAATTGTGTATTTACATTTGAAGGAGATTATTCCAGTTCTATATTGAGAATTGGTCTATTTTGTTATTATGAAAATGAATGATTTAATGAAACAGGCGCAGCAGATGCAAAAACGCATGCTCGAAATCAGAGAAGAACTCGCTAACCAGACTATTGAAGCAACCGTCGGTGGTGGAATGGTCACTGCTGTTGTCAACGGACAACAGGAACTTGTTTCAATTCGCATTACACCAGAAGTCGTTGACCCCGATGATACAGAAATGCTTGAAGATTTAGTCGTCGCTGCTGTGAATGAAGCGTTGCAACAATCACAAGAACTGATGTCTGACGAGATGAGCAAACTCACCGGTGGGCTAAAAATACCAGGACTTCCGTAACGACGTGTTGAAGGGCAGTAATTTCTCTAAGAGTCTGTCATAGTATTCAACCGAAATAGTAGGCGAAAACATGCAGAGTTATCCACAACCGTTGGAGCAGCTCATCATGCAGCTCCAAAAACTTCCAGGCGTCGGTCCCAAAACAGCACAACGTTTAGCTTTTTTTATGCTAACACTACCCGACACGGAGACCAACCAAATCGCGGATGCAATCTTAGAAGTTAAAAAAAGATTGTCGGATTGCAAAATATGTGGTACTATCACTGACATTAACCCCTGTCAGATATGTTCAAATCCGAGACGTGACCCACAGAAAATCTGTGTTGTTGAACACCCCAACGATCTATGGGCAATAGAAAGAACCGAAAGTTATAAAGGACTTTATCATGTTCTCGGAGGTGTTTTATCACCATTAGACGGGGTAGGTCCAGATTCGCTGAGAATAGAGACTCTCTTTAACCGGGTTCACAATGGTGTTGTCAAAGAGGTAATCCTTGCTACAAATTTGGATACAGAAGGACAGGCAACTGCTCTATATCTTACCCAGAAGCTTGAACAGTATCAGGCATCTGTTACCAGAATTGCCTACGGTATTCCTGTTGGAGGAGATTTAGAATATATTGACCAAGTGACCCTCGCGAAGGCTTTGGAAGGCAGACGCGTGGTGTAGTAATTGTGAAAATAAAGGGTCTATCACTTATACCCGATTTGCAGTGCAAGGTCTCTGGGTCCTCCTTGCAATGCCGACTTTATCCGAAGCCGTCGAATCAAGTTAATTTGGTATTATTTCTGATTCTGAATTGAAAACTGATTTTCTCAGGTTATCTATGAAAACCATACAATTAAGTGTTCTCATTTTAGTCCTATGTTGTGGGACATTCACATGGGCGTGTGCTGAACCAACGAATTCATCAACACAGAAGACACCTTTGCCTTTTGACAGCAACCGTGCCTTTGATATCTTGAAGAAGCAGTGTGAATTCGGACCGCGCCCACCCGATTCAGAAGCACATCTGAAAACACGGGATTATCTATTCGCGGAACTCAAGAAATATGCTGATACTGTGACGCTTCAACCCTACACTTATGAGGTAGACACAGTTAGCGTTCCACCCCAACGAAAAACGCTCCACATGAACAACATCATCGCAGAATTTGGGAGTGGTCATAGCGAGACACTTCTCCTCGCGGCACATTGGGACACGCGTCCGTGTGCTGATAGAGACCCGAATCTTGATAGTCAACGTGAACCGATTCTCGGTGCGAATGACGGGGCATCGGGTGTGGCAGTTTTACTTGAAACCGCGAGGATTCTAAAAGAAACACCACCGCCACGGCGAATTATCATTATTTTGTTTGATGGAGAAGATTACGGAAAAACAACAGAACAAATGTTCCTTGGCTCACGTTATTTCGCAAAAAATATGGGAAAATGGAAACCTAACTACGGTATTCTCTTGGATATGGTAGGTGATAAGGATTTGCAAATACCTATTGAAAAATTTTCTTGGGAAGCAAATAGCGAATTAGCGGATATTATCTGGCGACGCGCGGAGAGACTCGGCTTAGACCCATTTCAACGTAAATTAGGTCCTGCTGTTTTGGATGATCATGTGCCGTTAATCCAAGCAGGTATACCAATGGTTAACATCATTGACTTCGATTATCCGCACTGGCACACGCTTGAAGATACGGTGGACAAATGTAGTCCAAGAAGTTTAGGGATTGTCGGAAAACTTGTTATCAACATTATTTATGAAGGACTATAAGACCAGGACTTATACCAAATTAACCCCATTTGTAGTGCGAGGTCCCCGTGCCTCACAATGCTTGACTTTATCTAATGACGTCGAATCAAGTTAATTTGGTATTATACCAAATTAACGGGATTTGTAGTGCGAGGTCCCCGTGCCTCGCAACCGTGTGCTATATCAAAAGACTTCTAATCAAGTTAATTTGGTATTATTTATCAGAATTAGTATAACGACTGAAAACCGATAAAAACTGTCTGTTTTAGACCATCGCAGTGAAAATTCCTCATATAGAGTAAGAAATGAATACATATCACAAAAAATACGATGTTATTGTTGTCGGAGCAGGTCATGCGGGATGTGAAGCTGCATTTGCCGCTGCGCGCATGGGATGTGAGACGCTCATCGTAACCATCAATCTGGATACTATCGCGAAAATGTCTTGCAATCCAGCAATCGGTGGACTCGCAAAAGGGCATATCGTCAAGGAGATAGATGCACTTGGCGGGGAGATGGCAAAGAACATTGACAAGACAGGCATCCAATTCCGTCGCTTGAATACCAAAAAAGGACCGGCGGTACGATCCAGTCGCGCACAGGCGGACAAAAAGGCATACCAAGATGAAATGAAGCGCGTGCTCGAAAAACAAGAACATCTTGACATAAAACAGGTATTGGTAGAAGAATTGCTCGTCGAAAATGGACGTTGCATTGGGATTAAGAGCCAAACGCAAACCGCCTATTATGGGGATGCAGTGATTCTAACGACTGGCACTTTCCTGAGAGGATTAATTCATATTGGAGATGTGTCGTATAGTGCAGGTAGAGCAGGCGAATCCTCTGCTGAGAAGTTGTCAGAAAGTTTTCTAAACCTCGGCTTTGAGATTGGCAGACTCAAAACGGGCACACCACCCCGCGTCAACGCACACACCATTGACGTAAGCCAGATGGAAATTCAGCCAGGTGATGAAGATCCGCTTCCGTTTTCTTTCTCTACTGAACGGATTACGCAACCACAAGTACCGTGCTACCTTACCTACACCAATGAAAAAACACACGATGTAATTAAAGAAAATCTTCACCGATCAGCGATGTACAGCGGTCGCATAGTCGGCATCGGTCCTCGCTATTGTCCATCAATTGAGGATAAAGTAGTCCGTTTTGCCGACAAAACGGAGCATCAAGTCTTCGTTGAGCCGGAAGGATTAGATACCGATGAAATTTACCTCAATGGCATTTCCGCGAGTTTGCCTGAAGATGTACAGGTAGAAATGGTGCATAGTATTAGAGGATTAGAGAACGCTGAGATTATGCGCTTTGGATACGCTGTTGAATATGACTTCGCACCTGCCACACAACTCCAACCAACACTTGAAACAAAAACGGTTCCCGGGCTCTATTTTGCGGGGCAACTTAACGGTACTACGGGTTATGAGGAAGCCGCCGCACAAGGACTGATGGCAGGAATCAACGCTGCCTTGAAGGTGAAAGACAAAGAACCCCTTATCCTTGACAGATCACAAGCCTACATAGCCGTTCTCATTGACGATTTGGTTACGCTGGATATCCGTGAGCCTTACCGCATGTTCACATCACGAGCAGAATATCGCTTGGCGTTACGAGAGGATAACGCGGATCTACGACTCACCGAGATTGGAAGAAACATTGGACTCGTTGATGATGACACATACAGCAGATTCCAACAGAAAGCAACATCTATTCAGACAGAACTGAAGCGGTTGGATGAAACGCGTTTGACACCGAACGCAGCAACTGTTGAAAAATTGGCAAACATTGTTGAAACTGGTAAGTTAAAACAACCTACATTATTGGCAGACCTGCTCAAACGTCCAGAACTCTGTTATGAACACATAGCCCGTTTGGCACCACCTACCGTTGAGTTACCTCCCGCAATTAAAGAACAAGTAGAGATCCAGATTAAATATGATGGCTACATCCAACGCCAGCAACGACAGATTCATCAGTTCAAAAAATTGGAGAATCTCCGCATACCGGATACATTCAACTATGTAGATGTGCACGGGTTGAAAACTGAAGCGCGTGAAAAACTCGAAAAAATTCGTCCTGCTTCTATAGGACAAGCATCGCGCCTTCCTGGAGTTTCACCAGCGGACATCTCAATTTTAATGGTAATGCTACATCAGCAAAACCGATAGTTTAACACAATAGAGGTATTTCGTTACACTGAATTTGAAGAGTTATTCAACTGAAATATGGAGACGCAATTCCGTTATCAACTTGAAGAAGTGTTCAATCGCTACGGATTTCCACTCACAACAGAGCAGTCGAAACAAATGACAATGTATCGCTCCGAATTAAAAAAGTGGAATGAACATATTAATTTAACCGCACTTCATGACGATTCTGAGGTGATCTATAAACATTTCCTTGATTCTATTAGTGTCCTTGAACATTTTTCTATTGAGGATGGGAAGAAAGTTATTGATGTTGGGACAGGTGCTGGATTTCCGGGAGTTGCACTTAAAATCTACAATCCTAATATATGTCTAACACTTGTTGAAGCCTCCCATAAGAAGGTAGCGTTTCTCAAATATTTGATTTCTCAATTGGGGTTAGATAGCGAAATTCAGGTTTTGTCTAAACGGGCTGAAATTTGTGCTGAAACCGATGAATTTCTGAATGCTTACGATTGGGTGTTGACGCGATACGTCGCTTCACTGGAGAATTCGGCGACATATTGTTTGCCGTTGCTTAATACTACAGGTAGATGGATAGCCTATAAATCCAGTGACATAGATACTGAGATTAGCCAAAGCGAGAAAGGACTACATGAACTTGGCGCAAAAATAGAAGGGGTGCACACAAGTCGTATTGCGCAACTTAATCGGACCTACGTTGTTGTGAGTCGCGTTCGTGGGCAGAATTAATACCGCCAATGACTTCTACTTGTTGCGGTAGATGCGCTTCTGTGATAACTTATACCCAATTAACGGGATTTATCCTATTTTCCGGCTGGTAGGTTCGGTTTCCTAACCGCACCATAAGCGTCAATTTAAGAAAAGACTCGTTTGTAGTCGCGCAATTCATTGCGCCTCTTACATTCGAAGAAAAGAGGCGCGTGAATTGCGCGACTACGAACGCTGATATTCTCGTCCTTTGCGTTATTTGAGATGTTGATACAAAAAGGTGCGGTTAGAAACCGCACCTATACCGTTGGGAACCGCTAAATTGACGCATAAGGTTCGGTTTCTAACCGCACCATAAGCGTCAATTTAAGAAAAGACTCGTTTGTAGTCGCGCAATTCATTGCGCCTCTTACATTCGAAGAAAAGAGGCGCAATGAATTGCGCGACTACGAACGCTGATATTCTCGTCCTTTGCGTTATTTGAGATGTTGATACAAAAAGGTGCAGTTAGGAAACCGCATCTACCGTAGTTGGGAACCGCTAAATTGGCGCATAAGGTTCGGTTTCCGAACCGCACCGATAGATTGGGATCAAGTTAATTTGGTATTAGTTTGTTTGGCAGTATCAGTTCATTAGTGAAGGAGTTTTATGCAATGTTTGATATTACAACGGACGCTCAGAATACAGCAGTTATCCACGTTCAAGGGAAAATTATAGGTAGTACAGTTGATCAGTTTCAAGAGGAAATTGAACAACAACTGCGAAATGGGAATAACAAACTGATTATCGATCTGAAGAACGTCCCACTCCTTGACAGTACTGCACTTGGCGTCATTATTGTGGCATTTCAAGTTTTGCAAAGATCAGGTGGAAAATTGGTTCTGCTAAATCCACAAAAAGCAGTCAGCAGCGTATTGGAAGTTACACGTCTTACGTCAATTTTAGAGGTGTATGATTCCGAAGAAGCCGCGCACAACGCTCTTTCGTAGGTTGGGAGATTGAAAATATAGCATTAAATAAAGTGGTGTGAGTTTCTGAGCGGAGGCAATGAAGGTTACTTCTATAGGGGAGCAGGGATGAAAGATAAAAAACCTGCGATACATTCTTGGTTTGAACTGGGACTACGCGGTCAACAGGTCGTGATGTTTCTGCTTGTTTCGCTTACGCCGTTATTAGTAGTTTCACTGACTATCAAGGTGTTGGGTGGAAACGCTTTAAAAAGTAGTGTCAGTGATGGATTAGTCCTACTTGCACGGGAGAAACTTTACAGAGTGGATCGGGCTATTTCGCATAGAATTGAAAATATCAGGAGAGAAATCCCAAATATTTATTCAGAGGTTGTTCCGTCTAACAATGCTAAAAATGACATAAATGTGTTATGGGATGTACGGGAAAATTTAGAGGATAGTTTAAGGTTGTTAGAGACTTATGTTGGTGGCTATAGAAGACGCGGTTATAGAAGTATACGTGAGGTGACAATAACTAATGCCGAAGGATATGTTTTACGGTCAAGCAACCGTGCGCTTGATTACAATAATGAACATGAGTTACCGACCCAAGTTAGCGACCAAGATTGGTGGGATAAAGCATTCTACAACGGTATAGGTTTTGATTACGCTGAGGATGTCAAGTTTGATGCGGCACTGTCGGTACATTTTCTTACAGTCGCATTTCCAATACGACGGGGAAGATCAAGATTAAGACCTTCTTCAAACACTGAAAGCAACGTAGCAGGAGTAATTAAGGCTGTTCTCCTGCTACCAGAACTATCCAGCGTGGTAGAAATACTGCCAGAAATGGAAAAAACGTATACGATTCTGACGACTGGATCCGGAGAAATAATTGCTGTTTCACCAGAGAGTAACTATGATATTGGTCAGAATATATTAACCGAAGATGCAGCAGCAGAGGCAACTATTCAAGCAAAAAAAGGGGATAAAGGGGATTACTATGGCTATGAGGCAGATAGTGAAACAGATCGTTTCAATGAATCCCGTGTATATGGATGGGCGAGGACACAACGAGCAAGATTAAGACTTTGGAAAGGTGAACATAATTTCACCAACTGGATCGTTTTTGTTTCTTATCCAAGTTCAAAAGCGTATGCGGGTGTGGCTAAACTAAATCAGTATGTCTTTTGGGTAACCGTTTTATCGTGTATTATCGTTGTACCTATCGCTTATGCTGTCGCACAGCAAATTTCATTACCAGTGATGCAGCTTGCACAGACAGCAAAACGTATCGGGCAAGAAGCAAAAGAGGTAGTCCAAGAAGAGTCCGATCAAATCCGTAAACAGATAGCAAATATGCAATGGTACCAAAATGAGGAATCTGAACTCATCTCTGTCAGCAGCAAGAACGAAGTCGGTATACTGGCACAAGAATTCAACGAAATGTACCGCAATCTGAAGATCGCCGTTGAGAAATTCATCAGTGCAGAACAACAGATGACAACAATCGTTGATTGTCTCGGTGAAGGACTCATTGTCGTTGATACGCGGGACCAGATCCTTTATTTTAACCCAGCTGCGAAGCATCTGCTAAACTATAATGAGACCTCAGAGTTCCCGAATCGTCTGACCGAATTGCTACGCGCCACCAATCTAACTGTGTTGGCGGATGCACATGGGCAGGATACACGCGCAAACGTCGAAGTTAACTTAGATCAAGAGGGAGAAAATCGTGTTCTCCGTGTTGTGACGAGTCAATTTATGTCGATTAGCGTGCCAGTCAATGGAAATGGTCTACCTGATGAAAATGCCGATATAGCGGGAACGGTATACGTCTTTAACGATATAACGCGTGAACATGAAATTGACAAAATGAAGTCCGATTTTGTGGCACTTGTATCACACGAATTGCGCACACCACTGACTTCAATCATTGGATTTATAACGCTGATACTTGATGGGAAGACAGGACCTCTTAACGAAGTTCAGCAACAAAGCTTGACACGCGCACATCGCCAGTCTAAACGACTCGCAATGATGATTAATGATTTGCTTGATATTTCACGTATTGAAGCAGGACGCATTGTGATGAAACTTGAACCGGTAGACATTGCTGAAATCGCTAAGCAACGGCTTGAGGAACTCAAACCGCAAGCCGACGCGAAGACAATTGAGTTGAACTTGAACGTTCAATCCGATTTGCCCGATCTAAACGGGGACGCGGAATACCTCGGTCAGATTTTCACCAACCTTATTGGAAATGCAATAAAATTCACACCATCAGACGGTGAAGTAAAGGTTAAAGTATTCCGCAAGGGTTATCCGAGAGAAGAGGATCGCACGGGTGATGCAAACGAAAACGATGGGATTCATGTTGAAGTAATTGACTCGGGACCTGGCATCCCTGCTGAGGACCGAGAAAATGTTTTCGACAAGTTCCGACAACTTAGCAATATTCAAACTCGGGAACAGGGCGGCACCGGTTTAGGGCTTTCAATCGCACGAGGATTCATTGAAGCGCATAAAGGGAAAATATGGGTAGATGCAGGAGAAAATGAAAAAGGTTGCAACTTTCAATTCTGGATTCCGTTTTTATCATAAGAGATATTTTCACAAATGTTTGTAGTGTGAGGTCCACGCACCTCACAATGCCGACTTTATCCAAAGACGTCGAATCAAGTTAATTTGGTATTATATTGGCAAAAACCTGTTTTATAGTCCAATCTAAAATTACCTGGACAGATCTCTATAGATTAGAAGCGTTTGTCCTCGTGCAATGAATTGCGCCTTTTATATTACATGAGGAAACCGTTTGAATTCGCTATGACACGCAAATGTCCAAATAATTATAAGCTTTACTATAAATAACGTGAGTTTGATAAAAACAAGATGTCGGGCTTCTCGTAGGGGCGAGGTCTTCTCGCCCGTAGGGGCGAGGTCTTCTCGCCCGTAGGGGTTAGGTTACCTAACCCCTACGAAAATGTCCATTTATGTTTAGAATTTGCTATATATCAAACTCACGTTATAAATAACATCGGGTATAGGTAGTTCAATAATTAAGCAATACTATCAGAATCTCTAAACACTTAAGGCTAAAGTTATGTCTGAAACAATTATAGTACCTGAAACCACACAATCAACTGAAACCATTTTAGTAATTGATGATGATACCGATATTCTTGCACTACTTGAGATGAGTTTAGTTTCAGATGGGTTCAATGTTGTTACCGCAAACAATGGTATAAGTGGGCTTCAAAACGCCAAAGCAAAACAACCAGATATCATTTTACTTGATGTCATGATGCCGCAAATGGATGGCTTAGAGGTTATCAAGAAATTGAAGGAAGATGCAGATACACGTGCAATTCCCGTTCTATGGTTGACAGCAAAATCACAGACTGCGGACAAGTTACGAGGCTTGGAAATTGGTGGAGACGATTATATTACAAAGCCTTTTGATTTACGAGAGGTGACTGCGCGGATTAATGCAGTTTTAGGGCGAACACGCCCAATGAAATACATCAATCCATTAATTAATGCTATGGGAGACAGTTTCAGTGAAGCGGGTGTAGCAGAACTCGGATCAGATCTCCAAGCTGCTGCCGAAATTCAAATGAAGTTGCTTCCTGACAAACCGCCAGTTTGTGCTACGTTTGACTTTGCTACCATGTTTAAAAGTTCAACCTCTGTTTCTGGCGACTTTTACGATTTCATTCCACTTAGTGACACACGCCTTGCTATCGTTTTAGGAGATGTAAAAGGACATGGAATACCAGCAGCACTACTGATGGTAATGATACAGACTGCCTCGCGTTTGTTAAGTAATGAGGCTAACTGTCCAGCGACGGTTCTGAAACGCATTAATACCTTACTTTTTCAGAATACAGATATAGAACAATTTGCTACGATGGTATACGGTATATTAGAAATAGACACAGGAAAGTTTACTTATTCCAACGGCGGGCACTGTCCCCCAATCCATTTCATAACAGACATGGCAGATGCCAAGAACCCCACAAAAAGTAAGACTCAAGTTGAGTTACTTGAAACAGGTGGGATGCTGATAGGGGCATTTGATATCGCGACTTTTTCATACGAAACCTGTCTATTATCTCCAGGAGATGTTCTTTTACTTTATACCGATGGGGTGACCGAAACAGAGAGGAGAATACCAAACGACTTCTATGGAGAAGAACGTTTGATTGAATGCTTCTCGAAAAACCTAACGTTATCCGCTGAATCTCTTTGTGATGTCCTTCAATCAGACCTGACAGAATTTAGCGGTACAACACAACTAAAAGATGACCGCGCTGTAGTTGTAATTAAGTGTACTGATGATTAGATAACCCCAATGTCATAGTCAATTGCGTCGTATCAAAACGCATACCAGACGTTGATTAAGTGGAATCCATTTACCAGATCCAGCGCGTAAGTTTGCATTCGCAAGGAAGGAGCCTAACTCATGGGTGAGAAAAATCAATGGAGAATTTTCCTTTCTCTCCCAAGCACAATGCAGTTGATTTATCTAATTGACACTGTTATCAGCGATATTCTGAGAGAGATGAAATTTGATGAAGAGGCGCAAGAGCATGTGAACCTCGCTGTCATTGAAGCAGGGACAAACGCAATCAAGCACGGCAATAAAGAAGACTCAAGTAAGGCCGCTACATTTGAGTTTCTTATTGACGATGAAAAACTTACGATTGTTATTACTGATGAGGGGCCTGGGTTTCAACGCGAAGATGTCGCGAATCCGCTTGAACCGGAGAATCTGCTGAAAAGTAGTGGACGAGGGCTTTTCTTGATGGAAGCCTGCATGGATGAAGTTGAATACGAGGCTAGAGGCACCATCGTCAAGATGATAAAATATAAGCAAAATCCTAATTTGTAGTGCGAAGCCTCTGGGTTCTCCTCACAATGCAAACTTTATCAAAAGACTTCTAATCCAGTTAATTTGGTCCAATACCCAATTAACGCGGTTTGTAGTGTGAGGTCCCCGTGCCTCACACTGCTGACTTTATCTAATGACGTCGAATCAAGTTAATTTGGTCCAATACCTCCAGAGAGCCAAGGTTAGTGTTAAGTTTTTAGGAACACATGCAGTGCCATCACTCAAAAGGTGTTGTGCTTTCAGGAAAGTCAATAACCCCGCGCTAAAGCGTCGGGGCTTGTGCGAAGCGCAATCCGAGCGTCCACTCCATGAGTTAAACAGTTGACTACAGTAACATATCGCGGTATCTTGGCGTGGTAGCCAGCACGATGTTTCGGATGCTCCCCAAGTCCGATTCCTCTCGGATACTGTGATCTGGATGGGGCAACATATACCCCGAAAGGGAGATACAAACTTATGTTTGTCCATGTTAGAAGTTTATTTCCCACTCAGATCTGATTGGGAAATAAACCCTAACAACCAAAAGGAGCGGTGTTTCCTCCTCTGCCAAGAGGCGAGGGGTTTCCACACCGAATATTCCGATGAACATTCAAGAAAAAAGGAGTTTTATGCAAATCAACATACGGAATAAAGGGAGCGTTACTATCTTAGATATTAAGGGGAACCTCGTGGGTCCTAATACAATCGCACTGAAAAACATCATTGATGACCAAATTCAAGTGACGGGTGAGGATCCAGTGTTTATGGTCTTAAATATGGAACGAGTCCAGATGATGGATAGTTCTGGATTAGGTGTAATTGTTGCTGCTTATGCTTCTATTAGTCGTAATAATGGCAGAGTGGTGCTACTTAATATTGGCGGGAACATTAGAAGCCTAATCGTTATGGCAAAACTTGTGACAATATTTGACCGATACGACACTGAAGCAGAGGCGATTGCAAGTTTTCTCTAATGATAACGTGCCTTTGAGCAATTTATGTCGTGAAAGTATAAGTAAATCTTAGACGTACCTAATGGATTTAATAATGGAAACAGCGCGAAACACTGAAATCCCTGAGGATAATATCAGTTTGTGGCAAAAATGCACACACTGTGCTGAGGTGTCTTTTCGAGGTGAATTAGAACGGAACGATTTTATCTGTCCGAAGTGTAAGAAACTATTGGTTCTGTCAATTGAGAATCGACTTAAACTCCTTAAGGAGGACGTTTCTTCTGATACTACAGAACAGTCTTCAAATGAGACAAATACTGAAGGTGTAATTACCGTTGATGTAGTTAGTATTGAAGAGAACATTGCAGGGTATCCGGTTAGTCTGTTTATTTTAGATCCTAATTCTTCACTAGAACAGAGACATCTGACAGTGTTTTCCGATGCAATCGCATGTGCATTGGAGAAATCTATTCCAATTCTTTCTGTGTTTACTGCAAGTCCGATTGAAACGCAATGTTCATTTTCTGATATTGTGCCTCTTTTTTTACAGTTGGAACAATTAGCACAAGCATCCCTGCCACACCTTACTATTTTGACAGAAACAGATGTAGGTCAGCTTACTTCACATTTACCAGTTGGTGAAATAGTGTTAGCAGAGTGTACCTCGCGAATGGACAACTTAGTCCGTATCCATCCGCAACCAGCATTACATGCACCTGAAGAGCAGCTCCTACCTGAGAAAAACCGTGAACTAACGCCAGGCACACCGGACATTTGTGTGGACTGTTATATCCCACGTCCTGAGTTGCACGAAGTGTTAGTACGATTGTTAAAGTTTTTCGCTCCTTCCCAATAATTAACGATCTTCCATCAAATCCCCATGCTTTAGCTTGCGGGATGTAGATGGCAACCTTTGGTTTACTTCGTGAAAAAAGATTTGACTTTTCTCTAAAAATGTAGTCCAATTATATCAACTTGCTGGATAGAATTCTCACCCGGCACACTTGTGCAGGTGCTATCCTTACCTGTGAGAAGGTATGTGGCAAGTTGCAAGTGAGACCTTGTCCAACATCGTTATTATCGGTAGCATTCATGTAAGTCGTCAGCGGAGTAATAACCCTGTGCCTTGTCCCGCTACCACAAACTTTATTATTTAGGCCCGGGTGCACAGGGTATAATATCTGATAAAACCGATCTGATTCGGAATAACGGCCTAATGGTGGAGCGATAATAAGACGGTTGACTCTTTGAGAAAACCGCAGTCGCTATGAAACCGAAGCCCCTACCTTTAGGTAGTGGGTGGCATCACTTGAGTATAGACAGCCAAAGTAAGATTCACCCACGGAAGAAATCACATGAGTCAGAAAGAGTCTATTTTAAGCGATAGATTAGAACAGGAATTTAACGTACGTTTCGGACATCAGCCAGAGTTCATCGTATCTGCACCAGGAAGGGTCAACCTTATCGGTGAACATACAGATTATAATGATGGTTATGTATTTCCTGTGGCAATTGATAAATACCTTAATATCGCCGCCAGTAAACGTTCTGACCGACAAGTGCATCTTCACGCCTTAGATATGGATGAGGAATATATCTTCAGTTTGGACACACCTGATGAGGCTGAAACGCCTACTTGGAGCACATATCTCAAAGGTGTTGCACACTTATTACAAGAACAGGTTTTACAAGAGGTTGGGCATACACTGAAGGGTATGTCTGCCGTAATTACTGGAAATGTCCCTATTGGCGCAGGGTTAAGTTCCTCCGCCGCGCTTGAAGTCGCCTCATCACTCGCTTTTTTGGGCGTATGTGGTCTTGAGATAGATGGCACAGGTATAAATTCTAATGATGAGATTGCATTGATTGAACTCCAGCCTACGGAATTAGCCGCGTTGTGTCAACGTGCTGAAAATGAATTTGTTGGTGTCAACTGTGGTATAATGGACCCGACGATCTCGTTATTAGGAAAAACGGACCACGCGCTATTTTTAGATTGTCGTTCGCTTGAATACAAGCAAGTTCCACTCAACTTGGCGGATATGTTGCTCATAATTTGTAATACCAACGTCAAACGTGAACTCGCTTCTTCAGAGTATAACAAGCGGAGAGCAGAATGTGAAAAAGGTGTTGAGATTCTTCAGCAATGGATGCCTTCTATTACATCGCTACGGGATGTGACTTTGGAAGATTTCAAAAAATATGAAGCAGAACTACCGCAAATTACACAAAAAAGATGTAGGTATGTCATTGAAGAAAACACGCGAGTACAAACTGCGGTTACCGCACTCACAACCAAAGACATTAGCACCTTTGGCACTCTCATGAATGCCTCACACGCAGGTCTACGCGACGCTTATGAAGTCAGTTGTGATGAATTAAATGCACTAACAGAGATCGCGCAAAGTATTGATGGCGTTCTTGGTGCAAGAATGACAGGGGCGGGTTTCGGCGGATGTACGGTAAATTTAGTCTATGAAAATGCGGTAGAGGAATTTCGTGACAAGGTGATGAAAGAGTACCCACGGCGGACAGGTATTGAACCTGACATCTATGTATGTAACGTTGGGGACGGTGCACGAATTAAATGGAATTCTCAAAGTTAGGAGGCAAATTGGCAGTCAGCGATCCGCAGCCGAAGGCGAAATTTCGGAAAGCAGAATACCAACAACTACTTCAGATGAAATATAGTATAGGAATTGATCTTGGCGGAACAGCTATTAAAGCCGGATTGTTGGCATCAAATGGCACACTTACGTGCCGCACGGTTGTTTCCACGCGTGTGAACCAAGGCGCAAAGGCAATAGTAACACGAATCGCTCAGATGATCAAGCAAGTAATTAAGACGGCAGACACAGAAATAGAACAACGGGAAAAAGACGAAAAGGATATTATCGGTATCGGCGTTGGAGCACCCGGACTCATCATCGCTAGTAGTGGTATTGTCCACTTTTCACCTAACTTTCCTGGCTGGAGTGCTATCCCGTTACTTGATTATATCTCCGCTGAACTTGGGGATTTGGGCATCCCGCTCTATATTGACAACGATGTTAACGTGATGGTATTAGGCGAACTGCACCACGGTGCTGGTGTCGGATATGACAACGTTGTTGGACTCACGATCGGCACAGGTGTCGGTGGCGGTGTTGTCATAAACAGAAAAGTCTACCACGGCAGTTGGAATACAGCAGGGGAGTTGGGGCACACTGTTGTACAACCAAATGGACGTAAGTGTGGATGTGGTAATCAAGGTTGTCTTGAGGCTTATGCAGGTGCAAGACATATTGTAGAAAGAACACAGCAACAGATAGCAGGTGGCAGAAAAACCTGTTTGAACCCAGAAACGTTGACACCTAAGCAGATCGCAGAAGCAGCATCCGAAGGAGATAAACTTGCACTTGATATTTTCTCTGAAACAGGAAGATATATCGGAATAGCATTGACATCCATAGCACATATCCTTAACCCTCAGATCGCTATCATCGGTGGTGGAATTTCAGCAGCAGGTGAGAATCTACTCTTCCAACATATACGAGAGGAATTCACAGAACGGTCAATGGACATCCCCGGAGAAATGAAAATTGTTCCTGCTAAATTGGCAAACGAAGCAGGACTCGTCGGTGCAGCAATGCTGGCATACAGTGACTAATAATGTACAAAGGAGGATACACATTTTGGTCAATAACCCCGCGCTAAAGCATTGGGGCTTGTGCGAAGCGCATGCCAAGCGTCCACTCCACAAGTTAAACGGTTGACTAGACGATATATCGCGGGTCTTGTCGTGGCAGGAAACAAGATGTTACGGATGCTCCCCAAGTCTGTATCCGCTCTGATTCCGTGATGTCGATGGGGAAACATATACCGCGAGAGCGTGGGCTTATAGCCATTATTTTCTGGTAAAGACATCGTGTCAGGTCAAGTAAGCGAGTAGTGACAGTCTCACTGAACGAAGCAGCACAACTGAATCCAGACTCCCAGTGTGCAGGTGGAGATAAAACAGCACTCCCCCTTTTGGGGACAAATTATAACTATAATAGGAGGCGGGCTTTCCTCCCCTGCCTAAAGGCGAGGGGTCTCCAGCCCGAAGATTTTGATGATGTTTTTCCGTAAAACTACGAATACTACACAGAATATATCTTTAGTTTGGAGTCATACATTTCAAATTTTATTGTTTTTATTGTTATTGACTCTATCTATATCTTTGGGTGGATGTGCAAAGATACGCAATGTGGCTGCTGATTTATTCCGACGAGAATGGATAGTTCCAGTTTTTGATCCGAATGCAACCATTATGCCACAAAGTGGTACCGTTATTTATGTGGAAAACGGCATAGTCGCAATGGCAGTTCCACTTAACGATATAAAAAATGTTGATGCGTTCGGTATTCTTCTTTTCAATAAAACAAATCATTGGATTAGTTTCAAAAAGGAAGATTGTCAGATGCTTGACTACTCGGGTAACATCGTAAAACAGTTAGACAAATCGCAGCAATCCTTCTATTTGAAAAAGAATAAACCAAAGTTGCCTCCTGAATTCGCAACTGATATTTTCAGGTGGGACAAAACTCTTCGAGTACAGGGAGGTCCTCCAGTTCTTCCGATAGCAGATTTTAAAAAAACCAACATTATGCCACAAAACCGTTCCAAATTTTTTATCTATTTTCCAAAACGTAGTTCTAAATCTACAAATTTACGTATTATGGTTCCCGGTGTGACGAGCGAATTCAATGGGCAACAGACAACCTTTGTTTTCAAATTCAAAGTGCAGCGAGGATAATATCAAAGCACCCCTATCAGTAAGGTCATCAGGGGATTGTGTCTTCTTTTCTTTTTCAATTTCTATTGAGAATACCTATAAAAAATTTGCACGTTGTGGATATATTCTCATCTGCATTTCTCTCCTGTTCCAAATAAGTTGTGCGGTGCCAGAGCAGGACGGTAATGGTGTACTCCGGATGCCTTCACCTCCAAAAGTAGATTTCGTTCCCTCAATCAGAGTGCGCAAAGCCCCTCCTATATTAGGTGTTAGTTATATTAAAACGATTGGTAGAACCGGACAAGGTGCTGGTGAGTTTCTGATGCCTATGGGTTTAGTCGTTGATGAATATGGGCAACTATACGTTGCGGATGCAGGCAACAATCGGGTGCAGGTTATAGACAGTGAAGGGCATTTCGTTGCTGATTTCGGCAGTTACGGTTGGCGTGAAGGTGAGTTTGACTTTCCAAATGACGTGGCACTCAGTTTAGACACGCTCTATGTTGCAGATACAGGTAATAACCGAGTCCAGTATTGCAATCTGGTGAACCGAATATTTTACCCTATTATGACCATTTTAGATGATTTTCAGTTTGAGGCACCAGAAGGGATCGGAATTGGTCGGAACGGAGAAGTTTTTGTGGTCGACACCCTCAATCATCGTTTGGTGCATTTCAGTAGAAGCCTCGCGCCTATTCACGCAATGGGGAGTTTCGGTAGCAGACGAGAGCAGTTTTGGAATCCGACAGATATTGTTGTAGACCCGCATGGGACCATGTATGTGGTGGATACAAGTAACCATCGCATTATGCGTTACGATTCCAGTGGAAATCCCGTCCTGACGTGGGGTAACGAGGGCAGCGCAATTGGACAGTTTCGTGAACCGAAACGACTTGCCCTGGATTCTTGGAATTATATTTACATCACTGACAGCGGAAATCGACGGATTCAAGTTTTTACACCGGAAGGTAAAGCTGTTATAGATTTCACTACGAAATCGTTGTTGAATCCTTGTGGAATTGCTGTTTCAGAGAAAGGACGTGTCTTCGTAAGCGATACGGATGCGGGGAATATAAAAGTTTTTCAAATGATATTCAAAGCAAATCCGACATCAGATACGAAGAAAGCAGATTAAGAAATACGTCAATGGAAGGGATCAAGAATGGAAAGGTAAAAGGATGGCAAGGTATACAAAAATCCTACTTTCCATACTTCCATTTTTTTTCTGTTCTCTCCTATTTTGGTCCTTTAACGCCGCTGAGGCGCAAACAGAATCCCAAAAGCAGAACCCTCTCTTTAAACTACCCACTTTTTCTGTTATTGAGAAATCAGAAAATATACAATTGGAAGCAGGAAAAGCGGAATGGACAATCAAATACCCACCTATTTTTGAAAATAGTGAAAAAATAACAACAAATAATGAACTGATACTCGTTAGAGAAAAAGATTATCAGATTGATTATGTATTAGGTAAAATTACCTTTGATAAATCAGTTATAGCACAAAAAGACGTAACGTGGACGATAACCTACCGCGCAATCCCCTTCAATATCCTGAAAATATATAAGCGTGACCTATTCGGAACACCACTTGACGATGAATCCAAGTTAACACAAGGAAAAAATGTCCAACCTGATTTCAAAAGTCAAACTACGACCGTTCCTACAGTCCCTGGCACACCATCTTCAACATCACCATCGCAGTTAGAGTATTCTGGCAGTCGCACGTTCGGTGTTTCTGTCGGTAGTGGTCGCGCATTGTCGCAAAATCAGGAGTTCCGTATCAATGTCAGAGGGAACGTTTCTGAGAATATAGAAGTACTTGCAATGCTCTCCGACCAAGATTTGCCTATTCAGCCAGAGGGGATGACTGAGGATATTCAGGACATAAACCAGAAACTCATCCGCATCATGCATCCGAATGTAACAGGCACTTTAGGGGACTTTGATGCTTCCTTAGGTCCTTCCGAATTCATCTTTTTCCCACGTGCATTAGAGGGTGTCAAGGTAGAAGGTGATTTTGAGAGATATAAATTCCATCTCATTCCGAGTGCACTTCCAAAAGGGCAATCCACCAGCAAAGTGATTCGTGGACAGGAGGGACGTAGTGAATATCGCCTTGATGTAGCTAATCGGTTCGTTATTGTCAAAGCCGGTAGTGAGATTGTTTGGCTGAACGGTGAGAAGATGCGACGTGGCGAAAACAACGATTACATCATCCGTGAATACGGTGATCCGATTATTGAATTCAACAGTAAGCATCTGATAACAAGCAACGACGTTATCCGCGTTGACTTTGAATATATTCCCGAAGACCGTGCATACCAACAAAATCTTTACGGAATAAATAGCGTTTTCATTATGCCGGGGGAATGGTTGTCACTTGGTGCTTCTTACGCTGTGGAAGCAGATTTGGACGACCCTGATCAGGCTTTAGTGTTGCTTGATGACGATGATCTGGACGCGCTTCGCCAACATAAACTGGATCCGAATGGGGATGGTGCACTACTAACCGCACCGCAGAAACATACAGTGTGGGGACTGGAGAGTCGTCTGAATCTTGCGGAACAAACATGGGTTAATGGTGAACTCGCTTTTAGTGCATTAGATAAGAATACCTACTCTACCGTAGACAGAAAGGTGATAAGCCACGCATGGAAACTAATCGGCAACACAGGGTGGGACATTCCAACATGGTCTTACAAACTACGTCCTAAACTGATAGGAAATCTTGATGTACGTACAATGGATGCTGAATTCTTACCTGTCGGTGCGTCACGCAGCAATAGGAGCCGCGATCGTTATGGTACGCAGTATGCTACAGAGGGGTTTGAGAACGCGTTCCTGTTTGATCAAAGTTCTATCTCTCAAACGTCCGATGAGCAGACTTTAAATCTTAACTTCAAATTGCTTCCTTATAGATGGCTACAATTTGATGTGGGGGCAGGTAGGACGATTGAGGCTGCAGTTGAGGGACCAACAACACGTCGTAATAATATCAATTGGGGTGCGAATTTCAAGCCGACTTCAAGAAGCACTTCCGTTTTTCCTACTACATCCCCGCAAGAAGAAAACCTATTCCGACCATCCTCCCAATATCAAATTAACGATATACAGCGACAGAATCCTATGGATAACGATCTTTCACGCAGGTCTCCGACAGGTAAAACTTCCTTTCTGAACAAGTTGCCAAGTCTTCGTTGGAATGACTATCGCAGCATGTCCCGTATAGAATCGAATGAGGAGAACACAAACGTAGAAGAAAACTTCCAAAAATCAAGGCAAGAGGCGAACTTATCCTATCTTCTTTCACCATTTGAATTTGTCGGTACTTTTGATCGGTTCACCTCTATTGATGATTTCACTGCGGCGCGCAACCGCAGACGTAATCGGACTTCTGGACGCGTCAATTTGATTGATTTCAAATGGGTATCCATTCACACAAGCTATGAACTTGAACAGGCTTTCGCGAAAGAACCTTTATTGACACTTGATGGTGAAAATCTAGGGGTTTCTGATTGGATGCGGTCGACCACAGCACGGACATGGAAAGTGGGTCTCTTTTCACGGCAAGGGCAATGGGTGAATATGAGGACAAACCTTGCACGTCGTATGGTAAAAACACATTCGGAGATTAGCACAGATACGACTACACAGTTAGCGGATATGACCCTTCAATTAACTCCGTTCAGTCGTGCAGTTGATGCTGAAGTAACCTACGAATTAGATAAAAAACTAACCACTCAACGGCGTGAAATCTATACCGACATTCATCCACTCACAGGACATAGAATCCAACCCGGCGAAGGGTATTACGTCAGATTAGATAACTTACGCTATGTGGAAGACCCAGAGGAAGGCACGTACATCAAAATCTACCAGAATGTGGGAGATAAACCAACAACGGCAGTTGACGCTGCTTTCCGACTCCAGCTCCAACCTAGACAGTTCTTTGCCCGACGCGCACGAAGTCAACGCCAATCGACTGCATCAGGATTTGTAAACCGATCCCCTAACGCATTCGCCACTCCCGCTGAAAGCAATAAGCCGAAAGCTGAGAGCCAAAAGCCATTCACATGGTTCTTAAATGCACTCAGAATTCAGACTCGTCTGTGGTTAACAGAGGAACAAGAAGCAGAAGACGCTATATCTCTATATCTGCTACAAAGTTTACAAGGTTCACAGACGCTTTTCGGACGTGTCAACCAACACCATCGCGTTGAATTCTCTCCTTCACCTCAGTTCAGTTTTGAAGTCAATCTTCGGACTGGACGCACACTCAACCGACGAATCAACACACAGGAACGGCATCGGAAGCACAAAACGTGGGAAATAGCCTTCTCTGTAAATCCAACGCAACGATTCTCTGTGGGGGCAAATTGGGAACAACGTCGAGAAACAGAAAAATATAGCCAACTCAATTTTGAGGACTTTGGCGTTCCTGAATCTGAAACTATAGAAAGTATGGATGAATTTTTATCATCACCTATTTCTGACTTACGCCAATTTGAGCAGACAACGGAATTGAAATTCCAATATGAACTGAGTCGTGCAATCCGATGGAGCGGCACAGGTGGATACAAACGCACAACCGACATAGAACAGCTTGATGAAGAGTCTGATGCAAAGACACGCACCTTATCATTTGAAAATCGATTGACATATAGTATTTTTGGTAAGGGACGTATTGATGTCAACTATGAACTCGGTTACGGCAAAAGCGATGGTGGCATTCCTTTTGCACAATACTACTTCTACGAAGGAATCAGTCATGAAGTCCGTGCAACAGCGGATTATAGGTTACGCAAATTTACTGATTTACTATTTCGCCTTAATTACCGTTTACTTTCAACCAAACAGCGCAAACCTGAACATCGTTTAGAAATGACGGTCAGTGCGGAACTTTGATTGGACAGAGATTGGAATGGACGGCATTCAACGCCGCCCAGACAAATGCATCACCCTTTAAGATTTTCAGGATTAGTGGAGCGTGCCAAAGTTAGATTATCGTTCCTCAATAATTATGTGCTTACTTTAGTTGAGTTGTGTCGGGTTTATGTTCCCACAACAGCAACGTGCCATCTCTACTTCCACTTGCGAGTGTTCTACCATCGGGGCTGAACGCCACACCCATAACCCAGCCCGTATGACCCACGGAAATTCGTTGGACTATGTTTGTCTGTGTATCCCACAGATGGATGGTGCTATCTTTACTCCCACTTGCAAGCATTTTTCCATCAGGACTGAATGCTACGTTCATAACCCAGTCCGTATGTTCTGTGGTTTTGAGGAGTTCTCCTGTCTGTGCATTCCACAGATTGATGAGACCATCATGACTTCCACTTGCCAGCATTTTTCCATCAGGACTGAACACCACACTAAAAACAACCTCCGTATGTCCTATAAAGGTCTTGAGAAGTTCACCTGTTTGCACATCCCATACACGGACGGTGTTATCCTTACTCCCACTTGCGAGTGTTTTTCCATCTGGACTGAACGCCACGGTCATAACCCAGTCCGTATGTCCTGTGAGCGTTTTTCGGAGTGTTCCAGTCTGTGCATCATATAGATGGATGGTCTTATCCCAACTTGCACTTGCTAGGGTGTTCCCATCTGGGCCGAATGCCACGCTCGTGACGGTTTCCTTATGTCCTGTGAGAGTTTTTCGGAGTTTCCCCGTTTGCGTATTCCACAGACGAATAGTGCGAGAATAACCTCCACTTGCGAGTGTTTTGCTATCGGAATTGAATGCTATGCACGTTATCGGTGCCTGCTCTTTAAGCGTTCGGTGAAGTGCGCCTGTCTGGGCATCCCACACACGGATGATGTCATCATCAATCGAATTTGCTAACATTTTTCCATCCGGGCTGAATGCCACACTCAAAACCGCGTTCATATACCCTGTGAGAGTTTTTTGGAGTTTTCCCGTCTGCGTATTCCACAAACGGATGGTAGTATCGTAACTCCCACTTGCAAGCGTAGTGCCATCGGGACTGAACACCACGTCAAGGGCAAGGTGCGTATGTCCTATGAGGAGTTGGCGGAGTTTACCAGTTTTTGTATTCCATAAATGGACAGTGCCGTTGTTCATTGTACTTGCGAGTGTTTTTCCATCTGGACTGAACGCCATTTCATTGACAACATCCATTTGTTGTAATGTGAGAGTATTCTGCAGTTCACCTGTCTGTACATCCCACAGATAAATGGGGCTCTCCCAATCCCAACTTGCCAATGTTTTTCCATCTGGACTGAACGCCATTTCGAAAATTTCCTGTGAATGCCCAAGGGTGTGCGTTTTTCGGAGTTCGCCTGATTGCGTATCCCACAAACAGATGGTGTTATCCCTACCTGCACTTGTCAACGTAGTGCCATCCCAACTGAGCCACAAACTAAAGATCCTGTCTGCATGCCCCTTGAGGGTTTTTTGGATTTCGCCTGACTGCGTATCCCACAGTCGGATGGTGTTATCCTTACTTGAACTTGCCAGCATTTTGCCATCCCCACTAAACACTACGTTCGTGATCAGGGACGTATGGTCTGTCATAGTCCGAAGATGTGTGCTGGTGCGCGCATCCCACAGGTGGATGGTGCCGTCCGAACTCCCACTTGCCAGTATGTTTCCATTAGGATTGAACGCTACGCTCCGGACCCAGTCCGTATTTTCTGTTAGCAGGTCAAGTTCTTTTCCACTGTGTGCATCATAGATCCATATTCCAATAGAACTCGCAACAGCCAGACGTTTACCATCTGGGGAATACGCGATTTTATTTATCCGGCCTTTACCGAGACGTGCTTTAGCACCTTCGGGCAGGTGCCATTGCTGCGAATCTTGAGAGGCGGAATCAGAGACTTGCTGCACAGCCACATTCTTCTTATTCGGCACATCGGAACTATCGGGTTGCGTCTGGAAATTCGGTTTTGTTTCAAGGTCGCTCACCGGGCGCGAGTGACCGACACTGTAATCTAAAACTGGTGTATCAGCAGATAAATCTAAACGAAGTAACTTACTCACATCGGTATTTATCTGACACTGTTTCGTGATAAATATATCTTTGAATAGGAGATTCTCCCCATTCTGGTGTTCCGAAGATACTTTTGGAACAATGGACTTCTCAATACTCTTAGGAAACCAGACATCTGGAAGGTATTCGTGATACACAATTTTTCGGGTATTGATATAGGTTACACCAAATTTGAATGGACTCCATTCTCTCGGATCTTCTGAAGTAAATGTTTCTTCCGATTTAACAAGGCGAAAACCTTTGTCATGTGATATCCAGAGTTTAAAGTGCTGAGGACGTATTTTGCGGTCTCCAATGGTACGAGCAGGTTTTGTCAGACGAATAACGGTGGTCTTTTCGCCATCCAATACATCCCTTCCAATAATTTCACTTTCATGTTTTTCAAGCAAATGCCAAAGCGGTTGAGATAGATAAGTATTGTCTGATCCGTCGCGTGGGAAGGTGAGCCATAATCTCGGATCTTGGTCAGAAGGCATGATCGCCCAACGAGGTCGAACAGCATATCCAACATTGTGTTCATAAACCTCCACCATTGTCTCTCCCACGAACAAGACAAAGTAGGTTTTATCTTTCTCAATGATCCTGTGACTATTCGCCAACTCGCCTTTGACAATGCACACGTCGTCAGCAATTTCAATGCCTACCTTTTTGAACACTTGTTGAATCTTTTCCAAGACTGTAATCTCCTTGTTCGGTGTAATCTCAACCTTGAAGAGAAGATTATCTGGTGAAGATACCTCCCAGTGCTGTTTTCCATCCCAATACTGAATCAGACCGAAACCTCCTGCTCCCCCATCCACCCGAACTTTCTCACCTTCAAACGTCAATTTATATTCATTTTTATCAATTCTCGGCTCTATATTGCGTTCGATGTTGAAATCATCGATGATGAATTCACCGGTTTGATTTCTGCTAATCTCATAATTTCTATGGCGTTCAATAATGAAATCACCAGTTACGGAGATGATAGCATTATCGTAGTGCTTTATCTTAGCGATAATAGTTCCTAAGTCAAGCGAAGTGGCATCATCGGTTTGCTGACCGGCTCCATTGTTCTTACCCGGAGCATTGGGACTTCCAAGCTGCGTTCGGACATCTGACTTTGCATTAAGATTCTGCACAATCGGTGCATCAACGAGTTCAACTGTCATCTCAGCCTGTGCATCCAAACTATAGGGTTTCTGAAAACGGACTAAGTATTGACTGCTTATACCGAGCATCAGCACAATCAAAATAGCACTTGAAGCAGCAATCGCCCACGGTACCAAGGGTTTGCCTCCAGTAGATGTTGCAGGTTTAAGTCTTGCGACTTCTCGCATGATGTTATCAGTTAAGTTGGGTGAAATTTGGAAATGGTCGAGTGCTTCTCTAATCATTGTTTCCTCCTGCTTTAAACGTTGCTGTGCACGACGAAGACGACTCCTAATCGTATTTGCCGATACACCTAAAAATGCGCCAATCTCTGAACTTGACATTTCACTAAAGTAATGCAAGGTGATAACCGTGCGGTCACTCTCTGGTAGTTTTGCAAGCAATTTCTTGACAACTTCGCGCTGAGCTTCTACTGCAGTCCGTTCGTTTTCTTCAACGACATATTGTGAATATGTCGTTTTTGCAAACTGTGAGCTGCTTGTATCTTCCAGCGGCTGCGTCCAAACACGTTTTTTACGCAGCCACGTACCACAATTATTTGCGGCAATCACATAAAGCCAACTTGCAAAACTCTGCGGCTTCTTCAGTGTCGCTAATCCTTGATATACCTTTAGGAATGTATCCTGTGTAATTTCCTCGGCGATGTGGAAATCTCCAATTTTACGCCACACAAGCGCGTGAACCGATTTTTGATACTTTTTCACAAGTTCAGTGAAGGCAGTATCATCGCCATTGAGAATGCGGTTGATGAGCTCAACATCAGTGGTTTTCATGGAATTACCTCCGATCATTCTATAGTGACGCATGTTAGGAGGAAAACTGGTGCATAATTCTGCAAAAATATAAAGAAAAGAGAAAAAATGGATAATGTGTCAATATTATACCATTTTCCACTCTTTTTTCATATTTATGCAACTCTAACTTACCAGAGAGTACAACATTTTAGTTCACAGGAGATGCTTTATGAAATTATCTAAATGAAGATAAAAAAAATAATTCGGTAATTTTCTTGCAATGCTCGGTGCGGTTAGGAAACCGCACCTTATACGTCAATTTAAGAAAACATTACGCCTTCCACTGACACGGTAGGAGCGGTTTATAGCCGCTCTGTCCTGTTGGAAGCGCGCTTGGCTGCATCGCAGATGTGTTGTAGCACAAACTAAAAGTTTGCGCTACAGAGCGGAGAACCGCTAAATTGACGCTAATGGTGCGGTTAGGAAACCGCACCTACTGGACCTGGGGAAAATCGGGATTACCGAATTAAATACTTAAACTTCATAAAGATAATCATCAAGGCGTAACTTTAGGTGAGCTTAGGTTCTCTTGGAAGGTAGGATAAGGTAGGAATGGACAGCATTCAGTGCCGCCCAGAGAAAATACACGAACTATATTATTCTTCAAGATTGAAATGAAGAACCTCGTTGTTTTCTGTGCCGACGTATAAAGTGTTCCCATCAACGGCAAGAGAAGTTACACTATCCGGTATCTCTGAAATAATCTGTTCCCAGGTCCCACTTTCCAAACGATATGCCCCCGTTTTTTTAGTAACACCATAAAGGGTTGTGCCATTAACAGCCAAATGCTCCATGATGAGATTAGTCCCATCTGCATCGGTAATAGTATGCCAATGTTTTCCCGCATCTGATGTGATGATACCTGCGTCCGTTGCTACATATACGGTGGATCCGGCAACAACAATATCTTTGAAAACCTTAACAGCAAATGGTAGAGCTGGCGTGAGATCAATCCAATTATTTCCTCTATCAAACGATACGACGAGATGTCCATCCCGTTTTCCGACGTAGACAGTGTTACCTGAAACAGCAAGTTTAAGATCTCTCCTCGCTATGTCCAAAGTCAATTCAGTGGTTTCTTCCACACTGGTGTCGTGCCATTCTGTATCTCCCGGCTCCCATCGGAAGAGTTTAAAGTTGTATTCCATATAGAATGTATCATCACTAACCGAAAAAGGTCCCTGAAGTCCCAGCTCAAGAAGGTCTCTTAACCTAATACGATCTCTATGTTGCTGAACATCCCCTTGTGTCAACTGTTTGAAGAACTGGGTTGCGCCAGAAAAGTTTTCTTGCAGATATTCAACAGAAAAATTTTCAATAGGTTGACTTCTAAATAACACTTGATTTCTTAATGACATTGAGTCAAGGATGGGTATTCCTTGAAGTGGCACAAGACTATTGTCGTCTCCAGATACACGATAGAAACGATTTCCATCTTTTGCATAAATGACACTACCAGATTTGACTATCTGAGAAATGCTCGGTGGTTCTTCTCTGTCAGGTGTTGTCATTGGTATTTCCATCTGAATAGTTTTCCAAGATTTGCCCTTGTCGGTAGTTTTTGCTATTTTTCCTTTTCCTCTCCAACTTCCGTACCCAGGTCCAAATCTCGCGTAGAGGGTCGAAAGCATATTTTTCCCTTTATCACCTCCCTGATATACGATTAAATTGTCTATTGGATCCATTTCCTTCTCCCCAGGGATATTTACCTTGTTCCATGATTTGCCTCCGTCAGTAGAACGATGGAGACCGTCCCAGCTACGGACATAAAAAGTCCGTTCGTTTAACGCCACAGCAGGAGATCCACTACTCGTTGAAGGGGAAGTGCCGGGTGTCTGCGGCGGCATCCATGTATTTCCTGCATCAGTAGAGCGAACCATACCATCTCCCATTGCCAGAAGTGTTTCACCAGCAGCAACAAGTTTGATATCGGGTGGCCATCCCTTTTCGGGCCAAGCGTTTGTTGGTGTTATATCATCCCACGAATCGCCGAGGTCAGTTGATCGGAATATCCACCAACCACGCTCCAGTCCTTGGGATACTTTACCAGGATCTACGAGCCCATCCCAACTAAGCTCTGCCGCAAAATATAACTTCTCTTCAGTCGCAGCAACTGAAAAAATCCTACCAATTTTCTGTTCAGGTAACTTTATATGTTCCCAGTTGTCATTACTGAACCTAAAGAGACCTTTGTCTGTTCCGGCAATCAACGTGGTTTGGATTCTAACTAAAAAATGGATATTTCCCATTGACCCATCAGTCACTGCTTCCCATGTTTTACCTTTATCTTCAGAACGAAAAATCCCGCTTCCAAAAGCGACATAAAACACATGCTCTGTAAGGATCAATTCTCTCGGACCAAATGCTTCTGGCCGTGTATGGACCAAATCCCATGTCTTCCCATCATCCTTTGAAGCAAAGAGTTCGCTATATGTTATCATGTAAAGGGTATTTTTCCACTTTGCGATAGGCGTGTTCGTTGTCCATGAAGTTTCCAGTGAATCGACGTCAGAGATATGTTGCCACCGCTTTCCATCAGCAGGTAATTTATAGAAACTTAGTTCATCACCAAGTACGTATATTTCACCTTCAGATGTTCCAAGTATGCTCATCAGTGGGCTGCCTTTGATGGGTCCAGCCTGAATCCACTGCTGTTTAGGAACAGAAACGTCGTCCTCTCCTTCCACCTGTGCGGCAGCCAATACAACCTCATCAGGTTTCTGACCGTTACTATCGCTCTTACCAAGCACATTTGAATTTCCAAGTTGATTTTGGATATCTGGTTTTGCTTCATGATTTAACACCATAGGCGCGTCAACGAGTTCAACCGTCATCTCAGCTTGTGCATCCAAACTATAAGGTTTCTGAAAACGCGCTAAGTGTTGACTGCCTATGCCGAGCATCAACACAATCAGAATCGCACTTGACGCAGCAATCGCCCACGGCACTAAGGGCTTAGTGCCAGAAGGTGTAGCGGGTTTAAGTCGTGCCACCTCTTGCATGATGTTATCGGTAAGGTTCGGTGAAATTTGAAAATGGTCGAGTGCTTCTCTAATCATCGTTTCCTCCTTTTGTAAACGGTTGCGCGCCCGTTGTAATCGGCTCTTAATCGTTCCTGCAGACACCCCTAAGAACTTGCTGATCTCTTCACATGTCATTTCACCGAGATAGTGGAGCGTCATCACTGTCCGTTCGCTCTCTTTCAATTTCGCGAGCAGCCTCTTCACAACTTCGCGTTGCGTCTCAACTGCCGTGTTTTTCCGCTCTTCTACGACATGTTGTGAATAAGCATCTCTCTGTATCATCGTTGTTTCTGCGTCCTCCAACGGTTGGGTTTGAATCCGATTTTTGCGTAGCCACGTGGAGCATAAGTTTGTCGTAATTACATAGAGCCACCCAGAAAACTGCTTCGGATCTTTCAGAGTATGAAGTCTCTGATACACTTTCAGAAAGACGTCCTGGGTGATGTCCTCAGCGATATGAAAATCTCCAATTTTTCGCCAAGCCAGCATGTGAACCGGCTTTTGATACTTTTTCACAAGTTCAGCGAAAGCGATTTCATCACCAGTGAGAATGCATCGGATAAGTGCAACATCGTCGTTTTTCATCAGGTGTCTCCAGAAAGCGATAGTTTGATTAATAACATATCAAACTATAATGACGCAAGTTAGGAGGAAAACGGTTGCATAATTCTGCAAAAAGAGAAGTTTTTGGAGAAAAAGGAGGATAGAGGTAGGAAAGGGCGGCATTTAGCACCGCCCAGACAAAATACACTGATTTTATAGTCAAATCTAAAAATACATATACTATCTGCAGTAGGCGCGTTTTGTAAGCGCGCTGTCAATAGTGTTCATATCATTATCAGAGCCATTCAATTGTCGAAAATAGTTGGTGTCTATAATTCATATTCAGATGTAGTGTGATTTTTCACACTACATCTGATGGACTTCACCTTAAAAGATTACATTATATTCATTTGAGGTGAAAAATGACGAAAACAAAGTCTCGCCACTTACTTGATATATTAGCAGAAGTTCCAGATTTACGCAAGCCACGAGGCAAACGGCATCCGCTATCCGCTATTTTAGGTCTTGCGGTGGTAGCAATGTTGTGTGGGTATCGCAGTTATAGTGCTATCGCACAATGGGGACGCACTTATCCTCCACAACTCGCTGTAGCACTTGGGTTCACGCATCCGAAAACACCTTCACACGACTTTTGGCACTTCGCCGTGGACATTGGGCGATAGAGAACCTTTCGCATTGCACGCGGGATATGCTATTTGGTGAAGATGTGTCTCAAGTGCGATGTGGAAGCATTCCACAAGTGATGTGTGCATTACGCAATGCGGTGATAAGTTTGTTACGCACCTCTGGATACACTAAAATAGCATACGCACTCCGATATTTTGCCGCACAACCAGAGCAAGCACTCAAACTCATCGGGATAAATACCGAAAATTGAATGGCTCTGCGGGAACGAACCATATCGTTTGGTTGCGTTTGGTTACTTCCTCGTTGTCAAAAGTGATATGGGTGATTTCTGTTGTATATTTGATCTTAAATGTGTTCTCAAAAGTTTCTATAGGAGTTCCAAGTACCTCTTTGCCAATTACTTCTCCTTTGACTTTGAGATGCACTTCAAACGGAATATTAAATCTGCCAATTTATCCTTCAGTGCTTCAGCAACCATGTTCTCTAACTTTTCACCTCTGGCATTATTTGAAATTAATTTGCCATCTTTGTCAATGAGCCACATTGATGGAATTGAACGAATTCCGTACTGCTGTGGGATTGCGCTATTCCGTCCTTGTCCATCAAAAACTTGCCGCCAAGGAATGTCGTTCTCTTTGAGAAAATCACGTAGTTTCGCTTCATCAATGTCAAGACTGATCCCAATAACTTCAAAACCCTTGTCTTTATAAGTATTGTAGACCTTTTTAATGTTCGGCATTTCGGCGATGCACGGACCACACCACACTGCCCAAAAATCAAGTAAGACAACTTTCCCGCGATATGCCTCAAGCGAAATAGGTTTACCGTCAAGATCCTTTGCCGAAAAATCAGGAATAATCTTCCTAATTGATGATAATGGATCTGCTTTTTTCTGATATTCCAATGCAAGTTCATCGTTACCTAATTTCTTATGAATTCTCGAAAGGTGCTGGAAAATAGTGCGGTTTTCTTTGTGATGCTCTAAAAGTTCATCAAAGAGTTCGAGCATCTCCTCAACTCGATTTCTTGATTCTAACATGAAACCGAGCAACATATTATGGTAAATGTTATTTGGTTCCATGACTGTCTTAAAACGTGTGATGATCCTATCAGCTTCTTTTTCCTTTTTTGCTTTGATATAAAGATCAACCAAGTTTAAATAGGCATGGAAGAAATCTTCCTGATTTGGCATTTTCTTAAGTCCAACCTCTAAAGCAGCAATAGCTGGCTCAATGCCACCGTATGCCATTTCTAGGCCTGCGGACCACCACACGGGGGACTTATATACTCTATATGCAAAATCCAAGTTGATGCATCCAAATTCTTGAGTTTGATGATGCCAACATCGCACAAGCGGAACAACATCGCCATAAAAAGCGCGGCGATCCTTTATTATTTTTATTATCGACTCATTTCTATGATATGAAGGGTGGAATTGGTAATCGTAACTTCCGGGTATTTTTCCATCTCTTGCTGGGTCTGGAAAATAAAATCGATTTCCGCCAAGACGTGGATTACCGCCAACTACATCCGCGGGACAGACCAAAAGATCTTCATCTGTTAAGTATTTTGGGTGAAGATCTGAAAGCCATTTCGGATATTTACCGTGTTCTTTATGATAAGCCTGAATCGCCTTACCAATTGCAAGTAAATTTTGAGTACAGGTTTCAATGTGTTCCTCGTTCTGGTGTATGGGAGGTTCTTCAGCATCTCCTTGTGCTGCTAACTTTACCAAATAAACAGAAGTGAATAGTAAACAAAACATGGTTGTTAAGGTTAAAATAATTTTCATTTTGTGTAATCCTTTTTTATTTATGTGATCCATTTTTCATTGTGTTAATTAGAAACGAGTTAGTAACTGTAAGTGCTATTTCATTGAACTGATGTTATAATATGTTCTGGTATTTCTCAGAATGGTCTTCAACCTAATAATAATCAATAGTAACAAGGTCCAACACCATGAAAATGCGTTTTTGCTGTGTCCATTTTCCTTGACTTTTATAGCATGAGATCCCATCCTAATTACAGATTTGAATATAAACAAACATTAGGAGGACATCTCATGCTAACTCAGCTTATCAAATGGACAACCTTTTTTCAACTATTTCTATCTTCACAGTTTCGCACCTTGAAACAGGATATTGTTCATACCTTAGTGTTTTTGTCAACCTGCCATCTGTTTGGGCTCACTAACCCGAATCAAGTGGCGGATGCGTTGTCTATTCCGAAAGCGAGACTATATCGGGAACTGAACACGATGAGTCTTTATCTCTGGCAGCATCTTTTTGTGCGTATCGGGTGTTCTATTGCGTTAGAGGCGATCCGGGAGGTTGTCCCAAAAAGTGCTGCTTCCCTATCGCGTCTGCGTCCCGTCATTAGTGTGGATGATACCTTATCGGGATAATTGGGTATTATAGGCTTTTCTGCATTATTTTTCAAGATTGAAGTGGAGAACACCGTTTCTTTCAGTCGCCACGTACAGCGTGTTCCCAGCAACAGTGAAAGAAGTTACAAGATCCCCAATCTCATAATTTACGATAGCCGGTATCTCTGAGACAATCTGTTCCCAAGTGTCACTATCACTTCCCAAGCGATAGACACTTGTCTTGTTGGTAATGCCATAAAGTGTTGTTCCATCAACAGCCAATTTATCCATAATGAGGTTTGTTCCTTCTGCATCAGTGACGGCACGCCAATTTCTCCCATCATCTGATGTAATGACACCTGCGTCCGTTGCTACATGCACCGTGGATCCCGCAGACACTATATCTTTGAAAACTTTAACAGGAAATGGCAGAGTCGGAGTTAGGTCAATCCATTTATATCCACGATCAAACGATACGACAAGGTGTCCATCCCGTTTTCCGTAGTAGACAGTGTCCCCTGAAACAGCAAGTTTTGAAATTATGAAGTGTGGCTTAAATATGTCTTGTAGCTTAAGTATGTCCAAGGACAATTCTGCAGTTTCTTCCTGTCCGGTGTCATACCATTCTCTATCACCGGGATTCCATCTAAAGAGCTTAAAGTTATATTCCGCATAGAATGTGCCACCACTGACAGCAAACGGTCCAAGAAGCCCCAATTCTTCAAGTTTCAACTGTTGTTCAGGGGTGGATTGAAGCCTCTGTTTGAAGAATTGTCTTGCTCCAGGAACTCGTTGTCCGCTCAACGCTAATAATGGTACCACTCTTAATCTATACAGGCCGAAGGTAGGCATACCTTGAATACGTGCTAATGCGTTCCCATCTCCAGATACCTTGTAGCATCTTACCTGATCTATCTTTCCTGCAGTAATAGCTCCACCTTTAGCATAAACATCATCACCAGAATTAACAATCTGAGTAATTGTTGGTGGTTTTTCTCTTATAGGAGCAGTCATGAGTATTTCAACTTGAACATCCTTCCAAGACTTACCCTCGTCAGTAGTTTTTACTATAAATTCTACGTCAACTATCCCATAGAGAGTCGGCAGCATGTTTTGCCTTTTTTCATTTCCCTTATAGGCGATCAAGTTTCTAAATACCCTCCTCCCCTTATCCTGAGTGATTTTTATCATGTCCCACGATTTGCCACCATCAGTGGAACGATGGAGTCCATCTTGACTATTGACATAAAAGGTGTTCTCATTCACCGCAACAGCATTATTTCTATGCAGCATTGAAGGTGTGGTTCCTGGCAATTGTGGGGGCATCCAAGTATTTCCGCCATCGGTAGAGCGCACCATACCATGTTCCATCGCCAAGAGCGTTTCACCAGTAGCAATAAGTTTGAGATTGGGCATCCATCCCTTTACTGCCCATGCATTTGTCGGCGTTATATCTGTCCACGAATTGCCAAGGTCAGTTGAACGGAATATCCACCAACTACGCTCCTGTCCTTGAACTATTTTTTCGAAGTCTATATTCGCATCTTCCCAATTAAACATTACTGCAACATATAACTTTTCTTCAGTTCCCGCAACTGATATAATATACTTGACAAGTACTGGAAATTCCAGGGGTTGCCAGTTATTACCCTCTAAACGGTAAACTCCATTGCTTGTTTGGGCAAACAAGGTGTTTTGGATTTTGACTAATGATTTAATATACTCCATTTTCTCATCGTGTATTGCTTTCCATGTCTTGCCTGAATCTTCGGATCTAAAGATACCATTTTTAAATGCCATGTAAAGTACTTGTTCCATTTGGACAAATTCGATCGCACTATTTCCCTCTGGCCACGAGTAAAGTAAATCCCATGTTTTACCTTCATCTTTTGATTCGAAGAGTTTGTTAGTCGGTATAAAATATAATGTATTGTTCCACTTTGCGATAGATGGACTGCTGCTCCAAACGGTATCCAATTGCATATCTTCAGAGATAGATTGCCACATCGTTCCATTGGCAGGCAATTTATAGATACTATTTTCAATATCATAAACGTAGAGATCGCCATCAGGTGTCGCATGAAAACTCGTAACAATACTTCCTCTAACGGGTTCGGATTGAATCCACTCCTGTTTTGAAACTGAGACGTCTTCTCCTTCTGCCTGCGCAGCAGCGAATAATACTGCATCGGGTTTTTGACCACGGTTAGCACTTTTTCCAAGCGGTTTCGAACTCCCAGGTTGATTTTGGATATCCGGTTTTATGTCAAGATTTCGTACAAGAGGCGCGTCAACGAGTTCAACCGTCATCTCAGCTTGTGCATCCAAACTATAAGGCTGCTGAAAACGCGCTAAGTATTGACTGCCTATACCGAGCATCAACACAATCAAAACCACACTTGAGGCAGCAATTGCCCACGGCACCAATGGTTTGCCTCCAGTAGGTGCCCCTGGTTTTAGTCTCGCGATTTCTTTCATGATGTTATCGGTCAGGTTTGGTGAAATTTGGAAATGGTCGAGTGCTTCTCTAATCATTGTTTCCTCCTTTTGTAAACGATGCCGCGCACGCTGCAATCGGCTCTTAATCGTACCCACAGAAACACCTAAGAACTTGCTAATCTCTTCGCATGTCATTTCACCGAGATAGTGGAGCGTCATCACTGTCCGTTCACTCTCTTTCAACTTCGCCAGCAGCCTCTTCACAACTTCGCGTTGTGCCTCAATAGTTGTTTTAACGCGTTCTTCTGTGACATGTTTGGAATAAGTATCTCTTTGTGTCATCGTTGTCTCTACGTCCTCCAACGGTTGTGTTCGTATCCGTTTTTTGCGGAGCCAAGCATAGCATCGGCGCGTCGCAATCACATAGAGCCACCCAGAAAACTGATTCGGATCTTTCAGGGTGTCAAGTCTTTGATACACTTTCAGAAAGGCATCCTGCGTTATCTCTTCAGCGATGTGGAAATCCCCAATTTTTCGCCAAGCCAGCGCGTGCACCGGCTTTTGGTACTTATTCACAAGTTCAGCGAAAGCGGTCTCATCGCCAGCAAGAACACGTTGGATTAGTTCAACATCGTTGTTTTTCATCAGGCACCTCCAGAAAGAATAGGTTCATTTTACATATTGAAACCTTGTGACGCGACTTAGGAGGAAAACGGTTGCATAATTCTGCAAAAAAGTTAATTTTGGAGGAAAAAGGAGGATAGATATAAGGAAGGGCGGCATTTGGTGCCGCCCTAACAAATTACACAGATTTATTGTAGAATCTAAAAATGCCTATGCTATTTTCTTGGTTAAAAGCGTTTGTAGTCGTGCAATTCATTGCGCCTTGGACATTCACGGTAATTTGTTTGAAATCAGCACAACGACCAAATATCAATTATTATAGACTTTACTACATTATTTTTCAAGATTGAAGTGAAGCATACCACGGTTTTGTGTTCCAATGTATAACTTGTTCCCATCAACTGCAAGAGAAGTTACGCCATCCGGTATCTCTGAGATAACCAGTTCCCACGTGTCATTTTCCAAACGATAGATACCTTTGTTTTTTGTAACACCATAAAGATTTGTTCCATCAACAGCCAATATATCCATTATGGGATTCGTCCCGTCTGCATTGGTAATAGCACGCCAATTTCTCCCATCATCTGATGTAATGATACCAGCATCCGTTGCTACATACACGGTGGTTCCAGCAACAACAATCTCTTTGAAAACTTTAACAGGAAACGGCAGAGCCGGAGTTAGATCAATCCAATTGTTTCCCCTATCAAACGATACAACAAGGCTGCCATCTCGTTTTCCGACGTACACAGTGTCCCCTGAAACGGCAAGTTTGAGAGATCTCCTTGCTATGTCCAAAGATAACTCAACAGACGGTATAAAATAGAGAGTATTTTTCCACCTTGCGATAGGGGAGTTTCCACCCCAAACTGTTTTCAATAGAATAATGTAGTAAAGGTGTTGCCATCCCGTTCCATCGGTTGATAATTTGTAGATACTTGGTGCACTTCCGCCAAGAACATAGAGTTCGTCTTCAGGTGTAACATGAAAACTATATGCTTGACTTCCTTTTGCAGGTTCAGCCTGAATCCACTGTTGTTTAGAAACAGAAACATCGTCTTCTCCTTCTGCCTGCGCGGCAGCTAGTAAGACTTCATCAGGTTTCTGACCGATACTATCTCTTTCACTAAGCGCATTTGAACTGCCAAGTTGATTTTGGATACTTGGTTTTGCTTCAAGATTTAGCACAATGGGCGCGTCAATGAGTTCAACCGTCATCTCAGACTGTGCATCCAAACTATAAGGTTTCTGAAAACGCGCTAAGTATTGACTGCCTATACCGAGCATCAACACAATCAATATAGCACTTGAAGCAGCAATTGCCCATGGCACCAAAGGTTTTCCGCTAGTAGGTGCCCCTGGTTTTAGTCTCGCGATTTCTTTCATGATGTTATCGGTAAGGTTCGGTGAAATTTGGAAGTTGCTAATTGCCTCTCGGATCATCGGTTCCTCCTTTTTCAAACGGTTACGTGCGCGGCGAAGCCGACTCTTAATCGTGTTTGCAGATACACCTAAAAACTCACTCATTTTTTCACACGTCATCTCACCGAAGTAGTGAAGCGTAATCACCGTGCGTTCGCTCTCCGGCAATGTGGCAAGCAGTTTTTTGACGACTTGACGTTGTGTTTCAGCGGTAGCCTTCGCTTCCTGCTCTGCGACATAACGGGAATATGCTTCTGGTTCTAACTCATCACTGTCTAATTCCTCAAGTGATTCAGTTTGTAACCGCTTTTTGCGGAGCCACGCTTGGCAGCAGCGCGTCGCTATCACATAAAGCCACCCAGCAAACCGGTGTGGTTTTTTCAAAGATGCAAGCTTCTGATATGCTTTCAGAAAGGTGTCTTGTGTTATTTCTTCCGCAATATGAAAATCCCCGATTTTCCGCCAAGCGAGCGCATGAACCTGCTTCTGGTATTTGCCAACCAAGGATGAGAAAGCAGTATCATCACCATCAAGAATGCGGTGTATCAATTCAACATCGTTGTTTTTCATAAGTCACCTTCCGATACGCGCTATTTCTGAGTTATTTCACAGTATTGGTGAAAAGATAACATCCCTAACATCGTTCCTGTACTTTAAAAGACGCGGGTTAGGTGCAAAACGGGTGCATAATGCCGAAAAAATATACTTATTCGGGATGATCCGATGCAATGGAGTACTATTTTACCAGATTAGTGTGGTTTGTCAAGATGTTAGGTTTTTTCAGCGGTTGCCAAAGGAAGTTGTGGTTGGGAAGTGTGGAGTCAAGGTTAATAGCGGGTAGTCATGTTATTTAGGCACGTGCCACAGGAATATAGCACCTTGACTGCTGCCGCTTACAAGGGCTTTACCATCTGGTGAAAACAATAGCGCGCTAACCCGATCAACATGTCCTTTAAGGTCAGTTAATTTATTGCCGGTAGAAATATCCCACAGTTGGATTACACCGTCACGGCTTCCACTTGCAAGTATATTGTCATCAGGGGAGAATACCAAAACGAATACGTTACCGTTTTGTCCTATTAGAGACTTCAGTTGACTGCCGGTTGCGGTATCCCACAGTTGAATGTTCACAGAATTGCCGATGCTCGCAAGAATTTTACCGTCTATGGAAAATGCTAGGGCACGGACCTTGCCTGAACGGAGACTTGACATCTGAGTCCCGGTACTTACATCCCACAGTCGAATTGTTTTGTCGTCACTTCCACTTGCCAAAGTTTTACCATTGGAGGTGAATGCCAATGCTATAATATTATCTGTATGTCCCTTGAGAGTTAACTGTGACTGACGGCGCGGATCTTCCCATACTTCCCATAAGAGTACGGTGAATCGGGAACTCTTAGTAGCGCGATCCGAATTTAGAGCAGTGGCAAGCATGTGTCCATTTTTAGAAAACACTACTATATTATTACCCATATGACCCATTCCGCCAGAATACATTGAATTATGTATCTGTCCTGGAAGTATCGGTGTTTCTCCTTTGTGGGATTCAACGGGAAATTCAGAAATTTTATCCCCCGTACGTGTATCCCATAAACTTAACTTGCCTATTACACTCTCGCCTATTACACTCTCCCTGACAAACGCATCATAGGTTTTTTGCGTAAATGTGAATCCTTTTGCACTGGTCACTGTGTTTCCATCTGGTGAAAATACGAAAGTAGTGTATCCATCAGTGTCTATACGGTTAGAGAGTTGGGTAAAAGTGGGCACATCCCACAACTGAATTGTGCTACCCTGTCCAGCTGCAAAGAGGCTACTATCCGGTGAAAACGCCAATGTCCCATGCCTCTGTGTATGTCCAGTTGTAAAAGAAAACAACTTGTCACCGGTGTTAACATCCCAAACACGGATTTCACCCTTTCGATTTGCCCCTACAACTCTTTTAGAGTCTGGCGAAAATGCCAATACATGAATTGCAGAGTCATATTGATTTTTAAAGTCTAACTTCGCATCAAGCGTGATCCGAAGGGTTTTAGAGGCAACATCCCACAACTCAATTTCATAGTCCCGCGTCTGACATGCCAAGGTTTCACCATCTTTGGAAAACGTAAGGATTCCCCGAAATCTTGGATTCTGCGTCAAGGTTTTTAGTGATTCTCCGGTATTTACATCCCATAAACGGAGTGGAGCATTAGGAGTATTAGCAACAAGGAGAGTTCCGTCTGGTGAAAATGCCAACTGACTGACATGATCTTTATGACCTTGAAGCGTTTTCAAGTGTTCTCCGTTACTGGCATCCTCTAACCGGATTTTACCATTCTCGTATCCGACCGCGAATATACCTTTGTTGTCAACACTATTAAGATATAGGTCAGAGGCTGTAACCTCACGTCCAATGATGTCTCTCAGCATTGCATTAAACCCGCGTGAGGATGATGGGTAGAAATCTTTTTTTACGTCAGTGTTTACATCCCATAAACGGACTGAACCGCCATAACTTTCACAGAGAAGGGTTTTACCATCGTCAATAATTTTGAGTGCTTTTATCGCCGACTCTTCTTTTCTAAAGGATTTTAAAAGTTTTCCTGTGTCTATATCCCACAGTGAAATGCCATCATACATACCACTCACCAGTGTTTTACCATCGGGTGAGAAAGCTACTTCGTCCGTGCCTGATGTATGATCAGTAAGCAGTGCAAGTTCAGCACCAGTGTGAGCATCATAAAGCCAAACACCTGTAGCACTACCTACTGCAATTCGAGTGCCATCTGGTGAAAAACTTATACCTTTTATGCTGCCTTTGCCGAGACGTGCTTTTGCACCTTTAGGAAGATTCCACCGAGTGTAGTCTCCTTCATCACCTAAAACCTGATTCGATTTCTCACCAGCACCATCATCTTTACCATTTGTATCGGAATGTGCGCCTTGCCGATTTCGCACATCTGGTTTCGCATCAAGATTTTGGACAACAGGCGCGTCAATGAGTTCCACTGCCATCTCAGACTGCGCATCCAAACTATAAGGTTTCTGAAAACGCGCTAAGTATTGGCTGCCTATACCGAGCATTAACACAATCAATATTGCACTTGATGCAGCAATTGCCCACGGCATCAAAGGTTTTCCGCTAGTAGGTGCCCCTGGTTTTAGTCTCGCGATTTCTTTCATGATGTTATCGGTAAGGTTCGGTGAAATTTGGAAGTTGCTAATTGCCTCTCGGATCATCGGTTCCTCCTTTTTCAAACGGTTACGTGCGCGGCGAAGCCGACTCTTAATCGTGTTTGCAGATACACCTAAAAACTCGCTCATCTCTTCACACGTCATCTCACCGAAGTAGTGAAGCGTAATGACGGTTCGGTCACTCTCCTTCAACGTTGCGAGCAACTTTTTGACGACTTCTTGCTGTTCTTTAACAATAGTTTTAGCTTGTTCCTCTGCGATATGCTGTGAGTAAGCATCTTTATTTGACACCGGTGTATCAATATTTTCAATTACTTGTGTCTGAAGACGTTTTTGGCGGAACAACGCGAGGCATCGGCGCGTCGCAATGACATAGAGCCATCCGGCAAACCGATGTGGTTCTTTAAGTGTGTGGAGTCTTTGGTATGCTTTGAGAAATGTATCCTGTGTAATATCTTCAGCAGTATGAAAATCGCCTATTTTCCGCCAAGCGAGTGCGTGAACCTGCTTTTGATATTTCTCCACTAATTCAGAGAAGGCGTTATTATCGCCTGCAAGGGTGCGTCGAATCAGTTTAACGTCATCGTTTTTCACTTATAGCCTCCACAAAAGAATAATCCCATCAATTCATCTCACATCTTGTGACGCGTGGAACGACAAAACGGGTGCATAATTTTACAAAAAATTTCAATTTCTGAGCAAATTTAATGTTTCTTGCAATCATACGAAGGATTCTTGACAAAATAGAAGAACTTGTTTAGAATATCCATTAAAGCAACGCGGTATAAGGGTTGAAAATCTGCATTTCTAATCTATCAAATTTTGAATGTTTTTGAGAATATTAAACAACGTTATACGGACTTACGAAGTTCGCTTGCTATTTAAGAAAGGAACAGGTTATGATTCAAACTGCTTACAAAGAAACATATCGTCCGCAGTACCACTTCACACCAAAAACTAACTGGACCAACGATCCAAACGGATTGATTTATTACAAAGGAGAATATCACCTCTTTTTTCAACACAACCCATTTGGCATCAAGTGGGGTAACATGACGTGGGGACACGCTGTTAGTCCTGACCTCGTTCACTGGAAACAACTCCCACATGCGATCCACCCAGACGAACTCGGCACGATTTTCTCGGGTTCCGGCGTTGTCGATTGGAACAATACCGGTGGATTCCAGACAGGCGACGAGGCAGTGCTTGTGAATTTTTATACATCTGCAGGAAGCCACGCCCCACCAGAAAAGGTGCCGTTTACACAGAGTATCGCTTATAGCAACGACCGTGGACGGAGTTGGACAAAATATGAAGGCAATCCTGTCATTGAACATATCGTCGCAAGCAACCGTGACCCGAAAGTGATCTGGCACGAACCTACGCAAAAATGGGTGATGACGCTTTTCCTCAACAATAATGATTTTGCCTTTTTTGGTTCTACGAACCTAAAGGAGTGGACACGACTCTCTGATATCCAGATACCTGATGGTGAATGCCCAGATATATTTGAACTTCCTGTTGATGGCGACCCTGAGAATACCAAATGGGTTTTTTGGGGAGCCGGTGGTAAATATTATGTTGGTGATTTTGACGGAACCACCTTCATACCAGATGGGGAATCACAGCGAGCAGACTTCGGTGCTAACTTTTACGCTGCACAAACATGGAGTGACATACCCGAATCTGATGGCCGCCGCATTCAGATCGCATGGATGAACGGCAGTAATCCGCCAGAGATGCCCTTTAATCAGCAGATGAGTTTCCCATGTGTGTTGACACTTCGGACGACGTCAGAGGGTATCCACCTGCATCGGGAACCAGTCGCAGAAATCGAAAATATCCATGACTATACGCACGTTTGGAGCAACGTAACGCTCAATCCCGATGAAAACCTACTCGCAGGATTGACCGGTGAGTTGTTTGATATCCGTGCAGAGATAGAACTCAACGATGCATCCGCTTTCGGTTTCAATATTCGCGGGCAAGATGTTCGATACAATGTCGCTGAAAAACAGTTGACGTTCCTTGAAAGGAGCGGTCCTCTCACACCACAAGACGGTAAAATCCAATTGCAGATTCTACTTGATCGCATCTCTATTGAAGCATTCGGTAATGCCGGTGAACTCTCAATGACCTCCTATTTCCTGCCCGATCTCAATAACGCTGATATCGGTATTTACGCTGAGGGCGGTCCAGTTACACTTGTATCGTTGAAAGTGCATGAACTGAAATCGTCGTGGGTATAAATTGCAGTTGATCTCAAAATCATTGTAGGGCGAGGTCCCTGTGCCTCGCCATTTCAAATATGAGAACTATGAAATGGTTCTAATCATTCTATACTGCTAAGTGGACTAAGAATAAACCGTCGCTGTTAGGTTTCGTCTACCACCCCGATTACGGAATTCACACAGATAGATTCCCTGCCACACACCTAAATTAAGGTGATGGTTCGTAATCGGGATGGATACGTCAAAGCCGACAAGCGACGCTTTGATATGTGCTGGCATATCGTCATCGCCTTCTATTGTGTGTTTATAGAAAGGTTCACGTTCCTTGACGAGACGATCGAAACTATTCGCAAAGTCTTCGCGCACTGTCGGATCAGCATTTTCATTAATGGTTAAACCTGCGGAGGTATGCTTAATAAATAGGTGAAGAATGCCATATCTCGGTAATTCACCAAGTGATTTCATGATTTCATCTGTGATAAGATGGAAACCCCGTGAGTATTCAGGTAAAGTAATTTCAATTTGTTGTATCATTTTGTGTTTCTCCGGATTGGAAAAAGTGGTTTGTGATTATTGCTCCTACTGTTTGTTATACCAAATTAATTTGATTAGAAGTTTTCTACGTAGCAGTTAGCATTGTGAGGCACGGGGTCCTCGCGCTACAAATCGCGTTAATTGCGTATGATACCACATTAACTTGATTTGAAGTCTTCTGATAAAGTCAGCATTGTGAGGCACGGGGACCTCACAGGACAAATCGGGTTAATTTGGTATAAGTTTCTTGCTATAACCTACACTCCGCACTTGTTTTGACACATTTTGGCATTTTTACGACAAACCCGCGTCACGAAAGGATTCGCAAAGGATAGGGAAGATTTGGAGTTGTGAATTAAGAGTCCATTTTCCACTTGTCTTTTTTCCGGTTCACCTGAAATTGCTTACTCAATGTGGGGACCACACAGGTTTGAGAAATAAATACCGAAAATCGGAATCAGAAGTGCGGAGTGTAGGCTATAATACCATATTAGCATGATTTTTCAAGGAAAATCGACAAATGATATTCTTGACAATTGGATTATTACAAGATATAATAGGTTATCATTAAACGCGTTCAACAATTGGAGGCGAGTATGGAAAAAGTTCATACAACCGAAACACAGAAACAGGAGTTTGGAGAAACCTATACCTTCCACATTCAAAAAAACGGTGATGGGTGGATTGGGTGGATACAGGAATTTCCAGAAATAAATGTGGAGAAAGAAACAAGGAAAGAATTGGTAAAAACGCTAACAATTGAGTTCGAAAACATATTACAAGTATATGAGACTCAAGCAGAAGCATGGGATAAACAATTTGAGGAAGACGTGAAGACAGGAAAACTTGACCGCTTCGCAGAGGAAGCACTTGCTGATTTTCATGCAGGCAGATGCGAAGAAATATAAAACATTCAAAAACTTCGCGTTTCCGTAAACATTATCAAAGTCTGCCGCGCTATGTTCAGCAACTCGCAGATAAGAATTTTGAACTACTCAAACAAAATCCGAGACATCCATCTCTGGACTTTAAGAAGGTTAACACATACTGGTCAGTAAGAGTAGGGATTAACTATAGAACGCTTGCTTTTGAAAAAGAGAGTACTTATTTCTGGTTTTGGATTGGAAGGCACGATGAATATACGCGATTAATTTCATAGTCGGTATAGTATGCAGACTTTTGTCAATAGTTTCGGAAAATCAGGACAGGTTATCACTCTTCCCGCCAAGACCCCATGCTTTAGCTTGCGGGATGTAGGCGGGCTACTGTTTTTATCGGAAAACTTCTAATCCAGTTAATGTGGTCCAATACCCAATTAACGGGATTTGTAGCGCGAGGACCCCGTGCCTTGCAATGCTGATTTTATCGGAAAACTTCTAATCCAGTTAATGTGGTATCATACGCAATTAACGGGATTTGTAGCGCGAGGACCCCGTGCCTTGCAATGCTGATTTTATCGGAAAACTTCTAATCCAGTTAATGTGGTATAAGGAATACAAGGAAAGTATAGTCGAAAACTATCCTCGTCCAATATAGAGTTGACCCACAGGCAGCACTGTTGCCTCCAACATATTGATATTCGGTGGAAGCGTTGCCATGAGGACAGCAGCTTTGGCAAGTTCCTCAACTTCCATCATCGGTTCAGATGGAGGCTGTGGACGGTTTTGAACCCGTTCAACATAAGTATTGCCTGGTTGCAAGCAGCTTGCAGTAATACCGTGGGGTCTTCCTTCCAATGCCGTTACCTGTGTTAATCCCCAGATACCGAACTTACTTGCACTGTAGGGTGCGCTGTTAGGACGAACTCGGTGTGCGGATATGCTACCGACGTTGATAATGCGTCCACCTTCACCTTGTGCTTTCATAATCCGCATCGCTTCACGCGAGCAGAGAAACGGCGCGCGAAGATTCACCCCGATGACCTTATCCCACGCTTCCGTTGAAAGTTCGTCTATTGGACCACCATCAAACGCACCAGCATTGTTTACCATAATGTCCAAGCGATCATATTCAGTCATTGCTTTTTCAAAGAGAGCCTTAATCTGTTCTTCATCGGTAACATCGGTTGGCACAGCCAGGACTTTCGCGCCTTGTGTACGCAGCTCATCTGCTGTTTGCGTAAGTAGCGTGGCATCCCTTGCGGCGATAGTTAGACTCGCACCCTCAGCCGCAAATCCCTTTGCAATCCCCTTTCCAATTCCTCTGTTGCCACCAGTTACAATTGCAACTTTCCCATCTAATTGTCCCATAACGAATTCTCCTTTAATATTTCTAATAACAAAGTTTCTGTTCTAAGTGCTTGCACTGTCCCTTCTGCAAGACGTATCGCCGAGAGATGCGCGTGCAAAAAAACTAAATCTTCAGGTGTATCAATGTCATACCAAGGTGGTAGAAGTTTGAACGTAGCATTCAAGGTATGAATCCGTTCTACTGTCTGTCGTAAAACATGTGCGGTACTCCATGCAATTTCCTCAAAAATGTAAGGAACCACTACATTGAGATTGTCCGATGAAAAACCGATAAGATAATAACCACCATCCATACTTGGACCAATCACAATATCACAAGAATCAAGATATACAATCCCTTTAGAAATATACGTTAAAGGCAATGTTGGACTGTCTGAACCGACGATTAAAATCTTTTCATATCCATTGTCGCATGCCCACTGTATAGCCGAAGTAAGACGCGTTCCGAGATCTGTACCTGTTTGTGGGATGTAGGTAACATTGTTCCCAATTAACGCTTGTAAATTGGATTGACTCTCTGGAGGTGTATAAGCGATCACCACATCTACGTTTGAAAGTTTAGCAAGTGTTTCGCACCAATCCATGAGAAACGCACAGTATAAAGATGCCGCCTGATCTGCGGATAATTTTGGAAGCAGACGCGTTTTAACCTGATTCGGGATCGGGTTCTTAGCAAAAACAATTAGACACGTACTCACCACAAAATTCACCTGAAGTGTATCTTAAATTTGGCAATAAAACCGTATATTCAGATCACCAATTTATCAGATAAATGTTAAACCGTCAACTTAGAATTATGCAGAGGGCAGAGCCATTCAGTTTTCCGGACTTTGATCTGATTTTACCCAGTCCCAGTAGGTGCTGTTTCCTAACCGCACCGGATCTTCATAAGAAAAATGCACGCAACCCGAATAATCTCTAAAAACTGAATGCCTCTGCCCACCGTACTTTTTCACCTTGACATATTCCAAAAGCCAATGTATAATGTCTTTATGGCGCAAAACTACGATAATATGGCAAAAAATTTATTGTCAGAATATGCAACCGAAATCTCACAATTTGTACTCGGTGTAAACGATGTTGAAGTACTGGAGAATATTGATACTGAACAACAAATCGTTATAGGACAACGTACAGACAGCACCAAACGTATACGTGTCAATAATCGTGAAGTTATCTTGCACATTGAATTGCAACTTCGCGATAGTATCCGCAAACCAATGTGGGCGCGGAACGCTACGTATCATGGATACCTTCTCGGTGAACACCAAATACCTGTCTATTCCAATGTTATCTACTTACATCCGACTGCGGGGAGAAATGACACAGGTGTATATGAATATAGTTGGGATGGTTACGAATACTCACTACGGTATAAGGTAATTCGACTCATTGAGATTGATGGGCGAGCGGTTTTGGATATGAAAACACCAGGTATCTTGCCCTTCACACCGCTCATGAAACCGCCCGCGGGTATGAACGTAGAACAGTGGGTGCAAGAATGCGTTGAAGTTACCACTGCCGCTTCTGTTGATCAGCAGACACGTGGAGATTTACTCTGCGCTATATCTCTCTTTGGCAGTATAGTCTATGACGCGCAACTTTTCAAACGACTTGTACAGGCGGAACTTATGCAAGAATCTAAATACTACCAACTTTTGCGAGAAGAATTCATGGCAGAAGGGGCAAGGGAAACTTCAGTTAAGCACATTTTGGCATTGCTAAAAACGAAATTTTCCGCAGATGCAGTTAGTGCCTTAACGCCCAATATTCAAAAAATAAATGATTTGCAGCGTTTGGAACAGTTACATCTTGCTGCTGCTCAAGCGAAAAGTCTTGAAGCCTTCAAGCAAATGATCCAAGAATAGCACATCACACGTTTGCGCGTTTAGAATAAAACCGCAATGATCTCTCATGATATTGAGTTAGTCATGCAAGGAGACATTCATATTATACCGAATTAACGCGATTTGTAGTGCAAGGTCCCCGTGCTTTGCACTGCTGGCTTTATCGGAAAACTTCTAATCAAGTTAATGTGCTATCACACAGGCGGAACTTATGCAAGAATCTAAATACTACCAACTTTTGCGAGAAGAATTCATGGCAGAAGGGGCAAGGGAAACTTCAGTTAAGCACATTTTGGCATTGCTAAAAACGAAATTTTCCGCAGATGCAGTTAGTGCCTTAACGCCCAATATTCAAAAAATAAGTGATTTGCAGCAATTGGAACAGCTGCTTCTAACTGCTGCTCAAGTGAAAAGCCTTGAAGCCTTCAAGCAAATGATCCAAGAATAGCACATCACACGTTTGCGCGTTTAGAATAAAACCGCAACGATCTCTCAGGATATTGAGTTATACCAAATTAACGTGATTAGAAGTTTTTTGATATAGCACACGGTTGTGAGGCACGGGGACCTCGCGCTACAGATTGCGTTAATTTGGTATTAGTCATGCAAGGAGACATTCATATTATACCAATTCTGATAAATAAAATACTATTACGTAGATTTTATGTTGCGTGTCCGAGGCGCAATGAATTGCGATTAAACGCGTTTTTTGCTTATGAAAAGTCATCATTCAGAAATGGTATTATCTTGAATCTGGCAATGATTATACGCATATTTACAACGCTGCTCACTCCAAACACTCCATGTTGTCCAATGATTCCCAATCCCAAACATCTCTTCTCAAGAACATCCTGCTAATTACACCACTCAGCCTTATAGGACGGGTTGGCACATTTCTCATCTACATTGCCCTTGCCAATTGGTTTGGTGATACTGCGGAGATGGATTTCATCTACTATTATTGGGGTATCGCTGCATTTCTAATTGAATTGCTCAGTGCTGCCTCTGCTTACTCCGTTGTTGTTCCCTTGTTAGCCGAGGCACGCGCGAAAGGCGAAACCGAGGCGCAGCTTTGTGTCCAATCTGTCTTTTCACGTTATATTAGGTATATGCCTGCCCTTAGCTGCATTTTAGTTGCTGTTTCATGGGCAATCTCGCAACTCTTTTTCCCAAACGTTGGACTGACAACTTCTACCACAATCGGCATTATCTGCGGATTTCTCTGTTTTACGATTATTGCATCTATTCGTTGGATGCTCAAGGCGATTTTAGATACTTACCAAGTGTTTCATCTACCCGTTATTGTGCAAGGGGTCCGTGCTGCCTTAGTCATTGCAGCTATCTATCTAAGCAAACCTTATGTAGGTTGGTTTAGCATTCCACTTGCCCTAATCATCGGTGAACTCTTTCAAACGATTATTCTATTTCAACGCTGTAGCGTTGTCCTTAAACTTCCGTTACGCGGCTTCTTTAGTTTGACGCAAAACGGACCAGATAAAGTAGAGTCCCCGTATACTAAACAATTTTTACGACAATGTCTCCTGATGATAGGGGCAGCCATTTCAGATGGATTGAATCCTGTTGTTGACAGAGGCATGGGAAGTACTCTCGGCGTGAGTTCGGTCTCAAAACTGGATTATGCACTCCGTTTGTGTGCTATTCCTGAAACGCCCACAGGCGTGACACTACCTATTCTACTTTCACATTGGGCAAAGATATCCTCATCAGAAAATGTGAAACAACTACAGCAAAGTGTATGGAGAGGTGTTTTGGTAGTTATTGTTCTGATGGTGCCTTTCCTTCTCGGTTTTTATTTGTTCCGAAATGATATCGTTGCGATATTATATGGACATGGAAAAATGTCGGGAGAGGGACAACTTGGTATTGCTTCACTATTTGGTGTTTATCTAATTGGAATGCTGCCGCGACTAATTAGTAGACTTCTTATCCGTGCACATCTTGCACGTCAAAGCCATTTGACAGTTGTTACTGCAACGCTAATTAGACTAATCCTGAATCCTGTTCTCAATTGGATATTCATGCAATATTGGGGATTAGAAGGAATTGCTTGGTCAACCGCTTTGCTGTCTTATCCTATACTGGCATATATTGCGATTGAATTCTGGCGTAAAAGTTAAAACTTGGAAAAACACTCTGGATAGTTAGATGTTATGCCTTGCACACCGAAATCCAGCATTTGGCGTATTCGATCCGTATTATCAACTGTCCAACCCCATAGTGAAATGCCACGTCGGTGGATTTCATAAGCGAATTCAGCAGTGATCAGTTGGTGATTGACGTTAAGTAAACTGCTTCCAAGTGAACTGAGTTGTTGACACAGTTGGATGGGATCTGTGTGTCCATTGCGACTACCGATGAGCCATCCTGTCGGAATGCGGGGTTCTAAAGCACGAACGGTTTGTAAAACGGAAGTGTGGAAGGATATAATAATAATCATTTCAAGCACGTTCATCTCGCGAACATTTTCCACAACTGCTTCGGCGATAGATGTATCCTTAATTTCCAAAACTGCTATTGCTTTGTCTGTGATACATTCTAATGCTTCAGCAAGTGTGGGTACCTGTTCACCTTCGAACTGCAAATTGAACCATGCCCCTGCATCAGCCTGCTTGATAGTCTCTAAGGTGGTTTGTTTAATCGGACCGTTCATGTCTGTGGTGCGATCTAAGGAAGGATCGTGTATCACAACAATTTCACCGTTGGCTGTGCCGTGTAGATCAAGTTCAATTGCATCGACACCGATTTCAATCGCTTTCTTGAAGGCCGCAAGTGTATTTTCCGGAGCGATTCCCGACGCACCACGGTGCGCAATCCGAATCCACGAATCCATAATATATTATTTCCCGTTTTTTGTAATACTGTGCTGTTTCATCTTCTTTATGAGGGTGGTTCGGCTAATACCGAGTAATTCCGCAGTCTTGCTGTGATTGTTTGAGCATTCATCTAATGCCAGTCCAATGATGGTTTTATCCAGCAGCGTGACAACATCATCGTACAGTTGTTTACTACCTTCAGCGATTCCTGCTTTGGCAATGTCTTGTAAAGCAGATATTAGAGATGTCTCCAACTGTGAAGCATCAGGAAGGACTGTACTTGGACTGGTATGTATTTCTGTAGGTAGATCCTCTGGTAGGATAACATCTGACCGAGAGAAGGTAGCGGCACTTCTGAGGCAGTTCTCTAACTCGCGAACATTACCGGGCCAAGCATAATTTTGTAGAAGTTTCGTCCCTTCTTCCGAGATACCCCGAATCGTTTTGCCGAGTTCATCTTGGATAAGTTGTAGGATATGGGTGATAAGTAACGGAATATCTTCCTTCCGTTCTCGCAAAGGTGGCAGGTGAAGTGCAATTCGTTTGAAACGGTAGTACAGATCAGCACGGAACTGCCCGACTTTGACCATTTGTCCCAGTTCTTGATTGGTAGCAGCAATGACGCGTACATCCACCTTAAGGGTTCGCGTTCCACCTAACCTTTCAATCTCTTGGGTTTGTAATGTGCGTAGCAACTTAACTTGCAATGCAGCACTCATATTGGCGACTTCATTAAGAAAAAGTGTACCGCCATCTGCCAATTCGAAACGACCGGGTTTCCCTTCTGTTTTTGCCCCAGTGAATGCACCTGCTTCATAGCCGAACAACTCGCTCTCTAATAGTTCATCAGGAAGTGCTCCACAGTCAACTTGAACGAAAGGCATATCTTTACGTTCACTTCCTGCATGAATTGCCCGGGCAACAAGGTCTTTTCCGGTTCCTGTTTCTCCTTCTATTAGCACTGTGATCGTATTGCTTGCTAACACCCCGATAAGTTTGTAAATTTCACGCATCTGATCGCTTTTTCCAACCAGACGGTGTCCACGTTGGTCTATCGGAGAATCAACCTCTGTCTCTAAGGGAAACGTGCTTCGGACAGACTGCGTTCGGAAGGCACGGTCAAGGACACTTCTGACGACATCCAAATCAATCGGTTTCGGGACAAAATCGAATGCATGCAAACGCATCGCCTCTACTGTCGTCTCCACATCATCGTAAGCAGTAATTATCACTACGATTACTGATGGATGTTGTGTTTTAATCTCCGCCAACGCCTCCAAGCCGCTCATCCCCGGCAGATTGACATCAAGTAAAACGACATCCGGCTTGTCAGATGCAATACGACGTAAACCTTCCTCGGCATTGTTCGCTGTGATGGGGCAGTAGCCTTCATCCTCCAGGAACTGCTTAAATGCCCAACAGATTTTCTCATCGTCGTCAATTACCAATACATTTTTCATGATAATCCATCCATCACTTGCTTGGCATCTTCACGCCTTTTGTCGGTTTCCGCCCTCTATTGAAAGCAGAAATTTTTTCCCATCCTCGCTTATCGAGTTTCGGTGTCAAAACCCAATGCTTTAGCTTTGGGATGTAGACACCGCCCTCTTGTATTAGACCAAAACTTTTTCTTGACATAAAACACGATTCTTGCTATAATCTCTTTTCGTAACTCCACGGGTTGTGAGCAGGCGTTCTGGGTGCTACATACCGAGTGAACTCACGTAAAGTTGCGACACAAGCGGTAGAAGTCTTTGACACCAGATAGTTGCTGATGGAAGCTTAGAGTGTAATGGGAAAGAGTGGTAGGACACCATCCCGAAAACAGCACTCTCAAAAATGTTCATAAGACACCTTCGGGTGTGCAGGCGGGGCATCGTCTGTTGGAGTAGAGGGTGTTAGACTTGCTTAGCAAGCAACCCTTGTTGATACCACAATCTACACAGCAGGTGGGACAAAAGAACCCCACTGCTTTAGCTGTGGGAGTATGTCAGATCAGGTTCACCAACTTCCCCTGCTTTTTCCTCAAGCTTTTTCTTCAGAACAGGATAAGAATCAATTGTCGGTGTCTCACTGAGTGAAGTTAAAGCAGGTTTACGAGTTTCAGCTGCTGTGATTGCTTCCGATAGTCGCTCATTTTTTCGTGTGTTGTGTGCTGCATCCCGTGCTTTGAAGTCCGGTAGCACTTGATCAGCAAATAGTTGTAACGATTCACATATATCTTCATGTAGATTCGCTCCCGCCTGCTGAATGAAAACGACCTGATCTACGCCTGCGTTCTCCATTATTTCTAAATGTTCACGGACTTGGTCGGGTGTTCCAATTCCAGCACGCGCTTCAGCTGGGTCTTGTTGCGACTGTTTAAATAGTTTCCAAATATCTGTTTCACCGGGAATTTGCGAACCGTTATAATAGTAATGCGCGAGGGCAAATCGGAAGAAACGTAATCCATCTAAACCGCGAGCAAGGGCAATTTCTTCGTTTGTATGACATGAAAACCCTGACACCATAGCGATATTTGGATTTACCCTTTGTGTTAGCGGCGTACATTCGCTTTCAAAGATTTCATAGTATTCCTCAACCCAGAACTTAGCTTCATTTGCATCAACAAAGGCGAAGGTTAGCGCGCCTAATCCGTATCTGGCGGCATATCGGAGACTGTCTCGACTAGAACAGGCTACCCATGGGGGTGGATGCGGTGTTTGCAACGGTTTCGGGACAACATTACGGACTGGCATTGAGAAGTGTTTTCCATCATATCCCGCATAAGGCGACTGCATCATCATTTTTGCTGTTTCGCGCGTACATTCTTCCCACATCTCTCGTTTACACTTGGGGTCAACGTTGAATCCTCCGAGTTCCATGTGTGATGCAGATTCTCCTGTTCCCCACTCTACACGTCCATTTGATACCAAGTCAAGCGTAGAGATACGTTCTGCAACGCGTGCAGGATGATTGTAAGCAGGTGGCATCAGAACGATACCATGTCCAAGCCGAATCTGCTTAGTCCGTTGGCTGCATGCCGCGAGGAATACCTCTGGTGCAGAAGAATGCGAATACTCTTCAAGGAAATGATGTTCAACCTCCCAAATATAGTCAAACCCAAGTTTGTCAGCCAATTCTACCTGATCTAACGCATCTTGGAAAAGTTTGTGTTCTGCCCCTTCTTCCCATGGACGCGGGATTTGGTGTTCATAAAACAACCCAAATTTCATGCGGTTATGTTGTTCCTTTCTAAGAACTTAGTCCCAATTAACGGGATTTGTAGCGCGAGGTCCCCGTGCCTCGCAATGCTGACCTTATCAGAAAACTAATAATCAAGTTAATTTGGTATTAGTCCGATACTTACAGCATATAGTGTATATCTATTAATTTTCAAGTGACTGCATTTCCGCTTCTGTTAACTGCCAATCAAAGATGTCTAAATTCTCGCGCAAATGTGGCTCTGAACCAGATTTAGGAATTGTAATAATCCCTTTCTGTATCAGCCATCGCAATGCTACCTGTGATGCTGTCTTTCCATGTCTGTTTCCGATTTCTGTCAGTTCCGCGTCTTCTGCAAGATTTCCCACAGCGAGAGGTCGGTGTGCGGTAATAGGAATGTTGCGTGTCTCACAATATACTCGCAATGCTTCCTTGTTGTTACGGACATTATACTCAACCTGATTTGTGCAAATCGGAAGATCAGATATCTCACATGCTTTTTTCACTTGTTCAATACTAAAATTGCTGATACCGATACTTTTCACTTTGCCTGCGTCGTATATTTCTTGAAAGGCAGCAAATGTCTCCTCAAATGGCACATCGTCATTTGGCCAGTGGATTAGTAGTAAGTCAACGTAATCCATCTGTAAATCACTTTGACACACATCAAACTGCGATAGGACATCGTCATGTTTTAGATGGGTGTTCCAAATTTTGGTTGTAATAAAGAGTTCTTCACGTTCAGCGCGAATATCTTGCAGTGCCTTTCCAATCGCCCGCTGGTTTTCATACATCCACGCTGTGTCAATATGGGTATACCCGATTTCAATCGCTTTTTTGATAATTCGTTTGCACTCTCTGCCCTTTAGTCGCCAGGTTCCCAAACCTAACATCGGTATTTCGTATCCGGATGCAAGTGTAATGTTTTCCATAGTTTACAATGTGAGCTTATAATAAATCCCAACACTCCTTTTTGTTCCATGATAGTCAATTATAGAAAAAAGTCAAGAGAAAATAAGGTATGAGATGCTGTTGCATGAGATAACCTCTTAATCCGTAATTACCAAATTAACGGGATTAGAAGTTTTCCGATAAAGTCAGCATTGTGAGACACGAGGACATCGCACTACAAATCGGGTTAATTGGGTATTATACCTTCTTTATGGTGATTGTTATGTAGAGTCCAGACGATTCTAAGAAATATCAGAAAATTTGTTAACCGAAACCTATGATATATCGTTTAAGACATTACAGCATCCTGATAGTTACCTATGGGTGATGCCAAAACTAAATATTTTATTCGTATATTTAGAGATTTGATATACCGGTTTTAAAGATAAAAACATTTAACTGAACCGCAACATGTTATGATAGGAGAAAATCATGGATCAAGCAAAGAGAGACACACTCATTGAAGAACTTATTTGTGCCTACTGGATGGAATTGGAAACAACAATTAATTATTTGGCGATTTCAGTTGATTTGGATGGTATACGTGCAGAAGAGATTAAGAAGTCCTTGGCAGCGGATATTCAAACAGAAATTACACATGCACAAGATCTCGCTGCCCGTATCAAGGAGATCGAAGGGAGAGTACCTGGGTCACTTGATTTTAAACCGATGCAATCTTCGCTTCAACCGCCAGAAAACACTACAGATGTCGTCACAGCAATTCACGGTGTAATTGAAGCCGAAAACGCTGCAATTGAACAGTACAATAAAATTATTCGCCTATGTGACGGGTTAGACTACGTTACGCAGGACCTCTGCATCAGACTACTTGCAGATGAAGAAACACACCGCAGAGAATTCAGAGGGTTCCTGAAGGAATACGAATAGAAACTATTCTATTGTGCAAACATTAAAATTGAGAACATCGGGCTTCATCACCCGATGTTTTTCATTTAAAATCTAAAACGATGTAGGTAATAAGGTGGGAATTTACCGTTTTTTAAGAACCATTTTTGCTTTTGAAGAACCGTTGGATTCAAGATGAAGCATCTCTCCTTCTATAGTGAAAGAGGATTTCTTAAAGGGAATAAGGATATGTTCGTTGAATTTTCCAACAAGTTCTTGTTTTGCCAATGTTTCTGTAACACCTAAGCGTTCCTGGAAAAAATCTTCAGGAGTAGGTGATATACTCACGTCGAAACTATTTTTAGTCAAGGATAGGATGGAATCCTGAATACCAAAGTATCCTGACAATACGGCGGTTGAATCAACCTTACCAGCCATCTCTGCATCCTCTCTATGAGGATCTTCCGGAAAATCTACCATTTCAAATTCAAGATTTAAAGTCCACGAACTATCCGCTGCAAAATTATAGTAAAAGTTATCTATATTTATCTTTAGGCGGTCCTCTTCGTCAGGTTCATCGGCATTAACGAATGCCAAGGGAGGACCATCATTGATTGATACTACTTCCCAAGAACCGATCAACGCTTCATTTGATACCATCGGATCTGGTTTAGTGGGTTCAACCGTTGGTTTCTCAGTAGTTTCCTCATCACCACAGCCAACTAATCCTAAAAGTAATATTCCTGCAAGTAGAGTTGAAAAGACAAAACTATTTCGGATCATATTTTACCTCATCTAAGTTTTTATATTGCGTTAGTGTATAGAACAACAGCACCATAGGCGTTAATTTAAGAAGCTATAGGACATCTAATTTTCGAGTCTTTAGTCCCGACAAATGCGCGTGTGGCATTTGTCGGGACTAAAGAGGGTTTCCCATATTCGAAGAATCCTTAAGTTGACATCTATAAGGAGCCGTCACCTAATAGAAATTCCCAGATCACTCCGTTGAGTAGACCTTTTCGCGTGTGTGAAAGCCATCTGCAATTACGACTTCATCAAGATTGTCTTTGTCTACTCGGATTGGTGTGAGTATGATGGATGGCACATCAATTTTGCCATTATTAACAGTCTGATTTGCTTTTAGAATAGACTCACCCTTTGCGAATGCCACCGCAGCCTCGGCAGCTTCTTTGGCAATTAACCGTATAGGTTTGTATACCGTCATCGTTTGTGTGCCTTTAACAATCCTTTGGCATGCCTCAATATCGGCATCTTGCCCAGAAACGAGAACGGTTCCGGCGAGGTTTTGTCCTTCAAGTGCTTGAACAACGCCTCCTGCGGTTCCATCATTGGAAGCAACAACAGCATCAATCTGGTTTCCCATCTGTGTTAAGACTTGTTCTGTCTTGTTAAGTGCGTCAAGTGGTGACCACTCAACTGCCCAATGTTTCCCATCCGCAACTAACTTAATATCACCTGCGTCAATTGCAGATTGCAAAGCACTAAGTTGTCCCTTCCGGAGTAGGTATGCATTATTGTCGCCTGGGTCACCACCCAATAGAAAGTAATTCCCCTTTGGCTTTTTGTTCAACAAATATTCGGCTTGCAGATATCCAATCCGCTCATTATCAAAAGAGATATAGAGGTCAGGTTCACTATCACGAATCAAACGGTCGTATGCGATGACTTTGATGTTTTCAGCATGTGCGGCTTTCACAATTTGAGCGGACGCAACACTATCTGTCGGAATCACAACAAGAACATCAACACCTTGCGTAATCAGGTTTTCTGCTTGTTCATTCTGTTTGATTGGGTCTTCATCAGCAGATTGCACGATTACTTCAGCCCCCAGTTTTTTTGCTTCCGCTATGAAAATATCGCGATCTTTTTGCCAACGTTCAACCCGTAATGAATCCATTGCCAACCCAATTTTTATTTTCTTGTTTTTTGAAGAGTCGGCACAACCAAATATCAGCATTGTACAACATATTACAATGGTGAGGAAAGGCGATAAAGTGCTTAGGTATGCACTCCTGTTTTTATATATAGATTGAATGCTCTCGCGTTTCATTAGTTATTCCTCCAAAATTATTCTTCCTCAACAACTTTCTCTGCAGGCATTGATTTTAGTAAATCACCTCTTTTTAGGTCGCCTGACTTTTCAACAATCTTTACAACAGAAAGCCTATCATTGCGGATTTCCACAATAGCGACAGTCGCAATTTTCTTTTTTATGTAATCAAGGATGTCACCGGTGTCAATATCACGAATAGGCTTGCCATCGGTGTAAACTGCAAACTTTTGATCTATTGCTAAACCTCTGGCTGAACCGGCGTTGATATAAATCTCATCTGGATTTTCGCTATCAACATAGGTTATTTTGATTGGACGGTTGGATACTTCTTCTGCTATTTTCTTTTCCGTTTCTTCAGTGTTTTCAGGTGTCTCCCAAGGTGTAATGAAATTTGGACCGTAGTTATCTCTGAGTGCAAGCACAACCTTAATGAGTGCTTCATTTGTTACCATACCAAAGAGGGTTCTATCATATTCTGGTGAAGCGAATTTAATTTTATCAAGTTCTGTAGGCTTGAAAATCGGACGCGTATTATTGCCATGTTTCTCTGACATTTGTCCGAATCGAACGTTTGTTCCTGCTTCCGTGATAGTCGCTTCCAAGCCAGAGATTTTGGTACCAGCAAGACTATGGTAGCGAGTAGCGGAGATCGGGAGAGCAGCTATTTCACTCCCGGATGCTTCATAAAATTTCATATTTAGTTTTACTATAGCGTGATTCCGATATCCCATTACCCCCACACCTGTCATATAACTTGCTGTCGTTGGAACTGCTTTTTGTTCTCTGCCGCCTTCTCTCAAGGTACGCGATGCGTTTGCTCTCATCCGTGATTGACCAAACTCTCGAATATCACCTATCACAATTACATCTACGTTGAGAAGTTTTGCAAGCGTTGCACGTTGTTCTTTATTCAGTTTCTTCACATCATGTCGCGAAATAGACATCTGTGCCATTGCGTCCAGTAATTCATCTCGTGATACCGGTTGGTACACTGTTGTTTCAGCAAGTCTTCGATTGAGCATTATTGGAAAGCCTGCTTCCAAATCCCATTTTTTCTTTGTACCGAAGATCCTTCCTATGAAGTTTGGCACACAACCACATCCAGTTGGCGAATCAAAACCACTATGGTCTTGAAAATATAAGACTGCTACGCGTTTTGTAGATGGGTGTGGTTTTTCTTTTGCAGTTGTATTACCTGTGGCATCAGCCCCAATAATCAAGTATACGCTAAACCCCATCAAAAATAAGAATGAAATGAACTTTTTCATTTTTATACCTCCTTGTCTATAATAAGCCATTATCCCTATTAGTTTACCAACATTCAGAACGTTTATCAATTGACATACTCCCCCAGCTAAAGCGAGGGGGATTCTTCTAAAAGAGAATCCCATGCTTTCTGGTGCGGATTGTGGGGTTCCGACTTCGGTTGAAGTCTGCAAGGGTTGCTTGCAATCGCAAGTCTGATACCCTCTAATCCAAAGGTTAATGCCCCAACCTTTACTATGTTTATAGCAGCATTGACATCTCTGTGGTGATTAGTTAGACAACGATTACAAGTCCATTGACGTATAGACAAGTCCATTAGCATTTGCTGGTGTCCGCAGGTGCTACAGTTTTTAGAAGTCGCTTCAAACCTATCAATATGATAGATTTCTTTACCATGTTTGGTGGCTTGGTGTTTCAACTTCAGGTGGAATGCATAGGGCGCAATATCAGAGACTTTACGCCCCCATAGACGTTTCATACCCTCAAAGGTAAGCGTTTCAAAGCAGAGTGCGTCATATTTATGAACAAACTGCTTGGCAAGTTTCCAATGGTGGTCGTCTCGTTGACGCCTGATTTTACGGTGAACACGTGCAGCGTCTTTTCGTGAACGCTCACGATTATGGCTACCTCTAACTTTCCGTGAATGTTTGCGTTGTGCTTTCGTCAGTGCTGCCATAGAAGTTTTATAGAACTCAGGGGATTCGTAGAGTGTGCCGTCAGAACAAGTGAACATTGTTTTGATACCGAAGTCAAACCCTGCAGCATGACCCGTCTTAGGTAGGACTTCGGAAACGGTGTGATCTGTTACAACGGACATATAGAAATCACCGAGACTATCTTCCTTTAGGGTGATCGTTTTGATATTACCAAGTATAGGACGACTTAAGTTAAAGCGATAGTGTTTATCTTGTATCCGAACCTTATCACCATAGAAACCGTAGCCAGAGGGTGACATAGTGAACGAGTACGGCTTTCGCCATGAACGGAACTTCGGCGGACGCTTGGCAATACCGTCAAAGAAACGCTTGTAGCCTTTATGCAACCTTTTGAGTATATCGCGTGCTGCCCATGAGTCCAACTCACGCCAATGGGCAAACACTTCAGGGTGTGCTTTGCGCAATATCGTGAACTCACGAGACATATCGTAATAGTGCATATACGGTAATCCGAGCGCGTGACGAGTGCGTTGCCAGCCAAGAAAATAGTTCCAAATATCGTGTGCTATCCACGTTAATCGCTTCAAATGAAGATTACGTCTTGCACGAAAGAGTTTGTAAACTGTGCTATACATGGTATCTCAAGTATCAAGCCTTTAACCCCTTTCAAGTAGGTAGGCAGACACACAACCTTGCGATTGCGCTTGAAATGTCTGCCAACTTGATACTCTAATTATACCACATTTTTAGCCGAGTGTCAAATCTTTTTTGACTTTCAAACGCAACGCCCGCCTACATCCCACAAGCTAAAGCATGGGGCTTTGGCGGGAAGATAGGTAAAATTAATTTCGGGTATGTAAAGTATTCAGTTTTCAGATAACCAACACGGAAATAAATGCAATTGTCATTACATTTTGGTTATCGTCCGCTCGAACCAACCCACAATTATAGTCTGAGTAGGTATATCAATTTTCTTGAAATTACGCAAAACGTGTGGTATTATCATTTATCATTTCAAAATAGAAAGGAAAACTTATGAAAAATAAACTAAATCATCTTTCACTGACATTGGGTTGTTTATTTCTTATTGTTCTGATGTTTTCGGCTGCGTGTAGTGATAAGCAGGACAAGGATTGGTTGAAAATTCGAGGGGGTGTCATTGGCGGTAGTTTCTCACAATTTGCAGGTGGAATCAGTCAAGTAGTTAAACAGCATGAACCGAACCTGAAAATATCTGTTGTCGCTTCTGCAGGTTCCATCGAAAATACGCGTCGTGTTAACAAGAATTCGGATACACTCGGTGTAGTTTTTGCATCGGAAAGTTCTCTCGGTTACCATGGACAAGAGATTTTCGAAAAGGAGGGTCCAAAAAAGAATATCCGTATGGTGACACTGCTTTACTATGCATACGGTCAATTTTCCACTCTCAAAAATAGTAATATCCACAAGTTTGAGGACATTGTTGGGAAAAAAATAGCATGTGGAGCATCCGGATCGGGAACAGCACAAACGTTAGATCGTCTTGCAAAGTCAGCAGGTATTTCGGGCAAATTTACGCCAATTTATAGGGGCGGCACAGCTGGTGCCCAAAAACTTCAAGATGGACAAGTAAAGGGATTTCTATGGCTTGTCAGTGTGCCGAATAGTGCAATTATTGAGTTGACGACCATAAAATCCATCCGAATGATTGATCTTGACACACCTGCCAAAAAATTTGGTTTTTATGATCAGTATCCTTTCTATTTTTCAGCAAGGTTACCAGAGGGTTCTTATGAAGGTAAAGTTGAACCGGTACCAACGATTGCGATGCCAACAGTCCTAATTGCACATAAAGACATACCTGAAGAAACAATTTATAACATCTTGAAGCATGTTTATACGTCTGAAGGACACCAATTGATGCTGCAAACAAACCAAGCTGCATCAGATATGACGATAGAGAACGCGGAGAAGGCATTTGTAATTCCGTTGCATAATGGTGCATATAAGTTTTGGAGTGAACAAAGGGTGGAAATCCCAGCGCACGCAATGCCTGTGGATTAATAGGTATATGATCATCCAGAGCCATTCAATTGTCTGGTAGTTCTCACCTGATGCTCAAATCTCTCTTCTGGTAGGAGCGATCTCCGAATCGCGATCCTCTCTAAAATATAGTGAAAAACTTGAAAACTGAATGCCTCTGTTTCATCTTGAGCGCCAGCCTCCTGTGACTTCTTCAAATGGCGCGACCGGTTCAAATGCCTCGTCGTAATCCCCACCATTGTGGCTAACCTCACATGAGCGGAGCCATTCGCGCAGGGTCTTGCGGGTTTGCCCCATACGCTCGCGTTGTTCATTTACCAAGTTGGTCGTTTCTGCACGGTCTTCAATCATGTCAAAACACAAATCTTCGCTGCCATCACTCGATAGGTTGGTCAAGCATTTATAACGGTTGTCCATCATTGCGATGGTCGGTGCGCCAAACATCGAGTCTTTTCCACTGTTGAACCGATACGGAATCGGAGTGGGGCGTTCTGTCATGTTTCCTTCAATAATGGCCGGTAGCAGACTGATGCCGTCGATCGGACGATTATCTGGCATTTCATATTCCATGACCTCGGCGATTGTCGGGAAGTAATCCAACGTGCTGCACGGCATTTCCACCACGCGCCCGGGGTCTGCATGACCTGGCCAGTGCAATAGCGCGGGTACGCCCACGCCACCGTCAAACAAAGATCGTTTTCGCCCGCGCAACCCGCCTGTTGATCCCCGGTTGCGGCCATTTTGACCTGTGCGGCCTTCAGGACCGTTGTCCGAACAGAACCAGATCATGGTGTTCTGGGATACTCCCCATGCTGCCAATGTGTGATACAATCGTCCCACCTGATCGTCTATGGCGGTAATACAGCCGTAATAGTGCTGCTCATCTTCGCTGTATTCGGAATACTTTGCGCGATATTCCGGTCCGGCAACGACCGGGGTATGGGGTGCATGAAACCAGATTGTCGTAAAGAAGGATTTGCCATTTTCAACAGCTTGTTCTATAAATGGAATTGCGCGATCCATCAATACCCGGGAATCGCATCCTTTCAGATTTTCCGTTGCCAGTTTTCCATTTTCGTAATACGGTGATGCCCAAGGGCGGTCCAAACGCTTTTCGCCCCTCTGGATATCTACTGCGGGATCCCAGGTGGGAACTGCATACTCCGTTGCAAAAGACGTATCATAATCCCGCTCCCACGGCGGGGCGTAATTCCGTGCTGGATTACGATTGCGCTTGCCCGAATAATTCGGATCCAGTGTGCCCAGATGCCATTTGCCAAAATGTCCGGTTGCATACCCAAAGGATTTTAACATTCGCGCCAGTGTTATTTCCTGGGCGGGTAAGTGCCCGCGATTGGCATGTGTTACGCCATATCGAAAATAATGTCGCCCAGTTAAACACGTACCCCGCGTTGGCGAGCACACTGGCCCTCCCGCATAAAATCGCGTGAATCGGATCCCATTGCTCGCCAGACGGTCCAAATTCGGGGTTTTGATTATCTCATTTCCGTTAAATCCCACATCACCATATCCCAGGTCGTCGCACATCATTAAAATTATATTGGGGGGTCTCATCTTTTAGCCTCCATTTCTGCCCACTGTTCAGACTCCTTCCCCTCTGGCGAGTCAACAAACCTTTTCTCTGTCTAAGGAAGCACGTCTTTGGTGTAGTCACGCAGTTAGTCGAGGATTATGCAGTACTTTTAGCGGCACGCTGCTACATAATCCTCATAAACTTTCAATTCACTTCAAACGGGAAATACCTTCCGAACAGTACCCTTTCCGAACGCAGTCACAGCCTGGGCTAAAATTGCCAAAACCAAACGCGACGAATTTTTAGCAATTTTAAAATCTTCAATTTTGCCAAAAACCCCTCTCAACCCGTATGAACACTGAACCAAACGCGGAATTTTAGGAAAATAGGTTCAGAATCCAGCTTCCATCTATGTTCATGGACAATTCAATGCTGATCAACAAGCAATTTGTAAATCGCGTTTGGGATGATAGATATAATCTACACGAAATCTGAATTAATGTCAAACTTTTTTATATATGAACCAGAGACATTCAATTGCACAAGTCACCATAGTTGGAGGTGTTTCCAACCACGATTACCCTAACCTGGTAGGTGCAGTTTTGCGGTGTACTCACCCAAATGCGATCTGCATTCCTAACCGCACCCGATATTGTTAGAGGGGTTTCTACCCCAGACGAATCATGCAGAATACCACACGCGTATTCTGCCAAGCGTATTCGGTGTTGATCTGGATAGAAAAACAAAAGCGTTTAAGCGCAATTCATTGTGCCTCATGTAACTTTTGGAAACTATATCCTTTACTTTTGGATAAGAAAACTCAACAATTGAATGCCTCTGATGATCGTCAGAGCCATTCAGTTTTCAAGTTTTCACTACATTTTAGAGAAGATCGCGATTCGGAGATCGCTCCTACAGAAGAGAGACTTGAGCATCAGATGAGAACTACCGGACAATTGAATGCCTCTGATGATCGTCCAAAACTGATTTACCCCCAGTTTTTTTTGCGATGATTGTACATAAGGTTTTTTAGATGTTTTGTGTGAGGAGATCAATACTGGACTAACACGAGCTTCAGCCTGCACAATCGGAAATCGGAAAATATGGGTCAAGGAAGATGTCAGGTTCCCATGTTGTTTCAAGTGTTCGTTTTATCACAAAGATGAGGGAATAAGTTTTTGTTGAACGCGTATTATAGGCGCGTATCCACCGCTCAGCAGCTTTTTCAAAATGTAGGAAACAGATAGCATAACTGATACAGACTAAAAACCATAACAATGCGACGCGTGGCAGTTTTTGCTGTTTCAATCGTAGCTGCCGCAATCCGAAAAGTGTCTTTATATCACGAAAACATTCTTCTATTTGCATCCGCTGTCTATAGGTGAGATAGAGTTGTGTATTCCGCAAACTATTTGAAACAAGATAAAGCGGTTCTTTATGGCGTGCATCTTTGAAAACATAAAGGTTTAGTTTGAGTTTCTCCGTGCTGTGATAAGATATGTCAGGATAGGCTCCTGTCTTTTGCAGCGTTTCAAGTTTGATGCGTTGGTTGTTGTGATAAAAACAAGTATTTTTGCAAACGCGTATAACAAACTCAATACCGGCTTCCATAAAAGGTTTCATGATATATTTTGCGCGAGCAAATCCTCTATCAAACACCAAAATCGGTTTGCGGACATTCGGCAACGCATTTTCAAAATGCTTCATGAACTCATAACAAAACTCTTGAACGAGCGCATTATGACTACGGTAAACCATTCTGTCAAAAGCGTCTTTTCGGTAGATTTTCCAATAGATCGGAATAGCCCGTTTGCGAAATGGCACTGCCATGACGATCACTCTATAGTGTTCAAGAATGTCGGTCTCATCAACGAGCACGATGCGTGGTGCCTGACCGATCTTGTCATATAGCCAGCATAAGACAAAACGACACCACGCCACTAACGCAATATCTGTCGGAAAGTTTGAGTTGATAAAACGGAGCAACCGCTTTTGCTTCGTTTTATAATGCGCTACTAACACAGGTAAGTGCGCCGCAAGCGTGTTTATCCGAAAAGTAGGGGCGCGAACACTCGCAAATATGACCAAAATCAGATTTCTGAGCGCAGGACGTTTCAATACTATTTTGAACCCTTGCTTTACTTTTGGGATGAGCGCACGCGTATTCACTTTGTTCGGCGCAAAACGTTTCAATGGAAAACCTCCAAAAAATGCACTATAAAATAAAACTTGAAAGTAGTTTAGCAGACAAAACGCTTTGGCACAACAACTAAAGAAAAATATACAAAATAAGTGCTATTAAAAACTGGGGGTAAACCAGTTTTTGGACCCACAGCTAAAGCAGTGGGATTGTCAGTTAATTCCCTTCATACCAAATCAATACAACAGATGCACCCGATTTTTACCACGCAACGTCTCATCAGGCATCACAATCGGCATTTCAACAATAGCAATAATCGATCCATCCGGACTAATAGCAAGCGTATCGTACGGAAACTGTCCCTCCGTACGGTAAGTATATAGATATTTCGCCAACCCACTATCCTTTGCTGTCAGGTCAAACACTGAGATTCCGTGAAGACTATCATTCGGGTTTTGACTCCGCTTAGACACTGCCAACGCAGCATATCTGCTCTTGGCATCAATGCGTAGACCTTGCGGCATATTCTCAAGTTTCCACTGCCATACCTTCTCGCCACCCCATGAATAGGCAAATAACGTCATTCCATTAGGGTGCAGAGTAGAAGGACGTTGAGCACCTTTTTGAAGATGGTATGGGATATACGTATCACCTGTAACAAAAAGGGCGGCTGCCTCAGTTGCACCAATGGTGCCAGTTGTGGCAATAATCGGAACGCCACTCACCTCCAGCGGTGATGCCAAATTCTGTTTCCATATCGGTTCTGATCGGTTAATATCAAAAATGAAAGCGCGTCCATCGTCCGTTGTAACGTTGACATACTTACCATCCGGTGACATACTCACACCGTGCCAGAAAGTAACCCCTTCAAAATAGGGAGAAAGCGGTTCAATATCTGATTTCCATTTTTCTGTTCCTGCAGTCCCATCAAGCACAGATAACGTTCCAGTGCCTTTTCCACTCTTATCCGTTACAAGGGCAATTACTTTTCCATCAGCACTCACATCAAACCAACGCATTATCTTAGACATAGCACCCTCACGCGGATATTTCCATTTAACATCACCAGTTTTCGCATCAAACCGATAGAGTAGAGACCGCTTTTGAGGTTTTTCGTTCTGTGTCCACGAATGCACACCTGCAACCAATAGATCACCATTAGGCAACGTTCGCATGCATGACTGACCGGGATAACTAACCCACGCATACACACTCTCCGGATTATTAGGTGTGGATGTCTCAATATCATCTGCTGTGCGATATTTCCAGCGAAGTTTCGGGGTATCAGTAGTTAAGTCATAACAGTAGATAAAACCATCCGCTGCCTGTTCACCAATGTAGAGTAGTGTGTTATCAGCACTAAATGCGACATGTCTAACGTAGCCTTCCGAGATACGAGTTTTCCAAAGAGTCTCACCTGTTATCGGTTGGAGAATAGCGATGTGTCCTCTATCCGTTGTGACCGCAAGTTTTATGGTATTAGTTCCGTGTCCGAATGCTAATGCAGTCGGCTTTGCAGGCTGACGTAGATTTTCCAACAGCGACAACAGACCATCTAATTCAATCGTTCGGATTAGGTAAGGAACAGGCTTTAGCGGAGAAGTTACATCTGTTATGCTATTTCCTGAACGAATTCGATAACTTTTGTTGGGATGCCATGAAAATTGCAGTAGAACACGTTTCTCATCAATTTTTTGTGACTGCACTGTTTTAAAAGTAGAGATGTCCTGTTTGATTGCAACTTCAATTTTCTCACCAAGTTCACCTTTCGATTTAGATTCAAGCACTGCACCTGTGCGAACCCAGACGACGTTCAGTTCAGCCATCGTCATACTAATTGGTAGGATAATAAGCAACCATAATACACTAATAATTCGGAGATGTTTCATTGAAATATGTCCTTACAATGTAGAAACTAAAAAATGTTTAACGTTATTAATCCGCCACTCGCCACAATCCGCGACCTAATCTTGCACCAAGAAGTACCCCGATGAATGTATAAGCGAACCCTTCAACAAAAATCCGGAGCCAAATATACCAATCAGCAAAAAAGAGGCGGTAAAATAAGATAGAAAGTTGAAAATCAACATACACAGCAATCGCATCGCAGATACCGAGAACAAGTGCCCACGCAAACAATCCACGTCTTCGGACGAGTAGAAAACCTGTCTCTAACAACAGAACACTCGTACCTGTATAGATAATTGTCATCGGTGTGAATAGTCCGAACGCGACAGCACCAAGAAGTAAACGCACTGCAGATACAAGAAGGATAACACCGCCTTTACTATAATTTTGCGAGTCACTTGAACCTCGCAGCGCGTTATCATCAGGGGCACCGTTAATATAAACCAACAACGCAGTGAGCAACGCATAATAGAGTGTTTCATTGAGTAGACCTGTAAGCAAAATAGAGACAGGTCCAAGCAGGACACGAATGAGATTCAAAAATAGCGTTGATGGCACGACGACTGTCACGAATATCGTTGTGCCGAATAGGGCAATAACAATGAGTTGTTTAGTTGTAAAACGGACAAAGAATTGCCTGTGAAACCGGAGCAGCACTACAAATCCGATGCAACTTGCGATGATTGCTAATCCACTCACAAAAAGTGCGTGTCGGTTTGGAACGATGATGTGAAGGGGTCTTTTTTCACTGAGAACTGTTGTGTCGCTCCCCCATATCTTCACCGCAATCTCACGTTCGAATTCCCCTGCTTCAGCAGATTGTGAGTCAAAATAGATAGGCAAAGAGATAGAGGTCAGCTCTCCACCGGGCAAACTGGCAAAACTGATACTCCGATCTGTACCAGCATTCACTGCATCCGGGGGTGCAAGAAACGGCACTGCCGCGTCACTGTTCATATCACGATTGATTGATGAAACAACCACATGAATAGTCTCTTCACCCTGATTGTTAAGATGGATTGTTTGATAGGTTACAGGCGTATATACGTCAGTCTGTTGTGTTTCAAGCCAGCTAAACAAAGGACGGGGGTGATAAATAGCATCTTCTCGCTGTCTCGTATCCGCTATACCCGCTGCATCCGTAGGCATCTCAATTGACGTTATGGAAATATATTCAACAATCTCTGGAACAGTTGCTATACGTAACTGCACCGTTGCTTGCTGCTCCCATGTCTCCTTATCCGCTGCCGTAAAACGGACAACCCCGGAAATTTCTTGAATTCCCGATTGATCCTGTGTTTCTATTGAAACTTCGGTTGTGCTCAATACTAATTCACGAAACCAAACTTCCGACGCGACGCTAAATCTGCCTCTTGTAGAAAAACATGTCTCCATATCCGTTGTCTCTACTTCCCAGTCCACAGGTATACGAGTAGCAGCTAATGTTGAAGGTAAGCATAATTCTAAATCAAAGGAAGCGGGAGCATTACCATTTGTAACAATTACTGTGGCGGTCATCTCGCTTCCTTGTAGGATAAGTGCCTTCTGATTACCCCCCAACAGGTTTTGCGCATCCGATCTCATCACTGCACCGTAAGGGATAGCAATCTCCAAGCTGCCGCGGGGATATGTACGTGGTGCTGTCACCGTTTGAACGTTAACAAGGTCCGAGGACGAGGTCGCCTCAAATCTATAGATTTCTCCTTCCTGCCACTCAAAATAGAGCGATTCTATCTGTCGGGGCAGTCCGGGGAAATTGAGTTGTGAGACCAATGTGCCATCGGCATTAAAAGCAGAAACCTGTTTGATCGGTGCTTGGCTGGTAAACTCCACTTTGGCACCGAGAGAAAAAAAGGTAATCTGCCATGCGAGCGCATCCTCTTGCGTTTCCGTTGTGCAACCGATGAAAAGTATTGGTAGAAATAGCAAAATACCATATTTGCCCATAACGAAACCTTCGTGCTACGACACAGGATGGTAGGTGCGGTTTCCTCAACGCACGTTACCTAATACGCAATTAACGCGATGTGTAGCGCGAGGTCCCCGTGCCTCGCAATGCTGACCTTATCAGAAAACTAATAATCCCGTTAATTTGGTATAAAACGTTTAGAAATACTGAGTAACAAGGACTAAATCAAGGATGTTAACCTCACCATCCCGATTAACATCACCAGTTATACCCGGACCCCTCTGACCAAAACTCTGAGCGACTATAACAAGGTCTTTTATGTCAACAAATCCGTCGTCATTAGCATCCTCATGCCGCGGCACAATTTGCACGAGTGCAACCTTATCAGTACCGAATCCAAGTTCATAAGTTTTAATGAGTGACTCATCTGGTTCCATGACGAGAAGTGTCGACAATCCGCTCTGTGTCCAGTCAGGTTTAGCAATGTAAAGGTTACCATCTGGACCGAAAGCCATCCCTGACCCACCAGCAAACTCTGTGAGTGCGTTATTTCTGTCCCGAATCCACTTTTGAGTCGGTACGTCGTAAATAAGCAAACCAGGGTTCTGCCATCCGCCTTGGATAAACACCTGTTTCTGTGAATTGATTGCAAAGGACCCAGGAGTCGTCCTAAGATTAACTTCTTTAATGACTTCATCGGAAGTCGCATCAATTAGGACAAGTCTACCAGAAATCTGATTGTAGTCCCCTGTTGTCTTTACAATTACAGTGGAATCACCATCGTTAAGAATGCCACCAGCATTGATAGGCATCGGTATAGATTTCAACACTGAATCTGTCTGTGTATCTATTACAGTGACACTACTTTGGTGATAGACAGACTTGCTCGCTGCTGTGTCCCACTCCCATGCAGGATTTGTTACATAAGCTTTTCCATTAAGTATCGTAATGCCGCTTGTTTTATTAAAGGAGGGATCCGTAATAACTTTGGTCACACCGCGTCTGCCGATGTCAATAACCTGCACCTGATGAACATTATCACAGGTAACATACATCTTATTCGGATTAACAAGTGCCATATTTTGTGGGTAAGAACCCGATGGAATTGCAATTCGACCAACTATTTCTCGACGTTCAAGGTTGACAATTAAAATGCTGTCACTAAAATCATCAAATAACCAGTCAAAGTGAGATATATAGGCAATATGCCCATGAATGAGAATATCACTTGGCACATCGCCAATAGCGACAACTTCGTCGTCAATAGCACGTTTCAGATTTGGTTCATCAAGATCAATTATTGAAAGGGTAGAAGTGATATCCCAGTCGTCCTTATCCAACGAATTTGTAACAACTGCAAGATTATGAACTTCTGTTTGTGCGGGGACAGAACTGATGGGGAACGTGAACAGCATCGCGCCTATAAGTAAGAACAGATGCAGTTTGTAAGTTAAGTGGAACGAGAAACGCCGCCTAAGAAAAAAACCTGTTTTCATTAAAACCTCCGTAATGAAACAAGAAACCCCTGCTTTCACTGAAAAGACAGGGGACAAGGCGACAATCTGTTTGAATCTTATCCTGTTATTGTGGATGAAAGTTAAAATACCTTCATACGGGTATTTCAATTCTATATTTGACAGGATACTGTTGTGCTTTGTTCCACCGCTTTCCCGCGAAAGCAGATACGTGAAACACGATTCAGGCAGGTCTCCTGACTTCCGATTTTGACGTAACTCACAAGACAAACTTGCGCTACAAAGTTCGCTGTACCTTCCCATCAACCTTTAACAGTGGTCTTTTCAGCGAAAATTCCTAATTAAGGAAAAAATCGTTTACAGTGGCGGGGCCGTGGCGGAATTTCACCGCGCTTCCCTATTCTCCGGGTTTTGTCGCAACTTTTGCGAACCGGCACCTGAACCGTTCGTTTATTCAATTGTAATGTCTATATTATATCATACCGCTCCATTTTTTGCAAATTTTTCTGAAACAACGGGCGAGGTACCTGTGCCCCAACATTATATTCATAAGGAAAACGTTTGTAGTCGCGCAATTCATTGCGCCTCTTACATTCATAGATGGATTTCATTCATCCATTCAACACATAGCAAACCGAAAATCAGCGTAATCCGTGTAATCCACGATTCAGTTGACAAAATTACACACAACCACTTTCTGTCTTTCTGTCATTAAAATTTGACAACGCATGTCAGATATGTTATCATTAAAATAGATCAGTATTCTAAACTATACACGGATAAATGCGAAAAGTGAGAAAAATGAATCATACCCGTTCACACTCCAACTTGCATAGAACATCTAACTATTGGCATTGGTGGCGTTCCAATTCCAGTGAAGGGGTGTGCGCGCGCTAAACGAAATTAGGTCTATTCTTTTTTGATGTTACTTGTCCGCCTTATGCACACTCTAACCTAAGTGGCATAAGGTTTTTTGTTTTTAAAATAGAATTAAGGAGAACCTATGAACATATTATCGGAACTAAAATATGACAGCGATGGTTTGGTCGCCGCAGTAATTCAGGATCAGACAAATAACGAAGTACTGATGGTCGGCTATATGAACGCGAAAGCAATCAAACAAACCTTGTCAACCGGTCGTGTCTGCTTCTGGAGTCGTTCCCGTCAAAAGTTGTGGATAAAGGGGGAGACTTCAGGGCACACACAGACTGTTGAGTCTGTTGCTGTAGATTGTGACGGTGATGCCTTGCTCATTAAGGTTGAGCAAAAGGTGGCAGCGTGTCATACCGGCTACCGCTCCTGCTTCTTTCGGGAAGTCTCCCCCGACGGTGAGTCAACGCATGTGATAGGTGAAAAGATTTTCGATGCTGATACTGTCTATTAGGTTTTGATATTCCCTAATTTCGTGTCTTAGCATCAGATCGGGAATTGGACAATTGATTATTTATCATTTGATAACACAAAGAAATAGTATTTGTTACTTTACAGTGTGATGCACTTTAGAAAATAGATTTTGATGCTAAAGATATGAAATAGGAGTTAATCATGTTTTATCCAACGTTGGAAGAATTTAGGGAGAAAGCAAAAACAGGGAATACGATACCGGTATATCGACCGATTTTAGCAGATATGGAGACACCGGTGTCCGCCTTCTATAAATTGATGCCTGATAATTTCGCTTTCTTATTAGAGAGCGTTGAAGGTGGTGAAAAAGTTGCTCGCTACTCATTTTTGGGAAGTCAACCCTCAGTCCTTTTCCAGAGCAAAGGACACAAGGTTACCATTGAGTATTTGGCAAAAGGTGAAAAAGTGTCTAAGGAATACGAAGATCCGTTGACAGCTTTGGAAGAGGTAATGCATAATTATCAACCTGTCAACATTGAGGGATTACCACAGTTCCACGGTGGCGCAGTCGGCTATATGAGTTATGATATGGTGCGTTTCGTGGAAGAATTGCCTGATGATACCGAAGACGAACTGCAGCTTCCCGATTGCTTTTTCATGATTGCAGAGACGATTCTGATCTTCGATCATGTAAATCATCAGATTAAAGTTGTCGCGAACGCGCATATTGATGGGGATGTAGATGCATCTTACACCGATGCTGTTGCGAAGATTGATGCAATGGTTGAAAAACTGACAACCGTTTCTGAAAAAATCGCAATCCGTAATAGCGGTAATTACACAAAAACCCATCAAAAATCCCCACCCGACCCACAATCGAACTTCACGAAACCTGCTTACGAAGATGTTGTCCGGCGTGCCAAGGAATACATCGCAGCAGGTGACATCATACAGGTTGTGCCATCACAGCGGTTTAGTCGGGCGGTATCCGTTGACTCTTTTGATGTCTATCGGGCATTGCGAGTGGTGAACCCATCACCTTATATGTTTTATCTAAAGTGTAATAGTTTTGACATTGTTGGGGCATCACCAGAGATGATGGTGCGTGTGGAAGATGGACTTGTCCAGACGCGTCCCATTGCCGGAACGCTCCCACGTGGCAAAACTGATGCGGAGGACCGCGAGTTCGAACAGAAACTTCTCGCAGATCCGAAGGAACGTGCAGAACATGTCATGCTTGTTGATTTAGGACGGAACGACCTCGGCAGGGTATCTGAATACCATACCGTAGAGGTCACCGATCTGATGATAGTTGAACGTTTCTCACATGTGATGCACATTGTCTCACATGTTATTGGGAGGCTTCGCGACAATCTCTCCGCTTTTGATGTTATCCGCGCGTGTCTACCGGCAGGCACACTCTCTGGGGCACCAAAAATACGGGCAATGGAGATTATTGACGAACTGGAACCAACACGTCGCGGTCCGTACGGTGGTGCAGTCGGTTATTTCAGTTTTTCAGGTAGTGCAGACACAGCAATTACGATACGAACTGCGGTTATCAAAGATGGTGTTGCCTATGTGCAAGCGGGGGGTGGTGTCGTGGCAGATTCTGTGCCAGAAAATGAGTATTATGAAACCATGAATAAAGCACGGGCTTTGCTCAGTGCCATTGAAATGGCAGAACAAGGTCTACTATTATAGGAGGCAAAAAGATGGTTTTGATGATTGACAACTATGACTCATTTACATACAATCTTGTGCAATACTTCGGTGAACTCGGTGCGGAATTAGAGGTACATCGAAGTCGGAAAGTAGGTATAGAAGAATTAGATGAACTTGAACCTGAACGAATTGTCATTTCACCCGGTCCTTGCACGCCACGAGAGGCAGGGATATCCACCGATGTGATAAAACACTTTGCCGGGAAAGTGCCGATTTTAGGGGTCTGTCTTGGACATCAGTGCATCGGTGATGCATTCGGTGGTGAGGTTGTTCGCGCGGATCGGTTGATGCACGGTAAAACCTCAATGATACTGCACAATGGCACCGATCTTTTTGAGGGTTTGGATAATCCATTTGAAGCAACACGTTACCACTCACTCATCGTCCAAAAGGAATCGTTACCGGATTGTCTCGAAATCACAGCATGGACAGATCATGACGAAATCATGGGGCTACGACACAAAACCTTACCTATCTGGGGTGTGCAGTTCCATCCCGAATCGATTTTGACAACTGCTGGAAAGAGTCTATTAGGAAACTTTCTGGCACTGTAAACACGGATTTGAAGAACGGACGGTAGGTGCGGTTTCATGAAGATTAAGAATTTAATCGGGTAATTTCATAACCATGTCCGGTGCGGTTAGGAAACCGCACCATAAGCGTCAATTTAAGGAAAGAACTCGGCTGATATTCTCGTCCTTTGCGTTATTTGAGATGTTGATACAAAAAGGTGCGGTTAGGAAACCGCACCGAATACCCAGAAAAATATGATAAATTGGGTTAATTTGGTATTATATTTAGTCCCGTCGAATGCCATACGCGCATTCTGCCAAGCGCATTTGGCGTTGATTCGGGACTAAAGAGCATTCTCATATTTGAAAATCACTAAATTGACACCTATAGTTCCACGTTCCTACTGCCTCTACCTCGCCGAGATCAGACAAGGTCGAAGCGATCAAGATTCATGACCTTGTTCCACGCAGCCACGAAGTCACGCACAAATGCTTGTTGAGAGTCATCACACGCGTAGACTTCCGCAATGGCTCGGAGTTGGGAGTTTGAACCGAATACGAGATCAACACCGGTGCCGCTCCACTTGAGCTCGCCTGTCAAGCGATCGCGTCCCTCGAACACATCCTCAGATGTAGAGGACACCAACCACTCAGTGTTCATGTCAAGTAGGTTCACGAAGAAATCAGGAGTCAACGTCTCGGGCCGCTTGGTGAAGACACCGAGTTCGGACTGACCGACGTTTGCATTCAGGACGCGCAAGCCGCCGACGAGAACCGTCATCTCAGGAGCGGTTAGCGTCAGCATTTGTGCCCGATCCACCAGCAACTCTTCGGCTGCTCTCTGGTGTCCGCTTGCGAGGTAGTTGCGAAATCCATCGGCGGTCGGTTCAAGCACAGCAAATGAGTTCACGTCAGTTTGCTCTTGCAACGCGTCCGTGCGCCCCGGCGTGAAGGAAACCTGTACGGCGATACCGGCGTTCTTCGCAGTTGCCTCAACCGCTGCACACCCAGCGAGAACGATCAGGTCAGCGTGTGAGACCCTCTTCCCGTCGGACTGCGATCTGTTAAATTCCTTTTGAATCTCCTCCAGGGTTTGAAGTGCCTTCCGCAGTTCGGGAGGATTGTTGACTTCCCAATCCTTCTGCGGCGCGAGGCGAATGCGTGCCCCGTTAGCTCCACCGCGCTTGTCGGTGCCGCGGAATGTTGCCGCAGACGCCCAGGCGGTCGAGACCAGTTGGGAAATGGACAGTCCTGATTCGAGGCTCTTGTCCTTGAGGGCAGCGATGTCTTGCGCCTCAATCAATTGATGTGTGACATCGGGGACAGGGTCTTGCCACAACTGCGGTTCTGCAGGAACTAATGGACCGAGACACCGTGTGCGAGGTCCCATGTCGCGGTGGGTCAGCTTGTACCACGCCTTAGCAAAGGCGTCTGCGAACTCCGCCGGGTTCTCGTAGAAGCGTTTGGAAATCTGTGCATAGATTGGATCCGCCTTCAGAGATAGGTCGGTCGTGAGCATCATGGGAGCGTGCTTCTTCAAGGGATCGTGAGCGTCCGGCACGGTGCCCTGTGCAGATGCATCTTTGGGAGTCCACTGCCACGCACCGCCAGGGCCTTTCACTAGTTCCCACTCGTAGTTAAACAGGTTATAGAAGAAGTTATTGTCCCACTTGGTCGGCGCGGTGGTCCAGGCACCCTCCAACCCGCTGGTGATTGTGTCGCTGCCCTTGCCGCTGTCAAAACTGTTCTTCCAGCCGAGTCCTTGTTCCTCAAGGTCGGCTCCCTCGGGTTCGGGCCCGACGTACTGGTCCGCATCAGCAGCACCATGGGTTTTGCCGAACGTGTGTCCGCCGGCGATGAGCGCAACCGTCTCCTCGTCGTCCATTGCCATGCGAGCGAATGTCTCTCTAATGTCTATAGCTGCAGCGAGCGGATCCGGGTTACCGTTCGGTCCCTGCGGATTCACATAGATTAGACCCATCTGAACGGCACCGAGAGGATTCTCTAGTTCCCTATCGCCGGTGTAGCGCTCGTCTCCCAACCACGTAGTCTCCGATCCCCAATAGATATCTTCTTCGGGCTCCCAGACATCCTCTCGCCCACCGGCGAACCCGAGGGTCTTGAGCCCCATCGACTCAAGGGCACAATTCCCGGTGAGGATCATCAGGTCCGCCCACGAAATCTTCCGGCCGTACTTCTGCTTGATCGGCCAGAGCAACCGGACCGCCTTATCAAGACTCGCGTTGTCGGGCCAACTATTGAGGGGGGCAAAGCGCAGCGTGCCGGAGGCTGCGCCGCCGCGTCCGTCGCCGATGCGGTACGTGCCTGCACTGTGCCACGCCATCCGAATGAAGAGGGGCCCATAGTGGCCGTAATCGGCGGGCCACCACTCCTGTGATGTCGTCATCAACTCATCAATGTCCTGTTTCAGAGTCTCCAGGTCGAGTGTCTTGAACGCCTCGGCGTAGTTGAAATCCTCCCCCATAGGGTTGGATGTGGGTGGGTTCTGGTGGAGCATCTTCAGGTTCAACTGATTCGGCCACCACTGTTGGTTCGCTATAGTGCCCCGTGCGTGAGAGTGCCCCATCACTGGACACTTACTTTCGTTGTTCATCTAATCTCCGGGCTGGAAATCCAATCCTTTAGGTTTGGGAGGAAAGCCCGCTCCTTTTTGTTTGGTTAAATAAAAAGTGCTGTTTGGACACCACCTGCACAATGGGTGTCTAAATTCGGGTGTGCTGCTTCGTTCGGCGAGACTGTCACTACTCACTTACTTGACCTGACACGGTATCCCTACGTAGAAGATATGGCTGGTATAGCCCTCCTCTCGGAGTATATGTTTTCCCATCAACATCACGAAATCAGAGTGGGTAGGGGCTTAGGGAACACCCTTAAAATATAGCAGACCACCCGCTATATCCGTTGGACTACCATCTTGTTGTCTGCCACGACAAGATTCGCTATATATCGTCTAGTGGAGTGTCTACCGAAATTTTGCGGGTAAAGGTCGCGATTCGGAGATCACTCCTACAGAACAACTCTCTTTGTAGGAGGGAACTCTGATTCCCGACTACTGACACGACTCGCAATTTTAGTGTAGACACAGCACTAGTCAACTGTTTAACTTGTGGAGTGAACGCTCGGCATGCGCTTTGCACAGGTTTCCCACTGCTTTAGCTGTGGGTAGTTGACAATCTCCTTGGATAGGCAGCTGGCGCGATACCACCCGCCTATGGTATGAGTGTAGAATATCTTATTCAAACACCTCAAGTTTGCCATTTTTTACGATCAATGCAACAGGATCATAGACAGCATCTCCGTTGGCATTAAAAGAAAACTTACCCAAAATAGTGTCAAAATCTTTGATCCGTGCAAGTGCGTTGGCAATTGCCGTTGACTCTATTGATTGTGCATCTAAAAGTGCCTGCGCAAACACATAGACAGCAGCATAAGATTGCGCAGCCCAAACACTCGGCTCCATACCGTATTCCGCAGTATACTTCTCAACAAACTTTTGATTCCTCGGTGTGTCCGCAGTAGCAACCCAATCCGTAAAAGTTATTGAACCCTCCGCAGCACTGTTTGCTTTTTGGATCTCATCTATGGAGAGAACCAGGCTGATAAACGGCACGTCTGCAGGGAAATCGAGGTCTTGTGCCTGTCTGAGAATATGAATCATCTCTCGCTGTTGAGATGAGACGAAAATCGCCTCCGGTTCCAACGCTAATATCTGTTGTAATCGCGTGGAAAAGTTTATCTCGCCAGTCTCAAAAGTCTGCTCAGGAAAGTTGAGTACCGTAACGCCGTTCTCCGTAAGGGTCCGCCTAAAAACAGCGTCACTATCAATAGAAAAGGCATCAAGGCTGTCAGCTAAGGTCACTACACGTTGATAACCGAGTTTCGCCTGTGTTTTCTTTACACCCCAAGGGATCAACACTTCTGTCGTTTGACTCGCGCGGAAAAGATAATCACCTTTCGTCAAGCCTGATTTGATAACAACTGGACTAAAAGCGACAACCTCGTTTTGTTGGGCGATCGGAAAAACATGTTCCGCCACACTTGATGTCCAAACACCGAGAATAGCAGGCACTTTATCTTGATGAATAAGTTTCTCAAAAGCAGCCACCGCACCATCTACAGTGCTCATATCGTCCTCAATGATAAACTTGAGGGTTACATCGCCGAGCATCTTTGATGTGTTTATTTCTTCAAGTGCCATGTTAAAGCCGTTTTCCATCACGAGTGCACCCGGACCGAAATTGGTCGGTCCCAAGTCACCGGTCTGCGGTAAAACAACTCCAACGGTAATTTCTCCGCTGAGACCGCTCATTGGCTGATTAGCAGATTGAAGTATTCGCTGTGTGTTTTCGCAACTAATTAAACTGACAATTAGCATCGCAATAAATGTAAATGTCGTAATCTTCATAACTTTCATCAAAATATTCGGTGTGGAAACCCCTGCCTTTAGGCCTTACTATTACCCATAAGTTTATGGAACATGTCCATCCATAAGGTTCTGACTGATATTGTTTTGTGTGTATTGATGAAAAAGAGCAAAGGTGTCAGAAATATCACTAAGCCTTCGCCATCCTCTCCAAATAACGGTCACTCCAGGTTGACCATCGGACTTGCGTCCTAAAAAGCCACCCAGTTTGGCGATCCAAACAACGACTTCAGACACAGTTGGTAGTTTTTTCGGTAAAATGTGCGTCTTATGTGTTATACAGTAAAGTGCTTTCCACTCAACTTCAGTCAATATATGTGTGCAGTCCGTATCCGGTGTCTGCCGATTGATGATTGTCAACCAATAAAGGCGCCAAGCAATCACACTCAGCAGGGCGATAAAGCGTAGGAGTCTCTCTTGGGTTTGGAAGCGGACTTCCTCAACTTTCGTTCCCGATTTGAGGACTTTGAAATAGACTTCAATGTGCCAGCGTTGAGTATACCAGTCTACTCGTTCAATCGCATCTGAGAAATCTGTGACTTCCACATTTGTAAGGAGCAGCCATTCCACAGGTGTTGTGCCATCGGGTGGGTTCGTCTCTACCACCCATACGAGATATATTTCCACAGCAGGTAGTTCTTGGGAGCGTGAGGCTTGCGAACGATGCGGTGGGAGAAGCGTCGTTTTTGTGAAACTAACGCGCAGAGTTGCTTCTCGGGCAGGTTGGGCACCACGCGCTGCAACTTTTATGCTAAACTCACCAGCAACAGGTAGACTTTCTGCTAAAGCACGCAATCTACCAACATCATTATCAACCACACGATCTTGCGCAGCTCGTATTACAAAAGGCATCTCTTGTGCTTCAACGAAGAACTCATAAATATCAGCTTCACGATCACAAATGCAAATCACCTCAACACCTTCTGGGGCATCGGATTTTATTGCCGACACTGCCTCAATCCACTTGTAGCTCTCTTTTTCTACCAGCGGTCTGGATTTCCGTTTTTTTTCTTGTGTCGGCGCATCCCGAACCCACACTTTATCTGTCAAACACCCAAGCGGGAGACCCGACCCACTCACGATGAGTGTCGTGTGTTTGACAAAACCATAATGGTGATGAGACGAGGCACCAATCGGACCTAAACCTTCTGTTGATGGGTGATCGGTGTAATCCAGATAAGTTGAATCTTGTATAGCAAACACACGCTGATGCTCACTCATCCGCTCAATCGTTTGTCTAAAGTGAGGTGCCAATATCTTCGCTGAGGAAACCTTTTCATTATCAAATAAACGATAGGCACCCTTCACCGATGCCCAATCGCCACACGCAGCGTTGATGGTTTCGGTAGGATGTGCCGCCAACGCATCCGCAACGCTGAGCAACCTTTTATTCAGACGGGCATCTCCCAAATCAAGACCCATAAACTCTTCAATAACCCAAGATGTAGATAACTCTTTCTTGTTTGTAGACATCATTATTCACTCCAATGTATCAGATTCATAAGTGTTACTTGTGTTGGTAATAATATCTATTGAACATAACACAAATGTTATTGATAGGCAAGTATATTATGACACAAGCGAAAATACACTTATTTTGACAGCACAGGTGAATGTAAATCAAGAAAATAGATGTCTGCACTTTATGTCGAATTTATGGTCAATAGTAAGAATTCGACTTATGGGTAATAGTAAGGCCTTTAGGCGGGGGAGGAAACACCGCTCCTTTTTAAATTATAGATTTCCCCCTAAAGGGGTGCAAGTTGTTTTTTCGCCACAGACCCGTGGGCGATTCTTTCCAGTGGGCTGCTTCGTTGAGTGAAACTGTCACCACTCACCTAATAGACCTGACCCGGTGCTGTGAAAGAAAACAGGTAATGACCCTTGCGGGCTCTCTACTTTCGTAGGTGTATGTTTCCCCTTACCGATCACAGTATCCAAGTGGGTTAAGACTTTGGGAGCATCCTTAGATAATACCTACTACCAGTTCGGTATATCGTTTTCTAACCGTTGTTTCGGCTGCCATACCGAGATACTGCGATATGTTGCGGTAGTCAATAAGTTACCCTTGTTCAACAGATAGGCTTGGCTGCCGTATTGAACAAGCCTCGCCCTTTAGGGCGGGGTTATTGACATTCCCTCCAATCGTGTTCTGCATTTTTTCTAATTTATCCTTTGAAGTATACCTTCGTTCATACCTTCGCCAATTATCCGAGGTTAGTTCAGGTTGCGTTTGATGAATAGCACCGATTGATCCCAGATGTTCAGCGATTTGTTCAATAACAATAGGTTCAGGTTTTTGCGGAAGTATTTTTAATGTTTCGTGTAAATACTTCGTCCCCGGTAGCGTGCTTTAAGGTCTAAAACGTTATACTCGGTATTCTGACAACGGAATGTATCTGTGAGTTTAGCACTCACAGATACCATAAACATTGATAAGTTTACCGCATTGTTCACAGGTATCTTGTTAACACTGATAACTGATAAAATCTTGGAGGGTTTAACCAAATAATGATGCAAGAACTGGCGGAAACCCTCTCTGAACCGCCCCACAGGACAACTAATCGTCCAAATAATAACATATTTGGCAAAAGGAGTCAACAAAAAATCAAACAACTCAGAGCCATTCAATTGTCCGATAGTTCTCACCTGATGCTCAAGTCACTCTTCTGTCCGAGCGATCTCCAAATCGCGATCCTCTCTAATAGGAGCGACCTCCTGGCGCGACCAGGAGGTCACTCCTACAAATGAAAAGGGCAGGAGAAGTCCTGCCCTAAAGTCGTAATACGCAGAGATTATTCTGCGATACAATAGAGATATTGAGTTCCACGCAAGTATAATTCAGAACCAACAATCGCAGGCGATGCGTTGAAACTATCTTCTAACTGATTTTGGGCAAGAATTTCAAGTTTAGGTCCGTGTTTAATAACAACTACAGAGCCATTCCGGCTTGCGATGTAGACACGGTCAGCAGCCCCAACGATTGAGGCGTAGACACTGGTAACACCTTCTAACCTTTGAAGTCCGTAATGGACCATCCCTGTATTTCTATCAATAGCAGTGAGAACACCTTTATTGTCTTTAAGGAAATAAATTATATCACCACTTAATAGGGGTGATGGCACATAAGGTGTATCACGATCATATTCCCACACAACGGCTTCTGTACCTGTAATGTCGCCTGAAGCAAGTTTCAAGTTAATAGCTTGCAGTGAACTACCCCGGAAACCACTGATGATGTAGACATGTCCGTCGGTATAGACAGGAGACGGGATAACGTTGCGGGTCATACCCCTACATTCCCATAGAACGTCGCCATTTTCTAAATCATAACTACGTGTCCGGTTTGTTGCCGGGACAATAATCTGAGATTTTCCGTTGTAATCAACAACAATAGGTGATGTCCAGGTGGTACGTTCATTGCGGTCTACCTTCCACAGTTCGTCACCCGTTCGTTTATCAAGTGTGATGATAAAGGACTGGCCCTCATGATCTTGCAGGACAATGATCGTATCCCCATGGATAATAGGGCAGCTACCTTCACCGAAGGTGCCACTTTTCCGCATTTTACCAATATCTTTTTCCCACTTAAGATTTCCCTTCATATCTAAGCAGTAGAGTCCGCGAGAACCGAAATAGGCATAAATATGTTCTCCATCAGTAATCGGAGAGTTGGACGCGAAACTTGCATCTCTATGCATTCCCTCATGCGGCATGGTTTCTCGGAGAGTCTTTTCCCACATTACGCTACCATCGCTTCGGTTTAACGTAAGGAGTTTGAACTGATAGAGGGTTTCGCGCCGCTCATTATCTTCGCGTTCCCTTGGTTCTTCAGGGAGACTTCCGACGAACGGATTAAATTCAGTTGATTCCTCTTCCTCGTCTTTATCTTCCTTTTCTTCTATAGGTTTTTCCACCTTAAGTGCAGTCTGGATGAAGATTTTATCTTCCCAGATAATTGGTGTGGCATGCCCCATACCGGGAATGGAAACTTTCCAGCGGATGTTTTCAGTTTCGCTCCATTTAGTGGGTGGATTTGCATTAACAGCGGCACCGGTTGCGTGTGGGCCGCGCCAGTGATGCCAGTTTTTCTCAAAATTAGAGGTTTGTTCAGCTTTAGCACCATGGTGATCGGCTGTAGTTTTTGAAGTATATACTGTGAATATCGCTAAAGCACAGATACACATCAGCAAAATTGCAATTCTTTTGATCATTATTTTAATTCCTTTTATCTTTGGTGGAAGAACTAGTGCTTTGTCCACCTAATTTTTGTGGTTTGTAGGTCGGGTAGAGCGTCCGCGAAACCCGACAAGATTAGTGTATCAGCACATGTCAGGTTTCGCTCTGCTCTACCCGACCTACAATATTTTGGTGGACATAGCACTAGTTTTAAGTATCCACCTCGTTTAGTGGCGCACTTAGAGCACCTATCAGGAAAGCGATGCGCGCCGATTACATGTTAAGTTAAAATATCTTCAATCACAAGGGGTTGTGCAAGTTCTTGGTTTGCGGCTTCAAGTTTTTCCCGACTTGAGACGACACAAACAGCCGCGTTATCCCGATTTTCCTCAAAAAGTTGGAGAAGCGCGCGTTTTACCTCTCCCGGTGTTGCACTGCGGAGTTGGGTGTAACGTTCCTCGCGCATTTCGCGTGTTTGTCCAGTGAGATGATGACTCAGCGCATCACTTGCAGCCTGACTGGGACGAATCGGCTTTTCTGCACCTTTCGCTGTTGCAATGATAGCCCGGTCAATGTCTGTTTGCGTCCACTCTACCTGTTTGATGTAGTCTACCGTTTGCTCAAAAACATTAATCGTCCGTGCCACGTGTGGGTCTCTGAATGAAGACTGGTAAAGTGCAGCATCAAAAGGACTATAGGATAATCTGGCACCGTAAGCGTTGCCTTTAAAGCGGATTTCACTTAGAATATAATCCATCCGTATGAGATGTGCACCGATAGTAAGCAACGTAGAATCCGGATGTGAATAATGCGGTGCCGGTATTACGTGTGCACAATGCGCTATCTGAATCGGTCCTGCCAATCCCTCACGCGGCGGCGTATCAAACGTTTCAAATGTTATGGGTTCAGATACGAGGGGTTCATCTCTCATAGTGCTGAGCCATTCACCAAGTTTTGTGTGGGTCGTTTCGTAAGCCGAATCTGATCCTGTGAAACTTGCAGTCACGCGTCCACGGGTTAACAGGAAATCGCGAATCTCTTCTATATGACCCATAAGGTCGCTGTTAAGTTCGTCAAAACTGTTGAGCAGTGTTTCACTGTCGCGGAGTTGCGGGAGTCCATAAACAATCTCTGCAAGGTGCGCTTGCGGAGAGAGTCCACGAGATGCGTGATGAATTGCGGTGCTTGAGCCATCCTGAACCATATCAGTGCGGTATTCAGCGACAGCTTGGACTAATACATCGTGAAGACGTTCCATATCGCGCGGGTTCACAGAAAAAACGTAATCATGAAGGACATCAAGTGCAGCATCCATTTTAGCATCAAGTGCTTTCATACTGAAACGCATGTTTTGCATTGAACGGTTACCACCAAGCGCGTGTGTACTGAATCCTGCCCCGCATCCGATCCCACCTGTGACGGATGATTTTCGCCTTGCCATTTCTACAAAATTCAAATCTGCCGCACCGAGTTTGCTAATTGCATCGGTATATCTTGGTAGATATGTCCAGAGATGCTGCGGTAGTCCTTTCAAGTCAAAGTTCAGTATGAGATAGTTAACCCCGTTTGCAAATACATCATTATGGAGGAGATCTTGCTCATTCACTTTCTCAACACTTGTAGGGATATGTTTTGGTTTATCAGGAAGATCACCGACTTGAAGTTGCGGCAGTTTTGCCAACGCTTCCGGTGGATTAGGTTGCCCGTTCATACGTTCAAGTTCTGCGGCATCAGCAGCAATCTGTTTCGCCTGTTCATCGGTAAGTTGTGCGCGGATATCCTTGGTGCGTTGTTCCAATTCAGCATCAAGTTTTGCTTGCATGTTCGGATCGGGTGATAGCACACTGCTCAAACGATGTGGATTGTCAACAAGCCGTTCGCGTATCATTTCGTTGAAGATAGATGGGTTTTTTTCCCATCGTTGATGGATGGTAGCGAGACTTTCGCCCATCTTCAAGAAGGCATCCGAATCGTTGTTGTATATCCATGCTTCAATAACACGGAAAAGCATGTGGAGCGGAAACATCGGTGCGACTTCTTGATAGTGATAAGTTGACTGTTGGAAGGCTGCTTCTACCATTCCACTATCTAACTCATTCTCAGCAAGTTCGGTTAAGGTATTGGTGACTAATTCTGTGAATGCTTCAGCGCGATCTACTTCACCACCTTTAAGTCCTACATAAAAAGTGCTGTTGGGACCAATAGAACTTGCTCCAGAATAAATTAGATCCGCTCCTAATTTTGAGTCTATAATTGCTTTTTTGAGTGGTGCTGCTTCATTACCGAGCAAGATTAGACTTAGGATGTGACACATGGCTACATCCTCAGGGGCAGTCGCATCTCCGATAAGCCAACTCAGCATCAGATACGTCTTTTCAGTGAGAGATTCATCTGGTGCAACGGGATATGTATCGGATACGGTCTGCGGTGATTTCCACCTCGGTTGGTGCGTAACTTCCGGATTAAGGGGTTGTCTGGAGGCAACGGTCTCATTTTTTGATATTTTATCTAATTTATCCGCAAGAAATGCCAGGTAATCGCTCGTGGGAATATCCCCGTAGAGGAAGAAATACCCATTGCTTGGATGGTAATATGTCTCGTGAAATTCTTTGAGCTGCGCATAAGTTAGGTCAGGAATTGCATCCGGGTCTCCACCTGATTCCTTGGCATAGAGTGTATCAGGTAAAAGACGACTTGTCATTGAGCGATATAACCGCGATTCCGGATCAGAAAAAACACCTTTCATCTCATTATAGACGATACCGGTAATTTTCAGATCGCCTGTCGGGTTTTCCGGATCGGCAGGAGCAAGATGGTGTCCTTCGCGTCTAAAAGTATCTTCAGTCAGTAATGGGTGAAAAACAGCATCAAAGTAGACTTCTGCAAGGTTGAAAAGGTCTTTTTTAACGTTGCTCGCGACCGGATAATATGTGTGGTCTGAGCCGGTCATGGCGTTGATAAAGGTTGCCATGCTCATCTTAATCATCTCAAAAAACGGCTCTTTAACCGGGAATTTTTGTGACCCTGCCAAGACAGCGTGCTCAAGGATGTGAGGAACTCCCGTGTCGTCTGAAGGTGGCGTAGGAAAATTGATTGAGAAGAGGTTTTCGGAATCGTTCGTATAGAGATGAAGTAGACGTGCACCGCTATGTTGGTGTGATAATTCAATTGTCACTGCCCGCAATTCGTCAATCGGTGTGATGGCTTTGACTTCAAATCCGTGAAGTTGCTGTCCGGGTTCAAGGTCGACGGGCGGGTGCTGGGACCCGCCTTTATCAGCTGCGAGTTTAGAATCCATTTTGCCTCCATTTTTTATTAGATTTTACATTTTACTAAAAATATGGTCCACAAGTTTACGTTATATGTCTTCAATTGAAAGGGGATGATCCATTTTCTGATTTTCGACTTCTAATTTCTCACGACTTGCGATGACGCAAATAGGGGCATTATCCCTGTTTTCATCCAAAGTTTCGAGTAGTGCACGTTTTACTTCTTTAGGGGTTGCGCGTCGGAGTTGTGCATATTTTTCTTCAATGACCTCGCGTGTCTGCCCCTTAATATAATGCCAGATGGCATCAGTTGAGGCTTGACTGGGTCGAATTGTTTTTAGGTAATCTGACGATTTAGCAATAATCGCCCGGTCAATATCAGCCTGTATCCACTCTGTCTGTTTAACATAGTTAGCTGTCTGTGCGAACACGTTGAGCGTACGAGCAACGTGCGGATCAAACTGTGATCCTTGGTACAGCATGGGTTCAAATGGGTTATATGAGAAACAAAAACCGTAGGCATTGCCTTTGAGCCGGATTTCGGGCAACATGTAATCATTTTCTAATATATGCGATCCGATAGTTAAGAGTCCTGAATCCGGATGTGCGTAGTGTGGTGCTGGCATCATCTGTGTACAGTGTGCTATTGGAATAGGAGCCGCCAATCCTTCACGTGGTGGCGTCCCAAAAGATTTAAAACCTATCGGTGCTGGGATTATCGGTTCGTCACGCATGTCGTCGATCCATTCGGAGAACTGTCCTCGAAACAGCTCAAAAGCTGTATCAGAACCGGTAAAACTGGCGGTTACGCGACCTTGGACTAATAGGAACTCACGAATCTGTTCAATATAACCGGTGAGTTCTTCATAAGATTCGTCAAAACGGTTGAGCAACATTTCACTCGTGCGGAGTCGTGGTAGTCCGTAGACGATATCTGTGAGAAATCCCCGTTGTGAAAGTCCGCGGGCAGCACGACGGTTTGCAACAGACGCACCGTAATAATCATGTTTAGAAGCTACTGCTTGATTCAGAACGTCGTAGAGACGATCTTTATCGCGCGGGTTTACAGCGAAAATTAAATCGTGTAAAACACTCAAGGCAGCCTCAATTTTACCGTCAAGTGCTTTGAGTCGGAATTGCATATCCCATACTGAGCGACACGGATCAAGCGCGTGGGTGGTGAAGTTTGGCGAGCATCCAATGCCACCGGTGGCTGCTGCTCTATGCTGTGCCATCTGTTCGTAATTTAACTGACCCGCACCGAGTTTACCAATGGCATCAGTGTATCTGGGTAGATATTGCCAAAGGTGTTGCGGTAACCCTTGCAAGTCGAAATTTAACACGAGGTAGTTCACACCGTTTGAAAGAATGTTGTTCTGGAGCAGCGGACGTCCGCTAACCGTTTCAACGGTTGTCCGAATATGCAGTGGTTGTGCGGGAAGGTCAGAGACGTGCAGCTGCGGTAACTTTGCCAAATCCTCAGGTGAGTTGGGTTGTCCACTAAGGCGTTCCAATTCAGCGGCATCGGCAGCAATCTGTGTCATTTGCTCATCTGTAAGTTCCGAGCGGATTGCTTTTAGACGTGCATTTTCATTCGCATCAAGCCTTGCCTGCATATCTGGGTCAGGGGAGAGGATGGTCGTCAACTGATGTGGGTTGTCAAGAAGCCGCTCGCGAATCAATTCATTGAAGATGCCCGGATTTTTCTCCCAACGTTGGCGGATAGCAGATAGATGCTTCCCCATCTTTAGAAAGAGGGTCGGCTCCTTTTCATATATCCATGTGTTTACGACACGTTTCATCATTTGAAACGGGAAATTTGGTGTAACTTCCTGATAGTCATAGGTGATTTGTTGGAATGCGGTTTCTACCTTCTCTCGGTCAATTTTTGCGTCTGCAATTTGAGTGAGTGTATTAATGACCAATTCTGTGAAAGTCTCAACGCGATCTGCTTCACTTCCAACCAAACCGACACTAAATGTTCTATTTGGTCCTGTCAGACCATCTAAGATATTATATCGTATATCAGTTCCAAGTTTTGAATCAATGATCGCCTTGCGGAAAGGTGCTCCTTCATTGCCAAACAGAATTAGATTTAAAATGCGACACAAAACAGCATCTTCGGGATTTGTCGTATCTCCAATGAGCCAACTCAGCATCAGATACGTCTTTTCAGTGAGTGGTTCATCTGGATCAATTGGATAAGTATCCTTCACAATCCTTGGGGATTCCCACTTCGGTTGGTGTGTTATTGCTGGTCGGAGAGGGTGTAGAAACCCATTTGTTTCTGTCTTTGGAATTGCCAACAATTTATCAGCGAGAAATAAGAGATAATCACTTGTTGGAATATTGCCGTAGAAGAAGAAGTAACTGTTGCGTGGATGATAGTGGATTTGGTGATAAGTTTTCAATTGTTCGTAGGTTAAGTCAGGCATAACCAGTGAATTTCCACCACTATTGCAGGCATAGCAAGTATCAGGTAGAAGATTACCTTTTACGGTAGAATATAAGCAGTATCCTGGATCGGACAAGCCAATTTTGACTTCATTGTAGACGATCCCATTTATTTTTAGGTCTTCGGTAGGCTGATCTGGATCAGCAGGTTCAAGATGGTGTCCTTCACGTTTGAAAGTTTCCTCTGTCAGTAGCGGATGAAAAACGGAATCAAAGTGGAATTCTGCAAGATTAAATAGGTCTTTTTTGACATTGTTTGAGGTATAGTAAAAGGCGTGATCAACGTAGTTCATGGCATTCGTACTGTCATAAGTAGCGAGGCTCATTTTCATTATCTCAATGAACCCTCCTTTTACCGGATAGTTACGAGATCCTGCCATTACGGAATGTTCGAGGATATGCGGTAATCCTGTATCATCAGATGCTGGCGTTAATGGACTGATCGAAAACAAGTTTCTGGGGTCGTCTGTATAGAGATGCAACAGCCGTGCTCCGCTACATAGATGCAAAAGTTCTATTGCTACTGCCCGCAATTCCTCAATCGGAGTGATGGCTTTGACTTCGAATCCGTGAAGTTGTTGTCCCTGATGCAGATCAATGGGCGGGTGCGGGGACCCGCCTCTATCAACTGCGAATTTTGAATCCATTTTTTCCTCCAGTATTTTATGCTATTATTTAGTTTTTTCTAAGCTTGCACAAACAAGTTCTTTGTCATTCCGTGCGAACACGTGTTTATATGCGAATGCTGGATGTGCCCATGTGACGCCACCTCTACGGTTCAGTTGGTCGCGTGTAGGTTCAATTAATTTGGCACGACTGATGATGTTCAACCCTTCGGGAGAGAGTTCTGTGATAAGAAGTTCGCCACGTTCATTGAACATCCAAACTTTATCAGCGTTTTTAACAAAATGGATAGTACTCCAGCGCGCAACAGGTACTGCAGTCAGATCTTCCCATATCCGATCACCGTTACTTGCATCAAGACATCGAACTTCACCATAACTGTCTACACCGTAAATATAATCTCCCTGCCAAATTGGGGTTGACATCGTCGTTTGAATCGCATCAGTATTTTTCTCATCTTTTCCTTGTCGATGCCACACAAGTTCTGCATCTACCTTATCTTGTGATAACTTCAGGAGCATTGCCCCTTCATAGAAACTGGTGACAAATAACTGATTTTGGTTGAAAATCGGGGTTGCAATTCCGATCTCCCATCGTGTTGGTGGAAATGGATATTTCCAGTGTACTGCGCCTGTTTGTGGATCAAGAGCAGCGATGTTAGCACCTGTCCAGCAGATTAAGACCCGTTTCCCTGCTTGTGTGATAACAATGGGTGCAGAATAAGAGGCGTTATCGTCCAATGCTTTCCATTTTTCCTCACCCGTTTTCCTGTCAAACGCTACAATACAAGCGTCCGGCTTCCCACCGATTTGAACGATGACTAAGTCTTTTTCAACGATAGGGGCACATGCTATTCCCCAGATAGGCATGTTAATATCATACTCTGAATTAAGATCTTTCTTCCATTTAATTTCGCCGGTAGCAGCATCGAAACAGTGCAGATGTCCCATCGCACCTAAGACGTAAGCGAGACCATCATGCACAGTGACATTTGCACGGGGACCTGCCGTATAATCAATTCTATATATGCAATCATAGGTATAAGACCAGATTTCGTCTCCTGTTTCCCAATCAAAGCAGTGAACGCGTTCGACCTGTTTCGGTTTGGTAAGTCTATCGGTGATGTAGACCCGTCCATCAGCAACGCTCGGTCCACTGTATCCGCTTCCGATAGGAACACTCCAGCGAATAGGAATTTCTGGTGCATCAAATTTTTCAATAATTCCGGTTTCGTTCCAAACGCCATCGCGGTTTTGACCACGCCACTGAGACCAATCTTCGGCGGGGGAAAATTGCCCCATTACGAATACTATGACAAAAAATTGCCCCATTACGAATACTATGACAAAAAGGATAGTAAATAGATCTGTAAGTTGTTTCATAGATTTTTGTATTACTCCTCAGCAAGAGAATCATCTATTGATAAATCTCTGTGATTTCTTTCAGTCCCATCAACTGCAATGCCTGTTACAATGTGAAGTTGACGCGCCAATTCAAATTGAAATTTTAACTGTCTATAAAGGTTGCTAACCAGAGGATACAGAAAGAAACGATATAGAAAGATGTGCGGGCAAGGACACTGTTTGTAGAATATTGAAGATAACGGTTAGTCATTTTTCTGCAATTGAAGACGTTCAAGTTCCGCTAAAACTTTAGTAAGTTCAGCTTCGGCGTTTTGTCGTGCAAGGTATTCCTGCTCCGCACGCGCCTCTGCTTCTTGTCGTGCAAGGTATTCCTGCTCCGCACGCGCCTTTGCTTCTTGTCGTGCAAGATGTTCCCGATCTGCTCGTGCTTCGGCGTTCTTTGCTCGTTCTGGTGGCGGTTGCAACCATTCGCGCGTACTTGTGTCATACAAACGCAAGACACCATCCCGTTCACCCAAATCCAAACCTAATACAGTGGATGGAAGACGTGAATCCACAAAATCTATTTCCTGATATGTGCCATCAATGAGCCGATACCCTAAAAAATTCGGGTGTATTTCACCTTCCGGATCATAGATGTAGTATTCCTTAACTTTAAGCTGCTTTGCATAAAGATTCTTTTTCCGCTGTATATCATGCGTGTAAGTGCTTCGACTTGACACCTCTAACACAAAATCTGGCGTTTTACCTTCTTCCCAAGTCAGATAAGTGCGTCTCCGTTTTTTGGCAACACCGTGAACTATGAACACATCAGGGGAAACTGACTTTTTCACATTTCCCTCTTCATAATAAATCAGAAGATTACCAGATACATAAACAGGATCGTCCCTAAAATGGTGTTGAAGCATCTGAATAAAATCCACCATTAGGTCGCGATGTGTATCCGTTTCCGCCATAGGTTTACCGTCCGATTCCGGATAGACAAATGTCGGCGCAGACTGTATTTTTCGCTGCATCGTGTCATCTCCAAGTAATTAACGTATAAAGTTAACGTTAAGCATATCAAACTGAAATTAGCGTCCTGATGAAGAAATCTTATTGAATTGCACTACGCAAACTAAGCAATATTAAGAAATAAATTTTAGGTTTTGAGGAAGGATGGAAAACAGGAAGACTGGAAGAGACGCTGTGTTCATTATCTTCCCGACTTCCATACTTCCAATCTTCCAATCTTCCAACTCATCTGTGGATCAGAAACATAAATCTAATATTGAAACTTGCTTAAAGTGCTGGCTGCACCGTAAAAAAGGTGCTGAATTTGAAAATGTAACTGCCAAATATTCTACCTTTTTTTGCGATGTTTGTCAATGGAAAATGTGAAAATTTTGTTGACCTATATTCTCAAGCATGCTATAATTCCGATAGACACCGAATGGCACACCCTATAAGGAGTAAACATTGTCTCTGACACTGCTGTTTGAACGCAGATGGACGATAACATTGCAAATGGAAGTAATTACACTATGTCAAAACAAAATTTCAACGAAAAACTTATTGCACTCCTCAAAACTAACCCCGCCTTTGTTGACGAATCAGACGAACTCCTCCCCGCCGCAGTTAAAGACCACGCATGGAAACTTGACCCCAATCTCATCAGATTACTCCTTACCGATACCGAAATAAAATCAACCTTCTTTGACGAAATTGATGGGTATTGGGTTTTCAACCACAACACCTTTATTGATTACATCACCGCCAAAAACTTCCTCGCCAATTCCTACACCCAATTCCGCAACAAAATCGGTTTGAACATTGATGGTAAATTCCTGCGTGAACGCGGCGAAGTCTCACTCGTTTGGCCCTACAAAGATTGTGTCCTTGAAGGCGGACAAAAAAAAGAAGAGGAGAAACGTAAAGAGATTTTCTTCAACGAAATCCTTGCACAAGACGAAATCAACCGGATGTTTGATCCGAAAGTGCTTACCAACTGGAAACGCCACACCACCGCAGGTGAACAGGACGTAACCGAGATCAAGCGCGACGACAACGGCACAATTCGCGAAAATCTTATCATTAAAGGGAACAACCTCATCGCACTCCACACCCTCAAGCAGCAGTTCCGCGGACAGGTCAAACTGATTTACATTGATCCGCCGTATAATACAGGAAATGATAGTTTCGGATATAACGATAGATTCAACCGTTCCAGTTGGCTAACGTTTATGAGAAATCGTTTGGAAGTTGCAAGGGAGTTATTAACAAACGATGGTGTGTTTTTTGCAAGCTGCGATGATAATGAACAAGCATATTTGAAAGTTTTGATGGACGATATTTTTGGAACTGAAAATTTCGTTACCAATTTTGTAGTCATTCGTGCAGAAGGCGGTGGACTTGCTAAACAAGTGGTAAAAGGACATGATTATTTATTGACTTATGCAAAAAAGATCGAAAATTTCGAACCCTTAAGAAAGCCTAAAGATATCAGAGGTAAAATCGTTGAAAAGGATGGCGAAAAATATTGGATTGAAGAAGATTGGTTAAGAATAGAATTTGGAAAATATGGGACTTGCTACTATGAAGATATTGAGGAAATTAAAGGAAAAGCTAAAAAAGATGAAATTGACAAAGGAATTGAGAATGGTCAATACGTCCTTTTGAATAAGGGAAAAAATAAAACAATTGTCGGTAGATATAGAGCATTAAGTGAAGACGGTTCAAAATTTTACTCTGTTTTAAAACACCTTAATGCAGATGGTAAGAATGAATTAAACAATCTTATGGGGGAAGGTGTTTTTTCCTTTCCAAAACCTACTTCATTACTAAAAGAAATTATACTTGGTGCTACTTTTTTTGAAAAAGATAAGGACGCGATTATACTTGACTTTCATTCTGGTTCAGGAACTACCGCCCATGCTGTTTTAGAATTAAACAAGCAGGATAATGGAAATCGGAAATTTCTTTTGGTAGAACAGATGGATTATGTTGAAAGTGTTACCTTGCCACGCGTGGAAAAAGTTGTGGAAAAACAAGGTAGTGACGATTTCATCTATTGTGAACTGATGCAATATAACCAAGCATATATGGACAAAATCCAAGCCGCACAATCCTCCGAAGAACTTATCACACTCTGGCAAGACATTGCCGAAAACTCATTCCTGAACTGGTATGTCAACGAGGAAGTGCCACAAGAAGCAGTAGACGATTTCATTGCCATCAATGACCTTAAGGCACAGAAACACTGCCTTGCAGAACTGCTGGATAAAAACCAACTCTATGTCAATCTATCGGAAATAGAGGACGCGGATTTTGCGGTGAGTGAAGAAGATAAAACGTTGAATAAGACATTTTATGGAGATTCTTGATAGAAAGGTGAAAAGAGATGACTGATGAAAGAAAAGAAGAACTACGGCAGTTGTTACAGGAAGCAATGAATAACTTGGTTATACGAGTACGTTTTGAAAGCGGTACTATATCACAATACCTTCGCCAAAAAATAGTTGAATAAATAGGGTGGATGTCCTAAAGTTATAACATTAAAACATAACTTAGAAAGGACAATCACCCATGTCTAAAATTATAGCACTGTTTTCTGTTTTGATTCCACATTTATCCGCAACGACGACGCGTCAGTTATCCCAAGTTGTCCTTGCACTGCTTTCAATGACAGGGCGGGTCACAATGTTAAATATCTCTCGCTGGACTGGACAAGGGGGTAGCTACCGCACTGTGCAAAGGTTTTTCAACACTGTTATCCCTTGGACTACGATTTGCTGGACGTTTTTTCGCACTTATCTGCTTGATCGTGAAAGTGACTATATCCTCGTAGGAGACGAAGTGGTTGTGCCAAAAGCGGGAAAATCTACTTATGGTTTATCTCGTTTCTTTTCCTCATTGTTCGGCAAAGCGATCCCCGGTTTGTCGTTTTTAGCCGTGTCCTTAGTGAGTGTCGACCGAAAGCGTTCCTACCCGATGGTTATGGAGCAAATCGTGCGTGGCACGCCATCGTCAAATCAAGGTGTTTGTGCTTCCGAACATCAGGCTAACACCGAGACAGCAACACCTAAACACAAACGCGGGCGTCCAAAAGGGAGCCGGAACCGGAACAAAAACGTTGTCGTGCTCAGTGATGTGTTGAAGCAACTTCAAACAATGGTCAAAGGGTTGCTACAACAGATTGGCAACTTGATACCCCTCCGTTATTTTGTGCTTGATGGATATTTTGGACACAATAATGCGCTACAAATGGCGAAACAATGTAAGCTACATCTCATTTCAAAACTACGCACCGATGCTGCCCTGCATCTTCCACCGACGACACCTTATGCCGGAAAGGGACGCCCCCGCATATACGGCGAGCGTCTCAACCCACGACAGATTGACGCAAAATACTGTCTCTCTACCGACACGAGCGGAAATCTGAAAACAGAAGTGTATCAAATGGAAGCACGCCACAAAAAGTTCGCAGACGAACTGAACGTGGTTTGCATTCTCAAGACGAACCTGACCACGAAACAGCAAGCACACGTCTTACTTTTCAGCTCTGATTTGACGCTGGACGCTGAAAAAATGATTGAGTATTATTCCCTGCGTTTTCAAATAGAGTTCAACTTCCGGGATGCAAAACAATATTGGGGATTGCAAGATTTTATGAATGTCAACAAGATACCCGTGAACAATGCCGTAAACTTATCAATGTTTATGGTATCTGTCAGTGCTAAACTCACAGATACATTCCGGTGTCCAAATACCGAGTTTAGTGTTTTAGACCTTAAAGCACGCTACCGGGGGGCGAAGTATTTACACGAAACATTAAAAATACTTCCGAAAAAACCTGATACTATTGTTATTGAACAAATCGCACAACGTCTGGGATCAATCGGTGCTATTCATCAAACGCAACAAAAACTAAACCCCGGATAATTGGCGAAGGTATTGATATCAAAGGAAAAATATATAGAAACATTACGAAAAAGATGCGAATTTTATGGAATAAGTGATGACCTCTTAAATAATTATTATTATCTTCTATATCAACCAGATATCACAAAAGAAAAAACTAAAGCGGATTTACTTGAATTTATTAGAAGAGAATTAAACCAAGTTATTGAGGACAATAAGATTGGATATACCACATATAATGTAGATGGATGTGCTCAAAATGGATTTTGTCTCGTAAAACGAATGATCCCACAGAGCCATAATTTGTCCGATGTCTCCGATGTCTTGGAATACTTATTAAAAATGTCCCTTGCTTTCGGTTTAGATAAGGCAGTATTATCTTTTGATAAAGACAGTTGTCCAGAAGGTAGATATAGTTTATATCATTCTATTACATCACTTGAGGGAATCAGAATAGGAACAGAGATACAGATAAATAACCGAGTACGTCTTGTTCCTCTACCAGGCAATATTGAATATAAACTTAATCATAACTTATACAATCGACATCGTAGACACCGTGATAAAGGCACAACATTACTTATAATTGAATGCATAAGGTATGCCCTGTTTCACAAACCTTCAGATACAAATTTTGCCGAGGGGCAGGTAGTCAATCTACCATTTCAGGTTGAGGCAAATGAAATTGAGTTATCCAACCAAGGAATGATAATGGATTTCAGAGAAACTTTTTGCCAAGCATTATCATTGGCATGCAATACCATGGTTATGTTTGATTATTTTTGGGAGTTTTCTACTGTTGATGTCTTCCGATCAGATGATGTAGAACAGAAAATATGGTATTTAGGTCCAATTGGAAAGTCAGCTGAAGCAGGACAATCTGAAATAGAGCAGGCAATACGTCTATACAAGATATTGGAAATATTTGATCAAAAACCGATGGGGCAATATGATCAAAAAACAAAGGGAACATTTCAGATAGCAATTGAGAGATGGCGACAGTCAAAGACATCTCAGAATTCCGAAGATAAAATAATTGACTTGGGAATAGCGTTTGAATCTCTATTTGTTTCAAACAGACGCAATATATCTTCTCAACTTCGCAATAATGCTTCTCGGTACTTAGGAAAAGATAAAGCAGATCAAGAAAAGTTAAAAAAAGAATTTAAAGCAATATATGACTGCCGCTGTGATGCAGTGCATGAAGGCAAACTTAAGGAAAATGTTACAATTGGTGGGAGGACTATCTCTATATCAAAGTTTATTACAAGTGCTCAGAATTTATGTCGGGACTCAATATTAAAGATTTTGAAAGATGGAAAATTCCCGGTTGGAACAATATGATACTCGGTGAAGAGTCTTCGTAGCTCAATATGGAGAATAGACAAAACCCTGGAACACCCACTTCAATCCGTAACTATTTTGTAGACGAAGGCGGCGACAGTACACTCTTTTCCAAGACAGGAAAGGTATTGGTCAGTACAGAAGGATGTTCCCGATTTTTCATACTCGGATTATTAGATGTGCCGAATCCAGTGGTGTTAAAAGACCGTTTTGATGAATTGCGGGAGCGACTCATCAGTGATTCTTATTTTATGAACGTACCATCTATGCAACCAAATGAGCGAAAAACAGCAATTGCATTCCACGCTAAAGATGATTTGCCTGAAGTCCGCAGGGATGTTTTTATTGAAAGGAAAAAATAAAGCCAGGGATATAGGATTGTGCAAACCGCAGCCCGACAATCACGTGGCATGGAGCCGTTTCGTCCCTGGCAATTAATTGTATTATACCGAAATAGTTGGTAAATGTCAAACAAAATTAGTAAAAGCAATGCTATCTACTGAAAACCAACTCTATGTCAACCTCTCTGAAATAGAGGATGCGGATTTCGCGGTGAGTGAGGAAGATAAGTTGTTGAATAGGGCGTTTTATGGAGAATAATTAATCTTAATTGAAAAAGTATTAATAAGGTATAATGCTAACATCTAACCAACAAATTGTTTTTAACTGGATAAACGACGATCTTGAGCTGCCGGTGTATGCCGAAGCATACAAAGGGGCATTAGAGCAGATAAACAAGAAATGTCCGGGCTATATCACCTTCGTATCCCACACGGGAAGAGATATTATGAATGGTCTTGCATCAGATGCGAAAGGTATCACGCGGTCCAGGGTTGACTATCAAAAATTCGTAGATAAGTTCAAAGACGATTGGAAAGATGAATGGGGTGGAGAAGGATTTAATACAACAGAAAATAACGATGAAAACGCACATCTAATCCCTAATGAAATCTGTAAAAAGGTAAAAGAATTGGTCGATGAACACAAAGAAGGTCGTCTTAGGGCTGAAGGAAAAGTGAGTTTATTTTACACCATTTTTCTGGATTATCCAAATAAAGAAAGTATTCCAGAAAACCTGTCTAAAGAATGGCGGAAGACAAAAGATTTTTTTGAAAATCATACACATTTGCGGAAAAAAGGGTTTTCTATGGAAACATCTGATGAAGTGGAAAAGCATTTTCAAAACCTTGATAACCTTTTATATGCCGCTGCAGCCAGCGAACTTGAACAACTAAGGAGTATCCATGAAATCTTGGAAGAAACCAACCAATGAAATGGTAGATAAAGCCCTAGATTCAGTCAAAAAAGCAACTGCTCGCAAGTATTTTTTCTCTCGCTTGGAAAATCCATTGTGGCTCAAGCCGCTTGCCGAACGTGACTGTTTTAAATACCCTCCAAAAAGCCGGCAGTTTGATGACGGTACCGTTCAATACCCTTACTGGCCCGAGATTCAATATCTTAAAAACGTGTGTAGTGAGGCACCCGATGAAGTTGTTAAGTTGTTGATAGATCTCCCTGATACTGATAACCCTGTTGTCTATGACGTTATATTAGATATAGCATTGCAGCTTTCTGGAGAATATTCAGTAAAACTAAAAAACAAAATTTTTGTGTATACAGGTATGGATCACCAATTCCGAACCTATCGTTTTGCAGAACTGTTAGCACATTGGACAGAGGAAAATCAAACGTCAGTAGCACTAGAACTTTCAAAGACACTCATTGCATTTTTACCAGATCCCCAATCAGAGGAAAAACGGAAACAGCGAAATAATGCAAACGATTGGCGTGCATTGGGAGGAACATCACTTTATCCTGCACCTAAATTAAGTCACTGGGAATACGCAAATATAATGTCTAAAGGAATTCGACCACTTGCTGAAAAGGAACCTTATAAAGTTGCTTGTCTTCTTATTGATACTACAAGGGATATGATTCATTTGCGGACACATCAGGAAGACCTTGATAAAGATACAGATTTTTCTGATATATGGTGTCCGCGTCTTCGTGAAATGGATACTGACGGTGAGAGCCCTGAGAGAGTACTTGTAAATACGCTTGCTTGTGTATGTGAGGAGGTGTTCAAAAAATCACTCTACGCAGTCGCAGATTTAGATCACGTTTTACGAAAGCAACAGTGGAAAGTTTTCAAACGCTTACGTCATCATCTTTATTCCCAATACCCGAATGAGAAAACTAAACCGTGGATACGTGAACTAATTTTGACGCAAGGTAATTATGGATCGTGGGAACATCCTCATGAATTCCAGAAGATGGCACGACGTGCCTGTGAACACTTCGGTGAAACATTACTCACAAAACCAGAACGCACCTGTATTTTTAATGCGATCATTGACGGTCCATCAAAAGGAAATTATCGACATTGGGTAGAAAGATGGTTAGGTGAGAAATTCACCGAAGACCGTTTCCAAGAACGTCAAGAACGTTTCCATTGGATGCAGCTAAGACCTTTTGAATCTGTCCTATTTGGAAAGTATGAGACTCTATTCAAAAAGTTAAAAGATAAAATCAACAAACCATTCTCCGATGATGATTATCCACCATTTAAAAACGAAGTTAAGTTTGGCGGTGTATCTAATCGCAGTCCACTTACCCCTGAAGCCCTTTCCAATCTGGCGGATGAAGAGTTGATTGATTTTATTAACGGGTGGGAGAAGGATGATGAGTTATTTGAAAATGATTCATTTGTAAGGATTGATATTGAAACACTTGCCAATACATTTCAGACCGTTTTCAGAGAGTCAATTATGTCTGATACTAACAGGCTGAAGTTCTGGATGGAAAATCGCGAAAGAATTGAAAGACCTATTTATGTGCGGATTATGATTTATGCAATGCAGGCGAACGTAAAAGCTAAAAACTTTGATAAACTTGACGAGTGGTTCACATTCTGTGGATGGGTACTTTCACATCCAGACCGAGAACATGATCGAGACTATAAACAAGGCGATGAATCCCGTGAAAATAAGAACTGGACCAATGCGCGGCGAGCTGTCGGTGACTTTATCAGTGTATGTCTGGAAAAAGATGTTGATGTCACTGTTTCCGCGCGTGAACAAATAGCAAAACTTCTGGAAATGCTTTGCACACAATTTGATTGGAATCTGGATGAGAGCCGTACAAGTGAAATAAATCGTAATGATCTGCTCACAGAAGGCATCAATAATACGCGAAGCCGAGCACTGGACGACCTTTTCAAATTCGGTTTCTGGCTCCTGAGACATGAACCTGAATGTGAAGTGCCGGAAGTAACAACGCTTCTTGAAAAACGTTTCTACTCCGAAACCGATTGCCCTTTGACACCACCGGAGTATGCCATTTTGGGCAAGAATTATCTTTCGATTTGCAATTTCAATAAGAAATGGGCAATTGAGCATAAATCATATTTTTTCCCACAAACACAAAGTAAACGCCAAGAATGGGCGGCGGCATTTAGTAGTTTCGTGCTCTGTAATGGTGCAGTTAAGCCAATCTTTGAAATTCTTAAAGACGACTTTAATTTTGCCTTACAACATTTGTCTGATCTCAAAAAGCATGATCTCATCGGACGACAACCAATTGATGTACTCGGTGAACGCCTTTTTAACTACTATCTGTGGGAAATGTTTCCTCTTGAAGGTCAAGAAAGTCTACTTGAACAATTTTACCAGCAAACTGAAAAAAAACGAGAACATTGGGCAAATTTGTTCAAGGATATAGGACATCGCTTGTCGAGTACCGGAAAACACTTAGACCCAAATATGAAAGACAGAGTAAAAAAATTCTTTAATTGGCGCCTTAAACAGAAGGAACCGATAGAACTCCGATATTTTACCATTTGGTTGCAAGCCGAGTGTCTGGATGCTAAATGGCGATTGAAGTCGTATTCCAAAGTCATATCCAAAGTCATAGATGTATGTGAAGTAGAAAATTGGGAAATACATCTAAAAGAATTATGTCAAATGCTTCCAAAACATACCACTGAGGTAGTTGAGTGCTTCGTAAAACTAACCGATGGTATTCGTGATAACAACATCTACATTCAGACAGAGGAAGCAAAAACTATCCTGAAAACAGGGCTTAACAGCAGATACCCAGTTGTGTCCGAGAATGCAAAACGCGCCCTTAACAACCTACTCCGCGCTGATAAATTGGAATTTATGGATCTTGCGATTGGCAAAGACAAACAAACTTTGGAAAAATGATGCCCGAAAAATTTTTACACGAAACAGTATTAGAGGAATTCGGGCGGAAAACCCTCCGCGAGACCGAAGTTCCCGCGTCCATCAGAGATAACCTCAATCCCGCTTTTGAACTCCGCCCCTACCAAGAGGAAGCATTCGTACGGTTCATCCTCTGTTTTGAAAACGATTTTGATGAGAAGGAAAGACCGTTACATCTGCTATTCAACATGGCAACCGGCAGCGGCAAAACACTCATCATGGCAGGTTTGATTCTCTACCTCTACGAGAAAGGCTATCGCAACTTCCTCTTTTTCGTCAACTCCACCAATATCATTGAAAAGACAAAGGATAACTTTCTCAATCCGCGCGCGGCAAAATACCTCTTCAGTGAAGACATCCATATTGATGGGAAACGGGTGGCTGTGGCACAAGTAGACAGTTTCGACGGTGTCAATGAAAACGACATCAACATCTGTTTCACAACCATTCAGCAGCTGCACACCGATATGACATCTGAAAAGGAGAACGCCTTAACCTACGAGAATTTCGCTGAGCAGCAAATTGTGCTGTTAGCAGATGAAGCGCACCACATGAATGTCAGCACAAAGTCTCAGCAAGGATTGACACTGTTTGAAAGTTGGGAGAACACAGTAGAACGTATCTTTAAGTCCAATGAAGCCAACCTGTTGTTGGAATTCACCGCCACGCACGATTACCAAACCGCCGCAATAGTGGAAAAATACCGAAATAAAGTTATCAACCGATACGATTTAGTTGATTTTCGGAGAGATAGATTCTCAAAAGATGTTGTGCTTGTCTATTCTGATTTAGATTTGGAGTCGCGTATATTGCAAGCACTCCTTCTCAATCAATACAAGCAGGCAGTTGCAGCGAAACACAAAATCCCATTGGAAAAACCTGTTATTCTGTTCAAAGCACAAAGTAAAATTGCCCAATCAGAAGAGAACAAGAAAAACTTTCATAAACTCATTGATGGGCTAACTGTCCATCAGATTGACACTATTCGGGAGTCTACACTTGAAATTGTCAAGCGAGCATTTCACTTCTTTGATCAAAACGGTATCAGTTCTGAGCAGTTGGTGCAACGTGTGAAATCGGAATTTCGTGAGGAATATTGCCTTTCAGTTAACAGCAAAGAACAGCGGGAAACCTATCAGATCCTCGTCAACACTCTTGAAGACAAGGACAATCCGATCCGTGCCATCTTTGTTGTGCAGCAACTTAACGAAGGCTGGGATGTGTTGAACCTCTTTGACATTGTACGTTGTTATGAAACACGCGACTCAGGGCGCGGTAAAATCGGTAAAACAACAATTTCTGAAGCGCAGCTTATCGGACGTGGCGCACGTTATTTTCCGTTCGTTCTACCAGATTACACAGACAGATTCTGTCGGAAATTCGACGACGACCTTTCACATGAACTGCGTGTGTTGGAAGAGCTACACTATCATAGCGTCAACGATTCACGTTATATCTCTGAAATTAGTGCCGCATTGGTTGATCAGGGTATGATGGACGAGCTCGCCGTAACTCGTGAGTTCAAATTAAAAGATTCGTTCAAGAAAACCGATCTCTACAAATATGGTGTTGTCTGGCTCAACAAACAGGTACCGAAAGATTTCCAACATGTCAAATCTTTGGACGACTTAGCACATCTGAGTGTGAAGCAGAAAAACTATGCATATACCATCCCTACAGGTAGCGGAGGTGCGACAACTGCCATGGAAGATGACGTAACACCGGCACAACAAAACGAAGATGTAAAGGATTTACAGGTTGTTGATATTGAACAGAATATCCTTAGAGCTGCCATTGCGCGCAATCCGTTTTTCACTTATGAATCGCTCAGACAGTATTTTCCACATTTGACATCCATACGCGAATTTATAAGGTCAGAGCATTATTTAGGTGGCTTAGCAATCACTTTCAAAGGGAACCTCTCTGGATTAGAAGTAAACCGAACAGCCAAACTACGCGCATGTGAAGGACTGTTAAGTCAAATTGAATCGGAAATTCGCAAAAGGGATACCGAATTTAAAGGGACAAAGCAATTTCACCCTGAACGTATCCACAATATTTTCAGAGATAAACTTCTGAAATTTGATGAACGCACCCCACGTGCTGCTATTGATCGTCAGTTTGAGGGTAAAGACTGGTTTGCATTCAACACGTTTTACGGCACAAGTGAAGAAAAAGCCTTCGTAGACCTGTTAATCAGGAAGATTCAGACATTATCCGAAGAATATGACGAGATTTATCTACTACGCAACGAAGGTTTTTTCGCAATCTACAACTTCTCTGATGGACAAGCGTTTCAACCCGATTTCGCTTTGTTGCTGAAAGAGAAAAGAGGCGAATATGCCAGTTATCAATTTTTCGTTGAACCTAAAGGCGAATTTCTCCAACTACATGATCAGTGGAAAGAAAATTTCATGCATGATATTATGACCGAGTTTAAGGACAAACTCCTGACGTTTGAGGACACAAAATACCGGTTGATCGGTTTGCCGTTTTACAATAAAAACAACGAAAATCCGTTCTGGGATGCCCTCAATGCTGCATTAACGACCGTGTAAACAATGACCGTACCTTTTTTGACGAACAAATTGACGACTTTCGCGCACAGATTGATTGTGTGCTGATTGATACAGACTACATGGCAGAGCATTTCAAAATAGTTGAGAGTTGCATTCTAGAGAAGAAGGAAGATTTTGTCATGAAACAATACACGGTAACACTTCCACACCCCGATGCCCGCGTCGCTGTGAAGATTATTGACATGCTTGGTGAGGAGACGGTTGTAACGGAATAACACCAAATTATCCTGATATTACGGAAGAGGTGCTCTTTCATCAATTACGGTTTATTGATTGTAGTGGAGAAGACATTATGCCAGACAATCCAGCGTTAGATCAGATCATTGGTTTCTTTGATGCAGACGTGTTAAATCTTTACACCAATTTTTAACCTTTTGAGGCATCATTTAACGCTCATGAATTAGAAACCGAGCACTGAACGGCTTTGAGATTATTCTTGACAATATGTAGCAAAAATAGTATACTTAAATCAAAGAAGGTAGATTCCGTATTTGAAAGGATAGGGGTAGTTTGCTGCCCATATAAATAACCAATGAACCTTGGACTCACGGACAAAATTGCAGTAGTAGGCGCGTCAAGCAAAGGGCTTGGGAGAGCAATTGCACTCGGTTTAGCACAAGAAGGCGCGAAGGTTACAATCTGTGCCAGAAATGAAGACACGTTGGAGGCAACAGCGGAGGAAATTCGTAAGGAGACTGGCTCCGAAGTGTTGGCAGTGCCGACAGATGTTAGTCAACCTGAGCAGGTTGAATCCTTGATAAATAAAGCGATATCGCACTTTGGCGGTATTGATATTTTAGTTAACAACGCTGGTGGACCCAGAGCGGGACGTTTTGATGACCTATCAGCAGAAGATTATCAGACTGCAGTCCAATTAAACCTGATGAGTACTATCAATCTGTGTCGTGCTGTTGTGCCAACGATGCGCACACGCGGCGGTGGATGGATTATCAATCTCACATCTGTCTCTGTTAAACAACCGGTTGATGGATTGATGTTATCAAATATGGCACGGACAGGTGTAATAGGGTTTGCCAAAACACTCGCAACGGAACTTGCACCTGACAAAATTCTGGTCAACAACGTATGTCCCGGTATTATCTTCACGGATCGGATTAAGCAATTAGCGACAGTACGTGCAGAAGAGGCGGGAATATCGTTTGACGCAGCACTTGAAAAAATGACAGCGGATATTCCACTCGGACGAATTGGGGATCCAGAAGAATTCGCCAACTTAGTCGTTTTTCTCGCCTCTGAACGGGCAAGTTATATTACCGGAGCGACAATTCAGGCAGACGGTGGCATGGTGAGATCGTTACTCTAATCGGGTAATCGAAACTAATACATCGAATATACATCATTCCCTCTTTGCTGACAACCGACTGCCAATACCCATTGAATTAGAAATGTAATGCACAATGTTAGTATCTGTTATTATCCCAGCGTATAATGAAGAGCACACGATTCGACAGGTACTTGATACTGTACAGGCACTCCCTCTTGAAAAACAGATTATTGTTGTCAATGATGGGTCAACTGATAACACTTATACTATTCTTGAGGAACTGCGCTATAACAACGACCTAACTATTGTACATTGCAAAGAGAACCGTGGTAAAGGTTATGCAATTCGGAGTGGAATTCCGTCCGTTAAAGGAAAAGCAGTCGTCATACAGGATGCGGATATGGAACTTTCCCCGAACGACCTACTGCATGTGGTTGAACCGTTGAAAAATGAAAAGGTTGAAGTCGTCTACGGTTCACGGTTTCTGGAGGGTAGAGGAAACGCGAGTATTCATAATTATATTGCAAACCGTATTCTCGCTATGTACACCAATTTTCTCTACGGATGTCGAATCACGGATGAGTCTACCGGTTACAAAGCCTTTTCAGCAGACCTGATAAAAGAATTGAATTTGACATGTGAAGGGTTTGAATTTTGTCCTGAAGTCACTGCGAAGATATTACGTGCTGGTTATAGCATCCATGAAGTGCCGGTTTCCTATTTTCCTCGCACAAAAAAAGAAGGTAAAAAACTTCGCTTTTGGTCAGATGGATTGTTTGCAGCATGGACGTTGTTAAAATATCGGTTTATTTCAAAGACAGAGATATTCAAAAAGAATACGCAGAGTGATTTGCGTTAATCTCAACATCTGGAGGTTAAATTGCCATATATGATCAAAAAATTAGTTTATTCCGCATTCCTTGTTATATTTCTGGGTAGCGTGTCGTTTTCAGCGTTCGGTCACGGTGAAGAATCTACCTTATTAGAGGATGTCAATAAGGATGGAAACGTAAATATTCAAGACCTTGTGTTGGTTGCATCTGCACTCGGACAACCGGTGGACCGCAACGCTGAACAAAACCCTGATGTTAATCGTGATGGCTTTATAAATATACTTGACCTTGTTCGGGTTGCCAACCGTTTTGGTGATACTGAACAAGAAGACAACTCAACCTATCATGATATTCAGGATGAAATCTTTGATAAGAGTTGTGCCAGCAGTGCTTGCCACGCTGCTCCGCAAAACGCTGCCGGTTTGAATCTCACTTATGGTCAATCCTATCAAGATTTGATTGATCGAGTGCCACGGAACGCTGCAGCGGCAGCATTAGGAATGAAACTTATTGACCCCGGTAATCCTGATAACAGTTTCCTTTTAACGAAGTTGATGGGACCAGAAGCACCAGAATTCGGAGGGCGCATGCCTTACCTTATGGGCCCCCTCCACAATGGGAAAATTGAAGCGATACGCACTTGGATAGAAGCAGGGGCTCCACAAGAAGGAAAAGTGACAGATATTGGTGACTTGGGTGTGCTACGCGATCCGCAAGAGGTATTTAATCCACCCGCGCCACCTGTTCCAGGAGAAGGTTATCAACTTCGTTTACCACATTTCAAGATTGAACCTGGCACTGAACGAGAGATCTTCTACGCAACACAGATCAAAGATGAAAATGGACAACCTGTAGAGGGAGATATTTTCATTAACAGAGTAGAAATATTCTATCCATCCGGAAGCCATCATTTTATCATTTATCGACTTACCGAGGAGGGTCTCGCGAACGGTATTCAAAATATAGGCGTTGACCCGAGCATCGGTGTTAATCCAGAAGACCGATTCCGCGACCTTGATCCTGATGACCCACAGACACTTGGCAATTTCGGTATTGACAGACTTTTCGTCGTTGGCACGCAAACCGATGATACCGTTTTCCAATTTCCTAAAGGCGTAGGTTTGCGGCTACCCGGAGATACAGTTTACGACCTGAATTCCCATTATATAAATCTTCTCGGTGAAGAAACGTTGGTAGGGGAAACCTATGTCAATATATACACAATTCCGGAGGAAGAGGTAAAGTACGAAGCAATCGAGATTTTTGTTTCCAATCGGTCAATAAATGTACCACCGAATATAACGCGTGTCACCAAATTGACGTGGTATGTTGAAGATGAATTGGAACGCCGAGGGCACGATCCGGATACAGAATTGTATGTTTTCCTACTTACTTCACACATGCATAGACACGGTGAATTGTTTGAAATCTTCCAGAAATCAACAGCGGAGTTGTTGCATCGCAGTATTGCTTATGACGATGCGCCTATTACTTTGTTCGATTCACCGCTTATCTTGGATGTAAATGACGGTCTAAAATTCCAGTGTACGCATAATAACTATGATAAAAACGAACCACTTCAATTCGGACTTACATCCGAAGATGAGATGTGTATTATCTATGGATATTATTTTATCCCAATAGAAAAGGCGGGAGAAACAATTCAGTAATGTCCTTAGTTTAACGTGAGTTTGATAAAAACAAGATGTCGGGCTTCTTGCAGGGGCGAGGGCTTCTCGCCCGTAGCGGTTAGGTTACCTAACCCCTACGAAAATGTCCATTTATGTTTAGAATTTGCTATATATCAACTCACGTTAGTTTAGGACAGACGTTGGTATCTTCCCGAACCCACCAAGCATCCCCGTGCCTGCTGATGTCGGTGCGGGGAATCCTATATAGTGTTTTGCAGCGGTAGCAAACAACATGACTATAACTCCGCCATCAAAAGAAAATTTCCTTGAATCCATCACACATCGAGTACTAGTTTGCGATGGTGCTATCGGCACTGAACTTCGTAAGCGTATATCGGTATATCTACCCTGTGTGGATGTCTGTAACGTCTTTGATGAATATGCTGAGGAAGTCGTAAAGATTCACCGCGCTTACGCTGATGCAGGTGCCGATGTTATCCAGACCAACACATATCAGGCAAATAGAGAAGCATTAGCAATTCACGGGTTAGCCGATCAAGTTGAAGAGATTAATCGCACAGGGGTAAGATTAGCCCGTGGTGCTGTAGGAGAGACATGCTATATTGCTGGATCGGTTGGTCAAATTCCGTTTCGAACTGATGATGTAACTGAGACAAACGTTGAACCGTCAACTAAAAAAATACGACTTCTTTTCAAAGAGCAGATGGACGCACTTGTTGATGAAGGTGTAGACCTGCTATTGTTAGAGACGTTCGTATCTCCTAAACAAGCCGAGATTGCAACGAAGCAAGCTCTAACCTATGGTATACCTGTTATCGCTGAGATTAGCGGTATTTCCGGAGGCACTGTCGGCACGGGTGTAGATGTGCGTGTCTTCGCACAAGAATTAGAACAACTCGGCGCACATGCGGTTGGCATCAATTGTAGAGGTCCACATGATCTCGTTCAAGCGATGGAACTTCTTGCCCCTGTTATCAGAGTCCCACTTGTTGTGCAACCGAACGCAGGGAATCCGAGGGTTGAACAGGGCGAAATTGCTGTCTCATATACCGTTGGTGAAGATGTTTTCACCGACTATGTTCACAAATTAATTAAGCTTGGTGCAAACATGATTGGCGGATGTTGTGGGACAACCCCTGAGTACATCGTCAAAATTCGAGCAGCGGTTGCAAATCGAAAACCCATTAAACGACAAGCTCGTATCTTTGTCCTTCCAAAGAGTTCTCCATCCTACAAAACCCAAAGAGATAATCCTGTGCAGCAGGTTTTTGAAACACGGGAACGGATCGTAAGTGTAGAGACTCGTGCTAATACCTTCCCACAATTGCGGGCATTACTAAAGGAAGCAAAGGTGCTCGCTGCAATGGGGGTAGACCTATTTGATGTGACTGACAATTCCGGTGCAGCGGTGAACATCGGTGCAGTTGGAACCGCATTTCGGCTTCAGCAGGTAACCCATATTCCTACGCTTATCCATTGGACAACGCGGTCGCGCAATCTTATCAGTATGCAGTCGCATCTGTTAGAAGCAGAAGCATTGGGAATTCGAGGGATAGTCGCACTGTCTGGCGATCATCCGAAGGCTGGTCCGTATGAATCAGCGAGTCTTGTGCCGGATGTGCGCGGTGCTGTCCAATTGATGAAACTTATCTCTCGACTTAATCACGGTGAACTTGCAGATGGTTCGTCAATCGGCGATCCGTGTGGATTTTACTATGGCGGCGGGTTCACGATTACAGAGAATCTTGATCCTCACGTCAAACATCTGACAAATAAGGTGGCAGAGGGTGCTAAATTTGCTTATACGCAACCTGTTTGGACTTTTGAAGATATAGTACGTGCTCAGAAAGCGACAGAACACCTCAACATAAAAATACTTTACGGTATTCTACCTTTAACGAGTTTCCGCAGTGCGTCCTACCTGCGCGACAATTTAGGACTATATATACCGCAGTTCATTGTGGATAAATTCCGTGATCTTGAGGATACAGCAGGGAGTGAACTCGGAATGCAGTTGACTCTTGACCTTGTTCGAGAAATACGCAATCAGGACTCCATCCCAATTGATGGTATTTATCTTATCCCACCAGCTCGTCTGAACTGGAAAAACAGGCGCGGTGTCATTTCAGAAATCGTTAAGACCTACCGTTAGCGTTTCTTCTCAAATCCCTTCTGAAACTATGAGTACTCATGGAAGTCTAATTTCATCTACGCGTGTCACAGGACGTTCGCTTCTATTAGGTGTCTTGCTCATTCCTGTCAATGTCTATTGGATGACAATAGTTGAGGTGAAATACTACTCGCTTGACGGTTCGTGCCTTCCACTTTTTATTCAACCTGTCTTCATAATGTTTATGTGTGTTGTTGCTAACCACATATTAAGACGTTTTGCACCAAAACACATGCTACAGCAGGGAGAATTGCTCACTGTTTACATCATGGTTGCGATCTCCTGCACATTCGCTGGTCACGACACGATGCAGAATATGTTTGGCAGTATCGCCCATCCTTTTCGGTTTGCTACAGAAGAGAATGAGTGGCAGACACTCTTTTTTCGGTATCTACCCTCGTGGCTCACCATTTCTGATCCACAAAGTTTGCAAGGGTTCTATGAAGGCGAATCCAGATTCTATACCAACCATAACTTCGCAGTTTGGGCAAAACCGCTGGCGTTCTGGGGACTCTTTTTCCTCATTATGATGTTTATGATGCTTTGTATCAACACACTTGTGCGAAAGCGATGGGCAGAACAGGAGAAGTTAGCGTATCCCATCATCCAATTGCCACTACGACTTTCAGAAGAGGGTGGAAGTCGCCTACTGAAAAGCAACATGATGTGGGCAGGATTCAGTATCGCAGTAGCTATTGGAGTGATAAACGGAATTCACTACCTGTTTCCTCAGTTTCCAGAAATACCTTACATTAAACGGACTGCCGTATTCCAAAATATCTTCACTGAACGTCCATGGAGTGCTATTCGTGGGACGCGTATCTCGATCTATCCGTTTGCCGTAGGATTAGCATTTTTCCTTCCATTGGACCTCTCATTTTCGTGCTGGTTTTTCTTTGTTGTACGTTTAGCAGAATTTGTGATTGCCGCGGCACTCGGTACGCGTTATTTTCCTGCTTTGAACGAACAAGCTTATGGTGCGTGGGTTGCGCTTTTCATTCTCGCAGTTTGGGTGACACGTCGCCATCTGAAAGAAGTCTTTAAAAAAGCACTCGGTTTTAAATCACAACTTGATGATTCAGATGAACCGATGCCGTATCGTGCTGCCCTATTAGGCATTATCGGATCACTTATCGCGCTCGGTATTTTTGCGAACATAGCAGGGATGGCGTTATGGGTTGCCGGTGTTTTCTTTGGCATCTATTTCCTACTCTCATTTGCGATTACACGTGTGCGTGCAGAACTCGGAACCCCGCATGAAATTTACTATGTCAACCCGCATGATATGTTGGCGATGGTTGGCGGCACTCGGCAGTTTGATACAAGCAGCCTCACAATTATGTCACTTTTCTATTGGTTCAATCGCGGGTATCGCAATCACCCGATGCCAAACCAAATTGAAGCGTTTAAGTTGGCAGAATCAACAGGAATGGGCAACCGACGTTTGTGGATCGCAATGTTAATCGCAATTGTAATTGGGATTATAGCAACATTTTGGGCAAATCTTGACATCACCTATCGAAATGGGGCAATTGCAAAAGCAGGCGGTTTCAAAGGATGGGTTGGAAGAGAGTCGTTTGGACGACTTCAGCGGTGGCTGCACAATCCAACGGAACCGAATCCGGTTGGCATCGGTTTTATGGGTATCGGTGCATTACTGACGTTTGTGATGATGTATATGCGAATGCATTTTCTGTGGTGGCCCTTCCATCCCGCGGGTTATGCACTTGCCATCAGTTTTGCAATGGATTATTTCTGGTTTGCATTTTTCGTTGCATGGTTTCTAAAGTTAATGATTTTACGACACGGGGGTTTGCGGTTGCATCGAAAAGTTGTACCGCTCTTTCTGGGATTAATTTTAGGAGATTACGTCATTGGCAGCATCTGGGCAATTATCGGACCTGTATCAGGGTTGCGCACCTACAAAATATTTATCTAATGTCGCTGCGTTTCTATTTTCATTTGGAGTTTACCAGTATCCACGTTCCATACATGAAACGCTCTTGCTCCCGTATCCGTGCTAATTAGACTTGCTCCATTTGGTAAAAACGCAAAAGCATTAGAACCCACTCCTCTCCCTTTAATCGTAGCTCGGTGTGTGCCAGTTTTCAAATCCCATAAATGTAGCGTATAAATATTTTCCTTGCTTGCTAATGTACTCCCATCAGGAGACAGAACAATCTGTGTGTTTCCATCCCTACTCTTATCAAGTATAGTGCGAGGTGTGCCTGTCCTCGTGTCCCATAGCCGAATAGTTTTGTCCCAACTGCCACTCACCAACGTGTGTCCACACGCTGAAAACGCAAGGTAGTTTATCCAGGACGTATGCCCTTTGAGTGTCGCCCTATGTTGTCGAGTTTCAGTATCCCACAACTGGATCGTGTTATCCCTAATTACGCTCACGAGCATTTTACTATTCGGAGAAAACTTGAGGTAGTCAATCCGATCAGTATGTCCTTTATATATGGCTTTGGGTTGACTGTCCAGTAATGTTGATGACAGGTCCCACAGTATAATAGTGTTGTCTTGGCTTGTGCTGGCAAACAATTCTCCATTTTTAGAAAACACTATATTATGAACACTTGTGCTATGTCCTTTGAGTGTTAACTTGTGTTTGCCAGTTTTCACATCCCACAGACGAATCGTGCTATCCCGGCTTCCACTAATTAAGGTTTTTCCATCTGGAGAAAATGTGAGGGAATCAACCCAATGCGTATGTCCTGTAAGGGTTGCCTTGAGTTTTCCGTTCCTTGTGTTCCACAAACGAATCTGGCTGTTATTCCAACCGTTCCCACTTGCAAGCGTCTTTCCATCAGGTGACAGTGCCACAGCATAGATTTGTGCTGTTTCGTCCTTAAGTGTTACCCTATGTTTTCCTGTGTCTGCGTTCCATAAAGCAATGTCCTTGTTACTTATGCTAACAAGTGTTTTTCCATCTCGAGAAAAATACATAGATTTGACAGGCGATTCGTATTCTTTGTGTGTTTCATGTGCTTTACTCAAATAAGTTCCCCTTCTACGTATTGACTTGATTTTGGTGTTAACAGAATACAGTTTTTCTGTAGACAGTTTACACAATATCATCACGTGTTTCCACGAAAATGAATCTACACCTATAAAAGCAAGCGTGCTCACATCTGCGGAAAAAGCTACTGTAGGAGAATACCCAATCGTGGGGTTATTCTCTCTCCAATTTTCTCCGAACGTTAACTTATGCTTCTCAGTTTTGACATCCCATATTTGTATCGTGTTCCAACCCACACCCCAACGGGTCTCGCTCAAACTCGCAATCTTTTGCCCATCTGGTGAAAATGCTATAGAAGTAACTCCTGCGACAAATATATTGGGTTTTGTAAGGGTTTTAAGGAGTTGTACTTTGCGTACGTCCCATAGCAAAATTTCTTGGTAACTACCGCCAGCAAGCGTCCTACCGTCAGGTGAAAAAGCAATAGATTCAACACAACCTCTATGTCCTGCAAGCGTATTTAGTCTTTTACCCGTGTGTGGATCCCACAACAGTATTTCCTGAAACCCTGAACTTGCAAGCGTATTGCCATCAGGTGAAAACGCAACTGAAAACACTTTATCTGTATGTCCTTTAAGTGTTTTTAGAAGTTGACCGGTGTGTACGTCCCATAACAGTATTTTCTGATATCCTGTAGTTGCAAGCGTATTGCCATCAGGTGAAAACGCGAATGACAAGAGTAAATCTGAATCTACTTTGATCACCTTTTGAAGTTGACCTGTTTGTACGTCCCAAAACCTGATATTATTATCAGTGCCATCACTTGCAAGTATTTTCCCATCAGGAGAAAACAGAATGGAAGTTATATACTGAGTTTGTCCAATAATGGATAACAAGTTTTCACCAGTACTTGGATTCCAAAACTGGATCTCTCCACTACGTCTATTCACGCATGCTAATGTCTTACCGTCTGGAGAAAATGCAACTATATTGTACCAACCTCCAAAAAGTGATATGTCATTTGTGAGGGTAAGGCGTTTTTCATAAGTGTATGCATCATATAACCAGATTTCATCATGAGCTGCTACTGCAAACCGGTTTCCATCAGGAGAATACGCGAAATCTTTTATTTTTGAATCATCAATTATAGAAAGAGCATCAGCAATTTTAGGCAAACACAATAGGATGTATAGAAATATGGATATCGTGAGTATGAGCACACTCCATAAATGGCGTGATTCAAGGTTGTTCTTACAGTTTTTCATTTGTGTTCAATCCTCCTTTAACTTTTTACTTACTTAGAAGTGTGATCACATCAGTTAATTCCCACAGCAGAATCGTACTGCCAGCACTCACCATAGTTTTTCCATCGGGAGAGAACGCAACAGAAGCAACTTGTTCTGTCTGTCCATCAAGTGTCAATTTGTGTTTCCACGTTTTTGTGTTCAAAAACTGAATTGTGTTACCGTTACTTATACTTACCAACGTTTTTCCATCTGGAAAAAATGCGACTGATTTATGCCCAACCAGTGATTTCTTATGTTTTCCAGTTTTTGTGTCCCATAACCGAGTTATCCCATCAAAACTCGCGGTTGCTACGGTTTCTCCATCTGGAGTAAAGACAATTGAAGTGATAATATCTGTATGTCCAATTAGTGCTGCTTTGTGTTCATAAGTTTTTGTATCCCACAACCGAACTGTCTCATCTGAACTGGCACTTGCCAGCACACCCTCGTCCGGTGAGAATACAATGAAATCAACACCAGAAGTATGTCCTTTCAGTGTTGCAATATGTTCACCGGTTTTGGCGTTCCATAATGGTATGTCTTTAGCACCCAAACCGATCAACGTTTGACTATCAGAAAAAAATACGAAGGAATGAATATAGTAGGGCTTGGTATTGAGTGTCAATTTATGTTCACCTGTGACCACATCCCACAATTCAAAAATCTGCCCAGCAGACTGATTACAACTTACCAGCGTTTCGCCATCAGGAGAAACGACGAGTAGTTCCCTTCCCTTCTTAGGGTTTATTGAAATTGTTTGCTTAAGTTTACCTGTTTCTGTGTCCCACACATTAACAGAGGAAGGCTTTTGCCAATTTTTGAATCCACCTGCTACTGTTTTACCATCTGAAGATATAGCAAAAATATCACCCGTGAATGTTGTAGTCTGCTTTCCAGTTTTTGTATCCCACAACTGCACCGATCTATTATAATCCCAACATGCAAGTGTTTCACCCTCTCCAATGAACATCACAGATGAACCGATTGATATATGTGTTTCATTGATTAAAGTGTGTTTTCCGGTGTTTATGTCCCAGATTCCCAATCCATTTGCGAGTTTCGTACCGTCTGGTGAAAATCTTAAAGATTTGAAACCCTCTTTATATCCTGTGAGTGCTTTTACCTGTTTTCTTGTTTTCATATCCCACAATAAAATTATTTTCTGATCCATGCTCGCGTATAAACTCCAATCAGGAGATATGTGTAAACGTCCCTTATGCTTCCGTTGTTGCTTTAAAGTTCTTGCACTCCAGAAAATTGTTTCGTCATTGTCATCGTCGATACCGACAATCATCCGTTTATCCGGGGAGAATGCCACAGAATAGGGAGTTCCATCAAAATCCCTTTTACGTATGCGCTTCAGTTTTCCAGTTTTTGTGTCCCATAATCGAATTGTTCTGTCATAAGTTACACTAACGAGCATACGGCTATCTGGTGAAAACGCAATTGCATTCACAGCATCTCTATAACTAACAGTCTTCGAATCCCCTTTGAGTGTATGTATCTGTTTACCAGTTTTTGCGTTCCACAGTCGAACTGTCCCATCATCACTCCCACTCGCCAACATACTATTATCTGGCGCGAAGGCAATAGAGGTGATACTTCTTGTATGTCCTTTGAGAATCTTCTTTTGTTCTCCGGTTTGAGGATCCCATAAAACAACCGTCATGTCGTCGCTTGCGCTGGCAAACGTTTTCCCATCAGATGAAAATGCTAAAGACGTAATTTTTCTGGTGTGTTCTGTTAGTGTTGCTTTAAGCTTTCCAAGAGTTGATATTGTTGACATGTCCCACAGTTGAATAGTATCATCCCAAGAACTGATACTGGCAAGCATAGTACCATCAGGTGAAAACGCTAACGTGTTGACATGTGCTGTCAGCAGCGCGAGTTCCTTATATGTCTGTGCGTTATATAGCCATATCCCAATAGAACTCGGAATTGCGATAATTGTGCTATCCGGTGAAAACACAATATCACCTGTCACACTGCCTTTGCCAAGACGAACGAAAGCCCCTTCCGGTAATTCCCATTTTGTATAGTCTTGGGCAAAACCGATTGGTAGAAATTGTAACATTGAAAATAGTATCACAAACAGGTATTTCATTGTCTTTCCTTCAAAATAGTGCTTTACTTAAGTCTTTACGAGAAAATAGATGGTTTTGTATTACTGTGGCAAGTCCCACAAGAGAATGGTGCCATCAATCCCTTGTGTTATCATAATTTTTCCATCCGGCGTAAAAACTATTGACTTAACTGGTGTATATCCTGTGAAACTTGCCTTTTGTTGTCCGGTTTCTATATCCCAGAACCGAATCGTGGCATCTACACCGCCACTGACAAGTGTTTTACCATCTGGTGCGAAAAGTATCAGTGAAGACGAAGTATATCCCAGGTTTGTTGTTCTGATTTGCCCAGCTTCCACATCCCAAAACCGCGTAGGTACATTTCCACCAAGAGTGGAAACCGTGCTTCCGTTTGCTCCAGACATGGGTTGTTTAGCACGTTCTTGATCTCTTACGAGCATACCTTTATGTTGTCCAGTTTCCAAGTCCCATAATCGAATTATTGTATCCGAACCTGTACTGACAAGCGTTTTGCTATCTGATGCAAACAGAGTATGTGTTACTATACCTTGATGTCCTGTTAGCTTAGCTTTATGTCCCCCAGTTTGTGCGTCCCACACCCAAATTGCAGTGTCTACTTTTTCCTGACTCCAGGGTTTGGCATAACCGACCAGTATTTTTCCATCTGGAGAAAACATGAAGGAAAAGTTATACTGTTCAGGTCTATTAAGAATAACTTTCAGTTGTCCAGTTTTTGCGTCCCACAACCGAGTATTTCCAGATCCTTGGGTAATAATGTTTTCGTTATCAGGGGAAAACATTACGGAATAGACTTCTCTGTTGTGTTCTAAAAGCATGTGTGGGTGTCCTGTGTTTGTATCCCACAACTGAACCATATTTTTCGCCTTCTTTACGGGTCCAGCGAGAGTTTTTCCGTCTGGTGAAAACACCATGAACTGCCGATATCTTCTTTCTATTGGGTAAACGGCTTTCTGCTTACCTGTTTTGGCATTCCACAAACGGATAGTTTCATCTTCAGTTCTACTCACAAGCAATTCCCCGTTAGATGAAAACGCGATAGCTGAGACACGTTCCGTATGTCCTGTGAGGGTTACATTATGCAGACCTGTTTCCATATCCCACAACCGAATGATGTTACCTTCCGTAATTGCGAGCGTTTTCCAGTTAGGAGAGTAGCGAAGGAATGCACCCTGAGAACGATAGCGATTGGAATTAATTCGAAACCGAAAATCTTTGAGAATTACTTTCTGTTCTTCAGTTACCATATCCTGCAGCAAAATTGTCCCATCCTGATTGTAATTAGCTATTGTTGATCCATCAGGAGAAATTCTTGTGGTATTTCGCATTCTACTATGTTTTGTGAGGATTGTTTTCTGTTTTCCTGTCTTAGTGTTCAATATCCAAATTGTGCCATCTCCAACTACGCCTGCAAGAGTTTCATTATCAGGAGCAAACACTAACACATCTGCAGCGTAGTTGTTAATAGTAGTTTTGAGTCTACCGGTTGCAGCATCTCGCAACAGAATCATTGGATTCGCTCCCCAGGGACCAGTTGGGGTACTTGCAAGTGTTTTTCCATCCGGCGAAAACACGAGAGTAGGGGCATCTCTCCCATTTCGTCTCAGTGTCACTTTGTGTTTCGCTGTTTTTGTGTCCCACAATCGAATTGTGGTGTCGGTACTGCTGCTGGCTAACGTTTCGCCATCCGGTGAAAACGCTAATAAATAGATTGAACTGGGATAGGCATATTGTGTATCGCTTGGAACCCATGTATGTCCATCCAGCATCGCTTTGGTGAGTCCTAATTTCATGTTCCACAGGATTACCGTGGGATGGACATTTCCGATTGCCACCGTTTCACCGTCTGGCGAAAGAGCCATCGAAAACGCATTCCCCGGATAACTTTTTTCGGGTGCTATTGCTTTGTGTTCTTTGGCTGGGTCAATTTTCAGATTCCAGAAAAGAATCTTCCTTTCTCGCGAACTGTTACTTACAAGTGTTTTACTATCTGACGAAAATGCAATGTTGTTAACGCTTCCCTTGTGTCCTCTGAGAACAGCAAAGTTTTTACCCGTATGCAAATTCCAAAGTCGAATCGTAGTGTCGCTGCTTCCGCTTGCCAGAATTTCTCTGTCTGGTGAGTATTCAATTGCGGTTACATACCCCGCATGCCCTGTCAAGAACGAGAGAACATTGTAGGTAGGGATATCGTATACCCAGATCCCGATGGTAGTTCCCACAGCGAGCTGAGTGCCATCTGGTGAAAATGCGATAGAGAGTGCCGTGCCGTTGCCTATTCGGGTTCTTGCCCCTTTCGGTAAACCGATGTGCGCTTGAGTGGCACCGTTGGATAAAAACAGGTTCATCAGTACCGTCGTAATTATTAAAAACCGGAACATTTTCATTAATCATATTCCTTTCAAGTCTCTAAGCGCTGATTATCATTTTAGTTGCTGTGCAATACTCCAGAGTAGAATCGTGCTATCTTCGCTTCCGCTTGCCAGTGTGAACCCATCCGGTGAAAATGAGAGAGACTTAATTTCACCGGTGTGCCCTGGGAGAGTAGTGAGGAGGATTCCTGTTTCTGCATCCCATAAGAGGATTGAGTTTTTCTTGCCTCGGGTTGCTAACATTTTCGCGTCCGTTGACAACTTAGCCGAAAACCAACCGCTCGGATGTCCAGTGACCGTTGCGCGGAGTGCTCCTGTTGCCACCTCCCACAACTGAATAGAGTTGTCCTGCCTTCGGGTTACTAACGTTTTCCCTGTCTGAGATAATTCAATAATACTGCTGTTTGGGGCTGTATTGAGTGTTGCTTGGAGAGTTCTTGTTTTCATATCCCAGAGTCGAATCGTCCCATCATACCCCGTTCCCGCAAGCACTTGTCCATTAGGAGAAAGTGTAATTGAAGAAATTCCAATTGTACCCGCTATGAACGTTTTCTGTAATTCACCAGAATGCAGATTCCACAGTTGAACCGCACCAGTCTTACTTTGACTTACTAGTGTCTTTCCATCAAAGAGTACTTTTACAGCGAGTGGCATTTGGATCTGTGTTGTGAGGATTTGCTTGGTTTCTCCGTTCTGCGTATCCCAGATCAAAATTGTTCCGTTTTCACTTACACCTACAAGGGTTTGGCTGTCGGGGGAAAATACTTTGAAGGAGAGGTTTTCTAATTCATTAGAGAACTTGGCACGGGCGCGGATGACTCCAGTTTTTGTGTCCCATAACTCAATCAACTTGGATTGTTGTATTGCCAGTGTTTCACCGTCAGGTGAAAATAAGGGATGTCTTGCCCGTAAGGGATCGGTACGGAGTTTTCCTGTTTTCGTATCCCACAACCGAATTTCGTCGTATCTCCAACTTGCAATTGTCCCTCCATTTTCCAAAAATCGGACCGAATCACCTGTTTCTGTATGCTGTGTGAGAGGTGCCTTGGATTCTTTTGTTTTTATCTTCCATATCCATATTTCCGACCCATTATGACCGACAAGCGTCTGTCCATCGTTGGAAAAAACAATGTTGGAGATAGCATAAGTGGGAGCAGTAGATGCAGTGAGGTTTGCTTTAGGCTGCCCTGTTTTTGCATCCCATAGTTGCACTGACTTTCCGACTATACCAACAAGTGTTTGCCCATCTGGCAGGAACGTGATCATAGTACTATCACCTTTATACCCTGTAAGGAAAGCGAAGATTTTTCCCGTTTCAATATCCCACAAACGTCCTTGACCATCAACGAGTTTCTTTCTGTCAGGCGAAAACGCAACGGAATATATTCTCTTCATGTAAGGCCTGGCAGTCGGACGTAGGTCTGGAGGGGTAGGAAACGGAGCCATCTCAGATTTAGGAAGTATACGGTATTTTTTGGACATAATATCCCACAATCGAATTGTAGGCACTTCGTTTTCCCTACTCATTGGTATTCCACGATCATATCTACGCCGCCAACTTGCTAAGGTTTTCCCATCAGGCGAAAATGTGACAGCGGTTATCCCATGTTCTTTCTCTTTAAATGTAGCGAGATGTTCTCCCGTTTTGGCATCCCATAATAGATTTTTCTGCCAACCACCACTCGCCAGAATACTCCCATCCGGAGAAATCGCTATAGAATAAACGCCGCCAGAATGTCCAGGAAGTGTGGCTTTGTGTTGTCCTGTCTTGAAGTCCCACAATCGAATTGTGTCGTCCCAACTGCCACTCGCAAGTGTTTTCCCATCGGGTAAAAACATTAATAAGGTTATACCTTCTATATGCCCTATAAGAGTGGTTTTGTGTTTTCCCGTCACCGTATCCCGCAACCGGATAGTAGTGTCGGTGCTGCCACTCGCAAGTGTTTTCCCATCTGGCGAAAACGCAACTGAAGTGACTCGCCCTGTATGTCCCGTTAAGAGTGCAAACTCTTGAAATGTCCCAATATCATAAATCCAAACGCCGATAGTAGTACCTACAGCAAGCCGAGTGCCATCAGATGAAAACGCAACAGAATTACGTCCTGTTATTCGACCTTTACCAATACGTGCTTTTGCACCTTTAGGTAAACTCCAACGCGTGTAGTTGATATTAGAATCTTGGTCCTGTGTAAAACCGCTTGAGACACAGAGAACAATTAGAATTGGAATTAAAAATTTCATTTATTTACCTCATTATTGAGGTTGGAACTGCAATCATTTCGTTATCCGGTGAGAACATAATATCATCAGTACGAGGGTAAAAGTCAGTTTTGTATTACTGTGGCAAATCCCACAGAAAAATTGTTTCATTTGCTTGTTTCCTTTAGATCCCAAACGAGAGTTGTGCCATCTGTTCCGTTAGTGATTAATGTTTCACCGTCCTCTGCAAAACTGATCCACCGGATAGGATTGTATGCTGTGAAGGTTGTCTTGAGTCTACCGATGTTTAGATCCCACAAAAGGACTTTTGCATCCTCACCTCCGCTTGCGAGTATACTGCCATCGGGTGAGAAGACTATCGGTGAATTCGGGTCATACCCTATGAATGTTATTTTGAGTTCACCGGTTTCCACGTCCCAGAACCGAATTGTCTTATCAATACTGCCACTGACAAGTGTTTTTCCATCCAGCGTAAACAGTGTACGTGTGATACGTCCTTGATGCTTTTTTAGAAAAGCTTTTTGTTGTCCGGTTTGTGTATCCCAAATCCAAATTGTGTTTTTTCCCTCTTCCTTATACCATGCACTGGCATAACCTACCAATGTGTTCCCATCTGGTGAGAACAGAAGGGAAAAGCTTAAATTTTCTGGACTGATGAAGGTAGCCTTACGTCTTCCTGTTTTTGCATCCCATAAGATTGCGTTATTATATGAATTGCTGACAATGTTGTTTCCATCAGGTGAAAATAGCACAGAACTGATTTCGCTGGAATGTCCCATAAGTAAAAACTGTGGATGTCCTGTATCCGTATTCCACAATTGAACCATTTTCAGATCTTTTGCAGGAGTGGCAAGTAATTTACTGTCAGGAGAAAATACATGGACAAAACTTCGATATCCTCGATCTCTCGTGTAGGCAGCTACCTGTTCACCGGTTTTTGTATCCCATAGGTAGATTGTTTTGTCCGCTGCAGTTGAAAGATATTGTCCATCTGGTGAAAACGCTAAGGATGAAATAGTATTTAAATGACCCGTAAGAGTTGCCCTATGGGTGTCTGTTTCAATATCCCACAACCAAACAGAATTACCATACCGTATTGCAATCGTTTTCCCATCTGGTGAGTACTCAAGCGACTTAATCGGAGAATGGAAGTCTTTTAGAATTGGTTTTTGCTTACCTGTTTTCACATCCAACAACGTGTATGTTCCATCATCATTTACATAGATTTTCGTTTTACCGTCTGAGAAAACACTATTAGGATAATGAGATTTTTGTTTCTCTGTAAGGTTTGTTTTCAATTTTCCTGTTTTTGTGTTCCAGATATGAATGTCTTTCCCATCACCAATACTTACTAATGTCTCATTATCAGGTGAAAACGCTAACTTATAGGTAAGAGTGCGTGTTTGAATTGTACTTCTGTGTCGTCCTGTTTTGGCATCCCATAACCGAATTGCAGAGTCCGAACTCCAATGTGTGTACGATGCCCCGCTTGCAATAGTATTACCATCCGGTGAATACACAAGAGTCGTAATTCTTCCATTGTGTCCGTTAAGTGTCACTTTGTGCTCTGCAGTTTTTGTGTTCCATAATCGAATAGTAGTGTCTCTACTTCCACTTGCAAGCGTTTCACCATCTGGTGAAACGCTAAAGAAAGAACAGATCCAGGTTCAGTTATATCACTGGGAGCCAAGTTGTGCCCAACAAGAGTAGTAATACGGTTTTTTGTCTTTGCGGACAAGAGCGTTACCGTGCCGTTGATTTCTCCAGCCGCGATAGTTTCTCCATTCGGAGAAAATGCTAATGAAAGGATATCAGTTGAACAACCCTTCAGGATTGCTTTCAGTTTGACAGTTTTAACGTTCCATAATCGGACAGACTTGTCATTTGAACCAATACTCGCTAATGTTAGACTATCACGTGAGAATGCGATGTCTCTAATAGCGGTCTGATGTCCTTTAAGAACTCCGATGTTTTGACCTGTATGAGGATCCCAAAGTCGAATCGTGTTGTCCTCGCTTCCACTTGCCAATGTCGTGCCATCATCAGAATACTTGACAGTTCGCACATGCCCCGTATGTCCTGTCAGAAGTGTATGAGGTTGATATGTTTCCGTTTCATACAGCCAAATGCCGATAGTACTTGCCACGGCAAGCGTGGAACCATCCGGAGAATATGCAATATTGTTTACGTTACCCATACCAATGCGAGATTTCGCATTTTCTGGCAAACCAATCTGATTCTCGTTCTGTCCTGAACTTTTCAATAATAATAGGAACATCAGTGTCAAGTACCCCGCCCTAAAGGGCGAGGCTTGTGGGAGAACTAACCCCAACAAGCCAGTTGCAATAACTGATTTCTCGTTTCACAGAGGATGGTATCCCATACCTCTCCACGAAGGGTGCAAGCCACCCTATGCAAGATATTTAGAGCCGCGTTGTGGTCGCGGTCAAGTTTTAAGCCACATGATTTACAATGGAACATACGTTCAGACAACTTCAGTTTAACAGCGGACTTTTGGCAACACTCCGAACAGGTTTGACTCGTATTGTGAGGTGGCACTTGATGAAAGTGTTTACCATCACGTTTGGCAACCCAGTTGCACCAATCAAAGAACATGCCCCAAGACGCGTCAGAAATAGACTTTGTGAGATGTCGGTTCTTTATCATGTTGCTCGGTTTAAGTTTCTCGGCAACAATGGCATCAAAGCCTTTATGGTGAAAAAGTTGATACGTCGTTTTTGCGAGAAAGTCAAGACGTTTGCAGGCAACAATATCGGCTTGCTTCGCCAATGCATCCTTCGCTTTATACCATCGTCTACTTCGATACTTCTTTCGCGAGAGGTCGCGGTGAAGTTTCACAAGTTTACGTTCGGCTTGGCGATAAAAGCGAGGGTTCGGTATCTTCATGCCATCAGAAGTTGTCAGAAAATCCTGCAGTCCTACATCTACACCACAAGCGGATTTCGGGACACATTTCAGCGTATCAGGCACTTCACAAACGATGAAGCAATACCAGCCGCGTGTAGTCTTTTTCAGCGTGACCTCTTTCGGGTCTCCGATGAGCGGACGATGCTGGCGGATTTTGATTTCACCGAGTTTTGGCACTTTCAGTCTATTGTGCCGAGAACCTGTTTCACGAATCGGCTGCTGACGAACACTTTTGTGTTTTCGCAAACTCCACGTCAAGGAACGGATGGAACGCTTAAATTTAGGATGTCCCTTTTTCTCCGCTCCCTCTTTGCAACGGCGGCGAAAATGGTTATATGCTACATCTACCCGTTTGATGGTCTGTGTTTGTATATCCTGTGGATGCTCAGAATAGTGCGAGTTACCAGAGCGGAGTTTCGTGAGATGGTTTATCTGGTCATAAAGCGATATAGACTTGCTACCATATTCCCACATCTGCAAACGCATCTGGAGCATATAGTTCTGCAACTGCTTTTGGTGGCGCAACTCCGCATAAAGCCATTGTTCTTGTGTTTTCGTAGGATTTGCACGAAACTTGAATGTTATTTTCATTTGATTATCGCGTATCGTGCTTTAACCACTTTTCAAGTTGGTTAGGCAAGGAGACTACATTGAGTGTGTAGTTGAAAAGTCCTTGCCCACACGATGATAATATTATACTACATTTTTCAACGAAAGTCAAGAAAAAAAAGAGAGGACGGCGTTTCCTCCCCGCCTTAAAAGGCGAGGTTTCCACGCCGAAGAGTTTGATGAATGTAATGAGTAAAAAACGAAAATATTTCATCCGTTTGTCTCCTTCCTTAGTTCCTGAAAGTTATATCAAATTAACTTGATTAGAAGTTTTCCGATAAAGTCAACATTGCAAGGCACGGGGACCTTGCACTACAAATCCCGTTAATTGGGTATTATATGTCATTTGGAGTACCGCGTAAGATCCCAGAGTAAAATCATACCGTCCCTGCTTCCACTTGCTAATGTTTTCCCATCCGGTGAAATTGAAAATGACTGAACCCGTTCCGTATGTGCTGTAAGTGTTGCCCTTAGTGAACCTGTTTTTACGTCCCACAGTAGAATTGATTCTCTATTATTACCGAAAGTTACGAGTATTTTCCCATTAGGTGTAAACTCCGCGGGCAACTGATAACTTGTATTCCCTTTAATTGTAGAACGGAGTGTTCCAGTTTTCACATCCCACAATAGGAATGTATTCTTATTACTTCCAGCTGTACTTACAAGTGTTTTCCCATCCGGTGTAAATGTGGTGTAGTAGATGAAACTTTTATCAATCTTAAGGGTGGTATGGAGAGATCCTGTTTCGGTATTCCAGAGTCGAATAGTTCCATCATCATCATCTTGACCTACCAATAAGTTCCCATTCGGTGAAGACGCAATAGATGTTATTCCTTTAGTATTTTCTGTGAGAGTAGTCTTCAATTTTCCAGTATTTATATCCCATAACTGAACTGTACCACTCGTGCTTTGAGTTGCAAGTATGTTTTTGTAAGGTAGGAAGACAACATCGTGTCCACCATCTGTTTGCACTGTGATGGTTTGCGTTATTTCTCCCGAAAGTAGATCGCATATAAAGATTTTACCCTCTCTTCCTCCACTCGCCAGTTTTTTGCTATCTGGAGAAAATACCATTGACGAATCTTCAATTGAAGTCATCGGTAGTGTAGTAACGGCGATTCCAGTATCGGTATCCCGCAACTGAATTGGTTGTTTGTAAGGTTTAATTGCAAACATTTTTCCGTCCGGAGAAAATACGGGATATTGATTCTGTCGGATTGTAACACGAGGTTTTCCTGTTCTCACATCTCGCAAGTAAATATCGTTATAACTCCAGCTTGCAAGTGTCTTTCCATCTGACAAATACTTGACAGAGTGCCCTGCCTCAGTATGTCCTGTGATTGTCGTCTTGAGTTGCCTTTTTTCAACATCCCATATACGGATCTCCTCACGGTTATTTGCAGCGAGTGTCTTCCCATCTTCTGAAAAAATGAGTGAATAAACATACGATGTTTGCCAAGTGAAGTTTCCTTTTGATTCTCCGGTTTTTGCGTCCCATAATCGGATATTCACGGTATCGTATGTCCTACGACCTTGACTTGCAAGTGTCTGTCCATCAGGTGAGAAGATGAGACGACTGACATTACCTTTATGTCCTGTAAACGTAGTGCGAAGTTTTCTGGTATTCAAATCCCACAACAATATTTTACCATCTTTGCCATTACTCACGAGCGTTTTTCCATCTGGTGAAAATGCTGATGCATAGAACCATGTATTTTCCTTGGGCATGAGGGATGCAAAGCGTTTTCCGGTTTTTGTATTCCATAACAGAATTCCAGGAGATAAACGCCAACTTGCGAGTATATTTCCATTAGGTGACAAAGCACCGGATGCAACGCCACCATATCTATTGTGTCTTTGCTGTGTTTTGTGTATTTTCTCTATAAATGTAGCAAGACGTTCGCCAGTTTTCGCGTCCCACAATAGATTTTTTTGCCAACCGTTACTCGCCAAGATACTCCCATCCTGTGAGACTGTAACAGAATGTACACCACCAGAATGTCCTCCAAGCGTCCCTTTGAGCTGCCTTGTCTTCAAATCCCACAATCGGATAGTATCGTCGTAACTACCGCTTGCAAGTGTTTCACCATCGGGCAAAAACCTTAATAGAGATAATCCACCTACATGCCCACTAAGTGTTGCTATGTATTTACCAGTTACCGGATGCCATAACCGAACAGTCGTGTCAGTACTGCCGCTTGCAAGATATTTTCCATCTGCGGAAAAGGCTACACAAGTAACCGCCGCTGTATGCCCAGTCAATAGCGCAAGGTCCTGTGATGTTTGTGTGTCCTGACATACTCCCACAACTAAAGCAGTGGGGTTCTTTTGTCCCACCTGCTGTGCAGATTGTGGTATCAACAAGGGTTGCTTGCGTGAGCAAGTCTAACACCCTCTACTCCAAAGGTCAATGCCCCGACCTTATGAATGTTTATCGCTGCGTTTACATCGCGGTCGTGAGAAAGTTTGCATTTATGACAAACCCAAGAGCGCACTTTCAAATCCATCGTTTCATTCCGATGTCCGCAGTTGTGGCAGATTGGCGTTGTGGCTTCCCATCGTCCGATGGTTTCAACGCGCTTTACTCGCTTTTGTGCTTGCCACTTGATTTTGAGCATGAACTCACCGAAGGACAAGTCGGAGACTTTACGTCCCCAGAGCCGTTTCATGCCTTGCAAGTTGAGGTCTTCAAAAAAGCAGACATCAAACTTTCGGACAAGTTCAAGGGCGAGTTTCCAATGATGATCAGCGCGTTGATTAGCAATCTTGCGATGTTGCCTTGCATAGTGTTTCCTCGCCCGTTCGCGATTGTTGCTGCCACGTTTCTTTTTAGACAAGGCACGATTAGCTTGCTTCACTTTCTTTGCGGAGTGTTTATAGAACAGAGGCGATTGATATTTTGTGCTATCAGAACAGGTGAGAAAGGTTTTCAAACCGAAGTCAAACCCTGCTGTTCTACCAGTCTTGAGTGCCGGTTCAAGTCCTTCGTCATCTGTCAGAATAGTCAAATACCAATCACCGAGCGGATCGCGTTTGAGGGTCACGCGTTTGATGTTACCTCTAATCTCACGAGAATACCAGAAACGATACCAGCGTCCGTTGATACGGATTTTTGCTACTGGACACCCATCCGATTTCTCAAGCACTTCTATTTTCACCTGATTACCATTGAATGTCATAGAACGATATTTGCGCCAACCCTTGAATTGCGGTGGACGCTTAGCCCTGCCTTCAAAGAAGTTGGTATACCCGCGGTCAAGCCGTCTCAGGCATTCTTGCAATGCCCACGAGTAAGGGATATGCCAGTGTGCATACTTTTCCAACTTCTTGAGTTTCGTCAAGTGTTCACTCAATCGGTTATAGGAGGCACGCTTATAGCCATCGCAATCTCCGAAGAGACGATAGTGGCGAAGCATCAACGCCACAAAATGGTTATACACTTCGCTGATGATACGCGTCTCAGTTTGCAAATGACGATTGCGTTTATGGTTCTGAAGTTTGTCTTTATAGGTCCGCATTGCTTAGCCTCCAGCATTGCTTCCAAGGACAGTCAACAGGGGTAGCATTACCTCAAGAGAGGTAAATGTCCCGCCTTACCAGCAATGCTATAGATACTATAACAAAACCGATAAAATATGTCAACTGTTTTTTTTCTGTCACACACTTTGGTCTGATACACGAAGGCGGTGTCTACATCCCAAAACTAAAGCATTGGGTTTTGACACCGAAATCTGATAAATCCAAATTCCGAGAGAAGTTGAAACAGCAAGCCGAGTGCCGTCAGGAGATAGGGCGATAGAACTACGTCCAGTTATTTGACTATTGCCGATACGTGCGATTGCGCCTTCCGGTAAACTCAAAAAAGTATAGCCAGAACCTACATTTTGCGCTTGTGTAAATCCGATTGAGACACAAAATACAATTAGAATTGGAATTAAATATTTCATTAGTTCCCTCATTTATCAGTAAGATCCCAAAATAGAATAGTGCCGTTTTCACTACTACTTGCCAAACTCAGTCCATCTGGAGAGAACGCAACAGAAGATACATCCTTAACATGTCCTCTGAAGGTTCTCAAATGTTTCGTTGTTTCAATGTTCCATAATCGTATTGTTTTATCCTTACTTGCACTTGCGAGTGTTTTGCCGTCGGGAGAAAACGCGACAGCAAGGACACGCGCTGTATGTCCAGAAAACTTTGCCTTCTGTTCTCCAGTTTCGAGATCCCATAACCAAACTGAATTGTCCGGATTTCTGATGTAATGATAGGTAGTACTACCAGTGCTACTTGCCAGTGTTTGTCCATCGGGTGAAAACGCTATACATACAACAGGACCATTATGCCCAGTGAGTGTTTTTTGATGTTGTCCGGTGTGAGGATTCCATAAGCGAATAGTGCGATCTTCGCTTCCACTTGCAAACGTTTTACCATCGGGGGAAAACGCAATAGAAGTGACACCATCTGTATGATCGGTAAGAGTAGCTCTTTTTTCTCCTGTCAACACGTTCCATAAGCAAATATCGACAGGATGCCTGTTTCCACCTCCAGAATGTGTCCAGCTTCCACTTGCAAGTGTTTTTCCATCAGGTGAAAATGCAACGCAAGCGACTCTATTCAAATGACCGGCGAGTATAGTGCGAATTACACCTGTGTTTACGTACGAAAGAAAAATGTTTTCATCACTCGTACTTGCAAGCATCTTTCCATCAGGTGATACTGTGTCTAATGCGTTATATGAATAACCGACAGTATCTGGAGCCAATGTAAGTTGTGGCAGACCAGTTTTTAAATCCCACAATTGTCCACCACCTGCCAGCAGTTTTCCTTCTTGTAAGAATACAAGCGATGTTTTTCTTGATCCTGAATGACCTATGATATTTGCAATGTGTTGTTGTGTATTAACATCATAGAACCGAATTGTACCATCAGTATAAGCGCAGGCAAGTTTTAGACCATCCGATGAAAAGGCTAACGATGAAACACGGGATCTGTTGTCCGTAAGTAGTAACTTTGATTGTCCTGTTTGCAGATTCCATAACTGAACAGCTCCATCCTTAGTTGCACCCGCTAACATTTTTGTAGTTCGGGAAAATGCAGATGCACGGGCATACTCTTTGTCTCCAGGAAGGGTGATTTCCGTGTGTTTGAGAGTATTTAGACTCCAGAACTTTACCGTTTCGTACAAGTTGCCAGTGGCAAGTACTACATCAGAAAAAAACGCTAACCAATTAACTTTATGCCCATCTCCAGTACGGATGATTTTTGTGATTTGTATCGTATCCAGATCCCAAAATTGAATTGAGGTGCCATTTTCACCAACATTTACGAGTGTTTTTCCATCGGGTGAAAAAACAAATGTTGAGTTCAACTGTCCAGCAATTGTTGCTTTGTGTTCACCTGCTCGTGTATCCCATAGTCGAATTTTTTTGTCATAGTTCCAACTCGCAAGTGTGCTTCCATCTGGTGAGAGTACAAAAGTTGTAATAGAAGTCGTTTCAGTGTTAGGCCCTTCTCTTATGTATGCTTTTAACTTTCCGGTGTAAGCACTCCATGCACGAATTCTGACATCGGCACTGCTACCGTATGTTGGGCTTACGGTAGCAAACGTGCTACCGTCCTGTGAGAAGGTTATTTTAGTCATGTCTATTCGAGATACATTTTCCGAATCTTCTGTCAGCAATGCAATATGCTTATAAGTATGTGCATCATATACCCATATACCCATAGAACTTACCGCCATAAAATGTTCACCATTAGGTGAAAATTCAATATCAAATACCTTGCCTTTTCCAAGGCGCATCGTTGCACCTTCAGGGAGATACCATTGACGATAATCATCGCTCCACCCATTTTGGCATAATGATAAAATCAAGAAAATAATTGGTATAATGTGCCTCATCAGTTTGTCTCCTTCATATTCCATAACAGAATTGTGCCATCACGACTTACGCTTGCAAGTATATCACCATCTGGAGAAAACGTCAGAAAAAATACGGCTCTTGTATGTCCATTTATGGTTCTCTTATGCTTACCAGATTGCACATCCCATAAGCGGATTGTGTTATCATAACTCCCAGTAGCGAGTGTTTTACCGTTGGGCGAAAACGTAACACAAGATATAGGTTCTGAGTGTCCTGTGAGGTTTGCTATATGCTCGTGAGTTAATGTGTTCCATAATCTGATAGATTTGTCATGACTCCCACTTGCAAGTATTGTTCCGTCGGGAGAGAAACCGAGAGACCTGATTCCAGAGGTATGTCCAGTGAGAATTGCCTTAGATTGTGCAGTTTGTAAATCCCATAATCGGATTGAGGAATCATGCTGTTGGGCTGTATTACTCCATCCACCTCCGCTTGCAAGCGTTTTTCCATCAGGTGAAAAAACTACAGATTCAACATGACCGGTATGCCCTTTGAGAGTTCCCCTGTATTGTTTTGAACGTATTTCCTTTTTACGCAAGTTGCGTGCCATGTTCCCCAGCTGCATTTGGTATTGGAGTGGTGCGCGATCTTGAGCATAACTAACCAGCCGCTGTGCTTGTTCCAAAAGTGACCTTTTAAAAAATACGTTGAAGGTATCCGCCTTTACGTCCCACAATTGAATGCTTTCTTCCCCCGTACTTGCCAGCATTTTTCCATCGTACGAGAACGCCACAGGTCGGACATTCTCAATATTTGTCTTGAGAACGACTTTGTGTATGCCGGAGTCCATGTTCCATAAGTGAATTGTGTCGTTCGGACCTGCATTTGCAACTGTTCGTCTATCAGGCGAAAACACGACGCGATAAGGTGTAAACGTATATGCAGTAAACTTCTTTATAAGTTCGCCTGTGTTTGTGTCGCACACCCAGATTGTGTTATCGGCATTTGCACAGTGGAAGGTCTGTTTGTCAGCAGAAAAAACAACGGGCGAGTACCACGTAATTCGGGCAGAATTCTTTTGTGGGAATTTAGTGGTTCTCAGTTGTGTTTGTCCTGTGAAGTCGTTTCTGTGTTTTCCTGTTTCCAAGTCCCATGAATGAATTGTAGAGTCCCAACCTCTTCCAATAAGGTTAACACCGTCGGGCGAAAATTCAAGAGAAAAAAGATCTGCTTTATGTCCTGTGAGAGATTTTTTGAGTTTGCCAGTGTTAATGTCCCACAAGCGAATCGTCAGATCATCGCTCGTACTGGCGAGTGTGGCACTATCTGGGGAAAACTCGAATAGTCGAACACCCCCTATATGTCCAAGAAGCGTAGTTATATGTTGCGCTGTAGCGGTATCCCACAACCAGATCGCCGTTCCCTGATCTGTGTACCACGCGCTTGCACTTGCAAGTATTGTGGAATCAGGAGAGAACTTGGCTCATGTAAAAAGTAAGTGCGTTTTATTTGAATAAACTCGCTGTACACTTGGGTTCTCTAGAAGCCTCCGCACTTAGTCTTGACATGAGCCGAGAACTTTTGAAAACTTACAGTTGATTCATGTCCAATAAGGGTTGCGCGGAACTTCTGGGTTTTAGTATCCCACAGAAAAATATCATTATAGTTTCCAATAGCCAGAATTTCGTCATTGGGAGAAAATGCTAAGGAATACACAGATAAGGAAGAGATTTTCTTATCTGTAATTTTTGTAATCTGTTTTGCGGTTTTAATGTCCCAAAATCTGATCTCGTTAGAATGTCCGCTTGCGAGTACACCACCATTAGGGGAAAACGTTATGGCGTTATTCACAATCTTTTGCTCAAATTTCGCTCTATGTTTCCATGTTTTTGCATCCCATAACTGAATTGTTCCATGACCACGCCAATCCTCACCTGTACTGATAAACGTTTCACCATCTGGTGTGAAAATTAGTTTACTAATCGGACCAGTATGTCCAGCAAGCGTTGCGTTCTCTAATCCTGTTTGTGGATCCCACAAACGAATTTTTCCATCCTCGCTTCCGGTTGCAAGTGTACTTCCATCCGGTGAAAACGCTAACGATGTACAAGGCGGTTTATGTGCTGCCAGTAATGCGATTTCTTGATAGGTTTCCGAATCGTAAAGCCAAATTCCAATGGTGCTCGCGATAGCAAGCCGAGTTGCCTCCGGAGAAATTGCGATAGGGGCATTTCTCGTTCCTTTGCCGATACGTGCAATGGCACCTTCGGGTAAACTCCAACGCGTGTAGTCCGAATCTACATTTTGCGCTTGTGTATACCCCATAAAAACACATATTAGAATTAGAATAGGCGTTAAATATTTCATTATCCTATAGATTCCATAAAAGAAATGGTATAAAAATATCACAAAGTTTTATACTGCATTAGGAGTTTGTGCTTTAATCATTATCAAAATAAATGATTGAAGGTTATCCAATTTTTAAGTATCATAATTAAAATGAAAAATCGGCTGTTAGCTTACCCAACCACAAACACTACTCTCCAGATTGGAAACGGAGAGATTCAACTCACGATTGTAGATGAACCGGACCTTTTCTTAGACAAACTGAGCAAAGAGGACCGCGATGGCAGACTCTATCTGCCTTACTGGACCTATCTCTGGGAATCTGCCATCGGTTTAGCGCGTTATGTATCGGAGTTAAGTGCAACGCTCTCAGGTCAACACATTCTTGAAATCGGCTGCGGATTTGGACTCGCAGGAATTGTTGCATGTCAAGCGGGTGCAAAAGTTGTTTTTACAGATTTTGAACATGATGCACTACAATTTGCACTGCACAATTCACAACTAAACGGAATAGATTCTGCGATTTTTGTGCAGATGGATTGGAACACACCATGCTTTAATTCCAAATTTGACGTTATCCTCGCTTCAGATGTGATATACGAGGAAGAGAATTGGGAACCAATTACGAGTTTACTCCAGAATCTTCTTGCTTCTCGCGGAATCGCAATCTTTTCTGAGCCCAATAGAAAAAATGCAGATGGTTTTTTCGAATGTATAAGTAAAAACGGATTTACCTTTGAAAAAACCACCTATCCTATTTCATTAGATCAGAAAACCACCCAAATTAACATTTACACAGTCAAACGTATTTGACAACATGGAGAATAATCCATCTTAAGGTTGCTTAAGCGGATGAATTTCATAGCATGTCCCTTTGTAACAAACAATGACGTGCTTTCCGATTGCCAGATATTTCGCCAATTCAGGCTCTTTCTTAAGCAGCTCAAAATAGGCATCACTTCCAAACTCTATCTTCGTTGTCTTGGTTTCAGGTTTGTGGGTACTGTCCACCCAGACTTTTTCTCGAAGATGGAAGGTTCTGTCTTTGACCCGCTTAATTGTAGTAACTGTTTCTGCTAATTGTGCTTCAATCTGAAGTTGCTGCAATGTTTCGCTTGCGGCAATTTTCTGTTTTGCTGACGGTGCCAACATTTTAGACCGAGTAGGAGAGACTTTTACCGCTTCCAATTTTGGGGCTGTGGTAGCTCTGGCAGTACTCAAATTTGGTCTTGCTCTCCCCCTTCCGAGTTGGGTCAGTTGACGTGCCACCGCGTGCTCCTCAGTTACCAGAAATGATGTGTAAGGGGTCATAATTCCATACTTTTCACTGAGACGTGTAATTTCGTCAATCAGTTCTTTGTTCTCACCGTTGAGTCTGACTTCGTCAACGAGATATGCCACCTTGCGCTGTGCCCACAACCTCGGCAGAAATTGATGATCCGATTCCTGTTTTGGGAATTTTGCAGTATTGGAGAACTTCTGTTTCTTGCCGTTGATGTCTCCGCTTAGAACAAGCTTTGTCTTTCCATTACTGGCATACCTGCCAAGCACCGTCAACTGGGAACCGCGAAACAGATGTGGCAGTTTCTGAGGATATAGGCTTTTAGTTTTGATATTCTGGATATCCAAAGCCAAGTTGACAAGAACTGGTTCACTTACTTTCGTGAAGAAAGCGGAAATAGCAACTTCTAAATCTTCTTGTGGTTTCACATATTGACGGGTGCCACCATTTTGTTCTGCCATTTTATCAAGCAAATTGACGTTGACATCGTAACCGACACCGAACACGAAGATGCGGGATTTATTATCGTTTGCGCCAGATACGTTCTTGAGAATTCGCTCTGTATTTGTTTCACCGACGGTTGCTTCTCCATCAGTTAAAAAAACAACAATCCGTGGTCGTTTCGTATCCGGTTTATCGGCTAATGCAGCAAGCAAAGCATCATTGATATTTGTACCACCGTTTCCCTTAATATTGTCAATGAATGCAAGTGCATTTTTTCGTTCCTGTTTTGCAGAAACTAATTTATCAGTGAACGGTTCAACATCTGTATTGAATAGAATGAGATTAAATCGGTCTCCACCATTTAGATTGTTTACGCAAAAGCGCAGTGCCTTTTTCGCCTGTTCTATTTTTTCGCCTTTCATACTGCCAGAACGGTCAAGAATAAAGACGAAATCTTTTTCAATAATATCAGATTTCTTTACCTCATATTTAGGAGAAATCAGGAGCATAAAAAAGCCGTCTTCGTCAACATCATCTCGATGGGTAATTAGGTCAATACCGAATTCTTTATCGGAAAGCGAATAATAGGTGACGAAATCGCGTTTTACGTGGACGTTTTTGCCTTCATAACTGATGTTAGCACTATGATCGTTCTTGCGGTTGACAGCAACCTCATGTGAGGGAGAGTAAATTGTCTTGAGGGCATGTTTACTCTTAAGGTCAATTGAAACGGCAAGGCTTCCTACAGGTTGCTGCGTAAATTTTTCGGTTCGCAGCGGGTAGGTATACTTGGCGAGACCAGAATCCACATCAATAACCTGTGAGTATTCGAGTTGGATACGTCTTTCTCCGTTTGGTGGAATGGGAAACACACGTGCCTGAAAAGCGCGAGTTCCAACATATTCCAGAAGTGCCGGATCTTGCATGGAACGCACAATACCTTCATAGATACTCCGCGCCCTGTCTTTTGCGAGCAATTCCGCTTTGACAGGCTTTCCATCAATGTATAACACAAAATCTGAAACCGCTACATTATCTTCAAGTGGAAAGAGATATGTGCCTTCCAGTTGTAAGTTGTTCGGATTGGCGAAAATCTGATCGATTTTCGTGGTTGCCAGTTGGTTATCAATAGAGACGTTCACGTGGTGTTTTTCAATTCTAAGGGTTTCAATTCGTGAGATGCTGGCTGGACGTGTGACAATGATGCCTTGCGCATGTGCGAATTGCACAACTCCTATAAAAAATAGGATTAACAACGCTGCTGGAAAATGTAGTTTTTTCATGGAAAACCTCCGTTGTATGTGAAAACGTTGCATTTTTTACCACATTATTTGAAAGAAATGATGCGCGTACTATGCTAAACAATAAAAAAACCATTATCGGATTTCTTGAAAATGTTGTAAGGACGCGTCTATCGCTAAAAATAGACGCGCCAATTGAGAATTACTTTTGTCCTACAAGAGATAAACGGAATTAACTTGCCTGTGCTTCAGCCATGTCTTTTAATTGACGTGCTTTACGCACAAGACTGAACAGTTCTTTTTTCTGCTCCTCCTGTTGTGGTGTTTTGGCTTGGATGTTCGGCAGGATACCTTTAAGCGTTCGTTGCACTGCGCCTAAGCTACCATCCTTTGCCCAATAACTTTCCCGCAGGATTTCAGCAAATTGCGCCACTGAAGCTGCAAACTGAAGATCCGGAGAGGCATCTTCAAATATACCAATAAGATCCTCAACGAGAAGTTTTTCGTTGACTTCCGTTACTTTCTGCGTGTCTGGGTCTTCATGTCGGATAAAGACGGTTGCAAGTTCACCTTCGCCAACATCTTTGCAGAGTTTAATTTCATAAAGTGCAGTAACGCTGTGCCCAGAACCGATTTCACCTGCATCTGCATCATCATTACGGAAATCTTCGTGATCCATTCTGCGATTCTCGTATCCTAACAATCGGAATCGACTGACCGTTTCCTCATTGAACTCAACCTGAATTTTAGCATCTTTAGCAATTACTTGCAACGTACCAGTCAGATTTTCGACAAAGATACGTTTCGCCTCTTTGAGTGTGTCAACATACGCATAATTACCGTTGCCTTTCTTGGCAAGTTCCTCCATCAGAACATCGTTGTAATTTCCCATGCCGAAACCGATTGTGGTCAAGAAAATTCCATCGTCAACATAATCGCGAATTTCTTTGAGGAGTGATTCAGGTGCAGTTTGACCGGAGTTCGCAACACCATCTGAACAGAGAATAACACGGTTGATGCAATCAGTCTGTGCGTTCCTGCTTGCAAGTTCGTAGGCCTGCTGAAGTCCGTCTTCAAGATTCGTCACACCTTCTGGACATAGCGAATCGATTTTTTCCAATATGTGATCGCGATTCACATTGCTGGTATGCGGGAGGACGACCCGTGCATCGGTACCGTACACAACAATGCCTATCTTGTCGGTGGGACGGAGTTGGTCCACTAAAAGTCGCAACGTCTTCTTCACAAGTTCTAACCGACTTTCCATCCGCATTGAACCAGAGACATCAATTACAAAAGTGAGGACTGCATCTTTACGGTCAGTGTCTGGGATGACATGCCCTTGAATACCGATTCGCAGTAATTGTAGACGTTTGCCTTTCCCAAATTTTGAAGATGCGCCTTCAAGATGCACAGCAAAGGCTGCGTCCGTAGGAGACGTATAGTTGTAATCAAATGCGTTGATAAATTCCTCAACCCGCACTGCTTCTGGTGGCGGAAGATGCCCATCTTGGAGGATACGGCGCGTCACTGCGTAAGAGGCAGAATCAGCATCCATGCCAAATGTCGAAAAATTATCGTCTTCCGTATCAATAAACGGGTTGGTTCCGTGTCCCTTGAAGAACACATCGTGATAAGCAGCCCCGTTTGGAGGGTTTAATCCTGCTGTCAAAACGTTTCTTCTTGCTGGCACCATCAAAAACGACTCAATTTCGCCAAGTTTTCTCTCAGCACCTCTGGATATGCGAACAGTCTCCTGTTCAAACGTGCTTGTTGCCTCAGTGTCAGAATCCATTAAAGCATCGGAACGCTGTCTGGAAGGCACCGGTACAGAAACATCTAAAACTTCCATTTGTTCCTCAAAACTGAGCAGTTCTACACTATAGGCACCGTGACTGGTGAAGGAGTAAGTACACACGAAATCCTTATCTAACTTAACATCAGTTGCTTGGTAGGTGATACGTGCAAGAGAATCACTTTCTTGGTCAATCGTGACATCATGTGAAAGAGACTCTATTGTCCCAATAGCTTGTTTACCTTCAATTGCTATTGACATCGCGAGACTACCAATAGGTTGATTGGATCGCAAATGATGGGTGTACACGAAGTTTTCATCAACCGCCTCAACAAACTCATTATACCGAATCTGAACCTTGCACTCATCACCAGCAAGGATTGACAACACTTCTACCTTCAGTGCTGAACTGCCAATTTTCTGTAGAATTTTGGTTTCCTGTGCTTGGAGAATGCTTTTATAGAATTTCGCTACACTACTTTTTCCGAGAAAGTCCGGTTCTACTAAATTACCATCAATGCGAACATCAACATCTACGGTGTCTGCACCGTCAGGCAGTGGGAAAATGAATACACCTTCAATGGGAAAGTCGTTAGGATTAGTGAAAACGACCTCAACATCTGTTGTTGCTTGTTGATTTTCTATTGAAACATTAGCAAGATAATGCTTGATAATTAGATTTTCAAATTGACGTACTTCATCTAAGCGAGGAACGAAGAGGCTACGTGCCAATGTGTAGAAACTTGATTTTTTCATCATGATCTCCTTTATTTTTTTAGTTTTGGGTTTACTTGATTAGTGAGTTGCTCTACTAAATTAGCGAAGGTTAGAGTCGCTTGACACAGGTTATTGAATTGCGTCATCAACACACCATGGAATGAGAAGGTGCATCTCAACTCTACACGTTTGTTTAGACGTTTAAGTAGCCAAAAAGTTTATGAACAGAAACTGGAGCAATCCGCCATGCTTTAGCAGGGGGTCCAGGGACGTTGATGTGCCTAACTAATTTGAGTCGGAGAAGAAACGAAATAGTCTTGACATTTACGTGCAAAGTCCGATATAATATTACCAGCATCTTATGATAGGGTTCTCACCCCACGTAAACATAACGTGGGTCCTATCCCCACCCGTGAGAAGGTGTGTGATGCTGGTGCGAAATCACTAAAAACATTAGAATGTAGCAGAACACCTTGAACCATAGATAACCTCTATGCCCCTGCCACATTCGCAAACACCTCGCGGCGGGGCACGCTGAGAGGATAAACGCCTGTGGATAACGTGTCAGACTCCGTTTCGGAGCAATGTTAGACGAAGCAGGAAATGTCATTTAGGAGATTAAAATGCCTAATATAAGAACAAAAGAACCCCCTCGCCTTCAGGCAGGGAAGTATGTCAGTAAAGGAGATTCGACAAAATTAAAATGAATTTAGGAAGATTTTTTGATGGCTTCAGACACATTATATTTAGTCCCGCCGAATACCAGACGCGCATTCGGCGTTGATTTGGGACTAAAGAGCATTCTCATATTTGAAAATCACTAAATTGACGCCTATAGTTCGGTTAAGAAACCGCACCTACCGTCTGGAAAATAGGACAAATCCCGTTAATTTGGTATAAGATAGAGTGATTGAGTTTATGGAAGATTCAAAACTTAGTCACTCTATCAAAACACATCAACCTTCTTTCTGTTCCTTCAAGCGACGCACCTCGCGCACAAGGTTTAGCAGTTCCTCTTTGCGTTGTTTGTCTTGAAGCGTTTTTGAGTGAAGATGCGGCAGAACACCATCAATAGTCTGCTGAACAGTTGTTAAACTGCCTTCCTTTGCCCAGAAACTGTCGCGAAGTATTTCAGCAAACTCTGCAACAGCAGCCACAAGTTGGAACTCAGAAGATGCTTCTTCAAACGTCTGTTTCAGTTGATTCGTAGATATAGTCTCATTCACTTCCGTAACTTGCTGTGTGTCGGGGTCTTCATGTCGAATAAAGACAGTTGCAAGTTTACCACCAGCATTTTCGTGGAGTTTGACCTCATAAAGCGCGGTTACACTATGTCCTGAACCGATTTCACCTGCATCCACATCGTCCTTACGGAAGTCTTCGTGGGCAAGCGATCGATTTTCATAACCCAAGAGACGAAAACGACTAACTGTCTTCGGATTGAACTCAACTTGAATTTTGGCATCTTTGGCTATGACTTGTAGCGTTCCTGTGAGATTATCCACAAAAACACGTTTTGCCTCTTTGAGCGTATCGACGTATGCGTAACTACCATTACCTTTGTTAGCAAGCCGTTCCATCAGGATATCGTTGTAATTCCCCATGCCGAAGCCAACTGTTGTGAGTGTCACGCCTTCCTTGAGATATGTACGAATCTCTTTAAGAATAGCATCTGGTCCTGTTTGCCCTACGTTGGCAACACCGTCCGAACAGAGAATTACGCGGTTAATACTGTCGGATTTTGAATTCTTTAGCGCAAGTTTGTATCCCATTCGAAGACCTGCCTCAGCATTCGTTGATCCATCTGGGTGGAGTTTATTGATCACTTGCAAGATGAATTCACGATTCTCAATGCCGGTGTGCGGAAGCACAACACGTGCATCAGTCCCGTAAACAACGATACCCACTGCATCCCCAGGGCGGAGTTGATCAAGTAGAAGTGTTAGTGCTTTTTTTACCAACTCCAACCGATTTTCTCGTTCCATTGAACCGGAGACATCAATCACAAAAGTGAGGACTGCGTCTTTGCGGTCATTGTCTGGAATGACGCGCCCTTGAATGCCAATACGTAATAATTGAAGCCGCTTACCTTCACCAAATTTCGAAGGTGCACCTTCAATATGAACGGCGAAAGCTGCATCGGTTGGAGGTTTATAGTTGTAATCAAATGCGTTAACAAATTCTTCGACGCGTACGGCATCTGCTGGAGGCAGGAGATCGCCTCTGAGATAGCGACGCATCACAGCATAAGAAGCAGTATCTGCATCCATACCAAACGTAGAAAAATTGTCATCTTCTGTATCAATAAATGGATTTGTGCCGTGGTTTTTGTAGAAGACATCGTCAAAAGCGGCACCGTTTGGTGGATTTAACGTCTGGGGTTGAACTTCAGCCATGCGGATTGGAACTCTACCTCTTCCGATAACGCGTCCACCTGGTTCTCCTTTTGGTAGGCTCCGAACGGGAATCCTTGTACCTTGCAGTACGGCTATGACCAAGCCTGGCACTTCAACATTACCGAGTCTGATGCTTTCAGAAACATTGCCAAGTGTGTTTCGAGCTACTCCGACTTTTTCGACCTTTACATTTTCGGCAGAAAGTTGTCTGGCTGCGCTCTCAAGGTTGGTATTCAACAAATCTGCGGTTACTGTGGCTTCCTGTTGTGCAGGTCCTGCAAAAGACAAGAACGATGGACTATCCGATATAGGTAGATTTGTTTGGGTAACCACTAGTGGAACTGAAGCGTTAGGTGCGCTCATTTTCCGTAAATTCGGATTAGTCCGAAATTCAGATGTTCCGAAATATTTGACTATACGATGATGTATTTCTGGTTTCGGTGCCTCTGGAACTGAAAATGTCTCTAGACCAACAATGTTTTTGAACTGCTGTTGTTCTTGGTTAACTAAATGAATACCGATGATAAACACTACGATGAAGTGGAACACCAGTGAAATTAGAAGTGCCCCTGAAATTCTTTTAATACGCATTGCTTTTACCTCCAAGAAAAATCACATGTATTATGGAGGTATATTAGCAATTAACGTGCCAATTTCAGGATCACCGAATATAAGCATTCTCACAGCACATCAATAAGAGTCTTGCACCAAATGGGGCAAAGTTCATGTTACGCTGCACAAAAAAGGACAGTAGTTCTATTGATTTTTTGTTTGAGTATGAGATAGGTGTTCTAAAATTTGTAACCGTAATTCTGTCTCTAATTCTTTCATTTCGGGTCGCCCAGCCAGATTATTTGTTTCATCAGGATCATCTTGCACATTAAACAAAAGATAAGGTTGACTATCTGTATTTAATGCGATTTTCCATTCCTGATTTAACAACATAATTTCACCTGATATTTCAGAGATAGCAAATTCACGGTGTGTTGCTTCTGTATCCGCAAGAACAGGAGACAAGGATTTACCGAATTGACGATGTTTTATTTCCCCACCTGCCAGTTCAACGAGTGTAGGACCAATATCAATCCATTCAACAGGACTTTCACACACAAGACCTTCTGCAGCGTTTTTCACTGTTTCAGGGGTACGCACAAGTAGCGGGACTCGAACGGCACCGTTGAGGAAATTGCTTTTGTAAATCAATCCATAGTCACCGTTCATTTCTCCGTGATCAGAGCAGTGGACGATGACAGTATTCTCGAGTTCACCGCGATCCGCAATCGCTTCAAGGATTTCACCAATCTGTGCATCAATTAGCGTTACATTACCGGCATAATCTGCGCGTAGTTTTCCGACTTCTCCCGTTTCAAATTTAGGGTTCATCCGATCCATCATATTATCCAAATTGCCACGAGGATGATCGCCAACAGATGGTCGAGGTATAGGTGGGGGCATATCATTCGGGTCATACATACTGGCGTAAGGTTCAGGTGTATCCCACGGTTCATGAGGACCTCCGAAACTAACCCAGCAGCACCAAGGTTCTTGTCGATCATAGTTTTGAAGATACTGCTTCGCCTGCTGTCCCACATATACATCCGCGTAGTTTTCAAAACCGAGTGTTGAGGGACAGACAAGGTAAGGTTTCGTGCTAAATCGTTCCTTATAATCGGCACGATAATCCTTCCATAACCCTTTTTCCTCCCACATCGCTGTCATGTGAGACAAGACACGACTGCTTGCACGTGGGCCGCCAATCTCGTTAACATCGTCTAATCCGTATTCGTTCATCAAATCTTCTTTTTCGCGTAAGTCACCATTGTGTGGATGAAGATGTGTCTTTCCGAAGAGACTGGTGCGATAACCCGCATTTCGAACTGACTGCATCCATGTCGGCGTTTCTGCTGACATCGTATGTTCCATGTTGTTCCAAACACCGGTATTGTGTGGGTACAACCCTGTTGCTAAACTAAGCCGCGTGGGAACACAGACTGGAGAAGTGGTAACGCAGTTGTTAAATCGAACACCTTCACCAGCGATTCGATCTAAATTCGGTGTCTGCACCCAGTCACCACTACAGCCCATTGCATCCCACCTTTGCTGATCTGTCATGAGAAGAAGAATGTTCGGTTTCATGGTTTTCCTACTGTTTGTAGTTGCGCCTCTTACATTTTTGTATGTTTGTAATTGCGTCATTCACTACGCGTTGTTATTTGGTTAACGCAATGAGATTTCCTCTAAATGATTCCGTTCAACCTCGCTCAATTCCTGCATCAACAAATGCTTTCGACAACGTCTCATAAGACAACGTCGCAGCTGCAAGTGGATCATAGTTTTCACGTGCCTGCACCATAAAGCTAACTTCTGCAGTGATGAACCCGTCGTATCCGTGCGCCTGCATAGCCTTCAGATAACCGACATAATCGAAAGTGCCCTCGCCGGGAATAAGGAACTCAAAATCTGGTGCGATGCCGCGTTGGTCTTTGACGTGTGTATGTGCTGAAACCGGAGCTAATGCAGACACTGTTTCCTCAGTCGGTATTCCGACAATGTCAAAATGGCTAATGTCAAAGTTAACCTTAAGATAGGGAGAATTGACGATTTCAAGGAGTTCAAGCACCTTCTCAGGGGTATCAATGATTGCGCCGATGTGGGGTTCCATAGCTATAGTTACACCGCGGGATGCACCGTAATCAACCAATTCACCCACACGTTCCGCGAGGAAGTCTTTTTTAATTTCCCACTCCTCCGGTTTTCCACCAGGAGTCGTATTAACTGCAGGTAGTTCGTCACCTTGTGCAAGTTCAACAGCCAAATCAACGCCGCCTTTTAGCCGCCACATGTTTTTTGCATGTGCGTCCGGATCGGTTTCCAGTAAACTGGAATGTGCAGCGATCGCAGGCAACGCTAAGTTATGTTGTTTCAGCAAAGATGCAATCCGTTTCCGTTCTGCAGCATCAAGTGTGCTCAGTTCTGTGGTAAAACGTGGGATGATAGTCAGTTCAATCCCATCGAATCCGAGACTGGAGATGTGGGAGATAGCTGTCCCTACTGGGACGGTGGGCATGCCCCATGTGCTATATCCGATTTTCATGTGGATTTCTCCTTATGTGATGAACGTTGCAATTTGAGGTGAGATCCTCATCCAAAAAGTGTACCAATTGAACCCAACCAATCGTATATTAGAAAACCGACGCGGTGAATCATAAGGGCGAGACGTCCCATAACGGTGTTCCCAAATGCAGCACCGAATCCTATCATGAGAAAAGCAATACCGATCTTTGAAAGCCAATTGATGGGACCGCGGTGCTCCATAGAGAAAAAGAAATAGGTGAGGGTGCAAATTACACCGACGACCATGAGGACTGCTCCGAAAATATCCCACGCGGAAAGCGTTCCTGCATTAATGGTAGCAAAAGGTTCAATTGTTCCGCGTGTCTGCGCAAAGATATTCGCTTGCAACACATTTGGAATTGCGACACCTGCCCCAAACCCAATAAGGATAGCGATCGGATAACGAATTAACCATGTGTGACGCGAGGATAAGCGTGCGAAAAACAGCAGACCGATTGCAATTGGAATTATTTTGAATAGACCCCAAAGCGTATTTCGTGTTTCCGGTGTTGTTTCCCCTATTATCTCAGTCCATAGTGCTGTCACTGCTTCAGAAAGAGGATCCCATGCTAACGGGATGACACCTTGATGTATAGCAATCACAATGCCATATCCAACTGATATTCCTACAAAGAGGTGTTCGGCAAAACGATAGAACGGATTGTCTCGATAAAGAAAACTGTAGATGCAGAGGGTTAGAAATGCAGCAACCCAGATTCCAAAAACTTCCATCAATTTACTCCTCCCTTCGTCGATGAATAAAAAAAGCGATATTGCCTAAAATAACCAACCCGATAATCAGAAGATGCGCATAGGTTGCGGTGTTTAACCCTATAGTTCCATCTCCGGGGGCATTCAAAAGTTTCTCATACCCGGCGGCTCCCAAATAACCGGGCATCAAGCCTATCAACTGTCCTGTTTGCAGATAAGGGTACATCTGGGCGATAATAACGGCAGTAACGCCTGCAGCAATTTTCAAATTATATCTTGTGTTTGCATAAATGATCCAAGCTTCTGTTGAACTTCCAGAAGCAAGATCAAGTAACAAGGCAATCTGATCATAGTTCGTGATATTCTCCATTATCGGAATTTCGGTAATAGCTGTTTTCTCGTAATCGGTTTCAAAGACATCGGCGATGTTAGTCCCCATTCCAAGAATAACTTGTAACGTCCCAGGACGGTAACCCAAAAATACATAATCTTCACCATAGACTGCATTGTTTTCTGCTGCAATCTTTCGCATGAGTTTATGCGCTAAGGTTGGTGTATTAGCGAGAAGAGTCATACCGATGACTTTTACGCCTTTACTGAAGCAATGCTGCATTACTGCCTTTGCCATCGGTTCCGGTTCCGCGAGAGAAGAAGGACCATAATCAAAAGCCATCATAATAGTTGATCCCGATGGAAGTGCGTCAATATAGTCGTAAAGTTTTTGTGTTGGTTCTGAAACTGCAATTGGCAACCTTACTGGGATCAGGGTTGGAATGATAACGACTAAGGCAACTAATATAAAAATTATTCGCCTGTCCATATTCATGAATTTTTCAAGCATTGACTAATCTCCTCCACCAAGATACGAACGTTCAATTCCCAATATAATTCGGATAGATTGTGAGATGACTCCTAAACTTACGCCAAGAATAATACCGCGTCGTGCTGCGCCATTTGGAATATCCAATATCCATTGTCGAATCCATGACGCACCGTCTGCCCACGGTGTCCAAGACATCACCTTATTCCAAACCAAATCGCCAATCGGGACATTTCCGATCATGACGAACATAGCAGTGATAAGAAGCAGAGTGGCTTCAAATGATCGTGCGCGGAATGCACGAAACGCCGCTGAAGCAATAAAGAAGGCAAGCAAAGAAAACATCGTCGCATCCATTGGGACTTGGACATTGTTATATAACCATACAACTACTGAATTTTGTGGTCCAAGAGGGACACCTACTAAGACCATAACTATCATACCTGCGAATATAACGAGACTGTACTGCCAATGTTCTGAACGAAGACGAACACGCGACACATGTGTCTGGATGAGTGTCACTACTGCTATCACCAAAGCGAAAGGCGATATTATGAGTCCCCAATCAATAACTTCTCTGTAAAGTGCTTGAGAATATGAATGTGGACTAAATTGGGTGAAGATCATTGCTATCCCAAAAAGGAAGCAGAGTGCTAAGGGTACTTGTCGCTTCATAAATTCTCCTAACTCACCCTTTGTAAGAGTGTTGTGATCCAGTTGATACCAAATAATTCGAGTGCCACACCGAGTATGATCGCTGCAAAAATGACAATCTTACCCCAATCTTGTCCTCTGAGACTGCCCAAAAACATAGGATCCTTAGATAAGTATGCTGTCGCAGCATAGAGTTCTTCACCAATTAAGGTATAGTCACAGGCGGCGATAAAGAAAGGAAGTTGGTGCTCAGAATCTGTTCCTGCAATTTGAATCGCACCTATGGAATTACCGGTCTCAGCCATGAGAAGCGATTCGGCAAAAAATGTACCTTGTAGGAATACCGCTGCAGGTTTTTCGCGAATCATCATACCGTCCACACCAGCGGCATAAGCAAATTGTTCACCTGTAAGGAAGAAAATGTTTTCCTCTTGGTAGGCATCCGGACGCCCTTCGTCAAGATAAGAGGTTTTCACCATCTCACGCACAACATTCAGCACAATCGGATCATTGCAAGGGACACGTAGGGGTGTTTCATAGTCTGCGGTTCGCCGTGCAACCTGTCCAAGAATCGTCATACTGGCAATAGTTGCAACATTGTCTACACCACCTAATCCTAATACGTAAAGGATTGAACGTCCCATTTCTGTCGCTCTACCGATGGCTTCGTCAACAGCTTCTAAACCCGGAATCCGCCTAATAAATACCTCTTTTCCATTCCGCGCATAATAGATACTACCTAAAATCGCTGCTGAAAAAAGGAGCATAGCAAGAAGAAGCACGACTTTGCCACTGTGAAACCACTGTCCTGTTGCTTTTACTGATGCAGTTTGTTGAGAATCCACAGTGGATTCGGTCTCGGTAATTGCCTGCACAATGTAGGCGTGTGCTGCACCCTTAATTATTTTGCTGTCCTTATATTTTGTTGTGTCTGCGTCTAACTGTTCGCCAATTTCCTCAAACTCACCAGCATCAGTGCTGCGTAAAATTTTATAGCCTACAATACCGCTATCTTCAGCTGCAGCGTCCCAGGTGATGGTGATGCTTGTACCGTCGTCGTTTGGGGTATCAACTGCAGTGACATTTGACGGAGGTGCTGCCGCAGGTTCTTGGCTGAATGCAAAGGTGCCGCATAAAAACAACACCGAAGAAACGACTACCCATAAAAGTATTTTGTTGTGTGTCATTTATTTCCTCTAAAAAGAGTTAGGGTTATAAACTAATAACATTTTGAAATTGCTTTTATAATCTGTGTATCTGTCACATCGTCTCGGATAATCACTTCTCCTATGCGTGTCGGCAAAATGAGTCGAAGTTTGCCGCTCACGGTTTTTTTATCAAGATACATGGCATCACAGATTGCTTTTGGAGATAGGGCTGATGGAAAAGTCAGTGGTAATTTTGCCCGATTTAGAAGAGTACTTTGACGTTCAAAATCGACTTCAGAGAACATTCCCAAATTGACTGCTAATCGTGCCGCACAATTCATGCCGATAGAAACGGCTTCCCCATGTCGGTATGTTCTATAGTGCGTCAACGCCTCAAGCGCATGACCGAAGGTGTGTCCATAGTTTAGCACCATCCGCAATCCGCTCTCTTTTTCATCTTTTGCGACTATGTCTGCTTTGTTCGCACAAGCACAAGCGATCATCTCAATTAACGTTCCCGCATCTAAATTTAATATGGTGTCTAATTTATCTTCTACCATTTCAAACAAGGGTTCATCGCGAATGACTCCCATTTTTATTACTTCAATGAGACCAGATCGAATATCCCGTTGCGGTAAAGATTCAAGGGTGTCGACATCAATCAGTACTAATTTCGGTTGATGAAACGCGCCAATTAAGTTTTTACCTTTTGGGTGATTGATTGCCGTTTTACCGCCGACGCTGGCGTCAACTTGTGCCTGTAAAGTTGTTGGGATTTGCACGTAAGCAATGCCTCGCATGTATACTGCTGCAGCAAAACCGCCTAAATCCCCCACAACACCACCACCGAGCGCGATAAGCGTTGAACCTCTGTCAAGTTGATGTGCAATTAAGCTATCTTGTATCCGTGCCAATTGTTCAAACGATTTACTCACTTCCCCGATTGGAACATCAATAGTAGCTACATCAAAACCCGTATCCTTTAGACTTTCCGATACAACTGGAGCATAACGATGATTAACGAGAGTATCTGTAACGATAAGAACCTTTGTAGATTTAGTATAAGATTTCAGAAATTCGCCAATCTGATTTAATATTTCTTTCCCTACGAGTAGCGGATAACTATTCTCATTCAATGCAACGTGTAATGTTTTCATCATGCTACTTTCTCGGATACTTTTGACTTACAGGTTTTTGAAATGTCTTGTCTTTATAATAGATTTCTCTTATGTGCGCGATAATTTCACCGAACGATCTTCCGGTCGTTTCCACTATATAATCCGCCTGTGCATAATAGGGCGAACGTTCCATTAACATGTTACGAATTGTTTGCATTGCATCGGGAGTTTGAAGCAGGGGACGGTGCGTTTGATGGCTAACGCGTTTATAGATTTCTTCAGGTGTTGCCGTTAAGCAGAAAACGACTCCGGTTTCTTTAAGTTTCGCGACGTTTGCTTTTTTTAGGACGACGCCACCACCGGTTGAGATAACATAGTTGTATAATTTTGAAACTTTGTGAACGGCCGCACTCTCAAGTTCTCGAAAAAAGGTTTCACCATCTTGCGCAAAGATGTCGCTGATGCGTCGACGACTATCCTTCTCAATCACGCTGTCAGTATCAGTGTAACGCATCCGAAGTTGCGAGGCAAGCCTTTTACCAACAGAGGTTTTTCCTGTTCCCATAAAACCAACAAGAACAATATTAGGGTTTCTTTTATGCGGTCGATTCACCAGTTTCGCGCCTTTTTATATTCTATTTGCAAACGAGGGTTATTTGCTATAAATGTAAATAAAATAATGTAGATATTAATTATAGCATTTTCTAAGAATAATGTAAAGGTTTGCAGGTGTTTTTTCATGTGTGGTATAATGGAATGATCTGTAGGTTAAAATAATTTGCAGAAAGTTAGAAGGAATTAGCAGATGGCACGGCAACTTAGAATGGTCAGACCGAATCTTATAGATTTACCAAAATTAGAACTCCCGACAGGTTACGGTGTGAGAACCTACCAAGCAGGTGATGAGGTGCATTGGGCAAACATCATCAGCGATTCATTCGGTGGAAGGAAACGCACCGCACAAGACACGCGTAATGAAATCACGAGTAGAGATGTGTTTGTACCGGATGCATTCTTTTTTGTAATATATCAGGACATCCCAGTTGGTACGGCATGTGCATGGCGGCAATCCGTAAATGAAACCGATGTTGGATACGTACACATGGTAGGAGTTCTAGGAGAGCATATAGGGCAAAAACTCGGTAAATGGGTATCACTTGCTGTTCTCTGCTATTTTCGTGATCACGGATTTACCTGTTCTATGCTTGACACGGACGATTTTCGTCTGCCAGCGATAAAAACCTATCTTAATTTGGGGTTTGTGCCTGTCTATGTTGATAGCACCCAACCTGAACGGTGGAAAGAAATCTTTAAAAAATTAGAACTCCCGTTAATGACAAAAGAGATTGCCCACATCCGAGAAGTACTTCCTACCGAAATGTGGGTCAAAGTGTCGCGCTAAGCGTTTAATACCAAATTAACGGGATTTGTCCTATTTTCCGGGCGGTAGGTGCGGTTTCATGAAGTATTTAATTCGGTAAAGCCGATTTTCCCCAGGGCTGGTAGGTGCGGTTTCCTAACCGCACCGGAGATAGTTATGGAATTACCTAATTTAACGTAAGTTTGATAAAAACAAGATGTCGGGCTTCTTGTAGGGGCGAGGGCTTCTCGCCCGTAGGGGTTAGGTTACCTAACCCCTACGAAAATGTCCATTTATGTTTAGAATTTGCTATATATCAAACTCACGTTAATTTATTTTCGCAATTAGTAGTTTTGGACATGAATAATTTTTTAAAATTCTTGTAAACCTTTATATAGTCAATTATATGTGATAAGATGTGATAAGTAGTTTTAAGACTGTAAAATTGCCTTTTTTCTTTCAAGATGAAAAAAGATTTGACTCATATTTATTTATATTGTATAATATTTATGTTCTGAAGAAAACCGCTGGACACCTTATGGAGGTGGCGGGAATCGAACCCGCGAATAAAGGATGAGAAGCCCCTAACCCAGCACCAGCTCACCCCCATATTTAGGTGTTCAGCGGTTCTATCATTATACTACATCCCTTACCTATTTGCAAATTAATACCCTAAAATTACCTATAAAAAAAGTGCTATAAATCTTTGTGTAGCCTACATTTTCCTTGATTTCATTTGAGCAACATGGTATACTATTATAACGTGAGCTCGGTATAAGAAATATGAAGTTCTTAATGCTTTGTCCTTTACTCTAATAACAACGGTAGGTGTAGTTTCTAACCGCTCCTTGTCCCACAAACTTTATGAAGATTAACAAATTAATTCGGTAATTCTAATTTGCTCCGTTACCGGTAGGTGCGGTTACAAACCGCTCCTTATGCGTCAATTTAAGAAAATATCTGTCCGTTTATGAACACTTCTCAATAGGCATGACTATTGAGACTGTCCTATATTTAGTCCCGTAGGGACGATATGTTTATAGTACACCGTCCAGACACGTCTCTTTAGCTCCATCCGAGCGACATATCCCGATTGGTACCCCCATTGCTATAAACATTCCGCCCCTACGGGGCTGAAGAGATTGGGGTTACCACGTTTTCTATAAACATTCTGTCCCTACGGGACTAAAGAGGGTTTCTCATATTCGTCCAATCACTAAATTGACGCATTAGGTGCGGTTTGTAACCGCACCTAATACCAAGCAAAATGAGATAAATCCCGTTAATGTGGTATAAAATGGAATTACCGATTGCATATCGCAATAACATATATAACCCTGACATTTTTGTGGTGTCTATCATTCTTGTTGTCGGTTTTGGACTCCGTATTCTCGGCATAGGCGTTGGTTTACCAGACTCACCAGACCCTCGTGAAACGCTAATAGCACAAGACGTGCTAAATCTCATCAGTTTCACAGCACCTCCTGAAATCTATAACTGGCCCGGAACAGCATGGTTCTACTTGATTGCACTTGTGGGTAAAGTTCTTTCGATTTTCGGCATAAGCATGACCGAAGTGCGTGTGATCTGGATGGCAAGGTTCATCAATGTGTTGTTGTCAACAGGTACGATTTGGTTTACCTATTGCCTTGGAACAAAAGTTTACAACAAACGTGTGGGACAAATAGCTGCGGGTTTCTTAGCAGTTACGATGCTACATGCGACGAACGAATCGCGTTTTGCACTCGTTGACGTTCCTGCCACCTTTTGCGTCACCTTATTTCTCTGGTTAGTTGCACGAGATATTCATCTTTCGTTCCGAACCTGTTTCTGGCTTGGAATCGTTGCAGGGATCAGTATCGCTGTCAAGTTTCCAACCGTTTTCGTCGGTTTCTCACTTTTGCTTTTATTTAGGACAGATAATTTTTATCGAAAATTTGCTACGATAATTGGTGTTTGTGCTTTAACTTTTACGCTCGTTTGTCCATATTGGTTGATTGATCTTGTGTCATCAAAGTGGGATCTCTTTTTTGAGGACTTCTGGTATGAAGTTGATCATTACCATCGCGGGCACTTCGGCCTATTTGCAACTGGTGACACAGGTTGGGAACATCGGTTTCTGTACTTATGGACACTCTTAAGATGGGGTATGGGTTTACCGCTTGCCCTTCTGGTGAGTTTGGGTGTAATGTATACATTCGCTAAGTCGGTACGATCTCTGAGAAAATCTTCTGCTATAAATCTATTTACTGATGAAAAAATACGAAATAAGTTGTTAATACTGGCTTTTGTTATTCCATATCTACTGTTTATAGGCACGTTCAAGGTTTCATTCACGCGCCATCTACTGATTCTCTATCCAGTGCTCACGGTTCTTGCCGCTGTCCTTCTAATCAGAATTAACAAGTGGATTGGTATCACTTTAGGAAGTGTAATTTGGCTTTATTCCTTTGTATACACCGTTGCATTTGCATCCGTTATGCTGTCTCAACCTACTGGTGCGGCTGCATCCGAGTGGGTATCGGCAAATATACCTCACGACAACTCAATTTCACGGGCTCCAGAAATTCTATTTGATTGGCTTATACCTGAATTAGATAGGGATTTGACATATCCAGACAGTGAATCGGAATGGGCTTTAATTATCCAACCGAACAGGGAAGTTTTTGAAAAATATGCACGGCATCCAGAAAAATATGAAATGCAAGATTGGTACCCGCTTGAAGATGTTGAAATCGAAGATACGTTTGAATTTTACAATGAGATTTTAGGTGAAGGCAGCCGATATGAATTGCACAAAACATTTAAGCGCGATCCACAGTTTTTAGGTATAAGAATCTCGGATCGCGATGCACCTTTTCCAATGCGTGCCTTGGTTCATCCTGAGATTCGTTTATATCGTCGCAGTAAATAAAGGCATGCCTTTTGTACTTAATGAATGTACTTATGAAAATACGGAAAGAGATTTTATAGATTGGGTGGGGAAAAACATGCCTTTTGAATTGGAACGATCGTAGTTAAAATTTGCGACAACACCTCAGCTGGAATGGTGTCAGCATCAATAATTCTAATCATCTTTTGAGGGTAATGATCAATTAACGGTTCGGTTTCCTGTTTATATATATCCCATCGGTAACGAGCAACCAATTCGTCAGTATCGTCCCGTCGTCTTTCTTTAAGTGCACGTCCGCGGATACGCTCAAACATTACCTCCCGATCTTCACATACCATGAAAAGGATTTTAAGGATATTAATATACGGTGATAATAATTCGGCTTGTGTAATGCTTCTGGGGATACCGTCAAGAATAAGTAGATCAGTTTCCGGATTGAAGACCTTTTGTTCAACTTTGTTTCTGACGTATTCCGACCATGTTTTAATTGTTATATCGTCTGGGACAAACTCACCGTGCGTTGCATATTGATGAAAGAGTTTTCCCAATTCGGAATCTTCATCAAGTTCCCGAAACATATCTCCGCTGGACAGGTGAAAAATGCCGGGAATATGTGATAACAGTTTGCCTTGTGTCCCCTTACCGACACCCGGTGGACCAACCAGTACTACAGATCGATAACATTGTCCTACCTCCGATGATACAGGTTCCTCTTGGCATAGAGATTTAATATCCATTGTCATGTTTGTTGTTTCCTCAGTCGTCCTAAATGTATTGTTGAGAAGAATCGCGTTCATTTAAGGTAGGATCGGATTCAGGGTGAACCTCCTGAATGGTTATACTCCAAGTAAGTGTTCAAGTATATAGAAATCTAAACCTTCGTAATCTCGCGCTGCGATAAACTCCTGCTCCACTTTTCTGTCAAACGTCCGCACCTTTTCAAGTAGGTTGAGAAATGTTCTGCGACTACTTAATAAATGTTTTGTTGAAATGTCGCGTGGTTGTGTCCGCATAACTTTGACATCTAACCCTACGAATTCTCCGTTTCTACCGTATCCGTTCTCTTCAAGTACACGAACCTGATTAAAAGCTCTACGTAAATTGGCTGAACCGAACGCCTTGTCTTGATCAAATTTAAGACCGTTTTGGTCATTCAGATGCACACTCCAAAGTTTCTTGTGAAATAAGGCATATCCCATTTCATCCGATGGTTCTAATCCGGCAAGAATAGCATGGGCACTTTCGATTAATCCGCCGACACGATCAGGGTCTTGGCTTGCATAAGCCAATCCAATAGCGTGCCCGATCGTTGGAATATAAGCAATGTCCATCGGTTCATTCGGCTTTGGTTCAATCAGTATCCGAATTTCCGAATCATACTCAAGTAACGCGTTAATTGCGTCCAAAATCTGACCTACAGCATCTGCTGAACTCTTTGTTTCACGGATATATGTGCCTTCACGGGCAAGCCATAAAACAAAATTTTTGCACTCAAGTACGTTCGCAATATCAACGCAACGTTTTGAACGTTCAAGCGCGTATTGTCTTTCTTTTTCTGAATTTGAGGTGTAAGCTCCATCAATCGTCAGTGGTGATTCCCACAATCGGGGGGCAATCACTTCTGCAGTCAAACCGTGGTTATCAATTTGTGTTTTCACACTTTTTGCGCGGGATATTAATTGTGCATGCGTTTTGTCGTCAATATCAGGCACGACATCATCATCATGAAATTGTATTCCGACAAAACCGAGGTCACGATAAAAGTCAACCTTTTCATCAAAACTGAACGACTCCCGCACAGGAGGTCCAAAAGGGTCAGCACCCTCATGTATATTCCAAGGACCAAATGAGAAACTATATTCTGTAAGCGAAGTGGGCATCTACTTGCTCCGGTGATAACTGGTTTGTGGACAGACACCTTTCAATCGGATGTATCTTATTTGTTACGTTAACGATTTTGTCTATACTTCAGTTACCTTGTTTCGTAAGAAATCTCTTGACATTCTTAACAAGTATAAAGTATTATTTTAAATGTGTCAAGTCCTTTTATAGTAAAGCCAGGGTTATTTAGTTTTAGGCTTTTTGTCCATTTTAGCCGAAAAGTCGCGATTCGGAGATCGCTCCTACAGCGGAAAGTCTTAGATTGAAAATCTAAATATTCGGAGAACTAAATAGCCCTGTAGTAAAGCCAGGGTTATTTAGTTTTAGGCTTTTTGTCCATTTTAGCCGAAAAGTCGCGATTCGGAGATCGCTCCTACAGCGGAAAGTCTTGAGCAAAAGTTCAAAATTATTGGAAAACTAAATAGCCCTATAGTAAAGCATAAAAATATATAGACAGTTCACGGCAAACGTGCTATTCCCAACCGATTATTATGGTAAAACTTCTGATTAAGTTAGGGTATTATCAATCTGCGTTTTGTTTTATCCTACTTGGAATATATTTCTCTATTCAATCTATAGGTGCAGCCGAGGATGGCACAGTTGATACAACACGTTTTACATTTGCCAGTGCACAAACCGAAAAAGATAAGACACAATTTCCGGACGCAACTTCTTCACAGACTTTCAGTTTTGACGATGTCTACCAATTAAAACTCGATTTAGATATACTTGGTAATGTTAGAATTGTCGCTATAGATAGCAATGTAGAAGACAAAGACACAATTAGTGTTACGCTCGAAAAACGTATATTAGAACAGAACCCAATTTTAACAAAAATCTTTCTGGATAACATATTGATCACTAGAACAAAAACGGATGGCATACTTCAGTTGAATGCGAAGTTACCGGAAGATATATCTAAGGTGATATTAGAAAAGGAAAACACATTTGAGATAAAAAAGCATCTCCGTTTAGACTATACAATTAATACACCACCTGATGTTTCGGTTCAACTTAAAATGAAAACCGGAGATGTATACCTTCACCACATACACGGAAATATTGAAATCACAAATGAGATGGGGAACGTACATTTAGATGAAACTTTAGGGAATTATAAGGTTGAAGTCAAACAGGGGCGCATTCACGGCAAGATTTTATTGACTCCCGGAGAAAATCAGATAAAAACACTCAATGGTTCAATTGAGCTCACAGTGCTTGATGATCTTGCTGCACAGTTGGATTTAACTGCACTTGGTGGTGATATCGGATTACTCCTCCCCAAGAATTACCCTGCTGATGTTGAATTAAAGAATGAAAAAAACCATTATATTATTAACCTTCCAGCGGAAATGGACAATAACATTGGTATTATCAACGGGGGAGGTCCGCTTCTAAAGTTAACAGCCACCGATACCATTTCAGTTCTACCGAATCCGAGGCTGCACAGTTCATCTGAAGATGCTAAACCAACAGCACCGGAAGATATAACCTCAACTGAATTGACACAACTTATCCCATTAACTGAAAAACCTCCCGTTATTGATGGAAATTTATCCGAGAAAGTGTGGTTAAATGCTACAACCCTCTCTCCTTTTCAGAATCCAACAGGGACTCAAACAGCCGTTAATACAACTGATGTCTACTTAATGTGGGATGCGGTATATCTTTATGTAGGAGCAAGGGTACACCTATCAAATTATCATTTACCTCGTGTTTCGCAGACGCAAAAGGATTCACCTATCTGGGAAGATGAGTCAGTTGAAATTTTGCTTGATATACATCCAGATACCGAAGGCTATTCTCATCTGGTCGTAAATCCGATTGGAGCATTCTTTGACCAGCGGGTCACAAAAGAAGGGTTTCCAAATTATAGATTTGCTCCAAAGGATTTTCCTCGTATACCGATAGATGATTCAATAGAAAAGTTCAAGAGCGATATTTCTTGGAATTCGGATGCAAAAATTGCCACCAAAATTAACACAAATTTCTGGAGTTTTGAGGTCGCTTTCCCACTCGGTTCTGCAGGAAGAAGAGATAAAGACACATGGCTCCTTAATGTGCACCGTAAAGCACAAGGCAAGCTTGGAAATGCTGAAGACATCGAACCATCCCTATATCGTGAGTACAGCTATTGGTTGCCGATTTACGATGAAGAGTATCCGTGGTGGCCACATTGGAAAGAGGGAATGGGGAAGGTAAAATTAGATAAGGCGCAGCAATCAGTATCAAAAACCTTTGAAGTATCGGAAAGGTTAGAGGTTACAAGAATAGAAATTGAAGGAAATACTACGATACCAACAAAGGTCTTACTTGACCACATTCCAATCGCCTCTGGTGATACTATCACAAACGAACAACTCGCGTGGTTAATTGCAGAATTGGAGAACTCTGATTGGTTTCAAGAGGTGAAATTAAAAACAGTAATACTGGATGCTGACAAAGTTGAATCCCCACCGGTCAATCCATCTGGTGCCACTCTTGCAGATGCAGAATCTGAAGGTACCGATAGTGAGGAAAATGATAATCTTCCTGACACCGAACCACTGAAAGTAACGTTGCAAATCAGTGTTACTGAGGCACCGTTGAAGTTTGCAAGCCAAATTAAAGTCATTGAAAATAGGAGTTTTCCCTCACAATTCATCAAGGATTGGTTTGACTTATCTGTGGGATATCTTGCTGATGATAATTTAAACTTGAAACAGCAAATGATAACAGATTTTTATGTAAACCGTGGTTACCCATTTGCTAAGGTTACACATGAATATGTCAACGATACACTGCTGTTAAACGTTAATGAAGGTTACTTGGATGAGATCCGCTTTACTGGGAATAATCGCATTTCACAAGATGAACTCACATCGGTACTTGATATAGATACTAAGAAGGTTTATTATCATGCTCTGGGACGAACGAAAATCAATAAGTTGAGCGAGAAACTTAAAAAGACAAACGAAGATTTCAAATCAATTCAAGATTGGCATGTGCAACGCGAGGGTGGAAGAAACATCATGATTGTTGAAATCCAAGAGCAACCTTTCGTTAAACCCGGGTGGTATCCTATTCTTGGTTTCAACCGTGTTCATGGGTTAGTCCTTGGTGCGGGAGGAACACTTTCGACTCAGTTCACTGGTGAAGAACAACTGTTCGGTTCAGTTAGTGGTGGTTTTGCCAGCAAAATTTGGAATTATAACTTTGGTGCTGAAAAAAGTTTTTTTAAGCGTTACCCTTTGGCATTGGGTGCTGGTCTATTCAAGTTCACAGACATCAGTTCTAATAACTATCGTTTATTACCTGTCGAAGTGGATCTCAGTGCTGCTGTTTACGGCACTGCTTTCCAAGATTATTATCAACGTCAAGGCGAACATATTTGGTTAGCACAGACGTTTGGAAAATCGGGACTAATGAGACTTGAATTCACGCAGGAAAACCATGATAATCTGTTTAAATCTACTGACTGGAGTTATTTCGACCGTAAACGCGTAAAACGTGGTAATTCTCGGATTGATCGTGGACTTTTAAAGATGCTATCGCTTACATATACGTTTGATACTCGAGACTATAAGTCCACTATTGAGGGGCCTCAATATGTTGGGAGTCATCTGTTGCTTTGGCCAAATGAACGGACACGACGTGGGTGGCGCGGACATTTTGGAATGGAAATGGCAGGTGGAAGTTTCGGTGGTGACTTTACATTTAACTTCCTTAAATTTGAATTGGTTCGATATACACCTTTGTTCGGACCCCATCACTTGAATATCCGACTATCTGGAGATTATTCGAACGTGCCTTTACCGAGGCAACGTCTTCTTTATCTGGGGGGTGCCACCACCTTGCGCGGATATGACTTCAACGCATTTGCTGGAGATAGGCGAATTCTTCTAAATATTGAGTATCGCCTTTTTCAAGAAACCCATATTAACACTAACACAGATGCTGTATTTGGTTGGGCACTCAGTTCTTTTTTAGATACAGGGCGTGTGTGGTGGTATGCTGAAAACCTGTTTTCAGAATTTTCTTTAAGCGAGTTGAAGACTTCAATAGGTGTTGGCGTGTCATTTTTTATCAGTCCACCCATCGGTCTACAACCTTTTAGCACTGCGGTTGAAATTGCCGTTCCTCTTAACGTGGATTACTCGTTACGTACACCGAGAATAATTTGGCGTTTGGAACGGATGTTTTAACGTGAGTTTGATAAAAACAAGATGTCGGGCTTCTCGTAGGGGCGAGGTCTTCTCGCCCGTAGGGGTTAGGTTACCTAACTCCTACGAAAATGTCCATTTATGTTTAGAATTTGCTATATATCAAACTCACGTTATGTTTTAGAGATGTGCAAACATTGACATACTCCCCAAGCTAAAGCATGGGGATTCTTAGCTCTTATATTGGCATCAAGTGTTGTTGCCAAATGGCTTTTCCTGCTTCCGTCTCTCGTGCCTCCGAAAGAGGTCTTATTTGGACTCCACAGGCGTAACTTTCGGTGTGTCCCACCGTAGAAGTTAAGTTGCAAAAGCGACACAAGTGTCTGTGCAACTTAAAAGTTAGACGTTTCGGAGATTAAAAGGTTTAGAAAAAGTCCGGTTTTTTTGCGGTGTCTACATCCCCAAGCTAAAGCATGGGGTCTTGACACCGAAGATAGATAATATTGAATAGGTAAAAATGAAAACGACTCTGCTTTATAATATTCATCGTAAACTCGGTGCTACTTTTGGTGAAAGACACGAAGGCTGGAACTTGGCTATCCAGTTTACCGATGCTGTTTCTGAACACAATGCCGTTAGAAATGATGTCGGAATTGCTGATATTTCATACCTCGGCACACTTAGTTTGACCGGTGAGGATCGGGCAAAATTTTTGCATCGACTCATCTCTAACGATGTTGAAGGTCTTTTGGTCGGGGAGGGCAATTATGCTACACTTTTAACAAATCGTGGGAAAGTTATCGCTGATATGAAGGTATATATCTTGGAAGATGCAATCTATGTCAGCACCGCCCCTGAAAGTGTAGAACACGTTTTCACCGAATTGGACAAATATATTATCGCCGATGATGTGGAACTATCTGTAGCAACGGATAATGTAGGAGCGATTGCTGTTTATGGACCGAAATCTACAGAACTCGTTGAATCTGTTTTAAATGCAGAGAATCTCAGTGGTTTACCAGAGCATCATTCCCGACATTGCGAAGTTGATTCGCAAAGGGTGGTCTGTGTGAGATCGGATACTGTCGGAGAATGTGGATATCATCTTTACATTTCCTCAGATGCGTTGGAAGGATTATGGGAAAAGTTGATAGATGAGAGACCTGATATTCAAGCAATCGGGTGGGATGCATTAGAATCATTGCGAATTGAGGCTGGCACACCGATATACGGTTCAGAATTAACCGATTCAATTATCCCACTTGAGGCAGAATTAGAACACGCGATTGATTTTGAAAAAGGGTGTTATATCGGTCAAGAGATAATCGCACGTATGAAGTATCGTGGACACCCAAACCGACTGTTGCGCGGGATTGAAATTGAGTCAGACAGTCCGATACCTCAACACTCAAAAATTTTCAGCGGAGACAAAGAGGTAGGATGGGTTACGAGTTCAACGTATTCTCCGACTCTTGAAAAACCGATTGCGTTGGGATACGTCCGAATGGCAGTGACAGAACCCGGTAGTCAAATTCAGATTGAGACTTCAGAGGGGCGTATCAGCGGAACAGTGGTTTGTCTACCCTTTTTATCCAATAAAGTATAAGACACATCTTGATACAGCGATTTAGAAATTCGGACATGCGATTTTCTCATCACATGTCTATAGGAAAGGAGTAATTCCTTACAATGGGAAACCCAGATTTTGCTAAAATTTTACTGGGCTTAGATGGATCCAGTTATGCTGAGGCGGCAGTTGAATATGCGTGTCAAATTGCGCTTGCACATAGTGCTGCGGTTACAGGAGTTGCAATCATAGATTTACCCGGTATTCAGTCTACAAGTGGCCCCGTACCACTTGGTGGCGCACACTATGAAGTCCAACGTGAAGAACATCTGTTGGAAGAAACACGCCAAAAATCAAAGATGATTCTTGATGAATTTGCGCGTACTTGTCAATCCCGACAAATAAAATCCATCCTACACGCGGATACAGGTAGTCCTTTTTCTGAAATCATAGAGGAATCCAAATTTCATGATTTTACTGTGATAGGTAAAAAATCTTTCTTCGGATATTCTGATCATGAAACCTTTGGCACTCTTGAGAAGATACTGAAGAATGGACTCACCCCTGTACTTGCTGTCCCAGATTCTGTGCAGAAAATTGAGAATGTATTGGTTGCGTATGATAATAGTATCCCTGCCGCAAAGGTTGTTCACATATTCCTTTTGCTCGGAATTTGGAATGCTTGCGATATAACTTTGCTCACAGTGAGTGATAATGTTGAAGCTGCAGAGGGACTATTGTCAAACTTAGGGGAGTTCTTTCAGAGTTATGGTATTAATCCAAATCTGGTAACGCGAAGTGGAAATCCAGATGCTGAGGTAAAATCCTATATTACTGAAAATGACATTGATCTTTTGGTGATGGGGGCTTACGGAAGAAGAAGCGTTCGCGAGTTCTTTGTCGGTAGTGTTACACAGCATCTGATTCAAAAGACGGATATCCCACTTTTTCTTTACCATTAGTGAAATTACCGATGTCGCATTTTGGCGACTGATAACTGCGTCAACAATTGGACGCACAATACTGATAGGAGGTAATACCCAATTAACCCGATTCGTAGCGCGAGGTCCCCGTGCCTCGCAATGCTGACTTTATCTGAAAACGTCGAATCAAGTTAATTTGGTATAAATACAACACCGATGAAATGCAGCAAATTTTATTTTCGAATAGCTTTATTACTTCTGCTACCTATACTTGTAGGTGGTTGTGGTTTAAGTAAGTTATCCAAGATTCAAGAGGAGGGTGACTTGACGGTGGTGGAATCCACCCTTGAGAAAAACCTCAAAACGCTCGAACGGCTATCTAAGCTTGGAAATAAGTCTTTGATTGTTAAGACTGCCCGCGCACATTCATCTTACAGCGGATTTCTTGAAGATAAGATGGAAGAAGCAGAGATAGCAGGAGACACCGAAACAGCCGAAAAGATGCGGATTCAAGCCATTGATCACTACGAACGTTCTGAAATGTATGCATCGAAGGCACTTGCAAAGTCAGTAAAAGCCTTGAAAAATGCAAGAACCGTTGATAAGAAAGTGTTTGAAATAGCACTTAGAAAATTGAAAAAGAAGGACGTGGAACCGCTGTTTTGGACAGCTTATGCTATTGCACGCGGCATTAGTCTGCAGAAAGATGACCCGATGCAAGTCATTGACCTTGCTCGGGTAGAACTGATGATGCGGCGTGTACTTGAATTAGATGAAACCTTCTACTTCGGTAGCGCGCATCTGTTCTATGCTGTCTATTACGGTGACCGGTCGCCAGCAATCGGTGGTGACCCTGAGAAAGCAAAGGAACACATTGATCGTGTTGATGAGATTAATGATGGCAAATTCCTAATGAGCAAGTTCTATTTGGCGCGATACTATGCCTATTCGAAACAGGACGTGGAACTCTACAAGAAATCGCTTCAGGAAATTATTGATGCTCCATCTGACTTATATCCTGGACAAGAAGCCGCTACTTCACTAGCAAAGTCGCGGGCGAAACGTTGGCTTTCACAAACAGATGTACTTTTTGATTTAGAAATGGAAGAAGGAGAAATTGAATAATGAACGATAAAAAAACGTTCTATAAAATTCGTGCAGCGATTTTTGCGTGTGTGTTTCTGGTAATTGTGGGCATGTTGTGCTTACCGGCAACGCTTCTTGCTGTTGAGTCTATTAAATTCGCTACCCTTGCACCTAAGGGATCTACTTGGATGAACAATTTCAATGCGATGGCAAAAGAAATACGTTCCAAAACTAATGGTGATATTAAATTTCGATTCTATGCGAACGGGATACAGGGAGACGAACTTGATGTTATCAGCAAAATGCGAAATGGACTAATTCACGCTGGTGCTATGACAGCAACCGGACTTGGTGAAATACAGAAAGAGGTTCTGATTTTTCAACTGCCACGAATGTTCAAAACTTACGAGGAGCTTGACTATGTACGTAACTATCTCCGTGAAGATTTAGACAAAACTTTTCTGGACAAAGGTTATGTTCTAATCGGAATGGGGGACATAGGCTTCTATTACATTTTCAGCAATCATCCGATTAGGACTATTGCCGATCTTCAGTCACCAAGTGTCAAGATGTGGGCGCGTACTAGCGATAAGATTGCACTTGAATTTTACAAAAGGGCGAAAATAGCAACTGTACCCAGAGAAGTTACACAGGTACTGAGTTCGCTCTATAGCGGGCAGCTCAATGCGCTAACCGCATCACCTTATGTCACTGTGGCACTGCAATGGCACGATAAATTTAAATACATGACAAATCTACCGGTCAGTGTTGGGGTTGGTGCAACTGTGATTACGAAGGAGAAGTTTGATCAACTGACACCAGACCAACAAAAAGTTTTGCGTGATACCGGTGACAAATATCAGAGCAAGTTAATTGAGGAAATTCGGAAAGATAATGACAGAGCGATTGAAGCACTGACAAAAAAAGCCGGTATTAAGGTAGTTGAGTTTGAGGATGATGCGCGAGAGGTTTGGGATGCCATCGCTGTCGAAACACATAAAACACTTGTCGGGGAAATATACTCTCAAGAGTTTCTTGATAAGATTAACGCGCTTTTAAAAGAGCATAGAGCAAAAAAATAGAGTGCGGATAGCATTGTAAACGATTGATTTAGTAGGCGGGTTTTCTAAACTAAACCTGTCTATTTTCTGATATGTATCAGCGTTTAACTCCTACTTTTTCAAACATTAAATCCAAATATGATTTCTCATCGTTTACCTTCGTCCTTCGGTTTTTCGACTGTATGTTCCATAAACGCCATCAAAGGACGATGCACGGTCAAGTCATTATCATAATTTTTGTCATTTTGGACTCTTTTGAATGTTCGTAACTTTTCCTCCATCACCCTGAGACATTCATCCAAATTGTCTTTAATTTCTTCATCAGATTCGGTAGCGACTGTATCCGCAGCAATCGGTTTGAAAAAATGGTCTTTTCCGTATCCATCGCCGTAAAATCGGGCGTAATCGTACCGGTAGATAATGGCGTTATCGTATTCCTTCTGCAGTTCTCTTGCAACGTTGTGGAAGGTGGCAGAATATTCAAATAGGAAGGAAGCACCTACATTGAGACGGCTCCGTAGTTCCCTGAATTTTCCCGATTCCTGACTGGTCAAGCCGATATGCGCTTCGTCTACTAAAATGAGTCGGCGAATTTTTCCATCATCTGGCAAGCGGAAATAATCTTCATCCTTCTGCAAAAGTCCCTGTGTCGTGTCAATTGTGAGCTCAATTCGGTTATTATAGGTTTCATTAAGTTTGCGTACGTAGGGTTCTAACTCACGTTCATGTTGTTTAATTAGATTTGCCAAAGGGGTTGTCAGATAGATTTGGAATCGGAAATTATCTTTTTCACAGAAATGGTGCAAATACTGGAGGATATTGAGATGCATAACGAGGGTTTTGCCGCTCCCCGTTGCCATCCAATACGCCAGCATCCGCTGTTCTTCTTGTCCGTTGTCCAGTTCAGGTCCAGTTGATGGTGTGTGGTCAGCAAAGAATTGATCAGTGAAAAGCAGTGCCAATACCTGATAATAGCGGAGTTCAAAATCATTTTTTGTCAGATAGTTGTAATCGTCAAGGAAATCCTGAATCCGTTCCAAAGGTTCAACGGGCAGTCGTAACGTTTGGTCCGGATCGTACAACTCAATCTCCCGTTTTGTCCCATCATTTCGGATGTCAATTTTGTTTTCGGTTAAGATTTTTGCTTCGTATTCGTGATAAAGTGCCATGAGTTTTCAATGGAAAGAATAGGTCTGAAGCGCAGGATCCTGGTCTAACAAATGTGAAATCCGATCACAGTGAACGTTAGGCAGCATCACGCACTTTTATTGTGTAATGAAAATATCTTTATGTTCTGTGTTACCAACGTTCTGTTTGCAAAGATTCAACTTCATCAAAATGTGAGTCACGCGTAACAAGAATTAATCCATGCTGAATAGCAATTGCTGCAATCCAGATGTCGTTGTTCGGGATGGGGCGGCCTTTCCTTTGCAGCTGGTCTTTGATGATACCGTACCACTGCGTAGTTTCTAAATCGCAAGGGAGAAAAATATGTTCTTCAACGAACGTATTGATTCTGTGAAGATTTTCTGTAACTTTATCGGATTTCTGTGCACCGTAGTAAAGTTCACCGATCACGGGCGAAGCCAAGAAAACGGTTGTCTCGTATTGCATTTTCTCCTGTATCTTCGGTTCACCAGAAAACATTCTGATAACGATGTTGGTATCTAAAAGGTAATTACCACTCTGACGCATCAATCTTCCCACAGTCCTCCTCAATTGCTCGCTTTATCTGCTCAAGGTCCTCTGGTGGGAACAACCCAACAAATTTAAGTAATTCTTTACCTGGCGTGCCTCTTATCGGTTCACCTAAAAAAGATAGAACATAATTCAATATCTGTTTCTGTTGCCATGGGTTGAGTTTATCTAATCGCTCCACAATCTCTTGGATAGTTGTCGAATTTTCCACTGTGCTGTCTCCTTTTCGTTTAGATTACGGCAGGGTATTTCTGCATAACCGATCTATTGTAGAAATTTTATCATAGATCGCATCAAAAATCAACGCTTTTCGGAGTGCCGGCAGAGGTATTTATACGCAATTAACGCGATTTGTAGCGCGAGGTCCCCGTGCCTCGCAATGCTAACTGCTACTAGAAAACTTCTAATCCCGTTAATTTGGTATAACTCACGTTCATGCTGTTTAATTAGATTTGCCAAAGGGGTGAGTTGCAGTTAAAAATTAACTACAAAAACCTATAAAAACCTATAAGAACCTCATAAAATCTAAAGTTATGTAGTTTTTTACTTGACAAAGCCTTGTTGTTTCTGCTATAATATATGTATGAATAATAGATTTGTTAAGATTGGTGAAGATGTATGAATAATAGATTTGTTAAGATTGGTGAAGCTGCTAAACTCTTAACTGAAGCGGATCAGTTCTTTGCGAGTAGTCCGACCTGTAGCAACTGCGGACACAAGAAAACAGATTTGACGCTCTCTGAACGGACATATCATTGCACAGAATGTGACTTTGAATGCAATAGAGACCTCAACGCTGCTATCAATCTCTGTCCCGCTCAACCCTAACACCGTCGCCACGAGTTGCGAGGAGACGATAAACGCCTGTGGAGTTTCTGTCAGACCTCACTTGAGAGGCACGAAACAACGAAGCAGGAAGTCCGGCACAAATCAAAAGAAGAGTGTAGAGTTTTATAGGTTTTTATAGATTCTACCACATTCTTGAGGTTTTGTTAAGTCCTACACAACGGTTAAATCAGTCCTGTTTCCACAAGTGTCCTACGGAGGGATTCAAGGTTCGCAGGTTCCATCGGTACAAGCGGAAGTCTAACTTTTCCGTTGAGCTTACCCATCAACATCAACGCGGTTTTTGCTGGAATCGGATTTGTCTCAATAAACAGATTAACCGCTAACGGCAAGGTTTTATAGTGAAGTTTACGAGCCAATTCAAGATTTCCTGCATGAAATGCGTTACACATTTCAGCTACATCGGCGGGTGCAATGTTTGCAACGACTGAGATAACTCCTTTTCCACCGACAGCAAGAATAGGTAACGTGTTGACATCATCCCCGGAAAGAACAACAAAGTCATCAGGACAAAGATTGACGACTTCACTTGCACGTTTGAGTTCGCCTGTCGCCTCTTTGAGTGCAACGATATTCGGATGTTCTGTGAGGCGCGCAACCGTAGGTGAAAGGATATCTGTACCGCAACGTCCTGGCACGTTGTAGACAATAATCGGTATGTCAACTGTGTCGGCGATTTTCATATAGTGCGCGTACAGTCCTCCTTGTGTCGGTTTGTTATAATATGGAGTGACAATCAGTGCTGCATCGGCACCCGCTGCTTTGGCATGTTCTGTAGCACGGAGTGTGCGTGTGGTTGAGTTGGAACCAGTACCCGCGATTACAGGTACCCGTCCATTTACCGTTTCAATGGTGATTTCTATTACCCTATCGTGTTCAGTCTCTGAAAGTGCGGGGGATTCACCTGTTGTCCCACACGGAACGATGCCGTGTGTTCCGCCTTCAATCTGAAACTGAATCAGTTCCTTGAGTTTTGCTTCATCTAACGATTCATCGTCCTTAAACGGTGTGACGAGTGCAACATAAGAACCCTCAAACATTTAAACTCTCCTTGATAACAACGGCACGAAGGTGTGCACATTAGATTTAATAATCCCATGCTTCTGATGTAAGTTCACCTGCAAAAATGACGCGAGCATCCCCTTCAAGATATACGTTTTCTGCCGCATCGTTTTCCAAATCAAAATGGATTTTCAAGATAACACCACTTGCTGTTTTAACAGAGACAGGTGATTTTACCTTCCCCAAAGATGCGGAAACAATAGCTGAGGCGATAGACCCCGTTCCACAAGCGAGTGTCTCATTTTCAACGCCACGTTCATAAGTGCGAATTTCAATTAGTTCTTGTGAATAGATATTGATAAAATTCGCATTAGTGCCTGCCGGCTTAAAATCGTCGTGATAACGTGTTTGTTGTCCAAGATCAAAAACATCAGTTGTTTCCAAGTCATCTACAAAGAAAACGACATGCGGCACACCACTATTCACAAAACCCACGTCATGAACACCTTCTTCAAGGCGAAGCGGAACATTAATCCGAATATCCGTGGGATCGCTCATACCTACTTTAACGTTATCTCCTACGATTTCGGCTTCATAAATACCTGCATTTGTTAAAAATCGCATCTGTTTTGGTACGATACCGTTTAGGTAAGCGAATTTTGAGATACACCTTGCACCGTTCCCGCAGGTTTCAACCTCCCCACCATCAGCATTGAAATAACGCATCCGAAAATCGACATCTTCATTCGGTTCAACGAGTAGCACACCATCAGCACCGACTGACATTCGGCGTTGACAAACCTTTGTGACGAAATTCATAAATTCTGAATCTGTGCTATCAACAACTTGGCTTAGATTATTGATGATTACAAAGTCGTTGCCAGCTCCACTAAGTTTCATAAAGGGTATTTTGTTCATGGTTAAGTCCTTACATCATGTCTTTGTTATTATAATAGAATTATACAGTTTTTACGTCAAGGATTTTGACATCTCCCACACCTAAAGGAGTGGGATTCTTAGGTCTTATATCAGTCCTTAATGTTTCTGAATGCCTTGTTCCTGCTTCTGCATCCACTGCTCCGTAGTTGAGTCTAACACGGACTCCACAAGCGTTTAGACTCTCCCAGTGTCCCCAGGCGAGTTATTAGTGAATGTGGTAGGGATGTTGTCCTAACAACATATATTAGGTGTTCTCTACCACATTCTAATGTTTTGAGTGATTTCGCACCAGCACCACACACCTTATCACGGATGGGGACAGGACTCAACACAGGTAAGTGTTGAGGTGATAACCCTGTCCAACGATGCTACATATAGCATATACTATTTCGGTGCAAATGTCAAGCGTTTTTTGACCCACAGCTAAAGCAGTGGGATTGTTAGTTAATTCCCTTCATTGAGTGCACAGAGAGATGCAATCTCACCATTTCTCTTGTAGGAGGGTTTTGTCCGCCCGATTTATACTGATACACTATTTGGAACACCCAAATCTGAATGGTCTTGATTATGTGTCTGCGTATCCGTAAGTTGATCGGATAATCCTATAGATCGATAAGCATGCCTACGGAGTTCTTCCACAATTTCTAAAACACCATCGTAACTATCGCATGTCACCAAACGTGTTCGAAAAGGTTTGACATGAGGAATACCTTTAAAATAGTTTCCATAGTGCCGCCGCATCTCAATAAGTCCGAGTTTTAACCCCTTCCATTTAATCGAAAAGTTCAGATGTTTTCTAAATACAGCAATACGTTCATCTATTGATGGAGAAGGAAGCAATTCTCCGGTTGCGAAATAGTGTTTTATTTCGTTGAAAATCCATGGATATCCAATCGCAGCACGTCCGACCATGATTCCATCCACACCGTATTCTCGCCGCATCCGAGATGCCTTTTGTGGACTATCCACATCTCCGTTGCCAAAAACAGGGATATTCATGCGCGGGTTATCCTTGATTTTGCCGATGAGTGTCCAGTCTGCGTCACCTTTGTACATCTGACGGCGCGTCCTGCCGTGAATCGCTATCGCACGAATACCCACGTCTTGTAGCCTTTCTGCAACCTCAACAATATACTTTGTGTTATCATCCCAACCCAATCGTGTTTTTACTGTGACAGGCAACTTTGTGGTTTTCACCATTTCTGCGGTCATCTTAACCATCTTAGGAATGTCCTGCAAGATTCCTGCGCCTGCGCCTTTACATGTGACCTTTTTCACCGGACATCCGTAGTTAATATCAATGATGTCAGGTTCAACACGTTCAGTGATTTCAACAGATTCCCGCATTACCTCAATATTATGCCCAAAAATTTGGATGCCGATCGGTTTTTCGTTCTCAAATATATCTAACTTGGCAACACTGCGCGCAGCATCGCGAATAAGTGCCTCTGAAGAGATGAATTCGGTATACATGAGATCCGCTCCATTTTCTTTGCAGACTGCGCGGAAAGGCGGATCGCTGACATCTTCCATCGGTGCCAGCAGAAGTGGGAAATCGGGTATGTTAAGGTTGCCAATTGTGAGCATAGAACAATTTAGAGTGTTATTTTTTAAATGTCTTGGTGTCTGATTCGCCGCATGTATTCATCGTGTTTTCCGATCCAAAACCAAACTAAAGAATTTTCCTCTTCACGTGCTAACGTGCGATAGTTAATGCCGACTCTTGCTACCCAATATTTCCCAATCTTTTTTAACTTTAGTGATGGGTGTCTTGGATTTCGCTTCAACAGTGCAAACTTCTCATCTGCAAGATGTCTAACTGCTTGTGGTAGGTTTCGGTAACATGTCTAAAATTCGGAAGTAGTTTTATAAATCAGTGCACCTACCCGCTCGCAAATCTTCAAGGGCTTTGTCCCCAAGATGATCAAGCCGTCCAGCTTTTATATCTTCTTCGATTTGTTTATCCCAAGCGTCTGCACGAGCCTCTAAAGCAATGTGAAGTTCATTTTCCAGAGTTATTACAAGTCGTTCCTTTGTGACTTCTTCACAGTTCACTTCGGGCACTTCGTGAATTTGACCTATCCACCCGTCACCATTTTTTTGGATGTAGGCAGTATAGATTTCCACACCGTCCCGTTCCTGAATTTTGACAGTCTGAATTTTTTCCATGGTTGTCTCCTAATGTTAAAATTGCTGATGTTAAGGTATTATACATTGCAATAATGCTGTTGTCAAGGAAATCAAGAGGATGAGATTCCCCTTACATCATACAGATTCTTGACATTTTTTCAATTTCGTGATAAATCTAAAGTAAGTTAACAACCTAACTACTCATCAATTCAAAAGCGAGGTTTTTATGAGATGCATATTTGTTGGTATTGAATATGCAGGAAAATCTACTTTGATTAACCTGTTGACAGACTATTATCGGCACAGAAAATTAGCGGTTCACGTTGATGACCACTTTACAATCCCTGATTCTACGTTGAGCGCAGAATCAAGGGCTGCATACATAGGCTTTCCGGATGACGTCAAGGAACGGATGCAACGGATGCAGATATAATATCACGTTGAGGTAATCAAAAACTATCCGAACACCCTTATCGCAGGTTGGCACATTGAGGAAGCAGTCTATACTTCAGTTTATGGCGATGATCCAGATAGTTCATATTATCGCAACTATCATTACCGTGCACAGCGTGGATATGAAACCCAAGTAATGGAGGCGAGATTACCGGATGTAGTATTAATTCACGTTACCGCAAATGATGATGTGATTAGGGAGCGGATGGAAACCGCCCCTCACGAATATCAAATTATCAAACCAGAGGATATTCCTTCGCTCAAAGGTCTCTTTGAAGAGGAGATTGACAAATCTCTGTTCACCCAAAAAGGACGTAAAATTGTGCTGGATACAACTGATAAGACACCTTCTGAATCGCTGGATGAGCTGCTTCTGCTATCGGAACCACTCATCACATTCGGTGAACTTGCTATCCGTGCAATGAAGGTGCCAGATGTTCAATATCAGATCCGCTACGACAACGGTGATCGGAAAATGGAGCCAGTTTAAGCTCCACGGCTCAACGGATGTTCGCGATTCTCTATCGGAAACGGGATGCGGCTGCCTGAAAGTTGGGATTCATAGGCACCCAATATCATCTCCAAAGCAGCGACAGCATCTTCCGCAGCCGAAATCGGTTTCCGATCATTTTCTATTGCATCAATCAGATCGAGAATCGCGAGTTCGTTGCCTCTGAAAAACGGGGTATCATCAAGATCAATCGCTTCCCACTCCTGCGCTGGATTTGAAGGGACTAATACAGGATAAGGATAAACCATAAGGCGATTGGCAACATCTCCGCGAAGAGAAAAAGTTCCTTCACTGCCAACAATCTCCATGCCGTATCTGCCTGATCCAGCCTGATCTTTGCGGGACTGGAAGAAACCTGAAACACCGTTCTTGAAAGCGAAGTAGCTATTGACGCAATCACCAGCAACCGATCCGACAGGTTCAGTCGGTTCGTGGTCGCCGCCGTATACGACCTCTTTACCATCTTTGGTGACATGGGACTGCATCCATGCAACATCTCCGACGAAGAAGCGCATCATATTGAACGTATGCGTACCGAGTGTAATCATATCCTCGCCGCCACCGCGTCTGTCCTGTTTACCACTGGCATAGATGGCTTGGATGGTGCCAATCTTACCATCGTTGAGCATCTGTTTGATTGCATGCGTTGCAGGAAGGTAAACCGCCTGATGCGCTACTGCAACCTTTAATCCATGTGCTTTCGCTGTTTCAACGATTTTATCTCCTTCAGCAAGTGAACCAGTCATCGGTTTTTCGCAGTAGACGTTGCAGCCTGCTTCCAGACAAGCAGTCACCATATCAAGATGTTCAGTTACCCAACGCGGACAAACACTCACAATGTCCAACGTCTCTTTCTCTAACATGTCGCGATAATCCGCGTAGCTGCGTAATGCACCTGCTTCTGCTGAAACTTTTTCTCTGCCTTCCTCATTTGGATCAGAGATAGCGATAAATTCTACATTTTCAATATTTTTGTATGCGATATGCAATCCGTGTCCGAAGTTACCAGCACCGGTATGTCCGATTGCTGCTGCACGGTATGTCTTTTGACTCATAAAAATAATACCTCATTCATATTACGGTTGGTAGGTGCGGTTTCCTAACCGCACTACTAGGCATGGGTAAATGATGCGGTTAGGAAACCGCACCTACCAGACGGTGTTATAATAGTTAACGGAAATTAAGAAACTGTGTCTACATACTTATCAGATAAATGAGGACGCCGAATATTGGGATTAAAGCAATCAGGACTTTTACTTCAAGTAAGCATTTTCTATATCTTTGAACAGAAGGATTTTTTGCGGTTGATCTATCCAAAAAAGTTAATCTGTGTTCAAGGGACGGGTGCGTGCTGAAAGCCTCAAAAATAAAACGTATCGGTTTAGGTAGCCTGCTGAGAAATCCAAGACTTTCTAATGCGGATTTGAATACCTCTGGCTTGTCAGTAAGGTCAGCAGCGTAGAGGTCCGCTTGATGCTCAAAACGCCGCGATAAGTAGTTAAAGAAAACCTTAAAATAGAACACAAAAAAGAGAATCGAAACAATTGATAAGAGAATTGGAACACCGGAGAGAATTGACTCCAGCGGTTTTCCAACCAACTGGTAAAAGAGCATATAACTTAATAGGTATCCAAACATGATAAAACAAGAGATAAGCAGATGTCTATGGCGAATGTGTCCGATTTCATGGGCAACAATCGTCTCAATCTGTTCATCTGTAAAATTACGTATGAGCACATCGGTCAAATAGATTCTGCGGTTTCCCGGGAGTATACCTGCCACTGCTGCGTTTGCTATAGAGAGGTAACCTGTTTGCCATACTACAATATCGCGGTACTTAATTCCACTCTGTTTTGTCAACTGTTCAAGTTTTTCTTTCAACACAGTATCAGTTAAGGGTTTAGTTTTCCACAAAAACTGCATCATTAACGGGGCAAGGATGTGCGGAAGTGCAAGTAGCGGCACAAGCATTACGAGGAGAAGAAGACCTGCTACTGTTTCCGGGAGCAGATGACCGAGGTCCAACACGGCATTTATCACCAACATTGGGAATAGAGGGAAAAGTAGAAACCTAAAATTGAAGTTGAGGTGTTCCCACTGTGTCCGTTTTTCCTCATGCATTGCGACTCTAATTCCGAGTAACCCAATAAAGAGTGGAATTAGAGAAAAAAACTCTCGCGAGTGATGAATTATCTCCAAAAAAGCGAGATGTTGATTGATGAATTCAGGCAAGTTGAGTTTGTACAGGTTATAAACGTAACCGACTAAACACAAAAGGTCAAACACAAACGCAACACGAAATGTATTGAGTTTTCTTGTGAGATAAGCAAGAAACACAGGTGCAGCAGTCAATAGACATGTCCAAAAAATAATTTGCGCATTGTTGAATTCTACTGCTGTTTCCGGTGGCTCATAACGTATCAGAAAAATAAGTCCTGCGATTAAAACGATGCTTGTGTGTCCCATTATATCTTCTCAATCTTTCTTTGTTAATCCACTTTGTCAGTATAGTTATCCTACACTCCGCACTTGTTTTGACACATTTTGGTATTTTTACGACAAACCCGCGTTACGAAAGGATTCGCACAGGATAGGGAAGATTTGGAGTTGTGAATTAAGAGTCCATTTTCCACTTGTCTTTTTTCCGGTTCACCTGAAATTGCTTACTCAATGTAGGGACCACGCAGGTTTGAGAAATAAATACCGAAAATCGGAATCAGAAGTGCGGAGTGTAGGAGTTATTGTTATGGTTATATGTTTTTAACCCACATGAACCTAACCTTTTCCTAAACGCGCAGAAGCACCTTCTGGAAGGTGCCACTGCGCGTAGTCTTGAGAAGTATTGTTTGGCACAACAGGGGCAACGGTTGTCTTACTTTTTTGAGCATTTGTTGGCATTTCTAACTCGTTTTGATAGGGATACACCGTAATTGAGAAACTTATATTGAAAAAGATAGTGGAATAACGTTAGTTTGACTTTAAAATGTATATTGGGCTTGTAACTGCACAAAGTTTTCTATGATAATATGATGTCCTCTATTCTAATCTCACCTGGGTGTGTAAAGTTTTTGTCACAAATATTATCGTCTGCCGGGTAGAGCGAAGCGACATCTATAAGTGTCAATTTAGCGGTTTCCAACCCCGGTAGGTGCGGTTTCCTAACTGCACCTTTTTGTATCAACATCTCAAATAACGCAAAGGACGAGAATATCTGCGTTCGTCCTCGCGCAATTCATTGCGCCTCTTTTCTTTGAATGTCCGAGACGCAATGAATTGCGCGAGGACAAAACGAGTTCTTTCCTTAAATTGACGGCTATGGGTAGAGCGAAGCGACACCCGACGGACAGGACATCTAAATTGATGCATAAGGTGACAAAAACTTTACATACCCAGTATTTTCTTTGGAAATAAATATATATATTTATTTACTGCACTTAAACCTTTCCCTAAACGGACAGTTGCCTCTTTAGGGAGATGCCATCGTGTATAATCTTGTTGAACATTGCTGTTTGGAAGAATCAGACCAGAAGTATCTTTGTCTTTCTGAAGCATAATTTATCCTCATTCCTACGCAAGTGCATCGGCATGTTCTGCGAATTTAACGTCTAATTCCGTAATACCACCCGCATCGTGCGTCATCATGTCTATTGTTACGCGATTGTAAACATTGAACCATTCAGGATGATGGTTCATGGATTCGGCGATTAAGGCAAGTTGTGTCATGAAACCGAACGCGGCAATGAAGTTGTCAAACTTAAATTCCTTATGTAGTTTTCCATCTTCAATAGCCCAACCGTTTAGTCTTTCTAAGTTTTTCTGTATTTCAGCGTCTGAAAGTTTTTTTCGTGCCATCAATAACCTCCGTAAGGGAATACCAAATTTTAGTGGAATAATAGGTAAGATTAAGTTAAAATTGTAGTTGAAACATAAGATTATATCAAGTTAAATTAGTTTTAATGGAATAAGGAGTAATTGATGGCACTTGCAACAACATTATATTTCCCAGAGGTGGGTCCCCAGTGGGAAGATTGGGTCCAAGTTATTAATGTAGGTACAGAGGAAACCCGTGTGACAGGAATTGCCCGGCATGCTGTTAATGGACAGCCGACTTGGACAGAGGAGAAAGAGATATCACCTTTTGAATGTTGGACACCAAACGTAGAGGCGATTAAACAGAATTCCTCAATGCAACTTACCGCTGATCAACCGATTGTGGCAGAACGTCACATGCATAACAACACGAACATCCTTGATTTTGTGGGTGCGGCGGAGGAATACGAAACAGTTGGGCTGCGCCTTTTCTTTCCAGAATTGGTCTCAGGTGCATTAGACTGGTTCCGTTTTTTGAACGTTGGGGAGGCGGATGCGTTGATAAACATTATAATCCGCAATCGGCACGGTGATATTGTGAGACAACGACATCACGCTATAGAGCCGTTATGTTGTTGGGATTTAGCCGAAGGTTTGATGGGTAACGTCACTGGTACGGTTGAAGTGCAAAGCACGCAACCGATTGTCGGGGAACGCCATCTACATTATCAAGGTGGAAAAACTTGCGTTGGACAATATGGTCAAGTAATCTCTGACGCACCGCGAACCCTCTATTTTCCAGAGGTGGGACCCGCATGGCAAGATTGGGCAATCATTGTCAATGTCGGTAGAGAGAGGGGTAAGGTAACGCTAATAGCTCATGAAGACGGAACCGGGAACCCAGTGACAACTATGGAACACGATTTGAATCCTTTTGAATGCTGGATGCCAAAGATGGAGGATATTAAAATTAAGTCTTCCATCTTGATACGCTGCGATCAACCGATTGTGGCAGAACGTCACATGCATAATGAGACTGCTGTCATTGACCTACCGGGAGCATCAGAAGAAGGTGGACACGTCGGACTGCGGTTGTTCTTCCCTGAAGTTGCAAGTGGGGCAAAAGATTGGTTCCGTTTCCTCAACGTTGGAGAGGCAGATGCGTTTGTAAACATCATTGTACGTAATAAAAAGGGTGATATTCGTCGCCAGCTGCATCGCCAGATTAAGCCGAGGTGTTGTGCAGATGTTGACGAAGGAGCAATGGGGAACATACGCGGCTCTGTTGAAGTACAGAGTACACAACCAATCGTTGGTGAAAGACATCTACATTATCAATCAGGACACAGAGGCGCAGTCGTTGGTGAATACGGTGTCGTCATTGGTGAGTAAGATATGGCATGGATTCAAACAGTAGATGAAACTGAAGCAACTGGGATTGTGAAAGAGGAATATGAAGCAGCGATAGCACGTGCAGGACAGCTTTTCAATATTGTCAAACTATTTAGTGTCCGTCCGAAAAGCATGCGCGCTTTTGTTGAACTTTACAAAGTGGTGATGCATGACGATGAATCACCGCTTACACGCGCACAACGCGAGATGATTGCGACCGTCGTGTCAAAAGTAAATCAGTGCCACTACTGAACTGTCGCACACGCGGATGAGTTGCGTGATCAACTCACTAATAAGAAACTTGCAAAAGATATTGCATCGGATTTTCGTACTGCAGATATTGACGATACTACGAAGGCTATCCTTGAATTCGCTGTCAAAGTGACTGAGGAAGCATATTCTATCACACCCACAGATTTAGAACAACTTCGTGGTTTTGGTCTCACTGATGAGACACTGTTCGCTATTGTTGAGGTAGTAGGATTTTTCAGTTATGTTAATCGGATAGCAGACGCATTCGGAATTGAATTAGACGATTTTTTAGAACAGAGGTGGACATGTGAATCTGAAGAATAAAATTGCGATTGTTACGGGGGCAGGACAAGGCATCGGCAAAGCAATCGCTCTTAGACTTGCGAATGCAGGTGCTGACGTTGCTATCATGGATTTAAACCTGTCTTCCGTTGAAGTTGTTGCACAGGAGATAGAAAAACTTGGTCGGGAAGCACTTCCGATTCAAGCGGATGTTTCGCTGTCTGCTAATGTTAATGATGCAATACAAAGTGTTCTATCAGAATTTGGGCGTATTGATATTCTCGTTAACAATGCTGGAATAGCAGGCAGAACACTTCCTTTAACAGATTTGGATGAATCGGATTGGAATGCAGTTTTAGGCGTTAACCTGACGGGTGTTTTCCTCTGTTGTAAAGCGGTCATTGGTCCGATGATTGAACAAGACTACGGCAGAATTGTGAATATTGCTTCAATCGCTGGCAAGGAAGGCAACCCGACACTCATTCCCTATTCCGTGTCTAAGGCGGGTGTTATCTGCTTGACGAAGGCTCTCGCTAAAGAAGTAACGGACTATAATATCCGTGTGAATGCGGTGTCTCCTGCGGTAATTGAAACGCCTATTCTGGAAGGTATGGCACAGTCCACAGTTGATTATATGGTAAGTAAAATTCCGTTGGGGCGCGTCGGAAAACCGGAGGAGGTCGCTGCAGTCGTCAATTTCTTAGCGTCTGATGAGGCGAGTTTTGTGACGGGACAGTGTTACGATGTAAGCGGCGGTAGGGCAACGTATTAGATAGATAAGGAGAAAGAATTATACCAATGGGAAAGTGATATATCAGCGATAACTTGCACAACGGAGTTAGGAACTTATACCAAATTAACGGAATTCGTATTGTTTTATTTTTTTTAATCTGCTACACTAAACACATGAAAAACCCTAAACACGGAGTTTCACCACACATGAAAAACCCTAAACACGGAGTTTCACCACACATGAAAAACCCTAAACACGGAGTTTCACCTCATTTGTCAATAGAAGCATTGAAACAAAGGTATCTGGCATGTGAATGCCCACGGGAACGGATGCGGTGGCATGCGATTTGGCTCCTTGCTGACACCGAAAATCCGAGAAAACCGCGCGAAGTTGCGGACATCGTTGGCTGCACGCCTGACTGCGTTAGGAAACTTCGCAGGCACTATAACGCTGATGGCGAAGAGGCACTGCGAGACAAACGAAAAACCAATGGTGGGCGTCCCTTCCTTGATGCACAACAGCAAGCATCCCTTGAAAAAGCACTTTCGGCACCGCCTATTGATGGCGGGCTCTGGACAGGTCCCAAAGTTGCGACTTGGATATCTGAGACACTGAAGCGACCTGTGAGTGCCGTGACAGGTTGGAAATATCTTAGAAGACTTGGTTGGACTTTGCAGAGACCGCGTCCGCAACATCAAGCCGCTGCGACACCGGAGGCACAGCAGACCTTTAAAAAAAAGTTAGAAGAGCGTGTTGCTGCCCTTAAAAGTGAGCACCCGGAAAAACCGGTAGAAGTTTGGGCGGAAGACGAAACCCGTTTGGGTTTATTACCGGTTCACCGACGTGTATGGGCGAAAAAAGGCGTGCGACCAACGGCAACGGTTTGCCCGGCACATAAATGGCTCTACGGGTTCGGTTTCGTTCGTCCGCAGACAGGCGAAACCTACTGGCTTCTATTGCCCACCGTCAGTGTTGAGGTGATGAACCTTGCACTGGCAGAGTTTGCGCGCGATGTGAATCCCGAAGCAAAGAAACAGATAGTGCTGCTTGTGGATCGCGCAGGGTTTCACATAAGTAAAGCGGTGCAAGTGCCTGCGGGCATTGAGTTGTTTTATTTGCCTCCTTATTCGCCAGAACTACAACCTGCCGAACGACTTTGGCCTTTGTTACGAGAAGTGATCGCCAATCGTGTCCTGAAAACACTTTCGTCTCTTGAAAAAGTGCTTGTCAATCGGTGTCAATGGTTCTCAAAAAACTGGGACATTGTGCAGCCACATGTCGGGTTTCAATGGATTTGTGAAATCGAAAAACAATATGAATCGCGTTAATTTGGTATTACAATACGCTGCTGCTTCAACGTTTGGATTTCCTGTGTTAGGTGCTCTATTTTTTTCTCTAATTCATTATATTTAGAACTTCGCCATGCGACAACGATTTGGGGAATTCCAACAATCGCGATTGAAGCAATTACCACACCAAAAAGCATACTTAATCGTTTATCTGTTTCAGATATTTTAACGTTGACGGTTTTTATCTCTTGAGAAATATACTCTTTCATACGCGTTTCAGAGATTGATATTTCTTTCTTGATTTCATCGTTGACTATCAGTCGTATTTTGTCAAAGTCTGTCTGCGTTATGTCACCGAGAACAGACACAGTGATGGCACAAAAGAGTATTGAAAAAAATAATACATTTTTCATAGATTGTCTCCTTGACATATATTAAATCATATATATTATCAGATGTCAATGAAAATGTTGGCTCATGTCAAGACTAAGTGCGGATGCTTCTAGAGAATCCAAGTGTACAGCGAGTTTATTCAAATAAAACGCACTTACTTTTTACATGAGCCAAAATGTTTACTCACAAGAGTCATTTAGTTTTTATATTTTCGATTGTTTGTTGCATGTTTTTCTTCTGTAGTAGCAGCCTCCCGGTCGCGAAGAATATCGTTGCTTTAGACTTGCCTATTTTGTTGCCAACTTTCGCTTTGCCGACACTGAAAGTGCATAATTCGGGTGTGCCAACAACCGTTTCGCCAATGCGGTATCCCCGACTTCACGCGCTAACGCCACAAGGGTTCTACCGGCATTGTCTTTGATATGCACTAATACCAAATTAACTTGATTCTAATCTATCGGTGCGGTTAGGAAACCGCACCGGCTCTTATGGAATATGCGTCCGATAACCATTTTCGCGAACGACTCGGTGCGGTTAATGAAGATTAAAAAATTAATTCGGTAATTTTCTAACCATAGACATCTTGTTTTATGTTTTTCTTGTGTGAGGTCCATTATCTGGTTGTCTGAATCGCGGAGGACACGGAGGACACAGAAGACGCGGAAAATGCTTTTGTGTCTCGGACATTTCCTTTCGCCAGAGACGGGCCGGTAACAAAGAATCTCTTAATTCCGCGTCCTCCGCGTTCTCTGCGATAATCCGCGATTCAGACAGAAAAGAGATCAGAATTACCGAATTAATAAATTAATCTTCATCAAACCGCACCATAGGCGTCAATTTAAGAAAATGTCTGCGTTTGGACAAACACTTCTCAATAAGCATGATTACCGAGACTGTCTTATATTTAGTCCCGTAGGGACGATATGTTTATAGAAAAACGTATAATAGTTTCTTTCGCTCCGTAGGTGCGATATGGCAAACAAAAACGTTCTAAAAATATCGCACCTACGGAGCGAAAGAGATTGAGAACATTGGGTGCTATAAACATATAGTCCCTACGGGACTGAAGAGCATTTCTCATATTTGAAAAACCACTAAATTGACGCCTATGGTGCGGTTACAAACCGCACCTACCGGACCTGGAGGAACGCTAAATTGACGCATAAGGTTCAATTTGTGATGTAACCTTCGCGTTTATCTACTGTAGGGCAGGGTCCCTGGGTTCTCCCCGCCAATGCCTGATATTCAAGCAGCGGGCGGGCACAGGGACCTGCCCCTACAATGAGTTGTGCACAGATTTTGCCAAAAACTTTACACACCCTTTCTACAATCTACAATTATTAATTTAAATGATACACTACACTATAGCCGTAAGTGAGAATTAATCTTTCCACATATCTTACATTTCGGTTGATATTCAAGAACATTTCTGTTATAATGTGCTTTGGTAGGAAACGCCACTCATATTATAACAGGAGATAGGAAACATCTGTTACCGCTTGAAAGTTATGAAGGTATTCTTATTGTAAAACCAACGGACTTTCTTGCAAAGCTCCAATAAAGTTCATCACACTTTTTGTAAAGGAACACTATGCAAACATCTCATAAATATCTTGATCCGGTTGCACTTTCTCGGATAGGTGGCATGGAACTCGTTGCCCGTCTCGTTGTTGAGGGATTTGTCACAGGTTTGCACAAAAGTCCGTATCAAGGGTTTAGTGTCGAATTCGCTGAGCATCGACAATATATGCCCGGCGATGAAATCCGATATATCGATTGGAAAGTCTATGGAAAATCTGATCGGTACTATGTCAAAAAGTTTGAAGAAGAGACAAACCTAAGAGCATATATCCTGCTTGATACCAGTGCGTCAATGAACTACAAACACAAAGATGACACATTGACGAAGTTTGAATACGGATGTTATCTCGCTGCCACCCTCACCTACCTCATGCTGAAGCAACGTGACTCTGTCGGTTTAGCACTTTTTGATACTGATATTAAGCATTATATTCCACCGAGAGGTACTGCAACACATCTGCGTGCAATTGTGTCCACTTTGGAAAATGCAACACCCGGAGAAGAAACTGAGTTGAGTAGTCTATTCCATGAACTCGCGAAACGTATTGTCCGACGCGGATTGGTTATCGTTATCTCTGACCTACTTGATGAACCATCCAATGTTATCTCCGCACTGAAACATCTCCGTCATCAGAAACATGAGGTAATCGTTTTTCACTTACTTGATAATGCCGAACTCACCTTCCCCTATAAAGGGTCAGTCGTTTTCCGAGATATGGAGACTGGACAGACACTCTCAACGCAAGCCGACTCACTCAAAACCGCATACCTTGAAAATCTAAATCAGTTTATTCAGAATTACCGCCGCGGGTGTGGTGCAAGCCAGATAGACTATGTTCAGATGGATACAACAACCCCGTTTGACCATGCTTTGTCGGCATATCTTTCCCGACGGAAGTAGAAAACTAACAAAAACCTAAGTTCTGAATCCGAGAATCCTACTTGACCTATTAAGTTTGTGTTCTATAAAATCGCAAGAGCAATTCTGCCTACATAAAATTCAAAGGATGGATACGAAATATGAGAATATTAGTGTTTTTGACGTTAATCACCACAATTTTTGCTTTCGGTTGTGCAGAAGATATGGAAGAAGAAATGGAAGATATGGTGGAAGAAACACTCACACCGTTGGAAAAAGCACAAGAAGCAATGCAGCAAGTAAATGATAGAAGAGCAGACGTTTTCCAAAAAGCAGAAGCAGCAGGTGACTTTTCGGTTCTATTTGCTGCTGCTGAAGAAATATTCCAGGAAGAACTCGGTTTTGGTCAAGAAACCTGGCAGGAATTGTTAGATACATGGGAAGATGCACATGATGAACGCGTTCAAGGACTCTTTAAAGTTGGTAAAACAGATGAGTCTAAGGCCGAGGCACTAGAATATGTGAACTTCCTTACCTTTTACTTCCAAAAATTTGATTTTGAAAGTATGAGTGGTGGCGAATTTTTCTTTGAATACATGGCAGCTTATGATGAAATTGTCATAGAATACTTACGTCTTTCTTATGAGTATCCAGATTCTACTAAGGAAAGTCTCCTTGCTTTACTCAAGAAATCCATAGTTGATGGAAAAGTTAGCATTCAGTACCCTGAAGAGTACCCTGAAGAATAGTGATATCGAGATAATTTTCTTGTGGGCGGGGTTTGATGAAGATTAATTTATTAATTCGGTAATTCTAATTTTCTCCGTTACCGGTAGGTGCGGTTTCCTAACCGCACCATTAGCGTCAATTTAGTGGTTTCCCGTGTATGAGAAAGCCTCTTTAGTCCCGTAGGGACGATATGTTTATAGAAAACGAGGCAGTCAATCTCTTGAGCCCCGTAGGGGCGGTATGTTTTAGCAGCAGATTAGCAATCGGGATATGTCGCTCGGACGGAGCTAAAGAGACGTGTCTATACGGTGTACTATAAACATATCGTCCCTACGGGACTAAATATGGGACAGTCTCAATAATCATGCTTATTGAGGGGTGTTCAAAAAAATACAGACTTTTCTTAAATTGACGCCAATGGTGCGGTTTCCTAACCGCACCGGACATGGTTATGAAATTACCCGATTAAATTCTTAATCTTCATTAACCCCGCCCCTACAAGGAAAATACCTATGAAAACATATCGTATAGCAATATTGGGTTGTAGAGGTAGAGGGACAGCAGCCGCACGGGCATATCACGCACACCCGCGCACGCAGATAGTAGCACTCTGCGACTTAATTGAGGAAAGACGCAACACTTTAGGTGAAGATGTCAACGTCTCAGCGCGTTTCGCTGATTTAGACGAGATGATCCAGCAAACTTCACCGGACATCGTGGCGATACCCACCGGCACTGAGTTTCACTACGATCTATGTATGCGGGTATTAGAACACGGTGTTCATATAGAAGTTGAAAAGCCGATGTGTGTTGATCTTGTGCAAGCGGATGCTATCATCGCAAAAGCTGAGGAGAAAGGCGTACAAGTTGCAGTGCATCATCAGGGTGAGTTGGTGCATCTATGCAAGCGATTGCGCGTGCCTTCAATGCTGGGAAAATCGGTAAATCTGGACAGACACTTTCAACGCAAGCTGACTCACTAAAAGCCGCATACCTTGAAAATCTAAATCAGTTGGCTCATGTCAAGACTAAGTGCGGAGGCTTCTAGAGAACCCAAGTGTACAGCGAGTTTATTCAAATAAAACGCACTTACTTTTTACATGAGCCAATCAGTTTATTCAGAATTACCGCCGCGGGTGTGGTGCAAGCCAGATTGACTATGTTCAGATGGATACAACAACCCCGTTTGACCATGCTTTGTCGGCATATCTTTCCCGACGGAAGTAGAAACTACACAGAAACCTAAGTTCTGAATTCGCGCATCCTACTTGACCTATTAAGTTTGTGTTCTATAAAATCGCAAGAGCAATTCTGCCTACATAAAATTCAAAGGATGGATACGAAATATGAGAATCTTAGTGTTTTTGACGTTAATCACCACAATTTTTGCTTTCGGTTGTGCAGAAGATATGGAAGAAGAAACAGAAAAGATGGTGGAAGAAACACTCACACCGTTGGAAAAAGCACAAGAAGCGATGCAGCAAGTAAATGATAGAAGAGCAGACGTTTTCCAAAAAGCAGAAGCAGCAGGTGACTTTTCGGTTCTGTTCGCTGCTACTGAACAAATATTCCAGGAAGAACTCGGTTTTGAAAAAGAGTTTTGGCAGGATCTTGTGATAATATGGGAACAGGTACAAATCGCAAAGTTTCAAGCGGGTGAACTTGATGAAGCGGTAGCACTAAGGTATGAAAACTTCTATAATACCCACCAAGAAAAATTTCTTGATATGACATTCGCGGAATCTTATTTTGACTTTATTGGTGCGTATGATGAAATCATCATTGAGTATTTGCGACTCTCTTATGAATTTCCTGATAGCAGTCTGGATGAACTCCAAAAACTTTTCAGAGAATCCATGCAGGAAGAAAACGTAGAAATACAATATCCAGAGGGGTTTTGATATAGAGATAATTTCCTATAGGAGGGGTTTATAACCCAGATCCGTCCAAGAGGAGAAACTTATGAAAACATACCGGGTTGCAATTTTAGGTTGTAGGGGACGTGGAACTGCGGCTGCGCGAGCATATCATGCACATCCCCGCACTGAGATTGTTGGTCTCTGCGACTTAATTGAGGAAAGACGCGACACTTTAGGTGATGCAGTCAACGTCTCAGCGCGTTTCGCTGATTTAGACGAGATGATCCAGCAAACTTCACCGGACATCGTGGCGATACCCACCGGCACTGAATTTCACTACGATCTATGTATGCGGGTATTAGAACACGGTGTTCATATAGAAGTTGAAAAGCCGATGTGTGTTGATCTTGTGCAAGCGGATGCTGTCATCGCAAAAGCTGAGGAGAAAGGCGTACAAGTTGCAGTGCATCATCAAGGCAGAGTTGGCGCATCTATGCAAGCGATTGCGCGTGCTTTTAACGCTGGCAAAATTGGTGAATTGCGGTATATGTCCGGTAGTGGAAAGGGTTACTACGGCGGTTACGGATTGATGAACATCGGCACACACATGCTCAACAACATGCTACATTTTGGAAGGCGGGTTGAAAGTGTGGTAGCCCAACTTTCAACTGGCGGGAAGTCAATTACTCCTGAGGATGTTCTCCTGTCTCCAAGTGGCATGGGGACTATCGCAGGTGAATATATCACTGCAACCTTACAGTATGAAGGCAACGTGACGGGAACGCTACTACAACACCGATTTCACAAAATGGACACGAACGCCTATTCTATGGAACTTTTTGGCAGCGAGGGAAGGCTCTTTTGGAAAAGCGGTAGTGCATGGTATTTGCCAACACCACACTATCTCCCTGATGGTGCACATGACAAGTGGGAATCGTTGGAACTGATCTATCTTGAACATTATGATCCCAACCGTAGCGGGTCTGAAATGGATTACTGGTTTGTAGAGGAATATGTCAACGCTTTGGATGAGGACAGACCGCATGTGTGCAGCGGATATGAGGGGCGACACATCGTTGAAATGATGATGGGCATCTTTGAATCGGCAGCTTACGGCACGCGTGTCAATCTTCCGCAGACTGACCGCAGCCATCCTTTGCTACGGTGGCGTAAGGAATCGGGATTAGAACCACCTGAGAAAATGCCGAGAGGCTACGGTGAATGGTTAACGTTAGAGGACGAAAGAATTGGACAATAGATCTGTAGGAGGGAATCAACGCATCGTGCGCGTGTGGCACACTGCGGGTTTGCAACCCCGACGAATATATCAATTTCCATCCGCATAAACCTGCGCAATAATCGCGTTTGTCTTCAACCCCAACTCATCTGAACATCGGATCGGTTCACCTGTCTTGAGATGATTGACAAAATCTTCCACAAGTCCTGTATGCGTATGTGGTAAAGGAGGTTGATGCATTTCAACCTGTCCATCAGATTTTGTTTCAAGTATCAGGTTACCTGAATTCAAAGGAGAACACTTTAGACATCCAGTTGTGCCATATACCTCAACATCGTCAATTCCAATGCCAATATTCCAGTTGATATTCGCAACAGCATGCGCGCCATTCCCAAAACGCAGCGTAAACACAGCAGAATCGTCAACAGCTGCGTCTAAATGCACTGTCTCAGCGAAACCTTGTGCAGATGCGATGTCTCCCATCAGATATTCAAGCAGACTTATACGGTGACTGCCAATATCCATCAACACACCGCCACCACTAATCTCAGGATTAATCCGCCAATTCTTCAAATCATGACGATTCGGGTTGTAGTAACCGGTACAGTTGATACGGGCAAGCACAACATCACCGATAGCCCCTTCATCTATTAACGCTTTCATCTTGACGACATTCGGATAGAAGTTTCGGTAATATGCAAGCATCAAGGTAACACCAGCGTCATGGCAAGCATCTACCATCAGTTGACACTCTTGAACTGTCATCGCCATCGGTTTCTCACAGAGGACGTGTTTACCTGCATGTGCGGCACGGATAGTCTGTTCGCAGTGGAGATATGGCGGCGTTGCGATGTAAATAGCATTTATCTCATCATCTGCAAGGAGTTGGTGGACATCGTTATAAACACGTTTTGCGCCGTGTTTCTCTGCAAATGCTTCCGCTTTCGCACGGTCCCTTCGCATCACAGCGATAAGTTCTGAATCTTCAACCGTGTAAAGGGGCGGTCCACCTTTATGTTCAGCAACATTGCCACAACCGAGTATGCCCCATCTGAGCGTTGCCATGAAAATGTTCCTTTTCAGCGTAATATGTGTTTCTCAAATGGAGTCGGTTTCGTCAGTGTCTTCGTTTAAGTCCAAAGTTTGTTGGAAGGTATCGAGGCTCGGTGCCTGTAGCGACGCGCGCCGCAACTGTCTAAGACGTTGCAATACTTCAATACGTTCAAGCTTTAACGCGATTGCTTGCAAGTTGGTGGAGTGGAAACGCACCTCCAGATTTTCAAGGATGCCCTCAATGAGACTTTCTCGCGTCCCCTGTTCAATGCCCTGTTCAATGCCCTGTTCAATGCCTTGTTCAATGCCTTGTTGCAGGAAATGTTGGATAACCGATGATTCGTGCATGATCGCCTCCATTATAGTTTCACGAATAGTTGCATAGTCAAATATTAAGCCGCTCAAAATCGCTAAATCTGTGAGATAATCCGCCTTTGACACCGCATCTTGCTGCACAGCATCCGCAACCTCAACACATTGCCGGAGCCAATCCTCACCTTTCATATCTGTCGGTGGTTTCATCAATGGCGCAAAAGGTATCAAGCCTTTTACACCCGCCTCCAGAAACGGCAAACCCTCCAAATCGTACAGCCGGATCACCTTGTATCGGATACGGATTTCATAGTTCAACATCTCTTGAATATATTCACCGGGGTCGGTTTGCCCTGCCCGCGGGTGCAAGTAGATGACGTGTGAATAAATCGGCAGCTGAAAGGACTCAATTCCTCTGCCAACATAACCTGCCATACGATACGGCATCAGTACCTCTCTGCTATCGTGTGTCTGCATTTCCAAATGCACAATGGCTTCCTTGCCGAGGATATTCGCGCGTATAAAACTATCCGCACGATTGGATTTGACAGTGGGCTGCTCGGTTTCAAGCACCTCAATCATCTCTGCTTCTGGGATACCGAGGCTAAATCTTAACCAATCTTCGGGGTTTTGGTGAATCAGTACTTTTGAAACGGTATCATATTGTCGCAGCCTATTAGATACCGGAAACTCTGGTCTTTGTGCCATATCAGATGCACTTACTGGAGGTACAAGTTCGTGCCAGTTCCTTTCTCATCAACAGTGAATTGTTAAAGTTTAACACACATTGGCAGTGGGTGTCAAACAATTTTGGCGTTGAACATCAAGCGGAAATCTGTTAGGATATTGTATAAGGAAAATCAAGAGGATTACGATGGCAACAGATTCGATACTTCAGGAAATCTCCCCTTTTTTTATTGTTGACAACCTTGCCGAGTCAATAGACTTTTACAATCAAAAACTCGGTTTTAAGACAGATTTACTTGTCCCTGAAGATGACCCGTTTTTTGGAATAGTGTCTCGTGATAATGTGCGGATACTTCTCAAACAAATTACTGAATACATACATCCAATTCCAAACCACACTCGGCATGAGTGGGCACGATGGGATGCTTTCATTCTGACCTCTGATCCAGATGCGCTTTTTGCGGAGTATCAGTCTCGTGGATTAGAATTTCACGAACTGCTTGCAAACACTGATGATGGACTTCGTACTTTTGAACTGAAGGATCATGATGGTTATGTTTTGTGTTTCGGGAAACCGATTTGAGTGTAGATGTTAATTGTCTGAATCGCGAATTACACGAATTTACGCGGATAAGAGGGTCTTGCTGAATTTCAGTGCCTGATCGGAGTATTACTCACTTTGTCATTTCCTATCTACGTAAGAATCCGCTTCTCAAAATCAGAACGCTTAATTTGCCGAAACCGATTGTGACGCAAATTCTCATAGAAAATCCATGAATCTGGATTTATGTTAGAAGCAAATATACCAAACAACGTGTCGGTTGCGCAGAGATAACTCTTTAGGGGTTCGTGACTATACTCACCATGACCGGAACCTGTGAGCAATTTGCACGCTACGATGGTGATAAAGTTTCCTTCTGCATCGCAAAGCACAATGTTGGCCCTGCTATGGATTGTTCCCATCTGAATTCCACACTCTCTGAGAATGGAAAATTTCGAGAATTTGGATTCAGAGAGATAGGCAACAGCAGCCTCTACCACATCAAGTTCCTGAAGTCGTTCCGTAATGGCAGTACTGAAGTCATTTTCTCCATGTTTTTCCGCGAGTTTCAATGCATTCTGGAGATCCGCCTTTGCACCATTGAAGTCATTTAGATCGGATTTTGCTTCACCTCGACCTGTGTGAATACTGGCATAATTAGGGCTTATACAAATTGCCAAGTCAAAGGCAGAAATAGCTTTTTCTGACTTACCACCCTTCCAAAGAAGACAACCAATAGAAAAGAAAACGATGACGAAATCTGTGTCAATCTGTCCTGATATGGTAGTAATCGCATCCCTGTTTTCGTTAGTAGCTGCAACGGAAGTGCCTTCTGCAAGTTCCGGAAAGAGTGTATCTAACTTAGGAAAATGTTGATCCTCATATATCTTAATAAGTACACCGACCAATGTCATTGTTGCCGACAAGGGGTGGTTTTCGTCTTCACCGACACTATAGATTAAATCGTCTAGGACTTCTGAAAGTTGTTGGTACTCGGTTTCCGTTACTACAACACGACTAAGGTCTTCGTTCCGATTCACGATATTAGCGAATAGGTCTAATAAATTTATGAGCCATTATGTAGCACTTTCCGGATAAGGTGTAACATCAACAAATTCCTTGGTGAGAGGTTGTGTAGACGCAAGTAACGCCTGATTTGGCAAGACGTGTGCGCTTAAGACTGGTGGTCCAAAAGGCATAAATGTTGACAATATATTTTTCGGAATTGGCATTCCAGTTAACATCGTTTGTTACCTCTTCTTGTTCCATACATCGTACTCAGCGTGTGTCAGCACTTCATGAATAACAACTTGCCGAGACTCATATCGCATAATTGTAATAAGTCGCGCTTTGTTACCGCCAATGTTGAAAACTGTATACGTTGTTGCATGATTGCTGTAAGGAACCAAAGGAAAAGGAGATTTCAATCAGACAGATTTATTCGGACAAATTTATTTCTCCCCGAAGACAAATTGTATTTTGGCATCATGTGTCGTGATAATGTGCGGATACTTCTCAACCCGTGAACTAGCGTTCCACGAACCCCTTGCAGACACCAGCGATGGTCTTCGTGCCTTTGAACTGAAGGATCATGGTGGTTATGTTTTGTGTTTCGGGCAACCGCTTTGAATGGATATGGGATGAAATATTTCTCTCAGTGACAAATAGTAGTCTATAGACCTAAAACGCCTAAAATCCTAAAACGCCTAAAATTTGCTAAATTTAGGTTTTTGTCTATCTAAGAATTCGTTTCTCAAAATCAGAAGACTCAATTTGTTGGAACCGGTTGTGCCGCAGATTCTCATAAAAAACCCACGAATCTTTTTTTGTGCTAGCAGCAAATACGCCAAACGGTGTGTCCGTTGCACAGAGGAAACTTTTCAAAGGTTCGGGGCCGCAATTTGAACCTCTCAGTGATTTGCACTCTGCAATAGCGATAAAATTCCCTTCAGCATCACGAAGCACAATGTCAACTCTATAACTGGTTGCTCCTATCTGGATTTCACATTCTCTGACGATAGAAAAATTCGAGAATTTGGGTTCAGAAAAATATATAGCAACTGTGTCTGCTATTCTGGCCTCTGATATAAAAGATTTCTCAATGTTAGTTGTGGCAGGCGAACGCACACTACTAACGGCTTTCTGAATCGCCTCAGCATCCCTGCGTGCCTTTTCACTATTACCAACACTCCACCCAGAAATAGAAGAAATATAATCTCTTTTTATGCGATGCATCAACGTATTCTCCTTTCTAAAGCAGCTAATAAAATAATTATATGTGCATTTGCAAAAAATTACAACTAAAAATCTGTTTAAACTTGTAAAATAACAAATTACATTTCTCAAAATCGTTATTCCACATCATTAAGTTCGTGAAGTTGTTCCTCAATAGTAGTTATGAGTTCTGTTAGTCCTTGTTGGATCGCCAATTCCAATGCTGTTTGAAAATCCGACTTTGCCCTCTCAAATAGGGTTACTTCATCAAAGTTGGTAAAATTGGCTCCACCCTTGCTGATCAAATAACTCATCATACCTCGATTGTAGTATGCTTCTACATCATCTGTCCCAAATGTAATGGCCTTATCAAGATCACTAAATGCATCCTCATATTGACCAAGGTTAAACCTTGAAAGTCCACGATTGATATGAGCAGGCGTATGCCCCGGTTTTAAACGAATCGCTTTATCAAAGTCAACACAAGCTGAATAATAACTACCACACTTGAAGTGCACAATACCTCGATTGTAATATGTCTCAGCATCATCTGGATCCAATATAATAGCCTTGTCAAGATCAAGAATAGCTATTTCGTATTGACTAAGTTCACCTTTAGAGACACCACGACTATTATATGCTTCAACATAATCTGGTTTCAAATAAATTGCTCTGTCAAAAGCTAATATTGCCTTCTCTAGTTCTTCTTCCTGTGAGTGAAGATAGCCGACAGAAAACCACGCAAGAGCAGCAAGGTCATTATCTGTTTCCTCCATTATATTTGCAATAGAACGCCATTTATCAATAGCATCCTTAATGACCCCTTCCTGCTGCAAAGCGGATGCTTCCGCGATAGCCTTGTCTATAACAGATAGTTCAGGATTTCCTAAAAGTTCACGTAAACTTTCCTTAAATCCTTCATCCTTGTTGAGCAAGTCAATTACCTCTGTACTGCCCCTTTGTCTCATATTCTGCATAAGTTCATTAGACTCCGCCTTATCTTTCCGTATTTCAGCAACATGTTGACTGGCTTCATTTCTAAGTTTCTGGGATTCCTTAACATGTTGACTGGCTTCATCTCTAAGTCTCCGAAACTCTCTGAAACCGATGTAACCTGCAATTGCAATAACAACTGCAAAGAAGGTAAGGACTATAGCAATTAGGGCAAGCCACATATCAATGTAATCAGCTCGATCATTTAAGTATTCACGTTCCAATTCGTTAAAACGGCGTTGAACTTCAACTGAAAGAATGGGCTCAGTTCTCTCAGTTGGGATTATCTTAGGGGATTTGTTATCAATTTCAACTTTGGTGGCAGGATCAACTTCTTGAGTGCTATCGCTTGGATTTGTTTTCTCAGAATCGGGAGAATCATTCGTTTGCGCAAGCAGAATGTTTAAATCTGCAACAAGTATAGCAGACACCACTATTACAAGACAGCACCATATTTTAGAAAATCGTATCATGGAGTACCCTCCTACCGAAACTCCTTACCACCTTTTCGCCGCGCATAGATAACCTTCTCATCAAGAACCTTTACTCAACATCAACATCAGGCTTCTCCTCTCCCTGCTGCTGAGCAAGTTCCACTCCCTTATCGAAATCCTTCCTTGCTTCACCCATCTGACCCATTGATCGCTTAGCAGAACCGCGATTGATATATGCCTCAAAAAAATCCGGCTTTAGACGAATCGCTTCATCATGATCAATAATCGCCTCCTGATGTTTACCAAGTGCATTCTTTGATACGCCACGATGTGTATAAGCACTTGCAGAATTCGGATTAAGTCGTATCACTTCATTAAAATCATCAATTGCTTCTTCATGATTACCGAGTGCGCGCTTCGCCGATCCGCGATTGATATATGCCTCAATAAAATCAGGCTTGAGACGGATCGCTTCGTCATGGTCAACAATCGCTTCCTCAGCTTTACCAAGAGAACTTTTCACAACACCACGACTCATCCATGCATCAGCAAAGGTCGGCATCAACGTAATAGCTTCGTCGTAAGCAGAGAGTGCCTGATCCCTTTCGTTTTGCTCCGCATGGAGATACCCAATTGAGAAAAATGCACGTGCAACAATATCGTTATTGATCCCTTTGGCAGTGTTCGCAATTGATCTCCATTTCTCAATTGCTTCAGAAATATTCCCAGCATTCTGCAATCTATAAGCTTCAATGATAGCCTTCTCTCCAAGAGAAATTTCAGGATTTTGCAGTATATCTTCTAGGGTTGTCTTAAATATTTCAACTTTATTAGGATTGCTGAAGTCTTTACTCGTCAACTTAGAAACAATTGCTTTTAATTTACTTTGATGTTCCTTGATTTGCTTAAGGGACTGCGCCACTTCGGCTGCATGTTTTTCTGCATCAGTAGCCTGTTTACTTGCTTCGTTCACATGTATTAGCATTTGGGATTGAATATCCTGAAACCTTTCATAAACGATATATGCGGCAACACCTGTTACAATCGGTATAGCAATCGTAAAAAAGACAAGAGTTATGCAGATAAAGACTAACAACCGATTAATTGAACTGGATCGGGCGTTGAGATAATCACTCTTTAATTCATTGAATTGCTGTTGAATTGAAACATCAGTAGAGGGTTCAACTACAGGGTTATTATCAGAACCGTTCGTCTCTTCATCTGTAACAGACTCAAGTGCCTCAGCATGTTTTTCTTTCATCACTCTTCGGGCTGGAGACCCCATCCTTTAGGTTGGGGAGGAAAGCCCGCTCCTATAGTTAGTGACAGGTTTTGACTACCGATGCACCTGTCAAACATCGCTGTGCTACTAATATCGCCACACAGAAGCGACCTGTAGTCAACTGTTTAACTTGTGGAGTGAACGGTTAGCATCCGCTTTGCACAAGCCCCATGCTTTAGCTTGGGGTTTGAAGTCATTTGGATGTATTGTTTTGAGTCGTGTGTGTTTTGATGAGAAGGTTATATTGTGAACTCCCCTTTATATGTAATACCCAATTAACCCGATTTGTAGCGCGAGGTCCCCGTGCCTTGCAATGCCGACTTTATCTGAAGACGTCGAATCAAGTTAATGTGGTATAAAGCGATTTTATCACATACATTAAGTATGAGTCAAGTTGTTTAAAAATCACTCCTACATAACCCTTGAAAACGAAATCAAGAATCGGTATAATAAGCACAAATGTGCACTGAGGAATCAATAAATGACCGATGTTCCAAAATCGCATCCGCGTTATCTTTCGTTGACATTAAGAGATAGGATTGTGGAAGGTGTTGAGCAAGGCATTACATCTATCCACGGTCTTATAGCACATGGACGCGGGGAAGCATTTGATTATCTCATAGGAGAGAAGACACAACCGTTTGCAATAAAGGCTATTCGTGCTGCAGCGGTGATGCTACGTTTAGCAAACCACCCAATCATCTCTGTCAATGGAAACGTAGCTGCGTTGGTGGCAGATGAGTTAATTGAATTGGGAAATGTGGTGAATGCCCATATAGAAGTCAACATTTTTCACACAGAAACAGGACGTGAGCAGAAAATCCGAGAGCATTTGCTAAAGCGCGGTGCACCAATTGTCCTAATGCCTACCGCTGAAGCACAACTCTCCTATATTGACTCCAATCGGAAGTTTGTGCATCCAGAGGGAATTTTCAAAGCAGATGTTGTCTTCGTTCCACTGGAAGATGGCGACCGATGTGAGGCACTACGGAAGATGGGAAAAGAGGTTGTGACTGTCGACCTAAATCCGATGTCAAGAACAGCAAAACAGGCAAGCATTACGATAGTAGATAACGTAGTACGGTCATTGCCGTTGTTATGTGAAGAGATTAAGACATTGTCCAAAGCTAACATATCTCATGAAATCTTAGCAAAATATAACAACGAAGCAGTCCTGCAGCAAGCCTTAACATATATCAGCAGGAATGCTAATGGCTAATGAAAAACAGAACCGTGTAAAGCCGCACATTCTGCTAATCGGGTTAGTCCTCGTAGCCTTCAATAGTTACTGGTGCCTGATGGGCACTGAGGTATGGCACTCAACACAGTTGACGATCGCCTCGTTGTTCTTCAATGCTGTTTTCACGCTCCTTGTTTTCGTCCTTCTCAATCTACTTCTCAAGCGATTTTTTCCGCGTCTCGCAATGTCGCAGGCTGATCTACAAACCATCTATGTAATGGTGGTGATGGTAACAACTATCAGCGGACACACAATGATGGGGTATCTGATCCCTGTCCTTGCCCATACATCCCAGTTCGCAACCCCCGAAAATGAATGGCTTTCGCTATTCGGTAATAATATCCCGACTTGGCTTGCAGTTAAAAGTCCACGCATTTTGGATGGATTTTATAACGGAGATTCGACCCTCTATAATCCTTCAACTTTAAACGCTTGGATTCCGCCTGTCCTTGCTTGGTCAAGTTTTGTTATCGCGCTATGGTTGACACTATTAGCAGTAACAGTTTTCCTACGTAAGCAGTGGACAGAAAATGAACGTCTGAATTATCCGATTGTCCAACTCCCATTAGCACTCACCACTAATCCCAAACGTTTCTTTAGTTCACCGTGGATGTGGTTGGGATTCGCAATAGCAGGTAGTGTTGAACTTCTTAACGGGTTGAGTTTCCTATTTCCAGAAATCCCTTCACTCCCCATCAGAAACAAAAGTCTTGGACAATTCAGTTCAAAACCGTGGAGTGCAATGGGAAATATTAACATCTCATTCTATCCATTTAGTATTGGTTTGATGTTCTTCACACCGCTGGATCTCTCATTTTCATGCTGGTTCTTCTGGGTTCTCACCCGTGTTCAACTGGTCGTAACAGATATGTTCGGTGCACGTAATATCTACAATCTTGAACAGCAAACAGGTGCGTGGATTGCATTTGGGTGCATTCCGTTGTGGATGGGTCGACGGCACTACGGACGTATTATTCGGAAGGTATTTGGTATTGCACAACGTCATGGTGTGTCATCGCCGGACGATTCAGGTGAACCTATGCGTTACCGCTCTGCTGCAGGGCTATTTGTCGTAGGAATGATGTTCCTTTTCTTTTTCTGTTTTCAGATGGGGATGGCATTTTGGGCAATTGCACTCTTTTTTCTGCTGTACTTTCCGATGATTCTCGGCATCACCCGTATTCGCGCCGAAATTGGTCCACCACTGCATCAACTTATCCTTGTGGATCCTGGAAGGACAATGGTGTTGGGATTAGGCACACGTCGTCTCGGTGTAGGCAATCTAACAGGGTTAACATTTCTGTATCCGTTTGTCCGTTGTTTCCGTGCACACCCAACACCGAGTGAGTTAGAGGCGTTCCGATTAGCAGAACGGAGTCGTATTGGATATCGTCAGCTGCTAATCGGGATGATCTTGGCAATAGTGTTCGGCATCATAATAACGTTTTGGGCATACCTGCATGTCCTTTACGACATGGGTGCGGGAAGCAAGGCACGCGGTTGGATCGTGTATATGGGGTGGGAGACGTTCAATCGCTTGCAAACGTGGCTTGTCAGTCCGCGTGAGGCTGCTATTCCAGAACTCGGTGTAATCGGCAGTAGTTTCATGTTTACGATATTCCTGATGATAATGAAGACTCGGTTTTTGTGGTGGCCCCTACATCCGGGTGGTTATGTGTTAGTTAGCGGCACGGGAATGGGAAGGTTATGGTTTCCAATCTTTCTCAGTTGGCTGGCAAAAGCAACCGTGCTGAAAATCGGTGGTGTGAAACTATATCGCCAAGCAGTGCCATTCTTTTTAGGGTTAATCTTGGGAGATTACACACTTGGGTGCGTGTGGAGCCTCATCGGGTTAGTCCTTAAGATGCCAACTTACATCGTGTGGCATTGATGCAATCCACCCAGAGCCATTCAGTTTTCCATAGTTTGATCTCATTTTACCCAGACCCGGTAGGTGCGGTTTCCTAACCGCACCATAGGCGTCAATTTAGTGGTTTTTCAAATATGAGAAATGCTTTTCAGTCCCGTAGGGACTATATGTTTATAGTACCCAATGTTCTTAATCTCTTTCGCTCCGTAGGTGCGATATTTTTATAACGTTTTTGTTTGACATATCGCACCTACGGAGCGAAAGAGACTATTATACGTTTTTCTATAAACATATAGTCCCGTATGAAGATTAAGAATTTAATCGGGTAATTTCCAGTTTCCTTGTAGTGTCCGGTGCGGTTAGGAAACCGCACCATAAGCGTCAATTTAAGGAAAGAACTCGTTTGTAGTCGCGCAATTCATAGCGCCTCTTACATTCAAAGAAAAGAGGCGCTATGAATTGCGCGACCACGAACACTGATATTCTCGTCCTTTGCGTTATTTGAGATGTTGATACAAAAAGGTGCAGTTAGAAACCGCACCTACCGGGTTGGGGACCACTAAATTGACGCCTATGGTGCGGTTAGGAAACCGCACCATAAGCGTCAATTTAAGGAAACGTCTATGTTTTTATGAACCCTTATCAATAGGCATGGTTATTGATATTGTCGGACATTTAGTCCCGTAGGGACGATATGTTTATAGTACACCGTCCAGACACGTCTCTTTAGCTCTGTCCGAGCGACATATCCCGATTGGTAACCCATTGCTATAAACATTCCGCCCCTACGGGGCTGAAGAGATTGGGGTTACCACGTTTTCTATAAACATATCGTCCCTACAGGACTAAAGAGGGTTTCTCATATTTGAAAAACCACTAAATTGACGCTAATGGTGCGGTTAGGAAACCGCACCTACCGGCCCTGGGAAGAATCGGCTTTGCCGAATTAAATACTTAAACTTCATGAAACAACACCTACCATGGTTAATATGCATGGTTTGGATTTGAAACTTTAGAGAGGAACGCACTAATGTTTGGTATGGGAAGCAACCTATATGAATATAGCGAAGAAGAGGAAGACCTCGGAAAAGTGTATGACAGGGTGTTGATGAGGCGACTCCTTGCCTATCTTAAACCTTACACATTTCAACTGTTTGTTATCGCCTTTCTTATGGTAGGGAACACACTTTCGTTGCTCGTTGGGCCTTTTCTGATGCAAATCGCTATTGACAGACATATTACCCCCGGTGAATTGGACGGTTTAAGCACAATCGCAGCTTTTCTTGTATTGGGATTGATTGGACAGTTTGTGTTTTCCTATTTTGAGGAATACCGCATGCAGATGATTGGGCAAAATGTGATGCGTGATCTTCGGCACACGCTTTTTTCTCATTTACAGCATTTGGACGTGCAGTATTTTGATAAAAACCCAGTCGGCAGACTGATGACGCGCGTAATGGGAGATGTTCAAGTTCTCAATGAGCTTTTTACATCTGGTGTCATTACAGTTTTCGGAAATTTGTTGAGTATTCTGGGTATAATGGTGGCGATGCTGCTCTACAATTGGAAACTTGCACTCATTACATTCACAGTAATACCTATTATCTTCGGTGCTACGTTGATCTACCAGATATATTCGCGACGTGCTTTTCGTGAGCAACGTAAACAATATGCACGAATCAATGCGTTTTTGCAAGAAAACATTGTCGGCATGACGACGATGAAACTATTCGCACAAGAACGCCGAAGTCATCTGCGTTTTAACGAACGTAACCGAAGATATCTCGCTGCAAATCTGAAAAGTATCTTCTATTTTTCTATTTTCCATCCGTTAATTGAAGTAATGGCATCGGTCGCAACTGCGGTGATTATCTGGTATGGCGGGGGACAAATAGTGCAAGAAGCGTTGACATTTGGTGTTTTGGTTGCGTTCATCCGCTATGCCGAACGTTTCTTCTGGCCCATCCGTGAACTGAGCGAAAAATATACCATTTTCCAGAACGCGATGGCGTCTTCTGAACGTATCTTCCAGTTGCTTGATACGGAACCGACCATTGTTTCTACAGTAGAAAAGAGCGGGAAGGAAACCCTAAAGGGTGAGATTGAATTTCGGAATGTCTGGTTTGCCTACAATGATGACGATTATGTTTTACGAGATGTATCATTCAAAGTGGAACCGGGTGAAAAGGTCGCGTTTGTTGGGCATACTGGGGCAGGTAAGACTTCTATTATCAATCTGCTTTGCCGATTCTATGAAATCAACAAAGGGCAGATCCTGATTGACGGTGTAGATATCCAAAAGATGAATCTTGAGGAGATGCGGCGTGCGATTAGCATTGTGCAACAAAATATATTTCTATTTTCCGATACAATTGAACGTAATATAAGTTTAGGTGATACCTCAATTTCATCAGAACAGGTAGTGCGCGCTTCACAGGACGTTCATTTAGATCGTTTTGTCCAGAAAATGCCTGATGTTTATGGTACAGAGATTAAGGAGGATGGCGGTGGACTATCTGTTGGGCAAAAGCAGTTAGTTGCCTTTGCACGTGCATTAGCGTCCGATCCGAGTATCCTTATCCTTGACGAGGCAACCTCAAGCGTTGATACTGAAACCGAAATTTTGATTGAAGATGCGCTTAGCCGTTTGATGGAAAATCGGACATCCGTTGTTATTGCGCACCGCCTCTCTACGATCCAAAACGCTGACAAGATCATCGTAATGCACCGCGGGGAAATCCGTGAGACAGGCTCACATAATGAGTTATTACAGAAGGGTGGAATCTATTATCGTTTGTATCAGTTGCAATATAAAGGTCAGGAAGGAAAACAAAAATTGTAAGAGTGGCGAATCAAGAATAACGCAAAGGACGAGAATATCAGCGTTCGTAGTCGCGCAATTCATTGTGCGACTACGAACGAGTTCTTTCCTTAAATTGACGCCTATGGTGCGGTTTCCTAACCGCACCGGATATTCATAAGAAAAATGCACGAAACCCGAATAATCTCTTAAAACTAAATAACCCTGCAAATCCACCTGATTGTTATTGAAAGTTTCTGTTAAATATGTTAATATAGGGCACAACCTCTGACTTATCTTCGTTAAATCGCCGTATATCATCGTTTAGGCAATACCTTCTATGGAAACTACTCATAAGATCCTTTTTCAAAATGCACAAGATTTGAAAGAAATACCATCAGAAAGTGTTGATTTAGTTGTCACTTCACCGCCTTATCCCATGATTGGCATGTGGGATGATATGTATGGTAATCAGAATCCGAGTATTCAGATTGCATTGGAGAACGGCGATGGAAAACAGGCTTATGCGTTAATACACGAGATTCTCGATTCTGTATGGGATGAAGTCTTCAGGGTTTTAAAGAATGGCAGATTCGCATGTATCAATATCGGTGATGCGACAAGGACGGTAAGAAATGATTTTTGTTTGTATCCAAACCACGCAAGAATCTTGACTTACCTTTTAAATATCGGTTTTTCAGCACTACCCGATATCCTCTGGCGAAAACAGGCCAACACTCCCAATAAATTTATGGGATCAGGTATGCTACCTGCGGGTGCTTATGTAACACTCGAACACGAGTACATTCTGATAGTGCGAAAAGGCTCCAAAAGAGAGTTTAAAACAGAAGACGAAAAAGAAAACAGACGTGAAAGTGCTTTGTTTTGGGAAGAGAGGAATATTTGGTATTCGGATATCTGGACAGATATTAAGGGAACAAAGCAGAAACTTTCCAATGATATGCCGAGATTGAGAAGTGCCGCTTTTCCATACGATTTAGCTTACCGACTGATCAATATGTATTCTGTGAAAGGTGATGTGATACTTGATCCGTTTTTAGGCACGGGAACTACGATTGCGGCTGCGATGACATCTGCACGCAATAGTGTCGGAGTTGAAATCGACAAGAGTTTTCAACAGACCATTTGTCCTATCGCACATCATATCGTCGAATTTTCAAACGATTACTTGCACGATAGGCTGCTAAGACATTTTGAGTTTGTCAAAAACCGTATTCAAGATTCGGGAGCATTGAAATATACAAGCAAACATTATGGCTGCCCAGTAGTGACGAGTCAAGAGCAGTCTATCTTGTTGAATGGCTTAAAAGAGGTTCAAGCACTCAGAGACAATATCTTTGAAGTCATGTATTCACTGAAACCGCAGGTTTTGAATTTTGACCAACTTTCAGAATCCTTAATTGGAAAGAAAATGAAGTCTTATACCAAATTAACCCCATTTGTAGCGCGAGGTCCCCGTGCCTCACAATGCTTGACTTTATCTAATGACGTCGAATCAAGTTAATTTGGTATTATATCAAATTAACGGGATTCCAATCTATCGGTGCGGTTTCCCAACCGCACCATAGGTGTCAATTTAGTGATTTTCCGCGGCATTTTCAAGATGTTTCAATGTAGTGTTTCTGCTTGCCTGTCTCTCAATGCAGCACTCGTTTTGGAAAGCCCGTTTTATTTCCATAAAAGTTTGCCGTAGCGATGTTTTAGACTTTCGGAAACTTATGGCAAGTGTGCGTCCGTATGTAGCGATAAGTTTTGCGGTTTTCGTGAGACTATGATGCAAGCATCGCCATCCCACGACTAACATGATCCAATGCCTGATGAGTGCTACGATGAGTTTCGCATAGACTTCACATAAGATGCGATAGGGTTTTTCGCTGCGTGAGGAGTGAACTTTGCCGATGCTTTTGAAACACTTAAACATCAACTCAATCTGCCATCGGACGCGTGCGATAACCGTTATTTGTTCTGGTGTGAGTATATCTGCTCCGATATTTGTGATATAGATATTCCATCCTGCGAGTTGGAGTCGTGCCTTTGAAGGCGTGGTATTTTTCCGTTTTGCACGGCGTCTGATATCTCTGCGGCGTTTTTGTGTTTCCTGTTCGGAGAGTTTCTGGGCAACGAGGCGTGCTTTGAGACGTGTTGTTTTCCCGATGGTGATGTGCGTTTCAAAGGTATCTGCGGTGTTTGTCTTGAGCCACTTTTGCAAACAAAAGGGTTCACCTGTAGCGTCAAAGAGTGAACACCTAACTTTCAATCGTGTTATCCAAAAGACGTTTGCTTCGGAAAGTTTTTCGAGGGTTTTAAGCGAAAAATAACCGAGGTCTGCGAGGCGCAAACTACCGGGTGGTAGCATCTCCATCTGCTTTTCAGTGGTGCTATCAGCGGTGATGCCATCGGTGAGTTGAAAGTGTTCAAAAGTGCCAGTAGCAACATCAAATCGGAGGTGGAGTTTCACAGCGGATTTGTTGGGATGGTTCTTTTTGCGTCCACCTTCCCAAGTTTCATGGAGCGCATCGGGGAGTGTTATCCAGGTGCTGTCTTGCGCATATACACCATTGAAATGTTTGAGTAGCGGAAGTGCTTGCGGGTCGGCTGTAATGACCTCAAGCGCAGCAGCTTCAAGCGTAGTTTTCAAAGTCGCTGCAGCTTCGGGGGTGAAACGCTGTTCAATCGCTTGCCGAGTGATAGGCGTGCCGAGAGCACCAGCGGTTTGTGCGAGTTCCGTATACGTGGCATCAGGATTGGCTAACCAACTGAAAACAAGGGTCTCAACGAACCGACCCCCTGTGAGTTTACGGCTTCTTATCACAAAATCAGAGTCGATTGCTGCTCTATCCGCAGTAGTCGTTAGAATTTGTTGCATTTTATCAGGAACCTGTGGTAAAGTTTGCATGGGAAACACCTCTTTGTAGATCTAAAATAAGATTCTTTTCTACATTATATAATTTCTACATTATATAAGAAGTGTTTCCACTTAACAACACTTTTCTGTGAAAAACATGTCTACTTTTTCTTAAATTGACACCTATGGTGCGGTTTCTAACCGCACCATTAGCGTCAATTTAGTGATTTTTCAAATATGAGAAATGCTCTTCAGTCCCGTAGGGACTAAATATAGGACAGTCTCGGTAATCATGCTTATTGAGAGGTGTTTGTCCAAACGCAGACGTTTTCTTAAATTGACGCCTATAGTGCGGTTAGGACAGCCTACTGACGAAATTAGTTAGTGTTATACCATTTCTGAAAACAAAATATCATTGAGGGTTTTCGGTTAGATAATGATGTTTTAGCAATTTGTCCTAACGCTGCCGCTACACCCTTGTTGAGTTTGGACAAGTATAACAGATTTACGAAAAACTGTTAAGAAAAAATCAGACCGATTTTTTTCTTGACGAACAAAGACAGATGAGGTATTCTTGTCGCAAATCAATCCTCACTTCACAAAGGGGTTCCCTGTTATGAACTGTCCAAAATGTCAACACGAACACTTCGTCAAAAATGGATTCGTCAACGAAAAACAACGCTATAAGTGCAAAGACTGCAACTATCAGTGGACAGAACACCACACACACCGAGGGAGACCCCTCGCTGAACGCGCACTCGCTGTCTTTCTCTATTGCCACGGACTTTCCATGAATGCCATCGCCAAAATCCTTCGCGCCTCACCCAGCACTATTCTCCAGTGGATACGCGACTTCGCAAACCAACACGCACAACCCCCTGAACCCGCAACTGACGCCGTCGTGCTTGAACTTGATGAGATGTGGCATTATCTGAAAAAAAAAAAGCAGAAACTCTGGATTTGGAAAGCTTTGTGTCGTGATACCGGAGAACTCATCGGATGGGAGTGTGGTCATCGGGATAAAGCAACCTTGCAAAAACTCATCCAACGCTTAGAAAAGTGGAACGTGAAGGTCTATTATACGGACGATTGGCATCCCTACCGAGCCGTGATCCCCAAAGATAAGTTAGTGCAGACGAAAAAGGAGACGCATCGGATCGAGCGAAACAATTGTCGGATGCGTCATTGGTTCGGACGCTTTAAGCGAAAGTCTATTATCGTTTCAAAGAGTGTGGAAATGGTGAACGTGACAGTCGCCTTATTTGCGAAATTTCGCGTCAATGGAGATGTCCTTGACATCTTAAAAATCGGGCAGATCGAACTAAATATCATTATTTAGCCGAAAACTCTCATATCATTATAATATTTTGGGATTCACACTAATGTGAGCGTGCAAGAGGCGCAATGAATTGCGCGACTACAAACGAGTTTTTTGCTAACGATAGACGATCATTCAGAAATGATATTAGTTGGGGATGTGAGGTCCCAAAGAAGAATTGTACCATCCGAACTCCCACTGACAAGCGTTTTTCCATCGGAACTAAATGCAACACAATTAACGCTTGACATATGCCCTTCAAATAAGGCTTTTTGTTTTCTTGTAGTGATATCCCACAGACGCACCGTCTTGTCTATACTTCCTGTAGCGATTGTTTTTCCATCCGAACTGAATGCGATACTCAAGACAGAACCCGTATGACCATTAAGGACTGCTTCCTGTTTTGCTGTTGCTGGATCCCACAGATGCACTCTTCCATAGTTATACGCTATACTATTGTTAGATCCTCCACTACTTGCAAGTATTTTACCATCAGGACTAAACACTACACTAAATACGCTCCACTCATGTCCCTTAAGTGTTGCTTTTAGTTGTCTTGTTGCTATATCCCATAGCTGTACTATACCCTCATGCCTTGCATGCCTTGAAACACCGCTTGCGATTGTTCTTCCATCGGGACTAAAGGCAATACTCTTAATAGATGAATAACGTTCATTGTGTTTTTGTCTTTTTAGTGTTGCATTTAATTTTCCTGTCGCAGCATTCCATAAATATACCGAATCGTCATTAACACCTCCACTTGTAGCGATCAAATTACCGTCGGGACTGAATGTAACATCTGAAATATTTTTAGTTGCAGACGTTTCTATTCGAAGAATTTTTATTTTCGTTTTTTGTTGTTTTGTTGCCATATCCCACACAAGCACTGTGTTGCGTTCATTTCCAGTTACGAGTGTTTTACCATCCGGACTGAATGCAATACTTCGCACACTCAGTCCATCTGCTTTAAGTGTTCCTTTTTTCTGTTGAGTGTTTATATCCCATAGCAGCACTTGATCACCTTTCTCACTTGCGAGCAAATTGCTGTCTGGACTAAACGCAATAGTCCTAACAGGATTTGTGTGATCTTTGATTACTGTTTTTTGTTGTCCTGTGGCAACGTCCCATAACAACACTGATCCATCTAGCCCTGAACTTGCAATCGTACCACCATCTGGACTAAATACAACATGTAACCATTCAATATCAGCCTTGCGAAGTGTGGTTTTTGGGTTAAACCTGTTACTGTTCCCATGAAGTACTTCATCGAAATTCCACAATTTCAGGGTATTGTCCAAACTTGCACTGGCAAGAATGTTTCCATCAGGGCTGAATGTAAGATGCGTGACATTTGAAGAATGTCCGTTGAGGCTCCCAGTATATCTTCCAGTTTCTACGTCCAATAGTAGTATTGTTGTATCACCCCCTATAACAATTTTTTCACCGTCAGGACTGAACGTTACAGTAGAGACATGTATTTCCGTTTCTAATATGGCTTTTGATTTTCCAGTTGCTACATCCAACAGGTATAATTTCTTCATACCACCCCACCCTGCTATTGTATCACCACCAGGGGCGAAGACAATACCAGTGATACTGGATGGCATTTCGACGGTGACCTTTTTGAGGTTTCCAGTTACCACATCCCACAGACGTACCGTAGAATCCATGCTTGAGCTTGCGAGTGTTCTACCATCTGAACTGAATGCTACACCTGTTACAGTACTCCTATGCCCTATGAGGGTTTGTTTGGTCTGTCCTGTATGTGCATTCCACAGTCTCACCGTATTATCTCCGCTCCCACTCGCGATTATGCTACCATCCGGACTGAACGCGACGGTAATGACACTCCCTGTATGTCCAGTGAGAAGGTCCAGTTCTTCACCAGTGTGTGCATCATATAGCCAAATTCCGGTGCCGCTTGCTATAGCGAGTTTTTTTCCATCAGGAGAGTACGCTATTTCATTTGCGGTGCCTTTACCAAACCTCGCTTTTGCTCCTTTAGGTAGATTCCTATGTGTATAGTCACCTTTATCGGATAAAACCTGATTTGACTTCTGTCCGGTACCGTCACCCCTACCAGTATCATCGGAATGTGTGCCTAACCGATTTCGGACATCCGGTTTTGCCTTAAGATTCGGCACAATAGGCGCGTCAATGAGTTCCACCATCATCTCAGACTGTGCATCTAAACTATAAGGTTGTTGGAAACGGGCTAAGTATTGACTTCCCATTCCGAGCATCAGCACAATCAAAAGAGCAGTTGATGCGCCTAATACCCACGGTACTAATGGTTTGCTCCCTGATGGTGCAGCGGGTTTGATACGGGAAATTTTCTGCATGATGTTCTCGGTTAAATTGGGGGATAGTTGGAAGTTGCTAAGTGCTTCTCGAATCATCGGTTCCTCCTTTTGTAAACGCTGTCGAGCTCGGTGAAGTCGGAGTTTGATCGCACTCGTGGATACACCTAAAAATCGGCTAATCTCTTCACACGTCATGTCGCCGAAGTAGTGGAGTGTCATCACCGTGCGTTCACTCTCTTTCAGTTTCGCAAGCAGCTTTTTAACCACTTCGCGTTGTGCCTCAACCGTAGTTTTCGCATGTTCATCGGCAACATATCGGGAATATGCTCCGCCTTCTACTAACGCAATATCTGTGTCTTCAAGTGATGCAGTTTCTATCCTTTTCTTACGAAGCCATGCGCGGCATTGGTTGGCCGCAATTACATATAACCACCCAGAAAACTGATTTGGATCTTTCAATGTAGAAAGTTTTTGGTAGACTTTGAGGAAGGTGTCCTGCGTAATTTCTTCAGCGATGTGGAAGTCGCCTATCTTCCGCCAAGCGAGTGCGTGAACCTGCTTTTGATATTTTTTCACTAAACTCACAAAAGCGTTTTCATCACCCGCGAGGATGCGGCGTATGAGTTCAACATCGTTATTTTTCATCAGACACCTCAAGAAAATGATAGATTGCTTAATGTCTTATACCAAATTAACTTGATTCCAATCTATCGGTGCGGTTAGGAAACCGCACCATTAACGTCAATTTAGCAGTTTCCAACTACGGTAGGTGCAGTTTCCTAACCGCACCTTTTTGTATCAACATCTCAAATAACGCAAAGGACGAGAATATCAGCGTTCGTAGTCGCGCAATGAATTGCGCCTCTTTTCTTCGAATGTAAGAGGCGCAATGAATTGCGCGACTACAAACGAGTCTTTTCTTAAATTGACGCTAATGGTGCAGTTTCCTAACCGCACCTTTTTGTATCAACATCTCAAATAACGCAAAGGACGAGAATATCAGCGTTCGTAATCGCGCAATGAATTGCGCGACTACAAACGAGTTCTTTCCTTAAATTGACGCTAATGGTGCGGTTAGAAACCGCACCTACCCAGGGCTATTTAGTTTTAGGCTTTTTGTCCATTTTAGACGAAAAGTCGCGATTCGGAGATCGCTCCTACAGCGGAGAGTCTTGAGCAAAAGTTCAAAATTATTGGAAAACTAAATAACCCTGGCACCTACCGAGTAGGATCAAGTTAATTTGGTATATACCTTCTTCATGGGTGATTGTTATTAGGTCCTGCACGATTGTAAGAAATATTAACTAAAGAAATTTTGGTGAAACGTATATAATAAATGTGTGCGTCATTGTGAGCACGGTGTATAAAAGTTTCAAACGACTTTGCCGATATGATTTATCGGTGAATGGAGGCGATAAATGACACAACAAAGATGTCCCCACAATCGTGGTAAATGTCCGTTCTATATTGTTCCGGAAGATCCGCTTTCAGCAAAAGCGTCAATTGGTCAGTGTGTCGCGTGTGTAATAGCCAACAATAGGCAATTGGAAGGTCTGCGAGAAGATTTATATCAACTCGCGTTGCTCACGATATTAGAAGAAACCCCGAATTATGATCCAGCACATCCAAGTGGGGCGAGTTATACGACTTTTATGAAGGCGTGTGTGTGTACGCGTTTGTGGTCAGAACGGCGTAAAGAGTTACGGTATCGTCCCTTTTCGCATGAAGACACTGTTGAGGATACAGAACTCTGTGAGCGGAACCTGTTAGTTTCCAGATTAATTGCCGAGGCATGTGAGCGTGAATCGGAGGCAGATAAGGTGATTAGACACCTTGAGGTTGAAGTGCTGCGAAAACACTTGTTGCCGATTTTGTCTAAGCTTTCCGATAAGGAACGTCGTGTGATTGAAATGAAGTATTTTGAAGACTTCACCGGTATTAAGATTGCCCAAGTGCTTGCTATTTCGGAAGGTCGGGTGAGCCAACTCACGAAAAACGCATTGGAGAAAATCGGTAAGGCATACCTTGTGGCAGTCGAGAAAGATTATCGCGCCACATATCGTAAAACCTGAAGTGCACAGACACCGCTAATTCCAATGACACAAAGAGAGCAGTATGATACGTTAGTATAAGATGTCGCGAGCTGGAGCTCGCTCCTATAGGAAGATTAGCAGATAGCCACGGTTAGACTTATGACATTCGGTTTATCAGTGATGCACTATAACCTGCCCCGAAACCGTTATCAATATTTACGACAGTTACCCCAGAAGCACAACTGTTTAACATCCCTAGCAATGCAGCAAGTCCACCAAAACTGGCACCGTATCCGATACTTGTCGGCACAGCAATTACGGGACAGTCAACCAATCCTCCAACAACACTCGGTAGTGCGCCTTCCATACCGGCAATTACAACAATTACACGGGCGTTCAGCAGTTTCTCATGATTGCTTATAAGCCTATGTAATCCAGCAACACCTACATCATAAAGCCGTTCTGGTGGACTGCCCATCATTAAGGCAGTTTCAACTGCTTCCTCTGCTACAGGTATGTCTGAAGTTCCAGCAGAGATAACAAGGACTCCTGCTTTTCCTTTCTGATCAGATTGTACAATAGAGATAGTGCGTCCAAGTTCATTGTAACGTGCTTCCGGGTGTAGTACTTTAACAGCTTCGAACATTGATGGAGTTGCACGTGTTGCCAGGAGCGGATGTCCAACACTGAGGATACGTTCACTTATTTTTGTAACTTGAGCGTCTGTCTTCCCATCACAAAAGATAACTTCGGGAAAACCTGTCCTGAGTTGTCGGTGGTGGTCAATTTTAGAAAAGCCAAGGTCTTCAAAAGGGAGGGTACGGAGAGATTGAAGTGCATCATTCACTTCAATCTCTCCATTTTTGACCTTCTCAAGGAGAGATTTTAATTTTTCAACTTCCATACACGTTGAAACTGTGCCAATAGGGTGTTGCTAAAATTTCTATGAATGCATCTTGTATTAGGAAAACAAAACGTTCATCACAGAAACATAGGAATATTGAGACTATGCGTCGTCAGTTTTCTTTTTACCTGATTTTTTATCGCTAGCGATCCCAGGAATCGTCTCAGTAATTTTACTTCTCACTTCAGAAGAGACTTTTTTCCCGGTTTCCACTGCCGATTTAACATGGTCTTTTGCGTCTTTGACTCGTTCTTTGCTAACTTCAACAATTTCTTGGACACTTTCCTTCCCTTGGTCTACAAGGTGTTGTACATTTTCTTTTGCGGCTTCACTTGCATGTTGCGCGAATTCAAGTGTCTTATCTTTTGCCTGAACGGAAGTATCCCGAATCTTTTGCCGAGTCTCTTTTCCTGGTGCTGGTGCATAGAGGAGACTAAGTACGGCACCCGTTAAAAAACCGGTGAAGAAGGCAAAAATCATTGTCAATCCATTGTTGCTTCCATCGTTACTCATTAGATTATCCTTTCTTTATGGCGTAAATTTTAGAGTTTACAGAATCTTAACCTATCATGTATTGGATGAAATGCTTCATCCCATTTATATATATACGTTTATTTCTGTGATTTCTTTTCAATTAAGTTGACGTTCATTATATTTTTTTCAAATAATACCACATTAACTTGATTAGAAGTTTTCTGATAAAGTCAGCATTGCAAGGCACGGGGACCTCGCACTACAAATCACGGTAATTGAGTATAATATATCAAACAGACAATTTACCTATTCTACGGCTGCTTCGGGTTGCTCTTCCGGTGCAACTGCTTCCAATTCCTCACCATCACTTTGCGGGTGAGAATCGCTATTTCCAGGTTCAGGTTGATTCGTTCCATTGGATTGAGACGATTTATAAAGTCTATCCCAACCTGCCTTCAAACCGTGCCACATTCCCACAACATCTGCCAATGATACTGCGATTTGATTACGAAAGTACTCAGCTTGTTCAATTGTTTGACCTGAAAACGAAGAGACCTTTTGCACAAGTGCTTCAAGTTCTTGCACGCTTTGGTTTAGCGTTTGTGTCAGCTCCTGTATATTATGTAAAGTAGGTTCTACCTCATTTTCGCTGATCTGTTGTATAGATGCAGTAATTCCATTCAGATTTTGTAGTAGTTGCGGCAATTCCTTGTTTATCTCTTTCACAGTTTGATTAACGTCTGTAATCAGTATCCCAATTTCTTGATTGACAAGGTTTTCAGTAGAATTCAACGTGTTTTGAATACTACTAAGAGAGTTTCTTATGCTGCCTAACGCAGCACATAAATAGCCAATTAGTACGGTTAAGGCGATCAAAGCAACACCAAGACTGCATTTCCAAAAAATTGAAACAATAAAACTCCAATCCATGTGTTTTGTTTTCCCTATTCTTACGCGTTTGGAAAATGTGGCTATAGAAATGAACCGATTTTCAAACGCTAGTTCATATTACTGTTGTAGTTGGTTTACTATAATTTGTTTGGTGGCAGCTAATGCTGCATCCACTTTACTGGGGTTTTTACCGCCACCTTGAGCCAATTCTGGACGTCCCCCACCGCGCCCGTCGGCGAGTTGCGCAATTGATTGCATGATTTTACCTGCATGTAAACCTCGATTTTTAACAAGGTCAGCAGTTACGCCAACGACAAACGCCACTTCATCACCTGTAACGGAGGCGAGCACAACTACCCCCGATTTAAGTTGGTTTTTTAACCCATCAATGAGTTGTCGAAGACTATTTCTATCACTGTTTTTTAAACTTGAGGAAACAACCTTTACCCCGTTAACAAGCGTTGCACCTTCAACCAATGCATCTATATTAGAAAGCGCGTTTTTGCTTTTCAATTGTTGGACTTGCTGTTCCAACTCCCGTTGTTCTTGAAGTAACTGTTCAATTCTTTCTGTCAAATTTGTTTTAGGAGTCTTCAACAGATTTGCAACATCCGCAATCAGCGTATTATCATTTTGAATTGTTGTGACTGCTGTGTTACCAGTCAGTGCTTCAATACGACGGACGCCAGCGGCGATACTACTTTCACTCACCAATTTAACAAAACCGAGTTCACCGGTTGCTTCCACGTGTGTTCCGCCACATAACTCTACACTATATTCACCCGCTTGTACAACACGAACGATGTCACCATACTTGTCACCGAAAAATGCTAATGCGCCTTTATCTTTTGCTTGATCCAACGTCATTTCATTGATGGCAAGCGTGTCATTACAACGAATCTTCTCGTTCACATAGATCTCAATATCGCGGAGTTGCTCCGAAGAAACAGCTTCATAATGGTTAAAATCAAACCTTAATCTCCCAGCTTGAACGAGTGAACCTGCTTGTCCGACGTGCGTACCGAGAATACTTCGTAATCCACTGTGGAGTAGATGTGTTGCGGTATGGCTGACGGCTATGGAATTGCGACGGTTACTATCAATTTGCGCTTTTACTGTGGTAAACGGAGTAATCTCACCTTCAATAACTTTGCACTTATGCACGAATAGGTCAGGAGAAGGTTTTATCGTGTCAAGAACAGCGAGTTTCGCGTTTGAACTCTCAAGGATACCCATATCGCCGACCTGTCCACCGGATTCACCGTAAAATGATGTGCGATTGAGTAGGACTGAAACCTCATCATCTTGCTTTGCCATTGCGACTGATTCAGTTCCAGCAATCAATGCCACAACTTCTGCATCTGTACTATGGTTTGCATACCCAACAAATTCCGTGCTTCCAGTTTCTTTAAGCACTTCTGCATAAACAGCGATTTCATCATCTTTCGCACCACTACCTGTGGCTTGCCATGCAGCGCGCCCACGTGCACGTTGTTCAGACATACTGTCTTCAAAACCGGGTTCGTCTACAGTAAACCTTTGTTCACGCGTCAGAAGTTGAGTGAGATCAAGTGGGAATCCGAATGTATCATATAATTCAAAGGCGCGTTTTCCATCAAGTTGTGTTTCCCCATCGGCTTTAAGCGTGTCAATAGACTCCTCAAGCATGTCCAACCCACGTGCCAGCGTCTGATGAAATCGATTTTCCTCTGCTTGAATACTACGTGTAATAAACTCCTTACGTGGCAAAACATCAGGAAAAACATCACCGAGCATCAAAATGACCTTATCAACGAGACGGTAAATGAAAGGTTCGTTCATCTCTAATTTCTTGCCATATAACACTGCACGCCGTAATATACGGCGTATTACATAACCTCTTCCATCATTTGATGGCATCACACCATCACCGATGGCAAAAGTTAAACAACGAATATGGTCAGCGATCACTCTATGTGGTAACCCATCAATATCATGTGAGTAGGTGGAACTTGTCATATCCGAAATTGTTTCAAGTAGCGGCGTAAACAAGTCTGTCTTGTAGTTTGAATCAACTCCTTGCAATACAGAGGTAATTCTTTCAAAACCCATTCCTGTGTCTACATGAGTGGCAGGAAGTGGTTCAAGTGTTCCATTTTGATCGCGATTGTATTGAATAAACACAAGATTCCAAAATTCTCTGAATCGCTCACTTGTGTTGGGACCAGCATCAGGATCGTTTGCAGTTTCAGGGAATGCATCCACGCCTAAATCAACAAAAAGTTCACTACACGGACCACAAGGACCTGTTTCACCCATTTCCCAAAAGTTGTCCTTATCACAGCGGCGAATGCGTGCAAGCGGTAATTCAGTCTCTTGAAGCCAGAATTTTTCTGCTTCATCGTCTTCAATGTAAACCGTTGCCCAGAGCAGTTCTTTGGGAATTTTCCACAATTCTGTCACTAATTCCCAGGCAAAAGCAATTGCTTCCTGTTTGTAATAATCTCCGAAGGACCAGTTTCCGAGCATCTCAAAGAAGGTGTGATGACTCGGTGAATGCCCAACTTCTTCAAGGTCATTGTGTTTCCCGCTGACGCGCAGACATTTCTGTGTGTCTACTGCCCTCGTATATTCTCGTTGTCCTATACCAAGAAAGACATCTTTGAATTGGTTCATACCCGCATTGGTAAACAACAACGTAGGGTCACCCGCCGGAATCAACGAGGCACTTGGAACAACTGTATGCCCTTTTTTGTGGAAATATTCTAAAAAACTCGCTCTGATTTCATCTGATGTCATAATATTTTGACCTGCTCCCATAAGTCCAATTATAATTTATTTTTTCAGAGAAGTCAAGATAAAAGAGATGTTACTTGTTCAATTTAGAATCATAGAACCTGTTCAATTACCTGCAAAATAACTTCTGGTTCAAAACCACGTCTTGCCAGAAACCCATGTAGTCGACGTTTTGCAACATGAATTGGCAATCGTTTGTACTGTTTCGCACGTTTTTGGGCAATTTGAAAAGCTAATTTTGACTCTTCTTCACTCTTAACCGCAGCGAGGACCTGTTCTGCTATTTCTCGGTCAACTCCTTTGTCGATCAATTCCTGTTTTAGTACAGTTCGTCCCTTCGGATTTGACTTTTGCCGACGTTGTATCCAGTTTTCTGCATACAGCCGGTCGCGAATATGCCCTGAATGAATTAATTCCGCGATGATTGTTTTGACCGTTTGTTCTCCAAATCCTTCTCGTTCAAGTTCTCGCGTCATTTGGGTTTTGCTGTAAATGTTTTCACGTAGTAAATCAAGTGAATAATTTTTAGCACGCATCGCCTCGTCTGCAGCAATAAGTTTTTCAATAACTTCCGCTTCAATTTCTAAACCAATTCGTAACCCAAATTTTTCTACAAGTGCTGAAGGAATAATAATAAAAGGCTTGTCGTCTAAGAAAATCTCGTGATGTGAGGGGTGTTTTTGTTGTTCTTGAATATGTGTGATTTTTTGTTTCATGTGTCTTGATTCCAAAATGTATGGACAGATATATAAATCTGTCCACACATTATTTACACTGGAATCGTGAAATATTGGTAATTGCTTCAAAATTATTGAAACCTTACCTGGAGAAAATTCGGTTATTCTCCGCCGTTAGTGCCTGCCCAAAGCGCGCCACGTTGAAGAAGAGTAGCAAACATATCATGCTGACAAGCTGCAGGATCATGTCCCAGCGCGAGATAAAATACTTGGCCTTTACCCCAATTCTTTGTCCATGCAACGGGCATCGCTCCACCTTTCCACAACGCGGATGCAAGCACATGATTGCGTGGGTCGTAATCAAGGATGTACTGTTCATCCGTGACGACGAATTCATCAAGACCTTGCGTGATTTCGTGTTCATTATCAACAATACTGACCTGATAGTCACGGTAACGTGGATGTGTAGTAAAATAACCACCCACCATTGAACGATATTCTGGACATCCACGGAAAGAATCAGCGGCTGAATGTACACCGACATAGCCTTTTCCTGAAGCGATATGGTTTAGCAAGCCGTTCTTCTGTGCATCTGAAATTTCACCAACCGTATAATAAAAAACGATGAGGTCATACGGATCTAAGTTCGGTGATACCAATGCGTCAAGATCGTCCTCAACTTTGGTAATCTCAAATTCGTCTCTTTGCGAGAGAGCCTTCTCAATTTCTTCGCCACAGCCTTTCCAGTTGTGAATTGCACCACCTGCAAAGACAAGTGTATTAATTTTTGCCATTTATAGCCTCCTTGATGATTGATAGTCAAATTATATCATATTTACATCAAAAAATCAAACGTAGTTATTTTCGAATTATAATCGGTATCGTTGACAATTTCAAGGTTGCATGATATAATCTATTTAGAATTAGCGATAGATTCATGATATTTTTCACACTCAATTGTGAAGTTAGAAGATTACAATTCACAATCATTGTAGACAGATTATCACCCGTAAATTGTGGAATATTAGGTCTAAAAAAAACAGAAACCTAAAACTTTGGAGAACAATATATGAAATCCTATAGGCAAATCGTAGAGGAGGCAAGAACAGAAATTCCGGAAGCGACTGTTGCTGACGTGAAAGCGGAGCGGGAGGATGGAAGCGACTTTGTACTTCTGGATGTTCGCGATGAAGATGAGTATCGCGCGGGCTATATCCCCGATGCTGTTCACGTCACACGTGGCATGCTGGAATTTTCCGTTGAAGATTACATTCCAGACCGTGACCAAAAGGTCGTGGTTTATTGTGCTGCAGGGCTACGTTCGCTTCTTGCTGCAAAATCGCTTCGTGAAATGGGGTATACAGATACCGTATCCATGGCAGGAGGATACCGTGATTGGTCAGCAGCTGGATTCCCAACAGCACAAGATAAAGAGATGTCTCATGAGCAGCTTGATCGTTACAGTCGTCACTTTATGCTCACAGAAGTTGGTGAACGTGGGCAAGCGAAACTGCTTGATGCGAAGGTCCTACTTGTCGGCGCGGGAGGATTAGGTTCACCCGCGGGTATTTATCTTGGGGCTGCTGGCATCGGACACATGGGCATTATTGATTCAGATGTGGTAGAGTTAAGCAATCTCCAACGTCAGATTCTACACCGTACAGAATCTGTCGGCACACCGAAAGTTCAATCCGCAACAACGACTATCAAGTCGATTAATCCAGATGTTGAGATTACACCGTATGATCTCCGTTTGACTGCCGACAATGTTGAAGAGATTTTCTCTGAATATGACCTAATTGTAGATGGATGCGATAACTTTGCAACCCGTTTTCTCGTGAACGATGCTGCCGTACTGATGAATAAGCCAATCGTTCACGGCAGTATTTTCCAGTTTGAGGGACAGGTCACCCTCTTTAAACCGAATGAGGGTCCGTGCTACCGATGCATGTATCCCACACCACCACCACCCGGTCTGGTGCCAAGCTGAAGTGAGGCTGGTGTCCTGGGCGTGCTCCCAGGTATAATTGGCGTGATGATGGCAACTGAAGCGATAAAGTATATTATCGGTATTGGTGAACCGCTTATCGGTAGGCTTATCCTTTATGAAGCACTCAGTATGACATATCGTGAAATGAAAACCATTCGTGATGAAAATTGCCCGTTGTGCGGTGATAACCCAGTTATTACAAAACTGATTGACGATTACGATGTGGCTGCAGAGAATCCCGATACCTTCCTTCCTGCTGCTGATTAATATTTTGTATTAAATTACTTCAAATCGTATGGATGGGTCTCGTACCTGTCCATAATTCGAAAAGGAGAATTTCAGATGTTACCTTTAACCAAGTTGGAGCATAATTATGTGTAGGCGCGCACTTCACGTACCTCTTTCAGCGATATTGTTTGAAATAAGTACTATAAAGACTATTTGAAAACCTAAGGCACTATGAGAAAAGAACCGGAAATACTTGACTTTTTCGGCATACCGATTGGGCACTTTCCTGACCGAAGCACGCGATGGTTGTTCCAAAATAAAGATTTCGTCCAAGACTTGTTAGAAATCCTTGCAAGCGAACTAGTGGAATGTATTGATTTCGATCGTCTCTCACAGATTAACAGGAGTTTTATTCCTGACACGCTTCGAGAGCAAGAGTCTGACATGGTGTTTAGCGTGCCTTTCCGGACTAAGTCAGAAACAGACGAACTGCTTATCTACATCCTCATTGAACACCAATCCACGGTTGACCCTATAATGGGTTTCCGGGTACTGTTTTACATGATGCAAATCTGGGATTTCCAACGTAGAGAGTGGGAGTCCAACAATGTGCCCAAAAGTCAGTGGCGTTTCCGACCGATCCTCCCGATTGTGTATTACACGGGCGAAAAGCGGTGGAGCAACCCACTAACCCTTGATGCAATAATGGATATGCCCGATGCACTCGCGCGGTTTGTCCCAAAATTTGATACGCTGTTTCTAAGTGTAAATGAAACAGAGACAGCGGACCTAAAGAAAACTGACCATCCATTAGGATGGTTACTAACGGTTCTTCAAAAGGAAAATGCTGATACGGAAACGCTAAGCACTACGTTGTTTGAAGCACTATCGTACCTTGAAACGCTTGATGAAACAAAAACACCGCAGCAACGTAAGGCGTTTGCCTATTTGGTTTTGTTAATTTTAAATCGACGGCCCGCTGAAGAACATAAAGACTTAATAGCACTCGTTGAGCAGCATGCCCATGATATGGAGGTAGAGAACATGGCACAATCAATCATTGAACTAACCAGAGAACAAGGCGAAAAACAAGGCAGAGAACAAGGCAGAGAACAAGGCGAAAAACATGCAAAACGAGAGGACATCATCAAACTGCTACAATCCCGATTTTCTGCTGTTCCTGAGTCTGTTAGAAACGAGATTAACTTAATACAGAGTCTTGCCCGCCTTGATTCGATCTTTGACAAAGCATTGACCGCAGAGACGCTTGATGAAATTGGGTTGCAAAATCACAACAGTTAATACCAAACATAATTTGGAAATCAGGGTATTCATTGTCTGAATCTCGGGTTTGCATGAAATTAAGAGAAAGGGGACTTGCCTATGCCGAAAAAACCTATTAAACATTATGAACATACCGACAAACTTCCTAATAATCCAACCCAAGAACTAAGCGGCTTTGCCGAAAACGATGACTTTGTACCGACACGTTATCCACGTGATATTGCCTTAGACCCTCAATTGGTATGGAAAGGCAAGGACCAGCAGAACGATGATGATCTTGAGGTGCAAGCCGTTCCTATCTACATTCAGGAGCATATTCAACCGCAAGCAATTATTGAAGCAATCCGCGCACATGAGCAGAAAAAATCAGATCAGATTGGAAATCTCTTTGAAGGGTTTGACAACCTTGACTTTGACCAGAAAATTGAGTTTTACCAACACGAACAGAATTGGCATAACCGTTTTATCCTTGGCGATTCCCTTGCAGTGATGAACTCGCTTGCTGAGAAGGAGAGCCTAAAAAAAGGGGTGCAGACAATCTATTTTGATCCGCCTTATGGAATTAAATTTGGTAGCAACTGGCAGGTCAGTACCCGAAAACGCGAAGTTAGCGATACGAAGTCAGAAGACGTTACACCACAGCCTGAACAGATTAAAGCCTTTCGTGATACATGGAAAGGCGGTATCAACTCTTACCTCACCTATTTACGTGACCGCCTCACAGTCGCCCGTGAATTGCTAGCTGATAGTGGTAGCATCTTCGTCCAAATTAGTGATGAAAATGTTCATTTTGTTAGGTGCTTGTTAGATGAAGTGTTCGGAGATACCAATTTTGTTAACACAATCACCTGGACTCGAGGTGGAATGACTTCTTCAGAAGGGTTAGCAGCAATCTCCGATTATCTGTTATGGTACGCAAAAGACAAAGAACAAATGAAGTACCGTCCTCTTTGGATAAAGTGGGATGAACACACACCAGATCCACTCTTAAGACATCATACACAAGTTGAATTTCCCGACGGAACACGGAGCAGAATGACGCAAGCAGAAAAAGAAAATCCAGCGTTATTGCCTCAGGGAATAAGGCGATTTCGAGAATCCCAAGCAACTTCGCAGACTGCTGGTAGTGCCACCTTTGAGTATGAATTTGAAGGTAGCATTTTTATACCTCCCCGTGGAAGAGGTTGGGCATCAAGTCGTGAAGGACTAAACCTTCTTGCTAAACAAGGAAGACTTGTCAAATCAGGACAGAGAATCAATTATATCCGATACGCTGGCGATTTTCCGGGCCGTGCTATGACCAACATGTGGACAGATACCTCACGTGGAGGTTCTGGAAAAACCTACATTGTAGAGACAAATCCGACAGTCATCCAACGATGTATACTCATGACAACGGACCCGGGGGATTTAGTCCTTGATCCAACTTGTGGCAGCGGCACAACCGCTTATGTAGCAGAACAGTGGGGAAGACGTTGGATAACAGTAGATACTTCAAAGGTAGCTCTTGCATTGGCACGTACCCGTCTTATGTCTGCTAAATACCCCTACTATCGTCTTGAAGATGCAGACGATATTAAGAGAGGTTTTTCCTATAAAACAGCACCGTATGTCAGTCTCTCGGACATGGCAAATAATACAGAGATTGACGACATCTATGCGGAATATGCAGAGAAATTAGATCCGCTCCGTGCCGAAATGAACCGCCTTATCGGAGAAAACTGGGAAGAGTGGGAAGTGCCAACTGAAACCGATACTGCATGGGACACGGAATTTCAGAAACTGCATCGTCAATGGCTTTCCCTCAAACGCGAACGCCAATTAATGATGGATGCGTCAACTGTGAAACGTGCCAAAAATGAAATTCTTTACGATCAACCGTATCAAGACAAAAAACGAATTCGTGTCACAGGTCCCTTCACAATGGAAAGTTTATCTCCGAATCTTGTGCTTGACCCGACCGATACAGAACAGTCTACCCCAACGTCTGTTTCCTCAGAAACTGTGCAAGACTATCATAAACATATCCTTGAACATCTCAAAACAGCAGGCGTGCAAAATCGTCTCAAGGAACAGCGCATCACTTTTGACTGGTTAGAGGAATACCCTGGTGAATGGCTCCACGCTGAAGGCGTATGGACAGATAAAGACGAGAAAACAAAAAACATTGCTATCAGCATCGGACCGCAGTATGATACTGTTGGTAAACAGTGGATTCGGGAAGCTGCGAAGGAGGCTGTGCGAAAAATCTCTGAGTACGACCTGCTTATTGTTGCAGGATTCGCTTTTGAGGGGTACACCGCTGATGAGGACACGCGAATTGGGAGTTTGCCGATACTTCCTGTCAAAATTAGTCCTGAGTTGATGGTGCGTGAACTGAAAAACACGGGCGAGGGCAATCTGTTCATGGTGTTCGGAGAACCGGACGTGGAGATTGTTGATAATAAAGACGGCACCCTCTCTGTCAAACTTCTGGGTGTTGATGTATACGATCCGGTGAAAGGATTACTCCGTTCGGAAACGCCAGAGGATATCGCGTGTTGGTTCATTGACACTGCTTATAATGGAGAAGCGTTTTTTGTGCGGCATGCATATTTCACAGGTGAAAACGAACCGTATAAGCAGCTGCAAAAAGCGTTGAAAGCGGAGATTAACGAGGAAGCGTGGGAGGCACTTTATCGCATAGAAAGTCTTCCGTTTGCCAAGCCTGAGTCTGGTAAAATTGCGGTGAAAGTCATCAATCACTATGGTGATGAAGTGATGAAGGAGTATAAGGTATAGGGATTTTGGTGTGTTGAATTTTAATTGTCTGAATCGCAGATTACACAGATTGTCTGAACCAGGATTTTCAGGATTACCAGATTTACAAGATTGGAAATCTCTGAGACGCAAAGTTACTGCCTAGCATCAACGCTTGCCAGTATTAGCAATGCAACACACCGTCGCGACTTTGAGAAAAATCAGATTGAAAGATAATCCTGAAAATCCTATAATCTTGTGAATCCTGGTTCAGAAACACGGAGGCAGGAAAATGATTACACATATCCGGATGAAAAACTTCAAGTCGTGGGCAGATAGCGGTGAAGTGAAACTTGCGCCGCTAACAGGATTTTTCGGGACAAATAGTTCTGGGAAGAGCAGTTTGTTGCAGATGCTGTTGCTGCTTAAACAGACGACAGAACGTAAAGATGCGGATGAGGTTATCTACTTTGGCAATGAAAGTTCGTTGGTAAATCTGGGAAGTTTCAACGAAGTGATTCATGGGCATAATGTGGAGGAACCACTTGAGTTGTGGTTTAAATGTAAGTTTCAAGACCCTTTGAAGATTCGCATTATCCAAAGACCTGACGGTTATCCTAACTCTATATTGGTAAATGTACCGGGTTTTAACTTTAAGACCATTATGAAGCAAGAGGAAAGAGAACTCAACATTGAGGACTTTTCGTACCAGACTTCTTCATTCAATTTGGAAATAGTTCCTCACGAATCGGCTGTTTTTCTTGGTCGTGAAAGAATAGGAGAAGCAAAAGAAATAAAAAACTGCTACGGAGTGCCTGCATCTGAGGAAAGCAGATTTGGGAAAATTTTAAAACAGTTCTCCTCTTTGTTTGAAAAACTATTTGATGATGTATACTATCTCGGTCCGACTCGAGTGAATCCACGAAGACTCTATAATTGGGAAGGCAGGCATCCTGGGCACGCCGGGCAATGGGGAGATAAGACAATTGACGCGCTTCTCTCCGCGCGTGTACGAAATTTGAAAACTGCTCATGAAACGGAAGAGGTACCCATTGAGCAAAGAATTTCAGATTGGTTGCAAAAGATGGATCTCGCGCATTCATTTTCGCTTAATTGGGTAGAAGGACAAGACAACACGAACTATGAAGTTCGTATCCAAAAAACCCCATCAAGTCCGCCGGTTACATTAGTTGATATGGGTTACGGTTTATCCCAATTCTTACCGGTATTAGTTCTTTGTTACTATGTGCCAGAAGGTTCAACACTGATTCTGGAACAGCCCGGTATTCACCTTCATCCGATGGTTCAATCCCAGATTGCGGATCTTCTGATAGAGGTTGTCACTGAACGTAACTTGCAGATTCTGGTAGAAAGCCACAGTGAACACCTGTTAACTCGTTGGCAAAGACGAATCGTTGAAGAAAGGATTGCTGCAGATCAGACTGCATTCTATTTTTGTCGGAACGATGAAGGGGTTTCTGAAATTGACGAGTTAGATGTAGACGAAGCGTCTGGGGATATCAAGAACTGGCCAGAGAACTTCTTCGGTAATGTCATGGGGGATATGTTTGCGATGACAGACAAACAGGTTGAAAGCATAGCAGAAAAAGGAACGGAGAATTAATGGACGCAGTTATTATTGATACGAATGTCTTGGTAGTTGCAAACGGCAAGGCTGCTGCGCCGCAGGCATCTGACAAATGCATTACACTTTGCAGGGCACGGCTTGCTGAAATACTTAGAGGTCCAGAAATGGTTTTACTTGATAACAAGAAACGATTTATTCAAGAGTACAGAAACAATCTAAACGAAAAGGGACGCGGACACGGAGATCGATTTTGGCTGGAATTGAAGAGAAGATTTTATAATCCAAAAAGTTATCCCGAAACGGTTATCACGGTTCGTATTACACCGTTAGCTGGAAACGGCACCGAATTTGAAGAATTTCCTAACAATGATGCTGCACTAAAGGATTTTCATAAAAAGGATAAAAAATTTGTTGCTGTTGCCATTGTTTACCAACGCGACTTTGAAGATGAAGCACCTATCCTAAAAGCAGAAGATAGGGGTTGGGATGAATTTAAAACCGCCCTGGCTGCCCATCGTGTTTACGTTCATGCTATCTGTGAGGACAACACCTAAAGACCTTTTGATATAAGATAACGTTGGAACACTGTTATGCAGGCACCTATAAAAAATCTTGCACCGTGTGCTAAATGTGCGTCTATCCTACTTAATTGTCTAAATCGCGAATTATACCGATCATGAGGAAAGGAAAAATGATTACACATATACGGATGAAAAACTTCAAGTCGTGGAAAGATAGCGGTGAGGTGGAACTTGCGCCGTTGACAGGCTTTTTCGGGACAAATAGTTCTGGGAAGAGTAGCCTGTTACAGATGCTGCTATTGCTTAAGCAGACGATTGGAAGCAACGAAATTCTATTTTTCGGTGATGAGAATTCCCTTGTCAATCTTGGTTATTTCCATGAAGTTATTCATGGGCATCAAGAGGATGAAGAACTTGAGTTAGAGTTTGGGTGTAAATTCCCAGAATCAATGACAATCAGAATCACCCAATATAGGCTGGAGCCAGATGAAGTTAAATTTGATTCTTTCAATTTTGAGACTACTATCAAGAAATATGGTAATTCACAGGATGTCAATCGTATTTGTTACGATATCGGAGGAAAGGGAATTAATAAAATAAAGTTAGAAGGTGACGAAATTTCCTATTGTGGCAAACGCCTCTTCGCGGGCACTTATAAAAACTGCTATAGTATAGAAGAGACAACGCAAGCTTTTCCAGGTTCAAGCGAATCATTTTACTTGCTTTCGTCTAAATTTGAGGAGCTTTTTTCACATGTTTTTTATCTGGGACCAACCCGCAAACATCCACAACGCTACTATCATTGGGAGGGTGATTTTCCTGAAACTCCCGGACAGTGGGGTGGTCAGACAATTGATGCTCTTCTCTCCGCTCGTATAGATCAGCGAACGACCCCTTATAAAGCAAAAAATGTCCCAATTGAGGAACGAATCTCAGCATGGTTGCAAAAAATGGAATTAGCGTACGCCTTTGAATTTGCACGGAGCGGTCCACGGGATAACAAAAACTATGAATTCCGAATCCAAAGGGGGCCGAAAAGTATTAAAGTGACATTGGCAGACATAGGTTATGGAGTTGCACAATTTCTTCCTGTTCTGGTTCTGAGTTATTATGTTCCGATCGGATCCACGCTGATCCTTGAAGAACCTGGGACTCATCTTCATCCCAAAGCACAAGCTGACATCGCAGATCTCTTGATAGAGGTTGTCAATGAACGGAAACTACAGATTTTGGTAGAAAGCCACAGTGAACATCTGTTAAATCGTTTGCAGCGGCGCATCGCTGAAGAAAAGATTAGCGTTGATCAAACTGCCCTCTATTTTTGTCGGAACAAAGATGGCGTTTCAAGTAAAGAACGGTTAAAAGTAGATGAGTTCGGTAACATCTCAAACTGGCCAGAAAACTTTTTTGGTAACGAGATGGGAGACCTGTTTGCAATGACTGAAGCGCAAAGCGAACGTCGAAAGAGAGCGGAGGGTGAATGAACGCTGTTATCGTAGATACGAACGTTATCGTCATTGCAAATGATACAGATGATAAACGTGCAGATTGTAGAGACCGCTGTCAAGATCGACTTGAGCAGATTCTCTCTCGCCCCGAAAAAGTGGTTGTTGACGACGGTTGGCGAATTCTCGGAGAGTACGACCACAATACAAAACCCAATACGCGAAAAGGGGTTGGCGATCTTTTTGTGAAAACGTTACTGCAAAATCAGAGTAACCCGAACGTCTGCGTAATGGTGCATATCACGCCATTAGCGGGAAACGGCACAGATTTTGAAGAGTTTCCCAACGATGACGACGTGTTAACGGGTTTCCCCAAGACGGACAGGAAGTTTATCGCTGTTGCCTTTGCACATCAGCGAGACGCTGGAGAAATCCCAACTATCTTATTGGCAATAGATAGAGGTTGGCTTGAATTTATGAACGCGCTGGCAAGTCACGGAGTCAACGTTGACCTTATCTGTGAAGAGGACATCCAACGTCCACGTCAAGACTAAAAGAAGGTATCCAAATGTCAAAAGTTACCATAGAAAACCCTGTTATCAACAGCCCTTTTGAAGAACCGCAACGACACTTTATATTTACTGACCGCGGAATCACTGAAGATATTACTGAGGGTAGACGTAGAAGTGAATACTTTATCCCAATGCCGAAACCGAAAAAACAGTCACAGGACGCGCAAATGACACTGCTTCCCGACGCAGAACTTCGCGAGGCGAATGTGTTTATCAACAAAGTGCGCGCCCAAGTGACAGCATGGCGGAATAGCGGTTATCCTGGTGTAACCCCAACGACAAGACGTTTGCTTGAATATTGGAACAATTCTGAAAACGAACCGCGCCTCTTTTTCTGTCAACGCGAGGCTGTAGAAACTGCTATCTATCTGAATGAATGTGAAAACAAAAATCGCGGCGATGCATTCCACCAAACACTTTTAAGCGCGAATAAGGAAGCGAATCCCAATCTATACCGAATTGCATTCAAGATGGCAACAGGTACCGGTAAAACGGTAGTCATGGGAATGCTAATCGTATATCACACACTGAACAAAATAGCGAATCCTCGAAGTACTCTCTTCTCCGATGCGTTTCTCATAGTCACCCCCGGCGTAACAATTCGGGACAGACTCCAGGTACTCCTGCCTGAAAATCCTGAAAACGACTATAGAAAAATGAAACTACTCCCACACGGGGACTTTGACGCGCTCTGTCAAGCGAAAATCGTCATTACGAACTATCATGCTTTTCAGACCCGAAAAAAGGAAAAATTGAGCAAAGTAAGTGAGCAGGTTCTGGGAAAAGAAAGTGCGAAAAATTTCACAGAAACGCCAGATGAGATGGTGGCTCGTGTCTGCCGGAGTCTCGGTAGAAAGAAAAATATTATTGTGCTGAACGATGAGGCACATCACTGTTACCATCGTAAAAAGGATGAGAAATCAGACTTAACCGAAGACGATGTACGTTTGTGGATAAGTGGAATTGAAGCGGCGAAATCGAAACTCAATATAAAAATGGTTTACGATTTATCTGCAACGCCATTCTTTCTGAGTGGATCGGGTTATTCAACTACTACGCCAAGTGGGAAGAAGCTCAAAGAAGGTGTTCTGTTTCCGTGGGTAGTGTCAGACTTTGCGTTGATAGATGCAATAGAATGCGGAATCGCGAAGGTGCCGCGTGTTCCTGTGGCTGATGATACAATGAGAGGCGACCCGATTTATCGCCGTCTTTGGGAAATTATTCGTACTAAACTGACCGGTATTTCGACGGATGGGGAACCGCAGCTGCCGCAAGAATTGGAGACAGCACTCCAAAGCCTCTATACCAATTATGAAAAGGCATACGACCTCTGGCAGAAAGATCAGAACGGATTAACACCACCTGTCATGATTGTCGTTTGCAATAACACGAAAGTTTCTAAACTCGTTTACGACTGGATTGCTGGATGGGAGAAGCTGACTGCTGATGGAGAGAAGGTAATTGTCAAAGGGAATCTGCCGATTTTCAACAATGAGGAAAATGGTGAGTGGAGTGACAAATTAAGCACCTTACTCATTGATAGCAGACAGTTGGAATCTGGCGAAGCACTAAAAGGGGAGTTTAAAAAAGCCTCTAAAACGCAGATTGAACAGTTCATGCGCAAGATGAACGTAGAAAAAGTTACAGATGAAGACCTATTACGCGAGGTGTTGAATACTGTCGGGAAACGTGGTAAACTTGGTGAAAAGATCAAGTGTGTCGTTTCAGTGTCAATGTTGAGCGAAGGTTGGGATGCAAGGCGGGTAACGCATATCCTTGGCGTACGTGCTTTTAGCACGCAGCTGCTCTGTGAACAAGTTGTTGGCAGAGGTTTGCGCCGTTCAACTTACGATGTAGAAAAAACATCTATTTCTGTTAATGATAATGAGATAACGCTTGAAACCTTCCCTCCGGAATACGCGGAGGTATATGGGGTTCCATTTTCATTTATTCCTGCTACAGGGAGTGGAAAAGCGATACGTCCTAATCCTGTGATAGAGGTAAAAGCTTTACCTGAAAGGAAAGCGAAGTGCGAAATCACATTCCCGAGAATTGTCGGATACCGTCCCTGCCTCCCACCTGACAAGTTGGATGCCGTTTTTACTGAAGATTCCCACTATGAGCTTTCTACTGCTGAGATTCCATCTAAAATAGAAATTGAGGCTATTACTGGCGTGATAAGAGAGGTTGAATTGCCCTATCTGTCAAAATTCCGCAGCCAGCAAACAGAGTTCTATCTCACCAGAGTACTTATGGAAAATTACCTATGTGACAGTGATAATAAATCGAAATGGTGGCTTTTTCCACAGTTACTTTGTATCACGCGCCGATGGATGCAAGAATGTGTTACCTATAAAGACAACACCTATCCTCAGTTTTTTCACATTGGCGAAATCGCACGGAAGGCTGCGTTTCGGATTCACATGGGGATTCTCAGGTCAGGACAACAGATCCAAAGCACTGATTCTGAAAACAGCGATCCACAAAAGACATTCCTACCGATTTTTTCACAATCTTCTCGTATAAAAGGACGTACCGGATCTACAGCAGACGTTGATTTTGAAACCTCACAACCAACATGGGAAACAAAACCTGAGAAATGCCACATATCGCATGTTGTCGCCGACACTGACTCTTGGGAGCAGAAAACCGCGCAAGCATTAGAGCAGATGAAAGAGGTAGACGCTTATGTCAAAAACCACAACTTGGGTTTTACGATTCCTTACATCAATCACAACGGGGAAAGCCGCCAATATGTTCCCGACTTTATTGCCCGCATTCAAAGAGGAGAAAGCAGTTCCATCAATGAAAATGTGAACCTGATTCTTGAAGTTTCTGGGATGCCGAGGGAAGATAAAGTTCAGAAGGTCAACACTATCAAAAATATATGGTTACCAGCAGTGAACGGTTGTAACGAGTTTGGGAACTGGGATTTTCTTGAAATCACCGATCCGTGGAACATTCAGAATAATATCCGCCAACATTTGAAGGAAAATGCGTCGTAATTACCGACTCCTCATCCTACTTTCTCCAGTTATATTCTGGCTTGTCTGTTTCTTTCTGCTTCCACTCATCTCTGTCCTCATCTATAGTTTTCTGGAACGTGAAACTTATGGGGGAATAAAGTGGATCTTCACTTTAGAAAACTATCAACGTTTGTTTGATGGACTCTATCTCAGCATACTCTGGCGTTCCGTATCAACAGCGTTCGTCTGCACAGCAATTTGCCTCATAGTTGGCTATCCTTTCGCCTATTATCTGGCTTGCTACAAACCGAAATGGCGGAATATCTTGTTACTGCTCGTGGTAGTGCCATTTTGGATAAACTTCCTGATCCGCACCTACGCATGGATACTGATTCTACGCACAGAAGGACTTCTAAACAGTTTTTTAGCCCTTCTGATTCCAGATTTCCAACCGTTAGAACTTTTAAATACACCAATCGCAGTACAGATAGGGTTGATTTACGGTTATCTACCGTTTATGATTCTGCCACTGTATGCTGCTTTAGAGCAATTAGATATGTCTCTGATAGATGCGGCGAAGGATTTAGGCGCATCGCCACGGCATGCTTTTTGGCATATAACCTTACCGCTAAGTCTTCCCGGCATATTAGCAGGATCAATGTTAGTCTTTATTCCTACGGTTGGCGCATTTCTTACGCCAGATATCCTTGGTGGTGGAAAAGTGAGTTTTATTGGAAATGTCATTGAAAGGCAATTCAGAACTGCGAGAGATTTTCCGTTCGGTGCTGCGCTATCATTTATGCTTATGGGAATAGTGTTAGCAGGAACATTGTTATTTTTCCGTGCATTGCAAAGCAGTGAATCTGCAAAAACTTAGATATGAAAAAACTTCTTGAAATCAATATCTTCTTAGTTTTTCTATTTCTCTACGTTCCAATCTTAGTCATAGTTTTATTCTCATTCAATAGTGGTGATCAGATTTCTGTTTGGGAAGGTTTCTCGCTCGGATGGTATTCGAAACTGTTCAAGAACCCGGATGTATGGCGGGCATGCAAAAACAGTTTGATTATTGCTTGTGTTTCGACATTCATCTCAACAGTCATCGGAACAGCAGCTGCACTGGCAATAGAAAAATATCGGTTTCGGATACGCAATACCTTAATTCGGTCACTCTATCTGCCACTAATTATTCCAGATATTGTTTTAGCGATTGCGTTGTTGACATTTTATGTGCAAGTCAAATTTCCACGCGGATTAACGTCAGTGATTTTTGCGCATGTAGTTTTCAACATAGCCTATGTTACAATTGTAGTCCGCGCGCGTTTACAAGGTTATGATGACACGATAGAGGAGGCAGCACTTGACCTCGGTGCAAACAAATGGCAAACGTTCTGGCGGATAACTTTCCCTCTCATCGCACCCGGCATAATCGGCGGGGCACTGCTTGCCTTCACGCTTTCTATTGATGACTTTGTCATCACATTTTTTACTGCTGGCGTTGGATATACAACGTTGTCAGTGCATATTTTTAACAGCCTTAAGTTCGGTATTACGCCAGAGCTTAACGCTATTTCAACTATGATGTTAGTAAATTCAATCGTGTTTATCTTACTATTCCTATGGTTTCGAACACGAAACACGCAAACAAGTTAACGAAATACTTCAAATTATGGTATAATGTAATCAGTATGAATATACAAAAACTTCAATTATATATCCAAATTCTCTTATTATTGTGTGCAATCGGTCTAATATCAGCCTGTGATACAGACAACTTACTGAACATAGATAGGGAGATGCTTGCAATTGATTTAGCATCCGATTCTCGAACGCTCAATATCGGTGATACCACTACCATCACTGCATCGGTGGATTATTCTGGCAATTCATCCGTGCTGGTTTATGAATGGGATGTAAACGGTGGTAGGATTGTGGGAGATGGGACAAACGTTGTTTATGTTGCCCCCGAATCAACTGGCACCTATACGATAACCCTTAAAGTCACTGATGGAACAGTAACGGAGCGGGGCAACATTCAGATCCAGGTAAATGTTGGCAATGCCATTATCGCAATGCCAAACCGTTATTGGCAAGGGAACACCTTCACACAGACGTTGACATATCGGTTGAACGTTGAAGAACTGTTTCGCGAGAACATCACATTGCGATATGAAATCTTGCAGGACACAGCACTTGCAGGTGCATTCCTAAATATTGCTATAAACGGTATTTCTGTTGTTCGGAACCGTGAAATTGGCGATGTACAGCCAACAGAACAGCTACTTACCGCAGGCGATGTTGATGTATCGTCAATTATAACCGCACCCGGCAACTATGAACTTACCCTTACGTTAGAAGTTGTGAACGTAATGCAAGATGCATGGTTGCTACGAAAACTGACGTTCATTGGGGTTGAAGGTTCGCTGTCAGAAATACGTTAACACAACAGGAAATAGTTTGTCAAGTAGCCAATCACACGCAGTAGTTGACCTGAAGGCACTCCGCACCAATGCTGAAGCAATAAAGTCTTACACTGGAAAACAGCTAATCGCTGTGGTGAAAGCAGATGCCTACGGACACGGTGCTATCTCTGTTTCAGAGGCATTGCACACAACTGCAGATATGTTTGCAGTGGCAACGGTTGAGGAAGGCGTTGAACTGCGTGAGGCAGGTATTCGTAAGCCTATCCTTATTCTGTTTAGTCCATTGCCTGATTTAGCAGCGGAAATCGTTGACAACGAATTGACTTCTGCTGTTGACAATTGGGACTTAGCACTAAATCTAAACAAGATTATTGAGGTAAGAAAGCAACGGTCACAACTTGCATCTGCTGAAAAAGTAAAAGTTCACATTGATGTTAATACTGGCATAAATCGCAGCGGGGTGCATTATACAAAAGCAGAACAATTTGTAGAAAGACTAAGAACACTACCTCAACTTGAAGTAGAGGGTATATTTACACACTTTGCCACAGCTAATGAGGCAGATAAGAGTTTTGTACATCTTCAACTAAGTCGGTTTTCATCTCTACTTAATACCGTTACGAATATACCAATAAAGCATGCTGCAAACAGTGCTGCAGTAATGGCAATATCTGAATCTCATTTTGATGCTGTCCGTCCCGGCTTGAGTTTATATGGGATCTATCCAGTAAAAGAAAAACTTATTCCGTTGCAACCTGTCCTCACCTGGAAGACGCATATTGGTTGGATTGAGTATATAGAACCAGGAGAAGGTGTAAGTTACGGATTGACATATAAGGCACAACACAGAACCCGTGTGGCAGGTATACAAGTAGGCTATGGCGATGGATATCCGCGGGCACTATCTGGCATTGGGGAAGTCCTAATTGGTGGGGTACGCTGTCCAATTCTTGGTCGTGTTTGTATGGATGTGATGGTAGTGAAGTTGGAGTTATCAGATAACGTATCTGTTGGTGATGAAGTCGTGTTGATCGGAAAACAGGGACAAGAAAAAATCGGAATTAGAGAAATCGCTGAACACGCCAACACAATTCCGTATGAAATCCTTACAAATATAGGAAAACGCGTGAACAGAATTTATTCTTGATGCAAATTAAACATTTTCATATTGAGAACTAAAATAAATGCTAATTGAAATCAAAAACGTATCAGTTATTTTTGGCACAAATCCCGCTTTGAACGAACTATCTGTAGAATTGGAAGGTGGTGCTATCGGATTACTGGGACCTAACGGTGCAGGAAAAAGCACACTGATTAAGATGCTACTCGGTTTTATTCAATTGAGCCAAGGGGAGGTAAAGGTATTCGGATTAGATGTGAAAACCGATCAAATGGCTATCCGACAACAAGTAGGCTATATGCCTGAAGACGATTGCTTAATACCTCAAATGAATGCTGTCCAATTAGTTGCTTATGCAGGTCAACTCTGTGGGATGCCGTCACGGGATGCGATGCAGCGCGCTCACGAAGTCCTATATTATGTCGGTCTTGATGAAGAACGATATCGACTCGTTAGCGGCTATTCAACAGGTATGCGCCAACGTGTTAAGTTAGCACAAGCCTTGGTGCATGATCCGAAGTTACTACTTCTTGACGAACCGACAAATGGTATGGATACCAATGGCAGAGAGGAGATGCTCTTACTTGTTCAAGACATTGCTTTAGATAAAGGAATAGATGTCATCTTATCTTCGCATCTATTGCCCGATGTTGAGTCTGCATGTCAACACGTAATAGCACTTTCTCACGGTAGTCTTGTTGTCCAAGGTCAGATAGAAGAACTCAGGAAGAATCAAGGGCAAGCGTTTGATCTGAAAATTGTAGGTGACCGTGATGCTTACGTTGCTGCTATAGAACATTTTCCTTATGACACGGAATTACGAGCAGATGGCCACGTCCGTGTAACATCGCGTGAACAGGAACAGACTGAAGGAACGTTCTTTTTTAAGTTGGCACATGAAACAGGTGTCCAACTTCGTCAATTAAGGGAAGTCCAACACTCTCTTGAGGATGTTTTCGCTGATGCTATGGAATTGGAGTAGAGATTCTCTTTAGGATAAACTTATGTAGGAGGAACTACACACTTAACGAAGGTGCGGAAATTTTAAAATGAAACGAACTGTTATGAAGATTACTTATTTGCTTACACTTGTTTTTGGCATGGCTGTCTCGGCACAGGATGTTGAGATAGTCCAAATCCTAGATAAGAATTTGGAACAAGCAATACGTGAGGAGATTGGAATTTCTGCTACAATTCCGTTAACACCTGCACACATGAAAATGTTAAAGCGATTAGTTGCAAACGGACGGTCAATAACTGACCTCACTGGATTAGAATACGCAACAAATTTAGAAAGACTTGGTTTATATAAAAACTATGAGTTAAACGATATCCGTTCGATTGCCAACCTAACAAACTTAAGTCGGTTATCTTTGGCAAGAACGCAAGTTGATGATCTAAGTCCACTCACAAATTTAATAAACTTGAAGGTCTTATATCTTTGGAACACGCCTATCTCTAATTTAAAGCCTTTGGAATCTTTAAAAGGATTAGTTGATATTGATGCTTCAGGATGTAAAATTTCAGATGTGACCCCGCTCGCTTCTCTAACGCAATTGAAGTACTTGAAGATTCGCTACAATTTGATTGAGGACGTTACGCCGATTGGTAATTTGACACAACTTATTGAATTAAACTTGAGTTACAATCAACTTGTGGATGTCCGTCCGCTTGCGAAGTTAATTAACTTGAAAAAATTGTGGATTCAAGGGAATCAAATTACAGATCACAGTCCACTTGACACGCTATCTTTAACAGTCTTTGAATATGATCAAAGTTGTGTTTTACCGAGGCTTTCCATTGATTCCCGTATTCAAAATAGACGTTTTCCCTCTATTTTCGCAGCGTGGGGAGGTATTATAGGATGGAATTCTGTTCTGGATCGTCCTGAGAAGTCGGATTTAGAGCAAATGGCACTTCACGATCTCTATTTCTGTTGCTTGATTTTTGGGCAGAAATTTAGAGACACGTCCGATGGAAAACGTGTTATGGGTGAAATGACAAAAGCACTTGAACTTCGCGACGCATATCTTGCACAGAATCCAAACATGCTTTTTATTGCTGAAATACGGATGCGGGAAGCATTTTCGACAACTCATCCAGAAGATTCACCGTATTGGTTGCGCAATAAAAATGGGGAACGTGTTCCTGGCTGGCCTGGGACGTTTTTCTTAGATTTCACAAAACCTGTGGTAATAGACAAAATCGTTGACGAGACAATCGCTGTTGCGAAATGTGGACTCTATGATGGTATTTTCTTTGATTGGTGGAGTGAGAATGGTGTTATCCTTGCTGATGGTTCTAGTGAAGGACCGTGGGGCGCGGATGAAACGTCTGGGTATAGAGGTTTTCAAGCTGAACAAAACGCACGTGATATTATCCTTTCACGGATACGTGCTGCTGTCGCTGATGACTTCTTAATTCTGGTTAATACAAATCGTAATAAGACACCTCGTACTGCCTGGGGTATCAACGGAACCTTCATGGAAACAGGTCGAGATTACGATGAAGGCTACACTTATGAAGGCTTAAAACAGATTGAAAGCACACTCTCTTGGGCTGAAGAAAATCTGCAAGAACCTCGAATTAACTGCTTGGAAGGATGGGGCGTTACCACGGAATCGCCTGACAGTCCTCTAAACCGAAAATGGATGCGCGTCTTCACAACTATGAGTCTTACCCATTCAGATGGATATGTGCTTTACAATGATGGAATTCAGCACCAACATTACTGGTACGATTTCTGGGATACCGATCTGGATAAGCCAATCGGAGATAAAGGACAATTGTATGAAAAACGTGAGGGGTTATTTATTCGCGAGTTCACTAACGGGTGGGCAGTCTACAACCGTACTGGAAAAGCACAAGAAATTGAATTCTCTGAATATGTCAGTGGTGTATTCAACAAATCAATTGCCAAGCGTCATGTAATCCCTGATTTAGATGGAGAAATATATCTAAAAGGTGCTTCCCACCCAGCAGACTTAAATGGTGATGGTGTTGTGAATATTCAGGATTTAGTCCTTGTTGCTGGAAAATTCGGAGAGACAGGTCAATCCACAGTTGATGTTAACGGCGATGGTGTAGTGAACATCCAAGACCTTGTGATTGTAGCAAATGCGTTGTAAATCACATTTGCTGAAAAGACAGACCTAATGAAATTTCAGATTAAGAGGATTGTGTATGGCAGATAAAGATAATCTTATTGAAGTTGGCGTTGCACAAATTGACATAACTCCGGATTACCCAATTCGACTCAACGGTTATGGAAGCAGACGCACGGAATCCGAAGGAATTGTCCAGCGGATTTGGGCGAAAGCACTCGCTATCGGTAGTGACGACGAAGGTCCTGTGGTCATGGTAACCGTAGAAAACTGCGGGTTACCTGATGAGTTCACCGAAGAAGTGTCCGATCGCGTGGAGCATAAAGCCGGAATCCCACGCGAAAATTTTGTCGCTTGTTTTACACATACACACAGCGCACCGTGCCTGACAAACGCTGCGTCGTTCATCTTTAGTGCGGATATTTCGCCTGAACAACAAGCAACGATTGACCGCTACACCCATCAACTTGCTAACTGGATGGAGACTGTGGCAATGGAGGCACTCACAAGACGCAAACCGGGACGGTTGGCTTGGAACATCGGTCAACTCAGTTTCGCAAAAAACAGGCGAACTGAAGGCGGTCCTGTAGATCACGCGTTGCCTGTCATGCAGATTCTCAATGCAGATAGCACACTGCGTGCCGTGTGGGCAAGTTATGCTTGCCATTGCACTACGTTAGGTGGTTCAGACAACCATATCTGTGGCGACTGGGCAGGATTCGCACAAGAAGAAATTCAGAACGCGCATCCGAATGTAACTGCATTAATAACGATTGGATGTGGTGCTGATGCGAACCCAGAGTCACGAATGCGACCGATGCCCGAAGGAAAACAGGAGGTATTTGAAACACGTCTCGCTTATGCTAAAGAACACGGACATGCACTTGCACAAGAGGTGGAACACCAACTTGAACGGGATGCAATAACCATTACAAATGTCCCTGTAGGGATATTTGAGAGAGTGAATTTACCGTTCGATAAACTACCGACCCGTAAGGAGTGGGAGACACGTGCTGCACAAGGTGGAGCACCCGGATACCATGCCAAAAAACATCTTGAAATGTTACAGAATGGACAATCTATTAAGACAGAAATATCCTATCCGATACAGGCTTGGACGTTCGGTGATGAGTTAGCCGTTCTTTTCCTTGCGAGTGAGGTTGTAGTAGATTTCTCGCTGCGTCTGAAACGAGAATTTGATGCGACAAGACTATGGGTAGGTGCTTATGCAAACGCTTTCCCCGGTTATATCCCGTCTGAGCGCGTGTTAACTGAAGGTGGATACGAAGGTGGCGGGGCAATGATATATTTCGGTCAACCTACCCGATTTGCACCGGGCGTTGAACAATTGGTGATTGATACAGTACATAAAGTACTGCCAGCAGAATACCTTGCAAAATCCAACAACTAAAAGAGATAACATAATGGAAATAAGACCAAATCGGATTAAACAGAAATTAGCAAATGGTGAACTCGCTTACATCGTAGCTGGATTGACGAATGCGGATGATATTGACGCTTTCGGTCCAAACGGATATGATGGCGTGTGGTTAGAAGGCGAACATGGCAATGTGGATGCGACAAATTTGGGCAATCTCACACGTGCATGCGATTTATGGGGCATGACTTCTGTGGTGCGTGTCAATCGAAACGACCAAGGGTTAATCTATCGCACGTTGGACTGCGGTGCAATGGGAATCGTCGTGCCACATGTCAACACGAAATCAGAAGCACAAAACGTCGTGGATGGTGGAAAGTTTGCGCCTATTGGACACCGCGGTATGTTCACGAGTCGTCAAGGATATGGTGTGGACAACTATTTTGAGGTGGCAAATTCACAGACTTTGCTCGTTGTCTTAATTGAAGATATTGTGGCGATAAACAACCTTGATGAAATTCTTAGCGTTGATCATATTGATGTCTTTTTTGTAGCACCTTCAGATTTAGCGACATCAATGGGACACATCGGCAATCATAATCACCCAGATGTACAAAACACTATTGACTCGGCATTGGCACGTATCCAAGATGCCGGACGTGTTGCAGGAACGATGACGACAGACGATACTGTTGAAAAATATGTGAAGGCAGGCGTGCAGTTTCTACTCATCGGTGTTTGGGGATGGATTTCATCGGGGGCATCACAATATAAACTGTGCGTTGAGAAATCGAAAAACTAAACATTCGCTTAAATTATCTGATAGAGGTTGAGTAACAGTATCTAAAAATCTATATTTTTCTTGATAAATTCGTTGATATGTGTTATGATATTTAGACATTGTTTGCGATATTTTTAGGCAATACCCACGTCTATTTTATCAAAAATCACGATAAAACAAGAGGCTTCGCGAACATTTTAGCGCATTTCTGATTTTCAGAAATGCTTTGGGAGATAGCCCCTGGGTGTCCTCGGACACCTTGCAAACCGTGTATGGAAGTGAAATGCCCAGCATTGCACGGAAATATATAGGTTAATACTATCGGAGATTCACATGAAAGATTTCTTTAATTTTAAAAAGATGTTAATTCCTATCATCGTTCAGGTTGGTTTTAGAATAGGTCTCTATTTCTGTTTAATTGCGGGAGTCTACCAAATTGTTCAAACTGCTCGATTCTTCGCAGGAACAATCCTATGGCAGGAGATTCTCTTGATCGGAATTATTTGGTTTGTTATCAAGTTTCGGTGTCAAAACCCAATGCTTTAGCTTTGGGATGTAGACACCGCCTTATTGTATTAGACCACAAATCTGAAAAATATTTGGCATTTCCCTTAAAATGTGGTATATTATTAATAGCATTGCTGGTAGAGATTTTCACCCTTGCTGCAAAGCAAGGTCTCTACCAACACCGAGTGAAAACGGGAGCGATGCTAAAGGAAGTCCACAATGCACACCTACAAATACAAGTTAGATTATCATAGTGATTTAGACGCTATCAACGCTGCTTCTGCATCCGTTTGGAATGAGTGTCTTATACTCAAAGAGATGTGGGATTACGCACACGGTTACCGCACAACTTCCAAAGCGTGTGAGTTGTGGATGGATAAGCAGTTATCCAAGACGCAATCCTTACATTCTCAAAGTATCCAAGCAGTGCGTGAGCGTTATTTCAAATCGTATCAAGGTTTCTTTGCTTTACGCAAGAATGGTGATAAAAAAGCGAAACCTCCGCACAAGCAAAAGAGATATCAGACAACAACTTGGAAAAAGCAAGCAATCCGTGTGATAGACAACACGCTGATCCTGTCTATGGGTAAAGGCAACAAACCTTTAGAAGTTGAGTTGTCCAAAGCGATTGACATTTCAAACATAGCCTTGATTAATCTTGTCTACGACACCGGACAATACGCACTACATTTTGTCTATAGAACTAACAAACCTATAAAGTCTGAATGTGATGGTGTTATGGGCGTTGATATTGGTGAGATACATCCGATAGTTTGTAATGATGGTGTGAACACAACGATTTTCAATGGGCGGTATATCCGAAGTCTATACCGATTGAGAAACAAAGTCATCGCATCATTTAACGCAAAGATTGACCGATGTAAATACAAGTCTAAACATTGGTGGCATTTAGTGCGTAGGAAATGGAAACGCATACGCACGCTTGACAATCAGATACGTGACAGGCTTCACAAACATACCACTGCTTTTGTCCAGCAATGTGTTGATACAAGTATTGGCACAATAGCAATCGGTGACCTTACCAATATCAGAGATAGCATTGATTGCGGCAAGCGCGCTAATCAGAAACTGCATCAATGGGCATTCGGTAAAATCACATCGTTAATCACGGACAAAGCGAAAGCACAAGGTATCAAGGTTGAAATGATTGACGAAGCATACACTTCACAAACTTGCCCAAAGTGTCTGAACAAAAAGAAACCCACAAACCGAAACTATAAATGTCCATGCGGGTTTCAATATCATAGAGATGGTATTGGTGCTATCAACATTAGAAAAAAGTATCTGGGTTGCTTCGGTGACCCCGTAGTGGCGGCCATGGCACCGCCCGTTGGATTTCGTTCAGAAGTCCGATGTTGCTCCGCCTGAGCGGAGAATGTTCCTAAAAGGAACAAAAGAACCCCACTGCTTTAGCTGTGGGAGTATGTCAGGTATCCAATTCTTTTGCGTATTGTCAGTGAAGTTCTAATAATCCTGTTTTCAATTAACGACAACCTGATAAGTATAAAAAACCTGTTGAAATCCCAGGTAGACAGTGATAACCAAACCAATTAGTCTCCGGTGTTGACTATATTTCGGATACACACGTAATATCAAATTAACTTGATTTATCTCATTTTTCTTGGTATTAGGTGCGGTTAGAAACTGCACCTTCTCCTTCCAAGAGGGAGAAGATGTTATCACATCCGACTAAAATTAGTATAGAAAAACGACAAATAGGAACAAGGACAAGCAACCGTCCTTGTATAAAAAATGAAAAAAGTGACGTTTGATTCTGCGGTTGAGGAATATGTGAAAATCTGTGATGCGGCGCATGAGGTGACGCGGGACCCGGAAGATTTTGGAAGGATCGTGGAGAGAGTCAAAATCCGCGTTCTTTCAGATGAAGGACATGATTTTCAAGATCTTTTGGGAATGAGCGAACGTGCGTATGTAGAATGGTTAGCGAAAAAACGTTTGGATGCAACGATTGATTATGGCGATTATCTACCAGCAGAACCGACAGGACAAAACATAGTCAAAACACACGGATGCCAAACTTACGAGTACACAGATCAAAACTCGGTTTTTCTCTTTTTTGAAACTGTGCCGGTAGAAATAGAAGATGAGTGTGAAATTATCGCTTATGCGGTTTATGAAACCTATAAAAACAAAGGTTGGCACCACGAAGAACCAGCGCGAAAAGGGCGGATTGACGACTGGAAGTCTCTGTCGGAAGATATTCGTGAGAAATTAGAGTTGCTCATTAGCTTAGGTGAAGAAGGTGAAGAAGGTGAAGAAGGTCAAGAGGTAGACAGCATAGCATACTTTTTGCGTGACGGTTCTCTAAAGATTGAATTAGGACATAACCGAAACCTGTTAATTTAGAAAAAGGGGATGACGCTGCAACCACACAATCTATCACAGACCGGATTGAGTCAATCAAGGAAGTTTTAACAAACCTTGAAGTTGACCAAGATTATGATAAAAAACCTGTTGAAATCCCGGGTAGACAGCGATAACCAAACCAATTAGCCTCCAGTGTTAACTATATTGCAGATACACACGTAAGTACTTCATGCCAAAAACGTTATTGCGCCAGATGCCTCTCTTCCTTGCCATACCGAACCAGTTGGGTAGGTATGCTTTTCAACAAAATCAGGATACATCTCAAGACCCCATCCCGGTGCAGTCGGGGCAATGTATGCACCATCGCGCACCTGAATCGGTTCAATGAACACACCTTCTTGTAGGAAATTGAGATATTCTACAACTTGTGTATTCGAGTGTGCAGCAACACAGATTTGATCCCACATCGCGTAATGTTGAATCATGTTGCATAAACCAATGCCGCCGCCGTGAGGACAGACAGGTACATTATACTTCGCTGCCATAAGGATAACTGCCAACACATCGTTTACACCACCAAGCCGTGTCGCATCAATTTGACAGAATTGGATAGCATCACTTGTTAGCAACTGCTTGAATATGACAGGTGACGGCACCTGTTCACCCGCGGCAACACCTATCTCATATTTTTCCAATGCGCGTGCAATTTTCACAAAACCGAGGACGTCGTCCCGTGCTGTCGGTTCCTCAATCCATGTCGGTTTGAATTCTACCAACGCTTCCATGTGAGTGACTGCTTCATCAACTCCCCAAACCTGATTTGCATCAACCATCAAACGCGCTTCATCACCAATTACCTCCCGTATAAAGGCGAGACGTTTCTTATCGAAATCCATATCTTGCCCAACTTTCATCTTGAAGCAATCGAGACCCGCAGCTTTCACCTCGTTTACCGTCTCAATAATTTGTTCGTCCGTTAAACCGAGCCAACCTGCAGTTGAATATGCTTTCGGTCCCTTCTGACATAGCGTCTGCTCTCTGGTTTCACGGCTATCCCAGTGTGCCGTGAGAATCTCCTTTGCTTCATTAGGTGTTAGTGCATCTTGCAGATACCGCCAATCTATGCACTGCACTATTTTCTCTGGTGGCAAGTCAACAAGAAGTTTCCAAAGCGGTTTTTCAACAAGTTTCGCCCAGAGGTCCCACATCGCGTTGACAATGCTGCCAATTGCCATCCGATTGACACCATCAGCAAGCCAGCGTAACTGGTGATGATCAATGAGAAGCCGATGGAACGCACCAGGATCGTCTACAAAGGTTTCAAATTCCATTCCAGATATAAGTTGCGCGAGGTCTTTTACACCATAAGCGATCCAATCGTTTCCAGCACCAGCAGTGAAGGCAACTGATATACCGCAATGTCCTGTGTTTGTTTCTATTGTTGTGAGAACCGCCGAATAGTTCGGTTTTTTATGAAGTGGATCCGAACCGAGCAGTGTATCCGATGTAGGCACACGTAAATCAATGACGTTTACTTTTTCAATTTTGCACTCTGAGTGAGTAAGATTTGTCGTAGAGTTATCCATAATTGCTTGACTCCTTTTGCAACCTATTATAAAATAAATCACCATGAAAATCTACACAAAATTTGGTGATACTGGTGAAACTGCCCTATACGGCGGAACACGAATTCCGAAAGATGCACTGCAGATTGAGGCAATAGGCACTGTAGACGAGTTAAACGCCTATATCGGATATGCTTGCACAATGATTGATGATGCAGATATTTCCGATCTAATGGTGCGTATCCAAAATCATCTCTTTGCTCTCGGTGCGGATTTAGCAACTCCAAAAACGCATACTAAATCCAAAGATATACGTATTTCCTCTGATTTCACTTCGGAGATGGAAACAGCAATTGATACGTTATCTGACGAACTTCCACCACTGACCAATTTTATTCTTCCCGGTGGTTGCCCAGCTGGTTCTGTCCTGCATGTTGCGCGAGCCGTGTGTCGCAGGAGTGAACGTTGTGTCGTCCGACTGACACAAGAAACAGATGTAAACCCCGAAATAATTCGCAGTTTGAATAGACTTTCAGATTTGTTGTTTATTTTGGCGCGCGTAGTAAACCATCGATCTCAGGTGCCAGAACCGATTTGGAAATCCTAAGAGGATACATCAGTGACAAAAAAGATTCCAACAACATACATTGAGAGTTTCGTTGCTAAACATTATTGGCGTGCGGTTTCCTTTCTGGTCATCATCATTTTATTCGGTGCAGGATTTTGGGGTCTACGAAGGTTTAACCCCACGCTATTTCTTGGGAAACCCGATCTTATCGCTGTTCCTAACAAAAAACTACCAGAGCAGAAGAAGCAACAACCTGTCCAAGATAAACCTCCCCTTCTCAATATCAATACCGCTTCTTCAGAAGAGTTGCAATCACTTTCAGGCATCGGTCCGCAAATGGCAAAAAAGATAATTCAATACCGTGAAGAAAACGGCAATTTTACTTCAGTTGAGGCGTTAATGGAAGTGAAAGGTTTAGGGGAAAAGACATTGGAAAAACTGAAACCTTTTATTGGTGTGGAATGACAAATTATAAGTAGAATAACGTGAGTTCGATAAACAGATTCAATGACTACTGTCCGTTGGGTAGAATGGAATCCACAATGAAATCGGACACAAAAGCGTGATTCATTCTCCATTTAAACTGAAAGGACAGAAAAATGAGTGAAACCCAACTCTTTTTATCTTTTGGATGGACGTTCGGAATCAAATATCGAACTCACGTTAGAATACTCTCTACTTCCTAATTTGACCTTTTTCTGTAAAAATATGCTTCACTGGAATATCCCACGGTTGTGGATATGTGTCCTCTACGAGTTGTATCTGAAAAGCGATACCTATTGTAACCGCATTCGGGCATGTAGGTAGGAAGCGGTCATAAAAACCTTTTCCGTATCCGAGACGATAGCCATTCATATCAAAAGCAATACCGGGAACAAGAATGAGTTGTAACTGATCTGGCGGGAAAATAGGACAAGTCGCATTGGGTTCCAGCATCCCATATCGGTGTCCAACTAAATCTTTTTCAAGATTCTGAATACGTCTCGTTATAAGTTGACCACTCTTTGTATCCACAACAGGAGCAATAACTTGTTTCCCCTGATTGAGAAGCGATTCAACCAGTTCATGGGTTTCCACCTCGCTTTTCATGCTAAGATATACCATCACTGCATTGAAAGGGCAATCTTCCACTCTTTTTTCGCTTTCCTGAATCCACTCAATCACATGCTTTGCAATCCGTTTACTGAGCATGGCACGGTCAGAAGGTGAAAGATTCTCTCGTTGTTGTAATATTTCTGTCCGAATGCATTCCCGTTTTTCCACCATGTCCATATATAACTTCTTTATGCTTCCCACTCAATTTGATGGATATGCTTGGCAAGTGCATCGCGAAAAGTAGAAGGTTTCATTGAGAGTAAACGTGCGGCTTGCGTCTTATTCCCCTGTGTTTTTCGCATCGCCCAAGCAATTAGTTCTCGTTCAGTGGATTTAATGATTTCATGGAAAGAGGTTAAACTTGGTGTGTTGTCAAGTTTCTGAGAAGAGGGAAGTTTCAACTCAATAGGTATATCCTCTACTGAAATATCTGTTCCATTATTGACAGCGACAAGCCGTTCAATTATATATTCAAGTTCACTGACATTCCCAGGCCACGAATATTCTGTAAGCACATTCACTGCATTCGGCTTGATACGGATAGATTCGTGTGGTGAGAAAATATCCAAAAAGTGATTTATGAGCATCGGAATATCGCTTTTTCGTTCTCGTAGCGGTGGTAGGAACAAAGGGATGACATTCAATTGATAGTAGAAATCTTCAAGAAAATCACCGATCTTCGTTTTCTCTTTTAGATTATCACGGGACGTTGATATGATACGCACATCTACCGCAATAGGTTCTGTCTCAGAAGTTACTGCAAGTTTCCGATCTTCTAAAACTGCTAAGATTTTTGCCTGTCCATCAAGCGGAACAGTATCAATATTTGCAATAAAAAGTGTGCCGTGATTCGCTAATTGTAGTTTTCCTTGCCGTGACTCACCACCAAAAAGTTCTGATTCTATAGCATCATCGGTAAGACCGTAACAATTTAGACTCACATAAGGCTGATGCTTCCGGGAACTCCGGAGATGGATCGTTTTTGCTAAAAGTGATTTTCCTGTTCCCGCCTCACCATAAATCATTACGTTACTATCAGCAGATGCTACTTTTGGTATTATTTTGAAGATTTCTTGGATTTGTTGGCTTTTCCCAATCAATGTTTGAAAAAAAGATGGTTCTTGATTTGATTCAGATGTTTTGAGTGTTGATTGTGTATTATCAATAGGTGTTTTACCCCTCAAGGCTTTTAGTTTATCCAACATAAGGATTAACTCATCGCTTGAAAAAGGTTTTTTGATGTAGTTATATGCGCCGAACCTAAGTGCTTCGACAGCGGTTTCAACACTGGCATAAGCAGTCATTACAATCACGGTGATATGTGGATGTTCTTTTTTAACTCTTTTCAGAAATTCGATTCCGTGCATCTGTGGCATCCGTAAATCGGTTACCAAGACATCAAATGGTTCCTGCTGCAAGAGTTGAAGCCCGATTAACGGTGATTCGACAGCAATTGCATCGTAATTAGATTCGCGTAGATCGTCACGTAACGTCATGCGTTTTAATTTTTCATCATCAACAACCAGGATTTTCATTTGGGAGCTCCTATGTTTGTTTCTGGGCAACGGGCAATTTCACGGTAAATGTTGAACCGTTGCCTTCTTCGCTTTCTACTTCAATGACACCTTGATGTTGCCTGACAATTTGGTCGGACACTGAAAGACCAAGGCCAGTCCCTTTTTGTGTAATCTGTGTTGTATAAAATGGATCGAAAATTCTGTCTTGAACGGATTTTGAGATGCCGATTCCAGTATCAATTACTTTAATGTAAACACTTGGTTGTGCTAACAAAGCGTCTAATATTATCTCACCTGTTTCGAACCGTAGTGTTCCACCATCCGGCATTGCTGTGATGGCATTCAAGGTAAGGTTTAGGATAACCTGTTCTAAGAGATGTTTATCACCATGGATAAGGGCAATTTTATCTTGGAAGTCTTTTTCAATCTGTATCCCTTTTTCTGATGCTCCATAGTCTATTAGTCCTATCGTTTCATGAACGACATCATTAAGGTTTATAGCAGTTAACGTCAATTCATGAGGTCTTGAGAAATCCAATAATTTTCCAATTGTCGCTTCAATCCTCCGAATAGCTTCCTCCATTAAATCGAGATATTCTTGTGTTTGCGAAACATTTTTTGGATTTCGCTTTATACGAAGGATACAGTTTAACAACCCATCAAGCGGATTGTTAATTTCGTGTGCGACACCTGCGGCTAACTCCCCAATGGCAGCCATTTTTTCGGAAAAGATAAGTTGCTGCTCCATCCTTTTTCTATCGGTTACATCGCGCGAAACGAGGACAGTTCCAAGGTAATTGTCTGCATCGTCACGAACAGCAGCATAAGTATTTTCTAAATGTTTTTCACCAATCTGTTGGTCCTTTCTTTCAATCGCGTCCCCTCCATCGGCGAAGTCCTGTGAGATTTGGTCCAGTGTCTGTGCACTTCCGAATTGTAGGTCAGTATTAATCTCTAAATCAGATTGTTCTTGCTGAATCTGTTGTGCTGCTTTGTTGAAGAGAGTTGTCTGATTAGTAGAATCCACAAACACAACGCCTTCATGCATACATTCAATAATTGATTTCAATTTATTTCGTTCAAAGACTACTTCTTTTCGGGTTTCAACAAGTTCATCAACCTTTTCTTCCAAATTCTCTTTGAGTTCCCGCGTTTCTGCTTCGCGCTCTCTTGCAGTTTGCGTAATTGTAGTTGCCAAATAGACAGAAAAGAAAAGCGTACTGGTAAAGACAAATAGGACGCTAAAGGTATAGATCGGGTCGTCCCATAACGTTTCGGGCAGAAAATTATTCAGATGATAGTGTGGGAGAATCCGAAAATACTCAAGGGAAATGAGCGAACTTAGTAGTAACGTGTTTAACGTTGCCAATATATAACTAACACGTTTGGATAAGATAATACTTGCAATAATCAGGTGAAAAACGAAATAGAATATGAACGGATTCTCAACGCCACCGCTGAAATGAATAAGTGCAATCAAAGACAGTAAATCAAGAATAATATGGATGCATGCTTGCCGTTTGATAGACATCAACCGCTGCTGTTCTGGTGCCTTGCGATACATCCCAGGCTCAAAGTTATACAGCACCATCAGCGCAGCGTTATACAGTACCATCAGCGCAGCAATGATATAAAGATAAAGCGGGATGGGGTGCGATATCATGTTCCACGCTAAATTTGCAACCGTTACAGTAAAAAAAACTCCTCCGATTGCAATCCAGCGGAGTCGCACTAACCACCCGATCTGCTTGATTAACTCCAGTTTTAACGGCAGTTCATCATCGACTGCTTCTTCCTGGAACAATTGTGTCTGTTCCATATCAGTCGGTCTCTCTATTTTATGTAACGAACTTCGCCACAGACCTCAATGGTATCAACGATCGCCATCACAACAGCGTCAACAGGTTTGTTACTGGTAATACTCGTTTGACGCGCTGAACTCCCTGTGGCTATCAGCACGATTTCACCAATACCAGCACCGACTGCATCCACTGCGACTGTGTACTTCCGCTCTAATTCACCGTCTAAATTGACATCTTGGACAATCATCAATTTACTACCGACAAGTTTTTCATCTTTCTGAGTAGCGACGACTGTCCCTGTAACCTTTCCAAGTATCATTCAAAAAGCCTTACCTATAATTTTGAATCAATGATTATTCTCAAGTATTTACAACGTGATACCACCCACTACCTAAAGGTAGGGGAGACTTCGGCTTCGTAGCAACTGCGGTTTTCTCAGAGAGTCCACCGTCTTATTATCGCTCCACCAGCAGGCTATTATTCCGAATCAGATCGGTTTTATCAGGCATTCTTGTCCTGGGTACCCCAGCCTGCAAAAAATAATAAATGGGGGTGCCGATACAAGGCGCGGGGTTATTACTCCGCTTGCGACGGACATGAACGACACCGAAATAATAGATGTTGGACAAGGTCTCACTTGCAACTTGCCACACACCATACTACTGGTAAGGATAGGACCTGCATAAGTATGCAGGGTAGTATTCCTATCCAGCAAGTTGCTATAATTATACTACATTTTCGGGGCGTTTGTCAAGTTTATTTTTCACACACATCATGCGCCGTCTACATCCCACAAACTAAAGCATGGGGATTTGACGGAAGAGCGTTAAAACTAAGAAATTGACAAATTGCTATCATCATGTTAAACTATTTCTAAAGGTAAAGTCAAGTCTAAAAACGGTGGAATAGATTGTTGAACCAAAGTCGGGCAGATGTAGCAATAATTGGTGGTGGTATAATCGGTTGTTCTATTGCTTATGAACTGGCTAAAAGGCAGTTAGATGTAATCTTAATTGAGAAAGCATCCCGTGTCGGAACGGAAGCATCTTGGGCAGGTGCGGGGATTTTAACATCACATGCATCAACCCACGAACCCTATCCAGAATTATGTCGTGCCAGTCTTGCTATGTACCCCACATTAGCGGAAGAACTGAAATCCGAGACCGATATAGATATTGAATTTATCCGTTCAGGGACACTTTCTGTCTTTTTTGACGAAGCGGAGGCTTCGGGTTTAATCGGTTTAGCGGAACGAAGAGTTAACCGAGGATTTTCTGCTGAAGTACTATCTCCTGAACAGGCGTGGCAATTAGAACCCTCTCTTTCAAAAACTATTGCTGGAGCAGTACTATTTCCTGAAGATGGACATGTGCGAAACCCTAAAATGGTTACTGCTTTAGCAAAAGGTGCTGCCAAATTCGGTGCAAAATTCCTTGTAGGAAATCCTGTTACTGGATTTATCAGAAAAAATGAACAGGTGGTTGGCACAGTTGTCAACGGTGAAACTATACATGCCGACTCATTCGTGATTGCTGCTGGGTGTTGGGCTGGCAATCTGACGGCATTGCTGGACTTTCATATCTCAATTTCCCCTGCTAAAGGACAGATAGTCCTGCTTGAAACGATGCCTCCGATATTCCAACGGACAATAGATGGTCTTGGTATCTATATTGTGCCACGGGCAGATGGGAAAATTTTGCTTGGTGCTACAGTGGAGTTTGTCGGCTACGATAAAACACCATCTGTAGACGGTGTCAAGCAGATGATTGACGCCGCTGTTGAAATTGCACCGCAACTTGTGCAAAGCACTTTTGTGCAAACTTGGGTAGGCTTGCGTCCATATTACAAAAAGGGTCCGTGTCTCGGTTATCTTCCAGGTTATGACAATGTGGTCTTAGCATCTGGTCATTACAAGAATGGTATTCTGCTTGCACCGATTACAGGCAAACTCATTGCTGAATTACTTACCACAGAACAGACATCGTTGTCTCTGGAGCCTTTTCAACCGATAAGGTTATAAGTTTCCTCAGAACATCTAAACAACAGCGATTTTATAAGTTTAGGCTTTAACATTTTTTAATATCACCTATAAGCATGGTATTTAGCGTTTTGAAACTGGAATTCGATATTCAATTTTTTCATAGAGTTCATCTACTTTTTGATCTCCGGAGGTAAAGCAAGTTATGGGAGACCTTATCGTATTTCTTCAAGTTATGGGATACCTTATCGTATTTCTTATTGGGTTGTCTTTTGTAATTTTTTGGATGGTTGTCTTTTGGCGCTTAATGCGTGCACACGAAAAACTCGCTGATTCTGTTGCATGGTTAGCGCGACAAAATCATGGACAAGAACAACAACCAAATTCGTTGGGAGACAAATGAATCCACATATTACTATCGTTACGCTTGGAGTTGAAGACTTGCAATGCTCCATTGAATTTTACCAAAATGGGTTAGGTTTCCCACGAATGGATGATTCAGATAGTATTGCATTCTTTAAAATGACTGGAATAATACTTGGACTCTACCCAAGAGATAGATTGGCAGAAGATATTACGATCTCACCTAAAGGAACAGGTTTTCAAGGATTCACACTTGCTCACAACGTTGATTCTCCAGAGGAAGTAGACCGTACTCTTGAAGAAGCGGTTGAAGCAGGTGCAGAACTTGTCAAACCGGGACAGAAGATATTTTGGGGAGACTATTCAGGTTACTTTAAAGACCCGGATGGGTTTTATTGGGAAGTTGCACATAACCCGTTTTTATAATGTTTACTATTACTTGGCAATCATAGTACTGGCTCCGCTGCCAATGCAAACTACAAAGAGGTATAGAAAGAACAAAATGGATCAAAACGAACCTACTCGAATCTCATCGTTGGGTGAGTTTATTGAATGGGTAAAGCAATTAGGCTCCAAAAAACATCTGTTTCGGGGTGTGCCAAATGCAGAATATAGGATACAAGCGTCCGCTTATCGCCGCCCAAAAAAAGAAGACAGAGAAGAAGAAAAATTTCTACAAATCAATAAACATTTAATTGCAGACGCACGACTTCGAGGACACGGTGAGAGAGACGGACGTGAACTCGGAGATTTGGAAATACTTGCACAACTTCAGCACTTCGGCGCAGCGACATGCCTAATTGACTTTACTCACAATGCACAAGTGGCACTCTATTTTGCCTGCCAAAAAGATTTAAAATGGGAAAAGAAATCGCAAGATTCCAGAAAACCGCCAGATGGTAAGGTTTACGCTATGTGTAATGATCCGCTTAAGCTCAAAAAAGTTACGCCAGACTTGCTGAAAGAAAAAATAAATTATTTTCTTCCACGCTTTGATCCTTATAGACGCAATTGGCAACTATATTATTGGGAACCCGGATATCAGAACAACCGTATTATCGCGCAGCAATCTATCTTTGTGTTTGGAGCTCCAGAACTTGATGAAAATGATGCCTATATCATCACAGGAAGTTGCAAGAAAGATATCTTAATTGAATTAGAACAGGTATCAGGTATTAATGATACCATGTTGTTTCCTGACTTTGATGGTTTTGCGCGTTTACATCATGAGGATATACCATATACAGAACCTAGTTCCTTGGACTATCTTACACGTGCTTCTGAAGCATCCAGAGAAGATCAATATGAGGAAGCCATCTTAAATTATGATAAGATGATTGAACTAGACCCCCAAAATTCAGCAATCTATAGATGGCGGGCTGAGGCGAAAACTCAACTGGGATGGAATGATGCAGCTATTAATGACTATAGTAGGATGATTGAATTAAACCCTTGTATGGATACATACGAGACGCGAGGGAAAGCACTTTTTAGATTGAAACGATATCAACAAGCTATCGCCGACTTCGGCAAGATGATTGAAATAGACCCTGATGTTCCCTTTGGCTATATCGAGCGAGGAGAAGCCTTGTATGAGTTGGGAAAATATAAGGAAGCTATCGCCGATTTTAGCAAGGCGATTGACATAGATCCGGAGGGGTTATACCTATACTCACGGCTAGGAGAGACCTTGTATAAGTTGGGACAATATAAGGAAGCTATCGCCAATTATTTCAAGGTGATTAACATAAATTCTAGTCATCTAAATGTTGACTACAAGCAAACTCTTGTAAGGCTTTACTTTAATCGGGCTCTAGCGAGATGGAATACAAAAGAAGTGAAATTGGCACTAACGGATTTGAAACTTGCATTGCAATTAGCTGAAGAAAATAATGATGACGAGTTCATAACGAAAATTAATCAAACTATTTTAGAAATTGAAAGTGAAATTGAAGAAGAGCTCTAATAACTCTATTTTGCCCAAACCTACGAATTTTACGCGATGCAGATGATAACCATGATCATCTCTCACATTAGTCCAGAAAGGATAAGACTCTATGTCAAAAGAAAATTTTGATAAAAAACTGATTAAACTGCTTGAATCCAACCCCGACTTTGTTGATGACGCTGGAGAACTCCTTCGCGCAAACGTCACAGATCGCGCTTGGAAACTTGACCACAACCTTATCAAATTACTGCTAAAGGACAAAGAGGTAGAAGCTGAATTCTTTAAAGAAATTGAGGGGCGTTGGATATTCGATAACAACGCCTTTGTTGAGTATATCACCGATAAAAACTTCTTTGCCGACTCCTACACCCAATTCCGCAACAAAATCGGCTTGAACATTGATGACAAGTTTCTGCGTGAACGCGGTGAAGTTGCACTCGTCTGGCCGTACAAGGATTGTGTTTTGGAGGGTGGACAGACAAAGGAACAAGAAAAACGCAAGGAAATTTTCTTCAATGAACTCCTGGCACAAGACGAAATAAACCGCATGCTTGATCCGAAAGTTCTCACCAACTGGAAACGCCACACCACCGCAGGTGAACAAGACATAACTGATATCAAGAGAGACGACAACGGTACAATACGCGACAATCTTATCATCAAAGGAAATAATCTCATTGCACTTCACACCCTCAAACAGCAATTCCGCGGGCAGGTCAAACTGATTTATATTGATCCACCGTATAATACAGGTGGAGAGGCAAACATTTTCACCTATAACAATACTTTCAATCATTCAAGTTGGCTCACTTTTATGAAAAACAGGTTAGATGTAGCAAAATTACTTTTGAGAGATGATGGATTTATTGCTATTGCAATAGATCATTATGAGTTGTTTTATCTTGGGGCGTTGGCGGATGAGATTTTCGGAAGGGAAAACAGGTTAGGAATTATTACCATTGTAAACAGACCGCAAGGAAGACAGTTTGCAAATTATTTTAGTGTTACCAATGAGTATATGCTGGTCTACTCAAAGAATAAGGATCTAGCAATTTTTAATGAGGTCGTTTTAACAAACGATAAATTAGAAGAATATGATAAGGAGGATGACAAGGGAAAATTTAAATCAGTACCGTTGATGTATTCTCGGTTTGTTGAAGATAAAATGTCCAAAAATCCACAGCAGCACTTTTATCCCATATATGTTAGCAAAGATTTAACAGAGATTACATTATCAAAGGTTGATGGATATTATGAAGTTTTGCCGATTAACAATAAAAGAAAGATATGTTGGAAGGTTAAGAAAGATTCTTTGAAGAAGAAATTAAAAGGAGAGCATGAATATTTTGCAGAAAAGATGAAAAATGGAGCTGTGCAAATTTATGAGAAATATCGGGAAGGTAGGGGTGTCAAAATAAAAACACACTGGGAGGATAGCAGATATAATTCCACTGAGAATGGAACTGAACTTCTGAAAAGAGTATTAGGATATAAGCCAAAGTTTAGTTACCCTAAATCTCTCTATGCCGTGTTAGACACGCTGAAACTAATGACAGTGGACAACGACATTGTCCTTGACTTCTTCGCTGGTTCAGGCACAACGGGGCATGCCGTATTAGAACTGAACAAACAGGATGGCGGTTCCCGTCAGTTTATCCTCGTTGAACAATTAGAAGAACATATAGCAGTTTGCAAGGAGCGACTTGAGAAAGTTATCGCGAAAGATGGAATCATCGGAGGAAATTTCCTCTCATGTGAATTCATGCCCTACAACCAGGTTTTCATGGAGCGAATCCAGTCAGCAAAATCTTGTGAAGAGCTTTTAAACATCTGGCGTGATATGTCAAAAGATTCCGTTCTGAATTGGTATGTAAAGCCTCAAAAACCGATGGAAGCAGAAGAACACTTTATCGCTATCAACGACGTTGAGAAACAGAAACAACTGTTAGCGGCACTGCTGGATAAGAATCAATTGTATGTCCATTTGTCTGAAATGGAAGATGAGACGTTTAAGGTCAGTGAAGCAGATAAGGCGTTGAATAGGGAATATAACAAAAAGTCCTGAAGATAAGTCAAGTAATTAAAGACAATTTTTTGAAAGGAGTATAATAAAATATTATGCGATTATACGTTGGAAACGTTCCAAATATTGAAGGTTTTTCAGTAACTAATGTTCCTAAGAATCATTATTATTGGGCATTGAGTTCGTCTCGTCTTACTTCTGACCATCCGATGTTTGAAAAATACATGGAAGAAATCTCTAAACTCTATCTTAATCAACATGGTAACCATATAAATATCAATTCAATCCATAGTTTTCTTATAATCATACATCGGGACTTAAGTGCAGATATTTATATCAATAATATTCCAATTGAACTATTATGTCGGTCAAAGCGATCTATAAAAGAAAATACGTTAATTTCAGAAAATGATATTGCAGATATTGTCGAATTAAACTTTGCCGGCATAGACATAATCGAATCAGACAAGGTTATTTGTTGCCTTAAAGTAGGTTGGAAATTCGGTCTGTACTTTAACTTAGTACGTAATCCTACATTAGTGGAAACAGAGATCGGCTCATCAGAATTTAAAGAAGTAGAACTTGAGGAGTCTAACCTTGTACGAATGCGATCTCAGTTAGGAAAACTTTATAGACACTTAGTATTTCATTATGTATATAATAGTCTTGAAACACAACCTATCTTTAAAAAAATGGTGGAGGATGGGTGGTTTCCTTTTGTAGAAATTTTAGGTAACGAGTATAAAACACTATTTGAAACTTATCAAAATGATAAATTTACTTACGATGATAAAGTAAAAAAGCTTCTTGATGGTTTCAATGAAACACGTTTAAGAAAAATTACTGACAAGTGGTGGGAAAAACCAATTTTTCAGGAAAAGCAAGTACTAATACAAGCGGGTATTGATGCATTTCTTGGTGGTACTAAAAGTGGCTACATAAACTGCATTAAGACACTTTATTCAGAAATTGAAGGAATTATGCGTTCTTTGTATCTTGAGGATAGTGGGGAGAGGACACGACATATACAGAAACTTATTGATTGTCTTATAGAAGTTGGAGAACGTAGAGTCGAAGACGACCAATCATTACTTTTACCCCAATATTTTTCGAGTTATCTTGTGGAAAATATTTTCAAAGAATTTGATCCTGAAACCGGTGAGGTTGATTTATCACGACACTCTGCTCTTCATGGTGTTGCTTTAGGAGAAGACTACAAACCAGAAAGGGCGTTACAGGCACTCTTAACACTTGATCAAATTTACTTTTATCTGTCTACCCCACCTAACGAAAACCAAAAGAATAATTCGGAAATAGAGGATGCAGATTCTGTTGTTGGCGAGGAAGAAGGTGTTAAATAAGATGTTTTTTGAAGGAGATAACGATGCCTGAACAATTTCTATATGAACGACTTACAAATGCTTTCGAGTTCGGAGTTCCCAAACCTGAAATGCCTGAGAGTATTACGCAAAATTTGAGTCCTGCTTATGAGCTTCGTCCCTATCAAGTGGAGGCGTTTGTGAGGTTTATTCACTGCTTAAACAAGGATTTTCCCGGTAAGAGAAATCCCTTACATCTGCTGTTTAATATGGCGACAGGCAGCGGTAAGACGCTTATTATGGCAGGATTGATACTCTATCTCTATGAACACGGATACCGTAACTTCCTCTTTTTCGTCAATGCAGACAATATCATTGAAAAAACAAAAGACAATTTCCTCAACCCAGGATCTTCAAAATACCTTTTCAATAATACTATCTATTTCAAAAATGACCAGGTTAAGATGACGGAAGTGGAAAATTTTGAAGGTGTCAACGAGAACAATATCAATATCCGATTCACTACAATTCAGAAGTTACACATCGATTTGACGACAGAAAAAGAGAATGCCTTAACTTTTGATGATTTCAAGAAAAAGAAGATCGTTCTCTTGTCTGATGAAGCGCACCACATGAACGTCTCTACGAGGGCGCAATTGCAATTGGAACTAATGGGAGAAAATTCGAATCCGGTAGAAAAACCGACATGGGAAAACACCGGTGAAAATATATTTAACGCAAACAGTGATAATCTGTTGCTGGAATTTACCGCCACTTTTGATGATAAAACGCCTGCAATAGTGGATAAGTATAGGAATAAGATCATCTACCGCTATGATTTAGTACAATTTCGGAATGACAAATACTCAAAAGACATCGAAATTGTGAGATCCAATTTCAGTCTTCATGACCGCATCTTGCAGGCAATCATTCTCAATTATTACAAGGAGTCTGTTGCAGCAGCATACAAAATTCCACTGAAACCCGTAATTCTTTTTAAGGCAAAAACAATCCCTGATTCCGAAAAGAACAAAGCGGACTTTCATTTGCTTATTGATAGACTCACAGGAAACAATATTGATAAGATTCGGAGGTCTGAAGTTCTAATTATTAAACAGGCGTTTCGCTTTTTTGATAAGCATAATACCAACTCTGAGGATCTGGCACACCGTCTAAAAACGTATTTCCAAGAGAAATACTGCCTCGCTGTCAACTCCAAAGTCGAAAAAGAGAAGTATCAGGTGGAGGTAAACAGACTTGAAGAAAAAGACAATCCTATCCGTGCTATCTTCGCCGTGCAGATGCTCAGTGAAGGATGGGATGTGTTGAACCTATTTGACATCGTTCGCTGTTATGATACCGGCAGTACAGGACATAACAAAATTGGAAAAACCACAATTGCTGAGGCACAACTTATTGGACGCGGAGCCCGTTATTATCCTTTTAGTCTGCCACCGGAACATGAAGACAAGTATATACGCAAATTTGATGAAGACATGGAGCATGAACTCCGCGTGTTGGAAGAATTTCATTATCACAGCATTAACGATTTGCCCTATATTACTGAAATCAAAAAAGCATTGATTCAGGAAGGTCTGATGGACGAACAAGTTGTGACTCGCAAACTGAAGCTGAAAAAAGAATTCAAGGAAACCGATTTATACAAATACGGTGTTATCTGGGTGAATAAACAGGTGCCGAGAGACTATCAAGAAGTTAAATCTTTTGCAGACTTGGCGGATCTAAGCGTCAAAAAGAAATGGCATGAGCATACCATCTATGAAGCGTCTGGAGGCGTGACAAATATTACAGAGGATGACCAAACCTATACCACGCGGAACAAAAACAGTCAAGATATACCGATAACTGATATTGAGCAGAATATTGTCCAAACGGCCATTGCACGTAATCCGTTTTTCAGATTTTCTGAACTCAAGCGGTATTTTCCACATTTGAAATCCATGCAGGAATTTAGGACTTCGGATAACTTTTTGGGAGGCTTGTCAATCACTTTTAAAGGTGATTTTTCTCAAGTGGAAGATAATCCAGCAGAAAAACTCAGGGCGTGTTGCGATCTTTTAGAAAAAATTGAAACCGAACTTCGCGAAAAAATTACCGAGGAGGAAGGCACAAAACACTTTTATCAGGAGCAAATCCACAATCTTTTCAAATCTAAAATCTTGAAATTCAATGCTAAAAGTCCTCGTGCTGATGAGAATCACGATGCCGAACGTCTCGCGAAAGCCGAAGAATGGTATGCTTTTAACGGTCTCTACGGCACCAGCGAAGAAAAAGCATTTGTGCAATTTCTACAGACATATCTTGAGACACTACAGAAAACCTACGATGGCATTTATCTCATCCGCAACGAGAGGCATTTTTTCATCTATAACTTCTTTGATGGGCGAGCCTTCCAACCCGACTTTGTTCTCTTTTTGGGCAAGGAAAACGGTGAAACACTGAGTTACCAACTTTTTATTGAACCTAAGGGTGAGCACATTGAAGACTTTGATAGCTGGAAAAACGAGTTTCTGAAAGAGATTGATACCGAACGTGAAAGTGAACTTATAATAGAGGATAAGAACTATCGCATTATCGGTTTACCGTTTTATCAGAAAAAAAACCAAAATGAATTTCGGCAAGCCCTTGATGAAGCATTACAATTGTAAATACACCAAGAAATTACAAACTTTACTAAAATCAGAGAAATCACTGAAAGAATAATTTGGAGTTGATAATTTATGGACAAAATTAGGATTGCTTTTATCGGTTGTGGTGGGATGTCATCGATTTTACAACAGTGTATACCCATGATTCCTGAGTTTGAATTTGTTGCTACATGTGACCTCGTAGAAGAGAAGGCGAAATCAAACGCACGTAGGTTTGGAGCACTCTGTCATTACACTGATTATAATGAGATGTTCAAAAATGAAGATCTCTACGCAGTTGCAGTAGTAGGCAGACCAGAGGACAAACTACATCGCGATATCGGCATAGAATGTCTTCAACGTGGGTATCATATCTATACTGAAAAACCGCCTGCCACAACTGCTGATGGCGCGAAAATGTTGGTTGATACGTCAATTGAGACCGGTAAAACGGGTATGGTTGGCACTATGTGGCGACATGCGCCTGCACATCAGATTGCTAAACGGTTGATTGATGAAGACGATTTTGGTTCAGCATGTCAATACCATACGCGTTATCTTGCCCCAGGTCCACGACTTCAGCATGCTGGATCTCCCTTTGCTTGGCCCTTCATGCTTGACCAAGCGATTCATCCTACAGATTGCATGCGTTTCTTTATGGGACAGGTCGCAGAAGTCTACGCTATGGGAACAGTGGATTCTGCCTCAAGTAGTGTCTCAATTTCCGTTAATTTACGTTATGAGAATGGCGGTATCGGCACTATGACGCTCGGTACAGGACCGGTTTTAGAAGCGATGGTGTTTATCAAAGGCACAAACAATCAAGCGATTCAGGTGTTTGAAACGCGAAAGTTGCGTCGTTACCGTGTCCCTACATGGCTCGGTAGTGGTGGTGGCTATGCCGATACACCTACTGAAGAATGGAATCTCAATACCGCATACCACGGTATTAGTAGACCGGGCTATCTTGAAGAAATGCGCCATTGGGCACAATCCTTGAAGGCTCGCACACAACCCCACTCAAGTCTTGAAGATGCATATCAGAACATGCGTGTTTTGGAGGCAATTAGTCATAGCATTGAAACGGGAGAGATAGTGAAAATATCTGTTTAACTTCAGAATTTAGAGAGTGTTGCCTTACTAATGGTATCGTTCAGTTTTTATGATTGACAACCCAAAACTGTAGCGGTTTAAGTTCAATGGCCTATTGAAAATACCATTATTTGGGTAATACCCTCGTTTAGACTACAAGGTTGTTGTTTTTTATATCCTGTCTGTTCTCAACGAAGATTCTGAAGGAACAAAATTAAACCGATGAATTATTACAAAATGCGATACATAGAGTTTGGTTTAGTCAACATCACCACTTCCAAACTAGATATACGTTTCTCTACGTTGCTGCGGCGTGCTATAAGTATAACTATAGAGAGGCAGATATATTTTGGAAGTTATTGGAGGAATGTGTGATATGCCTTATCAAATTGAAATGTTTTCCCAAAAAGACGCTTTCAGGAGTTCCGATAATCGGGGTTTAGGTGAAGTTTTACCAAAGAGCAAAGCTTTGCCCTTTGTAAAATGGGCTGGTGGCAAACGCTCAATTGTTGATAAAATCAGCGAAGTCTTACCACCGAGTGTTGAGATATACCATGAACCTTTTGTTGGTGGCGGTGCAGTGTTTTTTGCTTTTGAACAGATGATAAAAAGCGCAACACTTGCAGACCTTAATGAAGAACTTGTGTTAGCATATCATACTGTCGCTAAGGACACGGATAACTTGATTGAAGCACTGCAAGAACATGAACATAACCACCAGAAAGAGAAGAACTACTACATGAAGGTTCGTAGACAAGACCCAAGAAATACACTCAGCATAGCCGCTCGCTTTTTATATCTCAACAAAACTTGCTTTAATGGATTGTATCGGGTTAACAAAAGCGGAAAATTCAACGTTCCGCAAGGAAAATACAAGAACCCTAAGATATGCAACCCAGAGAATCTGAAAAGAGTTTCAGAGGTCTTGGAAAAGGCTATTATACGTGTAGGACAATTTGATATAACTATCTTGCCACAGGCTGGTGACTTTGTTTATTGCGATCCTCCCTACGATGGCACATTTTCAGAATATCATGCCGAAGGTTTTGAAAATGCTGACCAAGAACGTTTGAAACAATCTGTAGATAAATGGACAAATCAAGGGGCATCCGTTATGATTTCCAACTCAGATACACCTTTTATCAGGGAGTTATACAAAGGTTATAATATCCACCCTATCACAGCACTAAGGAACATTAGTTCCGATAGTAATAAGCGAGGGCAGGTATCCGAAGTATTGATAACAAACTATGATGAATACCAGAACACGTGCGAATCAAAGCGGTAAACACTTGGCATCATTTGTTGAGGAACTATTGCATTATCGCGGATACGCTAAAGTTTCTCAAAGACGCTTTTTCAACCTGTGTGAGTTGAGACAACCTGTGTATGCTCGTGAATGTTATACTGGAAAGACCATTTATGGAGGTAGGAGACGTGTTGATTTTATCCTATATCATCCAGTAAAATGGGTTGAATGTCTCATTATTCAGTGTAAATGGCAATCAAGATCGGGAAGTGTAGATCAAAAATATCCGTATGATGTGTCATCTACTAACATCAATCCTCATCTTACAATCTTTGTTGTCGGTGGTGAAGGCTATTCTTCTCTATCTGGGGAATGGCTTAAGTCCCATGCTGGTAAAGATAGGATTCTTGATGTAATGGACATGGGTGAATTTGACCGCTTTGCGAAAGAAAAACTATGAGATTCAAGTCCAAAACTACTGATTACGTAAAATTACTTCCTGACTTCCGCGCTATCCAAACAGAAATCCATGGAATTGGGAAATCATATTGCCTTCTGATCAATGAAAAGTCAAATAAGGATCGTCTAAGGAGAAAGTCAGATGGAATCACTAAAAGAACTTCGCGTATCAAACGATGCAATGAACGAACCGGAAGAGTTAAGTATTCGGATGTCAGAAGCGGGTTATCTTTTCTTCAAAAAACTGCAAAACCCTGACAAACTCTGGGCATTGCGGCGAGAGATGCTAACAACCATGCAAGAAGGTGGTTGGCTTGTCGCAGGTACCGATCCAATGGATGGCATTGCAGACATTTCTACGCAGTGTACAGAAGGCGATTCTGAATACACCGATGTATACCATGAGGTGTATAAGTTAGAAGCGTTCCACCGTTCCGGTCACTGGGCAGAAGTCGTTGATATGGTAGAGAAGATCATCGGCAGAAAGGTACTACCACATCCTCAGAAGATTGCCCGCCTATGGTATCCGAAGTATACAGCACATACAACACCGATTCACCAAGACTTCGTCCACTTTCAAGGTAATTTCCAAACCTACACGTGTTGGGCACCCGTTGGCGATTGTCCCATTGAATTGGGAGGCTTAGCGGTCCTACCCGGTTCACACAAAGTCAACAAAGTTATGGATCACCATTTTTCACTTGGTGCTGGAGGACTATGTGTAAACACAGATGAATTGTCGGGAGAATGGCATACCACGAACTATGAAATCGGTGATACACTAATTTTTCCTGCCTTGACTATTCACAAAGCACTGCCGAATTTGACAGAAGACCGACTTCGCGTGTCGCTTGACAACCGCTATCAGGCTATTGATGACCCAATTGCAGAACACATGCTTGAGCCACATCTGAACATATTCAATTCACTTCAATGGGATGATGTCTACCACAATTGGGAGTCTGATGAACTCAAATATTACTGGAAAGACTTTGATCTTACTGTCCTACCAAGAGATTTCAGTTACGGTAACAAAGGGTTTGCTGAGGCATTGGAGTTAGCGAAAAATGGCGATGACCGAGCAGTTCTTCACTTAAACCGAATTATCAAACGCGATCCTACAACCGATTTGGCAAAGAAAGCTTCCGCGGTTCTGCAGGAAGCGAAGGTTGAAACCTCAATTTCAGAATACTCACTCTAAATATCAACACTTTGTGAATCAATCTGTCAAAAGAAAACTCATGACTATCTGGTACTAAACTAAATTTGGTTGAACATGTTTTCAAAATGAAATTTCTTCAACCATTTTGCTTTTAGTACCAGATTTTTTTAACCCCAAAAAAATATACAAAAGAGGATTGAAAATGACACACTTCGCTCCTTTTCGGTTACTATTACTTAGCTGCATCATCTCATTCCTGCTTATAAGCCAAACTACGTATTCTCAGACAGTAGAAGCAATCAAATTCCAAACTTCACCTGTGATTGATGGTAAACTTGATGACAGGGCATGGCAACAAATCAGACCAATTGAAGAATTTAAAATTGCAGAGTTGGAAACAACTATTCCAGACAAAACCCAAGTCTACCTTGGATTTGATGAAACGGCACTCTATGTCGGTTTTCGGTGTTTTCAGGAAAAATCGACCATGATTGCAAATCAGACTCGGAGAGATGGAAGTTTTCAGTTTGAAGATCATGTCGCAGTTTATCTTGATACATACCATGACAAACGCCGCACCTATTGCTTCGCTGTGAGTCCGCTTGGCATACAACGAGATGAGAAACAAGGTGATCTCGGTTGGGATGGTGAATGGGTTGCTGCGGCAATCGTAGAAGATTCAGAATGGTCTGTTGAGATGAAAATTCCATTTCAAATTCTTGACTTGCCGCGTGCTGAAAAGCAAACATGGGGTCTAAACTTAGTCCGTCGCCATCAAAACTTGGACCGAACCAGTACTTGGGCAGATACAGGTGTCAACGTGTCTGATGCAAACGAATTCGGTAGTTTGACAAATCTTGAGTTCAACCCAGAGAATATTGGAAAGAAAATTGAACTCGGAGGATATTTTTCTGCTAAATTGGAAGATAACTCAAAAGCAGATAATTTTTTAGACCGATTAACACCAGCGTTAGGCGTAGATGGCACATATAAAATTACATCGGGGACCTCTTTAATAGGTACAGTTAATCCAGATTTCAGTCATATTGAATCTGAAGTTCAAGGTATTGTACTATCCGATCTTGAACAACGATTAACAGATCGTAGACCTTTCTTTCAAGAAGATGGACGCATTTTTAGGGCTCCTATTTCCTTATTTTACAGTCGCCGTATTGGCGAGATAGATTACGGTGCAAAACTAATCGGTAAAACTGGACGTGCAACTTATGGATTGGTGGACGTCAGAGAGACAACAGATGATAGTCATAACATTTTGGCACGTGGACTGTGGGATGCTGGGAATTCATCCTCTGTCGGTATTTTCTTTGCATCAAAAGAAATGCAGGAGACTTATAACAGGTCAGGTGCTGTTGACGCGAGAATTCGTTTGCCGAAAGCGTTCAACTTTATTGCTAATTATGCAAGTAATTGGGAACCTGAGAGCAGAAATCGGCGAGCAATCTTGACTGAAATAAACCGCAGAGGTAATCCTATAATAAGCCTCGCTTATAGAGACATCACTGCAGGATTTAACCCTGTCAACGGATTCGTTCGGCTCACAGACATCCGACAACCCAGTTTCTGGGGAGTATATCGTTGGCCTATAGAAAAAGGCGTACTGCAGACTGTTAACTTTGAATCTGCCCAATCTCTGACGTGGAACCAGAATGGTGAAAAGACACGGGGAGATCATTTTCAAATGATGGGGTTTGATTTGGGTGAAAAGATACAAACGGGAGTATTTTATAGAAACTGGTCTTACGATGTTCACACAAATTGGGTGGTTGCAGCGCAAGCGGTGTATAACCGACAAAACCCAGATCGCATTCTTGTTGTGTATCAATACGGCGAATTTGAGGGAGCAAAAGCAACGTTTGTTACAACAGCGATGAACATAATTCCATTCCAATTTTTATCAATCGGGATTAAAGGTGAAAATTTGTGGCAGACATTCCTAGATGGACGTAAAACCCGCGAGTTTTCACTTCGTGCAAGTGCAAACGTTGAAATAGGCAATGAGAAATGGATAACATTCCGATTGCGTTCATCAAAACACCACAAGCCAAATCTCAATGCTGTATTTAAATATATGTTCATTAAAAATCTTGTGCTCTATTTCGTTTACGGAGATCAAGATGCAGAGGAAACTGTTAACCAACTTTTTGCGAAGGTAGCACTGACTTGGTAGTTTTCTATTCTAATCACAAGTTGAATTGAGGTACGGCATATACTGTTCAAATAATGCGGTGTGCCGCGCTTCCTTAACTACTTTTGCGTTGATGGTTCGCAGACATCTTTGAAATAATCATAGGTACAATCTACAACTCGATATCCACAGTTGCTATAAAAAAGAATTGGAAGGTATTCATAACATTCCGTACTAAGTGAGGCGTGTCGGTATCCGACCTTGTACATCTCTTGGAGTGAGTACTGAAGCAAGTATTTCCCCAAACCTTTTCCCTGAAACCTATCTTCAACATTTAGCCATTTGGTATAAACCCAGTCTTGTGCATCGGCGTGGCTTGAAAACTCACCGCCGCAGACAGACTCACAAATACCAACCTTTTCGCCTTCTTGGTGGGCACGCACAGTGCAGTTTGGACGTTGCCCACGTCCTTCTTCCCAATCTACAGATAGTGTTACCGGCAGACTTGAAGGTTTTGGTGTGACAGAGTAGTTTTCCCAATCTAAGTAGACTTGACAATAGCGGGGACGGTAACCGTTGTGTCCGAGAAGTGCTTGAACATGATCAAGGGTAATCGAAAGTTTGGCGTGCATAAAATGATAAAAATCATAGCGATAGCAGCGAGCGTGTGAACAGAAAGCGATAATTTTGGGTACGTTAAACGTATCCAGATAGACTTCTGCTTTTTCAAGCACGGTTTGTCCAGCGTGCCTTGCACCACGTTCGTAACCCAAAAATCGGACAACACCTTCGTGCACTTCATTGTTTTTTCCATACCGAAAATGACCGACATGGATAAACGCTAGCACCACACCATTTTGCATTGCGATAAACGCAGTTTCGGAATCAAGAACATTACTAGTATCATCAGTTTGACCTGTAACACTGTGCATTGCATCAGCCATTTCCTCCTCTTTAATAGAGTAGCAATGCGGAACATCGGCAGTTAAGTGATTATAAAATTGTGTTACGGGTGTTAGTAAATCAGGTGTGTATTGTAAAATTTCCATCTGTTTCTTCTATATTTTTTTGGAACTTTGCACAACCATTACTATATCTGTAATGCTGAACATGCCCAATTGGTCTTTACGCAGGGAAATTATGACGGATTCCCAAAAACAAATCATGTTTATTTTCCCAATTTAAAAAATTTTGGGAATCCGCTTTTCAGATCACAACAAAAACAATTGATTGTTAACGTTTCTGAACTTGGAAGTTGGCATCTAACGCCTTATCAACACGAGCTTGCGATTCTTCAAGGTGTGCCACGCTGTAATCATCAAGCTTATCTTTGGAATTCTGAAGTGCGTTTTTTATCTGATCATTGAGTTTTACGAGATGAAGACGTGCAAGTGATCTCGCATCTTCAGGGGTGCCATTATCCGCAGCCAGCACTAATTTAATCAGTTGTTTCAGGTGTTCACGCTGCAATCCCCGACGGAAACTGGATATGAATGCATCTGAATTCGTCCACTGTTTTGCTCCAGCATTCTTATCAAGTTCAACCCAAACAGCATCCGTAATACCTGTAAAAAGTTCTGGCAACGTGAACACATCTTCATTCTCCGAAAACTTAAGCTCTGTGTCCTGTACACGGGCAAGAACATTTGGATCAAGCAACCGTCCCAAAATTTGGCTTTGGTTTCGCAGAATAACGTCATGGATCGGGTAATCTAATCGAGACGAATTCCCACTACTTGCACCCCAATCGCTCCATTGCGTAATCGCAATACTGTTCAGCAGCTTAGGTGGAAAATCGAATGTTTTATCTGAGAGTGCATGTTCTTTGATAAATGTCAATGCTTCACGCTGCTTCTTCGCTGGAACAGGCACATAAGGTAAACGCCCATTTTTATCCCCACGATGGTCGCGATGGTGATATTGTCCACCGATGAAACGAGTCGCAAGGAACATAGAACGACTATATTGACCCAGTAGCGACCTGAATGCCCGCCGGACGCGTTGATAACCCATTCCATCTTGTGTGACTTTGTCAGCAATCTCGTCCCATAGCCCAGCAACAATCTCTCGACGTTGCTTAGCAAACTCAAGTGGATCAGCACCAAGATCCCAACGATTGACTAACGGATCAAGGTCGCGATATTGATACATGGAAGCATCACCATCAGTGCCATATCTAAGTTCCGGGGCTGCTACACGTGATGCAATTTTCTGCAACTCCGATAATTCTGCTTCTGGCTTACTCCCACCGATCTGTTTATAGGCGTATTCAACCACCCAATAGTCCCAGGGACCGATTGTTGTTGTATAATAATCTCCCTGTTTTTTTCCTTCAGGCGCGATGTTTACCGCATCATATTCCATCACGGAACCGTGGAGTGCCTTACCAACCTTCTTGTTTATGTCGTCAAGTGAAAATATCGTACTCGCTTTAAAATTGTGTCGTAATCCCAATGTGTGACCGACTTCGTGCATAATCAATGCTTTGAGTGCTTGACCGATAAACTCCTCTGGAAGTTCTCCATCGTCAATTATGCCACGTGCTTGTAGAACGCTTGCCATGAAACCCATTTGACGTGCAAGCCCAGTCGCCATTTGACAGTTATGCCGTGATGAATGATCAATCGGATGGTTGCGCTCATGTTCTAATTCCTCAAAGAAAGTGGTATACTCACGCTGCCAAGATCTGATCCAACTTTCACCGACAAGGATATCTGCATCCAGAATCTGTCCTGTCAGCGGATTCACGCGAGAGGGTCCAATTGCGAAGGATGCACCAACAACCCAACGAATCGTATTATACCGGGCGTCCTCAGGATCCCAATCCTCATGATCTTGTTGAATCCGTGCTTCAATAGCATCAACAAAACCTGCTTTTTCAAAAGCCTTATTCCATTCCAGAATACCCTGACGTACGTATGGACGAAAACGATGTGGAACGGTTTTCTCTATGTAAAATATAATTGGATCCTTCGGAGGAGAAAGTTTTGCATTTTTGTCAGCCTTCTCCAAGTGCCAACGATTGACAAAACGGATGTATGGCTCATCACTGGTTTGAAGTGAGAAGTCTTTAACTGTTGTCATGAAATGTCCCATACGATCATCAGCCAAACGGGGTTGATAGTTGTTTGATGGTAGTTCTGCGAGACTGTAGTGCACTGATAATTGGATACCACGACTATCTGGAATTGTTTCACGATTGCCACTTGCAGAATAAACTGCATCGACTCTCAACTCAACGTTTTTGGGAAACGTTTTAATTGCTCCCCATGTGCTGCGCCCTTTGTCAAAACGGGCACCACCACCTATCTGACCCGACAAAGGTGGCAGGTCTGACATAAATACGGGTGAAATATTTACTAACAAACTCTTACGTTGTGAATGGACACTTTCGAGTTTGAGAGCAAAAAGCACAGAGTCACGATATCCCAGGTCTACCGCTTCTGCTATTGGAGTTCCTTTATTAGCACGAAAACGAACATTTTTACGGACAAGATGTACCTTATCCCCAACACGTCTCCACTCAAGCAACCATTCATCCATGGTCATACCTGAAAGAAGGTATCCTGTTCCGATGCCTCGTGCGATGCTAATCATACATAGAAAAGGTTTGTTCAGTTGTGATGGTTGTATCTCACAATAGACATTCTCTTTTTTCTGATATAGTTTGAAAAAACCTTGGTGACTTTTGCTGTCTTCAATGACTTTATTAAAATCTTCATACTCTTTTTTCTGTTTTGCTGGTGTAGCAGGTTTAGCCTCTTTTTTCGTTTCTTGTGCGACTATTGGAAGACAAAAGCCGCTTACAAAAATTACACAAAGCCAAAAAGTGAATAGACGTTGCATCTAACTTTCTCCTTATTTTAAGTGCAGCAATCTGTGTATTTCGCTGTAAATAAACGTATTTTGAATAAATTTCGGGTGGTGTATGCGAAAAATCTTGATATAACCAGTATACCATTTTTTGAATTTCTTTACCAGATAAGTTTTGAAGGTAAACAGAGCCATTCAGTTTTCCATACTTTCATCTGATTTTACCCAGGGCCGGTTTCTAACCGCACCATTGGCGTCAATTTAGCGGTCCCTAACCCGGTAGGTGCGGTTTCATGAAGTTTAAGTATTTAAATCGGTAATCCTGATTTCCCCAGGGCCGGTAGGTACGGTTTCCTAACCGCACCGGAACTTATGGAATATGCGTCCGATAAACAGTTGCGAAAACGACACGGGGCGGTTTCCTAACCGCACTGATAGATTGGAATCAAGTTAATTTGGTATAAGTCTTCCATGTGTTCAACAAAACGTTGACACTTTTCCTGCGCGAAGACACTTTTAAGAACAACATACCCATTTGTTTGATAGAACGTCTTTGTTCAAGGGTCAAGCCTGTCTGTTCTGATACCATTTTTTCTCTTTTATGAACTTTAAATTTCTTCAATTTTACCACAACTGTCTGTAAAGACATAGTTAAATTTCTATGGTAGAAATAGTGATTGAAAACATTCTACAACGATAAGGAATCAATATATCAACAATTATTATTTACTCCAACGACCCGAACCTTCATCAAAAAACAGTTGACGTTTATACGCAATAGAGATATACTTAAATATAATGCAACACACGACAATCGCAGGAAATATCCAAACCTATGAAACGTCATATCGCAATTATCTTACACATTTTTATCCTATCCATAGTCGCGCATGCTGCGGAAGAATATACAATTCCGAAAAAACACCGTGTCATTCAAGAATCGTCTACACAACAAGTGAGTGCACCTGTTGACACCCGACTTCCAAACGTAACTTTTACATCTCTTCTTAAAGAAAAAACATTCCATCTTAATACTCTCATCAAACAGGGACCGGTTGTTTTTGTGTTCCTCTCTGCCGAATGTCCTGTCGCACAACGATATGCAATGCGATTGAAACGGTTGAATTCTGAATTTTATAAGAAACAAGTTTTCATTGTCGGTGTCTATTCTAATGAAAATGATTCTGTAGACGATGTGAAGGCATATATTACGAGGGCAGAGTATCCTTTCCTTATAGTAAAGGATACTGATGGGAGTTTAGCACGCCATCTCGGCGCAACAATGACCCCACAAGCACATCTTGTTGATACATCCGGTGTTTTACGCTACCGCGGTCCGATTGACGATAACCGCTACGAAACACGGGTGAAGCATAATTATCTGAAAGATGCCCTCGTTGCAGTCTTAAATGGAAAACCTGTGATAGTCAAAGAGGCACCCGCTTTCGGATGCACAATACATCTCCCCGACCTACCCGTAGAGAGTAAGATAACCTATAGTGAACATATCGCACCTATACTCCAAAAGCACTGTCAAACATGCCACCTTCAGGATGGGATCGCCCCGTTTACGCTTGTCGATTATGAGGATGCGAAGACACACGCTGCCAAAATTGCCGAATACACACAAACCCGCCGCATGCCACCATGGAGACCGGTAGAAGGTTACGGTGATTTTAAGAATGAACGGAAACTTACAAACACTGAAATTGAGATGATACAACAGTGGATTAAAACAGACACTCCACCAGGACTCAAAACTAATGATAAAACTACAGCACGATCTTCGGAGATATGGACACTCGGAGAACCGGACTCACAAACTGAAATACCGATAGAATTTAAAGAGTTGACTGAAGGTAAACAAGCAACGCTCAATATTGTCATCAAAACAGACTTTGAGAAAAATATGTATGTGCAAGCGATCGATTTTCAGTCTAAGAATAAGAAAACGGTGCGTCGTGTTATCGCAAACCTTGGTTCAAAAATCAAAAAACACCAAATTGCTACGCCTGATGGCAAACCAATTAATTCAAATGAATGGACTACTCCAAATTACAAGATTGATGTTAGACTTGGTACTTGGGCACCAGGTTTTGAACCGTCTGTTTTGCCAGAAGGGATTGGATATCTGCTGCCAAAAGGAGGACAGATCATTCTTGATGTGTTATATAAAGGTGCTGACCATAAGGAACAGGCTACCTTGCAGGTAGGACTCTATTTTTCTAAAACATCGGAAACAGCACAGGTGCACAAGGCATCTCTGAATAACTATGGCGATGATAATCAACAAAAAAATGCATTATCCCATCAGTTAAAAAGCGATGCATACTTGTTGGCATTACATCCACCAACGTATATGGATAAACAGGGGCTTCGGGTTATAACGATAACGCCCACAGATGAACGTATTAAGTTGCTCTGGATTAAGGAATCTCACTTTGAATGGTTAGATGAATGGTTAGATATTTACCATTACCGCGAGCCTATCTTTTTGCCAGCAGGTTCACGATTGGAACTTGATGTTGACGAAAATTCAGAGCATCAGAATAGTCAAGAGTTATCTAATCAAAAAAATAAAAAGACAATTGATGTAAGTTGTCACTTCTATTATGTGTTAGCGTCTGAGTATACTCCGAGAAAATTCTGAAAATTTTAGAAATCGTATTATCTCAAACTCACTAGAAAATAATAAAAATAGACGATAAGGAGAACGACAAAATGCCAAACTATGGGCAGATAAGTTTGACAAAGAAACTGCAGACCTGATTCCGAAAATCGCAGAACTGGGTTTTGATGGTGTCGAAATCCCTATCTTTGATCCTGAAACAGTTGACATCCCGTATACCCAAGCAATCCTTAAGGATACAGGTTTAGAAACCATCGGATGTAATATCATGGGTGGCGATAGAAATCCGATTGACGAAGACCCCGTTATTCGTGAAAACGGAAAAACCTATCTCAAACGCACAATTGAGGTTATTGCCGAATTGGGGGCAGATACGCTCGTTGGACCGATGTATAGCGCAGTCGGCAAACTCGTTGGACGGGGTAGAAACGAACAGGAATGGGAATGGTGTGTTGAAGGATTACAAGAGGTAGCCGAATTCAGTGGAAAACACGGTGTCACCCTCGCAAGCGAACCGCTCAACCGCTTTGAAACCTATTTTGTGAACATTGCCGAAGATGCAGTCAAACTCTCAAAAGCAGTGGATAGTCCTTATTTCAAGGTACATTTAGATACATTCCACATGAACATTGAAGAAAAGAATCAAGCCGACGCAATTATTAATACTGGAGATTACTTGCATCACATGCACTGCTGTGAAAACGACCGTGGGACTCCCGGTACAGGACTTGTTGATTGGGATGGTGTATTTGGTGCGCTGGCAAAGGTCAACTATGACAGATGGCTCGTAATTGAGTCATTTACACCTGCTGTCAAGGAGATTGCCGCTGCGACATGCATCTGGCGCGATATTGCACCGAGTGCTGAAAGTCTCGCTGCTGATGGGCTGGCATTCCTCAAACAGAAGGCAGCTGAGTATCTATAACATGTGCAATAACTGGATTCTGACAGAGATTCTATAGAAAGTGACTCAACATAGGAGGAATTGAGATGCACCGTATCAAATGGATATGTTTATTATACGTGATGTTTTTTGCTGTTTCTATAATGAGTAACGCAGAAGCACCACACGCTACGACCAATGAAACAGAGACGAAATCTACAGATGAGACACGATTTCTAAGTAATATTAGACAACTTACCTATGATGGAAAGCGCGCTGGAGAAGGATATTTCTCTGAAGATGGAAACGCGCTGATCTTCCAAAGCGAACGCGAAGCAGACAATCCATTTTATCAGATTTATCTCCTAAACTTACTAACTGGAGATACACACCGTGTTTCACCGGGGACAGGAAAAACAACGTGTGCTTTCTTTCGTCCTGGAACCGATGAAGTTCTATATGCTTCAACACATCACGACGTTTTTGCAAAGGCGAAACAGGAAGAGGAACTTAAATTCCGAGAGTCCGGAAAAGAACGCCGATATAGTTGGGATTATGATGAAGCGATGGACATTTTCTCTGCAAATAGGGATGGAAGCAATCTGACGCAACTGACAGACGCTCACGGCTACGATGCGGAAGGCTCATATTCCCCTGATGGCAAACACATCGTTTTCTGTTCCTTGCGGGATGCATATCCGAAAAGCGAACTGTCTCCAAAAGATCTCAAACAACTTGAAGTTGATCCATCCTATTTTGGTGAAATCTATATTATGAATGCCGACGGTTCAAATCAAACACGTTTGACTGATGCACCAGGATATGACGGCGGTCCCTTTTTTACGCCTGATGGACAGCATATTGTCTGGCGTCATTTTTCAACGGATGGAAGCACAGCAGACATTTACACAATGCGTTTAGACGGTTCCGGTCTGCGACGTTTAACCAATTTTAACAGCATGTCTTGGGCACCATATTTCCATCCCAGTGGAGCCTATGTAATTTTTGCTTCTAATAAACTCGGTTTTTCCAATTTTGAGTTGTACCTTGTAGATGCGATGGGTAGACATAAACCTGTCCAAGTCACCGCAACAGATGGATTTGATGGACTTCCTGTCTTTTCACCTGATGGGAATCGCTTGTGCTGGACCTCAAATCGCAACAATCAAAAGGTTTCACAACTCTATCTCGCCACATGGAATCACGAAGCAGCGTTAGAAGCAATTTCTGCTGCACCGACAAGACAAATTTCAAAAATCCACGAAACAGGGGCGGAAGAACCTGAACTTGATTCATCTGTCACCCAATTTGCAGATGAAATCAAAGGCAGTATCCAACAACACGTCGAATTTCTTGCAGACGATGCTTTAGAAGGTAGGATGACCGGCTCAAAAGGTTCAAAACTCGCTGCGGATTACATCGCAGATCATTTTTCTCGACTCAATCTCCAACCTGCTGGTGAGGAAAACGGTTATTTTCAAACTTTTGAATTCAGAGCAGGAAGTAAAGTTATTCCAGATGAGAACCACTTCCATCTCACACGCAAGATAGAGGGTTCTGAAGAGCAGCTTGAATTCAAGGTAGAGCAAGATTTTTTACCATTCTCTTTCTCAAGCAATGGTGTCGTTGAGGGTGAAGTCGTGTTTGTTGGATATGGGTTATTAGTCCCTGGAGAGTCGGGTGAAGGTTATAATTCTTATGCAAGTATAGATGTAAAGGATAAGATTGTTGTCGCCCTTCGTTATGTTCCCGAAGGCGTGGAGAATAAACGCCGACAGGAATTGATTCGGTATGCTGGGATCCGCTATAAGGCAATTCAAGCACGTGAACACGGTGCTAAAGCGTTCCTAACCGTTGCCGGTCCGAATTCACCAAACGCAAGCAAGATAATCCCTATTAGTTTTGACAATCGTAGTGCTGATTGTGGCATTATCGCTGGTTCTATTACCCATACTGTTGCCAATGCGCTCTTAGCCCCTGCTGGCAAAGATTTGAAAGAGGTACAGACCGGGCTTGACAATGAGAATCCTCACTATGTCGGACAATTTTCGTTACCCGATGTCAAAATCAAGGTAGCTGCCTCCATAGAAAAGATTAAGAAAATAGATAAAAATGTCCTCGCGATGATTCCACCAACCGATGATACTGAAGAAAGCGAATACATTATCGTTGGGGCACACTACGATCATATCGGTTACGGTGAGATTGGTTCACTTGCAAAAAAAGATGAAAAAAATAAAATCCATAACGGTGCTGATGATAATGCTTCAGGTACTGCTGTTATCCTAAAATTAGCAGAGATGTTCAGTGAAGAACGTAAAAACCAACCAGAAAAATTCAAGAGAGGTGTTATCTTTGCGTTATGGTCGGGCGAAGAACTCGGACTCATCGGGTCTACGCATTTTGTTAATGAGCCTACGCTTCCTTTAAAGGACGTTGCTGCCTACATCAACTTTGATATGGTAGGACGTCTCCGCAATAACAAGCTTATCCTACAAGGAATCGGGTCTTCTCCTATATGGACAAGGTTAATTGAAAAACGGAATGTACTTTTAGGTTTAAATCTGTCACTAATAAAAGATCCGTATATGCCAACAGATGTGACAGCCTTCTATCCGAAAAATGTTCCTGTCCTCAGTTTCTTTACCGGGTTACACAAGAACTATAACCTTCCGACTGATGATCCTGAGACCCTCAACTATGCCGGTTTAGAACGTATCTCAAGTCTGGCTTATGGGATTATTTCAGACCTGATCAGCGCGGATGCGCGACCGGAATACGTAAAGGTTAAACGAAACCAACCCGAAGCGGGGAGCCGTGGCACGCTACGTGCATATTTAGGTACTATTCCTGATTATACCACCGAAGGAGAAGGTGTTAAACTCTCTGGTGTTATCGCTGGTGGTCCCGCTGATAAAGCAGGATTAAAAGGTGGGGATGTCATCATTGAATTCGGCACTAAAAAGGTTGAAAATATCTATGACTTTACCTACGCCCTTGATGCTGTGAAAATTGGGGAACCCGTTGAGGTGGTTGTAATGCGCGATGGAAAACAGGTGAAACTCAAAGTCACTCCTGAAGCGCGGAATTAGTTTCTCAATGTAACAGAAGCCTCTTGTAGCACAAACAGTTTGTGCTACAAGAGGCTTTTAAAGAAAAATAAACGGACAACCAAAGAGTCTTCTCATCAGTTATTAACTGATGAGAAGACTCTGGTTAGGTACATACAATGTATGAATTACTAAAAATCTTGCTGAATCCCATCCTTGACGATGAGAACAATCGTTTCAATATCTTCATAGATTGCCTCTCCATTGGGGTCAAAAGAGAAAGGACCTAAAATCGTGGGAAAATGTGAAGTCTTTGCCAGAGCATCCCGAATCGCGGCTGAATCTGTAGATTGTGCTTTCGCAATTGCATCTGCAAGTATGTTGAGTGTTGCATACGCTTGTGCCGCCCAAGGTTCCGGGGTAAATCCATGTTCTGTCATATAACTCTGAACGAAGGCTTGGTTTGCCGGTGTGTCAGTCAGACTTGACCATCCCGCAAAAGCTATCGCGCCCTCAGCAGCAGCACCCGCATTTTTAGCTTCAGCATTGGTCAAATCAGGAAGAATCAACTCAACATCACTGGATATTCCATCTTCTCCGCGTGCTTGTATCATTATCTCAGTCATCTGTTTTGACAAAGCAGCGATAAAGAGTGCGTCAGGTTGAGTTTCAAGGTTTTTTATATTGTTTATTAATTGCGTCGAATAATCGGCAGCTTCCCTGTCGAATGCTTCCTCGGCCAGAATGTTAACACCTTTTTCCTCAAGTGCCTTCTTCAATTCATCTTTAACACTTATGGAGTAGGTATCAATCTCATCATATATCACCGCTACGTTTTCATATCCCAGTTTCGCATGAGTCTTTGTCACGCCACCGGGAACCAGTATATTTGTGGCGATGCCAGCGCGGAAGGCATAATCCCCAATCTCACCACTCAAACCGGCAGCGGAGGAGATCGGGCTAAAAGCGACCACCCCAGCCGCTTGGGCAATCGGAAAAGCTTGTCTGAGATGTCTTGAGATACCAATGCCGATGATGGTAGAGACATCCTGATCTACCAATGCTTGAACGGCTGCCTTCCCACCCTCTATAGTGCTCAGAGCGTCTTCATATACGAACGTGATGTTGGCACCGTGCATATTAATCTCTTCTTTTGCTAACTCAAGACCACGTTTCATTGGAAGCCCATACGGTTCGGCGTGTTCCCCTGTCTCTGCTACAGCGATACCGATAGTAACCTCTTGAGGCGTGTCACCATCAGGAGGCACCATTGTCATCATCTTTTCGCAACCGGAAAGCCCTACAGCCAAAGCAACAATTGCCAATACAAACGCAAATTTTGCGAATTTTTTTATATTCATGTTGAATCTCCTATATTTTCAAATAAAAAACTTAAGCAGTGCCAATTAAGAAAAACTACCACTTTTAATCTAATTCGTTATTTTCAGAAAACGTGTTTTGTATCAAGTCTCTCTTGATACCTTAAAACCATTTTAAGACAAGCATCCAACCTGACGTTCAGTGTGAAAACTTGACCGTTACCTATTATTTCATAAGTTAGAGGCAATTGTCAATTAAAAAACGGAGAAATTAGAAATATGGTAACAAATTTATTCTCATCTCAAACTACCGACGCGGAACTGGGATTTGACGTAAAAAGCACTATTGTCTATGGTCGGATGATGGAGCAACCAAGTACGCACGAAAACGCAAGAGTTGTGACGCGGAGATATTGTCTACAAATAGTGGTAGATTTTCATTTGAATGCGTTACCCTCGCCAATTCAGATCAATGCTGGTGTATCCGTGCGTATATTGGTGCAGGTGTGGTGGCAAATCCGATAAGAATTGCTTGCCTATATCTGGAATATCCCACGGGATATCAATGTGATGATCTCTACTCCGAAAACCGATGGCGCATGACAATCGAATTTCGTCAATCTGGTTTGGGAATGCAGCGTGATATGTCCGATGTGCAAACACAATCATATCACCTGGATTTGTAAAGAGTGGCACTACTCCCGGAACATCAAAATCTGTATAGCCTTTTTCCGCTTCACCTTCCCTATAAAACGACCTTTTATCTGCAGTCATGTTAAATCCTTCCGGGCCATCCCAATTTTCTACATGGGAATCCGCAATCACGCACAGACCACCGTGTTCTGGACGCGAACCCGTGATGTAAAACCATTTGCCGGATGGCCAAAGTCCCCTATTTAGCACATCACCAGAATTTTTTGGTGCATCCTTCGAAAACCCACACCAATCGGTATGCCACGCAACAGGATGTGATCCCGGCATACGTATGATTGCTGCAGACCGATGCACAGTCAGTTCTTCCGTACCAATCAGGTGTCGATGGACTTTCATAAACGGTTCATATTCAAGCAATTGCCACGCACCTGTTCCGGATTCAACCCAAGCGTGTCGGGTACGACTCTGTCCTTGTTCCAATTCTCTGTTTGGATCCGTGCCATTGAAAACGGCTTGTTTCAAACTGTCTACCAGATCTGAAGGTAAAACGTCTTTGATAATCGCGAAGCCGTGTGCCTCTAAACATTCGGACATCAAAAATAGTTGATTAGTTTCAAACTCGTATGTGTAGCCAAGTTCAGGTTTTTGTATCTGTAAGTAGTGTTCCATAATAAATTCCAAAGGTTTTTGTTGATATTGTATTATTGACATCTCCCACACCTAAAGGAGTGGGATTCTTAGGTCTTATATCAGTCCTTAATGTTTCTGAATGCCTTGTTCCTGCTTCTGCATCCACTGCTCCGTAGTTGAGTCTAACACGGACTCCACAGGCGTTTAGACTCTCCCAGTGTCCCCAGGCGAGTTATTAGTGAATGTGGTAGGGATGTTGTCCTAACAACATATATTAGGTGTTCTCTACCACATTCTAATGTTTTGAGTGATTTCGCACCAGCACCACACACCTTATCACGGATGGGGACAGGACTCAACACAGGTAAGTGTTGAGGTGATAACCCTGTCCAACGATGCTACATATAGTATATACTATTTCGGTGCAAATGTCAAGCGTTTTTTGACCCACAGCTAAAGCAGTGGGATTGTTAGTTAATTCCCTTCACCCATTGTATTGCCAACCCTACATTCCGCACTTGTTTTGACACATTTTGGTATTTTTACGACAAACCCGTGTCATGAAAGGATTCGCACAGGATAATGGAGATTTTGAGTTGTGAATTAAGAGTCCATTTTCCACTTGTCTTTTTCTCCTGTTCACCTAAAATTGCTTGCTCAATGTAAGGACCACGCAGGTTTGAGAAATAAATACTGAAAATCGGAAATCAGAAGTGCGGAATGTAGGGTATAACTTCACCCCACGCTTTTGAACCACTCCTTTTCTCGCACGCACCCGCCGCTTAAACGCCAAATAACGCTTTCGAGACATACGAGCCACTCTAACGAACTCACGCAGTAAACTCTCATAAGGTGTATCAACAGCATTCGGAACACGCCAACGAGAAGCCTACGCGACTCCCAATGCCACCGATAATACGAACCCACGCTCACACCCGCTGCTTTACATGCCGAACTCACCTAAGTAGAACATCCAGATCAGCAATAACCTCTTGTGTCAACCGCATCCAAACCCCCTTTTTTGCGAAGGTTTTTTTCGTGAAATTATCCAAAAATCCTAAATTTTAATGCAATTAATGCAACACATTATTAAGAATACCATATTTTCAACCAAAACACAACAAGACATTCCTTTTAGGTAGGGCTATTTAGTTCTCCGAATATTTAGATTTTCAATCTAAGACTTTCCGCTGTAGGAGCGATCTCCGAATCGCGACTTTTCGGATAAAATGGACAAAAAGCCTAAAACTAAATAACCCTGCCTTTATGAAGATTAAAAAATTAATTCGGTAATTTTCTAACCATAGACATCTTGTTTTATGTTTTTCTTGTGTGAGGTCTATTATCTGGTTGTCTGAATCGCGGAGGGCACGGAGGACACAGAAGACGCGGAAAATGCTTTTGTGTCTCGGACATTTGCTTTCGCCAGAGACGGGTCGGTAACAAAGAATCTCTTAATTCCGCGTAATCCGCGTTCTCTGCGATAATCCGCGATTCAGACAGAAAAGAGATCAGAATTACCGAATTAATAAATTAATCTTCATCTAACCGCACCTACCGGACCTGTGGAAATCGGGATTACCCGATTAAATTCTTAATCTTCATTTAGTTTGTGCTGTCCCGAACCGCATTTCATAAAAACCGGTAATGCGACATGAATTTTCAGAAATGGTATAACCTACACTCCGCACTTGTTTTGACACATTTTGGTATTTTTACGACAAACCCGCGTCACGAAAGGATTCGCACAGGATAATGGAGATTTTGAGTTGTGAATTAAGAGTCCATTTTCCACTTGTCTTTTTCTCCTGTTCACCTGAAATTGCTTGCTCAATGTAAGGACCACGCAGGTTTGAGAAATAAATACCGAAATCGGAAATCAGAAGTGCGGAGTATAGGGTCAACAACAATCTTTTTAAATTTTAATTATCATCAAACTCTTCGGCGTGGAAACCTCGCCTTTTAAGGCCTTACTATTACCCATAAGTCGAATTCTTACTATTGACCATAAATTCGACATAAAGTGCAGACATCTATTTTCTTGATTTACATTCACCTGTGCTGTCAAAATAAGTGTATTTTCGCTTGTGTCATAATATACTTGCCTATCAATAACATTTGTGTTATGTTCAATAGATATTATTACCAACACAAGTAACACTTATGAATCTGATACATTGGAGTGAATAATGATGTCTACAAACAAGAAAGAGTTATCTACATCTTGGGTTATTGAAGAGTTTATGGGTCTTGATTTGGGAGATGCCCGTCTGAATAAAAGGTTGCTCAGCGTTGCGGATGCGTTGGCGGCACATCCTACCGAAACCATCAACGCTGCGTGTGGCGATTGGGCATCGGTGAAGGGTGCCTATCGTTTATTTGATAATGAAAAGGTTTCCTCAGCGAAGATATTGGCACCTCACTTTAGACAAACGATTGAGCGGATGAGTGAGCATCAGCGTGTGTTTGCTATACAAGATTCAACTTATCTGGATTACACCGATCACCCATCAACAGAAGGTTTAGGTCCGATTGGTGCCTCGTCTCATCACCATTATGGTTTTGTCAAACACACGACACTCATCGTGAGTGGGTCGGGTCTCCCGCTTGGGTGTTTGACAGATAAAGTGTGGGTTCGGGATGCGCCGACACAAGAAAAAAAACGGAAATCCAGACCGCTGGTAGAAAAAGAGAGCTACAAGTGGATTGAGGCAGTGTCGGCAATAAAATCCGATGCCCCAGAAGGTGTTGAGGTGATTTGCATTTGTGATCGTGAAGCTGATATTTATGAGTTCTTCGTTGAAGCACAAGAGATGCCTTTTGTAATACGAGCTGCGCAAGATCGTGTGGTTGATAATGATGTTGGTAGATTGCGTGCTTTAGCAGAAAGTCTACCTATTGCTGGTGAGTTTAGCATAAAAGTTGCAGCGCGTGGTGCCCAACCTGCCCGAGAAGCAACTCTGCGCGTTAGTTTCACAAAAACGACGCTTCTCCCACCGCATCGTTCGCAAGCCTCACGCTCCCAAGAACTACCTGCTGTGGAAATATATCTCGTATGGGTGGTAGAGACGAACCCACCCGATGGCACAACACCTGTGGAATGGCTGCTCCTTACAAATGTGGAAGTCACAGATTTCTCAGATGCGATTGAACGAGTAGACTGGTATACTCAACGCTGGCACATTGAAGTCTATTTCAAAGTCCTCAAATCGGGAACGAAAGTTGAGGAAGTCCGCTTCCAAACCCAAGAGAGACTCCTACGCTTTATCGCCCTGCTGAGTGTGATTGCTTGGCGCCTTTATTGGTTGACAATCATCAATCGGCAGACACCGGATACGGACTGCACACATATATTGACTGAAGTTGAGTGGAAAGCACTTTACTGTATAACACATAAGACGCACATTTTACCGAAAAAACTACCAACTGTGTCTGAAGTCGTTGTTTGGATCGCCAAACTGGGTGGCTTTTTAGGACGCAAGTCCGATGGTCAACCTGGAGTGACCGTTATTTGGAGAGGATGGCGAAGGCTTAGTGATATTTCTGACACCTTTGCTCTTTTTCATCAATACACACAAAACAATATCAGTCAGAACCTTATGGATGGACATGTTCCATAAACTTATGGGTAATAGTAAGCCTTTTAAGGCGGGGAGGAAACGCCGTCCTCTCTTTTTTTTCTTGGCTTTCGTTGAAAAATGTAGTATGATATTATCATCGTGTGGGCAAGGACTTTTCAACTACACACTCAATGTAGTCTCCTTGCCTAACCAACTTAAAAAGTGGTTAAAGCACGATACGCGATAATCAAATGAAAATAACATTCAAGTTCCGTGCAAATCCTACGAAAACACAAGAACAATGGCTTTATGCGGAGTTGCGCCACCAAAAGCAGTTGCAGAACTATATGCTCCAGATGCGTTCGCAGATGTGGGAATATGGTAGCAAGTCTATATCGCTTTATGACCAGATAAACCATCTCACGAAACTCCGCTCTGGTAACTCGCACTATTCTGAGCATCCACAGGATATACAAACACAGACCATCAAACGGGTAGATGTAGCATATAACCATTTTCGCCGCCGTTGCAAAGAGGGAGGGGAGAAAAAGGGACATCCTAAATTTAAGCGTTCTGTCCGTTCCTTGACGTGGAGTTTGCGAAAACACAAAAGTGTTCGTCAGCAGCCGATTCGTGAAACAGGTTCTCGGCACAATAGACTGAAAGTGCCAAAACTCGGTGAAATCAAAATCCGCCAGCACCGTCCGCTCATCGGAGACCCGAAAGAGGTCACGCTGAAAAAGACTACACGCGGCTGGTATTGCTTCATCGTTTGTGAAGTGCCTGATACGTTGAAATGTGTCCCGAAATCCGCTTGTGGTGTAGATGTAGGACTGCAGGATTTTCTGACAACTTCTGATGGCATGAAGATACCGAACCCTCGCTTTTATCGCCAAGCCGAACGTAAACTCGTGAAGCTTCACCGCGACCTCTCGCGAAAGAAGTATCGAAGTAGACGATGGTATAAAGCGAAGGATGCATTGGCGAAGCAAGCCGATATTGTTGCCTGCCAACGCCTTGACTTTCTCGCAAAAACGACGTATCAACTTTTTCACCATAAAGGCTTTGATGCCATTGTTGCCGAGAAACTTAAACCGAGCAACATGATAAAGAACCGACATCTCGCAAAGTCTATTTCTGACGCGTCTTGGGGCATGTTCTTTGATTGGTGCAACTGGGTTGCCAAACGTGATGGTAAACACTTTCATCAAGTGCCACCTCACAGGACGAGTCAAACCTGTTCGGAGTGTTGCCAAAAGCCCGCTGTTAAACTGAAGTTGTCTGAACGTATGTTCCATTGTCCATCATGTGGCTTAAAACTTGACCGCGACCACAACGCGGCTCTAAATATCTTGCATAGGGTGGCTTGCACCCTTCGTGGAGAGGTATGGGATACCATCCTCTGTGAAACGAGAAATCCGTTATTGCAACTGGCTTGTTGGGGTTAGTTCTCCCACAAGCCTCGCCCTTTAGGGCGGGGTACTTGACCTTGCACTTATCAAGTTTCGGTGTCAAAACCCAATGCTTTAGCTTTGGGATGTAGACACCGCCTTATTGTATTAGACCACAAATCTGAAAAATATTTGGCATTTCCCTTAAAATGTGGTATGTTATTAATAGCATTGCTGGTAGAGATTTTCACCCTTGCTGCAAAGCAAGGTCTCTACCAACACCGAGTGAAAACGGGAGCGATGCTAAAGGAAGTCCACAATGCACACCTACAAATACAAGTTAGATTATCATAGTGATTTAGACGCTATCAACGCTGCTTCTGCATCCGTTTGGAATGAGTGTCTTATACTCAAAGAGATGTGGGATTACGCACACGGTTACCGCACAACTTCCAAAGCGTGTGAGTTGTGGATGGATAAGCAGTTATCCAAGACACAATCCTTACATTCTCAAAGTATCCAAGCAGTGCGTGAGCGTTATTTCAAATCGTATCAAGGTTTCTTTGCTTTACGCAAGAATGGTGATAAAAAAGCGAAACCTCCGCACAAGCAAAAGAAATATCAGACAACAACTTGGAAAAAGCAAGCAATCCGTGTGATAGACAACACGCTGATCCTGTCTATGGGTAAAGGCAACAAACCTTTAGAAGTTGAGTTGTCCAAAGCGATTGACATTTCAAACATAGCCTTGATTAATCTTGTCTACGACACCGGACAATACGAACTACATTTTGTCTATAGAACTAACAAACCTATAAAGTCTGAATGTGATGGTGTTATGGGCGTTGATATTGGTGAGATACATCCGATAGTTTGTAATGATGGTGTGAACACAACGATTTTCAATGGGCGGTATATCCGAAGTCTATACCGATTGAGAAACAAAGTCATCGCATCATTTAACGCAAAGATTGACCGATGTAAATACAAGTCTAAACATTGGTGGCATTTAGTGCGTAGGAAATGGAGACGCATACGCACGCTTGACAATCAGATACGTGACAGGCTTCACAAACATACCACTGCTTTTGTCCAGCAATGTGTTGATACAAGTATTGGCACAATAGCAATCGGTGACCTTACCAATATCAGAGATAGCATTGATTGCGGCAAGCGCGCTAATCAGAAACTGCATCAATGGGCATTCGGTAAAATCACATCGTTAATCACGGACAAAGCGAAAGCACAAGGTATCAAGGTTGAAATGATTGACGAAGCATACACTTCACAAACTTGCCCAAAGTGTCTGAACAAAAAGAAACCCACAAACCGAAACTATAAATGTCCATGCGGGTTTCAATATCATAGAGATGGTATTGGTGCTATCAACATTAGAAAAAAGTATCTGGGTTGCTTCGGTGACCCCGTAGTGGCGGCCATGGCACCGCCCGTTGGATTTCGTTCAGAAGTCCGATGTTGCTCCGCCTGAGCGGAGAATGTTCCTAAAAGGAACAAAAGAACCCCACTGCTTTAGCTGTGGGAGTATGTCAGTGGAAACATTTGGTAAAATACTTCTAATACCCAATTAACCCGATTTGTCCCGCGAGGTCCCCGTGTCTTGCACTGCTGACTTTATCAGAAAACTTCGAATCAAGTTAATTTGGTATAAACCAACAAGTACAAAAGGAACATCTTTGAATGCCCCGAATCTTTGATAATATTGACCAACCACTCCTCCAAGCACTTCAACAAACCCTCGAAACCTCCACCCATGCAGACTTCTGCGTAGGTTATTTTAATCTCAGAGGATGGAGAAGGCTCGCAAAGCACATTGAAAATTGGCAGGGTGGGGATGGTGAATGCTGCCGTCTACTCGTCGGCATGCAACAACGACTCCCCGACGAAGAACTACGCCACGCCATGCGTATCTTTAAAGAGACAGATAGAATTGACAATCAGACTGCACTACGTCTAAAAAAAAGGTTGGCAGAGGAATTCCGAGAACAATTAACTGTTGGCATACCTACCCGTGAAGACGAAATCGGTCTACGACAATTGGCACATCAACTTCGGCACGAGAAGGTAAAGGTAAAACTATATCTTCAACACCAGCTCCATGCTAAACTCTATCTACTCTACCGACAAGACATCGCTGCACCGACTGTGGGTTACCTCGGCAGCAGCAACCTAACCCTTGCAGGACTTTCACAGCAGGGAGAACTCAACATTGATGTACTGGATTCGGACGCATGCCAGAAGTTAGAGGCGTGGTTTGAAGATAGATGGAGCAACAAGTGGTGCATTGACATTTCTAAGGAATTAATCGCGATTATAGAGGAAAGTTGGGCTCGTGAGAAACTAATTCCACCATACCACATCTACATTAAAATGGCGTATCACCTTTCTCAAGAGGCACGGGCGGGGTTAAACGAATTTCGTATTCCGCGTGATTTTCAAGACAAACTCTTTGATTTCCAAACTGCAGCGGTTAAAATCGCAGCACATCACCTTAACAGACGAGGCGGTGTTCTAATCGGTGACGTTGTAGGTCTTGGCAAAACACTTATGGGAACAGCACTTGCCCGCATACAAGAAGACGATTACGACCTTGAAACACTTATTATCTGTCCGAAGAATCTTGTTGGTATGTGGGAACATTATCGTGACGAATACCGATTGCGCGCAAGGGTGCTTTCAATAAGCCGAGTTTTGAACAAATTACCAGATCTCAGACGCTATAGACTGGTGATGATTGATGAAAGCCACAACCTCAGAAACCGTGAAGGCAAACGTTACCGCGCGATTCAAGAATATATTCACAAAAATGCAAGCAAAGTAATCCTCCTCTCTGCAACACCTTACAACAAAACCTTTCTGGATCTCTCAAACCAACTTCGCCTCTTTGTTGATGAAACCGAAGATATCGGAATTCGACCAGATCAATACGTCAAGTCGTTAGGCGGTGAAACCGAGTTTATTCGCAAACATCAAAGCAGTGTCCGCTCCCTTGCTGCGTTTGAACATAGCGAATTCATTGACGATTGGCGTGAATTGATGCGGCGTTATCTTGTCCGCCGAACCCGCAGTTTTATCGTGCAAAACTACGCTGAAACAGACCCCAACACTGACCGAAAATACCTCACTTTTGCTGATGGAACACCTTCCTATTTCCCAACGCGCGTACCAAAAACGGTTAAGTTTACAATTGATGACCAAGACCCTGATGACACCTATGCACAGTTATACTCTTCTTACGTCGTTAACATAATAAGCAAACTCAAACTGGCTCGATACGGGCTTGCAAACTATATTGACATATCGGATTCCGAAATACTGACAGAAGCTGAAGAGGAACAATTGCAAGACCTTTCCCGTGCTGGGCAAAGGTTGATGGGATTTTGTCGCACCAATCTTTTCAAACGACTCGAAAGTAGTGGCAAAGCATTCCTACAATCCGTCGATCGACACATCCTGCGGAACTATATCTTCATCCATGCGATAGAGAACAATGAAGCATTCCCAATCGGTGGACTTGATGCTGCAATGCTTGATTCCCGTTTCAGCGACACAGACCCTGACGATACCAATTTAATTTCAAGTATTTCCGATGATGAGGATGATACACTGATTGATGCAACTGATTCACAATCCGATTTGTACACGACTGAAAACTATAAGAAACGCGCTTCCAATCTCTACGAACTCTACAGTACGCAGTATAAAACACGGTTCAAGTGGCTCCGTTCAGATTTATTCCTTCCATTGCTTAAAGAGCAACTAATTGAAGACGCAGCGGCACTCATCCAGATATTACAGAAATACGGTGAATGGGATGATGCCAAAGATGCCAAACTCAACGCACTTGAGGAGCTATTAACACAAACACATCCAGACACAAAAGTCTTAGTTTTCACACAATTTGCGGATACTGTCCATTACCTAACAGACGCATTAAAAGAACGCGGTTTGACACAAATAGCAGCGGCAACCGGCGACTCCGCTAATCCTACGCTACTCGCAACCCGATTCAGTCCTGTTAGCAATAACAGACAAGGTGCAATTACCTCAGAAGAGGAGTTGCGTATTCTCATCAGTACAGATGTCCTAAGTGAGGGTCAGAATTTGCAGGACTGTGCAATCGTCGTAAACTATGATCTACCGTGGGCAATTATACGTTTAGTCCAACGTGCGGGTCGCGTAGATCGTATCGGTCAAAAATCGGAAAACATATTGTGCTATTCATTTTTACCTGTAGAAGGTGTAGAACGTATTATCAATCTACGTGGACGTGTCAGATCACGTCTCCAACAGAACGCTGAAGTTGTCGGAACAGATGAAGCATTTTTTGAAGATGATGGTGAAGAGGGCAATACGGCAATCGTTAACCTTTATAATGAGGAAGCAGGTTTGCTTGATGATGATATGGACAACGATGTTGATCTCGCCTCTCACGCGTATCAGATTTGGAAAAACGCTATTACTGAGGACCCAGACTTAGAAAAAATTATCACCAAACTCCCGTCTGTTGTCTACTCAACTAAACCGCATGCACCTACAGATACGGAACCGGAAGGCGCATTGGTATATATCCGAACTGGGGAAGATAATGACGCGCTCACATGGATTGATAAAAACGGAGAAAGTGTAACAGAATCACAGTTTACTATTCTTCAAACCGCAGCGTGTGTACCAGATACTGACGCACTTCAACCGCTTGAGGAACACCATAGACTCGTCCAAGAAGCTGCAAAATTAATGGTATCTGAAGACAGGAGAATTGGTGGACAACTCGGAAGACCGTCGGGCGCGCGTTTTCGCACTTATGAACGTCTTAAGGATTACGCTTCAGAGGTTCAAGGAACACTTTTTGATACACCAGAACTCAAACAGGTTATAGAAAACATTTATCGCTACCCGTTGCGTCCTGTAGCAACTGATATTCTCAATCGCCAACTCCGCAGTGGTATTTCCAATGAAAAACTCGCTGATTTAGTGGTAGATTTATGGGACGATGGTCGACTCTGCATTGTTGAAGAAGAACGTCAAATGCAAGAACCCAAAATCGTTTGTTCGTTGGGACTTTCCACCAATAACATTCCTAAACCTTAGTGGTGCTGGTATCCAATAGCATGTCAAAGTTTATTAGGTGTGATTAGTAAATCAAGAAATCCTATAAACTTTGGTTAAGATAAATAAAAAATAAATCGCAAACTTGACAAGTAAAAACATATTCAATAAAATAGATTCAGTCTAATCTTACCATTTTTCTACACAATGCAATGACTTATACCCAATTAACGGGATTTGTAGTGCAAGGACCCCGTGCCTTGCAATGCTTGACTTTATCGGAAAACTTCAAATCAAGTTAATTTGGTATTAGGAACTTTTTATGCAAATTAACCTCCGAGAAACACGCCAATACCTCAGAGAATCCGAATTCGAAGACCTTTTTATTGATGAACTCGGTTGGGATAATCATACCGATACGCTACACGTCACTGTAGATGAAACCGATTATGCCCTCACCGCCATCGCAGAAAAACGCGGTATGGTTGTCCTTGAATGCCCCACACCCGAAGTCGACGGAAGTTTACCCGATTATGCAACGCGGCGTAAGATTCAAAAACAGGTCGCTAAATCCTCTCATGAAAACTTTATCATCTATACCAACGCTGAAAAAACCACACAAATTTGGCAGTGGGTTAAACGACAACAAGGTAAACCGGACGCATGTCGTGAACACCGTTACGACAGCCGACAATCCGGTGATTCCCTCATTCAGAAGTTGCAAACTATCGCTTTTTCGCTTGACGAGGAAGAGGAACTCACACTCTTTAGCGTGACGGGACAGGTACAAGCAGCTTTTGACGTTGAACGAGTCACCAAAAAGTTTTATGACCGATTCAAGAAGGAGCATGATGCATTCCTCAAATTCCTCAAAGGCATTCCCGATGAAGATATGCAAAAGTGGTACGTTTCTGTCATGCTCAACCGCCTCATGTTTATCTACTTTATACAGAAGAAAGGTTTTCTGAACGACGATACAGACTATCTACGTACCAAACTCACAGAAACACAACAGGGTGGCAGTAACCAATATTACAAAGAATTCCTCTGTCCGCTCTTTTTTGAAGGATTTGCGAAACCGGAGGACCAACGCTCAGATGAGATGGAAGACCTACTCGGAAAAGTTCCCTACCTCAACGGCGGCATCTTTCAAAAACATCAGCTTGAGACACTTCACGGAGAAAACATTGAGATACCCGACACGGCATTTGAGCAACTGTTTAACTTCTTTGAACAATACCAGTGGCACCTTGATGATCGTCAACTACGGAACGATAACGAAATCAACCCTGATGTGCTTGGCTACATCTTTGAAAAATACATCAACCAGAAGCAGATGGGTGCATACTACACGAAAGAGGATATCACAGGATATATAAGCAAGAATACCATTATTCCGTTCCTTTTTGATGCAGCGCGGAATTCGTGCAAAATCGCTTTTGAAGGTGACGCATCTGTCTGGAAACTTCTTGAAGATGACCCAGACCGGTATATCTACGATGCTGTGAAAAAAGGGGTTGAATTGCAGTTGCCAGAAGAAATCGCTATCGGAATTGATGATGTCTCTAAACGCACCGAGTGGAATACACTTGCACCAAATGAGGTTGATCAATACGCTTTACCGACCGAAATTTGGCGAGAGGTAGTCGCACGGCGGCAACGTCACGATACTGTCCGAACCAAGCTCGCAAACGGTGAGATAGACAACATCAACGATCTAATTACCTATAACCTCAATATCCGTCAATTCGCACAAGATGTCATAGAAAATTGTGAGGGACCCGAGCTGCTCCGTGCCTTCTATAAAGCCATTACCGAAGTGACAGTCCTTGACCCAACCTGTGGGTCCGGTGCGTTCCTATTTGCTGCACTGAATATCCTTGAACCCCTCTACGAGGCATGCCTTGATCGGATGCAGGTCTTCCTTGACGAACTGCAGCATTCTGGTAAAAAACCACACGCCCTTAAATATAATGACTTCCGCGAAACCCTTGAACGTATCGCGCAGCATCCTAACCGCGACTATTTTGTCCTCAAGTCTATCATTATCAACAACCTTTACGGTGTAGACATTATGGATGAGGCAATTGAGATTTGCAAGCTGCGTCTCTTCCTCAAAATGGTCGCACAACTTGACGACGTGAAACGAATTGAACCGTTACCGGACATTGATTTTAACATTCAGGCAGGCAATACCCTTGTCGGTTTTGCAACTTATGACGAGGTAGAGGAGACAGTCACCAGTAAGCTTAAACTTGACGATACAATGGAGCGTATTGAAGAAAAAGCGGAAGACGTTAAGCACCTATTTAGGGAGTTTCGTAGACAACAAGTGGAAGAGGATAATCCGCCAACACTCATAGCCAAACAAAAGTTAAGGGATAAATTCCACGTGTTAGAAGATGAATTGAACGATTACCTTGCAAGAGAATATGCTATAGACCCTTACAAACACCCTGATTACCAGAACTGGTTAGATTCACACAAACCATTCCACTGGTTTATTGCGTTTTACGAGATACTTCAAGATGGTGGTTTTGATGTGATTATTGGCAATCCTCCGTATGTAAAGTATAGCAAAGTTAAGAAGGACTATACTATAAAGAGTTACGAAACGGAAAAATGCGGTAATCTTTACGCATTTTTGTTTGAAAGAAGTTTACTACTTCTCCAACCCAACGGTTGGAAATCAATGATAATTCCTGTAGCAGCGTTCAGTACAAATCAAATGTCTCCGCTTCAAGATTTATTTCATTGTTATATGCGGGTTGGATGGATACAAACCTACCACATTCGTCCTGCAAAATTATTTAGTGGGGCAGAACAGCGTTTAGCGATTTACACTTTTCAGCAAAAATCAAGATCGTCACATGCGTTATATACGTCTCGGTATAATAGATGGTATGAGCAGTTTCGTCCTCATCTCTTTGCTATTATGGAACATACAGATGTTTCCGTAATCGCGTTTCAAAATTCGGTTCCTAAGATTCATAGTAAGGTCGAAAAAAGTTTGTGGAAAAGATTGGCTCAATTCTCAATTCTTGGAAAGCATATTATTCCTAAACCGACTTCCTATATTACATATTTTCATGACGCACCTGGTTACTGGATCAGGGCAATGGATTTTATTCCTTACTATTGGACTGAAAAAAATGGTGAAGGAAGATCAACCCACGTCAAACCTCTGTATTTAGGGAAAGAATTAGATGCAGCCGTAATCACCGCAATTTTAAACAGTTCACTTTTCTTTTGGTGGTTTACGATTCTTTCCAATTGCCGTGATCTTGTCTCGCGTGAAATTGTAAATTTTCCAATAGGTATTGATAAAATGTCAGTATCAGTAATACAACGTCTTTCTAAACTTTCTGCAGATTTGATGGCTGATTTAAAATGCCACTCAAAGCGGAAGAAACGTAACCAGAAACAAACTGGAGTTGTCCACTATGACGAATTCTATCCGAGTAATTCCAAACTCATCATAGACAAAATTGACCGTATCCTTGCCCAACACTATGGCTTCACCGACGAGGAATTAGACTTCATCATCAACTACGACATCAAATATCGTATGGGTTTGGGGAAGTGATAAAGGCAAGTGAATAAGTTATATCAACCCTCGCCTCAAGGCTTTAAATTGTTGGCACACACCGCTAACTTCTGTTAAAATTGTAAGCGAAAGGAGAGTTAAACATTCCTTTACTGAGACACAGTGATAACCACCCTAACACCTCGCCGACAGCGCACAATATAGGTTAAGTTGATATCAAATATTGCTCAAGACTTAGCAGAAGGAAAATAAATCATGGTAGATTATACCCTAAGTTCAGGCAACGTATTTAAAGATTTGGGGCTTCCTTCACCCGAAGAAAAATTGGCAAAAGCAAAACTGGCATATAAAATCAATCGCTTAATTGCCACGCAAGAGATGACACAAAAGGAAGCTGCTAATTGCTTGGAAATCAGTCGTTACAAAATGACGCAACTGAGAAACGGTCGTCTAAGTAGTTTTACTGTTGATTACCTAGGTTCTCTACTGGATAAGCTTGAGTATCATATTCAACTGAATGCTCACGGTCGGACTGAAAAAGAGCATTATGTCGTTCCCAATCATGAAGGGGGTTGGGATGTAGTCCGCGGCAATGCACTGAGAGCATTGAGACACTTTGATACGAAAAAGGAAGCCGTACATTACGGACGAGAAGTTAGCCGAAATCAGAAAACTGAATTTGTCATCTGCCATAAAAATGGCAATATTGAACGCACGCACAGTCAAGGATCTGATTAGGTAAACGATTAGGTAAACGATTAGGTAAACGATTAGGTAAACGATTTTTGCCTTAAGCAATATTAAGAAATAAATTTTAGGTTTTGAGGAAGAATGGAAAGCAGGAAGACTGGAAGAAACGCTGTGTTCATTATCTTCCCGACTTCCATACTTCCATACTTCCAACTCATCTGCGGATCAAAAACATAAATTTAATATTGAAACTTGCTTCATTTAAGCAATATTAAGAAATAAATTTTAGGTTTTGAGGAAGAATGGAAAGCAGGAAGACTGGAAGAAACGCTGTGTTCATTATCTTCCCGACTTCCATACTTCCATACTTCCAACTCATCTGCGGATCAAAAACATAAATTTAATATTGAAACTTGCTTAAATGTGTTTTCAAAAGGTAAACGATTAACACCTTTATCCAACTATAACAGGACAAATCATTAGAATCAGGAAGTGACACAACTAATTCAACACATCACACAAAAAGACGTTAATTTTCCGGTATCAATAAAGACATATTTAAAAACTGATACCCCTGAAATGATATGGGCGCGTGGGAACATAGATCTATTACCTGGGCAAAACAATACTTTAAAAGAAGATTTATGGGCACTATTCTGCTCCAGCAAATGTCCAGCAGAAATTATCTTGAAAGCACACGACATGGCACAGAAATTCAAGGATTTAGGTACTCCTACAATCAGCGGATTTCATTCCCCCGTTGAACAGGAATGCCTACGCGTCTTACTACGTGGCACACAACCGATCCTTTTATGTCCTGCACGTGGCATTGAGAACATGCAGCTGAGATCGGAGTGGAAAAAGCCGTTTTCTGACAGGAGACTCCTAATCCTATCTATATTTGGCGGTCATGATAGGTCAACACAAGCACGGGCGATCCAACGTAACGCATTCGTCGCAGCACTTGCGGATAAGGTCTGTATCGCACACGCTGCTGAAGGCAGTAAAACTTTGGAATTTACACAGACAATATTGAAATGGGGTAAACCCGTTTTCACCTTTGATTCATCATCAAACAAAGCACTTTTTCAACTTGGGGCACAACCCCTAATCGGAGGAAAATGATGGCAGAAACTGTTTATCTGGGAGACCACGAATTAACCTTTCCCGGTACACACCTTAGTGTGCTTCGAGACTGCAATGCCGTGCTTGATTCAGCAGAAGGCTTACATAATCAGATAGCGGAAGATGGTTATCTACTCGCTCGCGGATTAATTGACAAAGACAAGATAATGGCAGCACGTCGTGCTATACTTGAATACGCTGAAGGCAATGGAAAAGATGAAGTTTTTAAACCAGGAACAGAAATGATGGATGCTATCGCTGGCACTGGTAGTCCGGGGCGCACAATGGGCGCGCCTGCAGTCACACATCACTCCGATGTGTTATCCGTTTTGGAAGGCGACCAACTCTTTACCTTCTTCCGAAACTTCTTTGAAGGCGATACCCGTACGTTTGATTACAAGTGGCTTCGGTTCGTCCGACCTGATGGTTGGTCAGGACCGCATTGCGATTTCGTCTATATGGGCAGAGGTTCAAAACAGTTGCACACTTGTTGGATACCATTTGGTGATGTGTCTGCGACGATGGGAACACTCACTGTTCTTGTCGGATCACACAATCTGGAAAGTTTCGCACCGGTGCGCGATACTTATGGCAGAACAGATGTAGACAAGGACGGAACCCCAGGTCATTTCGGACGCGACCCAATGGAAATCAGTGAAAAATACGGAGGCGAATGGCAGACGGCGGACTTTGAGATGGGTGATGTGATTGTCTTCACCATGCACACGATGCACACGTCTACCAAGAATCTCTCGGATCGGTGGCGCATCAGTTGTGACATAAGATTTCAACCCGCAGAACATCCAATCGATGAGCGATGGGTAGGCAAGAATCCTATATCACACACAGGTGGTCAAAAGATTTCGTTTGAGGAAGCAAAGAAGGAGTGGGGTTTAGAATAGAGATATGGGATATTCCAATGATAGACGTGGTAATAAACCGCGTCTATCCATTGTTTATTTAAACAATGCACGTCGAATTTGTCGTAATGCTTGACGGATTCGATCTTCATTTTCTACGAGTGCGATACGGATATACCCTTCACCGTTGTGTCCAAATCCTGCCCCCGGTGAAACACAAACCTCCGCTTCATTCAGGAGTTTCATCGAAAAGTCCATAGAGTTGAGATGACTCCATGCTTCAGGAATTGGTGCCCAGACGAACATTGAAGCCTGTGGTTTAGTCACTTTCCATCCGATTCGGTTTAACCCTTCAACAAGCACATCACGACGTTTCCAATAAATATCTGCGTTTTCCATCACCACATCTTCCGGTGTACGCAGTGCTACAATCGCAGCGACCTGAATAGGCGCGAAAATTCCGTAATCGTAATACCCTTTTATACGTGCAAGTGCCTCAATGATCTCGCGATTGCCAGCAGCGAACCCGCAACGCCAACCCGCCATGTTATAAGATTTTGAGAGGGATATAAACTCAACACCAACATCTTTTGCACCTTTTGCCTGTAAGAAACTCGGAGCTTTATAGCCATCAAAAACGATGTCAGCATACGCTAAATCGTGGATTACAACCATATCCTGTTGTTTCGCGAAATGGACAACCTCTTCAAAGAAATCCAACTCTACAACGGCACCAGTTGGATTGTGTGGAAAACTCAAAATCAACACCTTCGGTCTTGGCCATATATCCCGAGTAATCTCTGCGACAGAAGGAACAAACGCGTTTTCCTCTGTTAACGGGATGCTCACAACGCTGCCACCTGCAAGAACAACACTATACATGTGAATAGGGAACGTTGGGTTTGGCACCATAGCCAAGTCGCCATCATCAATCAAGGCTAAAGCGAGATGTCCAAGTCCCTCTTTTGTTCCAATGACAGCAATTGCTTCCTCATTCGGATCAATATCAACACCAAAACGCCGTTCATAATGCCAACTAATTTCTCTACGTAGGTTGTAGATACCGCGAGAAGCGGAATAACGATGATTTCGGAGTTCCTGTGCAGCTTCTGTGAGTTTATCAATAATGGGTTGTGGGGTCGGTTGATTCGGATTACCCATACCCAAATCGATAATATCTATTCCTTGTTGCCGTCGTTCATGCGTCAACTGCTTGAGTTTTCCGAACATATATGGCGGAAGCCTATTTAAGCGTTTTGAAAATATATTCATTTTCTGATGTCCTGATATTTCTTAGATCTGTATTAATATATTTTACTATATCTATCTACCGTGCTGCCAATAATTTCGTAGACGTTCACCCCAATTTGATATGACTCTTTTCGGCCCAGAGTGAACAATTTGTTGTCTATTGAGTTTACTTTCTTGATTGAGGAGTTTTTCTCGGCATGTCTTGATAACGTCTTGATAATCTGGAACGTCAGCAAGATTCTCTGTTTCAAACGGATCATTTTCTCTGTCGAACAACTGTGCAAGTCCAAGCTGCTCAGCATCCGGTCCGGGTGGGATAAAATCCTCAGCCGCTTTCGGTTTATATTCTGTAACATATTTATACTGATCAGTCACAATTAACCGTCCCCAATAATTGCTCTCTATGTAAGCATATTCGCGCCAAGGAATATCTTTGCCCTCTGCAAGTGGACAGAGGCTCATTCCTTGACACCGTTCAGGTGTATCAACGCCTGCGTAATCACAAACAGTCGGGAAAAGGTCTACGCCAGAGACGAAATGTGTGTCATCAAATCGATCCTTCTCTACAGAAACACCATCCCCTAAACACGAAATGATGAACGGCACACGTACGCTCTCTTCATAAAGCGCAAACTTCTGAAACAACTGATGGCTTCCGCATGCCTCACCGTGGTCGGCACTAAAGATGATTAACGTATTATCATAGAATGAAGTTTGACGCAACAAAGAAATTACTCTTCCAATCTCTGCGTCAACTTTTTCAATAAATCTGTAATAGTTCCACCTTAGGTAACGCCACTGGAGTTCATCCCAACTACGAACCGCTTTTAAGATGCGCGCATGGATAAGAGGATCGTCAACCCGCTTACAGACTCGGTGTAGTACGGTTTCTTTTTCATCGTAGTTGAAGTTTTCTGGAAGCGGTGGCAAGTCATCTTCTGCAAGAATGCCTTGTTCCACTGGGTTCGGAATGCTTTTTTCCTCATGGTTGTGTAAATACTCACATACATCATGCGGATCAATGTATCCAATTTGCAGATAAAACGGTTCATTTTCTTCGTAATTGGTTAAGAAATCTGCTACCGCGTGCGTAGATGCTGAATCGTAATAGGCAGCACCACCCGCACCGATACTGTTTTGTCCGTAATAAAGCGTCTGAAAACTTTCACGTACATTCCTGCCAGGAACATGCCATTTGCCACAGTGGAATACATTGTAACTACTTGCATTAAGAACCTGCCCAATATCAGGAATTTCCGCGTGAAGATGTCCACCATTGAAAGGGACACCTGTTTCGGAGGTGTATAATCCCGTTGCCCAACTGGATCGGGCAGCAGCACATACCGGATCGGTGCAGTAAGATTTTTTGAAAGATGTTCCGTTTCGGTGAAGTAGATCAATATTCGGCGTGTGAAGATACGGATTTCCGTAAGCCGATACAGCGTTCCATGAGTGTTGGTCGGTGTTAATGAAAAAGATATTGGGACGTTCGCTCATGAAGAACTCCCCATCTTCTCTTTAAGCACTAATGTCTCAAAGACACTTGAAACAATAGCAACGTTACCTTTTGCATCAACCCACCAATACGAAGGCAAAACAGCCGTACCATAAAGGTAATAGCCATCAAGCTGAATCGGGAATTGTGTTGAATCGAGGAAACCGAGGCGGGTTTTCGGTCTGAGTTGCTCAAGGTCTTCAAGTAGGATGATATCTACATCATCGCCAGACTTTTTCATCATTTCAGCAAGCGCAGGAATAACATCAAAAAGTGCCCAATTACATGTCAGCGGTAAGGAATTGTCAACTGTCCCCACATTGATTTCAGTTCCGTTAATGCGAAGCCGGACCTCTGCGTCTTCGGTGAGAAATCCATCCCATGCCAATTTGGAATATGAATCGCTGCAACAGTTGAGGACATTTACATTCCAACTTTCATGGAGTGGACGGTAGGACTCATCACGACAACAGAAGCAGAGTTGTAAATCTTCACCGTTTGTCGTATTTTGGTATCGGACATCATAGTTCCAAATATCACCGTTTTCCTTCCGACGTTCAATAATGACTGATCCGATACTCAACGTCCTTTCCTGAGCACCGCTTCTTTTATACCCGCGCTGGAAATTCGGTAAAATCTGATAAACGTGCTTTGTAGATTGTGTTGTCCCCGCGTTCAAGTGATGGGTAGCAGATTTGAGATCATACCCATGAAGTGATTTGATTAATTCCTGTTCAAAATCAGGATTTTGTGCACCATGATTGTAGTCAAACGACCAATGTAGCGGATTACTATCAGTGATACTCACGACGGCTAAAGCCGTGTGCTTCTTTTAGCACACAACCCTCCTATGTGATTCCTGCTTCCGTCTCTCGTGCCTCCGAATGAGGTCTTATTTGTACTCCACAGGCGTAACTTTCCGTGTATCCCACGGTAGGTTGTTAGCGAATGTGATAGGGTCGTTGTAGTAACAACGGACATTAGTTTTTCTCTACCACATTCTAATGTTTTAAGTGATTTCGCACCAGCACCACACATCTTATCACGGATGGGGACAGGACTCAACACAGGTAAGTGTTGAGGTGATAACCCTGTCCAACGATGCTACATATAGTCTAACATGTTTTGGTGCAAATGTCATAAGTTTTTTGACCCACGGCTAAAGCAGTGGGATTGTCAGATAATTCCCTTCATGATTTTACGGAGATTTCATTATTGATGTGATAGGAAAAGGTTTATTCGTGCTATTTTATTTTTACTTTTTGCATTTGGCGAACATCACATTTTGTTCAGAGACCTATTCACTCTCCTTAACAAAAGTCACACCCTCAAGAATTTTACCGGATGCGGCTTTATGGGCATAACGGGTAGTCTCAGGTAAGCGGAATCTTGGACAACATGCGATAGTAAACTTCCGTGCTGAATCTAATGAAATTCGGTGCCCTACGGATACATACACAATGCCAACGTTAGTCCGTGTTCGCAAAGCAGTCCCAATGATCTCGTCTTTATCCAAAAGGAATGTATATGAACCCTTATCCGTTTCTGGCTCAATATATCGTCCGCACAACCGAGACTTTGCACACCCAATTGTAGGTTTATCCAAAATCAACCCTAAGTGTGATGCAAGACCAAACCTCCTTGGATGTGCTATTCCTTGACCGTCAACTATCACAAGGTCCGGAACAGTTTGCAAACGCGAAAAAGCCACCAGAAGCGGTGGAATTTCTCGAAATGACAATAGTCCCGGTATGTAAGGAAAATTGACGCAGGTTTCAGCAACTACACCATCTATGACTTGCAAATCGGGAAAATTCAGCACTACAACCGCAGCAAGAGCGATATTGTTTTTGAAACCAATATCTACCCCTGCGACCGTCTTGATTGACTCAAACCGATCTATCATTTCAACCCGATGACGTAACTCGTTTTGGAGTTGCCGCGCTTGTTCAGGTGTGACATTCCATGGATGGAGGGCTTGATACTGCATATTTCTGCGAGTCGCTCACACCTTAAAAACTGTCACACCTGATTTTCACATTAGTTGACGATACAACTGGATGATACCAGATATAGCGTCAATTGTCAAGCAATTTTTGGGCTACTTTTTTGATATCAACAATCCGAGGTTTAGCAATATGTTGAACTCCAGCAAAAAAAGCATTGAGGATCAAGTATCCTGCACCAATCCCCATTAAGGAGCATATTCCACCTAGCACTATTACGTTAAACATTTAACATGCCTCCGCAAACCTAAATTGTACGGTTCTCAACATGATTCTACCAATCTGTCTTGTTGATGCCGAAGGTTTGCATTTGTTGGACTGATAGAGTTCTAAAACTAATATATATTAATTTTATTTTTTATTTACATTTTCTTGAAAATCGTTGCCACATACGTTATTTGAAATGTTTGGCAAAAGTTTCAAGGTTATACATTGTTTATTAACTTAAAGGAAATCCATATTTGACACTTGTGAACACGATAAAAATGTTGCAAAAGTGTTTCAATACTAAACGATGAATCCTTTGTTTGGTTTCAACTCAATTTGTAAATTTAACGCAAAAATGATGCCATTAAGCAATATTAAATATTAAATTTATGTTTTTGATCTTCAGACCCGTTGGAAGATTGGAAGTATGGAAGTTGGGAAGATAACGAACACAGCGTTTCTTCCAGCTTTCCTTTTTTCTACCCTTCCTCAAAACCTAAAATTTATTTCCTGATATTGCTTACAATAAAAAAACAGATTTATCCTCAGTTTGTCCTGATCTTGGTGTGTAATTTAATGTTTGAAGTTATGTTTTATCTGTTATTTTCAAATAAATTCTGGTGTGTTGTATTTCTTAGTAGGAGAACAAAGTTAATATTGTGGAACTCAAAAACCACAAAAAACAGTGATAATAGAGAACAAGGTGTGTCAAATTTGACACACCTTGTGAGAGAAATAGGAGTCGCGTGTTATTGGGTGGGATGAAGGGAATTAACTAACAATCCCACTGCTTTAGCTGTGGGTCAAAAAACGCTTGACATTTGCACCGAAATAGTATATACTATATGTAGCATCGTTGGACAGGGTTATCACCTCAACACTACCTGTGTTGAGTCCTGTCCCCATCCGTGATAAGGTGTGTGGTGCTGGTGCGAAATCACTCAAAACATTAGAATGTGGTAGAGAACACCTAATATATGTTGTTAGGACAACATCCCTACCACATTCACTAATAACTCGCCTGGGGACACTGGGAGAGTCTAAACGCCTGTGGAGTCCGTGTTAGACTCAACTACGGAGCAGTGGATGCAGAAGCAGGAACAAGGCATTCAGAAACATTAAGGACTGATATAAGACCTAAGAATCCCACTCCTTTAGGTGTGGGAGATGTCAAGAATTATCTTCAACGAGTCATAGCACCCACAACCCAGAGGTTGGGGCTTGTGCTTCACAGACAACAACAATCCCGAAGCGATTGACTTACGTCGGCTCCACAGAGGCAGCTAAGCCTGCCCAATTTTGAATGCTATACTGGAATAGGCTTTGACCCCTGTTTCCAAAACATTCAAAATACTAAAACAGAGTATAGAACATTTTTAGAGAAAAGTCAAATCTTTTTTTTATGACAAAACCCTATGCCCGTCTACATCCCCCAAGCTAAAGCATGGGGTTTTGACAGGGGAGTGATAACTTATACCCAATTAACGCGATTTGTCCTGTGAGGTCCCCGTGCCTCACACTCCTGACTTTATCGGAAAACTAATAATCAAGTTAATTTGGTATTATATCACGATTGGCATCGTGACGTAAGCATCGTTTAAATAGAAAAACTACTATGCTCTACCATAAACAGGTATGGCAGCACCGTTAATTATAACTGAATCGTCTGAAGTAAGGAAACAAATCACCTTAGTAACATCGGTAGGAGCAACCCAACGACTATGGTCTTCGTCAGGCATAGCCTCTCGATTAGCGGGTGTGTCCATAATACTCGGCATGATTGCATTGACGTTGATACCAGCATCCATCACTTCTGCAGCTAAAGTCTCTGTCAAAGTGCGTACACCACCTTTTGAAACACAGTAAGCACTCAATCCTGCTTCACCTTTTAAGCCTGCGCGGGCTGATACGTTGACAATCTTGCCATAACCTTTTTCTGTCATGTGCGGAATCACCGCTTTGCAGCAGAGGAAAACAGATTTGAGGTTAAGGTTCATCATGAAATCCCATTTATCTTCTTGAAGTTCTGCAGTTGGAATTCCCCCGACAAACCCACCGACAATGTTAACTAATACATCGAGTTGACCGAATTGTGCCAAGAAAGTCTGTATGGTTTTCTGAACATCGGTTTCTTCAGTAACGTTTGCGAATAGGAAACTAACATCTTCACTGAGTTCAGGATTGTATTGTTTGAATCGTTCAACCTCATTGTCAAACAGATACGTAACAGCAACAGTGTCGCCTTGGGCGAGGTAAGCTTTGGTGACTGCACTGCCTAATATACCAGTACCGCCAGTAATGAGGACACTCCGTTTTTCTCTTGTCATCTTAAACTCCTTTTTGCTCCATCTTATGTTTGAATGCGTCAAGACTGTTAGACCGTGCTGCCTCGCGTAGCAATTGCTTAAGGAGCTGCAATTCTTCAATGTTTTCAAGTATAGGTTTTATGGTTTGAACATCATCGGATTGAAAATGAACTCCAAGCACTTCAAGTATCGCCTCAATAGTGCCTTCTCGTAATCCTTGTTCAATTCCTTGTTCAATTCCTTGTTCAATTCCTTGTTCAATTCCTTGTTCAATTCCTTGTTGTGTAAAATGCTGGATAACAGATGATTCGTGCATGGTTTCCTCCATTATAATTTCTCTAATAGTATCGTAGTCAAATATCAATCCACTCAAAATACCAAGGTTGGCAAGATAATCCGCCATACGAGATTCATCTTGTGGTACCGACTTAGCGACCTGAACACATTGCCGCAACCACTGTTCAGAATCTACATCCTTTGGAGGGTTCATAAGAGGTGTGAAAGGAATTATGCCTCTTAGTTTTGCATCCAGAAAATTCTGTCCTTCTAAATCACAAAGTCGTATCACTTTATATTGAATGATAATATTATACCCCTGCATCTCTTGCGCATATTGCCCAGGGTCGTTTCGTCCTGCATTAGGATGCAAATAGATGACGTGGGAATAGACTGGCATTCCGAAGTTTTCAATTCCTCTTCCCGCGTACCCTGCTATCCGTTGAGGCATTGGTGTCTCTGTGCTGTCACGCGTCTGAATCTCAAAATGTATAACTACATTTCTTCCGTTAACGTTTGCATGTATAAAACTATCAGCACGATTCGATTTGACAGTCGGTTGTTCAGTATCAAGTAATTGGATAACTTCAACTTCTGATATGCCAAGACCGAACCGAATCCAGTCTTCAGGATTTTGTTGAATTACGTTTTTTGAAACGGCGTCATATTGCCCGCTCGTTACTGAAGTTTCACGAGACGTGGACTGTTCTATATTTTGTTTCATATTGAATTTTAACGAAGACACAGAAGCGTTCTTGCAAGCCGAAATCACTAAATGTGAATCTCAACTTTTTAAGGTCGGTTTAGGTATCTTGACGATATATCTTCCTCTTTAGATTGATAAACCCCAACACCGGGACGATCTGGCAAAATCAACTTGCCATTATCAAGGGTAACACCTATATAAGGATCATTTGAAATTAACAGATTTCCGTCCAAATCCGCGTAGTCTACAAGCGGTGTTAAGTGTGCTGCGGCAGTAATGCTGAGCGAACTCTCAATCATGCAACCGAGCATGACAAGTAATCCATAGGCGCGTGCTACATGTATCATCCGTAAGGCTTCTAATATGCCTCCACACTTGACTAATTTGATGTTGATTCCATCTACAGATTCGGCAAGTCGTGGAATATCACTTGAGCGTTTAACACTTTCATCAGCAATAATTGGTATATCTGAATGATCTTTTACAAACTTTAGACCGTCAATATCATCAGGTTTTGTTGGTTGCTCAACCAATTCCACGCCGTACTGTGCAAACTGACGAATATTTTGAACAGCCTCTTGAGGTGTCCATGCAGTGTTTGCGTCAACATAGATCGGTTTATCTGTGACTTTGCGAAGTGCTTGAAGAATCTCAATATCACGCGGGGTTCCGAGCTTAACTTTCAGAATCGGATATGTTTCAGCAAGTAGCACTTTTTCAGCCATCACTGCTGGTTCGTCAAGACCAATAGTAAACGATGTGTATGGTGTTTTCTGTGGGTTCAATCCCCATAGTTTGTAAAGTGGAACCCCAAGTTTTTTACATAATCTGTCGTGCAGTGCCATATCAACTGCGGATTTTGCAGCATAATTACCACTTAAAGTTGTTTCAAGTCCCGCCATAACATCTTGAATTTGATCAAGATTACCATCAAGTAATGAGGTAAGCGTTTCCAGTGTTGAAGCAACAGTTTGAGCAGTTTCTCCGTAGAACTTTGCAGGTGCAGCCTCACCGATCCCCTCATCAATTTCAACAGAGATAACCTCTCGATATGCATCTGTTGCTCTGCGAGAAATCTTGAATGGGTGATTGAGGTACAATTTGGTGATTTTAGAAGTAATACGCACCTTCATTCACCTCGCTTCTTGTCCAAGTATACCATGAAACGTTCTAATTTTTCAGTATTGATCTTCGTTTCTTCTTTCAGGAAAAGCCACACGCCTATAAAAATAGCAGATGCTTCTTGTATAGCGGTAGCGTCAGGGTAATTTAAAGATCGAATTTCAAGTGTCATCGCCATTTTGTTTGTCTGCTGGATTACAGGCGTTTCTCTGTCTTGCACCGTGACAATCGGTGTCTCAAAAAGTTTTTGGTTGAATTGCTCCAGAATTCGCTTTTGAAAAGTCTCAGTACCTTGATTTCCACGATTGTGGGAAGCGATAACTGGTGATTCGTCTTCTCGCCACGGTGAATGATTAATCTGCAAATAGTATCCTTCGTATTTGATATTGTTAACTTTTTCAATCCGTTTTTCCGTAGATATATTTTGTCCAAGTGTATGGACATTATACACCTTAGCTCCAGCAAGTTCCAACATTTCTTTTAAAGTAGTAAGAAGTTGGCGTGTTTTAGGCGTATCTGTTTTTGAATCAAGAACAATAGTTGTCTTAGCGAATGCTCCATCTGCAATAGCATGAAGGTTCATGTTGACTACTGTTGCTTTATTTGTCTCAATGAGAGTTTCGCGTTTCTCAGGATAAAAACCAGGTTTCGAAAGGTGAAGTATCATTTCAAGTGGATATTTCAATGAAGAATCTGTTTGAATGAAATAATGTCCCTTAGCATCTGTTACAGCAGTGAGTTCAGGATCTGCACGCAATTGAACATCAGCAATTGGATCTCCTGAACTGGCATCAGAAACCTGTCCTTGTAGAATCCCATTAGCAATGTTTGCGAAGTGGATTTTTAGCGATTGTCTCGTTTGACCATAGGTGGCTTCTACCGTTGCAGTACCGGGTTTATCAGGGGTGTAGAGATAGAAGTGAGACGTTCCATTGATAGAAAAATTCTGTGTCTCTGACAATGTACCGTTGGTAGTGTTTGCTTGAATTAGTTCTCCATCGGCAATCGGTAATCCATCAGAGTCAAGAGCGGTTACGATGATACCGACGTAACTTTCGCCATCATACGAAAGAGTGTTTGTCCATGCATTTAGTTTTAGTTCAGCCGCAGGCGGTGCTACCTTAAACTGCTGATGCTTTGGAAGACTATGATTTCCGTAATAATTTACCAACCCTGTTTGGACAAAATGGATACCGTTTGACAACGGTTCTTTGACGTCTACTGTGATAATATCAGTTTCTGGGTCATAATTAAAAGGTACGTTCACATTATCTATTTTGACTTGGATTGCGTTGGTAAAAATTTGTTGCCGTTTAAGCATCCACGCGCCGCGTTCGTGTAGGCCATCCTTTATCTGAATCTTAATTGATGGCGTTTTAGTTTGAATTACGGATTTATGTTTCGGTGTTACCAGAACACCTTTCGGAAAACCTGCTTCAACATAACGGGCAATGCCAAGAAAACATCCGTAAGCCTCTCTTTTGAGATAATCATCCTGTTTTAGCCTTGCCTCCTCCTCTGGATTGGTATAGAAAGATGCTTCACATACAACTGCCGGACATTCTGTCAACCGTAAAACACCGAAACCTGAGGCAACGACTAACTTATCGGAATATAGACCGGTCGAAGGAGATTTAGGTAAACTGAGCGCATCAGAAACGCCTTGCTGGATGTAGCGTGCAAGGTCAAGGCTTGGTGGTGAGTCGTCTGCATCGCCATGATACCACGTCGAGGTATAGTTTATTTCAGGCTTGTTATCAATTCCATTGTGATGTAGTGATATGAAAAAATCGGCGTGATTTTCGTTAGCGATTTGACTACGGTCTGGGAGACTAACATAGGAATCATCAACGCGAGTCATAATTACAGTAACCTCAGCTTGTTCCAACAACTCGCGAAGAAAAAAGGCTACCTTTAGATTGATTTCCGCTTCGCGAAGTCCGGTTGGACCACGTTTGTAATCTGGAATGTGCCCTTGTCCACCATGTCCAGGATCCAGACAAATTTTGTACCCTTTGAGGTGGCGCGCATAAGGTGGTAGTTTCACCTCAACATTATCTTGCTCTATCAATATCTCTGGATGTGGTTGTGCACAGTTGGAAAAAAGGAATAGGGAGATAATAGCAAACTGAAAAATTAGACGCGACATTTTTCTAAACCTATGCTCTGTGATACTCAATTAACCCGATTTGTAGTGTGAGGTCCCCGTGCCTCACAATGCTTGACTTTATCTAATGACGTCGAATCAAGTTAATTTGATATGAGACAGTTTGCGTGTATGCTAAAAAATGTCCATAGCCTCAAACCAAATTCGAGACTACGGACATAATTAAGTGTTAAACTATTACTGTCTACTGCGAAGTCCTTTAGGCTTACCAAGGACTTCAGCAAGAATTATACCCTGACGAAACGTCTCAAGTGATGGATTTAACAGAAAGGCTGCAGATATCGGTTTCGTTGGCAAAGATATAGGAGAATCTACCGGTACAGGTAGCGGTTTTATACGCTTTTTCATAGGAGTAAGTTCTTGAACCGGTTCAGGTTCAAGTTGTTCCACTACCATTGGGATACCTTCTTCGGAACTCTCCACAGTTTCATCTTCGAATTCTGTCCGGGAAGGAAATCCTTCAAAATTCTCCATGAAAGGTGGAAGCACAACTTCGCTATCGGGTGAGGCATCTATCTTTGGGTTACTTTCAGGAGAACGTTGTTCGGTTTTCCTGCGGCGCGAACCACTAAAGATAAAGACAAGAAGAACAATGATAATTGGTATCAACGCTTGTAGATCAAATTCCATCAGTTTCTCCTTTAGATATGACTACGATAATCCTAAAGAGTGAGAAGAACGAGTTGTATCAATGTCTTTATCGCCTGGGGTGGCAATAGATTGACGCATCTCGGTATCTGCAAGGATATTACGGAGCGTGTAGTAATCCATAACACTCATTTTTTCGGAATTAAACGAATCTGAAATGGAAAGAGGAATTTCAGCTTCCGCCTCAACCAGTTTAATGGTCATTTCTTCCACAAGTGCTTTGTTTTCTTCCTCTTCTGCTTCTGCGCGTGCGCGTTGCTCTTCAGCTTTTGCACGTGCTATCTTGAGTTCAGCTTGCGCTTGATCGGTTTGTAATTTTGCCCCAACGTTCTCGCCAACGTTAATGTCGGCGATATCAATAGACAAAATTTCGAAAGCAGTACCTGCTTCAAGCCCCTTTGCAAGCACTGTTTCAGAGATTCGGACCGGGTTTTCCAAAACTTGTTTGTGGTTTGCAGACGAACCGATTGTTGTGATAATGCCTTCACCAACCCTTGCGCGTATCGTATCTTCAGTTGCACCACCGACGAGTCGATCAATGTTTGCTCTGACAGTGACGCGTGCCTTAACAATCAGTTGGATTCCATCGCGTGCTACAGCGGTGATACCTTTGTTCGGCTCATCTCTGCTGGGAATGTCAATAATCTCTGGTGTAACGCTAACTCGGACAGCCTGTAATACATCTCTTCCCGCCAGATCAATAGCGGCGGCTTGTGCAAAGCCAAGCTCAATGTTAGCTTTATCAGCAGCGATCAGTGCCGCAACAACGCTTCCTACCCGACCTCCAGCGAGAAAATGTGCTTCAAGATCATCAAGGGAAAGGCTTAACCCTGCCTTAGTTGCGTTAATTTGGGGTTCAACAATCCCGCCGGGGGGTACGCGACGCAAACGCATCGCCACAAGATCGAAAATCCCGACTTTCACACCAGCTGCAATTGCAGTAATCCACAATCCAAGTGGGACTAACCAAGAAATAACAATTAAAAATAATAATATACAGACAGCAATAATTGCAAGTATAGTTGGGGACATCTTTATTCTCCTTCTATCTGAGTTGTGATATTTAAATTACCTTTACGAAAGGCTTCTGCAAGTGCGCGAGGGACAGTCGCTTCGGCTTCAACAACTCTTGCGCGCATCTCCTGCACGTTTGCTGTCATCTGCTGTTTCTGTGCAATAGCGAGAGCACGGCGTTCTTCAGCCTTCGCTTGTGCGACAACAAGATCAGCTTCAGCCTGTTCTGCTTGAAGTTCTGCACCAATATTTTTGCCTACATTTACATCCGCAATATCAATAGATAGAATTTCAAATGCGGTACCTGCATCAAGGCCACGGTCAAGCACAGTTTTGGAGATAATGTCCGGATTTTCAAGAACATCCTCATAAGTTTCAGATGCACCGATTGCACTGATAATCCCCTCACCAACACGGGCGACGATAGTCTCTTCACCAGCACCACCGACGAGACGGTTGATATTCGTTCGGACGGTGATTCTGACGGTGGCAATAAGTTCAACACCGTCAAGAGCAAGGGCACTGATTTTTGGGGTTGTAATGACGCGCGGATTCACACTCACTTGGACTGCTTCAAAAACATCTCTACCCGCTAAATCAATAGCGGATGATTGTTGAAACGAAAGATCAATTTTTGCTTTATCCGCAGCAATGAGCGCGCTGATAACGTTCAGGATGTTACCACCTGCAAGGTAGTGCGCCTCTAATTCGGTTGTTGCTACGTTCAATCCAGCTTTGTGACCACTAATTAACGCTTTGACAATAACATTTGGATTGACTCGTCTCAAACGCATCCCGACTAACTCAGAAATGCGAAGTGGGGCACCGGCTGCAATAGCGGCAATCCAGAGCCCAATTGGGACGAACCAAAAGAACATAAAGATAACGATGAGAACAACGACAGCAACTATCGGGGCTAATACCGAAAAATCTTCCATATCGAATCTCCTTTTTTTGACCAGGGTCGTTGATTAATAAAACAACACTGTCAATTTAACGATTTCACAAACTACGGACGACAACACGACTTCCTTCAACTTGAATTACTTCAACCTCTGTCTCTGGTGCTACAAACTCTCCTTGCGTAACTATATCAACACGTTGACCGTTGATTAACGCAACACCCGCAGGACGAAGCGGGGTCACCGCTGTTCCTGATTTTCCTACAAGTGCTGTTAATTCTTGCGGTGCTGCCTGAAAACCTTCGTCGCTTCTTTCTACAGCACTCAAGATAAAGGTTTTGCCAATAGGTGTTTCACGAAAGAGTGACAAGCCGATTACGGCTATCGGTATCACGAAAATCAAAGCTAAACTTGCATAGATAAGCGCAATCGTGATCCCTGACTTTGACCAAATCATCCCGATTCCGACAATGAGTAGGATTATTCCCGGCACACCCGCTGCACCAAACCCCGGAAGAACCAAAATTTCAATAAACACTAATAGTATTCCGAGCGCGATGAGAATTGTTGGAGCCCACAACATGGATATTTCCTCCAAATTTATTGATTTTTAATATGTCACTCTTCAAGAACTTCAACAGATATTTTTGAACCTTCAACTTCTAATACCCTAATAGGTGTATTTTGGGCAATGAAGTCACCAAATGTGACAACATCTAAACGTTTATTATCGATTTTGGCTGTGCCTGCAGGGCGTAACGGTGTTAACGCAACACCTGTTTTACCAAGAAAACTCTGAAAATCCGCTCCAGTAGAATGATAACCGAGGTCAGTACTCATTACTGTGGACAGTGCTAATCGCTGAAATGGTGACGATTTAGGAAGAAAGATTGTGGCAATAATTGTCAATACAGAGGTTGTAATAATTGAAATAGAGAGCCATAATAAAGCTACACTGATATCATCAGTATTTTGAAAAAATGTATAGAAAACACTTCCCAACATCAACATTAATCCGAGAATACCAGCGACACCAAATCCTGGGATTACAAAAACCTCTAATACAATCAGTGCCAATCCGACTACAAAGATTAAGGCAACAAGGTAAGCATTCGGAACTTCGTTCAACATGTGTCCACCAAAGAAGAGACCGATAAAAAGCAGTCCGAGAAAGCCTGGAATACCAAAACCTGGAGTACGAATCTCTATGAATAGACCGAGACCTCCGAGTGATAGCAAAAGCGCACTGATGTAAGGGCTTGTAAGGAAAAAGACAGTACGATCTGCAAGCGTAACTTTAAATTTAGTAACTTTAGCATTTTCCAACGATTTTATTGTATGGACTCGGTCAGCACCAAGTTCCTCCTGTCTACGTAAAACATCGTTCTCTGTCAATGCCATCTTTACAACACTATTCTCATCTATGATAGAACTTTCACCGATCCGAACAATCTGATATTTGCTGAGTAGGTCAGTAATCGTCTCTGCTTGTGCCTCAGCGAATCCATATTCAAGTGCCTGTTGAGTTGTCAAAGTAAGGAGTTCTCCTTTAGCACAGAGCACTTCCATTTCTGTTCCGATTGCTTGTTGATTATGGTACTCTTCTAGGCGTAACTTAATTATATCACCATTTTCTAAGCGTACAAGAAACAGTCTTTTGTCCACCATAGTCTCAGCGATGTCTGGATTTCTATTTTGTCGTTCTGCTGTAGAACGAATAGTACCGCGGATATCGGAGACAATTTTCTCACTTGCCTCATTTCCTTGCGAGTCTACCGGTTCTGAATCACCAATGGTCGCTCCCGATGCCATCACAATTTGATCACATGCGATAGAAATCATTGCACCTGCGGAGATCGCTCGTCGGTTGACGAAAGCGATTGTCGGAATTTGTGTGTTTTGGATTGCTCTGATAATTTTTAGAGCATCGATAACCCTTCCTCCTGGTGTATTCACATCAAAAATCATGGCATCCGCGTTTGTTTCCTCTGCCTTCTGAATTCCTTTTTTGACATACGTGCTCACCCCGCCTCCGATTTCGGTGCGGATGTCTATAACGTAAACTAATCTGTTATCATCAGCAGACAGTTCGCCTCTTAGTAAGAAACACCCAATTAAGAGTAGTGCACAATATAGTAACTTTTTAGTGTGTTCCATCTTTCTACCACTCCTCAGTAATATTAAATGCACTTCCAATATGTTTTTGCTGATTATTGTATAGTGAATCTTTCACTATTAGTATACCTTAAGAACAGTCAATGTGTCAAGAAACATCCTTACAATATAATACCCAAAATTGGGCAGGTTATTGGATTGTATTTATGGTTACGCAAATTCCTCCTGAATCCATGCGTGTAACACATGATTCAAGATTAGGTGAACATCTTCGACGGGTCCATATTGATGGCTGTCCACCACTACATTAACATCACAAATTGTTGCCAACTTTCCACCGCCAAATCCGCTCCATCCAATGGTATTACATCCGATGTCTGCGGCGTGCTGCATCGCGCGAATTACATTCTCCGAATTTCCGCTTGCACTGATGCCTATTACAACGTCACCCGCATTAACAAGATTTTTGAGTTGTTCAACAAAAACATCTTCGTAAGCAACATCATTCGACCATGCAGTCATTGTTGCTACATTATCTGTTAAACTGATTACTCGAAAACGTGGTTTACCAGCAACGCTCGTTCCTTTTCCTAAATCGCATGCAAGATGGGATGCAGTTGAAGCACTGCCGCCGTTTCCAACAACGAAAATCTGCTTGTTAGCGGAATAGGCTTCCATTATCACATCTATAGATTGTCGCACATCATCAAGTTTTAAACGTTCTAAAACATCTTGTAAATGTGAAATATATTTTTGAATTCTCTCCATTTCAATATTCTCCAACATTTGCGTGTTGTCCTACACCACTAATGCAATCGCAGCAAGGTCACCCAATGACTCACCTAACTGTGCAGGCATAATCTTAACTGCTTCCGCAGGACGTGCCATTGCAAACTCAGATACAATTTTTCGAATCGGGTCAAGCAGAAGGTCTCCAGCAGCGATGGCAATCGTTCCCAACAGTATAATATCAGGGTTCAGAATGTTGACCAGATTTGCGAGTCCCCATCCCATGTAATATGCCGTTTCGTCAACCAACTTAAGTGCCAATGTGTCACCTTGGCGCGCTGCATTCAACACATGCTCAGATTTTACCGCCTCAATAGATCCATCAGCGAGTGCAAGGATTGCAGTGTGTGATTCCTTCTGAATTGCTTCTTTGGCACGACGTGCAATAGCCGGTCCTGAGCAGAGTGCCTCAAGGCAGCCACGTTTGCCACACCCACATAGCGGACCATCAGGTAAAAGAATTTGGTGACCGACCTCTCCAGCACTGTCATTTGCACCGTGGTATACCTTACCATTAATTACAATTCCACCACCAATGCCAGTACTCATCGTCATATAGAGGACCGCATCATACCCTCTACCACCGCCGAACCGGTATTCAGCAAGTGCGGATGCATTTGCATCGTTTTCAATTGTGGCAGCTACCTTAAACTCAGATTCAAGCCGTGCTTTGAGTGGAAACGCATCCCAGCCGGGCAAATTCGGTGGAGAATAGACTATCCCAGTTTTTGTGTCCAACGGACCGCCACAACTAACACCTATCGCTGAAATAGATTTTTGTTCCAAACCAGCTTGAGAAATTGTCTCATAAACCATCTCAAAAAGTAGTTGGATAGCATGTTCTGGACCCTTATCAGCGCGTGTCGGTCTACGAACTTTGCTTAGGATATTTCCTTTACCATCCGCAACAACAGTCGCGAGTTTCGTCCCGCCAATGTCTATGCCTACGACGTGTTTTTCCATATTCGTATCTAACTGCTCGCTAATTTACAATTGATTGTTCAGATCACGGATTGCAGGATAAATCTTTTCATAAACTCTCAACTTCTCATCATACGCTTGCGCTATATCCTCACGTGGATAGTAGACCTTACGAGGCTTAACCAAAAGGTCAACTGCCTCTTCAATAGAGTTATATTTCCCAACCGCTGTACCTGATAGGATAGCAGTTCCGAGACAGACTCCCTCTGAAATATCAAGCGCGATTACCTTTTTACCAAACATATCCGCCTTAAGTTGCAACCATTTATCAGATTTCGCACCGCCACCGATTGCGCGAACCTCATTTATTACCACACCTGCATCCTGCAACATGGTGAGATTCTGTTTTATTTCATAACTAATACCTTCAAGGATAGCCTTAACAAGTTCACCCTTGGAAGTGGAAAGTGTCAACCCGACAATTGCCCCTTTTGATCCCAAGTCAAGGTGCGGAGTTCCAGAACCTGTGAAGTGTGGAAGTAACATAGTAGTACCTGGCGCATCGGGAATATCATCAAGTAGAATATCGTAAACATCTTTTCCGTCTGCAGCAGCTTGTGCCACTTCTGATTGTGCAAAGGTGTCACGAAACCACCGTAGCACAACACCACCGCTGGACACAAAACCAAGCGTAACATACAGTCCTTCAACGACATGTGGATAACAGGCAAAATTACCGTCTATCATTTGCTGGTTGATGACAGGTTCGGTAAATGCAGGTGCAATGCATTCCACAGTACCCGTTGCATCCATGACCTCTCCACCGAGAATAATCCCCGCACCCAATGCACCACAAGGTTGATCGTGTCCACCGGCAACAACAACGACTCTTTTCGGAAGACCCAATTCTCCTGCAACCTTAGTCCCAATTTCTCCGATGATAGTACCAGATGGCACTGTGTCAGGTAAGATGGATACGTCCACATCAGCCAAATCAAGCATTCTTTCCGACCACGATTTATTGATAATATCAAACGCCATTGTGCGGGCTGCGAGAGAATAATCCGTCACAGGTTGTACGCCGAGTCTAAAATTGACGAAATCCTCAAACCCAAAGAATTTCCAAACTTCTTTATAGATTTTAGGTTGATTCCGTTGTATCCATATTAGTTTCGCGAGCGTGTGGATATCACTTGGCGGCATACCAGTGATTTGCATCACCTCTAAAGGCGTTATTTCCTTTAAAAGTTCTTCACATATTCCTGAGGTACGGGAATCAAAAGTAGTAATAGCGTTCGCAAGTACATCGGAGTTCCCCCATACCGGTGTTACGGCTTCACCTTGTGACGCCACGCTGATTGCTTCAATTGGATCTGATTTTGTTTGTGCTGCAACTTGGCGAATTCCATTCGCAACATTTTCCCAGACAACATTTCCGTCCAGTTCAGACCAACCGGGTTGCGGGTGTATCAACGGATATTCGCCATACGCTTGAGCAAGGATTTCACCATCCTCACGAAATGCTATGACTTTGCATCCTGTTGTACCAACATCAATACCTAATAGACTCATCAAAATCTTCGGTGTGGAAACCCCTTGCTTTAACAGGGGGAGGAAACACCGCTCCTTTTTTTTAGATTAAAGACAGACTGTTTTTTCGGCACCTGTCTGTGGCCGATTTCTCTCGGTGTGCTGCTTCGTTCAGTCCATCTCGCACTTTGGACTTAATAGACCTGACACGGTTCCGTGAAAAAAGCAGGTAAAAAACTCCGCAAAGCGGGTATATGTTTCCCCATCCAGATCGCAAGAACCAAGAGGTGTGAGACTTGGGGAGCATCCTTAAGCAACGTCCCACCACAGAACGTTACCGTTTGACACACATTGTTTAGACTGCCACGCCCAGTCCTTGCGATATGTTACTGTAGTCAATGAGTTTCCCTCGCAAAAGTTACAGGTTGGCTACCATCTTCCACAAGCCTCGCCCTTTAGGGCGGGGTCACTGACTCGTTTACTCCTTAATTCGGGATACGAATATCATAATACAAATTCCTTTTAAATTCAAGGATGTGTTTTTTGCGGTATGTAAAGTTTGTCAAAATCTGTCCTTCTTATTGTAGGAGTGGGTCTCTGTATCCGCCCATCGATTGGAAACATCAGATTTAGCCAAATCAACACCGATTTATCCCGAATGCCAAAATCCTATTTTGGCGTTGATTTGGTATAATCCGAGATTCAGATGACAACGTTTTACATATCTCAAAACAATAGGGCTATTTAGTTCTCCGAATATTTAGATTTTCTATTTAAGACTTTCCGCTGTAGGAGCGATCTCCGAATCGCGACTTTTCGGCTAATATGGACAAAAAGCCTAAAACTAAATAGTCCTGCAAAACAATATTACGTTTGCATTCAAATGGTATGCATGGTATAATTAGCACATGGCATTTATGTTGGAAGAAGTTGCTGGAAAAGAGGTATCCATTACAGAGAGTGGCGAGTCAGTCCTCACATATTGTTATAGTGAGTCGGTTTCACATTCATATTTTCATCCGATTTACGCACCAAATGGACAGGTAGTGACGGAGCAAACAGAGGAAACGAAACTAAGACATTTGCCCGGCATCTGTTTTTCATTTGGAACAGTGAAAGATGAAAACGGAATTCCTATTTTACTGAATCGCAGTATACCGAAACTTGATCACGGAACATCTAAATCTTCATCATCTAAAGACTTAGTTGAATTTGTCCAAGAAACAACTTGGAAAGATCCTCACGCTCTGTTAATAGAGACATGTCACACGAAAATATACGCGTCACAAAATGATATAAGGATACTGGATTTAGAGGTAGTTCTACAAGCACCTTCAAAAACTATTGAATTTGTTGACGACATTGGACTTGGTTATTACGCAGCAGAGATGGAACATCGGAAAGCAGCAGATTCAAGTGGAAGAATTGGCGAATCGGAAGTGAACGGACAAGAAGCAGAATGGGTAACGTTATGCGGAATCGTTTCTAACACAGCAGTAGGTGTGGCAATCCTATCACATCCTGACAACGGACAAACACTGTTCCGTGCCGAGGACGCGTACCTCGGGTATCTGTTAGCACAGACTCAACCTTTTTCGCTTAATGCCAATGCAACTCGGACGTTAAAATATCGTGTGCTTATCTATGTTGGGGACCTTTTTACTGTTGATATATCGGATTATGACCAAGACTACTTGCCATCAAACGATGCAAGTTTGTAGATACAATTAGGAAGCAGAGTCAATAACCCCAAGCTAAAGCATGGGGCTTGTGCGAAGCGCATACCAAGCGTTCACTCCACAAGTTAAACCGTTGTACTACAGTAAAATATCGTGGTATCTTGGCGTGGTAGCCAGCACGATGTTTCGGATGCCCCCCAAGTCCGATCCCTCTCGGATACTGTGATCTGGATGGGGAAACACATACCCTGAAAAGGAGTTCTAACGACATGTTCGTTCCAGTGAAATCTAAGGATGGTGAACAACTGATGCCCACTTCTCCGCCAGTTGCGAGGCACCTTATCAAAAGTGGTAAGGCGACCCCGTATTGGAATAATGGTATCTTCTGTATTCGATTAAACTACGAAACAACAGAATACAAACAAGAGATTGCTGTGGGTGTAGACCCTGGCAGCAAGAAAGAAGGGTTCACGGTGAAGTCTGAGGCACACACGTATTTGAATGTTCAAACTGATGCACATAGCAAAGTGGGTAAAAAAATAGAAAAGCGTCGCGAACTTCGGAGAACCTGTCGGAGTCGTTCGTGTCCAAACCGAAAGAACCGAACTAATCGGCACCCTGCTAATAAAGACAGGATACCGGCTGGCACGCGTGCAAGATGGGATTGGAAACTGCGTATTTTGGATTGGTTGTCTAATATGTATCCTGTCACACATGTCTGTGTAGAGGATATTAAAGCAAGGACTATCAAACGTGCGAAAAAGTGGAATAGTTCTTTCAGTCCTCTTGAAGTCGGCAAGTCTTGGTTCTATAGTGAGATACAAAAGCGATGGACATTGTTCACACTTCAAGGTTGGGAGACGAAAGAACTTCGAGATAAACTTGGGCTCAAGAAGTCTTCCAAGAAACTTGCTGAGACGTTTGATGCACACTGTGTAGATAGTTGGTGTTTGGCATATCACACTGTCGGTGGGGTGGATGTCCCCGACAACACAGATATATTCTGCATCGCACCGATACCTGTTTCAAGACGTGAACTTCATCGGCAGAACCCACAAAAGAAAGGCATTCGTTCGCGATATGGTGGCACCGTTTTAGCACAAGGCTTGGTCAAGAACACTTTGGTGAAGCATGTCAAACACGGATTGACAAGACTTTCAGGTATTAACGCAAAAGGTTTGTTTTCTATCTACAGTTTGGATGGGAAACGAATCACCACAGGCGCGAAACGACAGGATTTCAAAGTTCTTACGCGTCTGAATTTTAACTATAGGAGCGGGCTTTCCTCCCCAACCTAAAGGATGGGGTCTCCAGCCCGAAGAGTGATGAAAAAATCGAATACGGAAATTTTCCTTTACAAGTGCAAGGGAAAGGTGTTAGGCTCTCACTCTTACACTTGGCGTTCTTAGATTTTTTCGTGTGTTACTTGGAGTTTGAACAGTTCCTTGAGGATTATGACTATGATCCTGATGAAGGTTTTGAGTTGCGACCAGAGTTTGCAGCAGAATTGGATCAACGTGTAGCAGAATTTGAAGCGGGTAAGGTTGAAATGATACCGTTTGAGGATGTTTTCAAAGAACTTGAGAGAGATTAGTTGTGTATTCATTGGAGTTAGACCCGCGTGCCATAGCAAATATACAACGTTTAGATGTTAAGATCCAAGAACAAATCCGTGCTAAAATGAATCAATTTCGGGAAAGTTTTGAACAACGTCGGCACAAAGCATTGAACGGCAAACATAAAGGTAGGTTCAGTGTCATCTATACCTTAAAAATTTTTGTTCACGAAATCGGGCATAGGAGTAAAATCTATTAAGAAAATAGATGGAAAAACCAATGTCAATAAATACAACAAGCAATTTACCTATTTATAAAAACCTGCCAAAACTGGATTTTCAGAAACCCTCATCACCCAGCAGCCAAGCACCCGCGCGCAATGTCTATATTGAAACATACGGATGTCAGATGAACGTTAGCGATAGTGAACTAATGGCAGGTATTTTAACGCAAGCAGGTCATCACACCGTTTCAGACATTGCCGATGCTGATGTCATCTTACTCAATACCTGTGCAATTCGTGAAAACGCTGAAACTAAAGTTATCAATCGGCTTGTGCATTTGAATCATCGGAAACGACGAGAAGGAAATCTAATTATAGGGGTTTGTGGGTGTATGGCTCAACATCTCCGTGACAAACTTCTTGAAGCTGCACCGTATGTTGACCTTGTTATGGGACCCGATGCATATCGAAATCTACCGATGGCACTCAACGCTGTGGCAAGCGGTGACCCATTTCTCAGTTTGCAGTTGGACAAAAGTGAGGACTATGCAGACATTGCACCTATCCGCAAAGAAGGGATTCGAGCTTGGCTCACAATTCAACGCGGGTGCGATAAGATGTGTACCTTTTGTATCGTTCCCTTTGTCCGAGGTAGAGAACGAAGCATACCGCTCAAACATCTTACTGACGATGTCAAGCGGCTTGTTGATGAAGGGTTCAAGGAGATTGTTCTACTCGGGCAAACGGTAAACTCCTATTACGATGGTAATAATGATTTCGGAGAACTTCTGTGGTCTATTGCTGAAGTTGATGGAGTGGAACGCGTGCGATTTACATCTCCTCACCCCGCAGATGCAACTGAAAGCATGATTGATGCAATAGAAAAGTGTCCACAGGTTTGCAAACAACTTCATCTTCCGCTGCAATCCGGATCAACACCGGTTTTAGAACGCATGCGACGCACCTACACAGCAGAAGGATATCGTGAACTGGTTTTAAAACTTAGGGAACGGATCCCACATATAGCACTTTCAACTGATGTAATTGTTGGCTTTTGTGGAGAAACCGATGAAGATTTTAGGCAAACCTATCAAATGATGGCAGACATCCGATTCGATTCTGCGTTTATGTTCAAGTACTCTGAACGGGAAGGTACATTAGCTGATAAGACATTAGTTGATGATGTCCCTGAGCCTGAAAAAGCAAGACGGTTGAATGAGATCATCGCGCTACAAGAGGAAATCTCAGCAGATATTAACCACACGACGATTGGAAGCAATGTGCCGGTTTTAGTTGAAGGGAATAGTCGGCGTGACTCAGAACAGTATTACGGTAAAACTGATACATTCAAAACGACAGTTTTCCCGAAGGAAAGTGCTAAGGTAGGCGATATAGTAAATGTCCAAATCCATTCTGCTACGGCACATACGTTAATTGGAGAGATTGTTTGATGAAAAGTGGTTACCAGCGAAAATTTGTTAGATAAGTAACTCTCTGCTAATAAATAACATGCAAAAAATAAGAATTAAAAACAGAATAGAAATTGAGAAAATGAAACGGAGCGGTCAAGCCGCAGCAAAAGTATTACATTCAATTGCAGATGCAATTCAACCTGGAATTACAACTTACGAGTTAGAAATGGTATCCCGTAAAGCAATTGCTAATCTTAACGCGACTTCTTCATTCCTTGGGTATGTGATACCTGACCACAGTCCTTACACTGCTACAATTTGCGTCTCTGTCAATGACAAAGTCATCCACGGTATCCCAGATAAGTCTGAAGAACTCAAAGAGGGTGACATCATCGGTGTGGACACTGCTGTGAGCATAGACGGTTATCACGGCGATAACGCCTTTACCTTTCCTGTTGGAACTATAGCACCTGATGCACAAAAGTTACTTGATGTGACAAAAGCCTCACTTTATGCTGCAATATCAGAGGCGAAGCCGGGCAACCGTATGGGCGATGTCTCTTTTCAACTGCAAAACGTTGCGGAATCAGCAGGATTTTCAGTGCTTCAGAATTTTTCGGGGCACGGTATAGGTCGTAATCTGCATGAAGAGCCACAAGTGCCTACTACCGGCACACCGGGGCGTGGGGTCCGTTTAAGACCGGGAATGGTGCTTGCCATTGAGGCAATGGTAAATGCAGGAAACTCAAACGTGGATATTTTGGAAGATGGGTGGAGCATTACGACGTCAGATGGAAGTTTATCTGCACTTTTTGAGCATACGGTGGCTGTTCTTTCTGACGGTCCCGAAATTCTAACGGAGAGTCCAATATGGGAAAATCTTTAAAAATTCTTATTGCTGTCACGGCAATCCTAATTTTTATCTCTATCTATCTCATTTTCGGATATGCACAGATTGAAAAGTCAATGTTAGAGGTACAGAAGATATTTTACTTCCATGTTTCGTCGGCATTGACTGTCTTTGTAGCGTTTGGTGTAAACTTTGTATTTAGCATAAAGTATCTTGTAAAGCGTAATAGCAACGATGATCTATTGGCTGCCGCAGCCGCTGAAATAGGTCTTGTTTTTTGTACAATTACATTACTATCGGGTCCGATTTGGGCGAAATCTGCCTGGTACACTTGGTGGAATTGGGAACCTAAGTTAACCAGTACACTCATTCTTTGGCTGATGTATGTAGGTTATTTTATTCTCCGCTCCGCTTTGGAACCTGAGAATAGAAAAATCTATTCTGCAGTTCTTGGAATTATCGCATATCTGAACGTCCCAATAATTTATTATGCTGTGGATATTTGGCAGGAAGGATTACATCCTGATCGTGCCACAAAATGGAGTCTTGCTCCTACAATGAAGGTAACTTGGATTTTGACACTTATTGCATTTGTTGTGCTGTGTATTCTCTTGCTAATTGTGCAGTATCAGACGAAAAAGACCGAAGCGCGCTACGAAATAATCCGACAAAAATACTTAGGAAATATAACATGATAAAGATAGTGATAATAATTAGTTTTTTGATAGTTTTGGGATTCTTTTTCTTTGCAACTCGCGTTCCTGTAAGTTTGACAGCAGATGAGGTATCAGAAGCAGTATCTAATGTGGTCTCTAAATCCGAAGTTGCTGTGGACGAAGATTTAGCAGAACAGTTGGCACTGCAATTAGTTGAGGAATTAGAAAATGAACAAAGCAAACGTCTCAAATACCTTGCTTCAGCCTATCTCGTAATTTGGTTGGTTTTTATGCTTTATCTGTTGCGATTAGGGAAACAGCAGCAAACATTGGACCAACGTCTTTCTCAACTTGAACAGGACACAGAAGAATCTTTGGAATGAGATCACATTATACTATTTTTCAGAAAATGTATCTTTATCCAAGAAAATCTGAAAGATTATGATGAAAACAAAAGTCGCTAATTTTAGTGAACTCAATGACCGTGAACCCGCCTACGCCTTTGTAGCAAATGTAGATTTAGTTATTATCCGATATGATAACCAGATTTCTGTGCTATACGGAAGATGTCATCATCGCGGGGCACTGCTTGCGGACGGTTATGTTGAAGGTGAAAACCTGATTTGTGGTGTTCACTATTGGGATTATCGCTATGATACGGGGATAAGTGAATATCTGAATTCTGAACGTCTTGCGAAATTTTCCGCATGGATTGAAGATGACATAGTTTATGTTGACGAAGATGAAATCCGAGAGTGGGAAAAACAGAATCCACAACCCTATCACCGCGATGAATATCAGGGAACCTATCAAGATATCCACGGGACTCAAGACGAACCTTATGTCGCTGAAATTCAGGAATTGGCGAGTAATGGATTGAGTAACGCCGGACACCATGGACAGACTGCAGCAATGGGTGTGCTTCGGAAAGACCTGCCGAATTGGGATGACCTACAATTTGTTGTTGCGCAACTACACAAAACACCACATCTTGATGAGACAGAAGTAGGTACTGAATTAGTCATCGGACCGCGTGCTAAAAAACCGCTTAGGTTGGAGATTCCTATCTTTGTCTCTGATATGAGTTTCGGCGCGTTGTCAGTTGAAGCGAAACTTGCATTGGCAAAGGGTGCTGAGGTGGCAGGCACAGGAATCTGTTCAGGTGAAGGCGGCATGCTACAAGAAGAAGCGGAGACTAACAATCGCTATTTTTATGAACTTGCCTCCGCAAGATTCGGATTCTCTTTTGAAAAATTGGATCATGCGCAAGCATTTCACTTCAAAGGTGGACAAGGTGCAAAAACTGGAACTGGTGGACACCTTCCCGGCAATAAAGTAACTGAAGAAATAGCTGCAGTCAGAGGATTAACCGCGGGACAACCCGCAATCTCACCTGCGCGGTTTCCAGATTGGGAAGCACTTGACGATTTTGCCAAATTCGCTGAATCGGTTCGGAAAGAAACAAGTGGCATTCCGATTGGATTCAAACTCTCCGCTCAACACATAGAAAAAGATCTTGAAGCAGCACTCCACATCGGTGTGGATTACATCATTTTGGACGGTCGTGGTGGTGGGACAGGTGCAGCACCCCTTCTGTTCCGCGATAACATATCAGTACCGACAATGCCTGCATTAGCACGTGCACGCAAATATCTTGACGATACAGGAAACAGCGACGTAACGCTAATTATCACTGGTGGTTTGAGGACAGCGGCGGATTTTGCGAAGGCATTGGCACTCGGTGCGGATGGTGTTGCAATTGCAAATTCGGCAATGCAAGCGATCGGGTGTATCGGGATGCGGGCGTGTCACACTAACAATTGTCCTGTCGGAATTGCCACGCAAAAGGAGCATTTGCGTGCACGATTGAAGGTTCATGTTGCAGCGCAAAGGTTGAATAGGTTTTTATCTGCCTCTGTTGAATTAATGCAGGTTTTAGCGCGAGCATGTGGACATAAGCATCTGAACCAATTTGACGCAGATGACCTAACCACTTGGAAACGCGAAATCGCATATTTGACAGGTGTAAAATATGCAGGACTTGTGCCGTTATAAGGCTCTGAGTAGTGTTTCCGAATCTACAAACTAACAAGCCAATTGGATAATAAATGCTCAGGTTAGTTTTCTTTCTGCTAACTTGCCCGCAATGTTTTGCATCGCACCACCTAACGAATTCTCACGCGTCAAGAGAAATCGATAAACTAATTCTTCAACAAAACTATCTTTTTCTCCAGACATATACACATTTACGAAGAGGTATGCGACCATAAGTGCCCATTTGCTGACTACTATTTCCCTTTTTTCCTGGTACTACGAGTATTTTTTCAACTTCAAACCCCAACGTTCGCGCTATATCAGATAAAATTAAGTCTACAGAAATACTAACACCTGCGTAGCGCACATTATCATTGACCATGAAGAGACGCGCATCCGGTTTTAGCAAGCGGAAACATTCACCAATGACGCACGCCATTTCAGAAAAATAACCGCGGACCATTCTCGGAATGCTATTGTTATTTAATGTACCAGCCGCCTTTTCGTGTTCCAGATAAGTATTTAATGCTTTTAATAATTTCTGATTGTTAACTGTTTCTATAAAGGATGACCACTTCGGACAAATTTTCAATAAATCCTTCTCTCGGTTTTCTACCGTACAACTGAGCATTTCCTGCCGTAAATCACAAACTTCTTCATGGGTCAAACCCAACATTGCTAACTCAAGAGCATAAGTCCGAGTATAATCGTAACGGTTGCAATAAGGGGGCGAAGTCATGATAGCATCATAAGTTGATGTTTCTAAGGAGGATAAAATTTCAAGACACGAGCCTTTGAACAACCGAATATCACTTGATGTTTGCGTTACAGGAAAGAGAGTTGTGGGTATTTCAGCAGAAGTTACATCTGATAAAATCTCTTTTAGTTTTGCAGTTATTGCAGCCTCAAATGAAAGAATTGCCCCTTTATTGAACGGCTTTGTGCCTGGTCGTATTTTGCCCGAGTGCGCATCCCAACGCAGATATTGTCCATCTTTTCGGGTATAACTAATCGATTCTAAAACGCACAACAATGCAAGACGAAGAATTGCCTGAATCTTCTCACTCTCCTGCTGTAGTGCACCCCTGTAACGTTCAATTGCTTCTACTGTTTCTGAAGGATAGGCACCATTTGTAATCCGGAACGTGCTAAATGGCACTTTCTCCGGAAATTCCTTCCACGGTTGAGAGACTATCCAGCGTTCAAACGTAGTAATTTCATTAGAGGTCAAGCCTCTTTGCAATAAAAATCGTGTTTGGATAATTTCCTGAACAATAGGCAGCAATTCAATCCCGTCAGCGTGAATATCTTGCTCACTTGCGGCAAAGAGTGTTGTGCCTATACCTGCGAATGGGTCAAGCACTGTTCCCTGCATTCCACCTTCATAACCGCCAGAAAATAGGTAACAAGTCCTGCCGAAAACGCTTCCTTATATTTACCAACTATATGCTGGTTTATCTTTGTTTCCTTGAAAGCTTACAATTTTCCGAGATAAAAATGGGGCTATTGACAATTGTGGTTTAAAATCCTCGGTGAGTTCAGTATCAAGTGCAGTGATTTCATCAAGCAGCTCAGAGGTTTGTGGTTGAATTTCGTTTTTTTGCAAAGTCATAAACACCTCTACGAATCGCTATCTGGAATTTCTCCCCAGTTATGTTCAGGTGAATATCCCAAATCCTCTTTCGCCTGCTTCCAATCATAACGCGAATCTGCCCGACCAGCTACTGCGTTATATGCCCCGTAATCTATCTGTTCCGTTTCAATAGCACGTTCCACACATTGTGCTACGTCCCTCGGATCAACATAAACAAACCACGGATTAGTTGGATGCTCAGGAGCAGAAGGTCCGGGATTATGTCCATCACCTGCAATCACACCTGGACGGATATGGAATACTTTCAAGCCATGTGCCTGATGGTAGGCTAAACCTATCTGCTCACCAAGGTGTTTTGCCAACGCATAATAGAGATCGCCTCCACCAAACCTAAATGCGTCACCAACTTGATAGGGTAATCGAGCTTCTGGAGCAGGAGGACACGCTGCTATACTGGATATGTTAACTAACTTTTGCACCTTTTGCTGCACACACGCCTCAGCAACATTCCATGTCCCCTTTACCATCACATCGGCAAATAAAGAGTTAGGTTTACCGTGGCGTTCTCTGACCAGCGCGACGAGGTGAACAACGGCATCTTGCTCCGCACACGCTGCTTCAATTTCAGACGTTTTTGTCACATCCGCTTTTATAAAATGTGTATTTGAAAATGTCTTTTCAGGTTTGATGATGTCAGTCAGTGTTAACTCGTAATTGATGCATAGACGTTTAATGACAAATTGCGCGAGGTATCCAGATGCACCGGTGATCAGAATCTTTTTAATAGACATGATATTTCACGTTATCCGTTTACGAAAGGTGCTTCAGTATAGAGTCCATCATTATAACCGACATAAAAGACCTTTCCAATTTGCACAGTTGGAGCACGCAAACTGCCACTACGTCCAAGAACAACTTTCAGAATGGTTTCACGCACGTCTTCGTTAGGTACAAAGGTTTCCACTTTCTTACCCTTCGCGACGACTATCTGCTCAGCGTTGCCCATTAAATCCCATACAGCGTCTGCTTCCAACTTTTCTTTTCGCGCATCTGATCGGTTTTCTGCTTGTAAGTTGTTTGTGTCAAGAACCTCTTGCACTTTTTTGCATGAGTTTCAGCTATTTCGAAAATATATCCAGTCTATCATTATAATTCCTCCACTTTAATAAATCTTCCAGTATTGCGGCTTTTTATTGCCGCTTCAATCAATTCAAACGTGTGAAGTGCGTCTCTGAAAGTGGAACGGATCAGAGTTCTGTCCGCTGTTTCAATAGCACGCAACCACGCTCCTGTTTTGTCCAATCCTAAACTGTTTTGCGAAACAGTAGACTGATTAACTTTTTCACCATTAAGATATCCTCGAATCGTATTCTCCGCCATGTTCGCCTGCAGGCGCAAATTCGGTCCTACCACCTCAACTTCAAAACAGAACCCTTCGGTACCGCAGTGATTCATGTGCGTACCGAAAACACCATTGTCCAATTCATAAGTCATTTGGATAGCATTTTCTGCGTCAAATTCTGTTCGATCTAATGCCATATTTTTGACAGTTAATGCGTGTGCTTGAACGGGTTTCGGATTTCCCAAAACAAATCGCGCACAATCAAGAACATGCACCGCTTGTTCAGCTAAAGGACCCCCACTTATTTCAGACTGCAAAAACCAATGTGGCATTGTGTAATTGAGATAATAGTCAATTGTGCAGACAGTTCGGACAAGATGAATAGTCTCTGAAGCAATCAATTCTTTCATGCGTTCGTAAAGATGATGGTACCGTAATTGAAATCCGATAGCTGCGATCACATCTGCATTCTCAATACATTCAAGACATTTTCGCCCTTCAGTTATATTCAATGCTGGTGGTTTCTCAACCATCAAGGCAATACCATGCTCACATGCCATCTTGATAGGTTCTAAACGAACAGGGGGTGGTGTTGTAATCACCACCCCGTCCAATTCTACATGAAAAAAGTCATTCAGCACATCGGTGGCAAGTTCAGCATTAGCAACCGTTGCCAGTTCTTGTGCTGCCGCAAGCCGAGCATCGTGAACAGCAACTACACGTCCACCGTAGTTAGTTACTGCATTGAAATGATGCCTGCCCATCCTTCCAGCACCGATGATGCCTATGGCTAAAGAATCACTTCCGCTATCTGCGTTCGTAGAAGCTTTTTGCTGTATCACTTACGTTTCAGGTCTCCCCACGTGACAGCAATTTTACCTTTCGGCTCAACAGGTGTAGGGGTAAAGTCCGGTGGTCCGACAAATATATTATCAAACTGGGCATGCTCACTACCACTCATGCGGAACCCGATTTTTCCTGTCGAAAAGGCACCCACCGAATCAGTCCATTCACTGACGAGAGATAAGTCTTCAACGCTGGCACCCACCGAACCAAGGTAAGCCTTAAAATTATGACCTGCACGAACCTCAAATTTCACTCGGTACCACACATTCTGTTCGCGATCAACACCATCAACAAATGCCCCTGGTTCTGCAGCCCAACCGCCATTGACTCTTCGGTGCCACCGGATGTGTTGTGGTGTGTGTCCTGATGCTGCAGTTGAAATTTGGTGCATGTAGATATTGTTAACGTCCTGTCCGTGAAAGACAAATCCAGCTAACCCATTTTGCGTCGCTTTAAAATCTGCGTAATAATCGTATTCTGCGGGAAAATCATCAATGCTAAGTCCAATGTCACCACCTGGAACGTAAAGTACGTTTTTAGCGAGTACATCATGACCATCGGCATTTTCTTCAATTACCCATGTAGCTTTTGGTACCCATTTAGATTCGTCAATGTCCCCACTTTCAAAATCGTCATGAAACAGAAGTTCAGCAGAAACGGTGCCAACACATAGAATTAGTATTAAACACATCACATATCGCATTTTACTTTTATCTCCTTGTAAATAATGAGTAAATTCAGATTACCGTTAACCTGATAGTAGATTCAACTATTATACTGCAAAAATTATACCATAAATTCCGTTTATCGAGTTTCCAAAAGTAGTATCGAATCTTTCGGAATACTGTAAAGGGCAAAAACAAACTCTCGCCCAGTTTTGATATGTTATTTATGTTTTAAGTTTCCCCATATTACCGCAACTTTGTCTTTGGGTTCAACGGGAAAAATGTTAAATTCGGGTGTAGCAACGACAACGTTATCGTACTGTGCGCGTTCCCCATCACGGTTGCCGCCACTCATCCGAAATCCGGTTTTTCCTTTCTTAAATGCTTTTTGACTGTCGGTCCACTTACTCACAAGGGTAAGGTCATTGTTTTCTGCTCCGATGTCACCGACATAAGCCTTAAATTCGTAGTTTTTACGTACCTCAAATTTCACACGGTACCAAACATCCTGGTCAAGCTTAACACCACCATCAAATGCACCAGGTTCCGCTCCCCAAGTTCCACCTACTCTTCGGTGCCATCGGATGTGTTGAGGCGTGTGTGCAGAACCACCGGTTGAAACCTGGTGCATGTAAACGTTGCTACCATCCTGTCCGTGGAAGACAAACCCTGTCAAGCCATTTTGCATCGCTTTAAAATCGGCATAATAATCAAATTCTTCGGGAAACTCGTCAACACTAAGCCCAACGTCCCCGCCCCACACGTCAAGAACTTTTTTGCCGAGGATATCGTGCCCGTCATCATTGTTAGCGATTTCCCAACTTGCAGTCGGTGCCCATTTTGATTTATCAATTTCGCCACTCTCAAAATCATCTTCAAACAGAATTTCAGCTGAAACAGTGCTAACACACAGAATCAGTGTCAAATAGATTACATATCGCATGTTGATCTCCTTTTTTATTGTTAGAGGTTATTAGTTTTAACTTGTGCCCAGATTGTCGTTAGTTTAGCAGTTGGTTCAACTGCCATCGGATCATTGCCTCCATAAATCTCAATTTCATCAATACGCGCGCCATTATTGGCACGAATGTGGATGCGCAGCCAACGTGCTTCTACATCTTCAAATGTAAACTCAGTAGTTTTGCTAATTGGTGCCCCCTCGTGGGTGTAGACTTTTTTCCATGTATCTGCATCAGAGTTTGCATCTGCCTTGGTTGTTGCGACGAGAATGTCAAAATCGGCAGCTGTGCGGTCGGTGAAACCTTGCGAATGATCACTTGCAAAATAGATACGGTTCACATTGGCGACAGCACCGATGTCAATTTGTGCCCACCCGGGTATCGCGCCAATAATCCAACTACGGCAGTTGTTATAGAAGCCATCGTTAAGATATTCCGTGCAGTGCCGATGCGGACACCAACCTGCTAATAGAGAAGAAGATTCCGCTTTAGCATCTTTCAGTAGAGCCAAATTCGGTTGATTATCCAGAACCGTTGGAACAAATTCAGGACCCGGTTTTCCGTCATCATCACAAGCTTTAGTTGCTGCATTGATGTCCTGCTCTTTGAATTCATAACGTCCGAATTTTTCCGGTCCCTTGTCCTCATCATGGAGTGCGAAAGACACGGAGATATTTAACATTATTGCAACCACAAGCAAACAGAAAATTATGCGTTTCATCGGAAACTACCTCCTTATAGCAACAGAGGCGTTGTGATTAGAATTAGTAGACTTTTGTCATAAATTGTGAAAAAACCTTCCATTTCTTAGTCAACAACCCTAAGTACTACTCAAGTCTTTGTCGTTTATAATAGAATTTTTGTAAACGGGTTTTGAAATTATCACGGTTATTTAATACTCACAATGACACAAGGTTTATAGAGAATCAGAAAAATACTTCTTAGCCACTTCATTCACAAAATTCTTTCCCATCACACGATAACCCTCTGCATCAGGATGCAAGTTATCAGGAAGCAGGTCTACATAGTCAGGACCGAACACATCTAAACCGCTGACATAATGGATGTTTTCATCACCATAAGTTTGAAGTGCATCAGCGGCAGCTTGCACCTCTTCACGCATTTTCTGCAGATTGAAACCGACTGCGTTTGGGTTTTCCTCTCGGTTTGGACAATAGATAGGTGACATTAGGACGATAGGAATATCTGAATGTTTCTCGCGAATAATCTGGACTGCACCGATAATCGCAGGACGAAACGCCCGAGGACCTAAACTTGATGCCCCTTGGATATTAATACCAAGACACATAGAAATAAAGTTGGCCGGTAGGTCACGGATCATCCGTGCTACCATAGAATCAAGATGGCACTGTCCACCATAACCCAGACAGGTTAAGTTGAAATTCTGATCTCGTGCAACAACCCCTGGCCAAGTCTGTATAGGTGATGCTGCGGAACGACACTGGGTGATAGAACTTCCGTAAGTGATCCACCGAGGACGTTTGTCTATGAACGGTTCTAATGTTGCACCATCGTCTATGTTTAAATTACGCAGTTGAAATCTACCAAATTGTGGCAACCATAATTCAATCAATTTTTCCTTATCTGACAGGTTTTCAAAGATGAAACTGTTCTTCCCTTTCAGATCAAACGAGCCAATGAACTCTCCATTACAACAGAGGTCAAGCATGCCAGATTCGCGTTGTTCAACAATACTACCAGAGATGCGGGTTGTATTACTTCGAAAACTTACACGAACACCAGCGGGCATTGCAGAACGTTCTAACAACGGTTCTGGAAATAGCACATGCTTTTCATGGGGAGTTCTCCACGGCATAATTGAATTATCTGTCTTCTCTATAGACACAACACCTTGCCAATTCAAATGTGGATTGTCAGGTTTCAATTGCATAATAATATACCCTTCTTACGTTTTTTGTGTAAAGGTTACATTGCGTCAACAACAGCGCGAAGTTGGCGGATACCATCTAACATCTGTTGCGGGTTTCCCCAGTGTTCAATGCTCGCAGCACCCGTAAATCCATCATCAACAAGTGTCTGTAACAACTGTTCATACCGTAAGTCTGTATCTCTAATTGGATCCAGATTTTTCTCTCGATTCGGTTTGACATGTACATGCCGCACAAGTCCCTTAATATGTGAATATCCATCCGGCAGAGGGAGTTCGCCACAGTGTAAACCGTTATTAACATCCCAACATGAAGCGAGTGCCGGACTATTACCAAGCGCATCAATGACTGCACGTGTTTCTTCGCAACTGCCAACGAGTGTAGCATCTTCATTTTCAAAAGCCAGTATCACGTTCGCACCCTCAGCAATTGGAACAACAAGAGCGAGTTTTTCGGCTATTTGTTCTAAATAATCGTTTATATCTGGACGAGATGACTCTTTAAGTCTCCGATTTGGATTCCAAAATGCAAATCCACGAATTATCTGTGTGTCAAAAGCGTGGGCAAGTTCAACCATTCGGTCAAAGTGTCGTAAGTGACGTTCATACTCCTGTGGATTGTCAATTGGACATTTCCCAAAAGGTGAACCTATACTGGCAACCTTGACATCATAAGTACTCAGCACATCTTGTGCGCGTTTAACATCGTCGTCATCTATTTCGGTAACGTGTTTGCCCCAAACACCACTGCGAACTTCCACAGTAGTGGCACCGGCTTCCACACCAAGTTTTATAGCTTCCTCAAAATCTTCTCTGGAAACTTCGTCAGCAAAAAAACAAACATCTATCATTTATTATTTCCTGCATGTTTTCCCGATGATACACTATTTTAGTCGTGTGATGACATGCATAGTGATACGCATGCTTCAACCTAATATAATTGGGAAATGCAGACTCCTTTTTTGAATTTACTGGCAGACCTTTATACCCAATTAACCCGATTTGTAGTGTGAGGTCTCTGGGTCCTCCTCACAATCCTGACTTCATCAGAAAACATCTAATGAGATTATGCGATCCAATAGAGAACAGCAGCCGTGACTACCAATTCCCATTTAGATAACGTGATAACCATTCAGTGACACTAATAAAACACCAAAGCGAACCAGATATTAGAAGTATTATACCTGTCCGGTGTCCTGGATGATCTTGCAGAAATGTATAACCGTTCGCAATAATTAATATCCCAAGAAATGGATATACGAAAAGACTTGCCCATTTCAACCATTTTGCATTTCGTAAGTAGGTACTAATCGAGACAAACATAACTTTCAATCCTCTTATACCAAATTAACTTGATTTATCTCATTTTTCTTGGTATTAGGTGCGGTTAGAAACCGCACCATAGGCGTCAATTTAAGGAAAGAACTCGTTTGTAGTCGCGCAATTCATAGCGCCTCTTTTCTTTGAATGTAAGAGGCGCAATTCATTGCGCGACTACGAACGCTGATATTCTCGTCCTGTGCGTTATTTGAGATGTTGATACAAAAAGAGGCAGTTAAGAAACCGCACCTACCGGGTTGGGGACCGCTAAATTGACGCTTATGGTGCGGTTAGAAACCGCACCTACCGAGTGGGATCCCGTTAATTTGGTATTAATTCTTCAGGTGAGAAGCGATAAACGGTGCAAATTTCCCCAATACCTCAAGCGGTGACTCTTTATCTGAAAGTGATACTTCTAACATTGCCTTATCTTTTTCGACTGTGATCCAAGCAAGTAGCGGAGAAATTTCATCTGACATGACAACATCATCTTCTATCTGCATTGAACTATCAATCAATTCCAATAACTTTACAATGTTTAGTTTAACAACCGCAAGCGGGGTTTTTGGTAACTGTTTTAAATATGACAACTTCTTTTTATTTTCAAGTCCGTCAACCATAGAATACATCTGGTCTTCAGAAAAACTTAATAGAGATAGACCCTCTCTTTCGGCATAGTAAATATTTGATGCGAACATAGATATATTTGTACCTTTATAATCCATCTTAGAAACAGAGGTATTCTGTAGGTTGGAAAGACTATTCTCTATCTGATCCCATTTTGATGGGGCTGAAGAATTGAATATTAAACCGCCGTGTGTGTGTACGTTTGATGCATCTATACTAAAGGTATTATCTAATTCAATATCAAGATTTTCCAAACCATTCGGATCAAATTGGGTTAAATCACCTACAGACAGTGCGATTTCACCTGTCAATCCAGCGATAACATCTTCCTCAAAATTGAGATTTGATAGTCCTTCAAGATATGAAATAAGCGTATATGCTTCATCCGTATCGGAATTTTGAATTGCTTCACGGGCAAGTTCCCACATAGTTTCTGAAATACCTGGTGCAAAAGCGATAAACAATTCTTCGTCACCAGATATTCCGCTTAGTGTTGCCAGTTCTTTCCCCTCTTTCAGATGGCGACTCACTTGACTCTCAGGGAAATTCGGATCAAATATTGTGAAAAGCTGAAACATCGGACCTGTTTCTAATAAATTGAGTCCAGCACCAACCTTTGAAAAAGCTTCAAGTTGTATCCGAACATCTGCGTCCATATCTTCAACAAAAGGAATGATCCTTCGAAGATCAAGGTACAGTGACACTTGTGCTGAACCAATTTTTTTAGATATTTCTGTATATGATTCGTTCTTAAGGATTGATTCGGATTTCTTCCGATAGGTATCAATCAACTTCTCAAAACTGTTTTTTCCAATGCCAACGACCAGAAAATCACCAACAAAACCATAAGTTAAAAGGACATCTGGCATTTGGATCGTGTTGTATTTTACCTTCCTATGTTCACCCGCATCAAGTGTTAATCTGCCTCCTGACATTCCCATGAAACCTACAAGGATTTTAATTAATCGTTGCATCTCAGCGAGATTCCCTCCGGAATGCACAACAAAGCCTCCATGTGGATCACCTACTTCTCTTTGCCACATTGCAAACCCAGTTTGGTATCCCACTGTGTCAATTACACTGAATAGGTCAGTTCCAATTATATTTTGTACAGCCATTATTCCCTGCTGCATTTCCTCCAATTCCGATCCATCAATTAGTAACTCAAGGGCTTTCTCCCAATTTTTTGATATATTAATTTCATTATAAATTTCGTCAATATCATTAAGTTGGGCATAGAGGATACTTTCTTTCGGGATAAAGTTAGTCACCTTTACTGCGTGTACGGAAATAGGTATCCCGACAATTAATAGAGTGAGAAAGATTATCTTAGGTATATTAGACCAAGTCAGTGATGAGGAACTGTGGTTTTGAACAAAGGACTTGAATTTCATCAGAAACCTCCAATTTAGGGAACTCGAATTTCTTCTACCATTGCCTGCACCTCTTCAGGTGGCGGTGGCGTGAAAATAGACACAACTATAGCGACAACAAAATTTAGCAGCATGCCAACGGTACCGATTCCTTCGGGGGAAATACCTAAAAACCAATGCTCCGGTATGTTAAGGGCTGGTTTGATAAAATTGAAAAAGATAATATACGATGCTGTAAACGTGATGCCGACTATCATTCCTGTTACAGCACCAGTTTTGTTCATACGTTTAGAGAAAATCCCCATGACAATTGCTGGGAAAAATGAACTTGCAGCGAGTCCGAAAGCAAAAGCAACAACTTGACTAACAAATCCGGGTGGATTAATTCCGAAGTAACCAGCGATACAAACTGCAAAACCTGCGGCGATTCGCGCTGCTCCTAATTCCTGCTTCTCTGTCATATTCGGTACAAAGCAACCCTTAAGTAAGTCATGGGCGATAGCAGTCGAGATTACCAACAGAAGCCCCGCGGCAGTTGATAAAGCTGCTGCTAAGCCTCCTGCAGCAACTAATCCAACAATCCAATTCGGAAGTTTTGCGATTTCAGGGTTGGCTAACACCATGATGTCTGGATCAATTTTCAGTTCATTCTTAACCTTGGATTTTGAACCACGATACTGAATTGCACCATCTTCGTTAAGATCTTTAAACTTAATCAGTCCAGTCACTTCCCAATTCTTAAACCACTCAGGCACTTCTTCATATTGGACATCTATTAATTCACCATCCTGTTCAGAAGTTACAGTATTGAGCAGGTTCGTTCTTGCAAATATGGCAACAGCAGGTGCAGTAGTATAGAGAAGAGCGATAAATAGTAACGCCCATCCTGCAGAAATCCTTGCTTCGGATGCTTTTCGTACTGTGTAGAACCGAATAATCACATGCGGAAGTCCTGCTGTTCCTAACATCAACGCTGCTGTGATGAAAAAGACATCAATAGTAGATTTACTCCCATCGGTGTACCGGTCAAAGCCGAGTGCCTCGTTTAAACCGTTGAGTCGATCCAAAAGGTAAAGTCCCGAACCATCAGCGATTTTTCCCATGAACCCTAGCTGCGGGATAGCATTCCCAGTAATCAAGATTGAGATGAAAATAGCAGGCACGAGATATGCAAACATGAGAACACAATATTGTGCAACCTGCGTGTAGGTAATTCCCTTCATGCCACCAAGCACAGCATAAAAGAACACAATCCCCATGCCTATTAGCACACCAGTTGTGATATTGACATTTAGAAACCGAGAAAAGACAATACCGACACCGCGCATCTGTCCGGCAACGTAAGTAAACGAGACAAAGACTGCACATATAACAGCGACAACCCGTGCTAATTGTGAATAATACCTGTCACCAACGAAATCGGGAACGGTATACTTCCCGAATTTGCGGAGGTAAGGTGCCAATAGCAAGGCAAGTAAAACGTATCCACCGGTCCAACCGAGTAAATAGACAGAACCGTCACGCCCCATAAACGAGATGATTCCTGCCATAGAGATAAAGGAGGCAGCACTCATCCAATCTGCCGCTGTTGCCATTCCGTTTACAACTGGATGTACATTGCTACCAGCAACATAGAAATCTTCTGTTGAACGCGCTCTTGACCAGATCGCAAGTCCGATATACAATGCAAAGGAGAGCCCAACCATCACGAAAGTCCATGCTTGTACATCCATGATTATTCAGATTCCTCCGCTTCATCGGATGCCATGTATTTCTTATCCAAACGATTCATCAACCATGCATAGACAAAAATCAACTCAACAAAAATCCATATCGATGCTTGTTGTGCAAAGTAGAAGCCAAGACGAAACCCACCGAATCGTATTTTATCAAGTTGGTCAACAAAAACTATTGAACAGAGATACGAAGTGACAAACCAGATTCCGAGAAGGATAACGAGATATTGTAAATTTTTACGCCAGTACAATCTACTATTATCAGATGGTTTCACAAACTGCCCTCCGTTAATAAACGAATTAAGTATAACGTGAGTTTGATATATAGCAAATTCTAAACATAAATGGACATTTTCATAGGGGTTAGGTAACCTAACCCCTACGGGCGAGAAGACCTCGCCCCTACAAGAAGCCCGACATCTTGCTTTTATCAAACTCACGTTAAGTATAGATTCCCAAAACATTTTTATAGTATCAAATAAGCGTTATTTTGTCAATAATTATCAGGAAACATCAACCTCTCCACATGTTCTATCAATATATGTATAACTTTGATATGGATCTCTTGAATCCGATCAGCGGTATCTCCCGGTGCAATGATATAACTATCACAATGTTGTTTGAGCATTCCACCATCTCTTCCGATCAATCCGAATACATGCATTTGCCTTGATTTTGCTGCCGCTGCTGCGCGTACAACATTTTCAGAATTACCACTTGTTGAGAGTGCAACTAACATATCACCGGGATGTCCAAGTGCCAGCAATGGTCGCGCGAATACTTCGGTAAACCCAAAATCGTTCGCTGTGCATGTGATATGTCCTGCATCGCTCAGCGCAATAACGGGGAGTGGTTTGCGATTATCTCGAAACTTTCCGGTGCATTCTTCTGCAAAGTGGATGGCATCGCACATACTCCCGCCATTACCACACGTAAATATCCGTCCTTGTTGTTCAAATATGTCTTGCATCATGGCTGCCGTTTCAGCAACGACCGTGATATTGTCAGGATTTTGGATAAACTGATTGAGTGTGTTCTGCGCTTCCAACAGCGCATTACGAACGCTATCCAAGATGTCCATCAACTTTTTCTCCTACCGGTAATTGTTAGAAAGGTCATTAAAACTGTGATTGATTCAATTGGATCAGAAACCATCATAATTAGCACAATCTCAATTAACAAGGGTACCCGATTTTTCGGGCACCCTGTTTGAATTAATTGGTACACACTCTGTGTAATTCAACCTAATGCCAACCTTAGGCTATTTAGAGAATTGATAAAGGGGAAGTTTAACACACATTGACACGCACTGCGCTTGTCATAAAAAGCATTGGGAGGTTTTTCTTGTGTTGATAATAGGCTACGGCACTCAATTTCCGTTTGCATCCAAAACCTGCTGGAAGTCCTCTGGATTGTTTGCCTGAACTGCCGCACGAAATAATCTATCAAGATGATGCAAATCGTCAATGTTCTCCAATGCAGGCTTAAAATTAAGTGCAGCATCGGGGTGCAATCGAAGTGTTAATGCTTCAAGAATGTCTTTAAGTGCGCGTTCTTTTTCACCTTGTTGATGGGCTTCTATCCTTGTTTTTTCTGTTAAGTATTGAACAAGAGGTGAATCGTGCATAGTTTCCTCCGAAATTACTTTTAAAATTGTTTGAGATTTGTAAACTAATACCTAATTAACCTGATTTGTAGTGCAAGGTCCCTGGGTCCTCCTCGCAATGCTAACTTTATCGGAAAACTTTGAATCAAGTTAATTTGGTATAAGACAAAGACGTGCAAAATCTTCAGGATGTTTTTGCACTTGTCTTTTAGATACAATGTCAAAATCTGCCACTTAATTCCTTTAGAAATATAAGGTATACTATCTATTAAATTCTTATACTCAATATAAGAATTATACCCAATATTCACAAACTGTTCAACTATTTTTCAATCCGAATCTGCTATGCAAAATATAATGAAATAATAATTCTAAAAACTTTCTACCAAGTATCCCGCACACTGACACCTTCATCTGCAAGATAGGTTTTGATACCGTCAATCGTGAATTCTCCGTAGTGCGTGATAGAGGCAACAATCGCAGCATCCGCATTGCTTTTCACAAAAACATCGCGTAGATGTTGGGGATTTCCCGCACCTCCAGATGCAATAACAGGGACTGGCACAAGGTCAGCGATAGCACCTGTTAACTCCAATTCATAACCTGCCTTAGTACCATCCGCATCAATGCTATTAACCACAATTTCTCCTGCCCCCAAGTCAACACCTCGGACAGACCATTCCAATGCATCCCAACCAACCGGCTTCCGTCCGCCATCAATATAGATTTCATATCCGCTTGGAATTTGTTCACTTTTGCCGACCTTTTTCACCTGCATACTCAATACAACACACTGGCTGCCAAACGCTCGCGCACCCTCAGAAATAATCTCAGGATTTCGCACCGCACCGGAATCTATACTCACTTTCTCTGCCCCAGCAAGTAAAACGCGCCGCATATCCTCAATTGTACGTAACCCACCACCGACAGAAAACGGAATGAAGATCTCTGATGCAACTGCTGAGACAACATCAATCATGATGTCGCGCCGCTCATTGCTTGCCGTGATGTCGTAAAAAACGAGTTCGTCAGCACCACTTTCGTAATAAAAACGCGCCATTTCAACTGGATCCCCAACATCAACATTACCTTTGAAAGCAATGCCCTTCGTAACCTTTCCTTCACGTACGTCTAAACATGGTATTATTCGTTTTGTTAACATATTGCCTCTTTTCAAATTCTGCTAATTTTGGAATCTCCGTTTAAATATGTTCAAAATATCGTCAAACTCTGCGACCTTCAATAACTTATACATCCCAGCAAGAGTTAACACGCTCAACCCAATGGGAACGAAGACGTTGATAATACGTGGAATCAATCCGTAGGTCCCAAGCATATCCTTTTCTATAACCCCATTTGTTACCCAGCACACAACCCCCATTACCACTGATGCCATTAAGATTTTGAATGCCAATGGAATGACTAACGAAAGTCCCAACCGTCCAACTTTACGACGTAATAGAAACAATAAGACGGCACTGTTCAATGTTACAGTCAACACAGTTGAAAACACGATTGCACGAGGACCATCATTGAAGTCCCAAATAAGCCCACGGTAGATAAACAGGTAATTGAGAAAGATGTTAAGTGTAACACCGCAAAGACTGACAATAACAGGGGCACGGATGTCTTTGTATGCGTAAAACCCATCCGTAACTATTTTCAGTGCAGAGAACCCACATAAACCGAATGCGTAAACGAATAGAACTTTACCCATTGCAATCGTATCCGATTTTAAGAATGCCCCACGTTCATAGAGCAACCGACAAATTGGTTCAGATAACACCATCAGTCCAATTGATGCGGGTAAAATCACTGTTAACATCAAGCGCAACGCGTAGGAAAGGGAGTTGCGATATTCTGCTACTTCTCCCGCATTGGCAAACTTTGCAAGTTGTGGCAGTATCACCGTTGAAATCGCCACACCAAATATACCCAGCGGAAGGTGCATTATACGATATGCCCCTTGAATCCATGCAAGCCATTCGTCACCTGATGTGATAAACCAGGTATTGGTGAGTTGATTAATAGGAACTGCTGCTACACCTAAGATTGCAGGTCCCAATAAACGAAGTACTTGTACCACTCTCGGATCACGTAAATTCAGGAGCGGTTTGTAGCGAAATCCGACACTATACATTGATGGAACCTGAATAAGAAATTGGACAATCCCACCAATAACAACGCCAACAGCCATACCTGTTGTCGGATGCATTCCAAATCTTGGAAAAAGATAATATCCGCTGATACCTATCAAAAGTGAACTTAGGTTAAAAAAGGAGGACGCACACGCTGGAATAGCGAATTTCCCTTTGCTGTTCAATAAACCCATTGCTATCGCAGCAAGTGAAACAAATAACAAGTAGGGAAACATCAATTGCGTAAGATAAATTGTTAATTCAACTTTAGTATTAAACCCGTAATGTTTGCTACTGACTAATGTTTCGTCAAAATTTTCGCGTGCTAAAATATTGACGATAGTAGGAGCAAAAACAATACCGAGCACCACTATGAATATCAGGACGAGAAATATCAGATTAAAAATGCGATTGGCAAGATCCCATGCTGCTTCCTTACCATCCTCGGCTTCTGTTGCGACAAAAGTAGTGATAAACGCTTTACTCAAGATGCCTTCACCAAACATGTCGCGGAGGAAATTCGGTATGCGAAAGGCAAGGTGAAAAGCAGGTGCGTTTAGTTTTGTTGAGAAATAATTAAATATCACAATTTCACGAGCAAGTCCAAGTATACGAGAGCCCATCACTGCTAAACTGACAATTCCCGCAGCACGAGTGACATTTTGATTCTGCTCTTCAGCAGATTTCGTTTCATTTTCTTCCATATTTAGTTTTAACTATTAGTTGTCGGTCAGTGCAGAAGATGCCAAATCATACCCAATTAACCTGATCTGTAGCGCGAGGTCTCTGGGTCATCCTCGCAATGCTGACTTTATCGGAAAACTTCGCAGCAAGTTAATTTGGTATCATCTCTAATCTTCGGGCTGGAGACCCCTCGCCTTTAGGCAGGGGAGGAAAGCCCGTCTCCTAATTTTTAGCAGGTAATACCCAATTAACTTGATTTGTAGTGTGAGGTCCCCGTGCCTCGCAATGCTAACTGCTATTAGAAAACTTCTAATCAAGTTAATTCGGTATAAGAGATTCCGCAAAGCGGGTATATGTGGTCTCCCCATCCAGATCACAGTGTCAGAGAGGAGTGGGACTTGGGGAGCATCCTTCAGCAATCCCCATAGGCGTCAATTTAGTGGTTTTTCAAATATGAGAAATGCTCTTCAGTCCCGTAGGGACTAAATATAAGACAGTCTCGGTAATCATGCTTATTGAGAGGTGTTTGTCCAAACGCAGACATTTTCTTAAATTGACGCCTATGGTGCGGTTTGATGAAGATAAAAAAAATAATTCGGTAATTTTCTCGCAATGCTCGGTGCGGTTAGGAAACCGCACCTACCGGTAACGGAGAAAATTAGAATTACCGAATTAATAAATTAATCTTCATTAACCGCACCTACCGGACTTTTTATCCATTTTAATCGGAAAGTCGCGAGCTGGAGCTCGCTCGGACAGGAAAAGTCTTGAGCAAAAGTTCAAAATTATTGGAAAACTAAATAGCCCTGTAAAGTGGAGGTTGGACATCTAATTTTTGGGTAGAGAATAAACACTGCGCCGCACCTTCACAACCTTACCCGCATCTACAAGCCGCTTAAGTTCATTTTTGGTAGCCGTTGGATATCCGTCAACCGCTGCGACCAGTTCCGCTGTCTTTTCATTGCCATCAGCAAGAGCGGAGAGAATCTGTTCCCTGAGCGGTACACGTAGTAGAGCCCCGCCCCTAAATTTTCGCAATATACGGTTCGCCTGCCTTGACGAGCATCCCAAGATTCGCTCTACATCTTCCCTGCTGGATTCGGCAGTTAACGTGGCATTTTCCGCTTCGAAACGTTGACGTGTGGCTATTACCTCAGCGAGTTTGTCTAACCCGCCAGCCACCTCAAAATCTTCCCAGTCAAAAAGGAGGGTTTCCGGTCTATCGGTGATGTTGGGCAGTTGTAAACCTGTGATTAACACAACCTTCTTGCTGGTCTGACGGTTAAACCGAATAAACTCAACAACCTCTTTGAGCATAGTGACCGCCTCCTGTTCGTAAACGCTCTGAACCCGTTCGTCTGTATAGCTGTTGGACCCCGTTTCTGTCTCGTAAGAGAGGGGTTCCTCGTTGTTTCCAAACAAGATCTGTGCACGTCGCCAAATCAAACCGGGTGGACGTTCCGGCGCACCGACTATCCAAATAACTTCTGCCGCTTCAAAAGCGTTCTCTAACTCCTCTCTCTTTTGGGTATGGATATTCAAGCTTGTCATTTCTTGGAAATCCTTCAGGAAAATGACGTTCTTCTTTGCTTCAATATTCTGCAAAGGTTTGATAATTTCCGAATCGGCGATAATAGCGTGTTTGACGTTCGGGTCCCTCTCAATTTCTGCCCGGATACCGAGAATAAAACGCTGCCCCATTTTAGATATTCCGATAACATCCCATGTGTTGTCGTAATCTAAAATTGTCTCTCGTGGATAGATACTTGTGCGGATCTGAAAGACTTGGTTTCCGGCAGCCCACGGAGTTGGTTCGGTGCGAAGGCTTTCAATTTTTTCATTTGGGAACGCCCTGTGTAAATGTCCCATAGAGAGGGTTGAGGACATTACCACGAGGCGTTTGACGCGCGCGTGTAGCACGGGTGGTACCCAGAAATGCAGCCCCTCTCCATCCCACCGAATCGGTGCGTCAGCGTCCCGCGTGTAATGCGCAAAGAAACGTCTTATCTGATGCCAAAATGTCCAGTTTGGATCCGAATAGACTGTCGGTAATTCTTGAATGTTTTGTACAGTTTTCGTGTCCAAGACACCCAGCCGGATGGCTTCTGCTATCCCCATTGGGATCTTCATGTCTTCGTTCATCACGAAGGAGCCGAGTCGGAAAAAAGGCAACCCCTTTGCCTTGAGTTTATCTGCGGTGTTATCGTCTAAAGGAATATAAGCAGAAGTGCCTCCCTCAAACTCAATGGTCAAATGTGCCAATTCCTTATCGGTGTCGGCATCAACAATCCCGCGCGCTACGACTTTACCTTTCACATTGACTTGGCACATCTGACGTATCAGTTCTTCTTCCTGCCATTCAAACGCCTGTACCGTTGCGCGTACCCCTTTGACAGCATTACTATGGAGTTTGCCTTTGATATCCAATGCATTCAGTAGGGCTATAGCAAAGTTCCCTAAGGCACTCCCTTGCCAGTTCACACACCACTCATGTAATATGTTTATTAATATCATACATTTGAGAAATATGTTAGGAACTGTTCTCTCATTGACGATACAAAGTCGTTCTGTTTCATCTACCGGTTTGAGCATTTCTTCCACGACTTCGGCGTATTGTGGGTTAAAAAATAGGTGTGGGATTGCCTCTATTTGTGCCTTCGCGTGCTTAAATTTAAGACGTTGCGATAGATAGCCGCGGTCTTGGCACTCGGTATAAACGGGGCACTCCGGACAGATACTTTTATCCGGATTCCCGCCCTTTTCCACAAGTGCATCGCATCGCTCCGGATCCTCACAGACGTTGCCGCGTTCAAAAGGAGTTGCCATGCGCACGTCGACAGGGACGTCTTTCACCTGCTCCCACAGGTGCATCCGATCTTTCCATCGGACAACCGATGGCACGTTTCGCTCTTGAAAGTGACGCGCTGCTTCTTCTGCTAACTTATCGGTGGGCATGTTTAAACAGATGGCACCGCTATTGAGGAGTTCTGTTGCATAGTTGTAACCCGTGTCTGTCGCGGAAACCGTAAGTCCAAGAATACGTGCTGGACTCTTAAAAACGCGACGCCTCTGAATAGCATTTTTTTCTGAGGGTTCCTGTGCCTTTTCGGTGGATTCTACCTTGTGCAGGATGGGTGAGAAACGTTTTATTGATAACGGACTAAGCCCTTCCCGCACAGCGAACACGTTATCGGTTACAGGTAGCCCAGTAGTGGATAACGGTGGCACAATACCTGTATCGTCCCAGACATCTGTTATCGGTGTGGCACTCGTGGGCAGTCCAACGTTCGGCGTAGCGGCGCGGACCCACACGGTTCCCTCGTCTTCCCACAGCGACACTTCTACATCGTCAACCGCTTTGCCGCCTGACGGGATCCAGTAGTGACAACCGTCATCGTGGCGAACATAAGAAAAACCGCGCTTCATAAACGCCTCTTTTGCGACATCCAGCTGATACGAACCGAGACGTAATGGTGCAGCGGGGATAGTTTGCTTCTGTTTTATTTTTTCCGGGGCGGGTTCGTGAAGCGCAGCGCGGAGGGCGTTAATCGGTGCAAAGAGTGCCTCTTTGGCAATAACAGGCGGATTTAACAGATCGCCAATTACGATTTCGTAGCGTGCATCCCAGCGGCTGTACCCCTTTTCCCCAAGGATTTCAAGGTATACGTCCGGTTGGTCTTGATTTTCCGCAGTCGACGTATACTTATAGATATACAGTTTCTCCTCCGTTGTATTTGGATGGAGGTAGTCCGGAATTCTGCAAGAAAAGCGGAGCCCACCGGACTTTGTAAGCGTTAACAAGGGATTCTTAATAGTGTTGACCAGTGTTTCAATACAGGTAAAAACCGCATCTGGTGCGGCACAGAGTGCCTGATATGTGAAATCAAGGTCGTGCCATCGTGCGCCATCGCTTTCTGAAGGGATACCCGTATACACCTGAATGCCCCATGATGTGTCCCATCGTCTGAAGTCCCAATTTTCCTTCCTTGTGCGCCTAAAGAATAACTCACCCCCGAAATGCCTCGGACCGCGATCGTTCTTAGGGGCGCGCCCTATCGGCATAAAAGAGATGTCTGCCGCCTCCAGATCATCAAGCAGCACAGGGCACTTACGCGCGCAATACACCAAGTACTGACAAAAATGACCTTTCGTGTACATAGAAGGCATTGCCTCTGTCTTTTGCTGCTGAAGCGGCTTGGCGTGCCGTTGGTCGCAGCGTTCCATAATGTCGTTTAAAGTATTCATCATCACCGAATCTGTTTTCCAATAGTATTCCATTAGTGCTATATAATATCACGTTTTCTCGTATTAGTCAAGGTTTTTGGCGAGTTGGATGCGTAAATATTTGTGACGAAATCACAGTAGGAGCGATCTCCGAATAGCGACCATTACATTTATTGTCGGGAATCGGAGTTCCCTCCTACAGGATTTGACCTTCTTCGTTACACCCCCCCAAAATGCCTGTAATAATACTTTTTTGAGCAAATTATGTATTTTTCAGCGATTTTATCTTGACTTTTACGTCAATTTATGACAAAATTAGTCATATTAAGTCAATTTTTTTATTTAAATAGCCAATTAAATAGTAAGGCTTAATAGGATTAACGCAAGTTGCTACCTTTGTAGCACAATCTGTTAGATTGTGCCTGTGAGTGCATGAACTGACAGTTTGCGCTACGAAATATCCGTGAATAATGAACTATTCTTGATTGAACACAGTGTCTACAAGTCCAAAATCTTGTAAGTAGCAACTTAGGTTAAAAATAATTCTATGCCTAACGTTAAGTTCGGTATAAAAAATATTCCTATAAGGAGGAATTTGAGATGCGAAAAAGTTTTAAAGTTTTACTTATCACACTTCTTATTGTTGTTTATTTCAGTTCGGTTTCAGAAGCAAGTCTGCAAGATGGGTTGCTTGTGCATTATCCTTTTGATGAGTCTGAAGGGACGATTGCGTCTGATGCAAGTGGAAACGGACGCGATGCAATCCTTACAGGTGGAGCAAGTTGGAACCCTACCGGTGGGCAAATAGGCGGTGCGTTGCAACTTGATGGTAGCCAAGGATCGTCTGCTGTTGATGAAGACGGTGAGAACTATCTTAACGGGCTTACTGCGTTTACCATTGCCCTATGGGTGAAAGCTGATAAAATTCCAGCTGGCAGCGGCTTTATTTATGGGACCTGGTCTAGCGGCGGTAGCGTAGATCGGTCGCTTGTGATACGTTACGGTACGAGAGGTCAGAACGGCAGAGGCCTTTATGTTATCGTTGCAGCCGTTCGCCTAAGTGATAGTAAGCGTCAGCAGTATGAAAGTGCCGCGAATGTGCAAACTACAGAGTGGCAACACATCGTGTTGACATGGCAGAGTGGTAATCAACTTGCACTCTACATAAACGGTGTGCTTGATGTGCCTACACATAATGACGAAGGTATCGAAAGTAGTGTGGCGGATATAACGAGATTTTTGATTGGTCAATCCAGTCATGATAACAATAGATCATGGAAGGGGCTTATTGATGATGTTCGTGTCTACAACAGAGTGCTGACCCAGCAAGAAATTACGGATTTGATCACAGAACAATCGGATCAAACGGATCAAACAGATCAAACAGATCAATCTGATCCGACAACTCACTCAGTTGTCTTTAGCGAATTTATGTTTGAGTCCGAGGGCGGGACTAACGGCCTACCGCAATGGATTGAAGTCTATAACAGTAGCAATTCAGAAATCAACCTGCGTGACTGGAAACTGCAATGGAAGCGTCTGCAGCCATCCCTATTGGAAGTGACAACCACTTTCAACGGGGAGTTTATCATTCCCGCCCAACAGTCGAGACTGATTGTTACCGCCTTAGGCAGACATGGAGGTGGGACGAAACTTTCTAATGATGCCATCTATCCATTACACCTATCTCATATGGTGGAGCTTGGGCAAAACGATGTAGCAAATCGCAACCGTCTCATCACCCGTGGCGGATTCTCCCTAAAACTGATAAACGCTGCGGATGTCCTCGTTGACCAGATCGGCACACTTGTAGATGACAAGCACACGTGGCAACTCCCAGAATGCTTGATTGAAGGTGTTCGCAGTTCCCTGATACGCCGTTTTGACAAAGGTGTGCCGCGTTCAGGCACTGAGCACCGTGGCTGGATCCGCGCTATTGACACCAAACGTCTCGTCGCAGGTATTTACTACGGAAATCAGCACGATCTCGGCACGCCTGCCTATCGGCGTGGAAAACCTTTACCTGTGGAACTCTCTCATTTCTCAGCGAAGTTTGTTGATAGTCAGGTGATTATTAGTTGGACAACGGAATCGGAACTTGATAATGCTGGGTTCAACATTCTGCGTAGCACCTCACCTACACAGAATTTCCGTGTCATCAACACAAAGTTGATTCAAGGTGCCGGCACCACCGGCGAACGAAATACCTATCAATTCATTGACAAAACCGCTAAACCTAATGTTGCGTATTACTACCGCATTGAGGACGTAGACTTCGCGGGCACGCGTAGGTTACTTAAAACGCGGCGGTTGCAGGGTATTGTGTCACCCACTAACAAACTCACAACAACATGGGGGGAATTCAAAAGGATCCGATAAAGCGGTTCGGACATCCCGAGCCGCTGTCGGTGCGTTTTCATGAAGATTAAGTATCTAATATCTAAATTGGTAATCCCAGTAGGTGCGGTTAGAAAACCGCACCATAGGCGTCAATTTAGTGGTTTTTCAAATATGAGGAATGCTCTTCAGTCCCGTAGGGACTATATGTTTATAGCACCCAATGTTCTCAATCTCTTTCGCTCCGTCCGTGCGATATTTGGACAACGTTTTTGTTTGACATATCGCACGGACAGAGCGAAAGAGACTATTATACGTTTTTCTATAAACATATCGCCCCACTGGGGAAACCAAAGAGTTAGGGGTAGCACTTTTTCTATAAACATATCGCCCCGCTGGGGAAATCAAAGAGCATTTTTCATATTTGAAATATCACTAAATTGACGCCTATGGTGCCGTTTCTAACCGCACCATTAACGTCAATTTAAGGAAAGAACTCGTTTGTAGTCGCGCAATTCATTGCGCCTCGGACATTCAAAGAAAAGAGGCGCAATGAATTGCGCGACTACGAACACTGATATTCTCGTCCTTTGCGTTATTTGAGATGCTGATACAAAAAGGTGCGGTTAGGAAACCGCACCTACCGTAGTTGGAAACTGCTAAATTGACGCCTATGGTGCGGTTAGAAAACCGCACCTATTCCACAAAATTGCTTACGCCGAAGTTTGACCAATTTCTTGTGGTTTAATGGGATCAACTACCAAAATAATTTTATGCCTAACGTAAATTCGGTATATATATATCATCTATAGGAGGAATTTGAGGTGCGAAATAGTCTTAGAGTTTTATTCATCACGTTTCATACTTTCAAAAAAGGTAACCAATTTGTGAAAAGAACGCTGTGCCTTATACTAACGCTATTAACTTTTGTGATGCTCGCGTTTGTGCCGAATACCTTTGCACAAGACACATCCCTTGAATATGTCGTGCGAACAATCTATTTTGTTCCAAAAGACCGGGAATCTAACCCTGACATGGACAGGAAACTTGATGCATTAATGAAAAGTGCAAAACAGTTTTACGCTGATCTGATGGAATACCACGGGTTCGGTGAAAAAACATTTAGACTTGAAACTGATGCGACCGGAAACACAAAAGTGCATCATGTCACCGGAAATTTCAATGATGCGTATTATCTGGATCGTTCAACTTTAAATGGATCCTTGATAGTATGGGACGAAATTGAGGAACAGTTTGACACATCAAAGAATATCTATGTTCTGATTCTGGATACCAGTGATGGCATTGTTATTGAAGATCGTAATCTTGGAGGTTTAGGAGGCGGGGATAGCCATAGTGGGAATGTACTCCTTCCTGCCTCTAACTATAATGCTGCTTTTCATGAACTCGGGCATGCTTTTGGATTGGCGCATGATAGCCGAGTTGTTGCTGAACGATGGCCTGCTTCAACTGACCCGATGATTACATCTTTCTGTGCAGCCGAATGGTTGGATGTAAACCGTTACTTCAATTCTACCCAAGAGGGCTCCAATGATGTAAGCCCAACCGTTGAAATGCTTACACCGAGTCTTGTTTCCGCACCGATTACTATCCGCCTCCAATTTGAGATAACCGACTCTGATGGACTCCATCAAGCACAGTTGTTTGGAGAAGCAGGTATAATCGCCTGTAAGAAGTTAGAGGGTCAAACGACTACTCTTGAATTTACAACTGCCGACTTGAGAGATAATAGTCGCAGCGTACGCCTGCGACTTATAGATGCGTATGGAAACTTTACATGGCATCGGTTTCGAATTGATATAACCGGTTTGCTGCCGACAGGTGAAACAGTTTCAATCCCGGACCCGAATTTAGAGTCAGCAGTGCGGGAAAAGCTGGGTTTGGCATCCGATGCCACCATTACGCAATTAGTTATGCTAAGATTAACATTGCTCAGTGTTTCCAACCAGCAGATAACTGATCTTACAGGATTGGAATATGCGCTCAATTTACAGTTTTTAAACCTTACCGACAACCAAATCGAAGACATTACACCCCTAACTGATTTAAAGGATTTGACCCGGTTAGTTCTCTCAGGAAATCCAATTACCGATATAACGGCACTTGCAAAATTGGTAAATTTATCTAACTTAAATTGCCGCAAATGTAATATCAGTGACATCACACCGCTTGAAAGGTTAACAAACATGAAAGATTTGCGTCTCAATCCCAATCCAATCAGAGACATCACACCACTTAAAGGATTAAAGAACTTAATCAGATTAACCCTTGGTTATAGTGAACGTTTAATCAGTGACATCACACCGCTTGAAGGATTAGTAAATTTGAGGGAATTAACTATTTCCAGTGCATCAATTAGTGACATACAGTTAATTTCAAAACTGACGCGTCTAAGTTATTTAAGGCTTTACGATCTCCCAATCAGCGATATAAGTCCTCTCACAGGATTAACGGGGTTGAATTCATTATGGCTGGGGAATTGTGAAATCAGTGATGTAAGTCCTCTCTCAGGGTTAACAAATTTAAAAATGTTAACACTGACTAACAATCAAATAAGCGATGTCAACCCACTCGTCGGATTGGTAAATCTCAATAGATTAGATCTTGTGGGGAACCCGATTAAGGGTAGAAAAGCACTCCTCACCCTATTGCGAAAAAATCCTGATATCAAGATATTCCTCAAAAACAACCGTGAGCCGTTGCCTGTTACATTATCACATTTCCGGGCAGAGCGCACTGATGCCGGTGTTCTTCTCAAATGGACAACCGAATCGGAGTTGAACAACGCAGGGTTCTATATCCTTCGTAGTGAAACAAAGGATGGCGAATTCAAAGTCGTCAACGCTACTATGATACAAGGGGCTGGCACCACCGGCGAACGGAACGAATATACGTGGACCGACACCACCGCTAAACCGAATAAGGTCTATTATTATCAGATAGAAGATGTGTCGCATGCGGGGGTTCGCAAGCAGTTAGCAACTGTTCGGTTGCGAGGGCATGTGTCCGCAAGCGGTAAGTTTACCACCCGTTGGGCAGATTTCAAAAAGCAGGAGTGATCTCCGAATCGCGACCATCCTATCACAGTAGGAGCGATCTCCGAATCGCGACCTATTACATTTATTGTCGGGAATCGGAGTTCCCTCCTACTGCATGTGACACATTCCCTGTAGGAGCGATCTCCGAATCGCGACAGAATACCATAATACCTATAAAAAGGAGAAACCTAATGAGAAGTCTAACCATGACGATAAGAGTATCAATTATAGTTATTTTCTTAGTGATCTTTGGCATACAGGCACCGAGTTACGGGATAACATTAGTCGGCGTAGACAGTTTGACACAAACCGAAACAGTTGGTAGTGGTGATGTCATCTATACCTTGCGAGTTTCAAACACTGGCGCGGCAGCGGATACGATTACCCTCACCACGTCAGGTGATGTTGCCAGTGCGACGCTGAGTCCTTCGCCCGTAGAACTTGCGGCGGGTGCTTCACAAGATGTGACCTTGACGGTTCCGGGTGCTGCACTTTCGAGTGCTGGCACATATCAGGTCTATGTCACAGCGACTTCCCAAGCCGATACGACGCAAACGGCTACAGTCACTACCACAACCACTATTACTGGTTCTTTTGGGGTAAGTTTAGTTGAAAGGGATAGTACTGTTGTGGGTCCTCCTATTGGTGTTCACGGTCCCGTCACTATCACGTATCTTCTTCAAGTTTCAAACACTGGCACGGCATCAGATACGATTAACCTCACCACGTCGGGTAATGTTGAAGGTGCTACGATAAGTCCTTCACGCGTAACACTTGCGGCGGGTGCTTCTCAGATCGTGTACTTGAGGGTTTCGAGTACTGGGGTTCCGAGTGATGGCAAATTTCATGTCTATCTCACAGCGACTTCCCAAGGCGATATCACGAAAACGGCTACAGTCGTTGTTACGAATTCTGACCAAGAAGAGAACAATCCCCCAATCTTTAACGAGGGCAGGACCACCGCCCGCAGTGTGCGGGAGGACGTGCCTATAGGTACAAACATCGGTGCACCATTGGCTGCTACTGATCTTGATAGTGACACACTAACGTACCTACTTAACCCCGATGATAGCACTTCACAGTTGTTTGAAATTGATAGTGCCACTGGACAGTTGAAAACCAAAGCAGCACTTGATTATGAAACAGCGACCACGTACACTTTGAATGCTCTCGTTACTGATGGTGATTCAGGAGGATCTGATACTATCACGGTTACCGTTCAAATCATTGACATAGATGACACTAGCGGAGTGACACTGAATTATGGCGTAACGTTAATCGTCTTAGGCAGTTTGACGCAAACCGCAACAGTTGGTAGTGGTGATGTCAACTATACCTTGCGAGTTTCAAACGCTGGCACGGTATCAGATACGATTACCTTCACCACGTCAGGTGATGTTGCCAGTGCGACGGTGAGTCCTTCGTCCGTAGCACTGGCGGTGGGTGCTTCACAAGATGTGACCTTGACGGTTCCGGGTGCTGCACTTTCGAGTAATGGCACATATCAGGTCTCTGTCACAGCGACTCCCCAAGGCGATACCACGAAAACGGCTACAGTCACTACCACAACCACTATTTCTGATACTTTTGGGGTAAGGTTAGAAATTATAGGTATAGCTGGTGGTGGTGGTAAGGACACCTATATCTTGCAAGTTTCAAACATTGGCACGGTATCAGATACGATTACCCTCACCATGTCAGGTGATGTTGAAAGTGCTACGCTGAGTCTTTCACGCGTAACACTTGCGGCGGGTGCTTCTCGGAATGTGATCTTGAAGGTTCCGAATGCTGACACATATCGGGTCTCTGTCACAGCGACTTCCCAAGGCGATACCACACAAACGGATACAGTCGCTGTTACGAATGCTGTCCAAGAAGAGAACAATCCCCCAACCTTTGACAAGGACAATACCACCATCCACCGTGTGCGGGAGGACGTGCCTATAGGTACCAACATCGGTGCACCATTGACTGCTACTGATCTTGATGATGACACACTAACGTACAAACTTTACTCCTTTGCTAGCACTTCACAGTTGTTTGAAATTGATAGTGCCACTGGACAGTTGAAAACCATAGCAGCACTTGATTATGAAACAGCGACCACGCACACTATGACTGTTTTCGTTACTGATGATCATCCAGAAGGAGTTGATTTTATCACGGTTACCGTTTACATCATTAACCCAGATCCATCAGATCCATCAGATCCATCAGATCAATCAGAACCAACGCTATCTGATCCGACATCCCACACAGTTATATTTAGCGAATTTATGTTTGAGTCTAAAGGCGGAGAAAATGGATTACCCCAATGGATTGAAGTCTATAACAATAGCACCTCAAACATAAACCTGCGTGGATGGAAACTCCATTGGAAACATCTGCTGCCTATACCTTTCGAAGTTACAACCACATTCAAAGAGGACTTTATCATTCCCGTTGAACAGTCAAGATTGATTGTTACCTCTTTGGGAAGACATTCAGGAGGGGGTAAGCTTTCAGATGATGATGTCTATCAACTGCACGTTTTGCATGTGGAGGAGCTTGGGCAAGAGGATGTAGAGAATCTCAACCGTATGATTACCCGAGGCGGGTTCTCGCTAAAACTAACTAACTCTAAAGATGTACTCATTGACCACATCGGTACACTTCAAGGTGACAAGCAAACATGGCAACTTCATGAATGTTTGATTGAAGGTGTTCGCTCTTCCCTGATACGCCGTTTTGACAATGGTGTGCCGCGTTCAGGCACTGAACGCGGCGGTTGGCGTCGCGCTTTCGATGCGAAACGGCTCGTCGCCGGTCTTTATTACGGGAGTCAGCACGATCTCGGCACGCCAGGGTATCGGCGTGGCAAACCCTTACCTGTGCAACTTTCGCAATTCTCAGCGCAGTTTGTTGATGGTCAGGCGATTATTAGTTGGACAACAGAATCGGAACTTGATAATGCGGGGTTCAATATCCTACGCAGTCAATCCGAGCAAGGTCCGTTTGTGAAGGTCAACCCTACGCTTATCCAAGGCGCGGGGACGACAGGTGAACGCAACGAATATACGTGGACCGACACCACCGCTAAACCGAATACCTTCTACTATTATCGGGGCTATTATCGGATAGAAGATGTGTCGCATGCGGGGGTTCGCAAGCAGTTAGCAACTGTTCGCTTGAGAGGGTTTGTATCTGCGAAAGGTAAACTTACTACAAGTTGGGGGGTTATGAAAACACAGAACTAAATTATCAGTGTAGGTTGGGTAGAGCGAAGCGAAACCCATAGCCGTCAATTTAAGCAAAGTTCAGCGTATTTTTGATTATGAAATAGTGTTGTAAAGTGGGAACACCTTTTGTATCATGTAGAAAACAAATCTATTTTATTCTACAGAAAAGGTGTTCCTATGTCTACTTTATCACAGGTCTCTAATACTATGCAACAGATACTTACCACTACAGCTGATGAAGCTGCACAGCGCAGCGGGCTCGTGCGTAAAAAACGTAAACTTACGGGTAGTGCCCTCGCCCAAACACTCGTCTTCGGATGGTCATACCAATTCTGAAAATACATGTTGCATTACCGGTTTTTATGAAATGTGGTGCAGGACAGCACAAACTAAAAGTTTATGCTACAAATGGGAGATATATAATCAGAAATGGTATTAGACAATCCAGATGCGAGTTATGACGAACTCACACAGACCGCCGGTGTGCGCGGTATTTCCGTGACGCGTCAGGCTATTGAACAGCGTCTGTTCCCTGAAGCTGCAGAAACTCTTAAAGCAATACTTGAAGTGGCAGCAGCAGAGGTCATCGCTGCTGATGAACCTCAGACACTTCCTTTGCTTGGAACTTTCAACGGTGTCTATGTGCAAGACAGCACTTGGATTCCTCTCCCGGATGAACTGCACTCAATATGGCAAGGAACAGGATGCAGAACCACACATAAAAAAGCCTCCCTAAAACTTCAACTCCGTTTTGATGTTTTGACAGGCACTTTCCAACATTTTCAACTCACTGATGGCATTACGGCTGATGCCAAAGCCGAAAAAACATTTGAACCCTTACCTGTCGGGAGTTTGCGGCTCACAGATTTGGGCTATTTTTCACTTGATACCTTTGAAGAACTCACCAACACTGGTGTTTATTGGATCACCCGCTTGAAAGTGGATTGCAAACTTTTTGATGAAGCCAAAGAACCACTTTGTTTGAAAGCGTGGTTGAATACGGCAACACAGCACACCGTAGAACGCCACATCCTTGTCGGGAAAACAAAGCAACTACCCGCACGCCTGATTGCCCAGCGGGTTCCTGAAACGGTGGCAAACCTGCGAAGACGCAACATCAGAAAAGATGCCGAGCGACGCGGGAGAACCCCTTCAGCAGAACGGCTACACCTCGCAGCGTGGAACATCTATATCACAAATATACAAGCACACCAACTCACCCCCAAACAGATCATAAGCGTTGCCCGCATCCGTTGGCAAGTGGAGTTGATGTTTAAATGCTTTATTATAAAGTATTGGGAAGATCCACACATCCCGAAGCGATAAACCTTATCGAATCTTATGTGAAGTGTATGTGAAACTCCTTGTCGTCCTCCTTCGGCATTGGGGGATGTTAGCCACAGGATGGCGGTGCCTCCAACACAGTCTTATGAAAACAGCAAAACTCATCACATCATACGCACGCGCGCTTACTGTGAGTTTTCTCACCGCTAAAGTCTCTGTCATCATCAAAACCTTTGCGTCAATAAAACTTGCATTCCAAAACGGGTGCTATGTGGAGGGCAGCGCAAGAAAAATGACAACTTTTAAACGACTTCAGGAGGCAGAGAAAAATCCTTAAATTGATGGCTATGAGCATCCTTCAGCAATCCCCCACCACAGAAGAAATACCTTTTGACACCCATCTTGCGGGCTGCCACGCCCAGGCACTGCGATATGTTACTGTAGTCAATGAGTTGCCCTCGTCCAACCTATAGACTTGGCTGCCGTGTTGGACAAGCCTCGCCCTTTAGGGCAGGGTCACTGACATATTAAGGAACGTTGTTCGTCGATTGTTTAACGTGTTTCAGATTTCTTTTAATAGGTTTTGTTGCTTGACATCTTCGCCGAATTCATGTAAATTTAAGCAAAATAGAAGGAGAACTACAATGCAAGAGAAAAAATATTTTACGGTTAAAGAAGCAAATGAATGCATTCCGGTATTGATGCAAGACATCACAACGCTACTGGAATTGAAAGACCTATTGGAACAACTCCACGCTGAACTCACACCTTTTTTAGAGGTAATTCCGACTAACGGAGGACATAAAAAGGCTCCATTACTTATGCAAACCGGTGAACAGTTCAGGGAGATTGTTGAAAGCATTGAGCACCGAGGTTGCCATATCAAAGGACTTGATCCTGCCTTAATTGATTTTCCACACCTACGAGATGGAAAAGAAGTTTATCTTTGCTGGCGGTATGGAGAAAAGGAGATTAAATATTGGCATGAAATCGAGAGCGGGTTTTCAGGACGACAACCTTTGTAATTAGCTCAAAAAATAGAAATGATTTGTAGGTCCATGACCTTTGCCGATATCCAATGCATGTTTAATGGCATTCGAAATATAGTCCTTTGCAGCACTAATTGCGTCAAATAGATCCTTTCCATGTGCGAGATGTGTTGCAATCGCAGCTGAGTAGGTACATCCTGTGCCGTGAGTGTTCTTTGTATCAATCCGTTCAGCATCAAAAAATGACCAATCACCATCGCAATACAGGACATCTGTGGCAGTCGCATCACCAAGATGTCCACCTTTTACAAGCACCGCATGACAACCCAGTTTCGCTATGGTTTTTGCCGCTGATTTAGCATCATCAATGGTTCGGATTTCATGTTGTGAAAGCAGTTCTGCTTCGTAGACGTTAGGCGTGATTACCGTTGCAATCGGAATTAATACATGTCTTAGACTATTGATGGCTTCTGCTTTCAACAGTGGAAACTTGCTTTTAGATATCATTACTGGGTCTACCACGATTGCCTGTGGCGTATATTCACGTAGTTTTTGTGCCACCGCTTCAACAATAGTTGACGATGAGAGCATCCCTGTTTTTACGCTTGCTACTTCAAAATCTGTAAAAACCGCATCTAGCTGCGCTTCAATGAGTGAAATTGGCAGATCAAACGCATCGGTGACAGCGACTGTATTCTGTGCTGTTACGGAGGTAATTGCAGACATTGCGAAACCCCCGTTTGCTGAAATCGCCTTGATGTCAGCTTGTATTCCAGCACCCCCACCTGAATCTGATCCTGCAATGGTTAAAATTTGTTTCATTGTTCCTCTATAGATTGAATATTATATAACTCATTCAACTCCAAACAGAATTCATTACCTCTCATCATTACCAAATCGTTCATATTTACATGTCCAACAGAATACTGATGAAGGCACTAATATTACAATGAGAATTATATCATTGATTATTGACTTTATGCAAGTCTTCAAGTTAAATTCCTCTTGATATATTGAAATATATCTGATAAAATGACTATCAATTCATTTAAAAATAGGGAGACTTTCATGATTTTTGGACAAGGAACGCATCAGTATAAGGTGCAAGAAAATTGGTGGACACTACCAGAAGGTTGGGAATTTGGCTGGATTCCTGCTGTCGCGGTCGATTCACAGGACCGCGTCTATGTCTATAGCCGAAGTGAACATCCTATGGTAGTCTTTGACCGTGATGGCAATTTCCTAACCTCTTGGGGTGATGATATTCTCAAGGATGCTCACGGTATTTTCATTGATGGTGATGATAACATCTATTGTGTGGAACGCGAAACGCACGTGATGCATAAATTCACTACAGATGGGGAACTGCTCATGACCCTCGGCACAATGGACAAGCCCGGGGCAGAGGGTGAACCTTTCAATCTACCGACAGATTTAGCACTCGGTCCTGATGGTGAGATGTATATCAGTGACGGATATGGCAATGCGCGGATTCATAAATATTCACCCGACGGAGAGTTAATTAAATCTTGGGGAAAACCGGGAACAGGTCCTGGGGAATTTGACTTACCACACTGTGTCAGAGTTGACCCTCGCAATCGGCTTATGGTTGCAGACCGAGAAAATAATCGAATTCAGTTTTTCACTTTGGATGGAGAATACATTGAGGAATGGAGTGACCTGCTGCAACCCGACACGATTTATATTGACGAAGACGAGCTTGTGTACGTTGCAGAACTTGAGCAGCGCGTCTCGATTATGACTTTGGATGGGGAAGTAGTTTCACAATGGGGTAGTGAGCGCGGCAGTACCGTTCCTGGAGAATTTGTGGCTTGTCCACACGGTATCTGGTTAGATTCGCATGGAGACATCTACGTTGGTGAGGTTCAAGCAGATGCAAGATTACAAAAATACATTAGGCAACGGTAAGTCTTTTCGCTGTCCTTTGGTAGAAAAGGATAAACGTGATATTGTTTAAATACTCACAATAGAAACGATGCGTTGGATACCACTGAAAGGATAGAATAAAATGGCAGAAAACTTATCATTTTTCCAAAAAGTAAACAAGGATTTTGACAAAGCTGCTCAGTTCACAGAATACCCGCAGGGTTTACTGGACCAAATCAAAATTTGTAACAGTTCCTGTCATTTCACCTTTCCATTAAAACGTGATGATGGTACCATTCAAACGATTCACGGATGGCGTGCCGAACATAGCCATCACAACCTTCCAACAAAAGGTGGAATCCGCTATAGTACGTTGGTAAACGAAGATGAGATAATGGCACTTGCCGCTTTGATGACCTATAAATGTGCACTGGTAAACCTTCCGTTTGGAGGCGCAAAAGGGGGTATACAACTTGACAGAAATGAGTATTCTGAGAGTGAATTGGAAAGAATCACCCGTCGCTATACCTATGAACTGATCCAGAAGAACTATATCGGTCCTGGTGTGGATGTGCCTGCGCCTGATTTCGGAACAAGTGAAAACGAGATGGCGTGGATTCTTGATACATATCTCACAATGTCACCTGACAAACTCAATGCCATCGCGTGTGTAACGGGAAAACCGATTGAACAGAACGGAATTCAAGGACGTAGAGAGGCTACAGGACGCGGTGTAGCCTTCGGATTGGAAGAGGTATGCAGTTTTGAAGACGATATGAAACAGGCAGGACTTGCTCCCGGTCTGAAAGGGAAAACCGTTGTAATTCAAGGCTTTGGAAATGTCGGATATCATGCCGCAAAATTTTTAAGCGAATATGAGGCAATAGTTATCGGCATCGCCGAAGTAGAGGGGGCAATCTATAACCAGAATGGATTAGATATTGAAAAAGTGTCTATGTTTCGAGAAGAAACTGGCTCAATTCGGCATTTTCCAGACGCAACGTTTATTGAGAATCCGGACCACAGTTTGGAGTTGGAATGCGACATTCTCGTTCCCGCAGCGTTAGAAAATCAGATAACTGCGGATAACGCGCCACATATAAAAGCTCGGATTGTTGCCGAAGCTGCTAACGGCCCCACTACATCAAGAGCTCATGAAATATTGCGACAACGTGGCGTTCTAATCATTCCGGATACATATCTAAACTCTGGCGGTGTAACCGTCTCCTACTTTGAATGGCTCCGTAATTTATCGCACGTCGGATTCGGACGGCTTGCCAGACGGTATGAAGAAAGCGCGTACAATGCAATGCTCCTCTTTATAGAACAAGCCACCGGCTACCAATTTTCCGACGATGAACGCGGACCTGTACACGGTGCCGATGAAACAGATTTGGTGAACTCAGGTCTTCAAGATACCATGATAAACGCATATCAAGAAATTCGTGAAACGAAATTAAAATATGCCAAAGAGGAAATTGATTGTAGGACTGCAGCATACATCAATGCGATCCATAAAATAGCACAATCCTATATGCAACTCGGCATTTTTCCATAGTTCTGTCTCATAAAACACAGAAAAGGAGAAAGGATGATCTGTTTAAGTGTCAATGTCAACAAAGTCGCAACATTACGAAATTCAAGAGGAGGTGACATCCCGGATGTCCTTACTGCAGTTGATACCTGTATTGATGCAGGTGCACAAGGCATTACGGTGCATCCTCGCGAAGATCAACGTCATATCAGACCTTCGGATGTCTACGAAATCGCAGAACGGATAAAAGAGATAAACACAAAAAAAAATATTAACATTGAATATAACATCGAAGGTGATCCACGCCCCGACCTACTTGAAATGGTGTTGGAGGTACAACCAACACAATGCACACTCGTCCCAGTTGTCAGCGGAGAAATCACCAGCCACACCGTCTGGAATATCCAAAAAGATGGCGACATGTTGAAACCAATAATAAACACTCTGAAAAATGCTGGAATCCGTGTTAGTCTGTTCAGCGGAACCGATCTTGAACAGATAGAGAGAACAGCGGACATCGGTGCAGACAGAATTGAACTCTATACTGAACCTTATGCGATGGCGCAGACCGATGCTGAAATTGAACGCGAATTTTCGCTTTTGAAGAAAACTGGTGAAAAGGCACTCGATTTAGGTCTTGGTACAAACGCAGGGCATGATCTCAATCTTGATAATCTACCTTTGATGCAGAAATTACCAGGACTTCTTGAAGTTTCTATTGGACACCATTTGATGGCAGACGCGCTCTATATTGGGATGGAAGCTGCAGTTAAAGCCTATCGTACTGCATTAGGACAACACGTGAATTTGTAAGGATTTTATTCCAAAGTTGTAGGGTTGCCAAATGCACCTGAGAATGGAATTTACAAAATCTTATCGTATAAAAATTCTGAGTAATACCAATTCTGATAAATAAACTCCCATTAATGAGAATTTGAACTTCTGACGAAGGTGAATGTCCGAGGCGCAATGAATTGCGCGACTACGAACGCGTTTTTTGTTAATGAGATGTTGTCATTCAGAAATGGTATAAGGAGCAATCGGATGAGTATTAGTGTTGGGATGGTAGGTTTAGGGATGTTTGGTCCCTCATTTATCCAATCCTATAAAGCACATCCAGACGTGCATCGGCTTGCCCTCTGCGATTTACATGCCGACAGATTGTCGAAATGGGCAAAAGAGTTTGAAATTTCCGAGACGTATTCAAGTCTTGACGATATCTGCAAATCAGATTTGGATGCACTCGTTATCATCACACAGCATTGGATGCATGCACAGCAAGCAATTCGAGCAATGGAAGCAGGAAAGCATGTTTACACTGCTGTTCCGGCTGCAGTATCGTTGGATGAATGCGAACAATTGGTCAAAACTGTTGAACGGACTGGTATGATCTATATGAACGGTGAAACAAGTTACTTTCGTCCCGAAGCAGCCTTTTGTCGTCAGAAAGCGGCAGAAGGAGCATTTGGCGAGTTTGTTCACTGTCGCGCTGAGTATTTCCACGACATGAGTCATGGACTCTATGATGTACTGAAAAAGAGATGGGGTGAACAGTGGGGTCGTGACAAATCAGGTGGAATCCCAATGCACTATCCGACACACTCAACTTGTTTTCCAATCTCTGTGATGAACGCACATGCAACCTCGGTTTCCGCTCAAGGATATATCTATCCAAATGACGACTGGTATCGGTTGGACACTATCCACAAAAACCCGTTTTCCAATGAAGTCGGTCTCTTTACAATGAGCAATGGTGCAACCATGCAAATCTGTGAGTTTAGAAGGATAGGTCACCCTGGATGTGAACGTCCCAGTGGTATCTATGGCACCGAGGGAAGTTACGAACAGAGTCTTGCAGGAAGTGTGTGGGCAGATAAGCAAGGAAGACAGAACATCCAACCTACACAAATGCACGAATACCTACCTAACACACTTAAGGATAACTTAGGCGGGCATGGTGGTTCACATGCTTATCTGGTGCACGAATTTGTTGATTCAGTCAATTGTCAGCGGTTACCGCGTGTCAACGTTTGGGAAGCAGTTCGGTATTGTGCACCGGGAATTGTGGCACACGAATCAGCAATGCAAGATGGAGAATTACTACAAATTCCTGATTGGGGAGACGCACCAAAAGATTAAATGTAAAATTCTTATCTATCTTCGGTGTCAAGACCCCATGCTTTAGCTTGGGGATGTAGACACCGCAAAAAAACTGGACTTTTTCTAAACCTTTTAATCTCCTAAACGTCTAACTTTTAAGTTGCACAGACACTTGTGTCGCCTTTTGCAACATCTACGGTGGGACACACCGAAAGTTACGCTTGTGGAGTCCAAATAAGACCTCATTCGGAGGCACGAGAGACGGAAGCAAGAAAAGCCATTTGGCAACAACACTTGCTGCCAATATAAGAGCTAAGAATCCCCATGCTTTAGCTTGGGGAGTATGTCAATGATATTACTTACATTTTAGTGTATACTATTTTATTTAATAATAAGGTTTCTAAGCAAGTTTCAATATTAGATTTATGTTTTTAATCCGCAGATGAGTTGGAAGATTGGAAGTATGGAAGTCGGGAAGATAATGAACATAGCGTTTCTTCCAGTCTTCCTGCTTTCCATTCTTCCTCAAAACCTAAAATTTATTTCTTAATATTGCTTAAACACACGACCCTCTGCAGCATCATTTTCTGCTTGCAAATTGTTCTTAAATGGAAGTAATCGGACACACATTAACACAAACTACAAATATGAGGTTATAAGGAGCATAGAATGGCTATTGAATACGCGGGAGCTTACGACGCATCGGCTATACCTGCTGATGTTGCCCGCGAAATCGAGATTTATGAGATACAACTCGGTCGGTTCCAAGCTGGCCAAGTTGAAGAGTCTCTCTATACCGAATCTAGACTTCGGCACGGGGTTTACGGACAGCGCGATGATAGATCGCAGATGATCCGTGTTAAAATCCCTTTCGGTGGACTCACAGCAGATCAGCTTGAAATGCTTGCAGATGTTGCCGAAGAATTTTCGGATAACATCATCCACATTACGACACGTCAAGATGTGCAATATCACTACGTTGACATCAACAACACCCCTGAGTTGATGCGCCGTCTCGCAAGTGTGGACATCACAACTAAAGAGGCTTGCGGAAATGTTGTACGAAACGTCACAGCATGCCCGATCAGCGGCGTTTGCCAAGATGAAGTTTTTGATGTAACACCTTACTCAAAGGCGTTGTCAGCGTTCCTGTTAGGTCACCCAGATGCACAAGATTTTGGTCGTAAGTTCAAAATCGCATTTTCTGGTTGTGAAGAACACGCTTGTGGCTTAGCAAATATGCACGACATCGGTGCAGTAGCTGCAGTCAAAGAGATTGATGGCGAAGTTAAGCGCGGCTTTAAATTCTTTGTCGGTGGTGGACTCGGTGCAGTTCCACATCAGGCGAAGGTCCTTGATGATTTCCTCCCAGCAGAGGAACTTCTGCCAATTTCACAATCAATTTGCAGAGTCTTCACCCGTTTAGGTGAACGTCGAAATAGAAACAAGGCGCGTCTGAAGTTTGTAATCGCTAAATACGGCATTGAAGAATTCCGAAAAATGGTGTATGAAGATCGCGAAACACTACGACACGATCCAGAATGGACTTCATATCTGGATAACTTGGATGCCTACAATGAAAGTCCGCTCAAATCTCCGACACAACTTAACGGTACCTCAAAACCTGATGGATTTGAAGAATGGTATCAATCCAATATTCGGTTACAGAAGCAGCCCGGCTATGCTTTTGTGACGATCACACTTCCGCTCGGTGATATTACTGCCGATCAAACACGTGCATTAGCAGACATATCTCGCAAATATGTGAAAGACACTATCCGTGCCACAGTGGAACAAAACATTGTGCTTCGTTGGGTAACAATGACCGATCTACCCGCGCTCTATCGCGAACTAAAGGTTATCGGCTTGGGTGATCCTGGTGCGGAATCAATGGTTGATATTACCGCTTGCCCCGGCACTGACTCTTGCAAACTGGGTGTATCTTCCTCCCGTGGTCTGGCAGCGCATCTGCGAAACCATTTCATTGAAACCGGTGTACAGAACGAAATCAAAGACTTTCGGATTAAGATTAGCGGATGTCCGAACTCTTGCGGACAGCATCACATCGCGAATATTGGCTTCTTCGGCTCTACAAAACGAGTCGGTGGACACAGTGCTCCCTTCTACTTGGTGCTACTCGGTGGACATATGGTTGAAAACGCGAGCTCTTACGGACTTGCCACAGGAAAAATCCACGGAAGGTACATCCCAACGTTCATTGAGGAGTTAACAGGTAGGTACACCCAAGAGCGAAACGATGAGGAAACCTTCACCGATTACGTTGCACGACTCGGTAAAGTGGAAATTAAATCAATTTTGTCCAAGTACGATAAGATTCCTTCTTATGAGGAAGCACCCGAATTTTACATAGACACAGGTGACACGAAAGATTACGAACTCAAAACCGGTGTCGGTGAGTGTGCTGGACAGTTAGTCGCACTCGTCTCCATGAAGTTGGAAGAAGCGGATCGGCTTATATATGAATCTGGTTTGAGTTTGGAAGATGGAACTTTCCAAGAATCAGCAGATAAGGCATTTAATGCTATGATTAAAGCCGCTGACGGTCTCTTGACAACTGTCGGATTGCAATATATTGACGATGCAACGACTATCAATGAATTCCGAACTCGCTTTTTTGATCCTGGCAATTTCTTCGTCGGATACGGTGCACATCTGTTTAAGGCAACAGAAGAAGATAGTTCTACTTTCGACCACGAATTGGCACACCGCCGCGTGGAAGAAGCCACCCTTTTTGTTGAAGAATCGCATAACATCTACGGACGCATGCGTATTAAGCAGGAGGAAGAGGAAGAGAGTCTGCGTAAAACACGCAAATCGCGTCCTGCACCGAAGCCAAAAGTTATCAAAGAGACGAAACCTGTTGAGGAAATCGTTGATAGCCTTGATTTAAAAGGTGTCGCGTGCCCATTCAACTACGTCCAAGCGAAAGTTCGGTTGGAAACGATGCAGGCTGGTCAACTCTTGGAAATCACCATTGACGATGGTGAACCGTTTGAGAACGTGCCGAAGAGCCTCACCAACGATGGACACGACATTCTTGATACCAAGAAAATTGGACAGCACTATCGTCTAACTATCAAGAAAGGTGAGTAGGATCATAAACCGTTTTCCAATATAAAGTCAGATGTTTGAATATGCATCTGTCCAGATTTTGTAAATATAGGTGTTTGCCTCCCGCGCCCAAAACGGGCTGGCAAACGCCTATATTTTTCAAAATTCAAACAATATGTAACGTGAGTTGGTAGAATATCTGTCCTTACGAAATACAAAAAGGAAACATCTATGACCTCAAACAAAACAAAACTATCCCTAACAGACATGACTCCCGTGCAATTCCGAGACTGGCTTCTTTTGATTGTGAACGAGTCGCTATTTGCTGACCGAGATAAGCTTGCTGCCCTACTGGTAGAGAATGCTGACCGCGAAATTCTGGCAGAGGGCTTCCGAGAATTTTTTGAAGCCTATTCTTACGATCTAGCATTTGATTTAGATGCAAATGAGACGTGCGTGCTTACTGTTTTAGGAGCCAGTGAAGAGTTTTCACATTTGAAACGACGCGTGGAAATAGTTGAAGTTGAACGGAAAACATCACCTATAGGACGAATGACGCGAAGACTCGGGGGAATTCCCGATAATACTCAACCTATCATAAAGGTAGAAGCGTTATCTGTTGACATACTCCCCAAGCTAAAGCATGGGGATTCTTAGCTCTTATATTGGCAGCAAGTGTTGTTGCCAAATGGCTTTTCTTGCTTCCGTCTCTCGTGCCTCCGAATGAGGTCTTATTTGGACTCCACAAGCGTAACTTTCGGTGTGTCCCACCGTAGATGTTGCAAAAGGCGACACAAGTGTCTGTGCAACTTAAAAGTTAGACGTTTAGGAGATTAAAAGGTTTAGAAAAAGTCCAGTTTTTTTGCGGTGTCTACATCCCCAAGCTAAAGCATGGGGTCTTGACACCGAAGATAGATAACAAACTCCGGGCACTAATGGAAACACTCGTGAATTCAGAATTATTTGCCGTTCGGGAACAAATAGTTAAGTTGATGAAAGAACCTATATCGGGTGTAAATTATCTGCAGTTGCAATCTGCATTTTATGAATTTTTCGTATGCCATTTGGAACTGGAGCAGTTTTTAGAGGATTATGAGTACGATCCCGACGACGGACTTGAGATATGCCAAGAAGTTACTGAAGAACTGGATCGTAGCATCTCAAATTACGAATCTGGAAAAGTTAGAGGAGAACCAGAGACCTCGCGCTACAAATCGGGTTAATTGGGTATTATTCAACAAAACAATATCTTGAAATAAAAGCCGAAATATGATAAACTAATCATATATCAACAAGTTTACTCAAAAGCAGGAAACAATGCAAGAACACGATAATTTAGTGCCAGATATTAACACGCCAGAACCTTCTACACCCATGCATGCGATGAGTTTCACAGATATCATAGATGGCATGTTTACACTCTATCGGAGCCATTTCAGTTTATATTTAGGTATCGGAATAGTATATATCGTAATAGGGTTCGTTAGGGATCAAACATATATGTATATTCTAATCAAAAACGGAATGCAGGACACCCCTGCGATGCTATTCTACTTTTTTCTTTCTACGTTTCTATTGTCTCTATTCATAAATGGAGCACTTGTTTATGCTACCTCGCAAGTGTTCTTAGAAAAGGACATTACTGCGCGGAATGCTTTACAAGAACCATTGAAGTGTTTTATTCCACTTCTTGGTAGTTCACTGCTCTGGATATTAGTTGTTTGTGGAACTTTTGTAACCATTATAGGTATTCCGTTTTCAATCTATTTTGGAGTCCTATGGGGACTCTATAGTATTCCTATTCTTTTTGAAAAAACTTCCGCGACTGCGGCATTCAGACGTTCTGCTGAATTGGTTAAAGGGAGTTGGTGGCGAGTATTTGGAATTATGGTGGCTATTTTTATTATATCGGTCATGTTAAGTATTATTTTACAGACTACTTTTCAGTTGATCTTCTCATTTGTATCAAAAACTCCTGCGGTGGAAAATCCAACATTGCTGGAGTCTATACGTCTGGCATTTTTGCCTAATCCAAATGATATTGGATGGTTTATGTATTCGTTTAGACTTCTTGTTTCGTTATGCCTCGCAGCACTATTGATGCCAATTGGATCCATCGGTTCAACCCTTTTATACTTTGACCTCCGGATCCGTAAAGAAGCTTATGATATCGAAATGCAGGTTACGAATTAACATTGGATTTACACAACGCTACTTAGAAAGATTAAACATGAACCCTAAAGCTAAACAAGAGGCATCCTGATTGTGAGATTAAGGTTTTGTTTACTTATCATCTTGTGTTTTGTATATCATGCTGGGATTTCTGCAATGGAGGCAGAAGAACAGCAATTTCGCGATGAATTAAAGTCAGACAGTTCAGCCCCCAGAGTTTCACATGAAAAATACCAAAGCGATTTAGCTAAACTCCTTGAACCTAAATCTATTCAGGATTTTAACCTTGGGAGGGTTTTATTTCTACTTAGTGCATTAGCATTAGGTGTTGTAGTTATCTTTTTTATCAGACAAATTCGCATGAACCTAATTAGCGAAGTTCACGACGAGGTATCAGAAGAAGTGACAGTAGACCACGTAAAAACAGAAAAAGCTGCCCTTGTCCGTGCTGACAATGCAGCAGCATCGAACGACTTTCGCAGTGCCCTCCGCTATCTATATCTCTCCGCTCTTTTACATCTCCAGGAACGAGGCATCCTGCCTTATGATAAAAGCCTAACTAATCGTGAGTACCTTCACCAATCACAAGTAGACATGCAACTTCAGAAAAGCCTGGGACCAGCGATAACAGTTTTTGACGAGGTTTGGTATGGACACAAACCCTGTGATGCAGAGACTGTTGCAAATTATCGAGATATATTACAAAAAGTCTATGTAAAACATTAAATATATATCGGTTTCTCACTCCTTCACCAATCAGGACACTATTTCAGAGACAATATATGCGAATTTCCCAACATTCTATTATTATTCTGATTCTAATTGTCCTAACCTGTTCTCAATTTTCATGTGATTTGCCTGAAAATGGTGATTTGCCTGAAAATGAAAGTGTGCTTTATCTCATTTTGCGTAAACTAAAGTTTCATGTCACAGAAATATCGGAAAAATATTCTTCCGGTCTGAAACGGTATGATGTTTTGTTCCTACAGGACCTAAAAAAAGCACCCTCTGCAACAGAAATTCAGAATATACAAGATTTCGTCAGATCTGGCGGCACTTTAATCGTATGTGGAGGAAACCATCAAGCGATGGAAGGACTTGTCGCATCGTACGGATTAAAATCGAGAAATTTATCAAATAGACTGGAATTATCACAAAGATTTAGCGATGAACCATTTTTCCCGTTGCATCCGGTTAACGAAATTCGTTCACAAACATATTTTATTATTGATACTTCTCAACGAGATGCAGCGGTCCTGTATGGTACAGAGAATCAGGGTGTTGTTGTGACACTACGTCATGGTAAAGGACGAGTGTTTTTCGCAACATCTGCACATCTGTTCAGTGAGAACGGGCTGCGCAATAGTCGTAATGCTACTTTGCTCTTCAATCTTATGTCAACACTTCCCCGCAATGCACACATCGGTCTTTTTGAGGGAGAATATTACATCCAGAAGTCATCAAATGGAAGCAATTCACAAATGAATTTCATTTTCAATACACCAGGTGGTTTAAGTGCTGTTTACATCTGTCTGATTATCTTCGCTTTCCTGGCACTGAGAGGCAGACGGTTCGGAAAGCCTTTGGATGTGCGCGAGAATAATAGACGTTTGAGCTCGGAATATGTCCACGCAATGACAAGTCTATATCAAAAAGGAAACACACGCATGGAGATTTTAAGTCACATCCGAGATAAATTCAAGGCAGATTTGGGGATACGCTGGCGAGTCAATCCTAATTTAAACACCGCAAACTTCATAGAGGAATTGGAGAATCGTGGTGCAACTGATGAAGATGGAACACTTACCAAATTGCTATTTGACCTGGGACCGTCTGATAATATTTCAGAAGCACAACTTGTTGAATTAGCGAAAAGAGTTGAAGCATACCGCGCAATAGCAAAGATCCGTAGAACAAAATAGTTACCTCCTGAATGCAACAGTACATTCGACATTGATCTGGTAGAAACCATTTACATTAGGCGGAATCACCATATTCTAATTTCCATTCGTAGTTTTCAACTACGTAGAGGTGTGAAGTAAACATTATGGAAAATATAGTTCAAACAGTTTTTGAGAAAATTAAACAAGAAGCTCAAAAAATTATAGTCGGTCAAGAAGAACTCTTCCAACTCGTGGTCGTCAGTCTATTTTCAGGTGGACATGTCCTGTTAGAAGGTGTTCCCGGTACCGCAAAAACCCTTATGGCAAAGACTTTAGCGATGGTGGTCTCTGGAAAGTTCAGCCGTGTACAGTTTACACCTGATTTAATGCCTTCTGATATTGTTGGCACGAGTGTTTATGACTTAACTACAAATCAATTCAACTTGAAACACGGACCTGTTTTCACAAATGTACTGCTCGCAGACGAAATCAATCGCTCACCCGCGAAAACACAATCGGCACTCCTTGAATGTATGGAGGAACGGCAGGTAAGCATTGATGGTGTGCGACATGAACTTCCTCTGCCGTTTATCGTATTAGCAACACAAAACCCAATTGAATATGAGGGCACTTACCCACTCCCAGAGGCACAACTTGATAGGTTTTTATTCAAACTTCGCGTAGATTATCCAGGACCAGAGGTAGAAACACAAATTTTGGTAAACTACCATCACGGATTTAACGCAACGCGCTTAGATGCAGTAGGTGTCGAAAGCGTAATTGACGGTGCTTCGCTTCAAGAGTGTCAGAAAACGATACAGACAGTCACTGTTGAGGATTCAATATTCAACTATATTGTCAACTTGGCTGAAGCATCGCGTAAATCCAATGAGTTAGTGTTAGGTGGGAGTCCTCGTGCCTCAATTGCCCTCTTGTTAGCAAGCAAAACTTACGCTGCATTACAAAGTCGAGACTATATTCTACCCGATGATGTGAAATACTTAGCACCCCATGTATACAGACATCGCATTCTATTGAAGCCTGATGCCGAAATTGAGGGGTTAACACCAGACGATGTAATTGACCGACTACTCGCTGAAGTAGAAATTCCACGTTAGAAAAAAGATGCATATAACCAAACGACTCCTAATCTTCCTGCTTCCAGTTGCCATTCCTATTGTGCTGTACACTGTCTCACCGAATCTTTTATTCATCGGTGGTGCATATCTGGTTTTGTTACTTATTGTCAGTATCATTGATTATGTTACAAACCCTCTGCCTAAACAAGTTGAAATCACTAGAGAGATGAATTCTAAATTTTCACTGGGGGCAGAGAACATGGTGACATTAAAGGTTGTTAACCGATCGCTACATCGTTTAAGGATACATCTTAAAGATGATTTTCCAAATGAATTCCTATTTGAAAATGTAATCCATAAATGTCGTGTATCGCCTATGCAGCAAGAGGACATATCTTATCGCCTTACTCCTCTGCGGCGCGGTATTTACCAGTTTGGTGATATTCATGTGCGGTGTTGGGGAATTTTGGGGTTTGTTGTTCGACAATATAAGGTCAAAGCAGCGTCAGAGATAAAAGTCTATCCAAATCTACAAGCGGTTCAGCAATATGAACTCTTAGTGAAACGGGGTATGCTTCATCAAATGGGGCTAAAAAATTCACGTCAATTCGGGGAAGGCACGGAGATGGAAAGGTTACGCGAATACTTACCAGATGATGACTTTCGACGTATCGATTGGAAAGCCACAGCACGTCACCGGAAACCCATCGTCAGAGAATTTGAGACCGAACGTAGCCAAGATATTGTAATTATGTTAGACACCGGAAGGTTGATGGCTTCCCCAATTCTATTGGAATCAGGCGATATACCTGATTCAGAGTCAATATCGCAAAAGGCAATGCTAAAATTGGATTATGCCATCAACACAACCTTAATGGCAACCTATGTCTCAATACTAAGAGGAGATAGGATAGGATTAATTGCCTTTTCGGATACCGTCCACCAATACCTATCTCCGAAACAGGGAAAAAAGCAGTTCCTAACGATATTGGAAACGATCTACGCGTTACCGGTACATCCAGTAGAACCAGATTTTGGGTCGGCGTTTACTTATCTTGCTTCAAAACAGCGGAAACGCGCGCTTATTATACTTTTCACTGACATTCTTGACAATGATTCTGCTGAAGGAATTGCAACTTATGTCACACAATTCTCAAAACATCATCTCGTTATCTGCGTTACATTGACAGACTCTGGTATCGTTGAATTGGCTGACCAGAAGACAACAAACTCTAAATCGGTCTATCAGAAAGCAATCGCAGAACGGTTATTGCAAGAAAAACACACAACTTTAGAGATATTGAGAAGACAAGGTGTTATTACAATTGATGTACCTGCCCACCAATTGACAATGTCAGTGGTGAATAAATACTTAGAGCTTAAGGCAAAATCTAAAATCTGAATGTTATTGGTTAACTACACTCTTGATTATAGTAAATATTGTCAGAGACTACTATTTGATTTTTTTATCCCAAAAAGGTACACAAACAGTAAAATACCTGTCATAGCACCAAAACCAATTTTGAATCCATTCAACATATCAGAAGGAGACACAAAACCTTCAATAATTCCAGCCACGATAAGCAAGGCAACACATCCACCAAGCAACTTAATAGCCGTTTTCGCTGCGTTAATCAATGTTTGCTTTCGTGTCAATAGAGATGGCGAAATGAGTGAATACCCTAACTTCATACCCGCGCCACCGGCAATAAAAATTGTTGTTAACTCAATGTAACCGTGCGGTGAGACAAAAGACCAAAGTGCTAAAGTAACCCCATTGACATGGCACAGACCCGCAGTAGCACCCAAAAGAATACCGTTGACAACTAAAATATAGACCGTTCCTACCATCAACATAATACCACCAGCAAAAGCAAGAATGGCTACCCTAATATTGTTTGTCATTACAAAGGATGCTAATAGATTCCTGTTTCCTGCTGTTGTTTCATTCCATCCTCTTTCTCCCAACTCTTGAATATGAGATACCATGCCTTCAGGTACAAGTGTTGCAGCAAATTCGGGTGTTCTCAACGCACTCCAATAAGCACCCGCAAATGAAAGCGTAAACATTAGAAAGGCTGCACCAATAAAGTATAAGTTTTCTCGAAAAACTTTCGGAAAACCGAAGCGGAGAAACTCCAATAGTGAACCACGTTTTAAAGGTGAAATTTGGTAAACAGTTGAATGTGCTCTTGAGGCTAACTCGTTGAGATATATAACACATCGATCATGCGGATAATCTCTCCGAGCTACGGCTAAATCTGACGTAACACGCCGATATAAGTACCCGAGTCGATTAAGTTGTGTCGCATTAACACTGCGATGATGTCTTAACAAACTCTCTAATTCAGCCCAGGACTTCTGTTTTTTCTCAATAAATTCAGCAACAGTCATCAATTATTCCTTGCTTTATGTTATCTATAAATATCGCGTAAAGTCAACTCGATTTCAGTGGTTGTTTATAGACACCTTCTGGTAGGTTTGGTATCCTAACCGCACCTTTTTGTATCAACATCTCAAATAACGCAAAGGACGAGAATATCAGCCAAGTTCTTTCCTTAAATTGACGCATAAGGTTCGGTATCCTAACCGCGCCGATAGATTGAAATCAAGTTAATTTGATATGACATGTCTCTCAAGATGTGGTATCATAAGGAAACAGAGTAAATTCAGATACAAGGAATATAACATAAATGCCGCATCAACCTTCTGAAAATTGGGCAGAAACTTATACCAAATTAACTTGATTCCAATCTATAGGTACGGTTAGTAAACCGCACCTACCGTCCGGAAAATAGGACAAATCCCGTTAATTTGGTATTATATCAATGATGGCTTGAAGTGCCATCAATTTTTTAGACCAGAATTTCGTAAAGTTAAGACAAGTGTTCTTTCTCAAATTCAAGTTGCTCAAGTTGAGCAACTTGAATTTGAGACGCATTCGTCTGCTTATCAGCAGGTTCAAAGAGGGTCGCCGCGTTTTCAAGGAATTGGCGTTTCCACTTTGAGAGTTGTTCGTCGCTGAGGTTATGGCGGCGACACAACTCCGCTTGTGAACTTTGACCGCTGAGTGCCTCAATAACAACTTCAGCCTTAAATTCGGGAGTGAATCTTCTTCGTTTTGCCATCGGTTCCTCCTTTCAATCAGATTGTTATTATATCACAATCTTGGTTTAGACAGTGGTCTAAATTTTCGATGGCAGTACAGTGTGTCAATACACAGAAGATCGTGATGTTAACGCTGCCAGAAATCTAAAACAACTCGCCGCGGGATACGCGGAGAGTATAAACGCTTGTGGAGTCTAAGTAATACCAAATTAACGGGATTAGAAGTTTTTTGATATAGCACACGGTTGCGAGGCACGGGGACCTCGCACTACAAATCCCGTTAATTGGGTATAAGACCTCCACAAGAGGAGGCATCGGATGAGGAAACAAGAAGCCCACGACTTTAGTCGTGGGAGTATCACTGAACAATTATCTGTAGAAACACCAGAACAGATCCACATCAATTATCAGAAAGCAGGTATCGGGTCGCGCTTCTATGCGGCACTAGTTGATACACTAATACTTACCGTAGTCATAACGCTTGGTTCTTACGTCAATGAAGGATTTCTCACTGAAATTGGAAATGTTCTTGGCAATTGGCTTAGAGCAGTGAGTGGTATTGTTATTTTTGCTATCTTCTGGGGTTACTATATGGTATTTGAAATTACAACGAACGGTCAATCCCCCGGCAAACTTGCATTGGGATTACGTGTTATAAAAGAAGGAGGTTATCCAATAAGTTTTGCTGATTCAGCGATCCGAAATCTTGTGCGGATAGTCGATTTCCTCCCTTTTTGCTACGGTGCTGGTCTTTTTGTTATGCTGATTAATAAGAATTGGCAGCGAATAGGTGACTTGGCTGCTGGGACTCTTGTCGTTAAGACTTCTCGGTCAGATTTGAAACTAACCAGTGAAAGTCTTAATACCGATACACAACCTATCAACATTTCTCCACAAGAGTATCTATATGCTGACTGGATACAACCAGAGTTGGTAACAGAGTATGAGTTGGATATTATACGTGAATATCTTGGGCGCCGCTCTTCGCTTTCCGTTGCGCGTAGGATAGAGCTTGCACGAACCATCGGTAGTCCTATTGCTGGAAAGATGAGAGGAGATGACACAATCCGATACGATAAATTTTTAGAGGAAGTTTACGCGCTAAAGACATCATAAACACCTAATACCGTAGGGTAAATAGTCTGTAGAATGAATAGATACCATAAAGTGAAATAGTAATGGAAATTGACTCATCAAAAGTATATAATAATACCCCTCCTATACTACGTCCGATGGGTTTTGGTGAACTCCTTGATACAACGTTCAGTCTGTACCGAAGGAATTTCCTGGGATACCTTGGAATAGCCACCATATATTTTATTACAATGATAATTGGTGGTTCAATCAGTCTTTTTAATGAATCTGTTCCTCAAATCGAATGGATATCAATATGGACACTAACTCTAATTGTAATCTCCTGTATTTTTGTTGTCGTAGTTAGTGGTTTTGTGTTAGCAACCGCCCAAGCCTATATAGATAACAGTGTTAAATCAGTTACAGTGCTAAAACATACGATAAACCGATTTTTTCCATGCTTTATCGGAGCACTATTTTATGGATTACTCACTATTCTTACCACTTTTCTCTTAACGCTATTTTTAGGAAAAGTATTTGATATCATTCGAATGAATTATTCTTGGGCTATTGTTCTGAGTCTGCTTACATTCTTGATTAGTGCTTCTATAGCAGTTTACTTTATAACCAGTTGGTGTTTCTTTGCAGCTGCGATTTTAGTAGAAGGTAAATCAATCCGTCTTGGGATAAGGCGTAGGCGTGAAGTAATGAGAGGGATGTCGTTGCAGCATATTCTGGGAACGATGACTGCAATTTTTCTACTATTTTTATGTGTCACTTTTATATTCCGTTTTTCTTTGACTTTTTTGCTAACTCTGACTGGATTTTTTGACAGTGGAGGGTTAAACAAAATATTTAGATCAATAGTGTTCATTCAAATCCCAATTTTTCAAGGGGAATTGAATCCACAGAATATTGTGTTGTATCTAATCAACATAGGCATTGATTCTATAACAATGCCAATCTGGGTGATTGGATCTACACTACTCTACTTTGATCAACGCATTCGGAATGAGGGTTTTGACATTGAGATGATGGCTGAACGTCAAGGAGAATAGAGTGTAATTGAAGATTACTCAAATTGCTGTTTTTCACCGGCAATGACTTGTAGAGCATCCTGAATTTCCGATATAACCTCAGTATCGTCTTCAGATTTTAATCTAGTATCCAAAGCCTGTTTAGCGTTTTTCCCACCGACTTGTCCTAATGCCCAGGCTGCATGTCCACGAATTAAAGGTTCGTCATCAATCAAAACCTTTTTAAGAGCAGGTACTGCAGCGCGTGACCGCCAATTGCCAATTGCGACAATAACATTTCGGAGAAAACCTCTCCGCTTGGCACGTTTGATAGGGCTCCCTTTGAACTTTTTGCTGAACTCGGTTTGTGTCATGTCAATGAGTGTTAGCAATTCAGGCGCGAGATTCCCGTCGCGTGGTTGAAACGCGGGTTCAGTTGTAGGAGTTGCCTTGCTGTTCCATGGACAAACCTCTTGGCAGATGTCACAACCAAAAATTAGGTTTCCCATCTCAGGACGGAGTTCCTTCGGAATGCTGTCCTTCAATTCAATTGTCAAATAGGAAATGCATAGTCTTGAATCAAGCAAATTGGGTTCAATAATTGCATCAGTTGGACATGCCTCAATACACTTTGTACAGGTGCCGCAACTGCCACGGAGGGGTTGCGTTTCAGATTCCAATTCAATGCTCACAAGTACTTCGGATAGGAAGTACCATGATCCTGTACGCCAGTTAATCAGATTCGTGTTTTTTCCTATCCAACCGAGTTTAGCCTTTTGGGCATATTCCCTTTCCAGGATCGGACCGGAATCCACAAAAACACGACTTTTAAGTTCGGTTTCCGCTGTGTTTTTGATAAATTCAACGAGCAATAAAAGCCGCTCACGAATGACATCGTGATAGTCATCACCCCACGCGTATCGAGATATTTGCCCGCGCCCAGGATCTTCTGCCAAATCTTTAGGTGTATCTAAAGTCCAATAGTTCATCGCGAGACTAATAACAGATTTAGCCTCTTGCAGGAGTGTTCGGGTATCTTCCTTGAGTGGTAGGTGTCTTTCAAGGTAACCCATCTTACCGGCATATCCATTGGCAATCCATTGCCGGTAACGTTGAATAGTCTGACTCTCTTCAGCAGGGGTAATCCCGACAAGTTCAAAGCCAAGTTCGTGGGCGCGCGACTGAATTTGTTGGGTCAATGTGTTTGCCATTGTTATCTATTCTGGAATTAGGAAGAATAGTTTAATAGAGCAAGTCTAAATAGCACATTACAAAATAGATGAATAATTATTTTGCACCATAGGCGTCAATTTAGCGGTCCCCAACCCGGTAGGTGCGGTTTTCTAACCGCACCATAGGCGTCAATTTAGCAGTTTCCATACGGTAGGTGCGGTTTCCTAACCGCACCTTTTTGTATCAACACCTCAAATAACGCAAAGGACGAGAATATCAGCGTTCGTAGTCGCGCAATTCATTGCGCCTCTTTTCTTTGAATGTAAGAGGCGCTATGAATTGCGCGACTACAAACGAGTTCTTTCCTTAAATTGACGCCTATGGTGCGGTTTTCTAACCGCACCTATTATCGAACTCATGTTACATAGTAGCATAAAATCCTTTCTTGGTCAAGATTATTGCGATTCAGAGGCCGGTGAATCAACACCACGATACAGTGATCGTAGCGGGTGCGGTTTCCCGACAAATGCCAACCCTCCATATCCCCTTTTTCAGGGAGGACGTATTTGGCGTTGATTCCACTATTTTGTCTGAACAAGGATTCATAGGATTGCCAGATTATCAGGATTATCCTCACCAAGCGTTTTTTGCGTTTGAATCTCGGATTAGATGGATACGGTGCGGTTAGGAAATCGAACTTACCGGGGTTGTTTGAGAAATTATGTATTTTACAAATTTATTGACAAAATTGATTACAATGATTTATAATTCCATTTTAAATTATAAATATTCTATAATATAATATGCTTAATATTAGATTTAATATGGATTTTAACAATTTTTGACCGTGTTTCCGCTTCACAACAAAACATAGGTAATTATGCAACGGCAGTTAACTCGTCTTTAGTCTTCTTTTGTCAATATGTTTATTGATTTGCTTCTCAATTCCGCTGACAGCCACAGCGGGATTTACCATAGTTTCAGGCAATAATCAGACCGGGAGAGTCGGTGAAACGTTATATGCAGATTTTGTTGTTCTATATACAGTTTTCGATGTACCGTTTCCGAGAAGTAAAGTGTATTTTGAGATTACTGAGACACCGTCAGGGAAAGTAGAAGATTAAGCCAGATGCAGAAAGAAGAAAATAGAATCATATATTTTAAAGGACTGAGGTGAAAAAGGAAGTATTGGACTTAAAAAATCGTTATTTCGGTGTTTTTAACCCCCTTATCAGGGGGACTTTTGAACTTGGAGGATCCGATATATAGTAAATTCTATAATTATTTGGACACTGCTGTAGCACAAACTTATGAAGATAAAAAAAATAATTCGGTAATTTTCTTGCAATGCTCGGTGCGGTTTCCTAACCGCACCGGACTTTACAAGAAACTGGAAATTACCCGATTAAATTCTTAATCTTCATTAGGGACTATATGTTTATAGAAAAACGTATAATAGTCTCTTTCGCTCTGTCCGTGCGATATGTCCAACAAAAACGTTCTAAAAATATCGCACCTACGGAGCGAAAGAGATTGAGAACATTGGGTGCTATAAACATATAGTCCCTACGGGACTGAAGAGCATTTCTCATATTTGAAAAACCACTAAATTGACGCATAAGGTGCGGTTTCCTAACCGCACCGATAGATTGGAATCAAGTTAATTTGGTATAAGTTTAAAAAAATTTGACATTTTTTAGTTTCTCGTATACTATCCATATCTATAGGTTGAGATATGTCCATTTCGGCTGTCTCGCTGTTGATCTCAATTACACGGACAAGTAGATTGTATAAAAAAAAGAGTTAACACGTCAAGCAAGGGAGAATATAATGAAACTTCGTCCAAAAACCCTATCAACTCTATTTTTGACAGTGATAATCCTACTCAGTAGACGTTACGATTGGCAATAATACTTCAAAAAAGGAGAAACACGGTGAAACATCAAATAGAAAGACTTATATTACTACTAATTGTATCGGTTATTTTAATCGGGGGTTGCTCTGGCTGCGAACAAAAGACGCAGCAGAAAACCACTGATTATAATCGCGAACTTGAAAATGTGAGACAAGCCAAACTGGACGCAGTGTATGCAGCAAAAGGTTTATCAACTGATGAACGTAATAGAAGAATAATTGCGATCCTTGTTGAAGGACGCGACAACATGGTAGCAGCGCGTCCCTACCTTGATAAGGCACTCGCGAAAAATCCGAATGATTTTGAAGTCATGCTGTTCTGGGTGGAAAATGCTGTATCAACGCTTGAGAACGAATTAGATTATACACTTAATAGAAAAAAGGTAGAGGTCTTTCGGCGTCTATATAAAATGAATCCAAATCACCACAGAGTGTTATACGGCTTAGGGCGGAGTATCTATAAAGCGTACCCTGAAGAAGCCCTCGGATACGCACAAAAGGCATTAGAACTTGAACCGAAACGCTACGCAAATTTCCTTCTCCTTGCCAAATGTTATTTGAAAACCGGGCAGTATGAAAAGGCGTTAGCGGAGTATCAAAGGGTCTTTAAATCCGCAGGCACAAATGTGTCCCCCGATGTTTTGGCTGGACTTTACAGACTCCACCGGATACTTGAGTTAAAAGATGACGCGTACCGTGAACAAATTGAGAAAAACGAAAAAAGGGCGCGTGCGGAACAACGCAAACGCTTGGGATTGGAGTAAAGCTCATGCGAAACACGAAACACTTTTTCATATTTAGTATCATTGCGGGATTGAAGGCAGAGTCCCTCATAAAGGTAAGCTGAGTAATTTTGTCTTTCAGTTGGTGGGTGGAATTCGATCCGCTATGGGATATTGCGGCACGCCTGATATTGAATCGTTGTGCAGAGATGTCCAATTTGTCCGTATGTCAAGCAGTGGATACCGAGAAAGCCATCCCCACGATATTGATATTACTGAGGAAGCACCGAACTATACGGTCGCTAACCTGAACACATAAACTATTGAGACTCAGCAAGTTAAGCAAAGGGAGAAAACCGATGAAAATCCGTATTGAAATCCTCACAACTTTACTATTGACGACTGTTACTCTGCTCGCTGGCTGCTCTGGCTGCGGACAGAAAACCGCCCCCGAACACGCAGACCCTTATAACCAAGCAGCATACGGACCCGTCGCGGCGAATAGTCGCAAGCCCGTAAAACTAACCATTGTTGAACCGAGTTTTGAGAGACTGATAGAACAGTTTAAAGCCGATGTCACTGAAAATAAGGGGGACCCAGAGATGCTCAAACGTAAAAGAAAAGCAATTGCCAACCCCGATATACTGTGGGATGGCATCGGATTTGAGGTGCCCCCCACACTAAATTTCGATGAAATCCCAAGACCGCCGGGCTACAATCCGACACGCGACGAGATAGTCATCCGCTCTCCTTTTGAAAGAGGTAAACCTATACGCGGGGTCTATCATCCCTGGGAACATGACAAAGAAATATATCCTTTCGCTGGAAAAATTATCTACATCACAAAAGAGCAAAAGGAAAGGAAGGATGCTGCGCGCCAAAACTGGCATAATGCGAATCCGAACTCAAGAGCGGATGTTGACTATTACCGAGAACAGTATGCGATTACATTTGAAGGAATAGACACACTCACAGCAGCAAAATATTTGAGTCAATTCAGTGATCCTGATCATCCCAGCACAAAAATTATCGGCATTGAATATGCAGCGCGTGCGATGCGTGAGCATCCGAACTCTGTTGAAGCGATGCGTATTTGGGTCAAATGCCACCCCGAAGATCAAAAGATTGAGGCATACCAGCAGCTGCTTTCAAAGTTCCCCAACGATGCGTTTGCTCACGAGCAAATCGCCGGCTACTATTACCGCGAAGAAGATACGGTTTCCGCCCTGGACCACATGCTGAAGGCTTGTCTGTTAGATAGTCGTATCGCGAAAACGAATGACTTATTAGCCAAATGTTATTTCAAACTCAGTGCATGGGAGAAAGCCGTTGCTGCCTATCAGGGAATGGATTATTCTTTCCAACCAAGTCGATTGCGGATATATAAGTTGCATAGTGAGTTGGATATAGCAAAAGATGAGATTCGGAAGCAGCGAAAAGGGTATTCAGTTATAGAATTAAGACAAGAAGGATATGACAAATGAAATATCGCATTTCTGTTTTGACATTGTTTAGTGTGCTGAATCCATCCGCTGCGGATGGTCCACCAAGTGTTTCTATAGAGTCAGCGAATTTGGATGCGTATAATGGGTGGTTACCGAGAAAGCCATTTGCACGATATTGATATTACGGAGGAAGCACCGAACTATACAGTTGCTAACTTGCCACATAAACTATTGAGACCTAGTAAGTCAAGCAAAGGGAGGAAAACAATGAAACTTCGCATAGAAAAGTTCTTAACTTTATTTATGATCGCGATTATATCCCTCGCGGGTTGTTCGGGGTGTGCACAAAAGGAATCTCCCGAAAAACCTGTTGTCCCCTTGAATCAATCAAACCCAGATGTTAAACCTTCACCCTCTGGCGTAAAGCGAAATGAGGTAAAACCCAAACCACGCGGAAAAACGGCAAAGTTATCTTCAAAGAACTTCGTTGATCTGGATTACCTTACCACCCTTAAAGGTGTCGAATATATTGAGCTTGCACGCGAAAATAAAGGGGGCATCCCTTTGCCATGGGACCCGTTCACTGTTTCTGTGGAGTTGTGGAAAAGTCGGTTGGAAAAACAAAATGAATTGCTCATAGGCATGAGATCAAAAAAGATAACTCTTGAAGAATATAATGAACAAGCCCTCCAAGTTTATCGGGAAGATGGTTTTGTAACGACTATTCAGAGAATAATTGAACTGAGCGGTTCAACTGACGAGAAAATCCGAAGAATGGTGGATCTTATGTATGCTGAAAATCCTGATGATTTTGATACCTTGCTGCTGTGGGTCGTCGCAGGTGGAATAGATGGAAATTGGGTATATTCTTATGGCGAAGAAAAGACGGCAGCGACTCGTCGTTTGTATGAAATGAACCCGAACCATCCGTGGGTCCTACACAAACTTGCGAAATGTCTTTTAGGGACGAACCCACAAGAGGCACTCGGTTATGCACAAAAGGCACAAGAATTAGACCCGCGTTATCTTCCGTTGGGGGTTGAGGGATTGTGTTACTTCCAAATGGGGGATTACCGAAAGGCTTTAGCATCGTTCCGGCGTTCACGTCAATATGCGGTGGCAACCTCACAACCTTCTTACATCATCAAAGCGATCGGTTCGTGGGTCGGCGATGCGGAAGATGTTGTGAACAGTGGGGGCAAAGGTGGGGAAGGGCGTGAAAGAAAGAGAAAGGGGGGAACACCTATTCTCGGTCGCAGTCTACCTACAAGCTTGTACCGATGAAACGAAAATATCTCATGGGTTGCAATCTACTCACACCACTTTTATGTATTGCGAAGATCATCATCAAAATAGCATAAGGAGAATCTGATGAATAGGAATTTTATTTTTTTATTGATACTGTTAACCCTCGTTATTTGTTCACCGTATGCTTTATATGTTTGATCGGCAGAGGCAAACGGAGATGTCAATACGCCAACATTCGAGCTGAACCTTGAACCGACGCATCCGACAGCATGGTTAGGGTGGCGTCCTGAATATAAAGATAATGTGTCGTTTATTGCCACGCTCAAAGGCACCACATCGTCAAATCAAGATGTTACATTTGACGATGTGACCTTTACGTTTCATCTTGGCACCCCATCTCAGTGGGAAGGTGTGTGCATGAATTATGACGGGGATACGGATACAGGCACCTCTTACGATTTGTTCATCCGTAAAGATGATAACCCTGGTGGCTCAGGACAAACGTATAAGGTGACACATCCCATAGTCGTGCCGGGTGAGGATGTTAATGTGTCCGGTCAACCGGTCGAAATAGGATTGGAGCTTACGATTACGGGCACAGGGCTTTAGCTTAGGATGTAGACACCGCCTTGCAGTCCTAGACCAAACGTCTGAAAAAATTTGACATTTTTTAGTTTCTCGTATACTCTCTATATCTATAGGTTTAAGATGTGTTGGCTGCCTTGCTGTTGATCGCAACTACACGGACAAGTAGATTCTATTTTTAAAAAAGAGTTAACAGGTCAAGCAAAGGAGAAAACAATGAAACTTCGGATTGAAACCCTTACCACTTTACTGATGCTAACGATTATACTACTCGCAGGCTGTTCCGGATGCACACAGAAGACACCTATTGACACTTCACCAGAAGTAACACAAGCACCCACAAATGAGACGGATACACCGACACAGCAAGAAATAGATGTTCATACTGAACAACCACCACACCAACAAAGACGTTCACCTTTGATATATCAGCATTCACGAGGCTATAGTTTATATCCTTTCCCACGCCCCTTTATCTCACCTGAAGTGGATAAAATAGCAAATGCGGAAGTGAAAAAAAGGTTAGCAGCGTTGAAGAAGACTGGCGATTATTCAGGAGTTCAATACGAAGCAGAAATTCGAAAAGGGCAAGATATAATATTTGAAGAAGCAATCGGCACCCTTGCCTATGCACAATATCTTGCCCATCATTGGAAAAGTAGAGCTTATCCATTCGCTGAAAAAGCATTAGCAGAAAACCCAAACGACTATGAGGCACTACTGACATGGGTTTATGTATATGCGTCTCGAGATCCGATTCAAGATCGTGTGTTTGATTTTAATGATCCTGAAAGACTCACTGCGTTACGCCGTCTATACGAGATAAACCCAGATCATCCCTATGTTTTACATGAACTCGCAAGAATAATCTATCCGCAACACCCACAAGAAGCCCTGGGGTATGCGAAAAAAGCGCAGCAACTTGAATATCGCTATAGATGGCGAGGTCTAGATGGGGTCTGTTATTTCCAATTAGGCGATTATGAAAACGCACTCGCTTCATTTGAACGCGCCTATGCAGCCGCAGATGATACATTGAAACAGGGGCCTCGGAACAAAATATCATACGTCAAACGCGCTATGAACGATCCAGAACGGAAAAAGAAATTGCAAACGATGTGAGAAAAAAATGCTCCACTAATGTCTTCAACAATGCGCATACGCTACTAAACAATTATAGACTTGGAATATTTTACTTCTGTGATCTTTTAATAAGGAGAATATCGTGCGAAAGAATATCGTCATATTTATTATCATTGCGGGATTGAAGGCAGAGTCCCTCATAAAGGTAAGCTGAGCAATTTTGTCTTTCAGTTGGTAGGTGGAATTCGATCCGCTATGGGATACTGCGGCACGCCTGATATTGAGTCGTTGCACAGAGATGTCCAATTTGTCCGTATGTCAAGCAGTGGATACCGAGAAAGCCATCCGCACGATATTGATATTACTGAGGAAGCACCGAACTATACGGTCGCTAACCTGAACACATAAACTATTGAGACTCAGCAAGTTAAGCAAAGGGAGAAAACCGATGAAAATCCGTATTGAAATCCTCACAACTTTACTATTGACGACCGTTACTCTGCTCGCTGGTTGCAGTGGGTGTGGCGTGAAAACTGCGCCCGAACAAGCAGACCCTTATAACCAAGCAGAACACGGACCCGTCGCGGCGAATAGCCGAAAGCCCGTAAAACTAACCATTGTTGAACCGAGTTTTGAGAGACTGATAGAACAGTTCAAAGCTGATGTCGCTAAAAATAAGGGTGACCCAGAGATGCTAAAACGCAAAAAAGAAGCTATTGAGAACCCTGATTTACTGTGGGAGAAATTTAGTTTTAGGGTGCCACCTACATTAGATTATGATGACATCCCAAGACTGCCGGGCTACAATCCAACACGCGATAAGATAAAAATCCGCTCTTATTCTGAAAAAGGAAAACCTATACGCGGGGTCTATGATCATGACAAAGAAGTGTATCCTTTTGCGGGCAAAGTTATCTACAAAACAAAAGATCAAGAGGAGAGGTTGGATGCTGTACGGCAAAACTGGAGGCATTTGAATCCAAATTCGGACCCAGATATTAACTACTATAGAAAACGTGCTGCGATTGTGTATGAGAGGGTAGATACACTCACTGCTGCAAAACACCTGAGCCAAATGAATTCTCCTAACAAAAAAGCTCTTGGCGTTGAATATGCGGAGCGTGCAATACGTGAAAATCCGAACTCTGTTGAAGCGATGCGTATTTGGGTCAAATGCCATCCTGAAGATCAAAAGATTGAGGCATACCAACAACTGCTTTCAAAGTTCCCCAACGATGCGTTTGCTCACGAGCAAATCGCCGGCTACTACTACCGCGAAGAAGATACGGTTTCCGCCCTGGACCACATGCTGAAGGCTTGTCAGTTAGATAGTCGTATCGCGAAAACGAATGACTTATTAGCCAAATGTTATTTCAAACTCAGTGAATGGGAGAAAGCCGTTGCTGCGTATCAGGGCATGGATTATTTTGTCAGTCCGAATTTTCTCTTTGAGAGTCCTGACAAAATAACTAAAGCCAAAGATGAGGTGCATAAGCAGCGAAAAGGGTATTCAGTTATAGAATTAAGACAAGAAGGATATGACAAATGAAATATCGCATTTCTGTTTTGACATTGTTTAGTGTGCTGAATCCGTCCGCTGCGGATGGTCCACCGAGTGTTTCTATAGAGTCAGCGAATTTGGATGCGTATAATGGGTGGTTACCGAGAAAGCCATCCCCACGATATTGATATTACGGAGGAAGCACCGAACTATACGGTCGCTAACCTGAACACATAAACTATTGAGACTCAGCAAGTTAAGCAAAGGGAGAAAACCGATGAAAATCCGTATTGAAATCCTCACAACTTTACTATTGACGACCGTTACTCTGCTCGCTGGCTGCTCTGGCTGCGGACAGAAAACCGCCCCCGAACACGCAGACCCGTATAACCAAGCAGAACACGGACCCGTCGCGGCGAATAGCCGAAAGCCCGTAAAACTAACCATTGTTGAACCGAGTTTTGAGAGACTGATAGAACAGTTCAAAGCTGATGTCGCTAAAAATAAGGGTGACCCAGAGATGCTAAAACGCAAAAAAGAAGCTATTGAGAACCCTGATTTACTGTGGGAGAAACTTAGTTTTAGGGTGCCACCTACATTAGATTATGATGACATCCCAAGACTGCCGGGCTACAATCCAACACGCGATAAGATAAAAATCCGCTCTTATTCTGAAAAAGGAAAACCTATACGCGGGGTCTATGATCATGACAAAGAAGTGTATCCTTTTGCGGGCAAAGTTTTATATACCACAAAGGATCAAGAAGAAAGGTTGGATGCCGTGCGGCAGAACTGGCGGAATTCTAATCCAAATTCCGACCCAGATGATACTAACTACTATCGAAAACGTGCTCCGATTGTGTATGAGGGAATAGATACACTCATTGCTGCAAAACATCTGAGTCAAGCGTTTAGCCCTGCTAAAAAAGCTCTTGGCGTTGAATATGCGGAGCGTGCAATACGTGAAAATCCGAACTCTGTTGAAGCGATGCGTATTTGGGTCAAATGCCATCCTGAAGATCAAAAGATTGATGCATACCAACAGCTGCTTTCAAAGTTCCCCAACGATGCGTTTGCTCACGAGCAAATCGCCGGCTACTACTACCGCGAAGAAGATACGGTTTCCGCCCTGGACCACATGCTGAAGGCTTGTCAGTTAGATAGTCGTATCGCGAAAACGAATGACTTATTAGCCAAATGTTATTTCAAACTCAGTGAATGGGAGAAAGCCGTTGCTGCGTATCAGGGCATGGATTATTTTGTCAGTCCGAATTTTCTCTTTGAGAGTCCTGACAAAATAACTAAAGCCAAAGATGAGGTGCATAAGCAGCGAAAAGGGTATTCAGTTATAGAATTAAGACAAGAAGGATATGACAAATGAAATATCGCATTTCTGTTTTGACATTGTTTAGTGTGCTGAATCCGTCCGCTGCGGATGGTCCACCAAGTGTTTCTATAGAGTCAGCGAATTTGGATGCGTATAATGGGTGGTTACCGAGAAAGCCATCCCCACGATATTGATATTACGGAGGAAGCACCGAACTATACGGTCGCTAACCTTGCTACATAAACTGTTGAGACTCAGCAAGTCAAGCAAAAGGAGAAAAACAATGAAACTTCGTATAGAAAAGTTCTTAACTTTATTTATGATCGCGATTATATTCCTCGCGGGTTGTTCGGGGTGTGCACAAAAAAACACTCTAAAAGGGATTGAACCGACCAAGGATTACAACGAACAATCAAAATACGGACCGGTCGCAGCGAACACACGCAAACAGGCAAAACTAAAGCCTTTCCTTGAACCGAGTTTTGATAACCTTATAGAACAGTTCAAAGCCGATGTCAAAGCCAACCGCGGTGACCCTGAAGTCCTCGCTCGCAAAAAACAGGCGATAAAGAACCCTAATTTGCTATGGCGACCTTCATTTCGAGTCCCGAAAAAAAACAGGCAAAATCCGAGAACTTATCCTGAATATAATCCCTCTGCCGACGAGATCAGAATCCTAACCCATAATAAAAAAGGGGAACCATTACGCGCCAGATATTTCGATCAGCCAGGTGTTCCTAACGGTCTTGAGATTGAATTCACAGGCAAAGCCTATTACCTCACGAAAGAACAGGAAGAAAGAATGAAATTAGTTTTACATTCAGACGATCTTCCACAAGATGAGCGACAACGTGAATATTATAAAATTATGTTTGAGGGTATAAATACGTTTACAGCTGCAAAGTATTTGAGCAAAGAGACTTCCAGTATTGCAGAAACCATAGGTCTTGAATACGCTGAACGTGCCATGCGCGAACACCCAAACTCTCTTGAAGCTATGCATCTTTGGGCTAAATGCGTTCCATGGGAACCTATAGAAAATAAAAGAGATGCGTATGAAAAGTTATTGACGAAGTTTCCTAACGATGCCTCAGCACATTCTATACTTGGTTTCATATATTGGTCTCGTCTGGACTCTCCTGAGTTAGCCATCCCGCATTACCAAAAATCTATTCAACTTGATAGTCGTGGCGAAGCTGGCAAAAAGCATTGGTTAGCTTTCTGTTATGAGAAACTTGGAGAATATGAGAAAGCGGTCGCAGTCTATCAGAGCATCTCTGTAGTAGACACATACGGTCCTCGTGGTTATATGATCCCTATGTCATTAAATTACGTACAAGACGTGGTATATAAACAACGAACAGGTCGTTCCTTTTATGACTTAGACGATTAGGAGGGTATTGAATGAAAAAATACTATCTCACGACTTGTGCCAGTTAACTTTTTGTAATATTTCTGATACTACAGTTAGATTTATTTATGCGTAAACAACGTCTTTGAGTGCCATCAATGGGCGTCCTAAACATTTGTTCAAAAAAACACCGAGTGTAAAACCACCAAACTTGTTACTCAAGCGTGTGCGAACCCCCCAATGCCCCCGGGCGCGTATCCGTGAAACATTGAACTGATGGGTGAGTTGACTTATCGTTGTTTCAATCCGCCGTCTGAGTTTAGCATGCTGCGGACGAAACCTTGGCGGATATTGTGCCTTCTGGTTCTTACGCCGCGTCGGTAATAGACACACATTGTAAGTCCTTAGTAAATCAGCCTCAAGTTTCTCGGAAATATACCCTTTGTCTCCGAGAATAATAGGATAAGTGCCACGTTCACATAGCAAGGGTAGCACTTCTCTATCATCGGTATTCGCAGTCGCTATGGCAAAATCAACAGGGAGCCCGTAAGCAGTGGTTATCACACTCCCACGAAATCCTAAGAAAGTGCCAAGTCCTTTTGTGACACACTTTCCATAAGTTGCCAAGGTGCCGGTGCCATCAGCACACTTTAGAGGTGATGTAGAAGCAGGCGCACGCTTGAAATCACAAAGCGGGATAGGAAAACTATCTACAATGAAAACCTCATCATCCGGTAAAAACTGTATCAAAACAAGTCGGAGTTTTTCGCTTGCGTAGCACAAGTTGCGGCGTCTCCGATTGAAGCGAGAGCGTTCCGGCAAATAGGGAAAAAGGTGTCCGAGTTGTGCTTTGATAAGTTTGTATCCTGCGAGTTCACTATCCTTTCCTATCAGTTCCAAAAGCCATGCAATCGTGAGAATGTCGCTGTCAGGACATTGACTGGTTGGTCCCGGACGCAATGCTTCAGCTCCCGGAAAGTGGGTATCATAAAGCGTTGCCATGATTTTCTGACAGACACGCGCAACTGCTTCAAGCGTGCGGGTTTCCGTATTTTTCAGTTGCAAAACATACTGTTCTAATGTATCCTGTAAATCCATCCTTGTGTTTCCTTTTTATAGGGAGTTTACTATAAAGGATAGCATAAGGGTGGAATTATGAAAACAGAAAAATACTAAATGTGTGAAACATAATATTACATAAATAGAACCAACTAACACAAGTCGTTATCTCACAATTTTACTTTTCACATTACTCCCGTTTGCACACGCACAAAACGTCTGTATAGAACCAATGTGGGACACGTTTAAGGATCCAATAATCTGAAGGTAGAGATAACAATATTATTGTCCGTCGGGTAGAGCAAAGCGACACCCATAACTGTCAATTTAAGGAAAGAACCCGTTTGTAGTCGCGCAATTCATTGCACCTCTTACATTAGCACCAGCGGGACGAAAGGTGTATCAGATGCACCAATGTTACTCACTAAATTGACGCCTATGGTGCGGTTAGGAAACCGCACCTACCGGACCTGGAGGATCCCTAAATTGACGCTAATGGTGAATAATTATTTTGCACCGCGGGGGTAAGAACCGAGAATTTTGACATTACGACAAAGATCCTCAAGATATTCAATAGCAGAATGGACGTTGTCATCATCAACATGTCCATCAATATCAGCAAAAAAGATGTATTCCCAAGGTTTGGTTCTGGATGGGAGTGATTCTAAATAACTAAGGTTTAACTCATGTTTTTCTAAGACTCCCAATATTTCATACAATGCGCCGACTTTGTCTTTGACTGAAAAAAAGATAGATGTACGATCATGCCCACTTTTACCAATTATTTGATCACCCACAACAAGAAAACGGGTTGTGTTATTGGGTTCATCCATGATGGAGTCCGCTATCACAGGTACTTCATAGATCTCGCTTGCGAGTTTACTTGCGATTGCTGCGGTGTTTGGCTCATCTGCTGCGCGCTGTGCTGCATCAGACGTACTCACTACTACAACCTGCTCAACCGATTTCAAAAACTTATTCAACCACAATCTACATTGTGCGAAAGGTTGACTGTGCGAATAGATACGCTCAATCTCAGAGAGCGGTGACTTTGAGATGAGGTGGTGTCTGATAGGTTGGGAAATTTCAGCGCAGATATTCAAAGATGTATGTTGGAACCGTTCTAAAACGTCCCGCACAGTACCGTGTACTGAATTTTCAATTGCTACCACACCAAATTCAGCCCGTCCCGTTTCGACTTCGGTAAAGATATCAATCTGCGGTGTGATTGGAATCATTTCTGCATGAACACCGAAAAATGATCGACTTGCTGTGTGTCCGAAACTACCGGGTGGTCCAAGGAAAGCTATGCGATTTGGGGTTTGCAGAGTTCGTGAAGCAGAAAAAATCTCAGTCCAAATTTTGTCTATTGCCTCTTCAGGGTATATACCGAGATTTTGAGTTTTTAGACGTTTAAGTATTTCATGCTCACGATGTGGCACATAGATTTCCGTTCCTATATTGGCCTTTAAGGAGCCTATCTTCTTGGATAGTTCTGCTCGTTTCTGAAGAAGGTTTAGAAGTTGGTCGTCTATATGATTAATTTGATCGCGTAATTCTTTTAGTTCCAAGGAAACTATCTCCTATGCGCGATGTATGGTTGCTTGCGCGCGTATAAAACGCACTATTGAAACAATAACAATGTGGTGCCGATGGGCATGTTGCCCACCGGAGATTTAGATGTTCTACCGACGTATATAAAACAATATATATTAACTGTTCAATTTCTTCATGGCAGCGATCATCTCATCATCTGATGGGTTGTTCTTTACCATATCAACAAAATAGTCGGCAGAAATGTCATGTTCCTCCAGGAACATTTTATCCTGTGGTCACGGGTATATGTATTCACCGATGATGCCTTGCAGTTTCGCATTAGCTTTGTCGGAAATTCTGGCTAACCAAGGAATGCCACCAATAATCATATCTCTGTGACGCGGTTTCCAATCAAGAGACATCTATTTCACCTCCTTCTTTAACGCTCTTCCGTCAAATCCCCATGCTTTAGCTTGTGGAATGTAGACGGCGCATGATGTGTGTGAAAAATAAACTTGACAAACGCCCCGAAAATGTAGTCTAATTATAGCAACTTGCAAGTGAGACCTTGTAAAACATCTATTATTTCGGTGTCGTTCATGTAAGTCGCAAGCGGAGTAATAACCCCGCGCCTTGTATCGGCACCCCCATTTATTATTTTTTGCAGGCTGGGGTACCCAGGACAAGAATGCCTGATAAAACCGATCTGATTCGGAATAATAGCCTGCTGGTGGAGCGATAATAAGACGGTGGACTCTCTGAGAAAACCGCAGTTGCTACGAAGCCGAAGCCCCTACCTTTAGGTAGTGGGTGGTATCACAATTATAGCGTTCTTAGACGTTCTAATACCCAATTAACTGGATTCCAATGTATCGGTGCGGTTAGGAAACCGCACCATAAGCGTCAATTTAGCGGTCCCCAGCGCGGTAGGTGCGGTTTCTAACCGCACCGGATCTTAAGGAATATCTGTCCGATAACCGTTTTCGCGAACGACTCGGTGCGGTTAGGAAACCGCACCTACCGGACCTGGAGGATCCCTAAATTGACGCCAATGGTGCGGTTAGGAAACCGCACCTACCGTCCAGAAAATAAGAAAAATCCCGTTAATTGGGTATAAAATGAAATCCTTGATCACTCTTTTATGTTTTCCTCAAGTTGTTTCAAAGTTTTCTCAAAGAGTTCAAGATTCTGTCCGTACTCTGCCCAGTTTCCGTTGCGTTGAGAATCTTGGGCATTATTATAGTAGTTGCTCATCTGTTCAATTAGTCCACTCAATGATGTTACACCTTCGGGAAGTTCAGTTGCATCTAATGTGACGTCAACAGTAGTCGTCCGATCACTTTGCGGTCCTACCCTATTCAGGAACATCTCTCTGAGTGCTTCATCAAGAGTTGCACCCCATACGATATCAGGATTGTCGTTATCAATTTCTTTGTAGCCGACAACGACACGTCGCAATTCTGGAATTGCAGTATCCTCATCTTCAGATTGAATATAAATCGGTTCAACATAAAGCAGCGAGTTGTTCATGGGCATAATTAATAGATTGCCGCGAAGAACACGTGTGCCCTCTGTGTTCCATAGACTGATTTGCTGTGAAATCTCAGGTTTTTGACTAATATAGTTTTCAACCTGCATTGGACCTGGAACTAATGCCTGCTTAGGAAATCGGTAGACGAGAAGTTGTCCATATTGCGGTAAATCACACCTTGCACCGAGCCATGCGATAAGATTCGGTTTGTTCCGTGGTGTAAACGGTAGCATCAGCATGAATTCAGCTTTCTCTTCACCAGGAAGTTTGAGAATAACATAGTAAGGCTCAACTGGCTGGACATTGCCCGGTAATTTCTTTTTGACTACTCTTTGTGGGGTAAGAGGACTGGTTTGCTGAGGTGTTTGCCTTGTTTGTGTGTCTGTATTGTCGTACAGTTCTGTACCGATTTCCCACTGATCTTCCCCAGCATAAAATGTAATCGGTTCTTTCATGTGGTAATCTTGATAGACACGGGATTGTATGAGAAACATCGTCGTTGGATAACGGATATGTGTCTTTAAATCTGCTGGCATTTCATCAAACGATTTGAATAGGTCTGGGAAAATTTTACGATAGCATTCTATGATCGGATCTTGTTCCTGATCAATTACGTAAAATTCAACAGTGCCATCATAAGCATCAACAACGACCTTAACAGAATTTCGGATATAGTTTCCCCAAGGTCTACCATCCCTCTGACTCATTGGACCTTGTTGCCTCCTTCGTTGAATGAACTCTTCCATTGATACAGAATAAGGGTATCGGTGCGTGATAGTATACGCATCAATCATCCAGACAAGTTTTCCGTCATGAATTACAGCGTATGGATCCCCATCGTATCTTAAGAATGGGGCGATTTTATGAATACGTTTCTTGATATTTCGCTCATATAGCACTTTACTTTCTGAATCAATTTCACCCGGAAGAACAAATTTGATTTCGTTATTAAATTTGAGCATGTAGACAAGTTTACGCCAGAAAGATGAGAGTTGGACACCCCCTGTGCCCTGATATGCATAATCAACGTACTGTTCGCCTTTTTGAGGGTAGTCAAACTCAAGTTTTAATTCGGTGCGTTGTGGATGTACAATGACGTATCTGTCGGTCCGTTCACCGTAGTAGATTCGGGGTCCTGGATCTTTATCAAATTTATGTGGCCATTGGGATTGATACTCGATAGGCGGCAATCCTTTGATGTACATGTTAGGACTGCCATTATCAATTTCGTCTACGGGACTGACGACAGCTCCATAGCCGTGCGTATAAGTATAGGTCTGCTTATACCAATCATTTTTGACAGCATCTGGGAGTTCATTAATGTTTAGTTCGCGTGCGGAGAGCATTACTTGTTGGATGTCGTCATTGACGGTATATCTGTCAATATCAACATCGAAAAAATCGTACTGAGAACGTATTTCTTGCAGTTGTCGGAAGGTTCTTCGTAAGGGACGCCAATCCCAAAGACGGATACTATTGATAACAGCTTCATTCTCAGGACTCGTTATATTAGCATACGAAAGTGTCTCGGTAATCGGATATTCCTCTTCCGTCACAGTGTTACTCTCTAAGCCATAAGCATTTAGCGTTGCTTTGATGTTATAGTTGATGAATTTCTGCTCAAATACCTGTTTATTTGGTTCAACGCGCCAATTTTGTATAAGCCTTGGGTACATTTGTCCAAGGAAACCGGCAACAAGGAATATAGCGAATCCTGCCAAAGCATAAGTGTTACGTCGAATGAACATGCTAATGATGAAAACGATGGCACACAATGCAGTTATGACAAGCATTATCCATAGAATAGGGAGTCGTGCGTTTATTGCAGCGTATCCACCACCGCCCCGTACCACATCGTTTGACGTATACAGCAGATCAAACATGGCAAAACGATAGTTCAAGCATCTGAATAGCAACGTTAATCCGACAAGAGTGAACAGATGGGCTTTGACGCGGACAGGTGGTTGAAAACGCATTTGGTTTGTCTCACCTGTTATCAATCCATGGAAAAAGTAGATGACCGCAGCAAAAATAGTAACTAATAGAAAGATGCCAAATAATGTCCCGATAATATACCGCTCCATAGGCATTTTGAAGACGTAATAGGAAACATCGTTATTGAAAATGGGGTCGCGTGCAAGTGATGTAAAATACGCTTTTTGCCCACTCTCTATCGGGATTTCAGTGTCTAAGCGGAGACCAGGGGAGGTAGTAAAGAATGCTGTTTGTCCCGACTCAATTTGAACTTGTGTGTCCAAACGCATAACGTCTTCCTGAATTTCAAGAATTTTTGCTGTTTGAACCAGTTCATCAACATGAACTTTAACTAAATCTCCGACCTGAATATGCTTCGCATCTAAATCGGAACGTGTAACAGGGATCTCGTTCGAATTAAGTGATTCTTCATCACTTAGTGTGATAGGTGTTCTGGTGGCATCAAGAATAGCAACGACTTTAGCGGTTGGGGTTTCCTCACCGATATGAACGGTTACCTCATCATCAATCTGTATTTTCTTTGCCTCAAGTTCTAATTTAGAGACAGGAATCGCAGTTGAATTGAGACTGTCTTCTACGATGATAGGTGTAGCAGTCTGGAAATTCAGATTGTCAGCGTGCGTATAACGTAAAAAGATTTCCCATCGGTCTGTCGCTGAATACCCCATCAAAATGCTAAAAAGGAATGCAAGTAACGTGAGTCCTCCATATATCATTTTTCGGGTGCTGGTTTGTCCACCTGTGAATTCTGTGCCTCCCATAAATGCAGGACTAAGATGTGCTGGCGTGAGACGATAGACTATGTAGAGATTTCCTAAGAGAATTGCGAGATAGACAACCCCAACGATTAAACCTATCAAGATTTTTGTTGAGAGAATTTTGGTGTAAATATTAAGATATTTCACCATATCAAACCATAAAAAATCAGGATATATGTTGACCCATGCAGTAAAAATGCCACCAAGGACACCTAAAATTGCTATGGTAATAATAAAACGTTTGACCCGTGAGTCCATATTTTCTCCTTGTCTAAATATGCGTGTTTAGTACCGTTCTCACATTTGTGCTATATGTAAATGAACATGTTGAGTTATTGCAACTAAAATGCTTGTCCTAAACCAAAGTGATATTTGAAGCCAGGTTTGATACTTCTTAAATCAGTGTAACGTGCAGCTGCAAAATCTAAAGAAAACACACCAAGACGTAGCCTGAGTCCAACACCAACTGAACCTTTTAAATCTTCAAGACGAATGCGGAAACCCTCACGTTGAAACATTTGGTAAGGGTTATCAGAACCGTATAGTCGATCGTCCCATGTGCCGCCAAAATCAGCAAATAGGATTCCACCGATACCTCCGATTGACCAACGAATTGGCCATCCGAAGTGCAGAACATCTATGAAAGGAATGCGTAACTCAACGTTAAACAGTCCGACACGAGACCCAACAAGGTCCTCATAACTATAACCCCGAAGTGTATCAATTCCACCGAGATAAAACAGAGATTTGTCAATTCCAAAACTACCACCAAGTAGCAGCCGAGTAGCAATAGTGGTACGTCTTCCTAACCCGAAATAATTACGAAAATCGAAAATAGCATTTGTCAAAGATAACTGACTTCCAATAGCCGGGAATGAACGTTCAATTTCAAGACGGTAACGCGTGCCTCTATAAGGATCCCACTCCCGCCACATTGTGTTATCACCGACAAAAGTAATGGAACCGAGAGAGAGGAATCCTCGGTCATTATAGTCAAAAAACTGGCTTGTCTGATAATTATAGGAGAACGGCGTTGAATACATTGAAAGCTGCAGGTCTAACCGGTGATACCGATCAAAAGGATAACTCAGGTAGCCGCCTACCCCTGTAACACGTTGTAAAATTCCACTTTGATTGCGGACTGAGCCGAGACGATGATATTGATGGTAGTTATAAACCACAGCACCAACATCCGCACGATGCGTCAAAAACCCGTACTGTGCGATAAAATCGGGGATAAAGTAACCACCGGACTGATTAATCACGCTCACTTCAACACGATGGTTTCCTAACATATCGCTTGCACTCATCTGTACTTGGCTACGGAGTAGACCATCTGCGCCGTAACTAAATTGTGGAAAAATTGCATCAAAGCGAAAAGAAGACCTTGTGCTATACTTCCGTTTAGCAATCCTATAGTTTGGTTCAGGGATATCTGAATCTAAAATGATCGGAATAGGTTCTGTTTCTAACGCAGATATTTCAATTTTCTCGTCAAGTATATTTTCTGATTCCATCACACAGATATCATACTTACCGTTATCATAAGCACTAAACAGCAGCCGCTTTGCATTAGGAGAAAAACTGGGATTGAAACTACCTGTTATTAGGTTCGTTAGACGGGTCATCTCCATGTCAGTTGTCCGGAGTTTATATGCGTCAAACACACCAGTTCTATCAGCGCAAAACAGCACAGATTCACCATCAGACATCCAAATCGGACTGATAGCATTTGAAGAATTATCTGTCAGTATCCGTTGTGTTCGTTCATCAATATCAATTAAAACGAGTCTGTTTTTTTGTTCTCTTTCTGAAGCATAAACAATCGTGTTTTTTGTTGGATGCCAAGATGGATGTGTATCGTTAAAGGGGTCTCGTGTTAAACGGCTGACCGTCTCGGTTTCCAGTTCAATAATGTAAAGATCTGTTTGTCCCTCCTTTAATGCAGAAAAAACGAGACGTTTACCGGAACCATCATAATTCGGTGAAGTAGCAGAATCATAATCAAGTTTGATGTAATGTGTCAGTTTATGCGTAAGGATATTGACTTCAAAGAGATAATTTGAATCGTGATGTTTGCCGATAAAAGCAATATGGTCGCCATCTGGTGCCCAAGTTAAGCTTTGATCAACCCCGCTGGAATCAGTCCTGATTTCCTCATACTTATTACGGAAAAAACGTTTTGTAATCCGATCAAGTTGTTCTCCGGATTTTGCGGACATGAGGACAATTTCTAAAAACCCATCATTACCTGTGATATACGCGATGAGATCTCCACTGGGGGACCATACAGGTTTGATGTTATGCGAAAATCTGGCTTTTTCGGTAAGTTTCCTTGCAGCGATGTTAGGCAATTCTCTATCCTGGATTAGAGGCCAGTAGCGTTTCTTTACCATCTGTTGATATCCAATATCAAACTCTTTGAGGCTGACTCCCAAGACATTTTTAAAAACTGAGTCAATATCTTTTGTTTTGCTTTGACGTAAACCCCGTAAAATATCGGCTATTTTTTCACGTCCGTAAGTTTGAACAAGATAAGAAACAGCCAACTGTCCTATCTTATAGCCGATGTAAGGTGAACTCAGTTGATTAAAGTTCTGTAATTCTGTTAAAGGAACCATATTGTTGTTGATACTTGCATCTCTCAATACCATTTCACCGATAGCGTCGTTATCCTCCGCAAAGTAATCCGCCATTCCTTCCATAAACCAAATAGGCGGAGAATAGAGGAATTCTCCACTATAGATACTTGCATGAGGTTTTTGATAGAGGATATCATATTGGAAAATGTGGATGAGTTCATGAAAAATCACCTCTCGAAATGCTTCAAGTGAACCGGTAAACGGTATAACAATGCGGTGTTTGAAGAGTTCGGCAAAGCCCCCGATACCTTCATGAAGTTCTTGAAGAATGATATTAGTTTCCTGAAAATCTCTATGTGATTTGTACAGGATTAGTGGTGTTCTATTTTCAAGTTCGTGTTCAAGATCTTCACTATGTTTTTCATAAGCTTCTTCAGCGATGGCTGCCATGACTGGCACAAGCTTGGCTTCGCTGGGGTAGTAATGTATATCAAAGTGTTCGGTGCGATGGACGTGCCAATCAAAACGTCCTGCTGTAATCTTGTTTTTTCCAAAACCTTGTGCCAATACGTTTGATGAAATGAGCATAGTCAGGATAAAACAGAAGAAAAAGTGGGCGATTTTTATGTTGATGAAAGTAGATTTTGCTGCATTTTTTTTTAGAATATTCATCGGTTTTCCTTTGATATCATATTCATCGCTAATTTGATATCATATTCATCGCTAATTTTGGATTTTAGATTGAGTGTATTAGGATTATTGCATCACAAACATCTAATATGTCATTTTTAGGAAGAGCAATTACCTCATCAGGAATCTATCCTCTTGTTCATAGTGCGGCGAGATATCTTTTGTAAATTGGGTGAGTGCGCGTTTGCTCAGTTCTCTTAGTGTTGTTTCTTGTGGTGCCATTTGCGAAAAGACGAGGGAGCCAATACTGTGTGCCTCTGCTATCCTTTGCTGATATGTGTCATCCCAGATAATCTTCTCGGAATCAACATCTATTATCATCACGCGGAGTGCAACCATATAGGTTTTCTGCATATAGTCCTGATAATCCATGACATACCGTTGTTGACGGGCTGAGTATCGTTCCCCATAGTAACGTTTGGGTCGAGTATCTGTATAAAACCGGTAACTTCCGACAATGATACCTTTTACCTCAAAATATTCACCTAACTTGCTCAAGTGCTCTATGTCAGCAAGCCATTCTTCGGATACATTTTCTCCAGTCATTAATCGTTTTGTTTCTTGTTTGTTAACGACCTCAAAATGTTTTTGATGGGTTAAACTACTTCTTAGGATTTCTGCAATTTCGGACCCTATTTCTACGGGTATCTTATCTAACTTTGTCTCGCTTTTTTTGCTGACAAAAGGCAGTACAGCGAAGTTTGAATAGGTATTAATATCAATCTCAGATTGCACTTTAATTGGAATAGAAACACGTGATACCTTGCTGCCGCAGGAACATAGAGTTAAGGTTATCATAACCCAGACACAAACTGATATATGATTCCTATTCCGTAGAATCCATTGCTGAAACAACTGCGGATTGAGAGTGTTTAACTTTTTAAGCATTAGTAGGGTTCCTATGTTAACGTGAGTTTGATATATAGCAAATTCTAAACATAAATGGACATTTTCGTAGGGGTTAGGTAACCTCGCCCCTACAAGAAGCCCGACATCTTGTTTTTATCAAACTCACGTTATGTTAATCTTCTATCAGTTGTTCTGTGGATTCAGGTTCTGTTTCGTCGCTTTCAGTTCCACTTCGTCGAATATGTAAGCGATATCGACGGTGATTAATGCGGAAGAATTTACTGTCAGGATCAAGTTCGGTTGCGCGTTGATATGCTGACTTCGCTTCCTCAATTTTCCCTATTGCCTCATAGCCAACTCCAAGGTTGTTATGGGCAGCGGCGTTATCTGGGTCAATAGATACAACCTGTTTCCAGCGAAAAATTGCTTCATTCCAGAGTCCTGCTTGCGCAGTTTTTATGGCAAACTGATTATAAGCTTCTACTTTGGCACCTTTATGAGATGCACATCCCAAAATAGTTAAGAGTAGAAAAATTGAAACTAATTGGATAATGTCACTTGTTTTTCGCATGTTTTTACCTATCCTTTACATTCAATTGTACTATGAATTTGTTATAGATGTCAAGGAAAAACTGGGACATAAAACACAGAGCTATTCAGTTTTCAAGTTTTTCACTATATTTTAGAGAAGATCGCGATTCGGAGATCGCTCGGACAGAAGAGAGACTTGAGCATCAGGTGAGAACTACCAGACAATTGAATGGCTCTGCATAAAACAGTTTTAGATTGGTAATTTACTGAGAATTTGATATGCTATAAGAAATTTAGGAGTTATTATAATCATACTTGTACATATTGAGATGCTACAGACAGCACGCATACAAAGTGCTCACAAATATTTGTCTATCTATATTTGGATTTTATTGTAGTTAAAGTAAGGAGAATTAAAATGTCAAACACAACCCCGTTGCGAACAGTGATTATTGGGTGTGGTATGATTGCAGCAGGTGGCTATCAGCCTCGGTGCCAAGCGTACCCGGAACAAATTGAATTGGTTGGATATTATGACCAGGACGAAGGGCGTGCATCAGCACTTGCTGAAAGAGGTGGTGGCAAGGTCTATCCATCACTTGAAGCAGTATTGAATGACCCAAATGTGGAAGCAATCGTCAATCTGACTATCCATATTTCACACTATCCTGTATCATTAGCGGCACTGAAAGCAGGGAAACATGTCTATTCAGAAAAACCAATTTCTATCAAAACAGATGAAGCTAACGAACTTGTAGAAACTGCGGAAGCAATGGGATTGAAACTGGCATGTGCCCCATCGGCGATACTCGGTTATGTTCAACAAAACGTCTGGAAACGGATTCGTGATGGGGAAATTGGAGATGTGATTTCTGCTCTTGGTAACTTCGGTGGTCCGCTGGAACATTGGCATCCAAATGCAGATGCGTTTTTGATGCACGCGGGTCCTTTCCGAGATGTAGCACCCTATCCACTAACTGTAATGACAACAATGATCGGTCCTGTCAAAACGGTTCACGGATTTGCAAGAGTAGCTGTCCCTAAACGAGTATTAAACCAAGGACCGCGTCAAGGCACTGAGTTTGAGGTAACTGAAAAGGATCATGGATTTGCTGTGCTTGAGTTTGAAGTGCCCCAGGCTGACGGATCACACGGTTTTATTTATCACAGTTTTACCGTAACATCACAAATTCCGCCTTATGAGATCCACGGCACAAAAGGCGGATTCTCAATTCAGGCACATGATGATGGCAGAGGTATTAAGAAATTCACGCCACAATCAGGGTGGCAAGATGAACTTTCCCCATCAAAGTCGTTTACTGGTTTGGATTGGGGAAAAGGCGTAGCAGATTTTGCTGACGCGATCAGAAATGACCGTATCCCACGGTGTAATGGAGCACAAGCACGGCATGTATTAGAGGTTTGTGAACGGGTGATCGAATCGTCTGATTTGGGAAAACCTGTTGATGTATCCAGCCGCTTCCCAGCACCACCCGCAGTTGGTGAAGCAGCACCCTGGGAAACAAGTTATACCAAATTAACTTGATTCGAAGTTTTCCGATAAAGTTGGCATTGCAAGGCACGGGGACCTCGCGCTACATATCGGGTTAATTGGGTATTAGGTAATGTCCACGAGGTTTTTGGCGGGTACAAAACCCGCCTTTTTTATTGCAAAAATTAATTGCTTTTGATGTTGAGGGCGTTTCGGAGCATCTCCACACTTTGTGGCACTCCGGTGTGAGCATCCTCTTTACCTTCAAACTCTATGGATACATATCCTTGAAAACCGACACTTTGCAGAATCTCACCAATCTTTGCATAATCAAGATCAAGGGTGTACCATTCTCCACCACCATAATAGGTTTTTGCATGAACAAGTACAGCTTCAGGTGCAATCTGTTCCAGTTTATCATAAGGATCTGACAGGAAATTTCCACAATCCATTGTAACCTTCAACCACTCAGAGTCGATAGCTGAGACAATGCGATTGACCCCTTTTGGGTTACATGTCAATCCCCAGTGATTTTCAAGCCCAAGGACTACTCCGTATTTCTCTGCATCTGGAAGACACTTTTCAATTGAAGCAATAATCCAGTCAAATGCCTCGTCTTCGGTGTGGTTTGGGAGGGTCGGCTCCTGTCCTTCAGTTTTCATCAATTCATCAAAAGATTTGATGGTTCCCCATCGTCCTGAGTTAAGTCGAATGGATGGGATACCGAGCTCATGTGCTAACCTGATGCAATGTATCGTGTGGTTGATGTTTTTTTGCCGTGTCTGTGAATCTGGTGAAACGAAGCCTTGATGTATGGATAGCGCATACAGATCAAGTCCATGAATAAAGGAAAGCCGCTTTAGTTTCTGTAGATAAGGAGTGGATTCGGATTCCATCTGTTGATGTAATATTTCAATACCATCAAGTTCAAGTTGTGCTGCCTCTTCAATGACGTGCTCTATGGGGACTCGTTCAGGCTTGAAATGCCAGTATGAATAAGTGGATACACCGAGTTTCAATTTATCACCTCATATTGTATGTTTGTTCTATGATAACATGATTACTGATAGAAAATCTATTTATTTTCAGTTCGGATTTATAAGAGACCCGATTATCTTGAAAACCAGAATCAGATAAAACAGGTGACACCAACACCAATCAGAGTAAATACTCTTGCATTGTACAAAAAATCTCCCGATGATGACTCACAATGCCATCATCGGGAGATCGTTAATAAATAGGGGATTGAACTGAATAGTTCTAAAATAGTGTGTTATATCAAATTAACTTGATTAGAAGTTTTCTAATAGCGGTTAGCATTGCAAGGCACGGGGACCTCGCGCTACAAATCCCGTTAATTGCGTATTATTCAGTCGCCCCAATTTTTGCTGCTTCAGGTGCACGTTCAGGAAGTTCCTTCTGCGCTAAGGTGTCTGCGGGTACATAACCGTCATAATCGGAAATGTCACCGTGTGTCAAAGCATAGACAACAACGTTTGTCATAAAGCGATAGACACCGGGCGAATAGTGAACACTTCGTGTCGGCAAACTAACAGATTCCATTGCACACATATAGTCACGCCGCACGACAAGAACGGATAATTTCTCACCAACTGAGAATCCTTCAAGAAAATTACGTTTGGGTGGTCTTGTTCCCCACCAGAAAATATCAAAACCTGTGGGGGGTCCACCAATTTCATAGAAATTATCGTAAACTTCATGGGTGTTATCAACCCGTTCAATTTGGTATTCAGGCATAACATGACGCATCTGGGCAATGAACAAACGAACCATTGCTTGTGCGGCAGCATTCACACCACAGTCGTCAAAGACAAGGAATCCACCTTTTTCAACAAGGTATTTCCGTAAAGCTGCAGCTTCGGCTGGCGTTAGACGACTATCCATCTTTCCACCACCATATTGTTTTCCAAGCAAGTTACGTGACCTAACAAGAGTTGGCTCATGTCCTGTCATAAAAGCAAGTGGGGTTTTAAATAGGTTAGCGTCTGTCAGTTTTAAGGCACCCCCTTCAACGTTCATGTCCGTTTTAATTTCTGTTCTTTCATTGAGCCATTTGGTAAGGGCGTTCAGTGAAGATGAATCTGCCCACCAGTCAGAAAGGTTATGACGGATACGAGTGAAACGTAGCACACCACGAATATCGCGACCTCTACCGATCACGCGTCCACCAGGTTCACCTTTGGGAAGAGGTGGAACTTCAACGTTTCCGAGCCTGATGCTGTCAGCAACATTTCCGAGTGCGTCACGAATTACACCGACGTTTTCAACCATCGTTAAGCCCGGTGTCCGTTGGAATGTTACTTTCACCTGTACTGGACTTCCAGCTATTCCGCGTGAAATGTTAGCTGGACCCCCAGAAGGTGCACTTGCAGCTGGACCGGCAAAAGCTAAAGCACTCGGGGAATTTGATACAGGTAAATCTGCATGCGTAACTACCGGAGGAACTGGTGTATTTGGCTTAACAACTTTCGGAACGTTCGGATTAATCGGGGCATTTGCCTTGATAACTTGGTTAGAAAATTCTAACACTGCCTGAGGAGTGACCGTCGGCGTTTTCGGTGCGAACGCAGTTGTTACACGAGGTTGAACTTGAACTTGTTGAACGACAACAGTTTGGTCCGGTTGAACTATCGGTCTTGTAAATCGTTTGACAATAGGTTTCCGAACCTTGGGCTTCGGAGGTTTGGTGGGTTTTGAAAACTGCAAACCAACTACGTCTTGGAACTTCTCTGTTTGCGCCACAAAATAGACGCCTACAAGAAGCATGATGATTAAGTGCACTATGACCGAAGTCATTAAGGCACCTGAAACTCTTTTAGCATTCATTTATTTCACCTCACAATATTGTTTCGTAATTGATACTTGATTATAGATAGAAATTATAACAACAATGACTAAAACTTACTTATGCAATTTATATGCCATTAGGTTAAACTGTAGTATATAGGGTTAAGCCACGCACAGTGTCCGAAAGTATGCACAGAATAGTGCATCTGGTTTGTAAGCTGCACAAAATGGGGCAGCTTATTTCACTTTGGCACTTGGGTTAGTAAAATACTTATCAATATTCGGTTTATTGCCACGTCTGTTAATTACGTTTCCTGTGCTACTATCAATTTGTTGAATCAACCAATCTTCGTTGTCATTCTTAACCAAGTATGCATACGTTACACCAGAACCCTGATCTCTATAGGAGCTAAAACTTTTTGCGCTAGCTTCCAAAGATTTCGGATCAGATGCCTTTCTTCGGATCCAAAATTCGCTAAAACTACTGCTACCAACCCATTTTTCTCCTTTAGTGCCTTGGGCGTTCCATAAATTTTCTACAACGGCTTCAATTTGAGGCCAACCGTTTACTGGGTAAACCTGTTCAATTGCACCGCCTGCCTCCCAAGCAACAGCGAATTGAGACTGGTGGCTGCCATACCAGGTATTCTTAAAGTCGCTCGTATCATACGCATTGAAAGCTCTATAAAATTCTCTATAAACTGCCTGAATTTCAGTTTTTTCTGTATCATAATCAATCAGTGCAATTGATGCTACTTCCACTGGTGTATCTGTGGATGGCGTAGTTACAGTGGGTTCGCCTGGCGTACCAGTATCATCACTACCGCATCCAACTATGCTGAGACTCATGATGCCAACAACAAATAGGGCAAGTAAAAGCCATGTTGATTTCCATTGCATTTTCTAATCCTCCATTAGGCTCGTCGGTAACTCACAAGCCCATGTTTCAAAATGATTGTATCAAATATCTGTTCTAAAATATGATGACTAAATAAAACGCGAAAGAAAAGTCAAGTTAAAATTTTTGGTATATAGACTTAAGCAATATTAAATATACATTTTAGGTTTTGAGGAAAGGTAGAAAAAAGGAAAACTGGAAGAAACGCTGTGTTCGTTATCTTCCCAACTTCCATACTTCCAACGGGTCTGAAGATCAAAAACATAAATTTAATATTGAAACTTGCTTAGGTTTTCAGGCTGAAATGTCTAATAATGTTAATATTCAAGTAACTCTACTGAAACATTTTCTTTATCTGTTGTCAAAACTGTGTTCCGATGATATTAACCTATATATTTCCGTGCAATACTGTGTATTTCACTTCTTATACGGTTTGCAAGTTACTAATAGATAGTAACCAGGGTTTATCTACCAAAGCACGCAGGAAAATCCCGCGTGCGCCTATATTTCTAAATACAATTGTCGTCCGTTTCTATTGCGCTTCGACGTCGCGCTACCAGACAGGTTTTTTATGCTTTCCGCCTGTCATTTTCTATCAGCGTTTTGACTTTGCGACATGTTTGAAACTTTACCCACCCCAGCGAACATTGAGCGGACGCTGGCAAACGCCTTTAGCGATGATGTTTGATTAGCAAAGTCCCTAACAGCACATTCAGATAGAAAACTAAGATACAGACATAATCATGTCAAAAGACAAGCATAGTATTATGCCCGTAAATGTCAAGAAAAATATAGATTTTTAGATACTGTTACCCTACCTCAAGAATCTGGATAACATCCGCAACATGAATTTTTGACATGCACCCCTCGGATCCGAATCGACAAACTTCTCCGCTACATGGGGGGCAGTCAGATTTCTTGCGTATAGTTTGACATTTATGACCTACAGGACCGAAACGCTCGGGATCACCAGGACCATATAAACCTAAAGTCTGTGTTCCAACAGAAGCAGCTATATGCATTGGACCACTATCATTACCTATAAACACTGTACACTTGTGCAATATTGATGCCAACTGAGGGATACTTGTTTTGCCAGCAATGTTGGTGGACTTCCCCTGCATCATACCTTGAATCTCCGTGATTATCGGTATTTCGTCTTTCACACCTACAAACAGAATTTCTGCACGTTTTTGTGCAATCAACCAATCAGATAATTCAGCATATCGGTCAGGATGCCATCTTTTCAGCCGGATCGGGGATCCTGGATGTATTGCTATTAGCGGTCGATCTGTGTGAATCTGCTGACCTGCCAGAAAATTAGATGCCCATTTTTCATCTTCATTTGTTACTGAAAAGGTAGTGTTTTGTATCGGTGTTGGTATGCCAGCTCGCTTCAAAACATCAAGATTTCGGACTGTCTCGTGCTTACCACTGAATTGTGCCAACCTAAGCTTGTTCGCAATCTGTAGTGACGCGCGACTGAGCCGTCTCGGCGTGACACGCAAAAGTGAAAACCAGGCAAAACGCCAATCTCCCCGAAGTTCTACCAACAGATCGTATTTTTGCTGACGTATCTGCCGATAGAGCTGAAAGGTCCCCTTAAAGGATGTTGGTTGGTCATAACGACAAAACGCCGGTGAATTATATGTCAACACCTTATTAACATCAGGATGGTTTTCTAAAATAACACGACTCCACACGCCGGTAAGTGCATGCAGTTCCGCGTTTGGGTACGCCTGGCGTAAATTGGAAAAGACTGGGGTCGCAAGCAGTACATCTCCAAGATGGTCAAGTTTAACAACGAGGATCCGTTTCGGATTGAAGTCTTTCGGCAAACCTCGCCGATAAAAGATGAACTGCACAACAGTAGAAGCGATTAAGGTAATAATTTCGGCTGTCTTCTGAAACATCATTTTCAGTTTACACAATTCTCGGAAATATGTCAAGAAGAATTTAAAGTGATAGGATTGTAAATCAAAATTGATAAAGTTGTTAAAACAATTGTATAATTTGTAAATAGTGTAAGGGAGATGGTTGTAATAGACCGATTCGTTGCTGCTTACTCTCAATGGAATCTTATTATTACAATTCTTCATCGTATCCTGTGATTCTTGAATCCCTCAATTACATAAAGGAGAATAAATGTTAGGTGCAATTATAGGTGACATAGTGGGTTCAATCTACGAGTGGAACCCAATCAAAACCAAGGAGTTTGAATTCCTCAATTCGCGATGCTTTTTCACAGACGATTCGGTATGCACTGTGGCAGTCGCGGATATTTTATTACACGACCTCCCTCCAGCAGAGACGATGCAGAAATGGTGTCGTCAATATCCGGGAGGAGGTTACGGTGGCATGTTTGGAGAATGGATCTATGCCGAGCCATCTGAGCCATATAATAGTTATGGCAACGGTGCTGCGATGCGCGTATCACCCGCAGCGTTCCTAAACCGCGACAATTTGACATCAGCATTGTCCGCAGCTGATAAAGTAACCGCCATCACCCACAACCATCCTGAAGGCATGAAAGGTGCGCGGGCAACAACACACGCTATTTGGCTTGCGTTTCAAGGCGAAAGTCCAGCGAACATCCGCCAAGTTATAACAAGTGAATACGACTACGATTTAACTCAGACAGTAGATGAAATTCGTCCCGATTACTCTTTTGACGTGACTTGTCAAGGCACAGTACCGCAAGCAATAATATGTGCGCTTGAATCTGAGAATTTTGAAGATGCTGTGCGGAATGCCATCTCTATAGGTGGTGATGCTGACACACTCGGTGCCATTGCAGGTCCCATAGCGGAGGCACTGCATGGTATTCCTGATGAGTTTATTGAACAAACAGAAAATGATTATCTTGCCGAAGCACCAGACATCCGCGAAGTGATACGGAAGATGTATCAGACTTTTGATGACAGTAGTTCCGCAAGGGAGGAAACATGTTAGGTGCAATTATAGGTGACATTGTTGGGTCAATGTACGAAAGCAGACGGCACCGAATCAAAACCAAAGATTTTCCTTTTTTCGGTGAGTACTGCCGTTTCACAGATGATTCAGTTTGTACTGCAGCAGTCGCTGATATACTGCTGCAAGACTTGCCACCTGCAAAAACCATGCAGCGGTGGTGCCGCCGTTACCATGGACGCGGCTACGGCGGAATGTTTAGAGAGTGGAGAGATTCCGACGATCCTGAGCCATATAACAGCTACGGCAACGGTGCGGCCATGCGTGTTTCTCCAGCGGCATTCCTATATCGTGATAATTTGGATGCTGCACTTGCCTTCGCAGATAGGGTGACTGCCATCACCCACAATCACCCGGAAGGCATGAAAGGGGCGCGAGCAACGGCACATGCTATCTGGCTCGCGTTTCAAGGTGAGAGTGCTGGAGTCATCCGCGAAGTAATATCTACAACATACGCCTACGGACTGACACAGACAGTAGACGAAATCCGACCAAATTATCCACCTGAGTACCCTACCGAGTACACACCAGGGTTTCCTGGCCCCGTTACATGCATGGGTTCGGTGCCTCAGGCAATAACGTGTGCACTGGAATCAGTCAGTTTTGAAGATGCAGTGCGGAATGCTATTTCCCTGGGAGGCGATTCTGATACCCTCGCCGCCATTGCTGGATCCATCGCCGAGGCACTGCATGGTATTCCTGATAAGTTTATTGAACAAACAGAAAATGAATACCTCACTGACGCTCCGGACATCCTTGAAGTAATTCGGAAGATGTATCAGACTATTGGATCAGTGAACCTGACATGAGTCATCTGAGTTCCACCACAATGAATTTGCTTCACAATCAAATTGAATATGTTATCGTATTAATACTATACACAGACGAAGTAAAATAACTTAAATGTTCAAGCGCGCCTAAGAAAGAGCGCGCTTTTTATTTTGGTGGTCAACAGGATTAGGATATGTATGTTTATCATTCAAATCGTTGATTTTGAGAAACACACGAATTTCTCAGATTTTCAGTTTGTTATGTGTCAATCAGATTGATAGGATTGTTTGGTTTCACTTACGGACAACCCGATCTACAGTTTTATTGTCATAAACTTTACACATATCACTTTGAAATTTGGTTGACATCTAATAGAGAATTCGGTATACTTTAAAATATTAGAAAAAATAAGTGCTTACTTTTACTCCTACTAATCAATGCCCGGTCGTCTAATGGTAGGACGCATGGCTCTGGACCATGTAGTGAAGGTTCGAGTCCTTCCCGGGCAGCCATTATTTTACAGAAGTAACTATATGAGCACGGTCGTGTTTAGTAACTTGTCAGATGTTAATCTTGATGTGTTGCGTGAGATGATTGAACACGCAGAAAAAATTACAACTGAAAACCACTCGTAAATATCAGGTGGTAGAACAGCACCTATCAGGAATCCTGTCAATATATTATATACCAATAAGCCGCTATCGTCTAGGGGCAGGACAGATGGTTCTCAGCCATCAAACCGGGGTTCGAATCCCCGTAGCGGTATCTCTTCACCTATAAAGGGAGGCGCGTGCTACCTCCTACTGTCTTAAACTCGCCGATCCTTCTTAATTAAACTCCCACACATTGGAGAATGTACACATGCAGGAATCCCCGACACACACTAATCGCCTAATTCATGAAACAAGCCCCTATCTACTCCAACACGCTCATAACCCTGTAGATTGGTATCCGTGGGGTGAAGAAGCGTTGGAACGCGCAAAACGCGAACAGAAACCAATCTTGCTGAGCATCGGATACTCCGCATGCCATTGGTGTCATGTCATGGAACGCGAATCCTTTGAAAATGAGGAAATCGCTACAATCATGAATGATCTGTTCGTTAACATCAAGGTAGATAGAGAGGAACGACCTGATTTAGATGAAATCTACATGAACGCTGTCCAAGTCCTGACACGTCACGGCGGATGGCCCATGACAGTTTTCCTTACCCCCGATCTGAAACCATTTTACGGTGGTACATATTATCCACCCTCTGATCGCTATGGTAGACCGGGGTTCCCAAAAGTGATGTACGCCGTTGCAGAGGCATTCAACGAGAAAAATGAACAGGTGCTGGAGCAAGCAGATCAACTCACAGTACAACTCAATCAGATGAGCAATCTCGTTGATCCACACGAGCATGAACTTACTGAAGATCTCATGACTCAAGCCTTTCAACATTACCGTTCTCAATTTGATTCGCAGTACGGAGGATTTGGGAACGCACCCAAATTTCCACCAAGTATGGGACTTCCTTTTTTGCTGCGTTATTGGCATCACAGTGGCAACGCTAATGCTTTAGAGATGGTTGAACTTACTTTACAAAAGATGGCACGCGGTGGGTTGTATGACCAGCTCGGCGGTGGCTTCCACCGATATTCTACGGATGCACATTGGCTTGCCCCGCATTTTGAGAAGATGCTTTATGATAATGCTCAACTTGTTGTTGCTTATTTTGAAGCATGCCAAGCCACGCAAAATCCTTTTTACTGTGATATAGCCACAGAGACGTTAGATTATGTGCTGCGTGAAATGTACGACGTCGAAAAAGGTGGTTTCTACTCCACACAAGACGCGGATAGTGAAGGGGTTGAAGGAAAGTTTTTTGTCTGGGAACCTTCCGATGTAGAAGATATTATTGGTGAAAAGAATGCTGAAATTTTCTGTGAGTACTATGACATCACACCACAAGGGAATTTTGAGGGAGAGAACATTCTTCACGTTCTGACACCATCAGATATCTTTGCCCGAAAACTGAGAATGGAGCAAGATGAGTTAGAAACTCTCCTTGCAGATGGAAAACGTAAGTTGTTTGCGGAAAGAGAAAAACGGATAAAACCTGGGCTTGATGACAAAATCCTAACCAGTTGGAATGGTATCATGATCCGCGGTATGGCAATGGGGTACCAGTTGACTGGAAAACCTGAATATCTATCCGCCTGCGAAAAATCAGCCGAATTTGTGTTGACGACGCTAACCCAAAATAACGGACTTTTGTTTCGCACACACCGCGAAGGCAAAAGCCATCTCAATGCCTATCTTGAAGACTATTCCTATTTCATCGCGGGTTTAATCGCACTTTACGAAGCGAGTTTTGAACCGAAATGGTTATCTGAAGCTGAACGACTTGCACATCTGATGATTGACCAGTTCGGGGATGATGCAGGAGATGGATTCTTCTTTACAGGTAAAGCACACGAATCACTTATCGTTCAATCCAAATCTGCGTATGATGGTGCGACTCCTTCGGGGGCATCTATGGCAATCCACAGTCTGTTCCGTCTCGCAAAACATCTGGACAACCCTGAATTTCACGACAAAGGGTTAGAAACGTTGAAACTCTATTTTCATCAGTTGGAAGTGATGCCTTCCGGTTCAGGTCAACTACTTTGTGAGTTAGCGTTCTTGCTGTCAACTCCGAAAGAAATTGCTATAATTGGTAAGAAAGGTGATGCGAAAACGGAAGAGATGTTAGCGGCGTTGCACAGCATGTATGTCCCAAATAAAATCGTCGCCTTGAGCGAACCGAATGATGCGGTGTTACCACTTCTTGCGAATAAAGTGCAGATTGATGACAGTACAACTGCTTATGTGTGTGAGAATTATGTTTGCCAAGCTCCGACAACGGATGTTGAAGAGTTTGTGGAGATGTTGAATCGACAATTGTAGAGGTTTCGGTATGAGTCTAACGGTAAACTTAAAAAACATTGGCATCATTAAACAGGCGGAATTTTCACTGGGTGATTTGACCATCATCTGTGGTGAGAATAATACCGGAAAAACATACGCGACTTATGCCCTCTACGGTTTCTTAAAGTCGTGGCGTGAGTTTATTCGCTTCCCAATTAGCGATGCACAAATCCAACGTGCACTTACAGAACAGGTTAAGATTGAATTGGTGCAAGCAAACGATGACATGCTTACAAAAGTATGCAAGAAATATACTGAGCAATTGCATAGGATTTTTGCAGCACCTGAAGGCACATTTCAGAATAGCAAATTTCACGTCACGACAGATGAGTTTGACATACGAGATATAGAATTCAACAGTAGAATCAAAATTCCGCAAGGCCTGTCTTTTATATTTTCAAAGTGCAAGGGAAGCGAGGAATTGACACTTACTTTGGGATTAAGAGAAAAACGAGAAAAAGAAATTGATATCGTTAGTTTAAAAAGTGCTATTGATTTTATTATTGCTGACGATATTTTTTCTGACTTTTTCCCTAGACCTTTTATCTTTTCATCCGAGCGTACCGGGGTTTCTATTTATCGGAAAGAACTTGATTATGCTCACAATCTCCTGCTTAAAGAAATGGAGCGAGTTGACCAAAAAATTGATCCGCGGGAACTGCTATCCAAGGCATATCAAAGTTACCCCTCGCCAATAGAAGCCAATGTTGACTTTTCGCGTCGTCTTGATAACATCGCGAAGAGTAAAAGTTTCATTGCTAAAGAACATCCTGAAATATTAGAAGAATTCACTGATATTGTTGGTGGGGAATATGCCATCACACAAAATGACCAACTCTATTATATTCCAAAAGGAACAAAGACAAAGTTGACTATGGTTGAAAGCTCAAGCGCAGCACGTTCATTATTGGATCTTAGTTTTTATTTACGGTGTATTGCTAAAAAAGGTGATTTGCTTATGGTGGACGAACCAGAATTAAGCCTGCACCCGGAAAACCAACGCCGCATCGCGAGACTTTTTGCGCGGCTTATGAATTTAGGTGTTAAAGTCTTCATCACTACACATAGCGATTACATTATCAAGGAACTGAACACACTCATCATGCTCAACCACGATAAACCGCATCTGAAAAGAATTGCTGAAGAAAATGGTTATCAGGAAAGCGAATTGATTAAGGCAGATCAGGTCAAAGTGTATGTGGCAGAAAAAGCGTTGATGCCTTTGGAAGAAGGACAGAAGAGGCGAAAAAGGGGACGTACACTCATTCCAACTGATATTGATCCCGAGTTCGGCATTGAAGTCGGCAGTTTTGACAAGACGATTGATGTAATGAATAAGATTCAACGAGATATTGTGTGGGGAGCGAAGTAAGATTAGTGGATGATATTACCATATTGCAAGAAATGCTTAGCACCGGTGCTCAAGTTCCCTTACAACAAACGCATGGGAAACCTTCTGTCACACTAAAGGACAAGCAAGGAAAGACAACTGTAGAAATTATAAATCTTCCCGATAATTCAATTGTTATCAAACCTGAATATTTTAAGCCTCCCAATGCTTTTAAAGGATCAAAGGGTGAACGCAGACGTGCTGATTTTGCCATCGTTTCCAATAAGGACGCGGAAAAGTGGATTATCTGTATTGAAACCCAAAAAGGAACCGGTAAAGACCCGGAAGACATTGAACAACAATTGAGAGGTGCTGAATGCTTTATCGGTTATTGTAAGTGTATAGGAAAATCATTTTGGCAATCTGCAAAATTTCTTGATGGCTACAAGTACCGATTTATAAGCATTTCAGGTATTAACATTGACAAGCAAAGCACACGTTTTTACAAACCCCAAAACCAGTATGCAAGGCGGTTTCACGATACACCCGATACTTTTCGAGAATTTTTTGATCGCCAAAGTCTCTATTTTGATGAGTTGACCTGATTGCAAATTTGATAGCATGTCATGTCAATCTCACAACATCCTTTTTAACAATCTCTTTCGTGTGGGTTTTGTCTGCATGAGCAATTAATTCCAACGTTTCCGGTGATAACCGTATAGTCAAATACCAATCACCGAGCGGAGCGCGTTTGATAGTCGCGCGTTTGATGGCACCTCTAATCTCACGAGAATACCAGAAACGATACCAGCGTCCGTTGATACGGATTTTTGCTACTGGACATCCACCGGATTTCTCAAGCACTTCTATTTTGATTTGGTTGCCGTTGAAGGTCATCGAACGATATTTTCGCCAACCTTTGAATTGTGGCAGGCGTTTAACTCTACCTTCAAAGAAGTTAATATAGCCTCGGTCTAGCCGTTTCAGAGATTCTTGCAATGCCCACGAGTAAGGAATATTCCAGTGTGCATATTTCGACAGTTTCTTCAACTTCGTCAAATGTTGACTCATACACATATAGGTTGCACGTTTATACCCTTCGCATTCACCATATATCCGGTAGTGCCGAAGCGTCAACGCTACAAAATGGTTATACACTTGACTAATGATACGCACATCCGTTTGAAGATGACGATTGTGCCTATGGTTCTGAAGTTTGTCTTTGTAGGTGTGCATTGTTTTTCTCCAGCATAACTCCCGATTACAGTCAGCAAGGGTACGGATTACCTCAAGAGGGGCAACTTTCCCTCCTTACCAGCAATGCTATAGATACTATAACAAAACCTATAAAATATGTCAACTGTTTTTTCTCTGTCCCACGCTTTGGTCTGGGACACGAAGGCAGTGTCTACATCCCAAACCCGACAAATGCCATACGCGCATTTGACGTTGATTCAAAGCATTGGGTTTTGACACCGAAGTTCGATAATATTATACCATATTAACTTGATTTGAAGTCTTCTGATAAGGTCAGCATTGCAAGGAGGACCCAGAGACCTCACGCTACGAATCGGGTTAATTTGGTATTACTCCTTTTTCACACATCTGAATCCGATACTGGTAACTGCAAAAGAGGGAATGTCTCTTTGTCGAAGCGTAACCCGCAAAGAATCAGGTGAATGATACCATGCCCCTCCACGAAACACACGAGCATTTTTTACTTTTGTAAAATTTGAGAGAACATCCTCAATACAGCCATCTGCAATCGGATTCTGACGCGGTGACAGTTCATAGAAATCTGCCTGATAGGCATCAAGGCACCATTCACGCACATTACCTACCATATCACACAAACCGTATCCATTTGGCGGATAACTCCCAACAGGTGTTGTGCAAATAGTAGAGATTCTTCCGTCCCAACGCATGCCGTAGTTTGCCTTGTGTCTATCAATAGAATCCCCCCACGGATAGGTTTTGCCAACTAAACCACCACGTGCTGCTTTCTCCCATTCTGCCTCTGTTGGTAAGCGTTTTCCTGCCCATTGTGTATACGTCATCGCCGCATACCAACTAACCGAAACAACGGGGTGATTGCCTTTTCCTCGTGGATAACAACTTTCCTTATCCCATAGTTTCAAGTAGTTACCATCATGGTATTCCTTTGGTATACTGTCTTTACGCCATTGCAGGTTGTCATCAACAAATGATTTATACTGTGCATTGGTGACTGCAAACCTGTCCATGAAAAAATCGTCAAGGTAGACAGAATGAATAGGACTCTCATCTGCATCTGCTGTGCTGTTTCCCATCAAAAATTCGCCCGCGGGAATAGGCACCATCTCAGCACCATCCTCCCCAAAAACCACATCATAACTCGGTTTAGGTGGGAGGTTTCGGCTATAACGTTCCCGTTTTGCATCATCAGACAACACTTCGTAGGCTTCCGTCACTTCTCTGAATTTAGCAGCAGCCGCTTTATTCCCTGGATTCTTATCTGGATGATATTTCAGTGCAAGTTGACGGTAAGCCTTCTTTATTTCATCAGCAGAAGCACTCCGAGGGACATTCAAAATTGCGTAATAGTCGCGTTTTGGCATTGTCAATTTTACGTATTGGACCACATTAACTTGATTAGCCGTCTTCGGATAAAGTTAGCATTGCAAGGCACGGGGACCTCGCGCTACAAATCGGGTTAATTGGGTATTATACCAAATTAACGGGATTTATCTCATTTTTCTTGGTATTAGGTGCGGTTAGATGAAGTTTAAGTATTTAAATCGGTAATCTCGATTTCCCCAGGGCCGGTAGGTGCGGTTTTGCGGTGTACTCACCCAAATGCGATCTGCATTCCTAACCGCACCGAGCATTACTAGAAAATTACCGAATTATTTTTTTTATCTTCATGAAACCGCACCATTGGCGTCAATTTAGCGGTTCCCAACCCGGTAGGTGCGGTTTCCTAACCGCACCTTTTTGTATCAATATCTCAAATAACGCACAGGACGAGAATATCAGCGTTCGTAGTCGCGCAATTCATAGCGCCTCTTTTCTTTGAATATAAGAGGCGCTATGAATTGCGCGACTACAAGCGAGTCCTTTTCTTAAATTGACGCCTATGGTGCGGTTAGAAACCCTAACTTGAATTGTGGGGCCAAAACATCAAATGTGGGTATAACATCAGCATACATAGGCGTCAATTTAGCGGTTTCCAACTACGGTAGATGCGGTTTCCTAACTGCACCTTTTTGTATCAACATCTCAAATAACGCAAAGGACGAGAATATCAGCGTTCGTAGTCGCGCAATTCATAGCGCCTCTTTTCTTTGAATATAAGAGGCGCTATGAATTGCGCGACTACAAGCGAGTCCTTTTCTTAAATTGACGCCTATGGTGCGGTTAGAAACCCTAACTTGAATTGTGGGGCCAAAACATCAAATGTGGGTATAACATCAGCATACAACTCTATATCCTCAAAACGGTGCTTCAGATATATTGCATTTAGGTGCGCAGCAAGATTTTTATTGGGGTATCCGACGTGTTCAAGTGTCCGTTCAAACGCGCCTCGCCTGATTTCTTCAAGACTCCAGATTTTTCCTTTTACCTCTTCAGCAAATTGATTCCGAATTACAATCATCTCGTCAATTGTAAGCTCTAAAACACGTTGGGTTGGAACACGTCTTTGCAGCTCAGTCAATGTGTGTTTGAGTGAATGACGCATAACCTTCCGAAAGTCCCATAAGGTCATATCGCCATCAAAAGAAACAACTGATATTTGCAAGAGTCTTCCTCTAAGAACTAAGGTGTAGGAATACCAATTGAGGCATGGATCTGCGCAAACTTCCACGACTCGTCAATCCTTTCCAAAACGCCTGTCATCCGCATTACGAATTCTTCCGCAGTACCTTGCCACTTGAGTTTCCATAACTGACGCGTGAAGAACCAAGCAATATCCTCGCGTTCTTGCACATCAAGGTTAATAAATGTGATGCTGAAATCCTCAGTACTCGCGACATGATTTCGGTAGTAATCCGCAATTCCTTCCTCACCTTCAACGATTTCACCTATATCTGTGCCAATCTTGACATAGTGTGTGGCAGGAAGCATCATCGCAATGAGGGTTTCAGCATCTCTTGCTACAAGCGCGTCAAAATATGCTTTTACAGTATCATGCACATTCGGCATCGTGAATTCCTGTGAGCGCATCCCACAAAGCACTACTCATCTGTTCACATGCCTGTACGACGGTCTCTTGAGAATCTGATGATAATGCACCAATTCGCGCAAGTATTTTTTCGGCTTCATGCTCGTTGTGTGAATGCGTTTCAAAATACGGTTCCACCTTTTCAGGAAGTTGATAGAACGTCTTCAATCCGGTCAATTTTGACTTCGCAGTTTCCGGTTGCTGTGCTTCAAATGCATAGAGTGCGCCTAATGACGTAGTAGGGTCAGAAAAAAGTTTGTCCGCCGTTTCTAATAGTGTTTTCACCTGTGGAATCTGTGCCTCTGAAACCTCGGTGTTAAGACCGTCCGCAAAATCTGCCCACATCTCAATGTGTTCCGTTTCCTCTTCGGCAGTTTCAGCATCGTTTAATGTTTCCCAACCTTTTGGCAGAGTTGCAATAAAGGCACCATATTCTCGTGCATAACATTTCAAGGCATCAACAGGTAATTCTCCTGCGCTCCACGCTTGATAAAACGGATGATGAAGTAGATTATAATTAGAAATTTTACTGTCTAATACTTGTTTGACATCCATAAATTTAACACTCCATTTCTTTGTATTTTAAACTTGGGTTGTTGTAACTCCCGATATCGGAGTTGCAAGTTCCACCTTGATAATCTGATTTTTTAGTATAGCACATCTATTTGTTGATGTCAAGAAACAGAATAATTGATTCTCAGAGGAACTGTTTATTTTTTACCAAATTGTACACATTCTTTTTGATTTTATCCAGTGGTCTTTACTGATGAAACCCAGAGACCACCACAATACAAATGTAAGAGACTCAATCAATTGCGCGACTACAAATAATACCCCATTAACGCGATTTGTAGTGCGAGGTCCCCGTGCCTCACAACCGTGTGCTATATCAAAAGACTTCTAATCAAGTTAATTTGGTATAAAAGAGATACAATGGCATCTGAATTAGTTTTCATGAAGGGAATTAACTGACAATCCCACTGCTTTAGCTGTGGGTCCAAAAACTGGTTTACCCCCAGTTTTTAATAGCACTTATTTTGTATATTTTTCTTTAGTTGTTGTGCCAAAGCGTTTTGTCTGCTAAACTACTTTCAAGTTTTATTTTATAGTGCATTTTTTGGAGGTTTTCCATTGAAACGTTTTGCACCGAACAAAGTGAATACGCGTGCGCTCATCCCAAAAGTAAAGCAAGGGTTCAAAATAGTATTGAAACGTCCTGCGCTCAGAAATCTGATTTTGGTCATATTTGCGAGTGTTCGCGCCCCTACTTTTCGGATAAACACGCTTGCGGCGCACTTACCTGTGTTAGTAGCGCATTATAAAACGAAGCAAAAGCGGTTGCTCCGTTTTATCAACTCAAACTTTCCGACAGATATTGCGTTAGTGGCGTGGTGTCGTTTTGTCTTATGCTGGCTATATGACAAGATCGGTCAGGCACCACGCATCGTGCTCGTTGATGAGACCGACATTCTTGAACACTATAGAGTGATCGTCATGGCAGTGCCATTTCGCAAACGGGCTATTCCGATCTATTGGAAAATCTACCGAAAAGACGCTTTTGACAGAATGGTTTACCGTAGTCATAATGCGCTCGTTCAAGAGTTTTGTTATGAGTTCATGAAGCATTTTGAAAATGCGTTGCCGAATGTCCGCAAACCGATTTTGGTGTTTGATAGAGGATTTGCTCGCGCAAAATATATCATGAAACCTTTTATGGAAGCCGGTATTGAGTTTGTTATACGCGTTTGCAAAAATACTTGTTTTTATCACAACAACCAACGCATCAAACTTGAAACGCTGCAAAAGACAGGAGCCTATCCTGACATATCTTATCACAGCACGGAGAAACTCAAACTAAACCTTTATGTTTTCAAAGATGCACGCCATAAAGAACCGCTTTATCTTGTTTCAAATAGTTTGCGCAATACACAACTCTATCTCACCTATAAACGGCGGATGCAAATAGAAGAATGTTTTCGTGATATAAAGACACTTTTCGGATTTCGGCAACTGCGATTGAAACGGCAAGAACTGCCACGCGTGGCACTGTTATGGTTTTTAGTCTGTGTCAGTTATGCTATCTGTTTCCTACATTTTGAAAAAGCTGCTGAGCGGTGGATACGCGCCTATAATACGCGTTCAACAAAAACTTATTCCCTCATCTTTGTGATAAAACGAACACTTGAAACAACATGGGAACCTAACATCTTCCTTGACCCATATTTTCCGATTTCCGATTGTGCAGGCTGAAGCTCGTGTTAGTCCAGTATTGATCTCCTCACACAAAACATCTAAAAAACCTTATGTACAATCATCGCAAAAAAAACTGGGGGTAAATCAGTTTATCAACAGGCGGTGCATTTGACATACTGACGCGTTAATGGTATAATACCCGTGTTGTTGTAGCAAAGCAAATATGAACAGACATCTGCCTATCAATTGATTGCATTTATGCGAAGGGGGACCTAATGCGTAGCCAAAGAGAGATTTCTACATTATCAAAAGAACTGAAAATACCGGATCATAACCTTATCGGTATAATCAAAATCCTAAATAAAAATAATCTTGTTGACATTGAGATAAGCCAGAACGAACAGGATATTACTGCTACAGACCAAGATATAGTAACGCTGTGTATCGTGACAGGTAACCTTACACCCCATCAATATGAGAAAGCTTTTTCTCTGACATTTATGCACATTGACAAAGTTACAAATAAGATGGGAATCTCTAAAAACGAGTTGATAGAATCAATGGAAAGACTCGCAGCCGCAGGTTTACAAGACCATCATATAGATGATTCAGGGAACATAACAGTGATGCAATTTCATTCAAAAAAACCTATAAAGAAACAGAGTCAACGCCCCCGCAAACGGAGTAAAGCGAGAAGACCCATCCGTCGCAAAAGATGAACAGAACACCTTTCTTCTGTAGGAGTGACCTTGTTCATATTCTGTAGGAGGGAACTCCGATTCCCGACTAACTAACGATCGCGATTCGGAGATCGCTCCTACAGAATGTAAGAGGCGCAATGAATTGCGCGACTACAAACGCATCTCCTCTTAAAATACGCGATAATCCGCGCCTACGAATGTAAGAGGCGCAATGAATTGCGCGACTACGAACCCATCTCCTCTTAAAATCTGCGTAATCTGTGTAATCCGCGATTTAGAATGTAAGAGGCGCAATGAATTGCGCGACTACAAACGAGTTCGTTCCTTGTCGCGATTCGGAGATCGCTCCTACCCTCCCAAATTATGCACACGCATCACCTCGTTTCCGCGCGGATCGATGACTTTGACAGCGACACATGCATGTTCCCCCGCAGGAAATGGCAACGATTCTGTGCCACTGAACATCTCAAAACTCTCTGTGTCAATCACACCTTTGAGATCGCGAGCGATTTTGTCCCACGCCTTTTTGTCCGGAAAGAGGGCTTGTGTGATGCAGAAGGTCCGACCGTCATAATCCGAATCAACAAACCATGCTGCCACCTTGTCCTGCATCCCCGTGTGGATCGGAACGCAGTATCGGGGGTAGGTGCGGATTATATGCGTATTCCTGTTTGGGAGTATCGGGAGTTCTCCCTTGTCCAGCGATGCCTGCGGGTGGGTTGTTCTTTCGTTTTGATGTGTCGTGTCGGTAATCTTTGACCTCTTTTTCGCTATTTCTTGCCATAAATAGCCTCCTTTGTTGTTATCGGGAGAATAGCATAGAAATGTTGTCAGTGTCAACTGATTTGTTTAGGTGTGTAAGTTTTTGGAAGGTCTACCCACTTATTGTAAGAGGTTGTACCTATGCCTATATGCCTGCCCTATTGTTGATTATGTAAATAACCAAAAGTGCACTGCATTACGCTCTTCAGATAAATTTGATCATCAATCTGTATCTTCTTGTACAATCGGTACCGTTGATTTCAACTTCTGCCCAACGAGCGCGTAGAGGCTCATTCCCGTTTTCGCTGCTTCGTCTGCTAAAGTGTGATAAAGCTGAGCATCAACCGGAACGTTGAACGGTCCCTCATATCCATTCCGTGAAGGTGCTTTCGGAATAGGTTCACCATCCATTTGGTAACATTCTTTCATCAGTTCCCACGCTGTTTTTAATTCTTTTAATGCCTTGGCAGGTGTAGGTCCAAAAGCCGAGACGTTAGGGAGTTCTACGAGATGCGCGAGATAATCACCATCCTCGTCGAAAAACACGTTAACCATGAAGCCATCAAAGTCGTCGTGGTTATTTTTCTTCATCTGCTTTCTCCTGATTATATTGTTTGAGAAATTGTCGAACTTGGTACCCTTTGCCATGGAACGATCAGGCTGGACAATGAGGCGGTGTCCGCGAGGCGAGTACCAAGTTCGGTGACTACCTTGCTGACGGTGCTGCGCCCAGCCGCATTGACGTAGGCGTCGTTCAAACGTTCTAAATTTCAATCCGTTTGGGTTTCGCCGTGCTTTGCCAAGCAAGCTTTCTCTTTGATTCATGTTGTAATTTTAACTGATTGTGTGACAAACATCAAGTGTACTTTTGTCTTATACCAAATTAACTTGATTTGAAGTCTTCTGATAAAGTCAGCATGGCGAGGAGGACCCAGGGACCTCGCGCTACGAATCGGGTTAATTTGGTATTATGGGTATGTAAATATTTTGTCAAAAGCGGCTATACACCTGTCGCCCCGCTGGGGTTAAAGAGAGTGGGTGTCATGATTCTCTATAAACATTCCGCCCCGCTGGGGCTATAATCTGTGATTTAGACAACACTCCAATCCTGAAAATCCGATAATCCGATAATCCGATAATCCTGAAAATCCTGGTTCAGACAAACAGCATGTGTCTACTACTTTCAATACTTCTACCCTCCCAAATTATGCACACGCATGACCTCGTTTCCGCGCGGATCGATGACTTTGACAGCGACACATGCATGTTTCCCCGCAGGAAATGGCAACGATTCTGTGCCACTGAACATCTCAAAACTCTCCGCGTCAATTACGCCCTTGAGGTCGCGAGCGATTTTGTCCGGAAAGAGGGCTTGTGTGATACAGAATGTCCGACCGTCATAATCCGAATCAACAAACCATGCTGCTACCTTGTCCTGCATCCCCGTGTGGATCGGAACGTAGTATCGGGGGTAGGTGCGGATTATATGCGTATTCCTGTTTGGGAGTATCGGGAGTTCTCCCTTGTCCAGCGATGCCTGCGGGTGGGTTGTTCTTTCGTTTTGATGTGTCGTGTCGGTAATCTTTGACCTCTTTTTCGCTATTTCTTGCCATAAATAGCCTCCTTTGTTGTTATCGGGAGAATAGCATAGAAATGTTGTCGGTGTCAACTGATTTGTTTGGGTGTGTAAGTCTTTGGAAGGTCTACCCACTTATTGTAAGAGTTGTACCTATGCTTATATGCTTGCCCTATTGTTGATTATGTAAATAACCAAAAGTGCACTGCATTACGCGCTATCAAGAGTTATATTAAATAGCAACTTAAATAATTCTAACTGTTTAATGTGACAGAAATCAAGTGGATTTTTTTTGTTGACATTGATTCGCATATTAACTAAAATCAAGTCTGAAAGTGTGTGGAATCTTCATTGTAGGTGCGCTTTATACCAAATTAACGGGATTGTCCTATTTTCCGGACGGTAGGTGCGGTTTCCTAACCGCACCATAGGTGTCAATTTAAGAAAAAGTAGACATGTTTTTCACAGAAAAGTGTTGTTAAGTGGAAACACTTCTTATATAATGTAGAAAAGAATCTTATTTTAGATCTACAAAGAGGTGTTTCCCATGCAAACTTTACCACAGGTTCCTGATAAAATGCAACAAATTCTAACGACTACTGCGGATAGAGCAGCAATCGACTCTGATTTTGTGATAAGAAGCCGTAAACTCACAGGGGGTCGGTTCGTTGAGCCCCTTGTTTTCAGTTGGTTAGCCAATCCTGATGCCACGTATACGGAACTTGCACAAACCGCTGGTGCTCTCGGCACGCCTATCACTCGGCAAGCGATTGAACAGCGTTTCACCCCCGAAGCTGCAGCGACTTTGAAAACTACGCTTGAAGCTGCTGCGCTTGAGGTCATTACAGCCGACCCGCAAGCACTTCCGCTACTCAAACATTTCAATGGTGTATATGTGCAAGACAGCACCTGGATAACACTCCCCGATGCGCTCCATGAAACTTGGGAAGGTGGACGCAAAAAGAACCATCCCAACAAATCCGCTGTGAAACTCCACCTCCGATTTGATGTTGCCACTGGCACTTTTGAACACTTTCAACTCACCGCTGATAGCACCACTGAAAAGCAGATGGAGATGCTACCACCCGGTAGTTTGCGCCTCGCAGACCTCGGTTATTTTTCGCTTAAAACCCTCGAAAAACTTTCCGAAGCAAACGTCTTTTGGATAACACGATTGAAAGTTAGGTGTTCACTCTTTGACGCTACAGGTGAACCCTTTTGTTTGCAAAAGTGGCTCAAGACAAACACCGCAGATACCTTTGAAACGCACATCACCATCGGGAAAACAACACGTCTCAAAGCACGCCTCGTTGCCCAGAAACTCTCCGAACAGGAAACACAAAAACGCCGCAGAGATATCAGACGCCGTGCAAAACGGAAAAATACCACGCCTTCAAAGGCACGACTCCAACTCGCAGGATGGAATATCTATATCACAAATATCGGAGCAGATATACTCACACCAGAACAAATAACGGTTATCGCACGCGTCCGATGGCAGATTGAGTTGATGTTTAAGTGTTTCAAAAGCATCGGCAAAGTTCACTCCTCACGCAGCGAAAAACCCTATCGCATCTTATGTGAAGTCTATGCGAAACTCATCGTAGCACTCATCAGGCATTGGATCATGTTAGTCGTGGGATGGCGATGCTTGCATCATAGTCTCACGAAAACCGCAAAACTTATCGCTACATACGGACGCACACTTGCCATAAGTTTCCGAAAGTCTAAAACATCGCTACGGCAAACTTTTATGGAAATAAAACGGGCTTTCCAAAACGAGTGCTGCATTGAGAGACAGGCAAGCAGAAACACTACATTGAAACATCTTGAAAATGCCGCGGAAAATCACTAAATTGACACCTATGGTGCGGTTTGTAACCGCACCGGATCCTATGGAGTATGTGCAAGATAAAGGTTTCCGCGAACGACTCGGTGCGGTTAATGAAGATTAGAAAATTAATTCGGTAATTTTCTAACCATAGACATCTTGTTTTATGTTTTTCTTGTGTGAGGTCTATTATCTGGTTGTCTGAATCGCGGAGGGCACGGAGGACACAGAAGACGCGGAAAATGCTTTTGTGTCTCGGACATTTGCTTTCGCCAGAGACGGGTCGGTAACAAAGCATCTCTTAATTCCGCGTCCTCCGCGTTCTCTGCGATAATCCGCGATTCAGACAGAAAAGAGATCAGAATTACCGAATTAATAAATTAATCTTCTGATATTTCTCAAAAGCACTCAGAAATCAGTATCTATCTATGGTCTCTCAATACGCGGTTATGAAAATGCTAAAAAATACTAATTGATAAACCTCCATTATGTGAAAAAAGCACTTTATTTTCAATACAAAATAGAATAAATTGTCCATTAAATGGGTTTTTTATAGGTATTTCGTATTGATGTTATTAGGTTTAGAGGAATTAGAAAAACTTCACTCATGTAAAATGTGTGTGCGTTTGTTTTCACGAAGTCAATGGTCATAGGGGTAAAAAGTTTCATTTGCACTTATTTTTTACATGAGCCGAACAATTGTGAGAAATGTCAGTCTTCATCAAACCGCACCTACCGGACCTGGAGGACCGCTAAATTGACACCTATGGGTAGAGCGGTAGCGAAACCCGACATGAACTAAACGTGTTGGGTTTCGCAAACTCTACCCGACATGAACTAAACGTGTCGGGTTTCGCAAACTCTACCCGACGGACAGGTAGTTTATATAGAAATGTGAAAAAATATAGCAGAAAAACCGAAAACTAAATAACCCTGCTTTGAATCAAGTTAATTGGATATAATCCAGTAAATATGGTATAATTGCGGATAGAAACAAGATTTTCAGTCAATCAAACTGATACAATGGAGAGTCAATAACCCCGAGCTAAAGCATGGGGAAACCTGTGTGAAGCGCATGCCAAACGTCCATTCCACAAGTTAAACAGTTGACTACAGGTCGCGTCGTCTGGGCGATACCCAACACAGACATCTCGTAACAGGTGCAAGATTAAATCACCTGCACTTATTAACAAAAGGAGGCGGGCTTTCCTCCCCAACCTAAAGGATGGGGTCTCCAGCCCGAAGAGTGATGAAGATGAAATTGCAACTACCCACAATCATTATAGTAGTTCTGTCGATTGTACTTATTCTGACCATCCATTTTTTGGGAGGTGACAACTTTCAATCCATTGGAGAAAGAAATGAGGAGAGCAACGATTTTCGATTAACTCAAATTGATGCCAAGAACGCATATAACTTGAAGGATTATGATCAAGCCATTCATCTATACGACCAAGCATTAGATCTGCGCCCTGAAAATGCTGAGATATATAATGACCTTGGATCCGTTCACTATGACCTTGGACTGAAAAATGCAGGAACAGATTGGCCATCATGGAAGCCGGTGCAAGTAGATGAATCGATTGAAGACGCACTTGCAAAACTTGAACTCGCTATTGAAAAAACAGAGTCTGGATATCTCGTTTTCAATACGAGATCGACTAAAATAGCAAAAGCAGTTGAAAAAAAGGCAAAGGCAAAAGGGGCTGCTGTCTTTCCATACCTTGGAAACACGCAGACCATACTGAATATTCTCATTGGTCCTACAAAAGACCATCTACTTCAAGCCCGTTCAATGTATCTTAAGGCTGTAAAGTTGAAATCTACCTATGCCGCTCCCTATCGCAATCTCGGTTCATTTTATATGAAAATCGGTATTAGGGATAAGGCACTTAATTTTTATGAAGAAGCATACAAACGCGAACGAAGTGATGAAGAACTCGCGGAATATCTGCATCAATTTAGAACTGGATTCTAACCGCTGGCTCTATAAGGATGCTCCGATTCGCAGATTCAACAAGCACGTGTAGTTTTCATGCAGTTCGTCAAATATGTGATTGTCTCTTTAGTCTCGTAGGGACGATAAACATAGCGTCCCTAGGGACTTCAAGAAAACGACAACTAAAAGCCGTTAACACACTAAATTGACACCTATGGGTTTCGCTACGTGCTACTCAACCTACAGACTATTGTCAATAACCCCAAGCTAAAGCATGGGGCTTGTGCGAAGCGCATACCAAGCGTTCACTCCACAAGTTAAACCGTTGTACTACAGTAAAATATCGTGGTATCTTGGCGTGGTAGCCAGCACGATGTTTCGGATGCTCCCCAAGTCCGATTCCTCTCGGATACTGTGATCTGGATGGGGAAACACATACCCTGAAAAGGAGTTCTAACGACATGTTCGTTCCAGTGAAATCTAAGGATGGTGAACAACTGATGCCCACTTCTCCGCCAGTTGCGAGGCACCTTATCAAAAGTGGTAAGGCGACCCCGTATTGGAATAATGGTATCTTCTGTATTCGATTAAACTACGAAACAACAGAATACAAACAAGAGATTGCTGTGGGTGTAGACCCTGGCAGCAAGAAAGAAGGGTTCACGGTGAAGTCTAAGGCACACACGTATTTGAATGTTCAAACTGATGCACATAGCAAAGTGGGTAAAAAAATAGAAAAGCGTCGCGAACTTCGGAGAACCCGTCGGAGTCGTTCGTGTCCAAACCGAAAGAACCGAACTAATCGGCACCCTGCTAATAAAGAAAGGATACCGGCTGGCACGCGTGTGAGATGGGATTGGAAACTGCGTATTTTGGATTGGTTGTCTAATATGTATCCTGTCACACATGTCTGTGTAGAGGATATTAAAGCAAGGACTATCAAACGTGCGAAAAAGTGGAATAGTTCTTTCAGTCCTCTTGAAGTCGGAAAGTCTTGGTTCTATAGTGAGATACAAAAGCGATGGGCATTGTTCACACTTCAAGGTTGGGAGACGAAAGAACTGCGAGATAGACTTGGACTCAAGAAGTCTTCCAAGAAACTTGCTGAGACGTTTGATGCACACTGTGTAGATAGTTGGTGCTTGGCATATCACACTGTCGGTGGGGTGGATGTCCCCGACAACACAGATATATTCTGCATCGCACCGATACCTGTTTCAAGACGTGAACTTCATCGGCAGAACCCACAAAAGAACGGTATTCGTTCGCGATATGGTGGCACCGTATTAGCACAAGGCTTGGTCAAGAACACTTTGGTGAAGCATGTCAAACACCTGGTTTACCCCCAGTTTTTAATAGCACTTATTTTGTATATTTTTCTTTAGTTGTTGTGCCAAAGCGTTTTGTCTGCTAAACTACTTTCAAGTTTTATTTTATAGTGCATTTTTTGGAGGTTTTCCATTGAAACGTTTTACACCGAACAAAGTGAATACGCGTGCGCTCATCCCAAAAGTAAAGCAAGGGTTCAAAATAGTATTGAAACGTCCTGCGCTCAGAAATCTGATTTTGGTCATATTTGCGAGTGTTCGCGCACCTACTTTTCGGATAAACACGCTTGCGGCGCACTTACCTGTGTTAGTAGCGCATTATAAAACGAAGCAAAAGCGGTTGCTCCGTTTTATCAACTCAAACTTTCCGACAGATATTGCGTTAGTGGCGTGGTGTCGTTTTGTCTTATGCTGGCTATATGACAAGATCGGTCAGGCACCACGCATCGTGCTCGTTGATGAGACCGACATTCTTGAACACTATAGAGTGATCGTCATGGCAGTGCCATTTCGCAAACGGGCTATTCCGATCTATTGGAAAATCTACCGAAAAGACGCTTTTGACAGAATGGTTTACCGTAGTCATAATGCGCTCGTTCAAGAGTTTTGTTATGAGTTCATGAAGCATTTTGAAAATGCGTTGCCGAATGTCCGCAAACCGATTTTGGTGTTTGATAGAGGATTTGCTCGCGCAAAATATATCATGAAACCTTTTATGGAAGCCGGTATTGAGTTTGTTATACGCGTTTGCAAAAATACTTGTTTTTATCACAACAACCAACGCATCAAACTTGAAACGCTGCAAAAGACAGGAGCCTATCCTGACATATCTTATCACAGCACGGAGAAACTCAAACTAAACCTTTATGTTTTCAAAGATGCACGCCATAAAGAACCGCTTTATCTTGTTTCAAATAGTTTGCGCAATACACAACTCTATCTCACCTATAAACGGCGGATGCAGATAGAAGAATGTTTTCGTGATATAAAGACACTTTTCGGATTTCGGCAGCTACGATTGAAACAGCAAAAACTGCCACGCGTCGCATTGTTATGGTTTTTAGTCTGTATCAGTTATGCTATCTGTTTCCTACATTTTGAAAAAGCTGCTGAGCGGTGGATACGCGCCTATAATACGCGTTCAACAAAAACTTATTCCCTCATCTTTGTGATAAAACGAACACTTGAAACAACATGGGAACCTAACATCTTCCTTGACCCATATTTTCCGATTTCCGATTGTGCAGGCTGAAGCTCGTGTTAGTCCAGTATTGATCTCCTCACACAAAACATCTAAAAAACCTTATGTACAATCATCGCAAAAAAAACTGGGGGTAAATCAGTGTCAAACACGGATTGACAAGACTTTCAGGTATTAACGCAAAAAGTTTGTTTTCAATCTACAGTTTGGATGGGAAACGAATCACCACAGGCGCGAAACGACAGGATTTCAAAGTTCTTACGCGTCTGAATTTTAACTATAGGAGCGGGCTTTCCTCCCCAACCTAAAGGATGGGGTCTCTAGCCCGAAGAGTGGTGAAAAGCCTAATGCATAAACGTTGCTCAAGTTGCGGTTATATGAACGCAGCAGTCAAGTTTTGTGGTGATTGTGGTCACGCACTTGATGGAACGGACACACCGTTCAGTGTAACTCCTATCAGCAAGGCAGAAAGACGACAACTTACCGTTCTGTTCTGTGATGTTATAGATTCAACAGCACTGACAGAACAACTGGATCCAGAGGATTTACGACAACTGTTAGATGCATATAGAGCATCTGTTGCAGAAGTCGTTTTGGAATACGATGGACACATTGCACGTTATTTTGGCGATGGTATCTTAGTATACTTTGGATATCCAATTGCCCATGAAGACGCAACGCGGCGGGCTGTACAGGCAGGATTAGGTATTGTTGCTGGTTTAGAAGATCTGAATTCGCGTTTGTTAGAAATATTTGGAATCCAGGTTCAAGTGCGTCTGAGCATTGACACTGGCTTGGTAGTCGTGTGGGAAGTAGGGATGCCTATTGGTAAGCCAAGTGAGCATATATCTTCTTTGGAACGGTATCATGGTGATGCGATAGACATTGTCGGAAAAACACCGAATATCGCTGCTCGCATGCAACAAGTCTCACCACCAAACGGTATCGTGATCGGTGACACTACGCTCAGATTGATTGAAGGCTTTTTTACATATCAAGATTTGGGAACTGTAACCCTCAAAGGGATTTCGCAACCTATTCCGATCTATCAGATACTTGAAGAACATCCGGACGGTGCACTCCCAGCTTTCAGACGAGAGCAGGCAACACTCACCACGCAAAGCAGTGTGACGCCCTTAATTGGGAGAACACGACAAGTCACAACCCTAAAAGCACGATGGAAACTCGCTGCAGCAGCATCAGGACAGGTCGTACTGATTGAAGGGGAAGCAGGTATTGGTAAGTCACGCATTGTTGCGGTCATTGCTGAAAAAGTGATTGAGGCTGATGCCCAAATATTGGAATGCCGCGGTTCACCAGATTCACAGAACAGTCCGCTCCACCCCATTCTATCGCTTTTGCAGCAACAACTCTTGCGGTTCGGAGAGATGGATACAGGAAGCACGAGATTGAAAAAACTGGAGCAATTTCTAAATTCCTATAAACTTTCGTTAAATCTGCTTCCACTTTTAGCGGAACTCTTAGAGATAGACGGTGACTACCGAAACGTGGAATTGAAGCCGGCACAACGACGAGGACGAACGTTGCAAGCACTTGTTCAGGTTTTCCGAAAAACTGCTCAGCAAAAACCACTTTTACTGATTGCCGAAGACCTACACTGGGTTGACCCTTCTACATTGGAGTTTCTACATCTGTTAATCTCTCGGATTGAAACAGCGTCTATCCTTGCAATTTTAACATCACGCGCAGAAATGGGTGTCAATCAGGATAGCACACAAGCTGAAGGCAGAGCAAAACTCAAAACCCTTACCGAGTTAGAATGGGTCACTCAGATGTCATTGAAACGTTTAAACAGAAGGCAAGTTTCGCAAATGATTTCAGAGGTAGCGGGTGAGCAGGAAATACCTGCTGATGTCTCTAAACAAATTGCTGCCAAAACCGAAGGCGTACCGTTATTTGTAGAAGAATTAACGCGCATGGCACTTGAATCTGACCTGCAAAATATAGATGTTTCAACTGAAATACCTGCAACACTGCAAGCATCGTTGACAGCCAGACTTGACCGACTTGGAGCCCGGAAAGAACTCGTACAACTTGGAGCTACACTTGGTAGAGAGTGGACAGCCGAACTGCTATATAAAGTCATCATTAGCATGACTGAAGAACCTGAAGCAGGTGAATTTCTCGCGCACCCTGACCAATTTGCAGCATTTCGTCCATTTCCTGAGCAGAAGGATGATCTCACATGGCTTGAAAAGGAATTACAGCAGCTTGTTGAAGCAGAAATTTTGAGATGCCGGCAGACCCATGAGAACAAACCAATTTATACTTTCAAACACCCGATGATACGTGAGACAGCATATCAAGCACTGCTCAAAAGCACACGACACGCCTATCACAGACGAATTGCAACCGTGTTACGGAAGTCATTCGGGGATGTTGTTCGTGCACAACCGGAATTGGTAGCGTATCACTACACGGAGGGTGAACTACCTAAAAAGGCTATTGAATTTTGGCAACAAGCAGGACAACGGGCAGTAGAGAGATCCGCAAATGTTGAAGGGGTTCGCCACTTGACGCAGGGATTGACTCTGTTAGAAACATTCCCGGACACACCTGCACGCGCAGCGCGCGAATTGGTAATTCAAACAACTTTGGGACCCGCACTCATTGCAACAATGGGCTACGCGGCACCTGAAGTAGAAAAAACATATACACGTGCAAAAGCTCTGTTGGAAACAATGCCGAACAACGAACGCATGCCCCTCCGATTTCCAATTTTGTTTGGATTGTGGCTCTCTTATTTGGTGCGCGCAAAATTACAAACGGCACGGGAACTCAGTGAACAGTGCCTTGTGATGGCACAACAACAGGAGAACACTGTGTTGGAAGTAGAAGCACATCGGGCATTGGGCGCATCACTTTATTACCTCGGTGAATTAAAAATGGCACGTGTTCATGTTGAAGCAGGAATATCGCGTTATGACCCGAACCAACATCCAGTGCATGCATTTTTTCACTATCTTGCTGACCCCGGTATGACCTTGCACGCTTATGCAGCACCATTAATATGGTGTTTAGGACACCCGGAACAAGCCGAAGTCCAGCTCCAAGCAGCACAACAGATGTGGGAGGAACGACCACATCCGTTTAGTCAAGTGGTTGCCCTACATTTTGGAGCATTACTATTTCAACAATGCCGAGACGTGGAGAAAGTTAACACCTATGCTACAGAACTACTCTCGACTTGTAGGGAGCACGGTTTTTCTGTCTGGGAACCAACAGGTAAAATAATGAAAGGTTGGGCACTTCAACAGAATATTGACGATACACACGAAGAAGGAATTGCCTTGATTCAAGAGGGAATTGACGAATGGGAGGCAAACCGATCGCGTGTATTACGTCCAGTTTATCTCGGAATTTTGGCGCAAGCTTATGGACAAAGAGGAAAGGCTCAAGAAGGTCTTCAGGCAGTAGAAAGGGCACTTGAAGCTGTTGCTGAAAGCGGTGAACGCACAAATGAAGCAGAACTCTATCGGCTCAAAGGCGAACTTTTGCTAAAATTGGTGAAAGATAACCTGTCAGTCCGGGCAGATGCATTTGAAGAAACTGCAGAACAGTACAAATGTTCATCTGATCATCAACGTGAGGCAGAGATGTGTTTTGAGAAAGCCTTGGCTATTGCCCAGCACCAAGACGCTAAATCATGGGAACTCCGAACCGCTGTCAGTTTAAGCAGGCTCATGATAACACAGAATCGACATGATGCCGCGTCCGACTTGCTAAAACCGATCTATGAGTGGTTCACTGAGGGATTTGAAACTGTTGATCTGATAGAAGCGCGTGACCTATTGCAAATCTTGGGTGGAGAAAAAACATTATGAGACTTGGCGTCGTTGGAATGTGTCACGATTTCCGAACACTAAATCGGGAAGAAATAGAAGCGATACAGAAATTACAGTTTACTGGAGTAAGTTACCATTTTGCAAGTTCAAATATTCCGCTTGTTTCTCCAGAAGAGTGTACGCGATGTCGTTTTCTCCTTGAAAAAGCACAACTTGATTTGGTACAATTTGGTATCACTTATGAGGAGTGTCTATTTGATCCGCGTTCATCAGTTCGCGAAGCAGCAATTGAAGTTGTGAATTGTGGGATGCCAGTGGCACGAGAACTTGGCGCGCATTTTTACCTATTCCGACCGGGTAGTCTAAACCCAGATGGCGCATGGACATCCCATAGAGACAACCATTTGCCTGAATCGATGGAAAGGTTAATTGAAACACTGAAACCTATCGCTGAAAATGCTGAACGTCAAACGTTGACACTTGTTATGGAAACACACGCGATCTCTATTATGGACTCACCTGAAACATGCAGTGAAATTGTTGAGAGAGTCGGTTCAGACCGCCTACGTATTGTCATGGATTTTGTCAACCATTTCCAAACGCTACGACAGGTTTATGAAAGTGAGTCGAGACTCAACCATATTTTTGATGTAATGGGACCAATTGCACCAATGGCACACATTAAGGACATTCGTGTTGAAAAAGGTTTAGTCTTGCACCTTAACGAAGAGGTCCCCGGTGAAGGGGAATTGGCGTTAGACGTGGCGTTAAAGCGATTTGACGCGCTCTATCCAGATGGCTACGGGTTGATAGAACATCTGCCATTGGAGAAAATTCCGCTTGCAAACACAAATGTGCGCAATATTGCATCTGAAAATGGGGTTAATATCCATTAATTGAGAGGAATTGTATCATGTTAAAGAAAAGACAAGTCGTATTGCTGATTCTCATTTTAGGGATGGTGCTTGTTACTTATTCAGCAATTGGTCAGGAAGAAAATACCAATGGTGATACGCGGGGCGGTGTAAGTGGTTTATGGGACAAAGTAAAATGGCCTCTTATTGCTGCCGTTTTGATGTTTGTTTTCCAGGGGATTATTTATATTATTAGTTTGTTTAAGAAAGACAGACTCCTTAAGACACTTCTGAACAAGTATGTGGTCTTTCATATGAAGGACGGACACCGCTACCAAGGCACCATGCGATTGGATACCAGAGGTGCAGAAATTATCTCTGAAGAATCCAGACAACGTGGGCAAGCTCCAAGTTATATTTTTCGGCAAGATGAATTGTATACTAGAATTGGAGCCTATATCCGATACCACGACACGATGAATGATCGAGAAAAGCGGGAACGGCAATGGGAAATGGAACGTTTGCTACATCCACCGTTATCCCAGCGAATAGTACGAAAAGTTAGAAATATGTTCGTTGAACTCAATCAAGCGGCAAAAAACGCTATATCCATAATATGGGGCGGAATCAGCAAAGCAGCTAACCCCTTGCAACAACAGTTGAAACGTATAGATGCCTCAGCCAAAGAATTCGGCGGATCAGCCCCGACGATAGCAAAATTGGACGATTTGGAAGAAGAATCTGTAGCATTTTTGCAAGAGGAAAGTTATGAGAGGATTATTGAACGTCTCGTTGGCACACGTGTAAAAATTAGAATAGCGGGTGTGAAGCATGCCGACGGAGAATATATGGCACTTTTCAAAGATTACAACAAAAAAAATATGGTCTTTATGAATGTGAAGGATAAGGATAATCACGGATTCAGAGATCATTGGGGATACGAATACGAATATAAGCAAAATATCAACAAGTTCAACCGACGCGATGACCGAGGTCTCAGGTGTCGCATGGTAGAGGACGAAGAAGGCAGATACTTTTTAGTCTTTGAAAACAATACTGCTTATACGATACAGGTCGGCAAAATCACTTTGCAGGATGGATCACCTAAATGGGAGAGAAACTTCGAATTTAAGTATCACATTGGTCCTCTTAGTGTGAGAAGGCTTCGCCTCAACCCTGTTTCACGTCATCGAGTCGGTCCTTTTCACCAAGTCACTACTGCTGAACACCGCACGCCAAGGAATTTTAAGAAAATAAAACTCGATTTCCGGTCTTTTCGGGATGCAGATGTTATTTTTCCTCGAAAAGATGTTTGCACTATTATCGAAAGTGCTGAAAAACATCAACAGGAATTATTCAGTATATCTGCATTAACGGATGCAATCCTTGACCGAAGTGAAACTGAAGAAATTGCTATTCAGGACGCGAAAGGACGACCCATTCACGGTATGAACCTCGTTCATGGCTACGTCACCAACGTCAATGAAGAACGAATTGACCTTAAAACCGTTGATTCAAGTTATAGCAGACGTTGGGAGGTAGAAAGCGCGTATACGCATTTTGATAATTCCTTACGCCATCGAATTCCAGTGCATCGTAGGGTGATTCCATTTTTCGCGAATCGTCTCGTCACACAAAACGCGCTTGTTGACCAGATACGTGAGAACCCTCTCCAACAAGAAGCACTTTCTCAGTTAGCGTATTCTAAATCCGTAAAAAAACGGCTGCGAGTTCCGTTGTTGAAAAAATTGCCTACAAATGTTGATATTCCTCTACCTCTCAAGGTGATGGCACTTACAGGCAACAATACTGATGAAGAGTTCCCGGTCCTTGAACGTTTTGAATACGTTCACGAACATCACATGCTTTATGAATCTGTCAACACCCTCCGTAATGACCGTCTTGCCAAAATGGACATATTATGGATAGGCAATGGCGAAATCTACAAGGGAGGTTACCGCCTAAATATTGATGCTGAACACCGTATCAAAAATTTCGTCAATCAAGGGGGCATTGTCATCGTATCGGGGCAGGATGTAAAGGCGAACTACAGACAGAGACGAGGTGCTGGCTGGATCCCAGAACCGCTGACAGGATTAGAATATGATGAAACGGATGAACTCCTACCAACTGCTCAAGGAAGAAGGAGTCGCGTCTTTCACACCCCGAATGTGCTTAACACCACACCAGATACAAAAGAAATTCCCTTAGTTCGACTTGACGATATGTGGGTAGACCCTCTCGGCAAATGGAATTCGCTCGCCAAATCTACTGCACAAGATGCTTCAGCACTGCTCACGCTTCCGTTTCAGCAAGGTTTATACGTTGTCACAAGTTTGAAGAATGAAACAGGGAAGGATGTGGAAATAAACAATAAATTGATGGAAAATCTGCTACACTTCTCTGTTAAGTGGTTAGATAACCAGAAATGGCAACGTATCTGGAAAAAGTAGTTCAAGATAGGGCAAATTAACAAAAATTCATATTCTCGTATCTGTACGAGAATATGCAAGAAACGTTATTGGTTGAGTGAAACTATACAACCGAATAACGTTTCTTGCATTTTATTTTTTATTGTTTTTCTCTTTACCCGCGTTTTTAGGAGTTCCTTGTCCTTTACCGTTTTGCTCAGCCTTTAAAGCTTGTCCGAACTCTTCTACGGCTTTCACAAGTACTTCAAAACTGTCAGACAATGTTGGTGTTTGCTCATCTTCATCTTCAACTGAAGCAGTAAATGGTTGCCTCAAAAACATTTTACGTAACGCATTATCAAAAGTTTCATCTGCAGCGAGTTCGTGATCTGCGGCTTTTACCACAATGGTTTTCAAGGTAGGCAAATCTTGAATAGGGTCTGTTAAATCAGTTTCCTCAGATCCATTCTTACCAGATTTCTTTTTGGGTTTTATGAATATCGGTTTTATGTAAAATATCCCATCCTCAATTGGAATGATATGCAGGTTACCCGGGATAATATCATTGTTTGCTCTTAAATCTCGGAACAATTTAGCCAATCCCGTGTCCTTGCTAATATCATCTTCCACATGCTTCGGTCCTTTAACATTTATCTGATCAGGAAGTGTATAGACGATACGTTGTCCATAGTGGGGTGGATCACAACGAGCGATCAACCATCCTTTCATGAAATTATCCTTTTTCGGAGGAGTAAACGGAATCATGTTCACAAATTCTGCTTTTTCTTCCCCGGGCAACTTTAGCATGGCATAGTAAGGCATCATTTCGTGATTCGGTGTTTCTGAATAATATGCTTCCATTGAGATTTTCCATTGATTACTTTTGTTAATAAACTTCTCAGCATCTGTAACATGGTAGTTGCCATACATTTTTGCTTGGATCCTCGTCAAGTAATCCGGGAACCTTCGGTGCGCTTTCAAACCCTCTGGCATCTCATCTATTGATTTAAAGAGATTCGGAAACGCTTTCTGATAGATGTTTATGATCACTTCGTCATTTATGTCGGTATAAAAATTGACATTTCCATTGTACGCATTCACAACTGCAACACCAGAATTGCGTATATAATTAAACTTTTTGAATCTTTTAAAACGCGGTTCAGCGTAGAGTTCAAGTTCATTATCTTCAATAGGGGCAGTGTCATCTGCATAGGGCTGGGCGTTTGGATACCAATCGCTTGTCACATAAAAATCTACTATCCACCACAATTGGCCATCGCCGATAACAATATATGGGTCTGGGTCGTAATCAAGGAAAGGAGCTATATGTGAAAGTCGGTCAGTTACGAGTTTTTCATCTCGCCGTGTACCAATCCTACGCCAAAACATCACTCGACTATCCGGTAACAAGGCTGGATTTCTCAAAATAAAAACAGATGTGAACCGAACAGCGAAACATAGCCTCCTGAAGAATCCTCCTAATGCCACCCCACCTGTTCCTTCATAGTGATACCCTTTTTTGACATTTTCTGAGTTTGTGTTTTCCTCAAGGTCTGATTTGTTATCTTCATCCATTCCTTCCTCCTCCTCAACGTTATATTCAGGTTTTTCTGTTTTTACGATGACGTACTCATTTGTCATTTCACCATAATAAATTCTCGGTTGTAGCACATCTAATTCTGGATATGCCAAACCTTCTTTTTGAGAAATTGGCACACCTTTTACCCATAAATCCGGTGTCCCTCCGTTGCTAATTTCATTGACCGGTGCAAGACATACACCATACCCATGCGTGAACTTAAGCTTAAGTTCTCCCCATTCTTTTGGACCTGGATCTGGATCAATCTCTCGCGCGGAAATTAGCACCTGCCTGTATTGTTCAACGGATTCTGGTGAATCTATTGTAGTATTTAGGTCTACAGCTGAGGGGTTGTTGTCCGATTCAGAATCTTGCGATGCTGCACCATCTGTGATGAGATTAGGTTTTGTCCCTAAACGGTACCTATCTACATCTGCATAAGGATGAAAATCGTGGTGGCGTTCTATCTGTTCATTGCGTAGAATGTTATAGAATACACGGCGATCCCAAAATTGTATGTTTTGTTTGATTTCTGCGTTGCGCTCAATTGTATCAAGTGTAGCCAACCCTTTTTCATATTTCTTTTCATTAATGGCATTTAAATCAAAAGCACTACGTGTATCTCTTATGTGTTTGCTTAAAAAATCTTTTTCTACTTCAACAGCATCACCTGCAGTTCTAACTGCCCAAAAATTCACACCTATTGGATAAAGGTGAAGCACGCATAGGAAACTTACCACGGAAATCGCTATTGCGGTGTACCATAGTATGCGCTTTCTCCAGAAAAGGTTAAGTAAAACCACAACAGCGATAGAAAGGAGAATGATGCCATAAACTTGTGTTGCTCCAGCGAGCATACTATCAGCATAGAACAACCCATAAAATTCAGAAAAACGACTCGAAAGTGAAGGTTTGAACACTTTGCCCCACAGATTTATATAACTCCGCCAGATTCCTATGGCTATTAACATAAGCCACAAAACAGAACCGTGGAAAACTATATTTCTTTTGACATACCCCTTAGAACGTGCATCACGACGATAGTAGAAGTTGTAGAGTAAACCCACAACCCCACAGGTTACCCAGAGCAAAATTGCAACCCATAGACTGACTAATTTATGCATGGGGAAAGAGAAAAGATAAAAATTCAGATCTTTCCCAAATAGAATCGGTTCTACGATATCAGTAGGACGTCCCAAATAGCGAATAAAAGTATCCTGTAGGGACATCATTGGAATAGCGAGGAGAATAGCAAGAACCACAGTACTGCAAAAGAAACCGCGATGAAACGAGGCAGTACGCTCATGAGTCCAGCGAGCAAATTCCCGCGGTTCTGGACAGAGACGATTAGCGATTAAAGCATTAACATTCATAAATACGAATGCTACTAAGAAGAATCCGCCGAAGATACCCCATCGCATTTTGCGGAGTTTCCAAAAGACATCAGGATAATTTACACTTACATACAAGAGATGTTCCGTATAGAGATAGGCAAACGGAGACATGCTGCTCAGCAGTGCAACACCGCCTATTGCCCAAAGCAGATATGCTTGGATTTTCAACGAAAGTTTTCGGTACCATATACCCCTACGATACCGTATGATACCCCATACGAGCATAATCACGAAAAGAAATACATTGAAAAGTAACCATGCAATTGCAAAATCTGGTGTCATAAGAAATGTCTCTTAGATTGGTGTTGGGAAATCGTCCAAACTTCCTTACAAAAATATATTTTGATGTCTCACACAACACGCCGCGAGCATCCATCGGAAACCCGTAATGTTCCACTATTTCATATTATAGAATACCATCTTTTGTGGACGATGTCAAGGTAATTACCATAGACCATCAGGGCTATTTAGTTTTAAGAATTATCAGTTGATGCGTGTTACTGATAGTTTATTTCGTAGGTCGGGTAGAGCGGTAGCGAAACCCATAGGCGTCAATTTAGTGGTCCCCAACCCGGTAGGTGCGGTTTCTAACTGCACCTTTTTGTATCAACATCTCAAATAACGCAAAGGACGAGAATATCAGTGTTCGTAGTCGCGCAATTCATAGCGCCTCTTTTCTTTGAATGTAAGAGGCACTATGAATTGCGCGACTACAAACGAGTTCTTTCCTTAAATTGACGCATAAGGTGCGGTTTCTAACTGCACCTTTTTGTATCAACATCTCAAATAACGCAAAGGACGAGAATATCAGTGTTCGTAGTCGCGCAATTCATAGCGCCTCTTTTCTTTGAATGTAAGAGGCACTATGAATTGCGCGACTACAAACGAGTTCTTTCCTTAAATTGACGCATAAGGTGCGGTTTCTAACTGCACCTTTTTGTATCAACATCTCAAATAACGCAAAGGACGAGAATATCAGTGTTCGTAGTCGCGCAATTCATAGTGCCTCTTTTCTTTGAATGTAAGAGGCGCTATGAATTGCGCGACTACAAACGAGTTCTTTCCTTAAATTGACGCTTATGGGTAGAGCGGTAGCGAAACCCGACATGAACTAAACGTGTCGGGTTTCGCAAACTCTACCCGACCTACAAGTAGTTTATATAGAAATGTGAAAAAATATAGCAGAAAAACCGAAAACTAAATAACCCTGCATAGACCATAGCCATTCACGTGATGTGCCATATTGAATTTTGTTGATTTTATCAAAGTGATGTGCTATCTTGAATACTACACAAATACAAGGATGATTTTTATTTGGGAATACACATCAGGTCAGAAAACTCTCCATTTTTTATACGGATTGAACTAAGCGAAATATGTGACACTGAAGCACAAGAATTCATGAATCAAAACACTTAAACATGTAACGTGAGTTTGATAAAAACAAGATGTCGGGCTTCTTGTAGGGGCGAGGTCTTCTCGCCCGTAGGGGTTAGGTTACCTAACCCCTATGAAAATGTCCATTTATGTTTAGCCCGTAGGGGTTAGGTTACCTAACCCCTATGAAAATGTCCATTTATGTTTAGAATTTGCTATATATCAAACTCACGTTAAACATGTAGATTAGTAACTCAATATAAATATAATACCATTTCTAATTATATACCTCTCTTTTGTCCCACAAACTGTTAGTTTGTGCTGTCCTGAACCGCATTTCATAAAAACCGGTAATGCGACATGAATTTTCAGAAATGGTATAATATAAAACTCAGAGAGACAAACAATGAACAGTACAGACACCTTTCACATCCTCGCTTTAGATGGCGGTGGAACCCGCGGCATCTACATTGCGCAGCTCCTTGCCCAAGTTGAACATGCCTTTGATGTGAGAATCAAAGACTGTTTTGATCTCATCGCAGGGACAAGTACCGGTGCGATCATCGCTGGTGCTGTTGTTTCAGATGTTCCTATGGATGAGATCGTCCAACTCTTTGAATCTGAAGCACCAGAGATATTTCGGAAAAGATGGTACCGGAATCCTCTGTTTTTCAGCAAGTATTCAAACGAGAAACTTTCACAGATTATCGCACACCATATACCGGCAACACTACTATCTCAAATATCAATACCCTTGATGATAACAAGTTCGGAGATAGCAACGAGTGAACTACACATTTTCAGGTCCAATTATTTAGAAAAACTTGGGAAATCTGAATATTCAGATGGGGACGTTTGTTTGCGAGATGCGATTGTTGCCTCTTGCGCTGCACCAACATTTTTCGCACCCAAAAACATCAAAGGTTACCTGTTAGCGGATGGCGGTTTATGGGCAAACAATCCCTCAATTGCTGCCTTAACTGAAGCAGTCACAAATTTCAAAAAACAGTCAAAGCATCTTAGGATTATTTCAATAGGTACTGGACATTCAATATCTATGTATCGTAAAAGACGATGTTGGGGTTTCCTGTCAGGATGGAGGGGCGTAAAGTTAATTTCTTACGTAATGACTTTACAATCGCAGGCATCAGCAAATATGGTGAAACTTCTGATGAAAGATAATTATTTGCGAATCAATCCAGCAATAGATTTTTGGGATTTGGATACTGTTAAGCAATTAGAAAACCTTAAATCAATGGCGGCGCGCTATTTCAACGAACATGAGTCAGAAATTGAGGCGTTTATTCGTCTATGAAGTCTTCTGATAAAGTCAGCATTCTGTAGGCCTACTCGATTTTCGCGCACCATAGCAAAGTTCACCAACAACGGGTGAAGCCAAGAACATTTTATCAATATTTTGCATTTTCTCTTGGATCGCCTTGTCACCGGTGAACATTCCGATAACGATGTTGGTATCTAAAAGGTACTTACCATTCTGACTCATCAACCTGTCCACAGTCCTCCTCAATCGCTTGCTTTATTTCTTCCAAGTCTTCAGGTGGGAACAAGCCAACAAATTTAAGCAGTTCTTTACCAGATATTCCTTTTGGGGATTCTCCAGACAACTCTAACGTGAAATCTAAGACCTGTCTCTGTTGCCCGGGCGAAAGCGTTTCTAATCGCTGGACAATCTCTCGGATAGTGGATGATTTTTCCATTGTATTTTCTCCTTTTGGTTGTATTACGGCAGAGGTTTTGCACCTAACGAACTTCTCGTAGCAAGTTTATCATAAACTGTATCAAAAATCAATGTTTATCAGAGCCATTCAGTTTTCGGTTTTTTGTCTGTTTTAGACGAAAAATCGCGATTCGGAGATCGTTCGGACAGGGGAAAGTCTTAAATTGAAAATCTAAATATTCGGAGAACTAAATAGCCCTGGCTAAATCTCAACAGTATCCCACACCGTTGTCTTGTGCGGTTAGGAAACCGCACCTATCAGGACACATTTAAATCTCAACAGTATCCTACACCGACCCAGAGTCAAAATCCGATATGGTGATAATGTGAATCTGCCGCAAATCTGAACCCGCAAGCAGCTCATTCTGATTCGCATCATAGTTAACGTCTAACTGTGTAACACCCACTAACCGCGCATCATTCAAAATCTCCAACAAAGCCTCTGTGTCTTCACTGAGCGGTTTCCAAATCACAAGGGAAAAGAATATGCTGTTCTATAAACATATTGATTCTGTGAAGATTCTCTGTAACTTTTTGAGATTTCTGTGCACCAAAACAAAGTTCTCCAATTATTAGGTGGGGCAAGGGCAACATCCGCTGTGTTCCTTGCTTTCGTTTCTACTGATCTATCACCGGCAAATAAGGCAATAACGATGTTCATATCAAGCAGATAGCTACCACTCCGATTCATCAACTTGTTCACACCCTTTTTCAATCGTTTGCTTCATTATTTCCAAATCTTCCTTTGAAATTGTGCCTACAAATTGAAGAAGATTTTTGCCCGGGTATCGTTTTGGTGGTTCACCTGACAACTCAATCATGAAATCCAAAACTTGTCTCTGTTGCTCAAATGAAAAAGTTTTGAGTCTATTTACAATCTCTTGGATAGTCGTCAGATTTTTCATTGTATTACCTCCTTTCGGAGCAATAGCGGATTCTATAACACCAAATACCAATATAGGCAGTTTACCATATATTGGATCAAGAAATCAACTCTATATTCTAACCCTCCGTGGCTATTTAGTTTTATAAATTTTCAGTTTATGCGATTAGTGGTATCAAAAGATACCGCATTGTCAAAGATAAGTTGCGCAACTGGAAAAAGAGTTCAGCGATTTGGTCATGGAAACTTGTTGTGGGTTACACAACTTTAGATTAAACTTCTGGCCTCGGTATTATCAGACACCTCCGATTAAATCATTATAATACCATTTCTGATTATATATCTCTCATTTGTAGCACAAACTTTTAGTTTGTGCTGTCCTGCACCACATTTCATAAAAACCGGTAATGCAACACGTATTTTCAGAATTGGTATAATGCCTATACAATTTTGGGTTCTCCTGCTACAAAATTTGTAGATTGGTATAAGGTTACAAATTGCTTCGTTAGTGAGAAAGTTTTTGGCAAATAAAATGCCGACGTGTTTTTAGAAACGTTCTCAGTGTCTGCGTTTTAGGCAGGTAGGTCACGGTGCGACATATCCTTGAATTTATAGGTTTTGACTTAAATATTCGCTTTTAGGAATTGGCACGAAAATTGCACAAGGTAAAGCGAACCGAAAGAAATCACCTTCCCGAATAGTGTTAATTACGTTGACCTAAAAATTTTTTCAATTTTTTTTCAAAAAGTGCAATTCTCACACCTAAAATCGCGTCTTTAAGATGTACTAATGGAGATATTGCTAATTACTTAATATAAGGAGACTCTATAAAGGAGACTCTATAAAGGAGACTCTATAAAGGAGACTCTATAAAGGAGACTCTATAAAGGAGACTCTATAAAGGAGACTCTATAAAGGAGACTCTATAAAGGAGACTCTATAAAGGAGACTCTATAAAGGAGACTCTATAAAGGAGACTCTATAAAGGAGACTCTATAAAGGAGACTCTATAAAGGAGACTCTATAAAGGAGACTCTATAAAGGAGACTCTATAAAGGAGACTCTATAAAGGAGACTCTATAAAGGAGACTCTATAAAGGAGACTCTATAAAGGAGACTCTATAAAGGAGACTCTATAAAGGAGACTCTATAAAGGAGACTCTATAAAGGAGACTCTATAAAGGAGACTCTATAAAGGAGACTCTGCATTTATACAATAAAGGGGATTTGTAAATCATAAGGGGATTGTAATACTTTTGGATAATTTTGCGGAAACGGAATACTTAATCCGTAAAATTGATTTTAATCTAATATTGGTCGGTCTATTGGATATTTACGTGTTGGGTTAGTTGTTGTTCAAAAAAGATTCTTTTTGTGTTACTGGAGATCTGCTAATGAAATATGATGACCCTGAACTGATTGAACGCACTTTAGAAGGTGATCAGGACGCTTTTGCTGCACTTGTAGAAAAATATCAAGAACAGATACACGCATTGGTGTGGCAAAAAATCGATGATTTTCACATCGCTCAAGAAATCACACAAGATACTTTCCTGACAGCGTATCAAAAACTCCCTTCCCTCATAGACCCCAAACGTTTTGCGGGATGGCTTTATGTTATTGCAAACCGAAAGTGCATCGCATGGCACCGAAAGAAAACACTGGAACCGCAATCACTTGATGCGATGAATTCGGTTGAATTGGAAAAGATTTACTATTCCAAATATATGTTGCGCCAAAACGAGGAAGCCGCAAACGAAAAACGACGCGCAGTCGTCCAAAAGTTACTCAGCAAGTTAAGCGAGAGTGACCGCACGGTGGTTACCCTTTATTACATAGCAGAAATGACGTGCGAAGAGATTGCCAAGGTTTTGGGTGTCGCGCCAAACACAGTCAGAAGTCGACTCTACCGCGCACGCAATCAATTAAAGGAGGAAATAAAATTAATAGAAGAAAATCTCAGTAGTTTTCAGTTTCCAACGCAGATGACTGAGAATATAATGGAAGAAATTTCAAAATCCACCCTCACAACTTCTTCCGGGAACAAACCTCTGATCCCTTTAGCGATTTCTGCTGCCGCTGCCATTTTAGTTGTTCTGTTGATGGGAGTTGGTATGCAATTCCTATATCGTTTTCAAAAACCGTATCATTTGGATGCACAATCGGAACCTACCATTGAAATAACAGATATCCAACTTGTCATTGACACACCAGCAAAACCGGCGTTGCGTAACCAATTTGGTCGTTCAGATGTTTCGGGTAATAACACCGGAACAGGACAAGAACAGAACGATCGGTTATATGCTACAACAAATTTAGTTGAATCCGGTGATTCATCTGGACAGTATATGGTGAAGTTGGTTCATTTCCTGCCAAAAGACCGTGTACCTCAGCAAGACATAAACGCGAAAATCGATAGTTTGATGAAACAGACCCAAGAGTTTTTCGCAGACCAAATGGAAAGTTATGGATATGGTAGAAGAACTTTTCAGGTTGAGACCGATGCAAACGGAAATGCTGTGGTGCATCAGGTAATCGGAAAACACAATGAAGCCTATTATCTGAAGTATCCAGCAAATTCTTTTGGCGAATTTGTGAATAGAATTCAAACGCACAATACCATCTTAGTCGTTTTTATAGATAATAGTAAAAAAACAATAGGAAATGATGCGTTCGGTGCGGCTTATACGGGAGGACGTGTGCTTCTCCCTGCCTTTGGAAATCATTTTAATTTATTAAACGCTGCCCATCACCTCGGATACACCTTCCAATTACCTCATGACCCGCGGGATGGTACGTATCTCATGTCCTACGGTCCAACCCGAAACAGGATTTCTGAAAGTGCTGCTGAATGGTTGGCAGTCCACCCCTACTTTACCCCTAATCGAAGTGATTCCAATAAACACGGACAGATTGATATACTTGCATCTGTCGCGTATCCATCCAATGATACGCATGTCTTTTTTGAGGTGGCGGATCCTGATGGACTCCACATGATGCGATTTCTGCATGGGTATCTGATTATGCATAGTAGTAAGTCATTATCCGGCGTAAGAGAGATTGTTAAACTGACAACCTCAACAGTCAAAAACAACAGAGCATTTGTTCAGATTGTTGATGTCAATGGGCACATCAAATATGCCGGATGGCGTTCGTTTGCGGAGATACAACCGAATCTGGTATTGGACATTTTTCCGCAAGGCACGAGCAAAGATGATGGGTTAATCAGTTATTGGCCCTTTGATGAGGCAAATGGTGAGTTCGCATTTGATGTGAGTGGAAACGGCAGCTACGCACGGCTGAGTGAAAGCACCCTTTTGGAATTTAACGGTGGAAAGATTGGGGGTGCGTTGCGTCTTGATGGCAGTAAGGAGAATGCCACTGTCGTGAAAAGTGAAGACTTAATCAATGGGCTGAGTGCCCTTACCTTAAGCCTTTGGGTGAAATCTAATTGGTATAACACAAATAGAGGCTTTATCAACGGGAGAACGCCTAATGGTAAAGATAGATTTTTCAGCTTCCGGTATGATAAGGATGGCTTCAGCGGCGGTGAAAATAACGTCATCAAAGCCGGTATTACGACAACAGAAGGCACGCATGTTTTTGAGAGTTCAGGCAATGTGCAAACTACAGCGTGGCAACACCTTGCGTTTACATGGCGTAGTGGTGAGCCGATGAAACTCTATATTGATGGTGAGCGGGATACGCCCTCATTTATTCAACCCGCTGTTTCAGGCACCATCACCGATGTTAATAAATTGCTAATCGGCAAGGGGTGTAAGGACATAAATCGTTCTTGGGAGGGTCTGATTGATGATGTTCACCTCTATAATAGGGTGTTGAATGAGACAGAAATTAGGGATTTGGCTTTTATTGAGAAAGACACCGATCCCTTTCACGGTGTTGTCTTAACAGGCATGTGTAATTTGACATCCGAAACGATCCACACAGATGCGGATATTGAGTATATCCTTACAGTCACGAACATAGGGAATGTTCAGGATACGATAAAACTGACAACTTCAGGTGGCACCGATGTGACACTCAGTCCGACATCGGTATCACTTGCGCCGGGTGTTTCTTCAAAAGTGACATTAGTAGTTACAGACGTTGTGCGTACTACTGTGGGCGATTATACAGTCAATGTCACTGCTATTTCGGAATCTGATAACACGAAAACCGCTCAAATCACGGCGACAATTTCTATTCCGCCTATTTATGAAGTTGCTTTATCAAGGATCGGGACTATGACGCGTGAGACGGTAGATGCAAATACCGGTGTTGCGTATACGATTAAAGTGACAAACAGTGGCAATACAGAAGATACGATAAAATTGACGACATCAGACGACGCTATTGCAACATTAAGTCAGGCATCACTATCACTCGCCCCGGGTGCGTCTTCAAAAGTGACATTAAGCGTTGCCGGTGCTGCTACTGCTACCGATTATCTGGTCAAAGTCATTGGCACTTCGGAAAACGATAATACAAAAACCGATCAACTCACAACGCTAACGACAGTTTATCCCAGGGCTAATGCGCGTAGGAATCTAAAAGATGGATTAGTAGGGCATTGGACCTTTGATGAAACAAGAGGAAGAAATGTGTCAGATGTGAGTGGAAATGGCAACAATGCGATCCTTAAGGCAACCGGTAATCCATGGAAACCTAATGATGGAAAAATTCGGGGTGCGGTGCAATTTAAGGACACTGATGGTGCCACTGTCGTCAATGGGGCAGATCTCATTAACGGGCTTGAAGCTTTTACCATAACTTTTTGGGTGAAATCTGCTGAAGTTAGGACTGACAGCGGTTTTATTTTTTCAAAAACCCCTAACGGTAAAGACGAGGTTTTCTCCATGCGTTACGACGCTAAAGGAAAAAGAGGCGGTGGTAGGAATGTTATCAAAGCTAGTATTACCACAACAGAGGGTGCGCAAGTTTATGAGAGTGCAAGCGGGGTGCAAACCACTGAATGGCAACACATTGCATTGACATGGCGTCGCGGCAGAGAACTCACATTTTACATTAAAGGTGTGCTTGATCAACCAACTTTTAATAGTGAGGCAACCCACGGTAAACTTGTTGGGGCTGATAGACTGCTAATTGGCAGAGGTGGTAAGGACATCAAAGGTTCTTGGGAGGGACTTATTGATGATGTTCGTCTTTACAATAGGGTTTTGAGTCCAAAAGAAATTGCGAATTTGGTAACTGTTACCACAATAGATCGGCATTCAGCGAAATAGTGAGGTGCAGAGACCCGCGCTACATTGTAACAAATTATCGGGTAGAGCGAAGCGAAACCTGACCTACAATATGAGGAGACAGATAGTTGAGATTTATACGTTTACCTATTTTTACTATAACTCAATGAAAAATCAGCAAGGACTTGAAAACACAACATGAAACAGATAGAAATTGTCCAAAGTATAGTATCCTTTAAAAAAGGGGAAAATTGATGTTTAATCCTTTTCTTTACCGCTACTCCGCCTATCTAATAAGAATAAGTGTTCTCTTACTAATGGTAATATCAATCCCTGTTTTTGCAGCGGCTGAAATTATTAAAGCTGAAATTATTAAAAGCGAACCAACCCAAGACGATATAACTGAGGTTTTCCTACAGCACGTTGGCAAAACTATCGGTGATCGTTATGGGCTGGACGAGACAAGTGTCAATGCACTTCGTCAATCAATTCGAGAATCAATTGAGACAATACTAAAGCAGGACAGGAAATTGCGTGCCTACGTAACAGAGAAACCAGAAAAGAATATTTGTATAGTATTGCTTGAATTGTTGTCGTCGAATCCAGATATTAAGGCGGCATTTGCCGAACATTTGACAGAGACACAGTTTCAAAATTATGTGGATTTCACCAAGGCGCGGCGACAGCGATATTCGCAAGCGAGCGTTCAGTTCATGTTGTATCACTTGACCCAGGCACTCAGTCTGACGTCTGAGCAACATCAAAATATCAAGCAACTGCTTCTTGACAGAAATGGTCGGGAACCACACCCAAGCGTAATGAACATATTGCTACAACCTTTACAGCAATCAGTAGTAAGTTTACTACACGATAAAGATAAGGTGGATGGGATATTGACCCGATCACAATCCAAAGTTTGGCATAGTTTGGTTACACACTACACACGAGAGAGAAAATTGACGGGAAAACTAGAACTTCAAGAATGGATAAACCAGCTCGCTGAATATGTGTTAGCAGCATATATTGAACAGTTAGCTCCACTTGACGCGAATGCATCGAAGCGGTTAGCCTTAGCTTCTAAAGGTGTGCTTGAACAATTCATTGAATCTCAAAACGGAGAGATAGCGGAAATGCTTAACAGCATGCGTATAGTTTCCAATATTGTAAACTATCCTCTCTTCCAGCAGACTATCAAAAATGTGCTTTCTGAAGGTGCTTTTTCTCGATATGAAGTAGACCAAGTGCAAAGGAAGGTTTCAAGTCAACTAGCTTTACATGACATAACGTTGGCACTCATAGATACGCTGCTGCTCTTAGACGACACACAGCGGAAGCGATTAAAAATGGAAGTGGCACTGTTGTCTATTTTTTCGTCAACTAGACTTGTCGCACCTGATGCGGATTACTTTCTTCATTTTCTTAGAAAGATAGACCGCGGCGAGAACAAGATACTGAATCTAAGTCCTTGGCAGTCCAACACAATAAGTATTTTTCTATTTAGTTTTGAAAGCGAGCATTTCAGCTGGTCAAGGCAAGATGAAGTGTATTACTAAACAATACCGCTTATGTAAAGAATGTGTGCGGTTGTTTTTAATGAAGGCAATGACCAAGCGGGTTAAACTTTTTCATTAGCACTCATTCTTTACATGAGCCAAGGAGGTTACTATGTTGGGATACATTCGTTCAAAATTTTTCATAATTGTGCTTTTAACCTTAATATTTTTATCGCCAAGTTTTGCACAAGAAAAGGCATCAGACGAGTATACAGTTAAACTTGTCTACTTTTATCCAAAAGACAAACAGCCACGAAAAAACACAAATATGAGGCTTGATCAAACAATTAAACGTGTGCAGAAGTTTTACGCCGACCAAATGGAAAGCCACGGATACGGCAGGAAAACATTTCGGTTTGCAACCGATGCAAACGGCAACGCAGTGGTGCATCAGATTATGGGCAGAAAAGACGCGGCACATTATAAAAAGAGTATATCAAGGTGCTTTGGTGAATTTGCGAATAGAATTCAAACACGCAAAACCATCTTACTGGTTTTTATAGATCATGTAGGGTATGGTGCTGGGGTGGCTTACTCAAATAAACGTATACTTGTCCCAGGTGCGCCTTTCTGGGGCACGGTGGGGCATGAACTCGGACACACCTTTGTATTGCCACATGATTTCCGAGGCGGTAGATATATCATGTCCTACAACCCGCCAGATATGCTATCTAAATGTGCAGCACAATGGTTGGATCTCAATCCCTACTTCAACGGCGGTAAAATTAGTGAGGTTGAGAACAGGGTAAAGATTGAGAGGCTGCCATCCATCGCATATCCACCAGAGAATCTGCATCTATATTTTAAGTTGACGGATCCCGATGGACTCTATTATCTCATGTTTCTACACTTATACACAATGATGCATAGTTGTAAGACGCTATCTGGCGAGCAGGCAATCGTCAAAATCGACACCGCAACAATATCGGGTAAAGACAGAGTTAATATTCGAACTGTCGATCGCAATGGAAATGCAAGATATGCAGGCTGGTTTAAATATGGTCATATTGAGCCATATATGGTGCTGGATATTTCACCGGGAGGATCAGGTGTAGATGACGGATTAATCGGTTATTGGACATTTGATGAGGCAGCTGGGAAATACGCTTTTGATGTGAGTGGCAACGGCGGCTACGCACGGCTCAGTGACGGGGCATCTTTCGAATTTAACGATGGGAAGATAGGGGGTGTGTTGCGACTTCAGGATGGAAAGGGGAACGCCACTGTGCGTAAAGGTGGGGAGGTCCTCAACGGGCTTGATGCTTTTTCGCTATGCCTTTGGGTGAAATCCAATAACACTCACACCGACAAAGGTTTTATAAACGGAAGAACGCCTAATAACAAAGATGATATTTTCGGTTTCCGGTATGATAAGGATGGTTATAGCGGCGGTAAAGATAACGTTATCAAAGCCGGTATTACGACAACAGAGGGCACACATGCCTTAGAGAGTTCAGGCAACGTGCAAACTAAAGAGTGGCAACACCTTGCGTTTACATGGCGGAGTGGCGAACCGATGAAACTCTATATCAATGGCGCACTTGATACACCCTCATTTATTCAACCCGCTATCTCAGGCACGCTATCTAATGTTGACAAATTAGTCATCGGGAGAGGGGGTAAGGATAAAAACAGTGCGTGGCGCGGATTGATTGACGATGTTCGCCTCTACAATAGGGTTCTGAATGACAAAGAAATTAGAGATATGGCTTTCATTGAAAGCGGCAAAAATGTCTCTCATGGCGTGGCTTTAACAGGCATGTGTAATGTGACACCTGAAACGATCAAGGCAGATGCGGATATTGAATATATCCTTACCGTCACGAACACGGGCAATGTCCAAGATACAATAAAATTGGCAATTTCAGAAGGTGCTGATGTGGCACTAAGTCAGACATCTGTATCACTTGCGCCGGGTGTTTCTTCAAAAGTGACATTGGCAGTGCCGCGGTTTGTGCGCGCTACTGCTGGCGATTATGTCGCCAAAGTCACTGCCACTTCGGGAGGGGATAGCACAAAAACCGCACAAATTACAACCAAAACTTCTATTCGGGAGTTTCTACAAAAGTAACATTGAAAGTAGATAAATGCTATTTTATTTTTCAAAAAAAAAAGAGGCTAATATGTTGGGACACATTTATTCAACAGTTATCATAGTTGCACTTTTTACTTTAACATTTTTGCTTCCCGGTTTTGCACAGGAAGCGACACCGGAAGAGTATATCGTGAGGACAGTCTATTTTTTACCAAAAGACCGTGATGTCCGTCAAGGCATTGACGCGAGTATTGACAGGACGGTAAAACGCGCACAGAGATTTTACGCGGACTATATGGAAAGATTTGGGTTCGGTAGAAAAACCTTCCGTTATGAGGCTGACGAAAACGGAGATGTTGTGGTACATCATGTAATAGGAAGACAGGACGCTTCGGCATATCGGAGGGATGTAGGCCGTTGTTTTAGTGAATTTGCGGGTAGGATTCAAACACGCAATACCATCTTACTTGTTTACATGGATCATGGCAGTGGAAACGTAGGAGGTGCGTGCGGATTAGCATTTACAGGGAGACGTACAATCATCCCCGCTTCTGGGGGTTGTTATAGCTGGCAGGTCACTGCTCATGAACTCGGGCATAATTTTATCTTACAGCATGATTACCGTTCGGATGGTGGTATTATGGGTGGCCCGGGAGACGGGTTATCTCAATGTGCAGCGAAATGGTTGGATTTGAATCCCTACTTCAACGATGGCAAAATCAGTGAGATTGAAAACCGCGTAAAGATTAAAACGCTTACAACTGTAGCATATCCACCGAATAATCCTCAGGCATTTTTTGAGTTCATTGATCCGGATGGTCTCTATTATGTCCAATTTCTGCACGAAAGCAATCATATGTATAGTTGTGCGACTTTATCCGGCGAGAGGATGGTTGTCCAACTTGACCTGTCAACAGTAAAGGATAAAAAAGTAAAACTTCAAACTGTTGATCGCAATGGGAACGCAAGATACGCCGACTGGTTACGATTTAAGGATGTTGAGCCAGCTATGGTATTGGACATTTCTCCGGAGAGACCAGATGTAGATGATGGGTTAATTGGTTATTGGACCTTTGATGAAGCAGGTGGGAAATATGCATTTGATGGGAGCGATAATAGCCGCTATGCACGGCTCAGTGAAGGTGCTGCCTTGGCATTTAACGAAGGTAAAATTGGAGGTGCGTTGAAGAATGATGGCAGTAAGCAGAATGCCACTGTCGTGGACAGTGCGGCGTTACTCAACGGGCTGAATGCTTTTTCGCTATGCCTTTGGGTGAAATCTAATGGCACTAACACCGACAGAGGCTTTATTAATGGAAGAACGCCTAATAACGAAGATGACATTTTCGGCTTCAGGTATAATAAGGATGGCTGGGGCGGCGGTCAACGTAACGTCATCAGAGCCGGTATTACGACAACAAGTGGATCGCATTCGCTTGAGAGTTCTGGCAACGTGCAAACTAAAGAGTGGCAACACCTCGCGTTTACATGGCGGAGTGGCGCGCCGATGAAACTCTATATCAATGGCGTGCTTGATAACCCCTCATTTATTCAACCTGCTATCTCGGGTACCCTATCTAATGTTGACAAATTGGTCATCGGGAGAGGCGGTAAAGATAGGAGTCGTGGGTGGAACGGCTTGATTGATGATGTCCGCCTCTACAATAAAGTTCTGAGTGCAAGAGAAATCGCAAAACTGCCCCGTGTAAACAACAGAGAGGCATCTGCTCACGGTGTCACTTTAACAGGTATAGCGAATTTGACACCTGAGGCGATTGATACTGGGAGCGGCATCCAATATGTCTTTACAGTAACGAACACCGGCACCAGAAACGATACAATCAATTTGACAAAATCAGGCAATGTTACCGCCACATTAAGTGAAACATCGGTATCGCTTACCCCTGGTGCATCTTCTGTTGTGAGGTTAACGGTTCCGGGCACAACGCTTGCTACTGCCAGTGAGTACGTGGTTGACATCACTGCCACTTCACAGGGCAATACCACCAAAACCGCGCAGCTCACTGCAACAACGACTGTGAGTGTTATTTATGGTGTTTCTTTAAAAGTGATGGATAGTTTAGAGACTGAGAGGTTGTATGTAGGTCAGGGGACTGACCATACCTTTACTGTCACGAATAATGGCACTACAAACGATACGATACAATTGACAACGTCAGCGGGTGCTGCCGCTGTAACATTAAGTGAAACATCGGTATCGCTTGCGCCTGGGGCATCTTCAAAAGTGACATTGACGGTTCCCGGAGCTGCACTTACTGTCCCTGGCGGCTATATTGTCCAGGTCACGGCTACTTCAAAAGGCGATAAAGAAAAAACTGCCCAAATCATAACCACTACTTATGTTTACCCCAGTTCTATTGAAGCCGTAGATATCCAAAATGGTCTAATCGGTTATTGGACCTTTGATGAAGGCACAGGCGATACTGCTGCTGATTCCAGTGTTAACGGGCACGACCTAACAAGGACAGATGATGGTGGGACGGGTTGGGCACCTACCGCGGATGCAAGGATAGGAAATAGTGCCTTCCATGCTGGCGGTGACAGGGTTTACTTTGGGACAGAGGACGTTGACTTCATTAACGGGCTTAGTGCTTTTTCTCTGTCTCTTTGGGTAAAATCTCGCTGGCCGAGCACAGACAGAGGTTTTGTCCTCGGCAAATGGGGTGACGGTAACGATCTTTTATTTAACTTTCGCTACGGCGATAAAGGTCTTAGTGGTAAAGCAGATAATTGTATCCAAGCGGGGATTACGACAACAGAAGGCAAACATATAATAGAAACATCGGAAGATTCAACAAGCACAGACTGGCAATATCTTGTGTTTACATGGACTTCTGGCGGAACAATTAGCGTCTACATTGACGGTGTGCTTGATACCCTATCACATACTGGCGCAGCAGTTGCGGGGACCATCACCGAGGTCACAAACTTTACCATTGGCAGAGGGTCTAGAACTACAGGCAGTAAAGGATGGAGGGGATACATTGACGATGTTCGCCTCTATAACAGAGTTCTGACGCATACAGAAATTGTGGCTTTAGCGGCGGAAAACATAACTGCCTCATTTCCTACGCCTACTCATTCTTATCAGGTAAAATTGGCAGGGATAGGTGATCTGACGAATCAGACGCAGGATGCCAGCGCAGGTGCCACCTATTACTTTACCGTCACTAACAGTGGCGATACAAAAGATACGATCAGATTAACAACGACTGGAGATGCGACAGGGACGCTAAGCCGAACATCAGTGTCACTTTCACCAGGGACATCTTCAGATGAAACATTGACGATACCGGGGACAGCACTCAAGGTGCCCGGTGAATATGTGGTTAAAGTCACTGCCACTTCACAAGGCGATAGCACAAAGATCGCTCAACTCGAAACAATGACTACGATTCACCCGAAGACAAGAGCTTTGCCCAATTTTCCGAATCCGTGTAATCCGGAGACGTGGATACCTTATCAGTTGGCAACGTCCAGCGATGTAACGGTGAAAATCTATGCTGTGACGGGTGATATGGTGCGAACTTTGGCATTAGGACATCAGCCGGCCGGTTTGTATCAAAGTAAGAGCCGGGCAGCGTATTGGGATGGAACGAATAAATTGGGTGAATCTGTCGCGAGTGGTATCTATTTCTATAGGTTTGAAGCGGGTGATTACAGTGCTACGCGTAAAATGTTAATTCTAAAGTAACTTGGGATGGTTACTGTAACGTGAGTTTGATATATGGCACATTCTAAAAATATGCAGACATTTTCGTAGGGGTTAGATTGCCTAACCCCTACGGGCGAGGGGATCTCGCCCCTACGAGAAGCACGAAGTCTCGTTTTTACCAAACTCACGTTACTGTAGGTCGGGTAGAATTTACGAAACCCAAAGATTTACTTGTTGCAAAAAAGTAGGACAAGCAACCATGATTAATAAAATGAGAAACTGGACAGCCACCGCATCGTTGTTCTTGTTCCTGTTGCCGCTCGCGTCAGCCCAAATCACGCCAAATATCTGGAAGAAATTCATCGGTGAACCGGCTCCCGCGGCGACACCTGATCTGATTGATTACTCCTACGCAGGCTACAAAAACGGTGAGGAGGCAATACCCGAAACCTTTACACAGCCTACCTTCAATGTGATCGATTACGGAGCCGTTCCAGATGACGGCGAGTCTGATACTGCGGGGATCAAAGCTGCACTTAAGGCTGCTAATAACAGTCGTCGGGGGGGTATTGTATTTTTCCCGCATGGACAGTATGATGTCCTTCTTGACGGTGAAACGATGAACTCGATCGTCGTTTCAGGGGACAACGTCATTGTTAAAGGTAGCGGTGCCGTAGGTGCCGCCGACGGTGGAACCACGATCAAGATGCACAACAAACTGACAAATGACAACAGGTTGTTTCTGACCCGTTGGCGTGCAAACGGTCAAAGTTCGTCAACCCGTGTCAAAGGCACTTTCCCAAGGGGGACACGACATTTTGATGTGGAGAATGTGAGTCATCTTAGAAACAGGAGGTTCATAGAAATACGAGCGAGCAAGCTGCTCGGAGACGACTGGAGCCAGTATTCTTCCCGACCTATAACGGATATGCCGATGTCATACACAAACATCCGAAAGGGTATCGGCGTGTACGAAATTCATGAAATAGACCGTATCGACGGAGACAGGGTTTATGTGAAGGCACCGGTTCTAACCCATCTCAATTCGAACTTCAAAGTCAACTGGCGAGATATGACGGTGGGTGTTGGCTTTGAAGACCTGCACATAGACGGCAACCTACAAGAACGTTATCGGCATCTCGTTCAAGAGGGACGGGGAGGTATCACGTTATGGCATACCGCCCATTCATGGATTCGCCGTTGCCGATTCTCAAACACCATCAACGCGTTTGGGCACCGCGTTTCTTACAACAACTCGGCACTTGGGATCATACTGGATGGCAGATTCGGGCACTACCCTGGAAGCGTGACTGCTTCAACATACTGCTTTATCGGTCTGTTAGAGGATCATACAGACAATGGCATGTGGCATGGTGTCAGCGTGGCTCAATCTTCGGCAGGAACTGTTGTTTGGGAGATTAACGGAAAACGAATGAGAGGTCCTGATACGCATGGTTCGCAGCCCCGCCATACGCTGTTCGATAATTACAACAGCATCAGCCATCATGCCAGCGGCGGGGCGATAGCAAACTTGCCTCACCATCTGGATGGATACACACGCTGGAACAACAACGTCAGCAGCAGCAGAACCTTTGACCTATGGACACCCGGCGGATACAGTTTTGCGGTCACGCAAGCCAACATTATCGGATATAAAACAGGCGGAGGTTCTAAACCCCGCAACGCCTACGTCGAGGGATTCGGAACCCGTGTCTCTCCTGATTCACTTTACGAGGCGCAACTGCAGCGGCGATTAGGTACACTGCCTGCGTGGGTAGACGCTTACAAAGAGAAGCATAGTGAGTTCATTGAACCGCCCGCGCGCACTTATAGTATTGGGTTGGCAGGTCTGGGTGATCTGACGAATCAGACGCAGGATGCAAGTGCGGGGGTCACCTATTACTTCACCGTCACTAACACCAGTAACAGATATGATACGATAAAATTAACAACGTCCGGAGATGCGACTGCGACATTAAGCCACACATCAGTATCGCTTGCTCCCGGTGCCTCTTCACAAGTGACAATAACAGTCGCGGGGAGCGCGCTGACTGTGCCGGGTGAATATGGGGTCAAAGTTTCTGCCACTTCCCAAGGCGATAACATGAAAACTGCTGAAATTGACACCACAACGACAATTTACGCGAAGACGAGAGTACTGCCGAATTATCCGAATCCGTGCAACCCGGAAACGTGGATACCTTATCAGTTGGCAAAGGCAAGCGATGTAAAGGTGACAATCTATGCAGCAACGGGTGAGGTGGTACGAACTTTGGCATTAGGGCATCAGACATCCGGTTCATATCACAGTAAAAGTCGGGCATCATATTGGGATGGAAAAAATAAACAGGGTGAGACTGTCGCAAGTGGAGTCTATTTCTATAAATTAGAGGCAGGCCATTTCAGTGCTACCCGTAAAATGCTAATTCTAAAGTAAGGTGGCATCAATTTAGCGTATGACATTCGGCATATTTGCTACACCTTAGATCGGGCGGACAAAGCCCTCCAACAGGGTTTCTATGGCGTTCAACCCGACCTACGATACTACAATAACTTACACACCCGAGGAGGGCAGATAATTGAGATTTTTATGTTTATCTATTTTCATAATCACGTTATTAACTTTTGTAATTCCCAGTTTTGCACAGGAGGCGACACCGGAAGAGTATATAGTTAGACTCGTCTACTTTTATCCAAAAGGTACTCAGCCACACGCAAACATAGATGTAAAGCTTGATGAAATAATTAAACAGACGCAGAAGTATTTTGCCGACCAAATGGAAAACCACGGGTACGGCAGAAAAACATTTAAATTTGAGACCGATGCGAATGGCAATGCAGTGGTGCATCAGGTGTTAGGAAAAAAAGAAGCGTCGCATTATCGGGGGAATGTATTAAGATGCGTTGGCGAATTCGAAGGTAGGATTCAAACACGCAATACTATCTTAGCTATTTTTATAGATAACGTAGGATATAACGCTGGAGTAGCCTACGGAACCAAGGCAATTGTCCCTGGTGTTCCTTTCTGGGGCACAATTGGCCATGAACTCGGACACACCTTCGGATTGCCTCACGATTGGCGAGGCGGTAAATTTCTCATGTCCTACAGCGGGGTAAAACTGATATCTGAATGTGCAGCGCAATGGTTGGATGTTCATCGATTTTTCAATAGGGATCGAACCGCCACTGGGAAACGTCCGAACATCAAGGACCTACCAGTTGTTGCGTATCCACCGGGGCTGTATCACGTATATTTTGAGGTGACTGATAGTGATGGACTACATCATGCACAGCTGCAAACTTTACCGACATGGACCGCTGGGCTGTCAATGCATGGGTGTGAAACCTTGCAAGGGGAAAAAGATTACTTTGAATATATTTCTTCGGGGAGAGGTGCCCAATTAACTGTCCAGGATGTTCATGGCAACAAGGCGTCAAAGTGGATTTCGCTCAAAGATGTAGAACCCTATATGGTATTGGACATTTCTGCGGGAGCATCGGGTATAAATGATGGGTTAATCGGTTATTGGACCTTTGATGAGGCAAGTGGGGGACACGCATTTGATGGGAGCGGTAACAGCCGCTACGCGCATCTCAGTGGAGGTGCTGTCTTGGATTTTAACGGCGGGAAAATTGGCGGTGCGTTGCGGCTTGATGGTAGTACGCAGAGTGCCAATGTTGATAGCAGTTCAGACTTGATCAATGGGCTGAGTGCTTTTTCGTTATGCCTTTGGGTGAAATCTAATGGCACTAACACCGACAGAGGCTTTATTAACGGAAGAACGCCTAATGACAAAGATGACATTTTCGGCTTCCGATATGATAAGGATAGCTGGGGAGGCGGTCAACGTAACGTCATCAGAGCCGGTATTACGACAACAGATGGCACGCATGCCTTAGAAAGTTCAGGCAATGTGCAAACTAAAGAGTGGCAACACCTTGTGTTTACGTGGCGTAGTGGTCAGAAGATGCGACTCTATGTTAACGGCGCGCTTGATACGCTCTCATTTATTCAACCCGCGATATCAGGCACCATAACCGATGTTGACAAATTGGTCATCGGTAGGGGTGGTAAAGATAGAAGTCGTGGATGGAACGGATCGATTGACGATGTCCGGCTTTACAATAGAGTGCTGAGTGCAAGAGAAATCACAGATTTACCCTACGTTAACAATAGGACAGCGGGTTTTCATGATGTCGTTTTAACAGGTATAGCTAATTTGACGCCTGATATGGTTGACGCGGGGACAGGTATCAAATATATCTTTACCGTCACGAACGCCGGCAATAGGTCCGATACAATAAGATTAGCGACATCAGGCAATGTTACCACCACATTAAGCGAGACATCGGTATCGTTGGCACCCGGTGCATCTTCAACAGTGAGATTGACGATTCCGGGGGAGACGCTTCTTGTTGCGGGCGATCATCGGGTTGAAGTTACGGCGACTTCGGAAGGTAATCGCAGGAAAACCGCTCAGACCGTCGCAAAAGTGACTGTTAAAATTACTCATGGTGTTTCTTTAGGAATGATGGATAGTATAGCGACTGAGAGGCTGTATGTAGGTCAGGTAGGTCAGGGGACTGACCATACCTTTACTGTCACGAATAATGGCACTACAAACGATACGATACAATTGACAACGTCAGCGGGTGCCGCTGTAACATTAAGTGAAACATCGGTATCGCTTGCGCCTGGGGCATCTTCAAAAGTGACATTGACGGTTCCCGGAGCTGCACTTACTGTCCCTGGCGGCTATATTGTCCAGGTCACGGCTACTTCAAAAGGCGATAAAGAAAAAACTGCCCAAATCATAACCACTACTTATGTTTACCCCAGTTCTATTGAAGCCGTAGATATCCAAAATGGTCTAATCGGTTATTGGACCTTTGATGAAGGCACAGGCGATACTGCTGCTGATTCCAGTGTTAACGGGCACGACCTAACAAGGACAGATGATGGTGGGACGGGTTGGGCACCTACCGCGGATGCAAGGATAGGAAATAGTGCCTTCCATGCTGGTGGTGAGAGGGTTTACTTCGAGGCAGGCACCAGTGACTTCATCAACGGACTTAGCCAGTTTTCCCTTGCGCTTTGGGTGAAATCTGAATGGCCTGGTACAGACAGAGGTTTTGTCCTTGGCAAATGGGATAACCGTGACGATTTTTTATTCAGCTTTCGGTACGATAATGAAGGTTTCTTAGGTAAAGCAGATAATTGTATCCTAGCGGGGATTACGACAACAGAAGGCAAACATATAATAGAAACATCGGAAGATTCAACAAGCACAGACTGGCAATATCTTGTGTTTACATGGACTTCTGGCGGAACAATTAGCGTCTACATTGACGGTGTGCTTGATACCCTATCACATACTGGCGCAGCAGTTGCGGGGACCATCACCGAGGTCACAAACTTTACCATTGGCAGAGGGTCTAGAACTACAGGCAGTAAAGGATGGAGGGGATACATTGACGATGTTCGCCTCTATAACAGAGTTCTGACGCATACAGAAATTGTGGCTTTAGCGGCGGAAAACATAACTGCCTCATTTCCTACGCCTACTCATTCTTATCAGGTAAAATTGGCAGGGATAGGTGATCTGACGAATCAGACGCAGGATGCCAGCGCAGGTGCCACCTATTACTTTACCGTCACTAACAGTGGCGATACAAAAGATACGATCAGATTAACAACGACTGGAGATGCGACAGGGACGCTAAGCCGAACATCAGTGTCACTTTCACCAGGGACATCTTCAGATGAAACATTGACGATACCGGGGACAGCACTCAAGGTGCCCGGTGAATATGTGGTTAAAGTCACTGCCACTTCACAAGGCGATAGCACAAAGATCGCTCAACTCGAAACAATGACTACGATTCACCCGAAGACAAGAGCTTTGCCCAATTTTCCGAATCCGTGTAATCCGGAGACGTGGATACCTTATCAGTTGGCAACGTCCAGCGATGTAACGGTGAAAATCTATGCTGTGACGGGTGATATGGTGCGAACTTTGGCATTAGGACATCAGCCGGCCGGTTTGTATCAAAGTAAGAGCCGGGCAGCGTATTGGGATGGAACGAATAAATTGGGTGAATCTGTCGCGAGTGGTATCTATTTCTATAGGTTTGAAGCGGGTGATTACAGTGCTACGCGTAAAATGTTAATTCTAAAGTAACTCGTAGGTCGTGTACTGCCGGGGTTAGACCAAAATTTGATAAAATTTCCGAAAACATAAGGAGGAATTTGAGATGTTAAAAAATCTTAGAGTTTTACTTTTCACACTCATTACTGTTGTTTATTTCAGTTCTGTTGCAAACGCGGCACTACAAGAAGGTCTAATCGGTTATTGGACCTTTGATGAAGGCTCAGGTGAAACTGCTGCTGATTCCAGTGTTAACGGGCACGACCTAACAAGGACAGATGATGGTGGGACGGGTTGGGCACCTACCGCGGATGCAAGGATAGGAAATAGTGCCTTCCATGCTGGCGGTGACAGGGTTTACTTCGCTGCAGGCACCGGTGACTTCATCAACGGACTTAGCCAGTTTTCCCTTGCGCTTTGGGTGAAATCTAAATGGCCTGGTACAGACAGAGGTTTTGTCCTTGGCAAATGGGATAAAGGTAACGATTATCTTTTCAACTTTCGGTACGATAATGACGGTTGGAGAAGTAAAGCAGATAATTGTATCAAAGCGGGGATTACTACAACAGAAGGCACACATGAAATAGAAACATCGGAAGATTCAACAAGCACAGACTGGCAACATCTTGTGTTTACATGGACTTCTGGCGGAACAATTAGCGTCTACATTGACGGTGTGCTTGATACCCTATCATACACTGGCGCAGCAGTTGGGGGGACCATCACCGAGGTCACAGACCTTACCATTGGCAGAGGGTCTAAAACTACAGGCAGTAGAGGATGGCGTGGATACATTGACGATTTCCGCCTCTATAACAGACCGCTGACACAGGCAGAAATTACCACTTTAGCATCTGGTGCCACAACTGATGGTCCTTCTACTGCTTATGGTGTCCGGTTAGTTGGTGTCGGTAATTTGAGCACTGAGAAACCGAGTGAGAGTGGCGATGCGGTTTATACGGTTCGCATTACAAACACTGGCAAAGCATTGGATACAATATCGCTCACAACGTCGGGCGATGTTGCGGCAACGCTCAGTAGAAATTCAGTATCACTTGCACCGGGTGCGTCTACAGATGTTGTCTTGACGATTAGTAAAAATGCGCTTACGGAAGTGGGCGAGCATGAAGTTACAGTGACAGCAACTTCGCAAGCCGATAGCACGCAAACGGCAACAGTCACGACTACCACCACTATTTTTAGGTGTGGCATTGAATTAACTGGTGCGGGTGATTTGACGACTAAGACAGCCGATGCAAGTGCGGGGGTCAGTTATATAATCCGTGTCAAAAACACAGGCAGCAGATCAGATACAGTAACACTCACAACATCAGGGGATGTTGCGGCGACACTCAGTGAAACTTCAGTATCACTTGAGGCGGGTGCTTTATCGGACGTAACCTTGACGATAGCCGCAGACGCGCTTTCGGCTCCGGGCGAGTATGAAGTTAAAGTGAAGGCAACTTCAGGGACAGATAGCACTAAGACCACTGAGGTTACTACCAAAACCACAATTTTACAGGGTTATGGTGTAACGTTAGTTGGTGTGAGTGATTTGACGACTGAGATGGCAGATGCAAGTGCGGGGGTCAGTTATACAATCCGCGTCAAAAACATAGGCAATACAGCCGATACCATCACGCTCACAACATCAGAAGGTGTTGAGGCGACACTCAGTGAAACTTCAGTATCACTTGAGGCGGGTGCTTCATCGGACGTAACCTTGACGATAGCCGCAGACGCGCTTTCGGCTCCGGGCGAGTATGAAGTTAAAGTGACGGTAACTTCGGGGACAGATAGCACTAAGACCGCTGAGGTTACTACCAAAACCACAATTTTACAGGGTTATGGTGTAACGTTAGTTGATTTGACGACTGAGACAGCAGATGCAAGTGCGGGGGTCAGTTATACAATCCGCGTCAAAAACACAGGCAATACAGCCGATACCATCACGCTCACAACATCAGAAGGTGTTGAGGCGACGCTAAGTGAAAGTTCAATATCACTTGCAGCGGGTGCTTCATCAGACGTAACCTTGACGATTGCTAAAGATGCACTTTTGGCTGCTGGTGTGTATAAGGTCAAAGTGACAGCAACCTCAAAAGGCGATAGCACAAAAACCGCTGAAATCCTGACCGAAACCACAATCCCACTCGTTTTTGATGTTGAATTAACAAGTGATGCGGATTTGACAACTGAAACTACGGATGCTGGTTCTCAGTTGAGTTGGACAATCCGTGTAACGAACACCGGCAATAGTGGAACGGGTGTGTTTCTTGCTGCTTCCGGTGGTGTAGACGTGGTCTTCAGTCAAACGGCAGTTTCACTGAAACAGAACGCCTCAACGGACGTGACAATCACAATTGCAGAGGATGCACTTGCAATAATGCTAACAACCCCCGGTGATGTTGAAATCAATGTCACGGCTACCTTAGCTTTTAGCACCACAATACTGGATGAAATCACAAGCACAATTACAATAGAACAGATGCCATGGGACCTTAATAAAGATGGCATAGTCAATATACTGGATCTTGTTAAAGTAGCAAACGATTTGGGACAATCAGGCGATGGACACCCTGCCGACGTCAACGGGGACAGGGATGTGAATATCCTTGATTTAGTTCAAGTCGCTTCCAATTTTGGTGAAACACAAGTAGATTATGCTTTGGCTAACTTGACTGTGTCCCATGAGTGATAGATATTCTTGGAGGTGCCCTATTATAGGGGCGGGTCTCCGTGCCTCTCGCAAAGTGCTTGGCAATGCGGGGCACGGAAACCCTGCACTACAATACGAACTACTACACAAAGGGCCCACCGCGGCAGATTCGGTTTAATAACCGAACCGGTGTTAAGGGGAACATAAGGAGAAATTTGAAATGTTAAATAATATAAGAGTTGGACTTTTCACGCTCATAACTGTTTTTTATTTCAGTTCTGTTGCAGGCGCGGCATTGCAAGAAGGTTTAATCGGTTATTGGCCCTTTGATGAAGGAACAGGTGAGACTGCTGCGGATGCCAGCGGGAACAGTCGTAATCTAACAAGGAGGGATAATGGTGGGACGGGTTGGGCACCTACCGCGGATGCAAGGATAGGAAATAGTGCCTTTCATGCTGGTGGTGACAGGGTTTACTTCGAGGCAGGCACCGGTGACTTCATCAACGGACTTAGCCAGTTTTCCCTTGCGCTTTGGGTGAAATCTCAATGGCCTGGTACAGACAGAGGTTTTGTCCTTGGCAAATGGGATAACAATAACGATTCTTTATTCAACTTTCGGTACGATGATGAAGGTTGGAGAGGTAAAGCAGATAATTGTATCCTAGCGGGGATTATGACAACAGAAGGCGAACATATAATAGAAACATCGGAAGATTCAACAAGCACAGACTGGCAACATCTTGTGTTTACATGGACTTCTGGCGGAACAATTAGCGTCTACATTGACGGTGTGCTTGATACCCTATCATATACTGGCGCAGCAGTTGGGGGGACCATCACCGAGGTCGTAAGCTTTACCATTGGCAGAGGGTCTAGAACTACAAACAGTAGAGGATGGCGTGGATACATTGACGATGTTCGCCTCTATAACAGACCGCTGACGCAGGCAGAGATTACGCTTTTAGCTTCCGGTGCCGCGCGTGATCCGCTTCTTTATGATGTGGCGTTAGAAGGTGTAGATAAATTAACAACTACCACAAACGTTGGTGATACGGGAGTGGAATATACGGTTCGTGTTTCGAACATCGGCACAAACGCAGATACCATAGCACTTACGACGTCAGGGGATGCAACAGTGAATCTAAGCAAAACCAGGCTAACGCTTAATTCCGGTGCTTCAAAAGATGTGACAGTGACGATTCCTGGAAGCGAGTTCACATCTCCGGGGATATATGAAGTCAATTTGATAGCGACTTCGCAAGGCGATACCACACAAACTGCAACAATCACAACCACGACTACTGTTTTTCCACCATACAACGTTAGATTAACCGGTGTAAGAAGTGACTTGACGACTGAAACAACGGATGGAAGTCTGGGTGTGCAATATACGATTCTTGTATCAAACATCGGCACAAGCACAGAGATAATAAATCTCACCCCGTCAGGCGATGCAGCTGCGAGTTTAAGCGAAATCAGCTTAACCCTTGATGGGGGTGCTTCAGAAAATGTGATATTGACGGTTCTTGGGCGCGCGTTGCTGACCCCGGGTGTCTATGTCGTCACCGTCACAGCGGCATCACCAAACGAGATCGAAAAAAGGATCTCAATCACGACCACAACCACTATCCTTACTACTGCGAGTCCAGACCTCGCTACTACCGTTACGGTTGATCTCAGTGGAGGAACGTTGGATGGCAAAGGATATGCAATTGTCGCACATGATGGCGCATTAGCAGATGGTATGCCGGCAAGCGCGTTGCCTTCGCTACCTCCTAATGTACTGCTCGTGCGGCGAAGTAATATGCCGGACCTTGAAAATTTTCTCCATCGGGGTGGCACTATTGATGTATTTGTGGGTGTCAGCACGGACACACCTGATGTCGTCATCAATGAAATTATGTGGGCAATTGATGGATACACATCCGGAACCGAAGCCGCTACCAAACATCAGTGGATTGAACTTTACAACAAATCCGAGAGTAGTGTTAATTTAGATAGAATCACACTCCGATTTCAACTGCTATTACCTGTGCCGAGTACAGGCGATCTTGGCGGCAAAAAATTTACGGATCGGTTGAGCAACGTTGCCACATTCAGCACCTCTTCCGGAGCGGCAACCGGATGGCGATTGACTGAGAATCATGGACAGAACGGTAAAACCGGGACATCAGACCTTAAAGAGTTTATCTCCATGTATAGAAGAACCGATAAACTTGGTAATGACGATGGTAAGAGCAGTGCGAACTGGCGAAAGTCCACAGAAATCTCACACAGCAATCATAAAGGCACACCTGGGAAAAGAAATACACGGACTTCAGTTTCAGTGATAGAAGCATCACCGAATAGATTTGTACCGCCTAAGAGTAAGGTTATTATCAACGAAGTTTACAACGATGCGGATGATGATTATGACTGGATTGAACTCCGCGCGCTTGAGGACACGAAGCTTGAGAACTGGACGCTAACTTATACGAAGTCCAATTTTGCCGAAGTTGAAATCCTGCGTTTCCCGAAGCTGACGCTTGAAGAGGGTGAAGTCTATCTGTTCGTCAACAAAGACCCTTATGAGACAGACCTCGTTGCTGGGCAGGATCTCACCTTGCGTCCAGAAAGTCAGGCGCGGGGTGCAGGACCTCATAAGTACCGCGTCCTGACAGGCAGTAACAAAGTTGAGATACCGGACTATAATGACGGTACATTCTATCTGATCCTGCGGGAAACTAAAGGTTGGGAAAGATATAGATCGCGATGGCGGATTCATGACGTTGTTGGCCCCGCACGATTCGCAAAACGCCCGCTAAATATAGGTAATGTTGAGACGGATCCACACACCGAAGAGATTTGGGAAACCGATATCTGGCCGCTGAACGGCCATCGTATTACTACACCTGATGAAACTTACCTCCAGACAAGTAGTGAATATAGGTTCTCAGTCGGGAACGTGTGGGCACGAAATGGCACTAACCACGGTTGGAAGAAAGATGGCGGAAAGCAAGTCGGATTCAGAGGGGGTATCGGTTATGACCTTGGTGTTGACCCCAAAAAAGCCAACGGAACCCCCGGCTACCACGATATCATCCGCGGCAAAAATAGCGACCTGAGGGATAATGGTCAATTGGTTATCAGCGAACTGATGCTCACTACCGGCGGAGGAAGCCATCCACAGTGGATTGAAATCCACAATACCTCTAAAACAGATGCTGTTGACTTACATAAAGATACAGACGATAGTGGTAGCAGGCAGGGATGGACACTCGAAATTGAAAACCACGACTCCGGGACGTGGGAATCGAGAGTGCGGCCCTTGAACGTCATCCTGGAGTTCCGGGATCTCGGTATCCAATATATTCCACCGAACCAGACGATCCTTATTACTTCCAACAAACTCAACAAAAATAGGCATTCAGAACACTTCCCCGATCACAGAGTTGTTAGCATTTGGGATCACGCCAAAGATGAGTTTGGAATAATGGTCCGTGATGACCTATTCCTGAATGCCGAAGGTGGATTTTATATTAAACTTGTTGACGGTAGTGGAGAAGTGGTAGATGAGGTGGGGAACCTTGACGGTAAAAGAGCGGATCTTCGGTCCGGCGTCGGCATTGATGACCTGTATAGCTGGCACTGGCCGACCGATATGATTCGCAGCACGCGCACCTCTTTGATCCGTATCTATGATGATGGCGAGCCACGTCCCGGCACACCGGATCGCGAGGTTGAAGGTAGCATGCGTGGTGCCCCCGCACCGCTCGGCACACAAGTTGGGGATAATGCCGATGTGGTATATAGCTGGGTTCACGCAGCGGATACAAAGTATGTTAATACTTTGTATGCTAAAAAACGACACACCTATTATGGAACCAAAACCGACTACGGCACACCGGGACATACACGGAGAACACCATTGCCTGTTTCCTTATCCTATTTCCGTCCGGCACATGAAAATGGCGAAGTCGTTATCAGGTGGACAACTGAATCCGAACTGGATAACGCCGGATTTAATATCTTCCGTAGCGAATCTTGGAATGGTGAATATAAACAAATTAACCCACAACGCATTCAAGGTGCTGGCACAACGGGTGAACGAAACACATACAAATGGATTGACACCACAGCCAAACCGAATGTTGTTTATTACTATCAAATTGAAGATGTGTCTTTTGCAGGTGAGCGACAAATGCTTACTACAACCAAGTTGAAAGGCTTGATATCAGCTAAGAACAAACTGACCACAATATGGGGAGAATTGAAAAGACAAGATTAACGTTTGTTATCTGAATCGCGGATTGTCTGAACCATGATTATCAGGATTTCCAGATTTACAGGATTGTTGGATTTCATTGATTGGCTCTTGGCTATTCTTAGAATTCTCGCAAAATCGGTAATCCTAAGAAAAACAGTTGTTTAGCTCGGAGATATCTATAATCTTGGAAATCCTATAATCCTGTGAATCCTGGTTCAGACAGATGCGACAAGAACGTAAGGAGGAATTTGAAATGCAAAAAAATCTAAATGTTGCAATTTTTGTTCTTATAACGCTCATTTATTTCAGTTCTGTTGCAGGTGCGGCATTGCAAGAAGGTTTGATTGGTTATTGGCCCTTTGATGAAGGAACAGGTGAGACTACTGCGGATGCCAGCGGGAACGGCAGAGCCCTAACAAAAAGTGGTAGTTTCCACCCTTGGGCAAATGCTGCTAATACAAGGATAGGAAACAGTGCGTTTTATAGGGGTCCATCTACTACTGCCAGGGTTTACTTTTATACAGATGATGTTGACTTCATCAACGGGCTTAGCCAGTTTTCCCTTGCACTTTGGGTGAAATCTACCAGTGCCAGTGTAAACAGAGGGTTTGTAGTCGGCCAAGTTATAGATAACAAGGATGAATTCTTCGGGTTTCGGTACGACAGTGACGGTTTTGATGGGGGTGGAACTAACGTTATCAAAGCTGGTATTACGACAACAGAAGGGACGCATCTTATAGAGACTTCGGACATGTCAGCAACTGCAGACTGGCAACATCTTGTGTTTACATGGACTTCCGGCGGAACAATTAGTGTCTACATTGACGGTGTGCTTGATACACTATCACATACTGGCGCAGCAGTTGCGGGGACCATCACCGAGGTCACAAATTTTTCCATAGGCAGGGGACCTAGAAGTACAAGTAATTATTCATGGAGAGGAACTATTGATGATGTCCGTCTCTATAACAGACCGCTGACGCAGGCAGAGATTACGCTTTTGGCTTCCGGTGAAATAACTGATCCCATTTCTTATGAAGTAGAGTTAACTAGTGTCGAGGATTTGACGACTGAAGTCAATGCGAATACGGAGGTCACATATACGATTAGGGTTACAAACAGCGGCACCGCATCAGATACAATAACGCTCGCAGCGTTCGGGGATGTAATTGGAACTTTAAATGAAACATCAGTAACGCTTGATGCGGATGCCTCAGAAAATGTGACATTGACTATACCGGGAAGCGAGTTGGCGGATGCTGGTGTATATGCAGTCACCGTCACAGCGACTTCGCAAGGCGATAGCACGAAAACAGCATCAATCACGACCACTACTACTATAGCTAACTATGAAGTTGCATTAGAAGGTGTAGGGGATTTGACAACTGAAGTTGATGCGAATACGGAGGTCACATATACGATTAGGGTTACAAACAGCGGCACCGCATCAGATACAATAACGCTCGCAGCGTCCGGGGGTGCGACTGGAACTTTAAGTGAAACATCAGTAACGCTTGATGTAGATGCCTCAGAAAATGTGACATTGACTATACCGGGAAGCGAGTTGGCGACTCCGGGTGTATATGAAGTCACCGTCACAGCGACTTCGCAAGGCGATGACACAAAAACCGCATCAATCACGACCACTACTACTATTATAGCTAACTATGAAGTTGCATTAGAAGGTGTAGGGAATTTGACGACTGAAGTCAATGCGAGTACGGAGGTCACATATACGATTAAGGTTACAAACAGCGGCACCGCATTAGATACAATAAACCTCGCAGCGTCCGGGAATGCGAATGGAACTTTAAGTAAACCATCAGTAATGCTTGATGCGGGTGCCTCAGAAAATGTGACATTGACTATACCGGAAAACGAGTTGGCGACTGTGGATGTATATAGAGTCACCGTCACAGCGACTTCGGACAGCGATAACACAAAAACCGCATCAATCATGACCACTACTATTATCTTTTCTGCTTCACAATACGGCGTTGTATTAACTGGTGTAGGGAATTTGACGACTGAAACAGACGATGCAAGTGACGGGGTGATTTATACGATTAAGGTTTCGAACATCGGCGTTAACGAAGATACAATAGCCCTCACAACATCAGGGAGCGCAAGTGCGACTTTAAGCACACTATCAGTAACGCTTGCTGCGCACACTTCATCGGATGTGACATTGACGATACCGGGAAGCGAGTTGGCGACTGCGGGTGTATATATAGTCACCGTTACAGCGACTTCGGGAGACCCCGAGCCGTTCCTCACGCCACCGGTATCAATCACTACCACTACAACTATTTCTATAAGATACGGCGTTGCATTAGTTGGTGTAGGGGATTTGATAACTAGCACAGACGATGCAAGTGACGGGGTGATTTATACGATTAAGGTTATAAATAGCGGCAACGTATCAGATACAATAACACTTACAGTCTCAGGGGATCTGACTGGAAATTTAAGTAAATCATCAGTAACGCTTGATGCGGATGCCTCAGAAGATGTGACATTGACGATACCTGAGAGTGTGTTAGTAGCGACTACGGGTGACTATCAAGTTAACGTTACAGCGGCTTCGCAAGGCGATGACACAAAAACCGCATTAATCACGACCCTTACAACTATTTCTATAAGATACGGCGTTGCATTAGTTGGTGTAGGGAATACGACAACTACAACAGACGATGTAAGTGCCGGGGTCACATATACGATTAAGGTTACAAACAGCGGCAACGTATCAGATACAATAATGCTCACAACGTCCGGGAATGCGACTGGAACTTTCAGTGAAACACCAGTAACGCTTGATGCGGATGCCTCAAAAGATGTGACATTGACGATACCTGGGAGCGAGTTAGCGACTGCGGGTGACTATCAAGTTGACGTTACAGCAACTTCACAAAACGATCCTGAAAAAACCGCATTAATCACGACCCTTACAACTATTTCTATAAGATACGGCGTTGCATTAGTTGGTGTAGGGGATTTGATAACTAGCACAGACGATGCAAGTAACGGGGTGATTTATACGATTAAGGTAGCAAACAACGCCAACGTATCAGATATAATAACACTTACAGTCTCAGGGGATGTAGCTGCGAGGCTAGGCATAACCATATTAACGCTTGATCCGGGTGCCAGAGAAGATGTGATATTGACGATTCATGAGAGCGTGTTAGCGACTGTGGGTACATATCAAATTGACGTTATAGCAACTTCACACGGCGATCCTACAAAAACAGCATCAATCACGACCCTCACCACTATCCTCCCCGCCGCTATCCCTGATCCGTACAACGTTGCATTAGAAGGTGTAGGGGATTTGACGACTACAACCTTGGATGCGGGTGCGGGTGTGCAATATACACTTCGGGTTTCAAACACCGGTAGCACTTCAGATCTAATGACACTCGCAACATCAGGGAATGCAACTGCAACTTTAAGCAAAACTACATTACCGCTTGAAGCGGATGCCTCAGAAGATGTGACATTGACGATACCGAGAAGCGCGTTGGCGACTCCGGGTGTATATGAAGTCAACGTCACAGCAACTTCCCAAGGCGATAGCAGAAAAATGGCATCAATCACGACCACGACAACTATCCGTGATCCTTCCAGACTGCCATTCACTGAGACCGTTACGGTTAATCTTAGTGGTGGAACGTTGGCTGCAAACGGATATGCAATTGTCGCACATATTGGAGCGATAGCGGATAGTCTGCCGACAAGCGCACTTCCTACCCTACCTTCTAATGTGCCACAGGTGAATGTAGATAGTATACCGGACCTTGAAAATTTTCTCTTCCGTGGTGGTACCATTGATGCATACGTTGGTGTCAGCACCGACACACCTGATGTCATCATCAATGAAGTTATGTGGGCAATTGATGAACACACACCTGGCACCGCAGCCGTTATCAAACATCAATGGATTGAACTTTACAACAAATCCGATCAGGAGGTCAATTTAGATAAAATCACACTTCGGTTTAAACCGCTGTCACCTGCCCCTGACACAAACGATCTGGATGGCAAAAAATGGACAGATCGGTTGAGCAACGTTGTTGCTGTATTTGATATTGATACCGGCACTACAATCGGATGGCGGTTGGGTAATAATCATGGTCAAAACGGTAACTCCAGTGCATCAAACGCCAAAGAGTTTATCTCTATGTATAGAAGAGTCGATAAACTTGACAACGACGATGGTTTGAGCAGTGCGAACTGGCTACCGTCCACAGTAATCTCACATCGAAACCATAGGGGCACACCCGGGATGGCAAATACACGTGGGAGTGTTCCGGTGAGAACGCTATCATCACCGCGTAGATTTGAACCGCCGCGGTCTAAGGTTATTATCAACGAAGTTTACAACGCTGCGGATGATGAGGATGACTGGATTGAACTCCGGGTGAGAGAGGACATGAATCTTGAGAATTGGACGTTAAGTTATACGAGGTCCGATTTTACTGAAGTTGAGATCCTGCGGTTCCCGGATCTAACGCTTGAAGAAGGTGAAGTCTATTTGTTCGTCAACAAAGACCCTTATGAATCAGACCTCGCTGTTGGACAGGATTTCACCTTGCGTCCAGAAAATCAGGCGAGGGGTGCTGGACCCCATAAATACATCGTCCTGACAGACACCAACAAAGTTGAGATACCGAACTATAACGGTGGCACTTTCTACCTAATCTTACGGGAAGCTGAAGGTTGGGAAAGATACGGATCGCGATGGAAGATTCATGACGTTGCCGGTCCCGCACGATTCGCAAGGCGTACGTTACATGCCACTGTTGCGCGTGACCCATACACCAACGAGATTTGGGAAACCGATGTTTGGCCCCTGAACGGTCAACGCACCAGTACCCCTAATGACAGATACCTCCAGACGAGTAGTTCCTATAGATTCTCAGTTGGGAACGTGTGGGCACGAAACAGCACCGATCCCGGCTGGAAGAGAGATGGCGGAAGGCAAGTCGGATTCAGAGGGGGGATCGGTTATGACCGCAATGTTCCATCAGACAAAGCTAAAGGAACACCCGGCTATCACAACTATATCATCCGCGGCAAAAATAGCGACCTGAGGGATGATGGTCAATTGGTTATCAGTGAACTGATGCTCACTACCGGTGGAGGAAGCCTTCCGCAGTGGATTGAAATCCACAATACCTCTAAAACAGATGCTGTTGACTTACGTAAAGATACAGACGATACCGGTAGCAGGCAGGGATGGACACTCGAAATTGAAAACCACGACTCCGGGACGTGGGAATCGAAAGTGCGGCGGTTGAACGTCACCGTGAAGTTCCGGGATCTCGGTATCCAATATATTCCACCGAACCAGACGATCCTTATTACTTCCAACAAACTCAACAAAAATAGGCATTCAGGACACTTTCCAGATTACAGAGTTACCAGCATTTGGGAACACGCCGGACAACAGTTTTCGATGCAGAACAGTAAGGACCTATTCCTGAATGCCGAAGGTGGATTTTATATTAAACTTGTTGACGGTAGTGGCGAAGTGGTAGATAAGGTGGGGAACCTTGACGGTAAAAGAGCGGATCTTCGGTCCGGCATCGGCTTTGATGACCCGTATAGCTGGCATTGGCCTACAGATATGATTAACGATAGGCGCACCTCGCTGATCCGTATCTATGATGACGGTGAGCCGCGTCCCGGCACACCGGATCGTGACGTTGAAGGTAGCATGCGTGGTGCCCCTGCTCCTCTCGGCACACAAGTTGGGAATAATGCCGATGTGGTATATAGCTGGGTTCACGCAGCGGATACAAAGTATGTTAATACTTTGTATGCTAAAAAACGAAACATCTATTATGGAACCAAAACTGACTACGGCACACCGGGATATACACGGGGAACGCCATTGCCTGTTTCCTTGTCCTATTTCCATCCGGCACTTGAAAATAGCGAAGTCGTTATCAGATGGACAACTGAATCCGAACTGGATAACGCCGGATTTAATATCCTTCGCAGCGAAACGCAGCACGGTGTCTATAAGCAGATCAACCGACAACGCATTCAAGGTGCCGGCACAACGGGTGAACGAAACACATACAAGTGGATTGACACTACTGCCAAACCGAATGTTGTCTATTACTATCAAATTGAAGATGTGTCTTTTACAGGTGAGCGTCAAACGCTTGCTATAACTAAGTTGAGAGGTTTGATTTCTCCAAAGAACAAGCTAAGCACAATTTGGGGCAAATTGAAATTAAAAGATTAATTCAGGGATAATCTAAAAACTAATCTTCCAATAAATCGGACGACGGACTTCGGTTCGTCGTCCGATTTGTTGTGGTAAATTGCGTGTTGCTCTTAAAATCCGCGTAATCCGCTAATCCTGAAAATCCTGGTTCAGACAATCGCAACAAGCGCGTCTGTTTCATTGAAATCTATGACAGTGCCTTTGCCAATGATTTCATCGCCATCCGCGACGAGTTCGGCTTTGCTATCAGCGTTTATCTTGAACGCTTTGCCAACTGCTGTGCTTCGGTTTTCTGCGTTTTTGTCATAGTACCATTTCTTGTATATATTTTTTCTTTAAAAGATTTTCAATTTCTGCTAAACTTATTCCAATTTTACAAATCATAGGATTGACACTGATGAACATAAAGTCTCCACAGATTACAGAAAGTGCTCCGAGTTGAAAAGCCTGTTGAGAAAAACACCCGTAGGTTATCAAAAGCAAAGATTGACAATTTACCTGTTTCGCAGTGGTCAAGCGACAACTCGCAAACAAGCAGCGGCACTGATAGGTGTTGACCGAAAAACGATTGGACATTAATATCGGTTTTCAACCGCTTTCTATAATAACGTGAGCTCGGTATAAGCAATCTTTTGTAGTGCAAACTGTTAGTTTGCGTTCCAGGATGCACAAACTAAATGAAGATTAAGTATTTAAATCGGTAATCCCGATTTTCACAGGACCGGTAGGTGCGGTTTGTAACCGCTTAGCTCCGTTACCGGTAGGTGCGGTTTGATGAAGATTAAAAAATAAATTCGGTAATTTTCTAACCATAGACATCTTGTTTTATGTTTTTCTTGTGTGAGGTCTATTATCTGGTTGTCTGAATCGCGGCGGGCACGGAGGACACAGAAGACGCGGAAAATACTTTTGTGTCTCGGACATTTGCTTTTGCCAGAGACGGGTCGGTAACAAAGAATCTCTTAATTCCGCGTAATCCGCGTTCTCTGCGATAATCCGCGATTCAGACAAAAAAGAGATCAGAATTACCGAATTAATAAATTAATCTTCATCAAGTAACCGCACCGGATCTTAGGGAATATGCGTCCGATAACCAGTTGCGCGAACGACTCGGTGCGGTTTCCTAACCGCACCATTAGCGTCAATTTAGTGGTTTTTCAAATATGAGAAACCCTCTTTAGTCCCGTAGGGACGATATGTTTATAGAAAACGTGGTAACCCCAATCTCTTCAGCCCCGTAGGGGCGGAATGTTTATAGCAATGGGTTACCAATCGGGATATGTCGCTCGGACAGAACTAAAGAGACGTGTCTGGACGGTGTACTATAAACATATCGTCCCTACGGGACTAAATGTCCGACAATATCAATAACCATGCCTATTGATAAGGGTTCATAAAAACATAGACGTTTCCTTAAATTGACGCTTATGGTGCGGTTTCCTAACCGCACCTACCGGGTTGGGGACCGCTAAATTGATGTCTATGGTGACAAAAACTTTACACACCCCACCAAGAGTTTGCGTTGACTTAAATCTCTGAGTAGGGTATATTGGTATTACGAATGTTTTCCAAATAACACCAATATCAACTTCTACGCTGCCGAAAAAGGAATTTATATGAACACACCAAATTTGAGCGCGGATCAAATTTCGGATTCAGAAAGTCGTCCGAATATCCTCTGGATTTCTTTAGAAGATACAACGCCGCGATTCGGTTGTTATGGAGACCTGATTGCTCGTACTCCGAATATTGACCGCCTCGCTGCAGGTGGATGCCGGTTTCCGAATGCCTTTTCAACAGCGGGTGTTTGCGCCCCGAGTCGTTCCGCTATCATCACCGGAATGTATCAGACCTCTATTGGGACACACCACATGCGAACAGGGCATACAAACCGCAATACGCCGAACAGGCCAACGCCGTATTCCGCCGTCCCTCCGCCCTACGTCAAAACCTTCACAGAATACCTGAGGGCTGCAGGATATTACTGCACTAATAATAGCAAAACCGACTATCAGTTTACGCCACCTGTTACTGCATGGGATGACAATAGCAACAAAGGGCACTGGCGGAATCGTGCGGAAGGACAACCTTTCTTTTCGGTCTTCAACCCTACTGCTACACACGAAAGCGGTATGTGGGAACGTGACGATCGTCCGTTGACCACGATCACGAATCCAGATGAGGTGGAATTACCTCCGTATCTACCAAATACGCCAAAAGCACGTACAGCACTGGCTCGTCAGTATGATAACCTCGTCACTTCCGATGCGCGTGTGGGTAAGTTGTTAGATCAGTTAGAAGAAGATGGACTTGCAGAAAATACAATCGTTTTTCTTTGGAGTGACCACGGTGAAGGGCTTCCACGTGGTAAACGTTGGCCCTATGATGCAGGAATTCGGATTCCATTGATCGTACGTTGGAACGGAGAACTTAATGCTGGAAGTGAAACTGATCAATTGGTGAGTTTGATTGACCTCGGTCCGACTGTGCTGTCGTTGTGTGGTGTGCAAGCACCGCAGCACCTACAAGGACAACCTTTCCTCGGACCGCAAACCGTTGAACGTGACTATATCTTTGCGACACGCGACCGGTCCGATGAATCCTATGACATGATACGTGCTGTCCGCGACAAAAAGTATAAATACATCCGAAATTACTATCCAGAAAAACCTTATTTGCTCTGGGTTCCTTATCGTAACCGCCACCCCGTGATGCAGGAGATGTGGCGACTTTATGCTGAAGATAAGTTAGAAGGTGACCAATTGGTCATGTTCCAATCTCCACGTCCTACTGAAGAACTCTACGATGTTGAAAATGATAAATTTGAACTTAACAATTTAGCAGAGGACGCAGGACATGCAAATGTACTTGAACGGATGCGAGGGACGTTAGCGCAGTGGCAATCCGAATTCGGTGATATGGGAGATATACCCGAAGAACAGATGGTGGCAAAATGGTACCCCAACGGGACACAACCGCAAACTGCATCACCAATTTTTATTCCGATTAACGAGTCAAACCCCGGTAGGGAACCTGCTCTTGAGGATGGTGAGTGGGAAGCACCTCTGCTTTTGCAACTCTACTGTTCCACACAAGGTGCATCAATTGCATATACAACGGAACTGGGGGAAGATGTTCATTGGCAGTTGTATACCGGGCCTTTGCGTTTGCCGAAAGGTGAAACAACCGTGCAAGCAAAAGCAATTCGGATAGGGTATAAAGAGAGTGATGAGAAATCTCTGAACGTCACAGTTTCATGATGAGAATTAGGGTTGTTGTGTTCCTTGTAACTAAAAGATTCTTATGTTGAACTCACGTTAGAATTTAGCGTTTGTCTCGCTGCTAAAGGAAACACCATGCAACATCGCAGTCCAAAAAACGGAAAGATGCTTCCTGACATTGATAAAATTCTCATCATCCGTGCTGATGGTATCGGTGATTTGCTGAACTCAACTCCTGCGATAGCGTTGTTACGACAGAACTACCCATCGGCAGAAATTACGGTGCTCGCGCGTCCACTCAATGCCCCTATATTGCTTGGAAATTCTGATGTTGACAGAGTACTTGTGTTTGATCGGAAGAGAGAACACCATCAATTATCAGCGCAGTTCCGATTTTTCCAGTCCTTACGCCGTGAACAGTTTAAACTCGTTGTTGCGATGCAGACTGCTACGTTGCCGCATCTCATTGCTTTTCTTTCAGGTGCACCCTACCGCTTAGGTCGCTATCAGAAAGGATTCCGATCAACCCTTACGCATAAATGGCGCGGAAAATACAGAAAAGGTGAAACCCACGAAGTAGATAGGAACCTGGAATTAGTAAAGTTAATCTGCCAAGGTGAAGGCACACGACAACTTGTTTTCAACCTACTGCCTAATGAGATTGTGAATGCAAAAGAACGTCTCGCGTCTTGGGGTGTGAGTGATGATACTTTTCTAATCGGTATTCATCCTGGTGGAAGTTCTTTTGATAAACGGTGGCCCGAAAAGCAGTATGCTGAACTTGCCGATAGACTTGGACATCATTACGACGCTACGATCCTACTCTTATGCGGTCCCGATGAAACCGAGTTGACACACAATATCCAAAAAATGATGCAGTCCCAGGGTATCGTTTACGCACCAAAAACAATTCGCGAGTTAGGTGCACTGCTTTCCAAATGCGACTTGGTAGTATGCAATGATTCTGGTCCAATGCATCTTGCCGCGGCATTGAATGTGCCAACAGTAGCGATCTTCGGTCCCACCGATCATGTCGCATGGCGTCCGATGAGTGAAAACGCATCTGTCGTGCGGCGAGATATGCCGTGCTGGCCCTGTAGTGCACATAAGTGCAAAATCGGATGGGAATGCACCAAAAAACTCCCTGTAGAAATGGTTTGGAATACAGCAGCTGCGGCTATAGAAGCGAGGCAAAATAAATGAAAATTGCCATAGCAGCATGGGGAACAACAGGAGACGTCTATCCCGTTTTAGCACTTGCAGAACGGTTGCTGAAAAAAGAGCATCAGGTACGTGTCTGTGCGCCATCCATCTATAAAGACAAGGTTCTGGAAATAGGTGCTGACTATTATGAGGCGGGAGTTGCTTTTGAGTTGGCAGAATTTCACCAAAATATGGATACCGTCATTGCGATGCGCGACCCTATCGCACCACTGTTACTCATTGCCAAGGAAGGGATTCTACGCAGCGGTGAAAAGTGGTATCGCGATTGCCTTGAAGCAATGAAAGGATATGATCTGGTTATATGCCATTCCATAGACATCCCCACACAGGAGGCTGCCATCCGCAACGGATTGCCGTGGTTGACTGTGACGTATTGTCCAGGGTTTATTAAAACACCTGATAATCCTCCGTATCCGTTTCCGAATTGGAGTCGAACGTTCAACGCCATCGTATGGAAGTTAGTAAGGCTGCGCCTCAAGCATGCCGTTGACCCACTATTCAATCAGTTTATCATATCTATTGGTGGAAAGCCGAGAGCCTCAATGGCATCAGATGAAATGTATTCACCGCATCTAAACCTTATCGCGGCTTCTCCAACGATCTGTCCACCTGCCAATTTATCACCAAATCACAAATATACAGGTATTTGGCATCTCGCGCAGCCAGACTACACGCCATCATCTCAACTCACAGATTTTTTAGCAGACGGACCGCTACCTCTCGTCATTACGTTTGGGTCTATGGGAGGAAGCGATGGTCACGAAACAACGGAAATCTTAATTGACGCTGTCAAAATGACAAACCAGCGCGCTGTCATTCAAGCAGGTTGGGGACTTTTAGGCACAAAGGGGATGGAAAAAGATATTTTTTGTACAGAGTATGTCCCACATCGGTGGTTGTTTCCGAAGGCGAGTTGTGTTGTCCATCACGGCGGCGCAGGCACCACAGCATCAGTATGTTATGCCAAAGTTCCATCAGTCGTTGTGCCACACATCACCGATCAACCCTATTGGGGAAAGCGACTCTTCGACTTAGGTGTTGCACCAAAAAGTCTGCACCGACGTAACCTAACCGCTAAACATCTTGCCAAACGGATTGAACAGGTTTTAGGAACGCCGACTATGACTGAACGAGCAAAAACCATAGGCACACAAATGGCATCTGAAGATGGCTTGACAACTGCAGTTGACCTAATTGAATCTTTTCATCTGTCTGAACAATGAAAAAAATACTCGTTTTCAGTTTCAGTTTTATCGGTGATGCAGTGCTGTCTACTGCTGTCATCCAACCGTTACGCAAACATTTCCCAAATGCCCACATTACCTTTCTCGTTGGACCGCTCGCGTTTGACCTCCTTGCCAACGACCCTCAACTTGATGCCGTGCTTGTTTACGACAATCGAGGTGAACACGCCGGTTTGAAAGGGCGGATGAAACTCATAAAAACGTTACGTCGTGAGAAGTTTGATCTCGTTGTGAATCTTCGAGATAGTTTCATTGCACGGTGTATCGGCGCGGAACATTGGAGCCTGGTGCGTGGAGATAGGAATCGACACGCCGTCACCCGATACTTGGAAGTTCTCAGTAGTCACGGTATTGGGACAACAGATGCACATCCTCACTTACAGTTGACTGAAGCAGCGCATGCGGCAGCGCAACATTTTTTGGCAAATGCATGTATTACATCAGAGAAATTGTTAATTGGTATTCATCCAGGTGGAAATTGGGAATACAAGTTGTGGCGTGTTGAGAAATATGCCCAACTCGCGACCGCTTTATGTGAAAGACAGAACGCTTCGATTCTACTTTTTGCGGGACCAAATGAGCGGAAACTCCAATCACAGGTTGCGGATATGATGGACACGCCACCAATCCTTGTCGAAACGGATAACCTACGAGAAGTCCCGGCGTTGATTGCAGCGTGTGATATTTACATTGGCAACGACACGGGGCCGATGCACATCGCTGCTGCAGTCGGAACGCCGGTGGTTGCACTTTTCGGTTCAACAAACCACATTCGGAGCGGTCCCTACGGTGACGAGCATACAGTTGTGCAGAGTGGCATTGATTTGGGATGTAACCCGTGTCATCCTGGTCGGAATCCAGGAGGGTGCGGTGCAGGTAGCTGCGCTGTGATTGATGGAATTACGGTGGAACAAGTGTTAGAAACTATATCACTTTGCGATTAACAACATAATCGTAATTAGTATCCGATGAATTAATACCGCTAACAAAGTCTAACACCAAATTAACTGGATTCGAAGTTTTCCGATAAAGTCAGCATTGTGAGGAGGACCCAGAAACCTTGCACTACAAATCGGGTTAATTGGGTATAAATATAGGACAGTCCCAATAACCATGCTTATTGAGAAGTGTTCATAGTGCTAATCAAAACGATTGTTCTGCTTCCATTGCAGCCGCAGACTATTTAGCACAACTGAAACACTACTAAATGCCATTGCAAATGCCGCAAGCATCGGATCCAACTTGCCTAACATTGATGGCAGGAACGCAAGCGGAAACAACACACCTGCAGCAATAGGAATTAACAGCACGTTGTAAAAGAATGCCCAAAACAGATTCTGTTTAATCGTGCGGAGTGTTGCACGGCTTAGTCGGATAGCATCGGGAATAGTACGTAAGTCACCACGCATCAACGTCAAATCAGCTGTTTCCATAGCAATATCAGTTCCTGTGCCGAGTGCCATCCCAACATCTGCTTGTGCTAACGCAGGCGCATCGTTGATACCATCCCCCACCATTGCGACATACCCGTCTGTCTCTTCCTGTGCCTTTTTGAGAGCATTAGCTTTGTCTTCAGGAAGAAGTTCCGCCATCACATCGGTAATCCCAACATTTTTTGCGATAGCATTTGCCGTGCTTCGGTTATCCCCGGTCATCATTGTCACTTCGCATCCGAGTTGTCGGAGTTCAGCGACAGCAGCTTTTGCTTCCGGCTTCACCGTATCCGCAACAGCAAGAAGTCCGCTAACGCGCGAATCAACCGCAACCCATAACACCGTTTTAGCTTCACTTTGCAACCTTTCTACGTCCGCTTCCAATACCTTAGTCGAAATTTGATGCTGTTGCATTAAGGATAGATTACCTATGGTAACGTTATTCTCATTGAGCTGTGCAATGATACCGTTGCCAGCAACAGCAGTGAAATCAGTCGGAATAACGGTATCAATTCCGCGTTCAGAAGCGGCGAAAACAATCGCTTTTCCGATAGGGTGCTCACTGCCACGTTCCGCAGAGGCAGCTAACTGAAGTAATCGATTCTCGTCTTCATCGTCAGTAATAATGTCAGTGAGGGTCAGTTGCCCTTGTGTTAAGGTGCCAGTTTTGTCAAGAACGATCCGCGATAATGCGCCTACATGTTCCAATGCTTCACTGTTACGAAAGAGGATTCCGTGATGCGCGCCAATTCCTGTGCTTACCATAATCGCAGTCGGTGTAGCAAGTCCCAAAGCGCATGGACATGCAATAACTAAGACTGCTACCAATCGGAGCATTGCAGGTGTGAATCCCTCTCCAACGACAAACCACCACACAAGGAATGTTGCGACTGCGATACATAAGACGACAGGGACAAACACACTTGCGACCGCATCCGCAGTGCGTTGAATAGGTGCCTTGCTCTGTTGTGTCGCTTGGACTAACTGAACAAGTCTTGCAAGGGATGTTTCTGAACCAACACGTGTTGCCTCAATTGTGAGCATCCCACTCTGATTAATCGTTGCACTTGCAACAGTGTCGCCTACTATTTTGTCTATAGGCATACTTTCGCCTGTAAACAAGCTTTCATCAACGGCACTTGAACCATCGCGAACGATACCGTCAACGGGCATGCTTTCACCAGGACGAACAATAAGTAGGTCACTAACGGCTATCTGTTCAACGGGAATATTCTGCTCTTCACCATCTTTGAGGAGACACGCTGTTTTCGGAGAGAGTCGGATCAGTTTTTTGAGGGCAGCACTTGTTTGTCCTTTCGCACGCGCCTCCAGAAGTTTGCCCAGTTTGATTAGCGTTATGATAACTGCCGCTGTTTCAAAATAGACATGGTTTCCCAACTCTTGCATATTGAGCGATAAGGCAGCGATGACGACCACACTATAGACAAACGCCACAGATGAACCCATCGCAACGAGCACATCCATATTAGCAGAACGATTACGCAATGCCTTAACGCTCCCGACATAATAATCCCAACCGACATAGAACTGCACCGGCAATGCCAAACCAAACATAATCCAATTAACCCAAGAGACATCTGCCCACCCACCTATCAACCCCATACCTCTACCCATGCTGAGCAGAAATAGAGGAAGTGTAAAAAGAATTCCGACACTGAATTGCAACTTTTGTCGTTGAAACTCTTCGGCACGCACATCCGCTTCAGAATCCGCATCAACAACGTCAAATCCGAGGGAACGAATCTTATCAACGATCATTTCCTCGCTGAGGGTAGACGGATTATAGGTAACTGCCGCTTGTTCCGTTGCGATGCTGACATCCGCTACGAGGATACCCGCCATCTCTTTGAGATTTCGACTGATGGTAGCAGCACAGTTTTCGCAATGCATTCCGGTTATGGGAAGGTTAATTTGCTGTTGCATCGTTTTTCTCGGAATTTTCAGAATATGTCAAAAAATCCTCACGCTATGGGTCAGGAGATAAAGGTTTTAACTCATTCGGTTCCGCGTCATACAGATACGCATCTCTGCCGGTAAAATATTCTGTATACACACTCTTCCAGTCACTATTTGTTAACCCCCACAGTGGGTTGGGTCCAAGTTTAAAGTAAACAATATCCGCTTCTTCCAGACTCTGAAAAGGATAATCTCCAATCGGTGCGTCGCGGGTTTCGGGGATGAAAATGACAGCCTTGTGAATATCTTCTTTTTTTACCAATAGTGGTAATTTCTGATAAACTCCACTCCAATTCTGATACGCTTTTCCAATACGGACATAACTCCACACAGTGTTTACACTTAGCAATAAAAGACATATACCAGCGACATAAGCGAGTTTGTTTTTCCATATCGGTTTTTTAAGTTGCTCATAGAGGATAAATATCCCGCGTGCTGCCAATGGAATGAAACCGAGGAATATTGATTCAGTATAGTAACGTGCATTTACCGGTGTAAAACCCCATGTTGACCCCTCAAAATAGAAGAAAGCGTAGAGCAACAGACTGCCTACAAGTAGTGCAATACATAACACATCGTATCTGTTGCGTGATGAATGAAAAAAGGGTAGAAACGCGAGACACCACGGAATAAGTAACGGCAAAAAGTCAAGAAGGAAACCGACAGATAACTTAGGTTCTATAAGCAGATTGGAACGATAGTTGCCCCAACCGAGTGCATTAAAACTGATACACGGGAGGATATGTTGCCATGTTCTTTTGACTGCCCATTTGGGTTTAAAATCAAAAGCGTGATCAAGATTAGGTTCGTAGCCTTCCATGCGTTTGCCGAATCCGATTTTATCGTAAGGCTGCGCTGCTGTATGCGTAAAAGTGAACGGATCATCCGTAAAATGGTTGTTCCACGCCATACACACTAAGATCAGTACAGCAAACGGAATTAAGAAAATTCCCAACCGAAACATTAACTGTCTGCGGGTAGGTGAATCGTTCTGAGGTTGTTCATCCGTTACAGGAGAAGACTCGCCCGCCATTCTGGGTTTGGACAGATGATAAAGTGCTAAACCTGCACCGACAACACCAAATACGAGAGCGGAGAGCGGTCGCGTATTGAACGCGTATCCCAACGCAAATCCTGAGAGAAGTGGATAGAGAATATTACCCGACCCATTCAAAGTGCGAACCAGCGCGAATAGATAGAGTGCAAGGTAGAACCGACTTACCGGTTCACTGAACCATGTTGATCCCATACCAGCAGTTGCAGGTGAGATAAGCGCGATCACAGCAGCAATAAGTGCAATGTGTTTACCATACGTCTCTTTGACGAGAAAAAACAGTAGGAATAGTGCACCACCCGTTGCCAGCGCAGGGATAAACCATGGCGCATTTACAAACACGCCAAACATTAGTATCAAGGCATTCCCGAACGGATATTTGGAATACCATTTGCCATTCAACATGTTTATATGTGGCGAAGATGACAACCCATATTCGGGCATCGGCATACCGTTTGGTTCCAGAGTCACCTCCCCATCTATCATTTGCGGTGGGACCGGCACTGAAATTTTGCCTTTAGCAAACAATTTTGCTTGAAATAGATACGATACTGTATCTGGTTCAAAATAAGAGAAGTTAAGGTAGATTCCGCTTAAGATTATTGATAATAGTACACCGAGTGTGGAAATAATGAGAATAGGTTTGTTTTTCATTTGTCAGCTTATACATGCTCGTCAACGTTTATGCGTGTAATCATCTATCGGATTCTAATTCTTTTGCCTTTGCAAAATCCTGTTCTGCCATCTCATGCAGTCCGAGTAATTTCTTTATATTTCCGCGGTTTTTGTAAACAAAGACTTGCTTCGGGTCAATCTTTATTGCTGCCGTAAAATCGTCTATAGCTGCTTTGTAGAGTTGCTGTGCTTCTGCCACATTTCCTTGATTTGCTTTAGATTTTCCGAGGAGATACTTCACCCCCCCTCGATCATTGTATGCCATGGCGTAACTAGACCGTAAACGTATGGCTTGTGTATAATCTTGAATTGCTGCTTCATACAAATCCTGCACTATTGTTTCGTCCCTTTGATCCACTTTCAATTTACCAAGTGCCCTCCTCGTTAACCCTCGATAGAAATAAGGGAAGGTATATTTAGGGTCAATCTTAATTGAGTGCGTATAGTCGTCAATTGCTGCTTGATAGAGATGTTGAGCTTCCGCTACATCACCTTGACTTGCTTTAAATTCACCAAAAGCATGCTGTGTCCACCCCCGATTATTGTAGGCGAGGGCAAACCCTGGGTTTATCTTGATGGTAAGTGTGTAGTCATCTATAGCTGCTTGATATAGGCTCTGTGCTTCTGCTACATTCCCTTGATCTGCCTTAGATTTACCAAGATCATACTTCGCCCATCCACGATAGAAATATGCACGAATATGTTTAGGGTTTTGTTGGATAGCGTTATCAAATTTAATTATTGCCTTGGCATAGTCCCCAGCATTGAATCTATCTTCTCCTTCATAGCGGTAAGCGTAGGCACGGATATGATTACGTTTTTGCCACTGTGTCAAAGGTTCCGGCGACACAGGCCGAGTAAGCAATTCCTTAAGTATGTTTGATGGGACAGCAAAAGAATAATAGTCTAATTGGGTGTTAATCCCGATGACTTCTCCGTTACTGTTTAGCACAGGACCGCCACTGTTCCCTTTGGCAGACTCAGCTGTTGTCCCAAGCAATTTGTCACTATTCCGGATGCCGTGTACATTTCCGGTAGTGACCTTGTATTTTCCATCAGGATATCCCACGGTAACAATAGGTTCTCCCTTTTGAACTATATCGCTGTCTCCCAAGGGCAGCGGTGTGCCTTCACCGGATAGTTTTAGGACAACGAGATCGTATTCCGCATCAAACGCGATTACACCGACAACTTCCCAGATTGTCTCTTTGTCCATGAGTTTGACGAAAACGGGACCAGGTCTGGCTACGACATGTATATTTGTTGCAATCTTGTCCGTGTCCACAAAGAAACCACTACCAACGGAGATTTCACTTGAAACTCCGCTCCAACATGTCACGCGGACTGTAGACGCTCTGCCTTTTTTAGATTCTATACGTGCTATGAGAGCATCATCCTCTGGATATTTCAGTTGAATGGATTTATCATAATCAGCGATACCCTCGTGGTAAAATTTTTGAGTTTTTTCCGCATCACCATGTGCAGATTCGGTATCCCCGAGTTTACACCGCCCGATGCTACGATTGTTGTAGGCACGTGCATTATCAGGATCAATTTTGATGGCTTGAGTCCAGTCATCAATCGCTTCTTGATACAGGTGACGTGCTTTTTTCGCATCGCGACCATCGGATTTGGATTCACCGAGTCTGAACTTTGCTGCTCCGCGACTACTGTATGATCTGACATGTTCAGGATTTAGTTTGATTACGTATGTATAGTCATCTATCGCGCCGGTATAATCGTCAAGGTTAGACTTAACTCTACCACGTTTGTAGTAGGCACGAACATGCTCAGGGTTTAGTTCAATCGCTTTATCAAATTCAGCTATCGCGTTTTTATAGTCCTTGGCTGCGGATTTTTGTTCACCTTGACTGTAGTGCCTCTCAGCACGGATAGTTTCCCACTTCCGCCACTCTACCAAAGGCTCCAGTGGCATTGTTTTTGCCAGCAATGCCTTGAGCGCGTTTGAAGGAATTACGTAGTTGTGAGAATCGTCACCATAACCCACATTAATACCGATGACTTGTCCTTTATTGTTTAGCACAGGACCACCGCTACTTTCTTTAGAAGTAGCAACTTTCATCCAGAACCATTTATCGCTTTTTTGGATGCTATCTATAGTCTCTGTTGTGACATCGTATTTTCCATTGGGATATCCGACGACAGAAACAGACTCACCGTTTTGAACCGTATCGCTGTTACCTATGGGCAGCGGTGTGCCTTCACCAGAGAGTTTTAAGATAACAAGATTATTTTTGACATCAAACGCTGCAATGCCTTCAACCGCCAAGATTGTTTTTTTATCAATAAGTTTGGCGAAAACAGGGCCGGGTTGTGCGACAACATGGATAGTCGTTGCGATTTTATCCGTATCCACAAAGAATCCACTACCAAGCGTTTTTGATTTTCCAACCCGACTCACCAAGCGGACTGTGGAATCTTTTGCTTTTTGGGTTGCTATGTCTGCTGTTGGGTCTAAAGTTTTTTCAGCAACCTGCTGCAGTGCTTGTGCACTTGATAGGAGAAACCCCAAGGATACCAGTAAACTCAAGAAAGCTATGATACGGTATTTCATAAGATGTAAACTTCCGTAATTTTTTGTTCGTTACACTCATTCAAGTTCTGGTGGATGTTTCCCAGCACCAATCAAGAGTTGTCGCAAATTTATCAGTTCTTGTCTATTTAATTTCAATGCTTCAACTGTAGCACGTCCTATAGGCGTTTGTCCAACAATGTCTATAAGATCTTCACTCCATCGAAAATGCTGATTCCACTTTTGACGGCGTGGGTGAAACAGCGGAGTTTGATGCTTTGTCTGTGGGTCTAATGCGTGTGTTTTTGTATGCTTTTGGTGATTACAGGAAGGACACGCCCAGGCCAGGTTGTCTAATGTCGTTGCCCCGCCAGCACTGACAGGTAGAATATGTTCGCAGTGAAAAGGTGCGCTTGTCAATTCAGCTGGACAAAGGCAGTACTCACAAAGCCCATTGGCTCTGTGGCGGATTAGCGACCTTAACCGGTCAGAGATCATTTTCAGTTCCTTTTAATCCGAGTTGCTTCATAACACCACGCAAAGTTGTACCGCGTTTTTTGGCTAAGGCGATAAGCGCACGAACCCGTTCTACATTTCGTGCTTCCCATTCTTTAATGAGCGATTCATATTCATCCGATTCCGCATCCGTGAGTGTCTCGTCCTCACGTTTGTCACGCAATTGCCAATAACGATCATGTTTTTTGTCAGGCAGACGAGAGTATTCTTCAATCGTAGCTAACAATATCGGTTCTACTGTCATGTTTGATATTTTTTCTTCTGTTGACATTGTTCATACCTCTAAATTTCTGTGAATATATTCTTCCGCGAGGAAAATTGTCCGTTAGAATATATCTTGATGTTCACTATCTTTCAAGATTTGGCTTTTTCAGTTGACATGCACGTTAAATATGATACAATATCATTAGGAGATATGATACCATATTTTTAAATAAATTGAAAGGAAATGAATTATGGATTTGATACGTCAACCGCCACGTCGTCCTTCAAACTTGGGTGTTGCAGGGATTGTCGGTGCGGCACGCATGACAGACAAGGCACGAGCGCATAACAATGAGACTCTCGGAGATTTTGTCTACGGAAAATATTCAGGTTTAGATCGCCGTATTTTAGAATTTTTGGGAATTACTGCAGACGCATTTGCAGAAGCAGCTGATGAATCTGATGATGCAGCACTCAGTGCATGGATGCTTGAACAAGGTAAAAAGACAGAGGAAGAGATTGAAGCATTCAACCGGTCAGAATTAGAACGGCTACCATCTGACAAAAAACATCAACAACTTCTGGAAGAACGACTTGCTAAGTTCGCTCCTGATCGCACCGATATCAAGACTGTGCTGCAGTCTATCGAATTGGACGATTGGGGTTGTTTCTGGCAGGTGGATCTAACTGCACGGCCACCGCGTAGTGCGCGAGCAAGGGACGTTGCTGGCATCTGCGGCATCGCACGCATGGCGGATAAAGCACGCGCGGAACGCGCAGGAAAAATCGGTGATTATAAATACGGTGATATTTCGGGACAGGATGTTCGCATCTTGACGTTCCTTGGAGTTTCAGCCGATGATTTTCAGGAAGCAGCGGTTAACAATCCGAATGAGATTGAGATAGGTGAATGGGTGCAGGAAAACTGCAATAAATCTCAAGAGGAGATTGCAGCGTACAATCACGCTATGGTAAACCGAGGTCCTGATGAAACGACACGTGAACGTTTTGAAGCACGCCGGCAAGAAGTTGATCCGACTCGCACTGATATTACAACATGGGTTGCACTCCAAGACCTTGATGATGAGTTGAGTTTCGGTATCGTTGACCTGCAGCGACACGCACCCCGTAGCCCTCACAATACCGATGTATATGGAATGGTTCATCTTGCTCGGTTGATTGACAAAGGCAGAGCATTTATTGGCAATTCGTTGGGAGAATATTTCTATGCAGAGGATTCGGGAATGGACAGGATGGCACTTGCCTTTCTCGGTGTATCTGCAACAGAATTCACTGAAACGTTGAAGTCGTTGTCAACCGATGCAGAGGTCGAGGCATGGTTGAAGGAGAACTATTCAAAAAGTGAAGCGGACATCAAGGCATTCAATGAAAAGATAACGCAAATGGGTCCCGAGACCGAACGGCATAAAGCGATGATGGCAAGAATGCTCGAAAAGATCGCGCCAGACCGTACGGATATCAATACTTGGTTCGCGATGATGGACCTTGATGATGAGAAGACGTTTGCACTGAAGCGTACCTAAACTATCCAACGATATGAAGTGCTACCGTTTATTCAGACCAAAATTTAGCAAAGTTAAGACAAGTTTTTTTGCTCAAATTCCACAGGTGTCAAATACCCTAACGCAGAGTGAGGGCGTTTGTGATTATATACTTGTGTAATAAAATGCCCAATGCGGGCTCTCGCTTCGTGGATGTCCTCATAGTCGTTGAGATGAACTTCTTCTTCCTTGAGCGTGCGGATAAGTCTTTCAGCATATCCGTTCTCCCAAGGACACCCTCTCCGGGCGACTGAAATCTCAATCCCATGATGCCTAAGCAGTGAGATATACGCATTTGAAAGATATTGAACGCCTTGATCAGAATGATGGATCTCTGGGACATTTTGACATAATGCTGTCTCCAAAGGTTTCAACGTTAGAGATTGCGTCAAGTGTTGACTGATATACCCCCCTCTGATCATGCGAGTGAAGACATCCATGAGCAGACAAACATAGATAAAGTGTCCTTTGAGGCGGACGTAGGTGATATCGCCCACCCAGACCTGATCACATCGGGAGACATCAAGGTTTTCAAGGCGATTGCTCCAGGGACGCACACCCGCAACGGATGTCGTGGTTTGACAGACACGTTTGACAGAAACCGAGAGGTTGGCGGATTTCATCAATCGGGCAACACGTTTATACCCGATGGTGTATCCGCTACGCACCAATAACTGTGTGATACGCCTATATCCGTATGTTGGATATAGCAAAGATAACTTCTCTATTTCATCCTGGAGGCCCGCTTCACACGGGGCCTGCTTGGGGTGATAATAGAGGTTGCTTCGGTTGAAACCGAGTGTCTCACATATCTGCCGAACCGAAAAGTCTGTCCGTAATGCCGTAACCATTTCTCGTTGCTCCATCGGGGTTAGCTCAAGTAAGTTGAGGCTTTTTTTTGGATGTCAAGTGCCAGGGTCAACCGCCCAACGAGTTGCTCAAGTTGGGCGATCCGCTCCGCAGAGGCATCAGACTGTTTATCAGCGGGTTCAAAGAGGGTAGACGCATTTTCAAGAAGCTGTCGCTTCCACTTTGAAAGTTGTTCATCGCTGAGGTTATGTCGCCGACACACTTCTGCTTGGGAACTTTCACCGCTGAGAGCCTCAAGAACAACTTCGGCTTTAAACTCGGAGGTGAAGTTTCTTCGTTTTCGTTTCGCCATCGGATACTCCTTTCAAGTAGATGGATATTATACCATAATCTTGTCTTAGAGAGTGGCCCGAATTTCCGGTGGCAGTACAATACAACTCACATTTTAGTGAGGAATATGAAATTGATATTAGATGAGAATATAGAGAGTTAGATTTTCTTGTAAGGATAAACAGTAAATGGCAGAGAATTATCGTCATATTCTTCCTGTCAGAATTGCTGATGATGCTATTGTTGTTAGGGGAGGTCAAAACCGAGCACAAGATATCCAACGTGGAATTGGTACTCATCCAAGTGGCATTAGTGGTGTGTCAGTTGAAAGTGCTGAAGGAACTATAACCGAACTTTCACGCGCTATTCCACATAAACAAATTGGTGTGACAACAGTAGGTAAAGTTCGGAAAGTTGGCGGTGATGTTGTACGAACTTCTGGCAGAAGTCCGTATCATGCCACGTTGACAGGACTTATACCAGAAGAAGCTAGTAAACTTCTTACGCCGACAATTCTAAACCCTATACAGGGAGAAAGATGATGAAGAAATCAAGGGTCTTTGCTGACTTCCATAATGCTGATTCAAAAGGCAGATTACGTTTGAATTGCGCTGGCACTCTGACAGACCTTGTCTGTCAGAAAATCATCTTACAAGACAGCCAACACCTCATCTTTTACAGCGAAGAATTGGAAGTTGACGGTGTAGTGCAATACTCAAAGGAAGAAGATTTGTGGGTTGCAGTAATTGATTGGGATGCTATCCGTGAAGTTTATCCTGATATAGCGGATAGGGCATAAAACGATGAAAAATCTTGATGGCGCGCTGCTCTCTACAGCGTGTGGTTCAGGAAGAGAACCGTTAGCGGCGGCATTTCTAAACTCAGGCTATCAATCCTACATTGCGCCTGTTCATCCTGACGATCCGGAGGAAATATACGTTGATCTTGATTCTTCATTAGTCTTTTTCACTGACTTTTTCTACTATCTGATGGACGGAGTGGACCGCGATTATTCAACAACTACCTATACAGAACAAGAGGCTGCTGAAAAAGCAGCACAACTTGACCCACACTTTCGCTTCGGTACGAAGATATTCCGTCGCTACACAACAAAGGAGATTACATAATGTTTATTGCTACTTACAATGCAATTTATTCCGTTAAAGATAATGGAGATAGTGAACCTGTCCAAGTTTACAAAGGGACAGACCATCAAGAGCACGCCGCAATGGTTTCACTATCAAACGGTGAATCTGTGGTGTCTGCCTTGTCGGATGGAACGCTACTGGTTTTATCGGAGGATGATGAGAAGCGAATTCCAACAGGTATTGAAGATCCGATCGCTTCGTTGCTCCTTATTCGAGAAGATCCTTTAACACTGCTCATCGGAACGGATGAGGGTGCTTATGTCTATCGTTTGGTTGGAGAAAAAGGACCGGCTGAACGGGTCGTCGCGTTTGACGAATTAGAATGTCGAAAAGATTGGTATACGCCGTGGGGCGGTCCACCAGCCGTGCGGACTTTTGCCAAAACCCAAGATGGATTTTGCTATGCAGATATCCATGTAGGCAGCATCATGCGTTCCGCCGATGAAGGAATTTCATGGGAACCCGTTACGCCAGAACTCCACAAAGATGTCCATCAGGTCGCTACGTGTCCTGCAGACGATCATCAAGTTTATGCGAACACCGCCAACGGTGTCTATGTCAGCAAAGACCGAGGGAACTCATGGGTAAACCGAATTAAAGGGTTGCCGGTTCGCTACGGCACCGCTATTGCTGTACATCCAGCAGACCCAGACCTACTGATCGCTACAGTCCAAAATGGACCAAGAGGCGGTGGAGCTTGGCTCTGTCGTTCGGAGAATGGCGGCGCGACGTGGACTCAACTCAACGATCAGCTCACAGAATCCACCGATCGGATTAGCACGGGCTGTATTGCGTTTACATCCGATGGAACAGCGTGGGCAGTTATCGGAAAGACGCTTTATATCGGTCGGGATCGAGCCACTGATTGGTCCGCTTTCTGGACAGCACCGGCGGACGATGGTAAATACCAACCACCGTCCGACGAGTATTCTCTGTCCCATCTCCTTGAATATCCGATCCAAACCCTTTCGGTTTAGCCACCGTTGCACTGCTGAGGTAGAGGAATTGTCGTTATGAATGTGTTAGGTATTGATTTTACTTTGTTTGCAGTGGGTGATATACAGAAATCGCTTACCTTTTATCGCGACCTGCTTGGGATTCCACTAGCATGTTTAGTCTATGAAGGGACATGGGCAGAATTTGAGATGACATACTCCCACAACTAAAGCAGTGGGGTTCTTTTGTCCCACTTGCTATGCAGATTGTGGTATCAACGACCCCGCTCGGTAAACCGAGTCTTACTGAGCCTCCTCTCAACAGACGATGCCCCGCCTGCACACCCGAAGGTGTCTTATGAACAATTTTGACCTGTGATTTTAAACGAGACGAGTGTTTACCACTTCTTTCTCTGAACAGGCAATAGATGTTTTTAAAACTTTAAGCAGTATAGATTCGTATGGCTTTTACGCAGTTGTATCACTGCTTAGCTGTCTACCACAGCATCAACTACAACCAATGCCGATTACTATTGATTTAGACGTGAACAATACAAAAAGGTTTAATTTATTGGACAACGGAGGTCTTAGCCGCTACTACATCCCCGCCTTGAAAAGCGAGGTTTTGTAGCGGAAGATTGATAAATCCCGGTACGCTTGTGTTAGGAGAAGGGGATGATTTTGCACAACCCGGTGGCGGAACAGTCGCGCTTGCAGTTGACGACGCCAAGGCTGCAGTAGAAGAATTACAACAAACAGGAATCCAAATACATTCGCCTTTGGGTGAATCCGCAGTATGTTTTTGGGCTATTGTCGCAGACCCCGATGGCAATCATGTCATCATACACCAGCGAAAGGATAAGACAGTCGGTTGACTTACAATTTGTGAATGGCGAAAAAAGTCTTATTTACACGAATGATAAAATAAATTTTACAATTCGTGTAAATTGCGGTATAATTAACGTGAGTTAGATGTAAGACTTCTACTGTTTTCTTAGTGAATCGACGCCTCTAAAAGGTCGAAAAGTAAATAGCCTATTTTGGGCAGATTCTTGACATCCTAAAAATTGTAATATGATTACGGAAACAATAGATTTCAACTGCAAACTAAATCTGGAATTGTAAAACCTACCTGGAGGTCGTGTAGATGAATTACCGAGACATTATTACTATTGAACCTGGGAAACGTGGAGGAAAACCTTGTATTCGGGGAATGCGAATCACCGTTTACGATGTCTTAGACTATCTTGCTTCGGGAATGACAATAGCGGAAATTCTTGATGATTTTCCCTATTTAACCGAGACTGACATCCGAGCATGTCTTGCGTATGCAGCAGATAGAGAAAAAGCACAAATGGTTGTTTACACGAATGAAACTTCTATTCGATCAGAACCTGTCGCCTCAACTGGTGACTCGACTTGAAAATTTGTTTCCTAATTCTACCCATGCACAAAATATTGGGTTAGATACCGCAGCGGATTCCGAATTATGGAATTACGCCAGCGATAACGACTATCTCATTGTGTCAATTGTTCCACAACTCTAAGCCTCACCCTTCTGTAATACTTCAGAAAGACATAGGAATTCAACGTGCATATAAAAACAATCACAAAACTCACATTTATATTGGCAATTGCTTTTTTAGTTATCGGGTTTTTAGGCTGCGAACGGATACCTCAAGTACTAGATTCTCAGACAGAAACCCCAAGCCCGATGAAAGAACGCGACCACGTTTGGGTCGTTGACCAGAACGGTGTTGAGGTGTCTGTCCCTGGTACCTGGGTATTAGTGTCCCACACCCATCTAAATTCCACCTCTACGATAGGTGAAAGTTTCATCCTACCTGCTAATCCACCACACAGTGTTCAAATTTCGGATGGCACATACACTGATGGTGAAGGTATCCTCTGGACAAAAGTAAAAATAACCACCGCCGATGGAGACAAATGGCAGTTCATTGAACGTGTTGACACAAGTACTTCTCCGCACCGACTCTATATTGTTGTCACAGTAGACGATGAGGGATTGCCTACATTGGAATACGGTGAATATCCTTTTGATTTGCCTAATCATAACGTACAAATCTGGGAAAAACAGTAAAATAGTGTCCATTAACCTATGTGCACACCGATGCTTTTCCGTTTTTCGCTCTACGGATTCTTAAAAAATCAACGTTACTACGATCCGTTTCTTATTTTAGCGTTTCTAGAGAAAGGCTTGTCCTTCTTTCAAATTGGTATCCTGATCGGATTTCGGGAGGTTTGCACCAACATATTTGAAATCCCCTCTGGTGCGCTCGCTGACCTTTACGGTAGGCGGCGCGCTATGATTTTTTCGTTTTGTGCCTATATCGTCTCTTTCGCCACGTTTGCTGTGAGTAAATCACTCCCGATGCTTTTTGGGGCTATGTTCTTCTTTGGCTTGGGCGATGCGTTTCGCACTGGAACCCACAAGGCGATGATTTTCGATTGGCTACGGCTGCAGGACAGATTGGACGAAAAAACGAAAATATACGGCTTTACACGTTCTTGGTCACAGATGGGTTCTGCTGTTTCTGTTCTTATCGCTGGTGTTTTAGTATTTTATCGCGGCAATTTCACAGACGTCTTCTGGTTCTCAATCATTCCATATTTATTGAACATCATCAATTTCCTGGGCTATCCAGCGCAGTTGGATGGCGACAGACAGAGTAAGTTTTCTCTCAAAGCAGTTACGCGCCTCCTTGGTAAAGCGTTCAAAAATGCCGCCCTTTTTCCACCGCTCCGCCGACTCGTTTTTGAGGGAATGGGTTTTGAGGGAATGTACAAAGCCAGCAAAGATTACCTCCAACCGATACTTGAAAAGACTGCCATTGCATTGCCTATTCTTATGACATTGGATGTATCAAAACGGACAGCGTTTCTCGTTACGGTTATCTATTTTCCGCTCTATTTTCTATCATCATTTGCCTCCCGAAATTCACACAAAATTGCTGATTGGAAAGGTGGTGACGAAGGTGGTGCTCGGTTCATGTGGTGGGTAAATCTTGCACTTTTCACTCTTTTGATTCCGGCACTTTGGTTCAGTTGGCATTCTGCTATGATAGTACTTTTCGTTGGCTTGGCAATTCTTCAGAACTTCTGGAGACCCATATTGATTAGCAGGTTCGATGCACAGTCTACTCCGGATATGGGTGCTACGGTGTTATCTATTGAAGCACAAGCTAAATCGTTAGCGACAATTGTTCTTGCGCCGCTGCTCGGATGGTTGGTAGACAAGGTTGATATAATCTCGTCCGTTGGTAAATTTTCACCAGGTAAATTCACACCAATAGGTATTGTCGGGACATGCATCGCAGTAGCGATTCTTCTCGTGTATCACAGCGAATTGGAAGCAAATCCCGAATATAGTCCGGAGTAATTCGATTTATGGAACCGACAATAGAACAACAATCCCTATTTCCTTTATTAGATCAACAATTTTTTCAACCTCAACCTCCGCCAAATAATCAGCACGCTGCTGATACCGTCCACGGCTTACGGTATATTGCAGACTATCTCACTGTGTTTCAACATGAGTGGTTGTTAGATCATATTGATAAACAGGACTGGGACAATTTTTATCAGCGACGTGTTCAACATTATGGTGAAAGTTATAACTTCAATGGGCGGCAGCCAAACGAGGATACGCCTGTTGATGCGTTCCCAGAATGGGTGAATAGACTCTGTCTCAAATTACACAACGATGGACACATGCCGAAAATAGCAAATCAGGTGCTTATTAGTGAATACGAACCCGGTCAAGGTATAGGAGATCATACTGATAAAGAAGCTTGTTTCATGGATACGATTTGCATTTTGAGTTTAAGTTCAAGTTGTGTGATGGATTTAACATTCACAACCGATAAAACCAAAAAAGTTCCGATCTGGCTTGCTCCCGGCAGTTTAACTGTATTGAGCGCGGATGCAAAAAATAAATGGATGCACGGGATTCCTTCCAGAAAAACGGATGTGTGGGATGGTCGCAAGTATGAACGGCAGCGGCGGGTATCCCTTAGTTTTAGAAGGTTGATATAAATTGATGCTGAGGCAATTGTAATTTAAAAGTATGAAACTGTGTGGAAAAAAGATAAACAAGTTACTGTCTCTCATGATAGTTTTAACAACTTTTCTTACCTTGAGAATTATTCTGATAGGTAATTTTCAATGGAGCGCGAACCATGGAACAACCATCCCTATTTCCCGCACTAGACCATGAATCTTTTCAGCCAAAACCATCTCCAAAAAATGAGGAAGAATCACAACCTTCTACAAAAAATAAGGAAGCGATTGATGAAATCTGCGGACTCCAGTATATAGAAAACTATATCACTGAATTCCAACATGAGTGGTTATTAGCTGAGATTGATAAACATGAGTGGCTCACTGACCTTAAACGGAAGGTTCAGCATTACGGTTTTAAGTATGACTACAAAGCACGGAAAGTAAACTATGATATGCGTATTGGTGAGTTACCAGAGTGGTTGAAAAGGTTGAGCCAAAAATTACATAAAGATGGGCACATGCCAGAAGTAGCAGATCAGGTGATTGTCAATGAATACCTACCTCCTAAACAAGGTATTTCAGGACATATTGATTGTGAACCCTGTTTTAAGGATACGATTGTCTCTTTGAGCTTAGGATCAAGTTGCGTTATGGATTTCACATACAAACATGATAAAGCGAAAAAGATTCCAGTCTGGCTTGCACCAAGGAGTCTTATTGTCCTGAGCGATGAGGCAAGATATGAGTGGTTGCACGGTATTGCTGCCAGAAAATATGATGTATGGGATGGTCACAAATATGAAAGGCAGCGACGGGTATCACTGACTTTTAGAAGGGTGATCATAAAATAAAGATTGGAAGTGGTGTCATTGAGAGTGCTTGTCCACATGTCGTGGGACAAAGATGCAAACAAGCATCTATAAGGGTTCTCTTGTGCTCAACCCATTGTACTACACTGAACGGGATCTTCTTTTTACTGCTAATAGACGTGTCATGGTTCCTTCTGTTGGCTGTGCTAATTCGGGGACATCCTTGTCCACAATATTTTCACGTTTTGACACAGTTCCGATTTGTGCATGGATGTCAGAATTAGAAATTGTAACCACGTTGCCTTTTTTCTGTGCGAGTCGTGTTAACGTTTCAGGAGCATCCGCATCTGATTGTCTGTGAAGTTGTGCCCGGAGTTCAGTTAAATATCCACTCGCTATGCTAAACCTACGGAGAATCATCTCCAATAGAAACAGGATGATAGCAGCAACTAACAACACATGGGACAACGACACACGTTTTTCAATAGGTGTTCCTGCTGGCGCAGCTACCTGGGATAATGTCGGTTCATAAATCCCGCTTGTATCCTCAGAAAGTTTCTTGAGCAGATTTGTGTTGACATCGAATGTCGCATATTCGGCAGGATAGGAGAGTGAGATTGTCTCTGTCCGTTTTTGCTCGTCACCTTCACGTTTCGCGGTGACAATATAGGAACCGCTATCGTTCATTTGAAATGTTCCAAGGTAACGACTTATGCTTTCCTGCTGCATATTGACAGATTGACTTGTTCCATTCGGTCCTGCAACTTGAACCACATAAGATGTAGGTGACGCATGTTGCGTTTTGATAACAACTTCCGCACTGCCATTACGAGGAGAAACGATAAGATCGAAATCCACATCAGACCCTTCTGCCGGTAAAGTCCAATTGACGACCTGTCCCCAAAACTTGCCAAAATCCGACCACGAAATCCACTCACTACTCCACGCAGGTTTGACATCTGAAGTCCACGCGACCGACTTCCCTAAACCGTAGTGCCAACCCGCGAGAATAGGTTCGTCTTTATGGGATTTTATAAATACCTGTGCGACTGTCTTTTCTGCTGAGGCAACGTATCCGTAAAGCTGCGGTAAGGCATCTATACCTTCTAAAATAGGTGTTGTATGGTTCACAATATTTGGTTGGAATTGTTCCTGAATAATATAATTATGTGTATCTCGAACAGCGTCCATCAAAACTTGAGGTAACTCCTGAACATTCTGAACAGGGACAAAACGTCCCCCACTGGTATCCGCGATTTCATTGAGAAGTTTTTTATCAGCATCACCAATTGCGATTGTCGTAATACCGATACTTGCAGTAGCGGCATCTTTCGCTGTGTTAATAAGTTCAGAATATTCTCCTTTAGATTTACCATCTGACAAAAGAATGATGTGCTTCCGTTTTGCATCGGCTGCTTTGAGCATCTCGCCTGCGGTTTCCATTGCCTCTTTCATGGCTGTGGTGCCACCCGTTGGTTTGAGTCTTTCAACACGTTTTATAAGTGTTTCATGGTCAAATGTGAGTTGAGAGATGACGTGAACATCCGTTCCCGCACTAAAACTAATGATCCCAGCAACATCTTTATCCTCAAGATTATGGATTCCAGCGCGTATTGCCTCAATAGCAAGTTCAATTTTCCTTTCTGCACCCACATAGTTTGCCATGCTACCCGATGTATCAATTACAAACACAATCGCAACAGACTCTTGTCGTTCATGTGGTGTCATCTCCACAGGGAGTACGCGCGCCAACGCCGTATCCGTATAACCGCCAGGACCGAATGCGCGGTCACCACCGATAACAACTAATCCGTGTCCAAGATCACGGACATAAGCCTCTACAATGTCCAATTGCTCTGATGAAAGGGTGTTAGCGGGAATGTTGCTAAGAATCAGGACATCGTTATGCTGCAGGATTACCAAATCAGTTGGTATTTCAGCAGCAGAAATTACATTTACAACAAATCCGTTCTCTTCAAGCACATTTTTTAGATTATCGGCATGCTCCAAGTCACCTTCTGCATATAGAACATGAGGTTTGTCCTGAATTTGCACAACACCGGACGCTTGATTATTTTCAAGGATTTCGTCAATTATGTTTAACTTCAGTTGGTATGTATGAGGACGGTTTTCCGACACCTGTTGCGTAGGTAACGCAAGCACATTCCTACCTTTTTGTAGGGAAAATTCAACATCAAGATTTGGAACACCGTTGTGGTATAATGTGGCTGTAACAGTCGGGATGCTACCATCTGCTTCAACGATTGCCTGTGTCTGAAAACGTTGTCCTTTCCTGACCGTGTTCGGCAGTTGTAGTTCTTGAACGCGAATGGTGTCATCGACTGTTTGTAGGGGGACAGTCATTATTTCTACATTACTTTCTGAAAACAGCGGTAGATAATCTGTGATAGACATATTACCGGAATTATGTATGCCATCGGTGAAAAGCACTATCCGACGATGGTAATTGTCTGGCAATAGTTCAAGTGCTCGTTTGAGGGGAGTGAGAATATCGGTGGCATCCTGTTCAACTGTTGATTCTGGCAAAACCGGCGATAGGTGTGGTTGATCGTCGGCTGCTCCCATCCGAATTAAAATGGATGGTTCCCGCGCAAACCTGATAACCGCAAATTGATCATTCGGTTTCAATTTTGCTATAGTGGCATTAATCTGATTAGTTGCACCTTCCAGTTGAGAGGGGGCAATGCTATCAGACGTATCAAGTAGAAATGCGACTGCAAGACGTTGTTCTTTGTGCGTTCGTTGTAGATTTGCTAAGGCAAGGATTGCACACAAAAGCGCAGTGCATCTGAGGATAAAGGTAGTGCGTTTTCGCCATTTCGCTGCAATTACACTTGTGCGTAACTGGATAAGGATTAATAATGGTATCGTTGCGAGCAGGATTAAGAAGAGGGGTGATCGGAAATCAAACATCTTTTCATTCTTCTGATGACACGACGATATAACTCTTGCGGGGTATTAAGAAAGCCAAATAGTAATCATCTGATACCAAATTAACTTGATTAGAAGTTTTCTGATAAAGTCAGCATTACGAGGAAAACCCAGGACCTCGCGCTACAAATCAGGTTAATTGGGTATAAGGAAGCAGCAGCAAATAGGAGAAATGTATGGTGAGATGCCTCTGGACAATGTTTCCGTAAATCGGAATCAATCATTTTTCTCTGACTGAAGGCGTTCAAGTTCCGCTAAAGCCTCGGCGAGTGCCGCTTCAGCGTTTTCAGCGCGTGCTTCAGCAATTTTTCGTGCGGTAGATTCTTGTTGTGCTCGTGCTTCAGCAGTTTCTACACGTTCAGGTGGCGTTTGTAACCATTGCGATGTATTCGGATTATAGAGTCGCAACTTATCCTCATGTTCTCCTAACTCTAAGCCTAACACTTCCGAAGGTAAACGTTCGTTTGCGAAATCAATCTCTTGATATACACCATCAATCAGCCGGTATCCGATAAAACTCGGTACAATTTGACCGAGTGGATCGTAGATATAATATTCTTTCACTGCAAGAGCGGAAGCGTAGAGATCTTTTTTCCGCCCAATATCTTTCTTAAAGGTGCTCGGACTAGCAACTTCTAACACAAAATCGGGGGTGTTCGCTTCTGCCCACGTCTGATAGGTGCGCCGCAGTTTCTTTTCTACTCCAAAAACCACGAATACATCTGGGGATAGGCACTTCTTCGGGTCTCCCTCCTCAAAATACAAAAGCAGATTTCCTGATACATAAACATCGTTTTCATTCTGATAATAGTCTTCAAGCATCAGAATGAAATCCATCATCAAGTTTCGATGTGTATCTGTTTCTGCCATAGGTTTCCCATCCGATTCCGGATAGACTAGTGTCGGCGCAGACCGTATTTTTTTCTGCATCGTTTCATCTCCCAGCATCAAGTAATACCCAATTAACTTGATTAGAAGTCTTTTGATATAGTACACCGCTGCGAGGCACGGGGACCTCGCGCTACAAATCGGGTTAATTTGGTATAATAAGGATTCAGTGAATTGTTTTAAGTATATAATAAAAGTAGTGATGATGTCAAGTGTTAAGCTTGTTGGAGTAGTATACACCTAGAGCTATTCAGTTTTCGGGTTTTTCTCAATATTTTTGACATGGTCGCGACCTGGAGGTCGCTCGGATAGGAAAAGACCTTTGAAAGAAGTTAGAAACTAATGGAGAATTGAATGGCTCTGCCATAGGAACAATGCAGCTTGACATTTTCCGAAAAACATGTTATCTTATAAATACACGACGTAAAGTGGAGTAACTATTGAAAAAAGAGATCGAAGAACGGACTGAGTTAGTATCCGGTCTATCCATTCGTCGTGAATGGATAGAACGTGTGCTGACCTTGTTTTCATTATTAGTTTTAGTTTACGCCTACTTTGAGATAAGACATGAAATAGCAAAACCCTCAATTGCCCTGATGACGCGAGTCAACTTGATATTCTCAAACGTAGCGACTTTTATGACGTTTGCGTTTGGCGTGCTTGTCATCATAACACATGGAGTGGATAGAATAATGTTTCGCTATGCAGCGTACATACAAAAATTAGAAAAGGTCCGAGCTGAAGGCAGAGTTGAAGGCGAAGCCAAAGAGCGTCAATTGTGGATTGACTGGTACAACCGCCAGCTTGAAGCAGAGGCAAAAGGAGAAGATTTCAACGAACCCCCGCCTGCTCAACGGAAACAACCAACAGAAAAGTAGTTCACCCTCAAAAGGTAGGTGCGTTTTCTAACCGCCCAAGCCATACCCAACCCCGGTAGGTAAAAATCGCTGTCTGAACCAGGATTCACAGGATTACGAGATGGACAGGATTATTCTCAACAGACATTTTCCTGAAGTATACACTCTTTTGTATTGCTAATATAAGAAACACTTGAATGCTTTTCATTTTATTGTGTCCCCCCAACTCCTAATCCTGAAAATCCTGGTTCAGACAATTGACCCCCAGAGCCATTCAGTTTTCGGTATCTTGTCTGTCTTAATGGTAAAGTCGCGACCGGGAGATCGCTCCTACAGAGGACAGACAGTGATCAGAAGGGGCAACAACCAGAGAATTGAATGGCTCTGGTAGACACCTGACTTCTATTGCTTGTGCAATTCTTCGAAATATGCTTCAGCTGCTTGGTGTTCTGCTGCGTGTGTCATCCCATAGCGTTTGCACAGCGCGATGTACTCAGCGATCAAGGTGCGCCGCCTTTTCGGTGCAATTTCGCCACCGGCTACCAGCATCGCTTTGTAGGCGGGAATAGAGGCTTTTTTAACCCGCGCTTGAATCTCTGAATTCTCTGCAAGTGCCAATGCTTGTTGGAAGTAGTCAAACGCTCGTTGTGAACTTTCAGCATCTAAGCCGACATCCTCTGAGGTTGGGAAACATCTTGGGTGGAGGTTTCTCTCCTCAGCATTCTCGTGGAGAAAATTGATGTACTCTAAAATAGCGGGTGCTGCAGCCTTGTAATGAAGATGGACAAATTCGTTTAAGATGTCTTGATCATCAAGATGTGGATTCCATAGGAGACGCGAGATGAGGTAATTTCGTAAATCGCAGAATTCGCCTGTTAACCCGTTGCCATTTGCCTGCATGAAAACACCTTTTGCATTGTTACGCAAGAAGTAGCGAACGTTGGGTCCAATACACCGTAAATTAGGAAAGGGCAAATCATAGGAACGGAAATTGGTGTTGTAATTCCAAATCCAGATGTCATTGCAGATTTTTCCCCATTCGTTTGTATCCGAGCAGAACGTTTGATTTTGTTCACAATCTGGGTTATCAATAGCATGGAGCGTACAGCATTCAATACTACAGAGTTGTATCTGGACATTGTGCCGAGGTTGAATTGTCTTAGGTGGTTTCCGAGTATACCAATATGCAAGAGTTCCTACTTTAACGTTTGGATGTGCGTTCTCGATCCGTTCGGCGACTGCGTTTACAAACGTCAACTGCGAACCCATTGGTGTGCCTTCCGCTTCGTTTAGATCCTCACACCGTTCACATCGGCAGTACGCGGCTGTATCTGCTTGACTGACGCTGATGTTCGCAATATTAGGATTGTCGGTTAGACGTTGAATTGCCGATGCAGCAGCAACTTCAATCACTTCGGGATTAGTGACGCACAACTGCGGTCCACCGCCATGGGTATTCGTATCCCGTTTTCCATCAACTAATGCGTAATACTCTGGATGATTTTCGCCATACGTGTCATACGGGACAAGTAAATGGAATGAATGGTTGATAAGTTGTTGATGGGTTTTTCCACCAAGATTTTCGGCATCTGTGACGGTGTTAATTTTGCGTTTCGCTGCGAATTCTGGGGCATTTGAATTTTCGCGGTAGTAGCTCCAACGGAATGAAAAAGGTGGGTTGTATGTATAACTACCGCAAGGGATTTTCAGCTCGGTTGCATCTGGGATGTAGGTATGATCAGCGGTTAAAAATCGGATACCGACCAATTCCTCAAGGAACTGATATACCGCGTAGAGGACACCCCGTGGCGCACCACCTTGGAGTTGAATCTGCTTACTCTCAACCGTGATGTGGATTTCCTCAGCGTCCATCATGGTTGATGCGCTTATATTGATTTGCCCTTCATTGTGAGCGATGTTTTCGTTGGCTGTCTCAAGTGGTAATGTTAACTGAGATGCTTGATTGAACCAGTTTTGGAATTCTTCAGCTGCATATTTTTCTGAAACAGTTGCGTCATCGGAAATAATGATACGCCAATTCTGCATTACTGAGACCGCTAAATCACCACCAGTGGAATGAAACGTAAGTGTTTTGTCAGTTGACATAATTAATCCTCAATTAGGTTTGGGAGCGGTCAGGTACGCATTCAGCTAAATCCAGTTTTCGATCGGTTCCATTGATTTGATTATATGCATTCCTGCCTCTGAAAACTCAGCGAAAGCTGCATCAGCCGACTCTGTATAATCCACGACATCTGGTACAACAACAGGCGACGTTAGGTCTTCTATTAGATAGATTTTCTTGGCAAACGTTGCATCCGTTTGTTGAATTTCTGCAAGTAGGTCACTCACCGTCCAAGCGACACAGTGGCTTTTCGCCTGTCCTGCAATGATTACGCGGTCATACGCTAAAAGCATTTGCAAAAAGTTAGTATTCTTTTGGTCAATTGGCTTTCCTTCTGCATCGCTAAGTACTTCTGGGCGAAGGGCTGAGTAGTTTTCAGTCAGTGGGTTGCGTCCCTTGAGTTCGTAGTGGGTTTGGCTGTTACGAGCAATTGCATGAAAAAAGCAGGCTTCATCAACTGCGGACACAACAGCATGCCCAATTCCACCGAGCATTGCGTGGTAGGTCCATATCGTAAGCGGATACTTACCATCAGCAGTCAAGGTTTTGACATAATGTGCAGCGTATTCCTTGAGCCACATATAACGATCCGTATCCCCAATTATGCTATCAACAACAGCCGGATTGACGTGCCACTTTCCCGTTTCAATATCTTCTTGCGTAATCAGTGTTTGTAGTGGGATGGGATGCTCACCAGCATCATTCACCCAAAAGATTTCGTGAAATATCTGCATTGCAGTATGGGTATCCAACGTGCAAGCAATTTTACTGATATGTGGAAGGTTACGATAGATAAACTGACACAAACGGACATTATCCTCAACCGCACCGTTTCCCGATCTGCCGCCAACAAAGAGTTCATAATCCGGTATACAGAATGTATTTTGGACATCAATAAGTAGCAGGCAAGTGCGGAAACTATCCTCAGATGCAGGTGGAATTTCGTATCGTTGTGCCCATGCACGTGCTTCACCCAACCGTCTCTGATACGGGATTCGCCACACTTGTCGGACCTGATCAGAATTGAAATGCGCGGGAATTGGAATTTGAGATGTTGATGATATGTTAGGCATTTTTCTACCTTTGATTAATAGAGAATTACAAAATTAATAATACATTTGTTCTCTTGACGATTCAGGCATATCAACGTAAATGTCCGAGGCGCAATGAATTGCGCGACTGTAAACGTGGCAAACCCAATGAAAATCGTGTATAATATATTACAATAAATGAGTTTTTTCTATCTTTTTTAATACAAATGTATCTATAATATGTAACAAGCAAAATTACAAGTGTTCGGTGTTTTCTTACAGTTTTCGACTTTCAACGAGGCACAACCTTTTAGTAAAACCGTAAAAGGCATTATCGCTATTTTATAGCACATTTTGTTTTTTTACAACAAAAAATGAGTTTTTGACATCTAAAAATGTAGTCATAGTTGAGTCAGTGAATAAATTTGAAGAATTTTGAATTCTTTTTCAGAATTATTCGTTATAAAATTAGCAAGGACTACGCGATTGATGCATCTCATTCCTATAGTTAGACATGTTTTCCAGCGTCCGAGAGATTCAATGCGTATTCCAAGTCATAAAAAGGTATTATATCTATTATGCGGAGATCAAAAAAACGACGTCCAGAATTAGAAGAGAAACTTGACAAGGTTAACAGACGGATGCGTGAGGCACGCGGGCGTTTGCGTTGGCAAGTTGATCAAGCACTTGTGCCGCTTAGTATTCAAGAAGATGCTGGCATCTCTCAATTGAAAGGTCAAGTGTTGATTATTTCCTATAATGATGATTTGCAAAACAAAATTAAAAATGTGCTTGAATCAGAAAATTATCGATGTGATATTGCAAGGGGAGGTTCTAGAGCGGTCGGAATGTTGAGGTTAGCAAAATATCAACTGATAATTGTGGACTTTACCCGATTCCGACGTTCCAACATCTTTTCGTATGTCAGAAGATATCAACCGCATGTTAAAATCATCTCAATTGTTTCAGATGATCGCAGAGCACGTGAATTAATGCGAATGGGCAGTTACAGTTTCTTAGTAGGACGCAATTTTGATATTGAGCAACTGCGAACTTGTTTGGTTAGTTCACTAAGGTTAAAACATCGCGTCTGTTGGTTGCAGGAAAACGGAGAACGTTGTAACCGATCCTGTGTCAATAATTTTCAATCTGAAGATGATTTTTTGGAACTTGAATAAGATGTCAGTGTTAAGTACATTGACTCAGTCTGACAGTATCTACCAAAGACTATTCACGATATAATGGCAAAAAACTTAGAGTTTAAAGTACGGTATAAATCGCTTGATGTGCTTCTGCCGAAGTTGGCAGCCTTAAAGGCAACGCACCGTGAAACGATACACCAAGTGGATACCTATTTCCAGAATCCGAAAGGCAGGTTAAAACTACGCGAAGCAGATGGATATGATGAAGGTTGGCTAATTTATTATGAACGACCAAATGCGTTGAAATCTCGCTACAGTATATATCAACTCTGTGAGATTGCTAAACCAACAGTGCTAAAAGAACTTCTAACTGCTGCGTTAGGTATAAAGACAATAGTAAAAAAACAGAGATCGTTCTGGATGTATAACAATACCAGAATCCACCTTGATACCGTCGCTGATTTAGGCGAATTCGTTGAATTAGAGACAGTCTTTCAAGGACAAACCGAACCTGAAGCAGCTAAAGAACATCAACATGTCAAAATTACACTTGACTTAAATGCGGCAGAACCGATTGCTGTTTCATACAGCGATCTACGGCAACTTCAGGAAAAAGGTTAACAATACAAAAATATAATAAAGTATGGTAATAATTTGGAGAAATAATTATGGACTATTCAGGATATCGTAAGATTTTTAAATTCCAAAATGATATGGATAGTGCTAAAAGAAAAGAATTATTAAGAATATATCTGCAAACTCCATCATTGCCGGAATTACAATCTGTCCGTGCATTGTTGATTGAACTTAAAACCACATTGAGTAACTGTGAGACTTCAAGGAAGAAGTGTGTTAAAGCGATTTGGCACCTACTATGTAAAAGACGTTCTGGATAGGAGGTTTGCAACCTATCCAGGCACAATGCTTTTAGTTATGGCACAAACTGTTAGTTTGTGCCATTTTTTTTGGCAACATGTGCCAAATGTTCATTATTTTTCCCAGTGGCATTCAGTTTTAATATTGGGTTTCGCACCGATTTCCAACGACCATGTGCGGTTAGGAAACCGAACCATAGACGTCAATTTAAGGAAAGAACTCGTTTGTAGTCGCGCAATGAATTGCGCCTCTTATATTCAAAGAAAAGAGGCGCTATGAATTGCGCGACTACGAACGCAGATATTCTCGTCCTGTGCGTTATTTGAGATGTTGATACAAAAAGGTGCGGTTAGGAAACCGAACCATAGACGTCAATTTAAGGAAAGAACTCGTTTGTAGTCGCGCAATGAATTGCGCCTCTTATATTCAAAGAAAAGAGGCGCTATGAATTGCGCGACTACGAACGCAGATATTCTCGTCCTGTGCGTTATTTGAGATGTTGATACAAAAAGGTGCGGTTAGGAAACCGAACCATAGACGTCAATTTAAGGAAAGAACTCGTTTGTAGTCGCGCAATGAATTGCGCCTCTTATATTCAAAGAAAAGAGGCGTAATGAATTGCGCGACTACGAACGCAGATATTCTCGTCCTGTGCGTTATCTGAGATGTTGATACAAAAAGGTGCGGTTAGGAAACCACACCTACCAGAAGGTATCCACATATTTTTGGACTTTACTATAAGTGCGACTTAATCGCCTGTACCAAAAGTGGAATCATCAACTCATGATGTCCTGTGAAAGTGTAACCTTTGCCTCCCATCTCTGTCGGACGTTTGACGACATTCTCAACTGGACGATATTGTTGGTTCATATCAAAATCTGCGGCGGTGAAGTGAGAGACTGTATGCCCTAAGTTCCGCGCGATTGTTAACGCCTTCAGAAACACCTCCGGTAAGATTACCGCCGACCCGAAGTTAAGTATAACGCCACCATCTTCAAGTTGTGTCACTAATTCAGTCAATAATCGGAAATCAGTAAAACTCGCCTCACCGATAGCAGCCCCGTTCGCAGATGGATGCTGATGGATAATATCTGTGCCAATGGCAACATGCACCGTGATCGGGAAATCGTATTGAATACCCGCGGCAAGGAGACTATAAGTATTATAAGGCGCGTCCAAAGTAATCAGTTTTTTGCCCAATGCCTCGCCCATTCCGATGCCTGTATCAGCAGCATGTTGAATCGCCTCATTCATCAATTTTCCTGTCTCTTCCCACATACCGAACTTTCCAGTCTGTAGGTATTCAGAAACATCTTCGGAAGTTTCCCCAATCAATGCAATCTCAAAATCGTGAATGCTGCTCGCTCCGTTGAAGGCGAAACTGGTTATAATGCCTTCTCTTGCTAACACGATTAATAGCGGACTTAATCCGCATTTGATGACGTGTCCCCCCATCATTACAATGACGGGCTTTTTACGTTGATATGCAGTAACGATTTTGTCGGTGAGTTCTAAAAAATCTTGTCCTTTGAGAATTTTAGGGAGTGATTCTAAGAACGGAGATAGGTCCGTCTCTGAGTCTGCAAGTGTGGCAAAATCGTTAACAGAAACTTTATTGATACGATCTTGAAGCGGGTATGTTGTTACAGAAGCCATGTTAATCGGTTTCAAGTTTTTTTTCATGTTGTTCGTCCTTATGTATTTGGATATAAAATATTATGCCGATGATAAACCAGAAAAGCAACACTGTGCGCTGGTGTAGTATGTTATCTGCTAATCCGTAGATAAGCGCGGAGATGAGAAATCCACTACCTCCAATAAAGGCACCCATCCGCCAAAAATCGTTTTCACCGTCAACAGCGGAACGGATTGCGAAAACGCGTCGCCAGATTATTACGAGCATCCACAAAAATAAAAAGAGGGAAGGAATGCCATGCTCAACAGCGATATGTAGGTAGATGTTATGCGCGTGATACGGTATATTATACTGTTCAGGAGGTCCGTTTAACTGGTATTCATAGCGAAATCTGCCCAATCCGATACCGGTCAGCGGGTATTTCCGAATGAGTTCAAGGGATGTTTGCCACCACTGCGGACGTTCTCCTATAAAACCTGCAGGCTGTTCAATCATGGTTTGGAAACGCGACTTGATATGCTGAGGCATCAGAAATAAGGATATTCCAAGAATAACAACAATCAAAGTTGTCCCTATCAGCACACGTTTCCAAGGACTGCGAACAAATTGGAATTCCGATAACATTTTCACAACTAAGTAGAAACCGATGCATGCTGTCGCAATAGTGACACTCACCCATGCAGCACGGGTAAGGGTCAATGCAAGATTCGTTGTCATTACTGCTACAACAGCACCAAGCACAAAGATTATCCATATCCCATTCTTTTGTTTGCGCAGAAATTGGAAACTTACCACAAAGTATCCCATGACGAGTGGAAGACTAAGTGCAAGGTATGCCCCGAGGTCATTCGGCATCTTGAATGTGCCAGTGAGCCGTTGTTCAATTATGTACACCATGAGTTGCGTTTCGTCCTTCCGCACTACATAGCGTCTGTCCCGGTATAGATCATCAATTCGCCATTCATTGGGCTGTTTTGCGGAAGTAAATGAGGCACTTTCGGAAAGGGGAACATTGATTTGACGCAATTCGGCGCGCAATTTGTCTGAAAACCCTTTTCCAGTCTCAAGTTCTCCTTGAAATTCTAACCCGACTTGCCCCATAAAATCGAGCCCTAAACGTGTATCGTTGAAGTAATACCAGAGTCCGAGGGTTGATGAGACACCCGCTGCAACAATGAACGCTATGACAATGTGCCGCCATCGATCGCCTAAGTGACTGTGGATAACAGCATAAAAAAGTAGGACTGCACGAAGCAACTTCCAAAAAAATCCAATACTACTACTTGCCTGATGCGGTGCAAAGAGTGAGGCAACCAATGCTAATCCTAAAAATAGGGCGATCGGAATGTCAATTGGGGTGCGATGCCAACTAAGTTTCCGCTCTGAGATGATACGTCCCCCCCATCCGAGTAAGACAAGCAACATCCCGATATTTAGGAACAGTGTTGAATAGCCAAACGGGAGTGATAGGACAAAAATTAATAATCCGATGTAAATTGATGAATCGAAGATTTTCGCTGATGTGAAATTTGATACGGAAGAATGCCTTAATTTTGACATAAATGTTGTTCCGTGTATTATACCAAATTAACTTGATTAGAAGTCTTTTGATATAGTACACCGCTGCGAGGCACGGGGACCTCGCGCTACAAATCGGGTTAATTGGGTATTATACCAAATTAACTTGATTCGACGTCTTCGGATAAAGTCGGCATTGCAAGGCACGGGGACCTCGCGCTACAAATCGGGTTAATTGGGTATTACTCCTAAAGACTTGAGGACTTACGCAAATTATCACTCCCCCGTCAAAACCCCATGCTTTAGCTTGGGGAATGTAGACGGGCATAGGGTTTTGTCATAAAAAAAGATTTGACTTTTCTCTAAAAATGTTGTCCACTCTGTTTTAGTATTTTGAATGTTTTGGAAACAGGGGTCAAAGCCTGTTCCAGTATAGCATTCAAAATTGGGCAGGCTTAGCTGCCTCTGTGGAGCCGACGTAAGTCAATCGCTTCGGGATTGTTGTTGTCTGTGAAGCACAGGTTTCCCCAACCTTTAGGTTGTGGGTGCTATGACAAAGGACGCAACATAATTTAAGACTAATTGTAGAAGATCGCACAATGAATTGTGATTGAACGCAGGGCTATTTAGTTTTAGGCTTTTTGCCCATTTTAGCCAAAAAGTCGCGATTCGGAGATCGCTCCTACAGCGGAGAGTCTTGAGCAAAAGTTCAAAATTAATTGTAGGTTAGGGGAGAAATTTACGCATACGACTGATCCGTTATGATGATGAGGCGTAGTTGTCATCTATCGCCTCATTAACCGTCTCACGCCAAGTGTCCTCAAGCAACATGCGAAAAGACATCGGTTTGTCATTAGGACCGGTAGTTTCCATCGTCCCATATTCGGTAGCATTTTTATACGCTGCTTCTAACGTTTTGATTAGTTCCTGTTTATAGGTAGTGTCGCTGTTACCTTCAAGATGTTGTCCCTTGGTTTCAAAGATCAGGAGACGTTGCTGTCCCTTCTTGTCTCCTTGCACACAGGCGATAAAGTCAGGATAAACACGGTCACGTCGCCAACCTTGCAAGAAATATCCTTGCCTCGCGGCGATGCGATGCCACCACTGAATTGCATCTTTTTTATCCAAATAAAGCGCAAAATCCTTCTCCAAATTGTTGAATTCTGCTTCATACACTGGGTTAAAGAGGTTGAGCTGCACGGGACTTGCATCTGAACGGGTTAGACGTTTTGCGTCTTTTGAGATATTAACTTCAATCATTTTTTCCAACTCAAAATTCAATTCCACATCTGTCTCAAGACTAAACCTAATTTTGTTATTGTCCAGTTTCTGTTGGAAAACGGTTTGAGTGAGAGTTTCAATGTGTGCGCGAAGTTTGTTCTTCAAAACTTCGGAGATATACAACCGATTCGCATATAACTTGTCCTCATCAGTGCCTTGTTCCCAATATGCCTCAAGGGTGGCTTTGACAATACGCGCCGCTTGCCAAGGATTCGGAATAACATCGTTCAAGCGGCGGACAAAAAACGAGACTTCCAATTTCTCAGCGGCACTTTCGAGAAAGACTTTTTCGGGGTCATCATGGTCTTGCAAATGGATGGCGGCACGGATTTCTTGTAGGAGTTCTTTATCGTCCAAATTTACCGGTTCCACAGCTCCGAGTTGACTCCAATCGATCACACTGAGAATGTCACGCTCATAATTTAGCATCTCCCAACTACGCCCCCGTTTGTGCAGTACTTGTGGCAGAAAAATATCCACCTTACGGTATTTCTTCCTACGTTGGATACTTTTCTTTTCACGATCCGCATCCGTGCTTTCAACGTATTCCGCAAGTCCTGTCAATCCTTCCGCTTCTAAACCTTTTTTAACGTTATCAACAGCATCGCCTACTTTCTGATTGAAGCAGTAGATATAACAAGTATCTAATTCCGGTAGATTTGTTGCGCGTGCATGCGGTTGCCGCATGACTCTACCGATAAGCTGCGTCATTGCGGTTTGCGCAGTGGTGTTATCAAGCAGTGCCAATTGGTAGGCAAACGGACAGTCCCATCCCTCTTTTAGTGCGTCTTTGGTGATGATGTAGCGGACAGGACAAAAAGGACTAAGCAGATCAACGCCAGCGAGTTCATCTTGTTCAGAAGATTTCACCTTAATGTGTTCCTCTGGAACGCCGAGTACCTTGATAAGTTCGTCGCGGGCATCTTGGGCATGCACCTTAATGCCGTCGCGCTGCTTTTTACCTGTGCGATCAACCCGAATCACAGCAATAGGACGGATATAACGGTTTTCTACGTGCTGAAACTGCTTTGTTGCCTCCTCCAGTTTATCACGTTCTGTCTTTGCTTTGGCGAGTGTCCATTTCCAATCAGAATTGGGAAAATTCCGAAGTTGAATCGGGATTTTAATCATTTCCTCATCTTTAAGAGCAGTACCGGGGATATTGACAAGAATGTTGCTGATACCAAGTTGAGGCGTGGCAGATAACTCTAACACAAAGCGAGGATTGAGGCGATTCACTGCTGCCACAAACTCCCGATTGTTTTCGGCTTTTTTGCTCCCATAAGCTTTGTGTGCTTCGTCTAAAATCACCGTCGGTCGTAGCAGCTTTAGCACATTGAAAAGACTCTGCTTAATCAGTCTATCTGCAGGGTTTGCGGCGAGCATTCCACGTATCTGTCCTGGCTCATCGGGTTTTGCTGTTTCAAGGTCCGGGTGTTCCTCCGATAACGCTTGATGTTTCCGAATATCGTCTTCAATAGGAAAGAAGGAGTCATAACCGCTGCTATCACGGAATATTTTGAGAAATTCTTTATTTTTTTCTCGGTTTGCGGAGGGTAGCATCAGAAGCATCACGCAAAGGTGATTTTCTACATCTTGCTTTGTAAACTTATTGTCTTTTTCAAGTAGTTTGACGCGGTCGCCAGAAGCATGATCCAGAATCTGACGATACGGATGATCTCTGTCGCTGAAAGCATTCAACGTTTGGGTATAAATGGCTTTGGTTGGCACAATCCAGAGCAGAAATCCTGTGCCGATTTTGAGTCGCCGTACCGCCTCAACGCCTAACAACGTTTTTCCACCACCTGTTGGCACTTTCAAACAGACATGCGGGATCGGTTCACCAGAAGCTGCCTCACGTGAAATATATTCTGGAATATGGTTCTCGCCATTTTTGTCTGGCACACCCGGCAACCCCGATTTTTTGCGTAAACTCTCCCATGCTTGAAGGGGATAATTTCTCAAACTATCGGGAACTTCATCTGATGAGAGAATCTTGGCGACTTTATCCAATTGCAGATGCGCTTCCTTCAATGCCTCAAGGTAGCGGTCTAACGTCTCTAATGCTTGTTGTTGGTAGTCTTTCAGTTCCATTTTTATGCGTTTGTAATTCGATAGATGTGATAGGGGAGTTAGCAAAGTGATGCAATAAGAAGTTTTGTACGAGAGGTTGCGTCTACCCGCAAGACAAGCGTAGATTTCACGGGCTTGCAATACGTTATTGTTTTAACATTTCAACATCGTCTACCAATTTATCATATTTCTTACTTTGTATTGCTATGATTATCTGCGGAATACCAACAGCAACTACAATTAGAGCGAACGTGCTTGTAATTAGGTAGAAATTACGACCAACAGATTCATTAACGGCATCAATTCTCGTATTAACGGCATCAATTTTCGTATCAATTTTCGCATTAACGGCATCAATTTTGAGATCGACGTATTCCTTAATCCGCTTTTCGGATGCGTTAACAGATTTTTCAACAATAGATTGGATCTTCTCAAAATCGGATTGTGAGAGTTCTGCGAATGCACAAGTCGTTGAGATAAGAAAACAGAGTGCCAAGAGTAAAACTTTCTTCATTTGTATACTCCTTCAGTAAACACTTGATTAAATTGTAACACAAAATGCGATAAAATTCAAGACAAGAATGAGGATTATGCGATTTGATAGATACTATAGGGGAGTTGGCAAAAGGTAATGCCCATAGGCGTAAGTTCTTTTTGACTCATAAACTTATGAGACGCATAGACGTAGGCTTTTTTGCCTGTCGCTTTGCATTCCTCAGCTATCTGCTCAGCACGTTTCGCATCTAAAGCGGATTTGTTGCTCTCTAAAAATTCAAGCGTTGGTTCATAGATGAGATAGAATCTGATGTCCTTCGTTTCACCGAAGTAGTAATCCTTCTGTTGTGCTTTGACTTCCAAGGCACTACCGGTAGCGGTATATGCTACATAGTTTGCTAAGGTTTGGTATGTAGGAAGTGCGTCGCCCGTGAGCATTCCCTCAGTGTCAATCGTTTCACCGAGCGTGCAGTAGGTAAAAGAACCACCGAGTCCGTCACGTAGGTTCTCATCTTTGGCATTTTCAACACCGTTTATGACGCGGCGGACGCGTTCGGCAGTGATGTTGTCTGCATAATCTTCACATTCAACGAGGATAAACTTTCGGTTACCGCCATCCTCTTTGTTGAGTGCCAGGACAGCGTGGGCAGTGGTGCCGCTGCCAGCAAATGAGTCAAGGATGATGTCGTCTTGTTTAGTAGAAAGACTGATCACGTCTTTCAACAGTTGAATAGGTTTAGGATTGTTAAATACTTTACTGCCGAATATCTGTTTTAGTACAGCTGTTCCATTACCGCTACTATATTCAGGTTTGTAAAAGAGTGATTTTGGTTTCTTAGTAGGTAAGTTGCCAAGACTAGGCCTCTGTTTTTTAAACAAATTTATGCCGGACTTCGTCCTTTCTACTATAATGTTATGTGACTCAGCAGACACTTTTTGTTTTCCCCATCTCCAACTCATTTCTTCGCCATCTGTAAGCGGTAATATCTTTTTATATTCTTCACTCTTGGAGTTTTCTGAGACTGTCAATTCATCCTTCTTATTGACAAATATTGGATAGAATAAATTGGGTCTTTTATGTCTTGGTGCGTTCCCACCTGTAGATTTCAGGTTAGCCCCTTTTTTGTAATACCCATTATCATCTTCTAGCCATGATTCTAAATCTTCCTCTTCCAAAGCAAATTCACCAATTTGAGCAATATCTCTGTTTTTAGCCCAAGAAAAAGTGTATTCATGGGTGCCAGCAAATCCGAATTCATCATTGTTTCCTTTTAAGTTCATGACAGTGGGCAGGCAAGCGATAAAATTCTCTTCTCCGAAAATCTCGTTCATTAACATGCGCAAGTGACACACCTCATTATCATCAATAGAGATAAAAATTACACCTTCATTGGAGAGCAACTCACGCAAGAGGTGTAGTCGCGGCCACATCATACACAACCACTTATCGTGACGTTCTAAATCTTCAATGTCGATAGGACTGTTTTTCTCAAGCCACGCTTGCATCATCGGACTGTTGACGTTGTCATTGTAAACCCAGTTTTCGTTACCAGTATTGTAAGGCGGGTCAATATAGATACACTTGATTTTGCCAGCATATACGGGGAGAAGTGCTTTTAAGGCGTGTAGGTTGTCGCCGTGAACAATAAGGTTGTCGTCTAATGATGGAGACATTTCGCCTGTGAGGGATTTTTCTGTGTCAATTTCCGGCTTGCGGAAGGGGACGGTGAGATGGTGTGCGTATATGAATTGTTTGCCTTTGAAGTCAAGTGTGGGCATGGAGATTCCTTAAAAGTAGTGTGGGAGTTACTAATAAACTATTTTCTATAGTAGATTTTCCGGATTAATGGGTAATCCTATATTTTTCATTTCCTTGGCTAACTTCAATTTCCAACCATCACCATTATCCAGAGACACATAAACTATACCGTGAATATCTGATGGTAGTTCAACGCCATTCTCATAGAGAACGCACACCCTTTCTCTGCCTAAACCATGCAAAAAATAACCGAGTTCCAAGATGACGTTTTGTCGTGCCCGAGGATTAAGTTCGTCTTTTTTATCTTTTGGTGCGCCGACTTCATCGGCTGTCAACAAAACAATTGCAAAACCTGCTTTGTCTGCATGTTCTTCAAACTTATCAATTATTGTTTGTCCTTTGCTTGGCTGCTCATCAAGTATGGTTTCGCTTAAGTCCAAGTCTTTAACGAATTTGGCAACTTTGTATTTGGCTGCTTCGTTATGTCCGTGGACGATGAAAATTTCATCTCCGAAGATTCGTTCAGAAGTATCTAATGGCATAACGTTGATTCCATGTTGAGTGCAAATATTTGTTAGATGGTCAATATGACAACCTACCCATACCTTGTAGGATTCTAAATTAATCATAAACTGATTGAATCTATACTTGGTTCGAGGAAGATTTTCAGTATCTAAACGGATATAAGTATAATAAGAGAAAGTGCTATACGTTTTTGCGATTGATGGGTCATTGAATAATTTTGACAACATATCTTTGTTGTATTCTACCCAGTCTTCACAATCCTCTATAACTTGTTTTAATCCTTTTTCTGAATTAATTTCACGGTCACGGAGTTTTTTACCTTTTTCAATTTGTGCTTCTATTTGCTGATATGCTTCTTCTCTATTTACAAGCAATTTTGGTAATGAACTCTCATTTATAATTGTTCCCTTATTCGTACGCTTTAGTGCTTCAAGAGCAGGACGTGATTCTTGAGGCATATTTACACCTCCATTTCAGATTTGGTTGGATAGTGACCATCATACTCGCCTTCAGCACAATTAATAATTGCCCGCCAATTGAGTGTCTAAATGGTCTTAAGCGCGCTACTGAGACTGTAGGGTAATTCATTTTTGGTGTGTTTCTTAACAACTGCATTATAAGATTAATTTAGGGAATTTTCAAGTTAAAAATAAATTGCGGTATGTAAAATTTTGAGATTAGCCATGGCTTCTCTCTTGCAAGAGGGAAACCTTGTCCGCCTAATTTGTCAGACTCCCAAAATCCGCGTAATCTGCGAAAATCCGTGATTTAGACAGAAACTTAACAAAATTGTTGTCAAATAGATATAAATATGATAGAATTTATTTAATTATTAAAATTCAACGTCAATCTACACGGAGGTCTGATCGTGCGTTTAACACGTGTCCTAACAACATTGATTGTTTCCCTATTTCTTATCGGTTTTTTCACTTCATCACCTGCGCTTGGCTTCATTGAGCGTGAATATACAATTCGTGAAATTCTTGATGCCTGCACAAATATCGTTTTCGGTGAAGTTAAAACTGTCGATGCGCGACGGTTGCAGGCAATTATTACAGTTAAAGAAGATGTAAAGGGCAAAAGTTATCTAAAAGAAATCAAAATGAACTTTGCCACAGGACAATATAAACAAGGCACCTCGCCGCAAAAGATGGTAAGACTGCTTAAGCAGGGTATGCCAATTATCGTTTTCTATCGTGAACAATACGGTATTGATAGTATGTGCTTTATTGATAACACTTGGTTTCAGATGCGTGGATACCAACGTAGAAGCAGCAACTCATGGTGGAGTTTCACACATATCGATCCAATGATGTCACGGACGTATGATGGTAAGACAAAAGTGTTCCAACAAGTTGTTCGCGACATGTTGGATGGAAAAATGTGGGTTATTGCTCCCAAAAATGCGGTAAAAATCCTGGTTTTGACAGGAAATAGTACCTCCGCAACTTGGGGACAAACTCCTGTCCATACCAACTCGATGACTTATGAATACCAAGCTTTACGTAATATTAAAAAGGTTGGTAAACGCCCGATGGCTTATGAATCTACGAAAATACGAACGCTACCGAACTTACAAGAAGCCGATATTTTGTGGCTCGGCTACGAAGAGATTTCAAGTTTCGGTCGACACCTCCTTCCCAAAAAAACTGAGCAACAAATTAAAAACTTCGTCAAAAATGGTGGCATTGTTGTTGTTGCCGGACAAGATAGTACTCCGCTTAAGCCGTGCGGAGTTGGATGGTTACAAGGCAATTTGAAAGGCGTTGAAAGCCCACCAGAAAGACTTTTTGTCGTTACCGATAAGTCTAAAGGGCTCTTTTCCACACCCAACAGAATCCAATCGGGTAAAATCTATATTGACGATGCTTGGGTGGGTTGGAAAAAAAGTGATGAGATTTTTGCGACCACCCAAGAACGCAACGAACTTGTTGTCGGTGCTCGACGGTATGGAAAGGGACTTTACATTATCACCAGCCTTCGTAACGATAACCAATATACGGTTTCCATGAACAAACCGCTTATGGAAAATATTATTCATTACGCTACCAATCAGATTGCACAAGAGAGCCGCTGATTCAACCCATTTCAGAGCCATTCAGTTTTCAAGTCTTTCAGGGTTACAAACCCCTCCTACAAGAGTACTTTGTGAGAATTGAATGCCTCTGAACCCGTTCAGTTCTTCATACACTACAGGAATTTTGCGACAACTAACGTGATGTCATCAAGTGGACTCTCACCTCGCTGATGTGTCTCAAGATCAGACAGGATTTGCTCCCTGATTTCAACAGGAGGCAGATGCCGCTTTTCAGATAATAGATTTTTGAGTCGCTCAAGTCCATACATCTCAAAATCGGCATTAAAGGCTTCAGTGATGCCATCCGAATAAAGCACAAGTAGATCGCCGGGTTCCCATGTTGTTTCAGTGCTATGGTAATGCGTTACTTGATTTTGATCCGGCAATGCGATACCTACTGGCGAGAATTGGGATTCCAATTCAACGAACTCTTCACTGTTCCCCCGATAAAGTAGCATTGCTGGATGCCCTGCGTTGGCAAACTCTAGCCGATTGTTAAGATGAATGATAACATAACAACATGTCATATAGATAAAAGTTTGAGAGTCCTCTTCAGTGACTCGTTTGACAGCCTTCATCACTTCTGACACTGAGGCGTCAAACCGTATTTGCGTTTGTATGCAGCTTTTTGTCATTGCAGCGACCATGGCAGAATGAAATCCGTGCCCCATTACATCACCGATAAAAATCCCAACTTGTTTGTTGGGCAAATATAGATAATCGTAATAATCGCCGCCAACACTGTTCGTCGGTTGACAATATCCCGCAGAGGTTATGCATGGATGTGTAATCTCTTCATTTGGTAAGATTGATTGTTGCACCTCGGCGGCGAGTCGCATTGACTCCTCTTGTGCGATTTCTTTTCGGATTGCGCTCATCTGAATTTCAAGATCGTGGCGAATTTTATTATTTAAGACACGGAACATCCCTCTGCCAATCAGTGGCTCGCGCGCCAATGCGTGGTAAAAATCATTCCGAGTAATTCGCAGCAGGCGCGTTGAGGTAACTGTTTTAATAGTCGCGCTTCTCAGTTTATCTTCAATCAGTGCAACTTCACCGAAACAATATCCTATCTCTTTAAAAGACAATACTTCCGTTTCGGCTTTTATGATGCTAATTTCGCCATCAACAAGTAGGTAAAGCGAATCCCCTTCTGCACCTTCCTCAAAAATAGTGTGATCTTTGGGGTAAACAACCTCATGTGCGATATTGCTAATTGAATTTAAATCTGCTCTTGAGAGTTCTGAAAAAAGCTCAGTTTTCTGTAAAAACTGTAATTTCTCTTCTGCTAACATAAACGCTTTGTCCTCGCGTTGCTATTTGTTATGAGTTAGTTGGTATCTCTAACAAGGAATATATTTAACCAGACAGATTTCCTTAACACACCGTGTTATTATACTCACCTACGATATATTTGTCAAATCTCTTTTCGTTAAAGGGTATGTAAAGTTTTTGTCCCCTTATGCATCAATTTAGATGTCCCGTCCGTCGGGTGTCGCTTCGCTCTACCCGACAGACGATAATATTTGTGACAAAAACTTTGCCAACCCATAAACTTGAAAAAAGTAGCCATTTATACTATAACAGTGTTATAATGTTTAAATGAACTCTTTGAAATGGCTTGATTGTATCTGCAAGTTCTTTTTGCGACACCTTTTCAAACCTACGTTCATTTAGAAAAATATACAGCGTATTTAAAAGTTAGTGCATATAAACCGACACGCATCGGTAAAATTACCTAAGGTCAATAAGTTTAAGGAGAATTTGTGATGTATAGAACATACACGTTATTATTAGGGGCGGTACTATTTTCATTGGCTATATTGTTGAATGGCTGTGAAGAAACTACATCTGGAGGAAGTGGATCAATAGACCTCGGACGCGGAGAACCCAAAATCGTTGAATCTGTTATGTCAATTTCAGTACACGATGACCGACCAGATGGAATCACAGATTCATTTAGCTCTGAAGCAGATGAGCAAGTGTATTTATGGATTTTATGGGGAAATATTGATGAGACCCACAAGGTAAAGATTGAATGGTACTCACCTGAAGAGGATGTAGATGACCCACCATTTTGGTCTGATGAAAGCACTATTTCATCAACAACTGGTGAAAAAATAACATGGTTTTACATTGATGCACCAGAAGGTGGATTAAGCGGTGACCAATTTTCAGTAGGTTGGTGGTCGGTTGATATTTTCCTTGATGGACTTTTTGAACGAAGCCATCTTTTTTATATGAAATAGTGGGCACCGCATAGAATCAGTTTCACTGTTATGAAGATGTTGGAAGTTCTTCTCCAACGATAAGTCGATATGCCTCTCGGTATTTTTCGCTTGTTTTTGATATAACAGTGTCTGGTAATTCCGGAGCAGGAGGTTGTTTGTTCCACCCTATTTCAGAGAGATAATCTCGAACAAATTGCTTATCAAAACTCTGCTGTGGTTTGCCGGGTTCATATAGTGATGCGGGCCAAAAACGTGATGAATCCGGTGTAAATACCTCATCAATCAGAATCAATTTTCTGTCATGTTCTCCAAATTCAAATTTTGTGTCGCATAGGATGATACCTGATTTTTCGGCGTGTTGGCTTGCTGCATGGAATAGTGCGAAACTGATTTCAATTAACTTATCAGTGAGTTCGGAGCCGACTTGATCACGCATTTGATCGATGGAAATCGGTTCGTCATGTTCACCTTGTTCCGCTTTTGTTGTCGGTGTGAATAAGAGTTCCGGTAGTTGATCCGATTCGCGTAGACCTGCAGGTAGTTTCTGTCCGCATATTTCTCTTGTCTTCTGATATGATGCCCACCCTGAACCTGCAAGGTAACCACGCACAACACATTCAATATCAACGCGCTTTGCTTTCCTGACAAGCATTGAACGTCCTTCTAAGAGTTCTGCGTCAGCATGGAGTTCGTTGGGATATTCTTCTACTTCCGTTGTGATGAGATGGTTGTCTACAACGTTTTTGGTGTAATTGAACCAGAATTTCGACACTCCGGTTAAAACTCTGCCCTTATCTGGTATACCGTTTGGTAGAACAACATCAAATGCGGATATTCGATCAGTAGACACAATCAGAAATTCATCTCCGAGATCGTAGAGATCACGGACTTTACCACTATGTGTCGGAGTTAAGTTTGTTAACTTTGTTGAAGTGATAACATTTTGAGACATATTATTTCTCCCTATAATATCAAATTAACTTGATTTATCTCATTTTTCTTGGTATTCGGTGCGGTTAGAATGCAGATCGCATTTGGGTGAGTACACCGCAAAACCGCACCTACCGAATGGGATCAAGTTAATTTGGTATAAAATATATTTTAAGTATAATGTTACTCTTTTAGCAGCTTTTGTAAAACAAGAGCAGCTCTATTTTCAGCATCAATATTTAACACTTTTTCGACCTCTGATATTGCATTCTGTTTTTCGCCGAGATAGTAATAACATGCTGCCTTAAGAGCATATAGTTCAGCGTTAGAATAGTAATCATGACGATATAGGTATTGTTGTGCATCTGCTGTGAGCGCGTTGTCTATTGCACGGATTGCAGCCTTGAAATCGGTACTATCTTTATAGCGTAGATATAGGGTATTTGCAAGACCGACCCATGCGTCAGCATTATCTGCATCATAACGCACAGCATTTTGGAAAGATTCCTGTGCAAGTGAAACCGTCAGTGCAAGACTCAAATGACTCCATCCTACGCCGTTGTGCGCATCCGCAAATTCTGGATCCGTATTGAGTGCGCGTTCAAAACTCAACAAGGCTTGCGTATAATTCCCTGAGTTGTATGAACTCCATCCTTGCTGCGTATAATTCAATGCGGTTACAGATTCACTATCAGAATCATTAGAACATCCATTTTGTATTATAAGTGATAATCCAAAAAATAAAATGAACGGAATGATTTTAATTTGGTGTTTCATGAGTCCTTCCAAATGAAAGGAGGATATTCCGTGAAGTTACTTACTATCATTTTTTATTCCGATTTCAAGGTGGATAATAGGGGGCTTCTAAGTGCCATAGATACCACAATAGCATTTGCAATTATACCAAAACCGAATATGAAAAGCAAGGTTATCGAAAGTGAGAACCAAGGTAAAGTGTTAAGATGTCCGTTCAAACCAATTATCCCAACCAAACCTGCAATTGTTCCTATTAGCATTCCTACAGATAGAAGAAAACAACTTTCCAAAAACAGCATTCGTGAGAGTATCTGCCGTTTGAAACCGAAAGCACGCAAAGTCGCCAATTCTCCACGACGTTCAATGATGTTCCTGAGTAGAACAAGTGCTAATCCGAATGTACCGAGCAGAATCCCTAATCCTCCAAGACTTTGGAAAGTAGAAATATAGGTATTTTCTACAGCACGAAAACTCGCCAGTCGCTCAGATGCAAACGTAACATCAAAGCCGTAATCACTTAAGGTTTTCTCAAGGATTTTCGAAGTTTCTTCATGCAATTCAGGTGGGGTTTTGATGAGGAAAAATTGATAACCGCTTAGACTCGGATAGTGTTTTATAAAATCAGATTCTGAAATTATCAGTTGGCTTTGAAAAAGACTATTTTCTATAGTATCCAGGTGTAGCCGCAAGGTTTTTCCAAATTCATCTTCGATCAAGAAATCTTCTTTTGGGTTATGATGTAAAATCCAACGGAGGGATTTATCGTCACCGATTGCTGGTATTCTTTGATCTTCAGAATTCTGTATCTTTAGATTTTTCCAAGGGACTTCTTCTAACATGCCTTCCGTGGCACCCAATATTTGCGGTTTTTGAGGTTGATACAGATTGAGACAACTGACATCTTCACCCGGCAGAACACGAAACGGAATAATTACTGATGCGGACAACAGTTCTGATTCTTGCGCATCAAAACCGAGTTCTGACCTTCCTTCATGTGTATTAAGACTATGATGCAGGGGTAGAGATGATTCCGCAACAAAAGCGTATTCTGTTTCTGGTGGTGCATCGTGTCGATTTGCTCCTACAGCCACGATGATACAGCATGCTAAACTGATTGTCATAACGCAGGTACTGCTTCGGGAAGGTTGCCGTGCTGCGTTTTTAAGAGCAAATTGCGTTCTACTTAGACGTTTTGCTACCTTATGCGAACTTAACCATTTTGCGAAAATTGTCCAACCCAAGTTAAGAATTGTGATTGTGAGTAGTAAAAATTTTATCACTGGATGCTCAAAAAATGTAATAATTGTGTCAGAAATTCTTCCGGCAAATGGAAAATAAGCTAATAATACACCAGCAACCAGTCCAATACCGAAGAAAATGGAAGCCATTTTGATGTTTTCAGGAATAAGGTTCGGGTTTGTTCCATTGTCTCTTCGACGGGCTAAACGGATGCCAAATAGGCCGCAAGCTGCTAATATAATTACAATAAAAATCCCACTCCAATCTCCTGAAAAGAGTCTTCCTTTGTCCATGGTTCCAAAAAAGATGCCTACGATAAAAATCCAAATTCTTATAGTGCTAACCTTTGACACTTTTACGATCTTTGTCTTCGTTTTGGAAGTTGCTTCGTCAAAATCGGTTTCTCCCGCAAGTAGCGGGACGGTGGATATTCTGCCTAATTTTCTGACAGTCATACGAATAGAGAATATCACAACAAGAAGTGAGATGAGCGCGCCAATGAGTAGGCTCAATACACTAACGTGGAGTTTGATAAAGGGTGTGCCGATAGCAGGAAGCCACCATGTTTGTAGCCCGAAAATCATCAATTTTCCATAACCTATTGCTAGTACACACCCCAATATGCTTCCGATACTGGCTACAACGATGCCTTCAATAAGAAAACGGCGGCGAATTTTGACAAGTGGGTAACCCAGAGCCTGTAAAATACCAATTTCACGTGATCTTTGCTCAACACCGATTCGGAATAGCATCCCTACTAATAGGGCTACAGCAATAATGATAAAACCGCTCATACTGGCAAACAGCATTCCGAAATCTGTGGATCCTGTAGAGGATTGGAGTGCTTCTGTTCGGAGAGAAATAAATTGGAAACCAATTTGTTCTGGATTTATCTTTTTGAGAAATTCTGTTTCAAAAAGTGATTTTGTTGCCCCTATATCGCGTCCGGGTGCATTCCCTATTCGAATAGAGGTGAGATCACCAAATCGGTTTTGCCAAAGTTGCTTGCCGATTTCTAAAGAAATAAACGCTTTTGGAGTTGCTCGGTATTCATCCCAATATGCCTCGTCTTTTTTACGGACGAGACTGTAGTCAAATGGAAATGTGGGATCCCATTCGGATAGTGTAGCAGTGTCGTGGATACCCGGAAATTTTGGAATTAAGTTTGTGTCCGCAGCGATGCCTTCAATTGGAACAATACCTTTCAATAGAAACTGTGCTGCTTGTGTAACGTACTCTTCTTCTGCAGTGACACCAGAGTAGGTAATGTTAATTTTATCACCGACTTTCGCTCCGAGGTCGTCCGCTGCCCATTTATTGAGATAGATTACAGGTTGTTCAATGTCGACTGTAGTTTGCTCATCTTCAGTAGCGTCCCTGCTAAGCAGCTCTGCAAATTCCCCTTTTTCAACTGGAAGTGCTAATATTGTGGAATATGGTAGATTTTGAGCATTACTTGTGCTCTTATCTTCGAACGGTGTGATGACAGAAATCGTGTTTGCAAGATAGGTCAGAGTTGGGAATGTCGGAATATCGTTTTCGTTTGCTACTGTAATCGCTGTTTCAGACAACACAGGTTCAAGGAGATACTGCTGACTTTGAAGATCAAAGTGATTTTCATGAATATTGATTTTTAAACCGAGTGCGTCAAGGCTAAGCTCAAGTGCGTCGGGTGAGATAGGGTCAGCATCAGAAGTAAACAGAACGTTTACTTTATCGGTTTGTCCAAGTTCCTTTTGCAATATAAGGAGCGAGATGTATGCATTTAGAGGGAGACTTTGATGTGAATGGAGACTAAATCTGCCCGCGTTCTCAGTCGGTATAATATCACTTACAACCAATCGGATACTTTGGATAACATCGGCTGCATCTCGTGTGCCAAGAAGGAATTCTGGATGGATTTCAGCGATTTGCGGCAAATGAAGAAAAATATCATCACCGACCTTGACATTCAATTCTTTTTGAAGTGCCTCGTTTATAATTATATCGGCAAATGGTTGGTTTGATGTTTTGTTCCAGTTTAGTGCAGGAACCTCTTCCCAAAGATTGAAGAAGGAACTCTCTACTCCATAGATGTTAACCTTTGAAGCGCGGTTATCGGTTTGTGGAACAACAATGGTGCCATTAAGTAAAATTGCAGGCACCGTGTTCTCATGATTTAATATCTTTTGTTCGAAAAATTGGTCGGAGATGAGAGCTTGCTGGATTCCACCAAGACGTTCCAACGTAATATCCTGCAGGCTGCCTTGCATTGAATCACCGACAATCAATGCCCCTGCAAGCACACCTGTCGCCACAGCAGTACAAAGTGCAACGGTAAGGTGAATTTGCCAGAAGTGTTTGGCAGATAACCAAAGTGTACGCATAATTGTGAATATCCGTCATCTAACCCTATTGTTAACTCTGTTTATCGTCTGTATTGTCAAAAGAGCAAACACCATCAGCAAGTTTAAGGTGGTAATTGAAACGGGAAGCCAATTCAAGGTTATGAGTCACAACGATTAAGATGTTATTTTCTACTTGATGCAGATTAAAAAGCAAATCAACAATATTTCCTGCAGTGGTGCTGTCTAAATTTCCAGTGGGTTCATCACAGAGAAGAATACTCGGACGGTTGATTAGCGCACGTGCAATCGCAACACGTTGTCGTTCACCACCTGAAAGTTCGGCAGGACGATGAGACATTCGGTCAGTTAAACCTACCTGTTTGATTAGTTTCTGGGCAAGTTGTGTCGCATCGCTTTCCTGTTTGAAGGCGAGTGTTGGTATGAGGACGTTTTCAATTACCGAATATTGTGGGAGGAGATGATGATCCTGGAACACAAATCCAATCACAGAGTTCCGATACCGAGCTAACTCCGGTTCAGGTAGCGTAAATGGATTTGTTTCATTAATTTCAACTTGTCCTTCAGAGGGTTTTTCTAAGGTGCCGATAATGTGCAATAGAGTGCTTTTTCCAGACCCAGAGGGACCGGTAATTACGACAGATGTACCGGCGGGAAAACTCAATGATATATTCCGCAAAACATGAATTTTGCCAAAGTCTTTGGATAGATTCGAAATCTTAAGTTGATGCGGCTTATTTCCAGATTCGTTCATATTTTTCGGTGCAATTCTAAATAGGAATTCAAATAATACCATTTCTGAAAAATAACATATCATTATAAGATTTTGGGATTCACATTCAGGCAAGCGTGCAAGAGGCGCAATGAATTGCGCGACTACAAACGCGTTTTTTGCTAATGATAAACGATCATTCAGAAATGGTATAACTACTATACTGAGATATTATGTGGCAATTTGAGAGACGATAAACTCAGGGATAGGAATGGCGCGTAATTTTTCACCCGGATTCGTGATACAGCAAACTGTGGTAAGTTGTCCGCGCGCAATGTTTATTCCATCATGGGTGAAGTGAAATTGATAGGTAAGCGACTTTGTGCTTTTTTTAGATACCCACAGTAGGATTTCCACTTCATCCTCAAAGCGCAGAGGGCTTAGATAATCACATGAAGCGGTCAGTCGGGGCCAACCGATTTTGTCGCCATTCCATTCAGTCGCAACGCTTGTTCCGAGGCTACGTAGGAATTCGTGTTCAGCGGATTCCATAAAAACAAAAAACCTTGTAAAATGGACTATCCCTGCCATATCAGTGTCGGCAAACTCAATTTTTCGTTTGGTTCGGAATTCTGTTCGCATTTTAATGATTTTGGGTGATACCCTTATGTGTCTACACAGTAAGTTGACACATAAGGGTATCACGTTGTCCAACCCAACCAAGTATTTTCCAATACCAATGTATTAGTTTTTTGGGAATTCTGGTACGTCCTCGTAACGGCTCCATGTTTCGGAGTAGATTTTCCAATATCCATCTGCTGGATCAACCATTAAGTTTAACTTTTTTGTGCCGATATCGGAATATGCGGGACGGCTACCTGCTGCTGGGCTTCCTTTGAACTTTTGCAAGAATTCAACATCAGCAACTGCTCTATCACCATTTATCACAAGTTTAGAGATCTCAACTTGAATATCACCATAGTACAAGTTCAACTTTTTCATTTTTTGCTTCAGTTGGTCTTTTCTTAAGAAGATAGATGTTTCGTTCCCATTCCTTACCGTTACACGGGTGATTAGGGCTCTTTCGGCATAGATAGACATATAAGTATCAACGTCTTTTTCTTCCCATGCTTTTTGCCATTTTCCAAGAATTTGACCAACTTTAAGCTGTGTATCAAGTGGTGCATTTCCATTATATATATTGGATATTGCTTGTTCAGCACCTGCGTCCTCAGTCAATTGATCTGTTTGTGATATAGATTGATCTGATATATCGTCTTTTCCAACGACATCATTAATAAGCTTCCATTTCCTCATAAAGAAGCCTTTCTTCTCAATTGTAAGAGTACGATTGTGAGTTTGAATGTATGTTCCAGCACTACTAATTGTAACACTAATATTGTCAACCACATGTCTTGTCTTGGAATATGCTACAGAAGAATAAGCTGCCTGACTTAAGTCTACATCTAATTCTTGTGAGATCTGTACGAGTGCGGTTTGGAAATTCTCTTTTCGTTTCCTACGTGCAGATTTGTCCCAGAGTGAGGTATACTTTTTTTCATTCTGAGATTCAAGTGCATTCTTCCATTCTAACACGAATTGCGCAACAGGGCTGTCAGAATGAGAATTAATTTCGGTGTTACTATCCTCTTCAAAATCAGGGAACTCAGAAGAAATTTCTTCACTAACGACTTCGTCCATTATGAGTTTCCATCTTTGTTGAATCAATCCAGTTTTTGCAATTGTAAGAGTTCTCTTTTGAAGCAACGGTTCACCGGGGGCATGCACAATAATTGGAATTTCCTCAATTCGCAAATAATTTGGATCCTTAGGGTCTTTGCGTGTTCTCTTTTCAGCATCATCGATTTTCACATCAATCTCAAGATTTTCTTTAAAGAGTTGTGCTGTGCCTCCATAACCAGCATTCGACTTGCTGCGAGCATTTTTTCCCCAAAGAGCATCGTATTTTTTTATATCACCAGATTCAAGTGCACTTTTCCATTTTACTAGAAATGCTACAGGTGATTCGCTTGATTGAGAGAGTAAGATACCGCATATAACTAAAATTACAATTCCACCTATTATTCCGACCCATTTCAGAGTATTCGAAAGTGGTAAAAATTTTTTTGATGTGTCAAGTGGGGTATTTTGGAAATCGTTCATCCGCTCACCTCCCTAAATCCGGTATATTTTCATAAATTTGCCAAGTTTCACGATTGATTTTCCATTTACCCTGAACCTGATGCACCCAAATTTCGCGAATCCACATATAGTATAAAGCAGTGTCATCCTCTGTCTCAGCTGCAGAAACTAACCGAAGGTAACGGTATGTCCCGATAACACTTTCTTGTTCAACCTCAGTAAGTTCTGCTGTCTTTTTCCAAGGTTCAGCGTTCATCTCCCGTAGATTTGTCTCAACCAGACTACGATCAAGAGTGGTCGGATGCTCCTTACTTTCCTTAATAATGATTTTACTTACTGTTGCCTTTAGACTATAGAAAGCAAGATGCGCGTCAATGTTCTTGCTACTCCATGCTTTTTCCCATTTACTGAGTGCTGCTTTCCCCGCATTGATTTGTTGGGTTGAAAGCGATGTTCTTCCCGTTCGCTTCGGTTTGTTGCTTTGCAGTTGATCTGCGAATGCATAGGCTTTCGGTTTTTTTTGCTTGATATATTCATCGTGTTCTGCCACCACATCCCGCTTTTTTGCTTCGGAAAGCAGTTTCGTATAAATATTAGCTTGCTCACGCAACTGTTTTTTTACTGATTCAGTTTCAGCAACAGCCGCCCGTTTCTGACGACTTTCCGATTTTGCCATTGATTCTGCTGCGTCAACTTTCCGAGATAGGTCCTTTACTTCGTTACCATAATTTCGTAAATCAGTTTCAGCGCGCGCCGATTGTGCTTGAATTGATTTTAACGTCTCACTAAGTTCAGCAACTTTCTGTTCATGTTTTCTCTCAGTGTTAGCTAATTCTCGTTTTTCGTTTTCAAGTGTGCGAATGTTTTGTTGAAGCTCCTTCTCAGTTTCAACAAATTGTTGGATACGCTTTTCTAAATCTGTCAGTCTATTTTCACTTGTTTTGATGTTTTTTTGAAGTTGTGTGATAAGTGCATCTTTCTCAAGGCTGGTGGCGTTGAATTCAGCATTCATTGTATTCTGAACAGCTTTTCGACGAGCAATTCTTGCCTGAGTAATGGCTTGGTTTGCAAATCTAATTGCTTCAACTCCGTTATGCTCATTCAATGCATCTTTTGCATTTTCGAGATAAGTTTCTGCTTGCTCAAATTCTTCGAAAGCAAGGGATGGAGCGTTCACCTCACGTGCTAATTTGATAACCTCTTCAGCTTGGAGAATCAGTGTATCAACATCTTCAGTCTGTATTGACCCGAGTTTCGCACTACAAGCTAAAAGAAAAATCGGAAGTAACAACACCCCAACAAGAAGAAACTTATTAAACATTTGGAATTGTTTTACAAACCTATCACGTTCTAAATTGCGGCAGATTCCCTTCATAATAAAACTCCTTTTTTGAATTATAATTTGGTTTTGAGAAAGAATAATACCGAATTAACTTGATTAGAAGTAATTTTGCTAAGGCCAGAATTACGAGGCACTGAGACTTCGCAATACAATCGGGTTAATTAGGTATAATGTATTTTGTTATCTCATCGGAAGGTGTTGATTATACAAATCTGTAAACGCCATTATTAAAAATTTGACTATTCAATCCCACTCAAAAATTGATAAAGCCAGAATGGGTGGTTGTGATGCCCCGGTTTTCATTTGAACGAGAGCATCTTTAATCGCTGATGCACGAGTTTTTCCCACACCATCAACGGACTGTAGTGTATCTACACTTGCAGTAATGATTGCCTCTAATGTATTAAAGTTTTGCACGATATTCTCCACAATATTCATCGGTATGCGCGGAATTTGGCTAAGCATCCGATAACCACGTGGTTCTAAAGATTCTCCATACCTGTTAACATCATGTGAGTAACCGAGTGCAGAACAAATATTATTCTCAGCAGCTAAATCGTTTGCATCAAGTCCAAGAATATGTTTATACGCTTGAAATTCATCTCGTTCTTCTTCACGATAGTAATCTTTGATAATGAGTAATGCTCTTTCAATTTCTGTAGTTAATTCAGAAGGGATCAGCTGCAATGATTGTGCTTGTGTGCCTAATTCAATCCGATAACGGTTTAGTTCGTGTTCAGTTCTACGAACCCGCTCACAAACTTGGATAGCCATTATCACATTTGATAATGTGACTGTACCGCTTAATTCTGCCCAGTTGAGAGTAGCCAACGCGTTTTGCATTGTCTTGACATACTGGCTTAGGGCAAGCATAACTTGGTTGGCACCTGATATGAGAATCGGGAGTTCGCGAAAGATATAGTGCTGATTTTTAGTATATAACGTTAACGTATTTCTACGGCGTGACACAGCCAGTACAATATGATCTGTCTCTTTAGCAAATTTTTCTGCTGCACGATGTCGTAAACCTGTTTCATTTGAAGGAATAGAAGAGTTTACCTGTAAAATTGCATTGGCACGTACAATACGTTTCATATCTGATGACAGGATGATTGCACCGTCCATTTTTGCCAATTCTGCCAACCGCATCGGGGTATATGGACAATTTATTCGGAAACCACCTTCAGTCAAATTTAAAATTTCTGGTGTGTCTCCAATAATAATTAATCCACCAGTTTTCGCTTGGATTATATGATCAATACCTTCTCTGAGTGAAGTTCCTGGCGACAACAGTTTCAAAGTCAAAACCAATTCACGTTCGCGCTGATTTTCAGTTGGAATTCTTTGCACTATTCTCACCTCCAGTATATAGATTAGGATATCATGATTAAGTGCTCAATGTCAAGGTAATCTATGGAAGAAGCAAGATTTGTATATTTGCCTACACTATGAAATTTAAATGAATTATGTTGTAATTTTACTACCAGTGGATCATCATATTCAATGTTTCAATAAAATTTCGCTTGACTTCCAGTCCAATTAGATGTATCATGAATAAACTATAGCATAGAAATTTTTATTTTTGTGGGTTATGTTCCGAACCAATTTAGAAAAGGATCTATGACCGTTTCAAATCAAAGTGTACTTTCAATAGTGAGGACAAATGCAATTTAGTTTATTAAGTTCCTTTGCATCTTCTATTTTTTCCAGTTCCGACAATCATTTATTTATTGTAACGCTTAAAACGGATAAAGGAAACGTATTAATTGAACTTTATCCAGATGCTGCACCTGCAACTGTGGCAAATTTTGTTAAGTTGGTTGAGAGCGAATTTTACAACGGTCTTACTTTTCACAGGTTTGTGAAAGGGTTCGTGATTCAAGGTGGAGACCCTGATGGGACAGGGACAGGCGGACCTGGGTGGACAATCCCTGGTGAGTTTCAGGACAAAAAACTTCGCGATAAGATGCCACAGCACGAAAAAGGTGTTATTGCAATGGCACGGAAACCATCCCCTGATTCTGCTGGCAGCCAATTTTACATTTGTCTGAGTGATGATACAAGTCCATATAAGCATCTAAATGGAAGTTATACTACATTTGGAAGAGTGATTGAAGGACAAGATGTGGTAGATACGCTCCGAGAAGGAGACGTAATGACCGAAGTTTCACTCACATCCTCACAAGAACAGAGTTGAAAATAGCCTTTGAACATAGATTTTGAGAGGATATTTATATATGGAAGAATGGAAACAACTTGTTAGGGATACTGTTAACACGCCTGAGAAACTTGCAGCCGCATTTGATGTTGATGTAGAGGAGATGCGGCGTATACACAAAGAATTTCCGATCCGAATCAATCCATATTATCTTAGCCTTATAGAAAAACCGGGGGATCCTATATGGAAGCAAGTCGTTCCAGATCCCCGTGAGTTAATCAGTACAGGTGTAGAAGACCCGCTACACGAAGAAGATGACAGTGAAGTGCCAAACGTAACGCATAGATATCCCGACCGTGCGCTCTTCTATGTCAATTACATGTGTCCTATCTATTGCCGTTTCTGCACACGTAAACGGAAGGTCGGTGATCCTCACTCAATTTCTGAAAATAACATTGAGATTGGATTTGCCTATATTCAGGCGCATCCAGAGATTCGCGATGTCATTATTTCTGGTGGTGACCCGCTGATGTTGACTGACAAGAAAATTGAGATGATTGTTAGTGGGCTCCGCGCGATTGAGCATTTGGAAATTATTCGGATTGGTTCACGAGTGCCAGTTACTTTGCCGCAGCGAATTACACCAGAATTGTGTGCAATTTTGAAACGAAACCATCCGCTTTATATTAATACTCATTTCAACCATCCACGCGAGATTACCCCCGAAACTGAAAAAGCATGTGGAATGTTAGCGGATGCTGGAATACCACTCGGTAATCAGACAGTTCTTCTCAAAGGAGTTAACGATGACCCTTCAGTTATGGTTGAACTGATGAAGGGTTTGTTAAGAATTCGTGTGAAACCGTACTATATCTATCAAGCGGATCTTGTCGTCGGAACAGATCATTTTAGAACAGCAGTAAAAACTGGATTAGATATTGTTGCTGCGTTACGCGGGCATATCTCTGGTCTTGGCGTACCTCACTATGTGATTGATGCTCCGGGCGGCGGTGGAAAAATAGCCTTAATGCCTGATCCTGTTGTTGCGTTCAATGATGATGAAATTCAACTTCGGAACTATGAGGGGAATGTCTACAGTTATCCAAGTACACCGTTTTTTGATGAGGATTGGTAGAAGATCGGTTGACATATTAATTCTTATACATCATTAGACATTGACTTTTATGGAGTTCACATTGTCAGTAGTTTCTTTTTGTTTATAGTAACTTTGTATCTTGATTAATAACATTCCAATTGCAGAAACGATCAATCCAATAACTGTTCCCCATAGACCATATTCAAGTGTGTTCGGTTCTATCTCACTTCCATGCTTATTTATAAATTCAAATAAATTAAAATAATAAATATAGTGTGAAATAATTGAACCGAGTCCAATACCGATGCTAACGAGAATTGACACACTGTATTTCCATAGTGTCCCTTGTTTTAGCGCGTAAATACTGACTCCAACGAGTGAAACACACGAAATTAAAGATATTGTAATTAAGGGATTCCACTTTGCAATACCAAATCCTGACCAAAAAATTCCTGCCCCAATACCTTCCCATGGTAAGAAAAAACTGATAAGTGCAATTATTCCTCCAGTAATTGTGATTGGCCACGTCTGGTTTTCTTGGATAGAAGTTTTGGATTGTTCGTTTTTCTCTCCAGTTCTGATTACTAACATTCCAATAACAGCAACGACAAACCCAACCGTTGTGCCCCAAAACCTGAATTTACCTAAGTGGAGAGCGAAACCACTCGCGAAGTCAAACTCCTTTGATATTTCTCCAAAATTAACATACCTAAGGCACTCCGCAGACAGAACACTAAGTCCAATACCGCTGCAAATCAGAATTGGAATTTTGAATATCCCTGGTCTTCGTCGGGTTATCATTAAAAGGCTTAAACCTATAAGTGCTATACTCGCAATAAAAGCAATCTTTATGAGAGGATCGCTCAGGACAAAACCAAACCTTATTAAATGCAAGTTATTCTTTGTACCTATGCCCATCCAGGGCAAAAAGAAACACGCAAGGGCAATAATGCCACCAACAGGTACAATAAAACGTGTGTAACGTGCTTCTCTCCAATTACTCATATTCAGTCGCCAAATTGCATAGAATGGAAATTTTTATTCTTTTGGGTTCTCATCACTGTTTTTAAGAAATGGTGTGAGTAAGTCAATCGGGATCGGGAAGATGATTGTTGAATTCTTCTCCGCACTCACTTCTACTAATGCCTGAAGAAAACGCAGCTGCACAGCTGTAGGTGTTTCACTGAGAATTTTAGCGGCATTGGTTAGGATCTCCGCCGACTCAAATTCTCCTTCTGCATGGATCACTTTTGCTCTCCGTTCACGTTCTGTCTCTGCTTGTTTTGCCATTGCACGTTGCATTTCAGCAGGTAGATCAACGTGCTTAATCTCCATTGCTACAACTTCAATTCCCCACGGTTCACATTGCTGTTTAATGATTGTTTCTAAATCTTGATTAAGTTTGTCACGTTCAGAGAGTAGGTCATCAAGTTCAGCACGTCCAAGAACACTTCTTAGTGTCGTTTGAGCGACTTGGCTGATTGCAAAACCAAATTCTTCAAGCTCAATCACAGCCCTATCTGGTTCTGTCACTCGGAACATGAGTACAGCATTAACACTAACGGATACGTTGTCCTTTGTAATCACATCTTGCGGCGTAACATCGTTGACAATAACGCGTAGGCTAATACGCTGCATCCTTTCGATCCAGAACGGTATCATCAGAACGAGTCCAGGGCCTCGTGTGCTAGCGAAACGTCCTAATCGGAAGACAACTGCGCGTTCATATTCTTTGAGAATACGAACGCTTGTGGTAAGCATAATTATAAGACCAATTGCAATGGCAAAATGGTATGGTTGAATTGTTTCTGGCATTCTCAGTATTCCTTTCTAAGCGTTATATCCTGTGATATCGCGAACCTTCTGGAAAAAGGCGCGTTTACGCGGTGTGTTAATTTGCCATTGCACAGGTACAGATTGGTACCCGTGATGATAATCATTTTTACCGGGGTCAAAATATCCCCATGAGGCATATTGACTAACAGCAGCAACAAAGTTATTGAGAGGTTTATCGAAATCAAAATGATCATCCTCATTAAAAAGTATGGGCATCGGACGGTAGCCTGGGACATGCCGGGTTTGCTGTACCATTTCAAGGATACGATTCGGATCGCTGACACCGTTTCCATGAACAAGCAGGAAATCTGAGGTACGGACGACATTTTCAAGAGGCACACGACCACCACCATAACTTGTGCCCACAAGGTATCTTCTACCATCACGTGTTGTTGCCTTCACCCGTTCAATCAGTTCATGAACCCGCTGAGGTTGTAAAATCTCATGTGAATATCTAACGTTACATTCGTTATTAACCTCAACGATTACGTTGGTGTACCCATTATCAAAGAGCCACTGGGTTGCATTGTCCGTTGCGCGTATGACTGCATCTTCATCAGTGAGTCGTTTGTCTTGTCCGAAGTAGAAGTATCCAAGAATAACCACCATTCCAAGTTCATCTGCGAAATCAATTATACGTTTGAGACGAGAGAGATAATCAGGGTTGAGACTTCCATCGGCTTCTATGCCAGAGTTATGCCAAGATTGCGCTTTGGAATAACCTTCAGGACTCCCGCCTTGTAGGTTTATAGTAAATGCCAATATACCGTGCGCGCGCCATGCGGGCATCGCTGACAGAAATTCGCGTGTGTTTCGTTCGGCATCCCATTTACCTGTGTCTGGATATTCCCAGCGATGGACTGTTTCTGGATTTCGGTCATCGAAAATGCCTTGCACCATGCGGGTGTTGAGAAGTAATCCTTCAATTTTGTTACCTTCATAGAAACGACCCGGATAGGTGATTTTCCCGTTAATATAAAATGCATCGTCAACGATACTGACAGTTGTCTCCATCTTTTCTCCATGTCTATTTTAAATTAATATTGTTATGGTTGCAAAATCCTTCAAGAACACAAATCATGCGTTGATTTTATGCATCAGATAATATGTTCTAATTTTGCATATTTTAGCATATTTGGGTATATATTACAAGCAGTGTTTTCACAGCGTTTGACGAACTTGCTCAGGGTTATTTAGTTTTCCAATAATTTTGAACTTTTGCTCAAGACTCTCCGCTGTAGGAGCGATCTCCGAATCGCGACTTTTCGTCTAAAATGGACAGAAAGCCTAAAACTAAATAGCCCTGGAACTTGCTACACGAATTGCACTAAACCATCAGATGTGCTATACTTAATGATGAAATTCTCTCAATTTTTTTCAACTTACGTACCAACATGCACATAGAACATCTAAATTACACTTTAGTTCATATTCTTGAAGGTCCATTTACAATGGGAACTTACCCTACGGAACTGCGGAAAACCGATCCAGAGGAACCACAGCGAAGCGTTACGCTTGATGCTTATGCTGTCGGTATCTACCATGTTACCAATTCACAATACGTGCAATTTGTTGAAGACACTGGGTATCGCCAACCTTTATACTGGAGTGATGAACGTTTTAACGGTGAAGATTATCCTGTTGTCGGAGTTAGTTGGTATGATGCTATCCAATTTTTAGAATGGCTTAGCAATATTACAAAGGAGTCATATCGTTTACCGTCAGAGGCGGAATGGGAGAAAGCTGCCCGCGGCACTGATGGGAGAGAATATCCTTGGGGAAATATATGGGATGCAAGTAAGGCAAACACATCTGAATCGCGATTGAAACAATTGACATCAGTTAGCAGTTATCCTGATGGTATCAGTCCTTTTGGTTGTTACGATATGGCTGGTAATGCTTACGATTGGTGCAGCGATTGGTTTCATGCGGAAACATACAAACACTCACCATCAGACAATCCGATGGGTGCGGTTGAGGGAAGACGTAAGGTAATTCGCGGTGGGTCGTGGCTGCCTCGCGGAGAGTTTGCTGCACGTTGTGCAAACCGTGCTGCGTATGAACCGATTCGTGCGGTTCATAATGTTGGCTTCCGCATTGCGATAGACCTATAATCAAAAATCATAATAATGCAAAAACAACATACATTAGATTCCCCACAAGAATTCCGTGAAGTGCTGCTGACATGGTTCAAAAAACATCAACGGAAAATGCCGTGGCGTGGCATTCAAGATCCATACCGTATTTGGGTTTCTGAGGTAATGTTACAGCAGACGCAGGTCAAAAAGGTTGTAGAATATTATAACAGATTTATAGAGAGGTTTCCTGATGTTCAAAAATTAGCTGCTGCGCCACTACAAGATGTACTAAAGGTGTGGGAAGGTTTGGGTTATTATGCAAGGGCGCGAAACCTACATAAAGCTGCAAAGATTGTTGTAAAGGATTTTAACGGGGAAATACCGAGTGATTATGCTGCTTTTCGGAAATTACCGGGTGTCGGGGATTACAGTGCCGCGGCGGTGCAAAGTATTGCCTTTAATGCACCTTATGCTACAGTTGATGGCAACATCAAACGTGTGTTGTCACGTCTTTTCTTAATAGATGCGCCTATCAACGGTGTGTCCTCCACAAAACATTTTCAACAAAAAGCGGATTTTCTATTAGAACGCGAAGTGCCAGGAATCTTCAATCAAGCAATGATGGAATTGGGGGCAACTGTCTGCCGACCCCAATCCCCTACTTGTCTTGTCTGTCCTGTAAATCAGTTTTGTGAGGCATTCAACACTGGTAGGCAGGTTGAATTTCCGCGTAGGCGTAAGACTGATCCAGTGCCAGAACACTATATCGCAACTGGCGTTATCTATAGGGCGTCAGAAGTATTAATTATCCAGCGACCACTTGACGGTTTACTCGGTGGACTCTGGGAATTTCCCAACGGACAGATAGCAGAAAATGAAACAGCCGAAGCGGCGTGTATACGCCATATCGACGATGTCGTGAACCTTTCTGTCACCAATCTGAAATATCTCACCCGCGTCAAACACGCGTTCACCCATTTCAAAATAGTTGTGGATGTGTTCCAATGCGATTATACATCGGGTGCTTTAGTTTTAAACGGTCCGACAGATGCTAAGTGGGTTGAGTTAGCAGCATTGCAGGATTATCCGCTACCACGTGCAACCCACAAAATTTTGGATGAATTAATTCTTTGAACCGAATTTTGCCTCGTATTTTTCCCAGACTTTATCCGGTAGCGGAGTGCTGGCAGCACGGACATTTGCCTCTAATTGTTCAACATTGAGGCTGCCAATGTTATTGCCATGTATCCGCTCTTCTTTCAGACAGAACTGAATGGCAAGTTGTAGGATACTGATATCCTCTTCAAGACACCATTTCCAGATAGGATATGCTGCAGCGACGTCGCCTTCTTTTTTCCAACGTCCCCGCTCAATTTCTGCATCAATATCAACATCTGTGAGAATACCGCGAAGGATAGACCATCCGTTCATTACACCGATATCTGCTTCAGCAGCAGCAGGAAGGATAGTGTCAGCAACACTTTGTCTGACAAGGTTGTAATCGTTGAAGCATAACAATAGATCAACATCGCCTGTGGCAATTGCTTTGAGATGGAAATCGTGAGGATTCATCCCATAACCAACGTGCCGGACAAGTCCGCGTGATTTGCATTTGAGCAAACCTTCAAGCGTACCACCCTTTTCAAGTGTCGGGTCAATTTCGCCAGGATCGTGGATCAGCATGCCGTCCAGATAGTCAATATTGAGAACTTTTAGTTGATCTTCCAAATCAGCAATTGCCCTGTCAGCGGAATAATTAGGTCTTCCTTGACCATATCCGCCCCAATCTGATGCAGAATGGCAGCAAAGTCTTGCAGTGATGATTACATCTTCGCGCGGTATTTCCTTCATAGCCAAGCCGAGTTTCCGTAACGAATCGCCGTAACAACGCGCACAATCAAAATGGTTACAACCGATAGAGACTGCGTGTTTAATGAGTGCTACAGCATCTTCATCCGAAACATGCCCAAAATTATTGCCAAAACCTTGCGTACCATAAGGAATTACAGGGATGCTTAATTCTGTTCTTCCTAACCGTCGTCGAGGAACTGTTGGTAAAAGTTGATTTGCCATAAAATTCTCCTATTAATTTCAAGAGTGGGTTCAAGAAGTGAAAAAGAAGATAAGTGCACAATGATTTGCGTTTTATTGAACCGCAAACGTATTGTGCACTTATGAGTGTAAGAATGTTTTAGTATTGATCCGAACCTTCAAGTGGTAACGGAACTGCCCAGATGTTCCGAAACTTCAGATGATTGCCATGATCTTGGAGAAGTAGCGGACCGGGTTCACCAACAGATGAATCTATATTCGCCCCCGTTGTACCGGGAAGTATAACGTTGTTTAGGATTACGAGTCCGTTCTGTATCGCGGTTACTCTAACGTTTTCTTCTAACTCACCCGCATCGTTGAGACGCGGTGCGCGGAAGATGACATCATAAGTTTGCCATTGGAGTGCGGGTTTACAAGCGTTAACAAGCGGTGAAAATTGATTGTAGATTGAGCCACAGTCGCCTTTACCCGGAACATCAATGCCATAGGAATCCAGAACCTGAATTTCATATCTTCCTTGAAGGAATACACCACTGTTTCCTTTTCCTTGTCCCGTTGCTTCGGGCATATCAGGGATCATGAATTCAACGTGTAGGAAGTGGTCGGTAAACCGTTCCTTCGTCATGATGTCACCTGTGCGTGGGACGACGGTCATAACGCCATCTTCAACTTCCCAACCGGCATCGTCTCCGTTACGGGTAGTCCAGTTATTCAAGTCTTTTCCATTAAAGAGAATCACAGCGGATTCTGGAGGTGTGTGTATCATTAGTTTTCCTTTCTGATGCTATATTCATAAATTTCCCCAATGTATTGGGGAGCATAACAATTTTCAGTTATTTTAACGGGATACGTATTTTTTGTCAAGAGACATGGAAGAAAGTGGGCTATTTAGTTTTCGACTTTTTGTGCATTTTAATCAGAAAGTCGCGACCGGGAGGTCGATCGGACAGAGAAGTTTCCTGATAGGAACTTTGCAATTATGGTAAAACTAAATGACCTTGTTATCTAATACCAAATTAACTTGATTAGAAGTTTTCCGATAAAGTCGGCATTGCGAGAAGGACCCAGAGACCTCGCGCTACAGATCGGGTTAATTGGGTATTACCATCAGATAACCACTGATAAAGGGTCCGCTCACTTATACGGGTCGCCGTGGCGATTTCGCTACGGGACAGACCGCCAGTGTGTGCTTTTATAATCATATCTACGAGGAGGGTTGTGATTTTTGAAGGACGCATTTTAGCAGTATTTTCAGTTTATGCAGTTTCTGCAGGTGTCTCACGGTCCGCTTTTTTTCGGTGTTGGTCATGAACTGTGACACTTAAGCAATATACAGGGTGCCTTGTGTGCCACCTTTTTCGTGTTGGTGAAACTGTCACACTTGTGACAGTGGTTGAAGTGATTTTCAATAACTGCCTGATCTGTCATGGGTTTAGGTGTTTTAATCCAAAGCCTATCCTCATTCCAAAAGTGTTGAGATTGCGTTGTTGCATGTTTTCGTGTTAATCACGACCTATTCAACACCATAAATGAAGGATTATACCGAAGAACTTCCTGAGTTAACCATATTTTAAATTGAGCTGCTATTCGTTGATGTAATCTGAGCGCAACTCAAACACATGCAGTACCCAGCTGCCTGTGCGCACATCAAGCTCAGCTTCATTCGCCATTATCTCCTCCAATTCCCCGTAAGTAGTGGAATCTTCGGAATTAGCAAACTCAAACTCAACCAACCGGTGTGGAGATTCACCATAGTAGTTGTCATAAGAGGCTATTGTTTTCAACTGGTCCGGTCCGACTGTCGTTGCAGAAACGGATTCAACCCAATCCAGATATGCCTGTTTTCCACCAAGGGGATAATCAATCAACAAAACGCCTTTAACCGGCCAGTTCCCTTCCTCGCCTTTTGAGTAGTCGGAACGCAGGATAAATGTGTGAAGGGCGGCAACGCTTGTATAGTTCGGAATATCCGCAAGAATTTTAGCTATCTCTGGACGATTTAAATATGTTGCTGCATCAAGAAAACTATTAAATTCATACTCAACAAGCCGATTCGGACTCATGGTTTGGTCTTGATTATCGTAAGACCTTATCCGATTAACCTCATCGGGAGCTTTTAGCGTTTCCACAACAGATTGAACCCATTCAATATACGCATCTTTCCCACCTTCCGGGTAATCAACTAACAAGACCAACTTTACTGGAATCTCTTCTATCATACTTTCTTCAGGTGGCATGGAATCCATTACCACGTCTTGTACTCTTTGACAACCTGTAAGTGCAATTAGCGCAACGACAGAAATTACTAAAAACAAACTGCCTAATTTTGATGTCATCATTTCTCCTTTTTGTAATAGTAAAAATTTGGTCGTTTTTTTACAGTTTTCTTTCGAATTCAAAAGAAAACTTATAACTATTCTATGCAAAACGTGTTAAAATTCAAGTTTTAAATTTGGAACAATATCTGAAATTATTGTCACTGTTGTCCAGTTTTGCTTGGATTTATCCATAGATGTCAATTCGTTGAGATAAGGTAGGCGGAAACTCGGATTCCCGACTGCAAGTGGCATTGGTCAGAAAACAGCAATTACTCGACAATTGAATACCTCTGCGTATGTCCTGAATGTTTTGCATTAATTGCATTATAATTGGGGTTTTGGGATTTATTTATGAAAAAAAACCTTCGCGAAAAAATAGAGTTAGATTCAGTCATAATAAGAGATTATCAGTGATCTGGGTGTACTTCTGTGAGTTATACCAAATTAATCCGATTTGTAGCGCGAGGCCTCCGGGGAATCATGGTGAATGCCAAAGACGCATTCGTCAAAAGGCATTGGTCCCGTTGATTTGGTGCATCACAATGCTGACTTTATCAAAAAAATAATAATCACGTTGATTTGGTATTATGTCACCTAAAAGTCACCTATAAAAAATACGTATCACGGGGTTCGGAGTCAGTTTTTAGGCATTTCTGTTCAACTTGTCGGGATCGAAATTCCCCTACCTTACATGTGATGAAATACCATTTTTAAATTATAACTTCAAATTTACAAAAAACGCGTTTGTAGTCGCGCAATTCATTGCGCCTCTTATATTCTTCACCTGAGTGTGCAATTCAAAATCTCATAATGAAATGATATTTTTTAGAAATGACGTGAGTTTGGTAAAAACGAGACTTCGTGCTTTTCGTAGGGGCGAGATCCCCTCGACCGTAGGGGTTAGGCAACCTAACCCCTACGAAAATGTCCGCATATTTTTAGAATTTGCCATATATCAAACTCACGTTAGAAATGGTATTAGATAAAGTCATTTGTTAGATTCCCTGAAGATAGGTATCATCTACAAAGATAGGTTTTATATCAATGCCATGCACACGTAAAAAATCAAGCACATCTAAAAGTGCTTTCTTGTATTTCTCTTTGGGTTGCTCTTGAACGATGAATAAGCGCAAGTGTTTCGCGTGATCTTTCAAATCAACAGATTTTTTAAGTTTCATATACTTAACGGCATAATTTAATAGTTGTCCTACAACTTCATGAAGAGCATCACTGGGGGACTGTGAGGTAGCAGCTTTTACCTCAACGAGAACAGTTCTACCCTCAACATCCGTTCCCTTCAGATCAACCTTTTGACCAGATGGTTTATCAGGTTCAAGATTAAACTCTTCTTCAAGATTAAATTCTTCACCAAATAACTTATAGCAGTTCTTCTTTACATAAGATTGTAATTGCTTTCCCTTCAAAATTGACCTCTCTAAAGTCTTGTAGATAGCAAGTTGGGTTAACTTAACGACTTTTAAATATCTTATCTGAGTCCCAAATCAAAATTGTACCGATTTCATTCCCACTTACAAGTGCTTTGCGATTAGGTGAAGCTAATTTGTCCTCGTTGCATTTATTTTGTTTGGAACAATCAGTCCTTACTGAATGAACGCCGTTCTCCTTTATGGTTGTAGACGTTGATTAGACCATCGTTTGGACGACCTTTCTGCGCCCCGATGTACACAAGGTCATCCCCTTTTTTGTTGTTGACATCTATATATCCTGGTCCGTCCAAGAGTGATCCCAGTGAAACAACTTCTTTTCCATCTGAGTTAGTGAAGGCAATTGTCCCAAAGCCTATAAAAATATTTTCTTTTTCACTAAGGGGAGGAGTATATATTTCCACACTTCCCCAGCCTGCAATTTCAGCACCCATTTCCACAACGGTTTTGCCTGCGTTGTTCCGGGTAATCATACGACCACCATGTTTATCAGTCCTGATGAGCACAACGCTTGTTCTGTCTTGCTTGGGGTTAATGACCTCCACCATACCGCCAAAGAAGTTGCTACCTATAGACACAACGGTTTCGCCATCGGAATCGACAACGCGGATGTTACGACAAACGATTTCGTCTATGACCTCTTTTTCGTTTTGTTGGGCGTGCGTTGTCTGCAAGGTACTTCCACCCAGTGAGGCAAAAAAGTATCCTGCAAGTGTGAATAGACTTCCGATGAGCATATAGGTTAATTTTTGTTTGAAATTCATTTTATATCTCCTTTTGTGCAAATATAGGTTGGCTCATGTAAATAATGAGTGCTAATGAAACATTTACCCTTGTGGTCATTGACTTTATTAAAAATAACCGCACACACTTTTTACATGAGCGATGTTGATTTTGTATATTAAGGATACGTTATCTCAGAGAAAAAATCAATATGCTTCCAGATGCATTCAATTGTCGCGTTTTCCAGTTCTCTGGTAAGAGAAGCGTTTATTACCACTTTTCTGATACTTGGTACAGTATTATTCCGTAACAACCGTTTCCCCACCAAGCATATCAATAATTTTCACAGCAACGCGGGCATTTGGACGTGGTAGCGTTACTGCGTATTCTCCGCAACAAATCATCTTTATTTTTTATCGTATCGGGAAACAAGGCACAGGTAAACTGAACAATCTTCTCAAATGTGTAGAAACTCGTTAGTAGCAACTTGGGTTAATATAACGACTTGTGCTAAATAACTAAATGTTAAGTATTGCTTCACACATTCAGGTTATTTTGTCCGTATTTCTTTCTCTTAAGATGCTTTTTAGTCCCGTAGGGACGATATGTTTATAGAAAAACGTTGAATACCCTATCTTTAGTCCGGTAGGGACGATATGTGTATAGCACAAGCTCAATATGTGTAAAAATAATGCAAACAAATAGTTAACTAACACAAGTCGTTATTGTGTAAATTCTGACTATTCCAAATCGGTTTGTACTTTTATCTCTTCATTTTCTACAACAACTGGGTAAGTCCTAATCCGAAGGCGTGGGTCGGTTTGACATTCGCCAGTTTTTGTATTGTAAGCATACCCGTGAACAGGACACACAACAATACCGTTACGAATCCTTCCGCGCCCTAGTGAACCCATCGCATGCGGACACGTATTGCCCACAGCACAGAACTTACCGTTTTCATTCAAAATAGCGATCCGTTTTCCGTTAACAGTAAAAGATTTTCCACGTCCTTCTCGGATCGCAGAGGTTTTTGTGACCTTTGTATATTCAGACATTGTGTTTACTCCTTAACACCCCCAAGGGTAATACCTTGTACAAATTCGCGTTGCATCGCTAAAAAGAGCACTACGATCGGCAGCAGCGACAGCAGTGTTCCCGCCATTAACATCCCGTAATCTTGCCGATAGATACCGATAAGATTTGCTAAACCAATAGGTAATGTGTATTTTGCTTCATCACGCAAAACGATAAGGGGCCAGAGATACCCGTTCCACGAGCTCAAAAAGGAATAGATTGTCAATGCGCCAAGTGCCGGTTTGATGATAGGCAGTACAATCCGATAGTAGATTCCGAATTCGGAACAGCCGTCAATTCGTGCTGCATCAAGTAGTTCTGATGGAATAGTGACAATAAATTGACGCATCAGAAATACGCCAAATGCACCCACAGAGAATGGGATTATAATCGCTTTGTAACTATTGAGCCAACCGATATCGGACATCAGTCCAAAAAGAGGAACGAGCAACACCTGAAATGGTATCATCATGGAAGCAAGCAGGATACCGAATAGGATTGTCTTGCCACGGAATTGATATTTGGCAAACGCATACCCCGCAAGTGAACAGAAAAACAGTGTGAGAAGTGTTGACGCAGTGGCGATGAAAACACTGTTAATAAAATATCGATTATACGGCACAGACTTCCATAAGTTGCGATAGTTAGTGGTGAGTTTATCCCATACGATTGAGAGGTAGGATGGACGGTGGATAGTTAATTGAAGCGACAAGATGTTTTCCGTGTCTGGTCCGGGTGCTTCACTCTTTAATAATTCCTGTTTTGAGACAAATTGCTGCATCGGGATGTGTGATGATTCTAACTCACCGGGAATACCGTGTAACCGCCATATCGTATCTTTCGACTGGGCAGTGTTTAGAACAAAAGGACGTGTCGGTTGGTATGATGTGCCATTCACTGAAACAGATAAGGATAGGTGATGATATGATGCATCACCGCGGATAGGAAGAATAATGCGGCGGATGCTGTCTATAGGAATTGGGGACTTAATAGTGGTTGTTAGTCGTACATTGTTTTCGTTTTGGAAATTGTATGATAGTGCGGCAATTAGTTCTTCATGATCAGACTCGTGAATCTGCTGTCCTGTGTCTGAATCTGTATCCCACATCACAGATTCAACCTCTGTTCTGTTGAACTCTAAATCCTCTATCTCAATAGTGCCTAAGGCAACCTCGCGATAAACTGACTTCAAGATTGTATTAATCGTTTCAGGGATAATAGAATTCTCAACTTCTTTGATGATAGACTCAGCAGTCTCATTCCAGACTTCAGGTGGTAATGTTGCAACGTGTTGCTTCCAAATTCCTTTTGTTATTTCAGTTTGTAATTCTGTTGTCTGGAGGGAAGTTGAAAGTTGCGAATTTTTGGAAATGTGTACTTGCACATTATTCCAAATTACCTTTTCTAACTCAGGCTGCAATGTTTTCCAAGTTTCTATGTCAACTATAGTAGGTTTTTTTATGGTCGGATATGCATCGGTGACGATATATGGAGAAGTAGTGATACGTGGTGGCAGTTTAGGAAACCATTGAATCGGGGCAGCAAAGACTTCATCGGCTGTCTTGAAAGAGGAACTTAATAACCATAAGAGCGGAACCATTGTGCAAAAAGCAGCAGCAACCAACAGTGGGTATCCAATACCAATGAAGATCTTTTTCTGAACTCGTCGGTTTTTATTGCTTTGGTTCATCTGTTTTCTCGTTTCAACTCGCTTAGATCTACAAGATTAGCACGTTGAATATCATCCTGATATTTGAAAACACAGCCGAGCGTTTCCGCAACGACATCAGCATCCAATTGTGCTTTACCCAATGCCAAAATAGCTAACCCCCAATCTAATGTTTCAGCAACTCCAGGTTTTTTATGGAAGTCTCCTTCCCTCCAAAGTTGCATCATTTGACATAACTGGTGTGCGAGGTGTTCGTTAATCTGTGGTAACTTTGTCTGCACAATCGCCAATTCTTTCTCAACAGTAGGATAATCAATCCATTGATAGAGACAACGTCGTTTGAGGGCTTCGTGTACCTCTCGTGTGCGATTTGAGGTTAACACAACATAAGGAATTTGTTTTGCTCGGATCGTGCCGATTTCAGGTATCGTAATTTGAAAGTCAGACAAGATTTCGAGCAAAAAAGCCTCGAATTCGCTATCACTCCGATCTATTTCGTCAATAAGCAGGACGGGAGGTACATCTCCGTCTCCTTGTATAGCCTCAAGCAGTGGTCGTTTTAGTAGGAATTTTTCACTGAATAGATCAGTTCCAATTTCTTTTTTGTCGCGTCCCTTTGCTTCATCAATCCGAAGCTGCAAAATTTGTCGTGTATAATTCCATTCATATAATGCGCTGTTTATGTCCAAGCCTTCATAACACTGCAACCGAATAAGTTTCGCGCCTGTTGCGTCGGCAAGCACTTTGGCAACCTCAGTTTTACCGACACCGGGTTCGCCTTCTAAAAAGATCGGCTTTTTGAGATGATGTGAGAGATATAGCGTTGTTGCTAATCCTTTATCCGCTATATATGCCTGTTTTTCACATACGATTTGGACGTTTTCGATGGATTCAAACATAATTTTGAGATTGGAAACCAAATATCCTTTGAATTTAAGTATTTTCTTTTAGCGCGCGTTCGTAATCTTCCCTATAGTCAATATCCCGTAGGACAGCATCAGTATGGACAGGAACATAATGAATATCGTTACTATTGGATTTATATAATGATCGAACGCCATCACTATCGTTATTTAATGCTAAGATTACATCAGCATACCGATGATTGAAGATGACAGGATGTCCCCGCCGATAATTGTAACTTGGTAGAACGATACCTTTATCTATTTTGGCATAAGCATCAATTACTTTATCAATCAGCGTAGACGTGATGAAAGGTTGATCAACCAACATAAGTGAAAATGCGTTTCGATCACTAAGAGCAGATATTTCCTTTGTCCTAACAGATTGAGAGCTTAGATTAGCGAGGTTGAGTGATCGGATACCCGTTTGCGCAGAGGTTAACATCCCCTCACGATAATCGGGATTAAAAAGGATTTTGACTGGGCGTTCATCTAATAATTCATGAATTTGCTCAGCACAGTGCCCAACAACGACTATAACCTCACTAAACTTGGCATTCAGCATATTATCAACCACAGTTTCAACGATAGTGCTTTCGCCAAAAGGAAGCAACTGTTTCAGTTGTCCCATCCTTGTGGATAGCCCCGCAGCAAGCAATATTCCCGATATAGCAGGTAATGGTATTTCTGTCATATTTTAAAACCGTACATCAAATAACTTATATTCACCGGTGTAGGCGCGTTCCTCAATTTTAACGTCGTTAACTTTTGAAGCACGGGGACCCTGTCGTAGTTTTTTCACCAATGCGTTTAACTGCAATTTATCCCCTTCCGCTACAACCTCTACCTTACCGTTTTGCAAATTCTTAGCATAGCCGTTGATTCCGAGTTGTTTTGCGTTAATTTGTGTGAAATCGCGGAAGCCAACGCGTTGGACCTTACCGCTGATTAGCACATATAGCTGCACTTTTCGGTTAACCTCAATAATGAGTTTGACAGATGTTCCAAGTTCTGGCAATAAATCATCATTCTTTTTATATAAATTTTCTTCTACAGATTCAGGAAGCGGGTTTTGAAAGAGTGCTGATCCATCAGTTTGTTTCAATGCAACAATATGGTTAGACATATACGCATGAGGTATCATTGCATCCTCGTCATCGCTATCTAAATCTGGAATTACTCTTGAACCGGAATAGATCCACGCGACGGGTGGCATAGGTTTGTTGGTTTTGACGTTGTAAATCAATTCTTCTGCGCGTATCTTTTTCGTTTTTTCGTCCTCTTGCCATTCAACAGTAAGAAGGAACGTGGTTCCAGTTGGTGGAATAAGTGCATCTTTTTCGTCGTCGTAGGCAGGAGGGGTGCCGGGTTTAACACCGAGTTTGCTCAATGCTTCGTGTATATCTTTCGTTGACGCTTCTATAGCGATGATACTTTCATACAATTTGCCAGTAGGTCCACAAGCAAGATATTCTACTGCACCTTTTAAGTGAGAATCATATTCACCAAGTGCTTTGGATATTTGCCCTTTTAGGACGATTTTTTTCTCTTTCTCCATAATCTGAAGATTATCATCTGTCCATGCGATGTTAGATACTGTGATAATGCACAAGCCTAAACAAAATATTATCGCTGTTAGGTAACTGAGAAATTTCATAAGAGAACTCCTTTGATAAAATATTAAACCCGAAATTATTTTTAGTCTATGGTAGGTACGGTTAGGAAACCGCACCTTATGCGTCAATTTAGCGGTTCCCAACCCGGTAGGTGCGGTTTCCTAATCGCACCTTTTTGTATCAACATCTCAAATAACGCAAAGGACGAGAATATCAGCCGAGTTCTTTCCTTAAATTGACGCTTATGGTACGGTTAGGAAACCGCACCTACCAGGGATATTTACATATTTTTAAAAAGTATAACTTAACCCGTTAAAAATTTCCAGATCATGTTTTCGGATTCCTGTAGGTGGTTCGTTATCGTATCGAAAATTCAGACGTAGTGGAAATGCCAATTTTGTTGTAAGACGGAACATAATGTTACCTTCAAACAGAATGCGATAATCTGCTACACGTCTCACCTGCACTTGATAATACCCTATCGCACTGGTAGATATGCGTTTGTCAAGCTGCGTTGTCCAATTGATATAGTTCGTTGAACGGATAATACGGGTCGCCATTTCGCCAATTTTAGTGTCATTAATACGTTCGTGTTCCCACATTACACCCGTGCCTAAGTAAAGATTAAATCTTGATTTAGGTGGATGTGCGGCGAAACGAACGCCTCCGCCTACTAAATTTCTGTCGTTCAGTAGGATTGAATCGTTGAATTGTTTCTGAATGAAAGTTTCAATCAACATGTGATCGGTAAGATTTCGGATAATGCGTCCGTGTACCATGCCTTTGTTGGTAAAAAATTCGCCATTTTTTCTTCCCTGCTGCAGACTGCCAAAAATAAAGCCGTGATGTCCTTTTGAAAGGTAGTCAGAGCGGAATCGGGTTCTTAACGTGAGCAGTTCAGTGTTTCCTGTACGATATGCTAAATCAAGACTGATATTGTTATACCATCCTGATTTCAACTGCATCTGCTTCAACGTTTCACCAGTGAAAATGTTAACTTGTGCTGGAAGTGGTAGGCAGGTAAATAGAAAGAATACAAGATTTATCAGAGCAGCTTGGAATATGATTCGAGAAACTGGACAAAATAACTTATTGCAGGTAAAATAGTGTTGTATCTTTAACATATCAAAATTGGAATTTATATAATGCAACGAATTCTTATAGATACAGACCCCGGTGTAGACGATGCATTGGCAATCCTACTTGCTATGAAATCACCTGAATTACGTGTTGAAGCCATAACAACTGTGAGTGGAAATGTGCACGTTGAACAAGCAACACAGAACCTTTTGACGATTTTAGGTGTGCTTGAGTTATCTGAATATCCCATTATTGCAAAGGGTGAAGCACAACCTCACGTGAAACCATTGGTAATGGCAGAACACGTCCACGGTGAGGATGGATTAGGAAATATCAGTAATCTCCTAAATCCTGATAGAAGTCCACGTTTTTCTCCAGCAAACTGTGAAATTTCAACTTTCTCCGGTGTTGACTTAATCCTTGAGATGGTGGATCGTTATCCTGATGAATTGGTGATAGTTGCAGTGGGTCCGTTAACAAACATATCGAAAGCAATTCGTAAAGACCCTGAATGCATGCGAAAACTACATAGCATCGTCTTGATGGGTGGCGTCTTTAGAGAATACGGGAACGTTACAACAACTGCTGAATTCAACGTTTTTGTTGATCCTCATGCAGCACATGAAGTGTTCAATTCAGGTGTTCCTATTCACATAGCACCGTTGGATGTGACGCATCAAGTTGCCTTAACAGGTGAACGACTGAATGCAGAAATTGAAGGACGAAGCGATAAAATTTCCAGTTTTCTAAAAGAATCCACACAAGCATGCATGGAATTTTACCGTCAGCACGTAGGTTTTTACGGATTGCATATCCACGATGCGTTACCCGTCGGTATGTTGACACATCCACAGTTTTTTCAGAGTGTTGAGGCATACGTGCAAGTTGAAACTGAAGGTAATTTGACAAGTGGTATGACGGTTGCGGACCTGCGGTCTGAACGTCAAAAGTCAATTCCGAATGCAAGTGTCTGTATAAATGTAGATGCTGACACGTTTTTAAACCACTTTTTTGAACGGATACTCTCTTAATGCATGTTATTCCATTCCAATCGGGTTTCTTGGGATATAGCGTAGGTCAGCATGCGGATCAGGTTTTAACATTCGTGGAATTTCTAATTCTGGCATTTTAAGTTCTCCAAAGGTAACACGTTGCTCAGCGGTAAGCTCAGCGATAATTTCCCGTAGGAGTTTCTCAATTTCTCTGAGAAATATATTTCGTTGCGAAAGAAATTTCCGAGCTTTTATTCGCATCTGGCTGCGTGTTCTCTGCCGTTGTGCAGTGCTTAATCCTCCATCCATGCGATTAAGTTGCCTATCATCTGCTATGATACGATATCCCCGCAAATCCGACTCTAACTGTTGTTTCTCAAAATCGTAATCCTCAACAATATCACTGATATGTTCCAGTTTAGGTTGAATTATCTGTTTTTGTTTATCGGTGAGTTGAAGGGCAGAACTGCTTTTCTGTATATCAACCAGTTTGATTGCACCACACCCGATAAAAAAGCAGCAAAGGATAAAGATACACAAAAACTTTAGAAATACCATATTGGTCGCCTTGTTTTTTAGTTTATACCAAATTAACTTGATTCGAAGTTTTCCGATAAAGTCAGCATTGCGAGGAGGACCCAGAGACCTTGCACTACAAATCCCGTTAATCGGGTATTGGTGTGTACAATTCACCATATTTTGTCCGTAAATAGTCAATATAAGGCATGATAGTCATGGGTTTACCCGTTGCACGTTCAATAATTTCAGGTGCGGTGTACTTTGATCCGTGCTGGTAAACGTTACTTTTGAGCCAATTGTGCAATGTGTCAAATTCACCTTTTTCGATCTCATTAGGGATTTCAGGGTGCGCTTTAACGGCAGTTGAGAAGAATTGTGCACCTAAGATATTGCCCAATGTATATCCTTGGAATGAACCACCGATAAGTCCAAAATACCAGTGCACATCTTGCAACACACCATCTTTGTCATCTGGTGGAATGATCCCGAAATCTGCTTCAAATCGTTCACGCCATGCGTTAGGTAGGTCTTTGATCTCCATTTCACCTTCTAGTAGTGCTAACTCAAAATCAAAACGCAACATGACGTGTAGGTTATAGGTAACCTCGTCCGCTTCAGTGCGGATGAGCGAACGTTCAACCTTATTGATCGCACCATAGAATGTATCAACGGAAACAGAATTCAGTTGGTCAGGAAACATATTTTGAAGTTGTGGATAAAAGTATTTCCAGAAACCTTTGCTCCGTCCGACTATATTTTCCCAAAGACGCGATTGGCTTTCATGAACACCAGCAGAGGTACCACGTGCAAGCGGTGTGCCTTCATATTCCATGCAGATCCCCTGTTCATAGAGTGCATGTCCAGTTTCATGCATTGTGCAGAACAGTGCCTCACCGAGACTATCTTCTTTCGAACGGGTTGTGATACGTACATCACCGAGTGAGAATTTTGTCATAAATGGATGATGTGTTTTATCTTGACGTCCACGATTGAGATCGTAACCAAATTTCTTTGCAACCTCCATGCCAAACTCTAACTGTTTTTCTTCTGGATAATGTTTGTGTAAACAGGAATCATCAGCAGGTGTTTGAGATGTAATTACAGAAGCAATAGGGACAAGTTCTTTTCGCAGTTCACCAAGGACACGGCTGACATCCGCTGCCTTCATTCCGTAATCTCTGGGTTCAATCAGCGGATCTGCGATGTGATCATATCCAGGGAAAAAATTAGCGCATTGACGGCTATACGCGAGCGTCTTTTCAAGGTATGGACGCACTCTCTCAAAGTCGTTCGCAGGACGTGCTTCTGTCCAAACTTGATACGATTCTGAGGTGTGAGTTGCTACCTCTGCCATGAATTTTGCGGGTATTTTAATAGCACGTTCATATTTCCTGCGTGTGAGACGGATTAGGCTTGCTTCATCAGAATCATATCCGAGGCTTTTTTCATAAGGTGTTAGTGCATCAAGCAATTTTCCTATGGCTGGATCAGTAAACTTTTCGTGTGCTAAACGGCTAAGTGTTGCGGTTTGCCGAGCGCGAGCGGCAGCACCACCCGGTGGCATATAGGTAGATTGATCCCAGTGCAGAAGTCCTGAAGCTGCCTGTATATCATTTACCTCAATCAGGCGGGTTTTGAGTTCTTGAAATTTGGATTGCAATGTAATTCTCCTTAAAAATAAGGCGTAGTATGGTATGCTTTTAACCTACATTTTACCATAATCGGGTTCCGTAATCAAATGGAATTAGGCTTAATGTCCGCGGCGCGTGAATTGCGCGACTACAACGCCGATTGGCTGGTTCAGACAGAAAAATCCTTTTTAACATACAAATCAGAAACATTTGTGATAAAATTGTAGTATAATTCAGAGAATTCAGGTAAAATCATAAGAATATATCAGACGAAAGGAAACTAAAGTCAATAACCCCAAGCTAAAGCATGGGGAAACCTGTGCGAAGCGCATGCCAAGCGTCCACTCCACAAGTTAAACAGTTGACTACGGGTCGCGTCGTCTGGGCGATACCCAACACAGACATCTCGTAGCAGGTGCGAGATTAAATCACCTGCACTTATTAACAAAAGGAGGCGGGCTTTCCTCCCCAACCTAAAAGATGGGGTCTCCAGCCCGAAGAGTGATGAAACATTTCTTAATATGTGCTGGGCTGATTTTTATTGCTACAGCAGCCTTCGCACAAGGAATAACTTTGACATCAATAGATTACCGTGAGGACATGCTTTTGGCAAAAGAGCCAGTTGTAACAGAGTTTGAGGGCTCATTAGCTGTTGTGGAATTTGAGACGTTGATTGAAACATCTGCCGCGATAGCTTACTACGGTGTTCCATATACGGAAGGAAACTTGACAACACCGCGATATCGTAAAGTTGCAAAAGGACTACACATTGAAGACAGCAAAACACGTCACCTTATTAAAATGGACATCTCTTCACTTGAGGATGTGCATTATGATACAGGCTTAATTGCCAATAATGGCGGGACGATAGTTTACCGTATAGAGATATTCGATCCGCGTGTGCAGACAACACGTGCTTATGATCGGCGTTTGCGCTACAAACGTGAGGGTGAGCCAAAGACAGGTACCTATACATTGCTTGTTTCCTTGACAGAAGGACCATTTGTTGATCTTGTTACACATGATTCCGCAGTAATCTCTTGGGAAACGGATATCCCTACCAAAGGAACTGTTTTGTCGGATAATAGAGAATATTTGTCTCTCACCCCTTTAGTCCGACATGAAGTCAGTCTCACAAAGTTAAAACCCAATACCTACTATTCTTATCAGGTCAATTATGGCATCTATACACCATCCTATACCTTCAAAACAGCACCATCACCGGGAGCAAGAACCTCTTTTAAGTTTGGGTTTATGTCAGACTCCCGTGCTGGTGTAGGGGGTGGAGAGCGCGCACAAAATGGGGTCAATGCCAAAGACCTTGGACGTTTCGCTATTGAACTCTATAACAAGAAAGCGGATTTTGTCTGTTTCGGGGGTGATCTCATAAACGGTTATACCTCTGATGTGCAAGACTTTGAATCTCAACTTGAAACATGGAAAAGAACAATCCAACCTGTCGGCGCGAATATCCCATTTTACGAATCTATCGGTAATCATGAGCAGGTCGGATCATACTTTAAAGTCAAAGCACCGCATCTTAAGGAAGGTGAATACTACATTCAGTTTACTGGGACAGTCGGTGAAAATAGTGCTGAAGCGATTTTCGCAGAAGAATTTGTTAATCCCGGTGGAAGTAGTTACGAATTAGATGTGCCGAAGCCAGAAGCAAAAGGTAGTAGTGATATGGGTGGTGCTGATGTCGGACCTTCATATCATGAAAACGTCTACTCGTTCAATTACGGCAGGGTCCATTTTATATCTCTGAACACAAATTATTGGGCAACGGGCTATAGAAATTTAAGCGCGTTTAGTCAGAAATCACAGGATAAAACTGCGATAGATCTTGCCCTTAAGCATCTCGGAGGTAACAGGGAAGGATACGTTATGGCAAACCAGATGGAGTGGCTGAAGAAGGAATTAGACGCCGCGCAAAAAGACTTCAATATAGATTGGGTATTCATTATTCTTCATGAGCCACCTTTTCCGAACGGTGGACACGTCAAAGACGCGATGTATTGGGGGACCCCCGGCAATGGTGAACTCGGTGGTTACAATAACCCTGATGTGCCAATGGGTGACGTGATTGATATGCGAAACAGGTTTTGGACAATTGTATCAAGCAAGTCGAAAGTATTAGGTGTTCTTTGTGGGGACGAACATAATTATAGCCGTACTTTAATCGATTCATCCATAAATAAGGAATTCAAGTTTCCTGTATGGCAGATTATCAGTGGTGGGTGTGGTGCGCCATATTATGTTCAAGATAAATCAGTGCCGTGGGTTGACAAGGTACAAGCATTTGCTATTGATAAACACTACTGCTTATTTTCAGTTGAGGGTAAGAATATTGGATTAGAAGTCTATAATGACAGCAGTCAGTTGTTGGACAAAATTGGGAATTTAACAACAATTCGGTAAATACCATACGCGCATTTGGTTCTTATACCAAATTAACGGGATTAGAAGTTTTTTGATATAGCACACGGTTGCGAGGCACGGGGACCTCGCACTACAAATCAAGTTAATATGGTATTATACCAAATTAATGTGATTTATCTCATTTTTCTTGGTATTAGGTGCGGTTAGGAAACCGCACCATAGGCGTCAATTTAGTGGTTTTTCAAATATGAGAAATGCTTTTCAGTCCCGTAGGGACTATATGTTTATAGTACCCAATGTTCTTAATCTCTTTCGCTCCGTAGGTGCGATATTTTTATAACGTTTTTGTTTGACATATCGCACCTACGGAGCGAAAGAGACTATTATACGTTTTTCTATAAACATATAGTCCCGTATGAAGATTAAGAATTTAATCGGGTAATTTCCAGTTTCCTTGTAGTGTCCGGTGCGGTTAGGAAACCGCACCTACCGGCCCTGGGAAGAATCGGCTTTGCCGAATTAAATACTTAAACTTCATGAAACCGCACCTACCATGGTTAATATGCATGGTTTGGATTTGAAACTTTAGAGAGGAACGCACTAATGTTTGGTATGGGAAGCAACCTATATGAATATAGCGAAGAAGAGGAAGACCTCGGAAAAGTGTATGACAGGGTGTTGATGAAGCGACTCCTTGCCTATCTTAAACCTTACACATTTCAACTGTTTGTTATCGCCTTTCTTATGGTAGGGAACACACTTTCGTTGCTCGTTGGGCCTTTTCTGATGCAAATCGCTATTGACAGACATATTACCCCCGGTGAATTGGACGGTTTAAGCACAATCGCAGCTTTTCTTGTATTGGGATTGATTGGACAGTTTGTGTTTTCCTATTTTGAGGAATACCGCATGCAGATGATTGGGCAAAATGTGATGCGTGATCTTCGGCACACGCTTTTTTCTCATTTACAGCATCTGGACGTGCAGTATTTTGATAAAAACCCAGTCGGCAGACTGATGACGCGCGTAATGGGAGATGTTCAAGTTCTCAATGAGCTTTTTACATCTGGTGTCATTACAGTTTTCGGAAATTTGTTGAGTATTCTGGGTATAATGGTGGCGATGCTGCTCTACAATTGGAAACTTGCACTCATTACATTCACAGTAATACCTATTATCTTCGGTGCTACGCTGATCTACCAGATATATTCGCGACGTGCTTTTCGTGAACAACGCAAACAATATGCACGGATCAATGCGTTTTTGCAAGAAAACATTGTTGGGATGACGACGATGAAACTATTCACACAAGAACGCCGAAGTCATCTGCGTTTTAACGAACGTAACCGAAGATATCTCGCTGCAAATCTGAAAAGTATCTTCTATTTTTCTATTTTCCATCCGTTGATTGAGGTAATGGCATCGCTCGCAATTGCGGTGATTATCTGGTATGGCGGGGGACAAATAGTGCAAGGCGTGCTGACCTTTGGTGTGTTAGTGGCATTCATTCGCTATGCTGAACGGTTCTTCTGGCCGATCCGTGAACTGAGCGAAAAATATACCATTTTCCAGAACGCAATGGCATCTTCTGAACGTATTTTCCAGTTACTTGATACGGAACCGACCATTGTTTCTACAGTAGAAAAGAGCGGGAAGGAAACCCTAAAGGGTGAGATTGAATTTCGGAATGTCTGGTTTGCCTACAATGATGATGATTATGTCTTAAGAGATGTATCGTTTAAGGTGGAACCGGGTGAAAAGGTTGCACTTGTTGGGCATACTGGGGCAGGTAAGACTTCTATTATCAATCTGCTTTGCCGATTCTATGAAATCAACAAGGGACAGATCCTGATTGACGGTGTGGATATCCAAAGGATGAATCTTGAGGAACTGCGGCGTGCGATTAGCATTGTGCAACAAAATATATTTCTATTTTCCGATACAATTGAACGTAATATAAGTTTGGGTGATCCCTCAATTTCATCAGAACAGGTAGTGCGCGCTTCACAGGACGTTCATTTAGATCGTTTTGTCCAGAAAATGCCTGATGTTTATGGAACAGAAATCAAAGAGGATGGCGGCGGTTTATCTGTTGGTCAAAAGCAGTTAGTTGCCTTTGCACGTGCATTAGCGTCCGATCCGAGTATCCTTATCCTTGACGAGGCAACCTCAAGCGTTGATACTGAAACCGAAATTTTGATTGAGGATGCGCTTAGCCGTTTGATGGAAAATCGGACATCCGTTGTTATTGCACACCGCCTCTCTACGATCCAAAACGCTGACAAGATCATCGTAATGCACCGCGGGGAAATCCGTGAGACAGGCTCACATAATGAGTTATTACAGAAGGGTGGAATCTATTATCGTTTGTATCAGTTGCAATATAAAGGTCAGGAAGGAAAACAAAAATTGTAAGAGTGGCGAATCAAGAATAACGCAAAGGACGAGAATATCAGCGTTCGTAGTCGCGCAATTCATTGCGCGACTACGAACGAGTTCTTTCCTTAAATTGACGCTTATGGTGCGGTTGGGAAACCGCACCATAGGTGTCAATTTAAGAAAAAGTAGACATGTTTTTCACAGAAAAGTGTTGTTAAGTGGAAACACTTCTTATATAATGTAGAAATTATATAATGTAGAAAAGAATCTTATTTTAGATCTACAAAGAGGTGTTTCCCATGCAAACTTTACCACAGGTTCCTGATAAAATGCAACAAATTCTAACGACTACTGCGGATAGAGCAGCAATCGACTCTGATTTTGTGATAAGAAGCCGTAAACTCACAGGGGGTCGGTTCGTTGAGCCCCTTGTTTTCAGTTGGTTAGCCAATCCTGATGCCACGTATACGGAACTTGCACAAACCGCTGGTGCTCTCGGCACGCCTATCACTCGGCAAGCGATTGAACAGCGTTTCACCCCCGAAGCTGCAGCGACTTTGAAAACTACGCTTGAAGCTGCTGCGCTTGAGGTCATTACAGCCGACCCGCAAGCACTTCCGCTACTCAAACATTTCAATGGTGTATATGTGCAAGACAGCACCTGGATAACACTCCCCGATGCGCTCCATGAAACTTGGGAAGGTGGACGCAAAAAGAACCATCCCAACAAATCCGCTGTGAAACTCCACCTCCGATTTGATGTTGCCACTGGCACTTTTGAACACTTTCAACTCACCGATGGCATCACCGCTGATAGCACCACTGAAAAGCAGATGGAGATGCTACCACCCGGTAGTTTGCGCCTCGCAGACCTCGGTTATTTTTCGCTTAAAACCCTCGAAAAACTTTCCGAAGCAAACGTCTTTTGGATAACACGATTGAAAGTTAGGTGTTCACTCTTTGACGCTACAGGTGAACCCTTTTGTTTGCAAAAGTGGCTCAAGACAAACACCGCAGATACCTTTGAAACGCACATCACCATCGGGAAAACAACACGTCTCAAAGCACGCCTCGTTGCCCAGAAACTCTCCGAACAGGAAACACAAAAACGCCGCAGAGATATCAGACGCCGTGCAAAACGGAAAAATACCACGCCTTCAAAGGCACGACTCCAACTCGCAGGATGGAATATCTATATCACAAATATCGGAGCAGATATACTCACACCAGAACAAATAACGGTTATCGCACGCGTCCGATGGCAGATTGAGTTGATGTTTAAGTGTTTCAAAAGCATCGGCAAAGTTCACTCCTCACGCAGCGAAAAACCCTATCGCATCTTATGTGAAGTCTATGCGAAACTCATCGTAGCACTCATCAGGCATTGGATCATGTTAGTCGTGGGATGGCGATGCTTGCATCATAGTCTCACGAAAACCGCAAAACTTATCGCTACATACGGACGCACACTTGCCATAAGTTTCCGAAAGTCTAAAACATCGCTACGGCAAACTTTTATGGAAATAAAACGGGCTTTCCAAAACGAGTGCTGCATTGAGAGACAGGCAAGCAGAAACACTACATTGAAACATCTTGAAAATGCCGCGGAAAATCACTAAATTGACACCTATGGTGCGGTTTCCTAACCGCACCGAGCATTGCGAGAAAATTACCGAATTATTTTATTTATCTTCATCTAACCGCACCTACCGTCTGGATAATTAGACAAATCTCGTTAATTTGGTATAAGATATACACTTTGCAAATGAACTATTTTAACTTCATTGACCTCTTTGCCGGAATAGGTGGGATTCGTATCCCATTTGAAATGTTGGGCGGAACATGTGTGTTTAGTTCCGAATGGGATAAACATGCTCAACAAACTTACGTGCATAATTTTGGGGAAACACCTGCAGGTGACATTACCAAAATTCACGAAACTAGTATTCCTGACCACGATATTTTATTGGCTGGTTTTCCATGCCAACCTTTCAGTATTATAGGAGATAAACAAGGTTTTGAAGACACACGAGGCACCTTGTTTTTTGACATCATTCGGATTTTGAAATATAAGAAACCGAGTGCGTTTCTCCTCGAAAATGTTAAGCAGTTGCTTACACATGACAAAGGACGAACCTTTGCAATTATACAAGCCCAGTTGTCACAATTGGGTTATACGATTTATCATGAGGTACTGAATGCATTGGACTTTGGTTTGCCACAGAAACGTGAACGAATTTTTATTGTAGGCTTTTGAGAACCGATTGCGTTTAATTTTCCGAAAGGCAATGGTACTTACAAACCCTTGTCAGACATACTTGAACCTGACAAGGATGTTGAACCAAGTTTATTTGCATCAGATCGCATCCAAAAGTCGCGACGTGAAAAGTGTAAAGGTCCACCGTTTTATCCATCTATTTGGCACGAAAACAAAGGAGGCAACATTTCAGTGTTGCCCTATTCGTGTGCATTAAGAGTGGGTGCTTCTTACAACTATCTATTGGTGAACGGGATACGGCGACCTTCCTGCAGAGAAATGCTACGTTTACAAGGTTTTCCGGAAGGTTTCAATATCGTGGGAAATATAACACAATTTCGAAAACAAATAGGGAATAGTGTAGTTATCCCTGTTGTCCATGCCATAGCGGGAAAAATGTTGAATGCATTGCAGCAACGAAAACCGATGGTACGGTCAGGGGAACAATTGCTTCTTTTTGAAAATAGAATCAATGTTTATGCTTATCGGTAATAAGATATTACAAAAACTTGCAAACGAGATAAAGGTTGAATTCCTGTCAACCAATGCGGAAATTAGCAGTTTTTTCCATGAACGAGGATACGATAAACTATCCAATTTTGACTTTTGACCTGTTAAGATATTCTAACAGGAAGCACTTCATTATGAAATTTAGATCAAGTGGTTCTTTACTCATCTCAGTTGCATTACATCTCGTTGTTGGGATTATAGGTTTATTTTACTGGTTTAGCGTTGTGCCAAGTCATAATTCAGACAGCATGGATGCGTTCTTTACTAAGGTGGAACAGCCGAAAACCAAGCGGATAATACAACGGAAAAGGTCTCAAATCCATCGTGAAACGTCCCAAAGTACAAGCCAACCTAACATGAAGATTTTAACGAGCAACGAACCTGTAACACAACAGGGCGTTGTTTCTGCCGCAGAACCGACAGAATTCCAACCTTTTGAAAAAGTGAATTTGAGTGGTGGTGTTGCCCCCGGACCTACTGCTATTGAATTCAAAGAACCAACACCGATTCGGAGAGGTGTTGAACAACCTATCAAGAAACAGCCAAAGGTATCAGGTCGAATTAAAAGTCGCTTGGTTAAATTCATAGAAGCTCAAGAGGGTCCCCAGCGTATTATTTACTGCATTGACTTATCTAATAGCATGCAACACATGGCTGAGCGAAAACTTAAAAAGGTTATAGACATCATGCGTGATTCTCTGACTTTCCTGGAACCGCACGATAGTTTCAACATAATGGCGTTTAGCACAGAGTTGATTGTCTATAAGGATAGTTATGTTCCTGTTAATCCAGAGACGGTGGATGCTTCGTCAGCGTATTTGGCAGACATTAAATCGTACATTCATACTAAGGGTACAGATCACGATATGCTCACAGCATTGACAGAAACAGCCAAATCAGTTCCAACAATAGTCGTTCTCTTTAGTGATGGAATCCCGACCAGTATTACGGTGCCAGATCTTAAATTGATAGATGATCATGCCATTGGCAACGGTCGTATTTTTGCCATGGGTATCGGAATGGCACCAAATTTTCCTGGTGCAGTTATGCTAAAGCAGCTAAGTATTGTCAGTAAGGGTGATTTCTGGCTGGTTGATAGATAAGTGTTAGATTAAAACACGTCTACTAAAAGGAAAACTGCATGCAGCACCCAGAATTTAAACGTGCTGAAGAGATTGCCGAGGGTTTATTTACACACCAAATAGAAGGAATAGCATTTCTACTCGGCCGTCGCCGCGCCCTCCTTGCCGATGATATGGGGTTGGGAAAAACACGACAGTCTATTATTGCAATGGTAGAAGCAGAACCGGTGGGTCCCTACCTTGTTATCTGTCCTGCTTCAATCAAACGAAACTGGGCACGTGAAATCGAAATCGTCCTTCCAAATGCAGAACCTGCCATCGCTGGTCCCAAACCACTTCCATCCACAGATTTCCAAGACTGGGTTATCATAAACTATGAAATCCTCGGTAAAAACTTGGATAAACTACTTGAGTTTGATTGGAAAGGTGTCGTTTTCGACGAGGCACATTATCTGAAAAAACTATCAAAGTCAACGCAGCCAGAACGGTGCTAAACTTGTTCAATCGATTGAGAATAATCCTGTAGTCCATGCTTTAACAGGTACGCCGATGACAAGCCGTCCCCGTGATCTATTCCCAATTTTACAGTTGGTTGATCATCCCCTTGGAAAAAGTTTCTTCAGTTTTGCCAAACGATATTGTGATGCGTATAAGGGAGATTTCGGATTGGTCGCAGATGGGACAAGCAATATTGAGGAACTCACCGTGCAACTACACGGTATCATGCTGCGCCGAACAAAAGACGAGGTGTTATACCCGATTAACGGGATTTGTAGCGCGAGGTCCCCGTGCCTCGCAAGGCTGACTTTATCGGAAAACTTCTAATCAAGTTAATTTGGTATTATAGCATAGGATTGTATTTGCTTCAAATTTGCATTGATATTAGCCAAGATATTTGTTATTATATAGAAAATATCGAATTTAGAAGGCATCTCGTTTATGAACGTTGAACCAACCACTATTGATGGGTTACTTACTCAGATTCGCCAAGATCTACTACCTCAGGTAGCAAGCCCTACCGAGTACCAAACAACGACAGGATTGCATCAATTTCGTAGTCGATTGCATAGTATTCATAATTTTTGTGTTCGTGCACAAATGTCGGATGAGATTAGCAATCAAGTCGAAATTCTGCTTGCAACCAGTGCAAGTTTTTGGCATCTTATCGCAGAAAACGAATTGTTGATGACGAACTTGAAAGACTTCAAGCGAGTTCGCACCTTTTCGGCTGAAGCAGAGGGACTTACTAACTTAGAGGAACTTATTTCTGGCGAGGATTCGGTTCGGGATGTGATAATCAACAGTATCGCTTTCATGCTAAATTGGAAGGCGAATACTATCTGGGTCAATTCAGCTAAAAATGCACGATCAGCGATGACGAAGAACTATGTGCTTGAGATTCAGGATAGAATTTGGCAGTTTATTAAAGAGAGCAATAAACAATCAGAACCGATTGATTTGGAACAATCTGAACGCGTTCGGGAACACGCAGAAAAGTTCATACAACTTATTCAGGTGAGTGATTTCACCACTGAGGCTCAAGTAACTTTACTAATGCAAATTTACACTATGCTACTACGGTTCCAACTCGGTCAATTAATCATCCAGTTAGAAATTCTACAAGAAGGTCAATAACCCCGCGCTAAAGCATCGGGGCTTGTGCGAAGCGCATGCCAAGCGTCCACTCCACAAGTTAAACGGTTGACTAGACGATATATCGCGGGTCTTGTCGTGGCAGACAACAAGATGTTACGGATGCTCCCCAAGTCTGTATCCGCTCTGATTCCGTGATGTCGATGGGGAAACATATACCGCGAGAGCGTGGGCTTATAGCCATTATTTTCTGGTAAAGACATCGTGTCAGGTCAAGTAAGCGAGTAGTGACAGTCTCACTGAACGAAGCAGCACAACTGAATCCAGACTCCCAGTGTGCAGGTGGAGATAAAACAGCACTCCCCCTTTTGGGGACAAATTATAACTATAATAGGAGGCGGGCTTTCCTCCCCTGCCTAAAGGCGAGGGGTCTCCAGCCCGAAGATTTTGATGACAACAATTAAGGATTTCGTTTTATGCAGAAAGAACTGTTTGAATCACTCGTTGAAATAATAGCGACATTAAGAGGAGAAAACGGGTGTCCTTGGGATCGTGAACAGACTCATTCATCTCTAAAATCCACACTTATTGAGGAAACATACGAGACAGTTGAAGCGATTGATTCTGGTGATCCAGATAAATTAAAAGAAGAATTGGGTGATCTTCTGTTAAACATCATGCTGCAAGCACAAATTGCAGCAGAAAGCCAAGATTTTGACATCTATGATGTGATTGAAACATTGACAGAGAAATTAATCAGACGACATCCACATGTGTTTGCCGATGTTCAGGCTGATAATGCTGAAGATGTCGTCAAAAATTGGGAAGCCATTAAACGTCAAGAAGCAGGATATGAAGATAGAAAATCTGTACTTGATGGAATTCCGAATGCTTTACCTTCATTGCTACGTGGGCAGAAAATCCAGAAACGGGCAGCACGAGTCGGTTTTGATTGGAATGACATCTCTGATGTTATTGCTAAAGTAGACGAAGAGTTAGAAGAGGTTAAGGAAAGCCTTAATAACAATGATCCTAAGGCTGTTGAGATGGAAATCGGAGATTTACTGTTTGCTGTTGTAAATTTGTGTCGTTTTGTTGATTTACAAGCCGAGGAGACTTTGCGAAAATCAAACCGTAAGTTTATCAACCGTTTTAAACGGATGGAGACTGAATTGGAAAAACAGGGCAAAACTATTGATGACCAAACACTTGCTGAACTTGACGAAATATGGGAACAAGTCAAAAAAGATGAATTATGAAATCCCTTGATAAGTTTCTAACACATCCAGATTATGATAAGTATTCACAACTTATCAATCAATTGGATTCCGATGCCCCACCGCAAATTGTAATTGCACATCGGTCTTCTAACCCAATTCGTGAATCCGGCAAAAAACTGGGTATCTTTTCAGGGTCTTTTAATCCGATCACTATAGCACACATCAAAATGTTCAAGGAAGCACAAGCACGTTTTCAATTGGATGAGTTGCTCTTGCTTCTTGCTAAGGCAAACGTTGATAAAGACGTATTTGGGTTGCCGTTAGCTGGGAGGATTCTAACACTCAAACGATATGCTGAGAATCAAAGCGATGTATCCATTGGTATCTCAAGCCACGGTCGTTACATCGACAAAGTAGAAGCTTTAAAAGCAATTTATCCTGTTGACACTGAATTCCACTTCATTGTCGGATACGATACATTAGTTAGAATTTTCGATCCCAAATACTACACAGATGTCCACACAGAATTACACCATCTTTTTTCACAGTGCCGTTTCATCGTAGCAAATCGTGACGGTGTAAGTATAGAAACAATACAACAATTCCTTGCGCAGCCAAACCTAAAACCGTACATCTCTTCCGTGACTTACCTGATACTTCCAGATTTCTATGCAGAAGTTTCCTCTACAGAGGTGCGTAAACGTATAGCACAAGGGGATACTATATCTCATTTGGTCCCACCTGTTATTGCCAAATTTCTGAAATAGAATGCCATAACTCCATCTATAATTATTGGTTTCCCATTTTTTTTTGGGCAAGTATATATGTGTGCATCTATAGTAAAATATATAATTACTTGGACACTGTGGTAGGCGCGGTTTCCTAACCACACCATTAGCGTCAATTTAGCGTTCCTCCAGGGCCGGTAGGTGCGGTTTATAACCGCACCTTATGCGTCAATTTAAGGAAATATCTGTGTTTTTATGAACCCTTCTCAATAGGCATGGTTATTGAGAAGGTCTTATATTCAGTCCCGTATGAAGATTAAGAATTTAATCGGGTAATTTCCATTTTCCTTGTAGTGTCCGGTGCGGTTAGGAAACCGCACCTACCGGGGTTGGGGTTCAAGCCCGAATTACCTAATTTATTTTTTAATCTTCATTAGGGACTGAAGAGCATTTCTCATATTTGAAGAACCACTAAATTGACGCATAAGGTGCAAGATTGTTATTACCCAACAGAAACTGCGGAGTATGCTGATGTGCTTCTTCCTGCTGCGCAATGGGGTGAAAAGCGCGGCACAATGACAAACAGCGAACGGTTGGTTGTTCGCAGTGATAAATTTCTCACACCCCCTGGAGAAGCAAAACCGGATTGGTGGATATTCACGCAAGTCGCGAAAGTGATGGGATACAAGCGAGATTTTGATTTCCGCACGCACGAGGAGATATGGGATGAATATCGTCTGTTGACCGCAGGAACGCCGTGTGACCAGATGGGAATGACGAATGAACGTCTCGCGAATATGTCACTCAGATGGCCCTGTCCTAATCCACGACATCCTGGAACGCTTCGCCGATATACTCGTAGGAAGTTTTTCACACCATCTGGCAAGGCGCAATTTAAAACACCTATCTATAAGCCACCGGACGAAAAAACAGATGCAGAATTTCCACTCGGTTTGACGACCGGGCGCGTTGCGAGTCAATGGCATACTCGCACTCGTACTGGTAAGGTGCCACAACTGACACGCAAAGACCCTGAGCCTTTCGTTGAAATTCATCCTGACGATGCAGTCGAGAACGGCATAGAAGATGGAAAATGGGTTTATCTTGTAGGGCGACGTGGGAGGTGTTACGCGCGTGCGCGTGTTACGGATACTATCAGGCGAGGGTTGCTTTTCACGCCGTTCCATTGGGGAGATCTTTTCCATGCCGAATCCAATGCTAATTATGTAACGAATTCAGCGTTTGACCCAGTGTCTAAACAGCCGGAGTTGAAATTCTGTGCTGTACGGATTGAAATTGGTGATGCGTCGGTATGAACTTAATTGTGGTATTGGCGAGGTCCCCGTGCCTCGCCATTTCTTACCAGTCAATTGATTTTGATAGACTCAACTTCCAAATCTAATATAAGACTCACTGCGGAACGGGTTCATCAAGTAGATCCAAAACCTCTTGTTCAACAGTACGCGATCGCATTATATCCAACAAGTCCTTGTCTGCAAGGTTAATGATTTCCGAAACGCGTTTCTTAACCTCCGCTGTGGTCCTCGGTTCCCATTCGCGCAATTTCGCGTCTAATTTTTCAGCCAATGCATCCATTGGTTTCCTCCATTAATTTTTTACTGGGAAACGGACAAATGTCTTTGCAACCTTTCCTTAAAAGGATATGACATTTAGGAAGAAGAGTCAAGGAGAAAATGTGTCCGAGGAAGGTTTATGCGGGATTTTCCCTGCGGTGTACTCTTACGCCATTCCATTGAGAGGATCTTTTCGACGCTGAGACCAATACGGATTATGTAACGAATTCAGCGTTTGACCCAGTGCCTAAACAACCTGAGTTGAAATTCTGTGCTGTGCGGATTGAGACTGATGATGTGTCATAGAAGAAAATGTTGCCGTGATTTACATGCTGCAGCAATGTAGGAGTGGGTCTCTGTGCCTACTTACGCTCCTGCAAAAAACAGCTAGTTCATGTTGAAGCCGCGCATGTGTTTCGCTCTGATTCTTATGATGCTTAGTCTCTAAACGGTTAACTATTATGCCCTCGGATTAGCAAAGACGACCATATCAAGTTTAAGCTGATCAGCAATGTTATCCAAAATTTTTTTCTTTGTTACAGTATTAGTACCCGAAACTACATAAAATGTTCCTGTTTCTGTTTCAACTTTTCTTTGTGCCTTATTAGGATCTTCATAATCCGCAACCAAAGGTATCTTTGCTTCGTATTTACCAAGGTTTTTTACCTTCTCAATACCTATTTTCTTAATTACCTCAATGAAGGTGTCTATTGCCGTATCCTCTGAAATCCAATGTCCATCTTTCATTTTAACGGCTAAGATATTGGTAGTTCTTGTTTCAGTGGCAGGTTCTGAGAATTCACCGAATAGTTCAACTAATTTTCTATGTAGACTTTTTCCAGGTTTTCCTCTGTTCTGTTCAATGAGAGCAATGTATCCACGAGAATAACCAACTTTTTCTGCCAAATCCTCTTGTCTCTCAAAACCCGCGGATTTTCTTGCTTTAGCAAGTTGTTCACCAAATGATATTACTACTGTATCTTCAGTATCTGATGTATCTTTAGTATCTGTAACCTCTTGTTCTGCAAACAGATCGGTATGTTGAATAGCATAACTCTTGATAAATTTTAATAGCCGAGAAGTAGCACAAAACCATTCCCCATGAACACGGAATGCACCAAAATGAAGATGAATTCGCTTTTCTTCTCTACGAGCTTCCTCCTCTGTATCAAACGGAATGACACCAATATCCCATATTGGAGATTCGTTTCCAGTCTGTAGAACGGCTTGACGAGTTAATAGATCTGTGCGAGTACGACCAATTTTAATGAAATCAGGTTGTTTGTCACCGAAATTGCTCTTCGCGAAAAAGTATACTATGGGTTGATTATCATTTTGCATGATTAATTACTCCTATGAGGTAGGCGACCATTTGAATGCTCAAGGTTGGTAATTCTTCAGACCTTGGATCTGATTTAATGTGGTTTTACCAGTCGTGTTTGCTCAAGAAGTTCAATCTTTTCTCGGAGGGTTTTGATTTCTGCTTCCAAAGCACCTTGGTCTTTTTGCTTTAGTGTGATGATGATCTGTGGAATGCCAATTGCTATCACGATCAGAGCGATGAGGCCAGTCACAAGTATCAGAAGAAGTTTCTGTCCATCGTGGACTGTTTTAAATTGATTTTCGACAGTCTCAAATTTTGTAGTGAATTTAGTATCAAGTTCTGCCAATTTTGTAGTGAATTTAGTATCAAGCACCTCAAATTTCAAATCAACATATTCACGCAACCGTGTTTCTAATAAAGCATTCTCTTTTTTGATGATGTCAGAGATTGTTTTTATATCTGTAGGTGTCAATTCGGCAAACACAGGTTGTGCTAACAACAAAAGTATCGTTAATGCAAACAAAGTTTTCATTATCATTTTCTCACCTCAGTAAATAGTATAGCAGCGGTGAACCGAACAAGCAAGTCATAAGGAAATGGCACTACTCAAAAACAAGTATCCACCTAAAAACCGAGCTGCTTATCAACAATATTCTTCAATTCTTCACCCTTCAGATACCGCTCAAGATTATCTAAGAAAAACTCAGTGATACGTCGCATACGGTGCTGTGAACCCCCAGCAGCGTGTGGTGTAATGATAACGTTATCCATATCCCACAACGGACTCTCTTTAGATAGCGGTTCAACTTCTGTGACATCCAAACCTGCACCAGCAATTTTACCGGCTTGTAAAATTTCAATAAGATCCGCTTCATCAACAATGGGACCGCGGGCAACGTTTATCAGATATGCAGTTGGTTGCATAACAGATAAATTTTCGGCATTAATCAGTCCGCGTGTCTCCTCAGTCAACGGACAGGCAATCATCACAACATCCACCCGACTCATCATGTCTGCCAGTTTATTCATTGGCATCAGTTCGTCCACATTTTCTGGCTTTTCAGTGCGGTAAGCATCCACAGCGATAACGTGCATGTCAAAGCCTTTTGCGCGTTTCACCATCTGCATGCCGATACCACCTAACCCGACAATGCCAATTCTGAAACCGTCAATCTCAATCATCGGTGATTTGCTGCCACCCCACTGATGATTATCTTGGTTACGCACGTAATGGTGAATACCACGTGTTAACCCGAGCAGAAGCGCAAACGCTTGGTCTGCAACGTGTGTTCCGTAAAGTCCTGCAGCGTTTGTCAAAATCACATCGCTTTCGCGTATCGCAGAATACATGTGCTTGTCCATTCCCGCGCTGGAAGCCTGAATCCACTTGATATTAGGCAGGAGTGGGAAAATATCCTCACTACAGAACCCAAAGAAAACATCGGTGTCTTTACCCTCTTCAGCAATTTCTTCTCGTGAATTCGGTATGATGTATGTATGGTCGCTACCTATGATGTTTTCTAACCGCTTTAACTGGTCGTCTTCAACTCGATGTTGTAATAATATCTTCATAAATATCCTTTCATACCAAATTAACGCGATTAGAAGTTTTCTACGTAGCAGTTAGCATTGCGAGGCACGGGGACCTTGCACTACAGATTACGTTAATTTGGTATCATATACTGTTTACGAATTCCGTTTACCATGGTGGTGTTTCTGGTAACAATTCTTGGAATTTGGCAAGTAATTCGTCTTCATATTTGCCTGCGTATTGCTCGTTAAAAAATCTATCTATACCTTCACCAAGGAAGTGTGCCCATGACGTATCTTCGGCACCGGGATTGACAGGAAAGAACAGTGCGCCGACACTTCGCGCGGCTTTTAGGTCGCCCGGAGAATCACCTATCATCAATACACGATTTTCTGGGTATCTGTCTTTCGTTGTGATGGTGAGATGTTCCGTTTTTGTTCCCATCTCTTGACCAGCAATTAATGCAACGTATTGGTCAATATTGTGTTCATCCCATTCGCGTTTGAGTGCCTCGTCTGGCGTGGCAGAAACGACAATAACATCTGCTTTGCCTTGAAGTCGTTGCAAGGCATCACGTACGCCGGGAAATGGTGGAAGGTTGTAGACTATCTCCGAAACGCTTTCATTCACACCAAGACTCCATTGCATCACTTGACTCAATTCATCAAGTCTTTCACTAGTCGCGGCATCAAGTGCTTCCTGAAGTGCGGGATTTCCAAGTTTCGTTTCGGTTTCAGTCCATTCTCTCAAATGCGGGAGTTCTGGCACTTCTACCCCCATCTTCTGTACAAGAGACATCTCACGTAAATAATCAAATACAAGTAGCACAGCTTTAAACCGATTCGTTCCACGCATTGTGGAGTAAAGATTGACAAAATCCCACGCCTGATGCACCTGTCGTGAAATGGACGCCAGACCAAAATGCTTAACGACATTAACACTGAAGCAGTCGTTGTGTTTAACCTCCATGCTATTAAAGACACAACCGTCCGAATCAATTCCAACAAAAAAGTTGTGTTGTGGTTTAAAATCATATAATGCTTGTTGTGGTTCTTGAGCCATAAGTTCTCCTTTACTCAACAATAACTTCTGGACGGTTTTCCAGCATCCATTCAGTATGGAACACCGTCGGTTCTCCATTTTCACCGACAATAATGTTTCCATCTGCATCCAATTTATGATAGGTATGTGCACCGAAATAATCACGCATCGCTTGGATAAGGTTGGCAGAGAGTTTGCTACTGCGATAACTATCAAAATAGGCTAATGCTGAACTGAAAGCTGGAATGGGAATACCGAGTTGTGTTGCTGTACTAATGACATTCCGCCAGTGGGGTTGTGCTGTTTCTATAACGCCACGAAAATAGGAATCGAGCAACAGATTCGGTAGGTCAGGATTTCGTTCAAACGCTTCTGCTATCCGATGTAGGAATTTTGCACGAATGATACACCCCCCACGCCAACCTAAAGCGATTTCTCCAAGATCCAGATTCCAATCATTTTCTACACTTGCTTCCCGCATCAGCGCGAATCCTTGGGCATAAGAGCAGATTTTTGCTGCATAAAGGGCATCGTGGATAGCCTTCAGGGTTTCCTTTCGGTCACCGTTGAATGAGTCAACCGGCCCGTTGATTACTTCTGAAGCATCAACACGTTCGGTTTTTATTGCGGAGATACAACGTGCAAAAACCGCTTCAGCGATAGTGGGTGCAGATATACCGAGATCTAAGGCGGAAATGCTTGTCCATTTACCAGTTCCTTTTTGTCCTGCCTTGTCAAGGATCACATCAACAAAAGGGGTGCCGTTAGCATCTCGTTGTGTGAAGATGTCAGCAGTTATTTCAATGAGATAAGAATTTAGTTCACCTTGATTCCATTCGTTAAATACCTCGTGCATCTCATCAGTATTCATTCCCAAGACACTTTTCATTAGGGAATAAGCCTCACAAATGAGTTGCATATCTCCGTATTCAATGCCGTTATGCACCATTTTGACATAATGCCCAGCACCGTTCGGTCCAATGTATGAACAACACGGTGTGTTTTCTACTTGTGCAGCGATCTTCGTAAAGATGGGTTCAACAAGTGCGTAAGCTTCTGGTGACCCGCCCGGCATCATCGCCGGACCCTTTAGTGCGCCTTCTTCACCACCGGAGATTCCTGTGCCTATAAAAAGAATATCTTGTTCAGACAATTCTGCATGACGACGGATAGTGTCGTTGAAATTTGAGTTTCCGCCATCAATAATCAAGTCACCTTTTGAAAGATGGGGAACAAGTAACTCAATAAATGCGTCTACAGGTTCGCCTGCTTTTACCATTAAAATAATTTTTCGGGGCGTATCTAATTTCCCAATAAATTCAGGAATTGACCGTGTTCCGATGATGTTTTTTCCGTTCGCTGAACCTTCAATGAAATCATCAACTCGAGAAACGGTTCGGTTAAAAACTGCTACCTCAAAGTCTTTGCTTTCCATGTTTAGTGCAAGGTTTTCGCCCATTACTGCTAATCCGATGAGTCCGATATCTGCTGCCAATCTATTTTCCTCCTATGATTACGTGTTTTGAATATCATACACTGCAAGGAACAGAGATGTCAACTGAAAAATAGAGTGTGGTGTGTGGAATAGGATAGGTAATTTAAGAAAATGGATCTGTTTTTGTCGGGGAAAGGTGTGTTGTCTAAACCAAGAATTAAAAGATTAGCGAAGATGCAAGAATCTTGAGAATCTGGAAATCCTGGTTCAGACAAAATTGGCGGGGCACAGAGACCTGTCCTACAATATCTCAACGAATTATGAACTATCTTCAACTAACTCACAATCTGCCAAATCGGTTCTGCACCTTCAACCCCGACAAGTTTTTGATCTAACCCGCTGTGGAAGTATGTGAGTTTATTCGGCTCAATACCGAGTTGATGAAGGACCGTTGCATGAAGGTGCTTGACATGGAAGGGATCTTTGACTGCTGCGCTACCGAGTTCATCTGTCTCGCCAACGCTGATACCACCTTTGATACCACCGCCAGCCATCCACATTGTGAATCCATAAGAGTTGTGGTCCCGACCTGTGCCTTTGGCATATTCTGCTGTAGGTTGGCGACCAAATTCACCACCCCATACAACGAGTGTTTCGTCAAGTAACCCGCGTTGTTTGAGGTCCTTAAGCAATCCTGCAATCGGTTTGTCAGTTGCCTTGGCATGCTTGTTGTGGTTTTTTTCAATGTCGCTGTGTGCGTCCCAATTATCGTCATTATGTGCACCACCAGAGTAGAGTTGAATGAATCGCACACCCCGTTCAACCAATCGCCTTGCCAAAAGACATTTTGTTCCGAATTTCTCAGTCTCTTTCTCATTGACACCATAAAGTGCTTTAATGTGTTCTGGTTCGCTATCCAAATTGACAGTTTCTGGTGCAGCAGATTGCATCTTATAGGCTAACTCATAACTCGAAATTCGAGCCGCGAGATCAGTGCCAGTGATGCGAAACCCCCTGCGATGTTGCCAATAAATTCACGGCGTGTCTGACCACAAAAGGGACCTGTAGAGTCTTTACCATTTTTAATTTTAGATTGATTTTTCATAAATTCCTCTCCAATCTAATACCAAATTAACTTGATTCAAAGTTTTCCGATAAAGTCAGCATTGTGAGGCACGGGGACCTCACACTACAAATCCCGTTAATTGGGTATTATACCAAATTAACGGGATTTATCTCATTTTTCTTGGTATTAGGTGTGGTTAGAAACCGCACCTACCAAGTGGGATCAAGTTAATTTGGTATTATCCATCAAAATTGAGCGTGTCGGGTGTCTATGTCTCAAAGGGTCGTGATGTCGTAACAAGAGGGCAGGACTGAGCTGCAAAAGCGCGCTTTAGTGTGCAGTGGATGTATAAGGAGAATTGACATGTCAGAGGAAAAGAAACGTGATCTTAGTGCTAAGGACATAGATCGTATAATTACCTATGTTTTGTCCAAACAAGTAGGGAGTTTATTGATTGGCAAAAGGCGATTCCGCCTAGTGACGGTATGTGTTCAACCGGTCTCAAAAGGGTGCCAGATTCCGACAGCACACCTTCAGGTGCCTTTTCATAACAGGCTTTTGACCTTTTTTCTAATCTTGCATCCGACAAAAAGCGGGGAAATTGTGATTTTGGTCCCCTTTTGCTATCAAAAGGTCTTTGAAGGCACCTGCTCACCTTTTGAACTGGTTTCTTCCCAATGCCCACGTGCGTTTGCGTGCGATTGCGGATTGTATAGAATCCCGCATTCATTGGACGAAAACGAGGTAACAAGTTTATCCTTTTGGTTTTCTCTGTGATTGTTCTTGCGGTTTAGTCGGCGGGGGTTCTGTGAACTCCTCGCCTCGATCTTCCGCTTCTTTTCGCCGGCGATCCCACGCTGTGAACTTGCGATAAACTCGCGCTTTTGCTTCAGCGATATGTTTTGACTTTACAAAGGAACTTGTGTTTCAACGAATGCTGATGTTTCATCTGAAGTTTTATGATCAGGTAATTTAGAGGTAGGCTTTGGAACCTCTTCACCCGCTAAATATAGTCCTTCAATATGAAAATCAATAGCTTCCGCAATCAGAGTCTGAACCTTTTCCTTAGACTTTCCTACAGCGACACAACCAGGAAGATCCGGGACATAAGCCCCCCAACTATTTCCTTCTCTTTCAAAACAAACAACGTATTTCATCGGTTTTTTTACCTCATTTGAGCCTGGCTTGTTTCAGTATGCTATTGAGTATCCCTTTGAAGACATCGTCTCCTTTATTTCCTGCAACTGTAACGAGTCCTTTTTTGGTGGGGTGTTTAAACTGTCTGTGACTTCCTTTCATCCGTTCAAAATACCAGCCATCAACTTCAATCATTTTTATGACGTCTCTAACTTTCATTATATGCGTGGTGTTGTGCAACTCCTTTTGTTTGGAACACAAAGACAGATGCTTGGCTATAAGTTATATATGACTGACATAAACTGCATAAAGAATATCATGTTTTGCATGAAAAGTCAAAGAGAATACAACTATTTCCAATTGGCGTTTGTTGCCTAGCGTCGTATTGTGCGGTGTGGCATATCCACTGTATCGGCTGTAAGCGATGCTAATACCATTTCTGAAAGATAAAATATCATTACTGAGATTATGACAATTTGAATGTCCGAGGCGCAATTCATTGCGCGAGGACAAACGCGTTTGGTGTCGTCAAGTGAAGTGTAGCAGCGAGCGGAGGGGGTGTTGCGTAGCAGCATAAGTCTACAGCACTGCCCACAGCGCGCCAGCGTCTTGCCTCGCAAAACCCTCCGGTCTGCGTTTGCACCAATCCCGACCTTGTGGTATAATATCAAAAAGTGATGGGACGAGTTCTGCAGTTGACGCTGCGGAACCGTCTTTTTTTGTGTCAGAAACTCGGGGGTTATACCAAATTAACTTGATTAGAAGTTTTCTACGTAGCGGTTAGCATTGCGAGGCACGGGGACCTCGCGCTACAAATCCCGTTAATTTGGTATAAGGTGTGTATCCGAGTTATTCGAACACTTTGCGTAACATACGTCAAAACACCAAGATTCAGTACAATTTAATCTAACAAAATAGTGCTGGTCTGTGATACATTGCAATTCAGTTTATAAATAATAACATATTTGACAAAAAGAATACTATGAAAAATAGATAAATTCAGGTTTTTTATTCAATATAAGATCCAATTTTGTTATCTAATTCCTTCTCTTTTCACTAGCAGCGTTCACGACCTTTCTTTAGTAGCAGCTCCTAAAATCGTTAGATATTCTTGTTCCTCGTTGTCGTAAGGGAGTCTGCTTTCTGGTTGGTGCATAATAATTTCGGCTTCAGGACTCAACACCTGAATATCCACTGGATAGATATAATTATCGTTGAGTGTTTTTGCAAAGACTCTGACATTTTCCTGTTCCGATCGCGCTACCAATTCTGACAAATTTCGACGGAGCAACCAAGTATTCACATAATTATCGTTGAGTGTTTTTATGACTTCTGAATTTGAGAGCGGACCCGTTCTCAGATTTTTACCATCGGTTTTTCTTCATTGCATGATTCACTTATTAAAAAAATATGTGTTTTACTATAAACATCAAAATACCAACATTTGAGGATATTTTGAGCGGGCGGAAAACCTCTGAACTGTCCTATCCCTCCGATAGTAGTCGTACACCATTTTCCCACCGATGCGTATGAGGTGATCCGTGCTTGCGACTGTAATCTGTGTCTTTAGTTTTGATGAAGGCAATTTTGGAGCAAATGACTGTAAACTTAGCACCACCAACAAGGAAATAGAATTCCCATTGGATATCATCTCCATCAGAGTCAATCATTGCTTCAGAAATTCCCCATACCGGACCGGCTTTGGGACCATCATCCCGTTCCGATGATATTTCATAAGATTTGACATCTTTAAATTCTACTTGAATCAACTTATTATGTTCTTTTTTATAAGGGTATGTATTTACAGTAAGAATAATTGTCTTATCAGCGTTTTGGATCCCTATAGACTCTCCATCTTCATTTAGGGCTTTGTAATTTTCAAACTTAATTTCAATTCCAGCAACGTAATCATCATGAAAATTACTAAAATACTTTACTATGTCATCAACTTCTTCAATATTAGCAGCATCAAATCTTTCAGTCATAATTCACCTCTCGGTTGCTTTTCAAAAATCGGGTCGTTAATTTTCAGGTACTATAAATTATACTTGCTACATACGATTTTTACCAAGTTTTTTGTAAAAAAATGAAAGAATCAACAGTATGGACCGAAGAGATGAATGCCTGCACTATCGCATGATAAAACTTCATACTATAGATAAGGTTTCAAATCCCAGAGGAGCGTTGTGTGCTCAAAACTCCCACTCGCCAGAAGCGTGCTGTCCGGTGAAAATGCAAGCGACTGAATATCTGTCGGATGCCCCCAGAGAGTAGCGATATTCTCACCACTTGCTACCTCCCATAACCGAATTGCCATCTTCTCCATTCCCCTTTTCCACCAAGTGCCAGATGCAAGATAACGTCCACACGGAGAAAACGCCAAGGCATACGGCTTCTGTCCCTCTGGCTGCGGTATCTCAAAAAGCGTTGTCAGGGTTTCGGCATTCCATAAGCGGAGTTCTTCAAACAATCCACCCGCAATCAAGTTACCGCACGGTGAAAATGCTATCTCCATAAGTGTGCTAGGTTTGCCTAATGGCAATGTGGCAATTTCTTCGCCGGATTCAATATCCCACAGCCGGGCGATCCTATCGCGTGAACCGCTTACCAATCGTTTACCATCTGGTGAGAAGCACACTGACCAGATGTGCTCGGTGTGCCCTATGAGCGGTTTCAACCGCGCCTTACGTATGAAATCCCATAGATAGATAGTACCTTCTCTGCTCCCAACCGCAAGCCGATCGCCCGTCGGTGCAAACGCTATATTCCATATCAATCGTACTTGATCAGTTTCAGTGAATTCAGCAATCGGTGCGTCAGGTTTACCGGCATCCCAAACTTTGACGTTGTTGTCTTGACTATGGGCAGCCAGCATGTTTCCAGAAGGCAAAACAGTAAAAGAGGTGATACGTTTATCCTTCAGTAGTGTTTCCCGAACCTGCTGACGTTCAACATCCCATAACACAATACCGGCCCGATGTCCTTTTATCGCCAGTGTCTCTCCATCCGGCAAAAACAGGACAGGATCTGGGAAACAATCGGGTTCATAGAGTGTTGAGAATGTATGTATGTTGCCAAACTGAGTCTTTTTGTTTGGTGTAGTGCTGGTGTGAATCTCGGCAAAAGCCAATTGGGGATATTCTCTAAACCATATTGCATCAATACTCTTCGGGTGCAGTTCCGGAGTCTGTATCTTTTCACGGCGTTCCACATTCCAGACTTCAATGGTGTCTTGCGCATTAACAATCACAAATAACTCACCTTCTGTTGAATAAAATGGCACTGTCCGAGGCGTTTGGAAGTCAGTATAAACCATTTTTTGCACACCTTTTGCTATGTCCCACACCCGCAGGCTTTTATCGTCGCTACTTGATGCAAGGAACTCACCACAGGGTGAAAAGGTGATAGTGCCTATCCAATCGTTATGTCCTGTGAAGTGGGCGATACGTTTACCCTTCGCTATATCCCACACTGAGATGCATTGGTCAACGCGATCGGAATCATTGGTGGACTCGCCAGGTGTCTTACATGCCAACATGCGACTATCTGCGGAAAATACAAATTTTGAACCAGCGAACTTGACAATTGGCACACCGGTTTCTGGGCACCAGATGTAAGTTTGGCTGCCTTCTGTATCAGGGTTAATGATTTTGTCATCGCGGACCGAATAGATTTTACCACTATCCGCTATAGCAGCGATGTACTGCCCGTTCGGAGAAAATTCAAGTTGAGAAATATCATTTGATTTTACTTCACGTTCGCCTCGATCCATCTCCGCGACGCAGACACCGCGATGGACATCTAACACCTCAACGATGCCATGCCAATTCGCGGTGGCAATCCACTTACGATCCGGAGAAAAGTTGATGTACCAATAGATATTCTGTTCTTCTGTCCGCTTCATCTGTGCAAGGCACTCACCACTCTGAATATCTACTACTTTAATAATCCCGTCATAATTGGCGATAGCAATCCAGTCGCCATTTTGTGAAAAATCGACAGCGGATATCATTCCGCGTTCAGTTTCCCACAACGCGATAGGTGGTTTTGACGATATTTCATACCACCAGAGACCTATACCGCTTGCGACAGCGAAATACGTGCCATTTGGGGATAGTTTCACGCCACAAATATTACTTTTTCCCAATCTGGCGATTGCGCCTTCTGGTAATGCCCATGTAGTTCCTTCAGTGTCACCCGGCACAACATTGAATGGTGCCGGTTTTCGATTTTGTTTCATATTTACTCCTTGATTAGGTTTTTATGTATTTACGACTTGTGCTAGTTACGTAATAGTTTTGTTGTTTTTCACAGTTGTTCATATTCTGTCCGAGCGATCTCCGAATCGCGATATCCTGTCGGGAAGCTGTTCATATTCTGTCCGAGCGATCTCCGAATCGCGATATACTATCGGGAATCGGAATTCCCTCCTACCTTATAGTTTTGTTGTTTTTCACACAGCACAACGCGTTAAATTTGGTATTATGTTGGTGTTCCATTCCACTATTAGAAGTTGAACAGACTTTATACCAAATTAACTTGATTCGACGTCTTCGGATAAAGTCAGCAGTGTGAGGCACGGGGACCTCACAGGACAAATCGCGTTAATTGGGTATTATACCATTTCTGAATGACAACTATTCATTAACAAAAACCGCGTTTGTAGTCGCGCAATTCATTGCGCCTCGGACATTCTACTATAGTTTGGACAATTTTTAGGGTTTTTGAGTAATAGCCTGGATTAATAGAAACACTTTTGACATCAATATTGGTTTATTGGGACACCTTTCGCCCCGCTGGGGCTAAAGAGGGTTTGTTCACAGTCCCTATAGACATTCCGCCCCGCTGGGGCTGCTCTTGCTTGCACCTGAAATTCTTTTTCTGTGAGTTACGTTCCTGTCCGAAACTCAATGAAAAATCAGCAAACACTTGAAAACACAACATGAAACAGATAGAAATTGTCCAAAGCATAGTACATTCTACACCTTAATATGCAAACCAAATCTCATAATGAAATTTTATTTTTTAGAATTGGTATTACACGTAATATAAAGTGATCATTCACTTATACGCATTCTTGGATGCACTTTTATGCTTGGATAGACACAAAACGGTGTGATTGCAAACCACCTTACCTTTTTTTATCGTAAAACTGATTAAACACCTATCTCAAATTCACGTCAAACTCAATTACTTATTTGAGTAAAGCACGCGTCCAGATTCACTGGCGCGGAAAGGGAGTCCACCATTCGCAGTCTACTCGGTCTCAAAAAATACGTCAAACGTTATCAATACGCTATCTTGTTCAGCTTCATCCTTGTTATCTTGACAAATGGGTTGCTGCTGATCAGTCCGCAGATACTGAAAACTTTTTTTGATGAGTTACAACAAGCGGATGGAAACCCGGACATTACGGTGTCAGCGGGAAGTATTCTCTTTTTCGCAAGTCTCATTTTTGGCGTTGCCTTCGTTGGTGGAATTCTGCGTTTCGTTCAAAGACGAACTATCCAAGGTGTTGCCCGACAGATGGAATTTCATCTCCGCGCTGACTTTTTCCTTCATCTTCAAAAACTCTCAGCTTCTTATTATGATAATGTCCGAACAGGCGATTTGATGACACGTGCAACAAGTGATCTGAATGCTATCCGGATGGTTCTTAGCAATGCGATCATATATACTGCTGATGCAACGGTGTTTTTTGGATTAGCACTCGCTATAATGCTGCAAATTGATACGACTTTGACGCTCGTTGCTTTGTTACCCTATCCGATTCTCACAATTATAATCCGATTACTTGGAAAACGTTTGCATGCGCATTACGAACGCATACAAGAGGCGTTTTCAACGATGAACACAAAGGTTCAAGAGAATTTATCTGGTGTGCGCGTTGTAAAGGCATACACCCTTGAAGCGAATGAGGTTGAACATTTCAAAGAATTAAATCAAGAATTCGTCAATCGTAACCACAGACAGATCCGCCTGATGACCTTCTTCTTTCCGCTATTCCGTTTTCTGCCGGGAATTAGTGGTGTGGTGCTTCTTTGGATGGGTGGACTCCATGTAATTGAAGGAAAAATAACACTCGGTGATTTTGTAGCATTCAATGCCTACCTTATGATGCTTGTGCGACCGATGATTATGCTCGGATTTATTGTCAATACATTTGAACGCGGTGCTGCTTCAATGGATCGGATAAATGCAATCCTCAGTGAAGACCCGGAAATCTACGATGGCGAAAACGTCAAATGGAACTTCAAAAACATTGCAGGTGAGATAGAATTTAGGAACCTGAATTTTTCTTATCCTGACGGTCAAGTTGTACTAAAAAACATCAATCTGAAAGTTGAACAAGGCACTACGCTTGCAATTGTTGGTGGTACAGGATCAGGGAAATCCACGCTTGTTGACCTCATTCCGCGCATCCGCCAATCGGAACGCGGCACTATTTTTATTGACGGTGTAGATATCCAGGATATACCCTTGAGTGTGCTTCGCTCCAATATCGGATTTGTGGAGCAGGAACCGTTTCTGTTTTCAGATTATTTGCGCAATAACATTGCTTACGGTGTGGACACCCCAAATGATGATGAGATAAGGGAGGCAGCACACAGTGCCGATCTGCTGTCCCAAATTGAGGAATTTCCAGATGGGTTGCAAACCTTCCTCGGTGAACGTGGGATAACAATTTCAGGCGGGCAACGCCAACGTAGTGCACTTGCACGTGCTATTATAATTAAACCCAAAATTCTTATCCTTGATGACGCATTTGCAAGTGTAGACACACAGACTGAGGATACAATTCTTAGCAGACTCGCGGAAATCATGAAGGGTCGGACGACAATCCTTATTTCACACAGAATTTCAACAGTCAAAGCGGCAGATCATATTATTGTTCTAAATGATGGAAGCATCGTAGAATCTGGAACGCATAATCAACTTCTTGAACAGAACGGGATTTATGCTGGCATCTATGAAACACAACTCTTGCAGGATGAACTTGAGGGACTTTAACGTATTATACCAAATTAACTTGATTCGAAGTTTTCCGATAAAGTCAAGCATTGCAAGGCACGGGGACCTCGCACTACAAATCACGTTAATTGCGTATTATAACGACTTGTGCCAGTTAACTTTTTGTAATATTTCTGATACTATAGTTAGATTTATTTATGCGTAAACAACGTCTTTGAGTGCCATCAACTTGCGTCCTAAACATTTGTTCAAAAAAACACCGAGTGTAAAACCACCAAACTTGTTACTCAAGCGTGTGCGAACCCCCCAATGACCCCGGGCGCGTATCCGTGAAACATTGAACTGATGGGTGAGTTGACTTATCGTTGTTTCAATCCGCCGTCTGAGTTTAGCATGCTGCTTACGAAACCTTGGCGGATATTGTGCCTTCTGATTCTTACGCCGTGTCGGTAATAGACACACATTGTAAGTCCTCAGTAAATCAGTCTCAAGTTTCTCGGAAATATACCCTTTGTCTCCGAGAATAATAGGATAAGTGCCACGTTCACATAACAAGGGTAGCACTTCTCTATCATCGGTATTTGCAGTCGCTATGGCAAAATCAACAGGGAGCCCGTAAGCAGTGGTTATTACACTCCCACGAAATCCTAAGAAAGTGCCAAGTCCTTTTGTGACACACTTTCCATAAGTAGCCAAAGTGCCGGTGCCATCAGCACATTTTAGAGGTGATGTAGAAGCAGGCGCACGCTTGAAATCACAAAGCGGGATAGGAAAACTATCTACAATGAAAACCTCATCACCTGGTAAAAACTGTATCAAAACAAGTCGGAGTTTTTCGCTTGCGTAGCACAAGTTGCGGCGTCTCCGATTGAAGCGAGAGCGTTCCGGCAAATAGGGAAAAAGGTGTCCGAGTTGTGCTTTGATAAGTTTGTATCCTGTGAGTTCACTATCCTTTCCTATCAGTTCAAGCACCCACGCGAGTGTGAGTATGTCGCTGTCCGGACATCGGCTCGTTGGACCTGGACGCAGTGCTTCTGCACCCGGGAAATAGTGGTCATAAAGCGTTGACATGATCTTCCGACAGACCGACACAACTGCTTCAAGCGTGCGGGTTTCCATATTTTTCAGTTGCAAAACATACTGTTCTAATGTATCCTGTAAGTCCATCCTTATGTTCCTTTTTATATGAGAATTTACTATAAAGGATAGCATAAGGGTGGATTTATGAAAACAGAAAAATACTAAATGTGTGAAACATAATATTACATAAATAGAACCAACTAACACAAGTCGTTAAATTAGGTAATTCCATAACCATCTCCGGTGCGGTTAGGAAACCGAACCTTATGCGTCAATTTAGTGGTTTTTCAAATATGAGAAATGCTCTTCAGTCCCGTATGAAGATTAAGAATTTAATCGGGTAATTTCCAGTTTCCTTGTAGTGTCCGGTGCGGTTAGGAAACCGAACCTTATGCGTCAATTTAGGCCGGTAGGTGCGGTTTCCTAACCGCACCTTCTTGTATCAACATCTCAAATAACGCAAATTACGAGAATATCAGCGTTCGTAGTCGCGCAATTCATTGCGCCTCTTTTCTTTGAATATAAGAGGCGCAATGAATTGCGCGACTACAAGCGAGTCCTTTCCTTAAATTGACGCTAATGGTGCGATTAGGAAACCGCACCTACCGTCCGGAAATAAGACAAATCCCGTTAATTTGGTATAATGACAATATGAAGATTAAGAATTTAATCGGGTAATTTTCAGTTTCCTTGTAGTATCCGGTTCGGTTAGGAAACCGAACCTACCGGTCCTGGGGTTTGAGCCCGAGTTACCCAATTTATTTTTTAATCTTCATTTTGTCATTTAGATGTGGTATTATTTTGATTTGCAATATCTCAGAATTATGATATGACATAATCTATTCCCAATTTTGTCTAATTTTTGTAACATTTGAGTGCTATAATATAGGTAGGATTGAATAAACGAGGTAAATTGATGCACAAAAGAAGTTGGATCAGTTATGTTATCATAAGCATTCTTGTCTTTTCAGCGTACGTTTTTGTCTTCCATGATGGTTCATCTGATGATGGTTCATCTGATGAAGAGAAAGCAAACGGTGCTGATAAAGATGCAGGACAAGCCACTATCAAGAACAAAGGTTCTGATACGATGGTAAATCTGGCACAAGCTTGGGCTGAGGCATATTCTGGTATTTCAAGTTCTGTATCTGTTGAGGTATCTGGTGGAGGATCAGGAACTGGCGTTGCTGCGTTGATCAACGGCACTGTAGATATTGCGAATTGTAGCCGACGGGTGAAGGACAAAGAAAAGAAAGAAGCCATTGAAAACACCGGTAAAGAACCGATTGAGTTTATTGTCGGTTTTGATGCGCTCGCTGTTTATGTGCACAAAGAAAATCCTTTAGACCGAATTACTATTCCGCAACTTGCAGAGATTTATGGTGAAGATGGTAAGATTACAAAATGGGACAAACTCGGAATTGCAAATTCTGGATGTGGAAGTGACAGTATTATCCGAATCAGTCGGCAATCAAACTCTGGAACTTACTTCTATTTCAGGGAAGCACTGCTTGGAAAATCGCGTGACTTTGAACTCGGCTCTTTGGATTTACACGGCTCTAAAGACGTGGTAGAAGTCATCGGACGTACCGTGTGTGCTATTGGCTATAGCGGTATGGGATATGCCACTGATCATGTAAAGATGTTAGAAGTCGCAACAACTTCCAATAAACCTTATTTTGCACCAAATCTTCAGAATGTGATTGATAAAACATACCCAATAGCGCGTCCTTTGTATATGTATTCTCTTGGCGAACCAACGGGTGAAGCGAAAACATATCTGGATTGGATCTTATCTCCTGATGGACAAGAAATTGTTGAAAAACTCGGTTTTGTTCCTGTAGAAAGCGATTAAAGGATTTCAGCCATAGATGAATTTTATACGAATTTGCTTTACGTTTTATGGGCGAATCAACAGAGCCGCTTGGTGGTTGTTGAATTTACCAATATTTGCTATTTTTGCCATAACCCTAATTGTTCACAACTCTCCTTCTAAAATATCCTTTGAACTACTTCTATTAATAGTACTAGCTTGGGTACATTTAGCAGTAAGTGCTAAACGGTGGCATGACAAAGGCAAATCAGCGTGGTGGCTCTTGTTTCATCTCATACCAATAATTGGGGTGATTAGTATGCTGTCAGTTGAGATGTCGTCAGGATGGTGGATGCTTGTTCACCTCATTGCAATAATCAATGGACTCTGGACAGTCATAGAATTAGGATTTATTAAAGGCACTAATGAAGATAATCAGTTTGGACCGGATTCAGAGACAACTTCCGAACCGATAATTGATCTGTATATTCGTCTGTGCGGAATTAGTTCCATGCTTTTTGTTTTTGGCATCTTCTTTTTTGTTTTCAAGGAGGGAGCAGGTTTTCTCTTTGGCGGATTAGATATATGGGAATTTCTGACAAGTGAAGAATGGTATCCTACATCTCTCGGCAGTAAAAGGTATGGCACATTTGCTTTAATTCTTGGAACATTTAGCGTGACAGCATTGGCGATGTTGATTGCAGTTCCGTTTGGTCTTGGCGCAGCAATCTTCGTATCGGAATTCTGCAGTCCAAAGTTGAGAGAAACCTTCAAAATTGTGATTGAATTCCTCGCAGCAATTCCATCAGTTGTTTGGGGATTCATCGGTTTGACGTTAATAAATCAGTTGATTATTGAGGTATTTAACGCACCAATTGGCTTGACAATGCTAAACGGTAGTATCATGCTGGCGTTAATGAGTGTTCCGATAATTGTCTCTATAGCAGAGGACGCTCTGAAAGCAGTACCGGATTCTTACCGTGAAGCGGCAGAAGCACTTGGTGCTACTCGATGGCAGGTGATTTACCGTGTACTATTACCAGCGGCGAAAAATGGATTGTTGGCAGCGGTTTTACTCGGTGCAGCACGATCTATTGGAGAAACGATGGCAGTTTTGATGGCAACCGGACACTCTGTTAACATTCCGAATAGTCCGCTCTCTCGGATACGCACGCTCACTGCAACTATCGCTGCGGAATTGGGTGAAGTCGTAAAAGGCGGTGAACATTATCAAGTCCTATTTATCATCGGTATCCTACTTTTTTCTATTACTTTCGTAGTAAACCTTATCGCTGACTTAGTTATCAAAGGTATTCGTCAGAGTTAGTTCCTGCTACAATTAAGGAATATATGAAGGGAATTAACTGACAATTCCACTGCTTTAGCTGTGGGTCCAAAAACTTATGACATTTGCACCAAAACATGTTGGACTATATGTCCCATCGTGGATAGGGTTTCCACCCCGGACAACCTGTATGGGTCCTATCCCTCACCTGTGGAAAGGTGTGTGATGCTGGTGCGAAATCACTTAAAACATTAGAATGTGGTAAAGAAAAACTAATGTCCGTTGTTAGGACAACGACCCTACCACATTCACTAACAACCTACCGTGGGATACACGGAAAGTTACGCCTGTGGAGTCCAAGTCAGACCTCTGTTTGAGGCACGAGAGACGGAAGCAGGAATCACAGAGGAGGGTTGTGTGCTAAAAGAAGCACACGGCTTTGGTTTCCGTCGTGAGTATCACTAGCAATACAGATATATCTGCAGAGAAAATGTTTACTGAAACGGCAGTTGGAAAACAGAGCAGGTTTATAGAGAATGGCGTCAAAATTTTCTTTCTAATTATGACCTGTTTGATGATTCTGCCGCTGCTTCTAATTATAGGATATCTTCTCTATAAAGCACTGCCAGTGTTATCTTTTGATTTTCTATTTACGAATCCGAAAGATAACATGCGTGCAGGTGGATTGTGGGCACCGTTCCTCGGAACAATATATCTTGTGATGGTTTCGTTGTTGGTAGCAGCACCAATTGGTGTATTCGCATCGGTGTATCTCAACGAATATGCGCGTGAAAACTGGTTCACTCGGATTGTGAATTTGGCTGTTGTAAACTTGGCTGGTGTGCCAAGTATTGTACATGCATTGTTTGGGGTAGGGGCATTCGTCTTATTCGCTGGCTTAGGTGAATCGATTCTGGCAGCTTCGCTCACATTAGCAATTATGACGCTCCCCGTTATTATCGCGAGTACGACTGAGGCCCTCAAAGCGGTGCCGATGTCTTTCCGTGAAGCCTGTTGGAATATGGGTGCCACACGCTGGCAAACGATACGCAGGATTGTGCTACCAAACTCAATTAGCGGTATTTTAACAGGTGTTATTTTACAAGTTTCTCGTGCTGCAGGTGAAACAGCACCGATTATGTTTACTGGGGCAGTATTCTATAAATCTGTTGCAGAAGGAAACATTTTTGCATATAATATAACAGATCAGTGTATGGCACTTTCGTTGCACCTCTATACGATTTCGACACAGGTGCCGGACGTAACAGAAGGTATACCTTACGGGACAGCAATTGTGTTGGTCGGTAGTGTTCTGCTTGTAAACGCTGCGGCAATTATTCTACGGGTATATCTTAGAACGCGCAAAAGGTGGTAGGCTTCGGAATGGGAAGGCTTGAGGTGCTAGTTACTGGTAAACTCATTTTCTTACTGAGTGGTTTGTAGGTCGGGTAGAGCGTCCGCGAAACCCGACAAGATTAGTGTCCCAGCACATGTCGGGTTTCGCTCTGCTCTACCCGACCTACAATATTTTGGTGGACACAGCACTAGTTACTGGTAAACTCATTTTCTTAATGAGTTTTGCTATCTCGCCCAAAAGGCGTTAAAATAGGATGTTACCTATGTTGAACGATGATATTGAAGAACAAACTAACTTACAAAAAAAGTTAGGGGTTATTATTGAAGGGGCTGTTTTTAGCGGAATCATTCAATTTTTGATTGTTACATCAGCAGTTACTTTTGTACTTGAAACGGAGCCTGACCTTGAGCAGTATAAACATTATTTTGATATCTTAGACTGGACGTTTCTTCTACTGTTTGCGATGGAATATATCCTACGAATTTACACTGCCCTTAATAGGCGAGTATTCATATTCAGTTTCTTTGGAATTGTTGATCTGCTTGCAATTTTACCTGCTCTAGTGCTTATACCTGGGTTCCGTGTGCTACGTATTCTCAGAGTTTTGCGGGTTTTCAGAATATTTAAGGCGACTCGATTCATCTTGGCAGTGGATAGAATGATTGATGCATTAAGTGAAGTCAGAAGGGAACTTTTCGCACTTGTAATTCTATCCTCAATGTTTGTCTACTTAGCAGCATGTGGCATCTACTACTTTGAAAGAGATGCACAACCTAAGGATTTTGGTTCAATTCCCGATGCGATGTGGTGGGCAATTATCACACTAACTACAATCGGTTATGGTGATGCTTATCCGGAAACAACTGGTGGCAAAATTTTCACTGCTTTGGTTGCATTAGTCGGTGTTGGACTCATCGCTATTCCATCTGGATTGTTAGCTTCCGTTCTCACTAAGGCAAGGGTTGAAGAAGAACAGGCAGAGGAAAATGCTGAAGAAGGTCAATAACCCCGCGCTAAAGCATCGGGGCTTGTGCGAAGCGCATGCCAAGCGTCCACTCCTCTGATTCCGTGATGTCGATGGGGAACATATACCGCGAGAGCGTGGGCTTATAGCCATTATTTTCTGGTAAAGACATCGTGTCAGGTCAAGTAAGCGAGTAGTGACAGTCTCACTGAACGAAGCAGCACAACTGAATCCAGACTCCCAGTGTGCAGGTGGAGATAAAACAGCACTCCCCCTTTTGGGGACAAATTATAACTATAATAGGAGGCGGGCTTTCCTCCCCTGCCTAAAGGCGAGGGGTCTCCAGCCCGAAGATTTTGATGAAAAATAAAATTGGGTTCGTAGGGATAGTTTTAGGAACATTAAGGTTTGGAACATTTTTGAGAAAAACACGGAAGAAAATTACGAAAAGTTAAATAGCGAGGAAACTTTGCAAAACAAAATTGAGATTTCTGACCTGAAAGTGCGTTACGGGGACAAACAGGCACTGAATGGGATCTCCTTTGATGTTCATGAAAACGAAATTCTTGGCATCATCGGTCCTGCACAATCAGGTAAAACGACTTTGTTAAAAGTCATCAATAGAACGTTGGAATTTACACAAGGGACATCAGTTGAAGGTTCTGTGAAGTTAGACGGTGTTGATGTCAACGCAATTAGCGATGTGCATGGATTGCGCAGACGTATCGGTATGGTCCTGCCGTTGCCAGTAGGGTTACCACTTTCCATCTATGATAATGTTGCCTTCGCACCGAGGACATCAGGGCTCAAAAAAAAAGCAGAATTAGATGAAATTGTGGAACGATGTCTTCAGCAAGCAGCACTATGGGATGAAGTCAAAGATCGCTTGGATAGCCTCGGCACTAAACTTTCAGGCGGACAACAGCAGCGATTGACAATAGCAAGAGCACTCTCACATCAACCGGAAATTCTGTGTCTTGATGAATTTTCTATCGCAGTTGATCCAATCACAACGATGCGTATTGAAGATGTACTGAAAACACTGAAAAATGAGATGACAATTCTACTCGTTACAAATTTGGTTCAGCAAGCGAAACGGTTGGCGAATCGCACTGCCTTTATGCTAAACGGTGACCTGATTGAAATTGATGAGACAGATGTAATTTTTTCCGATAGTCCAGCAAGTCAATCCACTTACGACTATGTGAATGGTAATTTTGGATAGCGGGAGAGAGGAGTATCTCACTTGGAAACAAATAACTATAGTATTGAAACAGAGAATCTCAGTCTTTGGTATGGTGATTTTCAGGCACTCATGGATGTAAGTGTGAAAATCCCCGCGGGTAAAATCACATCACTTATTGGTCCTTCTGGGTGTGGAAAAACGACACTTCTGCGCTGTTTCAATCGGGTAAACGAAAGATACGGTAATGTTACGACAAAGGGTGAGATTAAAGTTTTAGGAAAAAACATCTACGATTCGGATGTCTCTCTGCTTGAGTTACGAAAAACAGTGGGTATGGTATTTCAGCGACCTAACCCGTTACCGATTTCAATTTACGAAAATATTCTATTTGGTTTACATATACATTCTCCATTTGGAAGTCTATCGCGCACCCAATCTGATGAGATCGTTGAAGAAGCACTCACCTCTGTTTTTCTGTGGGACGATTTGAAGGATAAACTAAAGACACGAGCAACATCATTGCAACTTGAGCAACAACAAAAACTTTGTATTGCACGTCTTCTACCACTCAAACCCCAGATCATCTTAATGGATGAACCGTGCTCTACGCTTGATACCAAAGGCACTCTTGCAGTTGAGGAACTGATGTCTATCCTTGCAGGTACCTATACATTCTTAATCGTTACACATAATATGGCACAAGCACGGCGAGTCAGTAATGAGTGTATTTATATGCTCCTCGGTGAACTTATTGAACACAGAGAGACTCAGGCACTTTTTGATACTCCTGAACATCCAAAAACAGCAGATTATGTACAGATGCGGTACGGATAGGTTAACAATAGGGTGAGTTGCAGTTAAAAATTAACTACAAAAACCTATAAAAACCTATAAGAACCTCATAAAATCTAAAGTTATGTAGTTTTTTACTTGACAAAGCCTTGTTGTTTCTGCTATAATATATGTATGAATAATAGATTTGTTAAGATTGGTGAAGCTGCTAAACTCTTAACTGAAGCGGATCAGTTCTTTGCGAGTAGTCCGACCTATAGCAACTGCGGACACAAGAAAACAGATTTGACGCTCTCTGAACGGAGATATCATTGCACAGAATGTGACTTTGAATGCAATAGAGACCTCAACGCCGCTATCAATCTCTGTCCCGCTCAACCCTAACACCGTCGCCACGAGTTGCGAGGAGACGATAAACGCCTGTGGAGTCCAAGTAAGACCTCACTTGAGAGGCACGAAACGACGAAGCAGGAAGTCCGGCACAAATCAAAAGAAGAGTGTAGAGTTTTATAGGTTTTTATAGATTCTACCACATTCTTGAGGTTTTGTTAAGTCCTACACAACGGTCTCCGAATCTCATTGTGAAACGGGTTACACATTTGTAATAGAACTCAGTGATACCATAATTCTTGAATACGAGCAGGCTAATCAACTGTATTATTAAACTCTGTTAAATCCCACAGTAAGGTTGTTCCGTCCCAACTTCCACTTGCAAGTGTTTTGGAATCTGGTGAAAATACTAACGATCTAACATCATTTCTATGTCCAAAAAATACCCGCTTGAGTTTGCCAGTATGTGCATTCCATAAATGAATGGTACCCCTTTCACTACCACTAGCTAATATCATACCATCCGATGAAAAAGCGACCGAATGTACCTGGGGTCCAATTTGATTGTGCGTAAGTACGGATTTTATTTCCCCGCTCTCCAAATCCCACAAATGAATAGAACTGTGATCACCCGTGCTGGCTAACGTCGTTCCATCTGGGGAAAATGCTACCGAAAGCACAGGACGTATATTATCAGAGAACGTGCGTTTATGCTTGCCTATAGATGTATCCCACAATTGAATATTAGCGTCTAAACTTCCACTGGCTAATGTTTTGCCATCTGGTGAATAGGCTAATGACCCGACATTTTTCGTGTGCCCAATGAGTGTCCGCTTGTGCACACTGGTCAATACATCCCACAATACAATCGTATTTTCAGGACCATTAAAGGCTAATATAGCCCCATTCGGAGAATATACAACTGAGTAGACATAAAAATTGAGCCGATTAAATTTCGAGGTTTGCTTGTATGCACCGGTCAATACATCCCACAATAGAACTGCATCTTTAGCCCCTGTGGACGCTAAGGTATTACCATCTGGTGAATATGCGACTGAGTGGACAGCAGATGTGAGTCCTGTAAGGGACCGCTTATGTGTGCGTGAAGCGACATCCCACAAACGGATCTTATTGCCGAAGCCTCCACAAGCCAATGTCTTACCGTCAGGCGAATACGCCACAGATTTGACCCCACTTGTATGTTCAAGGGTATGTTTCAGTTTTCCAGTACTTACATCCCAAACATGTATCATGTTGTGCTTATCTACACTCGTGAACGTCTTACCATCAGGTGAATATCGTAGTAAAGCGATTCTTGCAGCATTTCCATTAAGCGTTTGCAATTGTTCACCGGATGCTACATCCCACAAACTAACGGTGTTACCGTTTCCACTTGCAATTATTTTACCATCCGGAGAGTACACAAATGGAGCATTTCCAGCAAGTGTATGTTTGAACTTACCACTTAATACATCCCATAAGTAAATCTGTATCTGTATATCATTTCTAGCTCCAGCTGCTAGCGTCTTACCATCAGGGGAATACATAATCAAATCAACATACATATCGCAAAGAAACTTGTATTTAAGATTACCGGTTTCTACATCCCACAATAGAATTTCGATACCAGTTGAACTTCTGTCCCAATAGTGTGGGTTGCCGAGGCTTGCGAAGGTATTTCCATCCGGCGCGTATAATACTAATTCAACACCGTCTTTATGTCCAGATAAAGTTTGCTTATGTTGTGATGTTAACACATCCCATAGTTGCACTTTTTTATCTATATCCAGCCCGCTAATGCTGTACACGAGTGTCTCACTATCTGGAGAAAATGCCAGAGATTTACTTTTCGCTGTCCCCTCAATTGTTTGTTTGTGTTGACCTGTTGCAGCATTCCATAATTGGATCATGTCACCATGGCTCCAACTTACAAGTGTATTTCCATCAGGTAAAAAACCAAAGGTGGGTGTCCCATTTTGCCCGCTCATATAAGTATCCAATAAGATAGTATAAAGGTACTTCCCGGTTACTACATCCAACGAATAGAGTTCATGGCTATTTCTACCGACAAGCATCTTACCATCGGGTGAATATGCAACCGAATCGACAGACGCCATAGGTCCTGTGAACAAGGCATGTTCTTCACCTGTATGAACATCATAGATCCAAGTGCCTATACTACTTGCCACTGCTAACTGATTACCGTCGGGTGAATATGCTATATCCTTTATTGAACCTTTTCCAAGACGTGCTGAAGACCCCTCAGGCAAATGCCATTGAGATATATTTGGAGTTTTATTATGAGTGGATTTTTGTGCCTCAACCTGTGTAACAGCAGAAATATCCCACAGCAAAATCGTCCCATCATCACTTGCACTCGCGAGAGTATTTCCTTCAGATGAAAAGGTCGCTAAAGTAACATTACCCAAATGTCCAGCAAGTGTCCACTTATATTGTCCTGTCCCCGCATCCCACAAGCGAATGGTATTATCATCACCTGTACTTGCAAGTGTACTACCATCTGGTGAATAAGCAACTGAAGTAACCTCACCTGCATGTCCAAAAAACGCCTGCTGAAGTGTTCCAGTTTCAGTATTCCAAAGATAGATCATTTTGTTTCCACTTGCCCCTGCGACCATCTTAGTATCTGGAGAAAATGAAATAAAATTTATATCGTACGGCTTTTGGATCACTCCATTTATTATTTTTCCTACATTGATAGTCTTGAAAAGTTGTTGTTCTCGGATATCCCATATACTTATATTTGAATACCTACCAACGTCATCTGCATGCCTCCCTGAGTACGTTCCACTTATGAGCATGCTACTATCTGAGGAATACCTTAAGTAAATGACTGGCAATTTATGCTCGGCAAGTGTTTGTAAGTGCTGTCTACTTTCTAAGTCCCAGAATTGAATCCTACCATTTCCCCTACCACTTACAAGTGTCTTTCCATCTAGAGAATATGCTAGCGAAGTAATAGTATGTGGATAGCGAACACGATTATTTTGATCAAGTGGTTGTTCTTCATCATTTTTTGCATCAAGAGTTCGTTTGAGCTTGCCGTTTTCTGTGTCCCAAAAACGTATCGTATTGTTCATACCTCCAGTTACAAGTGTTGCTCCATCCGGAGAATAGGTTAGCGAAGTGATCATCTCTTCGTTTTTTCCCATCCTGTTACGCCTTTCAACTACTTGGGGACCTTGTTCGTCATTCGTATTTACCATAAGCTTCAACTTGTGTTGGAATGTCTCTGCATCCCACACCAAAATGTCGCTAGTCGTACTATTCCTGCTTGCAAGAGTTTTACCGTTTGGCGAATATGTAAGGAGATCAAAATTACGGGTATGTCCTGTAAAAATCCGTTTAGGCAATTTGCCTACCGCACCCCACAAGCGAATCGTACCGTCCAAACTTGCACTGACAAAAATGTCTCTATTCGGCGAATATACCACGGCTGTCACCATATCTGAATGTCCGGGCAAGGTTCGTTTATGTTCTCCATTCGTCTTATCCCACAAATGAATTGTACCATCATGACTTCCAGTGACAATTGTGTTACTATCCGGAGAAAATGCTAACGCATAGACTGAACGTTCAAACTGCTCAAAGATAAGTCTCAATTCGCTGCTAACTACGTTCCACAAACGCATCTCACCGCCACACCAACTTGCTAAAGTCTTACCGTCAGCAGAGTAGGCAAGGGATTTAACAATGAGCGGAAATTTTTCGGATCTTCCACAACGCTTATATCCAGTAATCTCCCATATCTGCTCACCACTTTCTACATTCCACGAATAAATTTTGCTATCTGTACTTCCACCTGTGAGGGTTTTACCATCAGAGGAATACGCAACCGAAATGATTCCAGCAGCCTCTTTTTTAAGTATCTGTTTATATTGCCAGTTTTCCACATTCCACAGTCGAATTCCATCATCACTTCCACTCGCGAGGGTTTTTCCATTCGGAGAATATGCAACCGAATTAACTGGTCCGGTATGTCCTTCAAACGTCTTAATGTGTTTTCGGTTTTCCACATTCCATAATCGAATAGTCCAATCACTACTACCACTTGCTAAAGTGCTGCCATCCGGAGAGTACGCAACCGAAGTGACTAACTCTGTATGCCCCTTTAGGAAGGCTTCTTCGGCAGCAGTGTGCACATTATAAAGCCATATACCGATAGAACACGCCACTGCAAGTTGGTTTCCATCCGGTGAAAACGCCATGTCAGTGATCCACCCCTTACCGAGACGTGCTTTAGCACCTTTAGGTAAACCCCATCGGTGGTAGTCTTGCGCCAAACCGCTCTGAACAAATATAATACAAGCAATCAACAGACTCAGTATGATTAACAGTTGCTTTTTCATCTGATATTCCTCTTGAGATGTTAGGTTTTCGGGAATTCCACGCTCAATTCGATCTAAACACTATGTTATACCCGATTAACGCAATTTGTAGCGCGAGGTCCCCGTGCCTCGCAATGCTAACCGCTACGTAGAAAACTTCTAATCCCGTTAATTTGGTATTAGGTCAAAATGTGGCAAGAAAATGAATACATGTCAAAAATTCACTTACCAAATATTCGGTTTGAAAGCCCCGTCTTTTAAGGCGTGGATGAAAAACCGCTAACAGCCTCTGCTTTTGTCAAAAAAAACTTGATTTTTGTAGAAAAATGTGATATACTATTTAGACATCGTTGTGGTGGATTCAACCTTCCACTTGGAAGTGCCACCACACCATTTTGAAGTGGTTTAACGATGTAAAGGAAAAGCGATGTCCATCACAAAAACACGAAAGTTAAAACGGACATCTCAATTAGACACCCTTGCGCGTGCGTCTGGTAGTTGCTATTCCAAAGTTATCTCACTTGTTCGGAAAACAAAACGACACAAGGGGTTTTGGCTTTCTAAATGGTTCTCTCGGCAACTAATTATGATATAAAGTCCAAGAAAAATTCCGAAAAAGCAAGTGACCGTCTATATAGATAGTGAAACATCAATGCAAATATGTAATAAATACTTAGCGAGTCAACCACTAAAGGAGCAGTTCAAAAGTATATGCAACATAAAGAATATGCTTTGCATTCTCAATCTGTGCAAGCTTGTTCGGATTCCTACTTTGATAGTCTCAAAAGTTTCTTTGAGGTTCGCAAGTCTGATCCCGATGCGAAACCGCCCAAACGGACACGCAAGTTTTTCAAGGTGCGTTGGAAATCAGGTGCTATCTGTCTGAAAGATGGACAACTGATACTTTCCAACGGCAAAGGTCGTGAACCTGTAATCCTTGAGAATGTGCAAGAAAAACCGAACTATGTTGAGATGTCCTTCAAACGCGGATACTACTATTTTGCGCTTGTCTATAAAGTTGATGTTCCTCCAAAACAGGATACAGGTATCACTGTTTCTGTTGATATGGGTGAAATACACCCGATTGTTAGTTTTGATGGTAGCCGAACTACCATCTATAAGGGTCGTTTTCTGCGTTCTATCGGACAATACAGAAACAAGGTCAAAGCCCGATTTTCTGCGAAAATGGATAGATGCGAGAAAAAATCTAAACGATGGTTCAAACTTCTAAAAGCAAAACGCAGGACTTTGCAAAAACTTGATGACCAAATCAAAGATGCCGAACATAAAATCACATCACGTTTTATATCCGACTGCCAAAGAGCGAAGGCGGATACGATTGTGATAGGCGACCTAAAAGGTATCAGAGATAACGTCAACTATTCAAAAAAGTCCAATCAGAAACTACACCAGTGGGCTTTCGCACGCATCGCACAGAAAATATGCTATAAAGCCGAACTTGCTAGTATCAAAGTTGTTTCTGAATCAGAAGCATACACCTCACAAACCTGTCCAAAATGCGGACATAGAAAGAAACCTAAGAACCGAAACTATCACTGCAAACAATGCGATTTTAGATATCATCGTGATGGTGTCGGTGCTATAAATATATTCAACAAAGTATCTGGGTTAATAAATAACCCAGTAGTCGGGGACCTGGCATCCCCCTTTGGTGTTAGATACAATCAACACCTCTGTCGCTCTGCCTGAGCAGAGAACACTGATAAATCAGTGAAAGAAACCCCGTTGCTTTAGCTCGGGGAGTATGTCATAGAACAAATCACAAAGTCTATTTGTGATGCCACCCACTACCTAAAGGTAGGGGCTTCGGTTTCATAGCGACTGCGGTTTTCTCAAAGAGTCAACCGTCTTAGTGTCGCTCCACCCGCAGGCTATTATTCTGCATCAGAGCAGTTTTATCGTGCATCAAGACACGGGCACCCCAGCCTGCAAAATGTTTATGGCAGCATTTACGTCTCTATCGTGGTGTGTGCTGCATTCTGGACATGTCCAATATCGGTCTGAAAGCGTTAGGTTCTGATTGCGGTATCCACAGTTAGAGCAAGGCTTTGTAGTGGGTTCCCAACGATTAGTTTTCAAGAATGTTTTACCGTATTTGGCAGAAGTCCATTGAAGTATCAAAGCAAATTCGCCAAAAGCGAGGTCAGAGATTTTGCGTCCCCAGAGGCGTTTCATGCCTTCAAGGTTCAGCGTCTCAATCACAATTTTATCATGCCTTCGCACAAGACGGAGTGCTAACTTGAAAAACCAGTCTCGTCTGCTGTCGGCTATGTGCTTGTTGACACTGGCAAGGTGTCGTTTCGCGCGAAACCAACCATTAGATAGGTATTGTTTGCGTGAAAGTGCTTTGTGGGCAGAACGGATTGCATTGAGACTTTGCTTGTAAAATTGTGGGGACTCTATCTTCGTGCCATCTGCAAGCGTGAGGAATGTTGGACAACCGAAGTCTGCCCCTGCCTCATTACCGGTCAAAGGGAGTTTCTCGGAAGGTTCGCAATCCTCACACACAAGTGTTAGGTAGTAATCTCCAACGTTGTCACGTTTGATTGTGGCTGTTTTGACAGTCCCAGTCCATTCGCGATGTTTCCAAAACGTAAAGGACTTTTTTAGACAGTGGATTGTTAGGCGGTTGCCTTCTATTTTGTAGCCCGCCTGTGTGAAAGTGAGGGACTTATATTTGTGATCCGGTTTGATTCTCGGTCTGCCAACCTTGCGTTTCGTTTTACCTGTTTGGCGGTCTTCAAGGTTGGCAAAGAAACACTGGTAACCTCTATCAATACGGATCGCAACATCTTGGATAACTTGACTCGGTAGGTGGTTCCAATGCTTTTTTGTCCGCTGTTTCAACTTCGTAATATGTTTCAAAATACGAGAAAGTGGAGCATATTTACGAAAAATACGATGATAACGACGTTGCAGACGCAATAAATGCACATGCACGTCATGTAGATCGTCTATCAGATTGCCAATCTGTATCAAGTTAGATTGATGAGAAAACTCATATTTATAGGTTTTCATGGAGGATGTCTCAAGTATCAAGCACTTAACCCCTTTTCAGTGGGTAAGATAGGCACATAGTCTTGCGACTACGCTGAAAATGCCTGTCAACTTGATACTCTAATCATAAGACATTATATCAATTTAATTGTGGGTTTCTTGTCTGTCTGTTTTTTGCTATCCTATAAGCACATTTTGCCTAAAACGGAAACAGAATAAGGGAAAACTGCCAAATTACAATCACTAAATATATTGTAACGTGAAATATAAATACATAAAAATTAACTCTCACAACACGTTTTTAAATCAGTATAATGTCTATACAACATCTTTAGAAAAAAGTCAAATCTTTTTTCACGAAGTAAACCAAAGGTTGCCGTCTACATCCCGCAAGCTAAAGCATGGGGATTTGACAGAAGATCGTTAAGTCTAACAACATTTGAATTGGAATTCAAGTTTTTTCAGCATACGTTCAGGGTTATTTAGTTTTCGGTTTTTCTGCTATATTTTTTCACATTTCTATATAAACTACCTGTAGGTCGGGTAGAGTTTGCGAAACCCGACACGTTTAGTTCATGTCGGGTTTCGCTACCGCTCTACCCATAGGTGTCAATTTAAGGATTTTCAACATTTTGTAGAAGTCTAAAAGTTGTGTGTTTGCCAATGCTTCGTATCCTCCTATCATCATTGAGTATAGTCTGTTTTATATCCCTAAGAGTTCTGCGTAAAGCAGTTTTGGATTTACGAAAACTGATTGTAATGATGCGTGCGTATAAACCGACAAGTTCAGCTGTTTTGATGATATTATATAGTATACATCTCCATCCGATTGCTATCATCACCCAGTGTCTTATGAGTTGTGCGATGAGTTTGGCGTATACCTCACATAAGACCCGATAAGGTTTTTTGCTTCGGGATGTGTGAACTTTGCCGATGCTTTTGAAAGATTTAAACATCAACTCAACTTGCCACCGGATGCGAACAAGGGCTGCGATCTGTTCAGGGGTAAACTGATCCGTATCTATATTTGTGATATAGATGTTCCATCCTGCGAGTTTTAGGCGTTGTTTTGAAGGATTTGTCTGTCTGCGTTTAGCATCTCGTCTGATATATCGGCGACGCTTGTTTGCTTCTTCTTCGCTGATCCGTAAGGCGACAAGGTGTGCTGGAAGTCGCTTTGAAGCACCGATGAAACAACTCAGGTTGACGGTGTCTGAGGTTTCTGAGGCAAGCCGCTTCTGTAAACAAAAAGGTTCTTGTTGTTCGTCAAAAAGTGAACAACCGGCTTTGAACTTTGTTATCCAAAAGACGCCAGCTTGTGTCAATCTTTCAAACTCGGCAAGCGAAAAATAGCCGAGGTCTGCCAAGCGTAAACTGCCCGCAGGTAGAGGTTGAAACTGCTCTTCCGCCTTCGTATCAGCAGTGGTGCCATCCGTAAGTTGAAAGTGCTGGAAAGTGCCGGTCAAAACATCAAAGCGGACTTGGAGTTTCAAGGCAGCTTTATTTTTTTGTGTTCTACAGGATGCGCCTTTCCATATTGTATGGAGTTCATCTAAGAGTGTGATCCAAGTGCTATCTTGCACATAAACACCCGTGAAGTGTTTCAGCAACGGGAGACATTGAGGTTTGAGGGTAAGCACTTGGCTTGCCGCTTCTTCAAGTGTTGCCTTCAGTGTCTCGGCTGCCTCGGGTGTCATCCGTTGTTCAATCGCTTGACGAGAGACGTCAATGCCTAAAGCCTGTGCGGTATTGGCAAGATCAGCATAACTGGCATCAGGTGCTTCAAGCCACCCGAATACGAGGGTCTGAATAAAGCCAGCACCTGTGAGTTTACGTATTCTTTGAACCAACCCACAACGCTGGGCTATCTCATTGGCTCTATTTTGGAGTATCTCTTGCATTTTATCGGGAACCTGTGTTAGTATAGACATCGGAACACCTCTTTTGTAGAATTAATTAAAATCGTTTTCTACATTATGTAAGAGGTGTCTCCATTTTGCAACACTTTTTTTATCAAAATACACAAAATATTTTCTTAAATTGACACCTATGGGTTTCGCTACCGCTCTACCCGACCTACGAAATAAACTATCAGTAACACGCATCAACTGATAATTCTTAAAACTAAATAACCCTGGCATACGTTTGAATTTTTGCCTTGACAATCAAAGTTAATCCTGCTATCATAACGCAAAATCAGGATACGGCACAAGGAGCATCGCCATGAAAGGCAAACAGATTATCATGCCAGCGAAACGTTCGGCAACACTTGAGGACTTTGAGCTTGACGAAACACTTGCACCGAACCAAATTCTGCTGAAAACACATTACAGTCTGATTAGTCCCGGCACTGAAGGCGCAGGATATACAGGTTTAGAGAGTGGCACTCGGTTTCCACACGGATCAGGTTACACGGCTATAGGTGAAGTCCTCAAAGTTGGAGAACATGTAACGAAGTGTGCTGTCGGTGACTTTGCATTCTACTATAGTTCACACGCTTCAATCATCAAAACTGCATCTGTGATGTTAGCGTTTAAACCTCCGTTAGAAGTGGATGCAAAGTTGATTCCGTTTGTGCGAATGGCAACGGTAGCCATGACTTCATTGCGCGTATGTTCCGCAGAGTTTGGAGATACAGTTGTGATCATCGGTTTAGGATTAGTTGGTAACTCAGCATCCCAACTTTTTAGTTTGGCGGGTATGAACGTGATTAGTGTTGAACGTGTCCCTGAAAGGCTTGAAATTGCGAGGAAGTGTGGTATCCAACACCTGATAAATTCTGACCGAGAGGATGTGTTTGAACGCGTTAAAGCCATAACAGATGGTCGTAAAGCGGAGGTTACCGTTGAAGCAATCGGTAATCCGCGACTTGTTGAATTGGCGTATCAGTTGACTCGCACTAAAGGTGAGGTAATCCTGCTCGGTTCACCGCGTGGAGAATATATCACTAATGTGACAGCGATACTAAATTATACACATCTTATAGGTTTAGGCGCGGTGACACTCCGCAGTGCACATGAATGGGTCTACCCCATAATGCACTCTGGTGAATCGAAACACTCATTGGAACGGAATTCGCAAATAGTATACTCTCTTATCAAGGAAGGCAAATTCAAAGTTCAGGAGTTGTTGACACATGTTATTAATCCTGAAGATGCACAATCTGCTTACGACGGTTTGACTGATCGGAAAAATAAATACTTAGGCGTCATCATGGATTGGAATCAAATTTAAATGCTATAACCTCACCTTGTGTGCCATACCAAAGAATTTCTATGAAAACACTTCTCATTCTTAGACACGCCAAATCCAGTTGGGATACTCCAGATATCGCAGACTATGACCGACCACTGAACAAGCGCGGCAAACGCGATGCACCTCACATGGGTGAACATATACGCCAGCAAGAGATAATTCCTGACCGTATTCTCACTTCATCAGCAAAGCGTGCAAAAAAAACTGCTACCAAGGTAGCGAAGGCATGCGGTTATACAAGAAAAATAAAACGGTTGGAAAGTTTTTATCTTGCCACACCAGGCGTTTATTTAGAAGAATTACAGACATTATCCAACAAACATCAACGTGTCATGGTAGTCGGACATAATCCTACAATGGAACAACTCGTGCAGCATCTGACAGGACAAATTGCACCGATGCCCACCGCTGCACTTGCACATATTGAACTTCCTATCGAACAGTGGGAAAACCTTGATTTCAATACCAGAGGTAAATTGGTCAACTTATGGACGCCAAAGACACTCTTTACAGATTAAGTTTCCTTGCGATAAAATATATACTTCTCCTCCTCACATCAGTTTTCATGCTGATACAATCCACGACTGCTGATGGGATAACAACCGTTACTGCTGCTAAAGATGGGCAACTTTTTCCGCTTGTAGTGGACGATGGTAAAGGTGGCATTATAGTGGTATGGGAAGATTATCGCACTGGAGAGGATTGGGATGTTTATGCACAACGTTTGGATAATAACAGTAACACATTGTGGCAAGAGAATGGTCTTCCGTTATCCCGTACTGATAGAAATCAACGTCGCTTACGTATGATTCGGCATGATACACACGCGATTGTTATATGGAATGACAGACGCAGTAGAAGTAATTGGGATATATATGCACAAGCAGTAAATCTTGATGGTAAAGTACTTTGGGAAAAAGACGGTATACCTATATGCACAAATGTCGCAGACCAGTCCACACAAGCCATTTTGAGTGATGGCAAGGGTGGTGCTGTTGTTATATGGGAGGATGAGCGCAGAAGTTCCGAATTCCAAGACCTCTATATACAACGTATCAATTTAGAAGGAAAACCCATGTGGGATCAAGACGGGATACCAATTTTTCCATCTGAATCTCTACAAAGTGATCCTATCCTTGTGGCTGATGGGATTGATGGATTTTATGTCGTGTGGTGGGACGTTATTGGCAACGATACATGGCATATTATGACATATCGTCTCAATTTTAACGGCAAACCAATATGGGATGCACCGAAGAAAGTCACCCCAGTAGAAGGCATGCATGGTATACCTCGTGTGGTTGCCGATGGTAAAGGCGGTATCATAGTCGTTTGGCAAATCTATGAGAATTTCATCAACGACCAACTTTACGCGCAACATATTTCACCAGATGGTAAAAAGTTATGGAAGGACGAAGGCATACCTATCTGCACTGCCGATGGTGTTCAAAGGCACGCTGCAATCGTAAATGATGGAGATGGTGGAATTATCGCTGTTTGGCGCGACGAACGCGACATCTATGGTGACCTCTATATGCAGCGCATCCGTGCCGACGGGACGTTGGCATGGGAAAAGGATGGTGTCCCGCTCTGCACTGCCGGTGGTCATCAGGACAAACCCGCCATCGTCAGAAACGCTGAAAATCAGTTCTTTGTCGCGTGGTTAGATTATAGGGAAGATTTCGGTAAAGAGAGCAAAGATGCTATCTACTGCCAGGAAATTAATTTAGATGGAAAACTCTTATCGGATGAAGATGGAGTGCCTATTTCTACAAGTGAGGGTGAGCATTCTCCACCGTTCGTTGTATCCGTTGGATTAGGACAGTGGGTAGTTGTGTGGAGCAACAATCAACAGGATAATGGAGATATTTTTCTGAAATGGTTTTGGCATACCTTTTGATTCATAAATCTCCTCCAAACAATTATTTTCGCCACCAACTCTTTTTACCCTGATACGAAGCGAGCAGTTTTGTAATCTCTTTGTCTTTTCTGTCTAAACGCAACACTACTTCACATGTTTCAATTACCTTCTGTTTATCCGAATCAGCACCTGATTCTTGATAAATGTGATGATAGCATTGTGCAACAGCAGTATAATATCCTACCTCATCAATCTCTGTCCGCACTTCAGCAGGGAGTTCTGTGATGACTGAAATCCCTTCATTCCATGCCTCAATTGCAGCATAACAGATCACCTTCTGATACAACGGCGCGAGCTGCGAATTGTCAAGCCAATATGCTTGTTCATAGCAGGTGATGGCATCCGAATATGCGGAATTATCAATATGCAATTGGGCAAGCGTAGTATAAAAAGCGTATAAACCACTATCGGCAATTGTGTATAATTCAGCATCGGTGTTTACGAGCCAGTCCCTTTCTATTAGAAATTCAATTGCGGAATTACGTTCTTGTTCTGTAATTCTAATGTCTGTAAGAAGATGTTTTGCGACTGCTGCGTTTGGGAATATCTTGGTGCGGCTTTTCATTAAGGGGTATGCTTGCACCGGTTTATCCATAGCCAAAAGTTTGATACCGGTCGCGATACGAAAAAGTGAAACAATTTGATCACTGTTTTGGCGGGACATCTGATCGGTAACATTCTCTCTATTTTGAGAGAAGTGTTGATTAAGATTGTCAATCGCATCTCGAATGTCGGGATTTTCTGGATTAAGTTGGTGGGCATGCGATAAGAACCGTTGTGCAGCGAAGAGTTCTCCCCATTCCTGATAGATATGTCCGAGGCGGAAGTTCGCATACGCAAGTGTCTCCGAATCGTTCTCGCTTCGGATAATGTCATCATAGGCTTGGATCGCATCAGCGACTTGTCCTTCGGTTTCTAATGCTTGTGCATGATTAAGCAGGTTTGACATAGAGGATTTCTTTTCTCGTGTTATCACCGTTTAGTAGGGACGGGTTTCCTCACCGAACCATTCGCTCAGACCCTATGCGGTTAGGAAACCACACCATAGGCGTCAATTTAGTGGTTTTTCAAATATGAGAATGCTCTTTAGTCCCTAATGAAGATTAAGAATTTAATCGGGTAATTTCCATTTTCCTTTTAGTGTCCGGTGCGGTTAGAAACAGCACCATAGGCGTCAATTTAAGGAAACGTCTATGTTTTTATGAACCCTTATCAATAGGCATGGTTATTGATATTGTCGGACATTTAGTCCCGTAGGGACGATATGTTTATAGTACACCGTCCAGACACGTCTCTTTAGCTCTGTCCGAGCGACATATCCCGATTGGTAACCCATTGCTATAAACATTCCGCCCCTACGGGGCTGAAGAGATTGGGGTTACCACGTTTTCTATAAACATATCGTCCCTACGGGACTAAAGAGGGTTTCTCATATTTGAAAAACCACTAAATTGACGCTAATGGTGCGGTTAGAAACAGCACCTACCGAGTGGGATCAAGTTGATTTGGTATTAGAGGTTATGCTTTCGGTTGAAACTATAACATCAGTATAACATATAGCATATTTTTCTGTCCAATTTTCTAAACAGATTTTAGGAGGATTAATTGTCTAAAACAGGATTTATAGGAATTCAGGTTTGGAGAAAACTTGAGAGGGTTGTAAAACCTATTTCGCAGAATTACCGAAAATAATCTTAATTTATGCTTAGATGAATGTCACTGGAATTTTTTAAAACAGATTGACTCTGAACACATTTTATGGTATCCTTATACACAAGTAATAAAAGATATGTAATTGTGCTGCTACCACAAAATCGACTATCTTAAGAAATATAAAACAACGGTCTTGTTTCTGCTAATGTAATCTGTCCATGATCACACCGATATCCTAATGGTCGAAATCTTGGTACTAGCTAATGAGGACAATACAGTATGGTGAATATCAATCCACGACAGATTGATGGAAATTGGCGTGCAGGTTGGGCTTTGGATGTTCATACGGTATCAAGTCGTCCATTGCCGATCGGAGGATATGAGACTGATCGCACTGAACTTGGTGAATTGGTCTATCAGGTAAAGTATCGTCATGATAGAAGCAAGATTCAGCCTATAGCAGAAGTCGCTGCCAAATTCGTTAAAGAAAAATTTTCCGTTGATGGACACCTCATACTCAAGTATCTTAAGGTGATTCTTCCTATTCCACCATCAGATACAAATAGGGCTTTTCAACCTGTTATTGAGATCGCTCAAGAAATAGGGCGGCTCCTGACATTACCCATTTGCACGGACTATTTGACGAAGATGAAACAGACAGTACCCCTTAAAAATCTTCCCGTAGAAAGTAAACGCGAACAACTTCAAGTGGTTTTTGTCGTCCACACCCAAGATTTCAAAGATCAGTGTGTATTGCTGTTTGATGATCTCTATGACTCAGGAACAACTTTGACCGAAGCCACCAAAATCCTCTATGAGCAGGGCTGTGTCCGACATGTGCTTGCCCTAACACTGACGCGAAAGCGGACAGGCGGAGGTTAAAGAGGTGAATTTTAGAAATCCTAGTGCTTGCTAACAGAAGGATAAAAAGATGAGTATTGACAGAGAGTATTTCTGGTTTCGTCTATTTAAAACCCGTGGTATAGGCACTAAACTTCTCTCATCAATTGCCAAGATATTGGAAACACATCAACTTGATCCTGAAATGTTGCCGCGTAGCCAAAGACACCTCTCTGCACAATTTCCAGAATTGGCAAAAATTCTAAATGGCAAAATTCGCGAGGAGGATAGAGAGAAGGTATCTGAGGAGTATAAGCAACTTAAAAGATTAGGAGTTGAAATTATCTATCCAGGACATACTGATTTCTCACTACCTCTTCTTGATATTTCTCCTGTATTGTTCGTTAAGGGACAACGAAAACACCTAATGTCAGACAGTGTTGCGATTGTTGGGGCACGGAATGTATCTGATAAAGGAGTTCACAGTGCAAGAAAACTTGCTGGTGATCTTGCGAGAATAGGTATAAATGTTGTCTCCGGATACGCTAAAGGAGTAGACTCTGAAGCCCATTTAGGAGCGTTAGAAGCAAAGGGAACAACGACAATAGTTTTACCTTACGGCATCAAGGAATTGCATCAGAAAAAAGCGTTCCGAGAATTCAACTGGAAACGAGATGTGCTGGCAGTGTCGCAATTTGACCCAAGTGCGAAGTGGTTAGCGCACAACGCTATGATTCGGAATAAACTTGTGTGTGCGCTCTCAAAAGCGGTTGTTGTAATTGAAGCCGGACCTGAGCGAGATGAAAACGGTAAAATGAGCGGGACCTTTAACACCGCGAAAACGGCTCTTAGTATGGATCTACCGCTTTTTGTTCTGAATCCAAGCTGCCTTGACAGTCCGCCAAAGGGCAATGCCTTGCTGATTGAGTTAGGCGGTGTTAGTCTCAATCCGGTTAATAGTGCGGAGCAGATTGTTGAACGCATCTCAAGTAAAACGGGGGAGATTGCTCCTGCAAAGCCAGATTGTACTCCTGAGCAATTGTCATTATTTTAAAATTGGGATGAAAAACCACATACTGACGTTCCCAATTTCATTGATGTGGCAGACAAAAAACTTGACATTTTCAACATTTTTCGCTTTTTTCACAGCGAGTTTCCCTGCGGTGACGCCACGCAAACCCGCTACAAGTCCTTTGATTGCGCCTTTAAGCGCGTAGTTTCCATCTGCCATTTTATTATTCACCTATTCCCAAGATATTACCTAAACTTTCTCCGAGTGCTTCCAGACCTTCTCGAAGTAATCCGATAGCACCATCAACTTCAGGTTCCACTTTTGTTTCAGTCCCATCATCTGGGGTATATAACTCTGTGATGTTCTGCACAAGACCACCTAAGTCCTCATAGAAACTATCATCACCGATAAGTTGACTCGCCATTTTGAACGCCTGCACATTCACGCCAGAGAGTGCTTGTGTAGCTGCGGTTTGTGCTTCCAAAAAAGGTGCCTGCTGTGCTTGCGCGATGACCTGCACACCCGCCCCCGAACCTCCAAGACCACGTGCGGCAACGTTACCGGCAATGCGATTGACCGTCGGCTCAGCACCCCGCGCAATTGCTTGGCGTTCCGAACCGGTGAATATACCACGCGATTGTCGCGACAACATACGTCTAAAGTTCTTCTGATCTTCAAGCACTTCCAGTTGTATCTGCTTCGCTTTATCTGGAAATAGTGTTTCCCAGACTGTGCCGCCGATTGTGGCGATGTATGGTGCTGCCTTAAGAAGTGCTGCGACTGTTACGGGATCTGCCATTTTTGTATCCTTTTATTTCATTCAAAAAATATGTCAAATATTGTTGCAATAATACCACATACACCTGTCACCCCGCTGGGGTTCAAGAGACTTTGGCTCATGTAAAAAGTAAGTGCTATTTTTTCAAAGTTATGTTAGAGTGTTACCTATGGACTTTCCAATACAATCTCTCATGGATGAAGAAAAAACTCAAGCGTGGGTGTTGGATCATTTCCACCCTCAAGGGCTGTGTTGCCCAAAATGCCAAGCGAGCGTGGCGGAGGCACGCAAGTTCCGTAAGACTGAAACAAGTGGTCTACAAGTGTATCGCTGCAAACACTGTGAGAGCATCTACAACCTCTATACCGGGACGGTCTTTGCTGGCACGCAGTTTCGTCCCTCACAGGTCGTTCTGCTTTTGCGCGGTGTCTGTCAAGGTGTTTCAAGTGCACAACTCGGGCGTGAACTGGGTCTAAGTCGTCAAACCGTTCTTTCTATAAGACGTAAACTCCAAACTTCGGCAGAGCAGATACAGCCCGAAGCTGCTTTACCCGATGCTGAAGTCGAAACAGATGAGATGTTTCAAAACGCCGGTGAAAAAGGCGATAAGCACGTTGATGCTTCGGATCCGCCGCGTCGGCGTGGCAATAAACGCAGGGGACATGGGACTTATGACAATGATCGTCCGCCTATTGTTGGGACGAAAGGTCGCGAAAGCGGTCTCCTGAGATTACGTGTTGTGCGGCACACTGATTCTGCGACGCTTTCAACACACGTTCATCAGTGGACGCTGCCGACTTCAACGGTGTATACGGATGGTTGGCGCGGCTATAACCGTATTCAGCGCACCCGTGAAATTGTTCTCCATAAGGATGGCGAGTGGGCAAGAGACGCAGACGGTGATGGTCTTTACGAGATCCATACAAATACGATTGAAGGTGCCTGGACGACGCTGCGAAACTTCCTTCGTCCCTTTCGTGGCGTTCATAAAAAGTTCCTCGCCGGTTACGTCGCAATCTGTGAGTTCGTCATGAATCTAAAAGCTGTCAGTGTTGATTTTATAGCAAAACTCGTCAAAAGCACTTACTCTTGACATGAGCGGAGACTTTTTACACCGTTTTCTATATACCTGTCGCACCGCTGGTGCTAAGATGTGATTTACCAAAGCCTCGGAAGAGGCGAAAGGTGTATCAGACGCACTAAATTGACGCCTATGGTGCGGTTAGGAAACCGCACCTACCGGCCCTGGGGAAATCGGAATTACCGATTTAAATACTTAAACTTCATACAGTTTGCGCTACAGGTTCGGTGAATCAACGCTAAATGCGTCTGTGGCATTTATTGGTGCGACAAGTGTCCAAAAGCGATAATTCTGAAAATCTGATAATCCTGAAAATCCTGGTTCAGACAACAGTGCGCGGACAAAGCACCAAATTAACGCCAAATAAGCGTGTAGTATTTGTGCCGACATTGTCGACGGGAAACCTGTCTGTCCGATTTGTTATCGGCGTTGAAAACGCCTCCCACAAGCATATATGGCACTAAATTGACGCCTATAATGCGGTTAGGAAACCACACCTACCGCAGTGTACAAACAATTATGAATTTCACTATAATCTATCTACCCTGCAATAACTTGAGACACATAACCTCAAGCGCAAACATTTTGGTAACAGTAGTATTCTGTAGCAGTGTCTTTGTTTGAAAAATGGTCTTGATGGCTCTTTGAAGTCGTATTTGCGGGTAGCGTGGTACGAGTGTTTGCAGTTTTTCTATAGCGTTAGTGTGTGTTATTAATTCTTTAGGCGCGCCTTGTTGCAGAAGAAGGAGATCGCGATACCACGTTATCAATTCGTCTAAACTGTCCTGATTTTTTCCAAATTGCTCTGCTAATCGGAAGGCAGCTAACGGGTCCCTTTCCTCAAGTATTTCTGGCACAGTTTCTATTTCGGTAATTCCTTTTTCTATCAACGTAATCGCTTTTCCCACAACCCCGCGTGATAGTATAGCGGCAGCGGAGGCTGTATCGCTATCAATTGAAAGTCTGTCCATTAATGCTGCTGTTAATTCTTCAGTAGGCATTGGGTAAAAGGGCAGAATCTGACAACGCGATCTGATCGTAGGGAGAATAGACTTTAGGTTTTCAGTCAATAGGATAATAGTTGATGCTGCAGGTGGTTCTTCAAGCGTCTTGAGTAGGGAATTAGCAGCATAGTCGTTCATCCTTTCGGTGTTAGCTAAGATGTAAAGTTTTCGCGGACCTTCAAGAGGTTGATACGCAATTTTTTGTTGAAGTTCCCGAATTTGGTCAATCTTTAGCTGCGCACCATCAGGACGTATAATACGTAAGTCTGGGTGGTTGCCACTTTTTATCTTACGACACGCACGACACTCTCCACAAGGTATTGTGCCATCAACAACTTGTTCACATAGAATTAAATTCGCAAAGTAAAGCGCGGCGGTTTCTTTGCCAACACCTTTCTCTCCTGAAAAAAGGTACGCGCCAGCAACGCGCTCTGACGCTACTGCGCTTTGGAGTTGTGTTATGTTGCTTTGATGACCGAGTATTTCGTTCTGCATTTTTTAATTGAACCGACACAATCTGATGTGATACGTCTTTAAGACGGTTGTTTTAACTGGATTCTTTTATTCGATTCGGTCACGAGAAGGCTGTGGATAGTGTCTACGTCAAGTTGTGCGTCAATTAACTTTACGCGCTGCAGCTCTGCTTCAGCAACTGCTAAATACCCCTCTCTTACTTTTTTGTGTGAGGCAAGGGTTTCATGTTCAAGACGGGTGAGGGGTTCATCTGAATCCCGTTTCCGTTGCAGACCGATTTCTGGTGGCAGGTCAAGAAGAAACGTAACGTCAGGTGTTAATCCCCCTGTTGCGATGTTGTTGACCTGTTCTATAAGCTGAAGATCAATCCCTTTGCGATAGCCTTGATAGGCTACGGTAGCATCGCTAAATCGGTCGCAGATAACGATCTGTCCTGCATTTAATGCAGGGAGAATACGTTCGGTGACGTGTTGTGCACGCGCCGCGGTTATCAACAACAATTCGGTTGATGCAGACATAGCAGATGCGGTTAAGAAAATATCACGAATCTGTTCTGAAATCGGGGTGCCGCCCGGTTCACGCGTAACCAGCACATTTCCACCAAGTGCTTCTGCTAATCGGTGTATCTGTGTTGTTTTACCTGCACCTTCTACACCTTCTAACGTGATAAAAAAGCCTTTATGTTTCATTCTTTTTAGTGATAGACCCCGCCCTAAAGGGCGAGGCTTCCGCAAGTTTATGCGAAAGCATTTGTGGCATTCAGAAGCGGCCTGGACGCCTCAACACAGATGCCTACGATCCTGTTAGACAGGATGATAGGGCTGACAACTGCTAATCCAAAGGAAGCTACCCCTTCCTTAAGAATGTTTGGCTCATGTAAAAAGTAAGTGCTATTTTTTCAAAGTTATGTTAGAGTGTTACCTATGGACTTTCCAATACAATCTCTCATGGATGAAGAAAAAGTTCAAGCGTGGGTGTTGGATCATTTCCACCCTCAAGGGCTGTGTTGCCCAAAATGCCAAGCGAGCGTGGGGGAGGCACGCAAGTTCCGTAAGACTGAAACAAGTGGTCTACAAGTGTATCGCTGCAAACACTGTGAGAGCATCTACAACCTCTATACCGGGACGGTCTTTGCTGGCACGCAGTTTCGTCCCTCACAGGTCGTTCTGCTTTTGCGCGGTGTCTGTCAAGGTGTTTCAAGTGCACAACTCGGGCGTGAACTGGGTCTAAGTCGTCAAACCGTTCTTTCTATAAGACGTAAACTCCAAACTTCGGCAGAGCAGATACAGCCCGAAGCTGCTTTACCCGATGCTGAAGTCGAAACAGATGAGATGTTTCAAAACGCCGGTGAAAAAGGCGATAAGCACGTTGATGCTTCGGATCCGCCGCGTCGGCGTGGCAATAAACGCAGGGGACATGGGACTTATGACAATGATCGTCCGCCTATTGTTGGGACGAAAGGTCGCGAAAGCGGTCTCCTGAGATTACGTGTTGTGCGGCACACCGATTCTGCGACGCTTTCAACACACGTTCATCAGTTTACGCTGCCGACTTCAACGGTGTATACGGATGGTTGGCGCGGCTATAACCGTATTCAGCGCACCCGTGAAATTGTTCTCCATAAGGATGGCGAGTGGGCAAGAGACGCAGACGGTGATGGTCTTTACGAGATCCATACAAATACGATTGAAGGTGCCTGGACGACGCTGCGAAACTTCCTTCGTCCCTTTCGTGGCGTTCATAAAAAGTTCCTCGCCGGTTACGTCGCAATCTGTGAGTTCGTCATGAATCTAAAAGCTGTCAGTGTTGATTTTATAGCAAAACTCGTCAAAAGCACTTACTCTTGACATGAGCGGAATGTTTATTGCAGCGTTATGGTCTCTGTCAAGATGTGTATCACAACTTGGGCAGGTCCATTGACGATCTGCGAGAGTGAGATTTTTGTTGTGATATTCACACACAGAACAGCACTTTGTAGAAGGTGTCCACTTGTCAATCTTCAAAACCGAGCGTATCCGTTTTTTAGATTGCCATTTGAGTTTTAGCATAAACTCACCAAAGGCAAGATCCGAAATCTGTTTTCCCCAAAGGCGTTTCATACCTTCAAGGTTCAAATCCTCAAAAAACATTATATCAAAGTTGCGGCACAAGTCTATAGCAAGTTTCCAATGATGATCTGCTCTTTGATTAGTAGTCTTTTTATGCAGTCGTGCTATACACTTTCGTGAACGCTCTTTATTATTAGAACCTTTGGCTTTTCGGGAATGCTGCTGTTGTGCTTTTGTCAGTTTATTAGCGTTTTGTTTGTAGAACATCGGAGACTCGTATCTTTTACCATCACTGCCAGTCAAGAAGTCTTTGATACCAAAGTCGAACCCTTCCGCTTTACCAGTCTTGGGTTCAGGAATGACTTCACTATAATCTTCAGTGAGCGTAATATAGATGTCTCCGAGTGCGTCCCTTGTAACTTGAACTTGTTTGATAGCACCTTTTATTTCACGATGTAAAGCAAAGCGATACCAATGCTTATTCAATCTGATTTTATACGTCGGGTGATTTCTTGCCTTTTTCTGTGCATCCAAAACTTTTTGGCTCATGTAAAAAGTAAGTGCGTTTTATTTGAATAAACTCGCTGTACACTTGGATTCTCTAGAAGCCTCCGCACTTAGTCTTGACATGAGCCAACTTTTTCTATTCGCACTTGTTCACCAGAGAACGTCATGCCTTTATGTTTTTTACACGATTTGAAACGCGGATGTCCTCTTTTATCCGTAGACATTTCTGTAAAACTTCGGGATAGACGCTTCAAAACATTTTGCACACACCAGGAATATGGAATATGCCAATACTTGTATCGCTCTAAAGACTTCAGCTTTGTTAGATGCTTAGACATCTGACCATAAGAAAGAGATTTACGATAACGACGATAATAACGCATCGACAAGCCAAGAAAGTGATTCCGCACAATACCACATATATTCAAGTCATCATGCAATCGTTTCAGACCTTTCTCATGAAAAAGTTTATACGTAGTGTTTCGCATTATAGCACATCAAGTATCAAGCGTTTATCCCCTATTAAGTGGGAGACAGGCACGCCACAAAGCAGTGACGCTTGATATACCTGTCAACTTCATAAAACAAGTTTACAACATTTTAAGACCTGTGTCAAGTTTTTTTCAACAATAGAGGTCTTAGCCACTACTACATCCCCGCCTTGAAAGGCGAGGTTTTGTAGCGGAAGATTTGATAATAACACGTTGTGAGTAGTGTATCAAGTTGAATTTGATGAAATGATAGTGTGTAAAGTTTTGTCAAAGTCTGCACATATCTTATTGTAGGCTTGGGTTCCTATGCCCACAGGTTGTTTCTTACCAAAATGGCTGGGCATAAGGACTTCACCTTACAAATGATTTATGAGATCGGGTGTAGTTTGGCCACTTATATACAGACCCACGGGTGAAATGTTATAGAAATGCGGTAACCCCACCCTTATTCTCAACAAACGTCATAGGCGAATTTGGAATTGATTCGTTGTCAATAGGTGTATAGTAACTTTTGACTTGACATATAACTTCTTTTATTGTTATACTACATGTAAAAAAATGTTTAACACGGAACTTTGATCATTGCATATAATCCCACTCTTACCACCAAAATAAGTTCCCTAGAGCATCATAAGAATACAAACTCCGTAAATGATATCACACATGGAATATCAATATCATTTTATGGATTCTAGATTACTTGACATGACTTTTTATTATTTTTTTGATGTGAATTATAAAAAACCTACGTTTTATCTCACTGAACAAGAAGAATTGATACGTCTTTAACAATACGGTGAACTAGTAACCTACACTCCGCACTTGTTTTGACACATTTTGGTATTTTTACGACAAACCCGCGTCACGAAAGTATTCGCACAGGATAGGGAAATTTTGAGTTGTGAATTAAGATTCTATTTTCCACTTGTCTTTTTTTCCGGTTCACCTGAAATTGCTTACTCAATGTAGGGACCACACAGGTTTGAGAAATAAATACCGAAAATCGGAAATCAGAAGTGCGGAGTGTAGGAGTAACTAAATAGGTAAATCAAATTGATAAAACCACATCTTCCCAAAACTTGGAAGTATAAAACCCCAGATCTGGATCATAGTGTGAGATTGGCTGCAGAACTAGGTGTTTCACCACTAGTTGGACAGTTGCTAATAAATCGCGATATTAGCGATGCTGCTCATGCACGAACTTACCTTCAACCTGAATTCAACAAACTACATGATCCTTCTGAATTAGAAGATATGCCCAAAGTAGTAGATAGAATTAAACAGGCTAAAAAGTTAGGTGAGAAAATTTGTATCTATGGTGATTATGATGCCGATGGGACTACAGCAACAGCTTTATTGCTTGACATGTTTGGAGAAATTGACGTGCCTGTAGAATACTATATTCCCAATCGGTTCACAGAGGGGTATGGTCTGAGCAAAGAAACTGTGAAAAGAATTTGCGAGACAGGGGCAAAGTTGATCATTACCGTGGATTGCGGAATTACATCTGTGAAAGAGGTGCAATTGGCGAATGATTGCGGAATGGACGTGATTATTACAGATCATCATCAACCTTCTCCAGATGGCACACCTCCTGCACATGCCCTGATTGCGCCAAAGATATCTGAAAGTGATTATCCGTACAAGGATCTTGCGGGGGTTGGATTAGCATTCAAACTTGCCCAAGGATTATGTGATGCTTTAGAGGTAAGCGATCATGTCAAATATCTGGAATCATTGTTAGATTTGGTTGTGATAGGAACCGTTGTTGACCTCGTTCCACTAACTGGGGAAAATCGCGCTTTAAGCCGACTTGGCTTAGTTGAACTTAACAAATATAAGGAGATTAGAGAATTCAAACGGAAACGTGTAGGTATTGACCAGTTATGCAAAGTTGCCGGGTACGGTTCAAAAAGGCTTGTTGGTCATTCCCTTTCTTTTGTGTTGGGACCGCGCATTAACGCAGCGGGACGGATGGATACCGCACATAAGGTAGTTAAACTACTCACTACTGAATCGAAAAATGTAGCAGAGAAAATTGCCCTAGAACTTGATAACCAAAATAGAGAACGGCAAAAGCTAGAAGCTGCAATTCGGGATGAAGCTGAAGATATAATTTCCCGGACAATAGATGATGAAACAAAAGGTATCGTCGTAGCAGGTAAAAACTGGGGTGAAAAGGCACAAGGTGTGGTTGGAATTGTCGCATCACGCTTAGTTGAAAAGTACCATAAACCTGTCTTTGTTATCGCGATTAATGAAGATGAAGCAACTGGGTCTGGACGTTGTATTGAAGGAATGAATCTTGTCCACAGTTTGCACAGTTGCAAAGAGTTACTGATAAAATATGGAGGACATGCAGCTGCGGCAGGGTTAACACTGAAAACCAAAAACATTCTTGAATTTACAAAAGTTTTTAATGAATATGCTTCCAAAGAATTGTCAGATGACGATCTAAAACCGAAACTGAAGCTTGATTTTGAAACGAACCTTTCTGTATTGACGTTAGAAACTTTACAAGAGTTGGAGAGGTTTGAACCTTTTGGAAGAGAAAATAATCCCCCACGTTTTTGCACGTACCGTCTAAAAATTAGTGGTACGCCCACCCTAATGGGAAAAGAGAAACAACACCTGTCAATGTTTGTCAGTGATGGCGTAACTAAACACCGTTCAATTGCATGGAATGCTAGAGATGTGCTTGTATCCTTACAGGGAACCAAAACTTCATTAGACATGGCTTTTTCACCAGAAATTAATGAATGGCAAGAGATGAGTTCCGTACAACTTATGCACCGAAATTGGCATATCTACTCTAGCGAGCGAGAGGGAAAACACGATATTTATCCTCCTAGTGATCATGCTTCAGTCGCGAGGGTTGTTGATGGACGTAGCGAAAATAAAAAAAATTACCTTTTAAACTTGCTTGATGAGAATGAATCTTGTATAATTTATGTACAAAACAGTCAGATGCTTGAACTTTTGTTGACACGTCTTTTGCCGGACAATGCTAGTAATATTGCACGATATGATGATACGATGTCCGGCCAAGAAACAGAATTGCTAAAAAAACTAGAACACGGAGAGTTAAAGGCAATTGCTACAAATGCTACTTTTCTAAATTCGGAAAAGCTCAGTTTTGTAAAGCATTTTGTTTTTTGTCACCTAACTTTGTGTGCAGACGAGTTTTTCAAACGTTGTAAACCTGCCTTTACCTCAGAGGAAACATCTAAGATACATCTTATCTACAAAGTTTCGGATGTTACTGTTATGAATAATTGGATTTATCAGAGGTACCCTGAGGAAGTTATATTGAAAGAGTTGTACAAAAATTTAAGAGATCTGATAAATATCAACGACACTCAGGAAATTCCTGAAAATGAGGTTCTCAATGGTACGCTAGGCGACCCAACCACTGTTGAAATAGGTCTCACCATCTTTGAGGAATTGTATTTTGTTGAAAGATATGAAAAGGCAGGTGAGAGACGAATCAAACTACTTCCTACTAAACCTCGTAAGTTGTCTTGTTCAGGCACTTATCTAAAGGGTGAATGGATTAAACAGACATGTCAGTACTTCTCAGAATTCCAATTACAGCAAGATATAAAAAAAATTTGGGAGCGCGTGAAAGATGAGTGCGGAATCCCTAATTAATAAAATTCAGAGACATAATCCAGAGGCTGAACCCGATTTTGATTTCCTCAAATCGTGTTATAGTTTTGCCGAGAATGCACATAGAAAGCAGCTGCGTAAATCTGGCGAACCGTATTTTATGCATTGTGTGAGGACAGCAGAAATACTTGCACAATTGCGATTGGATATGGATACGATTTGTGCTGGTTTGATGCATGATGTGTTAGAAGATACCGGCATCACACGTGCTGAGATGGAAGAGCGGTTCGGAAAAAATATCGCTCACTTAGTTGAGGGTGTAACAAAAATCAGTAGGTACAAATTTAGCGGCGGGCAACGTAAGCGACAAGCGGATACTTACAGAAAACTTTTATTAGCTACCGCCGAAGATATGCGCGTCATCCTGATTAAACTCGCTGACCGGCTCCACAATATGGAGACGTTGGAACATTTATCTACTGAACAACAGCAACGGATTTCTAAAGAGACACTGGAAATTTATGCCCCGATTGCACACCGACTCGGTATTTGGTCTATCATGGGTCGCCTGGAAGATCTTACTCTCAAATATCTCCTTCCTGAAACGTATAGAGAAATCGCTGATCTCCTCAACGAAAAACTTGATGAACGGCAAGCATACTGCAAAAAAATGGAAGCCACTATTCATAGTGAGTTGAAGAAACACGGCATCTTGGCAAACGTTAGGGGTCGAACTAAACATATTTATAGCATCTATCAGAAAATGCATCAGAAGGGGACTCCGTTTAAAGATATCTGTGATTTGGTTGGACTTCGCGTGCTTGTTGATGATGATTGGAATTGTTATAACGCACTTGGTGTGTTGCATCTGAGATGGAATTATCTTCCTGATCGTGTCCGAGATTGGATTGGGCAACCGAAAAAAAATGGGTATCAATCCCTACATACCACCATTTTAGATAACGGAAAACCAATTGAGATACAAATTCGAAGTAAAGAGATGCATCAGATCGCTGAAAACGGCATTGCTGCACATTGGAGTTATAAGGAAGGTGTACCGACAACCAAGGAAGCACTTTCCATCTTTGCCAATTATAAGGAGATGCTCAAAGATATTCAAGATACGCCAGATGTTCCGGGAAGATTCATTGAATCAATGAAACTGGAACTGTTTCAAGATGAGGTTTACGTTTTCACACCGAAAGGTGACATACACGCGCTACCTATAGGGTCCACAGCAATCGATTTTGCCTACAAAATCCATACTGATATCGGGAATACTTGTTGTGGGGCAGAGGTGAACAATGTACTTATACCGATACGCGAACCACTCCAGAATGGCGACCGTATTCGCATCCTTACCCACCCAAAAAGTAATCCAAGCAGGGCATGGCTCCGTATAGTGAAAACTGCCTACGCACGAGGCAAAATACGACACTGGTTCCGTGATAAAGATAGAGCGGATTCACTTGAATTAGGGAAAACGTTCCTCAAAGCTGAACTTCAAGTATCATACTTGAATGCAAGTGATTATCTGAAATCTCCCAAACTGCTTGAGATTGCTAATCAACTCGGACTTAATACTGTTGAGGAACTTTGTATCCGGATTGGTAATGGGAGTGAATCTGCCACACAGATTGTAAATCGATTGAAACCAGAAAAAGTCGAAGTGGTGACAGAAGAACGACCCCCGGAGCGCGCAGAACCCACTATCCAACTTGAAAACGGTATTGACTTAGGGATGGTACGGGTTATGAAATGCTGTAACCCAATTCCTGGGGACGATACAGTCGGTTATCTAACGCGGGGACGTGGTGTTTCTGTTCATAGGGTTGGGTGCGCGCGGCTACTTGATGAACCTGAACGGTTCGTCGCAGTAAATTGGCACGTTGTAGAAGGGACAAACTACCCAGCTCAAATATTCGTTGAATGCCACGACAAACCTGGGATGTTAGGTGAAATTACAACCGCTATCGCTAAATTTCACATCAACATTCGAGAGGGAAACTTTAAAGCCTCTGATATCACCAGAATTGATGATACGGCGGCTGACTATTTTACGCTGGATGTAACTGGGGTTGAACAGTTGAAAGAGGTAATGGACGCAGTAAAAAGTTTGAAGGGAGTGCAGAGTGTCGTCCGAAAAATGTAAGGATTTACACCTCGGACGACATGCGGGAAACGACTTTGGTAACTTTTCCGCTTCGAATACAAGACGTGCAGACTCGAATTCGTCGCGGTCCGTTTTCTGTCATAGTTCTAACACGTTGAAGATTTGGAAGCCAACGACGTTTCGTGTGTCTGTCTGAATCGCTGATTTGATTCCCTGTTCGTGGTCTTTTTCCACACAAAGTACATACTCGAGACAATTTAAACACCTCCTTTATTAATGTATCAATTTGATGTAAATTTAACACTTAAAGAATACCACAATTGGATAGGTAAATGCAAATATTTCTTACAAAAAATCATTTTTTACTAATATTACTCATTCTAACTGTCTTTTTTGCTTGTGGAATGGAGGAAGAAGATACTTCAAAACTACCTATTCAACCAGAACCTGTTGAACCTGTGGTAGAACCAGAACCAATTTTATATGGCACTGTATCAGGTAAAGTCACTGATGCGATAACAAAAAACCCGATTCCTGGGGCAGTAGTGAGGGTATTCGGTTTAGAGGTAAACACAGAGGTGGATGGAAGTTACACTTTTCAAGAAATACCTTATAAAGAAGAACAGACCTTAACCGTTCATGACCCAGATTATCAGGAACAATCTCATGATTTCACACTCAACCAACTGCGGTTGACGTTAAATGTTCCCTTAACACCTCTTAAAGACCACGAGGAAGAATTAAACGCGTTCCTTGAAAACTTTTCCAATCTGATCGAAAGTTTGGACTCGGAGAATATTGAAGCGATCCAATCACAGTTCTCAGAAGCATACGTTGCTGCGGATGATCCTGCCACAACTTTTGGTGTCGTTTCAGGTGTCGTTCCTCTGAATTACGAAGGTGTTATCCCATCTTTCACAACCCTTTTTGAAACATATTCTCGGCTCGATTTTGTCTTCAAAGACAGAGACATGGATATAACCCATGCAAGAAAAGCATCAATTCAACTATTGTTGGATGTAGATTCTGAAAACGCTGAAGACAAGAACCTCAGACATCTTGAGGCAAGGTGTGTTTTCGAATTTCGTCGAGAAGATTCGGTTTGGAAGATCGTCCATTGGCAGCTCCTGCATTTAGACATTCAATTGTAACAAGTTAGCCAAAGCAGCAAATTCTGAAATATCTAACGTTTCAGCACGTCTTTGTGGTGCAATGTCTAATTCGGTAAACGCCGCGCTCAGTCTTTCCGCCGATGCAAATCGACGCAACGAATTTTTGAGCATTTTTCGCCTTTCCCGAAATGCCTCCCTAACAACTCTAAAAAAGTGATCTTCATCGTTCACTTCGACTTTCGGTTTATCACGCATCGTTAGTTTCAGCAGCGCAGAATCCACTTTTGGTGCTGGGAAAAAGTTATCTGGAGACAATTTCTCGATTAAGGTGGTATCTGCATAATAGGAGATACCAATTGTCAACGCACCGTAGTCCTTGCCGCCGGGTGTCGCAACAATACGTTCCGCTATCTCACGCTGCATCATTAAAACACAAATATTGAGTTGATCAGCGTGTTCCAAAAGTTTCCATAAGATTGGTGAAGTTATTCCATACGGGAGATTCGCTATTACCTTCGGATGTGTATCGGGTGGAAAAAGGGATGATAACTCCAATTTAAGGATATCAGCGTGAACTATTTGGACATCTGCATCAGTTGAAAATTGGGATTCTAATTCAGTAGATAATAGTGGATCAATCTCAACTGCGATAACGGATTTTGCACGGTCAGCCAAAGCATCTGTTAGACATCCAAGTCCAGCACCGATTTCGATCACCACATCGGTACTTGTCACTTCACCAGCGTCAACGATAATAGATAGGACATCGGGGTTAATAAGGAAGTGCTGACCTAATTGTTTTTTAGGGCGAATGTGGTTTGTTCTCAGAAATGTTTGTGCCTGTCGTAGTAGTGTCATCGATTCAAGATTCACATTTTTTGCGATACGCTTCATGGTGACACTGGATCCTTATACCATTTCTGAATGATGATCTATCATTATCAGAAAAGCGTTTGTAGTCGCGCAATTCATTGCGCCTCTTACATTCACCTTCGTCAGAAGTTCAAATTCTCATTAATGGGAGTTTATTTATCAGAATTGGTATTATACCATTTCTGAATGATGATCTATCATTATCAGAAAAGCGTTTATAGTCGCGCAATTCATTGCGCCTCTTACATTCAAATTGACAGGGCAAAAGATGTTGTTTTGCATTCGGGCATGGACTAATTATTTAGCAACTTCACGATCCGATCCAAGATTGTATTAGCTACTTCTTGCTTGGATAGGAGTGGGAGTTGTTCACAGGTGCCTGCCTTGTCAATCAGCGTAACAATATTGGTATCACCAGCAAATCCAGCACCCTCAGCGAGAAGATCATTTGCTACAATGAGGTCACAGTTTTTGCGAATTAACTTTTCTTTAGCATTTTCAAGTACATCGTTCGTTTCAGCAGCGAAACAGACGGTGAGTTGATGTGATTTAGATTCTCCAAGCGTTTTTGCTGTATCAGCGGTTTTTTCTAAGGAGAGCGTTAATGTATCACTGTTTTTCTTGATCTTATGTGGTGTAAATTCTGCTGGACGAAAATCAACAGGTGCAGCTGCCATTACAACGATATCGGTTTCCTCAAACTTTTGCAGGACAGCCTCGTGCATTTCTTGTGTCGTGTTGACATGGCAGATTTCAATGCCTTGTGGTGGTGAGACTGTTGCATGCCCACTAACCAATTGGACAACTGCACCCCTACGTGCTGCTGCTTCGGCAAGTGCATATCCCATCTTTCCGCTTGAACCGTTTGTGATGAACCTAACAGGGTCAAGGTATTCCCGTGTAGCCCCTGCTGTTACCAGAATTTGTCTCCCCTGAAAATCTTGTTGAATCCCCAAAATTTCTCTCGTGCGTTCGAGAATCACTTCCACTGGACTCAACCGACCTATGCCTTCATAACCACACGCGAGATCACCGCTTGCAGGCTCAACGAATTCGATCTCTTGCTTCCTAAGTGCATTTATATTCTGTTGTACAAATGGGTTGTGATACATGTGGCCATTCATTGCAGGCGCAATGAGAATCGGACAATGGACAGATACCGCGACGGTAGAAAGTGCATCATCTGCGATGCCGTTTGCTATCTTTCCAAGTATGTTCGCAGTTGCGGGAACAATGGCGAGAAGATCCGCACGGTCAACCAGATCAATATGTGGGGGTTTCCAGTCATCACCTGTATCAAACAGATCAAGCAACACGGAATTCCGTGACAGAACTTGAAATTGTAACGGGTTGACCAAGCGCGTGGCGTTTTCGGTCATTACCACGTGAACGGAAGCACCCCATTTGACTAATTGGCTTGCATAATCAAGTGATCGATGGATAGCAATTCCACCGGTTACACCTAATAGAATAGTCCGATTTTTAAGTTCCATGGGAATCAGGATTACAAATCCTGCCTACTAGGGATACCAAAAGATTCAACAAACGCTGATGTCTGTTCAGGATTTATACGACACCGTTCTGCAGAGATAATCGCCTGAATTTGGTGAACCGCCTGTTCCATTTTATTTTCTGGGTTGATAACGCAATAATCATAATGCGTTATCTGGCTCAATTCTGTTTTGGCTACCTCTAATCTATTTGTAAGTTCAGTCTCTGATTCGGTTTTTCTGCTGCGTAGTCTTTTTTCTAAAATTGCAAACGATGACGGAACAAGAAAGATCAGGATGCTTCTTGCCGGAGTGAGGTTATATTGTCTGATTTGCAGCGCACCGTTTACCTCAATTTCCAAAATCGTATCTTTTCCTTCTTGACGCGCTGCAGCAATTTCGGATTTCGGTGTTCCATAGTAGTTTTCTCGGTATTTTGCCCACTCTAAGAAAGCATTTTGTTCAATCTTATCCTCAAATTGCGCTTGTGTTAAAAAGTGGTAATTAACCCCATCAACTTCGTTGGGTCGTGCTGTGCGAGTTGTGGCAGATATTGAGAGGCGATAGATATCGTCTGCCTCACACAATGCCTTAACTACAGTGCTTTTACCACACCCGGAAGGACCGGAAATGACTATAACTAAATTTTGATTATTAAACGGTGTAGAAACCATTTTGAAATTGAATGAAAGTTAATCTGCGGCTTCAGTGAGTTCTAATAACACAGGTGATTCAACACGGATAGCATCTTTGATGCATACTTCTTCACACAACTTGCAGCCAACACAATCCTTAGGTTTAACTAATTCACAGATACCGAAGAAACTTTCAGCGTGTTCACCTGTCTCCGGGTCTTTCAACTCAAGACAATCCCAAGGACAGATATGGACACAGAAATCGCACCCAGAACAGAGTTCTTCATAAATAACAGCAATAGGTCTATGTGTCGGACGCCGAATAAATTTACACACCTCACCAAATTGGTCACGGATTGCTTCTACCGGACACACCATACCACACGCGCTACAATCGATACAGATATTTGGGTCAATGATGTGCAGCATGTTTCTGTCACCGGTAATTGCATCGACAGGACAGTTCGTCAAACATGCCATGCATCCGATACATTCGTCAGTAATATAATACGCCATAGCAGCTACACCTCCTGATTTCTTTTATTTTAACATAACTCACAGAAAATGTCAAATTGATATTTTAATTCTACCAAAAGCCATTCAGTTTTAAGAGATTATTCGGGTTTCGTGCATTTTTCTTATGAAGATCCGGTGCGGTTAGGAAACCGCACCTACCGGGTCTGGGTAAAATGAGATCAAAGTATGGAAAACTGAATTGCTCTGTAATTCTACCAAAATCCAATTGACTTGCGGTCATGTTTCTGTTAAAATGGATTCAAAATTTGTAAGGAAAAAAAAATGTCAACACAAGAAGAACTTTATGATGCAGCACTTACGCATTTTGCAGATAATGATTTGGGGGCAGCTGTTACTACTTTCAAGGAACTCATTGAGACATATCCGGACTATATTGAAGGGTATCTCGGATTAGGACATGCGTATGAACGACTAAGTCAATATGATGAAGCTATTGAGGCTGTCCAAAAAGCGATTGAAATCAATCCGAACGATCCGCTTGCATATACCAGTTTATCTATCTGCTACCAACGCAAAGGGATGATTCAGGAAGCGGAAGATGCGATGGCAAAGTCGCAACAGGTCCAGATGGAAACTGCTGCTAAGTCATAGCACCCACAACCTAAAGGTTGGGGAAACCTGTGCTTCACAGACAACAACAATCCCGAAGCGATTGACTTACGTCGTCTCCACAAGGGCAGCTAAGCCTGCCCAATTTTAAATGTTTTGGAACAGGCTTTGACCCCTGTTTACAAAACATTCAAAACACTAAAATAGAGTGGACAACATTTTTAGAGAAAAGTCAAATCTTTTTTTTATGACAAAACCCTACGCCCGTCTACATCCCCCAAGCTAAAGCATGGGGTTTTGATGGGGGAGTGATAACCTAGAAGATATTTGACTATGGCAAACGTTACCTTAGTTCGGTGTCCGAAATAACGTGAGTTTCGGTATAGATAGGAGGATGTTTTTACCTGTTTCGGACCTCCTAAACCCTCAAACAGGGGGAATCAGTGGAAAAATATCCGAGAACTCGTGAAAGTAGGCTTATACGCAATTAACGGGATTTGTAGTGCGAGGACCCCGTGCCTCGCAATGCTAACTGCTACTAGAAAACTTCTAATCCCGTTAATTTGGTATTATACCCAATTAACTTGATTTGTAGTGCGAGGACCCCGTGCCTCGCAATGCTAACTGCTACTAGAAAACTTCTAATCCCGTTAATTTGGTATTATACCGAGTTCACGTTAAATATTAAGCAATTATCATCAGGGCTATTTAGTTTTAGGCTTTTTGCCCGTTTTAGCCAAGAAGTCGCGATTCGGAGATCGCTCGGACAGCGGAGAGTCTTGAGCAAAAGTTCAAAATTATTGGAAAACTAAATAACCCTGAATTATCATAGAGAAACCCTTTCCAAAACAACAGTTTGTCTGACGAAATCAATCTGTAAGCGATATTCTCGTAGCAAACGAGTCCCTATAAGAATCTCACTATCAACAACAAATGTTGCCTCTGCAGGAAGTATCCTTCCATCAAAAAGGAAATTAACCTGATAAAGTTCCTCCTCAATTGTTTGCCCGCCTGCTAATACAGAAGTCACTCGTCCTATATATTGCGGATTCAAAGCATTTTGTAGAGTTTCAGGCAATTCCAGATATCCATTGAAACCCGTATCAATAGTTGCTACCCACTCTTGCCCTGCGATAGACAGGATAATTATTGGAACACCCGCATCTGATACTGTTCCGTGGATCATTGACGTCCACCTTTGCGCAAGTAGGATGCATGACCGACTCGTTCAAAAAAAAGAAGAGAGGTTAAACCTTCAGCAAGGCGTTGTTGAACAATTTCGAGTGCAGAGTCCCCGAACCAAATCCGTTCACTTTTCGGATCAATGCCAACTGTCTGTCCAATACGTCCAGCTATATCGTGCTGTTTCTGATATTCCGCCCAGATATGTTTGGCTCTGCGCGAATCCGCTTCAGTCCAATTCGGGTGTTCCATAGTTTATTTCTCCGTGAAATGCAAGACTAAAATAGAATATCATTAAAACTGTACCAATGTCAATTTTTTTCAGAATTAAGCAGGGCTATTTAGTTTTAACGTGAGTTTGATATATAGCAAATTCTAAACATAAATGGACATTTTCGTAGGGGTTAGGTAACCTAACCGCTACGGGCGAGAAGCCCTCGCCCCTACGAGAAGCCCGACATCTTGTTTTTATCAAACTCACGTTATAATAGTTTTTCTGTGGGTTACAACTTCGCACAAAACTCGTAGAAAAATAGAAAGGACTTGAGAAAACAACATGAAACAGATAGAAATTGTCCAAAGTATAGTAGTTTTAACGTGAGTTTGATATATAGCAAATTCTAAACATAAATGGACATTTTCGTAGGGGTTAGGTAACCTAACCGCTACGGGCGAGAAGCCCTCGCCCCTACGAGAAGCCCGACATCTTGTTTTTATCAAACTCACGTTATTATACCAAATTAACTTGATCCGACGTCTTCGGATAAAGTCGGCATTGCGAGGCACGGGGACCTTGCACTACAAATCGGGTTAATTTGGTATTATATTATATTGAGAGCAATATTTATGCCAATTAGTGTCTGTTAGTTTTGGCAGGACTGAGGCACAGAGACCTTGCACTACATCTGATTCGGAACAGTTGAAGTACAGATGGCACAAATGTGGCACGAATTGTGTCATTTTGGCAATGACAGTGTAAATTTCGCATAGTTAACAGAGAAGCACGGTAGTCAGAAAACTACCGTGCTTCAGAAGAGAGATAACGTGGGTTTACACACAAGTTTGAAAGTATGTTGCGCTTTTACCGTTTCGTCCTTTGTGTTTTAAGCGCGCCCCATGTAGTCGTATATTTACCTTGCGGTTCCACACTTACAACTACTTCTGCGAAATCAGCCTTATCAAATGCGGAGTTATAAACTATGACTTCATCAATGATACCACCAAAAAAGTGCATATTGGTGCCTGTCCCATCTTCATCATGAAAAAGAGTATCGCCATTCGTATACGCGATCCCAATATCAGCACCGTGTCCGAATACCTGTCCGCCAGGTTCACTGGCAACCATTTCACCATTAAGCCACATCTCAAATTTATTGTCTTCAACAACGTTGATTCCGTCACGGAGTACTAATGCAACATGATACCACTTGTTGGATTTAACCGCTGCAGATGGCCACGCGCCTGTCCAATTGTATTCGGCGCGGTTCCAAGCAGCAACATAAACTTTGCTCTCAAAGACGTAGAGAACCAAACCTCGTGAACGTCCACCTTCTTCAAAAATAGTTTGCTTATGCTCTGTGATGCTCACATCATCACATTTGAAGTAAGCAGCAATCGTTCGATCAGTAAAAGGTCCACCTGTATTGAGACCTTCTTCATCTGGGAGTTTCACGCCATCGTCTACACCATCAAACTGTAGTGCTTTTCCAACGATGCCATCTACAACTTCCGGTTCACCGACTAATGTCCCGTTCACATCGTTACCGGAAGAATCTGCGGCATCACCTTCATCAAAATTCCAGATCGCTTTAACAGTGGCTTCATCTTTCGCAGCGTAACTTGCAACTGCTACCAGCATGAGCAACACACCTATAATAGAAAAAAACTTAATCATTTAATATATCTCCTTCGTAGAAGCGGAAACTGTATCCACTTTGGAATGATTGGATTGACGCAGTTTTAGGATAATCATGCTTTATCAAAGATACGCGATGATTATCACATCAATCTAAAAACATGCGTGAGAACTGATAAAACTAATTTTGGATTCGTTGGATTTTAAGGTTTGCCCAAGTCGTAGTAAATTTTCCTTGAGGTTCAACACTTAATGGTTGTGCAAGATTCGCAAAATCCGCGTTGTCAAAAGCCGAACCGTAGACAACGACTTCGTCAATTATACCACCAAACCAGTCTATGTTACTACCGCCACTATTATCATATAAGTTGCCATTATTATGGCAAATATGAAAATTTTTGTCAATAATTTTCTCAATACTACGGATTATACATGTAACGTGAATTCAAAACTGTTTGATACCTCACTCTATATCTGCTATAATGGATCAAGCAACGTATATAAGGAAGCAACAATGCAACCTAGAACAAAGTGGATAATTTGTCTATTAATTGTCTCATTATGTGGATCAGTTCAAGCTAATCCTGAACTCCTTGAAAAATTCCGCACATCAAGCCATCGGGATGATTACAAGTTGGTCTATGACCTTTACCTCATGGGTGATGAGGCACTTCCATTCCTTATCAAGAACATCACAAACGAAGATCGTCAAGTGCGTGAACGTGCAATACATTGCTTACAGCAATACTATCCATATCCTCGCGCTTTGTCTGCACTCACAGTAGTTTTTTTACACGGCACCGATAATTGGGTTCGTTACAAGGCAGCTTGGACAATAGCTGCCATTGATGCCGAATATACAAAAAGACTGATGGGAAAGCATCTTAATGCAGATGTGGAGACAAAAAGGATAGTGATTGCAGTGCTATTGGGTCTTAAGGATGAACGAGTCATTCCATTTCTTGTTGAAATGCTGGAAAATCCAAAAATATCACCAGAAAGGCGAAGGTTTGCAGTATATGGACTTGCTGATTTCAATGATAAACGTGCTGTGCCAGCACTACTTAACCTTCTTAAATTCTCTGACAATGTAGTAGATCGAATGTCAAAACAACAAGTTATTGAAAATCTTGCTCGAATTGATGATGTGCGAACAATTCCGATATTAATGGAAGCTATTGATCCCAACTCATATCTTGGAAAACGTTTTTCAAATAGCATATCTCATAAAGTTATTAGCGCGCTGTCTCAATCTGGACCGGCAAGACTGCAGGCATTGTTAGAAGTACTAAACCAAACTGAATCCAAAGATGTGCGTCAATCCATTTTGCGTGTGCTTCGTGAAGTACGCGATCCAAAACTCGTCCCAATCATCGGAAAAATATATCTTGAAATTGGTGATTCTGATCAAAAAAAGGATGCCGATTTAAGATCCGCCATAGTCCGTGCTTTGCAGAATATGGGAGATGAAGGATTTGAAATGTTAATCCGTGTTACTCAGCAAAAACCAGATGCAGCAGTATTGAATGCCTTAACGAGTTTTAACAAAAAGGAGGCAGTTGATGCCGTCGCTGCATTTGCACTGGATAAATCATCTCCACTTCGTTACTATGCTATTGGAGATCTTGCACAGTTTGGAGGCTTATGGAAAGAAGAAATATCCAAATATATACCGCAATTACTCGCTGATTCCAACCCAAAGGTTAAATTCTTGATCTTTGACATCATTCATCAGTTGAAACTTACCGATGCCACACCCACTTTGAAACGACTCACACAAGACCCTGATGAAAATATACGCAACGCCGCGCACTTGGTTTTAGACGTTCTCTCAGGGAAGACACAGTTAAAACTGGAAATCGAACCGGACAAACAGAAATATGATTATGAGGAACCCATAAAGTTGACCTATCGCCTCATAAATGTGAGTAACCATCCTATTAAGATTTCAATAATGCCAAATATCCGTTTAACAGAACGGTTAGAGATTCTGCACCCTGATGGCACCCGCGCAAGATATATAGGGTTACACGCGGATTTCTTTGGACCAAGACCTGAAGACTACAAAACGCTACGTCCTGGTGATGAATTAACCGATACAATTTCTATTTCTCAAGGAACACACTGGCTTCATCAAACTGGAAGGTACACCGTTAATCTACACATTATTCCATGGGATAGCGGTACTAGATGGGGCTTTATTGCGTGGCCCTATAGAATCAGTTCCAAAGTTCATATCAATATCGAACCGCCTACAACGGATCAAGTTGACGCGTTGCTCGAACGTTTTGATGCTGGCGGGTTTGATGATATGGGTAAAACCTATCATCAACTCAGCGAATTAAATAAATCTGGATTATTCCCTAAACTAAAAAATGATGCGTTAGTCCTAAAGTACATTGAAATGCTACCGGATAGAGGCGCAATAAAGGTTTTAACGGAACTGGGAGATGATCGGGCATTTAAGCCGTTACAACAGATTGCAATCAATGGGTTACCAGAAGCCGTTCTTGCACTTAAACAACTTGGTGATGATAAAACTGTTAAATGGTGCACAGAACTTGCGAAGCGAAAATTAATCCATTACAATAAAGAGGAACGTGAGAAAGGTGCTGAGATGATTCGTACATTGCAACAACCCTCGAAAATCAAGCAACGGAGTTGGGAACACCAAAACGCTTTGACAGTTCAAGGATTTTACGATAATAACGATTCACCATCCCTTGCTGCAAATTGGGCAGATATTATTGAAAAAGCGGTGACATTGGATGGTCTTAAAGAGTTAATTGAACACGATATTCCTGTTGTTAGACGCGGTGCGGCGTATGAACTTGCATATCTTGGGGATAAGTCAGGGATACATTTGATTGAACAAGATTTGCAGGCAAATGAAAAAGATACCCGTATGCATGCGCGAAGCACACTCCTAAAGCTGCTATTGGAATAACAAGTATAATCTGGCATAGGTATGTAAATATATTGTCAAGATTTGTATTGAAAACCTACTCGGTACTATACACCTGTTACCTCGCTGGGCTAAGATATACAAGAAAATGGAAACAATGCCATTTATTAGTGGCAATTCGGACTATTTGATGACAAAAACTTTACACACCCCTTATACCCAATTAACGGGATTTGTAGCGTGAGGTCCCCGTGCCTCGCAATGCTAACTTTACCGGAAAACTTCGAATCAAGTTAATTTGGTATCAGTCCTAATTCAGTTGACCCTATTTGCTAAATACGCTATAATAAAATGAAACGAAAGCAATGTCGTACTGAGGTTAAGAGAAAGCATGAATCACCAACATACCAACAGCGAAGACACCATCACCACCCTATTTGTTGAGATCCTGATGCCCATGAGTACAACATGGAGTATTCACGAACAGACCACGAATCCACTCGTCGAGAATCAAGGAAAACCCGACGCAATTATCCGTACAGTTGAACGATACCCGATGGCGGTTGAGGTGAAGATCGACTACAAGCGTGGTCCCAATGAAACAGGTGAAAAGCAGGTACTTGAGCAGTACTTAGGCAGGACACTCGCGATGACACTGGAAACGCTCACCAGTGCAATAGTGATCCGCCTTCCCTACAGATTCCGCACGATAGCACGAAGTGAAATCCATAAGAATCTAGAGACCGAAAAAGACTTCGCGTATGCCCTTCTCAACGTTGATGAACCACAGAGATTCCCGAAAAAAGGTTGGCTTCACGGCAACATTGTCGACATTGCAACCGCAATTCGCATTGGTGCTACACCCATCACCAAAATTGAACAAGCAGCCGAAGTGCTGGAAAACGGCATCCATCGTGCCGCTGTCATCGTTAATGACGCAATTGAACACCGACCCCACATTGGCAAAAGAATAGGTGAACTCCTTGTCCAAGAACCCGGGGACCAAACAACGCAGATGGCAATGTTGATCATTAGCAATGCTCTTGTATTTCAGAGTTCCCTTGCACGCAAGCCAGACTTGGAAAATGTCCCATCGCTCAGTGAACTTACCGCTGAGTACGGACAACTTGATTCAGACAAAATCCTCCGCGCATGGCGGGAAATCCAAAAGGTTAACTATGCCCCGATTTTCAACGTTGCTTACAATATTGTCGAAACACTCGCCGCCGATGATAAACTTGTCGGTGAGATTTTGAGTGTGCTACGAGATACCGCCCGCGAATTAGAAAAGATGGGACTTGCACAAGAACATGAACTAGCAGGAATTGTGTTCCAGAAACTTATTGACAATCGGAAAATTCTCAAAGCGAACTATACCCGGCCCGAATCCTCTGCACTGCTTTGTGCCCTCGCGTTACCGGAACTCAACCGCGATCCAAAAAAACTGAAAATCGCAGATTTCGCCTGCGGCACCGGTTCACTCCTCAATGGCGTTTATCAAAGATTGTTGATGCTCCACGAGCAGGCAGGTGGTAAAGGGGAAAAAATCCATCAGTACATGATGGAGAATAATCTTGTAGGATGTGACATTTTGCCGAACGCTGTGCACCTGACAGCGTCTATTATTGCGAGTACCTATCCTGATGTCCGTATCGGTGGCACACGTATTCATACAATGCCTTATGGCACGCCACGAGCGGATGGGCTTTATGCCATCGGTGCTCTCAATCTACTCAGCGATCCATCAGGGACGCTCCCGTTGACTCTTGACACAACGGAAACTGCCACTGGACAAGGCACAGAAACAACTGACATGAGAAATGCGTTCAGACATAGCGAATTTGACATCGTTATTCAGAATCCACCCTATACACGAGGTGGTGCTGATAACAATTCAAACGTACCGAAAAGCATTTTCGCAGACAAGAAGGTCGCGGCGGCAATGCGCGGAACACTCCAAGCACAGAAAAGCGGGATCGGCACCGGAAAAGCAGGACTCGCATCACACTTCGTTGAGCTTGCCGACAAGATGCTAAAACGGAACGGCACAATGGCTTTTGTACTCCCCTTAACAGCGATTGCAGGTGATAGTTGGCATAAGGCGCGGAAGTTTTGGGCAGAGGCATATCACAATGTCTTTGTCCTGACTATTGCTGATGCGGCCACTGCTAATTGCACATTTTCAGCAGATACTGAGATGGCGGAATGCCTTCTCGTTGCGATGAAGGGAAGCCGAATAAAAAGTACAGGACGCGCTATATTCGTATGTCTCACGCGGCATCCGGATGGTGAATTGGAAGCAGTGGAAATTGTGAAAGCACTCCACAGAATCAAGAATATCCGACGACTTGAAGATGGTATCGGTAGAGGTGAACCTATCTACATCGGTGATGATATTATCGGGTACGCTATTTCCGCTCCACTTACACAGGGCGAAGAAGGATGGCCCATCTCGCGCGTCAATAACATGGCAGTGGTTCAATCGGCATACCAACTTGCAAATAGACAACTGCAACTTCCCCGCCAAAAAAAGCCTATTTCACTTCCAATCTGTACAGTCTCAACAATTGCTATAGTAGGAAAGCGAACACGGGATATGAAAGGGGAAGATGGTAAACAGCCAGCGTTTGACTTTGAAAAAGGGTGCCCCGACACTGCAGAATATCCGTGTTTATGGCATGTAGATGGTGACACACAGCGTGCAATGGTTGTCAGTCCCGATTTTCACACCTTCATTCGTCCGAATGCAGGCGACAGAGCCCGGAAAAGACTAGATCTCAATGGGAGAGTTCATTTTAACATAGACTTGAGGTTTAATTCTAACTCCTTAGCGGTCATGTTTACTGAGCAAGATGCTATCGGTGTTGATTCGCTTCCTAACATCATTTTTAAGAAGAGGGTGTATGATTATGTTTGGACCTTATGGGGCAATTCCACGTTAGGTCTATTATGCTATTGGTTAATTTGTGGTAAGCAACAAACGGGACGTGGCCGAAGTTCAAAAGCTGCCTTGGACTTAATGCCTACATTGGATGTACGAAAACTCTCTGATGATGCATTGGCAAATGCGGAGCAGATTTTCAATCAACTTAAATATAAGAAGATGTTACCATTTAATCAGATGGATGAGGATTCGGTGCGCCATGAACTTGATAGACTTTTGTTATCAGAGGTACTCGGTATTACGGAGTCAGAGCGTCCAGATGTTCATGAAGGGCTTGATCTGCTTCGGAAAATGCTATGTCAGGAGCCGAGTATTCACGGTGGGAAGAAGTCGAAGATTGAATTAGATGCGGAGTAGAAATATTAAGATGGAAACTTAATGACGTTTTTACCAGAAACTCCTAAGGCTATTTATAGTAAAGCCTATAATTATTTGGACACTACTGTAGCGTAAACTTCTAGTTTGCGCCCTTATGACACAAAGTGGAAGTTTACGCTACATAGGTAGCAACTTGAGTTATACTTGACAAACTGTATTGAATTATTATATACTGGATACATGAGTACAATAGTACAAAGTGTATGAGAGCGGGGTGGGATTCGAACCCCCGTGAGTCAAAAAGACTATTTCCTTGCAAAGAAATTCAGTTCGACCACTCCTGCACATGCTTGTATTATATAAGACCCGATGGGACTTGAACCCATAACCTACCCTTCGGCAAAGAGTTGCTCTAATCCATTTGAGCTACGAGGACTTATATATTTATAATACCGTAACAACTTAAAAACTGCAAGGTAAGTATCTTTATGAATTCTGAACATGAAATTGATGACAGAACATTTAATACCTATATTGAAATGCAGAAAGAGGTATCTAAACGAGAGTTTTCGCTTTATGAACAAGTTGACAAATATTTATTTACACTTTCAAGTGCTGGACTAGGTTTTTCTATTGCATTTATATTAAATCAAGATAATTTTATTAATCAGGTCAATTAAATGGAGGCCTATTGTGAAAAACCAGAAACCAAATAGCCGATCACGAGCGGATACGCCCAATAAGAGTAAACCTAGAGTTCCAGATAGAGAGAAACAATCACAAAATCCGCCTGAAATTATAGTTTTACCAGGCAAAGTATTACCTGATAGCAAGCCTAATATAGAACCTACCAAACCTGTTGAAAAACCATCTGAAGATAAACCGAGTGGTGAAAAACCATCTGATAAGAAATAAGTATTTTATTTCTTATCAGTAAAAAATAAAGCGTATCACGATAACGTGACACGCCAGGGTTATTTAGTTTTAGGGTTTTTGCACATTTTCGTCAAAAAGTCGCGAGCGGAGCTCGCTCCTACAAGCAAGAGGGACATTCAAGATTGACATACTCCCCAAGCTAAAGCATGGGGATTCTTAGCTCTTATATTGGCATCAAGTGTTGTTGCCAAATGGCTTTTCCTGCTTCCGTCTCTCGTGCCTCCGAAAGAGGTCTTATTTGGACTCCACAGGCGTAACTTTCGGTGTGTCCCACCGTAGAAGTTAAGTTGCAAAAGCGACACAAGTGTCTGTGCAACTTAAAAGTTAGACGTTTCGGAGATTAAAAGGTTTAGAAAAAGTCCGGTTTTTTTGCGGTGTCTACATCCCCAAGCTAAAGCATGGGGTCTTGACACCGAAGATAGATAACCAAAAATATGGAGAACTAAATAACCCTATTATTCACCACCTCACGTTGACTCACCAAAAGCGATAATGGAAGAACTCTAATGTGTAAAAATCCAGTGGAAGACATTCGACAGGCGAAGGCACGTCTCGTCGCCATCTTTGGTGACCTGGAGACCTATAAAGAATTTGTGATGCGGCGGCAGGAAAAACGGTTGAAGCAAGGTGTGAAATATGCGGATTTCTGTACATCTCGTAAGAAGAAATCCGAAACGCCTGCTACCTAAATAGCAAGGAGCAAATTAAGTGGCATCAGAAACAGTCCGAGTCGGCATCATTGGAGCAGGCAGAAACACAAAATCACGACACATCCCCGGACTACAAGCAATTGAAGACGTTGAGATTGTCGGTGTTTGTAATCGGAGCCAAGAATCATCACAACGTGTAGCGGATGAGTTCGGAATCCCTAAAATCTACGACAACTGGCAGGATGCAATTGCCGATAAAGAGACGAATGCAATTGTTATCGGGACATGGCCCTACATGCATTGCCGTGCCACAGTAGCAGCACTTATGGCAAATAAGCACGTGATGTGTGAGGCGCGAATGGCAATGAACGCACGTGAGGCACATGCGATGCGCATGATTGCACGACAAAAATCGCAACTTACCGCGCAAATTGTCCCATCACCGATGACACTCCGAGTGGATAACACTATAAAGCGGCACATCGCAGACAGATATATCGGAGACGTGCTTGCCATTGAGGTGAGAGCAGGTGGTGCGTTTCTGGATAGTGAAACACCTCTCCAGTGGCGTCAAGATTTTGACCTCAGCGGATTAAACATCATGAGCATGGGAATTTGGTATGAGGCGATAATACGTTGGGTCGGAGAAGCGACAAGAGTTATGGCGATGGGCAAAACGTTCGTCAAAATGCGTCCTGACGCTGAAGACGTGATGCGTGCGGTGCGAATTCCGGAACATATTGATGTTGTTGCGGAACTCGCATGTGGTGCACAACTCCACATGCAAATCTCTGCAGTAACAGGATTGGTAGGGGCACCAGAGGTGTTGATTTTTGGAAGTCAAGGCACCTTAACGATCTTCCGTCAAATCCCCATGCTTTAGCTTGCGGGATGTAGACAGCAACCTTTGGTTTCCTTCGTGAAAAAAGATTTGACTTTTTTCTAAAGATGTTGTATGATTAGAGTATCAAGTTGACAGGCATTTTCAGCGTAGTCGCAAGACTATGTGCCTGTCTTACCCACTGAAAAGGGGTTAAGTGCTTGATACTTGAGACATCCTCCATGAAAACCTATAAATATGAGTTTTCTCATCAATCTAACTTGATACAGATTGGCAATCTGATAGACGATCTACATGACGTGCATGTGCATTTATTGCGTCTGCAACGTCGTTACCATCGTATTTTTCGTAAATATGCTCCACTTTCTCGTATTTTGAAACATATTACGAAGTTGAAACAGCGGACAAAAAAGCATTGGAACCACCTACCGAGTCAAGTTATCCAAGATGTTGCGATCCGTATTGATAGAGGTTACCAGTGTTTCTTTGACAACCTTGAAGACCGCCAAACAGGTAAAACGAAACGCAAGGTTGGCAGACCGAGAATCAAACCGGATCACAAATATAAGTCCCTCACTTTCACACAGGCGGGCTACAAAATAGAAGGCAACCGTCTAACAATCAACTGTCTAAAAAAGTCCTTTACGTTTTGGAAACATCGCGAATGGACTGGGACTGTCAAAACAGCCACAATCAAACGTGACAACGTTGGAGATTACTACCTAACACTTGTGTGTGAGGATTGCGAACCTTCCGAGAAACTCCCTTTGACCGGTAATGAGGCAGGGGCAGACTTCGGTTGTAAAACATTCCTCACGCTTTCAGATGGCACGAAGATAGAGTCCCCACAATTTTACAAGCAAAGTCTCAATGCAATCCGTTCTGCACACAAAGCACTTTCACGCAAACAATACCTATCTAATGGTTGGTTTCGCGCGAAACGACACCTTGCCAGTGTCAACAAGCACATAGCCGACAGCAGACGAGACTGGTTTTTCAAGTTAGCACTCCGTCTTGTGCGAAGGCATGATAAGATTGTGATTGAGACGCTGAACCTTGAAGGCATGAAACGCCTCTGGGGACGCAAAATCTCTGACCTCGCTTTTGGCGAATTTGCTTTGATACTTCAATGGACTTGTGCCAAATACGGTAAAACATTCTTGAAAACTAATCGTTGGGAACCCACTACAAAGCCTTGCTCTAACTGTGGATACCGCAATCAGAACCTAACGTTTTCAGACCGATATTGGACATGTCCAGAATGCAGCACACACCACGATAGAGACGTAAATGCTGCCATAAACATTTTGCAGGCTGGGGTGCCCGTGTCTTGATGCACGATAAAACTGCTCTGATGCAGAATAATAGCCTGCTGGTGGAGCGACACTAAGACGGTTGACTCTTTGAGAAAACCGCAGTCGCTATGAAACCTAAGCCCCTACCTTTAGGTAGTGGGTGGCATCACGATTCTCAGGTAATAAACTCTATGGCGGTCAAAAAAATGATGATGCGTTGAATGAGATTGACATCCCCACTGAAGAGGAAGGTGCATGGCGCGTTGAGGAAGAATTTGTGAATACTATCCGTGGCAAAGAGGTTATCACACATACCGATTTTGACACTGGTGTAAAGTATATGGAGTTTACTGAAGCGGTTACGCGGAGTATGTCGTCTGGTGCTGCGATCTCTTTGCCATTGCAAATGTAGAAAACGAGTTTCAATACATCAGCATGTGCCAAAATCATAATAAGAAAGGAGAAGAGTGCTAAGTAGTAAAAACACAGATTTAACTCGACAAATGCGGATTTATGTAGTATCATATACGTATGAATAATTTTGTATCTGCCAAGAAAGCAAGTGAACAACTTGGTTTTAGCATAGTTCATCTACGAAGGATGGCGAAAAATGACAAAATCAGAACATACCGAACAGATGGGGGCAGGACAGGTATGATGTCAAGGACTACATTGCAAAACGGACAGGGAAACCAACTCGGACAACAGTCTGCTACTGCCGTGTCAGCGGCAAATCGCAATCAGATGAGCTTGAATCCCAAGTTGAGTATATGCGAGAAAATTTCCTTGAAGCCGAAATCATCAAAGACTAAAGCAGCGGTATCAACTTCAAAAGAAAAGGGCTTATACCAAATTAACGGAATTCGTATTGTTTTATTTTTTTTAATCTGCTACACTAAACACATGAAAAACCCTAAACACGGAGTTTCACCACACATGAAAAACCCTAAACACGGAGTTTCACCACACATGAAAAACCCTAAACACGGAGTTTCACCTCATTTGTCAATAGAAGCATTGAAACAAAGGTATCTGGCATGTGAATGCCCACGGGAACGGATGCGGTGGCATGCGATTTGGCTCCTTGCTGACACCGAAAATCCGAGAAAACCGCGCGAAGTTGCGGACATCGTTGGCTGCACGCCTGACTGCGTTAGGAAACTTCGCAGGCACTATAACGCTGATGGCGAAGAGGCACTGCGAGACAAACGAAAAACCAATGGTGGGCGTCCCTTCCTTGATGCACAACAGCAAGCATCCCTTGAAAAAGCACTTTCGGCACCGCCTATTGATGGCGGGCTCTGGACAGGTCCCAAAGTTGCGACTTGGATATCTGAGACACTGAAGCGACCTGTGAGTGCCGTGACAGGTTGGAAATATCTTAGAAGACTTGGTTGGACTTTGCAGAGACCGCGTCCGCAACATCAAGCCGCTGCGACACCGGAGGCACAGCAGACCTTTAAAAAAAAGTTAGAAGAGCGTGTTGCTGCCCTTAAAAGTGAGCACCCGGAAAAACCGGTAGAAGTTTGGGCGGAAGACGAAACCCGTTTGGGTTTATTACCGGTTCACCGACGTGTATGGGCGAAAAAAGGCGTGCGACCAACGGCAACGGTTTGCCCGGCACATAAATGGCTCTACGGGTTCGGTTTCGTTCGTCCGCAGACAGGCGAAACCTACTGGCTTCTATTGCCCACCGTCAGTGTTGAGGTGATGAACCTTGCACTGGCAGAGTTTGCGCGCGATGTGAATCCCGAAGCAAAGAAACAGATAGTGCTGCTTGTGGATCGCGCAGGGTTTCACATAAGTAAAGCGGTGCAAGTGCCTGCGGGCATTGAGTTGTTTTATTTGCCTCCTTATTCGCCAGAACTACAACCTGCCGAACGACTTTGGCCTTTGTTACGAGAAGTGATCGCCAATCGTGTCCTGAAAACACTTTCGTCTCTTGAAAAAGTGCTTGTCAATCGGTGTCAATGGTTCTCAAAAAACTGGGACATTGTGCAGCCACATGTCGGGTTTCAATGGATTTGTGAAATCGAAAAACAATATGAATCGCGTTAATTTGGTATTAGAGCCTTACTGGAACGCATCTTGCGAGGCGATAAGCTCAGCATTATTGTTGCCCATCGGGACAGACTCGCCCGATTCGGCGGAGAAGTCATTCAATTCTTGGTCGAGCAAAACGGTGGAGAAGTCGTGGTTCTCAACAAAACTGTTTACAGCCCCGCAGAAGAACTTACTGCCGATCTCCTCGCAATTCTGCGTGTCTTTTCCTGCCACATGTATGGACTCAGGCGATACCGTGATCAAATCAAAGAAGATAGAAATCTTTCCAACACTGGAACAGAAGACGATACTAAGTAAGTGGTTTGGCACATCAAGGTATACTTTTAATGAGGCTTTGCGTTTGTTAGATGACAAAGACACATCTACAAACTTCAAGGGGCTTGTCCCAGTTGTTTTTGACAAACTCCCCGAATGGCACGAAGAAACGCCTCGTCAAATAAAAGTGGGTGCGGTAATGGATGCGTGCCAAGCTATCAGAAATGCAAAGGTAAAGTGTAAGAATACGGGCGAGTTCCAAAAAGTCAAGTTTCGCTCAAGGAAACACAAGCAGACGCTCTATCTACGTGCGGACTCATTGAAGGCAAACGGTTTTTATGTTCGGTTATTAGGCGACATGAAGATGGCAGAGCCTTTACCCGCCAAACCGCAAGGGAAGGGTAAGGTTTCTGAACGCGATACGGATGCGGAAGTCAAGGATTCTCAACTGGTATTGGAAAATGGCAGATACTTTCTGTGCGTGCCTTACGTTGAGAAGAAAAAGACACGAGAACCAAGTGGTAGAATAGTAGCACTTGACCCCGGTGTTCGTGATTTTATGACATTTTTTTCAGAAGATAGTTTTGGGTGGCTCGGTCATCAATGTATCAATCGGATACAGAGGCTTTGCCAACATTGTGATAACCTCTTATCTCGTGCGACACAAGAGAAACGCCCGCTACGGCGTGCCTTGCGTAAAGCTGCGAACAGAATAAAGGTAAAAATCCGTAATCTCGTTGATGAACTTCATAAGAAGGTCGCACACTTCCTTGTGACGCACTTTGACATCATTTTACTGCCAACGTTTGAGTCGAAGCAGATGACCAAACGCGGGCATAGAAAGTTAAGAAGAAAATCTGTCCGGCAGATGCTAACTCTCTCACACTATAGGTTCAAAGACTTTCTGAAACAGAAAGCGTTGGAATACAGTGTGCAAGTGATTGATGTCTGTGAGGCGTGGACTTCTAAAACGGTGTCTTGGACTGGCGAAATCATCACAAACCTTGGTGGTTCAAAGGTTATCAAGTCATCGGAAGGTCATCGCATGGATAGGGATTTGAACGGCGCACGTGGGATATTCATTAAGAATGTTGCGCGTGCTTTGAAGGTTTCTCCATCTACTTAGGTAGATGCAAATCGGGAATATGGGCTTTTGTCCATATTTACCCAGGTTTAAAGGAACAGAACCATTGACATTAGAAGATCTCTTTGATATTTGCCAAGACCTTGAACTGCGACAAGCAAAATTGTACGCTTCTTTTGCGTTACTCTTGGGCGATGTTGACGAACGGATTGCGAAATTTTGGGAAAGGATGAGCACAGAGGAATGGCAGCACTATATTCTAGTAGATTTCGGACGGGCTTTGTGTATAGAAGCGTTCGGCATAGACACACCTCTATCTACAAAGGACACGGCCGAATCTTCCTCACAAATTGCCCCCTTACCTGATATTTCGATTCAAGAAATCACAGATGCTCTAAATACTCACGAATCAAAGGTAGAAAGTGGTAGAATTTCATTGGACGAGGCGTTTGAGATAGCAATTGCCATTGAAGGAAGCGAAACAGATACTATCTATATGTATCTACTCTCTATAATGAGAAAAGCAATTCAAGAAAGCAACCAACCTTATCTTATGAATCGCATTGTACAGGTTGAAAAGGATATGGTATCGCATGTAGATGGACTCGTGCAAGCGACCCAAAAGTTTGGTAAGGATACCTCACTTATTCGGAAAGCACACCGTTTAAAAGAGGAACACAGTTAATATCTATTTTGGTGATGCTACGAATGTCGTGCGTTGCACAGAAGGTTCCCTTCTTGTGTACACGCGACCTGCTCCAATTGAAGGGTTGTATGGTTGATGTTGAAACGTTTTTGTAATTCTGCGTTAATCTGTTCCAGAATTTGATCATGAGCAACGACAATGTTGTCGTGAATGACTACATGTGCACTCAACGCAATATAGTTTGAACATAATGACCAAATGTGCATGTCGTGTACATCTTTGACCGGGGCTAAATCACATAGATGTTTTGCCACCGTGTGTGCGTCAGTATTTCGCGGTGAATTCTCAAGTAGGATATGCACAGCTTCTTTGGTTACGTTAATGGCACTGAAGAGAATAATCCCACCGATGAGGAAACTAAGGAGCGCATCAATAGGATACCATCCTGTCAATAGAATAACTACACCGCCAACGACAACAGCAACAGATGAAAGTGTATCGCCAACTACATGAAGCACCGCGCTCCGCACGTTTAGGTTACCATGACTCTCACCGTGTAATTGCCACAAGATAAATAGGTTCGCAACTAAACCGAGACATGCCACAACAAACATACCTTTCACCTGAATAACCTCCGGTGAAAAATATCGTTGGTACGCCGCGTAGAAAATCCAACCAGATATACCGATGAGCGAAACACCGTTGATAAATGCAGCGAAAACCTCAGCACGATGATAGCCGAAAGTCCGAGATGATGTTGCTGGACGGGTTGATAGGTAAATTGCCAACCAACTGATTAGGAGTGAGAGAACATCCGACATCACATGTGCAGCATCACTTAGCAACGCAAGACTCCCTGACCAGATTCCGCCGATAACTTCTCCGAGGAAGACAAAGAAAGTGACCACAAGGGCAATCTTAAATTTTTTCTGTAGATGCTGCTGATGGCTATGCACATCCGGTTCGTCTTGATGGTGATGATGTTCGTGAGTATGATTGTGCAATGCATCTCCTTAAAGTGATTGCGACATTGTCTATAATCCGCCTATTTAGCCAGATTCACCCGGCTTGCTTTTTGATTCGCTACTCGTGTCAGTTTTCTTTTCTTTTTTATCGCTTTTTTCTGATTTTTCTGACGGTGGGTTTTTGTCTTTCTTCGCGGATTCCTTGTATCCGTCACTCCGATAGTCGGTGATGTAGAAACCAGAGCCTTTGAAAATTAAGCCAGCACCTGCTCCGATGAGCCGCTTCACTTTACCATTACACTCAGGACATTCTTCAAGCAGAGGTGCTGTAATGCCTTGAAATTTTTCAAACTGAACATCACATTCAAGACATTTATAATCGTAAGTAGGCATATAGTCATTTTCCTCCATTTCTTAGTTGATAAAATAAACATGATTTGATAAATTCTAATGGTTATTCTTGAAAAAGTCAAGTCAAATTTGCCAAGTATTACTTTTGAGGTATTTTATGCGAATCCCATTTGATGTAGATAGTTTTCCACTCGGCAAGGGACCGATGGTGATGTTGGTGCTTTTTCTTATCTCTTCGGTTTTTATTTTTGCGCCTTCTGAGGAAAAGGGTGAGAATTTTGAATTTTGGGTTTTTGCGCCTACCCATTACGAGGAATATCAAGCACGTTTGCCAATTTTTGAGGCACAGCACCCGGGTATAAATGTGCAACTCATCAATTTCGGCGGCACGATGCACGATAAACTCCTCACTGCCTTGCTATCCGATTTTGGTGCACCAGATGTCGTTGAAGTTGAGATAACATCTATCGGTCGTTTCCTCAAAGGAGCGATAGATGAAGTCGGTTTTGTTGACCTCCGTCCCCGTTTAGAAAGTGAAGGTTGGATGGACAAATTGGTCGTCAGTCGATTCACACCGTGGTCTTACCGTGACAGAATCTTTGGTATCCCTCATGACTTGCATCCCGTTGTGTTACTGTACAGAGATGACTTATTTAAAGCATCCGGTGTTGAAATGACCGAGATTGAAACATGGGATGACTTTATTGCTGCCGGGAAAAAAACTACTCGTGATCTTGATAGTGACGGTAAAATTGACCAGTATGCCATTGTACTTGATCGCAAGACAGAAAGCGACTATTTTAACTTACTCCTTCAAAGGGGGGGTGGATTCTTTGACGTTGATGGGAATGTCATAATCGATAGCGATATTGCAATTGAAACATTGGAATTTTTTACATCAATGTTTAATGAACACAAAATCGCTACGCCTGTTTATGGGAATTGGCACGGTGATCCGAGCAACTACGCCGCAATGCAAGAAGGTAAAATACTTTCTGTGCTTGCACCGGATTGGTACGTCGGGCTTCTCAAAAGTCAAGTGCCTCAGATGTCCGGCAAATGGAAGGCTATCAGTATGCCAGCGTGGGAGCCTGGTGGTAGACGAACCACTACTCGCGGTGGAACAATGATTGGTATCACAAAACAGTGCAAGAACCCAGACCTTGCGTGGGAACTTCTGAAATTCACCTATTTTGATAGACCTGGATTGATTAACCGTTATGAAACCACGTCGATTATTCCACCACTCAAAGCGGCATGGGATGCACCAATTTATAAAAAACCAGATGCATACTTAGGAGGACAGTCAATCGGAGAATTGTTTATTGAACTTGCACCCGATTTACCACCGCGCTATCAGAACCCGTATTGGTCTGAAGCCGCGGATCTGTTGAACGATGCCATTTTCGCCGCTGTTACTGAAAAACAGACTCCTCGTCAAGCTTTGACGCAACTCGCTGAAAAGGTTCGATCCCTAATTGCAAAAGACCAGGAACGCTGGGGAAAAATGTAGCAATATTCCGATTTATCCCATACTGCTTTAGGCACAATCAGAGGTATTGATGAAAACAAAACGGAATAGGTATAACTATTGGTATCAACAACAGAAAATCGCTCCTTACCTATTTATCGCACCGTTTTACATCCTCTTTGCTATCTTTATGGGGTATCCCCTAATCTCATCGCTTATCATGAGTTTTTATGAGATGCGCGGTTTCCAAAGCAGAATCTTTGTCGGCTTTGGAAATTTCACAGACCTGTTTCGAGATCCGATCTTCTGGAAATCACTATGGAATACGGTATATTTCGCGCTTGGCACGCTCATACTTCAATTACCTGTAGCATTATTACTTGCAATTCTGCTCAACTCAAAACTCGTGAAAGGGAAAAATTTTCTGCGACTTGCCTTTTTTACGCCGGTCCTTGTTGCAGGGGTATTTGTAGCAATAATCTTTAATCTGATATTTGACCAACGGGCAGGATTGATTAACAATGAATTTGTTCTTTTTGGAAAGGAGATTGGCTGGCTGAGTAAGGAAAGTTATGTAATGCCCGCGGTTATCCTAACAGGCGTTTGGCAGTGGGCAGGATTTAACATGATATACTTTTTAGCAGGCTTACAGGGAATTCGGCAGGAACTATATGAAGCCGCAGCGGTTGACGGTGCCAATTGGTGGCAGTCCTTTGTGCATATCACACTACCTTCTTTACGTCCGGTTATAGCGTTTGTCTTTGTCGTATCTATGATCGGTTCGTTTCAACTCTTTGACCTGCCATATATTTTAACGAATGGTGGAGAACCTTCCGATGCTGGAACAACAATCGTGATGTATCTCTACAAAAACGGGTTCCAATTTATGCGTCTCGGTTATGCAGCAACAATCGGATGGGTGCTTTTTATCATAATTGCTATAATCTCAATAGTACAATTGAAACTACTCGGAATATTTCGAGAGGAATAATGGAAAGGAACAATAGTGCAAATATTACCTGCAATAGACCTACGTGGTGGCAAGTGTGTAAATCTTGTTCAGGGTATCGCTGAGCAAGAAACTGTTTTCTCAGATTCTCCTGTGGAGACAGCAAAGCAGTGGCAAGCAGAAGGGGCAGAATACCTTCATCTTGTTGATTTAGATGGTGCATTTCAAGGAGAATCGGCAAATCTCCATATTGTCGGCGAAATTGTTGAGATGCTTGACATTCCCGTGCAACTCGGAGGTGGAATCCGAAATATAGAACAGTTGGAAGCGGTTTTAGCATTGGGTGTGCACCGCGCAATTTTAGGCACTGCTGCTCTCAAACAACCCAATTTGGTGAAACAAGCATGCGCAATATATGGGGAACGTATTGCTGTGGGTATTGACGCAAGAGACGGTATGGTCGCTACACATGGATGGCTGGAAGTATCACAAAAAGCTGCAGTTGAATTCGCTGTGGAAATGGCTGAAGTTCAGACCCTTATTTACACCGATATTAAAAGCGATGGTATGCTCAAGGGTCCTAATGTTAAGGCAACTGCAGATATTGTCAATGCTGTGTCAGCAGATGTCATCGGTTCAGGCGGGGTTACATCGCTATCCGATGTTGAGACGTTGAAAGCAATCGGCGCAAGTGGTGCGATTATCGGGCGCGCATTGTATACAGGAGACCTTGCACTGTGTGATGCAATTGCCGTTGCACGTTAAAAATAATATTAACTGGTATTATACCACATCAGTCACAACACCGAGTCCGATCCGTGATCCCATTTTCTTTACCTCAAACGTTGTGCCAACTTCCATTGCAAGCGGCAATTCGAGAGAAAACGATACATGAGCATTATCTCCAGGGGTAACAATGGATAATTCTGGTGGAAGCTGCAGACTCGTTGGCATATCAATACCCCACAAATGGATTTCAGGTTTATCATTTTCGATAAGCGGAATATGCATGCCACTCTCTTCTTGTGTGAGCAGATAGACAAGAGCAGTAAATTCAGAGTGCGCCTTTATGGTTTTAGGCGTACACAACACCTGTCCAACAGACAACCAATCCGGTTCAGACTCTACAATCACTTCATTCTCTTTAATGCTAAGACACTTGGTCTTTATCCGATCACCTTTACCGACGATATCTACTGCTTGTCCGACAGCAAGATGTCCTTGAACGATCTCACCGCGCACAGTGACACGTTCTTTCAACTCCTCAACAATCTCATAGATCGGCATAATGGGTGGTAGGTTTTCAGGGTTGACAGGTTCGGGCATACACCTATTCATCGCAAATATAAGGTCAACAATCGGTTTCCATTGATCAGAACCGATCCGATCACCCTTGTAGTTTAAAGCCTTACCGGCATCTCCGACAATTATCGGACTGTTCTGTTCTTCCCATCCACATTCAGTAAGTAAATCCCGCATCTCTTGTTGGCAGATTTCTAACAATTCATCATCTTTTGCGATATTTCGTGGATTTAGAAAGGAAATTACTGTAGGCAACTTTGTCCGGTTAGCTATACGGATATGTTCCGCGGAATCCTCTGTAACACCTTCAGCAGCGTCCACGACCCATATTGCACCTTGGATTGAAAATGAACGCGTTACTAACATTTTGATAATATCCAGATGTGTCTCGCAATCAATCTGCGTATAAAATTTGCCGCTGGTTTCATATTCAATTGCACGATAGGTAATGCCAACACCTTCGCGAATTGGGTGATGATCAGGCATTTGCTGTTCAAATTGATTGTCAACTTTTGAACGGATTGATCCTATTCTTGCGACAACCTTAGCAATAGCTGCGGTCAATGTTGTTTTTCCGTGTCCAGATGCACCAAGTGTACAGATAGGTAGGGAGCGATGTGCAGAACCTCTCTTTTCGTCCATCAATTTCTCCTTCTGATTTTCTCAATGGGAATAATAGCCTATTGCAATGTATCTTTTATTATAGCAAAAGTTCGCCGATTATGCAATAATGTATGACAAAGACAAAATCACCTGTTCATGTTAGTTGAAATGGTAAACCGAGTTGTCAAACTACACTAAGCGTGATAAACTAATATTGTAATGTCATATCAAAAAATGTACAAACGCAACGAACTGGCTACAGTTCTTCAACAACTAAAATCCGAAGGCAACGTTGTCGTCACGACGAACGGATGTTTCGATGTTTTACATTTAGGACATCTCCGTTATCTTCAAGCAGCACGACAACTCGGAGACCTTCTTGTAGTGGCAATTAACAGCGATGCTTCAGTGAGAGAACTCAAAGGTGAAAACCGTCCTCTCATTCCCGAAGATGAACGCGCTGAAATGCTTGCTGGGTTGCAATGTGTTGATTACGTCGTGATCTTTCCAGAATTAACCCCGATTAAACTGCTTTCCGAACTCAAACCGGACATTCATGTTAAAGGTGGCGACTATAAACTGGAGCAGCTGGTTGAAAAGGAGGTCGTTGAGGCAAACGGAGGCAAGGTTATCGTTGGACTCAACGTCCCGGGTAAATCTACTACAAACCTTATAGATGTAATTTGTGAACGATACGGTATATCGTGAACTAACAGATATGATATTCAGAACTCCCTCCATATATGATACCGAGGACAAATGCAGATAAACGATTCATTGAAAATTGATGACCTGAAACCGCAGATAGAAAGACTATTTGAATACTCAGGTCAAAAGATTTTGGCTATAGAAGACACGTGGCTTCCCAAAAATGGCACACCCGTTTTTACTGTCGCAGGTATTTATACCACGCGGGGTTGGACTGAGTGGACACAAGGATTCCAATTTGGCTCTGCTATCCTTCAATTTGATGCGACAGGTGATGAGCAGTTTCTTGAAATCGGCAGGCAGAACACGATTGAAAAGATGGCACCACATGTTACACACATCGGTGTGCATGACCACGGGTTTAACAACGTCTCCACTTATGGAAACCTACGTCGGCTGATGCGTGAAGGTGTTATTCCTACAGACGACAACGAGATGCATTTCTACGAACTCGCGTTGAAAGCTTCCGCTGCCATTCAAGCGAGTCGTTGGACAAAGATTAAAGATGGCACAGGTTATATTGCCTCTTTCAACGGACCGCATTCACTCTTTTCAGATACCATCCGTTCACTGCGTGTTTTAGCAGTCGGACATACGCTTGGTGCTGTGCTGATGGGTGAAGGTGATGTAGCAATCAATCTATTAGAACGGTTAATTCAGCATTCTCAAACGACAGCCAAGTATAACGTGTATTATGGCGAAGGTCGTGATGCTTTCGACGTACGCGGACGGGTTGTGCATGAATCTATCTTCAACACAAACGATGGCAACTACCGTTGTCCCAGTACACAACAAGGTTATTCCCCATTTTCGACGTGGACACGTGGATTGGCATGGATTCTAACAGGCTACGCCGAACAACTTGAGTTTTTTGATACACTGACTGAAGATCAACTTGAACCTTACGGTGGGTATGCTGAGGTAACCGCACACATGCGTAAAGCAGCTGAAGCCACCGCGGATTTCTACATTGAGAACACTGCGCAAGATGGAATCCCGTATTGGGACACAGGAGCACCCGATTTATCTGAACTCGGTGATTATTTGGCAGCACCTGCTGATCCATATAACGATTTTGAACCCGTGGATAGTTCTGCCGCGGCGATTGCTGCACAAGGATTAATTCGACTCGGCAACTATCACAAAAAGCATGGTGATTCAGAGGCAGGAAATTCCTATTATCAAGCGGGGTTGACGGTAGCCAAAACACTCTTTGCTGAACCCTATCTCTCTACTGCCGATACACATCAAGGTTTGCTGTTACATTCCGTGTATCACCGTCCGAATGGGTGGGATTATGTACCTGAAGGCAGAAAAATTCCGTGTGGAGAGGCATCCATGTGGGGTGATTACCATGCCCGTGAACTTGCGGTATTGTTGTGGCGGGAAATCGTTGGAAAGCCGTATTTGACGTTTTTCTAACAACCTCTCAATTTTCCAATGGCATGTAAAATTGGTCACTGAACGTATGTTATAATTTCCAGGATAAAAGATGAAAATGTGCCCGGTAACCCTGACCTGAACGAAAACAAAGTTAAAACTTAATGGGGTCTGTTTCATGAAATTTATTGAAATTAATGGACAAAAATTTGCGTTAGGCTCGCGTTCTGCCAGATGGTTTGCACAACTACTTGATTTCTTCATTTTATTTTTACCGATGTTTTTGGTGGCAGGAATATTCGGAGGCGGATTTAATATTCCTCTTTTTTATCCAGGTTCCACTTTTATGCTATCACTTATGGCTATTTGGATCATCTTGTACTTTCCGCTCCAAGATGGACTTAACAACGGACAGAGTTTCGGCAAACGTATCATGTCAATGCGAGTTATAGATGCTCAAACAGGTGCATCGTGCCGTTATTGGAAATCCATCATACGGAATCTTTTTCCCTTTGTAATTCTCTTTGGTGGATTCTTAGTCGCAGCAATGTTTGAACCATTATTGGGTGATGCAGTCTGGGTTTTTGCATTAGTAGGTATACTGCTTTTTAAGATTGATGCTATCATGATTTTAGGTACTAACAGACAACGGCTTGGTGACAAAGCTGCAAAAACGTATGTCGTAAAAGGTAATCCTCCAAAAAATGGCATTCCAGCAGCTCCACAGAGACCCGTAAAGACATTCTTCATTGGAATGGGCATTTTGGTTGGACTTGGAACAGTTGCCTTTGCCTTTTTACCCCAAATGCCTTATGATTATGAATCTTCCGACGGTCTGGTACAAATCACAGCATCTATGGCTTGGGACGACATGACCAATTACAAACAGACTCTGCAAATGGAAGATGCTACACTGGTAATTAGCGACGAGTCCGGGGATCTTTGGGTTATGGTAATATCTGAGACAAAAGAGGAATTGGGTATGATTACCCTCAACCGATTTGCCAAGTTAACTACCGACCAAATTATTTCTAATTTATCAGAGATCGTCTTATACCAAATTAACGGGATTTGTAGCGCGAGGTCCCCGTGCCTCGCAATGTTGACTTTATCGGAAAACTTCGAATCAAGTTAATTTGGTATTAGTCGGTGATCCTGTTCAGGTAACGTTGGATGGGCATACAGCAATCCAGTATGAAATTCAAGGTGCTGTTGATGGCGATAGCGTTACTTACCTGCATACCTCCGTCGAAAGTAAGCGTCATTACCATCAGATAATAGGTTTCACATTGAGAACACAAAGACTCAGTGATAAAGTCCAACTTCAGCAAATCATTGAAAGTTTTAAGGAGTTACGCTGACAATAGGTCTCTAACGTTTCTGAGGGAAATCTACCCTGTTAGCCATTCAACAACTTGTTCCACTTGCCCTGTTTCTAACGAACGATTCGCTGCGAGTGTAACTGCAAGTGTCTTGAACGCATCTGCATAAGACGAACGCACTAACCCTTGATCGTTTGCTTCAACAGCTTTAATAAACTGCTCAACTTGTCGAAAATAACCTGCTTCTGAACCAGTGTAGTCAACACCTTCACCACCAATTTGACCTCGCAACCCAAGATCGTGTGTCAGTTTGAGATAGACGTCATCACCGACTAATTCGGTAGCAAAATTCTCGTGTGCGCGAGCGACACAGGTGCTGGTAATGCTGCCTACCGCACCGTTCTTAAACTTCAAGTTACAGACTGTGCACTCCTCAAAATCTGCAATTCCATCGGAAACACCTTTAATACCGTAAGCATGAACACTTTCAACATCGCCGAGGAAATAGCGGATAAGGTCAAAGACGTGGGTAGTCTGTTCTACCATCTGTCCAAGCGAAACTTCAAATTTGCCCCACCACGGATGGGTTGCTCCCATTCTTGCAAGAAACCTTCCAATTCCCATTGTTAGTCTTCGGTCTCCGACTAATTCCTTCGCTTTGCCAGTGATGTCGCTATATCGCGCCATATAACCGACTTGATTAATAACACCAGTCGTTTCAATGGCTTCTTTGGCATTCTGGGCAGTTTCAATATTCTGTGCAACAGGTTTGGCAACAAAAACTGCAGCCTTGGACTTAGCAGCATCAGCAACTTGTGTGGCGTGTGCACCCGGTGGGATACAGGTAAAAACGACATCAGGTTTTTCTTTCTGTAGCATTTCCTGATGATCGGTGTACGCTGCAGCATTTTCATCGGCAGCAATCGATGCCGCGCGTTCAGCGTTTATATCACACACTGCTGCAACAGGACGTTGTAGTTGTTTCAGACTTCGGCGGTAATTACCAGCAATACCACCAACACCAATAAAAGCAATTTTCATAGCATTTTGACTCATACTGTTTTTTCTCCTTGATTCCAACCAGTTAATAGGTCAACGACAAATGATCAGATCAGTTCTCGAATCTTTTCTCGAAAATAACAGAAACTGTGAGATTTGTTTTTGTTTACGTTCATATATGCATATATGGAGTTATTTTTTCTGCCCATGCTGATTTTTCCTTGCCGATTACATACCATGGGTTGTTTTTAAGTGCTTTTGGCATCAGAATGTCAAGTGCTTTCTTGCCTGATGGGTCTTCGACGAGTATCTCAAAGTGCATCATCACCTCGGATCAAGATAATCACTGAACCAGAGTCCACCCAACGGAAGCCCCTCTTCAACAAGATTGTTCACAAGTTGATCTTCACTTGCTCTACGGATTTTGGAAAACCCATCTTCACCTTTTTCGAGAATCCATACCTCTTTTGGGTCCAATGCATTGACAAAGTAGGGTTGATGCGTCGTAACAAAAACCTGTGAGCCGCCTTTGAGTCCCGTTGCATGTTCGCGGAATTCTGTGGCGAGAATCTCCAAAAGTTTATGATACAAGCCGTTTTCCGGTTCCTCAATGCAGAGGAAAGGGAGTGGGGTTGGATCTTCAAGCATCAGTAGATAGGCGAACAATTTGAGCGTTCCATCGGACATCTGTTGAGCATAAAAAGGGTCTTGAAAACCTTTATCGTTAAATTTTAGTAATAATCTACCATCGTTGGTTTCTTCGGTATCAATTTGGTTTATCCCCGGAATTTTATCAGCAATTTTTTTCAGAATCGTATTGAATCGCTGTCGGTGTTCCCGTTTCATGAATTGCACAACGTTGCCAAGGTTGTCACCACGCGTATTTAGGTGTTTTTGAGGACCAGCAAAAGGCAGGCTACGTGCTGCATCTGGAGTGAAGTAACTAAGATACCACCCCTCAATGAACCTACGAAAAGCGGAAATTCTCGGATGCTGCTTCAAGGCACCGAGTGTGGCAATACCAAGTTTTCGAAAGTCATCCAATTCGATTTCCTCCGTTTCTCCAGATTCCGTTTCTTTTATCAATTCCATGAAAAGATCAAAATCATCGGTTTCTTCAACAATCTGGAGTCCTACTTGTTCTCCTTTCCATGCTACGCCCCTACCGTTATTAAGAATTAAAAAAGAGAACGGCCAACCACGTTTCTGTCCCTTTCGTCTTTGCCGAAAACGTTCTCGCAATACATAAGGCCGTCCAATCTCATCTGCGGCAATGGCAATTTGGTATGTGATTGGTCTAGCATTTCCGTGTTCTCTGTAGTACACATCAAATTCAATAGGATCAGTTGCCCCTTGTGTTCGCATTTTGTCAAAGCCGCCACGCCCACGTGCATTACATGCCTCTTCAACATTATTAAAGTTGAGAGCATCGGACAAGAAACCGAAAGCATCAAATAATGCACTCTTACCAACACCATTTTTTCCGATTATCGCTGTCATTGGAGTCAGTGCTTCTTCTTTCCGTCTATCCCAAAGGCGACCAAGTGTTACATCTTTGAGAACACCGAAATTTCTCACTCTGAAGCCTTCCAGTGTTGCCATTTTACAATCTCCATCATCATTGTGGGAACATTAAAACCTATGTTATTGAAATAATCATATCATATCTGGGCACTTTCTAAAAGTATATTTGTCAATTGCTTCCTGAATAAGTAGTTGCAACAAACACACTGTTTTGCTTCTTAATTCCTCACTGCAAAACTAATTCAGTATTCTGCCTAATCATCAGCAGGAACTGCAGCACCTAACATTTTATCCGAAACATTGCTGACACGTTCTTCTGAACTTCTACGGAAGAGATTGCTGAAATCAGTCATGATTGCATACAATGAAGGCATCACAAACAGTGTCATAATCGTTGCAAGAGCAAGACCAAATATGATAGTATTTGCCATCGGCTGCCAGATAGGGGATTTTCCACCAAGCCCGAGTGACATCGGAATAAGTCCAAAAATTGTCGTTAATGAGGTTAAGACAATTGGACGTAGACGAACACTCCCACCTTTAAGAATTGCATACCATCTGTTAAAACCTCGCTCGCGATATTTATTGATAAAATCAATTAGCACAATTGAATCGTTAACTACGATCCCCGCAAGCGCAACGATTCCGAACATTGCAACCATACTAAGTGTCGCGTTGGAAAAGAGCAACCCTACCATCGCACCTATCATTCCGAACGGCACAGCAAAAAGGATAATGATCGGTTGTGTAAACGATTTGAATTGCGCACCCAATATCATATAGATGACAAGAATTCCAACGACAAAGAGCTTCCGTAACTCTCCAAAAGATTCCAGTATTTCGTCAAAAACCCCGCGGAAATCAAGTCGATAACCGGGATATAAAGATTCAATATTAGCAAAAGAGTTCATTAATATTTCGTTAACTTTAAATGGTGTAGTTTTCGTGTTATCAACCGATGCATAAACAGAGATTGCCCGTTCTCCTTCAAAGCGGCGGATATCCGCATATCCTTTTTCCTCAACTATATCAGCAACATCTCTCAGAGGGATAATCGTACCGGTAGGTGTTGCTATCAACAGATCCTTCAGTTCTTCTATTGTTTGTAAACGATCCTCTTTGTACTTAACGATTACATCAATTGCTTCATCTGCCTCGCGATAGGTTGTCGCTTTCACGCCTTCAATAGCAGTTCGAACAGTTTGTGCAACTTGGATAGTTGACATTCCAAATTGCGCAGCTTTTTCAGATTTCAAATAGATACGTAATTCAGATTTACCGACGCGAAAATCGTCTCGTATGTCTTCCACACCATCAATTTCGCTTAATGTTGCTTTAAGTCGATCAGCAATTTCGGATAACTGTTCAAACCGAGCCCCCTTGACCTTCACTTCAACATCTTGTCCTTGGGGTGGACCGCCTTCAAGTTTGACAAAATTGAGTTCTTCAATGTTGCTAATATCTGTAGTTTGCTTTCGCAAAGAAGCGATGATTTGGTCAGTATTCCGAGTTCGTTGATCTTTAGGAACAAGTTCAATGATGAGTTCTCCAAAATTGGAACCGTAGGTAATACCTTCAAGAAGCCCTGAGGTAGGTGTATGTAAGCCTATATTGCTCACAATAGCAGCAACTTCATCTTCCGGCAAAGTTTTGGCTGCATCTTCAAGTTGTGCGATTACATCTGTCGTCTCTTGTATGCCATAGGACGGTGGCATCTCGGCTTTTACATAAAATTGTGGAAAATCTTCACCGGGAAAGAGTTCCTTGTCAAGAACTTCAAAGGCACTGACGCACGCAATCGTTCCGATAAAGAGAACGCTTCCTACAAAGATATACCGTTTTCGGATCGTTATTTTCAGGATTCTAACATATCTGTTCCGTATAATGTCAAAAATCGTGGCAAACCACGCAAAAAAGCCAGCAAAAAGAATACTTATGGTGAATGCGCCTTGAGATCGTGTGCGAAGGTTTTCGAGTCTACTGCGTCCTGTCCGTGTTCTGGCTTTTCCCCACTCAGCGACATGTGCAGGTAAAATTACGAAGACTTCAAAGAGCGAAGCCACTAAGACGATAATTGCCATTATTGGCACGATCCGCATAAACTGCCCTGAAACACCTGACATAAACATCAAGGGACCAAATGCACCAATCGTTGTCAAACTTGCCGCTAAAACAGGCCAGCCAACCTCTTCTGCACCGCGAACGGCTGCAACTTTCGGGGATTCTCCCGCCTCTATATGCCGATAGGTGTTCTCGATGACAACGATGGCATCGTCTACAACAATTCCTACGACCAAGATGAGACCAAACAGTGCCACACCACTCAGCGAATAACCCGCCATTGACATGAACCAAAAAGTTGCCATAAACGCTACCGGAATACCAAGTGCTGCAAAGAGGGCATTTCGCCAACCGATAAATAGGAAAAGCATTAATATGACAAGAATAAGTCCGAATACAGCATTTGTTTCAAGAATGCCCAGTCGTTCTTTTAAGATCACCGAATAGTCGTTGACAGGTGTCAACACTGCACCTTCAGGAAGTTCAACTTGGCGTTTTTCGACTAAATCGCGAAGTTTCGCCACCAAAGATATTGTGTTTCCCTCTTTCTTTTTTTGAACACTTAAACTGATTGACGGTTGTCCTTTGATCCGTGAAAGGGTGCGTGGTTCCTCATAATCATCAGATACTGTAGCAACATCTCGAAGTCTAAGTGGTGTTCCTGATGGCTGAACACTGATGATTGCATCACCGATGTAGTCCAGATTGGAAAATTCTCCCATTGTTCGCACCATAAACTCAGTGTTACCAATCTCCATCGTTCCTGCTGGTAGATTTAAATTCCCAACTTGTAGTGCCATTGTAATAGCAGTGATCGGGAGATTATACGCTTTCAACCGATCCGGGTTAACCTCAATCCAGATTTCTCGTTCGCGAAGTCCAGCTATTTGCACTGATGCGATATTCTTAATTTCTAATATCTCGTCCTTAATATTCTCGGCAATATCCCGCATTTGAGACTCTGAAATGGTTCCCCCAACAACAATTGTCAACATCGGAAAACCCTCAGTGATGTCCAATTCCAAGACCTTGGGATCGTCTAAGATCTCCTCCGGTAAATCATTTACACCTTCAACAGCAGTGCGAAGGTTTTCCATCTCTTTGTCGAATTCCCGATCGCTCAACTCATCAAAATCAACTGAGATAATAGATCTACCTTCTGAAGAGGTGGAAAACATGAGATTGATTTTATTGACGTTCTCCTCAATCGCCTCTTCGATTGGTGCAGATATCAGTTTTTCGACCTCTTCCGGAGATGCACCTGGGTATAGTGTTGTTACAGTCGCGCTTTGGAGAGCAATTTCCGGGGTGAGCTCCCGTGGTAGGTTTATCCATGCATACACCCCAAAAATAATAATAAGAATCATCAGCATGTTTGCTAAAACAGGGTTGTTCACAGACATTTTGGGAATGGACATGAGAGTAAAATTTCTCCTAAGTGTTGATATTTAATGTTCAGGTGTGTATTTTTAAGATTAAGGGCGGATGTGTTCTTATCCGCCCACGTTTGTATGCACTAAAACTGTTTTATCGGTTCGCTTTGAGGGTTCCCCAAGTTGTTGCCAACTTACCTTTTGGTTCAACTGAAAACGGTTCAATCCCATCCCCTTCAATTGAGAGTTGATCTATAAGAAAAGTGACTGTTTGACCACCCCAGTTATTCATGAACCCGATACCGACTTGTTTAACATCAAAATTGTGGTTCCACTTTTTGTTCTGAGCGAGAGTCCATTCATCTTTCTCGTTCTTGCGGAAGTAGCCTGAAAAAACGTCTCCCTCTTTGACAAGTTTGAGATGAACCGGGACATCAAATCCGGTTTGAGGATGTCCATGATCATTCCAACTTGCTTTGATCATACTCCCAATAAGTGCTTTTTGCGGTTGGTTGGCTTCTCCTCCAAACAACAAACAAGCATAATTTAAATCGTCATCGCTGTAGATAAAAATGCCGATCCATGTATCTGCTGGTTTGTCTGGATCAGTGGAAAAGATACCACTGACCGTAATGTTTTTCGCAGCACCATTAGGGACATCCCGTTCAACCATAGGTTTATCGGCAGTAGTGTGTCCCCAATCTCCGGGATTAGTAATCTGTAGAAAACCACCTTTTACCTCATACTTTGATTGTTTGTTGTTGTGGTCACGGAATTCCCAACCATCAGCAAGTTTATTACCATCAAAATTATCTGTCCAAACACCAGCAGAAACAACGGAGATTAGACTGATAATCAAGATTCCACATACGAAAACTATTAACTTTTTCATACTTAGTCCTCCTTTTGAGTAAAGTAATTATATCATGTAACCTGATGGTGTGACAAGAGACATTTGAGTTAAAATTCTAATTGGACAAACAATTGAAATTGTGGTAATCTGATTATAATCACAACTATAAAACGCGCTAAAAGGATAAAAATAGACTATGCACCAAAAAGAACAACTCATTGCAGAACTCTCTGAACTCCTCGGTTCCAGAAATGTCCTAACAGATGCAACCGCTTTATCAGTATATGAATGTGACGCGGCACCCTCGTTTAAGGCATTGCCGGATGTTGTTGTCTTTGCTGATACAACACAACAGGTGTCGGATATCGTCAAGTTAGCGAATAAATATAATACACCATTTATTGCTCGCGGTGGTGGAACAGGTTTGAGCGGTGGTGTGTTGTCTGTTCAAGGCGGTATTATCATTGCGCTTAATCGAATGGACCGCATCCTTGAAATAGACATTGAAAACGAGCGAGCAGTCATTGAACCGGGAGTTGTCAATCTGCTTTTGTCTCAGGCAGTGCAGGCTCAAGGTTATCATTACGCACCAGACCCGTCAAGTCAGAAGGCGTGTACAATCGGTGGTAATATCGCTGAAAACTCTGGCGGTCCTCATACCCTAAAATATGGTGTCACTTCTGACCATGTGCTCGGCATGGAAGTCGTGATGCCAGATGGTGAAATTATTGAATTCGGCGGTGAAGTTGAAGATGTCCCTGGATATGACCTACGGGGTGTGTTGATCGGTTCTGAGGGCACTTTCGGAATTGTGACAAAAGCCACAGTTCGTCTCACACGGAATCCGCAAACGTATCAGACCGCGCTTGCAGTCTTTGATAAAATGGACGATGCCTCTAACGCTGTTTCAACAATTATCGGTGCCGGAATTATTCCAGCCGCACTTGAAATGATGGATACTCTTGTTATTCGTGCATTGGAAGAAGCATTCAAGTTCGGTTTTCCGCTTGATGCCGAAGCGATTCTAATTGTAGAACTTGACGGTATTAAGGCAGGTATGCAGAATCAAACTGATAAGATTCTGGAGATTTTCAAACAACACAATGCCCGTGAGGTAAATTACGCCAAAGATGATGCGGAACGTCAAGAACTCTGGAAGGCGCGCAAAAGTGCATTCGGTTCATTTGGCAGACTTGCTCCGAACTATATCACGCAAGACGGTGTTGTACCACGTACGCGGTTACCAAAAGTGTTACGACGTATCTCCGAAATTTCCGAAAAATATCAGATTGCGATCGCGAATGTTTTCCATGCGGGAGATGGTAATATCCATCCGATTGTTCTTTTTGACGAACGCGACGCTGACCAGTGTCAACGCGTGGAACATGTGAACAAAGAAATCCTGACTGTATGCGCTGAAGTCGGTGGTACCATCACTGGTGAACATGGTATCGGTGTTGAAAAGATGGATTATATGCCGCTTATCTTTAGTCCCGCAGATTTGCAGGTAATGGCGAATGTTAAAGACATCTTCAATCCGACAGGACTTTGCAATCCCGGTAAGATTTTCCCGACTGCTGAATCTTATGCGAAACTCGGTTTGCAACCTGATCTGAGTAAAAACAGTCTCTGAACTCAGTAATTGACACTACACATTATTTATGTTATAATACAGAGTACTATTAGTTATTCTATTGATATTTAGTATAGAATCTGGATTACACCATTTCTGAATGATGGCATCACGTTAACAAAAAACCCGTTCGTAGTCGCGCAATTCACGCGCCTCTTATATTCAACATAAGATACGCTCTAAAATGTCCTAAATACTCCGTAATGGTAGTTTATTTATCAGATTTGGTATAATATATACCATTTCTGAATGATGGCATCACGTTAACAAAAAACCCGTTTGTAGTCGCGCAATTCACGCGCCTCTTATATTCAACATAAGCTACACTCTGAAATGTCCTAAATACTCCGTAATGGTAGTTTATTTATCAGATTTGGTATTAGTTAGTTATGTGAAGAATTTTGCATATTATACTGGGATTAGTATATGGCTGAATACGTAAACGGGATCAATCCTTCCATCCTCAAGTGGGCGCGTGAAAGTTGCAACTACACCGTTCAAGATATTGCTGCATCTTTTAAGAAAGATGTTTCAATTATTGATGAATGGGAGGCCGGAGAACGTGCACCGACTTATGTTCAACTTGAAAAATTAGCAAATAAATATAAACGACCTATTGCTATTTTCTTCTTCCCTGAACCTCCCAAAGAAACCAATATCGCAGAGAAACTCGCATTACGGAGTTCCGATATTGAACGTCTCACTCCACATATCCATATTCTGTTCCGGCAAGTTTCTGCACGGCAACTTTCCTTAATGGAACTGAATCTCGGCACAAATCCATCAGAAAATAAAATTTTTCGCGATCTTCAGGCTCAAACAAGCGATTCACCTCTGAAATTAGCAAAACAAACTTGAATGTATCTGGACATCAGTATTGACAAGCAAACAAATTGGAAAAATTCTACAGAAGCACTCAAAATTTGGAGGGAATGTGTTGAGGAAAAAGGAGTTTTCATTTTTAAAGACGCCTTTAAAGACGATGCGGTTGATGGATTCTGTCTTCTACATGATGAATTTCCGATAATCTATCTAAACAATAGTATGCATCCAGTCAGACAAATTTTCTCACTTTTTCATGAATTAGCACACCTATTACTCGGCAAAAACGGTATCACCCGTGGGATCAACCTCACAAGTGGAGAAACTGAAACATTTTGTAACAAATTCGCTGCTGAATTCCTCGTACCTGATGACGACTTTGAACACCACCTTAATCTTGATGATTATGACGATGATGCAGTAGAAAAGTTAGCAAGTTATTATAAGGTTAGTCGTCCAGTTATTTTGTTAAAGTTGGTCAATAAGGATATTCTTACGTATCAAAATTATCGGCAGAGAGTAAAGGGTTGGACAACACTATATGAATTATACAAGAAAAAAGAATCTAACGACGATTCCCCAGGTGGATCCTATTACAATACTCAGGCAACATATTTAGGTTACAGATATATGGCACTTGCTTTTAACAAATACCATCAAGGAGTTTGTTCAATTGAAGAACTTGCAGAGCATCTGAATGTTAAAGTCAAACAGATACCCCAGTTTGAAGAACGTCTATTGAGAAGAGCACTTAGTTAAAACCTACACTCCGCACTTGTTTTGACACATTTTGGTATTTTTACGACAAACCCGTGTCACGAAGGGATTCGCACAGGATAGGGGAGATTTGGAGTTGTGAATTAAGATTCTATTTTCCACTTGTTTTTTTTCGGTTCACCTAAAATTGCTTACTCAATGTAGGGACCACGCAGGTTTGAGAAATAAATACCGAAAATCGGAAATCAGAAGTACGGAGTGTAGGTTAAAACCTGACGTGTTCTACAACGCATTACCATAAAACCAATAGAACCTCTGGTATGAGCAACATTAACTGATCACAAGTGTAGCCATTTTGCCAAGATGGTTGCCTACAACTTCTACGATTCCTGTTTCATCTCAATCAAATGTGCACCCTCCAAACCTGCCCGCACATCCTCATCATAACTCGTCACGACCACCTGATGCTCCTCAGCAAGTTGACGGATAAATTGCACCATCAGTGTTTTCCGTTCACCATCTAAATGAAGCGTTGGGTCATCAAACACAAAGAAACCTGGATTGCCCAAAACTTTGGCGAGTGCCACCTTGAAACAGAGATAGAGGAACATTTTTTCGCTACCACTGAGCATCATCAAACTCCGATCTACACCATCTATATTGATTGAAGGAAGCAGATGCTGACGTTGTAGGTCAATCTGCGTTCGTCCGAAAAGTTCTGTCTGTCCAAGCCAGCGGTGTAGTTCCTCCTCAACAGGTTTAAGTATTTGACGTTGGAGTGTATCAATAGTTTTTTCTACTCCTGCACAAGCAAGTTCCAAGCAGAGCGTTGTCTTTTCAACATCTTCTGCTTCAGCATTCACCTGCTGAAGTCGCTCAAGTCTATCTGATTGCACTGCCTCTTGCTGCTTAAGTTTATCAAGCCTTTTCCGTTGGCTATCAATTTGTGCCTTCAACTGACGTTTATCTAAATTAGTGGGGATTGGATGGGAAGATTGCACATCGTTGTTGATTGAAGCATCCATTGTCTCTGCTTCATCTAAAGCACCTTTTTCCCTTAAACGCACTGTAAGTGTGTTAAGTTCAGTAGCAATTTTGCTGATATCGTTGTCAAGCTGCTCTAAACGGGATGCGCGTGTCTGTAGAGTTTGAAGTCGTTGTTCAAGTTCTTGACGATTGTCTAAATTTTCAGTTTTTTCGGCTAAAGTTTTTTTGTCGGATTCTAATTCAGTAGATAGTTGTGATTTTTCGGATTCCTTTTCCGCAACTATTTTCTGAATGACTTCCCGTTCAACCTTCTGTTGGCAGGTAGGGCAATGTCCATTGTCACTATCAATCAACGTGCAAAGGGATTCACATACGTTCGTTAATGCTGCAATTTGTGAGTTAAGACTGCCTATTTTTTGGATTAATTCCTCGCGTTCTGTTGCTAACCCAGTGGATTCTTTGATGGCAGTCTCAATAGTATTGATCATTTCATGTAAATGGGATATGTTGTCGAAACCACTCAAATTTTCTTTCTGTTCTTGTGTGAGTGTATCTAATTGTGTTTGTGTCTGTTTTCGGTTCTGCTTCCATTCAGCGATTAATTCTGCATCCCCTGTTTCCATGCTATATGCCGATTCCAATCCTTTCAATTTTGCTTCAATTCTCTCAATTTCTATTTTGTGTACGTTCTGCGCGCTGAAACGCAGACTATTCTGATGCGCTTGAATCCTATTACGTTCGCGTTTTGCAAGGCGGCGCGCGTCAATGAATCGCTCACGAACATCTATCAATTTGTCAATTCCGAGGAGTGCGTATAAGATATCGCGCCGAGTTGCGGGTTGTCGGGCAAGAAATTCAAAGATTTCTCCTTCCCGGAGAAATGCTGTCAAGGCAAGTCGGTCATGCATTATGCCAAATCGCTCTTTCAAAGTCGCTTCAACTACCGTGATACGTTTTTCATCAAAAATAATATACCACTTACCATCTTTTTCATGTCTAAGCTGAAAACGTCTACCTGTCCCACGAAAGAGCATGTATCGTTCACCATCTTCCACGAATTGGAGACCCGCTGTTCCACTATTTGACTTTGCATTTTTTATCGCTGCAGCATCAACACGTGGCACTATCGGTTTACCTGTTAAGGTATAAAAAATAGCGTTGACAAGCGTACTTTTACCGCTGAAGTTGGGACCAAAAATGAGATTAATACCGTCAGACAGTTCAAAATCTTGCTGTTGAAAACAACCGAACATCTTTAGACGGATTCGCTCTAACCGCATCTTAATTGTCTCTATTTTCTTGGATGAGGTCATAAAGCATTTGGGCTCTGACCTTCTCTCGCCCGTTTGCCAAAGTAAATTCAAATGCCTTGACAACCGCTTCAAGTTCCACAGGACCAAGCGTAATATACTTCTCGTCGTGCTGAATAAGTGTCTCTATTTCTGCTTTATAGATTTCCCGTGTTTCATTTTCAAGAATAGTATCCATGATGTTACCTCAAAAAGAGATTAATGTTACAAAACTATGTTTAAGATCAGATTTTCGATTTTATCTTCATCAATCGTTCACCAGCTTCTTCCAGAATATCATCCGCCATGCTAAACATAAATCGAAACTTTGTTTTGCCGAGATGTGGTCGACTGTAGAAACTGGAACCCGGTACCCCTCCTACACCAATTTCTTTTACTAACCAATGTGCAAATGCGGTGTCATCAGGGAACCCAAATTCTGTTATGTCTGTCATGATGTAGTAAGCAGCCTCTGGTGGATGACAACGAAATCCTGCCTCCCTAAGTGTATTAACGAGTCGTTTTCGGTTTCTGGCATATTTTTCAACTAATTCTTGGTAGTAACTTGGAGGTAAGTTGAGTGCAGCGATACCAGCACGTTGCAACGGATGCGGTGCACCGACTGTCAAGAAATCATGCATTTTTCGGATCGCGTCTGTTAATATCTCTGGTGCGACGACATACCCTAAACGCCAACCTGTCATTGAATATGTTTTACTCAATCCCGACACAGTGATAGTCTTATCCCACATTTGCGGTAGAGACCCAATGCTTATATGCAGTTTGTCGTCATAGATCATATACTCGTATATCTCATCAGTCACAGCAATGCAATCATATTCACAGCAGAGGTCTGCCATCTCATGTAGTTCGTCAAGTGTAAAAACTTTCCCAAGTGGATTGTTAGGAGTGTTTAAGATAATCGCTTTTGTGTTAACAGAAAATGCTTTTTTTAGTTCAATTTGGTCATAAGTAAAACGTATCACACCATCTGCGTTATGTGTCTCCCGAAGTGCTACATACACCGGTTTTGCACCAGAGATAATGGTATCTGGACCATAGTTTTCATAAAACGGTTCAAATATGATCACCTCATCGCTAGGATTGATAATTGCAAGGAGCGCGGACAGCATACCTTCAGTGGAACCACACGTGACGGTAACGTTTTTGGCAGCGTCAGTTGGAATCTTATTGAACTCTGTCATTTTTTGCGCGATTGCTTCGCGAAACGCTGGTGCTCCCCACGTAATGCTGTATTGATTATATCCTTCTTGAATCGCTTCAATTGCTGCGGCTTTGACCACATCTGGAGGTTGATATGCTGGTGTGCCTTGAGACAGATTAATAGCGTTGTAGCGCAAGCAGAGCTGCGTCATGCCACGGATAACAGATTCAGTAAAGCGAGTAGATTTACTTGAAAGTTTGGTTTGGAGGGAAATTTTAAATATCCTCTATCTGCTTTTATAGTGAAACCCATAATTATTTGGACGCTTTGGTTCATGTGTGAACTTCAAACACACCATGAATGTAAGAGGCGCAATGAATTGCGCGACTACAAACGTTGTTAACCTAAAGAAAAGTGCAAAGGTATTTTTAGATTTTACTATAAATCGGAAAACTATCAAATTCTTATACCAAATTAACCGGATTTGTCCTGCAAGGTCCCCGTGCCTTGCAACGGTGTACTATATCAAAAGACTTCTAATCAAGTTAATTTGGTATTACTTGTCAAAAAGATATGTTTGTTGATTACTTGTTTCATAATCGTCAAGCCTACTTATACTTTTTGTTGTATCAGATTCAGGCAGTTCATAATTGGTAACAAGTGCTTCCAACATAGGTTTTCTATTCGATTCGTTGGCACCGACATGATAAAAATGTTCTCGCGTAATGACATTAAATTCTGACCACAATGTCGGAATAGCCTGATTTTCTCTATGTTCGTTGCTATGCCAAGTTGAAAGCATAAATCGTGCCTTGGATACTTTCAACTCTTGATAGAGCAATTTTTCGTGTGCTTTATCCCAACTGTTAAAATAATCGGTATGCCGTCCAGCATAAGGCGGATCACAATAGATAAAGTCCACTTCCGTTGCACAAGATAAGGTAGCACGAAAATCCTGATGCAAAAATGTCCAATCGCTGAGACTAGCAAGTTTGCAAACCCAATCAACTTGATTCACAATTTTGGTAATATACGCTTTGGAAAAACGTTCCGGTTTGTGCCCAAACGGCACATTAAACCCACCTTTTCTATTAAACCGGATGAGTCCGTTAAAGCATGCACGGTTCAAAAAAAGAAAATCAAGAGATGATTTTTTAGTATTGAAACGTTGCCGGACTTCATAATAGTAGTCTGCACCGTGCTTCGCCAACTTATTCCCTTCTGATTCAAGGAATTCGCGGGTTACAATTGGATTGATAGAACCGTTGTTTATTCCCTGATAGAAGGCAATGAGATGTGGATTCGTATCACAGAAAAGTGCCTTGCGTGGTTTAAGGTTAAACCCAACAACACCAGAACCCATAAAAGGTTCAATCCAGAGACCTTTACCATCCCATTCAAGTGTCTCAGCAATCCATGTAACTAACTTGCTTTTGATTCCCTGACATTTTATCGGTGGTATAAAGACTTTCATTACTTAAATTGATATCAATCTACCATCAACACCCTATACTTCAAGTTTTATAACTTAATATTATACCATCATCCAGAGGGATGTCAACTGAATTTAGTAGAGGTGTGTTAAAAACGAATTCCACATAGTCCAACATTTCATCACGCATCGTCACGGTGTCATCAGCAACAACTAAACCGCCCGGACGTATGTTCGGCAACGCCAATTCGAGATAACGTCTATACTCATCTTTTTGCGCATCAAGGAAAACAAGGTCAAAAGTGGCATCACATTTCGGGATTTCGTCAAGCGCATTTCCGACTCGTATTTCGACTATTTCATCTAACCCTGCTTCATTGATGTATGTATGTGCCTCTTCAGCTCGTTTAGGATTAAACTCAAGCGTGATAAGTCTACCACCAGTTTCTTCAAGGGCAGCAGCAAGCCAAATTGTAGAATAGCCGTTACTTGTTCCGACTTCAAGGACGTTTTGTGCGCGAATAGATCGGATGAGAATAGAGAGAAATTGTCCGTTTTCCGGTGCTATATTCGTATACTGTTCTGCTGTTTTTTCAAGTCGTGTTAAAATAGGTTGATATTGTTCCATAGTATTATGGCTTTCAGGTTAATCTCCATTTAGGAGGTCCGAAATAGGTAAAAACATCCTCCTATCTATACCGAAACTCACCTTATTTTGGACACCCAACTCACGTTAATAATATCAAAATTCGTATTCACAGTCAATGATATTTTCAAACAGAATAACATCACAATTGCATTCAACGTCTACAATATGATAAAATATAGACACACTATTCCACAGGTTACCATCCAATGTATACACTCAGATTTACCCTCTCTCTAATTTTTTTCTACTGTTTATTGCTCAATTTAGCGATCTGTCCTATACTTGTATCGGAAGAAGATAACACAAACCAGAACGGCATTTTAAATGAAATATCTTCTGATTCCGATTCAGAACAAAATCTGAACTATCCCAACTATTACATTTCTCGACTTCAATTTGATGGTAATGAACATTTCAATCAGAAAAGGTTGCGCGACCTATTTGGGTGGCAGGCAAAAAAAGAGTATTCTCACAAACAAATCAGAGAAGGTTTCGAACGTATTATATTAGCATATCGAAAAGATGGGTTTGTTTTCGCACAGGTAATTCCTCACCCTTCTCCAACTTCAATAAGCAATTGGCACATATCTATTGCGGTTAAGATCAGAGAAGGCAAACGTCTCCGCATCGGAGATATTTCGCTTATTGGAAACAAACTTTTTTCGCAATCCGTAATTCTTCGTGAACTTCGTATACGAAAAGGACAATTCTTCACGCAAACTTCACTAGAACAAGGAATTGAGAGGATCCAGCTGCTTTACAGCGAGCATGGACATCCAAAAGTTGAAATTAAACCGACAATCATCAATCTATCCGTAGGGACAGGCAGAATAAATCTCAGTTTGCAGATTCGGGAAGGAGCAAAAGTTAAGCTCAGTGAAATAAAGGTTAGTGGACTCAAGAAAACAAAAACCGATGTCGTACTAAGGGAATTACCGCTTAAAGTTAACGATTATTATGACCAACGAAAAATTGATCAGAGTTATCATCGCTTGAGGAATTCAGGTTATTTTCACCACATTCAGCCAGATCTGCTGGAACCAGGTCCTTCTGAGGATTTGATAATTTATCATGCGAAAGTTACGGAAGCACGAACAGGACGGTTAATTGGAATTCTCGGATATGCACCACCTATTGAAGGTTCAGAATCTGTGCCGCAACTCACAGGTGTTGTGGAATTCGGTGAGACAAACCTTTTGGGAACGGGGCGAGATGTCAACTTCTATTGGAAATCCGGCTTACTAAAAGCACTACGACTCGGATACAAAGAGCCGTGGATTCTTGGAAAACCGATTACGTTGGGAATTGCGTATAGCCAACTCAAACAGCGAAGTCCGTTCAATGACGCTGAATCTGAAGAACAGGCAGCAAGTTTAAGTGGAAATACCGCTTTCGGTAGTTTTTATGAAAGTGAGGTAACACTCGGCTATAAAAGGATTAAGTTTGCTGGTTATACATCTCTTTTACCAGTTGCAACCCCACAAGATCCGAATCCTACATCTATAAACACTTCGTTAGACAGTATGCCTGATTCAATAGAACGCGGGACGAAGTATAGTGTTACCCTTCGGTTAACGCGAGATTCGCGAGATTATTTTTTGAATCCCAAACACGGAAGGCGCGATAGTTTCGCTGTTGAACTTTCCAGAAGTGAATTTAAGCTACGTAAAATTTGGCTTGACCTTCAACAGTACTTTCAGACTTGGGAAAACCAAATAATAGCGATCGAATTGCACGGAGCAGCTGCCTGGGGTGTGAATATTCCACCGACAGAAATGTTTTATTTAGGTGGCGCGGATACATTGCGTGGATATGATGAGGATTGGTTCTCAGGACCTCGCAGAGTGCATGCGAATCTCGAATATAGATTCTTAATGGGACGAAATTCACAAATATTCACTTTCGTTGATTTAGGGTCGGTTACTTTTATTGACCGACCTTCTGTTTTTGATAAACTTAGAATAGGTTATGGAATTGGGGCAAGACTTGAATCTAAAGGCGGCATTATTCAGTTAGATTATGGACTTGCAGCTGGGGATTCAGCTCTGCGCGGCAAAATTCATGTGAAATTAGGAGCAGCATTTTAACAACCATAGTTCGTGAAAACGCACTTCAACCTTATTGCCATTCACACGTCTTAAATTAATATAATACGTTACCGTTTATGGTGACGTAATTCTCATGTCTAATACCAAATTAACGGGATTTGTCCTATTTTCCGGACGGTAGGTGCGGTTTTGCGGTGTACTCACCCAAATGCGATCTGCATTCCTAATCGCACCGATAGATTGGAATCCAGTTAATTTGGTATAATTTTATTTTGATTGCAACATTCCTAATTTTGTGTTAACATAATTTAATAAATAAAGAGGAGGATTTTGATGACAAACAATAGTAAATTGCTCAGTTGGGTGCAGGAAGCAGTAGAACTGTGCCAACCCGATGATGTATATTGGTGCGATGGTTCTCAGGAAGAGAATGACCGTTTATGTGAGGAATTGGTACAGAAAGGGACATTTGTTCGGTTGGATCCGGATAAACGACCTGGCAGTTACCTCGCTCGTTCTAATCCAGCAGACGTGGCTCGCGTTGAAGGAAGAACATACATTTGCGCCAAAACCCCAGCTGAGGCAGGACCTACAAATAACTGGCATGATCCTGATGAGATGAAAACGACACTTAAAGGTCTATTTAAAGGATGTATGAAAGGGCGGACGATGTATGTCGTTCCCTTCAGCATGGGACCCTTAGGTTCGCCTATTTCACATATCGGTGTGGAAATTAGTGACTCACCTTATGTCGTTGTAAATATGCGAATTATGACGCGCATGGGTAAAGATGTGTTAGACATTTTAGGTAAAGATGGTGATTTTGTTCCATGCTTACATTCTGTCGGAGCACCACTTGAACAAGGACAAGAAGATGTTTCGTGGCCCTGCAATCCTGACAATAAATATATCGTACACTTTCCAGAGGAACGCTCCATTTGGTCTTACGGTAGTGGCTACGGTGGAAACGCGTTACTCGGCAAAAAATGCTATGCCCTTCGCATCGCTTCCATTATGGCGAAAAACGACGGATGGATGGCAGAACACATGCTTATTTTGGGATTAACCAATCCAGAAGGCGAAAAAACTTATATCGCCGCAGCTTTTCCCAGTGCTTGTGGTAAAACAAATCTCGCGATGCTCACACCCACTATCCCAGGATGGAAAGCAGAAACTATCGGAGATGACATTGCATGGATGAAGTTTGGAGAAGATGGACGCCTATATGCGATTAATCCGGAAGCAGGCTTTTTCGGTGTTGCACCAGGAACATCTATGGACACCAACCCAAATGCGATGCACACGCTTGCATCAAACTCTATCTTTACAAACGCTGCGCTCACTCCTGAAAAAGATGTCTGGTGGGAAGAGATGAGTGAAGAGGAACCTGATACCGTCACAAGTTGGCTCGGTGAAGAATGGCACCCCGGTGACGAAAAAACCGCTGCCCATCCCAATGCCCGATATACAACACCAGCATCGCAATGTCCCATCATCGACCCGAATTGGGAAAATCCGAATGGTGTGCCTATTTCTGCTATACTCTTCGGTGGACGACGCGCCAGCACGGTCCCGCTTGTTTTTGAAGCGTTTAATTGGCAACACGGAACCTTTATCGGATCTATCGCTTCCTCTGAACGCACCGCAGCCGCTGCCGGTACTGTCGGTGAACTCCGACGCGACCCAATGGCAATGCTCCCGTTCTGCGGCTACAACATGGGCGACTATTTTTCACATTGGTTAAAAATGGGCGCAAAAACTGAAGCGAACAAACTACCTCGTATTTTCTATGTCAATTGGTTCCGTAAAGATGCTGACGGTGGATGGCTGTGGCCAGGTTTTGGTGAAAACAGTCGCGTCCTTAAGTGGATTGTTGATCGAATTTCAGGAAAGGGTGAAGCGGTTGAAACACCGATCGGTTATTTACCTACCACCGATGGAATTGATACTTCTGGACTTGATGTATCTGAACAGCAAATGGAAGAACTCCTGCACGTAGATACCAACGAATGGCTGAACGAAATTCAATCTATTCGGGAACATTACGAACGGTTTGAGGACACACTTCCTAAGGCATTATCTGATGAATTAGATGCGTTAGAAACTCGCTTACGTCAAAATCAATAATCCGAGATATATTGCAGGGCTATTTAGTTTTAGGCTTTTTGCTCATTTTAGCCAAAAAGTCGCGATTCGGAGATCGCTCCTACAGCGGAGAGTCTTGAGCAAAAGTTCAAAATTATTGGAAAAATCAATAATCTGAAATATATTGTGTTGTAGGGTAACGGACATCGCACCGAAACCTACAACACAATAATCTCAACTAAACCTTTTTGAAGCTGCAAATTGTAGAATTGTGTCATTAATCTACCGATTCACGTAACAATTTTCCATCGTTTTAGATTTGATAATCCTATTACGGAGCAGATATGTTAGAAAAATTATTTCGTTTAAAAGAAAACGGGACATCTGTCAGGCGAGAGATTGTCGCAGGAAGCACAACCTTTATGACAATGTCGTATATAATTTTCGTCCAACCCACGCTTCTTTCAATAGCAGGTATGGATCCGGGCGCGGTAATGGTCGCAACTTGTGTATCTAGTGCGGCCGCAACGTTCCTCATGGCATTCCTTACGAACTACCCTGTAGCTCTTGCACCAGGTATGGGTATTAACGCCTATTTTGTATTCAAGGTTTGTGCACCAGATGGATTAAATCTGCCATGGCAAGAAGCATTAGGCATCGTTTTCATATCAGGCATGTTGTTCGTGATACTTTCATTTGTCGGTTTGCGTGCAGCAGTTATGAATGCCCTCCCTTCTTCGCTACACAATGCTATTGCTGTGGGAATTGGATTGTTTATTGCTTTTATCGGTTTGCAGATGAGTGGTATCATTTCTCTGCACGGCACTACGTTTGTTACACTTGGTAACATCCAATCAAAACCTGTCCTCGTAGCTATCTTTGGCATATTCGTAACATTGATACTTATGGCACACCGGGTACGCGGTGCTATTCTATTTGGGATCCTCGCAACAACTGCTGTCTCTATACTTGTAGGAACAGTCAAATTTAATGGGTGGGTGTCAACACCACCATCCATAGCACCAACGTTTTTAAAACTTAGTTTTAAGGATCTATTCACTAGAGTGGAGTTGATCCCAATCATTTTTGTCTTCTTTTCTGTTGATATGTTTGATAGTATCGGCACTCTGATGGCAACGGGACACGAAGCTGACCTGCTTGAGGATGGAAAACTTTCAAAAGGACGGCAAGCACTCTTGACAGACGCGATCGGGTCGGCAGGCGGCGCATGTCTCGGCACCTCTACCGTGACCTGTTACATTGAAAGCGCGTCCGGCATCGCTGAAGGCGGACGTACCGGACTAACTTCAATAGTGGTTGGACTCCTTATGCTCCTTGCATTATTTTTCTCGCCTCTTATTAAGCTCGTTGGTGGGGCTATTGCAATTAATCAAATTATAGCAATTAATGGGAATCCTACGACAGTAACCACTCTTCTCCATCCGATTATTGGACCTGCTCTTATCGCTGTTGGTGGTTTGATGCTTAAAGATCTTATTAATATCAATTGGGACGACTTTACTGAAGCAATTCCTGCTGCACTGACCGTAGCAATGATGCCACTCTCCTTTAGTATTACTGATGGAATCGCATTCGGTTTTATTTCTATGTCATTTCTAAAATTGGTCACAGGACGCAGTAAAGAAGTCAATCCACTCGTTCACTATTTTGCTATTTTCTTCATTGCTCGCTATATCGGATTAGCATAAAATTGCAATATGAGAAGAACGGTTGACTTTTACAAAAAATTCTGTTTCATTGCGTGATAAATAGCATACGTGGACGATAAAAATTTAAGGAGGATTCATTCTATATGATCCGGATTATAATAGGGCCTGATGCAATCAAAAAAGAAGGATTGGATAGGGTCACAAAATCAGTGATCAAAGAAATCCGCAAACTTACTAATGAGAATCATTGTGAAATCTTATTTTTTACTGGCGTCACAAAAAGCGATATTAGTTATACGATGCGGCATATACTAAGAATATCTGATATACCGTTGACGATAATGACGCAAGTTAACTCTGATAATATCAAGGATAGTGTGGACCAGCAAGGTAACGAATTGAAAGTAACCATAAAAATAACGTGATGAAAGAAAAATAATTCAGAGGAAAAGATACAGATATGTCTCTTCAAAAACAAAAAACACCCCTCGTTGGTATTGTGATGGGGAGTGATTCCGATTTAGAAAAAATGGCGGAAGCCGCAAAGGTTTTAGAGGAATTTGAAGTGCCGTTTGAGATAACTATCTCCTCAGCACACCGTTCACCTGAACGGACGCTTGCGTGGACAGAAAAGATAAAAGCGGATGGTGGTAAGGTAATCATCGCGGGGGCAGGACGCGCAGCGCATTTAGCAGGCGTTATTGCTGCACACTCAACGTTACCGGTTATCGGTGTACCTATTGATGGAGGACCGCTCAATGGTGTTGATGCGCTATATGCGACAGTGCAAATGCCTCCTGGTATCCCTGTTGGAACGATGGCAATTGGGTCTGGTGGGGCAAGGAATGCGGGGATATACGCAGTACAGATTCTGGCTCTTCAATACCCCGAATTGGAAGCGAAACTGCAAGCATATAAAACAAAATTGAGCGATGATGTTGCCGAGAAAGCAGCCCGTCTCCAAGAGGTCGGCTATCAGAATTATTAGGCATTGTAAATTTAGGAGACCATCATGGAAACCGAAGAAAAAAAACAGTGGGAAAACGATACAGAACTCTTTGATATGATGGAAGTGCAGTTATACGCTGCTGTGATTTCGGATGCACTTGACGCAGCAGGATATCGCTATCAAGTGCTGCGACATACGCTCCGTCCTTTGCTCCCAGAGACGGTTGTTGTCGGGCGGGCGATGCCTGTGTTGTGTCTGGATGTGTATAAGATTCCCGATGAGCCTTATCAACAAGAGATTGCGGCAGTGGATAGCCTAAAACAGGACGATGTCCTCGTCTGTTCAACTAACGGGAGTACCCGTATCTGCTTTTGGGGTGAACTCCTATCTACAGCGGCGCGAGCGCGCGGTGCGCGTGGTGCGATCATTGATGGGTTCATCCGTGATGTTCGCAGAATCATGGGGATGCGGTTTCCTATATTTACGACAGGATTGTCGCCTGTAGATTCTAACGGACGCGGAGAGGTAGTCGCCTATAACGTCCCCATTGAATGTGGTGGTGTCACGGTGAATCCTGGTGATATCGTGTTCGGTGATGCAGATGGTGTTGTGATTATTCCACAATCTGTTGAAAAGACGGTTATAGAAGCTGCGCTGGAAAAAGTTCAAGGCGAAAACCAAACACGTGAAGCACTACGCGAGGGTGCGACGCTTCGGGAAGTATACGATAAATATGGGATCCTGTAGATGCATACAGGTGTGTAAAGTTTTTGTTAATTGTCTGAACCAGGATTAGCAGGATTGCCAGATGGACAGGATTGTTTAGGCTATAAATGTTCGGAATAAGTAGTTTTGGGCATGTCTTTCTCACCATTATACCACATTTTGAAAATAATTGAAAAAAGATTTGACTTTATTATTGAAAATGTTATACAATATACTAGTTCAGAAAATAACCGCTGAACCCCAATCGCCTGTCTGTCAAAAACAGTGTTTTACCGTTAAACTACCACCCCATATTTAAGTGTTCAGCGGTTTTATTATTATAATACAAATCCCGCTGAATTGCAAATTGAGCCAGTAGATAAGTGAAAAACAATCGGTTTAATTTGACATTTCTCCTTTTATTCCCCATTGCAGTCAATAACCCCAAGCTAAAGCATGGGGCTTGTCCAACACGGCAGCCAAGCCTATAGGTTGGACGAGGGTAACTTGTTGACTACAGTAATATATTGCAGTGTCTGGGCGTGGCAGCCCGCAAGATGTGTGTCAAAAGGCATTTCTTTGTGGTGGAAGATTGCTGAAGGATGCTCCCCAAGTCCCACTCCTCTCTGGCACTGCGATCTGGATGGGGCAATATATACCCGTTTTGCGGAGTTTTACCTGTTTTCTTTCACAGCACCGGGTCAGGTCTATTAGGTGAGTGGTGACAGTCTCACTCAACGAAGCAGCCCACTGGAAAGAATCGCCTACGGGTCTGTGGCGAAAAAACAACCCGCACCCCTTTTGGGGACAAACTAAAAATTAGGAGGCGGGCTTTCCTCCCCAACCTAAAGGATGGGGTCTCCAGCCCGAAGAGTGATGAACAGCAATTTCACCTAATTTCTTCCATTAACGTAAGATAGCAAGTTTTCCTACCTTTTGTACAGTTTTTTCCTCAGTTTTTGCAATCACGCGATAGAGGTAAACACCGTTTGCACAACGAATCCCTATTTCATCTTTGCCATCCCAAAAGGTTTCATTGTTTCCTCTGTTTGCACTTGCATCTGCAATTGTTTTGATTAGCCTACCGCTAACCGTGTATATTTTGATTGTAACCTTGTCTGGTGGTTGTGCCAACTGATAGGTAAAAAATGTTCTTCCTTTTTCTACAGGATTCGGAACGTTGAAGACTTCCTTGAGGGCAACAGGCTCATCAAGCGTGAAGACGGCTTCAATTTCAGTAGTATTTTCGCTCGTATCTGTCGCTGTTACCTGTAGTCGATAGGTACCGTTAGGGAGACCCGGCGCGAAACTGAAGTTTGCGATATCGGGTTTCTTCTCATCAAATTCCCATATTGCATCATCAAATTCACGATAACGACGAGTCGCATCACTCACAGTCGCATCAGTTGATATCTGGTTGAATGTGATGCTGAGGAGAGCATCATCAAGGGCAATGTCGTCTGTAACCTGTATTTCACAACGTGGTTGTTCGGTGATACGGTTTTTACCTATATTTGTCCCTCCCCCAGGAGTATTAGATTCCTCACCTGTCAAGACTTCATCGTTTACGAGAATTTCAATATCGGGTGGTGATACGTCAGGCATTTCGATGACAACAAATCGTGTTTGTATTTTTTCTGCTTTTCCACCAATTGCATTTCCGTTAAAATCACGCGCTTCAATCTCAAAAGCGTATTCACCCGGAAATAAGACAGGTTTGTAGTCAATCGGAACAGTGTTAACGTTTTTGGGATTTCGGAGGACGTGGTCTGAGATAGGTTTAAGCGGGTTACCGTTATCCCCTCTACTAATAATCAACGTATCTAAGTTTACACCATCTGCATCCTCAAGTAACATAGAAATAAGCGGACGTGGTGCGATAACGCTCCCTGTTTGTGGTTGGACACCATCTATCCATAGATTAAATTCGGGCGGTTTTGTGTCATCACTACTAATTAGGGTGAATGGTGTAAGGTCAGTCGTTTCTGCGGTAATGGTTGCGACTTGTGCACTGCTAAATTTAATCTTATCCCCAAATTTAAATTCTTCTGCACTTGATGTGACAAGTATCTCTAATCCGAGATGGCTGAGATAGAAACTTTTATTCACTTCCCCTATGAACGGAATATCGAACGGTAGATATACCGGACTACCTGTCTTATCGCGCAACTCATAATAATTTTCGGAGGTAAAGAAGATGAACCAATCCCCAACAGCAAACTCTTGCTTGGGACCGGCTCTTGCCGTAATTGTTGCAGTGCCATTGCCAGCATTGCGATTTCGTGCTTCTTTCAGAAAAGCCTTTCCTTCTGAATAATCGGTTTCAAAGATGAGAATATCTCCAAATTCAAAGGGGACAATGGGTGTTCCATCATTAAGCTCGGGCGGTACTACCCAATCTTTGGGGATAGTGAATTCAATCCCACGATGTTCGTCCCGAAATGGGATGTCAAGTTCACCGGGGTTATCTAATTTATCGAAATAGACAAAATGGTTTCTTTTTAGATATACTTCGTATTGGGTTGGATCTGTAAACAGAATTACCCAAATACCTGCAGGTGTCGAATCAGAATTGATTTCGACGTTCTCAATCGGCAGCGGTTGTTTATTCGCGTTTTCCGTTTGAATTGGTGTGACATAGTTTTCAAGTCGAAAAATAGGTGCATCATCTTCAGGATTAGGTTTCTCATTTCCGGCAGAATAACTAACCTGTGATGGCAGTCGTTTCCATTTTTCGTAAGATGGGTGCCATGTGTAGATACCAAGTTTTTCCGCTTCTTCTATCAAAGCCGTCTTAAAATCTGTGCTGCCCTCCTGCCAAGGTGTATTTTCTCTAACGGTATCTTCTATGCTACTAATATCAAACCGTAACTTGAGAGCCGCGGGTTTCTTGAGCGTGACGTCGGGTGTGCGAAAAGACACTTCGTACTGTTGGGCGAGTTCATCACCTGAGCGAAGTAGACCTCTACGGAGTGCGGCAACGCGCGGAATAGAGGCAAAACTTAAGGACGGTTGTGTTATGCCAAATGGTGCACTTGTGGATACCACCAGTGGCACCTTTTCACCTTCTACTGTTGCTGCCGAAGCAGGAATATCAATGTCAAAAACTCTATCAAGACTAAATGCTGAGAGCGGTTTTGATGGCTCATAGAAGAATTCATTAACGATTAAGGTAATGTGAAGTGAGTTATCATATTCTTTCAGTTCTGCAACGTTCCCTTTTATGTCATCATCGGTCCCTTCTACCTCAGGATCAACCATTACATAAACATTATGTACACCAGTAGAGAGGTTTTCTTCTAACTTCAGGTTCACAGTAGTTCGTTGTATGACTGAATCGCCCTCCTCCCAGTCCTCGGGTTTGATTGTGATCCTGCCCAAGATTACTGCATCTTCGTCTATAATGTAATCAACTACTTTATCGGGATTACCTTCTGCAAAAATAACATCAATATCCATTTTGACTGACCTTCCACCATCATTAATAAGTTCAGCGGTAAGTAGATATCTTTCTGTCTTTTCATCGAAAGTATACCGAATTGGAGCGATGCTTGTTCCATCAGTTCCAATTGATAGGTTTGGTCCCTTTGGTGGAGCAACCTCGATTCGCTTATTTGGTGCTGGGTACGTAACCTGTAAGCCACTTGTGTCTGTGACAACGATTCGGTACCGGATTTTTCGTCCACCCAACGGTAACGGGATAGGTTTTTGAAGTTCGTACCATTGTCCACCAGGGGGTAGTTCACCAGTTTCAGGAGGCGGTGCAATTTTAACCATCGGGATGACCGCGTCATCAAAAGTGACCTCATTATCCCACATCACTTCAATAGAACGAATGCCTTTGACACCACCCATATCATCATAAATAAGTGCTTGGAGATTGAGCGTATGGCTTTCTATAGTCTCAATTTTTTCAAGTACATCTGCAATAATGGGTGTATCTACCCAGAAGACTGTGCCACCGATAGCTGCATGTTCATCATCGTAAGCAAACAACCTCACAACACCTCTTCCTGGAATAGCGGAGGATGGAATATTCATCTGTATCCTTCCGAATTGACCTTGCCATACTTTACCTTTTTCATTGCGTTGAGTGAAGTCATTCCTCAAAACATCATCAAAGTCATTTTGGAATATTGCAGAGGCAATAAGTTTTTTTGAATTGAAGTCTTCTGCTTTCCACCATACCCCATTAATATCATACGTTCCAACTTCATTTTCCATAATGACGATATTCTTGCTGGAATTAAGTGCAAATTCTGCTAATTTGACCGGTATATCAAGAGTAGGAAAGGCAAGTCGGGTTGCGGGATCACCGAAAAGCGCGTATTGTTCTGCTCCGAGAATCCATCTTAAATTACTAGTACGGGTGATGAATCTGATTTTTGCCTCGGTGACTATTTTACCGATAGATGGCGGTGGTGCAGCAATTTCACGGGGGCCTTGCTTAACCTCAAAAGGTTCTCGCACGAACATAGCAGTAAATAGATCTTCATCAAATTCTGAGTTTGCTTGTCCGTAGGTTAATCTTGTTGCAGAGAGCGAGGCAATAGCACCGTATTTGCTGTGCAATAATTCTTCGCTGAGGCAATGGTTGCCGAATTCTTGAGGTTTATCAAATTGTCCATTTAAGCATGTTGTTGTTACCACAAATGGCAAAAAACGGTTCACTAAATCGTCAACATCATTAATGTGAAAGATACCTTCATCTGCCCATGTAGAAATTCCACCGTGTCCCGCATATTCTATGACGAGTGCTCCGTTATTCCACGCCTCAATGATAGCCTTCCGAGTATCACGTCTTTCAAGGAGCATCTTTCGCAAATAAATTTGTTTGGTATCGTAAGCTACTGGGATAAACTCTTTGATCAGTTTATCCCGAGATAGTTCAAAACTCCCATCAGATGGGTTGTTCACCTCGTTATCTGAAACTTGGACGATAGTTCCTTGCCACGGACCAATCTTTGGATTTTTTTCATAGTCAACGATTTTTTTCACCATCGTATTTAGTTCACCTGCTGTCTGAACTGATAATCGCCCAATAAACATATCAGGAAGTCTGTCATCTCCACTTACGTTGACAAACCGTTGATCCATAGCGGTTTCTCCGCTTTCTGGTGCCCAGCCATGATATGTCGGGACAAAAATCGGGTAGAGGTTATACGTCCCGCGAGAGTTTTCCTTGTTGTAGAGTTTTACGCTGACACGTTTATAATCATAATGTGCATCACCAACGAGCAAAACGTATGTAGGTGCAGGGGGCTGCCACGTCTCATAAGCATATCGCAAGAAATTTTGGATAGCAATCGGGGAAAAAACTCCCCCATTAAATTCATTGTAGATTTCGTCAATATCAACGACTTTGACTGTCAAACCTTGTGAACGGCGAAATTCAACCAGAGGCTCTATGCTTTCTAAGAACGTGTTATGTGTAATTACAATGTAATCTGCCTGCGTCGTGGGACTTCGTAAAGTACTTGGTGGAATTTCAGTAAGCGAACCAATACTCCGATAGTGTCTGTTGCTAACGACAAAGTAATTGGTGTACTGCGTGACATCATCCGCAAACTGGATTTGATAGGAACTGCCAGCATCCGATACCCTTCCATCAACCAGTTTTTCTGTTAGACCACGCGAATTCATCGTATACACATCTATTGCATCGGTGGAGAAGTTGGTGACGGCAAATTGTGTTTTTCCACTAACCTCTGGATCCGTCGTTGAGTTAAACGCAAGCCGGTTGAATTCTGCGCGAAAAGTGTGCCAATAATCAAATTCGTACCAATCAAGGTAAAAGTCGTCATATATCTCTGGGGTATTGTTGGTATCCTTCGCTTCAATTAGCAAATAATTTACTTCATCGTGGGCAATCCATTTCTGAGGAATTACGCGCGTAACAATTGGAGCTTCTTGTCGTCTCCATTCTCCATTACTACCAAATACACGTCCAAGTTCCTTGTCATTGAAAAAGAAAGCAGCTTTATGTGATGCCGCACTTTTTCGATATGAACCTTGAAGTCTCGCACGAAACGTAGCATCACGTTCAGTTTTATGACGCGAAACTGCTCCGGGTAACTCAATAGGAAATTTTTTCTTACTTGACGGAGAACCGTCACCTCTGAAGGCTGTCCAGAAGTATCGATCAGCAGAATCATCTTTTACATCCTCTCCGTTAAGTGGATCGTGTATGTTGTCTTCCTCAAACCGCAATTTCGTTAAGAAAGCAGTTGGAGGTGTGATGTCACTGGAAACAGGTACGGCTGACCTCGTTCCGATGCGGAATGTGCCTGCTGTTTCTTGTGACACTGCTGTGCCTTTTTCCGTAAAACTGAACCAGTAATAATTCGTATCTGTAAATTTTGTGTTAGTCAAACCGCGAGCATAAAAGACAATCATATCTCCAGGGTCGAGTGTTTCGTTCTCATCTTCATCAAAAATATAGAATCCTTGTTCATTGCCACCTGTTTTCACCAAGATGCTATTCAAATCAATCGTTTCAGGGCTAACACCTGCTGATTTGAGGTTATTGTAGGTGATGTGGTACATATCGTTTTGCGTAATGGGTATTTTGAAACGTCTCCGCGTTGTGGCTAGTGCAGCGGGAGCTCCTCGTATCGGTATGTGAAGCGAACGTCCGCGTCCTTGACGCCAAGGTGATGCTTGTCTGTTGTTAATCAACATCGTTTGAAACAGATCTTCATAGGCAGAACTCTCAAGAGATTGAGATAGTGGAGCAGCAGGAACGGATTTTGGAGCACCGTAAAAATCTATGCGAAACGTGATCTCTTCAGTGATTTTTATCTGCTGTGTTTTGTTATTATACTGGACTGGGTGGATATGAACCGCACCGATCCGTTGTGATCTGACAAATCCAACCGGTATAACTTCTATCATTTCAGCCGGATATAAGATAGATGGTTTAGTCCTACTTGTTATAGCGGAGTTCGAAGTGAGGTTATCCCTTTCCTGTACATCCAGGAAAAAGGGACCCATTGCGTGATTGGTAATTAGTGGGTGTTCTACTTGTTTGAAGGTGCTTTGTTTTTCAATCACCGTGGCGGTCACACTACTCACTGAAGGCAGACCGATTTGAACGGTATAAATTGGGAGTTTCGGTTTTCCTATTTCAGTTGTTCCGTTTGCACCATTAAACCAGATTTGTGTGAAGGATCCTTCATCCTGTTGAAGCTTTTGTATTTCAAGCCGCGGAAGACGAAACCGCATGATAAGGAAATGTGATTCTGATTTTACAACCTCTATTAGATTATTTGGATTTGTGTGTGAGATACTTCTCTGGTTTGAGTATTGTAATTCATTAGATATAGGGGCACTAAACCCATCTTCATTGACCGGTGGAATACCCATTAAAAAACATAGCAAAAATAGGAAGGATAGAATACGTTTTGTCATACTTGAGAACTCACTAATTGTGTTGCTGCTGCTAACGCAGCGATAAGACTTGTTTCGTTCGCAATGCCTTGTCCAGCGATGTCAAACGCTGTTCCGTGATCAACGCTTGTGCGTACAATAGGTAAACCCAACGTGATGTTCACAACTTGTCCAAAGCCAATCAACTTTATTGGTATGTTGCCTTGATCATGGTACATTACGATAACAGCATCCCATTTGCCTTGGATCGTCTTCCTGAAAAGTGTGTCCGCAGGTAGAGGTCCGTCGACATGCAAACCTGCTGCATTCGCTTGATGGACTGCAGGCATGATGTCTGTCTGTTCCTCTTTGCCAAACATACCTTCTTCCCCCGCGTGGGGGTTTAATCCTGCTACAACTAAACGTGGCTTTTCAACCCCGAAACGAACGAGTGCGTCATGTGTTATCTGGATGACATCGCTGATTCTTTCCATTGATAGTTGTTGTGAAACTTCTGCAATCGGAATGTGGTTTGTGACAAATGAGACAGTTAGATCTTCTATTGGGTTAGTTGCGCTACAGGAATTTTTCTTCACTTTTTCTAAATCAATACTGTATCCTGACTCAAATTGTGGGGTAGTGTCCCATGTTTTCAGCATCATAACAGAGGTTTTGGAATGCGTTAAACTTGCGAGCATCTCAGTGTGACCAGGGAATGGTGAACCCGCGCGTTGAATAGATGCCTTACAAATTGGGGCAGTCGTAATAGCGTCAAGCATACCATCCAGTGTTAATTTCACTGCAGCTTCAATCGCTTGAACTGCAGCAGTGCCACAGCGGGAATCAATAGTTCCAAGCGAAATGTCTTCCGGCTTTAACGTGCTGATATCAAGTACATCAATGGTTCCGTATGTTGCAGTAGCGTGTTTCGGAGAAAGGATACGTGAGACTTTGGGTAGAAAGTCATTAGAGATATTGAATCTGAGCGCGTCCTGAATTATTGCTGGACTACCGATGACAATCGGTTGACACATCTGATAGATGTTTTGGTAGGAGAGTGCTTTAACGATAATTTCGGGTCCGATGCCAGCCGCATCGCCCATAGTTATACCGATTCGTGGCAGCATGTTTGATTTAGTGTGGTAAACGGACGAAATAGTATTAAATATCTACTTAAGGAGACGATATAGGGTTGTCGCGCGGGCTTTTGAGACATTACCTGTGGGAATTTCAAGGATTTCATAAGTCAATTCCTGTGCCTCTTCTGAGGGAAGTCGATCTGAAATTATAGTAACGAGATCGCCAATCTTGAGCATTTTACCTGGTTTTGCTGGGTACTTATTGACGAATATATTGCCGCGGTTACAGAGTGTGTTCGCAGCGGTTCGACGTTTGACAAGCCGTGAATTTTGCAGAAATTTGTCTAATCGCATTTTTCCGTGTAAAACCAAGTTTTATCTTGTCGCAAACTTATTTCAGTTTCCAACCTGTCCGATAGTATCTGGATTCTGTAACTTCAAGTCGTCAGAGATAGGTGCAAGTCCCTCATGTTCGTCTTCAGGCTTATCTATTAATGCTAATTCCAGAACCTGTGTTATGTCGTTAACCGGATGCCATCGTATGTTTTCGCGTATTTCACTCGGAACATCAGGAAGGTCTTTCTTATTGTCATCTGGCATTATGATGTCAACAATTCCGTTTCGATAGGCTGCGAGAGCTTTTTCTTTCAGTCCACCGATTGGGAGCACATGTCCACGGAGCGTAATTTCACCTGTCATAGCAACATCTTTCCGAACTTTTTTACCAGTTATTGCACTGAGAATAGCGGTACAAACGGTAATTCCTGCTGACGGACCGTCTTTTGGCACTGCGCCTTCTGGAATATGAATATGAATATCATGTTTTTCAAACGTTTCTTTAGAAATGTCAAAGTGCTTAGCCCGTGAGCGTAAATAGGCTACGGCTGTTTGCACAGATTCCTGCATAACCTCTTGGAGCTGTCCTGTCATACTCAACTTCCCTTTACCGGGCATAAGGGTTGCTTCAACGGAGATGATATCCCCACCGACTTGTGTCCAAACCATTCCAGTTGAAACACCCACTTCATCATGCTCTTGCGCCTTCGTCCGCGTCCACTTTGGTGGACCGAGATAGTCACTTAAATTGAGAACCGTGACATTAACCTCAAGGTTGGGTGTATCATCAGTAACGATCTGCTTCGCAACTTTTCGACAAACGCTGGTAATGCTGCGTTCCAGGTTTCGCACACCCGCTTCACGCGTATATTTGTGGACAATATCAAAAATGGCAGAATCATCAAATGTTATATTTTCTTCCTGCAAACCGTGATTTTTCAACTGCCTTAGAATAAGCCCGTTTGGATGAAAAGTTGCAATTTTGTGTTTCTCAAAATCGGTATATCCGGGTAGTTCAATCACTTCCATCCTATCTTCAAGGGCAGCAGGTATTGTGACACGCGTATTCGCCGTGGTAACAAACATAACATCTGATAGGTCAAACTCAACATCCAAGTAATGGTCACGAAAGGATTCATTTTGTTCGGGGTCAAGAACTTCAAGGAGTGCTGATGCTGGATCACCGCGCCAATCGGAACTGAGTTTATCAATTTCATCAAGAAGGAAAAGAGGGTTCTTCGTTTTGACATCGCGCAATCCTTGAATAATACGCCCAGGGATTGCCCCGATATAGGTTCGTCGGTGTCCACGGATTTCTGCCTCATCGCGCACACCACCCAGCGACATGCGAACGAATTTTCTTCCTGTTGCCCGCGCTATGGATTTACCCAAAGATGTTTTTCCTACACCCGGCGGACCGACTAAACAGAGAATAGGTCCTTTTAATTGTTCAACCAATTTTAGGACAGCAAGGTATTCTAAAACATTGGATTTGGGTTTTTGTAATCCGTAGTGGTCTTCGTCAAGAATCTTCTCAGCTTGATTAAGTTCAATGGAATTTTCAGTTCGATCTTTCCATGGTACAGCCAGAAGCCAATCAATGTAACTACGTATTACACCAGACTCTGCTGACATAGGTGGTATTTGTGCAAGTCGGTCAAGTTCTTTAAGTGCCTTATTTTCAGCTTCTTCAGACATTCCTGCATGATTGATTTGTTCGCGTAAGTCCTCAATTTCATCAATTTCATCGCCGCGCCCGAGTTTCCGTTGAATAGATTTTAGCTGCTCCTGTAGATAGAATTCGCGATGTGCCCTCTTAACTGACTCACCGACCTCACTATCAATTTCTTCCTGCAGATCAATCAGATCCAGTTCAGCTTCAAGGATCGCGGTGACTAAATTAAGCCGTTTGATAGGATTAAGTTCTTCAAGAATCTCTTGACGTCTTTGAGCGTGAAAGCGTGCAAAACGCGCGATGTTGTCGGCAAGGCTACCGGGTTCCTCAATTTCACGTATGTGTTTTTCAGAAGCAGGCAAGATACGTTTTGTTTGAATCGTGGTATAACTCCGAAAAGCTTTTTTCGCTTTTTCTATCAGTGGTTTAGAAACGTTAGCAACACCTGTCAACTCTGAAACAATTTTGACAGATGCTTGTAAGTAACCATCAACTAATGAACAGTCGGCGACTATTGCGCGCGCAGATGTCTCTATTGCAATTCGGAGTGATCCATCTTTCGGATCATAGGGGTCAACAATAATCGTAGCGACGATGCCGACACTGTATAGATCTTCCGGTTGCGGGTCAACGTCTTCATCAAGCTCCTCTTTTTGATGAAGGAGCAAGACCTGCATATTTGCTTCGAGTGCCTCCATAGCAGCAAGGACACCCATTTTAGGCTCAATAATCAACGGTGTCCAATCCATAAGTCTTTGATCAACGATTGCTTTAGTTTTAGGATAAATTGTCGCAAATTGTGGCGGCAACGCGATGACCGGTAAAATGACAATGGAATTGCTCTCCGGTCTTCCAGATTTCTGGTTCATGGTTTGCTCCTTTACGCGGTTTTTCGGACTTCAGACGTATTGTTAATCAATTCGGGAGGACTTTTCCCTAAAACGGTATCTTCGGTAATCTGACACGCGTGTACTTCAGAAAGTGACGGCAACTGATACATGGTTTCCAACATAATACTCTCCATGACCGCACGTAAGCCGCGGGCACCTGTTTGACGTTCAACAACCTGATGCGCAATCGCAGAAAGAGCATCATCCGTAACATCAAATTGCACATCCTCGTATGCTAAAAGTTGCCTATATTGTTTGATCAACGCGTTCTTCGGTTCAGTAAGAATTCTTACCAGGGCGGGTTCATCCAGTTCATGGAGGTTGGCAACCACAGGCAGTCTTCCAATAAGTTCAGGGATGAATCCATACTTAATTAGGTCTTTAGCAGTAGCATGCTCCAAAATTTCGTGTATCTTCTGTTTATTCTTAGATTGAATCACTGATCCGAAACCGATGCTCTGTTTTCCCAATCGGTCTTTGATAAGGTTTTCCAGTCCGATGAAAGTACCACCACAGATAAAGAGTACATTTTTGGTATCAACAGCTAACATCTCCTGATGCGGATGTTTTCGTCCGCCACGTGGTGGAACATTCGTTACGGTGCCTTCTAAAATCTTGAGGAGTGCTTGCTGTACGCCTTCACCAGAAACATCGCGAGTAATAGACGGGTTTTCGGATTTGCGTGTGATTTTGTCTATTTCGTCAATGTAGATGATGCCTGTTTGCGCACGTTTAACGTTACCGTCTGCCGCCTGAACAAGTTTTAGGATAATGTTTTCAACGTCTTCACCGACATAACCGGCTTCAGTGACGGTAGTTGCATCGGCGATAGCAAACGGAACGTTTAATACTTTAGCGAGTGTTTCGGCGAGCAGCGTTTTACCGGTCCCAGTGGGGCCAATCAACAGAATGTTGCTTTTGTCTAATTCAATATCGTTTGTGCCATCATGCTGCAAACGTTTATAGTGCGTATAAACAGCGACAGAAAGGATTTTTTTGGCGTGTTCTTGCCCGATTACGTATTCATCAAGTTTCGCTTTTATCTCTGCTGGTTCAAGAAGAAACACAGGTGGTTCATGTTCTTCTGTGTGCTGTTCCTCAGCCTCGGGAGGATGTTCCGGTATATCTACAGCAGGACTACCTTGGGCAAGTATCCTATTACAATAATCAACACATACGTCGCATATATTCGCTTCGGATCCTTGAAGGAGTTTGTTTACTTGGCTGCGTTCTCTCTTACAGAATGAGCAACTCATTCTGTTATCAATGGTTTCTGACATATTTTCCTCCGACTTCTTAACCCAGAGTGAGTGGTGATGCCACCCACTACCTAAAGGTAGGGGCTTAGGTTTCATAGCGACTGCGGTTTTCTCAAAGAGTCAACCGTCTTAGTGTCGCTCCACCCGCAGGCTATTATTCTGCATCAGAGCAGTTTTATCGTGCATCAAGACACGGGCACCCCAGCCTGCAAAATGTTTATGGCAGCATTTACGTCTCTATCGTGGTGTGTGCTGCATTCTGGACATGTCCAATATCGGTCTGAAAGCGTTAGGTTCTGATTGCGGTATCCACAGTTAGAGCAAGGCTTTGTAGTGGGTTCCCAACGATTAGTTTTCAAGAATGTTTTACCGTATTTGGCAGAAGTCCATTGAAGTATCAAAGCAAATTCGCCAAAAGCGAGGTCAGAGATTTTGCGTCCCCAGAGGCGTTTCATGCCTTCAAGGTTCAGCGTCTCAATCACAATCTTATCATGCCTTCGCACAAGACGGAGTGCTAACTTGAAAAACCAGTCTCGTCTGCTGTCGGCTATGTGCTTGTTGACACTGGCAAGGTGTCGTTTCGCGCGAAACCAACCATTAGATAGGTATTGTTTGCGTGAAAGTGCTTTGTGGGCAGAACGGATTGCATTGAGACTTTGCTTGTAAAATTGTGGGGACTCTATCTTCGTGCCATCTGCAAGCGTGAGGAATGTTTTACAACCGAAGTCTGCCCCTGCCTCATTACCGGTCAAAGGGAGTTTCTCGGAAGGTTCGCAATCCTCACACACAAGTGTTAGGTAGTAATCTCCAACGTTGTCACGTTTGATTGTGGCTGTTTTGACAGTCCCAGTCCATTCGCGATGTTTCCAAAACGTAAAGGACTTTTTTAGACAGTGGATTGTTAGGCGGTTGCCTTCTATTTTGTAGCCCGCCTGTGTGAAAGTGAGGGACTTATATTTGTGATCCGGTTTGATTCTCGGTCTGCCAACCTTGCGTTTCGTTTTACCTGTTTGGCGGTCTTCAAGGTTGGCAAAGAAACACTGGTAACCTCTATCAATACGGATCGCAACATCTTGGATAACTTGACTCGGTAGGTGGTTCCAATGCTTTTTTGTCCGCTGTTTCAACTTCGTAATATGTTTCAAAATACGAGAAAGTGGAGCATATTTACGAAAAATACGATGGTAACGACGTTGCAGACGCAATAAATGCACATGCACGTCATGTAGATCGTCTATCAGATTGCCAATCTGTATCAAGTTAGATTGATGAGAAAACTCATATTTATAGGTTTTCATGGACGATGTCTCAAGTATCAAGCACTTAACCCCTTTTCAGTGGGTAAGACAGGCACATAGTCTTGCGACTACGCTGAAAATGCCTGTCAACTTGATACTCTAATCGGACAACATCTTTAGAAAAAAGTCAAATCTTTTTTCACGAAGGAAACCAAAGGTTGCCGTCTACATCCCGCAAGCTAAAGCATGGGGATTTGACAGAAGATCGTTAATAATGTGGGAATGCCATTTTTATCTTTTGTGTAGGTTATCACTTCCCCATCAAAACCCCATGCTTTAGCTTGGGGGATGTAGACGGGCATAGGGTTTTGTCATAAAAAAAGATTTGACTTTTCTCTAAAAATGTTGTCCACTCTGTTTTAGTATTTTGAATGTTTTGGAAACAGGGGTCAAAGCCTGTTCCAGTATAGTATTCAAAATTGGGCAGGCTTAGCTGCCTCTGTGGAGACGACGTAAGTCAATCGCTTCGGGATTGTTGTTGTCTGTGAAGCACAGGTTTCCCCAACCTTTAGGTTGTGGGTGCTATGACACCCTAACTTATCGTTACTGACGATGCGTTACAACAGTATCAACGATGCCGTATTCAAGTGCTTCTTGAGCTGTCATATAAAAATCTCGGTCAGCGTCCTTTTCGATTTTTTTCAAACTTTGCCCTGTATGTCGCGATAAAATAGCGTATAGCCGTTCCCGTTCTCTTAAAATTTCGTTTGCATGTATGCTAATATCTGTTGCTTGTCCTCCGATTCCACCCGCCATAGGTTGGTGAATCAGTGCTTTTGAATGTGGTAACGCGTAACGTTTGCCAGGGGTTCCGGCTGCCAAGAGGACAGCTCCCATGCTATAGGCGCGTCCTAAACACCATGTTTGAACATCCGCTCTTATATACTGCATGGTGTCATAAATTGCTAAACCTGCTGAAACCGATCCGCCTGGAGTGTTCAGATAGAGGATAATATCCGCATCGGGATCTTTCCCTTCAAGAAAAAGCATTTGCGCGGTAACCAGATTTGCTATAGTATCATCTGCAATCGCAGAACCGATCATGACAATTCGGTCTTCAAGCAACCGAGAAAAAATGTCATAAGACCTTTCTCCTCGGTTTGTTTGTTCAACAACAAAGGGCACAAGATTCATGTTGATGTCCATTGGGCATTATATGCTATATTTCTGTTATATTATATTCTTATGAAGCAGTTAAGAATTTGCTATTTAACGTGAGTTTGATAATAGATTCAATGACTACTGTCCGTTGGGTAGAACGGAGCCCACAATAAAATCCGACACAAAAACGTGATGCATTCTCCATTTAAACTGAAAATGCCGAAAAACAAGTGAAACTCAACCCTTTCAGAACCATTCAATTCTCCATTTGCTGCTACCTTCAAACAACGGTCTTTCTTCTGTAGGAGCGATCTCCGAATCGCGACTTAACGACTAAATCGGATAAAATACCGAAAACTGAATGGCTCTGCAACCCTTTTTTATCTTATGGACAGACACTCGGAATCAAATATTGAACTCAGGTTATTTAATCAAGTGTATTGGATGCGGGTCGCAAATGTAAGGCTGTTAAGTACTAAAAACTTGTTTATTTGATGCTATCCAGTAATAATCAATGACTTTTTCTCGGATGCTTCCTCAATTAAAAATTGGTAGATTTTTTCGTGCTGTAGTTGTATCCTGAAATCCTCCAAACTATTACTCGTCTTCAGCAAATCGGCATATTTTTGTGTATCCCGATTCATTTGTTCTGCAGCACGACGAATCTCTAACTCCAATTCATCGTCACTCACATAAATACTTTCGAATTCGGCGATTTCATCAAAAATCCAATTCTGTTTTGTCTGCTGAATTATATTTTTACGTAACTCTGATGGCAGCGTTTCCAAATCTATTCCCATTTCTTCTGGTGTCTGTTGCTGTGCTTTTAACTGCTTCTGTACATTTTGTACGGCTTGTTGTACATATTGTTCAACCAATTCATCGGGAATTGCAATGTCTGTCTTTTCAATAAGCTGCTCAAGTATTTCACCCTTTTGCTTTTCAATATGCAAAATTCGTTCATTTTCAACTAAATTGTTCCAAATTACACCGTGCATCTGGTTATAGGTTGCATAACCGAGGTCTTTCGCAAATTCATCATCAAGTTTTGGTAGATGTTTTAACGTGATTGCGTGGAGCGTTACATTGTATGTTGCTCGTTTACCTGCAAGTGAAGGCACTCTGTGTTCCGTGCCAAAACTTACTTCAATCGGTTTTGTTTCACCTACTTGCATTCCAATAAGTCCTGCTATGAGGTCAACGTGTAGGTCTTTTGAAAATAGGTCAATATCTATATCCCGTGCAGATTCGCTTTCAAGTTCTTCACCGTCTACTTCGCACGTCCAATCTATACGCACACAATCTGATTCTTGAACGAGTCGATCATCTTCAATCGGTTCAAAAGTTGCTGATTGTAATTGCAATCTTTCAATATGAGCCTCCACGTCCTCACGCGGCACGTTGACCGGTGTTTTGTCTGTTTCGAGTTGTTCGTAAGACGGAAGCTCAAAATTTGGTTTTACATTAACTGTAGCGGTGAAAACGAGAGGTTGGTTTTCAGTGGCTTTTAACTTTTCCAAAGGTGGGTCAAAAGTCGGTTGTGCGAGCGGTATGAGTCGTTTAGAAACCAAGGCATCTTCATAAGTGGGAAAAACAAGTTGCTTTACGACTTCGGCATTGATATGTTCTGGAAATCGGGATTTGAGTATAACTAAAGGCACGCGCCCTTTCCTGAAACCCGGCAATAATACATTACCACGCAAGACTTGGTACGCCTCTTGTAATGCCTCGTCAACTTCTTCTGCGGGTACCTCAATCTCTAATTTGACTTGCGTGCTATCCAGTGTTTCGACTTCAACTCTCAAGTTAGAATCTCCCTATATCAACTCACAAAAAGGTGTGTCTGTGCGGTCTGTTGCCTCAAGGCTCTTTTTTTGAGATGTAAGTGGGCGAGGAGGGACTTGAACCCTCACGAGGCGTAACCCCAATAGATCCTAAGTCTATCCTGTCTACCAAATTCCAGCACCCGCCCTTATTACCTGAACAACGATGCAGTAAACCGAATATGCCCGATAATATTAACCTATATATTTCCGTGCAATGCTGGGCATTTCACTTCTTATACGGTTTGCAAGTTACTAATAGATAGTAACCAGGGTTTATCTACCAAAGCACGCAGGAAAATCCCGCGTGCGCCTATATTTCTAAATACAATTGTCGTCCGTTTCTATTGCGCTTCGACGTCGCGCTACCAGACAGGTTTTTTATGCTTTCCGCCTGTCATTTTCTATCAGCGTTTTGACTTTGCGACATGTTTGAAACTTTACCCACCCCAGCGAACATTGAGCGGACGCTGGCAAACGCCTTTAGCGATGATGTTTGAGCTGGCAAAGTCCCTAACAGCACATTCAGATAGAAAACTAAGATACAGACATAATCATGTCAAAAGACAAGCATAGTATTATGCCCGTAAATGTCAAGAAAAATATAGATTTTTAGATACTGTTACCCTACCTCAATTCCTGACTCTTTCAAAGAGTATCTGAATAGAGGTGGCAATTCTGGCATCCGTTCCTTTTTAGAACCGATGCGCCGTGAAGGAATCGAACCTTCAACCCTCTGATTAAGAGTCAGATGCTCTGCCAATTGAGCTAACGGCGCCCGCGTCCGGAGGGATTCGAACCCCCAACTTATAGCTCCGAAGGCTATTGCTCTATCCATTGAACTACGGACGCATCTTACGAAGGTGGATGATGGGATTTGAACCCACGGCCTCCTAATCCACAGTCAGGCGCTCTACCCCTGAGCTACACCCACCATATTCAATACACGCCTAGCAGGAATCGAACCTGCAACCTACGGATTAGAAGTCCGTTGCTCTATCCAATTGAGCTATAGGCGCATGTGAAATCGGGGCGAGAGGATTCGAACCTCCGACCTTCTGCTCCCAAAGCAGACGCGCTAGCCGGGCTGCGCTACGCCCCGATAATCTACTCTTCTCTTATAGACAAAGTGACTATATTATAATACATTTTGTTGATGATTGCAAGTTAAACGTCAAATTCTTGCCAATTTTATGGGGTCATGATATAATCAACTTTGAGGAAATTAGTAGGAGCATTTCTGTTTTGATTCTCTGTATTCAGGCGATAAAATAGACTCGATATTTGGTCCGGGAATGTAGAAAATAGAACTTTGACGTATAAATTCTGATAGATTATTGGATTCTTACGACTTGTGCCAGTTAACTTTTTATAATATTTCTGATACTATAGTTAGATTTATTTATGCGTAAACAACGTCTTTGAGTGCCATCAACGGGCGTTCTAAACATTTGTTCAAAAAAACTCCGAGTGTCCAACCAGCAAACTTGTTGCTCAAGCGTGTCCGAAACCCCCAATGACACCGGGCACGTATCCGTGAAACATTGAACTGATGGGTGAGTTGACTTATCGTTGTTTCAATCCGTCGTCTGAGTTTAGCATGCTGCGGACGAAACTTTGGCGGATATTGTGCTTTCTGGTTCGGACGCCGTGTCGGTAATAGACACACATTGTCTGTCCTCAGTAAATCAGTCTCAAGTTCCTCGGAAATATACCCTTTGTCTCCGAGAATAATAGGACTGATATTTCTCAGACTGGTCTTGAACCTAATAATAATCAATAGAAACAAGGTATACCGCCATGAAAATGCATTTTTGCTGTGTCCATTTTCCTTGACATTTATAGCATGAGATAGCATCCTAATTACAGATTTGAATATAAACAAACATTAGGAGGACATCTCATGCTAACTCAGCTTATCAAATCTACGACTTTTTTTCAAGGACTTCTATCTTCACACAGGGTTATTTAGTTTTCTATATTTCTGACGCATTTTATCACACACGTTAATGCTTATAATAGTATCGTAGGTTGGGTAGAGCGATAGCGAAACCCAACAAGTATACGCAAATGTTGGGTTTCGCTATCGCTCTACCCAACCTACAATATAAACTTTCAGTAACACTCATCAACTGAAAATTCTTAAAACTAAATAGCCCTGATCTTCACAGTTTCGTACCTTGAAACAATATCAGGTCATGTAATTCATTTTAAGACATATTATGAATATATAGATAAAAAAATAATTTGCTTAAAATTAAGTTTAATGTTAAACTTATGTCCGTTCAATATGAGACTTCAAGTGTCGGAGTAGCGAACCAAAACCTTGGACGCACATAGAATAGGTGTTGGTAAATATGTACAACATAGACAAACTGATATGTTCCGTTATGGAGTCCTATTTATTAATATAAAGATAAGTAAAAATTAATTTTATATTAAATTAGTTTTAACTTATAATTAACTTACATTTCTCAAGTGGCTTAGATGTCAATATAGACAAGGGTTCTCTTGAATTGATGTCATGAAAATGCTTTCTGAAAATCGGATATGATTTTAGATTTTCTCCTAATTTTCAATCCTAATAACACTGTATTATCAATTAGAGTGGTCATGAATACGCAAAAATCAAGCAAAACTGTCCAAGACAAAGAGCATTTTCATGTTGTTATACTCTTTTAGCCTTGATAGTTAGTGGGTTCCTGACGATTTTGAGAAATATCAGTACAACTTATACCAATTCTGATAAATAAACTCCCATTAATGAGAATTTGAACCTCTGACGAAGGTGAATGTCCGAGGCGCAATGAATTGCGCGACTACGAACGCGTTTTTTGTTAATGAGATGTTGTCATTCAGAAATGGTATTACATACCCTACTATTATCCACGCGCTCCCCGATCTTGATGGGAGATATATTTCAAGTCTATTCTTGGAGATGTCAATAGCGATGGCACTGTCAACATTTTAGACCTTGTGCTTGTTGCAAATGCTATAGGAAAATGAGGAGAAATACATGAAAACAGGGATACATTTCATAACGTTCAGTTGTCTATTAATGTTCATTTTCGGTTATCAAAACGTTGATGCCCAACAGAATCTTGCACAAGAGGCTTATGCGATCTTTGAGCAGTCGTGCCTGATATGTCACGGGGAAAACGGTTCCTATACAGAGGCACTTATCATTGAACACACAGCTCTCATTGATGATGGAAAAGTCGTTCCCGGTAATCCAGACGGTTCCGTATTCTATCAACGACTCATCGAAACGAATGTTGCCAAACGGATGCCGCTCGGACAACCACCACTTGACCCCGAAGCGATTGAGACAATTCGCCAATGGATTGCGGCAGGCACCCCCGATTGGAGTGATATCCCCAGACCAGATACCGGCTTCATTACCACCGATGCAATGCTTGAAACGATTGAGAACCACGTCAAAACGCTATCTGCGCGTGATAAAACGTTTGCCCGCTATTTTTCATTGACACACCTCTATAATGCAGGTGAAACAACTGAGGCACTACAAGCCTATCGGCGTGCCCTCTCAAAACTGATTAACAGTCTCTCATGGGGACGCGAGGTTGTCAAACCGCAACCTATTAATGTTGAGGAAACTCTTTTCTACGTTGACCTTCGTGATTATGAATGGGATGTTAGAAACGATGCTTGGACGCAGATTGAACAGGTGTATCCCTACAAAATGACGTTTGATACGCAAACACAAACACATCTCCATCAAAAACTGACAATCCTACAGCAAGAGATGAGCTGCGAAGTGCCATTTGTTCATGTAGATTGGTTTCTTGCGACCGCTTCATTGCCACCGCTCTATCATAACATTCTTGCATTGCCCCAAACAGACCGTGAATTAGAAGTTGAACTTGATGTATATGTGACAGAAAACCTTCAAAATGCGCCAGGGAAACGCGTTTGGCGTGCAGGTTTCAACGATTCTGGTGTCTCACGGAACAACCGGGTTGTTGAACGTCATACGTCCTCGTATGGTGCGTATTGGAAAAGTTACGATTTTGCGGGGAGTGCGGAGTCACAGAATATCTTTACACATCCGCTTGATTTTACACATGACGGTGGCGAAATTATCTTCAACCTACCGAACGGGTTGCAGGCATACTATCTTGTAGATGCTGGCGGCGGACGGCTTGATGTAGCACCGACAAGCATCGTTTCTAATCCTGCTGCAAGCGATCCTGCTGTGCGTAATGGGCTTTCGTGCATTGGTTGCCATACACAAGGAATGAAGACGGTTGAAGATGAAGTGCGTGCTGTTGTTGATCAAGCTGATAACCCACCTTTTGACAAGGTGCGTGCGTTAGACCTCTATGTAGAAAAAACGGTGATGGATGAACTTGTTAAGGAGGATACGCAACGTTATAGAGATGCGCTTGAAGCAGCAGGCGGTGTATTTGGTGGTATTGAACCGATACAACGTTTCCATGAGGCGTTTCAAGGGACGCTTGATGCTGCACACGCTGCAGCTGCTGTCGGGTTAGAGACCGAGACGTTCCTTGAAAAAATCAGCAAGAATGTGAGTTTACAAAACTTGGGATTGCAGGTTCTAACGGGTGTAAACGGCACCGTGAAACGAGATGCGTGGACATCAAACTTTCACGAAGTGATTGCTGCACTGGATTCTCCTGACAGTATTCTGCCGCCTGTTGAACAGCGTCCGGAGCGGATTCCTGGTGCTTCTGTTTACATCCCCGATACAAACCTCCGTGCAGCAATCGCAGAGGCACTTGGCAAAGCAGCAGGTGATGTGATTACTGTAGAGGATATGGAGACACTGACTTCCCTTGATGCAATTGATAAGGATATTAGCGATTTGACGGGGCTTGAGTACGCTATAAATCTGGAAGATCTAAAACTTCACGACAATTTGATAACCGACATCTCACCGCTTGAAAACCTAATAGCGTTAGAAAACCTTCAACTTAACCGCAATCCTATAACAGATATATCTCCGATAAATACTATGACAAAGTTACGTACGTTAGGAGTTAAAGATCTTCCTATAACTGACATCTCACCATTCAAGACTCTAACAGTATTAGAAAAACTTCTACTTAGCGGCACCAAAATGTGGGATATATCGGATATTTCGCCACTCGCAGCTTTAAAAAACCTAAAACACCTAGAACTTGACGATAGCAGAATGTCAGACATCTCGCCGCTTGCATCTTTACATAACTTGGAAGTCTTATATATTACTCAAAACACCCTAGAGGATCTCTCCCCGCTTGCATCTTTACACAACTTGAAAGACTTACGTCTTGGTGTAAACGGTATATCAGATATATCACCGTTAAAGAATCTAACAAATTTGGAATCCTTGAATCTTTGGGCAAACAGAGTGGTAGATATCTCTCCCCTCTCAACTTTACGAAATTTGGAAAGACTATATATTCCTGATAACAAAATATCTGATATTTCGGCCTTAGCTTCTTTGCACAACTTGAAAGTGATTTTTGGTCGTTACAACAAAATATCGAATATCTCTCCCCTCTCAGCTTTACAAAACTTGGAAATACTATCTCTTCCTCAGAACGAGATTTCGGATGTGTCGCCTCTTGCTTCTTTGCAAAACTTGGAAATTTTAGATCTGCATGATAATAAAATTTCGGACGTGTCGCCTCTTGCTTCTCTGAAAAACTTGGAAAAGTTAACACTTCAAAACAATTTAATCTCCGATTTTTCGCCTGTTGAAGGACTACCTGCGCTAGTCTCTTTAGTACGCTCCGGCAACCCAGGGGCTCCGCCATCCGGTCCGAAAATAGAGGGACCGTGGTTATGGGTCATCGTTCCGGGCACTCGCCTTGACGACAGCACAGATTTTTTGGCAGAAGCAAGTAACGGTAAGACGACAGAAGTAAAGGTTGTCACTCACGGCGCAAAGGAAGGTAAGGCTGTCGGTGACAGCAAGTGGACATCTCACACGATCTCGCCCACAGGCTTTAATAACATCAACGACATGACAGCCGAACTCGGGTGGGGGACAGGTCAGGAGATATATAACCATATCATCTATGGTTCCATCATCTTATATTCGCCGTTGGAACAGAACACACACATGCTTATCGGAAGCGGTGATGGTGTCAAAGTCTGGCTCAACGAGGAATTAGTTTATCAAGATTTCTCACCTACTTTCGATCACAGTGGAGACAGAGATTATCGGGATTTTTTCCCCGTTACCTTGAACCAAGGTGCAAATTTCTTGTTAGTCGCCGTTGACAACCGTGGACACGGAGCCTTTTCAGGGTTTTGGGGTTTTGAAAAAGGCACGGAGTATACGTTAATTTCGCCAGGTGTCGGCTTCACGTTTTCCGCAACAGAGACAACCCTTCTCACTAGCGATACGTTTACACTAAATCTGAACGCAGAAAACATAACCGATTTAGCGGGGTGGCAAGCAGATATTGCATTTGACCCCAATGTGCTTGAAGCGATTGAAGTCACTGAAGGCGATTTCCTGAAATCAGAAGGAGATGATACCTTCTTTCAGGGTGGTACAATTGATAACATAGCAGGTAAAATCACAAGTATTTTTGCGGTACGTCAATCTGCAAGTGGTGCTAGCGGCACTGGCACGCTGTTGTCAGTGACATTCATGGCGAAAGCAGGCGGCGAAACGCAAGTGACATTGGAAAACTTTGAGTTCATTTCTATCACCGATGACATTATTCTTACTGTTCCTCCGAATATTAGTATCACTGTGGGAGAATATCCTGCTTGGGATGTGAATCAGGATGGACGTGTGAGTATTCGGGACCTTATTCTTGTAGCGAAGGATTTAGGTTCAGGTGCACCTGCTAACTTAAGGACAGATGTAAATCGCGACGGAGAGATCAACATCCAAGACCTTATCCTTGTCGCGCGGCACATCGGTGAGTCAACGGACTCTTCAGCTGCGCCAACTATATTTGCAATAGACAGTGAAGAACTCATGCCTGAAATGATAGAAACTTGGATAGAACAAGCACAGACTGCAGATGACGGTTCGCTTGTTTTCCGACAAGGTATAGAAAATCTCAAACGACTATTAGCATCACTGATTCCTGAGAAAACGGCACTGTTAGCGAATTACCCGAATCCTTTCAATCCTGAGACGTGGATACCGTATCACCTGGCGAAACCTGCGGATGTCACTCTGACGATTTATGCTGCGAATGGTGCAGTTGTTCGCACAATAGCGTTAGGGCATCAGGTTGCTGGTATGTATCAAAGCCGTAGTCGTGCTGTGTATTGGGATGGTAGGAATGCTGTCGGTGAGCCTGTCGCGAGTAGTATCTATTTCTATACGCTCACTGCAGGCGACTACACAGCAACTCGGAAGATGCTTATCATAAAGTAGGACAACATATAGAAGAACATGGAAGTGAAACATCTTGCTGCAAACTGTGTCTCTTACAAAACTTGATAAGAAACTTGCGAATCAAGGTAATTCGTTTATTAACGTGAGTTCGGTGTCCGAAATAAGGTGAGTTTCGGTATAGATAGGAGGATGTTTTTACCTATTTCGGACCTCCTAAATAAAGATTAGGAATTTAATCGGGTAATTTACAGTTTCGTTGTAGCGTCCGGTGCGGTTAGGAATGCAGATCGCATTTGGGTGAGTACACCGCAAAACCGCACCATTAGCGTCAATTTAAGGAAAGAACTCGTTCGTAGTCGCGCAATGAATTGCGCCTCGGACATTCAAAGAAAAGAGGCACTATGAATTGCGCGACTACGAACACTGATATTCTCGTCCTTTGCGTTATTTGAGATGTTGATACAAAAAGGTGCGGTTAGGAAACCGCACCTACCGTAGTTGGAAACTGCTAAATTGACGCCTATGGTGCGGTTAGGAATGCAGATCGCATTTGGGTGAGTACACCGCAAAACCGCACCTACCGGGGTTGGGGAGAATCGGCTTTATCGAATTAAATACTTAAACTTCATTTAGTTTTCGCACTGTAAACACAATCTAACAGATTGTGCTACAAAGGACAAGAGAACCTTGTTATACTAAATTAAAAGGTAATTCGTTTATTACTGATACAGAGACATTTTAATCACTCAGTTTCCCAAGAATTGGGTTGTCAGACTGCTCTTTTTGAACATCTAAAGCCGAATTTACAGCTGGTACCTCAGGTTGACCGTAAATCTCTACGTAATTGTCATAACTGTTGATAACTTTTTTGATATGCAAACGGGTTTCCCGGATAGTTATCTTTTCAACAAATTCGTCAAGGTCTTTGATGTTCTTCGAATCCAGCCACCGCCTCATTCGTCCTGGACCTCCGTTATAAGCACCTGTAACCAGCATCGCATTACCATCAAAAATTGAATTTAGATAGCCAATATATTTAGTACCCATTCGAATATTAACCTCAGGTATCTTGAGCATTGATGTCCGGAAACGATGGATATTGAGTTGACGCGCAAGTTGCCTACCGGTAGCAGGCATAATCTGCATCAGACCAATCGCTCCTGCCCAACTAATCGCGTCTTTGCGATACCTACTCTCCTCCAAAATCATAGCAAATATTAATGCAGTCTCTACATTATATTGTTTAGCATACTTCTCAACCAACTGTTCATAATGGAGCGGATAGAGCATTCTACGAAGTTGGGCTAAATCGCTACTGGCTTGATTTCGAAATACTGGACTCATAAGGACTTTGTCCGCAACTTCACGCGCTTTATCATATCTTGAAAGACCTTCGTAACATGTAATCAATGCATAGTAACATTCTATAGCAGCATTTGGTGTTTCATCAATATAGTTAGACAACTGATAAACTGCATCTTCATAAAGTCTAAGTTTCATCAATGTTGAAACGTGTTCGGGGCATGATTTTTGCACAGGTAATTTTGAATCAGGTATGGCTTTTAGTTCTAATTCAGAAGTCGTTAAACCGAGAATAGCCTTTGCTCTTGCACTGTAATACCAGTAACGTGCCTTAGCCACTTCGGTATAGATTTTTTGAGCAAGTTCAGGTTTATTTTGGCGTTCACGTATCTTTGCCATCCAAAAATGCGCTCCCATTGCATAGCGATTGCCAGGGAAGTTCTCTTTCAATCCTTCAAAAGCCTTGTAACTTTCTTCATATCGTTTTTCGTCAAACCTTTGCCATCCAATTCGCCACGCTGCCCAATCCGCATATTCACTACCGGGTGCTACTTCAATTAACCTTGAATATGTCTTGAGTGCCAACTCCGATTTTCCACGTTTTTCATGGATTTGCGCAATATCGTAAAGTGCATTATCAACCAATTCGCTCCAAGAATAAGTTTTCACAAAACTTTCAAGACGATTTACAGCCGTTGTTAGACTCCCCTTTAGTCTGTAACACTGTGCGATTTGGTAGTGGGCACGAGTTAAATAGTCAGTTTTAGCTCCGAGAGCGATAACGGAATTATAACTCTTGATGGCAGTATTATACCAATCCCGTCCCTGAAAACTCCGTCCTATATAATAGAGGGCACGTCCTCGCAGTTTCAAATCTGACCTTTTAGTAAAGGGTGTAAGTTCTGCAATTGCAGATTTCCAATTTTTATGATAATAATGAACTAATCCGCAATTTAACCGATCTGAAGTGGTTAGTGCAAGCGATTTCTTTCCACTTGCAAGCATTTTTAACTTTCGAACTGAATCTTCTGCTACTGTGTCAGATTGTTTTTCAGCAATGAGTTTTTGATGCATTTGAAATGCGGTCGAAAAGTTGTTTAATCCTTCTTCACAGCGCGCTAAGGCATACGCAGCCTCACGTGCAAAACGCGGTTCCTCAAGAATCTGAACAAAATATGTTTTTGCATCTGCATAGTGTTTTTGTTTTAGGTGAAGTTGGGCAAGGTTCCAAGTTGCATCTGTGAGATAGGAACTTTGAGGGTAGTCTTTTACGAGCTGTGCATACCATTTTATTGCTTTCGGATCGTTCTTCATACCTTCATAAAGTTTTGCGAGACGATATGCTGCACTATCTGCAAGTGGATAGCCATGTGTTATAACCCTAACGTAGTGACCAACCGCTTTTGGACGATTCAACAATTTCTCATACAAATAACCGAGTGTATGACGAATTTCAAGTTTTTCTAACCTTGACAAATCGGTTTGTAATAAACTTTCTAATTTTGGTACTGCTTGTTTGTGTTCCCCTTTATCAATGAGTGCAAAGGCAGCTTCCCTTATTGGGTTCCTGTTTTCTTCAGCTATAATCGGTGTTCTAGCAGTGAAGAAGCAGTAGGCGAGTAACAGCAAGCCTAACAGAATTCTAAGTGTTTTGGTGGTCGGTGTTTTTGTACAAAACTGCATTTCTGTTTTAAAAGCGATATACGTAATGACCGCTTTTTATCCTCCTAATGTAAATTTGAAAATGTAAGTCAATACGGCAAAATCTATAATAAATGCTGTGTAGGATAACTTTCTACACTAAAGTATGAATTATAACGTAACTATATCACGAAAGGCAACAAAATAATATTGAATGTATGTGTAATACCAAATTAACTTGATTCCAATTTATCAGTGCGGTTTCCTAACCGCACCTTTTTGTATCAACATCTCAAATAACGCAAAGGACGAGAATATCAGTGTTCGTAGTCGCGCAATTCATTGCGCCTCTTTTCTTTGAATGTCCGAGGCGCAATTCATTGCGCGACTACAAACGAGTTCTTTCCTTAAATTGACGCATAAGGTGCGGTTAGGAAACCACACCTACCGTCCGGAAAATAGGACAAATCCCGTTAATTTGGTGTAATATGTTCATAAACTAAATTGAAAAATGTGTTAATCTGTTTTGGATGAACCCTTAAAAACTGCATAAAGGTACCAGAATGCTGGTACTATCAAAATACCGCCAATTACAACTATAACTAACACGGGTCGAAGTACAGAATCGGGAGCAGCACTGTTTGAAAAAGTTAAGTTAGGTGAGATAAGATAAGGATACTGTGCCAATCCCCATCCAAAAATAATCAACGTTACCTGTATCGGAACAAGAACTCGTGCAAGTTGAAAATGACGTCTCCAAATTGCCCAAATTGCCCAGATTGCGACAACTCCTGTCAAGATATGAAACGGAATTGACCAGACGCTATTGCCTAATCCTTGTCGTATTGAAGGTGCTCCTTCACGAGATAAAAGAAAACTCACACCTGCCATCGCGCCTACACTGAATGCTGCGATAAGTGCACGGACTCGAAAATCTTCCCGCAATTCCGAGATGTCAGTTTCAAGTGTAAGGTAAACTGCAGCGAGTAATGCACAGAGAGTCAAGGTAAAAAAGCCAATTGCAAAAGGAAATAGGGCAAACCACGATGATATAAAATCTGTTTCTACCTTTCCTGTTTCCACATCTACATGAATTGTCCCTGATGCGACTGCCCCCAAGGTGATACCTAACATAATCGGCGTGATAACACTTGCAACAGCGAACACACGACTCCATCTTAGATGTGTTGTGTCCGATTGATCGTCGTATGTGCGGAAAACAAATGCTGTACCACGAAGCACAATGCCGACTAACATTAATGTAAGTGGTATATGCAAAGCAGTGCCAATTGTGGCGAATGCAACAGGAAATGCCACAAATAGCAATACTACAATGACAATAAGCCAAACGTGGTTTGCTTCCCAGATTGGGGCAAGCGCGTTTTTAATAAGTTCTCGCTGATCTTTCGCACGAGGACCGGTCGCGAATATATCCCAGATACCACCACCAAAGTCGGCACCACCTGTCAGCATATAGAGAATAAGCGAGATCAACATCACGCCAGCAATGCAGATTTCAAGACCAAACATCGTTTCCCCCACCAACAGTCAGACTATAAAAAGAGAAGATTAAACACGTATCAACAAATCAATTTTGGAAGATTTGACGACGCAACAAGATAACAACGATGATAGAGAGAAAAATGTAAAGTAGTGTAAAACCGATGAACGGAATAACGAGATGTGGCATACTTGTTACTGCATCTGCTGTCCGCATGTAATTATAGATAATCCACGGTTGCCTTCCGACTTCTGTAACCGTCCAACCGGCTTCTATCGCAATAAACCCAAGCGGTGTGCAGAATGTAATAAACTTAAGATACCAACTATTTACAGGTAATCCTTTTCGTCTCCATGCCAACCATCCACCGAGGATGCCTGCAACAATCATCACCATTCCGCATGCTACCATAATCTGGAAAGCAAAATGCACAACTACAACAGGTGGACGATTTTCCAGTGGAACATCTTTGAGTCCCATAATCTCTGCGTTGAAGTCAAAGTGTACAAGAAAACTGAGTGCTTTCGGGATTTCTATTGCGTATCGTGTTTTTTCTGCTTTTTCATCTGGAATCCCACCTATCCGTAAAGGAGCACCGCGTTCTGTTTCCCACTGCCCCTCCATTGCAGCGAGTTTGATGGGTTGATGTTTAGCAAGCCGTTTGGCACTGATGTCGCCAGAAATCGGTTGAAGAATGGCTATTATACCGCCAACACATAATGCAATAGCGAATGCTTTTCTATGAAAAGGGTTATCCGGATCCCGTCTCAGGAAGTATGCGTGTATACCGGCAACTGCAAAACCAACAGCGATAAAGGCAGCTAATGTCATGTGGAGTGCTTGGCTGAATGAGGAAGGATTTAGCATAGCTGCAATAGGGTCAATATTGGTAACCTTCCCATCAACGACCGAAAAACCAACGGGTGTGTTCATCCAAGCGTTGGCGGTTACAACGAAAATACCAGACATCATGCCACCAAGTAGCACCATAACCCCAGCGAACCAGTGAACAGTTTTCGGGACGCGTTCCCAACCGTATAGATATATGCCCAGAAAGATTGCTTCTACAAAGAACGCTAAGCCTTCCAACGAAAACGGTATCCCGATGATCGGACCCGCATAAGCCATGAAACTGGGCCACAACAGACCAAGTTCAAAAGATAAGACAGTCCCTGAAACTGCCCCCACAGCAAACATGATCGCAGTGCCTTTTGACCAACGTTTTGCAAGTGTGAGGTAGGTTTCATCCTTTGTTTTTAGCCACATCCCTTCGGCAATCACCATGAGTAGTGGCATTGCTATACCGATGGAGGCGAAGATAATGTGAAATGCAAGGGACATTGCCATTTGCGCGCGTGCTGCCAAAAGGTCTTCCATACGATTTCTACCTCACAGTAACTTAGCAATTAGAAGAAAGGACGAATCTACCTTGTAACCTTAACTGTGTTGAATCGAATCTATTCGGTACAACAAAATAGGCGGGTCAAGTTCCCGCCCATAATACCAAATTAACTTGATTAGAAGTTTTCTAATAGCGGTTAGCATTGCAAGGCACGGGGACCTCGCGCTACAAATCCCGTTAATTTGGTATAAGATAATGAAGAATTAAGCAAGCCACGGCTCAAACCCGAGAAGTTTTTCCCCTAAAGGAGTCAACTCAGCAGTTTTACCTTGGTGGTGTTCTTTTTCTTTCTGATTTTTTCCTAATCCTGTTAGACGTTCTCGCCATCCTGTAACACGGTGTTCATTCGTATCTTTCCCTTCATTTGGTGCGGGTGACATAGTGATATATTGCGCCATACGAGGACGTTCAGCAGAGTTAGGACTACTACCGTGAGGCAAGGCACTGTGCCAGATAACAAGATCTCCCGCATTTCCAGCTATCGGGACGGCTTCTTCCTGATAATCACGTACCAAGCGACGTGGGTCAGTATCAGATGGCAGGCTTTTTAACCATGCCTCCAGCTTCCGATGAAAACCCGGAATACAGGTAAATGCTCCCTGATTGCCAGGGGTATCTGCCAAATATAAAACGCCTTGCACCTTCAACCGCACCGGCATATCATCTAACGACATGTCCCAGTGCAAGTAGGGACCGGGAAACTTCCAATCATCGCGTTCGGGAGGATTCATACTTGCGCGGTCAAAACTAACCCATAGTTTGTCTGTTCCCCATATCTCTGAGAACGCTTGATGTACACGAGGGTATTGGCGGTTATTCCATAAGGCTTGGTGTTGGTAAATCTCAACCATGATACCTCGTCGCGGTGGATCAGAGGGGTACCAACTGTCCAGATTATCACCGTCCATTTCAAGGAAGTCCCAAACTGCTTGTTGTGCAGCGTGGCAGTTTTCAAGTGGGACAGCTTCACGGACAATAACATAACCGTTCTTTTCCCAAAATTCTAAATCTTCTTTACTAAAAACAGGCATGAGTTTCTCCAATGTAATCCGAGAATTGAATTATGTAGGTCAACTTATATACTATGGTCAAACCAATCATGTAATGATTTTCAAACAATGTTCACAACAAAAATCTTATGATGAAAAGTGCTGTCGGGCATATTCAAGTCGCTCCGGCACCCCTATGTCAATCCAATCCGTTTCAATTTTGTGAACGTATAGTTTGGTGAGGTAAGGAAAAACGTCTCGTTCAATAGAAAAAACATCCTTTTGTGGAAAAGCGTTAACAATCGAACGATTAAATAGAAATACGGCACCGTTTGCACAACCGGGACGTGCCTCTTGCTGCTTTTCTCGAAATTCGGTAATACGTCCCTGTGGGTCAGAAACAATTTCACCGTAAGATGTCAGATCAGATACCGAAATTCCAAGCAGTAGACCGTCCATTTCAGGATGTAGATGGGCATGCATTTTTAACAAGGAAATATTTTTCAATAAGATGTCACCGTGTAAAACAAAGACTGGAAAATCGTCAACGTAACGGAGTGCATTCTTAATTGCTCCACCGGTACCGAGTGGTTTATCCTCTTTTGCATATCGGATTGTCACCCCTGCACATGCTTCTCCGACGTGAGAATAAAGCACACCGTGCAGATGTCCAGAAGCAAGAATCACCTCAGTCACCCCAGCCTCAGATAACAGTGTTAACTGCCACTCTAAAACTGTTCGCTCACCAATTTTGAGAAGGACCTTCGGAATTTTTTCTGTTGTCTTGCCAAGTCTGGTAGATAATCCGCCACAGAGAATAACCGCTTGCATGAAGTAATTTCCTTAGTGGATTACAACGTTCCTAATTCTAATCAGTTTCGGGCAGAAAATTAAATGCGTTCTCAATCTGCTCAAGCCGTAGTAATTCAAATTGTGGTGTCAGATGGATTGCAATAACATCAAAACGGCATGGCGCATCCAACAAGTTTTCTGTTTGTAGATACGCCAATGCGATTTTAGAGATTTGCCGCTGCTTCTGCTCAGTCACCGCAGATTGTGGTAAACCGAACTTTAAACTACGACGTGTCTTAACTTCAACAAAAACGATTCTTTTATCTTGCAGGGCTATAAGGTCAATTTCACCGCGTTGGAAGCGGTAGTTTTGTGCAAGAATTTGATAGCCACTCGCTTTAAGATGTTCAGCTGCAAATGTCTCGCCAAGTTTTGCAATATTCGGCAGTGAACGACGCATGAGACTACCTCTAATACCCAATTAACCTGATCTGTAGCGCGAGGTCCCCGTGCCTCACAATGCTGACTTTATCGAAAAACTTCAAATCCCGTTAATTTGGTATAATCCAGCAATAGTGAAGATGGGCTGTGGGTTTTCACTAATCAGCAAGTAGTTTGAAAGTATTTCTATGAATCGTTGATGCACCAAACTGTGCAATCGCTTGTCGATGTTGTGCCGTCGGATATCCCTTGTGTTGCGGAAACCCATAGTTTGGATATGTCCGATCAAATTCAATCATCAGTCTGTCGCGTGTCGTTTTAGCGATAACCGAAGCTGCAGCGATGGATAAACTAAGACTATCACCTTTTGGAATTGCTTTCCCCGGTATGTTTGTTTTTGGCATCTGTGAACCGTCAACCAACAGATAATCAGGATTCGGTGTAAGTTTTCCTATTGCTTCTGCCATAGCCAGCAGTGTAGCTTGTAAGATATTGATTCGGTCAATTTCACAATTATCCGATAAACCAACACCGACTGAAATGGCAACACAGTGGATTACATCAAGCAGCTGCAAACGTTGGTTTGGAGTCAGTTGTTTTGAATCCTTTAAGCCACCAATTTGGCAATCAATAGGCAGAATAACTGCAGCAGCAACGACTGGACCCGCTAAAGCTCCTCTTCCTGCTTCGTCAATACCAGCAATTAATTTATACCCATTCTGTCTGCAGGCGCGCTCAAAAGAGTCCATTTGTTATCACTCCTCCCGTCAAAACCCCTACCTTTAGGTAGTGGGATATAGACGGGCATTGGGTTTTGTCGTTGAAAAAAGATTTGACATTAACATTGAAATGTAGTATAATATTACTAACACTTTGGACACCGTTCTCACCCTACACTTTCTGTGTAGGTGGTGTCCGCTCCCGTGAGAAGGAGTCAAAAAGTGCTAAGTGTCAATACCACTCTAAAAGTATTTGGGCAGTTTCCGCGTCCGTTTCGGAGCAGAGGTGAAAGTCTGCACGTTGTATTGCTGCCCACTTTTGAACTTTTCTATCCTTTTGGATAGAGGCAGGCGGGGATAGCCAAGATTTTGCCTTGATATGCCCGTAGCGATTTAATTCACGCGACGGGGAATCGCCTGCTGGTGGAGACAACGTAAGACGGTTGACCTTCGGGAAAACCGCTATTGTCTACGAAGCCGAAGCCCCATGCTTTAACTTGTGGGTGCTATCACCTTCTACGTTCTTTGACACGCGCAGATTTTCCTACCCGATCCCTCAAGTAGTATAATTTTGCACGTCGAACAGCACCATATCGAACCACACGAATACTTTCAATATTGGGTGAATGAAGTGGGAATGTCCTTTCACTACCTGTGCCAAATGCGACGCGTCGCACCGTAAAAGTAGCACGGGTTCCGCCATGTGCACGACGAATCACGGTGCCTTCATAAGCTTGAAGCCGTTCTTTCTGGCCCTCTCGGATACGAGTATTTACTCTAACAATGTCCCCAGGACCAAATTCTGGAATATCAGTTTTCTTATATTGATTTTCTACAGATTCTATCAAATTCATTGTTTATTCCTCCTTTCCAATGGAATTTATTAAAAATAATTTCATAAATCGTAAGCCGATTTATTATTGACGTGTTTGTAGTCGCGCAATACACGCGTCTCCTATGTTTACAAGGCAGATTTACTAATCATCAAAATCTTCGGGCTGGAGCCCCCTCGCCTTTAGGCAGGGGAGGAAAGCCCGCCTCCTATTATAGTTATAATTTGTCCCCAAAAGGGAGAGTGCTGTTTTATCTCCACCTGCACACTGGGAGTCTGGATTCAGTTGTGCTGCTTCGTTCAGTGAGACTGTCACTACTCGCTTACTTGACCTGACACGATGTCTTTACCAGAAAATAATGGCTATAAGCCCACGCTCTCGCGGTATATGTTTCCCCATCGACATCACGGGATCAGAGAGGATACAGACTTGGGGAGCATCCGTAACATCTTGTTGCCTGCCACGACAAGACCCGCGATATATCGTCTAGTCAACCGTTTAACTTGTGGAGTGGACGCTTGGCATGCGCTTCGCACAAGCCCCGATGCTTTAGCGCGGGGTTATTGACCTATTTTGAGGATATCCAATTCCTCATCTGTAAGTTCAAGATTTTGAAGTAAATCTGGACGATAGCGTGCAGTGCGTTTTAACGACTCTACATGACGCCAATTTTTTATGTTCTCATGATGACCACTCAATAACACTTCTGGAACTTTCATCCCGTCAAACTCAGCAGGACGTGTGTAGTGCGGATGGTCAAGCAACTCTTGACTAAATGAGTCCTCATGTGCCGATTCAAAATCTCCTAAAGCCCCCGGTAAAACACGCCCAATAGCATCAATTAGCACAAGTGCTGCGATCTCACCGCCACTTAAGACATAATCACCAACTGAAATTTCAGTCGTCACTATTTTTTGGCGAACCCGTTCATCAATACCTTTGTAACGTCCACATATCAGAATGAGGTGAGATTCCAAAGACAATGTTTCAACGATCGGCTGTGTCAACGGTGTGCCCTGCGGTGTTAAGTAAACAATCTGTGCATCAGATTCTGTATTCAACGTTGCAACAGCAGCAAAGATCGGTTCAGGCTTGAGAATCATCCCTGCCCCGCCACCATAAGGATAGTCGTCAACTGACTTATGCTTATCTGTTGCCCAATCCCGCAGGTTGTAAACATTAATGGTGAGTCGATCAGAATCCTGAACACGTTTTAAAATGCCTGTTTCTAAGGCAGGTGCGATTATCTCTGGAAACAGCGCGAGCACATCCATTTTCATTTGACTTGACGTTGCCTATAATCGCTATTCTTCAGTTTTCGGTTCCTCAATTAATTCAAGAATCACCTTTTTGTTGGTTTTCAATCCGGTTGTATAAAGAAGCGTCCTAATTGCTTTAAGAGTCCGACCGTATCTACCGATTATTTTTCCTAAATCCGCTTCTGCGACACTCAACTCAATAATAACCACCTTTTCGCCAGTCACTTCGCGGACTACTACATCATCAGGATAGTCAACAAGGGATTTTACGATGTATTCAATAAGTTCTTTGAACATAACTAACTTTCTGGGGTTAATATGATTAGTAAATATCAAGATGTAGGAAATTCAACAAGACTTGAATGATTATTATTCTTCATCAGAAGTATCTTCAGTTGATTCAGATTCTTCAGAAGTATCTTCATCAGAAGTATTTTCAGTTGATTCAGATTTTTCAGAAGTATCTTCAGTTGATTCAGATTCTTCAGAAGTATCTTCAGTGAGAAGGGCTTCTTGTTCACCTTCAGGAGTAGCCGTTTCTGACTCTTCCGCGGGTTCGTCTGTTTCAATTGCATCCTCATCAAGAAGTGGTTTTCCAAGTTTTTCGTCCGTAAATTTCTTCCAAATACCGCTTTGTGAAAGCAATCTCTTGGCTGTATCAGTGGGTTGTGCCCCACGTCTTAACCATTTCATCGCTTTCTCTTCGTCAATAACGACATCTGCAGGATCCGTTATAGGATTGTAATGACCGAGCCGTTCTAAAAAAACTCCATCCCGCTGCGCGCGTGCATCAGCTGCAACAAGTCGATAGAAAGGACGTTTTTTTCTGCCGTGTCGTTGTAATCTAATTCTAACTGCCAAAAATTACCTCCTGGTATAATTCGTTTGGTTAGGATTTCTCTAAAACATGTGAAATCGTAATTGCTTGTCCAGTTCATCATGTGTCATTTACGTCGTTTACGTTTCCGAGATTTTCGTGATTTACGTTGTGTGCGTGGGGTAATTCCCATCTTACGCCCCATCTGTTGCATACCCATTGATGCTTGCTGGTTCAGCATGTTGTTCATCATGCGCAGTTGTGAAACCAACTGATTAATTTGATTTACTGATGTTCCACTACCTTTGGATATACGAAGTTTCCTGCTCCTATCAAGCAAAATAGGGTTTTGTCGTTCAGCAAGAGTCATTGACTGAATCATTGCTCTTGCATATTTGAGATGACTTTCATCTGGTTTTATGTCTTTAATAGGCAATTGACTTTTAAAAGGCACAAGGTCCAGCAATTGGTCAAGGGGCCCCATATTTTTAATTTGTTCAAGCTGCGTAAGAAAATCGTTAAAATCTAAACCTTTCTTTTCCGAAAGTTTACGTTCTAATTCTTTTGCTTGGTCTTCGTTGAAAACAGATTCGGCTTTTTCCATCAATGTTTGGAAATCGCCTTGTCCAATAATACGCGACGCCATCCGTTCAGGATGAAATTCTTCAAGTGTAGTCGCGTCAATCTTCTCTCCTACACCGATGAACTTGATAGGTTTTTCGGTGACAGAACGGATAGAAAGCGCAGCACCACCACGTGCATCACCATCCATCTTAGTCAAGATAACACCGCTAATATCTAAATCGTTGTTGAAGTTCTCAGCAACGTTCACCGCGTCTTGCCCTGTCATCGCATCAACAACCAATAAGATTTCTGATGGATTGACAGTGTCCTTGATAGCTTGAAGTTCTTCCATCAAGGTCTCATCAATGTGCAAACGACCTGCAGTGTCTATAATCACGCAATCGTAACCGCGTTTTAAGGCGTCTTGCACGGCATCTTTAGCAATTTTAACAGGTGAGACATCTGTTCCAAGTGAAAACACAGGGGTGTCAATCTGTTCCCCAAGCACCTGAAGTTGTTTGATAGCAGCAGGACGATAAACATCAGCCGCAACTAACATCGGGTTGCGACCTTCCTTACGAAATTTAAGGGCTAATTTTGCTGCTACAGTTGTTTTACCGGCACCTTGCAACCCAGATAGCATCACAACTGTTGGTCCGTTTGCGGCAATTTGAATCTTAACTGATTCTGTGCCCATTAACGCCGTCAATTCCTCCTGAATAATCCTTGCTATTTGAAGTTCAGGCGTGAGGCTGCCCATCACCTCTTGACCAAGCGAACGTTCTTTGATACTTTCAATAAAATCGCGCGTGACCTTATAGTTCACGTCTGCTTCCAAGAAGGCGCGACGCACATCTCGCAGGGAATCAGAGATGTTTTTCTCTGTCAATTTTCCCTGACCTTTAATCTTTTTGAAGGTGCTTTGTAAGCGTTCGCTCAAACTCTCAAACATGACTACGTATCCTTTATCAAAGGGAGAATTCAATTAAAGAATTATAGCAGGTTTAATCGCCTCTGTCAAGTTTTTTTCGTGTTAAAGGCAGGGCTGTTCAGTTTTCGATTTTTGGGCGTCCTTTTGGGAGCATGCCAAGTAAATCTCAGTACGTTCGTTTCAAAATTCAGTTCAGGAAATTCGCTCTCTCCTTCTTCTACAATAAAGATAAACTCCTAACACACCCACAATTGCTCCAAATACATCAGAAACCCAATCTGCGACCGTAGCACATCTGCCCGGAACAAAACTCTGATGTAATTCATCACTTGCCCCATAAAGAATTGAGATAAGCGCAGCAACAACCCATATCCAACCTGTAGGCAGCCATCTCGGTGGAATATTCACAAATGCTATAGCAAGCAACACTCCAAGAATGCCGTATTCTATAAAATGGTAGAGTTTATCAATTGTCAACCACTCAAACTTCGGCATCGGGAATGGTGGTTGTTCCATGGACGAGATGGCAAAAATGAGTGCCATGTAGAGCAGCGGTGGAGACCAATATTTGAATTTTTTCATGGCAGACTTCAACGAAATTGTCCCTATTTCAACGCATTTAAAATTGCATCTACATCGTAGACACACCCACCCCACGTGCCACCACCGACAGATTGCAACGCTGCCCAAAGTCGCGTATCATCAGGCAACATCTCATCTGGCGCAAGATCCGGTCGTGGTTCCCGTTCTGCTAACACACGTTCACCTTCATCTGATCCAAACTTCTCACTACTATGTCCTACCAGATCAATTCGTCCTTCCAGGTGCCGAGTATCAATCTCTATCTGAATTATGTCGCCATCAAGTACTTTCCCTATTGGACCATCCGCAAGTGCTTCCGGACCAACATGTCCGATACACGCACCTGTAGAGACACCTGAAAATCGTGCGTCCGTTATCAAAGCGATTTGTTTCCCAAACGATAGGTGTTTGAGTGCCGCTGTGAGTTGATATACCTCCTCCATTCCAGTACCTTGTGGACCACGACAACACAATACTATGATGTCTCCCGGCTTAATGTCGTGTTCGCCCTGACCTTTGAGAGTTTGTATAGCGTCAATTTCTCGAACAAATACACGGGCTGGTCCTGTCATTCGATATACACCGTCTGAATCAACAACGCTTGGATCAATTGCGGTGCTTTTAATGACAGACCCTTCTGGTGCGAGGTTACCGCGCGGAAATGTGACAGTACTTGTCAATCCCGCTGCCTTGGCGGAAGCTGGACTTAGAATAACTTCATCAGGTGCAACGTTATCCCGTTCTTCAAGCAGTTCACGTACACGTTGCCGACGTTCAGACGTTTCCCACCAATCAAGATTTTTGCCGAGAGGTTCACCTGTTGCTGTTATCACATCCTCATTGAGAAGGCCTCCCAGTCTGCGTAGGTGCAGCATCACTTCAGGCACACCACCAGCAAGAAAGACACGGATAGTTGGATGCCCAACCGGTCCATTCGGCAGAACATCAACGAGGCGTGGAACTTGTTGATTGATTTTCGTCCAATCGTCTACTGTCGGACGTTGCAGTCCAGCAGCATGCGCAATCGCAGGAATGTGCAACAAGAGGTTAGTTGAACCACCAAACGCAGCGTGCACTACCATAGCATTCCGAATCGCCTCCGATGTAACGATATCCTTCATCGTCAACCCCTTCGCGGCTAAATTAACCACAGCACGCGCCGAACGCACTCCCATATCTGACCATATATTTTGCCCTGAAGGTGCTAACGCTGTATGTGTCAAACTCATTCCTAGTGCTTCACCGACAACCTGTGAAGTCGCCGCAGTTCCCAAGAATTGGCATCCGCCACCGGGGGTAGCACAAGCACGACACCCCATATCCGCCGCATCTTGCAGGCTAATCTCACCGTGTGCGAAACGTACACCAATCGTCTGGATCTTCCCTGCATCCTCACCTGTAGTCGGTGGCAACGTCACACCTCCCGGAACGAGGACAGCCGGTAATTCTCGCATTGAGGCCAGTGCCATCATCATTGCTGGCATGCCCTTATCGCAAGTTGCAACACCGACCACACCTTTCCGAGTTGGCAGAGAACGGATAAGTCTACGGAAAATCTGTGCTGCATCGTTGCGGTATGCGAGACTATCCATCATACCGACTGTGCCTTGCGTCCGACCATCGCACGGATCAGAACAGTAGCCTGCAAAAGGAATTGCTGCAAGTGCTTTAAGCTCATGTGCCACCGCCTGCATCAGAAGACCAATCTCCCAATGTCCGGTATGATACCCGAGTGCAATAGGACTCCCATCAGGTGCACGGATACCACCTTGCGTGCTGAGAATCAGGAATTCTTCTCTCCTCAGTTCTGTCGGTGCCCATCCCATCGCTGTGTTGTGGCTCAATCCAAAAATATCTCCACTTGGTCGATTGAGGAGCATCTCTGGTGTTAGTGGCAAGCTGCCTTCGGGACCAGCGGCGTGTGTTTGAATATCATAAATGTCATTATTCCCAGTTTCTAAAACGTCAGTGTAATTTACCTGTTTTGCCATGTTGTTCCCACTCCTAAGGTATAGGCTAGTTTCTATCTTTTTGCCAGCGTAGGTTTAACTTTGCTTTTTTCTGTCATTTTCTGTAAAGGGATTCAATTTCTGGAAACCTGAATTTGCTAAACACTTGGTTCTAAGCTCCATCCGTTTTTAGTGGCTAATTTAGCAAGCGCAACCCGTAACTTTCTAAATGTCTTTTTTTGCTTGCTATCTGTGTCAAAGAATTCAGGATTTACTGTAATTTGTGAGTGGGCGAGGTTTTTTCGGTGTGGGGACATATATGACATCTACAACGTGAACAACGTCTTTATCTTCAATTTTTGTTTCCACATCTTTTATTGCGCGAACATCAGCAGTCATAAGACTAACAATACCTTGCGTTTCATCTAACTTAGAAAAAGAAGGATTAAGTTCTTTAGTTCTGCTCTATCTACAGAGGGTTTTTTGTACGGATCATTAAAAGCTGCAGGATTAATTATGAGTTTTCCTCTGTCAAAAAAATACTCTTCGAATTTTGATTCGCTTCGGACTCTTCGGTATAACTCCTCATCGTCCCGTACGAAGTCGTTATCGAACTTCGGTGTCAAAACCCAATGCTTTAGCTTTGGGATGTCCACACCGCCCTCTTGTCCGAGACCAAAACTTTTTCTTGACATAAAACACGATTCTTGCTATAATCTCTTTTCGTAACTCCACGGGTTGTGAGCAGGCGTTCTGGACGCTACATACCGAGTGAACTCACGTAAAGTTGCGACACAAGCGGTAGAAGTCTTTGACACCAGATAGTTGCTGATGGAAGATTAGAGTGTAATGGGAAAGCGTGAGTAACACACCATCCCGAAAACAGCACTCTCAAAATTGTTCATAAGACACCTTCGGGTGTGCAGGCGGGGCATCGTCTGTTGAGAGTAGGCTTAGTCAGACTTGATTTATCAAGCAAAGTTGTTGATACCACAATCTGCACAGCAGGTGGGACAAAAGAACCCCACTGCTTTAGTTGTGGGAGTATGTCAGTATCCATCAAGCAACCATTCCCAAAGCGTTAAATAGTTATCACGACTGAAAACCCCTTCCTGCATCTCGGTATCAATATTTGTTCCCCATACCTGAAGGTACTCCGCCTCATTTTCTCCGATTAGGATATGTAATTCACGTTCCTCTTCGTACCATGCTGTAGTTATAAATCCATCTTCATCACTGGAAATGAACGGAGTAAGCCACGGATGTCCGGCAGAAATAATAGAATCAAACAGTTCTCCTATAAGATTCTCCGCACGAACTAAGGTTAACTTGGTTGGTTTTTTTGAATCGTACTCATCCCAGTTATTCTCCCGCTGCGTTAATACATCAAATCGTTCTGATATTTTACGTTCATATTCCTTAAAGTTCATAGAACAAATTCCTCGGTGAATAATTTGATAGTATTTCTTAAAAACAATATTGCAAGGTTGAGCACAACTGCCTACATATAAACATAGAAATGAAATCGTTGGAAAAACCGAGTGCAACCGTCTATACTGGACCCTCTCATAAACTGAAGTGGGAGATATTTTAGCACATCGAAGAAAAAATAACAACTTTTTTAATGTATAAACTTAGTGTATGCTTGGTTTAACGGTCCATCCGTTTTTTTCGGCAAGTTCCGCAAGCGCAAGCTGTAGTAATTTGAATACGTTTCTTTGCTTGTTCTTTGAACCAAAGAACTCAGGTTTTACAATAATAAGTGAATGGGCGGGATTTTCTGAAGTAGGGGCGTAGACTACATCTACGGCGTGAATAACGACATCTTCATTCTGGGTTTTCGTCTTGACTTTTCCTATTGCGCGAACCTCAGCAGTCATAAAACTAACTACACCATCTGTGTCACTTAATTTAGACAAAGCAGGATTAAATTTTCTTAACTCCGCTCTATCTACGGACGGTTTTCTATCCCTATCGCGAAAGGCTTCACTACTAATTTGGAGGCTGCCTTTGGGACCGTATGAGTATTCCTCCTCCAATTTTCCTCGTACGCTTCGATAGAGTTCCTCCTCGTTCCGCACGTGGTCATTTTTTTTCATCAAGTAACCATTCCCAAAGCGTTAGATAATCATCACGGATTAGAGAATCTACGTGCATCTCCGTATCTATGTTTATTCCCCAGACTTGGATATATTCGGCTTCAGTTTCTCCAATTTGAATATGCAATCTTCGCCCTTCTCCACACCATTCTACAGTTACATTACCATCTTCATCGCTGGAAATGAACGGAGTAAGCCACGGATGTCCGGCAGAAATAATAGAATCAAACAGTTCTCCTATAAGATTCTCCGCACGAACTAAGGTTAACTTGGTTGGTTTTTTTGAATCGTACTCATCCCAGTTATTCTCCCGCTGCGTTAATACATCAAATCGTTCTGATATTTTACGTTCATATTCCTTAAAGTTCATAGAACAAATTCCTCAGTGAATAATTTGATAGTATTTCTTAAAAACAATATTGCGGGGTTGAGCATAACTGCCTACATATAAACATAGAAATGAAATCGTTGGAAAAACCGAGTGCAACCGTCTACACTGGACCCTCTCATAAACTAAAGTGGAAGATATTTTAGCACATCAAAGAAAAAATAACAACTTTTTTTAAAATATCAGGACTTACGCAAATTGAGCAGAAAAGGGGTATATTTTGCTTAAAAAGTCGTTATTTCAGTGTTTTTAACTCCCTAAATCCCGCTTATCAGTGGGACTTTAAGAAAAAATGCGTAAGTCCTGAATATAAACTTAGTGTATGCTTAGTTCGACGGTCCATCCGTTTTTAGCGGCAAGTTCTGCAAGTGCCAGTTGTAGCAATTTGAATGTGTTCTTTTGCTTGCTCTTTGAACCAAATAATACCAAATTAACTTGATTCGACGTCTTCGGATAAAGTCGGCATTGTGAGGCACGGGGACCTCGCGCTACAGATCGGGTTAATTGGGTATAATACCAAATTAACGGGATTATTCTTGTTTTGTTTTTTTTTATCTGCTACTCTAAACACATGAAAAACACTAAACACGGAGTTTCACCTCATTTTTCAATAAAAGCACTTAAACAAAGGTATCTGGAATGTGAATGCCTACGGGAACGGATGCGGTGGCATGCGATTTGGCTTCTTGCTGACACCGAAAATCCGAGAAAACCGCGCGAAGTTGCGGACATCGTTGGCTGCACTACTGACTGCGTTCGGAAACTTCGCAGGCACTATAACGCCGATGGCGAAGAGGCACTGTGAGACAAACGAAAAACTAATGGAGGGCGTCCCTTCCTTGATGCATCACAGCAAGCATCCTCGGGTTTCAATGGATTTGTGAAATCGAAAAACAATATGAATCAAGTTAATTTGGTATTATGGGGATTTGGACCAAATATTCAATCTGCAAGACAATCGCTGAGTTCATCTAAAACCACCGTTGCATATCCACCTGCAGGTAATGTAAAACAGAGGCGTAACCCCACGTCTACAGCCATAACCTGATGCAATTCCATCTGCATGCGTAGGGGTCGTCGTGTACCTGGCAACCGAATACCCGCCACTTTGCGAAATGCTGCAGGTTTGACGCCTTCTTCAGCAAGGAGGCTTAACTCCAACGTCTGAACTGCTCCAGCAGGTTGCCGCATCTTATAGCCAAAGATTGGACCGGAAGGACTAATCTCAAACGCATCCGCCCGTGGTTGTTCAACCGCAGCGTTTTCAACGAGAAACGGTGCCCCATTGATGTGCTTCACCGCAATATCTCCATCCAGAAGTTTTCCTAAATTTGGCAACCGCTTTTCCAGAATAGCATTAAACAAGAACGCCTGATACGCCGACAAATACAGTTTCCGAAGCCTATGTGGAATAGATGTCACTACTTTTTTCAACGATCCTTGTTCTTTCTCTCGTTCCACACGTTTCGCTAATTCACTGAACTGTGCTGTTTCGTCTGATAACACGTATCCCAATGCTTTCCTCCATTCTCCCTTCATCAACGCCTTTCCTATCAGATGCGTGTCGTGCTTATTGCCAAACCGTTGCTTCCCAAACCGATTCGGCACACCTTCTGTTTCTAAACGTGCCATCTCTTTTTCTATAATAGGTAGGACTTTCGGAGAGACATCACGCAACGTGATTTCAAACCGATTGCCACGAAGATGTCCGACACGCAATTTATGTCCGTGCCGTTCTGCCCACAAAACTTCAATCGCAGGTAGGGCAACTTCCAATACTTGCTCAGGCGGAATACCTTCTATAGATAACACCTGAGTCGTAACTGCTCGTTTATCTTTCAGACCCGCATACCCAAAACGTCTGGTATTCACATGCAACGCACGTGCAATTTGATTAATCGCTTCCAACGTACTGAGATTCCGTTTTCGGATAGCAAAAAACGTGTGAGTGCCTATCTGTGAAGGTTCATAAAGCGGTAATTCTTCAACAATGAAATCTTCTGGTTCAAATTGTATTTGTTTCATTACCAAATATTCGGTGTGAAGGTTTCCCCATGCTTTAGCTTGGGGATGAAACACCGCTAACGTCTCCTATTTATCAAAAAAAACTTGACTTTTTCAACAAGGTGTGGTATACTATTAATATCATTCAGATAGGAAAGCATTCACCCACTCTCTGTGGGTGTCCTATCCACTCAATGCTTGAGTTGAAATGATGGATGATAAAATCATTCAATACCACATTCGGACTATACCTTGAAGGTTATGATCCTTCATTCGTTTGTGATGAGTTCTGAAATCGCATTAGAGATTGTGTAGGTGAACCCTCCACAACCGCGATAGAAACAGAACGACAAAGCACTAAAGTATCAGGAACGATTTTGGGTTTGTAGTAGTTCCTGTAGTCGCACCACTGGCGGGTGCCACCTCAACATTGCTGAGGTTTATCAAGTCGCTGGGCGAGTTTTCTATACGCTGAAAAAGCCAGACGAAAACTCGGTAAAAGCCCAGAAGCATATTCTAATATGTAAAAGATACCCACCTTCCAAAGTTCAGAACGGAGAAGGAGCTAAAGAAACCCAATGCTTTAGTTTTGGGAGCCGTCATATAATCATAAACGCGATGCCATTTGTCTGTCAAGTGTTACAACCTTTTCCAATTGAACAGCGAATTTATTTCACTTGACTTTCACCCCTAAATATGCTAAATTAAACGCATAATATAACATAATGGAGACGACTCGCGTTCAAAAAACAGGGTTGAAGAAACACATGCCAAAAATCAAAATACTCTCAGCAGATATAGCCAACAAAATCGCCGCAGGAGAAGTCGTTGAAAGACCTGCATCTGTTGTCAAAGAACTCGTAGAGAACGCACTTGACGCAGAAAGCACAAGTATCCGTGTGGAAATTCGCGCAGGTGGAAAACGACTCATTCGCGTCTCTGATAACGGTTCAGGTATGGAACGCGAGGACGCGCTCCTCGCTTTAGAACGGCACGCAACGAGCAAGGTCAGTCGCATTGAAGACCTTGAAAATATCCATACCTTCGGATTCCGTGGTGAGGCGTTGGCGAGTATTGCATCTGTATCTCAGTTTGAACTCCTTACCCGCACCGCTGATGCTATACATGGAACAAAGATTAACGTTGAAGGTGGTGTCTTCCGTTCAGTTGAAGAAAGCGGATGCTCACCCGGCACCCATATTTCGATTAACAATCTCTTCCACAATGTGCCTGCACGTCTCAAGTTTCTCAAAACCGATACCACTGAGGTCAACCATATCACAAAACAGGTGACGTGGGCTGCACTTGCGCATCCGAAAATACATTTTTCGCTTTCGAATAACGGCAAATCAATCTTAGATGTTCGTGCTTGTGATTCAAACCTTGAACGTGCACGTTTAATCTATGGCAAAGATTTAGCTGATAATCTTATTGAATTTAAAGAAGAACTGCCTGACTTTAAACTTTCGGGTCTACTCGGAAAACCCGATTTTACCAAGGCGAACCGCGAATATCAACTCTTTTTCATGAATCAGCGACCAATCCGGAGTCAAATGATCGGTGCAGCACTAAAAGAGGCACTTGGCGCAACGATACAAAAGGATCGACATGCTGTCGCTTTACTCTTCCTAACGCTTGAACCCGATACTGTTGATGTAAACGTCCATCCCGCCAAAATTGAGGTGCGGTTTCGAAATGAGCGGACAATTTTCAGCGGTATTGTTCGGATGATCCACAACGTTATTCACAAAGAAAAGTTCATTCCAAAGATTGAAACGTCTCCCATAGAGACATCTCAAGAAGGCAAGGTTGAAAACACAACCATCGGCACTACGCGAGCATTCTCAACCCCACAACACCGCACGCAGCCGGTAATTCCTGCACGTGAAACAGTAGATGCTACAGAAACTACGCAACTTGATGATGTGCCAACGGAAAATCTTGAGACTACACAAATTGAGACAAAACCCACAGTTGATGAAAGCACTCAGCACACCCCTGAAGTTACCAGAACCGTTGTGCAACCGCCCCGACAATCAATTCCTGAAGGCGCGAGTCTTAAACTACTTGATTTTGAAAATGTCGAACTGAAAACAAACCTTTTTAAGACCTATATTGTTGCTGAGGGACAAGATAAGATATTTTTTATTGACCAGCATGTCGCTGCAGAACGTGTGCTTTATGAAAGGTATGTGAATCAGTTGAAAACAGATGGTATCCCAGTGCAGGGGTTACTACTTCCTGTCACGCTTGAAACCACACCGCAACATATTGCTATCCTTAAAGTCCACGGTGATCTTTTCCAAAAAATCGGTTTTGATTTAGAGGAATTCGGTGGTAACACAATACTGATCCGTGCGATACCTGCTCCATTGCCAACGCGGACAGCCGCACAGACCATCACTGACATGCTTGACAAACTCCCTGAACAACCACATGCAGAAGTAGAAATACCTGAAGCAATTGACAACGCTTTAATAACGCTTGCCTGCCGCTCTGCTGTTAAAGCCGGGGACACATTGGACACCAAAGAGATGATTAACCTCGTTCGCGAGTTATCTGAAGCGAAACTGCCATTCAATTGTCCGCATTCAAGACCCATCATCATTGAAATGGGACGTGATGAATTGGAACGCCGGTTCCATCGGTAGAACCATTTAATGAAATAGTTGGCTTCCGGAGGTGATTAGTCCCATGAAAACAATACCTCTATTTCTCATTACTCTATTTTTGACGTTTGTCCTATTGCTGCCGAATGCACCTGCTCAGGATTACACTACATGGGGTTTACCTGACGGTGCCGCCGCACGCCTCGGCAAAGGGTCAATAACTGGAAATGTTGCTTTTTCTCCGGATGGCACTCGGCTTGCGGTTGCAAGCTCCATCGGGATATGGATCTACGATGCTCGCCCTGGCAAAGAAAAAGAACTTGACCTATTCACAGGACATACGGGAGAAGTCACCGCACTTGCTTTTTCTCCAGATGGTGCCACTATCGCAAGTGCAAATTGGGATGGAACACTTTATTTGTGGAATGCTGTCACGGGTGAGCAGCTATTTACACTTGAAGGACATAAAGGAGGTGTCCGATCTATTGCGTTTTCTCCCGATGGAAAAACTATCGCAAGTGGGAGTTGGGATACAAAAGAACCAGTTGTCCGGTTGTGGGATACTCAAACAGGCAAAAACAAAACAACATTCAAAGGACATACGAGGGATATTACATCAGTCGCTTTTTCACCAGATAGAAACACACTCGCTACGGGAAGCAGAGACAAAACGGTGCAATTGTGGGATACACAAACAGGAAAACACAAGTTTACACTCAAAGGACATAATTGGCCTGTCAATTCTGGAGCGTTTTCACCTGATGGAAAAACTCTTGCCACTGTCAGTCCACGTAATGAAGTACTGTTGTGGGATACTCAAACAGGAAAACACAAATCTACACTCAGAGCACATTTTGAAGGTTTGCATTCATCAGCATTTTCTCCTGATTGGAAGACTATCGCCACAAGTTACCTACATACTGTGAGACTGTGGGACGCACACACAGGACAACACAAAACCACTTTCAAAGGACACACGCAGGAAATCATATCTGTAGCATTTTCTCCTGATGGGAACACACTCGCGACAGCAGGTTATGACAATATAATAATGCTATGGGACACCCAAACAAGAAAACATCGAACAACAATTAAAGGGTATACTTCACGTGTAAAGTGTTTAACCTATTCCCCGGATGGAAAAACTATCGCATCTGGAGATTGGCTTGGAAAAGGACACTTATGGAACGCAATCACAGGACAACATAAAGCCACACTCAAAGGACATGGTATTGATGTCACCAGCATAGTATATTCACCAGATGGAAGTACTATTGCTACCAGTAGTCGGGATGATACGGTGCGATTGTGGGAAGGTCGGACACGTGTGCTTCAGACACGAACCAGAAAGTCTAAAGTTATCCTCATCAACCAATCGGAAACAATTAATACCATGGCGTATTCCCCTGATGGGAACACACTTGCTACTGGTGATAAGGATGATAATGTGTGTCTATGGGATGCAAAAACAGGTAAAAAAATTGGGACACTTATAGTACATACAAAAGAGGTTAATTCGGTTGCCTTCTCACCAGATGGTATAACTCTTACGAGTGCAAGTTATGACGGGACTGTCAGATTGTGGGATGTTCAATCACAAAAACTTATTGCATCTGTGGGCGGACATAAACACGGTGCTACTTCCGTAGCATTTTCTCCGGATGGATCACTCATAGCCAGTGTGGGTAATGACAACACGATACAATTGTGGGATGTTCGCACACAAAAGACAAAAACTGAAATCAACACACCTCAAGTCCAGGTTACCAGCGTTGCGTTCTCACCGAACGGAGCAATGATTGTCACAAGCAGTGGAGAAGGTAAGATTGAGTTGTGGAAAACACAAACGGGTGAACACATAACAAGTTTGGAAGGACATAAGGGTTGGGTTTCAGCAGTAGCTTTTTCTCCAAATTTGGACACTATTGCAAGTGGGAGTTACGATGGAACAATCCTCCTATGGAAACTACGTTAGTTCCGTGCCAATCAAGTAATTACCTCACTACTTTTCCTTTGTTCAATTTATTTTACAACACTTCTCTTGTGGAATTAACCAACAATCTAACATATTGATAATTCAATCTGACTTGTGAGATATAATTCCACGTAATATAACCGTCTCGTCAAAAATTAACTTTTGAACTATACTTTCAGAATTAAGCGACCGTTTTACCTCCTACCCGCGTCACTATATATGAGAAGATTTGATGTCCTATCTCTTTCTGGAGGTGTCTAATGCAGAATAATGATGTTGAACTGATACATAGTATCCTTGAGGGTGATGATACTGCCTTTGCAAGTTTGGTGGAAAAGTACCAAAAGCAAGTTCACACACTCGCTTGGCGGAAAACAGGGGATTTCCACATCGCTGAAGAGATTACGCAGGACACATTCCTCAAAGTCTATCAAAAACTGGAAACATTGAAAAATCCGAATCAGTTTTCTGGGTGGCTATATGTAATCGCTACGCGTCAATGTCTTGCATGGCTTCGTAAGAAACGCATGGAAACAGAATCACTTGAAGACATGGATACTGAGATGATAGAGGAAACCGCTTATTCCGAATATGTTGCAAGGGAAACGGCAAAAGTTACTATACAAACACAACGCGAGGTGGTCAAAAAGTTGCTTGCGAAGTTAAAAGAGAGTGAACGCACGGTGATGATACTCTACTACTTTGGTGAAATGACGTGTGAAGAGATTAGTCGATTTTTAGGCGTATCTCCAAGTGCTATCAAGAGCCGCCTCAGCCGTGCCCGACAACGTCTAAAAAAGGAGGAACCGATGATCCGAGAAGCACTCAGTAATTTTCAAATATCTGCAAACTTAACTGAGAACATAATGAGAGAAGTTGCACATCTTAATCCCGCTGCGCCTTCTGGAAGTACACCTTTCGTGCCGTGGGTGCTGGCTGCATCTGGTATCATTTTAATTGTATTGATGCTTGGAATGGGCAGCCAGTATTTAGCGCGTTTCCAGCAACCCTATAGTTTGGACGCGCAATCTGAGATGACGGTAGAACTTATTGATGCACCTATAGTCCAGAATAGTGATGCAAAACCGAATATCAAAAATTTAATAGGAAAACATTCTGATACTATCGGTAGAGGGAATGGCACAGAGCAGGAATCGAATCAGGTTTTATCCGACTCAGTAGACTACACGCAATGGGCACTGCCCGAAGGAGCGAAAGCACGTCTCGGTAAAGGTGAAATAAGAGGAGATGTCGCTTTCGCTCCAGATGGTAATCGGCTTGCGGTTCCAAGCTCCATCGGGATATGGATTTATGATGTGCGACCTGGCAAAGAAAAAGAACTTGATTTGTTAACAGGCCACACTGATAGGGTCCACTTCGTATCATTTTCTCCAGATGGAAACAGAATTGCAAGTGTGAATCATGACATGACGGTGCGTTTATGGGAGGTAGCCACAGGAGAGCACATTGCAACACTCGAAGGGCCTACAGGACGTGTTTTCTCTGTAGCGTTTTCACCGGATGGAAGTACTATTGCTTCTGGGGATAGCGACGGTACAGTTTATTTGTGGAGTGCAACCACAGGACAGCAAAAAAGAACACTATCAGGGCATACAAGTGGGATCATGTCAATCGCATTTTCTCCAGATGGAGATACAATCGCTACGGGAAGTGAAGATAACACTGCACGATTGTGGAACGCAAACACAGGGCAGCACAAAACAACATTCTCAGGGCATACAGGAAGTGTCAATTCCTTAGCATTTTCTCCAGATGGAAACACTATCGTTACGGGTAGTGACGACAACACTGCACGATTGTGGGATACCCAAAAAGCGAAACACATTATCACGCTCAAAGGGCATACTGACAATGTCTATTCCTTAGCCTATTCTCCAGATGGAAACACACTCGCTACGGGAAGCAAAGACAATACAGCACGGTTATGGGACGCACATACGGGAAAACACAAAACCACACTATCAGGGCATACAGGATTGGTCAAATCCTTAGCTTATTCGCGAGATGGAAACACACTCGCTACGGGAAGTAATTCTGAAGTGAGGTTGTGGGATGCACACACGGAAAAACATAGAATCACACTCACAGGGCATATGGCCTTGTATGAGAATCTGAACTGGGCAGATTTCGTTGTATTTTCCCCGGATAGAAGGACTATCGCTACGAGAATTACGGGTAGCACAGTGGGGTTGTGGGACGTAAACACAAGGAAACATAAATTGACACTTTCAGGACATACAGGAGAGGTCACTTCCTTAGCATTTTCTCCAGATGGAAACACACTCGCTACGGGAAGTGAAGACAAGACAGCGCGGTTATGGGACGCACATACAGGACAGCACATAAACACGCTCATAGGGCATTCAAAAAGGATAACTTCCATCGCTTATTCTCCTGATGGAGAAACTATCACTACCGGCAGTAGGGATAAAACAGTACGGTTGTGGGATGCAAACACAGGCAATTACAAATCTACACTTTCAGACTATATGTCTTCTCATCTTTTTGTTGCGTTTACGCCAGATAGCAAAACTTTCGCATGTGCCCCTTGGGGAACATTTAAAGTGCATTTGTGGAACACTCGTACTTGGAAAAAAATAGCCACATTACAAGAGAGTATGCCGGTAGAATCTGTTGCGTTTTCCCCGGATAGCAATACAATCGCCACTGTAACTTTGAGAAAAAGATCAGTGCAGTTGTGGGACTTAAACACAAGAAAAAGGACTGCTAAACTTGAAGGGCATACGAAAGATGTCACTTCAGCCGCATTCTCCCCGGATGGGGCCATAATCGCAACCGGGAGTAAGGATAAGACGGTGCGGTTGTGGGACCTTCGTACTAAAAAACACATAGCCACACTCAAGGGACATACATGGAATGTTACTTCCGTTGCATTTTCACCGGATAGCAATACAATCGCCAGCATTAGCTGGGACGGTACAATCCTCCTATGGAAACTGCGTTAGTTGCATCACAGAGTCAGCAATATTAACAGAGAAAATCAAAAATCTTCGGGGAATACTATAGTTACTTTACCTTCTCTTATAGACCCTCTGAATCGCACAAGGAGACCTGCCTCCTGTATATCTGGGTATACGTATGACAAACGTAGATATTCAACAATTAAAGGATCAAAGGTTCTGATGTAATCAAAGTAGAACATTCCAAGAGTGTCATCTTCCAATTTTTTAGTGAAGGCAACTTGTAGTTTGTTATATCCATCTAATACTGATGAATCTCCAGAATTCTCATCGCGATATATCTCAACTAAATCAACCCAAAGCCCCTTTCTTAAGCCGAGTTCTTCTTTGAAGATAACTTCAGAATCGATAAATACGGTAAAAAAATCACCCGCTTCTTCAGCCTTTTGATATGCTTCTGTTCGCTGCTGATTGACATTCTCCATCGCCATTCGCGCCTTTTCTATATGACTTTGTGTCGGGGAAATTACATTCATCACCGGTTTAGTCATCTGCTGGTCACAACCGATGAAAAGTGTAGACACACAAAAAGTCAATACAATTAACTGCACAATCCGTTTCATTTCAACTCCTTTTTGAGAATTGTTAAGCACAATTCGATTTTATTTTCCAGATAATTCAATTGTTCTGTTTAGCAGTGAACAGACTAAAAGACCCAAACCGCCATCTGTCCTGCACCACGGTTACACCAAGCGTAATACGGAATCGCTGTGAACTCTATTCGCTTAGAATTTGGTTTCGGAAGATAGAGGTTATTTTCCCAATCTGCAGCATCATACACCGTGCCCGCACCGCGTATCAGCGTTATACCACCGAGGAGTTCTGAGTCAAACACCGCTTCAACTGCTGCATCATCAACAAGCGATAACGTCTCAAAAGCACCATCAGGATTATCAACATCCTCAAAACAGTAGACCAGCGGACCACGTCGGACAACCGATCTTCCAAGATTATCTCTGACATAAGGATGCGCGTGAATTCGTTCAACCGGCATATCCAAGTTCAATTCCACTGTGTCGTTAGCATGCCAGTGTCTGTCAATTGATAGGTATCCGTTAGACCCAGCATTTGCACCATAAGATTCTCCGTTGATGCTCACGTCAAAACTACTGCACCAACTCGGAATCCGTAGATTCAATGCGAACTTTGCATCTTTCTCTGGATTAACAGTTAACTTAACGTCTCCCGACCACGGATAATCGGTCTCTTGTGTTAATTTCAGTGAGACGTCGCCTGCTACTGTAGCAGACGCTGTCCCCGCAACGTAGAGGTTAGCCCAGATGTCATTTTCAGATTGGGCATAGATATACTGTCCGAGAGAACCGAGTAGACGGGCAATATTTGGTGGACAACACGCACACCCGAACCAAGCGTGCCGATGCCTTCCACCGCGACTCGCCAACGGATTCTGATAGAAGAAACCTGTGCCATCAAGTGAAATACCGGAGAGCGTACCGTTGTAGAGTGCCGTTTCCAGGACATCAATAAAACGTGACTCACCTTTCAACAGGAACATCCGATGTGCCCAAAATATCAATCCGATCGATGCACACGTCTCAGCATAAGCAGAGAAATTCGGCAATTCATAATCCTGTGTGAACCCTTCATTGTGTCCAGACGGACCTACGCCTCCCGTAACGTAAAGACGTTTCTCTACATTCTGCCAGAGTGCGTCCAATGCGTTTGTAATGCCTGTGTCGCCGGTTTCACAAGCAATATCAGCAGCACCGCCGTAAAGATACATTGCTCGCACTGCATGACCCACACATTCTGTCTGCTCCTGTATCGGGAGATGTGCCTGTGAATAAGTGCCCTCAAATTTATCATCACGGGTGTAGTGATGCTTATATGCACCAAGTCCACCGGGGAGGTCAGGATTTTCCAATTCCTTCTCAAATACTGATGGAGAATGCCCGCGTTTCGTAACAAAGTATTCCGCCAGAGACATGTAACGTGCTTCTCCTGTCACACGTGCCAATTTCACTAATGCAAGCTCAATCCCTTGGTGTCCGGGTAAACCGTCCCGTTTGCCATGCCCAAAAGTACTGTCAATGAGATCCGCGAAGCGACACGCAACATCAAGTAACTTCTGTTTCCCTGTCGCTTGATAGTGTACAACACCTGCTTCAAATAGATGTCCAGCACAATACAACTCGTGCATCATGCCGAGATTCTGCCATTTCTTTTCCGGTTCAACCAATGTAAAATAGGAATTCAGATAACCATCTGCTTGTTGACTTTTGGCAATTGTATCAATAATTTCATCCAATTCCCCTTCCCACTCTGGATTAGGATGTGTCTTCAGTGTATAAGACGCTGCTTCCACCAATTTGTGAACATCCGAGTCGTTAAAGAAGATACCTTCAAAGTTACCTGACATCAAGCCAGCTGCTTTCGCAAAGTTATTAATCCTACCGGTTGTCCGGCACTGCTCAAGCTCATGAGGAATAGTTTTCTCTGAATTCGTTGCCTGTCGTGGTGCCCAAAAACGGTCGGTAATTGTTACATCTGTAAACGGAAGTGCCTTCAAAATTATATCCTCATTTTGGTTATACCCAATTAACCCGATTTGTAGCGCGAGGTCCCCGTGCCTCGCAACCGTGTGCTATATCAAAAGAGTTCTAATCACATTAATGTGGTTTATACGTGAAGTGATGAGACATGGTGATCTATGCGTATCCCTAAAAATCGGTTAGTTTGAAATTAATAACTTCTCACGCTAATTTCTTGGAACGTTTCTGTGGATAAATATTGCCCAAGTGCTTTTTTAACGTCTGCTTCAGTGAGCTGCTGTGGTGTGATTAAGAGGCATCTTTTGCGCGCATCTTTTGCCCAAGCCGTTTCAAACTCCTCGTAGGTCAGTTGACGTTTGTTTAGATTAGCAGGATTATGAAGGTGGACTACGTTCGCGCGGTTGTCATATTGGGTTACCGATAAAATTACCGGGGTACGATCTTGCAATTGAATTATCACAATAGGAGCCCATTCTTTTGCAACAAATGATTTTAAGACATCAAATGTACAGTTGGTGACAATCGCACTATGCTGTCTCCTTTCTCACATCTTTAGTTGGAAATCATCAAGTGGTCTCCTGCTACGAACACGCGGAGGCACTTTGAAAGCCTTTGTAATGTAAGGCATCTTTTGCAAATCGATGGTAGCGGATTCTGGTAAACTTACTTTTTCCTCTGTTGATTGTGTTGTCGTTTCATTTGAAGCAGTGTCGTTTATTGTATCGGGGATATCGTATTGTCCTTTTGGTACCGGACCACAATTAATTGCTATAAACGCGAAAACAAGTGATATGACACACGCACGTGCTGTTGAATATGAAGAACTGGAAAGTAATGCTTGACGAAATTCTCTTAAAAAAGTCTTTTGGCGTTCCATATTTTCGTTCCTCCTTGCCTATAGAAAGGTTTACACATTATTAGTCGATTTTAACTCCAACTTCCCGTTTTTCCTTCCAAGATTCCACGATCGCTTCCGTTATTCGCATCGCCTGCAAGCCATCCCGTCCCGTTGGTGCCGGTAAGCGATCATTAAGTAAATCATCTACCAAAGCAGCCATACGCAGTGCAAAAGTCCCATCAAATGCAAGTTGCTCCATCCTGAAAATGGATGGACGGTATTCCTCCACGACTTGGTTATCGCGTTTCATCAATGTTGCGCGACTCAACACGTTATCTACAACGATTTCACCAGCGGAGCCGCAAATATCCATCCGTTCAATCGGATGAATAAAATCACTATCCCAACTTGCTAATAAGGTAGCGACCACTTCAGTCTCAAAACGTAATGAAATTGCCATGCTTGTATAGCACGCATCCTCACCTTCGCGTGCCTCATTTTTTCTCGGTTTTGCCATCTCAGCACAAACAGCGACAATCTCCCCTCCGAACCATCGGAGTAGGTCAAGCGCGTGCGTTTGCAACTCATAGAGGAGGTAAAACTCACCTTTCCATGTTGATGCAGGTCCGCCTTGTGACAATTTCATATCTAGATAATATATCTGTCCAATATCTCCCGCGTCAAACCACCGCCTTGCATGTACGTACCCAGGCGCGAATCGGCGGTTGTAGTCTATGGCGAGGTGCACCCCTTTTTCTTCCGCTTTCGCTACCATCTGTTCAGCTTCATCAATATCAAGCGACAGTGGTTTTTCAGTAATAACATGTTTTCCAGCATCAAGACATTCCATCACAGGCTCAAAGTGCAGATGGTCGGCAGTCACAACGTCAACCAAGTCACACTCTTCATTCGCAAGCATCTCTTTAATAGATGGATACCAATTTGCAATTCCGAGTTCTTTAGCACGGTTTTGTGCTCTGGCAGCGTCTATATCACACACAGCCACCAATTCGGCACCCTGGTGCTGGAGATACCCACGTTGGTGTAATAGTCCGATACCTCCGCAACCGACAGCTGCAACTTTCAGTTTCCCTGCCATAATCGTGACCTCCTTGTAATACATTAATACCGGTATCAATCTCTCCCATATCCAATTATAATAAACGATTAACAAAAAAATAGCAAGTGAGAATTGTTTGGGCAGGGCTATTTAGTTTTAGGCTTTTTGCCCATTTTAGCCAAAAAGTCGCGATTCGGAGATCGCTCCTACGGCGGAGAGTCTTGAGCAAAAGTTCAAAATTATTGGAAAACTAAATAACCCTGTTGTTTGGGTGTGTAAAGTTTTTGTCATCAGAACCGTGAATCGTCTGAACCAAGATTTTCAGGATTATCGGATTATCAAGATTATCCTTTATTAAATATTAAAGGTTTTGTAAGGAATGAACCGTAATTTGTTATTGCACAAAAACAAATAGTAATTCTAAGCATCCCGTTGTTCGTTATAGAAACTCTCAAAGCATAAAATACCAATTCAATCAGAAATATCCAAATCAACACCGAATGGTTCTGCTTTTTATTACATTTTAAATAAATAATTTGATAAAATAGGCTTAATATGTCATAATCGGAAAATAGTATTTGGATATCTGTTTTGATAGTATTATTATTGGAACACAAAAGGTAAAAGTTCCAAAGGAGATATAGTAATGGTTAAAGTATTGAGCAAAAGGAGACAACACAAGTATCTAATAATGTTTATATTATGTTTAATTTCGCTGGTATTTACTTTTTTAGCCACTATGCAGGTTGACGCCCAACGAGATGAAGCAACGGTTGCTGGAAACTGGACGTTTGACGATGGTTTTGCTACGGACAGTTCAAAAAACAAACTGAATGGCACTATTGTTGGAGAACCGGAAGTCGTTGATGGCATTATTGGTAAGGCATTGCAGTTTGACGGTATAGGCGATGGCATCAAATTCCCGGATTCCGAGCATATCAATACTGGCGGTCCCTACACGGACCGAACAGTCGCTGCATTTTTTAAGTGCTTCAACACCAGCATAAATCAGAAACAGTTGATTTTTCAAGAGGGCGGATTAATACGAGGTTTAACTGTCTACGTGCACGCCGGTAAAGTTTATGTCGGCGGTTGGAACCGCTCTCAGTACAATTGGGATGGTAATTGGGTGTCAGCAAAAATAAATTCAAATCGCTGGCATCACGTTGCCTTAGTCCTTCGCGACGCTGCTAATAAAGTCGAAGACGATAAGTTAGAATTGTGGTTAGATGGCAAACTTGCCGCCAAAGAAAAGGGTGGGCAACTCTTTTCACATGTCAATGATACCTCAATCGGTTACGTCCTCCAAAAGACGATCTACCATGATGGCGACAGAGTAGGCTCCAATATTGACTGGTTTGGCGGTATAATTGACGAAGTCATCTTCTACAATTCGGCGTTTAACGAGGGAGATTTTTCAAAACTTACATTTCCCTTAAGTGTTGAACCAGGAGGAAAATTTACAACCACCTGGGGATATCTGAAGGGAAAACGAAATGATTAATATGTAACATTGTAGGATGGGTCTCTGGTTTCAAACGGAATGCCATTTTATCTTGTAGGAGGGAATCTTGTCATACCCAATTAACGGGATTCCAATCTATCGGTGCGGTTAGGAAACCGCACCTTATGCGTCAATTTAGCGGTTCCCAACCCGGTAGGTGCGGTTTCCTAACCGCACCTTTTTGTATCAACACCTCAAATAACGCAAAGGACGAGAATATCAGCGTTCGTAGTCGCGCAATTCATAGCGCCTCTTTTCTTTGAATGTAAGAGGCGCAATGAATTGCGCGACTACAAACGAGTTCTTTCCTTAAATTGACGCCTATGGTGCGGTTAGGAAACCGCACCTACCGGACCTGGAGAATCCCTAAATTGACGCTAATGGTGCGGTTAGGAAACCGCACCTTATACGTCAATTTAGCGGTTTCCAACTACGGTAGATGCGGTTTCCTAACTGCACCTTTTTGTATCAACATCTCAAATAACGCAAAGGACGAGAATATCAGCGTTCGTAGTCGCGCAATTCATAGCGCCTCTTTTCTTTGAATGTAAGAGGCGCAATGAATTGCGCGACTACAAACGAGTTCTTTCCTTAAATTGACGCCTATGGTGCGGTTAGGAAACCGCACCTACCGGCCCTGGAGGATCCCTAAATTGACGCTAATGGTGCGGTTAGGAAACCGCACCTACCATCCCGAAAATAAGACAAATCGGGTTAATTTAATATTAGGTGTCCTTTTCACTTTCTTGATTTTTGTAAATGTGGCATACCCATTTTTTCTTCACCCTCCTGTTTTATTTTCTTAAGTCTATTTATTACATCTTGTAAAGCCTTCAGGTCTTTTGGCAATTCGTCCCAGTGTAGGTCCCGCAACAACGCAAAGGATTCCTGAAGTTGTTCCTGTGTCGAAAGTTTAGACCGTTTAGCGTTCTTCAATGATTGTGATACAAAGAATGCTTTGTGGTCAACGACCGTCTTTTCGACATTGGTATATGCTCGTTCTAATTCTTTCATATACCATTCATATAGGCGCGGTTTTGTACCTGGTGGTAAGTGTTCTCCTTGCTCATTAAGATAGACGACGTGTATACCTTCAGGAACAACACCATAATACATTAAGTCATACTTCTCTTTCCGTTTTAACCTTGCGCCGGTGAATTTTGAAAACCTTCCACCCGCAGTAACATGGACATAAACAGTTTCTGTCTCCTCTGCCAATAGAGATTCGTATGAAGCAACAATCCAGAACTTAAGGAATGCCTCTTCATACTCTTTCCATGTATCAACCTCTGGCGGTAATTGGAGATTTTTACGCATTTTCGCTCTATCCTCTGGTCCAATCGCACGCCACAAGTCCTTCCTATTTACCATATACATTCTCCGCTGCAGTACCACCTGATAGTCAGAGTAATTGACAATAGGTTGTCCAAGTGCAAGATTGCGTTTGAGCCATGCGGTTGGTGGATATGCCTTATCAAGTTTTGCTTTCTTATCTGAAGATATTTGGTTACTATAATCTTGTGCCCATATTTTGTGCATCTCGGCGACGGAATATGGTTGATATTTTTTTCTCACAGTTTCAAGAGCAATACGTTCCCAATCGAGTTGGATGGGATGCTTTTTCACATTGGTTTTCTCAGAAGTGGTTGGTTTAGCAAACGTGGGGGTATCAGAAATTAGGTCGTACGTATGTGTGTGCTCAATAACGTCGGCATCTGAAGTAGCATGTTTATGCGGTTTAGACGCGGGAAGGTGTTTGAGTAGTGAGTGCGGAACTATCTGCAGCTTGTTGAAAAAGATGAACGCCCCTATTGTAATAATGATAACTGTTAATATGAGGAAACCGGACAGTCTTTTCATCAGTGATTCATCTCTGTTTTTCTAAGTAAGGAAATCCTATTTTTTAGGGGATATACATCGCTAAATGTAGATAGTCCTTTCAACATAGCACCGTTATGGTAAGTACATTATACTTTTTCTCCATCAATATATCAAAAAGAATTTGAAACGTAGACCGAGCAATGAATCAAATATAACCTTTTAATTTGACAAGATGTCACAGAGGTGGTATAATTGCTATCGTCAATAAAGATTCTTCACCTGAACTTACTCTGGGTCGTGTGAATGCGTTATCTATCTTCGGTGTCAAGACCCCATGCTTTAGCTTGGGGATGTAGACACCGCAAAAAAACTGGACTTTTTCTAAACCTTTTAATCTCCTCAGGACTTACGCATTTTTTCTTAAAGTCCCACTGATAAGCGGGATTTAGGGAGTTAAAAACACTGAAATAACGACTTTTTAAGCAAAATATACCCCTTTTCTGCTCAATTTGCGTAAGTCCTGCTCCTAAACGTCTAACTTTTAAGTTGCACAGACACTTGTGTCGCCTTTTGCAACATCTACGGTGGGACACACCGAAAGTTACGCTTGTGGAGTCCAAATAAGACCTCATTCGGAGGCACGAGAGACGGAAGCAAGAAAAGCCATTTGGCAACAACACTTGCTGCCAATATAAGAGCTAAGAATCCCCATGCTTTAGCTTGGGGAGTATGTCAACCAGAGTCCTCTTTAGCGGGCCGAAGTATTACTTTACCATTAACGTTAGTGTCGCAGTAAAATGCGCCTATGTAATACATGTCTTGTCCGCTACTATGTGAAAATTGAAGAGAATCCAACGCGGCTCCGGGTCGAGAGAGTGTGTTATCATAATGATGTGGTCGCAGGTTCAAGTCCTGTCAGTAGGTTTGTGTGTGATGCATAAACTTGCTGTAGCTCAGATGGTAGAGCATATCAAAACGGACTCTGATCCTTATCCGGAGCCCTCTTTGTGCGGGCCGAAGTATTGCGTTATCTTTGAAAAATATTCGCAATACACTCCTTGCCCGCCACTCCATCAAAATCGGTGACATCATGAGTTATTTACGTAAATATTCCCCTTTGCATCCACATCAACGCCAACCTTTGGACGAACAGCAGGTTGAGAATTCTGCTGGCGGATACGTTTATCCTGTTTCTATCTGGACAAACCTTGACAGGTTTCTGATTTTAGGTACCGAAGGCGGATCCTATTACGCAAAAGATCAGGATTTGACAAAGGAAAATGTAGATTCCGTTAAGCAGTGCATTGCCGAGGATGGTGTTCAGGTTGTTGAACGAATTCGCGAGATTTCAGTTTCTGGGCGTGCCCCGAAAAATGATCCGGCTTTGTATGCATTGGCACTCGCCTTCACCCATGGAAACGTAGATACAAAACGTAAGGTGCGAGAGGTTTTCTGTGAAGTTGCGCGTATCGGAACACACCTCTTCAATTTTGTAGCCTTCGTAGATGGCATGCGTGGATGGGGTCGCTCGTTGCGGCGGTTAGTCGGAGATTGGTACCGAACAAAGGATGATGAAGCATTGGCGTATCAAGTGCTGAAGTATCAATCTCGAAACACTTGGCGGCACGCTGACGTGCTCGCAAAGTGCCACTACGGTGAGAACCGAGGCATCTATCGTTGGATGAAGGGACTTGATACGGGAAAACGTGTAGTACGTCGTAACTTAGAAGGAGAGGCACAGATTTCTACTGTATACGATGCTACGGACGCTTTGCCTGAACTACTTGCTGGATATGAAGAACTGAAACGCACAAAGAAGCAAGTGGATATCCTCAAACTGATTGAAACACATCAATTTACGCATGAGATGGTACCGAATGAATGGAAGGATGATACTGAAGTTTGGGCAGCGTTATTAGTTAACATGCCTGTAATGGCAACGGTGCGAAACCTCGGTAAGATGAGTCAGGTTGGGTTGCTGAAACCTTTCGCGCCAGAGGTGCAAACTGTACTGGATAGACTTTCCGCTGATGCTATACAACGTTCGCGCATTCATCCTATTCAGATTCTGATGGCATTGACGACATACAGGTCGGGCAAGGGAGTCAAAGGAAGTTTAACCTGGGAACCTGTCCCACAGATTGTTGATGGTTTAGACGCCGCGTTTTACATGGCATTTGATAACATTGAACCGAGTCAAAAGAACACGGTTTTGGCACTTGATGTTTCTGGTTCAATGGGTTTTGGCTCAGTTGCAGGTTGTGAAGGACTTACACCGCGAAACGCCTCTGCTGCTATGGCACTGGTGACCGCACGCACAGAACCGAATTATCATATTTTCGGATTTTCGGGTGATTTTAAACGTGTACCTATTACAGCAAGTGATAGGTTAGCGAGTGCTATTAAAGCGGTTTCAGGAATACCAATGGGTCGAACCGACTGCGCGCTCCCCATGCTTTATGCAAAGGAAAATAAACTTGAGGTAGATGTATTCGTTATCTATACAGATAGTGAAACGTGGTATGGCAATATCCATCCGAAAACGGCATTGGATATGTATCGTCAAGAAATGGGAAGACCCGCAAAGTGCGCTGTTGTGGCTATGGTGGCGAACAACTTTTCTATTGCTGACCCGATGGATGCCGGGATGTTGGATTTTGTCGGTTTTGATACTGCTACACCCGCGCTGCTTAGCGACTTTGCAAAAGATGCTGAGATATCTGATAAATAGTAGCAAATTTACGCTGCCGAGAAAATAATTTATGATTCCATAATACTGTTAATAACACAATTAACAGTTTACCACATAGCGTGAATTGTATTATTGATTTTGCTACAAGCCTTCACAGTGGCAAGCATTCACGGGACAAGTGCCTGCCGCACAGAGGTCTTGCATTGATACAAGTTTTGGGATAAGAGAATCTGAGGGTTCTGCAATTGGCTGACGCAATTCTCTATACGATGCTCTTAGAATAGAGACAGCGGACTTAAGAAAGATACATGTAATGAGTAAACCAACAACTAAATCTGGCAACTTGGATTGGGTAATAGCAACGAGTGCCGCTGCTAATAAAACACTGGTGTTCGCTATAATATCATTACGAGAGCACAACCATGTTGAGCGCATGTTTATATCATCTGATTTGTGTCTGGACAATAGAATCAGGCAACTTGCATTTGCAATCAAGGCGAGTGCACCCATAAAAAACATGAAGTGTGACTCAGGAACTCCACCCGCGAGAAACCTATGCCCGCTTTGTAACAATACGCCGATGCCAAAGATTGCCATAATACTACCTTTGAGCAACGCTGAACCTGCACGCCATCGGCTACTTCTACCAATTACATAGAGGCTGAAACCGTAAACCAAAGTATCGCTCAACATATCAAGCGAATCGGCTTGCAGTGCCACTGAACCCGCCAGCAAACCAACAATCAATTCTAAGCAGAACATGACACCGTTAATAGCAAGCGCAATCCATAGAGTTTTAGATTGTCGTTCGCGGAGTCCCTCAAGTTCACTACCTTTCTCGTGACAGCAATTATCCATAAATGCCTCGTCCTTTCATAGCACAAACCATGTGTCAGTTTCCATTCTTGTGTAAACATGGTACCATGTTTGGTGAACAGATGCAAACTATAGTAACGTGTGCTCGGTGTAATACCCAATTAACCCGATTTGTCCTGTGAGGTCCCCGTGCCTTGCAATGCTAACTGCTACGTAGAAAACTTCTAATCAAGTTAATTTGGTATAATACCAAATTAACGGAATTCGTATTGTTTTATTTTTTTTAATCTGCTACACTAAACACATGAAAAACCCTAAACACGGAGTTTCACCACACATGAAAAACCCTAAACACGGAGTTTCACCACACATGAAAAACCCTAAACACGGAGTTTCACCTCATTTGTCAATAGAAGCATTGAAACAAAGGTATCTGGCATGTGAATGCCCACGGGAACGGATGCGGTGGCATGCGATTTGGCTCCTTGCTGACACCGAAAATCCGAGAAAACCGCGCGAAGTTGCGGACATCGTTGGCTGCACGCCTGACTGCGTTAGGAAACTTCGCAGGCACTATAACGCTGATGGCGAAGAGGCACTGCGAGACAAACGAAAAACCAATGGTGGGCGTCCCTTCCTTGATGCACAACAGCAAGCATCCCTTGAAAAAGCACTTTCGGCACCGCCTATTGATGGCGGGCTCTGGACAGGTCCCAAAGTTGCGACTTGGATATCTGAGACACTGAAGCGACCTGTGAGTGCCGTGACAGGTTGGAAATATCTTAGAAGACTTGGTTGGACTTTGCAGAGACCGCGTCCGCAACATCAAGCCGCTGCGACACCGGAGGCACAGCAGACCTTTAAAAAAAAGTTAGAAGAGCGTGTTGCTGCCCTTAAAAGTGAGCACCCGGAAAAACCGGTAGAAGTTTGGGCGGAAGACGAAACCCGTTTGGGTTTATTACCGGTTCACCGACGTGTATGGGCGAAAAAAGGCGTGCGACCAACGGCAACGGTTTGCCCGGCACATAAATGGCTCTACGGGTTCGGTTTCGTTCGTCCGCAGACAGGCGAAACCTACTGGCTTCTATTGCCCACCGTCAGTGTTGAGGTGATGAACCTTGCACTGGCAGAGTTTGCGCGCGATGTGAATCCCGAAGCAAAGAAACAGATAGTGCTGCTTGTGGATCGCGCAGGGTTTCACATAAGTAAAGCGGTGCAAGTGCCTGCGGGCATTGAGTTGTTTTATTTGCCTCCTTATTCGCCAGAACTACAACCTGCCGAACGACTTTGGCCTTTGTTACGAGAAGTGATCGCCAATCGTGTCCTGAAAACACTTTCGTCTCTTGAAAAAGTGCTTGTCAATCGGTGTCAATGGTTCTCAAAAAACTGGGACATTGTGCAGCCACATGTCGGGTTTCAATGGATTTGTGAAATCGAAAAACAATATGAATCGCGTTAATTTGGTATAATACGCAATTAACCCGATTCGTAGTGCGAGGTCCCCGTTATCGAACTCACGTTATTTACAAACATCAACTATTAATCCTTCGGCTCTTGCAAAATTTCCATAGTAGGAAGAGTGCTAAAACCTTGAATTCTCCAACTTAATCATGTATAATTGGCATTAACATAATCTTTACATTTGAGGTATCAGATGAAAAACTCAAAACTTGTTGTTGGACACCTTATGAATGATCAATTATTCGTCAAATCTGTTACCACCTCAAAGTCCTTTGATTGGCTCAAATGGTTGGAGGCGGAAGAGCTTGTTGAATTTTTTGATGAGTTGTTCAAGCTGCTAACACAAATCTCGGAAGGCAAGAAAGATGCTGAAACGCTTGCGATTTTTCTCTCTGAATGGCGTGAAACTGCCTTGATTAATTCAGAGCCGGACATTTTAACTGATATTGTTGAGGCACAACAGGAATTAGCCTCCGGAGGTGGGAAGGAGTGGGCACAGATTAAGAAGGAAATTGGACTGTGAATCTTCGACCATACGCACTTGCACCACTTCCAACAAAGGTTGAAAATTTTATCAGTCGGTTAGAGCGGGAAACACAAGCGCGAATCAACATCGCTTTTGAGTACATCGTTCGCTCCCCATTTCGGCACGAAAATCCTACAACGATCAAACCACTACATGGAAATAAGAAGGGACTCTATCGCTATCGGATAGGGGATCTCCGTTTCATTTATCAGGTTGACAGAGAAGAACGATTAATACATATCGTTCAAATTGACAATCGTGGTGATATTTATTAACCACGACTTTTGTAAACCCTATTATACCCAATATTTGGATTATGAACGCAGATGGCAGCAACCGAAACCAACTGCTACCGCCAGCACCAAGTGACGGATTGATTTTTGACAGATTGATTATTGACAGACGCCATCCCAGATGGAATCGGTATGGTAACCGGATAGTGTATATGGAACGCAGATATAAAGCTACAAAATTTGGGCCCGGTACAGTCGCCGTTTCACAGGGATACCACTATTTCATTTACCATCTCAATAGCGGAGAATTGCATGAGTTAGACGGCATACCGAAGGAATTAGAAGCCGATAGCATTGACTGGATGGATAACGATGAATCTCTCGTTTTCAGTGCGTGTAAGAGAACATTGTTTGGATGGGATGATAACATATATCCCCCATATAGATTTTATAAATATCACATCACCACCGGTGAAATCTCAGATTTGGCTGATCATCGGGGGGAACCTATTTCTGTAGATTGGATACGTGATGATGCACATGATCCTGTGTATGCGGTTTCACGAGTAGGTAAACTTACAATTCTGTAGGGAGAACTCAAACGGAAGTAGGAGCGGTTGACATTCTATCTTATCGTAGTGCCGGATCTTTGCGCCCGCCATTTTGCTGAATCTCGAATTATATAGATTATACAGATTATACCCAATTAACGGGATTTGTAGCGCGAGGTCCCCGTGCCTTGCAATGCTTAACTTTATCGGAAAACTTCGAATCAAGTTAATTTGGTATAACAAAACATCCTGCTCAAAAGTAGACATGAAATGAGGAAAAGAAAAGATTAGGATAACTGCCAAACTCTGATTGCAATTGGGTCAAATCATCATCTTTAGGTCGCTTTCCAAGACTGATAAACCCACCGAAAGATAGATGAATATCCTCCGCGATATTATATGCAATCTGTGGTGCAATCCAAGTTGATGGATCGGATAGATTAAACAGCATCTGTCCGCTGATACCGATTAACGGTGTTAGTTGATGTGATATACCGGGAGCAAGATAGTGGACACCCAACAGATAGACACCGCCACGGGTATATGCAGAGCGGTCTAAATTGGTGAGAAAATTATCGGGTTTATCCATCCCCGCACCGTTAAAATGATATTCAATAAATGCGTAGGTCTCGCCGCTGAAGCTATAATCTAAACCGAAAGATGTCCGTAGGTAGTCGTCTGATGCAGTGCGTCCATCATCAAACGGATCGGTAAAAACGTAAGCCGTTTCTAACCAAAACCCCGCGCCACCTATACCACGTGCTATATCTAAACTAACCAATAGATCTCTCTGAAATTCTAAAAGTAAAATTGAGAAATCTGTCTCAGCGGCATTCAATTGTGTCCTAAGAAAGATAGCACTCTTATCAAAATCAAAGTTGGTACCGAAAATGTATCCTGTATCCACCTCACCCAAAACCCCAACAGGAATACGGATACGAACTGCGTCTACACCCACGCGATCTTCTGTATCCAGTTGGTCATAATTAAAAGGCGCGACAACATCGGTTGGATTTATAATCCGGGCAGCACCCCAAGCAATTGCATCTCGACCGATGGATATGTCAGCAAAATCCGTACTAAACTGCACCGCTGCACGATCAAGATTATGATAGATACCGACACTACCCATTGGTTCATCTTTACCCGGATAAAGCAACGAGTCAAAATCTGCAACGCGATAACGTGAAGAAGCGGTACCTATAGCAAAAGGGGATTGAGAAAAGAGTGAGGGGTCTTGAACGCGCGGGGTGAAATCATAGGCAAAAGCAAAGGAAAGTGAGTCTGTAGGTGCATAAGAGAAATTTAGTCGCAGTCGGTTGACTACAACACCCATCACCGGTGTGTCTGGGAGCGGGGAATCGAAGGCGGTAAAAAAGTTTTTGTAGTAACCACCGATTTGGAATTCAGCTTTGGCGACACCAAATAGTGGTATTGTCAGTAAGCAGATAAGTAAAATTGTTTTTCTCATCTTCTGAACTCACTATTTTGTTTCATCACTATCAACTTTGCCGTCGCGAAGTGTAATCAACCGTCTGGCACTTTCCATAACCATCTGATCGTGGGTTGAGAAGATGAATGTCATGCCAGTTTCCAAATTCAGTTGACGCATCATTTCAAGCAGGTCTGCCCCTGTTTTGGAGTCAAGGTTCGCAGTCGGTTCATCGGCAAGAATAATCGTGGGTTCAGACACCATAGCGCGCGCAATAGCCACGCGCTGTTGCTGCCCACCAGAAAGCTGTGTAGGAAGCCGGTCTTCAACATCCTTTAACCCAACTGCTTCAAGCATTGCTGTAACACGATCATGTCGCTCTGATTTAGGAACACCAGCCAAGAGCATGATGTATTCAACGTTTTCTTCAACTGTTAACACAGGAATCAGATTGTAAGCCTGAAAAATGAACCCAATGTTATCCCGTCGAAAATCAGAGAGTTCGTTACCGCTCATTTCTGATAGCACCTTGCCAGCAAGCAGCACTTTCCCTTCAGTAGGACTATCCAATCCAGAAATGATGTTGAGAAAGGTGGTTTTACCGGATCCTGATGGTCCGACCAGCGCAGTAAATTCCCCTGATTTGATCATTAAATCTATTCCGTTAAGAGCATTGATAGGTATTCCATCAGGTTCATAAACTCTTGTCACATCTTCAGTAACAATGACAGTTGTATTTTGATTCTGTTCCATGATAACTTTCCTAAAAACTGCGCCGCATTGCGTCTACAGGGGACATTTTAGCGACATGCCGAGCAGGATACAGTCCGGCAATAATAGTGAAAACAAAGACCGATACAGGATAAATGATGAACTGTTGAGCCTCTAAGACAGGATAGATAAATTCTTGTATTGTCACACCCATCATCTCTATACCGGTATAATTAAGACCGACACGTGCAAAAATCGCTGTCAAAACGAAGCCGAGAATTGTCCCCAGAGCAATACTTACAATTGCCAATGCACCCGCTTCAAATAAGACAACACGCGCCATTCCAAACGGACGTGTTCCAACGGCACGCAACACCCCAAACTCAAACATTCGCTCATATAACGACATAAAAAGTGTATTGATAATTCCAAAAATGACCACGCCAAACAATACCGCAGCCATGATGTACTTACTGTATTTTGACATCTCAAATATCGTAGTCAATTGTGGAAGAATGTCAATCCAACTTTCCGCTTTATTACCATACTGGGAATATGTCTCCCAAAATCGCAACTCTCGGTTTTGAGAGTACGTAGTTTCAGTAAATTTGATCGCAATTTCATGAACATCCTTACCAATTGCAAGCATTTCCTGTGCTTTATGTAATCTAATGAACGCCATCCCACTATTCATTCCTTCGTCAGCAAACTTAAAAATGCCGGAAACACGGAACCTCTCTTGAGAAAACTCACCAGTTTGTGCTTGCGAAACCGTCACAGGCACTTTGTCACCAAGTCCAACTTCCAATACTTCCGCAAGTTTAGCACCTATCACAATATCACTTTCACTGTTACCTTCAAAGTAAGTACCATCAATTATAGCATCATCAACCTGGGATAAGTATTTTTCGGTAGATGGATTCACACCGACAAGGTTAATGGCACTATTCGCATTCGCAGCGGAACGTATCATCCCAAACGCGAATGTTCTTCGGGTAATATATTGGACGATTGCCTCCTTAGACAGATTAGCCGTCACCTTTTCAAGTTCCTGAATTGTCAACTCCACCTCTTGTGTATCTCGATAACCTTGACGATGTATCTGTGCATCACCGAGAAAGGACGCAGTCGCTGTTCTGATCATATTCTCTTGCATCCCAATCATAAGTGCATCAACAAAAATTAGGGCTGCCAGACCGATACCGATTGCTATTGCAGCGATAATCGTCCGCCTTTTATTGCGAAAAAGATTTCTCCATGCAAGTTTTATTAGAATTAACCCCATTGTTTTAATCCTTTAGTGTGTTCGCATCGCTTTTGCAGGTAGAATTTGAGCGGCTTTTATCGCCGGATATAGACTTACTAACATAGCTGAAAACATCACAGTGATAGCAGGAATCGTTAAGCTTCGAAGATTAACTTCGGCATGCATCGTTCCAAATTTCATGCCACCGTAGGTAAATTCCTCAGGGAGTTTGATACCGTATATAGATAATAGGTAATTGAATAGAGTGCCAAACAATGCACCGATGCAAATACTTGCAATTGCGATGATGAACACTTCACAGATCACCAACCAGAAAACTTGTATCGGTTTAGTGCCAACTGCTTTCAGTACTCCGTACTCACGTGTTCGTTCAAGCACAGACATCAAAACAGTATTAAGAACACCTATTGCAACAATCAACATAATTACAAACCTTCCAATGGCATCACCCTTCTGATCGGCTTGCATGGCATTATAAAAGGATTCGGCTACCTCCTGCCAAGGTAAAACCTCAAGCGGTAAATCGCTAAGACCATCTCTGATCGCAGTCGTAATTTTAGTGACTTGATTAATATTTGAGACAATCACAACAATTTCGTGGACGCGTTCTCCAAGTACGAACAATTCTTGGGCAGCATTAAGGTTTAAATAGCAGGTCACCCGATCTGTTGCGTCATCACCGCTTTCTGCAATACCAACAATTGTATATATGTCATTCGCAATAGAACCATCGGCTGCTTGTGAAAAAATCACAATTTCACTCTCTAATTCCGCATTGAGATTTTTTGCAAGTCCTTTGCCAATCACAACTTCATGAGAAACGTTGTGTGCAAATGGTCTCCCCTCAACCACTTTTTGATTAAATTGCGTGGCTTTGTTCTCTTTATCCACATCAATCCCTATGATTTGGACCGCCGTGCTTTTTTCTTCCACGGAACCGAGTCCTGCCGTATACACCCGTGGTGTCCACGCTTCAACCCCTGCGATACTTTGAATAGTCTCACCGGCAACAGCAGAATTGTTGATCGTTTTATAGAGCGACGGTTTATCAAGATACCCCTCAAGATGTACCTGAATGTGTCCGATTCGGTTTCGTGTGAACGTCGAAATCATGTTCCCATACACACCGTCGGACCAGCCGATGAATACTGAGGATAGCGTAAACCCGACAATCATCGCGAGTGCAGTAAGGATTGTCCGCCGTTTTTGACGGAAGATGTTTCGGAATGCAATTTTAAGTATCATAATAATAGGCACATGTTGTGTGCTACAAAACGAATTATTGTAACGTGAGTTTGATAAAAACAAGATGTCGGGCTTCTTGTAGGGGCGAGGTCTTCTCGCCCGTAGCGGTTAGGTAACCTAACTCCTACGAAAATGTCCATTTATGTTTAGAATTTGCTATATATCAAACTCACGTTATTGTAGAAAAAAAATCGATGATTTTGTTTATCGGGTAATAAGCATCGTTACCCCATGTTGCTCGGTGGTAAACCGATGATAGATAAGGATGTCTTGTTTGTTGTCCTTGTTGAGGTTTACTAACCATATATTTCGCTCGTCGTTAGGCATGGCAACTTTCACTTTTTGAGGTTTCTTTGCTAACAACTCAGGTCCCGATACACCGAGAAAAATGTGCAATTCTTCCCAGTTCTTTCCCACTAACAGGTCCGAGCGTCCATCGCCGTTTACATCACCCAACAATACTGCTGGAAAGAAAACCCCGTGCGCCTTGAACAGGTCTAAGACCGGTCTAATTTTACGTGTGGCAGTAGGTTTATCCGCGTAAGTGCCATTTTCCATGCGATAGAACTCAAGATCTATCGCGATGGAATTGCCGACAAGTGCACGGGTCATTCCGCCGATAGCAGTATTCACATCTCTGAACAGAATGTCGATATCACCATCTCCATCAAAGTCCTGCAACCACTGAGACGAATAGCCCCAAGGCTGCAGTGCGCCAGCAGTCCCACGCGGTCTAATCGTCATACTAACATCTTTTGCGAACACTGTTCCATTAGAGATTGGCATGCCCAAATGGACTTCGTACAGACTTCGCTGTTTTCCAAGACTCCTTCCCTCCAATGCGTGGATTATCAGATCCGCTACACCGTCCCCGTTCATATCACGGAACGTATGCAGCACTTTTCGTTTAGTGTTCTTTCTAAATCCATAGATAAGTGCTAACATGTTCTCGCTGCTGTATCCGAAAGCAGTTGAATAGGCACCGTCAGTATCAAACGGTATGTCAATAGTAAAGGTTTCGGCTTCCATCGGAAACATCCGTTGAGCATTCTGCAAATAAACCTCAAAATGATCTGTGTTCCAAAACACAAGATCGTTGCGTCCGTCCACATTGTAGTCCATCTGATGGACACGGCTCAGATACCATAACACCGTCAAGGAGTTTATTCCCGCATCACGGTAGTTGCTTGCCTCACCCAAGGCGAAATCATCAAGGAAGGGGTCGGGTGGTCCGATTTTTATCGGGTCGGTGAACCCGCCATTTTCCAATTGCGTGGCTATCCAGAAGCCATCAACATCTGGTACTACCAGGTCGTCAAGGCTGTCACCGTTTAGGTCTTGGGTAATGTCAACATGTGGGATTTTACCTTTGTCAATCGCGTTGTAGTTCGTAGTAATTTCTACCAGTGTACGTTCTATCGCAGAGTCCGGATCAAACCAGTTCAGACAACCGGGTTGATAACTGATGAGTCTGTCGCGTCCATCAATGTGTGCTATGTCAACAAACAACACTTGTGGGTGCAACGTTGCATCAAGGCTCTGTTCCCAAGTTCCGTCGCTGAATGCATAGATACGTAGTCGGCGGATATTGTTCTCGTCAATATCCACCATAGCAAGTTCCGCGATAGTCCCTCCCATAAGGAACCCTGTCAAAACGGTCTGGTGTTTCGCTGAACCGGTGGCAATTTCGTGTTGTTTAAAAGAGAACACTGCAGGGGGAATTGGTGCTGTCTGTTTTACTTCTCCGCCAAGTTTCTTTGAGCATCCTAATATAGATATACTAAAGACAAATATGGGAAAAAGATGTAGAAGAACAGACTTAAAAATAGGCATGTATACCCGCTGCTACGTAGACACCAGCAAGACCCTTAGATTGAGAATTGGCGTTTTCTCTGCCAATCCCTTGACCAATGCCGAGGTTCAAGCCGAGTGGTATCCCACCAAATGAAAACACAAGCTCACCACCAAAAGCGATTCCAGCTGCCAATGTCGTGGTTTCTAATGTCGTGGTTTCTAATGTCTCATCTTCGATATCTGTCTCTTTGTTATACCGCCAGCCACCTTCTAAAGTGAAATAGAGCCGTGCTTGGCTCCACTTACCTTGATGCTCAAATATGGCATACGATACACCAGCACCTACCATGTGGTCCGCAATTTCATCGTTGAGAATAAAACGTCCAACGGTTTGAAGGTATACAGGTGCTAATCCGTTATAACGCAGACTAACGCCACCAAATACCGGTGTAGCCCCATGAGCACCAATACCGAAATTTTTTGTAAGGTTAGTCTCTTGTGCCTGAATCGGAAAACAAAAAGTTAAACTCAATAAGAGAAAGATTAGGACAGGAATTATGCATCTCACTATTTTTCTCACTGAATATCCTTTCATCAAAATCTTCGGGCTGGAAACCCCTCGCCTTTAGGCAGGGGAGGAAAGCCCGCCTCCTATTATAGTTATAATTTGTCCCCAAAAGGGGGAGTGCTGTTTTATCTCCACCTGCACACTGGGAGTCTGGATTCAGTTGTGCTGCTTCGTTCAGTGAGACTGTCACTACTCGCTTACTTGACCTGACACGATTGTCTTTACCAGAAAATAATGGCTATAAGCCCACGCTCTCGCGGTATATGTTGCCCCATCGACATCACGGAATCAGAGAGGATACAGACTTGGGGAGCATCCGTAACATCTTGTTGCCTGCCACGACAAGACCCGCGATATATCGTCTAGTCAACCGTTTAACTTGTGGAGTGGACGCTTGGCATGCGCTTCGCACAAGCCCCGATGCTTTAGCGCGGGGTTATTGACTGTAACTCCCATTTTGAAGTCTCTACTGTTTTTCCAGTAGAAAACAAACTATTTTCTTTTCTGAAGATTTCGGCGCGTGAAGATTTTTTCATCAATATCAGAATCATACTCCGCCTTCAAAAACCGAACCACCGTTTTGTGTCCCTCTTTGTTTTGTGGAATCATTTCCATCACAGAAGGAAGCATTTTACTACCGAATTTTTTAATCTCTTTGAAGTTCTGAACACGCATCAATTTTCCTTTTTCGTCATAGAAATGCTGCCAAACAGGAATATAATCAGTGGATCGTACTGCAGCAATAACTTTACCCCAAACAATTGACGATTCTTCATTCGGTATAAGCTCAACATATAGATGATCTGGAGTTGCGTTTTCTGGAGTAATCAGTCGGTAGGTGTAGTCATTGAGCAATGACGATTCTTTAACGAGGTCGTCATTCGTAAAATCAGAACCCATCCATGAATCCATCATCATTGAAGGTGGAAACTTCATCACTTTATTGATCTTTGGTAGATAATTCCACATCTGATTTCCGATACGCAGTGTCGCAACATCCTTATCCTTCTTTGGTGCTGTAATCCGAATAAAAGTTTTATCCATCCCTTTTGTCCAAACCAACATCTTTAATGTTCGTTCGTAATGAGGTGTGACGATTTGCATCTCAATGTCGGCATGACTCGTCTTACTACGATAAAGTTCATCAATATGTTTGATGATATCTTCAACTTCAGCACCTGCTGCTTTTTTTACTGCAAAGAGACAGAAGTAAGTAGTGAACACAAGCAAAAAGCCTATCATTAAAGTCTGCGTGACTGTCTGCTTCCTTTTTAATATTGGGTCTACGCCAATATCTCGGATAACCTCAGCATCCCGATAGATGTCTTGCAGGAAGTTGACTTGCCTCTCAAGATCATCTTTTTGTTCGACACTTGAGACCCGGCAGTAACATGCGGTAGTAAATGGAGTTGGTTCGGATTCGTTTTTGATGAACCCTTCAACATTATATCTCCGATGGCCACCCGGCGTGCGGCTAAAATCAATCTTTCCTTGTTTCGCAAGTTCACGCAGATATTCAGGATGATACCCTAAAATCTCTGCAGCATGTTTAGCACTATAGTATTTCATGATAAATAGTATACCATAAACACACTCAAAGTCAAGTATTTCCTTTGGAAATATATATGTTTTTATTTACTGCACTTAAACCTTTCCGATTTTTGGATCTTGTCGTAAGTGCAAGTTTATACCCAATTAACCTGATTTCCTCCAGGGCCGGTAGGTGCGGTTTCCTAACCGCACCATAAGCGTCAATTTAAGGAAACGTCTATGTTTTTATGAACCCTTATCAATAGGCATGGTTATTGATATTGTCGGACATTTAGTCCCGTAGGGACGATATGTTTATAGTACACCGGCCAGACACGTCTCTTTAGTTCTGTCCGAGCGACATATCCCGATTGGTAACCCATTGCTATAAACATTCCGCCCCTACGGAGCTGAAGAGATTGGGGTTACCACGTTTTCTATAAACATTCCGTCCCTACGGGACTAAAGAGGGTTTCTCATATTTGAAAAACCACTAAATTGACGCTAATGGTGCGGTTTCCTAACCGCACCATAAACATCGATTTAGTGATTTACGAATATGAGAAATGCTCTTTAGTCCCGTAGGAACGATATATTTGTAGTAACCGATGTCCGCAAATCTCTTAGAGTTCCATAGGAACGATATGTTATAGAATATGTTATAAACATTCCGTCCCTACGGGACTAAAGAGGTAGGGGTAGCATTGTATCTACAAACATATCGTCCCTACCAAATCAACGCCGAATGCGCGTATGGCATTCGGCGGGACTAAATATGAGACAGTCTCAATCCTCATGCTTGTTGAGAAGTGTTCGTCCAACGCAGACATTTTCTTAAATTGACGCATAAGGTGCGGTTTCCGAACCGCACTACCCGGATTGGGTAAATGGTGAGGTTCGGAAATCGCACCTACCAGAAAGTGTTCACATATTTTTATAGTTTACTATAATATAAGTTTCACTAATTACCTCTCGTTACTTATAGTTTGTATCAAATGACCCCATGAGTTATACTATTAGTATGCGTTAAACTAACGAGTAGATGTATTCGTATCCTCAATAATCTATTCATGGAGGTCAATATGAACAGCAAGATGGATACCGCTTACGGTATCAAACGGCTCGAATCCAAGAACGCAAGAGCCGCGATTATTCAGAAGATTTCAGCAGACTTTAATCTCATGCCTATCGTGGCTGAAGCCTACTATAAACAGATTTCCACCTACTTTGAACAGCACGCCGATGTGCAACTTACCTCAGGGCAAATCTGCTATGAGGCAGTCGCCGCAGAGGAACCCGCAGGCAAACACATCGCTTTAGCGAAAAAAGTTTCCTGTCGACTCAAGCTCAACGATGTTGAAGCCGACCTTGAAGTTTTAGCCACTTATGGGCTCGCAGGTCTCAGACGGCATCGGATCCTCCGATTGACCCAAGAAGCTTATGACCAAGATGCCTTGCTGAGTTATGAAGATTTAGCCATCTTATTAACCACGAGTCCTGCCACGGTGAAACGCGACATCCGAGCGTTGAAGCAGTCCGGCTATTTCGTGATGACGCGCGGGGCGAAACACGACATGGGCCCCGGTCTCTCTCATAAGACGCAGATTCTCGAGTTGTATTTCAAGGCATACACCTTCACCGAGATTGAGCAAAAGACGAACCACTCCGAACGGGCCGTCTACCGCTACTTGAGAGACTTCACACAAGTCGCCACGCTCCATCATCAAGGTTTTCCTAACGCACAGATACGGCTCATCACTCATCTCTCTGACCGGTTGATCCGCGAGTATCTCTCACTCTATGAGGAATACCAACACACCGATCGCATGACCCAACTCCTTAACCCAGAACCTGAGGACACAAAAAAGGGGGACCTCTCATGAGTAAATCTTTGACGCGCACACAAATCAACGAGAAGAAATTCAGACGCATCAACGATAAATCCCTACGACAGTTGCTCATTCACCGCTTTCTCAATGACTACGGTTATGACAAAGGCGAAGTCACTGCCACCGCCATTGTTGATGATATTCTTAAGACCGTTGAAGACTATTTCGTGATTACCCTTCCTTTGGAGAAACTCGCCACCGGCGATCAACTCCCGGATGAGCGTTTCTTGAGTTATGGACAACTCGTTTGGATGGCCGTCCCTATTGATGAACATCCAGAAAGAGGAAAGTCCATCGTCAAAACTCGGATGAAACCCATCATCCTGACCTACCTCGCTACTGAGGATATTGAATCTTTTCGAAATGGCTTTACCTCCCGTCAACTACGGATCAATCGCTTAGTCCGCTGGTGTCATCAAGCTTATGACCAAGGTGCCTTATTGACACAACTCGATTTAGCTGTCTTGCTGAACGTCTGCGATGCCGTTGTCTGTGATTATGTCAATGAATGGCAAAAAACCACTGGCGACATCTTGCCCACTCGGGGCAACATCCATGATTTATCAGGTGCTATTACCCACAAGAAAGAGATCATAACCCTCTATCTTCAAGGACATCTGACCCCGAGGATCGCCGCAAAGACCAAACACTCTAAGGAGGCTGTTGATAGATACATTCGCGATTATGAGAGCGTCAAAGTCGTTCGCACCGCTACCGCTGATATTGACAAAATCTCGCAGATTACACGACTTTCTAAACGCGTCATCTCTCAATATCTCGACCTGATTCCGCAGCACCAACTCCAAGCCATAGATGCAAACCTTGCCAATTCAGACTCAAACGATGAAGCCACTCACCAAGGAGAAGCCCAATGAGACCCTAATCCTATGTTCCGACGAACTTTACTTCGCAAAACCGGGGCAGGTGCCTTGAAAATATGGTTGACAACCGCTACCGGTTTTGCTATACTTTAGACACGTTTATCGCTAAACGCATCATTTCTCAAAGAGGATGCTCGCGATCCCAACGTAACCCACTCATTAATGATCGCTGGGAAGCCAATAAACATCAACCTTCCAGCTATCCTATGGTCATTTGATACTATTTCAAAATAAGCATCTTCCGTGTTGCTGTGAAATTGCCTGCCGTTAACGTGTAGAAATAGATACCACTCCTAACAGCTTCACCGACTTCATTTTTTCCATCCCAATGTGCAGCGCGGTTTCGAGTCTTATATATTCCTGCAGACTGGTGCCCTAATGCTAAGGTTCGCACGACTGTCCCCGTTGTAGAATGGATAGTCAAAACCACTTCGGTAGGTGCTGCTAACTGGTAAGGTATCCATGTCTCAGGATTAAACGGATTCGGATAATTCGCAAACAACGCTGTTTTCTTTTCTGTTTTCTTTTCTGTTTTCTTTGACTTCAAAACTATTAATATATTTTCGAGATTCGTTATTCCTTTCTGAAATTCGATTGAACCATCGTATCTCTCCCAGGCGAGAGATATCCAATCTTGTATCATTGCGGGAGAGAGTGCAACAGAGGAGTCAATATCCGTTTGATCATCAATATATTGCGCTACAAAGATGAGATCTGAGACGTTAACAACCCCATTGCCGTCTAGATCAGCCGGTGAACCGTCGGGCTTGAGTGTATCAAGAGAACGGGCTACCTCAATCATATCTAAGATACTCACTTTTCCGTCGCCATTCACATCCGCGGGGTGCAAGTCTGGTATACGATAATTCGGAATACGCACATTGAACTCCGTAGCAGGATCAAGCCCAAAAAAGCCTGACCACCACCCTTTGCCTTCGTAGACAGCAACTAACAAGAAATTTTCCCCTTTTTTTAGCGTAACATCAAAAGTATCTTGATAATCGTCGGCATCCCTATCTATGGCGTTAGTATACACTAATTCACTGTTGAGCCATACCTTTACAGCATCACCGCTGCCGACAAACATGGTTGATGGTTGTTCCCGCGGAGAATCCAAGATGATCGAACCGTATGCTACATGATGATTTATATCATCTATTCCAAGTCCTATCTGGTTTACAAGTACATTGATGTTATTCCCACCTCTTTGAGAAAGTTCTCCAACTTTCCACTCCTTTTTCCCAACGGAAGTACCTTTAACAGCACCTTGAGTCGCAACCATCTCCTCCGTTACCGTATCACCACTTGCCTGTGCCAAAAAATCTGTGTCAGAATCTGCCGCTTCCGATCCGGATAGTTCTCCAGTCGGGACTATCACCCACAGCCACGGTCCCCTTATTTTTGATGGATCAACTACGGATCCAGGATTGTTGTTGCGTAAGACAGATACACCTCTACGAATCAACGGATTCAAGGGCAAAAAATCCAATATATCATTATTCTCAAGATTGATAAATGTTAAACTATGTAATGCGGCAAGCGGAGATACATCTGATATCTCGTTCTGATTTAGACTCAAACGGGTCAAGCCTGTTAAACTTGCTAATGGCGATATGTCCGTAATGTCGTTATTGGCAAGATGTAACTCTCTCAAACCTATTAATCCCTCTAAAGGAGAAAGATCCGATATTTCTCCGTCATTAATATCAATAAACTGTAGTTTAGGTAGGCTTGCCAAGGGTGTGAGGTCTAATATGCGGATACCCGAGGCGCGAAAATCTCTCAAACTAATTAATCCTACGAGATGTGACAGATCAGCGGATGGGTTGTTGTTTATCGTTAACTCTACCAGTCTTGTTAAACCAGAGAGCGGAGATAGGTCGTCAATCACATTATTCGAGATATTTAGAACTTCCAAGTTGAGTAAACTCGACAACGGGGAGAGATCGGATATAGAATTATTATCAATCGTTAGAACTTCCAAAGTGATTTTGCCATCAAGATGTGAAATATCAATGATAGCGTTTCCTCCCAAGTGAAGGGTATTCAGTTGGGTTAATTCCGCCAGTTCGGATATATCATCTATCACATTATTGTTGCGAAGATCAAGTTCTTGTAGGTTTGTTGCAAACGCAAGTCCGGTTAGGTCCTGAATCTCGCTGTCACGCGCTGTGAGGTCCACCAATGTTTCCATATCTTCTCTTGTAATTGTGGCACCCTGCGGTTTATTGAGTATGCCAGCAATTGCATCCCGCAGATTCGCGTCAGGAATATTAACGGTTTGTGCCGATGTAACCAACGGAAAGGTGAAAAGCATCACCGAAAATATAAATACACATGTCAATAATTTCATTCTGAGCATGTATTCTCTCCTGTTTTTAGATAGGCGCGCTTTATCAGCGCGCCATGAAATTATTTCATCAATAACATTTTTCGGGTAGCAGTGAAATCATCTGCCGTGAACGTATAGAAATAGATACCGCTCGCTGTAGATTCACCGATCTCGTTTTTACCATCCCAATACGCCGCGCGACCGCGCCCTTGATAGATACCGGCTGTCTGATGACCTAATGCTAAAGTTCGCACCACTGAGCCATTCGCAGCATAGATAGTCAAATTGACCGTCGCGGGTTTCGCAAGTTGATAAGGTATCCACGTTTCTGGATTGAATGGGTTCGGATAATTCGCGAGTAACATCGTTTTCTTTGGCACCGTCACGGTCTCCAAAAGTTTTTGAAGATTTGCTATACCTTGTCGGAAAGCGATAGAACCGTCATTTTCAAGTTGTGCCTGTTTTATCCATGCCTGTATCATTGCAGACGTAAGTTTATCGCTCTCTATTGCGACAAAGGTAGGGGCAGATACGGTTGATTCACTGAAGTTCTGTGCCACAGTGATGATGTCTAAGATGTCAATAATCCCATCACTGTTTACGTCAGTTTGCGGGTTGACAGATACATCGGTGTCTAAGTTCTGTGCCACTTGAATCAGATCCAGGATATCTACTTCTCCATCCTGATTTATATCCCATGCCGGCCTGGTAGGTACCTCTCCTTCCACAACGATGATATACTCTGGTGGAATAGAAGGAATTGATTGCGTGCTGCTAGCACCAGCCTCAAAGTTTTCCAGTGTCAATCGGCACTCGCCAGGTCCGATAACATTGAAACTCACCGAGCACAACGTGCCTTTTCCAGTGCCCCCACTACCGGAGAGTCGTAGTACATTTATACGGGTGATTTTACCGGCACTATTCTGAATTGTGCCTCCATTAAAGCGGGTTTCCTCGGTCTCTGACATCAGAAAATCGCCTTCAATCACCTCAACAGCCTCAAGTACATCAGGATTAAACACAAGGTCCGCTTGCCATCCTGCTAAACTTTTCACATTTTCTGTATTCAGATGCATCGTAAACGTATCCCCAACTTCAAAACTTGTAGCATCTGTGTCAAACAAGAATCTGGTGCCGGCACGGAAAACAGTATATTGCGCGTCAGGTGCAAAACCAAAATGACCTGCAAAACCACCATGTCCGTGGTTATCAATTGCCACTAACAAGGCATTTTGTCCTTGGTTTAGCGTAACAGGGAAGAAATCTTCGAAATCGCCCACGCCACGCGCAATGAAGGCTTGGTGAACTAACTCACCGTTGAGCCAAATCTTGACCGAATCATCGCTGCCGACGAACATCGTTGTCTGCTGTTCCCTCGGAGAATCCAAGATGATAGAACCGTAGACGATGTGGTCATATATCTCCTGACCTGTTCCCCAACCAAGTGATTCTGTCATTTGATTGATGTTATTTCCACCGACAGGGGAGAGGGTATGCCATGTCCAGGTACTTTTTCCGACAGACTTTCCTGCTACTGCACCGTTGGTGGCAACCTTTATTTCCGTTGCTGCACCTTTAGTTGCTCGTGCCAGAAAATCTGTACGCGCATCCAAACGTGTTCCCGGAATTATCGCCCATAACCAAGGTCCTGTTATCTTCCGACCCCCAGTGGGGAACCCTGGATTGCCGACCATTCGCACAGATGTTTTATCAGATAAACTATCTAAAGGTGAAAAGTCGGATATCGCATTGTTGCGAAGGTCCAACCGTTCCAAGTTGCTTAACTTGCTGAGCGGTGAGACGTCTGATATAACATTGTTTTCAAGGTACAGCACATTCAAACGCGTTAACTCCTCAAGAGGTGACACGTCTGATATCAGATTGGCATCAAGATTCAGAATGGTCAAATTTGTTAGATTTTTCAATGGTGAGAGATCCGTTATTGAGTTATTTACTAATTCTAACCATTCCAACTGTGTTAACTCCGATAGCGCGGAGATGTCTGTAATACTACATTCGTGAATTTCCAACCGTCTCAAAGATTTCAATCCCTCCAACGTTGGCATCTCAGTTATATTTCTATCATTGCCATATTCTATCCATCTGAGTCTTGGTAAGGATTCTAAAACGGAGAAATCTGACACAGGCGTGCGCCACGCATCTATTCTTTCTAAGCTGGTCAATTCCTTAAGCGGTGACAAGTCCGTTACCGGATTGCCTGAAATCCCTACGCCTTGCAATTTTGTTAGTTTCCTCAAAGGAGATAAATCGGCTATCTGATTCTGCTCAAGCCCTAACCAATCCACTCGGGTTAAGTTAGCCAACGGGGTGATATCTGTAATCTGGTTACCGCGCAATTTAATATTATTCAGTCGAGTTAAATTCCGCAGTGGGGATAAGTCTGATATGGCGTTGTGACGAAATTCTATCCGTTGCAGATTTGTTGCAAACTCAAGCCCTCTTAAATCACTAATCTCTTGCTCATCCGCAACAATAATTGTCAACTTCGCCATAGTTGCTGGCGTAATTGCGGTGCCGGGTGCTATGTTGAGAGTCTGTTCAATAGCAGATCGGAGGTTCAGGTCAGAGATAAAAACCACGCCACTAATAGGGTCATCTCGGTCATCTGGTTCTACCAGCGGGATGTCATCATACAGCGCAGAAACCACTTCAGGGAAACCTGCTGTCCACGCATCTCGCTGCATCCGTCCGTTTTCACCGGTTAGTTGTAGCAAGCCTAAGCTTTGTAAAAGCGTATTTTTACTTATCTTTTCAAGGAACACTCCCGTTTCTAATCCAACAGCGGCTGCAGCGTGCGCTGTATCAACTGGTCCCTGAAACGCTTCATAGAATCGATGCACAGGTTCAATATCTTTAATGTCACCACCTGATGCTTCAAGTGCATTCCTATAACGTTCAGCATCCTCGCTCACACGTGCATCCATCACTGATTTTTCCACATAGAGGCGCAGCGCATGCGCTTTATCGTAAGGTGGGTTCGCATTCGCCTCAATTACGGCACGTACCTCATCTTCAAAATCCTGCTTCATTCCTTCTGTGTGGCATCCGATACAAGAAAGTCCATTGCGTACAGCCGGATCGCTTGCAGCAGGATTAGAAACGATTGTCGTTGGTGCTACATCAAGTCTGTTGCCTGTGGCATCTATAAGATAGTATGCCTGGAAACCGTTCGGTAGATTGAAGATAATCTCGCCGCCATCATGTGTAAAGTTAAGCGGATAGTCAAAGATATTTTGTGTCCCCACACTTCCGGCAAAATCGTAACTTTTCCAATACGCGCCATACGAAGATGTGTGACGTTCAATAACCCGATTGTTACGTGAGACACCGGAATTGTTGAACCCCGCACGCCAGACGCGAATACCTGGTGCTGTCTGTAGATTCGCGGCAACATCCACATCAAGTTCTGCCTCCAATGCACGGTCTGTCTCGGGGAGCCCAAGAATGTCATTGTAAAGCGGTGGTAAGGATGCAGTTGCAAGAAACCAATCCACATGGACAAACGGCACATTACAATCCATTTCTTCACGCAAATTTGTCAGTTTTCTAAGCAGTCCTGTTTCTGTTTCTACAGCAAGCTCAATACTATAGGGATATGCTTCTTCAATCTGCGTCCACCTGTTAGTTCCTTTTTCCCATTCGTAACGACGCAGATCAATGTGGAATATTGTCTCTTCAGGATCAATCGGTTCCGGGTTGGTGACATTACGACCCCAAGAAAGACTGTTCACCAGTTTTGAAAGTGCGTTCCGATAGTCAATGAGTGTCTCATCAGGTTCGCCTGCATTGTAAAGATGTGTCAATGAAAAATACCGCGCATAAGGACGGTCAAACGCTGCAAGCGTGTCCAGATGCGTCTGTATGGAATCAAGTATCGTATCAGTAGTGATGAAGCTGCGATCTAGTTGAGGAACAAGATTCCAATCCGGTGCGCCTGCCAAAATCCATTGACGGATTGTCTCAATTGCCTCTGGTGACAACGGATCCCTGTTGAACGGCATCTGAAAGCCATTATCGGTGGGTCCGAGTAAACGTTTATAGAGTTCAGAATTATCTGGGTCTTCCGGAATAACGGAGCCATCTTCGATTACTGCTGGATATTGAAGGATGAGTTGCTCCGTGTAGGAACCACCTTCCCCATGACAATCATTGCAACTATCCTCAAAGATAGCAGACGTTTCTTGCTCGATATTCTGTTGCGCATCAACATTTTGATAACCCAAAATGAATATTAATAGACAACTGATTGTAATTAAATTCTTCAATACTTTCATTTATTTACTCCCCTTACTTTCTTATTAACATTTTTCGGGTAGCAGTGAAATCCTCTGCTGTTAACGTATAAAAATAAATCCCACTTGCCACAGGTTCACCAACTTCATTTCTACCGTCCCAATACGCAGCACGGCTGCGGCTTTTATAAATACCAACTTCCTGGTGTCCCAACACCAAACTCCTAACTATTTTACCATTTGCAGCATAGATTGTCAAAGCAACCTCAGCGGGTTTCGCCAGATGATAAGGTATCCACGTCTCTGGATTAAACGGATTCGGATAGTTCGCAAGTAGCTTTGTCTTTTCAGGAGTTAGCGATGTTAGAAGCCTTTGGAGATTCGCTATGCCTTTTTGAAAAACGATAGAACCGTCGCTTTCTATCTGTGCATGCGTTATCCATCCTCGTATCATTGCTGGCGTTAATTCAGGACTATCTATCACAGCAAGATTCATATCAATGCCACGGTGCGTGATAAAGGTCGGAGCAGATGCTGTTGACTCACCTATATGCTGTGCAACAGCGATGAGGTCTAAGATGCCAATCGTCCCATCGCTGTCCACGTCAGCCTGTGGTGTAACGGATACATCTTTTCCCAAGTATTGTGCTACCTGCATTAGATCTAAAATGCTCACTTGTTCATCCTGATTTACATCCCAAGGCAGGAACACACGCTCTTCCACAGTGATAACAATCTCAGGAATGCTCAGAGGAATTGCTACCAAGTCGCTTGAACCTGCCTTTAAGTTGTTAAGCGTGACTTGCGCTTCGCCAATCGCCTTTGCCACAAATGCCACCGACAGCAGCTTGCCTGTGCCGCTTCCCCCGTCGCTGCTCAGGCTTACCGCGCCGAGACCGGTGATTTTCCCTGTTGTGTTATCAATCATGCTTTCAAGAAAAAAGGTTGTTCCATCATCTTTCTTAAAGAAATCACCTTCGCTCACCTCAACTGCTTCAAGGGCAGCAGGGTCAAATACAATATCACATAACCATCCCGCTAAATCAGTGGTGTTTTCTACGTTGAGATGTAGTGTAAACGTATCATCAACGCGAACAGGGAGTTCATCTATAGAGAAAGAGATATTGGCACTATTCACATCCGATACGGTGATGACAATCTCTGGAATGCTCAGAGGAATTGCTACCGACTCGCTTGAATCTACATATAGGTTGTCAAGTGTGACTTGTGCTTCACCAATCGCCTTTGCTACAAATGCTACCGACAACAATCTGCCTGTGCCGCTTTTCCCGTCGCTGCTCAGGCTTACCGTGCCGAGACCGGTGATTTTCCCTGCTGTGTTATCAATCGTGCTTTTGAGAAAGATGGTTGTTGCATCGCCTTCTTTTAGGAAATCGTCTTCAAGCACTTCAACAGCTTCAAGCACATTCGGGTCAAACACAATATCACATTGCCAACGGGCTAAGTTGGTGATTTCATTTGCATTTAGATAAAGCGTAAATGTATCTCCGATGACAACAGATGTCGTATCAATGGAAAAGGAAAATGTGGGATCGCTCTCAATCAATTCGGGTTGCTCTTCCACAGTGATGACAATCTCTGGAATACTCAGAGGGATTGTTCCTGGGATACTGCTCGGACCTGCCTTTAAACTGGTAAGCGTGACTTGCGCTTCGCCAATCACCTTTGCCATAAATGCTACCGACAACAATTTGCCTGTGCCACTAACACCCCCTTTGGAAGTTCGTGCCGCACCGAGACCGGTGATTCTCCCTGCTGTGTTATCAATTGCGTTTTCGAGAAAGTAGGTTTTTCCATCACCTTCTTTCAAGAAATCGCCTTCGACCACTTCGACTGCTTCAAGCACATTGGGGTCAAACTCAATATTACATTGCCATCCTGCCAAATCGGTGACGTTTTCTACATTCAGATGCAATGTAAACGTATCACCGACACGAACAGGTGTTTCATCTATGGAAAAGGAGAGTAGTGCATTTTGAGCAGCATTATCATCAGGAATGTTATCAGTTTGTGCCACCGTCGCAAGTGGAAACATTGAGAACAACATTGCATAAAGCCAAAAAATATAAACAAAATTGTATTTCCTATTTATTATCTCCATTCAGTTTTATCTCCTATTTGTCAAAACTTTCGTAAAATCTTATAAATCTATTGAATCAAAACCCAAATTCCGTTGTCATTTCTCATCTAAGCGATTATACTAAAACCCTTTAGAAATAGCAAGAATTTAAAGTGCAGGGTTTGGGATGGTAGAGTGGACGAAACCCGACAATTTGTCTGAACCAGGATTCACAGGATTATCGGATTTTCATGATTATTCTCATCAAGGATTTCCGCAAAGGTTAGGTGTTGTGTTTAATTGCGTATAATATTTATGGGTGTGTATACATATTGTGACAGTCTACAGGGAGGGTTGACAAGTGTGTCAACGAAAGAGAAGATGTTTTCAGGCAACTCGTCCCTATAGGGAGCTGGTTTCCATTTTTACCTGACAGAAAGCTGAACTTTCTGGTATAATAGAAACCAGCACTGTCATATTCACATTATGGCAGTGCTAAGCGTCGCTGGTGTTCGTTCCACCGGCGGCGCACCTAAAAAGATTTAGGCAGCAGCCCTGACGTAGCCCACGCTCGCTTCGTGAATTGTTAACGTCACATATATTGTAGCATATCGGACAAAATATGTGCAATAAAAAATAAATCAGTCTCCGAATCAGCATTTTCAGCACAATGTAACGCCATAAATGCTACAATCCCGCAAAAAATGCTATAGCACCTTTCCATCACTGAATGGCTTTGTACGCAAAATGCTTGACACAGCTCAACTTAAATAGCCGCATCTAATATGTTTCATAGTTTTCACAGTTTTATATCCAAAAGGGCAGGGCTATTTAGTTTTCCAATAATTTTGAACTTTTGCTCAAGACTCTTCCTGTAGGAGCGAGTTCCAACTCGCGACTTTTCTATTAAAATGGATAAAAAGCCGAAAGCTAAATAGCCCTGTCAAATTAAATCTGTAGAACAAAACTAATTTGCTCGAAAATGCTTAATTCACCAAAGTATTCGTCTTATACCCAATTAACTTGATTCGACGTCTTCTGATAAAGTCAAGATTGCAAGGCACGGGGACCTCGCGCTACGGATCGGGTTAATTGGGTCTTATACCCATAGGTGTCAATTTAGTGATCCTCCAGGTCCGGTAGGTTCGTTTTCCTAAGTGCCCCGTGTTGTTTTCGCAACTGTTTATCGGACGCATATTCCACAAGTTCCGGTGCGGTTACAAACCGCACCATAGGCGTCAATTTAGGGATCCTCCAGGTCCGGTAGGTGCGGTTTGTAACCGCACCCATAGGCGTCAATTTAAGGAAACATCTGTGTTTTTATGAACCCTTCTCAATAGGCATGGTTATTGAGACTGTCTTATATTTAGTCCCGTATGAAGATTAAAAAATAAATTAGGTAATTCGGGCTCAAACCCCAAACCCGGTAGGTGCGGTTTCCTAACCGCACCGGACTTTACAAGGAAACTGAAAATTACCCGATTAAATTCTTAATCTTCATACGGAGCTAAAGAGACGTGTCTATACGGTGTACTATAAACATATCGTCCCTACGGGACTAAATATGGGACAGTCTCAATAATCATGCTTATTGAGGGGTGTTCAAAAAAATACAGACTTTTCTTAAATTGACGCCAATGGTGCGGTTTCTAACCGCATCTAATACCCAATTAACCCGATTTGTAGTGCAAGGTCTCTGGGTCCTCCTCACAATGCTGACTTTATCAGAAAACTTCGAATCAAGTTAATTTGATATAACACCTTACACAAAATCTGTGAATATGATATAATCATTTAGGATGGATATATTATCAATATATAAATTTTCTACTCTCAACTTTTTGCCTTAAAAACATAGATAAATTTTGAAACAAGACTGATATAATCACAAAAGGAGATACACAATGGTAACACAAGAACAAGTCGACTTTTTTCAGGAAAACGGATATCTCAAGTTCGGTAAAGTTTTAGATAGTGACGGTGTAGAAGCCATGCGTGCAGGGTTAGATGCCGTTATTGAATTGGAACTCAACGAAGGCGACGATTCATCCCCAGAGTTCAAATACGGACATGACCGCCAAGGGCAGCAACTCAATAGAGGCAGAGATCACCCGCGTGCAATCCATCAATTCGTCAATATGTGGAAACGTGAATCTCACTATGAGGCAGCTATCCATAATCCGCTCATTGCTGGAACAGCGCGTGCATTACTAGAGACTCCCGAAGTCCGTCTCTGGCATGATCAAGTTATTTCCAAACCGCCACAAGATAACGGACATTTCGGCTTCCATCATGATTTCTTTTTCTGGCCCCTAAGCCCTCCGAACATTGTGAGCTGCTGGCTTGCTTTAGATGATGCCACAGTGGACAGCGGTTGCATGCACGTTATGCCAAAGAGTCACAAAGACGAACGGTTTTCTGTCGCAGCAAAAGCAGCATTTGATGCGGAAACCGCAAAAGCACGCGAAGAAGGACGGGAACCGCCCCCAAACCCCTGGTCAGAAAGACGGAATTTGGACATAAGCCACGGTATTCCAGTGGAGTTGAAAGCAGGCGAGTGTATGTTCCACCACTGCCTCAATTTTCACGGAACACCACCGAATGTTACAGATCACCAACGTCGAGCGTTTGTCATGATCTTCATGGCGCAAGACGTTTGCTATAACAACGCGCAATCATCGGGGCACGTCCTTGTCCCGACAATTGAGGTGGCAGATGGCGAACCACTTGTCGGTGATGGGTTCCCGGTAGCATAATGAGGTTGAATACTGAAATGAAAGATTCAACGTTTATTACAAGAGTTATTCTGAAAAACTATAAGAGTATCGCCGCATGTGATGTGCAATTACAACCTCTGACGTTTCTTGTAGGTCGAAATGGGTCTGGAAAGAGCAATTTTCTTGATTCGCTGCGATTCGTTGCGGATGCGTTGAATTTCTCATTAGAACACGCAATACGCGATCGTGGAGGTATCAACGATGTTCGCCGCCGTTCTCGCGGGCACCCAAACCATTTTAGTATTCGCCTTGAATTCGCTCTACCTGAAGGTTCTACTGGACACTACGCCTTTCGCATCGGCACACGTTCATCAGGAGGTTACGAGGTACAGAAAGAACAGTGTAGACTGCATCCTGATATATATTTCCAAGTTGACAACGGAACTGTAACGCATACAAGCGTAAAGGTGACTCCTGCGGCTTCAACGGATCGCCTCTACTTGGTAAATGCTTCCGGTTTGCCTGAATTTCGTCCTATCTATGACGCGTTTTCACGGATGGGATTTTACAATCTCAACCCCGATAAAATTCGAGACTTGCAAACACCTGATCCTGGTAACATACTAAATCGAGATGGCAGCAACCTAACGAGTGTCCTCGCTCAACTGGCACCTGATGTGAAGCAAGACATTGAGGAATACCTCTCAATAATCGTCCCTGGCATTCGTGGTGTAGAAGTTGAAAAGATTACTGGCAAGGAGATGTTAGCCTTCAGGCAGGATGTTGTAGGAGACAAACACCCGTGGAGATTTCATATAAACAATATATCTGATGGTACACTCCGCTTGTTAGGGATTCTGGTGGCTCTGTTTCAGGTTAATCACGATACTCAAAAGCGCGTGTCACTTGTGGGAATAGAAGAACCAGAAATAGCGATGTATCCTGCCATGGTGGGGGCGTTACTTGATGAATTTCGGCACGCTGCTCACAACGCACAAGTTATCCTCACTACCCACAGTCCAGATTTGCTTGATGAAAAGAGTGTGGATGTGGAGTCAATTCTCGTTGTCGAAGCACATAATGGGAATACGGTGATCGCTCCTATGGATGATGCAAGCAGATCAGTGATACATGACAAACTGTTTACAGTAGGAGATCTCTTACGCCGGGATCAGTTGCAACCTGATCCGGCGTCTGCCGTTTCCGCCGAAAAAGCAAAACAACTCCGTTTATTCAATTTTGAGAGAATATATTCCAGTCAAACGAAGGAAACGGAAAAGTTTAGATGATCCTCAAAATTGGTTGCATTGTTGAAGGACAAGGCGATGTGGCAGCTGTGCCAGTCCTGATTCGACGCATCGCAGCCCAACGCTATCCAGAATTGGTAATTGACATACCTCGCCCAATCCGCGTCAATAGGAATCAGGTTGTTCGACCAGATAAGCTTGAGCAAGAAGTTGAATTAGCAGCTCAGAAAATTAGTGGAAAGGGAGCTATATTTATCCTCCTTGACAGTGACGATGATTGTCCAGCAGAATTAGGTCCTTCGTTACTTCAACGAGTTTCACAAGCTTTTCGTAATGTACCCATTGCCGTTGTTCTTGCAAAATATGAGTTTGAGTCATGGTTCCTTGCAGCAGCGGAGTCACTTCGCGGTATAAGAGGACTAAAAAGCAATATTAATCCTCCAGATAATCCAGAAGCAATCCGAGGCGCAAAAGAATGGTTGCACCAAAGGATGCAAAGCGGAAAAACGTATCGTGAGACAAGTGACCAACCCGCATTCGCAGCACTCTTTGACATTGAACAAGCGCGTCAAGCAGACTCATTTGACAAATGCTACCGAGACATCGTTCGTCTCCTTGAAGAATTGCAGAAAGCAAATGATTCAACTAATGAATAATGTAAGAAAAGGATAGACTATCGCATCAAAAACACCAACTAAAATGGAGGATACAATATGGAAAACCAACCAAATGTCATTTTTATATTAACAGACGACCAAGGACCTTGGGCAATGGGTTGTAGCGGTAACGATGAAGTTAGAACACCCTATATTGACCAGCTTGCCTCAGAAGGCACACGTTTTCCCAACTTCTTCTGCACGAGTCCTGTCTGTTCACCGGCACGCGCAAGCCTGATGACAGGACGCATTCCATCAGCACACGGCGTACACGACTGGATTCGCAATGGAAACATGCCACCTGACCCCGCAAGGTATCTTGAAGGGTTGACCTGCTATAGTGATGTTCTTGCCGAGAATAATTACACAGTAGGATTGAGCGGTAAATGGCACCTCGGCGATAGTTTAACACCACAACACGGGTTCAGTCACTGGTTTGCTTTGCCTACAGGCGGAAGCAACTACAATGATGCGAATATGATTCGTGATGGAAAGGTAGAGCAGCAACCGGGCTACCTCACTGATATTATCACCGATGATGCATTAGAATTTATCTCCGCAAATAGCGAAGGACCGTTCTATCTCAGCGTTAACTATAACGCGCCGCATACGCCGTTTAACGGGCATCCACAAGACATCGTGGATTCTTATGACGATTGCCCATTCAAGACATGTCCACAAGAGTCGTTACATCCATGGGCAGTGCAGGGGGCAGCAGCGCACATGGGCAATCGCGAGTCGTTGAAAGGTTATTTCGCTGCGATAACAGCACTCGATTTAAACGTCGGACGGATTTTAGATCGACTCGGTGAGTTAGGTATCCGCGAGAATACGCTTGTCGTTTTCAGTAGTGATAACGGATACTCATGCGGACATAACGGCTTTTGGCATAAAGGCAACGGAACCTTCCCGCTGAATATGTATGAGAATTCGGTCAAGGTTCCCTTTGTTATCAGCCAACCCGGCAGGATTCCTGAAGGACGTGTCAGTGAGGCGATGGTAAGTCAATACGATTTCATGCCGACACTTCTTGATTATCTCGGTTTGCCCGATCCGAATGATGATATGTCACCCGGTAGAAGTTTCGTCTCGGCACTTTCCGGTGAAACAAACGATGCCCAAGATGAGATCGTTGTCTTTGATGAATACGGTCCTGTCCGTATGATTCGCACGCAAGAGTGGAAATATGTCCACCGTTATGCTTACGGTCCGCATGAACTCTACAACTTAGTGAAAGACCCGCGTGAACGGAATAACCTTGTAGACGAGAAGGAGCATCATGCACTGATAGGCGATATGCGGCGACAGATGGGCGCATGGTTTGAGCGGTACGTAGTCCCGGAATTAGACGGAGCAAGATGTTCGGTCACAGGCGGCGGACAAGCTGCAAAGATTGGTGAAGGGAATTATGGTGAAAATTCCTTCCATCCAAGATATGCGCCACCTCGACGGAATGTTTAGATGATACATATTCATCTGAGTCGGATGCGCTGAATGCCAAATGTGCATTCAGCGTTGATGTAGTAGCATCAATGGAGGAAAGGCATGTCAGATCAGGAGAAAAACAAAAGCAGAAATATATCACGCCGGAGTTTTTTGAGGAACGTAGGCACTGGTACTGTTGCTGCCTCAATTGCTCCAGCGATCTTGATCGGTGCAGAGAAAACAGGAGAAACCCAAATGCCAAGCCAACCAAATGTAATTTTTATTTTGACAGATGATCAGGGACCTTGGGCAGCAGGTTGTTGCGGCAACGACGAGGTACGAACTCCGTATATTGACCAACTCGCTTCAGAAGGCACGCGTTTTCCGAATTTTTTCTGCACAAGTCCTGTTTGCTCACCGGCACGCGCGAGCCTTATGACCGGACGGATTCCATCGGCACACGGTGTACATGATTTTTGCCGGGATGGCAGCATGCCGCCAAATGCTGATCGTTATCTTGAAGGTTTGACCTGCTATACCGATGTACTTGCTGAAAATAATTACACAGTAGGTTTGAGTGGAAAGTGGCATCTCGGTGATAGTCTAACACCACAACATGGCTTTAGTCACTGGTTTGCTATGCCCTTAGGTGGAAGCAAATACAACAACGCCAATATGATTAGAGATGGGAAGGTAGAGGTGCAACCGGGCTACCTCACTAACGTAATTACTGATGACGCATTGAATTTTATCTCCGAGAATCAAGAGGGACCATTCTATCTCAGTGTCCACTATAATGCACCACACACCCCATTCAATGGACATCCAAAAGATATCGTGGCTTCTTATGACAATTGTCCATTCAAGACTTGTCCGCAGGAAGCATTGCATCCGTGGGCAGGACGAAGAACATCCACTCACATGGGCAATCGTCAATCGTTGAAAGGTTATTTCGCTGCGATTACCGCACTTGATTTAAATGTCGGACGGATTTTAGATCGACTCGGTGAGTTAGGTATCCGCGATAACACGCTTATCGTTTTCAGTAGTGATAACGGCTATTCATGTGGACATAACGGATTTTGGCATAAAGGCAACGGAACGTTTCCGCTAAATATGTATGAGAATTCGGTCAAGGTGCCTTTTATCATGAGCCAACCCGGCAAAATTCCAGAAGGACGCGTCAACGAAGCGATGGTAAGTCAATACGATTTTATGCCGACACTTCTCGATTATCTCGGCTTACCCGATCCCAATGACGATATGTCACCCGGTAGAAGTTTCGTCTCGGCACTTTCCGGTGAAACAAACGATGCTCAAGATAAAATCGTTGTTTTTGATGAATACGGTCCTGTCCGTATGATTCGCACGCAAGAGTGGAAATATGTTCACCGCTATCCTTACGGACCGCATGAACTCTACAACTTAGTGAAAGACCCGCGCGAGCGAAAAAACCTAATAGACGACAAAGCGAATAAAACTCTGATAAGCGATTTGCGGCGACAGATGGGCGCATGGTTTGAACGGTACGTAATACCACGACTGGATGGCACCAGATGTGCAGTCACCGGTAGAGGCCAAGCGGCAAAGATTGGAGATGGGAAGTATGGTGAAGATGCTTTTCATCCAAGGGAAGGTAGGCGGCAACAGAAGGCTTAGTTTTCATTAGATTATCAGGTTGTATTTACCCTTACACAAAATTTGAAATGGTCTTGAGAAAGGAGTGATATGGCGAGTGCGTTTGCCCCCGGCAACATTTCGTGTGTCTTTAAAATTATTCCGCACCCCGACCCATCCCGTATGCATTCACTCGGCATGGGTTTCACCGTCCAAGAGGGAGTAGAGGTTACCGTTTCTGAACATCATGAGACAAAGGTCCTATTTAACGGACAAGACATCAATTTTCCGACAGTTCGCGCTGTCGTCAAACGGCTAATCCAAAACACAGATGTCCCAGGCATAAAAGTAGATCTCACGTCCCCACTTCCGCTGGGGTGTGGTTTCGGACTGAGCGGTGCTGCCTCACTTGCCACAGCGTATGCAATCAACGAACTGATGGCATTACGTAAAGAAAATGAAGAGCTCGCTATGATTACGCATGTAGCTGAAGTTGAAAATCGGACAGGGTTAGGAGATGTCTGCTCACAATACCACGGTGGATGCCTCGTCAAATTAAAGGAAGGTGCACCGTTAGTTGCCGACACATTGCCGATTCTCAAACAACCCATCTATTATCGGTACTTTGGTCCAATTCACACGAGCGAAGTACTTAGAGACAGTGAACAGACGAAACGTATCAATCGCGCCGCTGACACCGCGTTAGCCGTTTTGAAAAGGCTTACAGACACTGATACAAATCCAGATTTATTTACCGCATGTTTTGCAGTCGCAAAGCAATTTTCGGTGGAAAGTGGCTTGTTGAGCGATACGCGGGTGATAGATACTATAGCACAAATAGAGGCCGCAGGTGGTGTTGCATCAATGATTATGTTGGGTAATGGGGTTTTCAGCACATATACGTTTGATGGTGCAACGGAGACACAACTCTCCAAAAATCCAGCACGACTCATCTAAAACAGTTTTTTGACGTCTTATACTTAACTCAATCCACTCTCTGGAGTTATAATGAGAACAAAAGTCACATTTTTCTTAGCATTTTTTGTGGCATCTTCAGCCTTCTCTGCGGTGGATTTTGAGGATGTAACCTTTGGGTTCAACAACGGATATAAATCAGGAGAATGGGCACTCCTGAATGTTACCGTACGGAGTCAGAATGAACCCACTACGTTTGACGGAGAAATCACAGTTGAGGTTCGCGGCACTAATTCAGACAAAACAACTTACCGTTATGCGACTCCATTGCATCTAAGTAAAACTGATCGGAAGCATAAAAAACTCTATATCTATTATCCAAAAACCAAAGTAAAACTACTCATACAACTGGTGCGATCAGAAAGATATGATCAAAAAATTGAGACATCTATTTCAGAACCACGTGCAATACAGGAAATTATTCCACCAACACCGATTGCAAACAAAGATTATTTCGCGTTAGTATTAGCACCAAATGGAGACAAATTACAGAAAATAATTGGCAAAAAACAATTAGTTGACGATGGCACACAAGTGCATATTAAATATCTTCCAAATTCACACGCAATGCCAACACAATGGATAGGTTATAGTTCTGTTGATTTGGTTGTTATTCGTGAGGTTTCACTTACAGAGAGACGTGTTTCTAAACAGCAACAGGCAGCACTATTAGATTGGGTGCAGCGCGGTGGGACACTTGTCGTATCAGGAGGCAGCAATTTTCGTTACTTACGGGATAGTTTCATTGAACAATTTCTGCCGGTAAAATTAATACGGGAGGAGACGATTGATAAGGTGCCATCTGCCTTGCAACAACAATTTGGATTTGGGACCAAAGACAATGCAATATCCACGTTTAAGAGTACCAAACTTGAGCCTAAACCTGAATGTCACACGTTGCTCGGAACAGATGAACAGATTTACATCGCGAAACGGCACTTTGGCAGCGGACAGATCATATCTTTTGCGTTTGATTACAATGCACCACCATTTTCAGAGTTGAAGGCGGGAGAAACCTTTTGGCGGTGGTTACTCAAAACACACGGAAAATCATCTCGGTTTTTTGCCGATCAATACGCACCGTTTCGGCAACACGAGGAAGAGATTCATAAACAGTTTCTGTTGAAAATGCCAACGCAGATTCCACTCATTAAATTTTTGGCTATTGTCCTACCGGTATATCTGCTTAGTGTTGGCGGTCTTTTTCTCTATTCTGGAAAGCGCGGGCGTTCCACACAAAACAGATTTCGTCGTTATTGGATCGGAGGATTAATTCTCGTGCTTGTATCTGTTAGTGCCATCGGTGTTGCGCGGGCTATGCTACCTAAGAAGATAGAAACAGACCAATTTTCAATATTATCAATCTATCCTGAACGAGAAAACGCTCACGTGCAAACTTACGTATCTCTCAGGGCTACTGCCCATACTAAAACGTCAATATCGCTAACACCAAACACTTTTGTTCGTCCTTTGAAAATTGGAAATGTTGTAAAGTCAGCACAATTCGGACAAGGATCAACGTCTCAGTTGCAAGAAGTCACTATAGAACCGTGGAGTCCCAGCACTTATGTGAAAGAAACTTATTTCCCGTTGGATACACAAAAGACTCCGATAAAACTTGAGAATACGTGGAGAATTAAAGGTCAAGAAGCAACCTACTTGGGGGCAGTCACACTCGGTAAGAGCGACATAAGGTCACCAAATTCACCACGTAAAACGTTAAAAAAATTACCTCCTCACGAAGGGCTTAATGAAACTCGCAAAACGTTTGCACAGATTTTACAACGGGAAGGGTTACTACAATATCTGTCCAAATTGGAAAGTTTACTTCCCATGGACATGGACAAACCTCAGTTCCGCACTGTAGTAATGGGGTGGATTGCTGAGTTGGATCAGTTTTCAACAGCGATTCTGCCTATGTCGGTTGAGAAAAATGTTACCATAGGCGATGAAACGTTAGTTATTTTGTATCTTGATGAAAAAAATGCAGGTTTATAGTCTCACCCTATCAAGTGCAGGAGATTAAAGGTGAACAGATGGATGTGCTATCGCTCGGAATTTTTGTCGCTGATGTGCTTGGAAAACCAATAGATCATTTTCCTGAGAAGGGAAAATTGGTACTTTTTGATGAACTGGAAATCCATACTGGTGGTTGTGCCAACAACACAGCCATTGCGCTCACACGGCTTGGTGTGTCCGTTGGAGCTATGGGTAAAATCGGCAATGATCGTTTTGGTGATTTAATCCTGCATACCCTCACAGAAAATCAGGTTGACACAGCAGGCATACAACGAGATCCGAAGGTGAACACCTCTCTTACATTCGTGGCGATTGCTTCCGATGGCGAACGAAGTTTCTGCCACTACATCGGCGCGAACGGTGAACTTAGCGAAGATGATCTCAACTGGGATATCATAAAAACTGCCAAAATCCTCCATATTGCAGGTGCACTCGTGATGCCCCGATTTGATGGACAACCAATGGCAAACGTCCTTCAAAAAGCGAAAACATTAGGAATAACAACCTCGCTTGACACCGCATGGGATGCAACGGGCAAGTGGCTGGAAACGTTGGAACCGTGTCTGCCATTCGTAGATATCTTTCTGCCGAGTTTGACAGAAGCACAGCATCTGACAGATAAATCCGAAGTGCGTGAAATCTCCACCTTTTTGCGGAACTACGGAATCAGCACCATCGGACTTAAAATGGGTGAACGCGGCAGTTACGTTTCAACTCCTGAAGAAGAACTCTTTGTCCCAGCGTATCCCGTTAACATAGTTGATGCAACCGGTGCAGGAGATGCATACGTGGCAGGATTTCTCACAGGAACGGTGAAAGGATGGGACCTTAAAACGACAGCTGAATTAGCATCCGCAACGGGTGCCGCCTGTGTGACCGCAATTGGAACTACTGCGGGTATCCAAAACCTTGAAGAAACCATGAAAATCTGTAAAGGCAGCACAGTATCATAAGTGCGAAAATAGGAACTCACAAAATGGATGAAACTGCTATCGTTCAAACAGAAAACCTATCAAAATGGTATGGCGAAGTAATGGGGGTGAATGACGTTACGCTGCAGATTCACCCTGGAATTACCGGTTTGCTTGGTCCCAACGGTGCAGGCAAAACAAGCCTACTCAAATTAATGACAGGTCAACTCAAACCGAATAAAGGGGACATCACTGTCCTCGATCAACCTGTCTGGAATAACTATCTTTTAACACAGCGGGTTGGCTACTGCCCGGATATAGAATTAGCCTACCAATTTATGACCGGTTTTGAGTTCATCGCTTTTTTTGCAACGTTGAGTGGATGTGAAAAATCGGAAGTAAGATTTCAAAGTTTGGATGTGCTTGAAACTGTAGATATGTTTTCAGCAAAGGACAAACCGATCGGATCTTACAGTAAAGGGATGCGACAACGCATAAAACTTGCTCAAGCACTCGTGCATAAACCGGAACTTCTTTTCCTTGACGAACCGCTGACTGGACTTGACCCAGTCGGCAGACGACATATCATAAATCTGCTCGCTAAACTTGCAAAACAAGGGACCAGTATTGTTGTCTCAAGTCATATCCTATATGAAATAGAAGCAATGACAGAAACGATACTACTTATCCATCAAGGACGAATCCTTGCAGAAGGAACTATTTCCGATATACGCGAACTGATTGATGAACACCCACACAAAGTCTATCTTAGTGCTGACGAACCGCGCCGTTTAGCACAAGTCTGTCTCCTTTTTGATGATATTCTCAGTGTCACTTTTGGTGATGCTGCAGGGGATGTTATCATTGAAACAGCAAAACCGGACGCTTTTTACGCCCGACTCCCCCAAATTCTCATTGAAAATAAATTGAACGTATCCCAACTCTACTCACCTGACGATAATTTATCTGCTGTCTTTAAGTATTTGGTTGGTTGACCGCCTTTTCTTGCATAGGTGTCAATTTAAGGACAGAGCATAGGCGTCAATTTAAGAAAAAATCTGCGTTTGGACAAACACCTCTCAATAAGCATGAAGACTAAGACTGTCTTATATTTAGTCCCGCCGAATGCCATACGCGCATTCGGCGTTGATTCGGGACTAAAGAGCATTCTCATATTTGAAAATCACTAAATTGACGCCTATGGCGCGGTTAGGAAACCGCACCTACCGATTGGGATCAAGTTAATTAGGTATAAGTTCACTCTATTCGTGCTTTTACTACAAGGCTATTTAGTTTTAGGCTTTTTGTTCATTGTAGCCGAAAAGTCGCGACCGGGAGGTCGCTCCTACAACAGAGACTCATAAACTGAAAATCTAAGTATGGAAACTAAATGACCCTATTTGTGCTATATTACCTTCCTAAGGTTTTTGAGTTAAGATGAAACGTTTTGTGCTTTGGCTGGAAGCGATTCTAACAACATCTGTAAGATGCAAGATTTGCGTGGCTTTCACTGTCGGTGCATGGAAACGAACAGTCTGCTTCATTTCAACTTGCTGTCCGGACTTTTTGTACTCCAATTGGATTTCAGCGACGTCAGTTTTGAGTTTTTGTGCTTCCGGAATCATGTTTATGACGAATGGTGCCTCTACATCAACAGTGATATTGTCTTCAAAAGTGAGTGCTTTACCAAGCGCTGCTGGAAGGTCACGTTCGTCTTCTCTCAACAACTTGGCATACGGATGACTGACAACAGGAAGTTCCAAAATAAATTGGTTCGCTATTGCGTATACGTATTCCTTGCATGACCAAGTTAGTTTTATCTTTAATTCAGGTTCCAACTGGTCAATCTCGGATATTTCAAAATGATCCACTTTTGCACGTTCGTCCAATTCCAAAGCATCACGTAGGAATCGAATTCTATCATCGCGACGACTTGTACCTAAGAGTCTTGCTCTAAATCTTGTGTTGAAATCTCCAGAGACACGGAGTTCATGCGTGACTTCTACACTCATGTCCTTTTTGACCTTAACATACGTAGCAGTCTGCCTTACATTTGAATTTGCTGGCAGTGCTGGACTCTTTTGAAAAGCGAATAAGAGTGATTTTACTTTTTCGCCATCAAGTTTTTTATGTTCCAAGACAGGTGTGTCTGCTATGTCGGCATCACCCCCCTTGTTAATTGGTGCGTCGGTATTGATAATCAGCGTCCATCGATTTTGGTCACTGGCGGGAAAATCACCGAATGCACACGTGTGGGCGGTTGGGTCAAGCCATATCAAGTCTTTATTTTCTCCACCATCTACAGCGAGTATCATGTGATTGAAATATGCGAGTGATGGGACTTCTGGGACAATTCTACTTGCTTTTCCAGCGGAAACAAGGACGGGGTAAGAATCAATACCTGCGACGCGAAGCATCGTTGAGAGTAAGGTTGATTTTCCCTTACAATCACCCCACTCTTTTTTCAAGACTTCACCAGCAGGATAAGGTTTAATTGCCCAAATACCGCGCTCATCGCCCGCGTACTGAATGTTTGTCGCAACAAATTCGTATAGACGTTTGATTTTCTCTTCGCGTGATAACACCCCGGTGAGTAGTTCCTTTGTTTTCGCCTCAATTTCTTTCGTAGATCTATCCTGTTCGCGAATTAATGTAGCATACCACGCGACCAATTTATCCCATGAATTAACTGATGAGAGGCTAATGTTATAAGCAAAGTCCGATACAGCGGGCATCAAAGGTTCACTTCGCAATGCAGGAACATTTGTTGTTTCAAATGTGTAGGTGCGGGTATAGTTGTTTTCGGTAACCGTTGGCTCAATTTGCGGTCCATCGACTCTATAAAGGAGTTGCTTTTTCTTGGGAATATGCGCTGTTAGGCGATAAGATAGTACAGGTTCTTCGACTTGAAAATAAACTTGTCGCCAAAACTCACCTTTCATAGCATGTGGTAAATTTTTGGTGGAGTATGCATAGTCAATGATACAACCGTCAGTTATTTTCGGTAATTCAAAATACATTAAACGGGTGTTTACATGTAACCCTGCTTCAGCAGCACTTGCTGGCGAAATGCCGCGAACAATTTTACTTTCATCTAATGCTACTTGCGTACCATCTGGTTGAATCGTGTGAGCATGATGGATAGTGACATCGTCCCCACCTTGCACATACGGAATCTTGATCTCACCGAGGTGATACCCATCTTTATTGAAAATCTTTACTATTCGTCGTGTGGAATAGACAAGTCTACTATCCTCATCAATGTCATAAACTTTTGCTTCCCACAACACAACTGCCCCATCATCAGGATGCTCTGCCGCGATCGGTGCGTTTTCAATGCTTTTTTGGATGGCTTGTTCGTCTGCTTCGCTAATAAAATCATACGGCAGCGACGATTTTCCTTTCATGCCACCTTGTTCTTTTTCTTCAGAGGCAACCTCAGCATGGGTATGACCGTTTTCGTGTGTATGTGGAGTCGGCTGTTTATCTGCTTCCTCTTCCGAATTTTGTGCAGTACTTTGCTCAACTGGCGGCAGAGGTGTAAGACGTTTTCCTAAAAATGTTTTATCAGCGAGTGTTCCTTCCCCGTTCGCTACTACGTCCTTGCGCAAGGCGCGCCCATCAGCGTTATCATCAAGGTGTGGATGCTCTGCTTGCATTGCGCCATCTTGTTCATACCATCCATCAACACGAGTTTGCATCCAGAGAAACGCCTCTAAGAGTGATATTGCACCGTCGGTGTTTGTATCCGCAGTTGGTTCAGAGAATACATCAACGAAGAGATCTCCGAAACCGGCTTGAGAAGCATAACCTTCACGTGTTGAACTTGATGTGATAATAATTCGTCCCTTTGCGCTGATGTCTTTTACTATTCCCGCACTATAGGGAAATCCAAAGACGAGTAGCTGCTGTTCTGCGCGGATGTTGTTAATACTATCAGTGTATTCTTGTTGACTGATGTCGCGTCCTGGCAAATTGAATTTCAAATTGGATGAGGTTCGCGATGCATGCCCAATCATGAAGAGGATAAATCTATCTGTCGGTTGGACCTTTTCTGCAAGTTGTGAAAATGCCTCTAAAACAGGTTCCCGATTTGCTTCACCCGTAACAAGTTCCGGGAGTGTGCCTTCATCTTCAAAAAGGAAGGTGATCTGCTCAGCTGAGTAGCCGTATTGCTGTGTGAGCAATTGGTGGAATCGGGAAGTTGCACTCCAAAACTTGTCATAGTAGGATTTCTCACCACCAGCACCGCCAAGTATTAGAACGTAATCTGTTGCAAAAGTTGTTGTGGTAACCGATAGGAAAACAGCCAGGATTGTAATGATAATTCGACGCATATTTTTTCTCCGCTTTAGCACATTGCTTGTGCTGGCTACTTGACTTTCGTTGGATGTTGTTCAAAAATCAATTTGATTTGTATTGTTCTCGGTGTTGTGGAGCACGGGCGGGTACAGGGACCCACCTCTACGATTTAGCGTAATTCAGTATTACATATCTTCTGACAAGTTAAAGTCTCCGCTTGTACCACCGGTTTTCTTGACTAACCTTATATCGGAGATACACATCTCACGGTCAACAGCTTTACACATATCGTAAACGGTCAAACCTGCAATAGATACAGCGGTGAGTGCTTCCATCTCCACACCTGTACGTCCAACGGTTTGTACCTCTGCTTCGATCTCAATTTTTCCTTCTACAATTGACATATCAACGCGTATAGAGGTGAGCGTAAGAGGATGACAAAGCGGAATGAGTTCACTTGTCCGTTTTGCTGCCATATAACCTGCGAGTCGGGCGACTTCCAAAACATTGCCCTTCTTCATCTGTTGTTCTGTAATGCGGCGGAGCGTTTCAGGTTGAGCGGTCACATGTCCCTTGGCAATGGCAATTCGCAACGTTTCTGGTTTTTCGCCAACATCAACCATCCGGGTGTTGCCTTTTTCGTCAATGTGTGTTAGTTCGTCCATAATGGCTACAGAGGGTTTTCCTTCATGATTCTTTCATACGTTTCGCGGAATCGTTGGAGATAGTTACCTTCTCCGTGATACGTTTGGACATCCGCAGCGTTAGGTTGAATGCGTTCACCGCGCTTTAAAACTTCAGCACTAAATGCTTCTATATCAAAAGGTTCATCTACATGGCTACAATACGTTTTTGCACCTGCTACCGCAGCACCGAGTGCAGCACCGCCCTTTTCTACAGAAACAACTGGTCTGTTCCAGATTCCTGCGACGCGCCGCATAATTTGAGGACTTCCTGTCGCGCCACCTGTAACATATAAAGGGTCTTGCGATGGTTTTGTGAAGACCTCGGAATAGACACGAACAGCTGCAAGACTTGTCTCTATAACCCCCGAATAATCTTCTGCTAAATTCGGTGCATCAGAGTCGTTTGCACGAATTATATCAAAGGCACCAGAGACAGGAAAAGATTCCGTTTTGGGTTGCCAAAATGTCATGAACTGTCCTGGAGAAACATGTTGCAAAGCAACTTCTGCGGGTTCGTATTCCTCTTTTGAAAGTCCATAATTATTTCTGACTGCATCCCACACCATAGCACCATTGGTGCGGCATCCGAACATAAACGGACGACCAATGCCATCGTACATCGCGTTAGCGAATCCTTCTGGGTCAAGTGTGTTACCATCTGTGGATACCATATTGACAAAACTTGTGCCGAGGCTGAGCAGATCACCTGCCATAGGGACTTTCGCTTGTGGATTGTCCCCAGAACCTGCTATGATTGAACACTCTTGATGAAAGCCATATTTTTCAACAAAATATGCCGCGATATTTCCCACAACGGAATCTGGTGGGGCAAGTTCTGGCAATTTTTCCAGTAATCCTTCCGAACCTCCAGGTATTTCCTGTGCCGTTGCTGCTATCAGTTCGGCATCCCAAACCTTATTCCGGTAATTCATTAGTGACATGCCGCACGCATTGCCTGTATCAATCGGCACTGACGTATTTCCCGACAGCACTGCGGGGATAAAACTGCTGATAAGTTGAATTTTTTCTGTTGCAGCGTAGTCGCGTGATGATTGTTCGGCGACACGACGAATCACCGTGCCTGTAAATCTGAGCGGTGCATCCGAACCGGAACGTTCAATCATCTGCGTTTTTCCACCGACTGCTTCTCGGACATGGTTAGTCTGTGCGACGGTATTGGCAGTCATCCATATCGGTGCAGTGGAATACGAGAAGACACCCGCTAAAAGCGTTTTTAATTCTAATCTACTATTTTCTGCTGGCTGTAGGTTGGAAAATATATTCGCAGCGTTTCGGTTCAGATAGACATGTCCGTGCTGTTGTCCCGATGTGTTAATGGCAACGATATTTTCTAACGCAACACCCGCCTCGCGCATGTCAGTGAACATTGCATCAAGTGACGCAAGGTACATCAACGGTGGTTGTTCCGCTTCACCCACAGATTTCGGTGGTAAGATGTAGTCCTCACCGATATCGAAGCCGTTGGTTCGTGCATCTGCGCGATAGTCAATGGCGTGATCAAAACACTTTTCTGCTGTGTCAATATTGATGACGATTGCCGATAAACTCTGTGTGCTTGAATCTAAGCCAAGAGCAAGACGTTGGTTTATGTGGTTTTTCATAGCACTGTGTATTCAAAACTAAATCCTTCAAGGATCAATTTCCGGGATAGGCACGGTTTTCAAATTCAGCGATGAACTTCTCTGAGGCGATGGCTGCCGCTGCGCCTGCGCCTGCTGCTGTAATCGCTTGACGGAATACGTGGTCATGCACATCCCCCGCAGCAAAAACGCTATCTATATTGTCCGCTGCATTTTGTCTACGACAGCACCACGTAACCTAAAGGATCTCTACCTAAACCGGTTAGAGTTAACTCTTGCTTGTTTCTAAAATCTGGACAAACGTTTCAAGGTCTTCTACACGTAGTGCTGCGTTATGCAACTGTTTAAGAACCTGGACATCATCAACGTCCTCCAACAATGGACGTAACATGCGGACAGTGATAGAATTAAACTTATATTCAAGGACACTATAAAGAGATTCAAGGACAACTTGGCGCGCACTCTGTTCAACTCCTTGTTGATATCCGCGTTCGTAATGTTCTTTTCCTGTTGTTTCTAAAAGGTGTTGGTAAACCGATGATTCTTGCACGATTCCCTCCTGTAAAAAACCAGCAATTGCTTGGTGTGGATGAATTAAACCGCTCATGACCCACTGTGAGACGAGAAGATTGCTGCGAATAACTGTAGGCAGCGAGAGTGTCTTTATCCTTTCATTACATTGAATTGCCCATTGAAGTCGTTCTATGCCGGCCGGTGGCTGCATCAACGGAGCAAATGGCAGGAGTCCAGTGTTTTCCATCTCCAACATAGATTGTCCATCAAGTTCAATGAGGCGAATCACTTTGTACTCAACGATAAACCGATGATTCGGCACGTCTTGCCTATAACCCCCTGGATCATTCCGCCCAGCATTGGGACGGAGATAGATAACATGAGAAAGGATTGGCAATCCGTATTTTTCATAACATCTACCGAGATAACCTACATTACGACGCACCATTTCAAGATCGGTACTGTCGCCCACTTGAAACTCAATATGCACCAAGACCAATTCATCACCCAGTAGCACCTTTATAAGACTATCTGTCCGGCGAACTTCTACTGTCGTCAATTCACCTTCAACAAATTCTATAAACTCAAAATCGGATCGTTCCAAGACGGTCTGCAGGATGTCTTCAGGGAATTTCTGTAAGGTATCTTTAGTTACAATATCGTATCTACCGTGCGGCAGTGATGCGAAGTCTGGATCAGGATGCTCTCTTACGTAGATCATACCAACATTGTACTCTAGTCTGCCAATGAATATCAACCTTCTTTACAGTTCACCTATTCACATCAATTCCCCGGATAAGAGCGGTTCTCCAATTCTGCAATAAACTTTTCGGATGCGATTGCCGCAGCTGCACCTGCGCCTGCTGCTGTAATCGCTTGACGGAATACGTGGTCATGCACATCCCCCGCAGCAAAAACACCATCTATGTTTGTGCGTTGTAGGTCGTCTACGATAATGTACCCTTGTTCATTCATATCTATAACGTTTGTAAAAAGTTCTGTGTTCGGTATATGACCTATAAAGATAAACACACCATCAATTGGGAAAAGTTCAGTTTCATTCGTTTTGATATTTTTGAGTTTAGCACCGGTGACCTTCTCGTTGTCTCCGCAAATTTCTTCAACAACGGTGTCCCAAATAAATTTAATTTTATCGTTTTTGAATGCCCGTTCCTGCATAATTTGGCTGGCACGGAGTTGGTCGCGCCGATGCACGACATAGACTTCAGATGCGTATTTTGTTAGGAAGATTCCTTCCTCCAATGCCGCGTCACCACCACCGACAACGATGAGTCGTTGGTTTTGGAAGAAAAATCCGTCACAGGTAGCACAATAGGATACACCGCGCCCACCATACCCCTCTTCCCCAGGGATGTTGAGTGTCCGTGGTGAAGCACCCGTGCAGATAATCACAGATTTTGCGTGGTACTCTTTTTCATAAGTGTTCACGACAAATGGGTGTTGCGCGAAATCAACTGCTGTTACCGTATCAAATTTGACCTCAGTGCCGAACCGTTCTGCTTGCTCTTGCATGCCTTGAATAAAGACAGATGCTTCGTTACCGAAAAATCCGGGGTAGTTCTCAAGGTCAAGTGTTAAGGAGAGTTGCCCGCCAAGTGCATCACCAGTGATTAGAACCGGTTCCAGCATCGCACGGGAGGTGTAGACGCCCGCTGCAAAGCCAGCAGTACCACCACCAATTATCACGACATTTCTATTTTCAATGTTGTTTGTATTATTTTCCATTTTATATATTCAATTGTTTAAGATTAGGTGTTTTAGAGATTACAGAGAATTCCCTGGAGTTACGGTAAATCTCGGAATTCCATCAATAACCGGATAAAACCGATTGCATTTATTACAATGTAGGTTTTGTTCTTGCCAAATAATTTTACCTTTACACTGCGGACAGGCGATAATTTCCTTTAATGTTTTGGTTTGGCGGCTTCTACTTTTTACTAAAAGCGATTTTGCACGAGATACAATACTGCGCGGTACTGCACTTTTAAGCGTTAACCAAAAGCCATTTTGTCTTTGCTTTGAATGGGTGGTTGTCAGAAGTTCTTCAATAGTCTGCGGAGATTTCAAGTCTAGTGGTGACTCTTGCTGGTCCAATATCTCATAATCAATCTGACCTTCCCATTCATATTGTACAAGGAAGAGGTTGTGGTGCATAATATGGAACTTTCTCCAGTACTTATCTTTTGCTGCCAACATGTGGAAAAGTTGCCCAAATTCAGCTTTCTTTTCGTTCTTTTGTAGGACCAGATGACCATTAATCAGGTTAACAACCCAATTGTGATAATGCCATCCGTAGATACGTTCTCCGATTTCAGAGGGTGTTTCAATATAACCTCGGGACGACACACGCATCATTTCGGAGATAAGTAAATCAGGATTTTCAACATGTTCCAAAACATGCAAACAGATGACGTAGTCAAATGCACCTTCTACAAAAGGTAGAAATTGCCCATCGGCTTCTACCATTGGTCGATCAGTGACAATCAGACCCCCACGTTGTTCGTCGTCATCTATGAATTTGTCACACAAAACATCCGAACGTATATTTGGGTTGTGCCCACTTCCAATCTCTAAAACAAAATCGTTCGCACGAATGTTCATTTTTGAACAACCATAGTGATGTAAGGACTCAGATACGGAAACATATTTGCAACGATTCTCCCCTTCATGCCAAAGCCAACAGCTTTTTTGACAATGTTGAACCCGTTTAGTTTGAAAAATTGTGCAAGATCAATCGGATTAGCGTAATAGGCACTGTCAGCATCGCCACCGATAGCATCTGCTTGTAGATCCGGGTTGCGATAAATAAAGTGCGGTGTTTTTGTCAAGAAACGCTTATTTATATAAAGTCCGCAGTTTCGCTTGAACTGTTGCAACGCTTGTTGCTTTGTCTCTCCCCAAACAGGTCTGCCGGGTTTGCCAAACATCATACGTATCCAATCAAGAAAAGGTGTTATAGGTGAGCAGAGATTCGGCCCAGATAGCACAACCTTCCCACCTTTACGAACAACACGGATCATCTCCGTTAATGCTGTCCCCACATCAGGTAGATGTTCTATTAATTCGTTTGAACAGATCACATCAAAAGAATTATTTTCAAACGGCAGTTCTAAAACATCACAAACTTGATATCGTAACTTTGGGTTTTCCCACTCTTGTGCTTCTTCAAGAAAAAGTGCGGAGATGTCGGTCCCAACAACATCAAAATCCGCTTGATTTAGCAGTCGAGAGGATATACCGTTACCGCATCCGAGATCCAAAATCCTCGAACCTGATGGTGCATAACGGATTACCAATTCTACGTAGTGTCGGAGATAGATTTCGTCGTGAGCGGCTAAGAGTTCCTTATAGGTTGCCGAAGTTTCGTAGAACTCACGCATCCGTTGACGGAGTTGCAATGAAGTTTCGGATACAGATGTTCCAAGCATATTTGCCCATCTCCAAAAGGTCTAATCAATTATATCCATTTAGTGGTAGGATAACAAGAAAAAGTGAAAAGAACCTAAATGGTTTGTTTCAATTATGATCGGAGTGTATTCCACGGTGCCTCATCAAAAACATCAATGAGTTGATATCCCTCTTCTCCCTTACTGGGACTGAGCGTAACAAACAACTTTGCCGGTTGAGAAGAGACATTAAATGACGCATGAACGATATCTGCTGCAATGAACACGGAGTCACCTGCGTTTAATATTTGCTTCTTATCTTCAAGCCACTGCTCCACGCTGCCTTCTATAACGTAGATAACCTCTTCCTGGTCAGGGTGCTTATGAAAATCGTGTCCGTATCCGGGAGAGAGGCTAACTTCCATTGCGACGATATCTTTTGCACCTGTTGTTTCAGGGCGACTAAGCCAACCGATTGTGCCCCAATCCAAATGATCCCGTTCAACATTTGAGGACGATATAAATTTTCCGTTCACGTGGTATATATTCTCCTTTAATTTCATGATACCAAATTATCTTTATTAGAAGTTTTCTGATCAAGTGAGTATTGCAAGGCACAAGGACCTCACAATACAAATCAAAGTAATTAAGAAGATCTTCAACCTTGATTCTGGTTTTATCTGACAGTGTGTAGGTGAGTCCGATTGAACCCACCTACAAAAATTAAGAGAAACAGAAATGTTTATCTGTTATTATTGAGATTTTATGGTGGACCAGGTAGTAGCCAGTTTTGCACGTGGATCAACAGCAGTTCCAGCCTGATACCCGCTCTCCATCTCCATAATAACTTCCTCTTCGGTGAGCGCACGGTTCCAGATACGCACTTCGTCAATCAAACCGAGGAACAAACGATTAGCTCCTTCCGCAGTAGTTCCGACGAAGACATTAGATGTATCAGTAGCTCCCGGTAAAGCAGCTTTGCCACCAGATTCAAAAATATTTTCACCATTGAGCCAATACCTATGGGTGTCACCATCTACTTGTGCCACGATATGTTGCCACTCATTGAGTGGAATTTGTGTTGTACAGGTACTACCCCCACCGGCACTGAAGTGTATACATTCACTGGGTGATTCGGTGTAGAAACTATAAGAACGTGGACTGTTTCCTTTTGAGACAATGCCTTGCCAACGTTGCGCATCGGGTCCCATGTGCCTTTCTGCGTTAATCCATGCCATCACGGTTACACCCGTCTCAACAGTGAGAATATCGGCATGCGGGACTTCAACCCAATCACTTTCACCGTTAAATTTCAGGGCCTTTCCAAACTTTCCATCCACCAATGCAGGGGCACCATTTATAGCACCGTTATTGCCATATTTTGAATGGTCAATTGTCATATCCCCATCTAATTCATCAAAAGAGAAATAGAGGATGAGTGAATCATCGGACTCTTCTGCTGCAAGTGCGAAAGATGCAACAAATATAGTAAGGATTAATATCGTAAACAAAAATCTCATTGTTTTATTTTCCTCCAAAACAACTTCGGAATCCGAAGTTGTGATATAAATGAATATAGTGATAGGCTCAGAACCTGTCACTATAAAAAAATTAGCGTTTTCGGGTTTTTAAGGTTCCCCATGTCGTTGCCAATTTCTGGCGTGGGTCAACAGGAAAAAGCTCTAAATGCCCTTTATTCATCTGGTCAATAACCTCATCTTCTGTAAGTGCACGGTTCCAGATGCGAACCTCGTCAATTAAGCCGAGTAACAATCGACCAACTCCTTCCGCTGTAGTTCCAATGAAAACATTGGATGTATCAGCGTTACCGAGTGGATCCGGTTTTCCACCACTTTCACCGGCATTTACACCATTAATCCAATACCGGTGTGTTCCACTTTCTTGTTGTGCAGCAACATGTACCCATTCGTTTAAGCTGATTGCGGTGTTGCATGTACTACTTCCGAAGCCGCCAGCTGGACCGATGCTGAGGTGTAGACACTGCGTTGGCAAATGTGTATAAAAACTGTAAGAACGCGGACTATTACCCTTTGAAACGATCCCTTGCCAATTTACACCACCAGGCCCGGAATGTCTTTCAACATTTATCCATGCCATAACAGTGACATCCTTATCAACAGTGAGGGTTTCATGATGCATGATTTCAACCCATTGGCTTTGCCCATCTAGTTCAATTGCCTTCCCATATTTCCCGGTAACTAATTCAGGATTACCTTTCAGTTCTCCCTGGTTCCCATACTTGGAATGATCATTCAATTTACCGTCATTATTGAGTGCATCAAATGAGATATAGAGAATTAGCGAATCCTCAGGTTCATTTAACGCATGTGCAAAAGTTGCCACAAACGTTATAAGTGTTAACATTACAAATAGATATTTCATATTCTCCTCTTAATATAGATTAAATTGGTTTCGCAAGCATCTTGTTCTGACACAGCAGAAACCATGTAAGGACGAACCAAAAATGACTGTCCAATTTAACGCTGTTGAACCTTCAAGTTTCCCCAAGTAATAGTTAATTTTAATTTCGGGTCAACAGGAGAGATTTCAAAATGCCCTTTTTCCATCTGTTCATTAATCTCTTCATCAGAGAGAGCACGGTTCCAGATGCGAACTTCGTCAATCAAACCGAGGAAATATCGTTTATTACCTCCGCCTGCAGTTCCAACGACGACAGGGGATGTATCCTCTAAGCCAGGTGGGTCCGGTTTATTACCGATTTCTCCAACTTTCTGACCGTTAATCCAATAACGGTGGGTTCCATTATTCACTTGTGCCACAACATGTTGCCATTCGTTTAGCTTGACTTCACCTTGGTGACAGACACTACCACCACCTTGAGGTGGACCTACGCCGAAGTGCAAACATTTACTATTTTTCTCAGTCCAGAGACTATAGGAACGTGGGTTGTTCCCCTTTGCCAAGATACCTTGCCATTGCGCGTTATCAGGTCCTGTATGTCTCTCAGTATGAATCCAAGCCATGACCGTGACATCCTGATCCACGGTAAGTGTTTCATGGTGTGGAATTTCAACATAGTCGGATACACCGTTAAATTGAAGAGCTTTACCGAATCTTCCTTCAACGTGTTGTGGGTTTCCCATCATTTCACCGTGGTTTTCATACTTTGAATGGTCAATCGTCTGTATTCCATCAATTGTATCAAAAGACATATAGAGAATGAGCGAATCCTCTGGTTCATTTGCTGCATACGCGAAAGCTGCGACAAACGTTAAAAGTGTTAACATAATAAATAAACTTTTGATTTTGTACCTCCTTTTAATTTGCCTTAGTAGGCATTTATTTTAATAATCATTGTTGAATCGGAACGATTTTGTCTCCTTCAACAACTAAATATCTTTGGTTGGCGGGAAGGTGTGTGCCTCTGTCAATTTGACCAGTAGGCCATCGAATCTCAAGAAGTTCAATCTGTTCCGATTTTCCAACACCAAAATGGGCGCGCAGGTCGTGAAAAGAAAGATAACTCCCACCACTTTGCACCTCACGATACTGGACGTGTGTTCCCGTTACAACTTTTATTTTTGCTCCAATGCCAGAACGGTTGCTTCCGTGTCCCACAACCTGTATTTGTATCCAATTGTTTTTATTACCGACTGCATTTTGAAGTAGGTCTGGACGTTGATTGCAGTTGGTGACAAGAATATCAAGATCGCCATCATTGTCATAGTCACCGATAGCAGCACCACGACTGACCTTTTTCAAGGTTAATCCATCTTTTTGGGACATGACATTGGTGAATGTGCCATCACCTAAATTTCGAAACAGCAGATTCCTTTGCGGATAGGTCACGTGCTTTTCAAGCACAGAGATATTATCCATCAAATGCCCATTCGCTACAAAGATGTCTTGATAACCGTCATTGTCATAATCAAAAAACTTGATACCCCATCCGAGATAACCGTGTGTTACTTCGGCTATTCCCGACGCGATAGTATTATCAATAAAAAAGTCAGTGTCGTGATTATGGTAAAGTGTATTTGTTTCAGTCTGGTAATTGCTGACAGTCAGGTCAAGCTGCCCATCGTTGTTATAGTCACCGAAATCGGTTCCCATTCCAGCTTCTTCTTTACCCATATCATTGTAGCAAACGCCAGAAATTAAAGCAACCTCTAAAAATTTATCTTTTCCTTCGTTTTGGAATAGGAAATTCGGATCTTGATCGTTGGCAACATAGAGATCAACATCACCATCAGCATCGTAATCACCGAATGTTACACCTAACCCGTGCATAGGAATCAGGTCCGAAGGACGATACATGGTTGAAACATCAATAAACGTTCCATCTCCATTATTTTTGTAAAAAGTATCGTGAACTGGGGGATAGGCGTGCGGACCACAATAGACATGAACGCCTCGCTCGTCACACCTTTTATCATCCTTGGGTGTATATGCGGCGTAGTTTGCTACATAAAGGTCTAAATCTCCATCGTTATCAACATCCGCAAAAGCACAACTTGTTCCCCAGTTTGGATTACCGACTTGTGCTTGTTTTGTTACATCCTTAAAGGTGCCATCCCCGTTGTTTTGATAAAGCTGATCCTTTCCAAAGTTAGTAACGTAAAGATCAAGGTCACCATCATTATCATAATCGCCAACGGTAGCACCTGTGCCGTAAGCCGGACTGCCCACACCTGCATCTTTAGTTACATCCTTAAAGGTGCCATCCCCGTTGTTTCGGTAAAGGACGTTATGTGGTACTTTATCTTGCGAATTGCCTGTTTGCATCGCACCATTTACAAGGTAGATGTCAAGGTCACCGTCACCATCATAATCGAAAAAACCGCCACCAGAACCGAGAAATTCATTGAAAAGCCTCTTGCCACTCCTGCCATCAGTATGTTCAAACATGACACCCGCAGACTTGGTGACGTCAACGAAAATTGGCTCTGCTAACGCGGCTGTGCAGTATTGTAAATATATAATCTGAGCAATGAATGCAGGAAGGAAAAAGAGGGGGTGATATAGGGTTCTATTAAGGTCAATCTTTCGCATTAGATAACCATATTATATACTTACTGTGTAGTTTTTGAACGTTTCTTCAGAAGTTCCAATTTTTGCAATGCCGCCCAAGCATCTCTATCGTCAGGTTCAATTTGTGTGATGTGTTTATATGTTTTTATCGCTTTTTCGATGTGTCCCTGCTGCGTATAAATCTCTGCTAACCCGTGATATGCTAATGTATGTTTCGGCATCTTTTTGATAACTTTTTGTAAATGTGATTCTGCCTTATCATACGCTTTTTGGGTGGTGAAAAGCCATCCTAATCGGACATGTGCTTCTACAGCATTAGGATTTAATTGTAGCACCTTCTGAAAGAACGGTATCGCACGTTTCGGCATGTTAAGTTCCATATACAGTCTTCCCACCTTATCGTATCCTACTACAAGGTCTGGATTTAACCGAAGCAGTGCTTGGTACGTGGCAATTGCTGCTGAAAAATGTTTGTGTGCTACATGTATCTCTGCCAATTTCAGTCGTAACGTTGTGTTTGATGGATTTTCCGCCAAAGAGCCTTCAATAGCGTATGTCTGGTCATAATAGATTTTCATCTTTTGGAAAATCTTTAGTTGCTCCTCCGCAGATTCCGTATCTCCGAGAAGTCGGTAAGCCTTAGCAAGGTTATAGTAAACACTTTGAACATAAGGCTTACTCTTAATTGCAGTTTTATAGTGTGATACAGCCTCTTGCGGTTTCTGTTGCATAAGGGCAATTAAACCGAGCCATTCATAGACTTCAGCAAAATCAGGTTTGAGTGTGAGGGTTCGCTTAAATGCTGCCAGTGCTTTGTCAAACTTTGCTTGATGTGTGTAGATATAACCGAGTCGGTAATGTGTATCCGCGACTGTAGAACATCTCTGAACTGCCTCAATCGCATGCTGTTCAGCAATATCTAATTTGCTCTGTTTGCAGTAAATTTCAGAAAGCGCAAGGTGTGTAAACCCATATATTCGCTCATTCGTAGATATATTTTTAGAATCTGCGATTGCGAAAATCTTGTTAAACGTCTCAATCGCTAATTCCAACTCATCCTGCAACTTATAGACATTCGCCAATTGAAAGAGCGCGTTTATATCTTTTGGATTTCGAGATAAGATTGAATTAAAAGTATCAACAGCCTTAGAGTAGAGTCTTAATTTGACGTATTCTACACCTTGTTGTATTTCCGTTACTGTTTTTTCAGCTCTACTAACATTTGGAATGCATAACAGAGTGGTAATGAGGATTAAAACTCCATAGAAGGGATTTACAAACCTGAAGTGTTTTTGCTTATGAACTACTCCCATGCTGATGTTCTCAATCAGTCTGTACCTGTTTGTCTACGACATCTTGAATCCATGACAAGGCTGCCATACTTGAGGACCAACCGATGGATGTTACCGCAAGCAGTGCTACCTGTTGTATCTCTTCTCGCGAAATTCCTTCTCGCAGCGCACGCCGAGTGTGCGAATGCACCGCACCTTCAGACTTCGCACCGATAGCCAAAGCAAGTTTGGCAAGGCGCACAGTTTTTGGGTCAAGAGGTCCAGCTGTACCGCAGGCTTCTCCCATTGCTTGATATGCTTTCCAAACTTCAGGGTATTCTTCAATTACACTCTGAAGAAAATCGGGTAATTTTTCTTTCATTGTGAGTAAAACTTTAACTAACTTCCTCTTTCTGTTGTGTTTCCTTCTCTTCTTGCGCTGCGGTTTTAGTGTCGCTTTGCTGTTCTTCATTAAGGCCGGATTTAAAGTTAGTAATGCTTTTACCAAGTCCGCGTGCTAAATCGGGTAACTTCTTTGAACCAAATAGGAGTAGTACAATCACTAATATAATCAACAGTTCCGGTATGCCAGGAACACCCATGTTTCTACCTCCATCTAAACGTGATTCGTGCACTGAAAATATACACGTTATACAATGTAGTATATAATATCATATTAAATTAATAAAATCATCTAAAATTTACATTTTGGGCAAGAACTCATAGTTTAATGCATTTAGATTTGAATTTCGTTGCCTTGGTGAATCATTGTGTCTGAATATTCTCGCTACAAAATTATAATTTTGTAGACGGTTTTCATTAAATGTGTTATGGTATTAGTACTTTAAATAATAAGGAGGAAGATGCCTTTTCTCTCCATTATACAACTGATCCGCGTATTTAGCGGTGGAGAGTTTTGGTCGCAGGATTTCGGTGTTCGTTACATCGAAACATGCTATAAAAAATATGAAAGTAGCAGCAATGTTTGGTGAAGGCAAAGGTGGCGTAGTAGACAAACCTGATCCCAAGGCAGCGGGAGATGTTGTGGTCGTCAAAATCCATGCTGTTCCCATGTGCACTGAGTACAAAGGATTCAAAGGTGGAGGTACAGGTGAGCACTTCGGGCACGAAGCAGCTGGTGAAGTTGTTGAAGTGGCACAACCCGGTCGCGTTAAGGTGGGGGATCGCGTCGTCGTGCAGCCACAGAACGCATGTGGGAAATGTAATATGTGTGTCATCGGCGAGCATATTCACTGTACGGGGGGGCGTAACATTCGTGAAATCCTCGGTACAGATCCGGCTTCAGCAACTTATGCACAGTATATGCATAAAATGGAGGATCTATTATTTCCAATTCCTGATGGGATGAGTTATGCACACGGTGGTATGGCATGCTGTGGACTCGGACCGACATTGGGCGCAATGGAACAGATGCAAGTTGATGCATTGGATACTGTAATGGTAACCGGTTTAGGTCCTGTAGGACTTGGTGGTATCATCAATGCTAGTTATCGTGGTGCGCGTGTTTTCGGCGTAGAAAGCCATCCTTACCGTGCCGAACTCGCCAAAAAGTTAGGTGCAGAAGTCGTTCTTAATCCAAATGATGAAGATATTCTGGGTCAAATTCGTGAGTTGACAGACGGTGTTGGTATTGACAAGGCATTGGACTGCTCTGGTGCATCTGCAGCACATCGGTTGATGGTTGATGCTGCCCGCAGAAAGGGACAGGTCACCTTCATCGGAGAAGGCGGAGAATTTCCGCTTGCCGCGAGTCGTGATATGATTCGCAAAGGTCTGGTTTTACGTGGGAATTGGCACTATAATCTCGGCTTCTATCCGAAATTGATGAAGGTTATCAAAGAATCAGCCGATAAAATAAACACCTATATCACACACACTTTCCCAATGCGTGAAGTACAGAAGGCATGGGAATTACAGTCAACAGGTGAGTGTGGTAAGGTTGTGTTGGATCCGTGGGCGTAGTCCATCGGAAACCTTTGTTTATATTAAAATCTACTATACTTTGGACAATTTCTATCTGTTTCATGTTGTTTTCTCAAGTCCTTTCTATTTTTCTACGAGTTTTATGCGAAGTTGTAACCCACAGAAAAACTATTATAACGTAAGTTTGATAAAAACAAGATGTCGGGCTTCTCGTAGGGGCGAGGGCTTCTCCCCCGTAGGGGTTAGGTTACCTAACCCCTACGAAAATGTCCATTTATGTTTAGAATTTGCTATATATCAAACTCACGTTATTATAGGTTCAGCAAAGGCAGCCCCAGCGGGGCGAAAGGTGTATAGAAACGCGGGTGAACAACCCTCTTATACCAAATTAACGGAATTCGTATTGTTTTATTTTTTTTAATCTGCTACACTAAACACATGAAAAACCCTAAACACGGAGTTTCACCACACATGAAAAACCCTAAACACGGAGTTTCACCACACATGAAAAACCCTAAACACGGAGTTTCACCTCATTTGTCAATAGAAGCATTGAAACAAAGGTATCTGGCATGTGAATGCCCACGGGAACGGATGCGGTGGCATGCGATTTGGCTCCTTGCTGACACCGAAAATCCGAGAAAACCGCGCGAAGTTGCGGACATCGTTGGCTGCACGCCTGACTGCGTTAGGAAACTTCGCAGGCACTATAACGCTGATGGCGAAGAGGCACTGCGAGACAAACGAAAAACCAATGGTGGGCGTCCCTTCCTTGATGCACAACAGCAAGCATCCCTTGAAAAAGCACTTTCGGCACCGCCTATTGATGGCGGGCTCTGGACAGGTCCCAAAGTTGCGACTTGGATATCTGAGACACTGAAGCGACCTGTGAGTGCCGTGACAGGTTGGAAATATCTTAGAAGACTTGGTTGGACTTTGCAGAGACCGCGTCCGCAACATCAAGCCGCTGCGACACCGGAGGCACAGCAGACCTTTAAAAAAAAGTTAGAAGAGCGTGTTGCTGCCCTTAAAAGTGAGCACCCGGAAAAACCGGTAGAAGTTTGGGCGGAAGACGAAACCCGTTTGGGTTTATTACCGGTTCACCGACGTGTATGGGCGAAAAAAGGCGTGCGACCAACGGCAACGGTTTGCCCGGCACATAAATGGCTCTACGGGTTCGGTTTCGTTCGTCCGCAGACAGGCGAAACCTACTGGCTTCTATTGCCCACCGTCAGTGTTGAGGTGATGAACCTTGCACTGGCAGAGTTTGCGCGCGATGTGAATCCCGAAGCAAAGAAACAGATAGTGCTGCTTGTGGATCGCGCAGGGTTTCACATAAGTAAAGCGGTGCAAGTGCCTGCGGGCATTGAGTTGTTTTATTTGCCTCCTTATTCGCCAGAACTACAACCTGCCGAACGACTTTGGCCTTTGTTACGAGAAGTGATCGCCAATCGTGTCCTGAAAACACTTTCGTCTCTTGAAAAAGTGCTTGTCAATCGGTGTCAATGGTTCTCAAAAAACTGGGACATTGTGCAGCCACATGTCGGGTTTCAATGGATTTGTGAAATCGAAAAACAATATGAATCGCGTTAATTTGGTATTAGCCCCAGCGGGGCGAAAGGTGTCCCAATAAATCTTATATTGATATCTAAGGTGTTTCCATTGACCTTGACTATCACTCAAGAACTCTAAAAATTGTCCAAAGTATAGTAAAATCTAAAATAAGGAACATATCCTTGTAGGCGCGGTTTGACACCGTGCCTAAACATTTTAAACACTAATGTCATATCAAATTAACCCGATTTGTAGCGCGAGATCCCCGTGCCTCGCAATGCTGACTTTATCCGAAGACGTCGAATCCCGTTAATTGGGTATAAGTGCAGATACACAGTCTGCTCAGTAAGATTAAAAGGTGCGGGACCATTTGAAATTGGCTTGGTATCCGTGATCCTTCTCAAGGGCCCTTGCGAAGTTCAATCTGAAGATGCCGAGTTGGAAACCGATCCCAAGGTTAACTTTTGGATACACATTTTTTATATCTTCCAAGTTGTGCCACACTTGTCCGATATCTACGAAAGGTACAACGTAAATACCTTTTGCTAAACTATGAACATATTCCAAATTGAAGAGGAACCCGTGGTTCCCCTCAAATTCATAGAGTGAGTATCCGCGTAACGTTCCTGTGCCACCAAGAACAAATTGGCGTTGGTAAGGCAACATGTATGAGGTAGATGCAATTCCAACTTTTAGACGTGTATCAAGTCTGTTTTCCCCTATAGGATGATAGTTACGAAGATGTACCGAAAAGCGCGTGAAATCATAATCGGAACCGATTTCAGAATTGGAGTGTTCTACAAGAAATGTGTTATACCACTCGTTTTCATTTCCTTGGTTCTCAAGATCGTATCTGACTTCAGTGTTTTCTCGAGTGTCAAAATCATATTTTAAGGAGATACTATGCATTCTTCCATCATATACTGGTGAATTCTCCCTTGGTGCGTCTAAGTAGTAATTCCCTATTCTGAAGTAAGAATGGCTAGCCTCTCGTATGCTTTCATGTTCTTCTAAAAGCATTGATAGTCCGAGTGTGTGCTTCAGTGTTGCATTCTGCCATTGAAGTGCCATCACGCCACCTTGCCTGATATAGTAGTCTTGAAAATCGGAATTGAAGAATGCTCGCCAGAATTGCTCGCCGCCGCTCAGCAAGATGTCTCTATCTCTGACAGATGTTAACCGATGAATTTGGGCACTATATGTCAGATTTGATTTTTCACCGAATGTGACACCACCACCCAATCGATAATTGGGGGCTTTTGTCCGAAGCGAAAAACTCATACTGCCATATACGAAGGGATTCGGTGTAAAGCGAGACCACATTCCGAAATTGTTTTCATTAAACTCAATTGATGCAGAATTAGCGTCAACATTTCGTCGAATCGTTTCCCCAGTTCTATCAAAATAGAGCGGATCATGATACCATTGTTTCCCGAGTTCAAAGCCGCCACCGAGTCGCAGCCCATCAACAGAATTTAAACCGCTGGTATTCACGAGGCGAAAAATGTTCCTACTTGTAGGGGAGACATCGTTGCCGTTAATATATATGCCAGACTCACGGTAATTGTTCTTTTCAAACACATCTAACATTCCTTGCATAAGGGACGATTTTGAGGGTGGTAACACCCGCAGCCAATTTCCATCATTTTGGTATGACTTGTCTGCTCCGATATTTGACCACCAGGAATTTTCACCTGTCCGTTGTTGTTTTCGGTCAAAGTTAATACCCATCTGAGTCGGATCAGTAGTTTCTGGATAATCCAGTATCTGCCATGGGATTTGCATCTCTACAACCCATCCATCATCAACAATTTTCGATGCGACTTTCCATCGGTTTGACAATTGGGTTTTCTTTGATCGTCCAGACGCTAATTGAACATATTTCTTGCCATTTGGGTTTGCCATAAATAAAATCCGATGGGTAGATTGATGTGTATGAAACGGGTCAATGCTAAAACATACTGTATCCTCGTTTACAAAACGGATGTTATCTTTGGTTTGACTGGCTACGATTTTCTTCGGTTGAGAATCGGAGAGGTGCCATGCAACGTAGATTGATTTGTCTGTGTAAACAATTTTAACTATTGTTTGGTCTTTGACTGGTTTATCAGTTTTTACATCAGTGAAGCCAGATGCTTGAGGTGCGATTTTCCAACATTTATCATCAAGCTTACCGTCAATGGTTGGCGGTTTTTCGATTTTTACAGCAAGCAACTCTTTTTGGGACGTTTCACTGTGCAAGTCAGATCCTGCCTTTGCCTTTAATGTGCTGTCAAGGTCAATATCAGTCATACCGAAATTGCTTAAGTTTCCAAGCAATTCACTAATTCTATCTGGTGCGATTTCGCCGACAATATTAACAAAGGTGATCTCCCGCGGCTTTGAAGACATCACGATGACAAAGATCCCGTAAACCAAATCATCATCAAGCAGCAAACTGATTTCAACGATTTCATCTGATTCCTTAATTTTAACAAGAACTCCCCACTTATTTTTCTTCAGTACATTTCGGTAATAATTAACCAATGTGTTTGCGACAACTTCATCATCATCAGTTGTTTCGTAGGTTCGGACATAGATACCGTCAATCATCTGAATCAACTCTGTGACCTCTGGTTTTGCACTCATAGATTTGGTTACCAAATTAATGAGATTATCTGTCAGGTTGACTTCTACCTTTGGTTCGGGAGCATTCGGTAAGTCAAAGCGAATACGTCCTTTTTGCTCCGTTTCATCCGGGCGTTCTTTTTGCGCTAATGCCTGGTGGATCGGTGCAATCCACAATCCAACAAAAAACGCCGCGAACAACAGTGTAAGGTGTCTTTGCAGTTTCATTGTGTTATTCTCCTTGCTGTATAGTGCTTCAATAGACAGGATACTATGTTTATATGTAATATTGTTTCGGTTTATGAAGCATTTGGTCATTGTGATATTCCGATTTTTGTGTCAATTTTGAGGTTTTTCAAGAACTCAAGATCGGATTTCATAACTTCCCCAAAGAGAATTCCGAGTTTCTGAAAATCGATTTTCCCGAAAATGTTCACGAAAGTCGTGTTATGCGCGTCAGTGAAGGAAATAAAAATACCGTGTAGTACACCGGGATCATCAGCGAAGAGTAGACTGACGCAAAGTTGGTCTTTAACCTTGATAAGGTTCTCCCATTTTTCCTTTTTGAGTGTGTCCTGATAGTGTTGTGACATTTCAGTCAGGTTTTCGGACTCTTTTTTATAAGTACGAATGAAAACACCCTCAATCATCTCCGCGTATTCCGCATATTCAGGCAGATTCATCGTGAAATTGATAAAGAGGTTGAAAAATTCTTTGTCCAAGTTGATTTCGACCGTAGGTGTTGGCGTATTCGGTAAGTTCATCTCAATTTTTCCACGAATTGCATCGGTTTCCGCAATTCCACTACCAAAAAAGCAGAATGCGAATAAAAGGGTTATGAGGCTAAGTCTTTTCATTGAGTATTTTCTCCTTCAATAATTGAGGTAGATTCCGCTGGATTACCAGCAGTGCTGTTGAATTTAGGCGTAATTGTATCTGTATTTGGTATATCGCCAGTTAAGTGGTTAAGTATGCCCAGACTCCGATGAATTGCCGAAGAGATTTTTGCAGTCGGTTTTAGGGCACGACGCGGTGCCTCGGCAACCTTGAGAGATCCGAAACTATCGTTTACTGCAAGACCTGTTTTCTGAACCGCGTAATTCATCTTACTAAGTGCATAGCTGAAGTCACTTTTTGCTTGTTCAATAACAATATGTTGTTGATGTTGATGAACGCCAAATACCACTATACCGACGAGACAAGCTATCGCGCTAAAGCGAAGAAACGGTGTGCGTAAGAAATCAGAGAACGTAGATAATTGAAAAATCCGATGTATCCAACCACTGTTATTGGGATGTGCGCGAACATAAGCCGTAACCTCTCTTAAAATGTCGGGAGGTGACGTAGGTTTGGGAAGATCGTCTAAAACCGTATCAATCGCTTGCGCCAAATGTAATTCGTGATTGCAGGTGTCACATGTGGAGAGGTGAGATGCAATTGCGGATTCGGTGTCAGTATCCAAATCACCCGCAATGTATTCTTCCATGCATGTTTGGCAATCTGTGCAAGTTATGTCGCGTAGTGGATTCTGGTTCATCGTTTATTTCTCCATCAGGCGATTCAATATTTCTCGCAGCTTCTTACGCGCACGAAATATGTTTGATTTCACGGTGTTTTCAGGTTGTTTTAGGACCTCTGCGATTTCCTTATAACTCATTTCTTCTAATTCCCGCATAACCACTAATGATCGCAAGTTTGGCGGTAATTCCTCAATTGCGCGATGCACTAACTGTTTGAGTTCCTGCTTGATGGAAATTTCATCTGGTGTCGGATTTGATTGGAATGAATGTTCATGTAGTAGCATTTCAAGTGTTTCACCTTCTTCCTCTTCTTCAGATAAATGCACCTGAAATTTTCGGCGCTTCAGTTGATTAAAACAGAGATTCTGGACGCATTTCAGCAACCATGAGTGAGCAGTTTTGTGTCTTATTTTGGTGCGATGTTGCCATGCTCTGATAAAGGTTTCTTGTGTCATATCTTTTGCGTCTTCGCTGTTTTTGAGTAGATAGAAAGCATGTCGATATATCCGATCTTGATGCTTGCGGACAAGTACAATGAATTCGTCTTCTGTCATATCACAACTCCGCGCGCATTGAAGTTAACCTTACTACAAATCAGTTGCAAAAAAGTTGCATCTTTTTTGTATTTTTTGGATAATTTACCGAAAATAATGTAAGAGGCGCAATGAATTGCGCGACTACGAACGGTTTATTTCTTTAAGAGAAGTTATTTTTGAGAAATGGTATTAGATAAAGTCAGTAGTGTGAGGCACGGGGACCTCACACTACAATCATGTTAGATAAAGTCGGCATTGTGAGGCACGGGGACCTCGCACTACAAATCGGGGTGAGTGGGTATAAGAGGCGCAATGAATTGCGCGACTACAAACGCTGCAAGAATAAGAAAAGCCTCGGTGCCGATTTACAAGGTCAAAACCTATACAAATCAACACTGAGGCTATCGTGATACGGTTATTTCTACGATTGGTGAAACTTAGTTATATTCCTGCGTTGAGCACTGCATTTTGCGCTGGATCGAGTAGTAGCGACGGCAGAATACCGATGAGCATAATGCCAATGGCTGCAAGGACTAATCCAATGATCAAGGTTGAAGGATAAGGTTTGAATTCCAATTCCTCTTCTGGTTCACGCATATACATCGTTACGACAACGCGTAGGTAATAGAACGCTGAAATCGCAGTGTTTATAGCACCGACAATCACAAGTAGGTAGAGATCTGCGCCAATTGCGGATTTGAAGAGATAGAGTTTGCCGACAAATCCTGCAGTTGGTGGAAATCCTGCCAGGGATAGAAGCATTACCGTCATAAACATACCGAGTAAAGGTTTTCGGAAGCCGAGTCCTGCGTAATCAGAAATCATCAAACTCTCACCGTCAGCAGTTCTTGCTAAGATAACCGCGCCGAATGCACCGATATTCATAACACAGTAAACCAGCAGATAGAGCATTGCACTGGAGACACCTTCATCTCTAATTGCCGTATTTGCATTACTTGCTGCTGCTAACCCGATCATTACATATCCGGCGTGTGCGATACTTGAATATGCAAGCATGCGTTTGATGTTCGTTTGCGCGATAGCGATGACATTGCCAACCGTCATTGTGAGCATTGCCAATAGGACGATAGCTACACGCCATTCGTTCTGTATAACTGGCAACGCCTCCAAAAAAATCCTCAAAAATGCTGCAAATCCTGCTGCTTTCGGCCCCGCAGAGATGAAGGCAGCAATCGTCGTCGGTGCACCTTCATAAACATCAGGTGCCCATTGATGGAAGGGGACTATTGCAACTTTAAATCCGAACCCAACGATAAGCAGGAATGTGCCAGCTAAAAGTAGAGGAGATTTACCGTTGGCAGTGAGGTACTCCGCAATCTTCGGAATGCTCGTTGTTCCAGTTGCGCCGTAAATTAATGCGATGCCGTAGAGGAAAAATGCGCTTGCGAACGCACCGAGCAATAGGTACTTCATACCTGCTTCACTTGAAGCAGGACTTTCTCGAAAATAGCCTGCTAACACATACAGCGATAACGACATCAGTTCCAAGCCGAGGAAAACGATAATCAGTTCATTGCCAGCAGCCATCAACATCATGCCCAGTGTTGCAAGTAGGATAAGTAGATAGTATGGTCCCTGCTTTTTATCATCTCTCCCTAAATAACTAATTGAGATTAGAGCAACCAAAATTGTAGAAACGAGGAAGATAATGTTAAAGAAGAGTGAATAACTATCTACCCTAAACATTTCATTGAATTGGATTTCATTTGTGCCAGCTTGTAGCATCCGGATGGATACCACTAAGGCAATTCCTGCTCCAACGATTGTCATCCATGCAAGCACCTTTTTTGAAATAGCGTCAAACATATCAAAGATAAGGACAATAAACAACGTTGAAACGATGACAAGTTGTGGCATTAACAGTGACCAATTAATATCAGGTATATCAGGCATTCAATACCTCCGTTTTTAAACTCCAAAATAACAATATAGGTGTAGTATTAAGTTTCATATATAACTTCTTTATTTCAGACAATGCGATCTCCTAACGTAGAAACACGAACGTAACAATTACAAAAAGCGGAACTAAAATTCCGATTGACCAGAGCATATATCCAAAGAAACTCGGCATGCGAATACCACTCTGCTCGGCAATTGCTTTTACCATGAAATTCGGTGCGTTGCCGATATATGTGTTTGCCCCCATGAAAACTGCACCGACGGATATTGAAGTTAGAAGTCGGATAAACTCCAAGTGATGCGGTTCAGTTAATTGTCCCGTTAAAATTTGAGGCACAACCGCTTCGGTAAGATGTAATTTTCCGAGTGCTGTGTTGAAGAACGTCAGATAAGTCGGTGCATTGTCAAGGAAACTGGATAAAACTCCAGTTATCCAGAAATAGTGCACAGGTTCTTTAATCATGCCGATTAACCCGCTCAGCGCACCGTTCTCACCAACGCCAAGAATCGTCAATGCAGGAATAATCGTTATAAAGATACCCGCAAACACTTTTGCGACTTCTGCAATCGGCTCCCAAGAAAACTCATTTGCTTGACGTAATTCACCGCTAAAGGGTGTAAACTTGAGCGACAACAGTCCCATGACGACAATCAATACATCACGGGCAATATTCTGCCACGCCACATGGACACCAAAGATGGGAATTTCTCCCCACTTGAAAGTTCCACTCATTAACACTGCAGCAACGATTCCGAAGAGGAAGATTAGATTGAAAAGTCCATCTATGCGAATCGATTCGCCGGTCCCATCTTCTGGGACAACCCCACCTTCTCGCTTAAACATAAATATGTCTATTACAAAGAAGAGCGCAATTAAGATAATGCTAATAAACAGCATGTGTGGGAAGAGAGCAGTTGTTGTCCAGAAAAAAGGTACGCCGTGCAGGAATCCGAGAAAGAGCGGCGGGTCTCCTAAAGGTGTTAGCGAACCTCCAATGTTGCTCACGAGAAATATGAAAAAGACGACAAGATGAACCTTACTCTTTCGATATGCATTTGCACGAATTAGTGGTCGGATGAGAAGCATTGACGCGCCAGTAGTTCCTATCCATGAGGCAATCACAGTGCCAATAAGCAATAGCAATGTGTTGACTATCGGTGTGCCGCGCAACGTCCCTCGAACAAGAATACCTCCAGCAACTGTAAACAACCCCCACAACAAGACAATAAACGGAATATAGTCTATCAAGTAGATGTATAAGATATCGTGAAAAGCATCACCTTTGAAAACAACAAGATACGGGACCGCAAAGATCAATGCCCATACTAACGACATTTTTCCACCGTGATGGACAAGAAAATGGGAATCCAACAAAAGTGGCAACAGCGCAATTGAAAGGAGAATGCCCGCAAACGGAATAATGCTCCAAATTGGTAATTTTGTGCCATCAACGCTATAGTGGCTACCCCCTTCACCGTGTGTTTCGTCTGCGGCAAAAGTATCAAATGCAATGGATAGCGTAAGCATCAAAATAACACAAAGAATAAGACAAACTGTGAGTTTGGATTTCACTTACTTCGTCTGTGCCTCCTCTTTAATCTTCTGTAGGTTTGCAGCTTGGATTTCTATAACAGAGTCTTGAGTCTTGTCATGGTAGATAACTTGCCCCATTGCAGGCGTGTTATCGGTATCTTTTACTTTGACTTTTTCAGCGACAATGTTCACAGAAATTTTCATCGGTTCAAGGAAGAAATTGGGACGCACTCCAATCCAGACGATAAAAAGAAGGATCGGAAGTAAAATAACGATTTCGCGAGCGTTTAGGTCAGGCAAAGATTCGTTCGTTTTATCAAGTTTTCCAAACATCACACGTTGGAACATCCATAACATATAAACCGCTGCCAAAATGACACCCGTTGTTGCAAAAACCACATACCATTTTGAAAAAGCATTTCCAACAAAACTTCCGAGTAGAATCATGAATTCACCGACAAATCCGTTCAGACCGGGTAATCCGATTGACGATAGTGTTACAATCAGAAAGATAGTAGCGAAGATAGGCATTTTCTTTGCCAGTCCACCGAAATCTACAATCATTCGACTATGCCGACGTTCATAAATCATTCCGACTAAGAGGAACAGCGCGCCAGTGCTTAAGCCATGATTGATCATTTGCAAAACGCTTCCCTGTATACCAACATGACTTTGTGAAAAGAGACCTAACACAACAAAGCCGAGGTGACTCACACTGGAGTAAGCAACCAGTTTTTTCAGATCTGGTTGCACCATTGCCACTAAAGCCCCGTAGATTATACCGATAATGGCAAGTGTGATTATCAACGGTGTTGCGTCAGCTGCTGCTTGTGGAAAGAGTGGTAAACAGAATCGCACTATTCCATACGTACCCATTTTGAGCAGCACACCCGCAAGGATTACACTCCCTGCAGTAGGTGCTTCAACGTGGGCATCTGGTAGCCAAGTGTGGAATGGGAAAAGGGGAACTTTTATTGCAAAGGCAATGAAAAATGCAAGGAATAACAGATGGGAATGCTCAAATTCAAATCCTTCAGTTGCTGTTTGTGCTAAAAGCGATGTTAGTTCAAAACTATTTCCGTTTTGAGAATAAAGCACTAAAATACCGACTAACATCAGCGCACTGCCAGCCATTGTATAGAGAACGAACTTAATTGTAGCGTAAATCCGTCGTTCCCCACCCCAAATTCCTATGAGGAAATACATTGGGATCAACATCGCCTCCCAGAACACGAAGAAGAGAAATAGGTCTAAGGCGCAGAAAACGCCCAACATTCCAGTTTCCAGTGCAAGGAGCGACATCATAAACCCGCCCAAGCCTTTCTCAACCGAATTCCAAGCAGCGAGAATACACACTGCGGTTAGGAAAGTTGTAAGTAACACTAACCACAATGAAATACCATCAATTCCGATATGGTAGTTTGTGCCTAAACCGCTAATCCATTCTATATCTTGATATAGTTGTTCGTCATTTTGGAATCCATAAGCATCTACAGAATCTGCTTCAAAAACCCAGTATAGTCCAAGGGAGGCAACAAAAGTCAGCAAGGCGACAATAAGTGCTGTGGTCTTGACAACACGTGCCTCCATGCCTCTGAGCAACGCAATCGCTATCACGCCAAGCAACGGTAAAAAAATAACTATTGAGAGTAGCAAAAAGAACTCCTTTTATATGTGGTGCCACTCAGCACCTAAACATACAATCCTAAGTCAAATTTGAAATTTTTCTATTATGTGCCCCATTACAGCACAAATTTTATATAAAATCAGTTGAACCAGTCGTCCAACGTAATCCAAATCAACAAACTGTCCCAAAAAGAGAAATCTGTATCTTCTCTTGCTAATTCGCGGCGGCGTTTTGAAAAATAATTGCAAGGTGTTTGCTTCCGCCACCAAGATACTAATTGACGATTAAAGGTAGAGATTTGTTCATCCGATCTATTGCAGTTATCCAGAACCATGCACCAAGTCTGACATCATTCGTAATTCGGACTGCGGCATCCTCAAATGCATCCGCAGAAATACCCAAAGCGGAATATCTACGAGAATTCTCTTGTTCTCTTTATCAAACATGATATTTTCCTAACAGTAAGTTAAAATACATATCAAGTTTGGACTCCACCTGCTTCTTCTCTATTGGTTCAATCTGGAAGTGCTTTGCCAGAAAAGGGTGGTTTCTAATTGTATCACTGATGAAAGAATGTTTGGACTGCTTGAAAAGCTTATCATCTATAGGAACATCACAGTTCCCAAAATAGAAGGGTAGCCTATGGAGGTTTCTTTTGAACACATCAACATAAGCATAATAATCTAGTTTAGCCTTGTCAAGGACAATAGTGTTAGTGCTATAGTTTTTGACAAAAGTCCGATTTCTTTTTAATGCGTTAATATCTCGCATAGTCCAGAAAAACAACGAATCATCAGATAACGGTTGATGCTTTTTGCTGGGATATTTGCGTATATAACTTGTGATATAATCAAAATCACTAAGGCAGAAACGAGTCCCGTCTACTATTCTAAATGGGAAGGAACGGATATAATCGTATTCCATTCCCTTGTTATCACGTTGATAAAATCCAATAATAATTGGAAAAGGTGTATGTTTAGCCGATTCCGGAAATTCCCCACTACTAATAAGTATGCCATCTATCAATTTATAATTTGCAGTAAAATCCTTTAATTGTCTGAAATTAGTTTGTTTAATTAAATAGGATAATGGATGTAAAATACAGATAAAGTCCACTTCAAGTTTATTATAGGAACGGAGAAATGATATGCCCAGGTCTCGACTTGCTATATCTTCATCAACCTTAAAATCAACACTTTTAATCTTATGACGTATAAGTGATGTCCTATCATTATAGGGTGGGTTTCCTACGACTATCAATCTTTTAGTCTGCTGAGGAATACCGAATTTTTCCCTTGAAACGTTAGATAAAGAGTTAGTCCGATAATATTTAACTTTATCAGTATTCTTTATCGCTATATCTATTGCATCTTCGTCTACATCACACCCGATTGTGAGCGACTGTCCATAATTTTTCAGAAAATCTCCGTATCCACATGCACTGTCAATTATGGTAGTCTCTGAATCTATGTAGGATTTAATTAATTCCCATGCCATCTCCACAATTTTAGGTGGCGTATAATAACTCCCCAAGTTGACTCTATCTTTATATTCTAAATGTTCTTGACTCATTTTTCAGCAATTAAATCCTTTAGGACTTACGTACAAATTGCGTAAGTCCTAACAATCTACTAAGTAAAAAACAGATAGTATGCAAGAAATAACACGATTCCTACAACCATTGAAACTATGTATGCTTGAACAAGTCCTGTTTGTAACCTTCTTAATGTGCCGCCAATCAGTCGGATAAGTGCTGCTACGCCGTTGACTATTCCATCAATAATCCCGGTATCAAAAAGTTTCCACAACAGGAAGTGAGAAGCATTTTTGATTGGCTGTACAATAAAAGTATCGTATGCCTCATCAATATAGAACTTGTTGGCAACAAGTTTCTGCAATGCATTGGTAGGCTCTGCAGAAGGCACTCGGTTTTTGTAGCGTGTCCATGCAAACGCAATACCTGCTAAACCAACGATAGATGATATTATCATAAACGGTATTGCACTACCCAATGCTTCAGCATGTGCCTCTTCTCCGTGTTCAAAAGAAAAAACGCTTTTCGTGAAGTTGTGGAACCAACTCTCATCATGTCCTCCCCATCCCAACAGCAAACCGATGAAGGCAGACGGTATAGCAAGGATAGCGAGCGGAATCCACATCACTGCTGGTGATTCATGTAGATGTGATTCAACATCCGGTTCAACGCGTGATTTACCGTAAAAAGTTACGAAAATGAGGCGGAACATATAGAACGCTGTCAGGAATGCTGTGACTAATCCGATGATGTAAATTATTTTTGAACTTCCCCACGCACTGTGCAGAATTTCATCTTTACTCCAGAAACCACTTAGGAATGGGGCACCTGCAATTGCCAACGCACCGACCAAGAATGTGGCATGAGTAATCGGCAGTTTTTTTCGCAAACCGCCCATTTTTCGTATGTCCAATTCATTTGCCATTGCGTGCATCACACTACCAGCGGTAAGGAACATTAGTCCTTTAAAGAACGCATGCGTTACCAAGTGGAAAATACCGGAGGCGTAAGCACCGACACCAACACCGACAAACATATAACCGAGTTGGCTAACGGTGGAATATGCGAGAATTCGTTTGATATCATTCTGTTTGAGGGCGATTATTGCGGCAAAGAGAGCGGTTAACACCCCTATCCACGCGACAACCTGTCCAGTATTTGCGATCTCATATAGCACTGCTGAACGTGCGATCATATAGACACCCGCGGTAACCATTGTAGCGGCGTGTATTAACGCACTAACAGGGGTAGGACCTTCCATTGCATCCGGCAGCCAGACATAGAGGGGAATCTGTGCCGATTTACCGATTGCTCCGACGAAGAGAAGCAATGTCGCCAGCATAATTCCATTTACACCGAAAACTTCCACAGCCTTGTTTGCCTCTGCACCCGAGAATATCGTTGTGAAATCAAGACTCCCAAAAACAGCAAACAACGTGAACATCCCCAATAGGAAGCCAAAATCACCGATCCTATTGACAATAAACGCCTTCTTCCCAGCATCCGTAGCGGACTGCTTTTCATACCAAAATCCTATCAACAGATAAGAGCAGAGTCCAACACCTTCCCACCCAACAAACATCATCAGATAGTTGTTGCCGAGAACAAGGATTAGCATTGCGAAGATGAACAGATTCAGATATGCAAAATAGCGGGTATACCCTTCATCGCCATGCATGTATCCGATGGAATATACATGGATGAGAAATCCAACACCTGTGATAACCAAGAGCATCACAGTCGTCAGGGCATCAACATGGAATCCGATGTTGACATTGAACGATTCACTCGAAATCCAACTATAGACGAATCCTGCTTGCCCCTCAAGCATGTTTCCGTTCTTAACACTGACAAAGGCGATAATTGAACAAATTAAGGAGACAAGTACCGCAAGCGCGCCTATCCCTCCGCTCAGTTTCTCGTTGTCTTTTAACCATTTGCCAAACAACCCGTTAATCAAAAAACCAACTAGCGGTGCAATTAACAGGACAATAATCAGATGTTTAAGTGTCATTTTTTACCCTTTCAGCGAATTAATCTCATCCACATTAACCGTTTCATGATGCTTAAAAACACTTACAATAATCGCCAATCCAATTGCGACTTCGGCAGCAGCGACAGCCATCACGAAAAAGACAAACAACTGTCCTTCGACTTCACCGAGACTCCGGCTAATTGCTACAAAGGCAAGGTTCGCTGCATTCAGCATCAGTTCAATACACATAAAGATGATAATAGCGTTTCTGCGGATGAGGACACCGATTACGCCTATTGTAAACAGGAGCGCACTTAAGATCAAATAATATTCTAACGACATATAAAATCCTTTTATTTAAATATATTGTAGGTGCCCTTGTTAGTTTTCGGCTTGGTTTTCACGTTTTACCAACACGATGACACCTATCAATGCTGCCAACAAAATAAGTGAGGTAACCTCAAACGGTAAAAGGTACTCGCTGAATAGAAGCTTGCCAATATCATAAGTTTCGATCGATTTTTCAGCGAGAGCAGCTGCCTTTTCCTTCGCTTCCTCGGATGCGACAGCAGTATTTTTTAACGCATTCACGGCTATATAGATACTTTCGGCAGCAAAGAGGATACCCAAGACTATCGCAATACCTTTCAGTTTTCCTGTCATAACCCCTTTCGCAGAGAGTGTGCCAAGGTTCAGTAGCATAATCACAAAGAGGAACAGCACCATAATTGCCCCAGCATAAACAATCACTTGAACAGCAGCAATGAAGTGTGCGCCTAAAAGCACAAACAATCCCGCTTGTGCAAAAAACGTAACGATAAGAGAAAGCGCACTGTAGATCGGGTGCCGAAACGAAATGACAGCGATCGCGCCTATTAGCGAGACTCCCCCAAACATGAAAAATAATATCATTTCTGCATTCATTGGTTCTCCTATTCTATTGTGTCTAACCCGCGTAGTGGTGCTGCGGCAGAGGTGTTTTGTGCTGCAGTCTTTCTGTTATTGTCCATCGCAAGTATCCCTGCTACTATTGATACAACGATAAACGCTGCAACCACGTTGCCGATACCTATCCAAAGACGATTACCTTTCGTTGCTATCCATAAGGTGCCGGTTACAACGATTGATGTTAACGCAACGGGCAACAAGAATTTCCAACCCAAGTTCATGAGTTGGTCATAACGGAATCGTGGAAGTGTCCAGCGAACCCAAATAAACACGAATAAGAAAATTCCAGTTTTGACAAAGAAGATGGCAAACGAGATAACTCCACTCCATATAGGACCGCCCATATTTTCCAATCCAAAGAAGTGCCATCCGCCTAAGAAGAGCGTTACAGTGACAGCAGAACCGACAATCATGTTCATATATTCAGCCATAAAAAATATAGCGAATTTCATACTACTATATTCCGTATGATACCCCGCGACAAGTTCCTGTTCCGCCTCGGCGAGGTCAAACGGCAATCGGTTCGTTTCCGCGAACATCGCAGTCGTAAAGGCAAGAAATGCGGGGAAGTGTATCAGGAAGTTCCATTTCCACGGATACGGTCCTTGTTCCACGGCAATCTTACGAAGACTGAGCGATGAGGAGAGCATTAGGATACCGATAATTGCCAATCCGAGCGTTAACTCGTAACTTATCATCTGCGCTGATGAACGTAAACCACCCAGAAGTGAATATTTATTATTTGATGCCCACGCACCTATAACAACACCGTACACACCGAGGGATGATATCGCCAAGACATACAGAATACCGATGTTTATGTCTGCAATCTGGAGATTGATAGTTTGTCCGAACAGTTCTATTGTACCTCCAAATGGTACGACTGCAATGGTAATCATCGCTGGCACCAGAAGCATAGCAGGTGCAAGCACATAAAGCGGTTTGTCTACATGATTTGGGATGAGGTCTTCCTTAAAGAGGAACTTAATCCCATCTGCGATAGGTTGGAGTAGTCCTTGCGGTCCGACGCGATTCGGTCCGAGTCGATCCTGCATCCATCCACTCACCCGGCGTTCTGACCAAATCATCGCCATCACACCAATAATCAGCAGATGGGCAATAAAAAGAATTTTGATGACTGGAATAATTATATGTTCTACTAACTCTATACCCATTATTTCTCCTTCTTGATGACGCACATTATTGAAGTTATAGGCTTAAGCCAACTTAATTCCCGCATCTCCAATATTTTGATGTGTTGCGTCACCATATCCCGCTACATTTTCTGCAATTGTGATCGCAATCTCGCCAGCGAAATGGTAGTCAATCTCACCACCCAGCTGCTTAGCAAGTTGCTGTGTAATTTCCCAATCAACCTTGGCTTCACCTGGTGGATCAATTGCTTTGCGAATCCGTTGGACCCATCCTGTCGAATTGGTGAAGGTGCCGTCTTTTTCAGCGAAAGTTGTCCCCGGTAGCACTACATCGGCTAACTGTGTAATCTCTGATGGCAAAATATCTTGTACGATGAGGAAATCAACCTTTTCTAATGCATCTTTTTCGGCATCTTCAAGAAAACGTTCAGGTGCACCGCTAACAAGATATACGACCTTCGCACCTGCAACCTTTTCCCAGAGTGCATCGCCTTCTAAAACAACGTTTCCGTTTGCAGAACCGAGAATTGTTCGCGCACCTGCCGTGTTCGGATTCTTGTCCGCTTCAATGGTAAATTGTGGGAATTTATGTTCTTCACCGGGCAGCTGCCTGAAAAGTCCTAACTGCGTTGTTTTCAATACATCGTGTGCGAACTGCTGCAAAACGTAGTTATCTTCATTTGTGCCTTGTGCAGATCCAACAACCACAATATCTTCAGCATCAGTTTCCGATAATTTTTCAGAAATCACGGTAAGTGCATCTGCCCATTGTGTTGTGACGAGATCGCTATCAACACGTTTAAGCGGGAGTTGGAGGCGGTTATCGCTGTTGACATAATGGTAACCGAGCCGCCCATCATCACACATCCAGTGTTGGTTAATATCTGCATGGAAGCGAGGTTTAATGCGGTACAGTCCATCTACCTTATATTCTACCGTAACATTGCAACCGACACTACATCCTGAACAGATACTATTTGCCTTTTCCATAAACCACGGACGAGATTTGAATAGGAAATCCTTGCTAACCAGCGCACCGACAGGACAAATATCAACGACATTTCCAGCGAGTTTATTATCAAGCAGCTGGATCGGGGTTCCCTCATGGCTTCGCGGAATATCAATTTCGTCGTGAGAACCGCGATTTATCAAGCCAAGTTCACCACTACCTGAAACTTCCTCACAGAATCGAATGCACCGCGTACAAACGATACAACGTGTTGAATAGAGCAGCACATCCGGTCCCAAATCCTTCTTCGGTGGAACGTTTTTGACTTCCAGATACCGACTTTTATCGTGTCCATGCCTGTAACTAAAATCTTGCAAGTCGCACTCACCAGCTTGGTCACAGACGGAACAGTCAAGGGGGTGATGCACGAGCAAAAATTCAAGAATATCCTCTCGTGCTTTTATGACACGTGGGCTGTCTGTTCGCACGATAGAATCATATTTTTCTTCCAATTTTCTTTCAGGTGGTGCGGTTCGAACCGTAGTTGTACAGCCTGTAGCCAATTGTCGGTCAGGAACAACAGTACCTGGGGGTGTACCTGGAGGGGTGCCGTATGTCTCAATGAGGCACATTCTGCAATTCGCTGGACGGCTCAATCCAGGATGATAACAGTAGTGAGGCACTTCAATATCGTGCTGTTGAGCTGCCTCAACTATATTTGTTCCATCTTCAACCTCTATTTCGAGGTCATTCAGTTTAATAAATGCCATAAATATTACTCCAATGTGTTCCTACCAGGGAAGTTAAGCTTACGTCAACTTAACATTTTTTCAAGTGACTCAATTTTCTCCCACAAAGCCTGAATCTCCGTAGCTTGTGCTTTTATGGTATCGTCTTGTTGTGTGCGTCTGTTCTGCTGATATGCAATGAGGACTAATGGCACACCCACAAAGGCTATAAGCGCGCCGATGAGTATTATTATCAATGTTGCATGAAAGTCTAACCTTTTGCTTTGATCTGCGATGCGTTTCTCTAAATGCCCTTCAATTTCGGTGATACGTTTCTCTAAACGCACTTCAGTTTCGGTGATACGTTTCTCTAAACGCACCTCAGCCTCGTTAACAATCTGGCGGATCTTCTCTAAATCCTCAACACTCAGTTCCGCAGCCACGACAGTGCTCAGGCATAAAAATCCCATAATGGTAAAAAACAACGTCTTCATCATAGATGTTCCTTGGGCGGTCACCAGTTACGTCCTACATCACTCTGATTCTAATTCCCGTGGAATAAACCGCTGTTGGAACGCGTAATTTTCTTCCGGTGGAACTGTCGCTTCAGCAACAGGCAGGGTGACCAATTTGCCTTCTCGGATAGTGGCTTCAAATTCAGGTCGGAACTTGCGCATATAACTGACAGCGGGCCACGAAACAGCAATGCCAAAGACACAAATAGTATTCCATGTCATTGTATCTACATTAGCGATGTTGTTCGCAACACTCTCCAGCAGATCAAGGTCTTCGTAAATCTCTTCAGTTTCCCCGGTATCACCCCATCTACCACTTTCGGTGATGCCAAACCTCGGTCGTGTGATGGTGTCCTTCCTGCCTTCTCCATCAGCAATACGTTGCACAATATCACGTACCCACGGCGTGCCCCATCGACACGGCGTACACTGTCCACACGATTCATGCGCGTAGAATTTCATGATATTGAGCAAGCAATCGACGATATTTCGGGTCTCATTCATTACGATGATACCCCCCGAACCTAACATCGATTTGGCGAGGGTAAGTGATGTAAAATCAAGCCGTGTATCCAATTCATAGGGTGTCAAAATTGGTGCTGAACTACCGCCAGGGATAACCGCTTTGACTTCTTCACCACGCAAACCGCCTGCGACCTCAATGAGTTCTGTGCAAGTCAAACCGAGTTCTAATTCATAGACTCCTGGTTCGTTAACATCGCCACTGATACAGTAAAGTTTCGTGCCTGTATTTGGATCGGCTCTTGGCGGATCAAATCGCGCGTCACCGTAGATTGGTCCCATCTGTGTGTACCATTCAACACCATTACCTACGATGAAGGGTAAGTTGCACAAGGTTTCCACATTTTGTACGACAGTAGGTTTCATGAACACACCTTGAACAGCAGGAAAAGGTGGTTTATTACGGGGTTGTCCGCGTTTTCCCTCAAGCGATTCAATCAACCCTGTTTCTTCACCACAAATATATGCACCTGCTCCTGGGTGGGAATAGATGTCAACGTTTAGTCCAGTGCCGCGGATATTTTTGCCGAGATAACCCTTCTCGTAAGCTTCCTTAAGCGCGGCATCTAACATCTTTTTTCCAAGCGTAAATTCACCACGAATGTAAATATAAGTGGTCTCAATTCCCATAGCGTAGCAACAGATAAGGATGCCTTCTATCAACAGATGTGGATTTTTCTCCAAGACATAACGATTACTGAATGTCCCAGGCTCACTCTCGTCAGCGTTGCAACAGAGATAACAAGGTTTAATATCCTTTGGGACAAAACTCCATTTTAACCCTGTTGAAAATCCTGCACCGCCTCTGCCTTTCAACCCCGAGTCCATCACCATTTTAGAGATTTCGTCAGGCTGATATTCTGCGATTGCCTTTTCAAAACGGGTGTAACCCTCATATTGTCGAAAGACATCAAAGGTGTTTATATTCGGTACATCCAGATGCTCGTAGAGAATCCGTCTTTCTTGAACCATATATTTTCCTCTACATATTAATAACAAGTAAGCAGATTTAAATTTCATATTCAGTGTTTCCTGACGCGAATTTTGTATTTTGTAGCTTGAGTTGAACATAGTGAAATCCATAAGTGTTAATTTAAGAAATGAATCCGTTTCTTATGGAAGTTAGGCAGTTTATTCCTTGTCTGAATCTTGGATTTACGCCAAATATGCTTTTGACATTGTCGGTTTTTGCAAACTCAACCCCGACCTACAAGACTCATTCTCGGATTTGATACCTCCTTGGTTTTATCGAACTGGTCGACAAAATCAATATATTCATAGTAGCGTTCTTCAAGAACGATAGTCCCTTACTTTTCTTCTACAACATCAGGGCACCTAAATATGTTTAGTGTCTAATAAAGAACCTTCTTTTGCTATTCCTTTAAAAATTTCATCAAAGTATATTGAAACTTCTAAGAATTCAAAATAGTTTCTTATTCTCCAAATCTGTGCAGGACTATCACTGAGCGCACTAAGAGTTTGTGTTTCAAACACTCTTCGAAGAACAAGTCCAAGAATTCCTCCTAATTTATTTTCTCCCCAAATTATTTTTATATCACGTATACTTGCATGTATATCATCGCGAATTGGCTTCAATACTGATTTATATAAATTATTGTATTCTTCTAATAACATGTCTTTAGGACGTTCATTGGAAAACTCCATGAATATTTCATAAATAATAGATGAATAAATAGATTGTGCTTCTGCTTTATCATCTATACCTTGCATTATTTCCAAGCGAGGAAGCACATAAATACAATACCCAGTAATAAAAGCAGTTGTTAGACCTATACAAACATGTTGATTATATTTTTTCGGTAGTTTCAATTTTTTGAGATTTCGTTGTGCATTACGCTCATATACCAAAGATTTAGCTAAATAAACAATTTCTTTCGCTATAGTCAATTTATCGATAGATATATTTGATACAGCAAGCTTTTTCATCGTTGATACCTCAGCATTCGTTGCAGTATACCACCCGTTACATTAATAGGTTCGCGTATCGGTTTTCTTTTTCTGCTGTTTACATTCTATTTTACGAGCAGTCGCCTATAGATTGGGTAACGTAGTGAAACCCAACAATATCCAATTTATGACATGTCCTCTAATTGGGAAGCTGCTCTAATAGTTCATCAACTTTTTCTGGTGTCAAATTTTTATGTAAATCGTCATTCACCATAATAACAGGGGCGACATCACACGATGCAAGGCACTCAACTTTCATCAAGGTGAACTTACCATCATCAGTTGTCCCTTTTGCAAGATTCGTTTCCGAAGCAATGTCTGTACCCAGTTTCGCTTTGAGATGATCCAAAACAACCTTACAGTCACGCAGTGCGCAAGGCAGCGTATGACAGACGCGGATCACATACTTGCCAACAGGTTCTTCAAAGAACATTGGATAGAAGGTCACCACGTCTTTTACCTTCATCACGGAAAGTTCCAACAATTCTGCTACATACTTCATGACAGCAGGACTTATATAACCCGCCTGCCGTTGTGCAAGGTGAAGTGTTGGAAGCATCGCTGCTTCTTTAACGGGATATCGACCAATCAGGTCGTCGAATTCTCGTTTGTTTTCTTCGTTAAACTGAAAAAGTGTTTCGATTTGTATAATTTCATCTGACATCTATGTTTATTCCTTAAAAATGAAATAGGATTCGGGATACAAGTAGTCTTCCTGAGATTCATCAACGACTCGCAGATATCCCTCACGGGATGCTTCTTCATCAATCAGAATTTGGTAGACTTTTCGCTTTTCTATGTCTTCACAACCGTTGTTTTCGATGCAAAGCACAAATTGGGTTTTTAATAGTTCCTTTTCCATAGTTTAGTCCAGAAATCGCTTGATTTTCATCTTTTTTCTACCAATTCCATGAGCTTCATACCAATGAATCTCTGCCCTGCGAATGCTACCATTAGTCAGTTGAATATCGGCAATACCTTTAAGTTTCCGCCATCTCCCCCAAATTGTTTACGGAGTCTCTGAATTTCACGGATTCGCCTACCTACAGCAATCGTTTCAATATTTTCGATTGTACCAATGATTTCAAAGGGCATTGGTCAAAAGTAGAGTGTTGGCAGCATCGCTGCTTCTTTAACAGGGTACCGACCAATCAGGTCGTCGAATTCTCTTTGATTTTCTTCGTTAAACTGAAAAGGTGTTTCGATTTGGACTATTCCATCTGACATCTATGTTTTCCTTTATTGGCTATCAGCAATCAGCAGTCAGTGCGTATATTGGGTTGAACAACGTGAAACCCAACTTATTTGTTGTTAGTCAATTAAACTTCTTCCAATAATGACACCACCAACTATTATTGCTACAAAGGCAATAAATATTCCTGGCGAATCTTCGCGCTTATTTTCTTCCGCAGATGCGATTTGTTTCGATGTCAGTTTTGGAGTTGGAGGCAAAGCAAAAGTAAGCCCATCGCTAACATTTTGTCCTTGCAATATAATCTGAATAGGACCAGGCGTATAATGATAGTATTGTACCCAATCGGAAGAAACACCGCTGGGTAATGAACTCGGTTCAAAACTTTGGTAAAAAATATCGTATGCCGCATATTCTTTTTGATACATTTCATTTATAATAAAAGCACTTGCATCCGCTTTTAGTGCTTCAACATAGCCAGCAAGAACAGCACCGAAAAATGTTGAACTCGTGCGAATAGGCTGTTTGAGTTCCTTAAGCGATTCTAATTGAGATGTTCTTTGCATTCTTCCACCATAAAGTTTAAATATTACTTCTTCGCGTGTCAATTTTTTCGCGAGTGTATGAGATGCATCTATCATCTGAATCGGATCTATATTTACAATTAAAGTTTCACTTGACTTATTCCGGCATCTCACGGCAACAGCGATCAGTGTTTTTGGGTGTTTGGTTACGTCTGGAGATACTTGATTTACATACTCAGTCTTAACCACTTTACGAAGATCAGTTACAACAATATCATAGTTAAATTGTTCGTCCTGTAACGTGCCAATTTCTGGAACGCTACTCTTATTTTCTTGAACATGCCACGCGGTAGGTTCCCAATTTGATCGCGTCACAGGAGCACACCCTACAACCACGGCTGTCAAAATTACCATCAGAGATATTATTAACGATTTCATTTCTATTTTTGAACCCTATAAACATCTCTTGACATCAACACTTTGTTTCTACAATTTTAGCCAAAATCAATAGTTTCCCCAAAACTGAATCCGGTTTTAGGCAATACTCGCTTTACTATAAAGTTCTCAAGCTGATAGTGTGTTAGCGGCGTGCTTTCAAACGTGCAAGTTCTTCACGGAGTTGAGCGGCTTCTGCTTCTGCGTTTTCAGCGCGTGTGGCTTCTTGTGCTGCGCGTGTTTCTGCGTTCTCAGCGCGTGTGGCTTCTTGTTCGGCGCGTGCTTCTGCAATTTCTGTGCGTTCTGCGCGTGTCTGAACCCATTTACCCGCAACAGGGTCATAAATCGCTATCTCTCCATCGCGAAGATGGAAATCCAAATCCAAAACCGAGGCGCGAAAACCTCCCCGTTCCCCCGGCGGAATCGCTACATAGACACCATCCACTAACGTAAATCCCATCAGCGGAGATGGTAAATACAACCCCTCTGCATCATATAAGAAGTAATCCTGTATCCCCAATGAAGCATAAACATCTATCTTTTCCCCTAAGTCTTTATCATAAGTGCTTTTACTGGAGAACTCCATCACGAAATCAGGTGCTTTCCCTTCCTCCCATGTTTTATACGTCAGACGTAGCTTTGGGTTTATGCCAAAACAGACGAGTACATCCGGAGATATAGACTTCCGGGGATCCCCTTCTCTGTAATACATCATTATGTCGCCGGAGATATAGACTTCCGGTTTTTGTGCAAAATGTTCCTCAAGAGCTTGCAACGTCCACATTAGTAATCGTCTATGATAATCGCTTGCTGCCATAGGTTTTCCATCCGTTTCAGGGTAAAAATTCGCAGCGTCTGTAGGAACATAAGGGATAGAGGTTCCTTTTGTATAGGTGCTTGCCATTATGGTTTCTCCTTTGTTGTCCGATGCGTGAAAAACGGAGATTATGAATTTCATGGAATTTCGGTATCACTTTTCTTCAGAAGCATTTTCTGATCAGAATAAGACAGTGTCAACATGTCTTCTGTGACATCGTATGTATATTCAATTCCATTTTCGAATATAAAATTTGAAGGATCCGGTTTAAATCCGCTTTTTGTTTCTGCTGCCAAATCTGTTTCTAACTGTTCTACGGTTTTACCTTGTATTTGTGCTGCCCATACCTCTTTCGGTTCAAGCGTTACGTCCACATCTATTTTGACATCTTCTGTAGTGATTTTCAAGGTTTTCTCGTCTGCAGTATACGTCCCTGTTATTATATGAGATAGTACCTGTGTCATTGAAGTAGCAGGCGGGCCCGGGTATTTCTCTGATACCTTGAACTCTAAGTTACCTGTCAACGAACCATCATCTTTAAAAACCCAACTATTTGAAACGAGCGCATGCTCCTGTTCAGATTCTATGTCGTCCGGTTGTTCCGTTTCGAAATTTTTGGAGAAAATTGTTTCAAACATTTCACCATTAATTGAGACAATTTCCCAAGTACTTCCAACGAAGTCTAAAACAACAACATCATCTTCGCTATCATCATCTCCACCGCAACCGACTGCGAATAATTCGTTTTAACTGCCAATTGTGCTTTTCTAATAAACGGCAGAACGCTTTACCGGTTAACACCTTCAAACAACTATCTCCATCACTCTATCATTTTCTGCGATTTCTAGAGTGTTAACATCTACGGATAAACAACCTTTAATTGCTTCATAAATGTTTTCAAGTAACTCTTCAAAAGTGCCACCTTGTGTAGCACAACCGACGATTGATGGAACTTCCGCCCAATATCCACCTTCTTCAGCTTTGTGAATAACAACTTTTAGTTTCATGGTATTTAAGAAAACCCTTCAAAATTACTTTATCCATTTTTGTTGCAAAACTCTCCTGCTCTAAACTTTAATTGTAACTCTAATAAAGCACAAACAGGGTAATTTTCTTTATGGACTTTGTATCCGTTGTTTTTCTAAGGCTTCGATTTTCTGTGTGAGTGTTTCTACCTGTTTTTTGAGTATGCGATCTTTCTTGCTACGCCATAAGACCACGACTTGTGAGATACCGACTATTGCCACGATGATGACCATAAGCCATGTGATCAGTTTTTCAACGCCGTCTACCCGTCCACTGAGCGATGCGACATCTTCTTTTACAGATGCGATTGCATCTTTGAGTTCCGTTTTTACGGTTTGTATTTCCGTTTTTACGGTTTGTATTTCCGTTTGTATTGGCTTAAGTTCATCGGCAATGAGCAATCTAATTTTATTGAGATCGTCTTGGCTCATATCACTGATTGCTGGCGTGCTGATGATAGCGATCAACATGAGTGCAATTGCAAAGTATTTCATTTTGTGAATAACGCCTTTTAGTTTCATGGTATTTAACGTATTTAACTGCGTGCTTTCAAACGTGCAAGTTCTTCACGGAGTTGCGCGGCTTCTGCTTCTACATTTTCAGCGCGTGCTTCTGCAGTCTCTGCGCGTGCTTCTGCAGTTTCTGTACGTTCTGCGCGTGTCTGAACCCATTTACCCGCAACAGGGTCATAAATCGCTATCTCTCCATCGCGAAGATGGAAATCCAAATCCAAAACCGAGGCAGGAAAACCTCCCCTTTCATCCGCAGAAACAGCAACATAGACACCATCCACTAACGTAAATCCCATCAGCGGAGATGGTAAATACAACCCTTCCGCATCATATAAGAAATAATCCTGTATCCCCAATGAAGCGTAAACATCTATCTTTTCATTTAAGTCTTTATCATAAGTGCTTTTACTAGAGAACTCCATCACGAAATCAGGTGCTTTCCCTTCCTCCCATATTTTATACGTCAGACGTAGCTTTGGGTTTATGCCAAAACAGACGAGTACATCCGGAGATATAGACTTCCGGGGATCCCCTTCTCTGTAATACATCATTATGTCGCCGGAGATATAGACTTCCGGTTTTTGTGCAAAATGTTCCTCAAGAGCTTGCAACGTCCATATTAGTAATCGTCTATGATAATCGCTTGCTGCCATAGGTTTTCCATCCGTTTCAGGGTAAAGGTTCGCAGCGTCTGTAGGGACATAAGGAATAGAGGTTCCTTTTGTATAGGTGCTTGCCATTATGGTTTCTCCTTATTGTCCGATGCGTGAAAAACGGAGATTATGAGTTTCATGGAATTTCGGTATCACTTTTTCTTCAGAAGCATTTTCTGATCAGAATAAGACAGTGTCAACGTGTCTTCTGTGACATCCCATGTGTATTCAATTCCGGTTTTGAATATAAAATCTGAAGGATTCGGTTTAAATCCGCTTTTTGTTTCTGCTGCCAAATCTGCTTCTAACTGTTCTACGGTTTTACCTTGTATTTGTGCTGCCCATACCTCTTTAGGCTCAAGCATTACGTCCACATCTAAAGTGACATCTTCTGTAGTGATTTTCAAGGTTTTCTCGTCTGCAGTGTACGTCCCTGTTATTATCAGAGATAGCATCTGCGTCATTGAGGTAGCAGGCGGGCCCGGGTATTTCTCTGATACCTTGAACTCTAAGTTACCTGTCAACGAACCATCATTTTCAAAAACCCAATTATTTGAAATAAGCGCGGACTCTTGTTCAGCTTCTATATCTTCTGGTTGTTCGGTTTCGAAATCTTTGGAGAAAATTGTTTCAAACACTTCACCATTAATTGAGACAATTTCCCAAGAACTGCCAACGAAGTCTAAAACAACAACAACATCATCATCATCTCCACCGCAACCGATCACGGAAATGGAGAGTAGTGCTATCAAAACCATAGCCAAGGTTCTAAAAAATAGTTTCATGAGTAAGTAACTCCTTTTACGATATAAGAATGCTATTCTAAAAAATAGTTTCATGAGTAAGTAACTCCTTTTACGATATAAGAATACTAAGTTAATAGTTTCCCCAAAACTGAATCCGGTTTTTTTCTGGGTCTGAAATGTCAAAACACGCAAGACCGTCCTCATTCTTTAGCAGTCTCAACCGCAAACCTTTTGATTTCAGGTTTTGATGAACGGCACTCACACTTTCAACATGAAAAACAACTTTTTGCCTTCCTTCGTTAGGTTTGCTTGCACTGTGAAGACATAGTTTGCATTCTCCAGTATTAAAGCGAAAAAAACGATGTTCAGGAAATGGTTGGTCTTCGTCAGGTGTTAATCCTACCACATCTCTATAAAATGCGGTTACAGACTTCATGTCTTTGACAAAAAGGATTATACCGCCAAGATACATAATTGTCTGTCACTCCGCATGAAGACGTTCAATTTCCGCTAAAGCCTTAGCAAGTTCTGCTTCAGCATTTTGTGCGCGTGCCTCAGCGTTTTTTGCACGTGTTCTAACTTCTTTTACCTCTTCCGATGGTGTTTGCAACCACTGCAATGTGTTGGGGTTATAGAGTCTCAATTTACCGTCATGTTCACCCAATTCCAAACCTAACGTCTTTGCGGGTAAACGCTCGTTTACAAAATCAATTTCTTGATATGCGCCATCAATGAGCCGGTATCCGACAAAACTCGGCACGATTTGACCAAGCGGATCATAGATATAATATTCTTTGACCTCAAGCATGGAAGCGTAAAGTTCTTTCTTCTTCCCCATATCATTTGGAAAAGTGCTCGGACTTGCTATCTCCAGCACGAAATCGGGAGTGTTTGCTTCTGCCCACGTCAGATAGGTGTTCCGCAGTTTCTTCTCTACGCCAAAAACAACGAACACATCAGGAGATATAGATTTCCTCCTGTTTCCCTCTTCGTAATACATAAGTAAGTTGCCAGACACATAAACATCGCCATTATTTTCGAAATAGTCTTCAAGCATCAGGATGAAATCCATCATCAACTTGCGATGTGTGTCTGTTTCTGCCATAGGTTTACCGTCTGATTCCGGATAGAATATTGTCGGCGCAGACTGTATCTTTTTCCGCATCATGTCATCTCCCAGCATCAAGCAAGTTGTAAGTTGTCATTATTTATTCTGTCTGAATCGCAGATGTATACGGGTTACACCGATGACGCTGATTTTTGGTGTATAGCGATTCGGAGATCGATCCTACAATATGGAAGTTAGCATAAATGCCCAATTAATTGTGCTACTACAAACGCCTTGTTGTTAAATTCAGATTTTATTTTGCAAGAGAATATTATCCATCTTTACGCAGATCCGAGGCGAGTTTCTCAAGTTGACACGCAATTTCTTCTGGATTCACTTCTAACCCTTGAAGTATGAGTTGGTAAGTGAGATCTTCCCAGTTTTGGCATCCTGCCCACGCACGCTTACAGATTGCAAGCCAAACACCAAAGGGGAGGGGAAGCAACAAGGGATGAGTTTTATCAAAACGAATACCTGCCGAAACATCAAGGGCTTTTCTAATTGACTCATTCTCCTTAAGAACGAGATTGACAACATTTCCACTTTCTGTTGCCGTAAAACTTTCTGTCTCTATAATCGCTATAGCTAATAACCATTGATCTTCTTCGTTCTCAAGCTTAAAGATTTGTTCGCCTTGTCCAATATCAATCTGCCCTTCGTCAATTTTCCACCGAATGCCTTCTGGAAGTTGAAAGAAACGATGTCGAACCCTCCAGAATTTGCCTGACCTACCGAACTCCTGTGCCATTGACGCATAGGAACCGAATGCTTCATACAAAACATCTATGGCTTCTCCGATTTCCGAGGGTTTTCTCCCTATATGGACAGTTAGAATTTCTCTTGCAGTTTTTGCATCCATCAGTATATTTTTACCTCTTTAGCGTCTCTCCTACCATACAACCTATAATTTCCGATTCATTCTCTAATCCTTTTTCTTGACCCCATTCTAACAAATCATCATACAACTCCATTGGAATCGCATACTGCACAAGACGCTTGGACTCCTTATTTTTTTCCATTACCTCGGCAGTCAGATCGGCAATAGAGGCTTGATGACCCAACTTTTGTAACGCCCTAACCGCATGGTCACGACTGTCTCTATCAAGACTAAGAATCCATGAAGCCCGTTCTACCATCGCTTGTTGGGACTCTTTAAAACGATTCGCATCATGAGTGTAACGCACAATTGGGTCTGCCAATTTTTGCGGAAGTATTCCCTTGTCTACCATATCCTTAACAGAATCAGGCAACATGACTAAGCGATAATATCCCATAACAGTGTCAACTTTTACACCGAGATACTTCGCAGCAAGTCCAATCGCTTCGTCTGCCGTATATCCATCACCGCTGTAACGCTTGTAGATTTTTTCTGTCCAGTATGCCTTGTCGCTGGGAGCGAGATCTCCGCGTATCTCGTTTTCGAGCCATGAACGCTGAATAGCTTCATCGTCATCCAACTTGAGTACAAAAGCAGGAATTTCTTTCAAACCGAGTGCTAAACATGCCTTTAATCTGCATTGCCCCGTAACATTCTCATAGTCGTATTCAGACTTAGAATCGGGGTGAGGTCGAACGATAATTGGTTGGTCCGGCCAATAACCGTGTTCCTGAATAGAAACTTTTACTTTTTCAACGTTTTCTTCCACACCCTGTCGGCGTACATTAATCGTACTATTCGGATCTATACGTTCTACATCAATTATCCGAACTGTATTCATTATTCACTCCTTATTATCGGACGAGGTTCATAAACTTATCTAAATAAAACGCTATTAATTTATGGTGTGTACTCGGTTTTTAACCCGAGCTGCCCTGAATAAATAGTGTTATTTTCATCGTTTTGAGTTCGCTGCACTTAACCTTAACAATCTTCCGAAGAGAGCGGAGCAGAAATCCTGATCCCGCGATAGGATGTTGTTTTAAGACAATTACCGATCCAACTCTCCTGCGATCACGTTCAAACTTCCTAACACAGCCACCGTATCTGATAACATACCGCCTTCCAACATGTGGGGCAGTGCTTGGAAATTAAAGAAACTTGGTGGACGAATTCTAATGCGATAGGCAGTCCCACTTCCATCGCTTACAATGTAGAACCCTAATTCTCCATTTGGCGATTCCGTAGCGCAATAATGATCTCCATTTGGCGGCTGTACACCGTGTCCATCCATAACAATCTTAAAATGGTGGATTAATCCTTCAATATGACCGTACGCATCAGATTTGTGAGGCATCGTGATTTTGTTATCTTCAACGCTCACTGGACCATCTGGTAGATTATCCAATGCTTGTCCAACTATACCGCAGCTTTGAACCATCTCTTCCATGCGCACCAAATACCGGTCATAAGCATCACCATTAGTCCCAACAGGCACTTCAAAGTTGAATTTTTCGTAAGAGGAATACGGTTCAGCCTTGCGGAGGTCGTGTGCAACACCAGTTGCGCGCAGGCAGGGACCAGTTAACCCGTAATTAATTGCATCTTCCGATGAAATTACACCAACCCCTTTTGTTCTGTCCATCCAAATTCTGTTGCGAGTTAACAAGGTGTGCGTTTCTTTTAACGCCTTTGGAAAATTCGTAATGAAATCACGAGCATCAGTTTCAAATCCATCATAGAGGTCTCGGAAAACACCGCCGACACGGGTATAACTTGTTGTCAACCGTGCGCCTGTTGTCTTTTCGAAGATGCTGTAAAGTTTCTCACGTTCTCGGAAACTATAGAGGAAGACTGAAAACGCCCCTAAATCCAATGCTGCAGTTCCGAGCCATAGCAGATGGTCAGCAAGTCGAGATAGTTCTGCCATCAAAATGCGGATGTATTGACCCCGTTCTGGTACTTCAATACCGAGCAATTGTTCGACTGCAAGCACATATCCGAAATTGTTAGATAACGGCGACAGATAATTCATCCGGTCTGTTACAACGATGTACTGGTTATAATCTAAGTGTTCACCCAGTTTCTCAAATCCGGTATGTAAGTATCCGAGATGTGGCGTCGCCTTCAAAATGGATTCACCGTCAAGTTCTAAAACGATGCGAAGGGTGCCGTGTGTAGCAGGGTGTTGCGGTCCGAAGTTGAGAATCATCTTCTCGCCTGTTGTGCGTTCCATCCCACCTTGCATAGAATACTCCTTTTAAATTGCTTGCGTTTTCCGTTTTTAACGTGAGTTCAAGTTAATATTTTCGTGTTCTAATAAGGTATCATTATGAAAATACCCATTTTTTACCACACTGTTTTCAATTCCAATTACCATATTTCGCTAGTGCGGTGGTGAAGAAAAATGCTGATACATTCCCCACACAAGATCCGCGCAGAAGTAAACAAACCACCAAAAGACATAGACTGTCCCGATAACCAATAACGAAGTTTTGATGGTTTTCCAAATTCTCTTTTTCATTCTTTTTCGTTTATCCGATGACACTCAGTAATTCGCGCTTTCCAGTTGTATTAGACATTTTGCTTGTCAAAATTGAAACGTTCGCGCTCACCATGTCCACGTAGCGGATAATCCTTGCGGAGTGGGTGTCCTTCAAAATCATCAGGCATTAAAATTCGACATAGGTCGGGATGTCCTTCAAAGTCTATTCCAAACATATCGTAGGTTTCCCGCTCCAGCCAGTTGGCGGCTTTCCACAATTTTGTCACTGATGGAACCTGCAACTCCTTTTCATGCACCGGTACTTTGACACGGATGCGGGAGGTTTCCCCTTCATAGGTATAGAGGTGATAGACGACCATGAATCTGGCATAGTCGTACTGCATCAATTCTGATTCTAACTTAGAATTGTCAACCGCTGTGACATCCACAAGATACGAATACGCCAATTCTGTTTTCAGATATTCCAGCAGTGCGAAACTGTTTTCTTTGTTGACAACAACGGCAACACCATTACGGACTTCCGCTTCTGCTAAGAGCGCATCAGAAAATTTGTCTTGTAGTTTTTCAAGGACAAGCGGTTTTGTCTCTTCCGTAACCTCTTTTGCTTCACTCATTATTCGACCTCAACCCCTTTAGGTAGTTCACCTTTTTGTATTTGTCGTTGTACTTGCATCACGGCATCTATCAAATCTTCTGGTCGTGGTGGACACCCTGGAATGTAAACATCAACTGGAAGGAATTGATCAACACCCTGAATTAAGGTATAGGTATCAAACACACCACCGCAGGATGCACATGCACCCATTGAGATAACCCATTTTGGGTCTGGCATTTGATCATAAATACGTTTCAGCACTGGCATCATTTTGATTGAAATCCGCCCGGAGACGATGAGCAAGTCAGATTGACGTGGTGAGAAGCGAATTGCCTCAGAACCGAATCGAGAGAGGTCAAATTTAGAAGCCAATGTTGCCATCATCTCAATTGCGCAACAAGCTGTACCGAACGGCATCGGCCACAAAGAATTCTTTCGTCCCCAGTTAACAACTTTGTCAATAGTCGTTGTGATGATATTACCATCAGTTTGCTCAGCACCAGGTCCACTTTGGGTATGGGTTTTGGCTAATCCCATGTTAAGCCTCCTTTTTTCCAAGCGTAGATATAGCCCAGAAGGAGAATACCGATAAACACCAGCATCTCAACTAAAATAAACATACCGTTTTCTGCAGAGAGCTTCTTAAAGACCACTGCCCAAGGGTAGAGAAAGACCACCTCAATATCAAAGATGATAAAGAGCATAGCGATGAGATCAAATCGGATAGTGAACCTTTGTCGGGCATCACTGACCGGTTGCACACCAGATTCATAAACGGAAAGTTTGGCGCGTGTGGGGCGTTTGGGTCCAAGAAGATGGGTAAGGGAGAGGTTTACAGCTGCAAAAATAACAGCGAATAACCCTAAAAATACTATCGGAAGATATTCTATTAGCATTTGCTTTAATCTATTTTAAGCCTCCGGCAACACACAGCAATCAAACCATCCGTTGTCGGACAGATTTCTGACGTCGCCAATGTTTACACTGATTAAGAGTTTTGCGTTCAATTTTGCATCCGAATTTGTTAAACGTGCTTATAATTTTACATATTCAGAGAAAAGTGTCAAGTCTTTTTCAATAAAAATTACAATTTTTTTGATGTTGGTGAGAAAAAGGATGGATGAGATTGTTAATTTGGATTTGGAAGATTTCTTAGGGAGATTAATTATCACTCCGTTGGGAGAGTTTATACTTCAGCATAAAACGTAGGTGTCGCAGCACATCTCGGACAGCATTGAGTTTTGACTCGCCAACGTTTGGGTGATAGGGATTTCGTGTATTTTCAAATTTGCTTGCACTGCTTTGCCTTGAATCCGAATCCGGAAAGTAAGAAACAAGACCCCGATGAGGAGTGTGCCCATCAGCGTTTTCCGAAGATAGCAAGGAAAACTTATGAGGAACTGGCATGTCTAAGAATATTTCTACTTGCACATCGCTTTGCACGGTGTTATTATACCAAATTAACGGGATCTGTAGCGCGAGGTCCCCGTGCCTCGCAATGCTAACCGCTATTAGAAAACTTCTAATCACGTTAATTTGGTATTATACCAAATTAACCCGATCTGTAGCGCGAGGTCCCCGTGCCTCGCAATGCTAACCGCTATTAGAAAACTTCTAATCACGTTAATTTGGTATTAGAACAACCGGAAAGCGTATTGCCAACCGAATGCAAGTTTCCAAGAGTTTTTAAGTTGCGTCCCAGTGAGGTTCTGATAAATAGGCAACGTGAACTCAATCGCAAGCAGCTGTCCTATCAACGCACCTGTCGGCACAATCACATTACTTGAAATCGCAACGTCAAGTCTATTAAAACCTTGAAAATCGGGGCGGTGACTTGGACTCCTGTTTGGATTCAAGTCCGAATGACTCCCCATGATATTCCCGAGATGTGTAAACAGCAACATTGTACCCAGATTGATCCAATTATTGACTCGCCGCACACCTCAGTGGAATGTCTCCTCAAAAATTACGGGTACGGATCAAAGTACGAAAATCACTCCTACAGATACCTTGCTTATTGTAGGAGTGACTTCCAATTCACTATTGCTGAAACTAACCATTTAAGAGTGCACAGACTTTTGAAATCAATTCAAATGTTGCTTCACCATTGCCGATGCATAGTTGAAATTATAACGGAGATCTTACTCGTATCATCAAGCCATTGGTAACAACCGCTACAATCTGGTTCGGTGAAGCGATATAATAACTCTAATACAAATTCCCAAGCTTGACAAGTAAACTTCCAAGTGAAATGATTTTTTGTATTATCTATCAGAACTGTGCTAAGATTTTCAAGATTTTCATCACTAACCTGTGCCGATAGTCTGCACCCATCAACTGGAGAGATAAAAGGCAAACCGTGTATATCCACTACTGTGTTATTGTCCGCAACCAGATTGGTTAACGCTTGGTATAACTTTTCAGCTTCTGCTGGTATAGACGGTGATAGAATCAACAGAGGGCAGTGTTGAGAACCTTCTGGTATGAATTCAAGATACATAAACGTTCCTCAATCAGCATAACTTATACCAAATTAACGGGATCTGTAGCGCGAGGTCCCCGTGCCTCGCAATGCTAACCGCTATTAGAAAACTTCTAATCACGTTAATTTGGTATTAGAACAAATTAACCCGATCTGTAGCGCGAGGTCCCCGTGCCTCACAATGCTAACCGCTATTAGAAAACTTCTAATCACGTTAATTTGGTATTAGCAATCCTTTTCAATCAGTTATACCATATTAACTTGATTTGTAGCGCGAGGTCCCCGTGCCTCGCAACCGTGTGCTATATCAAAAGACTTCTAATCCCGTTAATTTGGTATTATTCAGTTATTTCGCCTGTTAAAGAAACACTTTTCCACGATGAGGAAACCCCCGGTGAAGGTTTATAGTTCCATTTGGCTACTAAATGAGTCTTTATCTCTGGCAGCATCTTTTTGTGCGTATCGGGTGTTCTATTGCGTTAGAGGCGATCCGTGAGTTTCTGATCAATAGGCAGCATCAACTCAATTTCAAACCGCTGTCCTGCCAGCACAATCACATTACTTGAAATCGCAACGCCAAGTCTATTGAAACCTTGAAAATCAGGACGGTGGCTTGGACTCCTGTTTAGATCCAAATCTGGATGGTTTCCCGTTATACTCTCCTTATGCGAAAACAGTAACCTCCCACTGAGGCTCAGCCAATTACTGAGTCGCCGCGCACCCCAGGCAGTGGCACTGACAGAATTTCCATGCCGATACTCGTTAGTATTGGTCCGTAGCGGAAAAACACCGCGCAGCTGACCACCGTAAGACCAATTGCCAAGCGTTCCGAAAAACGTTACACCAGGACATGCTTCAAAGGAACCGCTTCCCAGTTGCATCGGATAAGGAAGAATGCTCCCATCGTCTGTCTGCTGTGTAATGGATCCTGTGGGAAACGATACACCCACGTTGCCGAGTAACGTGAAGTTATGTCTTTTCCATAACGTCAAAAGCGAGTCCAGTTTGACATCACCGATGCCTGCGCTGGACATCTCATGAATTCCTACGGGATAATCGTGATGCCCCGTCGCGTGTTGATGTGTCCCCTCCATCTTCATGTAACGCTGCTGATAACTTGTCATCGCCATCAATGTGATTTTGTCATGTGGCGCGAACATGACACCGAACATGTGCGTTCTCATGTCCATCGCTGTCGGTGCCATCATAAAATCTTTTAGTACATCCGCGGTTTCTACGGTATCCGTACCGGATTGTAGACCCCGCATATCCATCGCCATGAACCGGTAAGCAAGCATCATTTCACCAGCTTTATGCCCATGTTCACCCATAACACCAATCGGCGCGTGGCTATCGGGACGCGCTCTCACAGGACCTGTGAAAGATATAGACAACGCAAAAATAAAAATGATAATGCAAAACGTGTAACGTCTCAAAAAATCCTCATTATGTGTTTATAGATAAGGTTTCATATCCCAAAGCAGAATAGTGCCATCATAACTACCACTTGCCAAGATCGTGCTATCTGGTGAAAACGCAAGACATTGAATATCTGTCGGATGTCCCCGAAAAGTGGCTATATTTTCACCAGTGTGAATATCCCACAACCGAATAGGAACTTTCTCAACACCGGGGTCCCAAACTTCACCGTATACCAAATACTGTCCGCAAGGAGAAAACTCTATCGGATCCACAGAGGGGATACTTGTTCCAGTATTTGACACTACAAGAAGTTTGTGTATCGTCACACGTGCTTCACACTGCTCAATATCCCACACAACTATCCTGTCATCAGAAAATTCTCCCGCAATTAGATTTCCACACGAAGAAAACACCTGGGGGGTGAAAGCACCTAAATCTTCAAAGCGTTCTGCTAACGCTTCATAGTGATCGTAATCATCCCCATGCATCATAAAATTTCCTGGGAATTCACCGATTTCTTCACCGCACATCACATCCCACAGCCGATTTGTGCTGTCAGTATCTCTGCTGATAAGGCGTGTGCCATCTGGACTGAACTTCACAAAATTGATACCATCCGTATGTTTTCCTCTGAATATGTGTCGCATCTTTCCATGTGCAACATCCCATACATAGACGGCACCGTTTTCAGGGTCATTTTCACGCCAGTCCTCAACATCAGTTCCATTCCCATAGGCAAGCAGGTTCATGGTGGGCGAGTGTGCCTTCGCAGACCAATCAGATAACTCTCCAGGAACCGTTAGTTCAGTTATCGGTTTACTTTGTCCAAGCTCCCACAAAAGCAGGATATCCTCCCAGGAATTAGGAGTTTCCATAGGGGTACCAGCAATATAAAGTTTTCCTGTGGGGGCAGCAGAAATGACATAAGTATAACAACGTGGCTCAACCGGAACGCGTTGTGAACTATGGCTTGCAACGTCCCATAACACAACACCTCCAAAATTACGGTACCCCGCACAAAGTGTTTTTCCATCATGCGAAAATACCAGCGAATGGGGATAACCAAGTTCCCACGACAGTACAGATAAAGCATTCGTATCCCCCACCGTCTTAATATTCACTTCGAAATCGCTTTTCAAAGCGAGATACATTCCGTGGGAAAAGCGAGAACTTTCAATCTCCCAATTCTCAAAAACATAGAGTTTTTCACGATGTCCCACGTCCCACATAGCAACTGTCCTCTCATCAAGAGAGATGCCTGCTGCCCGCAGTGTGCCATCAGGTGCGTAGGAAACATTCATCAGGTAGTCCCCAAACGATGGATATGTCTGATGCAGCTGCCAAGTGGAAGCCTCCCATACTTGAACAGTTCCCATCACACCGCCAGCAGCAAGGAACTGTCCGCAAGGTGAAAAACTGAGGGAGTGCACACCTTCGGGATGTCCCGTAAGGTGGATGATGCGTTCACAGGTTGTTATATCCCATACGGAAATGAAGTCGGCGAAACCCACACTTGCAAGCGCAGATGGAGTGATACACCACGCAAGAAGGCGATTGTCGTGTGAAAATGTCAAAGTACCTGGTGAATTGTAAAATTGTCCATTTTCATCGTTAGGCAATCCAATTTCTTCAGGAACGTCCTTTAGTTCTGTGTACAGGGTACCTGTTGCAGCATGCCAGATATAAACGGCACATTCAGCATTCGGTTCTGCAATACCTCCGCGAATTGCAGCAAGCCACTGTCCCGATGGAGAAAAACAGAGTAAATCTCTAATAGGCTTCGGAGGCATGTCCATAACAGCTCCCAAATCCCCTGTTTGCACATTCCACACTTTGACCACCTGACTACCATTACTATCAGAATTTAAAAGGGCTAACCACGGTTTTTCAGTTACGGAGCAAAGGGCAATACAGTCAATCATACCCCGATCCGTTTCAAACAGCGTAATGGGGGTGCATGTGGAAAGTTCATACCACCACGCGCCCGCCCAACTGCTAACAGCAAGATATTTACCATCCGAGGAAACAACTAAATCTACCACTTGTCCTTTTCCAAGTCTGACAAGGGCATCTAGCGGTAACGCCTCCGTGGTAAAATCATTCGTCTCTAACATATTCTTGTGTCCTCTTTCGGTATTTTTATTCGGCGATCACTGCCTACTAAGCAAAGAAGATGCGGGCAAGCGAGATAATGGAGAATGTGCAATTCTCCATTATCTCTTGACAGATGTCGCTTGCTATATCACAAAATTTATAAATTTGTTACACACATAAATGCTACTTGAGCGATTTGTCTACATGTATCCAGGATGTGTCCCCTTTCCCTTAATCCTACAGATACCTCGCTTATTGTAGGAGTGACTTCCAATTCCCTATTGCAGAAACTAACATTTTAAGAGCGGACAGACCACTGAAACCGATTCTGATATTTGCTTCACCATTGCCTATAAGTTCTTGAAAGTATAACGGAGATATCACTCGTTTCATCATCAGGCCCAAGCCATTGCTGACCACCGTGACAATCTGGTTCGGTGAAGCGATATAATAACTTTAATGCCCATTCCCAACCTTGACATGTCAACTGCCACGTGAAATGATTTTTTGTCCCCTCTATCAGAACTGCACCAATATCTTCATCAATAACCTGTGCCGATAGTCTGCACCCATCAACTGGAGAGATAAAAGGCAAATCGTGTACATCTACTACTGCGTTATTGTCCGCAACCAGCTTGGTTAACGCTTGGTATAACTTTTCAGCTTCCTCTGGTATAGACGGTGATAGAATCAACAGAGGACTGTACACAGAAACATCTGGTATGAATTCAAGATACATTAGCACCTCTTCAAATAACTAACTTAATTTTCAATTATATTTTTCACCTGAAAGATCAACACCTATCCAGTCACCTACATTAGCACCTCCTGAGTCGTATCTAACAAGCTTAACATTCCAATGTGGATCATGGCTAGAATCTGTTGGATGCGGCCTCCATTATTGTAGGAGTGACTTCCAATTCACAATTGCTGAAACTAACATTTTAAGAGTGGACAGACGACCAGAAACGATTCTGATATTGCTTCACCAACGCCGATGCATAGTTGAAATTAGAGCGGAGATATCACTTGTTTCATCAAGCCAATTGTAACTACCAGTGCCACAATCTGGACGGGTAAAGGGAAATAATCTATCCAACACCTCTTTCCAAGATTGACGTGTTAACTTCCATGTGAAATGATTTTTTGTATTTTCTAACAAGATTACACCAAAATTTTGATCAGCAATCTGAGCTGTTAGTCGACAACCATCAACCGGGGAGATAAAAGATAAACCGTGGATATCCATCAACGTCACGTAATCCGTAGCAACATTAAGTAACACTCGGTATAACTCTTCAACCTCCTTTGGAACGGCTGGAGAAAAAAGTAATATAGGACAATCTTCGTGTCCATCTGGTAAAAATTCCATATACATAAACTGCTCCTCGATCAACTAACTTAAATTCCTTCAATTTCTTCGCCTGAAAAATCAACATTTACCCACCTACCTACATTATCACCTCTTGAGTTGTATGTAGGAATTCGATAATTCCAATTCATGACTATTGTAAAAATAACAATTTAAGAGTGGACAGACTACTGAAACCAATTCAAATGTTGCTTCACCATTGCCTATAATTTGTTGATAGTATAACGTCGATATTACTCGTTTCATCATCAGGCCCAAGCCAGTGTTGACCGCGACTATCTGGTTCGGTGAAGCAATATAATAACTCTAATACCCATTCCCAACCTTGACATGTCAACTGCCACGTGAAATGATTTTTTGTCTTCTCTATCAGAACTGCACCAATATCTTCATCAATAACTTGTGCCGATAGTCTGCACCCATCAACTGGAGAGATAAAAGGCAAACCGTGTACATCTACTACTGCGTTATTGTCTGCAACCAGAATGGTTAGCACTTGGTATAACTTTTCAGCTTCCTCTGGTATAGAAGGTGATAGAATCAACAGAGGGCAGAATTGAGAACCTTCTGGTATGAATTCAAGATACATAAGCACCTCCTTCAAACAAATTAAATTCCTTGCACACCCCAGTGGAATGTCTCCTCAAAAATTACGGGTACGGATCAAGGTGCGGAAGTCACTCCTACAGATACCTCGCTTATTGTAGGAGTGACTTCCAATTCACAATTGCTGAAACTAACAATATAAGAGTGGACAGACTACTGAAACCAATTCAAATGTTGCTTCACCATTGCCGATAAGTTGTTGATAGTATAACGGAGATACCACCACCCGTTACATCAAGCCACTGGAAGCCGTGTACAGTGCCATCGCGACAATTTCGAAAGGTAAAGCAGAATTCCGTTCCGTGTAGGGTTTCAAGTAAATACGTGCCATCGCGACAATCTTGAAGGGTAAAAGGATATAATAAATTCAACACATCTTTCCAAACTTCACGTGTCAACTTCCATGTGAAATGGTTTTGGGTATTTTTTATCAAAACTACACCGATATCTTCATCAATAACTTGTGCCGATAGTCTGCACCCATCAACTGGAGAGATAAAGGGCAAAGAGTGAATATCCACCACTGCCCCAGAAACTGTAACGATATCGCGCAACGCTTGGTATAACTGTTCAACCTCCTCTGGCACGGCCGGTGAAAAAATTAACAAAGGATAATCTGGAGGAAGTTCATCTAGTAAAAATTCAAGATACATAAACTACTCCTCAATCAACTAACTTAAATTCCTTCAATTTCTTCGCCTGAAAAATCAACATTTACCCACCTACCTATATTATCACCTCTTGAGTTGTATGTAGGAATTCGATAATTCCAATTCATGACTATTGTAAAAATAACAATTTAAGAGTGGACAGACTACTGAAACCAATTCAAATGTTGCTTCACCATTGCCGATGCATAGTTGAAATTATAACGGAGATCTTACTCGTATCATCAAGCCATTGGTAACAACCGCTACAATCTGGTTCGGTGAAGCGATATAATAACTCTAATACAAATTCCCAAGCTTGACAAGTAAACTTCCAAGTGAAATGATTTTTTGTATTCTCTATCAGAACTGTGCTAAGATTTTCAAGATTTTCATCACTAACCTGTGCCGATAGCCTGCACCCATCAACTGGAGAGATAAAAGGCAAACCGTGTATATCCACTACTGTGTTATTGTCCGCAACCAGAATGGTTAGCGCTTGGTATAACTTTTCAGCTTCCTCTGGTATAGAAGGTGATAGAATCAACAGAGGGCAGTGTTGAGAACCTTCTGGTATGAATTCAAGATACATTACCACCTCCTCTTTCGGTGAATGTCAAACTTTTTTCTGAAAATTCGCAAAATTTTATGGTATTGCCTCCTTCACACACCGAAATCCGAGAGTGGATTCCGTTCGTTTTGGAAGATTATAACCGCGAGTATATACGGTTACATGTCTTTTAGTATCGTTCCATCCACCGCCACGTGTCGATCTATGTTCTTCACTTTCAGCTTTTTCAAAATTAGATACGATATCGATGATACTTTTTTCACCCTCAATTGGATTTTTATATGGAGAGTTCTCATAAAATCTCCAGCCGACAGCATCAAGACACCACTCCGAAACGTTTCCTGATATATCATAGAGATCGTAACCATTTCCAAGAGATGTGCCGATAGGCACGGTATCACCTATATTACTACTACGATAGTTTGCTTTATTAGCATCAATTGAATTGCCCCATGGATAATGTTTACCTTTCAAACCGCCTCGCGCTGCTTTTTCCCATTCGGCTTCGGTAGGCAAGCGTTTCCCTGCCCATTTTGCATAAGCCATCGCAGCATACCAACTGACGTAGGTGACAGGATGATCTGCTTTTCCACGCGGGTAGTTGTTTCCGTTCCATTCGTATAGGTAATCTCCATCGTGGAATCTATTTTCAATGTTCTTTTTTCGCCATTCTGGGTTTGCGAGGATAAACTTCCTATATTGTGCGTTGGTTACCTCGTATTTGTCTAGGTAGAACGCATCAACATAGACTTTATGCACTGGTATTGTGTCTTTATATGCTCCTTTTCCTTCATATCCCATATTAAATTCACTAGCAGGAATCAGGACCATGCTATTGTTCTCGACCAAATCCAACACACACCGAAATCCGATATCCGCGTCCGTTTGGTTTGTCTGTCCACCGAAACGGCTATATACAGCTATTTCTCTGGGGCTACTTATCCAGCCACCGCCACGTGTTATTCGTGGACTCCGACTGCGAATATTTTCAAAATTAAATATAATGTCGGTAATACTATCTGCTCCAGCAATCGGATTATTAAGCGGTTTGCCTCGTGGATATACCTTATAAAAGAGAACATCATATTCATCAAGGCACCACTCCGAAACATTTCCAGAGACCTCATGAAGTCCATACTCATTTCCAGGATATGTGCCAACAGGCACAGTATCACCTACAATATCATGATGAATATCAATACGATAGTTTGCCTTATTTTCGTCGTTCACATTACCCCATGGAAAAAATTGATCTTTTGTGCCGCCTCGCGCTGCTTTTTCCCATTCTGCTTCAGTTGGTAAACGTTTCCCTGCCCACTTTGCGTAAGCCATCGCAGCATACCAACTCACATAAGTTACAGGATGATTCTCTTTATCGGATGGATAATTATTGTCTGTCCAATGGTGTAGATATTTTCCATCGTGAAATTTTTCATCAATGTTCTTTTTCTGCCACTCTGGATTTGCGAGGATAAATTTCTTGTATTGTGCGTTAGTTACCTCGTATTTGTCTATGTAGAATGTATCAACATAGACCATGTGTGCGGGTTTTGAAGGTTTCAATGTTCCAACATCGTCATCTCCCATTTCAAAATCACCCGCAGGAATTAGTGCCATACCTCTGATGTCAACCGTATCATTTTCGTTTGGATAACAGTCAGTTGTTGAAATAGAAAGAAAACCGATCATTACCAAGACTAAACTGTAAAATGTTTTTGCCATTGCTGATATCTCTCAAAAGTTTTTCCAAAGAAATTTGGTCGGAAAATGGTGTTTCATATTAGCATATAATTATAGATTCTGCCTATCAGAAATGTAAGTTTGTGTGTTATGACGTATCCACAACCTAAATGTTTACTTTCTAATTTAGCAGAATCTGTGACATTAATCTTTCAATATGGCTTATGGCGATAGGCGTGATATTTCCCAGTTGCCGTTGTCTTTTAATGTATAACATAGCCGATCATGAAGACGGCTTGGACATCCTTGCCAAAATTCAAACATATTTGGAACAAACCTATAGCCACCCCAATGCGGAGGTCGTGGGATGTTATCATCTGAATACGTCAGTTCAGCTTTTTTAAAGTTTTCTATTAGATGTTCACGTCCAGAAATAACAATGCTTTGACGTTCTGCCCGGACCGCAAGTTGACTATCAGTAGGACGACTTGCAAAATACGTATCTGATTCGGCGCGTGTCATCTTTTCAACCGTGCCGCTGCTTCGGACCTGCCGATCCAGTTCCCTCCAATAAAAAACAAGCGCAGCATGCGGATTTTCTGCCAATTCCCTCCCTTTTTGACTGTCATAGTCTGTATAGAAACAGAAACTTTTAGCGTCAAAACCTCTGAGGACAACCATCCGATTAGAAGGAAAACCATCTGATGTTGCGGTTGCTAATGCCATTGCATCTGGCAGATCAATGCCTGCTGCTATAGCATCATTAAACCACTTTTCAAATTGATCAAAAGGATTTTTAGCAGCATTGCTTTCGATTAGTCCACCGTGGGGTTGATATTCCCTGCGAAGTTTATTGGTGTTCATTTTATTTTTTCCAGAAATTCGATGAAAACAGAATAAGCACGGTATAGATTTCCAAACGTCCTAACAACATGCAGAAAGACAAGATAAATTTTCCAGCAGTGGCGATATGTGCATAATTATCAAGGGGACCTACGTCGCCGAGTCCGGGACCGATGTTACCCATCGCTGCTATTGTGCAGCTAGCAGCAGTAATTAAATCTAATCCCAAGGTTGACATGATACACGTCACGATCGCAAAAATACCGATAAAAAAGAAGAAAAAGCCAAGGACATGCGTTAGCACTTCGGATGGAACAACTCTGTCATTAACACGAATAGGTAGGATAGCGTGGGGAAATATAAGCCGCTTAATTTCTGCACCGCTCTGTTTAATAAGGAGTAGGAAGCGTATCTGCTTCATCCCGCCACCTGTTGAACCCGCACACCCTCCATAAAACATGAGCGTTATCAAGATAAATTGCGATAAGGCAGGCCACATCTCAAAATCAGCAGTACCATAGCCTGTAGTTGAGGTTATAGATAGGACTTGGAATGCGGCATAACGGATGGAATCCCACACGGAATCGTAAGGTACTTGTCCATCAATGTTCTTAAATCTAACAATGTTCCATGAAATGAGAAGAATACCTACAAAAACCACGATACAATAGAATCGGAATTCGGTGTCTTTGAAGTAACTCTTGACATCGCCTCGGAGCGCGCGATAGTGTAAGGCAAAATTGGTACCAGCGAGAAACATAAAGACAGTAATCACCGTTTCAATATAGACACTATTGTAATGCGCGATGCTTTGGTTTTTTGTTGAAAAGCCTCCAGTTGCCATCGTGCCAAATGTATGGCAGAGCGCGTCAAAAAGAGTCATGTCGCCAAGCCAGAGAAGCAGCGTTTCAACAACAGAGAGCAGGATGTAAACTCCCCAGAGCAATTTTGCTGTTTGTGCAATACGAGGTGTAAGTCTATCTGTTTGGGGACCCGGTGCTTCTGCACGAAATAGCTGCATTCCGCCAACTCCGAGCATTGGAAGTATGGCTACAGCCAACACAACGATTCCCATACCACCGAGCCAGTGGCTGAAGCTGCGCCAAAACAGCATTGCATGCGAAAGATGTTCAATCTCCGTTAGGACTGTAGCACCGGTTGTTGAGAAACCGGACATTGACTCAAAATAACAGAACGAGAATTCTACCCAAGACGTGCGACCTTCTATCGAGAAAATACCTGCGAAAAGATATGGAAAAGAACCAAAGAAAGCGGCAACTACCCAACCTAAGGTAACAATAGCGAACCCTTCCCGAATGCCGAGTTCCAGTTCAGACGGTTTTATGGTGAAGCGAAGAATTAAGCCCACACATAAGGTTACAATGGTAGCGTATACAAACGCCATCATATCGTCTTTTGGTTCGCCTGCGCTTACAAAGTAGTAGATACCTATGCATAACGGCAATAGCATTGTGCCAGCGAGACAAATTAATAGGTTACCAAGTGTATGAAAAATGAGTTTTCGGCTCATAGGTGATGGTTAACGGTAAAATGAAGATTTCGCTGTGCAATGGAATATAGTTTTAACGTGAGTTTGATATATAGCAAATTCTAAACATAAATGGACATTTTCGTAGGGGTTAGGTAACCTAACCCCTACGGGGGAGAAGACCTCGCCCCTACGAGAAGCCCGACATCTTGGTTTTATCAAACTCACGTTAGTTTTACATATTTTAGGGAAGGGGTCAAGTCTTTTTTATAGGAAATTACAATTTTTTAGATGTTGATGGGAAATAGGTAGAATTTATAATTCAAATTAGAAACACAACGAGAAAATAGCAAGACAAACCGGAACAGATGTAAAACACAATCTATCATTTATGTTGAGCAATAAGATATGGTCTCACAGTTCATCCATAGAGACTTCTACAATATCTGTTTCATCTGCGATAAAATATCGGTAATCTGGAAATTTTTCTGCAAGTTTTCGGTTTTCGTTTTCTCTATCTTTAGCGTAGATGTGCGGTTTAGCAAAGGGTGCGTTAAATGGATAATGTACCCAATACGCATGTCCTTTCACAAAGACGAGTGCTTTTTCGACCTTGTTTTTGTCAAGGTACTTGTGAATTGTTACGTCTTCCCCATAATCTTGATATGTTTTCGCTGTTGCGGGAATATTGAAAAGCAAAGCAAACAGAAAAAGTCCTGCAAGTATAAAACAGATTGCACTTCGTGCGTGCACATAAGAAGGTGTTTTTGACCAAGCTGCTAAGAATTGTGTACTGATGGCAATCCCTTTACTTGTTAATAGAATGGCTGCGGGTAACGTTTCATACACAAACCTGGGTCCCAGGTGAAACTCGTTGAAAAAATAGAAAACGTGCCCTACGAACAAAGAGCTCAGCCATCCGACAAGCATCCAGTCCCACGTCTCTTTTTTCCCGAATGTGAGATAGAGTGCTACAAAAAAAAGCGATGGGACTGGCCACTCAAATAGATAATAGTTAAGTCCATTCAGGTTGCCGATCAGGTATTTCAGGCCCTGGATAATTGTGTGTGGCTTTTCCATCCATGGGTCTTGATGGAAACCTGGAAGATGTTCTTTACCGTGTGAGGCGATATATCCGAAAAGGAGTGGGTGCCCCGTTGTTGCGGCATTGTATGCAAGGAATGCCAACCCAGCGGCGATAAGAGGGACTGTGCCAATAAGTATGTGCCGAATCGACAACTGTTTCCGCATCACAATTGCTGCAATTCCAAGATAGACACAGATCCATGCTGTTGTATAGGGACGACATAGCAGTGCGATCCCTAAAGCCGTGCCACAGACCATTGCTGACAAGAGTGGGCGTTTCTTTTTAACCATCCACACGAAACTCAGAAAAGCTGTCGTTATAAAAAAGAGGGTTGAAGTGTGTGCCATGAACTCTGAGGACATGAAAAGAAAAAAACTACTTGTGCAAGCCAACAACGCAGAAAGTTTCGCGATATTCTTCCCATAAAGTTCGTTAGCAATCAGATAAATGCCCCCAATTGTGAGTGCGCCGAGGAGTGGGTTCACGATCCAAGGTATCCGCAGCAGCACGCCTAATGTGAGGACTGCAGGGAACCCGGGTGGGAACTGTGTATACCATTTATCGGATAGGATGACAAGGACGTTTTCGAAAAATTGGGGTTCGGGCGGTATCTCAGCAGAAAGCATGCCGTGTGAGAATAAACGTGCTTGAAACATGTACATGCAGCCGTCGTATGTGCCGGGTACACCATCAAAGAGCGTGTGTGAGATGACACAGCAGAGTATCAAGGTGCCGGCAACGGCACATACGAGAAAAGTCCGTGTGGAAATGTTGTGTATCCATTGGAAAATCCGCGAACCGATTGTATGAATGAATGCGGGGTATCTGCTGAGTAATCCGCGAAAACATAAAGCCATCCCAACACTATAAATAATCAGGCTGTATACATCGGAACGTCCTCGGACATCATTGAGTCTTGCGGTGTTCAAGTGTGTGTGCAGTGGCAGGGTACAGATAAAAAGCAAAATACAGAAAACACCGTATTGAAATCGCCGCTGTTGCAACACTGTAAAGTTCGGGAGTATCAAAAGAAGTGTGTAGAGTAGAAGCACCCCTGCAACTACATTTACACACCAAATCGGTAAAGGGATTAACAAATGCGAAGCTTGCTGCTGTGAAATGATCAGTTTGTCATCAAAAATAAAGATGTTATTTTTGACCCAATACCCGATCAAGAGAAAACAGAGTCCACCGAACAGATAACCCATTGTGCGGTAAGCTTGAATGGGGGTTGACTTCATATAGCAATTACCTCCACGGAAACAATCTATTTGCAGTATGAGGATTTAGAAAAACGGAGAGTGTTCTATCTGAAGGATGATCTCTTGATCGCCTCCTTGTAAAATCACCTTTTTTGCTTCTATCCCTTTTACCATCTGTTCACCAATCCGATCATTTACCTTTACGATATGTAGCTGCCCTGATTGCCGTTCGACAATAAATGCTTTTGTGTGTTGTGTAGTATTTGTTGTGATCGCAGTGCCGATCAACATATATTTTGGTTGCGATGTCTCTGGTTGCCACCCCAACGGACGAAAAAGGTTATTGTCAATGATAGCCTGATAAAACGCGTCGCTGTTGGCATTTTGGCGTTCTACCTGTTTGTTTTGATGTGCTTCGGTGTTCTGTTGGGTACTCATGGCTTTATTTTTATGCATAGAGGGTTGATAACTTCTATTTTTTCTCCCATATAAATAACCCCCGATGGTTATGATGCCCACTATGATAATACTTCCTATGATAAAACTTCTTACGGACATAATTTGCGTAGTATTATTTTCTGTTATTTCTGCTTTCATCTGTGTCCTCCGGTTCTGTCGCGAGATATTTCTCATCAGTTCTGATATCCGGTGGATAATGAATTTCACAGATTTTGACATCTGCGTTGACATCTGTTTTTATAGGGTAAACAGGGACAAATGCGGTGCTATGTGCCTGCCGAAAGTAGAGTTTAATAGCGAGACTGTTCCAACCGACAGGTGGCAGATACTGGGCTTCTTGGATCTGTTTTTTGGCATCAAAGTAGAGAAGAACACCACCATTCTCTAAATCTACAGGGATCATTTGTTCTGCTGCCTCGGGTTGCAAGTCTATTTCCCGGTGTACCGTGGTGTCATCTCTAAATTGTGCTGTTATCTTGCGTTTTTCAGACGTTGGTGCTGTAATGTCAATAAATTCGAGAGGTGTTTCCTGCAGTGTCAGTCTCTCGGTTTCTTCCGTGGGTGCATCCGTTTGTACAAAATTATAGAAACGAAACTGTCTATCGTTTTCTGCGTCGCTACCAATAAATGATAGGTCAGAAGCACGGGATGTGACTTCCCAATTCCTAAGAAGTAGGTGTGTTGCGTTATGCGTTTTGAGAAAAGAGAGAGCCTCCGTCTCTGATTGCGCACAGAAGACGTGTCTACAATAGAGATGCACCCAATGCTGTAGATAGTGATCTGTATCAATGATGTTTTTGGCACCGCTAAAGACGTTGAGTTGGATACCGTACTCCCAAGTAGTTCCGATGATTGCGTTTTGTGTGTTTTCTTTTAGCCATTGAAAAGCATTTTTCAGGTCTCCATCGCCAGGGACAGCACCGCGTAATTGCGTGGCAGCGATAGCGTATTTAGCATGCCCACCGAGTGGTGCCCAAAATAGAATTGGGAAGAGTAAAAGCGTGGTAATGCTTGTAGCTATCCATTGATGCAAGGACTGCACCAACGTCACAGGGACCTTCTGAATAAGTTTTTTTAGCAATGGGACAAAGAACTCCCATAATAGCCATGCGGTACCGTATGCCAGCGGAACACCGATAAACAGATCATGCCTGTGTCCGGTGCGCGAGAGACTCACCCATAAGAGAAACCATACAATAACAGCCAACATCACTATTTCATTTTTATCTCTTTCTTTTTCAGTGCGTTTTATACAGGTGAGCCCTAACGCGAGACCTGTCAAACCGAGCGATGCGAAAAATAACCTATCACACCAAACATCGCCTATCCAACTATTGGTAATTTCTCTAAAGAATGTTGTTAGGAAAAATAAAATAAGTGGAATGTCTACAGAGAGTCTTGTGGGCGTTTTGAGAGTGCGACTGCCGAGTATCAATCCGAGGCTTCCTAAAGCAAAGATAACACCGTATCGCGCCTGCCAGAATCCCAAATTAGGATCGTTTAACTCTCCAATAGTTTGCATCAATCGACTCTCGCGAAACACGAAGGCAGTCATTTCATAAGTGGGAGATTGTCCGAAGATGTAGCAGAGTCCCGCGGCAATGCCGAATGCAGTGAGTCCCAGAGCAAGTTTTCGGGCATGGGTACGCAGGTTCTCAACGTAAGTAAGCAGTCCGTATCTTATGCCTCGTAGTGCAAGCAACGCCAACGGCGGCGAGAGCATTAGGGCGGCAACATGTTTTGAAAATCCGTAACCGCTCCGATAAGCGGGGCTGATAAGAAAAAGACCCGGCACGAACATGAGCATCCAGAGGAGATATTCTTTAAGGTCCGCCTCAGTATCCGCAGTACAAAATTTCCAGAATTCTGCTGCGATGATGATTAAAACGAAAACACCGAAAGTTTCCCAGCTGAGTCCTCCCAAGAAAACGATGAACCCACAAAGGACAGTGGCAATATACCTACGTTTACCTGGGGGCATTTGCTCTTTCCACAAGTAGCTGGTAATACTCAAAACAGCAAGCATCCAGCACCAGGCGTCCCTATCACTAAAACCGATGGTACTCCGCGCAATACTGCCCGGTAACGTCGCAAGCAACACACCTACACTCGCAGCGAAGAAAATACCGTAAGCACGGGTAAGAAACAGCAACAGCACACAAAGCCCCAGGGTCCAACAGACAGGCGGCGCATAGAGTTGAATGTGATAAAGCGTGAGTTTGGGAAAAATCCAACCGACTGCTTTGTGTGTATAAGCAATCGCATAAGATTAAAGAGGGAAAGCAGTTGCTGATTATCTCTACCGAGAGGAAGCCATCGATGCATATCGCGCGCAGGGAGGTAACCTTTATCGGAGATAGTGAGTGCCTGCCAACGGTAAAGATACGGGTCCACACCCGTGAACTGCTCATCCGGTATCTGATCCGCCCCCTGAATCCGAATCCAGAAGGTCAGAAACAGGACTGCAATGAGAACCACGCTCGTTAGAATTTTTGGTAAATACTTATGAAGAACTTCCATGTCTAAGATTCCTCTGACGTGTACCTCGCTTTGTCCGTTGTTTTATAACTCAAGTTGCTACTGATGTAGCACAAACTTCATGAAGATTAATTTATTAATTCGGTAATTCTGATCTCTTTTCTGTCTGAATCGCGGATTATCGCAGAGAACGCGGAGGACGCGGAATTAAGAGATTCTTTGTTACCGACCCGTCTCTGGCGAAAGCAAATGTCCGAGACACAAAAGCATTTTCCGCGTCTTCTGTGTCCTCCGTGCCCTCCGCGATTCAGACAACCAGATAATAGACCTCACACAAGAAAAACATAAAACAAGATGTCTATGGTTAGAAAATTACCGAATTTATTTTTTAATCTTCATCCAGTTTGTGTCATAAGGGCGCAAACTGGAAGTTTACGCTACAAAAAATTGCTTATACCGAGCTCATGTTAGGTTATTATAGTAAACCGAAAGCGTATTGCCAACCGAGGACGAGTTTCCACGTATTTTTAAGTTGCGTACCTGTGAGGTTCTGATAAACGGGCAATATGAACTCAATAGCGAGACGTTGTCCTGTCAAAGTACCTGTCGGTACTATCAAATTACTTGAAATCGCAACATCAAGTCTATTGAAACCTTGAAAATCAGGACGGTGGCTTGGACTCCTGTTTAGATCCAAATCTGGATGGTTTCCCGTTATACTCTCCTTATGCGAAAACAGTAACCTCCCACTGAGGCTCAGCCAATTACTGAGTCGCCGCGCACCCCAGGCAGTGGCACTGACAGAATTTCCATGCCGATACTCGTTAGTATTGGTCCGTAGCGGAAAAACACCGCGCAGCTGACCACCGTAAGACCAATTGCCAAGCGTTCCGAAAAACGTTACACCAGGACGTGCTTCAAAGGAACCGCTTCCTAGTTGCATCGGATAAGGAAGAATGCTCCCGTCGTCTGTCTGCTGTGTAATGGATCCTGTGGGAAACGATATGCCCATATTGCCGAGAAGCGCGAAGTTATGTCTTTTCCATAACGTCAAAAGCGAGTCCAACTTGACATCACCGATGCCTGTGCTGGACATTTCATGTGTGCCCACAGGGTGATCGTGGTGTCCTGTTGCATGCTGATGTGCGCCCTCCATCTCCATGTGGCGTTGTTGATAGCTTGTCATCGTCATGAGCGTGATCTTGTCATGTGGTGCGAACATGACACCAAACAGATGCACCTTCATGTCCATAGCAGTTGGTGCCATCATAAAATCTTTTAGCACATCTACGGTTTCTACGGTATCCGTACCGGATTGTAGACCCCGCATGTCCATCGCCATGAACCGGTAAGCAAGCATCATTTCACCAGCTTTATGCCCATGTTCACCCATCACACCAATTGGCGCGTGGCTATCGGGACGCGCTCTCACAGGACCTGTGAAAGATATAGACAACACAAAAATAAAAATGATAATGCAAAACGTGTTACGTCTCAAAAAATACTCCTTATGTGTTTGTCAAGTAAGGTTTCAAATCCCATAACAGAATAGTACCATCATAACTACCACTTGCCAAAAGTATGCTGTCAGGCGAAAATGTAAGTGACAAAATTGGTGCATTTCCTTTGAAAACAGTAAGCGGTTTACCACCATCAATCGCCCACAAATGCAATTCTTCGGGCACTTCACCGCAGGAACCAGCCAGATATTTACCACAAGGAGACAGTGCCAACGCTACCACATCCGAGTTATCCCATACTCCAGGCTTTGGGATTGAAAGCACTTTTTCGCTCTGGTGGATATCCCATGCCTCTATAGCATCCCTCGTATCGCAGAAGAACTGTGTGTCGTCGTGGGAGAATAAGTGGATACACATCTTTTCCAAGTCAAACGTGTCAATCTTTTCACCCTGCGCGACATCATAGAAAAGGTCTGCATCACTAACAAGGTATTTCCCGTTGGGACTGAATACCATCCGCTGTGCTTCTGGATATTCTGCTCGGCAGCTGTAGCGAAGTTGTCCGCTTTGTGTATCCCAAAGGTAAATCTGAGCATCTTCATCTCGGCATGCCAGCAGAGATGTGGTAGGTGAAAACGCTACATTTTTTACTTTTGCTTCTGTTGTAAATAATGCTAATGATGTGTCGTTTCCTATTTCCCACAAGTTGACATTATTTTTGTCTGCGGAAGTAGCGAGGATTTTTCCATTTGGTGACACATCTACAGAAAACCAGAGTTCATTGGTAGGATTAAAAACATGGGAAAATTGTTGAGGATCCTCAACATTCCAAAGTGAGATACCCGTATGAAAATCCCGCAACGCAAGTGTCTTTTGATCCATTGCAAACACAAGCGATATCGAAAAAGGAATGTGTGTAATGTACGAGTGACGGGAAGTCTGTACACCGTCCCCAATCTGCCACACATTCAATTCCTGATCACTAACGAAACAAATTTGCGTGCCCTTTGGAAAATCTAAAAGTAGATCAACATCTCCTGAGAAAGTATAAAGGTTTTGTCCCTGTTCTATATCCCAGACAGAGGTAATTCTTTGCTCTCTTGATATTCCCGCAGCACGCAGAACCCCATCTGACGAGTAGACAACATACATACAATAGTCTCCATACGACGGGTATACCTGGTGAACATCCCAGTTTGCAATTGTCCACACTTGCACTGTGCCAGCATAATTGCCCGAGGCAAGGAATTGACCACACGGGGAAAAACTAAGGCTATGCAACGGTTTGGAAACAGGGAGGTGGGCAACACGTGCACCTGTATCTATGTCCCATATTGAAATGAAACTCACCGCACAGTCCCGATCTCCCGAAAACTTGAGTACACCACACGCCAATAGACGGCTATCTGTTGAAAATAAAAAAGGACCTGTTCGGCTGCATTCATAAACAGTTTCTTTAGATTCTTCAGGGGACTCTATCTCAAACCTTGCAAGGTGTTCACCGTTCTCCGACTGCCAAACATCAATGCAAGTGTCGCCTTCGCGTGCAACTGCAGCAAGTAGGTGCCCATTCGGTGAAAAAGCAAGCCAATCAATATCAAGATTCTGCTTTTCGTGCATGGAAGACTGGAAACGGGTCAGTTTCACAAGGCATTTGCCGCTCACAACGTCCCATACCTGAACACCGTCAATTCCGCCTGCGGCGAATAACTGCCCATCGTTGGAAAAGGTGCAACAAGAAAACATCCGTGTGCCCTCTTCTGTTTCCCACAAGGCAACAGGAGATAGCGTGGGTAGTCTATGCCACCACACGCCTTCAGTCGTTGTGACAGCCAATACATCCATTTCAGAACAGAGGGCTATGTCACTCGCATATCCCTGACCTAAACGCGCAAACGAGTGGGGCGGGATCCCCCAACTCGTAAAATCACTGTCTGCTGACAATGCAGAAAATAAGGTAGACCGGTTTTTAATAGTCACAACACAAACCTCCATCACTACGAAACTGTTATCAGCAACTTCCAGATTTCTAGCATGGTAACACCATAATAACTTTCCGGATCTTTGTGGATAACAACAGGATACCGCATATTTATACCTCTCTGATATTTCTCAAAATCGTCAGGAACCCACTAACTATCAAGGCTAAAAGAGTATAACAATATGAAAATGCGCTTTGTCTTGGACAGTTTTGCTTGATTTTTGCGTATTCATGACCACTCTAATTGACAATACAGTGTTATTAGGATTGAAAATTAGGAGAAAATCTAAAATCATATCCGATTTTCAGAAAGCATTTTCATGACATCAATTCAAGAGAACCCTTGTCTATATTGACATCTAAGCCTCTTGAGAAATGTCAGCCTCTTATTTTTTACTCCGGGTACATGTCTGTTCCAGACCCGAATTGTTACAGACTTTCGTTCGCTGCGGACGTCCTGTGCCATTCGGGTCATTCTTAGGACATCCCGTGGCTACACCTTTTTTCATTTTTGTGCAGGTGTGGTCACGAGGGCATCCCGATTCTTTACAAGGATACCACATGTAATTCTGATTTTTCGATCCGCAAGGCCACCTCCATTTCCCTTGGGAATTTCGAGTCTTCACCCCACAATCTACGCCTCCAGGACAACTCTGCCAAACGCAATCACAGGGCGGGGCATCATCCCCACCTTCCTGTGCAAGCCAGGCATCCACTTCGCTACCCGGGACAGTTTTAATATTAAATCCATCGAAAGCGAAAGCATAAACAAACCCGGCACCAAACAGAAGTGCTATCATCACGGTGCCGACTACGTTAGGTTGATTTAAAACTTTTTTCAAAAACATTATATTCTCCTTTTATTTTATGCCGCGTGGGCATTTGATTTGAATAATTAAACACACCCGTGCGGTGTGTAACCCATACGTTTATTTTCAAAACGCATTCTATGTTCCCGCGAGTGGAACTCTATGTAACGGTCTATTAGCCCCCACAACCACATCCGCCTTCGTCCGCATCTTCACTTTGCGGTGTTTTTGGGGATGTTTCGTCTGTTTCAGGTGTCCCTAAGGGTTGCACCTGTTGTGAGTTATCAACACTTTGCGATGCATCGGATTTAGATGTTCCACAGCATCCGCCTGCAGTTTCAGGCGAAGTTTCACCTTCAACCGTGGAGGCACCACAACATCCTGTGGCAGGGGCATCTACTGCCTCCTGTGTCGGAGTATCTGTCGCAGGGGCGTGTTGCATAAAAACGAAGACACCAAAGCCTCCAAGAATGACGACGAGAAGCGCAATGTCTAAATATAATTTCCGTTTCATGTGTAAACTCCTATCATTTGTGACACCGCTGCAAAGGGTGTCGGTTAGGTTTCCTTATTTCGCTGCTTCCAGCCAACAATGCGGTTTACTTTTTTGTGCTGGGCAGGGATTTGGTTGTTTCTCATGAATGGGACATTCAGGTCGGGGTTGCGCTGGGCAGTCGGATGTCTCTTGCAGCGTCGCCAGCGTGAGGCTAAATGCTCCGAACAACAGTCCACCAATAATGCATCCAATAACAACGAGGATAAGTCCACGTTTATAGCTGCGTTTATGTCCAAGAGATTCCATGTGAACCTCCTAACAACAGCGGAAAATGCTGTTTCTCACACCAAATTGATGCGTGATCTGCAATCTCCGCTGCTCCTGTTAACGTGGCAAGTATACCACACTTTGTGAAAAGCACCAAATTGACAAGCATTGAAAGATCCTCCAATGCAACAACAAAAGCCCGCAACGTGAAACTCCGTACAAGACGAAGTACGTGCGGACACGAAAGCAGCAGAACCGCTAAAATTTGTAACCTTATTTTGTAATTGAGCGTTACCCTCTGGGGGGACTCAAAACCGTGAATTAAAACGAAACCAGCAGGTATTGCACGTAAGCAATCCTGCACAGATGATCAGTATCCAACATGTTCATTTTATACACGGATATCCGGATTTTGTCAAGTTTTTTGAAGAAAAATTTGCTTTTTTCCAAAAAATTTCGAATTTTAGCATAAATTTATAATTTTGCATGTAGTTTGTTAGACTCTCCGAGCTGCAAACATATCTTCTACGACCGGTATTGCGTCTGGCATGCTGAATACAATAACGCGATCAGCAGGTTGAATGACAGTCTCACCGTGTGGAATAATAAGGTTTTCGCGCCGCAGTATTGCCCCGACAAATGCGTTGTCGGGAAATTTAGGTTTCAACGAACCGAGTTCTTTGTGTACAATTTTAGAGTTTACACCTGCGATGATCTCAATTACTTCTGCATCAATTTCATGAAGCGAAGCAACAGAGACTATATTTCCTCGGCGAATAAGACGCAATAGGTTGCTGACAACAGTTAAGTGTCTGCTAACTGCACCATCTAAACGCGGGATCCGAGCAAGCAACGGAAGATAGCGCGGTTGTTGAATTAAAGCGAGGGCACGTTGCGCGCCGTGTTCCTTAGCGGTCATGCATGCCATTATATCGTTTTCATCATCGCCAGTTACCGAAACAAATCCGTTAACCTCATCAATACCTGCTTCCTCTAATAATTGGAATTGAAGATAATTCCCACCGAGAACAGTTGTCCGTTTTAAGGTCTGTGATGCAAGCTCTGCCAGTTTCTCGTCTGACTCAATAAGTTTTACGTCGGTACCATTTCCTTCAAGAACACGTGCAAGCTCAATGCCAATAGCACTTGCACCTACAATGATAACACGTTCAAGATGTGTATTGATAATTATCCCGAAAAGCCTAAACAACTGCTCAACAGCCAATGCACTCCCGATGACAAAAACATCATCACCTTGTTTAAGAATATCATCTCCTCTCGGAATAATAACGTTCTGCTGATCGCGCCTTTTGATCGCTGCAAATCGGATATCGGATATAACACCCTTCGAATCCAATTCAGCAAGAGATTTTCCTATGAAAGGATTTCTCTGTTTTATTCGGAAGGCAGCAAGTTGAATTCTTCCATCTTCAAATTCAACGATTTCTCGTGCTTCGGGGGTTTTTAAGAGACGGGCAAATTCCTCAACGCACAAATGCTCAGGATTAACAAGGAGGTCAATCCCGAAGTCTTTCGGTGTCAATCCACTTTCATCGGAAAAATAATCTGGATTTGACACACGTGCGATTTTAGTTTCAACCTTGTATCGATCTGCAATTTGACATGCAAGCATATTGATTTCATCGCTGTTGGTGACGGCGATGATCAGTTCTGCATCACTGATACCAGCATTTTTGAGTAGTACCGGTGATGCCCCTGATCCACAGAGGGTTTGCAAATCTAACTGTTCGTTGACGCGTTGACACGCTTCTTCGGACTCATCGATTAAGACAACGTCGTTGTTATCAACTGTTAGTAACTTGGCAGTGTGAAATCCGACTTCACCCGCGCCTATGATGATTGCTTTCATTTGCTTACTTGTAATTTATTGATTGTCGGTTATCGGCAACAGTTCTTTTGAAACTTTATACAGATAACCTTTTGTTTAGTATTCTGTTAGTGGTGGACAGGAACACATAAGATTCCTGTCTCCGTGAACTTCGTTAATGCGTGCAACTGAGGGCCAAAATTTTGTTTGACGCACCCACGGTTTTGGAAATACTGCTTTTTCACGTGAATAGGCGTGGTTCCAGTCAGTCTGTGTAGCAGTTTCAACAGTATGCGGAGCATTCTTTAGTACGTTGTCGTCCTTGTCAGCATTCCCATTTTCAATTTCAGCTATCTCTTCGCGTATGGAGATGAGGGCGAAACAGAAACGATCTAATTCTGCTCTGGATTCGCTTTCAGTGGGTTCAATCATCATCGTACCGGGAACAGGCCACGATACTGTTGGGGCATGAAAACCGTAATCCATAAGACGTTTGGCGACATCTGTAACGTCTATTCCGGCAGTTTTCTTAAAATTGCGCAAATCAATAATACATTCGTGCGCGACCAACCCGTTTTTACCTGTATAAAGCACAGGATAGTGAGGTTCAAGTTGTTTAGCAATATAATTGGCGTTGAGGATAGCAACTTCTGTTGCAGATTTTAGTCCTTCTGCCCCCATCATAGCGATGTATGCCCAAGAAATTGGAAGTATACCTGGACTACCCCACGGGGCAGCAGATACAGGTCCAATTCCATCCTTCCCTCCGACAGTGACAATTGGGTGTGTGGGTAAAAAACCGGTTAAGTGTTCCTTGACACCAATCGGCCCCATTCCTGGACCGCCACCACCGTGAGGTATACAGAATGTTTTATGTAAATTGAGATGACAGACATCCGCGCCGAGGTCTGCAGGACGACTTAGTCCGACAAGTGCGTTGAGATTAGCACCGTCCATGTATACCTGTCCACCGTGTTCATGAACAATATCACATATTTGACGAATCTGTTCTTCAAAAACGCCGTGTGTTGACGGATAGGTAACCATTGCAGCGGCGAGTGTTTCACGATATGTGTTCGCTTTTTCTTTTAAGTCAACGAGGTCGATGTTGCCTTCCGTGTCGCAATTGACAACGACGACTTTCATACCTGCCATGACTGCGCTTGCAGGATTCGTTCCGTGGGCAGATGTCGGAATCAAACAGACATTTCGATGTGTTTCATTTCTGCTTTGGTGGTATTTTCTAATAACTAACAACCCCGCATATTCACCCTGCGAACCAGCGTTTGGTTGAAGCGATATTGCACTATAACCTGTTATCTCGGCTAACCACGTCTCCAATTGTTCAAATAGGGTATGATAGCCTTGAACTTGGTCACTTGGAACAAAGGGATGTAACCCACCGAACGCTTGCCATGTAACAGGCACCATCTCCGCCGTAGCATTGAGTTTCATCGTGCAAGAACCGAGTGGTATCATGGCGTTTACAAGAGAAAGGTCTTTGGTTTGGAGCCTGTGAATATATCTGAGCATCTCCGTTTCAGAGTGGTAGCTATTGAAAACAGGGTGTGTAAGGACAGCGGATTTCCGCTGTAATTCTTCGGGAATTCCAAAAGACTTAGCGTTGTGGTTGCTAGTGGCGTTTGCTGCAAATAGTTGTATCAGGTCTTCAACATCAGCATGTGTGGTGGTTTCGTCAAGCGAGATACCGACGTGTGTTGAATCAATAGTACGAAGATTTATCTGTTTTGTGTGTGCAGAAGTAAGTAATTCCTCGATTTCTTCTGTACCAACATCAACAAAAAGTGTATCAAAACAAGCAGCATCACCAGTTTTATAACCGAGTTCCTCAAGTTCTGCGCGTAGCGTACAGGTAAGTGTATGGACGTGTTCCGCAATCTGCTTAAGTCCTTTAGGTCCGTGATAGACAGCATACATTCCTGCCATAACAGCAAGGAGCACTTGTGCTGTGCAGATGTTACTCGTTGCTTTTTCACGACGGATGTGTTGTTCGCGTGTTTGCAATGCTAATCGGATGGCAGGTTCACCGTTAGCATCATGGGATACACCAGCAATTCGTCCGGGAATGTTACGTTTGAGTTCCTCGCGCGTGGAGAGGAATGCAGCATGCGGACCTCCATAACCGAGAGGAACACCAAACCGTTGGGAACTGCCGATGACTATATCTGCACCAAATTCCCCAGGTGGCTTCAATAACATGAGTGATAATAGGTCTGTGGCAGTAACGAATAATCCTCCAGCGGCATACACTTGTTCAGCAAATTGATGGTAATCGTAGATCGCACCATCTGTTGCAGGATATTGCACGATCGCGCCTAAGATAGGTTTATCAAAATGTATTTTCCTGTGGTCCCCGATGTGCAATTTAATGCCGAGGGGTTCGGCACGTGTTTGTAAAACAGCAATTGTTTGCGGATGACAGGTTTCTGAAACAAAAAAGTTGTGCCACTCCTTCTGCTTTGAATTTCCTATACACATTGTCATAGCTTCAGCAGCAGCCGTAGCCTCATCAAGAAGGGATGCATTGGCGATAGGGAGTCCGGTCAAATCTATAACCATTGTTTGGAAGTTTAGCAATGCTTCTAATCGCCCTTGTGAGATTTCTGCCTGATAAGGGGTGTATTGGGTATACCAACCAGGGTTTTCAAGAATGTTTCTTTGGATAACAGGTGGTACAAAGCAGTTATAATATCCCATTCCGATATAGGAACGGTAGACCCTGTTTTGAGAAGCAAGATGTTTTAAAGCATCAAGCACCTCATATTCTGAAAGTCCTTGTTCGGGTGCGTTTTTCCCATCAATATCTAAACTGAGGGGTGATGATAGACGAATGTCTGCTGGCACGACATCTTCAATGAAATCTTCCATTGAAGTATAACCGAGCATTTCCAGCATCTGTTCAATGTCTTCAGGACGAGGGCCGATGTGTCGAGACGCGAAGTTCATCTTTTCTGTTTCAAGCATGCTCCGCCTCAATATGTGATTGATAACTATCGGCATCAAACAGCGCGTCAAGTTCACTCGGATCAGTCATCTTGATTTTGAGAAACCACCCATCATCATAAGGAGATTCATTCACCTGTTCTGGGGCATCAAGTAGCGATTCATTGACTTCAATCACTTCTCCACTGACAGGTGCGTAGAGGTCAAATGCTGCTTTGACAGATTCTATCACCCCGAATTCTGTTTTATGTGTTAATTGAGTGCCTACTTCCGGTAATTCGACGTAGACAATATCTTGAATTTCGGATTGAGCATAGTCTGTGATGCCAATAGTGGCGATGTCGTCTTCTTGCTTTACCCATTCATGGCTTTCATTGTATTTTAAATTTTCTGGAATCATTTAATCTTCCTTCACGTGTTTTTTTGTTCTCACATTTGAGTCTATCTCTTTTGCCTTCTCAAAGTCAACTTTCGCTGCGTCATGTTGCCCAAGTGCTTCCTTTGCCAGTCCACGATTGTGATAGGCATCAGCATATTTCGGGTTAAGTTCAATGGCTTTATCGTAATCAGCAATAGCACCAGCATAGTCTTTAAGGGCAACCTTTGCAAGCCCACGATCATTGTAGGCGTTGGCGTATTCAGGTTTGAGTTTAATTGCTTCCGTAAAATCTTCTATCGCACCAGCATAGTCACCAAGTAGCTCCCTTACAGATGCCCGACTGTTGAAAGCACGGATATCATCAGGTTTTATTTTTATCGACGCCGTAAAATCTTCTATCGCACCTGTGTGGTCACCAATTCGTCGTTTTGCCCCACCGCGAAAATTGTATGCAATAAAATCGTCAGGTTTGACTTTGATTGCTTGTGTATAATCTGCTATTGCTCCAATATCGTTGTCAAGTGCCTCCTTTGCATGACCGCGATGTCTGTATCCGTAGGCATGATTAGGTTTGACTTTGATTGCCTGCGTAAAATCTTCTATCGCACCGGCATGGTTGCCAATATAGTTCTTTACCCAACCGCGAGCATCGTATGCATAAGTATCGTACGGTTTTAGTTTGATCGCCTGCGTAAAATCTTCTATCGCACCGGCATGGTCGCCAATATGGTTTTTTGCCCAACCGCGATTGTAGTATCCAAAAACATCGTCAGGTTTTAGTTTGATCGCCGCTGTATAGGCCTCTATTGCACCGGCATGGTCGCCAATGGATCGTTTCATGTGCCCGAGTTCGATATATGTATTGGCATCATCAGGTTTGAGTTGGACAGCATCAGATTTGAGTTTTAGGGCATGTGAATAGTCATCTATCTTCCCTGCATAGTCGCTAAGTTGCCCTTTTGCCTCCCCGCGTTTCTTATAGGATTCTGCATCGTCCGGATTCAGTTTTATAGCCTGATTATAATCTTCAATTGCACCTGTATGGTCGCCAAAGCCGGTTTTCACCTTCGCCCTAAACTTGTAGGATTCTGCATCATCAGGGTTAAGTTTAATCGCTTGATCGAAATCTTTTATCGCCTCTTTAGCATTCCCATCATTATATTTTTTCCAACCTTGCTTGTAATAGACATAAGCACGGACAATTTTTCGCTCCTGCCACTGTTCCATAGGTTCCGTAGATGTAGAACCAGCGAGTAATGCCTTAAGTGCGCTTGAAGGCATAGCGTCGTAACTATGTCCAACGTGGATTCCAATGACTTCACCTTTACTGTTTAGTACAGGACTACCACTGTTCCCCGGATGAACTTCAAGTGCCATTTTAATCAATTTATCGCTACTTCGTACATCTTTTACGATTCCTTCCGTAACTTTGTATTCTTCTGCATCAGGGTAGCCCGCGAGAAAGACAGTCTCACCGATTTGAAGTGTATCAATGTCACTGAAAGGCATCGGTATGCCTTCACTTTTTACTTTCAGGATGGCAATGTCACTCTTGACATCAAATGCCATAACACCTTCTATCACCCAAATTGCTTCTTTGTGACCTAATTTGGCGAAAATAGGTACAGTTATAGGGCCTGCGGCAACGTGAAAACTTGTTGCGATCTTATCTGGTGCTACAAAGAATCCCGTACCGCCATCTAATAGAAAATCCGATTTTTTGCGCGCTAACCCAACTATGCGCACTGTAGATTCTTTTGCCTTATCGGATATTAAATCAGTTTCCGTTGGCTTTTCGGCGTTTTCGGCAGTTTCCTGTGCATAAGAAAGTGAGAGAAATAACCCCAGAATTAAGAAGCAGAATAGAAATTTTGTGTCCTGTCTCATTTTTATTACCTCCAGAAGTTGCGTTCACTTCTAAATAAAAGGTGCCTTCACAATTTTCGCGGGGTGCAGTTTTCCTCGGATGTCAATTTCAATATTTTTCCTAGTATTTTGAGAGATAGATGCAAAACCGATATTACATTTCAGACTCGGCGACGGTGCGCCGCTTGTCACTTTACCAATTGGGTTACCGTTTTGATAAACATCATACCCGCAACGCGCAACAGCACGGTCAAGCATCTGAAAACCTACTAACTTTTTCTTTAGACTTCCTTTTTCTTTCTGTGCCAAGAGAGGTTTTTTACCGACGAAATTACCTTTATCTAACTTGACAAACCGACTTAATCCTGCCTCAAAAGGTGTAGTATTTTCGTCCATATCCATCCCATATAGTCGGAGTCCAGCCTCAAGTCTTAAGGTATCGCGGGCACCAAGTCCTACTGGTAATCCTCCTGCCTCTATCACAGCAGGATGGAGCGCATTCCATAAAGCTTCTGCATTGTTTGCTTTAACGTATAACTCAAAACCGATTTCACCCGTATATCCAGTTCGTGAAATTGCAGTCGGGATTCCTGCTACTTCATCAACTGTAAACCGAAAAAACGAAATTTTGGATAAATCTTGTTCGGGAACTAAAGGATTCAGAATTTCTATTGCTTTTGGACCCTGTAGTGCGATAAGGGTTGTATCGTCACTGTCGTCACAAATATCTGCTTCGGTGTCGTTCATCTTTTGCACCCATGCAAGGTCTTTTTCAATGTTAGCGGCATTTACAACCAATATATAGTCATTATCTGCGTGCCGATAAACCAGAATGTCATCAACTATCCCACCGGTTTCATTGCATAGAAGCGTATACAACACTTGTCCATCGGCTAAACGACTCACGTCATTTGTGCTGAGTTTTTGCACCAATTCGTTTGCCCCCTTGCCGCAAACGTCAATTTCCCCCATGTGTGAGAGGTCAAACAAACCAACAGTCGTTCGGACAGCGATATGTTCCTTTACAATACTACTATATTGTAAAGGCATCTCCCAACCACCGAATTCGGTGAATTTTGCATTGAGGGATTTGTGAACTTCATAAAGCGGTGTTCTTCTGATACTCCCACGACTGAAGTCGTGGGGTTCTTGCTTCTTCATCTATTGCCTCCCTTGTGGAGGACTTACTTAGACTCCACAAGCGTTTAGACTTTCCGTATACCCTACGGCAAGTTGTTTTAGATTTATAGCAGCATTAACATCTCTGTCAACGTTATATTGGCACACATCACATTGATATGTCCTTTCTGCCAAACTCAAGTCTTTCTTCTTATGTCCACAACTGGAACAGATTTTAGAACTCGCAAAGAACTGCGGTGCTTCTGTTATCGGCACATCAAGTGCTTCTGCTTTTGTCTTTAGCAACTCAAGGAACCCACCTAAAGCACTATCAGATAATGCTTTTGCGAGTTTCCTGTTTTTTAACATATTAGTCACTTTTAATGTCTCTACACAGATAGCACTTGCTTTATTGACAATATCTGTCGTTGCTTTATGCTGTGCGTCCTTTCGAATACACTTTATCTTATAGTGTAATCTTTCTAACCGTCTTTTTTGTTTATACCAGTTATTTGATAGAAACACCTTTTTACTTAGCCTACGTTGCGCTCGCTTTAGTTTGCGCTCATAACGTTTTAGCGGTCGCGGGTTCTGATACTTTGTGCCATCATCAAGTGTTGCTAATGAGTTTATACCCACGTCAATACCGACAACAGGGCGGGTAGTCGTCTCAACTACCTCATTAGGTGTTCCTGTGTCAACTGTTATAGATACAAACCATCTATGTGCCGTCCTTGATATGGTAACTTTGATAATCGGACCATCAAATCTCAATTCCTCAAACATCTTGACCCAACCAATCTTGGGCAACTTCACACGTTTACCTTCTACTTGCACTGCTTGTTCATCTGTTGTATACGATTGTTTACTACCACGCTTCTTAAACTTTGGAAATCTTGAACGCTTGTCTACCCAGTTTTTTATAGCATTGCCAAGATTTAATATACCATATAAGGCCGCACGTTGATCTTGGGCTTGTGTCCAATCAATATCTTTCTTAGATTTATTGAATTGATTATTAAGTGTCCACGTTGATAAGAAAGTATCATTATCTAAATTCGCTTTAAAATTAGATAACGCATGATTGTAAGCGAAACGTGCATAGCCACATTGTTGAGCAAACCACGCACGTTGCTTTTTATTTGGATTTAACGCTATCTTGTGTGTTTTATACATTATGATATAATGTCCTGACAGGATTCCGTTTCCTTATCAAAGGTGTAGTCCGTGTTGATGCACGGACTACTGAACGGTCTAATTAGTCCAACATAATTGCATATATAAAACAAGAATTTTAAACACTTTTTTGACCCACAACTAAAGCAGTGGGATTGTTAAGTACTCACTTCATTATTTTTGCTTACATATAATCAGTTATGTGAATACAATTTTTAAACAGTGATACTCACGACGGCTAAAGCCGTGTGCTTCTTTTGCACACAACTCTCCTATGTGATTCCTGCTTCCGTCTCTCGTGCCTCCGAATGAGGTCTTATTTGTACTCCACAGGCGTAACTTCCCGTGTATCCCACGGTAGGTTGTTAGCGAATGTGGTAGGGTCGTTATAGTAACAACGTATATTAGTTTTTCTCTACCACATTCTAATGTTTTGAGTGATTTCGCACCAGCATCACACATCTTTCCACAGGTGAGGGATAGGACATATAGTCCAACATGTTTTGGTGCAAATGTCATAAGTTTTTTGACCCACGGCTAAAGCAGTAGGATTGTCAGCTAATTCCCTTCATCTGTCTTGTCCCAGATAGAGCATTTACAGGCATGAACGTTTTTGCAACTGTTTTGATTACACTAATCCATAAATACGCGCGAGATTGTCGCCAAAAATTAACGCTTCAGCGTCATCACCGAGTTCCAAACGTTTTAAAACGTTGATAACTTGAATCGGTCAGTATTCGGGCAAGTTAGAACCGAAAACTATCCGCTCCGGTCCGAGGGTATCAACAGCAGTCTTCACCTCAGTCGGCACAACTGTGTTTGGATCAGTTCCCCAACGACGATAAAAGCGCAAGATTGTCGTCCCAAGTGAGATATTCTTATCTGATATTTATCATAATTCTTCAGATATCAATGTTTATCAGTGTTTTCTCGGTATTTGTTCATGAAAATGTTCGCTGAGAACAGACGGCATCTGTCTTCGTCCTGTGAGTTCAAGTTGTATTTGATGAAATGTTTTTCGCACGGAACGACTGACCTGTTGTATCAAAAGGTAGCTCATCACTTTTACACCTAAGTTCGCATACGCACCGTGTCGGTTCTCTAAACTCATTGATGAAAGTTTCAAGTCTGTTTTCAAATCATGCAGAATACCACACGCGTATTCTGCCCAAAACTGTTCTATGCCGTGGTGTTGCGACCAAATCCTGAGTATCTCACACGCCCGCAAGGGTTACCAAAAACCATCATCGTTTGTATTTTTCCGCTATCTTGAAAGAACAACAGCACAACATCTCCAAATGTCCGACTACTGCCTTTGGTGCGACAGACCGGTTTACTACACCCCCCATTGATTGGGTAGCAGTTGTATTGACTTTTTATGTTCCGAAAGTTTTGCCTTTTTTTCACCGATAGTCATCACATAGTTGTTTTTACCATGTATCAGGATCGTCTCAAATCCCATCTTTCGCAAGATGTCAATCAGTTTGCGACTGCCATACCACGAATCAAAGGTGATCGGATATTTGCGAAGTTCTACACCTTGTGTGTCAAAGAAATCCAGTATTTCCTTGAGCATAGAAACAAAACAGGAGGGTTTATCCGTATTGCCTCTCCCTTGTTTGCTGACAAAACACATATTCAGCGGAATATTGATTTTTCCAATCTTGATGGTGATGCCTAATATATTTTGTCCTTTCACCGGTTGGTTCGCTTTTGTAGACCACCAATTGTAGCAATAGGACACTTTCTCCGTATCCTGTGCTTTATGTGTATCATCCACACTTAGTGTGATACACTTTCGGGATCGTGTTGAAGCACTTTGCGACTCGGCATTCCGGATTTCCTGTAGTGCAACAGAACATCCGATACGCACAAATAGATGCTGCCACTGATAAAGACTTACCTCGTTCAGGTGCCGATATAGGCTCGCTTTCGGTATAAATAACGCATCCGACACTTGATTCGGGTTATAGAGACCAAATAAATGACACAATGAAAGCAACATTATGGTTTTGACCACACGTTCTTTCAAAGTCCGAAAACGAGAAGAAAGAAGTTGTTGAAAAAAGAATGTTGATTTGATAAGCTGAGGTTGCATGAGATATTCTCCTAATATACAAAGTATTTTATAAATATGTTTATTAGGATGCTATCTCATGCTATAAATGTCAAGCAAAATGGACACAGCAAAAACGCATTTTCATGGCGGTATACCTTGTTTCTATTGATTATTATTAGGTCAAAAACCATTATGAGAAATACCAGATCTCCCATTTTTAGCACAAACTTTATGAAGATAAAAAAAATACTTCGGTAATTTTCTTGCAATGCCCGGTGCGGTTAAGAAACCGCACCTACCGGACCTGGGGAAATCGGGATTACCGATTTAAATACTTAAACTTCATTTAGTTTGTGCTGTATTGCACCACATTTCATAAAAACCGGTAAGGCGACACGTATTTTCAGAATTGGTATTACACAAATAGATCCTGCACTTGACACTGAAACCCTTCAATTACATCACCACCATCAAGTATATCATTTCCACGCAGAACGGTGATATCCTCAGGAGACTGGTACACTTCTACTGTTTCTCGGCGTGGATTCATAACCCACACCATCGCACAACCCGCATTCAACCATTCATCTACTTTTTCCGCGACCTCAGTGTACGTATCGCTTGGGGAAATGACTTCAACGGCGAGATCGGGAGCACCTTCCCAATAACCTTTCGGAATACCTTGTTCATCAATTGCGGCTTGGCGAACAAACGCAGCATCTGGTGCGCGTACAGTATCTGGATTTTGAGAAATTTTAAATCCTGTTTCAGCACCACAAACGTATCCTAATTTATGTTTTTTAACGTGTACGTTAAGAAGACTCCCAATTTCAGCCGTTCTTATCCCATGTTCAAATCCAGCAGGTGGCATTCTTCGTATTACTCCTTTCACCAATTCATATTGATAACCATCATCAGCCTGTTTCCATAGGTCTTCAGCAGTCAGCAGTGTATGTTGCGCTAATGGTAATCCTGATCTGGATTGATTGTGTTCTCTTTCTTCCATTTTGTCTTCCTCATTTAATCTGGTGTAATACCAAATTAACTTGATTCCACTCGGTAGGTGCGGTTTCCTAACCGCACCATAAGCGTCAATTTAGTGATCCTCCAACTACGGTAGGTGCGGTTTCCTAACCGCACCATAAGCGTCAATTTAAGGAAACGTCTATGTTTTTATGAACCCTTATCAATAGGCATGGTTATTGATATTGTCGGACATTTAGTCCCGTAGGGACGATATGTTTATAGTACACCGTCCAGACACGTCTCTTTAGCTCTGTCCGAGCGACATATCCCGATTGGTAACCCATTGCTATAAACATTCCGCCCCTACGGGGCTGAAGAGATTGGGGTTACCACGTTTTCTATAAACATATCGTCCCTACAAGACTAAAGAGGGTTTCTCATATTTGAAAAACCACTAAATTGACGCTAATGGTGCGGCTATAAACCGCACCTACCGGGTTGGGGACCGCTAAATTGACGCTTATGGTGCGGTTTCCTAACCGCACCTTTTTGTATCAACACCTCAAATAACGCAAAGGACGAGAATATCAGCCAAGTTCTTTCCTTAAATTGACGCCTATGGTGCGGTTTCCTAACCGCATCTAATGCCAAGAAAATGAGATAAATCCCGTTAATCTGGTGTAAGTTCAGCAATTTCAAGAACTCTTTGAAGTCGGGCGTTAACTGGATTGTAGCCATAGTTAATCTGCCGCATTAATTCAAGTGCTGCTAATCGTTCCTGTGGAGTTTTGGAAAGCCAATATTCCTTGTCACCTGATTTTTCAGATAGCGTTGTAACAGAAAATGCAGTCTTATCCATTCTAAAACGGCTCTGATCCTGAAGAATGGTAGTATCTTTTTCATCCACTATGTGTATAATACCTCCGGTTTTTGAAACCTATATCACTATATCCTTACCAAAACATGAGATGAAAACTCAATCTACCTCTGGCGGTTTAACCTTTTCCAATAACTGTGAGATAATATCAAGACTGGAAATTCCATCCGCTTCAGCATTAAAGTTCGTCAAAATTCGGTGGCGCAGGACAGGTTTTGCCACGGCTTTGATGTCTTCATAACTGACATGATAACGTCCATGCATAATTGCGCGTGCCTTCGCACCTAAGACGAGATATTGTGATGCGCGTGGTCCCGCACCCCAATTCACCCAGTCCTTAATAAAATCAGGAGCATCAGGCTCTGTCGGGCGCGTATTAATGCTCAATTCAACGGCGTAATCTACCATCGCTTCGGCAATAGGCACTTTTCGAACAATCTGTTGTAACCTCAACACCTCTTCACCTGTGATAACCGACTCAATGTTAGGTTCATAAGCAGAGGTAGTCGTCATCACAATCTCTTTCTCTTCAGCTTTCGCAGGATAATCAATGTAGATATTGAACATAAAGCGATCAAGTTGTGCTTCAGGGAGTGGGTAGGTGCCTTCCTGTTCAATTGGGTTTTGTGTGGCTAACACAAAGAACGGAAGTTCTAATGCGTATGTATTCCCGCCTGCCGTAACTTTGTATTCCTGCATTGCTTGTAAGAGTGCTGCTTGTGTTTTCGGAGGCGTTCGATTAATTTCATCAGCAAGGACAATGTTAGCGAAAACGGGTCCCTTGATAAAACGGAATGCGCGTTTTCCGGTATTCACTTCTTCTTCAATAATATCCGTTCCAATAATATCCGAAGGCATCAGGTCGGGTGTGAATTGAATGCGGTTGAATGGGAGTTCAAGAATTTTCGCAAAGGTGCTGATCAGTAACGTCTTCGCTAACCCCGGTACGCCTACGAGAAGGCAGTGTCCTTGCGAAAAAAGGGCGATGAGCAGTTGATCAATCACATCGTTTTGACCGACGATTCGTTTTTTTAGCTCGGTCAGAATTTTTTCACGAGCGGATTTTAAGAACTCGGCAGCTTCTAAATCGGTTTCAATAGGGGTAGTTTCCATGAGTTTTCCTTCCAAAGTATATTGGGATTTCTCTGCTGTCTATGATAGCAATTGTAATAGAAAACGGCACACGGGGTGTACCGAATAATTTAGCAGGCGGCAGTGGCATTTAAAAATCTGAGATTAACTATTCTGCTCTCCATATTTGAAGTCCATCAAAATCAAAGTTGAAGTCAATAATTCGGGTGCCAGCTTCTTCAAGTTTCTGTTGGACACTATGTTCGCGTGTCGGTTGGCAGTAGAAAAGGAGACAACCGCCGCCACCAGCACCACAAACTTTTCCACCAATTGCACCGTGCTCTTTTGCTATGTTGAAAAGTTTATCAATCTGTTCATTTGTCACAGATGAATGTAGTTTTTTCTGATTCTGCCAATTTTCAGATAAGAGTTCACCGAAATCTGTTAAACGACCACGAATTAGGGCAGTCTTAGTAGATTCAGCGATTGCTTTTAGATTTTCTAAAGCCTTTTTAACACCCGGTTCCCCGCTTTTATACGCTTCTGTAACGTTCTGATGAATGTTGCCTGAAAGACGAGATTGCCCTGTGTAGCAAAGCACAAGGTTCTTTTCCAGTTCATAGCGGATGTGTGGTGGGAGTTTTAAGGGTGATGTTTTTACCTCTTCATCCTGAAATTCCATAAAACTGATACCACCGATAGCACTCGCGTAATGATCCTGCTTACCGCCAAGGATACCGAGTTCATGACGTTCAATGCTGCTGGCAAGTTCGGCGTACTGATATGGAAGATACGTTACATCCTTTAGCGCACCAAGAACACCTATTAGGGTAACACCCATTGCTGCTGACGTGCCGAGTCCACTTCCCGGCGGAGCATTTGACTGTGTAATCAGATCGAAGCCTCCTATTTGGATAGACATCTGACGGACTGCTGCTTTAACAAGGTCAATATTGCCATCATATTCAAGTTGCCTTATATCTTCAGCTTCCACAAACGTATCAAAATCGGCGGAGTAGATACGGATTTTTTTGTCCAAGACACGTTGAAGTTCAACGGAGTCGGAGAACTCTGTCCGGCTTTCACAAACAAGTGTCGCATAGGCATAGCGATTTATAGCCCCGTTGACAACAAGCCCTTTGGATTCTTCTGTGAAAAGGGCGACATCACTCCAACCACCGGCAAAATCAATACGGACAGGTGCTTTAGTCCTGATTAACATCACAGTTCTCCTGAAATTGACTCTTAACTATCAAATTGTCCTTGCTCTGAGGTATTATACCCAATTAACTTGATCCTACTCGGTAGGTGCGGTTTCTAACCGCACCTAATACTAAGAAAAATGAGATAATCCCGTTAATTTGGTATTACTGAGCAGTCAGTTACAGAAAAATAGAGTCGTATACTATCTATAATAATAGCATAGTGTTGGAGTATTTTCCAATTAATTTTTATCGTGGATTCGTAGAAGGTAAATATAGGACAAATCCTATCACGGAGGGTCAGAAATAGTGGGAATTGTTGCAAGGTAGATTATATTTTCATAGAAAAAGAAAAAGTTGTAGAAACACCTACACAAAAGCAAGGTGTATTCCACAACTTTTTCTAAAGTCGATCAATCTACTATGTTTAGGAGACAGCGTCTCTGAGTTTCTTTCCAGCTTTGAATGCGGGGACCTTTTTCTTAGCAATTTTGATCGGTGCGCCGGTCTGCGGATTCCGACCTTCCCGGGCGGCACGGGTTCTGACTTCAAACGTCCCAAAACCGATGAGGCCAATTGAATTGCCTTTCCCCAAAGCATCTTGAACAGTTGACGTAAACGCTTCAACAGCAGCACCCGCATCTTTTTTGCTGAGACCTGATTTCTTGGCGACACTGTTGATGATGTCATCCTTCATTAATTTCTTTGCCATGATTCAACTTCCTTTTATAATAAATAATGTTTCTTCAGTCAAGCAAACCCCACAAGAATGAGGAACTTTCACATCAGACTGAAAGTTAAATTTGATAGAAAATGTTCAACAGTCAGTTAAACTAACATACTATATGTGTCAAGAAAAATTTAACGCAATATCAGTTTCTTTATAATGATACTACATATTTCAAACGTTGTCAAGGTACGCTTGAAGTTTTCAAAACCATTTAACATTACAGTTCTCCACAAAAAACTTTTGGAATACTGAATGTTTACTAATAATAACGTTGTTTCGTAGAATAGGTTACTAATACAGTTGAAATTTTAACAGATTCTTTATCTAAGATGTAGTAGCGGTACACTAATTGCGCAATGCTTTGTTTCTCTATCTTGTAATATTTATGATTGTACCTTACACTCTGTGTTAAAAAATACTCTCAATATGAGCCGAAAATTGTTGTGGTTTCGGTGACAAAATATTTACTCGCCCTAATTTTTAGTTGACAAGGAGATGGTGGTAAAATATACTATAGATCCACCCTTATGGCATTATATGGTAATGTAAAGCAGTGTCAAAACGTACAATTCTCACGACAATCATAATCCCCGCACTGTTGATTTCAGGGTTAATTTTTGTGTTAGTTAACAATCAACGAGAATATACGGGGGAGTTAGTGCTTACTCACACAGCACTCATAGGCGTCAATTTAAGGAAACGTCTATGTTTTTATGAACCCTTATCAATAGGCATGGTTATTGATATTGTCGGACATTTAGTCCCGTAGGGACGATATGTTTATAGTACACCGTCCAGACACGTCTCTTTAGCTCTGTCCGAGCGACATATCCCGATTGGTAACCCATTGCTATAAACATTCCGCCCCTACGGGGCTGAAGAGATTGGGGTTACCACGTTTTCTATAAACATATCGTCCCTACGGGACTAAAGAGGGTTTCTCATATTTGAAAAACCACTAAATTGACGCCTATGGTGCTTACTCACACAGCACTTGACTTTGGTACAGTGCCTGAATGGGAAGGTGAGGTCACACGGGTCGTGTTGGCGCGAAACATCGGACAAGAGCCTCTCTATATTGATAGGATTCAAACAGGATGTAGTTATGCAGAGATCAAAGGACCAACCGTAATCCAGCCAAATACGGAAGAGACATTCAAGATAAACCTCAACCCACAATTTCTCCCTGTTGAAAAGACCACAGCAACTGCAATACTTTTTACAGATAGTCCTAAAACACCACAAGTTTATTTGACAATTGTTGCAGCAGCGAAACGGTTTGCAACGTTTAGTGCGGAGGTTTGTGATTTTGCAAGCGTTGTTCCTGGGGTTACATCAGAGAAAAAGGTTAGACTCTGTGTTAACGAACCGATGAACCGAGAAGAGATTCGACTATTATCTACAGAGAATCCAATGCTAATGTGGGAGGTGGAGCCAGATTCAAGTTCAGAATGCTTCATTATCAGAATTCAATTACGGATTCCAAAGCGAGAAGATATTTTTGATAATATGTCTACGTACTCTAATGCCATTGCCCCTTTTTCCTCTCTACTCACGGTTGCTTTTCCAAATGAGCGAACGTTGACGTTGCCTATTATTTGGAGGATCGTTGGACTGGTGTCGGTTCAACCTGAAACGCTCTCGTATGGGGCTGTAAGTGGAAGCACTACCCCACGGATAGAATTCACACTTTCTGCAAATTCCGATTTTAAGATACTAAGTATTCAAACACCAGAGTATTTACAGGTTGTTGAAACGTCTAATACAGTGGAGTCCACAGCGAATTCCGGACATCGCAAAAAGCGGTTCAAAGTCTCTTGGGACTTATCAAAATCACCTGACCTATTGCGCGAAGAAATCACGGTGATGACCTCAGTGACTTCAGTACCGATTCGTATTCCGGTCTACGGATATATCCAATCTACGCCATCATCCCACAACCAAAGCGAGTAGGAGTATAGTCTGATTTCCAAAATTACCAGTTATATTTTTAATGCGGTGTATCAAAACAGACAAGATGTGATTGATGTCTATTGAATTGTAGGGAATATGTTGAAATTTCTAACGTTGTTTTTCAATAAGCCTTCCAACGAAAAAAACAATAATACCGAGTGCCAGGAAACCCATCTCAACACCCATCGCCTTAGTTTCACTATACCCAAACGGATTGACAATTCCTAAAAAGAGTGCAGCACCTAAGCATGCTATACCCATCATTTCTAAAAACTTTCCGAAATAATACAATTGTTCCTCAATTTTAGGGACAAATCCAACATTTTTGGGATGTACTGATGTTGGATTTGTCCCTGATATGTTTTTAGTAGAGTCTCTTGATTTGTCCCCATCGGATCAATTTTTGCTGTGTATCCGGGTTAATCTTTGCTGTGAAAACGAGATCGGGGAGCATGTCGTTTTGTTCTGTGTAACCTTCTGGTCCCCAGGCAATTTTATTTTGTAGGTGTCCGCTGTCAACATCAAAATAAGCGATACTAAAACCGATAGTATTGTTCTTTCTTGCGATGTCTCCAAGCCGGAAACTTAGTTCACACGTTTGCCCATCATTTGCCCAAGCGACTGATGCCAAAGGTGCTTTCAACGCACCAGATTCTACGCCAACTGGGATTTCATAGCGATGGAGGTCGCGCTTGCGTTGGTAGTGAAACTCGTCAATATGGAGGATAAGTTTATCTTCCGTAAAGGGTTTAGATAGATACTTTTCGAATTGATCATCTTGTATTTTAATAGCAACATAAAGGGAACCGCCTCGCCAAACTGCTTTAAACATCCCACTAAAATCATCGGATTCGCGCCACTTATGTCCATCGGTGATCTCTTGTTCAAGTTTGCCGGGTAGTGCGTCTTTCCAAACAGGGTCATCAAGGTATCCATCAACGATAGGAGCAACCGATACGAGCTCAGCGTTATATTGAAAATTTTGTAAATTTTCGTCCGTAAGGTGTCCTAAAGCAAAAGATATCCCTATTAGAGACAGCACACTGACTAAAAGAATCTGTGTCCGCACTTTATTATTCCTCCTTTGCGTATAATATTAAATATTATATCATAGTGAATTATTTGTTGTCAACTCAAAATATTTCAATTGGGTGTGTAAAGATTCGCCATTAGCTGCTGTCTATCTTGTAGGAGGGCTTTGCAATGCCCAATTAACCCAGGGCTATTTAGTTTTAGGCTTTTTGCCCATTTTAGCCAAAAAGTCGCGATTCGGAGATCGCTCCTACAGCGGAGAGTCTTGAGCAAAAGTTCAAAATTATTGGAAAACTAAATAACCCTGCAATTAACCCAATTTGTAGCGCGATGTCCCCGCCGAATACCGGACGCGTATTCGGCGTTGATTTGGGGTCATCCTTGCAATGCCGACTTTATCTGAAAACGTCTAATCAAGTTAATTTGGTATAAACACATTTTCAAATGCTTCTATCGCCTGCTGTATTCCTGCATCTGTGTGCGTTGCCATCACAGTGACACGCAGACGGCTTGTGCCTGATGGTACAGCCGGTGGACGAATTGCGGGAGCAAATACATCTTCTGCAAGCAATGCATCAGCGACATCCGTTGCACGCTTTGGTTCGCCTAATACTACAGGCAAAATCTGTGTTTGGCTTGGCAAGAGGGTATAACCCAAAACTGTTAATGCTGTTTTTAAGGTTTCTGCATGTTTTAGTAGACGTTTCCGCAAGCCTGGTGAAGAACGCATTACATTGAGTGCTGCGTCTGCTGCCGCTAACGTCGCCGGGGGAAGTCCTGTCGTGAAAATGAAGCCGCGCGCACGGTTAATGAGCAATTCAATCAGGGCACGACTCCCCGCCACATAACCTCCTAATCCGCCAATCGCTTTGCTGAGCGTGCCCATCTGAATAATATCTTCTCCTGCTAATCCGCAATGTGCCACGGTACCGCTTCCACCTTTTCCCAATACACCAAATCCGTGTGCGTCATCTACCAACAGCATCGCACCATATTCCGTAGCAACTTCGTAAATATTTCGTAGTGGCGCAATATCACCATCCATACTGAAAACACCGTCTGTCACAACGAGTCTCCGTTTATAATTAGAAGACTCCGCTAATAGCGTCTTTAGGTGTTCCACATCGCAGTGTCGGTAGATCTTTTTGTCAGCACGACTGAGACGGCATCCATCAATGATGCTTGCGTGATTGAGGGTATCGCTTAAAATAAGGTCACCTTCACCTGCAAGCACTGGAATGATGCTGATATTCGCAGCATAACCCGAGCTGAAGACAAGTGCAGCTTCGGTGCGTTTAGTTTTCGCGAGGTTAGTTTCTAAAGTCTCATAGAGTACACTATTTCCTGAAATCAGACGGGAACCGCTTGCACCTGTACCATAAACATAAGTTGCTGAAGCTGCTGCGGCAACAACCCTATGGTGTGTACTTAACCCCAAATAGTTGTTTGAGCCGAGGTTCACAACATAGTGTCCATCAAGAATTATTACATCTATCGGTGGACTCATCACGGCGCGGAGGTGGCGTAGCAATCCTTCTTGTTCAAGCTCCTCGTATTCTGATTGCAGCCAGTCGTATTGATTCATTCTGTCACCCGATGAATTGTCTGAGGAAGATATGGCTCTGTCTCAAAGCACGCTGCCGCGATTCCAATGTTTCTTCATAAGCGCGATCCTCTACCTCAACGCAGACAGCACCATCATAGCCAGTATCGTTCAAGGATGAGAAAAAACTACCCCAATTGACATCACCAAGTCCAGGCAGTTTTGGCGTGTGATATGCAAGGGGTGTTGCGAGGATTCCCACTTGATCAAGTCGTTCCGTATCTAACCGCACATCCTTCGCATGCACATGAAAAATGCGATCAATGAAAGTGACAAGTGGTTTCAGGTAATCCATCTGAAGCCATATAAAATGTGATGGGTCAAAGTTAAGTCCAAAATTCGGTGAAGGAATCTCTTCAAACATCCGTTCCCAAATCGCTGGGGAATAGGCGAGATTTTGTCCGGCGGGCCATTCGTCTTCAGTGAAGAACATGGGACAATTCTCAATACCGATGCGGATACCGTTATCTTCAGCAAATTGGATTAGCGGTTTCCACACCTGTTTGAACCGTTGCCAATTGTCGTCTATAGTGCGTGTTTGGTCTCTGCCGATGAATGTGTTTACGATGTTTACTGATAAACGTTTCGCTGCCAAAATCAGTTGTTTGAGGTGTTCGCTATAGATATTTGCTTCGGTTTTGTTGGGTGTCAACGGATTCGGATAATAGCCTAAACCGCTAATTGTTATCCCCGCATCCGACATACATTTGAGAATTCGGTCTACTTCAGCATCCGAAAGTGGCGCAACATCAACGTGTGTCACGCCTGCATAACGCCGTTCCGCTTTTCCCTTGGGCCAACACATCAATTCAACGCAATCGTATCCTGTATCAGCAGCAAGTTGGACAACTTCATCCAATGTCTGGTCAGGCAAAATTGCACTCACAAATCCGAGTTTCATACACAACCTCCATATCGCTTTTTAGACATTATACTACGTATCCTACAATTTTTGGAGATTTTTCAATTTCCTGCCATGGGCATTTAGTTAGTTCCGTATCATTTCCTTGACAAACTTCACAAAAAGAGATTAAAATAACGTGAGCTCGGTATAAGTCTATTTTACGAGTTCACGACAAATTCCTCCTGCTTGCGGGATTAGGGGTTGAGTAACAGTATCTAAAAATCTATATTTTTCTTGACATTTCTTAGGACAGTCTCAATAGTCATGTCTATTGAGAAGTGTTCATAAACGGACAGATATTTTCTTAAATTGACGCCTATGGGTAAAAACAGGTAAAACCCATAAGCGTCAATTTAAGGAAACGTCTATGTTTTTATGAACCCTTATCAATAGGCATGGTTATTGATATTGTCGGACATTTAGTCCCGTAGGGACGATATGTTTATAGTACCTCGTTTAGGCGCATCTCTTTAGCTCTGTCCGAGCGACATATCCCGATTGGTAACCCTTGCTATAAACATTCCGCCCGGACGGGGCTGAAGAGATTGGGGTTACCACGTTTTCTATAAACATATCGTCCCTACGGGACTAAAGAGGGTTTCTCGTATTTGAAAAACCACTAAATTGACGCCTATGGGTAAAAACAGGTAAAACCCTACCATCTATACCGAAACTTACGTTACTTCTTATACCCAATTAACCCGATTTGTCCCGCGAGGTCCCTGGGTCCTCCTCGCAACCGTGTGCTATATCAAAAAACTTCGAATCCCGTTAATTTGGTATTATACCGAGCTCACGTTAAAATAGAACTGAAAGACATAGGAATATTGGAAGAAATGGAGCATACCGATGAAAAACCAGATTATAAATAATAATGAACTTGATTTGGTAGGGATGGCACTAATTCCAGCAGGTGACTTCCAAATGGGAAGTCCTGATGCCGATCCAGAATATTGTCACCACCCAGTACACGCTGTATACACAGATGCATTTTATATGGATATATATCAGGTGACAAATGCTGAATACAAAGTATTCGTAGAGGCAAACCCAGAGTGGCGGAAGGAGCGCGTTTACCAAGGATACAGCGAGGGATATTTAACCCATTGGCATGAGAACAACTATCCGGAAGGTGAAGCGGATCATCCCGTTATTTTTGTTAGTTGGTACGCAGCGATGGCATACTCAAAATGGGTGGGGAAGCGTTTGCCTACGGAAGCAGAATGGGAGAAGGCTGCACGTGGCGGCTTGGAAGGTCATAAGTACCCGTGGGGAGATACTGAACCGAATGGCACACAGTGTAATTTTGCAGATAAAAATACAGACTTTAAGCGGTCAAATATGGATGCAGATGATGGGTATCAATATACCGCCCCTGTAGGAAGTTATCCTGCAAATGGATACGGTTTATATGATATGGCGGGTAACGTGTGGGAGTGGTGTCTGGATGCATTTGATTATCAGACAAACAACAATGCCCTGAGACGTAATCCAATTGGCGGTCATGATAGTATTACAGATTTAGTAAAACATCACAGGGATATACGTACTGAAAGCGTTATGCAGGTTGGGGCATGGGACGCTGATGCTGTACTGACTGAACGTGTTTTGCGCGGTGGTGGATGGGCAAGTAGTGCAAGCACTTTGCGAATAATATTTCGCGATAACTATCCTCCTGTGAACACAGAGAATTGTAGCGGTTTTCGGTGTGTGAAAGATGCGATCTCTTGAATCTGTATTTCTTTATTCCCTCTATTGTAATGATTTTTGTTTCAATAATTAATAAATATGATACAATTCACGGCATAAGCAGAAGTGGAGGGAATTATGACTCCTAAACAACGATACCTATTTGATTTAACAGGATATCTTCACCTTGAAAATGTCCTCAGTGATGCAGAATTGCAAAAAACTCAGGATGCTGTTGAACGATGCGTCCAAATGTCTCATGATGAACTCCCACCGGGTATAAGTTATGGCGGTGGAGGCTATTCTAATGGATTTTCGTTCGACAAATCGCTTGAAGCACTCACGCTTCATCCAAAAACGTGGGGTATTGTAAAGGAGTTGACCAGCAACAGACCCCGATTTAATCGCGGTACGCTGGCTGCAAAAAGTCCTGAACATGATCAGGTTATCGGCAAGCTGCATTGTGCCCGTGAAGATTGCGGATGGCAGACGCGACGCTATGCCGTCAAAAATGGACAAATTCACAACAACGACTTTGCTATCTTTTTCTATTTCACCGATGTTTATCCCAGTGATGGCGGATTAGTTGTGTTACCAGGTTCTCACAAAGCAGGTTTTGATCGACCTGAAGGCACCTTCTTTCCAGACCCAGAGAATCCTGCCGATGAACTTCATCCTGCACTCGTTAATGTTAATGCACGCGCAGGCGATGCTATTGTCATGTCTGAACTACTGACACACGGTGTTCTCATCTGGAAACCGAAGGAACGGTATCGGCGATTTCTTATCTTACGTTACAAAACGCAGTTTTTCCAAGATAGTAGGGGACGCAGAGACGCGTTTCCACCTGAGGTGATGGAACGGCTCTCGCCAGAAACGCTTGAACTTGCGCAATCCGCATCTTATACGCATATCAAGGATATTGTTAAACAGGAACATGTCCAGTTAACCTAAAAGGAGCGGAGAAATGACACCAGAACAACACTATCTATTTGACGTCACAGGCTACCTACACATTAAAAATGCGGTTACAGGAGATGCCTTGAAAGAGGCACAAGATGCTGTTGATAGGTATATCCACATGCCGCTTGACGAACGTCCAGAGGGTTTTACGACGCGTCCTCGCGATTTAGAACCCGGTAAAGGCGGTAGATATGAACACGGATTCGCGTTTGACAGATCGCTTGAAGCGATGACGGTGCATCCCGCTACCTGGCCCCTCATCAAAGAATTTACTTTTGATATGCCGAGGTTTGTTACGGGAACTCTCACTCTTGAGCAGCACAATCCTGACAGACAACCGATGGGCACAAATCCTGCAGGTTTGCATTGTGCACGAGAAGGACGACACTGGCTCACCCGATATGAGATTAAGAATAATCACATCTACTGCAACGATTTTGTAGCATTCTTTTACTTGACAGATGTGAACCCTGGCGATGGCGGACTTATTGTCATACCGGGTTCGCATAAAAGCCAATTTGAGCGACCTGAAGACCTTCTGACACCGGGATCAGATGGTATTGATCCGGAACCAGATGACGTTTTCACCAATATCACACCGAAAGCAGGTGATTTTGTCGTTATCTCTGAACTTTTGACACACGGTGTTTTGCAATGGAAACCGAAGGATCGGGATAGACGATTCCTTATTCTTCGGTATCGTCCGCAATATGAAGGTAAATCCGGACTGCCAGAAGCAATCCTCAATCGGTTGTCACCAGAGGTGCAGGAACTGATAAAACCCGCATCTTATGGACATATAAAGGAAATTGTCAAACAGGATGTTGTTGAATTAACGACTTATACCCAATTACCTTGATTTGTCCTGTGAGGTCCCCGTGCCTCGCAATGCTTGACTTTATCAGAAAACTTTGAATCAAGTTAATGTAGTAAGAAAACTTTGAATCAAGTTAATGTAGTATTAGTGGAAATATTGAGCATCCAAAGCGAAATTTAATGGAGGGATCCAATGGAAACCAGGCAATACAGCGTCTGTCTTATTGGCTGTGGACGGATGGGTGGCACAATTGATGAAGAAGTTCAAGGAACACCGCACGGTGCTTTACCCTATTCACATGCAGCTAGTTATACCGCCTTTGAGCGAACACAACTTATTGCCGCCGCAGATGTGGTTGAAGAGAAGGCACAGTACGTTTGTGACAAGTGGGACATACCAAAGTACTACCTCGACTATCAAGAGATGATAGCGCAAGAGGAACCGGATATTATCAGCATCGCCACGCGTCCGGGTAACCACGCTGACATCACACAATTTGCGGCAGAAAACGGTGTCAAAGGCATCTATTGCGATAAACCGCTTTGTGCCTCTATGGAAGAAGCGGATGCTATGCTTGCGGTTTGCGAGAAATATAACATCAAATTCAATCTCGGCACGCAGCGGCGTTGGACACCCGGCTACATCAAAATGCGCGAAATCCTTGAGAGTGGAGAATTAGGTGAACGACGTTCTATCATCGCTTATACGGGTGGTTCCGCTTTATGGGGCTACACGCATGCCGCCGACCTAATCCTCTTTTTGGCAAGTGATTCACCGATAGAATATGTCCAAGGCAACGTCGCTGTTGATGATACCGACTTTGAGGATAACCGCACCGAATCAGATCCAGGAATTGTGATGGGTTTTATCCGTTTTCAGAACGGTATTAACGGGATCAGCGTTCCCGGTACCGCTTATGAATTTGAAGTGAACTGTAGTGAAGGGATAGTCCGTTCCCTTAACAATGGCCTTGGCTTTCAACTTCGCAAACGGCAGGGACAGTTTAGTGAAATTTTAGACACACAATTTCCCCCTTTTGAACGGAAAAGCGGCACCGTGGGATGCATTGAAGACATCGTTGAAGCAATTGACACAGATACTGAGACACAAGGCAACATTCAACTCGCGCATCGTAGCACCGAAATGGTCTTCGCCATAGTAGACTCTCAGCGACAGAAGGGCATGCGTGTGCCGATGCCAATGGAAAATCGAGGACTCTACCTCGGAAGGTGGTAAACTGATGATTAGAAAATTACAAAGTATATGTAGGAGGGGTTTAGAACCCCGAAATACCACGAAAATTTTTGCAGGTGTCGTTGTTAGTATGTTGCTTTTGTTGGTCTATGCAACAACTTCACCGAAAGGCGAGTCGCAAACAGAAGCTGATCCGACACGACCCGCGAGCACACGCTACGAAGAACGTGCCCCCAGTCGAGATGGTATCGGCAAATTCTACATGGGACGCGAAATATCGCAGGTAATGGGACATCTTGCTGCGGGATGGTTAGAACGCCCAGAACGCGAACGCGAAGAGATGCCGAACTTACTCATTGAATCTCTGAAACTGAAAGAAGGGGATATTGTCGCGGATATTGGGATCGGCACAGGTTACATTGCTCGGCGTATCTCACCCGTAATCGGCAAAACAGGCACTATCTACGGAGTTGAAATTCAGCAGGAGATGCTTGACATCCTTGCCGAGAAAATGGCGGAAGAAGGTATTACAAACATCAAAGGGGTATTAGGCACTATTACCGATCCGAAACTGCCACCGAATTCGGTTGATTTGGCTATTATGGTGGATGTTTACCATGAATTTTCGCATCCCTATGAGATGATGCAGAATATCTGTCGTGCCCTCAAAGTAGGCGGTAGGGTTGCCTTTGTAGAATACCGCTTGGAAGATGACAATGTGCCGATTAAACGTTTGCACAAGATGAGCCAATTACAGGTGATGAAGGAGGCGACACCGCACCCATTGTCTTGGGTAGAGACGCATGGTGACTTGCCGTGGCAGCATGTTATCATTTTTGAGAAGGTTGCGACAGAATAGGTAGGCTTCACACAAATCGGTAGAAGTGCTTACGGGGCGGAGTTTTTTTGAGTGACCTCGCTTGCCGCTTTGAAGACAGAATCAATAGCACCAAATAGGACAGGCAAATTATCCACGCTAAAACTCGTTCTATTTTGGGTGAAGGTTTCGCCGACAAGGTGCCCAATCTGCCAGAGTGTCCCGTCGCTGACAATACCGTACACAGGATGTTCCAGATCCTCGTTTATCTTTTGCGCGGCGACTAATTCCGCTAAACATTGTCCCCAACCCATCTCAAAATCGTTCTTCTTTGCCTCAACCAACATTATCAACGGCGTACCGACAACGAGTTTACCCAATTCAGATCGGGTTGAAATAAAATAATCTGGCGTACCGCTCAGAACATCATCATAAGCGATCGGCTTTTTTATCCAGAGCGCGTAGTCCTCAGCATACCTTTTATAGACTTCCCGTAAGACAGGGAAGATAACTGCCTCACACCGCGCGCCCTCGGAGGCGAAAACATCAATATATTCGCGATTAAATTCAAATTCTTGTAGAAATTGTTCCGAAGGGTCCGCACTGTTTTCAGTTTCTATAAAGTCATTTTCCACATGCCGTATCCTAAATCTCTCCTGAACTTCAGGGATTGCTTTGAAATCACTAAATGCCATTTTGATGGACCTCAATAAAATTTCCTGCTTGCCATTCAGCACGTTCAGCTGTTGTTTGTTCGTAATGGTCTTTCATCTGTTCAGCCTGTTGTGATAGAAACTGACGGCGTTCATCGGCAGAAAGACGCAGGAATTTCGCCTGAGGCGATTCGCCTTCCGCTAACTTCTGCGCTTTGATATGTGCGATTGCCCGCATTCTTCTCTCCTGATACAGTAATTTTAGAAAAACCACAACAAATTGCTATTAAAGATTATACTACCTTTCTGCTACATCTTCAACAAAATTACATATCCAAATCAAAAAAGTATTGACAATAAAACCTTTGAGAGTTTTCGGCTAAATAATGATATTTAGTTCGATCTGCCCGATTTTTAAGATGTCAAGGACATCTCCATTGACGCGAAATTTCGCAAATAAGGCGACTGTCACGTTCACCATTTCCACACTCTTTGAAACGATAATAGACTTTCGCTTAAAGCGTCCGAACCAATGACGCATCCGACAATTGTTTCGCTCGATCCGATGCGTCTCCTTTTTCGTCTGCACTAACTTATCTTTGGGGATCACGGCTCGGTAGGGATGCCAATCGTCCGTATAATAGACCTTCACGTTCCACTTTTCTAAGCGTTGGATGAGTTTTTGCAAGGTTGCTTTATCCCGATGACCACACTCCCATCCGATGAGTTCTCCGGTATCACGACACAAAGCTTTCCAAATCCAGAGTTTCTGCTTTTTTTTTTCAGATAATGCCACATCTCATCAAGTTCAAGCACGACGGCGTCAGTTGCGGGTTCAGGGGGTTGTGCGTGTTGGTTTGCGAAGTCGCGTATCCACTGGAGAATAGTGCTGGGTGAGGCGCGAAGGATTTTGGCGATGGCATTCATGGAAAGTCCGTGGCAATAGAGAAAGACAGCGAGTGCGCGTTCAGCGAGGGGTCTCCCTCGGTGTGTGTGGTGTTCTGTCCACTGATAGTTGCAGTCTTTGCACTTATAGCGTTGTTTTTCGTTGACGAATCCATTTTTGACGAAGTGTTCGTGTTGACATTTTGGACAGTTCATAACAGGGAACCCCTTTGTGAAGTGAGGATTGATTTGCGACAAGAATACCTCATCTGTCTTTGTTCGTCAAGAAAAAAATCGGTCTGATTTTTTCTTAACAGTTTTTCGTAAATCTGTTATACTTGTCCAAACTCAACAAGGGTGTAGCGGCAGCGTTAGGACAAATTGCTAAAACATCATTATCTAACCGAAAACCCTCAAGACATTTTACTCAAACACAAATTGCACCTAATTAACCCGATTTGTAGTGTGAGGTCCCCGTGCCTCACACTGCTGACTTTATCTGAAAACTTCTAATCAAGTTAATTTGGTATTACACCTAATTCAGATCAACCCAGTTTTTTCTCTATTTTCTGTCAAATTTCGCATAAATCGCGTAACTTTATGCAACCTTTGCCTATGAAATTAGAGTCTTGTACTATGAGATAACCAATTTTGGAGAAGAAACATGGAAAATACCGACTTTGAACTAATTAATCGCGCTATATCTGGTGATCAAGATGCGTTTGCTACCTTAGTGCGTAGATATCAAGAGCGGGTGCATGCACTTGCATGGCGAAAAACTGGGGATTTCCATGTCGCCGAAGAGATCACACAGGATACCTTTCTGAGAGCTTACAGAAAACTTGGTGCTTTGAAAAATCCTAATCTGTTTGCCGGATGGCTCTATGTAATAGCAAATCGCCTTTGCGACACTTGGTTCAAAAAGAGAGAACAGGATATGCAATCGTTGGAAACCGTTCCCATAGTAGAACTTGAGGAACATCTCTATTCGGAATATACTACAAAACAACGTGAAGAACGTGCATCGGAAAAACGTCTTAACCTTGTTAAACGTCTCCTCCAAAAATTGCCTGAGAGCGAACGGATCGTCATGACACTCCATTACCTCGCTGGAAGTTCATGTCAAGAGATAAGTGAATTTTTGGGCGTATCGCTGAATACGGTGAAAAGCCGACTCCATCGCGCCCGTCAACGTTTACAGAAGGAGGACCACATGGTACGTGAAACCTTGGGAAGTTTCCAACCCTCAACAACCTTAACTGAGAATATAATCAGAACCCTCAAAGAAACTGGAGCACAGATTGATCCCGCTGCACCTTCAGGAAACAAACCGTTTGTGCCGTGGGCAATTGCCGCTTCAACTTTGATTTTTGTAGTACTAATGCTCGGACTCGGTGCGCAACACCTTGCACGCTTTCAGCAACCTTACAGTCTTGACGCAACATCCGAAATGATCGTTGACATCGTTGATGCTGCCGTTATTTCAAATCTTCCATCAGATCCTGATGTGCGAAATCAGATAGGCAACGTGGATGCTCCCGATAAGAGCGAGGGGACGAATCAAAATCCTGATGCGAAGTCATCTTCCTCTGCCTCAGGGCGCGTTGTTGATGAGACAGGGAATCCTGTATCTGGTATCAAGATAGCAATCGTGCCTGTCAAAGATGGTAATGGTGCTTGGTTTCCAATCCAAACGGATGAAGATGGTGAACCTATTGATGTATCTCAATACCAATCAGAAACTGATTCGGAAGGACGTTTCTCCATTACCAATACCGTGGGTGGTCCTGTACTATTAACACCATTTCCATATCACAGGTTTGGGATCCGCATTTTCAAGGTTCAAATTGCAGGAATGTTTTTGTATCTAAATGAAAGGGAATCCAAACCTGGAATTGTGTTCACCACGTCCTCGGACAAACCCATTGAAAACATTCAAGTTATTTTGAAGCAGCCACAAATCCGAGGAAAAGCGCAGCGTATAGATGGCACACCGATTGCAAACGCGCAAATCAGATTCACTGTCGAAACAGTAAACACACAAGGTGGTTCTTTTTATGGAGAGGGGGCAGCTGACACAGATGCAAAGAGGCACTCGTACTCTGGAACAGTAAATGGAACAGTAAATATACAAGGTGGTTCTTTTTATGGAGAGGGGGCAGCTGACACAGATGCAGAAGGACACTTTATGTACTATTTTGATGAAAAAATTTGGGAGAATACAGCACATATTTACATGATGTCCGCTACATATCAGAAACAAACCGTTGAGGTAAAACCATTTGTACTAAAATCTGCAGGTCAACCACAGGATGTTGTTTTCACTTTTGGTGGTCCACATCAACCCTCCTCACTCAGACAGAATAAAGGTTTCACGAGAACGTCTTTTTCAACAAACCCCAACGCACAAAATGTATGGGTAATAAATCCTGAAAACGGCCATGCCTATAAGAAAATCAGTTGTAGAAATCCTAATGATGCTATCGCCCAAGCGAGCAAAGAAGATGCTCATCTCGTTACAATTAATAATGCAGTAGAACAGAATTGGCTTCAAAGAGTTTTCGGAGGATCCGTTTCCTTTATTGGACTCAACGATATCGCAGCAGAAGGACAGTGGCAATGGCATAATGGTGAACCTGTCGTATATACCAATTGGGCAAAAGGGGAACCACAGGACAATAATAGCAAACATGAGAATTACGTCATTTTCAACTACGGAAAATGGAAGGACATTGGTCCCAGAAGTCTACAATGGGATTCCGTTCAGACAGCACTCATTGAAAAGAAAGATTTGCCTGTGAAGAAATAAGCGTTATGCTTCACCTTAAGGAGAGAAAACTATGAAACGTTCAGAATCCAGAATTCAGGTTTTTACATGGCTAATCGTAGCTGTCACACTTTTTATCGGACTTTCTTCGCACAGCGTTGCCCAGAAACAAACATCTACATTGTCTGGACGCGTTGTTGATGTTGAAGGAAACCCAGTAGCTAAGTCACCTGTATTTGTTAGTCCCGTTCAAATGTTCGGGTGGGCTCCATTTCACCTTATGCTTTTGCCTCATGGTTACTTTGATTTGCGACGCGCACTCACAAATTTTGATGGACGTTTTTCCATCACAGAAATCCCTTCAGGTCCTATATACTTTGGTGCACTCCCACAGAATATAGATACATTGCTTCCGGATGGATTTGAGATGGATACCGATAAAACTTTAGAGAAAAAAGATATAGCTGCGCTCCGCGCCAGCGGCTTCTTTAAGTTGGAACCGGATTTTGAAGTATTATCTATTCACATTCAAGGTGTAAACTTCTATCCTCGTACCGACTATGCTCAGATTGTGTTTGGTGTTAAACCAGGAACACATACTGAGGACGTGGTGGTGACAGTAAAACCCCGTATGCGGATTCAAGGACGCGTTCTTTTTAAAGACAGCACACCTGTTGCGAATGCCAGACTCCGTCTTAGCTTATCTTACAACACTGAAGATGGAAATAGACATGGAAGCTCAGCTGGTACTCCAAAAACAGATGCTAACGGTTATTTTGTCTATTATCTTCTGGATAAGAAGGATGATTCGGCATTCTATACATTTTATGTGAGGTATATGGGGTTGGTAGCGAATACTGATCCTGTACTCCTTAATCCTGGGGACCGCCTTGATGGTTTAACATTTACGTTTGACAGTGACCCGATAGTTCCCAAACCACCTCGGAAAGTAGAAACAAAAACCGAAAAATCCGAGCCTTCGCCTGCACTACAACCCCAACCGAGACCAAAGTCTGACGAGGTGTGGATCGTAAACCCCGAAAATGGACACGCCTATAAGAAAGTTCATTGCGAGACACGCGATGATGCTATTGCTCAAGCTGCCGAAGAGAAAGCACATCTTGTTACGATTAACAACGCTAAAGAACAAACGTGGTTAAGTGCAGTTTTTGGGCCGGAGTTTTGTTGGATAGGACTCAAACGAGTCACCCCAGTAGGTACGCCTTCCAAGCGCGCAGAGAAATGGGAGTGGCACAACAGCGAACCTCTCATTTATGAAAACTGGTTACCCGATGATTACTTTTCTGAATCCTTGGATGCAAGTAAGACAGATTATGCTGTGATAACCTTTGTTGATGGCAAATGGTATCCCGTTAGCACTAAAAGCGTAATCGCACGTATGACCAAGATGGCAATCATTGAAAAAGCGGATGTGAAGATAAACCAGCCTTCTAAAAAGAAGTGACTACTTCTCTGTCTCACCATTTTTACTATGGTAACGTGAGCTCGGTATAAGCCTACTTTCACGAGTTCGCGGGTATTTTTCCACTGATTCCCCCTGTTTGAGCGGTTTATGAAGATTAAAAAATAAATTAGGTAATTCGGGCTTGACCCCCAACCTCGGTAGGTGCGGTTTTGCGGTGTACTCACCCAAATGCGATCTGCATTCCTAACCGCACCGGATCTTCATAAGAAAAAACGCACGAAACCCGAATAATCTCTTAAAACTGAATGCCTCTGGCAACACTCCGTTAATGTTGCCAATAATTTCTACATGATGTATAATAATTAATGTGACCCATACACATTGCAATATACCCACCGAACCTGACAGAAGGAGATATTCACAATGAACCGTTTTCAATCCACCATATTAGTAGTTATTATAGGAAGTTTAGCAATTTTACTTGTGACATCCATTCAATGTTTTGCAGCAACACTTTCAGGCGAAGTCGTTGATGAGTCAGGAAAACCTGTTCCCGAAGCTGTCGTAAGTGTTCAGTCGTTTAAAGGCAATTTCGTCCCTGGACGACGCAATATGCATAGACAAGAACCAATCTTCCCACCTCCGCAACCGGGCAATACTGATGCAACCGGTGCTTTCTCAATTGATAACATTGTTTCACCTTCATTGAATCGATTAATGCTATTTCCGGGTCGCGATTCAGACTATGAAGTTCGTGCCCTTGAAATGCAAGGGATAGAATTCTATATTCACCCATATCAGTTTAATCGACACGAGGGATTCCCTTTTGGTATTGAACAGGAAACAGATATAACAAATGTAAAGATTACTGTCCGTCTTCGGATGCGGATACGTGGGCAAGTGCTTGCTGCAGACGGTACCCCACTAAGCGGTGCAAGGGTTAATCTTATGGTAAAAAGTCGCAGGAAAGGTGGATCAGGAACAGGTAGCAGTGGTGGCACGGCAACTCTTGACGTTGATGGCAACTTCACTCGTTATGTGAACTCGCCTGCCTATTATACTATTTCTGTAACATATCAGGGGCAATCTGTAGACTCAAAGGAGGTGTTTCTTGAAGAAGGACAACGACTTGATGGACTCACCTTAACTCTAAAGGGAAATCCCCAACAACCCCGCAAACCTGAAGTAATCAACGCGGTTCCTATAGTTGACCACGAAAAACGGATGGCAGTGCAGCAAAGACGGCAAGAAGGTGTGTGGGCAATAAATCCTGCAAACAGGCATGCTTACAAACGAATCAATTGCCAATCACCTGAAGAAGCACTTGCTCAAGCAACCGGTCAAGGTGCACATCTTGTTGCCATTAATGATAAGGAAGAACAACAGTGGATACTTGACGTTTTTGGAAAAGAAAACTATTGGATTGGATTCACTGACGGTGTAAAAAAAAGTGACAAACAGTGGGATAATGGTGATCCGATCACCTATACTAATTGGGACACACAGCAGCTTATTCCGGAATCCGATAAATCTTCTGAACAGGACGAAAAGACGAGTAAAAATTATTCTGTCCTTATCGGTGTAACTGGAAAATGGCAACGAGCACGAGAAGGAAGTCCTATTGCAGGATTAATCGAACAAGCAATCCTTGAAAAAGCAGATGTCATCATTGGTATGTCAGCCGAAGATGAAGAATAGCACTCAATACATCAATATACAAGGAGTTTCGACTATGAAACGTATTAACGTCTCCAAAATACTATTAGCCTACGCACTTATACTGTTGTTCGCTGTAACAGGAGTTATGGCTCAAGAGCAACCTGTTGAACCTAATGAACAGGCATCAAGTGGACTATCAGGTAAAGTTGTAGATACTGAAGGAAAACCTATAGTTGGATTCACATTCATGATACAATCCGTGCAAAATATGAACGGTCATCTTCAACCAATAGTTGTTAGGGCACCAATAATTAGAAGACATATACATCAAGTCCCAATAGATGGAGCACCTATTGTCATTCAGGAACAATTGGAAGGCAAAAATCAACCAGATAAGCCTCGCAGCACGGCTCAAGTAAAAACCGATACTGAAGGCAATTTCAAGGTCACCAATTTCAAACCTGGGCCTATCCAAATAATGGCGATTCCGAAGGAAATGTTAAATGCAAATAAGAAAATTAATCCCAATATACCACAAGAATTACAACATATTCCAATGGAAGTTATGATGGGTAGACATGAGGGAGAAATGCAGATTATCTCCATTCGTCTAAATAAGATCACATTTTTCTATCCAGAGAGGTGGGGTCCTTTTGAGAGTCTTGTGTTTGGACTTAAGCCGGATGCAACCCTTGAAGATGTCAAAATTACCGCCAAGCAGCGTCTTAAGATCCGTGCACAGATTATTTACGCCGATGGCACACCTCTTGCTAATAACACAGCTCGCCTCTCTATGCGCTACAGAGGTGGAGAGTTTGGAGGTGGCAGTGGAACACACGGAACAAGTTGTTTCACTGATGCCGAAGGTTATTTCACACAATATAGAGATGATCCGGGATATTATACACTATCCATAACATATAAAAATTTCTCTGGGGGTGCAGGACCTTTTCTTCTCAAAAAAGGCGCGCATCCTGAGAAACTTGTTATAAAACTTGATGGCAGCCCAGTTGCTGCAAAACGTCCAAACGGTGAGAAAAAAGAACTTAATAAGGCAAAAGCACGTGTTTTTCTTAAAGAACTTCTTGATATAGGTGAAGTCCGAAAACCAATAATTAAACCACCAGAAAAAATAGTCTGGGTTATTAACCCTACAAATGGGCACGCTTATGCAAGAATTCAATGTCAAGATTGGCATGATGCGCAACGGAAGGCTATCAAGGAAGGTGCTCACCTCGTATCAATCAACAACGAAGACGAACAGTTTTGGCTTGATGTAATCTTTGGACGCGCATCCTTTTGGATCGGACTTAACGATGTTGAGAAAGAAGGTGAATGGCGATGGGATAGTGGAGAACCGGTCACCTATACGAATTGGTCAAACCGTAATATCTTTCCCGACAACGCTCCAGATACCGAAAAGGATTTTGTTGCGGTCTCCTTATACGACACTGGATGGGAGTCTGTGAGTCCCAAAGGTCATCTATGGCGAACAACGAGAAACGCAGTCATTGAGAAAGATGGATTGGTGTCCAAGATACCCAAAGCAGCAGAATCTGAGGATGAGTAGACCGTAATTGTAACGTGAGTTTGATAAAAACAAGATGTCGGGCTTCTTGTAGGGGCGAGGGCTTCTCGCCCGTAGGGGTTAGGTTACCTAACCCCTATGAAAATGTCCATTTATGTTTAGAATTTGCTATATATCAAACTCACGTTAATTGTAGATTTTACTTTAAGATTGGAACACCGACCTCTTCGCTCCAGATGAAGATTAAAAAATAAATTAGGTAATTCGGGCTCAAACCCTAACCCCGGTAGGTGCGGTTTCCTAACCGCACCGGACACTAAAAGGAAAATGGAAATTACCCGATTAAATTCTTAATCTTCATGCGGAGCGATATGTTTATAGAAAAAGTTTCGTTTTCTTCCGCTCCAGCGGAGCGGTATGTGATGGAACGTGAGCAGTCCTTTTTTAGCAGTTCTGTTCGGATGATGTTTCTCAATGTTTAAGTAGCAATTTGCGTTACGATAGCAGGTTACCACAGTAGGCGCAGGCATGCACCTCTAAATCACCGTTAAACGTTTCACGTTCAGGAACAAGATAGGTTTCATGATTCGTAATACAGTTTGCGTTTTCACATTGATCGGAAGACTCGCCGATGTCTCGTTCTGGGGGTTGTGTTAAGATTAGTTGTTCTAATCCCATGAGGCTTGCGATGAGTGCCATCCGAATCGGCACTGCATTTGCGGATTGTTCAAAATAAGCAGCGCGTGGGTCATCATCCAACTCATAGGCGAGTTCGTTGACACGCGGGAGTGGGTGCATAATCATCGCATCCGGTTTAGCATGTTTCATCACTGCAGCATTCAGTAGATAACTACCGCGCACCTTTTCTGCATCTACATCAGGCGGAAGACGTTCCTCTTGAAGCCGATTAACATAGATAACATCAAGCGTTTCAATAACCTCTGTGACGCTTTCGACTTCAATAGGTGTCTGACCGTGGTTTTGTGCTAATCTCGTGAGTACCCATGGGGGCATCTGCAATCCGCTTGGACCGATGTGAATTAATTTACCACCGAACCTTGCAACTGCTAATGCAAACGAGTGTGCCGCGCGTCCATACCTAAGATCACCACAAACCCCAACGGTTAAGCCTTGCACTTGCGATTTCCGTCGAATAATCGTATAGAGGTCTGTGAGTGCTTGAGTCGGATGTGCGTGACTTCCATCTCCACCATTGATTACCGGTATATTCGCATAACTTGCCATCACCCGCGCCGAACCTGCCCAACTGTGCCGTACGACAATGACGTCAGCATAGTTCGTAACCATTCGTGCAGTGTCAGCAAGGGTTTCACCTTTTGTAGTGGAAGTCGCACGTGGATCAGAGAAGCCGAGAGTCCCACCGTTGAGACGTTCCATCGCGCTTTCAAAAGAGAGTCGAGTCCGTGTACTCGGCTCATAAAAGAGAGTTGCCAGCAATTTGCTCCGGCATATTCCTGCCCATGTCTCTAATTGTGACTGCATACCTGCAGCCAAGCGAAAAATCTGTTCAATTTCAAAATTCGAAAAATCGTCAAGTGTTATCAGATGCCGCATTATCACCCCTATAAATGTCCAAGTATGTTATATATGACTATGCCTTGATGGTTTTGCACCATAATCCCAATTATACACCACATTATCTACAATATCAACTTTTTATAATTGATAACTCAATCCAAGATAACTTTCAAAACCAATAGAGGTCAATTAAAGAAACAGCAACACGCTTGACACCCTATTCACGGTAAGTTTGGTTTCCTAACCGAACCTTATGCGTCAATTTAAGGAAAGAACTCGTTTGTAGTCGCGCAATTCATTGCGCCTCGGACATTCAAAGAAAAGAGGCGCAATGAATTGCGCGACTACGAACGCTGATATTCTCGTCCTTTGCGTTATTTGAGATGTTGATACAAAAAGGTGCAGTTAGGAAACCGCACCTACCGGGTTGGGGACCGCTAAATTGACGCTAATGGTTCGGTTTCCTAACCGCACCTACCGAAACTGGCGAATTGCTAAATTGACACCTATGTGTAGAACAAAGCGAAACCCGATATACAAGATATTTTGACAGTTTGTCAATTTGATATGGTATAATGTATGACAACTGAGTTTTTCGCCCCATTACTATTTAAAGATGCCGTCATTTTTCAAATAATTGGAGAAGTTTATGCACATTGGTCTCATGGAGGGAACGATTCGTCGGGCAACGTTAACCGAAACGCTTGATGTCGTGGTAGAACACGGTATTCACCACTTACAATATCATGTTTCAGCATCCACACCATCTATTGCGGAAGTTCGAAAAGAATTGGACGCCCGACAGATAAACATTTCTGCCCTTTCAGGCACATACAATATGATTGACCCAGATATTCAGAAACGACAAGCAGGATTGCGTATGTTACGCTTTGTTGCTGAACAGTGTGAACCTCTTGGCACATCAGTAATCACACTCTGCACCGGTTCCCGTGACCTACACAGCATGTGGCGCGCACACCCAGATAATAACACAACATCTGCATGGAGAGACCTTGCAGAATCTATGAAAAAAGCGTTGGAGATAGCAGAGGAATACAAGGTGATACTTGCATTTGAACCCGAAGTGTCAAATGTGATTGACTCAGCGCAAAAAGCACGCCGTCTGCTTGACGAGATGCAATCCCCTTATCTTAAGGTAGTGATGGATGGCGCGAACATATTTCACAAGGGAGAATTACCAAAAATGCGTGAGATGCTTGACGAGGCGTTTTCACTTCTTGGAACAGACATTGCCCTTGCACACGCGAAGGATCTGGATAAGGACGGTCAAGCGGGACACCTCGCCGCAGGTACAGGATTGCTGGATTATGATCAATATCTCGGTTTGCTAAAGGAGAGCGGTTACAACGGCGCGGTAGTGTTGCACGGACTTTCGGAAGAACAGGTGCCCTTCTGCACAGAATTTTTGCAGAAAAAGATTGATGCGTTGTAGAAATTCAGATAAATGTGTAGCAAGATCCTCTTCCATCTGAAGAATTTAGACCGTTTCAGACATCCGTTCTGCTAACCGCGCAAGTGCAGGAGACCTATCCAATTTTTCAAGTTCTGCCTCAATAAGAACAAAGTGTTGCGTCTCAGATAAAGCAGTTTTCATCGCCTCTTCAAATTCGCCTTCGGTTCGGACATGAAACCCGCGTCCAGCACTAAAGAGTGAAGGCAGACAACTATAATTCCAGCACCCAATATCATTAAATTTGCCTTCAAGGAGATGTCTTTCCGTTCCATACCCGTGGTTGTTTAAGAGCAGGACAATTGGGTTCAATCCATAGCGAACGGTAGTTGAAAGTTCAGTGCCGGTCATTTGGAAAGCACCATCTCCGACGATAACGAGTGGACGGGTGTTCGGCATGCCAAGTTGTGCACCAACGGATGCTGGCACAGCAAACCCCATTGAGGTGTAGTAAGCAGGGCTGAGAAAATTCGTGTGTTGATGTATACGTAGTTCTGCTGCTCCGAAAAGACTATCTCCAACATCAGCGATCACCGTCAAATCACCACTGATAAATTCATTGAGATGTTGGAACAGACGTTCAACTGTCAATGGTGCATTCGGATTAACCTCAAAAGGTGTGGCATCCGGTAATGCCCATTCTAAGTTCGGTTTCCTGCGTTTTTGGAGTTGCGGTGAATTGATCCCATCAATAAAATCGTCAAACATCACTGATTCATAGGTATGGTAGCGGACCATTATTTTTTCGGATGTAGCATATATTGATCGTGCACGGTCAAGGTTAGCAGTGTAAATCCCAAGATTAACATCTGTCATAAACGCACCGAGAATAATAACACAATCTGAATCTTCAACAAATTCTCTGATCTCTTTTCTACCCATTGCTCCTTCATAAATACCTAAGTAGAGAGGGTGTGATTCTGGTATCACGGATTTACCGAGCAATGTTGCAACTACAGGTATCCGTTTTTCTTCCACAAGTTTGAGTAATTTGTTTTGATAACCGAATCTGTGAAGTTCTACCCCCGCAAGAACAACAGGATTCTTGCTTTGATTAATAAAGTTAACCGCATCCTCCACAGCAGCATTCAACGTATCAGGATCGCTAAGGTGATCACCTGTTGATGGACGTCTATAGAGGGTACCGCGCACATCTACCATATCACGCGGAAGTTCTATGTATCCTGGACGTTTATAGTGATAAACAGCGTCAAACACCCGATCAATCTCGTTGAAAGCGATAAAAGGTTCATCAAGTAGCGCGGTCGCTACAGTTATCTCATTATAGATACGTTGCTGCGTATGGAAATCCCTGACTTTGTGGTGGAGGAGTGCGTCTTTTTCACGTTCCTTGATACCCGGTGCTCCACTAATAACTACAACCGGAGATTTCTCGGCATAAGCACCAGCGATAGCATTTACCATTGATAACCCGCCGACGCAGTATGTGACACAGGCAGCACCCATACCTTTAGTGCGTGCGTAGGCATCTGCTGCATATCCAGCTGCATCTTCGCGTGTCATCCCGATGTGTTGGATGGAACTCTGTTCAATCAGATTGTAGAAGCGCAGCACATAATCGCCGGGGATACCGAAGATGTGTTCAATGTCGTAATTTTGTAGTTTTTTGAGTAGATATTCGCCGATCGTTGGGGGTCTGTTTTGCATGGTGTCACCTTGTTGTGTTTAGTTAATGCAACTAAAATCTCATAAGCAAATTAATGTAGTGCTGCCTTAAATATCCCACCTTCTGCAAGGTACAATGAACTGTCAGCAGGATCAATTTCTGTCAAATCCGATCTAAAACGGACATCGCTAACACTAACCGGTAAATTTGGGTTGACTGAGGGTATTTTAGAAGTTTCGTAAAAGACAAGTGACTCTTTCGCCAACTTTTCATCAAAACGCACGTCGGATGCCCGCTGCCAAGCATCGCCGAGTGTGAGTGCTATGACTTTATCAATATGTAAAAGTAAATCAAGATTGCTACCCAGGCGAATTTGTATCTTTTCTCTGAGATCGGTAATTGAATCTCCTGCTTGCGAACTTTCAACGGACACAGAGGCAACGAGTACCTTTATACCGTCTGACGGATGTAATTGCTCAAGCGAAAAATGGTGTAGCCTAGTGTTCCCAGAGAAACTTTTCACTTCAATTCGTTGATCGTCCATAGCAAAATCGTAGCGATCTTCAGGAACTATATGCCATGCATCTACCAGAATAGCAGATTGACAGGCTTGGGAAATCAGAAATAGTTCTGCCCATAATCCTTGTACTGATTTTCGAGGTGCGTTCGCCATTGCCCGAAATAATTCAATTAATTGGTTCATAGCATGTGCCACATCAGATTGAGTCGGTTGACCTCCAAGAGATATGATGATGATAGACATCACCTTCAGGAAGTAATCTTGTAATGTCACGTCTTCCCCAGTACAATGGACAACAGTGAATACTCCTTCTTCAAATGTACCATCTGGACGAGAAACACGGCAATTCTGATTATACTGAACCTTGAGATGTTCGAGAACAACCGGGGGACGTTGGCTTCGGCTTCCGACGTTAAGAATTGAAATCAAAAGTAATGGTCTACCTAAAGCGTCTTTGCCGAGACGATGCAGTTTATACCCTGGAATTGGCGATGCTGCAAAACGGTACTCATCGCTATTTGTAGTAATAGAATCAAATGACTGGAAAAGTTCAACTAGGTTTAGCATGGTTAACTTCCGATTTCATTGCCACCCTGGTTTTGGACAAGCCAATCAGTTGAGACATCTTTCGGAAGCCAAATCGCTACAGTCGGAACGCCCGAAAAGTTCTCACCACTCTCGCGAACCAATTCAAGAATGTGAATTTGGACAGTCACACCTTTAGATGCTTTTATCTTTCTGTCGCCTGGGTATATTGTTCCTGTTCGAGGACTTGGTCCCTGAAATAGTGTAGGAATTTCGTCATTCTTGTTCAGTGTTCTTTTACGAGGATTGCCTCTGCTCATGTGGTAAATCGTACACAGTGCATTAGGATGAGTGTCAAGATAGGCAGCAATCTGTAGGCGTGCCCCCGTAAATTTTTGTGAATCAACAAGGCGCGTGACGCGCAACGGCACAAGTAAGTTTTCATAGACATCCTTGAGCCGAACATCTGTTGACACATCATGCCAGACTTCAATTCGACTCGCTCTCTGCGCGCCTGTTCGGAACGACAACGTATTCAGGAACTTCTGAACGACCAAACGGTTCTTTTTGATTGCTTCCTCCGAATCGTGTGGGGCTTTTGGCTCGTACCATCGACTGCTTAAATTTCCCTGTGCATAATCTATATCAAGAACATTGTGGCGAGTAGGTTTAAGATTCCGATCAAGAAAGAATGCACGTTTCCAAGCATTAAGAGACCTACCAGTCTTATCGTGAACAATTAAACGCTCACGAACATCCTCTTCATGAATAATGTAATCGCGATAAGCATCACGCACGCTATTCTCAAGGAAAACCCGACAATATCCGAAATAGGTTTGCTTGTAACCGAAAAACCTCGCGCGCTGTTGGATAGTATCAGCGTTGCCCATGCCTGTGCCTCTTGGCATGTAGGTTACGGTTAACCCCTCAACGGTAAAACCTCTATCCATAGCCTGACCACCAACCAAAATATGGGCATAAGTATTATGCCACGGAATGCCCGGTGTTCGTCCACCAGCCGCATTTACTTCGTGAAGTTGTGCCTTACGAATCGCGCGTAAAAGCGAAGGCGGTATCTCTTCAAAAGATGGCAAATTTGATACGGTGTTCCGAAGGCCTTCATAACTATTTCTAAATTCCTCAAGGAAATCTTGACGATCTGGGTGATTTTCATCCAGGTTAAGGATTTCTAGCCAATAACTCCTTACCTGTTCAACCCAGAAATAATATTCCCCATGTCGGAAAGTTTCACGGGAAGGATGAACCATCATTGATCGGTTCCCTTCAAGGTGTTCACCTTCCAAAATCATTGCAGCAGTAACTCCTAGGAAGAAGATTCTCATTGCCTCAAGCAGACTCTCGGGTGGAGCATCCAGAGGGGCGTTCCGAGTTGGTATATCACTGTCCGGAATTGTATAGATTCGATTCGGTTCATCGTGGAAAAACGCTTTGCCCCCTGTATATTTGGCTCCAGGGGTTAACACCTTTGCAAAATTGGGAGACAGTACATCAATCAAATTAATGAGCAGAGGGGCTTGTGGTGTTGCAGTATATTGAAGAAATGTATGATGTGGCAAATACTCTCGGAGACCGAGAACACGTTGATAGGTAGTACTTACCTCGCCCTTTTGAACCTTTGTGTTTAGACTTGCTTGGTCTGCCTCATCATCAATGACTAACGTAGGGACATTTGAAAGGTTATCAATCCGTAAAAGAATCTCGGCCAAATTCTTCAAATGTTGGTGGTGTTTCATAGTTGTAATGAGCACCGTTTGACGTTCCCACTCAGGGACACTTGGGTCTTGCCAGTCTGCAAAAACATTTGCAATCTTGGCGTGATCCCCCTCATTGAATTCATGACTTTTAAAGTGCTGCCATTTCCTATCCGCACGTGTAAGCAGATTCAAGTCATCTTCAAGGCGTTTAGTTGACTGGTCTCGCAAATTTATAGAGGTTCCTGCAATCGCGATTACCATCTGGTAGCCATTGTCTCTAGCAAGGGCAGCGACAGTCGTAAATGATAGTGTCTTACCACTTTGTACATATCCAACGACGAGTCCCGTTTCCTGTCTCGGTGGTGCTTTCGGAGAAACGCATTTCGCTAACACAGAAATAGCTTCGTCTTTTATGATTTTCCATTCAGTTTCTGCAATACGCGATGGAGAAATTTGTTCTTTTAGAGTCCTTGTCGCTCTCCCTTCAATAGGCTGCCATGAACCATCTATTTGATTATCCACCTCTTGTATAATTTCAACAATCTCTACCTGAACTGCGGTTTTGCTTTTGTTCATGACAATACTCTAGTGAAATTAGGGTTTGGACAAAGCATCGCGGAGGAACTTGTTAATATTTCGGATGAAGGTCCGCGTTTTTTTCACACCACTATCTCTTGCTGTAATTTCTGCTAAGGCAATAGCGATTGCAAGCCGTTGTAAAGGTTCAATTTGGGATGCTTCAACACCACTATATTGTAACATAAATGGATGTGCAAGCGACATACGGATTTTAACCCGTCTAATTTTTCCATCCCACGGATCGTCGCTAACAGAGATCCAATCTCCAACCGCCTCATCATTCGCTAGTTCTATTGAGATTTCCCATTTTTTACCATCAATTTTTACTGGAATAGTTGAGGGTTTTCGGTTAGATAATGATGTTTTAGCAATTTGTCCTAACGCTGCCGCTACACCCTTGTTGAGTTTGGACAAGTATAACAGATTTACGAAAAACTGTTAAGAAAAAATCAGACCGATTTTTTTCTTGACGAACAAAGACAGATGAGGTATTCTTGTCGCAAATCAATCCTCACTTCACAAAGGGGTTCCCTGTTATGAACTGTCCAAAATGTCAACACGAACACTTCGTCAAAAATGGATTCGTCAACGAAAAACAACGCTATAAGTGCAAAGACTGCAACTATCAGTGGACAGAACACCACACACACCGAGGGAGACCCCTCGCTGAACGCGCACTCGCTGTCTTTCTCTATTGCCACGGACTTTCCATGAATGCCATCGCCAAAATCCTTCGCGCCTCACCCAGCACTATTCTCCAGTGGATACGCGACTTCGCAAACCAACACGCACAACCCCCTGAACCCGCAACTGACGCCGTCGTGCTTGAACTTGATGAGATGTGGCATTATCTGAAAAAAAAAAGCAGAAACTCTGGATTTGGAAAGCTTTGTGTCGTGATACCGGAGAACTCATCGGATGGGAGTGTGGTCATCGGGATAAAGCAACCTTGCAAAAACTCATCCAACGCTTAGAAAAGTGGAACGTGAAGGTCTATTATACGGACGATTGGCATCCCTACCGAGCCGTGATCCCCAAAGATAAGTTAGTGCAGACGAAAAAGGAGACGCATCGGATCGAGCGAAACAATTGTCGGATGCGTCATTGGTTCGGACGCTTTAAGCGAAAGTCTATTATCGTTTCAAAGAGTGTGGAAATGGTGAACGTGACAGTCGCCTTATTTGCGAAATTTCGCGTCAATGGAGATGTCCTTGACATCTTAAAAATCGGGCAGATCGAACTAAATATCATTATTTAGCCGAAAACTCTCGAATAGTTTTGTTAGCGACAGACATTTTTGTAGTTGGCAAATCCGGCGGAGGTGGTTCATTCTCGGGATTTTCATGGAGTTGCGCCTCAACAACTGGAGGCACCTCATTTTCTACAGTTTTTGAAGTACGCCGCGTTGAAGTTTCGGCACCTGGCTTCAAGTCAGGAGTTTTTTGTCTTACACGGTGCCCTTCTGCCTGCCTGAGTAATGGTATTGGGTCGGCATCAAGTTCTTCTTTCAATAATTCCAAAAAGGGTTCCTCGTTCTCATCCCACTGAAACCCATCTTTAGTGTGACTGACATCAAACCCTTCAAGATGAAGTTCACCAAACAGTCGCTGGTAAGTGTAAGAGTTCGGGTTACCGAAAATAAATTTTGGTCGATAACCTTCATCCGCACTTCCCTGAATCAAACGATTTCTGCGAAACAGTGCGAATCCCGCATGTGACGTACTTGCTTTCTCCCGCAATGCCGCAAAACCACGCGCACGGAGTCCAGTTCCAAAGTCAAAGTTAATCTCTTTTCGCCACAATCGTGGTGCCTCCGATGCTCTCTCGTGGAACGGAGCACACAATATTCTTGGCTGTGAGTAAGATAAGACTTCATCACCAAAGCGAAGTTCTAATATCCCCTCTCTGATAAATACACGATAGATACTTGCCAAATGTTCTCGAATTTTACCAACGGTTCTTCCTTGTGGAGGTTTGTGTAGATTGGACAGGATAATCTCAGTAAAGTGTGCATTAGGCTGGCTAGGTCTTGATTCCACAGTTAATTCTTCCAAATTATCTTCTACAATTTGGGAAATGTCAAAATGGACTGTTTTTTCCTCTAACTCACCAAGTGCTGTTGTCCGAACACTCCAGTCTGGAGAAAACCAACACGCCGCACTCTTCATGCCCATCCCGAATTCTGACAATCCACTCGTATTAGCCGGCACTTCTGCTGGGCGAAATGCGTATGGGTAGTCTGCCTCGTGAATGCCGGCAGCGTTATCGCGAACAATCAAGCGTCCCTCATCAGAGATGTCTAGTTCAATTGTAACCTGCAACTTTGCATCGTTTCCATCAACACGCCCGATTTCCGCTCTATAATCAAGAAAACTTTGAATTGAATTATCAACGAATTCTGCAAGGGCGAACCAAGATTGGTAGTTGAGACGACTGAGGACAGACAGTATCCCAACCCCTGGGCGGATCTGAATCTTCTGGGGTATACTCATAACTTTTAATCTTTCCCAACATCTATTGGCAAATCTAGTTGCGCCTCCGAGTTAGTGCCACCATCAGAATTTGATGTGAGCACTTCTGCGATACGTTCAACAACATCAACATTTACAGCATTGCCTAAAGCAGTAAAGGTGCGGGAGGCGGTTTTTGGTAATTCCAGTGCCTCTTTCTTTATGCCTCCCAGATGTTTCTCACCTGACAGGCAAGCCATACCTTGCAGGCGCGCGCACTCCCGCTGGGTCATGTGCCGTTTTTCCCAACCGATAATCGGGACATGGACAGACATTGTTACCAATGAAGGGGCAGTTGTTGCTCTTTTGACTCTTATTCCCGAAGCTCTGAATTGAATCACGAATCTCCATAGATCCCGTTCTTCCCCTTTACAGTTCCATTCAAATTTCTGATAACTCTGAGGAAAGTTCAAAATCTGTTGCTTCCACTCATCGATCCATTCCCTGTTATTTTCATAGAATTCCCTGTTATTTTGAATGAACCGAATTTTCCATGCGGGGAATTGTTCTTGTGGTCTTTTATTTCCCGCATAAGAAGGTAGATTTTGCCACACTTTGTCATCAGTCAATTTTTCTAGTGACTCACCGTGGTTTCCCTTAAACTCACGCAATCTGTCAACTCCGAGTGCATGAGGCGTTGTATCTTCAAATGGATAAGTTGCACCAAACTCCATTGACCAGATCGGACCAGATGGGAGCCTTGCATCTTCAGGAAGTCGACTAAGAAAATCTTGCCAAATCTCAAGGCACCTTATCTGTCGCCCGTTTAGGTCAGGAGGCCTTGTATCAAGGAACTTTTCAAGATCTGGTTCAACATAAGAAGGCGGTTCAGGAAGACGGGGTGAGTCTTGTCGGTCTCCGACAATAAATATCCGCCGACGAATGTGTGGAATTTCAAATTGATGTGGTGATAAACAAATTTCCCTAACGTTATATCCAGCCTTAAGTGCTTCAAGTGCATCGTATATTTTCTGCAAGGTCTGTTCATTATCATGTCTTCTGATGTGTAAAACATTTTCTAAGATGAAATAACGAGGTTTCTTGGCCCGCAGGATTTCTATCACGTAGTTAAACAGGTCACCCTGCTTGGGGTTGTCGAATCCTGTTCGCAACTCTGTTGGTGTTGCTTTAGAAAAGGGTTGGCATGGAAAACCTGCACATAAAATATCATGAGCGGGAATGTCATTTATTTCGACATCTTTGATATTACCTTTGGGCTTGATCCCAAAATTCTTCTTGTATAGCGCGCGGAGTTCCTCATCTTTTTCGCATGCAAAGACGCATTTATGTCCGAGTCGCTTTAATGCTAAATGAAAACCGCCAAGACCGGCAAAGAGATCTATAAATTTCATATTTATCTTGTCAAAATACCCCAGTTAATTACGTGGTAATCTATCGATTTTTGGTTTTGCCCATTCAACGATTTGATCTTTCAGCGAAGATGATTCCCACTGTTCGCCACATCTTGCCGGTGCTAGCAACCTATATCGATCCAAGAATAGTCCTTCCACTTTAGCACACTGTTTCATGAAAACACTGTCGTTAGGCGCAAACGGAATCGCGAAGGCCTTTTGGGGAGGAATGACGAATTTGATAAGTTGACGCCAAAAATTGACACTAGGTTCTCCCACTTTTTTCTGCCATTTCTGAGCAGTGGTACACTGAATTAAATATACTGGAAATCCTGTCCGATTATCAGGAAAGGGACGATAACACAAAAGATCTAGTCCGGCATCTTTATCTCTTGAATCTATCCACTCGTTAATGTTATCTCCAATACTTTCGCCCAAATAACCAGCGATCTGATCTACCACTTTGCGGAGTCCTATCGGTTCAGTGTGTGACCAACCTGTACGCTTGACTTGCCAATCCGAAAACTGTTTTTCGAGCGATTCTTGTGTTATTAACTCAAAAATTTCTCCTTGGGTATTGTAATCCCAATTGGGGACACTACACCGCCATTTCGCGTAACACTGCGCGAGCGAAAGGAGAATACAAAAACTATGAGCAGGCGTATCTTGCCACGAATTAATCCGTCTCACTTGAGAATCAACAACAGATTGGGAATCAGTAATAGAAAATGGTATCCCTGGGGCAATCCAACTAAGCCGCCGCTTCAATTCTTCCAAAGCATCAACGACAATCGTTATTGCGAGTTCCTGTTCTTTATACTGTTCTATATAAATACCATCAATATCGTCACCAGTCAAAACATTAACACCAGTCAAAACATTAACAATATCCATTACAGAAAATTCGTCCTCACTTTCGTCAAACAAGATGCTGCCTTCGATCCAATCGCACAAAATATCAACATCGTAATTAGTAGTTGATTTGGGCATCACATTATTAGGAAGAGCGAGCATCAGTCCTCCTTTTCTTTTCCTTGAAGTTTTTGAAGAATATGTGGAAAGATGCTCAGCAACTGCTGCACATCAATTCCAAATGTTTCTACCGCTTCTTGGATATCTTTTGAATTCTTATAATGATGAACTCCGGTCAGAACGATTCTGACATTTGCTGCTGCCTCACTGAGATGTTGAATAAAATCCGATTCTTCGCCACCTATCAATTTACGCGCGTCGTCAAAATTAGGGTTTTTGCTCTCCTCAAGATATTGGAGTGTTTGAGGATCTTCAAGCATCTTACCGAAATCGCTAACATGCCGCGAATCAGTGAAGATGGAATTTAAACCTTCAGCCTTTTTCCCAAATAACCATCGCGCAAAATTTTCGAGTGCTCTTTGACGGGACTTAGGGACTGGCATCTGGGCGGCTCGTTCATTTGCGAAAATGTCGATATTAAGATAGTCCTGCACTCCGTCTGTTCGAAGCGCATTGTACATGACACTGAAACGCCGTTCGGCATCTTCAATAGAGAAGTCCTCTAACCAATCCGCCATTTGTAGGAAAAGCCGATAAGTAATATAGTTATGACGAACCGCGGGAGTTTGACTCCCGATTTTTCGCATTACCTCTTTGTAACTCATACCACGTTCATCAATTAATTTGGTGATATATCTGGCTTTCTGTTCTGGGGGCCATTGCTTGATGCCTGTAACGTGACGAAACCCTAGGAAAGACTCTATTTCCTCGCGGGAATCAATCAGTATGTACGGAATTTGATCGAAAATTTCCCGCAGTTCTTTAAGTTCATTTTTATCTAGGTTTTCGACGAGCAAATCCCATTTTTTTAAAGGTGGATCTCCGTTAATAGCCCGATGAAGATAAATTAGGGCAGCAAGTCGCCGATTTCCTTCCACAACAACAAGCCGAGACTTCCCATCTAATTTCTCTTCAACAACGAGTAACGCTTCATGCGTCCAAAAACCGCTCTCCAAGTAGGACACAGCGAGTTCATCAAGGACCCAATTGCGCATCAAGTCAAGAATCTTTTCTTGGGAAAGATCCGCGTTAGTTTGATAACGGCCGAGTCTAGGATTCTTTGCATCAAGATAAAGTTCATCTAACGCTGCGTATTGAAGTTCCGTGCTTATACTCATGTTTTGCCTTGTTGCAGAAATTCAAATTTCAGAATGGATTACTTCCTTACTCACCTTGAGTCTAATGCTGTTTGTGCCATCAAGACTGTAAAAAGTAATGATACCACACCTACATTAACTAGTCAAATATTTAAAATATCTCAAATCGCCGACTGAGCGAACTCCACTTTTGTAGATGTGTTGAACCTAACCTCCTAAAAAGTCACAGTAGCAACGAAGACAACATTGGGAATCTCATTGATATCTATTACAATTTCTTTTCGCTTTGGCCTATTACTATCTGTTTCTCCAAAACCATCCTGGAACAAACCACAACATTGATGCAAAGTTTCACCATTAAAACAGATAAAATGGATTTCCTCCAAGATAAATACTGTTTTACGGGTCCGTGACATTATTCCGCTGTTAATCTTGTATGTGTCATATTTACTAACTTCCCCTCTTAGTTCATCATGCCATTTTTTGAAAGATGTTTTTTTATCATCACATTCCATGTCTCCTATCGCGAGAATCATCCCATAGTAGCCATAATCACCTATCGTATCTACCACCGCTTCTGCATCATTTGCAATAACGCTATAACTTTCTCGTTTAACCGAGTCGATCTTAAAATCCCATGAAATTTCACAGAAGGCATCAAACTGCGTAAAGCCGAATTTTTTGCCGGGCATGTCGATTATAGTGTCAAAGTGTTTTTCACACAAAAACTTGAAGTACCACTCTATCCACCCCTTTTGCTTCCACTGCTTATATAGCGAATTTTTCATTTCAAGAACAGCGTTTCTACCATCCCAAACTATAGGCATGTTTCGGGAAGCAACTCGCAATTGTTTAATTGTATCAACAATCTTTTCGTTTAACATGATTGAATTATACATCCTTTACAAATAATAACGATTGTTCCTTCTTTTGGTTAAAACTTTTTATCGCTATCTAATAGGATGGTGACCGGACCATCATTGATAAGTTCCACGTCCATCATTGCTTGAAAGGTGCCGCCTTGTGTCGGGATGTCCAGTTGTTTTAAAGCATTGATAAACTGCTCATAAAGTGCATTGGCAACTTCAGGACGCGCGGCACTGATAAAACTCGGACGTCTTCCCTTACGGCAATCACCGTAGAGCGTGAATTGAGAGACAACAAGTGCTGAACCACCCGTATCAAGAAGTGAGCAGTTCATTTTGCCATCAACATCCTCAAAGATACGCAGATTGGCAACCTTATTCGCAATATATTCCAATTCGGTATCGGTATCGTCATGTGCAATACCAAGGAATATCAACAATCCTGTTCCGATTTCAGAAACGAGTTCACCGTCTACTTTCACACTGGCTGATTTTACACGTTGAATGACTGCTCTCATTTGCTCTTATTAGTGGTTCGTATAGGGCTGAGGCACAGAAACCTTGCCCTACAGATGGTAATTGTTTCAAGATTGAGGGACTGAATCAAGATCGTATGTGATTATGGTATTTGGAGAGACAGATTAAAATAAAATGATGGAGTCTCTACACGCTGGCAGTTTACTAAAATAGAAGTTGATTTCCTTCCATTTCCTGAGCTTTCTCACCACCGAGCGTCAGACTAAACTGCAACCCAGGTCGGTTAAGGCCCATAGGGTTGTTGAGACCAATTTGGAATGCCAACGTATTGGACACTTCATAACGAAATGTGAGACCGAGAATATTTGAAAAATTCACGCCAGCATACTGAAGTTCACGCGTTAAATCGGCTGCGAACCACATATTATCTGCGGCAGCGATTTCTCCGCCAACTTGCCAATTGAGCGTCAAGGAGTCCGTTGTTCTGAGTGATTTTGAGGATAAGAAAACACCTGCCCCCGCATGAACTTTAAAATACTTTCCAAGTCTGTGTGTTCCAACACAATAGGTGTTCATTCCAATAAATGGAAAACCGTCTATAGGACTACGATCAAGAAACTCATTTTTAGAATTAAGGCGGTCATCTGCTGTGAACCCAGAATAAACATCACCACCGACAGAAATACTTGGAAACCCATCATTTTTTTCTGGTTTGAGGTTATATTTCAGTCCGATCAGTCCTTCATAGAGTGGTTGGTCATATACCCGTTTAGAATTCAGTGCCGGATCATTGGTGTTATAGAAATCATCAACAATCTTGTGAACACCGCCTGTAGAAAACGTGGCTCCAAGATTCAGGTCAAGTTTATCACTCAAACCGTATGTAAACCGGATAGGTATAATGTAAGTCTGAATCTCAAGTGAAACCTTGCGAAATTCTTCAAAACCACCGATGAATACATTCTGACTCTGATCAGGTGATAAATCAATTTTAGGATGCTGGAACAAACCAAACGATGTGACAGATCCACCCTTGCCTATCGGTTCTGCTGTCTGAATAGTAGTAAGTTGCGAACTTGGTAACGATTGCGCGAAAATCGGAGCATTAACTCCGATGAAAACTAATATAATAACAAAAGTAATATGGGTTTTAAAGTGCATAGTTTATCCTTATCTGTCTCATTTAATTGCCCGATTACTGCAACGATTGTGCTTCCACCAACTCGCTTTCGTCACGTTTACCATCATTACCCGGCGTATCGTCAAATGCAGTTATGAAATAGGTTTTGAAAAAAAGTTCTTGGTTAACTACAAGCGGGTCTTCACCAGCGATCGTCACAGTACTATCTTTTGGACGCATTATTCTACGAGGTAGTAAATTATCCTCGTTATCTTTTGTATAGATTTGATATCCGGCGAGGTCACCCTCTTGATTGGGTTCCCATGTTAATATGACATCGTATTTTACATTAGCAAGGGAACGACGATAGTAGCGCGCCTGAAAGTTTCTTGGTGGTGAAGGCGGTAGATTTGGTGATGTAGCAGAAATAGTCGTTATCCCTTCAACCCCAAATTCATCCACAGCAGCAACACGATACACTTTAGTGACACCATCTTCACGAAAATTGATGTCAATGTAGTAGAATTTATCTCGTTCTATCTCTGCAACATTCAGAAAAACAAGTTTTTTTCCATCACCTTTATCTCTCGCAACGTAGACTCGAAAAATAGCGAAATCTTGTGGAAATTCATAGTTTTCCCAAAATAGTCTCACAGAGAGATCAGTTGGGTCACCAATCGTTACAACTGGAGTTGGCGGTTGGACGCTTGGAGAGGCGGTCGCGGTCTGCCAGAGGCGAAACGGTTCTTCAGTATTGCTTGGCGGGTTCACAGGATCTGGTGTTTCAACACCGTTTATATCAATATATGAGATACGATATTCATAAGAAAGTGGGAGATCGTTAGAATCGCGACGGTCATTTTCAATATTTTGCGTGTCCAAAAACTCGCTTGCAGGAGCGTCAACCGTTCCGATTAACACAAACGGTTCTTCTGAATTGCTTGTTGAACGACGATATACTTTATATGCCTCTATGCCTTCTTGCCCTGTATTTGTCCAAGTCACCTTTATCTGACTATCACCCGGAAATAATTCAAGTCTGGGTGGTGCCCCTGCCGTTCGTAAATTATCAGAATCAAGCGGGTTTGCAAAGTCTTCGCTATTAGTGCATGCCACAAATAACGTAATTATCAGAAACAACGGTAGATAGAGCACGGATGTGCTTATCAACAGGGAACGGAGTGATAGTGTATTAAAAACACTGTGAAATGAATACATCCAATTTCTCCTCTACATGTTCACAGATCCATCTCAAATTACCCAATATACGTTTACAGAGCACTTCATCCGGATCAAATGGGTCTACGAAACACTAAAATCGGTGCAAGAATTGTAGACTAATGCGTTGTGTTTTGAAGTCATAGTGTGGACCAAATCTTAACACTTGCGGCTCTCTCACGATCCCATTATACAAACCCATACGTAAGGGAGTAAAACTGGTTGAGTATAGGGAGTTAACATTAGTATTAGTCGGACTAAACGTTGATGTTGGTAATTCAGTTGAACTTGAATTCAATTGGTCAATAATAGAAAGAAGCACAGCAAGTCCGACACAACCCAAACCAACACGCGACATAATGATACTTGCATTTTTTCTTTCTATGACAGTGTTTTTGTGTGTTTGTATATCTGCTTGAATTGTTGCAGAAAGATATTCTTCATAACTTTCTTGAGCAGAAGTATTCAGTATTGTGCTTCCAACCTGCATACCCATCCCCGATGCTAACAGTGTAATTGCAAACACGCGAGAACCTCGCGCCGCTTCCGCAGGGACAATTACTATATTAAGGACAATAAAACAACACACAACAAACGCAAACCGTTTATGATTTGAACTATAACTATAATGTTTCATTAGAAGTTAATCCCTTCAATTAATTCAATTGTTTATAGTTTACCCAATTTTTTTCTTAAAGTCAATGCGTTTTGAAAGGTCATGACTCTGGAAAGTGTATCTATTGATTATGTGATACTCACGACGGCTAAAGCCGTGTGCTTCTTTTAGCACACAACCCTCCTCTGTGATTCCTGCTTCCGTCTCTCGTGCCTCCGAATGAGGTCTTACTTGGACTCCACAGGCGTTTAGACTCTCTGTCTATCCGACAGCGAGGTGTTTTAGGTTTATTGCAGCGTTGACATCTCTATCTATTTGATAGTCGCATTGACTGCAATGATAAGTTCTTTCTGATAGTTTTAGTTCTTTTTCCTTATGTCCGCACTTGCTACAGGTTTTGCTACTTGCAAAGAATTGAGGTGCTTCTAATACAGGTATTCCGAAAGCATCTGCTTTCGTTTTTAGCTTATTTAGAAACCCGCCTAACGCTGAATCAGATAACGCCTTTGCAAGTTTTCTATTCTTTAGCATGTTCGTTACCTTTAGCGTTTCTATCGCGATACCACTTGCACGGTTGACAATATCCGTTGTCCCTTTGTGGTGTGCATCGTTTCTGATACAAGCAATGCGATAGTGTGTCCGTGCAATCTTTGCTTTTTGCTTAAACCAGTTTTTAGACTTGAAAATGCGCCGACTTAACTTGCGTTGTTCTCGTTTTAGTTTTCGCTCATAGCGTTTTAGCGGTCTCGGATTATCATATTTCGTGCCATCGCTTAAGGTGGCAAGTGTGTTGATGCCTACATCTATACCGATAACAGGGTGCGTTGAGTTATCAACTGCTTCGGTGTCCTCTGTTTCAACGGTGATAGATACAAACCAACGATGTGCCGTCCTTGAAATCGTAACCTTGATAATCTTGCCAACAAAACGCAACTCTTGAAACATTTTTATCCAACCGATTTTGGGCAACTTTATTTTCTTGCCTTCAACTCTAACAGCTTGCGCGTCTGTTGTGAAACTTTGTTTATGTCCACGCCCTTTAAACTTCGGAAATTTCGCACGCTTGGATACCCAATTCGCAATGCCTTGACCCAGATTTTTAATAGCATATAACGCAGCACGTTGATCTTGTGAACTTGTCCAATCGTAGCCTTGCTTCGTTTTATTGAAGTTGTTGTTTAGCGTTTGCCACGACTGGAAGTTATCAGTATTTAATCCTACCTTCAAAATCTGATAAGGCTTGATTGTAGGCAAACCTTGCGTAGCCACATTGCTGGGAAAACCAACGTCTCTGTTTAAAAGTCGGATCTAATGTTATCTTATGTGTTCTGTATGGCATAGTCTGACTCCTGTAGGTTTCTGACTCTCATTGACAGTGGTGTGCAGATACTGTCAATATCTGCACTGAGCCAATCTTATCATTATATCACAAAATATCTCTAAATGTCAAGCGTTTTTGGACCCCTGATTTACCCCCAGTTTTTTTTGCGATGATTGTACATAAGGTTTTTTAGATGTTTTGTGTGAGGAGATCAATACTGGACTAACACGAGCTTCAGCCTGCACAATCGGAAATCGGAAAATATGGGTCAAGGAAGATGTTAGGTTCCCATGTTGTTTCAAGTGTTCGTTTTATCACAAAGATGAGGGAATAAGTTTTTGTTGAACGCGTATTATAGGCGCGTATCCACCGCTCAGCAGCTTTTTCAAAATGTAGGAAACAGATAGCATAACTGACACAGACTAAAAACCATAACAGTGCCACGCGTGGCAGTTCTTGCCGTTTCAATCGCAGTTGCCGAAATCCGAAAAGTGTCTTTATATCACGAAAACATTCTTCTATCTGCATCCGCCGTTTATAGGTGAGATAGAGTTGTGTATTGCGCAAACTATTTGAAACAAGATAAAGCGGTTCTTTATGGCGTGCATCTTTGAAAACATAAAGGTTTAGTTTGAGTTTCTCCGTGCTGTGATAAGATATGTCAGGATAGGCTCCTGTCTTTTGCAGCGTTTCAAGTTTGATGCGTTGGTTGTTGTGATAAAAACAAGTATTTTTGCAAACGCGTATAACAAACTCAATACCGGCTTCCATAAAAGGTTTCATGATATATTTTGCGCGAGCAAATCCTCTATCAAACACCAAAATCGGTTTGCGGACATTCGGCAACGCATTTTCAAAATGCTTCATGAACTCATAACAAAACTCTTGAACGAGCGCATTATGACTACGGTAAACCATTCTGTCAAAAGCGTCTTTTCGGTAGATTTTCCAATAGATCGGAATAGCCCGTTTGCGAAATGGCACTGCCATGACGATCACTCTATAGTGTTCAAGAATGTCGGTCTCATCAACGAGCACGATGCGTGGTGCCTGACCGATCTTGTCATATAGCCAGCATAAGACAAAACGACACCACGCCACTAACGCAATATCTGTCGGAAAGTTTGAGTTGATAAAACGGAGCAACCGCTTTTGCTTCGTTTTATAATGGGCTACTAACACAGGTAAGTGCGCCGCAAGCGTGTTTATCCGAAAAGTAGGGGCGCGAACACTCGCAAATATGACCAAAATCAGATTTCTGAGCGCAGGACGTTTCAATACTATTTTGAACCCTTGCTTTACTTTTGGGATGAGCGCACGCGTATTCACTTTGTTCGGTGCAAAACGTTTCAATGGAAAACCTCCAAAAAATGCACTATAAAATAAAACTTGAAAGTAGTTTAGCAGACAAAACGCTTTGGCACAACAACTAAAGAAAAATATACAAAATAAGTGCTATTAAAAACTGGGGGTAAACCAGCTGTTGATAAATTATTGACATATTTTGTTAACCTGTGTTATACTAAATTATGTTTATAGGAACGTGACGATATTGTTTAATCTAACTTGTAGGTAGGCAACATGATGAACGAAGAACGTGAAAATCCAGATGATGACCAAGAAGAATTCTTTGAACTATACGTTAAAGAGGAGGAAGAGCTCTCTAAACGCGAACTGTCAAATGTTGAGAATCTTGACAAAGCAATTCTCTCATTATCGAGTGCAGGTCTGGGTTTATCGTTGGTATTTATAAGAAACGTAGTCAAACTGGCAGAAGCCTCACATGTGTGGGTGCTACACTTTTCTTGGTTGATGTTTGTTCTCGCTATTACTTCTACTCTATTGTCCTACCTTTTCGGTCAACACGCGTTAAACAAACAACGTGATTTTAATGAAAGGTTCTATTTAAAAGGCGACAAGGATGCGGGGGATCAGACATCCCGTGCATCACGAATAACACCCATTCTGAGTTATGTTTCTGTCTTTACCTATATTGCTGCAGTTTTATTTACTACCATATTCATTAAGGGCAATTAGAAAAAGGCTTATGCAAGATAATAGTTGCAGAGCAATGCTAAAAGTTCTCACAGAGAATTAAAGGAGTTATATCATGGCAAATAAGAAAACCTCTTCTAAGACAAATAAGCTTAACGAAGTAGTGAGAGCAGCTGGTCCAAGAAAACCACTTCGTAAACCGTCAGCGAAACCAGCGCGATCCTCTCCGCCATCAAAACCTACTTCTAACAAGCCTGCTCAACCTTCTAAGCCATCTAAAAAGTAGGCACAATTCACATAGCAAGCGCGCCTTTCGCAAAAGGCGCGCTTGTTTTTTCTAAGGTGTTTCCACAAGAAACCTCATCTATTGCATAGGTTTTGGGTTCACAAAAAGCAACGGCTAACACAGAAAGCGAGGAGTCTGATGAATCAAAGCCAACAACTTGAAATCCCGATTCAACCCGTAGATCAACCTATCCTGTGCAGCCCATACCAAGAACCTGATAGACACTGGATATACGACACTAGCACCGGTGAGACAGTAAAAAATCCCGGACGACGTGAGGCGGGTCATATGAACAGGGCGCGATCTTTCCCGATTTGCTTGGAAACAGTGAAGGCGTTACACGCACACTACATATTGATAGCAGAGTGTTGGCTGCAGCGGAGAGTGGTGATCCTACGGTTGACTTCCGAGACTGTAATCCTTGTGAGCTGGGTCTCCAGAAATATGTGATGTTGATTGTTGACCGATTGATGGCAGCCATTCTGCCTGATGAAACACAAGGTGAAGTCCCGCTGCTGCCTATCTTGAATCGCTATAAACCTGTGGGTACATCGGCAGCTGTGGATTTTTTCACGACACGCACATGTCATGGAACACAACGTAGCCAAGTGAATCTGGTTGTGTTGGATACTATGAGATGGGAACGTTCCGCGTGCTTTTACTTGGAGGCATCCGAAGTTGTCCAATGCTATGTCCGTAACGATCATCTCGGTTTGAGCATTCCATATCAGCATCAAGAGGTTACACATAGTTACGAATCCGATTTTATTGTCAGGCTCAAGAACGGTGTCAACGTGCTTTTGGAGACAAAGGGGTATAAGCGACAGCAAGAGTCTTTGAAAAGTGAAGCTGCAAAACGATGGGTTGCCGCAGTCAATAACTGGAATCGCGAGAGACTCGGAGAACCAGAGCAACGTGGACGATGGGCGTTCCATGTCTGTGATGATCCGCAACGTCTAACAGAGGAATTGGAAAGGATATGAGTTCAACAAGTGTCAATGTCGTTTTGATAGGGTGTGTAAAGTAAGCCTTAGGTTAGGCTAGATGGAGTGAACCCTATAATCCGAGATTCAGACAATGGTTTTGGGTTTCGCAAGCTCTAACCATAGGTGTCAACTATTTTTGCAATGACGATAGGCTTGACGTTAAAATAGGTTGTATGATGTGAATAAATAGTCAATAACCCCGCGCTAAAGCATCGGGGCTTGTGCGAAGCGCATGCCAAGCGTCCACTCCACAAGTTAAACGGTTGACTAGACGATATATCGCGGGTCTTGTCGTGGCAGACAAAAAGATGTTACGGATGCTCCCCAAGTCTGTATCCTCTCTGATTCCGTGATGTCGATGGGGCAACATATACCGCGAGAGCGTGGGCTTATAGCCATTATTTTCTGGTAAAGACATCGTGTCAGGTCAAGTAAGCGAGTAGTGACAGTCTCACTGAACGAAGCAGCACAACTGAATCCAGACTCCCAGTGTGCAGGTGGAGATAAAACAGCACTCCCCCTTTTGGGGACAAATTATAACTATAATAGGAGGCGGGCTTTCCTCCCCTGCCTAAAGGCGAGGGGTTTCCAGCCCGAAGATTTTGATGAATTCAAATCCAAGTTCATGACTGATTACCCTCACACACGATATGACTTGCGGGTTATATCTCCTGAAGAAGGGAAAGGTGAACAGAAATTCTTTGATTTTTTCAATAAGATACAAGCTGAAGCGAAAATAATGATACCGGAAGATAAGAATCTTCCGGTAGAAGTATTCAGAAAACCTATTCAAGTCATACCGGATCCAAACATCAAGTTACTATCTAACAGAGCTATAGCGAAACTCGCGTTTCATTGCTTTTTGTATCACTTTCCTAAATACACGGGACATGAAACGAAGTTTAATCCTATCAAAAATTTTATCTCTCGTGGTAGTGGCACGCCTTCAAAGTTCGTAAAGGGAGCAGTAACAAACGAAGAAATCGCCAATCGTGTTTATAAGGATACGGAACACCAGCACTTTTTTAGTTATTTCATGGAAAATAATAATATCGGATGTCAGATAGATTTATTTACTGGCATTACTTCTCCGCCTATTTCTTATGGCATTGTCTTGGCGGGAGACCCAGATAAGATTCCTCTCAGCATTGATTGTGTTAAAACTTTTCCTTTCTTTGTCCATCCGAAAAGTCCTTTGAAGAAAAGGATAGTTTCTAACGAAAATAGGATAGTGTCTCCAAGCGAGGTAAGATTTATACGACCTTCTAAAACGGGTAATTGGTTGTATTGAGAACACCACCGCGGTGAAGCACTACAATACGACTAAACAGAAACATCGACAAATATAAACTATTCCTGAATGCTATGAGGTGAAATGGTGCACACTTATGATGGTCATACTGATAAGGTTGTCCGAAACAATGGCACTTTTCTATCGCAATTGCGGTGTTCATGCGGGCAACCGATTGAGATGGAAGATAGAGTGTGTCTTTTCTGTGAGTGCAAAGGGTGCGGTGTGCAGCACACAAACCCGAAAAGCGTAGCGACGGAGACCGTAGCACATAGCGCAAGCGTTCAGCACAGCACTAAAACACTGCCACACCGATTGTCTATAACCTTGTAACCCAATACTGAGTGCTTGACTAATACAACATATCAATGTATAATTGCGGTAAGAAAGTAGGAGGTGAACAACGATGTTTGAAAGGAAAGCATTTTTAGAAAAAATACACATCAAAAACTATCTGAGCTTACGAGACGTTACATTGCCATTTAAACCGATGACTGTGCTTGTCGGACCGAATGCAAGCGGAAAGTCTAATGTTTTAAGTGCATTAGATCTTTTAAAAACAATGACGGTTGATGAAAGATTACCTGCAGAGGAATTTATCCAGAAATCTCTTTGGGCAGGTGAAGGGCAAAAATACTCTTTTCATTTAGATGCGAAAGTAGCAGAAAGCAAAACCTTATACCACTTAGAAGTAAAACCGAAACCTGATATTCCTTATCATGCAGAACAATTGTCGGTAAATGGCGTAAATGTGATTTCAATCCAAGATGGGCACGGAGTCGTCCATGATGAAAACGGCGAAAATGAAACGAAATATAATTCCAATGAACTCGCTTTAAGGTCTGCTGGAAATTACGGAAATAAACCAGTTACACGAACGTTGGCGGAGTTTATTAAGAAATGGCAAATTTATGATTTTATTCCAGAGATTTTACGCAGCAGCCTGGAACGTTTCTCGCCTGCTGAAAAAGAAATTCGAGAATCTATAAAACTTGACTTTGTTGGGAGAAATTTAGCAGAGGTTCTTTGGAACTGGCATAAGAATTCTCCAGAAAGTTTCCGAAATATCAGTGATTCCCTTGCCTATAGCACAAATCGCAAAATAGACCACTGTCTGATTGATGGACAAAACCGACTTTGTTTATTGGAAGGATACAAAAATCCCATCCCGTTAGAAGGTGCTTCTGATGGCACACTGCGTCTGATTGCATATAACATCCTGCTCAACGAACCTGAATTGGTGCCATTTATTGCTATTGAAGAACCGGAGCAGAATCTACATCCTAGTGCGCTAACAGATATTGCAAATGTATTTGAGCAAATTGCCAAACGTTCTCAAGTCATTATTACAACCCATAGTTCACAACTACTTGATGCCTTTAATCCAGAAAGTTTGTCGGATTCACTCGGTGTTTTACTTTTACATAACCGCCCCGGTTTCGGCACAGAAGCATTAAACCTTGAGGATTGCAGTGATAAAGGAGAAGCACTTGAAGGTTGGATAGCAGATTTCGGTATTGGCAGTGCCATTTTTGATAGTGGACTCCTGTCAGACGAAATGGAGGATAAATCCGAATGCCAAGCATAAGAATCTGGACTTTGGAGTCAGACAACGATGCGAAGGCAGTCGAGTGTTTGGCAAAGAAGTTGACAACATTTATGAAACTTGGACAGATACCTATCTACACAGCGGGCAGACGTAAATCCTCAATAAACCTTGAGAAAGCAGTTCAGAATTACCTCAAACGAGATGATTGTGTAATTATAATTCTTGACCGAGACGGACCGAGGGCACACCATCAACGATTGCAACAACCTAATTCGCTCATAAATCAGATTAAACGGATCATCAACGACCGTCGTTTTGCTGGAAAAGTGTTTCTCGTAGAGGCTGTTCAGGAACTTGAAGCGTGGTTGCTTATAGATTGTATCGGCATATTCTGTTATTTCGCAACGAAACGCGCACATTTTCGGAATAACTGTCGTGGCAAGGTATCAGCAGACCCATCACTCAAACGTTTGGTAGACAGTTATCAGAAAGGCGATACAGAAACCATCATTGGGGCGGGAATAGGCGGTAAAGGTGCTAAAGAATACCTCATTGAGTTCTCTGAGAGGATACTTTCTAAACTCAACCCTAATCTATCACTAAACGACATTAAGAATGCAAGATACCGTGTAACCATATCCCCCGAAGTAGCCGAATATATTATGATTGACAAAGAAACATTGCAGCGCAATAATTCTCTCAAAAAACTTAGCGATGTGATAGTACAATTCCAGTGAATCTGTGTTATCAAGTGCCAGATTTGGCTGTTTTTTTTGGGTGGATCAGGGTCTTCAAGGAGATATGCCTGTATCAATTGCTCGAAAAGTCTGCCTTTTCCGAACTAACTATTGGCGTTTTGATGGATGTAATTGAGAACGTCGTAAAATCCATTATCTGTTTGTTCACTTCCGTTTCCCAAGGGTAAGTGAAGTTGCGTTGCTTGTGGCATATATGTTCCTTTCATGTCTATGCTCCATTGTGGTGTGCTCTCTGTATAAACTATATCATAGATGGTGTATACAACCAAGTTTTTGCTAAAAGGTCTCTTGTAGATCGGAATCAACGGCTGTAGATCGGAATCAACGGCACGAGCAGCTGTCGCACTGGGTAGAGTGCAGCGAAACCCGACAAATGCTATAATCACATAATTGTTGATTGGGAAAATGTATTCAAAAGTCGGGTTTCGCAAACTCTACCCAACCTACGAATTACCGAAACATGCAACCTGTAGGAGTGATTTCCAAATGTAATTTCCATCAATTAACCTATCCTGTGGAGGATAAAGAATAAGTTGGAAAACACAAACAGCAGGTGTTAGTGCAGGAAACCAGAAGTCTTCCTGAATTATCGCAAACTGGGAATCCCTATACAACGGTAAAGTAAATTTAATACAATAATCCTTACTCTGAGGCAAACATGAAATTAGCAGTTCTTTCTTATAGTCACCACGGACGCAGCATGGCACGCACCGCGCAAGCACTCGGACACGAAATCGCAGGTGTCATGGATGCAGAGCATTCACCACGCGAACAGTTAGCAAATGACTTTCAATCCCCAGCATTTGATTATGCAGGCAACTGTCTGGATGCAACCAAACCGGACGCAGCACTTATCGCAGGAAAACATACTGAGATGTCATCTCACGTGCAAGCATGTGTAGACCGTCGTATTCCATACCTTTTAGATAAACCTTTTGCTGATAGCGCAGACCGACTACGACCTGCTGCGGAAGCATCCGAAAAGCACGGTGTCCTCAGTGCGCTTGTGCTGCCGAACCGAGCAAGCAAAATTGTAAGTGTCGTAAAAGAGATGCTTGAAGATGGCAGCTTGGGAGAACTTGTGTTATACAACAGCAGATTGAACAACGGTCCCCCATCCCGTTACGATCCTACACCATCCTATTGGCACAACGATCCGAGCATTTCTGGCGGTGGATGTTGGGCAGTAGAATCAGCGCACGGAATTGACACATTCCTCCAGTTTGTTGGTAATCAAGAGATTACAGTCGTTGGTGGCGTGATGTCCAACGCAATGTATAGCAGAGGTGTGGAAGATAGTGGTATCGGCGTGTTAAGAACTGCAAACGGTATCACTGGAATTATTGAGTCTGGTTACACGTATCCATCAGGCAAGCGCGGTGGCGATCACTTCTTCCGATTTATCGGCACAAAAGCATCGGTATTTGAGCAGTATGGCAAGAATGGCGAACCATTGATAGAAGTTCACACCACCGAAGGCGTGCAGTTCAGTGAGGACATCCCTCACGGTGCGAGAATACGAGGTATTATGGGAAAAGCGTTTGACGCGATCCGTGACGGCAGCACATTTGAGCCATCGGTTGTTGATGCTGTGCGGATACTTGAAATTCAGGATGCTGTTTATGCCCATGCACGGCAGAGCGTGACAACCCACGGTCCACATCCGATGGGGTAAAAATGATATAACCTTTTCATTCAAGAGACAAAATTGAAATACTATTAACTAAGGAGATAAATATGCCGAATTCACATGATATAGATATAGAAGAAATTCTACCTCAGGATTCTGAACTTGTAGAGGTATTCAGCGATGCACATTTTACAGAAGGACCAACTGTCGCACCAGACGGGAAGGTCTATTTTAGCGATATTACCTTCACGCATCAAACCGATATGCAAGCCGGACATATTATGCGGTATAATCCTGATACTGGAGGAACAATTGTCTTTCGTTCACCAAGCGGAATGTCAAACGGCATGAAGTTTGATGCACAGGGACGTTTAGTTATCGCTGAAGGTGCTGATTTCGGTGGACGTAGGATTACACGAACCGACATGAAAACAGGTAAAAGCGACATTATTGCAGGTCTATATGAAGGGAAGCCGTTTAATTCGCCGAACGATCTCACGATTGATGAACAGGGACGTATTTATTTTACTGATCCACGTTATGTTGGATATGAGCCGGTAGAACAACCGGTCATGGGTGTCTATCGGATTGATACGGATGGGTCAGTTCATCTTGTCATCGCGGATTCCGGTAAACCGAACGGAATAGCAGTCTCACCCGATCAGAAAACACTCTATGTCGGTAGCAACGACAGCGGTTCGTTTAGAGAGATGCCTGATGAATTGCCTACCTATACAGGACGGATGGCACTCCTCGCTTACGATCTGTCCCCCGATGGCACAGCAACCTTCCGTGAAACACTTGTTGACTATACTCCAGAACACGGTCCCGACGGGTTTGAGGTCGATGTTGAGGGTAATCTCTACGTTGCGGTTCGCGACAAAACCCGATTCGGTGTATGCATTTATTCTCCAGCGGGAAAGGAATTGGCGTATATTAAGACACCGGAATTACCTACCAATGTAGCGTTTGGACGTGGCGAATTGCGTAAGATGCTCTATATCACAGCAGGAGGGAGTCTACATATAATTCGTGTAGCGAAAGATGGGTATCATCTTCCACAGAAATAGTTTTCACATGACTCAAATATCTGGATGAAGATTATGCCATGACGTAGCACTTTCATAAGCATGCCCGACTTGGCATAACAACGACTCACTCAAATGCTTGCCAACAAACTGAATGCTTAAGGGTAATCCTTCACTGTTCATACCACACGGTACAGATAGAGTCGGTGCACCGTTAAAATCAAACGGAGCAGTAAATCGCTGGAACTTCGCAGGTCTGGTTTCTTTCGGTCCGTATAACACCTTTTGAGAAACAACGTGTGGCGGTGCGGACATTGATGGACATACCAACACATCAATATCTTGAAATACACGTCTGAGATGTCCTGTGCATGCGGCTCTCAAGTTGTTCGCTTCGGCATATTTAGCACCTGTCACCTCTGCTCCCATATTGAGCCACCCTTGAAACCAAGGTCCGTAAGCATCCCGCTGTGAAGGATAGGTAGCTGCATGTGCTGCCACTGCTTCCGCAGAACAGAGCGTTGGCCACGCCAAGACGTATTCATCCATGTCCGGCAATTGCACCGAAACGATTTCAGCACCCAATTCCGCTAAAACTTCTACACCGGCACACACCGCATCTGTGAGTTCACCGTCAATATCTTTTGTTGCATAATCTTCGTCAAAACCGATTCGGATGTTTTTGATGTTCTGCCCAACCTTTTCTAATATGTTAGGTACAGGATCGGGTAGAGAAGTTGGGTCATTCGTGTCAAACCCTGCAATTGCTTTAAGCATAATCCCCGTATCCGCAACACTTCGGGTCATAGGTCCAACATGGTCAAGCGATTCAGCAAGCGCGAGCACACCGTATCTGCTAACTCTACCCCATGTCGGTTTCAATCCAACAATGCCGCACGCAGCCGATGGAAAACGAATTGAACCCCCAGTATCACTACCAATTGAGCCGGAACACAATCCAGCAGCAGTTGCAACACCGGAACCACTTGATGAAGAACCTGTCCATCTGTCACGGTTCCATGGGTTTATCGGAATATTGAATTCCGGGTTATAACCACCCATCGCGCCTTCTGTCAAGTTTAGTTTCCCGATCAGCACTGTTCCAGCAGATTCAAGTCTACTGACTACTGTGCTATCAAACGGTGGCACATGGTTTTCCAGAACTTTCGCGCCCCCCATCGTTCTGACACCCTTAGTGAAGCAGAGATCTTTCACTGCAATTGGGACACCGTGGAGCGGTCCGCGATACTTACCTGCTGATATTTCCTGTTCCGCCTTCCGCGCAGCAGCCATAGCGTGGTCCGCCATGACTGTGGCATAACTCTTCAACTGATCGTCAAGTAGTTCAATCCGCTGCAACATAGCAGTCGTCAACTCCACAGGTGACAACTGCTTGGCAGCAATTAATTCGGCAATTTCAGTAATTGTCTTGTAGTAAAGTGGTGTTTCAGACAAATTTGACAACCTCCATCTCAAATCTCAATTTAGTGTGCTTGGACGGCTACGTCCCAATAGATTTAGCAACTGATCGCTTTCATTTCGCAGTGCATCTTCAGGAACAGGAACCCCGTTACAAAGGCTAAACCGCCAGTATGCCCAATTTGCCGCATACTGCGACTGTAATACATATCGTGTTTTATCTGAAAGGTTTGGCGCGCCGCGATGCCAACACTGTGGGTCTTGTAGATAAATATCACCAGCCTTGCAATAAATAGAGACCGGTTTATTACCTTCAAATTCAGGATTTTCTGGATCGTTCGGATGCCTACCAGAATAATGACTACCACGGACATATTGTGTCGGTCCTTCGTCAATTGAATCAATATCGTTTAACGCCATCTGAAGGGAATTATCTGACAATCCCACTGCTTTAGTTGTGGGTCAAAAAACGCTTGACATTTACATATATTTTGTAGTATAATTATAAGACTGACTCAGTGGTGGGTGCGTCAACACCTACCCCACCTCGCTGTCGGATAGACAGAGAGTATAAACGCTTGTGGAGTCCAATTAAGACCTCATGCAGTTCAGGAAAGAGGCACGAGAGACGGAAGCAGGAATCACATAGGAGGGTTGTGTGCCAAAAGAAGCACACGGCTTTAGCCGTCGTGAGTATCACCGAATCCATCTCTAAAGAACTGCTGGGCAATCTGCGTTGTTTTTTCTTCAGAAAATGGTTTACCGCTGAGGATTAGACTGTTTCCCATTTTGATCTCCTTGACGAAAACATATTACCACTATTGATAGATATGTTAGCACAAATACCAAATCCACACAATAACAGAAGTAATACTAAATTAACTTGATTAGAAGTCTTTTGATATAGCACACGGTTGCGAGGCACGGGGACCTCGCGCTACAAATGGGGTTAATTGGGTATAATACTAAATTAACCCGATTCGTAGCGCGAGGTCTCTAGGTCCTCCTCACAATGTTGACTTTATCAGAAGACTTCAAATCAAGTTAATTTGGTATTAGTGAACTTTAAACGGACCTCCGCGCGGTTCCTCTTTCAGATCTGACCGAGTAGAATCCAGAAATACTTCGTGTAGTTCAAGTTTGTTTGATTGGGTGAAAGCCTCTTTTGGCATCGTTCCGGATTGTGCATGTCCCTTACGGAATTCCTCGGAATCAACCGTTGTGTAGGACTTAACAAAACCTCAAGAATGTGGTAGAATCTATAAAGACCTATAAAACTCTACACTCTTCTTTTGATTTGTGCCGGACTTCCTGCTTCGTTGTTTCGTGCCTCTCAAGTGAGGTCTTACAGAAACTCCATAGGCGTTTATCGTCTCCTCGCAACTCGTGGCGACGGTGTTAGGGTTGAGCGGGACAGAGATTGATAGCGGCGTTGAGGTCTCTATTGCATTCAAAGTCACATTCTGTGCAATGATATGTCCGTTCAGAGAGCGTCAAATCTGTTTTCTTGTGTCCGCAGTTGCTACAGGTCTTACTACTCGCAAAGAACTGATCCGCTTCAGTTATCGGTATCCCACGTCTATCTGCCTTGTATCTAAGCATGGTAAGAAATCTTGAAAGTGCTGCATCCGACAACGCTTTTGCCAACTTCCTGTTCTTGAGTAGTCCGCTGATATTCAGTGTTTCTATACCGATAGCAGAGGCTTTACGAATAATCCGTATGCTTGCTTGGTGGTGTGCGTCTTCACGGATATGGCGGATACGGGCATGAACACTTGTGAGCATATCCTTTGCCTTATACCAGTTCTGACTGCCTTTTTGTCTACGAGAAAGCCTGCGGTTCGCCCGTGCTAACTTCCGTTCATATCGCTTTAGCGGGCGTGGATTATTATAAGTTGTGCCATCTGAACAAGTAGCAAGCGTATTGATACCTACGTCAATGCCTATCGGTTGCTTAGCGTCAAACAGGTCAGGCGGGTGCTTATAGTTACCACCGTCAAGGTGGACACTGATAGAAGCGAACCATTTGCCGTTAGACTTGCTGATCACAACTTTACTGATTTCGCCTGTCCAACGGAGTTCTTCACGCATACGTATCCAACCTATCTTTGGCAGTTTGATACGCTTTTTATAGACTTCAACTGTGCCTACACCATTGTCTGCTTGATAAGATACTTTATCAGATCGTTTCTTATAGGTAGGAAAGTTGTTTTGTCCTTTTTTCCAGCGTGATACAGCGTCTCCAAGATTATGGAGAGCGTTTTTAGAAGCATTTTGTGATAAATCAGAACACCAGTCAAACTTATCGTGTTTGACTGCGTTAAACTCACGTTTTATGTCAATATAGCTACGCCATTCGTCCTTGTCTAAGCCAGACTTAAAGGACGATAGACCGAAGTTAAACGCAACACGGGCATAACCCGCATGCTGCGACAGAAACGTTGACTGCTTATTATTCGGATTGAGTGCTATCTTCTGGGAGCGGATCAGCATTATTCGCACCAAAGTTAGACTGCATTTGCAGTTGCTCGTCGTTGACGATTTTATCAATTTCTTTTGCCATTTTCTTTGATTTGTGTGAACGTCTACCATAGAGTTTCGCACAAAATACAGTCATGATTTCCATTACGTCTCGCGTTAGTTCCTCCTCAAAGGAAGGTTGCTTACTTTTATTGATAATGACAACTTCTATACCTTTGAGTTCACAGATACGGAAAACTATCTCTGCACCAAAGCGAAGTAGGCGGTCTTTATGTGTGATAACCAGACGAGACATTTGACCATGCACCATTAAATCAAGGAGACGTCCGAGTCCTTGATTATGATAATTCAGGCCACTACCTAAGTCTCTTATGATTTCAGTTTGCCACCCATTCTTATCGCAAAATGCTTCAAGGACAGCATGCTGACGTTCTAAATCTTTCTTTTGATCAGAACTGGAGACGCGCGCATAAGCAAGTGTAGGATAAGTCAAATCATTAACACCCAGAAGTTCTGCTAAATCGGACATTCTTTGTCCGCCTGGGGTTCGGTGAGACGGCATAATTTTACCTTCCACTTCCCAATTCTGAAGTGCCTGAACGGACACACCTAAGAGTTTAGCAGCTTCACCAATCTTAACAAATCTATTATTCATACATATATTATAGCAGAAACAACAAGGCTTTGTCAAGTAAAAAACTACATAACTTTAGATTTTATGAGGTTCTTATAGGTTTCGCTCATGTAAAGACTGTGTGCTAATGAAGATGTCAAACCCGCGTGGTGACTGCCTTCGTTAGAAACAATCGCACATACTTTTGACATGAGCCATAGGTTTTTGTAGTTAATTTTTAACTGCAACTCACCCAATTTTCAAAATCCTTCCGCGATTCCCAGAGAGTGAACACAACATAAGGATCACCATCATTAACGGGACGCAGAACTTGGTTTGAAATGAATCCGGGCATTCCATCAACGAGATGGGCTCGGTTTCGGAATCGTTCCTCAAATTCCTCGTAATATTCTGGGGTAACGTAGATTCTATTTGCGACTGTTATCATTATATTCCTCCTTATTTGAAATGAGACTTATTATAGCGATTCTAAAAACGCAATAAGCGCATCACGTTCTGTACTTGACATCTGCAAGGTTGTTTGTTGTGATTTTTCTGCCTCCCCGCCGTGCCAGAGAATAGCTTCCATAAGATTTCGCGCTCTACCATCGTGAAGAAAGTTAGTATGTCCGTTTACTGTTTGCACCAAACCGATACCCCATAATGGCGGTGTCCGCCATTCTTTTCCGCCCGCGCGAAAATCGGGACGATTATCTGCTAAACCAGATCCCATGTCGTGCAACAATAGGTCTGTGTAAGGATGAATAGTTTGATTACTGACAGAGGGTACACCGGGCAAAACACCAGTTCTCAAAGTTGGGATATGACAACTTGCACATTGTGCTTGTGCAAATAGTTGTTCTCCGTGCATCACTTGAGGGTCGTCTACGTTACGTCGTGCGGGGACTGACAATGTTTGTACGTAGAACGTTACTGTATCCAAAATATCGTCACGGACTTCAGGTGTTGTGCTGTTTTTTGAGAATTGTGGTTGACCTGCCGAATTTTCGATGAGAAAAAGCGAGGTGGTTAAACCCATATCATCGTGATATGCAGAAGCGACCTGTTGAAGAAGTGTTGGTTGGTTGGCTTTCCATCCGAAACGACCGAGTGCATATTGCTTTTGCATGACATCCCACACATAATTGGGTTTGCCTGAGATTCCATCTCCGTTGACATCGATTTCATCTGCATAAGTTAGAATGGTTTTTTCAGGAATTGCTTCTAACAATCCGAGTCCAAAGACAACGGGTGCCACACGAGGCGATACTTCAACATTTTCAGGTAGAGGTTGATATGTATCCGTAATAGTGTAGTTAGGATTTCGCAGATGTACGCGCGTTCCATCTGCAGTTGTCAGTGTCTGTTCAGTATACTCTATTTTGACTGATCCTTCTGCCGGTGTGCCAAATATTGCGCGGTTATTCAACTGTTTACCATAGCCCGGTACTGGTATCGGTGAGTTTCTGTCTGTTACATTTTCAGTATTCGGGAGACTAAGCCTGAGAAGCAGTGATACCAATCCTTCATCACCACTTGGTGGTCGACCTCTTCCGTCACGACTATGGCAGTTAATACACGAAACGTTATTATAGATGGGACCGAGACCTTGGTTCACTACTGCAGGAGCAGTTACAAAAACTGCCTCAAACTCCACATCACCTTCCAAATGTTTTTCAAGTGCGGCTGCTGAAAGATTAGGAGCGGGCATTGAGAACGCATGGCTTGATGCGTCGAAGATAGTTGTATCTCCACCGGAAAGTGTACCTGTAGAATCTATAGGAAATTTGAATTCAAAGGTATCTGTTGGCGATTCTGAGTTACACCCAATTACAAGGGATACCAAGAAAGCGATATATATAACTGTAGGATAATTTTTCATATTTATTGCTACTTTTGTGGGAACAACACAGAGGCTGTTCCCAACAAAAACGAAATAGTCTTTGCGTACTGACAAGCACGCTTATTCTGCATTAATTAAACTCACTCTCCTGAACGAGTGGGAGTATATCTTGCTCAAGCGTTAACTGAACCTTACTAACAGCATCAATTGCTGCTTGAACGGCGGAACGGTTTTCAGTAATTGAATCACGGAAAGGATCAGGAATTGCACCGATGGTGTCAATTGCTTTTTGCACCTCAGTTTGAAACCGGGTATCCAGTTCAGCATCTTTACTGTTCACAAATTCATTTAACCCTTGCCCATCATTTACGAATTTTCCCATGTAGACGTTCTGGATACCTCTGATATTATCTTGGAAATCCGATATAGAGTTGAAACTGAATTGAGATTCGACAAGGGTAGTGTCCGATTCGTTATAGGGATCAGATATTTTGCCATTAGCAACTTCATCGGCAATATCAGTCATACCGTTCACCATTTCTTGCACTGCGGAACTCTGTGATGGATAGACAGCATTCCCATCACCTGCCGATGCGACAGTTTTGCTGAAATTTTCACCCTCTGGTGCCCATGCCAATCTCAGTTGAGAAGTGCTCATCTTAAGATTCTCAGTTGACGAAACAAGGTATTCCAGTTCACGTTCAGAAATATCTGATGCTTTACGCTGATCTCCATCACGGAATAACAGAAACTCAATGGTGTGGAATCCTTTCTGCGTAATTTCTAATCCACTGACATAATCTACTGTTAACTCATCATTACTATCTAAAACAGATTGTAGATTGACGTGATCTACTGGCCAACTATCTAAAACTGGGTCAAGACCTTGTGTATCTACAGGACCGAATAGAAAGGATTCGCTCTGTTCCCAAGGTTTTCGTGTTGCTTTCCATGTTTGTTGTGCTTTTTCGAGATTTGCTTGCGTGGTTTCAGTCTCCAACACCTTGACAGCTGCTAACAATTCACCCGCTTTATTATCCAAATCAGTGTAGGTGGCTAACACGACAGTATTAGCAAAATCATTGAGTATAGTACCGGCATCATAAACTTCACCGAGATCCACATCCTCCTCATCGTCTTCACATCCTACGATTAGAGCAGATGTGATTAGCAAACAACAAAAAATTGTCCATACTTTATAGAGTTTCATCAAAATCTTCGGTGTGGAAACCCCTGCCTTTAGGCGGGGGAGGAAACACCGCTCCTTTTTAAATTATAGATTTCCCCCTAAAGGGGTGCGAGTTGTTTTTTCGCCACAGACCCGTGGGCGATTCTTTCCAGTGGGCTGCTTCGTTGAGTGAGACTGTCACCACTCACCTAATAGACCTGACCCGGTGCTGTGAAAGAAAACAGGTAATGACCCTTGCGGGCTCTCTACTTTCGTAGGTGTATGTTTCCCCTTACCGATCACAGTATCCAAGTGGGTTAAGACTTTGGGAGCATCCTTAGATAATACCTACTACCAGTTCGGTATATCGTTTTCTAACCGTTGTTTCGGCTGCCATACCGAGATACTGCGATATGTTACGGTAGTCAATAAGTTACCCTTGTTCAACAGATAGGCTTGGCTGCCGTCCTGAACAAGCCTCGCCCTTTAGGGCGGGGTTATTGACTTAATCCTCCATCGTTTTTAAATATAATAATTAGCGCAGTTTTGTACCGCGCAAAAGTGTGTTAATATTGAAAACCAAAACCGACTGCAACGGTATTTTCCTTGTTTTTATCTTTGGTGGCTAACCGTCGTAGTGAATAGTGACTCTTGAAAACTAACTGCGGATGCACGTGATAGTTAATACCAAAAGTCCACGTAGTTCTTTCCCACCGAGGATTGTCGAAAATTATACCTTCAATACTTGCCATCGTATCGTAAAAATCGTAACGGGCAAATACGTCCAGCGTAGGAGACACATCATTAGCGGTTCTAAAAAATGATATCACATCATAACCTGCTTCAATGTACATACCGATGGCTGAACTACCTATCGGAGTACGCTTCACATTTAGATTATTGGATAGGGTTCGATTGACTTTAGACAACCGATCAGCATTTTCAAGCGTTCCCCAGAGGAACACCCCTCGGACTTTCACGTCGTTCACCTCATAAAATCCGTGTAGACTCACAATGCCGACGTGCGCGTCAAAATCCACGTCCGGTTTCGGTCGGTTTGCCGCGGTGTCTCCAAAATAGCCAGAGATGCCGACGGTTGCGTTCTCATGAAACGCATAATCAAGTCGTCCGACGAACGCGGGTGCCTCTGCGTTGACCGTCTCAAACCGCAGCTGATGTCCAGGAACTATCCAATGGCGTGAACTAAAGCCGGTCGAATCCAACCCGTTAATAATTTGTGCTTGATACTTCAGCGAACCGAACGCACCAAAAAGTTCAACACCGGTTTCGTGCCAAATAGTTGGAATGAGGTGTGACTCTGCTTCGGGTCGGGTTGTCGTAAAGTAGTGTTGTGGCTTATGTCGTTTAGAGACGAGCCCTACAGGCACGATGATATGCCCAACACGGAAGTTGAGCAAAGGGTGAATAGAAAAGACTGCGGCGAGTTTTTCGACAATTACTTCACCACCTTTTTCAATCTCTGTTTCGAATTCACCAAATTCTTCAAATTTGTCAAATTCCATCGTGCTACCGGTACCGCCGTGTTCAAATTCAAATTCAGCTTCAAGTCGGATGGTATCGTTGATGCGGTATTTCGGGGAGATGACGAAACGTTCAACGTCAATAGCTGCGCGTTTATTCGGATCAAGCTCCCAGTCAAAATGTGCATAGTTGATAACACCGTATCCAGAAACTGAGAACGGATTTGGTTCAGCAACAGCACTGAAACAAACTATGAAAAACATTCCTAAGAATGAGGGAATAATCATCACTCTTCGGGCTGGAGACCCCATCCTTTAGGTTGGGGAGGAAAGCCCGCTCCTATAGTTAAAATTCAGACGCGTCAGAACTTTGAAATCCTGTCGTTTTGCGCTTGTGGTGATTCGTTTCCCATCCAAACTGTAGATTGAGAACAAACCTTTTGCGTTAATACCTGAAAGTCTTGTCAATCCGTGTTTGACATGCTTCACCAAAGTGTTCTTGACCAAGCCTTGTGCTAATACGGTGCCACCATATCGCGAACGAATGCCGTTCTTTTGTGGGTTCTGCCGATGAAGTTCACGTCTTGAAACAGGTATCGGTGCGATGCAGAATATATCTGTGTTGTCGGGGACATCCACCCCACCGACAGTGTGATATGCCAAACACCAACTATCTACACAGTGTGCATCAAACGTCTCTGTGAGTTTCTTGGAAGACTTCTTGAGTCCAAGTCTATCTCGAAGTTCTTTCGTCTCCCAACCTTGAAGTGTGAACAATACCCATCGCTTTTGTATCTCATTATAGAACCAAGACTTTCCGACTTCAAGAGGACTGAAAGAACTATTCCACTTTTTCGCACGTTTGATAGTCCTTGCTTTAATATCCTCTACACAGACATGTGTGACAGGATACATATTAGACAACCAATCCAAGATACGCAGTTTCCAATCCCATCTTGCACGCGTGCCAGCCGGTATCCTTTCTTTATTAGCAGGGTGCCGATTAGTTCGGTTCTTTCGGTTTGGACACGAACGACTCCGACGGGTTCTCCGAAGTTCGCGACGCTTTTCTATTTTTTTACCCACTTTGCTATGGGCATCAGTTTGAACATTCAAATACGTGTGTGCCTCAGACTTCACCGTGAACCCTTCTTTCTTGCTGCCAGGGTCTACACCCACAGCAATCTCTTGTTTGTATTCTGTTGTTTCGTAGTTTAATCGAATACAGAGGATACCATTATTCCAATACGGGGTCGCCTTACCACTTTTGATAAGGTGCCTCGCAACTGGCGGAGAAGTGGGCATCAGTTGTGCACCATCCTTAGATTTCACTGGAACGAACATGTCGTTAGAACTCCTTTTCAGGGTATGTGTTTCCCCATCCAGATCACAGTATCCGAGAGGGATCGGACTTGGGGGGCATCCGAAACATCGTGCTGGCTACCACGCCAAGATACCACGATATATTACTGTAGTACAACGGTTTAACTTGTGGAGTGAACGCTTGGTATGCGCTTCGCACAAGCCCCATGCTTTAGCTTGGGGTTATTGACTCGTTTATACATATACAATTTTAGTGTGAGCATAGTGCAATTTCTTAAATTTTCGGAGCAATTCTGAAAATTTCGGTATTCTATATAAAAGAGAACAACAATAGTTTTATATCACATTAACTTGATTTGAAGTTTTCCGATAAAGTCAGCATTGCGAGGAGGACCCAGAGACCTCGCGGGACAAATTGGGTATTAGTCGAACTCCTGCTAAATACAACCTGTTTAGTATGATACTGAGTCTCAATATCATATATTTCGTCTGATAGAACAAGGTTTCAAAATGTTGAAATCACTCGGTCAAAACTGATAAAGAATCTCATTATCTTAAATGACACTCTAAAATGCAACTAATGAATTGCACGACTACGAACGCCGCCCCACCCATTGTTGATAATTATACTCCCTATTTTTAGGAATGTCAAGAAAATTTGTAATAATTTTCAAAAAATTGGATAAATTCTGTTTGAATTTTCATTTTTTGGTAAAAATAGGCGGGCATAACGCCCGCCCTACAAGAAATGCAGATATCGCAATTAGCGATTTTGTAAGAGTTCTTTCAGAGCCGCTTTTTTCTTTTTCAAACGGCGTAATTGACGTTGGCGAATTTGTGTTCGCCGTCTAGTTTGTCCGCTTCTACTCCGTGGCATCAGTTTTACCTCCGTGATACTCACGACGGCTAAAGCCGTGTGCTTCTTTTAGCACACAACCCTCCTCTGTGATTCCTGCTTCCGTCTCTCGTGCCTCCGAATGAGGTCTTACTTGGACTCCACAGGCGTAACTTTCCGTGTATCCCACGGTAGGTTGTTATCGAATGTGGCAGGGTTGTTGTAGTGACAACATATATTAGTTTTTCTCTACCACATTCTAATGTTTTGAGTGATTTCGCACCAGCATCACACACCTTTCCACGATGCTACATATAGTATAACATGTTTTGGTGCAAATGTCAAGCGTTTTTGGACCCACAGCTAAAGCAGTGGGATTGTCAGTTAATTCCCTTCATCATAAGTTTTGGCGAGATACATTAGAGCCGATTGGCAATGTGTCTCCAATTCTTCCATTGCTTCTGTTAATTTTTCCTCAGAATGTGTATGAAGTTGAACCCTATTTTCCGTTACTGTGATGTAAAGTTCTTGGTCGTGATTGAAATATTCCAATTGTGTTTTTGTCTCTTTTTCAAGTGTATCTCCCTGCCATTCTTTTAATACCTCTCTGATTGCTAAACCGTCGAAATTTTTATAGATAGCTTTTGCCGGTAACGAATCTGGAGACGGTATAGGTTGTGAAATTATTGGTGGAGGTTTAGTTAAATTCGCGGGAGGAATATTCGCAACTTGTGGTGCTTCAACCTCCACCAATGAAGGTTTCTCTACAATTGCGTCAGATAACATGCTTGACAACTTTTCCTCTTGGTATTCAGTATTATCGGTGGTATCAAGGACATCCGAAAGAATGCTCCTTACAACAGGATGTTCCTCGTTAAAAGGCGGTGGTTGCTCAGTTAGGAGGTGCAGCGTTCGGATACCGATATCTTGAATTAATGGATGTTCCACAAAGATATCAGAGGGGACTACTTCAAATAAAGATTGCGCGACAAAAACGACCTCTGCTAGATCACGATCCCCTGTACGTCTGAGACGGTTCTCACATGCGGTTAATGCTGAAAACAAAATGCGTAAAAATTTGGGTGTAATTAAACTTAGTAGGACTTCTGTTCGGAATTGCTCACAGATTCCATCTGAATTTGGTGATGTAGATTGCTCGTCATTACTGTTAAGATATTGTCTGCCATCACTTTTCTCTAAGGATTCAGGTTGGAGTTGGACTTGAACTTCAAGTATTGACGTATCTTGTCTGTCCCTGAGTAATTCTACTAACTCGGTGTACATCAAGTCAATGTCAAAGTGTACCTTTTCGAATTCTGGCTCATCAAGCAATTCACGACTTTTCATTAAGCAGGCGTGTAAACGCTCCTCGTTCATCATCCTATAAGGAACTTTTCTTTGCTTCTCGACTGCTGATTGTTTATTCTTAAATTTTCGGTCTCGATTTCGTTTTTCCCGTTTCCGGGCAACATTCGCTGACCTACTTTTTTTCTTTGCCATGGTAAGAATACTTGTATATGATTGAATTGTAACATTTTATACCAAATTAACTTGATTAGACGTCTTCGGATAAAGTTAGCATTACGAGGAGGCCCCAGAGACCTCGCGCTACAAATCGGGTTAATTGGGTATTATATTTTATGTAGATATAACCTGAGCAAAATTTAACACTCTTCCCGTCAAATCCCCATGCTTTAACTTGTGGGATGTAGACGGCTAAAATCGTTATTTGTCAAAAAACCTTGACATTTTCACTGACACTTGATATACTCTTTTTAGCAGTCGGCATTGGTTCTGATTGATGCGGCGGTAGACCGCTTGGCAGTGAAACAATCAGGTAAAGGTTTCCTTGCGATTCAATACTGCTAAAGTTTTTTGTAACATCTATTGCCCGTTTAGGATAGCACGTTTGAAAAGACAGCATCCGCTTGAAAATCACGTGTCAAAATAATTAGTGGTTCTCCTTCGGGCAAGTGGCTGGCTTAGCAGCCACTGTGGAGCAGACATAAGACGCTTCTTCGGAAACGCTGACTGCTACGAAGCACAAGCCCAGCCTTTAGGCTGTGGGTACTATGACTATCTTATTAAGTATACCCGAACAATATCTTGCTGTCAACAGTTTATTTTTTGAGTCCATAGGAGAGGTAGATATTGTCAAAATTATACACACTTTATCTGATGTTTGATATAACGGTATAGACTAAATCCTTCTAACTTACGCATTTAGATTTGCATTCTATAGCAGAACAAAGCATAATTATAGGACCAAATGTTGAAACACAGGTCAATAACCCCAAGCTAAAGCATGGGGAAACCTGTGCAAAGCGCAATCCGAGCGTCCACTTCACAAGTTAAACCGTTGACTACAGTCATATATCGCAGTATCTTGGCGTGGTAGCCAGAGCGATGTTTCGGATGCTTCCCAAGTCCGATCCCTCTCGGATACTGTGATCTGGATGGGGCAACAGACACCCCGAAAGGGAGAACGCAAACTTATGTTTGTGCATATTAGGGATTTAGTTTTCAGTTATATTTGATTGGAAACTAAACTCCTAATACCAAAAATAAAAGGAGGCGGGCTTTCCGCCCCAACCTAAAGGATGGGGTCTCCAGCCCGAAGAGTGATGAACATCAGGGGTTCATCTGTCATAGCACCCACAACCTAAAGGTTGGGGAAACCTGTGCTTCACAGACAACAACAATCCCGAAGCGATTGACTTACGTCGTCTCCACAGAGGCAGCTAAACCTGCCCAATTTTGAATGCTATACTGGAACAGGCTTTGACCCCTGTTTCCAAAACATTCAAAATACTAAAACAGAGTGGACAACATTTTTAGAGAAGAGTCAAATCTTTTTTTTATGATAAAACCCTATGCCCGTCTACATCCCTCAAGCTAAAGCATGGGATTTTGACGGGGGAGTGATAAAAATTGCTAAAATAAATTAGGTAAATCTAAGGAGCAGAAAATATGTTTTTTTCAAGTAAAAATTGGTATTTCTGGTGTGTTTTCACGATTTTATTCGGCATCATATCCGTCATACCGTTGACTGCCAATGCTGACGAACTCAAAGTTGTCGTTACAGATCAGAATGGAGATGCAATTTCATCAGCAAAAGTGATGATTGGTGGTGAAGAACAGACAACAGATGATAACGGATCAGCCATGTTTAGCGATATGACAGGTGCACAATCTGTTGAGATAACAGCACTCGGTTTTGCTGATAGGCGTGTTAATGTTACTGCTGGACAGACCGAATTAATGGTGATGCTTGCCCCTATCCAAACTATAGATTCAATAGTCGTGGTTGGTACACGAAGTATCGGACGTCGTGCGTTGCAAGCACCTGTTCCGATTGAAGTGGTTGAGAGAGAGCAACTCAGTCTGACTGGTCAATCTGAAACTGGTCGTATACTGCAGATGTTAGTACCGTCCTTCAACTTTTCCAGTTCATCAATTAGTGATGGCACAGATGCGCTACGACCTGCTACATTACGAGGTTTGGGGCCAGATCAGACATTAGTGTTGATAAACGGCAAACGTCGTCACAAAAGTGCGTTGCTACACATCAATACTTCGGTAGGTCGGGGTACATCTGGTACAGATTTCAACGCGATACCTTCTTCCGCTATCAAACGGATTGAAGTGCTGCGTGATGCTGCTGCTGCGCAATACGGTTCTGATGCGATTGCTGGTGTAATCAACATTGTGCTGAAAGATGATGTTGATACAGGCGACGCGAACTTCTATTGGGGACAAACCTACGAAGGTGATGGCGATACATGGATCGGAAATGCCAATTACGGAATGAAGGTTGGTGAAGCCGGTTTTATCAATTTGACAGCAGAATGGCGTGACAGATACCGCACGAACCGCGCGGGACTCACAGGTGAGCGTCAATATGACTGGGTAGAAGAGGATCCGGGTAAACCTGCTGATCATATACTTGAAATTGAAAATGAAGATGGCACTGTGACATCAAAACCGGTGTGGTTTGACTCGCGCGAATACACATTTGACCGTCAGAACTTCCGTATGGGTGATTCTGACTCTTCTCAAAAAATAGGATTTTACAACTTTGGTTTACCGATAGTTGGTGGTATGGAGTTGTATTCATTCGGTGGATATTCCACACGTCAGAACAACAGTGCTGGTTTTTATCGCAGAGCCAACCAAGCTGCGCGAACAGTGACTGACATTTATCCTGATGGTTTCCTGCCAGAAATCAACACAAGCATTGAAGATGTTTCGCTCGCCTTTGGAGCGGATTGGACACATGAGGCAACGAATATGAATGTTGATGTGAGTGTCAATCACGGGTTAAACACCTTTGACTTTTTCATTTCTAATTCTATGAATGCCTCTTATGGCGCAGCGAGTCCGACCTCAGCGGATGCGGGTGGATTTGAACTCTCACAGACAGCGTTTAATTTAGATGTCAGTTATCCGCTTGAGTATCAATCCTCGCTTATCAATTTGGCAGGTGGTGTTGAATTTCGTCGTGAAGGATACGGAATCAATGCGGGTGAACCTGTTTCCTGGATTAACGCCGGACTCGGTGCAGATGGAGCGGTTTCAGGTATTCAAGTTTTCCCAGGTTTCCGTCCGAATCAAGAAACGGATGAAAGCCGCACGAATGTCGCAGGATATGCAGACTTTGAATCATATCTGAGTGGTGAACCCGGAAGTGGACTTCTCGTCGGCGCAGCAGTTCGTGGCGAACAGTATAGCGACTTTGGGGCAACTGTTACAGGGAAAGCGACAGCACGTTATGACTTTACCAAGCAGGTTGCATTGCGCGCTGCTGGTAGCACAGGCTTCCGTGCACCTTCACTGCAACAACTCTATTTCAATAATATCAGCACACAATTCAAAGTTGATGCTGATGACATTAATGGAAACGGTGACACTGAAGAACTTATTCCGCTTGAAGTTGGCACATTCCGTAATGATAGTGATGCTGCGCGTGCGCTCGGTATTCCTGAACTAAAACAGGAGACTGCGTTTAACGTATCTGGTGGTGTCGTGTTGAAACCGCTTGATAAATTATGGCTTTCAGTTGATGGATTCCTTATTCAGATTGACGACCGTATCGTGCTTAGTGGTAGTTTTAGTGCGGACAATGTTGAGGGATTAGCGGAAGCGGGTGCTAATAGTGCACAAGTCTTCACGAACGTCGCGCAGACTCGTACACAAGGCGTAGACGTTGCTGCTGGTTATCTTCACGCTTTCAATAACGAATCACTTCTGAATTTGAAAGTTGCCTTTACCTTTGCAGACACCGAAGTTATTGGTGATGTGGAAGCCCCCGAAATTTTGGTTGGGTTAGAGGATACACTCTTTCCATCACAAGAACGTTCTATGATTGAGGAGTGGCAGCCGAATACCCGAATTAATATTAGTGCGGATTACATTGTCGGTGATCTCACACTCGGTGGTGCATTGCGCTACTTCGGTAGTTATACTGTTCAAGAAGGTAGTGGTGATGACCCAGCACGTCAAGATTACGGTGGCAAATGGCTAACCAATATCCAAGCCAATTATCAGTTGAATCAAGGACTTTCACTGACCCTCGGTGCAAACAATCTGTTGGATCAAGTCCCTGATGAAAACGAGGTCGGACAGTCACGCAGTGGAAAATTGATGGATGGCGCAGGGCAAGTTATTGTAGACTCCCCTGGTGTCTTCACTTATTCTCGAAGGTCCGCACCGTTCGGTTTCAACGGTGGACTGTATTACGCGAAGCTTACTTATAGTTTCTAAACATTTCTACATATAGCGTTATCCAGTATAGCAATTGCTGGATAACGCTATTCTACTTCTCGCTACTTCTTGTAGGCGCGGTCCAAACCGCGCCTTTTTTTATCACTCTTCCCGCCAAGACCCCATGCTTTAGCTTGTGGGATTCAAGCGGGTGTTAGATTTTTGTAAACAAATAAATTGATATTCATCTAAAAATGTAGTATAATGATAATATGTCGTTGACAGGCAAAGCAAGCGTAGTCGCAAGGAAAGCAGGTGCCTGTCTCCTACTTGCCTGAGGATAAAAGCGAGGGACGAGAATATCCATGCACACGGACAAATACCAGTTTGGTCACCCACGACAGAGACATAAACGCTGCTATAAACATTCTACGGGCAGGCTTAGCTGCCTCTGTGGAGCAGAACCTAAGACCTTCTACAGAAGGCGGACTGCTACGAAGCACAGGTTTCCCCAACCTTTAGGTTGTGGGTGCTATGACTGCATCTATTTGTACAAAGTGCTAAATTAAGGTTAGATTTGCACAAAATAAAGTTTATTTACAGGAGAACCAAAATGCGTCGAAATCTTTTGATTTTTGGTGTAACAATACTTTTCATCGGTGCCGTGACAGCGATAGGTATTCGATCAGTAGACAGTCAGAACGACATGGTAGAACGTGGCAAATATCTTGTTGATGCAGTCGCTGCGTGTGGATTTTGTCATACGCCGCGTGCTGGTACTGAATACAATATGAAAATGTACCTTGCTGGACATAGTTCTGGTGATCCATATCCACGTTATGATTCTGCCCCTATGAGACAACAAAACATATTTTTGGTCACAGGAATGTCCTTAACGTCTTTTTCTGGACCTTTTGGAACAAGTTTTGCAACAAATTTGACACCGGACAAAGAGACAGGATTAGGTGAATGGACAGAAAAGATGTTCATTGAAGCAATGCGGACCGGAATGCACCAGGGTAATCCGGACAACAGGAAAATCTTCCCGCCAATGCCAGTGAAGCATTATGCTCAAATGAGCGATGCCGATCTGAAGGCAATTTGGGCTTACCTAAAAACAATTAAACCCGTTAAAAACGATGTAAGTCCTGTGCTAAATCATCTGGGAAGACCGTATTAAAACGTAATAGGCATACAAAGAATATCTTAAAAAGGTATAATTGGAGAACATTATATGTCGTCAAAAGAAAAACAGGTCCGTGTATGTGTTGTTGGGATGGGTATTGGCAGACCGAATGGAGCTGCACTTTCACGGAATTCACGAGGCAAAGTCGTAGCACTTTGCGATCTTGACGAAGACCGAATGAAAGACTTCGCCAAGAATTTGCCCGGGAAAGTAAAATTTTACACAGATTACAAAAAAATGTGCCAAGCATCCGATATTGATGCAGTGTTCGTTGGGACACCCAATCAGTGGCATGTGCCGATTGGATTAGAAGCAGTGAAAAACGGCAAGCACGTTATGGTAACAAAACCGCTGGCAGATTGTGAGGAAGCAGCAGAAAAGTTAGTTTCAGAAGCGGAAGCAGCGGGAGTTGTGAATATGATGTCGCTTTCTACCCGTTTTGGTCATAGCTGCCAACACCTTGGTGACCTCGCCCGTGATAACTATTTCGGTGAACTATATTATGCTCGTGCGCGAAGTGTCCGAAGAAGTGGAATCCCGGCATGGAATCTCGGGTTCATACAGAAAGGTGGTGGTGCATTCCGAGATATGGGTGTGCATGTGCTTGACTCTGCGTGGTGGATTATAGGTATGCCGAAACCCGTTGCTGTTCTTGGTGCTGCTGGCGCGAAATTCGGTCCGCGCGGACTCGGTTATTGGAATCGCACAAAACCGCCGAAAGAGACTTATGAGAAATATACTTCCGATGATTATGCTGGTGGTTTCATTACCTTTGAAAATGGGATTGGCTTACAAGTAGAAAGTTTCTGGGCATCGCATCAACCTGGTGAATTTCAGATAGAACTTTTCGGCACAGAAGCTGGTGCTACACTGAGCCCGTTGAAAGCATATCGAACTGATAAAAAAGGTGAATTTGAGGATATAGATATAACCTTGCCCAAGAGTAAGTACAATGAAGCGTGGGATGCGATTGCGGATCATTTCATTGAATGTATCTTAGATGGTATAGCGTGCAAAGCACCGCTTCGCCACGGACTGATTGTGCAGAAGATGATGGAAGGTTTACTCAAAAGTGGTGAGACAGGGCGCGAGGTTCACATTAAGGTAGATTAAAAATGAATATTGACATGTCAACCCTGCGTGATGATTTTATTCAAACAGGTTTCGCTATTGTTCCTAATCTGTTTACACGGAGCGAGGTACAACGGCTTAAATTAGAGTGTATTGACATTCTGGCAGCAGTAAAGGCTGAAACGGGTGCAGTCGCTGGACATGGAGTACATGTCGGTTTAGCCTCACGCAGTCCTGTATTTCAGGAAGTTGTTGGTGATGAGCGTATTCTCAATATATTAGCAGAGATCCTTGCACCGGATATTGAATTTTTGAGCGACAAAGTGGTCTTTAAGAGTGAGTCAATGACCTTTGCAAGTCCGTGGCATCAGGATTGGCATTATTGGCACGGTGCACACAAATTCTCGCTTTGGGTTGCACTTGACGATGCTACTGTTGAAAACGGATGTCTCAAGTTATATCCGGGGTCACATAAATCTGCCATTGTGCATGATGGTGACGCAAGCGATGGGCATGGATTTGGGAACCGTCTACGTCCCGATGCAGTGGATGAAAGCCTTGCTGTTACAGCAGAATTGGAAGCAGGGGGCGCAGTCTTTTTCCATGATTTAACGCTTCATTCGAGTCATCCGAACCGCTCAGGTGAGGAACGTTGGGTGTGGATTCCTACATACCGTGATGCAAAGGCTGAAGACAACGACTATCCGTGGGCAGTTGCTGCCAAAGTTTTGCGCGGTAAAAAAATGTAATTTTCTCGCTATATTTTGGGAATTTTGAATTGAAAAGGAGATCACATGTTTAAAAACCTAAGTACCGGTGCAATCGGTATCCATGCAGGCATGACAGAAGGTTTAGCCTTAGCAAAAGACTCAGGATTTGAGGGTCTTGACCTAAATATAGGTGAAGCGGGTCAACTTGCTCAAGAACATTCTGTTGACTATGTGAAAGCGTTGTGGGCAGAGTCAGGTATTGCGATGGGTGGTTGGGGATTCGGGGTTAACTGGCGCGGTTCTGATGCAGATTATTATGCAGGATTAGCACAATTACCGGCACGTGCAGAACTTGCTGCTGAACTCGGATGTTTTCGCACAACTACCGTTGTCGGACCTGCTTCAAACGAAATGACATTTCAGGAGAATTGGGATTTTTCTGTAAAACGACTCCGTTCTGTTGCTGAAATCCTCAAAGCGTACGGTCATTCTATAGGGCTTGAATTTATTGGACCGGCGACGAGTCGAAAGTCTGCTAAGCACCTATTTGCTTATTCAATGGATGCGATGTTGGGACTCTCTGCAGCGGTTGGAACAGGAAACGTCGGTTTGCTCTTTGATACATGGCATTGGTACACCTGCCGCTCCACAGTTGACGATGTGCGAAAACTTTCCGCATCGGACGTTGTGTATGTTCATATCAATGATGCTCCTGCAGGTATTGATCCGGATGAACAGATTGATAACATCCGTTGTCTTCCTGCAGAGACAGGTGTTATTCCACTTACGGAGTTGATGCAAATCCTCAATAGTATCGGTTATGAAGGACCTGTGACTCCAGAACCTTTCAGTAAAAAGGTGAGCGAAATGTCGCCTCCCGATGCTGCGAAAGCCACCGCGGAATCACTTAATCAGGTGTGGAAAAACGCGGGACTATAACGAAAAACCCGTTTCACGGAAGGAACAAAAGTGCAACTTATTAACAAAGAGAGTATTCTCGCCATAACACATTTATGGGAAGGGGATAGGTTCCCTGATGGACGTCCGCGTGTTTCCGATGATATTCTTGAACGGATGAAGGCAATTAGTATTGAACAGGCATGGGGTGTTCTCAATGGTAACGGTTATAAGTTTCAATTCGCAGGTGATTGGATAAATTTGCATCCGGATAGGGTTCTCGTTGGCAGAGCAGTGACATGCGCTTTTATGCCGATCCGTCCTGACTTTAACGACGCTGTTTCTGCACAAGGTGAAAAAGATGGACGCGTCGGTGGTCAAAACTCATGGGTGATTGATACACTGGTTCAAGATGATGTCATCGTCGTTGATCTGTTTGGAAAAGTCAAGGATGGCACTTTCGCAGGTGACAACTTGGGTAATTCTATCTATGCGAAAACTGGGACAGGAATGGTAATTGACGGTGGAATACGAGATTTAGATGGTATCTATGAATTGCCTGATTTTGCTACGTTCGTACGAGGCGTGGACCCGACTGGCATTGCTAATGTCACACTCACCGGTATTAATATCCCTATCCGTATCGCTGAGGCAACCGTTTTGCCCGGTGATGTTGTGTTAGGCAGACGTGGCGGCGTGATCTTTATTCCACCGTACTTTGCACAGCAGGTGGTTGAACGGGGTGAGGAAGTGAATCTTCGAGATCAGTTCGGACATCAACGGCTGCGAGAAGGCATCTACACACCGGGTGAAATTGATCGGAAATGGTCGGATGAGATTGAGAAAGATTTCTCTGAATGGTGTGCAAATCAAAAATAGATTGCTTCTCGGTAAGGATTGTTATATTGTGTAATTATAGTAAGATAGTTGATCGTTTGAACCAATTGGACCTACCGTTGAATTTAATCGGCACGGTTCACGATTATCCTATATATCAGCTTAATCTTGAATCGTCAACGAATTCGTCTAAAAGTATCCTAATCACCGGAGGTGTGCATGGCGATGAACCTGCAGGTGTAGAAGCTGCATTGCAGTTTTTAGAACGTGACAATGGCACTCTCCTGCAAAGATTTAGTTTTATTGTGATACCATGTATTAACCCTTTTGGTTATGTTCATAAGACACGCGAAAACAGAGATGGTGTAGATATTAACCGCTCTTTTGAAACTGAAGAGGTGAGCGAGGTTGCTATCGTCAAACGTGCTATTGGTCAAACGCAATTTTCGTTAGCAATAGATTTTCACGAAGATTATGATGCAACTGGATTTTACCTCTACGAAGGTAAACGGGATGAACAGTATATCGGACCTGAACTCGCCAACGCAGTCAAAACTATTGGTCCAATAGATACTGAAGATTCAGGCGAAGATGCTCCCGATATTGCTCAAGGCGTTTACAAAGTTGCCTCAGAATGGGGCACACAAGGCTTAGCACCCTACCTATTGCATTTCCATAGCGAACATGTCATTATCACCGAAACGCCGACGGTTTGGCCGCTTGAACAACGCGCAGCCCTCCATTTAGGGATATTGGATACCGCGTTAACATATCACTAAAGGGAGATATAGATGGAAACACAGTCCATGCTAACAAATGTTAATACCGCTTCTTGTCCGTCAGAACTGAAAATCACCGACATGCGTATTGTCAGAACGCAAGTAGGCGGTCCTATCTTGAAACTGGATACGAATCAAGGGATCCACGGTCTTGGGGAGGTACGTGATGGTGCGAGTCCAACGTATGCCTTAATGCTTAAAAGCAGAATTTTGGGTGAAAATCCGTGTAACGTCGATAAAATCTTTCGTCAGATTAAGCAGTTTGGACATCATGCAAGACAAGGTGGAGGCGTCTGTGGTATTGAAATGGCATTGATGGACCTTGCAGGAAAAGCTTACGGTGTGCCGTGTTATCAACTTGCAGGTGGAAAATTCCGGGATAAAATCCGCTGCTATAGCGATACACCTTCACTCAAAGATGCTGAAGCGATGGGTGATAAACTTCAAGAACGGATCGATAGAGGATTTACCTTCCTGAAGATGGACGTCGGGGTAGGATTGCTTCGCGGCATTCCCGGTACACTCTCTGCTCCGGATGGGCATTTGAACACGCATAATCTGAAACATCCGTTTACAGGTATCCGACTGACCGAAAAAGGTATCGGCATACTGTGTGAATATGTAGAGACGGTTCGTGAGATTATTGGGTACGAGGTACCGCTTGCAGTGGATCATTTCGGACATATCGGTATTGAGGATTGTATCCGTCTCGCGCGGGCATTGGAGAAGTATAACCTCGCCTGGTTAGAAGATATGGTGCCGTGGGAATATACGGATCAGTATGTTCGTCTTTCCAATTCGTGTGCAACCCCTATCTGCACAGGCGAAGATATTTACTGCCAAGAGGGTTTTATGCCGTTGTTTGAGAACCGAGCAATTGCGGTGTGCCATCCGGATATTGCGACATCGGGTGGGATTTTGGAGACGAAGAAGATCGGCGATCTTGCGGAAGAACACGGTATTGCAATGGCATTACACATGGCAGGGACACCGGTCTGTGCTATGGCGAGTGTTCATTGTGCTGCAGCTACATCAAACTTTATGGTGTTGGAAAATCATTCTGTGGATAATCTGTGGTGGGATGACATGGTAACTGGGCTGCCAAATCCAATTATTCAAGACGGTTATATTGCTGTGCCAGAAACTCCGGGTTTAGGTATTGAACTGAATGAAGAGGTGATCAGAGAACATTTGCATTCAGAGGAGACAGGGTATTTCGTTCCAACGACACAATGGGATACGGAACGTTCACATGACAGGTTGTGGAGTTAGGGATTAGGACAGCACTTTCGCTCTTCTCAAAACATTTGCTAGATTATTGGGAATATTGCATTTATCCTTATCAATTGGAAATTTCTTACCACCTAACCTAATTTGCTCGCGTCTTAGTTTTTTGAATTGTATTGGATGATTCCCATCATCGTGAAATAGGACAGGAACACAAGTAGTTTTTATACCTGTGGGAATAAAGTCTTTGAGTAGGTTTACACCTCCTTGCAACTGCCTTGCTACATCTGTCGCACTATTGAAAGTGCTTCCCTTGTGGTGATACTCACGACGGAAACTAAAGCCGTGTGCTTCTTTTAGCACACAACCCTCCTCTGTGATTCCTGCTTCCGTCTCTCGTGCCTCAAACAGAGGTCTTACTTGGACTCCACAGGCGTTTATACTCTCTGTCTATCCGACAGCGAGGTGTTTTAGGTTTATTGCAGCGTTGACATCTCTATCTATTTGATAGTCGCATTGACTGCAATGATAAGTTCTCTCTGATAGCGTCAAGTCATCTTTTTTGTATCTACAACTACTACAAGTTTTGCTTGATGCATAGAATTGCGGTGCTTCTAATACAGGTATTCCGAAAGCATCTGCTTTCGTTTTTAGTTTATTTAGAAACCCGCCTAACGCTGAATCTGATAACGCCTTTGCTAACTTTCTATTCTTTAGCATGTTTGTCACCTTGAGTGTTTCTATGCTGATAGCACCTGCGCGACGGATAATATCGGTAGTTGCTTTGTGGTGCACATCGTTTCTGATACAAGCGATACGATAGTGGATACGTTCTACCTTGTGTTTTTGTTTAGACCAATTATTTGATCTAAACACTTGACGGCTCAACTTTCGTGCTTCTCGTTTGAGTTTTCTCTCATAGCGTTTTAGGGGTCTTGGATTATCATACTTAGTCCCATCACTCAAGGTTGCCAGTGTATTGATGCCTACATCTATACCAAGAACAGGGTGTGTTGAGTTATCAACTGCTTCGGTGTCCTCTGTTTCTACGGTGATAGATGCAAACCAACGATGTGCTGTCCTTGAGATAGTCACCTTGATTATTGAACCTACAAATCGTAACTCTTGACGCGTTTTAATCCAACCGATTTTGGGTAATTTGATGCGTTTGCCTTCTACTCGGACAGATTGCTCGTCTGTTGTCCAACTTTGTTTGTGTCCCCGTCCCTTGAACTTAGGAAACTTTGCACGCTTGCCTATCCAATTCGCAATCGCTTGTCCAAGATGTTTGATAGCATATAAGGCAGCTCGTTGATCTTGCGAGCTTGTCCAATCGTAATCTTTCTTTTTCTGATTGAAATTGTTGTTAAGAGTTCGCCACGATTGGAAGTTGTCTTGATCTAAACCTGCCTTGAAATCTGACAACGCTTGATTATATGCAAATCTTGCATAGCCACATTGTTGTGAAAACCAACGTCTTTGCTTAAAAGTGGGATCTAAAGTTATTTTGTGTGTTTTGTATAGCATATCTGACTCCCGTAGGTTTCTGACTCCCGCGTCAAAGGTGTGGTAGGTGTTGACGCACCCACCACTGAGCCAGTCTTATAATTATACTACAAAATACATGTAAATGTCAAGCGTTTTTTGACCCACAACTAAAGCAGTGGGATTGTCAACTAATTCCCTTCAATTAAAACTATAACGAGGATGTTGTCGTTTGTACGTATGTATAGAAGAATACGATCACAGTGTTTGTCTGTTTTTCCGTGTGCCTCAAATGCTAAATCTACATCTATCACAACTCGCTCGCTTGGGACATCAGTCATGTCCACCGTACATTTGTGACCGCTACACGAATTTGTAAGATTTTCTTCTCCTACCCGTTTGCAAATCTCGTTAAGAGTTTCACTTATCTTCACTAACTACTTCCTCGTTAAGGAACTGTCGTTCAAGTTCAACAAAAGTATTATAAAGACTGTCAGCAACCTCTTCGTAATCAGATGGTTCAATACCTTCAATGCGATCAAACCGAATTTCTTTGACGGGTTTATCAGCATGAAACCACCAAGCGCCCACTTCTTCTTTTAGCAACCAGTGTGGCAATTCCGTTGTATCTTCTTTTTGATTCTTAAGTTCACCCTCTCGAATCAGATTTCCAATTTGCTCAAGAAGCCAGTCACTATGAGTTGTTATAATTACACGGACACCTGCTCGAACTAAGCGGGCAAGCGTGATGGCTATTTGGGTTTGTGCTCTGGGATGCAGGTGGGATTCGGGCTCTTCTATGATGAGTGTGTCGCCAGGATTAACAATACCACGCAAGTACAGTACGAGCGGCGCGAGTTCTGATACCATTGATGAGGATTGACTCATTCGTAATGTCTGTTCAGCATTCTGTGGACGATAGAGGACTTCTGGATATCCAGCTCCAGCAGGTCGGTTTACCTCAATCTGTCCTCGTAGTACTTCTGTTTCCAGTGATTTAGCAATCTTGATTATTCCTTCTGAAGAATTGTAGTGTTTATTATAGTTGATAATTTGCTTTAGAAAATCTGAAATCCAACCAGAAAACGTAGAATAACTATGTGAACCTATATCAGATTTGTCTGCTACATGCAAATTGTCAAAAGCCTCGTATGAATACATGATGCCTCGCCGTGCAGCGGGGAGATAATGCGCTGCTGGTGTTTTTTGTGTTCCATTATTCCATAGTCTATCAGATTCTTTAATTTCAAGATTTTCTTTGGAAACTTTATTATTCTCTGAGAGAGAGCCAATATGCCTGCTATCGTACTTCCAATCTATTTGAAGAGGTAATACACCGTTCTCATATACTCTTAGCGTTACTCGCAATTCATCACCGGGATCACTACGCGTTCTCTTTAATTCTGAAACGGATTTTAGATTAAAACACTTTTTAAGTTCACGACTAAAACGCTGCGCGAACTTGAGATCCGATTCATTTTCGGTGTACAGCCATTTAGCAGAACCTTCAAAGGCGGGGTGTAATGCATAGATGAGCGCGGCGAGATAAGTCTTACCGGTGTTGCTTTCACCAACAAATACGGTTAACGGACGCAAATCTATATTCGCTTTCTCTATCGGTCCAAAATTTTCTACGGCAAGGTGGACATTAAGGTGTTGTGTTTCTTTATCTTCGCGCTTCATTTTCTTCTCCTATGGTGGTGGATATAAAATCAATTATACGCGTCAACACCTTCGCCAATTATCCGGGGTTTAGTTCAGGTTGCGTTTGATGACATGAACATTGGTTAATTATGTGTCAATCTGCATAATAACATGATATTTCTATTCCAATGAATACTGATCCACGAAACATAACTTAAAAGTTTGCAGAAATAGGAATCACACTAGACAATTTTCCACCACACCGTTCTGTTTTAATGTCAAATGACTTTCCGTTGAAATGTACTCTGGATTGCCTGTTTCTGAGTCGTTTGATTTCTGATCTACTTAAATGATTGTGGAATAAGACAGGAAAGCATAAAGTTTTAGTCCCTGTCGGGGTGAATGTGGCAGCAAAAGCAGCACCACCCTTTAACTGTTCCACTGCCTTTGATGCCTCAGCATTTTTGCCACCTTTGAGTTCTATTGGAACCACAACAAAGTTTGCTGCAGCATTAAAGTAGAAGAGAATACATTCACATTGATTTTCATCCTGCTGTCCGTGTGGATAAACCTTATCTAAATCCACAACAACACGGTCATTTTCTGAGACACCGCTCAAATCTGCGCTACAATTACCTCTTTTGAACGAATTGCCATAAAATAGGTTTTTTCTTCCTACTTGATTTCGAATATTCTCAAGTGCTTCACTCCTGTTCACTCGTGTTGTCTCCCATCTTCTCCCTGAGTGAGGTGCGGAGATCCACCGAACGATTATAGAGTTTTTCAGCTACTTTTCCATAATCCAGAGGTTCAATGCCTTCAATACGATCAAACTTGATTTCCTCCACAGGTTTGTCTGTCTGGAACCACCACGCGCCAACTTCTTCCATTGTCAACCAAGTTGTTGGTTCTGATTGATTGTTTTCCAATTTCATCACTTCGCCTTCGCGGACTAAGTTGCCAATTTGCTCAAGAAGCCAGTCACTATGAGTTGTTATAATTACACGGACACCTGCTCGAACTAAGCGGGCAAGCGTGATGGCTATTTGGGTTTGTGCCCTGGGGTGCAGGTGGGATTCGGGCTCTTCTATGATGAGTGTATCGCCAGGATTAACAATACCACGCAAGTACAGTACGAGCGGCGCGAGTTCTGATACCATTGATGAGGATTGACTCATTCGTAATGTCTGTTCAGCATTCTGTGGACGATAGAGGACTTCTGGATATCCAGCTCCAGCAGGTCGGTTTACCTCAATCTGTCCTCGTAGTACTTCTGTTTCCAGTGATTTAGCAATCTTGATTATTCCTTCTGAAGAATTGTAGTGTTTATTATAGTTGATAATTTGCTTTAGAAAATCTGAAATCCAACCAGAAAACGTAGAATAACTATGTGAACCTATATCAGATTTGTCTGCTACATGCAAATTGTCAAAAGCCTCATATAAATACATGATGCCTCGCCGTGCAGCGGGGAGATAATGCGCTGCTGGTGTTTTTTGTGTTCCATTATTCCATAGTCTATCAGATTCTTTGATTTCAAGATTTTCTTTGGAAACTTTATTATTCTCTGAGAGAGAGCCAATATGCCTGCTATCGTACTTCCAATCTATTTGAAGAGGTAATACACCGTTCTCATATACTCTTAGCGTTACCCGCAATTCATCACCGGGATCACTACGCGTTCTCTTTAATTCTGAAACGGATTTTAGATTAAAACACTTTTTAAGTTCACGACTAAAACGCTGCGCGAACTTGAGATCCGATTCATTTTCGGTGTACAGCCATTTAGCAGAACCTTCAAAGGCGGGGTGTAATGCGTAAATGAGCGCGGCGAGATACGTCTTACCGGTGTTGCTTTCACCGACAAACACGGTTAACGGACGCAAATCTATATTCGCTTTCTCTATCGGTCCAAAATTTTCTACGGTAAGGTGGACATCAAGGTGTTGTGTGTCTTTATCTTCGCGCTTCATTTTCTTCTCCTACGGCGGTGGATATAAAATCAATTATACGCGTATTTACTGATAAATGCAAGGAATAGGCAGCTCAAGGAATAGGACAGAACAGAGAAGGTCATGTTGGATTTGTATCTATTTTATTTCCCTTGTACAGCACTAATTTCATCTTCTGAGATTTTGTGGACGCTTTTAGGGTTGAACGTCTGCGTAGTATCAACGCGTAAGGCAACCTCAATTCTGCCACCTGTCAATACAAAGAACTGTATCAGAAAACCTCCGCCTTGCATTGATTCAACCTGGTATTCCGCTGCGTCAAGGTCACCAATCCATTCTGGGAGTGCATCTTCAAAGTTCGGGTGTGCCATAACGTTTTCTGGCAAAGCAATGATGAGGGTTCCGGGTTCATCACCGATTGCATTACCGATTATTTGTCGTTTTTCTATCATAAATGGGACAAGACGACTGGTATACTCAAAATCGTCATCGGTTGTACGTTGTGGCGGAACGAGTCCCCATGTAAGATGGTGGATGAATGGATTTCCATACCCCTGTCCAAGCATGTGTTGTAGTGCCTGTTTGTCTACAGGATGCACGACTGCGACGTAGTCAAACCATCCATCAGAATGTGCTGGACTATCCTCTGACAATTGGGCAGAAACGTTGATATAGTCGCATCCGTCAACTGGGGAAGGATAGCACCGCGCATCCCAACCGTTAACATAACCGAGTTGTTTCAAGCCATCGGCGACGAGGTGTGGTGGATCACAGAAAATGGCAGCGTGATCCATGTTCGGAAAGATTTCTACACCTGCTCCCGTGATATGCTTTGCGACCTCGGTTGCCTCACTAAAACGTAGGTCAGCGTTTTCAATTCTCAAGTAATCAGCAAAGTTTGTGGGCAATTTGATCAAGTTTTCCATAGATACCTCACGGAGTTTAAGAAGGATAGGCTGAGGCACAGAGACCTTGCCCTACCAATTTGGAGTAATACCCAATTAACTCGATTTGTAGCGCGAGGTCTCTGGGTCCTCCTCGCAATGCCGACTTTATCCGAAGACATTGAATCAAGTTAGTTTGGTATAAGTTGCGATGCTATATAAGTTTAGCAAAAATTGTGCTCATAAGCAAACGTTATTTTACAGTTGAAAAAAGTATGGATTCTTGTTAATATAAACCATTTAGATGCCGAAACATCGCAATAACATATTGTTCTTACCAAAACAGAAGAGGAAAATATATGAGAAAAAACACCTTTCGCGAACTGCTCAACAGTGATAAACCGACCATCGGAACACACATCCATACCACTTGGCCCTCTATTGTTGAGGCGATTGGTCATACTGGCATGTATGATTATGTAGAATTTGTGGGTGAGTATGGTCCGTTTGATTTGCATGATCTGGATAATTTGTGTCGTGCAGCAGAACTTCACAATATCTCTACTATGATCAAGGTTGACCAAGAACCGCGGGGATTTATAGCACAACGCGCAATCGGTTCCGGTTTTCAGAGTGTGCTTTATGCCGATTGTCAAAACGTTGAGGATGTGAAAGAATGTGTTCGGATTACGCGGGCGGATACGCCCGAAGATGGTGGTAGTTATGGCGTGGCAACCCGAAGGTTCTCCTATATGGGATATGGCGGGGGGCAAGAATATGTTCAGGCACTGCGCGATGTAGTGGTTGTCATAATGATTGAGAAGAAGGGCACCGTCGAAAACCTTGAAGAGGTGTTGTCAGTTGAAGGTGTTGACATGATTCAGTGGGGTGGTTCTGATTATTCTATGAGCATAGGGATGGTCGGTCAACGTGGGTCAACTAAAATTCAAGAGACAGAGCAGAGAGTTTTTGAGACGGCTCTGAAAATGGGTGTACATCCGCGTGCTGAAATTGGGAGTGTTGATGGTGCAAAACGTTTTCTTGATATGGGGGTGCGGCATTTCTGCATCGGCACAGATATTTCTATACTCTACAGTTGGTGGCGACAACATGGAGATGGACTTCGGAAGGCACTTGAAGGCCATTAGAAATATTTGGCGTTTGATCAGTGATCAAATATGGGCGAGGCACAGAAACCTCGCCCTACAAACCACGCCTACAGTGAGAGACAACTATGACAACATTTCTTGCATCTTTTCTGCCACCCAATCCACAGCAACATCTATCATAACCTGTCCTTTTTCTGAAGTAGCGAGTTTGGCTTGGTGATGATATTCACGGTCAGATTTAGCCTGTCCTTCATTTGAGATAGTGAGTTTCGCGCTGTCGTAATCCACACCGTTCCAATCAACATTTTCTGCAAAAGCGGCGAGCGCAAACGCTGTCTCAAACTCCGCTGCGTGTCCAGGACAGACACCAGATTCCATTTGTTCTTTCACTAACGCTCCGCCGTACGCTTCCCAATACGAGTGATATGCGATGTTAATTCCCAGTTTTTCTCTGTAACCATCTAACCTTTGATGTACTGGTCCAGAGTTGCCAGCATGTCCGTTGATAATCAATATGTTATCAATGCCGTGCCGACGCATACTATCTGCGACATCGTATAACACCTCACCGAATACCTCTGCACGAAGCGTGAGCGTGCCTTTGTGATCCATCCAGTGTTCCGATACGCCGATCGCTAATGGCGTTGTGACAATAACCTGCGGGAACAATTTTTCTGCTGCCAATTTGGAAACATACACTGCACTTTGTGTATCGTGATACATTGCCAAGTGTTCGTTGTGTTGTTCTGTACTTCCTGTGGGAATGATTGCACCTTTGAGGGTGCCGGCATCTATTGCCTCGCGGATATATCGCCGTTGGTTTTCCCAAAGTAACACTGATTTGATTTGAGACATAATTTATCCTCCATCGTAAAACTTGTAATTATTGTGATACTATTGATAGCACGTTTACAAAGCGCGCCTACAAAGAAAGTTCATGAGATAGCATTCATTTCTTCCATCTCTCTTTGAGATGAAATATCGTTTCGGGATATGCTGCTTCCCTATTTTTTTCGGTACGATTTAAGACAGGTCGCTTGTGTTGATTGACGATGTGCATTCCTGCTATTTCAGCAATAGTGGGATACATATTAAACTTATCGTTTGCAACAACGAAGACATCGTAATCGTCCGCCAAAAACTGCTTACAGTTCTTGAAAACCTCTGCTACCCCGTGAATATAAGACTCTCTCGCCTCGCGTCCTTTTCCTCTAAAAAGCGGACCGATTTCTAATTCGTCCAACCTTCTGAAACCGAAGAGATCATAGGCATAGGCGTGCTGCTCATGATAGTTGATGAGTCCAACGTACGGCGGACTTGTAAAGATGCCTCTAATTTTTTGCTTTTGGGCGATCTCTGCAAATTTCGTATCTGCCAATCTTAACATCGTGAAGATGTCAATCGTCCGTGAATCACCTGTGATGCAGTGTTGAAAAGTGTCCGTTTTTATCTTATTAAACTTCATCCATCGCTGTATGCTATCTTTGCAGTATCGTTCCCACCATCCTAAAATCGAAAAGAGCGGTTTGCAGACTTTCCCATGCTTTCTGCAATAATAGGTAGTCGTTACAGGTTTTCGCAATGTGCCTAAATCTGCATGCGTTGTTGCTCTACATGAACGAATAGTCCTACTTAAAATGAGCATCAAGGCGTTTTGTGTTGATGTATCTTCTACCTTACGAATTTCGCTGTTGACAAAATCAATCTCCGCCCTTATCCCCGGAAGATACCACTGTTTCATAAAGCGAGCAGAATCGGGTGGCATCTGGACATCAATTTGGTATTCGGCAATGAGTTGTTGGTATGTATCTAAAAAAGTGGCTTCTTTTTCAGTGCCATACTTTTTCTGATCAATTTCACCTGTTCTGACTTGACGTTTGAAGGAGATAGGAAAATACTGATTGTTGAATTTAGCAAGAGACTCTGCAAGTTTAGTTTCAAATTCAACGATTCCAGATGTGACAACTAAATTTCTAAGTGCTGCCGTAATTTTCTGACTTTCTTTGTACAGATGAACAAAGTTGAATGTTCCCACCTTTGCGTTGCTAATGAAAGCATTAAAAGCAGAAATATCAATGCCGATTGCATGCATGCCGAGTTCGTTCGCTTGCACCAAGGTGGTCCCGCTACCGCAAAATGGATCAAGTACTATATCGCCAGTTTGGAAATAGACTTTTTGTTTAAAATCGTCGGTCTGTGCATCTAAAAAATATTGGACTAATTGAGGGATGAATTTGCCTTTGTACGGATGCAGCCTATGGACGTGTTTTGTTGTCTCTGCTTCTTTGATTTTTTCAAAAGACAGTGTCCAATTCAGGTCATCACCGAGTTCATCTTTCCACCGTTTCTCTTGATGGTTTTGACCGTAATATTTCTCTAAGTTCTCCAAGGGAATCATCGTTAACCCATTTTCAAGGATGGTTTCAATACGTCCATACTGAATTAAATAGGAGATATTTGAAGTGGTAACGTTTTTATTGAGATATTCTGATGCCCATTGGCTTGCCTGTTTGAGAGTCAGAAGCATTTCCAATCCTTTTCGCGAGTTTATAGATTTTTCCTGTAAGATTTGATATATTTTCTTCGCGCGAGTATACCTGCAAACAAACCAATTACTACACCCGATGCTGCAATAGTGATAAGCTGATAATACGGAAGGTACTCAAGGACACCGAGTTGGAAAGTAAACAGACAATATAGTAGGTAAAAACAGGCAATCCCTAAGAGAGTGCCGAAGAACCCGAGGTAGATACCTTGGATAAAGAAAGGAATACTGAGATAAACCCGTGTTGCCCCGATAAGGTTTAAGAGATGAATTTCTTCATCACGAGTTCGCGCAGTTTTTAGGACAGCAGCGCGAATAATAAGTAGTATGAGTAGGCTTGTTATAGCGATACTGGCGATTGTCATCCGATTTGTCTGACGAAACAGGTCCATGATTATTCCATACCCTGTGAAAACGACATCATCAATTTCGGCATTGGATTCGATATCAAAAGATATCTCTTCCAGTGTTTTGCGTGACACATCTGCTGGGTTAACATATATCTCAAAGGATGCAGGATACGGATTGCTGTCTGAAAATCCTTTCTTGATAAATCCATCAAGAAGTCCATACTGTTTTTCTGCGCGATTATGGTATTCTTCCTTAGAGATGTACTCAATATAAAGGATACGGTCTTTCTTCTGAATCTGGTCTGCAAAAACACGGGCATCATCTTCAATAATTGTATCGTTCAGAAAAGCGATTAGTTGTGGTACTGTTTCCTTAAGATCAAGTTCTTTATAGATGGAAGTGTGATTAAACAGAAATGCATTCAGTAGGAGCGTGAAAAATGCAAGCGCGATGAGACTTAACAAATCGTTTAAGCCAGTTCGACCAATTTGGGTAAAGACATTTTGAATTTGATACCGCATTTTTCTAATAACTCACTTTATCTATCTTCGGTGTCAAGACCCCATGCTTTAGCTTGGGGATGTAGACACCGCAAAAAAACTGGACTTTTTCTAAACCTTTTAATCTCCTAAACGTCTAACTTTTAAGTTGCACAGACACTTGTGTCGCCTTTTGCAACATCTACGGTGGGACACACCGAAAGTTACGCTTGTGGAGTCCAAATAAGACCTCATTCGGAGGCACGAGAGACGGAAGCAAGAAAAGCCATTTGGCAACAACACTTGCTGCCAATATAAGAGCTAAGAATCCCCATGCTTTAGCTTGGGGAGTATGTCAACATCAATTAAAATGAATAATACCAAATTAACTTGATTTATCTCATTTTTCTTGGGACTAGGTGCGGTTAGATGAAGTTTAAGAAAATATTTCGGTAATTCTATATTGCCCCAGGCCTGGTAGGTGCGGTTTCCTAACCGCACCGGGCTTCACCAAGAAATTACCGAATTAATAAATTGATCTTCACGAAACCGCACTATAGGCGTCAATTTAAGAAAAAGTCTGCGTTTTTATAAACACCTCTCAATAAGCATGAGGACTGAGACTGTCTTATATTTAGTCCCGTAGGGACGATATGTTTATAGTACACCGTCCCGCAAACCCACCTCTTCAGTTCTGTCCGAGCGATATGTGTATAACGTCTTATATAAACATTCCGCTCGGATAGAGCTCTAAGAGATTAAGGACATCGTTTTCTATAAACATATCGTCCCTACGGGACTAAAGAGGGTTTCTCGTATTTGAAAAACCACTAAATTGACGCCTATGGTGCGGTTTCTAACCGCACCTACCAAGTGGGATCAAGTTAATTGGGTATAAACTTCAGTTTTAACATATTATTTGATATGGATTCAGGAAGAAATAGATTTAGGTTGTAACGAAACCGTCTTTGAGTTTGAAAACCTTTTTAGGTGTAGTATTTTTGGCATGCACATATCTTTCTGGAAGTTCGGGATCTGTTGTTGCAACTAAAACTGTGGCACCCTGAAAATTAAGCGCATCAAAAAGAGAAAGAATTTCAATTGCAAGTTTTGGGTCTAATGTTTCTGTTGGTTGATCTGCCAGAAGAAGCAATGGGCTATTGATAAGTGCTCTTGCTATTGCAAGTCGTTGCCTTTCGTTGCTTGATATTTGCGTTGGCAGTGCCTGTTTATGATGCACCAACCCAATTTGATGCAGAAGATTGTTTACGTTTTCATGTAGCATCCTAAATTTCGTTCCAATTAACTTCTGTGGAAGTGCCAGGTTTTGCTCAACTGTTTTGTTACTGAGTAATTTCAGGTCTTGGAAAACTACGCCAATTTTCCTTCTGAAATAGGGTAAAGTAGATGATGTGAGATCAGCAAGAGGTTGTCCGAGTACACTTAAGGAACCAGAAGAAGGTGTTAATTCTCGGTATAGTAGTTTTAGAAGAGTTGTCTTACCGGCACCACTCTCACCGACGAGGAATCCGAATTCGCCGCGTTCAAGCCGAAAACTTGCACGCTCAAGCACGTTGAGGTCCTGATAACTGAAACTGACTTGATGAAGCTGAATCATAATTAATCACATTCTGGACGGTAACAAACACGTGAGTTTGATATATGGCAAATTCTAAAAATATGCGGACATTTTCGTAGGGGTTAGGTTGCCTAACCCCTACGGTCGAGGGGACCTCGCCCCTACGAGCAGCACGAAGTCTCGTTTTTACCAAACTCACGTTAACAAACCGCTCCTCTCCGAAGACACATTAAAGCACATATCAGGACTACTCTAATGACTTGGAATAGTCGCAAGTTTTTGCAGCACAAGTTTTCAAAGTTTCCCCTGTTTTTTGTACTTTCTCCACAAGGTATGGCGCATTACATTGCGGACACGGTTCGGCAATAGGTTTATCCCAACTTGCAAACCCACATGTTGGATAGTTGCTACATCCGTAAAATACCTTTCCACGTTTACTACGCCGTTCACCTAAATAACCGTCACATTCAGACTCAGGACAGTCAACACCCATTGGAATAGGCTTTGCGTTTTTACACTTTGGATAGCCACTGCATGCCAAGAATCGTGCGCCTGCGCGACTCTGCTTAATAACCATCGGTTCACCACACTTATCGCAAAGCGTATCGGTTGTTTCCGGTTCAGCGGAAGCTGTATCATCACCGTTCAAAGCCTTAATATTTTGACATTCTGGATAGTTGGCACATCCGAGAAATCTTCCATATTTTCCCCATTTCACAATCATATTTCCACCGCATTTGTCGCACTGCTCACCCGATTCTGTTTCCATCGCTTTTCGCGCTGCATACATTTTATCAGGAGCTTCTTTTAGTGCTTCTTTGAACGATGGATAAAATTCTCCGAGGGTGTCAATCCAGTCTACCTTTCCTTCGGCGATAGTATCAAGTTTCTGCTCCATTTCTTTCGTAAATTCGACATTAACAATATCGGGAAATCCGTGGATTAAGAGTTCGTTGACGAGTTTACCTACATCTGTGGGAAGGAGTCTACGTTGTTCCATTGTAACATAACCACGATCTTGAATCGTTGAGAGAATTGTTGCGTAGGTACTCGGTCTGCCAATTTCTTTCGCCTCTAATGCCTTGACAAGTGTAGCTTCATTATAGCGGGGTGGCGGTTGCGTAAAGTGTTGTTTCGGATCCAACTTGCGTAGATCAAGGGTTTCACCCTCTTTAACCTCTGGCAGTGTTGTATTTTCTTCGTTGGTATTGTTTTCATCGGTTGCGACATCGTCTTGACCTTCCATATAGATACGTCTGAACCCGTCAAACTTGATAACGGAACCGGTGGCACGGAAGAGGTAACGTCCTGCTTTAATGTCAATTGTTGTCGCATCAAGAATAGCAGGATTCATTTGACTTGCGATAAACCGTTTCCAAATTAGTTCATAAAGACGGTACTGTTCACTACTAAGATACGGTTTTAAGGATTCAGGGCTTCGAAGTGGTAATGTCGGACGAATCGCCTCATGTGCGTCTTGTGCACCTTTTTTACTTGGGTAAGAAACAGGGCGTGCGGGGAGGTACTCAGCACCGTAGGTTGTATCAATATATTTTCGCACTTCGCTAAGGGCGTCCTGTGCAACACGTGTGGAATCGGTACGCATGTAGGTGATGAGACCAACTAACCCTTCTTTCCCAATTTCTAAGCCTTCATAGAGTTTTTGTGCTATCATCATCGTCCGCTTCGCGGTAAACCGAAGTTTTCGTGATGCTTCCTGTTGTAATGTACTCGTGATAAAAGGTGCAACAGGCCTCTGTTTCCGTTCCCGTTTCTGAACTTTCTCAACGACAAAATTCTGTTGCTTTGCATCAGTTGCTAATTCCTTTGCGCGCGCTTCATCAATGCGGAACCCGTAATTATTTATCTCTCCTTTTTTGGTGCCTATCTTATACAATTTAGCAGGAAAGAGATTTTCATTTTCCATCGGCGTTAATGTTGCAGTAAGTGTCCAATATTCTTCAGGATTAAACGCCTCAACCTCCGCTTCGCGTTCACAGATAAGCCGAACAGCAACCGATTGCACTCTACCCGCACTCAGACCAGGTTTAACACTGCGCCACAAAATCGGACTAATCTGGTATCCGACGAGTCTGTCTAAAACACGCCGTGCCTGTTGCGCGTCAACAAGTGCTTGGTCAATCGTCCCTGGATTTTGAATTGCTTCTAAAATCGCACTTTGTGTAACTTCGTTGTAAATAATCCTATAGATAGGCTTCTTCAATTTCTTTAATTCAGTGGCGAGGTGCCAGCAGATTGCTTCACCTTCTCTATCAGGGTCTGCAGCAAGATAGATACAATCAACCTTTTTTGCCTTCTCCTGAATTGCTTTTACGACAGGACCTTTTCCCCGTATTAGCACATATTTAGGTTTAAAATTGTTCTCAACATCAACCCCAAGTTCTTTGCTTGGTAGGTCGCGTATATGTCCGACTGATGAATCAACAACATAGTCTTTTCCAAGTATTTTTTTAATAGTTTTGGCTTTAGCAGGGGATTCAACAACAACTAATGATTTCGGCATTTTTTATTCCAGATGTTCCTTATATAATGAATTCTTTAAGATGTAAAGTGAGTAGGTGGTCGTATTCTAATAAAATGCGACAAACATTTTTCTATTATGCAAAGGTCTATACACAATGATTGCTTTTACTTAATACGTCAAAAATCGGATAAAGTGACAGTAAAAGGTGTGATTTGCAGATTCTTACAGTGTGCTACATGTAGGAGGTGACAAAAGAAACGTAGATTTAATTGATCGATTTTAGTTAGCGTATGAAATAAGGTCAATAAGCAACTGGCGCATTCCTATGCGGTGTACAATATGGTCAATGAACCCATGCACAACCAAGGACTCTGCTTTCTGAAAATTTTCCGGTAGTTCTTCCTGCAAACTTGCCACAGCCAAAGGACCAGCAAATCCTATACGAGCACCGGGTTCAGCAATAATCACATCACCGAGAGAAGAATAACTCGCTGTAGCACCCCCAAAGGTTGGATCAGTGACTACAGAAATATAGAACCCGCCATTTTTGGCGTATTCAGTACAAGCTGCGGCGGTTTTTGCCATTTGCATCAACGCCAATGTACCTTCCTGCATACGCATACCCCCGCTCACAGAAACGATAACGAGAGGCAATTGGTTTTGAGTGGCATGCTCTATACATCGCGTAACTTTCTCACCGATAACAGCACCACAAGTCCCACCGATAAATCCGACATCTCCGATTGCGATTGCTACCGAATATCCACCTATATTGGCAGTGCCAGAGAGCATTTCGGATAGGAGTCCAGTTTTAGCGATGTCACGTTCAAGTTTGTCTGGATACTCTGGAAATTCTAAAGCATCAATGGAGTATAGGTCCGTATCGGTTTCTTCAAAACTTTCTGCGTCAACAAGGAGATTGAGCCGCTCATTAGCACTCATCGTGTGATGTGCATCGCAAGCGGGGCAAACCTTGAGATTTTTCGTTAATGCTTCAATCTTGATGTCCGCGTTGCAATTTCTGCAGATAAAGGTTTTGGGAGTTTTGTCCATCTTATATCTCTGGTAATAGACCTGGCAACATATACCTTTTAATGATACTATCTACGATAGGGTTTGTCAACTTTAATATCCGTTTGTCAGGGTTATTTAGTTTTCCAATAATTTTGAACTTTTGCTCAAGACTCTCCGCTGTCCGAGCGATCTCCGAATCGCGACTTTTTGGATAAAATGGGCAAAAAGCCTAAAACTAAATAACCCTATCCGTTTGTGGGTGTGTAAAGTTATTGACAAAACTTTACACACCACATTGTAGGGTGAGGTCTCTGTGCCCTGCATAAGCGTCAATTTAGTGGTTTTTCAAATATGAGAAACCCTCTTTAGTCCCGTATGAAGATTAACAAATTAATAATGTGAAATAAAACTATAAACATTCCGCCCCTACGGGGCTGAAGAATTGGGGGTGCCTCCGTTGCTATAAACATATCGTCCCTACGGGACTAAAGAGGGTTTATTCCATAAGAGCCGGTGCGGTTGCAAACCGCACCTACCGCATTGGGGCCCCTAAATTGACGCTTATGGGTGAGGTCTCTGTGCCCCGCCATGTCAAACACAAGTAACGGCGGAGGGATCCGCCACTACAATAAGAGACAGATTGACTTATGCCAATAACTTTACACACTCTACGTTTGTCCGACTTCCTGAAATAGATTCTATAAAACATGGGAAAGACAAAAACGACTCTTGAAACTCGTTATCCCTATCTCTAACGTGTGAATTCTGAATGTTTGATGTGTGCCCATTTTGTTGTAAGCTTGTCTTGGGGTTTGACTGGCAGAAACACATCAAGACCATTACCCAACGAATTTATTTCATTTTCATCTAAAGCACGTGAAAAGATCGCGACATCGTCAATCGCGCCGCCATAACCTTCTCCACCTTCGCCACCAAGGCGATAAGTTGTATTAGCACCTCGGGTTTCTTGGAAGTCTTCCTCAGCAACGTTCTCGCCATCGGCATAAATTCTGAATTTCTTACCATCGCTTTGGACAACTACATGTAACCATTCACCCTGTTCGACTACACCTGCCCCCGTCTCACAAAGGATCGTCCATCCACCGACCTGTCCACGCCAAGACAATTTGCCATCGTTTTTATTCACGAACAAGGTATTATGTCCAGCATCACTAGGTAAACTCCGCCAAATTTGTTGCCATTCACCGCCTTCAAAGGTTGGATTAATCCAGACAGAAATTGTATATGGGTCCGTTTTGAAAAGATCACCATGCAGCGTATCAGATACCAGCATCTCAACGTATGTTCCTACATCCAGATGGATTGCGTCTCCATATTTACCTGTATCCCATTTAGGACCACCTTTAATCTCACCATTGTTTCCATTTCCAGAAGAATCGTCTGAGTTACCGTCAAACGAATAGTATGCTACTAAAGCATCATCTTCTGCCGCAATACCTAAATTCAAACACATCAGGATAACGGCAAATGTTGAAGTTAATATCAATAATTTCATCTAAATCGCTCCTTTAAAAGTAATTTCTATCAAAACAAGAAAGTCATGTTCAATTATCACCTGTTAGTCAATTGTTTCAAGTTTTCACTACTGATACGAAATGATAACATATCTGACAATAATTGTCAATTTTGGCAGAGGCATTCAGTTTTAAGAGATTATTCGGGTTTCGTGCGTTTTTCTTATGAAGATCCGGTGCGGTTAGGAAACCGCACCTACCGGGATTGGGTAAAATCAGATCAAAGTATGGAAAACTGAATGGTTCTGCAATTTTGGTGAGGATGTTGTGTATTGTGAATCGCCTCGTTTATTTTGGCTCTACTCTGCTAACTTTCCATAGACTACCTACTATCATTCAAGCGAGCAGTTATTTCCAAAAATTCCTGTTCATTGAATACCAATTGGAAAATACCACCCCATCTAGATCCATCACGTACCACCATTCTCCCCGCTGTATTGAACGCACCTTCAAGTGTTTCTAACACTTTTCGTTTATATTCGGTGTCAAGGTTACCACTAAGATGTTCCCCTTTTGTATCACAAATCAAGACGCGCGTTTCACCCGCAACTTCTTTCGTCATAGCAACAAAATCAGGATAAATATGTCCCTGTTTCCATCCCTGCACGTAATACGCGCCACGTTGCCGTGCTGCCACCCGATGCCACCATCGCAATGCCCGCTCCTCATCAAGATAATAGGCAAAGTTCCTTTCCAAATCGCTATCAAATTGATGTTCAAATACTGGTTCAAAGAGGCTGAGTTGCACGGGTTCATAATTTCTTAATAGTGGTGTGTCATTGTCAGATCGGACCTGTATTTTATAACTATCCACCATCAGATAATTGGGTTCTTGTGTCTCCAAGTCAAAACGGATTTCACCGTGCTCAAGTTTTCTGCGAAAAACCCGCTCCGACTGCTTTTCCACTTCATTTTTCACATGCTCACGCAACACGTGCGCGAGGTAAGAACGTCTATCGTAAATGTCCGCCTCGTCTTCGCCATCTGCGATAAGTTGTTCGTGCATCTCCTGTGCAATACGCGCCGCTTGCCATAGGTTCGGAACAATATCCGATAAACGATGCGCGAAATCCGATATGTTTACTTTCTTTTCAACGTCCGGTTCTTGCTCGGCATGAAAAATAGGGCGTGTGCTATCAACGTCAACCGTTGCGGATTCGCGGCGAACGGTTTCCGGCGCGGACGCATTCGGGTCAGGGGGTTCAATCGCCTGCCAATCTATGTTTGGTAAGATATGCACCTGATAATTGAGTTGAATCCAATCATCGCCATTTTTGTGCAACACCATCGGCAGATAGATCACCTCATCTTGAAACTGCTCGCGACGTTCTGCAATCACTACATCCATTTCAGAATCCTGCTGCCGTGTTCCCGGCACCCCCATCACTTCATCACCTAAACCTGTCAGCCCTTCCGATTCCAGTCCATTTCTAACCTGCTCCACAACTGCACCGACTTCAGTGTTATTGCAATAGACGTAGCATTGATCCAGCAATTCTCTACCTGTAAGTTGCGCGTGCGGTTGCCGCATCACCCGCCCAACGAGTTGCGTAATTGCCCTTTGTGCCTGCGTATTGTCCAACATCACCAGCAGATATGCAAATGGACAATCCCATCCCTCCATTAGCGCGGATTTTGTGATTATCCAACGCACCTTTGAAAATTCCGATAGCAGATTCTCCTGTCCGAGTTCATCGTTCTCGGCAGATTTGACGCGAACCGCATCGGAAGGCACACGTAGATTTTGCGTGAGATACTCCCGAACATCCTCCGCATGAATTCGCCCTGCATCTCGTTGATCTTTACCTGTTCGCTCCACACGCACAACGGCGATCGGACGGATATACCGACCCGTATTTGACTCAAGCGACCTTGCCTCTGCATCAAGCCGATCCAGTTCATCTGCCGCTTGTCCTAACGTCAATTGCCACTCTGCATTCGGGAACGCAGTCACCTGCACCGGTAACTTAATCATCTCTTCTTTTTTCAAATCCAGTCCGCTTATATCCACAAGCAGATTGCTAATGCCGTGATTGGGGGTGGCGGAGAGTTCAATCACCATGCGCGGATCAAGGCGGTTGATGGAACGGGCAAATTCTTCGTTCGTCTCTCGTCTGCTCGCGCCATAAGCCTTATGCGCTTCGTCCAGAACAACGATAGGACGCAGCATCTTGAACACGTTAAACAGACTATGCTTGACGTGTCCACCTTCAGTTTCAGGATGACACTCAAGATCAGGATATTTGTTTAGCAGTAATCTATCACCGAATACATTGTCACTGTCAGGGAAAAAACTGGGATAACGTCCGGTATCTCTGAACATGCGTAGAAAGTCTCTACCTCTTTGCCGATTTGCTGCTGGCAACATAAGCAGCATGACGCACAAATAATTGGCAGTATCGTCGCTGTTAAAAGTATCTTCTTTTTCCAGCATTTTGACGCGGCCGGCACTTGCCCGATTCAACATTTTACGGTAGGGGTGGTCCTTATCCCACAACGCAGCTTTTGTTTGTGCGTAGATAGCCTTGCTCGGCATAATCCACAATACCAAACCTCTTTGCTGCGGGGCACGTTCCAAAGCAGCGGCAGCGAGCAAGGTTTTACCACCACCTGTCGGCACTTTGAAACAGAAATGTGGGATTGGACGGTTTGCCTCGTCTGTGCGGTCAACGTATTCGCCTGCAGTGGCTGCAACGCACCCATTCGCTTTCAATGTTCTCCAAGCAGCTCTCGGATAATTGCGGATTTCATCAGGTATCGGAATATCTGTCTGCGACTGTCTAAACATCTCAAGCATATTTTCCAAATCATGCTGTGTCTTTTCCAAAGTTTCTAACCAACGGGTAAACGCGTCAAGGGCATTGCGTTGATATACTTTTAATTCCATCATGGTGTTATTCCTCACCAGAATCGGATGAGTTCCTATGTCTATCAAACTCTCTCTTAACTAACAAGGAGAAATATACATCGCAGTAGAGTTTCATTCCAATAACTTCTGTTAAAGTAATTCGTTTGAAAGGACTATCCCCTCTTTCAAGTCGCATTCCCAATTCTATATATTCGTTTAAACCTGGCATCGTTGAAAAACCTTCGCGGAGTTGAGTTTCAACGGTTTGTTTGAAATCTTCAACACCATCCCAGTCTCCAGTAGCAAGTAATAAGGTCTTCAATGCCATAAAAAAATGTGCAAATGCGTTTGGTTCAAGACGAAGGTGAATATCAATCTTACTTATCAAGGCAAGTCCAGTTAGGTAAGTTTCTAAAGCTTCTCTTTTTCTCGTATTGAGACGAAAATCTTTCAGGATATAACCAAAAATGAAGCGCGTACCTCTAAAATCTTCTTCTGTTAATGTTAAATGTCCCCAGTCTAAACTTAATTTTGGGGAAATCCGTGGTCGTGCCTCGGCATCATTTTCCAAATCCCAAATCTTTTCATAAAATCGGTCTAAATCTTTATCAACATGCCACCAAAATAGACCTTTTGTTGCGATATTCAAAGCGGCAACAAAATATCTGCATCTCCAATGTGCTGTATCCCACAGTGCATGTAAATGCACACTCTTAGGCAAGGTAAATTCACAGATTAATTCATTGCTATTGTTTGATTTTTTGAGATTCATAATAAAATCGTTCTGACTATTCCATGCATTCAGTGCTTTTTGTCGGATTGAATGTGAAGTACTAAAGATACGGAATTTCACTTTCCATTTTTGTTCATTCCCCTCATCCCCTTCAATCAGCCCTTTTTCCATTTCTTGCTGCAAAATTTTTCTTGTTTCTTCTTCCGACTTAGTGAATTCTCGGCGGAGCCATTTAATCCATTTGTACATATCTTTTAAATCAGCAAGTTTATCCAAAGATAAATTACTAAAAATGAATTGTCTCTTTTCTGTATCATCTGAAGTGCCAAGAAACCAGCGCAAGTCTTCAAGTTTCGACTCGTCTGGAGTCTCTGATATATCAACGCCCTTTTCAATGTTTATTCTTGATTCGGATAATCTTACAAAGTGGTCCGCTTCTTCTTCCGAAACCCGATCCTGAGGAAGTAAAGGATTTTGTGTATCTGTATATAGAGTCTCTAAACGTCTTTCATGCATTTCCTTAGCAAGTCCTTTATATGATTCAAAACCTTCTTTTGTCATTCGCTCGTATTCAATAAATGGACTGAAGATAGCCCAGAACAGTTTCTTTACGTGGTTATCTATTGAATAGTTAATTTCTCTATCATCTTTACCTAATTTTGCACTTACAAAATCTGCCAAGAAAATGCCAGCTTTTCCAACTTCTTCTATTGCAAGTACTGCTAAATGATACCGAATATGAGCAGTGCTTTTTCCTTTCAGCAATTTAGCTGAATTCACCAATTCTTCAGCATTTGCCAAGCAAGCTTCTCTTAGTTTCCGACAATTCTCTATGGTTGTGTTGTCTATATTTCCCATAATTATTCTCCTTCAGTTTGATAAACACTTTATCTTTCATGCAGGGCATCGGGGAGTTGACAAAATATAATACCCATTCCCGTGAGTTCACGTTGCCCGATGTATTTACCCGCCGCATAGACAATAGCTTTTCTACCGTTTTCATTGCAGGCATCACGGATACGTTCCGCTCGTTCCAAGTTGAATACTGCATCATCACTGCGGAGATAGTCAAGGTTAGGTTTGTAGAGTAGGTAGTAGTCGTATATGTCATCGCTATGAAAAAACCCATCACTGTTCTGGGGCTCTAACGTATCCGATCCTATTGCAGTCCCAGACTTAGTTAACAATAAATTCGCGGCAAGCGCAGAGAATTCGGGCAAACTTTCTCCGGTAAGCATCGCCTCAACCTCAATCGGTTCACCCAAAGTGTAGTAAGTAAAAGAACCTCCCAACCCTTCGCGCAGTGAGGTGTTACTTGCATCAGGAACACCGTTGATAACTCTGCGGACACGTTCAGCAGTTATGGTATCAGCATAATCTTCGCACTCAATGAGGATAAACTTGCGATTGCCACCATCTTCTTTGTTCAAAGCAAGAACGGCATGAGCGGTTGTCCCGCTGCCTGCGAATGAGTCAAGGATGATAGCATCTTTACTGCGTAACAACTCAAGTAAAAACTTAACAAATCTTACTGGCTTAGGTTGGGCAAAAATGCCACCTTGACCGAATATATTACGAAGTTCGCTTGTCCCTTCTGCGTTAAAACCTACTATTTCTGGTGAAAGAACAACGTCAGGAGGCTGCCCTTCTTGAACGTCAGCCAGATACCTTTTTGCCTTCGGTTCATTTCCAGAAAAATCAATACGACCTTCGCTTTCCATACGTCGTAATGTTTCTTGCGAATAACGAGGATAACTACCCGAAGGGGGTGACCATTCAACGCCATTTTCAAAAGTGAATGTGTAAGGTTCGTAATAGTTTCGCGCACTGAGAGGATCAAGTTTATATTTGCCTCTGCCATCATTATCATCATGGCGGTAATTCGCTGATTTATCAACAACATGACGGATATACCGGCTATTGTCTTCACCAAACCATGATTTGTCTTTAGCATAGACCAAAGTATAGTCCGCATTCAAATTAAAATCTTTACTTGAATTGCGAACAGTGTGCATTGCCCTTCTTGTGAGGACCGCAAAAAAGTTCTTCTTCCCAAATATCTCATCCATCAACATCCGCAAATGATGTTGTTCGTTATCATCAATAGAGATAAAAATTACGCCATCTTCGGCAAGGAGTTCTTTGAGCAGGTGCAGGCGGGGCCACATCATGCAAAGCCATTTGTCATGTTTCTCAAGGTCTTCATTATCAACGGGACTATTCTCGGTAAACCATTGCCGCATCAGTGGACTGTTGACGTTATCGTTATAGCACCATCTCTCGTTGCCGGTGTTGTAGGGTGGATCAATGTAGATGCATTTGACACGATTTGCGTAGCGGGGAAGTAATGCTTTGAGGGCGTGCAGGTTGTCGCCGTGGATAATGAGGTTATCGTTTTCACCGGTGGGATTGCAGGAACGGGATTCGTCTGTTTCTAAGTTTCGGTAGGGAACAGTGAGGTGATGGGCATAGATGTGGTGTTTTCCTTTGAATTCAAGTGTAGGCATGGGGTGACTCCGCTAAAAAGATTTGTAACTAACGAATCTTGCTAAATTTGGTGTGGAATGTTTAGTCTTCTTCTTGATCCTCTGGATAAGGGAGAACTTGGGCAGTTGTCCAACCCTCTCGCTTAGGAGCATCATGCGATACGCATAGAGTGTTGCCTTCAGTCGAAAACACCTTTCCTCCACGGTGAGTAAAGGCACGTATAACCGCCTTTCTCGGATGATCCTCATCTTCTTTTGATGCACTTATAATTGCGGTAAATGTTCCAGTTCCCGCTTCAGGCTGCTCTGGTAGTATCTCTCCCAACCACCGGTCAAGAATCTCTGTTGATACATTTCGTCGTGATCCGTGGTGTGGGACTTGAAAGCGGTTAATACCTGGTAGAGTCAATTCAGCGCATGGAGCATAATCAGCAGCTTCAGTAAGTGCTCCGCGTCCTGCATCTGCAGTTAGTAGTATCTTCTGCTCACATAGATTAGCATATTGGATTATACTCATTTCATTTTCATGACTTGTCTCTTCCAATGAAAACGCCTCCTCACCCCAAGCAGCCGATGAGGCATCTGCTTTCACAAGGGATGCTTGAATGCTTTCTTGTGTCGCTTGCGGAGTCTTTTCAGATTCAACTATGAGATCAAGATACCTCTCCTTTGTAGGTGCAAGAACAGTAAAATCTCCTATTTTCTCACCTTGGAAAGGCTCATAAATCGATATCTCCTCTTCTTCAGCGATTTCTTCTAGAGCTGCGATATTTGGGTAAATCTCTTTTAATCGTTTTTTCAAATTTTCCTTGTTTCTAAAGCGAGCAAATAGATCAATCAATTCGTCAACATAATCCCATGGTCGTAGCATCCAGAGTTCTGAAACCTCAAAATTTTCGAGAACTGTGCGGAGACCACCTGCGTGGTCGCCATCGGGATGACTAACTATTACGGCATCAACCGTATCAGGCTCACCATAATACTTATTGATGTGTTCTACCACCTTATCTCCAGTTTTTTGAAATCCACCATCAGTGACGTGGATTCGCGTTTCATCACCGATCTTATACCGAAGCGGAATAGCATCTCCGCTATCTTTAGCGTCTACATCAAGAAAATCAATTTCAAAATAATCTGACATTTTCTAAACTTCCTCCTTTTCAAGTGCTATCTTTACGCGTTTAACAACATATTTGTGTGTATGTTTTCTGTAAGAGAACAAAAACAGTACGAAGAGTCCTGTCAGAAAGATAAATATTATTGCTATATTATCTAATGACTTTGAACCCCAAACCACATCAAATATTTTTAAGAGAATAAGTAATATTGAAAGCATACAAAGTGAGCGATACATATCGTTCTGTTCTGATAAAATTTCAATCTTGGGATCTAACTTTGATGCTTTTACATAATCTTCGTAGGGTTCGAAATTAACAAATTTAATCTTTTCAAGCAGTGGCTTCAGTGTCAACGATCCAATTCTGCTAATAATCAATCCTATGAAATAATACAAAAACAACCCGATTAGAATTTTTTCTTGGAGGAGCGAATACGAAGTTAGTCTGTCACACAATCCCGCGAATATGGTGCCGGGCAAGAGATAGTTAAAAATATTATATGAAGACAATTTGTCAATAAGTTCTTTCATCGGATTGTTCTCCAACACAAGTGTAAGAACCTTCATTCTCTGAGGATAAATCTAATTCTTTTAAGTAAAATTCATATTTCCCCGGATCACTAACAATTAGCATTAATGGAGGTAAACCATCAACTATCATGTGATCTGATATCCACTTGAAAACCTTTCGGTCATCTGGACTTGGTTTAACACTACAGTTCGGCGGGTGAGAATGCCATTCACCAACATATTCTAATTGGTTTTCTGTGATCTCCTGTATTTTCTCTACTTGTGAACGTAATCCTTGACATCCGCGAATATAATGTGTTGGCCATTCTTCACTGTCAGGTGGAGAGAGGAGGCAATCTACGACGTAAACGATTTTTCGTTGCATATCATACGATCCGACCAACACACCGCCAGTTTCATTTGGAAGTTTGTTTGCCCGTGCTTCATGGACTTTGTCAATGAAACCTTCATCGGTACACAATATCCAATTACCTATTTTACATTTAATGGAGTTTCTAACAAGAATTGTGTAACTTTGTACGTTGATTTGATCTTCATCTATCCGCCAAATTGACACAAACGCTTGTTGGTTAGAAGTTAATTTGTGAATTGTGCGACTGCAAATTGCCGCCTGCAGAGCAACATAATCTTGTGGAATAGTAGCACTCACATCACGACATGATGTGGCAACTCGTATGCGTCCATGCTTTCTCTTTAGATGGTCTGCCAAACAAGTTTCGTTTATAAGATAACGATAGTATTGCATCTCTAAAAAATCAAGGGTTATCTTTCGCTTTTCATCTTCTGCCAATATGACAACATCTGTTCCATCGGGGTTAAGAAATATTGATATTCTCCGTGCTGAGGAATCAACATTATGAACTAAATATCGTGCGACTGGAACCGAAGCGGAAGCATCTAAAATAATATCTGCGTTAGTAAAGGCATTCTCTAATTTTTCAATAGTTTCCTGTGATTCTGAAGGATTTAAGACATCGGTAACTATGTAATCAGCGATAGGTTCTTCGTCTACTGTTTTGTTCGCACTTACAGCAAGACCATAAACTTTGGGGCCTCCAATCGAAAAACCGTCAAGAGCATGACGAGCAAGATTATGGGGAAGCAAGACATCCTCGTCGATTAAAGTCCATTTACCGTAGCCTGCCCGGACTAAATTCATTAAAACCTGTGAACCAAGAGCACCTAAACCAACTGCAGTTATTTTTCTTTCATCTCGTGAAGAAAAACCATTAAGTTGAGCAGCACTTTCTCTTGAAAGTGAGAAAACAGGATTGAGCATGTGAATTGAAACATCATCACCTTTCCCACCTTGACCGATGAGCGGAATGTTATATCCTGCGGATTTCACCGCAGGAGCAATTTCTGCCGCAATTTCTCGAATTGATTTAAGAACCAAAAAAGCCTTCCACTCTGTATTTTCCTGCAAAGCGTTTTCTTGTCTTGCTTTAGGTAGAGCTACAATTAGAATTAATTTTGCAGCTAAGATTTCGTCTGATCTAGTTTTATTACGCCAATTATCCAGATGTTGCCGTAACTCTTTCAATAGGTCAAGATTACCATGTTCTAAGAACTGATGCAATTCATAAAGATCTGCTGGTGCTTTACTAATGATACCATGAGTTAGACAGTCGGTTTTGAAGACGGTTGCCACGTATTCTAATGGATTCTGATCTTTATCAATAAATTCAGGGCGTTCAGCGATTAATATCCGACGTTCGTTTACTTTACGTACAATAGGAATAAAAAGAGGTTCAGAAGGACCGTATTTTGTGAACAAGTCATGTGGGAGTATGATAACATCTTCTGATCCCCAAAGTAAGGGTTCTAAAGGTTGATCCTCAGCATGGAGGTTGCCTTTGGCAGCTTCAGCCAACCATCTTCTAATGTCTTCAACAAAAGTTGTCCCGGTCCATCGCAGTTTTAACTCACTGTATGATAGTTCTGTCACGCACAAACTTCTTGGAAATTCTCTCAATCTTAGGTTAATATGTGGTACGGAAGGAAAGTTCCTGCGGAGTGCTAACACTTCTGGCATGGAGTTATCAGATACATCAAACTCAACCGCTATTCTTTCAATAGATTTTATGTCGTATACGGTCTTTTGGCCAATTTCGACTTCAGCGTTGAAAACGATGATCTCATCATTAGAATTTGTTCGCCTACACTCAATTAAATGAGCGTACAACGCTACATTTACTGCATTAGCGAAGTCCTTTGCTCTTGAGATCCTGAGATCATCAATAGAAACAACTTGTCCATCTATTTCACAGTATTCTTGATTCATTCTATATTATCCATATCTTGGAGAGCGTTCACTTGTTATGTTATTTGTAGATTTAATACTTTGTTTTTTTACAGTTGCCTTTGAACTGTCAATAGTAATGACAAGTGGTTTGGGGGCGGATTTTTTAGGATGCTCCATTGTTACCTTAAATTCTCCATCAATGTCTTTTGCCACTTCTTTGTAATAGTTCGCTGCTTGCCGATGTGGTGGTGGTTTCGTGGTCTCTACGGGGATAGGATCGCTTGTTGAAACCAATATCGCTTTGTCGTGACCTTGTTCAAAAAGCCATTTAACTTTTTCCACAGGGACGGTTTTTGTTGTTCCTTTTGTATCGCTCAGTGCCGTGTAACTACAATGATGGGAGATTTTAAAAATGTCCCATTTCAACCGATCATCTCGATTGTAATGTTGCGTTATTCTGACAATATCAGTCCACACTTCATGGTTAATATCTGCTCCCATAATCAATTGAGTATCCTGATTCTCAATTTTAAAAGTAGCTTGGACTACAAGTGATGCCTTATTGCGGTCAATTTCCTCATCATCAATACTATCGGAAAATGGTGCGTGCACGAAAAATTCTACACCTTCTGATGATTTGTCATAGCCAGGGACGGTTTGTCCAGCATTCGTTATTAGATCTTTTCGGTCTTTTAATTCTAGCCCTTGTTTCTTGAGCCAATCCTCTAGCAACTCAGGTTTTGAAAAGACTCGAATACCTTCTCCTTTTTTTAACCGGTACCTTGCTTCTTGACGCAAGATTCTATGGTCATCGGTTAAAGGAGATGTTTCAAGAATGATTGCAGCGGGGACCCATAGTGTATCAATTTTTATCCTATCCTCGTCCTGATATTCTTTAGCATGTTCAAGGTAGAAAAATTCCGAAAGCCCTTTTGTATGGTCTTTGTCTGCATGTGTAAAAGCAACAACATCAAAAGAATTCTTGTCCGCATCCTCAAGATTTTCACGTAATTTTTTAGGCAAGTCAATTGAATCTCCTACATCAGCGAAGTCGAACAAAATCTTTTGACCATTATTAAGGTCAATTAAGCAACAATCAGCGTTTCCTAATGGGTAAAAGGTTAATTTGTGCAAAACTTTTTCCTCCAGTTAATTATGATTTGTTAGAACAATGGTTCTATAAGCATCTCTAAAGTCCTGTTTCAGACCAGAGAGATTTACACTGCTCAATTACAGATAAAATGTATAACCCTATTCCTTAAGTATAACACATTAAATTTGCGTTTTGCGCAAAAAATTAAAAAATCAAACTTTTACACTATTTTTTATTAAAATGACTTACGCAAATACTTGACATCGGTCAACCAAAACAGTCGTATCCAATATCTTTTAGAAATTACAAAGACACAGTGTTAGATCGGAAAGGGTGCATAATATGAAAAATATGGGTTTCACCAAAAGATTGACATAACTGTCCAAAATTGTGGGGAATTTAAAATGTTCTAATGTCATCATAATATCATCGGATGATACAATTTCAAAAACTTTGCTACAGACTTCCAAAATAGACTTTATACATCCTTTGCACAATTTCCTGAAACTCAGCCCGAAATTCTGATGGTTCCAAGACTTCTACAGCATCTCCGAGGCTCAACAACCAAAACGTAAATTCCACTTTTGGAACGTAATAACTGACAATTACAGATCCATCTTCAAATTTGTCAACAATTTCTTGTGAGTGGTGATACGTTTTTTCCTCAACTAGATAGGCTTTATTTGCTGCAATTTTCACTTTCACCCGAGTTGCATCTCCACTAAAAAGTTCCCAACGAGATTCAAGACTCTTAGATAATGAAAACTCTGGTGGTATTTCAAAGGTCTCGTCAGTCAGTTCAACCTTCTGGAAACGGAGAATTTTAAAGGTCAGTGATGTTTTCTCCGATGTATCGGAGTGTGCTTCAAGGTACCAATCCTCTTTCCGAAAGAAGATTGCGTAAGGATGCAGCAGGTGTTCGGCAGGTTCAGTCTTCCCTGCTGATTTATATTTTGCACGTACCGCTTTTTTCTCATAGAGTGCCTTCTCAAAAATGGTAAAATATTCATCAAGTTGTTCATAACGATCACCCGTTTTGAGTTGAATAGAGATATCGGTTGTTTTACCGATTTGATTATGTATATGGTTTGCAAGCGGACGGTGAAGTTTTTCAAGTGCTTTTCGCAGTTGTTTCTCAAATGGGCTACCCTTTGAAAGCGGTGAAGCGTTAACAGCAGCAGTCAATGCGTTCAACTCTCTTTTTGTCAAAGGTGGGCGTTCACCTTCAATCTGATAAAATCCCTTATTATTCTTTAGAACGTACAATTCCTTTAATATTCAGGACTTACGCATTTTTGAATATTATTGAAGGATTAGAGAGTTGTTGTCGCATGTAATCATCCAATAAACTTTGTTTAAGTTTGTAAATCGTTTGAGTGGTTTTCCGGGCAACCCGTTTCAAACAGACCCAGACCTGTAAACAACACGCAATATGGTTTCGTTGGGCACGCAGTGAACGACATTGACATTTGCCAATACCGGTTGTCTGTTTGATCTCACGATGAAGTTGCTCAATCTTCCAGCGAACCTGACACTGTTGTTTTGTCGCAGTCGCATCCGATTGAGATAAATCGTTTGACACAATATATTCCGTGCGTCCTGTATCAGACACAATCCGGAACAACTTCACTTGATGTCCTTTCGGAAACCTTTTGATATGCACGCGTTTACCCCGTGTCGTTTCTGGTAGAGACCAAGATAAGTTTTGGACTTGCTGGTGCGGTTCAACGCCATCCGTATCATTGACAAGCCGGTTGCGTTTCAGGGGCGCATAGTAGACCTTGGAAAGTGCTTCAATCGCTTTCATCACTTTCATGGATACATACCAGGAATCCATTAGCACTGTCCGAAACGGGAGTTGTTTCTTGAAGACAGCATTATGCAACATATCCAGTAAATGATCGATTTTGGTTTTACCATCATGGGTTTTGTCAAAAATGCGGTAATCAATGACCCAATACTCATGTGTCTTTGGATTAACATAAACACACGTCACAATACCGATGCCTTTGATGACCTTTTTGTCGCTACCACTCCATTGAGGGTAGACGGCTTCAATCAGTTGGGAGTATATTTTAGACAGCACAACATCGTCAAAGATAATGTATCCATCTTTATCAAACTCAATATCCGGTTCAACGGATTCCCAGAGTTCACTTGAAGGAATGTTTTCGTTTCTCAGAAAGCGATTGAGTTGATCATGGCTCCATTCGTCCGTATGATCAGCAAAATAAGTTTGAGTAAAATTCGTAAAACTTGCTAACAAAAATTGACAATAATCGGAATATAAACTTTGCTTCTTTTCAGAGAGTGTAAATGTAGTCATAATAGAATAGTATAACACAATTCTATATTATTGCGTAAGTCCTGAATATTTTAAGATCGTTGTAGATCCGAGATTGGTCAACATTGTAGCGACTTGCTAAAGCAGCAACACGCCATCCACGATTCGTATTTTCAAGTGTTCTGACTAAATCCAGCAACCGTCGCAACTGTGTTCGTCCATTGTTAGTCCCCATTTTGTATTCCTTAATAATATTACTATACTTTGGACAATTTTTAGAGTTCTTGAGTGATAGTCAAGGTCAATGGAAACACCTTAGACATCAATATAAGATTTATTGGGACACCTTTCGCCCCGCTGGGGCTAAGAGGGTTGTTCACCTGCGTTTCTATACACCTTTCGCCCCGCTGGGGCTGCCTTTGCTGAACCTATAATAGTTTTTCTGTGGGTTACAACTTCGCACAAAACTCGTAGAAAAATAGAAAATACTTGAGAAAACAACATGAAACAGACAGAAATTGTCCAAACTATAGTAATAATATTAGAAGAAACAGCACAACTCGGAACACTCAAGGCTTTTTTAGAAGATATAGAAATTTAATCTTATCTATACGTTTTATACAACGATTTTTACTTCCGTACACCCGCTTTGGTTTGGTGCGCTGTGCTTCCTGAGCGTCATATTCTAAAACGTTGAGAAGTGTGATTCTCAACGTTTCAAGAATTCTTCGCGTGCCCTTTCTTGACAGTGACTCCAGGTACCTCTCGTATTAACCGATTCACCACTCACCGCTGCGTTGGATCTGTGTAGTATAATACGCTTGCATAACAACCTCCTGCTGTTAAAATGGGTTCAAAGGGAGAATCGAACTTGAGAGGTATTTTCCTTTCTTCGATTGACTGATGTAGTGCCTCAACGTCTTTATAAGTGAGATAGGGTGGTTTTTCCATTGTCTTGATCAAGCGTTGTGCAATTGGATTCTTTCTTGTTGTGGATTTCTGGTTTACCCCCAGTTTTTAATAGCACTTATTTTGTATGCTTTTTATAGTTGTTGTGCGAAAGCGTTTTGTCTGCTAAACTGCTTTCAAGTTTTATTTTATAGTGCATTTTTTGGAGGTTTTCCATTGAAACGTTTTGCACCGAACAAAGTGAATACGCGTGCGCTCATCCCACAGGTGAAACAAGGGTTCAAAATAGTATTGAAGCGTCCTGCGCTCAGAAATCTGATCTTGGTCATATTTGCGTGTGTTCGCGCCCCTACTTTTCGGATAAACACGCTTGCGGCGCACTTACCTGTATTAGTAGCCCATTATAAAACGAAGCAAAAGCGGTTGCTCCGTTTTATCAACTCAAACTTTCCGACAGATGTTGCCTTAGTGGCGTGGTGTCGTTTTGTCTTATGCTGGCTATATGACAAGATCGGTCAGGTGCCACGCATCGTGCTCGTTGATGAGACCGACATTCTTGAACACTATAGAGTGATTGTCATGGCAGTGCCATTTCGCAAACGGGCTATTCCCATCTATTGGAAAATCTACCGAAAAGACGCTTTTGACAAAATGGTCTACCGTAGTCATAATGCGCTTGTTCAAGAGTTTTGTTATGAGTTCATGAAGCATTTTGAAAATGCGTTGCCGAATGTCCGCAAACCGATTTTGGTGTTTGATAGAGGATTTGCTCGCGCAAAATATATCATGAAACCTTTTATGGAAGCCGGTATTGAGTTTGTTATACGCGTTTGCAAAAATACTTGTTTTTATCACAACAACCAACGCATCAAACTTGAAACGCTGCAAAAGACAGGGGCCTATCCTGACATATCTTATCACAGCACGGAGAAACTCAAACTAAACCTTTATGTTTTCAAAGATGCACGCCATAAAGAACCGCTTTATCTTGTTTCAAATAGTTTGCGCAATACACAACTCTATCTCACCTATAGACGGCGGATGCAAATAGAAGAATGTTTTCGTGATATAAAGACACTTTTCGGATTGCGGCAGCTACGATTGAAACAGCAAAAACTGCCACGCGTCGCATTGTTATGGTTTTTAGTCTGTATCAGTTATGCTATCTGTTTCCTACATTTTGAAAAATCTGCTGAGCGGTGGATACGCGCCTATAATACGCGTTCAACAAAAACTTATTCCCTCATCTTTGTGATAAAACGAACACTTGAGACAACATGGGCACCTGACATCTTCCTTGACCCATATTTTCCGATTGCCGATTGGGCAGGCTGAAGTTCGTGTTAGTCCAGTATTGATCTCCTCACACAAAACATCTAAAAAACCTTATGTACAATCATCGCAAAAAAAACTGGGGGTAAATCAGGTTGTGGATTTGGGTTGTCTTTTTTGTTCTTTCTTTGCCATTTTCCTCGGACCCCAACACTGAAGAAGGTTAATATTAAAAGGTCTATTACACAAAGCGTGATTTAACGCAGTGATAATTTAGAGTATAACGTATTAGCGGGTAGAAGTCAATGTAGATTACAACTATGCAATATGACAACTATGCGGAGTTATTCAGTTTTCGTGTTTTCTCAACATTTAAGATAGGGTCGCGATCGGGAGGTCGCTCGGACAGAATGTCCGAGGCGCAATGAATTGCGCGAGGACGAACGCGGATATTGTAAAATCGGGCGGACAAAACCTTCCCACAAGAATAGGATGTCGGGGTTGAAAACCCTCTTATATGGTTTCTGTTTTTATCTTTCATGCAGGGCATCGGGAAGTTGACAGAATATAATATCCATTCCCGTGAGTTCACGTTGTCCGATGTATTTACCCGCCGCATAGACAATCGCCTTTCTACCATTTTTATTGCTGGCACCGCGAATGCGTTCCGCTCGTTCTAAGTTGAATATCGCATCGTCGCTACGGAGATATGCAAGGTCCGGTTTATAGAGTAGGTAGTAGTTATTTTCGTCATCACTGTAAAAGAGCCCGTCACTGTTTTGAGGTTCCAACGTATTCGATCCAACAGAAATACCAGAGGTTGTGTGCAGTAGATTGGCGGCAAGTACCGAGAATTCGGGCAGACCTTCTCCAGTAAGCATTGCCTCAACCTCAATCGGTTTGCCCAAAGTGCAATAGGTGAAAGTGCCTCCTAACCCTTCGCGCAGAGTTTCGTCACGTGCATCGGGAACACCTTTAATAACTCGACGGACACGTTCAGCGGTGATGGTGTCGGCATAATCTTCACATTCAATGAGGATAAACTTCCGATTGCCGCTGTCTTCTTTGTTCAAGGCGAGTACAGCATGGGCGGTTGTGCCACTCCCCGCGAATGAGTCTAAGACTATATCATCTGATGAAAGATTAGCGGTTTGAAATACTCTTTGAATCAATTGGGTGCCTTTAGGGTTATTGAATACACCTTTTCCCATTACTGAAGCTAATTCTTCGTTGGCATGGTGGGTACTGCCTACTTCGTGATAGGACCACAACGATCCTACAGTTTTACCACCCTTCACTTCGGCTAGATACGTTTTCTTATTAGGTTGAGACTTCCCAGTCTTACCGAAGTAAAGTTGACCGTCATTGTATAGTTCCATAAGTCTTTTTTCCGTGTATCTCGGGAACCGTCCTTCCGGACAATGCCATGTGCCACCATTAGAAAATTGGAGTGAATACCTATCTTTATCCCTACCACTTTTCGCGTGTAATGGTGTTGCTTTCCATGGTCCTTTTGGATCTTCATCAGGGTTTTTGTATGACTTATCCATTTCTGGTGTCCTCGGAAGAAGGCCAATTTGACAAACGTTCAAGTTCTTAGCATAAGAGAGTATATTCTCATGCTGATATGAAACAGTTTTAGAGTCGTTAGACAATGTGTATTTGGACCACCAAGTAAAATTAGCAACAATGTTCTGCGCGCCAAAAATCTCATCCATTAGCATTCGCAAATGATGTTGTTCATTATGATCAATGGAAATAAAAATTATGCCATCTTCGATAAGCAGTTCTTTTAGCAGATGCAATCTCGGCCACATCATGCAGAGCCATTTGTCGTGTCGTTCAAGGTCTTCGTTATCAACAGGTGTGTTCTCTGTAAGCCACTGCCGCATCAGTGGACTGTTAACGTTGTCGTTGTATACCCATCCTTCGTTACCGGTGTTGTAGGGTGGATCAATGTAGATACATTTGATACGGTTTGCGTATCGGGGGAGTAGTGCTTTTAAGGCGTGTAAGTTGTCGCCGTGAATGATGAGGTTGTCGTCTTCGCCGGTTGGGTTGCAGGAGCGGGTTTCGTCTGTTTCAAGGGGTCGGTAGGGCACGGTGAGATGGTGGGCATAGATGTGGTGTTTTCCTTTGAATTCAAGTGTGGGCATGGCAAATCCTTTCGGCTTATCTGTGTTATTGAAATTGTATAACTCCCTCTTGTTAATTTTTCCAATTTTCCAAACGCAAGCCTAATCCAGTTATTCGCTGATAATCAGAATCGGAAGCAACCAGAATCGCATCAAGAGCTAGTGCTGTCGCGGCAATCCAAAGGTCGCATTCATCTAAAGGCGTTCCTTGTTGTTCCGCTGCAACTTTTATCTGTGCATAAACATCACCAACATTCTCAGGGATTGGGTCGCACGGGACTTCAGCAAATAGTTCATTTGCCCTTTGTTCGAGATCTTGTCTTTTTTTTCCGGCAGGGAGCCGACCAATTCCGAACAGAATTTCGCCCTTAACGATGGGACAAGTAAAATGGTAGTCCGACTCGGTTAGCGAATTCAAACGCTCTTTTACTCTGGGAATATCTTGCATCAACGAACTACATGTTGATGTATCCAAGAGATATTTATTCATTGTTTTCACGTTCATCCGGTTCAAAGGGCGAATCGAACTTTATAGGGACTTTCCCTTCTTCTATTGACTGACTCAGCACTTTTATATCTTCATCGGTAAGATGCGGTGGCTTTTCCATCGCTTTGATGAGGCGTTGTGCAGCGGGATTTTTTCCTATTGCATGTCCTTGTTTCTGCTTTGATTCTAATTCTGTCCAAGTACGGAATTTCTGTAAAGTCTGGGGATCAACCATAGTTTTTACAACTGGATATGCTGCGAGTAGGATATGACCGATTTTTTTCTTGCCAACTTCACTGCTATTACATGCTTGTTCTATCTGTTGAACTATATTTATATTCATTAACGACATCTCTCCAGTTTTTATTTTTTCAAGCCATTGGGCAGAAAGCAGCTTTCCAAAATCTATCACAACAGGATCTAGCCATGTATGGTCAAAGAGAGAACTTGCAATGAATGTGTGTGCATAAAATAGATTTTCCAGACTCGTTTCTTTATTCAGAACAACCTTTAATGCTGCTGCGAGTTGTTTTTCTCTTTTTGTATTTTCTGTTTTCATTACTGTGAGAGTTTGATTATAATCTCCGAGCAATATTGATTCAATTAGATCAAGAGCGATAAAAATATTTTCTTTTATTGGGAGTTCTAAGGAATTTGTACGCCATACAGACAGCATTTCGTGCAAATCTCGGTTTGTTGACAGTTGTGTAAGAAGGGCAGATACAAAAAAAATAGTGATGTTTTCAACGGAGGCGAAGTCGGATAGATCGGAGTTAGATATAGAATAAGTTCCCTTTTCGCCAACTCCTCTACTGTTTTGGTGATGCTTCTTCATTGAGCTGTACACAGGTGCTAACTGATAAATACGTTGTGGCAGAGTATTGAAAGTTTTGTTTCTAAAATCATATTGTGCTTCAAGGAAAGAAAGGAAGAAGTTCAATATTGGATATTCTTCTCGGTCTGTGGTTTGCAGGGCATGTTGGAAAACTGTCGTCTCATGTCCAAATCTGTATTCAATTTGCGCTAGATAGAGCCAAGAGTATCCTATTGGGCAATCTGGGAGAGTCAAAAATTCTTCTTTTGTCTCCGGATCGCTACAAAAACCTACAGAGGGTTCAAAAAGTTCTGAAGCGTTATCTTCCCACTCATACCATATCATCTTTATCCATTTTATGATGTGCTCTAAACGTTTCTTTAAAGTGAAATACTTGACATCTGTATTGTCTTGAGGAAGCATTTCAAAATTTTGCAACGCTAGATGCAGAAACTTTATGCAGTTCAATAGATTGCCTGCCTTAAAGTGTGCAAATCCTGCATCTGCATATAAACCGATATATCTTTCAGTATTTTCAATCTTTTGAGTTTTATTAGCTCCCTCTTCAAAAAAGCAGGCTGCTTTCTTCCAATCGTCCAAGTAGGCTGCACATATAGCGGCTCTACGGTACTCTTCTAAAGGTCCGATATGTAATTGTTCTGATGGCGAATTCCATTCAGGTAGAAGACACTCGTAAATATTGAGTGCTTCTTTGTAGCGTTTCTGGTTAAAGTATACGACTGCTTGTGCTTCTTCTATGGGACGTTTTTCACGTTTTCTTTTATTGTTTTTCTTTGGCATTTTCTTGGAATCCAACACTGAAGACCGTTAAATTAAAGATTCACCACTCAAAACCATTTAACATATTAGCAATATTAAGTATACCGGGTTGTCGAGCAAAAGTCAAGACATAAAGAAGGCAATATGTACACCGCCTATTGCCCGGAATTAGACGTTGTGAGTTGCGGAAGGGATATTGAAGAAGCACGAAATAACTTGCTTGAAGTAATCGAAATTCAGTTAGAAGAAACAGCAAAACTCGGAACACTCAAGACTTTTTTAGAAGATGCGGGTTATGATTTTGAGAGTGGTAAGATTAATCAAGTAATAATGTAAACTATCCTTTCTGCAAGATAAGATTTCCATACACATCAACGACAGCGAAAAAGTTAGGTGGGACGACAGTCGTCGCGCTGAACTCTGTTATTATAGCAGGTCCTTCTATCCGATTACCGGGACGTAACGACTCTCGACGATAGAAATCGGTCAGGGACGATTCACCATCAAAGATAACACTGTTTTGTGCGATACGTGCATCGGCAGGGTCTGCATCTGTTCGCGGTTCAGGGGTTAGTGTTGGTTTCTCAGTTTCACCGATGGTAGTCAGACGTAGGTTAACAACCTCAAGCGTTGCCTCAGGACGTGCATAACTAAATCGCTGCTTGTGCATGGCATGAAATTGCTGTACAAAATCCGTGTCCACGTCTATATAAGAGACATTCAATTCATAAGATTGCCCTTCATATCTAATATCAAGTGATCGGTTTATTTTGAGTTGCGATAAATCAAATCCTTCCGTTTTCATATCACTTTCTGCGCGAGTTAGCAGCGCATCAAAACCTTTCTCCAATTGTTTGTGTAGATTCGTGCCGCCGTCTTCAGTTTTCCATAACACCGTCTGTGAGTAATCTTTAACAACATCAGCAAACAGCATTCCGTAGGCAGAAAGCAGGCCACCGTTTGGTGGAATAAGTACAGTGCGTATACCGAGATTTTCAGCGAGAAATGCAGCATGCAATCCACCTGCCCCCCCAAACGATACCAGCGTGAAATCGCGCGTATCAAACCCACGTTCAACCGAGATAACTTTTATAGCGCGTTCCATTACTGCGTTGGCGATCTTCAAAATACCCTCTGCTGCCTTAATTGCAGGGAGTCCGATGCTATCAGAAAACACTTTCATATATTGACGTGTTTCATCATAAGCGAGAGACATCTGTCCGCCTAAAAACAACGTTGGTGAGATATGTCCCAAGAAAAGATTCGCGTCAGTCACAGTAACTTCTTTTCCATTGTTACCGTAACATATAGGACCTGGGTCAGCCCCTGCACTTTCGGGTCCGACACGTAGTGCACCGCCTGAATCTATAGTTGCAATAGAACCGCCACCGGCACCCACAGTATGAATATCAATCAACGGCACTTTGATTGGTAGGCCGCTAATTGTGCTTTCGGTCGTCATCGATATCCCATCATTACAAAGACTGACATCTGTGGAAGTTCCGCCCATATCAAAAGTAATAATCCTTTCATATCCAGCTGCTTTAGCGACATGGTAAGCAGCGATGACGCCCCCAGCGGGACCGGAAAGCACTGTTTGAATACCAGCAGATTCAAAATTCCTTGTAGAAATGCAACCCCCATTAGATAACATCAAGCGGAACGATTTTGGGAATTTATCTGATTCGGTAAGCGTTGAGAGATGTTTTTCCAAAGTGGGACGAATATATGCGTTTGCCACGGTAGTACTGAACCGTGCATATTCCCTATATTCTGGAAGAATTTGGTGTGAACATGAAATTGGTATATTAAGCGAAGCGAGATAATCTGCGACAACCTGTTCATTTTTTGGATTTACATAGGAAAATAGGAAACAGATAGCGATAGCATCTAATTCTAATGTTGTGAGGTGTGCTGCAAGCACCTCAAGATCGGCTTTTGAAATTTCAGTTTGAATTTCACCCGTGTGTAAGGTCCGTTCTTGAATACCGAATCGGTGTTCTGCAGGTACAAGCGGTGTGGGTCGTTGGACAAATAAATCGTATATATCCGGGCGTGCTTGTCTTCCGATTTCCAAAACGTCTTCGAAACCTTTTGAGGTAACCAATGCAATACGTGCACCTCTACGTTCAAGTAGAGCGTTTGTCGCAACGGTAGAGCCGTGAACAATGGACACATCATCAAAAGATTTGATGATGTGCGTATCCAAGATTTCTCCGACACCTTTTATAACAGCGTTAGCAGGATTGCTTGGTGTAGATAACACCTTATGCGTAAATAGGGAACCCTCCCCAGCCATAACGATATCAGTGAAAGTGCCGCCGGTGTCAACACCGATTTTTCTTATAACTTTTTGTTTGTGCATTTATTAATTTGTCGTAAGATGTTTGGTGTGTGATGACGTCGTCACCCAACCACGTTTTTCGGGTTTCCTTCTAAAAAAGCGATGATATTGTCAACTGCGCCTTCATTAAGGAGATCAACACCTTCGGGAGTCATATCCGCGCAATGCGGTGTTAATATTACATGTTCACATTTCAAAAGCGGATAGTCTATTGGGGGTGGTTCTTGATCATAAACATCGATAGCAGCACCGTTGAGGTGTCCGTTATTTAGTGTGCGAACAAGGGCGTCTGTGTCAATCACTGGGCCTCGTGCTACATTAATCAAGAGCGCATTTGGTTTCATCAACGCCAGTTCACGTTCACCGATAAGGTGATAGCTATCGTCTGTTAATTTAACGTGTAGGCTAATAACATCGGACATTCGCAGCAAATCTTGGAGAGACATATATTGAATGCCGAGTTGTCTTGCACGTTCCTCAGACGGATTATATGTCCAGCCGATAACGTTCATACCGATTACTTTAGCGAGTCGTGCCATTTCGGCACCTATATGTCCTGTTCCGATAATCCCAAGCGTCTTACCTTGTAGATACACGTTATCTGTCCGAAGCCATTTACCTGCTTTCATAGCAGCAGTCATGAACGCTGTGCGTTTAGCAAGTGCAAACATTAAACCGAAACTGTGTTCTGCAACAACCGGAGCAGTACGACCGGGTTGATTGCAAACAACAATTCCTTTTTTTTTCGCTGCATCAAGTGCGATCATATCGGTACCGATAGAACAGAGTGAGATAAGTTTCAGTTTTGGCAGGCACCTCAATACCTCTGCAGTCCATTTCACCATTCCGCGAGAATTTATAATAACATCTGCATCCTCAGTCCGTTTTATTTTTTCTTTATTAGTTTGGGGACGATCCGTATACAGAACAACGTCACCATAAGGTTTCAGACGTTCGAGATGTAGCGAACCTTGAATTTGTGGTGGTGCGTCACCGGGAACAACAATTTTGAGACGATCCACAAACTATTTCCTTTTTTTATCATTGGATTTTATTTGCGAACGTAATTTTGGCACATCAATTTCTCCGGCAATAATTTTTGCCTTGAAATCCTCAACCTTTTTCAAAATATCCTCAGACAACAAATCCTTGTTATTTTCATCAACAACATATTCCACGCCTCCTTCTTTCAGTCCATAATTTTTTAATCCGCCAGAGAAAGTTCCGGCCACAACATTTTCGATCATTTGATAAACAGAAAGTTCTACACCTTTAATAATACTTGTAAGAACTTGTCCGGGAATTAGTTTATTTCCGTTAGAGTCGACCCAAATAATGAATTTATTTTTTTCTTTTGCTGCTTCAAGTACACCTAACCCACTTGCCCCAGCAGCAGCGAGGATAATATCTGCCCCTTTATTGTACTGTGCGAGAGCCAATTCTCTACCTTTTGCGGGATTATCAAAAGCTTTGGGTGTAACCCCGACATAATTGACAAGCAGTTCGATCTCTGGATTGACAGCCTGAATGCCGGCCTCAAATCCTATTTCAAAAGCTTCAACGAGTTTTATTTTCATACCGCCGACAAATCCGACTTTTTTTGTTTTCGTTTTTAGTGCTGCGATGGCTCCTGCGAGAAACGTGCCTTCATGTGCCTTATAAACAAGCGATGCCACGTTAGGGGGTTCAGCGATATCGTCAATAAGTGCGAAGTTCACGTTTGGAAAGTCGGCAGCGACGCGGTTCATTGGTTCTTTAAACAGGAATCCGACTCCGATAATTAGATCATATTTTAGTTTAGCGAGGTGTCGTAGTGCCATTTCGGTATCGGTGTTTTGTGTAGGGTTAACCTCGGTAAGTTTGATATCCCATTTGTCGGTTGCTTTTTTTGCGCCTTTATAAGCAGCGTCGCAGAAGGAGAGATCACCTTGTCCGCGCACATCGTAAATGAGTCCGACTTTAATTTTGGCGTGAATGATTTCTGTGAATGTGAGACAGATGAGGCATAAGGTAATATATAGATATAACTTTTTCTTCAAGGCAGTTCCTCCAGTTTTAACAAAAAACTAATATTTATGAGATTTAGTCTCAGAAAACGAAAATGTATAAATTTTTCTAACGACCAGATAGACCGAAAATTACAGAGAGATTTCACGGTTAACCAAATTGATATTTGCGTTGATACTTTTTGTGTAGAGATGAGATAGTCATAAAAGTGTGATTGAGAGAAAAACGAGTCGAAGTTTTACGTAGTTGTATAAAAATTGAAAAAGCGAATGAAGTGGTGAGAAAGTTATTAATTAGGATACACTATTGCGGGATCAAAATCAAGTGAAGTTTTGTAAATAACATGATGTGAATTGTAACTGTACTGGCATTTAATGACGTATTGTACGTGCAAGACGTCATTAAATCGTTGACGCCGAAAACAAAATATGATAGAATAAATCTTGTCAAAAATTATATAGGAAACTAAATGACAAAATCAAAAAGAAAAAAAATACAACAACCACGCGTTCTCGACGAAGGACAACAGAAAATCCTCTTAGAGATACTCAAAAAAAAAGAAAGAGACAGAATGCTCGTTCTCTTTTGCTTGCGAACAGGACTCCGAAACGCTGAGGCATGCGGCACGAATATCGGGGATATACTCAAATTTGGAAATATCGTCACTACACTAGAAGTCCGAGCAGAAATTGCCAAGAATAAAATCCCAAGAAGAATACCACTCGTAAACGACCTAAGAGACGCACTCCACGATTTCTTGATGTACAAATTAGAACGCGGTGAAAAAAATGAATTGGACAGTCCACTATTCTGCACACTTCGCACAAAAAATCGATTGGCACCTCGCGATTTTCAACGTATCATGGAAGCAGCATCCGAAAACCTTGGACTTAGATTTACACCGCACGACTTACGCCATACCTTCGGAACTGAACTTTATCGCGCAACACACGATTTAGAATCAGTGCGCATCGCATTAGGACACACAAGCTTAGACGCAACACTTATCTATATGCATACCAGTCCCGATATTCTACGGCAACGGTTTGAGACTGCTTTCGGGGGACAACCACACGGATAGAAAATATGGGGTGTATAAATAAAATAACAAATTTCGCCTATATTGAGTCTGTATGTGTAGTATATATTATCAAATGTCTGAAAAAAATGCGTTGTACGCCAACGTGAGCATTAATAATTTTACCAAAATCAAATAAATTTTCCCTACAGAACAATTTAGTTCTCAATTTCGTTGCCTTCTCACCTCCACAAATATAAAAATCGAAAAATGAATGCCTCCGGTAATTCCGCTTTTAAGGTTGACTTTTTTCCACTTTGGTCGTATCCTATTAACATTATTCCACCAGTTCATAATGCTAATGGGTAGAGGTGAAAAATGGCATATTCCAGTCTAAAAGATTTCGTAAAAACACTTGAGCGAGCAGATGAGCTCAAACGTATCAAAATAAAGGTATCACCCGATCTCGAAATAAGCGAGATAACCGACCGTGTTAGCAAGGCTGGCGGTCCCGCACTACTCTTTGAAAACGTTGAAGGTAGTGAGATGCCATTGCTAATCAATACCTACGGTTCTTATTCACGGATGGCGATGGCACTCGGTGTAGATGACCTTTCTCGTATCGCTTACGAAATTGAAGGGATGATAAAAATAGGACCCCCCGAGTCTCTACTGGATAAGGTCAAAATCCTTCGAATTCTGTCACAGATTACCAATTTCCCACCAAAAACTGTCAAGCGCGGCGCATCTCAAGAAGTTGTCCTAACAGGTGAAAACGCGTCTTTAGACAGGTTACCACTTATTAAATGTTGGCCAATGGATGCTGACAAATATATTACGTTACCACAGGTGTTTACACACAGCCTGAAAACAGGACAACGAAACGTTGGCACCTACCGGTTACAGAAACTAAATCCTTATGCTTTAGCTATGCATTGGCAAATTCATCACGATGGCGCAGCACATCACCGCGAATATAGACAGGCAGAGAAACAAATGCCAGTGGCGATTGCTATAGGTGGGGATCCAATTATGTCCTATATCGGTACTGCACCGCTTCCATCAGGCATTGATGAGCTTCTGTTCGCTGGATTCCTCCGTAAATCTAACGTCGAAATGATAGCGGCAAAAACTATTGATATGATGGTGCCAGCCGAAGCTGATATCGTCATTGAAGGATTCATTGAACCTGATGAAACTTGTATTGAGGGACCTTTTGGAGATCACACGGGTTTCTATTCTATGCCTGATGAATACCCCGTTTTCCGTATCTCCGCCATTACACACCGAAAAGACCCCATCTATCAAACTATTATTGTCGGTAAACCGCCTATGGAAGATTGCTATATGGGAAAGGCAACAGAACGTATCTTTATGCCGTTGATTAAAATGCAACTTCCAGAACTCGTGGATATGAACCTACCATTATTCGGTGTTTTTCACAACTTTGCCCTGATTTCAATAGATAAACGTTATCCTTTCCAAGCCAAAAAGATTATGCACAGTTTTTGGGGACTCGGACAACTTATGTTTAGCAAAATTATTATCGTGGTTGACAAAGACGTGGATGTGCAAAATGTAGAAGAGGTCCTTTTTTATGTGGGGAGTAACGTTGATCCAAAACGCGATGTAACAATAATTGAAGGTCCGGTTGATGTGCTTGACCACGCCGCACCGCTTCTTGGTGCTGGATCAAAGATGGGTATTGATGCCACTACTAAGTGGCCCGAAGAGGGCTACCACCGGGAATGGCCCCCAGAAATTCAGATGTCTGACGAAATTATTGAGTTAGTCAACGAGCAATGGAAAAAATACGGATTGTAAACAAAATTGTAGTTTCTATAGTTATACAATTCATATTTTAGTATACTTAATGTTTCAGGAGAGGCAAAAATGTCAGACACAATTTACGATGTTGCTGTAATTGGTGCTGGACCTGCTGGCACACAGGCAGCAGTTTCGGCAAGCCATCAAATGCGCCACGTACTGATGCTACATTCTGGTAAAGTTAGTTTTAGCAGAGGTAGGGCATATTGGTCAAAGTCTGTTGAAATAGAGGATGCACCGGTTTTCCCCGGTATTGTCGGTCCACACTTCGCAAAAGAACTTATGAAGTGGATGGAAAGTCGACCTGTCATAGATTTCACGCTCGGTGATGAACATAGAAAAACAGGCATTGACATCCAGGACGGACTCGTTACCCGATTGACGCGAAACAACGGTGTTTTTGAATTAGAAGCCTCAACTTCAGTTATCAAGAAAGATAAACCACTGCAGATGGAAAAATATAAATCCCGTACAGTTGTCGTTGCTGCGGGGTTTGATGATAAGTGGCCCGATATTGAGTTTCAGGCGGATGCGGAACGATTGTATAAACAGTACGTGACTGTTTTCCGTTATGCTGGCAATCGTAAAGGATGGCATGTCTGTATCCGATGTGATGGGCATTTGCACGTGAATGAACATCTTGCACTACTCGGTGTAGGCGACTATATTTATGAAGTAGCCATTGGCGCGCAAGATTTCACTGATAAAATCACCATTCTAACAAATGGACGTCCTCACGGGATGTCACCGCCGATTCTTAAACAAGTTAAAGAGCGAAATATCAATATTATTGAAACAAAGATTAAGCGACATATCGGTGAAAAAACCGATCTCCTTGGTTTTGAAATGGTTGATGGGACCGAGTTATTTTTCCACGGCTTCCTCGTTGACGAAGGCTTGATACCTAATACTAAATTCTTAGATGGATGGGACTACCAAAAAGATGAGGAAGGTTTAATTATTGCAAATGAAGACATGCAGATGTTGGATAATAAGGGTGAACCTATTCCAGGTCTTTTTGCTGCTGGTGACATAATATCTGGTGAACGAAACCTCATCGCAACAGCCTTCGCACTCGGTCAAGAAGCAGGTTTATCAGCCTCTGACTCATTACGTAAATGGCATTATCCTAAGACTTGATTGTCACAGATAAAAGGAACATTATATGACACTAAATGAAAATCCAAAAAAGTTATACATTTTAGACACGCTCGCTGAGATATTTCGATCGTTTTATGCAATTCAAACCCGATTAGTGAGTTCTGTAACTGGCGAACCCACTAATGCTATCTACGGATTTACAAGCACACTCATCAAATTATTATCCAACTACAAAGCAAAATATATTGTTGCCGCTATTGATATGCCCGGTGATACCTTCCGAAATGAACTTTATCCGGCATATAAAGGACACCGTAGAACTCCACCCGATGACCTTGTCACACAAATACCCCGCATCCAAGAATTAATTGAAACTTTTGGTATTCCTGTCCTTGGCAAACCTGAACTGGAAGCAGATGATATTATTGCCTCTGTAACACAATTTGTTCTCGATTCGCCTGATACACAAGATGTGCATGTTTGTATCGTCTCTAAAGATAAAGACCTTGAGCAATTACTTTGCGACCGAGTTACGATGTTTGATATCCGTAACGACAAAACGATTGATGTAGCGGCATTGTGGGAAAATAAGGGGATTACACCAGAGCAAGTCATTGATACCCTCGCTTTGATGGGGGATACTGCTGATAATGTACCTGGGGTTGAAGGAATTGGTTTGAAGACAGCTGCCAAGTTAATTCAAGAGTTTGGATCAATTGAGAACATCTACGCAAACATAGACCAAATTAAGGGCAAACGTCGTGAAAATTTAGAGAAAGCACAAGAATATATTTCACTCTCTCAAGAACTTGTAACGCTTAAGCGGAATACCGATCTGGATTTTTCTCTGGAACAAGCACGTATCAAGCCGCTTGACCTGAGCAAAATCAAACCTTTGTTTGACCAACTTGAGCTCAATCGTTTCCAAAAGACTATCGCTGAACTTGCATCAGGAAGTACGGTATCCGATCAGGTCAAAACTGAAGTGAAAACGACAAGACAGGAAAGGTTAGATGCTATGGAGCAGCAGAAAGAAGCCATTTTGGAGGAGGGAGATTTTACGACCGCAGAATCTGGTAACTACACTGCTATCACAACGGCAGAACAATTGGAATCACTTGCTGAAACACTTTCAACGCAACCGATTATCGCAGTAGACACTGAAACAGACGGTTTGTATCGCAATTCTGCCCTATGTGGTATTAGTTTTTCTTGGAAACCGCAGCAAGGGGTCTATGTGCCTATACGATCGTCTAATTCTGAAAACCATTTGGATCAAGAATTTGTCCTTTCAAAACTGAAACCGATTTTGGAAAACCCAGACATACCAAAATGTGGACACAATCTAAAATTTGATGCCGGTATCTTCATTCGGCACGGTGTTCAACTGCAAGGTGTTGTATTTGATACAATGTTAGCAAGCCAACTTGTTGACTCAAGACAACCCTCCCATAATCTGGACAATCTCGCGCTGCTTCATTTAAATCACAAAATGATTCCGCTCACAAACTTGCTGGGTGATGACAAAGATTCTACATCAATTGATAAAATACCTTTTGAAGAGGTGGTAAAATATGCTTCAGAGGACGCGGACATCGTCCTTCAACTTTATCATTTTTTTAAACCGAAACTTGAGGAAACAGGCACCACCGAATTGGTCAGAGATATAGAATCCCCACTTGCACCTATATTGGCACTCATGGAGTTTAACGGTATTGTATGTGATACAGACGAATTGCAACGGCAAAGCAAAGTGATTGAACGTCTCGTTGATGAACGCGAGAAAGAAATACATCAAATAGTAGGGTATTCCTTTAACATAGATTCACCAACCCAATTGGCAGACATTTTGTTTGATGAAATCGGTTTCAAACCGGTGAGACGCACCAAAAGTGGTAAACGTTCAACAGATGTTACGGTCTTAGAAGCACTAGCATTTCGAGAGGACGTAAATGATCCTAAAACGACCGTGCCGCGCCTAATCATTGAGTATCGCCAATATCGCAAACTTCAAAGCACTTACGTTGGGCAGCTGCAACACTCTGTTGATGAGAAAACACATCGTATTCATACCCATCTCTATCAACTAACGACAGCTACAGGACGATTAAAATCTGATGGACCCAATCTTCAGAACATTCCAGTGAGAACCGAAATTGGACGGCAGTTACGGAGCGCATTCATAGCACCGGATGGCTATAAGTTAATTTGTGCCGATTATTCGCAAATTGAACTCCGTGTACTTGCCCATTTCAGTGAAGATTCTAAACTGATTGAGATCTTCACTCAGGATTTGGATATCCATACATCGGTTGCTGCAGAAGTTTTTAAAGTTTCACTAGAAGAAGTTTCCCGAGAACTCCGTGATAAAGCAAAAACTATCAATTTTGGTATCATTTACGGTGTTTCGCCTTCAGGGTTAGCACGTCGAATTCAAGGTATGAATGTTAATGAGGCACGAGAGTTGATTTCAGATTATAAAGCACGTTTTCAGGGGATCAACACATTTTTCCAAAAATGTATTCAACAAGCATTAGATCAAGGCTATGTCTCTACATTAACTGGTAGGCGGCGCGCTATCCCAGAAATTTTTGAACCCTCTCAGAGTAGACAAAATCTGGGAGAACGTCTTGCTATCAATACAGTTATCCAAGGAACAGCGGCAGATCTAATAAAAGCTGCTATGGTCAAGGTTCAACACAGAATTGACAGTGATCGGTTACCTTTAAAGTTGTTATTACAAATTCATGATGAATTGGTGCTTGAATCACCGAATGAATTGGCAGAAACGCATGCAGCGATTGTATCAGAAGAGATGGAAAACGCATTGTCTCTAAATGTGCCCCTCCGTACTGAAATAGGTATCGGAAATAATTGGATGGATGCGAAATAATTAAAAATAGTAAAATCAAATTTGACAATCTTATTTATTTGTAGTATCATATTAACGTTTGGGAAATGTGATGGTGTCTGCGAACCATATAATGTGTAGTATTTTGACAGTTTTACGGTTTGGAACCAGGAGCGTACTTGTATATTGTGAAGCGGCTCCGAAAAAGATTGATAAGAATCCGAGTTCATTTTTGCCAATCTTAGCACTGCCAAATGCCTGCCTATAGAACATGCTGACAGTACTCAGTTTTCTCACATTCCCGTTTATTTTCAAAAGGAGAAACGAGATGAATATCTACGTTGGCAATGTGCCCTATGCAGCGACAGAAACTGACTTGGAAGAATTATTTGAGCCCCATGGATCACTTAGTTCGGTAACAATTATCCGCGACCGTTATGATGGTCGTTCCAAAGGTTACGGATTCGTTGAGATGGAAAACCAAGAAGATGGTGAACGCGCGATTGAGGCCCTTGATGGTCAAGATATAATGGGACGCCCATTGAAAGTCAATCCCGCTCGCCCACGCGAACGACGCTCTGAACCTCGATATCAAAGCCGCTACGAAGAAGAGTAATCACACATTGTGAGGTATACCTCACAATTAGCGGAATAAAGAATGCTCCTGTTGATTTTCAACAGGAGCATTCTGCTTTTAAGCGTTTTACTTGACCTTCTTTGCAATTTGCTGTATAATACTCCCAACGTCTAAAACGATAATGTCACTGTAGGTACCCTTTTAACATTCTGACATTTCTCACAATTGTTCGGCTCATGTAAAAAATAAGTGCAAATGAAACTTTTTACCCCTATGACCATTGACTTCGTGAAAACAAACGCACACACATTTTACATGAGTGAAGTTTTTCTAATTCCTCTAAACCTAATAACATCAATACGAAATACCTATAAAAAACCCATTTAATGGACAATTTATTCTATTTTGTATTGAAAATAAAGTGATTTTTTCACATAATGGAGGTTTATCAATTAGTATTTTTTAGCATTTTCATAACCGCGTATTGAGAGACCATAGATAGATACTGATTTCTGAGTGCTTTTGAGAAATATCAGACATTATATTATGATGTTATCAGTTTAGACGCCAGGGTACCCAAACCTTCCAGCGAAACGTCTCTCCATATATGGCGCGGCAACTTAGGAGTTTCCAATCTTCTTTACGTACCCGAAACTATCAACCTAAATGTTGATAGAATAGGAGCACCAAGAGGCATGGATCTCGGACTAATGACAGAGGAGAACTATGCTACTGAAACGGCTCATCACGTACTGTCTACTGTTATTAATACCGAGTCTTGCTGCTGCGAAAATTGTTTTCATAGCATATAGCGACGGCCGACACCCTAATGTTCATATCATGAACGATGACGGTAGCAATATCCAAGACGTAACATTTCCGCCGCACCGTAACGGGAAACCCGCTTGGTCTCCGGATGGCAAGCGTATTGCGTTTTTGAGAGATATGCCCAGGGAACCGAAGGCTGCGCAAAAGGCAGCCCTGTTCATCATCAATCGTGATGGCAGTCAAGAACAGCAGCTCACCGAAGGTACAGCACTTGATGGGAATTGTACGTGGGCACCTGATGGACGCCGAATTGCCTTCGGAAGCAACCGAAATAGCGGAATGGAAATCTATGTGATAGACATTTTTACCCGTGCGGTTCAACAATTGACCCACAACCCAGACCTCAGGGAATGGGCTGCGGGGCCCTCCTGGTCCCCGGATGGCGAATATATTGCTTACCGGCAGGCAAGCAATCAGTCGGGATTAACAACAATTTACGTCATGCGTGCCAACGGAAAAAGGGCATCTCCACTCGTTCCCTATGACAACTGGTATCGGTATTCACCTGCCTGGTCTCCAGATAGTAAATCTGTTCTTTATGTTGAGGCACTCTACGGCGATGAACATGTGTTTCAGTTGCTACAAACCAACGTTGTGATTCAGAAACATGGTGCCAATGATCGGCAGCTTTTAAAGATCCCGACCAAAAAGTGGTTAGTCAATTCCGCGTGTTGGATGGACAACGGGAAACAAGTGCTGATCGCCGCAGAGGAACACGATGCCGCGCATCGACATAGCGACATCTATCGGTATAACCTCGCGGATGGAAAGATCACGAAGATCACAAACCATGGACTGGATGCTCTCTCACCGCATTGGATCGACGACAACGTGCTTTCTGTTACCCCCCAAGGCAAAAAAAAAGTGCTGTGGGGAACCCTAAAGCACCCCCGCAGTGAGTAGCCGCTCAGAAAAGCACAAGCAGGTATCAGTTTTAGGTATCTGCCTGTTTCTTTTTCAGGTGTAGGGAATAGGTGACCATAGGTGTTCTCGTCTCTGGCAGAACGCCACAAACTTTATACTTTTGGCACGCAGATTAAGTTATAGCGCGGAAATACAGGAAATTAAGGACTGTCTCAAAAGCAGAACTTCAAGGACACCGCTTTTTTACTAAAACGCTATTTATAAAAACGGATTCTAAAGGTTATATGGTATTGGAATATCAGGCACTCAATCCAAGTTCCCGACTGAGCTCCATCAAGCGAGTGTTAATCTTTGTTTTGTCAATCTTGTTTTCACTTACAAATTCTCGGTATGGAGGTGGTAGTCTATCTGGTAGCATTGCACGGGAATTCGCCTCCTGTAACGCGAGTAACGACATGAACATTTGCATCTCAGAAGAATAATCCGGCATAAAATCTGCAACTGCCTCGCGCAAATCTTCTTCTGTAAAAGCATTATGGTTCTTGCGTTTTGCGATGTTATGACTACGTTGTGCAATCTGCATAAGATCATTTACACTCACACCGCGCAATTTGGTGTCTCTTGCGATTTCCGGATAATTTATCTCTTCACGCGTGTGGAAGCGGCAAAAAAACTGCAAAATACTTCCCCTACTCTCCCGCATTGGAGGTAGAAGGACTAATTTGTGGGTAAATATTTCCGGACGGCGGAAAATAGGAGGCACTAAATCAGGTCTGCTTGATGTGCCAATCCAAATCACTTTACCATGTAAGGAAGCATCACTGATTGCATTCGTTAAAATAGCAGGAAATGTATGCTCATGGCTTCCCATTTTCATTACTGAATGCGGTGAAGCCTGTTCAACTTCATCCATAAAAACAACGACCGGTGCAAGTCCACGAATAAAGTTTATAGCGGAATTCAAGTTTCGCTCATAACTATTTCCACTTTCATTAATGTTTATTGTTACCTCGCTAATCTGACTTGCATACCGTAGTCTGACAAATGCCATATTTGTTTGCCCTGCCAACATACGCGCTGCAAAGAAGTTTCCATTGCCAGTTGGGCCGAGAAAAAGCATTCCTCGCGGTACACGTCTCATATCCTGTTCTTTTAAACCGGCTGCAATATCCTCAATTACCCTTGTTACATGCGTTGACCAGTGCTGTCGTGGATTGGTAAGTGGTTCGTTAACTTCAATAATTCCATGACTAAATGTTTTGACACTGTTACGCCGATAGTTTGCAAGTATTGGTCCTTCTATTTTCTGTTTTAAAGATGCTGCGTGTCTCAACAGATCGTGGATACCGAAAAGATTTAATCCGGCAGTATCTCTGGCTAAAGTCTGTTTTTCGCTTGCATTCCCAAGATTTAATTGGATTTGCACTTTCGTATCTGGGGAATCTTCTTGCGAAATTTCCTGTGGGATTGTACTCAGATGTTCAATAAACTTCAAACGTTCATCATAATCTGGAAATGGTACTTCAACAATAGGTATTTCCTGATTTACAAGGAAATGCGGATGAACATCATAAGTATTTTGCGTGAGAAGTAAGATAATGTGTTTTTTCCTACGTATTTCAAGGTCTGATGCCCAATTTTGTAGTTGATGGAAAAAGAATTGCTGATTGCCATTCGCCCCCGATTCAAACATAAGATCATTCGGGGCAATCTGTTCAAGATTGCTGATTATCAAGCCAATCCTTACCCTGTCTTGCTTCAAGAGTTCATTTATCTTGTTTGCTAAATCCTTCGTAGGTAACGGATCACTTTTAAGAAATGGGTCCTCCCCAAGTTTATGTACTGAAATTTGGCTATTAATTCTTTTCCGGTGTTCTGTCTCTTCAGGTGCATCTTGGTCTGTAGGAATAAGCCCTAATATTTTCTGTGTTTTCAACCATTGACCTACATGGGGCCACGCGAATCCTTGTGTTGCATTGTATCCAAGAACCAGACGGCACCCAAGTACATTCAGCTGCTCCATCAAATACTCTAATGCAGGTATATAACCGTAAGCGTCGTCGTACAGCAAATCACTGACATTAAAATGTAGTAAATATTGATGTGCGGCGGCGACTTTGAATTGTGATTCAATTTTTTCCCAAAACATACTCTTTCTCCAACTAACTATAGGTACGGGGTCAGTGAACTGTCTACAGTTCTGCCATGTTCAAATACTTCGATTAATTAAAGGATAACATATAATCTTTACCAAAGTCAAATGATTCAATATTTGACAATAATCCTGATATGTGATACCCTATTCCTGATTTCAGGTTATTATTATATAAAAATGAAAGCTTAAAAAAATGGTAAACGATCATACGATTAGACCAATCACCGTTGGCATTATGGGAGGTTCAGCATCAGGAAAAACAACCTTCGCTACGGCTTTGGCAGACGTACTCTCTGATTATTCTCCCATCACACTACACCAAGATTCTTATTTTCGGGATTGGTCAGAATACCCCCCTGAAGAACGTGAGAAGATGGTAACCGCTAACCATCCAGATGCGGTGAGATGGGAGGCACTTATTGCAGATGTTGAAAAACTCCGTTCTCACAACCCAATTGAAACACCTGCGCCGAGAACCCGTGCAGCACACCGTGGTGACGAAAAGAAGGTTACACAACCAAGCGATGTCGTGATTGTGGAGGGACACCTCATCTATTGGAACGAACGCCTCCGCGATTTAATCGACATCAAACTTTTCTTGGATGTTGACGCACATGAACGTGTGCTGCGGAGAATGCTCCGTGATGTCGGTAAAAGCGGCAATCTTGAGGGAGCAATTAACTGGTATCGGAGAGATGTCCTCCCAAATTTCCCTATCTATACAGAACCTTGCAAACAGTACGCTGACTTGATAATTCCGTTTTTGAATGACAATCAGATTGCGTTACATACTGTCGCTGCGGGGATCCGTGCACAACTTACTAATCAGAGTTAATAGACACCCCTTTTCTCCTCCCTAATCTACTTACAACCTGCCATTTTGACACTTCACCGTTTCAAAATGGCACGGATATGTCAATGTGGCAGTTAGGTTTTCTATAAAATCACAACTCAAAAGTCGTCTTATTGAATAAAATAGAATTTTCTGTAGTCAATATCCACGTATGATTTGATAGGGAATCCCTTTAGGTATTGTAAGCAATTAGGTTATATGGCGACACTATCACTCACTATGAATAGAAAAACATAGTTTTGGCATATAAATTGCGTATCTCTATTATAGTCAAACATTTGTTAGTTTGTTCTTAAATAAATTGGCACAGAATTTGCTTATAATATTTACATCACACATCAAATCAAAAGGAGAAGAAAAATGACCTATTTGACCTTACGCAGACCATCAGTAAACCCGTTTAAATTTTTCAACACGCCGTTCACTCTGCAACGCGTATTCATTCAACCGAAAGAATATAAGTGGACACCCTCAACAGACATTTCTGAGACTGATGACGGCTTTGAAATCCGTACTGAACTGCCCGGTGTTACAAAGGACGATGTGCAGATTTCTGTCACAGATGAACTTTTAACGATTAAGGGTGAAAAACGGCAGGAAAATGTAGATGATTCCAAAAATTACCGTCGGGTTGAACGGCATTATGGTAGTTTTGAACGGAAATTCTCGCTTCCACCAAAAGTTGAGACTGACAGTATCAAAGCTGAATTCAATGATGGTGTATTGACGTTGTCTATTCCGAAACCGGAAGAGACGAAACCGAAAGAAGTTGCAATCAGTGTTGAATCACCTGCAGATGCCTCACAGGACAACTAAAAATAATCCATAAAAATAGGGTTGGCATAATTGGTTATGCCAATCCTATTCTTGTTGCAACATTTTTATCGAACATTTCATAAATATAATGGTCAAAAAAAGTGAAAGAATAAAATGATTAAATTACAAATTAGATAAAGGAGAATTTTTAATGAGAAAATCACGACAACACGGTCCCAGAGACGATTTCCGAGGGGCACGGAGAGAACGCCCCAGACAGGGTGGAGGTCCTGGAGGTGGTAGAAAGAGAAATCGCCGTCGTTCAGAACATCCTGAAGAGGATAGACAGGGACCACCACAAACAAGAGGTCCTCGACGTGAACGTCCACGTCAAGCATACGGAAAATCGGAACATCGCCCACCACAAAATAGGAGAGATCGCCGACGTTCAGAATATCCTGAAGGGGAGGGGCACGGACCACCACGAGTAAGAGGTCCTCGACGTGAACGCCCACGTCAAGCATACGGAAAATCGGAACATCGCCCACCACAAGCAAGAGGTCCTCGACGTGAACGCCCACGTCAAGCATACGGAAAATCGGAACATCGCCCACCACAAGATAAGAGAGATCGCCGACGTTCCCCACAAGTAAACTTCACACAGGATCATCCAATGAAAGATCTTTATACACTTCACGATAGGATGGGACACGTTTTGGGCAGAATGGCTGCGTTTCGTGAAGAGAAATCCCAAAAGGGTAAATCCGATTGGAACCCCTCCCTTGATTTTTTTGAGACTGAAGATAGGTTTGAAGTATTAGTTGAACTCCCCGGCGTTTCACAGGACGATGTTAACGTTTCTATAACTGAAAATCAATTGGTAATAAAAGGAAAAAAACAAAAGGAACAGACAGACGAAACGCAGAACTTGCATCACTCAGAAAGGCGTTACGGCAAATTTCATCGTGTGTTTCCACTTCCACCGAACGCTGTAGCTGATGATATAAAAGCCGAATTCAAGGATGGGGTTTTGAAGTTAGTAATACCGAAAACAGAAGCAGCTAAACCGACTGATATTCCGATCAGCGGTGACGCTTAATCTGTTATACCAAATTAACGGGATTTGTAATTTGATATAAGAGGCGCGTGAATTGCGCGACTACAAACCCGTTTTTTGTTTATGAAAAGTCATCATTCAGAAATGGTATAAGGCTAGTGCAACAAAGCACTAGCCTGTTTTTTTGTATTGTCTAACTACTCAGTTTCAGACTCTTTCTCTTTCAACACTCCAATATAGAGAAGTGCAGCAAGCACCGCACCTATAAACGGACCGACAAAATAGAGCCAGATGTGAGTATAAGTGCCGCTTGCAATAGCAGGTCCTAGCGTCCGCGCAGGATTGAGTGAGGCACGTGTCAACGGACCGCCCATCAGGATGGCAAGTACCAAAGTTAGTCCGATCGCAAGTCCAGCAAAATTCCCTGCCTTCCGGCTTACGGCTGTGTTGAAAATCGTATTGACAAGGAAGAAAGTAAGTACTATTTCAACAATGAGTCCTTGAACAACAGTAATGGGAACTGCTGTTCCTTCGCTATTCGTCATTGTTTGTAGAACTGTTACACCCAGATCAGTTGCTACTGGTAACACTGCTTTGAGCACTAATGCCCCCGCAATTCCACCTGCAAACTGAACAACCCAATATCCAATGGCTGCAGTAAATTGGATTTCACCTGCAACGAGGAGTCCAAGTGTCACAGCTGGATTGATATGCGTACCGGAAATATGTCCGTACGCATAAGCAAATGCAACAATGACCAATCCGTGGGCAAGTGCGACACCTACTAAATTTGCTGAACCGATTGCCAACGCGCCTGCTCCGATAAAGATAAGCGCGAATGTGCTGATAAATTCGGCAACTAAATTACGTATATTCATTCAGATGTTGTTGGACTTTGAGAGTCCGCCTCCTATAGGTATGTGCGTTTTGAAGTTATTGTAAACAATTACTTGAATATTTTACAGCGCGCTGATAAGCACGCCTACACCTCACACCTATGTTATATCAGAATCGTCTTTTTGCGTCAAGAAAAGCCGACAATTCATTGAGATAAATCGGGGTTACAACCCCTCTTACAAGATGGTTAAATTTTCCATCGATTCTGGAATTGTTCAACCATAGCCTCCGGACCGCCGTGCTGTCCTAAAAACTCTAAAAATGCTTGGTAGAGTCGGCGCGCCTCGTCTGTATCCGATTCAAATCTGTTTTTCATTTGCTCCGGATCGGACAGAAGATGGAACAAATGTTTCGGTGGTCCCTGATTTTCCAGCAGGAGTGACCAAGTTCCATCCGTTACGCTTCCATGTGCGCTTCCGCCATCAGGACTCCATCCACCACCCCACGCGCCGTGCGTAATCGCATATTCTCTGCTCGTGTTGGTATCTCCCAAGACTATTGGAAGCAGACTATTACCTTCAACCTGTTTTCCGCGTTCAGCACCGAAAACATCAACCACAGTAGCCGGAATGTCGATGATACTCGCAAGCGCGTCTGTGTGGCGAGGTGCAATCTCAGGATGATAAATGAGGAGGGGGATATGGACGATCTCCTCGTACATACCGAGGTTTTTCGCGATGAGACCATGTTCACCTAAAAGAAAACCGTGGTCTGCCATGAAGATAATCATCGTCTTTTCCATCAACCCCATATAATCAATTTTGTTCAGCAAATTCCCAATCCAATTATCTACAAGACATGCTTCGGCACGGTATAGTGCATTGAGACGTTCAGTTGTCCGCTCATCCATTTTATTTGGACCGTATGTAGGATAGATGGGTTCTGGACCGTCGTAATCATCTGGGTCAAACCGTCTGATATACCAATCTGGCACGTCCCACGGTTCATGCGGGTCGAAAGTGTCTACCATCAGATAGAAGTTTTCGTGCTGATAGTTGCGTTCCAGCCAGTCGCATGCAGTTTGCATGGTTTGGGCAACGAAGGTATCCCCTTCATTTCTTCGAAAGTCGGTATTCCTAAGATGATTGGTTAGTCCTGCTGGCATCTTGTTTGGATGTGGTCGTGTGTGTTCACGATACCGCAACGCTAATTCTGACTCATAGTCATAAGGATGTGTCTCTAAAATATCGGTTTCCTGTCCGCGAATCCACTTCCATCCTGTGAACCCTCGATTATACAGAAATCCGTTGTTTAGATGGTGTGGGGTATCTGCAATCATCATGCTGACAACACTTGCCTTTGTTAAGGCGTTGGCGATGACAGGTACATTACCTTTTAGCGGTTCCCATCCTCGGCGGCATATACCTACCTCACCGGTCACCAAATCACCACGAATTGGCACCGTTGGATAACTACAGACATAGGCTTTGTCAAAGACAACGCACTTTTCAGCGAAAGCGTTGAGTGCGGGACTATATCCCTTTCCACCGTATATTTCTAAGTTATCTCGTCTAAATGTATCTGAAATAATATGGATAATATTCATAATTTCCTCTTAATATTTTGAAGATGTTGTTTGTTTCGTTTGAAACCATAATAAAGTTATGGATTATTAAATTATACCCTATTTTCGTTTTCTTGTAGCGTAATTTCCTTTTCACGTTCGGCTATTTGCACAACGGCTGGCAATAAACCGTAAATTCCCCAGAATGGCACTCCGATCGCATCGCCATTTAGCAGGTTGTTTACTATAAAATGCACCATCAACGAAATTTCGGATGCCATGAGTCCGATAATAATAGAGCGGAAGAAGCCATCCTCAATTCGTTTGAGAGCGCGGAAACCATATCGTAAGAACGCAAGGTTGAGCCATATCCATGCAACTAACCCAACTAATCCCAATTCTGCCATAACCTGAAGATATTCGCTGTGTGCACCCAATTGAAACTGTGCTGTATATGAACCTACGAGTGCGACATCCTCTTCGTATAGCATGGCAAAAGCACCGTATCCCTTCCCCAAAATAGGACTTTCAAGGAACATTGTAGTGGCTTGCCCCCATCGCAGAAGCCGTGCTCTGTTTGATGCGTAGTTAACATCTACAGTAGACGAAATACGTTCCACAACAGAACTGTAAACCCCCGGTAAACTTAAACATACCAGTAGGACAAGACAAGCAGCACCAATAAACATAATCTTTTTATGTGTAACACCTCTACCCAATTGTATTAGCATAAAACCCACTGCTATAATAACAGAGAGCCAGACACCTCGAGAAAAACACATAATAAGACCCAATCCGAAGCAGGCAAGCCACCCTATCCATATAACACGGTCATACGGTTGATTATCAAAAAACAGACGACTGAGACAGATGAGGAAAAAGATTGCCGTGAATGAACCGTATACAGAGTAATTCGTGAACGGAGAACTGCGATATGCACTTGTCCACTGCCATTGGTCAATATGATAAAAAAGCACAACCACCGTCCAAATAACGGCAATCGCTGCACTCGGAAAAGAGGCGATAAATAAGCGATTCAAACGCAGACGATGCTGGACTATGTTGTCATATACCACTAAACTGAACATTATGTAGGTAGAAGCCCGTATAGCACCCTTTAAAGTGCCAAATAGGTCGGGAGTGTTGATAGCAGATAGGAACGTAACAAAAATGAAAAAACAGAGAGGTAGTAGAAACGGAAAGATAGGGGTGTCCTGTCGTTTTCCGAGTGCATAATCTACGATCTTTTTTAACAAATAAATGGCACTGAGCATGCCTAACAACGGTTCGGTTGGAGTCTGAATCTCAAGAAGTTGGGGGATGATGTAACGAAAGGAAAAAGGGAGGCAGATTAACAAAACATAGACAGCTAACTCCATCCCGATGAAGACAAATGCACCGGTTGCAACAAGTAAACAGATAACGGCAAGCGGAGTTTCTGAATAGCGTCCGAGTATGACACCGAACGCGAGACAAATTAGAAACGGAAGGATGTGTTTTGCTGGCTTCAAGGACATCCGTAGCACTGATTAAAACTGCGTCCGGACTCCGAGTCCAATCGCAGTTCCGTCCAATATTATATTCAGTGGTTGAGTACCCGTGGTTTCAATAGTCTTGAGGATACGTTTTAATTCAAAATAGATTGATGCGTTATTTCCTATGGCGGCACGAGTTCTACGTTGCGATTCCCATTGCAGCAGCTCCGCGCCAACGATGACGTACCCTGTTATACTTGAAGCACTATTCGCAAGTGAGATGCCTCCAACTTCAAGTGCAGCAACCATGTTACCATTAAAATTCGCTTTTAAAATACCGATGCCTGCCCCGAAATAGATCGGCAAATACTCATGGAGCAGCACTGGACGATAGATTAATTGGTATGAGATTGGTAGAAGTGTGGTTGTGAGAGATGTTGAGATGGGCGGTGGTGTATCAAGTTGAGTTTTCCAGTAGCCTATTTCTATCCGAGAATCCAGTTCGGGTATATGGCGTAGAACAATTGAAAGTGTTGGCATAAGTGCGGTTGGGGTTTTGGTTATGCCAAAATTCTGGAGAACATCAGTCAAGCCTCCCAACGTTGGTTTGTATGAGTAGATGGAAAATTGCAGGGATGAAGATGTGATGTGTTGAGTAAAGAAATTGTGTAAGAAAGGTGATGGTTGTGAGACCTGTACATCAGCAGAATCTGCTAAAGAAATACCCGAAATTATACAGACGATGAACAGACATACGAATAGATAACGCATAAGATTAAAAAGTAAAAAGGAAGGATGCCCTGAATTAGGACATCCTAACAACACTGATCGGAAAATCAAGTGGACAAACACGAACAGACAACAAGTTACATCATGGAGCCAACTGGATTTAGAATCACGTCTACACGACGATTCATAGCTCTACCTGCAGTGGTATTCTGCGAAGCAACAGGGTCAGTATGTGCCTTTCCAACAGCCTTGATTCTGGCAGCGTCAATGCCTTTATCTTTGAGATATTTTGCGGCTGCATTTGCGCGCGCTTGAGACAAATCCCAATTGCTTTTATGGCCGCCACGTAATACGGGCGTACCGTCGGCGTGTCCTTCAACCACAATTCCAGCTTCCGGATTTTCCATAATTTGACCAACGATACCATCAAGCATCTCTTTAGCCCCTTTAGAAAGACCCGTCCGTCCACTGCCAAACTTGATAGTAACGAGGAGAGTCGGTTTTGCCTTCACCTCAGATTTCAATTCAGCTATATCCGATAGAATAGACGCGATTTGCGCTGCAAGTTTCTTAACATCTGCCCCTTGTCCCATCAAACTATCGGTAAGACCTCTAATCTGTGTCCGGATTTTGGCATCTTCAGCCTTAGTAAAATCCATAGATTTTTTGCCTTGCATCTCAACATCTTTTGACAATGCTGAACGAAGTTTAGCGTTCTCTTCTTTGGCATTTTGTTTAGCAGCAGTGATAGTATCAGCATCCCCTTGTTGCGAAACGGCTATTGCCTCATCCTTCGCTTTAGAGATTGCCTCCATATTATCCTTATTGCTTTGATCAACCTTTGCATCCAGCATAGAAATTTCTTTCTTCATGTCTGTGTTGGTTTGGTCAATCTGTGCAACGTGTTCATTTTTCCACATGTCAAACTCTTCTTGGTCAAGCTTACCGCAACCAATGGCGATAATGCATATTACCAAAAGAGCAGCAACAGTAAGTGTTCCTCTGGTTTTCATGGAATTCCTCCAAAAATTGATGCGTAATGCGTAAACTGAGTAATATATTTATTTGACACTCCCACAACTAAAGCAATGGGACTCTTACTTCGTCCAAAAGTGCCTACGAAAGTAGGTCTGACATTTTGTCCACAAGCGTTTAGACTCTCCGTCCTACGGCGAGGGATATAATGTAGACAAGGGATGTTATTTGAATATAACAATATTTTTAGGTGTCTTTGCCTACATTTAAAAACAAAAGATAAGCGTTTTTGACCCACAACTAAAGCAGTGGGATTGCCAGTTAATTCCCTTCACATAAGATCTATTGTAATAGTTTAACACAATTCAGTTTTTAATTCAAAAAAATTTGTAATACTTATAGTTTTTCTGCAAGTACAATGTATGAAAACTTGCTAATTCACGAAAAATACTGTAAACTAAATTTATGGGGGTGTGTAATCTATAGTAGGTGCGGTTTCTAACCAATGCAGAATACCACACGCGTATTCTGCCAGTAGCACAAACTTTTAGTTTGTGCACCCGTGTAACGCAAACTAAAAGTTTGCGCTACGAAAAATTGCTTATACCGAGCTCACGTTACCTACATTCTGTTTTCGTGTCTTTACCTTCTGAGTTATCCACTTTTTTACCTCACGCTGCGGTGTGAAGGTTTCTCCGTTGCTTTAACTCGGGGATGAAACACCGCCCAAGGCTATTTAGTTTTAGGCTTTTTGTTCATTTTATCCGAAAAGTCGCGATTCGGAGATCGCTCCTACAGTGGAATGGCTTAAATTGAAAATCTAAATATTCGGAGAACTAAATAACCCTAAACACCGCCAAAAAAACTTGACTTTTTTTAAGAAATGTGGTATCCTATTCTCAACCGTTTGGATAGGAAAGCAATCATTGGCAACCTTGTCAGTGTCCTATCCTACCCACTTGCTTGAGAGAACGGTGAACGGTTAATTCCGTTAGGACCACAAATCAGACCTATACCTTCGGAGGTTACGATCCTCCAGTCGTTTGTGATGAGTTCTGTCCTCGCTAAATAGAGATTGTGTAGGTATTCCCTCCACAACCGCGAAATAAACAGAACACCCAAGAACCAAAGTATCTGGGTATATCTGGGGTCTATATATACCCTGTAGTTGCACCGTGGCGGGTGCCACCTCAAATTGCTGAGGTCTATCAAGTCGCTCCGAGAAATCGGAGAAGCAGGCTATAAGCACTTAATGCACTATCTTTCGACGAATTTGGTAGAGAACTATCCAATTATTTCCTCGATTGGTTCTATGCTATTCTTTATTTTGTATTTTATTTTCGGTTTTCGTTATATATCTCGTCGGTTCGAACATCAAGCCGACTTATATGCTGTTTCCTTGTCAAACAAGCCTGAGGCTTTCATATCAGCACTTGAACGATTAGCTATATTTAACAGTATTCCGAAATCAGTTAGACGTATTTTTGAGTTTTTCAATACCCATCCTTCCATTTACAGGCGCGTTAACTTCGTGAATAGGTCTATTAATGGCGATACAAGTATTAAGCGTTACCAAAATTATCTGCTTGAAGCCAAAATTTTAGTCGTTTTATCAGGTTTCCCGCTACAAAACCTCGCCTTTCAAGGCGGGGATATAGTAGCGGCTAAGACTTGTATTATTGAAAAAACTTGACGAACGTCGGACAATGTTGTCCACTTGTTTTATGAAGTTGACAGGTATATCAAGCGTCACTGCTTGGTGTGGTGTGTGTCTCCTACTTGACATGGTATAAACGTTTGATCCTTGATGTGCTGTAATGCGAAACACTACGTATAAACTTTTTCATGAGAAAGGTCTGAAACGATTGCATGATGACTTGAATATCTGTGGTATTGTGCGGAATCACTTTCTTGGCTTGTCGATGCGTTATTATCGTCGTTATCGTAAATCTCTTTCTTATGGTCAGATGTCTAAGCATCTAACAAAACTGAAGTCTTTAGAGGGATATAAGTATTGGCATATTCCATATTCATGGTGTGTGCAAAATGTTTTGAAGCGTCTATCACGAAGTTTTAAAGAGATGTCTACGCATCAAAGAGGACATCCGCGTTTCAAATCATGTAAAAAACATAAAGGCATGACCTTCTCTGGTGAACAAGTGCGAATAGAAAAGGTATTGGATGCACAGAAAAAGGCAAGAAATCACCCGACGTATAAAATCCGCTTGAATAAGCATTGGTATCGCTTTGCTTTACATCGTGAAATAAAAGGTGCTATCAAACAAGTTCAAGTTACAAGGGACGCACTCGGAGACATCTATATTACGCTTACTGAAGATTATAGTGAAGTCATTCCTGAACCCAAGACTGGTAAAGCGGAAGGGTTCGATTTTGGTATCAAAGACTTCTTGACTGGCAGTGATGGTAAAAGATACGAGTCTCCGATGTTCTACAAACACAATGCCACTCAACTGGCAAAAGCACAACGCCATCATTCTCGAAAGGTTAAGGGTTCTCACAACCGAGAACGCTCCAGAAAGATTATCGCACGCCTGCATAAAAAGACTGCCAATCAAAGAGCGGATCATCAGTGGAAACTTGCGATAGACCTCTGCCGCAACTTTGATATAATGTTCTTTGAAGACCTCAACCTTGCCGGTATGAAACGCCTTTGGGGAAAACAGATTTCGGATCTTGCCTTGGGTGAGTTTATGCTAAAACTCAAATGGCAATCTAAAAAACGGATACGCTCGGTTTTGAAGATTGACAAGTGGACACCTTCTACAAAGTGCTGTTGTGTTTGTGGACATCATAATAAAGACCTAACGCTCACAGATCGTCAATGGACGTGTCCCCATTGTGAAACCCAACTTGACCGAGACCAGAACGCTGCTATAAACATTCTCAAGGAAGGGGTAGCTTCCTTTGGCTTAGCAACTGTAAGACCTATCGTTCTATTCAATAGGATTGTAGGCTGTTGTGTTGAGGTGCCCAGTCCGCTTCTGAATGCCACAAACGCTTTCGCATAACTTTGCGGAAGCCTCGCCCTTTAGGGCGGGGTCTATCACTACCGATATTTTCTGCCGCAATAATTCTATTGTTCTTATAGATGAAACAAATTCACCTATTCAGGTTCAAGTACAAACTTCAATTTGTCAATAGCACGGTTAATAGGTAATTCGTAAAACTTCTGTAACTCCCGTAACTCATTTGCTATGTCAAACGCGACAAGTATCGGAATCCGAGATTCATCATAACCCTTTTTCGTATAACTTTCTATACGGTTCTTGACATAAGTAACCAATATGTCAATGTCTTCAGCGGATAACTCGTCAGAAGGTTTAATAGAATAAGGGATACCCAAAATGACAAATCGGATAGGCTGAATACCTTGATTATCTTGATTATCTTGATTATCTTGAATGGGTTTTTTTGCTTCCTCATTTTGCTGTTTGTCTTGCATACTGTTCCTCTCAATTAGTATTTCAAATAACGCCGTTGCGTCAAGATTACAAACAAATTTCGGTCTACTGTAGAATCTGGCACACTAAACACGATTTCCTTTCCTACAAAAGTGCATTTCGCATTGTATCCACACACGGTTCAACCCCTGTCCACCTCTCAAAAGCGATTGCACCCTGATGTACCAGCATGCCGAGCCCTCTAACTATTGTGCATCCCTTCTTCGCTGCTGCGATTAATAAGGACGTCATTGGCGGAGTATATACAATATCATAAACAGTAGTACTTGACTTTAGCCAATTCGTATCAATCAAAAGCGGATTTGAGGTATCCATACTTGATGAAGTGGTATTGACGAGTAATGCACTGTCACTCACCGCATCAGACAATCGAGAATCTTGTAATCCCATCCCTGTCAAAACGGTTTGATATTTGTTTTGCCCTTCTCCATCCTGCTGACTTATTTTTTCAGATAGTTTGTCTGCTAAGGTTACTGCTTTTGATACTGTTCGGTTGGCAATTACGATTGATCGGACACCCGCCAGTGCCAACGCAACGACCACTGCCCGTGCTGAACCACCTGCACCTAACACGACAACATCTTTACCGATTGGAACTAATGCTCCTGTCTCTTCCAATGCCCTTAAAAAGCCTGGGGCATCGGTATTCTCACCGTGGATTTCATCATCAACAAAGGTAAGTGTATTCACTGCACCAATGAGTTCCGCCTCCCGAGAGATAGATGCAAGAAACGGGATGACCGCTTGTTTATGTGGAAGCGTAACATTGATTCCGACCACATTGATTGCTTTAAAACCATTCATTGCATCAGCAACTGACTCAGCAGGTACGTGGAACGGAACATAAACGTAATCAAGTCCTGCTTTAGCGAGCGCAGCGTTATGCATTTGAGGTGATCGGCTATGTGAAACCGGTGCCCCTATAACACCAACTATCTTTGTATGACCGGTGATAGTGTGTGGTTCGTCCATTTAACTATTATGCCAACCTTCTTTCTTAAGTAAGTAATTTCTCGATCGTTTGCTTCGCCTCTTCCATCTTTGGATAGCGAATTTGGCGATACCCACGAACCTGCTCAACACACTCAATTGCCTCAACATGTTTCGCATAGTCCGTATCATCGGATGGCGAAAAAGTATCTATTACTTCTTTGATATACCATTCTCTGAAGTCACGCTCTTTTGCGTGCCACTGTGATAACCAACGTCTCAGAAACTTCATGTGTTTTATCATGTGCAACATCCAATTTCGGGTATCAATATCGTGTTGAATATCAATACCCATCACGGTGAAATGCGGACGATTTAGATGAAGATATCGGATCTTATCTCCGTTTTTCTCATCTACATTATAGCGTATTTTATCGCGTGCAAATTTTTCTTTACTTGTTAGCAAATGTGAAACATATACTTCGTCTTTAATTAGCATTACCTTGTGTAAGTACTTAATAGCGGCTTTTGTAGCAAGGTAATCACCTAAATCTTTATCATAAACTTGTTCAATTTTCTGAGTATATAATCGCGCATAGTTTATATTTTCAAACTGAATCAGATCATAAATATAGAGTGCAAGACTTCGGTGTGTTGAGTCATCCCATTCAATTTTCTTAACGATTCCTTCAACTAAACTGACGTATAAGTCAGCAAGTCGTTTACCTCTAAATTTTTCTGCCAGAATACTTTTTTTCTCTTCCAATGTATGTGCATAGGACTGTTCCATAACATCAAACTTAGACTGCGATAGAAGGCTATCCGTATTTTCGTTTATTGTAAGGTATCTGCCGACCTCAAAAGCATTCAGATTCTGTTGTAAATCGGAGCGTTTGACCATCTGTTTCAAAGCAAGTTTTATCGGTTCAAGTTCAAGCGGCATCAAACCTTTTTGGAACGCAACCCCCAACAGCATGATATTTGCATACAGTTTTGCGCCAAATAATTTTTCTGAGACTTCAAATAGATTAAGTCCAAAATATGAATTGGTACAATTTTCAATCGTTTCTTCCAAATCAGAGATTTCAAAAGTATCTTTACCAATTAGGGTTGACACCGTATCAGTTTTTGCAGTATTCACGACGGCAGCTGTACGTTCAGTGGAGGCAACACGAAAAACAGACTCTGCTGAAATACCACGAACTGCCTCTAAAATGTCGATACCTAAGATGAGGTCTGCTTTTCCGTAAGGAATAATAGGTGAAATCTTAGCTTCGGTATTCGTGTAAGTTACGTGAGTATAGACACCACCATTCCGAATTGCTAAGCCTTTTCTATCACAGAAATGCACATCATAACCTTGGAGATAACCTGCAACTACAAGGATTTTAGAGATAGTCCCAATACCCATCCCACCGACACCTGCAGCGTAAGCACTCCAGACTTTATCAAAGGGACGTAGAGGCGGAGGTGGCAAGGTGTGTCCCGCATTTAATCCAAGTTGTGAAAGTAACTTGGGTAACCCCGATTCCTCCCACTCATTTGGTATGTCTGATTCTTGCGCTTTAGGTTTATCAATCTGATGAACATGTTGTGAACGCGGCGGACGTTTTCTGGTGACTACGACTTCTTCAAATGATGGACATGCCCATTTTATACGGGCACAAGCACCATCGGTTACACAGTTTGACCTATCAATCTCGATTTTGTTTCCATAATCGGTATCAACAATTTTTAATGCGGGACATCCGGTAGATTTTGTGCATTCTAAACAAAACTCGCAAACTTCTGATGTAATGTTGATGTGTTTTTCGACTTTTAAGAAGCCTTTTTTCTCTTTGATGGCTTGTTGCTCACGTCGGAGTCGTCTATGGAAGGTAATCGCACACTCTTTATCTGCGATAATAATTTTGACACCCGGTCTTAGAATTGACTTCTCAAGATATTTTTTATAGTTCAACCGATCTTCAGGGTTCACCCGAACAATAGTAATCTCGGAATTTCCAGCTAACCCTTGTACGACCTTCTCAATATCTTGCGCAAACGTAGGATTGCCGAGGATGTCTACATCGCCGGCAGGTGTAGGTTGGTGCCCAGTCATCGCTGTCGTTTGGTTATCTAAAATAATATAGGCGATATCTTGGTTATTCTTGATAGAATCAGAAATTGCGGACATTCCGCCATGAAAGAAGGTTGAGTCACCCATGAAAACAATCTGCTTATTGACGATAAACGGATCAATACCTGCACCTGTACCGCCACCGAGTGCCATTGCAGAGAGATTGTGCATCAAACGTGGAAAGGGCTCGTATTTTAGCATTGAATAGCACCCGATATCCCCGTGAAAAACGAGATCGACAGAAGGTGAATCGTGATGCTTCTGCATATACGCAGCATCCATGAATTGCTCTGTGATTTCAAGCAGAACGCTTGAGGAATCTCTGTGTGGACACCCGGGACAGAAAGTCGGTGTGCGTTTCGGAATATCTGTCTTATAATCAGCCACTTGTTGCTGTAACTGTGCTTCTTTTGCCAAGTGCTCCATATCAACTGGAACACTCTTCGCAAATCTACCTTCCTCTCCATTTTTTGAAAATAGAGGTATCAAACGTTGGATTAGAATAGATGTGTCTAATCCTGCCTCACTCGGAATTCCGGGCAATCCCTCTGGAAACTGTTTACCCCATACCTTCACAAATTTATCAATATTACCTTCCTGATACATCTGCGTCAGTAATGCCTTGACTTCATTTTCAAGAAGAGGACGTTTCTCTTCAACAACAAATAGTTCATCTATCTCCTGTGCAAACTCATGAATAATATCCGTATCAATCGGATGCGTCATACCGAGTTTGAGGATAGGAATGGTATCGGTCAGGTTCAGTTCAAATAAAGCATGTTCCAGATAAGTGTAGCTGAAACCAGATGTCAAGAATCCGATTTTATTCTGTTTTTTATCTGAAGTTGAATTTGTTGGATAGATGATTTTGTTGAGACCTAATCGCTTTGCTGTTTCAAGTGCAATAGGGAGCCGTTTACGGAGGGTTTCAACTTCAATGCGAGCGGTATCAGGGGGTAAGACCACGCGGTCATCTATAGAGATTAACTTAGTATCCAATTCTGTTTGTGATAGTTGGTTAATGGTCGGATAAACATTTGGATGTAATTCAACATTACCGCCGCCATCAGCCTGATTTTGGGTCGTTAAAAAGCAGGTATATAGATCAGCATCAGCAGAAATCTCAAAAGCGTGATTAATCCAATTTTTGAGTTCCTGCCAAGTCGAAGGTTCTAAAAGCGGCATGTAGAGGTGGCGAACTAAAAATCGCGAATCAGCAGGGACCTGTGTGCTATACGACCACGTATCATCACCGACAACGACAACCGCACCCCCAGTTGTGCCAGCGAGATTGCAGATAGCGAGTGCATCAGAAGCAACGTGCAAACCAACACTTTTCATATATGCGATTGCACGCATATCTGCCATTTGTGAACCATTTAACCGTGCAATACCCAACGCCTCATTGTTAGCTATTTGGGCAACGATGCCGTGTGATTTGAGGAGGTCCGAATTGCGCTGTAGAACGTCAAATACCTCTGCGATCGGTGATCCAGGGTATCCTGTCATCAGGCTAACACCGCTTTCTAAAGCACCTTTAACGAGTAACTCACAGCCAGTATAGACGTTCGTGCCGCTTGATTGTGTAAACCTTTCATCCATATTTAAATGATCCTTTAAATGGCATTACCCATTCAATAGTTCTCGTGCATGAGCAAGACCGACTTCCGTTTCTTTTCCGCCGTGCATGCGTGCGATTTCCGTGACACGTTCGGATCCTGTCAGCGGTTTTGCAGAAATCAAAGCTTGTTCACCTACAACCTCTTTTTCAACCAGAAAATGTTGGTCAGCAAAACGGGCGATCTGTGGCAAATGTGTTATACAAATAACTTGTGCAGACTCGGAAAGTTGCTTCAATTTCATACCGACTACGTCTGCGACCTTACCGCCTATGCCGCTATCAATTTCATCAAATAGTAAAGTTGGAATGTTATCAACTTGGACCAACACGGTTTTTAGTGCAAGCATGACACGAGATATCTCACCACCGGATGCGATTTTTGCCAAAGGACGCAACTCAGAACCGACATTGGGAGCGATTAAAAACTCAACTTTATCCATACCTTTCGCGCGAAAAGCGTACCGTTTCCCATCAATCAAGAATATACCTTTATCATCTTGGACTGGTGCAACAGAAGTTTGAAATTCTGCTTTTTCCATACCCAGTTCTTGAAGTTCCTTTTCAACTAATACGGAGAGCCTTTCAGCAACTTTTTTGCGTTTAGTGGACAAAGCAACACACAATCCTTGCGCTTCCTGTTCTATTTCGCGAATTTGGTCTTTTAGTAGATCAATTTTTTCAGAACCGAGTTCTAAATCCTCCAACTTGCGTTGTGCTTCGGATTGATAATCCAACATTTCCGAAATAGTGTTACCGTATCGCCTTTTGAATTTAGAGATTAGTTCTAACCGATCCATCACTTCTGCCAAACGATCCGGATTGAACTCAACAGTATCTGCGTACTGATGGATATGAGAGGCAATATCCTCAAGTTCATATAACGCTGAATTTATACGTTCGCTCAATTCAGAAAGACTTGCATCAATTTCATACAGTTTCGCTACTGTTTTTACGGAATCTCTTAGACTTTGTAGCACTGAAACGCTGCTGCCGGAATTTGTTGCTCCAAATTCACCTTGTCCATCACCATCAAGTTGCTCATAAACAAGGTTTGCCGATTCAAATAATTGCTCAGTGTTGTTGAGTACTCCTATTTCTGCTGTTAGTTTTTCCTCTTCACCTTCTTGAAGATCTGCTGAGGTAAGCTCCTTAACCTCAAAACTAAGCAGTTCCTTTTCCCGTTCTGATGTTCTCAATGTATGTATGAGTGCATCCATCTCACGTTGCAAATCAAGAAGATGATGATATTTTTCGCTAACTTGTTGCCTTTCTATACTGGTTTCACCGAAATCATCTAATAGTTCGAGATGTGTTTCTGTTCTAAATAACGATTGATGTTCGTGTTGTCCATGAATATCAACTAGCGATGTACTGAGTTCCTCAAGTTGTTTTAAATTTGCTAACTTCCCATTAATTCGGCACCGACTTCTACCATTTGCACTAATTTGTCTGGAAAGAACCAAAGTATCGTCTGTTTCAGCAGGTATGGGAAGCACCGATGGTGGAACAATACTGACTTCCACGGCGGCAAAATCAGTGCCATCTCGTACAATATCAGCAGATGCTCGTTCACCTAAAACCAAGCCAATTGATTTGAGGATCACTGATTTTCCTGCGCCTGTCTCACCCGTAAAGATGTTCAATCCAGGTGAGAGTTCCAATTCAAGTTGATCAATTAGGGCAATATTGCGGATAGAGATCGCTTCTATCACAGGTTTATTCCTTACAAGTCATCAAATGGTGAACCGTTTAAAATTTTTCACTTATCTATTTGATTCTTTCTCCCAACATGAGCTTTTCACGTAATGCTTTGTAGTAACTATGACTCTGAGATCGGATGAGTTGAATCGTTCGTTTTGCCTTACGTACCTCTATTACCGCTTCTTTTGCGAGGGTGTGTGTTTCGCGTTGTCCATCAATAAATAGATCTAAACTTTCATACGTGGAATGCATCTCGACCTTTATTTCTGCGTCCCCGTGTGCGATGAAGGGTCGGACTGTGAGGCTGTGGGGTGCGATAGGTGTCAGCAAAATTGCCTCCAATTGCGGTGCGACAATTGATCCACTACACGCAAGCGAATATCCTGTTGAACCACTTGGTGTGGCAATTATCAATCCATCTGCCCTATATGGAATAAATAGTTCTCCATCAACATACGCGTCCAACTCAATTAGTCGTGTATAGTGTCGGATTACAACATCGTTCAGGGCAAATGCATGGAATGGTTGCGGGCTTTGGCTATTCACGATGACTTCTAACATCATTCGATGTTCTATCCGATAATCACCTTTTAACGTTGCCATTAAGGTCGGTTTGAGTTCATTCAACGATGCATCTGTCAAAAACCCGAGATGTCCAATATTGATTGCGAGTATCGGAACGTTTTCAATCTGTGGTGTATGTGCTGCACTTAGAAGTGTTCCATCACCCCCAAGGACAAGGATTATATCAGCCGCTTCTACCATCTCTGCTATAGTGATTCCTGTGAGCGGTAAACCGAGTGCCTTCGCCTGTTCATTCGGAACTAACGGGATCACTCCCTCTTTTTTCAGCAATTCGGACACATCAGCCACGATTTGGGGAGCTTTCTCCTTAGCAGTATGGACAAAAAAACCGACTTTTTTCGTCATTCCGACTCCTTTTCCATTAGTGAAAAGCCTAAGATAATCACACATCCGACCAGAAAAACAGACACTGTAATGAGCAAATTCATATCAAGTTTCGGAGGCAAATGCGCGATATCATAACGTCTCTCACCTACCTCAACATATTCTCGAAATGGCCATAACCCATACAGTGAACCTACCATTAAACCTATTAAAAAAGCAATTGTCAGGTTGCGGTAACGTTCCAGCAGAAACTTTAGCAGCCTTGTAAATGCTAATAGACCAAATAGACAACCGAATGCAAAAACAGCGAGTATCAGTAGATTATCCAGAAATGGCTGACTTATGTCTCCCTTCAATATAGTTGGGATACCGTCCATAAAATTACTAATCGCGGTTAAAAGCGGGAAATACACACCGAATGCAACTAATAGAAACGAACCGCTGATACCGGGGAGAACCATTGCGGAAATAGCTAACGCGCCACATACAAAAAACATTGTGAGCGTTCCGGCCGTGACTTCTAACCCAATATTTACCTCTGATGCGCTACTCGCAGCAGTTTTTTTGAATTCTTCCACAAAAACAATCAGTGAAATTGCTACGAGCAAGATTAACAGTTCTTTCCAACTGAATCCTTTTAGCATCCGCACTGGTATCAAAATAGATGTTAAGACCAAACCGCAAAAGAAGCCATAAGTCGCATCATGCTGAGAATCCAAAAGATAAGCAATTAGTTTTGTCAATAGCAACACTGCTGCAACAGCACCAACGCCTAAAATCATTAGAAAACTGAAGTCAATACGGCGGAGTTCATCTTTAAAATCCGAGAATGCTGTCTTTTTAAAAGTAAAAATGCGTAGCAATCGCTTTATAGTTGCAAGTCCAATATTGCGTAAGGCATTGATTAAGCGTTCATAGATTCCTAAAACAAGGGCGAGCGTGCCACCACTCATACCCGGAATAATGTTGGCGATGCCAATCAGGAAGCCGTTAACAAATAGACGGAGTGCATTCATATTTTGGCGTGTTGAGACCAGTCAGTTTATAGTGTCTCACTACATTTTCTCCGTTTTAGCAAGCTGCATTTATAGTAACCATATTCAAAAATTATACTATAAAACTGAAATTATGTCAATTGTTTATAATATATGATATTCAGATTGCCAATTGCTTTCAGTTCCAAATGGTTTATTATACCAAATTAACTTGATTTGAAATCTTCTGATAAAGTCAGCATTGCGAGGAGGACCCAGAGATATCGCGCTACAAATCGGGTTAAGTGGGTCTTATACCCAATTAACTTGAGTGGCAGAGGCAAGACACGGGGCGAAGGTTGTGGGGATAAGTCCGCAGAAAGCAAAGGCAGCGGTTGGGGCGGGTGGGCATGCTAACAAAGCACAAGTGAAAAGGTTTGTGCAGAAAGTGTGTGAAATGGAGACGTCTATTGCGTCGGATCACGAAGCGGATGCAATCGCGGTTTCTATGGCGGCACTTCTTGAAGAAAGATAAACGCCACACCGGAGAAAAAAACAGGCAGATACCATAAAGATACCTGCCTGTTATGTGAATGAAGTTAAGGTCAATGATTCGTGTCGGAATCCGGACAGTTGGAACTATTGTCCACACACGTGTCGCATCTTGGCGAAACGTCAAAAGCATTCGAACTAAACCCAACGCCGTTACGACCATAGATAGAGACAGCAGGCGGTGTCGTTATACCACTCCCACTCCCATGATTTGAAGGAGACTGGGACCTATACGACGCTATATAATACCCACCATACTCTTCACTATTATAACCCGATACATAGTTATACCGATGAACTTGCTTCTTTTTCGGATCATCACACCTACGATACGATTCGCCACAGATGCCTAAAGAAAACCAGCCCCAATTGCCTCCTAATTGATCATAGGTATATTTCTCAATCTTTTTATGACAATACAGAACCTTATGCTTTCTTTCTTCGCTATCACGACACGTCCAGTAGGCTACATTACAACCTTCACAGGTCTTTTTGTGTGCCTCTGCCAACGTACTCATTTCTGACAACGACGCGGACACACCAACTCTACCCGTCACGGGATCTGTGGCAGGATAAGTGTCTCCATCCAAAAACCAATTCGAGCCGTTATACCACCAATCATTACAAGCACCACCACACCGAACACCAATCGGTGGGATACGGGTCTGCATCGAGCTAAGGCTATCTTCGTTGTGTTTAGGCGGCACAGGATTGTTAGGACCATTCTCATAAATCCACCAATCTTCATACAGTTCGTAGAATAGATCGCGATCGGAAAAGGCATTCGCTATGTCCTGATCGTTAGACTCTATCTCAGCCCATTTATTTATAAACGTCAGGTAGATGTCAAAATCTTTGCCTTCATCAAGCAGATTGAGAATCTTATTCGCAAGCGCAACCACAGCAGCAAGTTCAAGTTTTCTGCCTGCTATGACAGTTATACCAATACCTGCAGCTGCATCATTCAGTCCGCTCCTGTCGCCACCTATTCCCTTATGAATGATACCCAGTTCTATATTCAACTCCAGTTTATCTGTTCTTTCAGTTGCCAATCTACCTTCGTGATCGCTAAATTTTCTTTCTGCATCAGCAAAACTTGCAACCGTGTGCGTTGATCCATAACTGGCAGTGATTTTAGTCGTTGGTGGTGGCGTTCGTGGTGGATCATCAGCAAAGGTCCGAATACCAAGCGGAATGATAATCGCACATATCGCGAAAAGTATGGATAATTTTAAAGCACGCATTATTCGTCACCTCCTGTATTGTTGCCCATTGGACCCCCAATATAACGTTTTTTACTCAGATCACCAAACTTTGCCTCAATCTCTGCTTCAATGACATTGAGGTGCTCTGAGAATTCAGTCTTTTTTGCGTGTTTCGCAAGAATAGCCTCTGTCCATTTTGCTTTTAACTCAGGCGAAGCTGTATCATGTGAAAAGTCTGGATGTTCCTTTAGGAAATTGTAGTGATCCACACTGAGTGGGTCGCCTTCCATTTCATCCATATAACTCTGATTCCACTCACGCCAATTACGCTGTGTTTCTGCTGATAAAGTTAAATCTTGCTGCTGTACATTATTAGATGCATCATTCGCTACGACAGGTTCATCTTGCCATGTATCAGGTGCGTCTATTGGCACTTCGTGGAAGTGGTCGCCATGCTTTACCTGTTTATATCCCGGTCGCGCTGTTGGCTGGTTATTCTTCACAATCGGTGGTTTTTCAGCTGCTGCTAACTTTTTATCTTTAGCTGCGTCTGCTTCCCACTGATTGAGTTCGGCTTTTTGCTGAACAAGGATGATAACAAATACACCCGTGATCAATAGAAAGAGGACACCGAGTCCCCAGTAAAGTTTTTTGTTCATGAGAATTCTCTCCTTCTTGCTATGGGCAAGGGTTAATCGGTTTTAGACAGGTTTCCCCCAGCTCTCCTTTATTCAAGGGGCCTGGACAACTGGTTTTTGTCTGGTGTTGACAAGACGTTTCGGTGCTCGTGATAAATGAAAGATGCTCAGCACTATTTTTGTCCGTGCCTGTGTCACTACGACCCACCTGCCACTCTTTATACTTCACTAACGGCGCATTCATAGAACCTGAATTTGAGCCTGAACCTGAACCTGTTTCAAGTGCTGAAAAACCATGAAACACGACAGAAAACACTAACAGAAAAATACAGAAAATATAAAACTTCTTATTCATTGAAATAACTCCTTATTTATTACTCAAGCCGCGCAAGGGCTCCACGGGCATCTATAACTGAACCTGAATCATAACGCTCATTATCTTCATCGGCAGCGATCACTTTTAACTTCGGGATAATGATGTAGTCTACGATACCGCCAAGATCATCGCGATACCGAGCACCAATCCGACCCAAAGCGTCAAACATTCCGATAGACGTTGTCCCACCTTCTGCTACGAATTTTTCAAGATACGGGAGAATATAGGGCAGAGCAGGGGGACCGATCTCTTCTAACGCATCAGTCATCGCTTGACCAAGAACGTCTCCATCACACATGTGTGATATTAATACCTCCGCGGCGCGTGGATCACCTTGTTTACAGAGTTCTGTAATCTGTTGTTCAACAAGGTCTCCATGGTTGTGGTCTATTAACCTAATCGGACCTGATTCTGTCATCAGTTGTGCGATCAGTTCTGTAGCACGCTGTGAATGCACCCCGCCCCAGGCGTAAGGATTATTTTTGATATACTCAAGCCGTTTGTATGCTGCTTTGACAGGGGCATCGTTCGTATCGGTTGTTGGAAAAACAGGTTTGAGGGTAGCACCTTTCGGGGCGGTGTGTTGCACGGGCGTTTCGCTTGTAGCCGCGAGGGGTACTTTGTCGAAATGATCGCCGTGCTGCACCCATGTGTATCCGGGTTCAGGGGGCGGTGGTTTATTCTCCACAATCGGTGGTGTTTCAGCAGTAGTTAACTTTTTATCTTTGGCTGCATCTGCTTCCCACTGATTGAGTTCGGCTTTTTGCTGAACAAGGAGGAACACAAAACCCCCGATGATAAGTCCAAAGAGGACACCGAGGCCCCAGTAAAGTTTTTTGTTCATGAGAATTCTCTCCTTCTTGTTATTCCGCATTGAATTGACCTTTGACTTATGGATACCACACATCAGAGGTTTAGACGTTGGGCAGCCTTAAAAGATTGAGGGCACCCCGGCGTCTAAACCAACAATCTAAATGTAATTTTACGACTTGTGCTAGTTAACGCGTTGTGCTAGTTAACATTTGGTATATTTATCTTTCACATGTTTGTCTCGTTTGGGTTTGAATTCCGCAACTTTTTCAATTCACGACACCATTCAAAGGTAGGAGGGAATTCCGATTCCCGACAGAGTATCGCGATTCGGAGATCGCTCCTACAGAATATGAACAACTGTGAAAAACAACAAAACTATTACGTAACTAGCACAAGTCGTTAGTTAACTAATTGTTTTGTTTGTTTTCACAGATATTGGATTTTGTGCTATAAACATATCGTCCCTACGGGACTAAAGAGAGCGTGTAGGGCGTTTTTTCTATAAACATATCGTCCCTACGGGACTGAAGAGTGTATTCAACCTATAAAGATTGGACAATTGTTAGACGCTTGTATGGGAGCACGGATAAAACACACCACATATCTGAAATAATATTTTACAAAAAGTTATCTAGCACAACTCGTTAATTTTAGAAAAAGGTACCCATATTGATTGTTAATTTTAGACGTTATCGGTATTGTAAATCATCGTTAAAAAAGAGTCAACCCCTTTTTTTATTTTTTTTCGCTTTGTCTCGGATATAATATATCATAGAACAATACCTTCGCCAATTATCTGAGCTTGAGTTGAATGGATGTGTAATGAATAGAACCATAGGTGTAAATTTAGCGGTCCTCCAGGCCCGGTAGGTTCGGTTTCCTAACCGAACAGGGCTTGACCTAACAACGGTAGGATCTTTTGAGAAACCGCACCGGTGCCCTCCCAATCCGTCTCTTTGGCACTCTTATTTTCCGTAGTATCCGCTTCATCGGTGCCAAACCGTATAGGCATTTTCTGAGAGGGTTGCCGCCGGACGGTTTTCGCGGAGAATCCGGTGCGGTTAGGAAACCGCACCTACCGGACCTGGGGACATGGCGTGCCGCGGTTCCTTAAATTTACACCTATGGATGTGTAATGAATAGAACCCATTGATCCGTGATGTTCAAGGATTTCATGAATAAAAATATCTTCAGGTTTTTGCGGAAGTATTTTAAATCATGTAAATACTTCAACCGAGTGTGTAAAGTTTTTGGAAACCACCCTTTTTCTAATGACAGATAAGTTTCCGCACTCCAGATGAAGTTTAACAAATAAATTGGGTAATTGTGGCTACGCGACGTGCGATGAATCGCACTACTACGAACCGATCTGCCTGTTATCACACGTCCCGGAATTACCCGTTTAAATTCTTAATCTTCATGCGGAGTGCTATTGCTTCGCAGTGAGAACAGAAAACGATCCATTTTTGGCGAAGGTATTGATAGAACGTATAATCCTAACAAACAGAGGTTCAAACATTGCGAACATTAAAACCGAAGCGCATTATCAAAGCGTGCCAACTTGCTTTTGACAGAAAGAGCTATCAACAGATCGCAAAGGAATTGGGGATCAATAGAAGCTCCATTACGAATTGGCGTCCAACAGATATTTGGCAAAAGACAGAAGCGATGCTTATTGAGGCGGACATCAAAAAAGTGTAAAAACAAAAAAGTGAAGTTATCCACATTTTGATGGTCACAGAATAGGCGCAAACGTCACTGGGGGCGTGTGTGTTTCAGCACTGCCTCTGCGGCTTTTAGGCGGATGGCTTCATCCTCTGCATCTAACATTTGATGCAATGTTGCGTAGGCTTTAGAGATAACTTGCGCGATATGTGCGCGTTGCGTTTGTTTATAATTTTCCATTTCTCTCTTGATGTAGGTTTGGTAGTCTTTATCATTTCGCCACTTGCTGATTGTCTGCCGCGTGACGTTGAGTTCGTTTGCGATTTCTTGATTGTTTTTACCGGCGAGGATGAGAGGGATCATGAGGTCTTTTTTGGTGAGTTCAGCGGTGTCGGTCTCCCTTCTTTTTTCGTTTTCGAGATAGTCTATGGTGCGCTGAAAATACTCACCGTCCTTGTTATGGGAATCTCCCCAGTGCAATAATGTATCGTGGGGTAAGCCGATGCTTTTATTTGTTCAAGGGCGGATTCAAAATCCTCTGGTAATAGGTCAGCGGTATAGTGTATCATACCATAAATCGTTGAGAAAATGGGTTCGCGTTCCCATTTGCGCAGGGTGGTCTTTTTGACGCCTACTTCAACATTCCCCGCTGTTTCATTTTGAAGATATATTTTTTGTTCTTCGGAGAGTTCAATCAATATGTCAGAGATTTTCTTTCTTCGTGGCATGTGGATGTGCTCCTTCTTAAGTTGACACTTTTTGACGCTTTTTGACACTTTAAACTGTCAAAAAAACAGATCTACTGATTTTTCTTAATAGATATGAATAAAAAGGTTATCCTTGTGGTAAACCAACCTATTCACTGGAGGATATAATACCAAATTAACTTGCCTTGAAGTTTTATGATAAAGCCAGCATTGTGAGGAGGACCCAGAGACCTCGCGCTATAAAGAGGACAAAGTTTCCCTGCCCTCACACCGGACATTGAAGTGCTACCGTTTATTCAGACCAAAATTTAGCAAAGTTAAGACAAGTTTTTTTGCTCAAATTCCACAGGTGTCAAATACCCTAACGCAGAGTGAGGGCGTTTGTGATTATATACTTGTGTAATAAAATGCCCAATGCGGGCTCTCGCTTCGTGGATGTCCTCATAGTCGTTGAGATGAACTTCTTCTTCCTTGAGCGTGCGGATAAGTCTTTCAGCATATCCGTTCTCCCAAGGACACCCTCTCCGGGCGACTGAAATCTCAATCCCATGATGCCTAAGCAGTGAGATATACGCATTTGAAAGATATTGAACGCCTTGATCAGAATGATGGATCTCTGGGACATTTTGACATAATGCTGTCTCCAAAGGTTTCAACGTTAGAGATTGCGTCAAGTGTTGACTGATATACCCCCCTCTGATCATGCGAGTGAAGACATCCATGAGCAGACAAACATAGATAAAGTGTCCTTTGAGGCGGACGTAGGTGATATCGCCCACCCAGACCTGATCACATCGGGAGACATCAAGGTTTTCAAGGCGATTGCTCCAGGGACGCACACCCGCAACGGATGTCGTGGTTTGACAGACACGTTTGACAGAAACCGAGAGGTTGGCGGATTTCATCAATCGGGCAACACGTTTATACCCGATGGTGTATCCGCTACGCACCAACAACTGTGTGATACGCCTATATCCGTATGTTGGATATAGCAAAGATAACTTCTCTATTTCATCCTGGAGGCCCGCTTCACACGGGGCCTGCTTGGGGTGATAATAGAGGTTGCTTCGGTTGAAACCGAGTGTCTCACATATCTGCCGAACCGAAAAGTCTGTCCGTAATGCCGTAACCATTTCTCGTTGCTCCATCGGGGTTAGCTCAAGTAAGTTGAGGCTTTTTTTTGGATGTCAAGTGCCAGGGTCAACCGCCCAACGAGTTGCTCAAGTTGGGCGATCCGCTCCGCAGAGGCATCAGACTGTTTATCAGCGGGTTCAAAGAGGGTAGACGCATTTTCAAGAAGCTGTCGCTTCCACTTTGAAAGTTGTTCATCGCTGAGGTTATGTCGCCGACACACTTCTGCTTGGGAACTTTCACCGCTGAGAGCCTCAAGAACAACTTCGGCTTTAAACTCGGAGGTGAAGTTTCTTCGTTTTCGTTTCGCCATCGGATACTCCTTTCAAGTAGATGGATATTATACCATAATCTTGTCTTAGAGAGTGGCCCGAATTTCCGGTGGCAGTACACCTTTTTTTGGCTATTGAGGTTTCCACTCGGACATACTCACTAAAAGAGATTTTAACAAAAATAGTGTTTCTTTGTCAAGAAAAACTAGAAACTAAAGCAAAGAAAAGCACTTATATCCCAAATCTTAGGGGCGATATGTTTATAGGACCTCGTTTAGGCACATCTCTTGAGCTCCGTAGGAGCGAGATGTGAAATAAAACGCTATAAACTTGCGTCCCTACGGGACTAAAGAGCATGTCTCATTCTCAAAAAAACGCCTAAATTGACGCATAAGATGCGGTTAGGAATGCAGATCGCATTTGGGTGAGTACACCGCAAAACCGCACCTACCGGCCCTGGGGAAAATCGGCTTTACCGAATTAAATACTTAAACTTCATAGGATTTGGGTTTTACGTGCTACGAGAGATAAATTCTTGAATATCACATATTATCATTACAATAATTAGCAGAAGTAAAATAGTAAGCAATAGTAATATGGTTATATACCTAATACTGAGTCTCAATATCAATAAGTTTAAATGATATTGTATCTCATTATCATTTATTAAAAATTACTAATGTTATATATTTTATCCTTTATCGTGATTATAATTGCAATTTGCTATAGTGTGAAATATACGTTTTATATTCAGTATAAAAACAAATCTATTGACTTTTCACCCTTATAATGTGATACACTATACAAAATATCTATTCAATCTAAGGCAATAAAGGCAACACTTATGAACTTTCCTATCCTGACTGAATCCAAACGTATAGAGATGCTGCAACCTCCAGAGGGGCGTGTGCAGATGGTGCTTGACACGGACACATACAATGAAATTGACGACCAGTTCGCAGTTGTTCATGCGCTTCTATCACCTGAACAACTTGATGTAGAGGCGATATATGCTGCACCGTTTCACAACAGCCGTTCGGCAAATCCTGAAGATGGCATGGAGAAAAGTTACGATGAGATTTTGCGTCTGTTAGACTTTCTTGATGTAGACTCTAATGGTTTTGTTTATCGTGGTTCAAGGGGATTTCTCTCGGATGAAGAAACTCCTTTACCAAGCGAAGCAGCGACTGACATGGTTGAACGCGCAATGACGAATTCTAACGATCCGCTTTATGTTGTTGCTGTTGGTGCGATTACAAACGTTGCATCCGCAATTTTACTTGAACCAGAAATTATTAAAAAGATAGTCGTGGTGTGGCTTGGTGGCAATCCAATGTACTGGTCACATACACGTGAATTTAACCTTGCACAAGATATTCACAGTGCCCGAGTTGTTCTCAACAGTGGTGTGCCGTTTGTTCATCTACCTGCACGTGGTGTGGTTTCACATCTGCTGACAACTGTTTCAGAGATGGAACGTTATGTTCAAGGACAAGGTAAAATTGGAGATTATCTGGTCAAAATTTTCAAAGATTATCACAAAGACCATTTTGGTTGGTCAAAGGTCATTTGGGATATATCCGCAACTGCGCATCTCGTCAATAGTAGTTGGGTACCAACAGAAATTGTGCATAGTCCTATTCTGACAGGTGCTGTAACGTGGAGTTTTGATAACAGTCGGCACCTGATGCGCGTTGCGACCAGTGTGAATCGGGATGCAATCTTTCGGGACCTATTTCAAAAGCTACAGCAGGCAAGTTGACAGCAACGTTATGTAATACCATTTCTGAAAAATAACATATCATTATAAGATTTTTGGTTTCCTATTCAGGCGAGTGTGCAAGAGGCGCAATGAATTGCGCGACTACAAACGCGGTTTTTGCTAATGATAGACGATCATTCAGAAATGGTATAAATAGACATTTCGCGGGACAAATTCGGAAAGACTCCCGCCCCGGTAGGTGCGGTTTCCTAACCGCACCATAGGCATCAATTTAAGGAAATAAACCTATATTTTGGATATCTTAGCCCCAGCGGGGCGGAATGTGTATAGACCACGATCCATACCAAACTCAAGCCCCAGCGGGGCGAAAGGTGTATATGGGCACATGTTGTCAGACACCTGTCACCCCGCTGGGGTTCAAGAGACTGTTGGACACCGTTTTCTATATACCTGTCGCCCCGCTGGGGCTAAAGAGTTGTGGGTATCACTTTTTCTATACACCTGTCGCCCCGCTGGGGCTAAAGAGTTGTGGGTGCTTTCGTTGCTATAAACATATCGTCCTTACGGGACTAAAGAGGGTTTCTCGGACACGGAAAACCACTAAATTGACGCCTATGGTGCGGTTTCCTAACCGCACCGATAGATTGGAATCCCGTTAATTTGGTATTAGGTGTTAATTCCCTTCTACAAGACAAAGAACGGATATCTATCCTTTTTCTGCCACACACTATATCCCGTCACACCAGCAATAGCACTTTACTACTGGAATCGTTGTATTGCCCTACCACATTTCAAGCCATTGTGCAAGGGTTGTCAAAGGTTGCGTTTGACTGCGGATAACCCACTTAAAATCGGGGTCTTTCCAATAGATTGCCCCCGGATGGTCACCGTCCCGAAGATAACGGATGTCAATTGCCCATCGGATAATCTCGCTTGTAGTGTGCGGTAAGGAACGGTGGAGCGTAAGGTTATTGAACACTAACGCATCCCCTATCTCCATAGGACAGGTTACAACACGAGAGTCCTCCACAAGATTGTCCATCACCTCAAGAAACTTACCTGCCCGGTTTTCAGTGTGATGGTCAACCACACCTAACCGATGTGAGCCTGCAACCACTTGTAAACAGCCGTTGCTCTCATCTACAGGCACAAGCGGAATCCATGCAGTTGGGATGAGTGATTCTTCACTGACTGTACCGAAATAGCCGCTGTCTTGGTGCCACGGGACAACTGTCAATTGCTGACCGGGCAGTTTAGGACGCGCATTGAAGACAGGATGTCCAATAACGTCAGTTCCTGTGAGTTGACCGATCACATCTACGAGAGGTCCGGCATAGTGCAGATCGAAAATTTCAGATGTCGCAATTTGTCCACGCCAAGACCGACCAAAGCGGTTGGCATGCTCTCCAGCGACTTGCAAGAACCGTGTTTCAAATGGGAGTTCTGCCCCTTCATCTTCAACGACTCCTTGCTCTTTCAATTGGCGAATTATGTCATCAACGACATGGGCGAACCTGTCGCGAACACCATTGATAGCGGACTCTGGGACAACGTCTTTCAGTAGCAGATATCCATCATTTTCCCATTGCTGCATCTGTTCGGGAGAAAGCGGGGTTGGTTGTTTTTGATCGTTTTTCATTTTGTTAAAATTAAAATAAAGTAAGAGTAGAGGTTAAATTCATTTAGCCAAGTAATTCAACAATAATTGTGGAAATAATAACATATTTAACAGAAAAAGTCAAAAACAGAATCTTGTAGCGTTGACATTTCTGCAAGAAAATGATACCCTACACGTCAAGGAGGACACATCATGGCAACTTTAACGCAAACCGAAAACCGTATTAGACCACTCTATATTGACGGATACACTCATCAACTGAGTTACGCACCCGGTGAGGAAATTGCGTTCCATGTCTCAACGAGTGCGGGGAACTACGCTCTGGAAATTGCACGCATCGGTGCGACACGCGAGGTTGTATTCAACGAATCGGGACTTCCCGGTGAGGCACAATCTATTCCCGAAAATGCATCATCACACGGCTGTGGCTGGAATGCTACCTTCACGTTTGAGGTGCCAAAGACTTGGCAGAGCGGATATTATGAAGGCACACTCCGCGCGACAGATGGCGGCGGCGACCCTATTTACAGAAACCATCGCTCAGCTGAAAGTTCACTGTTTTTCATCGTTCGTCCCGCGAAGCCAGGGGCAAATACCCGTATTCTTCTCCAACTTTCCACTAACACCTATAACGCTTACAATAACTGGGGCGGCTTTAGTCTTTACGGGTTTCATGGACAGAGCAAAATACAAGGCAATCGTGTTTCATTTGACCGACCCACTAGCGGCATCTTCAGAATTTGGGAACTGCCTTTTATTGTTTGGGCAGAACAAAACGGATATACACTTGACTATGCAGTGAATAGCGATCTTGAGTTCCATCCCGAAATGTTGGCGCGTTATAAACTTGTGTTGAGTGTTGGACATGACGAATATTGGTCTGCACCAATGCGTGACAATCTTGAGGCGTTTATCGCTAATGGCGGAAACGTAGCCTTCTTTAGCGGTAATTCTGTGTGTTGGCAGGTGCGTTCTGAAGACAACGGACGTGCCCTCGTCTGTTGGAAACAAAGTTACAACCAAGACCCTGTTTACAAAACTGATGATTACAGCACCCTCAGCACTTTGTGGAGTCACTATCTCGTGAATCGTCCTGAAAACCAGTTGACTGGTGTTGGTTTCCTTCAAGGTGGTTATCACTTAAGTCATGGGCAATTTATGGATGGTTCTGGTGCATATACAGTTCATCGTCCGGAGCATTGGGTGTTTGAGGGCACAGACTTGGCGAGAGACGACACGTTCGGTGGGAATCATACCGTTGTTGGCTACGAATGCGATGGCTGTGAATTTATTCTGGTAGATGGTTTACCGGTGCCGACCTATCGCGATGGTACACCTAAAGGATTCACAATTCTCGCGACTGCGCCTGTTCGTTGGCATCCGGATGATTGCGAATGGTATGAACGTTGGGAACAAGGACATACCGGTGCCGCAACGATGGGTATTTACAAAAAAGGTGGCACTGTCTTTACTGCTGCTACGACGGACTGGTCACACGGATTGGCAGGTGGGGATGCAGTTGTCGAACGGATTACACATAATGTCTTGCAGCGGCTTGCGGAATAAGTAGTCACAGGGATGGCTTGTATTGGATATGCACTGATATAATATTTGTAGCCGGACGCGGTGCATTGTTTAAATCGTATACGATTAGATACTTCGTCAGCCTGCAAACAAGGTTCCTTCTATACTAGCGTGGTAATTTGCCTACATAGTTTCTTCTAGTGTTATTTTCTATTTATCCACTTATTTAGTTTCTCTCGGTAAGACCTGATGTAAGGTATATGATTTTTGTGCTCCTCAAGGAATTGACCGCAATATTTTTTACCATATAGTGTTACAATCAGACAGAGCAATAAAGTCACTGGACAATCGGCAGGCAAAGGGAAAGAAGGCTGTGAATCGGGAAGCCAATTTGGACATGTAATTTGTAGTTTGTTTTTCAGTTTGCTGTCAAGTTTTCGAACAAGTTGTGCGTGGTAGAAATCGTGAATTCCATCATTGACAGTCGCACCTGAATTCTGATCCATGCTGCCCGGCGTTTCCATACGAAACCCAATCCCGTAAAATTCATCGGTTGTTTGGTTTTTCTCAAGACAAATTAACATGACTCTGAATTGTGCAATACTTCGCGTTTCATTCAATTTGCATTTTAAGGACAAGATTGGAACAAAATAATCATCTTTTTCCAATGGTGGCAAGTATAAAACCTTTCCCCATTGCGAAAAATTCACTTCACAGGTTTTGAATAGATTTTTTATATCTGGAAGCGTTATAGGCGGTAACTTTTTTGAGGCGGTTTGGTAAGTTTCTAATGCTGGAGAGGATAAGTTCTGCCGTACAGATTCTTGCTCTTTACATAGAGGAATGAGGATACTTTTCAAAGTGGTGATTGTTTTTTTCATTACGTTTTTTTGATAAAAATTCACAGCGCGAACCGGAACCTGGGTCGATAATCAACTTCCTTGAAGCCTTTAGCAAACCTTTGAGTAAATGGTGAAACAGTATCAGCAAGGAACTCTTTACAGTCTTTTTGATGGTAGAAGCGGGAAGCGTCTTCGCAAAACACCCAGTTGGATTTCTCGGTCAGCCAAGGATCTTTTACTTCTTTAATGGCTTCGCATTCGCGTAGTTTATCCCAAAACCAGACGGGTCGCGAAATCCAATGGACTTTGTCAGATCTGCCAAATCTATAACACTCAATCAAATTTGTATCCAATCCCAATTCCTCGTGTCCTACCAGTTGTGCTGTTTTGTTCCAAGTTCCGATTTCTTCCTTATCATCGGTAATTATACTTGAATACCTTGAGACCAGATGCGGTGCGTCTACTAGAATGTTTTGCTCCGGCAGAGCAAGACTCTCCAACCATTTTGATATTCTGGCAGCTCCAATTCTCGCCAAGATGTGATCATTGATATTAATACTGTTCTTTAACTTTCCCGTATCCTTAGAGTTTAAGCCGTTCCAAGATTCTGTTACAAAATCCCGAAACGTCACTTGATCGGGTTCTTTTAGTGTGTTCTGTCCAATGAATTGAACAATTACATGAGGCAGCAACTGAAACAATTCAAGGTCAAAACCTACAATTTTGTAAATGGGTTTGTCCAAATTATCTTTAACTTTTTTGACCTTTTCATCAAAATTATCTAGAGAATTGGATAAATTGGGCCAGGACCACGGTCTGTACCCTCGTCTAGAACCACCCCAGTCACCTCTCCAGAGATCAGGATTACTTAGCTGATCTTCCCCTAAATTCAGGTCCGCGAATGATTCTGGATCTCCTCTCAAAGTCAGGTCGAAAGGGTTACTACCATATTGATTTAAACCAACAATCAACTTACAACGCGAAAAGCATCGAACAAGATAGGCGATAATCTCACCCGTTAGATATCCTGTCGGAGATTCCTCCACTTGACTCCCTAACAAATCGTAATCAATGATAAAAATTGATGCATCATCAATTTTTCCCCCGCCATCCTTGGGACTTCCTTCCAGGCATACTGCTTTATTCTTCCGAAACTCAATTCGCCTTTTCTGCAACGCTTCTATCGCGTCTTGGAATTCATCATCTTTCAGGGATATAACATCAAAGTTGTCGCTTTGATCTGCTTTGTCAAGACCCTTCTTCAATTTACCCTTAAATTGGTTTGTGCGTTGACGTTCATCATCGTATATCAAAATTTTCTTCTTCATTTGGTTTCCCTCCACTGAATTGAGAAAGCGGTTTTAAATCCTTTTTGTGGCTCAACGAATCGGACACGACAACCAATGTTATCCGCTACCAATCGAACAATCGTAAGTCCAAGTCCAGTACCACCGTAGCCAAGTGCTTTCCTTTCCGGTGAGATTTTTGATTCCCTCTCAAAAGGATCAAAAAACTTCTCAGCGTTATTAAGATTGATCCCATATCCAGTATCCTGAATGAGAATTTCATGGGTTTTATCATAAGAACGAGAACTGATATGTAGTAAACGTTCAGACGAATCAAGCATCGCATTAAAAGCGTTGATAAACACATTTTGAAGAATTGATCCCCATTGAGCAAATGATGCCTTGGGGAGGAATAACTGGTCGTCAAGTCCATTATAATCTATATTAGTACCCCTTGCCAAGAATCTCGTCTGATAAGTGATTTCTTCAATTACTTTCTTTGCTCGTAGTCTTTTGTCTCGTAATTGTATATTATCAGCATCGGCGATGTAGTCAAACAGAAGATTAGTTGACTTTGCTCTTTTAAGCCATACGGCTAAATCCTTGCTCAATGAGTTAAGATTAATTTGAAGTTCAGAATCCGTTGTGTTAATCACTTTTATTTTATTTATGGTGTTTTCAATGTAAGCAAACTGTTTTTTTAATTCATGCTGGTAGGATAGTGCTGAAATACCAGCTGTAGCAAGTGGAGCAAGCAGTCCCATTTTTTCAATAACAAGCTCCTGATCGTTCTTAACTGCAATTGTTGCCTCATGTACTTTTTTATAAATTTCTTTGTAGACTTCCTTAGGAATTTCGGTTTCGTAATGTTCTAATACTTGTTCAACTCGTTCAAATTTCAATGACGTGGATTCAGACGATCCTTCTCGTTTTTTTTCTTCAATTTTTCTCTTGGTAGTTTCATTAGCGTACCAATGAATAGCATAACGAATCGTTTTTACAAGGTCATTATAGGCAGTATTTGTGGTTAAACGGTCTCGCGTTATCATGATTTCAAGATTAGGTTCAGTGGAAGTATTGACATTGACCACTCCAAGAACGCGACCAAGAGTCGGTAGGTTATGTAACGCCTTGGGAAACTGTTGGATGTTTTCAGAAAGAAGTTTGGATATAGTTTGTCGATGCGAATGATCATACTCCAACTTCAACCAGTCACTTTCCGACAAACCATAATAGGGAAGGCGAAAACCTCCATCATAGACGTGAACTCCGCCGTGTTCCGAAAAATATTTACGAGCTTCATCAACTTTGATCCCGAATTTTTGTTTTCCCCGTAAATTATAAATACGTATTTCAAAATGGCAAGTGTTGAGGTTTTTTGTTTTGTCGAATTTTCGATTGTTGTGAGGAAAATCAGCAATTTTGTATTTATGGGCTATCGTATCTTCGCCTGGGAACTCTAAGGAAAGAGTCACTTCTCCATTACTACTCTTGCCAACAAGTCGAGCAATCCAGATACCCTTTACCGCATTCATTTGGCTTACAAATTCCTTTTCAAAATCCTGCCGAGTTGATTGAAAACGGACTCTAAAGTGATCTTTTGAATTGTCCAAAGAAGATGAAGTCGAACCAAAGGGTGGTTGAAGCCACCATACCTCTGAAGCTAAATTCCGAATTGATTCACTGTTCCACACATGTTTGAGTCCTTTTAAGATAATTGAAGTGCCCTTCTTAAAGGGTCTACATGATGGGTTGAGATTACACTTAACTTCTACTTCTGTAAGATACTCCTTAAACTTTATAGCCTCTTGCCAATTGATCTTGGCTTCAAGCCATTCACCTTCTCCATCTTCTGGTACAGTTTGGATAATCAATCTGTTGGCAAGGAATTGAACTGCCAATCGACCTACACCTTTTGAACCTGTCATTGGTCGTCCAAAGTTTCTTGAGTGTTTTTTTCCCTTTTTGTGGGTTGTACCAATCCGCATCCAGAAATTTTTGAAGTCTTCATAAGTCATACCATGTCCCTTGTCGTGTACTTCAATCCTGTCTTCATTAGGAAGAAACTTAATCGTCACTTCCGTTGCGTCAGCGTCGTAACTATTCTTAATCAATTCTGCCAATGCGACGTGAGGTTTACCAACAAGTCTTTCTCCAAGTTCTCTCAGGAGTTCAGCATCAACTTTAAAACGAAGAATTTCCATGTTTTATCCTTTATTATATTCACAGATAAACTTTTCTAAGGTGACGTTTGATGCTTTTTGCAATCACTCGTGCCAATTTAACAGGCACTGCATTTCCGATGAAACGACTAATAGTTGTTACATGGTGCGGATCATTTGGAGGGACAAATTTATAGTTATCTGGAAACGTCTGGAGACGTGCAGCCTCTCTAACTGATAGTCCTCGATCCTGTTCAGGATGGCCGAACCTACCATTTCCAAACCCAAAACAATTAGTTGTAAGTGTTGGAGATGGAGCATCCCATTCCATTCTTCCATAAATTGATGTGTAACCATTGCCTTTTTCTGTTTGATGGCATTTTGCAACTAATTCAGATGGCCAGTCCATCCAAGTACCGCCTGGCTTTGATGCTCTAATTCTTTGTAAATTTAGTTTAGATAGTCCAGCAGACTTATGGTAAGGGTCTTTCTGACTTGTTTGACCCGCTTCAATTGGTTCCAAATCAAAAATCACATCCCGAACACTCTTATAGTTGTCCTGTGTATAAGTTGGTTCCAAAAGTTCAATTTTGCCATATTTGGAAGCGAGGAGAACAAGTCGTTTTCGGGTTTGAGGTATGCCATAATTCGGACAGAATACCTTGGGATATGAAGACACTTCATAACCTTCGCTTTTCAAACGTTCCACAAAATCCAGATATATTTCCCCTTTTCTGAAAGATGTCAAAGTGGGAACGTTTTCCATTGAAACAATATCAGGCTTAATTTCTGAAATAAAATTAGAGAAATTGGAAAGCAATTTCCATTTACCATCATGGTGCCTCATGCCTTTGTTATATGCAGAAAAGGGTTGGCAGGGTGCACATCCAATTAATATTTTAACGTGATCTTCTGGGTACAGTTGCACAAGTTCGGACACTTTCACGTCTTCAATTTTCTTATCAATAAAAATAGAACCGTGATTATTGGTTTCATAAGCATACTTGCAGGATTTATTGGCATCCAATCCAGCAACAACGTTAAAACCTTCTAAAACAAATCCGTGAGTTAAAGCACCCGCACCGCAGAATAAATCTATAACTGAGTAGTTTTTCATGACTTTTTAGTACTCACCAATTTTAAAACGGTGAGTGATGAAGAATATAGGTTATTAATTCCTAATTGGAATTTTTCACATTTTCCTCAAATACTGTTTTTTATTTCACTTTCTACCGTTTATTATACCTTTGAAATGTTGTTAGACAACAATATAATACCATTTTACTGAAAATTACACCTTTTGTCAATGTTTATCCGATAATCAAATTTTATTAATGTAAATAGTATTTTAACATATAGTTGAACAAAATTCAAAATTTTCGTTCATTATAATGTACTTTATACAATTTCCCGATATCAATGTAATTGTTTGAATTCTGTTGTTAATCTATCTTCGCAACAATGGACATCTACACAAAAGTTGGCACCGTCTTTACTGCTGCTACCACGGACTGGTCACACGGATTGGCAGGTGGGGATGCTGTTGTTGAACGGATCACGCATAACATACTAAAACGTCTTACGTAACTCTTGAAATACGATATGTGCTACCGCAAAGAATATGACAAGAAGTTATATGTAGCAATAATCTATCTTTTGATATTTGTCATCATGTATGTTATACTATCTAATACCATTTCTGGAAAATAACTTTTCATTTCAAATAATCTGTTCGTAGTAGCACAATTCATTGCCAAATGCGCTTTTGGCATTTGGCGTCTCTTATATTCTTTTTCTGTTGAAAATTCATTACCCTATAGAGCACTAAATGGTACATTGTATTTCAAAATTGATATAACAAAACATTGAACTGCCGGTTTGACGTTTCCCAATATGGAGTATGAGATGCCTGATGTCCGCCCTAATATCGTGTTAATCACCACTGACCAACAACGTGGCGACTGTTTGGGTCTGGATCCTGACGGTCCCAACTGTCTGCAAACACCGAACTTGGACTGGATTGGTCGCAGCGGCACCCACTTCCGCCGCGGGTACGCCGAATGCCCGAGTTGTATTCCTGCCCGGCGTGGTATAATGACCGGTACCGCACCTGCCGCCAACGGAGCAGTTGGATATAGAGGCGCGCAGTGGAACCCGCCCCATACGCTAGCTGGCGAATTATCCGCAGCCGGTTATCAAACCGAGATGATCGGCAAGCTACATCTGACTCCGCCGCGCAAGCGATACGGTTTCGATCACCTCCAATTGTCCGATGCTACTCATGGGACCGCAAACAACGACTACGTCGAGTGGTTGCAACAGTACCACCATCGTAATGACTTTGAACCAGGTATGGCACACGGTGTTTCTGCAAACGGATGGGTTGGTCGCCCGCATCACCTGCCCGAAGAGCAGATGCACACCTTCTGGTGTATTGACCGCGCCCTCAATTTCCTCCAAAAACGCGACTCGACGGTGCCCTTTTTCCTCAATATTTCCTTTATAGACCCGCACCCACCGCTGACACCACCAGCACACTATTACGAACGCTACATCCAACGGGATCTTCCGCCACCCGTAGTCGGCGACTGGGCTCCCCAATTTGAAGGTGCTCAGAAAGGGTTGAATCCAAATGCTTGGGAGATTAGCCTTGACAGCCACGATATGCATTGTGCCCGTGCTGCCGATTAATTTCATTGACGATCAGATCGGACGTCTGATCCAGTCTGCCGGTGGGTTAAATGACTGCCTCCTTATTTTCACTTCCGACCACGGTGAAATGTTGGGCGATCACAACATGTTCCGAAAAACCTTTCCTTACGAAGCCTCTGCCCGAGTGCCTTTTCTAATACGCGCACCAGCAAGATGGGGTTATCCGAAAGAATCCATCTGCCAAAGTCCCGTTGGCTTGCAGGACATCATGCCCACTATTCTTGACGCCGCAAAGATCGAGATTCCCAGTACCTGTACCGGTAAAAGCCTGCTACCCATCATGCAAGGTGATACCGATCAGGTGCGGGATTGTCTACACGGAGAGCACGCCGGCTGCTATGACTACAAGCACGGCAACCACTATGTGACTGATGGACACCACAAATACATCTGGTATTCCCAAACAGGTAGAGAACATCTCTTTAATCTGCAGGATGATCCGCACGAAACACACGATTTGGCAAGCCAGAGCGATGCTGAGACTCGCTTAATGCCCTGGCGGAATCGCCTGATTGAGTTCCTCCGCCATCGTCCTGAAGGCTTTACTGATGGTAAAAGCCTCATAGTAGGACAAAGGCATGATGCATTACTGCCAGACTATAATCCCGATGCCACCTATCCTTATTTATAGTTCCTGTTAGTTTCAAGGTGGCAATGCCGTTGTTGAACGGATTACGCATAACGACTTCAACGGCTATCAAAATAAATGTGAGTCAGTTGTCTATTTGCTTGTGAGGTCATATTTCTTTACGTTGAAATGATACATGTGCTGTTGCAAATAGCACAACAAAAAACAGCAACAACATCATCACGTCCGGAATTGCTTCTTTAAACGCATCCTCTAAACGTACCCTGTCCTGAAATTTGGGTATACTTTCAAAGGGTACAGGCTTGTCGGACATGCCTTCCCTCACAAAGGGAACGTGTAGACTGTCTGGGTCTGCGCGGTCAGCAGATATGAGGAAAGTGTTGAATTCAGTCTCATAATTTTCAACATTTTTCATGAAATTCAGATGCCTTTGGAATCCAGTTCCCGCGAAAGATTCAATCGCATATTGTGAAATTGCAGTTGGTGAGACACGATTGAAATCCCTTGCAACCTGAATCTGATATATTAATGTCTATTATAGGTTTTTCAGATAATAGGCGATTCTATAGCCATAATCAAAATTTCCTTGCTAATTAAGTGTAGAATTTGTTATATTATATTAAAAGTGGTTAATTATGTGTTGACAGGGCATCAGTTCTTCGTTTTTTCAAACTTTTTTGTGAAAACGTGGTCTAATTCATAAGGATATGATCGGAAACTTTTCTGGTAATACCAGGGCTATTTAGTTTTCGGTTTTTCTGCTATATTTTTTCACATTTCTATATAAACTACCTATAGGTCGGGTAGAGTTTGCGAAACCCGACACGTTTAGTTCATGTCGGGTAGAGTTTGCGAAACCCGACACGTTTAGTTCATGTCGGGTTTCGCTACCGCTCTACCCATAAGCGTCAATTTAGGGATCCTCCAGGTCCGGTAAGCAAGTTTCAATATTAAATTTATGTTTTTGATCTTCAGACCCGTTGGAAGATTGGAAGTATGGAAGTTGGGAAGATAACGAACACAGCGTTTCTTCCAGTTTTCCTTTTTTCTACCTTTCCTCAAAACCTAAAATGTATATTTAATATTGCTTAGATGAAGATTAAGAATTTAATCGGGTAATTTGCAGTTTCCTTGTAGAATCCGGTGCGGTTAGGAAACCGCACCTACCGGGTTGGGGACCGCTAAATTGACGCCTATGGGTTTCGCTACCGCTCTACCCGACCTACGAAATAAACTATCAGTAACACGCATCAACTGATAATTCTTAAAACTAAATAACCCTGTGGTAATACCAAATTAACTTGACTTGAAGTTTTCTAATAGCGGTTAGCATTGCAAGACACGGGGACCTCGCGCATGATCGGAAACTTTTCTGGTAAGAATATCCATAGCAGGAACTTGTGCTACGTTTTGGTGTGACTCCTCAATAGATAGACAGGTTTATGATCTCAGGATTTGCCATAGACAAAGGTAAAAATGAAGGGAATTAACTGACAATCCCACTGCTTTAGCTGTGGGTCCAAAAACGCTTGACATTTGCACCGAAATAGTATGGACTATATGTAGCATCGTTGGACAGGATTATCACCTCAACACGGACCTGTGTTGAGTCCTGTCCCCATCCGTGATAAGGTGTGTGGTGCTGGTGCGAAATCACTCAAAACATTAGAATGTGGTAGAGAAAAACTAATATATGTTGTTAGGACAACATCCCTACCACATTCACTAATAACTCGCCTGGGGACACTGGGAGAGTCTAAACGCCTGTGGAGTCCGTGTTAGACTCAACTACGGAGCAGTGGATGCAGAAGCAGGAACAAGGCATTCAGAAACATTAAGGACTGATATAAGACCTAAGAATCCCACTCCTTTAGGTGTGGGAGATGTCAAAGAGAGTTGGCAAAACCTCATTGATCTTATCGTTAATCTGCGTGCCACATTTGAACGTCCTTAAGTCCAGCCCGAAGTGGGTGGTGACGTTTGTCGTCTTTTGTCTTTTTTCTCTTATTTTGGAATGGGCACATGCACCATATACACAAAAACTACTTCAACAAAAAGCTGCGAATCAATTTGAATTTAACCAATCTATATCCTTAGTATCTCTTATTATCAGTGCGCTTATTATTGCGGTTCTTTGGGATATTATACTGAGTCCTATACTCACCATAGTTGCAAGAGTTTTCACTGAAATTCTTTCATATCATTTAATATAATTTGCGTGACAGATTTTCAACGACATACTGAGTGGTAGTTTCAATCGGATGTAAGAAAAGAAATAATAAAACATATTTAGACTGACGATTAACTTTGGAAATTGAACTAAAATCATATCTAAGGCAGATGTGAATATAGGAGAAAAGAATGAATACAAGAGAAGGTTACGCAGAATTACAAGCAAGAATTTTAGACGCTCGACGTGTGTGGAAACGGAGTCTTTTCTGGACAGGATTTGCCATCGTACTGATTGGGGTCCTGGCAATTCTGATAGGAGGATCAATCGTTGATTGGCTGATGCCGCTTCCAAGTTATGTACGCGTCATACTGCTGGTAGGAATTGTTGGCACTACCCTTTACCTACTATACAAATACCTGATCCAACCGTTACGAGCATCACTTACACTGCGCGATGTTGCTCTTAATGTTGAACAGATCCATCCAAATCTTGAGGATAGACTTGTGAGTGCTGTACAATTCGGGGACCGCGAATCGGATGACCCAATTGAGGCACACATGCTCCAACGATTGGTTGAGGATACTACGAAACGGGTAAAAGGAATTAATTTCAAAGCTACGATTGATCATAGCCGAACCCGAAAATATGTCGGTATCGCAACTTTAGTCATTGCAGCTTGTGGTTTGCTCACTCTCCTATTTCCTACAGAAACCCAAACGAGTCTAATGCGAATACTCGTTCCGTGGGAAAAGACTGACCCGATTTTGACAACTAAGGTTACCGTTACACCCGGTGATGCTCGTATTCTGCGTGGAAAAAGCCTACCTATTGAAGTCGCCGTCACTGGCAAGGACGCAGAGAAGGTTGTTTTAACGTATTACGACAAAGACACGCCACCTACTGCTGAAAACGAAGGTAGCAAACAAGAAATCAATATGTTGCAAAATCCGGAGGATAAACGCGGATTTGCTTATGAAATTTTCAATATTGACACAGAAATAGAATACTATGTTGTAGCCAATGAAACGACATCTGAACGTTACACTGTTGAGGTTTTTGAAATGCCGCGGGTAGAAGATGTTTCTGTAACTTATACCTACCCTGAATATACGAAACTCAAGCAGGTTGTCCAGCAAGGGAGTGGGGATATTCAAGCAGTCGTTGGCACGACAGCAGAAATCCGCCTTACTACTAATAAAGTTATTCAGAAAGCAACGTTCACCTTGCAAAATCCAGAATCGGCAGCTAATACTGAGGATAATGGCGAGATTAAATCGGATCCGTCGAATTCATCAGAAATGAACATTGCTGACGGTAACATTCTTACTAAGACCTTAGAAGTTAGTGAAAATGGGAAATACACCGTTGATCTTTTCTGTATTGATGAGTTCAAGAATGAAATACCGATAGAGTATACTATCAAAGCGATTCCAGATAATGCTCCTGAAGTGGTTATTAAAGAACCGGGCCGTGATGTCAAAGCGACAAAACTGGAAGAGGTAAAAATCGTCGCTGAAGCTACAGATGACTATGGTGTTGAATCGTTAAACTTAATGTATCGTATCGGCGCAGGTGAATTGAAGGAGATCGTTCTTGAATCTATATCGTCAGATGTAAATGAGAAATCAGGTAAACACCTCCGATCCGGGACTTACACCTTCTATCTGGAGGAATTTGATATTGAGCCAGGGGAGGTAATCTCTTATTATGCTCACGCCGTTGACAATAACACGCTTTCAGGACCGGGTGAAGCGAGCAGTGAGATTTACTTCATTGAAGTTAAACCCTTCAATCAGAGACTTGAAGATGGTGGTCAAGCTGAAGAAGGTACGCCAAATCCACTTCCTGGGTTAATCGCTGCTCAGAAGCAGGTTATTCGGGAAACTTGGAAGCATATTAACGCGCAACCGGCTTCGGTTACAGAAGAATATAAATCTGCAGTCAAGAAAACTGGTGAGAAACAATCTGACGTAAAGGATAGAACACAACGTTTCACAGACGAGTTAAGCATAGCGATGCAAGAAGTGCAAGTTGCACCAGAAGTCATGATGAACCTTGAAGAGGCACTTGATAAAATGGGAGAGGCAACAGATAGCCTGAATGCTACCCAACCTGTGGAAGCAATGCCTCCGGAACAAGCTGCACTTGAACTTCTCATTAAAGTCAATCTTGAAATACCCAAGATACTGATGCAGGCACGCGCAAGTGAACCCCAACTTGCTGAGAACTTTGAATTGGAAATGGAAGAGTTAGAAAGTGAGCTTGAGCAGGATCAAGAAGAACTTGAAGAACAATTGCAGGAAGAAACACAACAGATGTTAGACCAAGCACGTGAAATGCTGGAACAACAACAGAATCTGAACCAACAGAGCCAAGAGTTGGGAAAAGAAAGCGAACCGTCTCCAAGCAACATGCAACAGAATAGTCAACAGCAGGGACAGTTATCTCAGCAAGCGCAACAGATGTCGCAACAACTCGGTCAAATGCAAGGTAATGCTCAAGGCACTCAACAACAACGCCTCAATCAAGCTGGACAGGCAATGCAACAGGCAGGCGAACAGATGCAACAAGCCTCAACAGGTATGCAACAGCAGCAACCACAGCAAAGTGCCGCTAAAGGTGAAAAGGCAGAAGAAAGGCTTGAAGAAGCAATTGAACAGCTTGAAAGAGCCGCCGCCGAATTTACCGATAATGCGTTAGAGAGAGCTGCGCAACAACTTCAGGAGTTGACTGAGGAACAATCTGAAGTACAACAGCAGACTCAAGAACTGAGAAATAGGTCTCAGCAATCTGGCATGCGTCCCGAAGATTATCAACAAGCTTCTGAACTCGCAAATCAACAACGTCAACTTCAACGAGACTTAGAGTCGCTTGAAGAAAATTTGGACAATCTTCAGGAACAACTCAATGAGGACAATCCGGATGCTGCCGAAAATGTTGAAGACGCTTCTCAGAGACTCGCAGAAGAGCAGACCTCGGAAGATATGGCAACAGCGCAACGGGCGTTGCAATGGCGGAGTTTACAATCTGCGGACCTGAATCAGCAAGAGGTAATTGAGGCTCTTGAACAAGCACAAGCCGATCTTCAACAGGCAAGAGCCAATATGGCACAAACTGAAGAGGAACAACTTGAAGCTACCCTCGAACAACTTCAGAGTTTTGAAGAACAGATGCAGGATATACAACGTGAACTTGAGGGGCAAGAGGGACAAGAGCAGACCGAGGCACAACAGCAACGAGAACAGCAACTTGCTGAGCAACAACAGCAACTTGAAGAGCGGATGCAACAGGCACAGGAGGCTATGCAGAACGCTCAGGAAGGGCAACAACCCGGAGAAGAAGGACAACAACCCGGACAGGAAGGGCAACAACCCGGAGAAGAAGGACAACAGCCCGGACAGGAAGGGCAACAACCCGGACAAGGCGAAAACGAAACTGAAGTCGCGCGCGGTGGGGCAGAATCCAATCGTGAAATCAAGGAATTATGGCTTGAAATGCTTGATACGATGCAATCTCGTCCATCAAACCGTTCACGACCTTTCCCTAACTACGAATTCGCCATTCGTGACCTGAGAAAACTTGAGGACGCTTTAGAAAAACGTCTCAATTTGCTTCAAGAAAAGAAACAGTTGACACAGGTAGCGAAGGAAGATGTTCCACCTGAATATCGTAGGCTCGTTGATAACTACTATGAATCTTTAGCGAAGTAGTGCTGTGTCCACCAAAATATTGTAGGTCGGGGTAGAGCAGAGCGAAACCCGACATGTGCTGATACACTATCTTGTCGGGTTTCGCGGACGCTCTACCCGACCTACAAACCTACAAACCACAAAAATTAGGTGGACAAAGCAGTAAGTAGGTTTTAACTTTAAACTTGATTAACCTACCGCAAAATGGAGAATATCTATGTCACAACCTTTTATTGTTAAGCCCGGTAACAGTATTAGTCTGAGAGGGGTGGGAGAGGATTGTACCCCCGAACACACTCCAGAATTTACGGGAGCTTACCGAAAAAAAGGTGAAACGAAAAAACCCTTGAAAAAACTACATAAAAAGATGCTCAAACTTCAGGAGCTGCTTTACGCTGAAAGTCAACATGCACTTCTAATCATCTTGCAAGGCATGGATACCTGCGGAAAGGATGGCACTATTCGGAAAGTGCTGTCTGGCATCAACGTGCAAGGTTGTGATGTAGTTAGTTTCAAAGTTCCAACAGTGGATGAGGTTTCTCGTAATTTTTTGTGGCGCGCACACAAAGTCGTTCCGCCGAGAGGAAAGATTGGGATTTTCAACCGTTCACATTATGAAGATGTGCTTGTTGTCCGAGTGCATGATCTTGTGCCAGAATCGGTTTGGCAACAACGTTATCAGCAGATTAACGACTTTGAAAAAATGTTGGTAGAAAATGGAACGGTTGTCCTCAAATTTTTCTTACACATCTCAAAGGACGAACAGAAAAAACGGCTTGAATCCCGGATCAATGATCCTTCAAAACATTGGAAAATTACCGAAGCGGATATCCGTGAACGCGCCTACTGGGATGATTACATGCAAGCTTATGAAACAGTCCTTCAAAAATGTAGTACCGATTGGGCACCTTGGTATATAATCCCCGCGAACAAGAAGTGGTATCGTAACCTTGTCATCACCGAACGCATTGTTGAAACGCTTGAGAATTTGGATATGAAATTCCCGGAACCCAATTCTGATATTTCAAACCTTTTCGTTGAATAAACAGAAGTGGAAGACAAGTTATGAAATTCAATCTTTTGAGTTATTATTATAACGTAAGCTCGGTATAAGTCTATTTTTACGAGTTCACGACAAATTCCTCCTGCTTGCGGGATTAGGGGTGGTAAAAACAGGTAAAACCCTACCATCTATACCGAAACTTACGTTACTTCTTATACCAAATTAACCCGATTTGTCCTGTGAGGTCCCCGTGCCTCACAATGCTGACTTTATCAGAAGACTTCAAATCAAGTTAATGTGGTATTATACCAAATTAACGGAATTCGTATTGTTTTATTTTTTTTAATCTGCTACACTAAACACATGAAAAACCCTAAACACGGAGTTTCACCACACATGAAAAACCCTAAACACGGAGTTTCACCTCATTTGTCAATAGAAGCATTGAAACAAAGGTATCTGGCATGTGAATGCCCACGGGAACGGATGCGGTGGCATGCGATTTGGCTCCTTGCTGACACCGAAAATCCGAGAAAACCGCGCGAAGTTGCGGACATCGTTGGCTGCACGCCTGACTGCGTTAGGAAACTTCGCAGGCACTATAACGCTGATGGCGAAGAGGCACTGCGAGACAAACGAAAAACCAATGGTGGGCGTCCCTTCCTTGATGCACAACAGCAAGCATCCCTTGAAAAAGCACTTTCGGCACCGCCTATTGATGGCGGGCTCTGGACAGGTCCCAAAGTTGCGACTTGGATATCTGAGACACTGAAGCGACCTGTGAGTGCCGTGACAGGTTGGAAATATCTTAGAAGACTTGGTTGGACTTTGCAGAGACCGCGTCCGCAACATCAAGCCGCTGCGACACCGGAGGCACAGCAGACCTTTAAAAAAAAGTTAGAAGAGCGTGTTGCTGCCCTTAAAAGTGAGCACCCGGAAAAACCGGTAGAAGTTTGGGCGGAAGACGAAACCCGTTTGGGTTTATTACCGGTTCACCGACGTGTATGGGCGAAAAAAGGCGTGCGACCAACGGCAACGGTTTGCCCGGCACATAAATGGCTCTACGGGTTCGGTTTCGTTCGTCCGCAGACAGGCGAAACCTACTGGCTTCTATTGCCCACCGTCAGTGTTGAGGTGATGAACCTTGCACTGGCAGAGTTTGCGCGCGATGTGAATCCCGAAGCAAAGAAACAGATAGTGCTGCTTGTGGATCGCGCAGGGTTTCACATAAGTAAAGCGGTGCAAGTGCCTGCGGGCATTGAGTTGTTTTATTTGCCTCCTTATTCGCCAGAACTACAACCTGCCGAACGACTTTGGCCTTTGTTACGAGAAGTGATCGCCAATCGTGTCCTGAAAACACTTTCGTCTCTTGAAAAAGTGCTTGTCAATCGGTGTCAATGGTTCTCAAAAAACTGGGACATTGTGCAGCCACATGTCGGGTTTCAATGGATTTGTGAAATCGAAAAACAATATGAATCCCGTTAATTTGGTATTATACCCAATTAACGGGATTTGTAGTGCAAGGACCCCGTGCCTTGCACTGCTGACCTTATCGGAAAACTTTTAATTCCGTTAATTTGGTATTACACCAAGTTCACGTTAATATATAACCTTTTATTGAAGACACCAATAGGTATGATTTTATTTGGAGAAATACAAATGCCTGTAAATTGGAGAGATCACATTGTTAGCACGCCAGAAATATTACGGGGTAAACCGCGTATTAAAGGCACGAGGATTCCTGTAAGTCTCATTCTTGGTTACTTTGCTGCGGGGCATACCACAGACGAAATCATTGTTGAATTTCCCGATCTGAAAAAAAAGCAGATTTATGCTTGTCTTGATTATGCACGTGACTTAGCAGAATTTGAGGAAGTTGCATAATGGGATTGCGATTATTTGCCGATCAGTGTATTCCAACTATTGTTATTGAATCCCTTTGCAGTGCTGGATATGAAGTAATGTCACTAAAAGATTTCCTACCGATTGAATCAGTAGATTCGGTTGTCATTTCAAAAGCACAAGAGTTAGATGCGATTCTAATTACTCTGGATGGTGATTTTGCGAATATATTAGACTATCCACCTATTGACTATCAAGGCATTATAGCACTTCAGATAAGAAACCATCCAGAAATCCTGTTACAAATTGTGTCACGACTGAAAGATTATCTTTCCGCCAATCCTGATATGGTACACTATCAAGGCAAACTTTTCTTGGTAGAAGCACATCGAATTAGGATACGTTAACGTGATATCGGCATAGATAGTGAAGGGTGTTGTTTACATTTTTTACTCCCTAACCCCTGCAAGCTGGGGATCTGCGGAAAAGGACGCGTGAACTCATGGAAGTAGACTTATACCGAGCTCACGTTATTATAGAATCGTAGAATTTGAAACAACAAGGAACATTTGATGCTTTCAACTGAACAGTTAAAGCAATTTGAGGAAGAAGGCTATTTGCTGCTTTCCGGTTTAATACCGAATGAGACTATCGTCCAAGCAGAACAAGCGATGTGGCATTCGATGGGAATGGACGCAGAAGACCCTGACTCATGGGAACATATCAAACGTCCATTTCTCACCGGTTTTTATATAGAGAATATGGCAAACGAAAACCGCATTGAGCTTTTCGGCATAACACATCCAGATATATTGGCGTGTTGCACGCCAGATTATCTCACCGTCCTCAACCAACTCGCTGAAAGATATCCGACAATTCCACATTGTAAGAGTCAACATCCAGATGGTATCTGGGCGATGAATCAATTCCCTATATCTGATAAGTGGAGAATACCTTCCCCTCACCTTGATGGGTACTCCAGGGATTTACGGTTAGATCCAGGCTCTTTTCGAGCATCCAGTTTAACTTATCTCACCGATGCCAATTCTCATCAAGGGACAACAGTGATATGGCCTGAAGGTCCACAACGGATTCGAGGGTTCCGCCAAAAGAATCCGAATTTTTCTAACCATATTCGCGACATGCGCGTAGTGTTTCCACAGTTGGATTTGGGTGAACCGATGGAAGTTGTTGCTAAGCAAGGAGATGTCCTATTATTCCACCATCTATTGCCGCATTCAGGAACGATAAATGCTGGTACTTCTCCGCGTTTCGCGATCCGATTTATGTGTCTCTGTCGCGCCTGTCATCCTTGGCAGAAAAGAGGGGAGTGGAATATCTGGATGCCTTAGAAAACTTCGTTCCTGCATTATGTTATAGTGAAAAAGTATTTCGTTAATTGTCAAATATACTATGAATCAAATTTCTTGCAGCTAGTACGTTCAGTCAATACAATTGTAAACCATCTCACCTAAATACAACTAACCTAACATAACGTGAGTTTGATATATAGCAAATTCTAAACATAAACGGACATTTTCGTAGGGTTAGGTAACCTAACCCTACTACGGGCGAGAAGACCTCGCCTCTACGAGAAGCCCGACATTTTGCTTTATCAAACTCACGTTAACATAGGGTTCGCGAACCTTAGTAAAATCGCAATCAAGGAGAAAAAAATGAATCGAAACCGATACATAAAGTCAGAATTTATAGGTAAGGTAACTACTCATCTTTTCCTACAATTCACATTAGTTATAGCACTTGTCTTTAGCCTATTTTTGGTGCAATCTGTAATAGCGCAAGAGATTTTAGTGCAAACCGGATTTGAAGAATTCACACTCGGTGCATCACCGACAGATTGGGAAGTCGAAGGCGATCAGTTTCAAGTAACAGATGACACCGTCAAAACTGGCGATAAATCGCTTGGCATCTTGGGTGGGGCAAATGATGAGCAGGTTGGTGTTGCCATAGAAACTGAGAATCCGATCATCTCTGTTGAATTTTGGGTATATATCAAGGGATCTGGTCGTTCTTTTAATCTAAAAGTTGTCTCTTCTGATGACATTACACAAAACAATGGCGGCGTTTATATGAATTGGAATGCAAACGCCGTTCGCTTATACAATGGTTCCGCTTGGGCACCGATTGATGACTTCCCATTTGAAACTTGGAAATATGTTCGTGTTGTCGCTGATGTCAGTAAAAGCGAATTTGATTACTATGTCGGAGATGATAGGGATGGAACTTTGGCGGCTGAACCTAAAACAGGACTTGCTTTTCGGAAAGCTGCCACAAACCCGGTCGCGAAGTGGGTTGTTTTTCACGTTTATTCAACAGTCGCGCAAGGCTTCGTGGATGATTTGCTTGTTTATGAAGGCGGAGAACCACTCAACCTTACGCCTACCCCCGTGAACCCGCGCGGAAAACTTGCTACGTTCTGGGGACAGGTCAAGAAACATTCCTCGTTTCGATAACAGTGGTCCCCGTCGTGAGTAGTAATCTTTAGTAACGACTTCCTGCTATAGGAAGTCGTTTTCTTCAAGGAGAAAATAATGGATCAAAACCGATACCGCATCAAGTTGGAATTAGTAACTATAAGATCCACTCATCTAATTATGCGAACTATATTCGTTGTTGCACTTGTCTTAAGTCTCATTTTAGTACAAACTGTTACAGCACAAAAGGTGTTCGTACAAACCGGATTTGAGGAGTTCGCACTCGGTAACCCACCGAAAGATTGGGAGGTGATAGGAGACCAGTTTGAGGTGACAAATGCCACTGTCAAAACTGACAAGAAATCGCTTGGCATCTTAGGGGGTGTCAATGATGATAGGGTTAGCGTGCCTATAGAAACTGAAAATCCAATCATATCCGTCGAATTTTGGGTTTACATTACAGGGGGTGGTCGTTCTTTCAATTTTAGAGTTGTGTCTGATGATGACTCTCGGATAAATGATGGCGGGGTTTACCTCAATTGGGATGCGAACGCAGTCAGACTCTACAATGGTGCTGCATGGGTGCCTATTGACGATTTTGATACAGATACATGGAAATACGTTCGTGTTGTCGCCGATGTAGACAAAAGCGAATTTGAATTCTATGCTGGTGACGACAGAGACGATGCTCTGAAGGCTAAAGGTAAAAAAGGACTACCTTTTCGGAATGTTGCCAAAAACCCTGTTGCCAAGTGGGTTTCTTTCCATGTTTATACAATGGCTGCCCCCGGATACGTAGATGATTTACTTGTCTATGAGGGTGACGAACCGCTGAACCTTGCAGTTGATCCGAATGGAAAACTCGCTACCGTTTGGGGACATATCAAAAGACATTCCTCATTTCAGTAGGAGTTACAATTCTAACCTCTGGGATAATGTGTTTATTGCAAAGATGCAAAGGAGTTTAATATGGACAACGAAACAGTTCATCTAACGCCTGCACAACGGTTACACTTTGACATTTACGGTTTCGTGTTGTTGGAGAACGTTCTGACTACCGACGAAATTGATCGGATGAAAGATGCTTTATACAGAATCAGAGCGGGTAAAGACCTTGATGGTAAAAGAGTCTATCTGAATTGGCGAGGTGAACATCACGCGCACATGGGAAACCTTGTTGAGTATGATCCGGCACTATTAGAATATGCAGCACACCCTAAACTTGTCCCACTTGTTGAGGAAATTGTTGGCGGGGCAGTCCGTCTTGAGGAAACTGAAGCAATTATTAACAGACGAAACGCAGAGGCAGATTTAGATGAACTTTTCAAACGTCGTTACAACCCAACTGGCTTTCATCGTGGCACGCAACACGGTTGGGGCACATATATGGAACAAGATAAGTTCCACTGCATCTTTGTGAAGACGCTTGCATGCCTAACCGATGTCGGTCCCGATGATGGTGGAACTTGCGTTATACCGGGTAGTCACCGCTTGACGTGGAAACAGCGTGAAATGATTGATGCTGCCTTGTCCGATGACAAACTCATCCATCAAGTTGAAGCGTCAGCCGGTTCTGTCCTGCTTTTCGCGGAGGCTCTCATTCACAGCACAACTGCCATTCGTAGCGATAAAGAACGGGTGATTCTCATCGCAGGCTATACCCCACCGATGGTTCGTGAGTGGCCAGGCAACGAGGTCAGTCCAGAATTTGTTGAAACACTTCCCGAAGAAATTCGTCCGCTTATCTCTGGTAGTGACAGTTGGCACTGGAAACGGCGGTATTAATATCCCAACCTCGGTAGGAACGGATAGGAAATCGCACCTTATACGTCAATTTAAGGAAAGAACTCGTTTGTAGTCGCGCAATTCATTGCGCCTCTTATATTCAAAGAAAAGAGGCGCAATGAATTGCGCGACTACGAACGCAGATATTCTCGTCCTTTGCGTTATTTGAGATGTTGATACAAAAAGGGGCAGTTAAAAAACCGCACCTATCGTAGTTGGAAACCGCTAAATTGACGCATAAGGTGCGGTTAGGAAACCGCACCTTATGCGTCAATTTAAGAAAATGTCTGAGTTTTTATTAACACTTCTCAATAGGGATGATGATTGAGATTGTCCTATATTTAGTCCCTACGGGACTGAAGAGCATTTCTCATATTTGAAAAACCACTAAATTGACACTTATGGTGAGGTTTGCCTTACCCGCAGTTTTATGCGCCCGAAGTCCGCGGCATCGGCAGCGACTCTTTTCCCATTTCCGCAAACAATAACTTCATAACTAACTCCGCCTTCAATTCCGCATGTTCAGATGAATTCCAGAGGTTATTGATTTCACCTGGATCCTCGTGCATGTCAAACAACTCTCCATACTCGCGATTGTAATAGACAGTAAGTTTATACCTGTCATCAACGTAGGTTTTAACGTGGATAGTCGTTGGTTCATGATGGTTTTCCACGATAATATGATCGCGTGCTTGCGTCTCCTGACCATACCAGACCGGTGTCTGATCCACACCTGTCATCTGAAAAGGAATATCAATTCCAGCTGCACTGAGGAACGAAGGTGCTAAATCCACTAAAGTCTGCAGCGCATCAGATTGTTCGCCAGCAGGTACAACGCCTGGATACCGCACAATAAACGGCACTTTGATTACATCTTCGTAATGGAACGCGCCCTTTGCGATGAGTCCATGCTGCCCATAAAAATGTCCATGGTCAGAGGTGAAGACAACCAACGTGTTATCAGCGAGTCCAAGTTCATCAAACTTTCCCAAGATTTTGCCGATATACTTATCCATCAGACTCACCATGCCGTAATAGACAGCGATATCTTTAGCGAGTTCATCCCGATCCCGTAAATGTGATCTGTATCCGTGGATACCCTTACCACTTTCGCGCCATTCGGAGAAATCCGGTTTTTGCTGCTGCGTCATTTGGAAATGTATGGGATTTTTGTCATGCTCACCCTCTGTTACAGACGGCACCGTCAAAGTTTCAGGGTCATACATCGTATCCCACGGTTCTGGGACAAGATATTTCGGGTGCGGATCAAAGAAACTTGCCCACAGGAAAAAGTTCTCGTCATTTTGCTGATAGGTTTCCATGAGTGCGTTCGTTCGTTCAGCAATCCAAGTATCGTAATGGTATTCTTCAGGAATGGGCCACTTGCGATATTGTCCGCGAGCATTTCCTGTCGGCGGTGCATAAAAATCGCGCCAATTTGAAAGACCTTTTTCCTCCATCCAGATAGCATAGTGCTGCCCAACGTGTGCTTCATCGGCGTGGTTACGCGCCAGTTCAACATGCTCAAAACCATAAAACGGGTCATTAAAGTTACGCCAAAAATCTAAGTCTTGCAGAATAGGATAGGATTCCAGAGAAGGGAATTCGTCTGTTCCGTGCAGGGGTTGGAAGTGCGCCTTTCCGACCAAAGCAGTGCGATAGCCTGCGTCTGTAAAATCTTCACCGACGGTATGTTCATCTTCCAATAGTTTTGTTCCGAGAGACCAAGCACCGTGTTGGCTTGGATATTTCCCTGTAATGATAGATGCACGTGTCGGTGTGCAGGTCGGGTTCGGACAATAGGCTCTTTGGAAGAGTGTGCCATCTTGTGCTAAAGCATCCAAATGTGGTGTCTGAATTTCGGGGTTAAGGCACCCCAATGTGTTCCAGTGCTGTTGGTCACTCGTAATAAGCAAAATATTCGGTCGGTTTTTATCCATATAGTTCTCCTTTATGCCTTTCGTAAAATTAGTAAAAATTCGGACTTCATTCCCTCGGGGTTCTTGTTCTTCCGGGCACCAAACAATTGCCTTGTTTTAATTCGATCTTCATAGATTTTCTCGAACACGAACCCGCGTTCTGTAAAGTACTCCATCAATATCCGCCATATTTCTACCTTGATACCATCAATTAGTGGGTTGCCAACAAAGATACAAGCGGTTGCGTTTGATTTCAGGCAATTCATAGAATTCTCAAGCGCGTTGATGGTGTGGCAAAAATAGGAATCTAAAAGATTGATGAGGTCATTCCGATTGAGATCCGTTCTAATACTATCTAATGTTTTTGTCTGAATTACCCTATCGGCTTTCCTGTAAGGTATTTCAAGTCGTGCTAAACCTCGGATTTCTTCCTCGGAATACCCTAACCAAAACAGGTCCATTTTCACAGTGCGTATGTATTCCTGCGCTTGGAGGTAAGGCGGTGATGTAATTATTGCATCACACTCGCGTGTGATCTGATAGTCCGATGAATCGACACCACCTTTGCATTCAACCTGATTTTGGTGCTTAGGTGTTGTAATTACAAAATCGTTGATGTCCCGCAACGTTTTCAGTGATAGACTGAAAACCATCTCTCGTAAGGTCTCTTCCCAATTTGACTTCAGTAGTTCTTCAATGTAACTTAACTTCCGTTTTGACCTGAATAATTTGGGTGTCCGATGTTCAGCATAAGAAAAGTGTTTACTTGCCTTCAGTAAAGCCGATTCTATAATTCGTGAATAAAGTGTCTGTTCACTGTCCTTGATGAACCCCCAATATTTTGATAGCACCTCCAACATTTCCGGCGGATACCAATAGTTTACATTTGACCATTCTGGAATATACCTCTGTGATGTATGCTGCGCCATGTTTTCTAATATCTGACATAAACGCGCTTTACGCAACTGTTCTTTGCCGAGATAGATTTTTAGCGGGATGATGTGATTTAAAAGCGGATTCAGATCAAGTAGTATAGCGTTTCGTTTGCACAAATAAGCCTCAAGTCCTACTGTTCCTGAACCGGCAAACGGATCAATAACCCAATCCTCTTCCTTTGTAAATGTGTTAATAGCATATCTGACAACCTGCGGAATAAACTTTGCGGGGTAATAGAAAATAGTGTGTGTCAAATATCCGGTGTCGCTAATTTCAGGGACTAACTCGCGGAAGGAAATTAATTTGATCTCCGGTGGGGGCATGGTGGAAGTATGTTCCTCCGGAAAAAGCGTTAATTGTTGTTTCATCTGTTATATTGACTTCAGCATAAATTCCTGTGCATTCAAAGTTGTCTATTGTACAACAAGGTTTACGACGAGTTTACAATTCGCGGAGTTGATTTCTCGTCTCAACGAATTCCTATCTGCAGTAAATATCTTCCGTGCTTTATGCACTTTTATTCAAACAACACTGCTTATACTTCCGTCCACTTCCGCACGGACATGGTGAGTTTCGTCCAACTTTCTGTGCTGACGTGGAAGTGTTTTGAACCTTCAAATTATTACCGCTACCCTTTGGTTGTTGCCTCTCACGCATCATCGGAATAATACTATTTGCTGGTCTACCCGCCTGTAGTGCAGAAGCCATCAATTTCATCGGTTCGTCAATGTGATTGAAAAAATGTTTATAACCAGCACAGAGGTAGTTCAAGCCATCCTCTCCAGATGGAGTTTTGATAATTCGGTTTTTCGGACAGCCACCATTGCAGACAAACTTCACCTCACAATTTCGGCAGTATTCCGGTAGTGTATCCCGTTTATCAGTGCCAAATTTACGTTGAAAAGGTGAATCCACCATGTCCGCTATTGAGGTCTCTTCAATGTTGCCGATGTGGTATTCAGGTGTGACGTAATGGTCGCAGGAATACAGATCGCCATTATGTTCAATTGCCATTGCATCACCACAAGTCTCATTGAAAATACAGAGACTTGGATTATAACCCATCCACGCTTCTAACGCGACATCAAAAATCTGGACAAAGATTTTACCAATGTCATTCACTACCCATTCATCAAAGATGGTGGATAGGAATTTGCCGTATTGCTTTGCGGTGACAGAACGCGGGGACACGTTTTTGCCATCAAAGTGTTCAACCGCAGGAATAAACTGCATAAACTCTACGTCAAGTCCTTTGAAATAGGAGTATACCTCCTTCGGATAATCAGCATTGTGATTATTGACAACGCAGAGTACATTATAGTCAACCTTATGCTCTTGCAATATCCGCAACCCGCGAATTACCTGATCTGATGTAGCACGACCGCGTTTGTCATAACGATATTTATCATGGATCTCCGGTGGTCCGTCAATACTTACCCCGATTAAAAACTTATTCTGTTTGAAAAATTGCCCCCATTCATCGTCTACAAGCGTTGCATTGGTTTGAAAAGTATTCTGGATCGTCATGCCAGTGCGTCTATATCTCTGTTGATACCGGACTGCCTGTCGGAAAAAATCCACACCCATCAACGTCGGTTCGCCACCTTGCCATGCGAACGTGACTTCGTTGATCTGCTGTGCCTCAATATACTGCTTAACGTAATTCTCTAAAGTATCGTCACCCATTCGGAAGGATCGAGTTTCTGGATATAGTTTCTCTTTTTCCAGATAAAAGCAGTATTCACAATCTAAATTGCAAATCGGTCCTATCGGCTTTGTCATCACATGAAAAGCGCGTGGTGCTTTGGGTTGAACCATTCGATTTACCTCCTGCTCTGAATTTGCGTTAAAGTGTAGCACATTCAACATGAATTCACAAGAAAAAAGTATCTCTGCATTATGTTTTGTAGGCGCGCCTCCTGCCACGACTCCTAAATAACCCTATTTTCAACCTCGCCAAACGCAATAATTTTCTTTATCTTCCCCGGTTGTGCCCAGTTACATTTTCCTGCCCCATTCAGTTGTTGTAGCAACTTCGGAATTATAGGATTCTCAAGGGCAGTCTTAATCCTATGCGCGTCATCTTCACACCAACACGGAATGAATGCATGCATCGCCTGATTGCCTTGCCACATCTGCCCATCTATATCGCTCAACACTGTCGGGTTAAATTGGTTCTTCCCGTATGCCTCCCAAATCACTTTGTAAGGAGCAAACGAATATGGACCAACACCGAGCAATGCCCACCAATTCCCTCTATTCATAGTCGCTCGGAGAAGTGTCCCTTTACGATCTTGTAACTTCTTTTGGTAGTTCTGAAAATAGACGCTTAAAGTGTCATATTTTTCGATTTGATCCCATGTTAGCGGTTTCCCTGTCTCCCGTTGATACGGCAAAAGAATCCATTTTTGGGGTACCGATTCATGTTGCCGCCATATATCCTTTGTTGCGAGGGGAAACATAAACTCCCCAGGGAGATGCGGAGGTTTGTGATCAAAAATAAAGACGTTATTCGCACCGCATGTATTCACGCCCTGCCGAGGCTTTTGTTCAGATGTCAATCTTAATTCAACCGTTTCACCTGCATTAAGTTCATCAAGGTTTCGTACTATCCGCCACGGGTCAGAAGGATTTTTGAACGGTAACGCCTTATGTTCAACCCATTCTCCATCTACCTCTTTGAAATATGGGACCGGAAAGTTCTGTTGGGTATCACCTTGAAATTTTGCACAGCAGTATGCGGTGTTAACACTATCGAACACCTTAGTAGATGTAAATTCATAGACAGTATCTATGGCAAAATTCCGAAAGGTATCAAAGAAACTTTCCGAACATCCAGTACTATAATTTCTAAATCCACCATGAGCACCATCACCAAAAAAGAGAGATGTCGGAAGATAAAAATATCCTGTTCCGTTCTTTTTTAGCAGTTTCCCGAGAGCAACCTTTAATACCAATGCAGCTATATCAACTCGTGAAGACCCTAACAGCGTCCGCTGTGTATCCTGCACAAGACCTTCTTGAATGAAATAGGGTTTTAGACGTGTTTTGTCCGCTGTGGGTAAGTCACCAAAATTTACCCACGGCGGATTCCCAATGAGAATGTCATATTCTCCTTTATGCTCTTGGGTGATAATATCTTGACAGAAAATTTGATCGGTAGGAAAGTCAATGCCAAATTCTTGTCTGATGTTCTCTCTGAAATGTTCAAGATGTGAGTGGACCAACTCAATGAGCGTTAGACGTGACAAACGTTCACGAGTAATCGGAATTCCTTTGTTTCGTGCAATATGGAGCATTGCGAGCACGAATACACCTTGTCCTGCTGTGGGGTCACAGATGTGTGCACCGTCAATCCATGCGTCAAAGATATCCCACTTATTGATGAGCCACTCTGCCCATTTTAAGGGTGTAAATACTTGTCCAATCTGTTTTTTCATTTCATTAGAGGATACCAACTATCGTTGCTTTTTGCAAGAAAATATTGCGTATGGCTTATAATTATTTAGATAAATTCGCTTGAAAATGGTGTTGGAATTTGTTATAGTTAAAAGGGCACAACAAATATAGAATGATTGATCAGTTGGAGAAGAATCATGAATAAACTTGAATATCCATTTAATATAAGCATATTGCCGGACGAAGAAGGTGGAGGCTATCTAATAGAATTTCCTGACTTGCCGGGATGTATCTCTGATGGAGATACAATTGACGAAGCAATAGTGAATGGAAAAGACGCGCTTTCCTGCTGGATAGAAACTGCAAAACAGAACGGTGATGAGATACCTCAACCTTATTCATCTGCTGAAGTATCATCAAAGAGTGCCCGAAATTTATTTTGCTACTCGAAAGGGAAACTTGGATTGTAGCATCATCATGCCACAAAAAACCGCATTCGTCTATCACCCAGACTACCTTAACCACGACACAGGGCCTGAACACCCCGAACGACCTGACCGACTCAGAGCCAGCCTCGCAGCACTCCAACAAAGCGATGTGTGGGAGCATTTACATAACATTGACCCGACACCCGCGACCGTTGAACAAATCGCTTACGCACACAACCTCGGTTATAGCGAACATATCCATCAATACTGTGAGGCGGAAGTTCCACTTACCTACGACACGCCTGTCGGACATGGATCTTATGACATTGCCCTGCTTTCAGCAGGTGGCGTGTTATGCGCAGCAAAGGCAGTCGTAACAAAAAAAGTCATAAATGCCTTCGCTATGGTACGTCCGCCAGGACACCACGCGACGCCGGGACAGAGTATGGGGTTTTGTCTATTCAACAACATCGCCATTACCGCACGTTACCTCCAACGTGAGCACGATGTAGGAAAGGTTGCAATTGTGGACTGGGATGTGCATCACGGCAACGGCACACAAGATATTTTCTACGAAGACGAATCGGTTTTCTTCTTTTCTATTCATCAATCCCCGCTCTACCCCGGCACCGGTTCAAGACACGAAAAAGGCTGGGATAAAGCGCGTGGCACTACGTTAAACGTACCGATGTCACCCGGAAGCGGCGATGACGAATACATTACCGTCTTTGAGGGTGTTCTCATACCGGCATTGCAAGAATTTTCGCCTGAGTTTATTCTGATATCGGCAGGATTTGACGCGCACTACCTTGACCCGCTTTCGCATATCAATTTAACTGCTGAGGGATTTGCGTCACTTACCGATTTGGTTCTGGATGTTGCAGACGATATTGCATCGGGTAACGTTGTTTCTGCATTGGAAGGTGGGTATAGTTTGGAAGGTATCTCCGAATCGGTTGTAGCACATGTGGAACGTTTGGTTAGGTAATACAAATTAACTGGATTTGTAGTGCGAGGTCCCCGTGCCTCGCAACCGTGTGCTATATCAAAAAACTTTGAATCAAGTTAATTTGGTATAATACAGTAAGGCTTCAGGGTTGAAAAGATAATGCTTCGTTGAAGATTATCCTAACTCACAGATTTCTTTCCAACATGAATCGCAACAATGCCGAATGTTTTCTGATAATACTGCACATCTGTCAGTCCACACTGCTCCATAACCTCTTTCAACGCATCGCAATTTGGGAACTGCATAACAGAACGAGGAAGATATCCATACGCATCGTCCTTGTTACGCGAGATGCAATTGCCGATGAAGGGTAAAATCTTCGTAAAATAGAAGTAGTAAAGGCTACGGAACACCGGACTGTCAGGTTTAGCAAACTCCAAGATGACTACTCTACCACCAGGCACCGCAACGCGTGTCATTTCGCGAATTCCCAATTCAATGTCAGAGACGTTTCGGATGCCGAAACCGACAGAGACAATATCAAAACTATTATTTGCAAACGGAAGTGTGAGGGTATCCGCCTCAATAGGAATGAAAGCGGTAGTGTCCCCTTGGCGTTCCACCTTTTGTTTTCCGACAACTAACATCTCAAAACAGAAATCTGAACCGATAACAGAACCACCAACCTCGATTTTGTCGGCATACGCAAGGGCGAGTTCACCTGTGCCTGTGCATACATCAAGCACTTTGCTTGTCGGAGTCATATCGCTTACTTTGACTGTCTCGCGTCGCCACATGCTATCCATCCGAAGGCTTAACAACGAATTGAGAAAATCGTAGTGCTTTGCGACTGCTGAAAATAGGTTTTTTATTCGATGTGCTTGCATAATTTCTACATTCGCAGCTCGGCACCAAGTTCTCGATTCAGCCGTTTAACAACTCTATCATGGAGATCGTTAACAGCTTTATCAGTCAAGGTCTCGGTTGCAGAATGATATGTGATAGTGTAAGCAAGGCTCTTCTTTCCTTCTGGCACCTGATCCCCTTCGTATACATCAAACAGTCGGACAGATTTAACTAACGCTCCACCTGTGGCATAGATGATCTCTATCGGCATATCCGATTGCAGCTCCTGATCTACTACAATCGCAAGGTCACGCAAGATACTTGGATAGACTGGAATCGGTTCAAAACGTTTTGAAAAGTCAGCTGCGTCTGATAATGCTTCAAGGTCAAGTTCAAAAAGATATGCTTTATACGGTAGTTCGTAATTTTCAAGCACTTCTGGGTGCACCTCTCCGAGAATACCGAGGCGTTTTTCCCCTAACAACACCTCAGCGTTACGCCCTGGGTGGAAGGTCGGATCTCCCGTAATTTTAAACGTGTAATCGGTAACGTTACACACTTCAAGTACTCCCTCCACAACACCCTTGATGTCAAAGAAATCTGGATGTCGATACGGATTGCCGTAGACACCACCCCCAATCTCTCCGGCGAGGATTCCAGCAACACGTGCTGGTTCTTTGTCTTGCAAAAACACTGTGGACATCTCAAAGAGTGCGATATTATTAATCTGATGATTGTGATTGTGCTGTGCGTTTTGGAGTAAACTCGGCAGCAATGTCGTACGCAGAATGGACATCTCTGGGCTTAACGGGTTGCGAAGTTTCAACGTATCACGAAGTGGATTGTCTGCTGCTAACCGAATTTTGTCAAAACAGTTCGAGTGGCTGAAACTGTAGTTTACTGCTTCCATCATGCTGGATCCGAGAAGAAAATACTTTATACGTCTACGGACTTCTACTGAGATGTTTGGTGCGGGAATAGGTATATCTCCCTTGGGGAGCGTTATCGGAATGTTATCATAGCCATGGACACGCGCGATCTCCTCAATTAGATCAATTTCACGTGTAACATCTGATCGGAAGGTCGGCACGGTGATCTGATAGATATTTTCTTCTTGTTGTGACGGTTCTACACCAAACCCTAACCGACTCAAAATCTGTTTTATCTCAATTGATTCAAGTTCCGTTCCCAAAATGAAATTCACGCGTTCTGGTCGGAGTTGAAGCTGCGTCAGTGTCCGTTGTCCCGGGTAGACATCAATAATTCCTTCACAGATAGTGCCACCTGTTAATTCCATTATCAGTTGTATTGCGCGGTTAAGCGCAGGAATAACAGCCTCCGGATCTGCACCACGTTCAAATCTATATGAGGCTTCTGTATGTATTCCCAACTTTTTAGCGGTTGCACGGACGCTTGATGGTTCAAAATTGGCACTTTCCAGTAACACATCGCATGTTGTCTCAGTGATTTCAGAATCATAGCCACCCATAATTCCCGCAAGTGCTACAGGCTTTTCAGCATCTGCGATAACTAACGTATCGGGAGAAAGTTTGCGTTCCTCTTCATCAAGTGTTGTGATCTGTTCGCCATCCGCTGCACGTCGCACAACAATACGGTTCTGTGCAAGTTTGTCGTAATCAAAGGCGTGCAGTGGTTGTCCATATTCCATTAGGACGAAATTGGTAATATCCACAATGTTATTTATTACACCCACACCAATAGATTCAAGCCGTTGTTTTAACCATGCAGGAGATTCACCGATTTTAACGCCACGGATTACGCGGGCTGCGTAACGGGGGCATAAATCAGAAGCATCAATCGTTACGGATGTAATTTTTCTTATGTCTGCTCCGTCTTCCTTAATGTCTACTTGCGGAAGCTTTAAGTCATTTCCAGTTTCAGCACGAATCTCTCTCGCAACACCGATCATACTGAGACAATCAGGACGGTTTGGTGTTATCTCCAGTTCGAATACCACATCGTCTAAACCTAATGCTTCGGTGATCGGAATACCGATGGATAGGTCAGAGGGTAAGTCCATGAGTCCAGAGGCTTCAGTTGATATTCCTAATTCCTTTTCAGAACAGAGCATCCCGTGTGATTCTTCGCCGCGTAGTTTAGCACGTTTAATAGAAATACCAGTTGGCAATTCTGCGCCGATTGTTGCGACAGGTGCAAACATGCCTTCACACACATTTGGCGCGCCACAGACAATCTGGAGTGCATCACTCTCACCAACATCTACCTGACAAAGCACAAGTTTATCTGCATTTGGATGCGGTCTGATGGAAGTCACTTTGCCAACGACTACACCTTCTAATCCAGCACCGCGACTCTTAATAGATTCAACTTCAATGCCTAACATCGTTAATCTTGCCGCCAGTTCATCGGGGGAAAAGTCGAAGTCTATGTAGGTTTTTAGCCAATTTAGGGTAACGTTCATAGAGAAATCCTTTTAAAATTGATGCAAGAAGCGAAGGTCATTTTCATAGAAGGTGCGGATATCAGGAATGCGGAACTGTAGATTTGCAATTCGTTCTACGCCCATCCCGAAAGCAAAGCCGGTAACCTCTTCTGGATCATAGTTGACAGCGCGAAACACTTCCGGATCAACTGCACCTGCACCCAAAATTTCAATCCAACCTGTGTGTCCACAACTGCGGCAGCCTTGACCACGACACACAGTGCATGAAATATCAGCTTCAGCACTCGGTTCAGTGAAAGGGAAAAAATGTGGACGGAAACGCATCTGTGTCTTGTCCCCGAACATCTGCCGCGCAAAAGAAACCAAAACACCCTTCAATTCGCTGAAAGTGACGTGTTTATCTACAAGCAATCCTTCAACTTGATGAAACATCGGGGTGTGTGATACATCATAATCCACACGGTACGCTTTTCCCGGCACAATAATCCGCATTGGCGGTTTCTGATTTTCCATCGCGCGAATTTGTACTGGTGATGTATGAGTCCGCAATAGGTGTCCATCTGTCAAATAAAATGTGTCATGCAAATCTCGCGCAGGATGGTCTGCAGGCGTATTAAGCGCATCAAAATTGTAATGCTCTGTCTCAACCTCTGGTCCTGTAACCACCTGAAAACCCATTTGTGTGAAAATCGCCTCAATTCGTTCCAACGTTTGCATGACCGGATGCGCTTTCCCATAAGCAAGTTTTCGCCCGGGAAGTGTGATGTCAATAGATTCCGCTTTGAGTTGCTGTTCCTGTTGCTGGCTATCCAGTGAATCCTTCGCTGCTTCAAACGTTTCAGTTAGGGAGGCACGCACCTCATTAGCAAGCTTTCCAATTATCGGGCGTTCCTCTTTGGAAAGCTTCGCCATGCCCTTCATAACATCTGTCAACTTTCCTTTGCGTCCAAAATAGGTAATCCTTAGCGATTCAAGTGTTTCTAACGTTTTCACATCTTTTAACGCCTCAAGTGCTTCTGCTTGAATCGCTTCTAATTCTGATTTCATAGTTGCCTTTAAAATAATTATGCCCGTCACGCTTCCCCATTGTCTCAAGTTCATACTTGAGGCACTTCTGGGGACGAAAGCGACAGGCATCTACTTCCGCGGTACCACCCCGCTTGACAGACTATAGCGACTCCTACAGATCTGCCCGCTTGATTTCTTGCTTAATGCTACGAAGCACAAGCCTCAGCCTTTAGGCTGTGGGTACTATGACTTGGCTCCAAGATGAAATTCAGTAGTCGCTCTCAAAACCGCGCTTCCAACCGATGGCGCGGTCTCTCTGGTTGAGAGGTCTCAACTACCTACTTTGTCCCGATAGTATTAACCTATATATTTCCGTGCAATGCTATGCATTTCACTTCCATACACGGTTTGCAAGGTGTCCGAGGCCACCCAGGAACTATCTCCCAAAGCATTTCTGAAATTCAGAAATGCGCTAAAATGTTCGCGAATATCTTGTTTTATCGTGATTTTTGATAAAATAGACGTGGGTATTGCCTAAAAATATCGCAAACAATGTCTAAATATCATAACACATATCAACGAATTTATCAAGAAAAATATAGATTTTTAGATACTGTTACTCAACCTTCATCGCCTTACAATATCGTATTTCTATATGTATTAGAACTTCCTATCCTTTTGCGAGGGCGGCAAGTTTTTCAAATGCTGAAGCATCATGCACAGCGATGTCTGCAAGGACTTTTCTATCTAACTCAATGCCAGCTATTTTAAGTCCGTGAATAAATCGACTATATGACAGTCCGTGTAGTCTTGCGGCGGCGTTAATACGCACTATCCAAAGCCGTCTAAAGTCGCGTTTGCGTGTACGTCTATGTGCGTAAGCGTGGTTCCACCCTTTTCGAACCGCCTCAATAGCAGTACGCCTAAGGTTATTGCGTCCACCACGATACCCTTTGGAATGCTTTAGTATCCGTTTCCTCCGCCTCCGGCGGACATTCCCTGTTTTTACTCGTGCCATTTTGAACTCCTAATGAATTAGACGTTTCAACCGTTTCTCATTACTCGGGTCAACTAACGTAGATTGTCTCAAACGACGTTTCCGTTTTGCTGATTTAGAGATGAATAGGTGTCCTGCATACGCGCGATTGCGACGAATTTTCCCACTTGCAGTAAATTTAAAACGTTTTGATGCGCCTTTATGCGTTTTGATTTTCGGCATAATAATATCCTTTTGTTGACAGCTTATCCATACTAATTTTATTATACCAAATTAACTTGATTCCAATCTATCGGTGCGGTTAGGAAACCGCACCTACCGTCCAGAAAATAGGACAAGCCGGTGTAATTTGGTATTAGAGGTGTTTTGTCGGTGAGATGTAGACATAGACTCACAAAAATAACGAAGAGATTATTAATCTCTTCGCAAACGGTGCTTCTCTTTCAAAAAGCCATCCAATTGAAAGAGTGGCACGATTTTCCATAACGGACGATAAAATGCTATAACTACGAAGATTTCGGCATAAGGAGCATAGACATGGCGCGTGTTTCCATCTTAGCCGGTTGTTCTACCTCAGCTATCTCAGCGAGGTCTTTTTCCAATCGGGTAAGCATGTTTTTACCCAACTGTGTGTGCATCATTTCCCTACCTCGGAAACGCACAGTTGCTCGGACCTTCCATCCATTTTTCAAAAAATCTTCAACGTGACGTTTCTTGAATTGGTAATCATGCTCGGCTGTATCGGGTCGAAATTGAATCTCTTTTAGGACAATCTTCGACTGCTTCTTTCGAGCTTCTCTCTCTCGCTTACTCTTTTCGTACTGATACTTCCCGTAGTTCATTATCTTACAAACGGGTGGCTTAGCATTCGGCGAAACTTCGACCAGATCCAACCCGACTTCTTCAGCACGTTCCATCGCATCGCGCGGAGACATCACACCGACCTGCGTGTTTTCTTCATCAATAAGCAAAATCTCTTTAGCTCGAATTTGATAATTCGAACGAGTCTGTCTTTCTCTTGTTTTCTGAGTACGTCTGCCTCTATAGTGTATTTTTCACACCCCCAAGTTGTAGTAACTCTCAATTTGTCGTTGGGTAGGTTCCATATTTACCTGGGTTTTGTAATCAAAGAAAATAACCCATTTTTCCTACGTACGACCAATCTCGTATTGACATTATTTGTACTATGATAATAAACCAATCCACACAAAATTAATAATTAATTAAAATATTATATCACAATTCCAGCATTAATGCAAACTAAAAAAATCCGATCGTCCATAAAGTCCGTAAAATAATGATACCGCCCGCCAAACCACCAAATATGATGATACAACTTAGATTGATAATAAATGCGTACCGAATGATCTGTTTAGAAAACTCCGGTTGTTCCGATATCCATGCACGCGCCAAGTAAAAGGTTAGAACAATGCTAATTAAACTCAGAATAGCTGCACCTAAGAAAGCCAAGAGAATCCCTTGAAAATCTACCATCGCCATCGTATCGGGGATTGATCCGTGTATTGAATAACGTTGGATGGCAACGATTAGGATGCCAACCAAAATGACAATAAATCCGATGAAAACGAATAAGGTTTTTTTAAAGGCACTTCCCATCTTTTGCTTAACTTATTCCTTGACTATAACTATTTATTGGTTATTGTAACATATTTGCTGTAGAATGGCAAAATTTATTGTTTATTCTTTCTAATGCAGGATAACGTCCAGAATATAATAATCATAAAATATCTGAGTAAAAATCATACATCATTGGATAAGAAATAGCAATGACTATGTGGCAATCTGAAATAACTTGATATATTCAGCAAAAGATGGTACACTAAATTTCAACTAACCGATTTGGATACTAAGGAGTTTTTCATGGATGCAACATACACATCGGCAATCGCTGAAGTTATTGAGAAATTAGAAGCAGGTAACCCTCTGCCACCACTTGCCCCAGAAAATGCATGGAGCGATGAACTTACAGATACATTATTAGCGTTGTCACTTGAAGACCTTTTCCAAGGACAATCGCTAAAAGATGACATCTTCGGAGGCGCGATTAAAAGCGGATTGTTACTTTGGAACGATGCGTTGGACGATTCGCACAACATCTCGCAAGGATTGGGAAACAACACGGGCAGCTACTGGCACGGCATTATGCACCGACGCGAACCGGATTACAGCAATGCCAAGTATTGGTTCGGCAGAGTCGGCACACACCCGATTTTTCCTGAGCTTCGAGAGCACACACTTGCACTCTTCAACGAAACACAGAATCCATCGGATGCCTTGAAACAAATAGGGAACACGATTGAATCACACGAGCATTGGGACACATATCAGTTTATTGATTGGTGTCAGGCTGCTGAAAACGATCCCGCCTCTGATGTTACCCGATTCTTGCAACAGGGGCAGGCAGAAGAGATTAAATTACTATTGGCATATTCCTATCGGAATGCCATTTAACAGGAAACTATAAGGAGGTAGACGATGTTTTCACGAGACAAGATTGTCGGGATGTACGGTTGGTGTTATCTTTTAACTGCACTCACAGGCATACTAATGCTGGTTTCTTGTGTGTCTACAACACTAAATTCCACAGGCTCAACACCAGCACGACCTATGGATGGATATACTGAGATTATAGGTATCTATAAAAGACTTTCAACATCCAGCGAACAAACTGATGCCGACCTGCTAATTCAGAAATCCAGGGCTTTTATCAAGACATACCCCAAATTTGAAAAAGTGGATGAGGTATACCTTATCCTTGGAACCACTTTAATTATGTTCGATCGCGCTGAAGAAGCGATTCTTGTTTTAGATGAACTTATTAGGTATTACCCACTTTCTGAATCTATTGAACCGAGTTTGTTGACGTTAGGATTGGCTTATGACAAAGTGGGAAAACATGACAAGGCAGATGTAGTCTACGGCAAAATTTTAAACAGCCCAAAGTATAATGAAGGCAAGATCGCTGAAGCCGCACAGCAATTGCTGCAAACAGATATATCTGATCGAAAAGGCGCATTATCCGATTCAAGTTCTGAACCGAGTCCGACTAACTTTATTGGTCAACCTGCGTTAGATTTTAAGGTGGTGGATCTGACAGGTAAATCCTTATCGTTAGAGAAATATCGGGGACAAGTTGTGCTTCTCGATTTCTGGGCAACGTGGTGTGGACCCTGCATAGCAGAAATGCCAAACGTTAAGGCGACCTATGCAAAATTTAAGAATCAGAAGTTTCAGATAATCGGTATCAGTTTGGATAACGGTAGAGCCCCGCTTGAAGCATATATTGCTAAAGAGGGTATCGCTTGGCCACAATATTTCGATAATGGCGGTCAGATTGCCAATATGTATCAGGTGCGTGCCATTCCGACTACTTTTCTGATTGATGGCGAAGGGGTTATCCGAAAGGCAAATCTCCGTGGAGGTGCGCTTGAGACTGCTGTCGCCCAACTCGTCCGTGAAAATCTCGCACAGTAAACAACTAAACAAATGGTGGCTGCAATTGACGCTGAATACAATCATTTTGCGTTGATTTCGCAGAACTAATAGAACTTTACCACAAACCTGAGGAGGACTATGATGTTTATCCTAAATCTAAAGAACAAGCCACGTTTCTCGTTTCACAGCATAAGCATTTTTACGATAATTGCGTTAATAGGCTTTTGTTCCTATCTTGTCGCTGATGATTCTTCGCAATCAAGTACGAATGTTAGTCCAGCAAATGTGAGATACAAATATCAAGAAATTAAGGAATTAGGTAAAAAACCAGCCAACCAGATCACATCAAAAGAATTAGAGAAATTAGTTGAAAAGTCAACAGATTTTGTTTCAACGTTTCCGGAATACAAACGGGTTGACGAGGTATACTACTATCTTGGTACTTCCTTAGTCCGATTGGAACGTGTTGAAGAAGGTATTAAAGTTTTTGAAAAATCTATTATGGAACATCCAGAGACACGTTTTGTTCCACAATGTTTATTAGAATTAGGTTTGGCTTACGACAAGCTCGGTAAGCATGATAAAGGTGACGAAACTTATAAAAAACTAATTGATCACCCAAAGTTCGGTTCACGATCACAGGCAAAACAGGCAAAAATGATGCTCGAATTAGATAAAGCAGAAAGAAATGGTGAATTACCTCAACCCGCCGGTGCAGAGCCAAGTTCGGCTCCGAGCAAGTGGGTCGGCAAACCTGCTCCAGGTTTTCAGGTCAAAGATCTGAATGGGAAAGAACTCTCGTTGAAAAAACTCCACGGTCAGGTAGTACTTCTTGACTTCTGGGCAACATGGTGTGGACCCTGCATCGCTGAGATGCCTAACGTTAAGAAAACTTATGAAAAATACAAAGATCAGAAGTTCCAGGTAATCGGTATTAGTCTTGACAGATCAATAGAACCACTAAAGTCATTTGTTAAGAAAGAAGGACTTGCGTGGCACCAATATTTCGACGATGCGCGTATATTATCCACTATGTATCAAGTAAATGCGATTCCGTCTACTTTTCTAATTGACGGTGAAGGCATAATTCGTAAGACAAATCTACGAGGTCGGTCACTTGAAACTGCCGTTGCCGCATTGGTGAAGGAGAATCTCGCGATACCTGCACATACTCACCCCAATACACCTGAGAAGGGTTCACAACCACAGTCCATACCTGCAACGAAGTTAATTAAAATGAAAACAGATTCTCAAAAGGATGAAAATCTTGAATCTCGCATAGCAAACCCAAGTGAGTGGGTTGGGAAACCTGCTCCTGATTTTCAGGTCAAGAATATCAGAGGTGAAGAACTTTCTTTGAAAGATTTTCGTGGACAAGTTGTGTTTCTTGACTTCTGGGCAACATGGTGTGGACCCTGCATCGCTGAAATGCCAAAAGTTAAGAAAACCTACGAAAAACACAAAGATCAAAAATTTGAGATTATCGGAATTAGTCTTGACAGGTCACAACCCCCGCTTGATGCTTATGTTGAGAAAGAGGGACTTACGTGGCACCATTATTGGGATGAAAACCGAAAGATTAGAAATCTATATGAGGTAAAGGCAATCCCAACAGCATTCCTGATTGATGGCGAAGGTATTATCCGAAAGGCAAGCCTTGGCGGTTTTGATGTTGAATCAGCCGTTGCCGCATTGGTGAAGGAAAACCTTGCAAAACCTGCAGATACTCCCCCCACAAAAACGCCTACGGACTCCCCCGAAATCGGTCAAAACTTAGCCCCTAAGGTAAAAGAGATTATTGACGCAGCTATTGCAGCACACGGTGGACTTGAGAAGCTTGAATCCGTGAAAAACTTTGTCATGGAATCTCACAGTTTTGAACATTTTCCGGATGGTGACATACAGGATGAAGGACGGTCTAAATCATACTACTTCGCTAGCAAATTTCGTAGTGATTCGTATTCAAATAGTGGTACAGACAGTTTAATCTATGATGGTACTTCTTTGTTCCAGTTAACAGACAAAGAAGTAGTCCAAATTCCTCCTGAAAAGGCTAAATCTTTTGTGAGTTTCTTTAAGGATAGTCTTTTTCGCGAACCGATATGGCTTTTGACAACGCTCTCGAAAGACAAAATTCCCACTGAATTTGTAGGAATGGAAGAGGTAAATGGTGTTCCGACATCCGTTCTTCTCGTCACACAGCCTTCAGGGAAAAAGTTAAAAGTCTTCATTAGCGAAGAGACAAACTATATCGTTCAGTTTAGTTTTAGCTTAGAGACAGGAGAAAAAGCAGAAACTGTGATAGCGTCTTTTGATAAATATCAGGATGTAGATGGCATCAAAATTGCCCATCATCGTACCACGCAGAACGGTGAATATCGGCAAATTCTGATTAGCGACATTAAATTTAATGCTGAAATTGACGATGCTCTTTTTCGTCCAAACGAATTAGATGAGTAGTTTCCAATTTTTAGTGTCCGTAGATTCTGAATTACTGAATTCGCAGTAGCCAATAATAACATTTCAATCAAAATTGGCAACATAACGAAGAGAGAACCAGAAAAGATGACACGTTTAAGTTTTGTTTTAATGTTAGTTGTTTGTATGGCTATGTCCACGAATATTGTCATAGCACAAGAGAAGGAAGTTGCTGGCGGCACGTTTAAAGGTGAAGTCATTGACGTTACTCCGCAACAGAAACCAATCCCCGGAGTTCGTGTCAAATTGGTATCTATGGCAACTGGCAAAGAGTATACTGTGTTAACTGATAAGAAAGGTGCATACGAACTAAAAGGTATACCTGCTGGTCGCTATACAATTAGTGTTTCTAAGAATGGTTTCGGTGACCGCGTCGGCAAATCGAAGGTTGTTGCAGCAGGTGGTGAAGTCTATGACCGAATTAAGATGAGAAAAAAAGAAAATATCTTTACCGTTTTTACCAAGACATTTGGTATTTTCCTGTTTTCACTTGTCATTGCCTTTGTTCTTATTTTTACCGGTACGGAATAACTATTTCCAAACTCGTACTTACTGCAACTTAGGTGCATGCCGCTAAAATTAGTGAATGTCACACAACAAGTTCGTAGGTTGAGTTGAAACACAGAGAAACTGAACGAAGCCATTTTTTGAGATAACTTCTATTTCTTAGAATGTAATTTGTGAAAGGAGCAAAAAGGTGACTTGCAAAAATTATTTCTTGTTGTTAATTGTCTGTGTAGGTATTCCTATTAGTTTTCGTTTTGCACTTGGGCAAGATGCGGAAATTGCAGATGGAACTGCGACGATTCGAGGTAATATTGTTGATACATCACCAGAACAGAAACCGATAGCAGGAGTTCAAGTTACAATAACTAACAGCATCACAGGCAAAACATATACTGTAACAACAGACGAAATTGGTGCTTATGTTAAGACAGGGTTGCCTGCTGGACGCTACACGATTAGTGTCTCTAAGGAAGGTTACGGTGACCGCGCTGGCAAATCGATGGTCGTTGCCGCAGGTGGGGAAGTCTATTATCAAATTAAGATGAGAAAAAAAGAAAATATCTTCACTTTTTTACTAGGCAACTTATTTACTTGGCAACTTGTCATTGGCTTTGGTTTAGGTATTCTTTTCGGTTTTTTACTCAGTTCCCTTCGATCTCGTACTTGAGGAGTAGCAATGGCGCACGTCACTTTGAAAGATGTCACCAAAATTTACGACGGTGATGTCTTGGCGGTTGAAAAGGCAGGTTTTCAGATTCCAGATGAGTCGTTTACTGTGCTTGTCGGACCGTCAGGATGCGGCAAATCGACACTTTTGCGGATGATCGCTGGACTGGAGGAGATTACCGATGGTGACATCTATATTGACGACGAACGCGTTAACGACATACCACCGAAGGATAGGGATATCGCCATGGTATTCCAAAACTATGCGCTCTACCCACACATGACGGTGTATAAGAACATGGCGTTCGGGTTGAAACTTCGCAAATATCCGAAAAAAGAGATTGACCAACGTGTTAACGAGGCAGCAGAAATTCTCAGTATTTCTCACTTGTTGAATCGCAAACCGAAACATCTATCAGGTGGTGAACGTCAACGCGTTGCTGTAGGCAGGGCAATCGTTCGGCATCCAAAGGTATTCCTATTTGATGAACCATTGAGCAACCTTGATGCGAAGTTGCGTGTGCAAATGCGAATGGAAATCAGCCGTTTGCATGATCGGCTAAATGCTACCATCGTTTATGTTACACACGATCAGGTTGAAGCGATGACGATGGGGGATCAGATTGTCGTTCTCAATGAAGGGAAAATACAACAGATTGCGGATCCCGGAACACTCTATCACAAACCTGTAAACCAATTTGTAGGTGGTTTTATTGGCACACCACCGATGAACTTTATAGAAATGCATGTTGTGGACAACGGTGAAGCACCGAAGCTGCGGTTTGAAGACTTTTCTGTGGAACTGAATTCTCACTTACAGTCAGTCCTTAGCGAACTTTCGGGGGATTCGGTGACATTCGGCATCCGTCCAGAGGATATTCATATCAGCGAAGACGACAGAAATCAGGTTTTGACACAAGTAGAACTGGTTGAACCGCTTGGAAACCATGCGCTCCTATATCTGAGGACAGAGAAGAACAACTTTGTTGCACAATCCAGCCTTGTCGATCTGCCACAACACAACACACCTTTAACAGTCAGTTTTGATATTGACAAAGCGCACCTATTCCACCCAGAGACAGGTAAATCGTTAACAGTAGCGTAGTTCAAGTTAGTTTTGCACAACAATCAATCCAACTTACTACAAAAGTGCCTGAATCTGTTCCCACGTCTCCGCATCTATCGGAATACCATCCTGTTCCCGTTTGCGTTGTTCATCCCAACCGCGTTCCCCCGGCATCCGAATTGTGTCAACCCCAGCAGCGCGTTTAGCCGATTTGAGGTACCCTATAAAACGTTCTATCTCTGTACTGAATCCGGGGAACCCTCTAAAACTTGCAACGTTAAGCACCATGACAAACAATCCATTGCCAACCCGAGCATCCTCGCTTTGACTACATCCCGCACTTGTAAGCGCGCCTGCAAGAATATCCACAATCACACTGAGTCCAAACCCTTTGTGTGCAGCAATCCCACCGAACGGTAGTAAAGCAGCGGGCGGCACGTTATAGAAATCTTCTGCATTTGTCGTTGACTCTCCATCCGCGTTGATGAGCCAACCGTCTGGAAGCACTTCATTGCGATGACGTTTGACTCGTATCTTTCCGGACGCGACGACACTTGTAGACATATCCAACACAATCGGATCTCGTCCCTCAATTGGTACTGCACATGCAATCGGATTGGTAGAGAGTCGTCCTTCAATTCCACCATGCGGTGCGACACATGTGCCACCACCGTGGTCGTTTGCCATCAACAACCCAATCATCTCGGCATCTGATGCAAGGCATGCATACCCACCTAACCTACCAACCTCATTGCACCGCGAGACAGCAACAGAACTAACATCTGTCTGCTCCGCCTTCTGAATTGCCAACGCAACGGCACGTGTTGCAATGACAGGACCGAAACCCCAATTGCCATCTAACACTGCGATTGACGCTGATTCGTGTAGGGTTTCTGTTGGTGCACTAGGTTGGATTAACCCAGTCTCCAGTTCCCGAACATACTTTGACAGATGGATGACACCGTGTGAATCATGTCCAACGCGATTGGCATCTACCATAGACCGGGTTACAACTTCCGCTTCGGATGCTGGAATATTCAATTTTTGGAATATATTTAGACAAATAGTGGTGAGTTCTTCTGGTGTGACATTCGGCATTACGGGGGTCCTTTTGCAAGATGCCTCTATCTATTCAAACAGTTCAGCCAACCGCTTAGCAAAACGGAACGCGCTGTTGTCTTCTGGCGCGTAACCTATCACCTTCCGTGCGTTGGTGATACTCCAGAACTTATGTGAGTTGTCACTAATACCATAAAAAATCTGAAATGGGATTCCGTTTTCGTCCTCTATATTTTCTGTCTCAATACTCTTGATGAAGAGTTGAACCTGATCACGGACACTTAAATACGCGCCAAGTGCACGGTGCATCTTCTGATAATTATCTGCTGTAACATCATTTATATCTGTCTCCCGTGGTGCGCCAATACGGATCTGTATATTCTGTAACTTCTTATTTTTCCTGTGTCCTGTCGCAAAGACAAAACCGAGATGTTCATAAGACTCCTTTGCCCAACCGTAGAAGTTATCTGACAACGGACGCATGTCTGGTGTTACAAAATCCCATTTTCCTGCCCATATAAGCCGCTCATAATAGTCTGCAGCGTGATTGGAACTACAGACAACGACACGTCGGACATCCATTTCAAAGCAGGTATGGTAGATGTTATATGCCATCTGAATGTTGTTGAGTTCGTTCTCAAAACCACCACCTTGGAATGCACAGTGAACAACTGCGTCAACACCTTCAAAATAATGTTTATATAACTCTTGGTCGGGGTTGCTAACGTCAACGATCTTAACACCTTCCACCTCTTCTCCTTGCCGATTTGTAGTTTTAACATCAAGTAGAACAAGTTCGTAGCGTTCACGAAAATCAGGTAACATCCGTCCTGCAATATAACCCGCTGCGCCAGTGACAAGGACTTTTCTCCGGTTTTGCATCATATATCCCCTTTCCGAAATTGGTAATCTCTGATTACCAAATTTATGGTATTTTAAGTTCAACATTATTACACCTCAGTTTATCCGATTTTTCTTAACAGTGTCAATGGGTTTTTAGACATCATCAACCATGCCACAGTCTTTCAATTCGCCGAATCCGCTTTCAGACAATAAAATTTATTCTTAAACCGATAACCAATAAGTTAAATTTTGTTTGCAAATTTCTATAATATATGTTAAAATACAAGTTATTGTGAAAACTAACAGTAAATCCCCGCAAAACCCGCTAATAACTGTCAACAGGAAAGCACGGTACGACTATCATTTGGGTGACCGGTATGAGGCAGGTATCGTTTTGCAGGGGACTGAAGTGAAATCAATTAGAAATGGACAATTCAACCTGACAGATAGTTACGCACAAATAATTGAAGGTGAGGTGTTCCTGATTGATGCGTTTATTGGTTTGTATGATCAAGGAAATCGGATGAATCATGAACCAAAGCGTACACGTAAACTGTTGTTGCATCGTAATGAAATAAGTAAATTGGAACGTACAACTCATTCGAAAGGAATGACTTTAATTCCGACCCGCGCTTACTTCAGCGGCGGCAAGGTAAAGTTAGAATTAGCAGTCGCACAAGGAAAACGCTTTTACGACAAACGCGATAAAATTGATCGTAAACAAGCTGATCGTGAGATACGAACTTACACATAACTCGCAAAATAAACTTTTGGGGGTGAATTTTTGGTTTCGACGGAGGTAATTACGATATAGGTTGCATGTCGAGGTCTCCGCAGGCCTCGTAAAATAGGCGGAAACAATTATAATTGCTGATCAAGAATTAGCACTAGCTGCTTAAACTCAGCTACGCTTGGCTGACCTGTTTCCCGTCAGGGATGCTAAAGCGCCGCAATACGGGATAGCGGTTTGGTTGTTCTCAAGGAACACTCCGCGAAGCTAAACTTGAGATAGCTGCTTATGGATCCTGCACAGGGGAATCTAAACAGCAAAACTTCAAACCTGTGATAAACATGTAGTAACCTCTATTGATGTGCTTTCGGACGCGGGTTCGATTCCCGCCACCTCCATCATTAATTCGTACAGAAAACTTTTGGTTCAAGCAATATCGGACGCATTTCTACATTGCCAACAACCCAAAACGAATTTTTTACTATTTTTTCGCCGGTAAACTGTCTCAATAATGATAGACATTACTTTATAGATACTTTGACATCATTGTAGATATCGCGGTGTTTGCGTAGGACAATTCATTACTCTCTTCATTAGCGTCAATTTAAGGAAAGAACTCGTTTGTAGTCGCGCAATTCATTGCGCCTCTTACATTCAAAGAAAAGAGGCGCTATGAATTGCGCGACTACAAACGCTGATATTCTCGTCCTTTGCGTTATTTGAGATGTTGATACATAAAGGTGCGGTTAGGAAACCGCACCATTGGCGTCAATTTAGTGGTTTTTCAAATATGAGAAACCCTCTTTAGTCCCGTAGGGACGATATGTTTATAGAAAACGTGGTAACCCCAATCTCTTCAGCCCCGTAGGGGCGGAATGTTTATAGCAATGGGTTACCAATCGGGATATGTCGCTCGGATGGAGCTAAAGAGACGTGTCTGGACGGTGTACTATAAACATATCGTCCCTACGGGACTAAATGTCCGACAATATCAATAACCATGCCTATTGATAAGGGTTCATAAAAACATAGACGTTTCCTTAAATTGACGCCTATAGTGCGGTTAGGAAAACGCACCTACCGGCCGGAAAATAGGACAAATCCCGCTAATACGGGATTCCAATTATGCGGGTGTAGCACGATGGCAGATTTTGAAAATCTACCCATTCGCATTCAACGGGTCGCCAAGGAAGAACTTCAACCAAATGAGCAAATCCGCTTGTGTATACTTGGTCGTTCCTCGCTACTGCGTCCTGATTTTGTTCTTATCACATCATTACGCGTCCTTGTGTTAGATGAGAAGTATATGGGAAGTCTGGCTATTTCGTACGCCAATATCCGATGTAATGTCTTTTTTAGCGAAATTCGCGCCGTGAAACTTGCTCGATTCTTGAAACATAGGCTGTTAGGGCAAGCACGGCTTGAAATTAACATCAAACGTAATGTTTTTTGGATTGACAATATGAGTTATCGTGAGGCACGTCATGCCCACCAACTCATCACCGAACAGATACAGAGGTAAATTATGGGTGAATTTTGGAACTACCTAACTGTAACATATAATGTGTGGTTTACCGCGCCACTCGCGACCGTATTTCTGTTCGCAATTTTTCGGCTTGTTCTCGGTGGTTTAGACTTCGGTGACGCCGACGTTGATGCTGATGTGGATGCCGACGTTGATGCTGATGTGGATGCCGATGTTGACTTTGATGTGGATGCTGATGTGGATGTGGATGCTGATATTGATGCCGATACGGGTGTCGTTGCGGCTTCTGGGGCAAGCAGTAATTCTTTTGCCGACGTGTTAGGATTCTTAAATGTAGGAAGAGTCCCTTTTATGATTGTAGTGATGACACTCTTCACTACATGGGGTTCCACCGGCTTAATGGCTAATGAATTGCTGAAGGTCGAAAATACCCCAAGTATGTTTTGGATATCTTGTATGATTGCCCTCGTATGCGGTGTTTTAGGAACCCGATATCTATCACTTACACTTTCAAAAGTTTTTCCTGAAAGCGATCCCGCTACGAAAGATCTCCATCTACTCGGTTTGCGGGGAAGGGTAATTAGTGGGCAAATCACAGAAACTTTCGGCACAGCGCGGGTCCAGGTTCCTAACGGTGATACATTAACGGTGAGATGCCGCGTCAAACAAGATGAATCAAATCCCATAAAGGGTGACACCGTTGTTCTTGTAAACTATGATTCAGATAAACGAATTTTTGATGTAAAACTTGTTGAAAAAGAATTACACTAAATATATGTATTCGGCATTAACCTTATAATTTCAATTAAGGAGATATGAAATGGGTAACCCTTTTGTGCTCATAGTGGGCAGTCTCATTGCGTTATTTATTATTTTCGTGTTAGTCTACAAATCTTTCTACAGAAAAGCACCCGCTGACGCAGCGTTGGTGATCTCAGGAGGAAGTAAAAAACGTGTTGTGTTTGGTGGAACTCTCGTTAACCCAATTACAAATACTGCGCAGCTTATCTCATTAAATACGCTGCAGTTGCCTGTTGAACGGGAAGGTCAAGCGGCTTTGATTACAAAGGACAGTTTGCGCGTTGACATTCAGGCGGAGTTCTACGTCAAAATTGAACCGAATGAGCAAGATGTGCTTAAAGCAGTAGCTAGTCTTGGTGAAAAAACCCTCACACCGCAGGCAGTGAATACGTTGCTGGAAGGTAAACTTGTAGGTGTTCTACGGAGTGTTGCTGCTACCATGGATTTGCAGGAACTCCACGAAAAACGACAGGAATTTTCCGACCAAGTTCAAGAGGCTTGTCTTGAGGATCTTGAGCAGAACGGATTCAAACTGGAAACAGTTGCTGTTACGAACCTTGACCAAACCCCTCTTGAGGCACTTGACGAAAACAACCGATTTGATGTTGTTGCAATCCAGACAATCAAGAAGGAAGTGGAAGAAAAGCAAACTGAAACCGCTAAGATTGAACATGAAAACAAGGTAAGACGGGAAACGGACCGTCTTAAAGCGGAACTTGAAATTAAGCAAAAGGAAGAGGAAACAGAAACTGAAGGTTTAGAAGTAGAAAAACGACTTGATTTTGCACAGGAAGAGCAAAGTAAGGAAATCGCTACCAACAAGGCTAAACAGGAACGTTCTGTTGAGGCACATAAGTTTGAGCAACTGCAAGCGGTTGAAGAAGCACGTATTAAACAGGAACAAGCTGTAAAATCGGCTGAAATCGCACAGACTCAAAAAATTGAGATGGAACGCATTGAACAGGAACGACAGGTTGAAGAAAGCGAAATCTTACAAAAGCAGACTGTCGAAATCGCCCGTGTTCAACAACAGCAAATGGTTGAAGAAGCCGAGATTCAACGAAGTCTAAGTATTGAAAAAGCTAAGATTGATCAAGAGGCGACTGTCAAGGAAGCTGACATTGAACGCAAAATTATACTCCTTGACAAGGAACGTGAAGAAAAAGAAGCTGAGGCACAAAACGCTATTCTGATTTCCCTTAAGGAAAAAGAACGCGAGACTGCCCTTATTGAACTCTTGCAAGTTTCAGCCGAGAAAGCACGTGCTGAAGCCGCCGTTGAAACAGCTGAAGCAATTGAAAAAGCGGAACGTGAAAGCAAAATAGAGTTGATTCGTGCTGAACAAGAGGCGGACGAAAAGAGAATTGCTATGGAAAAGAACGCTGACGCTGAAGCTTATGCTGTTGTTGAATCTGCAAAGGCGGAACTAGAGGCTGCTGAAGTCCAGGCACAAGCAAAGAGAATTCTTGCTGAAGCACTCCTTGTTGAAGCCAAAGCTGAAGCCGATGGTGAAGAAGCATTAATTAACTCGAAAAATCAGGCTGAACCTCAAGTGCTTGTTAGTGATGCTGTACTGGCACTCGTGGAAGTCTTACCTCAAGTCACGAATGAGTTAATGAAACCTGCAGAACGTATTGAAAGCATTCGCGTTCTTGACTTAGGTGGAAATAGCGGTGGCAACGGAAATTCAGGTGGAATGAACAGGATTCTCGGCTCTATCATCAACGCTGGGGCAGCAATGCCACTTCTCAAGGAATTGGTGAACTTCAGTGGTTTTGACACGGCAAAAATTGGACAGACAATTCAAGATTATGCAAAAGGGTTAAACCGAAATTCAGCACCTGATTCAGATTCGGATTCTGAATCAAATCTTGTTTCTGATCAAAATAGTTAGGTCTATCACAGTCTGCTTGTTCTTTAACGTTGCAACATTTGTAGCCACGCAGTTCATTACGCCTATTAGACTTTTAGGGTATCTTCAGTTTGGAGCAAATTCCATTTTGGAGATACCCTCATGCATAAGGGTGACACAATGGTTGAAGTTAAAATTGTCAATATCCTTGCTGACAACAACCAGAGCCATTCAGTTTTCAAGTTTTCACTATATTTTAGAGAAGATCGCGATTCGGAGATCGCTCCTACAGAAGAGAGACTTGAGCATCAGATGAGAACTACCGGACAATTGAATGGCTCTGTGACAACAACAAATCGCCTGTAGTTGTTTTGGAAGCGATAAATAGTGAACCTAAACGAAAATTGGCGATATGGATTGGTGAGAATGAAGTTTACGCAATTAAATCTGGCTTGGATAAAAAATATTTTCCACGTCCTATGACTCACGATCTGATCAAAAATATCATTGACGCGTTTTCAGCCACGGTTACCTCTATATTTATCGACACCTTTGAAGGGAGTATTTAACAATCCCACTGTTTTAGCTGTGGGTCAAAAAAATGTCAGGGTTATTTAGTTTTAAGAATTATCAGTTGATGCGTGTTACTGATAGTTTATTTCGTAGGTCGGGTAGAGCGGTAGCGAAACCCGACATGAACTAAACGTGTCGGGTTTCGCAAACTCTACCCGACCTACAGGTAGTTTATATAGAAATGTGAAAAAATATAGCAGAAAAACCGAAAACTAAATAGCCCTGAAAAAATGTATTAAGTTCTTGCTTTTTATATGCAATTATGTTATACTAATTAGACTGTTTCAGGTGTAGGGTTGCACCCCTACACCCCTTGTGCAAAAGGGAAACAGAATCTTCACAGAAGCAGTCCATCATAATGTCCAAAACACACAAGATAGCGTTAAATCCAAATAAAAAGCAACGCGCGTGGTTTGCTCAACAATACACAGAAGATCGTGATGTTAATGCTGCTAAAAATCTAAAACAACTCGCCGCGGGATACGCGGAGAGTATAAACGCTTGTGGAGTCTAAGTAAGTCCTCCACAAGGGAGGCAATAGATGAAGAAGCAAGAACCCCACGACCTCAGTCGTGGGAGTATCAGAAGTCAACTTTTTACGCAAAGGTGAAACTCAAATCGGATGATCAAGAACTCGACATAGATTCCCGATTGAGTGATGCTCTTGCCATCGCAATCCGATACAACGCACCAATCTATGTGGAAAACAATGTGATTAAAAAGAACGGATTCTTTGAAAAGGAGAAATAACATGGTCGAAGTTAATATTGAATTTCTTACCATTGACCCAAGCATGCGCGTGCCGGTCATCGTCTTAAAAGAAATTGAGGGTGAATCTAAACGAATTTTGCCGATATGGATCGGCGAATGGGAAGCATGGTCTATAGATCACTGCTTGGAAAATATCCCCGAAAAACGACCCATAACTCACGACTTATTTAAGAATGTGATTGATACAATTTCCGCCAAGGTAAATTCTGTCTGTATTACTGCAGTTGAAGAGTCAACCTTCTACGCAAATATGAAACTGGAACTGAATGGGGAAGAATACGACATAGATGCGCGTCCTAGCGATGCGCTTGCGATCGCAATCCGATGTGGCGTGCCAATCTACGTTGAAGAGAAAGTTCTTGATGAAAACGGGTACTTTGAAGCGGAAATGAAAAAAGGCAGAAAAAAACCACGGGATGCCAAAGATGTTTTAGAAAATCTGGATGATGAAATTGTGAAAAATTACACAGTTTAATCAAATTTCTGTTAATCAAGAATTTTGATTTCGCATTAACACTTCAAGTAGATTGGACCCCATTAACTTGATTCGACGTCTCTGGATAAAGTCGGCATTGCGCGGCACGGGGACCTCGCTCTACAATTCGCGTTAATTCGGTATTGGACCATATTAACTTGATTCGACGTCTCTGGATAAAGTCGGCATTGCGCGGCACGGGGACCTCGCTCTACAATTCGGGGTAATTCGGTATGTATATCTCTAAACTTCATCTCTGTTGAAATTCAGATCACCATGGAAAACTCATTCAGCCATAACTACATCGTGCTCCATGAAAATTGCACAAAAATCTTGGATACCAACGACTTTGTCTCAAAGATAGACCTATCCTTTCTCGATCCACCCTTCAATCAGGACAAGGCTTACAATGAATGGGACGATAATCTGCCTCCTGAGAAATATTGGCAGTGGATGCAAGAGATATGTGCTAAAATCTATACGTTGACATCCGATGGTGGTGCTATCTATTTCATGCAACGCGAAAAAAACACCGAATTTGTTTTACAATGCTTCCGTGAAACAGGATGGATATTTCAAAATCTCGTTGTCTGGAAGAAGAAAACTTCAGCAGTACCGGGAATAAACCGTTACGGAAAACACTATCAAATAATTGCGTTTGCCACGAAAGGCAAGACGCCACGTGTTTTCAATCGTTTACGTATTGACCCACCACTACCGGCAGACTACAAACATGCTCGGGAAAACGGCATGTATGTTACTGACGTATGGGATGATATACGTGAGTTAACATCTGGCTACTTTGCTGGAGATGAAGCACTACGTGATGCCAATGGAAATCGCCTACACAAACAACAGACTCCTATTCAACTATTGCTTCGTATCATTCTATCTTCAACAAATCCCGGTGATGTCGTCCTTGATCCATTCGCCGGATCAGGTACAACGTTGGTTGTTACCGAACAATTGGGAAGAAAATCAATCGGTATTGAACTTGACGTCCTAAATGTCAAACTTATCCAAAACAGACTCGCTGATCAGAGAAAATCGGATAACGTCTCTCGCTTTTTCAAAGACTATACATGCACACCAGAATTGGAGTTAATTTGGGGGTTGGGACAATCCAAGTCAGCAAAGTTAGTTATTTCTAATCAGGGACCCTTTTTTAAGGCAAATCTATAATCAGATAATTTTGTCAAAACCTGTTACAATAGCGATATCACTCATGGCTTCAACGCAGTTAACCTTTGATTTTAATCGTCCCAACAGTTATTCGATTTATGTTCCTACCGAGACAGATGAATTCTGGACAGCGAAACAACGCGCCGGGCATTCTATCCACGAGATTTCATATCGTGCCTGTTACAAACCGCAATTACCCGCATATTTTATACAAAAGTTCTGCAAGTCGGAATCTGTTGTTTACGACCCATTTATGGGACGCGGTACAACTCTAATAGAGGCGCAGCTTCACGGACACAAAGTTATTGGCAATGACATAAATCCGCTATCTAAAGTCCTTACATCCCCACGTCTCAACCCGCCTATGTTAGCTAATATTGAAAAGAGATTGTCTGAGATTGACCTGTCAAACGATGCCGAAATAGACCCTGATCTCTTAGTCTTTTTCCATGAAAACACACTCAGCGAAATTTACGGGTGGCGAACCTATTTCCAACAGGAACAACTTGACAGGGTTGATGCATGGTTACAGATGGTGGCGTGTAGTCGTCTCACAGGACATTCCTCCGGTTTTTTCTCTGTTTTCACGCTTCCACCGAATCTTGCAGCCTCAATTGCTTCCCAACGGAAAATCAACGAAAAACGGAATCAGAAACCTGAATATCGGGATACAAAAGCACTGATATACCGAAAATCAAAGCAGTTGTTGCGCCATAACCTTCCTGACCATTTTTGCAGGGAAGATGCTGAACTTCTCATCGAATCCGCTGATAATACTCCACAAATTCCAGATGAATCGGTTGACTTGGTTGTCACCTCACCTCCCTTTCTTGATATCGTTGACTATGAACAGGACAACTGGTTACGGATGTGGTTTTGTAATATAGAAATTGAAGCAGGCAAAATTTGGCAATTAAAATCGTTAGAGGATTGGATTGCTCGGATGAAAGATGTCTTGGTTGAATTACATCGGATTTTAAAGGGAACGGGTAAAATTGCTTTTGAGGTTGGAGAGGTGCGCAACGGTGAGATATTCTTAGAAAATGCCGTTGCTAAAGCATCTGTAGATGCGGGGTTTGTGCCTGAAAAGTTGATGATTAACACACAACACTTTACAAAGACAGCGAATTGTTGGGGTGTTTCTAACAACAAAAAAGGCACAAACAGCAATCGAATTGTAATCTTGAAAAAGGATAGTTAACAAAGGTAGGAGGGTTACCATTGATGGGACACCGATATAGCATCTGGTTACTCATTTTCTCCGTAATGGCATTCCAAGTTTTCGTAAGCATTGACGCATTTTCTAAAGACATACAAATAGATGATGTCCCTAAAGCCATTCAGAAGATCATTTTTCGAGAAATTGGGGATATACCAATTGATGACATTGACAGGAAAAAGATGATGGAGAAGTTTATTTTGATGTAGAAGCTGAAGCTAAAGGAATGATTTAGATAAGAGATGGGAAATATCTAAAAAAAGGTGGGATCGTCTTTCATCAATGATTGACGTATTAAACGAACGAGACGTTCAGATATTGATATATCTGCCACCATTCCACCCTATTATGCGCGGCGAGGATGTCGTGGATGATGATGGCACAACCCTGAAAGGCTATTGGGAATTGGTTGATAGATTACAAAAGTTGGAGAATCAGTTTCCCAACCTTGTATTCGTTGACCTGAATAAGGGCGGCAAACACGATTTTTCACCTGAGATGTTCAAAGACCTTGACCACATGAATGCGCTTGGAGCAACTAATACCAAATTAACTTGATTAGAAGTTTTCTAATAGCGGTTAGCATTGCGAGGCACGGGGACCTCGCGCTACAAATCCCGTTAATTGGGTATAATATGACACAAAAGTTGGAAGAAATTAGACTACGCCACGCCAAGAAGTATCGGAAACGAAGATAGGAAATTAGAATTAACATAATTGACGACTTGTGCTAGTTACGTAATAGTTTTGTTGTTTTTCACAGTTGTTCATATTCTGTAGGAGCGATCTCCGAATCGCGATACTCTGTCGGGGATCGGAATTCCCTCATACCTTTGGCAGTAGGGGTTTGTTATCCTGACTTTGCGCTTGCTGCGTCGGATAATTTCATTCAGTCGCTGAATGAAAAAGTTGCTGAAGCAGAAAGACAAAAAATACCCATCGTCACCGGAAAAGAGGGATGGTTATTCTTTGCTCCTGAGCTGCGACATCTGAGTGTTGGGCAATTTTGGGGAGACGCTGCAAAGAAAGTTAGTCAAGCATCAAATCCGGAGTTCGCCGACCCATTGCCTGCAATTCTCGATTTCAAAGCGCAATTGGACACAGCGGGTATCAATCTAATTTTTGTCCTATACCTGCAAAAGCTTTCATTTATCCTGAGATGATTTCAGAACACGGTACAGCAAAACCGCGCACCGATCAACACCATATCAAATTTTACGACGTTTTGCGAGAAAAAGGTGTTAATGTATTGGATCTAACCGATCTATTTATTCAGAATCGGTTCACTGAAGCGGGTCCATTGTATTGCAAACAGGATACACATTGGTCTGGACAAGTGTGTGTCTTAGCAGCAGCGGCGATTACAAAAGCTATCGGTACACCACCGTGGGTGGCACAAATTCCCAAACGTAAAGCAAAAATTGAAACACGTGGCGTTGAAATAACCGGCGATCTTTGGAAAGAACTCGGTAATCAGGATTTACAGAAGGAGCAATTACAACTTTCTTTTGTCAAGCAGGATAGAGAATCGACTCCCAACGCACAACCTTTTGGTGCATCGTGGCGATTGAGTCCTATTGTGCTATTAGGGGATAGCCACAATCTTGTTTTTCACGCGGGTGGTGATATGCACGCGCAGGGTGCAGGATTACCAGACCATCTTGCCCATCAGTTTGGGTTTCCGGTGGATGTGGTTGCAGTTCGCGGTTCGGGTGCAACGCCATCACGATTGAATCTGTTTCGGAGGCGTGATAAGATGAAAGGAAAACGTGTTGTTATCTGGTGTCTCAGTGTTAGGGAATTTACAGAGGGACAGGGTTGGCGTAAGATTCCAATAATAAGATAACGTGAGTTTTATAAAAACAAGATGTCAGGCTTCTCGTAGGGGCGAGGTCTTCTCGCCCGTAGGGGTTAGGTTACCTAACCCCTATGAAAATGTCCATTTATGTTTAGAATTTGCTATATATCAAACTCACGTTAAGATAGAAACAGGTTGACCTATTCCTATCTTATTGTTGAGAAATTCTCACTCAATTTCATACACTATAGTGATATTCACGGTAACAGTGAGTTCACCTGGCACTATGGGAGTGGAAGATTTGGCTGCATCATCAGCGAATACTGCTTCTGCTGTCGCAAATGCGATTGGCGGACTTTCATAATAGGTGTTTTCAGTGATAGTGATAGGTTTCCCAAGTACTACACCGCTTGCCTCTGCTAATGTTTGCGCCTTCGCTTCAGCATCCTTTACCGCTAAACTACGTGCCTGAGTCCGCAATGGTGTAGTATCATCAATCATAAATTGGATGGAATTGACAACGATGTTATCCCCTCCCGCTTCCGCGGCATCGTCAATAACATCACTTAGCGTATCCAAATCTCGTACCTTCGCCTTTACGGTGTTGTTTACGCTGTAACCACGAAGTACACGCCCTTCTTCCGTGTAGTCGTACTGCGGATAGATACTGAAATTCTCAGTGTTAATATCTTTTTCTTCAATATTGTTAGCCTTCAGAGTATCTATTAAGGCTGTCATTGCGCTTGCAGCTTCTTCACGTGCCTCAGCAACTGTCTTTTTCTCAACAGCCACCCCTAAATTGAGCGTTGCAATATCCGGTTCACCAGAAACTACACCGCTCCCGTTTACATGAATAGTTCTCCCACCTGGTGAAGGAGACAACACTTTTGAAGCAAACTGTGAATCACAGGCAGTAAGTGTTGTAATCAGTATTGCAGTGAGTCCTAATAAACATAAATTGTTTTTTTTCATCAAAATCTTCGGGCTGGAGCCCCCTCGCCTTTAGGCAGGGGAGGAAAGCCCGCCTCCTATTATAGTTATAATTTGTCCCCAAAAGGGGGAGTGCTGTTTTATCTCCACCTGCACACTGGGAGTCTGGATTCAGTTGTGCTGCTTCGTTCAGTGAGACTGTCACTACTCGCTTACTTGACCTGACACGATGTCTTTACCAGAAATAATGGCTATAAGCCCACGCTCTCGCGGTATATGTTTCCCCATCGACATCACGGGATCAGAGCGGATACAGACTTGGGGAGCATCCGTAACATCTTGTGGTTTCCTGCCACGACAAGACCCGCGATATATCGTCTAGTCAACCGTTTAACTTGTGGAGTGGACGCTTGGCATGCGCTTCGCACAAGCCCCGATGCTTTAGCGCGGGGTTATTGACTATTTATCCTGTTAGTTATGGTGAAAATTCAGAACTCACCTTGATATTCTACTCTGGCGGTGCTACTTCCACCGTATCTGATGGATCGGCACCCTCCATCTCTGGAGGTGCTACATTTTCCATAAGTTTACCAGATTTCTTGATTAATCTATCAACATTTGATTTGAATAACATAAAGATCGTATCTTTATCAACCCGTTTGACGTATAGTTTGCCGTCTTCCTCTTTTCCTACAAGCAGCATCGCTACTGTTCCATCATTAAGGGATGCAACGATAGTTGAGGTTGGCGTATCTAATCCGTATTCTGAAAGTTCTTTTGCTTCTGCGAAATCGTCTGTATTCAATTGACTGAAGGTGGTGAGTAGATTTTGAACTTCTGTTTGGCTCGCAGCAGCAGAAACCGGCTGGAACATTTGCCACTTATTTTCCGCATCTAACCGCAGTTCAACCGTTTCCTCCGCAGAAATGATGTTAATCTGTGTAACAATGTTTTTATTAAAATCGAAGATTTTGCGATCTTTCCAAGTTCGTGTCCCTTTATCAAATACGGATTGTAGATACCCTTTTGCAGTATAAACATCATTGGAATCGGCAACGCGTACATAACTGCTTAAGAATCCTGGCGTATTTTTTCCAACAAATAGGTGTGCTAACAGTTTGTCGTTTGCATCCATCAATTTTACTTCAGTACCGCTGCTATTTACTTGGAATTCTGCCTGATTATCAGGGTTATCGGAGACTTGGTTGGCATTGTCAAATTCTGCAACTTTGGTAAACAAATCGTCTACACTATCGTTATCTGCGGGATAATTATCCATAGAGGCGACAACCCACTGCTCGTTTTGTTTTGAAAGGGTTGTGGTTTCACCTTTGGCAACGATTTCTATTTTTGCGACCTGTTCCTTATTAAAGTTCGGAAACAGTGTTGTCGCCTCTTCAACCTTCTTTTGATAATCGCTTTTCCTGAAAGGGTTCTCGAAAATCATGACAACAAGCAATAAAAAGACAAAAATGCCACTTAAAATTAGAAGTTGTTTATTTTTCATCGTTTCACCCAGATAGTAGTATTTTAGTCGGTTGAGGGTGGTATGACCGGTGTAATATCAGAACTGTAGGTTTCAACCAACCTTCTTACTTTCCCTTTTAAGAGGTATCGAAATAACCCAAACAATATAACTAACATCGAAATGCCTAAAGTACACATATATTTGATTAAGTTTTTCTCTAATTCCGAAGTTTCCTTTAAAGGTCTGTCAGTGATAGTATGTGAACGGATACCGATAAGGGTTTCACCAAGAGTTAGCCAGTCCAGGCTGTTTAGAAAAAAGTTAACCCCATGAAGGTCTAACCGTGTTAAGAGCTGAGACGTTCCGACTACAACAATTTGCGTTTCTACACTTTCAGTTATAGTTGCTCGCTCTTCCGTCCCTTGTGTTTGGGTGGATTCATCATTTTCGTCTTCGCCATCAGTGTTTGCGGGGGATGCTACTGAAGGAATCTCTTTACCAGCATAGAAACTCTTGAACTTTCCTTCCAAAGCAGCTGCGACTGTATAAACCTGTAAATCGGTTGGTAGAATTGGAGTGTTTGGCATTAAGTTGAAAAAGCCTTGAGAACTCTGTGTACTTTTGCTTGTCTTTGCTAAATGTGTTGATTTTACACCTTCATTTGTCAACATCTCTAAGGAACTCGTCCAAGGTAAAGTCAATGACTCCAATTGGCTCGTAATAGTATGTTCTTTTGAGAAATTGGATGTATCAATTCTGACAAAATATGGATAGTCTTGACTAACCGTAAAAGGTCCTTGTTGATACCCTATTTTGCCGTTAAATCTGAGATCGGCAATTAGATTATTTCCGAGCTTGACACCGTAATGTTCAAGCAGATCGTTCAAACCGGTACTAAGAGGTGTCGCTTGAAGGTTTGGAAGTTGTAGTGTAACAGGATCAACCATGAAAATTGTTCTACCACCGCGCATGATAAACTGATCAATTTCATATTTTTCTTTCTCTGTTAACGCCCGTTTTGGACCGGCAACAACTAACGTAGTTACGGATTCATCAACCGGTTCTCCTGCTTGAAGATCAACAGTGGTAAGGTTATATTGCCCTTGTGCGTTTTTATCCAACAACTCGCGAAACTGTTGATTGATTTGTGTTTGCGCGTTGATATCGTACTCATCGTGCCCTGTCAGAAATCCGACCGTTTTTGCTTCTTTTGCGGTTACCTTGAGGACTGCGGAAGTGAGATCATATTCTAAGTTAGAAGTAGATTGCACGATTGGAAGTACTTCTTCTTTACCGCTATAACCGACAGTAATAGCCATATAGACATTTGCTATTTCCGCTTTATCTTCCTTATATACATTGAATCGGACTTCAGGAATACCTTTGAATCGAAGTTCCTGTTTCTGTGCATCGTCAAAATCAGCCGGATCAACAAAATCTACTTGGAGTTTTTGAGAAAATGCCGTGTATTCGTCAAGAACATCTCTTATATCACGACGGATTCGACCAATTTCCGCGGGTTCTGTAGAAAAATAGACAGTAATCGTAACAATATCTTCAAGTCCTTTAATAACATCCTTAGTTGCTTTTGAGACAGTGTAACGTTTATCCTCAGTGAGATCGCCGCGCAAAAATCGGCGTGAGGATAGATAATTAACCAGCACAAGAATACCGAAAATGAGTGCTATAAATGCAACAGTATTGGCACCGTATCTAATCCGTTTATCAGCCAAAACAGTTTACCTCCTTATCTTAACGCCATTTCCGACTTTCAACTGAAAGTGTGCTTAAATAGAGAAAAAATCCGATGATTGTCAAATAATAGATAATATCGCGAGAATCAATTACACCACGCAAAATACTACTATAATGTGAACCGAGACCCAGATAACTAAAAATCGGGTATAACCAGTTGGGTGTGCTGAAAAGGACGATGTCTTCGCCAATAATCAGTAACACAAAACAGGCGGAGATTCCCAGAATGAATGCGACAATTTGATTCTCAGTCAATGTTGAAGTAAACAACCCTATCGCCAGATATGCAGCACCCATCAAAAGAAGTCCGAGGTAGCCACATACGATTGTTCCACCATCCGGATCGCCGAGGATGACAACCGAAATAGGTATTGCAAGCGAAAATAGAGCCGTTACAGCAAGTAATCCGAAACTTGCAAGAAATTTACCGAGAACCACCTCGTAATCTCTAATCGGCAACGTCATCAAGATTTCTGCCGTGCCAAGTTTCTTTTCTTCAGCCCAGAGTTTCATCGTAACAGCAGGGATAAAAAATAGAAATATCCACGGCAATAATCCGAAGTATCCTCGCATTTCGGCTTGACCGCTGATAAAAAAAGCACGGAAGAAAAGCCACGAAGAGATTGCAAGGAAGAATGTTATGAAAATATACGCAATGGGAGAATTGAAATAACTTCTGAATTCCTTTTTGAAAATAGCGTTGATGTTCTGCATAGTATTCTATATTGTAGACCCAACGATGGGTAAAAAAACTAAAATCGTGTATTTTATGTTATTCTTCTTCAGTGGAAACTACTTCGCTTGCTAATTCCTTAGGCGGTGTGGTGTTGCTGACTTGACCTGTAGTGAAATGGAGAAATACATGCTCCAAATCAACAGATTCTTGGCGGAGTTCAACAAGACCCCATCCGTTTTCGACAACGGTGTTGAAGAGTGCCTCAGCAGCATCATAACCTTCTCCTGCTACAGTGATTTCATAACTCACGATGCCATCATCTGTTTTGACATGCGTAAACCCAATGATACCATCCAACTCTTTTAGTTTTGGGGTGATCGCTTCTTCTGATCCTTGGATAGCAACGTGCAACTTGTCTTCACTCCGGACTTGGCTAATGAGATCTTCCAGAGTACCGTTCGCTACAATTTGCCCCTGGTTTATAATAAGGATTCGGCTACAAGTAGCCGCTACTTCAGGCAAAATGTGTGTGCTGAAGAGTACGAGTTTCTCTTCTCCGATGTCCTTAATCAGATTCCGAATCTCAATTGTTTGGCTTGGGTCAAGTCCAGAGGTAGGTTCATCTAAAATCAGAATAGGTGGGTCGTGGATGAGGCTTTGCGCTAAACCAACACGTTGTCTGTAGCCTTTAGAGAGTTCACCGATGTCCTTTTGAATAACACCTTCAAGACCACATATCTCAACGACGGTTCTTAACCGAACTTTACGTTGGCTTTTGGGAATTTTCCGAATTTCTGTCATAAACTTGAGATAATCAACCACTCCCATGTCAGCATAAAGTGGCGCGCTCTCAGGGAGGTAACCAACATTTTTTCTGACATCAATGGCGTGTTCAAGAACATCATAACCAGCAACAGTTGCGCTGCCTGAGTCTGCAATGAGATAACAGGTCAGGATACGCATCGTCGTGGTTTTGCCAGCACCGTTGGGGCCGATAAACCCGATAACTTCGCCAGCATGTGCTTCAAATGAAACCTGATTGACAGCAAGCGTTGGACCGTAGGATTTTGTAAGTTCTTTAACTTCGATCATTACGTATTGATTTTAAATTCTTAAATAGTATAGAGATATGGTTGGTGAAAAGGTTTTCTACCAACGTTTTTAGGGACAAAATTCTGTTTAAAATAATAACATGTTATTTTGGGAATGTCAAGAAAAATTAGAACATAATTAGGAGGTATAATTTCTGTCAATTGGACTGTGGATTATGTTAGAATCAATTATGGTAGATTTAAGAATTGCTTAGACGCTTGGTAGATGCGGTTTGATGAAGATAAAAAAATAATTCGGTAATTTTCTCGCAATGCTCGGTGCGGTTAGGAAACCGCTTCTGCCAGAGAGGGTTCGCATATTTTTAGATTTTACTGTAAAAGGAGAAAGGACAATGAGGTCCAAATTATTTTTGATTTTAAACATTTTCTTTGCGATACTTGCATTTACCCTAAACACCTCTGCTCGAGATTCAGCACAATGGCATCTACCAGAGGGTGCGAAAATGCGTCTCGGTAAAGGCAGGATAAGTGATATAGCATATTCTCCGGATGGCACGCGTTTAGTAGTGGGGAGCTCTATTGGAATTTGGCTCTATGACGCGCAGACTTGCAAAGAACTTGATCTGATTACTGGGCATACAGGTGGGGTCAGCAGCGTATCGTTTAGTCCGGATGGAAAAACTCTCGCAAGTGGGAGTAGTGATGGTACTATCCGTCTTTGGGTTGCGGAAACGGGGCAGCACATTTGCACTCTCATAGGGTATAGATTTGCGGTCCGTAGCGTTGTGTTCAGTCCGGATGGGAAAACACTTGCAAGTGGGCATGACCATTCTATTATCCGTTTGTGGGATGTGGAAACGGGACAACTCTTACCCAATTTTACAACGGGAACAAATCAGCAGAGACTCTCAATCGCCTTCCCCTGGATTGCTAGCTTAGCGTTCAGTCCGGATGGTAAGATCCTCGCAAGTGTCGGCTCAAACCCCAACATCAGTCTGTGGGATGTGGAAACAGGACAACGTCTACACACTCTCACTGGACATACGGGTTTTTTACTCAATAGCGTTGTGTTTAGTCCGGATGGAAAGACAATCGCAAGTGTAGGGCATGGCAACATCTTTCATCTGTGGAATGTGGAAACAGGACAAACCTTACACACTCTCACTAGGCATACGGGTTATGATGTCCTAAGCGTTGTGTTCAGTCCGGATGGTAGGACAATCGCAAGTGGGGGTGATGATAATACCATCCATCTGTGGAATGCGGCCACAGGACAACACATCCGCACTTTTACAGGGCATACGAGTTATGTCAATAGTGTGATGTTCAGTCCGAATGGAGAAACTATCGTAAGTGGGAGTGGTGACGGTACCCTCCGTCTATGGGTTGCGGACACAGGAGAACACATCCGCACTCTCACAGGATATACGAATTGGATCAATAGCATTGCGTTTAGTCCGGATGGAAGGACAATCGCAAGTGGGAGTGGGAGTGGTGACAGCACAGTCCATCTGTGGGATGTGGACACAGGACAAAACATCCACACTCTCACAGGACAAACGCGTGGTGTCATGAGCGTTGCATTCAGTCCGGATAGTAAGACAATCGCAAGTGGGAGTTGGGATGAAACGATCCGTTTGTGGGATGCTGACACAGGGCAATATCTCCGTCCTCTCACAGTGTATACAGTGAATTTCAGTCCGGTCCTTAGTGTAGCATTCAGTCCGGATGGAAAGACAATCGTAAGTGGCAGTGAGAATAAAACCATCTGTTTGTGGGAGGTTGAAACAGGAGAACATCTCCGCACTTTCACAGGACATGTTGGTGAGGTGTATTGTGTGGTGTTCAGTCCGGATGGAAAAACAATCGCAAGTGGTAGTCAGGATAAAACAATCTGTCTGTGGGATGTGGATATAGGAGAACATCTCCGCACTCTTACAGGGCATGTGGGTGGTGTCTATAGCATAGCATTCAGTTCGGATGGAAAAACACTCGTAAGTGGGAGTTCGGATAACACCATCCGTGTTTGGGATGTTGAAACAGGGGAACAACGTCTCCGCACCCCAATAGGGCAGGCGTATCGAGTCAACAGCGTTGTGTTCAGACCGGATGGAAGAACAATCGCAAGTGGGACAAGTACGGACGGCACCTTGCGTCTATGGTATGCGGACACAGGACAACATCTCCGCATACTCACAGGGCATGCGGGTGATGTCAATAGCGTTGTGTTTAGTCCGAATGGGAACACACTTGCAAGTGGGAGTGGCGACGGTACGGTGCTACTGTGGGATGTTGCACCTTCACAACTGCGCGAAGATGTCAATCAGGACGGTGTTGTGAATATTCAGGATTTAGTTGTTGTGGCAAATGCTTTTGGTGAAACGGAACCGGATATCAACAACGATGGTGTTGTGAATATTCAGGACTTGGTAATTGTGACAACGGCATTTGGGAGGACGGTCTCCGCCCCGTAAATCACGAGTCGCCGCTTTGAGGGTATCTTTGATTAGACAAGATTCCTAGATGAAGGAAGGGTTAAAAACAGAAAGGACAGGTATTAACACCTATCCCTACATATTATACCAAATTAATGGGATTAGAAGTCTTTTGATATAGTACACGGTTGTGAGGCACGGGGACCTCACACTACAAATCGCGTTAATTCGGTATTATACCAAATTAACGCGATTAGAAGTTTTCTAATCGCGATTAGCATTGCAAGGCACGGGGACCTCACAGGACAAATCGCGTTAATTCGGTATTATTTGACACGTTTAACAGAGATACAGATTAGATAGCGGCGGGACCTCTTTCACCTGTACGGATTCGGATAGTTTCATCAATAGGTATGACAAAGATTTTTCCGTCACCGATCTTACCGGTCACTGCTGCCTGCTGCACTGCCTCAACGACTTTATCTACATTCTCTTCTGCGACAACGATTTCGATTTTCAACTTTGGAACAAACTCAATCGTATATTCGCTTCCACGATAAAGTTCGGTATGCCCACGGCTACGTCCGAATCCGCGAACTTCACTGACTGTCATTCCCCGGACACCGACATTGCTGAGAGCTTCTTTGACTTCCTCCAGTTTGAAGGGACGGATAATACACTCTAATTTTTTCATGGGATTTTCTCCTAACACCTACGCAAATTGGATAGGGTTGTCTTGGCGGATACAGAGATTCGCCGTAAGGTTTCATAAGGTTGTTGTGGACAGATACGAAATCTGTCTTTACAATGATTGAGGCATCAAATTAACGCGTTTCTTCACGGTTTATCTTGAGATTTGTGTGCTGCAGAACCCCGCGCTGCGGAATAGATAATCAACGAACTGATTCACACGCATCTTCAAATCAACGTTCGCGCGCGCTATATAATGCCTCAGAAACGGGGTTCTTACCCCACAATAACACAATAGAAACCATCTCATAATGAGGAATAGCGACCTTTAAGTTCGCCTATAAGAGAGATACAAGATAGGTTCTAAATATCGTGATAGAGGAAGAATTCATACGGATGTGGTCGTATATTAACTGCATCTACCTCATTCTCGCGTTTGTAATCGATCCAGACATCAAGTACGTCTTCTGTGAATACATCGCCTTTGAGAAGATATTCGTGGTCATCCTCAAGTGCATCCAGTGCATCGCCAAGAGAGGCTGGCGTTGATTTAATATCATCAAGTTCCTCTGGTTCAAGGTCATAGAGGTCTTTATCTAAAGGATCACCAGGGTGAATTCTGTTCTGAATTCCGTCGAGTCCAGCCATCATCAACGCGCTGAACGCGAGGTACGGATTACATGATGGATCGGGTGTGCGGAATTCAACCCGTTTGGATTTTTCACTCTTAGAATAGACTGGAATTCGGACACATGCACTACGGTTCCGTTGGGAGTAAGCAATATTGACTGGGGCTTCATATCCTGGAACTAACCGTTTATATGAATTGGTTGTCGGTGCAATGATTGCACACAATGAACGTGCATGTTTGAGCAAGCCGCCGATGTAATAAAGTGCTGTCTCACTCAGCAGTGAGTACCCTTGTGGATCATAAAAAACGTTCTTTCCGTCTTTCCACAGGCTTGTGTGAACGTGCATTCCTGAACCGTTATCTTGGAAGAGCGGCTTCGGCATGAAGGTAGCTACCAAATTATGGGATCGGGCAACATTTTTGATGATGTATTTATACAACGCTATCTTATCACCGGAACTGGTTAGTGTGTCATACCGAATGTCAATTTCGCCTTGACCTGCAGTTCCAACCTCGTGGTGATGCACTTCTACATCAACACCGGATTCAATCAGCTTAAGGCACATTTCAGAACGGATATCTTGAAGCGTGTCTGATGGGGGAACGGGAAAATAACCCTCTTTATAGCGCGGTTTGTAGCCAAGGTTCGGATTTTCTTCACGACCAGAATTCCAACTGCCTTCAACGGAATCAACATAGTAGAATCCAGAATATTGGTTCTGCCCGTAGCGAATATCATCCAATAGATAGAATTCTGCCTCAGGACCCCAATAACTAATATCAGCAATACCGGTGGACTGAAGATAAGCTTCTGCCTTCTGTGCAATATACCGCACGTCGCGAGTGTAATTCTCCAACGTAATCGGGTCTTTGATATTACACGTAATGCTCAACGTAGGTACTTGGCAGACTGGATCAACCAAAGCAGTTGAGGGATCAGGAAAGAGCAACATATCACTCTCGTTAATGGCTTGAAAGCCGCGGATACTTGACCCATCAAAACCGATTCCTTCTTCAAATAGGTCTTCGCTTAATTCATCAACCATCAGGGAAAAATGTTGCCACATCCCTGGCAGGTCCATGAATTTGAGGTCAACTACCTTAATATTATTTTCTTTTGCAAGTGCAACTACCTCACTTGGTGTCATTCGCATTTCCTCCTAAGTGAATCAAATATAGTAATTATAACTTGTAATGTAACATCAATATTGAGTGCGCAACTTTTAGCATTCACAAGAATCCTTATGAAAGACTATGCAAAGTCTATGCCAATTTTTTAAGTCACGCTCAGTATAGGAATTTTTACACACGTCAATGATAAACAGAAGCACGCAGAATATAGAAAGATGTTTGGTAACTATACCGTTGAAACTAACGCGTCTATAAGAAGATATACAATGACGCGCCGAAGAAAATGCTAAATTATTAGGCATAGAATTGCCCAAAATTTCAGCAGAATTAAGATTCTTTCTATTTCTTTTTCTTTAATTCGACATCTTCAGCAAATCGACTGGTTTCGGGTCCATCTTGACCAGCATATTTATTCGCTGGTTTGATGCGGTAAGGCATACTTGATGGCGATGAAAGTTGTTCAAATGTAAAAGCACAAATCCGCCAACCTGGATAGAGTATGACAGGCATCCGTCCGAGATTTCCGAGTTCCAAAGTAGCCTTTCCAACCCATCCGGGATCAAATAGCCCTGCGGTACTGTGAACGATGATGCCGAGTCTGCCTAAGCTGCTTCGTCCTTCCAACCTCGCCATCACATCATCTGCTAATTCCAGTTTTTCTTGTGTTGCGGCGAGAACAAACTCCCCCGGTTGCATCGTGAATCCCTCACCGTCAGGTACATCAACTCTCCGCATCAGGTCATCAACATCAACCTTTTTCTTCAAATCAATATGAGGATATTTGCTGTGCTCAAAAACGCGAAAAGTGTTGCCCAATCTGAAATCAATTGAACAACTCCCTAACTGTGTATCTAAATCTGGCTCGGGGGTAATCTTAATTTTCCCGTCGCGCATATATTTTTCAATGTCCACATTTGATAAAACCATATTATAATATTACCATAATTTTGCAAAGATGTCACGTTTTTTTGGGGTTAGGACATTTAGTTGGTCTCGGTTAATCGGAGTTACAAACCCCTCCAACAAGAGAAACTCCCACTATTCCTCCCAATCTTCTGGAGCAACACCACGATAGGCATAGTCTAAGAGCGTCACAGGGTGCATTGCCTTCATATCTAACCCATGTTTTTGGATGCCGAGTTGAATTTGAAGTAAGCATCCGGGGTTGCCAGTCGCAACGATATCCGCATCGGTTTCTGCGATGTGTGCCATTTTCCGCTCAAGTATCTCCTGTGAAAGTTCCGGTTGCGTGATATTATAGATACCCGCACTGCCACAGCACCATTCGGATTCTGTCAACTCAATTAACTCAAGCCCCGGTATCGTTTGTAGGACTTTTCGGGGTTGCGATTTCACGTTTTGCCCGTGTAGGAGATGACACGGTTCATCATAGGTAACGCGCCGTTGAATCTCACCTTTTGGCGGGACCATCTCAATTTCGGCTAAAAACTCACTGATGTCACGCATTTTGTGGCTGAAATTTTCCGCTTTCTCTGCGTAAACTCCATCGTTTTCCAGAAGTGCCTCATATTCCTTGAGTGTCGCGCCACAGCCAGCAGAATTGATTATAATCGCGTCTAAATTCTCGTTCTCAAATGCATCTATATTCTGTTTGGCAAGTGCTGATGCGACATCGCGCACACCGTTATGTAGATGTAGTGCGCCACAGCAGGTCTGCTTGCGCGGTGTGACAACCTCACAACCGTTTTCCGCTAACACACGGATAGTTGCCAAATTTGTCTCAGTAAAAACTTGGTTCATGATACATCCGGGGATAAACCCAACACGATATCGGGTTCCACCCACGGCAGGTGTGACATCACGTATCGTGTATTTGAGATGTGGAGATGGGATTTTTGGAAGTAACGATTCCATCTGACCGAGTTGTCCCATCAATTTAAGAATTCCTGATTTCTGTACGAGCCATCGGATACCGAGTTTTTGGTAGAGCCACATCATTTCAAAGATAAGGTCTAACTTATCCTTACTGGGTAGAATTTGCTTGAAAACAAAGTTAGTCCAGAAACGGTAACTCAAGGATCGATGGGCGTTCATTTCATAAATCGCGCGTGCTTGTTCAAGAAGTTCACCGAAGTGAACGCCGGAAGGGCATGCAGTCTCACAGGCACGGCAATCCAGACACCGATAGATGTACTCTGCCCAATCCTCGTTGAGTGGCGTGGCATCTTGCGGTTTGAACGCACTCCCCATGAGATATAATCTTCCTCTGGGTGAGTCGGTTTCTAATCCTAATTCTCGATAGGTTGGACAGGTGGGTAGGCAGAGACCACAGTGGGTGCAGGCATCCCATTTTTTCCAACTGAAGGTGTCTGTACCGATTAGTGGTTGGGTTTGTTCGTTGGACATAGTTAACTTAATTTCATGTCATGTTATCGGTGAAATCTTTCCCCTAAAACAGATACGAACCAAAGCAAAACTATCACAATCAAGCCGATTGTGGCAAATATCATACCTAATACCCAATTAACGGGATTTGTAGCGCGAGGTCCCCGTGCCTCACAACCGTGTGCTATATCAAAAAACTTCGAATCAAGTTAATTTGGTATAAGGTCTGTTAGAAGGGGGAAGTGTAGGTGCTTGCGGCACACTCGGTCTGTATTATAAAGTTTAGGTTATGGTGAAAACTGTATGAAAAATTCCGATTTTACGATCCGGTGATGATTTTTGATATCCCTTCATTGAGGCTACCAGAGCGATACCCCTGTAGGTCAAGCGTAACGTGTGCATACCCTAATGTTTTAAAGTGTTCGTTGATTTGGCTTCGCGTTTCTTTTTGATGCAATCGCGAAATTTCTTCTGATTCCAACTCAATTCGTGCAAGTTCTCCGTGATGACGGACGCGAAATTGACGAATACCAAGATCATAGAGAAATTGTTCTGCAGCATCAACCTGCCTGAGCAATTCACGTGTGATACGCATGCCGTAAGGAAAACGAGAGGATAAGCAAGCGAACGCAGGTTTGTCCCATGTTGGAAGATCCCATGCTTTTGATATTTCGCGTATCTCTGCTTTGTTTATGTCTACGTCAATCAATGGTGCTTTAATACCCATCCGTTTCGCTGCATCCATTCCAGGTCGATGGTCACCAACATCATCCGGGATTGCACCGTAGACGATTGTCCCGACATCGTATTTTTCAGCGATTGGATTTAGTTTATCGAACAACTCTGTCTTGCAAAAGAAACATCGATTGGTGGGGTTGCTGGCGTATCCCTCCAGTTCTAACTCTTCAGTGTGAACTGTTTCAAAGCGGATGCCGATCTGTTTGGCAATATCTTGCGCAGCTTGCATCTCTCTTATAGGATAGGAATCTGATATTGCGGTGACCGCAAGTGCATTTTCGCCCAAGACGTGCTGTGCTGCCTCTGCCAGAAACGTGCTGTCCACTCCACCTGAAAATGCGACAATAACTTTTTCATAGTTGTGCAGGCAATCATATAAACTGTTTACTTTTGCTTGTAAAGGATTCGGTAACATCTATACACATCCTAAGGTTAGGACAACGGACGATCGGCTTGATGTAGTTTTTTCAATTCGCCTCTGAGTAATTGCCTTTTTAAGCCGCTAATCCTGTCAATAAAAAGCGTTCCGTTGAGATGATCAATTTCGTGTTGAAGCACACGTGCAAGAAGTCCATCTGCTTCAAACTGAATTTCTTTACTACGTAGGTTCATTGTTTTCACAACAATTTTCTCTGGTCGTCTGACATCAGCTCGGAGATCGGGTATACTCAAACACCCTTCCTCTGCAACACTTTCACCTTCCGCGCTCAGAATTTCAGGATTAAACAGAAATAACGGTTCAATGCCATCGTCTTCGTTTTCACTCAAGTCAACAATGAGGAATTGTTTTAAAATGCCTACCTGCGTTGCAGCGAGCCCGATTCCGTTGCCTGTAGCATATAACGTCATTAACATCTCCTCGGCGAGTGTGATTTCTGCCTCGGTGATTTTCTGAACTGGTTCGGCTCTTTTTCGTAAAACAGGGTCACCGTAATAACGAAGTTGTAACGGTTTTGTTTTTGGCAAACGTGGTGTTTCGTCCACTGCTGAATCTGAGGATTCCCGGTTTTTTCGTTTTCTTTTCGGTTTTGACATGCGTCAAGCAGACTCCATTTTCGTTTTTCATTAAATTGACTCTAAATAGCATAACACTTGTAGTGGATTCTGTCAAGGAAAATTAATGTAATCAATAATGGGACTTATCCCATTACTAAGTGCTTGGATAGGAATAGGTTAGGTAGAGTGTAGCGAAACCCATAGGCGCCAATGGTGCGGTTTCCTAACCGCACCTTTTTGTATCAACATCTCAAATAACGCAAATTAAGAGAATATCAGCGTTCGTAGTCGCGCAATTCATTGCGCCTCTTTTCTTTGAATATAAGAGGTGCAATGAATTGCGCGACTACAAGCGAGTCTTTTCCTTAAATTGACGCCAATATGTTGGGCAACGTAAAACCCAACCTACAAGATGTGTATCAAGGGGTTTTAAGAAGGTAAAGATGAAATCCTTCACTGCCGATCGTTGAACCTGTAAATTGTGCCAAAAATGTGAGTTGATACTGCTCAATTAACCCAACCGCTAAAGCACGATTCATGATAATGAGCACGTCTTGCGAGTTTTGCGTGCTTAGGATTTTGGCTTCTTCAACAAACTTTTCGTTAGCAACATCGTGTGTTCTGGCTGTGTCCCATCTGACAAATGAACCGAATCGACTACCTTTGGGATAGTATACCTCCTTTTTTTCTAAATATCCCACGACAGTGCTGACAGCAACGTCTGTGTCCCCGATCATCAGCATATCTTGCCTACCTGCCGCCTTGATGTATTCAGCAGTCCTTTTCCCGTTAGAGAAGATGTGTTGAATATCCATCGTAACAGCAGTGATGCCACCGAGGTAATGAAAAATCAGTATAAATGTGAAAACAGTAGGGAATATCCACTGTGCGAATTCGCTAAGTCGGTTGAATGGAAGGTTTATCTCAGGGCAATCGTGGTATATCCAACTAACCAACACAAATGTGGTAAACAGGAATCCGTGATGACGCATCCCGCCACCATGCTTGACATAGAAAAATGTAAGGAGTCCAAGGGTGGCTATCAGATAGATTAACAAGGCGGTAGGACGTTTCAAGAACCGGAGAATACACCAAAACACAAGGAGGTAACAGAGCGGCAAACGAATTAACTGAAAGAAACTGTAACTGTTAAGTTGGTGGCTGTTCCAAAAACCCATATTTGCTCTTGGAAGCGGAAACAAGGCTTGCGTAATGATTTTAGTGATACTGTTCACGCGCGGTATTTCGAATTTAAAGTGCCATCCAACAGCGAAGCCTGTATCTGAAGGTGGGTTGAGTTGTAGGACAGCAGTCACGATGCCGATGCCGATGATGGCAAAGCCTATCCAGATGTGTCCCCTATTTTCGGTGAGTGGCACACGACTTGCTACATCTTTACAGCAGTAGAAATAGAGGTATTCACACAAAAGTGCGAACCCGATGGCAATAGTCACAATGAGCGCATGCACGCTGGTGTGGGCAAGCAGAATTAGTACGATACCTATCCATAAAAATTGTTTATATCGTTTCCTATAGAGGACACAAAAGATAGTGATAAGAAGCACACCGATTGCATAATTTCGGGTGACAATTGCATATTCGTAGAGTGCGAAATACCCGAAAGAAAATAGGAATTTTTGAACTTTATTAAACGGAGCGTAGCGCGTGAAAAGGAACACTGTTGCGGCAGCAATCAACAGATGAAACACCTGCATGATAATAGGTGATGCCGTAATACGACTGAGAGGCATTAGGCAGAGATGCCATAGAGCAGGATGCCCCTCATATTTCATATTGGCGAAGAGATCAAAAATGGATGCACTATCCCGCGCGAGGAGCCATGCTTGGATTTCGTCACGCCACATTTCATGGTGTAATGCTGCATAACCACCAACGAGAAGGAATACAGTGGTTACACCCAAGGCGTAGTACAAATCTTTTTTTGCTGTCGGATTCTGATGATTGAAGTCTTGGGTGTTAGAAGTAGCCACCTGGTGTGGGGGTTGAGATAAATTCTGGAGAAACATTGTGATGACTCTACTGTGCCCCTAAACTTGAAATAGGCAAGAACAAGCCCCCAGTACTGCGCGTAATGAATTTTTGGAAAGGTTCATCGCGCCCAATGACATCCACTTTTATTTTTGCATTTGTCATTTTAATTAGCACATCCTTCGCGGAATAGTTACCACTCACATATTCATCCGTAATCAGGATAAAGTGTACATTGGTGTTTCGCCTTACTGTAACTTCGTCAGCTGCGCGCATGAGCGCATCTAAAGCTTTTTCACCACCATGGCATTTCACTTGTCCGAGAAATCGCTTGATTTGGGATACAGAACGGGTTTGTGGAACAAGTTCAAAATCCCAACCGAGCATGTTATATCCGGTGCTATCACGAAAAATGACGATACCGAGCGTAAAATCGAGTTCTGCTTCATCAAACAGCTTGGTCATTTGGCTTAGATGGTTTCGGACTACGTTGATATTATCCTTCATACTGCCGCTACCATCGATAATAAAGACAATATCTACTAAATCAGCGGTTCGGTTGGCTAAAACATGTTGCCCGATTCGTGCCAGAATTACATTTGGCATCGGAAGGTCGCTAATATCTAGGCGTGTGTCATCCACAGGCGGTTTGAAAGACTGTTGTTTTGTCCTTCGAATCAGTCCTTTAGAATCGAATCTGCCAAACCCACGTTGACTCCCAATATCATGATTAACCGTCGGAGTCGTAAAATTACTACCGGATTTATGAATTCCTATAGTGCTTAGGTTCGGTAGGGTAAAACCTCTTATCGGCGTTACAGGATTTCGATGCACAATTGGCAATGCGGCAGGTAAGGATGCTATCGGATGGTCAACTGTAACCGAGATCTGTTTGTGCTTTGTTGGGGTATATTTTGGAGGGATGTACTGTACACGTTTTATGATACGTAAGGCACGTTGCGGACGAACCTCTGATATTTCAAGGTATGTTTTGTCTACTATGGAATTTGGTTCACTTTGGTGTAGTGATGTTAGCAACAAAACCAGAATGACATGAAGACCTATCGAGAGAACGAGGGCATTGCAGATGGTTTTTCGAACTTTAGATTCCATATCATGCATCCAGATATTTATAGTAAAATCTAAAACATGCGAACACCCTTGGTAGATGCGGTTTCCTAACCGCACTACCGTCCGGGAAACAGGACAAATCCCGTTAATGTGGGTATTATACCAACAAGGAACTTCATGACAATAGACGCGTGTATTGCCTAATTATCACATTAACTTTGTGTTATTTCAAGTAAATTATGTGCGTAAAAATGGATTTAGGTGAGATCGGATGATAGAAGGGGCGCGGACTATCAGATTCGGTTAGAAATCAACCCTACCGAATTTTTAAACAACTAACAATATAGGTGTGGTAGGTAACAAAACGTGAGTTCGATATTTGATTCCGAGCATCCATCCAAAAGATAAAAAGAGTTGGGTTTCACTCATTTTTCTGTCCTTTCAGTTTAAATGGAAAATGAATCACTCTTTTGTGTCCGATTTCATTGTGGATTCCGTTCTACCCAACCTACAGTAAGTAGTCATTGCATCTTTTTATCGAACTCACGTTAACAAAGGTCATGCTTCATGCTGTGCGTTCGCTTGTGATTCGCAGAATTCACGCGCTTGTATTACTGCTTCCACTTCTCCATGCCGAATTTCCATTACTTTCAGCACATCTGATGGCAGCTGCGTAAACACCTCGTCCCACTCTATGTCACCAGTCCCCGGTGGATAGTGAGCCTCAAGGTCTTGTAGATCGTGCAGGGTTGCACCGATGAGGTGTTCACCATAAGTTTTAAGCCAGTCATGTGCCCAACACAGTCCGAGTTTTTCCTGAAATGCAGCGTGTCCTACATTATGCCAATATCGCATCGGACTGCCGTAAAATTCGTTAAAAAACAACTCTATTTCATCAAAATTGGGAATTTGATAATAGTGCGGTCGATTTTCAATAGCGATGCAGAGTTCCATTTTTAAGGCGCGTTCATTTAGTACGTCAAGGCTAAGCAAGACTGCGTCGCGATGTTTCTCTTCTTTCCGTTTTCGCCATTCTGTTGCTTCGGTCACCTTTTTGCTAAATGCTTCAAACTCCCGTTCTCCGTAATCATAAAGATCGGTCATTAGGGACGAACGATCACAAGTATCCACTTCACCGAGACAGAGAATCACCGTTGACACTTCCATTTCAACGGCAAGTTCCATCGTCTGAACGGTTCTGCGAATTGCTTCCTTGCGTTCATCGTTATCAAGACTGGATAGAAAAATTATATCATTTTCGGCTTCTGTTTGTGGAGTGCCGGGTAGAATCGGACAGAAATTTTGGATGGAATAGGGGGACATTTGTCCAATGTCCCGAAGCAACGGTTTGAGTTGCTCAACCTGTTCAAGTGTGAGATGACGACTGAGTGCGATTACTTCAAAACCGAGTTCTTTCAACTCATCAAATAGGGCAGCTCCATCCGGTTGCTTCAAGGCGTTCCACATTGTTGATATTGCTAACATTATTTGTTCCGACTTTTGGGGAGAAAAATGCGTATAGTGTGGGAAAAAGATATTCAAGTTAGATTTGTGGTTAGGAAGACTTGTATCTTAAGGTAATCTGAAAACTTTTCTTCCCTCAACTTTTATTTTTCCTTGGGCAAAGTGCTTTATCACTTTTGGATAAAGTTTATGTTCCTCAACCTGAATTCGGTTGTGTAGACTCTCTTCGTCGTCTGTATCATAAACAGGGACAACAGTCTGCGCGATAATGGGTCCTGTATCTACATCTTCGTCAACAAAATGAACAGTCACACCTGCCACTTTAACACCGTAAGCCAAGGTATCAGCAACAGGGGTTGCACCTGGAAACGCTGGTAAGAGGCTTGGGTGAACGTTAATGATCCGATTGCTATATTTGCGTACAAATGGAGGTTGAAACAACTTCATAAAACCTGCAAGCACAATTAACTCAACCGAATAGTTTTCAATTTGTCTTGATATTTCCGCATCAAATTCGACGCGATTCTCAAAATCTTGGGTTCTAACAATTTGTGTTGGAATACCAGCACGTTTTGCCCGTGTTAGTGCGTAAGCTTTCCGCCGATCACTAATCACAACTGTGATTTTAATACCACTGGTTTCGTCTTCATGTAGTTGGTCAATTAGGGTTTGCAGATTGGTTCCACTGCCTGAAACGAGTACCGCAATTTTCACTATATATCTCTTTCTGTGATAAAAACTTGCATGGTGATAATTTGGATTAGAAAGAAATCATCAGTGCCAAAGTTATTCGTTCTGCAGAAATTAGTAAGATTCATGAGTCCAGGGATTAGATTGCAAATTTGGTTTTTTCGGAAAACACCGTGTGTCAGAATTAGATTACCAGTATGTGTTATTTGTTGTGTGTCCTTCTGGCATCGGCACCCACATCCCACCGGTTTTAATTGTCACCTCTTCCTGGAAATCGTCATAAGTTCCGATTACACTAACAACTGTCTGTCTGTCCTCTAAAAACTGAATAACCCCTAGAACTGATTTATTATTCTCTATAGGTTCATCCGTAACAAGGATGAGATGGGTTTGCACATTTGGACGGAGTTTAATCCGTCGTAACCCCTCAGTAACAGCATGGAGAAGATTTTCATCATCTCGACACGGCAGTTCAACAATTTTGCGGATCTGCTTAAGGGTTTGTGGTGGATTGAAAACATTCACAAGGTCAAGTGATGTTTGCTTCCGAAACCTAACGACACCAATCTGATAGTCAATGAGTGCGTTGTCCCAATCCCGTACCCAAAGATCAAGTTGTTGTAAAAACTCGGGTAGTTTATCTTCCATGCTCTTACTTCCATCAATAAATAAAACTATATCCACAGATGTATTCGCAGAATTTTTGAGCAATTTTTTACCGATCTTCTGGACGTTCTGCCATTGTGCCTTTCTGAGCGATCGTCCTCTTTCCTTAGCTGTTGCAGGAGTATTACGTCGCTGTCTCCGTTGCATATTTGGATCTTCAGGAATGGCGTGCCATTTGCCATCAGTTTTATCTGCGAATGCTTTGTGTTCTTTGCTCGGAAGACCGAGCACATTGACATAGATACCGTACTCTCGACACAAATCAATTATTTCATTCGTTGTCAAACCTTCTATACTGGTGAATGGCTCATCGGTGACGAGAATAAGATGTTTTTTTGATGTAGCACGGAACTTCATTTCATTGACAGTTTTTGCGATAGCATCCAATGCGTTTTCGTCGCTGCTTGTCCGAATTGCATAAATATTCCGTTTGTATTCGGGGACACTTTTCGTCAACTGTAGTATGTCAATTTTGTTTTCTTGTTTAGGACTGTTTTTCCTTGAGTGCCATTGATATGTAGAAAATTCAGTTAAACCAAGTTCGTAGTCAATACCAGAAGATTTGTAGACATCAACCATTTCAATCAAATGATCAGCGACAGCCTTGATGTTATCCCTCATACTCCCGCTTGCATCAATGACAAAAACGACATCAATCGGCCCCCCCTCACTTGTTTCAACAATTTCATTTCCGAGTTTCTTCATGACACTGCTAAATGAGACATAAGGTATATCGCCGTGGATATCACCCATATTTATCTTAATATCGTCATCACCATAAGATGATTCAGGAAGATCAAGCGTAGTACGGATAGGTGTACGTTGAACCCTGGGGGCACCAGAACGTTTTGTGCCGAAAGAACCACCTGCCGTTGGTTCTGCTCCAGTCTTTGATAAACCACTTTCAACTTGACGAAGATCGTCAAACGCAGTGCTAATATCGGTTTTTGCCGCCGGCGCAGTATCCGTTTGCTTGAGTATTGGCTGTTCTGTAACTATTGGTTCCACAAGTGCTTGAGTAGGTTGAAATGCAATTTGTGGCGTAATTGATTCCATCTTAGCAAGTGGTATTTGCGTGGGTTCATACACCGTTGTTTTGCGGTGTTGAGGTGTTAGTAGTTTCATCGGTGGCTTTGATAGTGGTTGTCTCGGAGCTTGTTCAATTGATACATTAACTCGATCTGGAATGGATAAGATAGGCTGATTGGCTACAGAGAAATAAAATAGCATTATAAGTAGGAATACGTGAAGTACCATTGAAATTAACAAGGCATTACGGGTAATAGATTTCACAGCACGTTGGGTAATAGATTTCATGACATACACCTCATCAACGGATTTTAAGCGGACGTTTAGGTTCCTGTTGCTCAATTACTTCAAACGAAATAAACTTTTTCTGTTGAACCTTTGAGGATTTAGAACTATATTGGGTGAACGGGTTGAGTTTCTCTATACGGGGTGAGTAGAGCGTTACACCTATCATCATGAATACACCGAACATAAAACCTACCATATAAAATGGGTTATAGGCACGAATATTTCCTCGTATCCATACTTTCATATTTTTAATAAAGGAGCCAAGGCGGTTGAAGGATGATTTGCGCACTTTTTGAGTTGTTTGCATCGTAGTTACGCGCGACATTACACTTGACAGAAAGGTGTCAGAAGCCTTAACTGGCTCCACAAAGTGAAGCAGGGAATCCGTCCGTTTTAGTGTTGCGTATCTATCACTACAATTCGGACACCGTTTTAGGTGCCACCTAATTATATGTCGTTTCCACGATGGGAATTCGTTGTCAAAGTAGGCTGAGAGTTGTGTTTGATAATTTTGACAGTCGTTTATTTTAGATTTTGGCATTTACACTATCTCCTATTCCAGCCTTGATAAGCAGTTTTTTCATGTTTTGACGTGCTCGGTGTATTAGCGATTTTACCGCTCCAACAGAACAATTTAGAATCTCAGAAATTTCTTCATAACTCAACTCTTGATATGTTACCAATGTTAATGCTAAACGTTGATTTTCAGGGAGCTGCTTCAACGTTTTCTTAATGAGTTGTTGCCTTTCTTTCTTTTCATACAAAATATCGGGTTGAAAGCGAGTATCTATCATGAACTCGGAGTCATAAACATCCTCATTTTCGTCAACCATGTCTTCCAGAAAGTATGTTTTTCGACGCGCACGATTCCGTATTTCGTTTCGTGACAAATTGGTGGCGATTTTATAAAGCCAACTTTTAAAGGATGCTTTCGGTTCATAACGGCTTGCGTTTTTAAAAACACGGAGAAACGTCTCCTGCGCCAAGTCTTCAGCACGATGATAATCGTTGATAGTGTAATGGATATAGTTTACAAGCGCATCCTGATACCTTCTGACAAGCAGCTCAAATGCACTCATATCCCCTTTGCGGCATTCCAGCATCAATTCTTCGTCTGAAACTATCATGATGTTCTCCTGTTTTTTAGGTGAAGGGGTGACAACCGAAGTAAACAAACTTTTTGGTTAATGTAAGCGGCGCGTGAATTGCACAACTACAAACGTCGTTAATCCTAAAATGTATACGTGTTTTAGATTTGACTATTTTAGAAAACAAAAGCGTTAGAACTATTTCTATTCTTCTTCGGTGTTTTCCGTTTGTTGAAATTCTTTGGAAGACTTTAACTTCAGACGCATCGCCGATTTAAAAGCACTGATGGCTTCACGTCGTTTCCCCCGAAGAGAATAAACTGCGCCGAGTTCGGAATGCAATTCGGGATGGTTTGGTATAAACCGGATAGCGTTTTCATAAACGTCAATAGCTTCGTCATAACGTTTCAGCATACGATAGGTTGATGCGAGATTGATATACACAGCGACTTCGCTCGGTTCGCAGGCAATCGCCATTTTGTATGCATCAATTGCTTTTTCATAGTCCTCTAACATAAAGTATGCTAAACCGAGGTGAAAGTGTGCTTCAGCGGATTCACGATTATGTTGAATTACCAGTAGAAATTCTTCAATTGCTTTTTGATAGTCGCGCGCGTTTAAGGCATCTGCACCCTGTTTTAAATGTTTTGCAGCGGTTTGATGATGATGGATATCTAGTCGTCCGCGCTGAATGAACTTACTCTGTAATGTTTCAGATGCAATTCCTGAATCATCACGTTTTATAGAGGAGTTTGTGGATTCGTCTTTAGAAGGCACCTGTTCTCTATCGGTTTTTCTATCTGTGATACTCACGACGGCTAAAGCCGTGTGCTTCTTTTAGCACACAACCCTCCTCTGTGATTCCTGCTTCCGTCTCTCGTGCCTCCGAATGAGGTCTTACTTGGACTCCACAGGCGTTTAGACTCTCTGTCTATCCGACAGCGAGGTGTTTTAGGTTTATTGCAGCGTTGACATCTCTATCTATTTGATAGTCGCATTGACTGCAATGATAAGTTCTTTCTGATAGTTTTAGTTCTTTTTTCTTATGTCCGCACTTGCTACAGGTTTTGCTACTTGCAAAGAATTGAGGTGCTTCTGTAACAGGTATTTCCAGTGTTTCCGATTTTGTTTTGAGTTTAGAAAGAAACCCACCTAATGCACTATCAGATAACGCCTTTGCAAGTTTTCTATTCTTTAGCATGTTCGTTACTTTTAGCGTTTCTATTGCGATACCACTTGCGCGGTTGACAATATCCGTTGTCCCTTTGTGGTGTGCATCGTTTCTGATACAAGCAATACGATAGTGTGTTCGTGCAATCTTTGCTTTTTGCTTAAACCAGTTTTTAGACTTGAAAATGCGCCGACTTAACTTGCGTTGTTCTCGTTTTAGTTTTCGCTCATAGCGTTTTAGCGGTCTCGGATTATCATATTTCGTGCCATCGCTTAAGGTGGCAAGTGTGTTGATGCCTACATCTATACCGATAACAGGGTGCGTTGAGTTATCAACTGCTTCGGTGTCCTCTATTTCAACGGTGATACATAGAAACCAACGATGTGCTGTCCTTGAAATCGTAACCTTGATAATCTTGCCAACAAAACGCAACTCTTGAAACATTTTTATCCAACCGATTTTGGGCAACTTTATTTTCTTGCCTTCAACTCTAACAGCTTGCGCGTCTGTTGTGAAACTTTGTTTATGTCCACGCCCTTTAAACTTCGGAAATTTCGCACGCTTGGATACCCAATTCGCAATGCCTTGACCCAGATTTTTAATAGCATATAACGCAGCACGTTGATCTTGTGAACTTGTCCAATCGTAGCCTTGCTTCGTTTTATTGAAGTTGTTGTTTAGCGTTTGCCACGACTGGAAGTTATCAGTATCTAATCCTACCTTAAAATCTGATAAGGCTTGATTGTAAGCAAACCTTGCGTAGCCACATTGCTGGGAAAACCAACGTCTCTGTTTAAAAGTCGGATCTAATGTTATCTTATGTGTTCTGTATGGCATAGTCTGACTCCTGTAGGTTTCTGACTCCCAGTGACAGTGGTGTGCAGATACTGTCAATATCTGCACTGAGTCAGTCCTATCATTATATCACAAAATATCTCTAAATGTCAAGCGTTTTTGGACCCACAGCTAAAGCAGTGGGATTGTCAGTTAATTCCCTTCATCCATCAATTCCATTTTACCAGTTGCTGAAAACGCAATTATTGTACTTTAAACACCTATGTCCCAAAAAAGTGGCACATTAATGATAATTTTCGCTTGATTGTCTATTAATGTAGTATCATCGTGCAATGCGAAACCCTATGACAAACTCCGCATAGTTCGTGCTGAAAAAATCGAAACTGGTACAGGTGCTATAGTCATGGTTGTAATACCACGCACCACCGCAGGCAACACGGAAAGCCTCTTTATCGTCATACGGAGTATCTGTCCATTCCCAAACGTTACCTAACATATCATAACACCCGAATGGACTTTTTCCATCTTTGAACGCACCGACCGGTGTTGTACCTTCAGCACCGAGTTCTGCTGTATTGCACCGTGGTTTATCTATTTCGTATCCCCACGGAAAAAGCCGATCATCATTGCCGCGTGCTGCATATTGCCACTCCGCAAATGTTGGCAACCTTCCATTAACATAATTAGCGTACGCCTCTGCATCTTCACAACTTACCCAAACGATAGGATGGTCACCTTTTAGTGAATAAATTTCATAACTTAGCTGCGGATTTTCTAACCAATCTTTTGGCGGGTCATAACCAGTTTCCTGTATGAACCGAAGGTATTGTGCGTTGGTTGCGGGATAAACACCGATTTCAAATTCATCAATTTCCAGTGCTGTGCATTCCTCACCAATCAGAGCAGTTCCCGCTGGAATAGATACGGTTGCATCCAAGGCTTGAAGGGCAGCATCGCGAACTTCCTTGTCAGTATGCGCAAGTGCATATCCGAGAGGTGAAATTACCTCACCGACTGGTGGTGTCGTGAATTGTGGGACTTGTTCCCATCCCAATTCTGTGCTAATAAGCAGTTTGACAGCATCGCAGAGTGAATCGTTATAGTGCCATGTCCAGTAATCGCGAAGCAGTTGTTGAAAAGCATCTGGTGAATCGCTTTCAGTTAGCGCAATTCGAGATGCTTTCGGCTTTGTAACATTCAATAGCATATTTCCATCCGCAACATAACTTCGATTAATTCTAAAGGACTGCGCTATCTCAAATAGTTTATGCTGTTTTTGCTGTCATTCTATCTTATTATATCATAGAAAATAGACCATAGGCAAGTTGATTTCGGGTTGTAATATGAACCTTTACGGCATCAACTGTACCTTAAGTAGAATCGGCTCATTTCTGCACCATTTCAAAGTATTACGTAGTTTGGGTTGAACGTCCGAAACCCAACGAAAAAGTATTTGCTACAATAAAATGTTGGGTTTCACGTTGTTCAGCCCTTAGATGTCAATTTAGCAGTCCTCCAACCCGTATAGTGCGGTTTCCTAACTGCACCTTTTTGTATCAACATCTCAAATAACGCAAAGGACGAGAATATCAGTGTTCGTAGTCGCGCAATTCATAGTGCCTCTTTTCTTTGAATATAAGAGGTGCTATGAATTGCGCGACTACAAGCGAGTCCTTTCCTTAAATTGACGCCTATGGTGCGGTTAGGAAACCGCACCTACCGGTCCTGAGGTATGATTCGCGTTAATCTTTCTTGATTTGAGATTAACCTTAAACTCCACTTCGTGGGTTTCGTCCCAATAGTCAGCAAGGCTATGTGTATCCCAAAATTCGCCAATTTCCTCTGGTGTCGCATCAGGTGAGGGCATTGGGTCTCGTTTTTTAACTGTGCTTCTCATATTTTTTTGTTTTTCAATAATCATCGTAATATTCAGGTGGATATTTAACTCTTTTGTATCGCCTATGATAGTCCAATCTACGGTGACAGGTTCTCACACAAAGTCTCCCACGGTAAATGTCTTATGCTGCCTTACTTTGGACAAGACGTTTCCGTGCGCTTGCACGTGCTAATCCAACATCCAACGTAATATGCTGATATTCGGTAATACCGAGGTTAATAGCGTGCGCTGTTTCAAGATTGAAACCCCACTCAATCCATTCGGACATGTCTACCTCCGGAATGTCTCCCGCCACGACAACTTTCATAATACTAATGCCTTTACCGAGGTCATAAGCACGTTGGATATATTCCAGATGTTTTTCAAAGGGACCGCCCTCTAACATTCTGCCTTCCTTGTTCGCTGTTGTAAGAATGACATCAATCTCAGGATGATCAATTACGGCATCCATCACCGCACCAGTATAGAGATGGGTGGAACATCCGATGACGCGAATCTTGCCTGCTGCTTTTGCTTCTCGGAACGCATCAAACGCACCCTCACGTTCTCGCCTCACTAAATCATCAGGTGAAGAGATCGCGTGCAATAGCATTACATCTATATATTCGGTTTGTAGTTCGCGCAGTGCCTTTTCAATGCTGGCTGCTGCGCTATTGTGATCCTTCGCGGCAGTTTTCGTTTGGATAACAATCTCATCTCGGTTAATTTGACGGACTGCTTCGCCGAGGTGAGGTTGGGTACCGTATCCCTCAGCGGTGTCCCAGAAGGTTATTCCCTCGTCGAGTGCCTTCAACATCAGTTTACCACCGGCTTCATAACTATCGTAGGTCTTATCAAGATGTCCTGCACCGAAGCAGAGACGTGAGATTTCCAAACCTGTTTTTCCATAAGTTAAATATTCCATTTATGCCTCCACTGTTTCACATATTTTGCCGCAAGAACAGAATTACATGATTGTCCATTCGCCGATTGGGATTAGTTCATGGTTAACATACATTAACCGAAATTGACTAAAAATGCAACCTTTTTCTTGCGACAAATCTATTTATGAGGTAATATATCGTAAATACAATCATTTTGTTTTACCCTATAGCCAACAAACCAACAAAATATGGAATATAGCGGACATACCATTTTTGATAACAGACCTATTGAAATTAACATTGCGAACAACCGCGTTCAGTCAATACAAAAGATGGCATCTACCTACAGCAAAACATGGATTTCACCTGCTCTGGTAGACATTCAGGTGAATGGTTTTGCCGGATTTGACCTCAATGTTACCATGGTCACAGCAGAGGATGTATGTGATATGGTTCGCGCGCTTTGGCATGTTGGCACCGGTTTCTTGTGTCCAACAGTGGTGACAGCATCGTTTGAGAATATTGGGAATTCCCTTTGTGCCATTGTAGACGCATGTAATTCAGATTTAGCAGTCGCCCACTCAATACTTGGTATCCACCTTGAGGGACCCTATATCTCTGCAGTAGATGGACCGCGCGGAGCACATCCATTAAAACACGTCAGAGAACCGGATTTAGACGAGTTTCAGCGGTGGCAGGACATTGCTGAAGGCATGATCCGCGTTGTAACACTTGCCCCTGAGAAAGAGGGTGCAATTCCGTTTATTGAAAAGTTAGTTGCGACTGGAATCGTTGTCGCATTAGGGCACACGAATGCGTCTGCGGATGATATTCAAGCAGCAATTAGTGCAGGCGCGAAACTCTCCACACATCTCGGCAATGGTGCACATGCGCTTATTCGGCGACACCCTAACTATATTTGGGAACAACTCGGTGCGGATGATCTGTCGGCAAGTTTTATTGTTGATGGACACCATCTGCCATCTACTGTTGTCAAGTCAATGATGCGCGCCAAAACACTTGATAGGTGTGTTCTCATCAGCGATGCTACGGCTTTAGCAGGTATGTCTCCTGGGACATATCAGTTCGCTGGACAATCGGTGGAATTGACTGCGGATCGTTGTGTCCATTTAGCAGGAACTGAATATCTTGCTGGTTCAGCGATTGAGTTGGCGCGAGGCGTTGAAAACAGTGTGCGGTTTGCAGGAATTTCTCTTAAGGAAGCTATTTCACTGGCAACATTACAACCTACTCGGTTGCTTGGTATAAAAAATGAGATTGGTAGTACTGGTTCAGATACTGCACTAAATCTTATTTTATTTGAGTGGGATGATGCAACTTGTGAAATGGATTTGATAGCAACAATTCTTAACGGACAAGTTGTTTATCAGAGAAAGTAACCGATGCGAATTGATGTAATACCCAATTAACGCGATTTGTAGTGCAAGGTCCCCGTGCCTCACACTGCTGACTTTATCGGAAAACTTCGAATCAAGTTAATTTGGTATAACATGTCGGGTTTCGCTTCGCTCTACCCTTATGCGTCAATTTAGTGGTTTTTCAAATATGAGAAATGCTCTTCAGTCCCGTAGGGACGATATGTTTATAGTATCCAATGTTCTCAATCTCTTTCGCTCTGTCCGTGCGATATTTTTAGAACGTTTTTGTTTGACATATCGCACCTACGGAGCGAAAGAAACTATTATACGTTTTTCTATAAACATATCGTCCCTACGGGACTAAATATAAGACAGTCTCGGTAATCATGCTTATTGAGAAGTGTTTGTCCAAACGCAGACATTTTCTTAAATTGACGCTTATGGTGCGGTTTCCTAACTGCACCTTTTTGTATCAACACCTCAAATAACGCAAAGGACGAGAATATCAGTGTTCGTAGTCGCGCAATTCATAGCGCCTCTTTTCTTTGAATGTAAGAGGCGCGTGAATTGCGCGACTACAAACGAGTTCTTTCCTTAAATTGACGCTTATGGGTTTCAATGCGCTCTACCCGACGGACAAACTAAATGTCCTAATTTCAATCCTCTTTTTTGCAAATCATTGCCGTGATCCAACAGAAATGCTTGAGTATCGGAAACATTCGTATTAGGGTTTTATCAACTGATTTGAGAATATGAAGTGATGATCGGTAGATTGACTGAATAGGGATAACCCGCTTCCAAAACAGTGCTGCTAAAGAGAGGAGATGGAATTCACGGTGTTCCATCTCCCCGAATTCTTTGCCGATTGCATCAATATCGGAAAAGGAAAAGTAGTGCAACTCACGGGAATATTTCAGAAACAGTTTGCGATAGAGCCATACGACAGGATGGTTTCGCATATTTTCAACGAAAATCGCTTTCCCGTCCGGTTTTAGAACACGGTAGCACTCTTTCGCAGTTTGCGCGTGATCAGTAAATACCAACACAGATTTGGAGATAATAAAGTCAAAAGTATTATCTGCAAAAGCGAGTTGCGTGGCATCCATCAGGGAGAAGTCAACAGCATCAGCGACTTTGTGTAAGTTCGCTCTCTCCTTTGCTTCGTCAAGACGGAAGGGTAACAGATCGATTCCGACAACGGATGCGCCTTGTTTTGCGAGTAAAGTTGCAGTGCCGCCTGTTCCTGTCCCCAATTCAAGGATCTTTTTTCCTTCCAACGTTCCCATTTTGGGAAGGATGTACTCAAAGATAGGGAGGTAGAAATCTTCCCACCAGAGTAAGAGATCTGCCTCAACAGCGTGGACACCGTCTTTCGGTTGCGATGCATCGGGTTCACTCAAACCTATATTTTCCCCATCTTTCTCAGGTTTTCAAGACATTTTTCTGCACATTCAAGCGGTGGGTATGCATAACTTTCCTGTTCAACGATGTACCACTCTGTACCGCCAACGGTTTCAAAGGCATGGAACAAATCGTCCCAAGGTATATCACCTTCTCCGATGACTACCTTGTCGTTCGTGGCAGAGTATTCTTTGATGTGGACTATTTTTGATCTACCGGGGTAGCGTTCAATAAATGAAACATTGTCGGCACCGGCGCGAAGGACGTGACCAGTGTCAATTTGCAGCACAACATCTTCGCGAGTGTTACTTGCGAATGTATCCCACGGGACTTCTCCATCTATAGGCTTAAATTCACCCGTGTGGTTGTGATAGCCCGTGAACATACCTTGATTGGAGATTTTTTCAGCAATCTCATTAAAAAGTTGTGCTGTGTTTTGCCACGCGACAATCGAATTACTGTACTCTGCTGCTAATCCTGGAACAATCAGATACTTATTACCAAGAATTTTATTGAATTCTACTGTCTTGTCAAGTTCATCACCAAGAAGTGTATTCAATCCTGTATGTGTGCCAACGACTTTTAATTCCAGGTCGTCACACATTCCGCGCAATTCTTCGGCAGATCTGTCATAGTATCCAGCAAATTCTACACCTTCATATCCCATCTGTGCGACTGCTTGAAGCGTAAGGGACAAGTCTTTTGCACAGTCTTCTCTAACAGAATGCAACTGTAAGGCTATCGGTATTCTTTTGCTCAATTAAGTTCTCCTTTGTTCGTTCCGATAATATTAACCTATATATTTCCGTGCAATACTGTGTATTTCACTTCTTATACGGTTTGCAAGTTACTAATAGATAGTAACCAGGGTTTATCTACCAAAGCACGCAGGAAAATCCCGCGTGCGCCTATATTTCTAAATACAATTGTCGTCCGTTTCTATTGCGCTTTGACGTCGCGCTACCAGACAGGTTTTTTATGCTTTCCGCCTGTCATTTTCTATCAGCGTTTTGACTTTGCGACATGTTTGAAACTTTACCCACCCCAGCGAACATTGAGCGGACGCTGGCAAACGCCTTTAGCGATGATGTTTGATTAGCAAAGTCCCTAACAGCACATTCAGATAGAAAACTAAGATACAGACATAATCATGTCAAAAGACAAGCATAGTATTATGCCCGTAAATGTCAAGAAAAATATAGATTTTTAGATACTGTTACCCTACCCTTGCTTTTGAGTTCCAGGGAAATTATTTGATTGTCTATTTCTTAATGTTGATGCCGCGCGCGGCACGGAGCCCATAATGGTTTGGACTTTGAGTGCCTAACTGAAAACCGCAAATGATGAATAGATACAAACCGCCAAAAGGGACAAACATCCACAGAAGATCCCACCCGCTTTTGTCAAGGTCGTGAAGGCGTTTAATCCAAACAGAAGCATATGAGTACAGGGAAATAAACCCGAAAAGGAGACAGAGGAACTCAATAGGACCAAAGTCTGACTCAGGCGAAGCACCAAAAGTATGGATAACTTCAGTTCCACCTACTACTATTAGGACCAAACTTAAAACTAAACCTACGAATAAGCAAACTAAAAAATATAAAAAATGCATCCCCAAAAACATATATTTGTTAATTCTTTCTTATGAAGTTTAACAAATAAATTGGGTAATTGTGGCTACGCGACGTGCGATGAATCGCACTACTACAAACAGATCTGCTTTTCTTATCACACGTCCCGGAATTACCCGTTTAAATTCTTAATCTTCATTTGAAAGAAAAGAAAAGATATTTTAAATTATGAAGAACAAGTTTAACCTGTCCTTTTTCAAACAATAGTATCATTACGGAAACCCCTCTCTCGTAGGATAGAAGTTTAACGTCTCACCATATGAAATTGGTATGTAATAAAAAGCACAAACTTTAAATGATCGCTAAGGTGCTGCGATGTGTTCGTGTTTGCGTTCATCAATTTCATGCCGTAACGCTTCAATCTGATTTTGCTGTGCCTTTATTCTTTCGTCTTGTTCATGCAGATCTTTTCGCTGCATTGCAACGATGATTTGTGGCACGCCCACGACAACGGCAATGAAAGCAATTAATGCTATAACGAGTACAAAGATTTGGTACAATCTTTTGTCCAAACCTTTAATTGTTTCACTTAAACTTTGGTTTGATGTCTTGATTTCTCCGCTCAACCGTCCATCTAACTCTTTGATTTTGAGATCAACGTATTCTTTGACATCTTTTTCAGACTCTTCAACAATGGAACGAATTTTCTCAATATCAACTTGAGTGAGTTCTCCAGACGCGAAAGTAGTAAAGAGTAAAAATACTCCAATTAAAACTATGACATATTTCATTTTTATCTCCATAGACGTATTAGAATAAAACTACAACTCGTTATCACTTTGCGCGTTATTCCATATCAATACTTACTTCATTGGCAAGTTGACAACCTGACCACTATCTGATGAAACCAGACCTGCCTCTAAGATTTCTTGGGCATCTCGGCTAATTTTGGGGCAACATAAACCTTCTATCGGTTCGCCTGTTTCTAAGCAGTGAATGAAGTATTCTGCTGCGTTCCGCAGGCCTTCTGGAAGTGGTCCAGGATCTATGACTTGAGCATCACCGCCAGCAGGATTCAGATTTACTTGGTTACCAGTTACCGTCAATGCCCCCTCAGTACCATAGACCACAGGATTTGGGGTGACATAACCTGTCTTCTGTGTCCACGATGCTTCCGTGATACCGAAGGCGTTGCCGTATTTCATCACGATAACAGCGTTATCATCAGGAAGCGGATAATCTTTGACAAAGGTGCCACGGAACGCTGTTACCTGCTCAGGCAATCCGAGTAGATAAGCACACATATCGGCGCAATAACAGCAGTAATCCATCAATGCGCCTGCACCGTTTTTCTCTTCATCGTATAGCCACTCGTAGAAATAGCGGGAACACCCAATTTCTTTTGGTCCATTGTGTGCTGAACGCCATTTGAAATAGAAAACATCACCGACAGCACCATCTTTGATAAGTTCCATTGCGATATTCAGCGCAGGACTCCATGCTGTAGGCCAATTGATCATGAGGGAGATATTGGCATTTTGGGCAGCATGAAGCATCTGATCAGCTTGGGACAACCGGGCTGCCATCGGTTTTTCAGAAACGACGTGAACGCCTTTCGCCGCTGCAGCCTCAACGATATCCGGTCCAGCGTTATTTTCTGCACATGCTTGCACAATATCTAATTCCGCTTTCTCTAACATTTCTTGCCAAGATTCGTAGACGGTTTCAACACCCGTTTCGGATTTGAACTGGTCGCGTAATTCCGCGTTGACATCACCTGCAGTGACGATTTCAACGTTTGGGTGTGCCTTCCAACGGTTAAGTTCGCCCCATACATGGTCATGCACTAACGAAGCAAAGCCAACGCGATAGGTTTTTGACATAAGTTGTATCTCCTATGTTGAATGTATTTGTTCTGTTTATTCCTCAGCACGGACAGCAATTTTTATCGCTGTTTCGCCATTAATACGATAATCGCCATTGAGTGCTTTAAATCCGTCTTCGACTTGGGATAGGGGTAGTTGGTGACTAATCATGTCGGCGAAAGGTAGATCACTTTTCTCAAGCAGCGGAAGTCCGCGAACGAAGTGCTCATAAGTACTCCCCCATATCGCTTCAAGACGAAGATTTTTTTGCATGAGCAACTGGTTGATGTTGAAGTCAATTGAACCCATATCAACAAAGTGACCAACTTCTACAAAGGTGCCGCTACGTCTTGTATAACCTAATCCTTCCGGTGTAGCAGGAAGGAATCCAGCACATTCAAAGACTACGTCGGCACCAGCATTGTGGGCAGTTTCAGACTTTACGAGTTCTGTCCGCTCCTCAACAGTGGTAACTTCCTCAATATCAATTGTGACATCAGTACCGAACCGTTTTGCCAGTTCCAATCGTCCGGCGGGTCCACCGACCATGATTATTTTTCCAGCACCGCTCAATTTTGCACAAGCAAGCGTTACCAACCCTATAGCCCCGGAACCCTGCACAACAACGGTGTCGCCAAGTTTTATCTGTCCTCGCATTACTGCGTGGACACCGACAGTGAAAGGCTCTGTTAGCACAGCCACCTCTGGTGAAGCATCCGTTTTCATGAAACAGGTGTTGGGGTAAGTGAGGTACATATAATCGGCGAATCCGCCACGGAAGTGCGGTGCTTCATCCGGATTCCATTGAAAGCCGTAACCGCCGTAGTCAGTGCCAGGTGCGAAGATAAGCCTGTCCCCCTCTTTAATTGGTTTGCCAACATAGTCGGTTTTCACACCATCACCAATAGCCTCAACAATACCGACATTTTCATGCCCCAATAAAATCTCCGTTTTGAAGCCATTCTGCCAGTTGTGGAGGTCGGTACCGCAGATACCCGCCAACTCTTGACGCAGCAGGAGTGTATTGGGAGCAGGTTCAGGCACCGGGTATTCGCGTATCTCAAAATCTTTGCCATAAGCAACTACGGCTCTACCGGTCCGAGGCATAATTATCTCCTATAAACACGTGCGGGAACAGTCGGTAAACAGACCTATGCCCCACGTTTATTGTTTTCAAACATATTTTCGCTTTTTTCGAGAGAGAATTATAAAAATTACTATTATCCCACCGATGGAAATCAACACCCAATGTCTTTGGAATATCTCAAAGAAGAAATTAAACGCTATCCAAATAAGAACCTCAATAACGATTATTGTGATGGCTTTGTTCCATGGAAAATCTGCGCTATGGCGTTTACGTAATCTATCCGCGAAAATCCATGAAATTCCTATGGTGCCAAGAACGACTATTAAGAAAAGTAAATTGATACTCATTTGTATGCTGTCTAAAAAGAAATTCATGTGAAACTCCTATTTTAGTCTGAACTGACGCGATCCGCGCCACAGACATTATTACTTCTATTTGCTGATATAGAGACGCCACATCTCAAAAAGATAGCAATACTTGTTGGCACCAAATAACATACATGTTTGTAATGTTGGCTATTCATGGAGGACCCGTTCAGGATGGCTATAGACTGCCATACGTTGTTCTCGCATAAAACCGATTAATGTGAGATTGCCTTCTTCTGCTAAGTCAACGGCGAGCGTGGATGCTGCGGAAACAGCGACAATTATCGGGATTCGTGCAAAGAGTGCTTTCTGAACAATTTCGAAACTGGCGCGTCCACTTACCATCAGAACATATCTGTCAAGTGGCAGCATGTCTGATAGCAAGGCTTGACCGATGACCTTATCAACTGCATTATGTCTGCCGATATCCTCTCTAACAATTAGGAGTTCTCCATTTTCATTGAAAAGTCCTGCTGCATGCAGTCCACCTGTCTTTTCAAAAACCGGTTGTGCAGCACGTAATTGATCGTTGAGTTCATAAAATACTTTCTGATTTAATCGGAAACCCGAATCCAGAGAGTCTACCTGATGTTTAACAGACTCAATTGTCATTTTCCCGCAGAGTCCACAACTTGCATTTGCATGGAAGTGCCGTTGCCATCCTTGTTCTTCAAGGTTCAACTCCTGAACCAAGCGAACGTTGACGATATTTTGATACAGTGACAGGGACGAGTATTGACCGTTAGTTTTAGTTGTGGCGTTTTCTTCATCACAATATGCAATGATCTCAATGTCGTCTATAGAATTTATGAGGCTTTCGGTATACAGGAAACCAGCTGCAAGTTCAAAATCATGTCCCGGTGTCCGCATGACAACGATTAAACTCTGTTGTCCTACCCGAATTTCGAGCGGTTCTTCAACAACCAATTCGTCTTCAACATGGGTCGGTTTTGACCGATTCCAACGGATGATCTGTTTTTTACATGTTTGTTGCATGGTTTAATCGTTAATTTTCATCTGCAAAATACTATTCCGTTGTTTGGTTTGCTTCTTGTTCGTCTATCATAAACACGTCTTTAGTAGTCGTAAGCATACCTTCCGTTGTGCCGATCCAAATCCGATCATCATCAACTAATATGGACTGAATTGATAAATCATCCAATACTATTTTGGGATATTTAATTATGCCACGATATTTACCAATATGGGGATAATAGATAGAAATAAAGTCGTAATCTGCAAGCCATAGAGCAAGCGGTATTGATTCTTGCTCTCTATCTTCGGACGCCAATGGTAGTTTGTCAACCACTCCAGTAACGAGGATGTCATCTAACGCAGTTATATTCTCTGTTCCCGTTGAAACAGTGAATTTCTTTCCATTTGATCCATCCCAGTTTGCCATAAAAAACCCATTTATTTTGTTTTCTTGATTGTACCATGAAAAGAGCATCTGTTCACCAACAACATCAAATCGGACAATCTGTGTTTCTGATTCAATGTCTATGAAACTTTTAGAATGCCAGATTTCTGATTTCCGGTCAAAAAAAGCGGTGTCGTCTTTTGATGTGCCTACCCACACTGCTTCGGGAGTAAATGCTATTGAGTGAATATCGTTTGGCACTGGATCGTTTCCATGATAATGAAATTGCGCACCCGTGTCAAGAATTCGACGAATAACCCCGACATCTGTAGCAAACCAAATTTCGTTTTTATCCATCTTGATATCTCGTACCCACACGGTTGGAAATCCTTCTGCAATTGCATAATTTTTAACTTGGTTTGTGTTTTTATTGTAATGGATGATGCCTTGATTTCGAGTACCGATCCATAATTCAGTATCGTTAACAGCAATTGCTCGGACGTCGGGTACTTGTGAGATGTGTTCGTTCTCATTAATCATCCATGGAACAGCTTCATTCGCATTCCATCCGCCATTACCACCGGTTTCGATTAGTGCTATTCCTTTGGGTGTACCTATCCAGAGTGAAGATCCATCAACGGCGATAGCCTGAATTTTGGGGTCGGGTAAATCTTGGGTATAGATTTTCCATGCACTTGCTCTTATTACTTCATCTACTTGTTTAAGGATAGTGGGGTCCTTGCTATTCTGAATACGTTTCGCTTCGCTAACTGCATTTTCTGTTTTGCCCATTTGGAGAAAGATAATTGCCCGTTTTAAGCGTGCATTATCAACCCAATCGCTATTTGGATAGCGATTGACGAATTGTTGTAAAGTCCTTAGAGCATTTTCGATTTTCCCTGCTTCCGCTTGTAATACTCCTATCTGGTAAACAGCCTCCTCATGTTCAGGTAAATTAGGGAATTGTTCGATTGCTTTTTGCAACAATTCAAGTGCTGCTTTAGTGTCTTTCAATTCCTTCATGAGCAAGAATCCTGTCTGATAGGTTAGTGTTGGAATGGATTCATGTTCGGGGTAATGTGTAAGAATTATCTGGTAGGCGTTAACTGCTTGGACATAATCCTCAGCGGCAACGGCATTATCTCCGATTTCTTGAAGTAGTGGAGCAAGGTTGAAATTCTCTGCATCTATTAGTAAGACGTATCTAAATCTTGCTAATGCTTTTTCAATGTCCCCATCTTTTTTATAAAGCAATCCGAGTTGATAATGTGCATCAGCAAATTTTGGAAATTCTTCCAATGCACTTTCAAATTGTCGTTTTGCTAATTCCGGGAGGTCTAAGTCTAACAGATCGCGTCCATTGCGATAATGCTTCGCAGCGGTTTGGTCTGGAACATTTTCAAGTTTTGAGGTAAAACGGAGTGTTTGCCCTTCTAATGGAAACTTTAATACTTGACCGTTATATTCAATCTCAAAGTGTGTATCTGTAGCATCGAGCCAACGACCTATGAGTCTGTCTCCATTTTCCATGTCTACGATGACAAATTGATCGCTATAGGCAATACTTGTGAATAATAGAAGCACCGTGAGAAGGCATAATAATGAAAAATGTGTGTAAGAGTTCTGCATGGTTCCTTTTCCATATTACATTCTTGATAGATATATTGATATAATACCAGAAACAACACGAAATGTCAAGAAGGTATGAGAGGCATCTTTCAAAATTTCAGGTTGAAATTCAATTGCATATATGGTATTATTCAATTATTGGCATCGGAGAGAAATACCTATCTGTAACCTGCTGAAATCAACATCACACCATAGAATTAAGAGTGTATGAACTAATTGACCATCCTAATCGAATACTGTGGTATACAATGCACAAATGGTACGAAAACAAAACACTATTGAATATCCTTATTTTCTTGATGGCTGTATGTTTTATAGCATATTTATTCTCTCACTGGAAGTGGGGACTACCTCTATTTCTCATTTTCGGTACAGCTATTATGATAAGAGGTGTAACAAAGATAACAATGCGGATGCGCGCGAATAAAACCAAGCCAGATTCGCAAAATAGGGGGATAAAATGAAACGAAGGACCTTCATCAAATTGAGTGCAATAAGTGCTGCTGGCATGGTATTACCGCTTCAATTGGAAGCACAGAATGATGATGATTTACCGCTGCTAAAACCGAGTACACTGATCACACCAAATGAGGACTTCTATATTCTGCAAATTGATGAGCCTGTTAAACTTGACGTAGAAAATTGGCGTTTAGTCATTACTGGTTTGGTTGAGAACACCATTAAACCGCTTCGTCTTGAGGACATCACAGCAATGGAATCAGTTGAAACGATGCGGACTTTGAAGTGCATCGGTGATCCCATCGGTACAGAACAGATGGGAAATGCGAAGTGGAAAGGTGTTCGTTTGCGTGACCTAATTCAGAAAGCCGGTGTGAAACCTAATGCCAAGGTTGCTGTTTTTCGTTGTGCAGACAGTTATCACACCGCTATTCCGTTGGCTGATGCTCTGCATGAAGATACGATTCTTGCTTATGAGATGAATGGTAAACCGCTCCCCACAGATCACGGTTATCCTGTCCGTTTGCTCAATCCCGGTCATTACGGCACTAAGAATCCGAAATGGATAGTAAATATACAATTAGCTGAAAAACACATAAGTTATTGGGAAGAAAAGGGATGGGATCCAGTAGCAAATGTGAAACTGGCAACTGTCATTGGAACACCAACTCCAGAGGAAGAGATTATTACGGGTTCTACTTTCATCGTCAGTGGTGCTGCTTTTGATGCAGGACACCATGGCGGCATCAAAAAAGTAGAGGTCAGTGTTGATTACGGTGAAACTTGGCAAGAAGCGGAGATTTGGGCGAAGGATACCCCTTTAGCATGGGTGCTGTGGAAATGGAAATGGCAAGTACCGAAGAAAAAGGGACCGGTTGAGATTTACGCGAGAGCCACGACAAACTCAGGCGTCACCCAAGATGAAGTAGGTATTAAGGTCAAACCGGTTGATGCATTAAGTTATCATACTGTTGATGTAAAGATTGTTGACCCATAAGAAAATACCATCTACTATTCATCCTACAGTGAAACGAAAATCAGATACTTTTTCAAAATTATATCGCTCTAAATGCGCATAAAACCAAGCCATTTTTTTACCCTCTATTTTCCAGTCTTATTAATAGATTTTGCTTTCAGCAGTATCCTAACGAATTCCTCATTTTACAGTAGTTATCTTGGACTCTCCTCAACCTTTCTGGGTGTGCTGATGGCAATTGCCACAGCATTTTTCACATTTCTTGCGATACCTTTTGGGAAACTCTCAGATCGGGTAGAACAACGACGTATGTTATACGTTGCCTCCCTTTTATTAGGGATTGTTAGCATTGGACTAACATTTTGTCGCGATAAAATCCATCTATTAATGATTTTCCCGGGGCTCGGAATTAGTATGGCACTGTTTTGGCCTGCTTACGAGGCGTGGCTTTCTGATCAGGAAAGCGAGAGTAAACTAATTCAACGGGTAACACTTTTCAATCTGTTTTGGAGTGCCGGTGTAACCTTAGGACCCGCGGCATCAAGTTATCTATATCAAGATGAAACCCCGTTTAGTCCATTTTATCTGTCAGCCGCGCTCTGTTTGTTCACTATAGTAACGCTGTTCTTACATAAATCCGATTCTGCTTCCCACACAAAAGAAACATCATCTGACACTATCCAGACACTATTTCCATCTCCAACAGTTAAGACAGCCTATCTCAACATAGCACGGTGCGCAAATTTTGCATCATGGTTTGGACTTGGAGTCTTGCGTAGGTTATCCCCAAAGTTGACATTTGAGATGGGTATCCCTCCAAAAACATACGGAAATTATATGCTAATGCTTGGTGGTGTTCAAACGTTGGTATTCTTTGTACTCGGAACTGGTTTTTCTACCCGATGGCACTACCGATTGAGTCCTTTATTAATTGTTCAGGGACTGGCGATTCTTAGTTACATCACAATTTGGAAAGTACAGGCTTCGCTTCTCTGGACAGTGGCGTTTGCTGTTATCGGCTTATCTGCAGCCTTTACCTATTTCAGTAGTCTCTACTACGGTTTGCACAAACACGATGACAAAGGGAACAAAAGCGGATGGCACGAAGCGATTTTAGGGATGGGAATATTAGTAGGTCCACTATTGGGAGGCATAGCGGCGGATTCGGAATGGGGTGTACAAAGTCCCTATCTGGTCTGTGCCATCGTTGTTTCCACTGCTATTTTGTTAGAAATTTTTATCGTTTCAAAGCATCGTTTGTGAGCGGATGTTCTTTAATATAGTCTTCATCGGGTATAACACCGAGACCGGGACCATCTGGCACTGTAACAACATGGTCATAAATTTCTACTCCATGGACGACCATATTTTGTAAAAACGCGGGGGCGTTCAATTCGGCAGGCAGCACTAAATCTAAAGTTGAGAATAGATGGACACTCGCAATAAAACCCACACCTGCTTCTGTCAAACCGCTTCCGAGCAGTTCAATAGCATTGGCTTCTGCAACATAAACACTTTTGAGACACTCCGCCAGACCCCCTGATTTACATACCTTCAAAACAACAGCATCTGCACATTCTAACCGTGCAATTTTGCCAAGATCAAAATACGTAAAACAACCCTCATCAATAGCAATCGGAATAGGTGCTGCTTCTCTCACCCGTTTCATCCCGAACCAATCTTGGCTTGCCACCGGTTGTTCCATACAGTAAACTTCGTTAATATCTTCAACGCGTTTGAGTAACTCTAATGCGTTTGATGGTGTGTAAGACTGATTCGCATCAATCCAAAGTTTGGCATCTGGTGATGCTTCATGAACTGCGCGTAAACGATTTTCATCTTCTGCTGGAGAACCCGCAACTTTCACTTTGAAACAGGTACAGGGAGATAAGGCTTTGGCTTTTAATGCCATAATTTCTGGCGTATCAATACTTAAGGCATAACAGAGCGGCAGCTTGCTATGACGTTTGCCTCCGAAGAGGATATGTAGTGGCACATTTAGGATTCGACCACATAAGTCATGCAGCGCAATGTCAACAGCTGCTTTTGCGAACGGATGTCCGTTACTAACTGCAGGTTTTAGTGCGTTATAAATAGCAGTGTTGATTTCATTGCGATTCAGCGGATTCTGTCTGATAAGCAAGGGCGCAATGTGATATTGGATTGTGGTCGTGATGGACTCTGTAGTCTCATAACTCCATGATGGGAGTGCGCGTTGTTCTCCCCAACCGAAATAGCCATCATCTGTTGTAATCTTGACAAAAACATGGTGCCCAGCAGCATCCGGATCACCAACGAAACCGGTGCCAATAGTAAAGATGTCTTTCATTCCAACAGCGGTGGGATATACTTCAACGTTTGCTATTTTACTCATGATATATGTATAATCTTTATGTGATAGTATCGGTTATTTCAATATCTAATATTGGTATTTTACCACAATTGTTTATTTTGTGGACTTTAAAAAACCATATAGGATATATTTGTAGTTGTAAGTGTTGAACCCAAAGTATAACTGATATTTCTCAAAATTGTTCTAAACCTAATAACCATCAATACAAAACACCTATACGAACATGAAAATGCGTATTCGTTATGATGATTTTACCTGCTTTTTTTCGTAGGTAAACCCGTTTAATTGACAATTTCACTCTGTTTTGTGTTGAAAATAAGGTGAATTTCTTACATAATAGGTGCCTATAAATCAGCATTTTCATTATCTCATATTGAGAGAACGTTGATAAATATTGACTTCTGAGCGTTTTTGAGAAATGTCAGTAGAACTCCTCTCCAATCAATGGGGTTGCGATAAACCTGTCTGTCGGACGACTGCCACAAGTCCAACCTTCGGAAAAGTCGTCGTGTTGTTCTTTGCAGACCGTGGCAAAATCCGAACAATGCTGGTATTCGGGCAACCGCTGCGGGCGTGTGAAATCCTGCGCATATGGTCTCAACACCACGGTATAGAACAGTATTGGCAGAATACGCGTGTGGTATTCTGCATGATCTCAAAACAGACCTAAACCTCGCATCCATGAGCCTAAAAGGACAAAATGGGGCGTATGCGAACTTAGGCGTGAAAGTGATGAGCTACCTTTTGATACAACAGGTCAGTGGTTCCGTGCGAAAAACATTTCATCAAACACAACTTGAACTTTCAGGACAAAGGCAGATGCTGTCTGATCTCAGTGAGCATTTTCATGAACAAATACCGAGAAAACACTGATAAACATTGACATATGAACGATTTTGATAAATATCAGACTATTTTGTATAATTTGTCAACCCGAAAGTGGTTTATTTTATGTATGATTTTTGTTTTAGATTTTCCTACATCTGTGCTATAATAGTGTTTGATAATTATTATCAAACACTATTTGAATTTTATACCGAATGGAGAACGGTAAAAATATGAAAAACAAACTCTATTTGGCTCTACCAGCATTTTCCTTAATACTTGCTTTTATACCAATCACCCTTGCTCAAGATTATACACAATGGCATTTACCCGAAGGTGCAAAAGCGCGGCTGGGAAAAGGTTTGATAGGTCAACTTAGATATTCCCCGGATGGCACACGACTGGCTGCGGCAGGTAGTATCGGCATTCATCTTTACGACACACAGACCGGTGAAGTTCTTGCACTGTTCACGGCACATACAATTGGTTTCAGTAGCATCGCTTTTAGCCCTTTGGATGGCACAATACTTGCCAGCGCGGGGTCGGACCATTCTATCTACCTTTGGGATGTTGAGACAGGTCGACACTTACGAACGCTTGAAGGACATACAGATTGGGTCAGTAGTGTTGCCTTCAGTCCCGATGGGACACTGCTTGCCAGTGGGAGTAAGGACAAAACTGTTCGAATATGGGATGTAAAAACGGGCAAACACCTCGGCATATATAGAGAACATAAGGAGTGGGTCTCTAGTGTCGCTTTTAGTCCTAATGGTAAGTTGATCGCGAGTGGCAGCTTGGGTGACCCCGTCCATCTATGGGATCCTGAAACAGGCAAACTGATTCGGAAGTTACAAGGACATACGAGTTGGGTTAATAGTGTGGCTTTTAACCCACTGGATGGTACAATACTTGCCAGCGCAGATACATCCGGTTCCATCTACCTTTGGGATGTCGGGACAGGTCAACGCTTGCGAACACTTGAAGGACATACAGGTGAAGTTAATAGTGTATCCTTTAGTCCCGATGGCAAGATGCTCGCGAGCGGCGGTGAAGACGGTTACTTAGCTAAAGATGGTGTTATCCATCTCTGGGATGTGCAAACAGGTCAGCAGCTTGGCACGTTTGATGGGTATATAAATGGTGTTTACGATGTATCTTTCCATCCTGCTGGCAAAGTGCTTGTCAGTATGGGTGGGGACCACGAGACGATCCGCTTCTGGGATGTTCTCAAACGCAGAAACCACCACAAGCTTAAAGGACATTTTACCCCTGTGCATATTGTTGCTTTTAGTCCCGATGGTAAGATGCTTGCAAGCGGGAGTTCGGACGGTGTCTTATGTCTATGGAACGCGCAAACACATCAACTTCTTGCCACCCTTGAGGAACATAAGGATGGTGTCAAGAGTATGTCCTTTAGCTCTGATGGCAAGATGCTTGCGAGCGGGAGTTCGGACGGTGTCTTATGTCTATGGAACGTGCAAACACATCAACTTCTTAACACCTATGAGGAACATAAGGGCAAGGAGGTTTATAGTGGATCGTTCAGTCCTGATGGCGAGACGCTTGCAGTCGGGAGTTTCGTCAACTCTAACATCTATCTATTTGATGACGGAACAAGCAACCATTTTGGCACACTACAAGGACATACAAGCGCAGTCCGTAGTGTGTCTTTTAGTTACAATAGTGAACAACTTGCAAGCGTAGATTCGACTGGTGCCATCCGTCTCTGGGATGTAAGCACCGGTGAGCAGCTTCGCATGATAAGCGATTATCAGTTTTATCCTGGAAGTTTATCCTTTAGTCCTGACGGCACGATGTTGGCAGGTGCGCAAGTACCAGCTATGATAGACGATTCCATTCGCTTATGGGATGTGAAAACAGGTCAGCGGCTTGGTATACTTAGGGTCTATGGGGATGATTATAATAGTGTCTGCTTTCACCCTGATGGTAAGATACTTGCAAGCAGTGGTTCGGAAGGTACTATCCGCCTCTGGGATGTGCAAACAGGTCGGCGTCTCCGAAAACTTATAGGACATACGGGCGATGTTTATAGTATCTCTTTTAGTCCCGATGGTAAGATGCTTGCAAGCGGGGATGAAGACGGTGTTATCCGCTTCTGGAATGTCGGAACAGACGACTATATTGGCACACTTGAGGGATTTACGGGATCGGTCAGTAGCGTTGCGTTCAGCCCAGATGGTCAAACACTTGCCAGCGGAGGTTCGGAAGGTTTCATCCGTCTGTGGGATGTCGAGACAGACGCGCCTCTTAGAACACTTTGGGGATATACAGAGTGGGTCAGTAGCGTCACGTTCAGTCCCAATGGTAAACTGATCGCCAGTGAGAGTGGTAATACCATCTATTTGTGGGATGCTGGAACAAGTAGACAGGTTGGTAGACTAAAAGGGCATACGGGGTCTATTCACAGCGTTTCTTTTAGTCCTGATGGCAAACTCCTCGCGAGTGGGGGTAATGACAAAACTATCCGATTATGGGATATAAAAACAAGTAGACACTTTACCACGCTACAAGGGCATACAGGGTCTATTCATAGCGTTTCTTTTAGTCCTGATAGCAAACTCCTCGCGAGTGGGAGTAATGACAAAACTATCCGACTATGGGATATGGAAACAAGTAGACACCTTACCACGCTACAAGGGCATACAGGGTCTATTCATAGCGTCGCTTTTAGTCCTGATGGCAAACTCATCGCAAGCGGGAGCAACGACAAAACTATTTACTTTTGGGATATGGAAACAAGTAGACACTTTGCCACGCTACAAGGGCACACAGGTGAGGTTAATAGCGTCGCTTTTAGTCCTGATAGCAAACTCCTCGCAAGCGGGAGTAATGACAAAACTATTCGATTATGGGATGTTGAAACAGCCAAATATCTCCGCACGCTTGGGAGACATACTTCGTATGTCAATAGTGTCTCTTTTAGTCCTGATAGGGCTACGTTGGCAAGTGGAAGTGCTGATGGCACAGTGCTATTGTGGGACGTGCCAATCAAAGAATGAACACGTTTTGAAGGTAAAGATAATGCAAGCATTAGCAACGATTGAAACGAAAACAGAATTGCGCCTCACAAATGACGATAAACTTCGGATCGGCATCGCGTGGGACGCATTATCTCCCAATTCCCGCAGAGCATACAAGCGTGCGTGGCGACAACTTGATGAATTCCTATCAACTAAAGGTGAGGCTTTGGATAATATCACAGATACACAATTCGCAGTCTACCTCTCAATTTTAGATACAAAAGGAATAGCACCAAGCACCTTATCGGTCAACTTAGCAGCGGTCAAATGGTATTTCAGCAATGTGAAAGGACAGGATGTCAAGTTCACTATTAGTCAAAAGAGATTGAAGTCTATACGGCGCGATGCGAAAGGTCGTGGTCGCGGTCAAGTAGATGCGCTTGTGTGGGCTGATGTCGAACGTGTGTGTGCATTTGCTGAGGCTGATAGGTCTATAGCAGGCTATAGGGATTCTGCGATGATACGGCTGATGTCTGATACCATATTAACTTGATTTGTAGTGCGAGGTCCCCGTGCCTCGCAACCGTGTGCTATATCAAAAGACGTCTAATCCCGTTAATTTGGTATGACTGCTTGCTGCGGGTTTCTGAAGTGGTCGCAGTCAACGTCGGGCATTTCAAACAAAATACGCTGATTGTCCAAAGGTCAAAGACAGATCAACAGGGCGCGGGTGTCGCGTTGTATGTCACAAGCAATACACGCAAAGCGATTAGCCAGTATTGAGAGAAAGCAGGTATCCATCGCGGTGCATTGTTTCGGCCTTGTCGTCGCGGGGATCATATCCAACCCGGTAGACTTACAGATGTATCTGTGAGATGGATTATCAAAAAACGAGCTGCTAATGCCGGTGTCGATGGGTTTATTTCAGGACATTCATTAAGAGTAGGGTCTGCGGTTTCACTGGCTAAAGCGGGGGTTTCGGTCGTTGACCTACAAGTCGCAGGCAGGTGGAAAAACTCACAGATGCCAGCACATTACACCCGCGTAGAGATAGCAGAACGCGGCGCAATCGCACAGTATAAGGAAACTGGCCGCTCACAACTCTGAAGAATGAATGTCGGTATACTGAAAATATATTGACACAAGACAAATGGGACAAGTTTTAGAAGATTTCAAGCCTCAAATGTAGTAACAGGCTGACATTTCTCAAGAGGCTTAGATGTCAATATAGACAAGGGTTCTCTTGAATTGAGGTCATGAAAATGCTTTCTGAAAATCGGATATGATTTTAGATTTTCTCCTAATTTTCAATCCTAATAACACTGTATTGCCAATTAGAGTGGTCATGAATACGCAAAAATCAAGCAAACTGTCCAAGACAAAGAGCATTTTCATGCTGTTATACTCTTTTAGTCTTGATAGTTAGTGGGTTCCTGACGATTTTGAGAAATATCAGGTACAATTATAACGAGTTATGCTAGATAACTTTTTGTAAAATATTATTTCACATAGATGGTATGTTTTGTCCGTGTTCCTATACAAACGTCCAATCTTTATAGGTTGGATACACTCTTCAGTCCCGTAGGGACGATATGTTTATAGCACAGAATCCAATACTTGTAAAAATAAACAAAGCAATTGGTTAACTAGCACAAGTCGTAATTATAGATACTACGATCACAATTTCCGTTGACATCTCATCAGGAATTGACTACAGTAATTGAACCTTGATATTGTAAATAAAAATAAGGAAATATGCAATGCATTTCTACTTTTTTATATTTATTTTACCTGCCGCAGTTTTGCTGATTTTGCTCTTTACTACAAGGCAAAAATCGGACAGTGATTCCGAACCTTCAGATCCCATGGAGGTTTGCGCACTCTGTCAGAATGACTTTCCAATAAACCAATTGTTGGAAAAAGAGGTAGGCACTTACGGTAAAATCTACTGTTTCTGTGAAAAATGTATTGAGCAATTATACAACGAATTTAAAAATCAAAATGAGATACAAACAGGAGGTGAGTGCTAAGTAGTCAAAACACAGATTTACCTTGATAAATGCAGATTTAGATATTTCAAGCGATAAACGATAGGCGTTTTAGGGGTTCAATCCCCATATCTCGCATACAGTTGTCTGTGTCCGGATCGAACACACCTAACAACAACCAAGTTGGGAAACGACTGTAAAGGTTTCATTCATGAGTGAGACGAACCCTGACACTGTGAGGACACTCGGCGTAGAAAAAGCGTTAGTGTTTACGGAAACCCTAACTTTGACGGTTCTTCCACCTGCTTAGGCGGGTGCTAATCGGGAATTGTATGCGTTTATATACAATTACCCAGGTTTAAAGGAACAGAATAATTTATGTACGATTTAGTAACGTTCGGAGAAGCAATGATCCGACTCACAGCACCGGAATTCATGCGCTTGGAACAGGTATCATCACTGTCAATTACTGCAGGTGGTGCCGAGATGAACGTAGCTGTCAACGCCGCACAACTCGGATTAAAAACTGCCTGGGTTTCGCGCCTTGTTGATAACTGGTCAGGTCGCTATATTCGCAATAAGGGACGCGAACTTGGTGTTGACATGTCTAACATTGTGTGGGTCGACTTTGACGGTGTCGGTTTCGAACGAAACGGATTTTATCACCTTGAAATGGGGGCAGGTCCGCGAGCGAGTAGCGTCACCTATGATCGTGGGCATTCGGCTATCTCCAAGGTTCACCCCGGTGAAATTGATTGGACATCAATTTTTAGTAATGCGCGTTGGTTTCACTTGAGTGGGATTACGCCAGCATTATCGGAATCTGCTGTTGCTGTTTCAGCTGAAGCTCTCCAAGCCGCTCAAGCAGCGGGTGTCAAAACAAGCTACGACCTCAACTTCCGATCCAAATTGTGGAGTGCCGAGGAAGCACAAGCAGCGAATCGGCCGATGATGGAACACGTCTCTGTTCTTATCGGGAACGAAGAGGATTTTGAAAAATCACTTGGGTTCGCAGCGGAAGGCGCAACTGAATCGTATAGTAAACTTGAACCTGAAAGTTATAAAGAGGTGGCACAGCGAGTCAAGGCAGCTTTTCCAAACATTGAGATGATTGGCACAACTTTGCGTGATGCAAAAACTGGCTGGCTAAATGATTGGCGGACGCTCCTGTTTGATGGTAAAACGTTTTACCTCTCACGAATTTATGAGAACTTAGAACTGGTAGACAGAGTTGGTGGAGGTGATAGTTTCTCATCGGGATTAATCTTCAGTTTGTTAAACGGAAAATCACCTCAAGAAGCAGTTGATTTCGCAGGCGGATACTCAGCGTTAGCACATACTTTTCCAGGTGACTTTAACTGGGCAACTGCTGCAGAAGCAGAAAAAGCGATGCAAGCAGGTAGCGTACGCATCAGTCGCTAATCTTTCACCTGACATACTCCCACAGTTAAAGCAGTAGGGTTCTTTTGTCCCACCTGCTGTGCGGATTGTGGTATCAACAAGGGTTACTTGCGTGAGCAAGTCTAATACCAAATTAACTTGATTCCAATCTATCGGTGCGGTTAGAAACCACACCATTGGCGTCAATTTAAGAAAAGTCTGTATTTTTTTTGAACACCCCTCAATAAGCATGATTATTGAGACTGTCCCATATTTAGTCCCGTAGGGACGATATGTTTATAGTACACCGTATAGACACGTCTCTTTAGCTCCGTATGAAGATTAAGAATTTAAACGGGTAATTCCGGGACGTGTGATAACAGGCAGATCGGTTCGTAGTAGTGCGATTCATCGCACGTCGCGTAACCACAATTACCCAATTTATTTGTTAAACTTCATTAGGAGCGACATATCCCGATTGCTAATCTGCTGCTAAAACATACCGCCCCTACGGGGCTCAAGAGATTGACTGCCTCGTTTTCTATAAACATATCGTCCCTACGGGACTAAAGAGCGTTTCTCATATTTGAAAAACCACTAAATTGACGCATAAGGTGCGGTTAGGAAACCGCACCTACCGAGTGGGATCAAGCTAATTTAGTTATACCACATTAACGTGATTTGTAGCGCGAGGCCCCCGTGCCTCTTTCTTCTTAGTAGCAGTAGCCAGTAGAGTCTTGGCTAAATCTTCTGGGGATTCGTCTATGTGGTCAAAATATTCGTAAGATTTCGATCTTTTTCTTTCATTCCGTTTCACGATTGAAAAATATCACCCTCTTTGTGATAGTTGTTAATCCATCTATCCCAATCCGCAGAATCTTTATGTAGAGTCATTCTATATTCTATATTTTCATTATTCACTAAAACTTGAGTTCCATGTGCGCGAGCGGCTTTGTATATGTCGTTCTTTTTAAAATCCCCTCTATTTTCACTTATTTTGACTTTTTCACAATCATGCTTTTTGATAAAATAGTTTTCCCACATAGGACTTCTTGATTGTGAGGACAGAACACTACTGATTTTGTAAAAGTCTTGTTCAGAAATTACTCGTCTAATGGTTAAATCAATCAATTTCTTCCTAATACTTACTACGCTATTCAGTACTCTTCTACTGTCATCTATGTTGTCTAATATGTAACTTATCGTTTTATTTAGTTCTATCTGGTTCATAGCATTTTATGGTGAAGGTGTAGGTAGTTTTTCTTGCACATTTGAGCTAAAGGAATCAAACAAACTCCCATGGCTTTCTTTAGTTCTATTTGGTTCATGGAATTTTATATATTGTTCCAAAAATTCATATTTTGTTAGCCAATATACACCACCGTTTGCACAAGAATTTCCATTCCAATCAACTGTTTTGATTCTAAATATTAAATCTTCTACTGGAATTTTTGACTTAAGGAAGTATCCTCGATTGTTTGATGTCGGAGTTTTTGTAATTCTTCTTGGAGAAGCACCAAATACAAATATATCAAAATCATCTTTATTAGAGAATTTAAAATCATTAGTTTCTGTGTAGGCATTAGGATTAACTCTTAAATCTTTTCCTTCTGATTTATCAAAAATGAAGAAACTGACAGGCATATGATATTCCTTCCCTTCTAATGTAAAACAATTCCTTCCTAATTCAGTGATGGAGACTATTCTCCAATTATTTGGCAATATTTTTTGCCGTGTATGTTTTCTATAAACATTCGGTAAAACAAAAGCAATTGTTTGGACATTACTAAATGAGATGGCATAGGATATAAATTTTGAAGATAGTTTCTGATATTGACCAAACGGCGGATTCCCTATAATCAATACGTGCTCGTACACTTCACTAATTTTGTAATTGAACCAGTCACCTTTGATAATCTCATCATGTTGCGGATCAATATCAATTCCTATTTTGGTGTCATGTTCGATATTTTTATAGAAAGCACCATCCCCCGCAGACGGTTCTATCACACAATCATATACGTAAGGTAATTTATTTACTTCATCTAAACACCTTTTGACTACTTCCTGTTTCGTGTAGAATTTATCAAGGATTCTACTACGGTCTTTATATTCTTTTCTCCAAATGTGAGCCATTCTCGCATCTCCATTAGACATATCTTTTTCACTGACTTTTACATCATAAATAGCACATCATTTAGAATATTATATTGATCAAACAGAGTCAAACACTTTTTCAAGTTTGAAACCTATTACAATCCATTTCACACCTGCATCTCCAACCGTAAGCCCTGTAGTTTCACCGTGCCATTACCGCTCACACGGAACACCATACGCCGCATTTTTCTGTTAATCGGCACGCGCACCGGACGCAGCGACTCACGGGCATTGAACACTTTTGTGGACAGGGAAACCCCAGCGGGATCATCCGCGTTGAACACCTCAAGTGTGACGTCACCATCCGCTTGTCCTGTCCACTCCAGCTCCCGAAAACGTTTGAACTTGTTAGCAACGCCTTGCGAAAGTCCCGAAATGATATTAGACTCCCATCGCCAATCGGCATCATTAGCACCTTCCGTGCTATTCCAGTTGAGTTCCTTCAGTACACCGGTGCCATCAGCAATAAGCACCACCGTAGCACAATCTTGATCGTTTACTCTCTCAATGATTGTGGCAACTTGAACAATATCAATGTCTGCCCAGCGCGCCCACGCACCATCTTCAAGCTTATATTGGTATCGTCCATCCTGTGTTTTGAAATCATAAAGTATATCACCATCCTGTAAGAAGGCGACACTACCTGTGAGCAGCTGCTTATCTTTGAATACCTTGTTGAGTATCGGTTCAGAGACAGCCTGCACATCCGATGCGTTTGTCACAAAAAATGCCCCTTCACCGATGTATGCGAGAACATCTGTCAACCTATTCCACGAGTAGCCATCAACCGGACCGCGATGTGAGAGTGTATCAATGTTGAAGTTATACTCATCAGTGCCGGTGAGCCGAGAGAGCCGACCTCTGCCACCAAAGAGTAACACCTCACGTAGTTCAGCGCAGAAAGTTATCTGCTCACCTGTGCGAATTTCGTTCGCTGCGGGATATGCCCACGGCACAAGTGAACCGTCTCGGATATCAGAATAAATTAACCGATTACCCGCTGGGGCAAAGATAAGATCGTTATACTTATGGATAGATCGGACTTCTTCTGGTAATCTGTCATTATCTGTCCGAATCATTTCTGCATCCGACCAGCTGCCGAGAAACTGATTTTCAGATGTGCCATCGTGAAGCGCATCATAGAAACTGAAACTGCCAGCCCCTCCTATTGTGTCCGTTATATCCACTTCACCAATCAGTCTATATGTCAGGTTTTCTAATATATTGTCTCGACGATCCCCAGCAGACGGAAAAGTCGGTTCTGTTGCCTCGAGCGGATCGGTGAATGCGTTGCTCCTATAGATACGTATATGTGTAGCAAGCGGATATTTTTGATAAGCAATTGTGATTTTACCGAACGTTGCACTTGCTTCCTCTCCAATTGTAAAAAAAATAAAACTATGTCCAGGGACGCCTGCGTCTGTTTGAAGGATACCGCGTTGTGTCTCATCTTGCTGGACATCTGCTTCAAGCGAAGGATTAGATTCTTGTCCGTACCACGGGTCCTCTGGGGAAGCAAGTGATATGTATGTCCACCGATAATGGTAATACCTATTAGGTGTTAGTCCTGCAGGTGTCAGTCTTCGCACAACAGTTTCTGTGCCACCGATAACAAGACCTGGAATATATCTGATATACCGTGCGGATGTTGTCAGTTCAGTATCAACATCGTCTGGCACTTCTGTAATAGCTGCTACAGTTATACTTGACGGACCTGGTCCATCAAATCCAAACGGATAAGCGACAATATTATCATCATCTCGCAAATCTATCCAATACCCTTGGTCTTCACCCTCGCTGGTGAGAATGATATAAGTATTGAAGTCGACAATAGAAATCCGTCCATCAAGATCGGATGCCCCGGTGATCTCGGTCGCGGCATCCAAACCGTCGCGGTCGCGGATATATAACTTCCCATCAGCACGCAACACAAAGATATGTTTCGGTGTAGCTGCAACGCCCGTAATATTCGCACCATTAGGACCTAATGCTTCTACAGCAGATCGTTCGCGCAGCCATCCATCGCTATCAACCCGCAGATTTTGTATCTCTGCGGCGTAGCGTTCACCACCTTGTGTTTTAGCAGGTTCGGTGTGCATGCCAAGTGCGAAATTGTCGAGCTGCCAATTGAAATTTTGCATAGTCTATCCGCTTAACATTATTCTTGCAGTTCCGTAGGTCGGGTAGAGCTTGCGAAACCCGACATGAAAACATAATGAACGAAATCTCAAATAACGCAAGTTACGAGATTTTCTTTGTTCGTAGTCGCGCAATTCATAGCGCCTCTTTTCTATAGATTTTCTTTGTTCGTAGTCGCGCAATTCATAGCGCCTCTTTTCTATAGATTTTCTTTGTTCGTAGTCGCGCAATTCATAGCGCCTCTTTTCTATAGATTTTCTTCGTTCGTAGTCGCGCAATTCATAGCGCCTCTTTTCTATAGATTTTCTTCGTTCGTAGTCGCGCAATTCATAGCGCCTCTTTTCTTCTAATGTAAGAGGCGCTATGAATTGCGCGACTACAAACGTGTTCTTTCCTTAAATTGACGCTTATGGTGCGGTTTCCGAACCTACCTTTGATTTGAAAGCTACTGTAATCTATAAAATTTGATAGCATTGTCGTGGAAAAGCTTTTTCAACTCTTCAGGAGTACACCCTGAAACTGCTTCCTGTAATGTCTGCACCCAACGCGGATATTCTGATGCTAACGTTGAAACTGGCCAATCGCTTCCGTAAATAACACGGTCAAAGCCAAAGCAGTTTATGACGTGTTCAATATAAGGCTGCAAGTCGGCAGATGCCCAATTCTCATGATCAGCCTCTGTTACCAAACCTGATATTTTGCAGTAGACGTTTGGGAATTCCGCAAGTGTCTTTATCTCCTGCTTCCACGGTTCAAAAAGTTGATTCTTTATGTCAGGTTTGCCAATATGATCTAAGATGAATTGGATATTTGGACACTGTTCTACAAGCCGAATGGTATTGGCAAGTTGTGGGTGAAAGATACATAAATCAAAACTCAATCCATAGCGAGCAAGCGTTTTCATGCCATTCACAAAGTTGGGTTGGATACAAAAATCAACACTTTCCCCTTGAATGAGTCGACGAATTCCTTTTACAAGTGTATCCTCAGCCAATTTTTCTACAAAAGGTGCTACCTGTCTACCTTCTTCAAGTGGTGCCCAAGCAATAATACCCTGAATGCGCGGCTCAACTGCTGCAAGTGATGTAACCCACGCGGTCTCTTTCAATGCATCGTCGGGATGCGTATCGCATTGGACAAAGACAATGGATTCAATTTCCAGATTTTCATGTGCAGCGGAATAATCATTTAGAAGATACGGTCTGTTTAGTGCCGGCACATCCTTAAGCCACGGATATCTAAGCTGCTTCGGGTGCCATAGATGAACATGTGTATCAACAATAGGGAATCTATCCATTGTTCACCTCCAATTTGCTACGGTAAAGTAACGTGAGTTTGATATATAGCAAATTCTAAACATAAATGGACATTTTCGTAGGGGTTAGGTAACCTAACCCCTACGGGCGAGAAGCCCTCGCCCCTACAAGAAGCCCGACATCTTGTTTTTATCAAACTCACGGTAAAGTACTTAAACACTCAACATGATACTGACAGAAATTGTCCAAACTTTAGTTAAATTGGCATGTTCCTAATAGAAAACACTTATAGATGAAATTCAACGACATCCCCATCATAAATTACATCGTTACGACTGACGGGTTGCCCATCGTGCCATTCGGGTCCCCAAATACGTGCGAACTTTAATTCGGCAAAATCTTTGTGTAAACCACGGGCAGCATCAAGGACGGTCGCACCATTCGGTAGAACAATTGGGTCATCGCGTTCTATCGGTTTGCCGGGTGCTTTCGGATACACACGAACGATATCCAACGTGTTATAAAGTCCTTCTAATAATGCCTCTTTACCTTCACCCGTTTCAACTGAAATAGGGTAGATATGCAATTCTTCTCCATAAAACTCTGTAAGAATCTCCAATCTCTCTGATGCCCCTGGTGTGTCCACTTGATTGGCGACAATAAGATAATCTACTTCATTGTCCTCAGCATCGCTTCTTTGATCGTTCAGCACCGTTAATATCATATCTAATTCATCTAAAAGATTATCATTGGCAAGACTCACGACTCCCAGACATAAATCAGCATTCCTGACTAACGTCAACACCGTTGGAAAGATAAAATCTTGCATGATAGAAGGCGTATCAATGAGTTGGAATTGGATGTTCTCATAAGGCAACATCCCAACAATAGGTATCGTTGTTGTGTAAGGTGTGGGGGAAACCTCAGATTTTGCTTTTGTGAAACTCGCGAGCATGTGCGACTTGCCGCTATTCGGCGGACCCAACATCACAATTTGTCCTGCACCCTGTTTTGGAATATGTTCACTATATCCCTTTTTACCTGAACTCTTACCACCTTTTCCAGACGCCCCTTTTTTTATGGCAGCGATACGTTTACGGAGGTCAGAAACGACTTTTTCCGTTCCTTTGTGTTTGGGAACAATGCGCAGCATCTCCTCTAACAGACTCAATCTTTCCTCATCCGTTTTTGCTGCTTCATGCTGATGTTTGAGTTTATAATACGTCGGAGGTAGGTTTGCTGGCATAAGAAACCCCGAATCTTTGTTTGCAATCTATCGTATAATCTGTTAAAATCAAAGATACCACGTCTATTTACATAATACCAAAATAGCATTCTTATGTCAAGACCATTTGATGGCACCACTTACAAATTACTTATAGTGTATTTCAATGTATTTATATTATTTACGTTTTACACTGTCTGGACTGCCTCAGCGAACAGAGGTGACGAACTCCTATCCAAGGTACAGTCGGATTCGTTGATTTCGCATGTTACAGCACTGCAGGAAAACGTTTCGTATTTTCCGAATGAACTGGCTTACCGCACACGTAGTGCACATCATCGGGAAGCAACAGATAACGTTGTAGATTACATTAAAACGAAGTTTCGTAGATTCGACCGTTTGGAAGTAAGTGAGCAGATTGTTGGCGGTACTCGGAACGTTATTGCTGTTCTACCACCAAAACCGACTTCATCCAGCAAACGTGTCTTTATTATATGTGCACATTACGACACCAAAGCAGAACGAGATCCGAATTGGAATCCGTTAGCATCAAGTGCCCCGGGCGCAAACAAAAACGGCACAGGCGTTGCGGCGATGTTGGAAATCGCTGGTATCTTAAGTCAATATGAATATGACCACGAAATAAAATTTATTGCATTGGGAGGTGAGGAACTCGGTTTTCTGGGGAGTCGTAATTATGTTCGAGAGGCAGTTAGTAAAGAAAAACCTCGCAGCGATTCTTCAAAGGTAAGACGCACACCAGATTCTGAAAAAATTGCTGCTGTTTTTAATTTAGACATGATCGGCTTCAACTGGAAAAGCGATCTGGTTGAAGTGATCTCTAACAGAGATTCGATATGGATTAGCCGTGCCCTCGCAATTTCTAACACATGGTATAACATAGGCTTGAAAATTCGGCGGACTCAGGACGAATTTGTTGACATATCTTCACATAAAACTTTCTGGGATTCTGGGTACTCGGCAGTAACTTTAATTGAGAGTTCAACACCGTGGCGTGATTCGCAAAACTATGACGCGAATCCGTTCTATCATACATTCCAAGATACAGTTGATAAGATCAACTTCTGTCTGGTGACAAAGGTAACACAACTTGTGTTGGTCACATTAGATAGCCTGCTTACTGATATGTTTCAATCGGAACGGCAGAAACCTAAGGTTACATTTGAACTTCCAAACATCGTCAAACAGAATCCCCTACAAATCAAAGGGACATTCAGTTCAGATTTTCCGATTGATATAATTGTTCATCCGAGCAGTGTTAAGGCGAAGTTAGATAGAGATAAACAAACCTACGAAGCAACGATTCCATTGTCGCCTGGGGTAAATACGCTTATCGTGGCAGCGCAGTATCCGCTCGGTGTAGTTTCAGTCAAGCGGTCTGTTATTTTAGAAGAAGCATTCTTGTGGAAGGATGTAATCGTATCACCGAATCCTGTGCGTTTTAACCAACCGACCGAATTTCGTGTTGAGGGAAATCTGGATATAACAAGCATGAAGGTTCACGTCTATGATGTTCGTGGTAGTCTCATTAAAAGAATTGATGGTGTCGGTGATAGACTTGATAAACGTATATGGCGGACGTGGTGGAATCAGCAAACATCTTATGGGTTAGTCGTATCACCAGGTGTGTATATCTGCTATATTTCAATTGTATCAAAAGGTGAAACTTACACCATCGTGAAAAAGTTAGCAATTATGCGGTGACAGGACTGTTCTTAAAAAAAGTGGACAAACACTAATTTTTGTGGTATCATTAAGTTTGGTATTTAAAGACCAAAACAATATAATAAGGAGATATTAGGTTTTGCATAGACTATCTGCGAAAAAACATGCCCGCGCGGATCTGAAAAAACGGAATCGGAACAGACACCGCAAGGCAACACTAAGAACATCGATCAGAAATGCCGAATTAGCACTGCAGGAAGGTGACGTTGAAAAAGCACAACAATTGTGCAAGGTCACCACAAGTTTACTTGATAGAGCCGCGGGTAAAGGTGTTATCAAAAAAGGCACAGCGAATCGCCAAAAATCCAGAATTACGCAACAGTTGAACGCGCTCACTGCACAATCTGCCTAATTCCATTAGTAACAATTGTCCAATGTACGTAAATCTAAAAAAGGTAGACATCTCTCTGGTAGGTGCGGTTTGGACAACGCATACCGTTTTGTATAGCGTGTAGGTAAGCTCAGCAATGAACACTCGCGAAGTTGCATTGACATGTCTGTTAGACCTTTCTAAAGCCGATGCGTCGATTGCCTCAGTCGTTGACAACGTATTTGAGCGGTCCAAGTTAAACGGTCGTGAACGTCGATTGGCAAACGCGCTTGTCTACGGCGTTGTTCGTTGGAAACAACAACTGGATTGGGTGTTGAGACATTTTATCAACCCTCAGTTTCAGTTGGATGCGAAGCATCGTGCGATCCTCAGACTCGGTGCATTTCAATTGTTACACCTTGATGGCATTCCGCCTCACGCCGCAATTTTTGAAACAGTCCAACTTGTAAAAAAGAGCAAAAAAACAGCCGGTTTTATCAATGCTGTTTTGCGCTCACTTCAACGCAAGCAAGCAGAACTATCCTATCCTTCGCTTGACACCCACCCAATAAATCATATTTCTTTTTCTTTTTCATATCCGAAGTGGTTAGTAAAACGATGGATTCAGGCGCGTGGAATCCCTTGGACCTTGGCTTTCTGTGAGGCAAGCAATCAGGTGGCACCGCTTACTTTCCGCACTAATTCTCTCCTAACGAATCGTGAAGAACTCTGCGAATCTCTAAAATCAAGTGGGTTATCTACGACAATTTCAAAAATTACGCCAGATGGGATTGTTGTTGGAAATCAATCAATCACCGCTTACGATACAGTTTCAAATCCTAACCGAGAGAATACGTTAAAAGATGTGCTCAATCGTGATGATGTCTATGTCCAAGACGAGAGTGCGATGTTAGTCTCACACCTTCTCATGTCAGATTCTTCGCAATTTGTGGTGGATTTGTGTGCAGCACCTGGAGGTAAGACAACACACATGGCGAGTATGATGGGAAATTCTGGGAAGATTATCGCTGCTGATATTTCGGATGAGAAACTTGCTATTTTACAAGAAAATTGCAAACGTATTGGTGTTCAAAACGTAGAGACACAGACAATAGATGCTACAAAAGCGGATCTTAGTTTCATCAACGCAGCAGATGCTGTGCTTATTGATGTCCCGTGTTCTGGATTCGGCACGCTGCGACGACATCCTGATATCCGTTGGAACAAGACATCTAAACAACTTCTTTCTCTTTCCCAGTTTCAATATCTTCTTCTGGAAAATGCTGCTCCACATATTAAAAACGGTGGTATTTTAGTTTACAGTACATGTACAGTCGAACCGACAGAAAATGAGGAAGTCGTCAATCGATTTTTGAAGAATTTTCCGATGTTCACTGTGGAACATGCACGCAAATTTTTACCTGATGTACCACAAAGTGCAATCACTCAAGAAGGCTTCCTCCAGACTTTTCCACATGAACACGGTGTTGATGGTACTTTCGCTGCAAGGTTTCGTCGAGCTTCATCCTAACAAATGATCGATTTCAATCTTTACGTCATTACCAACAGAAATCTGTGTGCGCCCAAACCTCTGCACACAGTCGTCTCAGAAATTTTAGATGTTGGTGTCAAAGCAATCCAATTGCGTGAAAAGGACTTAGGCAATGATGCTTTGTTTCAGTTAGCACAACCCATATCAGAGTTATGCAAAACGAACAATGCAAGTCTATTTATCAACACCAATATACAGGTTGCAATTGATGTTGATGCAGCAGGGGTTCATCTGCCAGAACTTGAGGAAGTAAAAGCACAATCAGACAACGATTTTCTAATCGGCTGCTCCATACATAATGTTGAGGCTGCTAAAAAACGTGAGGCTGAAGGTGCGGATTTTGTAACCTATAGTCCAATCTATCCTACAGCAAGCAAACCGGGATATGGACCGGCAGTTGGTGTAGCAAACCTTGAGAAGTTGGTGAAGCATGTCAATTTGCCTGTATTTGCTCTTGGAGGGGTTACACCAGAACGTGTTGGAGAATGTATGGAAGCAGGGGCACACGGGGTTGCGGTGATGTCTGGAATTATGTCACCTACCGATTCAGCACAACGTGCAAAGGATTATCTCAGGGCGTTGTCTTAAACAACACATCACTATCGTAGTAGGTTCTAAAATAGACTGATCTGCACACCAATAAAATCTTCATTGCCAGAAACAACTTTAATTAGATCCGTATTGTTCAGGATGCCCTCAACGCGTTCTGCGTTCTTTCCCCAACCGTAGAGTGGCACATTGTTGACGGTATGTCCGCCTGTGGTCCAAGAGATTTCCGGTGTTTTTCCCTGTCCATTGTTTTTATGAACTTGCAATCCACCCGTTTCGTGGTCTGCAGTGACAAGAATAATAGTGTCGTCGTTATCGGAAACCCGATCAAAAACGGTTTGCACCGCTTTAGAAAACTCAACAGTCTCCAAAAGTTGTCGTTCTATATCGTTAGAATGCCCGGCATGGTCAATACGACCCCCTTCCAGAAGCAGGAAAAACCCATCTTCAGTATTGGAGAGGATGTCCAATGCCACAGTTGCCATCTCCGACAAATGCGGCAGATTGTTCTCACCCTCAAACATAAATGGAATATTAGTCTGACCAAACTGCCCTGAGACAAAAGTTTCAGCATCAGTATTGAGGTTAAACAGTTCTTCTCGATCAGTTACGACGATATAACCGGCAGATTCGGCTCTATTTTCAGTAATCCCATTTCCACCGCCACCTAATAGAACGTTAGGACGTGTGAGATTGAGATAATCATGTGCTATTTCATCGAGGTTGTTACGTTGCGGGTTATGCGAACCGAAGGCAGCAGGTGTTGCATGGGTTATGTAGGTGGTTGAGACAAGTCCAGTTCTTTTATTTTGTTCCAGAGAGATTTCAAGGAGTGTTTTCAACGAATTGCCGTTGCCCGGAATTTCCATACTAATGACACCGTTGTTAACTTTGTGTCCCGTTGCCATAGCTGTTGCGGCAGCTGCAGAGTCGGTCATCGGTGTGTTTGCTGCGTAGGTTGCCATTTCGGCATGATAAGGAAATGACTCAAAGGATAGTGTACCTTTTTCACCTGATGCGTAATATCCAGCTGCTTTTACCGCTTCAAAACCCATCCCGTCCCCAATGCAAATGATTATATTCTTTGGGAAACGAGGACCTATTGACGACGATTCGGAAACCATGTATGCCTCCTTGCAGTTGATGTTTGTTCCAATATTACATATTTTTTGACATTGCACCGTTTGTAGACGTGCAATTCGCGCGCCTCTTATACCAAATTAACGGGATTCCAATCTATCGGTGCGGTTAGGAAACCGAACCTACCGAGGTCAGAGAACAACTCAAGCAACAAGAATCTCATTGAAAAGTGCGCGAGTCTTTTCGGTCCATTTTCCGTAATCCTGCGAAAATTCCTCCACAATAGACTTATCTTGAGTGTCGGTGTATCCAAGTCTCCGTGCTAACTGTGTCAACTCTGCTCGGTTTGTTGGCAACGCATCCAATGCGCGGTCATGCACAATCCGTAACGCGTTTTCCACGCGTCTAAGGAATTGATATGCTTCCGATAAACCATTGCGCTGTTCTTCTGTAAGTACACCGATGTCGTGCAATCTGTCAATGGCGAGAAGCGTATTCGGGACACGGACAGAAGTTGTATCAACACCATGGATTAGTTGAAGGGTTTGCACAGCGAATTCAATATCAACAAGTCCACCATATCCAGACTTTACATTAGCAGCGGTTTTCTGAGTCCTGCCGCTTCGTCTACGTCGTGATTTTGTTTTTCGTGTGGCTTGCGCTTCCTTCCGTTGCCGTGTCCGCACAATCTCAGCAATTTCTTCAGAGGTGAGCGGCTGTCTATAGCTAAAGGCGTGCGCAATCTCCATAAATTGGTTTCCCACACCCTCTGCATCCCCTGCGACTATTCGTGCGCGTGTAAGTGCCTGACGTTCCCAGATTTCTGCGGTGTTGTCGTAGTAATTCTGATACCCAGATAGGGGCAAAGCAATCGCACCCCCTGTGCCGTACGGTCGGAGACGTAGGTCAAGTTCATAGATACTCATACCGTGATTCCCACCGAGTTGGTTTACCAACTCTAAACCGAGGATTGAGAAATATTCTGAATTTGGCATACCGTGTGTAGTCTCACCATCTGCTGTATACACATACATGACGTCTAAGTCTGAACTGAAGTTGAGTTCTCGTCCACCGAATTTTCCCATCCCGATGATGGCGAAGGTTGCGGGTGTTTCACCATCGCTCTGTGGAGTGCCGTGTTCTTCCTGCAACCGCGCGTCAATCTGTGGATAAATGCCTTGCAACATTGCTTCTGCTAAATCGGAGAGTTCCTCAGTCGTTGTAGGCAGGTTAGCATTGCCGAGGATGTTTCGTAAAGCGATGCGCCATATCTCATCGTTCTGATATCGCCTGAGTGACCTCAGCACGTGATCAGCAGGTGTCCTCGCAAGGATTTGTAAAACCTCTTCCTGCTTTTTGGCAAGCGTTTTAGGGAATTCGGTAAAAGTTGGTATTGTCAACAGATCAAACAGTTCTGGACTTACAATCAGTAAATCTGCCAAGTAAAGGCTTGAACCACAAACACTTGTAAGTGCTTCAAGTACGCCTTGTCTTTCCATGAACATGGTATAGTAGCTGCTCCGTGCACCAACCTTAGCTGCAAAAGCATCAAAATAACGAAGTGCCATGTCCGGATCGGGTGCTTCACTTAAGCATTTCAGAAGAACAGGGGCAAGTTTGAAGAATGTTCGTCTCACTGCAGGTGAGAATTGCTGCCCATCCGTGCCGTTGGCAAGTTGACGGAGTAAGCGATGTGCTTCGCGGGGATTCTCAAAACCGAACTTACTTAATTGCACCTGAATCTCATCAGGATCATCTTGGCTAAGAAGAACGGGGACATCCAACCGATCCGGCTCCTGCACGTCCATCACTTTCTCAAAAATTTCACGGACATGTATCTTATGGATACTGTAATCTTGGCGAAACGTTTCAAGTGCAGCGTCACGGTAACCCAACCTTCGGGCAAGTTGTATCTCCTCATCTTCTTTAGTTGGTACAGCGTAACGTTGTTGGTCCGCCTCAATTTGTATGGCGTTTTCAACTCGCCGTAAAAACCGATAGGCTTCTGATAGGGCATCTGCGTCCTGCGGTTGTAGCAGTTCGTTAGCCTTCAACGCTGCAATTGTCTCCAAAGTATTTTGTGAACAGAGTGACTTTCGCTTTCCACCATGTATCATCTGAAGGCACTGCACGGTAAATTCAATATCTCGAATGGCACCCGGACCGAGTTTTACATGCTTTTCAAGGTCTGCTCTTTCGCTTACGAGTCGTTCCTCTATTCGTGCTTTGGTGTTGCGAATATCTACCTTAATTTCATTGAGGGTCACACCATCTAAGTAACGTTGGTACACAAATGGCTGAATCATGCGGATGAATTCATCGCCAAACGCCATATCTCCAGCAACAGACCGTGCCTTAATTAGTGCCTGTCGTTCCCACAAATCGCCCCATCCTTCATAATAACTTTCGTAGCTTTCCATAGAACGAATGATGACGCCAGCACTGCTTTCTGGTCGCAATCGGATATCCACACGAAACACATACCCTTCTACCGTTACCTCGCTCATCGCTTTAATGATAAACTCACACAATCTTGTGTAGTATTCACTATTATCAACCCCCTCATCGGTTTTTCCTTCGTCCGAATAGACAAAGATTAGGTCAATATCAGAACTAAAGTTGAGTTCAAAACCACCGAGTTTTCCCATTCCGATAACAGCGAAGCGGCAAGGTGCTGTGCCTTCTTCATTGAGTGGGGTACCGAACTTCGGTTTCATTATCTGGTCACGCCCGATTTCGTAGCAGTGTTGCAATGCTGCCGCTGCTAAATTGGTCATCTCCAATATCGTTGTCTCAACATCTGTAGCATGAAGTAGATCGCACAGTGCTATACGGAGACTCTCTCTACGTTTATATCGTCGAATGACACTTAGCTTTTGATCAATGTCTCTAAATCTACCGAGTATCGTGGCAAGTTCACCATACATGCGTTCACGCGTTTTCGTCGTGTCCATCACATTTGCATCAATGATGTCGTAAAAATAGATAGGATTGCGAATCAGAATCTCTGACAGATATGTGGACGCACCAAAGCTGAGCATCACAGTTTGCACCAGAAACGGGGCATCCCGAAACAGTTGATAGACCCATTTCCGATTAAAAGTCACAACTGCAAACCGGGAAAAATTATTTAATGCAGCTTCAGGATTGGGTGAGTCAAGGCAGGCTTTTAACAACGGAATAACGATGTCGGCAAAATCGGATTGAATATCCGCATCGTCAGTGGTAAGTTCTTGTATGCTTCGCAATATAGATTCACTGTCTACGCCGCCGTCTCTATCGGCTGCGTCTGATAAAATCCGATGAATTTCTTCTCTCTGACGTTGTGGGAGCGGTAATTCTACGTAATTCATCATCTCTCCTCTATTTGCAACGCTACAATTAATTTTATTTTAGCATACGCATATTTTTATTGCAAATTAATTGTTGTCTGAGGGTGTCTGATAGTGTGCAAAGTTTTTGGCATAAGTGAATCCATCTTTCATTATAGTGGCGGGTCCCTGTGCCTGCCGTTCCTTTGTCTGTCTGACATAGCGAGGCACAGGGACCCCGTCCTACAATGTGGTGTGTAAAGTTTTTGCCAAAAACATTACACGCCCCTCTATAGGGGCAATATTTTCTACTTGACAATTTTGTGATTGTATATTATAAGTTAACATCACATTTGATGGGGAGAGTTGTAAAAATAGTCATGGTAACGTATGAACAGTGGAACAAAGCAATCATTAAACACATTTTTGAAAAATGTGATCCAGGTGAGGTCGTCTTTCTGAACACAACCTCTGATACATTACGCGAAATCAAGGAGCAGGAAGGTTTTAATGTAGATGACGCTGTAGAAAGTTTGAAAGGGGCGGTTAGGAAAAAAGTTGTTCTTTACAATATGGTTAGACTATCAGAGATTTCTCCAAATAAGTTATCCGAGGAATCTCTTGAGCAGGATCCTCCTCAAGTTGCTTTTCTTGCTCTCACAGTAGTTGCGGCAAATATGATGAAAACACTTGATTACTATAAGCCTTTAAATGAACTCTTTTTTGATGATCCCGACCGAGGTAGGTGGAAGAAAAATGATTTAGAAAACATTGAGAAACTCTGGAAAGACCTTCAAAACTGGGTAGAATATCAACATGGTATTGAACTTCATTTGACCCTAGGGCCGCCGAACCAAAGATTTGTTTGGTATCCAAAATCCCAATGCCTGATTAGCAAATATGACGAATATAAACTTCATGCTATTTTTCTGGAAGCAAAACTGAACCCTGGAGCATACCTTGCCGAGAAACAACTTCTTGATATACTTCTTTCAAGTAGATATTTTCAAAATCTGTCAGTAAAAATAAAACGACCTATTCAACAACAAAATACTGCTGAAATCCGTTTGATTTTAGGTCAAATTCAATTGTTATTGGAAAACTGGGATGGGAAAGCACAAGAGAGGACAATATCCAGAATAGCAAAAAGACATAAGTCTTACACAATTGAGGTCCAACTAAAATTCAATCCGTTTAGATCTGAAGATATTGAACAGATTCGCTACTGGTTCAGATGCGGACGAAGTACTCAAATTAATTTTAAACCTAATGCTCTAAATGTTGAATCACTGCAGTCAGATGATGGTAAATGGTTTGATCCATTCGTTGTGAATGCCGATAGTTCTTCACTCCAAGTGTTGCAGAATAGTATTGATATCATATCAGATGAAACCAGACCATTAACTTACCAGTTAAAATCCTCTGATATTTGGGTTTTCAGGAACGAATCAGAACCGGATGATGGTTGGTTTAGCCAAGGAAATCTTTTGCTACACGAAGATCACCGTATAGTATTTCGTAAAGAACAACATAATCGCGTCACATCAATTTTACAACATGTTTGTGAACCTTTTAAACCATCAAAATCAATTTGTGTTGGTGGTGAAGAAACAGGTTGGCAATATGTTGATGTTAAGCCAACAGTATTATGCAATTCACCTATTTTGGGATTTAGCATAACAACATCGAAGCAAATTAGTTTCGTCGGTGGTTTGCCATTGGATAGACGTAAGAACTTATATTTTGACTTTTGCCTTCCTACGATTGTTGTTCCTGGCCACTACACTCAGTCCGATGAACCTATTTATTTCAGCGGTAAACCCATGAATGTACCAAGTGACCGAAAAATTGCCCTTACCGAAAAACTTGATTCGGGTGAATATCATCTATCCTATCTCGATTCTCGAACTACATTGCGCGTTATTTCTCCCACCAGCTCATGTGGATATGAGAAACAAACCTTTGCCATTGATATTGATATCAAATCTAAGAATCTTCCCTCATACAAGGATTACAAGATTTCGGAGATGTCGGAAGAATCCAGGGTATGGCTCTCAGGTGCGAAGTTTTTCGGTGAAGACAACATTCCACTCTTTATAGAAAGTAACGAAGATACACCAGTCCTATCTGCTGCTGAACTTATATCATCAGTTGTGAAAGTAGCAATAGAACTCAAAAAGGGAAATATCTCTCCGCCAGAGTGGTTCCACAATGCAATCAATAATATAAATCAAGATATGGCATTACAAGCACTCATCAAAAAGAAACTAAACGATTACCGAGATACTGCCCTTTCATATCATGATCTCTGTAGTTTGGGAGGTGATTGACTGTGCGTATGAAGCAATACCCTGAAGAAAAGCGGAAGAATTTATCTAAACGTGACGTTGATGATTTTGTCCAGTTTTTTGGAGAGATTAAAGGTGAATCAAAGTTATTGCTGCAACAGATGCTCACACCTCGGAAGGGATTTCGCAAAAAGAAAAAACTTAAACAAGGAACACTAAACTATATTTTCAACCAATTCGTTTCCAACTTGAAAAGGGAAAATGAGATTTCCAATCCTAATTCCGATGTATGGAATAAGTTTAGAAAAATATTTGTATGGTGGGTTAATTCAAAACAAGAACTCTCCAAAATTCTAACGAATTTTAAAAATGAGGAGGATTTTAACGATGACAATAAGTGTATTGTTGATCCTAATAGTCCTCTTGATGTGAAGTGTTTCCATACCTTGCTGGATGCAAGCCTTGACCATAAAATTGATCAGGAGACGATTCTATGCTTTTATGAATATGGTTACTTTAACGAAGACAAACAGATCGAAGATTTGATTGATAAGGCACTACCTCGCAAAGAGATTCAGCGGAGGCAACGAATAGCGGAACTACCTGGTGAATTTGATGAATTATCTCAAACTATTAAAGACCTAAATTCACGGGTTTCTGCTGTTGAATCCGCTAATGAATTGAAACAGGAACTTGATAGGAAAATTGCAGAGCTGAGCGAATCCTTTGAGAGTAATCTTCAGAAACTCGATCACCGAATTTCAGAAGTCAATAAATCTCTCGATAATAAACTTCCCAAAATAGAGTTAAATTCTAAGCAACTGGCTAAGTTGTCACAACAGGTTAATTCGCTTAATTCACAACTTTCCGAACTAGAAAAATCGCTTAATACGCTTGAAGATAAACGCCAAACAACTGAATCGCCACGAATTGCTTATCAAGCCTTAGAGATTGGAGAAAATGCTGCTTCATTAGTAAAGAATCGAAAAAAACAGAAGAATGAAAAAGACTACTTGCAGGAATTCAGAATCCCCCTCTGGCTCCTCGGTATAATTGACTCTATGGATTCAAGTGAAGCCAAAGCCATACACGTTGCGTTAAAGGCTTTTTCTGTTATAAAAATCCCCGACCCACGAATTATTGACGCATGGAAAGCTGCATGCGGTAACAACTTACACATCACAACACTTGATGTAGGGATGGGTTGGCTTGATTCACAAGATTGGTTTCCCAAGCTTTTTTCTGAAATATGTTTTGGAGAACAATTGAGGCAAATGGATCTTGATGTTTCTGTTGAGGAAATGATAAACAAGGGTAATTTTTTGTGGGCAATTCACTTAAATAATTGTGACCGTTCATATCCAGAATGTTATCTACCCAGATTTCTAAAATGGTTGGGAGAACGCAAAGTCTTTGTTAAAGTTTTCCTAACGCGGTGTCTCAGTGAAAATCGTTGTAAAACCAGTTTTGAGGTATACAATGAAGTGGGTCAACTACCTAAACCCACAAAAATGATGTCTATTAAACCGACAACGCTACCGGATACTGATACTATTGTTGATAAATCAGTTTGGGGAAAGTGGTGTCAGTCAATTGACGAGAAATTGTACCAAACAGAGTTTCAATTTTTGGACAAACTACAATCCGAAATAGAGAATATCCCTTTGTCACTTCTACAGGACATCCAATCTTATCTTCTATTATCACATCAGATTTTCGATGATTCAGTTAAAGCACTTGACTGGGCACTATACTTGAGACTATATCCTTGGCTTGCTGATAGAACCGAAATTGAAGATACCTTGTACAACTTAATCAAGCAAAGCGATTTTGAACTTCCGAGAACAGTAGATGCATTACAAGGCAATCTATAAGAGGTGATCAATGAATCAGAATCATTCGAACTTTTTAGATGAATTACTTTATTACCTTTCACATCTCGGTAGGATGCCTTGGGTCAAGTTTAAACAAGGACTTGAATGTCTAAATAGAGAGGACAAGGATCCTAAAAGTAATTCCTATTACCTTAAATCTCTTACTTCTGTCGGACATCTTGAATACGATCCTGCTTTATTAGATAAGGTTTATATTGCCCCTGCTACACTTGTAGAAACAGCAACTGCAAACCAGTACGTTCTTGTTGGTAGTCGGACACCAGACTTAATTTCGAAAATAGAGAAAACTTTATTATCAAAAGGTGGGGAGTTCTGTCAAATTCCGGAAGTTGATGCACCAACTACAATCTTATTGCATGATTTAACCGATGTGGCTTTATCAGAGATTGAAAGCATGGGAATTCATATTAGCAGAGAATTCTCAGCAAAATTATCTTGTATACTACCTAATCTACGATTAGATAGTTTTGAGACAGATAAGTCTATTCTAAATACACCAATTGAGAAATTTAATGTTGACACGTTGAAGTATGTAGGGAATCCGTCGGATATATCTGACGGTCTCTTTCGTATCCTGGATTATGGACGTTACACCTACTTCTTAATATTGAATAACATTCAACGAAAAGTACCGCGAGAATGGGGTGAATGGTTAATTCTTCGAGCGTTTCGTAAATCTAAATTAATTCGTTATAAAAAAGAACAGCAAATCTTGCAGGTAAAGTTGCCGCTGACTATGCCGCTGCTTGCAAACCGGTGTGTAGTGCTCTGCTCCGGACGCGTTCCGAATTGGGAAAATGGGTTTTATTGTTATCCCAATGTGCCAATTGAGATAGCATTCCGTATAGCAAAATCACTTAACCAACAACTTGAGGTATTATAATGACAGATCCTTTTGATGTTTCTAATCAACTACGTGAATCCTATATTCGATACATTGAAACGGCTTTCAAGTTCAACAGCCAATCTTTAGAACAAGAACCTGTTTTAGAACGAGAACGTCGAAAATTACTTGAAAAAGAGGGCATGATTTATCAGGAACCACTCTTTGAACCGATTCTACGACCAAAATCGACTGAGGAGAATACATTATCACAGGTTTGTGCTGATCTTGGTATCTCAAAAGATGTTTCAGATTTTCTGGCTGCAGGTGGAGAAGATGGACTCGCACCAAAAACACGGGAACTTTATGATCACCAAGTTAAAGCAATAAGGGCTTCATTAATTGATAAGCGAGATGTTGTCGTTACAACAGGAACAGGTTCAGGTAAAACAGAATGTTTCCTCATACCGATATTCGGTCAGTTAATTAAAGAATCAAAAGATTGGAAACCTTATGGTCATCGTCAAACTCAACCGTGGCGAGAAAAGGGAAAAAGGCAACGGGAAGGTGAAAATAAAGAAAGACAGGCAGCTATTCGCGCACTAATCTTGTATCCGCTGAATGCACTGGTTGAAGACCAGTTAATGCGACTCCGTAGAGCGTGCGATAGTCCCATGGCTCGAGCGTGGCTTAATGAGAATAGATATGAGAATCGTTTTTACTTTGGACGTTACATTGGCTCAACTCCTGTTCCCGGTTCTGAGGAAAAAGAATACAAACGCACACTACTTCGTCAAGAGTTAAACAATTTACATCTGCAAGCAAGACAAATTAAGGCACAAGTTCAAAATACAGAAGAAGACAAAATCCGTTACTTTTTCCCGTTGATGGAACCAGATACAGCAGAAATGTGGTCTCGTTGGGATATGCAGGATTATCCACCGGACATATTAATTACAAACTATGCAATGCTAAACATCATGTTAATTCGAGATTTAGAAGAGTCAATCTTTGACAAAACGCGCAAATGGTTAGAGAAAGATGATAGCGTTTTCTATCTCGTTGTTGATGAATTACATTCCTATCGCGGAACGTCTGGAACGGAAGTCGCATACCTACTTAGAACACTGTTTTCTCGTCTTGGTCTTGAACCTGATTCACCAAAATTAAGAATAATCGCAAGTAGTGCCTCTTTAGAAGGTGAATATGGAGATCAATATCTAAAACAATTTTTCGGTAGAAATAACAGCTTCGAGCGAATTACCCCAGATCCAATTCCTGTTTTAGACAAACCACTTCAAGAGTGTTTGAAACATGCCGATGCGTTTAATGCTTATGATGAGAAATGTGATGATACTAAATTACCTGTTAAACCTGAAATACTTAAAGAATCTGTTGTTCGACTCTGCAACCATAATGGAAAGTTACTTGCTTCAAAAATAGATCAGATGGTTTCTGTCGCACAGCATGTCGGCGGCGAGGAAATCACAGAACAAACAATCCGCGGTATGATTCGTTATCTGATTCGACAGAAAAACCCACAAGATCCCGAACAAGCACTTCTACCCTTGCGAACGCATTACTTATTCAAAAATTTTGAAGGAATATGGATGTGTAGTAATGCAAAATGTAGTGGTGTCAAACACACCAAAGAACGACCTCCAATTGGCAAGTTGTTTTCAACGGCGAAAACGCTCTGCGATGATTGCGGTTCGCGTGTGTTGGAATTGTGGGCATGCCAAACATGCGGTGATTTGTTTTTAGGAGGATACAAAACGGATGTTTCCGACCTTCCACGACACGGTTGGTGGCTTAGTGGTGACTTCCAGCAGCTGGAGGGTTTGCCGGAACGTAACATCAAAGATCGGCGATATAGCAACTATGCCATCTTTTGGTTGGGAACAGAAAGACCAAAGCAACTTAATTGGGAAAAAAATGGAATAAAAAGAAAATGGGCAAAGGGAAAATTTGACTCGTTTCGTGGTGTTCTTGAACCTGATGCATTTGCAAGTAACTGCTATTTTCATAAAGTTGACAAACAGGAGTTGGAAAAGGATGACGCAGATAAATGTTCAGAAGTCCCAAAATACTGTCCGAATTGTGGAGATATTTGGGATTACATGCCCAAAAGGTTCATTGGTGGTAAGGAGGAGGCTATTTCACCAATCCGTAAAATGGGAACAGGATTGCAGAAAGTGCTCCAAGTTCTCGTTCAAACCATGCAGAATTCCATTGAAGATGAAAAGAAACGCAAAACGATTGTTTTTTCTGATAGCCGGGGTGATGCTGCTAAATTGTCAGTAGGTATTCAGAATTCGCATTACTTAGACATGATACGATCCATTACAGTCAAATCTTTAGACGAAGTGGAACAAAGTCCTGATTTGATGACCATTCTTAATGCGTTTCAAGATGAAGGAATAAACAAAAATAATTTTTATGAGGCACTTGGTCGAATTGCAGGAATGCCTGGATGTGAAGGAACCTTAATTCATTCTATTAACGAGGCATCTGTGAAAAATGAGGGTTTGACAGAAGACCAGGAAACCCAACTTCGGTCCCTGTTCTCCGACTACTCTTTTATAAAACTTGAAAACAGTGTATTTGGTTGTTTTATCAATCTTGGAATGAATCCTGGAGGCTACGGTGTAAAAATTGATAGCTACTCACAAACAGTAAAAGATGGAGAAAATGTAGAACGTAGGTGGGTGGAACTATTTGATTGGTCTGGGAATAAGGTATCAAAAAAGGACGAATTGAGCCAACGTCAACAGGATCTCTTTGACAGAATTCAACAACAACTTTGTCAAACAATTATAGAACGTATTTTGTTTGCCCGAAGGGGGACAGGGTTAGAAGGACTCGGATTGGGGTGGTGTGAACCGAAATTTGATCCAGAACTATGGACAATTGATGAACTTGATGTATCAGAGATGATGTCAGCAGTCGTACGTATACTTGGGGAGCGGAATCGGACAACACTCACTCATAGAACATTTTCTGATATACCAGACTTCCTTAAGAAATATCTCAATGAATCATCCAAGCAAATCGATTGTGAACAAACCGACTTGGAACAAGCGATCAGGGATCAGATCACGTTAATAGATGGAAGTTTTGACAAATACCGTGTTGACGTGGAAAAATTATCAATTCGGAAACCTAAAAACAAACAGGTTTTCTTATGCTCGGTTTGCCAACGCAAACATCTCTACAAAGCAAGCGGGTTTTGCACAAATACGTTATGTTTAGGTGACTTGAAGCCTGTTAAGATTGATGATAAATTTGATAAGTTCGGCGGTTATTACTCCTATCAGGCAAAGTTAGGTGTTGAACCTTACCGTCTTCACTGTGAAGAATTGTCTGGGCAAACGGATTCTGAGGATAGACCTAAGCGACAACGCTGGTTCCAAAATGCAATCCTCAATAGCGAAAATAAATTGTCTGATCCTGTAGATTTGCTTTCTGTGACAACAACGATGGAAGCAGGCGTTGACATTGGAGGACTTTCAATAGTGTTGATGGGCAATGTTCCACCCCAACGTTTCAATTATCAGCAACGGGTCGGACGTGCAGGAAGACGTGGCGATGCTGTCGCTTACGCCTTAACACTCTGTCGATCACGGACCCATGATGAACACTACTTTACGAATCCAGAAGAAATTACCAGCGCGCCGACCTCTCCGCCGTATCTTGACCTCTGCCGTGATGACATCATAAAACGTATCGTCGCAAAAGAGGTTCTGTACCATGCATTTAAAGACGCTTCCAACGCTAATGAGTTTTCAGATACTGATAATGTCCATGGTGAGTTTGGAAAAGTTTCAGAATGGAATGCAATTCGACAAAAACTCATCAAATGGATATCTTCAAATCAAGTTAGAATTGAACAAATCGTCCAGTTGCTTGCTGTCCAGACAGAGCCCGAAATAGTTAACAATACTTGCAAACTGGTAAACTGGGTTCTCAAGGACTTTGTAAACGAGATTCACCATCAAGTGAAAGATCATCCCTTCGAAGTGGACGATCTGAGCCAAGCACTTGCTGAATCAGGTCTTTTACCAATGTTTGGATTTCCAACACGGAACCGTCTGTTGTATCATCAAAAGCCAAAAGGTAAACCATGGCCACCAAAGTCTGGAGCAATTGATCGAGATATTGAGGTCGCGATTAGCGAATTTGCTCCTGGATCGGAAACAGTCAAAGACAAGAGGATCCACACATCAATAGGAATTGTCTCTTATCGTCCATCCTGGGGCGAATACGCAATCCCTGCAGACGGTAGAGCACATCGTCAGACAATCGGTTTTTGCCAGAACTGTAAATCTGTTTTTGAAAATATAGATCCATCTCAAGATGTTTCTTGTAAAACCTGCACCTCTGAAGATAAGTTTACAACAATAAAGAGTTTTGAACCAATGGGGTTTCTAACAGATTTTCAACCAACAGATGCAGCTGAATATTTTGAATGGAAACCCCGGGCAACCTACCCGCGCCTTCCATCAGATATTGATATCAAACTCAAAATAGGTATCAATTTTGATTACGGAACTAATCAAGATCAAAAAGTTCAATTGTTATCAATCAATAATAATGACGGAGCGAGTTTTTATCTTAGAAGACTTAGAGGAGGACAAGAGTGGATATCACCTCAAGTTTTAAAAGAACTGGAAGAACGGAGAAAGGGACAATTTGACGAAACTCAAGTATCTGAGGATAAACTGGAAAAAACAGCGATTCATGCAAGTAAAGTAACCGATGTATTATTGATAGAAATTAAATCTGTTCCTGATGGAATTAACTTGGATTATCGTAGCGTTTACGCTCGATCAGCCTTATATTCTTTTGGTTATCTTCTACGCAAATTTGCTACCATCCAAGAATTGGATATTAGCACGGATGAATTACAAGTGGAAGTTCGTCCTATCCGCCGCGATGAAAATGTATATGGCCAAATTTTCCTTGCTGATAAACTTGCGAACGGTGCTGGGTATTGTCGCCATCTCGCTGAAGTCAATGAAAAAGGCGAACTCCGTCTTAAAAACATACTACAAAACATGGTAAAAGCAGATTCTAAGTTCTACCTTCACCTTGTAAATCACGGTCATCAATGTGATTCATCTTGTTACAAATGTATGCGGGATTACTCAAATATGGCATATCACCCATTTTTAGATTGGCGATTAGGTCTTGATTTAGTTAATCTATGCCTTGATAAAGACTACACGATTAGTCTTGAAGCCCCATATTGGACATCACTTGTTGAAAGTGTTCAAAAGAATCTTGTGGAATTGATTGGCAATGGAAAAGAAATGGAATGGGAAGATCGCTACGGAATCCCTGTGCTTTTGGATCAGACAGGAAACCCGAAAAAAGCGTTTATTTTACATCACCCACTTGCCGTTTATAATGAAGAATACCCCAGGTCAAAGGAATCTGCCCGTGTTATTGTTGGATTGATGGAAGACAAATTCCTGCCCAGAACAATCAACATTTTTGAGGCAATTAGAAGGGTTAGTAAATTTATCGAACTGCTCTATTAAAGGAATATCTATGAAACTACAACCACTCCCAAAACTCCGCCCCATCACAAAAATCTCACCGACGCTGTTTGCGACCTTAAAACAGTGTCCACTACGAGCTGCACTTCGCCAAGCAAAAGCACAGAAAACGACGAGAAGTTCAACAGCAGCCCTATTGGGCACAATTGTGCACCGCGTATTAGAAAAAGCGAGGTCAATTAATAGAGATAGTGGAGATTTACGAACGCAAGCAGAAGCAATGTGGGATAAGACTGTGGGGGAAGTAGAGGAACAATTGCAGACTTCGCCGCTTGACAGATGTTTGTTGCCTATTAGAAAATGGAAAAAATACTTCCTGTTACGAGAGCGGACCATTCGCCGCTGTGAAGATATTGTATCAACTCAGGGAATATCTGAAACACAAGTTATTGCAAGTGAACGGAAATTCGACAGTATTAAAGATGGATTTACCGGTAAGCCGGATCTCATTCTCCGCAGAGAAAATGGTCTCGTGATTATTGACTATAAGAGTGGAGAACTCTCTGATGATTCGGAGAGTCGGGAAGAAAAAATTGCCCTATGGCAACAGCAGATTTTGTTCTATGCTTTAATTGTTAAGGAAGAGTTTGGAGAATGGCCAGTAAGTGGAGAAATCAGATTGCTGAATAAAGAGGTAATCCCTATCCCAATTGACCCACAAAAAGTTAAAACGATTGTAGAAAATGCTCAGACATTAAAGGAAAAGTATAACACGAAAATTGCTGCTGAAGTGTCGCATTCAGAATTGGCACAATATTCTGTTGACAACTGTAGATTCTGTGAGTTTAAAGGAGTTTGTGATACTTTCTGGAAGGAGAACTCGCAGCCAATTCCAGGAACAGACGAATATGGATGTTTGAACGGGAAAATCGAAAGCATTACCACAACAGAAAAAGGTATGGGTCGTTTAGTCATTGTATCTGAAAAAACAAAAGAAGCATCGCAGCAATGGGAAATCACAAACCTATCAATAAAACAATTCGAAAACCTAAAGGAATTGAAACAAGGTGATTTTGTCCGATTAATTGACTTTTCAATAGATTCCGACGTTCACTATCAGGCAAAACCTACCCAAACCTCTGTCATTTGGGAAGTTTCATAACCTATCCCAAACATCAGCCGCACCGCATCCTGTTAATAAGTAATTCGCAGGTGGCTCTGTGTTATCTGCCTACCAAAATAGGTCAACTTCTACAATTAGAAGAACACGCGATTGAGTTGGCGCGATTTGCACTCGACTATTTTACGCAACTCAAGTCGTAAATTCTAACAAACGTCCCGTTGATAGTTTTCTACACAGCGTAACGTGTGTCACTTTTTTCCGCGAAATGTCATGAGAAGACTGACAAATTTATCACATCGGGTTAATGCTCAAATTATTGAACTTGCATTTTATATGCGTATGTTGACGATAAAAAATTTCCATCAAAGAGGTGATCACGTTATGAGATTCAAACAATTTACAGTGTTGTTGGCATTGATTATTTTAATATTAGTTTTTATACCGTACACGTTTGCTGAAGACAATTCACAACGGAATTTACCCGGAGTTGCCTTTGCCCGTCTCGGTAAAGGGCATATACTCGACTTGGCGTATTCACCTGATGGCAAACAGCTTGCTGTAGCAGGCTCTATTGGAATTTTGATATACGATGTTGAGACGTTACAGATAAATGCACATCTCACAGACTTTGCAGGTAAAATATTCAGGGTTAGTTATAGTCCTGATGGGAAGACAATCGCAGGGACAAGTAGCGACCGCGCAATTCTGCTGTGGGAGGTACAAACCGGAGTCCTCAGGAATATTTTGCGTGAAAATAGTGAATTAATCTGGTGTGTTGCCTTTAGTCCAGATGGAAATACTCTCGTAAGTGGAGGTGGGCAGATGGGGCAGATGAATGCCACCGTCCGACTTTGGGATGTAGCAACAGGCACACCTCAAAAAACATTTTCTGGACATACAGGTCATATCAAGGATGTCAGTTTTAGTCCGGATGGAAAAACTATCGCAAGTGCAAGTTGGGATAAGACAGTTCGACTCTGGGATGTGGCTACAGGCGCATCTATCTATATACTCACGCGTCATTCTGATCATGTTAATAGTGTCAGTTTCAGTCCCGACGGCAAGATACTTGCAAGCACAAGTAATGACCGCACCATTCAACTCTGGGATGTGGAAACCGGTGAACACAAAAGAACGCTAACAGTAGAAATTGGAGCTATCAGATGCGTCAGTTTCAGTCCGGATGGTAAAACGCTCGTTAGCGGCGGTAGAGATGGAGCTGTCAGACTGTGGGATGTGGAATCAGGTACACACCTAATTGCACTTGTTGGACATAAAGGAAATGTCAATAGTATCAATTTTAGTCCGGATGGAAAAACTATTGCGACTGGAGGTTGGGATGGAACTATACGATTCTGGGACTTCGAAGCTGAAGCACATATAAATACCATTGATGGTCATACTGGTGTTATCAGGGGTATTAGTTTCAGTCCCGATGGAAACACTGTCGCAACAGCAAATAGGGATCACGGCACTATCCAACTTTGGAACGCTACCACAGGGGTACACATTAAAACTCTTTCTGGACATAATGGATTGGTATCGGGGGTAGATTTCAGTCCAGATGGAAGCACAATCGCCAGCGCGGGTTATGATAGAAGTGTCCGGCTTTGGGATGCTGCAACTGGCACGGAAAAACACATACTAATAGAACATGTCGGACCTGTGCAATGTGTATGTTTCAGTCCCGATGGAAAAACTCTCGCAAGTGGAAGCACAGACAAAACTGTCCGAGTATGGGATACAGAAACTGGTACAGTAAAATTTATTCTCGTTGGGCATACAGAATCGGTTGACTCTGTAAGTTTTAGTCCGGATGGAAAAACCATCGCAAGTGCTGGTCGTGATACTACTATCAGACTTTGGGATGCACAAACAGGAGAACATCTATTTACGCTCACTGGACATACGAAAGAAATCGAGGGTGTGAGTTTCAGTCCGGATGGGAAACTACTCGCAAGCGGCAGCAGAGATCAAACTGTTAGATTCTGGGACATGGAAACTAAAAAACACTTAAGAAATCTCAATACACAAATATATAATATTGAAGGTTTGAGTTTTAGTCCTGACAGCAAAACTATTGTTATTGCAAACTGGAGCAAAGGTATTCAACTTTTGGATGTTGAAACGGGAAAAGTTAAACATTCCTTCAGTGGACATACAGACGGTGTGAGGGCAGTTGCTTTTAGTCATGATGGAAAAACTATCGCAAGCGGCGGTTGGGATGGTATTGTCTACCTATGGCCAATATATCAATAATTGAGAAGTAGTTGGATACCTAAGCAGCTTTTGACATTCTGAGTGAGGTAGATACAATGGAGCGAAACAGATGGATGGATAATGTTGTATATCTAATTGTTTTGGTCTTTAGTTGGGTTTGCCGACTTCTTCCCAAAAAATGGGCAATGTTTCTCGGCAGTACTATTGGCAAACTTCTCTATCTGACAATCAAAAAACGGAGACGTATTGCTCTTAAAAATCTGCAGATTGCTTTTGGAAATGACTTAAATGAGGAACAACGTATAAATATTTGTAAAGCGAGTTTTATTAATTTTAGTAAAACCGTAATTGAGTTTATGCGTTTTTCTAAAATGAATTCTGATAATATCTGGAACGAAGTGACCGTTCATGGGGCAGAACATCTCCATACCGCTTTGACAAAAGAAAAAGGGGCAATCGTATTCCTGCCACATTTTGGGAATTGGGAACTTCTGTCACTCGTTTATGGTGTTCTCATCCCGAACCGAGCAAAAGCGATCGCTTTTCCATTGAAAAACACACGATTGAACGCATTTATATGGCGACACCGCGAACTCATGAGTTTAGAATTGATTCCGAGAAAAAACGCGATTCGTGGAACCTTACGTGCTTTAAAAAAGAATGAGGGTGTTGGATTTTTCGCTGATCAGAATGCTGGAGATCAGGGAGTGTTCGTAGATTTTTTCGGCAAACCCGCATCTACAGCAAGAGGACCGGTAACCCTCGCGCTCAAAACCGGTGCCCCTCTCCTTTTTTCACTGGATATCCGACAACCGGATGACACACACCACGTCCATATCTCTCCACCCATACACGTGAAAACCTCTGATAATTTTGAACAGGATGTTGAAGTATATACAAGACAACTAATGAAGCAATTGGAAAAATATATACAGGAATATCCAGAACAGTGGCTTTGGCTGCACAATCGGTGGAAAACCCAACCAAACCCAAATTGGCAGCAAAAAAGAAATAACCAACATTAGAAGACTTCCTAACCTAAGTGAAAAATACATTGCACAGATTTTCAAATTGTGATAATATATTGAAACACGAAAACACAATATATGAACTTTGAACTAATTTATACCATATTAACTGGATTCGACGTCTTCAGATAAAGTCAAGCATTGTGAGGCACCAAATCAACGCCGAATGCGCTTGGCAGAATACGCGTGTGGTATTCTGCATGATTCGTCGGGGACCTTGCACTACAAATCGCGTTAATTGGGTATTAAATCACAGCGGGGTATTATCATGAAAAGGTTTACACTCTCCTTCATCGTCTTAGTTGTCGCGATTGGGCTTCCGTTGCTACTCATACACTCCAGTGAAAAGGACGCGATGAGTGATGAACGTATTACGCTCAGGATGCTAAATGATGCTCTCGTGACCGCTATTCGCACCGCCGAAGATAATTACTACAAACCCATAGACAGAAATGCAATGTACACAGGCGCAATTAAAGGCGCACTTGGGGCAATCGGTGACCCATACACTTATCTTTTGTCCGCGCGCGATCATCAACGTTCTGTCGAAAATCTATACAACGCGAAATTTGGAGGACTCGGTGTTCATATTTACCCTGATCATCGCGGTTTTATAAAAATTTCCAAGCCAATTCCGGGCACCCCGGCAGACATGGCACAACTACAAGCTGGCGATTACATCACCAAAGTCGATGGGACGCAGATTTACTTGGGTGAAAGAACAGGTATGACAGTTGATGATGTTGTTGATTTGCTTCGAGGGACAGTTGATACTGATGTCACGATTACTGTACAACGCAAATTCATTGAACCGTTTGATGTAAAACTGACTCGCGCTAAAATTTCTATCTCAAGCGTAAAAACAACTATGCTTGATGATGGCATCGCTTATATCCGCATCACTAAATTCATTGGGAAAGACCGGACAGGCGGTACTGAGGAAGAATTCAACAAAGCACTCGCAGCACATAAGAAAACTGGTATGCGTGCACTGATTTTGGATTTGCGAAGCAACCAAGGTGGGCTACTTGAGGCGGCATATCACATCGCTGATGCATTTATAAGTGATGGTGTTATCGTATCAACAAAAGGCAGGAAAACTGAATTTGATGATCAATATCCAGCACACCCCAAAACTTTGTGTGATCCCAAAATTCCTCTTGTTGTGCTCGTTGATGAATACAGCGCGAGTGCATCCGAAATCGTTGCGGGTGCAATTAAAGATACTGGTCGTGGAATACTTGTCGGCACAAAAACTTACGGTAAGGGTGTAGTTCAAAAACGCTATCCTTTGGCACGGATTGGCGCAATTTCACTTACGATCTCATCATACTATACACCGAATGGAACATCAATTGACAAATCTGGTATTTCTCCACAAGTCTCTATAGCAGAAGAAGAACCCGGAAGAATCGAACAGATAATGCAGAGACTTGCGACAGAAAAAAGTGCAGTAGAAGATTTTGTCGCGAATTGGATTGAACAAGAGATTAAACGTACTGGAGATATGCCAAAAGATTTCACACTGCTTGAAAAGGAACTCCCACAATTTAGGCAAAAACTCTCAGACGATGGATTACGTGTTAGTGAAAGATGGTTGACACTGCGGTCACACCAACTCTTCAACCTCAACGTTGGCATTGAACAAGTTGTGAATTTGAGGTTTGATACACAACTACAGGAAGCAATTCGTATCATTAAAGCAGGTGAAGTTGGAAGAACTATCCAATTGTACCAAAGCCTTGAACAGATGCTCAAGTTTATGGGGAAAGAACTGCAAACCTTGGCAAACGTTTCTGAACACTAAAATTGAACTATAGTCGTTGTAGGTCGGATTTCGCTGTGCTCTACCCATAAGTGTCAATTTAAGGAAAGAGTTCGTTTGTAGTCGCGCAATTCATTGCGCCTCTTATATTCAAAGAAAAGAGGCGCTATGAATTGCGCGAGGACGAACGCAGATATTCTCGTCCTTTGCGTTATTTGAGATGTTGATACAAAAAGGTTCGGTTAGGAAACCGCACCTTATGCGTCAATTTAAGGAAAGAGTTCGTTTGTAGTCGCGCAATTCATTGCGCCTCTTACATTCAAAGAAAAGAGGCGCTATGAATTGCGCGACTACGAACGCAGATATTCTCGTCCTTTGCGTTATTTGAGATGTTGATACATAAAGGTGCGGTTAGGAAACCGCACCTACCGGGGTTGGAAACTGCTAAATTGACGCCTATGGTTCGGTTAGGAAACCGCACCTGCCGGAGTTGAACAAGGTAGACCGAACCGACAATAAGAGATGTGCATATTTTGCTATAAACCCTCAAGTCCGCTGAGTTTCATCCCTTAGCAACAAATTAATGAATCAACAACCCGCGAAGACAACCGAGGTTATCACCAAAAAAGCGATAATTGTTGGTTTAATCCTTGTCATCGTCAATGCATACTGGGTTGGAATAGCCAGCGAACTCTGGTATGCAGTCTACACACTTGTTTCCCCTTTTTCTAACGCTGTTTTTACGTTGGTAGTGCTACTTGCACTGAACGTTATCCTCCGCAGAATCTCACCACGTATCGCCTTCACGCCAGCCGAGCTCTTATTAATCTATATCATGGTGACGATGGTCTCCACCATTTCCGGGCATGCGATGATGGCAATACTGATGGGAACTTTGGCACACCCTTTCTGGTTTGCAACTGCCGAAAATGAGTGGGCACAACTCTTTTTGCATCATATCCCTGAATGGTTGACGGTGCATGAACCCGAATGGTTAGCGGGTTATTATGAAGGTGAATCAAGTGTCTATTTGTCCCAACATCTCCGTATATGGGTAAAACCGGTACTTATTTGGTCGGTTTTTATCTTCTTTCTCTACGGATCGTTACTCTGTTTGGGATTACTGCTCCGAAAACAGTGGATGGAACGCGAAAAACTTAGTTTTCCATTAACGCAGTTGCCGTTGCAAATGACAACGAACCGCAGTTTTTTCAGGTCACGTTCACTTTGGATAGGGTTTGGGATTGCCGCACTGCTCCGCGTAATGGCAGGGCTGCATGACTTGTTCCCTGTAATACCTGCTTTTCCATCAAGTTACCGGCTTGATAGACATCTGACAGACAAACCTTGGAACGCTGTCGGCTATGTTTCAATGTCTTTCAACCTTGCCATCGTTGGACTGACCTATTTCATGCCGCTTGACCTCGCGTTCTCCACGTGGTTTTTCTTTTGGCTCACACGTGCGGAGCGGGTGATCGCGAGTGCTGTAGGCTTATCGAATATCAGCCAACTCCATCTCAATGACCGCGCATCGGGAGCTTGGATCGGTATTGCTGTGCTGACTTTATGGATGGGACGCAGACACATCATCAGGTTTTTTAGACATGTCATAGGGCTTGAACGAGGCGATGATAGCAACGAACCTCTATCTTATCGAACAACCGCAATCCTTACTATTCTTAGCGTTGGTGCTGTGTTTGCCTTCTGTTATTTAGCCGGAATGTCTTTATGGGTTATAGGCGTCTTTTATTTACTATTTATCGCATTTGCATTGGCAATCGGACGTGTGCGCGCTGAATTGGGACCACCGTATCATGAGGTAATCGGTATTAATCCGCGCCAAATAATGGTAAATACCTTTGGCTCACGCAGTTTGGGTACTGCAAACCTCACAGTGATGACATTTCTTTACGCGTTTAACCGTTGCAACCGTTCACATCCGATGCCAAACCAGATTGAATCTCTCCGAATCGGAGATCAGGCACGGATTCCCGGCAAAACCTTACTATTAAGCATGGCACTCGCTATCGGTGTCGGAACACTTGCCACATTTTGGACATATCTACAGGTGGCATATAGTTACGGTGTGCTTGCAAGGTGTGAAGGGCATGTCGGACACTTCGGATGGGAGAGTTTCAATCCACTTCAAAGTTGGTTGCAACATCCAAAGGAGGCAAATGTTGGTTCGATTGTATTTATGGGAGCAGGTTTCATCTTTGTGTTCCTTCTCAATTTTTTGCGGACACGTCTGTTATGGTGGACACTACATCCATCAGGATATGTTCTTTCGGGAGCATCGTGGGGAGGTCTGATATACTTTTGGTTTCCTGTTATGGTAAGTTGGTTCATTAAGTTCATGATTCTACGGTTTTCTGGCTGGCAAACCTATCGCAGAGCAATTCCGTTTTTCCTCGGATTGGTTTTAGGCGATTTTGTGCCACGAAGTATATTAAGCTTAATTAGTTTTGTAATGAATCTCTATATGCCCTCTTCAGGAGCAGGTCATTCACTTTAATACTTCTGATATTTCTTAGAATCGTCTGGAACCTACGTAACAATCACCATAAAGAAGGTATAACGCCATTGAACCGGTAAATTGACACATAAGGGTTTCGCTGCGCTCTACTCAATGGACAGTTTATTATGACAATTTGTCAATTATATAAGGAAAAGTAAATGGAAACTTCAGATTTATTGAGTGATCAACTTATACATATAGTTGGGGAATCTGGTATCCTACCAAAGGAACAATTATCTGAATACACTTTCGACGGTTTAGTTCCAAAGGTAGTCGTTATACCTGAATCCATCCAGGATATACAAAATGTTCTCCGCTTTGCATCTGAGCAGGATTTATCCGTAGTGCCTGCAGGCACAGGAACAAAACTTGGTATCGGAAACTTAGCTGAGAAAACAGATATTGTGCTGTCAACGACTCGTCTAAACAGGGTGATTGAATATGAACCCGCAGATTTGACTGTAACTGTTGAAACTGGCATCCGTTTAGTTGACCTCCAAAACGAATTAGCAAAGCATCGTCAGTTTCTTCCCTTGAATCCATCTTATGCAGACAAGTGTACTATCGGAGGGATAGTTGCTACAAATGCCAGTGGTCCGCTAAGACTTCAATACGGGACAGCGAGAAATCTGGTATTAGGAATGCACGTAGTTCATGCAAGCGGAACCGTTGTGAAAAGTGGTGGTAAAGTTGTAAAAAATGTTGCGGGGTACGACCTTAATAAACTGTATATCGGTTCTTTTGGCACACTTGGAATTATTACTGAGGTGACCCTCAAATTATCTCCACTACCTGTACGACAGGCGATCTTCGCAGCGCAATTTCAGAATATACATGATGCAGTCAAAACAGGATTAAGCGTCGTCCGCTCACAGACACTTCCAACGTTTGTAAACCTGATAGCAAATTATCCTATCAATCATTTTCTGGACAAGAAGCCAACACTGTTAGTTGGATTCGGGGGTGACCCCGAAACAGTGACATGGCAACTCAACGTAGTCCAAACTATTGTGGAACAAAATGGCGCAATTGGTGTGCAAATTGTTGAAGAGGAATCACGAGAAAGCCTCAGTAATGCTATTCAAGAATTTCCTGCGGTAGATAAATCAAATGATACCGTTATTGTAAAGATTAATCTCAAACGTACAGATATCGCTGAATTTGTTGAGCATGTTACTGAGGAGACAAATGGTGTTATGGTTCTATTGGGAAATGGTGTGATTTATCTCAAATTTTCTATTGGTTCCGATACCGATTATCAGCAACTTGCAAATACGCTAACGCAATTACGTCAACATGCTATAGATATACAAGGAAACCTAATCATAGAGGCTGCCCCACCTGAACTTAAAAAACAAATTGATGTATGGGGACCGATAGGCAGCACACTCAACTTGATGAAACAGGTTAAGACGAAATTTGATGGAGGTGGCGTATTTAACCCTGGACGTTTTGTGGCAAAAATATAGTCTACCCGGCTTCGTCATATTGGTTTTGGAAAGACTGGTCCATATCTTATGTGGGACGTTCCCAGTTGTAGACCCTAACATCAAACAAGCATCGCATTGTAAGAAAAGGGGGATGATATGGAAAAGACAAGAGGGAGGATTCTGTGGATTGATAGCACATTAGAAAAACCGCGTATAGAAACATATTTGAACTCTGAGTTGAATCCTTACATTCAATTTTTAGAGTATAATGGGTATGATGTCTCATTAGCAGAAACCGTTGTTGAGGGTATCGCTTTACTCAGAGATAAGACGTTCCACGCTATATTGTTAAATTACGAAGTCTCAACACGAAACGGCAACTCGCTTACCCGTATCAGGACCGTGGATGCCCATATTCCTATCATTCTGCTTACAAAAGCAGGTGGACAAGAGATAATGGCGCAAGCAAGTCTTCATAGTGTCAACGACGTCTTGATAATGCCTACAAATCCGAGACAGCTGGTTTCATCTCTCGTATTTTTACTTGAGAAGCAGAAAATGCGAGAGGCATATACACCACAAGTGTATGTAAAGAACTTTAATAAACAATACGGATTGGAACAGAGTCAGCCAAGCACTTTGAGGGATGGGTTACATCAAAACGATTGGCAATCCTGGATTGATACATATATCCATTTCACTGAATGGGATATTAAATTTGACGGTCTTTCTAACGTTGATGAACTAAAAACTATCCATGCGCGTGAAAAACAAGAAGCCAATTCAGCATTTGCTGAATACATAAAAAACTCATACTGTCAATGGCTTGAGGGAGACGATTCACCAACCTTATCGGTGGATGTCTTTTACAAGCATGTTATCCCTGAAATACAAGTCGGTAAGTCAGTGTTGTTTGTCGTAATGGACTGTATGCGGTTGGATCACTGGTTGAAAATTGAACCACTCCTCTACCGTGATTTCCACATGATAAAGCACTATTATTACTCTATTTTACCGACAACAACCCGTTATGCACGGAATGCTATTTTTAGCGGTCTGTTTCCAAGAGACTTAGCTGAGAGGTACCCCGACCTATATGCCGAACCGGATGAAATCCACACAAGTATCAACCGCTACGAGAAAGAACTCATGCGTTTACAACTTGAACGACATGGCATAGCGTTAAAACCATCACCACACTACTTCAAAATCTTTGATGAACAGGGAGAAATACAATACTTACAATGGTTGACTGAAGCAAAAAGGATTAGTTTCGCATCATTAGTTGTAGATTTTCTTGACATGTTGACGCACCTACGAAGCGATGTGGCTCTTTTTCAGCAACTCATACCAAATGAAGAGGCATTCCGGACACTTGTAGAAACATGGTTCAGAAATTCACGCCTCTATAGGATAATTAGCCTCGCCGCTAAACGCGGTATAACAGTAATAATTACTTCGGATCACGGTTCTGTGCTGTGTCAAAACCCGGCGAAAATATCGAGCCCTCACGAACTTTCGAGCGGACTCCGAACAAAAGAGGGCAAAGATATAATTTTTGACCCTGAAACTAGTTTGCTCATAGACAATCCCGAAGCATACCGATTACCATACAGCGCAGCGGAAAAGAACTATATCATCGCTAAGGAAGATTATTATTTTATTTATGAAAGACAGTTTAGCGCATATAAAGACATGTTCCAAGGAAGTTTCCAACACGGAGGCATTTCATTTGAAGAGATGATCCTTCCCTGTGTTGTGCTTGAACCGCGATGATAGATTCACACCACATTATAGGGCAGGGTCCCTGTGCCCCGACCCTTATGCGTCAATTTAGCGGTCCCCAACCCGGTAGGTGCGGTTTGAAACCGCACCCTAAGCGTCAATTTAGTGATTTTTCAAATATGAGAAATGCTCTTTAGTCCCGTCCGGACGATATGTTTATAGCAACGGAGGCACCCCCAATTCTTTAGCCTCATAGAGGCGGAATGTTTATAGCGTTTTATTTCACATTTCGCTTTGATGGAGCTAAAGAGATGGATTATCTCGTTTTCTATAAACATATCGTCCCTACGGGACTAAATATAGGATAGTCTCAGTATTCATGCCTATTGAGAAGTGTTCATAAACGGACAGATATTTTCTTAAATTGACGCCTATGCTTTTGTCAAAAACTTTACACACAGTTAAACTTGCACAAATGTAAAATTACTGATAAAATCATACTCTAATGCCATCCTAATCAAAATTCTCTCTCAAGGAGAACAACGAATGTTAAAAAACACCAGATTTCAACTTTTTTCAACGTTAGTTCTGTTATTACTTCTCACGACAGTCCTGCCGAATTTTATACATGCACAGTTTCCTGATCTTGACTTTCCTGATACTGATAATCAATCTATAGAAAAACTCACTGCTGAAGCGCATCTCTCTCAAAACAAAGTAAAACCTGGAAGCGAATTTCAAATTGCAATTATCGTGGATATAGCAAAAGGGTGGCATGTTAACGCTAATCCTACTCGTAAAGGACTTATCGCTACAAAGGTAACACCTTCCGACACACCGAATCTAACCTTTGAAGAAGTCGTATATCCATCAGGAGACACGCTTAATATTGAATCAATAGGCATTGCTTCTGTCTACCACGATACTATCACAATCGGAGTTCCAGCGACTTTGCTTCAAACCGCCCCTATTGAGCCTATCTCTTTGAATCTGGAAATTGAATATCAAGCGTGTAACGACGAACAGTGTCTTATACCCACAACACACGTTGTAAAAATACCAATTGAAGTCGTCAGCGCAGCTGACACAGTGGAACAGACGAATGAGGCTATTTTTGCCAATATAGAATTCGGTGAACGCGAAGGAGGTATTGCAGGCGCGCTATTAGGTGGGAAATTATGGTTGGCGTTTCTACTTGTGTTTGTAGGTGGAATCGCAACGAGTTTGACACCATGTGTGTACCCACTAATACCGATTACGGTTTCAATCTTCGGTGCGAATGAGTCTACCGGTGTTTTCAAATCTTTTCTACTTTCTGTTGTTTACGTAGTCGGAATAATCGTTACCTATTCAATCCTTGGTGTTGCTGTAGCATCAACTGGAGCCGTATTCGGACAGATATTGGTGAACCCGTGGGTTGTCGGTGTCATCAGTCTGATACTTGTTTCACTCGGATTGTCAATGTTTGGAGTTTTTGAAATACAGATACCTTCCTCAGTGCAAAACAGGCTTAACACTGTCGGTGGTGCCGGATTTGTGGGTGCATTTGCGATGGGAACTGTTGCCGGTGTTATCGCTGCACCATGCACAGGGCCCGCATTAGCTGCTGTTCTGACATTTATAGCGAAATCTCAGAATCTGTTTCTTGGATTCTGGCTCATGTCAACCTATGCCCTCGGTATGGGTTTATTGTTCATCGGCATAGGAACGTTTTCTGGTTTACTCTCAAAACTACCTCGTTCAGGCGGATGGATGTATATTTTAGAAAACATCTTCGGCATTGCCATTATCACAATGGCACTCTACTTCCTCAAAGATGTTGAAGTCTTTGCCTCATTGAAGAATTTCCTACAGAACTCCCTTCCATTTTTCGCCATTGGGGGTGGTTTAATTCTTATTGGACTGTTCCTCGGCAAGTTAACACAACGTTTTAGCGGTATCTCTTCAGGGATGAAAGTCCGCAAAGCATTCGGTCTCTGTTTGGCTATAGTCGGTGCTTTTATGATTGTAGGTGGACTCCAGCAACCTGTTGCCGGACCCCATCCGAACTGGGTTTACGATGAACCCGCGGCATTGGAAGCGGCTAAACAGGAAAACAAATTGGTGATGCTTGACTTTTACGCCACTTGGTGCGGCGCCTGCAATGAACTGGATCATAAGACTTTTTCAGAACAAGTTGTTGTTGATAAGTTAAAAGATTACATTACTGTCAAACTTGATTTTAGTTTAGAATCTGATGATATATTGAAAGAGAAGTATCAAATTCGAGGATTACCTGTCGTTATTTTTATGGATGGTCAAGAAAATATATTCAAACGAATTGAAAAGTTTGTTGACGCTGAGGAGATGCTCCAAATCATTGAAAATGTTGAGATTGAAGCAAAATCTTCTAAACGTGGCACTTTATAGGGGACACTCACATGGAAAACACCAGTCAGGTTGAAAACAAATCGTTTTTTTCATTGGATCGTTGGCTTTTGTATACTGAAATCATTGCGATAATTGGGTTTGTAGGGTTTGCAGTTATTTTCACGCAGCGGGGTGGTGCTGATCCAAAAACATCATCGTTATCTCAAGTTGAAACTTTGATTGCTGAGGCGGATGCACACTTTGACAAACAGGATTTGAGTAAAGCTATATTCCTATATTGGCAAGCGTTACAAGCATTAGAAACTGAAAAAACTGAGGAAAATGAATCAGATCGTTTGCATGTGAACCTGCGTATTGCCGAAATCTACTCTCAGAGTAGTTGGTTCAAGGATGCAAAGGCGCGTCTACAACATGCTTTAAATATCCAACCTGACCATGAAGAAGTACTGCTCTTAAGCGGAAAATTCTTTCGCGATGATACTTTACCAGAAGAGGCAGTTAAGCAATTTAATGCAGTGATAGACCAGAATCCTGATAATGCTGAGGCTCAATATCTTCTTGGTGTTCTATACCAAGGAAACAAACAGTATGAAGCCGCATCAAAACACTACATAAATGCAATTGAAAGTGATCCTAAGTTAATGCATGTCCCTTCTGAAAAAGCTCCCATCGGAGTACTCGCACGTCTTCAATTGTCACGCACCTACAATAAGATGTTTCAAAGTTACAGATTCCTTGACCGCGAACTTACCAGTGAGGATATGGCTGAGATCTCACGACTTGAAACACAATCGATTATCCTATTAGAAGAAGCTCTGAAATTGCAACCCGGTATGCAAGAGATCGTTGATGACCTTATCCGATTACTTTATGTACGTGCAAATGCACTTAAGCGCGAAGCAGCAACACGACCATACGCTGATGCGCTGGAAGTCTATGAAAGGATTGTAAAACTTGAACCAACAGAAGTTCAAGCATGGCAGGATATGGCAGAGATTTATGAGAGTTTTCTTGTTGATAAGCAGAAGGCACTTGAAATGTACCGGAAGGTCTATGAACTTGATCAACATGCAACTTACTTAGCTATAATCAAGTCACTTGAAGAGGAAATCACAGCAGAAAACGAAGAATTGGAATGATAAAGTCCATCTGTAGTCGTCGTAGGTTGTGCAAGCGAAGCGAAACTCATAGGTGTCAATTTAGCGGTTTCCAACCCCGGTAGGTGCGGTTCCCGAACTGCACCTTTTTGTATCAACATCTCAAATAACGCACAGGACGAGAATATCAGCGTTTGTAGTCGCGCAATTCATTGCGCCTCTTATATTCAAAGAAAAGAGGCACTATGAATTGCGCGACTACAAACGAGTTCTTTCCTTAAATTGACACCTATGGGTAGAGCGAAGCGAAACCCAACTTTGTTCTTTGTAGCACAAACTGTTAGTTTGTGCCTCCTTCTGACGCAGCTAACTGTCCTCCAACCCGTGTTTCGATTTAGTCCCAACGGGACTAAATATTTATAGAAAACATTTCCGTAGGAATGGAATGTTTATGGAAAACGGTTGTCATGTCTTCGGAACGACATATCCCAATTCAGCCTATCTTACGAGATTTATTCGAACCCACACTAAATAGATTGAAGCAATATGGACATTGATGTATTTTCAATCTCCTATCTATTTTCTGTTTAACTTCAATCGGAAACTGTTTTGTAATTCTTTGCACCTTTTTGTAATTCTTTTTATATGATTCCTTAGCAATTGTTAAAGCCAAAGGTAAATATCCCAGATATCGCGGTAGTTTCCGCCCTACCTTTTTTGGCAAACATGGCACTGTTTTAACTAATACTTCAGTCCCCTTTTTTACACCCTTTGAGGTATGCGATGCAAGATGAACTACCACATCGCTTATTTTTTCACGATGTTGAAATAGCACTTTAGCAATATCCAACGCTAATGGTAAATAAGGTAATGTCCGGGTTACCACCACACCCGCTGCTTTTGGCAAATGTGGAATCATTGCTTTCAAAGTAGGTCTTAAGGCTGTCATACTAATCATCCAAGTTCCTCCAAAAGAATAAATAGAAAGGTTGAAACAAAGGTGCAGGAAAGAGAGAAGCCGATGAGAGGATTTGAACCTCCGACCTACTGATTACGAATCAGTTGCTCTTCCACTGAGCTACACCGGCTTAACATACACATGCAAATAGAAAATGCCGAGAGGCAGAATCGAACTGCCGACACATAGATTTTCAGTCTACTGCTCTACCGACTGAGCTATCTCGGCTCGGTGAATATAATAACATTAAATAAAAAGGTTGTCAAATTTTTTTGTCAATTCTTATTCGGTCCAAATACCGATTTCACGATAGAAACGGATTGCCCCGGGATGAAATGGTGTGCCTACATCTTTGACAGCGTTTTTCTCATTGATGGCATTACCTGCTGGGTGTGCCTCAACAACTTCAGCACGATGCGTATACAAAGTTTTCGTAAAATGATAAACCATTTCTTCATCAGTGTTCTCAGCAGTAATGATATGCATCGAACCAACATTCATGGTGGAGAACGTTTCGGGTTGTGTTTTTTTATACGTATTTGCGGGAATAGTTACTGGGTTAAAGAAAGGGTACTTTTCAAAGAGAGTTTTCATCGCTGATTCTTCAAACGGAATGAACATAATATCTTGAGACATACTCGCTTGTGTAACCGCAGGAATAGGAATTGCGCCTCCCATAAACGCAGCATCTGCTGATCCGTCTGCCAACATATCAACTGCAGCCCCGTACGTACCGTTGAGATCTGTAAAATCCTCATACGTGACACCGTGTTCTGCTAAAATCGGTTTCAAAAAATACTCAAAACCTGCACCTGCAGGACCTACAACGACGCGTTTTCTTTTGAGATCCGCCATTGAATTGATACCAGAAGATTTCTGGGTGACAAATAGGGCGACATTGGGAGCAAGTGTCATAACAGCACGGATTGGTTGTTTGGTTTGCCACGCGCCTTCCCCGCGAACTGCAAAATATGAGATTGCGGCATTAGCCATGGCAAATTCCAAAGAACTATCCTCACTTACAAGTAGGCGGATGTTTTGCTGTGTTCCTTTTGTGCCTTCTGCTGTAACTTCCCAATCTTTATCAGTAATATTACGACTCACAACGTCAGCGATAGCTCCACCCACAGGATGAAAAGCACCCCGCAGTGTACCGGTCCCAATGCTAATAAAAACACGTTCTGGTGTATTTTCAGCATCTTCTTTAGCAGATGTCCCGTTTTTATCTTTAGTGGTCGAATCTTGTTTTGATGCGTTGTCACAGCCGATTCCAAAACTCAAAGCAATGGTGAAACACAAAATCGGTAAATACGAAGTAATGAATTTCATTAAGGTACTCCTATAGAGATAAACCTATGAAGGTTATTATCTTGTTGGTAGTTTTTCTATATATAGTTCTAACCGTTCTTACAATATCAATTTTAATTATTCAGAATTCATTGGACAGACTGCGTAAGTGGCACCTCAGGTGGGAAATAACATATCTTAGACATTGCAGGGAAGATGTGCGTGACGTCTCGCCTATAGACATCTCCACTTAAAATATCAACGATCCCCCCTAAATGCTCTGGGTATTCTGATAGAAACCTCGCAAAACTAAAGTCTTTAGTATAAAATGCGTAGACAAGTTTCCGAAATGCTTCCATACCATCAACAAACGTTTTTCCGAAACTACCTAATTGTTTTTCAGAAAAGTCATTTTCTTGAAATGCTTCAATAATAGCATCAGCGGCCATTTCACCCGACTTTAGTGCTAAAAACAGACCGGTTGAATACACAGGATCTAAAAACCCGAACGCATCACCAATCAACACCCAATTATCACCTGCGATTCGACTTGCTCGATATGAGAAATCCTTTGTCGTCTGAATAGGAAAAAGTTGCTTTGCTTCTTCAAGACGAAGTTTCAATGGTTGGCATTTCTCTAATTCTTCATTGAAGATTTTCTGTACGTCAAGTTTGCCATCAGAATCTCTGCGATTTTGCAGAAGGTAATCCAACTCACCTACAACCCCAACACTGGTTCGGTTGTATGGAAGCGGAATTGACCAAAACCATGACTCTTTATCCTCAGTATGCATGATAAGGGTAGCACCTTCGTCAATTCCTGCGTCACGATGTCCCCCTTCATAGTGTGTAAAAAGTGATGCTTTTTTCAGGTTCGGTTCTATAGTATTGAGATTTAGCTGCCTTCCAATTAGAGAACGTTGTCCCGTTGAATCCACAATAACAGTTCCGTGTATTGTTTCAAGGGAATTATGTGCGGATGCCTCATCATTTCTTCCATTCTGAGCGGCGACACCTATTGCTCTGTCCCTTTCAAAAAGCACTTTGCGGACACTAACACCTCTCTGCACCTCAACACCGTACTCTATTGCGTTGTCCAAAAGCATCTGGTCAAACTCGCTACGTAATACCTGCCATGTAACGGCACTTTCATGTGGATTCGTTTCAAAGAAATAGAATGGCGCGGAAGCTTTACCTGTACGTGAGAAAAACTGCACACTGAACTTCTGCGGAAAATGACTCGCTCTTAGTTTGTCAAGCATACCGAGTCGTTTGAAAGTCCAATATGTAGCAGGAATAAGCGATTCACCGATTTTGAAAGTCGGTTCAGCGTCACGTTCAAGGAGTAGAACACGGTACCCTTGTTGTGCTAATAGCGTAGCAGCAGTGCTGCCTGCAGGTCCGCCTCCGATGACAATGGTGTCGTAATTACGGTGTGTGTTCATCACTCTTCGGACTGGAGACCCCATTCTTTAGGTTGGGGAGGAAAGCCGCTCCTATAGTTAAAATTCAGACGCGTCCGAACTTTGAAATCCTGTCGTTTCGCGCCTGTGGTGATTCGTTTCCCATCCAAACTGTCCATTGAAAACAAACCTTTTGCGTTAATACCTGCAAGTCTTGTCAATCCGTGTTTGACATGCTTCACCAAAGTGTTCTTGACCAAGCCTTGTGCTAATAAGGTGCCACCATATCGCGAACGAATGCCGTTCTTTTGTGGGTTCTGCCGATGAAGTTCACGTCTTGAAACAGGTATTGAAATCCAAACATCCTTAGCTATATCAGGACTCACAATTTTACTCAATCTATCTTTTAATTCATTGATGGCTTTGTTTGTGAAAGTGAATGCCACGATCCGACCTGGTACTACTTCACGATTTTCTATAGCGTAAGCTATAGAATGAACAACTGTCCGCGTTTTTCCAGATCCGGGCCCTGCAATAATCAAAAGCGGGCCTGTTTCATGCATAACTGCTTCTCGTTGTGAAGGGTTTAATCTGTCTAAAAGTTTTGACATTATAGTTCGTATATGGGTTATCAGTAGACAAAGAATCCACCACTTAATCCGCTGCTTTTTCGTCTGTCGTTTTCATGGGTTTTGGGTTCTTAGGTGGTGGATCAACAAATTTGTAACCCGCCTTTCGAAATTCTTCATCTAATTTTTGATAGTGTGCCACTAGTTTGCCAATATCGTGGTTGAACTTCGCGGAGATTTCTCTGCGAATCCTGTGAATTTCATCAAGTTCATAGTCTGCCATTTTAGTCGTCATCTCCTAAATAATTGAGAGGCGTTACCAATTCCGGTGTTGGTAAACCAAGTTCTTGATTAATCTGTCGAATCAGATAAATCTTGTTAAAATTCGCAAGGTGTTTACAGTTCCATGTCAAAAGTGCATCTGTGTTATGAAATGAGGCAAGTGCCAAGTGATGTGCGTCCCCAAACAAATCTTGAGGCATTATCAACCTATCAATATAGGTTTGCACGATTTGATTAATTGTTGAAGGAACCGGCAGCATTTCAAGATCTTTAACTAAATCAACACGGTCTTGCGTTTTTTCGCTTGTTCCAGCACTGAGTTCATCAATAACAGTAGTACTCAAGACGAGGCTAAATTGGTCCGCGTATTCTTTCCACCACTTCCGAGTCCAACTCTGCCTCGCAAGGGATTCGGTATCTGTTCGCAGTGTAAAATAGAAACTTGGAATTGAAGTTTCAATGTAGACGCGATATTGTGTTTCGTTGTGCAACAATTATAGCCTTTCAAGAATTGAGTTGTCAAGGAAAAGACTTCTCATTACAAGTTACGCTCGTCGGTAAATCGTTTTGATTTGAGCTCATATCTCGGTAAAGTTCCAAGTGGTACAACTTTCACGATTGTACGCAACCCCAAAGCGTCTCTAATAGCCGAAACTACGGCAGTTGCAGTATCAGTAGGATTCGGATTTGTGGTTTCTAACTGAATTTCAAGTTCATCAAGGGTTTCTGTTCGATAAGCACGAACAGCGAATTCACGGACATCAAGAAACTTCAGGATAATATTTTCAATTGTAGCAGGATAGACGTTCAAACCGCGAATGATGATAGCGTTATCTAACCGTCCAATAACGCCACCGTCGAGGATACGGTGCTGACTTCCACATTCACACGGTTCAGATTTGAGTTTGACGTAATCACCTGTCCGATAGCGAATCACTGGCATACCGATACGACCTAAATTGGTGATGACTAACTCCCCTTCGTCTGACGGATTATCTGTCTCAGGATCAAGGATTTCACAGATAAACTCATCTTCGTTAAGGTGGACCCCTGCTTGCGGTCCACACATAACACCCCATGCACCAACTTCAGTTGCCCCAATATGATCGTAGGCACGCGCGCCCCAACGTTCCTCAATACGTTGTTTTGTGGAAGGTAAACTTGCACCGGGTTCACCAGCGTGGATCGTCACCCTCACATTAGAGTCTGTACTGAGATTAACACCCTCCTGTTCTGCGACTTCAGCGAGACGTAACGCGTAAGTCGGTGTGCAAATCACAACTGTCACATCATTACTTAGGATTGCACGTATACGTTGATCCGAAGTCAACCCACCATTTGCAATAGTGAGCGAACCAAGTTGTTGTGCCCCATGATAAGCACTCCAAAAACCTATAAACGGACCGAACGAAAACGCTATCATGAAACGATCATCTGATGTCACGCCCGCAGCACTATAAATGTCTCTCCAACACTTTCCCCACCAATCCCACGATTCTCTTGTGTCTAACCATCGCAAAGGCGAACCCGTTGTGCCTGAAGTCTGATGTAAACAAGTATATTTCTCCAGAGGAAAGGTGAGATTTGTACCGTAAGGTGGGTGAGCCACCTGATCAGCACTGAGTTCGTCTTTTGTGGTAAAGGGGAGTTGTTGATAATCTGATAATGTTTGAATGTCACTCGGTTGTGAAATTCCGACTTCGGTGAGTTTTTCTTTATAGAAGACGTTTGTCTCAATGACTGGCACAAGCATCTCGCGGAGACGACATAGTTGTATTTTTGTATCCATACTTATTGAGATTAGTTAATCCACATGATTTTTCTTCTTCAGTAGTAGAAATTAGTTTTGATGGATTGTCTCAAAACCAGAGTGGAATTAATGGAAAGGGTTATGTGATTCAGTTTAAAAAGATTTCTACAATTACCTAAAACAACATCCTCTAAGTATACCGCGTATTCTGATATTCAGGAGCATAGAACGCGGGAAGCAAACTATCAACCCGTAGCAATCCACGTTGTGTCAATCGGATTTCATCGGCTCCAGCATTAACGCGCAACATTCTATCATTTTGCAGTTTTTCATAAGCATCGGCGTATAATGTAAGAATATCCGCATTGAACTTGCTTTGAAAATAGGAAGGTCTGATTTTTCCAAGCTTGAGTTGCAGAATCATCTCTCGTGTCAATCGTTCCGATTCTGTAGGCTTCAGCGCGCGGTAGATAGGCAGCTTGTTTTCCTCAAGGCTGCTGAGATAGTCTCCCCATGAAGGTGCATTTTGGAAGTGAATCCCACTGAGATGTGAAAAAGAGGCAACTCCAGTGCCTATCATATCGCTCCCTTGCCAAACAGCATCACGATAAACGAACTGACACGGTTTGTCTTTCTTAAGCACCGTGTAAGCACTGGATTGTGCGTAACCGACTTTTGCAAATTGTTCAAAAGCATATTGATGCCATTCACGTTTCAGTTTCCAATCTGCAACAGGCAGCGCATCTCCACCAAGAATATCCTTGGAATAGACGGTGTTAAAGGGTAACTCAAGCTGATAAACGGTAATACTGTCCGGATCAAGTTCAATTGTCTTACGCACCGTCTCACGCCAACTGTCCCATGTTTCTCCAATCATTCCTGAGATGAGGTCAATGTTAACCTGATCAAATGCTAGCTCTTTTATCCAAGGGTCAATTCGGTATACCTCTTTTGAAAGATGCGCTCTACCGTTTTCTGCAAGAATCTCATCATTCAAATTTTCAACACCGAGACTCAATCGGGTTACCCCGATCGCTTTGATGGCTTCTAATTTCTTTTGTGTTAACGTTCCAGGTTCACATTCAAATGCCACTTCTTCCGCAGAATCCCATGGCATCACCTGTTTGATCCTGTCTACTAAGGTTGTCAGATGGTTCACGCTAATATAAGAAGGTGTGCCACCACCGAAATAGACGAACCTCAAGGGTCTACCTGCAATTGCCGGTTGTCTGCTGTATACTTCAACCTCTTTCGCCAATGCATTAAGGTAGGTATCAATTTCCGAACTATTCTTATCGGTATAAACACGAAAATAGCAGAATTTGCAGCGTTTGCGACAGAAAGGGATGTGTAGATAAAGTCCCAATGTGGCATCAGCACGAGGTTCTTCACTAAGAGCACGGTGAACATCTCCAACCGCCGAATCGTTCCATGCAGAATACGGTGGGTAGTTAGACACAAAAACGCTTCCAACTGTTGTCTGTTTTGATTCTATACCTGCTGTTGCAGGTTCTGGTTTTGTTTTAGACATTATTTTTTTTCTCCGAAACAGTAGAGGACTCCATCCTCTGTCCCAATATATATTTTTCCATCAGCAACGCTAGGTGAGGCAATGATGGGTGAACCGATTGCAAATTCCCACACCTTTTTCCCGTTTGTAATATCCAAGGCAATGAACAACCCACGAGTTGTCCCAAAAAAGACACGTTTACCAACGATGACCGGCGAAGATTCAATTCGGGACTTTGCAGTGTAAGTCCATTGCGGTTCGCCTTTTTCTGGTGAGAGGGCATGCACCATCTTATCACGCCCACCAATGATTATAAGGTCTTCTGTTACGGCAGCTGAAGCAAAAAACGGAAGTTGGCGAACCGGATGTTGATATCGCCATGCAATTTTACCAGATGTAATGTCAATTCCTAACACTTCGTTACCGTACGTTCCACAATACGCGCGAATTTCAGACTTAACTTGAGAATCTGTATTAGCACCTAAAATCGCGGGGCTTGCGCCGACATACGCACCAAGATTTACCTCTTGTGTCTGTTTGCCATCGTCTATATTGATGATTCGCAAATAACTATCACATCCAGTGACAACCACGAAATTTTCGTAAATTGCGGGTGTGCCGTGAACGTATCCCTCAGTTTCATATTTCCATGCAAGTTCGCCATTTTTTATATTTAGGCAGTAGAGAAATCCATCATACGAACCGAATAGAACGCGGTTACCAGCAAAATTTGCTGATGAGATGATCTCACCCTCTGTACTAAATTGCCATTTCTTTTTTCGAGTGGCAATATCCACAGCATGAAAAACACCTTCTCCATCACCAAAATAGATTACACCGTTGTGAATAGAAGGTGATGATTTAATAGGAGCAGACGTTTGATACTTCCATGTGTTTTTACCCGTTGCTGCGTCAATCGCATAGAGGTATCCATCCGAAACGCCGACATACACCACATTGTCAACGATTGCAGCGGTAGACTCAATCATGTCTCCTGCTTGAAACGTCCAGAGCAACTCAAGCTTATCAGGTAGTTGTGAATCGGCGACACCAGTAAGTTGTGGGTTTCCACGGAAACTTGTCCAATTTGCAAAAGCAAAATGCGCTGCGAGAAAAAGTAGCGTAATAATGAATACGCTTATTCCTACACAAGGCTGGCAGATACGCTTGAAGATTGATATTTCAAAAAACTTCTTCATAAAGCCTCATAAAATCATGTATATTCAAAGAACGTGGGTTAAACTGCACAGTCCACTGCACCGAGGCTTCCTTTGCTAACGTAGCGATGTCAGAGGATCTTATATGATGTTTGACAGGGCAATCCTGTAGTGTGTTCGGTAAATCGCCTGTTTGCTTTAGTGTTTCAATTCTGTCCGCAAAATTTTCGTCAGAATAAAGTTCACAATAGGCATCACCCACAACCGTTTTATTGAAACGGATAACAGGTGGTAACATAAGGGCAACGGCAATTCCATGGGTAATACCGTATCTTGCAGTCAACGGATTTGCAAGGGCATGTGCTGCACCGAGCATCGAATTTTCAATCGCAACTCCTGCAAGATAAGCACCAAATAACATCTTTCCGCGCGCTTCACTATTTTTGGCATCAAGTGCCAACTCGAAATTAGCGTCTAAAAGTTTCCAAGCATGCATTGAGAACATTTGTGACATTGGGTTGCGTCTGGTCGAGACATAGCTCTCAACAGCATGCGCAATTGCATCTATACCGGTTACTGTCGCTACCTCCCTCGGTAAAGTTTCAGTTAGTGTCGGATCTAAGATCACTGTTGTGAATTGCGCCTTTTTATCACCGCACGCCATTTTGATGTGTGTATCTTCTTGTGCTATCAATGCAAAGGATTGTGCATCACTTCCTGTCCCGATTGTTGTCGGAATACCGATAGATGGAAGCATCGTTTGTGTTGCTTTGTTTGTTCCCCAATAGTCCTCCATTTTGCCACCATTGGTTAGCAGGAAATTTGCACCTTTAGCACAATCCATCGCGCTCCCACCGCCGAGTCCAATAATAAGGTCAATTGGTGCGTTGGTTTTCGCGAATTGAACGGCAGATTTAACATGCTTTGTTGTCGGGTTAGGATCAACATTAGCAAAAACGTAACAGGGGATCTTCTCATTATTGAGTGCTGAATAAGCTCGTTTAAGGATGCCTGCTTCTTGAATACCCGGGTCAGTTACAATTAGAACACGACTACCGCCAAGAGCAATCACCGATTCAGCAAGTTTCTCAATGCTATTTTCACCAAAAATTACGCGTTGTGCCAAATCAGAATCAAAAGTTTTCATAGAATTTGAATGCTTGCTAAATGGTGTTGTAGAAACTATGTTTGAATATGGTATTATAACAGATTTCGGTTAGGTAATCAAGGAAAACTAATATACACAAAGATTAATGATGAATTCGTAGGTTGGGTAGAGCGAAGCGAAACCCATAGGCACCAATTTAGTGATTGGACGAAATCTTCAGCCCCGTAGGGGCGGAATGTTTATAGCAATGGGGCACCAATCCGGATATGTTGCTCGGACAGAGCTAAAGAGACGTGTCTGGACGGTGTACTATAAACATATCGTCCCTACGGGACTGAATATAAGACAGTTTCAATTCTCATGCCTATTGAGAAACGTTCATAAAAACACAGATATTTTCTTAAATTGACGGCTATGGGTAGAGCGAAGCGAAACCCAACATTTCCTCTAATCCCAGTAGATGCGGTTTCATGAAGATTAAAAAGTAAATTGTGTAACTCGGCTTTGAACCCCAAACCCGGTAGGTTTTGTGAAGATGAGTAGGTTATGATACCCAATTAACCCGATCTGTAGCGCGAGGTCCCCGTGCCTTGCAATGCCTGACTTTATCAGAAAACTTCAAATCAAGTTAATTTGGTATGAGTTGTATCGGATGGAGATGTAATTGGAATAGGAAAAGTATGGGTAGGTCCAATACCTACCCATCGGTTGTAATTATTTCCATTTCAAGATGTCACACTTTCTATTGGGGTTTCTCATCACCTTTTATTGTGACAGATATTTCTTTAGAACCCGTAACAATAAAACCTTCAATAATAATTTCGGTTTCAGTAGGGGGTGATGATGGGTCTTCTGGCATCTCTGTATCTGCTTCCGCGTCTTCTGGGATTTCACTGTCTTCCAACACCAGAAAGTTATCAAAGATTGGAAATCTAAACCTAGAACCTTCTGGTGTAAGCGTTATAGTGACCAATCCTGGCTGTATCTGGTTTTCTTCCATTTGTTTGATGAGTTCATCAAGATTCTCAGGCGGAAGTTTTTCCTCACGCTCTTGTCCATCAAAGCCAAAGTTGAAGATATCACCAAAAAAGCCGAGAGGACCGAAAGAATTCTCAGCAGCAACGTTTAGAATTCCTGTTCCCACTGGAAAATTTTCCGGAATCTCCAGTGTAATCTCTTTCTCTATCTTTCGTCCACCACTAACAGCACTCCAGTGTGGGAGCAGCGTAACTGTGAAAGTAGCACTTTCACCCGGGATCAGTTCATCTGGTACTTTCAATTCGTGGATTGATGCAAGCATGATCTGCGGTCTGTCCTTGATAGTGATTGACACCTCTGACAACGTAGCTTTGCCTGCATTGTTTGCGAATATGTCGGTGAAAGAGGTGATTATTCTTTCAACGTTTATTAACGTGTCAAGAAACACAACCGAAGACGGGATGCGGAATGATTCCGTATAGACGGTTTCAGTTTCTTTGAAGTGAAGTGTAACTGTTGCGTCAACTGTCCCTGGACTTATCTCTTGTCGTATTGAATCCATTGTAAGTGCAGCGATGACCGGTATAAATATTTCCTGCCCGTACGCAACTTTATGGTTTTTCTGTATTTTGCTACCGCTGCCTACCTGATAAGTCACCTTCATAGGGATCGTCTCTGGCAGTATACCAAGTTTACCTACAATCGCGGGTGTGAGGTCTTTGGTAATTGTTCCAATTGGATTGCCGTAGGCAGAAACAGATTTATAGGAGGCTTGTAAGTTCGGAATAATACCATTAACAACGGCTCTATATACAGGTAACGCCGCCTTACCGTCTCCATTCATTGGATGACCGAATGCTACGAACGTATTGTCGTCATAAACTTGTGTCACAGTCCCAAAACCAATAGCATTGACAACGTCACCTGTCGCTACAGCGACACCGATCATATCTCCGGCTGCGAGCCTTGTTGTCTTGACTTGTGGTGCATCGGGTGCTCCGTTAACGTCAGAAAAAAGTTCAATGAATTCAAAGCGCGGACCCTTTAAATGTTCAGCAAGTTGTTGAATTCTGTTAGGTTGTATCCCCGAAATCATTAATGGTGTTTTTACCGGTGAATACACCGAACTAATTCCACTTGACGGCGCAGCTGGTGCGAGTTCAGCATCAAGTAAACCACCAAATGTTTGACGTTCAATCGCAGTTTCCATTGCGTCAATTGCTGTCACCCAGAACCGTGTAGGCGACTTTGAAAAATTATCGCCATAGGCAAGTGCACCCATAACACGACCAGGAGGACCCACGGGACTTCCAGACATTCCCTTTGCGATTCCACCCATAGCCTCAGCAGCTTCATCAATCAGTTCACATTCGTAAAGCGGAAAGCCGAAGCCAAAATCTCGAACGCCACGGAACCGAGCTTCAAGGGTCACTCTACTTGTGCCTTCAAGCACTGTAACGATCTGGACGCGTGATTTATCAGTTAATTTATGGGTTTCGTCTTCATACATATTTTCTAAAACGACATCATCATGGAGCGGCGCGGCACTAATCCACGCAGAACCATCAATTGTTGTAGGATTATCAAATTGTGCCTGCTCCAGGTCAGAAGAACAACCTATGTGAAAAAGTACCGTCAAGGCAATGCTTGCAAGGGCAAAAAAAGATTTCATTTTTTATCTCCTAAAATAGAGTATATTTTATCAACTTTTATACATTTTTTTGATAATGTGAGTCCGATTTAAGATAATAGTTCAAGAGCAAAAAGTTAGAACTATTAAACCGAATCCCTTCGTTTTTGCGCAAGTTTGATGCCAAAACTCTAATTGGATACGTATTGGTGTAATAATTTCAATGATTTTCTGATTTTGGTGTGTCTAAACATAGATATACACTATGTTTATCAAAAGGAATGAAATACTCACTTTTTCGCAAAAAACTTTCAGGTTCAAGAAATAGATACAATTTCTAATTTACTTCCTTGACAGTCACGCAAGGAATGTATGATTAGGCGCAAAAATGGTATGAGTCCAACAAAAATTGTTTCACCCAAGGTTGAAGCATCTGTTTTAAAAATCGAGGGTAAGTGTTTATCGCTGAAGTGCGTTGATATGGAACTAATACCATTTCTGAATGATCGTCTATCATTAGCAAAAAACGCGTTTGTCCGAGCGCAACTCATTGCGCCTCTTGCACGCTTGCATTAGTGTGAATCCCAAAATCTTATAATGATATTTTATTTTTCAGAAATGGTATTATAACAAATTAACTTGACTCCAATCTGTCGGTACGGTTCGGAAACCGCACCTTATGCGTCAATTTAGGGTCCCCAACCCGGTAGGTGCGGTTTGTAACCGCACCATAGGCGTCAATTTAAGGAAAGACCTCGTTTGTAGTCGCGCAATTCATTGCGCCTCGGACATTCAAAGAAAAGAGGCGCGTGAATTGCGCGACTACGAACGCTGATATTCTCGTCCTATGCGTTATTTGAGATGTTGATACAAAAAGGTGCGGTTCCAAACCGCACCTACCGGGTTGGGGACCGCTAAATTGACGCTTAGGGTGCGGTTACAAAACCGCACCGGATCCTATGGAGTAATGTGCAAGATAATGGTTTCCGCGAACAACACGGTGCGGTTACAAACCGCACCCATAGGCGTCAATTTAGCGACTGCACATGTGTATTTAGCGTTGATTTAGTCCCAGAGGGACGACAGGTGTATAGTACACGCGTGCAACCAAAACAAAGCACCAGCGGTGCGAAAGGTGAATAATCAATCTAATGTCCCTTGAATAGATACACCTGTCGCCCCTCTGGGGCTTGAGGGCTTGTTGTGCGTCGCACGTACTATACACCTTCCGTCCCGCTGGGACTGAAGACGCAAACCTAATATGTCCAAAATATATTCTTAAATTGACGCCTATGGTGCGGTTACAAACCGCACCTACCGGTCCTGGAGGACCGCTAAATTGACGCTTAGGGTGCGGTTACAAAACCGCACCGGATCCTATGGAGTATGTGCAAGATAATGGTTTCCGCGAACAACACGGTGCGGTTACAAACCGCACCTACCGGACCTGGAGGACCGCTAAATTGACGCTTGGGGCGCGGTTTGTAACCGTACCCACCGTCCGGAAAATAGGGCAAATCCCGTTAATTCGGTATTACTGGCAGGATGAATTCAATGGTAGGATTATTTTGTAGAATATATTTCAATTAGTTACTGTCAGGATACGGAGCGAAATGTGCATGCGGCGTACCATTGCGATAATCACCGTCACAAGCATTGTGCAGCCACCCTCTGAGATGGGTAACGATGTCGGGATAATCTGCTGAAATGTCGTTCTCTTCGCGGTAATCGTTGTTGAGTTGATACAACTGGAAACTGTCTGTTCTGTTGATATACCTTAACTTCCAACCGTCTGGTGTAACCAGCGCAGGACCAAGCCCAGAGGCATACACAACCCACTCATGTTGTGATTGAACATCAGGTTGTTCAAACAGAGTCGGTAGGAACGACACGCCATCTTTAGCTTGCGGCACTTCCATCCCCAGGAAGTCAGCTAAGGTAGGCATCAAATCGTAGTTAGCCAACATGTGGTTGGACACACTGTCGGATGTAACCATTCCAGGGAAACGGACAAGGTAAGGAATGCGCGTGCCACCTTCCAAACTTGACCGCTTTAAACCTGCCATGCCATCGTTTCCGTTAAAAACATCACCACCCTCCTCCGAATAGAATTTCGTAGTGATGTCATCAAACGGTTCACCATCCAACTTCTTTCTTCGACCGGATGTCCGTCCTTCCTGCAAGTAATATATTTCGTGCCCATTATCGGCACAGAAAACGATCATCGTGTGGTCATCAATTCCGAGCCGTTCAAGTTCGTCCAGGATTATTCCAACGGTTTCATCCAATTTTAGGATCATGGAAGCATATTCTTTATAATTTTGAATATCTCTTAAAACCTGGTATTTCTCATAATGGTTTTCGACCTAATAACAATCAATCGAAACAAGGTGTAACGCCATGAAAATGCGTTTTTGCTGTGTAGATTTTGCTTGACATTTATAGCATGAGATAGCATCCTAATTAACATATTTATAAAATACTGTGTCCATTAGGAGAATATCTCATGCAAACTCAGCTTATCAAATCAACAGTCTTTTTTCAACAACTTCTTTCTTCTCGTTTTCGGACTTTGAAAGAACGTGTGGTCAAAACCATAATGTTGCTTTCATTGTGTCATTTATTTAGTCTCTATAACCCGAATCAAGTGTCGGATGCGTTATTTATACCGAAAGCGAGCCTCTATCGGCACCTGAACGAAGTGAGTCTTTATCAGTGGCAGCACTTATTTGTGCATATCGGATGTTCTATTGCACTCCAGGAGATCCGGGATGCCGAGTTGAAAAGTGCCGCAACACGATCTCGAAAGTGTATCACGATAAGTGTGGATGATACACATAACGCACGAGACACAAAGAAAGTGTCCTATTGCTACAACTGGTGGTCTTCAAAAGCGAAGCAACCGAGAAAAGGACAAAATATATTAGGCATCACTATCAAGATTGGAAAAATCAATATTCCGCTGAATATGTGTTTTGTCAGCAAACAAGGGAGAGGCAATACAGATAAACCCTCCTGTTTTGTCTCTATGCTCAAAGAAATACTGGATTTCTTTGATGCGGAAGGGGTGGAACTTCGAAAATATCCAATCACCTTTGATTCGTGGTATGGCAGTCGCAAACTGATTGACATCTTGCGAAAGATGGGATTTGAGACGATCCTGATACATGCTAAAAACAACTATGTGATGACTATCGGTGAAGAAAAGGCAAAACTTTCGGAACATAAAAAGTCTATACAACTCCTCTCCAATCAATGGGGGTGTAATAAACCGGTCTGTCGCACCAAAGGCAGTAGTCGGACATTTGGAGATGTTGTGCTATTGTTCTTTCAAGATGGCGGAAAAACACAAACAATGATGGTTTTTGGTAAACCCTTGCGGGCGTGTGAGATACTCCGAATATGGTCGCAACACCATGGCATAGAACAGTTTTGGCGACATTTGAAAACAGACTTGAAACTTTCATCAATAAGTTTAGAGGGACGACAAGGGGCTTATGCGAACTTAGGTATAAAAATAGTGAGCTACCTCCTGTTACAGCAAGTGAGTCGTTCAGTGCGTCTAACATTTCATCAAACACAACTTCAACTCTCAGGAAAAAGGCAGATGTTGTCTACTCTCAGCGAGCATTTTCATGAACAAATACCAAGAAAACACTGATAAACATTGATATCTGAAGAATTTTGATAAATATCAGAAACTTACTTTTTCAGAATGTTATCCAAGTTGAAATGCGCGTTGCCGATAGAGGTGTTCAAACAGATTTCCTTCATGCGGACTATCCCAAGAGATTTGATTTGTAGGAATTGCACCTAAATTCAGTCGGTCAACAAGTGGCGTTGCCAAGAGTGCTTGCGTAAGTGCTGTGTCTTCAGTAATAACGGTAGCAACCAGTGTTGCGCCAATAGATTCAACTAACTTCGCTGCTGGCACTTCAACGACACTTACAAACGGGAATGGAAATTCAGTGTTTGCCAAAGGGTGTTCAGGGTCTTCACACCAAATAACCGTTGGTCTTAGGAAAGTGCAACCGTCTAATTCAATAACGCGCTCACCGGTGGTCAATTCAGTTGCACCGGGTTGCTTGAGGTGTTGGTCTATCAGCGAAGAGATGCTGTGCGCGGCCTTCGGATTTGCCCATGCTGCAATTCCTGCGTCCGGGTCGTCAAGCGGTTTCGGTTCAATACGCCTCAAACGTTCCGCTAACGCTTCGGCAATATCACTACCATTTGCTGTCACCCACACTCCAGAAGCATTTATACAAGACCTGCCACCGTTTATGGAAACTGATTCAACAATGAGATCAAGATATTCTTCCCAATTCTTATTCTGTCCTTCATGAATAAGGATTTTACTGCGTCCGGGTCCATGGATTTCCACGCGCGGATCATTTACCCACGGTGCGACAGTTGAACCACCACCAAATAGCATTGATCTGCCGCATCGGAATAGGATTTCATTAGCACCGGGATAATCGGTCGGATAAAAACTGAAGGCTTCTGGTGGTACACCCGCTTCAATAAATGCTTGCACTATTCTATAGGGTGTCCACGGCTCCTCTCGACCCGGTTTTAGCACAAGAGGCACTTTTAAGGAGATAGCAGGAATCCACAGCGAGTGGACACCGGGAGAATTACTCGGCAGCACAGCACCAAGCACATCTGTCTCACAAACGTAACTCAACGTCCGTTCGTTTTGCACACCCCAACCTGCATCAAGAATATGCAAATCAAGACCTCGTGTTAAACCATCTAAAACTGTCTCTATATTTTCTAAGACACCCTGAATTTTCCCCATGTTTTGTTGACAGAGTGTTTCAGGTAAACCAGCTGTTCCCGATACCTGTTTGATATAATCTTCTGGAGATTGAGTACCACCATCAAGCGGTAAATCAGCGGTTGTAAATAGACGCGCAGCATCGTTACACATAGAAATCAATTCCGCTACAGAATGTTGTGCAAGTGTCTGTCTGTGGAGAGGCATGTCACGAAGGTCTTTGGCTATCAAACCAGTGTTTGCTTGACTCACCTCAACTAACGGCTCACCTGTTTTGATGTGTGGAACGCTGACAGTGTTTAAACTTCTATAGGAACGTCCAGCGCGTATAATTGGAATGTGTATCATTGTTTTTTAGGTTTTCGTATAGTGGTGGTGTATCTACTAACAAGTTATCTTCACAACCCATCCAGAGGCAGCATCACAATAGAGGAAATCATTACCATAGATGGATAAACCGTGTGGTTCAGGGTAATCCTCTGACACTTCAATTGTATCCAGTATCTTTCCATCTTCAAGATCAAGTTTGACGATAAGCCGCTCAGAGGTATGGGTTACCCAAAGTCCATCTTCAACTCGTACAGTGCCGTGCGCTCTGCCATACGGCAAGGGTAGTGTGTGTTGAACAGACCAGTCAGATGTTCTAACCTTATGTATCTCCTGGTTTTTAAGCGTTTGTACCCAGAGATGTCCTTCATCGTAGTTATCATATTCAACCCCGTGCGTGCCACCACCCTCAGGCACCGGATAACGTTCAAGTGTTTCACCGGTAGCGGGGTCAACCTTGAAAATCTCACCTGCCCCCGGTTTTGCATCTGTATCACGAACAGTGCGCCAACGATCCCCAGGACCATTCGCTGCTAACCAAAGCGCACCTTCACCGAATGCCATACCACTTGTGTTAGATGAGTCACTCGGTATGTCACGGATAAGTTTCGGTACTTGATAGTCCGGGTCGCATGTGATTTCAACTAAGGCAATTCTGTCTGTGATTTGGTCAACTATCCATAACCCATCGTCTGTAACCTGCAATCCGTTGGGGACAGAGTAGGGTGACCGAAAAACCTTTTCAATTTTTGTTGGCATATTCAGCTTCCTCTTTAGATTAACGGCGTAAAAATAATTATTTCATCAATTTTCCCGGATCCGTCTCATATACTCATCATGTTTTCCGATCCAATACCAAACAAAAATCCCGTCTTGTTCGGTTGCCAAAGCCCGATAGTCCTTGTTTATTCGCACAACCCAATTTGGTCCAACCTTTTTCAGCCGAAGGGAGGGGTGTTTTGAATCCTGCTTCAGCAGTTCAAACTTCTCGTCTGCGCGTTTTTGAATCTCTTGCGGAAGATTCCGATAAAACGTCCAAAATCTACGGTTAGTTCTATAGATCAATACACTTTCCAGCCCGTAAATCCTCAAGAGCTTCCTTGCGAAGGTGATCAAGTTTACCAGCTTTAACGTCTTCCTCAAGCTGCTTTTCCCACGCCTCGTCTTCAGCCACTAAGGTTTTATGAAGTACTTTTACAAGCGTTTTATGCAATTCCTCTTGCGTCTTTTCTTCACATTTCACTTCAGGAACTTCTGGTATCCATCCCATCCACGCGGCACCGTTTTTTTGAATATGGGCGGTATAGGTTTCTTCGTATACCGGATCTTCTATTTCAACAGTTTGAATCTTTTCCATGTTTATCTCCTTGATTAAGTGAACTTAGTAAACACCTACAACGACCGTCTCTTGGAGTTCAGTGAGCAGACGTAGATTTTCAACGCCATCCCAAGGGTATTCAGGAATAGGTTTTGCGCGCTCCGCTTCATCCCGTTCCAAGAAACGAGGGACAAAAAATTCTTTCGTCAAGGTAGTAAGCATCACACGCCCTGTTTCGCCATATTCGACAGGTTCCTCAGGGTTTTGCGGATTAACCAACTCAATGACAGCACGCGGTTGCGGAGGATAGTAGACAATAGCGTAGTTATCCGCTGGATCGAAAGGTTTGCATGTGGCTAAACCCATTAGGGTATTACCGTAGGTCGGTACAAAATCTATGCCCGGCACCAGTTCTTCGCGGGCAAAGCGGTGGAATTGCGCATTCATCTCTGTTCCACCACAAAAGATACCCTTAATACCGACTTTTTGTAAGGAAATCTTCTCACACAATGCTTCGAGCAGTTTCGGTGTTGTGAAAAGACACTGAACGTTTTCATGCGCCTTTAGAACATTAAGTGCTTGTGAAATCACATGGTTCTTATATGTGTCCAATTCCTGATGTTTTCCATAACGGACAAGTTGGTTCACCCAACGCGGGTCAAGGTCAACAAGGAAGCAAATACCACCACGATGTTGGGCGAGATGTTCAACTGCGAGTCGTAAACGACGTGGTCCGGTTGGACCTAACATCAACCAATCGCTACCGGGGGGAAACCCATCATTGGATAGTGTTTTGCTGAACTGCTCATAGTCGATTTGAAAATCACGGATGCTAATACGAGATTTTGGCACGCCTGTTGAACCACCAGTTTCAAAAACATAGATCGGTTTATCGGCATACGCTTTCGGTACCCATCGCCGCACCGGTCCACCGCGTAGCCATTCGTCTTGGAAGTGACCGAGACATTTGAGATCTGCATAACCGCAGATCGCTTTACGCGGGTCGAAATCCAAGTTCTCTGCGAATTCTAACCAGAATGGAGATCCAGTTTCTGGACTAAAATGCCAATTTACAATTTCACGAACATGTGCATCAAGTGTTGTCCGAGCATTTTCTATTTTTTGAGAAAGGGTCATTTTTTATCTTCTATTGATATCAGCTGATTATCATGTAAAGCACATCTTTTGAGTACAGGTGTCGTGTAAGCCTCATTATTCATATTATACCAAATTAATTTATTTGTCCTATTTTCCAGCCGGTAGGTGCGGTTTCCTAACCGAGCCTTATGTGTCAATTTAGCGGTACCCAAGGCCGGTAGGTGCGGTTTCCTAACCGCACCTTTTTGTATCAACATCTCAAATAACGCACAGGACGAAAATATCTGCGTTTGTAGTCGCGCAATTCATTGCGCCTCTTTTCTTTGAATATAAGAGGCGCAATGAATTGCGCGACTACAAACGAATTCTTTCCTTAAATTGACGCTAATGGTGCGGTTTCCTAACCGCACCGATAGATTGGAATCAAGTTAATTGGGTATTAGTTACAAAAATCCGGCTTCAGTTATCAGAATCAAGCCTTTTGTGCTACCATGCTTGTAAGAATCCCAAGGACCATGTCGCACCGATCAATTGAATGGACTGTCATATCAATGTGTAGTTTCCTCCCTTCCAATTTGAGGAATCTCCACAGAACACCTGTCGTCGTGGCACCATAAACGCGAGGGATGTCGTTATCATGTTCGGTATTGAAACGTTGGGCAGCAACCATTTCTGCCACACACTGCCCTAGTCCGACTTCAAGATTATCGTTTTTTGCCTCCACAAGTACGATGATCGGTACCTCCAAATGAAATTGGATAGGTGAGAGACTTACTACAAAATCACAAACACCGGTCAATCCATTCTCGTCATCTACGTTGAAATCAATCCCAGAAAAAAGACTAACGTGACGGTCTAACTGTTCACGTAGTTCAACGAGCACATGGGCGATAATCAGTTCTGACTTCGCTTTTTCGGTACCTATAGCGGTGGCTAATGGTATATTTCTCTCCAAGAGTTCAGTGAGAAGTTTACTCGGAATCAGTGGTTCTATATCAGAAAAAATACCAACGGTATCAATCTCTTGAAGTTGAAATGCGTCCCGTGCAGCTGGTAAAGTAAAGTTGCTGTACACCATGAGATAGTACCTCTCAAGATATAAAAGAGATTCAAAAGATACTCAGGGTCATTTAGTTTTCCGAATATTTAGATTTTCAATTTAAGACCCTCCGCTGTAGGAGCGATCTCCGAATCGCGACTTTTCGGCTAAAATGGACAAAAAGCCTAAAACTAAATAGCCCTGAAAGATACTGGTGTGAACAGTCTCCTATTCTGAAATTGCAATCAACTTATTCTGGGTTACGAAGTAAAGCACACCATCCTTTGCAACAGGTGTTGTGTAAACAGAATTCCCCATGTTGGTTTCAAACAATACTTCTTTTGTTTTGCCGGTCTTTAAGATGACAACATCGCCATCATCACCGCCAAGATAGACTTTACCATCTACAACATAGGGTGAACCCCAGATTGCAGCAAACGTATCGTGCGTCCAGAAAAGGTCACCAGTCTTAGCATCCAAGCAGTAGAGAAATCCGCTTAGGTCTGAAATATATAGAAGTCCCTCATGAATGGCAACAGTAGACATAGTACGGTTGAATTGTTTATCACCAAAGTGCCATATCGCAGCAGTCGCAGTGATATCGCCTGTTTGTGATCCATCAATGCACCAGAGGTGACCAACACCTTCACCGTGCTCCGGATCTTGTCCAACTGCTAAATAGACTTTATCATCATGAACGACAGGTGTTGAGATGATATTATTTCGTGTGCCCCTTGGTCCGAGTTCCCACTCAGAATCTTTCGGGTTGCAGTCAAACTTCCAGATAATCTTGCCTGTTTCCGGTTCAAACGCATACACCCAACCATCGCCGCCCGGAATGATAACCTGCGGAACACCTTTGATAACCCCATAAGCAGGGTTTGACCACTGCCCATGTAGTATATTTTCACCAGGGGAGGCATCCTCCCATACAAGTTCACCGGTGTTTTTATTTAATGCGATAAAACTTGGGGCATCGGGAACAGGAATGTGGTAATGTGTTTCATCAACGCCGTTGCTCGTTTCCAAGAAAAGCAGATCACCGACAACAAGCGGGGAACAAGTTGCAAGGTTATGTGGAAAGACATCTAACTCGTCCATCATATCGTATATCCAAATGATGTCTGCATCAATTTTACTCGTTTCGGTTTCATCTTTAAAAGGACCATCGTTTTCATTATCAAGGAAGGCTTCGGTATCAACACAGATGACCTCACAACGGTTAGAGATGTAGTATAGTCGATCACCTTCAATATATGGCGTAGAACAGATGCCTTGTTCGGGCCAATCGTTAACGCGTCCTGAAGGGAGTTTAGTATGTGTTGATTGCCAAAGAAATTCACCGTCTGATTCACGAAACGCCATGATAACACCACGGTCACCCGTTAGTTTCGGATTACGCAATCCTTTGTTATTTGTTCCGACAAACACCTTACCACCAACGATGAGGGGACCTGCGTAACTTTGTGACCCAAGATCCGCCACCCATTTGATATTTTCACCTGTTTCAATATCCCAACTTGCGGGGATATCTTTCTCATCAGAAACCATGTTACGACTTAAGGAACCACCCCATAAAGCGGTCTCCTTTTCAGCCGTCACATCTGAAACTGCAAAACTGAAAAGCAATCCGAAGATTATAATGGAAAGGATTGAAAAAGGTGAACTGAAAACGTCTGCCAGTATTGCGATGCCTTTAGCACCACTGCTTTTTTCTAAAATCATAGATCACCATACCTTTAGATTGTCATAATAGATGTCAGTTACGGAATAGGCATAGATACCGGGACTACCTTCACGATTCGGAAGTGGATCCTCGGTAGTAATAGTCCATTCATTAGGCTCGGCTTCGCCGGTGCGCCACACCTTACCGCTAATTATTGCTTTATCGTCAATAATTTCTACTTTCATTTTCATGGTATACCAGATATCTGTCTCCCAAGAAAAGTCAATTGTTTTTGCCATACGTAAATCGGATGCCCAGGACCGGATTTGTAAACGTTGTTGTCTACCTTGCATGTCCAATGTGTATCGATTGCAAATTAATCCCATATCTGGGACGCGACGTTTGTCTCTTGTCCCCATCATGTCAACTTGAATCTGATAGTTATTCATTGTTGGAGGACCGAAGTAGACGTTAGACTTGTTCAACCCACGTTGGACAGGAGTTTTGACTAATACCTTATTTCCATCTTTCTCTCGGACGAAATATTTACCGGTAGCACTGATCCAGTGGACAGGGGCTTTTTCAAGTTCTATAGATTCAAAATCTTCTGTCCAGGGTGGGGACGGTATCACACGAATGCGTGATGTTGCCTTCAAATCACCTGATTGTATAGAGACAGTTCCTGCTTGCACACCAGCACTCTTATCCGGTGTGAATTTGTTATCTTCAAGTGTGCCTGTTAAACCTGTGAGCATCCATTCTATTGTCTCAATTGCACTTGTCTGTTTTCCGTTTGCGTCGAAACCGATGATACTAAATTCAACTGGTTCCTCAGCAGTCGTAGTCTCGGCAGGCGTGAGCAATAGTGCGACAGCGGGTTCAGTACTCATCGTTGGTGCTGCGATCTCTTTACTGGCACATCCTACAGCAAAAAGGCAGATTATCAAACTTGCATAGATCATATATTGTATGAGAACACAATCTTTCTGCCTTGTAATGAAACAAATTTTATCCATCATTTTCCTCCGATACAGTAGATCCGTTCTTCAGTGGTGAAATAGATTCGTCCATCGGCAATAGCAGGTGAGCCATAGATTTCAACGTAATGATCATCTTCCTTTCGGCTTATTTCTTGGACATTCAGTGACTCACACTTATCAGTACCCGGTTGAAGAATATGGAATTTACCGTTGACTTCAGTAACATACAATTTTCCATCTGCCCAGACAGGTGAACCTTTTCCAACGGTGCCGATACTGTGCTGCCACAAAGATTCACCGGTTTCAGCATTGAGACAGTGAAGATTCGCTGAGTTATCAACAACATAGAGTTGTCCATCTTTGAACGTTGGGGAAGCATATCCAACTCTAATAGCATCATTTCGCCACACTTCATGGGATTTGGTGACGTCTCCTATGCCCGTCGCGTCAATGCAGACGACACGCCCCATTTCAGTGCTATCAAAATTTTCTTCACTATGTGTAGCATAAACCTTGGTACCTGCAACAAGTATAGAGGTGTTGATTCCGCGTTGGCTCAGTTTGAAACCCCACACCATCTCACCAGTAGTCTGTTTCATGGCGTAGATACCACCATCGGCATTACCACCAATGATCAGCATTTGCCCATTTATCTGCGTAACTACCGGTGTAGAATAGGTCGTATCAAGCGGTCTACCTCCCGGCGTTGACACCCAAATTAGGTCACCGTTCCTTTTATCAAAGGCAAAATAGCGGTGCCGCGGGATAGCTTGATTACCCCAACCTGCATTCAGATAACTGATCACAACAAGGTTACCAGCAATAATCGGAGTGTGGACACGTCCGCCATAGCCAGATATTCTTCCATATTCCTCTGTGAGTGATCGTGACCAGACAATGTCTCCGTCTTTGTTGAAGCAGATAAAGAGTCCCTGCACACCGTGCATGTAAATATTACCCGTTTCTGTATCACCAACAGGATTTGTCCATCCAACACGGTTGAAGGTAATTGTAGTATGGAAAACGTTAATTTGATGATTCCACAAAAGGTCACCAGTTTTTGCATCAAAGCATGTGATGCGCTCCTGCTCGGTTATATCTTTACCGATTCGCCCAATGACGTAGACTCTGTCGTTGAGCACAATAGGTGTGGATCGTCCAATAAAATCTGCTTGCCAGAGAAGGTTTTCACCTTCAACAGACCAGTTTGATATTAGTCCTTTTTCTTCAGATGTGCCATCCTGATTAGGGCCTCGCCAACTTGACCAATCGCTGGCATTGGTAACCATCGGAGTAGCAACTAAAAGAAAGAAAATGAATAGCCGATAAAAAATCGGTTTGCAATAACGCAAATTTTTATTCCTCCTACCCAATAATATGTTATTTGTAAAATTAAGACGATTAGGGTGTCTTAATGTTTAAGTTGTATGTTTTAGGAATGATAGCCAGGGTATTTTCAAACTTCCTCTTTAAAATTATGTAATACCATTTCTGAATGATCGTCTATCATTAGCAAAAAACGCGTTTGTCCTCGCGCAATTCACGCGCCTCTTGGACACAACATAATACCCGTTCTAAATGAGCGCATCACATAAACAAAAAACCCGTTTGTAGTCGCGCAATTCATTGCGCCTCTTATACAAAACATAAGATGCGCTCTAAAATGTCATAAATACTCCGTAATGGTAGTTTATTTATCAGAATCGGTATAACACTAACGTGAGTTCAATATTCGATTCAGAGCACCGTCCAAAAGATAAAAAGAGTTGGGTTCACTCATTTTTCGGTATTTTCAGTTTAAATGGAAAATGAATCGCTCTTTTGTGTCCGATTTCATTGTGGATTCCGTTCTACCCAACGGACAGTAAGTAGCCATTGAATCTTTTTATCGAACTCATGTTAACACTAATAAATTGTCTTCAGTGCGCCCCAGACTATTGGCAACTTTTCTGTTGGTTCAACACCAAGTCCAATCTTGGATTCAAAATTCTGAATCACTTCTGGTGCAGTGAGCGGACGGTTGTATATGCGGACTTCGTCAATTGTACCGGGGAAGAAACGTTCTACTGTGCCTCGATTGTTAGCTGCGCCAATATAGACTGGTTCGACAAACGGAGCAAAGTTGTCTAACTTTGATTCTTTCCCAACAATTACCTCCTGTGGATTGCCATCCATATAGATACTGATTTTTGGTTCACCTGCATCCTCAATTGCAAAAACGACATGATGCCATTTTCCATCCGATAGCGCGAACTCAATTTCAACAGCAATATCAATGCATCCAGCGACAGCTTGATGTCGGACATAATAGTGAACAATGTCTTGTGCAAGTGAAAAACCAGCTTTCGCGCTTCGGTTGACATCAATTGCCCATGCCATATTACAGCCAGCATCAAGCACTTTGAAGAGTGTTGTCCAATCCTCCTTGAAACTTGTTTTGACCCATGCTTCAAATGTAGATGAACCGACTTGGCTTCCAAAATCACCAAGGTTCGTTAGGTTAACATAATCGTCTGAACCATCAAATTCTAACGCATCTCCCACTTGTCCTGAGACTACTGTGGGATTTCCGACAATTGTACCACTGTTTTCTCCCCAGACATCTTTAACCGTATTATTCGAAATATCTTGTTTGTCAAACGTCCAATAACTCACGAGACCATCAGTTACAACATTGCCATCAGCAGGGATGAGAACAAGCATACTGATTACAACCACAAATGCAAGTAAATAGATTAGTTTTTTCATGGTTATTATCCTTGGGCAATCGGACAGAGTCACACAAAATTATAGATGAGATAATGATAGCATTATTGGCGTTTTAACGCAAATGTAAATTTGGATAAGGAAGGTATTTATAGTAGATTTGTAATTATCGTAAAACCCATAATTATTTATGCACTAGTGGAGTGTCTACCGAAATTTTGCGGGTAAAGGTCGAGATTCGGAGATCACTCCTACAGAACAACTCTCTTTGTAGGAGGGAACTCTGATTCCCGACTACTGACACGACTCGCAATTTTAGTGTGGACAGAACACTAGTGGACTGTCCATCCTAAATTTACATGTGTTTTTTTATGAAACTTGACAATGATTAGTATTTCTTTCAGACTGTTCCTAACTTATTTATGGAGGAACAAAGTCTTGAATAAGAAGTATATAGTTGAATTGACTGATACAGAGCGTGAAGAACTAAAGGCTTATGTGAACAAAGGAACAAATAAGGCATATAAGATAAAACATGCGAATATTTTGTTGAAAGCGGATTCGAAGGGCTCCTGTTGGACAGATAAGCAAATAGCTGAAGCATTTGCGTGTGATACTAAGACAGTTTACAATGTGCGTCGTCGTTTTGTAGAAAAGGGTTTGTCTGGTGCGTTGGATCGTGCTTGTCGTCAAGCCCCTCCGTGTCCTCGGAAACTTGATGGAGAAGCTAAGGCGCGTCTGATCGCACTCAGTTGTAGTGAACCGCCTGAAGGTTTTGGCAGATGGTCACTCCGTCTTCTTGCTTCGGAGTTAGTGAGGCTTGAGATAGTTGAAAGTATCTGTCCCGAGACAGTGCGTCAGACACTCAAAAAAACGCGCTCAAACCTCATCTTGTAGAACAATGGGTGATCCCACCCGAAGAAGATGCTGATTTTATAGTGGCAATGGAGGCGGTGCTTGAGCTGTATCAGCAACCTTTGGATACAGATGTTCCTGTTGTCAACATGGATGAACAACCGGTCGTTCTAAGGGATGATGTTCGTGAGTCGTGTCCTACTAAATGTGGTCAAGTAAAGCGTGTGGATAATGAATATAAACGCAATGGCACCGCACAACTTTTCTTATTCACAGCGGCACTTTCTGGTTGGCGGCGTGTGTCTGTGCGGGAGCAACGCTGTCCGTTTAATAATCATCAACAAGTTTCTATGAAATCTTGGTAAAGTGCGTCTGTCCGAATAAATAATCCTTCCAAGGTTTCGCAGAAGTATTTTTAAATTCCCTTGTGGAAATCCTCAGTCTTCCGGTAATCTGCCTTGACATCTAAGAGGCTAAATTGGACGTGTTGATTGTTCTCCCGCTTGTCAAGGGTGTTTGAGGGTACTCCGTTGGGGCGTGATAGTTTCGCTGTATTGTTGACAGGAATTTAGTTGCCCTCATAAAATCCGCTATTTTTTTGGCGAAGGTATTGCAATACAGCAACTGCGGGAAACAGAGAGCTGGAAAGCATACAACGGACAAGCATCTATCTGACTCACGGATTTACACGGATTTTAAAACAGGGAGAATGCATTGCTACATTCTTCCTGTTTTACGGATTAGATTAGTAGATTTATCCCTGAAATTAACCTCTTAACGTGTTCTTTTCAATTCGCTCCACGTCGTTGTCAGTTTATTTTTGGCAGAAATGAAACCTTTTAGACGTGCAGTGGTAAGAAGATTGTGTTCACCTGCAAAAGACACATCTTCAATTTGATAATAATAGACAATTCCTGACTTCGCAGTCGTATCAATCCATTTATAGGTGTTGCGTTCGCCGGTTGTGCCTGCTCCTTGGATCAACTCGGTGTTGATCTGCTTATACTCCCCATTTTTGTTATTGCTCCGCAGGATATTGAACCCCGCGTTATCAAGCTCGGATTCTGTTGTCCAACGGATAACGATTTCACCTTTTTCAAGTGTCGGACAGAAAAAGGACAAGGAAACAGGTACTGGCGTTCCTTTTATATATCCGGGCGTGCCTTGATCATCGTCTTCTCCATACCAAATAATCGGTGCTACCTTGAAGAATGAGGTATCAACAGTATGCACCCACGCATATTTAGGTGGACGCCCGTTCTTCCCCATCGGCAGGACAGCACCTGTTATATCGCCTTCTACCTCACGATTCGGCACAGCGATACGAGGGCGACCATTTTTGTCCCTGAGACGGATCAAGGAAGTGCGGTAACCTTCTTCAGTTAAATCTGTTGGCCAGTGCCAACTGAACGGGTCGTCAAAACCGATGCCTCTACGAGATGGATCAGGTGGATTACCGTCAAGGTTACCGACCTCATCGGATATAGTTCCATCACTATCAACTATCTTGATATAGAAACCACCTTCAGCATTCAGAAGGAGGTCTTTCTTGGTTACCATGTCAAACTCATCCCTTTTCTCATTATAGATACTCGCGACCCGTGAGTCCGGAAAATAATCTCTATTTGATACCCGCCCTTTGGCAGAGACAATAAGAACAGTTTGATTCGGTGGAATGTTATAGTCAAATAGGTCTTTTAAGTTAATCGTAATGTTCAGGTTACGTAATTCTTCTTCCCATGAACCGGAGTTATGGTTTTCTATAATGAGCTGCCACCCGGTTTTAGGATCACTACTATCAGCCTTAAGGTCAATACCACGCGTTTTAGAGGTATTATAGAGTTCAATCCATTGCGGGTAACCTCTGTCACCAATGGTAAGCATCAGTTCGCTGACAATCAGTCTACCGCCATCAAGTTGGGATAATTTCCCTTTGGCGACGTCGTTGTCATAACCGGGGGTGCCGCCGTGCTGATCATCTATTGAAACACTACGGCCATAACCGATACCCGTGAAACCGACTTTATCCCACGCATCTTTAAGGTAACCTTGTTTATCACCATCACGAATCCACACTTTACCTGCAGTGTTCAAATGATCGCTTTGGAGGAACTCGTCATCTTTTTGCGTATTTCCGTTCAACGGGAAGACCTTTGTGTCCCAAATCTCGCCATCGAGTTTACCATCCGATTTCTTTTCCAAACTGGGTGAAGGTGATCTTAGACCCAGCACTACGAAATCATCGTGAAGTGCACCGGGACCCGCAACATCCTCAACACGATGCCCAGTTTGGTAGATATCCCTACTGTCTCCAACATCCCAAGGTTTATTGCTGCGCAGTATCAGCAACCACTTATCATCATTCGGAATTTCGAGCTTGTTTTCATCGACAATGAGATATCGGTGTGGACCGGCACCAAACACTTGATTATCAGCATCCATCTTGATATCAAACCCTGCAGATAGCGGCGTTTCCGATGGGTCTTTATTGACTAATAACAGCACACCGCGCGCCGAAATAGATTTGTCTGGGAAACGAACAATTTCGTTTTCATTACCGAATCCGGTTGTTTTGGTAAAAACCCAATTTTTAAGGGATTGGGCAGAACTTGTAACGTTACGGAGTTCAATCCAGTCTAATTCATCATCGGCAAAGTTCCCGATTTCATTAATAATAATCTTGTTCTTTGTGGGGTTATCTTTGCTTGGTTTTTTACGGGCGGTTGGAACTTTGGTAGCACGATTCAGCCGGCCGGGTGTGCCTCGGTAGTTCCGGAGAAATGAATTGGTAGCAATACTCCAATGTCCAGACTCCCAGCCATTGTCATAGTTAACACGCTGCATAGATTTGAACTCTCGCCTCGGCGTTTCACTACTCCCGTGTTGTCCTAAATTACCTATCTCCCAAGTAATTTCAAAAGACGGCACATTACTTAGCAGATCGGTTTCAGGATCGGGACCGGGAAACTCTTTTGACGTGGTGAATTTCATGTCAGAAAACGCAATCGGTGTTGTGCCTCTATTGTAAAGTTCAATCCACTGTTCACCGACGAGTCTCACAGGATTCCCAAGATAACTTTGATCATGTGCCCACATCACTTCGTTGATAACGACCTGACGCCCGTTACGCCCGTGGTTATCGTCATAAGTGCCATCATCTTTTTTGCTACCCAATCTATTATCCGTAGAATCGGGTTCATTCACGCGTAGGTTCAGTGAACCTCCACCTTCGAATAGTGTAAAGAGGTCTGGCATAACCGTAGGAGCATCAGAAACATCACTCCACAGAACTTTGATGATGTCGTTAGGAGAAGCAATCCGCGGCAGTGTCGGTAAAACCCCGGATGCAATTGCATTACTATTTGCAGCGATAATCGCATACCATAAACCGGGGAGATAACCTGGTGCGTATATTAGTTTATTGTTCATAAGCGCACCCTGCGCGAAATTTACCATCGGCTCATCATTCGTAATTAAACCTGACGCACTTACCTCTTCATAGCCAGTCAGTGTGAATACAACTGTGGCGGTTGGCGACAAATCTGTCCATGTTATGAAGTATGTCTTAGCATCGTCATCATCTCCTTCACCAAAGGTTACAGATGTAGGCGGTGTTAAAGTTATATCATCTGCTATCGGTTTGGGATCGGGGACTTCATTATATTTCAGTTGGACAACAATCTTCCGTTCATTTGTGGCGGTATTTCCATCATCATCCGTATACTCACCGGTAACTGTTATCTCAACAATCGCCATGGCGGGCGTTGCAGCAAAGACGAACATTGTAATAAGTAAAAGACTATAAACTAACCTTTTCATTTTAAATTCCTCCAAAATATGGTAAATTATAAGAATTAAACAGACACTTTACCTCGCTAAATATAAATTCTCTGTAGGTCGGGTAGAGTTTGCGAAACCCGACAAAAACTAAACGTGTCGGGTGTCGCAAACTCTACCCGACCTACGAATTTTCCTACTCGTTGCGATTCAGAGATCGCTCGGACAATACAATCGCTTCTACGGTAGGAGGGAACTCCGATTCCCGACTTGTCGCGATTCAGAGATCGCTCGGACTGAATATAGGTCGCGATTCAGAGATCGCTCGGACAATACAATCGCTCCTACTGAATATGAACAGTCTATCTCCTTTTGAGTGTTCCCCATGTTGTTATGCGTTTGCCGGTCGGTGTAATAACGCCACGGAGCTGATACGTTGTCCGTATCCCACGCATGCCTGATAGGTCTACATCTTCAATGCGGTAGTAATACGCAACATTGGGTTTAGCGGTTTTGTCAATAAATTGATAGGTATGTCGTTCGCCGGTGGTGCCGGCACCTTGAATCAACTTTGTGTTGATGCGGCGGAAGTTCTTTGTTCGTGAGGTGCTACGTAGGACGTTGAATCCAGCATTGTTCAGCTCAGATTCCGTTGTCCAGCTGATAACCACCTCATCCTTAACAAACCGTGCTGAGAAATGAGAAAGTTGGACAGGTAAAGGTTTGCCACGCCGATACCCTGGTGTGCCGAGATCGTGCTGATTCCCGTAGTAAATACCTGCGACGAGCCGTTTTGTGTCAATAGCGCGACGCCAACCGCGGCGTTCGGTGCCTGAACGCGGCACACCATTGTCAAAACGGCGTATCAGCGAACTACGAACCCCTTCAATCAAACATTCATGAAGTTGCCAAGTTTGCTTGTCATCTGTAAGTGTGCCGATGTAGTCAATGAGTACATCTTTAGGGTTAGTTAGTTTTAGCGAGAACCCGCCACGGGTAATCATACGGTTGAGATTCTCTACATCCTCTTGCACAAGTTCATCATCTTGCATAAGCTCATCCTCCTGTGCAAGCTCATCCTCCTGTGCAAGCTCATCCTCATCAAAAAAGCGCAGTTGATAGACAGCAGCGTCTGAAAGATTGCCGCCCCTCGAATATCTACCCAATGAAGTAACAATCACTCTCGCTTGCTGAACAGGAATGCGGAAGTCTTCATTGAACGTGATTGTCACTTCCAAAAGAGACGGCTGCAGCCGTTTCCATTCCAGTTTCCAACCTTTAAGGTTGACTTCCGAGTTGGTATTGTTATAGACTTCAATCCATTGCGGTAATCCGTTTTCTCCACCCACGGACTCAAACATAAATTCGCTAAAGATAACTTTGTGGGTAGACAAATCAAGCTGCCCGGGTTCCAATTGTTCCGTTTGATCCTCTGGTGTAGGAGGATCATCCGTGACAATGGTTGGAGGATCATCCGTGACAATGGTTTTGGTAAGGATTTCCGATGCCGCACCACTGCTCGGAGATGTCGCTGTAACAGTAACATCATACGTACCAAGTTCCGTAAGTGCCTCACGCGGAATCGTCAATGTCACTTCCTGTGAAGTCTCGGCCTCAAGCGATACAAACTCATGACTCAACTTAGCAGTCCCAACATCGCCTGAGGTACCAAGGTGTAGTGTATCGAACGCATTGCCAACGTTTTTCACACGCAAGGTAAAAGTCACATCCGCTGTCGCATCTATTGAAGTCGTACGCGTTAAACCATCTACCGCCTCTAACGCTGCCGCAGAACCTTTCAACTCAATGACAGTTGTTGTCGTTTGTAGCGTAGAGGACTTAGTAGGATCCTGCTGCGACGTCGCTGTGACGGTGACCTCATACACACCAGTGCCCGAGATCTCAGCACGTGGAATCGTCAAATTCAGAAACCTAGCAGGTTTATGGCTCCCACCAAGCTGTACTGATCCCGGGCTTACTGAGGCAGTCTCAACATCACCTGACACAGCAAAGTCTATTATATCCCACGACCGACCTGTGTTTCTTACAATAAAGTTATACCTCACATCACGCTTATCAGCCGTTGTCGTCGTCTGACTCAAACTACTTACGGCTTCTAATTCTACATCAAACAAAACGATAACATTCGTTGTCGTATCGACGGTCACAGTTTGCGTAGGATCGCCTTGAGAAGTCGCTGTGACAGGGACAATATGATTACCAGCTGTCAGTGAATGCCGCAGCAACGTCAAGACCACATCCTCTGAAGCACCTGAATCAAGTGATAATTCGTTACTACTAAGCCCCACCTGAATATCACCTGACTCTGTTGTCAGGTCTATTATATCTGAATTGTTACCAAGGTTTTTCACACGCAAGGTAAAAGTCGCTTCTTGATTACTACTCAACTCTATAGCATTATACCAGTCCGGACTAAGCCCTACCCTATCCGGCTCAACCTCCCTACCATCCTCATAGAATTTAACCTGAACCACCTCAACACCATAAGGGGGCGGCGCCTCAACAGTGATTGTGACCGTGGCACTTGAGGTCTGGGTGGTATCACCCCGAGAAGTTGCTGTGACGGTGACCGCATACTGACCCTCGTTCACGAGCCCACTCCGCGGAATTGTCAATGTTACATCTACATAATTACTTGAAGTAAGCGGATAATAAGTTCCATCCCTAATCAGTAGTAAATTATCAGTTATCACCCCTTCAGCATCACCTGACACTGTGAGGTCTATTGTATCGTCCACGCTGCTGGTGTTTGTCAAACGCAAGGTGAAAACTATATCTCCACTATCAGTCCTTTTCGTGGTATACACGGCGTCACCTATAACCCCTACCGTTGATCCATAAGTCGCAACAGGTGCTGCCGTCGTCACGGTAAATACTGCACTTGCAGCTCCACCAAATCCATCGTCATAAGTTGCTGTGACCTTATATGTGCCTTGTAGGCTTCCAAGCGTCAGTGTCGTAGATGCTCGAGCATCCGTATCATCAGTGACGGCGGATGTAGCACTCAAGCTGGCACCGGCACCAGCGGGTTCTTCAGTGATTGCAAATGCCACAGTTTCACCCGGGAGCCTAAAAGTAAGAAAACCAAACTCCTCCCAGAGCCGAATTTCAAATGGGTTTAACGTTGTTCCTGGAGCAGCTTCCTGGTTATTGCCGCTCATTATCTCCATCACATATTGTGCGGTGGCTTCCTGTAACGGAATCAAAACACACATTAACAATAGCGTTAGTAAAAGAAAAATTCGCTTTTTCATAATTTTAATCCTCCATTTATGAATTATGCAGAATCGTTTTCTTGTTACCTTTTGAATATTTCATAACTATCAACGGTTGTAAGCACACCTCCTGATTATATAATTTCTAATATAACCTAATCTAAGTTGCCACTTGAGAAAAATACTGATCCAAACGCCAAAAACCATATTTAGTCAAATTAATATGACTTTAATGGATTGAACGCCTATAATCTTTATAAGTTCGGTATAAGCAATTTTTTGTTCAGTAACACTCATCAGCTGGTAATTCTTAAAACTAAATAACCCTGCCTCGGACATCGTTCCACTTGCCAGAGGTAAAGAAAACTTCCACAATGTGTCCACTTTCGGTAACCATTTTCTACTGCTTTAAAAATTTAAGTTGCTTACCCCTCACTTCATTTTAAGTTTTCCCCAAGTCGTTGCGAGTTTAGCTTCCGGTGCAACAGCGCGTAGTGTCTGTCTTCCAGGTCCACCATTTGGTATATTTTCTCCGGTGATTTCAACATCATCAAACCGTGCGCGACCATTCGTAACGACAAGACCTGCCTGTCCTCCTGGTAATGGATTAGGATCAAATGCAGTGAACACTTCGTCATTTATTCGGAATTCAAGCGTACCATCTTCGTGTACGGTGGCAGTCAGTTCATACCAAATATCTTTTTCTGCAACAAACGGGAACATCACAAACCTGCCATTTGGAACCCATTTTTCTATTACTGCGAAACCTAAAAGGAATTCTATATAAAACCCATAGCCACCTCGTTCCTCGCCTCTATTATAAAGTGTCAAGCCAACGCTTGGCCGTTGATCCCTGTCGTCAACTAACTTTGCACGGCAGGATACACTATAGTGCTCCCACTTGAGGTCTCCTGTGAGCCATAGACTCCAAAACCCCGCTAAAAAGATTTCGCCAACAGCTTCGTTGTCATTAATCCACCACTTTTCAACCTGTCGGTTAGGGTTAAAGATTTTCCATTCGCGAATAATATTATCTTCAAAGTCATCGCGCCATGTGCCCGCAAAAGCAGGCAGTATCACACAAATTGAGAGGTAAACAGTAATGATACAAATTGTAATTAAATTTTTCATCGTTTCTCCTTTTGAATATTTCATAATTATCATCGGTTTCCCAACAAATCATGCGGAATACCATACGCGTATTTCGCCACGCGCATTCTGTAGGTCGGGTAGAGTTTTCGAAACCCGACAAATGCCAAAAAGCGCATTTGGCGTTGATTTGGACACGTTTAGTCATTGTCGGGTTTCGCTTGCGCTCTACCCATAAATCAACGCTGTGAATGCCATTTAGGCATTCCCCGTATGGCATTCAGCGGGGTCAATTTAGTGGGCAAATCTGTCACACATCGGATATGGTGGGTCTCCGTGCCCCGCCATATCCGATGTATCTGAACAACGGGCGGGCACCAAATCAAGAAATCAACGCTACAAATCATGGCGAATGCCATACGCGCATGCTGCCAAAGGCATTCCCCGGAGACCCGCCCCTACAAGAAAGTTATTGGTTTTGCTGGGCGTTGCCGTAAGCGTATTTGGAGATGATGAAACAGATATTGTTCCACTATAAAAACCATCGGGTTTGAGACGAGTCACTGTTACGGTAAAAGTTATATCATCAGTATCAGTAGTCATCGTAGTCTTAGACGCATCACCAACAACGGTTAACTCTGTCGGGACCACTAATTGTGAGGAGGATTCCTGTAGCGGAATCAAAACACACATTAGCAACAGCGTAAGTAAAAGAAAAATTCGCTTTTTCATAATTTTAATCCTCCATTTATGAATTATGCCGAATCGTTTCTTGTTACCTTTTGAATATTTCATAATTGCCAGCGGTTTTCTGCAAACAAAATAGCCCGCAACAAAACTCACAATGTAAAATTGAACGTGAGCTCGGTGTAAGAGATATGAAGTTCTTAATGCTTACGACTTGTGCTGGTTAACTTTTTGTAAAGAACTAACCTACAATAATCGTTATAAGACATATTTTATTTTAATAACCTTACTATAAAATAATGTCTTATAACGATTATAATACTTTTTTGCCGACAAAAAGTCAACATAAATTTGCGCAATTTACGCAATTTACGCAAATTTAGAGCACAATTCTATGAATTTTAGCGATTTTTCACAATTTGTATGGATATCACCATTAACAAATTGCTATATGGGAGTGATGACAGCATCCCTTATTTTCTGCCGGTGGTGTTATACCAAATTAACTTGATTCGACATCTTCGGATAAAGTCAGGCATTGCGAGGCACGGGGACCTCACACTACAAATCGCGGTAATTGGGTGTTATACCAAATTAACTTGATTCGACATCTTCGGATAAAGTCAGGCATTGCGAGGCACGGGGACCTCACACTACAAATCGCGGTAATTGGGTATTATACGTTTGATACGCACTAGAGGGATCTACTATAAAATAGCACTTTGTCTCCGAAGTGCCAGCGGTGTTGATAGCGGATAAAGCGATAGTGGGAAGGTGTTGATTACCAATTGGCATCAATAAAATACTATGTCCGTAACGATCATCTCGGTTTGAGCATTCCGTATGAACATCAAGGGATCACACATAGTTACGAACCCGATTTTATTGTCAGACTCAAGAACGGTATCAACGTGCTTTTGGAGACGAAGGGGTATAAGCGACAGCAAGAGTCTTTGAAAAGTGAAGCTGCAAAACGCTGGGTTGCTGCAGTCAATAACTGGAATCGGGAGAGACCCGGTGAACCAGAGCAACAGGGACGATGGGTGTTCCATGTGTGTGAGGATCCACAACGTTTGGCAGGGGAATTGAATCGGTTGGTGTCTTAAATGTCTTATTGCATCCATTTCTAATTAGAAAGTTATCAATCAGCGAATACAATTATTCTGAGATGTCTAATACCAAACTAACTGGATTCGACGTTTTCTGATAAAGTCAGCATTGCAAGGCACGGGGACCTCGCGCTACAAATCAGGTTAATGTGGTATAACACTAACGTGAGTTCGATATTTGATTCCGAGCGTCCATCCAAAAGATAAAAAGAGTTGGGTTCACTCATTTTTCGGTATTTTCAGTTTAAATGGAAAATGAATCGCTCTTTTGTGTCCGATTTCATTGTAGATGCCGTTCTACCCAACGGACAGTAAGTAGCCATTGAATCTTTTTATCGAACTCATGTTAACACTAATAAATTGTCTTCAGTGCGCCCCAGACTATTGGCAACTTTTCTGTTGGTTCAACACCAAGTCCAATCTTGGATTCAAAATTCTGAATCACTTCTGGTGCAGTGAGCGGACGGTTGTATATGCGGACTTCGTCAATTGTACCAGGGAAGAAACGTTCTACCGTGCCTCGATTGTTAGCTGCGCCAATATAGACTGGTTCGACAAACGGAGCAAAGTTGTCTAACTTTGATTCTTTCCCAACAATTACCTCCTGTGGATTGCCATCCATATAGATACTGATTTTTGGTTCACCTGCATCCTCAATTGCAAAAACGACATAATGCCATTTTCCATCCGATAGCGCGAACTCAATTTCAACAGCAATATCAATGCATCCAGCGACAGCTTGATGTCGGACATAATAGTGAACAATGTCTTGTGCAAGTGGAAAACCAGCTTTCGCGCTTCGGTTGACATCAATTGCCCATGCCATATTACAGCCAGCATCAAGCACTTTGAAGAGTGTTGTCCAATCCTCCTTGAAACTTGTTTTGACCCATGCTTCAAATGTAGATGAACCGACTTGGCTTCCAAAATCACCAAGGTTCGTTAGGTTAACATAATCGTCTGAACCATCAAATTCTAACGCATCTCCCACTTGTCCTGAGACTACTGTGGGATTTCCGACAATTGTACCACTGTTTTCTCCCCAGACATCTTTAACCGTATTATTCGAAATATCTTGTTTGTCAAACGTCCAATAACTCACGAGACCATCAGTTACAACATTGCCATCAGCAGGGATGAGAGTGGTAATAACGATTACCGATGAAAGGAAAAGCAAATAGATTAGTTTTTTCATAGTTATTATCCTTTGGGCAATCGAACAGAGTTACACAAAATTATAGATGAAATAATGATAGCATTGTTGGCGTTTTAACGCAAATGTAAATTTGGATAAGGAAGGTATTTATAATAGATTTGCAATTATCGTAAAACCCATAATTATTTATGTGCTGTGGTAGGTGCGGTTTCCTAACCGCACCTTATGCGTCAATTTAGTGGTTTTCCAGGGTCCGGTAGGTGCGGTTTCCTAACCGCACCATAAGCGTCAATTTAGCGGTTCCCAACCCGGTAGGTGCGGTTTCTAACTGCACCTTTTTGTATCAACATCTCAAATAACGCAAAGGACGAAAATATCAGTGTTCGTAGTCGCGCAATTCATTGCGCCTCTTTTCTTTGAATGTAAGAGGCGCTATGAATTGCGCGACTACAAACGAGTTCTTTCCTTAAATTGACGCCTATGATGCGGTTTCCTAACTGCACCTTTTTGTATCAACATCTCAAACAACGCAAAGGACGAGAATATCAGTGTTCGTAGTCGCGCAATTCATAGCACCTCTTTTCTTTGAATGTAAGAGGCGCTATGAATTGCGCGACTACAAACGAGTTCTTTCCTTAAATTGACGCCTATGGTGCGGTTTCCTAACCGCACCGAGCATTGCGAGAAAATTACCGAATTATTTTTTATCTTCATGAAACCGCGCCTACCTACGGATGTCGTTAGTTGGAGCTTACCCTACAGCGAATCAGCAGTCTGCATCTAATTTTAAGATGCGTTTAACTATCTGTTTCTGTTCACCGCGAACCGCTGGCTGCTCCAATTCGTAGACTTCATCCGAAATCAAATGTTTATGGCTCTCAATTGGGAACCTACTATGCGAACCATTATCTATGTATCGGTTGAAAACGGTAAGACGAGGGTATACCTCTGTCCAACGTCTGCCACCGTGATAGAGCACTTCTGTAAAGATAACACAATCACCAGCATTGACAGGGACATTAATCACAGTGGGAGGTCCATCGTAAATTGACAGATTGTCGGGTGGCTCAAAGTTTCGCTTGTGGCTACCGGGAAGACAGACAAAACCTGTTCCTTCCGGGACGTCAACTAATGATGTTCCAGCGTTGATAAAACCCGCGTGAGGTTCACCATTTTCTACTCCGTAGTCTTGTCCGGATGCGTGGAATTTTATATCATCAGAAGTTGTATAGTTTTTGGTCAAAGCACAGTCCACAAGACATGGTGTCTCTCGCGTCAGTGCAATGATGACGCGCATAATTTCCAGATTTAGCACCAATCGTTGGAAGACTGCATCTCCATACTGTATATTGTTTATCCAGTGTGCTATCGTTGGAGAAGAAGCACCGCTGCGCGAAGTCGAAGTGAGCGGAGATGGTAATTCCTCTAACGGTGTGTCGTGCCAAAGATTACCTAATTCAATCATCAATTGAATATCCTGTTGAGGTACGACTTGCCGGAGGATAATGAATCCGTGATGGTCAAAGAACCATTTTTCCGCATGTGTCAGCATTTGAATTCCTTTCTATCCATCTGTTGAACTCTTCTAAAGTTGTAACCTTTTTCGTTAGAACTGCTCGGTAAATCGACAAACTATTGTAAACATCACCTCAATAATCTGGTCGTTGAGATAAGGTGTTTTCATTTTGACGAAAGCCGGGGTTACAATCCCGATTTACAAGAAGAGAAACGCGCTAAACGGCACCATACTTTTCCAACAACTCTACTACTTTTTCAGAGTCCGCCCTTCGCTTCTGCTGAGCAACTTGTAACGGTGTCAACCCTTTTTGATTTTCGAAATTTGGGTTTGCCCCTTTAGCAAGCAACGATTCCAAAGTAGCACATTGTTTTTCACGATTCTTAATCGTGGATCGGATCACCTCAAAAAGAGCGGTTTCACCGTTATTGTCTGTGGCATCAATATTTGCCCCCTTTTCTGTCAACACATCAATAACCTTGAGAAACCCCGCCTTCGCAGCGCAATGAAGTGCTGTTTTACCTTTGCTACTGCGGACATGTATATCAGCACCATGTTTGAGAAGTCTCAAAATCTTGTTCAGGTGTTCTCCTTTGTCACCTCGGCACGCATATACAAGTGGAGGCCACCCCATGTTATCCAATGCGTTTATGTCCTCTGAAGGAACACCGTGTGACTTGAGAAGCACACTCATCTCAGAATTGTCATCTAAAACATGTGGTGCCTTATTCGGATCCGCACCATTTCCGAATAGCAACTTCACGATGTCCACTCGACCTTCTGACACGGCATGATCAAGTAAAAGTTTACTATGCGGCTTGATTGCAGCACCTCTTGAGATAAATAGTTCTACAATCCGTATGTTTCCACCAACGATAGCATAGCATAGAGGCGTTGCCCACGGCGTATTTCGATGTTCAAAGGTATTATTCGGTCCGCCTGATGGCAGCATCACAGATTGAAGGTAACCACTATTGATAAGACTGGGATCTTTATCAAAGAGTGAAAGGGCAGTTTCATAATCACCGAGGTAAGCAGCAGTGTCATAGCACCCACCACCTAAAGGCGGGGGCTTGTGCTTCACAGACAACAACAATCCCGAAGGATTGACTTATATCGTCTCCACGTGGGGTTCTAAGCAGCCCCGAAGTATGTTGATAGCAGCATTGATGTCTCTGTCGTGGTGGGAGCCACATTTTGGACATGTCCACTGTCTATCTCTAAGAGAAAGATTATCGTTTTGATACCCGCAATCGGAACAAGGTTTCGTTGTCGCAGTCCACTGTCCAACTTGATGGAACTCACGATTATGTTTGAAACATTTGAACTTCAATATCTCAACAAACTGATAGAAGGCAAGGTCAGAGACTTTACGTCCCCAAAGCCTTTTCATACCGTCAAGGTTCAGCGTTTCGGTCGCGATGAAGTCAAACCTTCGGCAAAGGTCGGTGGCAAGTTTCCAATGCCAGTCTCTACGTTGGTTGCTGACTTTGCTATAGAGTATAGCGAGTGCTCTGACAGCACGCCACCAGTTATTAGAACCTTTGACTTTACGAGATACTGCTTTATTGAGTTGCCGAAGTGCGTTCAAGGATTGTTTCAAGAATTGTGGGTTCTGTATCTTTTCACCAGTGCTAAGCGTCAAAAAGGTTTTCAATCCGAAGTCTATCCCTACGCTCTTACCCGTAGCAGACAAGACTTCTTTGCTTGTGTCATCAGTGATAATATAAAGCCAGTATTCTCCTGCAGCGTCTCGGAGGATTTGGACATAGCGGACATTACCTTGACAGTCGCGGTGCTGATGGAAAGAATACCAGATACGGTCAAACTTCAAAGATTGTGTCTTATCATCCCACGTTTTGAAAGAGATACGGAGACGCCCATTCTCAAGTCTGTATCCTGTTGGAAATTTAGCAGAGCGCATTTTGTGTGGTTTTTTCACTTTAGGCAGACCCACCTTTTTGCCACCATTCTTTTTATACACAAAAAACCGTTGGTAAGCAGTGTCAAGACGGATGATAACAGCGTCAAGTGTGTCTCTTGGTATCCAAGCCCAGTGTTTTTTAGTCCGGTTGAGCAACTTTGTCAAATGCGGTTGCAGACGATACCTACCAGCATATTTACCATAAATGCGGAAGTACCGTTGCTCAAGACGCAGGAAGTGATTATGCACCTCTGCCAAATCGTCAAGCATATTACCCAAACGTTTGTTTTTACCATGATTGCGTATCTTGTGTTTGTAGGTGCGCATCACTTATATCCTTCAGCATCGCTCCTGATACAACTCAGTGGTGGTAGAGACCTCGCTTTGCAACCTTACTATTACCCATAAGTTTATGGAACATGTCCATCCATAAGGTTCTGACTGATATTGTTTTGTGTGTATTGATGAAAAAGAGCAAAGGTGTCAGAAATATCACTAAGCCTTCGCCATCCTCTCCAAATAACGGTCACTCCAGGTTGACCATCGGACTTGCGTCCTAAAAAGCCACCCAGTTTGGCGATCCAAACAACGACTTCAGACACAGTTGGTAGTTTTTTCGGTAAAATGTGCGTCTTATGTGTTATACAGTAAAGTGCTTTCCACTCAACTTCAGTCAATATATGTGTGCAGTCCGTATCCGGTGTCTGCCGATTGATGATTGTCAACCAATAAAGGCGCCAAGCAATCACACTCAGCAGGGCGATAAAGCGTAGGAGTCTCTCTTGGGTTTGGAAGCGGACTTCCTCAACTTTCGTTCCCGATTTGAGGACTTTGAAATAGACTTCAATGTGCCAGCGTTGAGTATACCAGTCTACTCGTTCAATCGCATCTGAGAAATCTGTGACTTCCACATTTGTAAGGAGCAGCCATTCCACAGGTGTTGTGCCATCGGGTGGGTTCGTCTCTACCACCCATACGAGATATATTTCCACAGCAGGTAGTTCTTGGGAGCGTGAGGCTTGCGAACGATGCGGTGGGAGAAGCGTCGTTTTTGTGAAACTAACGCGCAGAGTTGCTTCTCGGGCAGGTTGGGCACCACGCGCTGCAACTTTTATGCTAAACTCACCAGCAACAGGTAGACTTTCTGCTAAAGCACGCAATCTACCAACATCATTATCAACCACACGATCTTGCGCAGCTCGTATTACAAAAGGCATCTCTTGTGCTTCAACGAAGAACTCATAAATATCAGCTTCACGATCACAAATGCAAATCACCTCAACACCTTCTGGGGCATCGGATTTTATTGCCGACACTGCCTCAATCCACTTGTAGCTCTCTTTTTCTACCAGCGGTCTGGATTTCCGTTTTTTTTCTTGTGTCGGCGCATCCCGAACCCACACTTTATCTGTCAAACACCCAAGCGGGAGACCCGACCCACTCACGATGAGTGTCGTGTGTTTGACAAAACCATAATGGTGATGAGACGAGGCACCAATCGGACCTAAACCTTCTGTTGATGGGTGATCGGTGTAATCCAGATAAGTTGAATCTTGTATAGCAAACACACGCTGATGCTCACTCATCCGCTCAATCGTTTGTCTAAAGTGAGGTGCCAATATCTTCGCTGAGGAAACCTTTTCATTATCAAATAAACGATAGGCACCCTTCACCGATGCCCAATCGCCACACGCAGCGTTGATGGTTTCGGTAGGATGTGCCGCCAACGCATCCGCAACGCTGAGCAACCTTTTATTCAGACGGGCATCTCCCAAATCAAGACCCATAAACTCTTCAATAACCCAAGATGTAGATAACTCTTTCTTGTTTGTAGACATCATTATTCACTCCAATGTATCAGATTCATAAGTGTTACTTGTGTTGGTAATAATATCTATTGAACATAACACAAATGTTATTGATAGGCAAGTATATTATGACACAAGCGAAAATACACTTATTTTGACAGCACAGGTGAATGTAAATCAAGAAAATAGATGTCTGCACTTTATGTCGAATTTATGGTCAATAGTAAGAATTCGACTTATGGGTAATAGTAAGACCTGAAGGCAGGGGTCTCTAGCCCGAAGATTAGATGAATATCAGTTTTCGCACCTTGTTGCAGCAGATAATCCGCAACTTCATCGCGCCCTTCGTGTTGAGCAATACAATAAGGTGTTATCTCAAGCGAGTGCTTACTCAGATGGCAACCGGGCAGATTCAGATCGGCACCGCGTGCTACCAGAAATTTAACGACCTCTAATTTCCCACGATATGCAGCTTCCCACATCATCGTTCTACCGTGCGAACCGATAGTGTGAATCCAATCAGGTTTATCATCTAATAGTTGACGAACACCTTCAACGTCTCCACGACCTGCTGCAGCGACAACGATTTTAAGGAAATCACTCTGTTTTCCTGTGAGTTGGATCTTTGACAATTCTGTGCCCCTTAATTATTGATTACGAAGAGTGGTAATATGCCATAATTACTTCGCGTCTACGACTCGGGGTCTCCTACCTATGGACGGTGGCAAAAGCATGCGTTTTTGTTGCTCGGTCAAGTCGCCATATTTGCTAATATCGTAGTAATTCCCTGACCATGCGGAATGTCCTGGACTGTATTTGTATAGCAGCGCGCGACGTTGATGATCTGCTTTCCACGGCATTGTCCCATGAACGAGTGCTTCGGTGAAAAACAGCACATCTCCCGCCTCAAGTGTGGGTTGAACAACATAATGCACGGGTCGCTCAAAGTTGCGAACTTCCCTCGGAATCTCCCTCAAGAAGTTGCTTTTGTGGCTCCCCGGAATGCATGCGAATCCACCTGCACCTTCAGGAGCATCAGCAAGGTTATATGTCATTACACATAACCCGTTGCGCATGACACCATCACGGTATTTGTACCAGTGATCCCCTTCGGAACCACCAGGACGACCCCCATCCTCACCACCGTGCAGCCCACCGCGACCATCACCAACTTTCATAAATAGCGGATAATCGTGATCCAGACGAACATTCGGACCCAACATCTCCACAAGATAGGGTAGAATTTTCGGATGATCAATCAACCGTTTAAAGGGTGCTCCCCATAAACTCGGAGGTCCATGCATTTCACCTTTATCTATAAAGGCGTTCATCTCAGCGACTTCGTCGTCTGTCAATACATTCTTAATTATTAAATAACCCTCAAGGTCTACAGAAAATTTTTCTTCACCTATCATCAAGGCAATTCCTTTCGATATAATAACGTGAGTTTGATAAAAACAAGATGTCGGGCTTCTCGTAGGGGCGAGGTCTTCTCGCCCGTAGGGGTTAGGTAACCTAACCCCTACGAAAATGTCCATTTATGTTTAGAATTTGCTATATATCAAACTCACGTTATAATAGTAAGTATTCAATTTTAGGTTTCAAAATACTCAAACGCAGTTAATTGTTGAAAATCAACAGACAATTTTAATTCGAATCTGCAACGCGTGGTCTTCCGCCGATAGAGGGTGGCATGAGCATACGTCTCTGTTGTTCTGTCAACTCACCGTATTTGCTGATGTCGTAGTAGTGTTCCGACCATGCAGAGTGTCCAGGACTATATTTATAGAGAAGCGAACGTCGTTGATGATCTGCCTTCCACGGCATTGTGCCATGTATGAGTGCTTCTGTAAAAAACAGGACATCACCTGCTTCAAGTGGCGGTTGGACGACATAGTGTGCAGGACGGTCAAAGCTGCGGACTTCCTTCGGAATCTCTGGTACGAAGTTACTTTTGTGACTCGCTGGAATACAAGCGAACCCACCCGCACCTGCAGGGGCATCCGCCAAATTGTAGGTCATGACAGACAATCCGTTTCGTATTACGCCATCGCGATACTTATACCAGTGGTCTCCAGCGTTCCGACGCGCATGACCTCCATCTTCACCACCGTGCAATCCACCCTTTGTGTCTCCGTTATTCATAATGATCGCATAATCGTGATCGAGACGGACATACGGACCCAACAGTTCAACGAGATACGGTAGAATTATGGGATGATCAATAAGCCGTTTAAACGGTTCACCCCATAGACTTGGACAACCATTCATTTCACCGTTGTCAATATAAGCGTTCATCTCAGCGACCTCATCATCGGTTAATATGTTCTTTATTACGAGATAACCCTCAAGGTCAATTTTAAATTTCTCTTCACCTGTCATATAAAGACTCCTTCCTTTAAAGGTCTGATGAATATCAATTGTGAGAAAATAATAACATATCTGCTGAATAGATGTCAAATGGGAAGATTTATTAGATTTATATGTTTGACAGATTGCTGGAAGATATTCAATGTAGACAAACTCTTATATACAAACATAATTTGGCTTTTTCCTTCTGTATACTTCAGAACACTCCACATTGTGCAATACAAAAGCCCTTACATTTCACAAGATATAAGGGTGTTCCAGAGTGTGAAAAAGAAGTCTTTACGGAATTGTGACAGGTAACTTTCCTGTTGCCTGTTTTTTACCTAACAGGACTTCCACAGCAGCGACAAGAGAATAGTAGTTCCCATCATAAGCAGCGATAGCACACGCAACATCAGGGCATTTGCCAAGTAAATACGGTGACCCAAGCGAAATAACTATGATCGGGACATCCGTTTTTTGACTCAACTGATGAATAAGGTTAGCTTGCTGTACATTGGTAATTCCTGCCACAATAATCGAAGGTTTTGATAGTAGGAGTTGTGGAACTAACTGCTGTGCGTTCACTCGAAGTGGAATCAAAACGGGGTTGATCTGGTCGATATCCGTATGTGCCTTGAGGAAAGTGTTAGAGAAAAGGCGTGAAGGGCTGAGGAGAAGAACAGGTTCCTTTGGTTCCATCTTCAAAGGGAGTATGCCGCTGGTGTTTTTGACGCGGGTTATTGCCCGTGCTGCGATAGTTTGTGCGATATCTCTGTGTTGCGCGCTTCCGACACTTGAAAGAGACGAGTTTATGCCATCTGGATTTTCCACTACTACTTGTTTATCAAAAACACCAGAATCATTTTTACTTTTTAAGATGCGGCGCACTGAGGCATTGAGGCGTTTTTCAGGAATTTTACGGTTCTTTACCGCTTGTCGGAGTGCATTATAAGCGCGCTGTTGCTTCTTGAAGGTCCACGGAACAAGGACCATGTCCGCGCCAGCTTGTATCGCTAAGACAGCGGCGTTTCCTGTTTCGTATCGTGCATCAATCGCATGCATCTCAAGATCATCGGTAATGATGAGTCCATCATAACCCAACTGCTGGCGGAGGATATTTGTGAGTATTGAGTATGAAAGTGTTGCCGGAAACTCTGAGTCAAGTGCGGGAAAGAGGATATGTGCTGACATAATCGCGGCTACATCAGCCTCTATTGCAGCACGAAATGGTGCCAATTCAACGGTGTCGATTCGGTTTTTATCATGTGTTACAATAGGTAATTTTTTGTGAGAGTCAACCTTAGTATCACCGTGTCCTGGAAAGTGTTTAGCGGTAGCAAGAACTCCATTGTGTTGTAGTCCGCGGATATAGGCTGTACCAAGTTCTGAGACAAGTCCAGACGATTCACCGAAAGCACGGACACCGATAACCGGATTGAGTGGATTAGTATTGACATCCATTACTGGTGCAAAGTTTAGGTTAATGCCGACAGCTGCTAATTCAATAGCGGTGAGTTCTCCCGCTTTTTTTGCCAATGAAATAGATCGCGTAGCACCTAAAGCAAGATTACCGGGTAGAACTGTCGCACCTTTTTTAAACCGTGTGACACTTCCACCTTCTTGGTCAATACCAATAAAAAGCGGAATACCTTTCGGTGTCTCTTGAGCAACTTGTTGGATCTCAGCCGTCAACGCTGCTACCTGTTCAGGATTTTTTATATTCCGATCAAAGAGAATAACCCCACCAACAAAACGTTTCGTAATATGTCCCTTGGCAATAGGACCTACCTGCGGTCCCCCTATACCGAAAATGAGAAGTTGTCCTACTTTTTCCTCAACTGACATGGTAGCAATAAGTGACTCAATTTCTGCATCCGTTAGGGCAAGAGTAGGGAGCGCAACAATGATAATTAGGGATAAATATAGCAGGGATTTGTAAGCGCGATACATAATGGAACTCCAATTAAACCAAATTAACTTGATTCGCCACAAGGTCATTTAGTTTCCGAATATTTAGATTTGCTATTAGAACGTGAGTTTGATAAAAACAAGATGTCGGGCTTCTCGTAGAAGCGAGGTCTTCTCGCCCGTAGGGGTTAGGTTACCTAACCCCTACGAAAATGTCCGTTTATGTTTAGAATTTGCTATATATCAAACTCACGTTATTAGAGGTATATGACAAATACACCTATTGAGTTTTTTCCGATAATGCTTTGAAATACTGCCGGAGTTGTTCACGGTATTGAAATGGTATGTTCTCCAATTCCTTTGCATTGGGTGTAGTTTCAAGCTTACGCACGATTTCCAGTAGGTCAGGATGCAACGGGGGTACTTCTTGCGGTGTGGCAGAAGGTTTTTTAGCAACCTGTGCTTTTCGCTGTTTACCGAAATCGCGTTTTTGCAACGACTTTAAACTATCAAGCATTCGTGTTAGAATTTTATCCTGCTGGTCAATTACCTGGTCGTTGAGTGTGCCTTGCCCCAATTTTTCCTCAACTTCTGCCATTTCCTCAGCAATATTTTTTATGTTACCGAGTATATCCGATGCATTTTCAGCAATTTCTGACAGCCTCTCTGTTGCCTCACGTATCAATTGTTGTTGCGATGATAGTCTTTCAAGTCTTTGTCTTAGACTCGGTGTTTCTCCTTGTTCACGCATCTGTTGACTGAGGGTTTGTGCCATCTCATTGAGTTGTTCCTGACTTTGTGCAAGTTGTTGCAGTTGTTCCAACATATTTTGCAGTCCACCTGGACCTGCCTGTTGACCCGCGCGGGCTATAGCAGCAAGCAGATCAAAAACCGACTGATTGAGATCCGCCAGTCCTCCTCTTTGAATTGGAAGTGCAAGACCCGTCTGTCTATCTTCCAATGCGCGCGCGGCACGGTTTAAGGCATCGCTTGATGCATTCAATCGCCAAACGATTTCTGGATCTATCTCTATCTGCTGCTTTCCAAGTTCCCATAGTTTATCGGCAATTTGTGAGATACCCTTGGCAGCACTGAGTTCTTCAGCAGCGAGTTGTTGCAGCTGCTGAATTTCACTCGTGATGTAGTCCTGAACATTTGGAATAAGTAATTCATTAGTTTTATTGATGACCTTCTCATGCAGATGTGAAAGGTACAAACCACTTTTAACGGCTTCCCGCATTGCTGCTAACGCTTGTTCGTTGTTTGAACCTTCCATAAATTCCAAAGCGTTGTCCAATCCTTGTGCTAATTCAGTCAAGGTTTGTTCTGCTTCTCTGCCGGTTTGAAGTGCGTCCTGTTTCTGTTCATTTCGCAAGTTTTGACTTGTCCCTTGCAGATTCTCGGGTAGTTTCTGATCCTTTGCATATTGGTTGAGTCTCTTGACTTCATCAGCCACTTTCTGGATTTGTGGTGGAGCATTCTCTTGAGATTTTGCCATTTCGGACATTTCATTTCCGAGTTCATCCAATTTCTCACCCAGTTTGTCAGATTCCCCTTTAATCCGATCCTCCTTTTGAGCAGCATCATTGAGTTCGGTAGTTTCCGATTTTTCTGAGATCTGTGGATCTAAGGAATCCATTAGCTGCTGTTGCTGATCCGCAAGAGCTTGAGCCTGTTTCGCTGCTGCTTCAAGTTTCTGCTGCATTATAAGTTGTTGATAAAGCGATTTCAAACGTTCAAGTTTTTGCTGAAACTGCTCCTGATTGAAATTGGCTGCTGTCATCGCGTTTTCCTGTTCATTCAATTGCTGTTTCGCTAATGCTTCACCCAATTTCTTCAATAGTTCCTGCTGTTCTTCGGACAGTGCCTCCTTCATCAACTCTTGAAGTTCCTGATATTTCTCAATTGTTTCCTGATCAAAGAGTTGGTTTTTCTGCATTTCAGACGCGGTCTGTTCCATCTCAGTGATAAGTTCATTTGCCTTCTTCGCAATTTCTTTTTGTGATTCAACAACCTGCTGCAACAACTTTTTGTCTGTTAGCGAAAATTCTTTGAATTTTTGGATTTTCTCAAGAAGTTCATCTACTATTCCAGTTGCTTCTGATTGTTCGTCAAATATTTCATCAAGGCTGAGTTGTTCTGTCTCTTGCTCAGCGGCAATGTCTTCATATAATTCGTCAAGCGTTGGAAAACGTAGTGTGTAGGTGCGCGATTTACCGATGTTGGGTCCAGAGACATTGTCGGTATCAATTGCCTGTACATAATATGAGAGTGTCTCACCAGGGAATAGTCCAATGGGGTCAATATCCCAACTATAGGTTAAGAAAAGCGATGCTTGTGGTGGAGAAGTGGTTGAGGGGAGTTGCTTTAGCATAACAACCCTGTCATCTGCATTCTCTTTTTGAATCCGATGCACCAATTGAAGCGTCCGAAGACCGTAATCATCAGTTGCTTCAACTTTGAGTTTGACCAGCATATCGTTATCTAAAACAAGGTCTTTTCCAGGCTCAATAATTTCTACTTGAGGTGCAGTATCTTTGAAGACGTTGAGGGTATATGTGAGCGTGTCAGTGTTTGTCAAACCATCTCTATCTTGGATCTGAATGTGATAATTACCTGCCTGCTTAGCTACAAAACCACCTTTTATCCCGGTTTCGGCATCTATTTCGAGTTTGACAAGATCAGCCTCTTCAAAGATCAGATGTGCTTCCTTAAGTGGTTTATTGCTTTCTCCAGTAAGGACGATTGCCGTTCCGTAGAGAACTTCAGCATCACCGGTGTTTGCTTCAAGGGTCTGTGAAGGCAGTTGTGTGTACCCTGGATAATTGAATTGGAGTTGGAAGTTTTTGACAATCGGTTCATGGCGAACGGCAATCTGAAAATTAGGGGATGCTATGTCTTTAGTTGAAATATAATATTGCAATGAACGGTCAATATTTTCAATTGTCGCGCTATATTGAATATCAGTAGGTGCGCGATCCATTAGTAAGGATTGCCATGTTTCTCCATCCCGTAGATGCGGTAATTGCTTCTCATCTTTTGCCACATTCTGGTCTGTATCTGCGGAGTCCTGCCCATTAGTGTCATCTGTTATCAACTCATCCGTTAGTGTCAAACGATAATAGACATAAACCGGTGCGTCAAGATGCCCACTGACTTTTGCTTGTATGGTAACATCTTCCCCACGCTTAATTTGGATGTTCCCTGGGCGGACTTCCTCTATCTGTGCAATAAATCCTTCCATTGGGGTTTTCGGCAAACCCTCAAATGTTTGCGTGAACCCTTTCAAGGCAGAAGGCAAAAGAAAGCTTGTAAGCAATAACGTTCCTAAAGCAAGGACAGCAATCCCTGAATTCCGCTTGATTCTCGAAAATTCAGTCCGAAATACCTTTTTCAATTCAATTTTCTCAACATCGTGTTGGGTTTGAAAAATCAATTTCTCAACAAATTCTTGCGCGTAACCCAATCGATTATTTTCCAATGTCGGTTTAAGTTGGACAGCACTCAGGATCCTATTCTCAATATTTGGATATGCCTTCTCAAGATACGCAGCCACTGTAGAAAAAGTCAATTTGCGCAACAGAGGACGGATTAGCATACGAAAGGTGATGTAGATTGCTATACCAATAGAGAGAATAACTATGCTAATTTTCAAAAAATGGGGTAATGGTAACTGAAAACTAAGAAGCCCCGCAAGCATCACAAAAGCAAGCGTGCTGACCCATTTGAGTAGACTTTCAGATAGAATGAGCCATCGCCAGGTTCGCCGAACAGCACTAAGTCTGTTGATAATAAATTGATAAATCTGATTGGTGTTTTGATTTTGCATTCTGCCTTCCTTGTTCCCTCTTATCGGAGATTTTGTCTATATTATAGACATTAGAAACGTCACATTTTCTAAATACACTTAGTGGGTTAGAACATACACTCCTATATTTACAGCCATTTTTGTTGCAAGTTCACGGACCTCAGGCGTATCATCTGGATGGACCCTTGGATCTTCCAATCCATCACCAATATCAGCACTATAGGCGTAGAAAACTACCATGCGACCATCGTGAAAAATACCAAAACCTTGAGCGAGATCTGAATCATGTTCATGGATTTTAGGAAGTCCCGGCAGATCATAAAAGCAGTGATAAATTGGATGCGAATTGGGTATCGGCTGCAAATCCTGCTTAGGAAATACCCTACTAATCTCGCGTCGGAAACTTTTGTCTAATCCGTAATCATCATTCACAAAGAGGAAACCACCTTGCGTGAGATATTCGCGCAGTGCCAAAACTTCATGTTCAGTGAGGCGGATATTGCCGTGTCCAACGAGATAGAGCATTGGGTATTGATAAAGCACGTGATCAGTCAACTTAAGAATTACCCGATCATCTGCCGTTTCAATCTCTGTCCGTTCACGTAACAAACGAAGCCAATTGCCGATTGCGGAAGGATCACCGTACCAATCACCACCACCGCCGTATTGAATTTGAGCAATAGTAAAGAGTTCACCCGCCTCTTGTGTCCCAATTACAGTACAGAAGAGCATGCAACATACAACAAAGAGGTTTAGTTTTGAAAAGAATATTTTTGACAATTTCAAAATCCTATTAATCACCTTCATAACCTGAATTACTCAATTTATCGTGGATGGGTTTCCTATGTTCTACCCAACCTACGTCAAATCTTTAATTTAACGTGAGTTTGGTAAAAACGAGACTTCGTGCTTCTCGTAGGGGCGAGGTTCCCTCGCCCGTAGGGGTTAGGCAACCTAACCCCTACGAAAATGTCCGCATATTTTTAGAATGTGCCATATATCAAACTCACGTTAATTTAACGTGAGTTTGGTAAAAACGAGACTTCGTGCTTCTCGTAGGGGCGAGATCCTCTCACCCGTAGGGGTTAGGCAACCTAACCCCTACGAAAATGTCCGCATATTTTTAGAATGTGCCATATATCAAACTCACGTTAATTTGGACTTATTGTTACACGAGACCATTGCGTTTTCGAATGAACCATTCGGTGCCTAACAATCCAACAATTGTAATTAGGATGAGGGGATGTGCCCATAAATCACGTTCGGTATCAACAAAGACAGGGTCTTGGACAGTGTTTATCTTATCAGGGAGTAAGTGCGCGTCCTCAATTTTGAGATAAACACCTCCGGTCTGCTCAGCAAGTTTCGTAAGTAATGGTTCATTAAGTTGTGGTGCTTCTAATTCAATCAGTTGCGGATGGACGTAAATATCAATTTTATCCTCTCCTAAAGGTATATTTCCTGCTTTCCCAACTGCACGAATTTTGTAAGTTCCTTTTTCTTCAACCTTCAATTTAGCAGTATAGTTGCCTGCAGCATGACGAGTCTCTGTTTCCATTGTCTCAGTCTGTGTTTTGAGTGGAAATGTTGAACCACTTGGCGGTGTCACTGATAACTGAATTTCAGCATCAACTTGAGGCTGAAAGGTATGAGAATACGCCCTTACGTTTATCTGGACAGTCTCACCTTGTGCATACGTCGATGCAGCGGTTGTGATATAGATTCGATTTTCATCGGATTGCTGTGCCATCCATCGAAGTGCTTGTGCCCAAAAACGCGGATACACAGTTTGATAAGTAGTGTCTTTATAAGAGTGGACACCAAAGTCCCAATTCCATACACCTTCAGCAGCAAAGAGAAGACTCTTTCCAAGTCCGACACGTTGAAAAATCAAAATTGGCTCTCCACCCTGTTTAGTGATTAGCGTAGTTGCCCCTGCCCTCAGTTGGAATCTGCGAAATGTACGAGAAAATGCGGGAAGATTTTGCCAAATTTCAGTGTTGCGTTCCAAATTGTCAGATAACTGTAATATCGGATGAAACATGCCAGCTTGCGTTAGGTCAAGCGAGAATTCTGTCTCTTGTTCTAAACAACCACTATTCGGAATCTGAATAGGAAGTAACTTCGTAAGTTGTGTGTTAATATATCCGTTTGTGCCTAATGCGTTGTGTGAAGGAAGAAAGATAATCGCTTTCCCGCGTTGTTCCACAAAGTTAACAATGTTCTGTTGTTGTGCGGTGGTGAGATGTTCTGATGACAAGTCACCTAAAATCAGGACATCGTATTTAAAGAGTTCTTGTTGAGTTTCAGGGAATCGAGAAAGTTGTGTTGTACTGTCTTGTGGGTAATATCCATCGTTGCGCGCAAGGACTGATTCTGAACGAACTTTCTTTGATAGAACAGCAAAAGTTGCTTCAATATCAGGGTCGCGTTCCAAGGTGCGTTTAAGGAATGCATATTCCCAACGTGGTCTGCCTTCTAAATAAAAGACATTAAGTTTCGCTTTCACCACTTTTAATGAAAACGTCTTTTCATTGTTTGAATCTGTCAGTTCACCTTCTAAGGTGGGAATCATCACCTTATATTGATAATTCCCTTCGGCTTCAGGGGTCAGTTTTAGTTCAATGACATGTTGCGTGCCTTTCATGATTCGCTGTCCATTCAACGTTACAGATTGTTCTGCACTATCAGGCGGGAAAGCCAGCATAGCTGCGTCAACGAGACGGTTACTTTGGGATTCACGAAGTGACACTCGAATTGATTCATCCATATATCCTGTCTGCACTACAGTGACACGAATGATCGTTTCATGTCCAGTATAGGCAATAGGCAACACATCAACCTTTTGTATTTGTATGTCTTGAGGGGGTTGTGGTGCACCGACACCTATAACATAAACAGGTGTATTCAATGCAGCAATTTCTTCTATTGATAAACTGGAAGCATTATGTGCGCCATCGGTTATTAGTACGATCCCTGCGTTCGGTTGTCCTTGCCACGCATGTGCTGCTTCACGGATAGCTGAAGCAATATCAGTGAGTGTGCCATTTGGTTCAAAATTTACCATAGGGTTTGCACCTTCGTGGAGAACCGAATCAAAACGGTAGAGATGTACTTTATGGTCACTATGCAGAGTTTGTAAAAATTGGCTTGATTCATCGGACAGCAGTTGATTTACTTGATGGATACGTGAGGTTTCTGCCTTGCCAAGATAGTTATCTTCCAATTGCATACTCCGCGATGTATCAACTAATATGGAAAGATGTGTTTGAGGGGTAACGTCTTTCTTTTCTATTATCACGGGTGCCAATAAACAGCAAAGCAAAATTGCAATGGCTATAAATCGCAAGCCAATGAGTGAATAGTGGCGTAAACGGCTTAATGGATGACCTATTCTAAGATACCCATATACTGTGATGCCGACCGCGATGAGAATGCCAAGGATTACTGCCCACACCGGCCAATAGTATGAAAACTGCATTTGTGGTTTCTTTCTTAATATAATTTGTTAAGAATTATATACTGATAGAGCGGTCACTGTCAATACTATTTTACGTATAACAAGAACCATTCTGGTTTGCGATAAACCTATTGGAGGGAACCTTTTACGATTTTGGGATTGAATATCCTTACCAGCGCATTGCTGCTTCGCGATACAACTGAATCTGTTCCATATTGCGTGGGACAGATGCTTGGATAGATTTTCGCTTTCGATTTAAATCTTTCAGGACAATAGGGGCACGAAGTATATTCGTCAGTGTCACGATGCCAGACTCATAGTAAACCCACATTCGTTGTTCGGTATACGGATTAAGGACATAAACTGAATTGGCATTTTCTGATTGTCCAACTGCATCTGAAAAGGAATCATATTTTGGATAGGTGAGTTCAATCGTTTTGTCATAGCCTTCTAAGAACAATCGTTCTGGAGGAGATTTTGGCGTGTATCCACTCAATTTACATCTGTAAAACTGAATAGGCGCACCTGATTTATTAACCAGATGCAGAGAAACCACAATTGCTAAACGATTATTATCGTCACGATTGATAAACCATGTATCATCCTGTATTAACGATACCGTCAATCCCGGTATTTGTTTCCATTTATGGTAAACTACGGCTAAGGCGATAACACATCCTAAACTGAGTAACACCCAATTTCCGGCTGGAGTCGCAAGAAATTTCAGGAGTTGTTTAAATGTTTGTTGTAGCACATCAACTCCTTAGTTAAGGTTTCAGCTGAAATGACACCTTCTCGCCGAATTTTAGGGGGTGAGACTGATATGTCATAGACTGTAGATGGAATGGGTCCAGGCGTTTGCCCATCGTCTACAATATAATCAATTTTTGCAGATAGTTCGTCACTAAATTCTTGGGGAGATGTTGCTGCAGGTTCTCCTGACAAATTCGCACTCGTTATAGCTATAGGACCACCAAATTCCTGAAGAATTTGCAATAGCAGCGGTTGATTTGGAATACGTAACCCAACTGTATTTCCATCTGCTGTAAGTTGGGGTAGCAGGTTTTTTGACTCTACGATGATAGTTAATCCTCCTGGCCAAAACCTTTCTGTAAGATGAAAAAAGAAACCTGGTAGATTTTGTGCAACCTTATTAACATCTTCAACAGATCCGAGGACTAAGGGAATCGGTTTCCCTTCTGGTCTGCCCTTTATAGTATATAGTTTTTGTACAGCATCAGGATTAAACGGATCGGCTCCCAACCCATAAACTGTATCCGTAGGAATGGCGATAATGCCTCCTGATTTTAGGCAACCTACTGCTGCTTTAATGCGTAAATCAGATTCCAAGTGTCCTATCCTATCTGCTTAAACATCAACGATAGACCCATTCGCTGCAGCATTAAGAGAGAGTCCATCTCGAAGTCCCTGCTGATATTTTTCATAAGCGATCCCTGCTATCATTGCACCGTTATCTGTACACAAGTTAATCGGCGGATAGTAGACATCTGCACCGATTTCAGCAGCCGCTTCATTTAGAGAAGATCTCAATTGACTGTTCGCTGCAACACCACCTGTCAACGTTATAGTGTGAGTGCCAGAGGCTTTTGCTGCATGGACAGTTTTTGCAACAAGCACCTCAACAACTGCTGCTTGAAAACTGGCAGCAATGTCTTCAATGCTAATCTCTCCATTTGCAATGCTGCCAGCACGTTCAGCTTTCTCCACAAAATATCGCACCGACGTTTTAATACCACTAAAACTAAATTGGTAATCACCGCTGCGGAGCATAGGTCGAGGAAAATCTATTGCTGTCGGATTACCTTTTTGTGCCAGTTCGTCTATAATACGACCACCGGGAAAACCGAGCCCGAGGTACTTCGCGACTTTATCATAAACTTCACCCGCTGCATCGTCCTGTGTCGTTCCCAATACTTTATATTTCCATCCCTCATGCACTTCTACGAGCAAAGTGTGTCCACCAGAAACAGTCAAGCAGATATGCGGAAAAGTCAACTTATCATGCACCATGTAATTGGCATAGATATGTCCTTCAATATGATTAATTCCGAGTAGTGAGAGATTATGGCAGTAAGCGAGGCTTTTTGCTGCTGCAACTCCGACGAGTAACGCGCCGATCAATCCGGGTCGATTTGTCACTGCGATTGCATCTAAATCGTCAAATATAAGTTGTGCTTCAATCAGCGATTTATTGACGATATAGTTGATTGCTTCAATGTGTTTGCGCGATGCCAACTCAGGAACCACACCGCCATATTGTTCATGTGCTTTAATTTGCGATGCAACTACATTTGACAAGATTTCACTGCCATCAACTACGACAGCTGCAGCCGTTTCATCGCAAGATGTATCAATTCCAAGTATTCTGATACTCCCACGACTGAAGTCGTAGGGTTCTTGCTTCTTCATCTATTGCCTCCCTTGTGAAGGGCTTACTTAGACTCCACAAGCGTTTAGACTCTCCGCGTATCCCGCGGCGAGTGTCCTGTCCGCAAGGTCTGTTATTTTTTTTAATAACAATGTTTTTTGGTATTCTTGCGGACATTTGATTTAACCTATTGCCTCGTCAAAGGTGTGGCAGGTGTTGACATACCCAACACTAAGTAGATTGGACAGAGTATACCACAAATTAGGATAAAAGTCAACGTCTTATGACCCACAGCCAGGGCTATTTAGTTTTCCAAATATTTAGATTTTCAATTTAAGACTTTCCCCTGTAGGAGCGATCTCCGAATCGCGACTTTTCGGATAAACCGAACAAAAAGCCTAAAACTAAATAGCCCTGACCCACAACTAAAGCAGTGGGATTGTTAAGTACTCACTTCACAAATCTGTTTTTTATTATGTTGGTATATGTTGATAAATGTAACATGCAAGGCACGGGGACCTCACACTACAAATCAAGTTAATTGGGTATAAGAATCGTTTGGATAATTTTGTGGGCACGGTATTCAACCGTGCCCACAAAAAATTATCTCATTAATTCCTAATCTCCAGCTAGGGATTTGCGCCTTTCTTCCATAAGCCCAACCAAGACACACCCTCCCATCCCCAATAGCACAATCGCAAAGGGGAAACCTGTAACGAGGGAGGCAGCCTGTAACGCTTTTAACCCGCCGCCAAGTAATAGCGCAATAGCGACTAAACCCTCTACGGTACACCAGAACACCCGTTGTGGTATCGGTGCGTCAACCTTGCCACCAGCTGCAATGATGTCAATAATCAAAGAGCCAGAGTCTGACGAGGTAACGAAGAAGATAATTGTCAGGAGCATTGCGACACAGGAAAGCAGCGTTGTCCACGGGAGTCCTTCAAACATTTTGAACAGTGCCAGTGGGTAATTATATGTCTCAACTTGTTCGGTTACGCCCGTGAAGCCACCAGTGAGGAACTGGTGGATAGCAGTGCCACCAAAGGCACTAAACCAAAGTAAACACAGTAGCGTCGGCAGAAAAAGAACAAAGATTACAAATTCGCGAACCGTGCGCCCCTTTGAAATGCGCGCAATAAATGTTCCGATGAACGGTGCCCAAGCGATCCACCATGCCCAGTAGAAAGTTGTCCAATCGTGTAGGAAACCAGTGTCCTCACGTCCAACCCAATTGCTAAGCGGCACAATTTTCATGACATAGGTCCCAAGTCCAGTGAAAATATTACGGAAAATATAACCTGTCGGACCGAGAATGAAAACAGTTACCAGCAATATAAACGCGAGAATGATGTTGAACTGGCTGAGCCGTTTGATACCGACATTAATCCCTGTCATCACAGATGCAAGCGCGATGGCCGTAATCACTACAATCAGCACTATCATGGTGAGGGCGTTTGCAGGTATCCCAAATAGATGGTCAAGGCCAGAAGTTACCTGTTGCACTCCTAAACCGAGGGAGGTTGCAAGTCCAAAGATACCCGCAAATATAGCGAAAGTATCAATTATATGTCCAGGCCAACCCCATATTCGTTCTCCGAAAATGGGGTAGAACGCTGATCGGATAAGGAGTGGAAATCCCCGGTTATAGGCAAAAAAAGCGAGTGCAAGTCCTACGACACCATAGATTGCCCACCCTTGTAGTCCCCAGTGAAAGACTGTTGATGCTATACCCAATGATGTCGCCGCTTGAACTGTGGATTCTCCCATGTCAGGTACATTCTCAGGCGTGTAAACCGTATCTCGGTTGTAAACCGTTTCTATCCCCAGCGGCGAATAACTAACAACATTCTCACCACTCTGAAAATCACCCTGAAAATAGGTAACCGGCTCCGAAACACCAAAGAAGAGAAGCCCAATACCCACGCCTGCTGCAAAGAGCATGGCGAGCCAAGTTAAGTAGGAATATTCGGGTTTCGCATCTGTACCTCCTAACCGAATTTTACCAAGAGGTGAGAGTGCTACAAACAAGCAAAAGAGAAAGACGAGATTGGCAGTGCTCATGAACAACCAGTCAAGGTTTGTGGTAAGCCACTTTCGGGCACCATCAAAGAGTATTGGCACACTTGCCCTAAGGTCTTTCTCAGTGCCTTCCTTAAGGATTTTTAACTCATTTTCCTGAAGATCACTTTCCTGAAGATTACGTTCCTGAAGTGTTACCTGAACTTTTTCCACAACTCTTTTCTGAAGATTACGTTCCTGAAGATTGACAAAGATTAGAGTGCCAACGATAAAAGCAACAATAGTAATACTGGAAATTACGAATACAGGGGTCAAGTAAATCTCTAAACCGAACAGTTTCTTGTATCTGCCTTCATCAATCTGATGTGGCATCTGTTGGGGTTGTTTTCCTTCTTCGTTCATTTCAAGATTCTCCTTTTAGAGAGGTAGGCGCGCTAACAAAACGCGTCCACCTTAGGATAGCGTCCGCCAATTAGAAATAGTAACCGAAGTTAAAGTTAAGCCGCCAATGCCACATGTTATTTCCGTTAGCACCAACGTGATTAACCCCTGTAATGATATTATTGTAGTCATCTCCCGTGTTTCCAACAAAGAAGTTGCCATCGGAAAGTGCTACATCACTATATACATAGAGTGCCCCCAAGACTGTCCAACTTGCACCGATTGTGACGAGGGTACTGGGGTTGTAGTCTTCCACCGTTTTCAGGATAGTGCTCCACTCCGCATAAGGCGTAACGCTGTCTATCCATGAAATGCCTGATGTATCTATACCGCCGTAACGCAAAGATAGTGCAGGTATCAATCCTTTAGATGCGATGGGCCATGCAGAGTCGTAAGCACCCATTGGAATCAGATCGCCAGTGCCCCAAGGGGTCTCCTCAGCGATATTATGCGCGTAGTAGGAAAACTGTGAATAGAGCGTGAAGTCGGCAACGGTGTTTTTCATGTGTGCGGAAACGGCATAGTGGTTACCGCTATCATCGTCCCCCACATCTGTTCCTTTCAGCAATCCGTATTGAAGTGATACCCCAACGTCAGCACTGTCCGCAAGGGTGTAGATAGCACGGAGGTTAAATTGATGCTGTTCATCATAGCCGTTTCCATCCTCATCAACACCCCATTCAACGTTTCCGTCTTTATCAGCGTTTTCTTCCCATTTGACAATGTCATAACTATATCGTGAACTCGCCAGACTATTTCCTATCGTCTGAGGTTCACTCATGGCGTAGTAGCCGACACTAAGCATCAGTTTATCAAAAGTGGCATCCCATCTGATGCCTAGATCCATATCGTCTGCGAGTCCAACATAAAAATGCTGGTCAAAAAACCAACTCGTTGAAACACCGTAGGCAGTCGGTCCAAAGGGCACTCGTACAATACCTGCTTTAACTGTACCTAAATCACCAATATTATAACCTAACCATGCAGTGTGTATCATACTATAGGCACCATCATACCATCTGTATTCAAGCCTACTAATGATGTTGTTATAGTCAAGATCCGCATTAAGACGAAAAATCTCAAGACGAACATCCCCAATCTTTTCGCCTCGGGGATCGGGGTTGTCTTCATCGCCATAAGTTCCGTAGATGTAGTTTAACCGCATTGCCCCACCGATTTTTATGGGGCTTTTCTTGGGTTCTGCTGCCTCAACTGCTTCTGCTGCCTCAACTGCTTCTGCTGTTTCTTCGGTGGTATCTGCCACCGCGAATGAAGTAACGATTAACAAAATCGCAATTCCGAAACAGAAGAAATGTTGATACTTCCGATTTTTGATAAAAAAGCGGTTTGTGAAACTTTTATGCTTATACACTGACTTTCCTCCCTAGGAAAATACTCTCTAAGAGGGTTTTGCCAAAATAACGATGCAGAAGCGGACGGTCCCTCTCAACCGCACACTACCACAAGCAATTGCTGCTATAATACCATAAACCGTAAAAAAGTCAAACAAAAAAACTCGCCCACAAGGTGTTTTGTAGACGAGTAATACCAACTTAACGTGATTAGAAGTCTTTTGATATAGGACACGGTTGCGAGGCACGGGGACCTCGCGCTACAAATCCCGTTAATATGGTATAATACCAAATTAACGGGATTTGAAGTCTACTGATAAAGTCAGCATTACAAGGAGGACCCCAAATCAACGCCGAATACGCGTACGGTATTCGTCGGGGACCTTGCACTACAAATCGAGAATTTAAGTACAAGAAAAACTATTGCATCTGTCACATACCGGAAAGCATTGCAAAGGTTTGAATCAATTGCTTGAAGTCACCAAACGTGATGAGTAGTTTAGCACCAATACCACCATCTCGAACTTTGGCTGAAAAACCGATGCTATAGTTTTCAGGAACACCCATTAGGATACCTGCAAACATTTGCATTTGAGCAGCAACGTTAGGATCAGTCTTTGAGACAATTGACATGATACTTTTCGCAGCTGTAAGTGGAGAAATGGCGAAAAACAAGTTATTATCGCTTCCCAATCTTTCGATCAGTCTCTGATAACTCTCGTTGTCGGCTACACTTTCCCCAATTTTAGCTTTACCATCAAGTGCTATTTTAATAATTTCTGGTTCACCTAATGCGAAAAAGAGATGTCCTTGCGAAAAAGCATACGACCAGGTCCATTCCTGCGGAATTAAAACAGCAATTTCGGGCGTCATGTCAGGGATAGCTGCACTAAAATTTGGAAAGATCAGAGTTTTTATTTCAACGTCGTTATGCATAATTGGATTACCAGCATATATCCCGTCGTACATTGCAAACTGAGGTAATTCGCCCATAGAATCTCGCATTGTCTGCATCATTTGGTTAAAATTGTCTAAAAAATGATTATCATAATAATCTTTGACCTTTTGTTCATCTTTTAGTTCATAGATTACTAAATAGTCAGGAATAATACTATCATTAAAATTAGCAGAGAAACTAAATTCATCCCCCATAGATTCGTAAACTTCTTCCATCTGTTGTAAGATTTTCTCAAATACCTCATTTTGTTCGGTGTTCTCTGACATAAAAGCCGTAAGCCAAGACTTGTTCAAGTCTGCCAACAACTGAGGACTTCCTTGAAACCCTCCATTCATAAAGGCACTATTAGGTAAGTCATTAAGGAGTACTAAGTCATCAGGAGTAAACTTGTTTAATATATTTTGAATTTTACCATCGTTTTCGAGTTTTAGGAACGGTGCAAGTTGCACATCAGTATCCTCTATTTGGAGAGTTACGCTGACAGATTGTAACTCTTCAATAAACTCTATTATACCGTTAAACATGTTTTCATATATTGGCACAGCAACCATGGTTGCTGGATTGTTTTTAAGATCACCAATATTTGATTGCAATTCTTCTTTTAGTGTTACACTAAATGGAGCGATGATGGATTCAAGGTTAAAATAGGCTGCTACTTGATCTTTACCTTCTATTATTTTGGTAAGAAAAAGGGCATAATCAGGATTATGTGCAATAGAATTTAGTGTGCCATTTCTAATATCAATAACATTTTCACAAACCTCAGGTTGTTGTGAAAAGACAAGGGTGTCATCCAGAATAGCGAAGCTGCCACTACCTTCAGCGGAACTCCAGTAAGTTACACCCTTATATTCTGTTGGGGCACTTCCCTCTGCTTCTGTCTCAATAACCTGTTTCATTGCTTCTGGATCAGTTAAATGAACGGTTGCAGAAAGGCTGAGAGGATCTAAACTCGTAAGGAAAACAACAAAATCTCGGTTCAAATCCAAGCCTATATCCTCTAACTCGGCTAAACTTTCAAATCCTACCCCAAAAGATTCAGCTAAAATTTGGGCGAGGAACTCTGGTGCTGGTCCAGCTGGTGGCATCATGTCTGTTGCCAAGAAGTTAATTCTTTCGTTCAACTCAAGTAAACTGGGACAATAGATTACCCCTAAGGCGTTTTCAGGAATTTGGTGTAATACACTTTCTTTTGGAATGTTAACAGGGGTTACATCGGATTTTTTGGTCTCTGTTTCAGATTCCGCAGCTTCAATTGGTTCAGCCACATAAAATGTGATGGATAGAATAATTGTCAAGAGTGCGACTGCTATAAGGCGAAAAGGCAAACGTTTGTTCATCTCAATTTCTCCTCAGGAGTGGGATAGCAAGAGCATATCCTCTCCGGACGGGTGTGTTAATTTCTTGTTTTTGCAATTTTTGCTTCAAGTGAGTCAATTTCATCTTTGGAGGATAATACACTAATTTCAACTTCGTAGTGGCGGCGACCGCCTGGTTCAATATGTTGTAATGTTCCGCGCTCACGTTCCGATGCTCTACCGTCAACTCGGCAGTTTGAGGGTTCCAAACCCATTACATAGCCACCTTGACCACACATTTTCCACTGGACAAAGTGTGGGAATTGTGTTTTGTGATATCGAACGGAGATTCCGATGCCTTGACCTTTGTTAAAACCACGATTGATAAGTGCAACATGAATATGGTTGTCGACATCAGATTCCATTTCATGATAATAGACCTGTTCTTGGAAATCAACTGTCGGTGGTTCACCAAAGTTATAATTTGTTAAATTATCTTTAGCGTGTTCATCTCGCGGTGTTACTTGTGAGGAGGGTGCTAGTAGTTCACTTCCTTCGGCAAGTATTGGAAAACCAACATTAATGTGGAAAAGATACATGTGCGGACAATCCTGGTATCCGATATTTTCTACAATATCTTCAATATGCAATTTATTCGAACCTAATTCTGTCCAGATGCGGCGGGTACGACATAAATGTTCACCTAAGGCTGTAATTTCTGTAACTTTACCTTGTGCCCATAAGATGTAACGGTCGCCTTCCCAACGACTATCAACCCAAACGTTTTTCGCAGGAATATGGGAAACTCTACCGTGGAGTCCAAGTTCATCTTTCTCATCTACATTAGGATCACCTGCTTGCATCATACCACATGTCGTAAGCAACCCACCATAGAATCCACGCAACCATCCGAGTCCTTCAGGTTCATAATGGGCTGCAGCCACATCACCAGTACCCGAACGCCAACATAATGGAATCCCTTGATAATCTGCATAAGAAATATCCAGACCCCGATTCGGCAGAACAGTAAAATTCAATCCTGACCCTGTTCGGAAACCGATTGCATCTGTCCCTTTTTCGTTTCCATCATTCAGTTGGTAAACCTTCGCTTCAGCTACTTGCGAGATGTCTCCCAAATGGCGAAGCAATTGTATCCTATCATAAACTTCTCCGTATAGGTTGATCAATTTGATGTCTCCTCCACTTTTCCGATATGTTGAATCAGTTCACCCATTCCAATTGACAGAATTATAGCAAAAATGTATGGAAATTACAAGTGATGATTTTGATACCACTTACAACTCTATTGATAAATTTCAGTTAAAAAGGATAGAAATATGTTTAACCGTACTCATACATCTGAACGTAATATCTTTGCAGCTTCATGTATAACTTGTAATTTTTGCACTGCTATTTCTGTGGTATTTACCGGACGGTCAGCAAAAGTGCCAAAACCACAGTCTGGATTGAGATATATTTGTTCCGGTTTTCGATGTTTTAGTAGTGCATGAACCTTGGCTAACACGAAATCTACGGATTCCACCTCAGTTGTGCGGGGGTCAACTACACCGAGTCCAATTTCTTTGTCTGCAGGAAGTTCACCGAGGACATCAATACTGCCAGCGCGTTCTGTTGCATATTCTAATACAAATTGATTGACATTCATGCGGCTGAAATAGGGAATCAGGGGGTCGTAAGAGCCGCGAAGCAGAACATCTTCCTGTTGACTCCAGTTGCCACGGCACACATGCAGTGCAGTCTTCATTTTTCCATCTATTCTGTCAACGACGCGATTCATCAATTGGACTGCGAAATTGAGTTCTTCCTCTGGACTACTTTTTTCGGAAAGAGCAGCACACATAAACGTGTGTGTTTCATGGGGTCCTGTAAAAGCAACTTCGGTTAGCACAGGTTCATCAAATTGCACAAATTCACATCCTACTTCCTGTAACTCATGCAATTCCTGATGCAGCAATGCTACAACATCGTCACCTAAAGATTCTTTATCGGGATAAAATTCGTAGGAGAGTTTCTTCACCCACATGGAACGGGTTAGTAGATACGGACCGGGAAGGGTAACCTTGATAGGTTTTGTGGTATGTTGTTTAAGAAAGAGGTAATCGTTCAGGACAAGTGGCGAGGTGCGTTTTAACTTTCCATCAACGACGGGATTTTTTAGAGCAAACGCGGGAACGTCTAACGCGTTGAGTAATTGCTCAAACGCTGCTTTATCTTCAACATAGTCAAGCATTTCAGCTAGCGTCATCAAACGGATACCATCAATGCATTCGGCGATGAAGGAATAAAAGTTGTCCCTACGTTGTTCGCCGTCACTCACGATATTGACTCCGTTTTCTTCTTGCAATTTGAGACTTTCGATCACTGCTTCATCAGCAATAGTGTTAAAATCAATATCTGTAACGCGTCCCTTCTGTCTGTTTCGCAATGCCTGTGACACCGCTCTTGAGCGGGGCATGCTCCCTACAACAGTCACGGGGAAATGTGGTAAATTGTTCATTGTACTGTCTCCTACTTTCATTAAACTCTATTTGAGATGTTATGTTTACAGAAAATGAGTATTCCGAGAATTCAGCAAGCTTAAAAGGCTTGTAAGGATTCAATCATCTGTTTATTTTACTATCTCTCTTTCAAAAATCACGACTACTGCAGTTGCTGACCCCGCAACTCCAGACGGTTGAACGATCTCGCGAAGTCGCCATCCCTCTTTTCCTTCACGATTGAGAGTACTTTCGAGATCAGGAATCTCTCTGGACCTAACTCCAAAACCCTCCATATCGATTCTTATTGTTTTATATTCGTATTTTGTCATTACAATACCTCGCTTTCTAACATTAACTTCAACGCCTTGTTAGGATTCAGTTACATAAGGGCGTTTGTCAATATAATAAACCAGAGGACCTTCGTTTTCATTGAAACCAATTGAACGATAAAAGGATTCTTCGCAATTAGCAACGATGTAGCCTGTGATGAAGGTTATTCCCATTTGCTCTAATTCACGCAGGAAGTGTTCTCCTAATAGATTTCCCACGCCGCTGTCATCTGCTTCAATCAGCGAACCGTTGTTGTAGTTCAGATTATCTCCTTGATAACGAACGTCAACGGAAAATTCCATGATGTGTGCGGAAAGTCCATCAAAGGTAGCACGTGCAAGTCCAATAAGTTCTGTCTCAGCATAGGCAGCTACAATGAGATGTCGGTGTTTCAATATCCGCGCTGCTACTTCTTTTCCGAACCCGACTTCACAGATATCGTTCCGTTCATAGAAGTTGAACAGATCATCTTCAGTGATGGTAGGATTGACTCGGATGTTTAAGGATTGTTGTGGTGGCATGGCTTCCCCTTCATACGGACAGCATTTAAGAGTTTCCATCTAATCTAGGCTAGAGGAGTTTCTGCTTCACTGGAATCAAGCGTTTGTAATATCCTTTCTATTTTTGGCTGAAAAACTTCTTTTAGTTTCAGTAGATTTTCAATGTGCCATTCTCTTATTTCTTCTAATTCGCTATTAGTGGATTCGATGGATCCGTCACAAGAAATAGCAATCGTTGAAAGTGATACCTCTTGATCGCGGTTCCATTCAAGTGGGTTTTTAAAATTGGCTGCAATTTCTGCGCTCCACTCTTCTAAGGCATTAAATATCGCTATTCTGTTTTCACCTAATTCTCTGCCGATGTTTATATATGTAAGTACCTTGTCTCCTCGTGGGAACTGGACCCCATACCCAATCCCATTGATCCCCGATGAAAAGTTGAACCAGTTTTGTGATGAAGGTGTACGTGGGCGGGTAAAATTATGCTTCACAAGTTCGTCAATAAGTGGCTGATAATAAGTTCTATATTTCTCACCTCTAGCTGATTGGTTCGTTGAAGATTCCTGTCTTTTGGACTTCTGCCATTCGTTAGGAAATACAACCAATTTGAAATTAAGTGCTGGGTTTGAATCATCAATTTGCACAACCTCCAGCACGACACCAAAAAACTGTGTCTCTGTATTCGTTCTCTGGTTTAACCATTCCAAAGTTTGACGGTGTTCATCCCTAACTGTCTCCGAAATCCATACCACTATTGACGCATCGTAGCCAGCAGCATAAGTGAGTAGTTTACCGAGATGATCATGATTAGTTTGCTTGAACTGATTTTCGATTATGACAGTTCTCGAACTTCCTTCAACTTGGGCTAACAAATCCAAGGAAAAATCTCCTACGGATGCTTCTGTCCCTGTAAATTCCAAATTTAGTCCAAGCGCATCTCCCAATTCTTGGATATTTTCTGCAAGCCACGGTGTGAAGTCGCTTGCTTCATGTTTCCATATTTCATTCAATGGAACTTTCTTCAATTCGCTAAAGTTTGACATTTGATAGGTTTCCTTCATTCATATTCTTATATTATACCAAATTAACCCGATTAGAAGTTTTCTAATAGCGGTTAGCATTGTGAAGAGGACCCAGAGACCTCGCGCTACAAATCCCGTTAATTTGGTATTACATGTGTGAATATAGCATTTGTAGCAGTCAGGCTATCCACAAGTTGACAAGGGTTTCCAGGCAAGACATTTGCGCCCGTGACTGTGTCTGAATCTTATATTGATTTCCGACATGTTCATATTTCAAAGTCGATTTCATGAGTTAGCACAAAGACAGTTCCTTTCCTTATAAAGAAATTTATGGCTGATGTGATATAAAGACTCGGCTCATGTAAAAAGTAAGTGCTATTTTTTCAAAGTTATGTTAGAGTGTTACCTATGGACTTTCCAATACAATCTCTCATGGATGAAGAAAAAACTCAAGCGTGGGTGTTGGATCATTTCCACCCTCAAGGGCTGTGTTGCCCAAAATGCCAAGCGAGCGTGGCGGAGGCACGCAAGTTCCGTAAGACTGAAACAAGTGGTCTACAAGTGTATCGCTGCAAACACTGTGAGAGCATCTACAACCTCTATACCGGGACGGTCTTTGCTGGCACGCAGTTTCGTCCCTCACAGGTCGTTCTGCTTTTGCGCGGTGTCTGTCAAGGTGTTTCAAGTGCACAACTCGGGCGTGAACTGGGTCTAAGTCGTCAAACCGTTCTTTCTATAAGACGTAAACTCCAAACTTCGGCAGAGCAGATACAGCCCGAAGCTGCTTTACCCGATGCTGAAGTCGAAACAGATGAGATGTTTCAAAACGCCGGTGAAAAAGGCGATAAGCACGTTGATGCTTCGGATCCGCCGCGTCGGCGTGGCAATAAACGCAGGGGACATGGGACTTATGACAATGATCGTCCGCCTATTGTTGGGACGAAAGGTCGCGAAAGCGGTCTCCTGAGATTACGTGTTGTGCGGCACACCGATTCTGCGACGCTTTCAACACACGTTCATCAGTTTACGCTGCCGACTTCAACGGTGTATACGGATGGTTGGCGCGGCTATAACCGTATTCAGCGCGCCCGTGAAATTGTTCTCCATAAGGATGGCGAGTGGGCAAGAGACGCAGACGGTGATGGTCTTTACGAGATCCATACAAATACGATTGAAGGTGCCTGGACGACGCTGCGAAACTTCCTTCGTCCCTTTCGTGGCGTTCATAAAAAGTTCCTCGCCGGTTACGTCGCAATCTGTGAGTTCGTCATGAATCTAAAAGCTGTCAGTGTTGATTTTATAGCAAAACTCGTCAAAAGCACTTACTCTTGACATGAGCGAAAGACTCTAAACCGTTTGAAACTGACATAAGTTAACATCCATCCATGTCACAGGGTATTGCTTCAAATTTTCAATTATCCATTTACGTTCATTTATTTGCACCTCATTCGCTCGACTGAGTTCGCGTGCTTCTCTAGTAAAAGTTCGGTTTGTTGTAACAACAAGTTGGAAAGTTGCACCATACTTTTCTTCATAAAAAGGTTTTGCGGCGACAATCTCATTCACAGCATCATTTCCAGGTTTTCCTCCAGCTTGACGCTGTTTGACTTGTATCAGGAGTCCAAAGTTTTCTACCTGACTTGGGTGTACAACAACATCTGCACCTTTGTCACCGGAATGAGGTGTTAATTCAACACGGTATCCCTGTTTTCGAAAAAGTGCGGTGATAAAAACTTCAAAGGATCGGGGCTCAAGTTTGTCAACATCTTCAATTGTCAGTGGTTGACCGATTTTCGTTTCGGGAGGCGTTAGCAGTAAAGCATCTAAAATCTCTGCAGGTTTTACTTCTGCTCGCTCTGTTGGAAACAACGTATTTTGAGAAAGTTGGCGTTTTCGCTCAAGGAGTTCGTGGAGAATCACATCAAATGTTTTAAATTCCGGGTGAGTTGCCATTGGGAGGTAGATGTGCACAGGCCGTTCTTGCCCTATGCGATGTACTCGGTCGCTCGCTTGGTCTTCTTTAGCAGGATTCCACCAACGACTATAATGAATCACATGGTTTGCCTCTGTGATATTGAGACCAACACCAGCAGAGAGAGGTGACATGATAATAGCATTGAATCCTGGAGTCTCTTGGAAACGATCAACGGCTTGTTGACGACTCATTTTCATTGAGCTCTCTTTTTGTTTACTTCCAGGGGTATCGCCATTGACAATAGAAATATTTTCTAACTCAAATTTTTTCTTAATGACGCGAGCAAGAAGATGCTGCGTTTTTCTACGTTCAGCAAACAAAATCACCTTTTCACCATCAGCGTGAATGTCCTCAAGAAGTTTTACTGTTACTATTAGTTTGGCAGACTGTTCAATCAATTCAGAAATTGGAAATTGCTCCCATTGCGAGTCTGCTAACAGAGGGTGGTCAGAGATGTCCCGTAACTGGTGAAGAACTTGTAAGATACGGTTACGTTGTTGTGGTCCTGTTGCTCCGCTATCTTTTGTGGATTGAAGCGCGGCTCGATAACGTTCCGCTTGTGTCGGAGGCATCTCGTGTTGGCACTTTTCGGCGTGGATATGTTTTTCGGGAAGATCGTCAAGAATATCAGTTTTTAGCCGTCTTTTGAGGTGAACACCAATACGTTCACGAATTTGTTCGCCAAGTGCGCGAATGTCAGTCTCAGGCTTTTCAAGGGGGCGGCAAAATTCATTATTGAAATTTTTCGCGCTATCAAGATAACCCGGTGCCACGAAATCGGTTATACACCATAAATCCATCAACGAGTTTTCGACAGGGGTTCCAGTCATTGCAATACGAAAATCAGTCTCGAGTGCTTTCAACGCGTTTGTGACGAGCGTTCCCGGTGTCTTGATTTTTTGTGCCTCGTCAATGATAACCGTTGCCCATTGAATTAAGCCTAAATCCAATTGGAAATCTCGGACGGTCTCATAGGTAGTTAGTACTATACCGGCTTTTTGTAGACGTTTGACATCAAGTGCACCTCGCTTTTTCCGTAATTCTTTTAGCCGTTCTACGCCTTCTATCTCAGGAATTTGGATCTTGTTGATTTCGGAGGGGTCAATTTTGTAGTTTTGCAGTTCTCTTCCGTATAACGTAATAAAATCCAACGCGCCTTTGTCAAAAAACTTTGGATATTCTGCTGCCCAATTTTCTAAAAGTGCTATCGGTGCCACGATAAGGTAAGGCTTCCAACGCGATTCTTGTCTGCGAAATTTGCCATGATGCCATTCCAGAAAGCAGAGTACTTGTAACGTTTTGCCGAGTCCCATATCATCAGCAAGTAATCCACCAGGATACTTTCTCTGCGAAAGTTGTTGCACCCATGCAAGTCCTTCCTCTTGATGTGGCAAAAGATTGAATTCTTCTTTGAGGTTTGGTGTGGGTTCAAGTAGATGCCGAAACGGTTCTGTAACCGAAGAACCTTTTGGAGCGACAAAATCAGATTCTTCAATGTTCTCATCAATAATTAAAACTGCCGTATCCGATTTTTCACCTGGTTCTGGTCGGGGCTTTTTGCGACGTCTGAATTGGTTTTCAATGAACGGGAGAAGTTCCTCAAGATCGGAAGTCGGAATCGCTTGTCCCTCCCATGTCACCTGTCTTTGACCAGTTCGCCTTGCTTCATCAATCATATTTCTCAGTTCTGCAAGTTCCGCCTCGGTTTTTATCTGAATCTTTGTGCGTGTACCTGATTCATCCTCAACCAAAATACCAGGGATCCATTCGCTTTTGTAAGGCGAAATAAACGGATAAACCCTCGGTTGGTAAATGCCAATTTCACGGACACGTTCGCTGAAAGATAGGGTATCGTCTGTCGGATCAAGTTCAACAATATCTGGATCAAAGTATTCCTGTGGGTGTTTTGCCATCTCCGCGAGTTGTTCGCGAGAAACGCGTCGATTGTCTTTTACGGCTTCCAATGCCTCTCTTTGTTTACTTTGGAAGAGTACGCGGGTTATGCCACCGTCAGAACGAGGTAAATTATAAGTAGTTTCAGGATTTGGAAATTTATCAAAAACCTCTTCAAATTTTTCGTTGTCAATCCCATCTACGTTAGGAATTATCTCAACTTCATCCCCGGACTCTTGCAGTCGCAAGCGAACAGTTTTCGGTGTAACAACATCATTTTGGTTAAGGTAAAGATCAAGGGCAGCACCTGTATCTTTCGCAAGACCCTTTATCTCTGCAAATTCAAGCAGATTAGCTTGAAAATTTTTGTCGGAATCCTCACGTGCATTAAACGTATCTAAAGCCTCCAGAAGTATAAACTGTTCGCTCGTCAAGAGATAAACCCATTCCTCAGTTAAACGCAACACACAACCGATTCGATTTGGATGTAAGGACTTTTGATCTGGTTTTAGGAACTGATAAATGTACCGAAATTCTGACAAATTGAGCGTTCCGTGCGATCGAATTTCAAGATCAAATGGATACAATTCTGGCAAACCAAGCAACCCTTGTTCAACCGACTTAAGTTGACACACCTCCTCATTGGGGATGTGAATTCCATTGTCGGATGATTCCGCTTGACCGTTATCAAGTAACTCCTTGAGCAACAGCCATTGTGCTTGGGCTTGATGTGCTTCTGTTGGCAAGTTTGAGGCGTATTCAGTTAAAGGCAGGTTTTCTGATGGTGAAGTAAACTGAATACAGGCTGGTGTTTCTTGCCAGTTGAATTGTATCAGTTTAGATATATTTCTTTGGAATAGATTTCTCATATTACTACCTTAATAACTGATAACTTCGTCGCGGTTCTACACCAAGCTCATTGTAAATCCATGATTCCAACTTTTTTTGCCAAGAATAGCTTTCGGAACTAGAGTGAACCACTCGATGTCTAGCCCATAATTGATTTTTCAACTTACTCATGGTATAAACTGAGTTGCCTAATTCGAAAGGAAGGTTGCTGTTTCGATAGACATAGCATGCACCTGCCGTACTAAACTCAACAAAGGTATACTCCCCTATCTGAATAATGAAAGCGTGCATTTTTGGACCTGCACCTGTCAATGTAGGAGGTTGACGTTCATTGTAGAATTGGACAGCTTCGGGATTAGCATTAATAAGTTTTTCTACATTTTTGTGTAACACCGGACGACAGAAGGAAATATGTTCAAGATAAGCCATCCAAAACGCTTTTCTATAGGCAAATTTTGGGTCATTACAGGCTTTAGCGACAACATCAAAAAAGAAGCGGAGGTCTTCTTTAGTAATCCATCGCGTAAAAATCTGCCGTGCTTCATCGGAGATACCATGCCAGTCCGCGCCGGTAATTCGCGGGTCTCCCCATTTTTGAAGAGCGTAGGATTGAACGGATTGCCGCAAGGACTCAGACACATTAATTCCAAGTTTCTCAATCAGTTTCGGCAAAACGGTACGGTTGGTTCTATCGTTATTGTGTGTCTTAAAAAAGTTGACAACATCCGCAAGAACTTCTCTATCAAGATGCCTGTTAAGTGAGACAAATGCCTCTGCAATCGCACCGAAATAGGGGTAACTATGTGTATGATCTCGCAATTCAAGGAATGACCAGATATCTGAGAGTTTCTTATTTGAGCGAAGTAGTGTTGTCGCGAGTTGTGTCGCACTGTTTTCCTCACAATACCATGCCATGTTTGTTTTCAATCCTCGCGCGAATTTTCGGGATCCGTTGTAGCCAGTCAAATGCTTTTTGATAAAAGCGCGCAGAACGCTGGCATTTGGTGTATCCCATGTTTGTAGCAGCGCATTGAAAATTCCTGGCAGTTTGCTGATGCGAAAACGATCTTCAATTAGTTGCAAGGCATCATGCAGTTGCGGTGTATCTACAATTCTACGCTGTTTTTTTTCTGAGAAAGTCAAAGCCCATGCAAGTTGTCGGATACGTTTAGAGGTGCCAAATTCTTGATGTAAGCTGCCATCTCGATTCGCCTGAATGAATAGGTGGTAAATCTGGCGAAGGTCTTCTCGATCCGGAGGTTTGTAATCAGCATTCCCATGTTTTTCCACAATTTCCTTAAGAATATCAAGATTCTGCTGACTAGGTTTAGAAGGATGCGGCGCGCGTCGAGCAAACGCATCGGCATTAAAATCAAATTCAAGTAATTTTTTAGCGGAATTCACGATTTTTCTCCAATATTTTTGCAAGTTCCTTGATTTCTTCAAGCTGCTTTTCTGCGTTAGTCCGTACTCGGAACTCTACTCGTCTTGATTCTTCTTTATTTTGCGTGCCATCAGGATTAGTAATCAATTTACTTGAAGATAAACCGTTGGCAGTCAAGTACTGCTGTATCCACTCTCTATTTTTACTAATTGCTGGTATTTGAAGTACATATTGAAGCACACTTCTTGTCCTATCTTGTGATAATTCCATATTGAGAATATAGGTATCTTGTTGACTGACTATCTCTGACCATTCACTTGATGTGTGGCCCTCAATCCGAATTTCTGCAATGTCATTAATATAATCAGAGTGTTGCAAAATTTTTATATAACGTGGAAAAAAATCATCCAATATTTCTTTGAATGCAAATTGAACTTCTGCCTTTCCTTGTGCAAATAGCACTTTCGGCTCTCTGAAGCGGACAGAAAGTTTCTCTCTATCCAAAACAGCATTCCATTTTGGGAGATCTTTTTCAAATTCGGTTTTAAGGTCTTTGTATAGATTTTCGCGTTTCTTTACATATTCTGTAAAAATTTCCAACAACTTTTCATTAATTTCATCAATACGGCTTACCTCTTCCGTTAAGTTCAACATAACAAAAGAAAGCAAAAGGACAAAGATCAGCAGTAGCCCTGCCATCAAGTCACCTAACGAAAGACTGAATGGGTTTTCATCTACCAAGGTTTTAGATTTCGGTGATTTGCTTCGCATTACCTATTACCTCACCGACGTGACGATCGTTCTGTCATATCGCTCACTTCCTCAACGATGTCTGTTAGGGCTTCAACGCTACTTGAAAATGCTCTTGATGCATCTGCCAATTGGGTCGAGAAGTCATTAAGATAGGAATTAATTGCCTCGCGAGCTGTCACAGAGTAGTTGTTCATACCTCTGTCAATTTCTGCAAAAATGCTCTGCAACCCCTCATCAATTGTTTGGAAACGTTCTGTTGAGTTGTCAAGTAACTGTTGTGACTGTCCGTGTAAGTTTTCAAGTTGTTGAATTGTTTCGCGATTCGCAGTAAGGTATTTTTCGTTTTCTTGATTGAACACCGTACTTGCTTGTATTAGTTGTTGGCCTGAGCCTTTGAGTTGATCTGCACCTATGGTGAGCAGTTCTGAAAAATTTTGTGTTGTGTCAATAATTTGGCGAACACTTGCTAAACTTGTTCCCATCTCTTCCAACATTTTTTGTCCGCTTTTGAGTGTATCCTTCGAATTGGTAATCTGCACGTTGAAGGCTTCGGTTTGCCCCTTTTGTTGCTCTAAAAGTTTGTTGATACTATTTTCAGCTGCTTGGACGGTTTTACTGAGTCTCCTGGTAATTTGATCCATAAATTGCGACATTCGATCCGTTGCATCAGCAGAGGCTTGCGCTGTTTGAGAGGTGATTTTTCCAATTGCATCTTGCTGCTGATCCGATATTGAAGTAATTGACTGTTTTAGTTCGGCAATCGTCTCTTGAAGCGTTTGAATACTCTCTGCAGAAACCGCTTTCATATCTTTCATGCGTTGATCTAATTGTTCACTCGTTTGGTTTGCTGCTAATTCCACCACTCCTTGGAGTGTTTTGATCATCTCATCCATCCTGCTTTTCATCTGATCTGTCTGTTCTTGGGACGTTTCCGCTAACAATTGGCGGGTCTCATTAATCTGCTCTTGTATACTTGCTATCATCACTCCAATCTGATCTGGTAAATCCTTAAGACTTTGACTCGCTTCTCCTACGGTTTTAGCAAGTTCTTCCATTTGTGTTACTGTTGACGTAGAAAGGCTTTTCTGGAATTCTTCTATAAGTTTTCCTATTGCATCTGTTGAAGATTCCTCTTTTTGCTGACGCAATTCTTCAATTGCCTCCATTAATTTCTCAAGGATCGGTCTCAATTGTTCTAAAATTGTTGTACTGAAGGCTTCAACTGTTTTGTTTAGTTCACTAAGTATTTCTTGCCTACCCTCCGCCATAGCACTCTTAATATCATTTGCCAAATCCGTTGAAAACGATTTAAGAGCTGATGTCTGTTGTGCTAATTCATCTTCTTGTCTAAACGCAATTTCCTCTGCGACTGTTAATGTAAATATCCTATCAAGTGAACGCTGCAGATTCACAATTTCACTGCCCACTCCTCCGATTGCCAACTTCTCCACTGCGTTAAACAATAGTGAAGTCATCATTCCCCAAACGGATGTAACAAACGCCGTTGATACACCAGAAAGGAGTTCTCTTATCGCATTTTTAATTTCTTCTGTGTTTTGAAAGTCAATGCTTGAAAACGGTATCAATCCCCAAACTAAGCCAACAAAAGTACCAAGAATCCCGAATCCGACCAATATAGCGGAAATGCTATTCCAAAATCGGAGATTCATATATTGCCCAAGTAGACGGTCTTCACTGAAGAAAAATGATGCTTCATCTGTTTTGTATACTATTTCTTGGTTTTCATCGTGTTGGCGTGTAATCAGTGAATCCGCAAACTCCTGCCATGCTTCAGCAAATTTTGCTTTGCGATCAAACTCTTCTTTTAATTCCTGTAAAATTGAAGGTTGAGCAGGTCTGTTGAATTGATGGATTTTCCGCGTTAAACTTCTAATTAAACGGTATCGGATGAAAATTTTTATACCAAAATAAGTCAACAATATGAGGAAGGATCCACCAATGATATAAACAAAAATATCCGAAATTTGGTCATTAGGTGTTTCTTGCCATGGCAGTAACAATGTTAAAAATTCATTCATATAATTTGCCTTTAGGACAGTTTTTAGTAGATTGATATATAAATTGGCACTGATGCATGTTTATTCTTCATTTCTTTTTAAAACGTCCTGCCTTAATATCAGCACGGACTTTTTGAGCAAGTTGAGCGAGTTGATCTTGTGATTCGGCAAACGCCTTATCCCATTGATGTTCATTTTCGAGTTCCTCAAGAATTATAGCATCAATGGCATCCTGTTTTTCAGGGGAAAGTTTATATACCTCGGTGAGCACTTTTTCAAGTAACTGCGTCATAATCTTTCCTCCTCATCCACAACGGTTTATTAAAATATTAAAGTTGACTGAGTAATTTCTCATATTCTGCATGCGGACCGATCCAGAACCAATAGATTCCATCATCTTCCCGCAAGCCCAAAGCACGCCAACTAATTCCTACTCGGATTGCATAAATCGGTTCTCTAGTACAATACCTTCGCCAAAAAATAGTTGAATAAATAGGGTGGATGTCCTAAAGTTATAACATTAAAACATAACTTAGAAAGGACAATCACCCATGTCTAAAATTATAGCACTGTTTTCTGTTTTGATTCCACATTTATCCGCAACGACGACGCGTCAGTTATCCCAAGTTGTCCTTGCACTGCTTTCAATGACAGGGCGGGTCACAATGTTAAATATCTCTCGCTGGACTGGACAAGGGGGTAGCTACCGCACTGTGCAAAGGTTTTTCAACACTGTTATCCCTTGGACTACGATTTGCTGGACGTTTTTTCGCACTTATCTGCTTGATCGTGAAAGTGACTATATCCTCGTAGGAGACGAAGTGGTTGTGCCAAAAGCGGGAAAATCTACTTATGGTTTATCTCGTTTCTTTTCCTCATTGTTCGGCAAAGCGATCCCCGGTTTGTCGTTTTTAGCCGTGTCCTTAGTGAGTGTCGACCGAAAGCGTTCCTACCCGATGGTTATGGAGCAAATCGTGCGTGGCACGCCATCGTCAAATCAAGGTGTTTGTGCTTCCGAACATCAGGCTAACACCGAGACAGCAACACCTAAACACAAACGCGGGCGTCCAAAAGGGAGCCGGAACCGGAACAAAAACGTTGTCGTGCTCAGTGATGTGTTGAAGCAACTTCAAACAATGGTCAAAGGGTTGCTACAACAGATTGGCAACTTGATACCCCTCCGTTATTTTGTGCTTGATGGATATTTTGGACACAATAATGCGCTACAAATGGCGAAACAATGTAAGCTACATCTCATTTCAAAACTACGCACCGATGCTGCCCTGCATCTTCCACCGACGACACCTTATGCCGGAAAGGGACGCCCCCGCATATACGGCGAGCGTCTCAACCCACGACAGATTGACGCAAAATACTGTCTCTCTACCGACACGAGCGGAAATCTGAAAACAGAAGTGTATCAAATGGAAGCACGCCACAAAAAGTTCGCAGACGAACTGAACGTGGTTTGCATTCTCAAGACGAACCTGACCACGAAACAGCAAGCACACGTCTTACTTTTCAGCTCTGATTTGACGCTGGACGCTGAAAAAATGATTGAGTATTATTCCCTGCGTTTTCAAATAGAGTTCAACTTCCGGGATGCAAAACAATATTGGGGATTGCAAGATTTTATGAATGTCAACAAGATACCCGTGAACAATGCCGTAAACTTATCAATGTTTATGGTATCTGTCAGTGCTAAACTCACAGATACATTCCGGTGTCCAAATACCGAGTTTAGTGTTTTAGACCTTAAAGCACGCTACCGGGGGGCGAAGTATTTACACGAAACATTAAAAATACTTCCGAAAAAACCTGATACTATTGTTATTGAACAAATCGCACAACGTCTGGGATCAATCGGTGCTATTCATCAAACGCAACAAAAACTAAACCCCGGATAATTGGCGAAGGTATTGCTAGTATGCACCCGTTTGAATTGCAAACTTGGATGGTTAGGGTTTTGCCTCCAAAACTGATAGTTCCTACGGGCTTTTTCCTTGACATCCTGAGGTAACCGCCGAAAGCATATAAGAAAATCTTCTGTTAGATATGAGTTCACAACTCATCAATTCCCATCTTTTTGGTACGTCCAGCCTTAATGTCAGCACGGACTTTGCGGGCAAGTTGAGCGAGTTGATCTTGTGATTCAGCAAAAGCCTTATCCCATCGCCATTCATCTTCAAGTTCTTCAAGAATTATAGCAGCAATGGCATCCTGTTTTTCGGGAGACAGTTTATATACCTCAGTGAGTACTTTTTCGAGAAGCTGCGTCATAATTATTCCTCCTTGCAAATCTTAGACTTATATCACCCGTAAATCAATATTTATATCAACATCACGCGTTAGAGTATTCGTAACAGGCGAGGCAGTGAGGGTTTCCTCCCAGAGCGTTTCTAAAACTTCGTCATCCGCATCCGATGCGACATAGATTGTGCCGCGTATTTCTTTAAACCCACTATGACCACTCTGTTCCGTACCGAGAAAAACAAAGATGTTATCAATCTGCCCGCTTAAGGAAATTTCTAACGCATCAATTTCAATCTTCTGTTGTGATGCGCGAATTTGGAATCCCATTGCTAAACATGCCCCCAATGCACCTAACACATATTCTACAGCACTCGGTGCAGCATCCCGCACATCAAAACTCGCGGGTTGTCCCACCGACCAAGAGTGATTCCTACAGAAAACTTTCGCCTGTAGACCGCTATCCCAATGAATACGCGCCTGCCATCGGTAATCTCGTGCTTGTGCATAAGCAGCATCAGCATCTTGTTCTGCTTCGCCGCGCTCCACAAAGTATTTGTTATGTTCTATAGCAGGACGCCAACCGAGATAAGGGTTTTCGGTCATTCTGCACCACGCGGGGAGATCCTCTTTAACGCTAATCTCTGTACTCCGAATCTCAAGAACTTCACCGTCCGGCACTTTTTCCATAGATTTCCGAATCAGTAGTAATAATCCAGAACCGCAGTCAAGGTTTCCACCTTCGCAGATGTGTGGTGTCTGCAGAGAATCTGGTGCTTGTAAATCTTCTTCTTGCATTTTGTTATGTTATCCAATATATGATTTATGATGTTGCGTGTTTTCTCTCGAATCAGAAAAAAGAAACTTGGATTAAATTATATTAAAGGGTATTTGAATGTATTAAGAGGATTTTTGGTGTTTTTTAGGCAGGCTATAGCAGGTTGTATTTTAAATATGATATTCATTTGCGTATCTGAAATGAGAAACCCTTCCAGTAAAGTTGTTACAATAAAGTCTTATATATTATTCTAAGGAACTTTGGATAGGTAACCTATTCTACATCGGAAGGGAGTCTCTTTCATTAGACTGGGATTCAACCGATCCCAAACGGATGTTTCTGCTGCAGTCAGCAGGAACTCCTTCTCCGAATGTCAATAGGTAATAGAAGAACCGCCGGTGATTAAGAACTCAACAGCCTTTGCACCGCCAACAATTATTGCACTCTCCACTAAATTTTTTTCATCAAGATTGCGTTTTTTGAAACATGGGGAACAAACCCAAATTGTGCCACCAACTTCGGCAAAATCCGCCATCATTTGTTTCATTGGTGCAAAACCCTCTTCGTGTATATCATCTGCGTAACCGTTTTGTGAAAGATGTACGCCCTCTGTGCTGAGAAACACGACGGTTTCAACACCGGACGCAACAGAAGCATTCGCAATAACAAAGCCGACAGTTGCTTTGTCGGTATTATCTTTGGCGTGTGTAATGCTAATCATCAACTTAGACATTAAGAATTATCTCCTTTTTTAATATAAAAATAGGCATTGTCTTCACCGCAACAATCAGCGAGAAGTTCATTGCCTTTCATGTTACACCAAGCCGCGATGTCTACAGGTGCCCCTGGGTCAAGTGCGCGGATTTGTGCTATCTGTCCCGTTTCAAGAGTTCTCATAGATTTCAATAGTGCTATAATCAAGTCACCACATCCGAGTTCTCCTAAATCGAAGACAGCATCTGGAACTATAGTCGGTAAATTGTTTCTTGCTTGCATGCAATTTAGGATACCATAAAATCTATGTTACGTCAACGTTTTTTCCAATAAAGTTCTCTTTAGTAATTTTGCTATTCATAAAAAAAGAGTAAGGCTTAGGCGTACAACCAAGCCTACTCTTTTTTAATTGCAATAAGTAGTTTTGGACTTGAGATTTTTCAGATTTTTCTCATTTTTTCTTGACATTTTTTTTCTGTTGTCTACTATCCATAAGTTCGTTTGGCAGGGCTGTTAGTGCAACGCACCTTGCGTTGCATCCTGCCACTACTTCTAACAGAGTATGACGAACCCACGAACGATACCCGTGTAAAACGTATCAAATAACTTGTTTGGCAGTGCATACCGCACATTCTGGACGCTATGCACCTATTTCGCCAAACAAAGTGAGGTGCATTATGGCTAATAAAAAGCCCGGCACTCGCGTAGCGGTTCAGAAGCATTTTGACGCTCACGGTTCCAATCACTCAACGCTTCACCATATTCTTGGCATTTTTGACACTTACAATGAGAGTTTGGCATTCTCCATTGACATGATTGATACTTTAAAAGATGGGAAGCCAACCTTTGATCTTCCGCAGCATTTTTCGCAAAACGCTGATGACAAAAAGCCCCCTCTCAAAGAACTGGGTATCTCTAACACTATTCATCTCATACTCTCATTGACAAACTTGTCAAACATGCTGTCAACACTCCTATAGTTATACTTGTAGCACGCTTCAGCAACATATAGCGGTGTGTATCCTGTCTGATAATGGTGATGCTGTCCATACCAAGCGCGTTTGAGAAGCGACCAAAAGCCTTCAATCGTGTTTGTATGAGTATCACCATCAGCAAACTGCACCTTGTGGTTGATAACAGCGTGCTTCATTTCTTTCCCGATGAGATTATAGGCTTGAAACTCATCGGTAATCAGTTCCGAGCCCTTCAGATTAGCCGCACTTCGGATAAACTCAAGGATCGTTCTCCCAGTCAAATTCGGTGTGAGTTGCGCGACAACCTTGCCACCTCGCTGGACTGCCCCGATGATTGCGTCCTTATCCGTGCCACGCCCGCGTTTAGCGGGTTCATCATCGGATCGCTTATTTTTCTTGCGAGGCTTCCCACCGATATAGGTTTCGTCAGCCTCAATGATACCTTCAAGCAAAGCACCGCCTTTTTTTGCCATTTCCGCACGTATACGAACCATCATATACCATGCTGTCTTCTGATTCAAGTCTAAATCGCGCGCCAGTTGATGACTTGACAAACTTTTCTTCGCATTCGCTATCAGTGATATTGCCAAAAACCACTTCTGCAACGCTATCTTTGCACCGTGGAACACCGTGCCACAGGTGACTTTGAAACTCACCTCACACGCGTGGCAATTCCAACGACCGATACGCCCTTCTTCCGTTTCTGTCTGTCTACCGATATGGGTGCCTTCACAGTGCGGACATTTCGGTGAACCCTTCCAACGTATCTTCTCCAAATGTGCTATACATGCCTCTTGATCCGGGAAACGTTCCATGACCTTGATTAAGTCCATCAGAATACTCCTCTGAATAGGAGTTGCTTTTTTCTGACGGTTTCTGATACAATATCAGGTAAGGTGAAACCGAGAAAAAGCAACTCTGCTTTTTTAGGTTAATTGGGAGGCAACGACCTCCCTTTTTTCTTACCTATATTATACCACATAAACCTTGTCTACACAAGGTTTTATAGCAATTTTTAAAATTTTTTCTAAGTCCAAAACTACTTATTGCGTTTTTATATACCTGTCAATAGTGATATGTAAAGAATTTATAACTACAATCAAATTCAAAACCTTTAAACTTTACCTAAACAAATGCTTCGGTGCTAACACCGTCAACGCTACACCACGAGCAATCAACAACAAAGTAAACGCGCCCCAAAGTCCATGATTTCCATAAGGTGTGAATAGATAAACTGCAGTTAAGAATAATAGCATTGAAACAATCATAGAATTCCGCAACGGCTTTGATGCGGTCGCTCCCAGATAAATCCCATCCCAGATATACGCAGCAACGTTGACAACAGGTGCAATAATTATCCAGACAAGATAAGGTTTCGCTTGTTCAACGAGTTTGAGTTTATCCGTGAAAAGATACAACAACTGCTCACCAAACAGAGCAAATATTAACAGAACTGTGCCACCAAATAGAAATGACCAAAGAAAAATTTGGAGTGTTGTCCGTTTTAAATTCTGTAAATCCTGCGCGCCTTTGAATTTACCTATCATACTCTCAGCAGCAAATGCAAACCCATCAATCGCATAAGACATCAGATTAATATACTGAAGCAGGATTGTGTTGATTGCCAAGAAGGTATCACTCAAAACCGCTGATTTCGCAGTAAAGTAAGCAAGGCTAAAGACAAGACAGAGCGTACGAATGAAGATGTCTCCGCTGATGCTCAAGAATCGTTTCATCTTAGAATACGAAACGATTAGTCGAAGATTCCATGTTGTTATGAGATTAAGATAACTTCTTAAAAAAAGTGCGATCGCCAGAATGAGACCTACATACTGTGCAATGACGGTTGCTAAGGCAACACCTTCTACCTTCATACCAAGCAGATTAACAAATACCAAATTCAACACGACGTTTATGAGATTAACAAGGATTGTCAGCACCGTCGGATAATGTGCATTCTGTAAACCGAGAAATACTCCATGGAATGCATGTAGGCAGAGAGTAGCAGGGGCAGCATAGATGCGGATATGGAAATACGTACGAGCAAGTTTCTCCACCTCTGGACTCGTATCAATGAGTGCAAAACTGACATCGGCAAGAACCCACTGCAGGCTTAAAAGTAAAAAACTCCCGATAACACCTATGGAAAAACTTCGCTGTAGTAACAGACCACATTCTGCGTAATTATTTTCTCCGTATGCTTGTGCGGTCAATCCCGTTGTTACCATTCTGATGAAGCCGAATCCCCAATAAATAAAACTAAAGAGCACCGCGCCAATGCCAACAGCACCGAGATAGTGTTCAGTTTCCAGTCGTCCCATCAACGCCGTATCCACAGCACCGAGAAGCGGGATAGAGAAGTTACTGATAATGTTCGGGACTGCAAGTTGGAGGATCTGTTTGTTAATGTTATCAGGTTTAGGCATCAAAGGTTCTGTCTTATTCATGTTTTTAGAGTTTACCTGAATTCGTGATGAAAAATCAAGGTAGGTTCATAGAATAACGGAATTGTTAGTTTCTGAGAAAGTGTGTTTCTCAACAATTTACAAAGAAAAATAAACTGTAATGCAACAAAGTACTATCTACTGACCGTAAGTAGTGCTATGTCCACCAAAATATTGTAGGTCGGGTAGAGCAGAGCGAAACCCATAAGCGTCAATTTAGGGATCCTCCAGGTCCGGTAAGCAAGTTTCAATATTAAATTTATGTTTTTGATCTTCAGACCCGTTGGAAGATTGGAAGTATGGAAGTTGGGAAGATAACGAACACAGCGTTTCTTCCAGTTTTCCTTTTTTCTACCTTTCCTCAAAACCTAAAATGTATATTTAATATTGCTTAGATGAAGATTAAGAATTTAATCGGGTAATTTGCAGTTTCCTTGTAGAATCCGGTGCGGTTAGGAAACCGCACCTACCGGGTTGGGGACCGCTAAATTGACGCCTATGGGTAGAGCAGAGCGAAACCCGACATGTGCTGATACACTAATCTTGTCGGGTTTCGCGGACGCTCTACCCGACAGACAAACCACTAAAATTAGGTGGACAAAGCAGTAGTTGAATTGCCTAACTTTAGATTTTTCTTTGTAATTTTGCACGAAATTTGGTATACTATATTTCTAATGAAAGATTGGTGTTATGGATTTACTGCTAAATTGACCGGATACTGTATTTCACGACTTCCGCGTTCGGTGTCATTGGTTCTCGGCGGATGGTTGGGAAAAATCGTGTTTTGGTTTGCATCGCAGCAAAGACGGTTAGCATGTGAACATATACGACAGTGTTTGGATCTTGCGGACAAACGCAGCATTAAAACGATAGCGAAGAAATGTTTTGCAAATTTAGGGAAAACTGTAGTAGAGTTCATGCAGTTTCCGCGCATGAATCTAAAGCAGATTCAACAATATGTCAGTTTTGAAGGTATTCAGCATGTAGAGGCGGCATTAGCACAAGGAAAAGGAGCGATTATTTTAACCGGACATTTTGGGAATTGGGAACTATTAGCAGCAAGTATCAGTGTTAGTGTTGCCCCGTTGACCCCTATTGTTCGAGAATTGCGTTCACCACGTCTAAACGTTTTGGTGAGCAGTTATCGAGAAAAAGCAGGATATTCTACCATAGATAGAGATACAGGCGTGAGACAAGCACTCCGATGTCTAAAAAATAACCAACTCCTTGGAATAGTTGCTGATGTGGATACCACCGTGAATGGTGTGTTTGTTGACTTTTTCGGAAAACCCGCCTATACACCCTATAGTCCCGTTGCTTTTGCTCTTAAAACTGGTGCAGCTATATTACCGTCTTTTATTATACGTCAACCCGAAGGTTCACATCGGGTCATAATTGAACCGCCGTTGGTACTAAAACGGTGTGATGTAAAAGAGAAAGAACTTGTCATTAATACACAGAAATTTACTGAAATCATTGAATCCTACGTCCGAAAATATCCAGAACAGTGGATATGGATGCATAAAAGGTGGAAAACACGTCCATAGTCTTGTAAACACATTTTTTATGTATAAGTTTTTCAAAAATAGATTCACTACAACATTGGTATGTATTTGTCTTGCAGTCGTTATTGGTTGTGAACGTGAAGAAGATATTAAACCTGAGGAATCACCGCCGCTACAGCAGCTTGAAACCTTTTCCACACAACACACAGAGGCTGGTGTCTTAAAATGGTCCCTTGTCGGGGAGTCCTCAGAGATGCGCGGTGGCGAGACAATCATCCACAATCCAAAGGTAAAAATTTTTGAAGAAGGAAAAGTTTCACTTACGTTGACAGGAAAAAGAGGACAGTATTTCCCTGTCGGAAAAAATAAAGATAACCTGTATCTCTACGGAGAGGTAGTCGGTGTCAACGAAAATGGGACACTTTATACAGAGGAATTACATTGGCGAAACAAAGATGGAACGATATACTCTCCAGTTGAAGTTAAGTTAGTCCGTGGAGACTCCACATGGTATGGAATTGAAATGGTAGCCAATCCAAATCTTGAAACTGTAAAGATGTCAAAAAATCGTTTCAAACTTTATCCTAAAAATGAGGAAAAAAATGAATAGAAAGAAAATCATCTCTAAAATAAATATTGATGTGTTTCGGAAATTACCCGAATTCGTTGGGAACTGGTTAGTCTTCTTAGGGGTAGTAATTTGTTTAACAACTATCCCTGCGTGGGCAGCGGAAGCACCTGACTCAGAAAAGACAGATGATGAAGTTGTAAAGCAAGCTGAAGAAACTCCAGTTATTTCGACTGAACCGGACGAAAAAAGTCAAACAATAATTACTGACACAACAACCTTGGACACAGATGAGAAACCTGTGGATGTCAAAGTGACAAAAGAGGTTATTACAGGCACCTCAGATGAAATGGAACGGTATGAGAAAACAGGAATTACGATCCTTATCGGGAATGCAAAAACACTCAGACATAACGAGGAAGGTCAAGAAATCGGATTTCTCAATGCTGATAGAATTACACTCAAAAGTGATCCTGAAACTGGTGAAACTATAGAAATTATTGCCGTTGGTAATGTAGAGATACGCGATCAAAAAATCTTTGCCACCTGTGACCACGCTGTTATGGATAACTTAACGAATATCATAACACTAAAAGATAACGTGGTGGTTTTACAAAAAGCAGATAGGCTTGAAACAAAACTCTTTACCTTCAATAGAACAACGGGTAAACAGACCGGTGTTGGTGACGTTAAATTCAAGGTAACTGTTACACAAGCAACACCAACGGAGACACCCGAGGAATCTGAAGAAGCCAGTTCTGATAACAAAGATGCGTCTGCAACTCCGAGTGAAACTGACGAGAAAGATGACTCTTCAGAAAAAGAAAAAGATTCTGATAAAAAGTCTGAAGGTGATTCTGACAAACCGGTTTCAGAACAAAAAACTACACCTTCTGAAACGGAAAAAGAAAAGAAGGAGTCTGAATCTAAAAAAGATAAAGAGACTGAACCGACTGAATCAGAAAAGACTGAACCGACTGAATCAGAAAAGACTGAACCAACTGAATCTGAAGAGACCGAACCAACTGAATCTGAAGAAACTGAATCACCAGAGGAAAAACAGTAATTGTAATCAGTCAGCTATTTACGTTACTAACAGCATACTTTCTTGATAGCAATATATCTAATACCAAATTAACTTGATTAGACGTCTGCAGATAAAGTCAGCATTGCGAGGAGGACCCAGAGACCTTGCACTACAAATCGTGTTAATTGGGTATAACACCATTTCTAAATGATGGCATCACATTAACAAAAAACGCGTTTGTAGTCGCGCAATTCATTGCGCCTCTTACATTCAAAATGTCATACACCTCCGTAATGGTATTTTATTTTTCAGAATTGGTATAACAACAAATGGAGAACATAGGTAGCAACAACGTGGCAACAGAACTACAAGCACACAATCTTGTAAAAAGGTATACTCGGCGGGGTCCAATTGTCGTAAACGAAGTAAGTCTATCGGTTCAGCAAGGCGAAATAGTTGGTTTGTTGGGACCGAACGGTGCTGGAAAATCAACCACATTCTACATGGTAGTCGGTCTAATCCGTCCCAATGCTGGTCGTATAACTTTTGGAGATAGGGATATAACATTCTTACCGATGTACAAACGTGCTCGTCTCGGTATAGGTTATCTTTCACAGGAGACTTCAATTTTCCGTAAATTGACCGTCAAACAGAACATTGAAGCGATTTTAGAAGCAAGAAGAATACCGAAGAATGACAGAGAAGCACGTATCCAAGAATTCACTGATGAACTCGGTATTTCATCTCTTTTAGATCGCAAAGCATATACTCTATCGGGAGGTGAGTGTCGCCGTGCGGAAATAGCCCGCGCACTTGCCGCACAACCAGATTTCATCTTATTAGACGAACCGCTCTCTGGGATTGACCCTATTGCTGTTGCTGATATTAAGCAGCTTATATTACATTTACGAAGTCGTAACCTTGGAATTTTAATAACAGATCATAATGCTGTTGAAACTCTCAATATTGTTGATCGTGCGTATCTCATAGCTGATGGAAAAATTACTTTGGCTGGAACACCTGATGAACTCCTAAATAGCGAAGTTGCAAGAGAACTCTACTTCGGTCATAACTTTCAATATGCCATACAGGAGAACAAACCGTAGCCTAACCAAAGCATCGCTCTATCCGTTGAAACTACTTTCAAAAGACGTTTGTAGGCACAACACTCTAACGTCCCAATAGAGATTTTTGGAGTGCCGCGTGATGAAAATACAACCGAAACTTACGTATACTCAGACTCAACAACAAAAAATAGTCATGACGCCTAAGTTGCAACAAGCAATAAAGGTGCTTATGATGCCCCAACTTGAGTTAAAGCAGTTTATTGAACAGGAGTTAAACCAAAATCCGCTTTTAGAGTTTCAGGAAGAGTCTGAAACTGCTCTGGCTATGGATGAATATGATCCAGCATCCGAATGGAACAAACCCGAGGAAAATATTGATAGAGAGGATACTTCTGTTGATATTGACTGGCATTCCGTGTTTGATGACATGCGGGTACCTGTTACAAAAGTTAATGTACAGTATGATGATCACGATGCCCCCGAACCAGACGTGGCTGAAGCACAATCTCTACAGAATTATCTATACCAGCAACTCCAATTAGCACCTTTCACAGAGAAACAACGTGCCATCGGGGAATTAATTATTGGGAATTTGAACGATGATGGGCAACTACAGTTGAAACTGTTTTCCCTTCCAATTGAATTTGCTGCCGACTTTGAAAATGGGAGTTTATCAGAAGAATTACTGACGATATTATCCAAGAATCTTGGTAATCAAAATAACATTAGTTCAAAGAAAGAAGTTAAAGAACAAAGTTTTGAAATCAGATCGTTAGACACAACTACTAAAAGTTCCGAGAATGAAAGAAAATCCAAGAGTTGGCAAATCATTGATACTATTAACAATAAGACTACTAACAATAAGACATATACGCTCAAACATGAAGGGAATGAACTCATTCTCTATCAACTTACCTTAGAAGAAATCGCGTCAGAGGTAGGTTGTTCTGTTTCAGAAGTTGAGAAGGTTCTACACACTATTCAGGAAACATTTGAACCGACCGGCATCGCTTATAGAGACCTAAAAGAGACCCTTAGTATACAGATTCGGAATCAGGAGACACAACATCTAAAGCAAAATGGTCAGCCATCTTATGGTAATGAAGTTCCTTTTGGGTTAGTTAAACGAATTGTTGAAAATCATTTAGATGATCTATTCAACAGTAGAATTTCGACTATTTCGCAAGATCTTGAAGTTGAGAGAGACGAGATTCTAAAGGCTTCACAATGGATCGGCACACTATCACCGTATCCCGGTCGTTACTTTTCTGATCCAGCAGTTAAAGATTTGGTCAAATCACCAGAAACTGTTCAGGGAATCATGCCGGATGTTCAAATTATGGAAATTGATGGAGACTATCAAATTTTTCCGATGGACGATTATATTCCGCGTTTACGTATGAATCCTTACTACATCAATCTAATGCGTGATGATAGTAAGGTATTGGATTCTGAGGCAAAAAAATGGATACAAAAAAAGTATAACGATGCATCGGATCTGCTCAGCAGTGTAGCACAACGCGGACGCACAATTGAACGGGTAACTGAAGCAATTTTTAAAGTTCAATCTGATTTCTTAACGGATGGTCCGCAAAGTATTAAACCTTTGACACTGAAAACTATTGCTGATATGGCTGGTGTTCATGAATCAACTGTGAGTCGTGTCACAAGTAACAAATATGTGCAAACACCGAATGGCACTTATCCGTTAAAGTTCTTTTTTAGTAATCAATTGGCAACAACACACGGCAATTCGGTGTCTGCTGAACACGTCAAAGCTGAAGTTAAAGATTTGATAAGTAAAGAGGATCCAACCAAAACTCTTAGTGATCAAGCGGTTAGTTCATCCTTAAAAAAACGTGGTATTGTTGTTGCAAGACGGACTGTTCAAAAATATCGTGAAGAACTCGGTATCCTATCTTCCCGTCAAAGAAAAAATCGTTAAATATAACATTTGAGGTTGAGTAACAGTATCTAAAAATCTATATTTTTCTTGATAAATTCGTTGATATGTGTTATGATCAGGACTTACGCAAATTGGGGAGAAAAAGGAAGTATTGGACTTAAAAAGTAGTTATTTCGGTATTTTAACCCCCTAAATCCCCCTTATCAAGGGGACTTTTGAACCTATTGCGTAAGTCCTGATGATATTTAGACATTGTTTGCGATATTTTTAGGCAATACCCACGTCTATTTTATCAAAAATCACGATAAAACAAGATATTCGCGAACATTTTAGCGCATTTCTGATTTTCAGAAATGCTTTGGGAGATAGCCCCTGGGTGTCCTCGGACACCTTGCAAACCGTGTATGGAAGTGAAATGCCCAGCATTGCACGGAAATATATAGGTTAATACTATCGGTAGACTAATACATTTATTGTTTCTTTTGTAGAAATTTTGAAATTTTCAGAGTCAGTTCTGATTAATCTTATTTTAAAATGCTTGCTAAATCAGTCCTAAACAGAGATCATCGCCATTCTTACAAAACCTTCATTTTACGATTGACTCTGAATACTCTGAAAAATTAAGAATCAAATCGGATAGAATTTACGTTTAATAACGTGAGCTCGGTGTAAGAGATATGAAGTTCTTAATGCTTGAATCGGACTCTCATAACCGCGGTAGGTGCGGTTTCTAACCGCACTTTGTAGCACAAACTGATGAAGATTAAAAAATTAATTCGGTAATTTTCTAACCATAGACATCTTGTTTTATGTTTTTCTTGTGTGAGGTCTATTATCTGGTTGTCTGAATCGCGGAGGGCACAGAAGACGCGGAAAATGCTTTTGTGTCTCGGACATTTGCTTTCGCCAGAGACGGGTCGGTAACAAAGCATCTCTTAATTCCGCGTAATCCGCGTTCTCTGTGATAATCCGCGATTCAGACAGAAAAGAGATCAGAATTACCGAATTAATAAATTAATCTTCATACAGTTTGCGCTACAAAAGATTGCTTATACCGAGCTCACGTTTTAATATATACAAACTATTTAGGCTCATGTAAAAAGTAAGTGCGTTTTATTTGAATAAACTCGCTGTACACTTGGGTTCTCTAGAAGCCTCCGCACTTAGTCTTGACATGAGCCACTATTTATTTTAGTATTTCTACCTCGGAAGAAATTATTATTTATTGCTTGTGATTCCAATATAATCTGTCAGAGTTTTTTGTTTCAAACTTTACATATTTTGCGGGAGGAACATGATGAAAATTACCTATTCTGGACAACAAATCAAAATTACTGACGATATACACGATTATATCCTAAAACGTGCAGAGAAGATTGAATCTCGTTTCGGAGAGATGCAAGAATTTAATGTTATTCTTAAATCAGAAAAGCATCGTTTCGAAGCAGAGATAAGGGTCACAGCACCTCGGGTATCATTTTACGCAAAAAACGAAACCCATGAACTAATTACTGCATTGGACGGTGCAACGGACAAAGTTATCAGTCAAATTCGTCGATACAAAGAACGTGTAAAGGATAGACGTCATAATGTCCCACATCGTGAAGTAGTAGCACAATTGAATCCGGAAGCCGCAGATACTATATCAGACGTTGACTCACATGATGACCTAATCATCGTTCCAGCTGCTGAGAAGTTTGCCGTAAAACCGCTTACTGTGAGTGAAGCTGCTACTGAACTTCATACCTCCGGCGAAACGCTATTGATGTTTTTAAACTCTGAAACGCGGCAGGTGAACCTACTTTATCAATCCGATGATGGTGCTTATGGTTGGGTAGAACCATCCTTTATGTAACACTCTAAAACGTAACCCATGTTACCACCTATGTCGCGAGTCCTCTTGTAGGAGGGTTTTCTAACCCTGATTTACAGTAATATCGTAGGTTGAGTTAAGTTTGCGAAACCTAACCTGTTATACCAAATTAACCCAATTCGTAGCGCGAGGTCCCCGTGCCTCACAATACTGACTTTATCAGAAGACTTCAAATCAAGTTAATTCGGTATTATACCTTGACAGTGGTTATTATGTTAGGTTTCGCATTCGTTCAGTTTTACCTACGATCACACTTTAATCCGTATATTGAACTCACGTTATATAGGTCTCCTTTTAGGTAAGAATATGACAAGTCTCCCAAAGATTTATGACCCTCAAGATATCGAGGGTAAATGGTACCAATTTTGGCAAAGTAACGGACTCTTTCACGCCGAAGCAACTTCTGACAAACCTCCCTATGCAATTGTGATTCCACCGCCGAACATTACTGGTAGTTTGCATATTGGACATGCACTTGACAACACGCTTCAAGATTGCCTTATCCGATGGCATCGCATGCAAGGTTATAACGTACTCTGGATGCCCGGCACAGATCACGCTGGTATTGTAACTGAGCTTATAATGGAGCGAAAACTTGCTGAAGAAGGCACAAGCAGAAATGCTCTCGGTCGTGAAAAGTTTATCGAACGCATGTGGCAGTGGAAAGCAGAATCCGCTGGTTATATCGTCTCCCAGCTTCAACAACTCGGATGTTCCTGCGATTGGGAACGTGAGCGGTTTACACTTGATGATGGTTTGTCTGAGGCAGTTCGCACCGCATTTGTAAAACTATACAATCAGGGTCTTATTTATCGTGATACCTATATGGTGAATTGGTGCCCACAGTGTAATACTGCAGTGAGTAACCTTGAAGTGGAACCGGTTGAACTTGATGGCAATTTCTACCATATCAACTATCCTGTTATAGATAGTGATGTTGTGCTTGAAATCGCAACCACTCGTCCTGAAACAATGTTAGGTGATACAGCGGTCGCTGTCCATCCAGATGATGAACGTTATCAACATCTGATTGGAAAAAAAGTGCTACTCCCTCTTTGCGACAGAGAGATTCCAATAATTGCTGATGAATATGTGGATACGGAATTTGGTACTGGTGCCTTGAAAGTTACCCCTGCCCACGATGTCAATGATTATGAAATCGGTTTGAGACATAACCTTGAGCAACGTAACATTTTCACATCAGATGGACACATGAATGAGGATGCAGGTGAGAAATACATTGGCTTAACCCGTTGGGACTGTCGAAAAAAGGTTATTGAAGACTTGGAGAAAGGTGACTTTCTCGTCAAAATTGTCCCACATAGACATGCTGTTGGACATCATGATAGGTGCTACACAATAGTTGAACCTGCAATATCGTTGCAATGGTTTATGAATGTGCGTCCGCTTGCAGAACGTGCTATAGAAGCTACGAAGAAAGGTGAAGTTTCATTTATCCCTGAACGCGAAACCGCCCGCTTTTTTCACTGGATGGAGAATATCGAACCGTGGCCAATTTCACGCCAAAGATGGTGGGGACATCGCCTTCCAATATGGTACTGTAATGCTTGTGAAAAAGTTACTGCTGCGATGGAGACGCCGGAAAAGTGTGAGTGTGGAGCAACCGACTTTCGTCAAGAAGAAGATGTTTTAGATACATGGTTCAGCTCAGGTTTGTGGCCCTTCTCAACAATGGGTTGGCCCCAAGAAACGGATGAGTTGAAAACCTTTTATCCCACATCTGTGCTTGTCACAGGGTGGGACATTCTGTTTTTCTGGGTTGCAAGAATGATTATGTTAGGCTTAGGATGTATGGATGAAGTGCCATTCCGTACAGTCTACTTACACGGTCTTGTCGCTGATGAGAAGGGACAGAAGATGAGCAAATCGAAAGGAAATAGCATTGATCCATTGGAGACAATTGCTACCTACGGCACAGATGCCTTCAGGTTTTCGTTGGTAAATGCAAGCACGCCTAACCCTTATGTCCCACTCCCAGAGTCACAGATTGAGTCGGGTAGAAGGTTTGCAAACAAGGTATGGAATGCAGCACGTTTCATTCTCATGAATTTGGAAAAGTTTCCTATTCCTTCAGACGAACAGAGAGTAGAGGAACAGGAACCATTAGAGGTACAATGGATTCAGAGCCGTCTGAGCCACACGATAAGAATTGCCACAGATGCACTGGAAAACTTCCGTTTCCACGAAGTAGCACAAACGCTATATGCTTTTCTCTGGCATGAATTTTGTGATTGGTATTTAGAATTCGCTAAACAACGTCTCACTAAAGGTGAACCACAGGCATTATGGGTTGCAGCAGATGTCTTAGAGCAGACGATGCGGCTGCTACACCCACTAATGCCTTTTTTGACTGAGGAGATTTGGCAGCAACTCCCACACGGTGGTAATAATACGTTTGCTGATGACAATGCATCAGTGACTGTAGCACCTTGGCCAAAACCTACAACAGAAAATCCAACGGCAGAAACCACGATGGCAACTGTCATGGAAGTTATAGATAATATAAGAAGTATTCGTGGAGAGTTAAATGTTCCAATAGGGGCAAATGTAGACATACATATTCAATCACCCAATGCTGAAGTTCGGAATCGGCTTGAAACATATCTTGAACAGTATCTACCAGCATTTACAAGAGTGGATGCAATCATCATTGCTGAATCTTTACCGAAGCCTACTGCCTCAGGAGAAGCGGTTATTGGAGAACTCGCAATCTATATTCCACTGGAAGACGTCATTGATCTTGAAGCGGAACAAGCACGGCTAACAAAACGGCACCAACAGACAGTGAAAGACGTAGCAGCGGCACAGAAAACATTGGATAATCCGAATTTTATTGAACGTGCTCCTGAAAATGTAGTTGCTCAAAAACAGGAACTACTTGAAAGGCTGTTGATTGAACAGGAGAAGTTAGAACGGAGTCTTACGATGCTCACATCTACGTAAAAAATCACTTGTAGGGCGAGGTCCCCGTGCCTCGCCATTCCTTCAACAAAAACAAGAGTAAATTCGGTAGGTTCGGTTTTCCAACGAAACCGGACTTATCTCAGGAACGGTTAATCAACTTTTAGTTTAGCACAAACCACATTTAGGATAAATATGGCAATAGAAAATAACAACCGATGTTTTGTTTGCGGTAAGAAAAATCCGTATGGCTTGCAAGTCAACCCGGAAATCAAAGATGCGGGGGCAGAAGTCTACATAGAATGTACACCACCTGATCACATGCAAGGGTGGGCAAACATTCTACACGGTGGTATAATAAGTACACTATTAGATGAGGCAATAACCCATATCGGTATAGGAACGTTTGAGGGTCCCGCTGTTACAGCACAACTTGAAGTGCGTTTTCGGAAGCCTGCCCCAATAGGTGTGAAACTTTTTATTTTCGCAGAACGTATTAAAGTTTCACGACGTATTGTTGAAGCAAAAGCTGAAGTAAAGCTTAGTGATAGCACGCTTATTGCCACTGGCACTGGTAAGGTAATGCCGGTAAATGAGAGTTTTGCCCCTACGCCGCCAATGCAATAGAAAGAATGCCGAAAGGCTTGCAAAAGATATATGAACACTGACACTGATTTTTCTGCACTGAATTCAGAAGAAGGTGCAAACTCGTCCACAGATGTCCTGATTATAGGTAGCGGGGCTGCAGGATTACGCGCCGCCCTCGCTGCAAGTGAAAGTGCTGATGTAACGCTAATCACGAAAACAACCCTTAAAGAGAGCAATACCCTTTATGCACAAGGTGGCATTGCCGTTGCAATGAACGTTGACGACACTGTAGACCTACACGTTGAAGATACATGTAGTGCCGGATGCGGTATATGTGATGTCAGTGCTGTTGAGACTATGGTTGCTGAAGGTATACCTCGTGTGACAGAATTGTTAGAATGGGGAGCAAATTTTGATTGGGAAGGGACGCTTCCCCGTTTTACGCAAGAAGCAGCCCATAGCAGAAGGAGAATTGTTCATAAAGGAGATGCAACAGGACGTGAAACAACGGATGTTCTCGTCCAGCGAGTGTTAAACACAGAACGGATTCATGTCCTCTCTAATGCATTTGCTATTGATCTGCTTACGGATGCCGATTTACGATCAGGAGATGAAAGTGTCACATGTTACGGTGTTTCTGCAATCGTGGAGGGGCAACGGGTCCATCTCTATGCAAAGGCGACAATACTTGCAACAGGAGGACTTGGACGTCTATATCCCTGTACCTCCAATCCGGAGGTAGCAACAGGGGATGGTTTTGCAGCAGCATGGCGTGCAGGATGCGAAATGATTGATATGGAATTCGTTCAATTCCATCCGACGACCCTATATCTTGACGGCGCACCAAATTTCCTAATATCTGAAGCAGTGCGGGGAGAAGGCGGCAAGCTTGTTAACATCCGCGGTGAACAATTTATGGATAAATATCACGAGAAGGGTGAACTTGCCCCCCGTGATGTTGTCAGTCAAGCCATTCAGAACGAGATGTATCTGACAGGATTCCCATGTGTCTATCTTGATATTACACATAAACCAGCCGACTTTATCCACGAACGTTTTCCAACTATTTCCAATACAACGAAACGCTACGGTCTCGATATCAATATTGACTTAATTCCTGTCCGCCCGGGTGCACATTTTATGATGGGTGGAGTCCTCACTAATTCTGACACTGAAACGAATCTACAGGGATTTTTTGCGTGTGGTGAAGTTGCATGTACAGGAGTACACGGTGCTAGCCGCTTAGCAAGCAATTCTCTATTAGAATGTCTTGTTTTTGGGGTTCGTGCTGGCAACAATGCTGCGAAGTATGCCACCTCCCAAACAGCACAGCACCTACAAAATATCCAAATTCCAAGCAGTGAAACAATTGCAGCTCAAGAAAAAACTACCGGATTAGATGAGGATACAATACTTGCACTTAAGGATGCTATTCGCGAGACACTCTGGGAAAACGTTGGCATTGAACGTGACAGCGAAGGGTTAGAGTTAACCCTTGCCGATTTGCAACAAATCGGGGCAGAGATCAATCTCTGCCCTTCGTCACCAATATCTCTTCAAACAACTGATGTCGCTTTACATGAAGCAATAAATATGCTTAATGTGGCGTGGGTAATAACACAAGCTGCACTTACCAGAACTGAAAGCCGCGGTGCACACTATCGTGCGGACTTTCCGGATCAAGATGATACTGATTGGTTGAAACGTATCATCTTAACTAAAGACCAAGAACCCAAAATAGTCAATCTGTAAAGGTTCGGAAACCTGTTGTTTTTCAAAGTCAAAAAAAAGTCGTCAATTTCACAGAAAAGGTGTCCAATGTCCATAGAGAACTCCTTTGGTATCGGAAAAATCTAATTTATTATACCGTAGGAGTTCTCTTTCTACAACAACCTATTTCGGACGCCGAACTCACGTTATACTAAACATTGGTATCCTCTCTGATAAATGGAAGTTTTATGAATACTTCGCAAGACCTCCACTCAATTCATATTCATGCCAAAAACTTTACACACCACAGGAGATTTCACAGCAACGCGGAAGATGTTAATTCTAAAATAGTATCAAATATCATGCTAAACCCCGAATTTCTCAGACAACTTGAGCAACTCCGCATCCATTGCCAACAACCGTTTCATGGGAAATTCAGAGGGGACCGCCGAAGCCTCAATCGCGGAACCGGACTTGAATTTGCCGATTACCGACTCTATGAACATGGGGATGATCTCCGTTATCTTGACTGGAATGTGTACGCACGTTTGGAAAAGTTGTTTATCAAATTATACCAAGCAGACGAAGAATTAGCTGTCTCCATTTTGATAGATACAAGCCAGTCTATGGCGTTTGGCGATCCTGAAAAGTTAGAATATGCAAAACAGGTGGCGGCAGCGTTAGGTTATATTGCATTAGCAAATTCAGATCGGGTGGCACTTTATACTTTAGCGGAACGTTTGTTTTCAGTCTTACCACCCACCTATAGCAAATCACAATACTCGCGTCTTCAGAAAGCACTTGCAACATTGGAAGTAGGTGGGACAACCCATTTGATAGAATGTTTTAAACATCTGGCAGCGTACCAACCTAAAGCGGGTGTCGTGATCATTCTAAGCGATTTTTTGGACTCTGCAGGCTATGCCGAAGGCATTAATTCGTTGTTAGGACGCGGATTTGTGGTGAATTTGATTCACATTCAATGTCCTGAAGAAATTGATCCACCACCTGCTGGCGAGTGGCGATTAGAAGATGCCGAAACCGGCGAAACAAAAGAGATAGCAATAAACGAAGAGACAATCACGCACTACCGAAATCGTCAAACAGAATTTTGTGATAACTTACACCACTTTTGCACAAAGCAAGGTGTGGGTTATATCCACATAACAACAGATATTCCTATTGAGTCTGTTATATTGCAAGAACTGCAAAGCGCGGGTATTATTCAGCATAGACATAAAAACACATTTTGATATTCAGTGAGGAGGAAATCGCATGCAAAAACAGTTTGCCAAAACTACATTAGAACTTATCCAAGGTGATATTACGAAAGCAAAAGTTGATGTGATAGTGAACGCCGCGAATGAAAAACTTATCGGTGGTGGTGGCGTAGATGGAGCGATTCGCCGTGCTGGTGGTGATGCAGTTGTGAAGGCGTGTGATGCAATACGGGCAAGCCAAGGAGGTTGTTCTACGGGTAAAGCAGTTATCACCACTGGAGGCAAACTATCTGCTAAATATATCATTCATACCGTTGGACCTATATGGAATGGAGGCAACGCTGGTGAACCATCTCTACTCGCGAGTTGTTATCGGGAAAGTCTCCAGTTGGCTATTGAAAATGACGTGGAATCAATCGCTTTTCCATCGATTAGTACAGGTATCTACGGATATCCAACAGATAAGGCAGCAAATGTGGCACTTCAAACAATACGTGATTTATCTGAAAGTGGCACCTCCGTGTCGGAGTCAATTCAGTTTGTTTTATTTGATGATGCAACATATAATTGTTATGTAGACGCACTTTCGGATCTTTGAAGATTGTTGAGAAAACGAACTTGTCAGTGGAATACCAACACGGCGTGCATATCCGAAACTCAAAAGGAGAACAAGATGGAAAATAGAGTACCGAAAATATATAAAAAAAAGCGACCTTGGTCTGCGCTGCTTATATCATTCGTCCTGCATAGTATTGCAATTATTGTGTTAGGTATCTGGTTGCTAAAACCTATTGTACAACCAGCTGACGATCCGATGTACGTCGAATTTACAAATCTGCCTATAGATCAGACGAAGATTAGGCAGGATCCTCTAAAACCAACGCCTAAGCCTATACCTAAAATGGTTCGCAAAATCGCTACAAGCGGTGTGAAAGGTGTTTCAAGCACGAAACGAATCTCGACCCCAATTAATCCTATCCTCCCTGTTCAAGATGACACACCGTCAGATGCTCCGTCAATGATAGAAAATGTTACAAGGCTCGCGCCTTCGCCTGAATCTATTTTAAATACATCCAAATTAGATGGACCAGAGTTATCTGGAAGCGATGGTCCAACTGAGAGTGTTACAACTACGAGAGGTAAAGGTGGCAGTGGAAATGTAGGCGTTGCGGACCGCGGCACAAAAGGTTCAGGATTTGGTAATTTTACAAAAGGCACTGGCACTGGATCAGGATATTCTGATTTAGGTGAAGGATTCGGTAAGTTGCCGACCTTGCGGGATGAGATCGGTGATAAATTAGGTGGTATCTTGAAAGGCAGCGGATCGGATCTGAAGGGACACATCCGAATAATCCGTCTCAAGCATTATCTCAGTGATTGGTGGCAAGATCCCACTGCCATCCCATCTCTTATTAAGTGGTTAAAGGAGAACACTCCGGTACGTGCTGATATGAGTTTCGCTGGTGGAGCACTACCATTGACAAACAACCTAATCTTGGACGCCCCTCTAATTATCATGACTGGACACGATAGGGAAATGACCAACAACCGTAACTTGATGCGCGGAGATACTATGAAACCTGAATTTTCACCTGCAGAACGCGCAGCACTTCGAAAATATGTACTTGAAAGAGGGGGCACGTTATTCTTTGATGATTGTGGCTTGAAGGCGACATTTTCAAACGTTGTTGAGCATGAACTGCGAATGATATTCCCTGAGTATGCATTAGAAAAACTGCCACATGATCACGAAATATATAATATCTTCTATGAGCTTAAGAGACCACCTGCAGGTGGAGAAGTATTTTGGGAAAGCGAAAACAAGGCACGACCCACAAAATATAAATTTCATCGCGGCATATATGTACCACGGACACCGGGCGGTAAAAAACAGCCTAATCTAACCTTTAAAGATTCACGAGGTGTCCTCCGGACTACAAATAGGTTGGGTGTTATTTTCAATAGAAAAGACTATCTCTGTGCTATGGAGACAGCAGAAATTCAATCAAGAACTGCGCTCAGAATGCGACGTTCCACTGATGTATATCGTTTTATGACCAATCTGATGGTTTACGCCCTGAAGTATGGTGGCAACACCGACCGTTCTGAGTATCAGAAATAGTCAGCGTACGATTCAACGTTGGCATCCTTTGGTTGTACATCTCGGTTGATGAGCCAGGTTTCTATTCAACTCCAAACTATAATTCAAAACATCAAACCTGTTTCCGTGATGGCTATGCTTGCAAGGCATACATAAAGCGGTAAATATTCATGTTCTCAAGGGATTCATCTTTAATTTGGCATCCAGCAATTTTAGCCGGGCAACATTAATTCTGCCCATCTATCTTCCCGCTTTGCTTCTTTCAACAGGCGCGGGTATCATTTCTCCGACACTCTCTATTTATATCAATTCGTTTGAGTTGTCCTATACGTTGACTACATTTGTTATTGCTATCGGCGTTGTAGGCAATATTCCCGCGGGGATTTTGGTAGAACGAATGGGTAGGAAACCGTCAATGTTACTGGGATTGGCAATGATAGGTGTTTCAACAATCGCGATGGGAACAGCGCGCCATCTTAATCATCTTATCATTGCACAGTTGATTGGGGGTGTTGGCAATGCGTTGTGGGTGCTCTCTGGGCATGCCTATATGGCAGATGTAATTCCGCTGGCGAAACGCGGAAGATCCATCGCTATGTTCGGTGGTGTAAACCGTATAGGAACTTTCGCGGGAAAGTTTGGTGCAATTTTCCTTGGAGCGAATTTACGTCTTCCATTCTTCGTATATGCCGGAATGGCGGTGCTGACATTAATTATCTGTTTTTTCTCTTTACCGGAAACGAAACGGGAGCCAAAGACTCAGTCGCAAGAGTCACAACAACCTTATCTGACACAACTTCTCGCGGTATCTGAACGTCATTTTAAGCTTTTGGCAACAGCAGGTATTGGACAAGTCTGTGTCCAAACGCTACGCCGTGGGTGTCATATTATCATTCCGCTTTATGGCAAAGATGTGATAGGCTTAACGACACAAAATGTTCGCTTTGTAGAGACGATTTCTTCGGCTGTAGATATGTCAATGTTCCCTGTCGCAGGATTTATGATGGACCGTTTCGGCAGACGATTTGCAACAGTACCAGGTATCTTTATCTTTGCTACAGGTATGATGTTGATGCCGTTTACACATACATTTACACCGCTGCTACTGGCAGCAGTTCTAATGCGGTTTGGAAACGGAATCGCATCAGGAACCATGATGACACTCGGTGCGGATTTAGCACCAAATGAGGGAACTGGAGAGTTTCTCAGTTTGTGGCGACTAACCGGAGATTTCGGCGGTTCTACAGGACCCATCGTTGTAGGAAATATTGCAGACGTGCTTGGACTGGGTTTTTCTGGATTCGCCTTAGGTGGGATTGGTTACCTTGGAGTCGCTATCTTTCTCTGGTTAGTTCCAGAGACGCTGCAAAGGGAATAACATGCCGGGAAAGGGACTCGAACCCTTACGCGCAAATTGCACACTAGAACCTGAATCTAGCCTGTCTACCAAATTCCAGCACCCCGGCACAGAGAATACTATAGTATACACAGATTACAGAAAAAAGTCAAATTAAAGAGTGATGTGGGACCTCGGGTTCTGTTTACTTCTGTTTAATTATGCAGGGTTATTTAGTTTTAAGAATTATCAGTTGATGCATGTTACTGATAGTTTATTTCGTCTGTCGGGTAGAGCGGTAGCGAAACCCATAGGCGTCAATTTAGCGGTTCCCAACCCGGTAGGTGCGGTTTCCTAACTGCACCTTTTTGTATCAACATCTCAAATAACGCAAAGGACGAGAATATCAGTGTTCGTAGTCGCGCAATTCATAGCGCCTCTTTTCTTTGAATGTAAGAGGCGCTATGAATTGCGCGACTACGAACGAGTTCTTTCCTTAAATTGACGCCTATGATGCGGTTTCCTAACTGCACCTTTTTGTATCAACATCTCAAATAACGCAAAGGACGAGAATATCAGTGTTCGTAGTCGCGCAATTCATAACGCCTCTTTTCTTTGAATGTAAGAGGCGCTATGAATTGCGCGACTACGAACGAGTTCTTTCCTTAAATTGACGCTTATGGGTAGAGCGGTAGCGAAACCCGACATGAACTAAACGTGTCGGGTTTCGCAAACTCTACCCGACGGACAGGTAGTTTATATAGAAATGTGAAAAAATATAGCAGAAAAACTGAAAACTAAATAGCCCTGTTAATTATGCAGGGCTATTTAGTTTTAAGAATTTTCAGTTGATGAGTGTTACTGAAAGTTTATATTGTAGGTTGGGTAGAGCGATAGCGAAACCCAACATTTGCGTATACTTGTTGGGTTTCGCTATCGCTCTACCCAACCTACGATACTATTATAAGCATTAACGTGTGTGATAAAATGCGTCAGAAATATAGAAAACTAAATAACCCTGGTTAATTATGAGTAGACTGTAGTCAACAAAATGATGATGTGCTATACTTTGTTAAACTTTATGAATGGTTCATTTTATAAAAACAGGTGACACATGAGTTGGAAACCACAAACAACAGCCTCTGACGAACAGGTAAATTTTTACAAGGAAAACGGCTATCTTACTTTCGGACGTATCTTTACCGAATCAGAGTTAGACGAACTTCGCGATTATGTAGATGCAATGATCGAAAATTTACCGGAAGGCAAACGACCAGAACAGATGGACGTCCCACATTTTGCACACCCGTACCTATTCAAATACCTCACACACCCACGTGTATTGAAGGTAATAGAACGGTTCATTGGACCAGATATTGTGCTCTGGTCAAGTCATTTTATCAGCAAACGTGAAAATGACGGTATGGAAGTACCTTGGCATCAAGATGGTGTTTATTGGGGTAAAATGCTGGATCCAATGCGCGTCATCACGATGTGGTTAGCAGTTGATGAATCGAAGGTGGAAAACGGGTGTATGCGCGTCATTTCCGGGAGTCACAACTTGCGCGATCGTCGTTATGAAGCGGTGAATCGTGAAAATAATCTCTTTGGAAGCGAAGTCGTTGAGGCAGACCTTGATATATCAAAAGTGGTTGACCTTGAGCTGGAAGTGGGTGAGTGCCATTTTCACGATGCATGGACAATCCACAATTCCAGTCCCAATGTCTCACAAAAACGACGATGCGGTTACACAATGCGTTATATGCCAGCCAATGTTCGTTTTCACGGAGCAGCGTGGCGTTCTACACATAAAATCTATCTGTTGCAAGGCGAGGATAGGACAGATGGCTTTAATACATACGATGCTGTGCCAGAATTTTAATACTTCAAGAAAGGAGAACTTATGCGTCCGTATTTTGACGTACATTGCCACATCGGCATGACGGTATCGCGTGCACCGGTTGTTGGACAAGGTGTAGGAAAGTGTTTAGCAAGGATGGCTTCCGCCGGAGTTATCGGTGCGATTCCATGTCCAACAGCAGGTGGACCACAAGCACTCGGTGTGTTGGACACGCGGAAACAGAACGAGGTAATTGCAAGGGCTTGCAGGAAGAATCCAGATAGGTTTCCGATTGGACTTGGAATTGTAGAAGTCCGTCATGAGCAAGCAGGTGTGGATGAACTTGACAGGGCAATGCAGGATGATGGCTTAGTCGGATTTGTGTGCCATCCAGCGTTGTCCGGACATTCTCTTAGAGGTGAATTATACGCGTTCCTTGAAGTTGTGGCGATGCACAACGGATTGTGTCTGCTGCATCAGGACGGTTCAACACAAAATATCGCTGCGTATGCGCAACGGTTTCCATCGGTAACTTTTATCATCGGGCATGTCTCAATGAACAAAGCAGGGCATCTTGATGCGATTGCGCAGTGTGGGAAGCAGGAGAATATTTGGTTTGATGTTGCACAAAAACCTGAAGGGGCGGATGAAAGTTGGGACTTGGTGCATCTCGTAAATCATCACTCTTCGGGCTGGAGACCCCTCGCCTTTAGGCAGGGGAGGAAAGCCCGCCTCCTATTATAGTTATAATTTGTCCCCAAAAGGGAGAGTGCTGTTTTATCTCCACCTGCACACTGGGAGTCTGGATTCAGTTGTGCTGCTTCGTTCAGTGAGACTGTCACTACTCGCTTACTTGACCTGACACGATGTCTTTACCAGAAAATAATGGCTATAAGCCCACGCTCTCGCGGTATATGTTGCCCCATCGACATCACGGGATCAGAGAGGATACAGACTTGGGGAGCATCCGTAACATCTTGTTGCCTGCCACGACAAGACCCGCGATATATCGTCTAGTCAACCGTTTAACTTGTGGAGTGGCCGCTTGGCATGCGCTTCGCACAAGCCCCGATGCTTTAGCGCGGGGTTATTGACCTCAGTAATGATAGGATTATGTTCGGCAGTGACCTACCATACTATGATTTTCGTCTTGTTCAAGCACAGATTGAAACTGTGCACCTTGATGATGAAACAAAGGAACGGATTGCATATCAGAATGCAGTGCAGCTGGTTCAACAATTCCGACCAGACTGGCTACCAACACTAACACCAATCACTCCCCCACAAATCTATTCAGAACATGAGATGTGGGATGCTAATGGCGTGAGATTAAAATAGATGAAGACTATTTAACAATATCAACCGCCCGAATCCTATGATGGAGAACAAGGATACATAGAGCAGTCAACGCGGTTAATACAAGGATTGTCCAAGACCAATGTATATCGTAGCCACTTTCCAAGCCGAACAAGGTATTTCCAAGACGATCATAGTTTGCCCAAACAGAAACTAAAGCAACTGTACTTGTTGAAAGAACCTCTTTAAGGATCTGGTGGACGACAGGCAGTCCAAACCAAACAGCACAAAAGCCGATTGTCGCATACCGAGGGTTTTTGGTCAGTGATGAGAAAACTAACATCAATAGACTTGTTATCGCGGTGATTACAACCGAATAAACAATTATGGACAAGGGCATCCAATAATATTCTTTAAGGAACGGTGTATCAGTTAATAACGCATGTTCAAGAAATAACACAAGCCCAGGGATCAATGTCATGTAGAGAAGTAGACTACCAATCACAACAAATTTTCCAATAAGGTAATCTACCCATGAAATAGGTTTAGACAAATAGAGTGAGAGCGCATTGTGCTTGAGATCGTTGGCAATTAAACCCGCACCACCAAAAATGACTAATAGTGCAATCAAAAACGCTGAGGGAAACGGTGAGATCCGAAATAAAAAGTGTTGGAAAAACGCGCTGTCAATGTTAAATGGTAAATGATCTCCTAAATTCTCACCCTGAAACTTTTGATTATATATATAGATAAGGATTGCATGAACTAAAATATAGATTACCGGAGGGATCGCAACAATTAATCGAACAATTTTCCGTTGAGAAAGCAGTTTTAATTCTGCTTTTGTAATTACCCACCACCGTGTTTTGTCGTGGAGTTTCAGAGTGCCTTCCCAATGTCTATAGTCCTGTGTGTGAATAGGCATTGTTACCTCTTATATATTGCAGTTTGTTCCAAGGTATCCGTAAAAGGTCCCTGTTTTTCAGTCTTAACCTCAACGGTAATAATACCTAAGCGAGTATCGCGATCAGGGTCTGCTTCAATGAGTCTATGTGGAATTTCTGCGCTTAGGAGTCTATCAAGACTATTAGGTTCCTGCGACCATCGCACGTCTATAAGTCTACCATCGTAAACCTTACGATGTTTCTCTCCATTCCGAATGGAATAGACTTTTGCGTTGGTGATAAAATCTACTTCTGAAATAGTGCTAACACCAACACTTGGACTGAGAATACTTTGATTCCATATTAGTGGAATTCCGTTTCTATCAAGCAGATAAATTCGAATGTCTATCCGATCTAAACGCGAATCAGATAGAATCTGAATACCTTCAAAATTTTGTATTTCCCCTGTTCCGCACGCAAGCAGAGCAAGTACGCAAATGCCTATGAGAATAAGCCTTCTCAATTGCATTTTTAAGCGAAACATTTTAACTTCTCCATTTTCAGTCTTTTTCATCTCTAATCTTCGGGCTGGAGACCCTTCGCCTTTAGGCAGGGGAGGAAAGCCCGCCTCCTATTATAGTTATAATTTGTCCCCAAAAGGGGAGTGCTGTTTTATCTCCACTTGCACATTGGGAGTCTGGATTCAGTTGTGCTGCTTCGTTCAGCGAGACTGTCACTACTCGCTTACTTGACCTGACACGATGTCTTTACCAGAAATAATGGCTGTAAGCCCACGCTCTCGCGGTATATGTTTCCCCATCAACATCACGGGATCAGAGCGGATACAGACTTGGGGAGCATCCGTAACATCTTGTTGCCTGCCACGACAAGACCCGCGATATATCGTCTAGTCAACCGTTTAACTTGTGGAGTGGACGCTTGGCATGCGCTTCGCACAAGCCCCGATGCTTTAGCGCGGGGTTATTGACTAAATGTTGGTAGTGATAACTTATAAGGATTTCTTTCGTTAACTATATATGCTTATAATATATCATAAATTGGGTAAAAAATCAACATTACATCTGGAGCAATTACCTTGATTTTCTGGTAGGTGTGCCGTATACTATTTATACTGGTCTATCATCTATCTCCTGTTGTTTTATGCTGTCCTGAAGGTAAAGAATGAACGATTTTAAACAGATTTTATCAACTATCAGCCGTCCGTTCAAACAAGAAATCCGCAAAGGCTGCCAAGATGATGTTGTTATCAATGGAATGGGTGCTTATGTGGATCTCTGGTTAGGACATGCAAGAGCACTTGAACTCACCGTCGATCAGAAACAGTTTCTTAATCGAATTGCTGCGCATTTTGAAAACTATTCTGGAATCTCTCCTACAGAACGCCAGAAGGTTATACAATCTGCCTCCGAGCAGATAAATTTGGCACTCACTGACAAATCGTCACAAGAAAAACCTACTGATAATAATGTAGAGTCTCAGAAACCTCAAACCACAGAAATAGGTATAGACACAGGAAATAAAAGACCTACGGATACATCCCTCAAACATTTTGAGGATTTACCACTTTTTAGCGATGCAAGTGTATCGCAAAATACAACAACTGCTCCTTCAGAGAATGCTACTATTTCTCAGAAAATAGCCTCAGATAATCAGAGACATACCTGTAATAATACTTCGCTATTCACGCCAGATACTACTCTATCTGCGAATTCGGAAAAGTCAGTTGATAATGACCAACTACCTGTCATTCTTGGTGACACACCGGTTTCAACAGATGTCGAATCGATCGAATTTCTCAATAACCCTCTTCAATTTGTCAAAGGTATCGGACCTCATCGCGCTGAAGTAATAGCAGACGAAATAGATATCCATACCGTGGGGGGTTTGTTGGAATATTACCCGCGGGACTATATTGACAGGTCCAAAACGATGGAGATTTATAGCGTTGGTCGCAGAGAGGATGGTGAACCAGAGACGATTCAGGGACGGGTTGTCAATCATGTGACGACACCGCCAGTTGCTAAAGGACGAAAGGCGATTGGTAAGGTCTCTATTTACGACGGCACTGGTGTTGCTGTGTTGGTGAATTTCGGGCGACGCATTGGGTATATCAAATCTATTTTACCAACTGACACAGAAGTAGTTATTAGTGGTAAATTCACACGACGATACAATGAAATCCAAACTGCAGACTATGAATTTGAGATTTTTGATGAAGAAACACTGATTCACACAAAACGTATCGTGCCGAAATACCCGCTTACGGCGAAAATCACTGCCAAAACGATGCGTACGGCAGTTCGTAACGCACTGGATGCGTACGGTGATCAGGTACCGGAAATTCTACCGCTTCAACTACGCACGAAACATCAGTTGATAGACAGACAGCAAGCGATCAACGAGATCCATTTTCCCACATCAGAAGCACATCAGCAAGCGGCACAGCGGCGGCTTGCTTTTGATGAATTTTTCTTGCTTAGTCTTGGCATGGAGATGCGTAAAGATAACAGAACTTCACAAAACGGCATCCAATTTGAAATTGAAAATGTCCTGCCAAACAGTTCTTTTCTGAAGAGATTTGTGGATTTGCTCCCTTTTGAGTTGACTAATGCACAAAAACGGGTCTTCAATGAGATTCGAGAAGATATGCAAAGCAAACGGGTGATGAACCGACTTATTCAAGGTGATGTCGGATCAGGGAAGACAGCTGTGGCATCTATGGCACTACTATGTGCAATCCAGAACGGCTACCAAGGTGCTTTAATGGTACCAACCGAAATCCTTGCAGAGCAACACTACCACAATCTTTCTTCGTTATTAACACCGCTTGACGTAAAGGTTGTGCTTCTCAAAAGCGATCTGCCAAAATCCGAAAGAGAAGCGGCGTTGACAACAATAGCCGATGGTTCTGCTAACCTGATTATCGGTACGCAGGCGTTGATACAGGAAGGCGTAGATTTCCACAAACTTGGACTTGTTATCATTGATGAACAGCATCGATTTGGGGTGATGCAACGCGCTACGCTTCAAGGCAAGGCAAAAGCGTCTACTTCTGTGAAAGAAACAGATACCAAAGAGAATCTTTCACCCGATGTTCTTGTGATGACTGCGACTCCAATACCGAGAACACTTTCATTGACAATCTACGGTGATCTGAATATATCGGTGATTGACGAATTACCACCGGGGAGACAGCGGGTTGAAACCCAGTGGATAAAAGAGAGGGATCGTGGTCAGTTATACACCAAAATTAAACGAGAAGTCAGCCGAGGGAAACAGGCTTATGTTGTCTATCCACTTGTTGAAGAATCGGAAAAACTTGAAGAACTGAAAGCCGCCACAAGTATGGCAGAACACATACAGAAAGATGTTTTTCCAGAACTACGCGTTGGATTATTGCACGGACAGATGAAGTCCATAGAGAAACAGGAGGTAATGTTCCGATTTAACGTGCGCGAGCTTGACATTCTTGTTGCGACAACGGTGATTGAGGTAGGTATTGATGTGCCAAATGCTACGTTGATGGTAATTGAGAATGCAGAACGGTTTGGTTTAGCACAACTTCATCAGTTACGTGGTAGGGTCGGCAGAGGTAGTGATAAATCTTATTGTTACCTCGTTGCAACACCTAAAACAGATGATTCATATAGACGGATTCAGATGATGGTGCGTTCTAACAACGGTTTTGAAATCGCTGAAGAGGATTTGAATATACGGGGTCCAGGCGAGTTTTTCGGCACGCGCCAGTCGGGGATCCCAACATTTAAAATCGCAAATATTATCAGTGATGCTACGCTTTTGGAAGCAGCGAAGAAAGAGGCGATGCTATTGGTAAAAGACGATCCGCAGTTAAAAGACGTTGAACACCAACTGATGAAACGGATGCTACAGTCACATTGGAAAGGACATTTAGAGATTGCAACTGTCGGATAAAGGTAAAATAACCTTCTAACAAAGTAAACAGCGGCATTGGTTGAAAGATGACTCTTTCCTCCGATGCCGCTGGTCATATATTTCTCTATTTCTGAATTACCTAACTTTTCACACTACTCCTTAATCACAAAGAATTTCTCCTCTTTAATTCTTTCTGCAGGGAAGCGTGCACGTGCCCAGATCGCTTTTGAATTCTCAATCATCTGTGGATGTCCACAGGCATAAACAACCGAGTTCGTGTGATCAAATCCCATCTGATCGCCATATTTCCGAATGACATCTTCAGCGCGACCACTTTCACCTTGCCATTCTGGATCTTCCCACGGACGACTGACCGTCGGAACAAATGTGAACCATTCTTCTTGTGCTGCCAGTTCATTGAGTTCATCCATGTAATATCCAAGTTCCCACGAACGACTCGCACCGACAATCGCTATAATCTGATGTGGATTTGATTTACCCTGTTCCTGTTCAATTTTCAGCGTACGAGCAATGCTAATATAGGGAGCAGCTCCAGTCACAGTGCCAGCCATGACGTGGTGTGTCATGCCGCTATCCACGTCCATCACAAATTTCCCAACGAGGCGATCGCGGATAAACACAGTATCTCCAAGTTTCAGTTCCCAAAACAACGGTGTCGTTGCACCTTCTGGCACCAATTCCACGAATACCTCCATAAAAGGTTCATGGGGTGAGGAGACAATAGAATAAGGACGTTGGACAATCTTATCATTCACTTCAAAACCAATAGTCGCGTATTGTCCAGGGATGAAAGGGAGTTGTTGATCGGTACGGAATTTGAAAGCAGCTAAATCTTCAGAAAAATCTTCACGTTCAATAAGTTCACCCATACAGTATCGAGATCTAGAACTTTTTCTTTGCATAATCACTTCCTTCAATAATAGAAAAAATGGTGTTATATCAAATTAACTTGATTAGAAGTTTTCTAATAGCGGTTAGCATTGCGAGGCACGGGGACCTCGCGCTACAAATCGCGTTAATTGGGTGTTATACCAAATTAACGGGATTAGAAGTTTTCTAATAGCGGTTAGCATTGCGAGGCACGGGGACCTCGCGCTACAAATCGCGTTAATTGGGTGTTATACCAAATTAACGGGATTAGAAGTTTTCTAATAGCGGTTAGCATTGCGAGGCACGGGGACCTCGCGCTACAAATCGCGTTAATTGGGTGTTATACCAAATTAACGGGATTAGAAGTTTTCCAATAGCGGTTAGCATTGCGAGGCACGGGGACCTCGCGCTACAAATCGCGTTAATTGGGTGTTATATCAAATTAACGGGATTTATCTCATTTTTCTTGGTATTAGGTGCGGTTAGAAACCGCACCATAGGCGTCAATTTAGTGGTCCCCAACCCGGTAGGTGCGGTTTCTAACTGCACCTTTTTGTATCAACATCTCAAATAACGCAAAGGACGAGAATATCAGTGTTCGTAGTCGCGCAATTCATAGCACCTCTTTTCTTTGAATGTAAGAGGCGCTATGAATTGCGCGACTACAAACGAGTTCTTTCCTTAAATTGACGCTTATGGTGCGGTTAGAAACCGCACCTACCGAGTGGGATTAAGTTAATTTGGTGTTATATTGCCAATACCTTCACCAAAAAACAGTTAAATAGATAGGGCGGATGTCCTAAAATTATAAAATAATCACTCATAACTTTGAAAGGACAATCACCCATGCCTGAAATTATAGCACTGTTTTCTGTTTTGATTCCACATTTATCCGCAACGACGACCCATCAGTTATCCCAAGTTGTCCTTGCACTGCTTGACTGGGGGGCGAAGATTTACACGAAACATTAAAAATACTTCCGCAAAAACCTGATCCTATTGTTATTGAACAAATCGCTCAACATCTGGGATCAATCGGTGCTATTCATCAAACGCAACCTGAACTAAACCCCGGATAATTGGCGAAGGTATTGCTGAAACAGAAATATTTATTTTGCGTTATAATATTTTAAAAAGGGAGAAGGACAGACATTTGATGAATTTTGTTGCCAAAACAGACATCGGTGCTCTCCGTGAAAGAAACGAAGATTCATACTTCGTTGACGAAAATATTCGGTTATTTGCAATCGCGGACGGTATGAGTGGACATGCTCGGGGCGACGTTGCGAGTCGGATTGCGCTTCAAATCTTTGAGGAATGGGCAGCAGAAACACCTAATCCTTCAAGCGATTTGGGACCCATCAACAGGCTCTCTATTTTAGAAAAACTCGCCATTGAAGCGAATCGACGCGTCTATGCCATGGGGCAAGAGTCATCCCGATACCAAAGGATGGGCACAACCCTCACAGCCGGCTTTGTAACACCGAGTTACTTAGCTTACGTCCACGTCGGTGATAGCCGATTGTACGTCCTTCATAACGACATTCTTACCCAGATTACCACTGACGATTCGTTAGTCCAAAAGATGATAGAGAAAGGTGAGATTACACATGAAGAAGGTCGCGTCCATTCAAAACGGAACATCATTACACAAGCTATCGGTTTGGCACCAGAGGTATCGCTCGCCACGGACGTTTGCCCACTTGCCCCTGGGGATACTATCCTTGCTTGCACGGACGGTTTGCACGATCTAATTACCGACGATACCGAAACTCGTAACATCATATCTTCAGCACCCACACTTGAAGCAGCAAGCGAAAACCTAATTAATAGAGCACTCATCTACGGAGGCACGGATAACGTCACCGTTCTCCTCGTTAATGTTGATTAGTTTAGCGGGTATACTCTGGACAGAACAACATAACCCGCCTTAGGATTAACTCTCTCCATCTGCCGAAACAAGTCCCAACACCATTTCATCCTCATCATATTCTTCTGGTTCGTCAAATATAGGGATCCCATCCATCTCCGGTAACTCAACATGTGGGGCTTCTGCCCATAAACGTTCCAAACTATAGTAGGAACGTCTCTCCTCCAAAAAGATATGGACGACAAAGTCGACATAGTCTAACAAAATCCAATCCGCTTTTTTTGCACCTTCCCGATGCCATGGTTGTTGATTCCAGTTTTCATCAAGTTCATCTAAGATTGCCTCTGAAATACCTTCGACTTGTACATCAGAGATACCGCTGAAAATCACGAAAAAATCGGTAAAACAATCTAACTCGCGTAGGTCAAGAATTACGGGGTTCTGTGCCCGGCGACTCACAGCAGCCGATGCAGCGGCTTTTACGATTTCTAATAAATTATTTGTTGGCATTAGATAGGTCTCCTAAAAATCAGGATGTTCATAACCTCCGTTGAACGGTATAGTTTTAGGTTTTAAATCTAACCTGAGTTTGTCAATAACATTAGATGAATGCTAACAGTGTTTTGAGAATCAAAGTCTATTCGCACAAGAATCAATTTAGCATATAGGAGTATTTCACAAAAACATATTTACTTTTGTACTGTCACCCCAAACTTGTATTAACCAACATACTATTGTAAGTATGAATGGTATCCGGGTGAATTATACCTCCGTTTTGAAGAAGGTAATCAATTTTATATCGGGCAACGTCATGTACAGCCTGATCCAACTCTGTCTCCGCCAATTTTCTTACCTGTGCAGCTTCTTTGTATTCTCGTGTCGGCTCCGAAAAATCTGCTACATATACCAATTTTGCCGTTATACCCATTGAAGTATTGCCTGTTGTGTGGCACCGGATTGCTTCAAGAATCTCCAGATCGGTTATGTTGAATAATTCAATTGCATATTTCACCCCAACAATCGCGTGTAATAAGGCAGGCATTATTTTTTCAATTGGATCAAGTTCAATCTCATAACGTTTTATTGCATCGTACAGTTGGTCGTTATGCATCCATTTTGCTACATCATGCAACAGAGCAGCCAAATTAACTTTCCAGACATCAGCATTATGACATTGTGCTAATGCTACTGCGGTCTCCTGAACAGAAAGAACGTGGTTATAACGTTCTGGTGCAAGTTTCTTTGAAAGATAACGTTGAATTTCTATTGATTTTGGATGTTCCCTAAATTTTGTTAATGTAGGAAACGATGAATCTATTTTTCCGTTTACTAAAAACGATTTACTTATCGTCATGTTTAATTTTAATATACTGCTATCTTTGTAGGTAAAATCAACACAGAATGTGTCAATTTAGAGACATCAGCCTATTCAGACTCCACATCATCTCCAAGGAGCATAGCAAGTGTCTCTTCCTGCAATTCATTTAGGACTTGACGTTCTATTTCTGTTAATGTTCCTACTTCTGTCAAGGGGGTGCTGATATGATATTCCTCATTGAGCCATTTTCCTAAATCAATCGACTTGCATCTTTTACTACAAAACGGAAAATTTTCTGGTAATGGGCCATCTTTTTTAAAAACAAATTTATAAGCAGTTCCGCAGATACTACATTTAATTTCCATGTTAACTCCAATTCAATTTATTTGATCTATAGAGGACAGAATTTCGTCCTACATATAGTATTACCATTTATAGGTATAATCGGTGTTTGTCAATATATGCTGCAACCGTTTCAGGAACGAGATACCGGATTGAGGTATTGTTTTGCACACGTTCACGTATTTCGGTAGCCGACATATCAAACCCTGTTATCCGAAACATAGTAACAAGGTTGCGAATTTCTGAGGGAACACGTTCAAAATCATAATTCGGACGCGTTGTGGCAATCAATGTACACTGCCTGAGGACTTCATCAAAGTCTTTCCAAATTTTATATTCAATTAACGAATCCGCACCGATAATCCAAGCAAGTTGAGTCGTTTCCTCATAAAGGTGTCGCAATGTTTTAATCGTTTGAATAGTATATGAGGGACCGGCACGATCCAATTCAATCCGTGACACTTCAAAATACGGGTTTTCCGCTGTCGCTAACAGTACCATCTGATACCGATGTTCAGCAGAAACCATGTCCGGTTGTGATTTATGCGGTGGTCGTGCAGCGGGGACAAACAGAATTTTGTCGTAACCTAAACCTTCACGCACCTGCTCGGCACTTAGTAAATGTGCGTTATGAATAGGATTAAAAGTGCCCCCCATGATAGCGATTTTCATCTGCTTCTTGTTAACGTGCTGACCGAGAAGATGCTCAACTAATTTTTACAATTCATCACTTGCGTGTGTCCTGAGGTAAACACACAGGTTTTGAATTGATACTTTAAATTTTTTTAACTTTTTAAATTATATCAATTTCCTCAACATAAATCAAGATAAATTCTATAAGAAAAACATCTTGGTTTAATGTGATTACTCCGAATAATTAAAAACATAAAAATCTACGCAATTAGTAGATTTGGACTTGAGAATTCTTTGATTTTTTTGTTAAGAGAAAATAGGAGAGTGCCTTAGTCTAATTTGAACCATATTAACAGCATTATCCTGATTGTAACCAGAGCCTCTTAAAGTTCACTGATAAGAGGATTTAGGGGGTTAAATACGACGAATAACGACCTTCAGCAAAATATATGCTTTCTTCAATTTGCGTAAGTCCTGTATAAAACAAATACAGGGCTGCATCTGTGAAAGAGACGAAACCCTAAAGGAGGTCAAAACGATGTCGAGGATTATACCATTTCTAAGTGACAAATTGTCATAATAAACTGCCGCGGGGTAAAGCGCAAGCGAAACCTGACATGGAACTCCTATCTAATCATACGTGTCAGGTTTCGCAAGCTCTAACCGACGAACAAACTAATGCAATATAATCTTTAGAAATGGTATTAGACAACCATCAAAGTCTTTTCAAAGCCCTTCTAACAGTTATAGAAATGTTGAAAGAAGAACTAGCAAACTACCAGTAAGACCTGTTATACCAAATTAACTTGATTAGAAGTTTTCTAATAGCGGTTAGCATTGCAAGGCACGGGGACCTCGCGCTACAAATCCCGTTAATTTGGTATTAGTTCTGGCAGGAATACTAGGAAAAGGTGATAGGTTATCATAAAATGCTCTGAAAGTCAAACTTCAGGCATTTTTGTTAAACAAACAATTAATTTTCTGATTTGGGTGATTCTGGTTTGGGTGATTCTGGTTTGGGTGATTCTGGTTTAACATCTAGTTTAACATCTGGTCTATTGTCAGGTTTAGTATCTGGTTGAATGGCTTAGGTTCAACAGAACCTACAGGCCTAACTCTAGCTGGTGGTTTGGGACCTGTCCATGACTTCACATGTTTTGTGCTTTTCTGCTTAGCAGTACGGTTTTGACTGTTTTTGCGTGCCATTTTATTCACCTCCTTTTACCTCTAAAATACCTAATATCATTAATATTGCAATTACCAATACCCCTAAAGTAAATAAAATTATAGAAGTGACAATTAGAAATGTACCTATCTTATTTGCTATACTCCTCTTAGTGGCTGATTCCTCTATATTATATAGGTAATATTCTTCGTTAAATTCTCTTTGTTTATGTAAAGCCCTTTAGATGAACAAATAGGAAATTACATTCATGGTTATGGATAAAATAAATGGTGCATAACTAATTGATATAATCAATATACGCAGTCAATAATATCAATATAACGCCAGAAAAATATCTCATGGACTTGTTGAGTTCCACATCGTTACTCATCAGACTATCAAATATAACTTTTTCTTCAGCGAGATATTGTGCGTACCTTTCTTTTTGCAATTCTTCTGCATTTGACATAATATACACCGATTTCTGTTGATCACATCAATATTTCTTGTTTTATTATTTCATCTTCCTCAACCTTTGTATAGTATAGAATAAGAAAGACTAAAAAGTCAAGTATTTTATTGACATTTTCTTTTTATGTTACAATTTATTTTACTAAAGTTTGGACAAATTTTGTCCGTTCCATGTTGTGTTTTCAAAGATTTTCCGATTTTTCTACGAGTTGGCATCCAGGCAGAACTCCGCAGAAAAAACACAACAAACCTCCACAGCAGGAAACTCTATGTCTATAAATACCGAAGCCACAACCCGGTTCACAGGTTTCCGTCCCTACGGGGGAACCAAATGGCGAGAAGGGACACATTTCTATAAATATATTGTCCCTATGGGACTAAAGAGGTTGCTTTGGATAACCTGAACTCTTGATAATATCAACGTCCTTTGGATTTCTATCACCAAAGCAATCAAACAAAAACTTTAAAAATTGCCTAAAGTTTAGTCTTTATTCTAAAACCCTTTCATAACGCCAATATCTCATTCACGCAGCCTTCACTTCTTCGCTACAGTGCTCCGATGCAATCGTTGAATATTTTCCTCATAAATAAATGCCACTGTCACACCGTTTCGACGGAATGCGTTGTGGAAATCCAACCACTGACTATCTACCGCTTGCAGGATAGGCGGCTTTCTGGGTGGGCACACGCAACTGCGATAAATTTCCGATCATCTGGATCGTCTGGGAACTCCTCAAACTCATTTTCTGAACCATCAACAGGCGTAATCGGAACCAAATCACACCGTTCATCTTTGTTTACCAAGAGCCATCCAAGAAACCTATCGCCAACATCGGCACCATTGGATCGGAGATTTTGCATATACTCTCGGAGAATTATCCATCTATTATCAAGAACCAATTTAATCTCGCCACGCATAATTTCCTCAAGCCTCTCTCCACAAGTTTCCACGCAATCGGAGGAGGCTTGTTCTGACCGTCCGTTGGCGACCACTACAACATTTGTGTCTACAACAACCATCAGTCCATCACTTTCCGCCGCTGCATTTCGGCTTTCGTCTTTTTAATTAACTCGCCTGTACTATCGCCAAAGAAGTCTTGGGGCCAATTTCGGATGTTGCCGTATTCATCCATGTTGAGTCGTTCAATTTCGGATGTGCCGTCGTTGATCTGGCAGAAATAGAGTGCAGTCTGATCCGCTGAAATATCTTCCTCAGCAATCCGACGCATCAAACGTAGCAGCAGATGCTCGCTGTGGCTCTCAAGAATAATCTGTACATTCCGATTTTTCATGACATCAATGAGAACATCTGCCAAATCTGATTGTACTTTCGGATGCAGGTGCGCTTCAGACTGCTCAAGGATGAGGATTGAACCTTCAGGTGCGTAATAGCAAAGAATCAGCACAGGTAGGACTTGGGAAACACCGAAACCGACATCTGTCAGTCGAACCTCAGGACCGTCTTTGTACTGTTTGACGAGGAATTCATAATCCTTACTTGTATCAGAGACAGGGTGAAGGTCGTAGGAATGGATTAGTTCCAACCGCTGCAACCAACTCAGTATCTGCTCGTCAATAGGAAGGTGTCGAATCCGCCCGGAGAGCAGAGTGGGAATCGCCTTTTCCCCTTCCTGCCCGATGCTTTTTGGATGGTCGCCCTCCCAGATATAATGGTGACGCGGATGTTCGCGGAGCGGGCCGAGATAGTGGATTCGAAAGAACAGGTCTTCAAAAGCTTCCTGAAGAGGCAAAAATTCTTCCAGAGGTCCTATTGGATTAACAACCCCATAACATCTAAATGGGTTTACCTCTATCGTATTATGTTTTAACCTGTATCCTTGATCTGTCCACCCTATCTCCAAATCGTACTCACTAGTTGTATAACGAAAACGCTCTAACATCAACTCCTCATGTTTTTTAATAATGGTTGTTGAGAAAGAAAGGGAATCGGTTAAGTTGCCCCTAATTTTTATTTTCCTAGGTAGTCTCCACGACACCGAAATACCTAAACTAAAAGTCTTATTGTGCCGGTGAATAACAGCGTCAAAATTGCCTAAATTGACCAGTGAGTTATTGCCTTTACCAAAGTTAAGTGGGAAATTGAAATTCTCTTCTCTTACAGTTTGCTGGAGTAGGAGCAGAACCTGTAAGATACTGGTTTTGCCGGAGCTATTCGCGCCGAAAAATCCGGTTAATGGGGTGAACTGTAGCGTATCAGTATCTTGCCATGATTTGAAATTTTGTGCTCTGAGTTCGGTAATCATAATTTATCCCTCTTATAAACCTAACACCTCATTCAGCAAGTTTTCACTTTTCCGCTCCAGTACCAACAATTCATCTGTGATTTCCTTCAGTGACCGCAGCGGCGTGTACTGATAGAAATACCGATTGAAGTTGATTTCGTAGCCCACTTTATCCTTCTCTCTGTCTATCCAACTATCAGGCACATGTGGTTTCACTTCTCGTTGGTAGTAATCATCAATGTTCTGTGTGAGGGGAACGCGCTCATGGTCTCGCAGCTTGGTATCCGGTTCCGGATTGCCCTTCTTGTTTTGGACGACATCCCCTGTCTCCTCGTCAATGAGCGGTCTCTCAACCGTCACTTTTGTGTAGCCAAAGAACTGGTTTGGATAGATTTTGGAGTGCTCGGTTTCTTCAAAGTCGGTGTAGAGTTGTATTAGTTGATGGATATGGCTATCAGAAATGAAAACATTTTTGGCACCAAGATTTCTTTTCATTTTCTCGAAAAATCCAGCACCGTTGATCAATTGGATCTTACCCTGTCGTGCCTCCGATTTTTGATTCGTTAAAATCCAGATATAGGTACCGATACTGGTGTTGAAGAATAACTTTTCAGGTAGCGCGATAATACACTCCAACCAGTCGTTTTCGATAATCCAACGTCGGATTTCACTCTCACCGCTGCCGGCATCCCCCGTAAAAAGCGGCGACCCGTTAAAGACGATTCCAACGCGACTCCCGTTGTCCTCCATCTTAGAAAGCATGTGTTGCAGAAACAGCAACGCTCCATCGGAGGAGCGAGGCGTACCGGCTGAGAATCTGCCGTTGGCGGTTTGTGCATCCGCTTTCACTGCCGCTTCATCAGACTTCCAACTAACGCCAAAGGGCGGATTTGTGATCATATAATCGAAACGTTGCCCTTGGAATTGGTCCTCGGAGAGACTGGAGCCATGTCGGATATTATCGGGGTCCTCCCCGATGATGAGCATATCCGATTTGCAGATTGCGTAGGTCTGCGCGTTCAATTCCTGACCTAGCAGCCGAATGTTGGCATCCGGATTGATCTCTTTGCGGAAGTACTCCTTCCCAATGGTCAACATGCCACCCGTTCCGCAGCACGGATCGAAGATACTGCGTATAATCCCCTGCTCACGCAGATCTTCACGGTGTTCTGCAAACAGCAATGAGACCAATAACCGCACGACATCCCGCGGCGTGTAGTGTTCCCCGCTGGTTTCGTTTGACATCTCCGAGAATTTGCGGAGTAGTTCCTCAAAGACCTGTCCCATCGTGTGGTTGTCTACCTTGTCGGGATGCAAATCGACTTCGGTGAATTTATCGCAGAAGATGAACAGCCGGTTGTTTTTGTGCAGCCGCTCAATGAACCCATCAAGATTGAAGTTTTCAATGATGTCGCGCACGTTCTTACTGAATCCGCCGATATAGTTTTCAAAGTTGAGTTGGATATTGTTCGGGTCGACTTTCAGTCGAGAGATATCGTACCGGGAGGTGTTGTAGAAACGGGTGTTTGTCTCTTTCAGAATAATTGGCGGTAGCGCATCTTCGGGTACTTTGTCGTTATATTGATTGTAGGTATTGATGGCTTTATCTTTTCGGCCGTCCTCATCTAAGAGGCAGTCCAACCGGCGCAGCACCAGAAACGGGAGGGTGATGTCGCCGTATTCGTGCGGCTTGAACAGTCCTCTGAGAACATCATCCGCTACATTCCAAACGAGATTTGCCAGTTCTTGATAATTTGCCATGCGTTTCCTTTTGGGTTAAAATAATAATAATAGGTTTTGACAAGAAATTCAAGTCAAAACATCAAACGGAGTGTGGAAAAGTTTTGTCATTTGTCTGAACAAGGATTAGCAGTATTGTAGGTCGGGTAGAGTGGACGAAACCCGACATGTGCTAAACGTGTCCAAATCAACGCCAAATACGCTTTTTGGCATTTGTCGGGTTTCGCTTGCGCTCTACCCGACCTACGATATAAATTACCGGAACGGCATTGCGTAGAGTAGTCCTCCTTGCGTCCACGGTTTATTAACCCCACGTGGGAGACCGAGGGGTGTAAGGTGCCGATCAAAGATCTCACCATAGTTACCGACAGCAGCAATAACTTGTCGTCCCCAGTCCTTCGGTAATCCAAGGTTCTCACCCACGGTTCCGGTTTCTCCGAGGAAACGTTTTACTTCAATTTTCTGTGTTTTAAAATCGTTGACATTAGCTTTGGTAATAGCATGTTCTTCTGCAAAGAATGTAGCATAAACGACCCAACTCACAACATCATTCCATTTATTGTCTCCATGTATGGTAACGGGTCCAAGGGGTTCTTTAGAAATGGTGATATCAAGAATAATATGTTCATCAGGATTTTTCAAGGCTTGTTTTCTGGAAATTAATTGGGACTTATCGCTTGTGACAGCATCACAACGTCCCTGATCATAACTTTGGTAAAGTGTTTCGGTTTCTTCAAAAACGATAGCTTCAACTTCGATTCCCAAAGCGCGCGTTGTATCGGCAAGATTCAACTCGGTAGTGCTACCAGATGTGACACCGATAGTTGCACCATCCAATTCCTTAAGTGATGTTACGCCGCGGTCTTTGCGAAGCATGAACCCTTGTCCATCGTAAAAGGTAGGTGGTGCGAAGTCTGCGCCGTTTGCCGTGTCTCGGGTCAACGTCCAAGTAGTATTTCGGATTAAAACATCTATCTCCCCTGTCTGAAGTGCTGGAAAACGGTCTGCTCCTTTTAACGAGCGGAACTCAACTTTATTTGGATCCCCCAGAACTGCGGCTGCAATTGCACGACCGAAATCTACGTCAAAGCCTTTCCATTTACCATTTTGACTCAGGTAACCGAAACCGGGCAATTCTTTGTTTACCCCACATATCAGTCGCCCCCGGTTTTTCACTTTGTCCAGAATACTCTCGCCATCTTCAGCAAGTAGCGGTGCTACTAGTAAAATTGTGATGACTAATACAAAGATACGAAAACAGATTTTTTTCATAAAAGATTTCTCCCAAATTGCATATTACATTATACCAAATTAACTTGATTCTAATCTATCGGTGCGGTTTCCTAACCGCACCTTTTTGTATCAACATCTCAAATAACGCAAAGGACGAGAATATCAGCGTTCGTAGTCGCGCAATTCATTGCGCCTCTTTTTTTTGAATGTAAGAGGCGCAATGAATTGCGCGACTACAAACGGGTTTTTTGTTTATGAGATATTGTCATTCAGAAATGGTCTAATACCGATTCTGAAAAATAAAATACCATTACGGAGGTGTATGACATTTTGAATGTAAGAGGCGCAATGAATTGCGCGACTACAAACGGGTTTTTTGTTTATGAGATATTGTCATTCAGAAATGGTCTAATACCGATTCTGAAAAATAAAATACCATTACGGAGGTGTATGACATTTTGAATGTAAGAGGCGCAATGAATTGCGCGACTACAAACGGGTTTTTTGTTTATGAGATATTGTCATTCAGAAATGGTCTAATACCGATTCTGAAAAATAAAATACCATTACGGAGGTGTATGACATTTTGAATGTAAGAGGCGCAATGAATTGCGCGACTACAAACGGGTTTTTTGTTTATGATAGGACTTACGCAGTTTCCATTTTTAGAGTAGGTGATCTAAGTTGTTGACACAGATACTCAGAGAACATACCATATTTGACTTGATAAACCGTTTTCCCCGTTTCAGAGGCTTGACGCTTCAGGTAAACCCAAACTAAAAAGGCACAAGTGATGTGATTCCGAACAATACGCGCTAAACGACATTGACACTTTTCGAGCCCTGTCAACTGTTTCGCTTCACGGTGAAATTCTTCAATCTTCCAGCGTAAGGCACACACCTTTTGTGTGACCAACACATCCGATTGACGTAAGTCGTTTGTAGCAACATATTCCGTGCGCCGAGAAGACGCCACCCGGAAAACTTTCACCTTGTGATTTTTCGGAAACTTGTTGAGTTTGACGCGTTTGCCTGACTGCTGTTCTGTATCGCTCCATTCTAAACTGTCAATGCGTTGATAAGGTTTTGTTCCGTTAGAATCATCTACAAGACGGTTCTTTTTTATGGGACAATAATACTTTTTACCAAGACTTTCAATGAATAACATAAGCGGTTTGCTGGTATACCAACTATCCATCAACACCGTGCTAAAAGCAACCTTGCGGGAGTTCACTAATACATCAAGCATATCGTGAACATGATCTAACTTCGTTTTGCCATCACCTTCTTTATCGTAGATGCGAAAATCAATCAACCAAAATAGGTCTAACTCCGGATTGACATATACACAGGTGACAACGCCTATACCATTTATCACACCATGGGCGTTTCCACTATATTGTGCTTTAGCAAGGGCTATCTTTTTCGCCTGCTCTTTGTCCAAAGTAGTGTCATCAAAGATGACATATCCATTTGGCGTTTGCTTCAAGTCCGGTTTGACACTTTCCCATACTAAACGCGGTGGGAGCCGATCCTCTGCGAGATAGCGGTTTATCTGATCATGACTAAATCTCTCACAGTGGTCTGCAAAGTGAGTAAGAGTATAGTTAGTAGGTGTGCTAAGTAGATACTGACAATAATCAAGACGGGTTGGTTTTGTCATCTTTATTGACCTCCTTACACAACATATTAGTCTGTTGAGGAGCCTATGTCAAGTATTATTGCGTAAGTCCTGTATGATATGTTGTCATTCAGAAATGGTATTATTTCCCAATAAATGCCCGACCTGTTTTTTCTTCAGCTTGAAACACTGCCAGGTTTTTCCTGTCCTGGTCTTTAACCAGCCAGATATGACCGGCATAGGAATGTTGAATGCTGAATGCATCAGCACCAGCACGCCCACGGTAACTCTCATTACCATCAGCATCTATCCAATAATAGGTAATATCGGCTGCGGTTTTATTCACAAAGAGGACTGCAGAATGGTCGCCATTCTCTTTTGATTGTAATTGTGAAAGTTGGTTTGGCTCATAACGGTTCAAATCTACCCATTTTTCACCGTCCTCACTGTTCGGATCAAACAACTGTTCATAAGAGGAAGCCAGTTCTGCGGGCCATTCAAATTTCGGAGAATTTTTGGGATTGAATCCTTGCAAATGCGGCAGGTCAGAACGCGTTAAAGCTGTTGTATATCGCCAGTTTGTATCACCATAGATTTCCGTAAGCAGCGTTGCTAACTCAGGGTCATAATCTTTCAATATTTCCCGTTTGCTGACGTGGTTGTGTTGTGCATCGTTTTCTTGGTTTGCATTAAACCAAGATTGCGTGCCTTCCGCCCAATATTCTTCCTTGTTTGTGGAAGCATAAGTGCCTTTCCACAATCCCTTCTCCATCGCCTTTTCATACAGTACTTCAAGCCGTTTGTCAAAATCAGGGTCAACGGTACTGAGTCCCATTTGATGTATTGCATGACTGAATTCGTGAATCAGGATATTCTCAGTCAGGTAGGGATCCCCCGGATAACTAAGCAGGTTTTCTTCACCACAACTTGTTGATGGACGTGAGGACGTTGCCCCTAAACCGCGTGCGCGTCGATCCCAATAAAAATCGGGTTTTAGGTCGCTGTGTTCGGGAATCTGTGTGGTCATTTCATCATAAGCCATGATGGAGAAACGGACATTGTTTTGCGCCAATGCTTGTAGTAAATCTGGACGGTGTCCAATCATACGTTGAATCAACCATGCAGCCTCCCGCATAGCGTTTGGATTCACCTTCTCCGAGGCTACAACAGGGAAGCCGCCTACATCAATCCACTGTTGATAAAAAGATGGCAACTCAAAGTTTTTACGGACATCGGGGGGTGGTTCAATTGGCATCTCAATGGTGTCGGCAGATGCAAATAAACTCGTTGCTGCAAGCGACGTGAATACAGTTGCATCTCTAAATAAAATAGATGAGAGATTCATAGTGTTGTGTTTAATCCTGCTATTTTGGTAAGTTTCAATTCGTACTCTCTGTGGTTTTCTACAGTAATTTAAAGTATAGCACTAATCGGCTTAATTCTGATACTCCCACGACTGAAGTCGTGGGGTTCTTGCTTCTTCATCTATTGCCTCCCTTGTGGAGGACTTACTTAGACTCCACAAGCGTTTAGACTTTCCGTATACCCTACGGCAAGTTGTTTTAGATTTCTGGCAGCATTAACATCTCTGTCAACGTTATATTGGCACACATCACATTGATATGTCCTTTCTGCCAAACTCAAGTCTTTCTTCTTATGTCCACAACTGGAACAGATTTTAGAACTCGCAAAGAACTGCGGTGCTTCTGTTATCGGCACATCAAGTGCTTCTGCTTTTGTCTTTAGCAACTCAAGGAACCCACCTAAAGCACTATCAGATAATGCTTTTGCAAGTTTCCTGTTTTTTAGCATATTAGTCACTTTTAATGTCTCTACACAGATAGCACTTGCTTTATTGACAATATCCGTCGTTGCTTTATGCTGTGCGTCCTTTCGAATACACTTTATCTTATAGTGTCCTCTTTCTAACCGCCTTTTTTGTTTATACCAGTTATTTGATAGAAACACCTTTTTACTTAGCCTACGTTGCGCTCGCTTTAATTTGCGCTCATAACGTTTTAGCGGTCGCGGGTTCTGATACTTTGTGCCATCATCAAGTGTTGCTAATGAGTTTATACCTACGTCAATGCCAACAACAGGGCGGGTAGTCGTCCCAACTACCTCATTAGGTGTTCCTGTGTCAACTGTTATAGATACAAACCATCTATGTGCCGTCCTTGATATGGTAACTTTGATAATCGGACCATCAAACCTTAATTCCTCAAACATCTTTACCCAGCCAATCTTGGGCAACTTCACACGTTTACCTTCTACTCGGACTAATTGCTCATCTGTTGTCCAGGATTGACGACTACCACGCTTCTTGAACTTCGGAAATCCTGAACGCTTGTCTACCCAGCTTTTTATAGCATTGCCAAGATTCAATATACCATATAAGGCCGCACGCTGATCTTGGGCTTGTGTCCAATCAATATCTTTCTTAGATTTATTAAAGTGATTATTCAGTGTCCACGTCGATAAGAAAGTATCATTGTCTAAATTCGCTTTGAAATTAGATAACGCATGATTATAGGCGAAACGTGCATAGCCACATTGTTGAGCAAACCACGCACGTTGCTTTTTATTTGGATTTAACGCTATCTTGTGTGTTTTGGACATTATGATGGACTGCTTCTGTGAAGATTCTGTTTCCCTTTTGCACACGGGGGTGTAGGGGTGCAACCCATAGGCGTCAATTTAGCGGTCCCCAACCCGGTAGGTGCGGTTTCCTAACCGCACCTTTTTGTATCAACATCTCAAATAACGCAAAGGACGAGAATATCAGCGTTCGTAGTCGCGCAATTCATTGCGCCTCTTTTCTTTGAGTGTAAGAGGCGCAATGAATTGCGCGACTACAAACGAGTTCTTTCCTTAAATTGACGCTTATGGGGGTGTAGGGGTGCAACCCTACACCTGAAACAGTCTAATTAGTATAACATAATTGCATATAAAAAGCAAGAACTTAATACATTTTTTTGACCCACAGCTAAAGCAGTGGGATTGTTAAATATTCCCTTCATTAATATTTCAGGATAGTCGGAACTCAACACGATTCTGCACGCCAACCGATTATAGTTCAGACATGCCCCATATTGTGCAACACTTCAAGCAAAAATGCACATTTTTGTGCAGCGGAACTGTTTTAAGGTTGATAAGTCAGTATATTAACGTGAGTTTGATATTTGATTCCAAGTGTCTGTCCAAAAGATAAAAAAGAGTTGGGTTTCACTCATTTTTCTGTCCTTTCAGTCTAAATGGAGGATGAATCACGCTTTTATGTCGGATTTTATTGTGGATTCCGTTCTACCCAACCTACAGTAGACATTGAATCTTTTTATCGAACTCAAGTTATATTATTAACTTCAGAGTTGGCACATAAATTGCTCATTCTTATGGTAACAAGAAAAGGAATGGAACGACTACAAACGGTGATACTTTGACTCTTATACCAAATCTGATAAATAAAATATCATTACTGAGATTATGACAACTTGAATATAAGAGGCGCAATGAATTGCGCGACTACAAACGGTGATACTTTGACTCTTATACCAAATCTGATAAATAAAATATCATTACTGAGATTATGACAACTTGAATATAAGAGGCGCAATGAATTGCGCGACTACAAACGCATTTTTTGTTTATGATAAGTCGTCATTCAGAAATGGTATTATATGCTGCTCAAAATAAATATCTTGACACCTTATCAAAATCTCGTTATAGTAAATACAGATTGATATACTGCACTCTAGTGGTCTGTCCATCCTAAAATTACGGGTATGTGATTTGGCTATAGGGCGAGGAAACCTCGCCCCTACGATCAAATTACCCTAAAAATAAAAGTGGACAGAACACTAGTCCGAAGGAGAAAATGGATGAAAAAGTTCATAATAGCGGAAATCTGCGTTGTTATTGCCATCGCTCTGGGTTTTTGGATCGGACGTCTTACAAGTCCGTTTAATGATTATGCGCGTTATTATGAAAACGCCGATAAAGCTTGGGGAAAAGTTTATCAGATGGATAGTCCACCTATATCGTATGATGAACCCGATAGAAACCGATTGCGCAAAGTGCGTGCTGCCTACCGCGCAGTTTTTGAGAATTACCCCGACAGTTTGTGGGCAGATGATGCTATTTACCAGTTGGCGTCACGCCTCCCACGAACGGATGAGGAGGCGTTTGCGCTGTTCCGTCGATTAATCCGTGATTATCCAGACAGTGAGTGGGCAGATGATTCAATGTACGCTATTGCCTTTGCAACATATAAGATTGCAGAAGATTTGAAAAAGACTGGAACACTTGAATCTATCAATGCTTACTATGACAGAGCAATCGCCCTATTCAATCAATTAATTGTAATATATCCCGGCAATGCCCTGGAAGAAGAGGCGCAGTTTAATATAGCGATGTGTTACAAAGGCAGAGGTGATTTAAATACCGCACTCAGCCAACTTAAAGGCATGAGATTGGAACTTCGCAATAGTTCAATTATTTATAAGGTTTTATACTATATTGGGTTGATTAACTTTGAGCAACAGGACTATGAGAATGCACGAATTGAATTTACAAATGTGATAGATTCAGGTGATTTGGAGTATGCACCCCATGCAAGTTTCCGTATTTCACAAGTCTATTTTTGGGAAGGACGACAGGAGGAAACTCAAGCAAAATTTGAGGAAGCGAAACAAAATTTTAAGGAAGCTGAAGAAAAACATAAGGTGGCGAAAGCGAAATTTGAGGAAACGGTTAAAGGATATCAACGAGTCATTGATGAATATCCTGATACCGATGTTGGAAAGGATGCACACTTCTACATCGGGTGGGCGTATGCAAGCCTTAAAGAATATGACGAAGCTATTGCCCGTTTAGAGATAGCAATTGAACTCTACCCCGGGAACGAGAACACCACTAATGCGAAGTTTTATATCGGTCAAATTGCTTATGAAAACAAGGATACTGCACGTGCAGTTGAAGCATATCAGAAATTCGTTGATGATAATACGCAAATATACGACCACCGCCTTCAAGCCCAATACCAAATAGGGAAAATCTATGAGGAAATCGAGGATATAGAACAGGCAATAAATGCATACGAAAAACTACTCAAGAATTTTCCTGAGCCACATCAAGAGACATCGCATGCTTCACGTGAAATCACTGAAATTTATGTCCAAAAATTAAAAAATGCGTATATGGATGGAGACAATGAGGTAAAAAGTGAGTTGAATTAATATCGCATAATGCCATTACCTCTTGTAGGAGGGCTTTGTCTGTCCGATAGGTGTAGCAATAACTTCTCGTAGGAGGTTAAGAAGGAAGTGACTCTAACGCTTGTTCAAGGTCAGCGATAATATCCTCAGTATCCTCTAAACCTATTGAAAACCTAACTAAACCGTCTGTGATACCGGTCTGTTGTCGAACTTTGGTCGGAACGTGTGAGTGTGTCGTTGATGCAGGATGACAGACTAAGGTGCACACATCGCCTAAACTCACTGCAAGTGCACAGATTTGAAGTTGGTTCACCAACTTTTCCCCTGCAGCACGTCCACCCTTGAGTTCCATTGTAATCATACCGCCGAATCCGTTCATCTGGCGTTTGGCAAGTTCATGCTGTGGATGACTGGACAAACCTGGGTAACGAACCCACGCGACTGCTGGATGTGTCTCAAGAAATGCTGCGATGCTCGCTGCGTTCTCACAGTGTCGCGCAAACCGCAGTGGTAAGGTTGGTACACCGAGCAATGTTAACCACGCATTGAACGGACTGATCACTGCCCCGAAGTTGCGTAACGCCCCTTGTTTTACCTGTTCAATAAACTGCTTCTCCCCAACTATTGCACCGGCGATAACTGCCCCGTTACCACTCAGATATTTCGTCATGCTGTGGAGCACTACGTCAATTCCAAGAGCAATTGGTTGCTGACTGCAAGGCGTTGCAAACGTATTGTCAATGATTGAGGTTATCTTATGTGCTTTTGCGATCTCAGCACAAGCAGCGAGATCAACAAGTTTGAGTAATGGGTTCGTTGGACTTTCGATGTAGATGACCTTTGTGTCAGGACGGATCGCACTTTCAATTTTATTTGGATCTGTGGCATCTACGAACGTTGTCTCAATTCCCATTCGGACGAGTTCTTTATTCAGCAGATTGTATGTGGCGGAATATAGGGTTTCCATCGCGACGACGTGACCGCCATCGGCTAAAGCAGTGAGCAGCGCGATGCTGATGGCACCCATTCCTGAAGCTGTTGCTAATGCGGCTTCTCCCGCCTCAAGCACTGCAAGTTTCTGTTCCAACACCTTCTGTGTTGGATTACCCCATCGCGTGTAGACGTATCCGCTTTCCTCATCAATGAACGCTTCTGCACATTCTGTTGCTGTTTCGAAACGGAAAGTGCTGTTTTGATAAATAGGTGGTAGCAACGGGATACCGGTTTTTCCTGACTGATAGTCTTGCGTACCAGCTGGGAGCATCGACACCGCTTCTCCCGCATGAATAGCCTCGGTTGATTTGCCTTTATACTTTTTATTTTCCACAATCAAAAACCCCCACGCGGTTTTTTTAACACCTCAACCGGATACCCTTCAAACGTTAGCAATTGACGTTTCCGTTCAATACCGCCACCATAACCGCCTAAATTGCCATTACTCCCAATTACACGATGGCACGGAATGATAATTGAAATCGGATTGCTCCCAGTAGCATTTCCTACAGCGCGAACAGCTTTCGGTTTACCAATCTGTTCTGCTATCCATTTGTAGCTGCGTACCTCGCCATACGGAATCTGATAAATAGTATCCCAAACCGTATCCTGAAAAGCAGTTCCCATCTCTACTGCAACAGGAATTTCTCGTAAATCTACTGGATCGCCATCAAAATATTTATCCAATATATCTTTTGTACGCCTCAGCAATTCGGTTTCTGGTGTTGATAATGGCGCGTAAAAAGTGGAGTTATCGTTAAAAAATAAATGTGAAATATGGAAACGGGTTTGTACTATGTCTATATAACCTACAGGTGATTTGTATCGGAGATTGTCCTGACCATAAAATTCTTGAAATGTTTCTGCAATTCCTTCCTTATGGTAAGGATCTATATCCGTTCTTTTTTCAAAACCTTTGACAAAATAGTGAAAAGGGTTTTTTTCCATTTTTAATTTGACCTTCAATGAATTATAGGGTATGCTATACCGCAAACTATGGCTATATTTGAAACTCCAGATCAACTTTATTGTTATATCAGCGAACTGTTTGAAGAAATTGCCACCTTGTCAGAAGCGCAAGAGACTATCAAATCACTGACGTTGTGCGTTAGATTTAATTATACGATGCCAGATTGTGTAATGACGTTAACTGCAGCGAATGGTGAATATACCCTCGCCAGAGATGTCCGTAGTGATGCTGTTCCCGATGTGGAACTGACAATGACGGGGGATGTTGCATACAAATTTTGGACAGGTGAACTCAACGTCATGGGTGCGATTACAACGCGCGAAATCGGTATCGCCGGTTCGCTTGGCAAAATTATGCGTCTCACACCGCTTATTAAGGTCGCGATTAGTCATAACAAAGGACGCGATGATTAAGTAGAACGTTGAAATTCGGGTTTACAACCCCTCACACGATTTATTATACCAAATTAACGCGATTTATCTCATTTTTCTTGGTATTAGGTGCGGTTAGAAACTGCACCATAGGCGTCAATTTAAGAAAACGTCTGCGCTTGGACAAACACTTCTTAATAAGCATGAGGACTGAGACTGTCTTATATTTAGTCTCGTAGGGACGATATGTTTATAGAATACGTACCGAGAACCTCTTGAGTTCCGTAGGAACGATATGTTTATAGAAACAGATATAAACATTTCGCCCCGCTGGGGAACCAAAGAGTTGGGGGTAACACTTTTTCTATAAACATATCGCCCCGCTGGGGCTAAAGAGCATTTCTCATATTTGAAAAACTACTAAATTGACGCCTATGGTGCGGTTAGGAAACCGCACCATAGGCGTCAATTTAAGAAAAGTCTGTATTTTTTTGAACACCCCTCAATAAGCATGATTATTGAGACTGTCCCATATTTAGTCCCGTAGGGACGATATGTTTATAGTACACCGTATAGACACGTCTCTTTAGCTCCGTAGGAGCGACATATCCCGATTGCTAATCTGCTGCTAAAACATACCGCCCCTACGGGGCTCAAGAGATTGACTGCCTCGTTTTCTATAAACATATCGTCCCTACGGGACTAAAGAGGGTTTCTCATACACGGGAAACCACTAAATTGACGCTAATGGTGCGGTTAGGAAACCGCACCATAGGCGTCAATTTAAGGAAATAAACCTATATTTTGGATATCTTAGCCCCAGCGGGGCGGAATGTGTATAGACCACGATCCATACCAAACTCAAGCCCCAGAGGGGCGAAAGGTGTATATGGGCACATGTTGTCAGACACTGTCACCCCGCTGGGGTTCAAGAGACTGTTTTACACCGTTTTCTATATACCTGTCGCCCCGCTGGGGCTAAAGAGTTGTGGGTGCTTTCGTTGCTATAAACATATCGTCCCTACGGGACTAAAGAGGGTTTCTCGGACACGGAAAACCACTAAATTGACGCCAATGGTGCGGTTAGGAAACCGCACCTACCGTCCACCGCGCTGAAGATCGGGAACCAACTGTATGGGTCTAAAGCAGTAAACAAATTTCGTGCTTCCTTACATTACCAAAAAGGAGAATCATTCATGTCAACAACACTTGTACATATCGGTGTTCGCACAACGAATTTAGAAAAAAGTATCCGTTTCTGGCGCGATGCGCTCGGTTTGAACGTTTCCTCAACTAAGAACGGATGCTACGATCTGACAGACGGTTATCACAATTTTCGCGTGTTTCAGCACAATGGTCCGGAACGTCCCGAACATGTCGGTGGAATGTTAGACTATCTTCACATCGGTGTGCGCGTTCCGGATTTGCGAGAAGCAGCAAAACGGTGTGAGGACCTCGGCTTTGAAATTACTTGGGAAGGTTTAGATGGCACCAAACCTTACGACCCGAACTCTAATGAGTTGCCCTCTGAAGCTTTCAAAGTTGAAGACCCTGATGGCATTGTCGTTGATATTACCGAACGGAACGATCAATGGCCCGGTGTCGATATTGAGAGCAAGGGTTAAATCGTTTACATTCTTAAAAGGCGCGGTGCCACGCCGCGCCACCAACATAATTTATTCATCACCACCCAAAATCCCTAGCCGGAACAGATAGTAAAGAAGCGTAAGCAGACTTGTAACTGCTGCAGCGAGATATGTTAAAAACGCAGCATTAAGCACTTTGCTTGCATGACGACTTTCTTCGGGTGATAACATCCCTACCTCGTCAATGGCAATTTTGGCTCGCCGACTCGCATCCCATTCTACTGGAAGTGTTACTAGTGTAAACACTACACCTACCGAAAATAGACATACACCTACCAGTATTAAACCTCTAAACTGAAGTAGAAATCCGCCTATCATCACGATGTATGAAAAAATCGAACTGAAATTAGTCACTGGAACAAGCGCACTACGAAGATGTGATGCCACCCACTACCTAAAGGTAGGGGCTTAGGTTTCATAGCGACTGCGGTTTTCTCAAAGAGTCAACCGTCTTAGTGTCGCTCCACCCGCAGGCTATTATTCTGCATCAGAGCAGTTTTATCGTGCATCAAGACACGGGCACCCCAGCCTGCAAAATGTTTATGGCAGCATTTACGTCTCTATCGTGGTGTGTGCTGCATTCTGGACATGTCCAATATCGGTCTGAAAGCGTTAGGTTCTCATTTTGGTATCCACAGTTAGAGCAAGGCTTTGTAGTGGGTTCCCAACGATTAGTTTTCAAGAATGTTTTACCGTATTTGGCAGAAGTCCATTGAAGTATCAAAGCAAATTCGCCAAAAGCGAGGTCAGAGATTTTGCGTCCCCAGAGGCGTTTCATGCCTTCAAGGTTCAGCGTCTCAATCACAATCTTATCATGCCTTCGCACAAGACGGAGTGCTAACTTGAAAAACCAGTCTCGTCTGCTGTCGGCTATGTGCTTGTTGACACTGGCAAGGTGTCGTTTCGCGCGAAACCAACCATTAGATAGGTATTGTTTGCGTGAAAGTGCTTTGTGGGCAGAACGGATTGCATTGAGACTTTGCTTGTAAAATTGTGGGGACTCTATCTTCGTGCCATCTGAAAGCGTGAGGAATGTTGGACAACCGAAGTCTGCCCCTGCCTCATTACCGGTCAAAGGGAGTTTCTCGGAAGGTTCGCAATCCTCACACACAAGTGTTAGGTAGTAATCTCCAACGTTGTCACGTTTGATTGTGGCTGTTTTGACAGTCCCAGTCCATTCGCGATGTTTCCAAAACGTAAAGGACTTTTTTAGACAGTTGATTGTTAGACGGTTGCCTTCTATTTTGTAGCCCGCCTGTGTGAAAGTGAGGGACTTATATTTGTGATCCGGTTTGATTCTCGGTCTGCCAACCTTGCGTTTCGTTTTACCTGTTTGGCGGTCTTCAAGGTTGGCAAAGAAACACTGGTAACCTCTATCAATACGGATCGCAACATCTTGGATAACTTGACTCGGTAGGTGGTTCCAATGCTTTTTTGTCCGCTGTTTCAACTTCGTAATATGTTTCAAAATACGAGAAAGTGGAGCATATTTACGAAAAATACGATGGTAACGACGTTGCAGACGCAATAAATGCACATGCACGCCATGTAGATCGTCTATCAGATTGCCAATCTGTATCAAGTTAGATTGATGAGAAAACTCATATTTATAGGTTTTCATGGATGATGTCTCAAGTATCAAGCACTTAACCCCTTTTCAGTGGGTAAGACAGGCACATAGTCTTGCGACTACGCTGAAAATGCCTGTCAACTTGATACTCTAATCGGACAACATCTTTAGAAAAAAGTCAAATCTTTTTTCACGAAGTAAACCAAAGGTTGCCATCTACATCCCGCAAGCTAAAGCATGGGGATTTGACGGAAGATCGTTAACATTGCGTAGCCGTTTGCGTCCTGCATTGCATGTCCTGCTTCATGACATGCAACTCCAATTGCGGATAGTGAATGACTTGAATACACATCGTTCGACAACCGTAGGACTTTTTTACGGGGGTCGTAGTGGTCACTTAACCATCCGCTTGTGTGTTCAATTTTGACACCATCAATGCCGTTTCTTTGCAACATGAGTGCTGCTGCTTGCGCGCCTGTCATCCGCTTTTGCGAACCGATTTTTGAATATTTAGAGAATGTTGATTTTGTCTTCCATGTCGCATATAGCGATAAAGCAAGACCAGGGGCGAGAAATACGAAATACATTGGATCAAACCAACCCAACCACATGATGAATACCTCCAAGCTTTGAATTTATGTTAGTTTATGAGCGCATTAATATGTATTAGAATATGAATTATACAAGATTTCAGAAGGAAATTCAATTGAATTTTCTGCGACATTCTGTTTTTATAAGGTTTTGCTTGACAAGCCATGTTCAGTTTGGTAAATTTATCAGCAGAACTTAGGGCGTTAAAAATTTAGATAATAGGAGTACCTCCACTTTGAAAATAACAGATGTCAAAACTATCCTGACTGCCCCCGATGGGATTCGGCTTGTCGTAGTAAAGATTGAAACGAGTGAACCCGGTTTATACGGTGTGGGTTGTGCTACGTTTACACAACGTCCGCTTGCCGTTGCGACCGCTGTTGATGAATACCTAAAACCCTTCCTAATAGGGAAAGACCCTACCAACATAGAGGATATTTTCCAGACCAGTTTTGTCAGTTCGTATTGGCGAAATGGACCGGTGCTGAACAATGCGCTTAGCGGTGTGGATATTGCGCTGTGGGACATCATGGGCAAACGCGCGAACATGCCTGTCTACCAACTACTCGGTGGCAAGTGTCGTGAGGCAGCAACGCTCTATGCACACGCAGGCGGTGGAAGTTTTGAGGAGGTAGAGAATAGCGTCAGGCGGTATATGGAACAGGGGTATCGGTATGTACGTGCACAAGTTGCAATTCCCGGATATTCAACCTACGGTGCAGGGGGCGGGAAGCGAAGTTCTCCTGCATTTGAACCGACACCTTATGTCAATACAATCATCAAACTTTTCGATCATCTGCGGACAAAATTAGGGGACGAGGTTGAACTTCTGCACGATGTGCACGAACGGATACCACCGATTCAAGCGATTAATCTTGCCAAAGGGTTGGAACCGTATAACCTCTTTTTTCTTGAGGACCCGTTTGCACCGGAGGATGTTGACTATTTCCAATTGATGCGCCAACAGACAAGCATCCCGATTGCGATGGGAGAACTGTTTAACAACCCAAATGAGTATGTCCATCTCATCAAAGACCGTCTAATAGATTTTATTCGTGTGCATATTTCGCAAATCGGCGGAATCAGTCCTGCCCGTAAACTCGCTGCACTGTGTGAATTCTTTGGCGTGCGTACTGCATGGCACGGACCGGGTGATGTCTCACCCGTTGGACATGCTGTGAATGTTGCCTTAGATCTGGCGTGTTATAACTTCGGAATTCAGGAGCAACATGTCTTCGGAGAGAATACTAAAGAGGTTTTCCCGGGGTGTCCAGAGATTCGGGAGGGTTGTTATTGGGCAAATGAAGCACCGGGACTCGGCATAGATGTCCATGAGGAACTCGCGGCACGATTCCCGTTCCCAGAACATCCACTCAACGGAGGTTGGGCACCAGTGCGGCGGATGGACGGTACGGTTATCCGGCCTTAAGCTGTATAGAAAATCTGCTTATCCAGGTTAGACTGATTCGTCACCGTTTTCAAGTGTGCGTATAAATGCTGCCAGAGTTTGCACCTGTGCTGCCGCGCGACGCAACTGTTTGAGACGTGTCAGATCGTCAATACCTTCAATCGTAGTCTCTAAGGTTTCTGTTGTGTTGTCTTGAAAACGAATGTTGAGGAGTTCCAGAATGCTTTCAATGGTGTTTTTCCGCTCTCCTTGCTCAATGCCTTGTTCAAGACCTTGCTCAATGCCTCGTTTTATACCTTGCTCAAGACCTTGCTCAAGACCTTGCTCAAGACCTTGCTCAAGACCTTGCTCAAGACCTTGCTCAAGACCTTGCTCAAGACCTTGCTCAAGACCTTGCTCAAGACCTTGCTCGATGCCTCGTTTTATGCCTTGCTCAAAACCTTCTACTTTGCCTTTTCTGATTATATTTTGGTAAACAGTTGATTCTTGCATGATATCCTCCTGAAATAGATTGGCAATTGGTTGCCGCTCATTAACTATTCCATCCATGATCCACATACCCACCAATAATACCAAATTAACTTGATTCAAAGTTTTCCGATAAAGTTAGCATTGCAAGGCACGGGGACCTCGCACTACAAATCGGGTTAATTGAGTATTAGACTGATTCGTCACCGTTTTCAAGTGCGCGTGTGAATGCTGCCAGAGTTTGCACCTGTGCTGCCGCGCGACGCAACTGTTTGAGACGTGTCAAATCGTCAATACCTTCAATCGTAGTCTCTAAGGTTTCTGTTGTGTTGTCTTGAAAACGAATGTTGAGGAGTTCCAGAATGCTTTCAATGGTGTTTTTCCGCTCTCCTTGCTCAATGCCTTGTTCAAGACCTTGCTCAAGACCTTGCTCAAGACCTTGCTCAAGACCTTGCTCGATGCCTCGTTTTATGCCTTGCTCAAAACCTTCTACTTTGCCTTTTCTGATTATATTTTGGTAAACGACTGATTCTTGCATGATATCCTCCTGAAATAGATTGGCAATTGGTTGCCGCTCATTAACTATTCCATCCATGATCCACATACCCACCAATAATACCAAATTAACTTGATTCAAAGTTTTCCGATAAAGTTAGCATTGTGAGGCACGGGGACCTCGCACTACAAATCGGGTTAATTGAGTATTAGACTGATTCGTCACCGTTTTCAAGTGTGCGTGTGAATGCTGCCAGAGTTTGCACCTGTGCTGCCGCGCGACGCAACTGTTTGAGACGTGTCAGATCGTCAATACCTTCAATCGTAGTCTCTAAGGTTTCTGTTGTGCTGTCTTGAAAACGAATGTTGAGGAGCTCCAGAATGCTTTCAATGGTGTTTTTCCGCTCTCCTTGTTCAAGACCTTGCTCAAGACCTTGCTCAAGACCTTGCTCAATGCCTTGCTCAATGCCTTGCTCAATGCCTTGCTCAATGCCTTGCTCAATGCCTTGCTCAAGACCTTGCTCAAGACCTTGCTCAAGACCTTGCTCGATGCCTCGTTTTATGCCTTGCTCAAAACCTTCTACTTTGCCTTTTCTGATTATATTTTGGTAAACGACTGATTCTTGCATGATATCCTCCTGAAATAGATTGGCAATTGGTTGCCGCTCATTAACTATTCCATCCATGATCCACATACCCACCAATAAGTTAGATCGGGGCGGTGAGTCAAGCGGCAAGGATTTAGTTGTCTCCACACACCGATGCATCCACTGTATCGGGTTCAACCCTGTTGGTGGTTTCATCAACGGTAAAAACGGCATTAACCCTGGTTGTTGTAATTCAAGAATAGATTGACCGTCAATTTCAATGAGACGAACAACCTTGTATTCAACAATGAAATTGTACCCTGCTACGTCTTGTCTATAGCCTCCCGGATCTTTGAGTCCTGCGTTAGGACGAAGATAGACTACATGTGAAAAAATAGGCAATCCGTATTTTTCATAACACCTACCGAGATAACCGACATTGCGGCGCACCATGTCCTTAACGGTGCTGTCACCTACCTGAAATTCACAATGAATCAGAACAAGTTCTTTGTTAAGCAGCACCTTTATCAGACTATCCATCTCTCGCTTTTCGACAGTAGCGAAATCGGTTTCAATGTGATCTAAGTACTCAATGTCTGTCCTGTTCATGATTAACTGCAGCACATCTTCAGGAAATCTATGAATAACATCTTGAGTAACGACGTCAAATTTTTGATGTGGTAATAATATCTGACCGGATTTAGGTAGATTTGGATTTATGTTGTGCATTTTTAAATTATACAAAAATATGTTAATTAATTCAACTTTTTAATGGAAGACTATTTAGTCATTGTATGAGTTCTCGTTTCCTGTCGTGAATCAGTTATCTGATGAAGCATCTCAACTCCGTTAGTCAAACCCCAAACGTTTTACCTCTGTTTGGAGCGAGATTCCTGTCTTTTCGCGGACCTGCTTTTGGATATGCGCGACTAAGTTTAAAACATCTTCCGCCGTAGCGTTGTCAATATTTAGGATAAAATTGCCGTGTACCGTGGATACCTCTGCACCACCGATACGATACCCCTTCAAACCACTGACGTCTATGAGTCGTCCTGCAGAATCACCAGGCGGGTTTTTGAACATGCATCCCGCATTTTCTTCGGCGAAAGGTTGTGTATCGGTTTTCTGTTTGAAGAGGGCATTCATCTGTGTCGTAATTGTGTCTACATCCCCAAGTTGAAGCTTGAGTGTAGCACCTACAACGCAAAAATAAGCATCCAGTCCGCTGTGCCGATATTCAAAGTTTGCTTCGTCATGGGTTAACGTCACGAGTTCACCGGTATCACGCATCACAGTTACATCCGTGACGACATCTCCGAAACTACTACCCCATGCACCTGCATTCATAATAAGCGCACCACCAACAGTACCTGGGATACCAAGCGCAAATTCGACGCCACTTAATCCGCTTTTTGACATCACTTTAGATAACCGTGGTAGTGATAGCCCTGCCCCAACGGTGACAACGTCTTCATCAACTTCCAGTTTGACTAACTCGCCGATTAACCTAACACCAATACCTTTGAAGCCTTTATCGCTCACCAGCAGATTTGAGCCTCTACCTATAACTGCAACGGGAACTTCCCATTTTCGGTGAAAACGTGCTAATGCTGCTAATTCGTTAACTGTACTGACTTCTATGTAGGCAGATGCTCCTCCACCGATGCCGAAGTGGGTATGCTTTGCAAGTGGTTCACCAAACCGAAGTCGTGTGCCGGGTTGGGTGACAATTTCTGGCAGTGCGTCTTTCCAATCCATTATGCCCTCCTTTCTTTTTAATTATAACATATAATTGAGGTGGTATCAAGAATCGAATCTAATACCAAATTAACTTGATTCCAATCTATCGGTGCGGTTAGGAATGCAGATCGCATTTGGGTGAGTACACCGCAAAACCGCACCATTAGCGTCAATTTAAGGAAAACGAATCTGTTTTATGAACACTTTTCAATAAGCATGGTTATTGGGACTGTCCTATATTTAGTCCCGAATCAACGCCAAATGCGCTTGGCAGAATACGCGTGTGGTATTCTGCATGATTTGTCGGGGACGATATGTTTATAGTACACCGTATAGACACGTCTCTTTAGTTCCGTAGGAGCGACATATCCGGATTGCTAATCCGCTGCTAAAACATACCGCCCCTACGGGGCTCAAGAGATTGACTGCCTCGTTTTCTATAAACATTAAAATAATGTTGACAAATACAGGACTATAATGTATAATCTGTAAATCGTCGTTAGGTTATAATTGTTGGATAAGCAGTTTCCATATAGAAATATAGTGTATCTTGGTTAAAAGGATATTACCATGGCAAAACAGATAGCACTTTTCAATCACAAAGGTGGCGTGGGGAAAACGACAACCACTTTTAATCTTGGTTGGATGTTGGCAAATAAAGGGAAAAAGGTCATTGTTGTTGACTGTGACCCGCAGTGCAATCTTACAGGTATGGTGCTTGGGTTCAAAAATACCGAACATTTCGAATCAATGTATGCGTCAGAGGGAGTAACGAATATCAGAGATGGACTTTCTCCTGCGTTTGAATCTCGACCTATTCTTATTGAACCGGTGAAATGTGCAGCAATTAATGGACAACCAAATATGCACCTCTTACCGGGACATATTGGTCTTGCAGAATACGAAGTTACTTTAGGAATTGCGCAAGAACTTTCCGGATCACTGGTAACGCTCCAAAATTTGCCGGGATCTTTGCATTACCTTTTTACTAAAACTGCTGAGAAGTATAATGCCGATTATATCTTGGTGGATATGAGTCCGAGTTTGGGAGCGATTAACCAAAATTTGCTGACGACAAGCGACTATTTTATTGTTCCCATGTTTCCTGACTATTTCTCATCGATGGCAACAGAGAGTCTTGCCACAATTTTACCGAAATGGTCAGCGTGGGCAAAACAGGGAAAATCCTTAGATCTGCTCAAAAAAGCGATATATCCCTTTCCAGACAAACAACCCAAATTTCTCGGCACTATAATTCAGAACTTCCGTGTCAGGGAAGAGAAACCTACCGCGGCATTTCGGCAGTGGATTGAAGAGATAAAAACAGGAGTTCAAACAAAACTCATGCCTGCTTTACGCGATAACGATATGTTACTTCCGGATGAATTATATTATGAAGCAAGTTTGATCGGAACCGGTGAACTCCAACTTCCACTTTTTTTTGATAAAATAGCAAGTCAACCAATACTCCAATTGTCAGACTTCAATAGTCTGATAGCCCGTTCACAGGAACATAACGTCCCCGTTTTTGCTTTGACAGACGCGCAGCTTGAAGTGGATGGGATTGTCCTTGAAAACCAGCGTGAATCTATGAATAAGTTTCAAGTTTTATTTTCTGATGGCGCAGATCGTATAATCACTCTTACCGAAAATGCTTAGTTCCATTGAACAATTTGGAGAAAATATAACACGGGTGCAAAACCTTGGTGGATTGCATACGGCGTTTGGCAATGTCATTACAGCCGTGGTGGATTTGACGGATCTATTACGCGCACAAATAGTGATGATTGTTAGCGCGCTCGACCACTATATCCACGAAATCACGAGAGTCGGCATGTTAGAAGTTTACAACGGGACACGTCTACAAACTGACGCTTTTTTAAGGTTTCAAGTGACTTTATACTCGGCAATGCAAGGTATTTCCGACTCAACTAAGAATGAATGGCTTGATGTAGAAATTCGAGAAAGGCATAGTCACCTATCTTTTCAGCACCCGGATAATATTGCTGATGCAGTTAGACGTTTTTCGTCATGTGAGTTGTGGAAATCTGTGGCTGAACAACTTAACCTTGACGTGCAAGAAGTGAAAAATCGTCTGCGTGTAATAGTCACACGCCGGAACAAAATCGTCCATGAGGCTGATTTAGATCCGACTTATCCAGGGACCGGAACTCGTTGGTCAATTTCTCCTTCGGACGTGACAGACACCCTTGATTTTATTCAGCGTATTTGTGAAGCGATCCACACCGTTTCTAATCAAAGTTAACTTCTCAAAAAAGAATAGTTGGGTTTCGCAAACTCTACCGAATCTACAACGGTTGGGACATAATCCGCGAAATCCGAGATTCAGACAAATTGCGAGGCACGGGGACCTCACAGGACAAATCAAGATAATTGGGTATTAGAAATTTAAACCGAACTTTTTTTGAGCAAACTTGACTAAACAAGCGAAACCAATAAGAACATTTATTCGGCAACGAATTGCAGATGTTCAACAACGTATTAATAATTTAAGGAGAAAGAAATGAAACATAAATTTTTCGTACTCAGCGCAATCGCACTTATAGCAGTAGTAGGTCTTTTTGTATTTGAACATGCAACGTCGGCACAACGACCTGATCGGAATGCACAACCTGAAGGAGGTCAGCGAGGCAACCGTGCTGAGGGCGAACGCGGTAATAGAGACATGATGGCGCGAATGGGTACCCCCACGTCTATGGTTGATAATTCGTGGCTGGATTTGACTTTTAGCGTAAAAGTTGATGATGAAACGCTCGTGAAAGCACGTCCTATCTACCAGACTACTCGGGATAAATTTGGAATGAAAATGAAAGAGATTCAAGCATCCGAAGATATGCGAGCGGCTATGACTGAAATGCGGACGTTTATCACAACAACCGGCAAAGAGTTCCAGGCAGGACTCAAAAAAGTGTTGACAGAAGAGCAGCTGACGAAACTCAACACATTAACGAAAGAACGGCAGACAGCTGCGCAAGAACGTCGTAACAGATTTGGTGGACAACGCGGTGGTCAACGCGGTGGTCAACAAGGTGGACAACGTCCCACTCAATAGTGTTTAGGCTCTGATCAATCAGGTCGGGTGTGTCCACCCGACCTTTTTTAGTGACTATTTATTGAGGTTTCGAACCCTATCCAGAAAAACAGGGCAATTTTATCGGAGTTGAAAACTCCTCCTACAAGAGATTGTACTTAACGGTCATCAAGAACTTCATTGGAGTCATAGTTTATACCAAATTAACTTGATTCGAAGTTTTCTAATAGCGGTTAGCATTGCGAGGCACGGGGACCTCGCGCTACAAATCCCGTTAATCGGGTATTAGTTCTCCGAGCCACTGCCGTATTGTAGTACTTCTTTCCATATCGTTCAGTGCTTCAAAGCCTCGCACCAATTTTATCCCCGTATTAATTACAAGCTGCTGATGTTTCTCTGATTTGCTGTCTCTTGCTTGTTTGTATTTAGAAAGCGCAACGTCATATTGATTTTGGTGCAGGAGGCAGATAGCAAGTGTGCATCGCACGCGGATGAGTTTATCTGTTTTGTTTTTCTCAAAAAGGCGGTTAGCAACTTGCGATTCAAGCGAAACCAGATTTAGGTACGTTGATATATTGCGAGGATCTTTGGCGACAACCTTTTCAAATGTTGTTAATGCCTCTGAAAATTTGGCTTGAACGAGATATAGGTACCCGATGACGTTGTTGATAATGAGATCTCTTTCAGCTTCAGGTATTGCGGTAAACTGTATGAGTGCAGCAGGATAATTTTTCTGCTGCATAAATCCGTTTCCGCGCCGAATGTAGAGGTTAATCTGTTCCGTCGTGGCTGGCTGATTGTGAGGGTCGCCCTTTAAGACATGTGCAAGTTCTGCATGGGCATTTTTATAATCTCCAACGTTTTGATAGGCATGTGCTAAAGTTACACGGAGATTAGAGGCTGTGGGAACTAATACCACTGCTTTCTTAAGCAGTTCAATAGCGGATCGGTAATCTTTCCGATCTATCAAATCTTGCGCAGATTGATGATATGCTGCGATCAGGTTATTCCGAGCTTGAGGCACTTCGGGGTCTACCATATAAACCTTATGAAAAGCAGTGACAGCATCCGAAAATTTACGTTTCTTGAGATATAATTCACCGAGCAAACTTGAGATTTGTGCATCTTTAGGTTGGAATTTCTGCAATTCAAGATAGGTATTGATAGCCTTATCCACATGTCCTGCTTTTCGGAAGGCGTTTGCTTTCTGCCAAAACGCATCACTCAAATTGGTACGTGCAATATGGTATTTCGGTTGTATTTCCAGCGACTTGCGGTAGGCAGCGATAGCATCATCCCATTGACCACTGTTTCTAAGCGTGACCCCATAATTATTATAGGATTGCGCAAGCCTTCGTTGCGTTAACCTACTGATAGGATTTAATTTTAGTGCTTTTTGATAATACTCAATAGCAGTCGTATAGAGTTCGGCACGTGCATACCCGTCCCCCATCAACATATACGTAGTTGAATCCAATGGGTTAAGTTGAATAATCCTCTTAAAGATGTCTGCTGCCGATTCAAAGTCTTTAGCATTCAAAGCGTGAAAAGCTTTTTCTCTGAAAAGTTGGTGTAAGTTATGTTTTGAAGTTTTGTGGAATGGGTCGAGGTCTACGGCACTTTTAAAAGCCTCTATTGCCCTATTAACCTTACCTTGACGGTAGTAGTGGATACCGAGGGTGTTATAATCTGCAGCTGAGGGTTTAGTTTCTACCCGCTGTTCAAGCAGATTAATTGCTGTCTCTAACTGTCCTGTTTCTTTGTAAGCTTGTAGGAGTTTTTCAATAGCGGGTTGAAAGTTTTCATTCAATTGGAGACAATTCTTAAGACTACCAATTGCGGCTTCCATATCGCCTTTGTCAAAGTAGACAGCACCCAGTAAGTAGTGGGGATAATGCTCTCTCGGTTCCAGCGAAATCTCGGTTTTCAAAGCATTGATAGCAATATCGTGTTGTGGTGTGTCAACCTGTGTATCATAGAGTTTACGTAGTGTGTTGATATCGCGCTGTGTCAGACGTTGTGTTGTTGCAGTGGGATAACAGATATCACCAGGATGCGGACTGTGTCCCCACAATCCAAGCGCGTGTCCAAACTCGTGCAGACACACCGTCCGCATCTCCTTTTGGGATAGTTCTGTGATGGTTTTATCACCTTCCAGCATAAGGATTATTTCTACCTTGATATTATTGTTAGTGTCATCTGCCAACCGTTTGTCATTGATTGAATCCTGCTGCGTCTGTTCATCTGTGCTGGCATATTCGGTTGGATGAGGAAATGATTTCGTTTTGTCCTGTAGACGTCTTAACTGTGCACTCCCGAGCCGAGTGTCATGAATATCCATTAGGCTACTGTATCCCCAACTAACACGGATGTCTGCGTTCACAGATATATCAGTTTCCTGAAAGCGGATCAGTCCTTCAACTGCGGTTTCCCATTCGTGCATCGCGTAGCGAAGTTCTGGTAAGTACGGACTCTCTTTTATGACTGGCGAAATATACACCTTGATCGGCGTCTGTGTGAAGCGGGTGATTCTGCCATCAGAGAAGAGGGTGATGTGATCAAAGTAATCAGTGTTAGAAGGCTCTTGTGCTGCTCCATGTGTAATGGAGATGAGGAAGACGAGGGTAACAACAAGAAGAGTCTGTGATAATCTCGTTTGCACGCAGAAGTCTCCTTAGTTATAAGAATAGGAAGACCGTAGGATGACACATACGGCATCATCCTACGGGTTTTCTCATTTCTCCATTGTGGTTAGTGTTAGTTTTGCTCCGCTCTGCTGAAAACTGGGTTGTTCATCAATGATTGGCTGGGGACCAATGAATTGTTTATCATTGCTTTCTTTAGGTATCGGTTTTAGACCTCGAAAACGCTCAGCAGCTGTTTCCGCGTCTTCATCTACAAGGTAGAAATACCCATCTTCTTCACGCGTCTGAATAAATGGGAATTTTTCTGTCTGTGCTGCAACAACCACAAATTCTGTACCGAAAGGGGGCGCGCACAAGAACTCACCGATTTTCACATCACTGTTAACTTTTTCCTGACCGATATAAAAGTTGTCAACAAGAAGTGTACGTTTTTGATTTTGACCGGAATGAGTGTTGAGCAAGCGAAGGTATGCGGGTTGATTCACGCGTGCAAAGATTTTCACCCTATCGCCTTCTGTGTAATACAGTGGACCACGCCCTTTGCTTGTCCGCACTTCAACCTTTAACCCGCCAATCGCAGAAAATTGGTGTTCGGTTAGTACTTCGGATGCCGTTTCAGTATTACTAGAGGTACGTTCTATTACAAAATAGCGAGGATTGAAAGCTTTCTTGTCATCTTGTGCTTGATCGTATCCTCGCGGTTGATAGGTAAGCGTATCTCGCATGTTGGTTTTCAAAAATTCCACAACAGAACTTGCAATAAACTCACCAGTATTGATATTGCGCAAAGTTGATCGAATGGTAATCCCATCACCATTTTCCCAACAGGAGGCACTAAGTCTAAGCGGTGGTAAATCTCGGTTGATTCTGTCAATATCTATAGGCGGCTGTTTCAACTCAAGCATTGGGTCAACGAACACCCATTCAGACATCCCGTGTATCAGTGCTTCGGTAAACTTCAGGGCAAAGGGACTGATCATTTCAGAATCTTCATAAATTAACGGATGTACCAAGACTCTCTCTCGGGGAGACTCAATCTGTGGAGAAAGTTGAAAATCAATGACATCAAAAATATCAATGAAGTTTACGATAATTTTTTCATCAAGTTCTTTTACGCGTTTAATCACGTTCCTATGCGGTAATGGGTTGCCGACTGTTTTTGTCGCTGCATCTGCCAATCTCCTGAATGTCTTACGATAATCAGGTCTGAATTCCGTGCCAATCTGAATAATCTCTGCCTCTTTTAGTGACTCATAAAGCGGGTAAGTTCGTAAATACGTTCTTACCGCTCTATTTTTGTCCAAATCCTCCTCTGCAGCTTTAGCCATTTCCAGACGATGTTTAATTTCTTCATGTAGTCTCGATTCGTGGTTCGCGTAGATTTTCTTGAGTTTATCTCTTTCAATATAGACAAGGGCGAACGTCTCCTGTTCAGTGCGCGCGTTATCTACGGAAAGATTCCGGTAACTTAAGCCTTCCACTTGGAGTGCTGGAGATGCGTGATGCCATGAACAATAATCTTCCAGTACCGCACTATAGTGTTCCAAAACCATACCGTACTGTAAACTGTTTTCGTTGACGCCAATGATACGCACGACTTGTCTAAGAATCTTCTCAGCGACTTTTTTATGCGCTTTAGCAGCGGCTTTTCTATATGCTTCCTCTCCGGTTCCTTCACTCCTACCTACATCAAAGAGGTATGTTTCAAGTGGATATCTATTTAGTACAGGTAAAACCCATTCTGGTAAAGGTCCGTTAGCGGATGATGTTGAGATCGTTATAAATACAAACAAAAAAACAAAAAATAGTTTTCGCACAGGTTAAGTCCTCCTCATATTTTTAATTGTCTTATTTAGCAATAAACAGGAAGTCACTCTCTGGTTCATCCTGACCAAATCCATCAGTGTGCGGTTTAGGATTATCAAGGTGATTCATAAAACTCAAAATTTCATCAATAGTTAAAATTTCATCCAAACCACCTTTACTTCGTAGGGCAGATTGTAACGCATGAACAAACTTTGAGACATCAGGTACTTGTTCATTCTGTCCTGATGTTAAATACTTTCGAGTAGTGTATTCAGAGATTCGTTTAATATAGTCTGATGTTAGTTTTTTTTTGGATAGATCTTCCGAATTACCGCGCATGGCAATTGTCCGATCGAATGTCCCACTGTAGCAGGTATCCATCACCAAAAATATATGTTTACAACTTATACTATCTATATCATCACGGATTCTTGAGTGTGAAACGTAACTTAGATTTACACTGTCATCCACGGGCATTTTTGTATCCTGTGCTACAAGGTATCCTCCTTTGAATGAATCATTAAAGTACCCGTGTCCGGCGAAGAAAATAAATAACTGGTCGTCATCGTCATAGATTTTTTCGGCATACTTTCGGATCGTTATAAATATATCTTCTTTCGTTGGGTTTTTGATTAACTCAGTTTGAAAACCATAGATATTCTCTAAATCTTGCTTTATATTTTCAGCGTCGAAAATTGGGTGGCGAAGGTTGGGCCAATGGATATAGTCATTGACAGCAAACAATAGGGCATAGTCCTTTCCTGTCCTGTTGTTTGGAGGGTGGTAGACGATGATTTTCTTTTCAGACTGTTTACCTAGTAGGTCTTTAGCTATTACATTAATAGTATTGTCTCCATCAGTTAGCGGCACTCTCGCTTCAAAATTCTTGCCATTAACACCTACTTTCTTGCCATTAACTTTGACTTCTGATATACCATCATCGTCTTCTACTTCCCCATAAACACTTACAGATTCTTCAGTTATAGTGATTATACGTTTGAGACCACGCAGGTCACTATACTCCCGTTCAAGGATACGCGGTTTAATTATACGAATTATAGGTGGTGGGTTGGGGACGAAGACAGTAAATCGATTTGTACCCAGGTTGCCTTGTGTGTCGGTTGCCTCAACGCGAATCTCGTTTTCGTTTTTAGTTAATTTAACAGAAACATCAAATCTTCCTTCCCCAGAGACCGACACTTTTTGACCATTAATTTTTACTTCTCTAATACTGTTGTCGTCATTTACACTACCACTGACAGTAAATTCCGCATTATCGGATTGTTGTTTGGGCTTTATATGCTTATCAAGAGTTATAATGGGAGGATCGGTATCAACATGACCTGGGCGTTCAACAGTAAATCGTTTTGTCCCCATGTTTTCGTATATGTCTGTTGCTGTTACACGGATCTCATTTTCACCACCAGTGAGTGTTACTGTTGCTGTGAAAACTCCATTCGCTGAGACCCACACCTCCTGACCATTGACTTTGACAACGTTTATACCGTTTTCATCGGTGACTTCGCCTCGGATAGGAAGATGTTCGGTTTCTGGTGGCACAATACTTCCTGTGGGAGCAAGGATATCAATGTTTGGAGGTTTTGTGTCAACTACAATTATTGTAGGGTCAGGATGAGGTGTAGGCACAGGGTCAGGTGTAGGTTCTGGTAAGACAATATTGAAATGTGAAAGATCCCAGAGTAAAACAGTGCGATCACGGCTTCCACTCACAAGTCTTCTTCCATCACGTGAAAACGCTACAGAGGTTACCGCACCACCATGTCCTCTCAGCGTTACTGTCTGCCGACGCTCAACAACGTCCCACAGTCTAATAGCCTGATCTTTACATGCCAATGCAAGGTACTTTCCATCAGGTGAAAATGCTAAACCTTCGGCATAAACATAGGAACTTCCCTGAATTTTAAATTCTGCAATAGTTTCACCGGAAGACACGTTCCATAGTATGATGGAGTTATCACGACTGGTGGTGGCAAGGAGTTTTCCATCAGGTGAAAAAGCAGCAGCACACACTACATTAACGTGTTTTGTAAGGTTTTTGTGCATCTGTTGATTTGGAATATCCCATATTTTAACCGTCCTATCACGACTTGCCGTGGCAAACATACGTCTGTCTGTAGAAAACGCAACAGATTCAACGATTCCATTATGCCCAGGGAAAGTCGTGATGTGGTGGTTTTGAGAGGCATTAACATCCCATAACATAACAGATCCATCCTGATCTCCCCCACCACTTGCAAGTGTTTTTCCATCAGCTGAAAACGCAACTGACTTGACCCAACCGCCGTGTGAAAAAGTTTTATGTCTACTTCTGGATACAACGTCCCACAGTCTCACAAAACCATCAAGACTTGCTGATGCAAGTAACTTACCATCTGGCGAAAACACAACCGACATCACCGAATCGCTAGGTCCTGTGAAAACTTTACGTTTTTTTCTATCAGCAATATTCCACAATATGACTTCGTTATTATGACCACTGCTGGCAAGGAGTTTTCCATCAGGTGAAATAGCAACACTATACACCGAATCACCATGCTTAAATTGTCCTATTACTCCAGCAGGAAGTCTGTCATCAAGTAACTGTCCATAAGAACCGTTGAGACTGACAAGAAATATCAGGAGGATGGTATAAAAAAGAAAATTGTTATGTTTTTTCATAATTAACTATTATACATAAAAAGCAGAATAAATCAACTTTTTTTGAGCAAGTAACATTTTATCTTGTGATAGAAATTTCTTTTTGGATTTCTCGATCAACATTACCGTTGGATGTCTTAAAATGGATTATCACGGTTATCTCTGTGGACAACATCTCTTCATCCGTGCTGAATCCCAATGCCCTTGTTTCTGATTTTCCTCGCGGAATGTTGCCAAATTTTAATTCCCAATTGTCAAAGTGCGTATTGGGACTGGTTGTTATACCAGTGAGTTCTGCAAGCACGGTTTCACCGGTATTTTCCACTGTAATTCTTAATACTGCCTTTTCGCCAGCGCGTACGGAGTTTTTGACCCACTCTGCATCTATCTTAGTTTTTACAGGAGGAGGTGGAAAAGGTTGAGGAATAGGCATGGGTGCAGTGTAGTATTTCCTGTATTTTTCTCCTGATACCTCTGTTGAAACTTGAAACTTAAGGGATCCGATGTTCTTAAGGTATGAGGGATTTCCGAGATCAGATATAAATTTCTCTATTTCAATCTGATCAATACTGGTTTTTGTAGTGTAATCTATTCCAATCCTACCGTGGTCTGGTAATTCAATACGATATGGGTAATTTATAAGCGATTGTCTTTGGAGTTTAACCATTTTCCGATCAAACGGATAGGAGAATGTCCAGTAAAGTAACATATCAACTGGTACGCCAATTAATATTGCCTTTTCCCACCATTCTGAACCGTACCAGTTAAATGTGTCATCGGTGAAATCAAATGTATAATCGTGGTCCCAGTTATCGTAGAATACTTTTCCTAATATCCCGAAAGAGGCGAGACCTACACCGAGATCAATAAGCGTTATCTGGGGTTTATATATGGCGTAAGGTTGATGTGCTAAGTTTATACTAAGGCTGCGGTTTGTCGGATTATAATCAAGTTGGAAATCCAATTTCAAATCGGTCTTATTAACTTTTTTGACTCCTTCCATCATACGGGTTTCGGTAAACCGAACAACCGAACATCCCGTAACATTAATTAAGAGCAAAACGCTTAGTGTGAACAAGAGAAAATTTTTTTTCATAAACCATTCCTTTTTCGATTGTGAATTAACTCCGACTTGCCAACTTATTCGCAAAAATACTAATCAACCCGCCTAACATCAGATATCCAAAAATGACTTCCAGCGTTACAAATAGTCGTGCTGTGGCGTTGTCCGCAACAACATCACCAAAACCAAGGGTCGTAAAGGTGACGACGCTGAAATAGAAGGAATTCCAGAATGTTAAGGGTTCATCACTGTACTGACCGGTATCTTGATGGAATTGTGGTGACCAATCTGGCATCCACTCTGGCATCCACGATGGAAACGGCATGTATGCCATCGCAAACAGAAAAGCAATGAAAAGTGACCAGAATGCCCAAAGTCCAAGATTACGTCCATAATCGGAACTCCATCGCCATAGGTGTGCTAATATCGGATTCGCTTTATTGAATGCGCGGATATACTGTTGGTCTGCAACATAACGTTTGAAAAACGGATTCGCGACCTCGTCCACATGTTGGCTGTCTAAATAGAATTCTGTCGGATGCTTTGAATTCTTGGTGAATCTATTGACAATTGATTGTCGGATTGTGTTAGGAGTGTATTGAACATCACGAAATGAGGCAACAGCAGAAAATTTGGCAGCCGTGAAAAGGGTACTACCGAGAAACGTTGCACGGTTATAGTTAACTACATCCTCAAAGTTTGTGCCCGTACAGTCAAGTGTCCGCTGGAAAAGCACACGGCTAAAGTTCGCTTCCTTTTGGAATTGTGCTTCATGAAAAACGGCGTTATCATGGAATTCCGCTTGATGGAAATCGGCAACATTGTGAAATTTCGCACGCCAAAAACTGATGCTATTGTGGAAGGTTACACTATGAAAGTTGGCACGACTTTTGAAAGTAGCCTCACGAAAACCAGACTGAAGACGCAGTGCGGCTTCGTCAAAGTCAAGGTCTGCGTCACGAAAACCAGACTGACTTTGGAATGTGGCTTCGTCAAAGTCAAGGTCTGCCTCAAAGACAGAACGTCGGAAGGAAATTTCTTGCTGGAAAACTGCTGTCCGGAAATTGACGACATTTTTGAAAGTGCATCCGATACAGGCGAGCGTTTTATTGATGCAGATACGATCATTTTCGTCGCGTTCAAGATCGGTAGAAAAGAGGTCAACAACACCTTCAATCGTACAATTATTCAAGGAAATATGTGAGGCATCGCCTTGCAACGCCTCAAGAAATTCTCGCGCTGTAATTGTTTCCCCGTGCTTTTCATACATTTACATCTATCCTTATGATGTGAAACGCGTGTCCCTTGTGCTTAACCAGGTATCTGTGCCCACCCTTTGCTTCCTCGTATAGCATCAATAGCGATTTGGTAACGCCATCCATCAAGAAATGTTAAATACGGTTCGTGTGGACGATCCTGAATATCTGAAAGGAAATCACGGACAAGTGCGGTCCACTTGTTTTGGATCTCGTCCCCGATTTGTGGTAAATCATTTTGTAATTCTTGTGGAACAGATAACTCTTCAACTTCCTCGCCAATATGTTTTGTGATATGGGACAGAATGTGTCCGCCTCTGCCGACCAGCGTTCCGTGCGTGCCATAGAAAAACCATCCGCCAGTAGGTTTATGTGATGGAACACCCGGATGTGTGCGCATCGTCACAAGTATAGAATTACCGGTATCTTGACTGCTTTGTCCTAACTTGAAGAAGGCAGAATAATTCCATTCCGCATCACACTCCCGCCACTCATATTTTGATGCTTCTTCCGCAGTAATCATCGTCCTTCGCCACACCCGCCAGTCACGTATCTCTGGCACGATAGGTGCTTTCCGTGGATAGATTTTTGCCTCACCGACTGCAGACGAAACTTTCATGCCTGTCATCCGTTCAAGCATACCGAGTTGATGTGTCAATCCATTGTTCAATACACCACCACCGTGAGCAAGAGAACTCATCCAATTCCACGGTTTAACCATATCTGAAGATTGCCCTGGAATTCGACGTGTATGTCCAAAATCTACGGCTGTCAAATCCCCGATGACTTTCTCTTGTGTCAGTAGTTGACGCACATAAGCAATACTTGGATCATATCTATGTGTTGCAGCAAAGGCGTGTTTCAACCCTGTACCTTTGATGAGGCTGTAGATATGACCTGCTGCTTCCGCGTTAAGTGCCAGCGGTTTTTCACAGATGATGTGGCAGCCGAGTTCAACTGCTAATTCAATGACCTCTGTCCGCAAAATAGCCGGTGTCGTAAGCGCGACGATATCTGGTTTATGTTCTAACAAACTCTTTCGCCAATCAATTGAAGCGTCAGGCACGCCTAATCTGGAGGCGACTTTCTGCACTATATCAGGTTTGCGAGCACAGATAGCAAGTACTTCAACACCGTAATGTTGAAATGCCTTTGTGTGTCCTTCAGCAGACCAACCTGCGCCGACGACAACTGCTCTTAATTTTTTCATCTAACCTCACATTTTAGAACTGAAAAAACGATAATTGGTAAGAATTGATGGCACGTTTTAAAGAGCGCGCCTGTCAGCAGAAGTCTACGGTTATGCTAAGATTTCGTTGACAATCCGTGCTTTTTCTTCAACTCCAGTTAACCGATGGTCAAGTCCTTGGAATTTATAGGTTAATCTCTCATGGTCAACACCGAGTTGGTTAAGAATCGTAGCGTTCAGGTCTCGTACAGAGACGGGGTCTTTGACGATATTGTAACTAAAGTCATCGGTTTCGCCGTGGACGATTCCGCCTTTAATTCCTGCACCTGCCATCCACATAGTGAAACACTTCGGGTGATGGTCGCGTCCGTAGTTATCCTTACTGAGCGCACCTTGGCAGTAAACAGTGCGTCCGAATTCACCACCCCAGACAACGAGCGTGTCGTCAAGCATGCCGCGTTGTTTCAGGTCTTGGACGAGTGCTGTTGCAGGTTGGTCAATGTCACGGCACTGATTTCGGATGTCGTTAGGTAGGTTGCCGTGCTGATCCCAACCGCGATGGAAGATTTGGACGAGGCGAACATCACGTTCCATCATCCGACGTGCAAGGATACAACAGTTGGCAAATGTGCCCGGAGTATTGACATCAGGACCGTACATCTCCATGATGTTAGCTGGTTCCTGCTTTATATCCGTAAGTTCAGGTACAGAGGACTGCATACGGTACGCCATCTCATACTGTGAGATACGAGCATGCGTTTCTGGATCCCCGACTTCCTCGTAAAGTTCCTCGTTGAGTTTGACAAGCGAGTCAAGCATCCGTTTCCGCGCTTTTTCACTCATGCCTTTCGGATTTGAGAGGAATAGCACAGGATCGCCTTGGCTGCGAAGGAGAACGCCTTGATGTTCGGAGGGTAGAAATCCAGCACCCCAGAGGCGGTTATAGAGTGCTTGTGCAGACTTTCTGCCTGTCCATGTGGCATTCATCACAATAAAAGAGGGTAGGTTTTGGTTTTCAGTTCCTAACCCATAACTAAGCCATGCCCCAAGGCTCGGTTTGCCCGGGGTTTCATCACCAGTACATACAAAGGTGATAGCAGGGTCGTGGTTAATCGCATCGGTGTGTACCGATTTGATGATCGCGATGTCTTTTACCATAGATGCAGTATGCGGGAGCAACTCGCTAACCCAAGCACCATCATTGCCGTTGTCATGCTTCTTAAACTCAAAGATGGAAGGGGCAACCGGGAAACGTTTTTGTCCGGAAGTCATCGTGGTAAGCCGTTGCCCCATCCGTACCGTTTCCGGTAGTTCTTTATCAAACCATTCGTCCATCTTCGGTTTGTAGTCGTACATATCCATCTGTGAAGGTGCGCCGGACATGAATAAGTAGATAGCCCTTTTTGCTTTCGGTGCAAAGTGCGGGAGTTCTGGCAAACCGCCTGTCTGCGGCACTGCTTGCTGTTCAAGGGCACGGACAATACTACTCGGCAGTAGTGAAGCAAGGGCTGCACCGCCAAGTCCCATCGCACATTTACCAAAGAATTGGCGGCGTGTTTCAAGTTGAAGATATTCTTTAATTGGGTCCATTGTTTATCTCCGTTGTGATACCATTACTTAGTACAGGTGTTGCGGTGCAAATTTTACATTGTTGACAGGCGCGTTTTCAGAACGCGCCCATCAGTAAATGTTCCTGGTTATGCCAAAATTTCGTTGACAACGTGCGCTTTTTCTTCAACCCCAGTTAACCGATGGTCAAGTCCTTGGAACTTAAAGGTCAACCTCTCATGGTCAACACCGAGTTGATTGAGAATCGTAGCGTTTAGGTCTCGCACAGAGACAGGATCTTTGACGATATTGTAACTGAAGTCATCGGTTTCGCCGTGGACGATCCCACCTTTTATGCCACCGCCAGCCATCCAGAGCGTGAAACACTTCGGATGATGGTCGCGTCCGTAGTTATCCTTACTGAGTGCACCTTGACAGTAAACAGTGCGTCCGAATTCACCACCCCAAACAACAAGCGTATCGTCAAGCATACCGCGCTGTTTTAAGTCTTGGACGAGCGCGGTTGCGGGTTGGTCAATATCGCGCGCCTGATTACGAATGTTGTTGGGTAGGTCTCCATGCTGGTCCCAACCACGATGGAAGATTTGGACAAGGCGAACATCGCGCTCCATCATCCGACGTGCAAGGATACAGCAGTTGGAAAATGTGCCGGGAGTGTTTACCTCAGGACCATACATTTCCAAAACTTTGTCAGACTCCTGCTTCAGATCCGTGAGTTCGGGGACAGAGGTCTGCATGCGGAACGCCATCTCATATTGCGAGATACGCGCATGCGTTTCTGGATCACCGACTTCCTCATAGAGTTCCTCGTTGAGTTTGACCAGCGAATCAAGCATCCGTTTCCGTGCTTTTTCACTCATACCTTTCGGATTTGAGAGAAATAGCACAGGATCGCCTTGACTGCGAAGTAGCACACCTTGGTGCTCAGATGGAAGGAAACCAGAACCCCAGAGGCGGTTGTAGAGTGCTTGTGCACCTTTTGGACCGCTCCATGTAGCGTTCATCACAATGAAAGAAGGAAGATTTTGGTTTTCAGTTCCTAACCCATAACTGAGCCACGCACCGAGACTCGGTTTGCCGGGAGTTTCGTCACCAGTACACACAAAGGTAATAGCTGGGTCGTGGTTAATCGCATCGGTATGTACCGATTTGATAATTGCAATATCTTTTACCATGGATGCAGTATGGGGTAACAATTCGCTAAGCCACGCGCCATCGCTGCCGTTGTCATGCTTTTTAAACTCAAAGATAGAAGGTGCGATTGGGAAACGTGTCTGTCCGGAGGTCATCGTGGTGAGACGTTGCCCCATGCGGACGGTCTCCGGTAGTTCTTTATCAAACCATTCGCCCATCTTCGGTTTATAGTCAAACAGGTCCATTTGCGAGGGCGCGCCAGACATAAATAGATAGATAGCCCGTTTCGCCTTCGGTGCGAAGTGCGGTAGTTCTGGCAATCCGCCAACCCGCGTTCCTATTTGCTGTTCAAGAGCGTGGACAATACTGCTCGGTAGCAATGAGGCAAGGGCTGCACCGCCGAGTCCTGTGGCACATTTGCCGAAGAATTGCCGACGTGTTTCAAGTTTCAGATATTCTTTAATCGGGTCCATTACTAATCTCCTTTCGCGATACTTATTCTGTGGTTGAGGTGTCGCGATGCTTTACCTATTTGCAGGAGGTGAAATTTTCAGTTCCACTGGTGCTGGGATATCCAGTTCTAAATCCGGCAGTTTTTCAAGTAATTTTCGGAATGCTTCCATATCATGAATTGGATTTCGTTTTACATATAAACGTTTTAGATTTGAAAAATTCTCAATATGGCTAAAATCGCTGATTTGATTAGTAGAGAGCACTAAGGCATTTAACTTTGTTAATTCGGCAAGTGGTTTTATGTCACTGATTTGGTTGTTGTTCAAATGCAAGATTGTCAATTGTGTCAACTCTGCAAGCGGTGTAATGTCGTTAATTCGATTTCCCCAGATCCATATCCAAGCCAATTGTTTCATACCAGCGAGTGGTGTGATGTCACTTATTTGGTTCCCTCCGAGTGCTAAATCTGTCATTTCCGTTAATCCCGCAAGTGGTGTGATGTCACTAATCTGATTCCTTTGAAGATTTAAAGCAACTAATTGCTTTAATTTAGTGAGAGGTTTGATGTCACTAATCTGATTATCCCCAAGAAATAAATGTGTTAATTGCGTTAGATCCTTAAGTGGTGCAATAGTGCTGAGCTGATTCCTGCGAAGTTCTAAATTCTTTAATCCAGTTGCTTTTTCTAACCCCGTTAAGTCCTTTATACCTCTGTCGTCAGCATCCAGATGCTCTAATTCTTCTAATTTCTTTTGTGGAATAGGGGCGGTCGGACCTAAACCGAGGGCATCTTGCACGGCAGCGGCTAAGTTAGGATCCGATATTGTCACATCCTTGTTATCCAGATGCTCTAATTCTTCTAATTTCTTTTGTGGAATAGGGGCGGTCGGACCTAAACCGAGGGCATCTTGCACGGCAGCGGCTAAGTTAGGATCCGGTATTGTCACATCCTTGTTAGATGAACAGCTGAAGAAAATAATAGGCAGTAGTAGTAATAAGTAAATGTTTCTCATTGTGTTATTCGTGTCCTCCTTGTAAATAAAGTTATTATCATCACTCTTCGGGCTGGAGACCCCTCGCCTTTAGGCAGGGGAGGAAAGCCCGCCTCCTATTATAGTTATAATTTGTCCCCAAAAGGGGGAGTGCTGTTTTATCTCCACCTGCACACTGGGAGTCTGGATTCAGTTGTGCTGCTTCGTTCAGTGAGACTGTCACTACTCGCTTACTTGACCTGACACGATGTCTTTACCAGAAAATAATGGCTATAAGCCCACGCTCTCGCGGTATATGTTGCCCCATCGACATCACGGGATCAGAGCGGATACAGACTTGGGGAGCATCCGTAACATCTTGTTGCCTGCCACGACAAGACCCGCGATATATCGTCTAGTCAACCGTTTAACTTGTGGAGTGGACGCTTGGCATGCGCTTCGCACAAGCCCCGATGCTTTAGCTTGGGGTTATTGACTACTTATTTGCAGGTGGTTGTTGAATTTTCAGTTCCACTGGTGCCGGAATATCTACTTGTAAATTCTGATTATGTTTCAAAAGTTTTTGCAGTGGTGCCATATCCTGAATCGGATTATCTTTGATATGTAAATGCGTCAACCACATTAAGTTCACCATAGGATGGACATCGCTTATTTGATTTTTATCCAACGTTAAAAGCGTCAATTGCACCAATTCTTCAAGATGTGTAATGTCGTTAATCTGATTCCCACTAAGCCATAAGTGCGTTAACTTTTTCAAGTTAGCAAGCGGTGAAATATCGCTAAGTTGATTACGTCTAATGTTTAGCAACTGTATCTGTTTTAAGTTAGCAAGTGGTTTGATGTCGCTGATTTGGTTGTCCCAAAGTCCTAATTCTGTGAGTTGTGTCAATCCAGTGAGAGGCATGATGTCGCTAATTAGATTCTCACCAAGTCCTAACTTAGTCAGTTGCGTTAATCCTGCGATCGGTGTAATATCACTGATTTGATTGTCCCAGAACTCTACATAAGTCAGTTGTGTCAATCCACTAATAGGTGTGATGTCACTGATTTGATTCTTTTGAAGTTCTAAAACTTTTAAACCTGTCGCCTTCTCCAGTCCCGTTAGGTCTTTTATGCCTTTTTCTTCAGCATGTAGTTTCTCTAATTCTTCCAACTTGTCTTGGGGAATAGGATCGGTTGGACCTAAATCGAGTGCTTTTTGCACGGCAGCGGCTAAGTTAAAATCTGGTATTGTTACAGTTAAATTCTCCATAAAGTGATATTCCCTTCAAAATGAATGAGCAAGTGCTATCTCGTTTTTTGGGATACTTCCTTGCTTTTTATCACATACCTACAGAAGCAATTTACTTATTTGCGTGTGTGACTTCAATATTCATCTCCAAATCTGGAAGTTGTTTTATGAGTTTGCTGAGTGGTTCCATATCCTGAATTGGATTATCCGAAAGGTATAATTTTGTCAACTGTGTCAAATTAGTAAGCGGTTTTATGTCGCTGATTTGATTCTCGTTTAGCGACAACACTTCCAATTGCGTCAAGTTAGTAAGTGGTTTTATGTCGCTGATTTGATTATTAGAAAGGTATAACGTTGTCAACTGTGTCAAGTTAGCGAGTGGTTTTATGTCGCTGACTTGATTCCACTCAATTCCTAATCTTGTCAACTGTGTCAAATTAGTAAGTAGTTTTATGTCGCTGACTTGATTTTTGTCCAGCCATAACACTTCCAACTGTGTCAAGTTAGCGAGTGGCTTTATGTCGCTGACTTGATTATTAGAAAGGTATAACGTTGTCAACTGTGTCAAATTAGTGAGTAGTTTTATGTCGCTGATTTGATTTTTGTCCAGCCATAACACTTCCAACTGTGTTAAGTTAGCGAGTGGTTTTATGTCGCTGACTTGATTCCCCACGATGTCTAACCATGTTAACTGCGTCAAGCTAGTCAGAGGTTTTATGTCGCTAATCTGATTATCACCAAGGTATAAGTGCGTCAATTGGGTTAGTTCCGTGAGAGGTGTCATGTCCTCAATTTGATTTTTGCGAAGTTCTAAAGTCGTTAATCCTATTGCCTTTTCCAGGCCTGTTAAGTCTTTTACATCTCTGTTGTCAGCATTAAGACTCTCTAATACTTCAAATTTCTTTTGTGATATAGGATCGGTTGGACCTAAACCGAGTGCTTCGCGCACCGCAGCGGCTAAGTTTGCATCTGGTATCGCCACTTCTGGTCCAACCGAGCAACTGAGGAAAACTATTGGTATTGCAAGCAGTATGTAAAAATATTTCATAATCTTTATCAAATGGGCGCGACCGGAAGGTCGCGCCTACCCCTTTTATTATCCCTTATTCAGGACTTCGTCCAGATTGAGGATTAGGTTTGCAATCATCGTCCATGTAGCGACTTCAACTGCATCCAATTTTTCATCAGGTTTCGATTCGCCAACAGCAATGAGTTCTTTGGCTGCTTCGGGATCAGCTTTCAATTCTTCTGCGTGCGCTTGCAACGTTTCGAGTAGCAGTGAAGCTTCCTTCGGTTTCGGTTCGCGTGCGGTCGCTAACTCAAAGATGTAGGCGAGACGTTCCTCTGGTGTTTTGCCTCCCTCTCTAATCGTGCGTTCAGCGAAAACGCGCGCCGCTTCAACGAACTGCGGATCGTTCATCAACATTAACGCCTGCATCGGCGTATTAGTACGTTCACGGCGAATTGTGCAAGCCTCACGTGACGGAGCGTCCAAGATATTCATCTGCGGCGGCGGTGCGGTTCGCTTCCAGAACGTATAGAGACCCCGACGATATATTTTTTCAGCACCACTATCTTTAACAAACGTATCAGTATCAGATCCGGTAAACCCAACGGCTTTCCAGAGTCCACCCGGTTGTGGTGGTTTGACACTCGGTCCGCCGATACGTTTATATAACAAGCCACTGAGTGCAAGCGCGTTATCGCGCACGGTTTCAGCATCAAACCGATACCTCGGTGCGCGGGAGAGCAACACATTATCGGCATCACGTTCCAATTTTTCAGGTGTAACATGCGCCCTCTGTCGATATGTCGCCGAGGTGAGCATAAGTTTAAGCATGGTTTGCACATCCCATCCAGAGGCAACAAATTCGGTTGCGAGCCAATCTAGAAGTTCCGGATGCACAGGCGGTGTGCCTTGTGTGCCAAAGTCCTCTGACGTTCTCACGATACCAGTTCCGAAGGTACTTTGCCATAAACGGTTAATCGCGACGCGGGCGGTAAGTGGATGTTTTGCGGAAACCAACCATTTTGCCAGTGAAAGTCGATTTGGCGGTGAACCTTTTACCATCGCCGGGAATATTGCGGGAGTCTGTGGATAAACCTGTTCACCTTGGTGTTCGTACGCGCCGCGTTCCAGAATATACGCACCCCGCGGTTCAGATCGTTCCTGCATCACCAACGTCGTGGTAAGCGAATTGTTCAGGGAATTCCTCTTGTTTTGCGTATTTGAGATGTCCGCGTAGAGTTTTTTCAACCCTTCATCCGTTGAAACATTGCGACGGTAGTATTCACGAATTTGCGTCTGTTGATCTCCGTTGCGCTTCCCTCTTTCAACTGCTATAGTGTCAACGATGTTTGCTGTTACCATCGGTGCCTCAGATTCCATGCGGAAGAAGAAGCCAGATGGACCGGAATAATTCACAACCTTTAGCAGCAGCGCGTTGCTGCCGGGGTTAAGTTGTATCTGGAGTCTGTCTGTATCAGGTGCGACATCTCGCTGGATATTGCTGGCAAGTACTTCCGTTTGGTTTACCCAGACCTTCAAAGCATCATTACTGCTGAGATAAAGCGTTACTTTCTGCTTGGTTTCGGAAGCGATGTTTCGGTAGAGGTAAGTTGCACTATTTTCACCAACAATGTCGTTATGCACCTCTCCATCTTTCCAGTGGGTTTGCTGTTGCCACGTTAACTCTTGCGAACCAACAGTAAATTTATCCTTCGTATTAAAAGGTTTGGTTTCAGGTTCATAAACATTATAGAAGGCGATGTTACCGTGTTCTGCGGTAAACGGACCGGCAGAATGCCAGTTTCCGAGCGATACTTTTGAACCGATCGGATAGATCGTTGGGGCATCTGTAACAGCAAGTCTGAACTGACCGAGGTGATGCCTGAAATGCTTAGATTCATGCTTAACGCGAATCCTTACCAGACCACCTTCCGTGCCGAATGGGTTCGCGACAAGAAAGATCGCTTGCCGACTGTTCTCACGATTATCGTTACTTTCCAACCCCCAACCTGTTTCAGGCTTATCGTCAATTGCATTAGCAATGGCAAAATCACCGTTTGCCTGCTCCTTGTCCGCCCAGGCTTTCACAACTGGAATAGGTGTCCACGGGTCGTTTGCTTCGGCGGGTTCTGCTGCTTCTTCAGTTGTTTTATCATCTGTTTTCGCTTCATCAGTTTCCGGTGTTGCTTCTTCAGCAGTTTTCGCTGCATCGACTTCCGGTGCTGCTTCTTCGGCTGCTTTATCGGCTTCCGGTGTTGCTTCTTCGGGAGTTTTCTCAGCTGCGTCATCGGCTTTTTGCGCATCATCACTCTCAGGTGTTGCCTCTTCAGCTGCTTTAGTTTCATCGGTTTCCGTTGCTGCGTCTTCTGAATCTGGCTCGGTTGCTGCTTTTGCTTCAGCGGCTGCTTTTGCTTCAGCGGCTGCTTTTGCTACTTCAATTGCCTTCTGTGCTGCTTCCTTAGCGGAATTAAGCTCTTGTTCTGCCATTGAGGCAGGCACGATGTCAACAGAAAATCCTGTCAAAACAACATTGCTATTGTCGCTGCGTCCAATTCCACTACTGGGCAAGGATTTGTCAGGAATACCTTCTAATCGCACGGCACTCCATTTACCGGGGGGCAGTTTTGCAATAACCTCGTAGACCTCTTTGTCAGGATTTGTGCCACTTGCTAAAACAGAATTATCATCACGAATTTCAACCGTTGCGCCACCTTGTGAAAGGACAACATCTGGCTTTATAAATGTCCATCGCGGCATTCTGTTTTCCCAAGCAGTTTGCGCAGCATCAATATGCGGCAGCGGTCCTTTGCTCTGTGCATCTAAGTCCTTAATCTGATCATCATATTTTGCGAGTTGTGCCTTCTGCTCAGGTGTCGGCAACTTCACAACCGGGGGAGAATCCTTGCGGTTGCCATCCATCGCATTTTCAGTGATATTGTTAAAATAGGCGTAGAGTTGATAGTATTCTTTCTGCGAAATTGGATCATATTTATGGTCATGGCACTGTGCACAGCCGGCGGTTAATCCCATCCAGACGGTGGCAGTGGTATTGGCTCTGTCAACAGCATATCGGACATAGTATTCATCAGCAATTGAACCGCCTTCGCTTGTTGTAACGTGGCATCGGTTGAAGCCAGTGGCGACAAGTTGATCAAGAGTCGGTTCCGGCAAGAGATCCCCTGCCAACTGCTCAATCGTGAACTGGTCAAAAGGCATATTTTTGTTGAATGCGTTGATAACCCAATCTCTGTAGGGCCACATTTCACGGTAGTTATCTAAATGCAGTCCGTGAGTATCGCCATAACGGGCAACGTCTAACCAGAAGCGACCCATGTGTTCACCGTATTCGGGCTTTGCCATGAAGGAATTAATGAGTTTCTCGTAAGCATCGGGTGAATCATCATTAAGGAATTGATGTATCTCTTCAAGCGTAGGTGGTAAACCAGTGAGATCAAAGCTTAAACGTCGGATAAGAGTGCGTTTATCTGCTGCTTTTGCAGGTTGTAGTCCCTTTTTTTCGAGGCGGGCAAGGATGAACGCATCAATTGGATTTTTTACCCAGTCTGCTTTTTTGACAGCGGGTGGTGTTGGACGAATAGGTGTAGTAAATGCCCAGTGTTCTTCCCATTTCGCACCTTCGTTAATCCATTGCTCAATAACTTTAATTTGCTCTGGTGTTAACGTCTTATTAAAATCTGCTGGTGGCATCCGATAACTATCTTCCTCAGAGGTGATGCGGAGGTAAAGTTCGCTCTCATCTGGTTTTTTGGGGACGATAATCGGAAATCCACTCGGGTCAGAAAACGCTCCGGTCTTTGTATCAAGTCGTAGGTCTGCCTGTCGACTCTTTTCATCTGGTCCGTGGCAAGCGTAACAGTTATCCGCAAGAATAGGGCGGATGTCTTGGCTATAATCAACAGTCGCTTGTGTGGTTTCATGATGCTCTGCAGATGTGAGGGAAAGTCCTAACACTGTGATACACAAACATGCCAACACAACAGTTAGTGGTACTGTACTTTTAGCACTTTTCACTGGAATTCACTCCCTTTATCAATATGGCTTGCAAGCTGAAGTTTGTTATAACAGAATATTATGTTATTTAACGTTACGGCAATCAAAAAGTTTAAAAATGATTATGCCATTTTAAGGTGTAAAAGGTTTGAGGGTTTTCGGTTAGATAATGATGTTTTAGCAATTTGTCCTAACGCTGCCGCTACACCCTTGTTGAGTTTGGACAAGTATAACAGATTTACGAAAAACTGTTAAGAAAAAATCAGACCGATTTTTTTCTTGACGAACAAAGACAGATGAGGTATTCTTGTCGCAAATCAATCCTCACTTCACAAAGGGGTTCCCTGTTATGAACTGTCCAAAATGTCAACACGAACACTTCGTCAAAAATGGATTCGTCAACGAAAAACAACGCTATAAGTGCAAAGACTGCAACTATCAGTGGACAGAACACCACACACACCGAGGGAGACCCCTCGCTGAACGCGCACTCGCTGTCTTTCTCTATTGCCACGGACTTTCCATGAATGCCATCGCCAAAATCCTTCGCGCCTCACCCAGCACTATTCTCCAGTGGATACGCGACTTCGCAAACCAACACGCACAACCCCCTGAACCCGCAACTGACGCCGTCGTGCTTGAACTTGATGAGATGTGGCATTATCTGAAAAAAAAAAAGCAGAAACTCTGGATTTGGAAAGCTTTGTGTCGTGATACCGGAGAACTCATCGGATGGGAGTGTGGTCATCGGGATAAAGCAACCTTGCAAAAACTCATCCAACGCTTAGAAAAGTGGAACGTGAAGGTCTATTATACGGACGATTGGCATCCCTACCGAGCCGTGATCCCCAAAGATAAGTTAGTGCAGACGAAAAAGGAGACGCATCGGATCGAGCGAAACAATTGTCGGATGCGTCATTGGTTCGGACGCTTTAAGCGAAAGTCTATTATCGTTTCAAAGAGTGTGGAAATGGTGAACGTGACAGTCGCCTTATTTGCGAAATTTCGCGTCAATGGAGATGTCCTTGACATCTTAAAAATCGGGCAGATCGAACTAAATATCATTATTTAGCCGAAAACTCTCAATGTCTTTTGTTGTGAGATTATAGCATGCTTTCAGTATTATTTGCAGTGTCTGAATTGAACAAACGCGAAAAATAAATTGACAAATTATAGGCATGATGGTACCATAAAATAAAAATTGAGGCACGTTTGTAGTGTCGTAACATGTTCAAGGTGAACCCTCCATGAAAATAACGAAATTAGAAACTTTTCTTGTGCAGCCACGTTGGCTCTTTCTAAAAATACATACCGATGAAGGATTAGTTGGTCTCGGCGAACCGATTTTAGAAGGACGCGCGAAAACGTGTGCACAAGCTGTTGACGAACTTGCACCTTACCTTATTGGCGAAGATCCAAGACGTGTAGTCCATCATTGGCAGGCGATGTATCGTCATGCATTTTACCGCGGGGGTCCCATTCTTACGAGTGCACTGAGCGGCGTTGAACAGGCACTCTGGGATTTAGCAGGGAAATCACTCGGTGTTCCCGTTTACCAGCTTTTTGGTGGACCCACCCGAGATCGTATCAGGTTGTATAAAGGTGGAGGCGATCCACAAGGGATTCAAGAGTGGATAGATAAAGGATTCACCGCATTTAAAACTGGTGTTGCTGGTGGTAGACCCGCACGGATCATCGAAAACAAGGCATTCATAGACAAAGCTGTCAATCACTTTGCTGCACTGCGTGAAGCAGCAGGGACAGAAGTAGACTTAGCGATTGACTTCCACGGTGCGGTTAGTCCACAAACAGCGAAAGTATTGATTAAAGCATTGGAACCGTATCAACCAATGTTTGTTGAAGAGCCGATTCAGTGTCAAAATGTAGATACACTTGCAGAGATCGCGCGTAGCACACATTTACCGATTGCAACAGGTGAACGGGTTTTCACCAAGTGGGGATTCCGTGAAATCTTGGAGAAACAGGCAGCATCTATTCTGCAACCGGATCTATGTCATGCCGGTGGTATCAATGAAGTGCGGATTATCGCTGGCATGGCAGAGGCGTATTATGGTGGTATCGCACCGCACAATCCGCTCGGACCAATTTCGTTGGCAGCATGCATTCAGTTAGATGCGTCTATTCCGAACTTCGTGATGCAGGAACATACAACCCTTGGTGAAGGGTATCTCAAAAATCCGTTTGTATTCAAAGATGGATTCGTTGAACTACCTACAGGTCCAGGATTAGGGATTGAACTTGATGAAGACGCGCTTGAAGATAAGATTGATCACGATTGGCGCAATCCGACATCGTACCATCCAGACGATGGTTCTATTGTAGATTGGTAGAACAGTAAATCGGGTTTGCAAAACCCGCCTACAATTTGGAAACTTATGAAATTCATAATGTTCACAAAACATTTACAAGGGTTAGAAGTGCCGGAAATCATCGCTGCATTACAAGCAGTGGGAGTTGAAGGTGCCGACCTTTGTGTTCGCCCCGGTTATCCGGTAAACCCTGAAAATGCTGAGAAGGAATTACCTGCAGCAGCGAAACAGTTTGCGGAAGCAGGTTTGTCTGTTCCGCTTGTCACAACCCCTGGAAATTTTCTTGATCCTTCAAGTGAAGAAACAGTCCGCGTTTTTGCCGCCGCAGGTGAGGCAGGGGTTGAAAATATCAAATTGGGATATTGGCATTGGCATGCTCCCGACGTTGTAGCGCAAGGTCCCCGTGCCTCAGCGAATAAAATTTCAGAGAATGGTTATTGGGATCAGGTCGATTCTATTCGCAGCGAACTTGACGGGTTTGCCAAACTTTCTGAGAAATATGGACCCCGAACATGCATTCACAACCATTCCGGAACGTCTATGGGGCTTAACGCATGTGCAGTGATGAACCTTGTAAAGGGGTTTGACCCACAACATATAGGCGTGTTTGCTGACACAGGGCACCTGTCAATCGTTGGTGAACCGATCAACATGGCACTTGATATTGTCAGTTCACACCTCGCTGTCATCGCCTTCAAAGACCTCGCGCGTTCACCCGGCATGCAAGGTGGTAAAGTCGTCCGCATCGGAAAAGGCTTTGTCGATTGGGAAACAGCACTTAACACCCTACAGAAAATGGGATATACGGGACCAGTGAGTTTTCATAGTGAATATGGCGGTGAACCTGTGGACAGTGTGATTGATCTTGCTCGTGTAGATGTGCGCTTCATTCGCGCTTTGATGGACAAATAAGGAGGGTGAGTTCTAAGTAGTCAAATGACAGATTTGTCAAGAGAAATCTGTGGAAATGCCATAAAAAGCAGATTTCTCTTTGGGCGAAGAGTATAGCAAAGATGTCTTGCTATAACCATAAGACATCTACAAATATGCTATACCCGCACCCCCCGCGACGTTGAAGCGGAATAGAAAAGTGCGACAATTGGCAGAGAGAAGATAAAAGGCGTTAGTGTTTCGGCACTAACTTTGTAGGTTCCACCAATCTCATTTGGTGATTGCAAACCGGGAATATAGACTTTTGTCCGTATTTGCCCAGGTTTAAAGGAACAGGATAGAATGGGACAATTTCAGTTAGGGTTAAATATAAGTACGATTCGTCCTGCCGATTTGATGGATAAAATTCGGATTGCGGGAGAAACTGGGTATACGGCAATTGAGTTGTGGAATAACGATCTGTCTGATTACGAGGAACAAGGTGGTTCACTCGCTGATATAAAAAAAGCACTTGATGATCATGGGCTTACCGTGCCTACCGTCATAGCGTTGCACGGATGGCTCAATGCAACTGGTGCGGAACTTCAGAAAGCGATGGAAGATGCTAAAAAACGGATGGCGCAAGCCGCCGCTGTCGGTGCAACCTATATCATCTCAAGTCCACCGCGTGAAGTAGCAGACTTGCAGTTAGGCGGTGAGAATTACCGTAAACTACTTGAACTCGGACGTGAGTTTGGTGTTAAACCTGCTATGGAATTCCTCGGTTTCGTTGATGGCGTTAATCAGGTGAAACATGCGTGGGAAGTGATAGAAGTTGCTGATCATCCGGACAGTACAATTGTGCTTGACCCGTTCCACATCTATCGTGGTGGCGGAGAAATCGAGGATATGGAAGGTATTCCCGGTGATAAAATCGCAGTGTTCCACTTCAACGACGCGCCTGCCGAACCTGCACGTGCAGAACAATCTGACGCTGATCGGGTTTATCCGGGTGATGGTATTCTCGATCTAAAGCGGATGATCTCTATTTTGAAAGACGCAGATTATTCAGGTGTTATCTCGTTAGAACTGTTCAATCCGAGTTATTGGGAGGAAGACCCCGCAGAAGTTGCTCGGATTGGGTTGGAGAAAATGCAAGTTATCGTGGAAGCATAAAAAGTGTTTTTCCCCTTTGTGATCATGATATAATAATTTGGTGAAGTCAACTACCCAAAGCTAAAGGATTAGGAAACCTATCCAACCCCAACACTTTGTTGATTGAGTTCCGCAGTCTTGGAAACCCGTAACTTTACCTAAGTACCACTGCGTTGGGGGGCAGCCCCCCCTCATGGGACTTTCGTCCCAAACTTAGAATCTCAGACACTTCCTAAATCGGAAGTTGTTCGAGCGAACAAATATCTTTGAGTTACTTGGACACGGATATAATCAACGTGTCCCATGGCAAGACACTTCCGACTTGCTAATATAAATATATTAGACAAAAGGTTTAAAGGTAGGTTTAATTTATTGGACAAAAAAAAGGAGCGGGCTTACCTCCCAAACCCAGAGGATTGGGTCCCTAGCCCGAAGATTAGATGAACTATGTTGATGGATTATTGTCGTCGTTGACGCGTGTGAAAGATGCGCGGTCTTTACGTGCCTCCTCGTGGGATACCACAGGACGCAATAACGATGCGTGGGATATTGCTCCCGGTGAAACTCGCGTCCTTGCCGATATTAAAGGTCCGGGATGTATCAATCATATCTGGATGACACAACCGAACGGTTATCGGAATGTCCTAATTCAGATATTCTGGGACGATGAGGAGTATCCGAGTGTCCTATGTCCGTTGGGTGATTTTTTTGGACTTGGAAACGAAATCGTTAACTCTTACGATTCTATTCCGTTTTCAGCTTCTACGAATCAAAACAATCGCTTTAATACGGGGTGCGCGCTCAACAGTTATTTGCAGATGCCCTTTAACCGTGCTGCCCGAATTGAACTTGTCAACGAAGGTGAGACACCGCATCGTCAATACTTTTATGTTGATTATGAACTCTATCCGACAGAGTTGGGTGAGGATGTTGCCTATTTTCATGCGCAATTTCATCGTGAAAACCCTTGTGATGGATGGGGACATGAAATCAAAGTTAACACTGCAGAAGCGAATATCATAAATGCCGAACGTCTTGCGTGGGAAAACAATTACCTTATTCTATCCGCGGTGGGAAGAGGACACTACATCGGTTGTAACCTATCTGTCAGTAATTTCCAAGGCACGTGGTGGGGTGAAGGCGATGATATGATATGGATAGATGGCTACAAGTGGCCTCCAGATTTGCATGGCACAGGATCAGAGGATTATCTCAATCAGGCGTGGGGCATGCAACGGAATGCATTCGCACATAACGGTTCCTCAATCCATGAGAACGATACCAACGGTTACCAAACTTCGTATGTGTTTCATCTGGAAAACCCTATCCGTTTTGAGAAGGATATACGGGTGACAATTGAGCACGGACACGGTAACCATCTCAGTAATGAGATGTCCTCTGTCGCTTACTGGTATCAGATAGAACCGCATAAACCGTTTGATGTGTTACCCGTTGAACAACGTAAACCTGTGTTGAAAGATGAAGATGGCACTTGGATCATTGACGAGGCGAACCAAACACCATCATCTGACCTCGTTATCAACGATGAAATGAAACAGATGAAAAAGCAGTGGCAAGAGAAGCGATAGTTGCCGATGTCCTGCTCCAAATATTGACCAGAGGAGAATATAAAATGTTGATGTTTTTCCAACATTTTCTTATCGGAAAAATGGAAGAAGAAACACGTAGTGATGAGGAGGTAGTTGATCAAGAACAACCGGAGTCTGAACATTCCGATGTTACTCCTGATCCTGATCCTTCAGAACCTGTGGAAGAAGGCACTGGAGATGAAACTTCTGATGACGCACAGCCAGAGTCTGATTCGGACGCTTCACCAGAGTCATCAGAAACGCCTGACATTGCAGAGGAGTCTCCCTCTGAAGGGACACCAGAAAGTGATGAGGCACAAGAAGTTGAGGTGGCATCTGAGGTTGATGAGACATCTGAGTCTGTAGAAAACTTTGAGGTAGAAGCAACATCTGAAGTTGAAGTGATGTCTGAAACCGAAGATGTATCTGAGGTAGACCAGACACCCGAAACTGGAGAAACACCAGATGAGCAGGAAACAACCGAAGTTGAAGAAACACCTGCTCCAAGTGAACCGCCGGTTCCTTATTCTCTCGGAGAGAGTGAGGAATTATCTGATTTCGTCGCTATGTTTGCAGAGAGTCAGTGTTCCGGTGCAGAGCACATATCAGCAAGCATGGCGGATTCGGCTGGAGGCGTTACAAAACCTGCGCTTTTTGAACACCCGCCACCGACCAAATCCTCGCGAATTGTCTATGAACTTGACCTACCTTCTGTCATAGAGAACGAGACACTTTTTCTTCATTTCAGTATTGGACTTCGGGATGGTGTCGTGTTTGATGATGAGCAGAGGCAGCCCGGTGGTGTTAAATATTCTATTGAGATTTCTGGCGAACAATGTTTTGAATCCGTTTCTACAGAATGTAATTGGGTTCAAAACGGTGTCGATTTAACCCGTTACGCAGGCGGAAAAGTGGAACTTGTTTTTATCACCCAATGTCATGTTAAGGGGAATAGCAATTATGCATGGGCACTGTGGGGACAACCAAAACTCCTCAAACTCACTCGGACTGAAGAAAAAACTAAAAGCCAAAAGGCAAAGTCTCCAGAAATACAGTGTGGCATTGCAATTGCGAAGTTTCCAGAAAATCATATTGCTCTGTTTGAATTCAACCGAGATGGCTTTACGTCCGCGCATGAAATCGCTGTTGAAATTCACAATCAATTTGAAAATGAACCGATTGACTTAGTGCTTTACGCAGCACAACCAAAATTAGAAATAGTAAGTGTGGGACCTACATCAGCTGTCGTGGGCACAGGAGAAGCGTTTGAGGTACAATGCATTATCAAAAACGTTGGTGCGGGACCACTTGGAAAGAACAGTAAAACGCGACTTAGTATTAGCGATATTAAGTTACGACGTGGGAGAGCCGCACATAATGTGAAGACAATCGCCCCTGGTGATACATCAACGTATATATGGTACGCTCGTGGAGTGCCGCACCAAACTGACCTCAATTTTTCTGTTTCGCTCAAGTCTCATACTCCCAAAGTAGACGAATGGATTAAGGGTGTTGTTCACATACGTCCGGCATTGCCAAAACTTGAATCGCAGGTTGTACCTGATCTCCATACCTACATGTATGATGAACATCTTGTGCTGGGAAATAAGAATCTTCGTTTAGTGCTTGTCCATAACGGTGAACAACCCCAGACGAACGGTGAACAACCCCAGACGAAGAATCGAAAACCTAACAATAAGAAAACACCCTCAAAAGAAAAATCCGAGGTTGGTTTTGAATATTATGCGATTTTCGTAGCGAAAGGAAGTAGCTATCAACAGATAGCGACATCCAAAATGATAGCAGAGGCAACCTATCTTTCTAAAGGTGTCATCCACAACCTGAAATTTGTACCAAATAACGTTCAATTAGCAGGTAATAGTCTTGGAGAATCAATTGTCAGTCTAACTGCTAAACACGAAGATTCGGATGGTGTCACATGGTCGCTTCAGTTACAGTTGATTCTTACAGAAGATGCAAAACGTATCAAAACTATATACCGAATAACAACTGATAGGAAGCGTGACCTTTTTGCATTCAGGGGACCAGAAATTTACGCTGGACACAAAAGCACACGCGAAAAGAAAACTGCAGCACTATTTCCCGGTCTTGAATACCTTGAAGGGGATGAACCTTCTTCAAATATACGTGACGCAGCACCACCACTCAATAACCGATTGGTACCGCACCCGTATAAGATTACTATTCCAGTGATGGCAGTTGAGATACAGAAGTCAGTTATCGGTATCGTTTGGAATCCGTTGCATAGTTGGGAGGGTGAGAGACAGAATGTCTCTGCTGTATTTGCTTCGCCAAATTGGTATCATCAAGAGAGAAATCATCTTATGGGACTTTTTCTCCCGACTGTGCCAGAGTGGGTAAAAGAGAATACGCTTGTTGCTGAGACTGCTTATCGGTTAGCTCCAAATAGTCCAATCACAATTGACTGTGAGATTATTGTTGATGGAAACGCTTCTATCTTAGAGGCAATTTCACATTGGACATCCGCGTACGGTACTCCTGAACCGCTTGAATCACCTCGCAATGATAAAGAGGAGGTATTGCTGTCGCGGCACGGGTTTATGCACAGTGTCTGGGATAAAGAGTTAAAGCAATCCAGACACTGTGTTGATTGGGCTTCACATAACGAACCCGGATTCGCAACCTTACTATGGTATGATTATTTAGTGACAAAATCTGCATCTGTTAAAAAACGGGTTAAAGAAATAGCAGAGAAAACGGTTGCTGAAGCCGGTGCTGGTAGTTTAGCTTCTCGGGGCTCGTGCCATATTCTAAGCGGCGAGTTTCCATTCTATTTCGGACACTTAGATGCTGCCTTGGATTACTATGTAGCAGAGGTGCAGCCGTTGATTGATTCTCAAGCTGAGGATGGTAGTTGGGGGTTCCAACCGACATCAGAGAAAACAGAGAACCTTGGGAAAGTTGGTGATGCTGTTCTCGGAACATGTGCAGCAAAAGCACTCAAACTCTTTAAACATGCACGCATTACCGGAAACAAAGTTTCGCTTGAAGCAGGTAAGAAAGCACTATCATTCATGGATCGTTTTTCTGTGCCACGCGGTGCTCAGGCATGGGAATGTCCTTTATATGAACCGGATATCCTCGCCGCCGCACATGCCATCGGTGCCTATGTAGAAGCACATGAAGCTACAGGTAATAAATCGTATCTGAAACGAGCAGAATATTGGGCTAAGACGGGGCTGCCTTTCCTATATCATTGGCATCTCCCTGACCGTCCCGGCATGCAGTTCGCTTCCATACCGGTTTTCGGAACAACCTTTTACACGCATTCATGGCTCGGTGTTCCAGTCCAGTGGAACGGTTTAGTTTATGCCTACTATTTGCAAAGACTGAATCAACATACACAGGACGAAAGATGGCGGAAAATTGCTGAAGGCATTACAATAAGTGCAATCTATCAGCAGTGGACAGATGGTGAACTGAAAGGCACGTATCCTGATGGATTTTACGGGTTCTGCACCGAAGGTAAAGGTCCACATCTCAATCCTGAAGATATTATGGTTAATGTCTATACGCTCCGCGGGCTTGACCCGGGTGTAAAGACCGCAATCACAGGATCAATCCATTTGAGTTCTGGTGCAAACCCAGAAACTGTTAACACATCACGAAACGGTGAATTAAAGTGGACCCTTAACTATGCAGAAAACGAAATCAGCCACACACTGATTATAGGTTATGGACAATCCCCGTCTCTCATGCGTGCGCAAATTGCACAGAGTGATGGTGATAAAGATGATTCTCCATTTGATATTCCTCAAGTTGATTCCTTGGAAGAGGTCACATCCGGGTGGCGTTATCTTGAAGAAAAAGATGCAATCCTGATCAAACAGATACACATTACTACTGAGATGCAGTTTCAACTTCTTAAATGAGGTTGAACAAATTTTCTAAATTCTGTATAGTGTCTAAAGATGTATAAATATAGAACTGAAACGGTAGTTTAACGACCTTACTAACTTTCGCACACTTTAAACTATTTGTAAACGGACATTTTTGTTCCAATAGGAGGAACCATGAAAGCGCAAAGAATCGTATCAACAACACTCTGTTTAGTTATGGTATCACTATGTGTCTTTGCTGTTCTTGTAACAACTGCCAAAGCACAAGACGATGCTCCAGCTGCAGAAGAAGCACAACTGTTTGACTGGATAGCGATTGCACGGGACATTATTTTAGTTGTTGTCTTTAGCATAATCGGTTTAATCATATTAATGATCGGGTATAAGGTCTTTGATATGGCAACACCGTATGATCTCAACCGAAAGATCGCCGAAGAGAACAATACCGCTGCAGGGATTGCAGTTGCAGGTGTCTTAGTCTCACTTGGCATTATCGTTGCGGCAGCAATGGGATAACTTATCTTATAGGACTTACGCAACAATTTGAAATTGTGTTATACCAAATTAACTTGATCTGTAGGGCGAGGTCCCCGTGCCTTGCAATGCTAACTGTGATTAGAAGTTTTCTGATAAAGTCAGTATTGCAAGGCACAAGGACCCCGCCCTACAATGTGGTGTGTTAAGTTTGGGCAAAAACTTAACACACCCAACCAAACTGAAAATTTGGCATAAACACCAAACTGAGAAAGGAATGAGATGGCAAGTTTTGATGCTGCCTCTAAGAAACAGGTCGAAACAAACCCTCAAGATTTTGTAGACCTCTGCTTCAGATTCGGAGCAACAAATATCACTGTGTTGGAGGTTGTTACCCCCGAGCAACCTACTGTTGAAATGCATCAGGCAGATATTCTTATCAAAGCATTGGACAACGGTAGAGAAGTACTCGTGCATTTTGAGTTTCAAACTACGGATAGTTATGATCCGGAGATGCCACTCCGTATGGCGGGTTATACCATTAGAACGATTGAAGTCTACCGTCTGCCGGTGTATTCCAATGTGATCTACCTGCGTCCCGATGCCGGTAGAAACGATCCGGGAAAATTTGAGCAAAATCTGGAACACCACAATGTTTCTATTGAATATCAAGTTTTCCGGTTAATAGAAATGGATGGGCAAAAGATTCTCAATTTGAAACCCGTGGGTTTAATACCCTTTACACCGCTCATGAACCACCCAGTTGATATGGATGCCGCGCAATGGCTTCGCCAATGTGTTCAAACTGCTGATAGCATTGATGTGCCAAACAAGCCGGAATTTCTTGGAAGTCTCGCTATTTTGGGGAATTTAGTTTACGATTCGCAAACAATTTTGGATATTATATCGGAGGAAACCATGCAACAACCATCAATAGTCGAATTCGTGGCACCACAAGCACGAGAACAAGGAATACAAGAAGGAATACAACAAGGAATACAACAGGGAATACAGCAAGGAATACAAGAAGGAATACAAGAAGGAATACAAGAAGGAATACAAGAAGGAATACAACAGGGTGCACAAGAAACCACTCGCAAGCTCATCCTTGCGACACTTGCTTTTCGATTAGAATCCGAGGTGGTGCAAACCTTTAAACCTGTATTGGATGCGATTGACGATCTGCAACACCTTGAGCAGTTATTTAATGCTGCAATGCAAGTGGAAACCCCGGAAGACTTCACTAAAGCACTAAACGAAAACAGCGAGTGAACTACTGCACTGTGCTGCTGATCAGAGGAAACCATGCAACAACCATCAATAGTCGAATTCGTGGCACCACAAGCACGAGAACAAGGAATACAACAGGGAATACAACAGGGAATACAACAAGGAATACAACAAGGTGCACAAGAAACTACTCGCAAGTTCATCCTTACGACACTTGCTTTTCGATTAGAACCTGAGGTGGTGCAAACCTTTAAACCTGTATTGGATGCGATTGACGATCTGCAACACCTTGAGCAGTTGTTTAATGCTGCAATGCAGGTGGAAACCCCGGAAGACTTCACTAAAGCACTAAACGAAAACAGCGAGTGAACTACTGCACTGTGCTGCTGATCAGAGGAAACCATGCAACAACCATCAATAGTCGAATTCGTGGCACCACAAGCACGAGAACAAGGAATACAACAGGGAATACAGCAAGGTGCACAAGAAACCACCCGCAAGTTCATCCTTGCGACACTTGCTTTTCGATTAGAACCCGAGGTGATGCAAACCTTTAAACCTGTATTGGATGCGATTGACGATCTACAACACCTTGAGCAGTTGTTTAATGCTGCAATGCAGGTGGAAACCCCGGAAGATTTCACTAAAGCATTGTACGATAACAATGATAGGACTTACGCAATAATACTTGACATCGGCTCCCTAACAGACTAATATCAAATTAACGGGATTTATCTCATTTTTCTTGGTATTAGGTGCGGTTAGAAACCGCACCATAGGCGTCAATTTAAGAAAATATCTGTCCGTTTATGAACACTTCTCAATAGGCATGACTATTGAGACTGTCCTATATTTAGTCCCATAGGGACGATATGTTTATAGTACACCGTCCAGACACGTCTCTTTAGCTCTGTCCGAGCGACATATCCGGATTGGTAACCCATTGCTATAAACATTCCGCCCCTACGGGGCTGAAGAGATTGGGGTTACCACGTTTTCTATAAACATATCGTCCCTACGGGACTAAAGAGGGTTTCTCATATTCGTCCAATCACTAAATTGACGCTTATGGTGCGGTTAGAAACCGCACCTACCGGGTGGGATCTCGTTAATTTGGTCTAATACCAAATTAACGAGATTTGTCCTGTTTTCCGGCGGGGGAGCGATAACTAAAGACACGAGTTGATAACCGATTATGGGTGGGGTCATGACTCCGCTCAATTTCAGATTAAAAAGAGGTGTCTCATGTCTGAAATCCGTTATTTGTCAGAACAACCTGTCAGTCCAGAGCAGATTCAGGAATGGGTGGAGATGTTTCATCGTGATGGATGCCTATTCCTTGAAGATGTGTTGACTCCCCCACACTGTGCGGAACTTCGGCAGGATTTGGATTGGTCACTTGAAAACAATCCGAACGGCTTGAACGGCGGTAGTTACGAATCAACAATGCATCTATGTCATCGCATGTTTGAACATAGCAAAGCAAACCTGAGGTTATTTGACATTGAACCAATTGCATCGTTTGCTGAAGCACTTGTAGCCAATAATTGCCACGTTATACACAATAACTCCTTCCAAACACGCCCCGGCGGTGGAATTACGAGTTGGCATCAAGACGATTCACTTCACTACATCGTCACTGAGGGTGAACCACCTACCAACGTAAAACTCCCTGTACTTCTCTTTACTGCCAATTACTACCTCACCGATGTCACAGAGATTGATCATGGTGGAACAGAAGTTATTCCGGGTTCACATCTTTTCGGTGCCTCCCCTCCGAATCCGATAGAAGGAACACAGTGGGAAGAAAAAATCCGTTACAATCTCGGTAAAGCGGGAAACGTTGCTATGTTCAACAATCAGGTATGGCACCGTGGCGGTCCGAATCGTAGTCAACGCACTCGATACATTACGCAGGTGACCTACGCGCGCCGACTTGTTGGTCATAAATACTATCCGTTTATGAATTACACAATGCCTGAATCGATCTATCGAGATGCTAACCCGCGGCTCCGTCGGTTGCTCGGATTTCTCAACCATGGTGCTTACGGTTAGAGACACCATAAGTGCCAATTTAAGGATACCTGTCGCACCACTGGTGCTTATTTATAGCCTGTAGAGGCGACAAGTGTATAAAAGCCATAATCCTGGTCCAGGCAACACAAAAGGAGAACCAACGCATGAAAACGACATTATGTTTCATACTTACACTAATTGCTTTTGTAATGCTTGCGTTTGTGCCTAACAGTTTCGCACAAGACGCACCCCCCGAATATGTGGTGCAAGTGGTCTATTTTATCCCGAACGACCGCTCACCTGAGCAAGATATAGACGCAAAACTGGATAGGTTGATAAAACGCGTACAACAGTTTTACAAGGACGAAATGGAACGCCACGGCTTCGGCAGAAAAACCTTTAGACTTGAAACCGATGCCGCTGAAAAGACTGTGGTGCACCATGTGAACGGACAGTTCACTAGTTCACATTACGCAAATGATGAGGATACTATTTTCACAATTGTTAATAAAGTCGTAAGAGAAGTTGATGAACGTTTTGATAGAGCAAAAAACATCGTATTTGTTGTGGCAGATCTTGGTTCGACGAGAGGTGGCGGTGAAGGTGGTGGAGATTCTCATGGCGGAGGTGCACTTATAAACATTGACAGCGACTGCAAAGACCTGAAGACTTATTTCAATCTCGCTACTCATGAGCTCGGACATGCTTTTGGTTTGGTGCATGATTTTCGCAACGAGTCCTATATCTTGGGTTACGGGTCAAGAGTCGTCGTTGAATTGTCTAAATGTGATGCCGAATGGCTGGATGTGCATCGTTATTTTAATACCAGCCAAAGTGGCATTGACACCCCGACAACAATTCAGATGCTTCCACCACTTGAGTATCCGCCGAATGCTATCCGTCTCCGCTTTACGATAACCGATGCGAATGGACTCCATCAAGCTCGGTTATCTGGACCAACAGGTCCTCCGTACTTTGACGTTGGTTTGATCGCTTGTAAGCGATTAAACGGAGAAAACATTACTGTTGAATTTGTAACCACTGCCGATTTCATAACGGGCCCCTATAATAGTGCCGGCGTAAAGGTTATTGATGTGAATGGAAACTTCACAAGCCAATCGTTTCCTATCCGGGCGGAGGATATCCATGTAGATGTTAACAATCGTGTAGATATTAACGGTGATGGTGTAATTAACGCTGATGACCGGGTACCAGCGAAGTTCCGCATCGTCTCTGGGGATAATCAGCCCGGTTCCCCCAAAAGTTGGCTCGCGAACCCGTTAGTGGTTGAAGTGCGAGATGCAGATGATAAACCGGTTGTAGGAATTGAGGTGGTGTTTCGTGTGATTGGTGGGGCGGTACTCTCTGATCCGAATCCCCGTACCGATTCCAACGGCCGGGCTCAAACTTCCCTTTTGTTACCTAATCACTACCATGGAAGTCAGGTTGAGGCGAGCATCGCTGGTGTATCAGAGCGGGTTACCTTTAATGTCCGTTCAGCGCCTCCGGTGCTACTAAGTCGGTCCGAACGTCCACCGATGTACTGGATAATCGAAGGGGACAACCCCAGAGGCGGCAGGGTCGACGGACTTATTGGTGACAGAGTGGAAATCTTTGGAAGATATGCAACGGATGTAACCTTGGATGTGTCGCCAAATGGCAAACTTTACTGGGCAGCGGCAACCGTGCGCGGTAAACCTTTTTGTGGGGCGGTTCTACGCGTCAGCCGCGAAGTTTCTACTAGCAGATCTCGCTCAGAAGAGCTCGCCGTATTTAACGCACGTCCCCTTGCTATTGCCATAGACACTACGAAAGGTAAACTCTACTGGACTAATTCTCACGGCAATATCCAACGTGCAAACCTTGACGGATCAAACATTCAAAATCTCATCACAGGTTTGGATTCACCCAAGCATATCGCCGTGGATACGGTACAGGGAAAACTTTATTGGACAGAAACGCAGGATAGCATTAGACGGGCAAACCTTAACGGTTCAAACGTTGAAACACTCGCGACGGGCTTAAGTACACTTGGCAGCATTACTATAGCTGGTGACAAGCTCTACTGGACAGAGAAAATAGGTGAGGAACTCGGGAAAATCAGTCGTGCTAATCTTGATGGATCAAACGTTGAGGACATCATCACGTTATCAAGTGTGCCGGTAGGCGTTGCTGTTGACATTGCTGATAACAAGTTATATTGGACAGAAACGCGGGGACACATTCGGCGGGCAAATCTTGACGGTTCAAATATTGAAGACATTGTCACTGATTTAATAGCACCGGGGCAACTCATTCTGAACGTCCCACCTGCTGCTCTGACTGACATAGCGAATATGGATAGAATCACCATAAGCGAAATTATGGTAGCTTCAAACGACGGTTCTCTACCACAGTGGATAGAACTTTACAATCGTTCAAATACACATGAAGTAAATCTTATGGGATGGGTACTAGAGATCCAAAACCTACGCCCAGCAGGCTTCAATGAACTTCTGAACATCACACACACTTTTAAGGAAAAGTTTATTAAGCCTCAGGAAACGCTTCTGATTGTATCAAAAGAAGGGCGATTTTCTGATAATTTCCAAAAGGAACAGGTTTATAACCTTAACATACTACAGAGTCCAATGTTAAGTGAAGAAGGGTTCAATATCAAGCTGACCAAATCAGGTACACCAATTGACGAGGTAGGTAACCTCAATGACAGCGAAATTGCTAATAAAAAACTTGCCTGGACCCTACCAAAAAGTGTGACAAAAGATGGAGAGCGCTCCTCAATGATTCGCCGGTATGACGGTGATGTGCCACGATTCGGAACCGAGAAAGCCGGATGGATTTCCGCAAAAAACACGAAACTCCTCACTAGCACTACCCACTATTATGGACATCCTAACGACATCGGTGCGCCCGGTGTTAGAAGTGGCGGTGCGTTACCTGTATCCTTATCCCATTTCCGAGCAGAACACACTGAGGCAAGCGTTGTGTTGAAATGGACAACTGAGTCAGAGGTGGACAACGCAGGATTTTACATATACCGCAGTCAAACAAAGGATGGCGAATTCAAGGTTGTCAATCCGACTATGATACAAGGTGCCGGCACAACGGGTGAACGGAATGAATACACGTGGACAGACGCCACCGCTAAACCGAATACTGTCTACTATTATCGGATAGAGGATGTCTCACATGCGGGGGTTCGCAAGCAGTTAGCAACTGTTCGACTAAGAGGTCTTGTATCCGCAGCTGGTAAACGGACTATCATGTGGGTAGATTTAAAAATGCAAAAGTGATTTTGAACAGAACATCTTATTAACCTGATTAATTCAATTCTATGTTGCTTAAGTTGCAGCTTAGTCTAAAAAGATACGGAATATCTACCGATTCAGATTGGATTTGAGAATGAAAGCAATTGCGTTCATAGAACAAGGCGGGATTGACGTATTGCAGTATCAAGAGGTAGAACAACCGACCCTTGGTCCCGATGAAATTCTCGTTGAAGTTAAATCGTGTGCTGTCAACTACCTTGATATCCACGCGCGGCGCGACCGACCGGAAATAAAGCAGAAACTCGAAGCGACAGGTGCACCCCATATTTTGGGGTCCGACATCGCAGGCGAAATCGCCGAAATTTCTGGAACACATCCCAACCTCACTATCGGTGATCATGTGCTCCTCGCGCCGTGTATTCCCTGCGGTGTATGTAGCGACTGCGTCAATGGTTATGAAAATCTGTGTGACACACAGCAACTGCTCGGATTTCAAACTGATGGCGGATACGCAGCGTTTGTTAAGGCACCTGCCAAGAATGCGATTAGGATTGCAGATGAATTACCTTTCGTTGAGGCATCTGCCCTTCCAATTGCATACCTTACAGCATGGCACATGCTAATAACGCGCGCGCAACTCCGAGCTGGTGATGATGTGTTGATACTCGGCGCGGGAGGAAGTGTCGGCAGTGCAGGCTTGCAAATCGCTAAGCTCGTTGGGGCACGTATCTTTGCTACTGCGAGCACTGATGAAAAATTAGCACGCGCTAAACAATTCGGGGCTGATGTAACCATTAACTATGCTGATGTTGATTTCTCAGAGGTTATACTTGAAGAAACAGATGGTCGTGGTGTTGATGTTGTTCTTGAACATGTTGGTGCTGCAACATGGGAACAGAGTATCAGTAGTCTTGCCAAAAACGGTAGACTCGTGTCTTGTGGTGTAACAACAGGCAACATTGGGGAAATTAATATACGAAAAATGTATCAGAAACAACTTACAATCATGGGGTCTGCGTTAGGCACACCTACAGAACTCCGGACCCTGGCTCGACTTGCAGAACAGCGACGGTTAGTGCCTATCATTGATAGTACACTACCTTTAGAAAAAGCAGCTGAATCACATCAACTGCTGGAGTCTCGCAAAAATTTTGGCAAAGTATGTCTTTTGCCCTAAACTTTAGATATTACTTCATTTGTGCTTTAGCAAAGAAGTATCCCTCCTAAAAAACCAGTTACGATGTATCCCTACTGAATACAACCTTTATAATCAGAATATCTGAGGAGTTACAAAATGAACGAAGAACTTTTTGTCAGTCAAGAATTTACGCCTGTAAATGGGTTTACGTCTGGAATAGAGGGACCCGCCTGCGATGCCAATGGCAATTTATATGCCGTTAACTTTGAACGGCAGCACACCATTGGCAAGGTGACACCTGATGGTGAAGCAAGCGTTTTTGTCGAACTACCGTCCGGTAGCATCGGCAACGGTATCCGTTTCAACAGTGAGGGTTTCATGTTTATCGCTGACTATACAAACCATAACGTCTTGAAAGTGGATATGGAGACACGAGAGATTAGCGTGCATGCACACGAACCGACAATGAATCAACCAAATGACCTTGCTATTGGCGCAAATGATATTATCTACGCGAGCGATCCGAATTGGGGGGCGTCAACAGGGCAGCTTTGGCGAGTGGATACGGATGGAAAGGCAACACTATTGGAAACGGACATGGGAACGACAAACGGTATTGAGGTGAGTCCCGATGAAAAGATACTCTATGTCAACGAATCGGTACGGCGCAACATCTGGGCTTATGATCTATCACCTGAAGGTGAGATCAGCAACAAGCGGTTGTTAATTCAGTTCCCTGATTTCAATATGGACGGCATGCGGTGCGATATTGAAGGCAATCTCTATGTCACTCGGCATGGTAAAGGCACCGTGGCGAAACTTTCTCCTGAAGGAGATGTGTTATTGGAAGTTGAATTGACAGGTAAACTCTGCACAAATATTGCTTTTGGCGGTTCAGACGGGCGTACCTGCTATGTAACGATGGCAGACCGCGGGAACGTGGAGGTATTCCGCGCCGACCTGCCCGGGAGGAGTTGGAAGTTGTTTCAACGGTAATACAACCTTGAAAAATGAGTGAAAATAATCTCAAAATATCGTTTCTTAGATATTTATTTGCTTGACAATCAACAGTATGCAGATAAAATAAAGAAACCATAAATTTTGAATAGTGGAGGAATAATATGGCGAAAATACGGATGGCACAATATGGAACTAAACATGGGCACGCACGTGGAAAACTGCAAGCGATACTTGTGAATCCTGATGTAGAGGTTGCTGGAGTATTTGAACCTGATGAAGAGCGACGTGCAAAACTTCAAGCAAACGGTAGCGCGTTTAACAATGTCCGATTGTTCACAGATGCAGCTGAGATGTTAGAAGATGAGACGATTGTAGCGGTTGCTTCTGAGGGTGACAATGCTGAAAGTTTAGATCAAACGGAAGAGATTGTTAATGCCGGTAAACATGTGTGGTACGACAAACCCGCAGGCGAAAACTGGGAGCAGTGGCAACGCGTTATTAATACTGCACAGGAAAAATCGCTATTAGTTCAGATGGGGTATATGCTTCGGTATCATTCCAGTTTTAAGCAAGTAACAGAATGGGCAAGATCGGGATTTTTGGGGAATGTGTTTTCTGTCCGTGCACACATGTCAACGAATATTTCCGAGGAAGCACGTAAACGAATTAGTCAGCATATCGGTGGTATCTTCTTCGATTTAGGAGGGCATGTGCTTGATCAAGTTCTCTGGATGCTTGGAAGACCTGAGAAGGTAACCAGTTTTCTACGCAACGATGGAGAATCAGTGGAACCATTCAAAGATAATACGCTCACTGTCTACGAATTTGAAAAAGGGATGGCATTTATTTCGATTTCTGCATTAGAACCACGTCCAATGGCACGGCGGTTTGAGGTGTACGGCACTGAAGGCAGTGCTATTATCGTTGAACCTTTTGAACCGGGACATACGATTCGGCTCTGTTTACAAAATGCTAAAGAGGGTTATTCACAGGGTGAACAGATTGTTAAGATAGACGGAGAAAGTCGTCAACGTTTGTATGAGTTGGAACTGGATGCCTTTTTGGCTACTATTGCAGGAACGCAACAACCTGATCGTCCCGTTTCTCATGAATTGTTAGTGCAGGAAACGCTTTTGCGTGCGACAGGAGTTATAATACCAAATTAACTTGATTCGACGTCTTCGGATAAAGTCGACATTGCGAGGCACGGGGACCTCGCGCTACAAATCGGGTTAATTGGGTATAAAACAGTAGCGCGAGGTTTCAGTGTTTCGCATGTTACGTGTGCAGCAAAATAGGGCAGGCACAGAGACCTGCCCCTACAATGAAAAGAGAGAAGATTTCTTAAGTTAATCTTCCAAGCCGCCTGTCCATTTGAGGCATCCGGTAATGTGTTCGTGGAACCACGGTTGACTCCAGAGAACGTCTGGGTGACCGAGTGCAGTATACATCACGCGCCCCTTGCCATAAGTATGGCACCAACCGAGTGCATAATCGTCATCATCGCGGTTGCCGCGTGACACATCAATTGAATCGTTGTCTAAACGCATTAGGACATGCGTCTTCTCACGAGACCAACTTTTGAAAGTGTAGATTTCATCAACAACCTTGAAACTATCGCCAAGCATCCGAGTCGCAGGGTGATCGATATCTTCAACGATGACGTTGACCTCTTCGTGCCACGGATGTCCGTTGAAATAGCCACCGAGCATTTCTCCAAATTCTGGCCAATCGTAACAAGTATCGGTAGCATTGTGAATCCCGAAGAAGCCTTTGCCATTACGGACAAAGTTGAGTAAGGCTTCTTTTTGGGAATCATCAAACGGTAAATTTCCAGTTGTTGCGAACGCAACGATATCCTGTTTTGCTAAATTTTTTTCCGTGATTCTATCGCAGCGATGGGTTGTGGTAACCCGCCAACCGTTTGCTGCACCAATCTCTTTCAGCGTGACTTCTGCATTCGGTAAGTAACTATGCTCAAAGCCTGCAGAATGACGTAACATCAGAATGTTCATCTAATCTTCGGGCTGGATACCCAATCCTTTAGGTTTGGGAGGAAACCCGCCTCCTTTTATAGTTATAGCCCCAAAAGGGGTGCGTGTTGTTTTTTCGCCACAAACACATAGGCGATCCTCTTGAGTGTGCTGCTTCGTTCAATGAGATTGTCACTACCCATCTACTTGACCTGACACGGTATTCTTGAGAAAACAGGTCCGAGACTCCGCAAAGCGGGTATATGTTTCCCCATCCAGATCACAGTGTCAGAGAGGAGTGGGACTTGGGGAGCATCCTTCAGCAATCTCCCACCACAGAAGAAGGACCTTTCAACACACATCTTGCGGGCTGCCACGCCCAGACACTGCGATATAGGACTGTAGTCAACTGTTTAACTTGTGGAGTGAACGCTCGGCATGCGCTTTGCACAAGCCCAATGCTTTAGTTTTGGGTAGTTGACTGTTTTTTCTTTCAGAACTTGCAATTTGTTGGATATTATACCCAATTAACCCGATTTGTAGCGCGAGGTCCCCGTGCCTTGCAGTACTGACTTTATCGGAAAACTTTGAATCAAGTTAATTGGGTATTATACAGGATTTTTTGAAAAAATGGTAGTATTTTTGGTGTCCTATATATTCAGCTACAACAAACTTTCAGTAAAAAAGATTGGCAATTCACTGGTTTTTATGGCATTATTACGTAAAGAGATATTGGAGAAGGAGAAGAAACATTGAAATTTTTTAAAAAAGGTGAAAAAGACAAAAATACAAATGAACCGGCATCAAAACCACATCCTGAACTGCAAGTAATTAGTGGATCCGAGATTTCAGGTAAACGTCCGCAACAACCAACCCCCCAGCAGCAACAAGCTCCGCAACAGAATATTACATTGCCAAATATCAAGTATAAGATTGCAGTGGCAAGCGGAAAGGGCGGTGTTGGCAAGTCCACCGTTGCTACCAATTTGGCAATCTCGCTTGCAAAAACCGGTGCCGCAGTCGGATTGATGGACGCTGATGCCTATGGACCCAGCATCCCTACTATGATGGGTGTCCAAGAGAAACCTCGTACTAGTCCGGAACGTAAGCTGATTCCTCTTGTTCGGCACGATATAAAACTGATGTCTATTGGGTTTATGGTGCCCGAAGAACAAGCGATGATCTGGCGTGGACCGATGTTACATAGTGCTATTCGTCAGTTTCTGACCGATGTGCAGTGGGATGAACTGGATTACCTCATCATTGACCTGCCACCCGGTACAGGAGATGTTGCACTTACCTTAACGCAGGCAATTCCGCTTACAGGTGCTGTTATTGTGACAACTCCACAAGATGTCGCCTTGGCAGATGTGCGGCGGGGTGTGGCAATGTTTGAACGTCTTGGAGTGCCGATTCTGGGGATCATTGAAAATATGAGTTACTTCCTCTGTCCGCATTGTAATGAAAAGACTGAGATATTCAGTGCAGATGGTGGTAAAAAGACGAGTGAGAGGTTTGGTGTAGCATTTTTGGGAGAGATACCACTTGACGCTGAAGTTTGTACGGCAGGTGATCTCGGTGTTCCAATCGTAGCGGGACATCCGGATTCACCGCAAGCAGCTGCTTTCGGTGAAATTGCTACAGAACTGGATAAAGTGCTACTGGAGAGTGGTGAGGAAGATGAATTGACGATCTTATAGGTAAAAAGAAATTATACAAATGTTCAAACCGTTGCTAAGATGCAACGGTTTGAACATTTAAAAGGAATAATACCAAATTAACTTGATTAGAAATTTTCTACGTAGCGGTTAGCATTGCGAGGAGGACCCAGAGACCTCACACTACAAATCGGGTTAATTGGGTATAACTGTGAAAGTTAAGAATGATTCAATCCTCGTCCAATAGTTGGATACCCATAGCATCCGCAATCAGACGTATTGCATGCTGTAGAAGATCTCCATCTTTAGCAAGATTTTGGGTTGGAGGGTTTCCAAGATTAGTATTTAAATCTTCAAGAGGAGAGAATCCGAAATTTTCCATACCTTCAAGCATACCTTCAAGATACCCCGAACTCGGCAATTCCAAGTCTCGTGCATTGTTAATCATTCGGTAAAACATGATATCCCGTTCATAATATTTCTCATATGAGGTTGGATACCCTTCATATCTGTCAAGAGATTTCTCATCTTTTTCAGAAATTTCCCAGAGTCCTCCCTTAACAGACTTATCAGAGACACGGATTATATCCGCATAGAACCGAAAAACGAGTTGGTAGCCTTGCAATGTGTATGCACCAAGAGGGACAGCATTCGGACATCTCCACTGCATCTGTTTAATATTGAGATTCGAACCATAAGCGAAATACTTCATAGCGGTGTTTATATTTCTGAATTTCGGCTTTTCATGTCAAAAGAAAAGTAACCAGTTCTATTCCAGTATAGTATCAAGTTCTTTTTCACGTTTGTTCTCTGTATTCGCAGATGCTGTTTCTTGTGCAGATTTGTAACCGTAGATTTCAATTTCACTTATTCTGCCGTTGTAGTTACGCCTAAACATACCACGTGTTGATCCGAAAGAATTTCTCTGCTCTGCTGTAGTCTCGGTGTAAAAATTTGCTTTATCTCTTCGATACAAAGATGCGTCATCCGATGTGTCTAAAATTACCAGACGTATCCGTTGAGTGGGAAAAGCATATACTATTGGAACCTCCAATGGATATGACTTGACACTCTTTATCTCCTTAATCAACTGCCAATCTGTGTCAGAAAGCGCGGTTCCCCCTTTATCTGCATAGAGATTGAACTTCTTGATATTATCAGAATGGATTATGAGTTTGCGGATTTGCTTTTTTTCAGGTAAAGTGATTATAATTTCTGCTCCTGCGGTTCTCCCATAGGAGTATACTCCAGCTGCCATAACTTGTGTCTCACCTATAGTGTTGAGATTTCCATCAATCACTTGTGGAACCGTTGATTGCGCACCATCCATCAGTGCGTAATTTTCGCTCCATTCCTGTTCAGCAATTAAGATATGGCAACCTACCGAAATTACAGCAAGACCGAAAAGTAATAGAAAAACGGTGAATCGTTTAAACATTTTGTAAACTCCTTGTAAATCTGAGGTGAAGCAAGAAATATGTAGGCGGTTGTCTCAGAAAAATTCATTGAGTCTGGTGTTTCTTTAACGGGAGTAGACATTCGACTTTTCAAAGTAGTGTGTCTTTATCATCTCTACTGTTTCGACTTCAACGGCATTACTATCGTTAGTATTATATTTCGCGTTTAGATTGAGACTTGTTTGGCAGACTGAAATCTTCCAATACCCGTGAATTGGATTATATCATTTTTTCAAATTTTGTCAAGAAAAAGATACAAAAGGAATGTAAGGTGTTAGAAAAAGGATAGATACGGGAATGTGCAAACTATAAGGCACTGTGAATGAATTAGAATTTTATTTTTTAGTTTAGAAATTTATAGTGAAGAGAAGAATTAGAAAAAGGGAATTTCTTATAAACAGAAATTCCCTTTTTCTAAACACAACTAACTTTACTGTTGCCTAATATCGGTCTATTATTGAAAATACATTATGTTCTTTTGCTACTGGATCATCAGTATGTTCTTCTGTTATTGGATCATCAGCCGGTTTTTGAACTGATTCGTAGCCATAGATCTCAATTTCACTAATCTTAGCAGAGGCACGTAGACGTACGGGACCACCGGTCTCGCAGGCTGTAGTTCCTCACGATGAACCGCTTGCCGGGGTTGCAGCAATACTTCTGATTTGACGCGCACCTTCTTTGCGTGTTAATGCTGCGTCGTCAGATGTACCTAATACTACAAGCCGAATTTTATCAGTCGGAAATGAATATAAAATGGGGACGACAATCGGACTTGATTTGACTGCTTTCGCTTCTTTTATCAACTTCCAATCTGTATCTGATAGGGCACTGCCACCTTTATCTGCGTAAAGGTTGAACCTAACGATGTTATCTGAGTGAATTACGATCCGACGGACTACCTTTTTTTTAGGTAAGGTGATGACAACTTCAGGTGAAGGATTCGTTACATTACGTACATTATTAGATGTTGATTGATGACTTGTTACGCCTACTGTGCCAATGTCGCCATCAATCATTTCAGGATTCGTTGCATGTGCGCCATCAAGAAGCGCATAGTTAGTGCTCCATTCTTGTTCAGAGAACATAGCACTGCATCCTGCTATAACAACAGAAAAACAGACAATTGCAAGAAGGGTCGTGATTCGATAAAGCATTGTGTATACTCCTATTGGTGTTATTTGGGTATTCTTCCTTACCCGTTTATTATTGGATTTATGCAATTTGTTGTAGCGAAATTCGTACAACTCTGCGTCTATTATAGTATCTGTAGATATTGGGGAGACAGAGTAGTGTGTTTGATATTATTCTATGTCGTAATGTACCAATATGTATGCCTACTCTGACCGCTCCCAAACCTAAAGGATTGGGTTTTAGCAGTAGAACTTGATGATAAGTAGCGTTTCATCTGGATACGCCACACAGATATATGTTTCCCACTCCTTAATTGAATAATAACATTAATTGAATAATAACATTTTTTTTAAATAATGTCAAGAGAATGTGTAAAGTTTTTGGCATGAGTCAATCCATTCTCATTGTAGCGGTGGGTCCCTGTGCCCGCCGTTCCTTTGTCCGTCTGACATGGCGGGGCACAGGGACCCACCGCTACAATGTGGTATGCAAAGTTTATAAGACTATTTAGTTTTGGACTTATTGTACACTTTAATCAGGAAGTCGCGACCAGGAGGTCGCCCGGACAGAGGAGTCTTCTGATAGGAACTTTGCAATTATAGTAAAACTAAATGACTTGTTCGCTATTTTATCACTCTTGACATATCATCATATTTCTGCTATACTCTTTTCAAATCAAATCTGCTTTGGAATGGAAATTCATGGGTCGATGGGTAAAATTCTATACGATATTCGTTATTCTACTGATATGTCTTGGGTTTTTAGGATGCACTACAGGAAAACAGAAAGATAAGGAATTAAACGTTTTTGCTGCTATGAGTTTAACAGATGCTCTCACGGAAATCGGGGAGGAGTTTACCGCAGAAAATCGGATTAAGGTATATTACAATTTCGCTGCTTCTACAACGCTTCAACGCCAAATTGAGAAAGGTGCATCTGCAGATGTCTTCATTTCAGCAAGTCCTAAACAGGTTGATGCCCTTAATTCTCTCGGCTTACTTGAAGGTGACAGTAGATCCGATATTTTGGCAAATCATTTAGTCGTTGTATCTCAAAAAAATGCTAAGATAACTATAGAAAAAGCTGGTGCGCTTCAGGATCCTACTATCTCACGTATAGCGATTGGACAACCGGATATTGTACCCGCAGGCACTTATGCCAAAGAAGCATTATTGCACTTAGACCTATGGGATACGTTACAACCAAAGTTGATATTTGGAACAGATGTACGCGCTACGTTCGCTTATGTTTCTGCAGGTAATGTAGACGTGGCAATGGTGTATGAAACCGATACCAAAGTTACTGATGCGGTAAAAGTTCTTTACAGATTTCCTGCTGAAACGCACACACCGATAGTATATCCTGCTGTAATCTTGAAACGTAGCGAGCGAAATCAGTCGGCAGAACAGTTTATTACTTATCTAAAAACACCTCGTGCTACAAATATTTTTGAAAAGCATGGATTTACTTGTCTAACATCTACATCGGCACTGCAGCGTATACCTGATACATCAAAATGAGAATTACTCCTGCAGAAATCACCGCCCTTATCCTATCTATCAAAGTTGCGTTGCTGAGTCTCGTTGTAATGTTTCCCCCAGGACTGCTGGTGGGATGGCTACTTGCTAAACGTGAATTTCCTGGCAAAATCTTCCTCAATACAGTTGTGATGTTACCATTGGTACTGCCACCTGTAGTGAGTGGGTATTTACTCCTTATCCTCTTGGGTAACAATGGTCCCATCGGTGGATTTCTATCTAAAGTTTTCAATTTAGAGATAATCTTTTCCCCATTCGCTGTTGTAATTGCAATTTCGATTATTTCGTTTCCACTGTTAGTGCAAGGGATCATGACCGGAATGGCATCTGTGCCATCTGAGCTTGAAAGTGCTGCGCGAACACTTGGTGCTTCTCCAATTAAGGTTTTCTTTACGATAACACTCCCGCTCGCGCATCGTGGGATTATAGGAGGTGCAATTCTCGGTTTTTCAAAAAGTCTTGGTGAGTTTGGCGCAACTTTCATGGTAGCTGGAAATATCCCTGGAAAAACTCAGACAATGGCATTGGCTATATATCAAGCTGTACAACTCGGGCAGGATATCACAGTCTATCGATTGGTATTTATTTCAACCGTTCTTGCATTCGTTGCTATCTGGATTACAGAACGAAAGACATTAAGATAGATATCGCTTTGCTATTTCAATGATTACAATCAAAATGTGTAACAAAATAGTAGGATGAAGCAACAGTAAATTGTTTTGCCCTACATATAAGGAGAATACATAACTTATGGAATTGCTTTTAGTTTTTATCGGTGTTGTTGTAATAGTGTTGGTAATCTCAAGTCTGGCTCGTCGTTCAAAAGTCGGACAATCTCAAAGAAGAAAACAACAGCATGATGATCATGTTGATACTGGCGATGATACAGGGGATATGCTAATTACGGGACTAATTCTTGGGGATATGTTAGACAATGGCAATCAAGACGATACGTCTACAGATTCTGATTCTGGAGCCTTTGACGGTGGAAGTGATGGTGGATTCGATGGAGGCGGTTTTGATGGTGGGGGCGGATTTGAAGGGAATTAACTAACAATCCCACTGCTTTAGCTGTGGGTCAAAAAACGCTTGACATTTGCACCGAAATAGTATATACTATATGTAGCATCGTTGGATAGGGTTATCACCTCAACACTTACCTGTGTTGAGTCCTGTCCCCATCCGTGATAAGGTGTGTGGTGCTGGTGCGAAATCACTCAAAACATTAGAATGTGGTAGAGAACACCTAATATATGTTGTTAGGACAACATCCCTACCACATTCACTAATAACTCGCCTGGGGACACTGGGAGAGTCTAAACGCCTGTGGAGTCCGTGTTAGACTCAACTACGGAGCAGTGGATGCAGAAGCAGGAACAAGGCATTCAGAAACATTAAGGACTGATATAAGACCTAAGAATCCCACTCCTCAAGGTGTGGGAGATGTCAATAAAAACTCTGATAGCAGCTTTAATTCAGAAAACTCACGTGTTTGAATTTGTGTGGTAAACGGCGCGATGGACTGTGCAAAAACACTATGGCAGATTACACCAAAATCACTCTCGACTTTCGTAAAAGCCTTGGTAATTTTACGTTAGAACTTAATTGCACACTCGAAAAGAAGGTTACGGCTTTTTTGGGTGCGTCTGGAAGTGGAAAGAGTACGCTTCTCAACTGTGTCAGCGGAACACTTTCGCCCGATGAAGGTCAGATTGTGTTCGGTAACAAGGTGCTTTACGCCTCTGATTCGAGAGTCGATGTCCCACCAGACAAACGGCGTTTTGGCTATGTGTTTCAAGATGGACATCTCTTTCCACATTTGCGTGTTGAGCAGAACATTCGTTATGGACAACCACCAAACATGCGAAAAAAACGTGATAGTATATCTCGTGTGCTTGATATTCTTGAGATATCTGAGTTGCTTCAACGGTATCCGAGTCAACTCTCCGGTGGACAACGTCAACGGGTTGCAATTGCGCGTGCGCTTGCAATGGAACCACGTCTACTGCTTATGGACGAACCGCTTGCTTCACTTGATGGCGGATTGAAAAACCGAATTATTCCGTATCTCCATCACATAAAAAATGCATTTGAAATACCTATACTTTACGTCACACATGCCATATCAGAAGCCATGGCACTTGCTGATGAAGCATTTCTCCTTTCTGATGGAAAGATCACGGCAAGTGGGGAACCGTATCAACTGTTAACCTCCCCTTCTGCTCTCCCGATCGCAAATTTGACAGGTGTAGAAAATATATTCTCACTACCCGTTGCCAATTCTGATAAACAGAGAGGTGTAACGGAATTAGAAATCGGGTCTCAGCACCTCGTTATTCCCTACATAGAGACGACAATTGGGAAAACGGTTCCTATTGCCATTCGGGCAGAAGACATCATCATTTCGCTTGAACCCAATTTACCAATTAGTGCGCGCAATATATTGAGGGGATCTATTGATGAAGTTGATGACCAAATACTGCTGTCGATTCTCGTTGAGGAGCATCGGCTTTCGGTGAAAATAACACGCGAAGCGCGTGAGCAACTACAACTGTGTAGAGGAAAGGAAGTCTACTGCGTCATCAAGGCAAACGCTGTCAATCTGCTTTGGCACGACTCATAAGTCTTTCTGAAGTTTCTCCCAAAGCGCATCTACCTGTTTATTGAGTTCATCAAGGGCACCCTCATTTTCTATGACAACATCTGCATATTTAACTTTTTCTTTCACTGGCATTTGTGCGTCAATTCGGGCTTGTGCTTCAGTTTCGGAGAGCGGACGGTTCTGTACCTGGCTGCGTTCTAAAATTCGTTGTAATTGGGTTTCAGGTGAGGCAGTTACAACGACAATTAGATCAACGGAATTGTATGCCCCTGCTTCAATAAGGAGCGGTGCATCAAGCAGAACAACACATGATGGATTTTCCATTACAAGTTGACGCGCGAGAGTACGGGAACGTTGGATTATCAAAGGATGCAGGATGGTGTTTAACCGTTCCCGCGCGGATTTATCATTAAAGACAATTGCTCCCAATTTCTTCCTACTGACATCTCCAGACTCTTCAAGAATTTCCTGTCCAAATGCATCAACGAGTTCACCAATAACGGGGCTGTCTGCCTTGAGAAGTTGATGACCAATTTCATCAGCGTTAATCGGAATTGCACCTTTTTCTGCCAATAGTTCTGAGACTGTTGTTTTCCCGCATGCGATACCACCAGTTATTCCTACAATGATCCCGCGCTCGCGATCTGTTTCTGTTTTCATAAGAATTGAGTATACTTTATAAATAGAAAAATATCAATTCTTTCTTAGGCAGGATTTATGATTAATGATATACCTTTAATAACGACTTGTGTTAGTTGGTTCTATTTATGTAATATTATGTTTCACACATTTAGTGTTTTCAGGTAATACCAAATTAACTTGATTAGAAGTTTTCTAATAGCGGTTAGCATTGTGAGGCACGGGGACCTTGCACTACAAATGGGGTTAATTGGGTATAAGCTCTGAAAAAGCGGATTCATTACGGTTTTGGATTAATGGTATGAGTTCTGCATCTGATAGATTTTTGATGGTTTCTAAATCGTAGTACATAAACGAATTCCCAATTAGGTTTTGTAAATAGAGGAGTGTTTTGGGGAATAAAGTTTATAAAATAACTTGAGTCTACTTTGATGAAGACTCAGAGATGGTTTTGACATATTCATAAGTCCTATCTACAACTCGATAACCGCAATTGCTGTAAAAGAGTTGTGCGCGGTAATTTTCCATGTGTGTGCAAATTGTTGCATGTCGGTATCCAACTTTATGCATCTCTTGAAGCGCGTACTGAAGAAGGTAACGCCCCAAACCTTGTCCTTGATACTCTTCTTCAATATCAAGCCAAAAGGTATGCAGCCAATCTTGAGCATGAGGATGGCTCGAAAACTCTCCACCAGAGACGGAATTACACTCACCTACTTTCGTATCGTCTTGATAGGCTTTTACGGTGCAGTTCGGACGTTGTCCACGTCCATGTTCCCAATTTACAGCAAGCGTTACTGGTAGACTTGAGGGTATTGGTGTAACAGAGTAGTTTTCCCAATCGAAAAATATCTGATTGCCATAATGACAGTACCCGTTAAAACCAAGAAGTGCTTGAACATGATCAAGCGCATCGGATAAACATGCGTAGTCAAAATGATAGAAACGATACCGACAGTCTGATGAGAAAGCGAAAATACGTGCAACGTTATGCGATTTCAGATACGCTTCTGCCTTTTCAAGAACGGCTTGCCCTGCTTTCCGAGCACCACGTTCGTAACTAAAAAACCGAATAACACCTATGTCTTCTTCTCTGTTTTCACCAATCTGACCGAGACCGATGTGAATAAGTGCCTGTACTTCACCATCTGTTATAGTTACATAGGCAGTTTCGGAATCGAGTCCACCTTCTTTAGCATCGGATTTTCCTGTTGTAACACCGCACAACGCAATCGCCATTTCCTCTTCTTTTACAGGATAACAGTGTGGAACATTGATAGTTTGTCGATTATAAAATTGAGTTAAGGGTGTTTGTATATCGGTGGTGTATTGATGAATTTCCATTGGTTTCTCTCCAAAGAAATGGCGAGGCACGGAGTCCTCGCCCTTCGATTGATTTATGAGATAGGTTAATATAAAGTTTTGAACTTCCTGAATCAAAATTAGGAAGTCTACACTGAGAGGTTGTAGTATTTAAGGATCTATTTCCCAGAGAAGCACAGTGCCATCATCACTACCACTAACGAGGGTTTTTCCATTAGGACTGAACGCAATACTTCTCACCCAAGCTGTGTGTCCAGTCAGCGTTTTCTTGTGCTCTCCAGTGTGCACATCCCATAAGTTGATGATACCGTCTACACCTCCACTCACAAGAGATTTTCCATCAGGACTGAATGCCAAACTGAACACCCAATGTGTATGTCCAGTGAGCGTCATCTTTCTTTTACCTGTCCCTATATCCCACAGGTGAATGATCTTGTCACCACCTCCACTGGCAAGAGTTTTGCCATCAGGACTGAATGCAACGGCCTTGACACCTCCAAAACTGTATCGACTACTCTTATCTTCTAATTTCTCGGTATGTCCAGTGAGTGTCATCTTGGGATCGCCAGTGTCAACATCCCATAGTCGTATCGTAGCGTCTTCACTACCACTGGCGAGGGTTTTGCTATCAGGACTAAAGGCAACGCTATAGACTCTGTGCTTATGTCCGTTGAGCGTTATTTTATGTTCACCAGTATGCATATTCCAAAGTCGTATAGTCATATCCTCGCTACCACTCGCGAGTGTCCTTCCATTGGGGCTGAGTGCTATGCTATGGATACCCCACGTATGTCCGGTGAGTAGCATTTTGTGTTCTCCGGTGTGTGGATCCCAAAGGCGGATGCCATCGTCAGTCCCACAAGCGAGAGTATTTCCATCAGGACTGAAGACCATACTTGATGCTGCGTCATTAAACTCTTTGAATGTTCTCATTTGGTGTCCAGTCTTTGCATCCCACAAACGAATAGTGCCATCGGCATACCCACTTGCGACAATTTGCCCATTGGGGTTGAACGCTACGCTAAAAACATAGTCCGAATTTCCAGTGATTGCAAACTTTTGGTTGCCGGTGCTCACATCCCAGAAACGGATGGTGCCATCTCCACTTCCACTACTCGCGAGTGTTTTCCCATCAGGACTGAATGCTAAACCCCAAATATCTCCCGTGTGTTCAGTGAGAATAATCCTCTGTTCACCAGTGTGCACATCCCAGATACGTACTGTTTCGTCTATATATGATGAACTTGCGAGTGTTTTCCCATCAGGACTAAAGGCTATGCTTTGAACGTCCACAGAATGTCCTATGAGTTTTCGCTTGAGTTCACCTGTGTTTAAATCTGAAAGGTAGATAATACCATCTCTACTGCCAATAGCAACTGTTTTGCCATCCGGACTGAACGCTGCGCAAAATACACTATCAGTATTTTCCACTTTGAATATTTTCTTAGGTTTACCAGTGATTGCATCCGATATACAGATTTCGCTACCCCAAGTCACACTAACAATTGTCTTGCCATCCGGACTAAATGAAATATAACCGATATTTTCCGGGAGTCCAGTGAAACTATCCTTATGTTCTCCGGTGATAGTATCCCAAAATTGGACAGTATCACCGTCTCCACTTGCTATTATTTTTCCATCAGGACTGAATACAATGGTTGTGTCCGAGTTCGTATGACCTGTAAGTGTTTTTTGTGCACCTGTGCTTCTATCCCACAGAATAATCGTCCCATCCCTGTCTCCACTCGCAAAGGTATGTCCATCCGGACTAAATGTGAGGCGATTGACTACACCCGTATGGTCTGTGAGCAGGGCGACCTCTTGATGTGTTGTTGCGTCGTAGAGCCAAATTCCGATACCACTTGCCACTGCAAGAATTGTCCCATCAGGAGAATACTGTATTTCACTTATCCTACCTTTACCAAGACGTGCTTTAGCATCTTCAGGTAGGTTCCATTGCATAGGGTCTTGTGCTAAGTTGTTTTTCATAGATTTTTTTCCATTGGATAAACCGTTGTCGTTGCTTTTACCGACTATTACATCGTGCTCAACCCGATTTTGTAATTCGGGTTTTGACCGTATATCAAGAACAACAGCTGCATCAACTATTTCAATCGTGGTTTCTGATTCTGCGTCAACACTATACGGTTGCTGAAAATTAACAATGTATTGATTACTTGCACCTATCAGCAAAAACACTAAAACAGCAGATGAGGCTAATGCAACCCACGGTAGTGGTTTACTTCCCTTACTTCCCGATGGGGACATCTGTTTCACTTTGTCAATCTGCTGCATGATGTTCTCAGTTAGGTTGGCAGGGAGTCGGAGCCCGCCAAGGGTTTCTCGAATTATGGATTCTTCATTTCTTAATCGTTCACGCGCGCGTTGAAGTCGACTTTTTATAGTGTTCAGGGACACACCTAAAAACTTGCTAATCGCTTCACAACTCATTTCTCCGAGATAGTGGAGGACCATCACCGTGCGTTCACTCTCCGGTAGTTTTTCCAGAAGTCTTTGAACAATTTTACGTTGATGTTCAACTGCTGCTTTTTCACGCTGTTTTGTTACATAACTGGCATAAGCAGTCTTCTCCAATGTTTCTTCACTGATGGCTTCCATCAATTGCATATCCAGTTTCTTCTTTCGTAGCCACGCGATGCAACGTCGATCAGCGATTACATACAACCATCCCGCAAACTGCTTTGGGTTCTTCAGTGTGGTCAGTTTCTTGTACACATGGAGGAAGGTGTCTTGTGTAATTTCTTCAGCGATATGGAAATCGCCAATTTTCCGCCATGCAAGGGCATGAATACTTTTTTGGTATTTTCTTACTAACTCGCTGAAAGCAGCCTCGTCACCCGACAATATACTTTGAATCAGTTCAACATCGTCTCTTTCCATTTGAGAACTCCTATAATCAATTTAACTTTACAATACCGGTGACGCGATTTTGAGGTGGATAGGTTGCAGAATTGTCATAATTGGAAAGAAATTTGAACAATTTAATCAGTAATATTCCACTTTGTCTGACTTATAACAGGGTTATTTAGTTTTCGGTTTTTCTGCTATATTTTTTCACATTTCTATATAAACTACCTGTAGGTCGGGTAGAGTTTGCGAAACCCGACACGTTTCGTTCATGTTGGGTTTCGCTACCGCTCTACCCATAGGCGTCAATTTAGCAGTTTCCAACCCCGGTAGGTGCGGTTTCCTAACCGCACCTTTATGTATCAACATCTCAAATAACGCAAAGGACGAGAATATCAGCGTTCGTAGTCGCGCAATTCATAGCGCCTCTTTTCTTAGAATGTAAGAAGCGCAATGAATTGCGCGACTACAAACGAACTCTTTCCTTAAATTGACGCATAAGGTGCGGTTTCCTAACCGAACCTTTTTGTATCAACATCTCAAATAACGCAAAGGACGAGAATATCTGCGTTCGTCCTCGCGCAATTCATTGCGCCTCTTTTCTTTGAATATAAGAGGCGCTATGAATTGCGCGACTACAAACGAACTCTTTCCTTAAATTGACACTTATGGGTTTCGCTACCGCTCTACCCGACCTACGAAATAAACTATCAGTAACACTCATCAACTGATAGTTCTTTAGGACTTACGCAGTTTCCATTTTTAGAGTAGGTGATCTAAGTTGTTGACACAGATACTCAGAGAGCATACCATGTTTGACTTGATAAACCGTTGGTTTCCCCGTTTCGGAGGCTTGACGCTTCAGGTAAACCCAAACTAAAAAGGCACAAGTGATGTGATTCCGAACAATACGCGCTAAACGACATTGACACTTTTCGAGCCCTGTCAACTGTTTCGCTTCACGGTGAAATTCTTCAATTGAACATATCTGACAAAAACTTTACATACTCGATTTTGATTGACCTTTTTACTCAAGTATGATATAATTCCGATGATTATGTGCAGTATAGGTTAGGAGGATTTTCAGTTTTAAAACCCGCTACAAAAAGATTGCAACCAATGCAGCAACAACTTTCTAATCCTACAGAACTTTCAACATCAGAAAGAGTGCAATTTTCACGGATAGCATTCCAAGGTTGTTCATACAGGAAAACTACCCAATAAGACAAAAGAAAACACCCTTTACACAAAAAGAGGTTACAGAGTTTATCACAAGAGCGCAGAACTTATACCAAATTAACTGGATTCCAATCTATCGGTGCGGTTAGGAAACCGCACCATAAGCGTCAATTTAAGGAAAGAACTCGTTTGTAGTCGCGCAATTCATTGCGCTTCTTACATTCTAAGAAAAGAGGCGCTATGAATTGCGCGACTACGAACGCTGATATTCTCGTCCTTTGCGTTATTTGAGATGTTGATACAAAAAGGTGCAGTTAGGAAACCGCATCTACCGTAGTTGGAAACCGCTAAATTGACGCCTATGGTGCGGTTAGGAAACCGCACCTACCGTCCGGAAAATAGGACAAACCCCGTTAATTTGGTATTATGTCGCGAATCAATAATAAAGATTCTGGAAGCTGGAGAATTCCTTGATTGGAACAACTTGATACTCAGTGAAGTTGACATCTAACGCTAACCCATGTATAATTTAACGACAGTCAGCACCCAATTAATCTTATAAATTTGGAGCCTATGCAAACCAAAGAAACAGAAGTAATCTCTTTTGTCAATTTTCCGATAGAACAGTTCCAAGATAGAAGCACCCGATGGCTGCTTGAAGACAGGGAGAACGTCCGGGGTCTGTTAGAAATTATCGCCGAGCATCTGGTATCGCATCTTGATTTCAGTCAGCTCACACACATCAACAGAAGTTTTGTTCCAGACAACCTTCGGGAGCAAGAATCCGATCTCGTCTATACCATGCCGTTTCGTAGTGAATCAAATACGGAAGAACTTCTGATTTATATCCTCATTGAACATCAGTCAACAATTGATACGACAATGGGATTTCGAGTGCTGTTTTATATGACCCAGATTTGGGATTTCCAACGTCGCGAGTGGGAATCAAGCAACGTTCCCAAAAGTGAATGGCGTTTCCGTCCCATTATTCCGATTGTGTTTTACACTGGAGAGCAGAGATGGACAAAACCACTGGCGCTTAGCTCGTTGATGGATTTGCCCGACATGCTCTCTGAGTTTATCCCGAAATTTGGCACACTGTTTTTAAGCGTAAAGGACACAGATACAGCAAATTTAACGAAGACCAACCACCCGTTTGGATGGTTGCTGACCGTCCTACAAAAAGAGCATGCAAGCAAGGAAGAGATACGTGCTGCGTTGATGCAAGCAGTAGCACATATTGATACACTTGATGCAGACAATAAACAGCAGTGGACACGTTCGATTTATTATCTGTATCTGCTGATTTTGCATCGCCGCCCGACAGAAGAGCATGAAGAATTGAAAACGCTGGTTCACCAGCAAATGAAAGAACCATCCCGCAGAGAGGAGGCAGAAGCAATGGCACAAACAATGGCTGAACACCTAATTGAACAAGGTGAAAAAAGAGGTGAAAAAAGAGGTGAAACGCGAGCAAAACGAGAGACTCTCCTAAAACTACTCCATCTCCAATTTGATCCCGTTCCCGAATCTGTTATCACCAAGATTACCTCAATACGGAGCCTCTCCCGTCTTAATGCGCTATTTGAGAAAGTAGCAACCGCACAGACGCTTGATGAAATTGAGTGGGAAGACCATGAGGATCGTTTTTGAATTTGGCAGCCACTCATATAGTATAACTAAAAATACTTAAAACATTTTCTTTTCATTAGCTGCGTTTATAGTCGCGCAATTCATTCCGCATCTTACTTCATAGGAGTGTGTTTGAATTCGCTATGACACGCAAATGTCTAAATAATTACCTATGTTTTGTCCAAACAAGTATTTATAAAAGGATAATCTCTTTTCGACTTTTTGACACTAAAAAATGAAAATTGTCCAAACTTTAGTAGTGTTAAGTATTACTATTTCTGAAGTTAAACATCAATCGGAATAGAGGAGGAGTCAATAACCCCAAACTAAAGCATGGGGCTTGTGCAAAGCGCAATCCGAGCGTCCGCTTCACAAGTTAAACCGTTGACTACAGTCCTATATCGCAGTATCTTGGCGTGGTAGCCAGCACGATGTTTCGGATGCTCCCCAAGTCTGATTCCTCTCGGATACTGTGATCTGGATGGGGAAACCACACATACCCGAAAGGGAGAACACAAACTTATGTTTGTGCATATTAGGGATTTAGTTTTCAGTTATATTTGATTGGAAACTAAACTCCTAATACCAAAAATAAAAGGAGGCGGGCTTTCCTCCCCAACCTAAAGGATGGGGTCTCCAGCCCGAAGAATGGTGAAACATGAAACATATTAGTTCAAAGTTATTCTATATTTTAGTCGCAACAGCGGTCTTGGCACTGTTCAGTGTTATATCAGCAGATGCAGCAGTTGATAAGAATACTGTTGCAGTTTGGCTGTTTGAGGAAGGAAGTGGGAAGATCGTAAAAGATGCTTCTGGAAATGGGCACGATGGCGAATTTTCCGGTAGTCCCAAGTGGGTAAAGGCGAGATCTGGAACAGGATTAGAATTTCCCGGTGATGGCAGCAGTTACATCGTTGTTGATTCCACAAAAAAACTGGAGTTAGAAACACTTAGTATTGAAGCATGGGTTAAAGTAAAAGAACCTACGGGCAAATGGCAGGGAATTCTCTGCAAGCAAGAAGCGGGATGTACTGATAGAAATTACGGGATATGGGTTCAGGTAGACCAGAAAGTACTACATGCACAAATCGGTGCAAATGGCACATGTGCATTCAATATGAATGGCACCACGGAAATTACCGACAATGTTTGGCATCATCTCGCCTTTACCTTTGATGGTGATATGGGACGTCTTTACGTTGACGGTGAATTGGAAACCGAAAAACCCAATACGAACTCCTTTCAGAGTAATGCTCCAATTACCATCGGTGTACCTAATATTGACAATAAGAACGGGTTGTTGGGTGTCATTGAAGAGATTCGTATCTCTAATGTCGCACGGACTCAAAATGAAATCAGAACGGCTATGCAGGTCGGTTTAGCAACCATTCTAAATGTCGAACCCAATGGAAAACTTACGACACGATGGGCATATATTAAACAAGTCCAATAGATTAGAAAGGAGAGCGACTTGAGGACAATAAAGTACACAATATTATTGCTATTCTGTATAACAACGCTTGTATTTGCACAGGGACTGCCGTTAGCGGAGCCAGAGGATGTTGGTGTTTCTGCTGAACGTCTGGAACGTATCCGTCCTGTAATGCAAAGTTACGTTGACAAAGGACAGTTACCGGGATTTCTGACTGTTGTTGCGAGAAAAGGGAAAGTCATCCATTTTGAAACCATCGGCATGCGGGATGTTGAGAACAACAAACCCGTTGAACCCGATACGATATTCCGTATCTATTCAATGTCAAAACCGATTACAAGCGTTGCTGTGATGATGCTATACGAGGAAGGGCATTTTCAACTCGGCACACCAGTATCAAGGTTTATTCCTGAATTTAAAAACATGAAGGTCTATAACGGAGATCAGACAGAAATTTTAGATGCAAAGAATAGAATAACCATTAAACATCTCCTTATGCATACTTCTGGATTGACTTACGGTTGGGGTAATAAACCTGTTAATCAAAAATACAGAGAGGCAAAAATTTTTGAACCTGGCTCAACACTCGCTGATTTTGTGAAAAAACTTGGTGACATTCCTCTCGTCCACGAACCGGGTGAAAAATGGACATACGGCGTATCTGTTGATGTCCTCGGCTACCTTGTGGAGGTCGTTTCGGGCATGCCGTTTGAGGAATTCCTTCAAACACGTCTCTTTAAACCACTTGGCATGGTAGACACCGCTTTTTCAGTTCCATTAGATAAGGTTGATAGATACGCAGCATTATACAGACCTAACCAAGAAGGTGGACTGAAACGGGAAGGGAATGGACCACTCTCTAAAGATGCCCATAGTTTTTTCCCATCAGGAGGTGGCGGACTCGTCTCAACTGCTTCAGATTACATGCGGTTTGCTCAGATGCTACTCAATGGTGGTGAATTAGATGGAGTCCGTATATTAGGAAAGAAGACGGTTGAACTCATGCGCTATCCGCATCACGAGGATTGGTTTGGGCTCGGTTTTTCTGTGGTCACCCGTAAGAATCCACCGAATACTCTGGATTCTGTAGGAAATTATGGATGGAGTGGTGCAGCAGCAACCACATTTTGGATTGATCCACAAGAAGATCTGATCGGCTTGCTCATGACGCAGCTGCGCAATAACCGTTACCCATTTCACCAACAATTTAAGGTGTTGACCTATCAGGCACTCACGGAATAAAAAGAGTAGTTAAACGTGAGTTTGATATATGGCAAATTCTAAAAATATGCGGACATTTTCGTAGGGGTTAGGTTGCCTAACCCCTACAGGCGAGGGGATCTCGCCCCTACGAGAAGCACGAAGTCTCGTTTTTACCAAACTCACGTTAGTTAATGAATATAATTTGTTGAAAATCGATAAACATTTATCAGATAGGAGATTTTGATGACAGTAAATGAAGGATTGCCGCGCGCGGTCCCCGAAGAGGTCGGCATGTCCGCAGCGCGGTTAGAGCGAATCACACCCGCCATGCAACGGTGGGTAGACGATGGGAGAATCCCTGGCGCATTGACTATGATAGCACGTGAAGGTAGACTTGTTCATTTTGAAAAATTTGGAATGCAGGATGTTGCAACGTCAAAACCGATAGAATTTGATACCATCTTCCGCATCTATTCAATGACAAAACCGATTACCAGCGTGGCAGTGATGATGCTCTATGAAGAAGGACATTTTCAACTCAATACACCCGTATCCGAATTTATTCCTGCCTTCAAAGACATGAAGGTTTACGCGAATCATGGCGATGCTATTGTTGATGCAGAGCGAGAGATGACTATCAAACATCTCCTCACACATACTTCCGGTCTTATCTATGGTGGCGACTGGGTGCATCCAATCAATGATCGCTATAAAGAAGCAAACTTTTTCAGTGGTGACCTTTCACACATGGTTGCAGAACTTGGAAATATACCCCTTCTGCATCATCCGGGTGATTCATGGAATTACGGCATGTCTACAGATGTACTCGGCTATCTTGTTGAGGTAGTTTCGGGTATGCCGTTTGCAGAGTTCTTGAAAAAGCGAATTTTTGAACCTTTGGGCATGGTAGACACGGACTTTTCTGTTCCAGAAGAAAAAGTTGACAGATACGCAACATTATATGAACCCGCCGAAGATGGCGGTATTCAGGTAATTGAGAATGCGCCTGTTTCAAGTGGTCCCCTTAGTTTTTTCCACGCAGGTGGCGCGGGATTGCAGTCAACTGCTGCAGATTACCTTCGGTTTTGCCAAATGATGCTCAACGAAGGTGAACTTGACGGTGTCCGTTTGCTTGGAAGAAAAGCGGTTGAACTTACTACAATGAATCATATCCCTGAAGATTGGCAACCGTTGTGGAGAACAGGAAGCGGATTTGGATTGGGATTTGCAGTTGTCACCAATGTCGCAAATACACATACCCTCGGTTCGGAAGGTACTTATAGTTGGGGTGGTCTTGCAAGTACCACATTTTGGATTGACCCTGTAGAAGAATTGGTCGCAATTCTGATGACGCAATTAATCGGTGATAATCCTTTCCATGCCCAATTCCGTGTGCTAACCTATCAATCCATTATTGATTAGAGAGAACCTCTTGTCCGTTCGGAGATGGGTAATACCAAATTAACGGGATTCCAATCTATCGGTGCGGTTAGGAAACCGCACCATAGGCGTCAATTTAAGGAAATATCTGTGTTTTTATGAACCCTTCTCAATAGGCATGGTTATTGAGACTGTCTTATATTCAGTCCCGTAGGGACTATATGTTTATAGAAAGACGTATAATAGTCTCTTTCGCTCCGTAGGTGCGATATGTCCGACAAAAACGTTCTAAAAATATCGCACCTACGGAGCGAAAGAGATTGAGAACATTGGGTGCTATAAACATATAGTCCCTACGGGACTGAAGAGCATTTCTCATATTTGAAAAATCACTAAATTGACGCCTATGGTGCGGTTAGGAAACCGCACATACCGTCCGGATAATAGGATAAATCCCGTTAATTTGGTATTAGAAGAAAAAACAACACGAATTGTTGAGATGATCGTTTCGTCAATAAAATCGCATCAGCTTCTACTCGGCAAACTCATGGGTGTCTGCTCTGTCGTTGAGAGAATTATGGCAGTGGAGCAAGTATTAAATGTTCAAGACATCTTCAGGTAAACAAGGATTCCAATCCAACGCTTAGATTCGTCCACAGTAAGGAGATTAAACTATGATGCAGATTGCAGTCGTTACCGGAGAACACGGATTTCGCGAAAAGGATTTTGACGCAGTCTTTAAAAGTATGGAAGGCATTGCGTTCGTTCGAGAAGATTTGGACATCTTTGTGGAAGACCCAAATCAGAAAGAATACGACACCGTTGTCTTTTATAACTTCCACCGTCCATATCCGACAGAGGACCAAGCAAAGGCAATTTTAGGTCTTGCAGAACGGGGACAAGGTATCGTCATTCTACATCACGCAATCCTTGCATTCCCAGAATGGAGTGCTTATTCTGATATGTGTGGAATAGACGAACGGGCTGATTTCGACTACTCGCCGCGGGAGACGTTACAGGTGCAAATCGCTGATCCTACACATCCTATTACTGAAGGAATGACCGATTGGGAGATGGGTGATGAAACCTATATCATGAAGTCCGCAGGTGATAACAGCACCATACTGTTAACGGTTGATCATCCGAAAAGCATGGAAGTTTTAGGCTGGGCGCGTGAATATGGAAATTCTCACATTTTTTGTCTACAGAGCGGACATAACGACGTCACCTATTCTAATCCGAACTTCCGGAAGGTATTGCGGCGCGGGATTGCGTGGTGTGCAAAACAATGAAGAGGAAACAGTGAAACTCCGCATTTTTTCTTTCCACCACTAGCTCCGTATTGCAACAACTTGTGTTATTCTCTTACTTTCAACGATATTTGTAAACACTGATAAAGGAAAAACGATGGTGTATACTTCGTATTCAGTATCTCAAACGTTCAATGGTTTTCGAGTATATTACTTAGAACAAGATGGAGAAGCCATAGCGAAAATTGCCCCAGCACTCGGAAATAACTGCTACGCGTTTAGAGTAACGGATGGGGAGAGATGGATTAACTTGATAGATCCACCACCGGATTTGGCTACGTTGAAAGAACGTCCTACTGCTTTCGGCAATCCGATTCTTTTTCCTTTTCCTAACCGGATTCGGAATGGAAAATGGGAATTTGAGGGGAATACTTATCAGTTTGACAAATCACCAGAATCACCAACGACTATACACGGGCTGCTGTTGAACCGTCCTTATATAGTTGACAAACACGAAGCTAATGAAAACGGGGCAACTTTGGTATGCTCGCTTAATTCTCAAGATTTTCCTGATGTCAGTAGACAATACCCATTTCCTTTCATAATTGAGATAACCTATACTCTCAAAGACGCAATGTTGACAATGGGAATTGTTATCAAAAACACGGGAGAGAGAAATATGCCAATGGGATTCGGTATTCATCCCTATTTCAGCACTAACCTTACAGGTACAGCGGATGCATCGAAAGCAGTGATTACAGTTCCTGCCAACAAATATTGGGAATTGGACGATGTCCTGGTCCCGACAGGTAAACAGCACGATGTCTCAGGAACGCTTGATCTTCGCCACGGACAACCTTTTGCAAAATTGAAACTTGATCATGTTTTCACAGATGTCCAATTGGTTGATGGTGTAAGTCGGTGCCGCATTGAAAATCAAGATACAGGTTACGGCATGATTATGGAGTCGGATGCACAATTCCGGGAATTGGTCGTCTACACACCACCGAAACGGGATGCAATCTGTTTTGAACCGTATACCTGTCCGACAGATGCCATCAATTTAGAGGCAAAAGGAATTCCGGCGGGTATCATTGTATTAGCACCGAAAGAGACATTTTCTGCAACCGTTCGGATACTACCTATATTACCAAAATCGGATAATAGTGATACAAAATAAATGAGAACTTTTGCACTACTGCTCTTTTCTATTCTGATTCTAATTACGACTCCGTGCAGTGCTATCTTTGAAGGAACTGCCAATGCAGACATCTTTATCAGAATATATGAGCAACGGGGTGACTTCGGCAAACTTGCCCTATGGCACGAAGCTGCTGCAGAATGTCTCACGCTAATTTCTATTCCAATGAACGAGATCGCCCAAAACTACTACAAACGAAACGGATATGATATATGGGTAGAACGCACAGAAAAAGAGAGGTTAGAAATTCACGAACAACGTCGATCTCACCTCAAACGTGCAGAAGCTGCATGGGAGAAATCAAAATCATCTGAGATAATCCTTAACGCTGAACGCGAAAAGATAGCAAAGTTTATTAAGGCATGGCTACCACACTATCCAGATAGGTTTTATAACTTTGGTATTTACGCGACCTTTATTCGAGAACAACAAGAACGTGCTGAACAGAAAAAAGACTACGCAAAAGTACTACAACTTGAAGCTGATGCAGCTGATATGTGCGCAGCACTATACCATAAAATACCAATAAAATATGGATTGAAAAACTATGAGAAGCATCGAGACACATATCTCAAACATGCCGCCCTACTACGGACGCTTGCGGAGCAATCTCTAAAGGCGTTACCTTCTGTAGCAATTCGCGGTAAACAGATACGACTTCAGCAGCCTAAATCTCAAATATCACCCAATAGAAAAAAGGCAGAAACACTTAACATCGCAAAATCCGATCTGCGGGTCAAAACTGCATTGGCAGATCAAAAAGGTATTTGTGAATATGCATGGTTTCAAGGATTTGCTTGGACAGTCAGTTTCTATAACCATAGTTGGGGGAATCTCGCTATTGTCATCATTGACGACAAAACTGGAAAAGTTTTAGACGTTCTGGAAAGCGAACCTGAAACAGATAATCTTCATCTTCTGGATTAGCAGCGTATGAATCAGCAAACACATTCAAAAATTCTGCCCATTTTGGTTCTCTTGACTGTCGGGATAATTAGTTATTGTGCTACCGTTGGGAATACTACACCACCTGATATTACCCCTGGAGAATTATTAATTCGTCTTACACCAGAAGCATTTTCGGATCTGCAGTGTCTAAAAGCCAAATCGCCAATAGAAGCATTGTCCGTAAAACATAATGTAGATTCCATAAAATCTGTCTTTCCCTTTTCAACTGGATTAGATAAGCATGCTGCCAATCTACAGCGCACATATCTCGTAAGGTTCTCACTAACCGCAGATCTATCTGCACTAAAAGCAGCATTTGAGGAGAGCGAACTTATTGAGGCAGCAGCGTTTAATTATCTTCGTCCAACATTGGCAGATGAAATTGTTCCCAACGACCCAAAATTTCCAGAACAGTGGAGTCTGCCGTTGATAAAGATACAACAAGTGTGGGCATTTGAAAAGGGCAACCGAGATGTCGTAATTGCAATCATTGATTCTGGTATTGATTATAGGCATGATGATCTTGCATCCAAAATATGGGTTAATCCAAATGAGATCCCCGATAATGGATTAGATGATGATGAAAATGGTTATATTGATGATGTGCACGGATGGGATTTCACCGATGCTCCTAACCTGCAGGCTGAAGGTGATTTCACAGAGGGTGATAATGAACCGATTGATGAATCTGGACACGGAACACACGTCGCTGGCATCGCAGGTGCAATGCCAAATAACGGTGTCGGAATTGCGGGTGTAGCGTGGAATTGCCCTTTGATGGCGGTGCGCGCAGGACTCTCCGTTGGTGGAAGTTCTCGCTTGCAGGATGATGACTCAGCGGCTGCAATTGTTTATGCAGCAGACAACGGTGCAAGCATCATAAATATGAGTTGGGGCAATGCGCAACGTTCCTTTGTAATCCAAGGTGCTATTGATTATGCGTATGCGCGAGGTGCCGTGTTAATAGGTGCAGCGGGGAATTCTGGGGAAGCCGAGAGTATTTTTCCTGCGGGATACCGTAAAGTTATCTCGGTTGCATCAACGAATCAATATCAACAAAGGTTCTACCGATCAAATTTCGGCGCAGCTGTGGACATCTACGCACCCGGAAATGCAATCTTAAGCACACAAATTGACAACGACTATCGTATTCTTACTGGGACATCTATGGCTGCACCACACGTCGCAGGTATCGCAGCATTAATGCGTTCAAAACGACCAACCCTTACCCACGAAGAAGTACGGCAGATACTCATCAATTCCGCGAATGTTGTTCTACAAAAGGACAGTGATGAACCTGATCCGAAACTTGTTGGTGCTGGTACCGTCAATGCCGAACGCGCTCTGTTAGCAAGTGGTGCCTTACAATCACGAATTCATGCACCAGAAACAAACAGTGGGGCAATGAATTCAATAACATTTATGGGTACCGCAACAGGTTATAAGTTTGAGTCGTGGCAACTATTTTATGGTAACTCTACTATCCCGACAACATTTGCTCCGTTTACTGAACTTGTATCAACGCAGAAAGTCGCTGAAAAGTTAGCAGAATGGGATACCGCGACTGTCCCTGAAGGTGTTTACACTGTGCGCCTTGTTGTCACTGGAAGAGATGGCAATCAGACACACGATCAGGTTGTGTTGACGGTTGACCGGACTGCCCCTGATGTTTTTTCTATCACTGCAACTGAAACACTTTACAAAAACAGTTCTGCTACGATTTTCACTTGGGCAACAGACGATGTAACACGTAACACCTTCTATTACCGTCAGGTAGGTCAAATCGTGCCCTTTGCATCTATTGAGGAAAGGGAACTCGGTAAAGAACATCTCTTTTCACTCGGTTTGAAAACTGGTCATTACCAGTATTACATTGTAGCACAGAACACTGTGGGCTTAAAAACAGTTGACGACAACAACGGTGAGTACTACACAATTGACGTGATCGGCGGTTCAATTTCACCGAACGGATTCGTTGAGACCGATGTTGATATTCCACCTCTGCACATCGCAAGTGTTACTGCTGATTTTGATAAAGATGGATTATCCGAACTTGTCGGTGCTACGTTTTCAGATACACCTGAAGGTCAACTTTCCGCGCCGCATAGCCTCGTTATTTATGAACGTTCACCAACGGGCAAGTATAAACTTGTATATTCAATTTCCGATAGTGCAGCTGTAGCAGATTCTGGCGCGATTTTGAATTCAGCAATTGATTTGGAAACGTTCACACCGTGGTTAGTAGACGATGCGGACAACGACGGTTTGCAAGAGATCTTTGCTAAAGACAAAAAGCGAGCCTTTCTACTTGAAAGCATTACACCTAATGGGTATCCTTCTCAAATTGTCTGGGAGACTCCGTTTATTTCGAGTGGAAAAATTGCAGACCTTGATGGTGATGGTAGAAAGGAAATTGTTGGAGTTGATAACAACAACAAGCGGATTCTCATCTTTGGGAATAGAGGGAACAACCTATATGACAGGATTGCCGAGTTAGATAATGAATCCGAAGGTAATAATATTTTTGCGCGACACATAGTAATTGATGACTTCAATGTTGATGGAAATGTTGACTTGGTGTTTGGCGATAGTGAAGGTGAACTGTTCATCTATTCCGCTACAGCAAATAACAATTATCAAAAAACGTGGCAAACTCAACTTGATATTGATAAGGTATTACTGATAAACTCTGGAGATATGACAGGAGATGGCATACCGGAGTTGGTTGTCGGGGGCACAGTATCACCACCAGATGTGACTTCTGTTTCACCTATATGGAAGTTTCTCGTTTTGACATATTTGTCTGGCAAGTATGTACTGCTCTGGGAACAAGCGATCGCACCGTATCGACTAAATGGAAATAGCGTTGCTATAAGCGATCTTGATGGAGATGGGCAAAATGAACTTGTCGTTATCACATATCCGAACTTATACGTGATGAAGTGGGACGGCAATAGATTCATACCTACATATCATCAAGAAGTCGATGAAACACCTGTTCTCTTTGCAGCAGATCTAAACAGTAATGGATTTCACGAACTTTACGTTAACCATGAAGAGAGGTTAAGTTATATTGAATCTGCTTTTGCGGGTGATAGCAATTCTGTTGCTACACTCACACCATGGGACGTTTCTGCCACACCTTTAACATCAAAAGTAGTTCAGATTAAGTGGGAAACTATAGAAAAAACAGCAATACCAACTCTATTTACTGTCTATCGTGCAGATGGGGAGAAAAGTGATGCTCCCGCTAACAACAAGTTTGAAGTAATCGCTCAGAATCTCACGTCTACCAATTACTTAGACAGAACAGTTGAGACAGATAAAACCTTCTGGTATGCCATCACAGCGAAGGGAAAGACAGGTATAGAAACAGAACGAACTGATGCAGTCTCAGCAACGCCGCGCCTTGCTCCAAAAATTGTAAATGCTGCCTATATACCTCCCAATTGGGTGATAGTCACCTTTGAGAGGGAGATGAACACAACCATTAGTGATGCACGTCGGTTTCTACTACGAAAACCTAATCAACTGAGCGGACTCAGACCGATGTCCGCTATCCGTGACAGAATGGGAACACGTGCACTCTTAGCCTTTGATACAGATAATCTGCAATCTTTTATTGCTGTTCCAACAAACTGGTATGAGATTACCGTGTCCAACGTAGCCGATATTGATGAAAACCAGATTCGAGCCGCTACCAGTTTAGTTGAAATCCGACAGAGCGATGCTAAAACTGAAGTGAAAGATTTCACGAAGCTGCGTGTTTATCCGAACCCTGTCCGTCCGAATTTATCAGACAAAGGTACAATTACTTTTGATAAAGTGCCTATCGGCACCCACATTCAAGTATTCACTCCTAAAGGAGAATTGCTTGAGAACCTAAACGTCACTGAAAGCGATGGAAACCGCAAAGAGTGGTGGTTGACAAACGGTAACATCGGTGATGTCGCTTCTGGTATCTATATCTATATGCTTGAATTTGAGACACAGAAAAAAGTTGGGAAAATTGCTGTGATTAAGTAAGGATGGTTATCGGTTTTATAGTAGTTTTATAGTAACCGACAATCAAAAGCAACTATGGACAATTTCATTCTTATCGTAAACCCAATATCCGGCAAAGGTAAGGCGAAAGCTGCTGCTGAGCAAGCACACGCCGCACTCACTGCAGCGAACCATAAAGGTGAGATGAAATTAACGACCGGGACAGGCGATGCAAAACGTTTTGCACACGAAGCGGTGTCAAGCGGGATTCAATGGGTGATTGCATGTGGTGGTGATGGCACGCTGCACGAGGTTGTCAACGGTATAGCAACCGTCCCTGATGTCACCTTAGGATTAATTCCGTGTGGCCGAGGCAATGATTTGGCGACTGCTTTTGGCATCCCACAAAAACCGCAGCACGCCATCCAGACATTATTAAATGGCAAAACCATGCTCACCGATTTAGGTCACGTCCGCTCAGAAAATGGAAGTGAGCACTTTTTCACGACGATAACGACTTGTGGTTTTGATACGGAGGTTAGTCGTCGTGCTGCAGCTCGCACTACCCCATTTTCAGGGACTGCCTCCTACGTCTATGCTGCTGTAGCAACAGTGTTCAAATACAAGTGTCCGTTCGTCCGAATAGAGGGTGATTTCGGCATCTATGAAGACTCAATTTTGCTCGCTGCAACGGGCATTACAAGTAGTTACGGTGGCGGATTTAAGATTGTCCCAAACGCCTGCCATGATGATGGACTTTTTGACCTATGTATCATTCATCCCGTCCATCCTTTTACAGTACTCCGACTAATGGTTACCCTATTCTGGGGTGGTCATGTTTCTCATCCTGCAGTAGAAATCCATCAGACCCATAGTTTGAAGATTGAGACTGATCCAGTGGTTATGCTTTATGCCGATGGAGAACCGATGTGTGAAACACCTGCCACGATCAAGATAATCAAACAAGGTCTCACTATTCTTGTGCCGTCATAGAGGTTTTGTCTATTCAATTGGCTGAACGCTATCCCGTAGGTTGGGTAGAGCGGAGCAAAACCCGTAGGTGTCAATTTAGGGGTCCCCAACGCGGTAGGTGCGGTTTGCAACCGCACCATAAGCGTCAATTTAGGGGTCCCCAACGCGGTAGGTGCGGTTTCTTAACTGCCCCTTTTTGTATCAACATCTCAAATAACGCACAGGACGAGAATATCAGCGTTTGTAGTCGCGCAATTCATTGCGCCTCTTTTCTTTCAATATAAGAGGCGCAATGAATTGCGCGACTACAAACGAGTTCTTTCCTTAAATTGACGCATAAGGTGCGGTTTGCAACCGCACCGGAACTTATGGAATAAACCCTCTTTAGTCCCGTAGGGACGGAATGTTTATAGAAAACGTGGTAACCCCAATCTCTTCAGCCCCGTAGGGGCGGAATGTTTATAGCAATGGGGCACCAATCCAGATATGTCGCTCGGACGGAGCTAAAGAGACGTGTCTGGACAGAGTACTATAAACATATCGTCCCTATAGGACTAAATATAGGACAGTCTCAATAGTCATGCCTATTGAGAAGTGTTTATAAACGGACAGATGTTTTCTTAAATTGACGCCTATGGGTAGAGCGGAGCAAAACCCATAGTAGGTTGAGATGTGTCCACTTCGGCTGCCTTGCTGTCGATCTCAACGACACGGACAAGTAGATTATATCAAAAAAAGTTAACAGGTCAAGCAAAAGGAGAAAAACAATGATACTTCGCATAAAAACCCTATCAACTCTATTTTTGACAGTGATAATCCTACTCGGTGGGTGCGCTGGGTGTGCACAAAAAACTGCTCTCAAAGGGATTGAACCGACAGACGATCATAACCAGCAATCTAAATATGGACCGGTCGCAGCGAATACGCGCAAACAGGCAAAACTAAAACCTTTCCTTGAACCGAGTTTTAAGAACCTTATAGAACAGTTCAAAGCGGATGTCGCAGCCAACCGTGGTGACCCAGAAGTCCTTGCACGCAAAAGACAAGCAATCGCTGCCCCCAATCTGTTCTGGAAACCCGGTTTTTATATCCCTAAGAAGGTAATTGATGTTGAGTCCGGTGGTACCGGTCTTGATTTTTTTCAACCTGACACCATCATGATTTTGCCTTTAAGAGAAAAAGGGAAACCAGTAGAAATGAGTTTCGACAGTCCAAACAGTCCTAAGCACAAATATCCTGGCAAAGTATACTATCTTACAGAAGACCAACATAATAGAATCTTTGCTCTTCAAAACGTTCTCTTTGGAGATGAAAAAAAGCGAAAAGAGTATGAGATAATGTTTGAAGGGATAAACACATTCAGTGCCGCAAAGTATCTTGGCTCATGTCAAGACTAAGTGCGGAGGCTTCTAGAGAACCCAAGTGTACAGCGAGTTTATTCAAATAAAACGCACTTACTTTTTACATGAGCCAGTATCTTTCTATGCAGGATTTACATATTAGATATGGTCTCGGTCGGGAATACGCCGAACGCGCGATTCAAGAGCATCCGAACTCTGTTGAGGCAATGTATATTTGGGTTAAATGCCATCCCAAAGAACAGATAATTGGAGCATACAAAGAACTACTAGCAAAGTTTCCTAACTACGCTGAAGGTCATAAAAGAATCGCCCGCATTTACTTATACAGCAGTGAGGCAGGTCCCTCCGAACCCGAGTTATACCAAATTAACGGAATTCGTATTGTTTTATTTTTTTTAATCTGCTACACTAAACACATGAAAAACCCTAAACACGGAGTTTCACCACACATGAAAAACCCTAAACACGGAGTTTCACCACACATGAAAAACCCTAAACACGGAGTTTCACCTCATTTGTCAATAGAAGCATTGAAACAAAGGTATCTGGCATGTGAATGCCCACGGGAACGGATGCGGTGGCATGCGATTTGGCTCCTTGCTGACACCGAAAATCCGAGAAAACCGCGCGAAGTTGCGGACATCGTTGGCTGCACGCCTGACTGCGTTAGGAAACTTCGCAGGCACTATAACGCTGATGGCGAAGAGGCACTGCGAGACAAACGAAAAACCAATGGTGGGCGTCCCTTCCTTGATGCACAACAGCAAGCATCCCTTGAAAAAGCACTTTCGGCACCGCCTATTGATGGCGGGCTCTGGACAGGTCCCAAAGTTGCGACTTGGATATCTGAGACACTGAAGCGACCTGTGAGTGCCGTGACAGGTTGGAAATATCTTAGAAGACTTGGTTGGACTTTGCAGAGACCGCGTCCGCAACATCAAGCCGCTGCGACACCGGAGGCACAGCAGACCTTTAAAAAAAAGTTAGAAGAGCGTGTTGCTGCCCTTAAAAGTGAGCACCCGGAAAAACCGGTAGAAGTTTGGGCGGAAGACGAAACCCGTTTGGGTTTATTACCGGTTCACCGACGTGTATGGGCGAAAAAAGGCGTGCGACCAACGGCAACGGTTTGCCCGGCACATAAATGGCTCTACGGGTTCGGTTTCGTTCGTCCGCAGACAGGCGAAACCTACTGGCTTCTATTGCCCACCGTCAGTGTTGAGGTGATGAACCTTGCACTGGCAGAGTTTGCGCGCGATGTGAATCCCGAAGCAAAGAAACAGATAGTGCTGCTTGTGGATCGCGCAGGGTTTCACATAAGTAAAGCGGTGCAAGTGCCTGCGGGCATTGAGTTGTTTTATTTGCCTCCTTATTCGCCAGAACTACAACCTGCCGAACGACTTTGGCCTTTGTTACGAGAAGTGATCGCCAATCGTGTCCTGAAAACACTTTCGTCTCTTGAAAAAGTGCTTGTCAATCGGTGTCAATGGTTCTCAAAAAACTGGGACATTGTGCAGCCACATGTCGGGTTTCAATGGATTTGTGAAATCGAAAAACAATATGAATCGCGTTAATTTGGTATTAGCTATACCGCACCTGCAAAAGGCTATGCAACTCGATAGCCGTATAGATGGACAAATGTTAGGATTTTGCTATTATAAACTTGGTGAGTGGGAAAAAACAATTGTAACGTATCAGAATATGTCTGAAATACCGTTCCGGTCTGATCCATTTCTTTATGGAGCACAAGAGTTTTATACAGAGGAACGCACAAAAGAGCGCAGTGATCACTAATGTTATACCTCAGATTATCAACAAGGAAAATCATTTCATGAAAAAATATTACCTCACTATTTTACTTTTACTGTTTACATCACTCCCGTCTGTATTTTGACGCAGATGATCAGGTGAAGGCTGCTTATGCAGATGTTGAACACGCACAAAAGGGATGTCCACACCGCCTTGTTGTCCCAGACCAAACGTCTGAAAAAAGTTTGACATTTTTTTAGTTTTTAGCAGGACTTACGCAGTTTTGAATATTATTGAAGGATTAGAGAGTTGTTGTTGTCCATAATCATCCAATAAACTTTGTTTAAGTTGGTAAATCGTTTGAGTGGTTTTCCGGGCAACACGCTTCAAACAGACCCAGACCTGGAAACAACACGCAATATGGTTTCGTTGAGCACGCAGTGAACGACATTGACATTTGCCAATACCGGTTGTCTGTTTGATCTCACGATGAAGTTGCTCAATCTTCCAGCGAACCTGACACTGTTGTTTTGTCGCAGTCGCATCCGATTGAGATAAATCGTTTGTCACAATATATTCCGTGCGTCCTGTATCAGACACAATCCGGAACAACTTCACTTGATGCCCTTTCGGAAACCTTTTGATATGCACGCGTTTACCCCGTGTCGTTTCTGGTAGAGACCAAGATAAGTTTTGGACTTGCTGGTGCGGTTCAACGCCATCAGTATCATTCACAAGCCGGTTGCGTTAATGACTTTTTTGTCGCTACCACTCCATTGAGGGTAGACGGCTTCAATTAGTTTCGAATATATTTTAGACAGCACAACATCGTCAAAAATCAGGTATCCATCTTTATCAAACTCAATATCCGGTTCAACGGATTTCCAGAGTTCGCTTGAAGGAATGTTTTCGTTTCTCAGAAATCGATTGAGTTGATCATGGTTCCATTTGTCCGTCCGATCAGCAAAATAAGTTTGAGTAAAATTCGTAAAACTTGCTAACAAAAATTGACAATAATCGGAATATAAACTTTGCTTCTTTTCAGAGAGTGTAAATGTAGTCATAATAGAATAGTCCAACACAATTCTATATTATTGCGTAAGTCCTGTTGCTATAATATTTCTAACTTAGAGATCCAATAATCTGAAAGTGACGTTTTACCTACTAGTGCTGTGTCCACTCTAAAATTGCAGATAGTCCGTCGGGTAGAGCGCAGCGAAACCTGACTTTTCGGACTTGATAACGGGCTGCATGTCGGGTTTCGCAAGCTCTACCCGACGGACAATTTGAATGTAGACACAGCACTAGGATGGGTAGAGCAAAGCGAAACCCATAACTGTCAATTTAAGGAAAGACGCGTTTGTCCTCGCGCAATTCATTGCGCCTCGGACATTCTGTCCGAGCGACCTCCTGGTCGCGACCGGGAGGTCGCTCCTATAGAAGAGGATTATGCATCTTCCGAATACATACCCGCTATTACATTAGCATACTTTTCAATGATAACGTTCCGTTTCAACTTCAGTGTCGGGGTCATCTCATCTTCTTCCTGAGAGAATTCCTTTTCAAGAAGTGCGAACCGTCGGACCTGTTCAAAGTCAGCGAAATCTGTCAAACGTTCTCGAATCTCACGTTGAATGAGTTGTTGAACTTCGCGCGTTTTCAGCATCTCAGGAAGGTAAGACGAATCAACACTGTTCTCCGATGCCCATGATTTGAGAGCACCAAAATTCGGCACAATCAATGCAGCGATATTTTTCCGTTCATTTCCTACCAACATTATCTGATCAATAAAGGGACTTTGCACCAGTTGGCTCTCTATCGGTTGCGGTGCTACATTCTTACCGTTGGATAGCACAATAATGTTCTTCTTCCTGTCAGTAATTTTGATAAACCCATCCTCATCAATAATACCGATGTCGCCAGTGTAGAACCATCCATCTGCATCAATAGCCTCTGCGGTCGCGTCTTCATTGTTGAAATACCCCTTCATGACGTGAGGTCCACGGGTTAAAATCTCACCATCTTCAGCGATTTGCACTTCAATACCAGGGATTTGCACACCAACAGTCCCGAACTTCCATTTCTTAGGATGATTTAAACTGATGACAGGTGAAGTTTCTGTTAAGCCGTACCCTTCCAGAATCAGAATACCCGCTGCATGGAAAAACTCGGCAATTGACTGTGGCAGCGCGGCACCACCTGATATGAAAAACCTGAGTTGTCCGCCAGTGGCAGCTTTTAATTTAGCAAAAACGAGTTTGTCAGCAATGCGCTGTTGTAATTGCAAAATCGCAGATGGCTTTTTCCCCTGCTGAATCTTTGAACTCACAGTTGAACCGACCAAAACACCCCATCTGAAAATCTTCTGTTTCAGGGGCGAACCTGCCTGCACAGCGCGTAAAACCCTATCATGCATTGTTTCATAGAGGCGTGGCACGCTAAGCATTACTGTGGGAGAAACCTCCTGCATATTCTGTGCAACTGTGAAGGTGCTTTCAGCATAAGCTACCTTTGCACCAGAGAATAGCGGCACATAGTGTCCGCCAAGTCTTTCAAAAACATGTGATAATGGAAGGAAGGATAACAACACGTCTGTATCACTGACGTCAATTAGCGATTTTGCCGCGTTATAATTGGATAAAAAATTTGCATGCGTTAGCATGACACCTTTTGGGTTACCAGTAGTGCCGGAGGTATAGATGATCGTAGCGATGTCGTCTTCGTTATTGTCTTCCGCTTCAGGGACATCCGCCTCTTTGCCTTGACGACAAACTTCCTTAAATTCTATCACACCTTCAGGAACTTCATCTTCTATGTCATTATAGATAATAATCTGTTCAAGCGTTTCTACCACGTCGCTGATTGCAATGACCTTCTCCAACTGATCTTTGGTAGACACACAGATAACTTTTGATCCGGAATCTTTGAGAATATATCCGACCTGCGCCGCAGTCAACGTTGAAAACATCGGCACGTTAATTGCACCGGCTTTAAGGATACCGAAGTCCGAGATTGCCCACTCTGGTTGATTTTCGGATAGAATGGCTACTCTATCCTCCTTTTGAACTCCCAATACCTTCAACCCTTTACTGAAAGCATCCACCGATTCACCAAATTCGGTGTAAGACATATCTTGATATGTTCCATCTTTCGGTTTATGTGCTAATGCGGGTTTGTTGCCGTACTTCTGAACTGATTGCTCAAGCATAGATATCAGTGTCATATATTGTCTCCCTGCTGTTTTTGCGGAAATTCTACCATATTGTGTGATGCGAGTCAAGTTAAACGATTCAGAATTCAGACTGTATAAATCAAAATCTACTTCCAAAATACAAGCACTCTGAATCTCTGAATTATAAGGCTTGCAGGTTATAGTGTTCATTGCTATAATAAACAATATGACACTGCTTGAAGCGATTTTTCTCGGTATTTTACAAGGATTAACCGAATTCCTACCTGTTAGTAGTTCAGGACACCTTGTTTTAGCACAAAAATATCTCGGATTAAATGAACCTATGGTTTTTTTCGACGTGATGTTACACGTAGGGACATTGGCTGCAGTACTTGTCGTATATCGTGGCACAATTGCAAGATTAGTGTTAGGTGGATTTTCAACGTTTGGAGACAAGCAGTTTTATCGGAAACCGATAGTTACGGTCAGGTCTTCACAAGAATTCAGGTTTATTTGGTTGATTCTTCTCGGATCTATTCCGACTGGCATTATCGCTGTCCTGTTTAAGACACAGTTGGAGTCCCTCTTTAATGAAGTACGACTTGTTAGCATGATGCTAATTCTCACAGGTATTATACTTCAATTACCTCGGCTTCGCAAACAAGACACGGATAGTACCGATTCCACTATAGAAAAAGAAAAACTAAAAACGTGGCACACCCCGTTAATTGGAATAGCACAAGGTTGTGCCATTACTCCCGGTATATCGCGTTCTGGATCAACAATTTCTCTCGCCTTATTTTTGGGAATTCCAGCAAAAACTGCTGCAGAATACTCCTTCCTGCTCTCAATTCCCGCCATTCTTGGTGCAGTAGCACTTAAAATTAGTGATATTGGAGACACCACAATTCCAATCAACATCATGGCTGCAGGAATGCTCACCTCATTTATAGTTGGGTATATCGCGCTGCGGCTTTTACTGGTCGTGTTGAACCGAGGTAAATTCTCACTATTTTCCTATTATTGCATCGCCTTAGGGTTCATTTCGCTCTTCGTTGCCCTAATCCAATAGGTAGCGACACATCCGAGCACTTTTTTGTGATAGTTTCGGACATCAACTGTCAAACCGATGCTGTTTAATATATCGCAAATCTCATTTTCACTTTGTAATGTGTTTCGGATCCATTTTTTCCCTGTGCATCTATAAATTAGACTGGCGAGATACATCTGTAAAGGTTTCAGCCTGAAGCGTTTGAGATATCGTAGTGGGAATCCCAAGCCGTGTCCAGAAATAGCGAGGCAACCACCCGGTTTTAGAACACGTACGAGTTCTGTTAAAGCGACTGTATCATCAGGCACATGCGGTAAAACAAGGAAACAGGTTACGAGATCAAAAGTTTCATCCGCAAAAGGTAGAGAAGGGAGCAAACCACAAATAAAGTCGGGAAATTTTGAAAATGGGTCTATTAATTTCTCGATTTTAGATCGTCCGATAGTTAAGAAAGTCTCATCCACGTCAACACCGATAAGGAGCTGCGGATTGTCTGCAGATAAGGCAGCAAGCAGATTTCCTGGTCCACATCCGACATCCAATACCCTTTTGTCAGCAGCCTTGATATTGAGCGTGTTAAGCTGCTTACGTGTTATACCTTGTTCTAATTCGTGATAAGCGTTCTGGATGTAGGCACGGTGCCATTTTGTTATTTTATTTTTGTCCATAATAAAGTACTTATCCATCTACTTAGACGTTGTGGTATTGTCGTCAGTTCTGCGCGAAAACGGATGAGTCCAGCATCATCACTGATCGGAATTGCTTTCAGTTGATACGGTGACGTATCAATACTGTTCCATCCTATATCTGTGGTGCGTGCGGAACGGAAACCACCTGCTTTGACAATCTCAATCTCACGTTCTGTATAATCCCCATTCGGATAACTGAAATGCAGACATTCAATTCCCAAAATCTTCTCTAAATCGGTCTTGCTGCCAAGTATCTCTTGTTTAGATTCTGTATCTGTACAGTGGGGTAGGATTGGATGAAATTGGGTGTGCGGTTGAAAGTCAACACTTTGCGTCATCTCTATTATTTCATCAATATTAAGTGCTTGTCTATCTTGATATTCCTTTTCACCTTCAAAGTTTACCGCATGCTTCAGATGTGTTAACCTTTCTGCATTTGGCAGTTTCTTCAGAAGTTCTTTTTCTTTCTTGGATAGTTTCGCAATTTTGAACCAGAAATACCGATGTGTGTTGATTATTTGTGTGCATACGTATATTGTTGGACGAATTTTGTGCTGCTTGAACATAGGCAAAAGTGCGTAATTTTCTGCATGACCATCGTCAATCGTAATCACTGCGCTTTTAAGAGGGATGTCGGAAAAATCTTTATTGTAGATAGCTGAGACTAACGTATCTAATGAGATGATTTGGTAATGACGCGAAAGATACGCGATATGTTTTGCGAAAACATCAGGTGATACGTCGTGATACATGAGGATCGCAACGCGGTTTCGGCATAGCCATTCTCGGACAAGCAACGGAATACCGAGCAAGCAGAGGACTGTTGAAACAGCATTTTTTGCAAAGTTCGCAAATCGGTATAGCATGATCGCAACCTATAAGAGGCTATGATATATCTCTTCTAATTTATGGATAGATTTAGCACTATCAAACTTTTGCTGAATAGTTGCGCGTGCATTGCTACCTAACTCAATGGCAAACTCAGGTTCTGTCAGTACGCGATGCAATGCCTCTGCTAACGCTGTCGAATTTTGTGACGGAACACGTATCCCGTTTTGCTCATTTTCTACAAGATCTCTGATTCCACCGACATCTGAAGCGATGCACGGCATACCGATACCCATCGCTTCAATTAAGGCATTCGGTGAACCCTCGTGTAGCGATGGAAGCACAAAGACGTCTGCTTTCAATAGCATAGAAAAGACATCCTCACAAAACCCAGGAAACATCACCCGATCCGATAGGTTGTGTGTTGCTGTGAGCGCGCGGAGTTTTGACTCCAATTCCCCGTCACCGAGAAACGCGCATTTCCAGTTAATATCTTTTTGGTTCAATAGATTTAACGCCTCAATCAAATAACGGTGACCTTTTTCAGGTGCGAATCGTCCGACACTTACTATTAACTTGTCATCGGCAGCATCTCTTTGTTTCTGAGTCCATTCCTCGGTAGGTAATTCCAATAAATTGGGAATACTAAAGATCTGTTTATCAGGATACAGTTGGTGGAGGTGTCGTTCAATTTGCTCGGAATTTGTCAGAAGGCAATCTGTAGTATTATAAATCAGTTTTTCTGTCAGCCAGAGTCGGAATTTGCTATATCTTGCATGGTAATCGCCGCGTTGTGACGCGATGAACGGAATCCTTCGCCATAGACCAAACCTACGTGAAACACCGCAGAGGAAATTAGAATACCACAACCAACTATGAACGATATCCGGTTCAACTGCTTTGATGATGCCAGCAAGTGCGAATGCTTTTTCTATCAACCTTACCCGCTTATTTTTACCTGCAAGAATGGTCACATCTCGAACACAAGGCAGCGTAGTGAGTTCACCGAAACGTTCACCTTCCGCACAACTTAGCATAACATAAACTTCATATTGGTCAGGTGCGAGTCGTGATAATGTCTTGAGTAATTGCGACTCAGCACCGTCTTTTGTCATAGAATCAATGACATAAAGAATTCGCATCTCTATCTATTTCTCAATTTTGTGTGTGAACCGTGTGGTATTCTACCAATACGTATAAAGCAGCACTTCAGATATGATGAGTTGTACAACAAGCAAACCAGCAACCCAGTATAAGTCTGAACGGGGTCGCGCTGTGAGATATTTTGCGACGGGTATAACGAAAAATGGCACCATGAAAATCCAAATACGTTCTACCTCCATCGTAAATAGGGTGGAAAATGTAAAAAAGAGAAACGTAATCAGGAAACCGATGACGAAAGTGTCTGATTTTTCAGGACAGAATATCCAAGGAATACTGGTCTGATTGTTTTCCAGTTCTGGTGCCGTGCTGTGCTGTTTCCATTCCTGAACTGACGATACCAATTGACGTATCCAGACTGTTGTAATCGGAATGCCTACACCAATCAGGAAAGCGAAAAGATTCGCGAAACTTAAGTGAAAAAATATGTCAATGCTTTCATAGCCTGTTCCCATGCCTGTTTCATCTTGTTTGATAGCTGCCCAGAGTGCTTCAATTGGTTGAAAACCTGTGAGTATGAATAGCAGCAAGTAGAAACCGATAAAACCTATTGCTGCGAATGCTAAAACTTTCAAGTATTCCACAAATCGCTTTCGTTCCAATAAAGCGATTATACACAAGAAAACCCCAATAACCACCGTTGAATATGTCATGAACATACCGAGTGCAAGCGAAATACCTGTTAGTAAACTGTAGGGTCGGAATGTGTCTAACGGAATGTCCAGAGCAGTTTCTCGTTCTCTCGCCTCATAAAAAAGATAGAGACTGAGAATTGGGAACACACTAAAAGGACCATCCATAGATGTTCCTGTAAACATCACGAAATTAGGGGTGATAAGGAAAAGCAGCAGCGCGTAAAGTGCGACCTTTTCTCCGTAGAGACGTTCAGCCAATTTATAGAACGGTATCACTGTTAGCGCGGTAAAGAGAATTGATACTAATGATGCTGATACAAGGTTGTATCCGAATATTTGGCTTACAATCCATAAAAAAACCACACATCCCGGTGGATGTGTTCGCGTATGTCCAGAAAGCGTATCAAACAACTCTGGTTTGCTGAAATCCTGCAAAAATGCACGGAGTCCCAGTTCGTTAATACGTGGCACGTCGCCGTAGTATTCGAAGGACGTTCGAGTATAGGGTTCCAAAAGTGCTAAAATCCGCTCAGGACCGTCTTCTGTTTCAATTTCACGGAACCCATCAATTTGGGCAACACTGATATTGATTACAATAAAGCAGATAATTGCTATAACAATAAGCCGACGTTTACTTATGTTTTGCGGAAGGAGGTATTTATAGGAGAGAGATAGGAATCCGATACATACAACAAGTGCTGGAAATATCCACCAACTCAGATCAAGTTGGGGTATGGCATAGAGTGGAATAAAGTGCTTACTATAGTTGAGTGCGCCAAGGTCAAGCCCCACCTCGCGCATGATATATACCACAATTTTGTGGTACAAGAAGAAAAATAGCGCGATAGCAAAAATCTGTATAAAAATGGACCGGATCGCTTTTTTAAGAAAATGCATACTTTTGAGGACAGATCACGATCCACCCATTTTTAGTTTATCAGAACAATACAGACAACCGCATGGATAAAAGGAGGTGCTCTATCCTTTGGTATTCTCAAATAGTTAGGGTTTTACAGGTTTCACACACCGAAACCCAAAATCGTTGTAAAATGTGGTCGTTGGAACGCTATTGTTTCGGTGGGAAACCCGCACTACCTGAGCACTACAAGTACGGGAACCGCTGCGTAACACGCGATCAGACTGAATAGTAGATGAGTTGTTAATCACCCACTCTATGCTGTTTGTTTTCGAGATTGACCCCTTGTCCGGAAGAGTAGCGTTATTATGGAGCCAGTCTACAACCGTAGCACCTAAAATTGGATTCTTTTTAGGTGAATCTGAATAAGAGTTAGGCTCATACGCATCAAGACACCACTCCCACACATTCCCAGCCATATCGTGGAGTCCGTAAGGATTGGGCGGATACCTTCCGACAGGTGCATTCCATTCGTAACCATCATCGGCATTCCAATCTGCATGATCTGTATTCGAATTACTATCAGAAAAATTACATTGCGTTCCATCCGGTGGAGCGTCACCCCACGGGTATTTTTTACCTTTCAAACCACCGCGCGCCGCTCTTTCCCATTCCGCTTCTGTCGGCAACCGTTTACCTGCCCACTTCGCATAAGCCATTGCATCATGCCAACTCACGCCGGCAACAGGATACGCATCCGTAGGTGAAAATTGTGGAACCCAAGCAGGTAGCGCGCGATGTCCTGTTTCCTTTAGAAAACGTTTATATTCACCGACGGTAACCTCGTGTATATCCATATAAAACGCGTCGACATAAACAGTGTGGATAGGTTTTTCGTGGCGTCTATAATTGTCACTTCCCATCTCAAACTCACCCGCAGGAATCAGCACCATGCCGTCGGGTACATCAGCATCTTTGTCCTCGCCAAATCCCACTATACCAATCGCAAGCATGCTTACGATTATTAAACCTAAGAAAAGAGTTATATTTTTCATATTTTACTATAGGTTTGCTAACTTTGCCTATATCCTCCATCGAATAAATAGCACAATTGAACATATACTTATACCCAATTAACGCGATTTGTAGTGTGAGGTCCCCGTGCCTCGCAATGCTGACTTTATCGGAAAACTTCGAATCAAGTTAATTTGGTATTACATTTCAGAGGCTTGCAGTTGCTGTGCTGCTTCTAATAACGCGTTCGCCAAAAACTCAGGATTAACTTCGTCTTTACCACGGAAGGTACGCACCCGTTCACCATTTACTTTTAAGACAGCGAGTTCTCTGCCGCCGAGATGGATACCAACCTTAGCGTTACGGGTTTCACCAGGACCGTTGACTTCACATCCCATCACTGCTACTGGGATTTTAATACCGTGTTTTTCCAAGAGTTCCTCTGCAACAACAACGATGTTTTCATAATTTGCATCGGGGTCCCCGCGTCCACAGAACGGACAAGAGATAACATCTAATATATCCTCAGCCATACCGAGTGCGCGCAGGAGTTCTTTCGCAGTCAACACCTCTTCAACGGGATCACCTGTGATTGAAATGCGGATAGTGTCACCGATACCCTCTAACAGCAACGTTCCGATGCCGAGTGTGGATTTGACATGTGCGCGGCGTGGTGTGCCAGCTTCCGTCACACCAAGGTGCAACGGGTAGCGAACCTTCGCTGAAAGTAATCGGTTCGCCTCTATCATCCGAATCGGATCGCTAGATTTGACAGAGATAGCGATGTCTGTAAAATCATGTTCTTCACAGATGTTGATATGTCGCATTGCACTCTCTACCAACGCTTCTGCTGTCGGAGATGGATATTTTTCTAATAGATCCTTTTCAAGTGAACCTTCGTTAACTCCAATGCGAATAGGGATGTTTGCTGCTTTGGCAGCGGACAACACTTGTGCAATCCGTTCTTCGCTACCGATATTGCCCGGATTGATACGAACTTTAGCAACACCTGCATCTATAGCGGCTAATGCGTAGCGATAGTTGAAATGGATATCAGACACAATTGGGACTGGCGAACGTTTGACTAATGTGTCAAGTGCTTTCGCGTCTTTTTCTTCTGGTACTGCGACTCGGACGATATGCGCGCCTGCTTCCACACACCGTTCTACCTGCGCCAACGTTGCATCAACGTCGTGCGTCAACGTGGTCGTCATCGTCTGGATGGAGATCGGATTACCGCCTCCAATCGGCACAGTACCGACTTGAATTTTTCGGGTCGGTTTCCGATTATCAATCTGTATTAGTTTTTTCATATTTTGAGTGGCTATCAGTTGTTGGCTTTTAGTTTTCGATTACGGTAATTTCAAACAAATTTTGTTAGACTTCTTATGTTACCCCAATTTACAAATTAGAAGAGGCACAATAAATTGCGCGACTACAAATGCTCAACTGTAAACAATTGATGACCAGTGAAGTTGTTGAATCAAAAGATATTAGAAAAACTGCTACCTTGCTACCACAAGTTTCGTGAGAACTTCAAGGAAACGTTCGTTTTCCGCCTGCTTGCCGATAGTAACACGAATTGCATCAGGGTAACCGTAACTTGTCATTGCGCGAATGATGACTCCTTCTTTCATCATAGCGTCTGCTAAATCTGAACCGGATTGATTGACAAAAACCATGATGAAATTTCCCTCCGTTTTGATATAGCGAAGACCTAATTTGTTGAATGCTTCGTATAGGAAAACTTTACCAGTAGCATTTAGTTCTTGGCTTTTCTTAACGTAATCCGTATCCTTGAGTGCTGCCCGAGCTGCTGCTTGTGCTACTGCATTACAGTTAAACGGTTGGCGCACAAGATTCATCGTTGCAATCACGGAAGGTGGAGCAATACCATAACCTATCCGTAACCCTGCCAGACCGTAGATTTTGGAAAAGGTCCGAGTGATAATGAAGTTACGGTCCTCCATGACGTAAGGCAGTGTATGCGGATAATCGGGGTGTGTTACGTATTCATAATACGCCTCGTCAAAGATAACTAAAACATCTTCTGGCACCTGTGCCATAAACTGTGCTGTTTCAGATGCCGTAATCATAGTACCAGTTGGGTTATTCGGATTAGCGATGAAGATTGCCTTTGTTTTATCCGTAATTGCTGCTGCCATTGATGGCAAGTGGTGTGTATTGTTCTGCATCGGCACGACAACGGAGGTAGTACCAGCAACGGTGGCAACAAGCCCATAAACGACAAACGCTCCTTCTACGTAGATCACTTCGTCACCGGGACCGAGATAGGTTTCACCAACGAGTTGTAGCACCTCGTTTGAACCGTTTGTCAAAATCAGATGGTCTTCAGTAACACCAAGATGTTTGGCTAAATCTGCTTTGAGATAATAGGCATTTCCATCGGGATAAAGATGTACATCTTTGGAACTTTCCTGAATTGCCTGCACCACTAACGGTGAGGGACCGAGCGGGTTTTCATTCGATGCTAACTTAATAATATCAGAGATTCCGAGTTCGCGTTTAACCTCTTCAATCGGTTTGCCACCCTGATATGCCTTAATCGTTTCAATACCGGGTTTCGGTCTTAAGTAATTCTTTTTCGTGCTCACGGGTTTCCTATGTTAAATCTTTGTTGTTAATTGTGAGAACTAAACTTTTCTATATTCCAGAGATTTCTATTCTCAGCATTTATAGTATAGCACGGTTTGCATGTTTTTTCATCTCAAAATACAATCTGGAGAAATAGTAATTTGAGGATAGTTCAATATATACGTAGGTTTATAGCATTATTCTGTAGCAGGGACATTTAGTGCGTTTGCAACCAAGACCAAGTCAGCAAGGTCTACAATTCCATCCCCGTTAATATCTGCGGTATTTTCTTTTCCTGTCTGTCCGAGACGCGATGAGACGAATTCGAGGTCGGCAGCATCCAACTGCCAGTCTCGGTTAACATCTTCTGGCATACGTGGCGGTTCAACCACCCATGCACGACCAATGATCGGACTCGAATCTTTACCCTCTTTGTGTGTAAGATGTGCATCAGTTAACGTCAAGGTTACGTCTGTAGGCTGTAAAACTTCAAAAGTTACGGTGGCGATTGTGCCATTGTCTATACTGGAGTCTTGAGTAACGTTTCCAGAAAAGGTAATAGAATTTTCCGCTACAATCGGGGGTGTAGTTGTTAGATTCTTGATTTTTGGTGAATCTTCGGTGTTGGGGATATATTGGAGTGCTTTTACATCGTACTGTAGTGTAAATTCATAGCCAGTGATGTTTTCTGCATCAGTTATGTTAATGTTAAATGTGAATTGTTTACCAGTAGGTGGCGATTCTACGGAGAACGGAGTGATGTTTAGACGTGGGATAGGTGAAGGTCTCATTTCCCACAACAGCACAGTGCCATCCTTACTCCCACTCACGAGTGTTGTGCCATCTGCTGAATATGCAAGAGAGGTGATTTCCTCCGTGTGTCCTGCTAAAATTCTTTGAGGCACTCCTCTTTCTAAATCCCAAATTATTATTGGAATTTTGTCGTAATCACCATCTCTGGAGCTGATACGCTCTCTTAGACCTACAACGAGTGTTCGTCCATCTGGTGAAAAAGTAACAGCATCAACTTTATAAGCATAAGGTGATGATTTGTGTGGAATAACGTTGATGGTAGCTTTGTGTTTTTTTGTGTGCACATCCCACAATTGAATGTTAGCAGATTTATCTGTACTTACTACTGTCTTTCCATCTGGCGAAAACGCAACGGAAGTGATAGGATGAGGGTGTTCTTGATTTTCGCTCATCAAGTTTTTGAATTCAGCAAGTTGTTTTCCTGTACTTGTATCCCATATTCGTACTTTATTGTCGCCATTAATCCCATACCGATTTCCACTTGCACTTGCAAGCATCTTTCCATCCGGTGAAAATGATAAGGAATTGATATGACCTGTATGTCCTTGTAGCGATGTTTTGTGTTTAGCGGTGTGTACGTCCCACAGTTCGATCATATTGTTCTCGCAACTGGCAATTGTTTGTCCATTTGGCGAAAACACCATAGCACGTACATCGTTCTTATGTCCTGTTAACGTTGCTTTGTGTTGTTGAGTTTTTGCGTCCCATAACAAGATATCTTCCTTAACACCACTGGCAAGCATTGTGCTATCTGGTGAAAATACCATAGAATAAAGTGGACTCTCAGTATGAATAATTGCTTTGTAACGGCGTGTTGGCATATCCCATAACTGAATCATTTGGTTATCAGGAGCTGTAGCGAGCGTTGTTCCATCAGCAGAAAGTGCTAATGAATTTATTGAACCTAAATATCCAGTAAGCGTAAGAAGGATATCTCCAGTTTCAATGTCAAATAACTGTATGGTTTTGTCCGTAGTAATACGTGCCAAAGTGGTACTATCCGGTATAAAAGGTAGCAGATGATATTTTCCATATTCTGCTTTTCCAAAAGGTTTGACATTCTTACCTGTTACTAGGTTCCATTTATGCAATGTTCCATCCCTACTCCCACTGATAAGGGTCTTCCCATCAGCAGAAAACTGCACAGTTGAAATAGGATATGTGGATCTTTGTTCATCTTCTGCAAGGATAGCTTGTGGTTCACCTGTGTTTGTGTTCCATAATGTAATTTTTTCATTGGTCCTCCTCATGTTGAATACTGCTGTACTCGCAAGCGTTTTCCCATCTGGTGAAAAAGCGATTCTTGGTCCACCTGGAGAGAACTCTATGGATGTTTTGTATCCATGTTTCTTCTTATCAAAGGTAAGTTTTTGTTTACCGGTATGAGGATCCCAAAGCTGGATATTATCACTGATACTTGCACTTGCGAGTGTATGTCCATCGGGAGAGAAGGCTAAATAAAAGATGGAACTTTCCCCACGAAAGATGTTATGTTTATGTTGCCCAGTATGTGTGTCCCACAATTGAATATCATCTCCAATTCCGTTGGCAATTGTTTTGCCATCAGGCGAAAACGAAATCGCAGCAATTCTGCCTTGTGTGTTAAGAGTCCTAATCAATTGGCGTGTATACGGATTCCACAGACGGAGTTTGCCATCATAACTACCGCTTGCAAGCAGATCCCCGCGAGGAGAAAATGCTATTACAGAAACAGGTTTTGTATGTCCTGTGAGCAGTGCAAGTTCATTTCCAGTTTTTGCATCATACAACCAGATTCCTGCTGAACCTGCCACTGCAAGCAGTTTATCATCTGGTGAAAGTTTAATATCATTGACTATGCCTTTCCCTAAGCGCGCTATTGCCCCATCTGGCAAAGCAAATTGGGTGTAATCTGCAGTGCTACCATCTGGTGATGGCGGTGCAACAATGGAGCTAGCTACAGCGAGAGGGTGCGATATACTTCCATCACTCTTTTCAAGGATTACTCTTGGAATGCTTATGGTTGAAGGTTTCCTTGCAATGACTTTGAACATTAAACTCACAAGGGGACCATTTCCTATACCTAATCCTGTTGAAGTTGTTGATTCAAGTTTCACGCGATTTGGATATACAACTTTGGTGTCAATATGTACGTCACCCGGAAGAAACCCCCCATTTTCACTTGAAATATAACGGAGTGCAGTGGTGTCAAAATCAATCGTGACCTGAAATCCAGTAATGTTGTTTGCATCGGTAACATTAACGTTTATTTTTAGTTGTTCACCTAAAGCGGGTGATTCCACAAGATCGGGTGCAATCTTAACAACTGCTGTTGTGTCTACAATTGGCTTTATGTTCCACAAGAGAACAGTACCGTCTTCGCTGACACTTGCTAAAGTTGTTTCGGTTTGGGTAGAAGAACTGTGTTCTGTATTCGCTGCATCCAAGGTGTTTGCAGGTGTAAAGAAGGTTAATGAAGTAATGGCACCAGTATGTCCAATAAGTGTATCCTTGAGACGTCCCGTCCGTGTGTCCCACAATCGAATAGTGGTATCCGAACTTCCACTTGCGAGAGTTCTTCCATCAGGTGTGAAGGCTAATGTATCAACTGAACCATGTCTAAAAGTTGATATGGAGTTGCCTGTTTCTAAATTCAGTAAGTGAATTCCGTTAGACGTAACGCTGGCGAGTACTGAACTATCTGGTGAGAAAGTCAAAGCATTTATTGATCCGTATCCTGTCGTGAAGGTTGCAATGTGTTGTGCGGCAAAAGTACCCCACAAGTGGGTTGTCTTTTCACTATCACTTGTTGCAAGGAGACGTCCATCTGGCGAAAATGTCACAGCAGAAACCGAATTTGTATGTTTTTTAAGTGTGGTTTTGTGTTGACCTGTGAGTGTGTCCCACAATTCCACTTTGTTATCGGGTCTACCCACAGCAAGCGTTTTGCCATCTGGAGAAAGAGTTCTTGAAGTAATTGTGCTTAGTTCATCGGTGAAAGTTACTTGTTGTTTTCCTGTGTTCACGTTCCATAACATCAGCTCTCTGTGACGTCTACTTAAACTAAAGCTGGCAAGCGTTGTACCATTCTGTGAGAAGATGATAGAAGATATTTGTCCTGAATGACCGGTAAGACGTCTCTTTAGTTGGTGAGTGTCAAAATCCCACAAGAGTATCTCACCATAATCTTCTGTTGCAAATGTTTTCCCATCCGATGTAAGAGCTATAGGAAATCTATGTTGTGTATGCGTGACAGTTGTTTTATGTTGACCTGTTTTTGTATTCCAGAATTGAATTGTACCATCAGAACCCCCACTCGCGAGCGTTAAACCATCTGGTGAAAATGCCAAAACGTCAACGGGACCTTTATGTCTATTTAAGGTGGCATTGTGTTTTCCTGACTTCGGATCCCATAGATGTATTGTGTTATCCTGTCCTCCACTGACAAGTATGCTTCCATCAGGTGAAAACGCCAATGAATGGACAATCCCCTTATGCCCAATTAAAGTCTTTTTCCGTTTTCCAGTTATCGGGTCCCATAGACGTATTGTATTGCCAAATCCTCCACTGGCAAGTGTTGTCCCATCTGGTGAAAATGCCAATGTATTGACTGTATTCGCGTGCCCTTTAAGCCTGGATTTCTGAAGGCCGGTCTGTAAATCCCATAATTGAATCGTCTTGTCAACTTTGGCACTTGCAAGCGTGATTCCATCCGGTGAGAATGCGATTACAGTGAAACCACTCAATTCTTCGGTGAGTGTGCTCAGATGTTTGAGTGTTTTCGCATCCCACAGTTCAATGTTGTTATAACTTACGCCGCCAAGTATTCTCCCATCCGGAGAAAACTTGACCGAATTTATACTTCCCAAAAGGGTGAATATATGTTGGCGAGTTTGCACATCCCAGAAACGTATATTTTGGTCCCAACACGCACTGGCGAGTATCCTTCCATTTGGCGAAAAGGCTACGGAAGGTTTTTTATTCAGTTGCCTTTGTCTGTTTCCAAGAAAATGTGCAAGTTCTAAATTTGTATTTCCAGAAAGCAAGGTTAGTTCTGCACCGGTATGTGCATCATATAACCACGTCCCAATAGAAGTTCCAACCGCAAGCAACGTACCATCGGGCGAATACGCAATATCTGTTATTTTTCCTTTACCGATTCGTGCATTGGCATTTTCAGGGAGTGCCCATTGAGATGAATCTTGAGCGATACCGAATGATATACATATAACAGAAAACAGTACTACAGTAGTAAAAATCTTCGTAAGTCTCATTTTATTTCAACCTTTCCGCTTTTTACTGTCGGACGCATACGTTTACCATCCCTAGCAGAGAGAGTTACGTTGACTATATTCATGGTTGAGGGTTTGACATCAATAACCTCAAAAGATAGTGTTGCGAGCGTGCCGTCGCCATTACCTGTGTCTGTGATTGCGGTTGATGCAAGTGTTACCTGACTTTTCTCAGCAATCGGTTTCATGAAAAATGGTTTTCCCGGCAGATAGTCGCCGTTGTTGCTGGATATGAATTGGAGTGCTGTTGCATCAAACTGCATAGTTAAGTGGTAACCAGCGACGTTTTCGCCACCTGCAATTTCAACATTGAATGTCAAATGTCTTCCGACAACTGGAGACACAACTGACGAAGGCGTGATTCTTATGATGACTTTCGAGTTGACTGTAGGAATTGGCTTCCATAGCACGACTGTCTGATCATAACTTGCACTTGCCAACGTACTGCCATCACCAGTGAACGTTAATGAAGAGATTCGCTGACGGTGTCCGTTCAAAGTGGCTATGTGTTGGCGGAATTGGACATCCCACACCTCAATTTTGTTATACCCACCACTTGCAAGGAGCTTTCCATCCGGTGAAAACGCCAAAGAGGAAACTCCGCGAAAATGTTCGGAGAGTGTAGGACTATTCTCTCCTGTTGCGATATCCCATAATTGCACTATCGCATCATCATATCCACCGCCACTTGCAAGTAAGGTGCCATCTGGCGAAAATGCTAAGGCAGTCACGATGGAAGAATGCCCTATATATGTGGCTTTCAGTTTTCCAGTTCGTACGTCCCACAAGCGAATTGAAGAGTCTCCTCCACTACCACTGCTTGCAAGTGTTGTTTTATCCGGAGAAAACGCTATTGCAGATACATCATTCGGATCTCCTTTAAGGATCCGTTTGTGTTTGCTTGTATTTACGTCCCAAAATTGAACTTTTGGTCTACTCACATTTCTGATTCCACTCACACTTGCGAGAGTCTGACCATCAGGAGAGAAAACTACTGTATATACCTGAGAAATTCTGTCCCTTGGATTAACCTTTTCTTCAAACGTATCAAGGTGTTGGGTGGTTTGTGGATTCCATAACCTAATCGTACCGTCAATGCTTGCACTCGCGAGCATCTCCCCATCAGTTGTGAACGCAATATCATTAATGGAAGTTGTATGTCCTTTAAGGTTTGCGCGGTATTTACCTGTGTTTCCATCAAATAACCAAATTTTGGTATTTCCGATTCCACATGCAAGGATACCGTCCTTGCCAGAGGCAACAAAGGCGGGTTGTCCGGAACGACCAAGACGATTGGTGAATGAAATCACATCCCTCTCTACTCCAGCAGGCATATCCCACAATCTAATTACACCTTCATAACTGCCTCTGCTGCTTTGCATGGCAAGTGTTTGACCGTCAGGTGAGAAACGAAGTGAGTAAACATGGGTATTGACGGTAAGGTGCAAAACCTTGTTCCCTGTCTTTGTATCTAATAACTGGACAGGTCCCTTTCCTCGATCTTTCTGGATCGCAAGTGTTCTGCCATTCGGTGATAATGCCGTAGGTACGAAATATGGATTATTACCAATTTGAATGGTTGTGTTTAGTTGTCCGGTGCGTGCGTTCCATATCCGAATTTTTGGAGATTCGTTAACACGGCAAATAAGTGTGTCGCTATTTTGTGAAAAGGTGATGGATGCATTAAAACCATTCTGTTCGCTTTCAAGTGTTGCTAATTCATTCTCAGTGACAGCATCCAACAGCACTGTTTTAAACCCATCTTGAGCCACAAAACGCGTGGAATCCGGTGAAAAGTTGATACTACGATAGGTATCCTTTAAGTCAAACTTCTTCGTTTGTCCGGTCTCTGTATTCAAAGTGCGGTATATTCCATCTGTGCTAACACTCCTAAGATTGATGTTGTCTGGCATATACACAAGTCCAGTAACCCATTCTGTATTGGTGATGAGGATTGACTTAAGTGGCTTTCCTGTGAGAACATCCCAAACCCGAACCGTGCCATCTGTAAGTTTTTCAGTTTTGGTTTCATTTTCAGGTAGTTCAACGTAGTGGAAACGGTCACGTCGTTCTGAATGAACCTCGGCACTTGCACCAGTTGCCAGTTTTTTACTGTCTGGGGAAAATGCCAAGACTTTAGTATTACCTTTATGTCCTATAAGTGTGGCACGATGCTGAAAAGTATGTGCATCCCACAATCGGACTGTCTTGTCAAAACTACCACTTGCGAGTGTTTTCCCATCTGGTGAGAACATAACAGAAGTGACCAAATCCGTATGTCCAGTCAGTAGTGCAAGTTCGGCACTAGTGTGTGCATCATAAATCCAAATGCCGATTATTGGACTAATAACGGCAATTTGAGATCCATCTGGCGAAAATGCGAAATCTGCCACCAACTGTCTATTATCTCCGTCACTGATACGCATTTTCACACCCTCAGGCAATGCACGAGGCGGAGGTGGGTAAGGATCACTGGCAAAAACTGGCAGTATCAATATACTTGAAATTATCAATAAAATCACGAAAAAAGATATGTGCTTTTTCATGGGGTGATGCTTCCTATAGGTAATGTGTTTGGTCTAAATTTACCGAGATTCACTGCTATTTATGTCGGAAGAATACACTCAAAGACAACAACGGGTAGGTTTTACGTTCATAATTTACCACAAATTCTGCTTGCTTATCAAGCAATTTTTGTATTTTCTCAGAGCCATTTAAGTGTTGCTATGAACTTCTGTAGAATTTTATAGTAAAATCTATAATTATTTGGACACTGCTGTAGCGCAAACTTTTAGTTTGCGTACAATACTGCACAAACTAAATGAAGTTTAAGTATTTAAATCGGTAATCCCGATTTCCACAGGACCGGTAGGTGCGGTTAGATGAAGTTTAAGTATTTAAATCGGTAATCCCGATTTCCACAGGACCGGTAGGTGCGGTTTCAAACCGCACCTACCGGTAACGGAGAAAATTAGAATTACCGAATTAATTTGTTAATCTTCATACAGTTTGCGGGACAACACAGTCAGACATAAATGTGGATGTCCGACGCGCAATGCATTGCGTAACTACAAACGTCTTAAACCTATAGAAAACTGTCCAGGTAATTTTAGATTTCACTATAAGCACACTGTACGCGGTGACTTAATAATTATGAGTTTCACAACAATTGACCTAAATAACGACTTTATACCCAATTACCCCGATTTGTAGCGCGAGGTCCCCGTGCCTCACAACGGTGTACTATATCAAAAGATTTCTAATCAAGTTAATTTAGTATTATACCGAATTAACGCGATTTGTAGCACGAGGTCCCCGTGCCTCGCAATGCTGACCTTATCAGAAAACTAATAATCAAGTTAATTTGGTATTAGACATCTCCAGGGTTATTTAGTTTTAGGCTTTTTGTCCATTTTATCCGAAAAGTCGCGATTCGGAGATCGCTCGGACAGCGGAAAGTCTTAAATTGAAAATCTAAATATTCGGAGAACTAAATAGCCCTAAGACATCTCCAATCTCTCTTGCATTCGGCAGTTGGACTCTGCTATACTAATTCCACTTGTTCCCATCTTTACAGACAAATCTGACGCATGCAATTTATCAAACACTTTTCAGAAATTGAAGATAATGACCTTCCACTTGTCGGTGGAAAGGGACTGAATCTTGGGAAATTGACGAATTCCGGATTTTTTGTCCCACAAGGTTTCTGTGTTACTACAGATGCCTATAGATTTTCTGTTGCGGATTTGTCTGATCAGAACGTAAGTAGTGTTAAAGATGTTGAGTTAGCACCTGAACTTATTGATGCAATCTTAAAAGCACGGGAGAAATTGCAAACAGACACTGTTGCTGTCCGCTCCAGTGCAACCGCTGAAGATTTAGAGGAAGCAAGTTTTGCAGGGCAACAAGATACCTTCTTAAATGTGGAATCTGATAATCTTTTTGATGCACTAAAGATGTGTTGGGCATCTCTCTGGTCGGACCGTGCAATTGCTTACCGGCGTACACAAGGTATCTCCGATGAGGGATTGGCGATGGCGGTAGTTGTCCAAGAGATGTGCAAAGCAGATGTCTCTGGCGTGCTTTTTACTGTGAGTCCCTTTAATGTGGATGTCAGTATTATTGAGTCGAATTGGGGGTTAGGGGAGTCGGTTGTATCTGGGGAAGTCACACCTGACAGTTTCCAAATTTCACGTGAAACAGGTGGGGTATTGGAAAAAACCATCGCCACAAAACGTGAGATGATAACCGAATCCGGTATGAGTGAGGTTCCTGTTGATCAACAGGATATCCCAAGTCTTACTGACGAACAATTAGAACAACTCGGACAACTGGGTATTCAAGTTGAAACTTTCTATGGACAACCGATGGATATTGAGTGGGCACTTTCTGGAGATAAATTCGTTTTATTGCAGGCGAGACCGATCACAACGCAAACACAAGCACATGTTCCTAAAGATCAAAAAGACGGAGAAATTGCGAAACTTCGCGAGGCAGAAATACAAATTCTTAAAACGATCGCGGATGCTAATGGAACAGTCTGGAGTCATCACAACCTTGCCGAAGTGTTATCTGCCCCGTTGCCGATGACTTGGGCAATTATCAAAAAATTTATGTCGGGTGCAGGTGGATTAGGCAAAGCATATCGCGGCTTGGGGTTTTATCCAAGTAAACGAGTGGATAACATAGGGATTTTGGATCTGGTTTGTGGACGGATTTATGTTAATTTGAATCATGAGTCTGAACTCTTCTTTGAAGGTTTTCCATTCGCTCACGATTTTTCGGAATTGAAGCAGAACCCACAACAGGCAATGTATGCACAAGCAAAGCCAAATATTAAGCATAGCACAGCATCGTTTTGGCTTAAACTTCCACTTCACATAATCCGCATGACAAAAACAGAGATGCGATTGCGGAAATATAGATCAGACTTTGACCAAGCGTTAACAACGCAGGTATTTCCAGAATTTCAAGAGATAGTTGAAACAGAACGAAATCTGTCTCTTTCAGAACTTTCTGATGCGGAATTGGTCGAAAAATTTAAGGAATGGTGTAAAAAAACGTTAGACGATTTTGCACCGAAAGCACTTACTGCGACACTTCTTGCAGCGTTCTCACTTCAGCGACTGGAAGCTGCACTTCAGAAAAGTATGGAAGAGAAGGATGCAAAGGGATTGGCAAGCAGACTTATCAGTGGATTGTCTGGCAATCTGACCGTTGAGACAAACGAAAAGATATGGCAGGTAGCAAAAGGTGAGATTTCGCTTTCAGATTTTGTAAAAGATTATGGACATCGTGCTGTCGGAGAGTTTGAATTGGCACAGCCACGGTGGCGGGAAGATACCGATTATCTTGAACAACTTATTGCTTCGTTTTCACAAGAATCTTCAGAACCTGACGGACAAACACAAGAGGACAATCAACATTTTACACGACAAATGGAGCAGCGCGAAGCGGCAGAAAAGGAACTTGCTGAGGTAGTTGAGAAAAAGCCAGGGTTGCGAAAACAGATTGAAAGCGAACTGGGTTTTACAAGGCGATATATGCCTTTTCGGGAAACAGCAAAATTTTACCTCATGCTTGGTTATGAACAGATCCGACGTGTTTTAGTTGAGTTGGATAGTCGTTTTGAACTCAATGGTGGCATCTTCTACCTTGAGCCAGATGAATTATTTAAACTAATTAATGGTGAAGATGTCAAAGAGGTTATATCTGGTCGCAAGGCACAGCGCGAACTATTGGTACAGATTGAGATGCCGGATGTTATCTTCAGCGATTCACTTGAAAGCATCGGCATGTCTCAATCAATAGAAACAGCGGAGATATATACTGGGGTAGGTGTTTCCGCTGGTGTAGCAAAGGGGCGGGCACGTGTGTTATTGACACCTACCGACATTCAACCCTCAGAACGGGATTACATTCTTGTGTGTCCTTCAACTGATCCAGCGTGGACACCGCTATTTCTTCATGCAGCAGGATTAGTGATGGAACGCGGCGGGGTACTATCGCACGGTGCGGTTGTCGCAAGGGAGTACGGTGTTCCGGCTGTAGCGAACATACCGAATGCCACCAAAAATATAATTGACGGTCAGATGCTTCAAGTTGATGGAAATCAGGGTACGGTTTCAATTATATCGGAAACACCTTAACGAGGAGACGCGACATGCTTATTGATGTGTATTCAGATAAACTACGGCAAAAACGTAGGAAAATAGGTGGTGCGTTTATTCTGTCTGTGGTTTTGCACGGTGTTTTCATAGCATTAATGGGATTAAGTTATATCCGGTGGTATCATCCGATGCAATCTTCAGAACCTTTGGTTAAAGATGCAATTGAAGTCTCAACAGTGAAACGTTTTCATGTAAGTAGTGGACGTAAACGTTCAATGCCGAAGCGGCGACCCGTTTCTTCAACTAAGGTGCAGGTTACTAATCAAAATGCTGCACAACCGATGAATTCGACACGTCCTATCAAGACAGGCACGTCAACGATGACATTAGGAACAGAAGCGGATTTACCGATGGCAGAGACATTTCTGAGCGAGCAGGCAACTGAATCACCGGAATGGAAATCAATCTCGATAGCGAACGCAAAGTCACCTACCATTACGCCTATAGCAGAAAAAATACAGGAACAAATAGGGGAAACGCAGCCCATACCGGAAAAGGTGGCACAACCTGTTGACCGTGATGGAGAGATGGGAGAAGCATTAGAAGGGATTGCCGATAGCATTGCTGATGGTAAGGGTGACCCTATCGTTGACATCGTTTTTCTACTTGACATTAGTGGGAGCATGATAGATAATATCCGCGCTGTTGGCAGACAACTCAATCAGATGGTGAAAGTATTCGAAGAGAAAGGTGTTGACTTTACACTCGGAATCGTAATCTTTAGGTATCTTGAAGGTGATACCATCGTTCATCAACAGACACGGGATGTTGAACAGTATAAACGTCTATTAACTTCACATGTTGTTGCTGCGGCAGGTGATGAACGAGCGCACAATGCGATCGTAAAAGCGATTCGTCGTGTAAAATTTCGAGAAGGTGCAAACAGACGTTTTGTTCTCGTAACTGATGAGGCAAGCAAAGGATCTTACAATTTATCAGATGTTCTGCTTCAGTGTTGGCAGAACAAAATCACAGTAGATGTGATCGGCATTAATCACACCACGCATCGGGCTTTAACATCTAAAACAGGTGGACTCTGGTACCCGATACCAATTCAGGAGTAGCATAATATGAAGTGGGCATTAAATACATATCAGATATGTCAAGATTGGGAACTCAAGCGAATTCTTGATACTGCTGAGGCGACAGGCTATCATGGTGTTGAACTGCTAATGGATTACAAACAGAAACACGGATTTGAGTGGGATACACCGAAAAAGGCATGGGATGGGTTGAAAACGCAAGTTGACGCAAGTGGTGTTGTAATTTCATCGCTAACGAGTTGCCAAAATTTTCACTCAGAAAACGCGTCCGATCGCGAAGAGACCGTCCGCCGTGTTACACGCGTAATTGACATGGCAGAATTTATGGATTGTGACCATGTTCGTGTGCTCGGAGATCGATATTCTGAAGAAAACCGCGATGCTGTCGTGGGTTATGTGATTGATGGATTGAAGGCTCTTGGCAGCTACGCTGGAGAGAAGGACATCACTGTCTCTATTGAAATGCACGGTTCGTTCACGGATCCAAATTCTGCGATGGAAGTGATTGAAGGTGTAAATCTTCCGAACGTCGGTTTTGTTTTCAATTCCCAATTCATCGGGTGCGATGCTGGAAGTATTGAACCACTTTTTTCACGCGTGGCACCACACATTACTGCGGTGCATACACACAAAGTGGAAGTACCAGAAACGTTTGAACTTTACAGACAAATGTTTGAATGGCTCAATCGCATCGGTTTCTCAGGCTACATATCCAACGAATGTGCTTATACGGGATCTGATCCCGAAAAGGTGCTTGCACTCTATGTGGGACTTTTCAAAGCATTTGTCTAAATGAATATACGACAAGCAGCACATCTTTATAAACGGGTTGCAATTCCAGATGCATTTCTCAATGAAACAGCAGGACGGTCGTGGGGTGGCGATATCCGTATCGGTGACTTAACAGGTGATGGGACAGTTGATTTTTTAGTCTACAAGTCTCTCGGAGGAATTCATCCGTGTTTCATTGGGGCTTTTACGCTTGAAGGTGAACCGATCTGGTCCATTGGGGATAAGCATCTTGAAATAACAGACGCAGATGCGAAAGATACCGTTCTAACGGCACTTTCACCTGACCGTCCTGGTCCCGTTGCAATATATGATATTGATGCTGATGGACAGACAGAGGTTGTCTGCTTTTGGGTGGACAATGAGGTGACGGAGGCAAGCAAGTGGGATTTGTTGGCAATTCGCCTGATGATTTTAGATGGTGCGACAGGTACTGTGAAACACACTGCTGTGTCAAAGGAACTTCAGCAATGTAATGCTTTCGCAGAAAGTGAACGTCATATACCCAATTATATCCATCAACGTTTGATGATTGCCAATCTCAGTGGAAATGTCCAACCCCAAGATTTCATTGTGAAAGTGGGCGTGAATGTACTTGCTTTTAACCATAAACTTGAACTTCTCTGGCAGTATACTGACAGATGGTTTCGTTATCCGAAACATTCCGCATACATCCCTGCAGTTGGCGATTTCAATGGTGATGGTCTTGATGAAGTCAATGGCGGAAATTTTGGACTTGCTGCTGATGGAACAGTTCTATGGGATAAATACCTCGGCGAGAACATGGACTCGGTTTTGGTTGAGGAGTGGAATGGTGAAAAACGTGCTATCCTCTCTGGTGGAGGACAAGTCGTTGACTCAGCGGGGAATCCTATCCTCTCTCTTGGACTTGACGTTGTGCCGCACGGGCAAGAGATTCGATGTGGAAACTTGCTGCCGGATGCGCCCCCAAACTTAGTTATCCGCTATAACGGACATCATTCGGACTTGATAGTAGTAGATAATACAGGAAAGATTTATAGTCGTTTTAAGGTTGATGAAACACCGAACAACACAGGATTGGAGATTATCCGCTGGCATGGTGTTGGCAATCCAGAATTGATTTACAGTCCTGCTGCGCTTTACGACAGCACAGGAAACAAAGTAGTAACCTTTCCTGACCTACCGCCGCCGACTGGTGGTAAAATGGGATGGTATCACTGTTTTCCTGCCGATGTTTGTGGCGATGCTCGCGAAGAGGTTATTCTTTATGACCCGTATAGCGATGCAGTCTATATCTATACCGCTCATCCTTTTCACCATGACCAATTTGAAAACTATCAACATACTGCGCGACAATACAATACGCGGTTAATGGATTAGAATATGAAAACTATGTCCATCAATAAATTTCTCCTGATCTCAATTGATTGTTGGCGTTATGACGCACTCAGTAGAACTAACAGTTTCTTCAATACACCAAAGTTTGACCTACTGACCAAAGATTTTTCCCTCGCGGAGAAGTTTTTTGTTGCTGCACCTGCTACCCGTCCTTCTCATACCTCTTATTTTACGGGTCTCTATCCGTTTGAGCATGGTGTTTATGGACAAACCTATCTCAAAATGTTTGAAGGTATCCCGAACCTATTTCAGATATTTTCGGATACTGGGTTTCATATCACAGCACGTTCGGAACGCGCCGAGGTTTTTCGTTTTCTTGACTTTGAGTCGTTTATCACACCGATTGATCCAGAGGCGAAAGCACAGCAACTCGGTTCGCTTGAAGACCTAATGCAACATCTCAAGCAACCTTCGGAAACACCGCAATTCTGTTTTCTACACTTTTGGTATACGCATGGTGGGTATGGCATGAGTGGGATTCCTGGCGCACCGAGTCTCGGATCCCTTGTAAAACATGGTAGAACAGATGAAGCGTTACGGTTTTACTACGCCGCCGCAACGCATATACTTGAGTTCAAGTTGGTTGAGATTCTAAAGCAGCTTGATCTTCCAGAATGGGCAGTTTTTATCTTTGGTGATCACGGCGAGGGGATTTGTGATGAAATTATTGATCACGGCAGCACGCTTAATCAGAACGTGCTGCATGTGCCACTGTTAGCACATATTCCCGGTCTTAGTGCGATAGAATTTCCAAATGCACCGATTTCGGCTATCGATCTGTTTCCAACAATCACAAACCTTGCTGGAATTGAAACAGATTATAACGGTTATGGGAAAGATTTACTATCCACATCGGAAATTGATGAGAACCGTTTGGTTTTGTCGGAATTGGATAGTCTATATGGTATTGGATTCCTCAGTCAGAAAAACTTGGAGATGCCGCATCACCGTGTGACTTCTCGTACGACGGTTGACAACGTTGAGATTAGCAGATATACAGACGGAGTGCGTCTCTGGTCGCTGACAGATGGTGAACATCTATATCGTGAAGATGAGCAAACAGGTGAATTCGTATATCGGCACATAATGCGTGGCGAAGATATGCCTTGTGAGGATCCAGACATGTTCCGCGATGCTTACGACGAGATTTTAATGAATTCCAATTACCAACATTTACAAGCACAAACCTCTACACCTGAAGAAAAAAAGATATTGGAAGGTAGATTACGGGATTTGGGGTATATTGAGTAAGTTCAATTCTCTGCTGTAAACATCTGACGATGGTGTTGTTGAGGTTCGGATTTTGCTGGTTAATGAAGCTAATGGTAGAGTTGACCTAGGGGATTTGCTTGTGAAAATGGGTTTGCGACAAAGTAGATGTTGGGATAAGAAAAATTAAGTATATAAAGGAAACCTCCTGTTTGGAAGTCTATGTCACTCTTATTTCATCTCCTCCTCTTACTCCGTATCAGTGACATGTACTCATCATGATCTCCGATCCAAAACCAAACCAAGTATTCCTTGGTTTCAAAAGCCAAAGCGCGATAGTTATCACCAACCTTTGCTGACCACCAATCCTGGACCTTCTTTAATTCAAGGGAAGGATGACTTCGATCTCGCTTCAGCAGTTCATAATTCTTGTCTGCAAGTTTTTGAATACGGGGTGGAAGTTTGTCATAACAATCCCAAAAATTGGGGTTGGCTTTATAGATCGGTTAACCTCCCAGCCTGAATATCTTCAAGTATTTCTTCGCGAAGATGATCAAGTTTCCCGGCTTTTATATCCTCCTCGATTTGCTTATCCCAGGCATCCGAACGAGCCTTTAGGACTTCATGGAGATTATCTTTTAGAGCTGCCAATAGTGCGTGCTGGGTAGTTCCTTCACACTTATTAACCTCTGGTACATCCGGAATCCGTCCACTCCACCCAGTAGACGTCCTTGTTACATAAGCAGTATAGGTTTCCTCAAAGCGAGGATCTTCAATCTCGACAATTCGAGAGTATATCATCTTAGAATCAGCAGGGAGTTTACTCACGGGTTGTTCCTCTGGTCCTACAGGAGTTGTCCTATAGCCCAGCGGCACCTCAAGGTACCCAGGAACTTCAGGAACGATAGGAGTAAAACTATAGTCAAGAGACAAGGTTACCTCAATGTAGGTGTCAATCGGTTTAACGTTCCTATGCTGTTTCATGTGTGCCTCCTTCTAGGAGTTTACCCAATGGTTTTTGACAAATCCATTGAAATTTTTTGTCAAAAGGTCGCACAAGTGCAATATCAATTTCGCCCCCGACATTGGGAGTTATTGGAGAGAACCTCTGAAAAGAGATTGTCGAACTAATCAAAAAATCAACGTAGTCAACAGCCTCTTGCAAAGAAAAAACTTCATAGATAGGATGACCTTCAGGATTTTTTTTATAAAGTTCCCATATAGCCGTTACAACCTCTCTATTACCTGAGGCGTAACACCCTAACTGTGGAAACTCATTGTACCTAATATCTTTACCCAACAAAACCTCAATTATTTTAGGTTGAAGATCTTCGTATCCGACAACTTGAAAGCCAAGAAACGTATGATTTTTTTGAAAATCATCTAGTGATTTTTTTTCTATTTCAAGTTGTTTTTTCAAAAGATTATGTAGGTTTACCCCTATTTCTTCGGCAAGATTGGCAACATTATCAATAGTCTTCTCTTGTTTTTCAATCTCATACTGAAAAGAACGTATTAGAAAGTTAACAGAATGACTGCCGATAACTCCAGATCCAAACACTCCAATACCGTAGTTTTCCAAAAAAGAAAAAACCTTTTCAGTATGAGAGTAGGTCGCCTGCCCCATATTGCCTTGGAAATTCGCTTTCACCGTATGCTTCTTCTTACAGTGTGGGCAAAATACCAGCCCAGATTTTTTCATATTGATCTGCCGATTCAATGACGAAAGGCTGTCTCCAGCAATAACGATGCCATCTGCCGATATGACTGATACGATAAGTGTCATATAAGTTTATCCTTTTTAGGACGCGCGGGTTCCAATTCTACTTCTCGGTTCTACTTTTCAAGACACGTCAACCTAGCGAATAGTTTAATTTAAATAAAACGTAAGACAGGGTATTACTTGAAACTTGCACGTTACCGTTCCACGGGTATGGATAGACCCCGGTACTTGAAGTGTGCCGAGACGGAACTCCTATCCTACAAACTGTATAGATAATATATTAACATTTTTTAACACCAAAGTCAAAACTATTTTGTTTATCATTCTATGGGAAGTCCCAATTAGATATATCAGAACAGGAAATGGAATTTAAGGCGTTCACACATTTTCTCCTGAACGCATAGATTTTCTCTTGAATGCCCCTAGATACAGAATGCTCCCAATTTAGCCCTCTACGGGCATTTTACCTTTCAGTTGAGGTGACAGACGGACTATCACCCGCCCTACAGTTCGTGAATTGTTGCCTCAAGTATCTCAATGTCCACAACGGCAACAGTAGCCTTTCCAGTAGTCCAACCCCCAGTTTCCCCTGGATTAAGCAAAAGCGATTTTTCCTTTTGTATGTCAATCTTATGCGTGTGTCCATAGACGACAATATCATAATCGCCACTATTTGCTATAGGGATAGCGAGTTCAGGATAGTGCATTACGGCAATAGTCGTATCACCAAGTGATGTGCTCGCAAGATTAGGATGTACCTCGCCTATAGATTCAAACTTTTTCGCAAGGACAACACGTTCGCCATCATTGTTACCAAAAACACCGACAACGCGGCAGTTTAAATCGGCTAACGGGTCAATGGCAAACGGAGCAATAAAATCGCCTGCATGCACGACGAGATCCACCCCGATTTCGTTGAAAAGCGCGACAGCACGTTTGACATTAGGGATGTTGTCGTGACTATCGGACATAACACCAAGTTTCATTTCTAAATCCTCTCTATTTATGCGGTTATTGAAATAGGTAACCTGTGAATGATATTACCGAGGTATCCTTAAAATTGAGTTTATGCTCTGTTTTTTGCATGATTGGAGTTCTATTTCATAATTTGATACTTCTTTTGAAAAAGAGACGGGCTTTCCTCCTATCGCGGAAAGCAGTAGGACTCCAGCCCGAAACGTTAGAAATCGCTAAATCGTTTTGATAGGTGTTAATCATCGTCGCGTTCGCTAAGTAACTCACCGCGCGCGAGACGTTCCGCGTTCTCGGTAGACCACAAAATGTTCTTCATCAGTTTCTGAGCTGTGATGTAACGTGTCGCTGCCAATAGATGCATCCGTTGTTCTTCAAAGTCGTCTGACAAGTCGTAATGCCGGAAAGCGACTTCAAGGACCTGGAACATGTGGAGTTCTGCATCTTCACGTAGCAAAATGTGTGCAAGCGTTCCTTTTAGTGCGTCAATGTCATTGCCTTCTTCAAGATATTGATTTACGAGGATCTCTGCTTCGTAGACTTTTTGGAAGTCAGCGAATTCTTGAAGCCGTTCTAACATTTTGCCAGCAGAAGTGTAAGTTTCATCAGGTATTCGTTGTCCGGGTTTGGGAATTCGGGCGGCAGGCATGTTCAACCAGCGTAAGTATGCCAAGTAAACCACACCGTGAAAAATACCACGCAGTAGGTTAGGACTTGGCGCATGTTGAAAAGCGTGATAAAGGGCGTGAGAGTATGAGTATATGTTCGCGACATCATGCCAGTCTCCCTCGTTTTTGAGATGGAACCGTGCAGTACGAATCGCCGAGGCGTAGGTCATAGCGCGGCAGATGTCGGTTGCCTTGACTCCTTTGCGAAGGTTCTGCTCAACCGCGACGACAGTAGGTTCAAAGTCGTCACCGAGCAGCGTCTGTGTAAATGCTGATATATCAAGTTCCGCTTCGTTAGCCTGGTTGTCTTCCCACACACTATCAAGTCTCTTAAAGATGGGTTCTAAGACAGGTACAGCGTCTGCCCATCGAGAGGTTTCCTCATGGCGTGTTCTACTGACCAAATCAACGACTATCGGTCTCAAAATCTCGTGTGATTCTTCCCAGTTGACGTAGTCCAACGCTTCAAACATTTTATTAGCAAAATCAAGTGCGTGTCCGTCACCAGTGAAGTAATAATCTGTCGCTGCTGTGTAAACAAAGTCTGCGATAACCGATTTATCATAATCTCGATCATTGAGGGTTAGCAAGATGCGTTCCGCTGCACCTCTGTGGCGTTTATCAACAAAATATCGGAACCATCGCATCAATGTTTCCAGATCGTGATCCTTCTTAACTCGCGGAAAGGGGGCGCGATAGGTGCGTGCACTTCCTGTTGTTCTTCGACTGATCTGACTTAATCCGTGTACGAGGAACAGGTTATGGTCTTTCGGATCAACATCATCCCACAGGTTCGCTGCCAGCGTGAGGATAGCAACACCTGACGACCATCCATCACTACTTTTATGTGCACCGTAGTGGAGTCCTTGTTGAATAATCTCTGCTGGGGATGCACCTGCGTCACGAAGTGCTGTGACGGCTTTGGCGATAAAGAAGGTGCTGCGGTCCTTGAGACCCCGCTCAAGTGCACGCTTGCCGTTTGCGATGACACGTTGTTTTGCTGCCTCTCGCTCGCCTTTCGTTAACCCGACGTACAAATAACCATCATCCCGTAATTCAACAGGAAACGCTTTCAGGTCATCGCCGGATGCTAAGAAACATGCACCCGAGTTGAGGTCAAATTCCCAGTGGTGCCAATGGCAGATCAGTACACCGTCACGGATACTCCCTTTAGACATTGGATAACCCATGTGTGGGCAACGATTGTCAACAGCGTAATATTTGTCGCTGGATTTGAAAACTGCCAGATGCGTGCCGCTGACATGAAAGGGTTTGCCTTCAAGTTCCTCAAAATCCTCAGCGGGGCAGAGTTGGTGATAAACAAGTTGGGTTTCGTCTATTTCTATTGGCGGTAATGGTTCAACGTGGATGGAACCGATACCGGTTTCCTCATGAGTAGAAGTTGGATTTTGCACAATGAACCTCCTATTAAAGATTTTATCTGGGGTATGATCTAATTGCCGTCGTCAATGCGAATTCTAAAAAGGCGATTGCCTGCTCTCGAGAAACAGAAGGGAATCCTTCAAGAAAGTAGTCAAGGCTCTCCCCTGCTTTCAGATGATCAATCAGGGACTGTATAGGAACACGGGTGCCGGTAAACACTGGCACTCCTCCGTGAATGTCGGGGTCTTGGTTTATCACTTGCTCTGGTTTCATCGTTTCTTTCGTGGCGGAGAATTTCACAGCCGCGCCTTTCTTTTGTTGTGACGTTACATCATTCCTCTGAAAAAATGTCCGATAACTGATGCGTTCCTTGACTTTATAATACCACAAAACGATTGAAGTTTCAACTTGCATTGGATTTTGCACAATGAACCTAATATTGAAAATTTTTTATTTCTTATTGTTGGATAACAAACATTTCACGCGTACTATACTAACAGTTTGCTTCAAGATCTGCGAAATAGACGACAAAATAGTCTTCCAATATTTCTATTCACAAAGTTAAAATACCAAAGCAGAAAATTAATAATGGAACCATAAAAATAGACAACAATTGGAACAAATATCACTAATATGACCAACTCTGCAATGCCCACACCTATCATCATTTATTCTCCCTAAGTTAGGCGGGCGGGTGGGTAGGTCAGTAGCCCCGCCCATAAGTTTATGCATTTTCTAAATCAGTGACGCGGTTTTCTAAATCAGTAATATCATTTTGCACATTATATTCAATTTTCCAAAAAATGTAAAGAAAAAGAAACTAAAGGTTTAGATCCTATAATTCGCACGGATGCGACCACACCAATTCAAGTTGGCAGATCTAAAAGTTTTGATCGGTTGACAGGAAATTGGAATCCATACTGCTTAACTATTAATTCAAGCGTACCTGTAACCCATTTTTCAGCGTGTGGTGATACAATTACTTCGCTATTTGCGCCAATCAGCGTTTTAACACTGATTTTAAGGGGCCTGCCAAATTCATAAGGGTCATCACGTGGAATTGATGCAATATCAATGATCGCACGCACTTCCTGTTCGTATTCAAAAGGTTTTCTCTTATAGAAGTAGGGGTAATGAAGGAAATTCTCTACATCTATAGCAGGGCTATTTAGTTCTCCGAATATTTAGATTTTCAATTTAAGACTTTCCGCTGTAGGAGCGATCTCCGAATCGCGACTTTTCGGATAAAATGGACAAAAAGCCTAAAACTAAATAACCCTGCATCTATAGGCATATCAATTTGATCGTGATTGTTAATGTACTTTATTTTACCGATAAATACATTAGGTTTATCCGGCAAGCTATTCTTCAAGTTCTCCATAGTTGTTTTGATTGCTATACCGCTATTGCGTAGGTGGTATTTGTCCCACATCCCCATTGATTCTTCTTTTCCGTGATGCCAACAGTTACACATGATGTATTGACGAAAATTTGAATCAACACGGTTGACTGTGGGGTTGACCTCAGGTTTGTGAGGTAACGTAGTTGATTCGGGGATGTATCCTTCAAACTTGTCATCGTACTTATCGGCCCTTGTAAAAAATAAGGACCCTGTTGCTAAAATGTTAGCAAACTTCTCAAAACTCATATATCGCCACACAGTATCTTCATCTTCGGGTTGTATGATACCTTTTAGTTCTTTAGACATAAAATTCTTCTTTCAAAGCGAATGCGCCAGTCTACTGCCCCTGAAAATCTCTGAATGCATCACGAGTTTTCATGGCTATAGATTCAATGGTTCCGATATCAAAAGTCATCATATCAGTCTTTTCAAATTCAGTCCTAACACTTTTTGACATGATGGCATATATGAACTTATGAGATATGAACCAGTCATCTGTATCCATATCAGGAATTTCATCTTCTACCACTCTCATTCTAACTGTATATTCATCAAGAGTCACGGGGAGGGCACTCATTAGTGTAGACTGATAGCGTATGCTTTTAATTTCTACTAACGACCACTCTATATCAAAGCCTTTTGATTCTTTTTTTAATACTTCTTCAAATTTCTCCTGAAAATTAACTTTCATTATTACCTCCGTATAGTAAAGAAGTCCACCCCAAATATGTACACAGCACCGGATTTTCCTTGAAAAAATACTGGTTCTATTTCTATCATTCCTATTTGGATTTCCCAGTTCTTTTATCTATCTGTGAAGGTGAGAGGTGAGCAGATGTACCGTGCGGTATGCTTCGCAGTGCTACCCAAACTGGTTCAGAATTAGATAACAAACATTTCTCGCGTATTATACTGACAGTATATTCAATTTTCCGAAAAATGTAAAGAAAAAGAGTGGCTGCGGTTCGCTCTATGTTCCTAACGAAATAAACCTTACTTCAATACCTTTGCAATTGGAATTAGGTCATCATCAGGGATAGAGGAAAGTTTCATGAGATTGAAAAGGTCGCCACCAATTCCTTGAACAGTCATACTTCCAGGTTTTACGTCTGTAGGACCAAACGCAACTTCGCCATCAAAGTTTATATATGCTCTATGATACATATCTAGGCACTCGTACAAAATTTGCGAAAGTTGTATTGCAAAAGTTCCATGACCACGGTAGTCTTCACCACGCAATCTAAAACTATCTTTCACTACAGCGAGTTTCAAAATACAGAGTTGCCGATAAGTAAGTTCTTCGGCTGCTTTTATGAGTTGATGTCCCATATCCGCACTGATATCTGGATTAAAGGCGATGCTCGCTTTCAAATATCCCATATATGGAATTTTCTTTTCCTGCGGTTCTCTCTGACACTTCAACATTATCGCCTCTGCAACCTCTTCCGCATCTGATCTCCCATTTGACTTTTCATCGAAAAATCCATCATCACGCAAACTTTCACCTTTTTCTAAACGTTGGTGAATTTCCAATGCTGCAATTGCCAACACCTTACCTACCCGAATATCTTCTCGTGGGGATAATTGCCTTTCTGTAAAATCCTTCCCGATATTTTTTAATATTCCAACAGCAGCAGCCCCAACGCCACCGGAAATTGCTGCGGCAAACGGATCTCCAGCGAGAAACCCTAATGCTGCCCCAAGACCACCCCCAGCTATTTCTGCGGAGTTATAGAGGAGTTGCTTTGCTGTGTTTTTTTGCATTTTTTAAACAATCCAATTATTTAACTGTTTTAGAACTGACGCATTACTTTAAAATGTCGGACTTTTGAATATTGGTTATGATATGAGAGTTCTCAATTTCTCGAAAAGCTTCTTCTCTTTATCAAAAGTCTGGTTCCCTTTCTCTTTAGCATCATTTGCTAGTCTTGTATCACCAGCTTTGTCAGCTACGTAACTTAACACGTCAAAACTTTCAGATCGCCAAGGGGCAGATTCTGTAAGACTATTCGCTTCGGATAAAGCTTCTTTTAAACGACCGTCTCGCTGAAGTAGCAACGCCAATTCTTTACGTGCGTTCCATGAATCTTTGGAGTCTCTAATAGTCCCACGTAGTAGATCTTCACCTTCGTTAATGCGTCCCATCCATTCAAGAACTCGTGCTGTCATCACGGGATATGGATATACTTCTCCTTTCTTTGCTAAAAAGTAATCAATAACTTCTTGAATTAGTATGCGTGCACCGGATTTATCGTCTATTCCGATCATATATCTATCGGCGTAAATTTTCCATTGAGTAAAGAATAGTCTCTCTTGGAGTGCTGCTTCAAAGTCTGTTGAAAAAGAATCTACATTCAAGGTCTTGTCTATCATTTCCAAAGCTGTCTTGAAGTGCGGACTTTCACTAATTTCTTCTATCATCTCCAAGAAAGCGAGTTGCCGATATGTGGCGTGAATATGTTTATCGTTCATCATTGCTTGACAAGCATTGAGAAGTTTGTTATCAGCAAGAGCAAATCGAAGGAACTGAATTTCAGAAATTCGTAAAGAAGGGAAACGAGGATTTAAGACTAATCCTTCTTTGATAAGGTTGTACTGTTTTTTTGCAAGACTAATTGCTTGGGGTAGATCGTAATTCCGCAGAAGATCTCTCTGTACTCTTAAGACCAAAGCTGCTTCCTCAATGCTATGGACATCCCTTCGCATTGCAAGGCGGCGCATTGCGACTGCCTGAGCTTCTTTTATGTCTCCACACTCCTTCAACGAAAGCGTATAATTACCTAGGAGATCAAGATCGTCCGGAAAATGAGCGAGACCGCGCTGGCATACCTTCTTCGCATCAGCCCATTTGGATGCTAACTGCAATGCATGCGAATAATTTACATAGAATTCCGCTGGCTTTTTGGGTACTGGATTCAGGGATATATAGATACTCAAGGCCTCATCAAGCCGGCCCGATATGAGTTGTAAACAGTGAGCGTATTCGGATGCTGCTGAGTGGGCAAAGTGCCAAGCAGCTGAACCTGTAATCATCTCAGGTATGTAATGGGGGCGTAAGAGTACTTCTGCCTCTGTATATCGCCCGAGCAAAATGAGGTTACTTGCTTCTTCTAAATAGGATCTAATGTCCTCAAATTCAACAAGAGCCACCCCTTTGCCTTTGACATCTGCATTTGCGATAGTTTGCTGCTGAGATGCATGACCTTTTCCAAGTGGATGTCGTTTGTAACGCTCAGAAATTACGCATCTATCCAATGCAAACTTCTGTTTACCACCAACCGCCAACAAATCCCGTTCGAGTTCTTCGTATGTCGCGTAGCGATCTCCTGGTTCTTTAGTTAAACACCGATTTATCAAGTTCTCAAGACCAAGTGTTGTCTGGCGAAACAAACCTCCGAGTTTGGGTGGCGAAACATGGAGATGTTGGTAGGCAATTTCCTGAAAACTGGTACCGGTAAATGGAGGGCTGCCAGTTTCCAACTCAAACATGACACAGCCCAAAGCATAAATATCCGCTTGATGATCCACCATCGCCGCATTTCTAATTTGTTCGGGTGCCGCATAAGTCACTGTTCCTAAGAAACTCCCTTGTTGTGTGCGATCTTCTCTATCTACGGCAGATATATCTTTTCCACTGCTTGCGACAACGAATGCCCTTCGAAGTGGACGTGACAATCCCCAGTCTGAAAGGTAAGCAAGCAATTCCTTGTCAAAGAGTATATTTGATGGCTTAAGGTCACGGTGAATAATGCCAAGTTTCGTTTGTGCCCACTGTAGCGAGCGCGTGATACGGACAATCGTTTCAAATTTCCGAGCGGGATTAAGCGTTGAAAGTGTGTGAGTGAGGTCGCCCCCTTCCATCCATGTGGCTAAAATACAAGGAAGCTCGTTTATTCGGACGATGTGAATAGCCTCTACAACAGCGTCACATACGGATGCAGATAACCACACATCTAATTCTTCGTGGAAGCGTTCTAACGAATCTTGATCCCCAAGCAAGTCGGGGCGAATGCATTTTAGGGCATAATTTTGCAGGTTGGACAAACTTTTAAGTTGAAAGCATACGCCCATACCTCCAGGATGACTTGCAAGAATCTCAAATTCAGAACTTTGAATATTCAGGTATTCTGCAACCTCAGGGAGATCAATCCGAGAACCGGGGTTAAGATAATCAAAATGTAACATATGGTCTCCATGATGCTATACCCACTTTCAAATTGCGAGTAAAGTTGTTTAACGTGAGTTCAATAATAAAACCAAATATAGACGTAGGTTGAGTTGAGCGGTAAAAGACCATGAACCCTACAGTTATACAGAGAATTTTGATTTTCAATGAACCGTTCGAGAAGATAATTATAGCGAAACCCAACAATCCAACTACATGCTTGAGTCAAACTCACTTTACCAATAGGGCAGATACTTTATTTACACAAAAAACGCTGCGTCAGGTTGCCCACGATAGAGAACAACACTATATTGCAACGTCAAAACTTCATCGGAGGCAAGATGGAGCGGTTCATAGTAGACAGGTGAGGGATGGATTAAGCAGTAGTTTTTCCGATTACGTACCCACCATGTTGTCGGATAGCGAGGATTATTGGGATGATCAACGATTGCAACCCCATAGGTTTCGTTGTTCGTAGGGTGTTTTGAAGTGAAGCTGCACCACCGACTCTGTTTTCCGAAGATGTCCATCGGTTCGGTGCGTCCATCAGCATCCAAAAGGTTGCCCGGTGTAATGATATTGTCAAATCGGATTGCCATACCGCTATAGTATCTGCCATCTGCACCGGGTTCACCGCGCCGCAAGTCAAGCACAACCTCACGCTCGTTAGGGTAAAACGTCAACGATACAGAAATCTGCATCGTATCTGCAGTCGGTGGATGAACAGTTATCTCTCGCTGCTCTGTAAGATGCGTAATGCCTTGCCAATCTATCCATGCGTTTTCTGTTGCAAAACTCGCGCTGTCAGCATTGGCACTTTGCGAAATAATCCGTTGATGGACGATTTTTCCAAAGCCAATTGGGTCGGTACCCTGTGCGGGTTGCTCCCAAAAATTGACCTCATTAACCTTTTTCCACGCAACCCATAGACCTTGATGATGTACGTGGTCACCGGGTTCGTTCATCGTGAGCGACGGTGCGCCGGGTAGGTTCAACGGATGACAAAACGGACGATTGCCATCTTCGGGAAAATGGTAACCCAAAACCTGTTGTCCGTTCCACGCGACGTTTAGAATGCCTTGTTTTTCTAATAGTGAGACCATTGTTTTATCCTAATGCTACCAATTTCATAACCGATCCAAATCCATTGGTTCAGTTTTTCCTTCAGCGATTTCTTGTTTTGCACGACGGGCAGCCGCAACAAGTTGGTCTTGTGTCCTGTTAAAAGAAGTATCCCATTGAAGTTCATCTTGCAGATCAGCGATATACTCATGTAGATGTTCCACAATCTGATTCTGCAATGCTTCTGGTAGTGTTTCCATCATCCGGGTAATGGTGATAATAGCATTGGAAGACATTGTTAATTCTCCTAATTTAGTTGAGGTAAGGGTTCACAACTTCGCGTTCAATAGCCAAGCCTTCCCATTCATCACCGGGACCATCGTAGATGAGGGTATGCGGTCCAGCAAAACCGGCTTTCTGCGTGAGCTCAAGGCATTGGATGTAATCTTCTCTGTCGATTTCGCGTGGGGCAGCAAAATGCGCTTTGGTATGACACGATTCTGCCTTCGGTGCAATTGCAGCGAGATCAGCGTATTTTGTCCCACCGCGCCAGTTGCCGAAGTCAAGACATAGCCCGACTTTACCATCTAAATTACTCAAAAGAGTGTTAACATTTTCCGGAGTGGAAAAGATGGAGAACCAGTTTTCAGTCATCAAGCGGATGCCAGCAGTATCTGCACGTTTGGTTAGTCGAGAGAGGGCATTTTGACTTTGTGTTAAGGTTTCTTCAGACGGTTCCGCTTTACCACCGATAACGCGCGCACACTGTGCACCAATCTCGCCAGCGATGTCAATCCACTTTTCAATCCATGCGATGTCGCGTTCTGCATCCGATGGGTGAGTGATGTCACCATCATCTATTAATAAAGAGAAAAGTTCAACATCGGCATCTTGGAGTGCAGCGCGGAGTTCAGTTAGGTAAGATTTTTCCACAGTGGGTAGATGGAAATGACAGATTTCTACGGTATTAATGCCAAATTCGGCGATACGTGCGGGTAACTCCAGAAGTGAGATGGGGCCTTTGTTATGCGTTTCAGTAGGGATTTGCATGTCGTGTGCGGGACCGGTAAATCCGGGTCTTCCAAGTTGCCGATGCAGACTCCACGTTGAGACAGAGAGGCGAGGTGTTGGCATAATTATAATTCTCCAAAGTTGGCAATTCTTAAATCGCTGCTATAATTTCTGAACATTCTTACTCTTTTGTGGCTCTTCGCACGACAATACCGAGCCCAACAAGAAATGCTACAAATGCAGTAATTGGGATCCATTCCATTATAACTCTTCTAATTCATTTATTAGTGCTTTTTGTGGCTCTTCGTACGATTCTCCCTAAGGTTATGAAAAACGCTATAACCACACCAGCGATGACCCATTCCATCCAATCCATTACAAATCCTCCAATTCATTCATTTTCTGACGCGCAATACTATCAAGTCGATCAATTACAAACATAATCAAGAGTGCCCCAAACACCCCAAATATAGAAAGGAACAAGTGGACTCTTCCGTAACTCTGAATCAGCCAGGCGATCAGAGAAATATCTGTGACAATTAATATACCGAAGATTACCTTTAACCAACCAATTTCTTCCTTGATTTTATCAATACGTGCCATATTGATTTGTCCCTTATAGTTTTTGGCTAATCCACGCGACAACTTTTTCGACCATGATAGCGGTAGAGTCGCCAGAGAAGACATGGTCTACACCGGGAAGTTCAAGAAGTTTCGTCGGTTCGTTTGCGTGCTGAAGGACATCATGACTATCTTCTATTGGAACGATATCGTCCTCTGTGCCGTGAACTAAAAGCCATGGCACAGCAAATTTACTTGCGTGCTTAGCGACACTATCAATCGTTGCCATGTCGTCCATATAGACTTGGGAGAGCGGACAATCGGGATCATCCCACATAAAACCTTTGTCAGGAGTGACATCGCCAAATTCGCGTTCAGCAAATGCTTTCGTATGCACCATTCCTGCAAGCGAGACGAGTACTTCAATGCGTTCATCGGCAGCTGCACGCAGCACACCGACTGCACCACCCATACTATGCCCAACGTAGCAAACTTTATATCCGTTGAGGGCATCAATGATGGTGCCGAGGTCTGCTACCCCTTTTGTGATAGTAGAGTCTGTAAATGCACCTTCTGATTCACCGTTGCCTGAGAACGAAAAGCGCAGGGCAGAAATGCCAGCATCGGCAAGTCCTTCTGCCAAAGCGATGAGGGCAGGTCTATCTTTATTGCCAGTGACACCATGCCCTATTACTACGATTTTGTTGTCTTTGCCTTCGTGATATGTATAATCAAGACGTTCACCGTGTTCGTTTCTAATCTCACCAAACATAAGTTCTTTGTTTTCCTAAGATGGTTAATTTATAAATATGATGTGTAAGAAGCAGATTCAGGACTACTCATCAGAAACTTTATCTTCAGGTTCCTTTACGATTCCAAGCTCTTTCTCTATTTTCTCTATATTTTCAAAAAAGCCAGGTGGAGGTGGAGGAGCGGGGATATATTTCCTACCGCGTGCTTTCTCCCTCTTATTGACTTCTTTCAAATGGGCAGAGAGTTCCTCCATTGAATTGGGCGTTGAATTCTGCTTTCATCCGATAGATTTCTTCAAGGATGGGGTCGGTTGGCGGATCAAGTTGTTCTTTCATTTGAATTTCCTCAATAAGGTCTAAAGGTGTACAAATAGTTGTAGGTTGAAAACCTGCGGTACGACAAACTCTGTTGATGTGCTGTCGCTTGTTTTCGTTAACAATATGTTTATCACTCCCCCATCAAAACCCCATGCTTTAGCTTGGGGGATGTAGACGGGCATAGGGTTTTGTCATAAAAAAAGATTTGACTTTTCTCTAAAAATGTTGTCCACTCTGTTTTAGTATTTTGAATGTTTTGGAAACAGGGGTCAAAGCCTATTCCAGTATAGCATTCAAAATTGGGCAGGCTTAGCTGCCTTTGTGGAGACGACGTAAGTCAATCGCTTCGGGATTGTTGTTGTCTGTGAAGCACAGGTTTCCCCAACCTTTAGGTTGTGGGTGCTATGACTGAGGCGTATTCTTGCATAAAGTAGCGTTTTGTCAAAAAGTGATTTGTTTGCGAGGCACGAATGCCTCGCAAATACCAGTGTTAGACAACTACGCACCATGCCCATTGTTTTTCAGTGCTTCAATAACCTTTTCAGGTTTAATCGGCAATTCTGTTATACGTACGCCGACAGCGTCCTTGACAGCGTTTGCCATTGTTGCCAAAGTTGGCGTGATAGGCGGTTCGCCAACACCTTTGGCACCATAAGGACCGTTCGGTGCAGGTACTTCTACAATGACCGATTCAACTGTCGGTAGGTCGGCAGAGGTAGGCACACGGTAATCGACGAATCCGGGATTGACATTTCCATTGTCACCGTATTGCATCTCTTCCATCATAGCCCATGCATAGCCTTGCACCGTGCCACCTTCAATTTGCCCTTCAACTGCCATCGGATTAATAGCGAAGCCAACATCTTGCGAGGCAACAAGTTTTAGGACTCTGGTTCTTCCAGTTTCAGGATCTACTTCAACTTTAGCAATCTGTGCTGCGAGAGCAGGTGTACTCGGTTGTCGTGCGAAAGAACCTTTTCCAACAATAGGCCCCCCTATTGTTGAAAGACTATACGCTGCGAGTTCACCTAATGAAATAGATTTCGGTGGATCTGCAGTGACAATATGGACACCACCATCTCTGAGTTCAAGATTGTCCTCGTTCGTATTGAGTCTTTCAGAGGCGAGTTCAAGAATGCGCTTACGGGCATCTTCAGCAGCAAGTTTAGCAGTATTTCCCATAGTGAATGTTACAACACTTCCACCAGATCCGGTAGAATACGGTGCGGAATCTGTGTCTCCACGTCGGATTGTGACGTTTTTATAAGGAATGGTCAAGATTTCAGCAATAATTTGCGTTATTGCTGTATCCGTTCCTGTAATGTCCATTGAACCGTGGAAAATTCGCGCGCTCCCATCTTCGTGAACAGAAACATAAACACCACCGGGACCACAACCGTTTGTCCAATCACCAACGGCAACACCCCAACCTTGGTTCTCATCGGTTTCCCGATCCCACCATCCGGCAGCATCCGCAACAGCCTCCAAGGTTTCTTTGTAACCGACTTTCGGTTCGCTTCCACCTGCGGGGACAGCATCCCCCTCTTCGCGCATATTCATCACACGGAATTTGACTGGGTCCATACCGACACGTTCTGCAATCTCGTCAAGTTGTGATTCACCTGCGAAAATGGCTTGTGGTGCACCCGGTGCTCTATAGGCAGCAGTGCCAGATTTGTTAGTATGCACGCCGTATGCATCAACTTTGATATTTGGAATCTTGTAGACTCCGCGAACTCTGATTGTACTTCCGATGGATGCGCCAGAGACCGACCCAGAATCCCAAAATGCAAGTGCTTGCCGTGCAAGGATATGTCCATCTTTGGTTGCACCGGTTTTCAGTTTGATAACGCAACCGGGGGCGGGTCTACCATCAAGGAATTCCTCTTCACGTGTCATCTGTACGCGAATAGGACGTCCTGTTTTTTGCGAGAGTAGGACAGCAGGAACATGCGTAATAATAACACCAAACCGACCACCAAAACCGCCACCCATTGTTGTTCCGATGACGTTAATTTGTGTCAGTGGAATACCAAGCGTGCCAGCAATACCTGATCGGATAGCAAACGGCCCCTGTGTTGATGCCCATACCGTGACCTTACCTGATGAATCAGCACTGGCAACTGAGACGTGAGGTTCCATATAGGTTTGGTGGACACGCGGAATTACATAAGTGTCCTCAACGACGATATCAGACTCTGCAAATCCTTTTTCAACATCTCCTGCTCCTGTATGACTTTCAGCAGAGATGTTATAGTAGATTTCATCAGGATATTTTTCTAATTCTGACTCAAGTTTACGAATTTCGTCGCTGTTGCCATCGGTTCCATCACGAGACAGTTCCTTGATTTTCGCACTGATAGTTCGTCGGTTTGGACCTTCTTTTGTCGCATCACTGTGCAAGCGGGTTGCTGATGACTTAATCGATTCCAAAACGTCTTGCACAACAGGTAACACTTCATATTCTATCTTAATGAGTTCAGCGGCTTCTTCGGCAGTATCAGGGTCTGTTGCAGCAACAGCAGCAAGCGGTTCGCCCAAATATAGGACTTTATCAGTCGCGAAGACTTTGCGTCCACTTGACACGTCATCTTGCGTAATAATTGCTCTGACGCCGGGCAGTTTTTCTGCTTCGCTGGTGTCAATACTGAGGATATTTGCGTGTGCATGCTTGCTTCGGACGATTTTGCCGTAGAGCATTCCAACGGGGTGAACATCCGCACCGTATTGTGCAGCACCGGTAACTTTTTCAACTGCATCAACGCGCGGTAGTTTTTGACCGACAACACTATATTCTGACATGCAATTCTCCTTTCTTCATTATAAGTTGTTTGCATATTATACCAAATTAACTTGATTTGAAGTCTTCGGATAAGGTCAGCATTGCAAGGCACGGGGACCTCACACTACGAATCGGGTTAATTGGGTATTAGTCCAAGATGTATGCCAATTACTCTGCTTCCTTGCTTGCAGCTGGGAATTCTATTTTCCCACGTCCAATAGCAGTATAACATCTTTTACAGACTTTCACGGTATCCTCACCAACCGCTACGCTATAATCAGGCAGTACTTTGACACCGGTACGCCCACAAGCTGGGCAGGTACCACGACCGTTATTATATTCGCCTTCATGGGTATTTCCGTTTGGATCAACGTATAAATGTCTTATACCTTTTCCGCGATGTGTTTTAGCCATGTTTTCTCCTTTTAAATTGTTTAACTTAAGACAGATCTGAAATCTGCTCGTTCTCTATGAAATTGTACGTATCTCTTCGGCGGCTTGTAAGACTGCTTCGAGAATCTTAGTGTATCCGGTACAGCGGCAGATGTTTCCGCCGAGTGCATGTCTGAATTCTTCTTCTGTTCGGTCAGGATTTTCATCTACAAGTACTTTTGAAGCCATGATAAATCCGGGGGTACAAAAACCGCACTGATAACCACCGGTATCAATAAATGCTTGTTGAATAGGGTGAAGTTTACCTTCGCTGGCTAAGCCTTCAATGGTGGTAATCTCTTTTCCAGAGGCGGTAACGCCAAGTACCATACAGGACGTGACGGCTTTGCCATCAACAATTACGGTGCATGCACCACAATCCCCTGTGCTACATCCTTCCTTGGTACCTGTCAAACCAATGGTATCACGAAGCACTGCAAGTAGGGTTTTGCGCGGCTCAATAAGTAAATCGTGTTCATCACCGTTAACTTTTAGACTGACAGGGTGTTTTGCCATATTTTTCTCCTTGACTAATACCAAATTAACTTGATTCGAAGTTTTCCGATAAAGTCAGCATTGCAAGGCACGGGGACCTCGCGCTACAAATCCCGTTAATTGGGTATAATACCAAATTAACAGGATTTGTCCTATTTTCCGGACGGTAGGTGCGGTTTTGCGGTGTACTCACCCAAATGCGATCTGCATTCCTAACCGCACCGATAGATTGGAATCAAGTTAATTTGGTATAATATATATATATGATGCAAGACGTGAATGTCATTCTCACGTAGATTATGAATGCTTTTAACTTGCTCTGCCTATAGCGTGTTGCAGGGTTCGTCTTGTCAGAACATCAACCATTTCTCTTCGGTGCTCAGCGGAACATCGTAGATCAGATATCGGACTGGCTCCGGCTGCAGCTGCTTCGGCTGCTTGTTGCAGAAGTTCCGGTGTGGGTATTTTTCCTTTTAGTAAATTTTCAGCTTCAGTCGCGCGAATTGGTGTTGGTGCAACAGCGGCGAGTCCAATTCGGACATCAGTAATTGTCCCGTTCTCTAAATTGACAGCGGAAGCAACACCGATAAATGCCAGATCCATAACTTCACGGATTTTATGCTTGATATAGTGGGAACCAGATGCGGGACTCAATAAACGAAATTGTGTAATTATCTCACCCGATTTTAAGACGGTTTGTCCTGGACCGGTGAATAGTTCATTAATTGGCACTGTGCGTTCGCCATCAGCACCTGCGATGTCAACCTGTGCATCAGCAACAAGTAAGCCTGCAACCGTGTCCGCGGCAGGTGAAGCGTGTGCAATGTTTCCACCGATTGTTGCAAGGTTGCGAATTTGGATAGAACCGATTTCTGCTGCGCCTTCTGCTAATGCTGTGTGGTGTTTTTGTATATCTTCGGACAATTCTACTTCTCGCACCTTTGTCATCGCACCGATGGTAATTCTGTTATCAGCATCAGTAGTGATACTGCTCAATCCTGGAATTTTCTGTAAACTAATCACAGATTGCGGTGTTTTGGTGTACGCCTTCATGCCGATAACAAGGTCTGTCCCACCTGCAAGGAGCTGCGCATGCTCTTGTGCAAATAAGCGGGAAGCTTCCGCAAGGGTAGCAGGTTCATAAAACTCAAAATTTTTCACATCTGTTCCTCCATTCATTATGTTTCTTCAAGGTGAAATGTTCCATTTATATCTTCTATTGCACCGTGAATATCCGATTATTTTCTATTATAAGGATACCTAATTAAAGCGTAGAAGTCAACTTTAAATTCTATGAGGAATTCACGGAATAAGAATAGAGGATTCCGCTTAAGGTATATGCTACACAGTTGGACAAACAAAAAGAACTACGGAATCCTCTTGGAAACAGGTAATTCACTATGGAATAGGCCACCCCGGTGTCGGTTCAGTGCGGAGTGCTTCCAGTTCATAAAGTTCTTCCACGCTAACTTCACGGCGGAGTTTAGCCGATAGGAGTGCGCCACTCATAATCTCTGTAACCTTCAAACCGATATCACCATTGCTGGCAGGTTGCGCATCGCTGTTGCAAGCGTCAATAAAATCACGGAACTTATCTGGAAAGTGCATATCCGGAAGTTCTAACGGTGTTTCAACGAGATTTTCGCGATAGCGTCTACGATTGCCCTGTTCATCGGTATCCCACTCCCCTTTTTCAAGGAAGAGTTTATCGTTACTGAACGATCCTTTTGAACCGAATATGAAGATACCTTGCGGTTGCCCTGCCATATTGCATGACCAACCGTTTTCATACATAAACGACATGCCGTTCGTAAATCGGACAAACACGGATGCGTATTCCTCAACGTCGTTTATCTCCTCTCCAGTATATTCGGGTGGCATACCACGATAAGCGATGCCACTAATGGTAGCGGGTTGCGGTGAGCCGAGCAGATAAATCGAACGGTTGATAAGGTAGACCCCTGTGTCGTATAAGGTGCCGCCACCGCTGTACATTGAATTGAGAAACCACTTACCGTAGCCGAACATATCTACATTGGGTCTGCCGCGCACGCGATAACTGGTGAGTCTGCCGTAATGGACATCACCGATTTTTCCGGAAGTGACATAATCTCGGATAGCGTAACTTCGAGGATCAAGACATGTGCCGCCACTCTGATAGGCAAGTTTAACGCCTGCTTTGTCGCATGCATCGCGCATGTTTCTCGCCTCTGTTGCCGTACGTGCCATCGGTTTTTCACAGAAGACGTGTTTACCGGCGTTTGCGGCTGCCACGGCAGCGGGTTCGTGGGCAAACGGTGGTGTAGCAATGCTGACAGCATCTAAATCACATTCTTTTAACATTTCGTTGAAGTCACTGAAAATTTTGACACCGTTGTTGCTGTATTCTGCCCAACGTGCAGCATTTTCATTCAATCGATCGCGTGTTGATGCAGAATCTGCTTTTTCCGCATCAGCCTTTGCTGAGTTAGCACGTGCTTCTGCTCCTGATAGCACTTCTGCTGCTCTCCGTTTTGCATTTGCATCGACCGTATCGCAAACAGCGACGATTTCCGCGTGCTGTGGATGGGCAAGGTATCCGTTGATATGTGAACCAGATATCATACCGCACCCAATCTGTCCGATTTTAATCCGTTGTGACATTCTTATGCTCCTTAGCAAGGTGTAAAATTTCGCTACAAGTGAATTACCTTCCTTATGATATACCCAATTAACAAGAGTTGTCAATCAAAAAATCAGTATGATTTTTTGATTGACTTACGTGCCTAAAACCTGTATCCTCATCAAAAACCAACTCGCTTCTATTCGGAGGATACCCTGAAGAATTGTCCAAGATGTCAACATACCCATTTCGTCAAAAACGGGTTCGTCCACGCAAAACAACGCTATATTAGACTTTTTGTCCATATTAACCGCAAAGTCGCTAGCTGGAGCTCGCTCGGACAGCGGAAGGTCTTAAAGCGAGAATCTCAATTTTCGGAAAACTAAATAACCATGATTTGACATTTTAAAACTCGGCGGAATGGAAACCATGAATATCATTTAGTTAGGCAATACCCTCTTGTGTTAATGAAAAGTCATCATTCAGAAATGGTATAATTTTAAAAAATACATAACTCTTGTAAGTTCTTACTGAATTATAGGAATTTCATTAAATTTCAAATCTGATTTCATCTTTTTAAACCTAATCCCCAAAAACCCGCCTCTTAATATTAAAACCTCATTGGGAATCTGTTTATGAACTACGATTTGTCAACCCTCAATGGTCTAACAGATGAAGAACTCATACAATTAGTACAGAACCGCAACGAAGCCGCTTTTTCAGAGCTCATGTCCCGTTACAATCCACGTATTTGGCGTATCGTTGTCGCAAAATCAAGACAACACCGGGATGCGGAAGAAATTCATACTGACATCTGGATGGCGGTGTGGGAAAACATAGATGGTCTCCGCAAAGTAGATAGTTTTGACGCATGGCTGCGGCGGATTGCATATAACGCGTGCAACAGGTACTACGCTTCTACTCATCGATCACGGAATGAAATCCCGCATAGCGATGCAGAGTTAGTTGAACATATTGACCAACATGCTCCTACCCGTTTTCAAGAGGTCCAATTACGAGCAGACGTGAGAGAAGCAGTTTATCACCTTCCACAGCGGGTGCGTCAAATTGCGGTATTGTACTACCTTGAAGCATGGAATATCAAAGACATTGCCCAAAAACTTGACATCGCATTAGGCACTGTAAAAACAAAATTAAGAGAAATACGTTCACTCCTGCGTAAGGAGTTTGGTGTTGAACCCATAGAAGGAGGTATTATGGCATTTGAATCAACTCAAATGAACAATCATCAAAATTACTTCAAAGGTTATTTACCTAAAGGAGCAATAGCACGTTTTGGTAAAGGCTATATATTTGATTGCGAATTTTCTCCGGATGGCACGAGGTTTGCCATAGGAAGCACAATCGGTATTTGGCTTTATGATACACAAACCTGTGAAGAAATCAATCTGTTAACTGGACATACTTATTATGTCACTGGCGTTGTTTTCAGTCCTGATGGTAAAACCCTTGCGAGTATAAGTGGTTGGAACGACCATACCATTCGTTTATGGGATGCTGTCACTGGTGAACCGAAGGCAACCCTCACAGGACATACAGACGAGATCTATTCTCTTGTTTTCAGTCCTGATGGTAAAACGTTTGCCTGCGCGGGTAAAGACAAAACCATCCGTCTGTGGGATGGAGTCACCGGTAAACCAAAAACAACTCTTATAGGACATACGGATAAAGTTAATGTGTTAAGATTCAATCCAGATGGTAGTAGACTCGCAAGTGGGGGTGACGACGAGGTCATCCGTTTTTGGGATGTAGCCACGGGAGAACTTCAGTTAACCTTTGCAGCACACCCGAATTCTATTGATTCCCTGATATTTTCTCCAAACGGCAAGATGATTGCCAGTCGCGGTGGAGATAATAATGTCTGTCTATGGGATGCGAATACCGGTGAATTTTTACGTATATTCAAAGACAATACAAAGGATATTTCTGATATTGATTTTTCAAAAGATGGTGGAACACTTGCTATTGTGAGTTCCGACAAAACAATCCGGTTGTGGAATACGCATACCGGCGAGAAAATCAAAATGTTCAATTGGGAAACAAAGTTATATTGTGTGCAGTACTCCCCGGATGGTAGAACATTTGCTTGTAATGTTGATGACGGAACAATGCTCCTATTTGATGCCAACGCGGGAGAGTTATTACATACTTTCAAAATACCTGGCGGAAGAAATGTCAACGGTTTTAGATATTCACCCGATAGTCGGACACTTGCAGTTTCCAACGGATTAGAGATCTATTTCTGGGATGTGGATACTGGTGAACAAAAAAATACTATCACCGGTTACGCTGAAGTCCTCAAATCCCTTATGTTCTCTCCTAATGGGAAAAAATTAGTGAGTTTAGACGATATCGTCCGAATTTGGAATGTAGACACTCACAAACTCCTGAAAACACTTTCTGCAGAAAGATCTATCTCATCTATAGCATATTCTCCAGATGGAGAAACACTCGCTTGTGGAACTTACGACAACACAATTATGCTATACAGTGTCGGCACGTTGGAACGCAAAGCTACCTTTGAAGAGCATACGAAAGGCATTTCATCAGTAATATTTAGCCCTGATGGACAAACGCTTGCCAGTGGGAGTTGGGACGATACGATACGATTGTGGGATGTCCATACGAGTAAATGCCTAATATCCTTCAAAACACATACACGAGGTATTTACGATGTGGTATTCTCTCCGAATGGGAGTACGCTGGCGAGCGGCGGTGATGATGGGACAATTCGTTTTTGGAATGCCGCTACTGGTGAACTCCTAAAAACTATTGACACTCAGTCAGATAATAGTATAGATTCTATGGCATATTCACCGGACGGAATGATACTTGCATGTACTGGAAATAACGGTGATGAAGGTATACGATTTTGGGATGTATCTACCGGTGAACTCCTAAAAACCATTAAAGCGGAGGCAGGGGCGTATTCTGTAGTGTATTCCCCGGATGGAAGTACATTTGCCAGTGGTGGTATGGGTGAACTCTCTGTTTGGGATGTTGCTACTGGCAATCTTCTAAAAACTTTTACTGGACATATAGACCCTGTCTATTCTGTAGCTTATTCTCCAGATGGACAGATACTCGCCAGTGGATGCAGGGATAGTACTGTGATTCTGTGGGATTTAACGAAGTAGTATTTGGACATCAATCAACCGATATTTGGAGAATAGGAACATGCAAAAACCACAACCCTACACACAATGGAGGTTACCCCAAGGCACCAAAGTACGATTCGGAAAAGGCGGGATAAATGAAATAATGTATTTTCCGGATGGTACACGTCTTGCCGTTGCGAGTACGATAGGAATTTGGATCTACGATGTACAAACATGCAAACCTCTTGATCTGCTTATAGGACACACGGAACCAGTCAATTCAATAGTGTTTAGTCCGGATGGGGGAACGTTTGCAACCGCGAGTGATGATAAGACCGCACGTTTGTGGGATACCAACACAGGTGAGCACAAAGCAAGTTTCGTCGGACATACGGGTGCTATCAACTCTGTCGCGTTCAGTCCGGATGGTGAAAGACTCGCCACAGCGAGTGACGACAAAACGATTGGTCTTTGGAATCTACACACTGGAGAACAGATTGCAAGACTTGAAGGGCATACGGAGAAGGTTTATTCTGCCGTTTTTTCACCAGATGGAACTGTGATAGCCAGTAGTGAAGCTTGGGGAAACGTTAACGGAATTCGAATTTGGGATTCTTGCACGGGTGAGTTTCTAAAAATCTTTGATGAGGACACAGATTGGATAGAATATATTGTGTATTCACCAGATGGTAGCATGCTCATCAGTCGAGAGACCAATGCGGACATGAATTTTTGGGATGCTGACACCGGTAAAAACCTGAAAACGCGCGCGATAGCGGATCGGATGGGTAAATCCACCCCCGTGACGTTTTCTCCAGATGGACGCACATTCGCCACTGGAATACGTGACGGTGATGTCTGTCTTTGGGATATCAACACCAGGAGATTGCTGAAAGAGTTTGATCTTGACGAACACGTAGATTTATCCCCCTCTTCTGTTGCGTTTTCACCCGATGGTGAAACGATTGCTTGTGCAAGTGAGGATGGCACGATTCGGTTTTGGGAAATAAACACCAGTAAAATCTCAAAAGTGATTACGGAACATACACCTCATCTCTCTTCTACGCAAAAAACAGAGGGGACTCGTCCACCATCTCAACGTACCTTTTCTGTTGTGTATTCTCCGGATGGTAACACGCTCGCGACTGGCTATAGGACCGAAATTCATTTTCGGAATCCAGGAACTGGTGAGATATTAACAACTATTACGGGAATCCGAGAGCCTATTCGTTCAATAACGTATTCATCAGACGGTGGGATACTCGCAACCGGGGATGATACTGCGAAAGTGCGGCTATGGGATGCACAAACCGGAAGATTCCTTGGAACGTTCGCTGGACATAAAAAGAACGTATCTTCTGTAGCGTTTTCACCTGACAGAAGGATGCTTGCAAGTGGAAGCCACGACAATACAATCTGCTTATGGGAAGTCCGCATTGGTGAACTTTACCTTATTGGTGAGCAGTTGAGAACACTTGCCGAACATACAGATGTAGTATCTTCCGTAGCGTTTTCACCCGACGGCACGATACTTGCAAGTGGAAGTCATGACAATACTGTTCAATTATGGAACACAGAAACCGGTGACCTTTTACATACCCTTGAAGAACACACGGAAAAGGTGTATGCCGTAGTGTATTCACCTGATGGCGGCACACTCGCCAGTGGGGGTTGGGATGGTAAGGTTTGCTTGTGGAATAGCCAAACAGGCGAGTTGTTGAAAACTTTCAAGGGACACACGCAAAACGTTGCTTCTGTGGCGTTTTCTCCAGACGGAAGTATGATCGCTTGTGGAAACGATGATGCAATCCACATCTGGGATGTGAAATCAGGAGAAAAACTTAACACGTATAGAGGACACACAAATGTGGTGGATAGCCTATCATATTCACCAAATGGAAAAACATTGGCAAGTGGTAGCCGTGATGGGACTATCCTCTTATGGGATATGACAAAGTTGGTTAATGATCAATAAAAATTCAAACATTAAGACAGTAATACCAAATTAACTTGATCCCACTTGGTAGGTGCGGTTTCATGAAGATTAAGTATTTAATTCGGTAAAGCCGATTCTCCCCAGGACCGGTAGGTGCGGTTTTCTAACCGCACCATAGGCGTCAATTTAAGGAAACGTCTATGTTTTTATGAACCCTTATCAATAGGCATGGTTATTGATATTGTCGGACATTTAGTCCCGTAGGGACGATATGTTTATAGTACACCGTCCAGACACGTCTCTTTAGCTCTGTCCGAGCGACATATCAGGATTGGTAACCCATTGCTATAAACATTCCGCCCCTACGGGGCTGAAGAGATTGGGGTTACCACGTTTTCTATAAACATATCGTCCCTACGGGACTAAAGAGGGTTTCTCATATTTGAAAAACCACTAAATTGACGCCTATGGTGCGGTTAGGAAACCGCACCTACCGGACCTGGGGAAATCGGGATTACCGATTTAAATACTTAAACCTCATTTAGTTTGTGCTTATAGGAAACGCAAACTAACAGTTTGTGCTACAGGTTCGGTGAATCAACGCTAAATGTGCCTATGGCATTTGTTGGTGCGACAAGTGTATCAAAGCGATAATCCTGAAAATCTGATAATCCTGAAAATCCTGGTTCAGACAACAGTGCGCGGACAAAGCACCCAATCAACGCCAAATACGCGTGTAGTATTTGGCACTGACATTGTGGAAGGGAAACCTGTCCGCCCTCAATTTGTTATCGGCGTTGAAAACGCCTCCCACAAGCATATATGGCACTAAATTGACGCCTATGGTGACAAACAAAATTACACGCACTATACCAAGACAGAAAAATGTTGACATCTAATTAGATATTCTATACAATTCCATTTAGAAATTTCCTTATTATACCAAATTAACGGGATTTATCTCATTTTTTTGGCATTCGGTGCGGTTAGAAACCGCACCTACCGAGTGGGATCCCGTTAATTGGATATTATATGGAAATACGCTCTATCAAGACGTGTATCCCAGCATTTTTGATGCATTTTCTTGTAATGCGGGATAAATCCAAACCATAAACGTAGGAACAATTGTCTCAGGAGGTTCACATGGCAGATAGAATTAAAATGGGGTTAGCCGGATGTGGCGGTATGTCCGGAGCCCACATGAACGGTTACCGCGAGTTGTGGTCGAAAGAATTGAGAGTCTATGATATTGTCGCTGCGTGTGATATAGACAAAGGGAGAGCCGAACAGCGTGCAAATCAAGCGTACGAGTTTCAAGATGGCACGAAACCCGCAGTTTATACAGATATTGACGAGATGCTTGTAAAACATCCAGATTTAGAGTGCATTGACATTTGCGCGCTACATAGTGCACATCACGTACTCGCCGTTCCAGCGTTGGAAGCTGGCAAACATGTCATCTTAGAAAAGCCGTTTGGAATCACGATGCGCGCTTGTAAACTGATGATGGATGCAGCGGATAAAAATGATAGAATTATTTCTGTAGCAGAAAACTATCGGTTGGCACGTATTCAACGTGCACGTAGTTGGGCAATTGCTCAAGGACGTATCGGTGAACCTCGAATGTTCTTCTGGATTGAGGTTGGCGAGGCTTTAGGCAAATGGGGTTGGCGTAACTTCAAGATGGATGCTGGTGGTGGTTGGGCATTAGATGGTGGTGTGCATTTTACGGATCTGATGCGCTATATCCTCGGTTTGGAAGCTGAAGAAGTTTATGCCGTTAATAAAGCTTATGAACCTTTCCGTTATGATAACCCTGGTGCACGTGAAGGTGGATATGCGGTTGATGTAGAAGATGCTATGATCGCGACAATCAAGTTTGAACAAGGCGTTACCGCACAGTGGACTTGGGTCGGTTCCGCCCCCGCACACGGTTTCGGTCAACACACCATCTACGGTAGTGAGGGCGCGCTTGATTGGGGTAGAGGTTTAGTGCCACGCGGTGGTGAGGCAATTGCCAACGGTGATTTGGAAAAGGAATTCATGGATAGCCTCAGCGATGAACAGAAGGAATATTATTTCCCTGCTGGAATCGGTGATACAGTCGCTATAGAACTAAAATATTTCGCAGACGCCATCCGCAGTGGTGGTAAACCAGAAGTAGATGCAGTGGAAGGCATGCGATCCGAAGCGATATGCATGGCAGTCTACGAATCTGGATTCTTTGGTAGACCCGTAACAATTGCCGAGATTGAAAACTGTGAATTGGAAGGTTACCAGAAGGAAATCAACGACAAATTAGGAATTGGAGTATAGAGTGCCTCAGGGCGGTTATTCTGCAGATTCAGGAATGAACGAACTTCTGCGTATACACGTAGACGTTTTCTATCTCTGATGGATACGGAAATCCGCCCCTATCATATTCGATCATTAACACTGCTTTGTCCCGTAGATAGCACTCTCAAGAAAACAATGTCAAAACCTACAGATATTCGCATCCTTGACGTTCAGTATGATTTTGAAGAACACCAATACCGAACCCCACTCAAATTCGGTGGTGTCCCAACCGATCATTGTGTTCTATTTAACGTTTGGATGCAAGTTCAGACGCGTGACGGCAAAGAAGCAGAGGGAACAGGTTCTATGCCGCTTGGAAATGTGTGGGCATTTCCACCGCGCTATGTTCCCTTTGACCAAAGCCTTGCTGCAATGAAAACACTTGCTGAATTGGCAGTTAAGGCAACACGAGACTGCACGCTTTGCGCACATCCGCTTGAACTCTCTGAAGTGCTTGAACCCGAATTTTTACAAATTGCAGATGAGTTATCTCAGACGATGCAGCTTACATCACCAATTCCTAAACTCTGTACTGTTGTCACAACAAGTCCGATAGATGCAGCAATTCATGATGGGTTTGGAAAAGCAAACGGTATCAATAGTTACAACGGGTTAGACGCGGATTTCATACAGGCAGATCTATCGCATTTTCTGGATAGAGAGTTCACTGGAAAATATCTTGATCAGTATACGACACGACATCCGAAACCGGACATGCCGATATATCACCTTGTCGGTGCGTTAGATCCTCTTACTAATGCGGATATTGACAATCGTCTCAACGATGGATTGCCCGAAACACTCCCAGAATGGATTGTTGCCGATGGATTGACACACCTGAAAATAAAACTAAATGGTGATAATCTTGATTGGGATGTGGCGCGCGTACTGGCGATTGATAAAATCACCGCAGAAACACAAGCCAAGCAGGATGTCAGCACTTGGCACTACTCCGCTGATTTCAACGAAACATGCCAAAATGTAGAATACCTATTGGAATTTCTCAATCGGATTCGGGAAGGGGATGGACAGACATTTGAACGTCTTGCATACATTGAGCAACCGACCGACCGTGACTTAGAGGCACATCCTGAAAATAAGATGCACAAAGCTGCCGAAATAAAACCTGTGGTAATAGATGAATCCCTCACCGATTTTGAAACCTTATTATTGGCACGAGAGCAAGGTTATTCAGGAGTTGCACTTAAGGCGTGTAAGGGGCAGTCACAAGCGTTATTGATGGGTGCTGCTGCACAAGAATACGGTATGTTTCTCGCCGTACAGGATTTGACATGTCCAGGGGCATCTTTCTTACATTCTGTTGGACTCGCTGCGCGTATCCGTGGTGTGACTGCTATTGAAGGCAACGCGCGTCAATTCTGCCCCAGTGCGAATGATAGTTGGCGAGACAAATATCCATCAATTTTCAACATTACAGATGGCACTGTGGGAACGCAAATCCTTACCGGTCATGGACTTGGGCATTGATATTTGACTTTTCTGCTTCAGTGTTTACGACAGTGATATTTGTGACAATATTCCGCTGTTCCGGATGACGTACTAGAAAATCTTTTATCACTTCATTGATCACCTCTTTCACCATCTTCTTTATCCGATCAAACGGGATACATTCCAAAATAACAATAGCGCGATGTTTTGACGGTGCTATATCATACTTCAACCCATACTGGATTCCGAGATGTATTAACTCCGGCTCAATGCTGATAGAGATCTGTCTGCGTTCCTGTTCTGTGATAAAAAAACTATCAACGATGAAGTGCATGTGAATCCATGCCTCTCGCTCTTCAATAATCTTCATAATTTTGCATTGTAACATGAAAAGCGGTAGATGTCAATATTGGTGAAGTGTTATTTTTTTATTTCTGGACGCGGGCGCACCACCCGAAAACCAATCGTATGGGTTGAATCCAACGGGTAGAATGTAAATCTTAAACTTGAACGGAGAAATGCACTGCCAGCATCCCACGCACCACCGCGAATTACTCTTGTCCGTAACACATCGCGGAAGCGTAAATTAAGCGGATTTCGCCTCACATCTTTACTGTTCTGTTGATAGAGAGAGGGGTTATATTCATCAAGACACCATTCCCAGACGTTTCCTGCAAGATCGGCAATACCGTTGGGAGAAGTGCCATTTGGGAATTGTCCGACAGGAGTTGGGCGATTGTAGCGACGTGCGAAATTTGCATGGTGTTGTGCTTTCGGAAGTTCGTTCCCCCACGGATATGTTCGCGCTTCTGTACCGCGAGCCGCGCGTTCCCACTGTGCTTCTGTTGGTAAACTCCCGTTGATCCATTCTGCAAATGCTTGTGCATCAAACCAAGTTACGCCTACGACAGGTTGTGAATCAGCGTTGAAGTTTTTATCTTTCCAGATCTCTTCACCTTGATGTCCGCGCGGTGTAGGCCGTCCTGTCGCCTTGATGAAAGCGCGATATTGTACGTTCGTGATTTCGTATCGTGAGATTTGATAAGCATTGAGATATACGTTGTGTTTTGGGACTTCAGCGTCAAAAGCGTGTTTTTCCAGCAAAGAACTTCGTAATTTTGCGTCTGTGTAAGCGGTTTCTGCCTCCTCTTGTGTTGAACCCATAAGAAATTCGCCTTCAGGGATATCAACCCATTCTATGGTGGCGAGTACTTTTTCAGCTGCAGGATTCAATTCGGCAGAAACCAAAATGTTCCAAAGACAGAGAAAAATCACCAAAACCGTAATACAGACATACCGCATAACCAGAAAAATCCTTTAATTATCGCGCAATTTCTCATCAAGATCGAACTTTCGTAACTTTCATAAAATCCAAGTTTTTTCAGTCAGATTTATAGATAAAACAAATTGTCCAAACTGGACCAACTTCTGTATATGGAAATATTTACGTTAATTTTTTAGAATAACGTGAGTTTGATATATAGCAAATTCTAAACATAAATGGACATTTTCATAGGGGTTAGGTAACCTAACCCCTACGGGCGAGAAGACCTCGCCCCTACAAGAAGCCCGACATCTTGTTTTTATTAAACTCACGTTAGAATAGGTTCTAAAACAGCAATGTACGGCAAATTCCGATACAATTGTCCATAATCAAGTCCATACCCAACTACAAATAGGTTCGGAATCTCAAAACCGGAGTAGTCAACATTCACCTTGACTTCGCGTCGAGAAGGTTTATCAAGAAGTGTACAAATCTTTATTGATTGCGGATTAAAGGATTGGAGATGTTCCACAAGAAACTTCAAGGTCTGTCCCGTATCAATAATATCTTCTACTATCAGGACATTTCTTTCAGTAACATAATCACCACCAGCACGTATAAACTGAATCTTTTTAGAAGGTTCAGTGCTATCGTTGTAACTTGAGGTTTGCAAGAACTCAAATCGGAGGGGTAGTGATATCTCACGAGCGAGATCAGCGAAAAACAGAGCTGCACCTCTTAGTACGCAAATAAGGACAAGATCTTGGTCTTTATAGTCTTCAGATATCTGCCTACCGAGTTCCCGAATCCGTTTCTGGATCTGTGATTCAGAGATAAGAACAGATTTAGGATGTGGTTTTATCTTTTCCATAACGTAAGTGAAGACACCTTTGTGTTTCGGGTTTGATTTTGAACTTCTCACTAGTGGTAAAACCGATGATCCACATAATTTCATCTCCGCAGACGAGCAGCGGGATACGCTCACGTTCATAGCGCGGCACTTTGGAATCAATCAAAAAATCCTTTATCTTTTTCGTTCCTTTCATTCCATGAGGATGAAATCTGTCTCCCTGCCGTCGATTACGAACCTCCAATGGTGAATCTACCTTACTATAGTCAAACATTGCCTCAAAGACACCATCAGGTAAGATGGACACATTGTCCTGGTCATAATCATATAAACTTGTTGTGATTTCCGCATTTAATGCAGAGATATACGTTTTACCGGGAACATTAATCGGATAAACAAAATCTTCTGCTGCAGCAGAAGTTCTCTCAAAAATTAGTTGATGATAAGCGCGTTTGAACTGAAACTCACTTGATAGTGTAAACACAGCATTCGGCTTATCCCTTGTGATAATGTTAAGTATTGCTTGACAATGTTGGAAAGAAAAATCGCTCAATTGACCTAACACTTCAGAGACAGCATGTCTTAGAATCCTTCTCTGCAATACTATATGATGTTGTAGGAATGCCTCCCTATCTAACATAATACCTGTAGATTGAGACTTCGAAAGTCTGCATTCATCAAATGCCTCATGCGCAATCGCGTCAAGATATTCCGATTCAGCACCTAATATTTCAGCGGTTCGGCTTAACCCTGCTCTAATATTCGGATTATAATTGTTTTCAAGGAGCGGAATTAAATCATGACGAATACGGTTACGTAGATAGTTTCTATCTGTATTCGTTGGATCTTCTTGGGGTACAAGGTCTATTGACGTGAGAAATGCCTCAATTTCTTGGCGAGTGAACATTGCAAGAGGTCTGATATACTTTCCATCTCTGATGGGGGAAATCCCCTTTAACCCGCTACTTCCAGTGCCACGAAGCAGATTCATCAAAACTGTTTCAGCGATATCGTCTTTGTGATGTCCAAGAGCAACTTTGGTAGCACCTACTTCCGCGCAGACAGATTCATAAAATTCGTAACGTGCTCTACGTCCGGCTGTCTCAACAGACAATTTCCACTGTTCCCTTAAACGTGGTAAATCCGCGGTATGATCAGTAAAAGGCAATCCTAAACGCGCAGCGTGATCACTGACAAATTCAGCAGCAGCAGCAGAATCGTCCCTAAGACAATGATTAAGGTGAACAACGTGGAGATGGCAGTTTAGATGTGTGTGTAGAGCATGCAACCCGTAAAGCAGCGCAAGCGAATCTGCACCGCCAGAGACTGCAATAAGTACCGTTTCACACTTCTCAATCATCGCATGCTGTGAAATGAAACGATACATCTCTTGCACAAAACGGGCTTCCATGGGGTAGGCCTTCAAAGAACAATGCCGGTGCGGAGAGTCGAACTCCGGACAGCACGATTATGAGTCGTGTGCTCTACCACTGAGCTACACCGGCAAATTAAAATGCAAGTCTATAGCAAATTATTATACCATATATTTATTAAAAAGTCAAATATTTTTATATCGTTTCCTGTATTTAGGAGTTGCTTTTTTCTGACGGTTTCTGATACAATATCAGGCAAGATTGAACCGAGAAAAAGCAACTCTGCTTTCTCGGTTGATAGGGAGGTTAATGAAGTTTCAGTATTTAAATCGGTAATCCCGATTTCCCCAGGGCCGGCAGGTGCGGTTTCCTAACCGCACCGGGCATTGCAAGAAAATTACCGAAGTATTTTTTTTATCTTCATCAACCTCCCTATTTTCTTACCTAATATTATACCATTTGGACACAAATAAAACAAGCATAAAATCAGTATATATAAGGGTTTAGAACGATTTTTAAAAATTATTTTTCAAGTCCAAAACTACTTATTGCGTAAATAAATCATGAGAATCTATAGTATATTTCTTATCTGCAGTATAGTATTGTTTTCGAGTTGTGGAATACTGGTTAAAAAACCGGTCGAACCCCAACCACCAAGCACTTTTGCCAATCCACTCGAAAAACTGCAGGCGGATATTGATGCTATTTTGCAGGACGTATTGTTTACGACTGCAAGCATCGGAATAAGGGTAGTTACAGTTGAAACAGGAGAGGTGATTTACGCTAAAAACGCCCATAAATTACATCATCCTGCCTCTACGACGAAACTCTTTACGGCTGCAACTGCTTTGGCGAAACTGGGATCGGACTATCAGTTTCAAACGACACTTTATATTGACGAATCTACAGAAACACAAGCGATAGGCAACATCTATTTCAAAGGCAGTGCTGATCCTGTGCTTCAGTCTGACGATATAGTAAAATTGTGTGACACCTTAGTGCAAACCGGGATAAAATCAATTCATGGGGATATAGTCGTTGATGAAACTTATTTTGATACTGTACGCGAAGGTCCAGGGTGGATGTGGGATGATAAACCGCTTCGAATTAGTGCTTTAAGTATCCGAAACGTTGAACCCGATGTTAAAACAGGCAGTAGAACTATCGCATGTGGACATCTCCTGAAAACCATTCTGATGCAAAAAGGCATTAACATTGGAGGACAGGTAACAACTGGAAAAGTCCCATCTGATGCACGTAGTATAGCGAAACACCTATCGCCACCACTTACCGATATTATAAAATTAATGAATAAGCCGAGTGACAATTGGATTGCCGAAATGCTATTTAAAGCAATCGGTGCTGAAGTGAAGGGTGAGCCCGGAACATGGAAAAAAGGGAGAGAGACTGTAGATGAATTTTTAGGTGAAATCATGGGTGAACTGCCCGCGCATCGGTTCGTTGATGGTTCAGGGCTTTCTCGTTACAATCTTCTAAACGCCGAATTGCTCACAAAATTACTCATCTATATGTATCACAATTTTGAGTTGATGCCTGAGTATATGGCATCGCTTCCGATTGCTGGTGTTGACGGCACCTTAAAAAATCGGATGCAAGGGATGTACGCTGAAAAGGTCCTGCGTGCGAAAACGGGAACGTTAAGTGGTGTTTCAGTACTTGCTGGCTATACTAAAACAGCGGACGGTGAGGTTTTTGCGTTTGGAATTCTTATTAGTCATTATGTTGGATCGGCGACAACTGCGCGCGGTATCCAAGATAAAATTGGGAATTATCTGACTCGGTTTAGTCGGCATTTGACTAAAGAATAATTCCTAAGAGAGTATGAGTAAAGAAAGTGCTGTTCTATCAAAGCATTTGCTTGTTTTTTAGATTCTTGTATGTTATAATAATTGAGGTTTGTGACGTAGATCCAACGAGATAGTGAGATGCATTGTCTCCAGGGTTTCATCCGCCATTCAAAATAGACGTATCTCTTGATACAGTATACATACTATACGACTAATTTTATGCGAATAGTTCGAGAAAATGAATTAACGAAATTTGCTATACGCCACCCGAATACCCGAGATTCCCTTAACCGTTGGACACAATTGATAAGGGAAAGAAATTTTAAGTCCATTATTGAGTTGCGTGAAACGTTCGGACGCGTTTCTCCAGTGAAGGTTCATCCTCAAAGATTTAATCGCAACCCAATTATACTGACGGTTTTCAACATTAGTGGAAATGATGCTCGCCTGATTACAGTTGTTCAGTACACAAAGCAGATAGTAGTTATTGATCAAGTTTTAACCCACAGCGAATATGACACAGGAAATTGGAGAAAATGAATTATGTTAACTGAGATGTCTATTGGACAAAAATTGTCACAAACATCAACATATTCTGAATCTAATTTCTTGCTTGAGAACGCAAAAATCAGTACATTGTTCCAGAAGGAAGTAATTGCTGAACTGAATTCCAAGCAGCTAAATACGCTGTGGGAATTTGTACCTGAAATTTTGATGTTTCCTTCTGAACCAAAGCGAGCCACAGGACGACAGATTGGATCCGGTCCTTACCCGGAAAGTGACTATGAATGGCTTGAGGAAGTTCTAAAAGGGTTAACTGACTTAGTAATGCAGAACGAGAATCATGATTTTGCCTCATTGACAGAAGCCGATTATAAAAGACTTGATGAAACGCTGAGAGAGTTAATCTATGTCGTCGGTGATAATGATGAACATCCCTTGGCCTCATTGATGGATTTTATCGGTGTTCTCACCACAAAGTATGAAAATGATCATTTTCCAAAACTGACAGATTTATTTCCTGAACTAATGGAAGGAGTAAATCCGAACTACATGAAAGATGAGGATAAAAGGGAAAATCCTACCAGTGCATCTGAAAAATCCATAAACGCTTTAGCCGCAGAGGCTTTTTTCTCCATCGGAAACCTTTTTTTGGAAGGAGGTAAGAAAAAAGATGCAATTTCTGCTTACGATCATGCAATACGTTTGCATCGAAATTACGCTATGGCTTTCTACTATCGCGGCGAAGCTAAACGGGCACAGAGAAATTATGAATCTGCAGTTGACGACTTTAATGAAGTACTTCGGATTAATCCTGTTGATATTTATGCCTACCTCAGACGTGCCAGTGTAAAATGCGCGCTGAGTCAATATGAAACTGCTATTGCTGATTTCGATGAAGTTATCCAATTGAATTCAGATGAAGTTTGTGTTTACTCTGCTTACCTCATTCGCGGTTGTATAAATAGGGTACTCGGTCAATATGAGGCTGCCATTACTGACGTTAATAACGCACTTCAATTAACAGTGGATGAGACCTCTGTCCATATTGCTTACGCGACTCGGGGCGGTGCAAGAAACGCTCTTGGGCAACATAAGGAAGCTATTTGTGATTTTAACGAGGTTCTTTTACACAACCCAGATGATGGAACAACGTATTTTATGCGAGGGTACGCAAAGTCAGTGCTAGGTCAACATGAGGCTGCGATTGCTGATTATAACGAAGCATTACACTATAACTCTGATGATGCGGAGACCTACTTCAGACGGGGACTAAGTAAGGTAATGCAAGAAATGTTGGATTCTGCCATTGCTGACTTTGATGAGAGTATCCAACTTAGACCAGATTATTTCTATGTTTTCCTTATGCGGGGAGTAGCGATGTTCATGAAAGGGGAACTTGAAGAAGCGATTAAAGACCTCAATATAGCCCTAAACCTAAAAGTTGATTCTGCTATAGATCTGACAGATTTTGCTTATTTCCTCCGTGGAAATGTAAAAAGTCTGATCGGACAGTACGCAGACGCTATTATAGACTATAGTGAGACCATTCGATTAAAACCCAATTATCCACAAGCATACAAAAGCAGAGGGGATGCGAAGCGGGAATTAGGTCAACTTGAAGATGCTATTGTTGATTATGATAGTGCTCTCTGCTTAAAACAGGATGCTGTTACCTATTATAACCGTGGATATATAAAAGGACAGTTGGAAAGACACGAGTCTGCAATTCGTGACTACAGCGAGGCTATCCGACTCGATCCAGATTATGCGTATGCTTACCTTAACAGAGGAATTGATCAAGGTAAACTAGGTCAACTTGAAGATGCTATTGCTGACTTTGATAAGACTATCCAATTAAATAAAGATTGTATCTATGCTTACCACAATCGTGGAATTTCTAAAATCTTACAAGGTAACTATGAAGATGCTATTGCTGACTGTACCGAATCCATCTGTCTTAGTTTGGATTATGCTGAAGCATATGATACACGAGGCAAAGCAAAAGCACTTTTAGGTAGAACTCAGGATGCAAAAACAGATTTTCAGAAAGCCTTAGAACTGGCAGAACAAGAAAATAACCAAGAACTTATAAATGAGGTTAAACAATCACTCCAAGAACTTGACAACACTGAGTAGAACAAATATCTTCACTCAAACCGCTACGAAACCACCGGCGGTGGTTCACCTACAACAGACTTCCCATCCTTCAACAAAGGCTCTGCACTCCCCCACAAACGGCTCCCATCATGTGAAAGAAGCGGCTCCGCAGAATACTGTGCAAGGTACGCACGTCGCATTGTGTTAGTGGAATTCGTACCGCTACAGTGGAAATTGATACTTGTAAATACAACAATGCTACCCGCAGGCACGATAGCAGGTACACCCTTTTCCGGTCCGAAATATCCTACAAGATCGTTGCTCTCCTCATCACGGATATGCTTTACCCACGAACGAACGCCAATGTGTGAAAACGGCATAACATATACTGTGCCATTCTCCTCAGACATATCATCAAGCGCACACCAGCATGTTAGATAAGGTTTATGATCCGGGTAACCGACATAACCTGAATCCTGATGCCAACTAAACTTCATACCTGCCTCAGCACCTTTGACAACATACTGTTCCCAAAAAAGATAAGCGGTATCACCTAAGGTAGCACGGCATACATCAGCCATCAGATCGCTGAACAGAAATTCTCGAAGCGTTGGTTGTTGTCTGAAGCAGTTTGAAACAAAATAACGTTTGTTCCTATGATTAAGACCGATCACATCCATGTTCTCACGCTCCATCCGCTCATCCATCTGACTAATGAATGTTCCGCATTCACCACGAAGCAGCTCCAACAGCGGATCAGGAATCACACTCTCCAAAATGAAATAACCTTCTTCTTGGTACTGTTGCTTCTGTTTATCGGTAATGTTAATCAATATTGGTTCTCCTATTTGATGAGAATCTTGCGGACAATCTGCCCATTGCTTTCCCAATAGGTCTCTTTTTCTGTAATGTAGTCAGAATCAGCTGCCGGTTGGATATTGCCATCAGTATCAATTGCTCTTGAAACGATGGTGTGTTCACCTTTTGTCGGGTTGTCCCATTTAAGATGCCAGATTTTCCATGCGAATTCTGCATCTTCTTCAGGGTCAATAGTTACCTTTTGCCAAGGTCCTCCATCAATACTGATCTCAACTTTCTGTATAGGTGCACCCCAGGCAGCTCCATAAATACGGTATTCATCGCCTATATGTGTCACCTTTGCAGCTAAGGATTTCAATTGCGTTTTTCCGACAGAAGTTTCCATCCAGACCTCTTCACCGTCGGGACGGGTTTCTTTACGTATTGTTACATAGTCTCGACCCATGAATCTTCCCATAAACCGGGTATCACGAACCTCAATACGTTTGAGCCATTTGACGCATGCAATGCCATACCAACCGGGTACGATTAGCCGAAGTGGTGCCCCGTTCCCGTCAGGTAAAGGTTCACCGTTCATCTCGTAACAGAGTAGGTGAGTGTCCTGCAGTGCGTCTTCAACAGACATACTCCGAGCAAAGTTTTGCCGCATTTTGACTTTTCTCACTTCCTCCGTGCCAGAGTCGTGTCCGAAGAAAATAATCTCAATACCTTTCTCTTGGATACCTGCCTCTTTAAGAATAGGTGCAAGGGGTGTACCGCCCCATTTTGCGTTACCGATTGCACCAGTGAATGTAGGAAAGCCGTGATTACCGGAACATTCTAAAGTAAAGGTCACATCCTGCTTTGGTCGTGCCTTGATATCTTCAATAGTTAGCATCAGTGGATTGTCAACCAACCCACTGATTTCCAGTGCCCACGTCGCGAGATCTACTTTTGGTTTGCCGTAATGAGATACGTTAAAGAACTTATCGTTCGGTGTGATGAACGAATCCAATTCAGTCCAATCAAGCAGAACTCGCTTTGAAGATGATTCAGGCTGATCAAGAAAAGGAATGAGTTTTTCACCTTCGCGACTTGGGAAAGCGTAAACTGCCATAGGACTTAACAGTAATCCTGTAAGCGTTAAGCTACTACGTCGTAAAAAATCCCTGCGCTTCATAATATTTCCTTTATGCTTTCATAGCAGCGACGAAGCTGAGATTAACCTGTGTCCAATTGACAACATTGTGCCATGCCTCAATATAATCAGCGCGTCGGTTCTGGTAGTTTAGATAGTAGGCGTGTTCCCAAACATCAAGTCCAAGAATAGGTGTGTGTCCCTGCATCAACGGACTATCCTGATTCTTAGTCGAGTAAATTTGCAGCTTCTTATTGTCATCAACAACCAGCCAAGCCCAACCTGACCCGAAACGCGTTTTTGCTGTACTCGAGAATTTCTCTTTTGCAGCATCAAGCGAACCAAATGTAGATTGCATCGCTTCAGCAACTTTCCCTTTTAATTCTCTACCGCCAGAAATCATCGTGTTCCAGAATAGTGTATGATTGGCGTGTCCACCACCGCTATTGATAACAGCTTGGCGGATTTTCATCGGTACTTTTTCGATATTTCGAAGCAAATCCTCAATTGACTGGTCTGCTAAATCATGATTGTCTCCGATTGCAGCGTTGAGTTTATTCACATAACCTTGGTGATGTTTACCGTGATGGATTTCCATTGTACGTTTGTCAATATGCGGTTCAAGTGCATCGTATGCATAACGTAGTTTCGGAAGTTCATAGCCGTGGGTGTGTCCATCGTGTTCATGTTGTTGTGCATAGAGACTAAATGGATTAGTAGCCAGAAACATTCCTGCTAATGCTGTGCTTCCAGTAATTAAAAAATTTCTACGGTTCATCAAAATCTTCGGTGTGGAAACCCCTTGCTTTAGCAGGGGGAAGAAACACCGCTCCTTTTTTTTTAGATTAAAGACAGACTGTTTTTTCGGCACCTGTCTGTGGCCGATTTCTCTCGGTGTGCTGCTTCGTTCAGTCCATCTTGCACTTTGGACTTAATAGACCTGACACGGTTCCGTGAAAAAAGCAGGTAAAAAACTCCGCAAAGCGGGTATATGTTTCCCCATCCAGATCGCAAGAACCAAGAGGTGTGAGACTTGGGGAGCATCCTTAAGCAACGTCCTACCACAGAACGTTACCGTTTGACACACATTGTTTAGGCTGCCACGCCCAGTCCTTGCGATATGTTACTGTAGTCAATGAGTTTCCCTCGCAAAAGTTACAGGTTGGCTACCATCTTCCACAAGCCTCGCCCTTTAGGGCGGGGTCACTGACGTGTTCGCCTCATCTATTAGTTTAACTATATTTTAGCAAAAATCGTGGGTATGTGTCAAGTAACATATTATAGCGGTACTCCATGCACGGTAGGTTCGGTTTCTTACCGCACCAGATCGTCCGAGAACTCTATTATCTTCACCGATTAAAGGAGTTGCTTCTCCCACCAGTCAAGGTAATCTGCGTTACTTATATCAGGTGAAAGCCCTCGTTTCTCCATGCTCTCACTAAACCTTTCTGCCATGTTTTTATCCCAATAGGTAGTGACTTTTTCCGATTCCGGTGTTTTTCCCATATCTCCCGTAGCCTCTATCCACTTGTCCAGTTTGGCACTGAGATCGGTTTGCACGGAGTCATACTGTCTATCATCGGCGAGGTTGTTAACCTCATGTGGATCTGCCTGTAAATCATATAGTTCTACAGGAGGACGCGTTTGTTGTAGAAAATGTTGTTGTGCTTCAGACAACTCACCTTTTTCGGCTAAGATACGAATCAGTGTCCAAACAGGATACTGCTGTTTCTTATACCCATTGAACTGCATATATGGTAATTCTGGACGATAGTTTCGGATAAGTTTATAGCGGTTTGTACGAATACAGCGAATGTGATCGTCTGTTCCATCACATCGGTCCCGTGCAGCGAAGATAGCATCACGCGATGTTGCCTCAGAACCAAGGAAGATTTGCCCTTGAACATAACTCGGAATATCAATACCAGCAAGAGAAAGTGTTGTAGGTGTAAAATCAACACCACTAACAAGTTCATCACTGACAGCATCAGATTCAACATTTCCCGGCCATCGCACAATCAGAGGAATATGGATACCGCCATCATAGAGAAATTGCTTGCACCGAATATGGGCGCGACCGTGATCGCTCATGAAAAAGACTACAGTGTTTTCTGAAAGTCCCTCATCGTCCAAACGTTTGAGAATCTCACCGACCTTTCTATCTAATATCTGAATACTTTCCAGATAAAGTGCCCAATCCTTGCGGGTAAGTGGGTGGTCAGGATAGTAAGGCGGTAATTCGACGTCATCTGGATTAATCGGACGTTCTGGATCCGGTTTAAACACTCGATGTGTGTCAGGAATGTTGATTTGGGCATAAAAAGGTTGTCCTTCCTCACGTTCACGCCAATCAATTCCATCGAAAGGTTGGTTACGTTGGAAGTTAAAATCAGTTTTTCCTCGTCGATTATAAGGGGGTCCAGGACTATTACATGTGAAATAACCTGCTTCTCGAAAACTATCGGTGATGAGTTCCATATCATCCCGTAAAGGTTTCTCACGGTTGCTTCGGTGGTTATGTGCATCAAAATGAGTTTGATATGTACCTGTAATCAACGCGGAACGGCTTGGTGAACAGACAGGACACGTAACAAATGCGTTCGTAAAACGTGTTCCTTCTTCAGCAAGGTGGTCAATATTTGGTGTTGCTACTGCCGGTGTGCCGTAACATCCCAAATCTGGTGAAAGGTCTTCACCATATATCCATAGAAAGTTTGGTCGAGTTTTTGGCAAAATCATCTCCTTTCAATATCGCAAAACGTCAATACGTCCCATTCTGATTGCCCACCACATACCGATTGCGGAACAGGGTCTGGCGCATCAGTGGCATTGCTTCAAGCAATTTGGGATTTGGTTTGTAAACCCTCGCATAACCACTGTCAACAGGGCTGTATAGAGTCATAGTACCCACAGCCTAAAGGCTGGGGCTTGTGCTTCGTAGCAGTCAGCGTTTCCGAAGAAGCGTCTTACGTCTGCTCCACAGTGGCTGCTAAGCCAGCCACTTGCCCGAAGGAGAACCACTAATTATTTTGACACGTGATTTTCAAGCGGATGCCGTCTTTTCAAACGTGCTATCCTAAACGTGCAATAGATGTTACAAAGAACTTTAGCAGTATTGAATCGCAAGGCTTTTACCTGATTGTTTCACTGCCAAGCGGTCTACCACCGCATCAATCAGAACCAATGCCGACTGCTAAAAAGAGTATATCAAGTGTCAGTGAAAATGTCAAGGTTTTTTGATAAATAACGATTTTAGCCGTCTACATCCCGCAAGCTAAAGCATGGGGATTTGACGGGAAGGGTGTTAATTGGGTATAAGAAGCACAATAACCTAAAGCTGAATGCCTCTGGTACCAGGGCTATTTAGCTTTAGGCTTTTTGCCCATTTTAGCCAAAAAGTCGCGATTCGGAGATCTCTCGGACAGCGGAGGGTTTTGAGCAAAAGTTCAAAATTATTGGAAAACTAAATAACCCTGCTCTGGTACTAAATTAGATTTAACTTGACATTTACCAACTTAAAGGATAAAATTTCAGAGTTCTTATAATTACTTTTTTAACAGATGATTTGTAACAGGCTTGAAAAATGTTAGTTTGGTGGTTCTTCTAAACGAATTCTATACGGATTAAAAACAAGTTTTTAAGAAAGCATATTAGTGATGTGGAGATTTATAGTTGTTAGTATCTGTTCAATGTTGATTTCGTTACCGGCATACAGCCAGTTTGCTGACTTGCCAACCGATGCGAAAACAGTTGACTTCGGGATTTCAGGTGATGGTGCTTCACAAACACTCTCTTTAACTGGTGTCCTACCTTTCAAAAACATTAACGGATGGGGAGGAATCTTTAGTTCACGTGCTTCTGGTGAAGAAGGGGTACTATCAGAAATCGTCAAACTCCACATACAAGGCGGAATGCGTATCAACAAATTTGGAATTGAGGCATTTACAGATTTTGAACGCAACATTAGTAAAGGGAGCGCATTGACCTCACAAATTGGAAGTTATATCCGACCAGGAATATATGAGAAAAACACACTTCGTATTTCTGGTGGAATTGGCTACTTCATTGAGAATATCCAACCTTATAAAAACCTGACGATAAAAAAGTTTGATCCTACATCGTTTCGGTGGTTAGCATTTTCTTCTATAGGTTGGAAAAAGCTTAATACGGTATTGAAATTTACACCAGAAGTAGGATTCAAGAACTATCGTTTTTCTGCAGAACCTGCGGTTACTTTTGAGCTTACAACTCGGCTTGGATTGCGTTTAAGCGGATCCTTAACATACAATAGTGCGCCATTAACTGATAATTTACATTACAAATATCTATCTATTTTACGAGTAACACTATAATGCTTGAAATTATTCAATAACAAACTAATGGTATAGTCTGTGAGTTCAATATATCTTGGTGAGCAATATTGGAAAATCTTCTTTTTATGAAAACCACTCAAAACTTAAGGAATTCAAACAATGCTTTCAAAGTTGGGACAACAATATCGAACCAGATTTGGTGGCAATACTGCTAATCAACAATGGCAAGAACAAGGACACGGTTTTGGCACTGCGCCTGTCTTTCTTGCCTCAATAAGTACTATTCTTGGAGCAATTCTTTTTTTACGTTTTGGTTACGCTGTAGGAAATGTGGGTCTTTTGAAAAGTCTTGGTATTATTTTACTTGGACACCTCGTTACCATCCCCACAGTTCTGGCTGTATCTGAAGTAGCAACGAACCGGCGTGTTGCTGGTGGTGGTGCCTACTATATCGTAAGTCGATCATTTGGAACAAGTATCGGAGGAACAATTGGACTCGCCCTATATATTTCCCAAGCAATTTCGATCGCGTTCTATATGGTTGCTTTCGCTCAGGCTTTTGATCCTATTTTTAAAGTGATAGCAGATCAGTATCCTGTAATTGGTTATCCTGTTGATGCACGTTGGTTGAGTATTCCCAGTACTGTCATACTCATAATATTCATGTTGACTAAAGGTGCAAATATAGGAGTGTCTCTATTGTGGGCAATCTGTGTAATTCTGGGAATATCAATTGCATCTTTCTTCCTTGGTCAGATTCCTGAAGGAATACGAATAGGTCAGAATCCTGATGAATTAGTACCTCAAGGACTGGATTTGAACGCAGCCATACCAAATGGAGACAGTTTCGGAATTGTCTTTGCAACATGTTTTCCTGCTTTCACAGGTATGATTGCAGGTTTGGGGTTATCTGGTGATCTTAAAAATCCACAACGGAGTATCCCTCTTGGCACTATCAGTGCAACGCTTGCAGGTATGGTCGTATATGTTTTTGTAGCTATTAAACTTTGGCAGAGTGCCACACCTGCTGCACTTGCTGAAGATCAATTTATTATGAAAGACATTGCAGCATGGGGACCGGCAATATATATTGGATTGGGTGCAGCTTCATTGTCATCTGCACTTGGATCAATCATGATAGCACCCAGAACACTGCAAGCACTTTCACGCGATAACGTCCTTCCAATTCCTGCGCTGAACCGTCTCATGCGAACAGGCGTAGGGAAAAAACAGGAACCGGTACCAGCGACTTTCGTCTCAGGAGTTATCGCCATTGTCTTTGTCGCAATTGGTGAACTCAACTTCATAGCACAGATTCTGACTATGTTCTTCTTGGTTACTTACGGTGCGCTATGCGTTGTCTCGTTCCTTGAACACTTTGCTGGCAATCCGTCATATCGTCCAACTTTCCATTCACGTTGGTATGTGTCTCTATTAGGCACTGTTATGTGCGGATTCATGATGTTCCAGATTAATGTATTTTACGCATTCCTCTCCATTATCCTTATGTTAGCAATCTACATCGGACTTCGACGCGGACACAGTGAACAGCGCGGAATGACAAGTATCTTCCAAGGTGCGATGTTTCAGTTAACTCGTTGGCTTCAAACGACATTACAGAAACATCGGGTTGACATAACCGAAAGTGGATGGCGTCCATCAATTGTCGCAATTACCCAATTCGGTGACCGACGACTTGGTCATTTCGATTTACTTCGTTGGATGTGTTATCGACAAGGTTTTGGACACTTTATCCAATTTTTCCCCGGAGATTACTCGTTTCCTGAAGAAATCTCAGCACGTATTCATGTTAATGCTTTAATTCAACAGACAGAGGCGAGTAAGGCAGGTATTTTCGTAGATTCATTAATTTGCCCGAATTTCCAACTTGCTTTGGCACAAGTGCTGCAAATGCCCGGTATATCTGGTTTGCCGAACAACTCCATCCTACTCGAATTTGACAAAAACCATCCTGAAGAGATCAACGAGGTCATGCAGGGTGCTCGCCTTGCTGTTGAATCTTTATTCAATGTTCTTGTACTAAGATCAACGAACTATCGCTTCGGTTATCGATCATCAATTCATATATGGGTAACAGATGATAATTTGCCGAACGTACCTATGATGTTGTTGCTTGCCTATATATTAGTCGGGCATCCGGAATGGAAACGTGCTAAGATACGACTTTTCGCATGTTCCACTTCTTGGGATACTGAACTTGATGCAGATCAACTCACAACGGTCATCAAGGAAGGCAGACTACCTATTTCAATGCAAAATGTAACATCCGTGTCCTATGACAGTGAAGAAGCATTGGAGCAAGAAGTATTACAAAGATCGGCTCAAGCGGACTTGGTAATTGCAGGATTAACATCGGAAGACCTGAATTCCAACGACTTGACAGAAATTCTGCAGCGTTACCAAGGCGTGCACGATGTGTTGTTCGTGCATTCTATTAAGCAAATAGCGATTGATTGAGGATAAGGGTTGGATAACAAAAAATGGATGAATTAATTAGCCAATTAGATCGTTTACTCAATAAACCCGCTATCACTTTAGATGCTGATGTAAAAGGCTGGCAAATTGTAGTGTTTATCGTGATCTTGGCAGTGTCGTTGGTAATTGCAGGGTATATTCGCCGATGGTTCCGCCGCGTTTTTGATCGACTAAAGATACAGCAAAACACATCAAATCGTCTACTTGCGATCCTATTCCTCATTGTGATGGTTGTTGGGATTGCTGTGGCATTCAATGTTGCCGGAATTGGCACGGGGCTGTTTGGCAAAGTTTTTGTTTATCCACTCGCAGATCTATTCCAACCCTCCCAAGAATCGACCGAAAATGTTACAGGGTTATCTACTCTATTCCAATCACTTCTTGGCAAAAAACCTGCTGTAGTTGATGAGGATACTCGCAGATTAACCTTAGCACGTCTTTTTTACGGGTTCGCTATTATCTTTGGTATGTTTGTTCTCTCTAAGTACGCGCAATTGGGGCTGCAGCGGCAAGTGTTACAAGCCTTTCAAATTCAAAGGCACACGCAGTTCATTATTCTCCGCTTTTTTCACTTCATCCTTATCACTATCGGTGTGCTTATCAGTCTCAATACCCTTGGAATGAGTTTCACCAACTTAGCGATAATCTTCGGTGGCTTGAGTATCGGTATCGGTTTCGGATTGCAGAATACCGTCGCAAATCTAATTGCGGGGTTTATACTAATTTTTGAACGTCCTATCAAGATTGGTGATTTAGTTGAGATTATGGACGTTAACATTTTTGGAAGGGTGAGTAGCATCAATCTCCGCTCAACAGTTATTATGGCACTTGATGAAAAAGAGATTATTGTGCCAAATTCCCAATTGGTTATGGAACCGGTTCATAATCTAACGCACTACAATAATCGCTATAGAGTTTGCGTTCAGGTAGGCGTGTCGTATGGTTCGGATGTAGAACTTGTCAAAAAAACATTGCTTGAGGTGGCACAAGAACACCCTGAAGTGATAAAAGAACCGACACGCAATATGGAAAACGTTACGGCTCCGTTTGTCCGGTTTACTAATTTTGGTGATTCATCATTAGATTTTGAATTGTTGGCATGGATTCCAGACTCGTTCAAACGTTTTGATACTGCAAGCGACCTTCATTTTATGGTTTGGGAAAAGTTTAAGGAACATAACATCAAAATTCCATTCCCGCAACGGGATGTACATTTTTATTCGGAAGAACGACAATAGAAATTTGCGAGTTGTAATATCAGGCGATATCTGAATGTCGAATGACCTCCCCTTTGACAAGGTAATATACCTCCTCACCAATATTTGCTGCAAGGTCTCCAACACGTTCCAAATGTCGAAAAAGAAGTAAGTGACTGAAACCAGAATGGATGAGTTGCGGTTGATCAGTCAAAATTGAACAAAGTTCATCTACCATTTGTTTATAGGTAGAATTAACTTTGCTGTCACGTTCTCGGAGTTCTCCGGCAAGTTCTGCGTTACGATGGACAAGTGCATCAAGGGCGTCTTTGACCATTTCTTGAATTAGTCGACTTACAGAAGGCAAGTCGACAAATGGCTGCATTGGAGGATATGCTAACAGTTCAATGCTGCGTCTGGCAATAGACACACACTTGTCAGCTAACCTTTCGATATTTCTGTTTACCTTAAGTGCCATAGTCAAGTAGCGTAATTCAAAAGCTACAGGTTGGTGACGGGCAATTAGTTGGATACATTTCGCTTCAATTTCATTTTCAAGTTTGTCAACTGTATCGTCAACTGTGATAACGCGTTGTGCCAAATCCTCGTCACGGTTTAGGACTGATTGAACAGCATCACGCAGCATATTCTCGGCAATTCCACCCATTTTAAGGAGTTCGTATTGTAAGGCTTTAAGTTCTGAATCAAGGTAATGTTGCATCGGCACCTCCCCGCGACTTTCGGATTAACCTAATCTACCGGTTACATAATCTTCAGTTCGTTGGTCTTTGGGATTGGTAAAAAGTTTTTCTGTTTGCCCGAATTCTACCAATTCCCCACAACAGAGGAATCCCGCTACATCTGAAACTCGTGCGGCTTGCCGTCTTTTATTTGTAACAAAAATAAGAGTATAGTGACTTTTTAGACTCTGAACAATCGTCTCTAGTATTGGTGTTTCCGTTGCATCCAGTTGTTCACACGGTTCATCAAATATCAGTATTTCTGGAGTGCCTGCTAATGATCGTGCAATGCAAAGCTGCTGTTGTTGACCGTTTGATAGAATACCAGGTGAAGTATGAAGGTCATTACATACTTCATCCCAGAGTTGTGCTTTTTTAAGACAATCTTCCACGATCATATCAAGTTCACCGGACTTTTTAATTCCACGAAGCCGTGCACTATACGCAACATTTTCGTAGATGGATTTGCGGAACGGAATTGGTTTTTGGAATACCATTCCTATCTGTCGCGCTGTTTCAGAGGCTTTTACGCGTGGTGCGTATAGATCATCACCTTTAAAGAGAATCTTACCAGTATGTCTGAAGTTTGCAACAAGGTCATTTAAACGGTTAAAGCAACGCACCAATGTTGTTTTACCACAATTCGACGGACCAATAAAGGCTGTCACCTGCTTAGGGTAAACATTAAAAGCAAGATTTTTAAGAATCTGATTTTTGCCGAACCAAACATTTAAATCACTGATGTGTAAGATCGGGTCTGTTTTATGTGTTAGCATTCTGTCATTACACCGTTGTGTAGGACTTAACAAAACCTCAAGAATGTGGTAGAATCTATAAAAACCTATAAAACTCTACACTCTTCTTTTGATTTGTGCCGGACTTCCTGCTTCGTCGTTTCGTGCCTCTCAAGTGAGGTCGGACAGAAACTCCACAGGCGTTTATCGTCTCCTCGCAACTCGTGGCGATGGTGTTAGGGTTGAGCGGGACAGAGATTGATAGCAGCGTTGAGGTCTCTATTGCATTCAAAGTCACATTCTGTGCAATGATATGTCCGTTCAGAGAGCGTCAAATCTGTTTTCTTGTGTCCGCAGTTGCTACAGGTCGGACTACTCGCAAAGAACTGATCCGCTTCAGTTAAGAGTTTAGCAGCTTCACCAATCTATTATTCATACATATATTATAGCAGAAACAACAAGGCTTTGTCAAGTAAAAAACTACATAACTTTAGATTTTATGAGGTTCTTATAGATTTTTATAGGTTTTTGTAGTTAATTTTTAACTGCAACTCACCCATAGGCGTCAATTTAGCGGTTTCCAACTACGGTAGATGCGGTTTCCTAACTGCACCTTTTTGTATCAACATCTCAAATAACGCAAAGGACGAGAATATCAGCGTTCGTAGTCGCGCAATTCATAGCGCCTCTTTTCTTTGAATATAAGAGGCGCAATGAATTGCGCGACTACAAACGAGTTCTTTCCTTAAATTGACGCATAAGGTGTGGTTTCCTAACTGCACCTTTTTGTATCAACATCTCAAATAACGCAAAGGACGAGAATATCAGCGTTCGTAGTCGCGCAATTCATAGCGCCTCTTTTCTTTGAATATAAGAGGCGCGTGAATTGCGCGACTACAAACGAGTTCTTTCCTTAAATTGACGCATAAGGTGCGGTTTCCTAACTGCACCTTTTTGTATCAACATCTCAAATAACGCAAAGGACGAGAATATCAGCGTTCGTAGTCGCGCAATTCATAGCACCTCTTTTCTTTGAATATAAGAGGCGCGTGAATTGCGCGACTACAAACGAGTTCTTTCCTTAAATTGACGCATAAGGTGCGGTTTCCTAACTGCACCGATAGATTGGGATCAAGTTAATTTGGTATAAGTCAATTAAATCGCATAACACTTTGACAAGTGGTTGCAAATCGCTTTTGCTGCTTGGGCGAAAGGCAGTAGGTGTTTCCATTGGAGATATATTTGGTGTAATTTGTGTTTTAGGGACCATCGTTTACTCCTTCCATCTTCCTCTATCATACTCGGCATATATCATTACCGATATGTATACTTTTTGTCAATTTCTATACATGTCAGGGGTAATATGTATATTTTCTATACATATTGAGCTTAAGTATCTTCCTTTGTGAGAACATGCACGGAGCAGAATTTGCACCTACACACTTGAGAGCAATTCTATAAGATTTCTGTTGATATAGTATGATTCTCGTCCTATTTTCACTCGGTCAAGTAACCCAAGATCTGCTATTTCGTTCAGGTATTTTGTGGCTGTAACGCGACTACACTTTAGTTCTCTCTCAACAATATTAATCTTACAGTAAGGCCATTTGAAAAGTAGATCTACAAAACCTTCGCGCTCAACAGCTTTCGTTTTACCTTGTGCATGTGTGGCTAAGTTGCCAATAAGTGTATTAATTCCTTCTATCATGTGTGCGGTTTCTCGTGATGTCTGTTCCACTGCTGCCAATACATAGAGTATCCACTGCTCCCATTTCCCTTCTTCTGTAACTTCACGTAGATAACGGTAGTACTCAGATCGATTCTGGATAAAAAAGCGGCTGAGATATAGTATTGGAAGATCAAGCAACTCCTGGTGTATTAGATAGAGAATGTTAAGTATACGGCCTGTCCGTCCATTACCATCTGTGAATGGGTGTATCGCTTCAAATTGGTAATGCATGATAGCCATTTTGACAAGTGGCTGCAACCCATTGTCGTCGTTGATGAAGTGTTCAAGGTTGGTTAATAACCTCATAATATTTTCGTATCCGGTGGGTGGCGTGTAGATAACTTTTTTTGTAGTTGCGTTTTGGATCTTCACCTCATGCTTACGTACACCCATCTGTATTTCACGAATACGTGAGCAAATCTGTTCAAGGAGTGTTGTATTGATAATCGGACGGTTGCGCATGCTATACATGCCTGTCCATAAAGCCTCTCGGTAACGCAATACCTCTTTGGTATGAGGGGAAGCTTGAATCTTATCAGAGATCATAACTCGGTACAACTCATCATTTGTAGTGACGATGTTTTCGATTTCTGAACTCTTACGCGCCTCCTGAAGTGGTAATGTATGTACCAAAACTGATTCGTTTGGTAGTGTTTTTACCAAAGCATTTGCCTTTGCTAGTTCAGTCATAGCGGAGATGCAGGCTATAAGTATGTCCCGTGACTCAATTTCTCCTGCAGGCGGAAGTAAAGGAATTCCGTTCCAAGGGATATTCTGATCGAACTCAGATTTTTCTGTCATGTTCTACTACCTTCAATAACTGGATATGTATAGTTTTTCGCAATTTTTATACATATCGTGGGCAATATGTATAATTTCTATACATATTGAGTTTAGACATGTTCCTTTTTCAATTAGCTGCCGGACTACTACACCAAATTATATGGCATTTGACAGAAGGTTATCCCGCGTTCTTTTAATAACCCGGTGCTAATACCAAATTACCCCGATTTGTAGCGCGAGGTCTCTGGGTCCTCCTCACACTGCTGACTTTATCAGAAAACTTCAAATCAAGTTAATTGACATTATATGTTCCTTGCAGAAATTGGAGAAAGTTAAAATATTAATTTGCTTTTTTCAGAAGATAACTTGAGATAACACTGGAAAACAATGCCGACAATAGAAGCACAACAACACTGCTTGGTATGTTGAATGGAGTACCTGAATGCACGGTATGATTAATCCATTGATAAAGAATAACTATGAACGCAGCGATTGCAAACACACGTGAAATCGCAGTGAAAATACCTGCCAAAATTGCAGGAAAAGCATGAGGAAAAACATGATCAGCAACCACTTGCGACCTGTTTGTACCTAATGCATAAGCAGCTTCACGAACAGATATATCAACACCTTGAATAGCCTTTTGGGTTGACTGAATAGTCACCGGACCTACAAGTAAGACTACAATCAAAGTATGTGCGAAATACGAAGAATATTCTGTCTGTTTTATGAAAAAGTATATTCCAATAAGTCCGTAAACAAGAGAAGGTATACTTGCCAATATTGCAATTATTCGTTCAATGATTCGGTATTGCCAAGATGTTTCTGGCAACCATTCTTCTAAGTAAAAAGCAATTGCAATGCTAAACAGTATCACCCCACAAAATATAGGAATTATTCTATAGAGAAAACCTTGAACAGTTGAAGTAGAATCTAAACCTATCGCATCGGATGTTGTTTTGTCATCAGCATCAGGATTTACCGAAATGAAGTTCCAAAATAGAACAATAACTATAGCAAGTATTACTAAAGCAATGGTATGAAAAATCAGTTCTGACTTGTTCATGGTATTAGCAAACCGCAATAAGAAATGCCATTCTCCGGACAATCGGTTGATAATGCCGTTGTGTAGGACTTAACAAAACCTCAAGAATGTGGTAGAATCTATAAAAACCTATAAAACTCTACACTCTTCTTTTGATTTGTGCCGGACTTCCTGCTTCGTCGTTTCGTGCCTCTCAAGTGAGGTCTTACAGAAACTCCACAGGCGTTTATCGTCTCCTCGCAACTCGTGGCGACGGTGTTAGGGTTGAGCGGGACAGAGATTGATAGCGGCGTTGAGGTCTCTATTGCATTCAAAGTCACATTCTGTGCAATGATATGTCCGTTCAGAGAGCGTCAAATCTGTTTTCTTGTGTCCGCAGTTGCTACAGGTCGGACTACTCGCAAAGAACTGATCCGCTTCAGTTAAGAGTTTAGCAGCTTCACCAATCTTAACAAATCTATTATTCATACATCTTCACCAATCTTAACAAATCTATTATTCATACATATATTATAGCAGAAACAACAAGGCTTTGTCAAGTAAAAAACTACATAACTTTAGATTTTATGAGGTTCTTATAGGTTTTTGTAGTTAATTTTTAACTGCAACTCACCCAATCCTTACAAGCCAACAACAATTGACGTAGAACTGAGCCTCCTAAAGTTATAACCTCGTAGAGATGTTCCTACAAAGGCTTGACCTTAATATTCCGACACCAGAGTCTCCCACCATGGTCTTGAATGCCGATATGTCCGTTTCTCGGAAAATCTTTGAGAGCGACACCGAATTTGTTCCGACTACCATCAGGATTCTTATGAGGTGTATCCCACTGATCCAAATCCGCACGTACAATCTCTTCGTCATTCATCTCAATAACAATGTTGCTACCGTCACAAGTGATTATCATTTCATTCCACTCACCTGCAGGTTTACATACGTTGTGGGTCGGTTCTTTGGCATCGTAGAGTGCACCACAACAGTGCTTCGTGGCAGGGTCTTTACCGTATGTATCTAAAATCTGGATCTCAAGTCCTGTTTGGACCGGACGGTTCAGATCTTCCCATCTGATAAAAACACCACTATTCACATTCGGTTCACTTTTATATTTGAGCGACAAAATGAAGTTGTCAAACTGTTCTTCAGTATAGAGGTATTGTCCACCCTTAACCGTGCACAAAATACATCCATCATCGACAACCCATCCTTCAGCGTTACCAGTGGCACCCCAACCGGTTAATGTTTCGCCATCAAAGAGTGATATCCAACCATCAGCTTGTTCTTTTGCTGTTAACATATTTTCCTTTCGCAAGGCGATTTTGCATGATCGCCTAAAAATAATTTCATTTAGTGCAAACTTTTCAAAAAAAGTCTGCCTACATCAAGGTTATATTCAAAATCTGCTGCCAACCACGGACTGTTATACCCAATAATTGGCACAAAACTTTCGTGACGCGAACCGTGCGAACGAACAGAAATCGGTTCAGACACCACGTCCAATTCACCAAAGACAGTGTTTCTGTCAGCCAATAAAAAAATGTCACCAATCCTATCGGGATGGAGTCTAAATATATGTGCGGCATCAGCAGCGGAATATACTTCTGCAATACCCGATGTACTCAAAAGTATCTGCACCGCCCGTTCAATATCATTTCTATTTTCAAGAAAAACGTACGCTGCACCGCCTAAGTTACTGTGGTGTGCCACATACCGATCCTTAATTATAGGAATGGAATTTGCCGCGATACCGTGTTGTGTTAAAATACGTCCCGGATCAAGTGCAGTTGATTTTTCAATCATGCCGTGATCTGCTGTGATGTAAATTTCGCGTTCGGGGTCATCATCTACTATCTCACCGATGATGCTGTCAAGTTCAGCCATGTGTTTTTGAGACAACTCTGCATCTGGTGCGTATTTGTGCTGCACCCAATCTGTTGTTGAACAATACACAAACTCCGGATCGTCCGACCGTAAAGTCCAACGCACTGCGCGCAACAACCACCAATTAATTTCAACTGAATAAATCGGTTCAACATTACCAACAGATGCAATATATTCAGAAGGTGGATCTTCTGCCGCGACTGCTATATCCGTTCCGCGTTCTAATATCCGTAACAACTTTTTCTTGGTCACGAATAAAGCTGTTTTATCGGCAAATTTAGTGTTCTTGGCGATCTCAAAAAGTGTTGGTGCAAGGAGGAAACGGTTATCCTCAATGAATTCCCCTTTCCCTGTTTTTCTATCAACATAGTAATTAGAGGTGATGCCGTGTGTTTCAGGAAACGTCCCTGTTGCAATACTGACGTTGTTGACATTTGTCACAGATGGAATGACACCGTTTGCATGTTGATAAAAACCTGCATCTGCCAATTTACGGATATTAGGGATGTCGCTTGCTGCCAAGTAATCATGGCTTCCAGCATCAATACAGATAATAAGAACTTTTCGTCTTTTCACACTGTTTGTCAGCTTTCTTTATCCGTAACAAGAATAATTGTCACACTCAACTTGAAGAAATTATAGCACATGTCCATTTAGCATACAAAGGATTTTCCAAATAATACCAAATTAACTTGATTAGAAGTTTTCCGATAAAGTCAGCCTTGTGAGGCACGGGGACCTCGCGCTACAAATCCCGTTAATTGAGTATAAGAGGCGCAATGAATTGCGCGACTACAAACGCGTTTTTTGTTAATGTGATGCCATCATTCAGAAATGGTATAACTCGCGCACGGGTCTATAGCAATGCGTATAGTATCTTGGCGAAACGCATGCTCAAAGGCGGAATCTATGTCAGATAACGAATAGGTTTTTCCAATAAGTTCTTCAAATGGATAGTTCTCCCGAACTTTTTCAACAAAATTTAAAGCCTTTCCAAGTGATGCAGGATGATAATTATGAATGCCTCTTAGCGTTAAGCATTTCCTGACAATTTGATGGGCGTTAACGGATATACCACTGTTCGGATAGACATACCCAAGGGTCAAACATCTCCCACCGATACCTAACCATTCGATTAAATTTGAAAGTGCTAATGGTGCTCCACTAACCTCAACTGCAAGGTCAACACCTCTTCCTTTTGTTAGTTCTTTTAACGCCTCATCAATTTCTAAAGTTGATGAATCGTTCGTATTGATAGTATGTGTTGCACCGAACCGTTCAGCCATCTGTAAACGTTTCGCGTTCCTGTCTAAATTCACTATGGTTCTGTAACCTTGCTCATGCAGATAACATGCAGCATAGATCCCTAACATTCCTGCTCCGTGAATTATTGCAGTTTCCTTTGGATATATTCCTATTGTATCCAAACCATTTAAAACTGTTGCAAGAGCACAACTGATTGGTACTGCTTCTTTATTCTTTATGGTATCGGGAATATGATAGATAGTTGTCCCTGACTTCAATTGAATGTGCGTTGAAAATCCACCAGATAAACTATTTCCATCAATATACGGGCTATGACCGTATTTATGCATTGCTTCACATTTTTGTGGTAGGTTTTTGTTTACACAATAACAGCAAGTGCCACAAGACGTAGTCAGGCTCCAGATAATTCTATCCCCTTCGAGTAACGGATTTCCTTTTGCTGATCTCAGAACAGTGGGTGATGCGACTGTCCCAATCACTTCATGTCCAAGCACACATGGCACTTCAGTGCTACGTCTGCCAGACACAGTGTGGAGGTCTGAACCGCAGATAGTCGCTAAGGCAACTCGGACCAAAACAGTGTCTGTAGATACCTTTATGGGCACATTGCATATCTCAAAGGGCGTGCCAATTCCGTGAAATACAGAAATCTGAGCCATTTCCTGTAGTTTAGCAGACATATACATCTCCTTTAATAAAAGATTGAGAAAGAAGTTCAAGAATTGTGCAACATTTCACTTGCCACGTCAAGCATTATTTCGTATAATATCAAATTAACTTGATTATCTCATTTTTCTTGGTATTAGGTGCGGTTAGAAACCGCACCATAGGCGTCAATTTAAGAAAACGTCTATGTTTTTATGAACCCTTATCAATAGGCATGGTTATTGATATTGTCGGACATTTAGTCCCGTAGGGACGATATGTTTATAGCACACCGTCCAGACACGTCTCTTTAGCTCCGTCCGAGCGACATATCCCGATTGGTAACCCATTGCTATAAACATTCCGCCCCTACGGGGCTGAAGAGATTGGGGTTACCACGTTTTCTATAAACATATCGTCCCTACGGGACTAAAGAGGGTTTCTCATATTTGAAAAACCACTAAATTGACGCCTATGGTGCGGTTTCCTAACCGCACCTACCGAGTGGGATCAAGCTAATTGGGTATAATATATTCACAAAACATAACCAAGAGGATACTAAAGGACTATATGAATCAAAATGCTGACGCTTTTATAAAAAATCAAATTGCCGAAGTTCTTATTGAAGCTTTGCCTTATATCCGCCGTTTCTTCAATCGGAGAATTGTGATTAAATATGGTGGTGCCGCAATGGAGGGCGATTCTCTTATTGATTCTGTCATGAAAGACATCGTTTTAATGAAATATGTCGGGATGCGTCCGATTGTTGTTCATGGCGGAGGACCCAAAATTAGTGAATGGATGGACAAGGTTGGCAAAGAAGCCGAATTTGTAAATGGGTTGCGCGTAACCGATGCAGAAACAGTTGAAATCGCTGAAATGGTGCTCGCAGGGTCAATTAACAAAGGTATTGTCGCACGTATCAACCAACATGGCGGTCAGGCAATAGGGATTTGTGGTAAGGACGCTAATCTAATTGTCGCTGAAAAATACACTCCGAATATTTTGGATGAAGATGGGAATGAAACCACAATAGACATCGGATATGTAGGCAGTGTTATCGGAGTTAACACGAAGCCAATTATTACACTTGATGAGGCGGGGTATATCCCCGTAATTGCCCCTAATGGAACAGGTGTTGACGGACAGACTTACAATATAAATGCAGATACAATGGCAGGAGAAATCGCTTCTGCTCTTCAAGCCGAAAAACTAATCCTTTTGACTGATACGCCCGGAATCTTCAGAGATGTTGAGGACATTTCTACCCTCATACCGACTATTCGGATGCGCGAAATAGACACGCTTATTAACGAAGGTGTGATTAAAGGCGGAATGCAACCTAAAATTGAAGCATGTGCCAAAGCACTCCTTGGTGGTGTTGCCAAAACACACGTTATTGATGGAAGAATCCCACATTCCCTATTATTGGAAGTCCTCACAGAAGGCGGTATCGGCACAGAAATTGTCAGATAATTGATTAGAATCAATATGGAACACCGCAAGAAGATCGCAGCAATCATTACAACCTATTTTCCGCATTCCCATGCAGACGTAATTGTCACAAAATATATGAAGGGATTTCCGACAGATGATGGACATCGTCCGCCGCGTGTGGAATTAGTATCAATCTATCTGGATCAGATAGATTCGCGTGACATCGGGGTCGGTTTGGCTGAAGAACACAAAGTGCCGATATATCCGAGTATTCGGCAAGCATTGACACTTGATGAGAGTGAACTTGCTGTTGACGGTGTGCTCCTTATCGGTGAACATGGCGACTACCCGTACAACGAAATTGAACAACACATGTATCCGCGCCGTTATATGTTTGAACAGATCTGCGGTGTATTTGCATCAAGCGGACGATCTGTGCCTGTCTTTTGCGACAAACACCTTTCCTACAATTGGGATGACGCAAACTGGATGTCCGCGCGTGCTAATAAACTAAAAGTACCATTTATGGCGGGTTCTTCTTTGCCTCTCTGTTGGCGACAACCTTTCTTGGAACACCCAATTGACACGCCACTTGAATCGGCTGTCGGAATAGGTTACGGTGGTGTTGAATCATACGGTTTTCACGCACTTGAGACGTTGCAGTGTATGATTGAACGTCGAGACGGTGGGGAATCTGGTGTGATGGCTGTCCAATATCTTGAAGGTGAAACAGTCTGGGAAGCAGCTGAATTAGGAAAATGGTCACTGGAATTAGCGGAATCAGCGTGTGAACAGATCAAAAGTCGTCCGGACAAAACGATTCGGGAAGGATGTCCAAATCCTATACTCTTTCTGATGGAACATCAAGATGGATTTCAGTCAGCAGTACTAATGTTGAACGGTTACGTCACCGATTTTGCTTATGCTGGGAAAAATGGAGACGAAATTTGGGCAACCGAATTTTATCTGCAAAACGGACCGCCGCATGCCCATTTTAGTTATCTAAGTCTTAATATTGAGGAGATGTTCATTACAGGTATACCTCAATATCCTGTGGAACGCACCTTGTTAACAACAGGTATCCTTGATGCAATTATGCATTCACGTGTTCTGGGAAATATCCGACTTGAAACGCCACATTTAGCAGAACTTGCGTATCGTTCTTATGAGAAAACTCCTATCCGACCTATAGCCCCTCGCCCCGAAGGTGCTACATTAATAAACTAAATATCTACAGTCATTGATCCAGCGTATTAACTGAGAACTCCTGAAAAATTTTGTGAAGTTTCTCTTGTGTAACGTTCGGGTCTTCAATGATAATTCTCGCGCCGCCGATAACATCCATAAACCCTAATTCGCGTGGATAGCGCGGCACAACGTGCAGATGCAAATGCGGAATACTTGCCCCAGAAGATTCCCCCATATTATAACCCACGTTGAATCCACGCGGTTGATAAGCATACGTCAACACCTCAAAAGAGAGGCACTGAAGTTTGTGTAGGTGTAGGACCTCCTCCGAACTCAATTCCCGCATATCAATGATGTGCCGATTCGGAAAAATTAGGAGGTGTCCAGGACTATAGGGATAAAGATTGAGTGAAATCGTAAAGAGTTCTGTCCGATGTACTTCAAGTCGTTCAACTTTTTCATCTTTTTCCACAATTGCGCACAGAATACATGATACATCAGGTCTGTTTTTTCCTTTAGCATAGGGCATTTTATTGGGAACAAAAAGGTTTTGTCGCATTCCTGGATTCCTTTTCAAATAGAGGTTTACGATTGTATTACGTAACGACTTGTGCCAGTTAACTTTTTGTAATATTTCTGATACTACAGTTAGATTTATTTATGCGTAAACAACGTCTTTGAGTGCCATCAACGGGCGTTCTAAACATTTGTTCAAAAAAACACCGCGTGTCCAACCACCAAACTTGTTACTCAAGCGTGTGCGAAACCCCCAATGACGCCGGGCGCGTATCCGTGAAACATTGAACTGATGGGTGAGTTGACTTATCGTTGTTTCAATCCGCTGTCTGAGTTTAGCATGCTGCGGACGAAACCTTGGCGGATATTGTGCCTTCTGGTTCGGACGCCGTGTCGGTAATAGACACACATTGTCCGTCCTCAGTAAATCAGTCTCAAGTTTCTCGGAAATATACCCTTTGTCTCCGAGAATAATAGGATAAGTGCCACGTTCACATAACAAGGGTAGCACTTCTCTATCATCAGTATTCGCAGTCGCTATGGCAAAATCAACTGTATTAAAACAAGTCGGAGTTTTTCGCTTGCGTAGCACAAGTTGCGGCGTCTCCGATTGAAGCGAGAACGTTCCGGCAAATAGGGAAAAAGGTGTCCGAGTTGTGCTTTGATAAGTTTGTATCCTGCGAGTTCGCTATCCTTTCCTATCAGTTCAAGCACCCACGCAAGTGTGAGTATGTCGCTGTCCGGACATCGGCTCGTTGGACCTGAGCGGAGTGCTTCTGCGCCCGGGAAATAGTGGTCATAAAGCGTTGCCACGATTTTCCGACAGACCGACACAACTGCTTCAAGCGTGCGGGTTTCCGTATTTTTCAGTTGCATAACATACTGTTCTAATGTATCCTGTAAATCCATCCTTGTGTTTCCTTTTTATAGGGAGTTTACTATAAAGAATAGCATAAAGGTGCATTTATGAAAACAGAAAAATACTAAATGTGTGAAACATAATATCACATAAAAAGAACCAACTGGCACAAGTCGTTATAATAGTATCGTAGGTTGGGTAGAGCGATAGCGAAACCCAACAAGTATACGCAAATGTTGGGTTTCGCTATCGCTCTACCCATAGGCGTCAATTTAGGGATTTACGAATTTGAGAAACCCTCTTTAGTCCCGTAGGGACGATATGTTTATAGAAAAAGAGGTAATCAATCTCTTGAACCCCGTAGGGGTGATATGTTATAACATCAGTTCACCATTTGGGATATGTCGCTCCTACGGAGCTAAAGAGATGTGGCAATACTGAGTACTATAAACATATCGTCCCTACGGGACTAAATGTCCGACAATATCAATAACCATGCCTATTGATAAGGGTTCATAAAAACATAGACGTTTCCTTAAATTGACGCCTATGGGTTTCGCTATCGCTCTACCCAACCTACAATATAAACTTTCAGTAACACTCATCAACTGAAAATTCTTAAAACTAAATAGCCCTGACTGTGATACTTGTGACACCTGTGAAAAAGTCGTTGGGTTGTTCTTGAAATCTGTAGACACTAAGGGAAAACGCAGTGATAGCAAGGATAAACGGCACGGACGCCTCACGGTGCACACATAGACACGGACGAAACGATTGAAAAAGGACATGGTTGGATTGAAATGCACACGCTGACTGCTAGCACTGCCCTCACAGACTATCTGAAGTGGTCGGGCTTGCCCAAGTTTATCAATACCGAACCGAACGTACACCAGAGCCATTCAGTTTTCAAGTTTTTCGGGGTTTCAGTCAGGAAGTCGCGACCGGAAGGTCGCTCGGACAGAGGAGATATCTTGAGCAGCAGGACCGAACTACCGGACAATTGAATGGCTCTGGAACGCACACACACCCGAAGAGGAAAAAAGAACGATATGATACAATATGGTATCACAAGTCTAACGCCTGAGTGTGCCTCAGCCGCACGACTTTTGGCACTACGCCGTGGACATTGGGCGATAGAGAACCTTTCACATCGCACGCGGGATATGCTATTGGGTGAAGATGCGTCTCAAGTGCGATGTGGAAGCATTCCACAAGTGATGTGTGCATTACGCAATGCGGTGATAAGTTTGTTACGCACCTCTGGATACACTGAAATAGCGGACGCACTCCGATATTTTGCCGCACAACCAGAGCAAGCACTCAAACTCATCGGGATAAATACCGAAAATTGAATGGCTCTGCCTAAAAGGAATGTTTTGTTGTGTTTTGGTTGAAAATATGGTATTCTTAATAATGTGTTGCATTAATTGCATTATAATTTGGAATTTTTGGATAATTTTACAAAAAAAACCTTCGCGAAAAAGGGGTTTTGGATGCGGTTGACACAAGAGGTTATTGCTGATCTGGATGTTCTACTTAGGTGCACTTCTGTGAGTTTAGATGTGAAGCAGCGGGTGTGAGCGTGGGTTCGTATTATCGGTGGCATTGGGAGTCGCGTAGGCTTTCTCGTCGGCGTGTTCCGAATGCCGTTGATACACCTTATGAGAGTTTACTGCGTGAGTTCGGTAGAGTGGCTCGTATGTCTCGGAAGCGTTATTTGGCGTGTAAGCGGCGGGTGCGTGTGAGAAAAGGAGTGGTTCAAAAGCGTGGGGTGAAGTTAGAAAGTGGCGTAGACAGCAAAAACCGTGAATGGGTTCTTGAACTTTGTAAAGAGACTGCGTCACTGACTTCAGCAGATTTTTAGGAGGGGGAAAATGAATAAGAAATTGAAGTCTTATTGGGCGAAACATATAGAACAGCCGGCATCTATCAAAGATATATTTGAAGCAATGGGGGTCGGTTTTTTGGATTTAGAAGAGGCATTTGCGTTGTATCATCCGTGTGTTTTAGAGAAGCGTTTGCCATCAGAGATGCCTATGTCGGTGCAGGATAATTTTTTTCGTTCGGGTTATATGACGATGGAAGGGATGGCTTGGGTGATGTGTTTGGTCGGGTGTCGTAAGTGTGTGGAAGATAAGGACAAAATCGGTGTAGGTATCAAGGGTGAAGTTACCTATACAAAAATTTATGATGCTTATAGCAAGTATTATGGGCTGGAACCGTTGCGGGAATATAACGGCATTCTTATTGATTACAAAGAAAACTGTCGGGGCTGGATGGATGATCTACTCGAACCGTTTTATCGTCCGTGCCTTTCGTCTGCGTTGCGAGAGGTGGCTGTGCGTGGGCATGCCCGTGGATTGTCTACGACAGCAGTGATCAATGATTTGATTTTTATGGATGAGGATTTGTCGCCATTTGCGTTATGGAAGTTTGGAGATGCTTGCGGTCCGGATCGGCTTCGGAAGTATCTTCATCCGCAGTTGGTGTATTTGAAAGCGTCTAATCCGCGTTTTCCGAAGAAATACCAGAGTGTTTGGGATGATGAGCGTGAGCGTTTTCAACAACAGTTGACAGGTATACCGATGTCGACGGTAGTGGAGCAGGTTCAGGCGTTGTCGGATCATTATGAAAAGTTGGTGGCGGCGCGGGATGCGGTGAAGGATCCGAAGGATTTGGTGTCGTTGTCGAATGCGATTGTAAAGACAGTGGCGGGTTTGTTTGCGCTGACGCGTGATCCTGTTTACCGGGATCAGTTGGATATGCTGAAAGAGCAAAATAAGTTGGAAATGGTGGGAGCGAAGTCTTCTGATGCGCTCGGTTCTTCGGATGTGCAGTCACTTGCGCCGCCTAAGGTTGCGGCACTGAATACGCCTGCTGCGGATGTGCTTTCTAATGAGAGTGCGGTTCGGACAGAGGAGGATGCTGTGGCAAAGGAGACAAAGTAATACTATTTCTAAAAAATAAGACTTCATTATGAGATTATAGGTTCAAACTGAGGTGAAGAATGTAAGAGGCGCGTGAATTGCGCGACTACAAACGGATCGCTGCTAATTTGATTTGAACTAAAATCGGGCTTACAAAGCTTTTCTACAAGAGGACTTCGCAACAATTGAATGGCTCTGGGACTGTCCTAGGGTTATTTAGTTTTCTATATTTCTGACGCATTTTATCACACACGTTAATGCTTATAATAGTATCGTAGGTTGGGTTTCGCTATCGCTCTACCCATAGGTGTCAATTTAAGGATTTTCAACATTTTGTAGAAGTCTAAAAGTTGTGTGTTTGCCAATGCTCCGTATCCTCCTATCATCATTGAGTATAGTCTGTTTTATATCCCTAAGAGTTCTGCATAAAGCAGTTTTGGATTTACGAAAACTGATTGTAATGATGCGTGCGTATAAACCGACAAGTTCAGCTGTTTTGATGATATTATATAGTATACATCTCCATCCGATTGCTATCATCACCCAGTGTCTTATGAGTTGTGCGATGAGTTTGGCGTATACCTCACATAAGACCCGATAAGGTTTTTTGCTTCGGGATGTGTGAACTTTGCCGATGCTTTTGAAAGATTTAAACATCAACTCAACTTGCCACCGGATGCGAACAAGGGCTGCGATCTGTTCAGGGGTAAACTGATCCGTATCTATATTTGTGATATAGATGTTCCATCCTGCGAGTTTTAGGCGTTGTTTTGAAGGATTTGTCTGTCTGCGTTTAGCATCTCGTCTGATATATCGGCGACGCTTGTTTGCTTCTTCTTCGCTGATCCGTAAGGCGACAAGGTGTGCTGGAAGTCGCTTTGAAGCACCGATGAAACAACTCAGGTTGACGGTGTCTGAGGTTTCTGAGGCAAGCCGCTTCTGTAAACAAAAAGGTTCTTGTTGTTCGTCAAAAAGTGAACAACCGGCTTTGAACTTTGTTATCCAAAAGACGCCAGCTTGTGTCAATCTTTCAAACTCGGCAAGCGAAAAATAGCCGAGGTCTGCCAAGCGTAAACTGCCCGCAGGTAGAGGTTGAAACTGCTCTTCCGCCTTCGTATCAGCAGTGGTGCCATCCGTAAGTTGAAAGTGCTGGAAAGTGCCGGTCAAAACATCAAAGCGGACTTGGAGTTTCAAGGCAGCTTTATTTTTTTGTGTTCTACAGGATGCGCCTTTCCATATTGTATGGAGTTCATCTAAGAGTGTGATCCAAGTGCTATCTTGCACATAAACACCCGTGAAGTGTTTCAGCAACGGGAGACATTGAGGTTTGAGGGTAAGCACTTGGCTTGCCGCTTCTTCAAGTGTTGCCTTCAGTGTCTCGGCTGCCTCGGGTGTCATCCGTTGTTCAATCGCTTGACGAGAGACGTCAATGCCTAAAGCCTGTGCGGTATTGGCAAGATCAGCATAACTGGCATCAGGTGCTTCAAGCCACCCGAATACGAGGGTCTGAATAAAGCCAGCACCTGTGAGTTTACGTATTCTTTGAACCAACCCACAACGCTGGGCTATCTCATTGGCTCTATTTTGGAGTATCTCTTGCATTTTATCGGGAACCTGTGTTAGTATAGACATCGGAACACCTCTTTTGTAGAATTAATTAAAATCGTTTTCTACATTATGTAAGAGGTGTCTCCATTTTGCAACACTTTTTTTATCAAAATACACAAAATATTTTCTTAAATTGACACCTATGGGTTTCGCTATCGCTCTACCCAACCTACGATATAAACTTTCAGTAACACTCATCAACTGAAAATTCTTAAAACTAAATAGCCCTGGGACTGTCCTTGTGATACCACCCACTACCTAAAGGTAGGGGCTTCGGCTTCGTAGCAACTGCGGTTTTCTCAGAGAGTCCACCGTCTTATTATCGCTCCACCAGCAGGCTATTATTCCGAATCAGATCGGTTTTATCAGGCATTCTTGTCCTGGGTACCCCAGCCTGCAAAAAATAATAAATGGGGGTGCCGATACAAGGCGCGGGGTTATTACTCCGCTTGCGACTTACATGAACGACACCGAAATAATAGATGTTGGACAAGGTCTCACTTGCAACTTGCCACACACCATACTACTGGTAAGGATAGGACCTGCATAAGTATGCAGGGTAGTATTCCTATCCAGCAAGTTGCTATAATTATACTACATTTTCGGGGCGTTTGTCAAGTTTATTTTTCACACACATCATGCGCTGTCTACATCCCACAAGCTAAAGCATGGGGATTTGACGGAAGAGCGTTAAGGTTGCACAAGATGTAATTCTATGCTATGCTCTGATGCAAGAATGGAATAGGAAATCAAATAGTTTTCTGACGATGATGCCAAGGAAATTCAATGCGAGACGCACAACAAATTGGTTGGAAAGCAAGTAGTAACACTGGAGTCGTTGCTGCAGGCGGTGCAAAGGCAGTCGCAGCAGGGATTGAGATTTTAGAAGCAGGTGGAAACGCAGCTGACGCAGCAGCAGGAACGATTCTTGCGCTCAACGTTACAGACCATGGTGAATGCTCTATCGGAGGTGAGGTGCCACTTCTCATTTTTGACGTTGAAAAGCAAGAGGTGAAATCACTCTCCGGGCAGGGGCGCGCACCGCTTTCTCAAGCAGCCATCGACTGGTATATGGAAAACGGCATCCCGAACGGAGATATAAAAATGGCTCCTGTGCCATCGGTTGTTGACCTCTGCACGACTACACTAAAACTGTATGGGACAATGACGTTTGAAGAAATCGTAGCACCGACTCTGGCACTGCTTGACGCTGGGAGTGCTGACTGGCATCCTAAATTGGCGGTCACCCTGCGGCGGATGGTTGAGGAAGAGCGGCAAACATCTGGAAGTCGTGAGCAAAAAGTGCAAGCCGCAAGCGATCGGTTTTATGGGCGTAACGGTGTTCGTAGTGACATCGCCGATGAATTAGAAGCATTTTACATTCAAAAGGGTGGGTTTCTTCGTAAGAATGACCTTGCTGCCCATGTTACACTAATCGAAGAACCTGTAACTGTTGAATATCAAGGTTACATAGTATGCAAGTGTGGTCCGTGGACGCAAGGACCCTATCTCTGTCAGGCACTGCGTCTGTTAGAAGGCTTTGACCTCAAAGACATGGGACATTTTTCGGCAGATTACGTGCATGTAGTCACTGAGTCGCTCAAGTTAGCAATGGCAGACAGAGATGAATATTACGCGGATCCTGAATTTGTAGATGTTCCTATGTCTAAACTGCTTTCCGATGCTTACACCAAAATTCGTAGACCATTAATCGATATGAAAAAAGCATCACACGTAGCGAGACCGGGTGATGTGGATAATATGAAGCCACTGAAAGCAGAAGGTGTGTTTCGCCCAGGAGTTGGCGGAACGACGACCTGTGTAATTGCTGACCGATGGGGGAATGTCGTCTCTGCTACGCCGAGTGCTAATGTCCATCACGAGGAAAACATGGGTGGTTCCACAGGTGTCAGTTATGGCAACCGTTTGCGGAGTTTGAACACAAACCCTGAACATCCGAACTGTATTCAACCCGGAAAACGTCCAAGAATTACGCTTACCCCTACACTTGTTCTTAAGGATGGGGCACCAGTTTTAGCAATCAGCGTCGCAGGGGGCGACCTTCAGGATCAGGCAACGATGAATTTACTGCTTAACTTCATTGAGTTTGACATGCACCCCGAAGATGCAGTCACAGCCCCACGTTTTGCTACTGCACATCACGAAGATTCGTTCGACCCAAATCCTAATCGTGAGAAGACCTTTAAGCAAGCAGGTTCATTGACAATAAGCGATAGTGTGAGTGAAACCGTTCGGCAAGAACTCACAGGACGCGGACATCAGGTTAAAGCACAAGCATCACCGATTGCTGTACCTGTCATGCTTTATGTTGATCATAAAAGCGGGATGTATTATGCTGCTGGAGACCCTGCTGCAAGACGGCATGCCGCAGGATTAGATGAAAAGTGATTCTATGCTTTCAGAAGAAACATTACGGGCACCGAGATCACAATCCTTAATTATCTGTTAACTTCCATGTTCTAAACTGACGTTGCAGCGCATTTAAAAACCTTATAATTACATTTTAGTTGTCAGGCGATTTCAAACCACTTTTCCAAATGTAATATCAAATTAACTTGATTTATCTCATTTTTCTTAGTATTAGGTGCGGTTAGATGAAGTTTAAGTATTTAATTCGGTAATCCCGATTTCCCCCAGGTCCGGTAGGTGCGGTTTCCTAACCGCACCGGAGATGGTTATGGAATTACCGAATTATTTTATTTAACTTCATGAAACCGCACCTACCGGGTGGGATCAAGTTAATTTGGTATAAGAAGCGCGTGAATTGCGCGACTACAAAAGATATATGTATAAGGATTTTTAGATTTTATTATAATTGAACGGGTATTTAATATGTGGTAAATTTGGTTAAAATGCTGTGATACCAAATTAACTTGATTAGAAGTTTTCTAATAGCGGTTAGCATTGCGAGGCACGGGGACCTCGCGCTACAAATCTCGTTGATTGGGTATGAAAACTATAAGATCAAACGACTCTGGAGATGTACAGAGATTTGATTTGCACATATTTTATTTTTATGATAAATTACCTGACATACAAAATCTTACGGTTTGTTGCACAAAATTTTTGTTTCACTTGCGAAGAGGAGATGTTCTACAATGCTTAGGACGTGCCAAAATAAAAAGTTATATTCGTTGATTCCATTTTGTAAAGGCTTATTTTGTTTGTTAGTGATGGGGTTATTACTGACTTCAACAATACAAATCGCCAATGCAGATAAAATTCAATTTGATAGGGATGTTCGACCGATTTTGTCTGATAAATGCTACGCGTGTCACGGACCAGATCCTGCCACACGACAGGCTAACCTGCGGTTTGACACGAGGGAAGGAGCATTCTCTGATCCAAGCGGTTACCCGATAATTGTACCGGGTGAACCAGAAAACAGCGAATTGGTCCTACGTATCACACACGAAGACCTTGATAGACGCATGCCACCGCAAATCTCTAATCGGCAACCCACGCAAGCACAGATTGATACATTGGTCCAATGGGTTACAGAAGGTGCTGTATGGGAGGAACATTGGGCATATAATCCACCGAAACGAGTTGATCCACCGGAAGTAAAAAAATCTGATTGGGTTCACAATCCGATAGATCAATTTATTCTCGGTAGGTTGGCGGCAGAAGGACTTGAACCATCTCCTGAGGCAGATAAACGCACATTGATCCGACGTTTGCATTTTGATCTGACAGGGTTATTACCAAAACCGGGTGAGGTAGACCAATTTTTAAGGGACAAACGTCCTGAGGCTTACGAGGCGTTGGTCAATCGCCTGCTTTCTACGCCGCAATATGGTGAGCGGATGGCAATTTACTGGCTTGATCTGGTGCGCTATGCTGATACAAGTGGCTACCATTCGGATGAAAATGTTAGCGTATGGCCCTACCGAGACTATGTGATTAAAGCATTTAATGACAATATGCCTTTTGATCAATTTGCTTTAGAAAATCTTGCGGGTGACCTTTTGTCCAATGCATCACAAGAGCAGAAGGTTGCTTCTGGTTACAATAGGTTAAATCAAACGACTGCTGAAGGCGGGGCACAAGCGAAGGAATACCTTGCAATCTATGCAGCAGACCGGGTCCGAACGACGGCATCTGTTTTTTTAGGAGCGACCCTCGGCTGCGCGCAATGCCACGACCATAAATTTGACCCTTATACTGCAAAAGATTTCTACAGTTTTGCTGCCTTCTTTGCTGATATTGAGGGACCTGGGGTTTATGGAGGCGGGAGCAAATGGGATCCCGTGGTGATGTTGCCAACATCGGAACAGCAAACTGAATTGCAGGAAATTGATGTCGAATTATCAAGATTACGCAAAGTGTTTGAATTGTCATCGCCAGGATTGCAAGCGGAACAAGCAAAGTGGGAAGAGGAGATTCGTTCTCTTCTTAATTCAAAGGAAGCAGCCGATTTTGCATGGGTTGATGATGCACAGTCAAACGGTGGTAAGAATGAAGGTACTTGGAAATTTGTTGGAAAAAATGAAGCTCCTGTTTACAGTAAAGAACGTTCACGTGTACAGGTCGCAGCACCAGATCAGTTTGTACAGCATGCATTCCGAGACGCAAATCGAAAAATTACGTTGGCTGAGGGTGATAAGTTTTTCGCTTATGTCTGGTTAGATCCTGAAAATCCACCTAAAACAATCATGCTTCAGTGGAACGATGGAAACTGGGACCATAGGGCGTTCTGGGGTGAAGACAAAATCACCTATGGTGAAATAGGAAATGATACACCTGCTCACAAACCGATGGGGGATCTTCCCAAACTGGGTGAATGGGTGCGACTTGAAGTTGACCCCGCAGTTGTTGGATTGAAAGCAGGAAGTGTACTGAACGGTATGGCATTCACACAGTTTGGTGGAAAAGCCTTTTGGGATGTTGCAGGAATCGAAACCACTCTCGGTATGGTTACAAAGAATTCCCATGACGGTGCGGTTATAAACGCGATCCAAGTTGATCCTTTCGTCAGAACGACAAACCAGCGAAAACAGATTACTGACTATTATAGACAGATTGCACCTGCTCTTGATGGAATTCGGAACCAGCTCGCCGAACTGGAGAAACGAAAAAATGAAATTAGAGCAAAAAGTCATTACTCTCTAACAACCGTTTCAGCTCAACCTCGTACGACTCGGATACTACCGAGAGGCAATTGGTTGGACGATTCTGGCGATATCGTTGAACCAATGATACCAGAATTCATGGGAGATCTGGGTGTCAAAAATCGCCGTCTGACACGTCTGGATCTCGCAAAATGGGTGGTGTCAAGGAACAATCCATTGACAGCGCGTACATTTGTTAACAGACTCTGGGCACTCTACTTTGGCACTGGTATTTCACGTATGCTTGATGATCTTGGCGCACAGGGTGAACCGCCCATACATTCGGAGCTGCTTGATTGGTTAGCCGTGGAGTTTATGGAAAGTGGATGGAACGTCAAACACATGGTGAAACTCATCGTATCCTCAAACGCTTATCGTCAATCTTCTAAACCGAATGAAGTCTTGCGCGAAAAAGACCCTTATAACCGACTTGTTGCCCGTCAGTCACGCTGGCGACTTGACGCAGAAATTGTTCGCGACAACGCACTACTGTTAAGTGGACTTCTTGTTCCCAAGATCGGTGGTCCGAGCGTTAGACCGTATCAGCCGGTGGGATATTATTCTAATCTGAACTTTCCCAAGCGGAAATATGTCCATGATGCTGGAGAAAGTCAGTACCGCCGAGGTCTTTATATACATTGGCAGCGTACTTTCTTGCATCCAAGTATGATGGCTTTTGATGCACCGAGCAGACAGGAGTGTACCGCTGAAAGGTCAACCTCTAACACACCTATGCAGGCACTTACGCTGCTCAACGATCCGACATACGTTGAGGCTGCACGCGTATTCGCAGGACGAATTATCAATGAGGGTGGAAAATCCACATCAGATCGTGTCAATTGGGCATTTCATCATGCATTGTCACGTCTACCGCAGCCTAAAGAGTTAGAGATTATGACAGGATTGTACGATAAACATAAGAATGAGTATATTGGTAATCCTGATGCTGCAAAGACGTTAGTGGCAATAGGTCAAGCTTCTACTACGCAAGGTATTGAACCCGTTGAGCTTGCATCGTGGACCTCAGTTGCACGTGTGATTTTGAATTTACATGAGACGATCACTCGATATTAATCTAAATGCGTTTATATGTGGTTACATGAGAAAATGTGAAATCTGACACACAAGAGGGTTTTTTAATGAAATCAATTAATTGGAAGATAGGGATTTTCTGGGTTACTTGTGTATTATCCGTATTGTTTGGTTATTTGGTAGTAAAGAAATCTGCCCTATATAGTGATATTGTTAGGTCAATTTCCTATCAGAGAATGGATGTTATGTTGCTTCCCAACCCTAAACCTATGTCAATACAATTATACAATTCTGTAGAATTCCTTATCTGTTTTGCAGTGCCTTTTGGTTTAACTTGGTTGTTGTACTTCATAGTTACACGTTATCTCATTCGGGATATCCAGACTACAAATCGGCAAATCAGTAAGAAAGGATCGCTAACCTGATAAAAGGTTTTACAAATAAAGAAAGTTTGGCAGTCTATTCAAGAGAATTTATCATATGAAGCGCCTGATTTCATCTATTGTGATTTTATGTATTCTATTTGGAATAGCAAGCGGTATATATTTTCAATTTTCGGATGATAACGCGAATATCGAAGAAAACTCAACAAATTGGAAAAAAGGGTTTTTCAGATTGATGTTTGTTTTATCAATCCTTGTTGGTATTTTGGGAGGAACATTTTTTGCCTATCTTGCTAAGAAAGGAAAACTTGTTGATGATGAAGATCCGCCACCTAAATACTTAATTAATCCAAAGTCAGCCTTTTTGAGTTTTTCCACAGTACTTTTTGGATTCGTTTGGTTAGTATACTTCATTATTCAATTTCCCATATATTACGCATTTATTTTTGTCTTAAAAGGATTCACGAATGCAATCTATAAATTGGAAAAAAGGATTTTTCAGACTTACCTTCGGATTATCCATTCTATTTAGCATTTTAGCTGGAGCAAAAGCCAAAGATTCGTTTGATCTGGGGTGGACTGCTTTTTTGGCACCATTTGTTGATTATTTTTTTGATATAAAATTATCTTCAAGATCATCGAAATTTGATTCTGATATATTTTGGTCCTTTTTTGTTGTATATGCTGGTTTTATTTGGATAATTTACTTTATCGGCATTTGGAGCGCAAGAGGTTTTTCAAATAAAAAAAGGAAATCACTTATCAATAGGTTTTTTAGTGCAATTATCACAAATCCGACAGACATAAAGAAGAAAACGCACAAGATTAAACAAAGACTGTTCACTTGTCTAAACCATTAGACCGGGAGGTATCAGATGCCGATAGATATTAATGAAGAAACTAAACTTTGTCTTACAAGACGTACCTTTTTAGGGAAAACAGTGCGTGGCATCGGGTCGCTTGCACTTGCATCTCTACTAACACCATCGGTGTTAAATGCGGCACCACAGATTGAACGATGGCAAGGTATCATTGCGAAACCTCATGTGCCACCGAAAGCAAAGTGTGTGATTCATCTGTGCATGGCAGGCGGTCCCTCACATCTGGAGACCTTGGATTACAAACCGAAATTGGCAGACCTACACGGACAACCGATGCCAAAGTCTTTCACGGAAGGGCAGCCGATTGCACAACTTCAGGGTCAAGCGAATGCTCTCAAGTGTCTTGGTCCTACACATGAATTTAAAAAGTTTGGTGAGTCGGGTCAAGAGATGAGTTCTGCGTTTCCACACATCGGAAGTCTCGCTGATGATATTTGCATCGTCCGCTCCCTAAAAACAGAACAGATAAATCACGATCCAGCACACACCTTTATGAATACTGGAACTGCCATTTCAGGAAGACCCAGTATGGGATCGTGGCTGTTATACGGTCTTGGCAGTGAAAACGAAAACCTTCCCGGTTACGTCGTACTAATTTCCTCTGGCGGCGGACAGGATCAACCCATTGCGACACGTCAGTGGCATAGCGGATTTTTGCCCGGACAATTTCAAGGTGTTCAGTTTCATTCAAGTGGTGACCCTGTGCACTATGTCTCAAATCCTGGCGGCGTGAGTCAGGAACAGCAGCAGGATGTTGTTGGAGCGGTGCAAACTTTAAACAGCATGTTAGATGAAACTGTGGACGACCCTACAATATCTACGCGAATCAATCAATATGAAATGGCATTCCGCATGCAGACAAGTGTCCCAGAATTGACTGACATATCTAAAGAACCTCAAGATATTCTTGATATGTACGGTGCGAAACCTGGGGACGGATCGTACGCCTCAAACTGTCTACTTGCACGAAGATTAGCAGAGCGCGGGGTACGCTTTATTCAACTCTATCATCGCGGTTGGGATCACCATGGCGGTATCCAGAATGCGATCAAGACGACTGCTGGATATGTTGATAAAGCAACAGCAGCACTCGTTAACGATCTGAAACAACGTGGTATGTTAGATGAAACGTTGGTGATATGGGGTGGAGAATTTGGTCGAACTCCGATGGCACAAGGTAGCGGTCGTGACCACCACATTAAGGGATTCTCAATGTGGATGGCAGGCGGTGGAGTAAAAGGTGGTACTAGCTACGGAAATACTGACGAACTCGGCTACAATGCTGTTGAAAATGTTGTGCATGTGCATGACTTCCACGCTACTATGCTCCATTTATTGGGTATTGACCACGAGAAACTGACCTACCGTTTCCAAGGTCGTGATTTCCGTCTCACAGACGTGCATGGGCATGTTGTCCGCGACATTCTGACTTAAAGTAGTAGACAAAGTCCGTCGTGCCTTCATCTAAGTATGAAAAGCAAAACGCTTCAACTTCAATTTTATACGAAGCCTGACTGTCCACTTTGTGACGAAGCAAAATCGGTGTTGAAAAATATAAGTGTGCAGTTGTCGTTTATTGCTATAGAAGAGATAGACATCACTAAAAATCTCGGTCTCTTCACAAAATATAAACTGAAGATTCCAGTGCTTGAGATGGATGGAAAGCAGCTTTTTGCACATCGCGTTGATGCAAAAAAACTGGTGTGGCAGTTAAGATGTCGTAGGTTTCTTAGACGCTTCAGTAGGAAATAATACCAACTTAACGTGATTAGAAGTTTTCTACGTAGCAGTTAGGATTATGAGGAGGACCCAGAGACCTTGCACTACAGATCCCGTTAATTCGGTATAAGTGAAAGTTTGAATGCCACAGCCGAAACATACAGTTCTGCAATAGGTATCAAATCCGATTATATATGACCGCCCATAAGGAGAAAATATGAAACGAAATTGTGTCTTAAGTAATCTCATTTTTTGGGTATTAGGAGTACTATTAATTTGTGGTTGTGAAACAATTCGGGAGGTAATGCCACCAGACTCTCCAAGCGATATGGGAATTGATCCGCTACGCGTTACAATGGTATATCCAAACGATTGCGTTGGCTCTGCGGCGTATTGTGATGGCTTTCATATTGGTGTTAAGGCAGCTGAGGAAGAGCTTGGCATTATCCTTACTGAAGTTAATGGTATGGAAAACGATCTTGTGGCTACAGAGATGGTGATAAGGGACGCTGCACAAAATTCAGATCTCGTTTTAGCAGCAGGCTACCAACTGGGAGAAATAATCGCGCGTGTAGCACCAGAATTTCCCGATATAGAATTTGCTATTTTTGATGTTGTGCTTGATATTCCAAACGTTGCTTCTGTGAACTATAAATCGAACGAAGGATCGTATCTGGTAGGGGCAATTGCGGCATTAAAAAGTGAAAGTGACAAAATCGGATATATTGGTGGTGCGGATGTACCCTTATTACACGAATTTGAAGCAGGTTATATTGCTGGCATTCAGGCTATTAAGCCGAATGCTGAAATCTACGTTGAGTACATCAGTGAGGACGCAACAGGATTCGGACAACCGGAGAAGGCAAAAGAGATTGCATTAGCACAATATGCAAGTGGTGTTGATGTGATTTACACCGCTGCTGGTGGATCGGGGCAGGGAGTGCTTGAAGCAGCACAAGAACAGCAAAAATATATCATCTGGGTTGATTCTAACGGCAATCATCTTGCGCCAGGAATAGTTTTGACAAGTATGGCGAAAAACCTTCCGGCTTCGGTGCAGCGAATCATCGGGGAAGCCGTTGATGACAATTTCGTGGGAGGAGTCCGATATTTTGGATTAGAGGACGGCGGGGTCTACTACGCTGTTGATGAACACAACCAACTTTTACTTTCAGATGACATCATTGCGAAAGTTGAATCGTTGAAAGCAAAAATTATTTCTGGTGAAATTGTTGTTCCTAACAAGGTTTCACTTCCACGTGAATAATTTGTAATAGCATCATAGAGGACAGATTCGCATGTTTTACTTCCGTTTGGTGCTGACCATGATGACAATCCGTATGAAATGATTCCTAACAAACCGTACAAATTCTAATAAAGGAGAATTTTATCGAGTTTCGGTGTCAAAACCCAATGCTTTAGCTTTGGGATGTAGACACCGCCCTCTTGTATTAGACCAAAACTTTTTCTTGACATAAAACACGATTCTTGCTATAATCTCTTTTCGTAACTCCACGGGTTGTGAGCAGGCGTTCTGGGCGCTACATACCGAGTGAACTCACGTAAAGTTGCGACACAAGCGGTAGAAGTCTTTGACACCAGATAGTTGCTGATGGAAGCTTAGAGTGTAATGGGAAAGAGTGGTAGGACACCATCCCGAAAACAGCACTCTCAAAAATGTTCATAAGACACCTTCGGGTGTGCAGGCGGGGCATCGTCTGTTGGAGTAGAGGGTGTTAGACTTGCTTAGCAAGCAACCCTTGTTGATACCACAATCTACACAGCAGGTGGGACAAAAGAACCCCACTGCTTTAGCTGTGGGAGTATGTCAGGCTTAATCAATATCCCTATCCTGAGTACGACGGCAAACGTAGTATCGCAGTTGGAATTTTACTAACTTTGATCACATGTGGAATTTATGGACTTTACTGGCAGTATAAACAGATGGACACACTCAATGTCTGGCTAGGAAGAAACGATTACTCTTTTTGGCTATGGTTTTTTCTTACCTTTCTCACCTGCGGAATCTTTGGAATATACTACGAGTACAAGATGGCATGTGGCATCAATGAAATGCAAACTAACAACGGTATGTTAGCTGATCCAAATTTACCAATTATTTGTGTTCTGTTGGCGATTTTCGGTGTTGGCATCGCTTCATTAGCCATTCAGCAGTACCAGATCAACAAACTCTACGGAAGTACCTCTGATGATTAATAGTATTTTTCTTGCTCGCTTATTCCTTATCGGATTAGGCTTTATAGGAATCTACACTGCGATATCGCAAAAATCACCGGACGAAGTTTCACTGATTCCATGCATATTTCATTTAGTGACCGATGTTCCCTGCCCTGGGTGTGGAATGACGCGTGCGTGTATCGCCTTAACACACGCCCACTTCACTGAAGCATGGCGTTACCATCCGTTCTCATTTTTAATTGTCTGTCTGGCTGTCGGGATAGCATTTTTTCCTTCGTATCTAAAAAATACCTGGACCGGATATACCTTAAAAACTAGGAATTTAATTATCATTTTCGGAATTGTGTTTTGCTTGTCTCTTTGGATGATGAAGGTTAATAATTTATTTTGGTAAATTCACTTTCATCGTCTAATCAAGCGTGTATGAGTGGAAGGCATGTTTGAAATCGGAATGGAGAGTGAAGGGAATTAACTAACAATCCCACTGCTTTAGTTGTGGGTCAAAAAACGCTTGACATTTGCACCGAAATAGTATGGACTATATGTAGCATCGTTGGACAGGGTTATCACCTCAACACTTACCTGTGTTGAGTCCTGTCCCCATCCGTGATAAAGTGTGTGGTGCTGGTGCGAAATCACTCAAAACATTAGAATGTGGTAGAGAACACCTAATATATGTTGTTAGGACAACATCCCTACCACATTCACTAATAACTCGCCTGGGGACACTGGGAGAGTCTAAACGCCTGTGGAGTCCGTGTTAGACTCAACTACGGAGCAGTGGATGCAGAAGCAGGAACAAGGCATTCAGAAACATTAAGGACTGATATAAGACCTAAGAATCCCACTCCTCAAGGTGTGGGAGATGTCAATGTATAGCCAATACCCTTATCCAGAATATGGCAGTGTCTGGAATATCGGGGTAAGCATTTTGCTCTCTTTGCTTACTTTAGGCATCTATGGATTGTACTGGCAATATAAACAGATGTTAATACTTAACGCATCAGGGCTATTTAGTTTTAGGCTTTTTGTCCATTTTATCCGAAAAGTCGCGATTCGGAGATCGCTCCTACAGCGGAGAGTCTTGAGCAAAAGTTCAAAATTATTGGAAAACTAAATAACCCTGTTAACGCATGGCTTGGTACAAACGAAAACTCTTTTGGAAATGGCTCTTTCTTAGCATTATCACATCTGCACATCAAACGATTAACATCACATTTTAATAACTCCGTAGGATAGTGCCTTTCTCACCGACAATCCAACCCGAATTTTTTGAGAGATAAATATCCTGCAAATTATTTGTCGTAGGTGAGGCATATTGCTTCCAAGTCACGCCTCCATCCAATGTTTGAAGGATTACGCCATCCTCTCCGACTGCCCAACCCTCTTTTTCATTGAAGAATGCTACATCTCGTAAACTCTGTTCCATTGAGTTTTCCTGACGCTGCCACGTTTGTCCGCCATTAGATGTATGCAAGATCAGTCCACTTGTTCCAACAATCCAACCCTTCATTATGTCAGCAAAATGAACAGCAAATAATGGCTGTTCAGCATCGCTTTGTTGTCGTATCCACTGTTTCCCTCTATCTTTAGTATGTAGTACCTCACCCTCCTCACCAACGATCCAACCGTGTTCAGCATCCACAAAATACACACCCCACAGATGTTTCTCTGTAGGACTTGTGACTTTTTCCCACTTGCCTCCACCATTCAATGTATGGAGTATGGTGCCACTCCCACCGACTGCCCAACCTTCCGTTGTGCTAACAAAATATAGATCCAATATACCGGGAGGTCTATCTCCCAAAGCACGTAGTTGATGTTGAACGTTCCATGAATTACCGCTGCTGCCTGTGTATAGCACTTTCCCTATGCTAACAAGCCAACCATTAGTTGACGTAGTAAAACTTACTTGGGTCAATGTGTTTTTAGAATTTGATTTTGTATCAGATGCGTTCCATGTTTTACCACCATCTTTCGTGGATATAACTACGCCATCTGTGCCAACTGCCCATCCAAGCTTATCATCTACGAAATCGACACCGTAAAGATGTGTACCTGTACTGCTATTTACTTGTTTCCATTCAATTTTGGACGTATCTCGAGAACAACCAATATAAACAATACTTCCGATTAAAGTGAAAAGGATTATGGATTGTAACTTTTTCATGTGTGGGCTCCAAGTTAAATTTGATTGCAATTTCAACTGAATTGTGATAAAGTACTTTAATAGATTTTGTTGGTGTTGTCAATAGATTTTTATTTTTAAATATGCAATAGATAAACATAATGAAATATATCATCGGTATTGATGGGGGTGGAACTAAGACCGTCGGTCTGTTAGCAACTTGTGAAGGTGAATATATTGCTCAGGTTCAAGCAGGACCCTCAAATTACCACGTAGTGGGAATAGAAAAAACGCATGTTGTTTTGCAAGAAATCATTTCTCAACTCTCCGTACACACTGGTAACACCGCAATAGATTCTATCCGTTTCTGTTTAGGTATGGCTGGGTTAGGTCGTGAAGATGACAGAAAAGTTATCGGAGAAATTTGTGATAAACTCGGTGTATCAAGTAATAGGATTCTAACACACGATGCACATATTGCATTAGTTGGCGGAATCGGAAAACAGGAAGGTGTAATTGTTATATCAGGCACAGGTTCTATTGTCTATGGTACCAATGAACACGGTAAAGAAGCGCGCGCAGGTGGATGGGGATATTTGCTCGGTGATGAGGGGAGTGGTTACGATATCGCACTAAAAGGACTTCAAGCAGTTGCACGTGCCGCAGATAAACGTGAACCACCGACTCAACTGACAAACCTAATTCTGAACAGACTTGAACTGAGTGAACCGAATGGCTTAATTCGTTGGACGCATGCGGCAAGTAGAGACGAAATTGCACAATTGGCAGCGGTAATTTTTAATGCTATAGAAATGGGTGATACTGCGGCAGAACAGATAATCAATTCGGCCGCCGATGAACTCGCTTGTGCGGCAGCTGCTGTGATAAAGCAATTGGAATTTTCTGAACCTTATTATATAGTCCTAAGTGGTGGTAATCTGTTACATCAACAGATATTTTCTGATAAACTTCGATCTCGGTTGGTTAAAATAGCACCGATGGCATCGGTGATACATCCGGGAAATGATCCAGCGTATGGCGCAGTGTTGTTGGCAAAGTCAGATCTATAGTCCACTGTCAAAAGATCAAACAAGACTGCTAAACCTAAAAATCTCATTGTGATAACAGAACAGCAAAACCTAAACTCAACGGACATAGACCTGAAGTCAATATCAGAGATCGCTCAAATTTTTCACGAAGAAGATCGAAAAGCAGTAGAAGCGGTTGCAGCTGAATCAGATGCTATTACACATGCTGTGGAGATGATTGTTGAGTCGTTTCGTCTTGGTGGGAGGTTGTTTTACGTAGGTGCAGGAACAAGTGGCAGACTTGGCGTATTAGATGCATCTGAATGTCCACCGACATTTAGAACTCCGCCAGAGATGGTTCAGGGAATTATTGCTGGTGGCGATGTTGCTTTACGTAACGCAGTTGAAGGAGAAGAGGATAAACCTGAACGTGGTGCACAAGCCATTCGAGAACATGATTTGACTCCACAAGACGTACTTGTAGGAATCGCAAGCAGTGGACGAACACCTTATGTATTAGGAGCTCTTGAGGCTGCACATGCTATCGGTGTGAAAACGATTTTTTTCAGTTGTGTTCCACCGTCAGAAGAATTGAAAAAGTTTGTGCATCATTTTATCACCCCTATTGTCGGTCCAGAGATTATTACCGGTTCAACTCGCTTGAAAGCGGGAACGGCAACAAAATTAGTTCTCAATATGCTCACAACTATTTCTATGGTTAAGTTGGGCAAGGTTTACGACAACCTTATGGTGGATGTGCATGCTTCTAACACAAAACTTGTTGAGCGGAGCATCCGAATTGTTCAAACGGTTACTGGTGTTGATGCTACTGTTGCCAATAACACTTTAAAACAAGCGGGTGGAAGTGCGAAGATAGCAATAGTTATGCTGGCAAAAGGAATTAATCAAATTAAGGCAGTTACACTTTTGGATAAACATGATGGGTTTCTACGTCCAATTTTAACGGAAGCGGCGCGTGAGGGGACATCTCTATAACATAATGCCATTTGAGGCTATTAAAAAGGAGAAACTTTATGGCAACGAACGCTACAAAGGTTGGTCTTGCCAAAACTGGCAGAAGACGTGCTAACGTTCATGAGGCACTAAACAATATACGTGATGACATCACACCGAAAGTTCGTGACCAAGTACTGCTTAAACCGAACTTTCTTTCCAGCACGAATCAACTTGCTTCGTCTCATGTGGATGCGATACGTGGTGCACTTGACTTCCTTCTCAGCACACCTCAACCACCTAAAGAGATAATTATCGCTGAAGGTGCAAGTCAATAACCCCAAGCTAAAGCATGGGGCTTGTGCGAAGCGCATACCAAGCGTTCACTCCACAAGTTAAACCGTTGTACTACAGTAATATATCGTGGTATCTTGGCGTGGTAGCCAGCACGATGTTTCGGATGCCCCCCAAGTCCGATCCCTCTCGGATACTGTGATCTGGATGGGGCAACACATACCCTGAAAAGGAGTTCTAACGACATGTTCGTTCCAGTGAAATCTAAGGATGGTGAACAACTGATGCCCACTTCTCCGCCAGTTGTGAGGCACCTTATCAAAAGTGGTAAGGCGACCCCGTATTGGAATAATGGTATCTTCTGTATTCGATTAAACTACGAAACAACAGAATACAAACAAGAGATTGCTGTGGGTGTAGACCCTGGCAGCAAGAAAGAAGGGTTCACGGTGAAGTCTGAAGCACACACGTATTTGAATGTTCAAACTGATGCCCATAGCAAAGTGGGTAAAAAAATAGAAAAGCGTCGCGAACTTCGGAGAACCCGTCGGAGTCGTTCGTGTCCAAACCGAAAGAACCGAACTAATCGGCACCCTTCTAATAAAGACAGGATACCGGCTGGCACGCGTGTGAGATGGGATTGGAAACTGCGTGTTTTGGATTGGTTGTCTAATATGTATCCTGTCACACATGTCTGTGTAGAGGATATTAAAGCAAGGACTATCAAACGTGCGAAAAAGTGGAATAGTTCTTTCAGTCCTCTTGAAGTCGGAAAGTCTTGGTTCTATAATGAGATACAAAAGCGATGGGTATTGTTCACACTTCAAGGTTGGGAGACGAAAGAACTTCGAGATAGACTTGGACTCAAGAAGTCTTCCAAGAAACTCACAGAGACGTTTGATGCACACTGTGTAGATAGTTGGTGTTTGGCATATTACACTGTCGGTGGGGTGGATGTCCCCGACAACACAGATATATTCTGCATTGCACCGATACCTGTTTCAAGACGTGAACTTCATCGGCAGAACCCACAAAAGAACGGCATTCGTTCGCGATATGGTGGCACCGTATTAGCACAAGGCTTGGTCAAGAACACTTTGGTGAAGCATGTCAAACACGGATTGACAAGACTTTCAGGTATTAACGCCAAAGGTTTGTTTTCTATCTACAGTTTGGATGGGAAACGAATCACCACAGGCGCGAAACGACAGGATTTCAAAGTTCTGACGCGTCTGAATTTTAACTATAGGAGCGGGCTTTCCTCCCCAACCTAAAGGATGGGGTCTCCAGCCCGAAGAGTGATGAGTCGTTTTCTGGAGAGGCATTTCAAATATTCGGTTATGAAGCACTGCAGGCGGAATACGATGTGCCCGTTCGACTCGTTGATTTGCATCAAGAAACTGAATGGGTGGAAACAACAGTATTTCTGTCTGATCGGGAGAAAGAGACTGTGCGGATGCCGAAGACGGTACTTGACTGTCCATGCACAATTTCTGTCGCTATTGCAAAAACACATGATGCTGGTGTCGTGACCCTTGCAATGAAGAATATGATTATGGGGACAATACATAAGGCTGACCGCATCAAAATGCACGGGTACCTCAGCCATGCTGATCGGGAGCTGCCACGCGAAGCACAGACACTCAATATCAATCTACTTCGTGTTTCACTCCATCTAAAACCCGATATTGCTATCGTTGATGGTACAGTTGGATTACAAGGCAATGGTCCCGGCGGCACTAATTCTGTTCCGCTCGGTATTGCCGTTGCGAGTGGTGATGTATTTGCTGCGGATGCTGTCTCATCAAAAGCGATGGGTTTTGAACCGTTAGATATTGGGCTTTTCCTTTACGCGAACGAAATGGGATACGGCACTGCAGACTTGAATGAGATTGACATCATCGGTCCTGATGTTGAGGCTGTCGCCCTACCATTTAAACCTCATGAAACCGCTGAACTTCAGTTCCAATGGCAGGATACTGACTCTGGTGAATATCTTGCTGTAGACTAAAATCTGTCTGAAATGTTGTGTGATGTCACATAAGACCGTAACCAGATAGTGCTTTGTGCATCGCATTTAATCACTTTGATTACATTGAGAGGAAAATTATGAAACGTTTTTCACATGCGTTTGTTCTATATTTACTCATCCTCACCACACCTGCATTGGCATGGTGGGGTGGTGGACACGATATCCTTACACAGGCATCGGTAAAATCACTACCGGATGAGATGCCTGAATTTTTCCGTTCAGCTTCAGCCGAGAAAATGATTGCGCACTGTGCCTACGACCCAGACGTATCAAAGAATCGTGATATGCCCCACGCACGGATGGCTGAACATGGAGAACACTATTTTGATCTTGAACTAATTAAAGAAAATCCTATACCGGCGGATCGTGACGCATTTATTAAATTGTGTGCAGAAATGGGGCTTGAACCAAGTAAAGTAGGATTTCTACCTTATACAGTCGCAGAATGGACACAACGTCTTGCAATCGCCTTTGCAGAGTACCGCAAATGGCCTGATAATCCTATAATCCAATATAAGTGTTATGTATATGCTGGATTTCTGGGACACTACGCGGAGGATATGTGTCAACCTTTGCACCTGACGATGCATTTCGACGGAATCGTTCAGAAAGACGGAACAAAATTACATGGCGGTATTCATGAAAAGGTTGATTCTGCAATTGAAATCTTGAAGTTGGATCCGAATGAACTCGCAAAAAACCAAAAAATTGAACCTGTTGATGATTTGATGCCAGCGATTGTCAAACAGATTAAAGCAGGACACAGTTTGGTGAACAACGTTTACGATCTCGCGCAAGACTTCCAAAATCTTGGCACACCTACACAGGAATTGCAGCGTTTTACAAAAGAACGTTCGCGTGAATCTGTGCGTTGGACTGCTTCGCTCTTTCTCACTGCTTGGAAACTATCTGAAAACTTGAAACTTCCGGGTTGGCTTGAACGCTAATAAATGCACTACGAGTGGTCTGTCCATCCTAAAATTACGGGTATGTGATTTGGCTATAGGGCGAGGAAACCTCGCCCCTACGATCAAATTACCCTAAAAATAAACGCAATAAGTAGTTTTGGACTTAGAAAAATTTTAAAAATTGCTATAAAACCTTGTGTAGACAAGGTTTATGTGGTATAATATAGGTAAGAAAAAAGGGAGGTTGTTGCCTCCCAATTAACCTAAAAAAGCAGAGTTGCTTTTTCTCGGTTTCACCTTACCTGATATTGTATCAGAAACCGTCAGAAAAAAGCAACTCCTATTCAGAGGAGTATTCTGATGGACTTAATCAAGGTCATGGAACGTTTCCCGGATCAAGAGGCATGTATAGCACATTTGGAGAAGATACGTTGGAAGGGTTCACCGAAATGTCCGCACTGTGAAGGCACCCATATCGGTAGATGGACAGAAATGGAAGAAGGGCGTATTGGTCGTTGGAATTGCCACGCGTGTGAGGTGAGTTTCAAAGTCACCTGTGGCACGGTGTTCCACGGTGCAAAGATAGCGTTGCAGAAGTGGTTTTTGGCAATATCGCTGATAGCGAATGCGAAGAAAAGTTTGTCAAGTCATCAACTGGCGCGCGATTTAGACTTGAATCAGAAGACAGCATGGTATATGATGGTTCGTATACGTGCGGAAATGGCAAAAAAAGGCGGTGCTTTGCTTGAAGGTATCATTGAGGCTGACGAAACCTATATCGGTGGGAAGCCTCGCAAGAAAAATAAGCGATCCGATGATGAACCCGCTAAACGCGGGCGTGGCACGGATAAGGACGCAATCATCGGGGCAGTCCAGCGAGGTGGCAAGGTTGTCGCGCAACTCGCACCGAATTTGACTGGGAGAACGATCCTTGAGTTTATCCGAAGTGCGGCTAATCTGAAGGGCTCGGAACTGATTACCGATGAGTTTCAAGCCTATAATCTCATCGGGAAAGAAATGAAGCACGCTGTTATCAACCACAAGGTGCAGTTTGCTGATGGTGATACTCATACAAACACGATTGAAGGCTTTTGGTCACTTCTCAAACGCGCTTGGTATGGACAGCATCACCATTATCAGACAGGATACACACCGCTATATGTTGCTGAAGCGTGCTACAAGTATAACTATAGGAGTGTTGACAGCATGTTTGACAAGTTTGTCAATGAGAGTATGAGATGAATAGTGTTAGAGATACCCAGTTCTTTGAGAGGGGGCTTTTTGTCATCAGCGTTTTGCGAAAAATGCTGCGGAAGATCAAAGGTTGGCTTCCCATCTTTTAAAGTATCAATCATGTCAATGGAGAATGCCAAACTCTCATTGTAAGTGTCAAAAATGCCAAGAATATGGTGAAGCGTTGAGTGATTGGAACCGTGAGCGTCAAAATGCTTCTGAACCGCTACGCGAGTGCCGGGCTTTTTATTAGCCATAATGCACCTCACTTTGTTTGGCGAAATAGGTGCATAGCGTCCAGAATGTGCGGTATGCACTGCCAAACAAGTTATTTGATACGTTTTACACGGGTATCGTTCGTGGGTTCGTCATACTCTGTTAGAAGTAGTGGCAGGATGCAACGCAAGGTGCGTTGCACTAACAGCCCTGCCAAACGAACTTATGGATAGTAGACAACAGAAAAAAAATGTCAAGAAAAAATGAGAAAAATCTGAAAAATCTCAAGTCCAAAACTACTTATTGCGTATAAAAATATGTTAGATTATCAGTTATACGATAGGAACTAAGTTATAGTTTTTGATGTGAAATTATCTTATTTTGACATCACGCAATATCTATATGAGAGAACTATCACATGTTTGTTATTATCGCCCCGATTCAGATTAAGGAAGGTCATCGAGAAGAATTCATCGAAGCCATGTTAGACGATGCTAAAGGTTCTGTTCGTGATGAACCCGGTTGCTTGAGATTTGATGTAATTCAGGACGGTTCAGATTCGAATCGGATTTGGCTCTACGAGGTTTATGTAGATGAGGATGCATTCAAAGCACATCTGCAAACACCGCACTTCATCAAATGGCGTGATACTGTTAAAGATTGGTTTGCGGCAGGACCTAAGGGTGCTGGAGGTGGGAGTTCCGTAATTTGGCCACCAGACGAAGACTGGAGTAAGTAGCCTATGCGACAATCCGATTTACCTCTTGAAAATCTCGTGGAACCTAACCTCAATCTATTAACTTACCTAAATAATGGACTATGGGAATGAATGTAACTCCAAAAGAATTTATCCGCGTTATGCCAGATGCAATCCGAGGCTTCATCAGTGAAGCTTTCCAGAAGGCAGGTACCTCGGAGGAGGACGCTGCGCACATGGCTCACCTATTAGTTCTCACTGATCTGCGCGGTGTGTTTAGTCATGGCACGTGCCAAACACCGGGATATGTAGGGATGATGCTTGATGGAAAAGTAAATCCACGTCCAAACGTCCGATGCATCAATGAATCCTCGACAACGGCAGTCTACGACGGCGATGGCGGTATGGGACATTTTGCCTCGTATCATGCTGCAAAGGCAGCGGTCAAAAAAGCTAAAGAGATGGGATTAGGTGCTGCAACGAGTCGGAATCACTTCCACTTTGGGAGTGCTGGCAAGTATTCACGGCTCGCGCTTGAAGCGGATTGCGCTGGGTTTGCGGTCTCTTGCCACCGTTTTCGACACAACCCCAACGGTGTGATTGCCACCGCAACTGGAGTTTCGCCGATGAGTTTTGCGATTCCGGCGGGCAACCAGCCGCCCATAGTCGTCGATATGGCAACCGGCATTGATGCCAAGCTGCCGTTTGAACAGGCGTTTGAACAGAGTCCCGCTGCGTTCTTCAAGATGTTGGGTTTGAGTCATGTGAGTCATGCACTCGGTGGGTTTATGGCAGGCATCTGGCTATTTGATAAGCCGCCGGATCCTCCAACAATTTGGGAAGGTGCCAATCAAGGTGCTTTCATTGCAGCGATTGACATTTCCCGGTTCCGACCGATTGACGAGTATAAAGCGGAGATCGACCAACATATCTACGATGCCCGACAGATGCAACCGGCACCGGGTTATGACCGATCGGATCTGCCCGGCGGCTTAGAATGGGAGCGCGAACGGGAATGGACTGAAATCGGCATCCCCGTTGGCAAAGCACATCAGGAACAGTTGAAAATAGTTGCTGAACGAGTTGGCATTCCTCTTCCATTCTAAATGCTGACTTCAATTTTATCTATCTTTAACGTGAGTTTGATATATAGCAAATTCTAAACATAAACGGACATTTTCGTAGGGGTTAGGTAACCTAACCCCTACGGGCGAGAAGACCTCGCCCCTACGAGAAGCCCGACATCTTGTTTTTATCAAACTCACGTTATCTTTACGGTCTTTACGTAAATACTCTCAAATCTTGAAAGGAATTGATTTATGAGCAAATTAAGATTCGCATGTCACCTCATTCAGTTTGGTGGAGAGCAGCGAGAAAATCCAGAAAAAGTGTTGCGCGAAGTCGCTGATGCAGGTTGGGAAGGAGTCGAAAGTGTGCCTATGGAAGGTGCAGAAGGACTGGTTGAGATGGCGACGTTTGCACGTAGTCTCGGACTCCACATCGTCAACGCAGGCGGTGCAGGATTTGACAGGGTCCGTTTCAACATTACTTTGGGCAATAATGCCGCTGAAGTTCCATCATTACGTCGGAGTGAATGGGGCGGTGCCAATCCAAGCGATGCGGATTTTGAGAACGCCGCCCGAACATTAGACGACATCCTCGCGTTTTGTGATGCACACCATATCAAAGGCTTCCATCATGCACATCTCGGTACATTGATTGAGACGGTTGATGATGCCGAACGCCTCTTAGCAGTTGCCCCAAATCTCTGGCTACTGTTTGATACAGGACACATGCTTGCAGCTGGGAGCGACCCTATGAAAGTTTTTGATAGCGAACGGTTGCGTAATCGAATTGGACATGTCCACCTCAAAGACTGTCACGCGGATAACCCGGAAACTTGGGATTACCGAACGCAACGTTTTGGCGAGAAAGCGCGTTTTGCTGAACTGGGTGCAGGAAACCTTGGGCTTGATGTCAAAGCAGTTCTTGAAGGACTTGAATCTGTCGGTTATGATGGATGGGTTTCGGTTGAACTTGACCGTCCGTATCCACCAAGACCGCCTGCTGAAGCTGCAAAAGTGAATCAAGAGTATCTAAGAAGTTTGGGATATTGAACGGGGGTACGTTGCAATGCTGAAGCGAATTAAAATTCAAGGTTACAAATCACTTGTGGATCTTGAACTGAATCTCGAACCTCTTTCTGTACTCGTTGGTCCTAACGCTTCGGGAAAGAGCAATTTTCTTGATGCTTTGCAACTTCTATCCCGAATGGCGACCTGCCAAACCTTGGCAGAAGCATTTGACCCTCCGTACCGAGGACATCCCCTGGAATCGTTCACTTTTGGAGATGAAGGCATCAAGAGCCTCCTTGAAAAGGAAAGTGTGTCGTTCATTATAGAGGTAGATGTGCAACTTTCTGCTGCTGTTATGGAAAGTGTTAATAAGCGTATTCAAGAGATTAGGGAAACAACGAAAAAGGATACAAAAAGTGTAAATAAGCCTGTATCAGATCGGCGTCTACTTGTGAGCGAGAAATATCTGCGATACCGTATTCAGGTTGAAATGCATCCTAAACTGGGAATTTTATGCGTATCGGATGAATATCTCGCTGCACTCAGTGCCGAGGGTCAACCAAAACGAAACAGGAAACCTTTCTTAGAGCGAAGGGGGAATCGGTTGCATCTGCGGATGGAGGGACAGTCGCACCCACTCTACTATGAACGTTATCTTGACTTTAGTATACTTTCGAGATCGCACTATCCGCCGCACTATCCGCATTTGACTGCTATGCAGCGAGAGTTAACGAACTGGCTTACTTTCTATCTTGAACCAAGAGAACAAATGCGGCTCCCAAATCCGGTCAAGGCAGTTCACGATATTGGATCAATGGGAGAGGATCTCGCAGCCTTTCTCAATACCTTGCAAGCTCGTAATAAGCGACAATTTGAATCTATTGAGAAATCACTCCATACCATGATTCCATCTATAACGGGAATTAATGTTAGTGTAAATGAATTAGGTGAAGTTGAATTGGATATTCGTGAAGGTGAAAAGCGCATTTCTGCCCGCGTCTTATCGGAGGGCACACTCCGAATTTTAGGGCTTTTAGCACTCGTTGGAGCCGCAGAACCTCCTGCGTTGATAGGATTTGAAGAACCGGAAAATGGGATTCACCCTCGCAGGATTCGTCGCATTGCTCGCTTTTTGGAAACTCGCATGATTCTCCAAGATATCCAATTCATTGTAACAACACATTCATCACTTTTGCCCGACCTCATTCCTCTCGAATCGTTATATGTTTGTCGCAAGGTTAACGGAAACACAGAAATCGCGCCTTTTAAGATGATGAATACGGGTCCCCTATGGAAAAAGTCAGATATTGAGGTAGCATTGGATGACGAAGATGCTTTGTCTCCTTCTGAACGTATCATACGGGGGGACTTTGATGCGTAATATCAATCTATTTGTTGAAGATGTTGCACATGAAGATTTCCTCGTAGCATTGATTCAGCGGCTTGCTAATGAGTCCAACGTCGAGATTAATATTAAAACTTCCAGTGTGCGGGGCGGCCGTGGAACGGTTATCAGATTTCGGTAGTTCGATAAATTTGACTATGTTTTGCTTTACTGCACCTTTCCTTGTTTCATCAGTTCCTCAATCGCATCAATTTCCTTCGGGACAGTATCAGTTAGCACTTCACAACCGGACTCCGTAACGAGAATATCGTCCTCAATGCGAATGCCGATGCCGAGATAATCGATAGGAACTTTTTTGGTGCCTTCTGCAACATAGAGTCCAGGCTCAATTGTGATTACCATCCCGGGTTCAAATGTTTTGAACTCACCCTCTGTGTCACGAACACAATTGACATCATGCACATCCAAACCGATCATGTGACCAACTCGATACATATAAAACTGCTTATATGCCTCCCTCTTTATCAATTTTTTCGGTTTACCCTTTAAAAGACCGAGACTAAGCATCCCTTCTGTTAACAACTCAATCGATTTTTTATGCGGTTCGTCAATAGAGACACCGGGGCGGATAGTGTCAATAATTGCATATTGTGCATCAAGCACAAGTTGATATATCTCTCTTTGTGCATCGGTAAAGGTGCCGTTGACAGGGAAAGTTCGGGTTACGTCTCCGCAGTAGCGTTCATATTCTGCACCTGCATCAAGGAGAACAAGCGTGTTATCTTTTATCTGACTGTTGTTAGTTGTATAGTGGAGCGTGGTTGCGTTTCCGCCACTTGCGACAATAGTTGGGAAAGCGTTGCCATTCGCGCCACTGCTACGGAAGGTTGCATCTACAATCGCCTCTAATTCGTACTCGTACACCCCAGGACGCGCTGCCACCATCGCTGCAATATGACCGTCCACTGTAATATCTGCCGCCTGCCTTATACGATGCAGTTCGGTCTCATTTTTGATTAACCGCATTTCACTGAGAATTGGACTCGGATCAACAAGTGTATGAATTCCTTTTCCAGTGCTAATACGAGATCTAACACCGCGTTTAAAACGGGTGAGGATTACAGCATCAACGTGAGCATCTGATCCGAGCGTGTAATACAGTCGTTCAGTCTTTTTTAAGTATTTTCCTATCTTTTTTTCAAACTTGTCTATCGGATATGCTTTGTCTGCACCGTAGTGCTTGCAAGCATCTTTTACACCAACCCGTTTGCCGTTCCAAATTTCGGCTTTTTTATCTTTGGGAAGCACAAACAGTATATATTGATATTTTGGATGGTCAGGTGCGATAACACAAATTGATTCCGCTTCTTCAAAACCTGTGAGATAATAAAAATTCGGATCGGGGTTATAAATATGTTCCGTGTCGTGGTTCCGCATTGCAGCTGGAGCATTGGCAAAGATTGCAACACTACTAGAACCCATCTGTTCTATAAATTTCTTACGATTATTTTTATGCATACCATTTTCCTAAAGGCGATACCAATTCTTGTAGGCGGACTTTGTAAGTCCAATTTTCAATTTAAAACTTCACAGGTAACTGATAGGAGTTCCTATCTTACCGATAATACCACCGCTTGCGACCATTGGATAGACTGGATGTGACCAAAATATCCCTTCCATTGGCGCACGAACAACTTCGGATACATGTCCGAATACATCACAGATTTCAGCTATCGGTTGCTGTGCCTCAAGTTGGTCGTATAATTTCGCTTTGTAGTAGACAAATCCACCTTTATTGCTGAGGATTGACACAAACCGATGGACAACGATCTGCTGTTCAGGAATTTCAGGTGTTCCATCAATAAATTGATACTGTTTAAGTACGTTTAACACACCTCGGACACCTTTGCTGATACTGATAGCGTCCCATCCGTGTGTTCCACCGAGCTCCGGGTCAATTGTCGGTATTCCGATATCTGGTGCAGCTTGGGCGAGTTGTCCCTTCGGTCCCCTTTGGTCGAGAATATAACCTATACCGAAGGTACTCGCTAACGCAAGGCAAGCACTATGACATTGATGTTTCTCTCCAACACGCACGCGCACCTCATCAATCATCGGTTGAACGCCTCCCTGATGCAAGTCAATACAATAGTCAACGTTTCGGATGGCTTTTTCGAACAACTGATACGCGATACGTTCACTTGATGTGCCTTCTGCGCGCCCGGGAAAACACCGATTCATTTTGACGTTGTCAACTGGGCTATATGCTTGCTTAGCATGAAAGGCGTGGACGTTGACAACCGGTACTACAATGAGTTTACCGCTTAATTCTGCGGGATCAATCTGGCGTAAGATTTCGTGGATAACAGCGATACCATTTAGTTCATTTCCATCGCTAATCGCTTGGAGATAGAGGGTCTTCCCCGATTGTTTACCGTTGATGAGAACAATAGGGATACGAATCGGGGTGCCATCTGGCAAAGAGCCAACAGATAAACGTCCTTCTACTCGTGTACCGGGTTTGGCTACCAGATTACCGACGATCAGTTTTTTAGAGTGAGTTTTGTGCATTGGGTTGAGTATCTGATTCCTTAGTCCGACAAATTACTTATTTTTTAATATAACAGAATTTGTGAGAAGCGTCAAGTCAGAAACTAAAAAATCAACTAAAAGTTGAGAAAAACCACAGCCATGGTAGTGTCATAGTACCCAAACCTAAAGGGTTGGGAAACCTGTGCTTCGTCGCAGTTCGCCTTCTTTCAGAGGTCTTACGTCTGCTCCACAGTGGCGACTAAGCCCGCCATAAGAATGTTGACAGCAGCGTTGCTTTGGATTGACTGTCTATCGGGCTTGAAGGGAATTAACTGACAATCCCACTGCTTTAACTGTGGGTCCAAAAAACGCTTGACATTTAGAGATATTTTGTGATATAATGATAGAACTGACTCAGTGCAGATATTGACAGTATCTGCACACCACTGTCACTGGGAGTCAGAAACCTAAACCTACAGGAGTCAGACTATGCCATACAGAACACATAAGATAACATTAGATCCGACTTTTAAACAGAGACGTTGGTTTTCCCAGCAATGTGGCTACGCAAGGTTGGCACACAATCAAGCCTTATCAGATTTTAAGGTAGGATTAAATAATGATAACTTTCAGTCGTGGCAAACGCTATAAACAACAACTTCAATAAGACGAAGCAAGACTACGATTGGACAAGTTCACAAGATCAACGTGCTGCGTTATATGCTATTAAAAATCTGGGTCAAGGCATTGCGAATTGGGTATCCAAACGTGCGAAATTTCCAAAGTTTAAAGGGCGTGGACATAAACAAAGTTTCACAACAGACGCGCAAGTTGTTAGAGTTGAAGGCAAGAAAATAAAGTTGCCCAAAATCGGTTGGATAAAAATGTTTCAAGAGTTGCGTTTTGTTGGCAAGATTATCAAGGTTACGATTTCAAGGACAGCACATCGTTGGTTTGTATCTATCACCGTTGAAACAGAGGACACCGAAGCAGTTGATAACTCAACGCACCCTGTTATCGGTATAGATGTAGGCATCAACACACTTGCCACCTTAAGCGATGGCACGAAATATGATAATCCGAGACCGCTAAAACGCTATGAGCGAAAACTAAAACGAGAACAACGCAAGTTAAGTCGGTGCGTTTTCAAGTCTAAAAACTGGTTTAAGCAAAAAGCAAAGATTGCACGAATACACTATCGTATCGCTTGTATCAGAAACGATGCACACCACAAAGGGACAACGGATATTGTCAACCGTGCAAGTGGTATCGCGATAGAAACGCTAAAAATAACGAACATGCTAAAGAATAGAAAACTTGCAAAGGCGTTATCAGATTCAGCGTTAGGCGGGTTTCTAAATAAGCTAAAAACGAAAGCAGATGCTTTCGGAATACCTGTATTAGAAGCACCGCAATTCTATGCATCAAGCAAAACTTGTAGCAAGTGCGGACATAAGAAAAAAGAACTAAAACTATCAGAAAGAACGTATCATTGCAGTCAATGCGACTATCAAATAGATAGAGATGTCAACGCTGCAATAAACCTAAAACACCTCGCTGTCGGATAGACAGAGAGTATAAACGCCTGTGGAGTCCAAGTAAGACCTCATTCGGAGGCACGAGAGACGGAAGCAGGAATCACATAGGAGAGTTGTGTGCAAAAGAAGCACACGGCTTTAGCCGTAGTGAGTATCACAACCGTCCTATAATGTCCGAGGCGCAATGAATTGCAAGACTACAAACGGTCGCGATTCAGAGATCGCTCCTACACAATGTCCGAGGCGCAATGAATTTCAAGACTACAAACGCGTTTCTGCTTAAGTACAACGTTTCCTTGAAAATCTTGCTTTCAAACCTCTAACATATATGATATAGGTTGTATCAAGATCCGCCCCGCAAATCAACGTTAATGCCCTTAGGGCGGATTTCTGTAATACTACTTCTCTGTAAGCTGTTGCATTTCTGCACGCTGTCGCATTTGATAAATAAACATGTTTACCATAAAACGGTAAACATCTGATGAACGGCGTGATGCAAGCGGTGCGCGGCTATCTACATCTACGGTTTCCATGCTGCATAGATAATCTAAGTGACAAAAGATGACACCGAGACGATCCTTGCCGTGCTTTCCTGGCACAAAGATACCCTTAAGGTGTCGCCACTTGTGATTTCCGCCTTTATAGCCGGTACCCCAGAACACCGAACCTCCGACAGGTGTTTTCGTGAGTTTGAAATAACACCGAAATATATCAAGTCGGAGATTATCAAGTGTTGTGAGTGGGTATTCGGGAAACACTTGACGTAATTCGTTTTCAACAATGTTTGCAAATGACTTTTCGTTGCCGCCGCTCCCGCAGTAATCAAAAAACAACATGCCATTATGTTCAAGGATATATTTCCGGAGGGCTGCCCGTTCCGCCTCGCTGAACGAAGTGGCTTGGGTGTTTCTGTCTTTCAACTTTGAATAACTGACACTCATGATTTGGTCGTGTCCTGTCATAATCAGCAACGGTGCATCCATGATACGTGCGTCTGTTAGCGGTAATGCACCGCCGGCGTAATCTATGTCAGCGGTCAGTGAGGGGTTGTGTTTGCGTATCCATTTCAACAGTGCGGGTATAGCTGTTGGGTCTTGCCACCAGTCGCTCATTGCATGTTTTAGACGTATTAATCGGATATGCCCGCGCACCACACCATCGGATTCATCAATAACACTGCCGAGATTGTCTCCGATTTCATCTGCGTAGCTTGCAATCAGTGTTTCGGGGACACTTGTCGCAGCATCTTGTCCGGTGTTGCCTGCTTTTGCTGCGCCACCTAGCCCGCCACTGCCCGAACCTTTTCCTTTGGGCACCCCCACTGCGCCTGCCCCAGTACCATCTTGTTTGCTAGGGCCGGTTCCGCTACCCGTTGTAGTGCCACTTGGGTACGGTGTCAAAGACGATTTTACATCCAGTATTGTGGTAGGGGAGGGTGCTAATTGCTTATAATCCGGTATGTCTTCCGTGGGTGTGTTTAAAAGCGCGGGTGCACTCCGATCCGCTAGAAGACCTATAGGTGCAACTGCTTTACGTTGACTACTAAGATCGGCAGCAGTAAAGGTTGTTGGTGTCCTAACGGTGGGTGTGGGCGGTATTTCAATCTTTTTCTTTTTGATGACCGGCTGCCGATGTGTTTCTGTTTCATGGATAAGCTCTACAGCGATATTATCTTCTATCTCCATGGATAAATCCTTGAGGAAAAAGATTGCAAAGACGAGGGCGGCGATACCATGCAGACATAATGAAAAAAAGAGCGCGCGCTTCTTCCGTTCTTTTGCATAGTAACTTCTGAGAATACGTCGACTCATAATAAACTCCTATATCACGTCAGGTTGTTTAGAAAGGAATTTTGTCCTCAATAGTTGATGCAGTTAGGTTCCAACTGCATCAACCATAGGTGTCAATTTAGTGTGTCATTTGTTGGGTGCGGTATACCCTGCTGACATACTCCTACAGCTAAAGCAGTGGGGTTCTTTTGTTCCTTGATGAAGGTTAAGAATTTAATTGGGTAATTTCCAGTTTCCTTGTAGTGTCCGGTGCAGTTAGGAAACCGCACCTACCAGGTTTGAGGTTCAAGCCCGAATTACCTAATTCATTTTTTAATCTTCATGTAGGAACATTCTCTGGGTTTAAGCTAAGAGCAACAGGGACTTCCAAGCGGAAGCCCAAGGGCGGTGCCATGGCCGCCACTACGGGATCACCAAGGCGACCCAGATACTTTTGTTTTATATTTATCGCACCGACACCGTCGCTATGATATTTGAATCCGCACCCGCAGGTGTAGTTACGGTTTGTCGATTTCTTTCGGTTGCCACACTTTCGACAGGTTTGTGAGGTGTACGCCTCGTCTATTTGCTCAACCTTGATACCTAAAACTTTCGCCTTGTAGGTAATGAGTTGTGTAACTTTACTGAATGCCCATTGGCGTAGTTTCTGGTTAGCACGTTTGCCATAGTTGATATTTTCTCGGATACCCATTAGGTCTCCAAGAACAATTGTGCCAATACCGCGCTTTTGACAGAGGTCAACAAACTTTGTGGTATGTTTGTGGAGCGCATCGCTGACTTGATTGTCAACCTTTCGGATACGTTTCCACTTCCGTCATGTGAGTTTCCACCAGCGTTTGGAGTGGCGTTCGCACTGACTGATAGCGTGACTGAATTCAGCAAACTCATCGCGAAGGACTTTAGCAGTGTAGCCCTTGATTTTGCCGATAGTACTTGTTAACGTGAGTTCAATAAAAAGATTCAATGAGTGAAACCCAACTCTTTTTATCTTTTGGATGGACGCTCGGAATCAAATATCGAACTCACGTTATATATACTAAATATTAATGTCAGGACTCAATATAAATAATTAAATATCATATAATGTAAGTCCATACATGATTATACAGTAACATTCTGAATGTAGCAAGTTTATTTTAACGTAAGCAGGGTTATTTAGTTTTAAGAATATTCATTTTATGAGTTTAATTGCAAGTTTAGGTCGTATAGTGAAATCTATAATTGTTTTGTAGGTTATGGTAGGTGCGGTTTCCTAACCGCACCATTAGCGTCAATTTTTTGAATGCATGCTACACCATGTCTCGGTTACGGAAACAATGGGCGGGCACAGAGACCGTCCCTACAAAAAGAGATGGCGATCTCTGCTAAAAATTTTACATACCCTTTTCAATCTCGGTCTGGATTGCTTTCTGAACATCTGCCGCTAAAGTATTTAATCTTGTCCAGTCAGTAAGCGCGACCTCTATAGCATCTGGTTCTTCTAATGAACATGTCACGAGATTTTCCAATGTGTCTGTGATTTGGGTTTCACGAAATATTGCCTGAAACCAGATACCAAATGTTTTGAGTGAATCAGATGATTCCGAAAAAACCCAGAAGATCACACGACAAAAATCTAATCCTTCGTCAACTGATTGTTGGGATATCCATAAATTATCGGGGAATCCATGAAATAGTTGTAATAGGTCAGCAATTATAATAGGTAACTTCTGATTGAGATATGTAATTTCTGGAAGGATATCAAAATGGACAGCGTATTTGTGGGCTTGAAGGGACATATCAGCATTTTGTTTCTGTATAAAATCTTCTTTTGTGTTTGACACAAGTTTTATCTCCTAATTTTTGTGTTTCTAATGTTCCTAGTGTTGATTCCGTTAATATGAAATGGACAAACCGCGTCGTTCGTGGTATAATATATAGATTGCAAATTGGTAATAGTCACGATGCGCCTCTGATACATGTCTATCAAAAAACAAGAGAAAAATATGACAGAGTCTGAACGGATTACACTTCTAAAAAATGAACTAAAGCAACGGATATTAGTCCTTGATGGTGCAATGGGTTCACTTTTGCAGACTTATCGGCTCACGGAAGAAGATTTCCGTGGCGACCAGTTTGCCAATCATCCCGCTGAACTCAAAGGATATAATGACTTGCTCTCTATTACCCAACCCCATATTGTTCGTGAAATCCATACAAATTACTGTATGGCTGGTTCAGACATCATTGAAACCAATACTTTTACCAGCACATCCGTGTCAATGGCAGACTACCAACTTCAAGATGAAGCCTATCAGGTAAACTATGCTGCAGCACAAATTGCTCGCGAGGTAGCAGACGAATGGTCATCCCCTACCAAACCTCGTTTCGTTGCGGGAAGTATGGGGCCAACCAATCGTAGTTGTACCATTTCACCGAACGTAAACGATCCTGGCTACCGAAACATCACATTTGCTCAACTTGTTTCTGCCTATACAACGCAGGCAGAGGGCTTGATTGATGGCGGTGTGGATTTCCTCCTTGTAGAAACCGTCATGGATACGCTCAATTGTAAGGCAGCTCTCTTTGCAATACAATCCCTATCTGAAAAGCGAGACGTTGACATACCTATTATTGTGTCTTCAGATAGAAGTGGAGGCGGTGGGCGCAACCTATCTGGACAAACGGTTGAGGCGTTCTGGAATTCCGTTAGACATGCAAACCTACTTGCTGTCGGATTGAACTGCGGTTTCGGTGCAAAACAGATCCGACCCTATTTAGCGGAAATGGCGAAACTCGCTCATATACCTATCATCTGCTATCCTAATGCCGGTCTCCCCAATGAACTCGGACATTATACACAAACACCCGCTGAAATGGGAGAATGGATTAATGAATTTGCAAATAACGGATTTGTTAACATCGTCGGTGGTTGTTGTGGGAGCCAACCCGAACATATTGAAACTATTGCTAAAGTTGCAGCGGAACACTCTCCCCGCCAACCCGAACCGCAAGAACCCGCTTGTCGGTTAAGTGGTTTAGAGGCTTTCAACATTACCCCCGATTCTCTTTTTGTTAACGTAGGTGAACGCACAAACGTAACAGGGTCTCAACGTTTCGCTACGTTAATAGAAAAAGAGGACTATGAGACTGCTTTAGAGGTAGCCCGCGATCAGGTGGAAAACGGCGCACAACTTATTGACATCAATATGGACGCTGGCATGTTAGACACAAAAGCCGCAATTGTCAAGTTCTTAAATCTAATCGCAACTGAACCTGACATTAGTCGTGTGCCAATTATGCTTGATTCCAGCAAATGGGATGTATTAGAGGCAGGTTTAGAATGCGTTCAGGGAAAAGGAGTCGTCAACTCAATCAGTTTAAAAGAGGGTGAGGAAGACTTTTTAGAAAAGGCACGACTTATTAGAAAATACGGTGCAGCAGTCATCGTAATGGCATTTGACGAAGAGGGACAAGCCGACACCTATGAACGAAAAGTAGAGATTTGTCGTCGGGCATATAAACTATTGACAGAAACGGTAAATTTTCCCGCAGAGGATATTATTTTTGATCCAAATATCTTTGCCGTAGCGACAGGTATTGCTGAACACAACGAATATGCTCAGGCGTTTATTGAGGCGTGCAGAGGGATCAAAACTTCTTGTCAACACGCGTTGGTCAGTGGCGGTGTTAGCAATATCTCTTTTGCCTTCCGTGGTAATGACACGGTGCGTGAGGCGATGCATGCAGCATTTCTATACCACGCTATCAGTGCAGGTATGGACATGGGAATTGTTAATGCTGGACAACTCGCTGTTTACGACGATCTTCCAAAACCATTGTTGGAAGCAGTAGAAGATGTTCTCTTTAATCGTCGTGAGGACGCAACGGATCGGCTTGTTAACATTGCAGACACACTGCAAAGTAAAGGCAAGAAGAGACGCGTTAACAAGAAATGGCGGAAATTACCCGTCGAAAAACGACTCAGTCACGCACTTGTTGAAGGCATTGCCAAATACATTGAAGCAGATACTGAAGAAGCGCGTCTAAAGCATGAACGTCCTATTCATGTGATTGAGGGTCCCTTGATGGATGGAATGAATCGGGTTGGCGAGTTATTCGGCGATGGAAAAATGTTCCTACCCCAAGTCGTAAAAAGTGCGCGGGTCATGAAAAAGGCTGTTGCACACCTGATTCCCTATATTGAGGAGGAGCAGGCTGAAGGTACCATTCAATCCAGAGGAAAGATTGTGATGGCTACGGTAAAAGGGGACGTTCATGACATTGGAAAAAATATTGTCGGGGTTGTACTGGGATGCAACAATTACGATATTATCGACCTTGGCGTAATGGTGGCAGCGGAAGTTATTTTGGAAACTGCACGTAAAGAGAATGCTGATATGATTGGATTGAGTGGACTTATCACCCCATCATTAGACGAAATGGTGCACGTCGCTGAGGAGATGGAACGTGAGGATTTTCGTGTCCCACTTCTCATCGGTGGTGCGACTACATCAAAAGTACATACCGCCGTTCAGATTGAACCCGCCTATAGTGGTCCTACGATTCATGTAAAAGATGCTTCGCGTGGTGTTGGTGTCGTCAGCAAATTGATGAGTACAGAAAACAAACAAGGGTTTATTGAGCAAACACACGAAGAATATGCTGATATCCGAGAACGCCGCGCAAAAAATAAGATACAGGTAAATTTACTACCGTTTACTGCAGCACAACAGCGAAAATTCATTCCTGGCTGGAAAAAATACCTACCTCCCAAACCAAACCTGATAGGCATTAAGGTTTTTGACGATTATCCTCTGTCAAAACTTGTTGACTATATTGATTGGACTCCTTTCTTTACAACGTGGGAGTTCAAAGGAAAATATCCGCAAATATTGGAGCATCCTGAAATGGGAACGGAGGCTCAGAAACTCTTTGCGGATGGTAAATCTCTCCTGCAAAAAATCGTCAAAGAGAAAAAGTTATGTGCGCGTGCTGTCGTTGGAATCTTCCCAGCAAACGGTGTCGGTGAAAGGACGGAGATATATGCTGACGAAGAAAGGACAGAGGTGATCGGCATGTTGCATCATCTCCGGCAACAGACAGAACAACCTTTCACCAGACCGAACCTTAGTCTCGGGGATTTCATCGCACCGAAGATCACATCCCTCCTGGACTATATCGGAGCCTTTGCTGTTACAACAGGAATCGGTGTCTCTGAACTCTGTGCAGAGTTTGAGCAGAACCACGACGATTACAATAGCATTATGACGAAGGCATTAGCAGACCGATTAGCCGAAGCTTTTGCTGAACACATGCATCAGTACGTCCGAACTACACTTTGGGGTTACACAACTGATGAGGGATTGGATAATAATGCTTTGATGGCAGAAAAATACCGTGGAATTCGACCTGCCCCTGGCTATCCCGCTTGCCCTGACCATAATCAAAAACGCGTGTTATTTGATCTGTTAAAGGCTACAGAAAACACAAGCATTTCCCTTACTGAAAGTCTTGCTATGTTCCCCGCATCTTCTGTTAGTGGTTGGTATTATTCACATCCGGAGGCAAAGTATTTTAGCATTGCCAGAATCGGTGAGGATCAGGTTGCAGATTATTCGGAACGCACTGGCATGGATCTGGATACAGCAAGACGATGGCTTAGACCTTTGCTTTCATAGAATTGACTCAATAAAAACTTATAAGAAACATGGCGGTGAAAGCACGTTCACCCCATGTTTTTCTTGTTAACTTTATATTGGAGTATGAACTGTGCGATTTGCAATCAAATCTAAAATTCAATTGACATTCACCCAATTGTTGTTTAAAATAGAAAGTGTGGATTACCTATATGCATATATATCCTTAAGTCGTTACAATCTGTTGAAACAGGAGAACCGATACTGTCCGCAGCCGAAGCGACCGTAGCATCGTTCAATTCTTATGATATTTAAAACCTTCTCATATTGGCTGTGGTTCGTAGGTTTTGGTGTATTGGCATTGGTACTTGCCACGGTACCACTGTTTAATATCCTCGCATTTGAGTTTTGTGCAAGTTTAACTCTCTTGATTGCTATTGCTGGCGCACATGTTGCAATGACCGAATTTCAGGTAATGAAACGGCAACTAGATACTCTCACTGGATTGTCGCATCATGTAATTTGGAGGTGTTTCCTCCGGGCACTAATATCTAATGCTTCATTACTAATACTACCCCTAACCATAATTTTGCTAAATGCGTTACGCATTAAAAACTGCAATTTCATTGAAGGCTTTCTTTTTTTCCTCATATTGCCAGCAATCAGTTGTGTTACCGTTTCGGCTGCAGGAATATTCTTTAATGTATGGATAGCAAAACGGTGGTTTGCATATTTGGCATACCTTGCATTTCTGATTCTATCATGCGTTCCTGCCATAACTAATTTGATTTTTCATCCACCTGTATTTGTTTTTCATCCAATTCTCGGATATTTTCCCGGACCGATTTACGATTTCGTTATTTCAGTCACAACCACCTTGCTCATAGCACGCGGAGAAACACTTTTATGGGCAATATTATTCTTAACAATTTCAATCTATGCATGTGAAATTAACAGAGAAACAGATTTTGTCCCAAAACTTCAATGGCGAAACCTCATACGGTTTTCTTCTAAGAATTCCGTTTGGAAAATCGCATCACTATGCTTATTGTTTGTAACGTTACTCGGTTTCGAATTATATTCAGGAAAGTTAGGGATTCGACCATCACGTAAATATATCGCTCAAGAGTTAGGTGGTTACAGAGAAACACCTCATTTTGAAATCTTCTATTCAAGAGAACTTGAGGAAGAAATTGATCTATTTGCAGACGACTGTGAGTTTCGTTATAAGCAGTTGTCTGAGTATTTACAAACACAAAATTCGCGGAAAGTCCGTGCTTATTTGTATGCATCACCTGAACAGAAAAAACGGCTAATTGGAGCAGGAAATACTTATGTTGAAGACCCATTTGGTTATGGCTTTCACCTAAATTCACAAGGTTTCCCACATCCTGTTCTAAAACATGAACTTGCACATGTGTTGACTGCCGATTGGTCACCTTGGAAAGTTAGTCTGAACGTAGGTGTCCACGAAGGCATCGCAGTTGCAGCAGACTGGGATGAGGGAAGGCTTACAGTCCATCAATGGGCTAAAGCAATGCATCATTTTAATGTCGCACCGCCACTATCCAGTGTCATGGGATTAGGTTTTTGGGCACAAGCCAGTTCAAGAAGTTATCTGCTTGCAGGATCGTTTATCCGTTTCCTTGTGGACACTTATGGGTTAGATAAGTTGAAACATGCTTTTCCAACAGGGAATTTATCTAAAGGTTACATGAAAGATTTGAACGTTTTGGAAGGAGAATGGCTCAAATTCTTATTAAATGAAGTAACTTTGAAAGATACAGAAATAGCCTATGCTGAACGTCGTTTAAAACGCGGTGGAATCTTTGAACAGGTGTGTGCTCACGAAATGGCCGCATTGCGAGATAAAGCGTGGCAAGCATATTATAGACAGGACTTTCCCTACGCAGTTCAAACCTTCCAAAAGATGCTTTCCGATGAACCAGATAATTCTTCTACACTGCGAGGATTGATGTATAGCACATTTCACAATGGAGATTATGAACATACCATAACCATAGCCAAGCGAATCATTTCTGATGAAAAAGCATTATACAGAGCTGAGGCATCACAACTTTTGGGAGATATTTACTGGCTGCAGGAAAAACCTGAAGAGGCACTTTCTGCTTATACAGAAGCTGCTTTGCTCACACCTCGCGAAACAGTAGAACGGAATCTTATCAAACGTGTAACCGCACTATCGGATTCTTATACATCTGATTCAAGAAATCGTCTGCGGCGTATTCTTATTTCGAACACTCAGGAAGAACGCGTAGGTAGTGCAACAAAAATGATTTTACTTCACCAAGTTATTGCAGCTGAACCTGATGGTTGGTTAGCCTATTTTTTGGCTGGCGAGTTACTGCATAAAGAGAAGGCATGGGAACTAAGCACACAATATCTTCACCATGCCATAGACCTTAGCGGAGAAAAGGAAACAGAAACAAAGTCATCTCAAATTGTATTGGAATCGCGTAGGTTATTGGGCATCAACGCATTTCGTTTAAAAGATTACAATAATGCTGAAAAGGTTTTTTCTGCAATAGCTGCAGATGAAACACTATCTTTGGGAACTAAGCTTTCCGCACAAGATTGGATTCAACGGTGTCAACATGCGGGGAATATGTAATACCAAAACTATCACAAGTCGTACCATTTGGTAGTTTATATAAGGAGGAAATGTCAATAACCCCGCCCTAAAGGGCGAGGCTTGTTCAATACGGCAGCCAAGCCTATCTGTTGAACAAGGGTAACTTATTGACTACCGTAACATATCGCAGTATCTCGGTATGGCAGCCGAAACAACGGTTAGAAAACGATATACCGAACTGATAGTAGGTATTATCTAAGGATGCTCCCAAAGTCTTAACCCACTTGGATACTGTGATCGGTAAGGGGAAACATACACCTACGAAAGTAGAGAGCCCGCAAGGGTCATTACCTGTTTTCTTTCACAGCACCGGGTCAGGTCTATTAGGTGAGTGGTGACAGTTTCACTCAACGAAGCAGCCCACTGGAAAGAATCGCCCACGGGTCTGTGGCGAAAAAACAACTCACACCCCTTTAGGGGAAATCTATAATTTAAAAAGGAGCGGTGTTTCCTCCCCCGCCTAAAGGCAGGGGTTTCCACACCGAAGATTTTGATGAAACTTTTTGTGCCAGGACGTATCTGCCTTTTTGGTGAACACACCGATTGGGCAGGCGGTCATCGGAGAACGAATGCAGAACTTGAAAAGGGTTATACTTTAATCACAAGTACGAATCAAGGAGTCTACGCCGATGTACAACCACACCCGACAAGCCTCATTTTGAAAACAAACCTCAGTGATGGCACACGTCACGGTCCCTATACATTACCGATGGAACCAGCAGCGTTACTTGCCGAAGCAGAAAAAGGGAGTTTTTTCAGTTATGCTGCGGGAGTTGCCTATCAGATTCTCACAAATTACCGCGTCCAAGGGGTAGAGATTGATAACTATCTAACAGACTTACCTGTAAAAAAAGGTCTCTCTTCAAGTGCTGCAATCTGTGTGTTGGTTGCACGGGCATTTAACAGAATATACGACCTCAAAATGACGACACGCGGAGAAATGGAATGCGCCTATCAAGGAGAGATTAAGACTCCTTCTCGTTGTGGTAGAATGGATCAAGGATGTGCATATCAACATCCTATCCTCATGAACTTCGATGGTGATAATATTGATGTTCGAGAATTTAGTGTGCCAACGAACCTATACATGGTCATTGTAGACTTAGGGGCAGGTAAAGATACACGTCTGATATTAAGTCAATTAAATCACTGCTATGCGTTTGCCGAAAACGATCTCCAGAGAGATGTTCAACACTATTTAGGTCCATTGAGTGCTGAGATCACACAATCTGCTCACCAAGCACTAAGACGAGGGGATGCCGAAGCAGTCGGAAAGTTGATGACACGCGCCCAACATGAGTTTGATAAACATCTAATCCCGGCATGTCCATCTCAATTGACAGCACCTATCCTTCACAGTGTCCTGAATTATGAACCAATTCAACCATATATCTGGGGTGGTAAAGGGGTCGGCTCACAAGGCGATGGATCCGCACAATTGATTGTAAAAGATGAAGAGAGTCAACGACGCGTGATTGAAATCATTGAAAGAGATCTACAGATGTCCTGCCTGAAACTTGTTATTGAGGAAAGTAGGCATGTCCGAAAGGCAGTCATCCCTGCCGCCGGATTTGGCACTCGACTTTTCCCTGCTTCAAAAGCGATGAAGAAGGAGCTTTTTCCCATTATTGACCGTACTGGACGTGCCAAACCTGCGATCATAGCAATCGTTGAGGAGGCTGTCAATGCGGGCATTGAGGAAGTTTGTTTAATTGTCCAGAGCAGAGATATTGACATCTTTGAATCCTTCTTTAAAATGCCGCCACGTATTGAACACTATAATAAACTTAGTAAAGAAAATAAGGCTTACTGTGACTACTTAATTGAATTAGGTAGTCGGATTTCTTTCGTTACTCAAGATGTTCAAGAAGGGTTTGGTCATGCTGTTTACTGCGCTCGTGAATGGGTTGGGAATGAACCTTTTTTGTTGATGTTAGGTGATCATCTCTACGGTTCTGATGAACCGCACTCATGTGCTAAACAGGTCTTGGAGGCTTACGAACGGATGGGACACAGTGTGCTCGGATTAAAGGAAACACCAATTGAGGAACTGTCGAACTTTGGATGTGTTACGGGTGTATGGAAAGAGGAAGCGTCAATGCTCTCAGTGACAGAGTTTTACGAAAAACCGGATCCTGAATACGCGAGACAACATCTACATGTTGATGGAATGGATGATGACAGTTTTCTCACAGTATTTGGTATCTATGTCATAGAACCGCAGATTTTCGGGTTTCTTGAACAGAATATAGAACATAACTTCCGTGAACGCGGGGAATTTCAACTCACATCATGTTTAGATGAATTGCGAAAGTCAGATGGGTTTTCTGGTTATGTTGTGAAGGGTAGGCGATTTGACATCGGACTCCCAGAGGAATATCGGCAAACTGTGATTGATTTTAGAAATGCATAGATGCAGGCTCATTACAGAATAAGCAGGGCTTATACCAAATTAACGCGATTTGTCCTATTTTCCAGACGGTAGGTGCGGTTTTGCGGTGTACCTTATGCGTCAATTTAGTGGTTTTTCAAATGTGAAGACCTTCTTTAGTCCCGTAGGGACGCAATGTTTATAGCAACGGAGGCACCCCCCAATCTCTTTAGCCCCGCCGAATCATGCAGAATACCACACGCGTATTCTGCCAAGCGCATTCGGCGTTGATTTGGTAGGGGCGGAATGTTTATAGCGTTTTATTCACATTTCGCTCCTACGGAGCTAAAGAGACGTGTTTATACGGTGTACTATAAACATATAGTCCCTACGGGACTAAATATAGGACAGTCTCAATAGTCATGCATATTGAGGAGGGTTCATAAACGGACAGATATTTTCTTAAATTGACGCCAATGGTGCGGTTTTGCGGTGTACTCACCCAAATGCGATCTGCATTCCTAACCGCACCGATAGATTGGAATCCCGTTAATTTGGTATTATACCACATTATCTTGATTCGAAGTTTTCGGATAAAGCCAGCACTGCAAGGATAACCCCAAATTGACGCCGAATACGCGTCCGGTATTCGGCGAGAATCTCACACTACAAATCGGGTTAATTGGATATAAGATCTCGCCATGCCATAGGTACTAAAACAATCTACTCTGATGCAGGTAATCGTTTGATTACAACAAGCGTCAAATCATCGTACTGTTCGGCTTCCTGAACAAAGTCTTGAACATCATCAACGATACGTTGAATCACCTCTTCAGCACTGCATTCATTAGGCATTTGGGCAGCCAACTCTTTGAAACGTTCGGTTCCATACATATCGTGATCAGCGTTAAGAGCTTCTATTAAACCATCCGAATGGAAGATAAAGAAATCTCCTTCTTCTAAATCCAATGTAACAGATTCATACTGAACACCTTTCATGCCGCCGAGAGGCAGATCGCTATTTTCAATTTCGATTATTTCTGAGCCCCTTTTGAGAATAGGGTAAGGTTGTCCGCCATTTGCGTAGTCAATTCGACTTTCAACTTCGTTAAGGACTGCCAAGTTGAGTGCAATGAAGTTGGGTCCATACATCCGTGGTGCTAACCCTGCATTGAGGTCGCTCAGGATAATATCTGCATCTGATTTAAATCTGGCAACTTCATGTAACATACCGTTGGTTAGCACAGCATTCATTGCACCGCGTATTCCTTTTCCTGCAGCATCAGCCACAGCAATAGCAGTTTGCCCGTTTGCCACAGTCAAGTAGTCGAAAAAATCACCTCCGACCTGCGTTGCTGGCATTGACTTGCCTGCAATATCAAAATCTTGTGTATGTGGTGCTTCATCAGGCAAGAGTCCCATTTGGATATTCTGTGCTTCGTTCAATTCAGCCCGGATTCGTTGCATATCTGCTTCTTCTTTTTCTCGCATTTCAAGGCGTAACTGTGCGGTCTGTTTTCGGTTTATAATCAATCTAAATAGCAAGGACCCGACTGCTGCTATAAAGATCAACGTTGGTAGATAATTGCGCCACCTGCTCCAAATAGGCTGATCAATAGTAAAGTTCAAGACAGCAGGTTGTTGTGTATAGGGCCAGCCTTCACGAAATGCTTTTATCAAAAAAGTATAATTCCCCGATTTCAATCCTTCATAGCGAATTTGAGGTAAACTCTTGGATGCTCCAACTTCCTGTGGTTGATAATATTGTTTTACATCACCTTTAAGTGTGGTTTCACCAAGTCGCTTCTTGTCAGATGAAACACTTGTCCATGCATTATTATCTACACCGATTAATCTGAATTTGTATTCTACATCATCCCTGAGTGGACTGATACCTTGAAAATGGATAGTCAAATCTTTGATCCGCGCAGGCAGTAGTTCTTCAATCTCAGTAAATGTACGTTTGCCTGATTCTACCATAAAAGGCTCGGTGAACGATTTTCCGGCATCAACAGAGACAATCCGACAAAACGGAAGTGCACCAAGACCCGGACGGTACTGCGTAGCACCGCCTTCGGTGGCAAACCATAGATCTTTTTCATTAGATGCTTGAATGCTTGAAACATTGTTATGAATAAGACCATCCTTGGTAGTAACCGATTGGAAAGAGTCGCCATCGTATCGGACTACGCCGCCTCCCCACGTAGCGAACCATAGATTACCCCAATGATCTTCATGCACATCACGTAAATCATCAACGAGGAAACCATCAGCAATTGTATATGTGATAACATCCACTCCATCATATCGGATTGCACCTTGAGAGGTGGCTAACCAGAGATCACCGTCTGAGGAAGTAATTGCTCCATTAACCTTATTTAGTTCAACCGAAACAGCATGCTTCAACTCAGTTCCCTGATATGTCTTTATACCGTCCTGAAAAACAAAAGTAATTAACTCTAATGATTTTTGAGGTGTATCAGTAGGACTACCGTTCTGCATTTCTGCTGCAACAGTGGAAGTTTGGACAGTCAAAAGCGGCGGACCACTTGCTGCCCCGGGAATTTCAGTAGGCATATTCCCAAGGTCAGGATTCTCCCAATACATTAATTGTCCACTTACAATGTTGTAAAACCACTTTACAGTTTTTCCTTCAGAGGCACCTAATACTGGAGCAACTGATCGCAAGGGAAGTACTTCAACATGTATATCGCCTCCTACTTGATTTCCTCTTATACGGATATTTGTGTATCGTTTCACTTCTCCTGTTTCAAAATAACACCATAGTCGATTTTTACTATCCGTGTGTAGCGCAGTGACTCCAGCGGTAGGCGATGGTAAAGATTGGGTCGTATCAAAAGCAAAAAGTCGTATTTTACCATCAGGTGAAAGTCTGTGCAACCCATTGCTCCTCGGCAAGAAAACCCATCCACCTAATGTTATCCAAGGATTAGTTCCTGATGATACATGCGTTTTTGAATCATTGTAACTCGTTTCGCCTCCCGGACCTATATCAGCACGGATTTGCAGTGAGAGGTTCTCAAATTCCCCATTTCTATAGCGGAAGATCCTGTATAACGTATATGAATCTTGGTGTTGTATAGGTCTATCCAGAAACCAAATATATCCATCCGCTTCAAAAATATTCATAATATCGGTGCGTCTATTTTGTCGCTGATTTCCAATTTTGATCTCGATTTCGGAAGATTCGTTTTGCACAGCAGAATGTCCTAATGGAAATTCAATGAGTTTATCCGCTTCCGCATCATATCGGGCAACACCGCCAGGAATAGTGAGCCAGAGGGTTCCTTTGCTATCTGTTGACATCATTCTAACACTATTGCTACCCAAATTAGCACGGGTTGTGTGATTAACGATAACGGGTTGTGGTTCAAACGACGTTACACCATTATCGTGTCCAAACCAAATTTTACCGTCCATCGCTTCAAAGATAGTTAGGATGTTATCACTACCGATCCCATCGTCTACTCGGTAAACTCTTGGAACCAATTCTGGTGAATCAGTAAGCGGTGACTCCAATTGAAAAATGTCATCAGTGCCTTGTTCAAAATATTTGTTTTCGTAATGATGTGCGCCAGTTTCACTCGCAAACCAAAGTTTGTCCCAAGCATCTTCAATTTCAAAGGAGCCTTGGAGATAGGAATTTTGGTTTGCTTCCAGCGTGAAATTTCTCAATCGTTGAAGACTTTTACCATCCCACCAGCTTAATTGTCTGTTATCACTAAACCATATTCTTCCGTGCTTATCACTTTTTACCGAAACATTCCCATTTCTGGCAAAATTGGTTGTTTGAGATGTTTCGACTTGCCCACTGGAACCTTTAGAAGTATTCAATACTGCCTCAAATTGTGTGCCATCATAACGAAGAAGGAGCGATTGTCCACCAAACCAAAGATTGTTATCCTGGTCTTGGACGATAACCTGAACAGCACGATCTTTTGGAAGGTTCGGCAGGCTATCCATACGTTGTAGGTTTCCAGTTTGGAACGTATTTCTATCGTGTTGGAAACTCATAATAAGGGCACCTTGTGCATCGTTTCCACCTATCCAGAATGTGCCCTCTTGACTTTGAAAAATTACGTTTATCTTTGCGACAGAAGGACCACTGATGTTGATTTGGATGGGTTGAGGGATATCTTGGTTATTTTCCGAAGTAAATCGGGTTACAGTATTATTGCCACCGACCCAGACATCTCCTTCATTATCAACTGCAATACAGTTTCCTTCACCAATTTGTTCAAATTCAAAAGTAATTCCATTGTATCTACTGATAACACCAATGCCTTCTGATGGATGTTTACTCAGGAACCAAATGTGTCCCCACTTATCTTCAACAATGTTTTTGGTTCTACCACGCAGGACCTCTGAATCGCCGGAGTAAGGCACAAAAGTATTTCCATCAAAACGGCTTATGCCACTCCGATCAGAACCGAACCAAAGAACCCCTCGGCTATCCTGAAATATAACGGGAACTATGGGACCTACGAGACCGTCTGCAACGGTGTAGGTTTTCATCTGTTCAAAGGCAGCAGCGAATTCAACGATTCCGCAACAAAAAGTAAAGATTAAGATAAAAATTATATTTTTCAATCGATTCACAACACACCACCTTATATTTTCAAGCGGTATAGCGGTATAAAAGACTTACTACGATTTAGAAGAAAAATCTCGAATTCGAGAAATAGCCTCTTCAATTACTTGATCAGGATAAGTAAGAGAGATTCGGAAATAGCCTTCGCTCCATTGACCATATCCGAGTCCGGGCGTTACAACAACACCTGTTTCCTCAAGGAGTTCTGTGGCAAATGCACGACTTGATCCATTAAAACGTTCTGGTACGGGTGCCCAGACGTACATCGTTGCCTTAGGTTTTTCTAGTACCCATCCGCTTTGTGTAAGCGCATCAACGACCATATCTCTCCGTCTTTGGTAAATTTCGTTGAGTTTAGATGTAACTTTGTCAGCAATTGACAGAGCTTTCGCACCAGAGAATTGTAATGCACGCAGCGACCCATTGTCAATATTATCTTTCACTTTTTTCACTGCTTCAACAGCAATTGGGTTTCCAACTACAAATCCTAATCGCCAACCTGTCATATTGAACGCTTTGCTCAAAGAGAAAAATTCAACTGCAACTTCTTCTGCACCTTCTACCTGAAGAATGCTTGGAGAACGATAACCGTCGTAAGTGTTTTCACTATAAGCGTTGTCGTGTGCGATGAGGATGTTGTTTTGCCATCCAAATTCAACAGCGCGTTCAAAAAAGTCCAGATCAGCCGTTGCTGTTGTAGGGTTGTTTGGATAGTTTATCCAGAGGACTTTCGCAAGACGTTTCACATCGTCTGGAATGGCATCAAAGTCTACATAAAAATCATTTTCTCTTAGGAGGGGTGCATAGTGTGTGGTTGCACTGGCAAATACGTGTCCGATGTTATAGGTAGGATAGCCAGGGCTTGCAGCGATGCCAATATCACCAGGATTTAGTATACCCAACGCCATTTTGACAATTGCGTCTTTGCTACCGAGCGTAGTTACAATCTGATCATCAGACAAGGAAACACCAAAACGGTGTTGATAGAATTCGCTAACTGCTTGTGGAAATTCAGGGACAGGATTGTCACATCCATAACGATGTCTGTCGGAGTCTTCTGGATTTTGAATTGTACTACACAAGGTTTGTACGACCGGATCAGGGGTTGGAAAATCAGGGTCACCGATGCCAAGACTGATGACATCAACGCCGCGCGCTTTGGCAGCCGCCATTTTCTGACGTAAATCTACAAATAGATACGGTGGAAGTTTTTGTAACCGTTCTGCAAATGTAATCAAAATAGTTTTCTCTCCTATATTTTGCCCATATTGGTGGGCGGGATTTTAATAATTTTTATTTTAACGTGAGTTTGATATATGGCAAATTCTAAAAATATGCGGACATTTTCGTAGGGGTTAGGTTGCCTAACCCCTACGGGCGAGGGGAGCTCGCCCCTACGAGAAGCACGAAGTCTCGTTTTTACCAAACTCACGTTATTTTAGATGAAGAATCCCTTGTTGTGTTTTGTTGAGTTGATTCATAACGTTTGGACTGAAATGCAATCCTTGACCACCCCAATCCGGCATATAACCGATGCTATAGCAGTAGTAGAGAGTCCTACGCGGTTTTCCTGAGACATTGATGACAGAACCGTGTGTGAGTGCCTCTGTGAAAATGATAGCGTCCCCCGCCTTAGCCGGTATCGGTGTAAGCACAGGATTTTCATCGGGATGACTCCCCCACGGTTTGGGGAAATTGCTTTTATGCGCGCCGGGTATTACTGCAAAGCATCCATCCTCAACATCACAATCAAGCATCGGGAAAACAGCCTTTGTCAATGTAGAAACCATCTCTCCATTTTTACAGTGATATTGACACTTGGGAATGATTGGAGTTCCGTGCATGTGTAAACCTGTATAACCGCCGCCCCAACGATAAATTGTATAGGTATGATTGAGTCGATAGGGACCGCCAGTCACACCCTCAATGACTTTTAAAACCTCTGGAATGTCAACGAGCGCACTAAAAACGTTATCTGCCTCTAATATGTTTGAGATATAAAGTTCTTTCTCTGTCCGCTCTGTACCGAGGCATAAAGGTGTTGGATAATCGCTGGGATCCATCTTCTCGTATTGATCAAGCACACCGTTGTACGATTCAATAACTGTAGGTGGCACAACATTTTTTAAAACGATGAACCCTTGCAAATCAAATAGATACTTTTGTTCGCCAGTCATAATTTGATATCCTTATTCAGATTCTACTACCTCATATTTTAAAATCGTTCCGCCTTGTCCTGCCACTAAACCACTGTGGGGACTACTCATGTGGATTGCAGTTAGATCTGTTCGAGTATCGGTTCGCTGAGGTCTCCAGTTTTCACCACTATCCTTCGTGTGCAGCACAAGTCCATCTTTTCCAACCGCCCATCCTTCTGATTCAGATATAAAGAATACATCGTAAAGGAAGTTTTGGGTGTGACTCTCTTGGCGAGACCAACTTTTTCCGCCATCCTTCGTGTTGAATATAAACCCATCTTCACCGACAACCCAACCCATTTTAGCAGAAACAAAATAGACAGCATTTAACCAGATATTCTTGTTTCTATCCATTTTGGTAAGTTGACGACTTAATGTTGAAAGTTGCCACCGATTACCGCCATCATCTGTGTACAATAATGTCCCAAATAACCCAACAACCCATCCTTCCATTTTTGACGTAAAGTGAATATCGAATAGATTATGAGTGACACCACTCTGTTGCCTTGTCCAAGTCTTGCCACCATCGGAAGTATGGACAATTTCACCCGCATTCCCCACACACCATCCGGTTTGTTCATCTATAAAGAAAACAGCGAACAGAACTTGCTTCGTATTAGAGGATTGTTGCTGCCAAACAGCACCACCATTTGTTGTCCGCAGAATAACACCTGCTTCAGCGACTGCCCACCCCTTTTGAGGTGATACAAAATGTGTTCCTCCGAAACATTCTGCGGTGCGACTATCTTGTGGCTGCCAATTTGTGCCACCATCGTGTGTTTGTAGAATCGCGCCACGGTCCCCGACAACATACCCTTTATTTTGCGAAGTTATACATATATCATATAGTAGGTGTGTCGGACTTGATTGCGCTTCCCACGTAACGCCAGCGTTTCGCGTATGTAGAATCGTTCCGTTTTCACCAACAGCCCAACCCAGATTTTTGGACACAAAGTCAACGGCTAATAAGAGATTATCAGCACTGTTATGAAAACGCGGTCCTCCGCGCTGATGTTTCCACACACTACTACCATTTTTCTTGATACCTGAGTCCGTATGTAGTACAACACCCAAATCCCCAACAATCCACCCGTGCTGATTATCTACGAAGTCAACATCATAGAGTATGAACGTATGTAAGGGTTCGTTACCAAGATAATCGGGTTGTCCGTATTTTTCCTTATGGCGTTGGTTACTTCCATCAGTAACAAATTCCCACGTTTTACCCCCATCATTCGTAACGTATATGCTGCGTTTATCTCCTACCACCCATCCTGTCATCCTATCAACGAATCGTAAACTAAGCAACTTGGATTTAGTCGAGAACTGTTTTTCCCACGATTCTCCACCATCCCTTGTATGGTAGATATATCCTGAGTTTTCACTATTATTCGGTGTGCTGTAAGTAATGATCCATCCGTGGGAATTGTCAACAAAATCAATGTCTTTTAATGATTTTTTTCCGAAGAAACTGCCTCCGCCTTCTTTAAATGTTTTGCCGCCATCAGTTGTTTTGAGCAGTGTTCCCCAATCTCCAACAATCCAACCTATAGTTTTTCCCAAATATAGACTTTGCAAATCATTCTGTGTGCCTGTTTCAATCTGCTGCCATGTCTTCCCGCCATCAGTTGTGCGTCCGACAACCCCTCTATCTCCTACACACCACCCTTCGGATGCGTTGCGAAAATACACATCTTGCAACGGTTTTCCAAAAATCCCACTCCGTTGTCTATTCCAATTTTTACCACCATCTTGTGTATGGAGAATAATGCTCTCCGCGCCTTCAGTAAAAGATGGATCTGTTTCATCAAAATCACTAAAAGAATGACCCGAGAATACACCAACCGAATTTCCAACTGCCCATCCGTGCGTTTCAGAAATAAAGTGGACACCGTAAAGATGTGCACTCCAATCACCTTTCAGTACGGTTTTCCACACTCCTCTCATGTTTCTTGGTGTGTTTGAACAACCGAGGAATGAGAAAATCGTAACAAGAATCAAAAGGAATAGGAATGAAAATATATGATATGACCATCTATTCGTCATTTCCAAAAAGGACTTCGCTAACATCGTGTAAACCTCGGGAAGCATTCACTACCCATCTCGCGGCTCGGATCGCGCCCTTCGCAAATGCTTCAGGACTATGTGCGCGATGAACTACACTAAGTGTTTCGCCTTCAGTTGCAAACATGACAGTGTGGTCACCAGCGATGTCCCCACCACGAATTGCGTGTATCCCAATCTGTTTCTGTGGACGTGCGCCAACGATCCCGTGCCGACCATAGACACCCACCTCATCCAAATCTCGTCCAAGTGCTGTCGCAACAGTCTCGGCTAATCGAAGGGCAGTACCACTTGGCGAATCCGCTTTATGGTTGTGATGTGCTTCTATCACTTCAACATCGTAGTCATCCCCAAGGGATTTGGCGACTAATTCAAGGGCTTTAATCATGACGTTTACGCCGAGACTCATGTTTGGTGCCATAACACATCGAATCTTTGATGCAAGTTCTTGGACTTCGTTTAGTTCGTCAGTGCTAAATCCAGTTGTTGCAATTATCATAGCTTTATCTGCATTTACAACTTGTCGCAGATGCTGCAATGTCACATCGGGTTTTGAGAATTCAATTATAACATCAGCACTTGCGATAACATCGTTGAGTTCACTTGTGATCGCTACATCAAGTTCACCGACACCTGCAACAACACCTGCATCATTTCCAATTTCTGGATGAGATGAAAACTCAATTGCTCCGACAAGTTCCATATCATCTTGTTGCGAAACGCCTTGTGTAATCAATCTTCCCATACGTCCGCATGCGCCATTAATTATTACATTAACCATTGTTTTATCCTTTTAGACCCAATTAACCCGATTCGTAGCGCGAGGTCCCCGTGCCTCGCAATGCTAACTGCTATTAGAAAACTTCAAATCAAGTTAATATGATATTAGACCCAATTAACCCGATTCGTAGCGCGAGGTCCCCGTGCCTCGCAATGCTAACTGCTATTAGAAAACTTCAAATCAAGTTAATATGATATTAGACTTGTTTACTATTATATTTGGCAAACGTGGATTTGGATACCTTGCGGCATAGAAGTATGTGTTTCCATTTAGTATATCACATTCCTGAAAAAATTCGCATAAAAATCTAATGGAACAACATGAAATCTAAGAAGACACCAAAATTGACAACTATAGTTCGGTTGGATGAAGATTAAGTATTTAAATCGGTAATCCCGATTTCCACAGGACCGGTAGGTGCGGTTTGAAACCGCTTAGCTCCAACACGGTAGGTGCGGTTTGAAACCGCTTAGCTCCAACCCGATAGGTGCGGTTTGGAACCGCTTAGCTCCAACACGGTAGGTGCGGTTTGAAACCGCTTAGCTCCAACACGGTAGGTGCGGTTTGAAACCGCTTAGCTCCAGCCCGGTAGGTGCGGTTTGAAACCGCTTAGCTCCAGCCCGGTAGGTGCGGTTTGAAACCGCACCATAAGCGTCAATTTAGGGATTGGACGAATATGAGAAACCCTCTTTAGTCCCGTAGGGACGATATGTTTATAGAAAACGTGGTAACCCCAATCTCTTCAGCCCCGTAGGGGCGGAATGTTTATAGCAATGGGGTACCAATCTGGATATGTCGCTCGGACAGAGCTAAAGAGACGTATCTGGACGGTGCACTATAAACATATCGTCCCTATGGGACTAAATATAGGACAGTCTCAATAGTCATGCCTATTGAGAAGTGTTCATAAACGGACAGATATTTTCTTAAATTGACGCCTATGGTGCGGTTTGAAACCGCACCGGAACTTAGGGAATAGGCGTCCGATAAACATTTTCGCGAACGAATCGGTGCGGTTAATGAAGATTAATTTATTAATTCGGTAATTCTGATCTCTTTTCTGTCTGAATCGCGGATTATCGCAGAGAACGCGGATTACGCGGAATTAAGAGATTCTTTGTTACCGACCCGTCTCTGGCGAAAGGAAATGTCCGAGACACAAAAGCATTTTCCGCGTCTTCTGTGTCCTCCGTGCCCTCCGCGATTCAGACAACCAGATAATGAACCTCACACAAGAAAAACATAAAACAAGATGTCTATGGTTAGAAAATTACCGAATTTATTTGTTAATCTTCATCAAACCGAACCTACCGTAACTGGAGGATCGCTGAATTGACACTTATGGGTTTTCACGTTGTTCAACACAAACTATACTCTACAATAAACTGGATGAATTTACCTGTTCACCTGCATGATATGAACTTCGTACTAAAGGACCAGATTCTACATGTCGGAATCCCATCTCAAGACCTGTTTCTTTAAGTTCATCAAATTCATCGGGGGTATAGTATCGTTGAATCGGTAGGTGGCGTGGAGAAGGAGAGAGATATTGTCCAATAGTTAGAATATCGCAGCCTGTATTCCGTATGTCTTGCATTGTTTCCAAGAGTTCAATTACCGTTTCACCTAACCCTACCATAAGTCCTGACTTCGTAAGTATGTCTGGATTCAGTTTCTTGCCCTTTTTAAGAAGTGAGAGAGTTTGTTGGTAATTTGCGTATGGGCGAGCGCGACGGTAGAGACGTTGAACTGTTTCAGTATTATGGTTAAGCACTTCTGGTCCCGCTTGGACGATAACCTTAAGCGCGTCCCAATTACCCTCCAGATCAGGAATGAGAACTTCTATAGTACAACTGGGACGCTGTTTCCGTGCTTCGGTGATACAGTCTGCGAATACACCCGCACCGCCATCGGGTAGATCGTCTCGGTTAACGGAAGTAATGACAACGTGGTTTAGTTTCAAATAGGAGACCGCCTCGCCAAGTCTTCGTGGTTCATCTATATCCACGATACCACCAGGTTTGCCTTTCTTCACAGCACAAAACATGCATCGCCGCGTGCAGACATCTCCTAATATCATAAAAGTAGCCGTGCGACTGTTCCAGCATTCACCGATGTTGGGACACCGCGCTTCTTCACAGACAGTGTGAAGCTGAAGATCACGCATTAATTTTTTAAGTTCAACGTAGTTGCCACCGCCAGGTATCCGTGCTTTTATCCATGACGGATGTCTACGTTGTGCTGAATTAGGGGTGTGAATCGGAAGGGATTTAATCATAATCCTTTTCATGAACCAATGGATGGAAATCCATTTATATGGCGGGAGAGGGTGGGAGTCGAACCCACCTATCCACTTGCATGGACAAGCCGGTTTTGAAGACCGGTAGGGCCACCGGACCCTATCCTCCCCCAGAAAGTAGAAGCGAATTTAAATAGTTTTTAATTTTTCCTTGATGACAATCTGCGGACGTTACCATCTCTAATTGTTACATTTTGACTGTCACAATACTCAAGGAACGGTACCGCATATTTTCGCGATGTTTTCGCCAGTTCCCGAAATTCTGCAACTGATATTGTATCATTCTTTTGAAGATAATTGGTTAATAATTCTTTTGTTTTTTCATAGATTTCTCTGTGGATAAAGAAATTATCGGCTGTTTTTATAAACTGTCCAAGGTTCAATAACGCAAAAAACGTGGATTCAATCACTTGGGGTGTATACTCTGGCAGCAATGTATCTAGTTCGGAAAGTCCGGGTGTGTTGATTCCTGCATCCAAAAATAATTTTTCAAGTGTTTCTTTAGCAGTTGACTCCTCTTCAGAAAATTTTATTTCATGTGAAGACAATCGGAGTAAATTCCCATCCTTCACAAGTTCCTTTGATTTAATTAGGTGATCTGTAATCTTCTCAAAATCTATCTCATTTAGTGCAAGATCACGGCACAGTTGTGATGCATTCTGCCCTGAAAGGAGTGGTTCTTTTTCGTGAAATTCTGACAATGCTGCTGTTAGTTTATTTGTAGCATCGGCTGTGCGTGCTGCATCAGAAATAAGTGGTGTCCTGCCTGATTTACCCCATCGCACGATTTTTTCTTCAGATTCCAAGGTGTCCAAAATGTTTCTAACCTCGGCTTGTGAATACGGCATATAGTAATAGAGGAAAGATTCTTCTACGCAGAGAGTCTCACTATTTTCAAGCACTGCGTTTACCACCTGCGTGTCGTCTGCTTCTTCCCACTTTGCTAAAATGGTAATGGTTTCTTGGGTAAAACGTTTGTGTTTTGGTGCGAATGGGTTAATTACTTCACCGCCACCGACAGTATGTTGTGCGGAGAAATCGCGTAAAATGATTCTATCGCCTCTAAAGGTCAAAATAGGTTGCTCCAACCGTAGTTGGACTTGGACTCTGTCACCGGGCAGAATTGCTTCGTCAACTAATAAAATCAACCGACAAAATAATTCACGTGTGCCGAGATACGCGCGAAAACGTCCCCAATGTTCAAGCATTCTCGGAAATGAGGATAATACTTGTAACGATACGTTTATATTATCAGTAACATTTGAGAACTCAATAGGACATAGCACATCACCGCGTTGAATGCCATGAGCAGTGGTTCCAGACAGATTTAGCGCAGTGCGTTGTCCTGCTTGTGCAACATTCACAGGTTCGTTATGTACTTGTATGCCTCGCACTCTGACAACATCCCCTTGTGGTAAAATTACCATCCTCTGATCTCTATTTACTGAACCGCCGATGAGCGTTCCTGTAACAACGACTCCAAAACCTTGAACTGTGAAAATACGATCAACATACAACCGTGGAATTCCATCATGTTCTTGTGCCTCTGTAACAATGCCTACTTGTTCAACAATCATCTGTTTTAAGGTATCAATACCTTCACCAGTGATAGATGAGACACTGACTGAAGGAATGCCTTCAAGCGAAGTGCCAACAAGCATTTCTTGCGTCATTTCTGTTGCTTCTTCCAATTCTTCACGGGTTGCTAAATCTGACTTCGTCATCACAAGTATGCCGTTTGAGATGGCAAGTAAATCCAAAATTGCTAAGTGTTCAAGCGTCTGTTCTTGCACCCCTTCTTTGGCATCAACAACAAAAAGGACAATATCCATTCCATAAGCACCAGACAACATGTTGCGAATGAATTTCTCGTGTCCTGGTACGTCAACAATTCCTGCACGTGAGTTATCAGGAAGGTCAAAATAAGCGAATCCTAACTCAATGGATAAACCGCGTTCCCGTTCCTCCTTGAGTCTGTCTGTTTCAATGCCTGTGAGCGTGCCAACCAGTGCAGTTTTGCCATGGTCAACATGTCCGGCAGTACCGATGATAAGGTGTCGTCTATCTTGGTGCATCAGTTGAGTCCATTTTGTGTACGGATCAGCTTACCGATTCGCTTGAATCGTATACCGCCTATTGATTTCCAAACCTCCCATATTTTCGCATCCGGATTCTCAAAAGACCAATAAACCATAAAGGCTTGCCCCTTGATACTATCTACATTTACAGGTCCCCACGTTCGACTATCACTACTATGATCTCTGTTATCACCCATTGCAAAGACATATCCTTTTGGAACAATAAATGGTTTACCATCGGGGAATTTGCGTTTATACTGACTACCTGTCAAGGTGTAATCATTATATAGTTCATTACCCCTCATATATTCTTCCATTTTTCGGAAAGGGGGAAAATTACTTCGTCTGACAAAATGGTTTCCCGCATACTTGACGTAACCGTTATCGTTGACGACTTGACCGTTTACATAAAGTGTTTTACCTTCAGTGTGAACTGTATCCCCTTCTATTGCGACAATACGTTTAATGAAATTTCGCTTCTCTTCATGTGGCGGAATAAAAACGAAAACATCTCCTCGGGCAGGCTTATGAAAATCAAAGACTCTAAAGTTATCCGTGCCGGGAATTTTGAATCCGTAGATAAACTTGCATACCAGAATTCTATCACCGATTAGGAGTGTATCCTCCATTGAACCGGATGGAATTTTGAATGCCTCAACAACAAAAGGGCGAATAAACCCAAAAACAAGGATGAGTGCAACGACAATTACTTGGGTATATTCCCAGGCGACCGTTTTTCGAAATCTCTGCCATTTCGATAATTGGATATCAGTAGTCATTATATTTGAAACCGCAATAGATAGCGGCATTTCCTTTCTTACAATTAACGTGAGTTTGATAAAACCAAGATGTCGGGCTTCTCGTAGGGGCGAGGGCTTCTCGCCCGTAGGGGTTAGGTTACCTAACCCCTACGAAAATGTCCATTTATGTTTAGAATTTGCTATATATCAAACTCACGTTACAATTAGGTATTCATTACAACTGTGGAGAATCGTATACTCTAAAATTTATCGGATTAGTTTGCCGATTCGATCAAAACGAATGTTACCTATCATCTTCCAGATTTCCCACAACTCTGCAGGTTGGTCCGCTGTTGACCACATAATCATGGAAGTTTGTCCTGTATATTTGAATTATTCATCTGTTGCAAGCATTGCCGTAAATGCTTCTTGTGGAACATCAACACTACCAATCTGTTTGAGTCTCTTCTTACCTTCCTTCTGTCTTTCTAACAATTTCCGTTTTCGTGTTATATCTCCACCGTAACATTTTGCAGTTACATTTTTCCGTAGTGCTCTGACAGACTCACGTGCGACAACCTTGTTCCCTATGGCAGCTTGAATAGGAATCTCAAACATCTGCCGAGGTATCAATTTTTTCAATTTGCTAACTAAATTCTTCCCACGAACTTCAGCCATATCGCGTGGTAAAATGGTTGATAGTGCATCTATAGGTTTACCATTTAGGAGTACATCTAACTTTACAAGTTTCTCTGTTCTATATTCACCAATATCATATTCCAGCGAACCGTAACCGCGAGTAAGCGATTTAAGTTTCGGAAAAAAGTCGGTAAGCATTTCACTCAGCGGAAGTTCGTAAAGCAGTTGCACCCGTGTCGCATCCAATTGATTCATGCGCTTATATACACCCCGCCGCTTCTGACAAAGTTCCATTGCATTTCCGATATATTCACGCGGCACAATTATATCAATATTGACATACGGTTCCTCGATTCGTTCAATATTTATTACTTCCGGTAGATGTGCAGGATTGTCCACTAACACATGTTCACCCGATTTAAGATAAACCCGATACATGACACTTGGGGCAGTGCGAATAAGCGATAATTCAAATTCGCGTTCAAGACGTTCATGTATAATCTCCATGTGAAGTAAACCTAAAAATCCACACCGAAAACCGAAACCAAGCGCGACAGAAGTCTCCGGTTCAAATGTGAAAGAAGAATCGTTTAGTCGAAGTTTATCAAGAGCTTCTCGCATTGCATGAAATTGGTTTGTATCTGCAGGATAGAGTCCGCTAAATACAAGCGGCTTAATTTCTTGATAGCCTGGGAGAGGTGTAGCAGTAGGATGTTTATGTTGTGTGATTGTATCACCAATTTTTGCGTTGTCAATGTCCCGAATGCCTGCTATGAGATAGCCTACTGCCCCTGTCTTGAGTTCGGTGGTAGGTTGCATCTGTGGTGTAAAAATGCCAACTTCTTCAATTTCATAGGAGCGTTTCGTCTGCATCAGTTGAATCTTGTCTCCCGGTGCAACACTTCCATCAAATATACGGGTGTATATAATGATACCACGATAGTTATTGTAAACAGAATCCAGCACAAGTGCTTTTAAAGGAGCATCAGATGCTCCAGTAGGTGCTGGAATTCGATTGACAATAGCCTCTAAGATAGCAGGTATACCGATACCAACCTTTGCGCTTACAAGGAGTGCCTCATCAGCAGGGATGCCGACTACCTCCTCTATCTGTCGTTTGGCTTCATCAGGCTGCGCCGCTGGTAGGTCAATTTTGTTGATAACAGGTATTATCTCAAGTTCACTTTCTATTGCAAGATACGCGTTTGCCAAGGTTTGTGCCTCAACACCTTGTGCTGCATCAACAATTAAAATCGCACCTTCACAGGCTGCAAGGCTGCGAGAGACTTCGTAAGTAAAATCAACATGTCCGGGGGTGTCTATCAAATTTAGTTCGTAGAGTTTCTTATCTTCCGCACGATACTGGAGTTTAACAGCGGTCGCTTTGATGGTGATACCACGTTCGCGTTCTAAGTCCATCAAATCAAGCACTTGTTCGCGCATTTCTCTCTCAGCGAGTGTATCTGTATGCTCTAAGAGACGATCACTAAGTGTACTTTTTCCGTGGTCAATATGCCCTAAAATACAGAAATTTCGTATGTTTTGAAGTTTGGTTGACATGATGTAAATAGTATACCACAATTTTGGGTGATTTTCCAAAAAAAGATTGTTCTAAACGTGTGTATAGTTTTTGTCACAAATATTATTGTCTGTCGGGTATAGCGAAGCGAAATCTATAGGTGTCAATAAAAAACAACGGTAGGTGCGGTTTCCTAACTGCACCTTTTTGTCCCAACATCTCAAATAACGCACAGGACGAGAATATATGCGTTTGTCCTCGCGCAATGAATTGCGCGCGGATAAACGAGTTCTTTCCTTAAATTGACGCACAAGGGTTCGCTCTGCTCTACCCGGCGGACGATACTATTATAAAACATTAACGATTGTGATAAAATGCGTCAGAATTATCAAAAACTAAATAACCCAGCACCCTATCTATATGTGCTTGATTTTACTGGCAAATCGTGTTATCCTATATAAACCGTTGCTTGATAGGAGGTAGCATGCCAGAAAACACAGATGTTCGCAGTTTTTTTGATATTCCGATTGAACATTTTCCTGATAAGAGCGCAAGATGGTTATTGCAAGATAAAGAAAACGTGCAAGGTTTGTTAGAAATCGTCGCAATTGAACTCGTTGATCTAATTGATTTTAACCAACTTTCGCAACTTAATAGAAGTTTTATTGCCGACAATCTTCGAGAACAAGAATCTGATATCCTTTTTAGCGTGCCATTTAAACGTGAATCTGGCATTGACAAACTGGTTATCTATGTCCTCATCGAACATCAATCTACGGTTGATATTGCGATGGGGTTTCGTGTGCTTTTTTATATGACTCAGATATGGGATGCACAGCGCAGAGAGTGGGAATTAAACAATGTCCCGAAAAGCAAATGGCGTTTGCGTCCAATTCTCCCTATTGTCTTTTACAGTGGTGATCGGAGTTGGAACAGCCCGCTGACGCTTGGTGCCATAATGGATATCCCAAGTGTCTTGTCTCAATTTGTCCCGAAATTTGATACACTGTTTCTAAGTGTTAAGGATACAGATGTTACAGATTTAACGAAAACCGACCATCCGTTTGGATGGTTACTTACAGTTCTTCAAAAGGAAGGTGCAAGTAAGGATAAGATAGTTGATGCGCTTGTTGAAGCGATATCGCATCTAAACACACTTGACCCAGAACAATCAGGACAGCGACGGCGCGCTATTAGTTATCTACTCTTGCTGATTCTGCATCGTCGTCGTCCTGAAGAACATCAAGAATTGATTCAGTTAGTTGATAGGCATATACATGAAATGGAGGTAGAAACGATGGCGAAGTCAATGGCAGACGTTCTCAGAGAACAAGGTATAGAACAAGGTATAGAACAAGGTATAGAACAAGGTATAGAACAAGGTATAGAACAAGGCATAGAACAAGGTATAGAACAAGGTATAGAACAAGGTATAGAACAAGGTATAGAACAAGGCAAAACACGCGCGAAACAAGAAGCTGTGATAAAACTGCTGCAGTTCCGATTTAGTGATATTCCCAAAATGGTTACAGATCAAGTCACCTTAATACAAGATATTTCCCAGCTTGACTTGCTTTTTGAAGAAGTTTGGGAAGCAGATACACTTGATGGGATAAATCTGCAGAATCTGGTATCCGAAGATAGTTGATGCACTGTCTCAACCCAGCAACCCACTTCGAATCAACGCTTTACGCAGTGGTAAATTGGTGCGTCTTGAGGTTGTCACAAATCAGGATAAGTTTCAGACTTGACCCAGAACAATCGGGACAGCGACGGCGCGCTATTAGTTATCTACTCTTGCTGATTCTGCATCGTCGTCGTCCTGAAGAACATCAAGAATTGATTAAGTTAGTCGATACTATAGTTTGGACAATTTTTTCAAACTGTAGTGTCCATTAGGTTTTATAGAAATACCTTAGTTGCATCTACATGCTGGACACCTGTCGCCCCGCTGGGGCTAAAGAAGGTTGTCCTACCGTGTTCTGGACACCTTTCGCCTCGCTGGGGAAACCAAAGAGGGTTTGTTCACAATGTCCCTATAGACATTCCGCCCCGCTGGGGCTGCTCTTGCTTGCATCTGAAATTCTTTTTCATTGAGTTACATTCCTGTCCGAAACTCAATGAAAAATCAGCAAGGACTTGAAAACACAACATGAAACAGATAGAAATTGTCCAAAGTATAGTAGTACTCATCTCAAAACTTTACACACCGTCTAAACTTTTCATTTGACATCTGAAGGTTTATTTGATAAAATTCATCACAATGCAAAATAAAATAAATTCCGTATTTTTAAGCTACATACTACCATTAACTTAATCTGGAATAAGAAGTTGACAATAAAGACTCAGACACAGAACGACAACACTAACCTACTCCGACAACTTCCAGCGATAGAAAAACTACTATCGCTGCCTGAGATACATGAGCTGCAAGATTCTTATGGTCGATCACTTGTTATTGCGGCACTACGATCAGTTGTTTCTGATATTCGAGACCAAATTCTGGGTGGAGAAGCAGATCTGAAACTCCCCGAACCATCTGAATATGCTGAATTAGTACTTCAGCAAATTACTGAAAAAACCTGTCCCCCGCTCCGCACCGTCGTTAATGCAACTGGAACCGTAACACATACAAACCTTGGTCGTTCCTTGTTATCTCCTTCTGCATGTAAAAGTCTTCAAAAAGCAGCACAAAATTATGTCAACCTTGAATATGACCTTGAGACCGGCAAACGTGGACATCGGGATCGGATTACTGAACCTCTACTTCAACAATTGACAGGATGTGAGGCATCAACAGTTGTGAATAACAACGCTGCTGCAGTATTAATTGCGCTGCAAACCGTTGCGCGAGGAAAAGAGGTCATCGTATCACGCGGCGAGTTAATTGAAATTGGGGGTGCCTTTCGTATACCTGATGTGATGGAAGCAAGCGGAGCGATTCTAAGAGAAGTTGGGACAACTAATCGGACACATCTTAGGGATTATGCTGAAGCGATCAACGACAACACTGCACTTCTCTTAAAGGTGCATCCAAGCAATTATAAGATTGTGGGTTTTACCACAACACCTGAGATGCACGAATTGACTGAGCTTGGTGCCGAACGCGATATTCCAACGATGGAGGATTTAGGCAGTGGTGCGTTGATTGATCTATCACAATATGGTCTTCCTAATGAACCTGTTGTTGCCGATAGGATTGATTGTGGAGTGGACATCGTCACCTTTAGTGGGGACAAGTTACTTGGTGGTCCACAGGCAGGCATTATTGTTGGAAAAGCTGCGTGGGTCCATCAAATCAGAAAGAATCCACTCATGCGTGCATTACGTGTTGATAAACTTACTATAGCTGCGTTGTCTGCTACCTTACAAACTTACCTCAATCAGGACACTATCACTGACCTACTCCCAATGCTCCAGCGTTACACTCGGTCTATTGATGAATTAAATACTACAGCAAATCACATTTCAAACAGACTCAATGTAATTTTCGAGGACTTAGTCTCAATTGAGATATCTGAAACGCAATCAGAAATTGGTAGCGGGTCACTTCCTGTTGAAACATTGCCAAGCATTGCTGTTGTGCTTACGCCACTAACGATTTCTGTAGAAAAACTGTCGGAACATTTCAGACGCGGTAGTACACCTATCATTGGTCGGATTGAAAATGATCAATTGTGGTTTGATGTTCGGACTCTTTTTGAAAAAGAACAGAAAAGGTTGATCCAAACCGCAGATGAGATTGCCTCAAAATTAGTATGAAGGGAATTCTTCTTCTTTTAATATGCCTCCTATGTGCATGCTCTGAATCTTCTCAAAACAGTGTCCCATCAGAGGAATTCGCTGAAACAATAGTTTCCAATATAGATAGCGCACAAATGCGTCTTATACCCTCTGGTACTTTTCTTATGGGAAACGCAATTGAAGGCACTGGAGATGCGGATGAGTATCCAGTTCATGAGGTTTATATTGATGCATTTTATATTGACATACACGAGGTTACAAACGCTCGTTACCAGCAGTTTGTGTTAGCAACGGGACATTCGCCGCCACCTCTATGGCACGACCCAAAATTCAATAAGCCTAATGACCCTGTGGTTAATGTTTAAATGTCAAACCTACAACTATATGAAGATTAAGGATTTGTTGAGGTATCCAATTTATGCCAGTTAGTGTCCAATTAAACCATATAACAAAAGCATTTGATACCATGTTGGCAGTCAATGATATATCGTTGACAATTGCCCCCGGTGAACTATTTTTCTTGCTTGGACCATCTGGATGTGGGAAATCAACATTGCTCCGCGTGATAGCAGGTTTTTATCATCCAGACGGTGGAGAACTTCGGTTTGACGATGAAGAAATGAATAACGTTCCACCACACCAACGCAACACTGGTATGGTTTTTCAAAACTATGCATTGTGGCCACACATGACCGTTTCTGAAAACATAGAATATGGTCTCAGACTTCGAAAACTTGATAAATCTATCCGTAACGAAAAAATCACTACCGTTCTTGATATGGTTGAGATGTTCGATTACCGTGATCGTCCTGTGAACACACTATCAGGTGGACAACAACAACGTATTGCTTTGGCACGTGCGTTAGTGATTGAACCGAGTGTGTTACTCCTTGATGAACCACTCAGCAATTTGGATGCTGCACTTCGCCAAAATCTACGTGATGAGATAAAAGAAATTCATAGTCGCACGCAAATTACGACCATATATGTAACCCACGACCAAGTGGAGGCTATTTCAATGGCTGACCGAATGGCTATCATGAAAGACGGCGTTTTTGTTCAGGTTGGTACCCCGCGTGAAATCTATCAGTCCCCTGCAGACCCATTTGTAGCAAGTTTTGTGGGTGAAACGAATTTCATATCGGGTAAAATCCAAGAAATAGTTGATGGAAAAGTTACAATTGAAACATCTGTAGGCGTTCTGCATACAGAAAGTGTACACCACAAATTCACTACCGGACAAGAGGTCAGTTGTTCCATTCGTCCAGAGACAATTCATCTAAATGGAAATTCTACATCAAACCAATTAACCGCAAAAGTTAGGGCAGTCACCTATTTAGGTAGAGTTGAAGAATACGAATTGAGAATTGCAGACACGTTGAAACTGAAAGCGATCATCCATAATCCCGGCACTGATACAAAGAAACCTGGAGAAACTGTTAATATCTCAATGTCTCCAAAAGCAATTGTCCCATTGCCTATAAATAATTAACTGTTGAACAGCAAATGTCAAGATACAATGGAAGGATTTTTATGATAGATGCTACGAGAGAACGTCAGTTTTTCAAATGGACAGGACGGCTCGCAGATAAGGTGTAAACACAGACACTACATAGTTTCTCAGCACTTATGCAGAGGCATCAGCAACTCTTAAAAACTGACGTTGAACGTCAGTTTTTCAAATGGACAGGACGGCTCGCAGATAAGGTGTAAACACAGACACTACATAGTTTCTCAGCACTTATACAGAGGCATCAGCAACTCTTAAAAACTGACGTTGAACGTCAGTTTTTCAAATGGACAGGACGGCTCGCAGATAATGTATAAACACAGACACTACATAGTTTCTCAGCACTTATGCAGAGGCATCAGCAACTCTTAAAAACTGACGTTGAACGTCAGTTTTTCAAATGGACAGGACGGCTCGCAGATAATGTATAAACACAGACGCCACATAGTTTCTCAGCACTTATGCAGAGGCATCAGCAACTCCTAAAAACTGACGTTGAACGTCAGTTTTTCAAATGGACAGGACGGCTCGCAGATAAGGTGTAAACACAGACGCCACATAGTTTCTCAGCACTTATGCAGAGGCATCAGCAACTCCTAAAAACTGACGTTGAACGTCAGTTTTTCAAATGGACAGGACGGCTTGCAGATAAGGTGTAAACACAGACACTACATAGTTTCTCAGCACTTATGCAGAGGCATCAGCAACTCCTAAAAACTGACGTTGAACGTCAGTTTTTCAAATGGACAGGACGGCTCACAGATAAGGTGTAAACACAGACGCCACATAGTTTCTCAGCACTTATGCAGAGGCATCAGCAACTCCTAAAAACTGACGTTGAACGTCAGTTTTTCAAATGGACAGGACGGCTCGCAGATAAGGTGTAAACACAGACACTACATAGTTTCTCAGCACTTATGCAGAGGCATCAGCAACTCCTAAAAACTGACGTTGAACGTCAGTTTTTCAAATGGACAGGACGGCTTGCAGATAAGGTGTAAACACAGACGCCACATAGTTTCTCAGCACTTATGCAGGGGCTTCAACAACTTCTAAAAACTTCAGAAATAATTAAAAATAGATTAATAAAATGAACCGTACACCAAATCAGCAAAGAGCATCCAACATTAGCCAACATATCTGTGTAACTGCCGGTGCGGGATCCGGAAAAACTACTGTGTTAGTTGACCGTTACCTAAAGATTTTACAAGATGATGTTACGCCACGTGATATTGTTGCCATTACTTTCACCGAAAAAGCTGCTGCAGAAATGAAAGGACGCGTTATAGAGAACCTCAAGGATGCGACAGATTTAAAGAATCGGGAACAGTGTCTTGAGGAGATGAACATTGCACCTATCTCAACTATTCACGCCTTCTGTTCACGCATTTTGAGAGAATTTCCATTTCAAGCCGGTGTCCCAGCGAACTTCGGTGTTCTACGAGGTATTGACCAGACGCTTTTGCTACGACACACCATTAAAAATACACTGCAGGACATTGCAACAAATACAGATGATGAACATCATACCGAACTCCATCGTTCTTTACAAAGACATGGAAATCGTCAGAAATTAACAGAACTATTCTCCACCATGGTAGAGAAACGTGATGCTGTCAAGGCAATCATTTCACAAACCTATAGGAATCAAAACAACGAAACGTTATATGAATTCTGGAATCAACAAATTACGGATAAATGGATTAATAGCCTATTCCCTGTTTTGAATATTGCAAAAGGTAAAAATGCTGCAGAAGTAAATGTGTTAAGTCTAAAACTCAAAGCAAATGTTAATCCTGTTGAAGGACACACATTACGAAGGAAAATTGCTGAATTAATTACAACTAAAAGTGGTAGTATTGCGAAAGCAGCTTTTATCGGTAGAGGTGTTGACATTAGCGGCTTTGATTACGAAATCAAATTTCTGGAATCTGCTTCACAACATATTAAATCAGCCACACCGCTAACGGAAGAAAATGACGAAACAGATGACCAATTCCTTATTAGCACAACAGACCACCTATTGACACTTTATCACCGAATCCTCAACGATTACCAAAATAACAAACTCTCTCAAGGCAAACTTGATTTTGAAGACCTGCAGCTAAAAACACGCGACCTTCTTAAAAATAACGATAGCATCCGCCAGAAATTGGTAGAACGATATAAGTATTACATGGTAGACGAATATCAGGATACAAACGAATTACAGTATGAGTTAGTGATGCTGCTAACAAATGACCTATATGATGCAAATCTATTTATCGTTGGTGACCCGAAACAAAGTATTTTCGGGTTTCGTGGGGCTGATGTTCGTGTGTTTGAAAAAACAAAACAAAAAATTGATGATGTAGGTGAGAATATCCAACTCCAAGAAAATTTCCGTTCCCTACGCGATACTGTCGGATTTGTAAATTACTTTTTCAAACGTCTGATGGGAGATGGTACAGAAAATGAATTTGAAGTGCAGTTTGAACCCCTTACGCAAGCGCGCGCTTCCAATGGTAACGGTGCTGTTGAAATCTTGCTTGGACAAAAAGGTGATGAACCAATAAACGAATATACACTCATCGCACAACACATCAAAAAAATGATAACGAACAATGAAGAAATATGGGTGCAAGGCGAAGGTGATGATGAATTTTCCAAACCAATTGAATATGGTGACATCTCAATCTTAATCCGTAGTAGAAGACACTTACCTGAAATTGAACACGCGCTGCTTGCTGCTGGTATCCCTTATCTCACAACAGGTGGTGTTGGTTTCTATCAACGACAAGAAATCTACGATATTTGGAATTACCTTGGTTTTCTTAACGCACCACAAGAAAATGATACCGCACTTATCGGTATTCTACGTGGTCCCACCTTCGGGATTTCTGACACTGAGTTGTATAAAATTTCGCGGCAAAATGGGGACAGTTTCTGGCAAAAGGTTCAAAAATATCTATCTCCATCGGAACACCTTACAAAAGCGATTGTCACCTTAAAACATCACATGCAGATTGTCCATCGAATGTCAATTAACCAACTCATTCTAATCATTGTTAATGAAACGGGGATGATCGGAACACTGAAATTAGGTAAACAAGGGCAGCAAAAATGGGCGAACTACCAGAAACTCTTAGAACTTGCCAGAAATTTTGATGGCGATGAGGACCAGCAAACCTTGGCTCATTTTATTGATTTTCTTGACATCCTAATTACTGAAGAACCACGTGAGGGACAAGCTCCGATTGAGGATAGCAGTGGGGCAGTTCAGATTATGACTATCCATTCTGCCAAAGGGAAACAATTCCCAGTTGTCATACTTCCCTCACTTAATCGACAAGGGCAATATGGCAGAGAACCATTTATTGATGATGAACTTGGAATAGGATTTAGTCCACATAAGCCAGAGGAAAATTATACAAAAACTGCTCCAGAGATTGTTTCTCTGATGAAAGATTATGCTAGTGCTAAAGACGAAGCCGAAAAGAAACGTTTGTTTTATGTTGGAGCAACTCGTGCAAGAGATAGACTTATTCTATCCGGGTCACTTAATGAGTACGGTAATCCCGAAAATATGTTAAAATGGCTGGACGAATACCTTGGAATTGGTGAAGATGCCGATTCCATTAGTTTACCCGTTACGGTGGAAGTGTATCTAAATGAAAACACTATGAGCCAATCTTTCCAACTACAAACCCCAATTATCAGACAACTTTACGACACTGATGATACAGATAAAATATCTCGTGATACAACTCCAGTTGATTTTCCGAAACTTCCTTTCTCTCCGCCAAAGTCATCTGATTTCGGGGGATCCTTTTCTGTCTTAGAACTTGCTAACTACGCCCGTTGTCCTCTACGTTACCAGTTGGAACATGTGCTACGAATTCCATCACTTGAAGAAGGACAATCGGATTGGGATGAAACTGAAATGGACACGCTAATTCGCAGTGTTCTTGCTCAGATCAAACACCCATCAGATTTAGACAATCCAGAGAGACTTATTACTAATACATTGAGGAATTTTCCTGATATAGGGCAAAGTTCAATTGAGTCGGATGTAATAGGTGTGATTCGCACTCATATCAATAATTTTCGCAATACTGAGTTAGCACAAACCTTGGTTTCTACGTCTGATTCCTATACCAACCATCAAATTCACGCCAATATCAATGGGCACATCATCTCAGGTAGAATAGACAGACTTTATAGAGATCAAGTAGGTGGATGGCAGGGACTCAACTACATAACTTTTAAAGGACGAGATTTAGAGTACTATAAACCAGAAATGGAACTATACAGTCTGCTTTTAAGCAAAGTATATCCAAATGAACCACTTGTGATAATCAATTATATCTTTACTGAACAAAGTGCTTATGAAAAAATGTGTTTTAGCAGTACGGATTTACTTGAGATTTCGGAAAAGTGGCAACAAAAAATTATTTCGCTACAACAGGGAATCTATATGAAAAATCTTGAACATTGTTGTTCTTGCCCTTATGTAGATTCACAGGGAAATTGCATTGTCACCGAATCCTAAGGAGAAAATTATGAAAAAATTAACATTAGTTTTTATCAGTACCATCTTTTTGTCTACTATAGTATTGACAACTCTGTCTACCTATGCAGGCACTTGGCGCGACGACTTTGAAGATAATGACATCCGGGAATGGGAAATCTTTAACCTTAATCGGCAGTTTGAAAAATGGTGGATAAATGATGGTGAGGCTGTTGGAGAAATCTTCGAAGACCCCTTTTTTAGTCTTTGGACAACAGGTGAACTCACGTGGGAATACTATACTGTGTCCTGCCGTGCAAAGATGGTTGAGGATGGGAAGGGACCGCCACACATCGGACTGGCACTTCATGACAGAGGAGAAGAAAATAGTAGCTATTTCTTTTTAATTGACTACGTTAATGAGACCGCCTCAATAGAGAGGTGGGCCGCAGGTAATGGTGATGTGGTACGCGCATATACTGCAGAAATTGATACATGGTATGAACTGGAAGCCACCGTTTATGAAGATGGATCACTCAGCTTCCGAATTAATGACTTCACTATTGAAGGAATTGATAGAGCCCCATTAGAAGGTGGAAAAGCAGGACTCATCGTGGGTAATGCACGTGCACGGTTTGACGATTTTCAAATTACTGGTGAAAATATCCCTAATGGCGGTCCAGGAAAATCACGTCCCGTTGCCCCACAAGCAAAACTTGCAACCACATGGGGAAGACTCAAAATGAAGTGAGGCATATACCTGAAATGTCTGAATTAGTGGTAACAGAAATTGCAAAAGGAAACACTGATAGAATTGTGAAAGAGAGTATTTTCCACATTAACCCTTTATTTCACTCGGTTATATTAAAAACCTTGACATTTTATCTCTTGTTTACTAGTCTCTTGAATACCACGAGTGTTTCAGCAGATCCGCTACCACAATTTACAGAGATCACAGAAGAAGCAGGGATAGAATTCATCCACAATAACGGTGCTTTCGGCAAGAAATACCTGCCGGAAACAATGGGTTCAGGATGCGCTTTCCTTGACTATAATTCTGATGGGTGGCAAGACATTCTCCTCGTTAATGGAAAGGATTGGGCGGAACATCCAACTGGAAAGCAACAAACCTTAGCATTATACCGTAATAATCAGGACAGCACATTCTCTGATGTCACCACAGCAGCGGGTTTGAATATACCTCTATACGGAATGGGTGTTGCTGTTGCCGATTACGACAACGATGCGGATGATGACATTTATGTAAGTTGTCTAAACGCTGACAGGCTATTTCAGAACAAAGGTGATGGGTCTTTTCTTGATGTTACTGAATCCGCAGGCATTGATAACATCGGTTTCGGTACAAGTTGTGCTTGGTTTGATTACGATTTGGATGGTCATCTTGATTTATATGTCGCCAATTATGTTGAATGGAGTATAGAGACAGACATTTTCTGCACACTTGATGGTAAAAATAAATCCTACTGTACCCCCGAATCGTATTCCGGTCAAGCGAGTAAACTCTTTCGCAATAAAGGCGATGGTACATTTGAAGATGTCTCGCGCACCGCAGGAATAAATGATCCCGCCAGCAAATCGTTAGGCGTCTGTATATTTGATTACAATCAAGATGGACTCCCCGATATTTTTGAGGCAAACGATACACAACCGAATAAATTGTATCAGAACAACGGTGATGGAAAATTTACTGAAGTTGGAATGTTAACAGGAGTAGCATATAATGAGAGCGGTGTGGCGACAGGGGCAATGGGTGTTGATGCCGCTGACTTCGACCTTAGTGGTAAGGAAAGTCTTCTTGTTGGGAACTTTTCTAATGAAATGTTGAACCTTTATCACAATGAAGGTGATTTTTTTATTGACGATGCACCCGCTGCACAACTCGGCAACTCAAGTTTATTGACACTAACTTTTGGGTGTTTTTTCTTTGATTTTGATTTAGACGGTAACCTTGACATCTTCACAGCAAACGGACATGTTGAAAACGATATCAACATTGTTCAGAGTGAAGTTACTTACGCACAACGACCTCATCTATTTCGCAACATATCCGATGGCAAGTTCGCTGATGTTCTTGACAAAGTAGGGCAAGATTTAGTAAAGCCGATTGTTGGAAGAGGAACAGCCTACGGTGACATTGACAACGATGGAGATATAGATTTACTGGTTACCACATCTAATGGACCCGCACACCTATATCGTAATGACGGTGGAAACCGCAATAATTGGCTCAAAATTCAACTTGTTGGACGTGAGAGCAACCGCAACGGGATAGGGGCACGCATACGAATTACTGCTGCAACTGGCACACAAACCAGAACTGTCAAAAGTGGATCAAGTTATTGCTCACAGAGTGAATTAACTGCGATTTTTGGAATAAAAAATGACACGGTAATTAAAACAGTTGAAGTGCATTGGTCCAATGGAAAAGTAAATAAACTTAAGAATGTCCAGCCAAACAGGTTGATTACCATTAAAGAAAAATAGTAAAGAAAATAACTCAACATTTTTGTGTGTTCGGCGCATTAATTATCACAAATCAAATATAACTTGCGCTTCCCAATCGCCGTTCGGATTTTGAATTACATATAATTGATGGTATGTTACTGCCTTAATTTCCGTATATACAACATGTTTGTCAAAATTTGTAGGTTCACCATACACATTAGCAACCAATTCTGTTGCACTAATGTTGCTAATTTCGGCACGTTTAAAGAAGATATCCTCCGTTTCGTGTTTAAATATTAATTCATCTAACCAAGCAACTAATAACATTTCAACAGATTCTGCTTCTAAGTGAACGTTAATTGATGTAGTTTCATCAATTGTTTCCACAACAACTATCATTTCAAATAAACCTTGCGCGGCATGCGTAAAGAGAGATCTTAGCGTATCACCCCTAACACACATCCCCGCATCAGCGGTATGTTCTATGTATTCAAAAGGTTTCATAGGTATTTAGAGAGTTAGCATTGTGAGGAGGCCCCAGAGACCTCGCCACTACAAATCAGGTTAATTTGGCATTAGAACTCATATAAACTTAAAATCTGAATCCTATTATAGACAAAAAAGATTATTAGACATTATAATGATTTAACGCTCTTCCGTCAAATCCCCATGCTTTAGCTTGTGGGATACGGTGGACTCTCTGAGAAAACCGCAGTTGCTACGAAGCCGAAGCCCCTACCTTTAGGTAGTGGGTGGTATCACTGTTTGAAAACTGGTCATGAGTTAGCCTCCAAAATGTATATTGATACAAGTTTAACAGAGACTCACTAAAATTAACACTTAATTCGTTATAATGTCTATTATATAAGAAGCAGGGTTATTTAGTTTTCCAATAATTTTGAACTTTTGCTCAAGACTCTCCGCTGTAGGAGCGATCTCCGAATCGCGACTTTTTGGCTAAAATGGGCAAAAAGCCTAAAACTAAATAGCCCTGTATAAGAAGTGTTTCCACTTGACAACACTTTTCTGTAAAAAACATGTCTACTTTTTCTTAAATTGACGCCTATGGTGCGGTTTTGCGGTGTACTCACCCAAATGCGATCTGCATTCCTAACCGCACCGATAGATTGGAATCGCGTTAATTTGGTATAAGAGGCGCAATGAATTGCGCGACTACAAACGGTGTAAATCCAAGAGAAATGTATAGGTATTTTTGATATTATGTAGAACTAAGCTTTGGCACTGGCACCGCCATCAACGAGAAGGGATGTGCCTGTAATCCATTCTGCATCGTCTGACGCGAAGAAAACAGCTGCGCGTCCGATATCTTTCGGTAGTCCTAAACGTTGCATCGGTGTTTTTTGCAATGATGACTCAACCTGTTCTGACGTGAGATAGTCCTGAATTGCTGTTTCAATATATCCTGGGCAGATTGCGTTGACTGTAATCCCGAATTTACCAACCTCTAAAGCGGTGTCTCGTACCATGTTGACAACAGCGGCTTTCGCTGACACATAGGCTGGACCGGCACCGCCACCATAAGCGTGGACTGATGCAATTTGAATAATCCGCCCAAATTTCGACTTTTTCAGGTGCGGGATGGCGAGTTTTGTTGTCATGAAAACGCCGCGTAGGTTTATGCCAATGACTTTGTCCCAATCAGCAATAGAAATATCTTGCGATCCACCCGGAATATGAATCCCTGCGTTATTGACGAGGATATCCAATCCGCCGAAGTGTTCAACGGTGCGCTGGATCATCTGTGCAACTTGTGATTCTTCGGAGACATCGGTTTTGATGAATATCCCTTGCACGCCCAAATTCTCTATTTCTTGGACGGTTGGCGTTGTGACATCTATCTCATGATATTTGCCTTGAAGTGGGGATTCTTGTATATCTGCAATGACCATCCGTGCGCCTTCGCGGGCAAATTCAAGTGCAATTCCGCGTCCAATGCCAGAACTACCGCCTGTCACAATGCTGATACGATCTTTGAGCAGCATAAATGCTTTCCTTTACAAATGGAACTACTGATTTGTCAATCGTTATATTGTCTGGTTTCTAAATAGCGGCGTTTTCAGTGTATATGCTTTTTCCTTCGCCGTAGTAAGAGTCGTAGACGTGTTGATATACCGCTTCCGATTTCTGATTGAACAGTTCGTATGCATAACATTGAGGCAGTTCTTGTCCAAGGATGTTCCCCACAGTGAGCATGACTTGGGCACGCAATCGCTGTTGTTTGCGCCAATCTAAAACCAAATTTTCCTGTTTTAGTTTATCAAGCAAATTCTGGACAGAAGTTTTAACTTCCTCTCGCTCAGGAAGGGTCAAAGCAGGATCGGGTTTCGTCAGTATATCAACAATTGCCAATTCCTCTTCTGAAAGATCCTCTGTATCAGCACGTTGTGTCTCTTTACTTAGTTCTTCTAAAAACTCAAAAAGTCTCTGATTGTGTAGATCAACGGGAATGGTACCGGAGTTATATTCCGCAATCATCTGCTCAAATTTCTCTTGAAAATCCATTCGACTTTTGTTGAGGCGAATCATGTCGGTGAGTTTCCTATTGATAGCACTCCTAAGTTGTTCAGCTTGTGTGCGTTTGTGCTCTGTATTGAATTGTTCGCTTAGTCGTTCAAAGTCAATTTGGCTTAAGTCAAGTTGTTCTGAGTCATAGGTATTTTGACCTGAGTTAATGATATAACCTTCGGGGGCGATTGAGCGGTCCAGTAATTCTTCTACTGCATTTTCGACTTCGGAGATGTCAACGGGTTCATTGAGATTTTTTATTTTGCGAGCGATGATGTTAATTAGCGAGCAGATTCCGCTGAACTCGTTCGCGGCGGTGTCGGGCAGAATTGCTTTGAATAATTTATAGACATTACGTGCTTGTTCAAGGAAATTCCGCTTAGTTTTATCATTTACCAGAATTTGGTCTACTGCTGCGTCGATCAATTGGATCCGCTGCAAACTATCCGCTGCTTCGATTTCTGCAAAGTCAATTCCAAGGCTGCTACAAAACACAGAGATTTCCGCGATTGCTTTTCTGAGTTCCTCAATAAGTTCTGACTTATCCGCAATCGGATTGCTTCCGTTCCCGTTAGATCCTGTAGCATAGATAGCAAGTGCCTTTTCAAGGTTACGAAAAACGCCTATGTAGTCAACAATCAAGCCGTTGACTTTGTCCTTAAACACACGATTTGCTCTTGCAATTGTCTGCATCAAGGTATGGTTGCGTTGGAGTTTGTCAAGGTAGATCGTTGAACAGGAAGGAACATCAAAACCTGTGGTCCACATTGCACAGAGGAAAACAATACGGAAAGGGTCATCTGGGTTTTTGAATTTGGTCTCCAAATCCTCACTGTTCATACGTTGTCGGTGTGGTCCGATGTCAACTCCTCTCCTTTCCAGATCATCAATTTCGTTTTGTGACTGAGACACTACAACCGCCATATCGGTTTCTTCCATATACTGAATTAACGTCTCAAGTGGTTCCTCTCTGTCTCTTGCAACACCACTGTTTAATTCTGATTTCAAAGATTGGAGTTTTTGTTTCCAGTACTTCTGCACTTTGTCGTACATCTTAACTGCCGTGGATTTGTCAATAGAGATGACCATCGCCTTACCCCGATAGCCTCTGCCGATGAAATGTGCGACAATATCTTCTGCTATAACTTTTAACCGGTCCTCGCGCGTGATAAGTTGATATTCTTGAGCGAACTCGCGTTCAAGTTTTTCTTGTTGTGCTTCACCCAATTCCGCTTCCTCAAGGATTTGTTCAAGGTCGGTATTTAGATCGGGGTTTGTCAATTTGAGTTTGGGAACGCGGTTCTCATAGTAGAGTGGAACGGTTGCCCTATCCTCTACAGATTGCTTAAAATCGTAAACTGACACGTAGTCTCCGAACACTTCGCGTGTCTTTTCTTCTCCAGTAATTAGAGGCGTTCCTGTAAATGCAATAAATGCAGCGTTAGGGAGTGCTGTACGCATATTCAACGCCAATGTGTCGTATTGGCTGCGGTGTGCTTCATCGGTTATGACAATGATGTCTGAACGATCAGAAAGAACAGGGTGTGCCTCGTGATCGTTTGTCTGAAATTTATGGATAAGTGTGAAAATATAGCGATGATCTTCGCTGAGCAGTTGACGCAGATGTACTATATTTTCTGCATGTACCTCTTGTTGTGTGAGGACACCGCTGGCACTCGCGAAGGTTTTGTAAATCTGGTTATCCAATTCTTTGCGGTCTGTTACGACGACAAATGTCCAGTGTCCCGACATCTTTCTAAGGACTTTCTGCGCAAAGAAGAGCATTGAGACACTTTTACCACTGCCTTGTGTATGCCAGAACACGCCAAGTTTGCCAAAATTGGATTTGGTTTCCTGCAGTGCCGCAATTGCGTTGTTTACCCCCAAGTATTGGTGATTTTTTGAGATCAGTTTAATCATGCCACCTTGGACTTCCATAAACAGTGTGAAATTCTCAATGATGTCCAATAATCGTATCGGGTGGCAGACACCTCGTAGTAGCATTTCCAATGAGACTTGATGCTGTTCATTTTCGCTTTCAATCCGTTTCCATTCGGTGAAATGTTCCCATTCGGCAGTGAAACTCCCTACGCGGCTCTCTGAACCGTTGGATACAATAATCACAGCGTTATACCAGAAAAGGTGGGAAATTGTGTCTTTGTAGTCTCGGAGGTTGTCGTCGTAGGCGGAGAAAAGGTTTTCGTCAATCCGTTTAAACTCCATTAAGACTAAGGGAATTCCGTTGACGAAGCCGATAAGGTCTGGACGTCTGGTATGCATTTCGCCAGTGACCCAGAATTGTGACGATGCAAAAAAGTCGTTATTTTCAGGATTTTCCCAGTCAATGACTTTAATTACTGAATCGGTTTCTTCTTGCGTGTTTGGGTCAGTGACTGTTACCTTCACACCGTCTTTCAACAGACTGTAGATTTCCCGATTCGCTTCAACAAGATTCATTACAGCGCGAGAGTGTGTTAATTCTTCAATTGCGGCATCAATTGCATCTTCTGTCGCGTCGGGGTTGAGCCGTTCTAAAGCCGCGCGGAGTCTATCGGTTAGCACAACATCAGATTTTGTTTCTCTGCCGATCCGAATTTCGATGTCGTATTCAAATTCGTTAGAACAATCCTGGGTATGCCACCCTATTTCTTTGAGCAGTGCGATTGCGGGTTGTTCTACGAGTTGGTCTTCACTGTAGGGGTTCTGCATGATTTACTCATCTGGATCAACTTCGGTGATTTTCACTATACCTTTCGCCTTCAAGACTTCTTCGAACTCGAAACGGTGGATTCCTGCTAATTCAGCGGCTCTTCCGAGTGTCACTTCACCTTCTTGATATAGCAGGATTGCAGCATCAAGTTGTGATTCAGCATCAAGAGATTTCCGTAGTTGATCGCGTTCCATTTTAGGCAATTTTTGTATCAGTGGTAATAGTTTTTCAAGGGTGATCGGTTCAGAAATTTGAATCATTTTATTTGTTCCTTAAGGCATCTGATAGAATCTTGTGGTAACGCCGTAATTCTCGTTCCACACGTGGTGTTGCATGGACAGTATAAATCGTTGGGACACTCAAAGCTTTCCTTCTTTTATCAAGTCGGCTCGAATGTCTTGATAGTCGCGAAACTCAGTCTCAGTTTTGACCGCAGCATCCATCTCTAAAATATCTTCTAAATCTTCAAGACGTTGCATGAGAAGTTGGAATTCTTTGATTGTTAAGAGCGCAGCGGTTTTTTCGCCTTTGTCATCAACAAGATATTGTGGGTTGATTTTGGGCATAAGTATCCACCCATCGGTTATATTGATATATATTATCGTGAAAACTGAGCGTAGAAATCCGCAGCTGTTACAATTTGGATGTTTTGATAACGTGAGTTTGGTAAAAACGAGACTTCGTGCTGCTCGTAGGGGCGAGATCCCCTCGCCCGTAGGGGTTAGGAAACCTAACCCCTACGAAAATGTCCGCATATTTTTAGAATTTGCCATATATCAAACTCACGTTTTGATAACTTCCACTCGGTGAGAGATGATGGTGATCCCCTGTGACTATGTGGGTTGCTGAACCGACAACGGCACATTCAATTATTTTGTCGTCGTCTGGATCTGCATCAACAACCTTGAGTGTGTTGGTAATCGTAACCAACCGCAGGAAACCGCGGAGGTACTTGATCCGCTCTCTCGTTTGGTTTAACGAGAAATTGAGTTTAGTAGAGAGTTTTTCTGCTAACTCATCCAAAATTTCTATGCAGGTTACACCTTCAACGCTGCCTTGTCGTGCTAATTCAAGACAGTGATAAGGAATTCCTCTCCAACCGGTAGCGGAAAACAGAATGTTTGTATCGTAAACGACTACCGGGGGCATTCGCGATCCTCATGGATGAGGTCATTAACAAAATTTTCACGATCCGCCTCGCTCATCTCATCCCAATTCAACTTGCGAGAGGCACATAACTTGCGAAGTTGTGTCTCGGCGTATTCCATAAGTTCTGCTTGATCGGTTTCTGTTTCGGTTTCGACTGCAACATCCATCTCCGAAATATCTTCTAAATCTTCAAGATGTTGCATGAGAAGTTGGAATTCTTTGATTGTTAAGAGCGCAGCGGTTTTTTCGCCTTTGTCATCAACAAGATATTGCGGGTTGATTTTGAGCATTGGTATCCTCCTAATTGCCTTGATATAATTATACATCTTCACGGTTGTACTTGTCAATTGCTTTCAGAGTGGCGAACTAAATTGTGCTGTCTCTGATAATATCAAGTTCGGATACGTCTATTTCGCCGGAGATGAGTTTAGGGAGGGACAAGTTATACCATTTCTGAATGATCGCTTTTCATCAACATAAAACGCGTTTTGTTGTCACGCAGTTTATTGCGTCTCTTATCCGCCTTCGTATGCGTTTCAAAATCTCATAAAATCTACTAAATACAAGTTTAATTTTTGAATTGGTATTAGTCGGTAGAGGTTTCATACGAATATTGTTTTCGTCTCGAACAGATGAAAAATGTCCTTCCCAATTTGTCCGACTTTCTAATGCCAGAATTATAGTTTGTGCTCTTTCGGAGGGTTTTTGGTTATGAATGCGAAACAAAATAATTCCATAAGGTGCTTTCTGTTTGTCTCTAAAAACTAACTCACCGAAATCCTCTTTGTCTGCTGTGAGGAGGATCCGCTCTTCAGTTGTGGCACGAGAAAGTACTGCCTGATCGTCAATACCGGGTGTCTCTTCGGCAATCCATACGACGTCATGCCCACCTGCGCGCAGCATCTGCACATCTAACCTATTCAGGTTTTCATCTGCTAATAAACGCACGGGTTACCTTTTTTGATATTCTTGACATGCCTTAATGTCTTCATGTGTAATGCCGGGATAATTTTCAAGAATATTTTCCTCGCTCCACCCTTGCTCTAACAGGTCAAGGATAAGCTCAACGGATAACCGAGTTCCTCTGATAACAGGTTTTCCGCCGAGGATCTTTTTGTCAGAGTGCAAGCGTTCAGTTAATGAATACGGGATATATGTTCCTCCCTTTTTCGGTTGTATCTCATTAGTGTCAATATCAAGTTCGGATACGTCTATTTCGCCGGAGATGAGTTTGGGGAGGAGAAGGTCGCGGGTTTGACAGAGGGTTGCGTTTTTAATAGTAAGGTTGAGCAATTCTGAAGAGATTGGTTCGGCAGCTATCTCAAATTTAGTAACAATTGACTTTGCGGGGTCCAGGAGTTGAATTCCCAAAAGATCCGCCTTTGTGATTGCATTGAAAATTGTTCCGCTACCCATAGTGTCTTCTTCTTGAAATCTGTTTTTCAATTGGTGAAGTATAAATCCTTGATTACTGCTTTTGCTTCGTATTGCAGAAAGCCCACGACCGATTACAATCCTTTTGTTTGCAATGTTAATTCGTCCAACAGGCGCGCGAACGCTAAATAATATATCATCTACCTCTGCAATGCGTTTTTGTACTGTGCAATAGACTCTATCTGTTGGAAATCCTTGTCCAAAGTCCGTAACTCCCTGATGGAAAGGTAAACCATCTCCTGTCTGATTGTAAAACTCAGATTTTGGTGATAGACCCATTAAAATATTACACATTTCACCAAGCTGCTTAACTTCCCAGCCCTTCGGTATCGATCCTAACTCTGATTCTACCATTGAGACGCTCTCATGTCCGGGAAATCGGTAGTGGACGAACCATTCTTGGTAGAGGGTTTGTGCTATGTCTTCAAGTATTTTGATGCGGCGGGTGTTGTTTTCTATGAGGTCGTCGTAGGTGCTGAGGATAGTGGCGATTTTGTGTTGGGTTTGGAGCGGAAGAAATGGAATGGAAATATCTTCAACCGATGACAAAGCAGCGCGTTGACGTCCTGAAGCACCGCTCATGCTCTTCACAGCAGGATCTCGAATGATAGGACTGAGAGCCAAGTATAAAATATAAGTTGAATCCGATATATTGGGTTTACCACGAAAAACGAAAAACTCTGTTGAGCCAAAACATTGTTGATTGCTCGTATGTCTGTATTGTACTATCTTTCCATTTTCTAAACAAGGCGTAATCCGTGCAAAAAGAATGTCACCAGATTGAAATCGCGAACCGCCGCCTTTGTAAACACGTTCTTCTTGAGGGAAAACGAACGCGTTACCTGGATTGATGTCAGCCATTTCAATGTATGGATATTCTTTTCCCTTCTCTAATTTGACACGTGGATTAACTTCAGCAAAGTCACCAAAACGAATTGTGTCATTCATACTGTTATGTGTTTCTCTATTCATTCTCAATCACAGATTTTGGATTATGAAGGATGGATCACGAAGTTGCAACGACTCGCAGGTGTCCGCCTTTTTCATTTGAAGGTGTGATACGAATCTCAACGTTGCGGTTCAGCTGATTCAGGATTGTAAACAGTTTGTCCACTTTAAAATCGAAATCCCCGTTCTGTATTCGGGACACATCGGTTGGATTGAGTCCAAAACGTTCCTTTGCTTTTGATGGCGTGAGTTTCAGTTCTTCAAGTAAACGGTAGATTCTAACGACGAGATCCATTCTTAACTGTTCATGTTCAGCTTCCTCTTTAGAGAAACCGATGTCTAAAAACACATTGCCGGAACTCTTTGTAAATTTGACCTCTTCACTCATTTTTTGTCTCCATCTCTTGTGCCATTTTCAGACGGTGTTTAATCAAATCAATTTCCTTTTGAGGGGTGCGGATACCACGCGTGGATTTCTTTTGGAATGCGTGAAGCACATAGATATTCTCACCTAACTTAACAGTATAAACAGCACGGTATGTGTTCGTATCGTAACGAGCGGTAATTTCCAATACACCTGAACCCACTCCCCGCAACGGTTTGGCATTCTTGTCTTTAAGTCCAGATTGAGCAGCCTGTAATGCTCTACCTACCGTTCTTCGCGCACCTTTGGGAAAACTGCGGACTCGCGCATGCGAATCGCCAACCCATATTACATCTTTCATTACTTCATTCATAATTTAACGCATTCAATATTATACCATATTCTCTAAAATCTTCGCAACATTCTCTGCGATACGCAGGGTTATTTAGTTTTCGGTTTTTCTTGTGTAATTTATCACAAGTGTTAATATTTTGTAATATGCAGATGTCGCGTGACTTTTCACGCGACATCTGCTGGACTTCACCTTAAAAAACCAACTCTTTTGAGGTAAAGTATGACAAGAAAATCCTCTTGCCACTTATTTGATATGTTAGCAGAAGTTCCAGATCCGCGCAACAATAAAGGAAAACGACACCCGTTGGTATCTATCCTCGCACTTGTGGTTATCGGTTTGATGTGCGGACATAACGGTTGGACATCCATCGCAACTTGGGCACGGTCTCAACCGGCACTCGCAAAAGCCCTCGGTTGGACACATAAGAAGACACCTTGTGCCGCAACGATCCACAATCTACTGAAAAAGTTAGATGTTGTGGTCTTAGAAAACATATTGACAAAATGGGTAAACAAAGTTATTCAAACGGGTGAAGAAACGCACAAGGTTCAATATGGTAGGACAAGTCTTAGTCCAGAAGAAGCGGCTGCCGAACGCTTACTCACTATCCGCCGTGGACATTGGACAATAGAGAACAAAGTGCACTGGGTGCGCGATGTTGTGTTTAGGGAAGATGTCTCTCCTGTCAGATGTGGTGCCATTCCACAAGTGATGGCAGCAATGCAAAGGACAGCTATGTCAGTATTGCGATTTTCAGGGTATACCGCTATCACAAAAGCAACACATTTTTTCGCTTCAAAACCTAAACTCGCAGTTAAACTAATAAAATGAAAATTCTTAAAACTAAATAACCCTGGAACTGTGTTTTGAGCATTGACATAAATTTATCTATATGCATGTATCTCCATAAAGTTTTTGTATGGAATGGAGTATCAAAGTAGGGGCTTTCTTGGTAGGGCATTTTGTATTCTTTTCTGATCCTCTAAATAAATTTTGCAAAAATGGGCAGTAATGAGAAATTAATTTAAACTTGGGTCATACCAAAAAGTTTTTTGCTCTGGTTCCGTAACAACGGACTCATTCTCTTCGTATTTTACCCACTCAACTGCTAATATACTATCTTCTGGCGGCCATTTTTTTAGTCTTATAAAAGGAATAGATGGAAGAAGTTTAGGTGAAAAATTGTGTATGGGATCTGGATGTAGAATTCCAAGAATAAACGCACTAGCCCCTGATATATGGAATAGTAGGACTGCCGAAATGCTGCGGTTACAAACGTCCCAATCTTGATTCACTTGCAGAAAGCAACTATATTTTAATTCCGTTACATTTGTAGTACTTCTCTCTTGCATCTCTTGTCTCTTGGTAGCAATTGAAAATCCGATCTTCATATCGCCCACGAGTAAGCGTTGAGCGTCAAAAGGATCAAAAAGGGTATCGGCTAAAGGATGATCTGATGCAATTACCAGAATGCCAGGATAATTATATTTTGACATCTGGGATTCCTTACTATTCACGGTGTCACATAACTTCTGAGTAATTGGAGAAAAAGTCTGAACAGTAGTTCCTTCGGTAAGATTGTCTTTTAATCCAGATTTCTTCGTTACGGTATCAGTTGTTATACTGGTAATTTCGGCAACAAATTCAGAATCCCCAGTTTTACACAGAAAATCTGTACCCCCGTCCCTTGGATGCTCATTTATTTTTACCTCATCAACGCAGGTTTTAAAAAAATGAAACGTTACTGCTTCAGCTCTTCCACCTGTAGGATTAGCTTCCAATCGTTGTTGATAAGAAATTGCTATCCGTGGATATTCTTTTTCTAAAAAGCCTACATAGTTATCAACAAGGTCCTGACCTTTTGTTTCTGATACCATAATTTTAATCAAATCATCTACGGCTTTTTCATAATCTTCTTTTTCACTTTTTATAATTTATTTTTCCTTTTACATTTGCGGAGATGCTCTCCTAATTCTCCTAAAGTGTCTTCTTTATCGTATTAATTGGTCATTGAGAGGTGGTTTAAAATGTTGAACTAAAAGTTTCTCAATGTTAGAGCGTGACTCGACTAGGTAAGGCATATAGACAGAAATATAGTTCATTCCATGATGGAGTGCTTCATTCCATTTATGATGACCTGGACCCAATCTATCTCCAAGACCTTCTGTTTCACCAATGTATAAAAATTGGTGATTGTTTCCACCTTGTGCATTAGGGATGCCTTTTGAAAATATATAGACCCCTGGCGCATTGTATTTTGGTCCCTCTAAATCGTAAACAACAAATTGGTATGTCTTGTTCCCGTCGGTGACATTCATCGGTCCTATCCGCGCCATTTTAGCCTCCTTTTACATTATAGAAAATCAGTTATTTCAACTCTCGGAAGTATTTTACAACGATTTTTGGACTGGACAGCAGCGATAGTAAATCGTTTGGATCAAGGATAAAGCCGTGGATCCATTTTGTGACCACAACATATTTATGTGAATGGCCGCTATCTAATACCCAATTAACGGGATTTGTAGCGCGAGGTCCCCGTGCCTTGCAATGCTTGACTTTATCGGAAAACTTCGAATCCAGTTAATTTGGTATAAATCAATATTTTATGATATATAGGACTTACGAAAATCGAGTCCATCAACAATATATTTCACCAAAAAAGTCATTATTTGAGTTACTTATCCCCTAAGTCCCCTTATCAGGGAGACTTTAAGAGGAAATGCGTAAGTCCTAAGATGTGACGCGTAAATTGGCAACTTGAGGAAACTGTGGTAATGCTAAAGTTAAGTTGCAACGACTCGCAGGTGTCCGCCTTTTTCGTTTGAAGGCTTAATATGAATTTCAACGTCTCGGTTTAGCCTTTTCAGAATCGTAAGCAGACGTTCTACAGTAAAATCTTCAAAATTCATCTTCTTCAGACGTTTCACATCATTTGGATCAAGTCCGAAGCGTGCCGATGCTTTTGCCGGTGTCAGTTTCAGTTCTTTAAGAAGGCAGTGGATTGCATAGGCGAGGTTTACCCTTAACAACTCACGTTCTGCTTCCTCTTCAGAGAAACCGATGTCTAAAAACACATTGCCTGAACTTTCTTCAATTTTAATTTCTTCACTCATTTTTAGCCTCCATCTCCTGCGCCATTTTCAGCCGCTGTTTAATCAAATCAATTTCCTTTTTGGGTGTGCGGATACCACGCGTGGATTTCTTCTGGAATGCGTGAAGCACATAGATATTTTCGCCCAACTTGACAGTATAAACTGCGCGATAAGTATTCGTATCGTAACGAGCAGTGATCTCAAATACACCTGAACCCACTCCCCGTAGCGGTTTTGCGTTTTCGTCTTTACCTCCCATTTGAGCGATACGTAATGCTCCACCTACCTTTGTTCTCGCGGCTTTGGGAAAATTTCTGACTTGCACCCGGGAATCACCAACCCATTTAACCTTTTTGGTTGATTTATTCAAAATTCTACCTCACTACATTATACCATATTCTCTAAAATCTCCGCAACATTCTCAGCGATACGTTCTTCAAGTTGGTGTGCCTCGGTATTTAGGATTTCTAATTCCTCATTGAGTTCACCGAACCTTTGCGAAAAGTCAAAATCCTCAGTTTCTTGTGTTGCGACACCGACATAACGTCCGGGGTTTAAACTCCATCCTTGTGCTTCAATTTCCTCAACTGTGGCAACTTTGCATAAGCCGGGGACATCAACGTATTTTTCATCGGGGAAATTGGTATTTAGGAACTCCTTGCTGTTGTGCCTATTTTCAGGGGTTTCGTTTCGGTAAAGACGTGCTATATTTGCCAAGAATTCGAGTTGCATGGGTGTGAACTCGCGATGTGCACGACTTACTTGTTGATAGAGATTGCGAGCATCAATGAATAGGACTGTCCCGTGTCTGTCGGCATTCTGTTTGGATTTGTCGAAGAACCATAGGGTGCAAGGCAGTGTTACAGTGTAAAAGAAATTTGATGCGATGCTTATCATTACATCAACAACTCGCGATTCAATAATCTGCTTACGAATTTCTAATTCCGAAGCGCGTGCGTCTGCAGCGGAGTTTGCCATCACAAAACCTGCTTTTCCGGTATCGTTCAGCGAACTCAGAAACAACTGTATCCAAAGATAGTTAGCGTTATCTACGCGAGGCATCCCGAACGGGAATCGCGGATCATCTTTTATACGTTCCATGTCTACTCGATCAACATTAAATGGTGGATTCGCCATGACAAAATCAAATTTACCTAAAGACCTATGTAGATCTTCATAGTAACTATTGGCTTGCCTGATGTCTCCTTCATGTCCATGCACAGCAAGGTTCATCTTGCAGAGTCTGATAGTCTCTGCAACTCGTTCAACGCCATGGATACTGATATGTCCACGATTTCCATTTTGTCTGTGATTACGAATGAACTCCTCGCTTTGGACAAACATTCCACCGGAACCGCACGCTGGGTCAAGGATACGTCCGTGGAAAGGTTCGATTATCTCAACAATGAGTTTAACAAGTGAAGTCGGAGTGAAGAACTCACCCCCTCGCTGTCCCTCACTCATAGCAAAATTGCCAAGAAAGTATTCGTAGACCTTACCGAAGGCATCACCTTCAATATCCATCGGAATTTGTTCCATGATGCGTAGAAGTTCAAGGAGGGTGCTCTTTTCAAGTCGATTGAAGTTTTTGGGTAAAACCCCTTCGACCTGTTTATTTTCAGCCTCAATTGCTTTCATAGCGTTAGTGAGAGCTTGCCCGATATTCTCACTTTCGGGTAAATTCAGCAGATATTGGAATCGTGCTTTTTCTGGTAAATAAAATACACCGCGTGCTTGAAATTGTGTTTTTTTATCAATCTGTCCCCGCGAGTTAGAAGATGGTTCGTTACCGATTTCCTGTTCCGCCAAGGTAAATTTATAGTCGGCGTATCTCAAAAAGATAAGGCCGAGGACTGGTGTAGAGTAGTCAGAACCTCTGAGATTTGAATTGGCTCTCAATTCATCAGCGGCACTCCATAGTTTCTTTTCGATTTGTGTAAAGTTGGTATTCATAGTTATTAGATTCCTTCGCACATAAGTGCTTGAATAAAGTCCTGATAAGTTGCAACTATACCCACTTCCATTGCATCATCATTAGAAGAAAGAACGACCCAGCGAATTTCCGCTGCCGAATGCATTGTAAGGTATACCTGCAGGTAAGGTGTGGAGTCCCCATGTATCTGTAGTAGCGTCAAAACCGACACCCATTGAAACTGCTGGTTCACCGATCAAGTTAACCTGAAATGTGAAATCTTGCCGAACGTTGTCAAACGGTGGATCACGTTTAATTCCAACACGACTCCACGATATCCGCAAGTTCCAATCATGCAAATTACGGTTGATGCTGATTCGTTGTGAGTAAAATTGCTTTTCAAGCGGATAGTAGATAAGATTAAAATCAAATTCAAGGTCCTTGTTGAAACGGTATCGTCCATTAGCAGTCATTGAACGCGATGCACGTAAAGAAGTATGTCGTTTGCTGAAAGAATTACCAAAACTTACATACCATTGTTGACGTGTGTATCTGATATTAGTACGCACGCCAACCATTTTGAATTGCTTTCCATCTTCAGGATGCGGATTTGGGTCATGTGTGAGACGCACCGTCATATTTAGATTTCGACTGGGAAGCGGAACAATGGTGAAATCACTTTCGATAGGTTCAAATTTGCGTCTATACAGAGCCTCAAATTCGGTAAAATCTGCAGTGAGCCGAGTATCAAAATGGAAGATACGGTGTGCCGATTGACTACGTCTGGTCTTTATTTCTATGTTAGTGTTGAAGTAATAGGTTAGCCTTTTACGTTCATAGAAATATGTACTGGGACCGAATGGGTAAAGATTGTTATCCGCATCAATAGGTGGCTGATAATCAAAAGTAAGTGAGGATTGCAATTCGTGACGTAATTTTCGGACACTGGGTATAAAACTGGTATTATAAATACGGAAAAGGGTGTTAGTAGTTTGCACTCTGGCACTGTATACCCCACGTATGATATTTCTATTTTTATCTTGATCTTTGGCGTGCCAGATAGCGTTTGTATTTAAATTCGCATTTATCTTTACCTCGCGCAAAGGTGTGATGAATACGTTTGTTTGTTTGCGAAGGTCGAAACCTAAGTCAAGTGTCTGAAGAAATACGTTTTTTTCCTCACCATGTTTTCCACGATAGGTTTGTCTATAGAAGTTACCAAATTCAATATCCAGATCAAAACTGGTATCCTCAAGTGTTGGGAAAGCAAGGAGTGAAAGAATAGGTATGTCGGTTTTGAGTTTTTCTGATAAAACAACCATTCCATTGTTAATCGTTTCAAAAACTGGAAGTTGACTAAACCGCATCCGCGAAAAATTCACGGTCAATTGCGGTAGTTTTTGGAGTGCGGTGGTCCCTTCACCCGAGAAATCATGGATGTGTCGAACTTCGACCCTACTTGTGATGTCACCGATCCTTTCTTGAGAATAGGTTAAATTTCCATCTTTATCAACGTCTTCTGTACTGTCGGAAGACAAGGCAGAACCGTATGTGACTATTCCAAAAGAATTGAGGGAGGATTCACTTTGGAGTCCCAATTCGTCTTTATAATGGACAGCACGCCATGCAGTTCTTCCGACGAAACTGATAGGTTTTCGTCCATCTTTTCGACTGTCCCAAGGTGTGTAGAAGGATTGTCTGTGTCCCCAGCGCATATTCCAACGTCTACCAATTCGGGTGGCACTTTGTCTGCTAAAGGAGTATTCGTCTGACCCATAGAGATAGAGATCTCCGTAATAACTCCGTTTCTTATCTACTTTGATAAGTCGAAACGATTTTTTTGTGTTAATTACTCGGCTGTATTCACCGGCGTATAGATTTTGTGCTTCTGATGCGACCTGTCTTGGGTCTTCCCACCGTCCGCGAAAACCGTGTTTTCTATAAACTTCAAACTTCTCTTCCTCAACTTCAATTTCTTGTTCTGCGGTTGCGTCATCACCCGTTGTTGGTTCGGTTGAAGTTTCGGTTTCATCATTCTTCTCTTCCTCAACTTCAATTTCTTGTTCTGCGGTTGCGTCATCACCCGTTGTTGGTTCGGTTGAAGTTTCGGTTTCATCATTCGCGATAGCAACAGGAGGCGGTGTGCTATCTGCTTCAGAAGAGTCATTGGTTTCATCGGAAGTAGTTGTTTTTTCCTTTTCCTCCGGTGGGGTTAGTACTTCAACTTCAAAAGTTTCCCATTCTGCTTCAAACCGTTCGGCGAGTTCTTCAAAGGTAGGTGTTTCCTCTTTTTTCATTAATTGGAAGATGTAAAGACCTTCCTGCGAAAAAACGGGACTACGTTGGGTAATATCTCCAGGTATTTCCATTCGTCGGACAGAATACCGCCATCCTGATTCCATCTCGTTAAGGGGCAGTCCGTTGCCTTCGTTTATCTCGGATAACTTTGCTTCAGTAAATTCTGATGCAAGCTGCTCAAAGGTTTCACCAGCAAGCGCGCGTTCATGAATTTTATTGGCTGTAGCACGTACAGTCTGCTGCGTCTCATTGCTTGCGGCAATCGCAATATCAATGCGAAAGAGTCTTATCTCGCGCGCGCCGTAGATGTCAAGTACACGTTCAGCTTTGAGAACATGGAAAGCGGACTCAGTTCTTAAAACACTGCTAATTTCACCTTCTTTAAGTGCGAAGGCTGCCTCTTCTAATATAGGATCAAGTTTTAGGTTGCCTTCTTTGTCTTTCTCACCTCGTGCAATGAAACCCATATCTCCACCATCGTAACGTGTATCTGAATGGGCAGATTTACTCTGTGCAATTTGAGAAAAGTTAGCATTTTCTTCATTAAGTTGCTTAAGGATATTTTCGGCTTCTTTTTTTGCACGCTCGGCATCTTCGTCAGTGATTTGATACTCAAGAAAGAGTTGTTTTAGCCAATATCGATCATAATCCCCTTCAAGTCGATCATAAATCTCTTTTGCCTTCTCTTCCAATTTTGTACGTTGGGCAGGGGTCGCGTCAGATGGAATAGGAATATGTATCTCTCGAAACTGCGTATCACGGAATCGGTATTTTCCTTCAAACCCGAAGCCTTGTCCCCTTCGTGCACTTCTATCATATATAAGTGCACCATCATAACGTCTTTTTCGTGCTAAAGGTAATATTATGCCGATGTTGGGACCTTGATAACTATCTGTTCCAACTCTAACGATTATTTTTGCGACTTTTCCTTTTCGTAGGTCACGCCGAATAGCAGGGAAATAGAAGAGGGGAACCCCACCAATTCGCAAGACAACATTCTTCGCAATCATCTCTTCGTTCGTCCGGACGATAACTTCGGAAACACTGAAATGATAGTGCGGATGTTTCAAAGAGCATGTGGTTAGAGTGCCACCACGAATGTAGGATTTTTTGTCCTCAATTTTGAAGATTTCGCTTCCACCGAAATACCACGGATCGCTAAATGTATAGCCGTTTCTGGCAATTCCCTTCTTTGTTTCGAGATTAAAAACCAGTTCATCTGAATAGGTTTCCTCGTCATCTACTTTTAGATAGACGTTTCCAGCAGCACGCACAAGGTTATCATTGAAGTCTGCCCACACGTGGTCTGCCCGCAAAGTTACATCTTCATATTTTATGAGTGCATTCCCATGAATTTGCACGAAGTTATCTTGTAAAATAACCTCATCACCATCCCCAATTACCGTATCTGGTTCAGGTGTCATATTTTCAGGATTTAAGATTTCTTTTGCGGAATCATTGGGTGGGTTTTCTTCCTGATCTGTCTGAGTATTGGTGTTTTCAGAAGTTTCTGGAGTAGGCGTTTGTGATTCTTGAGCAATACTCCATTGTAGAGGCAAATATAGACAGGTGATTACAACAACTGCAAACTGTAAAAAACGAGTAGATCGGTTTATACGATATGTCATCTCCATTGATGTGCCTTTACGAAAAAATCTCTGGAGCAATATTGCTGCCGCACATGTTTTTTTGTGGATAGGTAGGTTATCTTCGTTTTTCTGCACAGATTTCTCTCTTAAACAATATGATGTTAAACCAAATTAATTTGATTTGAAGTCTTCTGATAAAGTCAGCATTGCGAGGAGAACCTAGAGACCTTGCACTACAAATCGGGTTAATTGTGTATTGGACCAAATTAACTTGATTCTAATCTATTGGTGCGGTTTCCTAACCGCACCTTTTTGTATCAACATCTCAAATAACGCAAAGGACGAGAATATCAGCGTTCGTAGTCGCGCAATTCATAGCGCCTCTTTTCTTTGAATATAAGAGGCGCAATTCATTGCGCGACTACAAACGAGTTCTTTCCTTAAATTGACGCATAAGGTGCGGTTAGGAAACCGCACCATAGGCGTCAATTTAGTGGTTCCCAACCCGGTAGGTGCGGTTTCCTAACCGCACCTTTTTGTATCAACATCTCAAATAACGCAAAGGACGAGAATATCAGCGTTCGTAGTCGCGCAATTCATAGCGCCTCTTTTCTTTGAATATAAGAGGCGCAATTCATTGCGCGACTACAAACGAGTTCTTTCCTTAAATTGACGCATAAGGTGCGGTTAGGAAACCGCACCTACCGTCCGGAAAATAGGACAAATCGAGTTAATTGGGTATTACTTGTCCTCGGATTCAGGAGTTGCTACTACCGGTACCGCTTCAGTCTTGATCTTGATATACGCATTTTCCATTAATGAATCGGTATAAGCAGTCCATTCTTTTTCAAAGAGTTGTTGACGAAGAATGCCGATAATTTGTTGTTTCTCTTGTTGCGTCAATTCAGGTGTTATGCGTTTGTCAACTTTGTAGATGTAGAAACCTGTCTTGGTTTCTAAGGGTTTACTGTACTTTCCGATCTCAAGTGATTCCACGACTTCACGTGTTTTTGGGTTTAATTCAGTGAGTATATGCGTGCCGAGGTCGCCGCCCTTCTCACGCGTTTCTGCATCATCGGAATGTTCTTTAGCAATATCCGCGTATTTTTCTCCAGCATCCAATTTTTTGATAATTCCATCAATGCGCTCACGAGCAACATTTATAGCCTCATCGCTGAATACGAAAGGAACAGTGAAATGTCGAAACGAAATTTTCTCACCTGTCCGAGTTTCAACTATGAAAACATGAATCCCATTTGCCGTTTCAATCGCTTCACTGATTTCTCCTACTTTGAGTTTAGCGAGGACAGTCAGAAACGCATCAGGATATGAAAGTATATCAGCGGGAGTGGTTTCAATTAGAGCTCCAGTTTGAGATGTGGTATTTTGCTTTGATGTGATGCGTTGTGCAACAGTTTCAAATTTTGTTTTATCTGCTCGTATCTCTTCAAGTGCTTGATTGACCACATCAGACGCAGCTTTTTTATCAACTTCAGTCGGTTTGAAAGCGATAAAGATATGTCGTAAACGGACTCTATCAGCTTTAGTTGGCAGTTTATCCCTGTTTTCTTCAAAAAATTCTTGGACATCGCTATCGCGCACTTGTAATCGAGGTATGATTCTCCCCATAACAAGTTTTTCTGTCATTAGGTTGCGCTGAACCTGTTCACGAAAAGCAACGAGGGTAAGCCCATCACGGTTTAGCAATTTTTTGAATTCTTCATCAGATGGAATTTGATATTGCGTTTTAAACCGTTGTATTTGTTCCTCAATTTCAGCGTCTGTGATCTGAATTTTCAAGGTTAGGGCTGCCTCCAACAAAAGCATTTGACGCATCAGTCTATCAAGCAGGTCACCTCGCTCACCCTCAGCTTGTTTTAGAGCTTCACTTTCGCTGTAGCTGAATCGTGAATCCTGCTGCAGTTCAAATGCGCGCTGCTTTACTAACATGTCAAGTTTTCTTTTTGTTATGACATCATCATTTATATAAGCAATGATTTTGTCAAATATCTTTGCGGAACTTGGTGTCACGCAGCTGCAGACAACAAAAACAATTAGCAACACATATAAAATTGTTTTAGTCTTCATGAGGCACCTCCTTTGTTAGTTCGAGATTCAATTGTGAGTGATAATAAACTGACTGTAAAAGTAGTAAGGACGGATGTTGTTGTGCCGTCCTTACTCACTGGCAATCTATTTTTCTGGGGCAGTTTCTTCTGATGGAGTTTCTGCTTTTTGCTCAGGAACTTTATCCTCCGGAATGCGGTCAATAAATGTTTTGACTTCTGCGCGTTCACGGAGTTTTGACTTCCACTCTTTCATCAGAGCATCCCTTCGTTCTCTTTCAGCTTTTCTCATTACGTTTTTACGGACATCCTCTTCAGTAAAAAGTTTCTGATATTCATCTCTGGCTTCTTTCTTAACGAACATCATGTAGAATTTATCACCCTGTACTTCAATCTCAATGACTGAAGGATGGAGTACGTCAATTTCTGCGCCGAAAGCAGCTTCCATAAAGGGTTCAGTCCCAGTCGGATAGGAGTTTTTGTTGATGTAATCGGTGTCACCGGGTGAAGCAGGATTTTCTCCGGGTCCCACCAATTCATCTCTGTCAGACAGTTCTTGTGCGGCAACAGCGATATCTTTACCAGCTTTAAGTTCCGCAAAAACTTCATCTGCGCGTTCTTTGTTCTGAAGGGTAATGCACAACAGTTTGACCTGTTCAGGACGGACGTAATCTGCTTTGTTCGCTTCATAATATGCCATATAATCATTTTCTGACAAGATAAGTTTTCCATCAACTTCCTGTTCCGTTATCCTATCAATCATTAAATCGTGAAGATAATCTTGCACCTTCTTGAGAATTTCTTGGTCTTCGTTGAGTTTCTGATCTTTTGCAAGGCAAAGTATTAAACGACTTTCAGCCATGAGGGTCATGTATTCTTCGAGTCCCTCTTTGTCTTTGTATTGACGTTGCTTATACTCAGGGAGTTCGCTGATTTCTTGCATCATTTCTTCAAGTGTGACACGTTGTTTTCCATCCCATTCAAATTCTGCGATGATGGTACCGTCTGCACCGATTGCTTTGTCACCACAACTATAGACGAAGGGAAGTGTCACGAGAATAGCAAATAATAAAATAAAGGGTATACTACTATATTTGGACATTAATTCTACCTCCTTTACGGTAAATGTAGTTTGAACTACTTCTTAGTATCACCGGATTCCTCTTCCGTTGTTTCAGGTTGAACGGGTGTAGGAATGTTCTCTGGATAAGTTTTGAGATTGGCTTTTTTCGAGATTTCGTCAACCCATTCAAAGATGCGGTCACGTTTTTTCTGACGTTCAACTTTTCGCTCAATATCGGATTTGACTTCCTCAAATTCCTTTTGACGTTCTGGTTTATGCTCCTCTTTTCTGAAAATGAGGTAATATGTTATATCATTAACATCTGTTTCAAAGACAGCATCGGTCATTTCGCCATTTTCCATTTCAAACGCTGCTTCAATGAATTCAGACCAACTTGGGGATGCAGTTTTACTAAAGAAAAATGTGTTGCCAGGATCCTCTTGACTGGCACCAGGACCACTTGCTAATTTCTTTTCTTCGGAAAGTTTCTTTGCGATCTCAACTATGTCTGTCCCAGCTTTAATCTGGTCTAAAGTATTATTCGCTAAGTCTTCATCATCAAGGGTAATACAGATAGCCCGCGCTTTTGCGTCTTCAATGTATTCACTCTTGTGCTCTTCATAATACGCCATAAGGTCTTTATCATCAAAAGCCACCTTTGCATCAACTTCCGCTTCGGTGAGTTTTTCAACCATAAGTTGATGCGTATAGTCATCCAGTTTATTGAGGTGTTCTTGTAGTTTGTCAAAACCTGCTTCTGTAGCGTGAAGCAGTTTTAGTTTTTTATCAATATAATCTTCTAAATATTCTGCTTTACCTGCCTTACTGGCGTAGTTTTGCTGTCGGTAGGATGGTAATTCTCCAATAGCTGCTTCTAATTCAGTAAGAGAAATCTGGTGGAGTTCACCGTTCCACTTTAACTCTGCAACAATTATCTGACTCTTGTCAACTTTTTCTTCAGAAACTTCATGGTTGTCTGAACGAACAAGAGACCAAGTGAGAAGATAGGTTGAAACAACTAAAGTAACAACGATATAAAATTTTTTCACTTTGGAATTCTCCTTTCATAATATCATTGAGGCGACATTGCCTCGTATAAACGAGAAATATTCAATCAGATACAACAAATATAGTTAATATTCGTTGCAATTCGGTTAATAACATTTTTCCTGTTAACTTTTTTATACTAATCATAAGTTGTGCTGGCGGACGTAGTTGGAGTTGTGGATTTTCTCGGACTGCATCAACGAACTGTGTCACATCTATACGAGGTTTATGTTCATCAAAGGTCACTTTAATTCGGTTACCTCCAGCTACAATTGCTTTAATACCTAATTTTTGACAAAGTTGTTTGATGCTACAAATTTCCAGCAGCATCTGAACGGGTTCTGGTATGTCTCCATATCGGTCTTTAAGTTCGTTGGTCAGTTCGTCCTTCTCTTTGTCGATTTTTAGAGCAGAAATTTTCTTATAGATAGAGATTTTCTGCCGACTGTCTGGGATATAGTCGTCTGGTAGAAATGCTTCAATGGGTAAATTGATGCTGGTTTCAATTTCTTCTTCAACCTTTTCGCCTTTTAATTTTCGGACAGCCTCATCAAGGAGTTTACAATAGAGTTCGTAGCCAATATTCGTGATATATCCATGTTGCTGAGCACCAAGGATGTTTCCTGCCCCGCGTATTTCTAAATCTCTAAGTGCAATTTTGAAACCTGAACCGAGGTCTGTAAATTCCTCAATGACCTGTAGTCGTTTCTGTGCACTTTCAGTAATCGGTTTGTCTTGCGGATAGAAAAGATAGCCGTAAGCCTGTTCATCTGCACGTCCGACCCGACCACGAAGTTGGTATAACTGTGCTAATCCGAACGCATCTGCCCGATTTATCATGATGGTGTTGACATTGGGGATGTCAAGTCCAGATTCAATAATCATGGTACAGACGAGAATATCGTGTTTGTGGCGGACAAACTCTAACATCACGGTTTCCAACTCACGTTCCGGCATTTGTCCGTGTGCGATAGCAACACGTGCATGTGGAACAAGTTCTTGAATTGTTTTGGCTATAATAGCGATATTCTGGACGCGGTTATGGACGAAAAATGCTTGTCCGTTACGCGATAACTCACTCATCATTGCATCTCGGATTACCTTAGCATTGTAAGGCATGACATGCGTCTGAATCGGCAACCGATTTGCTGGTGGCGTGTTGATTATGCTGAAGTCTCTAATACCAATAAGAGACATGTGTAAAGTGCGTGGAATCGGTGTTGCTGTGAGCGTTAGCACATCTACTGTTTCTTTATACTGCTTGATTTTTTCTTTGTGTTTTACACCGAAACGATGTTCTTCGTCTACAATTAGTAGTCCAAGATTGTTGAAAGAGACTGATTCAGAAAGCAAACTATGCGTGCCGATCACGACGTCTACGGTACCTTTTGAAAGTCTTTCTTTAATCGATTGTATCTCTTTACGACTACGGAAACGGTTTAGCATTTCTACATGGATTGGAAAAGGTTTGAAACGTTTTTCAAAAGTGTCGTAGTGCTGCAGCGCGAGAATTGTTGTCGGCACAAGGAGGGCGACCTGTTTTTCCGTCATTACCGCTTTGAATGTGGCACGTAAAGCGACTTCTGTCTTACCGTATCCCACATCTCCGCAGACGAGACGATCCATTGGTCTTTGCGCTTCCATATCGGCTTTAACGTCTTCAATCGCTTGGAGTTGGTCGTCTGTTTCTTGGAACGGAAAGAGAGCTTCAAATTCGCCTTCCCACTGTACTTCTGTTGGAAAACTATACCCCTCACTGGCTTGTCGCGCGGCGTATAGTTTCAATAGTTCCCCTGCCATTTCTTCAACAGCAGCTTTTGCGCGTTGTTTTCTGGTTTCCCAAGATTTTCCGCCGAGGTAATCTATGTTCGGTTCATAGGTCTCATCTCTATTCCCGATATACTTTTGCACCAGATCAACCTGATAGGTTGGTACATAGAGTCTGTCGTCTTCCTTGTATCTGAGGACAAGAAAATCCTGAGATTTTCCGTCAATATCCATTCGGCGGATGCCTTCGTATATTGCAATGCCGTGTGAAATGTGGACAACGTGGTCCCCAACTTTCATATCTACAAGGCTTAAAATCGGTGCGCCGCTATTTTGTCGTTTCCGTGAAACACCTCTCCGTTGACGGCTACCAAATATCTCACTTTCTGAGATGACAACAAGTCGTAGCGATTCGCTTAGAAATCCTTCAGAGATAAAGCCTACAGAAACGGAAATATGCTCTGGTGGTAGGTCGCGTTCAATTAACATTTCTAAAACACGTTTTGCCTGTTGCGGTGTTTCGCAGAAAACGTTAATGAGATACCCTTTAATTGTCCATCTTTTGATGTAATCAATCACCATTTGGTAGTTACCTCTACCGAGTCCGAGTGGCTTGACATCAATATATTCTTCCAAGACATCCGTGGATTGATTGGTATCTGTGGCTATTTGATGATTTTCCTGATCGGTGGTATGTGATGCTAAAGAGATAGGAATATTGTGATATTTCTGCAATTCAGATTGAAGCGTATCAGTGGAGATTAGCAGATTATCAAGTGTCGGCATCAATTTCCCTTCTGCCAATTTCTGATCGTATATTTCCTGTAGTTGTTCTCGCATCAGCGTTGTTTCCCGTGTTTGCCACCTCGGTTCAATCATGACAACAATGGTCTTATCTGGTAGATAGTCGGTTATCATATCTGTCTGCGGAAATAGCATTGGTAGAAAGGCTTCAACACAGTCAATCTCTACCGGTGGTTTCTCAATTACATTCAAACTGTCAACTTGTGCCCTTGTAAGACAATCTTCTAAGAGTTGTGTCATTTCCCGTATAGTATTGATGAAATCTTGAGAATTGGTTGTCTGTTTCATCAATCGTTCTGTTTGTGATTTCCAATGCGAAATTGAGGTGTCAGCGAGACATACCTCTGACATCGGTGTGATAACAACAGAAGTATCCTTCTCTATTGAGACTTGTGAAGTGGGATCAAACAAACGGATGTCGTCCAGTTCATCTCCAAAAAAATCGAGACGGACAGGAGAATCGGCTGTGAGCGGATAGATATCAAGAATATCACCTCTGTGTGCGAATTCACCTTTTACTTCGACCAATTCAACTTGTCGGTATCCGCTGCGAATCAGAAATGCAACAAGTTCGTGGAATTCTATCTCATCACCGATTTTGAGGGTACGACAGGCTGAAGTTAGGGTATTACGCGGCGGAAGTTTGTATGATAAAGCTCGAATTGTAGTAAACACAACACTATTTAGTGTGGGTTGTGAAGAATTCAAAGTGGGAGGCACACTATTTTTTGTAATTAGGTTCTGAAGACAACGCATCCGCTCAACAGAGATGTTTTTAGTTGGTGTTATTCCCTCAAAAAGTGTATTTTGCCAAGCTGGAAAGAATTGTAGATTATCGTTTGGTGTTGTCGGTTCAGCGTTTCTGTTTTCACCGTTGAAGTTCTGAAACGAGCGCACCTCTTCCAGCACTTGTTCTGCTTCACGATGTGATGGAAACACTATAAGGAACGATTTATCTGGAAAATCTTCTATTAAGGTTGCCAAGAAATAGGAAGTTGATGCGTTACGTAACCCTCTGAATCGAGGAGGTTTCTCTCCTTTCTTAAGGCATTCAACCAGTCTTTGGTAATTTTTCGTTTTTCGTAAAAACTCTAACACGAAATGTTCCTTAACGTTCAGTTTAAATAGTCAAAACTTACTCTGAAAATTTTTCAGAGTAAACTACATTAGAAAACAACACATATTTAGACAAACCCATATTATACCCAATTAATGTGATTTGTAGTGCAAGGTCCCCGTGCCTCGCAATGCTAACCGCTATTAGAAAACTTCGAATCCCGTTAATTTGGTATTATACCCAATTAATGTGATTTGTAGTGTAAGGTCCCTGTGCCTCACAATGCCGACTTTATCCGAAGACATCGAATCAAGTTAATTTGGTATTATCTGTCTCAAGAAGATACGAACATCTGCCGACGAACTGTTTACCTTATATATTCAATTTTTTGTAAAGTGGCTTTCACTTTACCAATTTTAATTTCCGCTTCAATTTTGACAGGTATGTGACGAGGGTCATCGGTCAACCAAAGCCTATAACCATTAGAAGTGCGCACTATAATTGTTCTAACACGACCTAAACCTTTTATTTTTAACACCTCTCCCCGTTCTACAGTAATGGTCGCTTTTGCGACTTTACCTTTGCTAATTAGTGGAAAGAAGTAAGTTTTGCCTGGCACCAACTTCTTACATCGCAGAAAGTAAATCATAGAAAGTTCATCTTGTGTGCCGAATGGTGTTTCTATTACCTTTTTATCATGCTTCTCCGGTTCTGTTGGCTTGATTTGTGAGAATCTCTCATAATCAGCCTCGCTATCTCGAAATTTGATTTCAACTCGAGCCCTATATTTTTTATCCTGAAGTTGATTTCTGAAACGGAGTGGATAGAATCCAGTGGTGCTCAGCAAAGTAAACTGAAGGTTCTGAAAACGATTTATCCTGGAGGCAATACCACTCGTTTTTGATTCAGATTTGATTTGGAACACGTTTTTGCCTTCGTGTACCATTTTTTTCTCAATGTAGTCAACTCGTTTTCCAGCTGGAAACATTCCAAGTTTGAGGCTGTAAGTTATTTTTTCACCAACTCTTAGCGGCTGCGCTGCAACTTCTTCAACATCTACAAGCGGAATTTCTCCATTTGCCGGTTTCGCTTCTTCCGACGCAATTTTGGATAGTGGGAAACTTACTCCTATTAACAAAATGATGAAGGATAAACACTTGGCAAAATTCACATTGATACTCCAGAGATACACTAATAGCAAATTAACACAATTAGAAGTCGTCTGATAAAGTCAGAAATGCACAGAGACTTCGCGCTACGAATCGGGTTAATTGTTTCTGACATACTCCCACAACTAAAGCAGTGGGGTTCTTTTGTCCCACCTGCTGTGCAGATTGTGGTATCAACAAGGGTTGCTTGCGCGAGCAAGTCTAACACCCTCTACTCCAAAGGTCAATGCCCCGACCTTATGAACGTTTATCGCCGCGTTTATATCACGGTCGTGAGAAAGTTTGCATTTATGACAAACCCAAGAGCGCACTTTCAAATCCATCGTTTCATTTCGATGTCCGCAGTTGTGGCATATAGGCGTTGTGGCTTCCCATCGTCCGATGGTTTCAACGCGCTTTACTCGCTTTTGTGCTTGCCATCGCATTTTGAGCATGAACTCACCGAAGGACAAGTCAGAGACTTTGCGTCCCCAGAGCCGTTTCATGCCTTGCAAGTTGAGGTCTTCAAAAAAGCAGACATCAAACTTTCGGACAAGTTCAAGGGCGAGTTTCCAATGATGATCAGCGCGTTGATTAGCAATCTTGCGATGTTGCCTCGCATAGTGTTTCCTCGCCCGTTCCCGATTGTTGCTGCCACGTTTCTTTTTAGACAAGGCACGATTAGCTTGCTTCACTTTCTTTGCGGAGTGTTTATAGAACAGAGGCGAGTTATATTTTGTGCTATCAGAACAAGTGAGAAAGGTTTTCAAACCGAAGTCAAACCCTGCTGTTCTACCAGTCTTGAGTGCCGGTTCAAGTCCTTCGTCATCTGTCAGAATAGTCAAATACCAATCACCGAGCGGATCGCGTTTGAGGGTCACGCGTTTGATGTTACCTCTAATTTCACGAGAATACCAGAAACGATACCAGCGTCCGTTGATACGGATTTTTGCTACTGGACACCCATCCGATTTCTCAAGCACTTCTATTTTGACCTGATTACCATTGAATGTCATAGAACGATATTTGCGCCAACCCTTGAATTGCGGTGGACGCTTAGCCCTGCCTTCAAAGAAGTTGGTATACCCGCGGTCAAGTCGTCTCAGGCATTCTTGCAATGCCCACGAGTAAGGGATATGCCAGTGTGCATACTTTTCCAACTTCTTGAGTTTCGTCAAGTGTTCACTCAATCGGTTATAGGAGGCACGCTTATAGCCTTCGCAATCTCCGAAGAGACGATAGTGGCGAAGCATCAACGCCACAAAATGGTTGGACACTTCGCTGATGATACGCGTCTCAGTTTGCAAATGACGATTGCGTTTATGGTTCTGAAGTTTGTCTTTATAGGTCCGCATTGCTTAGCCTCCAGCATTGCTTCCAAGGACAGTCAACAGGGGTAGCATTACCTCAAGAGAGGTAAATGTCCCGCCTTACCAGCAATGCTATAGATACTATAACAAAACCGATAAAATATGTCAACTGTTTTTTTTCTGTCACACACTTTGGTCTGATACACGAAGGCGGTGTCTACATCCCAAAACTAAAGCATTGGGTTTTGACACCGAAATCTGATAACATCTCACGTATCACAAACCAATATTTGATTGAATTACACTCAGACAGTAAATCAAGTGCAAACCGATAGATGTTAAACCGTTCCTAAAAACACAACAAAAGACATTTTGATTTTAGGTTCGCTAAAACCGATGTGTAAAAATAAGCGCGTTCATTCCATGTTTAGTTTGTTGCATTTGCACGGAAATTCTTCGTTTATTATAATCTTCAGCTGTTTTTGAAGCATCAAGGATATTCCAAATATGCAGTCCGATACCAGTAATTAGAAAAAGTGTCCCACGGATGCTGTGATCTGCCATTCTTGACTCAACTTGTTCTTTGTCTAAGAAAGTGCTTGTCTTTTCATCATAGAATCCAGTTCCAAATGAGTCGTGGTTTCTATAATATAAAGCACGCCCAATATTATAACTTGCCAAAGAAAAGACACCGATCTCTGCGGTGAGAAAAAGGGAGGCTTTGAGATAATTATCCGCATAAGCTTGCCCTAAACCGGGCATAGATGCCGATAACAGTAATGCTTTCCGCGGGCTACGAGCAGCATAATATTGGGAAGAATGTTTGCGGAAAAGTGGGTACACTGGTTCTGCTTCAGCATCTTGTGTTGCGCGATATACCTGCTGCCTTGATATTTGCTTTTTGTCAGGAGGCGTTTGTTCAACTGACAGCGCATCCATTTGGATGTAAACTGTGGTCAAGAAAGCAATTAACGAAAGTAAAAGGTATTTGTTCACTATTTTACCTTTCGGATTGAACACTTAGCGTGCCCGGTTATGGATATTCTATTTGGCTAGAATTAGGTATATGATTTTTTCTTAACGGGGCAGAGCGGGTGCTAATTGTATATTCTCTGGATCGGTTTGATATGCCCAGTCAAAGACAACATCATCATCTGTTAGTTTTCGGACATGTATTTTTGCGAAGTTTCCATCAGGTGTATAAATGGCATAGATATGCCCTTCAATGAGTTCAACAAACAACGTTACATACCCGTATTCTGGAACAACATCAACACCGTCAAAATTTTCGTGATAACCTAAATCTTGCATGGCAGTATCATTGTCAGAATAAAGATATGTGATATTGGTCCCAGTCTCAGTCTCAGTATCTAAGCCAAAATATACATCAGTCGTTCTGTCGTCCCATGCAATAGTTCCCTTATGCGGATGAGAGAAATCAAAACCGCTCCTATCAGGCTCAAGTTGGAAATCATCTAAAATGATATTTATTCCTTCAGGACGTGGTGTATCCCACACGTTTTCTGGACTGAGCTCACTCTCGTTAGTCGGATTATTTGAATCGTAAGCAGAAACAGCATAATAGTAAGTTCTACCGTTTCGAACATTGTGGTCCGTGTAGTGTGTTGTTCCGACAGGAATATCAGCGATAGAGTCAAAGTCTTCGTTATCTTCACTACGCCACACAAAGTAGCCTGCCAAGTCAAATTCGGCATTAGGGTACCATTCAATAATAACGTACTCATCGCCAGTAATGGTTTTGACACCTCGCGGGACTGCTGGTGGTTCACGGTCATCGTCGTTGTTATCGTCCACATCAATATAACATCCTGCAAGCGTCACCACAAGGATAACACACAGAAAATATGCTGTGAGTTCTTTTATTTTTGTCAAAATTTTTTCTTCTCCAGTTGGAAAATTTTATATACAACCAAGTGTAACGTTATCCATTTGCTTTGTGTTGACATAATTATTATACTATCATTAAATACGTAATTATGCAAATCAATTTTCCTCAGTGCAGGGCTATTTAGTTTTAGGCTTTTGCCCATTTTAGACGAAAAGTCGCGATGCGGAGATCGTTCGGACAGTGGAGAGTCTTAAATAGAAAATCTAAATATTCGGAAACTAAATGACCCTGTTTTTACATTGCAATAATCTTGACAAATCTATGACATCATGATATACTTAAATCAGATAAAATATGTGAATGAAGGAGTTGAAATGTCTCGGAAAAATAGTATCCTGTTAACGCTAAGTCAGATCGCTATAGGAGGCGTCCTGACGGTTGCTGGCGGTTTTATATATCTACTATTCTTTAAAGAATTTCTTTGGGGATTGCTTATCGCTGATCGGGTTACGCACGGGTTTTGGGTGGGACTCTTTTTGTTAATATCCATAGGAACAACTTATGGTGCAATTATCGTTGGCGTAAGCGAAGGGATTCGATTTGTTGGACGGAAATTCGGAATTGATATTCCTTTCAAGCCAGTTTGTTCAGGAGCGTTTTTGGGAGCACCTGCAATCGTTGGACTACTTTCGTTACAAAATGTTCCGTGGGATATATTTGGAACAGGAAATATAATTCTGAACTTGATCTTACCCGTGTTTCAAGCCATTGCTTTCATTTTATCATTACCTGTTCGCGCTTGGTTGCTGCTTGGATTTCCAGTTTTTCTATTGTATGTTCTGGCTATCCCGATTGGTGCAATAATAGGATACAGGCTATCAACCATAGGTCAATAACCCCGCGCTAAAGCATCGGGGCTTGTGCGAAGCGCATGCCAAGCGTCCACTCCACAAGTTAAACGGTTGACTAGACGATATATCGCGGGTCTTGCCGTGGCAGGCAACAAGATGTTACGGATGCTCCCCAAGTCTGTATCCGCTCTGATCCCGTGATGTCGATGGGGAAACATATACCGCGAGAGCGTGGGCTTATAGCCATTATTTTCTGGTAAAGACATCGTGTCAGGTCAAGTAAGCGAGTAGTGACAGTCTCACTGAACGAAGCAGCACAACTGAATCCAGACTCCCAGTGTGCAGGTGGAGATAAAACAGCACTCCCCCTTTTGGGGACAAATTATAACTATAATAGGAGGCGGGCTTTCCTCCCCTGCCTAAAGGCGAGGGGGCTCCAGCCCGAAGATTTTGATGATGCAGAAGTCAACGCACAAGAAACATAAGTATTATAGGTCTCCGACTCAAATTGTGTTTAATCGTTAGTTACAAAAAAATTGTGCTTCAAGTGAGGTATAGCATAGTGAATTGCTCAGATTCACTTGCGAACCGGAGGTATCACTGGACGAATGCAGAATGATAAGCCCAAGGACGAATGCGGAGTATTTGGTGTCTTTGGACACCCAAAAGCGGTAGAGTTAACCTATCTCGGTTTACGCGCCCTTCAGCATCGAGGTCAGGAAAGCAGCGGGATTGTTGCATCTGATGGTGAGAGATTTACAAAACACCACGGGATGGGATTTGTCGATTCAGTGTTTGATGCGGATGTTTTATCAAAACTCACCGGTCACATTGCTATTGGACATAACCGATATTCAACATCCGGCAGTAGTACGCTTGAAAATGCACAACCTTTGGTCCGGAATTATAGACAGGGGCCCCTTGCACTTGGTCATAATGGTAACTTGGTCAATGCCGTTCACATCCGCAATCATCTCGAAAACTTCGGTTCAATTTTTAGCACAAGTTTGGATACTGAAGTTGTCTTCCACCTAATAGCACACTCACGGCAAAATACATTAGAAGATAGAATGTTTGATACGTTTCGCGCGGTTGAAGGGGCATATTCGTTCGTCGTGATGGATAAGACAACACTGATGGGGGCACGTGATCCACATGGGTTTCGTCCATTGTGGTTAGGCAAACTCGGAGAAGCGTTTATATTATCATCCGAGACTTGTGCCCTTGACGTCATTGAGGCAGAACCGATACGTGAGGTTGAACCCGGGGAATTGGTCGTGTTGCGTTCAAAACATCTCGGTGTTGAATCTTTCCGTTTTTCCCCGAAACAACCTACATTATCCCAGTGTATCTTTGAATATATCTACCTTGCCCGTCGAGACGGCATGATGTTTGGTCAAAGTGTCAACAGTACACGTCGTGAGTTCGGCAAGCAACTTGCGCGTGAACACCCAGTCACAGCGGATGTCGTAATACCTGTCCCCGATTCCGCAACAATTGCAGCACTCGGTTATGCAGACGAATCAGGTATTCCGTTTGATCTCGGATTGTCAAGAAACACCTTCGTCGGACGTTCATTTATGAATCCTGCTCAAGATATTAGAGAACTTATGGTGAAGGTGAAATTGAATCCGGTTCGCGAAGTTGTTGAAGGGAAACGGGTTGTAATGGTAGATGATTCAATCATGCGCGGAACAAATTGTCGGAAACTTGTCAAAATTGTACGACAGGCTGGAGCAACTGCAGTTCATGTGCGCATTGCGTCACCTCCCAATAAATTTCCGTGTTTCTACGGTGTTGATACACCAACACGAGCAGAACTAATAGCAAGTAAACATTCTATTGAGGAGATCCGTAAATATATTCGGGCTGATAGTTTAGGTTATGTTAGTATTGAGGGAATGCTAAAGGCAGTGAATAAACCGGAGAACTTTTGCACAGCATGTTTTGATGGGAACTATCGCATTACTTTGAATGAAGGAATACCTCGACAATTGCCATTAATTTTAGAATAACGTGAGTACAAATCAACGTCGAATGTGCATGACGTTTGCTCAGGTCGCTCCTACTGAAAAAATTGGGCATACTGAGAAAAGGAAAGACTATGCAACATCTTTTGCTTGTGCTAAACCAAGACAATAAAAAGAATTCTCCAAGGAGAACCTTGCGATCTCATCAAAATAGGATTGGGACAAGAAGTAGAATGGGTAGTGTAAACAGAATTACGAAGACCTCTCTCGGAACATCACAGGGGATATCAATATTAAAGATTGTCTTATTGTATTCTGTACTCGGTATGGTCCTAAATTGGGTACTACCTATCTTAATTCTTGAGGCGCAACCAGGGATGCTTGAAGAAGACGCGCAATATTACGGAGTTCTTGGTGCTATAATTATAACGTTTTTCTTTTTGGTGGTCAGCCTAATAAAAGGCATAATATTACGGCACAGATCGCAGCAGAAACATTCAGAATCGCACCGACCAAATAACCAACTATTCACTCCAAATAATACAGATCAAAACAGGAAAAATAGATGGAAGATAAACAACCTTTGACTTATGCCGATGCAGGTGTTTCATTTGAGGCGGAATCCAAAGCAATGCAACGGATAAAAGGGTTGGTGAAAACCACTTATCGCCCTGAAGTCTTGAGCGATTTAGGGAGTTTCGGCGGGTTGTTCGCGTTAGGTAAATATAAGAATCCTGTCCTTGTGTCAAGTACTGATAGTGTCGGCACAAAATTGATGGTTGCTTTTAAAGCCAATAAACACGATACCGTTGGATACGATATCGTGGCACATTGTGGAAACGATATCGTTGTGCAAGGTGCTGAGCCGCTTTTCTTTTTGGATTACATTGGCATTGGCAAAATGGAACCAACGGTAATTGAACAGATTATCACCGGACTCGTATCTGGATGCCGCGAAATCGGTTGTGCCTTAATTGGTGGAGAAACAGCGGAACTTTCAGGTTTATATGTACCGGGTGATTACGATCTGGTTGGAACTATCGTTGGGGTTGTTGAAAAAGATGCAGTGATTACTGGAGAGAAAATACAACCTGGAGATAAAATAATCGGGGTAAGGTCAACAGGGTTGCATACAAATGGGTATTCTCTGGCTCGCAAAATACTATTTGAACGATGCAATTACAATGTTGATACCTATCTACCTGAACTTTCTACAACGGTCGGGGAAGAACTGCTCAAACCCCACAAGAGTTATGTCCAATCAATCTTACAACTTCGCGAGGTATGTGAAGTAAAGGGAATTGCACATATCACAGGTGGTGGGTTACCTGGAAACTTCATTCGTATTCTACCTGAAGGATGCCGTGCAAGAATTCAGAAGCAGAGTTGGGATGTTCCACCAATTTTCAATCTGCTCCAGCGAGAAGGTGATGTTGAGGAAGCAGAAATGTATCGTGTTTTCAATATGGGTGTTGGTATTGTCTTAGTAATCGCCCCCGATTCTGTATCAGCAGTTTTAGAATCTCTCAATACATCAGATGAGTCAGCGTTTTTATTAGGAGATATAGTTTCTGCGGACAAAGGAGTTGAGTTGTGTCCAAATCCTTCTTAAATGAAACATCATTTCAAGAATTGACAGAACTAATTGAAAAAACGCCTTTACCTGTGATAATGAAGGCGTTTGATCAGGTAGAGGATGCGGATATAGCAGTCTTTTTATTGCTGTTAGATGTTGCAACCAGTAAAACTACCTCAGGAAGTTCTGATGAAATTCGTAGGACACTTGCACGGGCAAGTAACGATTTTTCCAATAGACGGTCAGAAGAAACATTCACCGCTCATGCGCAAAAAATATTTGCACAATTCCCGTTTCAAAGACAAGTTCTCATTGCCGAGTACTTAGCTGCCACAGAGATAGTTGACACCTCACAAGCAGAACAAGTATGGAATGACCTTACATCAAAACTGAAAGAGATTCTGAATAGTACACTATTTTTCGGCAACGGAGCGAAAAATCTCGCAAAATTCCTTGCTCAAGTTGATATTGGACGACAAAACCAACTCATGGAAGCATTGGAAAAAAATCAACCTGAATTGGCAAACACAGTCGCAGATGGTTTGTTTACCTTTGACGACCTTGCTGCATTGCCTGATGAAGCAATTGTAACACTGCTAAGAGTTTTAGAAACGAACACCTTAGCCCTTGCACTGCATAACGCCCCCACAGAAATTCAGGATAGATTCCATGAGAACATGTCTGCCGAACAAGCGGAATCTGTTGAAGCAGCATGCGAACAACTCACTTTTGAGCAAAAACAGTTAAGCAAGACAGCCCAGCAATCATTAGTGAGTTTGGTTCGTAATTTTGCAGCCAAAGGACTATTGAATATTCGTTAACTATCAGATAGTAATACCCAATTAACCTGATTTGTAGCGCGAGGTCCCCGTGCCTTGCAATGCCGACTTTATCGGAAAACTTTGAATCAAGTTAATGCAGTAATTCACTCTAATTTGGTATTAGTCATCTAATTTGAATTTAATATCAATGCTAACGGTCATTTCAACTTCTTTACCATTTTTCTTACCTGGAATAAATCTCCATTTTTTAAACGTTGCAATTGCCGCCTCTTCAAAACCGAATCCAAGTTTCGTTGTAGCAATTACATTTTTAGGTATTCCGTCTATTCCAATAGTTGCTTGTACCTTTACGGTTCCTTCCTTTCCAGCCCGTTTAGCATTCTTCGGATAGAGCGGCTCCGGCGCATACTTAGCCTTAGGATTTTCTGTTCCTACCTGCGTGGTATCAATGTCAGGAGCTTCTAAAATGGGACTATCAGTTATCTTAGGTAGATCAGAAAGATTCGGCTTCGGACCGGCTTGTTTAGGTCTTATAGGTAAAGGCGAGATGGCCGTTTGATTCGGTTGAATCGGTTTACTCAATCCCCGCTTAATGACATTAATTTTTGGGCCTTCACCCAGTCCAGGGTCTACAGGTGCAAAATTAGTATCAGGCGCGGACGGAAGCGAGATATCACCTGGTGTCTGTGGGATATTTGCATTAGGTACCGGTGCCCGTTGAATAGGATCTTCTATTTTCTGCTGAGTGTCAAATGTCACCCGATCACGCACTTTAAGAGTGGAACGTTCCCTCTGGTTTATCTGTGGTGCGACAAATGCACCTGCGAATAGTACATTTGGCGGTATAATCTGCTCCTTAATATAGAGAATACCTATTAGGATCGCAAGAGCTACGTGTAGTCCTATGGAAAACGTCATTGCAACAGAATTACGTCCACCGGTTTTCTGCATAGTAATGGGTGGAGGTTTATTTTCTTGTGCGGTAGCAATTCCACCTATCTGATTGTTGTCAATGCTGGTTTTCTTCAATTTAGCATTGATTTTCGGTTTTTTTCGTTCAGATCGACGCTGTTGCATTTGGGATAAAATATCGGAACTTCTACTCATCTCTTTTTCTCCTTGAAGTTATCTCGTGATGTCGATAGCGCGCTTACAACACACTTACCGGAGTATATGAGATAGTTCTAAAATCAATAGTAAAAGATTGCCAAAACATTAATTTGTCAAGACATTAATTTACTGATCAACCGTATGTTAACATCAATGCCAACTCTTAGTGATGCCACCCACTACCTAAAGGTAGGGGCTTCGGTTTCATCGCAACTGCGGTTTTCTCAAAGAGTCTACCGTCTTACTGTCGCTCCACCATTAGGCCGTTATTCCGAATCAGATCGGTTTTATCAGGTATTATACCCTGCACACCCGGGCCTAAATAATAAAGTTTGTGGTAGCGGGACAAGGCACAGGGTTATTACTCCGCTGACGACTTACATGAACGCTACCGATAATAACGATGTTGGACAAGGTCTCACTTGCAACTTGCCACATACCATGTCACTGGTAAGGATAGGACACTGCCGAATGGCAGTGTCCTATCCAGCAAGTTACATATAAGATACCATGTTTTTGAATAAATGTCAAGTTTTTTCTATAAATCAACAACTTAGCCATCTACATCCCGCAAACTAAAGCATGGGGATTTGACAGAAGAGCGTTAACGTGAACTCGGTATAAGCCTACTTTCACGAATTCGCAGGTCTTTCCACTAATTTGCCTTGTTTAAGGGATTAGGAGGTAAAAACACCCTCCTATCTATGCCAAAACTCACGTTAGTTTAACTTAAAATTATATCCTATTTATTAATATATGTCAACTCTTTTTAATTAATTAAGTATATAAATATGAAATTTCCTATAAATTGCAGTGATATACAGTTAAGGATTCCACCAAAATGTCATTTTTGCGATTACTGTAGAACTCTGCAGCACATTCTTTGTTGTCTTGTCTGTGTCGTAGATTTGATTTATAACAAAATAGAAATCGCTCCCCGGACGATAGATATAATTAATCAAGAAATTAGTAGACAGGAGGTTAGTTTCTGTATTCCATTGTGCATAAAGTTTCGCAAATAGTGTTGTTGAAAACGAGTAGTTGAACCTACCTGAGAAAAGGTTGGCATCAAAATTACCGGCTGGTAGATTAATGCGATTAAATTGGTAATTTGTGTGCAGACTGATTTGTCCATTCGGTTTCAGAGAGCCATTAACATAATATTTTCGGATTTGACCGTTATAAAAATCACCATACTCAAACCCAACTGTAGCACTGATAACACGAACATCGCTCGTTGAAAATCGTCCGCCGAATATACCGAATTGGTAGTCACCGATTGGAATAATCACATCCTCTCGAATTTCAAAATCTTCGTCAAGTCGTTCAAAAGCACGTCTAACAAAGAACATCACAGAATCACCAGTTGCGAAAGATGTCCAATGGGTGTAGGAAAAATTCCATTGTTCTGGTTCATTTTGTTGATTTAGAATGTAGTTTACTTCGGGTCCCGAATACATTTCTCGAATACCGTATTTTTGTGGTCTTGGTGCCCACCGTAATTCTGCATGTGCCTGACGAACGCCAGTCTGACGTACAAATCCGACTGCCGGATCAAAATCTTCGTCAATATCAGTGTATGAACCTCCTATACGAAAGTTGTCATTCCGCCATTTTGAACCGAAGTACCAAGCGTTATTCTTTCCTGACATATCGGGGCTAAAAGTTCGCGCCCACATGCCGCGCACATCAAGTCTGTCGTTTGGACGGTATTCAAAGTCGAACCCACCTGCGCGGTTGTAACTGTCGAATTCGTCTTTATTGACAGCAATCATGCCAAAGCGCGAACCCGCTGCACTGTCCTTAGTAATTCGCATAACACTGTAATTGGTGCGTGGAATGTCAATCGGGTCATCATCTTCTATATCGTCATAGAATTCATCTGTAAGGACATTAAGAAACCCGACTCCATAAGAACCAATCTTACCGCTGGCTTTTCCCCCGAATATTAGAGGGATAGCGTTTCCCTCAGCTAATCCAATACGTCTGCTGTAGAAAAGTAGCATCGGTGGTGGTCGCCGAAAACTCTGCCTTGGAGCACCGAAATCGAAGAGTCCGGCACCCTCTAAAAAGAAAGGTCTTTTTTCTGGGAAAAAGAGGCTAAATCGGGTGAGGTTAACCTGTTCCTGATCTGCTTCAACCTGTGCAAAGTCAGTGTTATAGGTGATGTCCGCAATTAGGTTTGATGTTATCCCGTATTTTGCGTCAAAGCCAAGTTTGAGTTCTCTAGTAGTCTCAAGTTCTGAATCGTCATCATAGTTTTGTGTGATGCCGGGTAGAAAATATGGAAGAATTTCTAAGCTGCGTGACGGCGTAATACCTTCTAAACCGACAAGTTCTCCGAGGTTCGTAGTGCGATATTTTGCTAATCCGCCATAAGAAGCAGGCACAGGTGCCCATACTGTCTCCTCCTGATTCCGCATGAGTTCACGTCCCACATTTATGCCCCATTCCATCGGATCGCTTTTTTTAAACCGGAGTTGGCTAAATGGAATGCTTATCTCCGCAGTCCAAAATGTGTCATTTATTTTTGCCTTACATGCTACAACAGCATCCCAGTCATCGTTTAATGTATCACCGTTATTTGTAATTGCTCTATCTTGTATTGCGCCTAAAGCGTTTGTGCGAAAGAAAAACCCGCTTCGTTTGTCGTTGTATGTATCCAATAGGATGAATACGTTGTCATTTTCGTGAATGTCGCGGGCGTCTCTACGCATTTCATTCGCAACAAGCTTTGAAATTTCAGAGTCATAACAGATAAAACCGAAGTATATGTTCTCATTGTCGTAAAGAATGCGAACCTCCATCGGTTCTGAATTGGTTTCTCCCTGATATGGTTCAATTTGGACAAACCTATCTATCGCTTCAGCCTTCTGCCAATCTGTTTCGGATAGATCGCCATCAATCTCAATACTCTCGTATGTACGGTAAGCTTTAATCTGATAGGCTGATTCTTCGGCACTCACAGTGGAAAAAAGTATCAACAAAAGTATAAGTGTAAATAAAGAAATTTTAGATTTTTGGAAATGAGTAAAAGATAATAGGGGGTGGTCCAAAAGCGTTACCTCCTTGCGTAGAAGAAACCCTAATTAACATTAAGACGCAAAAGAGGCAAATTGGATTATAGAAACTGACTTAAACGAGACGTAAATCAATACTCCAAAGTCAGTGCGAGGAATGGAACTAAGGGTAATTGTGCAATCGGAACCTCTTTTGTAAACGCTGAATTGTAACGAACTTGTAGTGGATTTGTACGATTATAGGCGTTCCAGAGTTCAAAAGTAAACCCGAGCTTCCATCTGTCTCCCAGAATGAAGGATTTGTGAAACCGTAAATCCAAGCGGTGATATGGAACTGTACGCGATGGATCTCCGTATATAGGTATCCATGTTTGATTATCAGTATACGGATTGGTATATCGGAATCTGTCTTCCAAAGGCGCGTACAGCACACCGCTTTTGTATTGCCAATTTGCCCCGAATTCCCACGACTCAAAAGTGTAATTAAGGTTAATTGTCAATACGTGCGGTGTGCTATACATAAAATCTCTTTCTTTTTCCTTATCTGAATCGAGGCGTTTTGAGACAGTATAGGAGTATGCAAGCCAGCCTCGGAATGCATCTCCGATTTCGTGTTGCAGAGAGACTTCAATTCCTTTCACAGATCCGGTTCGCTGATTTTGATAACGTTTTTCTGATAAGTTGAAGGTAATCATATCCTGAAGGTTTTTGTAATATCCAGCGACTTCGACCTTTGTTTCAGCAGTAAGATTTTTTTCCAATTCCACAACATAATGCGTTGCGAGACTTGGGGAAATATCAGGATTTTCGTTTCCAAACACGACTTGATAAAACCGCGGATTTTGAATATAATTACCATACATAAACCGTAGGTCTACCGGTAAAAGAGAAAACCATACGCCAGTCGTTTGCTCGGGACCAAGTGTTAAGCCGAGTAGTCCACGTGGTTGAAGTGAAAAACTGTCGATCAGGTTAAAGTAATTTGCTCGCATTCCTATAGTGGCATAGAGGTCAGCATACCGTGTTGTAACGAGGTCCTGTGTTGCTTGTAAATATCCCTCAAGCCGATGAAGGATTTTAGACGTGACTGTATGGACCTTTTCTCCATCTTGCTTGAGTCTGACGTCATAATCCCAATCCCCTTCTTCAGGAGGGCGCGCTCCAATGCTGATAATGTTTGAAGGAAGGCTTGACAAATCAAAACCAGTTTCTAATAACATCTTTGGAAATTTTGCCCAGTATTGAAGATCACTACGTAATGAAATTACACTATCTGCATCCCGATAGAAATACCCTTCACCATAATTTAATTCCGTGCGGGAGAAAGACCGTGTCAATGATATAATAGATCTAAACGTCTTTTCTTTTTCGGAATAGAAATGGACACCTTGTGAATCAAATGGATTTTCCGATCTGAAAGGTCCACGCAGTTCACTTTCAGAGACTTCATCTGAAGTAAAGAGAAATTCTGATGAATCGTTAGCTGAAATGGTATTGACAACAACCCTGTGCATGCTATTTAATTGATAAACCCATTTACCTTGATAACTCCAGAAACTTGGCACCTGCGTCACAAAATCATTATCAATCTCCAGCAAACGTGGTAATAATTCGAATAGGGGTCCCATATAACTTTTGCGACCAAAAACGTACCAATAGCCCCTATTTCCAATTTTTCCTTCAAGAAATAATTGAGAATAAACTGGATTGAGGTTGAGTTTTCCTCCAATATGCGATTCGGTGATACCCCGTGAGTATATGTCAATCACTGACTGAGAGTCGGAACCGAACTCCGCACCATATCCACCTGGATATACCTCAATTTTTTGAAGAACTTCAGCGTTGACTGTAGAGACAATCCCTAAGAGATGATATGGATACCCTAATGGCAATCGATCGAAATAGTAAAGATTATCTTCTGGACCGCCACCACGTACGGAAAGGATTCCAACGAAATCGTTCAATACGCCGACACTTGGGAGTTGGTTTAATAGTCGTAGCGGATCTCCTCCATTACCTATCGCATTAAGAATTGAGTCGCGTTGGATAGTATGACGTGGTTTCTTTTCTATCCGTTCTGTTTTGACCTCTACTGGGGGTAAAGTGATAATTTCATCCGATATTTCGTCGTTTATAGTGTCATCACTCTGTCCGAAAGAAGAAAATGGCAAGAGGAAGATAATAAGAATAAAAATCTTTTTCAGTGTTCTGTTTCCATGTATAACCATTTAGAATTCCGCTGTAAAACCTAAATATGGGATCATAGGCAACTGATTAATTGGTTCTTTTGTTGAATAGTCTCGGCTTGTATATCTATAATCGAGTATATTTTTACGATTATAGGTATTAAGTAGTTCTAAAAATATTCCTAACTTCCAACTATTAAAACGAAAGATTTTACTCACGCGTATATCCAACCTGTGGTAGGAAGGTAATCTTTCAGAGTTCTTTTCCCCATAGACTGGAATAAAAATTGAATTTTCAATGATCTCAGCGGTATTGATGTTCCCAATGTTCTTAATTCCCCCAATTTCTTCAATAAACCTCGGGTCTGGTACGAGATTGGCATCCACAATAGGTGTATAGGGATTACCAGTTCGGTACTGCCATTTAGCACCAAATTCCCAAGTAGGTGTCAGATTATAACTTGCCGCGAGGGTTGCGACATGGGTTTGGTCAAAAGAATAGTAACGATACGGTTCGTCTAAACGGTCACGCCGCTTTGAAAGTGCATAAGCGTATGAAATCCAACCCAAGAACTTATCTCCACTGTTGTGCCGTAGAAATATCTCAGTGCCTTGTGCATAACCGACACCTTGATTAAGAAATGTGGATATAATGTCCGATGTAATCAGGTTTATTAAGTCTTTGTAATAGGCTGCGATTTTGATTTCTGTATCCTGTGAAAGTTGACGTTTGAGTTCCACAATATAGTGACTCGCCTGACTGGACTTTAACTCTGGATTACCAACACTGTTTGAGAGTTGTGCGGGGATAGGTGCTTGGTTATATAACCCGTAAGCAAATTGAATTTCAGAGTTGTTGGGAAGTTCTAAACTCAAACTGGCACGAGGTTGAATAGAGAGTTCGTCAATTTCATTAAAATAATCAAGCCGTAACCCATACACAACTGACAAAAATGGCAACAGAGAATATCTATCTTGCAAATAGCCTTCTATACGTTGCCCACGCACAGTTTCATCTATACTGACTTTATCTTCAAATCGAATGTCGTATTCCACCTCACCTTCATCAGGAATACGTGTGAATGTACCGCTCACCTCTCCCGGTTCAAGACCGAGGATGAGTCCGGATTCCAACCGATGTTTTTGGTCCAATTCATAAGTGAGATCTTCACGGAAAGTGTATGTTGGCGCATCAATATTAAGAGAGAGTAAGGGACCGAAATTAACATCAAAGAGAAAGTTAGAGCGGGTAAATGATAAAAAGGAGGTGAGTCGTTCTGTTAGTGAAGAACGTAGATGAATCCCCGCACCTTCAAATCCGCTTTCAAAGCTTGTATTACCCCTAAAATCTTCGTCCACATTTTCACCATCTAATTTTATGGCAAATTTATCTCCTGATGCAAACAGATTGAAAAAAAGTTGATGTTTTTCGGTGATGTCATATCCAGCTTTCACTTGATAATCCCAGAAACGCGGAAAGGCGGTGATTGCACCTGCAGCGAACGAAAGCGAGCCGATAAATAGGTCTATGTAACTCCTCCGTCCAGCGGCATACCAATATCCTGTCTCACCGAATTTACCTTGAAGTAATCCTTCTGAGTATAACAGGTTGAGATTCAGTTTTCCACGCAAATCATCAGGGCTGCTGTTCTGTGAATATATGTCAATCACGGCTTGAGAATCCACTCCATATTCGGCACCGTAACCGCCTGCGTAGACATCAATCCGATCAATGATTTCAGAACTTAGAGACGAAACGAGTCCTCCGAAATGGTATGGATAACCGACGGGAACCCGATCAAAGTAGTAGAGATTATCTTCGTCTGAACCGCCTCTGATATAGAGCGCACCACTAAAATCATTGGCAACACCTATACCCGGTATGATAGGCAGTGCCCGAAGCGCATCACCTGCTGTCCCCGGCAACCGTGTAATTTCTTTAGATTCAATACTCTTTTTTATCACAGTTTTAGGGGCACGTTTCGTCTTTACTTCAATAGCTTTGAGTTCATACTCGGTTGTACTATAGTATATTTTTGGTGTGAGTGTTTTACCGGCTTGAAGGACAACAGAGGCTTTTTGGGTTAATTCTGAATTTGGTGAAGATATGGATAAGGTATACCTCCCTTCAGGGACTTCCTTAAAAGAAAACGCACCTTTTTCGTCTGTCTTGACACGTTTGTCGATTTCTATGAGATGTACATCTATGCCTGTAAAAGGTTCATCTGTGTTTTTGTTATAAACAGTACCTTCAATTTCACCTGTCTGTGAAAAGGCAGCTACGGGAATTAGAAGAACTATTAACAGGCAGAAAAGACTTTTCATGGCGAGATAACTCCTATTCAGGCAGTGAATTAATATATTAATATAAGGCAAAAATTGAAAATAATAAGCATTGCAAATTATACAATTTCTCATGTATAAATTTCCAGTGAAACGCGCTGTATTGACATTTTGATGCAACACAGAGACCTATCCTACAAGTAATTTGGCGGTGCAAACTATTACTATGGTGAATTTTGAAAATAAATATTTCGGACACTGAGTTCACGTTACTATAAATATTATACACTCCAACGATTGGAACATTTATTATAGACTTTAGCAATAAACGATACATTTGATCTGTGAGTTTACAAAACGTGCTGATCTACAGTGTATCTTCAATTGTAGAATCAACTATAAATAACCCTACTCCAACGATTGCAATAATCTTGACTTTTCCCTTCAAATGTGATAGAATTTTAGTAAGAAAATTAATCGGGTATTGTCATATAAAGGAGACACCGAATTTTGGTGATTTAGTGTGAAGTTTGCATTCCTATATTCTAAGTATAAGCCAAAACTTGCTGTAACACACATGGTTGAATTTTACGATACAACACTCAGGGATGGTAGCCAAGCCGAAGGCGTAGCATTTTCAGTCGAAGATAAACTGATAATCATCAAAGCACTAGATAAATTAGGTATCCGCTATATTGAAGGTGGTTACCCGGGTTCCAATCCGAAAGATATAGAATTTTTCAAGCGTGCAAAAGATATGATGTTAGAAACAGCAACAATCGTACCTTTCGGTAGTACACGCTATCCATCCTATGATCCTGAAGATGACCCGAACCTGTCTGCTTTGCTTGATACAGGTGCAAGAACTGTTACGATTTTTGGTAAAAGTTGGCGACTCCATGCAACTGATGTCTTACGGGTTTCAGCGGAAGAGAACTTAAAATTAATTGAGAGTTCTGTCCAGTATCTTATAGAGAGTGGACGTGAAGTAATTTACGATGCTGAACACTTTTTTGATGGTTTTGCAGATGACTCCGAATATGCTGTTGAAACACTACGTGCCGCTGCGTCAGGTGGGGCGAAATGCCTTGTTCTTTGTGATACTAACGGAGGAAGGTTACCCATAGAGATTCAGGATGGTGTCAAAGCATCGATGTCTGCGCTGTCTCTCCCGATTGGTATTCATGCTCATAATGACGCGGGTATGGGGGCAGCAAATTCTGTTTTAGCCGTTCAAGCCGGTGCAAACCATGTTCAAGGAACATTCAACGGATACGGTGAGCGATGCGGAAACGCTAATCTTGCCTCTATTATTCCTACAATTCAGCTGAAGTTAGGTATTGAGTGCATAAGCGATACTCAGTTACAAGCATTGACGCGTGTTTCTCGATTAATCAGTGAATTAGCAAACCTGCCACATGACGAACGTCAACCGTATGTTGGACGTTCCGCTTTCGCCCATAAAGGTGGATTACACACGGATGCCATTCGTAAGAACCGTCTCACCTATGAACATATCGTCCCCGAAAATGTCGGTAATACGCAACGTATTCTCGTGTCCGACCAAGCGGGTCGTGGCACGATCATGAAAAAAATTGAGAAGGAATATCCGAATTACGACAAAAACTCACCACAGGTCTTAGAACTCTTCAACCGTCTTAAAGAAGCCGAAAACGAAGGCTATCAGTATGAAGCTGCTGAAGCATCATTTGAACTCTTGACGCATAAAGTCTTCAATGGTTATGAATCCTTTTTTGAACATCTCGGTTTTCGCATTATCATTGAGAAGTTCAGCGACCACACTATTCGTTCAGAGGCAACAGTGAAGGTCACAACACCAGATGGTGCAACTACCCATACCGCAGCAGATGGCGACGGTCCTGTAAACGCATTGGATACAGCACTTCGAAAGGCACTTGAGCAGTTCTATCCTGTTTTACAAAAAGTCCGGTTGATGGATTATAAGGTTCGTGTATTGGACACTAAAGCAGGTACAGGTTCAAAAGTGCGTGTGCTTATTGAAGCAAGTGATGGAGAAATGAGTTGGAGAACGGTCGGGGTTTCAGAGAACATAATATCGGCAAGTTGCGAAGCACTTCTTGATAGTTTTGAATATAAATTGTATAAAGATAAAAATTCAGTAAGTTAAGTTCAACCACTAAATTGGCTTTTTAGATTAATTTTCCTTGACAGTAATTTTCATAAATGTTATACTAATTATAACATTTATTGGAGGTGTAGCATGGGAAATTTAGATCAAATTGAAAAAGCAGCGCAAAAACTTATTACGCTTTGTCAGAAAGAGAAGCCAACAAAGACTGATAAACAAAAGATGCTGGTGCTAAACACCGACATCCTTTCGAGTATTGAAAATCTAACTGAATGTGATCTTTGTGGTGCTATCAGTGAAGTGATTGTAACAATGACGTTGGCTGATGTTACAGCCAAATTGTGTAAGGAGTGCGGTTTTAAAGCATTAGAAGCGGGAAAAATTCAGAAGACAACAACCCGCAAACGCACCCGATCTGTCAAAACGCAAGATAAAAATTCAAAACCGTCAACACAAAAACCCGATGAAACGGTCAAGGAACCAGAATCTCCTGCGGAATTGCACTCTCGTGTAGAAGAAAAGACTGGGATAAAGAAAACCGATGTTAAACGTCTACACAAGATTGTGCAAGAAATCGCAACCCCAATGAACCTGACAAACACTTTGACCTACGTAAAGCGCGAAGTAGAAAACGCTAAACTGAAGGTGGATGAACAAGCTTTAGAAAAAGCAGTGGAAATCTTGACAGCTGCTTAACCTGTTGGAATATCCTTTACCCAATCGCGATGCTCTTGATACCATTCAACAAGTGCAGTTATTCCTTCTTTAAAACTCACCTGTGGACGCCATCCTAAAAGTTGTTTTGCTTTCTGGATGTTTGCCCACGTCGCTCGTACGTCCGCAGGATGGAACGGTTGATGCAATAGTTTTGCTTCTTTGCCAACGAGTTCCTCTATCAGTCTAATTGTGTCAATTAACACAATTGGACTATCCGAACCGAGATTGATGACAGAATAACCGAGAGGTTTCAGTCCTGCGATTACACCACGAGCAATGTCTTCTACATAGGTATAATCGCGGGATGATTGTTTGCCATCCCCGTATACAATAACCTGTCTTCCTTCACTAATCCATTGGACAAATCGGAACGCACTCATATCCGGACGACCAGCGGGTCCATAGACGGTAAAGAAACGAAATATCGTTACATCAATATCGTAGAGATGGTGGTAACTATGGCAAAGAGCCTCTGCACCTTTTTTGGAGGCAGCATAAGGGGACAGTGGTCCATTTGTGTCTGCCTCTTCGCTGAAAGGAAGTTGATTCTTTGCTCCGTATAAACTTGAGGTAGAAGCCAACACAAATTTCTTTATATCAGAAGTACGACATAGTTCTAACAAGTTTAGTGTGCCAGTCACGTTTGTATCAATGTAGACCCAAGGATTTTCAACGGACTGACGAACACCTGCGCGTGCTGCGAGGTTAATCACTGCATCATAATGTTGGTCAAATAGCGTTTCCAGTACCGAACGATCACAAATATCTACACAGTGATAATGAAATTTGGGTAACTTTTGGAGTTGTGCAAGCCGCCAATTCTTAATAGTTACATCATAAGCGTCGTTAAGATTGTCAACTCCGACTACGGTATGCCCATCTGCAAGCAGAAATTCACTAACTTTCCACCCAATAAATCCTGCACAACCTGTTACAAGATATTTCATACTCACCCGATAGTATTAACCTATATATTTCCGTGCAATGCTATGCATTTCACTTCCATACACGGTTTGCAAGGTGTCCGAGGACACCCAGGAGCTATCTCCCAAAGCATTTCTGAAATTCAGAAATGCGCTAAAATGTTCGCGAAGCCTCTTGTTTTATCGTGATTTTTGATAAAATAGACGTGGGTATTGCCTAAAAATATCGCAAACAATGTCTAAATATCATAACACATATCAACGAATTTATCAAGAAAAATATAGATTTTTAGATACTGTTACTCAACCTCAATGTATTTGATTCCAATTTGCTAAAAAGTCTTAAGAATGATTTATCAATCATCCTCTGCCTTGAATTCATCAAACTGCTCTTGAAAAAGCGATAATTCCATTTTCGCTGATTCACTCTTTGTAGCCATCTCTGTCCTAAGTTCTTGTAATCGATTTTCCTGTCGAATTATCAAATTGTCTGCCTTATCAACTTTCTGCTTCGCACTTATGATTTTGTCATAGTCAGCGTCTGAGCGATTACAAAGTATCATTAACTCACGATAGTGATTTATACCTTGATCTAATTGAGTCAACGCACTACTAATGTGTGTCAGTTCACCGCGATACCGTTCTATGTCTGCAGTAGTAATAAAACGAGAGAGTTTCTCTAAGGAGTCATTGAATTGTGTTAACTGAATTTGTTTTTCAGACCACAGAATCTTTTTTGCGATGCCATCTGCACTATCATTGTCAATTACAGGTGCATAATTTTTTAGTTTCTCCTGAAGCCGTTTCTCCAAATTTGATAACTGTAAACGTAGATTTCTAATATCCTGTCTAAATTCCTCACAATAATTCCTAATTTCAGGCAATTTTCTATAGAGTTCTTGATACTTCTGTTTCTGTTTTTCTACTTGTATGATAAAAGTTGGATACTGAATCTTAATGTACTTTGAAATTTCAGTTTTCAATTTTCGGACTTTTTGCTTGCTTGGAGCAAGTCTTTCGAGACTCATGAGACCACATAAAGTCGCCATTGAACCTGAAAAGGAAAGTAGCATTGCGCCAATAAAAAAGATGATGCTTTCTGCAGCTTGAGCTAATCCCAACCATCCAATTACTCCGAAAAATGAACCACTACCTATGAGAACCATTGGAAAAGACAAATATTTCGTGATTTCACCTTTGTCTTTGGAATCCATACTTTCTCTCCTTTGTGTCGCATAATGCCTTATACCCAATTAACCCGATTTGTAGTGCGAGGTCCCCGTGCCTCACAACCGTGTGCTATATCAAAAGACGTCGGATCCCGTTAATTTGGTATTAGTCCACCATGCGTAATCGCAGATTAAGGTTTTTTGGTTAATAGAGCATCAATCTGTTTTTTTAAGTCCGCATAAATCTCTGGTTTGAAATTCTCTTTGCGATGAAACAGGATTTTTCCTTGTGGTGAAATCAGATAGAGGTTCGGTTTCTTTTTGTCCGTATGGTACCGTTGATGTACTTGCCCCTTCCAATCAAGCAGGAATTTCACCGGTGGTGGATTTCTTTTCAATTGGGATCGGATAAAACGTTTCGGTATAAATCCTGGCACACTTCGCAAATCAGCAATGATATAAGCAGCAACCCGCTGGTTTTTCTTATAATCTTTCTTGAAAGCCTCTGCCCATTTGTCATCTTCCTTCCGAATCTTCCTATTTCCCATAATCAGAAAAACATATTTCCCGCGTAACTTCTTTAAATTGTGCTGTTTCTCCTCAACATCTTGAAGCGTAAAATCCGGTGCTGTATCGCCAACTTTTAGTGGTGTATCCTTCGCGACGCTTACAACACTGACAAATAAAATGGAAATGAATAGACAGTTTAAAACCTTTATCATATTTATATTCTAACATAAGAAGCAAATTGATGTCAAGTAGGGGTATGTAAAGTTTTTGTCACCTTATGCATCAATTTAGATATATCGCAGTCGGGTGACGCTAATGGTGCGATTTCCTAACCGCACCGATAGATTAGAATCAAGTTAATTTGGTATAAGTATTATGTGACAACAACTTTACATACTCAATCTGTAATTTCTACTTGACATCAATCATAAAATTCTTTAAACTATGATAAGCCAAACTTGAATGATACCAAATTAACTTGATTAAAAATTTTCTGATAAAGTCAGCATTGCGAGGCACGGGGACCTCGCGCTACAAATCGCGTTAATTGCGTATAAGAGGATATTTCAAAATATGCCACAAACTGACAAAAATCAACCGAATGTCATTGTCTTTTTCACTGACCAACAGCGGTGGGATACTTCAGGCTTGCACGGTAATCCGCTTGATTTGATGCCCAACTTCGACCGGATGGCACAGCGAGGTACACACGTCCATCGCTCTTTTACGTGCCAACCTGTCTGCGGACCCGCGCGTTCATGCCTGCAAACCGGATTATACGCAACCCGCACCGGATGTTACCGAAACGGCATCCCATTGTCCCCAGATCTTAAAACACTTGCCCATCATTTTGGAGATGCAGGCTACGATACAGGATACATAGGGAAGTGGCACCTCTATTCAGGTGGCACTGGCCCCGGACCTGTTCCACCCGAACATCGTGGTGGATATGACTATTGGTTAGCATCCAATGTGCTTGAATTCACTTCTGACGCCTACCAGACGAGACTATTTGATAACGACAGCAAACCTATTGACCTACCTGGGTATCGTGTAGATGCGATGACTGATGCGGTAATACGTTATGTTGACCAACACAAAAACGATCCTTTTTACCTATTTACATCCTATATTGAACCGCATCACCAAAACCATTTGGATGATTATCCTCCACCGGATGGATATAGGGAGAGGTATACTGGGAAATGGATACCACCTGATCTCGCCGCGCTGGGTGGCTCAACGCACCAGCACTTAGGCGGCTACTACGGCATGGTGAAAAGACTTGATGAAGCACTCGGACGGCTGTTAGATGCACTCAAAAGTCTTGATTTACTTGATAATACAATTATTCTGTTTACTTCTGACCACGGATGTCATTTCAAAACACGTAACAGCGAATATAAACGTTCCTGTCATGAAAGTTCTATTCGGGTGCCGACTGCTTTCCACGGACCAGGGTTCATCGGAGGAGGACAGGTTCAACAACTTGTGAGTCTTGTTGATTTACCACCGACACTTCTGGATGCAACAGGTTTAGCGGTTCCTGATGAAATGCAAGGTCGATCTATCCTTCCACTTCTACAAGGTGACACCGAAGATTGGCCCGAAGAGGTGTTTGTCCAAATTAGTGAGGCTCAAGTTGGACGCGCTGTTCGTACACAACGTTGGAAATATGGTGTTGATGCACCTAAGAAAAGTGGCGGCAAAGACGCAGGGTCAGATGTATATGTTGAACAATACCTTTACAACCTTGAGGTAGATCCCTACGAGTTACGAAATCTCATCGGACTACGATCCCATGAGAATGTCGCGGAAGTAATGCGGGAACGACTAATTCGGCGGATGGTTGAGGCAGGTGAAGAAGCACCAACTATTGAACCTGCATCACCGCAAGGACGCGGACAACGCAGCGTATCTGAGGGAGAGGCAAGAAAATAACAATGAAAATTATTGATGTAGTAACTTTAGTCATGGGGACAAGTTGGCGGAATTTAACCTTCGTTAAAGTTGAAACAGACGAGGGTTTGACCGGTATCAGTGAAGTGCGGATGAACAACCGCACAGATGCACTGGTAGCCTATATTGACGGTGCCAAACGCAGGCACGTAATCGGTAGCGATCCATTCAATACAGAAGACCTATACCAACGCATGTTTCGGAACGACTATGGACGTGCTGGTGAAATTGTCGCTACCGGAATTAGTGTGATTGAAATAGCATGTTGGGATATTATCGGCAAAGCATTGAATCAACCTGTATACCGGCTGCTTGGCGGTGCCTGCCGAGATAAATTAAAGGCTTATGCAAACGGTTGGTATCGTGTAGAACGGACACCTGAGGAGTTTCACGCTGCTGCAAAAAGGGTACTTGAAAAAGGCTATAAGGCACTCAAGTTTGATCCGTTTGGTGCAGGCTATTATGAGCTCTCTTATGAGGAGAAGTTAAAATCCGTTTCTCTCGTAGAATCTGTGCGCGATGCTGTGGGCCCTGATGTCGAAATTCTGGTTGAGATGCACGGTCGGTTTAGTCCTTATACAGCGATAGAAATTGCTGCCGAATTGGAACAATTCAAACCGAGCTGGGTTGAGGAACCTGTGCCACCCGATAATATTGCAGCACTCGCAAAAGCTGCTGACAAAATCAATCTTCCTATTGCCACTGGGGAACGACTTCACAACAAATATGAATATCGTGAGTTGATTAATCTACAAGCTGCAGATATCCTACAACCCGATATTACGCAGACAGGTGGATTTTTGGAAACTAAAAAAATCGCTGCGATGGGTGATATGTGTTATATGACGGTTGCACCACATAACGTTGGTGGTCCTGTTTCCACTGCTACTGCCTTGCATTTTGCTGCATGCACCACAAACTTCAAAATTCAGGAGCATTTCAACGATTTTTCTGAAGCGTGGGTGAAAGAAGCTGCAACCGGATGTCCTGAGGTTATAGATGGATACTTTAGTCTACCAAACGGTCCCGGACTTGGCATGGAACTGAATGAGGATCTCATCGCGGCGCATCCGTATCGCGAAGGGGCATTCAACCTTTGGGAAGACGATTGGCACAAACGGGAATACTAAGCCAAAATTTGAACAAATAAACGAAAACTACGGGAAAATAGGAGTATATTTATAGTTGATGAGTTTTCACTTTAAAGATGGGTACCTCTACTGCGAAAAATTGAAGGTTAAAGACATTCAGGATGAGGTCCCCTATAGTCCATTTTATCTTTACAGCCTCGCGCAGCTTAAGGCTAACTACACTGCATATCAAGACGCACTTGCGGGTATCAATGCAATCATAGGCTATGCCGTGAAGGCAAACAACAATCTTTCACTTCTGAAACGCTTAAGCGCGCTCGGTAGCGGTGCAGTGTTGGTAAGTGGAAATGAACTACGGTTGTCACTTGCCGCCGGATTCGATCTGAAGCGGACAATCCTAAACGGCAACGGTAAGACCCTTGAAGAACTCAGTCTTGCAGTTGAACACGGTGTGCTGATTAACATTGACAGCGAATTTGATTTGCGCCACATTCAGCAGACTGCAAAGCAGCTTGAAACACCCGCGAATGTGCTTATCCGCATCAATCCTGATGTTAATCCAGAGGTACATCCCTATGTCTCTACAGGCATGAAAAATTCCAAGTTTGGTATACGCAATGAACGACTTAATTGGTTTTTAGACGAAATTCGTAAAGACGATTTGTTGAGTTTAGTTGGTGTTCACTGCCATCTTGGTTCAACTATTAAGAAGGTGCGAATCTTCCGAGATGCCACAGAGATTATGCTTGATTTCATGCGTGCTATTCAAGCAAAGGGTTTTTCACTACACTATCTCAATATCGGTGGAGGGTTGGGAATTGACTATGAACGTTCTGGTAATGATATTCCCACCCCCACAGACTTAATAGATTCAATTCGTGAACTACTCACGGATGACATCACATTAATTATTGAACCGGGACGTTCTATAATCGGTAATACGGCTGTATTTGTCAACCGTGTCACTGGCGTCAAGACGAACGGAAACAAACATTTTATCGTCACGGATGGAAGTATGTCAGAACTCATCCGACCAAGCCTTTACGATGCGTATCAGCATATTGAGTTTATTGAACCCGTTGATGGGAAGGTCGAGACTTTTGATATCGTAGGTCCCGTCTGCGAATCTGCGGATTTTCTCGGAAAGGAACGAAAATTACTGACACCACCAGAGGGTACAGGTCTTGTGGTTTGCGATGCTGGGGCATACTGCTACGCGATGAGTTCTAACTATAATCTCAAGATGCGTCCACCGGAATATCTTGTTGAGGGTGATGAACTTACATGCATCCGTAGGGTTGAAACGCTGGACGATTATTTACGCCTTTTTGATGTGTAGAGGTATGACTATGTTGAATGCGCCGCCGTAAAATATAACGAAAAAACAGGAGCTATTGAAAATGAAACACACAGCAAGAATCAAACTCGCAAATAACGATGAACTGGTTTTGGCAAATGCAGGTGTTATGCCCGCCGAAGACGTAAAGCGAATTACCGTCGAAGACGCGCTCGTTGATACCGGCGCGACACGACTCGGTTTGCCGCCATCCCTCATTGAGCAACTCGGCTTAACACCATTCAGAAGTGAGCCGGTACGCACAGTCAATGGAATCACAGAATTATGGATTTATTCACCGGTACAATTTACACTTTTGGAACGTGAAAGCATCACCACCGTCATGGGTGTCCCTGATGGCACGCCTGTCCTTATTGGGCACCTCCTGTTAGAAGACCTCGACCTCTGCCTTGACATGAAGAAAGGGCTGATCTACAATCCTGAACATGATGGCGTATGGATGTCAGAACTCTATTAGTTACGGTAGTAGGCACTTGCAGTGTGCCGTAACACCTACATCAAAAAAGGAGTAATTTTGTTATGAGAATCATACGTTTTTCGATTTTTTTGTTATTTTTCTTGGTTTCAACCAACACCTTTGCCCAAGATTCACAACAAATTCCGTTACCGCAAGGTGCAATATAGCCCGCATTAGTAAAGGTGTGATATACGACATAGCATTCTCGCCTGTTGATGATCCTCCACTGTTAGTGGTCGCAAGTAGTACGGGTATTTGGTTCTATGATGCTGGAATAGGTGATGAACTAAACCAGCTCACGAATGTGAGCACCAGTAGCATCGTTTTCAGCCCTGATGGAAATATGCTGGCAAGTGGAAATCACGATGGAACCTGTCATTTATGGCAGGCGGAAACGGGTAAACATCTTCGCAAGTTCAGTGGGCATACGGATCGAGTTTTTAGCGTGATATTTAATCCGCAAGGACAGACGCTTGCGAGTCGAAGTCGAGACGGAACCGTGCGTTTATGGAACGAACAGAACGGCAAGCTGCTTCGGACAATTGAAGGATCTGGTAAATTAATGAGTAGTCTTGTCTTCAGTCCTGATGGGAATATGCTGGCAAGTGGGTGTTATGACAGAAATGTGTACTTGTTGGATACACAAAACGGCAAGCTTCGGAGGCTCAGTGGACATGCGGGTCCGGTCTATAGTGTTGCGTTTAGTTCCGATGGGCAGATACTCACAAGTGCTGGTTTTGATACCGTTTGCCTGTGGAATACACGAACGGGTATTCGCCTTCCCAAACTCAAAGGTATCTATCATAATATGGATCGGTTCTCTAGCGTTGCGTTTAGTCCTGAAGGGCAGTCTCTTGCAATTGGTGGATCTGGTAGTAATGGGTTTACTGTCCAATTGTGGGATGTGAGAACGGCTGAATGGATACGCGATCTTATGTCGCCAACCGGCACTAATACTATCAGTCGGCACCTTGCCTTCAGTCCTGATGGACAGATACTTGCCGCTGGACTTGGAGCAGGGAGAGGCGTATGTTTATGGAGTACACAAACAGGCTCACTATTACAGCAGTTCACAACTCGGGAACTTAGTAAGAACATCAATATAGATCGATAGCTTTTCCCATTATTTTTTCAGATTATTGTCAATCGTCTTGTCTTCAGTCCTGATGGACAGATACTTGCCAGTGGAAGTTGTCCTAGGGAAGAGTATGCGGATGGCGATGACTTTGCGGCTACCGGTCCTGTCTTGTTGTGGAAATTGGAGTAAAATCCGTTTGTGGGTGTAGTTACAGGACAACATATCCGCATACTCACTTGGCATTGCGGTATGTCAAGTATGAATCTCGGAACCGCCCGCATATCGGCATAGGAAAAATATACTCGGTGAACCTGTGGCAAGTGGTGTCTATTTCTATACGCTAAAGGCAGGAGATTTCTCTGCAACGCGGAAGATGCTCATACGGAAGTAACAGAGGCCTGTATTATGAGCAGGAGCATTAAGGTTGAAGAAGGCAGCGGGAATATCTTCAAGGATTTAGGTTTTTCTGATGAGGTTTCGGAGAAAGAACTCCTAAAAGCGCAATTGGGAGCTGAGATTTTCCGCATTCTGAAGGAACGTAAACTAAATCAGGTAGAGGCGGCGAAACTACTTGGCATTAAACACGCTGAAGTTTCTCGCCTTAAAGCCGCCAAACTTTCTGACTACAGCGTTGAGCGATTGATGAGGTTTCTTAATCAGTTGAATCGCGATATTGAGATTCGGATTATTCCTTCAGAGGATAGAAAAGGACAGCAGCGGGTGGTTGCTGTTTAGTTCAAGGTATGCTTCAATCATGGCACCGACATCTTATAATCGCTCTTCCAAAAACGCGATCCCAGGCTCCAAGTCAATCTCATGTTCTCCTTGAAAATGATCCAGCACTAACCGATCGCGTTTTCCTGATGCGGCATATATCTTTTCTAAATGTTCAAACGCCGCCAAAGCATCAGATTCAATGAAACATCGGTCATCCGAACCGATTTGCACCATACACGCTCGCGGTGCGATAAGTCCTGCTACATCGGCTATGTCACCCTCAGCGCGTAGACCGAACATGAATTGTGAACCACACGTATTACCACGCCCGCGGTCACCAAGTGCATCTTTCAAGGTGCTAAGATAACAGACAATGACAGCTGCCTTAATCCGCTGATCGAAGGCAGAAATATAGGTTGTCATCGTGCCACCAAACGAACATCCCATACATCCTAACCGACTCCCATCCACTTCAAGACGAGATTGAAGATAATCCAAGCACCGTTGCCCATCTGAAATGTTGAGTTGCAGCAGTTGATAACCGAAATATCCGAGTGCAAAATAGGCGGCATTGCATCCATCTCTACCTGGACGGCGTACCCACTCATCCCTATCTAACCGTTCGCCGAAGCATCGCCAGTCCGGTGCGATTGTCACAAACCCGCGTTGTGCCAATTCGACAGCAAATTGTTTTTGGTAATCCTCCACGATGCCGACAGCACCGTCTTTTCCAACCCCGTGCCCGTGTGCACATAGTACCGCAGGTGCTGGATTGTCTGGACTCACACTATCTGGAATTAAGACGTACGCTGGGATTGAGGAGAATGCATCTGGATTGAAAATTATCTTTTCTCGTGTGTAGCCATCTTGTTGTATTCGTTCTAAGGTTTCTACCGCTAACGGCACCGGTTCAGGTCTTGGACCTAAATGCCGTGTCAGGTTACGTCTAAATTTCACTCGCCATTCTGACCATTCCTTTTTCGTTGGGTTTCCGTTGAAATGAAGCGGTGGAGTTGTTTTCAGAAGATGTTGGACACTCTGTTCTGTTGTTAAAAATCTCTCTATTGCCATTACCTATGCCTCCTATTGTCCTACGTTTTCAAAATTTGTGTTATTCTACCACGAAACGGTATTGATGGCAAAACCAATTGCTATTTAGACTTGCTTTATGTTACAATTGCACTTAATAAGTTTTAGAATTAATACTTATTTATCAACCGCGCGGTGATTACTCTGTAATTTCTTACTATTGAACCAATTAACAAAAGGAGGAGTGCAATGTCACGTCTTACGAAAATTCAACAAGAGATTCTCGCGCTCCCTGAAGCTGAGTACAAACAATTACGGCTGTGGTTCAGTGAATTGGATTGGGAGAAATGGGATCGAGAGATTGAGGTGGATTCCGACACAGGGAAATTGGATTTCTTGATTGCCGAGGTACTTGAAGAAAAAAAGAAAGGAAAACTCAAGGACCTTTAAGGGCACAGAACAACCTCGCGTTTCTGGAGATTTTTTCAACAACCCCGAACCAGGATTTACAAGATTACTAGATTTTCAGGAGTATCAAAGATACGCTTTGCTATAATGTTTGCAAAGTATAGGATATATTCTGTATATCATAAGGAGTTTGTGATGCGAATTTCTAAACCGTGGTTTTGGGTTTTTTTAGGAGTTCTCGGTGTAGTAGCAATACCATTTTTTGCAAATCGCTTTATTGAACCTAAAACAGAAGTAATTGAACCTATTGAACCTAAAGCAGAAGTAATTGAACCTATTGAACCTAAAACAGAAGTAATTGAACCTGCGAAAAATGCCGATCAGGCATTCGCTGAAGCCAAGAAAGAGATGCAAGAGTTGATGAAGACATTATCTTTGCAAGCGTATATACCAACACCAGAAGTGTCAGAGGCCTTGAGTAATGCTAAAGCAGAAATAACTAAAAATGAAGCACGAATTTCTGAAATTGATAAAACCTTCTTTCACCATGAGGTGCCTATGCAAAAAGTCCTTGATATGGAACGAACACATCTCAAGAATTTAGTATGTATAAATAAATCACTTGTGAAAAAGTTGAATCAAAAATTTACGCACTCCCAGAAATTATATGACAAAGTTCAAATATATCAATGGATTGAAGCGCACCGTGAAGAAATTACAGAGATAATAAACAAAGCGGGGCCACGCGGAGACGAACTCACAATACTTAATATGACGACTTGTGCTAAATAACTTTATGTAAAACATTGTTTCACATAAGCAAAACGTTTTATAAGTGTTCCTCATTGGTTAGGATGCTCTTCAGTCCCGTAGGGACGATATGTTTATAGAAAACGTCATACACACCTTCTTTAGTCCCGTAGGGACGATATGTTTATAGTCCAAAACTCAATAGTTGTGAAAACAACAAAAACAATTAGTTAACTAACACAAGTCGTTAATATGATAATTGGACCAGACGGTGTCCCGCATGAACATGCAGAGCGTATCCTTGAAGCACTCATCGATAAAAAGTAAAAGCCGCTTTATTGCCACGTGGTAGCATTTTTTCTGGTGCTGTAGTTCATTCATCAATTCAGTTGTCCACTAAACACATTCTTTAAATATATGAAATGATCTCTTTTATTCCCATGGCTGTTTATACGATGGCGCATTAACAAAATGCTCCATCCTCACCTCTAACGCAATATGCGTGTTAGGCGGCAGATGAACTTGAAGATACGCGCCATTGACCGCTACAGTGCTCTCCTTTGAACCATTTTTAGCGCGTGCAGTTGTGAAATTGTGCTCACCCATTGCCCCCGCTTGGACAATGACATCACGTGCTTCAGTGGCGTTTAGGTTGACCAATTCCAGCTCAGTTGTGTCGTTTGTCATTTTAGAAACCAACACCGCTACATCAGCTGGGAGTCCTGGTCGCCTCTGTTGTGGGTCAAAGTGCCGCAATCGTGTCACAAGTAATCCGCCATTGTAGTGTGGTAAGGGACCGCCACATGTTAGTTGCACAAGTCCTTCACATGTAACAGGGTTGCGTCTTTGGAAGTAAGCGTCCCCGTATCCTGCTGGATCTTCGTCGTCTGATTCCATAAATGCAATTCTTCCTTCTACTTGTGAAATGTTGTGGTTGAGGATTTCTTCCGGATATTCAGGATAGTCGCCACGCATATACGCTAACCACCCGCCATCATGTCCACCACTATCTTTAGTATGATGCCAGGTATTGATGTCAAATTTAGACCCCGTCTTTTTTGCGATCTGTTCCGCACGATGTTGGTCGTCTGGGTCCATTGACATTGCCCACAGATGTGCTATATCAGAAGAGTGCATCGGCATGAATTCAAACCAACCGTCCACCTGCAAAGCAGTGCCATCCTCGTTTGTTATCGGATACTGAAGCCAAGGTCCAGGGACATAGTTGACTTTCCCAGGGTCGCCATACTTTTGCGGCATGTAAAGTTGATCGTTTTTCTCAATACCGTTTTTAATTAAAACGTCAATCTGTGAACGTGGAAAGTTGAGATACGTCAAATCTCTGTGAAGTAGTGCTGCATTCTGCGCAGCGATACCGACAGCCTGACCAACGCTATGCCATCCGTGAGGCCAACTCCAGCCATAATAAGAACCATACCACTTACCATCAATATGTTCACCGATTTTTCCCAAAAGCCCAATGTTATCAGGCACAATTCCGCCATTTTGCTGTGTGCGGACTATCCATGCATCGACGTATTCTTGTACCCACGTCTTATATTTTTCGGCTCCAGTGAGAAGATACGCATTGGTGGCAAGAGTAGTCGCAGCAAGATTGACGACAGTGTCGCCTTTTCCCTGTCGTTCACTGATAATCTTTCCCATACGTTCGCGCAATTCATCACTTTCCCTGACTGCTTCGTGACTTGTGCCTCCGGGAATATCATAAAACGGCATATTGTAGCCATCCCAAGGCCAGTGCGGATGTGCTTCAAAAGTCCAGAATGCTGGTCCTTTACTGCCATTCTTTGCACACTTGATTATTTTATGTTGTGGGTCGTAGTTTTGTGCATCAGGGTCTTCATTCATGAAAAAACCTGCGAACCGTTTCGCGCGCTCAACGTTCTTAGCATGCATTGGATCTGCCATACAAAGCATGTAAAAAAGATAGTTCCCTTCACTTTGGTGAAACCAGTCGTATCCCGGTTGGTACTCTTTTACGACCATCGGATAGCCGTGCCCCGTTCCGTACCGCGCCATGTCCTTCGTGATAACATCAAATTCGGTTTGTGCATCTACCAAGAACTGCGTATCTCCACCGAGCATGTAGAAAAGCGGCCAGTTATGGAAACTCTCATAAGCATCGTCAAGTCCATCAATGCTTTGAAAATCTGAATTTGTTGGCCAGAACAACGTTCCATCTGGGCGCGTGTATTTTTTCAAAACCTGCGGTGCTGCGGCGTTGATTTTGTCAATAAGTTGACGTTCAAGCACTGCCCATGTTGGCGGAGTTTGGATACGTGTTTGTGCTGCGATTGTCGGGAACATGGTTTCTTATCCTAGCCTATGATGCGAATACCTGTTGGAATATAATAGTCTAGTTCTAGGTTGATATTAGAACTGTTGGAACATATCTATTTGGTGAAAGCCATTCATAGCACTGAATTTTCCCAAGTGTATTCAAGCGATGCCCTAAAATTAGTGCAAACTGCGCTGGTCCCGCGAAGAAAAGATGAATCTTTTTCGCTTGTGTTTTACTCGCCAATTCTTGTATCGCTGACTTCGCTTTTTGTACTGCCACGTTTGTATGTGAATCCGATTGAAGAGCTGTGTTGCTAAATAAATAAAGTTGTTTTCCCTGGAAATGCCTTGTTTCTAAGTAACGTTGTACTTCTTCATTGGCGGTATTTTTTAGGATCGAAATTCCCACTGCTATCTCATCAGTTGATTTTCCATCAATAGATTGCTGCCAATGATAATCAGGTGTATCTTCCTTAGCATGGCTATTTGTCCACCAGATTCCTTCTTTTGTCTCTATACCAATTGTAAAACCAGAAACCGCCGAAAAAGTTAAGCCAATCGCAATAGATGCAGATAGTCTGCGGTGTCCACTCAGATGGATATGTCGAGTACGGTTTGTTGCAATTACCCAATCTTTTGTAGCATGGAGTTCGTCAATGACCTTATGGTTCCATTCTTCTGGTGGGGGAAAGTTACGTTCAGAACCACCGAAAACATCATTCCAATCAAATTGGAGACAACCATCAGGACCTTTATCAACATTTTCCTCGTGGGACGTGTGCATTCGAATAGTAAGTTTGGGTCTGTCTTTTTCTGTGATTCCCTGCCAAATTGCGTTTTCTAGTTCGTGTCTATAGATTGATTGGTTCGTCCGTGATTTGACCAATTCTGTCAGTTGAGAATAAGCGGCATCCGTAGATTTTCCTGACAATGTCCTAAATTCTGGAAAATAACGTTTCATCTCTTCAATAAATATTCCTCGTGCGTGAGTTTCTCCATCTACGGTACCAAGTTTAAAACGGACTTTTAAAAAGAGAAATTCAGCCACTTCTTTTGATTTGCCCCGGGATTTTACGACTTCAACAAAATCAGAATAGGAAATATCTTGTATTTGCTTTGCCGCATCGTAGAAGGAATAAGGATCTCGAACTCGTTTTAAAGAATTTGTGATTGGTTTGAGTTCGTCTGCAACTGATTGGCAAGCCAGCACAAATTGCTGATGGGAATCCGGATCTTGCTGATCTATTTCCCGAAAGTTTTCAATCTCCTGCCAAAATTCATTCCGTTTCAAGCGATAGTTTTTGTATTCAACAAACTCGTGTCGAATATCAGCACTAGGAACAAAAAACTTCGCTTCAACATCACCTAAAGCTTCGCGAATCATTTCTGTAAACCCATCTTGAGCAAGCCAATTGGGAATTTGGATGATTGTTGAATTGAATTGGTATTGGAAGCCTTGTTCTGCGATATCACCTCCTCTAGCTTGAGGTGACAATAGGGACGAAGGTTTTCGTTTCTTCCTCAAATTATTTTTTCCTTTATCAGTTCACATCTAAAAAATCGTCCATCTTGGAGAAAAACCGTTGCTGTTGCTTCAATTTCCTGTACGTCTTTGAGCCGCATAATAATCAAGACAGCAAAATTTGCTCCGGTATCAGAGTCGGTTACAATTTCCTGCATTGATTGGATGTCCTTCTGACTCGGTACCGATGCAAATGAAGGATGTGAATGCCATTCTCCGAGATAGTTAAATTTTCTATAGTTATATCCTGTCCGTTTAAAGAATCCTTTCAATGGTTCAACAATATCTGATACTAAGCGGATAAAAAACGAGGTGCTACCTAATTGTTCCTGAATAGTCAAATCAACTATACAAAACTCCGCTTCGTCAACGTGTTCTCCCATCAGCACACCACCGATTTCCCTGTTACCAGATTTTTCAAGAGCGAGAATAAGTTTCTTTTGGATGTCAATCGGTAGATGAATTTTCATTCTTCTGCTTTGAAATCAATTGTTCTATGAAGCTAAGGTTTTCATTGGCTTCCTCTTCTGAGACTTCCAATTCAGTTGTATTTGATTGGACATTATCAAGATCTATGGGGATGGTATGGAATGGCTCTTTGAAAATCCAACCTCGGTTGAGTCCAATCAAGTACAGGGAACAAGGAAAATCTGATGGCTCTCGTTCAGTCAATATATCAAGTGCCATTCGGGTGGCATTCGCAGCGATAACGGCAACATCCGCGTCACACGCCGCAATAGGTTCACCCTCAGAGTTAACCGCTGTATAATCTATAGTTTCGTTTATCTTTGGAAGATCTAATTTTTCAAGATATTCATAGAGAGAGGAACGGGTAATTTTAGGATCTGGATCTAGGTTGGGTCGGAATCGAGCTATCATTCCTCCAATTCCTCCTGCATAGATTTCGAACCAAACTATAGATTTACGCTGTTGACATGCCAAAGTTGTCAACTGGTTTAGGACACAAGAATCTGCCGTAGCATCAATGATGAGATCACAGATGCCAAGTTGGGAAAGTACACTATCTGTAATCGCTGTAGTTTCTTGCCCAAACAGTTTGAAACGGTAGCATTTAACATTGACATCCTGAGCAAGAAGTTTTAATTGATGCGCAATTCCATCAACTTTGTGTTGTCCCACGTCTTCCCAGTTGAGTTCATGGCGGCAGATATTTTCCTGAAGAAACACATCGTCGTCAACAAGGAGGAAGTTCCTGACTCCAGTTCGCGCTAGAGAAATGGCAATTTTACTGCCTGCCGAGCCAAGGCCAACGATTCCGACGGTCTTACTGTTAAGATTAAAAAACTGCGGCAAAAGGCGAGAATTTTCCACATTACTATCGATATCCACCTGAGCGAAACGATTCCATTCTTTCTCATTTGAGGTCAAGAACAGATGTAGGCCTCCACTGCTATCAATGAATAGTGCAAGACTAGTTGACATAGATTTGAGTTGTGAGACATCATAGCTATGGGCTTCCAGAACGCCGAAAGGTGAGTCCAAACTTTCAAGGTTTAAAGCGTCGGCTTCCAGATTTGTCTTGAAGAAGTACCCTTCGATCTTGCTAGCTGTCTTTTTCAATTCTGGTGGTAGCATGGGATGACACCAGTTTTCGTCATCAAGAGGGGAAAAACTCTCTACAAAAGCGACAACATTTTTTCGGGAGAGTACCACACGAAATTGGATGGTTCCGGAAATTTTTTCTGGAAGCGATTGCGTATAGGAAATAAGCAGATCATCAACGATAAATCGCCAACAGTTAAATCTCAATTCCTGACCGAGTGTCAACAAATGTCTAGAAGGTGCCACTAATTGTGGTGAATCTTCATCCGTAGGATTCTCTATTTCTAAAAGTTTATGAGCACTGATAAGTACATCGGCACCAGTAATTTCCTCGTGCCAATTATCAGGTCCCCACTCAAGACAGAGTTCACCAGAAAGGTACTGATGAGTTGACCAACGGTAATTTTCTTTTTGCGGAGATACTGTAGGTGGACTGACAGGATAATTTGTCGGATAAATCATGATCACAGGAAAATGTTGACCATATATCTCAATATTGGCATTAAAGCACAATTTTGTGTTCTTTATTTCCCATTCTGCTAACGTAAGCCAATCCACCGTGGAAATCAATTTGGTAATTGCTTCCCGTTCTTTGTGCAATCTCGCGAGATTATTAAGGAACCACATCAGGCAAACCCTTTCGGTTTATTAGGTGTTACTGGTCTGTTAGGAAAAGATGGAGATGTCAACCCCACAGGTGCTGCCAACAAACTTTCGGATTTTGTTCCCTCAGTTTTAGGAAATCGATCACCAAAAATTTGCCTCCACAGATTAGTTGCCTCTTCTGGATCAGTTTCGTTTAATGCCTTTCGTCCCAGTTCAGCATGTGACTTTGCTTTATTATAAAAACCTAAAAATGCAGCAGGAGTAATACCAGTTGTAACATAATTACCCGGCACAGCGGGATCTGGAATATTTGGAACAGTGCCTAAGAGCGAATTTATCTCATATCTTTTGGTAATTTCCTCTAATGTTTTGACAAATAATTCCCCATAGTAGGTTTCCTGGTAGTCCATACAAGCAGCAGCGATGCACTCAATGACAAAACCTTTAGGTTTCTTAGAAACAGTTGGATTTTCACGTCTCCACCATTTCATCAGTTTTACTAAAGGCTTAAAGCGACCACCAGCTAATTGGTTGGTAGCAGTTGTCCAAGTTGTATGTCCCGGTGGATTAGTAGGAAGCCAACTTTCTTGTTTTCTATCAGGAATGAGGTACATTGTGCCATATGGTATAATCGGAACAACGTCCAGGTCAGCATTAGAGGACTCAATACCTACTGACCGAGCTTGCCTGCGGATGTTGGGGTACTTTTTCTTCAAAGTTGTGTAAAGTAAGTCAACAACTTCTTTCGGGTCATCAGCCAAAGTATGATTTGTCACAACAATGATGTCAATATCGGGGCGTTCAGTCTCATTTTCCATTTTCTGTGGACGAATAGCCGTATCACGCTTATAGGACCCTGACAGAAAGGTACTCACATGATAATTTTTGAAGTCTTCATCATCTTTGAGAAAATCACGTAATGCTGTGTGGGCAGAAGAGGCGTTACTTTTAGTTGTCGTGCTCGGTTCAATGTCACTCAAAAATTCTGTGAACCGAGCTTGTGGAATTGTTGGCATAATTTCTTCTCCTTCATCATAATACTTGATAACTTAGTAATCAAGTAAAGACTTTTTTCCTAATACTGAAGATGTAAAACATATGCATTGCTATTAATGTCGTCTATCTAAATTCTTACTATTTTCACTATCAATGCACTGTATCACATTTCAAATCGTTTGTCAAATTTTTCCTCTCCGTTAACAAAATTTTGAATTTAATTTGCTTGCCACTTTCAAGTGGATATTGTATAATGCATAGGTATTATTTAGTTAAGAAATGCAGCAAAATGTACTTTAAGGAAGTGCCTAGGAGAAAAATGTGTATTTTGGCAACGAACAATTTGCAATAATCAATGAAGATGTACTGACGACCCGCGCCATTGAAAAGGACAGCATTGACCTCATCGTCACATCACCGCCCTATAACGTTGACATAAAATATAGTTCAAATAATGACGCACTCTCTTATACGGACTACCTTACTTTTTCCAAAGACTGGTTTTCCCAATGTCTCCAATGGTTAAAACCAGATGGACGTTTCTGTCTTAATATCCCTTTGGACAAAAACAAGGGTGGACACCAACATGTCGGTGCAGACTTAACAAAGTTAGCAACTGCGCTCGGATTTCAATATCACTCCACGATTGTTTGGAATGAAGGTAATATCTCAAGAAGAACCGCTTGGGGTTCATGGTTAAAAGCATCCGCACCTTATGTCATCGCGCCTGTTGAGTTAATAGTTGTTCTTTATAAAGATCAGTGGAAGAAAACAAGCGGTAGCGGTGAATCGGATATGAACAAAGAGGAGTTCATGGAATGGACAAACGGTCTCTGGACATTCCCTGGTGAAAGCAAAAAACGGATTGGTCACCCCGCACCATTTCCGATAGAACTCCCGCGTCGCTGCATAAAACTTTTTAGTTTCGTTGGTGACACAGTCCTTGATCCGTTTATGGGAAGTGGAACTACGTTACTTGCTGCGCATTTGAACAAACGGAAGGGCGTTGGAATTGAAGTTGATGAAGGGTACTGTAAACTGGCAAAAGATCGTTTAGATCAGTCTTGTAGTCAATTACAATTGTTTGAAGAAAAGGATGGGCTAAATGGCAAAGACAATTCGTGAACTTGCAATGGAATACTTCAAGAATCATCCGAATGAAGAACTCCCTCACGGTCCTGTAGTTGATTGGGTGACGGAACAATATCAGGAGGAACATGGCAATCCTCCGAGAGACCCGTGGCGAACCATTAGGCAGCTCCATCAAGAGGGAAAGTTGATTAAGATAAAAAAAGGCGTATACAAGTACGATCCCAGTTACGTACACGAAGTTGTGCTGTTTGAGTTTTCTCCGCGGGATAGAGAAACCATTTTTGAACGCGATGATTATCGTTGTGTTGTCTGTGGGCGTGGTACTAAAAACGGTGTTGAACTTGCCGCAGACCATATTAAACCGAAAGATAGGGGCGGCACGAACTCAATTGAGAACGGACAGACTCTCTGTTACGAACATAACTTACGCAAGAGTAACTATTCACAGACTGAAGCAGGTAAAAGGTATTTTATTAGGATGTACCAAACAGCCATGAAAAATCAAGACGAAAAGATGATAACGTTTTGCCAAGCAGTTTTTAATATTTACGACGCACATGATGTTAACGGGCATATTGAACGCCCCGACATGGAAAATTAAATAGTGAGGATACTATGATTGAACCTATTAAAGCAGCACCGACAGCACATGGTTTGCAACCTAATCTTGATGGAATGAAAAACATCCTTACAGATGCGCTTTACGAAATGGGGTATGATGACGCGGTAGTAGACACATTGATAGCAAGAAATGTCATTGATTTCAGTGCTGTTGACTACACGAGCCATATCATAAACCAACTCATTAACCATTACGGTGAAGTGGTTTTATGTGGTGGGCTTGAAGAAGCTGTTGCTTTTGAAGGTTTGGATATTTCTCTAACAGGAGAATTAGGTGAGAGTTGGCGCGCTTCCAAAGGTGACACTTTTCGAGAACGGATCCGAGATATGATCGCTGAACCAATTGAAAAGTTAGGGTTGAAGGTGGTCTTACGCTATGACTTAGTGAAGAGTGCTACGTTATCTAAAGAATTGGAAGGTGTTAAACAACATTTGACAATTGATTATGGAGAATTCAATTCTACTCTCCCATTCATTGATATTGTTATTTATGACCCTGAAAATTCGCGCGTTGTTGCTGTAATTTCGTGCAAAGTCAATTTAAAAAACCAAATCATTGACATAGCTTATTGGAAACTCAAACTTCAGATAGACGAAAATACAGCTTCTATCAAATTCTATCTTTTCACGACTGATTTAGATGGAACTTTAAAAATTACGGACGTACCCCAAAGAGGACGAGCCATTGTAGAAACGGATTTTGACTGTACATACGTGCTAACGCAGGAAGATATTGACGAAAGCGACAAGGTCAAGTTTTTTGAGCATTTCATTGAGGATTTCAAGAAAGTCATAGAAGAAACCCAATAGCATCATGAAAATTGCAAATGCCCCATGTTCCTGGGGTGTACTTGAATTTGAATTAGAAGGCAAATCCCCCGACTACATCCAAGTATTAGACGAGATGCACGCCATCGGTTATAGCGGCACCGAATTGGGAGATTGGGGCTTCATGCCAACCGATCCCGCACAACTCCGAGATGAACTTGCAGCACGCGAGTTAATGCTGTTAGGTGCTTTTGTGCCAGTCGCGCTTGCGAACGCTGAGACGCATGCATCGGGTGAGACGTCAGCAGTGCAGCATGCGCGTTTGTTGGCAGAGGCAAGCGGAGAAACCCCATTCATTGTGCTTGCAGATGACAACGGCACTGTGGCACAACGCACGCAAAATGCCGGACGCATCCATCCAGAACACGGCTTAGCACAGGAACAGTGGGATACTTTTGTGGCGGGTGTCCATCGTATCGCGCAATCGGTGCAAGACGAGACGGGACTACGCACCGTTTTTCACCATCACTGTGCTGGATATGCCGAAACACCTACGGAAGTAGACACGTTGATGCAACGCACCGATCCAAACTTGGTTGGCTTGTGCTTTGATACGGGACATTACCGATTCGGTGGTGGTGAACCGCTTGATATATTTGATCGTCACGCTGAGCGGATATGGCACGTCCATTTCAAGGATTGCCAACCAGAGATCGCTGCCCATTCTTGCAGTGATGGTTGGGATTACTTTGAGTCTGTAGGGAAAGGCGTTTTTTGCGAATTGGGCAAAGGGGATGTTGATTTTCCTGCGTTCATTGCTGAATTGCATAATAGAGATTACGATGGGTGGATTGTTGTTGAACAGGATGTCTTACCGGGAATGGGAAGTCCTTATGAGAGTGCCGAACGGAATTTCCAGTATCTCAATTCAATTTGCGTTAACTGAGAAAGGTTTTTGATGAGCAAACCTTCAAAAATCGGTGTAGGTGTAATCGGGACGGGACGTATCGGCAAACTACACATTGAACACCTCTGCCAAAATATATCTAATGCCGAAGTCGTAGCAATATGCAGCTTGGACACCGAAATAGCAGAAACCCTCGCAGAACAATTCAATATTCCTAAGATAACTTCCGATTATATCACCCTTTTAACTGATTCGCAGATAGATGCCGTTATTGTGGCATCTTCAACGGATACACACGTAGAAATATGTCAAGCAGCAGCGAAAGCAGGCAAGCATATATTTTGCGAGAAACCGATCGCCTTAGATTTGAAAGAGATCGATGAAACCTTAACGATAGTTGAAAAAGCATCGGTAAAGTTTCAGGTCGGTTTCAATCGTAGGTTTGATGCAAGTTTTAGGCGGGTGCGCGAGGCAGTAGCCTCTGGTGAGATTGGTGAACCGCACATTCTACATATTACAAGTCGAGACCCAGCACCGCCTTCGATAGAATATGTCAAGATCTCTGGTGGGATTTTCCTCGACATGACTATCCATGATTTTGATATGGCGCGTTATCTGATTGACGACGAAGTAGTTGAGATATTCGCGGTTGGAGGTGTACGCGTTGACCCGAAAATCGGTGAGGTAGGAGACATTGACACCGCGATCATAACATTACGTTTCCAAAACGGAGTCCTTGCAACCATTGATAACAGTAGAAAGGCAGTCTACGGCTATGACCAACGTGTAGAGGTTTTCGGTTCAAAAGGGATGATTACGGTTGGAAATCTATTGACAGATACTGTAACTATCAGTGGGAGTGAAGGGAGTCACACTGCATCACCACCATACTTTTTTGTAGAACGATACAAGGAAACGTATCTGTCAGAATTACAAACGTTCGTTCGGAGTATTCAAGAGGATATGCATCCTGCAGTTACAGGTGCAGATGGTCGCGCGCCTATTGTGATGGGATATGCTGCTCTAAAATCACTTCGTGAAAATCGTCCAGTTCTATTGTCTGAAATCTTGTAGTAACACGAAAAAAGGTCTACTCGTGACCACCAACTTCTCCAACCTTAATTTCAATCTCATCACGATTCCGAATCCGCTCAACAAGTCCGTCGCGTATATCCACAATCCGATCAGAGACATCAAGCATCTTCAGATCATGTGTTGCTGAGATAACGGTAACACCTTGTTCAGTATTCAGTTGTTTGATGAGGTCAATAATCTCGCGTCCAGTAATCGTATCAAGGTTTGCCGTGGGTTCGTCAGCAAGAATGATGCTTGGGTCATTCGCAAGTGCTCTGGCAATCGCAACACGCTGACGTTGACCACCTGAAAGTTCATCAGGAAGGTGATACATTCTGTCACCTAAACCGACCCTATCCAGCAGTTTCTCAGCCTTTTCATTACGTTGCTTTTCAGGGATCCCAGCAAAAATCATCGGCAATGTAACATTTCCATGTGCCGTGCGAACATTTAACAAGTTATAACTCTGAAAGATATAACCGACGCGGTGACACCGAAACGCTGCGATCTGCCTTTGCGACAGGTGTGACATGTTCTGACCATCAATGTAAACCTGTCCCTCTGTGGGTCGATCAAGTGCACCAATCATGTTAAAGAGGGTGGACTTCCCGGAGCCTGAAGGTCCCATTAATGAGATATATTCTCCACGTTCAATTTCGATATTGATACCGTCCAAAGCACGAAGGACGTTTGAACCCATTCGGTATTCTTTTACAACATCCTCAGTTTTAACAACATTGTCAGGCATAGTGAGTCCTTTTAGTCCTGTTTTGTAGAAACAACGATTATGATTGTTTTATTCACTTTTCTTGTAGGAACTCGCGACCTTCTGCTAAATAGATTAGACTTCAGTCCGCATTGCTTCAGCAGGAGGTAGTTTCGCCGCACGCCATGCGGGAAACGCTGAACCGATGATAGCCAATACCATGCCAAGAATACAACCTAAGAGAATAAGCAATAGCACGCCAAGTTGAAATGGACCGTTTTCTGGACGCGCAGGAAATAATGGAAAATAGAAGAAAAGATCAAGTCCATAGTTTTTCAGTCCCAAACCGACAGCACCCAATGTTCCAATGATCGCGCCAATTAGAGCACCAGCAAATCCTTGAAAGCCTGACTCAAGTAAGAACAGTCGCACGACAAACCCATCAAGAGCCCCAAGACATTTCATTGTTCCAATTTCACGAAAACGTTCGGTCACTGCCATCAACATTGAATTTGCAATTCCGACTACGCAAACGATTAAGGACATGATAATTAACCAAATATCCTTAGTAGAAATACCTTGCTCAGCTGCTTCGTCAATATTGGTTATATCGGAACTTCTACCACTTTCCAGAAGCGCAAAGTCAATTTCGTTATTTGCCCAGACAGAAACAAGGAAAGCGATACCGAGCGTGATACCAGCAGTCGTAATGACAGACCGACCAAAACGGATTTTCAGACTTTGAAAACTTATCCGTACCGACTCTAAAAATGGGAGATCAATCTGTTCCTCAATTGGTGCTTTCTGATTCAAATTTATGGCTCCTCAACTACAAATTATAATACTATTGTATCAAATTTATAGTTTAAGGTCAAGTCTTGTTTTTTATACAAAACATCCTCTTCCTGTAGGAGCGAGCTCCAACTCGCGACTTTTTGACAAAAACGCAAAAAACCAACACATAATAGTCGAATACCCTTTTCCTGTAATACCAAATTAACGGGGTATTGTTCTCAATAAGTTCTTTCTCACCGCCATCAACGCTGATATAAACATGTCAGGGAGGAGGTGCCGGAAGTCCAAAATATTTTTCATATTCTTCTTCCCATTCGCGACCAAGCGATGCCCGAAAGACCTTTTCCATGACAATATGTTCTTCCGTAGAAAGGGACCGCGATTCTTCTTCAATAAGTGTTCTGAACCATTGTGCGTTCTCACCCAAGTATCGCACATCTTCCAGTTTCATATCTTCAAGTCTTGCAACGATCTCTTTCAAAGAGAGTTGACGCAATTCACTTTCGAGTTGCTGGAAACTGTCTTGAGGTTCTATCTGTGTGCTAACGGGCAAGGTTCTCGGTTTCTTGGTAATTTTGGAACGATTCCATCCTTTGGTCGTTTTCGATAAACCTTTATCAAGCTGAGGGGACTGTGATGCAACTTTTTCTCTGACTTCTGATGTTGTCTTCGGTGTGTCTGATCTTTTTTGAGGTGTCTGGATCAAAGCACCTATGATTATCAATCCACACGCGATTATACTACCGATGATAATTTTACTTGAAAGTAAGTTTTCCAGCATGGGGTGCCTCCTATGCGAAAGTTGAACATGCACGATTACTACTATATAGGTCTCGCTAAATAATCTTTAGTTTTTTTTCAAATGAGGATTTAATTTAATCCGACAGATGAAACGAACTATCGTCCGACTTTGGCTCATCCGTATCTGTTGACAAATGATAGCCAATATAACTCTGATTCTTGTTATGCTTTTGTAGAAGCGGTTCGGTTTGAGCAGCCGAAGGTTGATCAGATGATATTTCCCATTTTACCCAAAAATGGCATCCGATGGTGAAAAGGATAATGAAAGCAATACCACTTAATTCCCATTTAATGTTTGCCATGATTCTAACTCCTTTGTTCATGATTCTAACTCCTTTGTAAAGTTCCAACGTATAACGGTTCAGTATAAGTTCCGTGAAAGTGAGTTATTTCCCATATAACACTGTATTGTCAATTAGAGTGGTCATGAATACAGGGTTATTTAGTTTTCCAATAATTTTGAACTTTTGCTCAAGACTCTCCGCTGTAGGAGCGATCTCCGAATCGCGACTTTTTGGCTAAAATGGGCAAAAAGCCTAAAACTAAATAGCCCTGTCATGAATACGCAAAAATCAAGCAAAACTGTCCAAGACAAAGAGTATTTTCATGTTGTTATACTCTTTTAGCCTTGATAGTTAGTGGATTCCTGACGATTTTGAGAAATATCAGAATAATTTGTCTTTGCTAATCCGCAGAGACCTCTTTTATCGGAAACTTTGAATCAAGTTAATTTGGTATAATAGATTCGATATTTCTAAGTTTCTAACTATACATATAAGCCATATTAAGACGAGTGATTATATTTAGTATATAATTTCATTTATACGTCTTATTAGGGTTAATTATACTCAACTTCACCATATATGTCAAGTAAATCTTACGAAAAATGTTAATCTACTGCTGTGTCCACTCAAATTTTATGGGTAAAGGTCGCGATTTGGAGATCGCTCGGACACCAATATCGCGTATTGTAGGAGGGAACTCCGATTCCCGACTACTGCCGCGACTCACGATTTGAAAGTGGACACAGCACTACTGTAAATGAATTTATATCAAATTTCCGAAACATACAAGCCATATTAAGACGTATAATTATGTTTAGCATATAATTATCATATATACGTCTTATTAGGGTTAATTATACTCAACTTCACCATATATGTCAAGTAAATCTTACGAAAAATGTTAATCTACTGCTGTGTCCACTCAAATTTTATGGGTAAAGGTCGCGATTCGGAGATCGCTCGGACACCAATATCGCGTATTGTAGGAGGGAACTCCGATTCCCGACTACTGCCGCGACTCACAATTTGAAAGTGGACACAGCACTACTGTAAATGAATTTATATCAAATTTCCGAATTTCAGGGTTTAGTCAACTTCCTGTCAAATCAACGCTACATAGGTTTTGGCATTCGAAAAAATCGGGTTTACAAACCCTCCTACAAGAGACTGTAGTTGATGTTAGTAACTTTACACACCCAAGAGAAAAAATTAATTTGATTAAAAAGAAAATATGTTATATAATTTATAGTTAACATTGTGGTGTTATGTTATACTAAGTTAAAAGTTGTATTTTGTTAGAAACCGTGGTTTTCATACTTGTATTTGTTAAACTTATGAATTCCTTGAAACATCTTATTCAACGTTGTCATGAACGGCACGAAAAACCACTTCGGCAGCGAAAGACAGTGGTGACACCTGCGCTGTACAATAAGGGTTCTCCTTATCTCCTTACAACTTATTGTGCACAGAGATACCTTGTGCTGCTCGCTGACTTGGAACAAGCCAACATCTCGTTTATGCCGATAGGACAGGCACCTGATAATGATCGTGGACCTCGGACTTGGGGGGGTGAACGTTTCTTGAAACGTCAGGGGATACGGGATTGGGGAATGAGACGGTGGCACGCATCGTGGGGGATTCAGATATATACCGGTATTCCTTCCGAACTTGATGGTGCACGGTGGCACGACTTCAATTTTTCGTATAAAGCCTTATGTGACGCCCCTGATGCCGTTCTTACATGTTTAGAGGTTCTTATTGACGCTGTTCCGAATCCGCTTTTGACGATGTCAAAAACTGGGGGGTTGCGTTTTTCTTGCAGAGTACCTGATTATCTCCATCCAAATAACAAAGAGGCGAAATATTACATCTACAAGCATGCCTCCACTGCTGAAAATCCACACAAACGAGATGTGTATCTTAGAGTTCTTGGTCAGGAAGGACATAATCGATGGGATGCGCGCAATGAGATTCTGCTTGGAAACTTATTAGAACCTCCCATCATAGCCAAAGAAGTTGTCTTTGCACCTATTGATGCGCTTCGTGCTATGCTTCATGAACCCGTTCTGGAAGAAATAAAACTTGTCCCCGCGATACCGATCTCCCTCGGTTCACATAATCTTGATCTTGCCAAAGAAGCACTTATGAATCGAGGTTTTTCTTATCTTCGTCAAGAAAATGCCTCTCACCTATGGAGACCACCCAATAATGAAATTGACGACAGTCACATATTGCTATGGGAAAACGAAGGCGCGGTACGGTTACGCGCATCAGCACCTGATATAGGACTGCCCACGGTGTCCACACCAATTACGGATATATGGGACGACACCGGGATAATCGCCCTAAAATCTCTTGCTGGTATGTCTATCTCTAATAAGATACTTACAGTTCGCAAAGGCAAACTTAGTCCGTTGGCAATAAAACGCCCCTTGCCTATGTTGCACAAGCCAGAACATAGTGATAAGGTAATTGAAAAATTCGAAAAGAATGGTGTTCAAATACAGAAAATCTTTGAACGAACGGACAGCATTATCGGACTGATTGCGGACACAGGGTCAGAGAAACACTATGAAGCAGTATCCTATGTCAGCAAAGGTAGTGCCACTTGCTTAAACGTGCCAACCTATAGGCATGCAGAAAAGTTAGAAACCCGCTATCAAAACCGAAATATGCCATTGTCCAAACGCTGAAAACCGCGTATGTACCTGTGGGAGCAGGTAAAGAATATACCTATTGACGTTCGTATGGTAACTCCGTTTCAATTGGGTAATGTCTGTGAAGATCCGGAACGGTGTGATGCGCTTGAAGAAAAGGGCGGTGATGCGCGTAAAAGCATCTGTCCGCAGTGTCCCGTCTATACGCAATGTCAGCAACGTGGATTTTTATCACAACCCTCTTCATTACAACTTGCCAAGACACAAATATTAGCACTCCCCCAACTCTTTTTTGACCCACAATACGCGGAAATGGCAGAAGAAATCCTCATGCAAATGGATGAGACCGAAAGGCTTTGCATCATTGACAGAACACAAGCCTACAAACTGTTTCCCGAATGTACACTATCGAAAAAGACATTGAAGGAATGGAGTGCCAACTGGCACGGAGGTGCCTTGGGTAACTTTGCCAGAGCTTTATTGCATGCAGTAGAAATCAAGGACAAACCTCATGCGGATGCTGTCAAGCGGATTCGTGCAGTGATACATGCCTTTGAATGGCAGCAAGAGAGACTCATTAAACAGATGTACCAAGTTAATGTCAGGGGTAGGGTTGTCACACGCGAGTTTACTGATCCTGACACAGGAAAGCAATTAGCACGTTTTACTATTGAGTTCAAAAGCGGAACATCTGCTTACGTTCCTCTAAACAATGACGCTGCAGAAAAACTCACAGCTAAGAGATTACCCATTTTTTCATTGCCGTCACTTGCGCTTAACGAAGACCTGAAAATTCGCATGCCGATTTCCAAAGCCATTGAATTAGGTGTTTTCGTTATAAGGGACGTTGAAGACATCCAGAAATTACCGACAACCTGTCCAAATCCAGACTGGACGTATTGGCATCAACTCAAAAATTTCTTCGCGTACTACACTCAAGATGCCGACGCTCCGATACGGTGGATTGACAAAACACTAAAATTCTGGGTGCCGCCGGTTCTGCACCCAAACGTCAAACGGCTGTTGTTAATGTCTAAAAACCTCTCCGAACAACATCTCCGTAGAGCATTTCCAGAGAAGAAAATTGAGGTGCGCCGTACCGAACCGACTCCTTGGGTCGCTGGAAACAAGGTCTTTCAAATACGGACAGGTGTCTATCCGCGCACAGCAATTTTAGATTACAACAACTGGGACCTTGTCGGTATATCTAAAACGGGACAACGTTTTTTTCTCGGTATCCATAATGAGATTGAAAAAGATCCGAGCATTAAGCATGCGATTATCACCTATAAATCAGTTGCCACACGGTTAGCGGATCTCGCAAGAAAAGAAAATGTTTGTCTCGTGACAGATTTCAATAAGATGGATGGATTGACTGACGCTTTTGAAGAAGCACATGTTGTCTGGATAGTCGGCACACCAACACTGAAACAAAGACTCATCTGGCAGCGAGCACAAGTTTTGTTTGGAAACGACAAAGAACCCCTCTCTTATGAAGAAGATACAGAATACGGACATTATAAAGACGAACGCGTACAAAGTGTTTATGAACACGGTATCATCCCCAAACTTTCTCGCGCTGTACAATGTGCTAAGTTGGACAAGTTACCGAACAAGAAGGTCGTATTAATCTCAAGTTTGGCACTTCCGCAAATCACTGACAGACCTGAAACACTGCTTTTCGACTGGGAAGATTTTGAGGTTGCTGGTGGACTTGACAAACTCTCTGAAGTGATTGCGATACGCGAACGTTTTGAAACAGAACGTGACAATCTAACTGGAAAATCCAGTAGAGAAAAAGTGGAGTATATCTTGGGATGCTCCTCAAGACAAGCGAACCGAGTTTTACGAAAACTCAGAGGGGGAAAACCGCTTCGTATACCTTTCCGCGAACAGATCCTATCTCTGCTTGCCGATGGCGAGAAGAGAACTGCAGAACTTATTGAAGCCATTGAGGGACATCCAAAAGCCGTAAAAAATGAACTCGGTCGCCTTGTAGAAGTTGGTGAGATTGCAAAGGTACGGTGGGGTGTTTATTCCCTTCCAAAAACGTAAAATATCGGATATCTCTGAAAGAATGGCTGTATCAATAAATTCGGTTCTACACCTTCCTAAATGTTTATACTGAATTGATTCGTAGGTTATACCCAATTAACTTAATCCCACTCGGTAGGTGCGGTTTTGCGGTGTACTCACCCAAATGCGATCTGCATTCTAACCGCACCCATAGGCGTCAATTTAGTGGTCCCCAACCCGGTAGGTGCGGTTTCCTAACCGCACCGGATCTTAGGGAATATCTGTCCGATAACCGTTTTCGCGAACGACTCGGTGCGGTTAGGAAACCGCACCATTGGCGTCAATTTAGCGGTTTTTCAAATATGAGAAACCCTCTTTAGTCCCGTAGGGACGATATGTTTATAGAAAACGTGGTAACCCCAATCTCTTCAGCCCCGTAGGGGCGGAATGTTTATAGCAATGGGTTACCAATCGGGATATGTCGCTCGGACAGAGCTAAAGAGACGTGTCTGGACGGTGTACTATAAACATATCGTCCCTACGGGACTAAATATGGGACAGTCTCAATAATCATGCTTATTGAGGGGTGTTCAAAAAAATACAGACTTTTCTTAAATTGACGCCAATGGTGCGGTTAGAAACCGCACCTACCGTCCAGAAAATAAGACAAATCGGGTTAATTGGGTATAAACTGTATTTTGATTTGGGTGCGTGGAGTGCCGTTTCTGTATATGACTTCAAGCGGTTAGGAAACCGCTCCTACCGGGTGGTTAATATCACATAACTCTTCATGATATGCAAAGAGTGCTGGGGTGCCACCAGTATGAAGAAAGATAATAATATCGTTTGAATCAAATCTGCCTTCTTTGATATGGTCAATTAGACAAGCCATTGCCTTAGCAGTGTAAACAGGGTCAAGGATGATACCCTCAGTGCTTGCTACCAATTTGAGAGCAGAGATACACTCTGGTGTGAGGTACCCGTAAGCTTTGCCGATATAATCATCTGTATTTTGGATGTCTGAATCGATGATATGTGTATCAAGGTTGAGCAGACTTGCTGCGGTATTTGCAGCATCTCGTATCCGATCAATCTTCCCTTCCCAGTGGATAGGAGCACATGCATAGGGTTTCAACTTCATTCCGAGTGCTTTTGTTCCCAATACCAATCCTGCTTGTGTCCCACCAACAGAAGCCGTGTAAATCCAATCAGCATCAATTCCAATCTCCGCTTGCTGTTCTTGGATTTCAGCGATGCACCACGTGAAGGCGACTGCTGCGAGTGCTGTGGAATGAGGTGATCCGACAACATAGGGTTTTAACCCTTCTGCTTTCAACTTTTCAGCAAGTTCGAATTTGAATTCCTCTAATTCTGGCCCAAATGGAACATCAACGATTTCAACATCCGCACCTGCCAAATGGTCTAACAAAACATTACCTTGCACGATACTCTTATGATCACGTGCAAGACGTAGATAGCAATTCAATCCAAGTTTACTACAAGCAGCGGCAGTCTGTCTGCAGTGATTCGATTGCGAGGCAGCCCCATGAACGATTGTATCCGCACCTTGATCCACACCTTCACCGATAGTAAAGGTCAACTGCCGGACCTTATTCCCTCCGAATGCTAATCCAGAACAGTCTTCACGTTTCATGAAGATGCGGGGACCGTCAAGTGCTTCAGAAAGCCGCGGACATTCCTCTAAAGGGGTCGGGAAATGACCGATATTAACTTGTGGCATCAGGGCGATACGTTGAAGGAGGCTTTGTCGGGTTAACACATGCTACTCCGCTTGAATCACTACTGCATTTTGAATAACCCGTTTGCCACCTTTTACCTGTAACCCCGGTGCGACGACTTCTACAATCGTATCAGATTCAAAATCTGTGCTACGTTTCTCTTTAACTTCGTGATATTCAGGGGAGAACTTCGTTTTACCCGGTTCAATCGGCATTAATTCATAGTCAATTAAATCAAGAAACCAATTTAGTCTTGATTGGACAGATTTTTGTGAACTAAACTCAGCAACGGCTGGAAAGAGTTTATCCCTTACAAATTCAAGCAAGAATTTTTTGAATGCTGAGACTCTAACTTTTTCAGCATGCTTCTGTTCAAGGACAGCTAATTTTTCAGTAAAACGTTCAAGGTAGCTGTCGCAGTCTTCCTGAATATGCGTCAGATCTTGGTTGGATGCAGCAGTTCTATCAGGGAAAAGCGTAGGGGCAGGTGCATGAATGCCTCGTGTATGTTTCAGAGTCTGCTTGAGTTCCTTCTCAATATCCTCAAGAGATTTAGCAAGTGTCTCTTTAGTTTCGCTTCTCTGTTTCACAGATTTTTTCCATTCGCTTATTTCATTAACCATGAGATTCAGAAGAAGGATAGCGGTCTGTTGTTCGTTTAACGATTCAAGGTCCCAATTATCAAGTGGAATTCCACATCCGTTATTGTAGTCGGACTCCAACTTTTCCAATTCAGAATGAAATTTCTCATACAAAGATTGGTTTTGCTTCATAAAGTATGCCTTTTTCTTACTTGAAAAAGGTAACCCAAATGCACCAAATAATTGTCCAACGAAACCTTGTTTATTCATCTTAGATGCTGACTTAGAGACAGAACGTGGCGGTATAAAAGTTGTTTGTTTCTTGGACGCACTTTTTGGAAGCAAAGGCACCTTGATCTTAAATTGTAGTTCAGTACTTACGTTCGGAACGTATTGACTAATATATGGTGTCTTTCGTTTGCGTATGGATTCAACCTCAAGTTCCTCTTTTGGTGTTGTTTCGTCCTGCAGATCTTCATGTTGCGTTATTTGGATGTCATCATCATTTGGATTCTCTTCCATGTGTGCTAATTCTATTGATGCAGGTCCATTTAACATAACATCCGCATTGTTGAGTTCAGGTTCAATTGCGGTTTGTGGTATTAATGGTGTGCCTGTCACCTCAGAATTCTTGTCGGGTGCTGTTTTTTCTTCCGCATGTTGCTGGTTATTAGACCCATTTGTACTGACACCGATTTCCTGTTGATCTTCAGCTGCAAGCGGGGTATGTATATCAAGAAGTGTCTGTTGTTCATATTCGGGTGTCGAATCGCTTGTTTTGACTTCAAGAGTTTGTTGACCCTTTAACTCCTTTAATTCCTCTAATACTTTTTCAGTATAAGTGGCAATCGGTTCATGATTGTCAACGTAAAATGCCAACTTGTGTGATTGAATTACCTCTGATGGGACGATAACATCTTGTGTCTGTCGCGCTAATTGCAAAGAAGTCCAATTTACACGTCCACTAAGTGGTTGTTGTTGGTACATCACGCGCAACCGTCTATCTTCTCCGGTTATGTTAGAAACACTCATCACAATGTGGGGACCGCTGTAGGTAAAACTTACCTCAATTCCCCGAAAACTACCAGATACACTGTTCGCTGCCATTCGTATATCTCCTTTTAAAAAGCCTGCTTTTGATATGGTGGATTTCGATTCCGCTTATTTGTTATATAAGACTTTAAATAGGGTACCGAACGGTTAAACTAACCTACCCAAGGATGTGCGATAAAACCGTTCGGTCATAAGGATACAAACGCTGTAAGTGCAAGATTAAAGTGAAGTAACTTACGCTAAGTATGCGTTCTGGAAACAGAGTTTTGCGTATAGCATCCCATCCCATTAGTGATACCACCCACTACCTAAAGGTAGGGGCTTCGGCTTCGTAGCAACTGCGGTTTACTCAGAGAGTCCACCGTCTTATTATCGCTCCACCCGCAGGCTATTATTCCGAATCAGATCGGTTTTATCAGGCATTCTTGTCCTGGGTACCCCAGCCTGCAAAAAATAATAAATAGGGGTGCCGATACAAGGCGCGGGGTTATTACTCCGCTTGCGACTTACATGAACGACACCGAAATAATAGATGTTGGACAAGGTCTCACTTGCAACTTGCCACACACCATACTACTGGTAAGGATAGGACCTGCATAAGTATGCAGGGTAGTATTCCTATCCAGCAAGTTGCTATAATTATACTACATTTTCGGGGTGTTTGTCAAGTTTATTTTTCACACACATCATGCGCCGTCTACATCCCACAAGCTAAAGCATGGGGATTTGATGGAAGAGCGTTAAGGATTTTAACGTTTACTATTAATTAAGGGTTACAAAAACACCTTTATATGAGGTGGTTCAAAAATAGTTATTATCCACAAATTATGGTCAATAAACCTCAATTATATTGGTTTTACGTAAAGGTGTACATTGTAAAAAGGTGTACATTGTAAACACGCCATAGGCGTCAATTCAGCGGTACTCCAACCACGGTAGGTTCGGTTTCCTAACCGAACCGGACTTATACGAGTCCTGTTAGCCGTTGTTCCTGTTTTTTTTAACTCTGTTTAAAAATATTGGGATTATGCCAAATTAACTTGATTCCAATCTATCGGTGCGGTTAGGATACCGCACCATAAGCGTCAATTTAAGGAAAGAACTCGTTCGTAGTCGCGCAATTCATAGCACCTCTTACATTCAAAGAAAAGAGGCGCAATGAATTGCGCGACTACGAACACTGATATTCTCGTCCTTTGCGTTATTTGAGATGTTGATACAAAAAGGTGCAGTTAGGATACCGCACCATAAGCGTCAATTTAAGGAAAGAACTCGTTCGTAGTCGCGCAATTCATAGCACCTCTTACATTCAAAGAAAAGAGGCGCAATGAATTGCGCGACTACGAACACTGATATTCTCGTCCTTTGCGTTATTTGAGATGTTGATACAAAAAGGTGCAGTTAGGAAACCGCACCATAGGCGTCAATTTAAGGAAAGAACTCGTTCGTAGTCGCGCAATTCATAGCACCTCTTACATTCAAAGAAAAGAGGCGCAATGAATTGCGCGACTACGAACACTGATATTCTCGTCCTTTGCGTTATTTGAGATGTTGATACAAAAAGGTGCAGTTAGGAAACCGCATCATAGGCGTCAATTTAAGGAAAGAACTCGTTCGTAGTCGCGCAATTCATAGCACCTCTTACATTCAAAGAAAAGAGGCGCAATGAATTGCGCGACTACGAACACTGATATTCTCGTCCTTTGCGTTATTTGAGATGTTGATACAAAAAGGTGCGGTTAGGAAACCGCATCATAGGCGTCAATTTAAGGAAAGAACTCGTTCGTAGTCGCGCAATTCATAGCACCTCTTACATTCAAAGAAAAGAGGCGCAATGAATTGCGCGACTACGAACACTGATATTCTCGTCCTTTGCGTTATTTGAGATGTTGATACAAAAAGGTGCAGTTAGGAAACCGCACCTACCGTAGTTGGAAACTGCTAAATTGACGCTTATGGTGCGGTTAGGAAACCGCACCTACCGTCCGGAAAATAGGACAAATCAAGTTAATTTGGTATTAGCGTTGAACAACCATCTTCCGAGTAGTAGAGAAATTGCCTGCAGTAAGCGTATAGAAATAGACACCGCTTGCGACAGATTCACCCATCCCATTTCGTCCATTCCAAAAAGCAGTATGTTTTCCTGATTCTTGAAATCCAAGCTGTTGACGTAAGACTAAATGACCATGCGTATCATAGATTGAAAGTGAGACATCTGTTCCTTTGGCAACAGAATAAGGTATCCAAGTTTCTGGGTTAAACGGATTAGGGAAGTTTTGGAGAAGTTGATTTTTCGGTGAGGAAATAAGGGGTATTTGATGAAGGTTGTCTTGCGGTTGTTCTTCGACTGCAAGTTTTAATCGGTCAGTGTGAACGCGGAAGATTCTGAGTTGGTATTGGTCAGCTATGTAAAGTGCTGAATTGTTCACAACAAGGTCAAACGGCGCATGAAGTTGTTTATAACGCACGCGGCGGCTCATTGTGCGCGTATCTATTATCTGAAGACTCTCATTATCAAGCAAATAAAGGTAATTGCCGTTAACAGAAGCATCAATTGGTAACCGAGTGTCAGAATATTCTGCTAAAACCTTTAGTTGATTTGGGTCTTGTGCATCTAATTGCAATACACCCATCCGATTGTCTAAAACATAGAGGTGTTCTTTATCAAGAACGACATTTGTTGCTGCGCCTTCGGTTGCGAAATGTGAGATTGGTCGTGGAAATGCGGGTTCAGAAATATCCAAAATGTGAACTCCACCTTCAAGTGAAGCAACATAAGCGTGTGAGGTGTTAAAAGCAATATTGTATGCAGAGCCTGGGAGATTCCGATGTGAGACAATTCGACTCTGTTCTGGCGAAGTAATGTCAACAACATAAATAGAATTTGCACACAGATAGGCATAATCATGAATTAAAGCAATTGCCCATACAGGGTCCGTTGTCGTAATATGTGTAAGGATGTCACCTGTTTCCAAATTAACAACATCCATTCCTTTTTCCGTACCAACGAATGCATGCTGCTTTCGAACGTTAACACTTAAGGCACCGCGGTCCCCTGAAGCGATGCGGATGTTCTTAGTTATTTTACCATTGTAAGGGTCAGTCAATTCAGCTACTCTTAATCCACCTATGCCGTTCGCTATAGCGATGGTAGTTTTATCACCTTCGTTGCTCACATCAAGTGCATAAACGAAACCGTTCGCATCATAATGGTTAACCCATATCGGCTTATCAGAATTAGTTACATCAAAGGTTTGTATACCCCCCTTTCCATCTGCAATATATGCGTAGGTTTCAGCGTCGGTAACAGAACGCCATAGTGCAACATCCTCAGCATTACCAATAGTAGGATGAGACGAAATCAGACGTTGTGAATTTGGACTGCTGACGTTAACAATGTGAAGGCCGGCTTGCTGATCAGTCAAGTAAAGTAATCCTTCATAGAACATTACCCCAGAAACTTGTCCGGGTGTATTTACCTGAGAAATCAGTTCTGGTAGAACAGGGTTACCTATATTCAGAGTGCGGAGATTACCTGAAGCGATAAGCGCATATTTTCCGATAATTTCAAAGTCAAGTGCAAGCAATGGAACATTGCTTGATACCGTAAACCCACCAAGAGGGTCAGAGGTTAAAATATATAGTCCATGTGCATCATCGCTTAAATAGATGGTGCCTTCGTCGTTTGTTAAGACTTTATAAGGAGTTCCTGCTGTTTTAAATGTGCGTCGGGGATGAGGATTTTGACCGTTGAGTACCTCCTGTTGATTAAAGACCAAAAGTCCGCGTACTGTATCAAGTGTGTATAGGTTTCCGTTTGCTATATGTACATCGCGCGCATCTTGAAAACCTCCGAGTGTTTTTACAATACGTGGTGAAGTCAGCGGATTTACTTCAATTAAGTGCACACCTGATGTGCCATCTGCGATATAGACATAATCTCCATCAACAGCGATTGCATGTGCTGTACCGGGTGTCGCTATTTCACCTATTGGCGTTGGCAAAGGGTTTAAGGTAAAAATTTCAAGTCCCCAATCACTGGTAGCAAAGGCGTTATTTTCCTGAATAACAATCGCGTTATAGTTACTTGACAGATGTATTTGGGTCATCGGTTCAAGTTTTGGAGACAGATTTGATGCAATTAATGAAGTTCCCGCACTACTACCTACGTTGATTGGTTGAGAACTACTATCAGGAGGAAAGGTGACAGAATTTGGAAACCATTGGTGAAGAGAATGATTAATCTCTCTATCTGAAGTATTGGTCAATGCGTTTATGTCAACTACCGTATCACTCGATCCAAGTTTGGCAACATACTGGAAGGTTTGGGAATACTCAGAAGTGACGATTAATAAGATTTGTCCACTACGACTTAATTTGCCAATTTCGATTTTGTTTGTATGCCGTGTATCTGCTGCGTTGGAATTTAACACGGATGGAATAGGTTTGACAATTGGAATGTTAGAATTCGGGGAAAAGTACGCGATATTAGCGTAAAGAGGTGCCTGTGTGTTTGCTCGTAGTGTCAACTCAAGGTTTTCCGGTAGATTTTGAAAGAGTATGTATTCTACACCCCAACTGTCAATTGGAATATCGTCAGAAGTAGTTGGATAACGCGTGATGCGTGGGGTGTGTGCAGTAATTTTTCGATTGCGTAAGTTTTGATAACTGAAGAGTCGTCCTCGTGTGGGGTTGTTTAACCAATTTGCTATTCCCCAATTGAGAAAAACATCAATCAAATATTTCTCATTACTTAAAGCACTATCAATCGCTAGCAGACCAAGTGTGTCTTCGGCAGCAAGTTTTCGAATAAAGTCAATACCACCATGGTTTTCATAGAGGTACAGTAGAAACATAAAGGCTGCACCGTAGTAGGTTTCAAAATTGTTGGCTGTAGTTAGGGACATGCTTGGATCTGTGAGGTAGCCATCAACAAACAGTGTATGAACGGTACCATAGATGCCCCATTCTGTAAATGAGGCGATGCCTTCCTCTAACCAACGTTGATCTGTAGTGCCACCGTTCTGATACCAGTTTATGAGGTGCGCAAGTTCGTGCGCGAGACTGCTGTAGAATGTATGTTGTGCGCGTTCTTTGAATTGGAAGATATCCATATAGAGTATATCGCGACGATTACTGGTCGGATATGTTGGATGTTGGTCTACTGGTGAAAAATAACCTCCGTAGTCTTGTCCAGATTCGTTGTTCCCCACATCGTGGAATAAGATTGTTATCTTGTTGTCCCGATCTAAACCGGGTTTAAATTCTGAACCGATCCAGTGATGCACTTCAGGATAAATTTCTGTGTCAAATTTTTCAGCGATTGCTGCTGCTTCTGCTTCAGTAAGCATAGACTGAAAAGTGTTTTCGATGAAGATATAGCAGTGTGCACCAACTGCAACACAAGTAGCCTTAACAGAAGTTTCTGGAATGTGAATAAAAAATCTGTCTACTTGACCTAATTTTGCAGGTGCTGCGGGTGCAGCGAATATGCTATTGGAATTTGCGGTGTTTAAATTTTGAACAGGCAGTGGATGCTCACATAGGAGTGGAGTTCCGCACTTCCAAGGCTCCGCATTAACAACGAGATTTATACAACACAACCATCCTACAAGAAGGATTAAACAGATTCTTGAAAAAAAATGTGACGTTAGTGATGATGGGGTTAGATGATTAGTCATACCTTGGCTCATGTAAAGAATGAGTGCAAATGAAAAATTTAATACGCGTGGCCATTACCTTCATTAAAACCGCACACACTTTTTACATGAGCGTAGTTCTACAAAGAGGTGTTTCCAATGCAAACTTTAACACAGGTTCCTAATAAAAAGCAACAAATTCTAACGACTATCGCCGATAAAGTCGCGCGCGACTTTAGTTTTATCATAAGAAACCGTAAACTCACAGGGGGTCGGTTCGTTGAGACCCTTGTTTTCAGTTGGTTAGAAAATCCTGATGCTACCTATACGAAACTCGCACAAACCGCTGGTGCTCTCGGCACGCCTATCACTCGGCAAGCGATTGAACAGCGTTTCACCCCCATTGGATCATGTTAGTCATAGGATGGCGATGCTTGCAGCATAGTCTCATGAAAACAGCAAAACTTATTGCTACCTACGGACGCATACTTGCCATAAGTTTCCGAAAGTCTATAACATCACTACGGCAAACTTTTATGGAAATAAAACGGGCTTTCCAAAACGAGTGCTGTATTGACAGGCGGGCAAGCAGGAACACTACATTGGAACATCTTGAAAATGCTACGGAAAATCACTAAATTGACGCCTATGGTTCGGTTAGGAAACCGCACCTACCGTCCGGAGAATAGGACTAATCAAGTTAATTTGGTATTATACCAAATTAACTTGATTAGAAGTTTTCTGATCTCTTGGATTTACACCGTTTGTAGTCGCGCAATTCATAGCGCCTCTTATATCTACAAAAGGCGATCTTGACGACCCAAATATCTGATAGCCGAATACTGATAGCCGATAGCCAGTAACCAAAATGCCAAACAAAACACATACCACAGCCGTAGTCCTAATCCCATCAGAAGAAATACAACCACCTATCCAAGACATAAGGCGTATCCATGACCGCAACTTTGAACGTTGGATGCCGCACATAACCTTGCTCTATCCGTTCGCACCACAAGGAGATTTTCAAGAGGTTATGCCACAACTTTCAAAAGCAGCCCAACAGACAACCCATTTTTCTGTAACATTTGCATCTTTCAATGCGTTTAAACACCGTAAATCGTGTACACTTTTTCTCGTTCCCGAACCCAAAAACAACATCGTTGATTTACACAGTACACTTGTCCAACACCTGCCTGACTACGACGACACAGCAAGATTTCCTGGCGGATTCAACCCACACCTCTCAGTTGGACAATTCCAACACCAATCCCTCAATGACGTACAACGACGATTACAAAATGAGTGGAAACCTATTAAGTTTGAGGTCGAATCTCTATCACTTATCTATAGATCGCCAGAAACGAACGACAGATTTGTCGTAGCCGAAAACTTTCTCTTTCAGAAAAGGAGTCAATAATTGGAACCAAGACCTATTATTTCAATGATCCTAACTTTCGTTTTGCTCTTAGTTTTATCTCTTTCCGGGTGTGAAAAGATTAACCAAATAGTTACATCCGATACAATTTCCACAGTAAAAGTGGGTGTAATCCAACCTTCTGGACTAGCACCAAGTTTTACCAAAGGTACAGAACTTGCCAAGTCTCAAATCAATAACAGCAGCGGTTTACTCGGAATGGAAGTCCAATTTATTGTTATGGATAATCAGGGAGAGCGAGATTTTCCAGATGCTGATGAAAGCGTCCGTATCGCAAAAACACTGATTGAACAGGAGGGGGTTGTTGCGATCCTTGGTCCTCTGCTTTCAACCAATTCAACACAAGTTGGACCGGTTGTCACCGAACTCAAACGTCCAATAATTACCGGTTCGTCTGGTCAAAACGTAACCGCAACAGGAGAATACGTCTTTATTGCTGTTGCTCCGTCCTCAATTCAAGGTGCAACAACAGCACAATTCGCGTTGGACCCAAATGAACTTAACGCTAAGACAGCAGCAACAATTCGGCAGGAGGGTGATGTATATTCTAATGCTGTTGCCGATGCCTTTGAAGACAATTTTCAGAAACTCGGAGGAAATGTTGTCGCTACCGAATACTATCAACATGGAGACAGGAATTTTGAAGCACAATTGTCAAGAATAAATGATGCTGTCCCAGATGTACTGTTAATTGCAGGGTTTATTCCTGAAGTTCCACTATTAGCAGCACGAGCGAGAGAAATAGGCATTAAAGCAACCTTCATTGGAACAAATGCTTGGGATATTCCCGATGAACTCTTCGGAACTTTAGATGACAATACCCCTTTAGAAGGTGCTTTTTTCACAAGAGACTTTAGCATTGAATCAAAGGATACAGCTCCATTTGTCCAAGCATACACCGAAATGTATATGGAACCACCAGATGGTCCCGCCTCGTGGGGATACGATGCAATGTCTCTATTGGCAACAGCAATCAAAAACGCGGAAACGCTCGACCCCACTGCAATTCAAGATGCATTAGCAAACATCACTGACTACCAAGGCGCATCTACCATCTCACGTTTTGATGAAAATAGACACCCCATCAAAAGCCTATTACTCCACACAATTCGCAACGGACAGATAGTACTTTACAAGGCGATTGATCCTTAGCACAAATTTTATTCATCAGGTGGTGCATCAATCGTCCAATTGCCGATATAGTCAACATTGCGGACGACCTCACCCGTAGATTTCAATCTGTACTCAGCACCGGGTATGGTAGGTTTAAGCGATTCAAGATCGGGTGGCAGTGCAAACCCTCCTTTGCCATCCGCTCTATCAAAAAAGATTCCATCTGTTGTTATACGGGTAATTATCCCATGTATCTGGACATGTTTGGTCACTTCTCCATCGCTATCACGGTACGAGAGTCCAACAAGCAGATGTTTGCCTATATATGCTTTTGCACCTTTTATCTCTTCTTGATCGTCCGTTTGTGAAACGTTGTTATCCTTTACCGCATTCGTGCGTTCATCAGTTTTATTATCAGGCGTTGCTTGCTCAACGTTTGGAGTGCATCCAGCAAAGAACACAGCCGTCAACGTTATAGACAAAAAGGTCATGATGTGTTTCATCGTTCCTCCATTATAACTTCTTAATATTGTAAGTAAAAGTTTAGTTGATAAGTATCAACGTATCAACCTTAAAATTGGATTGCAACTACTCTCTTCTGTACATAATTCCACGCACCTTGAAAACAAACCCAAATCTGAAAGCAATTGACATACACTACGCAAAGGTGTATAATTACAACAAGGCAATTAGGAGGTAACAACCATGTCCGAACGGAAAGCATTTTTAGAAAAAGTTCATATCAAAAACTTTTTGAGTTTGCGTAACGTTACACTTCCACTCAAGCCTCTGACAGTTCTTGTCGGACCCAATGCAAGTGGAAAATCAAATGTCTTGAATGCCCTGTATCTTTTAAATAGGATGATGTCTGCTGAAAAACTGCCTTCTGCTGAATTTATCGAAGATAGTTTGTGGGCAGGTGAAGCAAATCATGTTACCTTTCAATTAAAAGCCGAAGTAGAAGAAACTCCTACTCTATACAACTTGGCACTTAAGGTAGAGACTGACAATCTTTTTGTCGACGAAGAATTGTTGGTTAAACGTAGAAAAGTCATATCAATTCATAATGGAAAAGGTACGGTTCAGGATGAAGATGGTAAGAACAAGACATCGTATAAATCCAATAAACTAGCGTTGAAATCTGCTGGCGATTACGGAAACAAGCCTATTACTAATGCCCTAACGGAATTCATTAAAAGTTGGGAATTTTATGATTTTCAACCAGGACGTATGAGGCGTGGGTTATCAAGGTCAAGGTTAGACGAGATCGTATTAGGTAGATCTAAAGTGTTGAGCGAACCTCCAGCACTTGATACCGACGGGTCAACATTGTCGACATTACTCTCGTACTGGTACGACAATAATCGTGAGCGTTTTGACAGTGTAAGTGATTCCCTTGCGAATTCTACCAATATTAGAATACACAACAGTGAAATTGACGGAGAATCCCAACTCTACCTTTTAGAAGGATACAAGCAGCCGATACCTTTGAAACGAGCATCTGATGGCACATTGCGACTCGTTGCATATTACATCTTGCTCAATGAGCCCGAATTACCTCCACTCATCGCTATTGAAGAACCAGAGCGAAATCTTCATCCTGGCGCGCTCAAGGACATTGCAAACGTCGTTGAGCAACTTTCCAAATATACACAGATCATAATCACAACTCATAGTTCGCAACTACTTGATGTCTTTAATCCTGATAACTTATCTAATACTCTCGGCGTTTTACTGTTACGTAACCGACTCGGACTCGGAACTGAAGTGCTCAATCTTGAGGATATCCGTGGTAAACGAGAAGCACTTGACGGTTGGATTGCTGATTTCGGGATTGGCAGTGCAATTTTCGACAGTGAACTGCTACAAGACCTGATGGAGGAACCGGTATGATAAACATTAGAGTCTGGAATGTGGAATCCGACCAAGGTACCCAAGCAGTCAAATTTTTGGACGCTGAATTTTTGAGATCAAAAAAGCTCGGTCATATTGCAATCAGGTCGACAGGTAGAAGTGCACTCCGAAAGTGTCATAGAAAAGGTGCCCCACTGAGCGATAGCCTAAAGAAGGCAATTCAGCACTACCTGGAACAAGATGACTATATTATATTTGTTTTTGACCCTGAAACATCAAAATCAGTTAATCAACGACTCGGCAACCATCTCAAATGTGTCGTCAAAGATAACAATTTTTCCGATAAAGTTTTTTTCGCACTAGATGTTCAAGAATCGGAATCCAACCTGCCAATGATGTGGCAGGATATCGTATCGGACTTTCGAACTGAAGTTGAAAGTGATCGCAAAAAGTTCCGAAAGGAGTGGGATAACACCTTGGAACAGTTTCACGAAGCTTTTGCTGACACACCAGAAGAAGAAGTGATACGCGATTTTGAGGAAGCACTTGCAGAGGTGAGGCGTGAACGAACATGAGAATCGATGGCGCGTTTACCGGGCAACTTTTGACACCAACATCTTCGTCCGTTCATTCATTCGGCAGGAAAATCTCGCCAACCGTCTGTTATCGCTTTGGGAAGCCGGACGGTTTGTCCTCGTCTTATCACACGCTATTATTGATGAGGTTCAAAAGGTTTTATCACGTTCCAAAATGCGTCGGAAATATCAATATACATTGGACCAGGTCACGGGTCTAATTGACCTTTTGTACCAGGCAAGCATCGTTCAGGTGAACACTTCCTTTGAATTGTGCCGTGATACCACAGATAATAAATTTGTTGATTGTGCGATCTCAGGACGAGTGCAATTCTTGGTATCTTATGATAATGACCTTGTAGATGATTCTGAACTCAAACAGGATTTGTTTGAATTCGGTGTTGAGATTGTTGAACCACCAGATTTCTTAGACAAAATCCAAGAGACGTAAATCAAGATAATTACGTTTGATACTACAGCGAGGAAAAGTGCATATATACTGAAACAGGAGATATAGAATCAGAGCCACTCAATTGTCGCGAAGTACTCTTGTGAGAGAACCGTGTAATACCAAATTAACGTGATTAGAAGTCTTCAGATAAAGTCAAGCATTGTGAGGCACGGAGACCTTGCACTACAAATCAGGGTAATTTAACGTGAGTTCGATAAAAGATACTATGATTCCCGTAGGTTGGGTAGAACGGAAAGGACAATAAAATCAAACACAAAATAGCGGTTCAGGATACATTTGAAACTGAAAATAACGAAAAATGAGTGAAACCCAACTCTTTATTAACTTTTGGACGGACACTCGGATGCTAATATAGAACTCACGTTAATTTAGTATTACAGGCTTATTCGGTCAAAACAAGGAGAATGGTTTTATGACATTAGCTCAGGTCAAATCTTTAGTCGAAGAGCACAGCATTGAGTTTTTCCTCTGCTCTTTTGTAGAGATGAGCGGGGCACCGAAGGCGAAGGTTATTCCTGCGACGCACCTTGCGGATATGGCAGAAGAGGGGGCTGGTTTCGGAGGATTTGCCGCTGGTGAAATAGGTCAAGGTCCGCATGATCCGGAGATGGCAAGTATCCCTGACTTTAATTCGCTTACAATCGTGCCGTGGCGAGAAAATTTAGCATGGGTAGCGGGAGATATGTCCGTTGATGGAGAATCTTGGCACTATTGTCCAAGAACTATTCTGCGGCAACAATTAAAAAAAGCGAGACAAAAAGGCTACGTCTTCAACGTCGGTATTGAGGCAGAATTCATGCTTTTAAAGCAGGATGAGGATGGTCAATACGCCCCATGGGATACGCTTGATACTTTGGATAAACCGTGCTATGATCTAAAAGCTTTGTACCGCAATCTTGATATGATGACAACCCTGATTAAATACATGCAGGAGTTGGAATGGGAGCCTTACGCGAACGACCACGAAGATGCCACTTGCCAATTTGAGGTTAACTGGACCTACTCTGATGCCCTCATCACAGCAGACAGGCACACCTTCTTCAAATGGATGGTCAAAACACTTGCCGAGGAACGCGAGTTGTTGGCAACGTTTATGCCGAAGCCTTTTACTAATCTGACAGGCAACGGTGCTCACTTTCACATGAGTCTCTGGGATGAGGATAATCAGACCAATCTCTTCCTTGATGAGAATGATAAAAATGGCGTATCTCAACTTGCATATTGGTTTACGGGTGGTATTCTCAAACATGCAAAAGCAGTTACAGCGGTTACGAATCCGCTTGTGAACAGTTATAAACGTTTAGTCCGTAGAGCACCACGTTCTGGAGCATCATGGGCACCCGTTTATGTTACTTATGGAGCTAATAATCGAACACAGATGATTCGTATTCCCGCACCGGGTCGGATTGAGAATCGTTTAGGCGATGGGGCAGCAAATCCTTATCTTGCGGCAACGGTTCTACTTGCAGCTGGACTAGATGGTATCGAAAATCAGATTGATCCCGGAGTACAAAACGAGGACAACTTGTATGAAGTGCCTGAAGATGAGTTGCAGCGGCGAGGCATTGATTCTCTACCCGCGACGCTTAGCGAAGCCGCAGATGCTCTTGATGGAAACGAAATTATCAAAAACGCACTCGGAAATGAGTACGCGGACTACTACATACAGGTCAAACGTAAGGAGTGGCGAGACTACCATTTGAGCATCAGCCAATGGGAAACTGACAACTACCTTGGTATCTATTAATCACGTGAGTTCGGTGTCCGAAATAAAGTGAGCTTTGGTATAGATAGGAGGATGTTTTTACCTCCTAAATGCAGATTAGGAATCTAATCGGGTAATTTACAGTTGCCTTGTAGTGTCTGGTGCGGTTCGGAAACCGCACCTACCGGGGTTGGGGATCAAGACCGAATCACTAAAAACATTAGAATGTAGCAGAACACCTTGAACCATAGATAACCTCTATGCCCCTGCCACATTCGCAAACACCTCGCGGCGGGGCACGTCGAGAGGATAAACGCCTATGGATAACGTGTCAGACTCCGTTTCGGAGCAATGTTATACCCGATTAACGGGATTTGTAGCGCGAGGTCCCCGTGCCTCGCAACCGTGTGCTATATCAAAAGACTTCTAATCACGCTAATGTGGTATTAGACCCAATTAACCCCCGATTTGTAGCGCGAGGTCCCCGTGCCTCGCAACCGTGTGCTATATCAAAAGACTTCTAATCACGCTAATGTGGTATTAGACCCAATTAACCCCCGATTTGTAGCGCGAGGTCCCCGTGCCTCACAACCGTGTGCTATATCAAAAGACGTCGAATCCAGTTAATTTGGTATCAGACTCCGTTTCGGAGCAATGTTAGACGAAGCAGGAAATGTCATTTAGGAGATTAAAATGCCTAATATAAGAACAAAAGAACCCCCGCGCCTTCAGGCAGGGGAGTATGTCAGCAACATAGAAATTAGTAATATCTTTAACAACATCGGAGAATTTTTACAAATCCGAGGGGATACTTCATTCCGAATTCGATCTTATGAAAGAGCCGCCAGAGTTATTGCGGATCTGACAGTTAATGTAAGCGAATTAATTGAGACTGGAAAGTTCCAAAGTATCCCCGGTATCGGCAAGACAATTGAGGAAAAGACGCGAGAAATACTTGAGACAGGCACTTGTCAGGCGTATGAGAAACTAATTGCTGAGATGGGATTAGGAGTTTTGGACCTTTTGGACGTTCAAAGCATTGGAAGTAAAACAGCAAGTAGACTCTACTCCGATCTCGGTATAAAAAACCTGAACCAACTTACTGAAGCACTTGAAGATGGAAGACTTCAGAATATGAAGGGATTAGGGAAAAAGACACTTGAAAACATATCAGAAAGCCTTAAATTCATAAACGGCAACCGTAGTACACGTCTGATTTCTATGACCTTTGTACTTGCTGAAAAACTCTCTGAAATTTTCAAGAATTGCGCTTTGATATCAAGGTATGAGTTTACTGGTGATTTACGAAGACGAGAAGAGGTGTGCCGTAGTCTTGAAGTTGTTGCTGAATATGCTGAAGACATAGACAAAACGCAAACTGCCCTAATTGAACTATTTTCCATACATCAACAAACATTCCCATCCCAAATCATAGATGCCCAAGATCCTGCTGCTGGATCACCTCTACTACAATCTATACATAAAATTCATCTCATATACGACAATGATTTTCCTATAGTAATCTATCTGCCTACAAGTGCTGCGTATGAAACAACGCTATTTCTAACGACTGCAACAAATGAACACTTTGCCGCGCTCCCAAAGGATAGATCATTTAATATTAGTGATGCAAATAATGCAATAGGCTTTTGGCAGGAGACCCAGAATAACACAGAAGCAGACATATTTGAGAAACTCGGCATGTCATATATTCCTCCAGAACTTCGTCAATACCCCGACTCTGTAGCATTAGCATTGGAAGATAGGTTGCCAACACTTATTGAATTTGACGACATGCGAGGGGATTTACATTCCCATACAGAGTGGAGCGATGGCAGAAATACTATGAATGAAATGGTGGAAGAAGCCATAAGACTTGGTCTTGAATACATGGCTGTAACAGATCATTCTGTTTCTTCTTCAGTCGCCAACGGTTTAGATCAGAAACGTATATTGGCGCAAATGAAGCACGTTCGCGAACTCAATGCTAAAACCGATGGTATCACAATTCTCGCAGGTTCTGAGGTGGATATCCGTAGAGATGGCGAATTAGATTTTCCTGACGATATTCTTGCGCAGCTTGATATCGTTGTGGCAAGTATTCACAGCCATTTCACATTATCGGAATCCGAGATGACGAAGCGGATGATTTGTGCGATTGAAAATCCGTATGTCAAGATCATCGGACACCCTACTGGACGATTACTCGGCAGGAGACCGATGTACCCGATTAATCTTGACGAGATTATTAATGCTGCAGCGGAAAACGATACGATTTTGGAGATCAACGGTTCACCAAGTCGATTGGATTTGGGACCCGAATTTGTCCGCAAAGCAAAAGCAACTGGTGTTTTATTAACTGTTAACACAGATGCACATGCCATCAGACAATTTGTACATCGCCAGTTTGGTGTGAATGTTGCACGACGGAGTGGGTTAACGAAGGATGATGTTATCAATACATATCCTTTAGAAAAATTGTATAATACCATATTAACTTGACGATCTTCCGCCAAATCCCCATGCTTTAGCTTGCGGGATGTAGATGGCAACCTTTGGTTTACTTCGTGAAAAAAGATTTGACTTTTTTCTAAAGATGTTGTCCGATTAGAGTATCAAGTTGACAGGCATTTTCAGCGTAGTCGCAAGGAAACCATGTGCGTGTCTACCCACTGAAAAGGGGTTAAGTGCTTGATACTTGAGATACCCCATGAAAACCTATAAATATGAGTTCTCTCATCAATCTAACCTGATACAGATTGGCAATCTGATAGACGATGGACATAGCGTACATGTCCATTTATTGCGTCTACAACCGCTTTCAGACCGATATTGGACATGTCCAGAATGCAGCACACGCCACGATAGAGACGTAAACGCTGCCATAAACATTTTGCAGGCTGGGGTGCCCGTGCCTTGATGCACGATAAAACTGCTCTGATGCAGAATAATAGCCTGCGGGTGGAGCGATAATAAGACGGTTGACTCTTTGAGAAAACCGCAGTCGCTATGAAACCGAAGCCCCTACCTTTAGGTAGTGGGTGGCATCACTGTACACGGTGGATATAGATGTCGTAATTCGCGCCGCGGGCATCACTCCAGACTATAATTGCACTTCCAATTCCTATGGAAACGGCACTGGGTGAAATCTGTTCCTTTTTTGCGGCGCAGACCGACACACCGTTCTCTTGCCAAAGTGGCGTGCCATTAGCATCAATTCGTTGGGCATAGATCGCATCCTCAGTTGTATTCCCAAAATCTTCCCGATAGTCCAGCCAATAGGCTATTGCACCGCCAACACCATCAGAAACAAGCATCGGAACTTGTTGAACGCCTCCCTCAGTACAGACAGGCACACCTTCAACATTCCATAACGCTTTACCGTCTGAGTTGACACGTTGTGCATAGATATCGGCAAAGACATCCCGATCATCCCACCACACAACGATGAACCCACCTTCACCATCGCTGATACAATCGTGTTGTTGTTGATTGACTGGCAGTTCGCAAATTGGAACGCCATCCTTTTGCCATGAGGTTGTACCGTCTACTGTCAGATGCTGTGCATAAAGTTGGGCTCTTGTGAGAAAATTTGGATTTGGGTCGTTTCGATAGTCCGACCAAACACAGAATGCTCCGCCGTTTCCATCGGTGATAATAGTTGGTGCGCCTTGGTTGCCTTTTGCTGTGCATACAGGGATAGGTATATCCCAGACAGTATTTCCCTGACTACCAATCCGTTGTGCAAAGATGTTCCAGTCAGGTATGCTGAAGTCCCACCATACGATAATCGCGCCCCCTTTACCATCACTGATTAAAGTAGGGTCATATTGATCACCTTCATCGGTAATCACTACAATACCATTCTGTTTCCAGACAACTTTTCCATCAGCAGACACTTTTTGAGCATAAATGTCTTGGTTACCGGATCGCCAATCTTCCCAAACAACAATCACGCCTCCGCTTCCGTCAGCGATAGCAGTAAAATCATCTTGTAAGGCTGCAACCTTACAAACTTCTATACCATCGGGATTCCACAGTTTTTCACCGTTCGCATCAATACGTTGCGCGTAACTGTCCTGAGTGCCGTTACGTGTATCTCCCCAAACGAGGATTGCACCACCTTTCAAGTCAGAAACAATGACAGGTGCACTTTGCGCAGCAGCGTGGTCGCAGACAGAGACACCATCAGGTTCCCAGACCATGTCTCCATTACTGCTAACCCGTTGTGCATAAATGTCGTAGTTGCCGTTTCGCGCATCGCGCCAAGCGACTATTACGCCTTCCTCTCCATCAGTTATTAACGCAGGGAAATGTTGTGTATTATCAGCTGTACATACCGGCAGATTTTCCGTTGGTTGCCATTGTGTATGGGCAGTGGAAAGACTAAAGGCGAGAAGGATAAGAATTGATAGACAGCAGCGTATATATAGCGGTTTTTCCACGAAACAGTTTGTAATTCTGAATCGTAATAGATCTTGTCGTAGCATGAATATCCTGACTCTACTCAATAGGGGAAAATCTTAGCGGCTGCAGGACATAACCATCCGAGAACCATGGAATAATGGTATAATTCTAAAGAGAAATCTATTTGTCTGAAAGCAGACAATTACATCAACAATTCTTCACCTATTGGGAAAAATTGGTCTGCCATTGCTTGTAAATCCATTGATGTGTTATGTTCAAATGCGACTACCTCAATCCGTTTATGTTGCTGTTTAATAAGTTCAGCCAGTGGACAAAAATCCCCGTCACCACTTGCTAATATAACAACATCTAACGTTCCGAGCATAGAGACCACATCTACGGCAATTCCAACGTCCCAATCCCCTTTTGCTGAACCGTCGCCACGTAAACGTAAGTCTTTGCTCCGAATTGTGTAGCCGTTATGCTCTAAAAGAGAGATGAAATTAGCCTGCTTAATTTCAGGAATCTGCACGATATAGGCGTAGGCGGACATAAGTTGTCGTGGACCAACAATCAAGTCAAGAAGTTTGATGTAATCAACACGACGTTCAAACCGATCTTTCGCAGCATAGAACATATTCTGAACATCTACAAAAACACCGACACGCGGTTGTGTTGTTGCTTTGTCACTGTTTTCTAGTATGTCTAATTGTGGTTCGTCTATATGATTTACCGTTTGTCGAATTTGATTTAGAGCACTTCGTGAGACTTCAGTAGATTTTTCGATCACATCAAAGTGGTCTTGTAGATCGTTTTTTAGTTGTTCTAAAGCTTGATATTCCTTGTAAATAGCTTCTTCAACCAACTTAAGTTCAACCGTGAAGGTTTCCTTTGCTACTTTGATTTGAGATAGTTCGTTGAGTTGGGCAGAAATCTCCCGATTCTCTATTAATAGTTGCTGATATTCTCCTTCTAATCTCATGAGTGAGACGTTGGTTTCCGCATACTGTGTTGCTTTTTCGTGAAGACTATCATTTTCTTGTTGTAGGAATATGATCTGTTTTTCATTTTCCTGATAATCATTTTCTTTATTTTTCAATGCTTTGTTTTCTGCAGTCAGTATTTGGCAATGTTGCTCCAACTGTGTATTCTTTTTTTCAATTGTTGTGTACTGAGTTTTTAAATCAGCAAAAACCCGTTCAAGACGTTCAAATTCAGCTTTTTGACTGTCAAATTCAGCTTGGCTTTCTTCCAAATCGCGGGTATATTCTGCTTGGGTGTCTTGGACTTCTGGGGAGGGAATTTGTGAGAAAGTGGTATCAGATGCGGAATGTGGCTGTACAAATCCTTCATTGGGTTCTCTGTGGGTTTCATAGCCTGCTGTCAATAAGTTAAAACCGTGTAAATGTACATCTTCACGAGAATCTGTCAAGAGTGCCCAGACGACTTCACCAAATTCACCCGATTCAATTAAGGGACCTGGAGATTTAAAAAATGTATGTATTTCATCAACAACCATATATCCTACTCTCGAAATTGCCCCCTTAGCTTTCTGTGAGAGTTGTTCAACAACGATATCGTCTATGTTGGATTGTTTGAGAAAAGCATTGGTTAACCTGTTTAACAACTCCTGTTTTGAAGAAGAATATAACTTGTCTGGATCGGCGACAAGGTTAGTGTGCATCAGCAATTGGAAAATGTCTCTCTCATTTAATAGTATGGCAAGAAACCATGTCAGTTGATCACGGTGTATTTTTAATTTGATATTTTGTTTTGTCATGCAAGTCCTCCGAAGAATTTAGTCCACATAGAGAAAATAAAAACGTAATTAAATTTTGATTATATTGCTGGATCCATTTTGGATGGCGCGAGTTGCATTGCGGGTGTCAACGACGACAGCAGCGTGTTTGACAATCAAATCGTAGTCAATAGTGCTGTGATCCGTAAGAATCACAACGCAATCAACACTTTCTATTATAGCAGCAGATAGCGTTTGTGAATAATAAGTTTCTCCTCTCCCAAGGATGATGTCTGAAACGTATGGATCATGATATAAAATATGTGCACCTTTGTCAAGCATTAATCGAATTACTTCAAATGCAGGGGATTCGCGCGTGTCTCCGATGTCTTTTTTATACGCTACACCGATAATTAGGATTTTTGAACCGTTGATAGGTTTCTGATGAAGGTTTAGGGCGTGAATGGCTTTGTCAAGCACATAATTGGGCATACTACTATTAATTTCACTGGCGAGTTCAATGAATCTCGCTTGGTATTGGTAAGTACTACTTGCTTTCCAAGAGAGATAGTGCGGATCAATTGGTATGCAATGTCCTCCGAGACCAGGACCAGGATAGAAAGGCATAAATCCGAAAGGTTTGGTTGCAGCAGCATCAATTATTTCCCATACATCTAAATCCATCCGGTCACAGATAAGCGCAACTTCATTGATCAATCCTATGTTCACACTCCGATATGTGTTTTCTAATAATTTCACCATTTCTGCTATACGCGGAGAAGAAACAGTGTGCGTCTTATTGATAAATTGATCGTAAAAGATTTTTGCGACTTGTGTGCATTTGGGTGTGACACCCCCTACGATTTTCGGAGTGTTCGTTATAAAATAGGTACTATTCCCTGGCTCAATTCTTTCTGGTGAAAAAGCGAGATAGAAATCACGTCCTACTTGCAATGATTCTGATGGATCGGAATTTGAATTCGGTGGATTCGTGCTGCTGTCGTTCTCAGAAATGGTTTCAATGAAACTGGGTTGGAGCATTGGGAGCACGATTTCTTCGGTCGTGCCAGGGTAGGTTGTACTTTCAAGGATTATCAATTGATCGGTATGTAAATACTGTGCAATTTGCGCAACGGCTGCTGTGATGTATTGCATATCCGGTGTTTTGTCTTCGGTCAACGGGGTTGGCACGCAAATGTTGACAATATCCAGTTCGCTGAGCACGTTATAGTCTGTTGTAACTTGAATCTGACCTGATATAATGAGGGGACTGAGGATAGTGTCAGGAACATCTGGAACGTCAGAGATACCGCGTTTCAATCGTTCTATTTTTTCTGGGCAGATGTCAATCCCAGTGACTCTGAAGCCAGCATTTGCTATTGCAACCATCAAGGATAATCCGACATACCCAAGACCGATTACACCAGCATGAGCACTACATGATTCAATTTTATTTAATATCATAATCTAAATTTCAGCATTGAATTATCCAACGCGAAGCGGTATAAAGGTTTGTGAAAATTTTTTCGGGCTTATGTTTTTTAGCATTTAAATCTGAACTGATATAATGGTTATAGGAATCGCGACCATGTCCTGTTAAAACGAGTATCGGGGACGCGCCAGCATTTTGAGCTGCTTGAATATCTCTGATTGAGTCCCCAATGAAAAAAGTATTAGATACGTCAAAATGGTGTTCGTGTGCGGCTTGTAATAACATTCCGGGTTTCGGTTTACGGCATTCGCATCCTGCTTCTGGATGATGTGGACAGTAGTAAATTTTGTCTATATTCCCACCAGTATCTTCAATTTCAATTAGCATCTTGCGATGAATTTCTGTTAGCTGCGTTTCAGTAAAAATCCCTCTACCAATACCTGCCTGATTAGTCGCTATAAAAATACGAATACCTTTTTGAGTCAGGTCTCGTATTGCCTCTAAAGCATTCGGTAGAAAGTAAAATTCATTCCAGTTACAAACATAACCCCAATTCGGAGGATTCCTATTGATAACACCATCACGGTCAAGAATGACAGTTTTCACAAAATGTTTCCATTGGATGACAATTGGTTGGACGTGGTAATCTAATACCCAATTACCCCGATTTGTAGTGTGAGGTCCCCGTGCCTCGCAACCGTCTGCTATATCAAAAACTTCTAATCAAGTTAATTTCGTATAATACCCAATTACCCCGATTTGTAGTGTGAGGTCCCCGTGCCTCGCAACCGTCTGCTATATCAAAAACTTCTAATCAAGTTAATTTCGTATAAGTGGATAACGCTATAAGTTGTATTTATTGCAATCTCTCAATTGCTTTTAGTAATTCTGTTGGTGTAGCAGTAGCGCATCCCATTTTTCCGACTACAATTCCGCCAGCAAGGTTTGAGAGTTTTGCAGCACTATAATTATCAGCTTGTGCCGTAAGTGCAAGTGTGAAAACGGCAACCACAGTATCGCCTGCCCCTGTTACATCTGTCACTTCTCGTGAGTGCGGTGGTAAGTGTGTTACTTGAAGAGTGCCATCGGAATTTCGCTGAAATAGAGACATTCCTTCCTCTTCGCGCGTAATCAGAAGAGATCGTAAAGATAACTGATCTAATATCTTTTCACCTACAGCAATTAAGTGTGATACATCGTTAATTTGTTCCTGTACCGCGACACCTACTTCTTTATGATTAGGTGTAAGTGCTGTGACACCTTCATAATGCCAAAAATTATTCCGCTTGGGATCGACAACAATCGGTATACCGTAAGGTTTAGCATGCGTTATGACCGCTTTTATCAGTTCGACACTGACAACACCTTTATCGTAGTCTGAAAAAATGATGGCATCGCTTTCAGCGATTTGAGAAATGACAGCCCGCATGAGTCGTTCCCTTATCATTGCACTGATTTCCTGTTTAGACTCTTTATCAATCCGAAGCAGATGATGTCCTTGGTGTATAGACAGATGTTCAGGATTGTTGGTGCTTGGCTGTAAAGAATCTGTCATGGTAGGACTGACGATCACTCGTGTCTTTTTGCTCGTTGGACGTTGTACATCCATACAAATGTCAGCTGTGCCGATACCCATCTGATTTAGCGTCTGGATGAGTTTTTCACCATCCCTGTCTTTCCCAATGACACCTACTAATTCTGCTTTACCGCCTAAACTGGCAACATTCTGAGCGACATTTGCAGCACCACCGCAGCCGGTCCTTTCAGCAGTCATTTCAAATACTGGAACCGGAGCTTCAGGTGAAATTCGGTTTACATCACCCCAGATGTATTCATCTAAGATAATATCTCCGATTATTGTCACCCGTTTATCTTGAAATTGTGTAAAAATATTTTTTAAGTTCACAGGATTATATTATCATAATTTGATAGGTTAAAGCAACAAACATTCTTGAGGTGTGTAAAGTTTTTGGCATTGCGCCCAAGTTTCCAGCAAATAACATTGTTTTGTTTTTATTTTGGTTTAGCTTTATCTCTTGTAGTTTGCCCAGCGGCGAATTTGAGTCGCAAAATGCGTTGATATTTGCTTTGAAATGTGTTAATATGTGGTTATAGAGTTTTGGAACAAGAGGTTAAAGAAAGAGTGAACGATAGGTTTGATGAAAAGCAAAATTTATCTCAGGTATCAATTGACGGTCAAAATTTTGGAGTAGAACTAACTAGTCGGCAGTCTGAGATTTATAGGAATTTAGAATCTATTGGTCCTGAGATAGCAGCTTTTTACAAATCCGGAATACAGATACTCCAAGTAGATGGGTTAGAGATTGCTTCCTATCTTCTAGCACATGTCGCTCGGGAAATAGACGGGGGTTTACGGGATATTTTATCTAGTGGTGAATCTAAAGAACACATACAGGCACAACTCACAGAAGAGGTTTTGACTAAGTTAGGGAACTATGATGAGATAAAAGACCGTAAAGGCCATATTGCCTCAATATTAGAAGCACTAGGCATTGATGATACCCGTATACTTTTTTCTCTTGATGATGCTAGAACGAGGTATGCTGTTAGTTGGGTGAATGTTGCTACCCAATTTCACAAGTTTGCCCATCGTCAAGGTGCTTGGAGATCACCGCGAAACAAAGATGAATTTGAGAATCTTTGGTATGAATTTGAAGGTATATTAGATAGGACTTACGCAGTTTCCATTTTTAGAGTAGGTGATCTAAGTTGTTGACACAGATACTCAGAGAACATACCATATTTGACTTGATAAACCGTTTTCCCCGTTTCAGAGGCTTGACGCTTCAGGTAAACCCAAACTAAAAAGGCACAAGTGATGTGATTCCGAACAATACGCGCTAAACGACATTGACACTTTTCGAGCCCTGTCAACTGTTTCGCTTCACGGTGAAATTCTTCAATCTTCCAGCGTAAGGCACACACCTTTTGTGTGACCAACACATCCGATTGACGTAAGTCGTTTGTAGCAACATATTCCGTGCGCCGAGAAGACGCCACCCGGAAAACTTTCACCTTGTGATTTTTCGGAAACTTGTTGAGTTTGACGCGTTTGCCTGACTGCTGTTCTGTATCGCTCCATTCTAAACTGTCAATGCGTTGATAAGGTTTTGTTCCGTTAGAATCATCTACAAGACGGTTCTTTTTTATGGGACAATAATACTTTTTACCAAGACTTTCAATGAATAACATAAGCGGTTTGCTGGTATACCAACTATCCATCAACACCGTGCTAAAAGCAACCTTGCGGGAGTTCACTAATACATCAAGCATATCGTGAACATGATCTAACTTCGTTTTGCCATCACCTTCTTTATCGTAGATGCGAAAATCAATCAACCAAAATAGGTCTAACTCCGGATTGACATATACACAGGTGACAACGCCTATACCATTTATCACACCATGGGCGTTTCCACTATATTGTGCTTTAGCAAGGGCTATCTTTTTCGCCTGCTCTTTGTCCAAAGTAGTGTCATCAAATGAAGATTAAGAATTTAATCAGGTAATTTTCAGTTTCCTTGTAAAGTCCGGTGCGGTTAGGAAACCGCACCTACCGGGTTTGGGGTTTGAGCCCGAGTTACCCAATTTATTTTTTAATCTTCATAAGATGACATATCCATTTGGCGTTTGCTTCAAGTCCGGTTTGACACTTTCCCATACTAAACGCGGTGGGAGCCGATCCTCTGCGAGATAGCGGTTTATCTGATCATGACTAAATCTCTCACAGTGGTCTGCAAAGTGAGTAAGAGTATAGTTAGTAGGTGTGCTAAGTAGATACTGACAATAATCAAGACGGGTTGGTTTTGTCATCTTTATTGACCTCCTTACACAACATATTAGTCTGTTGAGGAGCCTATGTCAAGTATTATTGCGTAAGTCCTGTTAGAGTATTTAATAGGAAATAATATTAATCTTCTTAACAGAATAGATCGGATTCTTGAATACCATGAGCCAACGGTGGAAATAAGGGCTACTCTTCACAATTTATTAGGATCCGAAGAAAGACGCGCATATTTTTTTAGAAAACTTGGATTCCTCTCATGGTTGGAACCCTTAAAAGAAGATGGATGGTTCAATCCGCAGAATAATCCCAAGCCTCAGGAAGATCTAGATCAACCTGGTGTCTTCCACATCCCTACTTGGCATGCTTTGGAATATGTGGCAAAGGTCTCTGATCATCCCGGACGCCCTATCAGCGTACTTGTGGACATTGCCAATTCCATTATAAGCTATATTGATGACACTGGAGAGAGAATTGATAACGGTCGTACAGACCTGCAGACTATCAAAATTATTGGTACATTCCCTATAGACCACCTTGAAAGTCAGCATATCACTTTCATGGGTACTGCATTGAAATCCAAATGGAAGTACGGATTAGTAGATCAGAAAATAGGTCAAATAATCCTGCCTAAGCTGCTTAGTGGTGGTAACCAAGAATTAACCCTTATGTTGCTCAAAATAATGCTGGAAGCAAAAATTGTTGACGGTCGTATCCTTTCTACAATGAATGAGTATTGGCTTGAGGAAGCACTCAAAAAACAAGGACAAAATATCGCGAATTTATGTGGTATTGAAGCTGCACAGATTTCACTTGCACAAATCCAAAAACTTGCTGATATTGATGCATTTGCGTTTGATTTCATACAATTAGTTGAAAGTGATCTTTCTCTCCTCTCTCATGCAGATTATACGGAACTGGTGGTAAGTTTTACAAGTTGTCTCTTTCAATTTGCTGAACCTGATAGTATTGAGGAAACAGTCCAAGCTTTGCTAAACGACCCACATACTATTATCAGGCGGATTGCAGTCAAAACGATTAACCAACATTACAGTGATTTGAAAAGGTTGTTTTGGAACTGGGAAGGCAATCCACTTGATAAAATTGAACTGAAACCCGAAATGTATCAATTAATAAAGAGCAACAGTCTTTCTTTTGATGAAGATGAAATGGAGCAGATATTACAATGGATAGAATCAACTCAATATTAACATCTCACAAGGAGGATGATAATACTCAGACTAAATCCGTTGCGTACAGAAGGCGAGAGTGGCTTTCTGCGCTCCTTGAAACAGGCAATGAAAAAGTCGTTGCTGCCTATCAGAAGTATAAGCAGATTTATCCGGAACGGATTGAACATCCAGGACTCAATCGTTGGACTGAAATCTGGGCGGGGAGTACTAGTCCTCTAACAGTTGAAAAGTTGTCTGGTTTGTCAAACTCCCAAATTGCTCAGTATCTTATTAATTTTAAGGAAACAGAAGTTTTCCGCAGGATAGATCCAACTGAACGTGGACTGGCAAAAACACTTGAAAAATGCGTGGAGGCAGATCCACAAAAGTTTACAGATAACCTACTTCCTTTCCAAGACGTTCGCAACCTGTACCAATCTTCAATATTACAAGGTTTCTTGGATGCATGGCGCAATAAGAAGGAGTTTGATTGGGCAGCACTTCTCAAATTCATAGATAAGATCCTCTCGTTAAAACAGTTCTGGACTGAACATTACGATACTGGCTTTAACTATAGGAATTGGGTTTTTTCTGCTTCAGCGGATTTGGTTGCAGAGGGAACAAAGAGTGACAAACATGCGTTTGATGCGGAACTTTTGCCGCTTGCTGAGAAAATTTTATTGGTTCTCGTGAAAAAGGCACAACAGAGTGTATCTACCCTCAACAACCTTTCTACCGATGTTCTGAATTCAGATAGAAGTAAAGTGTTTTCAGCAATGATAAACTATGCCTTACGGTTCGCACGTATCAACGAAAATGTAATCAGAGATTGCCGATGGCCGCAAGCCATTAGAACGGATTTCACCAAAAGATTAGATCGAACCGTTGAACCATCGCTTGAGTTCTCCTACACGCTTGGGATTCACCTACCGTATCTGTTGTATCTTGATAAGGAATGGGTTTTAGACAACATAGACCACATTTTCCCACAGCATGATGAAGATCATTGGCAAGCCGCTTTTTCCGGGTATCTGTTTTATCCTAGAATCCTTGAGGAGTTTTATTCTTTACTCAAGGCACACGGACACTATCAGAAAGCATTGACTGTTGATTTTGCCAATGCGGATGTCTCGGATAGATTTGTTAAACATGTTTGTACAGGTTGGATCGAAGGTAGTGAAATCTTGGAGGACAAAACCAGTCTCGTTTATCAGTTAATACACAGCGAAAATCCAAATCTTCTTTCTGGGGTAGTCTATTTTTTCTTAAGACAAAGCGATAACTTATCTGACAAAGTGAAGGCAAAGATCATGCCAGCGTGGCGCGCACTGTTCCAAGTCCTTTCCGAAAATCAAGGTGTGACAGCATATCAACAAGTTTCATGTCCCCTATTAGGATGGTTAGAATTAGTTGATACCATAGATACAGAAGTGTTAGGTTGGATAAAAGGCAGCATAGAAGATATAGATAAAGTTCCAGGGTATTATATGACTTTACCACGTTTTTTCAAAGCTTTACAGAAGCATGCACCGAAAACGCCAAAACTAGTCGGAGAGATCTATCTGGAAATCCCTCAGCGTGTCATTCGTTACTTGCAAACGGAAGAAGAGAAAATAAAAGAAACAGTCCGGATCCTGAACGACACGGGGTATAAGGACACTGCTAAAGATATATGCATTCAATTCATAGAAGCTGGAGCGGAGTTCCTAAGGCCTGTTTATGTAGAATTTTAGAATCGGTGTCTTTTCAACTTCAACCAATAAATTGGCTTGTGGATATCCTTAAACAAAAATAACAAAATAGGCAATTATGCTGTCCGCAAGGAATCTATTACTCTAAAGAATATATGTTAACGGAAAATTAGAATTTGCATCAAACCAAATCAACTATCCATCATATTTTCAGAGGCGTTCTAAACAAAATCTCCGCGCAACCTACCACGAAGCCTTATTCAGACTGAGTTGTTCACCACCTCATGATCTATCGTTTATTCACATTTACTCTGAATACTTGAAATTTCCTATATTTTCTATTTATAAAATTCTAATAGAAGATACCAATTCAGATAAAAAACTACCCATTTTTAATTCCCATCTTCTCAAGAAATTATGTTATACTATTAAGACACCCCAAAATACGAACTAAACTTACTTTTCAAAGGAGAATCACAATGCTAAAAGTTACCTTTGTGTTGTCACTGTGCTTGCTTTTTAGTGTTGCCGGTTTCGGTATTGCTAACGTTGCGGAAGATGGACTTGTTGGTTTCTGGGCTTTTGATGAGGGTAGTGGAAAGACAGCAGCAGATGTTACTGGTAACGGACATGATGGAAAATTTGAAGGTGCACCCAAATGGGTTGAAGGAAAGTTCGGCACAGCACTTGAATTTGACGGTGTAGATGATTATGTTGCCGTAGCTGATCACGATGCGTTGGATATCCAAGAAAATATCACGCTGATGGCGTGGTTCAGTCCAAGTGCTTCCCTAACGAGCCGCCGTCTAATGGTTAAGAATAACGCTATCTTCGTCATTTTTGACTTTGGCGACACGAATAGCATTGATTTTCTGGTAAAACCGGATAATACCTATGCTCAATCTACAACAACCGATTGGAAAATTGGTGAGTGGTATCATTTCGCGGGGACGTTTGATGGAAAAATTATGAAAGTCTACATAAACGGCAAACTTGAAGGCGAAGTTGCCAACAATGTGTTGATTACGCCCTCCGACTTAGAGTTATGGATTGGAGGAGATGATAACGGTCGTCCGACTGACTTCTTTCCGGGAAAAATTGACGAAGTTCGACTTTATGATAAGGTGTTAAGTGAGGCTAACATTCAAAGGGTTATGGAAACACCTCAGGATGTGCAAGCACGTGGCAAACTCACTACAACCTGGGCAAAAATTAAGGGTTTCTAAAGGAAATTGTATGACAAGCCACCAAAAACGCCCCATCGTTCTCATTATTCGAGACGGTTGGGGCAATAATCCGTATCCTGAATTTCAGGATGTTAATGCTATTCATCTGGCAAAAACACCTGTAGATGATTGGCTGCGGAAGAACTATCCACATGTCCAAATTCACACATCTGGCGAGGATGTCGGTTTACCAGCAGGCGTAATTGGTAATAGTGAGGTTGGACATCAGAATATCGGTGCAGGACGTATTGTAAATCAAGAGCTCCTTCGCATCAACAATATGCTTCGTTCCGGTGAATTCACCCGGAACGAAGTGCTTTTAAGTGCGATTGCTCATGTCAAAAACAACGGAACAAATTTACATCTCATGGGATTAGCAAGCGATGCTGGTGTTCACAGTTCGCTTGAACATCTTTTTGGATTACTCTCCCTCGCGAAAGTCAATGGACTTGAAACTAATCAGGTATTGATACACAATTTCAGTGACGGTCGTGATTGCCAACCCGACCTCGGCATTAAGTTTTGCGAACAGATTGAGGCGAAACTAAAAGAGATTGGTATTGGTCAAATTGCCTCGGTTATCGGTCGTTTCTATGCAATGGATCGTGATGATCGATGGGAAAGAGTAGAGGTAGCTTATCGCCTATTAACTGAAGGTGTTGGTTCGCGCGTTAGTACTGCTACACAAGCATATAGTGAGTACTATAAAAATCCAGATGATAGTAATCGTAAAGGTGATGAGTTTATTAGACCAACTGTGGTGGTAGGTGAAGATGGTGAACCTTTGCCTCGTATTTCCGATGGAGATGCGGTTATTTTCTATAACTTCCGAGGTGACAGACCTCGGGAACTCACCAAAGCTTTCTGTTTAGATACATTTCCATATCAAGCCGAAGGAAAAGACGGTGTCACACGAGAAATGGGTTTTAAACGGAATTCAAAAATGAGCGTTAAATTTGTAACGATGACTGAGTATGAACGGGGAATGCCTGTTCAAGCGGCAGTCACAAAACCGCCGAAAATGCACAATACACTCGGTGCCTATGTCAGTGAGGCAGGTCTGAAACAATTCCGATGTGCTGAAACGGAAAAATTTCCGCACGTAACTTTCTTTTTCAATGATTACCGAGATGAGCCATACAAAGGAGAAGAACGCCAAATCATCGCTTCCCCCCGCGATGTCACTACCTACGATCAGAAGCCTGAGATGTCTGCACCTGGTATTACGGATGAGATGTTGCGCCGAATCAGGTCAGATAAATATGATCTTATGGTACTAAACTACGCAAATGGTGATATGGTAGGACATACCGGTTCACTCGCTGCTGCTATCAAGGCGGTTGAGACAGTTGATGTTGGAGTCGGAAAAATTGTTAATGCTGTTATGAAAAAAGGGGGTGCTCTCATCGTCACAGCAGATCACGGTAACTGTGAGCAGATGATTGACCCAGAGACCGGTGGTATTCACACAGCCCATACCACGTATGATGTTGATCTTATTGTTGTTGATGACCGATACAGCGGACATAAACTGCGGACAGGGGGACGACTTGCCGACATTGCACCGACAGCACTTCGACTCCTCGGGTTAGAACAACCCTCTGAGATGACGAGTGAATCTCTGATCTAATTTGTTCCAACCGATTGTGTCCTGAACCCGTTCAAGTTTGCGTTTGTTTAAATTATTTTAAGGAGATTTTGAGATGTCCACATTGTTAGACCAGGAAGTTAGTAGGGATTTCAGGTTATTTGCCGGCCGCGCGAACCCGGCTTTGGCAAAGGAAATCGCTGCAATTTTGCGTGTTGAACTGGGTAAAATATCAATTGGTCCATTTCCGAACAGTGAAACACGGGTACAAATTGAAGAAAGTATCCGAGGCACAGACATCTATCACATTCAACCTACGATTGAACCTGCCAATGAAAACCTGATGGAACTCCTCATCACAATTGATGCGATGAAACGAGCATCGGCACGGCAGATTACCGCGATTATCCCATACTTTGGATATGCACGACAAGACCATAAAACAACAGGGCGCGAACCGATTAGTGCGAAGCTTGTTGCCAATCTCCTGACTACCGCAGGGGCAAGTCGCGTGATGGCTATAGATTTGCACGTCCCACAGATCCAAGGTTTCTTTGATATTCCGATGGATCACCTGACTGCGGTAACAACTTTAGCGAACTATTTTCGAGATAAACAGATCGAAAACGGTGTGGTTGTCGCACCTGATGCTGGTCGTGCGAAGTTAGCTGAAAAGTATGCCCAAATTCTTCGTCTTCCTTTAGCCATCATGCACAAGCGAAGAAATGGTCCTGATGGTCAGGAAGTCAAATTCGTTGAACTTGTTGGCGATGTTAAAGACAAAACACCTATAGTAATTGATGATGAAATAGCGACGGGTGGTAGTATTTACCAACAAGCACAAGCATTAGCGGCAGCAGGTGCCAAACCTGCTTATGTTAGCATTGCTCATGCCGTGTTAGTTGGACCCGCGCTGGAAAGATTGAAACACCCTTCAATTCGTGAAGTCGTAACCACAAATACAATTCCTATCCCCGCAGAAAAGCAACTTGATGGAAAAATCAAGGTGCTTTCCATCGCTCCGCTTCTTGCCGAAGCTATTCTTAGGGTTCACCAACACAGATCGGTAAGTCAAGTATTTCGTGATCAACATCTTGATTTTGCAGTGTAATCAACGAAATCGCTCCTGCTGATAGAGACAGATGATTCCTATACTTTACCTTAGTCATTGTGGGTCAAGCATCGGTGGGGGCGAAAAACAACTTTATTATCTTGTCACGCATCTGGATAGAAAGAACTTTCAACCTATTGTCGTTTGTCCGGACGATGGTATTTTCGCTGAACAATTGAGAGAAGCGGAAATACCAACCGTTATTCTTAATCTTCCCTCTTGGCGTAAAGTTAGATCCCGACTCACACGCCGCTCAGCTGCTGCTAAGTTAACCGACCTCGCAAAAAAGTACGATATACAATTGGTGCATACCTCCGATTCGTGGCTAAATCCATATATGTTGCGAGTAAAAAACCAATTGAACATTCCTATTGTTTCGCATGTGCGTAATCTTCTAACATCTGAACAAGTTGCAAATTATAGATTCAATCGTATGAATGGTATCATTGCAATCTCTGAACAGAGTAAGGTTCCCCTTGTCAAGGCAGGTATTCCTTCTCAAAAAATAGATCTTATCTTAAATTGTGTTGATCTTACTATTTTTCGACCTAATTCTGTAGAGAAAACGAAAAAGTCCAATGTGTTTGTAGTGGGGTTGGTAGGTCGGATTGAACCATTTAAACGTCAAAAAACATTTGTTGAGATAGCGTCTCAGGCTGTCAAGCAGTGTCCAAACGTCCAATTTCATATCATAGGCGATGCACTTAATACACCTGAACACCGCGCTTATGATCGCGAAGTACGTCAATTAGTATCCAAAAATAAGTTAGAAGACGTAATTCATTTTAGAGGGCATAGGAACGATATGCCATCCGTAATGCGCGAGCTTGACCTATTAGTCACACTTTCTGCAGGAAGTGTCATCGCGGAAGCAATGGCGTCAGGGAAGCCTGTCATCGGCACACCAATAGGCAGTACCTCTGAAATGATTGTTGATGGTGTAACAGGATGGGTTATGCCGTTAGACCCAATTGAGTCAATTGCTGATAGGATTGTTCAACTTGTTAGAAATCCTGAGATCTATGTTCAGATGGGAGCTGCAGCCAGAAAGCATGCAGAAGCTGTCTTCAGCATTGAAAAGCATGTCCAAAAGGTGCAGGACATTTATTTGAAGTTGCTCAGCGAATAAGGAACATATATAGATGCGAACAGTATCTCTGACCATAAACTGTAATTTAATTGTTCAAGACAAAAATGTTGACAGAATCGATGGTATTGGTGTATAATTTACCTATATGCATCAACACTATGATAATGTTGCCAAATTTGTAACCGCTGAGTGTGCTGAGCCTTTTGCTGGACTTATCCTCGGGTATGATAATGTCACAGTGCTTGAGAACCTTGCAACTGAGCAAATTACGCTAAAGTCGCGTGAGACAGATAGTACGCTAAAGGTCCAATTTCCTGATGAAATTGCTATCCTTCATAATGAGGTACAAGCATACGACAGCCAAGAACCGATGCCGTTGCGCATAGCAGGCTATAACGGTTTTCTTCTACGAGAGCACAAATTGAACGTATACTCAAGTGTTCTCTACCTACACCCGCAGGCAGGCAAAGACGACCCAGGATTCTATGAGTATGTCGGTCATGGATGTGAATATAGACTGAAATATAGAGTTATTCGTCTAATTGAGATAGAAGGGCAGTCAATTTTGAAAGCACAGGTACCCGGATTATTGCCACTCACGCCGTTGATGAAACCACCTACAGGGACAAATCCAACACGTTGGTTGGAAACATGTGTTGATGCCACGTTTACTGCCCGTGTAGACACGGAGAACAGAGATTTGTTACTGGCAGCTTTAGGTATCTTTGGTAGTTTAGTTTACGAGTCGCAGACGATAAGACGACTTTTACCGGAGGGTATAATGCGAGAATTTCCTATTATCCAAGAGTTTCTTCAGGAAGCTACAGAACTTGGTTTAGAACGCGGTTTAGAACGCGGTTTAGAGCGCGGTTTAGAGCGCGGTTTAGAGCGCGGTTTAGAGCGCGGTTTAGAGCGCGGACAAAAAAAGTTTGCTATTGACTTAATTATGGAAATACTTAGTGAGAAATTCCAAATTGATGCAGTCCAAACTGTTAAACCAACCCTTGAAGAAATTGATGATTTGAAACGCCTTAAGCAGTTATTAAGGTCAGTTCCAGAGGTACAAAGCCTTGACGAATTCATGACACTACTTAGCGAATAGGAATAGTAGATATAGATACTGGCATACTAAGGTTGTTAGATGTGGGAACATTTGTGTTATACCTACATTACATCTATTTGTTACTGGCAGCTTTAGGTATCTTTGGTAGTTTAGTTTACGAGTCGCAGACGATAAGACGACTTTTACCGGAGGGTATAATGCGAGAATTTCCTATTATCCAAGAATTTCTTCAAGAAGCTAGAGAACGCGGTTTAGAACGCGGTTTAGAACGCGGTTTAGAACGCGGTTTAGAACGCGGACAAAAAAAGTTTGCTATTGACTTAATTATGGAAATACTTAGTGAGAAATTCCAAATTGATGCAGTACAGACTTTAGAGCTAACCCTTGAAGAAATTGATGATTTGAAACGCCTTAAGCAGTTATTAAGGTCGGTTCTAGAAGTTCAAAGCCTTGAGGAATTCATGACACTTCTCAGCGAATAGGAATAGTAGATATAGATACTGGCATATTAAGGTTGTTAGATGTAGAAACATTTGTGTCAGACCTACATTACATCCAGGAGATTTACGAATGCTCACTCAGGAACAACTTGATTTATATGAAGAAAACGGTTATCTCGGTGTTGATGCTGTTCTGACCGATAATGAGGTCGCTGCCCTTTGCAGGGTTACCGATGAATTTGTTGAAAAGTCCAGAGAAGTAACGGAACATAACGACATTTTTGATCTCGAACCCGGACACTCCGCAGCAAACCCTCGCGTGCGGCGTATCAAGAATCCATGCCTATACCATACAGTTTATGATCAGATCTTACGGCACCCAAATATCCTTGCCATTGTTGCTCAACTTATCGGACCTGAGATACGGTATAATGGACACAAACTCAATATGAAATACCCCGAATTTGGCAGTCCCGTTGAATGGCATCAGGATTGGGCGTTTTACCCACATACTAATGACGATCTGCTTGCAGTCGGTGTTGTTATTGATGACATGACAGTAGAGAATGGCGCATTGATGGTATTACCTGGCTCCCACAAGGGACCAACTTTGGATCATCACCAAAACGGTGCTTTTGTAGGTGCTGTGACTGACCCCAATTTTACGCCTGAAGGTGCTGCGCCTATTGAATTGAAGGCAGGCGGAATTACAATCCATCACGTGCGAACTTTACATGGTTCTGCACCAAATACCTCTGATAAACCTCGCCGTTTGATGCTTTTCCAATATTGTGCAGTGGATGCATGGCCTCTGAAAGGTATTCCAGATTGGGAGACATTCAACGATTTTATTATTCAAGGCGAACCCACAAACCAACCGCGAATTGTATCTACGCCAGTTCGTATGCCGCAACCTTACTCGGAAAAGACAGGTTCAATTTATGAAGTACAGTCTATCCTTGAAAACCCAATTTATGGGAAGAAACAGTAGAGAGGAGCATTGATTCTTCAACCGAATAGATTTTGCTCACTGTTTAGAGACAAGACCTACACCTGATGAAATTGCTTTATCCCAATCTGCAGTAAACACCCACCAATTTGTCATATTGGTGTTCTCATACCGAATTCCGTTTTTATGTCCTGGCATATTTTGCATCCAGTAGATATACCACTGCGATTCTATCCGTTGCGGTATTTTTTCAGGATCAGGTTCTTGCCATGCATATTTCAATTTTCCATAAGTATCAACGTTAACTAATTTCTTTACTCCGCTATTTTCCGGTGTCCAATCTTCAATATCACTTTCGACGAGTGTCATTGTATCAGTATAGTCATAATGTTTTGTCGTATTTGGTGGCATGTGTGTCCACCCTGCGCGCCCGGTAATGAAGTTCCCGTCTTCGTCTTGTCCAACAAACTTTTTCCAAAAGAGATCTGTGTTCCCAAATTGTAAATGATTGACATGGCTCAATATTGCTTCCAACTGATGCCCATGATTATGCACTGCTTCTGCATGGCTTCGTCTGAAATTTTGTCCATAAACTGTATAAGTTGAATTGTAGATTGGCAGATCCGTGTTATCTCGGTTGCTGTTGGATATATCCCCTGTCAGTGGACTTGACATATTCGATTCCCACCAGTTTCTGAAGTCTTCAAGCTTATGGATAGTCGGGTCATAACATGGGAAATCAGAATTCACACCACCCATCCATATCCATATCTCTTTAACACCTAATTCGTTTACATAATGTTCCATGTTAAATCGTTTGAAAATCTTATGGTAATCAGGAGAATAGAGTGGTGTGCCGTCTTTTAAATGATCAGAAACTGGACCTTGTGGTGTTTGTTCATAAATAGTTATGTATTCTACGACTCGATAACCGATAGAAGGTACAGCAGTAGGATTTTTATAGCCTCTAAACCGCGTACCTTCTTCAAGCATAAACTTTGCTCGTTTATCAAAAATATCGATTCTTGCCTTGAGTTCCGCTAAGGTCATTTCACCTAAGTCCCAAAAATCGGGTGCTTTTGATACATCAACGTTTACGCCATCTGCTGTGGGCAAAAATCTCATGATGACCACTGGGATTTCATAAACATGCCATGGTGCAGGAGTCGCTAAATATGGGTCTATTTTTTCATAAACAGGTGGAATTTTCTCGGTAAATCCTGGAGTAGAAAGCATTATCACCATGATAAACACGTATCCTAAGTAGAAAGTTGTGATACTCCCACGACTAAAGTCGTGGGCTTCTTGTTTCCTCATCCGATGCCTCCGCTTGTAGAGGTCTTACTTAGACTCCACAAGCGTTTATACTCTCCGCGTATCCCGCGGCGAGTTGTTTTAGATTTCTGGCAGCGTTAACATCACGATCTTCTGTGTATTGACACACATCACAATTGTATCGCCGTTCTGCCAATGATAACTCTGTTTTCTTATGTCCACAACTGCTGCACGTCTTGCTTGACGCAAAGAATTGTGGTGCCTCAATAACTGGAATACCAAGCGTTTCCGCTTTGCATTTGAGTTTAGTGAGAAACCCACCTAACGCACTATCAGATAACGCCTTTGCTAATTTCCTATTCCTTATCATGTTCGTTATCCTTAGTGTTTCCACGCAGATAGCACTAACATTATTGACAATCTCTGTAGTCGCCTTGTGGTGTGCATCCTGACAGATACAAGCAATCCGATAATGCAATCTTGCCAATCGTTCTTTTGCTTTATACCAGTTATTTGAGAGAAACTTTTTCTTACTCAATCTACGATTAGCACGTTTCAGTTTGCGTTCATAACGTTTCAATGGTCTTGGATTATCGGACTTTTTGCCATTATCAAGCGTTGCTAACGTGTTTATACCGACATCTATTCCAATCACAGGGTGCGTTGAAGTATCAACTGCTTCAGTATCCTCTGTTTCAACCGTTATAGATACAAACCATCGGTGTGCTATCCTTGATATTGTTACCTTGATAGGACGACCCATAAATCTTAGCTCCTCAAACATCTTCACCCAACCAATCTTGGGCAACTTCACACGTTTACCTTCTACTCACACTGCTTGTTCATCTGTTGTCCAAGACTGTTTACTACCACGGTTCTTAAACTTTGGAAATCTTGAACGCTTATCTACCCAGTTTTTTATGGTCTCCTTGCCAAGATTCAATATACCATATAAGACTGTACGCTGATCTTGGGCTTGTGTCCAATCAATATCTTTCTTAGATTTATTGAATTGATTATTAAGTGTCCACGTTGATAAGAAATTATCATTATCTAAATTCGCTTTGAAATTAGATAACGCATGATTGTAAGCGAAACGGGCATAGCCACATTGTTGAGCAAACCATTGACGTTGCTTTTTATTTGGATTTAACGCTATCTTGTGTGTTTTGGACATTATGATGGACTGCTTCTGTGAAGATTCTGTTTCCCTCTGCTAAAGGTGTGACGGTGTTAGCAGCACCGTCACTGAAACAGTCTAATTAGTATAACATAATATCAGATATAAAGCAAGAACTAGACACACTTTTTTGACCCACAGCTAAAGTTGTGGGATTGTTAAATACCCTCTTCATTTTGTATATTGATTTGATGTAATATAAAAAGAATCCTCATGTGCTTTTTAGCGCATGAGGAGTCATAGCACCCACAACCTAAAGGTTGGGGCTTGTGCTTCACAGACAACAACAATCCCGAAGCGATTGACTTACGTCGTCTCCACAAGGGCAGCTAAGCCTGCCCAAACTTGAATGCTATACTGGAACAGGCTTTGACCTCTGTTTCCAAAACATTCAAAATACTAATATATAGTATACAACATTTTCAGAGAAAAGTCAAATCTTTTTTGGCTTTCAAACGCAATGCCCGCCTACATCCCCAAGCTAAAGCATGGGGTCTTGGCGGGAAGAGTGATAAGAAGAAATATAATCAAGGTCAGAAGATTATTAGTACATTGAAGTGTGCAAAATACCTTCGTTTGCTAACAATTTTTATTCAATGACCGTTGCTACAAAACGCGGCTTATCATCAATTTCTTCGATTGCCGCAATTGTATCAATCAAAGTAGCAGTTTCAACTTTACCTTTCTCAACCTTTACAACTGCTTTTTGATCAGCTTGAGATACACTAACAACTTCAGTGACGCCTGCAACCTTTTTAAGTGCATCCTGCACTTTGCTGGTACAGGCACTTCAGACCATACCTGTAACTGTTAAGCTGATTTCTTCAACAGGTATTTCAGCAGTATCTTTTTGCTGGGCCACACATCCGATGACAATTGCCAACGCAAATAGACAGATAAGTGCTTTATTTGCCATTTCAATAGTTTCCCTTTAATAGTTAATTTTGAACAATATGTAACAGATGAAGGGCGAGATAACTCGCCCTTACAAGTTGTTAGTTAACGACAGAAGCCGTAAAACGAGTATCTGCATCATCAATAACTTTAATCAGAACGTCGTTTGTAACTTTGCCTTTTTCAACTTTTACGACAGCTTTCTTAGTGGTTCTGTCAACACTGATAACCTCTGCGACACCCGTGACCTTGATGAGTGCGGACCGCACTATACCGGGGCACGCGTTTCATGTCATGCCCTCCACTTGAAATGTCACTTCCTGATATGCAGCTTTTTTCGGAGTCGGAACCGTTAATTTATCCATCGGTTTTTCTTCCGCAGCCATCGTGGTATCTTCAGGCATTTCTGCCTGCTTTCCAATCATACCACAACCCATCAGGAATGCAAAGGTAACGAATGTAATCAGCGTAAATCTCGCGATATTCATCGTTATACCTCCTTTATTTTTTACATTAGTATAATAACATATTTTAATATTATTAGTCAAGACTTTTTTTATGGTTGCCAGAGTTATTTAGTTTTAAAAACATTCAGTTGATAAGTGTTACTGAGAGTTTCTATTGTCCGTCGGGTAGAGCGAAGCGAAACTCATAGGCGTCAATTTAAGGAAACGTCTATGTTTTTATGAACCCTTATCAATAGGCATGGTTATTGATATTGTCGGACATTTAGTCCCGTAGGGACGATATGTTTATAGTACACCGTCCAGACACGTCTCTTTAGCTCTGTCCGAGCGACATATCCCGATTGGTAACCCATTGCTATAAACATTCCGCCCCTACGGGGCTGAAGAGATTGGGGTTACCACGTTTTCTATAAACATATCGTCCCTACGGGACTAAAGAGGGTTTCTCATATTTGAAAAACCACTAAATTGACGCTAATGGGTAGAGCGAAGCGAAACCCGACACGGTTACGCTCATGTCGGGTTTCGCTTCGCTCTACCCTTATGTGTCAATTTAAGAAAATGTCTGTCCGTTTATGAACACTTCTCAATAGGCATGACTATTGAGACTGTCCTATATTTAGTCCCATAGGGACTAAAGAGGGTTTCTCGGACACGGAAAACCACTAAATTGACGCATAAAGTGCGGTTAGGAAACCGCACCTACCGTCCGGGAAATAAGACAAATCCCGTTAATTTGGTATTAGAACGCCCGGTAGCCGAGGTGATCCGACACTATAAAAATCGGTTGCAGATTGAAACGGCATTTCGGGATGCCAAACAACATTTCGGTTTTGATACATATCAACTCCGAGACCGAAAAAGTTTGAACCGGTTTGTGCAACACAACTTTGTTGCAGCAAGTCTTACACAACTCATTTTCACAAACACAGCAACCGACACAACAAGTGTTTAATTATCACAGTGTCAGAAAAGTTACGAGTCCGCAATAGTGGTTGAATACTGATACCGGATTAGCGCACTCGGATAATTCGACGCCCTGTGAAAGTTTGACCAAACATATCAGTTGTACGGACGTAGATAACGTGCGTTCCTTTGCGGCCATTCGCTGGAAGCTTCGCTTGCCAGATGTGCGATGATTTTGGAACTCCGTAAAGAAGCCGTTTCCCTCTTTGTGGCAGTTGGTCGTCTTCCTTCAACAGTGGCTTCATTGTTTCCCGTAGTGCAGTATGCATTTTCCGCTCAAGGTGGTACGTTTCGTCCCGCTTCTTGAGTGCTTGAAAGTAAGGGTCTTTCTGCGGCATATAGATCATTGGTTCCCATTCCCCGACTTCCCCCAGACGAATTTCAACCGTTGAGCGTTTGGTGCCACCAAAAACGTTAACGAGTACATCTGTTTTGCCAGTTTCCGTCGACGCAACTTCCCAGGGTGCCCAAATGTTCATCTGATAACCCGCTGGACGACGGGCGGCCTTAAACCGAATTGAATATTGATTTCCGCTGAATGTGAAGACTCCATATCCGTTCGGTGCACCATCTCGCATAGTTGTGTGGGGAATACCGATTTCATCAAGCGAGCCCTGCCACCAACTGCCTGATGTGGTTGCATGATTGTGGTGATGATGTTGGTCGCCACCATGCCAACCGTGCTCCGGTCCGATGAAGTCATCACGTTGAAGGTGCGTGTGTGCTGACAGGGTTAACGTGTTAGGTCGATCACCGAGTAGATTCATCAATTTCTTCACATCACGCATCTCGGTCAACGGAATATGAAAGGATATAACAACGAGCTGATCTTTCGGCACAAAAGCAAGGTCATTTCGAATGAACGTCAACTGTCGTTCTCCCACCTCACTGAAGTAGGGAGGATTATCAACCTTATCGGGGAGAAAGTGCACATTGTCAATGTTGATGAAATGGACAGGGCCCCAATCATAAGAATAGCACGTGGGTCCATACACACGTTCGAATGTCTCATCGGCGTATCGGTCATCGGTAGCAAGACGGTTCATATCATGGTTACCGTAAACGTTGTACCATGGTATCCCAACAGTAGCCATAACTTCGTTAAGAGGCTGGAATAAGTTTAAATTATCACCTACCAAATCGCCAAGGCTGAGTCCGAACACTGCATCAATTCCAATAACTTCTTCAATCACATCATGTGCTAACCACTCAATCTCTTGCATATTACGCGGTTGTGTATCCCCGAAGACAAGTACCTTGAAGGTATCAGCTTCGGGCTGTTCAATGAGCGGAAAATCAATCGACTCCGGTAATGGACCGGTTGGTTTGATGCCGGCATACTTCAGTCCTTCTGGTGAACCTTGCGGTTTGTGAATGTAATAAAATTTCGGGAGATGGTTTTCATCAACCGGGGTCATAAACCCACGGGGCTTAATGACAAAGAGAATGGTGTCATCACTGACTGCAAGCGAGTATTGCCCGTTGGCATCGGTTTGGACAACATCCAGTCCATTAGAGACACGAACCCCAGACAACCCCTTCTCGTTGTCGTCCTTCACCTGGTTTTTGTTTGTATCCAGAAATACAGTGCCAGTTGCGGTTGAATTTGCTTCTACACTGTTTCCAATCCAGTAAAAAATCAAGATAACGATTAAAACCGCAAAATTCCATTGCTTGTATACCATACGAATCCTCCTTTTAACACCAGCGCATTGGATGATGTTTTTTCATAGCTCCAATATTGTAACATACCATGATGATGGAGCGTTGACCGGACTCCGCAAATTTTAGTGTGGGAAGTATGTCAATCCAATCCCCACTCCCGGCGGAGTTCCGCTATCGGTCTGTAACTTGCACCTTTGTTGTAAAAATTACCAAGCCAACTCCCATCTTCACGGAAAAAGAAGCGATCGTCCTTCTCCTCGCGAGCGAGTTGGTATCGCGTATCAATGCTGATACGATAGCAGTCAGAGCGATTGGGGGCACTGCTGTGCATCATGTAAAGCCCAAAAATAATAACGTCACCCGGCTGGAAATGTGCTGTTGCCAGCGTGAATCCGAATTTCTTAACCATCTCACGTGGATTAGTGCTGAACACGGCTTCCATCAAATCGCGGTCCATATCGGTCGCGCCGTATGTGGACTTTAATCGATCATGCTGATGGGAACCGAGGCAGATGATGAGCGGTCCATTTTTCAGACCGATGTCCGTCAATGCACTCCACATCGTGTACCGGTTCTGTGTGCCGCGCCCAACGTAAACGCTATCGTAGTGAAAATGGTTGTGTCCACCCTTCGCCATGCAGCGAAGCCATCTTTTGTCAAACGTAATAACTGGACCACCGAGAAATTCTTCGTAAAACTGCATCGTTCGCTGGCTATCCACAACATCAAGAATCGGCTTGGCATGCGCCACCTCAGTTTGCCGAAAGAAGTTAAATGTCTGATTCGCTTCGCCGATGATACCATCTTCAACCGGAGTATCCAGTTTTAACCCACCGCTTTGCGCAATAGCTTGCAATGTCCAACGTGCAGCTTTCTCTGCATGTTCCCGTGGGTGGAAACCTCGAATAAAAAGATACCCATCCTCACGCATCTTTCTGTGCAACGCACCCGGATTATTGAGAAGTGAGGTAGAATCTGCTAATTCGACGATCTCCTCACCAAAATGAAAACGATGCTCACCGAATTCAAAGGGTGTTCCCGTTGCGATTTTTTTCGGTTTGTTGTATATCCTCATATATTAATTGAGTTGATGCTATATCAATCATAATTACTCGGTCGATGGTCGCCGAGGAGCCGTCTCTGCCGAGGGTTCGCTTGGTCGAGAATCGATTCATCAAACTGAAATTTGTTCAGATAAGGCGGGTATTTCTGTGTAATCATCCGTTTGGCATAGTGTACCTGCAAGAGGTAACGGGTTTCGTCAGTCGTATTGGCAGAACCACGATGCCAAACCTCACTGCGGAAGAGCACCACATCCCCCGCATTGCATAAGATACTCTCTTCCGTCCGGTTATTCCACTCCGTTGCCCCGTTTGGAGAGCAACCGGAGAAATGGCTGCCCGGGACAAACTTCGTCGGTCCCAACTCTTCGGACATATCGTTGAGATAGTAATGGGCGGTGGTGATGAAGATTGGGATTTTGACGCGTGGATCAGAACGAATGTCTGCCGGTAGCGGGACTGGCAGCCAATCGGTATGTAACCCCTGATCCGGCCGTCCGGGTCCTGTCAGCCACGATTGCATACCGATGCAATGACAATCGTTGCCGTGCGTCGCCTCGGCTACCTCAACAATCGGTGGTTTGTCAAGGAATTGGAGGAACAGTGGATCTTGATTAAACGAGTTGTTGATGATTTTGTTGAGGAATTTACCGCCATTTTCGGGCGTTTGGTGCGTATCCAAGCATTCTGGAATCGCTCGTAATTGATCCATGGTCGCTCGCAATTCAGCGACTTCCTCGGCATTAAGCACACTAGGGAAATAGACATAACCATCCCTTTCCAGTGCGTCAACTTGGCTTTCTAAGTCGTTGTAGGCAACGAGTGAGAGGGCTTTCGCCATTTTCGGTACTCCTTTCGGACGATAGCAAGGGGTCAGTGCTTATCACATATAATATGCTAACTTCGACGAAGTTGTCAATATTTTAATTTTGTACGGGGCACATCTCAATTTGCACAGAACCACGAGAAGTTCTTTCGTAATACCAATAACCTGTTTAGCTCAGTCTTCGTCAATACGCCAGGTACAGTTGATGTTATTGTCCTTGTAAAATTGCTTTAGTGCTGGCTTATCAAACCATAGCTGCATTTCTTTGCTCACTATATGACCAACGCTGCTCACCTTGAGGTAAAGACCACCGGCTGTCCAGCCGGGCATGATGTTGTACTTTCCGGTTTGTGCGGCGTAGATGCTGAGCAGTGCCAACGGTTCCATCGCATCAAGATTAGCAGTTTTATGACTGTCCTGCAGAAGATCAGCCACACATTTCCCTTCATGCGATTCCTGGAGTTCGGGTTTATCCATAACCCGGCTATGAAAAATAAAACCATCTTCAAGTGTAAAGAGACCGCTACCTTCATGTTGTCTGCCTTGAAGCAGATTGTCCCCTATCCGCTCCGCCATTGCCAGAAATTAGGTAGTCTCTGAACGCGCTTTTGCCCCCGGAAACCCGATATCCACGGGCACAAACGGAGGTAAAGAGCGGCGTAATGTTTTGCGGCAGAAATGCGCCGCCTTCTTTCGCGCCAAAGTAAAACTTCTCTGTTTTGAAGGGACCCTCTATCCGAAAATCTGTTAGATCTGTCCCATCAATAACGATACTTTTCAAAGTGTTGTTTTTCGGATCGTAGGAGGCGTTTAGGAAACCGATGATGTGCTGCTCAACTGCAGCTTTTATATGCGCCATTTCGCCAATACGACCATACTTTTGGGCATTTTCTACGATTGTAAGCATCCCCATCATCTGCGTAATAGTGTGGTTCAACTGGTTGCCTACATAGACTCTCGGTTCGGTCGCCTGTGGATATTTTCTGCCGAATACGTTAAGCTCTCGTTTGGAACTTTGCGGATGAACCAAATTGGGCCAGATGCCAGTCTCTGGATCTCGCTGCTTTATAATCAGATTTAAGAGGCGTTCCGCCCAAATCCGAGGTGCTTCTTCCTGCTTTTGGTAGCCCAAACTGTAAGCGGCGTAAGCCAGATCCAGTGCCACACTGATAAACGAAAGATCCCCACTGATTTTGGGTTCTTTGTATCCATTCCAAGGTCTGTTCCAGGTATTGGCATGATTGACCTGCTTTTTGAAATCACCGTGTCGGTTGTAGTGTAAGGCATCCCAATCCTTGATATTTGCTTCCCAAATACCTTTCATCAACATCTCGCCACGGTCCGGGTCCACGGCTCTCAGCAATTCCCAGTAAGGGTATACATCCTCTATTTCGTGGACAACACCCTTCATGCCGTACCGATTACCAGTTACTAAATCCACATAGCCGTGCCCACCCCAATGCAGAACACCGCTTTCTGAATACCAATAGTTGTTAAACATGTATTCAGACGCTTCTCCCGCGGCACGGATGTATGTGCCATCCCCAGTGAACTGGCTTAAAGAAGCCAGCAATCGCATTAGGTTCTGCTGGTTTTGGAAGAAACTCCAGACAGTCGGTTTGGGCTCGGTTCCTGAGCGGTGAGATGTCATTGATCTGGGTGCCTTCAAATGGTTGATATGAAGGCAGTCGGCAAAGAGAGGCATATCTTTGCCGCTGTATCTGTCTCTCCCGTCTTGTATCGCTGTATCTGCGAAGAGACTGGCAGCTTTTAAAAAACGGTTACCATCTATTTCGTTGGGGCTCAATCGGTTTCTGCCAATCCATCGATCCAATCTATTTACGCTCATAATCCCTCCATGCTACTTTTTTATCCGTTTCCCTCGTCGGTTAATACTTGGGTTATTAATAAATCCAAGTTGCCACATTTCTATAGACATAGCACCCCTCTGGGGTGGCATCGGACGCTTTTTCCTTGAAAATGAGTGTTCAAACGGACAAAACTGTTTGGAGTAAAGGTTAGCCTTGAAGAGGGCCTTCCATTCTACAGGTTGGATATTTAAACCTCTAAGGATAAGCAGATTATCGCTTATGGCAAGGGAGGCAATTCAGCAGATTGGGATTTACACGTCTTTTTTAGGCTTAACGGAGTGTCACAGTTACACCGATAGCACAACTGTGACACCTGTAAGTTCAATACTGATTGACCCTACTTTAAAATGACGAGCCGCCGTGTTTGATGGAAGGATGGGGTTTCTAATTGGTAAAAATAGACACCACTTGCTACTCTTTCGCCTAAAGTATTTTTGTCATCCCAATAGGCAGCACGTTCTCGGCTATTGTAAAAGCCTGCGGATTGAATACCGAGCGAAAGTGTGCGAATCAACTTACCGGTTGTATCATAAATGGATACCGATACAGGACTGTCTTCCGAGAGTTGATATGGAATCCACGTCTCCGGGTTAAACGGATTCGGGTAGTTCTGTAACAACTTGTTCTGATGCGGTTGCCCGATTTCATCAAACTTGACAGACAAAAACGCGTTTGCAAGGTTCTCAGGGGTCACTTTAGCACTGAGGGTTCGTGATTCAACATTTCCATCCGGACCGATGACGCGTAATTCAATCACGTCTCCAACTTGGACAACGCTCCGGCGCGCCAAGTCGGCAGTCGCAGCAGCGAAGTAATCACCTTGCACCGAGGTGGTTATCGTGCCGTTTGTTCTCAGGTTACGGACGATTACCTTGTAGCCGTCGAACGCTGGTTTACCTTCCAAGTGTCCACTTACAACGAACGCCCATGCTTCCTGTGTCTGGGATATAGCGGGTGGTGCTGCAGCAACCTCCGTTTGATTTGTCCATCGTGATCCGACGAAGGCAAAATTCCGAGGTTGTGGAACATTGACGATATAGCCTTGTCCACCTTCAATTGGGAATCCCTCGTTAGGTGCGCTCGGTGTCCACCCATAGGTGTCAATTTAAGAAAATATTTTGTGTATTTTGATAAAAAAAGTGTTGCAAAATGGAGACACCTCTTACATAATGTAGAAAACGATTTTAATTAATTCTACAAAAGAGGTGTTCCGATGTCTATACTAACACAGGTTCCCGATAAAATGCAAGAGATACTCCAAAATAGAGCCAATGAGATAGCCCAGCGTTGTGGGTTGGTTCAAAGAATACGTAAACTCACAGGTGCTGGCTTTATTCAGACCCTCGTATTCGGGTGGCTTGAAGCACCTGATGCCAGTTATGCTGATCTTGCCAATACCGCACAGGCTTTAGGCATTGACGTCTCTCGTCAAGCGATTGAACAACGGATGACACCCGAGGCAGCCGAGACACTGAAGGCAACACTTGAAGAAGCGGCAAGCCAAGTGCTTACCCTCAAACCTCAATGTCTCCCGTTGCTGAAACACTTCACGGGTGTTTATGTGCAAGATAGCACTTGGATCACACTCTTAGATGAACTCCATACAATATGGAAAGGCGCATCCTGTAGAACACAAAAAAATAAAGCTGCCTTGAAACTCCAAGTCCGCTTTGATGTTTTGACCGGCACTTTCCAGCACTTTCAACTTACGGATGGCACCACTGCTGATACGAAGGCGGAAGAGCAGTTTCAACCTCTACCTGCGGGCAGTTTACGCTTGGCAGACCTCGGCTATTTTTCGCTTGCCGAGTTTGAAAGATTGACACAAGCTGGCGTCTTTTGGATAACAAAGTTCAAAGCCGGTTGTTCACTTTTTGACGAACAACAAGAACCTTTTTGTTTACAGAAGCGGCTTGCCTCAGAAACCTCAGACACCGTCAACCTGAGTTGTTTCATCGGTGCTTCAAAGCGACTTCCAGCACACCTTGTCGCCTTACGGATCAGCGAAGAAGAAGCAAACAAGCGTCGCCGATATATCAGACGAGATGCTAAACGCAGACAGACAAATCCTTCAAAACAACGCCTAAAACTCGCAGGATGGAACATCTATATCACAAATATAGATACGGATCAGTTTACCCCTGAACAGATCGCAGCCCTTGTTCGCATCCGGTGGCAAGTTGAGTTGATGTTTAAATCTTTCAAAAGCATCGGCAAAGTTCACACATCCCGAAGCAAAAAACCTTATCGGGTCTTATGTGAGGTATACGCCAAACTCATCGCACAACTCATAAGACACTGGGTGATGATAGCAATCGGATGGAGATGTATACTATATAATATCATCAAAACAGCTGAACTTGTCGGTTTATACGCACGCATCATTACAATCAGTTTTCGTAAATCCAAAACTGCTTTATGCAGAACTCTTAGGGATATAAAACAGACTATACTCAATGATGATAGGAGGATACGGAGCATTGGCAAACACACAACTTTTAGACTTCTACAAAATGTTGAAAATCCTTAAATTGACACCTATGGGTGCGCTCGGTGTCCACCCTATGAAACTTTGACTTGCGGCATCAAGTGCTATAACAACTGTCGCACCCGCTATCCCTGCAAGTGATTTTGCAGTCATCGGGTTTGGTGATGCTAACGGCAAAGAAAGCATGTTCAAACCTTTAGACAGCGTGACGTTATAGACGTTGCCAAAATAATTGCTCTCTGCCTTGGTGGTGAATCTGGCGATAAACCCGTGTCTGCGTCCATCCGCTGAGTCATAGTGCCCGACGATAGAGCCGTCCTGATTAATATTCCAGCCCTCCGTGCTAACGCTGCCCGGAAACTGCAATTCCTGTAGCCCGTCCTGGAATGAGAGGACATAGGTGCGCAGGACATCACCCACCGGTTTGGCTCTGCCAACGCTAATCCTTGCATCGTTGATACCGTGCTGAAAAAAGTATTCAAACTTTTCTGCGTGGTAGAAAGATATAAACCTGCCATCCGGGGTAAGAATGTATGAATGATATATACCGTCAGCATCTACGTAACTACCCACCAGACTATCGCTCGGGTTCACAAAATCGGCGTATGTTGCCGATGCCCCGGGGAACTCAACTATTGCGTCCCCTGTGAATCCGCGGCGAATGCCGGAAGCATCTATCATATTACCTGTCAGTGCCCCCGTAGCATCACTAATACCGTATATGAACGTTTCGACGGCACCCGGAAAATCGTATTGCCGCAACTCGCCATTTTCTAAGATAACACCGTGGTAGAGACCATTGCTATCCTGATAATGTCCGGCAGCGTCTCCATTATTACCGAGGGCATAGAAAAAAGTGTTCTGCGAACCGGGGAAATCATAAGTCGTAAAAACACCATCAATGAGCGTAAAACCGACTATTTTTTCACCATCAGCACTCCGGGTGTTACCGGCGTAATCCTCAAAGTCGCTACTCGCTGTCAACTCTAAAAAATCTACACCCGGAACATCAATACTCTCAAAAGTATAGTTGGAGTTGGCGGATGGGAAAACGGGTTGATCGCTTTGTGCGTCAGTGTCGCCTGCAGGTCTGGCGATAAACCCGTGTCTGCGCCCATCCGCTGAGTCATAGTGCCCGACGATAGAGCCGTCCTGATTAATATTGTAACCCTCCGTGCTAACGCTGCCCGGAAACTGCAATTCTTGTAGCCCGTCCTGGAATGTGCCGACATAGGTGCGCGGGACATCACCCACCGGTTTTCCTCGTGCAACGACAACCCTTGCATCGTTCATACCGTGCATAAAAAAGTATTCAAAATGTTCTGCGTGGTAGCGAGATATAAACCTGCCATCCGGGGTAAGAAGGTATGAATGATATAGACCGTCAGCATCTACGTAGCTGCCCACCAGAGCACCGCTCGCGTTGATAAAATCGGCATAAGTTGCCGATGCCCCGGGATACTCAACTATTGAGTCCCCTGTGAATCCGCGGCGAATGCCGGAAGCATCTATCATATTACCCGTTAGTGCCCCTGTCGCATCACTAATACCGTAGATGAAGGTTTCGACGGCACCCAGAAAATCGTATTGTCGCAACTCGCCATTTTCTAAGATGACCCCGTGGTAAAGGCCATCGCTATCCTGGTAGTGTCCGGCAGCATTCCCATTATTACCGAGTGCATAGAAATAAGTGTTCTGTGAGCCAGGGAAATCGTATGTCGTGAAAACCCCATTAATGAGCGTAAAGCCGACTATTTTTTCACCATCAGCACTCCGGGTGTTACCCGCGTAATCCTCAAAGTCGCTACTCGCTGTCAACTCTAAAAAATCAACACCGGGAACATCAATAGTCTCAAAAGTATAGTTGGCACTGGCGGATGGGAAAACGGGTGCATCGTCAACTTGTGCGGCGGTGTTCCTTAGGAAAAAGGAATTGAGACACATAAACAACGTAAACGTGTAAAACAAAAAACTGGTTTTAATACGAGTGTGCATAACGAAAACCTCACTTAAAGTATTTTCTCCAAAGATAAAAAACAATACGTCAGATACCCTATCCTGGCGGATAATGCTTGTAGTTGAAGTTTCGCAAGTTTGCGTTCACGGTAAAAGCGAGAACTAGGTACCCTGGTGTACATTCAAAAGTCCTGAAAGTATGTACCCCAAGTTGCTACCTAAGCAAAACCGAAAAAAATATGGAGACCGTTTGACAAGGCAGCCTGAATTCTATAACATTGTCCAAGCTTTAGTTTGCAGGCACCCACAAGGGGTGCCCCTACAAGATGTCTACGTATTTTACAATTCACCATAACCTAATAGTATTATACCATATTTAGAAAAAAAGTTGCATTTTTTGAGTTTTTGTGGTGACCGTCTACATCCGCCGAATGAATTTGGGGGGTGACCGGAAGATTTGAAAAATTCCTTCTATATTAAATTCTTTATTTTCCAAATGAGGTGTTGTGCTTTTTCTTCAACGCAACCTAACCTTACGTGAGTTTGATAAAAACAAGATGTCGGGCTTCTCGTAGGGGCGAAGTCTTCTCGCCCGTAGGGGTTAGGTTACCTAACCCCTATGAAAATGTCCATTTATGTTTAGAATTTGCTATATATCAAACTCACGTTAACCTTGCTTTGATTCAGTCTTTTTCGTCCATTCTATAACGGCAGATCCGAACACGGCAAAGCCAAAGAAAGTAAAGGGCATCTGCCACAGAAGAAAACTCATGTGTGTATGAATATATGAATGTGCTTTGAAGATTACAAACCACGACAAAGGTGCTAAAATTGAAAACCACGTCGTCCATATTAATGCAATGTCATGTTGCTGTCGATCCGCTGGAATCTTGTCATTACTACGGATAAATAGCAGAATAGACATTGCCATAAAGAGAACTATCAAATAATAATAGCGTATTTTGAATAGGTAGTTCGTGACAAATGTATTTGCTTGAGGAAGATAGTTGTTAAGATTAAAGAAAACACCGTTCATGTAGGTAACGACCACCCCCATCGTCCCTGCTTCAAGACTGGCATCATATACTGCTGGAAAGTTTGCCGCATTTCCATACGTGCGCTTTCCAAAAGACCAGAACACATGCCCAACCCCATCAAGGAAACCACCTTTCACAGCACCTATCTGGAAACATAACATTATGAGACTCAAAAAAATTGCTACCCCTGAACCGAGTACGGCTGCAAACGTCCATTTCACGCATTGGTCTCTGCTCCACTTGCCGAGAACGGCATAATAGATACACGGTGTCATCATCATTATTAGAGTGGTTGTAATGTACTCGTAGCCGTTGATAAAACATTTAATGGAAACCGCGATGAAAATCAAAATTCCGAACTTGATGAACTGACGGCTCGCTGGAGCTTTGTGCTGTTTAAAGAAGTACATGACGACAATCATCGGCAGGTAGAAAGCCCATAGACTCCACCAAAGATTCTTACCAAAGACTGTCAACCATTGAGACAACACAGCCGAACCTACGACGAATGCTGCAACCCACCAGCCAAACTCCTCATAGAACCAGCCTATAATGAATGTCAATGCGATTGCCGAGAGTAAAGTTGTCAATGCATAGAATAACCCTAATTTGGTTTGAGGCGATAATGGAATTAGCCTATCAAATAGACTAAAAACCATTCCTTGACCCCCAGGTTGTGACATATACGTTGAAAATTTATCAAAGGAGAGTTTGTAAAGATAGGCTACATATTGAGCACCAAGCTGTTTTGAAGATATCCATTCTTGTTCTACATCCTTCGGTGTTCCATCCCCATTCAGTCCTCCAGCCGAGAAGATACCATCCTGACGAGATTTAACCATCCTTCCCAATATATGACCTTCGGTGTCTCGCTGATGACTGTCAAACCACTGCTGTTCGGCAACATGCCATGAGTTAGAGAAAAACCCGAAAAATAGAAGTCCGATTGATAGTACCCAAATGGACACCTTCCTTATGAGTTCTGATTGGCTGAGATGTTTAAGTGGCATATTGACAGACTCATGCTGCTTTAGCGGGTGGAATATGTTAAAGTATCCGCCCTTTGGACACCTGTGAGTTGGGATACCAGCGAGAATTGGAAGGCGGTGATGGCTTGGGGGACTGCATGGAAGCAAACTCAGCTAACTTAGGTCGGATCTCGTCTTCCCAAATCCCCTCCACGTCATCAAACGTTAGTGGTGTCCGATTCGACACTTCCGCTTTATATGCCGCCAGCAACTCCTTCGTTTTTTCGCCAAAATGCGCCGCAATATCCGCTACCATCTGTTCCCCGACGCGACGACTAGAGGACTCGTTGAAATCTCCCATTGCAAAATGAGGTACGCGTGTATCATCTGTCGGCATCCGCGACATATCCACACAGTCTGGTGCAACCGCCCAAAGCACTATAGGCGTCAATTTAGTGGTTTCCAACTACGGTAGGTGCGGTTTCCTAACCGCACCATTGGCGTCAATTTAAGGAAACGTCTATGTTTTTATGAACCCTTATCAATAGGCATGGTTATTGATATTGTCGGACATTTAGTCCCGTAGGGACGATATGTTTATAGCACACCGTCCAGACACGTCTCTTTAGCTCCGTCCGAGCGACATATCCCGATTGGTAACCCATTGCTATAAACATTCCGCCCCTACGGGGCTGAAGAGATTGGGGTTACCACGTTTTCTATAAACATATCGTCCCTACGGGACTAAAGAGGGTTTCTCATATTTGAAAAACCACTAAATTGACGCCTATGGTGCGGTTTCCTAACCGCACCTTTTTATATCAACATCTCAAATAACGCACAGGACGAGAATATCAGTGTTCGTAGTCGCGCAATTCATAGCGCCTCTTTTCTTTGAATATAAGAGGCGCGTGAATTGCGCGACTACAAACGAGTCTTTTCTTAAATTGACCTTATGGTGCGGTTTGTAACCGCACCATTGGCGTCAATTTAGTGGTTTCCTAACCGCACCTTTTTGTATCAACATCTCAAATAACGCACAGGACGAGAATATCAGCGTTCGTAGTCGCGCAATTCATAGCACCTCTTTTCTTTGAATATAAGAGGCGCGTGAATTGCGCGACTACAAACGAGTCTTTTCTTAAATTGACCTTATGGTGCGGTTTGTAACCGCACCATTGGCGTCAATTTAGCGGTTTCCTAACCGCACCTTTTTGTATCAACATCTCAAATAACGCACAGGACGAGAATATCAGCGTTCGTAGTCGCGCAATTCATAGCGCCTCTTTTCTTTGAATATAAGAGGCGCGTGAATTGCGCGACTACAAACGAGTCTTTTCTTAAATTGACCTTATGGTGCGGTTTGTAACCGCACCATTGGCGTCAATTTAGCGGTTTCCTAACCGCACCTTTTTGTATCAACATCTCAAATAACGCATAGGACGAGAATATCAGCGTTCGTAGTCGCGCAATTCATAGCGCCTCTTTTCTTTGAATGTAAGAGGCGCTATGAATTGCGCGACTACAAACGAGTTCTTTCCTTAAATTGACGCTTATGGTGCGGTTTGTAACCGCACCGAGTCGTTCGCGAAAACGCTCGTTTTGAGCATATTCCCTAAGATCCGGTGCGGTTTGTAACCGCACCTACCGAGTGGAATCAAGTTAATTCGGTATAACACACCTGCTGCCCACTCGCTTAGTGTCTTTTCTAAAGCGACTGTGTCAATAGTTTTGAAACAATAATGGAATGTTGAAGCACAAGGTGTTTTCGGATACGTGAACCCAAGTACTACAGCGAGTTGTGGAGGATAAGTGCGTCCCCATTGTCCGATAGCACTATAACTGCGATACCCACACAACATTACTACCACCGCAAAAACTAAAATAGCGGATAGCGGATGCCGTTTGCCAGGGCTATTTAGTTCTCCGAATATTTAGATTTTCAATCTAAGACTTTCCCCTGTCCGAGCGATCTCCGAATCGCGACTTTTCGTCTAAAATGGACAAAATGCCTAAAACTAAATAACCCTAGTTAGACAGTCAACTTTGATTGATCTCCTTTTCCAATCGTGCTATAATAGCACGAGTTTAACGCAAGAATCTAAAGAATAATAACAGGACATCAACTAATTTGACATGAGGCATACTAATTTTGTTGAAGCCCTATCCACAGACGATCTGGATGCTATAAGAGCAGCACCTAAAACCGACGTTCACTCCCACGCGTTCCTTAGCACACGCTTAAAAAACTTGGAACATTGGTTAGGACATTCCCTCACGAAACCTCCAAAAAAAATGAGGGGACTTGAGGAGATGTTGGAGTACGTCACCACGGTTTTAGCACCTCACCAGAAATCTCGTAAAGGTTTTGAATTTGTTTCCACATCTGGAATAAACGATGCTATACAAGATGGCGTTGTTAGTCTTGAGATGAGTTTTGACATTATGATGACACGGTTTTATCCGGATGGGTTGGCTGGGGTAAAAACTTTTATTGAAGGATTAGTTGAGAGATATAGGACACAAATCAATCTACGACCTGAACTCGGTTTTCCTCGGACAAGTGCTAATGATCAAGAGTTGATGAAGTTGGCGCATGAAGCGATAGAATTAGGAGTGTTTAAGTCAATTGATCTCTATAGCCATGAAGAAGCATGCGCACCGGAAACGGTCAAGCCTTTATATGCTAAGGCACGCGCAGCAGGCATGAAATTAAAAGCACACGTTGGAGAGTTCGGGGGTGCTGAGGAAGTACGGCGGACTGTAGAAATCCTTGACTTAGACGAGGTTCAACATGGCATTGCTGCTGCAGAATCAGTCGAAATCATGCGGTGGCTCTCGGATAATCATATCCAATTAAACGTGTGTCCTACAAGCAACGTGATGTTGGATGCCGTACCGGATCTCGTTTCACACCCAATCCGAATCCTGTTTGACAACGGGGTATCTGTGACTATAAACACAGACGATCTTATAATTTTTGGTCAGAGCGTGTCTGAGGAATATTGGAATCTTTACCGTGCTGGAGTTTTCAGTGCACAAGAACTGGATATTATTCGTCGTGTGTCCCTTAGAGATACATAAGGAGCAAACCTACGATCTCCTTCGTTGTCTCTCATAAGTTCCTTGAACAATTACAGATTGATAGAACCATTCACCAAAATTGCAGCCAAATTAGACATGGCTTACGTAACTCCTCTTTCCATTTTTTGTACTCGCACACCGCTCTACAATAGAAAAAGTGAAGTTTTCTTGGTAAATTGAACATATCTGACAAAAACTTTACACACCCTTTGACAATTGTATAATAATAGTGTATAATATGGAATAAAAGATATATTAGGACACGTTGAACGCTTCGGATAGGCAGCGCGCTATGCATACCCGACAGGTGACCGAGCATTTCGAAAACCCGCGCAATATCGGAACAATTGCTGATCCGGATGGCACCGCAACAATCGGTTCCGCAGCGAGTGGAGAGATGCTAAAACTAACGCTTAAAATTACAGACGATATCGTTGTTGCCGCGAAGTTTCGTGCTTTCGGATGTCCGACAGCAATTGCTTGCGGTTCTGTGCTCACTGAATTGGTCACCGGTAGCCGAATTTCGGATGCCTTGAATATTACAGCATCTCATATCTCAAACGCCTTAGGCGAACTACCGACAGATAAGCAACGATACGCTACCTACACCGAAGAAGCACTAAAAACAGCAATTGAAAATTCACTCACAAAACAGGAGACACACCAGTCAACTACCCAAGTCTAAAGACTTGGGCTTGTGCGAAACGCATGCCAAGCGTCCACTCCACAAGTTAAACAGTTGACTAGACAGTCTAGTCAAGGAAAGGGCGTTGCTTTGGTGATGTCCTTTCCAATGCCCAAAAAAGGAGCGGGCTTTCCTCCCAAACCCAAGGATTGGGTCTCCAGCCCGAAAATTAGATGATTACTGTTACGGAATCTGCAGCAGAAAAAGCCATTATACTCATAAACAGCAGTGAAAGTGACACCGAAGCAGAACTTGGCTTGCGAATGCAGGTCATCGGTGGTGGTTGCTCAGGCTTTCAATATAGCCTTGAGTTTGGCGCAGCGAAAGGCAGCGATAGAGTCTTGGAATTTCACGGTTTAAAGGTGTTCATTGATCCACGCAGTTCCCTATATCTTGCGGGTTCAGTGCTGGATTACAATGACGGTCTAATGGAGTCAGGCTTTAAGATTACAAATCCAAACGCCAAAAACACCTGTGGATGCGGCGAATCGTTTAGCGTTTAAAAGTTTATCCGGTAAACGTACTCTCAAAGCATGCCTACCGGAGATGTTTAATTCAATTAGAGTGTTTTGAATAGTTCCGCATGTCGTTGAAGCACAGCGTCCGAATCCTTTGGATTGATAACCTCTATAGAGATAAACCCTTTATAGTCATCTTGCGCAAGGAGTGTTAAGGAGTCTTTTTCTGTGTCCGGCATTGGACCTTCGTCGTCGAAACTGACATGTACATGCCGTATTTTGTTGCGTAGATGGACATACGCGACTTCCACCGATTGTCCGTGGCGGACATGGTGTCCTGCATGCCAATTCACAAAGGTGTTCTGCGCCTCCGCTCGGTATAGTGCTTCAGCCAAGTAACTCGCAATAAGATTCCCGTGTGTTTCTAAACAGAGAGCAACCCCCGCCTCACCAGCTAACGCATCACATGCGCGGATGCCATCTGCTTCCCAATTGAGTGTTTGATCCACTTTAACCGGTGTTTTCGGCACCGGATCACCGAAAAAACGGATGTTCTTTGCTCCCATCTTTTCTGAAAGTTCAATATAACGTTTCAGCAGATCAACCTGTTGTGCGCGTTTTTCTGAATCCGGATCAATGAATCTCACCCCAGTTGCGATACAGGATAGAGTTATCCCACTGTCTGCTAAACGAGCCTTTGCATCGTTGAGTTCCTGCGGTGTAGAATCCAATTCAACACCGTGCCCGTGGTCCCATTCAACACGGAGTTCAAGGTGTTCATAGGAATAATGTTTTGCTTTGTCAATAAGTTCTGCCAACATTAGCGGTGGACAGACAGACGACATGAAACCAAATTGCATGTATAGCCTCCAGTTTTGTTGCAATTATTTATGTGATTTGTAGGACTACAGTTGAGTAATCTTACCTACAAATCGAGTTAAATTTAGTATTAGTTTAATCCTTAATATCAAAAGTTGAACTACCGTTTCCTTGCTTTCTAATGTTGATTTTGACAGGCAAACGTCTCGTTAACTCCTGTATATGACTGATAAGGTAGATACTCCGTCCCTGCATGCGAAGTCTTTCCAATGCTGCGATTGCAATATCAAGTGTTTCTGCATCAAGTGTCCCAAATCCCTCGTCAAGGAAGAGCGAATTGAGTTGTGCGCGCTCTTGACTGAGTTCGGAGAGTGCTAATGCAAGTGCAAGGCTTGTCAAAAATGATTCTCCACCAGATAACGTTTCAACAGGTCGTTCCTCATTTGCATTCCATCGGTCAATAACTGTAAGTTTGCCGATAGTTTCTACTTTGAGTTGGTAACGATCTGAGGTTAAATATGCTAACTGAACATTGGCAATCCTACTGACTTGTTGGAACATAATATCCAATGCGAAATCACGAAGTTCGTTTCTGGGAATTACATCCTGCAACTTTTTCCAACGTTCCCATTCTTGTTTAGCCACCTGAACATCAGCATCAAGTTCTTGACGTTTTTTAAGCGCATCTTTCAGTCGGTCAATTTCTGTCTGTTGCGCTCCAATTTTTTGCTGTATTCCTTGAATCTCTGCTGCAATTTCTTCTGCTTGTGTAGAAATCTGTACTAATATCTCTTTATCAAACGGCATTTCCGAAAACTGTGTTCGCAATGCGATAATTGCTACTTCAAGCTGCTTCTTCTCATTCGTATATTCATTGATTTGTTCTGTAATCTGTTGTGTCTGTGCTTCGTCTCTGAAAGCAGTTTCATGTGCTTCGGGTGAATCAAATCCTCCCGCATCTAACTTCTCAGAATAAGAGTGACGGGTATTTTCAAGTTTTTCACTATTCACCTTCAACTGTTTTTTGCCAATTCCGTGAGCTGTTTGTTTTTGAGTTAAAACATTGCGGCTTTCCTGAAATTGCTTCTCAGCTTGGTTTCGCGCGTTCTTTTTCGTCTGTAATTCCACTTCTAACCTATTAATGGCAGTGTCAATTTCATCTTCCGTTTCTAATCCATCAGTCTTATCGCGAACAGCATCCAAATATGCGTCTGCTTCGTTTTGATGTTGGTTTATTTCATTTTGCAATTCTGAGTAGCGTTCTTCTTCAGTTGTAAGTTCTCGTTGGTTGCTCTGAATTTCAGCGTTAAGTACTTCAAGTTGATTGCTTTGACTAGTAAGCTCCTGCTCACGCAAACCAACTTTCTCAATTTTATCCTCAAATTGCTTCACGGCTGCATCCGGTGTAATTCCGTGAAATATGTCGGGCATTAATTCCCAAAAACGTTCCTCAATAGATGCCATGTCTAATTTCAAGTATTCAATCTCGGTGGTAACAATGTCATATTTCTGTTTTGTTTCGTCCAATAGGTCGCTTTCTCGTGAATAATCACTCTCACAGGTTTCAAGTTTTTGAGAGACTATCTCTAACGCATTTGATGCATCTGCGTATGCATTGCTTGCATCGTTGAGACTATCAATCGCCGTGTCGGCTTGCTTAATTCTTGTATCAACCCAATCGGATGAGATGTCTGTGGATTCATAAAGTTCCTGCCACTGCACGCGAAGATTTTCAGTTTCAGCATTTAGGCTTTCTATTTCCTCAAGGTTGTCATCAACTTGATCAGTGGTGTTTGACTTATCCTGTTGGAGACGCACTTGTTCCTGTTCAAATTTTTTCTTCTGTTCCTGTGCCTTGCTTGCCTCTGTTTCGGCACTGTCTAATGCTCCCTGAATCCCCTTTAGTCGTTCCTCGCTTTCAAATTCAACTTTTTCGGCATAGGGATGATCTGTAGCACCACAAACGCGGCATGGCTCCCCGTGCTCAAGCTGCTGTCGAAGTTGATTGACAGGATTGGCTAAAAGAGCCAATTCCTTCTCTGCTTCTAATTTCTTAACTTCCGCATCAGCGCGCTTGCAGAGATGTGATTGAACCGTTAGTTTTTTCTCAAGATCATCAAGTCCTTCATCAAGAATTGTGATACGTTCCTGTAATTCCCCAATGTTGTTTTCTTCATCGGAGCGTTGGCGGTCGAAAATTTCATACTGCTGCGCTATTGGCTGTGCTTTTCTTGCTTTTGCTCTTCGGTTTTGCCAGTCCTCAAGGGCTCCAGTATCTTGAAGTGCGTTTAATTCTGTCTCAACCGTTTTAAGTAAATCCGCTGCAGCTTCATTCTCCCTTAGGAGTTCTGCGCGATTATCAGATAGTTCTTTTAACTTTTCGTTTAACGCATCAATTTTTGAGACGTGTTCCGACTGATTCTCTAATTTACCTTTTAGTTGTGTCCGTTGTGAGCGAAGTTCTGCCAACAGTCCATTTGCTCGGTTGAGTCGTGACTGCCTATCCGTAGAAAGCGGATTATCATCTAAGAAAGATTGTGCTTCCTCAATCTGTTCCTGCAATTGGACCTGTTTAGTTTTTTTATCACTTAACTGACTTGACAATGTGTCAATCTGTTTTTCCAACTTTTCTAACTTAGGTGTATGCTCAGCAACCTCCGCGAGTTTTTCTTCTGCTCGTTCTACATCAGATTTTGCATCAGAATAGGTTTTAATCTGAATCATGTGTTCATCGGATGCGGTTGAGTACACCTGCTCTTTATCATCAAAGTCTGCTTGATTTACTTCATGTTGCTTTTCCGCAGCTGAAAGCTCAGATGCAGCCCGTTGTCCTACCTCAGATGCTTTTTCGTGGTCTGATTTTGCAGTATCAAACGCCTGTTTTTCAGGACGAAGTTGATTTGCACGCGCTGCATGTTCAAGCTCCGACTTTAGTTCATCAATCAAGGGTTGCTGATTGATGAGTTCTTTTTGACGAGTTTCAGAAATTTGGAGTTCTCCAAAATCCTTTTTGCGTTCTGTCTCTGCCTCTTTTTGCTCTTGAATTTGCTGATTATTTACACCTAACTTCTCTGCATTCGCTTCCAATTTGCCAAGTTCTGCCTCTTCCGCCGCGAGTTGTTCAGTTGAGGCATCTGGAATCTTATCTAAATCTTTTGTTTTTTCGTCAAAAGCAGCATAAACTTCTTTTACCTTATCGTTTAATGTTTGTCTAAGCATGTCATAGATGTGAATACTTGCGGTAGCTTCCAGAATTGCGCGCCTATCTTCGCTGCTCGCCTTCAAAAACGCCGCAAATTCACCTTGTGCTAACATCACAGAACGTTTGAAGGCAGCAAAATCAAGCCCCAATATTGAAGTTATCTCTTCACTAACGGTATTTTCACTTGAACCAAGGGATTTGCCTTTTTTTGACAATTTTTCGGAGATGAGTTCATCAGAATCAGCATTCAATAAACTTACCTTAGGGGACGCATTTAGTTTACACGACCATGTAGCAATATAGCGAGTGCCGTTTGCGATAAAATGTACTTCAGCAAAACCTTCGGTTTCTCCGTGACTGATAAGGTGATTTGGGTTTTGACTTCCCGAACCAGTCAAACGTGGCGTTTTGCCGTAAAGTGCAACGCATACCGCGTCTAACAACGTCGTTTTTCCTGCCCCTGTAGGACCGGTGATTGCCACAAGCGATGCATCATCTAAAGGCGGTTCTTCAAAGTCAAGTTCTTCTTCACTGCGAAAACTATTAAGATTCTTTAGTTTCAACTTACACAATTTCATTAAGATTCCTCAACCATCTGGAGTAATTCGTTAAACGTTTGTACTAAGGTTTCATCGGGTGCTTTACCGTCGTGTCTCGCCTTATGAAACTCTTCAAAGATTTGCTCGGGACGTTTCATATCCTCAACAGATATTTCAAGTGCCCGTGTTGCTTCCGGCATCTCAATTTCAACGGTCAGAACATCACCGCCACGATCATGAAATGCTTGACGAATTTCATCGCTGATACCAGTCCTCGGCGTGCTCAATTTCAACTTGACCTGGATGTACTTACCTTCCCAGTTTCCTGTCATCGCTTCTGACAGAATAGATTCTTCGTCACCTGTAACAGTGCACAGTTCCTTGAAAACAGGTATTTCAATATCTTCATCTTGCATTAGTTTTCCATCTGCAGATAACTCAAGTAGAAACACCTTTTTACGATAATCTGCCTCATTGAACCTCAGAGGAATAGGAGAACCTGAATAGCGTATCGGAAAATCGGTACCACTGAATGTTTGCGGTCTATGGAGATGACCAAGGGCAACATAATCAACGTCTACAGGAAAATCGCTGGCATGGATAGCGGTAGCACCACCAATCTGGATATTTCGTTCTGAATTGGTCTCTTTTCCACCCTGAACAAAGAGGTGTCCCATCAATATTTTTGGGAGTGCCGTTGGCATGTGAGATACACAATCAGCATAGAACTGCTTGAGTCGTTCGCGATAACGTTCACTTTTTTCTATATCAGATTCATAGGAAACATGCGGGAGTTCAGTTTCAGAGAGATACGGCACTGCAGCAACGGTAATGCAAGGATTGTCGGGTGGAATTTCGAATATACAATCTGCCGGTTCTTTAGCAAGACCTACAACGTGGATTCTGCCCATTTTGAGGAATTCGCGTGGGGCTTCCAAGTGTCGAGATGAGTCGTGGTTGCCTGCTATGATGACTGTATATGCATCGGTTTCCTGAAAAAGACGATAGAGGAACTGATAATAGATATTAGTTGCTTCAGCTGATGGAAGTGAGGTGTCAAAAATATCACCCGATACAAGGAGTAGTTCGACCTTATGGTCTTGAATTGTTTGTAGAAGCCAATTTAGAAATTCTTTGTGTTCATCAATTCGTTGACGTTCATGAAGTTTTTGACCAATATGCCAATCGGCAGTGTGCAAAATGTGCATGCATCCCTCTTTTTTTACGTTATATATTGCTTTTTATGATATAATTGTTATAGAAAATTATCAAGTGAAAAATTAACTATACCTAAAGGAGGAAAAATGCGTTTTACAAAGTTATTTATTTTTTGCGTTGTATGTATTCTGACTCTCTTTGCTACTATGAATACATCCGCAAAGTTGTTATTTCACGATGACTTTGAGAAAGATGCCATTGACCAAGAACCCAGTAAATGGGAAATTGGGTTTGAGGGTAAAACAAAGGCAATTGTTGTCGCTGACCCAAAAGATCCTAGTAATAAAGTGCTTAAGACTTCCAATAATCCCTCTGATGATTCACGACATGATCTCGGTGGTGGTGCGGACGGAGGCTCTATTTATGTTGTCGGAGATGCCAACTGGGTCGATTACGTCGCTGAATGGGATATGATGTTCCCCGATGACTTCTATATGGGGGTTGTCTTTCGTTATCAAGATGGTAAGAAATTCTATCTGAGCGACCGTAGAAAAGGTGATAAGGTGTATCAATTCTATAGACAACAAGATGGTTGGACTCTTATAGGAGATGGGATGGTGGAAAACAAACCTGAGGTGTGGTATCGTGCCCAACTCACGTTAGTTGGCGATTCATTCACCTTTAAGCTCAAGGATCGAGATGATAAAACACCATTTAAAGATCTCGCTGCGGCTACCGAAGCAAAAGATGGTGAATATAAAACAGGTAAGTTCGGTAACTACGGTCTTGTTTACATAGACAATCTTTTCATTGGTGATAAAGTAGATGATCTGGTTCTGCCTGTGGAGCCACAGGATAAGTTAAGCACGACTTGGGGCAGTATTAAAGCCTCTTATTGATTCAATTGGCGCGCTTACAAAGCGCGCCTACCAGCAGATGTAAAAAATCATATATTTCACTATAAATCAATTTACTTACACATTAGGAAAACCATGCCTATTTTTAGATTAAAAGGCGACGATATATCTAACGCTAAACTTGCCATAGCGCGAAAAACAAACCTGGAACTTGAGAGTCATCTGGAAAGTTGGATCGAAAATAGTCCCCCAGTTCTTGCCCAGCAACCCATATTATGGATTGGCAAACAAACTAGTGCCACAGTGGAAGACAGTACTATCTTTCCTGATTTGCTTGGGATTGATTCCGAAGGAAATCTTGTCATTGTTGAATTGAAACGTGACAAGGCTCCAAAGGAAGTAGTAGCACAACTGCTTGAATATGCAGCATGGGCAAATGAACTTTCAAAAGAACAGATTCAGAAAATTGCAGAAGATTATTTTGAGAATCGCGAAGAATTTAAAGGAAAACATTTCCACGATGTCTTCAAGGACGAGTTTGACATGCTCGAAACTGACGAAATTCCACCGTTAAATCAGAACTTGCGGTTATACATTGTAGCAGGAAATATTCCCGCAAGAGTAGCGGGTGTTTGTCGATTTCTCCGAACTTCACACGGAATGGACATAAATTGTATTAATGTTTCTGTCTTTGAAACAGAAGCAAGAGACAGATTTGTCAGCATGGAAACAACTGTTGGGAATGAAGACATTTTTGATGCTAAAACTAAGAACCAGATCATTCCCCAAACTTCGCGATGGTCGGGCGATAAGCCTGTAAAGCAGGTGGTGTGGGAAGCAGTTCAGGAATTAATGAAAGGAGATAAAGAATTTTTTGCACCAAAAGAGGTTAAACCCTTGATATCAGAAAAGTATCCTGAGTTCAACATGAATAACTTAAATGCAGAAATTAGAGCGGATTGTGTCAATAACTCTACACGTCACCAATATTTTGCCAATGAGGACAGATATTGGTGGATAGAAAGGGGAAAATACCGTTTATATGATCCGAAAAGGGACAAAATAGAAAATAATGAAGACACAAATCAAGCAAAACACTTGACAGAGAACCCAACATAAAACCATGCAACAATCGTTTCCAAGCATTCATCTTCCACCAACAGAAAGCATAAAGTACGCTGGCTCAAAGTTAAAACTGATTCCTCAGATACTGCAACTCGTCAAAAAAGTTGACGCGAAGACAATTTTAGATGGTTTCTCAGGCACAACCCGTGTCTCACAAGCGTTTGCCAAATTCGGTTATAATGTCATTTGTAACGACATTGCCCCGTGGTCAGAAGTTTTGGGAACATGCTACCTTCTCAACACAAAACCGCGGGACACTTATCAACCCCTTATTGACCACCTAAACGGTATACCACCTATTGATGGGTGGTTCACAGAACATTATGGGGGACACGCCAACGACGGGTGTGCAATCCAAGAAGATGGACTTAAGAAACCGTGGCAGTTGCATAATACACGCAAATTAGATGCGATTCGGCAGGAAATTGAAAATTTAAAACTTGATTCGGTTGATAAAGCAGTAGCACTAACGAGCCTTATTTTGGCAATGGATCGGGTTGATAGTACCCTTGGTCATTTTTCTGCCTACCTCAAAGATTGGGCACCTCGTGCTTATAAAGAACTCATTCTTAAAGTACCTGAAGTTTTTATGTCAGAAGGCAATCATCAGGTCTACCAAACTGACATCTTCGAACTTGTCTCTCAAGTTTCTGTAGACCTTGCATACTTCGATCCTCCCTACGGTTCAAACAACGAGAAAATGCCACCCTCCCGTGTGAGATATGCGGCATACTATCATCTCTGGAAAAGTGTTGTTCTATTTGATAAACCGGAACTATTTGGTAAAGCAAAACGCCGTAAAGATACCTCTGATCAACTCGCTGCATCCGTATTCGAGGAATTTCGGTGCAACCCAGAAGGTCGTTTTATTGCTGTTGAAGCCATTGAAAAGTTGATAAAGATGACCCAAGCGCGTTGGATTCTCTTGTCATATAGTTCGGGTGGACGTGCAACTGCAGAAGAATTGAATGAGGTAATGTTAACGAACGGAAAACTGCTTGCTGTGGTAGAAATGAATTACAAGCGAAATGTGATGGCAGGTATGAAGTGGACACTGGAATGGGCGAACGCAGCCGAAAAACCGAACCGAGAATTCTTGTTCTTGCTCGCAAAAAGTTAACGGCTAACGCAGACGTTTACCGACATTTTTGGTAACTTGAGGATGACCGGGTATAGATTCATATTTTTGCACAAGTTGACAGTAGGTTAAACGGGGACGGTATCGCGGTCATCAAGATTCAACGTCCGTTTGACTCTAAAGCCTTCCGAAAGTCTTCCGGAGTTTCGGCAAGGACCGCAGCGCGATGCAACTGCTTGAGACGATCTAAGTCGTCAATTGTTTCCAATTCTGGTTTGAAAATACGTGCCGAGTCGGGTTGTAAACGGAGCTCCAATACCTCAAGAATATCTTCAAGCGCGCGTGTTTTTACTCCTTGTTGGTGGGCTTCCTCAGTTAAGTATTGAACGAGAGTGGATTCGTGCATGGTTACCTCCGAAATAATATCCAAAATCAAATGGTGTTCATAAACTAAATTTCCTAAGACAGCCATTCCTGCCAGATAGGCTGGTTTGTCCGGAACCTCTATGCTATCCGCTACTTGAATACAATGGCGCAACCACTGTTCTGCATCCATATCAGCAGGTCGTCTCATCAGCGGCGTGAAAGGGATCAGACCCACGGACTTCGTGTCAAGAATCTGTTGTCCATCCATCTCTATGAGACGGAAAACCTGATACTCAACATAGACTTGATGCCCAGTTATTCTTTGCTCGTAGTGTCCAAGATCTCTTCTCCCAGCATCGGGACGAAGATAAATAACACTGGAATACACAGGCATCCGATAGGTTTCAATCAGACGGATTATATATCCTGCCATCCGGAGTGACATTTCAGGATCGTGACTATCTGTGGTCTGAAACTCAATATGTACCAGTACCGCCTGGTCGTTGATCTGCACCTTGATAAGAATATCTGCTTGGTGCATTTCAATAGTAGGTTGCTCAGGTGTGACAAGTTCAACAAAGGTAACGTCGTTCTGTTCAAAATCCAAGCAGTAGTTGACGAAATCCATTGGATGTGTTTGGACCTGTGATTTCGTAATAGTATCAAATATCGCCATTTTATTTCTTTTGTAAATTTTGTAAATTATACCACAGGTTTGCTGTGTATGTCAAATCTCTATTTTACCGATGACAACTTACCGAGGTGGATCAGCTTCCACTCCTGATTTTGTTTGATAGCGAATTGTTAAGATCGGACGCAGGTTTTCTTCAGCTGCCTCTTTTGAAGAAAAAGTGATAGGTGCACTACCATCTCGCAGTGCGAAAAGATAACCGTAGTTGTAATCAGGGTTCGCTACCCAAAAGCGAACGGCATCGGTGATTAATTCACCTTTGAAAATATGACGTTTTCCTGTCTCTGAAATCTCAAAAGCACCGTCAATTCGATGGGCAACATCCTCAGAACCGTTATAATCGCTTTCGTTATCACCATCTATACCTGCTAACATGGCTTGTGCAGGAGGTTTATTCCATGGTAGGTTGCGATGCAATGCGCTGTTGTAAGTGAGTTCGTCCTCTTTTGCGCGATCCGAGGTGCCTCTACCTTCACGCCACGGAAGCAAAACACGGCGGAGTATAACGGTTTGAGCAGAATCTGTATCAGATTTTTGTGTCTGAAGACTGATTGTGGCTTCTAACACTTGCTTCGGTTCTCGTATACCCATATCTTCGAATGCATCAAATAGGTCAAAAGCAACGAAGAAGACGCTGCCAGTTGGATTACATAAAAGGGTCGGTTCCGCACCTACATTATTGTTTCGTGTTTTACGATCCTTGTTAACAATCAAACTGGCATCCTGCAACCCACCAGAAAATGTAACCAAGTTACCTGCCCCAAAGGTTATTTCGTTTTCAGCAGGTAGTGTAACATCTATCTTTGTTTGTGTATTTCGTAGCGAGAGGTGATAGGTTTTCGCAATCTCTAATGGAGATGTCAGTAGCAGAACACGATTCTGATGTTCATCAAGCAGTGCTAATTCAATTTTAATCTCAGGTGTAATTTGATAGACTGAGATGTCTTCAGCAGACTCCGCCTGCAATACTCCATCAAATTGCAGTTGAATCGCTGTTTGTGAAAGAGGGATTGCTTTTAAAAGTTTGGGGAAATCTTCTGCAGGTTGACTGTCTGCCACTAAGAACACAAGAAATAGAATGCATGCAAATGAAAATATAGTCTTCAAGTTAAACCTCCAACATTAAAATTATTCCACATCCTTGGTAATAAAAACGGCATTAAGTACCTCACGTTCCCCTCGTCCTGAAGGTTGATTGACAACTTCATCATTAACCACAAATGTGCTGGAGGATCCGCCATCAAGATTGATCGCTTCAGTTGCACCGAGTTCAATAAGAATACTTGCAAGTTCATAGAGTGTTAAGCCAGTGCTATACTTTGGTTGTCTTCCGTCAGCGACAACTAAAAACAGAGTATCGGCATTATAACCGAGGGCAGTTCGTGGTTCATGGCTCAGATTTAGTTCTTGGCTGCGTTTACCGGGGGCATGCCTCTTTTTGTTTTCAAGGTGCTTATCCACAAGCATCTGATTTATTTTTCCATTTTTGAGAAGCCGCAACCGTCCACCAATGGCATGACGGACTTGATTCCACTCAGGTGGTGAAAGGGTGACTGTGAGTTTACCCCTCGCTCCAGGATTGAGTTGTGAAATGCTCGGATCTTTTTCTTGTGCGTTAATCCAGAGAATTGCGCCATCTTTTGGAATCTTACTATTGCCATTGTTTGAAACCGTCTTTACCTGATAGGGGTGTGCATAGTTTGGTGTCAGTGGCAACGGGAGTCCGCTTAGTATTACTTCTTTACCTCTGCGGCGGTTGGTGTGCGTTGATTCTCCAAGGCGTGGGGTGTAAAGTGTCACCTTGCATCCATCAAGTTTGCGTTGATTTATACAACCGATTTCCAATGTGTGGGTGCCTATCTGTATATTCGCTTTCATTTGCACCGGCGTGCTCAAGAATTCACCGGATTCGGTTACTCCGAAGCATGCATCGGTATCCGTTGGTTGTGTGATGAGTTCCCCATCTTGGATATGCAGATTTTCCAAAACACCACCATAACCTCGCATATCACCAAGGACACCGAAACCTCCGTTAACTGCTACGACAACGTTTCGGTCACCACGTTGCGTTCGACGTTTCGCGATGGAACGGACAGTCTCTTTTCCAAGAACTTGGGAATTGGCGAGTGCAACTTCAAAGTGCAGTGTTGGATTTTGCCGTGACATCTCAGCAACATAGATTACGCATGTCTCAAGATCCCAGTCATAACGATAGATATTGAGTCCGGGAGACAAGTCAGGAAAGAGTTGGGTCTTCTTTCCATCTGCTTGTGCCAAGGTAGCCATTAGACACAGTAGTGGTATGATAATACACAACCTCAGTAAAAATCGCATTCTTACTCCTTTGGACGACAGATTTCAACGGCAAAGTAGGTGATGGGTTGTTCTATTGGAGGATGAAGTTTCTTGACGGTAAGATGGATTGCATCCACAGGAAATCGCTTTAAAACTTCCGAAGCAATGGTCTCTGCTAATGCCTCAATCAGTTTAAATGACTTTTGTGTGCCAATATCAACAATGAGATCAACGACTCCCGCGTAATCAATCGTGTCCTCAAGCGCGTCAGATCTACCAGCATCTACAAGCGAACAACGCAATATCGCATCAATCTCATAGTGTCCACCGACCTGACGTTCCGCTTCAGGGACACCATGGTGACCGTGAAATCGGATACCTTTTACAATGATTTTATCCATGTTTTCTACTATGCTTTCTGGTGCATAACTTTCTCATATTATATCAGATATTTTAGTAAAATTCAACGCCAAAATTTGACTACGTTCCACTGTTGTGATATACTTTAAAAACAAAATTCAAACTGGAAATAGGACAGCAAAGGAGTTCTAATGAAGGTTACAGTCAAATACTTTGCCGTATGCCACGAAATGTTAGATAGATACGAAGAAGAGATGCATCTTCCGGAAGGTGCCACCGTCCGAACGATTTTAAAACGACTTGAGGAAGAATGGCCCGAAATAGCTGAGTTTTACGAAGTGATGCAAATGTCTGTTAATTGGGAATATGCCACAGAAGACACTGAACTTGCTGAAGACGATGAAGTCGCGTTGATTCCGCCAGTAACAGGGGGAATTGATGTTTAAGATAACTACTGAAGTTATTACAGGTGCAGAAGTTAGGGAAGTTGTAGAGACACCAGATGCTGGCGCAGTGGTTCTATTTCTTGGCACCGTTCGGAATAACACAGATGGTAGATCGGTATCATGTCTTGAGTATGAGGCATATCCTCCTATGGCAGAAAAAAAGATGGCACAGATTGCAGAAGAAATCTCGGAAAAATGGGGTATCTCTCGCGTTGCTATAATTCACCGTGTTGGCAGACTGGAAATAGGTGAAGTAAGTGTCGCTGTAGCAGTCGCTTCTCCACATCGCAAGGATGGGTTTGAAGCCTGTCAATATGCAATGGATCGTCTTAAACAGATTGTCCCTATTTGGAAACGCGAGGTGTGGGCAGACGGTGAAGCTGAATGGGTTAAACCGGATGCTGTCTTTTTTAAAGAACTTCCTGAACAGACTTAATCGGAAATTGGCTTTCAACTATCAGCCATCGGTGTAAGTCTTCTCATTTACCAATTTCCTGATTGTAAGGTTATTTATATGGCTTCTGAATACTCTCACAATCCCCAAAGATCATGAATATCTCTTCGTTTTCAACGAAGTCCTTACTTAACGCAAAACCGATCAACAAACTGGCTAAAGATATTGATTCCCTTATCAAATTGGTCTAATGCCATCCATTCATCAACAGTATGCGCCTGTAAAATACTTCCCGGTCCTATAATAACTGTTTCCATGTGCTTGGAAAAGACAGCAGCATCCGTGCTGTAGGCAACAGTGTGTGGTTTCGTGTCACCGGTAATTTTAAGTGCTGCTTGGATGATTTCAGCATTAGGCGGTGTTCGTACTGGACCGGCATTGATGAATAGATCAAACTCCAACCCATATTTTTCTGCTGCTTCACGTCCTTGATCTATCCAAACTTGCGGATCATCCCCCGGCATCGGACGGTAGTTAATATTACATACACTCAAGGGGGCAGTGATGTTAGCGGTACACTCTCTATCGCTGATAGTGATATTCCAATCTGTATAGGGTGGGGTGAATTCAGAATTGAAATATCGGGTATTGGTTGTCAATTCTTGATGTATTTCACGCATTTCTGAGAGAAAAGGTATCAATTTGAGGTTCGCGTTATCACCTTCACCGGTGCTGCTGTGTGCTGCGCGTCCGTGTGCGGTGACAGAAAAACGAACTGCTCCTTTGTGAGCATAAACGGCTTTTAACTCAGTGGGTTCGCCAACAACTCCGTATTCCGGAAATCCGTATTGTTTAAACATTTCCGACTTTTCGGCAACAGCTCTTGCCCCGAAATAACCTACCTCTTCATCAGCCGTGATAACGACATAGAGTGGTGCATCTAATTGGGATGTAGAATAACGGGATGCAACCTCAATCATACAGGCAACACTTCCTTTCATATCGCAGCTGCCGCGTCCATACATCTTGTCACCAACAATCCTTGCTTCAAAAGGGTTTTCTGACCATCCGATGGCAGGAACGGTGTCTATGTGCCCAAGAAGTGCCAGTCCGCGTTCACCTATATTGCGTCCTTTTCTACCAATCAGATTGACTTTCAGTACACCTGCCGGGTCGGTATATTCAACCCGTTCTACTTCACAATCAACAGATTCCAACGTCCCAGTTAGGAAGTCCATCACTTCAACGTTGCTATTGGGACTCACTGTGTTGTACCCGATAAGGGTTTTGGTCAATTCTATTGCAGTGATACTCACGACGGCTAAAGCCGTGTGCTTCTTTTAGCACACAACCCTCCTCTGTGATTCCTGCTTCCGTCTCTCGTGCCTCAAACAGAGGTCTTACTTGGACTCCACAGGCGTTTAGACTCTCTGTCTATCCGACAGCGAGGTGTTTTAGGTTTATTGCAGCGTTGACATCTCTATCTATTTGATAGTCGCATTGACTGCAATGATAAGTTCTTTCTGATAGTTTTAGTTCTTTTTTCTTATGTCCGCACTTGCTACAGGTTTTGCTACTTGCAAAGAATTGAGGTGCTTCTGTAACAGGTATTTCCAGTGTTTCCGATTTTGTTTTGAGTTTAGAAAGAAACCCACCTAATGCACTATCAGATAACGCCTTTGCAAGTTTTCTATTCTTTAGCATGTTCGTTACTTTTAGCGTTTCTATCGCGATACCACTTGCGCGGTTGACAATATCCGTTGTCCCTTTGTGGTGTGCATCGTTTCTGATACAAGCAATACGATAGTGTGTCCGTGCAATCTTTGCTTTTTGCTTAAACCAGTTTTTAGACTTGAAAACACACCGACTTAACTTGCGTTGTTCTCGTTTTAGTTTTCGCTCATAGCGTTTTAGCGGTCTCGGATTATCATATTTCGTGCCATCGCTTAAGGTGGCAAGTGTGTTGATGCCTACATCTATACCGATAACAGGGTGCGTTGAGTTATCAACTGCTTCGGTGTCCTCTGTTTCAACGGTGATACATACAAACCAACGATGTGCTGTCCTTGAAATCGTAACCTTGATAATCTTGCCAACAAAACGCAACTCTTGAAACATTTTTATCCAACCGATTTTGGGCAACTTTATTTTTTTGCCTTCAACTCTAACAGCTTGCGCGTCTGTTGTGAAACTTTGTTTATGTCCACGCCCTTTAAACTTCGGAAATTTCGCACGCTTGGATACCCAATTCGCAATGCCTTGACCCAGATTTTTAATAGCATATAACGCAGCACGCTGATCTTGTGAACTTGTCCAATCGTCCTCTTGCTTCGTTTTATTGAAGTTGTTGTTTAGCGTTTGCCACGACTGGAAGTTATCAGTATCTAATCCTATCTTAAAATCTGATAAGGCTTGATTGTAAGCAAACCTTGCGTAGCCACATTGCTGGGAAAACCAACGCTTCTGTTTAAAAGTCGGATCTAATGTTATCTTATGTGTTCTGTATGGCATAGTCTGACTCCTGTCCGTTTCTGACTCTCATTGACAGTGGTGTGCAGATACTGTCAATATCTGCACTGAGTCAGTCCTATCATTATATCACAAAATATCTCTAAAGGTCAAGCGTTTTTGGACCCACGGCTAAAGCAGTGGGATTGTCAGTTAATTCCCTTCATAATTTCCTATTCTACAGAATACTGTGAAGTATGTCAATCTCTTTTTTCGAGATAGCAGTGCTTTTGAATATTCTTGACAGTTGTTTACCTTTTCACTATACTTTTAGTAAATACGTAGGTCTTAAATCTATAGTTCAGGGTCAATAACCCCGTGCTAAATGGTTGACTCGCTAAGTATTTATTACATATTTGCATTGATGTTTCACTATCTATATAGACGGCCACTTGCTTTTTCGGAATTTTTCTTGGACTTTATATCATAATTAGTTGCCGAGAGAACCACTAAAGCGTCGGGGCTTGTGCGAAGCGCATGCCAAGCGTCCACTCCACAAGTTAAACGGTTGACTAGACGATATATCGCGGGTCTTGTCGTGGCAGGAAACAAGATGTTACGGATGCTCCCCAAGTCTGTTCCCTCTCTGATCCCGTGATGTCGATGAGGCAACATATACCGCGAGAGCGTGGGCTTATAGCCATTATTTTCTGGTAAAGACATCGTGTCAGGTCAAGTAAGCGAGTAGTGACAGTCTCACTGAACGAAGCAGCACAACTGAATCCAGACTCCCAGTGTGCAGGTGGAGATAAAACAGCACTCCCCCTTTTGGGGACAAATTATAACTATAATAGGAGGCGGGCTTTCCTCCCCTGCCTAAAGGCGCTTACTATTACCCATAAGTCGAATTCTTACTATTGACCATAAATTCGACATAAAGTGCAGACATCTATTTTCTTGATTTACATTCACCTGTGCTGTCAAAATAAGTGTATTTTCGCTTGTGTCATAATATACTTGCCTATCAATAACATTTGTGTTATGTTCAATAGATATTATTACCAACACAAGTAACACTTATGAATCTGATACATTGGAGTGAATAATGATGTCTACAAACAAGAAAGAGTTATCTACATCTTGGGTTATTGAAGAGTTTATGGGTCTTGATTTGGGAGATGCCCGTCTGAATAAAAGGTTGCTCAGCGTTGCGGATGCGTTGGCGGCACATCCTACCGAAACCATCAACGCTGCGTGTGGCGATTGGGCATCGGTGAAGGGTGCCTATCGTTTATTTGATAATGAAAAGGTTTCCTCAGCGAAGATATTGGCACCTCACTTTAGACAAACGATTGAGCGGATGAGTGAGCATCAGCGTGTGTTTGCTATACAAGATTCAACTTATCTGGATTACACCGATCACCCATCAACAGAAGGTTTAGGTCCGATTGGTGCCTCGTCTCATCACCATTATGGTTTTGTCAAACACACGACACTCATCGTGAGTGGGTCGGGTCTCCCGCTTGGGTGTTTGACAGATAAAGTGTGGGTTCGGGATGCGCCGACACAAGAAAAAAAACGGAAATCCAGACCGCTGGTAGAAAAAGAGAGCTACAAGTGGATTGAGGCAGTGTCGGCAATAAAATCCGATGCCCCAGAAGGTGTTGAGGTGATTTGCATTTGTGATCGTGAAGCTGATATTTATGAGTTCTTCGTTGAAGCACAAGAGATGCCTTTTGTAATACGAGCTGCGCAAGATCGTGTGGTTGATAATGATGTTGGTAGATTGCGTGCTTTAGCAGAAAGTCTACCTATTGCTGGTGAGTTTAGCATAAAAGTTGCAGCGCGTGGTGCCCAACCTGCCCGAGAAGCAACTCTGCGCGTTAGTTTCACAAAAACGACGCTTCTCCCACCGCATCGTTCGCAAGCCTCACGCTCCCAAGAACTACCTGCTGTGGAAATATATCTCGTATGGGTGGTAGAGACGAACCCACCCGATGGCACAACACCTGTGGAATGGCTGCTCCTTACAAATGTGGAAGTCACAGATTTCTCAGATGCGATTGAACGAGTAGACTGGTATACTCAACGCTGGCACATTGAAGTCTATTTCAAAGTCCTCAAATCGGGAACGAAAGTTGAGGAAGTCCGCTTCCAAACCCAAGAGAGACTCCTACGCTTTATCGCCCTGCTGAGTGTGATTGCTTGGCGCCTTTATTGGTTGACAATCATCAATCGGCAGACACCGGATACGGACTGCACACATATATTGACTGAAGTTGAGTGGAAAGCACTTTACTGTATAACACATAAGACGCACATTTTACCGAAAAAACTACCAACTGTGTCTGAAGTCGTTGTTTGGATCGCCAAACTGGGTGGCTTTTTAGGACGCAAGTCCGATGGTCAACCTGGAGTGACCGTTATTTGGAGAGGATGGCGAAGGCTTAGTGATATTTCTGACACCTTTGCTCTTTTTCATCAATACACACAAAACAATATCAGTCAGAACCTTATGGATGGACATGTTCCATAAACTTATGGGTAATAGTAAGCCTAAAGGCGAGGGGTCTCCAGCCCGAAGAGTGATGAAATACAGTATAATTATTCTGTTGATTTTACTTATAGCAGTTTTATCAGAAACAGTTATGCTTGAAGCTGATGTTGAAATCGCACTTGAAGCTGAGTTAGCGGATACAATTCAAGCACCAGTAGTTATTGCAGATGACGAATTGGCATCCAATGGAAAATATGTCTGGCATGAAGGCGAACCCAAAGCAGGTGGTGGTGGTGCAGGCTATGCAGAATTTATTATCAACATACCAGAAGCGGGAAAGTATGCGTTGTGGTGTCATGTCATTGCGTGGGATGGCAATAGCGATTCGTTTTATGTGACATGGCAACCTGCCGATCCAGTAGAAGACCCGCAGGTAACTAAAAATAATGAGTTTCGTTGGGCGGTTCAAAATGGGAATGAATGGGATTGGGATCGCATCAATCATTGGTTAGACAATGACCAAAGATCTGACAGGGAATGGGAATTTGATGACCCTGGGGAAACAGTTTTGCGCATAGGTTCACGTGAAGATGCCGCAAAGTTAGACGCTATTTTTGTCACCTCAAATGCGGGTGCTACCGTTGCGGGACAAGCAAACGTTCGTCTTCCAACAGATGAAGATAGGGAATTGCAGATTGACAGATTAGCTGTTGATGCCAAGGGAAAGGTGACAACCACTTGGGGTTCACTGAAAAAGGGTTATCAGTAAGTGAAAGCAGAATCTGGGTGTCTAAGTGTGCAGTTGAATTATATGATGAAAAACCTCGTCCTATCAAACCTGAAGTTGTTTGAGGAAGGAAAAAGGCTCTATTAGTCTTTTTCCTTTTGAAACGGTTGTTTAGATAATAATAAGAATGTTCACGGTAGTAATGAATGTTCCAGTAGTCAAATCCGCGTTCATATTGGAAGACACGTTCAGGAGGACCGAGATGGAATTGTAATGTTTCTGATGCCTGTATATCGCGTTTAGTAAGTATATGAGTCAAAAATGCGATGCTTGAAAAAATCCCAACCAAAGCAAGTTTTCCTCTAAGCTTAGCTGAAAAACCCTCCGCAGAAAAGCTCAAATTCCAAAATAAACACGCAATTAAGATAAAACATAGCAATTTTTTAACATTCATATCAAATATTTGGCAAAATATTAGCGTTTTTGTGTGTTACCCTTGACAAAAAAAGAATTTGTGAGTATCCTAATAAGAATAAAGAAGACCTGCTAATAAAATGGATTCTGTATGCTCGTCTGTTATTATAGGAAAATAGTAGTTTACGAACTTTAGTTTGTGTACAGCAATGTTGGGTAAATACTCTTCACTATTTGATTAGCAAATGACTTGGAGCGTGATTAGCATGCATCCTACGGGAAAACCTCCCCAAGTGGAAAATGCGCTGAATTATAATAAGGAACTTACGCTTGAAGACGTTAAAAAAGAATTGTATAGTCGACACCACCCGAGTTTAACGTCTCTTGATATAGAAGTTCACGCCAAAACGATACATAAGATACGAACATTGAAGCAGAAGCATAACATTGTGATGTTAGGTCACAACTATATGGAACCTTTGGTTTTTGGATTATCCGATAAGGAAGAACAAGGCGATTCATTAGGATTAAGTATGTTTGCTGCAAAGGCAGAATCTCCGTATCTCATCTTTAACGGAGTGCCGTTCATGGCAGAAACCGCTAAAATCCTTAGTCCAGACAAAACAGTGTTAGTAGCAGATAAGACCGCGGGATGTTCTCTTGCCGATAACTTCGGTGCAGAAGACGTGAGAGAATTGAAAGAACTTTACCCCGGGGCCCCGGTTATGATTTATGTCAACAGTTATGCAGACGCTAAAGCAGAATCCGATATCTGCTGTACGTCTGCGAATGCGGCACACATCGCGAAAACCATGCCAGGAGATACGTTGATTTTCGTGCCGGATATCTTCTTCGCACAAAACTTAGAAGAAGAGCTGCAGGGTGAGAAAAATGTTGTTTATCCCGGCAAAAACAACACTGCGCGCGGGGCGGTTTGCGAAGTTCACGAGAGATTTACACTCGCGGATCTTATTGCAATACGCGAATCTTTTGTGATACCGAAAGGACATCCGAAACGGAAATTATATGCACATTGGGAATGCCGACCGGATGTTCTAAAGGAAGCTGATTTCTACGGTAGCACCAGTCAAATTATGAAGGATATCTCTGAACATGTCGCAGAAGGTCAGTTAGAACGCGCATTTATCGCCTCAGAGTGTGAATTAACCTCTAATTTGGCACAAGAATTTCCCAAAGTAGAATTTTGGACAGCATGTTCTGTGCGGTGTTCACACATGGCAAAAGTGCGAATAGACAAGATTGCGAACATTTTAGAAGCGATTGACAGCGGTGAAGACCTTACAGAATTCGAAGTTACACTTGATCCGGAGGTGATTGACAAAGCTCGCTTGCCGATTGAACGAATGCTTGAAGCGAGTGTGTAAAAAGATATAACAGTATTAACCACTTTAACGCTCTTCCGTCAAATCCCCATGCTTTAGCTTGTGGGATGTAGACGGCGCATGATGTGTGTGAAAAATAAACTTGACAAACGCCCCGAAAATGTAGTATAATTATAGCAACTTGCTGGATAGGAATACTACCCTGCATACTTATGCAGGTCCTATCCTTACCAGTAGTATGGTGTGTGGCAAGTGAGACCTTGTCCAACATCTATTATTTCGGTGTCGTTCATGTCCGTCGCAAGCGGAGTAATAACCCCGCGCCTTGTATCGGCACCCCCATTTATTATTTTTTGCAGGCTGGGGTACCCAGGACAAGAATGCCTGATAAAACCGATCTGATTCGGAATAATAGCCTGCTGGTGGAGCGATAATAAGACGGTGGACTCTCTGAGAAAACCGCAGTTGCTACGAAGCCAAAGCCCCTACCTTTAGGTAGTGGGTGGTATCACTAGGTTTAGTGTTCATCTAAATTACAAATGTAGCGGGAGGCATGGTTTACATGCCTCCCGCTACATTTTTGTCGTGTTATAGCAGTTGTAATCCTATGTCCTAAAACCTTGTGATGACAGAAATTCTATGCGAATTGCCAATAAAAGCATCTGGGACGAAAGCGTAATCGAATTGGAAACCGATATTTGCTAATGAGTCCAGACCACGCCGACGAACACCTATACCGATGGATAACCCATCGCTTGGATTCTCGTTCAGACCGATACGATACCCGATACGTGCAGCGACGGCATCGTAAAACCATCTCTCAATGCCAAGGTGGAAACTGGGATTTGCATCAATAAGCGGAAGATGGGCATCTGCAACCAATGTCCATAACTCACTTGGTTGCATTGCTTCTTTACCTTCCATTTCAGATTCCTTCCACGTTCTGTAAGCAAAACCAGCACGGAGAGCCATTGGAAGATTTTCACCACCGCTTAACACACCAGCATTTTGCACTGTTAGTCCAATGCCGAGATGGTCGTCTAGTAACCGCGTGATTAATCCAAGGTCTGCAGCGATACCGTAAATGTTCTGAATGTCCAATTGCTGAGAAATTAACTTCGCTGATCCACCGATTGCTGTTGATGAACCGAGTGGATAAGCAATAGATAAACCTGTAGCAAATCCACCAACCGTTACTGTGCTATCCGGGGTTTCTGATGGACCTACGCGGCGTTCAATTTCAGTGAAACTGCCTAAGAAACTTGCCCCCCAAACGAATCGTTTCGCAGGCTGAGCGTACCCAATTGATTGGTTGTTGATGTCAACAAACGAGAAGTGTTGCATAGCTGTAAGTTCTCGTGTTTGAACAGAGGTTAATCCTGCAGGATTCCAAAAAATGGTGTTAATGTCGTTGGCAAGTCCAGTGAACGCACCACCCATTCCGACAGGTCTGCTTCCCGGTTCAATTTTGAGAAAAGCTGCACCAGCGGTGCCAGCACTGTCATGGATATTTTGTGCGAAACTCTGGGATCCGAATAGCAGCAAGGTAAAAATTATGACTGCTACAAGTACACATTTGTGCATTATCTGTCTCCTTTTTCAGTTTTTTCCGTTTATTGAAGCTTTAGTCAACGACAAGTATCTTGCCGACAACGTTTGCGCGATTTCCTGCTCCATTGACTGCTTCTAAACGGAACACGTAAAGGCCGCGCGCTACAGGGGTTCCAACTTGGTTTTCCAAATTCCATTTAATCTGTGTATCATTCCGTTCCCCCGGTGTAATATCAGTGTATTTTTGTGAGTAAACCATGTCACCACCCCAGTCATAGATATACAAGGTTAAGTCTGCCTTTTCGTCTATCGAGGCGTTTAGGTCAAACGAGAAAAATGCAACATCTTCTTTTGAGTGGCGTAGTGGATTTGGCCATCCGAAAGTGTTACCCTTGAAGGAGAAGGAAACCGACATCGTAACCTTGCCGTAATCATAAACAGCATAGTTACCCGCCTTGTCAGTTACTCGGATATCTATATCATATTCACCTGATCGTGTTGGGAGGAAGTCTACCGACCAACGGCTCCACGGTTCCTCTTGTGCATCGCTTTCATCTTCAGCAGGAACTGGTTCAATGGGTTGCCCATCAGGACCTGTTCCAACGATCTCCACGAGCCATACGCCAGATGCAGGCACCGGAATCTCACCTTCTCCTTGCGGACCGGCTCGGCGTGTACCCTGTGGGTCAGCAGCCGTTCCCTCTAAAGGCAGCGGTTCATCGGTAAGCTCAGTCTTTCCACCGTCGCCTGTCACAACGGCAGTTGGTGCTGTCGTTTCATATAGGAATTCGGTCGTGATTGAACCCTTTGGTGCAAATCCAAGTAGTTCAGAGTCATTTCCGATACCAGTGATCAAAACTTGATAGACGCCTTCAATATTCAATCCATCCGATTTGAAAACAAGTGTGTCTACACCGTTCTGCTGGGTACTACCGGAAATTTCCGCTCCATTGGGATTTCTGACCACGATTCTTGACTGCGACAAATCAACGCCCAATCCTGTGTCAGTGACACTCGCTTGGATGACAACACCGCCGGATGTTGAGATTGCACTGGGATAATCTTCTACATCAATGTCAGTAAGTAGCGGTGCATCATTAATAAGCAGAGAGTTAGGATCAATCACTGGTGGACTTGTATCGTAGATAAATACCTTCTCGTAAGTTTCATCTCCGTTCCCTGCTTTGTCTGTGGGAGTTACGGAAATTTTGTATTCCCCATCGGCAGAACCGTTGTCCGCAAGCGGCACAGTAAGTCTGAAGATGAGATTGTCTTGCTCATCAAACGACACTCGACCCGCAATTTTTGTTGCGTTTGGTGAAAGCCGTTCAAAAGTCAACCACTCTTCATCAAGATTTTCCCAATCAATTCCAGCTTGATTATCAGTGAGAGGCAAACGAATTTCAGTCAGAGAATTATTAACTTCGGGTTCAGTTACGATGAGTTGGATCGTCTCCGGTTCAAGTTCAGGTGATTGCGTATCGTAGGCGAAAACCAATTCTTGGATTTCTCCACTCCGACCCGATGAACTAATTGGCATGAATTCAATAGTATATAAACCATCTTCAGAACCATCGGTAGCGAGCGGACGAACCAGTCTATAGATTAACTTGCCAGACTCTCTATGCTGCTGTCCTGCGACAACTTGACTCGCAGCGTTCAACAAGCGAAGTGTTGAAAGATGACGTTCATCAACTGTTTCAAGCATAACTTCAACCTGTTCAACTTTTTCATTTGTAAACGCTTCATCTTGTGGCGCAGTACTTGGCAATGTAGATATAATGGCGGGTAAACGTCTGGAGAGTAGGAAACTACGTTCAAAAACGGATTCACTTCCGTTGCCGGCTCTGTCAATTGCCTGAACACGAATAATATACTTTCCATCAGCCACAAGTTGGTTCGTGTTAAGTGTCAACTGTGATTTGCCATTACTGGTAAGTTCACCAGAGATTTCCACGCCATCTGGGTTAACCAATGTCACCGTGGTCAGCGTCCAGTCTATTCCACTGGCACCTTTATCATCCAGATTTACTTGTATCTGCGTAACGTCTTCTGTGAGTTGATCGCCATGATCAGGTACTGTGCTGACAAGAGTTGGAACTTGTGTGTCATACACTATTGGATGTTCAACATCAAGAACGTTACCGGCTTTGTCCGTGAACGAAATATCAACAGTGTATTCACCATCTCTACTGCCATCAAGCGGCAACGGCTCGTTTAGCGTGAGATAGATCTGATTATTAGAATCATTCGTTAGTTTTGTGGGTATAACAACTCCATTTTGATTGCGTAACGCAACTTTCTGGTCAGCAAGCGTAATGTCTGCTGGACCAACATCCTGAAGTGTGAATTGGAGTTGTGTTAAACTCTCGCTTATGTATGAAACTGGTTGACTTAAATCGATAGGATCAGCAGCCGTAATTTCAGGCTTTTGCGTATCATATACGAATTCTCGATAGATGGTACTACCTTCACGACCTTTTTTATCAATAGGCGTGACATAGACTGCGTATCTACCGTCGGAACTTCCATCGTCAGAGAGCGTTAGTGATCTCCAAGCAATAAGATTCGTTCCATTCGTGGAAGTAGTTCCTGGGACAATTATATCGTCAAGGGTTGCCACCAAGATGTCTGATCCGGTGAGGGTATCAAAAGATAACCCTGTGCCTGCTGGATCAAGCAAGTTAGCCACAATCAGTAAGTTGTCTGCATTGACATAAGCAGTATCTGCACTCCCCAATGTTACAGTGTCACCGATGATGATTGACTCAACATCTGGAAGAATGAACTGAAGGTTAAATTGGAATTGTATTGGACTTTGTGCAGCGTTTCCAGCTATGTCTTGTGGTGTCACCGACAAAGTATACTGACCGATTTGTGTTAAGCCAACAAAACTTAATGTCAATTGAGAGACGCCATCGTCTCCTTGTGTAATTGGAATCGTTTGGTCGTCTGGATCAATCAACGATACACTTGTGTTCGCAAAGTCAATCCGAGTTGCCTCATTAAACTTAATCGTGATCGTGTCAATAGATTCAGAAAGTTCTGAAACTTGGTTCGTGACAAGTTCCATAGGAGCCCCAGCAGTGTTTACCTCAACTGACGACACTTGTGGGACTTGTGAATCATAAACAACAGCAAACCTGGAGATCAAACTATTGCCTGCTTTGTCAATCAGGAGTACATTTAGTGTATAAGCACCGTCAACACTACCATCACTTGCGAAAGGCTTGGAAAGCGTAAGATATAGCTGATTTGTAAGCGCATCATGCGTTAATGCGGCGGGAACGGGTTTTCCTGCTGCATCCATCAAGGCTACAACTTGAGAAACTAATAACATATCCGCAGGACCCACATCCTCAATGGTAAGAACAAACTGATTTAATCCGCCACCGAGATAAGAAATAGGTGCATGCAGTGTCACAGGTGTTGCCTCTGTTATTCGCGGTGTTTGTGTATCATAAATAAACTGTCGGTTGACAACTGTACCAGAACGTCCGGCTTTATCTACTGGTGTGATAGCCACTGTATATTGTCCATCCGCACTTCCATCAGTTGGGAGTGGTGTTGGAGTCCACGTCAATTGATTTGTTCCATTGAAGGTAGTAGTTCCAGGCACCTGAATACCTTGGTCATTGGTAACGACGATGGCTGTTCCCTTGTCTCCAAAAGACACACCAACACCGATAGAATCGATAATTGTTGCAACTATTTTGGGTATAGATCTACTTACGTAAACAGCAGATCCGGGTTTTCCATCAATAAGAACAGAACCGACTGTTGGAAGAGCAATGTCAAGTCTAAACTGGTATCGAATGGCACTTTGAGCAACATTACCTGCTTTATCTTGTGGTGTGACAGTAAGTGTGTAAAGACCACTTTGCATCAAAGATACAAAACGAACTACTAACTGAGAGTCATCATTCTTCTCTAAGGACACTGGAATCTCTTGTGCGTCTGGTCCTGTCAATGTCACTATCGTATTTTCAAAGTCAACGGCCATTCCATCTGTGAACGCAAGCGTGAGACTGCTAAGGATTTCAGATATCTCAGTAATCTCGTGCTGGATAAGTTCTAAAGAAGCGTCTGCCGTATTGGCTTTCACCGACGCTAAACCCGGAACTTCAAGCTTCAGTCTAAACGGATACGGAACCGCACCTTGCGCAACATTACCTGCTATATCTTGCGGTGTGACAGAAAGCGTATACAAACCGCTTTGCGTCAACGATACAAAACGAACTACCAACTGAGAGTTACCATCGTCTTCCAGAGTAGCGGGAATCTCTTGCCCATCTTCACCGGTCAATGTCACTCTCGTATTTTCTAAGTCAACACGCGCTGCATCTGTAAACGCAAGCGTGAGACTGCTGATAGATTCTGTAATATCCGTAATCTCGTATGATGTCAGTTCTAAAGAAGCGTCTGCCGTGTTGGCTTTCACCGATGCTAAACCCGGAACCGCAAGCTTCAGTCTAAACGGATACGGAACCGCACCTTGCGCAACATTACCCGCTATATCTTGCGGTGTGACTGAAAGCGTATATATACCACCCTGAGTCAAAGTGACAAAACTCACAGTTATTTCGTCAATGCCATTATTCTCTAAAGTCAGCGGAACGGCAGAACCCTCCGGACCTGCTAACACAATCACCGTTTCTGTGAAGTCTACACGAGTTGACTCTACAAAATTAAGGGTGAGTTTGTTAATAGACTCTGATAAATCTGTAACCTCATAAGGTGTAAGGTTCAACGGTGTTTCAGTATTCAGAGACACTACTGATAGCTGCGGTGCTTGAGAATCATAAGAAATGTTATGTTCAATCTGATAAGGGTTCCCTGCTTTATCAACAAGGTCAACCGTCAGCACATATTCACCATCAGCACTGCCATCTGTCGGTAAAGGGGCGGAAAGCGTAAAGAATAGTTGGTTGCTACCATCATTGGTTATTTGCCCTGAAACCGCTTCACCACTTTTCTTCTTAAACCCGATTGTTTGATCGTCAAGATCAAGTAATGATGGACCAGCATCTTCAACAGTAAACTGGAAATATGATAAACTATCACCAATATAAGATACGGGTTGATAGAGTGTAACAGGTGTAGAGGCAGTTATGTGAGGTGCTTGCGTATCCAAAATAAAGTGTCGGTTCACAATGGTGCCAGAACGACCAGATTTATCTATTGGCGTAATAGTGACTATATATCGTCCATCAGCACTACCATCTGTCGGAAGCACTGTAGGTGTCCATGTCAACTCATTTGTTCCATTGGAGGTTATGATACCGGACACGACAAGACCTTCAGCGTTACTGACTACAATAGTCGAACCTTCATCACCTAACACTAACCCGACCTCTGTAGGATCAAACAGCGTAACGACTACATTAATGTTAGCAGTGTTAGCGTAAACATTGGTGCCGAGTTTTCCATCAATAAGAACAGAACTGACTGTAGGCAAAGCGATGTCAAGCCTAAACTGATACCGCATTGCACTTTGTGCAACATTACCAGCAATATCCTGCGGTGTGACAGAAACCGTATATAGACCGCTTTGTGTCAAAGATACAAAACGAACCATCAACTGAGAATCGTCATTGTCTTCAAGGGTAACAGGAATCTCTTGCCCGCTTGGGCCTACCAATACAACTCCGGTATTTTTGAAGTCAACACGTGTCGCATCTGTAAACGCAAACGTGAGACTGCTGATGGATTCAGATATATCAATAATCTCGTGCTGGACAAGTCCTACAGAAGCAGCAACTGAATTTGCCTTCACGGACGCTAACCCCGGAACTTTGAACTCAAGTCTAAACGGATAGGGAACTGCGCCTTGTGCAACATTACCCGCTATATCTTGCGGTGTGACTGAAAGCGTATATATACCACCCTGTGTCAAAGAGACAAAACTCACAGTTATTTCGTCAATGCCATTATTTTCTAAAGTGAGCGGAACGGCAGAACCCTCCGAGCTCATAAGGGTAATCACCGTTTCTGCAAAATCTACGCGAGTTGACTCTACAAAATTAAGGGTAAGTTTGTTAATAGACTCTGATAAATCTGTAACCTCATAAGGTGTAAGGTTCAACGGTGTTTCAGTGTTCAGAGAAACTGCTGATAGGCGCGGCACTTGAGAATCGTAAAATAGGTTATGTTTAAGCTGATATGGGTTGCCAGCTTTGTCAACAAGGTCAACCGTCAGCACATATTCACCATCAGCACTACCATCTGTCGGTAAAGGGGCGGAAAGCGTAAAGAATAGTTGGTTGCTACCATCATTGGTTATTTGCCCTGAAACCACTTCACCACTTTTCTTCTTAAACCCGATTGTTTGATCGTCAAGATCAAGCAATGCCGGACCAGCATCTTCAACAGTAAACTGGAAATATGATAAACTATCACCGATATAAGACACAGGCTGATAGAGTGTAACAGGTGTAGAGGCAGTTATGCGAGGTGCTTGCGTATCCAAAATAAAGTGTCGGTTCACAATGGTGCCAGAACGACCAGATTTATCCACTGGCGTAATAGTGACTGTATATCGTCCATCAGCACTACCATCTGTCGGAAGCACTGTAGGTGTCCATGTCAACTCATTTGTTCCATTGGAGGTTATGATACCGGACACGACAAGACCTTCAGCGTTAGTGACTACAATAGTCGAACCTTCATCACCTAACGCTAACCCGACCCCTGTAGGATCAAACAGCGTAACGACTACATTAATGTTAGCAGTGTTAGCGTAAACATTAGTGCCGAGTTTTCCATCAATAAGAACAGAACTGACTGTAGGCAAAGCGATGTCAAGCCTAAACTGATACCGCATTGCACTTTGTGCAACATTACCAGCAATATCCTGCGGTGTGACAGAAAGCGTATATATACCACCCTGAGTCAAAGAGACAAAACGAACCATCAACTGAGAGTCATCATTGTCTTCAAGGGTAACAGGAATCTCTTGCCCGCTTGGGCCTACCAATACAACTCCGGTATTTTTGAAGTCAACACGTGTCGCATCTGTAAACGCAAACGTGAGACTGCTGATAGATTCTGTAATATCCGTAATCTCGTATGATGTCAGTTCTAAAGAAGCGTCTGCTGTGTTGGCTTTCACCGATGCTAAACCCGGAACCGCAAGCTTCAGTCTAAACGGATAGGGAACTGCACCTTGAGCAACATTACCAGCAATATCTTGCGGTGTAACTGAAAGCGTATATATACCACCCTGAGTCAAAGAGACAAAACTCACAGTTATTTCGTCAATGCCATTATTTTCTAAAGTCAGCGGAACGGCAGAACCCTCCGGGCTCATAAGGGTAATCACCGTTTCTGCAAAATCTACGCGAGTTGACTCTACAAAATTAAGGGTAAGTTTGTTAATAGACTCTGATAAATCTGTAACCTCATAAGGTGTAAGGTTCAACGGTGTTTCAGTGTTCAGAGAAACTGCTGATAGGCGCGGCACTTGAGAATCGTAAAATAGGTTATGTTTAAGCTGATATGGGTTGCCAGCTTTGTCAACAAGGTCAACCGTCAGCACATATTCACCATCAGCACTGCCATCTGTCGGTAAAGGGGCGGAAAGCGTAAAGAATAGTTGGTTGCTACCATCATTGGTTATTTGCCCTGAAACCACTTCACCACTTTTTTTCTTAAACCCGATTGTTTGATCGTCAAGATCAAGCAATGCCGGACCAGCATCTTCAACAGTAAACTGGAAATATGATAGACTATCACCAATATAAGATACGGGCTGATAGAGTGTAACAGGTGTAGAGGCAGTTATGCGAGGTGCTTGCGTATCCAAAATAAAGTGTCGGTTCACAATGGTGCCAGAACGACCAGATTTATCTATTGGCGTAATAGTGACTGTATATCGTCCATCAGCACTACCATCTGTCGGAAGCACTGTAGGTGTCCATGTCAACTCATTTGTTCCATTGGAGGTTATGATACCGGACACGACAAGACCTTCAGCGTTACTGACTACAATAGTCGAACCTTCATTACCTAACGCTAACCCGACCCCTGTAGGATCAAACAGCGTAACGACTACATTAATGTTAGCAGTGTTAGCGTAAACATTGGTGCCGAGTTTTCCATCAATAAGAACAGAACTGACTGTAGGCAAAGCGATGTCAAGCCTAAACTGATACCGCACTGCACTTTGAGCAACATTACCAGCAATATCCTGCGGTGTGACAGAGAGCGTATATAGACCGCTTTGTGTCAAAGAGACAAAACGAACCATCAACTGAGATCCATCATTGTCTTCAAGGATAACAGGAATCTCTTGCCCACTTGGTCCTACCAATACAACTCTGGTATTTTTGAAGTCAACACGTATCACATCTGTGAACTCAAACGTGAGACTGCTGATGGATTCAGATATATCAATAATCTCGTGCTGGACAAGTCCTATAGAAGCAGCAACTGAATTTGCCTTCACGGACGCTAACCCCGGAACTTCGAACTCAAGTCTAAACGGATAAGGAACTGCGCCTTGAGCAACATTACCAGTATATCTTGCGGTGTAACTGAAACCGTATACAAACCACCTTGCGTCAGAGATACAAAACTCACCACTATTTGGTCAATACCGTTATTCTCTAAAGTCAGCGGAATGGCAGAACCATCCGGACCTGCTAACACGATCGTCGTTTCTGCAAAATCTACGCGAGTTGACTCTACAAAATTAAGGGTAAGTTTGTTAATAGACTCCGATAAATCGGTTACCTGATAAGGCGTAAGACTTAACGGTGTTTCAGTGTTCAGAGAAACTGCTGATAGGCGTGGTGCTTGAGAATCATAAGAAATGTTATGTTCAACCTGATAAGGGTTCCCTGCTTTATCAACAAGGTCAACCGTCAGCACATATTCACCATCAGCACTGCCATCTGTCGGTAAAGGGGCGGAAAGCGTAAAGAATAGTTGGTTGCTACCATCATTGGTTATTTGCCCTGAAACCGCTTCACCACTTTTCTTCTTAAACCCGATTGTTTGATCGTCAAGATCAAGCAATGCCGGACCAGCATCTTCAACAGTAAACTGGAAATATGATAAACTATCACCAATATAAGATACGGGTTGATAGAGTGTAACAGGTGTAGAGGCAGTTATGTGAGGTGCTTGCGTATCCAAAATAAAGTGTCGGTTCACAATGGTGCCAGAACGACCAGATTTATCCACTGGCGTAATAGTGACTGTATATCGTCCATCAGCACTACCATCTGTCGGAAGCACTGTAGGTGTCCATATCAACTCATTTGTTCCATTGGAGGTTATGATACCGGACACGACAAGACCTTCAGCGTTAGTGACTACAATAGTCGAACCTTCATCACCTAACGCTAACCCGACCCCTGTAGGATCAAACAGCGTAACGACTACATTAATGTTAGCATTGTTAGCGTAAACATTGGTGCCAAGTTCTCCATCAATAAGAACAGAACTGACTGTAGGCAAAGCGATGTCAAGCCTAAACTGATACCGCACTGCACTTTGAGCAACATTACCAGCAATATCCTGCGGTGTGACAGAGAGCGTATATAGACCGCTTTGTGTCAAAGAGACAAAACGAACCATCAACTGAGATCCATCATTGTCTTCAAGGGTAACAGGAATCTCTTGCCCACTTGGTCCTACCAATACAACTCTGGTATTTTTGAAGTCAACACGTATCACATCTGTGAACTCAAACGTGAGACTGCTGATGGATTCAGATATATCAATAATCTCGTGCTGGACAAGTCCTATAGAAGCAGCAACTGAATTTGCCTTCACGGACGCTAACCCCGGAACTTCGAACTCAAGTCTAAACGGATAAGGAACTGCGCCTTGAGCAACATTACCAGCAATATCTTGCGGTGTAACTGAAACCGTATACAAACCACCTTGCGTCAGAGATACAAAACTCACCACTATTTGGTCAATACCGTTATTCTCTAAAGTCAGCGGAATGGCAGAACCATCCGGACCTGCTAACACGATCGTCGTTTCTGCAAAATCTACGCGAGTTGACTCTACAAAATTAAGGGTAAGTTTGTTAATAGACTCCGATAAATCGGTTACCTGATAAGGCGTAAGACTTAACGGTGTTTCAGTGTTCAGAGAAACTGCTGATAGGCGTGGTGCTTGAGAATCATAAGAAATGTTATGTTCAACCTGATAAGGGTTCCCTGCTTTATCAACAAGGTCAACCGTCAGCACATATTCACCATCAGCACTGCCATCTGTCGGTAAAGGGGCGGAAAGCGTAAAGAATAGTTGGTTGCTACCATCATTGGTTATTTGCCCTGAAACCGCTTCACCACTTTTCTTCTTAAACCCGATTGTTTGATCGTCAAGATCAAGCAATGCCGGACCAGCATCTTCAACAGTAAACTGGAAATATGATAAACTATCACCAATATAAGATACGGGTTGATAGAGTGTAACAGGTGTAGAGGCAGTTATGTGAGGTGCTTGCGTATCCAAAATAAAGTGTCGGTTCACAATGGTGCCAGAACGACCAGATTTATCCACTGGCGTAATAGTGACTGTATATCGTCCATCAGCACTACCATCTGTCGGAAGCACTGTAGGTGTCCATATCAACTCATTTGTTCCATTGGAGGTTATGATACCGGACACGACAAGACCTTCAGCGTTAGTGACTACAATAGTCGAACCTTCATCACCTAACGCTAACCCGACCCCTGTAGGATCAAACAGCGTAACGACTACATTAATGTTAGCATTGTTAGCGTAAACATTGGTGCCAAGTTCTCCATCAATAAGAACAGAACTGACTGTAGGCAAAGCGATGTCAAGCCTAAACTGATACCGCACTGCACTTTGAGCAACATTACCAGCAATATCCTGCGGTGTGACAGAGAGCGTATATAGACCGCTTTGTGTCAAAGAGACAAAACGAACCATCAACTGAGATCCATCATTGTCTTCAAGGGTAACAGGAATCTCTTGCCCACTTGGTCCTACCAATACAACTCTGGTATTTTTGAAGTCAACACGTATCACATCTGTGAACTCAAACGTGAGACTGCTGATGGATTCAGATATATCAATAATCTCGTGCTGGACAAGTCCTATAGAAGCAGCAACTGAATTTGCCTTCACGGACGCTAACCCCGGAACTTCGAACTCAAGTCTAAACGGATAAGGAACTGCGCCTTGAGCAACATTACCAGCAATATCTTGCGGTGTAACTGAAACCGTATACAAACCACCTTGCGTCAGAGATACAAAACTCACCACTATTTGGTCAATACCGTTATTCTCTAAAGTCAGCGGAATGGCAGAACCATCCGGACCTGCTAACACGATCGTCGTTTCTGCAAAATCTACGCGAGTTGACTCTACAAAATTAAGGGTAAGTTTGTTAATAGACTCCGATAAATCGGTTACCTGATAAGGCGTAAGACTTAACGGTGTTTCAGTGTTCAGAGAAACTGCTGATAGGCGTGGTGCTTGAGAATCATAAGAAATGTTATGTTCAACCTGATAAGGGTTGCCAGCTTTATCAACAAGGTCAACCGTCAGCACATATTCACCATCAGCACTGCCATCTGTCGGTAAAGGGGCGGAAAGCGTAAAGAATAGTTGGTTGCTACCATCATTGGTTATTTGCCCTGAAACCGCTTCACCACTTTTCTTCTTAAACCCGATTGTTTGATCGTCAAGATCAAGCAATGCCGGACCAGCATCTTCAACAGTAAACTGGAAATATGATAAACTATCACCAATATAAGATACGGGTTGATAGAGTGTAACAGGTGTAGAGGCAGTTATGTGAGGTGCTTGCGTATCCAAAATAAAGTGTCGGTTCACAATGGTGCCAGAACGACCAGATTTATCTATTGGTGTGATAGTGACTGTATATCGTCCATCAGCACTACCATCAACAGGAAGTGCTGATGGTGTCCATATCAACTCATTTGTTCCATTGGGGGTTATGATACCGGACACGACAAGACCTTCAGCGTTACTGACTACAATAGTCGAACCTTCATCACCTAACGCTAACCCGACCCCTGTAGGATCAAACAGCGTAACGACTACATTAATGTTAGCAGTGTTAGCGTAAACATTGGTGCCGAGTTCTCCATCAATAAGAACAGAACTGACCGTAGGCAAGGCGATGTCAAGCCTAAACTGATACCGCACTGCACTTTGTGCAACATTACCCGCAATATCCTGCGGTGTGACAGAAACCGTATACAAACCGCTTTGCGTCAAAGAGACAAAACGAACCATCAACTGAGAATCGTCATTGTCTTCAAGGGTAACAGGAATCTCTTGCCCGCTTGGGCCTACCAATACAACTCCGGTATTTTTGAAGTCAACACGTGTCGCATCTGTAAACGCAAACGTGAGACTGCTGATGGATTCAGATATATCAATAATCTCGTGCTGGACAAGTCCTATAGAAGCAGCAACTGAATTTGCCTTCACGGACGCTAACCCCGGAACTTCAAACTCAAGTCTAAACGGATAAGGAACTGCGCCTTGAGCAACATTACCAGCAATATCTTGCGGTGTAACTGAAACCGTATACAAACCACCTTGCGTCAGAGATACAAAACTCACCACTATTTGGTCAATACCGTTATTCTCTAAAGTCAGCGGAACGGCAGAACCCTCCGGGCTCATAAGGGTAATCACCGTTTCTGCAAAGTCTACGCGAGTTGACTCTACAAAATTAAGGGTAAGTTTGTTAATAGACTCCGATAAATCGGTTACCTGATAAGGCGTAAGACTTAACGGTGTTTCAGTGTTCAGAGAAACTGCTGATAGGCGTGGTGCTTGAGAATCATAAGAAATGTTATGTTCAACCTGATAAGGGTTCCCTGCTTTATCAACAAGGTCAACCGTCAGCACATATTCACCATCAGCACTACCATCTGTCGGTAAAGGGGCGGAAAGCGTAAAGAATAGTTGGTTGCTACCATCATTGGTTATTTGCCCTGAAACCACTTCACCACTTTTCTTCTTAAACCCGATTGTTTGATCGTCAAGATCAAGCAATGCCGGACCAGCATCTTCAACAGTAAACTGGAAATATGATAGACTATCACCAATATAAGATACGGGCTGATAGAGTGTAACAGGTGTAGAGGCAGTTATGTGAGGTGCTTGCGTATCCAAAATAAAGTGTCGGTTCACAATGGTGCCAGAACGACCAGATTTATCCACTGGCGTAATAGTGACTGTATATCGTCCATCAGCACTACCATCTGTCGGAAGCACTGTAGGTGTCCATGTCAACTCATTTGTTCCATTGGGGGTTATGATACCGGACACGACAAGACCTTCAGCGTTACTGACTACAATAGTCGAACCTTCATTACCTAACGCTAACCCGACCCCTGTAGGATCAAACAGCGTAACGACTACATTAATGTTAGCAGTGTTAGCGTAAACATTGGTGCCGAGTTCTCCATCAATAAGAACAGAACTGACCGTAGGCAAGGCGATGTCAAGCCTAAACTGATACCGCACTGCACTTTGTGCAACATTACCCGCAATATCCTGCGGTGTGACAGAAACCGTATACAAACCGCTTTGCGTCAAAGAGACAAAACGAACCATCAACTGAGAATCGTCATTGTCTTCAAGGGTAACAGGAATCTCTTGCCCGCTTGGGCCTACCAATACAACTCCGGTATTTTTGAAGTCAACACGTGTCGCATCTGTAAACGCAAACGTGAGACTGCTGATGGATTCAGATATATCAATAATCTCGTGCTGGACAAGTCCTATAGAAGCAGCAACTGAATTTGCCTTCACGGACGCTAACCCCGGAACTTCAAACTCAAGTCTAAACGGATAAGGAACTGCGCCTTGAGCAACATTACCAGCAATATCTTGCGGTGTAACTGAAACCGTATACAAACCACCTTGCGTCAGAGATACAAAACTCACCACTATTTGGTCAATACCGTTATTCTCTAAAGTCAGCGGAACGGCAGAACCCTCCGGGCTCATAAGGGTAATCACCGTTTCTGCAAAGTCTACGCGAGTTGACTCTACAAAATTAAGGGTAAGTTTGTTAATAGACTCCGATAAATCGGTTACCTGATAAGGCGTAAGACTTAACGGTGTTTCAGTGTTCAGAGAAACTGCTGATAGGCGTGGTGCTTGAGAATCATAAGAAATGTTATGTTCAACCTGATAAGGGTTCCCTGCTTTATCAACAAGGTCAACCGTCAGCACATATTCACCATCAGCACTACCATCTGTCGGTAAAGGTGCGAAAAGCGTAAAAAATAGTTGGTTGTTGCTATCGTGTGTTATTTGACCTGCAACCGCTTCACCACTTTTCTTCTTAAACCCGATTGTTTGATCATCAAGATCAAGCAATGCCGGCCCAACATCTTCGGCAGTAAACTGGAACTGTGTCAAACTTTCACCAATATATGAAATTGGTTGATGTAGCGTAATGGGGGTAGCAGCGGATATTCGCGGTGCTTGTGTATCAAGTATAAATGAGCGATATGCAACATCGCCTGTACGTCCAACTTTATCAACTGGTGTGATAGCAACAGTATATCTTCCATCTGCACTACCATCAGTTGGGAGTGCAGATGGTTGCCATATCAGTTGATTTTCGTCATTAGTTGTTGTGATTCCAGGGACAGGAAGTCCTACTTCGGTCATTACAACTATTGTGGATTCTCCATCCCCTATTGCTATGCCAGCACCTGTGGTATCCACCAATGTTGCAACAATCTCACTTGCACTACCGTTGACATATACAACGGGACCACTTTGACCGCCGATTAATACCGTCGTAACAACCGGTACGGCTATGTCCAAACGGAATCTATAGATAAACGGTGTTTCAGAAACATTGCCGATTCTGTCTATTGGCGTCAGTGTGAACGTATATGTACCAAGTTGTGCAAGATTTTGGAAATTAAGTGTCAATAATGTATCGCCATCATGGCTTCGGTGTAGAGCAACGTCGGTCTCACCAGGTCCTGTTAAAGAGACAGTTGTGTTTTCAAAGTCAATATCATCTTCATCAAATGCAACTGTTATCTGAGAGAAGGTTTCAGGAATATCTGTAGCACTATTGAGTGAAAGTTGGACTTGTGGATCGGTTATAACCTCAACACTATTCACTGATGGAAATTGCGTATCCAATACAATAGGGAAACTCTGCGTAAATCGTTTTCCAGAAAAATCTGCGAAAGTTGCGGTGATAGTGTATCTTCCATCCGCAGTGCCGTTTCGTGGAATTGTTGCCTCTGTGCTCCAAGTTAATTGATTACTTGTCGCATCGGATTCAACCTCTGCTTGTGGTACAAGAAGTCCTTGTGCGTTTCTAACAGTTATTGTTGAAGCATCAAAATTGATGCCAGAACCTATATAATTGTCAATCTCTACCGTGACACTATCCAAACTATTGACAGTTCCAGTTGATGGTGCTGTTAATTTGACTTGTGGTTGTGTCCGGCTGACAAGATAGAATTGACGTCGGACAACTGCCCCAATATTTCCCGCAAGATCGGTTGGGATAACTTCAATCGTGTAAGTTCCATCATCCGAACCGTCTAACGCAATCGGTTGCAGTAGTGAAAGTGTAGCAGTATCTGCACCGTTACTTGAAATATTCACAGGCACTTCAACTTGGTTTTCTCCAATACCGCGATTCAGTCGAAATGTACTCTGAACGAAATCAATACCGCTTGTTACCTCATTGAGTTTGACCACAACTTCAGATAGATTTGAGACGGTTTGATTAGCGGCAGGAACTGTTGTCTCAAGTGCTGGAACTTGCGTGTCGTAGATAATCCGATAAGTGTAAGTCTTGGTATTACCGAGGGAGTCTGTAGCTCGAACATTGAGAGAATAATCTCCATCCTGACTTCCATCGGTTTTCAAGAGTGGTGCATTCAATATGTAAGTTAGTACGTCGTTATTCTGGTCAGGGAATGCACGACCAGAGATACGGGTAATACTACTGTCTGGATTAGGAGTGCCAAACACAATGCTAGTAGGTTCCTGTCCACCTGAAAAGGCAACTCCGGTTCCAGATTCACCATCATTAAAGGTAGCGACAAACTGATTGAGGGGGAGATTGTAATAAACAGTATCGCCTAAGATGTTAAATGCTTCACCATCCCGTGTCGGTTTTAGTGAGACAAGTTCCGGTGCCAGATTATCAAAAAGAAATGCTATCAGAATTGGTGTAGTTTTGTTCCCTGCTTTATCCGCTCCAACAACTTCAACGGTATATTGACCGTCCTGAAGCCCGTCTTTTGCTAACAAGGGAGACAACAGTTGCCACCGGATTTTATTGTCGGCAGGGCGAGTTTGTTGTCCGAGTACCGGACTTCCACTTGGCCCTATAAGTCTGATAGTTGAATCATCAAGATTAAGTTCTATATTGTCTTCTAAAGTAACTTCAACAAAACTCATCTCTCCACTGATACCACCACCGGGAGTAATAAATTTACCTTTGTCGGTAGCGACACCTTCTAAGGTTGGTGCAGCGTTATCAGCCGAGTCAATTGTGATAGTTGCTATTTTATTACTTCCTGCCACATTTCCGCCTCTATCTTTTACCCATAGTTGCAAGGTGTACTGGCCATCGAAAAAGGGTTTGGAGTTGTTATCCTTGCCATCCCAATAGTAGATGCCGCCTTCTTTGCTCAATTCATTTGGCTCAATTGCCCTTTTGACTGGGTCCCCTCCAGTGTCTCTTTGGAATTCTAACCATGCCTCTGCAACATCTTCGTCCAAACCACCATAGTAAACAGGAAACCCTTTTTTCTCCGAGGTAGGTGAAAACTCCATATTATCAACACTGATAGAAATCTCTGGAGCTTTGGTGTCTAATGTCACTTTTGCCGTTTGTTCCAACTTCTCATCCTGTACAGCAGCTTCTCCATTATTCACGATATTAAGGACAACTTTAATCGTGTAATCTCCATCAGGGAGTCTGTTAGTTTCACCTTCAAACTTGCCATCCCACTCTACTTGTACAGTTTGTTTTCCAGATAATGTATCACCTTCTCGAGGCCCACTGAAAATTGGTGTTGTCCGACCATTCACAAAAATCTTATAGGTATACGTTCGATTTTCATCACCAATATCATCGGTTTTAAATTTGATGGTCAACTTTTCTTGGTCCCCGTTAAAAACCGAATCGCCGTTCGCATCAACGAATAATGATTCTGGCTTAAGTCCTTCCCAAGCATCAAGTCCTGCCCAAGCAGTAGACTGCACAACCAACAGAGCGATAAACAATTGAAAAATAAGAAAGGGTGCCCAACGAAAACCGAACGGCAATGTTGTATGAGTATTCTTTTTGTTGTAGCACAGAACAGATAAACTATTTTTGTTTTTTGACACGCGTTTTCCCCCACTACCGCGAAGTCTGGTCTATTCCTATTTTTTAACTTCGCGTGGATTCACAAGTATTAATTTCATTTTAGCACAGATTTCATTCAACACAATATGGACCCGAATCAGTTTGATGATTGCAACGTCTCGCAGTGTCGGTAATACTAAATTAACGGGATTTGTAGCGCGAGGTCCCCGTGCCTCGCAATGCTAATCGCTACGTAGAAAACTTCTAATCCCGTTAATTGGGTATAAGTCCCTGTATCTATTTTAAGTTCCCAAGTTTTAACAGATTAAAGTAATTCGGATTATTTATGTTAGACGCAATATATATAATTAGGTTGATAAAAACCTATATCATAGGTACGTTTGTGCCTGATTTTATTAACGGGCAGATAACCTGCCCGTGATTAAACAGTATTAACCAATATCGCCATTAGCGACCATCGTTAATAGAGCTGAGTCGTCCGCTGTGAGCGGCAATGTAATTTTCGCTCGCTCCCGACTGGAGTGATAAGTCGCAAAAATAAGTTCAGTTGACTGAAGTGCTTTGCGTCCGCTAAGCTCAGGTTCACGTCCTGTCTTAACACTGTCAATAAGATCAAGAACAGAAAGTGTGGTGTCGTTCCCTTTAGGTGTAACATCGCTTAGGTCTTGGTCTTCCCATTCGCTCGAACCTTCTCGTAGCATGCGAACAGGTGAACCCCCACCTACATCAATAATGCCTTTCGTACCGATGAGGCGATTTGCGAAACCTTTTAATGAAACACCGCCTGTCGTCAACAAGCCTTCTACACCGTTTTTCCAGCGGCACCACGTTAAACCGCTCGTCTCGACCTGAGTGCCAAAGACGATATTTGTACCCGTCACATCTATTTGACCGATAACCCAGTCAATAGGTTCGTCATTATTATAAAATTGGAACATATCAAACCAATGCGTTCCCCAATCAAGCAAATTTGAACATGAACCTTCAAGACGGCGCAATTCACCGATAGCCCCTTCGTTTGCCAACTGTCTTGCCTTGATGAATTGTGCGCCAAAACGGCGTTGATGGCAGAACGTGATGACTACATCGTTATCAACGCAAGCCTGATAAAGTGCTTTCGCATCGCCCCATGTGGGTGCCATCGGTTTTTCAGAATGGATGGCTTTAATACCACTGTTGGCAGCAGCGATAACCATATCCTTATGAAGCGCAATCCACGTGCAGACACTCACAAAATCAAGTGATTCCTTTTCAAGCATCTCATTATAATCTTCATAAGTTCGCGGCACATCAAATTGTTCTGAAAATCTGTCGCGTGCACCTTCAACTGGGTCTGAGCACGCGACAATCTTAACATCTGGAGATGCCTGATATCCTTGTGCATGGGCACGTCCACGTCCACCACAACCAATAACGCCTGCTTTAAAAGTTGCCATATAAATATCCTTTCGTTGTGATCCGAAGATCATTATTATATTTCGTAGCGACCAGAAAATCGCCCTTACCAATCTGTTTACGTTAGTTGGTTTACAAGTGTTTCGTCTAAATCTATTCCTGACTTGAGATGTAATTCACGTTGGCGATAAGCACGTTCACCGGGGATAAGTATTTCTTCTACATCCACTTCTCGCTTATTTGCCTTTACACGAGCAATTAACCCATCTACTTCTATCTTGAATTGTTCTAACGAAATAAAAACCGTAGGATCCAGTGCAATTATGAGTATACCATAATTTGTACCTGGAAGTGGAATTGTTGATGCGTTCACAAGTGCCCCCGCAAGGATTTGCGTTATGAGTGCAAGTCCAAAACCTTTATGTCCACCGAAGGGTCGTACACTCCCTTTCAATGCTTCTTCAGCATTTGTCGTTAGTTCTCCATCAGAATTAAACGCTATACCTTCGGGAATAGAGATCCTTTCCCGCATTGCCACGAGCAAATCCCCGTTTGTAATCGCTGCAGTAGACATATCAAATAGAAGTGGGACAGTGTTGGAGGGGATTCCGATAGCAATCGGATTAGTGCCTAAAATCGCTTCAGTTCCACCTTCGGGGGCAATACGTGGTAAACAGTCAGCAAAAAATAGACTGATGATGTCTGCCTTCCGTGCCATATCCACATAGTAGCCTGCCATACCACAGTGTGATGTGTTGTGAACACCAACGACACTTACACCAGTCTGCTTGTGTGCACCTTCAATTGCAAGTTCCATTGCGCGGTAAGCAACGAGATAACCGGGTTGATTGCCACCATCAACGCGAATGCACTGCCCTTCTGCTTTATCAACATGGATTTCAGACCGTTCACCTTGTTGATAGCGGTTTTTAATTCTGGGTAATCTGATAAATCCGTGCGTTTTTCTTCCGCGTAGTTCCGCTTCTAACAAAATATCCGCAACAATTGCAGAATCAGTTGACGACATACCGCTGGTTGTTAGGAAGGATTCAGCCAGTTGCCGTGCCTCATCAATGGAAATCAGCAAGTTAGTGCTCCGCTACATTTAGTCTATAGAGAATAGGGTCATTTAGTTTTCCGAATATTTAGATTTTCAATTTACGACTCTCCGCTGTCCGAGCGATCTCTGCATCGCGACTTTTCGTCTAAAATGGACAAAAAGTCTAAAACTAAATAGCCCTGATAGAGAAAAGTTAGATATTGACCGCTATTTTTAACTATGTTATACTCTACTATACTTTGGACAATTTCTATCTGTTTCATGTTGTGTTTTCAAGTCCTTGCTGATTTTTCATTGAGTTTCGGATGGGAACGTAACTCAATGAAAAAGAATTTCAGGTGCAAGCAAGAGCAGCCCCAGCGGGGCGGAATGTCTATAGGGACATTGTGAACAAACCCGCTTTAGTCCCAGCGGGGCGAAAGGTGTATCAATAAACCAATATTGATGTCAAAAGTGTTTCTATTAATCCAGACTATTACTCAAGAACCCTAAATATTGTCCAAACTTTAGTATACTCTACCACAAATTAAGTTGAAACTCAACCCACTTTTTTCATGCTTGGTACTTTAGAGCAGTATTTTGTCCAGAATAGTTTTTTGGACAGGGATGGTTACAGATGGCTAACCGAAAACACGATTTGATTGAATATCCTATCCAAGATAACGTCCTGTTACAGGTGTATTGGCGTGACGATGTTGGTGGACGCGGACCAGCTGCGTCCCTATATGTCTATGACGATGAGATTATGCGATTTGATTGCTTTGGCGGAGACAATGGGCATTGCCACTTCAACTTAAGTCAGATGCGCGGTAGGCGATGGATGTACCCAAAAGGTTCCTTTCAAGACCATATTCACCAGAGTTTATTCGACCTACGCACGAATCTGACTTTCTGCTTAAAAACGCATCAAGATCAACGGATTCAAGAAATGCAGATAGCACAAGAGAAATTGGAACCCGCTATTCTTGAAATGGAAACAAGGTTGTTAGAATTTGCTGATCAACTACAAGGCGATACTGCATGAAAGTTGTGACTGCAGCTGAAATGCGCAAAATAGACCAAGAGACGATTGAAGGTATCGGCATTCCCGGCATTGTTCTTATGGAGACTGCAGGGAGTAAGATTGTCCGTGCAATAGAACATCATTATCCGAATGCACAACGTGTCGGTATCTTTGTTGGTAAGGGTAATAATGGGGGCGATGGTCTGGTCATAGCGCGACAACTTGCACACGTTGGACGTGATGTACATATCTTCCTTGTTTCTCCAGCAGATAGTTTCACCAGAGAAGCACGTACCAACTTGGATATTGCGAAAAACTTAGATCTGCAGATTGAGGAAATCCTGACAGATACAGCACTCACCTCTGCCCTTGGCAATGCCCTCTCTATAGATATAGATGTTTCTTCACATTTTTCACAAAGTCGTATCACAAGTTGTGATTTGCTTGTGGATACGATTTTTGGCACAGGTTTGCGGGGAACCGTAAGCGGTTCTATAGCCGATGTAATCAATGCTATCAATGACCTTCCCATCCCCATTCTTTCTGTTGATCTACCTTCCGGCTTAGACGCAGATACCGGTAATCCTTTGGGCACCTGTGTGCAAGCAGATAGGACGGTAACAATAGGATTACCTAAAAGAGGTTTGTTGATGCATCCGGGTGCTGAACTGGCTGGCAAATTAGAGATTGTTGACATCGGTTTTCCGCAGCAGATTATTGATTCACAGCATATTAAGGTAAATTGGACAACCGCAAGAGACGCTGCAGAATTGGTGCCACCTCGGTCACCGGCTTCTCACAAGGGAAGTTATGGACGTGTGCTCGTCGTTGCGGGTTCAACAGGAATGACGGGTGCAGCATCACTTACAAGTGAGGCTGCTTTACGCGTTGGGGCGGGATTGGTAACGCTTGCTATTCCAAAAAGCCTAAACCCTATTCTGGAGGTTAAGTTGTCTGAAGTGATGACGTTACCTCTGCCTGAAACAGAAGCGGGAAGTTTAGCAGTATCTGCTGCTAAAATCATCCTCGAATTTGCTGAAAAGACAAAATCTGTCCTTGCTATTGGACCTGGACTTTCGCTACATCCTGAAACGGTAGCACTCGTTCATCAACTGATTAAAGAAAATCGAAAGCAGGCACTCGGTTTCCGGATGGTTGTTGATGCAGATGGGTTGAACGCGTTAGCACAAGCAACAGAACTTATCTCATTACTCGGTGAGGAAGCAGTGCTAACACCACATCTTGGCGAGATGGCACGGCTAACAAACACCCCTATCCTATCATTAGAAGCAGACAGAATTAGGACTGCTGTGGATTTTGCGAAAGAATACGGTTTAACCCTTGTACTTAAAGGTGCACCCACAGTTGTTTCATATCTAAACGAAAATGTATGGATAAACTCAACAGGTAACCCTGGTATGTCAACAGCGGGAATGGGAGATGTGCTGACAGGCATTATTGCCGGATTGATGGCGCAAAACATGCCAAGTGAAAAAGCTGCAACACTTGGAATTTATTTACACGGTTTAGCGGGAGACATCGCAGCTGAGAGTTTGGGAATGCCGGGACTCATTGCAAGTGACGTACTACAAGCAGTACCTGAGGCTATTTCATCACTGATATCCAATTAACCTAATTTGTGAGAGAAAAATGGAGACCTACAAAATATATTCTGTCGCAGCAGCAGATGCTTCAACTGCATTCCAAATAGAATTGGATTCGCGCGCAATTGCTGCTGCAGAAGAACTCGAAAACAGCAGCGCGCAAGGCGCAGAAAGAGAAGAAATCTTACAGAAACATCTCGGCACAGATTATGAAAAAGGTTATCGTGGCACCGCTTGGGGCTTGCACGGTATCTCTGCGGGTTTGACACCTGCGCGTTTAGCAATTCTACTGGAATCACATCGCGAATCTTTTGACCCTTGTGCCGAACGCGAGACGTTTGACCACAGTCTGATGGTTAATGTTGAAGAAGAGTTAGCATCGCAATTAGAAGATATTCCTGAATCCGTTTTGAATGCAATAGTTGGAGCGTATAAAGCTGAACTGTTAGACACATAAAGGTTGAGTAACAGTATCTAAAAATCTATATTTTTCTTGATAAATTCGTTGATATGTGTTATGATATTTAGACATTTATACAATTAGTTAGAATTATTTCATCAACTTTCTCTAACGACGGAGTGGTCCTGGCATCTCTCGACCGAGGATAGGTTGTCCCGCCCTTCTAATCTTTTCACGGATTTCCTCACCTTCTCTGTTATTGTTAATGACATTTGTGGCTATATCAACCCACAAGGCGACACCCATTAGACGAGGATGTGAGGTTGCCACTCCTGCTTTATATGAGCGTTCAAAAGCTGCCAATGCTTTCTTGTAATCACCCATTTGGAAGTAACAGAGTCCTTCAACACCGAAGGGCAGATAGCGAGGGTCTAATTCCTGTGCCTTTTGGGCATAACCGAGTGCCTCTTTAGGATGTGTCCCTAAAAGACATTTGGCAAGTTTGTGTAACACCCACGGATGGTTTGGATTCATCTGGTATAAACGTCTTGCTCCTGCTGTCTTTTCTTCACCGTAAGAATCCGAAAGATTTCCTCCTGCGAATACCCATGTGAGCAGTGTATCAAAATCATCCGGATTCTCGGCATACGCAAGGTTTGTCCATTTAGTGATTTCTTCGTCAATAGAACCATCCGCCTTATCGATCAGTAACCGCGCGGTGGTTAGAGGGCCAAATTCATCCTTATGAAGTTGAAGGAGCATTTTTTTATATTCTTCAGAAGAAAACTCACCAGATCTGCGGTGTCTGTGCATTACGTCTTCTGTTGTCAGCACCCTCTTCAACGTTTCAAGATGAGCAATGGTCGGTTCCCACGGCAAAGGCAGCCCAGCGTTATCTTCGCGTGTTATCTCTACGTATTTCACATCCTTAATTAAGGGAAGCAAGGTAATCTATATTAACGTGAACTCGGTGTAAGAAATAGGTTGTTGTAGAAAGAGAACTCCTAAGGTATAATAACAGGACTTACGCATTATTATAAAATTGTGTTATACTATTTCATTATGATTACATTTACACTTCCTAAACAGAAACAAAACTTATATTCAGATTATTGCCAATTTTTATTAGCGAGTTTCACTAATTGGACACAAACCTATTTTGCTGATCATAATGAGAAGTGGAGTCACGATCAACTCAATCGGTTTTTGAGAAACGAAAACATTCCTTCCAGCGAACTCTGGGAATCTGTCAAAACGGACATTGAGTTTGATGAAAATGGATACATTATCTTTGACGATGTCGTTCTCTCTAAAAAGTTTGCCAAAGCCATAGAAGCTGTCTATCCACAATGGAGTGGTAGCGACAAAAAAGTCATTCAAGGCATCGGTATTGTGACGTGTGTGTATGTTAACCCAAAGACACACGAGTATTGGGTCATTGATTATCGCATTTTTGACAAGGCTCATGATGGTAAAACCAAAATCGATCATTTACTGGATATGTTGCATAATACTGTCTTCAAAAAACAGCTCCCGTTTCGGACAGTGCTAATGGATTCCTGGTATGTCTGCATGAAAGTGATGAAAGCGATTGAAAAACTTTCCAAGGTCTACTATGCGCCACTGAAACGCAACCGGCTTGTCAATGATACGGATGGTGTTGAACCGCACCAACAAGTCCAAGATTTATCGTGGTCTCCATCAGAAACGACGCGCGGTAAACGCGTGCATATCAAAAGGTTTCCAAAAGGGCATCAAGTGAAGTTGTTCCGGATTGTGTCTGATACAGGACGCACGGAATATATTGTGACAAACGATTTATCTCAATCGGATGTGAAGGCGACAAAACAACAGTGTCGGGTTCGCTGGAAGATTGAGCAACTTCATCGTGAGATCAAACAGACAACTGAGATTGGCAAATGTCAATGTCGTAAACTGCGTGCCCAAAGAAATCATATTGCGTGTTGTTTTCAAGTATGGGTCTGTATGAAGCGCGCTGCCCGCGCACTTGGCAGAACGATTTATGATCTCAAACAAAGTTTATTGGATGATTACATACGACATCAACTCTCTAATCCTTCAATAATTTTCAAAACTGCGTAAGTCCTGGTTATAAAATAATCACTCATAACTTTGAAAGGACAATCACCCATGCCTGAAATTATAGCACTGTCAACACCTTACGCCGGACGCGGATGACCCCGCATCTATGGTGATCGTTTCAACCCACGACAGATTGACGCAAAGGACTGTGTCTCTACCGACATGATCGGAAACCTGAAAACCGAAGTATATCAAATGAAACTACGTTACAAAAAGTTCGCAGACAGACTGAACGTGGTTTACATTCTCAAGACGAACCTGACCACAAAACAGCAAGCACACGTCTTAGTGTTCAACTCTGATTTGACACTGGACGCTGAAAAAATGATTGATTATTATGCCCTACGTTTTCAAATCGAATTCAACTTCCGTGATGCAAAACAATATTGGGGATTACAAGATTTTATGAACGTTAACAAGATACCCGTGAACAATGCGGTAAACTTATCAATGTTTATGGTATCTGTCCGCGCTAAACTCACAGATACATGCCGTTGTGAGAATACCGAGTTTAGTGTGTTAGACCTAAAAGCACACTACCGAGGTTTGAAGTATTTACACGAAACATTAAAAATACTTCCGCAAAAACCTGAGCCTATTGTTATTGAACAAATCGCACAACATCTGGGATTAATCGGTGCTATTCATCACACACAACCTGAACTAAACCCAGGATAATTGGCGAAGGTATTGATTGTCAATTATATTTCTAACCCATCAAATTTGTCAAATGTCAAATTAACATTATGAGCTGCTACATGACGAACAGCACAAATAGCATGCATTAGGTAAACTCAATGCAACAACAAAAGCCCGCGACAAACACTCCGTGCAAAACGAAGTGCGTGTGCAGGCACCAAAACGGTAAAACTATCAACGTTATCTTGCTGTAACGTGTTATATTTAACGGATGTAAGGGGCGGTAATAATTTTGAGTTAAAACGCAAACATCCACTGTTTAGATGTCAAATATCTAAAACGATTATTTAGGAATAGTGATTTCGTTTGACAGCATCTCATTGCCAAACCCCGAATATTAAAGAATAAAATGCACGGTAACGTAATTTTCGTTCACACCACGCGGCTCACCAATATTTCTACCTTAAAATTTTGAAGTATGCCAAATTTACACTAAAATATCGCTAAATATTGGGTATTTACGACATTTCATTTATAATGCTACACATAAAATTCATTTTTGTCAAATATTTTTTGATAAAAATTGATAAATTATACATAAAATCCCGATTTTTTTATTTTTTGCCAGAAAAGTGAAGAATTTCATCCTGAATTTCTGTTTATAGCTGCATAACAGCAGTATTTGTCAGATACGGAGAATCAAACTGTGTTATATCGCCTGCCTTGAGACCGGGAACAGGGAAAAGGCGGACCGATAACGGTTTTTGGAGGCGAATAGATAGGGCAGCAACATCAGTCAGAATAGCAGCGATTTGAACTGTGGAAGCATCCCCAGGGATAGGAATTGTGTCTAGACCAGTGCCGCAGACGGTGGAATAGAGTAACAGACTGTCTAAATTGAAATAACATTCTTCACTACGTTTGCCCAATCCGACATCTTCAAGAACAGGAAGCATTAATCCAGAATATCCACATAGTGGTAGCGAAAGCGTGCGAAGTATTTGCGTTAAACCTGCAGCGACTGTCAAGGTGCCGCTTTCACCAAAACATCCAGGGAGTTGTTTTTCCATCGCATAGGCGATACTTTCTTCACCCATCGGTGCAAGGGACGCGTCTATGCCAACAAACTTTATACCCCATTCCTGTGCACACTTTTCTGCAAGCGCGACAATTTTTTGTCCTTCTGTTTCCATGATCTCTTTCAGGTTCTGCAAAGCGGTTTCTAAATTAGGCGCATGTGTGAAGGCTTTTTGCACAAGATCAATCGCTTCCCATCCGATGCCGAAGTTAGTTCGGGAGTCGTGCCAGTATGCAGCAGGGAAGAAGGGAGTATTTGGTGGGCAGTTCATCAACGCTGCAAAGCGGAGGTTTCCGTAGCCAGCATCGGTTCGATGTGCTATCTGCCGAATGATGTCCGCAGTGCATTCAGCTACGTCTGGTGCCACTTGTCCAGATTGTGTCGTAAGGGTAACGGTAGCAAAGAGTATCTCACTTTGCGAAATCACATCGGCAACATGAGCGAGGTGTGTCTCTGTGTAACGGTTTTCTGGTAAGATTGTTCCTAAACTAAGGAACTCAATTCCTAATGCCTGTGCTTCGGACTCTAACGTAAGGATCGTATCTACATCTCGCGCCTCATTCCAAATTTGAGAACTTACACGTGTTGTCTGTACCTCATAACCGTTCGTTTCAAAGTAACTTCGGCAGGAGGCGTTAAATTTTGCAGCACGTTGAAGTTGGTAATGGGAAAAAGGGAACGGAATGCCTGTAGTAATAGTTCGTATTTTCATATATTTTTGTGTATTTTTTATGTGCAAGTGAGATTTTCATGTGTTTTTATATTTTTAATATGTAAACCCAAGTTGCTATCTATTGAAAATCGATCTGTCCGCCACAATTAGCAGCTTCAATCTTTCGCTCCAGCGGAGCGATATGTTTATAGAAAAAAGTTAGGCCCTTCTTCCGCTCCAAATGAAGATTAAGAATTTAATCGGGTAATTTCCAGTTTCCTTGTCCAGTCCGGTGCGGTGCGGTGCGGTTAGGAAACCGCACCATTAGCGTCAATTTAGCGGCCCCCAACCCGGTAGGTGTGGTTTCTTAACTGCCCCTTTTTGTCCCAACATCTCAAATAACGCACAGGACGAGAATATCAGCGTTCGTAGTCGCGCAATTCATTGCGCCTCTTTTCTTTGAATATAAGAGGCGCAATTCATTGCGCGACTACAAACGAGTTCTTTCCTTAAATTGACGCATAAGGTGTTTCAATTTCCACAGTCTTGGTCTTGAAGTCTATTGATTAACGCTCTTCCGTCAAATCCCCATGCTTTAGCTTGTGGGATGTAGACGGCGCATGATGTGTGTGAAAAATAAACTTGACAAACGCCCCGAAAATGTAGTATAATTATAGCAACTTGCTGGATAGGAATACTACCCTGCATACTTATGCAGGTCCTATCCTTACCAGTAGTATGGTGTGTGGCAAGTTGCAAGTGAGACCTTGTCCAACATCTATTATTTCGGTGTCGTTCATGTAAGTCGCAAGCGGAGTAATAACCCCGCGCCTTGTATCGGCACCCCCATTTATTATTTTTTGCAGGCTGGGGTACCCAGGACAAGAATGCCTGATAAAACCGATCTGATTCGGAATAATAGCCTGCTGGTGGAGCGATAATAAGACGGTGGACTCTCTGAGAAAACCGCAGTTGCTACGAAGCCGAAGCCCCTACCTTTAGGTAGTGGGTGGTATCACGTGTTATCTTCTCCATAGATACCAAGATTTCGGTAGCGTTTGTATCGTTGTTGAATCAATTGTTCAGGCGTCATCTGAATTAATTCTGTGAAATGTTTCCGTATTACGCGTTTAACGTTTCGTGCTGCAGCATCAGGGTCTCTATGTGCACCACCGAGGGGTTCGCGAATAATTTGATCAATAATGTCTAATTTAAGCAGATCTGGAGCAGTGGGTTTATAGCCTTCCGCTGCTTCAGGTGCATGTTCACCTTTGTCTTTCCACACGATACCGCTACAAGCTTCTGGCGGAGCAACACAGTAGACAGCATATTCCATCATCAACACGCGATTTCCGACTGCTATTGCCAATGCACCGCCGCTTCCGCCTTCGCCAATAATAATGACGAGGATCGGAACACGCATCTGCATCATTTCAGCAAGATTTTCAGCGATCGCTGAGGCTTGTCCATATTCCTCGGAACGAAGATCGAAATGCGCCCCCGGCGTATCAACAAAGCAGACTAAAGGACGGTTGAATTTGTTTGCTAACTGCATCAAACGCCTTGCTTTTCGGTAGCCTTCTGGGTGCGTATACCCAAAGTTCATCTCCTGTCGTTCTTCAAGATTTGTGCCTTTCTGCTGTGCAAGGTAGACGATAGGTTGTTCATCAAACCACGCAAAGCCTCCGATAAGTGCGCGATCGTCCCCGTATAACTTATCACTGCGGAGTTCAACAGGATCCTCAAGAAGTGCGTTGATATAATGAGAGGCTTGCGGACGTTGTGGATGTCGAGATAATCGTACTTTATCCCATCGACTCAGTTTTTGGAAGGTCTGCTTTGTAAGCGTGTCAGCATTCTGTTTCAGTGCAGCAATACCCTCTGAGAGATCTAATTCTGGATGTTCTTCCGTGAAAGTTTCCAGTTGTACAAGATGACGTTCCAATTCAATTAGAGGTTTTTCAAAATCCAATTCTGTTGAATTCATAAGGTAATTCCTCTCAAAACATTTTAGTAAACTGTTTGCCGGGCAACTGCTGAATAGCACCTTTAAGTTCCAGCATTAAAAGAACACCTGAAACTTGACTAATCGGTAGTTGCGTTGTCCGAACGATAGTGTCAATATGGGACGAAGGTGTTTCAATCGCATCAAAAACCGTTTTTTCATCAGCCGTTAAATCTGGTGGTGGAATTGCGGGGACAGTCCCTTTCTTTTCTGTAGTGATTGTTTTTGAGGTATTGATACGTGATCGTTCAGGTTCGCTTTTCCTATTAGAAGGAATTTGGGGCATTTGAGTGTCTTTATCCTGTGCACTGGATGGTGTAAGAGCAGAAATTTGACGTAGCGCATGTTGCGGTAATTCTTCTAATAAATCGTCCACAGTACTGATAAGTTTTGCACCCGTATCAATCAATTTATGCGTGCCAGTTGATAATTCAGAGAAAATTTCCCCTGGTACAGCAAACACCTCTCTGCCTTGCTCACTTGCGAGACGGGCAGTGATAAGTGCTCCGCTCCGATTTGATGCCTCTACCACAACCGTTCCGAGTGTTAAGCCGCTAATGATTCGGTTACGTCTTGGAAAGTTCTCTGACCTCGGTTTCATACCCATCGGGAATTCAGAGATTAACGCACCGGATTCAACTATTTTTTCCACCAATTCACTATTCGCAGCAGGATAGATTAGACTGAGTCCGTTACCTAAAACAGCAATTGTTCTGCCGTTTGCCTCAAGCGCGCCACGGTGTGCACAAGTATCTATTCCTTTAGCAAACCCACTTATTACCGTCAGTCCGCGCTGTGCAAGTTGATAACTTAGTTGATAGCTGACGCGACGTCCATAATCCTTTGCTTGTCGGGAACCCACGAGTGCAATACTAAACGTGTCTTCCGGTTTCAGTTCTCCTCTGACGTAGAGCAGAAGCGGCGGCGTGTCGATTTCCTTCAACAGCGGCGGGTATGCAGCGTCATAGAACGTTATGATCTGACAACCATATTCGTGTATCAATTCCAGTTCGCGCTCTAATGGACATCCGAGCGATTTTTGGATCAAATGTTCGCGTGCCGTAGAAGAAAGTTTCTCTATTTTTCGCAATTCTTCTGAGGTAGCGTTGAGCACTTTTTCTGCACTGCCAAAGATTTGCATCAGGAATTGAACGGTTTTCGGTCCTATTCCTTGAATCAGACTGAGATGGAGAAGATTTGTTGTTTCCTGAGATAACATTTCCTAAAAATTAATTCTCCTGAAAACCGCACCTAAAGATATGTCCTGAATACCATATCAACCGTATGCCTGCTACTGCTATGTCCACCAAAATATTGTAGGTCGGGTAGAGCAGAGCGAAACCCGACAAATGCTGATATACTAATCTTGTCGGGTTTCGCGGACGCTCTACCCGACCTACAAACCACAAAAATTTGGTGGACAAAGCACTACGCTCACTACATCGGTGAGGTTTCGTCAGTAGGTGTTGGCAGCGCGTAATAGAGTTCTATTTCCTGAATCTTCTTGTACTCAGCGGCAGCTGGAGCACCGGTTTCAGTTCGTTTTGAGCGGCTCGATCCACCGACGCGCCGTGAATCCCAACGACGTGGAACTTTCAACCGAAACTTTTTCGTTATGACAGGATCTCTAAGCGTATATTTATAGACAGGACGCATGTTTTCGCGCACCTCTTTAACTGTGACCCACTTCCCTTCTTCGTCCATATACTCAATCTGAAAGAATTCCAGTTGTCCCTCTTTTGCCTTGACAACAATGTGTTGGATTGTTTGAGGAACATTCCACGCTAAAACCGCCTCGGTGAAACCATCTGATTCCGCTTGTGAGGTTGCACTCCTTGCATCTTCACGTATAGTGGAGGTTTTTCCTTCGGTATACAAATTATCATCATGAAACTTTGAGTCTTTGCTTGCAGCCATAATTGTGATGTTCTTACTCCAGTTGAGCGATGGACTTGAGGAAAGGACACATCCTGACAACCCAAGCAATCCACAAAAAGTTATAACCAATAATCCAAAACGCATGTATTCCTCCTTATTTTCTGAATATAGAAAGGTACAGGTGTATGACATTCAATAGGATAGTGTTGTCACATCTACCTTTAAATTATATTATTCGGTATCCAATAAATCATCAAGTTCTTTTTCACGGGATTCTGTGACTTTGCTGACCTTCGTTTGTTCTACAGTTTTGTAGCCGTAAAGTTCAATTTCTTTGATTTTGGCTTGTGCGCGACGATTTTGACCAAACTGATTTCTACCACCAGACCGTGCGCGTTGGCTCCGTTTCAGACCAGCATCATCAGTCGTTGATAATACTCTGAGCCGAATTCGGTTGGTGGGGATAGGTACTAAAATAGGGATCTCAATCAGACTTGATTTGACACTTTTTATCTCTTTGATCAATTTCCAGTCCTGATCAACGATGATACCACCTTGATCAGCGAAGATATCAAACGTCCTGAGGGTGTCAGAATGGATAACAATTCGACGGATAACCTTTTTTTCGGGTAACGTGATGATGACCTCAGATGCTGGGTTTGAACCAAAAGCAGTATCTGTGCCTGCTGGAAAAGTCGTCTCACCGATAGTGTTCAAATTACCATCAATCATTTGAGGACTCGTTGCAGAAGTGCCTTCAAGAAGTGAATAGTTGTCGCTCCATTCCTGTTGAGAAAGTAAAGCACTACAACCTACCATAATAACAGAGAAACAGATCAATGAAAAGAGGCAAATAGATTTAATAAACATCGTGTAAACTCCTTAATGCACGCTGATATAACGTGCGTCAATGTTGCGGTAAACCCGCAGATTACGTTCTAAAACCTATGTATTCAATGCAAGGGTGAACCATATTAATTAGTATTCGTAATTTGTCATATTTATGTTGATGTGTTATGTGGTTACGATAAAAATTTCCAAATGGATCCTTCACGGGTGTCCTTGATTTCTATGTTAAGTTCTTTGAGGCGATCGCGAATCTTATCGGATGTGTCCCAATCTTTCTGGTTCCGTGCAGCTTGTCTTATCTCTAACAGAAGTTCAAGCAGTGGACCAAGATATTCAACGGTGTTACCAGACTCATGCTTGTTCATCGTATAAATTCCAAGTACTTGACAGGTGTCGGTTATGGTCTTGTAAGCTTTCGCAAAAGTGTGGTTGGGAACTCCGTTAGAATTTTCAAGAGACTTATTGACTTGACTGACAAGTGAAAATATTGAGCCTACTGCTTGTGCCGTATTGAAGTCGGTATCCATTGCATCGGTAAATTGCAACTGCATGGTTTCTATTGCAGAAAGAAGCAGGGTGTCTGCCTGAGAAATATCTGACGGTGTTGCGTTGTGTTCATCAGCAATTTCGGGTGTGTCCTCTTCATATTTTTTCAACGTTTCTAAACAGTTGTTCAAACGTCTGAGTGCGGATTCAGATTTTTTCAAACTTTCCAAACTATAATCAAGCGGGTGTCGGTAGTGGGCAGAAATGAGGAAATGGCGGATTACCTCTGCAGCATATCTGTCTAAGGCATCCCGTAGAAAAATAAAGTTTTGTTCAGATTTGCCCATTCGCTTACCATCTATTTTCAGAAACGCGACATGAACCCAGTACCGTGCAAAAGGTTTGCCTGTTGCTAATTCACTCTGTGCAATTTCGTTTTCGTGGTGTGGAAATAGGAGGTCTTCGCCACCTGCATGGATATCAATCGTTTCACCAAGATGTTTCATCGCCATAGATGAACATTCAATGTGCCATCCAGGTCTTCCGCGTCCCCATGGGCTATCCCAATAGGGTTCACCCGGTTTCGCCGTTTTCCACATGTCAAAATCGCGTGGGTCTTCTTTGCGTTCATCAATTTCAACGCGTGCACCTGCTAACAAATCTTCAGGTTTTCGACGCGACAACTTACCGTATTCATTGAAGGTATTGACGCGGTAATACACACTGCCATCAATGACATAAGCCGCACCCTTATCAATAAGTGTTTGAATCAGGTCAATCATCTCCGGAATGTGTTCTGTTGCTTTGGGATGCACATCTGCGGGTTGAATACCGAGACGTTGTGTGTCCTCAAAGTATGCCTCACCGTTTTTATGTGCAAGCTGATTTGGACTGGTTCCAAGTGTTTGTGCCCGACTGATTATTTTGTCATCTATATCTGTCAAATTTTGAACTAATTTGACTTCATATCCCTTGTATGCAAGATAACGACGTATAATATCGGTGATGAGTGCTGTGCGGGCATTGCCAATGTGGATATAGTCGTAGACGGTCGGACCGCAACTATACATTGAAACATGTCCTTCTGTCAGTGGTGAAAATTCCTCAAGTTGTCTGCTAAGGGAATTATATATTTTTAACCCCATTTCCTATTCCTTCGTTCCTTGATGAAAACACAATAAATTGTATTATACCCAATTAACCCGATTTGTAACACGAGGTACCTGGGTCCTCCTCGCAATGCCGAATGCGTGTGTGGCATTCGCCGGGACTGAAGAGCATATTTTTATATTCTAAAAATCCTTAAATTGACACATAAGGGTAGAACGTTAGCGAAACCCAACGGACGACATTTGTCGAACTTACGTTATTTTTACTATTTGAAAACGGCAACTGATACGAGCCGTTTAGTAGCGAGATTTTGAGGAGAGCGTTTAATACGTTCAATTTGATCTAAAGTCTGCACGGTCATATATCTCTCACCACAATGAGGACAATAGATTACAGGCACATCTTCAATGACTACGAGCGACTCTCCTTTCCCGTAACTACGTGTAAGATGACGTTGACGCGTCCCTTCTTTTCCACACACATCGCAAGTCATGGTTTAACTCCTTTCAAGTTTACTTTACAAAAACAGTAATGATAACTAATTTTCTACTGAAAGTAAATTTTGATACCACCACAGCAATCTCTGAACCATACGTCCTACCTTCTACGACATATTTCCATTCGCCCGTTTGACGATCTTTCTGTCTTGCAACAATTTTTCCAGTCAACAACGCATTTTCCACATCAAAGTGTGTGAGTCCATCACTAATTATTTCTTCTTCAGCGTGAAGTGTTAACACATATTCACGCGCACGAACTTTTTCTTGTATCTCACTAAGAATTCGATCAAACATAAACAACTATCGAAAAAAACTTGAAAATTCAACATGCAACAGACAGAAATTGTCTAAACTTTAGTCATGATTAGCCTTGAGTGAGACATACAATAGCTTGGGCAACGATTGCCTCTCCTGTGCCGACAATACCTAAACCTTCTGCTGTTGTGGCTTTGACACTCACCTTTGATTCTGATATTTCTAACGTTTTTGCGAGCACACTACGCATTTGCAAAATATAGGGTGCCAATTTCGGTTGTTGAGCAATCACTGTGCTGTCAACATTTTCGATTGTGTAACCTTGTTCTTCAACCTTCGCTGCGATAGCGCGAAGGAAAATTTGACTGTCCATTCCTGCGTATTTTTCATCTGTATCTGGAAAGTGTGTGCCGATATCCCCGAGTGCTGCTGCGCCCAAAATAGCATCGCAAATCGCGTGTGTCAATACATCCGCATCCGAATGTCCTAACAATCCGAAGTGGTAAGGGATATCCACGCCGCCTAAAATCAACTTTCGATTCTCAATAAGCCTATGAACGTCGTAACCGATCCCTATCCGCATCTTTTATATTACTCTTTGATGAAATTAGAATTCGTATCATAGAGAACTGTCCTATTTCCCAGACGGTAGGTGCGGTTTCCCAACCGCACCTTTTTGTATCAACATCTCAAATAACGCAAAGGACGAGAATATCAGCGTTCGTAGTCGCGCAATTCATTGCGCCTCTTTTCTTTGAATATAAGAGGCACTATGAATTGCGCGACTACAAACGAGTTCTTTCCTTAAATTGACGCATAAGGTGCGGTTTTGCGGTGTACTCACCCAAATGCGATCTGCATTCCCAACCGCACCGATAGATTGGAATCCTGTTAATTTGGTATTATACCCTATATCCCATCATTTAGCAAGGTTTCAGCGATCCGTAAATCCTCTGGGGTTGTTAGTTTCACATTCTTATAACTGCCCATGACCAACTTTACAGGTGAACCCAGTTTTTCGACCAATCCTGCGTCATCTGGCGCAGTAATTCTGTCCTGGATTGCCTTTTTGTGTGCTTCTACTATTAACGATTTACGAAAAACTTGCGGTGTCTGCACTCGCCACAAACGATCTCGCTCTGGCGTATGATCAATGAAGAGATCTTCTTTTGCTACTTTAATAGTTTCTTTCACTGGCACAGCGGAGACAGCAGCACCGCAATCTGCAGCAGCAGCAAGGCATCCAAAAATTATTTCGTCATTTATAAACGGGCGCACACCATCATGGACGACAACAAAATCAACATCATCTGAAAGAGCACGAAGCCCATTGAATACAGAGTGCTGACGTGTCTCACCGCCTGGAATCAGCTCGCAAACCTTCCTATATTGAAAAGGTGAGAGTACACTTCTTTGGCACGTCGTGAAATCTGATTCATCAGCGATTACAAAAATTTCGTCAATGGCACTGTTATGTTCAAAACGTTCTATCGTATGCGATAAAATCGGCTTATCACCTAACAATAAATAGGGCTTTTTAATCGACGATTCCATCCGTCTGCCTTCACCAGCGGCAGGTATAAGGACAGATATTTTGCCCCGCATCTGTGCCTCGTCGAATGCCATACTTGCATTCGGCGTTGATACACTCATCGGAACCCTTTTTCTGATGGAGAATCATCCACATTTCGTGCAAAAATCATCTGGCCAGTGCTGGTTCGCAACATTTGTGTGACGACTATGTCAACCGTCTGCCCGATATAAGATTTGCCATCTTCAATGATAACCATTGTCCCGTCATCAAGATAACCTACACCTTGATTTGGTTCTTTACCGACTTTCTGTACGTGCACTTGGATAATTTCTCCCGCAACCACAATAGGCCGGATGGCATTTGCTAATTCGTTGATATTTAGCACCGTGACACCCTGTAATTCTGCAACTTTGTTAAGGTTTAAATCATTCGTAATTATTTTTGCGAAGTGTTTTCGTGCAAGATGTACAAGTTTCGCATCTACTTCAACAAGGTGTGTTACATCTTCTTCTATAATTTCAACAGCAATAGACGGACTATTCTGGAGCGAACGTAGAATGTCAAAGCCGCGTCGCCCTTTATTTTTCCGAAGTAAGTCGGTTGAATCCGCAATATGTTGCAATTCATTTAAAACAAACCGTGGAATTAGCAGTGTTCCGTCAATAAATTGCGTCTCACAGATTTCAAGGATACGTCCATCAATAATTACACTTGTATCTAAAATCTTAAACCCATTAGAATCGTTTGTAGCGAATGATGTTCCCATCTGTGTATAACGATATGAATTTAAATACTTCGCGACAGGTAAACTCTCAGAAATGTAGTAACCACATACCATTCCAATATAACCACATCCGAGAATAATGGCAATCTTTGAAATATTATACAACAAACCGTTGTTTTGATTGAGAAGTTTGAGTACCCCCAGAGAAATTAATAATCCGAATGCAAGACCTACGCCGCTTGCAACAATCCTACAAGTATGGGGCACATGGAGTGATATCTCACCTGCAACAAGAATACATGCAGCAGCAAACCCAATAAAAGCGTTGGTGAGGTTAGTACCTGGTAGAAAGCAGGCGACAGTGCTTGCGACAATAAAAAAGAGACGAATTCCCCAAATTTGCATAGTTCTTTTCTCCGCGTTAGTGGGAGCGGTGAAACTCGTTTAACTGTTTTCGTTAGCGTTACAATAAAATACTTAGACTATCATATATATTTTTGACGCCAATAAGTTTGATTGTCTCATTGATCTCTAAACCTTTCTGATGGTAATCAGGAAAAATTGCTCGTGTAAATCCGAGTTTTGCGGCTTCTCGGATCCGTTTTTCGAGATGAGGTACGGGTCGAATTTCGCCGCCTAATCCGACTTCACCAATTACAACTGTTCGCGAGTCAATTGGGATATTACGATGGTTTGAAATAATTGCCATCAACACACCGAGATCAATCCCAGGTTCATCAACACGTAATCCTCCAGTAATGTTTACAAAGACATCGGAGTCCCCAATGTCCATTCCGATACGTTTGTTCAAGACTGCAATTAGTAGCGCAACACGGTTACGATCAATTCCTGTTGCTGTGTTTCGTGGTGTACCGTAGTGAGTCGGAACGACCAATGCCTGCACCTCCAGTAACAGTGGACGTGTGCCTTCCATACTTGATACGACAACGGAACCAGAGATCTCCTCCTCTCTATCGCTTAAAAAGAGTTGTGACGGATTTTTGACATCTATGAGTCCTTTGTTCTGCATCTCAAAGATGCCGAGTTCATTTGTTGATCCAAACCGATTTTTAATCGCACGCAGGACGCGGTATATATGGTGTCGTTCTCCTTCAAAATAAAGCACTGTATCCACTATGTGTTCCAAAACACGTGGTCCAGCCAATGTTCCCTCTTTTGTTACATGTCCGACGAGAAAGATTGGTATGTTTTGATTCTTGGCACAAATTAAAAGTTGTGCGGCGCATTCTCGTATCTGTGTAATACTTCCAGGTGCCGATTGAAAGTCAGATAGATAGACTGCTTGAATAGAGTCAATAACAACAACCTTTGGCTGAAGTTTTTCAATATGTTTTTCAATCAGTTCTAAGTTATTTTCGCACAATACATAGAGGGTATCGGAAGTCACACCGAGTCGCGTTGAACGAATCTTTGTTTGGTTTACCGATTCTTCACCGGAAACATAGAGCACACAGCCATACTTATGGCTTAAGGCATTGCTCGCTTGTAACAACAGTGTTGATTTGCCTATCCCCGGGTCTCCTCCGATTAAGATTACGGAACCTGGGACAATACCACCACCGAGCACCCTATCAAACTCAGGCATTCCTGTGAGTTGTCGTTCTACATCTTCGGATGCGACGTTAGAAATTATCTCTGGTTTGTTAGAATGTTGACCGATGCTCCGATGTAAAGGAGATGTCGTAACGAGTTCTGTCTCTTCAGCAAAACTGTTCCACGCCTGACATCCGGGACATTTTCCGAGTCCTCGCGGCGTTGTATACCCACATTCTTGACAGACAAATTTGTGCTTTGCTCGTGCCATAATTTATCGCTATCTCCATTGAACCCCAAACCCGGTAGGCGCGGTTTCCTAACCGCACCTTTTTGTATCAACATCTCAAATAACGCAAAGGACGAGAATATCAGCGTTCGTAGTCGCGCAATTCATAGTGCCTCTTTTCTTTGAATGTCCGAGGCGCAATTCATTGCGCGACTACAAACGAGTTCTTTCCTTAAATTGACGCATAAGGTGCGGTTTCATGAAGTTTCAGTATTTAAATCGGTAATCCCGATTTCCCCCAGGGCCGGTAGGTGCGGTTTCCTAACCGCACCTTATGCGTCAATTTAGCGGTCCCCAACGCGGTAGGTGCGGTTTCTAACCGCACCGGATCTTAGGGAATATCTGTCCGATAACCATTTGCGCGAACGACTCGGTGCGGTTAGGAAACCGCACCATAGGCGTCAATTTAAGGAAACGTCTATGTTTTTATGAACCCTTATCAATAGGCATGGTTATTGATATTGTCGGACATTTAGTCCCGTAGGGACGATATGTTTATAGTACACCGTCCAGACACGTCTCTTTAGCTCCGTCCGAGCGACATATCCCGATTGGTAACCCATTGCTATAAACATTCCGCCCCTACGGGGCTGAAGAGATTGGGGTTACCACGTTTTCTATAAACATATCGTCCCTACGGGACTAAAGAGGGTTTCTCATATTTGAAAAACCACTAAATTGACGCTAATGGTGCGGTTAGGAAACCGCACCTACCGGACCTGGAGGATCACTAAATTGACGCCTATAGTGCGGTTTCCTAACCGCACACTACAAGAAAACTGGGAAATGTTGTCTACGACTGTATGCAATACGGTCAGTCCTGTTACCAATCGGTTGCAATGAATTTAAGTCCTGTTGTCCAACGTCTTTCGGCACTCCACCAATTTTCAACACCGAGTAGGAAATGCCCACCGCGGAAAAACCGAAAACTCATTTCCGCGTTCAGTTCAGGTTTGTTGCTTGTTAACCCAATACTTTCAACCCCGATGCCCAACCGTCGTGATAACAACAACAGATCAGCTCCAGCACCAACCTTAGACCGCATGAAACCGAATCTGCCTTGGAAATAGTCCGTTATATTATACGCATATTGAAATTCAACACCGATTATCTCGTCGCGAATGCCAAGCCCAAAACGGTAGCGGCTTTTTGAAGGAGGTGCCAGCGTAAAACCTAATTCGGTATGTAAATTTTCCACACGGCTTAGGTACATGAGTTCAGTATCCCAAGAAAAATCAGGGAATTTAAAACCTTTTAACTGTCTATCTGTCTGCTGATAAAAATCTTTCACCCCTGTTAGCACCTCATTCAAACTATTGAGGGTTTCTTGTGCTTCTACAAATGGTTCCGGATTGTTCAGGAGTTGTGCAACAGTGCCATCTCCATGTTTTATCATGTTTAACAACTCGCTGATATTCTTCTCTAAAGTAGTGAGTGCCGCTGTCGCAGTCTGAAGGTTTTCCATAATTGGTGCGACATCCGCGCTTCCTTTTTCAATGAAGGTACTTCCTTGCGAAATAAGGTCAGAAATCTCGGTTTTCAAAGAACTTGAATCTTGTCGGAATTGCGTCGCTAACTGTTGGAAATCAGAAGTGCCTTGTTGCAAGTCTGACAATATCTTATCTACTTTTGGAAAGTTTTGGTCAACAAGTTTCAGCATCGAACGGCTCACATCACTAATCTGGCTACTCAGAATTAAAGAATCATTACCGAGTTGGTTTAATAACTGGTTCACATTCGAAAGCGTTTGTTCGAAACGTTTATCATTCTCTGTTGCCAGTTTCATCAAGGTTCCGACTGTTGCATCCATGTTTTGGTTGAACTTTTTAAGTGTTTCACCTGTCAATGCGACCAATCCCCGTGTTTCTTCGATCCCTTGTTGAATTGCTTCCTGATTTGCTTGGAGGAGTTCGTTTGCTGCAGATGTCAATTCAATAGCTTTACTCAATCCGGCACCGGTCTGTTCAAGTAATTCCAGAGGATTCACAGGGTCAATGCCGATAATCGGAAGATCCGATGGTTGCAAAGTCGGATTTGTGGTATCGCCGTTATTTAGTGATATGTATGTCTCACCAACAAAACCGCTCATTGAGATACGCGCATCACAACCTTGTCTTAACCATTGAAATGCGTTCTTGACGCGAGCTCGGATTTTGACAGTATTTGTGTCTGGCTGGAGTTCAATGGTAGTTACTTTACCGATAGAAACACCAGATAAAAAGACTCCAGAACCCTCGTATAACCCATTAACAGCACGAAATTGGAAATATATTTCGTCCCCAGGTGTTCCCCAAGGTAAGTTTCCAGAATTGATGAGGAGAGTAGCAAGCAGGACAATAGCTACGATAACCATTAACCCTACTTTTACAGATGGACTCCAAAATTTCATCGCATCTCCCTTCGAAGAATATGTTTTTATTATAGCGTATACCTAAGCAATTTCCACACAGATTTAGGAATTATTGTTTACCTCTTCCAGTAAATTGTTTCAAAGTTGGGTCGTCAATGTTGAGAATCTGATCAGGTGCGCCGAAAAGGATGAACTGTTGCAAAATTGGGTCGTCACGATTAATTAGTTCGTCCGGGGTTCCATAGGCAAGTTGTCTGCCTTCATGTAGCATCACCATTAGCGTTCCAACACTGAACGCGCTGTGCATATCATGTGTCACTACAACAGAAGTCACTTGCAGTTGTTGATTCAGGTCTCGTATCAGTTCATTGATTTCGGTGCATGTAACCGGGTCAAGTCCAGTTGTAGGTTCATCGTATAAAATGATTTCCGGGTTGAAAGCGAGTGCCCGTGCAAGTCCAACCCGTTTTCGCATACCACCACTGAGTTGTGCAGGTCTTAGTTCCTGAACCCCGTCTAAATCTACTAATTTCAACTTTTCATCTACAACCTTACGCATCTCTTGTTGACTTAAATCGGTGTGTTGGTCAAGCATAAAAGCGATGTTTTCGGCTACGGACATAGAGTCAAATAATGCTGCAGACTGAAAAAGCATCCCGATCTTTCGCCGAATCTGGTTCAATGGTTTCCTTTTGAGTTTAGTGATTTCTGTTCCATCAACCCAAACTTCACCCTCGTCTATGGCGAGTAATCCTGCGATAATCTTGAGCAAAACACTTTTTCCACAACCGCTGCGTCCCATAATTACAAGGGTTTCGCCGCGTGGAATCTCAAGGTCCAACCCGTTTAAGACCCTTTTCTCATTGAAGGCTTTTCTGACGTTCTTAATTGAAATCATAAAAATAATTTGGATAACATAAATCTTGCTGTTAAATCAATCCCAGTATATTAAATAGTATATGGTTTAGGACAAAATCCAATACCAAAATAGTTATCAAAGATATAACCGCTGAGCCTGTTGTTGCTATTCCGACACCTTCTGCACCACCTGCTGTTGAAATGCTGAATCCTTTGTAACATCCGACTGCTGCTATTGCCATGCCGAATGAAGTCGCTTTGATTAAACTAATTAGCACACTTCCAATATACAAATTATCCTGGACTTGTAGGATGTAAAAGTCGCCATTGAAACCGAACAAGGAAACCACTGCAACATAACCGCCGAAAACACCTGCAAACGTTGAAAAAATTGTAAGGGTTGGGAGCATAATTGTACAGGCGAGAAATCGAGGAACAACCAGATATTTAACCGGATTTGTTCCCATCACTTCCAGTGCGTCGATTTGTTCTGTGACCTTCATTGTTGAAAGTTCGGCAGTAATAGACGCACCAATACGTCCAGAAAGGACAAAAGCCGTTATCATAGGTCCCAATTCTTTAATGACAGAAACACTGACAAATTGAGCGACAGAGCCTTCTACCGCATAAGGTTTCAACTGAACATAACCCTGAACGCCTAATACCATTCCGGTGAAAAAGCCAGAAACTAAAACAACACTCAACGAGTTGAAACCGATCAGTAACAGTTGCTTCATTAACAGGTCGAATTGGAGCGGCGGCCTGAAAATTTGGAAAATGGTTTCGGCAAGTAGACGAAATGCATCACCTATTTCTGAAAGGGTATTGTGGAGTCGTTTTTTAATTATGATCGTGAACTCCCCCGCAGGGGCAGGAGCAGAAGGGGGATTGCTCATAGAAAAATGTTCCAATCAAACGTACTTGAAATCTATTTCATAAATACCAATAGGCGCACAATTCGAATATGCGACATCCTACGATGAAATAAACTTAGCGACTTACATTTTCAAAACGCATCTGTCTTTTGCAAAAATGTAGAACAATTGTCCCCGTTGGACCGTTGCGCTGTTTTTTTATCAAAATATTCGCTTCGACTGTTTCGTCTGTGTAATCATTCTCATCGTCGTAATAGTCTTCCCTATATAGAAAAGCGACTACATCCGCATCTTGTTCAATTGCCCCAGATTCCCGTAAATCAGAGAGTTGTGGCTGTTTGTTGGGACGTCTTTCAACTTCTCTGCTGAGCTGCGAACAAGCTACGACAGGAACGTTCAATTCCCATGCAAGAACTTTTAGAGATCTCGAAATCTCAGAGATCTCTTGTTCGCGAGCATTATAACGGCTGGTGCCTCGTATAAGCTGCAGGTAATCAACGATGACCAAAGCGAGGTCTTCGTGCTCACTTTTCAAACGTCTGCCTTCTGCAAGCAGCCCTTGTATGGTTAAGGCTCGGTTATCATTGATTAAGATAGGTGCTTCGCTGAGACGACCGGCACTTGCACCCAAAGGATTCCAATATTCTTTGCTGAAATTTCCTGAGCGTAACCGTCCGAAATCAATACCTGCTTCAGCTGATAGCATGCGTAGTGCAATGTCTTGTGCTGGCATTTCAAGACTGAAGATTGCAACCGTTCGTTCCTGTTCAAGCGCGATGTTTTGTGCCATATTCAACACAAGGGTAGATTTTCCCATGCTGGGGCGAGCAGCAATAATTATTAAATTTCCAGCCTGCAATCCGGAGGTCATGCAGTCAAAATCTATGAACCCTGTAGGAACACCTAAAAACCGTTCCTTCTTGTGATAGAGTTTTTCGACTGCATCAATACCTTCTTTGAGCAGCGACCGTATGTGTTCAAACCCGCGTTTTGCGTCGCTTTTGCCTAATTCAAAGACCGCTTCTTGAGAGTGATTGAGAACTTCACCAATTTCTATACTTTCATCCTGTGCAAATTCCCGAATCTGATCTGTGGCTCGAATTAACCTACGTCGTGTAGCCTTCTCACGTATAATCTCTGCATAGAATTCCGCGCTTTCTGTTTCGACAATTGGGGCTTGTAGTTGATATAGATAATCTGCACCACCGACACGATTTAATTGTTGCACCCGATTGAGTTCATTCGCAACAAGAATAGGATCAGCTTTGCTAACACGACTATGTACAGATAGAATCGCGTTATAGATTAACTGGTGATCAGTAGTGAAAAAAGCATCAGAGGTAGGACCTAACAATGCCTCTATACGAGGAATAATCGACTTTTCAGTCATCATTGATCCAAGCACAGCTTGTTCAGCTTCTTTATCCATAATGGAATCGAATGCTAGCATTTGCATGATTATTCCTTGTCCGAGTTATACCCAATTAACCCGATCTGTCCTATTTTCCGGACGGTAGGGGCGGTTTCCTAACCGAACCTTATGCGTCAATTTAAGAAATGAGTTTCGTGCTAAATACACCGTCTCGGTAGGTTCGGTTTCCTAACCGAACCTTTTTGTATCAACATCTCAAATAACGCAAAGGACGAGAATATCAGCGTTCGTAGTCGCGCAATTCATAGTGCCTCTTTTCTTTGAATGTCCGAGGCGCAATTCATTGCGCGACTACAAACGAGTTCTTTCCTTAAATTGACGCATAAGGTGCGGTTTCTAACCGCACCTAATACCAAGAAAAATGAGATAAATCCCGTTAATGTGGTATCATACCCAATTAACACGATTTGTCCTGCAAGGTCTCTGGGTCCTCCTCACACTGCTGACTTTATCTGAAAACGTCGAATCAAGTTAATTTGGTATTACACAGTGTTAATGTGTTAATAGAAAGGTGTTGCTATTCTTCTCTCTCAACAACGACGCGTAACTCTGCAGTTACATCTACGTGTAATTTTACAGCAACTGTAAACGCACCGAGTTCTCGAATCGGTTCAGCAAGTTCAATGACGCGCCGATCCAGTTCAAGGTTCGCTGTTGCACGCAACGATTCAACAATATCTGTCGGGGTAACAGAACCGAAAAGCCTGTCATTTTCACCTGCCCGTCTGGTAAGATGACATGTAACACCAGTTACCTGTGCAGCAATCTCACGTGCGTGTTCTCTATCCTTTGATTCTTGTTGATTAATAACCCGTTTGTGATGTTCAAGGAGTTTCTGATTTCGCTCTGTAGCATGAACTGCTAACTGCATAGGCAGAAGATAATTGCGTGCATAACCATCAGCGACTTCCATGACATCACCTGGAGTTCCTAATCCTTCTACACTTTTTTTTAGTATGATTTCCATATTTCCCATCCAAGTAGCGCATGAATCTATGAGACAATTCGTGGTCATCTCACGGAAACTTAACGAATGTCTTTAGGCAGAATCGGTGCGGATCCCACGCTACAGTATAATTTGTAGTTCCAAAGTTTACCGCGTAAAAGGCAAAAGTGCCATATCTCGCGCCCGTTTAATCGCACGGGTTACCATTCTTTGTTGTTTCGCTGAGAGCCCTGAAACCCGACGGCTTACAATCTTTCCACGTTCGTTAAGAAACTTTCTCAGTGTATCTACGTCTTTGTAATCTACGGATTCCAACTTACTAAAACGCGTTCTCCGACGATATGCCATATTAATATTATTCCTTTCAACTTGTGAATTAGTGCGTCAACTCTGCATCATTTATACCCAATTAGCGGGATTGTCTTATTTTCTAGGCGGTAGGTGCGGTTTCATGAAGTTTCAATATTTAATTCGGTAATCCCGATTTCCCCAGAGCCGGTAGGTGCGGTTTTGCGGTGTACTCACCCAAATGCGATCTGCATTCCTAACCGCACCGAGCATTGCGAGAAAATTACCGAAGTATTTTTTTTATCTTCATCTAACCGCACCGATAGATTGGAATCAAGTTAATTTGGTATTAGATGCAAAAAGGTTATGATACCGTATCACACCACTATCTAAATGCAATAGAGAAATTTAGCCGCGTGGTGAAAAAGCCTGGTAGGTGCGGTTCCCTAACCAATGCAGAATACCACACGCGTATTCTGCCGGGCACAATGTCCAATTAATTCTAAAATCTACTATAAATGCAATAGAGAAATTTAGCCGCGTGGTGAAAAAGCAATATTTAGCCGTGTATAGGCTAAATATGGGATGAATTTGACCGAATAAGATATTTGTAGGGTAGCCGTAGCAGGTCGCCCTGCTACAGCCCCCTCCGAACCGTGCGTGCAACTTTCACTGCACACGGCTCTCCAAATCAAATTGATGATTATTCTTTGACTTGAATATATGATATTTTCAGGTCTGCTAATTCGTTCATTTTCGTGCGTGGAATGAGAGAGTGAAGTTGTTTGTGGCATTCAGAGTGTAGTAGCCGTAGGTTGCTATAGCCTTCATTACCTCCGAATGAGCGTGGCTTTATATGATGAACTTGTGCCTTGCTGTTTCTAATGTCCGTATCTGTGATGAGTTCATCGCATCTTGGACATATTCCCTTCTGTCTACAATAAAGTTTGTTTAATCTTATAGATTGTATTTGATTGAACGCATTTATGTAGTCTCGTCTATTCCAGTATTCTTCAACTTCGGGATTATTGTCAAATACCCGTAGTTCACTACTGACTAAATTATATCTCTTAATTGGTATTTTTGCCAGCCTAAATAGCAATATATTTTCTTCTTTATCTTTGAAGATTGCTTTTGTGCCGTTTTCTTTACCTGAAAAGTATTTTAGTATAATCCAAGATTTGCTTTTAAGCGGGTGTCGTCTTTTTGACCATCTATAGAGATGCCACCATAATTTGTGGTCTATGTATGAGAAGGTCTTTTTGCTGACTACATGTCTGTGATACATTCCCCAGCCTATGATTTTTGGATTGAGTGTTCGTATTATAGTGCCTTGTCTGGCTGTTTTAGAGGCATCTATTATTTTCTTACACTCTCTTACAAAGTTGTTAACTTTATCTTTTTCAGGTCTAATTAAGAGTTTGTAATCACTCCATTGTCGTTTTGTTTTGTCAGTTGGGTTTTTATCTTTAGGTTTGTATTTTCTAAAGTTGAAACCCAAGAAGTTAAAGCCATCGGCAATGTGTGTGATTTTCGTTTTTTCATCGGATAGCGTTAGTCCAATTTGTTTCTGGAGGAATGTTGATATTTCTGTCTTTATAGTTTCTGCTTGTGTTTTGGATTGACAGACAATTATGAAATCGTCTGCATATCTTACAAGTGGGTTGATTGTATAAGTTCCGAACTTTTTCTTGTATGATTTATATCCATAATTGTTTTCGCAGAAATAATCAAAGGCAGTTAAGACAACATTAGCAAGCATTGGGGATAAGACCCCGCCTTGTGGTGTGCCTGTTTCATTGTCAAGTATTTCTCCGTTGTAGAATATGTTTGTTTCAAGCATATTGCTTATTATGTTTCTTATCCATTTTGGTATGTGCCAATTGTCCAGTGTAGTTATTATGTGATTGTGGTTGATGTTATCAAAACAGCCTTTTATATCACCTTCAATTACATATTTTGGACTTGTAATTCTGCCCAATTTCTTGAAAAGTAGGGCTTGAGCGTCTTGGCAACTACGCTTGGGTCTGAATCCATAACTATTGCTATGATAATGATATTCTACTATTGGTTCTATTGCTGTCCTTAGAATCTCTTGAACAATTCTGTCTCTTATAGTTGGGATGCCAAGTGGACGCATTTTTCCGTTTGATTTAGGAATGTAGATGCGTTTTATTGGGTTAGGGGTAGCGTTTAAGTTGATTTCGTTTAAGAGTTTTAAGCGAAATCTGTCTATCTCTTTTCTACCCTCTTTTGGTGTGGCGACCCCATCTGTCCCAGCAGTGTATTTTCCTTTGTTAACAGAGGTGATTTTCCACACTGCTTGGATTTTGGTTGATAGAGACTTCTTTGCTAATAAGTCAACAATTTCACGAATCTTGTTCTTATCATCGTTAGCAACCGCATTATCCAGTTTTCTTTGTATTTTGAAAGTGTGTTTTTGGCAGTTTCTAATGTTTTCTGCTGTAAATACATTTTCACTTATAGGTCTGTATGTTTCCATAATTTCATTACCTATTAGTTAGATACTCTGATTGTGGTTAATGTATTGATTCTGAATGTGCTTATACATTCTCCTCAGCCTTGAAAACTACTTGAGTTCTTTTAGGCTCTCATCGGCTTCCTTATGATGAACTTTGTTGAATGATTTAGGGTCAAAGTATACTCCGATAGTTGTGATTTACAACTGCGTGTCCGTTATCCTAATAGAGTTGCTACATTCTAAAACAACTCATCAAGTGTATTACTTGAACACTCATAGTTTTCAAAGCGTCTATGTTGACATTTACGAAGCGTGCCTTTGTTCAACTTTCGCTTACCCTTGTCATTCCTATCGGGCGTATCGCTTTTGGATTCTCATAGAGATTGCTTTATCCTCAGATATGCGCCATTTCCCCCTGCTTTCCACGCTTGGTTTCCCAAGTCGCAGTTGGGGTAAGATACGCAGTGTTAGGTTCACTGGACTGGTTATTCTCCAGTATTTCATCATCGCTTGCCGATGCGCTCAGAACGGGATATCATCCTCTGTTGATGATGGCGCGTCACTCGTACCAGTTGATGGTCCGGACATCTGATCAGCAGGTGCTTGTGTTGACGACTCTGTTGGTGCTGCTTGTGTGTAACCACCGCCACCTTCACCTTCATCCTGCTTGCCACCGATAAATTGGAACCTTATGAGCCTCACTTTAAGCTTGCTACGTTTTGTTCCATCCTCGGTCTCCCAAGATTCAAACTTGAGTGCCCCCTCAATAAAAATAGGACTACCTTTACTCATGTATTCATTCACAACTTCGGCTTGCCTGTCCCACGCCTCTACATCAACAAAGCATGCAGACTCTCTCTGTTCGCCAGATTGCTTGTCAGTATACTTTTCATTCATTGCGATTCCAAAATTCACAACAGCGGTTCCGCTTGGCAGATACTTCATTTCAGGATCACGGGTGAGATTACCCATCAGAAGCACCTTGTTATAACTTGCCATGATTCGCTCCTTTATTTTTCGCGCATAATGGAATAGGACATATTCCATTATGCAGGTTTTCGGATGATGTGTTTTTAGTCAACTTCCACGGTGTTCTCATCAGGGACTGCTGCATCTTCTGCAGATTCAGTTGTATCTTTAGCAGTATCACCATCCGAGACTTCGGGTGTTGCTGCTTCCTCTTGTGCTGCTTTCAACTTCTCAACGTCGTCTTCGTAGAGCACAATCATGCGTCGTAGAATTGCTTCAATCACACGGAGTGCTTGGTTCAACTCTGCAATGAAACTTGCCTCGCTTTCGAAAACATAAACTACGTAATAGCCTTCGGTGCGTTTTCGTATTGGATAGGCGAGTCGTCTCTTTCCCCAAATATCAACATTAATAAGGTTTCCGCCACCTTCAATAATACCCTTGACGTTTTCAATAAGTGCTTCCGCTTCCTTCTCCTCATGGTCAGGGGTAATGATGAGCATAAGTTCGTATGGTTTCAATTTATATCCTCTCTGTGGACTCACGGCTCCACTGTATAAATCATAAATCGCAGGGAGCAGAGATTAGTTATTATATCGTTCTATCTGTCGGATAGAATTTTCCTAAATTGTATAACGTGCATAATATCACATAATTATAACACATTTCAATGGGTATATCAAATTTTTCACCTTAATTATCACGGATGTGTGACAATTTGGTATGTGTTAATTATATTATAACACATATTAATGTTTTTAGTCAAGTACCATTTTGATTTTAATTGAATTTTTTACCCAAGCCTGTTATAATTTCGATTAAATCCCTAATCTGCATTGAACACCAAAACACGGTAGGTGCGGTTTCCTATCCGCACCGCACACTACAAGGAAACTGAAAATTAACCAATTAAATCCATAATCTGCAACTCACCTTATTTCGGACACCGAACTCACGTTACTATAACGTGAGTTCGATAAAAAGATTCAATGCTTACTGTAGGTTGGGTAGAACGGAATCCACAATAAAATCCGACATAAAAGCGTGATTCATCCTCCATTTAGACTGAAAATACCGAAAAATGAGTGAAACCCAACTCTTTTTTATCTTTTGGACAGACACTTGGAATCAAATATCGAACTTACGTTATTATACCAAAAGATTCTCCTTCTCTCACACAATACTATTTCTTTTATGCTATAAATAGAGGTTCCTACATGTCAGATAACAACTCATCCCTAAAATCCGGTATCCGAGACAACCTTCTTCGTGGCACAGTTCACGATTTTTTAGAACAGGAAATTAAAAGCGGTTCCGCGCTTTCTGTTGTATCTGCTTACTTCACCATTTATGCTTATGAAAAGATGCAACATTCCCTCAACAAAATAGAGGAACTCCGCTTTCTTTTTGGTGACCCTGATTTTGTCAAACGTATGGATCCGAATAATACAGATAAAAAAGCGTTTGACATAACGGATACAGGCTTAGAACTCAACCAGCAACTCCGACAGAAACCGATTGCCAAAGCCTGTGCCGATTGGATAAAAGAGAAGGTTGAAATCCGAACAACCCGAGGATCAAATCTAATCCACGGGAAAATGTATCACATCGCCAATAACGGCGTTGACAAAGCAATTCTCGGCAGCTCCAATTTCACTATGCGCGGACTCGGACTGAGTTCAAATAGCAGTAACATTGAACTCAACCTGGAAGTTGATAGTGACCGAGACCGCACCGATCTAAAGAGGTGGTTTGATGAAATCTGGAATAACGATAAACTTGTTGAAGATGTCAAAGAAAAAGTACTAGCAAAACTGAAACAGATAGGACAAGATCACCCACCAGAACTCATCTACTACAAAACCCTATACGAACTCTTTCATGAGGAGATAGAAACCCGTAATAAGAACGAGGAAAAACTCGTAGATATACACCTTTACGACACGGAAATTTGGAAGAAATTATATCAATTTCAGAAAGAGGGCGCGAAAAGTGTCATCGCTCGGTTATTGCAACACAACGGGTGTATCTTGGCAGATAGCGTGGGGTTAGGAAAAACATACACTGCACTTGCCGTTATCAAGTTCTTTGAATTGCGAAACGAACGCGTCCTCGTTCTATGCCCCAAAAAACTCCGTGAAAATTGGGCACTCTATCCTGCATATAATGCCCAAGCATCTAATGAGTTCCTTGATGATAAATTCGGTTATTCTTTATTATCGCATACCGACCTATCCCGCTACACAGGCAAATCTGGAGACATTGATCTGGAGAATTTCAATTGGCAAACTTTTGACCTTATAGTCATTGACGAATCCCACAACTTCCGAAACGATAGCAAACCCAGTAAGGACAAGGATGGCAACTTTCGGCACAGTCGCTATTCCCGTCTATTAGAAGAGGTTATCAAGGAAGGCACAAAAACCAAAGTCCTGATGCTTTCTGCAACACCCGTGAATACCTCGCTCACTGACCTGCGTAATCAGATTTATCTGATGACTGCAAAGCGCGAGGATGCCTTCAGAGAAAGTTTAGGCGTGAGCAATGTCCGCAATCTCATTCAACAAGCACAAAAGGCGTTCAAGACATGGGAGCAGAACGCTGCCAAAGATGGCAAAAGAGATAAGTCAGCGTTACTGGATTCGTTAGGGGCAGATTTTTTCCAACTGCTCGGTGGCATTTCTATCGCACGTTCCCGCAGACAGATTCGAGAATTCTATACCGATGATATTAACAAATTCGGTGATTTCCCACATAAATTGCTACCTGAAAATTGCTACCCACCCACCGACCTATCCGGAGGACTTTCATACAAAGCATTGGTGGATCTAATCGGAGATTTCGCACTCTCAATCTATAGACCTTCCAGTTATGTTGTGAGTGAAAAGGCAAAACAACGCTTAGCAGATGAGAAGAAGCGACTCCGGTTTAATCAGGAAGATCGCGAGAAATTTCTTATCGGTATGATGCAAACCAACTTCCTCAAACGTCTGGAAAGTTCGGCTCATTCGCTCTCTGAAACGCTTGGACGCACCATCGGCAAGATTGACAGGATGCTGGAAAAGATTGATAAGTTTGAGCAGAACCGCAATATACTAGACGCACATGCCGATGTCCTCCCCGATGACGATGAAGATGATGAGGAATTTCTGATCAATCGTGCGAAAAGTCCGTATCACCTCAGCGAATTGAACTGCCCACGTTGGAAAAAGGATCTGCTTAAGGATAAAGAAACCCTAACCGCTGCGTGGGATAAGGTCAAATCCATCACTCCGAAAGAAGATGGTAAACTCAAAGAGATAAAGCAGCATATTCGGGAAAAGGTGAAAAATCCTAATCGTAAGCTGCTGGTTTTCACCACCTTCAAGGACACGGCTGACTATCTTTTTACAAACTTGTCTGAACTCGCAAAGGAATTGGGGCTTGAGATGGCGATGGTTTCTGGAGATTTGACGCGGACCACATGCGGACAAAATAACTTCAACGCTATTCTCACAAACTTTGCACCATGGGGACGGATACATACGGAGGAGATAAAGGATAACATTGATCTGCTGATTGCCACTGACTGCGTTTCTGAAGGGCAAAACCTACAAGATTGCGATACTGTTCTCAATTATGATATACACTGGAATCCCGTCCGTATCATTCAACGTTTTGGGCGTATAGACAGGATCGGTAGCAAGAATGAAGAAGTGAAAATGATAAACTATTGGCCCACTGAAGATATGGAAGTGTATCTGCGTTTACAAACTCGGGTCGCATCGCGCATGGCACTTGCAGATGCAACCGCAAGCGGTGATGACGACCCGCTAAACGATTTCACTTATGAACAGGCGGAGATGGAACTCAATTTCCGTGACACACAGTTGGAGCAGCTACGTAAGGAAGTGCTTGATCTCGACGACCTCTCTGAGGGTGTTGTGTTGAGTGATTTTACGCTCGATTACTTCTTTACACAACTACTGAAATATCTTGAAAAAAATCGTGCGGAATTGGATGCAACACCTGATGGTGCCTACGCTGTCACGGATTACGAAAATAATCCGAAGGAAAATGGTGTCATCTTCTTCCTAAAACCAGGTTCGTAGTCGCGCAATTCATTGCGCCTCTTACATTCATAAGGGCTTTTCAAATGCCTAAAAAACAGGTTCGTAGTCGCGCAATTCATTGCGCCTCTTACATTCATAGGGCTTTTCAAATGCCTAAAAAACAGGTTCGTAGTCGCGCAATTCATTGCGCCTCTTACATTCATAGGGCTTTTCAAATGCCTAGAAAACAGGTTCGTAGTCGCACAATTCATTGCGCCTCTTACATTCATAAGGGCTTTTCAAATGCCTAAAAAACAGGTTCGTAGTCGCGCAATTCATTGCGCCTCTTACATTCATAGGGCTTTTCAAATGCCTAAAAAACAGGTTCGTAGTCGCGCAATTCATTGCGCCTCTTACATTCATAAGGGCTTTTCAAATGCCTAAAAAACAGGTTCGTAGTCGCGCAATTCATTGCGCCTCTTACATTCATAAGGGCTTTTCAAATGCCTAAAAAACAGGTTCGTAGTCGCGCAATTCATTGCGCCTCTTACATTCATAGGGCTTTTCAAATGCCTAGAAAACAGGTTCGTAGTCGCACAATTCATTGCGCCTCTTACATTCATAGGGCTTTTCAAATGCCTAGAAAACAGGTTCGTAGTCGCGCAATTCATTGCGCCTCTTACATTCATAGGGCTTTTCAAATGCCTAAAAAACAGGTTCGTAGTCGCGCAATTCATTGCGCCTCTTACATTCATAGGGCTTTTCAAATGCCTAAAAAACAGGTTCGTAGTCGCACAATTCATTGCGCCTCTTACATTCATAGGGCTTTTCAAATGCCTAAAAAACAGGTTCGTAGTCGCGCAATTCATTGCGCCTCTTACATTCATAAGGGCTTTTCAAATGCCTAAAAAACAGGTTCGTAGTCGCACAATTCATTGCGCCTCTTACATTCATAGGGCTTTTCAAATGCCTAAAAAACAGGTTCGTAGTCGCGCAATTCATTGCGCCTCTTACATTCATAGGGCTTTTCAAACTCAATGGAGCCCTATCTTTATTGTAGGGGCAGGTCTCTGTGCCCGCCCGTGCTTAGGTGAGATGATGCCAATCCTGAAAATCCATAAATCCTGTGAATCCTGGTTCAGACAGAAAGAGGATCAATAATGAACAAAGACGCAATCAAATCCGCATTAGCAGCAATGCAAACCGGCATTCTATTAGAAAAATCAAAAAACCTGCTATCCACTTTAGGTTACCGCAGTGAACTCACCCATGAACTTTCTGGCACCGTCCACGACTTTTTTGAGGAATTTCCACCATTAAACCCAAACACCAAAACCGAACAAGAATTCCGTAATCACGTTGAATCAGTGCAACTCATTTTCCAATTTACAAAGGACGAAATTGACCATGACCCACAGCAGCTGACTTTGCTTGAGTCTAATTCGTTCGATAAAGGCAACATTAGCAGTTTCCTATTCTGTGCAGTTGAGTTGAAAGATAACAACTACTCTCGAACAAAATACGCTGAGTTTACACGAGAAATCAATAAAAGATTATTTGCCCCCACTGTGATTCTATTTCGCACCGCAGACCATCTGACTGTGGCATTTGCAGATCGCTGTCCAGACAAAACTGACGATGCACATGATGTGCTTGGACAGGTCACCCTCATCAAAGACATCCGTCTGAACAATCCACATCGCGCACATCTGGATATCCTCTCCGAACTCTCACTGGAGGCATGCGTCAAGTGGATAGATGACAAGAAAAAACCGAAAAACTTTGACGGGTTGCTGGCAGCATGGCTCGCCAAATTGGATACGGAAGAGCTCAACAAGCAGTTCTATCGGAAACTGTTCGCGTGGTTCGAATGGGCAATTGACGAAGCAAAGTTCCCAACAGATGAGAAGCGCGTCATAAAACCGGAGGAACATGTTATCCGACTCATCACACGTCTGCTTTTTATCTGGTTTATCAAAGAAAAAGGGCTTGTTGCTGAGGAACTATTTAACAAAGCACAAATCCAAAACCTATTGAAAGCGGATGACTTTGATAATGGAGACTCTTACTATCGCGCCGTGCTACAAAATCTCTTTTTCGCCACGTTAAACACAGAGATAGACAAACGTGAGTTTAGCAAGGAAAACTATTCTGATAATCGTGATTTCTCACGGTATCGCTACAAAACACAGATGCGCGATCCTGATAAACTATTAGAATCCTTTGCTAAAACGCCCTTCATCAACGGTGGCTTATTTGATTGTCTGGATAGTTTCAAAGCACCAACAAGTGGAGGTTACCGAATAGACTGTTTCTCTGATGTTGATTACAAAAAACTGAGTATCCCCAACCGCCTCTTTTTTGATGAAAGCCAGGGATTACTCCCTACTATACTTGAACACTACAAATTCACCGTTGAGGAGAACACACCGATAGAGCAGGAGGTCGCGCTTGACCCCGAACTACTCGGCAGAGTGTTTGAACACCTACTCGCCGCTATCAACCCTGAAACCGGTGCAACGGTGCGAAAACAGACCGGCTCCTATTACACCCCACGCGCCATCGTTGACTATATGGTAGAGGAGGCATTAGTCGCGACGCTCTCCCAAAAGTGTCAACCGACTGATGCCAATGAAGTCCCTTGGGACGAACGACTGCATTATCTGTTTGACTATGCGAAAGTGTGCGATGATGCAAGCGTATGGTTTGACAACACCGAAACTGACGCGATCGTGAAAACAATTTCTGAACTCAAGATATTGGATCCAGCGGTCGGTTCCGGCGCGTTTCCGATGGGAGTGCTGCACAAGTTGACGCTGGCACTGCGGCGACTTGACCCAGACAACAGCCGATGGGAAGCATTGCAGAAGGAACTCGCAGCAAAACGTGCTGCTGATGCATTTGATACACAAGATGACCAAGCGCGTCGTAAAGAACTGCACGAAATTGACGACACTTTCAAACGTTACCGTGACTCGGACTTTGGACGGAAGTTATACCTGATACAAAACAGCATCTTCGGCGTGGATATTCAACCGATCGCCTGTCAAATCGCCAAACTCCGCTTTTTCATCTCCCTTGCAATTGAGCAGCAACCAAACGATAATCCTGATAAGAACTTCGGCATCAAACCCCTACCCAATTTGGAGACGCGCTTCGTTGCTGCGAATACACTAATCGGTTTCAAAATACAAAGGTCGTTTCTAACTGAAAAAGCAGTGAAGTTGGAGCACGAACTGCAAGACAATCGTGAACAGCATTTCCACGCCAACACTCGCACACGCAAACGCGCCTGCCAGAAAAAAGATGAAATATTGCGCGTAGAATTGGCAACAGAATTAAAAAGCCTGGGGATGCTTGCTGATGATGCTGAAAAGATTGCCAAATGGGATTTGTATGACCAGAACGCCACAGCTGATTGGTTCGACGCGGAATGGATGTTTGGGATTGCGCATGGGTATGATGTAGTGATTGGCAATCCGCCTTATATCCAATTGCAAAAGGATGGTGGGAAACTTGGAAATCTTTATCAAAATGCAGGTTTTGATAACTTCGCTCGCACAGGCGATATTTACTGTCTGTTTTATGAACGTGGAATCAAACTGCTAACACGAAACGGGCATCTTTGTTATATTACCAGCAATAAATGGATGCGCGCAGGTTATGGCAAAAAGTTGAGAGATTATTTTGTAATTTACACCCAACCCGTTCAACTACTGGATATGGGACCCGATGTGTTTGATGCCACCGTAGACACAAACATTCTGCTGCTACAAAACACCGTGCCAGATGATCCAATTGACTTTAAAGCCGTAACCATTGGGACAGATTTTGACAAACAAACCGGTAACATCGGACAATATTTGAGCGATAACGGTGGGACTATGGAAAAACCTGCGAAAGGTGAACCGTGGGCGATACTCTCATCAACTGAACTTACCTTAAAACGCAAAATAGAGGATATAGGCAAACCGCTCAAGGATTGGGATATAAACATCTATCGAGGAATTATCACAGGCTACAACACTGCTTTTCTCATTGATAATCAGACGAAGGAGGCACTGATAGAAGCATATCCCAAGTCTGCTGAAATCATCAAACCCGTTTTGAAAGGTCGGGACATCAAAAGGTATCAGTCTAATTGGGCACAATTATGGTTGATTACCACACATAATGGATATGGAAATGTGCCAGCAATTAACGTAAATGATTATCCAGTCGTCAAAAAACATTTGGATCATTTCTACACACAACTTGAAAAGCGTTATGATAAAGGTAATACACCCTATAATCTTCGGAATTGTGCTTACCATGCAGAGTTTGAGAAGGCGAAAATTATATATCCAGAAACAACTCAAACCGCTAACTTTTTCTACGACGACGGACAACATTATATAGAGAAAACCTGTTTTATGATAATAGGGAGAGATTTAAAGATATTGGTGGGATTACTAAGTTGCACACTAATGACATTTGCTTACAAACATTTCTATAGCGGGACTATCCTTGGTAAACAAGGGTATCAATACAATAAACACGCCTTTGAGAAATTGCCCATCGTTAAGATTCCCGCCGCGCAACAAGCATCTTTCATTGCTTTAGTTGATAAAATCCTTTCTATGAAAGCCGCATACCCAGACGCTGATACCTCCATCCTTGAAAATGAGATTGATAAACTGGTATACGGCTTATACGACTTAACCGACGAAGAGATTGCGATTGTGGAGGGTGCTGCGAGATAAGTTGTCAATTTGACAGAGCGTGTCAAATTGACAGAGGAAAAAGTTAAGAAAACCCCATAAATACTGATTTTAGGCAGTTTATCATTGGCACGAAAATTGCTCGTTAGGTAACCTATATGTTCTCTTGTCGGAGAATTGGTTTTGCAGGAAGCAATGTTAATTCTGTAATTGCTAATATAAAATTTGTCCGCTTTCTGAATGATCGTCCACCTTTTACACGATTGCGGAAAGCAGAATTATTTTTGGAGGTAAAGATGCGGCACGTATTTTTCAGTTTTGATTGGGACGATGTTTGGCGCGTTAATCAAGTCCGACACAGTTGGGTTGCGAAAGGCAGTTATACAGCAGCGGGTTTCGTTGACAGCGCACAAATTGAAACGCTCAAAAGAAATACTGATCTTGCTATCAAGCGGTGGATTGGTAAGCAGATAGATGGAACTTCTGTAACTTGTGTTTTGATTGGTAGCCATACCGCAAATAGCAGATGGGTAAAGTACGAAATTAAGCAAAGCATTGAAAAGGGAAATGGTTTGCTTGGTGTGTATATCCACAATGTAAAAGATAGTTACGGTCGGACATCAACCCAAGGAGCAAGCCCTTTCAGACAACCGCCATTTAACCTTACACCCACCACTAACCTAGTTTATCCTTGTTGTACCCTTTACGATTGGGTCAACAATAATGGTCGCGCAAACCTTGAAAACTGGATAGAAACAGCCGCGCAGCAAGCGGACAGATAAATGGGGTAATAACAAGAAATTTATGATTCCTCCTGCCCGTGTCATCTGTGAAAATCCGAGATTCAGATAATAAAGAGATTGCGAATATGATGTATCTTATCAGTTTGATACAGAGCGATCCATAATGTGAATACCGTGCTTTTGATATTACCGTTCCTAATCCTGAAAATCCTGGTTCAGACAACAAATTCTGAACACACAACACAAACCTTTGTCCTAAATGTACAGCCAGATACCAAAGTTTTCACTTGAAAATGAACTTGATCGTTTGGTATACTTAATTGTACAACATAAACCCCGAAAAAATTGCAATTATGGAAACAGAATGAATACACCAAACGACTCGGAGTCTCAAAAGAGTCTAAGCGAGGTATTTGAAAAAATCCAAGAGATAGCGGCGAAATCAGCAGATGGCGACTTCATCTATCGCGGAGAACCTGAACGCTATGAAAAAGTATCCTCAAGTCTTTGGCGTGAATGTTCGGAAGAATTCAAGTCAGAGGATTTTGATATAGAAGCCATCCAAAAGAAAATGTTGGAGGTGTCTAAAGATTATACCTATGAAAAAGACGAGTTTGAAATTTTAACCGAACTCCAACACTTCGGTGGTTATACCAATCTTATAGATTTTACGACTGATAGCCACATTGCCCTATTCTTTGCATGTGACGGTTCCCTTGGAAAACCCGGCAGGATTATCTTATTAGAAAAAACTGAAGAGATAAAAGATTATATCAAACCACCTCGGAATCCGCAAAATCGCATCATAGCACAAAAAAGTATATTCGTTCGGCCGCCGAAAGGCTTTATCGAACCAGAACAGTTCGCAGAAGTCAACATTCCCGAATTGCTCAAAGGACCGATGTTGGATCATCTGCAAAAACAGCACGGTATCTCAACTCAAACAGTCTACAACGACCTCCATGGGTATATTAGAAACCAGGACACCCATCTGAAGGAAGGCATAGAAGTTGACAATCCTGAAACACAGCAGATGAAGGATAATTTACAAGTTGATAAGCCTGAGATAGATAAGGAGACATAAAACATGCAGACACAAGCAGAACAGACACCTTACGATATCACCATTGAACGCTTTACCAAAGCAATTGATCGGAGACCCACTTTTGCCCAAGGTTATAACTATAGAGGCATCGCTTATTGTAATAAAGGTGAAATTGACCGCGCCATAGAAGACTTTAACACGGCTATTAGACGCAAGGAAAACTATGCCGAGGCATACAGCAATCGAGGCGCAGCTTACCGCATGAAAGGTGATTATGATCGCGCATTAGAAAATTGTAACATCGCGATAAGACTTGACCCAAATTTGCCAGAAGCATATAACAATCGAGGGATAGTTTATAAACTCAAAGGTGAGATAGAATTGGCTATTCAAAACTATGACACAGCAATAAAACTTGATCCAAGTTTTGCTTATGCCTATAACAATCGTGGTATTATTTACTATAAAAGAGAAGAGTATGATCTCGCAACCATAGATTATACCAAAGCAATAGAACTGAGACCGGACCTTGTCCATCCCTATAACAATCGTGGTAATGTTTACAGTAAAAAAGGCGAGTATGAACGTGCCATCAAAGACTATGACGCGGCGATAGAACGCAACCCCGATTTAGCAGAACCATACTACAATCGCGGTGTGGCATCTATACTCTTGCAAAAATGGGAAAAAGCCAAAGAAGATTTGACAACTGCCAAAGACAAACAGGAAAATATCATCATTGAACAGTTTCGCAAAGACTACGAAAACGTTGCCGACTTTGAGCAGCAACACAACGTCAAACTACCACCAGACATCGCCGCAATGCTAACACCCCCGCAGGCATAGCAGTTGAACGAAAACCCTCCGCTTAGCTGACAACGCTAAAGTGCGATTTCCAATCCGCGTCATCTGTGTCCTCCGCGATTCATATCCAGCCGATTTACATTTCCTGCTAAAAACATTTGACTATCGCCCAAAATTCCGATATACTCTTATTAACCAAACTTGTTGTTGTAAAAGGTAGATACCATGAAAACGCTTTCGTTGGAGACTGATTATAAAATCAAATTGCCCCTCGACTGGGTAAAAGAATTAGGGTTGGAATCGGGTGTCGTGATTGAAAGGATGGGCGATGGCATTCTAATCCGTCCTTACACTGCACAGACGTGGGACGAGATTTATGCTGAGAAACTCAAAATGGGGAACCCTGCGGCGTTAGACTTGTCCGAGGTAAGCGGTGATGACCTTATCTTCTGATCAATTCACGTCGGGCGGATTAGACGCGATGCTGATTGTCTATTCCCTGCTTGATGACCATCCCGCATCTGCTGTTTGTGAGTCGTTCATCCGAGAACACACCGATTGGCTTACGACAACGCTCACGTTACTTGAAGCCAGAGCGATTCTCACAAAGGTTTATGCTGTGGATGCCCGACTTGCCTCACAGCGACTTTCGCAATTTTCCGCAGGACCTATTGAAATTATTAAGGTAGACTTACCGATAGCTCTCATCGCGATGCAGACCGCCGACACATTAGAAATTGACATTACTGATGCAGTACTCGTGCAGGCAACGCTTACCCATGGTGCTAAAGTCTTGGCAACAGATGACCGAAAACTGATACAAGCCTGCAATCAAGTAAATATCGCGGTCGAAAACCCAATTGATGTTCCGCTGCGGAGAGAGATGGCAAGTTGGGAAATGAAAAATTTACCGCAAAAAAGTTTACCGCGCATTCTTAGGCGGATTCATCATTGGCTGCATCAGAGACACCAACAGATCGCCGAAGATTTCTGGTCCCAAACCGGAGGCGGAAACCATCTACCCTAACAGCATAGAATCTATTCAACCGCGTATATTCAAGCATTTCAGACTAAAGAAACCGCCACTGTAAAACACAAATCCTGAGCATACAAACCCAGTGTGCCAAACGCATACCCCCATATCAACGTTCTAACGCCCTTAAAATGATATTGACAAATTCACCTATAAAGTGTACAGTTTAACAAACAAACATTCAGAATTGCAAAACGTGGTGAAGGAGGACATATCCATGAATGGCACCGAAAAAGTAATAAAGCACTTGGAAATGACACAAGCCGTTATTAACCGTTTGGGGCAGAACAGTTTCTTGCTAAAAAGTTGGAGCATGACAATCCTTGTTGCAGCAATGGTTTTAATCGCCAAAGAAGATTTGCAAAATTCATATTTTGTCTTAGTCCTTTTTCTCCCTATTGCAGGGTTTTGGATTTTGGATGGTTACTTTCTCTGGCAGGAACGGTTGTTCCGAAAGGTTTACGATGAGATCAGAGAGCAAACTGACACCGATTTCAAGATGGATCTCGGCAAGCACAAAGACAAACCGAAATGTAGTTGGATATCTGCTATTTTTTCGAACACGCTAAATATTTTTTATTTTATAGAGGTACTGTTTGTGTTCGCAATTGGTTATTTTCTCGGATTAATTTGAAATAAAATTCTTTTGCCGAAACCGAAATAATTTCAGAAAGAAGCACAAAATAAATAGAGGACAAAAATGCCAACAATTTTGGAGCGGTATCAAAAAACCTTTGCAAAAGACAAAGAATTGGCACAAGCAGCAAATCAACTCTTTCCGGACGGTGTGACGCATGATGGCCGTTATATGTCACCGTTCCCGATTTATATAACCCGTGCTGATGGGGCAAAAAAGTGGGGACTTGAAGACAAGACGTTTATTGACTATTGGGCAGGACACGGCGCATTACTACTGGGTCATAATCCATCTGATGTTGTGGAAGCAGTGATTACACAGATGCATCGCGGCACACATTACGGTGCATGCCACCCGCTTGAGTTAGAATGGGGAAATCTTGTAACCCAACTCATTCCTTCGGCGGAACGTGTCAGATTTGTCAGTTCAGGGACCGAGGCAACACTCATGGCGATTCGGTTGGCGCGCACATACACGCGCAAGAATAAGGTGTTGAAGTTTATCGGGCATTTTCACGGTTGGCACGACAGCCTCATCATAGGCGCATATCCACCTTTTGATGCATCTGTGCCGGGCATTCCACAAGAAGTGCGCGATACAACCCTTCTCTGCCCACCGAACGATATTGATGCTGTTGAAAAACTTTTGAAAACAGACAAAGACATCGCTTGTGTTATTCTTGAACCGACGGGTGCGTCCTTTGGGGTTGTGCCAACAAATGGGGTGTTCTTACAGCAGCTTCGTGAACTTACACATGAATACGGTGTGCTTCTCATTTTCGATGAGGTGATTACAGGATTTCGGGTTGCACCGGGCGGTGCACAAGCATACTATAATGTTACACCCGATTTGACGACACTCGCGAAGATTTTAGCGGGTGGGCTCCCCGGTGGCGCGCTCGTAGGCAAAAAAGAGATCCTTGAGTTAATTTCAATGAAAGCCGAGGAAGAAGGATTGAAAATGCCACATCCCGGTACATTTAATGCCAATCCGCTCTCCGCATCCGCAGGAATAGCGACGCTAAACATTGTCAAGACCGGTAAACCGCACGAACAGGCAAACCGCATCGCACAAAAACTCCGTGATGAACTCAATACCATAATTGATACTTATGGATTAGACTGGGTGATTTACGGAGAATTTTCAGGTATCAGACTCCTTATTGGGCACGGTGAGAAGGATATGCGTGCCACCGATTTTGACCCTTACGCATGGCATTACCGAAAACTCAAGGGTGGCAACGATGAGCAATTGCTGACACATCTCCGATGTGGTTTGTTGCTCAATGGTGTTGACCTTGCAACCAACGGTGGTATGACAACCGCCGCACATACAGAAGCAGACATCACGAAAACAGCGCATGCCTTTGAGCAGACAATTGAGTGGATGAAGGCGGATGGGTTAATCCTCAAGTCAAAATAGGTCAAGTGAAGATGTTCCTTGCGTTTTATCTATATGGATTATTATATCAGTTTATTTGGTGACGATTCAAACTCAGGTATTTCCCAAGAGCAACCGTGGCAAAGTATTGACAGCGTAAATGCTACCCGATTACAACCTGGAGATTCGGTGTGGTTTCACGCAAATCAAACCTTCAAGGGAAATCTCACGCTTTCTGATACAGATACAGATGCCTCAGACAAACCGATAACGTTCAGTTCATACGGAGATGGTAGAGCAACGATTGATGCTGGCATCGGTCATGGTTTCTTCATCCAAAATCGTGGAGGTGTACAGATAACTAATCTCAACTTCGTTGGCACAGGAGCAGATCAGAACACCAGTTCAGGGATATGGTTCGTCAATACACTGCCAGAACACAAAAAACTGACGCATATACGCATTGATAAGGTTGACATTAGCGGTTTTAAGCATGCTGGAATTTGCATCACCGCGCAGCCAATTGATGGTGGAAGGTGTGGGTTCAGCGATGTGAAAATAACACACGCCAATGTCCATGACAACGGAGATGCCGGAATAAATTGCTTTGGCGCGTGGAATCCAGAAGAAGAAGGATATACACACGCTAACGTTTATGTCGGCAACTGCCGTGCATATAGAAACGCAGGCATTCCTAGCAAAGGAAGCCATTCGGGGAACGGGATTGTCCTCGCACAAGTAGATGGTGCCACAATTGAGCATTGTGAGGCTTATGAAAACGGAAAGTTAAACGATCACGAAGGTGGTGGTCCAGTCGGTATCTGGACATGGGATTCAAACCGTGTTGTCATTCAGTCTAATGAATCACATCACAACCGAACAGGAAGCAGTAAAGATGGTGGAGGGTTTGATTTAGATGGCGGTGTACGGAACGCAATTGTGCAGTATAATTATTCGCACGATAACGATGGAGCAGGTTATCTGTTAGCGCAATTTGAAGGCGCAAAAGCATTTCATGGTAACGTTATCCGCTATAATCTTAGCAAAAATGATGGACGAAGGAACAGTTTTGGTGGTATTCACCTCTGGTCTACTGGTGCGAATGGCGGTATCAGAAACACAACTATCTATCAGAATACAGTCTTAACGTCCAAATCTGCCACGGGTAATCCTGCTGCAGTTGACTGTCCGAGTGATGGAATTAGCAACATCCGCTTCTACAATAATACCTTTAAAACCGATGGCGACGCAGTGCTAATTCGGGGAGAAGATAATCCAGAGGTCATTTTTGAAGGCAACACTTGCTTGATTGATGACAAGGGTTTTGATAAGGAGAAAAAATGAGGCGTTTTGGAACTCAAGGTCGCGTGTATCCTGACCGACACTATATTGTACCACGCACCGAAGAAATTGCTGACTTCATCACCCGTGCCAAAGACGGTCGCTATATCGTACTCTTTGCACCACGCCAAACCGGCAAGACCACCTTCTTCCGATTGGCTCTTGATGCCCTTGCCGCCGAAGATCCAACCTATTTCCCTATTCAATTGAATTTTGAGGAATATGAAGACTGTACTCTTTCGGAATTTTATGACTCCCTTAAGAAAGAAATTTGCAAAGAAATTGAACGGGTGTTCCTAAAACGCGGAGAAGTCCTCTCTGATACGCTTAACGACTTCTTAGAAACTGCCGAGATTACCAACCATCTGTCAATGCGGGAATTTTTTGAGCAACTGATGAGTTTTCTGTGCTTTCCGATGAATTGTCAGAAGATTGTCCTAATTATTGACGAGTTTGACGCTATTCCTCAGGCAGCCGTTCGTGGTTTTCTGCATTCGCTTCGTTTTATCTATCTCTCCGACGAGTTTCAATGTCCATACAGCGTTGGCATCGTCGGCGTAAAAAGCATCGCTCAACTCAACTATGATCGTTCTATTTCGCCATTTCATATCCAAGACGAGTTTCGGTTGCCTAACTTTACGTTAAAACAAGTGCAGGAACTACTATCGCAATATACAGACGAAGTGGGTCAAGACTTCGCACCAGAGGTGATCGCATCTATTCATAAGCAGACTGCAGGTCAACCTGTGCTTGTGAACCGTTTCGCGCAAATTCTGACTGAGGAGATGGATATTCCCAAAACCGAAACCATTACCCCTTTGCATTTTTCAAAGGCACATACGCAGCTCCTTCGAGGGCGAAACACTAATATCCAGCATCTAACAACTAATATCCGTAGAGACCCGCGCTTTGAAAGTATGTTGATGAGAATCATGGCGCGTGAGGAAGGCGTGGACTTCAATCTGGATGATGACATCATCAGCGAACTCGCTACGTATGGTGTTATCCGAGAAGCCCCTGATGGCATGTGTGAGATTGTTAATCCAATTTATCTCTACCGTATCATGAGGACTTTCAAACCGGCAATAAATGGATTAGAAGACGATTATTTCTCTGAAGATGCCGATACATGTTTTCTGGATTACCTTACACCTACAGGACAGATTGATATGGTCCCCATGCTTGACAACTTCCGAGATTTTATCGCTCGCGTCGGTTTCCGTATCTTGCAAGTTACAGATAAACCACAAGAGCATGTTGGACAGCATCTACTATATGCCTATCTTGAGCAGTTTGTCCGCAGCGTGGGTGGGAATATTTACCTTGAAGTGCAAACGGGGCGGGGCAGAATGGATCTCCTCCTCATCCACAACCAACGAAAATACATCGTTGAAACCAAGATTTGGGAAGGAAACAGTCGCTATGCAGCGGGAAAAAAGCAGCTCGCAGCGTATATGGAATTGGAAGCAACTGTGGAAGGCTACTATGTTGTATTTGATCATCGCCACAGTCCAGAACCGCGAGTAGAGACTGAGACAGTGGATGGTGTGACAATTCGGAGTTATGTTATTCCTGTGATGCAAGCACGTCCTTCATCAGTTTAGACGAAAAAGCAAGGAAATAATACCAAATTATACCATTTCTGAATGATGGTATCACATTAACAAAAAACGCGTTCGTAGTCGCGCAATTCATTGCGCCTCTTATACCAAATTATACCATTTCTGAAGGATGGTATCACATTAGCAAAAAACGCGTTCGTAGTCGCGCAATTCATTGCGCCTCTTATACCAAATTATACCATTTCTGAAGGATGGTATCACATTAGCAAAAAACGCGTTCGTAGTCGCGCAATTCATTGCGCCTCTTATACCAAATTATACCATTTCTGAAGGATGGTATCACATTAGCAAAAAACGCGTTCGTAGTCGCGCAATTCATTGCGCCTCTTACATTTTGCAACGTTTATTTTACAAACCTTCACAGAATTTGATGACAATAAGGAGAAAAAATGAGGCGTTTTGGAACTCAAGGTCGCGTGTATCCTGACCGACACTATGTTGTACCACGCACCGAAGAAATTGCTGACTTCATCACCCGTGCCAAAGACGGTCGCTATATCGTACTCTTTGCACCACGCCAAACCGGCAAGACCACCTTCTTCCGATTGGCTCTTGATATCCTTTCCTCAGAAGATCCAACCTATTTCCCGATTCAACTGGATTTTCAAACGATGCGTAACGCTGCACCTGCCATCTTTTATGACAGACTCTACCAAATGGTGGGCATGCAAATTGAGAGTGTATTTCAAAAACGCGGAGGCACACCTTCTGAGGCGTTAAAGCAGTTTTTGGAGAATGCAACGCTAACCGACGATTTTTCGATGATGATGTTTTTTAAGCAGCTCGCAAGTTTGTTGGACAGCGATTCACACAATCAGGTGCTCGCTTTTAAAAGGGTTGTGCTCCTCATTGATGAATTTGATGGCATCCCTCAAGATGTTGTCAGTGATTTTCTGTATACGCTCCGACTCATTTATCTCTCTGATGAACTTCAATGCCCACATAGTGTTGGGATAGTAGGCGTTAAGAGCATAAGCCAACTCAACTATGATCGTTCTATTTCGCCATTTAATATCCAAGATGAGTTTCGGTTGCCTAACTTTACGTTAAAACAAGTGCAAGAACTGCTATCGCAATATACAGACGAAATGGGTCAAGACTTCGCACCAGAGGTGATCGCATCTATTCATAAGCAGACTGCAGGTCAACCTGTGCTTGTGAACCGTTTCGCGCAAATTCTGACTGAGGAGATGGATATTCCCAAAACCGAAACCATTACCCCGACACATTTTTCAAAGGCACATACGCAGCTCCTTCGAGGGCGGAACACTAATATCCAGCATCTAACAACTAATGTTCGTAGAGACCCGCGTTTTGAAAGTATGTTGATGAGAATCATGGCGCGTGAGAAAGGCGTGGACTTCAATCTGGATGATGACATCATCAGTGAACTCGCTACGTATGGTGTTATCCGAGAAGCCCCTGACGGTATGTGTGAGATTGTTAATCCAATTTATCTCTACCGTATCATGAGGACTTTCAAACCAGCAATAAATGGATTAGAAGACGATTATTTCTCTGAAGATGCCGATATATGTTTTCTGGACTACCTTACGTCTTCGGGACAACTTGATATAGCACTGTTGCTTGACAACTTCCGAGATTTTATCGCTCGCGTCGGTTTCCGTATCTTGCAAGCTACAGATAAACCACAGGAGTATGTTGGACAGCATCTACTATATGCCTATCTTGAGCAGTTTGTCCACAGCGTGGGTGGAAATATTTACCTTGAAGTGCAAACCGGACGAGGCAGAATGGATCTCCTCCTCATCCACAACCAGCGAAAATACATCGTTGAAACCAAGATTTGGGAAGGAAACAGTCGCTATGCAGCGGGAAAAAAGCAGCTCGCAACGTATATGGAATTGGAAGCAACTGTGGAAGGCTACTATGTTGTATTTGATCATCGCCACAGTCCAGAACCGCGAGTAGAGACTGAGACAGTGGATGGTGTGACAATTCGGAGTTATGTTATTCCTGTGATGCAAGCACGGCCTTCATCAGTTTAGACGAAAGAGTGAGGTAACATGAAGCACTTGCAACCGTAAGAATACCGAAAACGAAATTTGAAAGGAACAACAAAAAATGAAAACTATTACCTATCGTGATGCGCTGAAAGAGGCACTGATAGAGGAAATGGAGCGTGACGATGCGGTCTTTCTCATGGGGGAAGATATTGCTGAATATGGCGGTGCATACAAGGTAACGGATGGTCTTTTCAAACAATTTGGAAAGGAGCGTATCCGAAACACACCCATTTCTGAGGCAGCTATCATCGGCACAGCACTCGGTGCCGCTGTCACTGGCATGCGTCCTGTCGCTGAACTCATGTATATTGACTTCACGGCGGTCGGCATGGATCAGATTGTCAATCAGGTAGCAAAAATCCGATACATGGTAGGTGGACAGTTAGATGTGCCGCTTGTCATTCGTACGCAAGGAGGGGCAGGACGTTCCTCCGCTGCACAGCACGCACAAAGCCTTGAGGCATGGTTTGTTCATATCCCAGGACTCCTTGTTGTAATGCCTTCAACCCCTTATGATGCAAAAGGATTACTAAAAACCGCTATCCGAAACGACAACCCGATAATGTTTATTGAACACAAACTGCTCTATACTGAGGAGGGTGAGATTCCCAATGAAGAGTATACGATTCCACTCGGTGAAGCGGATGTTAAACGTGAAGGTGAAGATATAACGATTTTAGCGACATCGCGTATGGTATTGAAAGCACTTGATGCTGCAGATAAACTCGCTGATGAGGGTATTTCCGCAGAAATCGTTGATCCAAGAACATTAATGCCTCTTGACAAAGAGACCATTTTTGATTCTGTTAAGAAAACCAATCGTCTGTTAATTGCGCATGAGGCAGTAGGCAGAGCTGGATTCGGTGCCGAGATAGCTGCGCTCGTTGTTCGCGAAGTGTTTGACTATCTTGACGCACCCATTGAACGTGTAACCGCTGCTCCGGTGCCTGTCCCGTTTGCCCCGGTGATGGAAAACTTTGTTATTCCAGATACAGAACAGATTGTTGATGCTGCTCGGAAGTTAGTCAGATATGAAATTTGAAATGTTTAATCTTGGGCAATCGCCCAAAAGTAATAGTCAAAATGAAGGAGAAATTATCATGGAATTTAACCCATACTTACATCTTATCACCCCAAAACGAATTTTGTTTATAATTCTAGGTATAGCAGTCTTGGTGAGCTTAGCAACCAGTTTTTATACTGTTGAAGCAGACGAAATCGCTGTTGTCTTGATGTTCGGAAAATCTGTCCGACAAGCCGAACCCGGACTCCACTTCAAGTTACCATTTGGCATAGAAAAAGCCAAAAAGGTTCGGGTGCGAAAGGTTTTCAAAGAAGAATTCGGTTTTCGAACAATCGAACCAGGTGTCCGCACTGTGTATGATACCAGAGATTTCGGTGATGAATCTCTGATGCTAACGGGAGACCTTAACATTGCCGACGTTGAATGGGCGGTTCAGTACAAGATTAATAATCCTCACAAATATCTATTTTCTATTAGGGACCCGGAGCAAGCTTTGCGAGACCTGTCAGAATCAGTGACGAGTCGAATAATTGGAGACCGTACTGTAACCGAAGTTCTAACCGTTGGACGTATAGAAATTGCAGCGGAAGTTGAAAAACATCTGCAGGCACTTCTTGATTTGTATGAAACTGGTTTGGATATAGCTAACGTGACTCTGCAGGATGTGAATCCGCCAGAAAAGGTGAAATCTGCCTTTAACGCGGTTAACGAGGCAAAGCAGGAAAAAGAACGGCTCATCAACGAAGCGTGGCGTGATTACAACCAATCTGTCCCAAAATCCAAAGGGTTGGCACAACAACAGATTTCAGAAGCACAAGGTTATGCCCTGAAACGTGTTAACCAAGCAAAAGGGGACGCGGATAGATTCAATTCAATACGATCGGAGTATCAAAAAGCGAAAGAGGTGACGCGCCAACGGCTGTACCTGGAAACGATGCAAGAAGTTTTGCCTCTGGTTAAGGAAATTTATATCATTGACGATAAAGCCACCGCCCCCATTCCGATTCTGCAGCTGAAAGAGTAATTTACAACAAAAGGAGTTTTCCGATGAAATCCAAAATACTGATACCCTTGATTATCGTTGTCATTCTGGGGGTTATATTTGCCTCAGGTACGTTCTACATTGTGAAAGAAGACGAACAAATTGTCCTTACTGAATTCGGTCGTCCTGTTGGACAACCTATTGTTGATGCGGGATTAAAAATAAAGACACCATTTATTCAGGATGTCCATCGCTTTCAGAAGCGCATCCTTAAATGGGATGGTTCTCCAAACGAGATTCCCACTAAGGACAAGAAATTTATCTGGCTTGATACCACAGCGCGTTGGCGCATTAAAGATGCACTCCAATTCTATCAGGCACTCGGAACAGAAGAGCTTGCACACTCACGTTTAGATGATATTATTGACTCTGCAGCGCGTGATTTAGTAACAGCGCAGCTGCTGATTGAAGTTGTCAGAAATTCAAACCGGGTGTTAGATCCTAATAGAGAAGTCCTTGAAGATGAGGAAGGACAGTCAGACGAGCCGTTGGAAGAGATCAAAATTGGCAGAGAAAAGATTACACAGTTGATTCGTGAAAAGGCACAAGAAGCACTTCCAAGATTTGGTATTGAGCTCATTGATGTTCAAATAAAACGAATTAACTATATTGAGGAAGTTCAACAGAAAGTCTTTGACCGCATGATTTCGGAACGGATGCGCATCTCCGAGAAGTACAAATCGGAAGGCGAAGGCGAAGCGGCAAATATCATGGGGCAGAAACAGAAAGAGTTAGAACGTATCCAATCGGAGGCATACAAGGAAGCTGAACAGCTTAAAGGGGATGCTGATGCACAAGCTATCCAGATTTACGCGGAAGCGCACGGCAAAGACCCAGAGTTCTTCGCCTTCCTCCAAACCCTTGAAACCTATCGCAAAACAAGCACTGCAAGCACTAAGCTTATTTTGACAACCGATAGCGAACTCTATAAATATCTCAAAGACAGTCAATCATCTAAACGTTGACGACTGTAGGATAGGACTTTTAATTTTGTCCTATTTTCCGGACGGTAGGTGCGGTTTCCCAACCGCACCTTATACCATTTCTGAAGATAGCATCACATTAAAAAAAAACGCGTTCGTAGTCGCGCAATTCATTGCGCCTCTTATACTCAACATAAGATGCGCTCTAAAATGTCATAAATACTCCGTAAAAAAACGCGTTTGTAGTCGCGCAATTCATTGCGCCTCTTACATTCAAAATATCATACATCTCTGTAATGAAATCTTATTTTTCAGAAATGGTATAACAATTCAAATTGTAAACATTTTAACTTGAGGTTTTAGTCCTTTTTGTGATACAGTAATACGCGAGTGAAAACTATGAGATCCACCACTTGGTTGCAACCGTTAGAAAGTAAACACATAAGCAAATGGACAAAGAAGAGAGGGTAAACGCGAGAGAAATCATAAGGAAGTGGATGCCCATAGCAATATGGATTGTAGCACTAATGATTCTCCCATACGTGCTATTGATAGACCCTAAGAAATCATTACAATCCATCTTGCTCAACGTGAGTTCTTTACTTCCACTGTTTTTATTACTTGCGACACTTTTAATTGAATTAGGAGGTTATACAATGCACGGATTTATGTTAGGTCAACAAGCATTGAGAGAAAGAAAAGAGAGAATACGTAAGGAGAAAATAGCAGCCACTTTGTCACCGCTTGCGTGGCATGTCGCAGTGCGCTTTATGGATGAGTGTGATACTGAGCTTGTAGACAAATCAGATTCCGATTTGTTAGAAATGATAAAAACGTTTGGTACTAACAAAGCACTTGATATCGCAGCAGAGCAAGCTGGCAAAGACGTTTTGGAATTTGTCAACAGTATCAATCATGATAGACGTGCTAACCAAATAGCCGTTAAAATTTCTGACCTGATGGTTCGCGATGATTTTGCAAATCAAGTTGTGTATTTAGTAAAAGAAAACCAATATCTACATATTGAGTGAAAACGCTGAGGTCTGCGTCCGGCACGGGACGAAAACTGGTGTACTAATGAATTGTTGCGTTTTGCAAGTTCTGCCTAACTTACAAACTTTATGCAGGAAATTATAATAGAATATAATGAGATTTTCAGTTGCCCCTACAAGAAACTGACAAAATGAGACGATTTCACAGGGTGTAATAATTATGTATAGATTCAGATGCACCATTGAAAAAGTTTCAGATTGGCATCCGCGACTATTTCTTGAGGCACATATTGTCGCATGCGTAGAGATGATGCGTTCGTATTCCACTTCACCCGCAGTATTTGAAGTTACTTGTGAGAATATTGTTTCCGATTGGCTTGGTGAAGATACACAGTTTAATCTTGAAGTTTCATGGACAGCGGAAACTGAAAGGAAAGCAGAACGTTTACGAGCAACTATACAAACAAAACCGATAGTTGAGATGGCTGCATCGGCACTCGCTTTTATTCTTACTCCTAATATTGTTAATCTTGGACAATTAGACGTAACGAATTATGGTGATCGCGCTGACTACCGCTCATTAGACATGCAAAGCGTCCTTGAAATCAGCGGCACAGAAACAGCCTCTGAGCTCGTACGACGACATCGAGAAAAGGTGGTACAAGCATTGGAAAATCCATTTGGATTAGATGCTTATGTTATCATCTGTGCGTTTTCTAAGTTTGGCCACCTGATACGATTTTCTTATCACCGTTGGGAGGAGTGAACACATGGCTGCCCCAAAAACTAAACCTTATCCAAAGAAACTTAAAGAGGCTATGAACCGGAAGTCAGAGATTCTTTCCAAAGCACAGGCACTTTGGGAAGTTGGCATGACGGAAACAGCACAACCGCTTTGGTTATCCGCCGCAAACTATGAAGAACATATCGCACCGATACTTGATGCATTAGGTCGTGAATTAGAGGGAGCAATACATCGCATTAGTGCGGCTTCGTGTTATGAAAAGGCAGGCGATCCGAGTAAAGCTGTGAATCTTTATCGTGCAGCACTTGCGAGCCCATTGCGTGACGATACGCGTCAGGAGGTGGAAAATATGCTGCGTGTTTGTCTTGTCGCACTGAATCCTTAGCCAACACAAATATTAATAATGATAGAAGTGCTAACCGAATAGCCATCAAAATTTCTGACTTGATGGTTCGTGATGATTTTGCAAATCAAGTTGTGTTCTTAGTAAAAGAAAACCAATATCTGCATATTGAATGAAAACTCCGAGATCCGCGTCCTGTCCAGAGACGTTAAACCCGTGCGCTAACAAAGGGGGATAAAAATGAAACGGTTTTTAGCATTGTCAATCCTTGTATTTATAGTAGGGTTTATAGGGAATGTCTACGCACCTGATGTTGAGAAATTCAAGATTTATGTTAGAGTTACATGCAAAGATAAAAACACTAAATCTTTGCTTGAAAGTTACGTTAAGCGGGAGCTGCGTAGTTTGCAGGATGTTATCATTATGAAGTTTATAGAAAATATTCAAGGTGATTCTGCAACTCATGGGTTAATAGTAACCGCAGCGGAACCTATAAATGCAGCTACTGGAAATAAAAGTGGGGATATAATAATTACAGTTGTGTTTTTAGAATATATTTATCCGTACGAGATTCTAAAACGTCATTTACCTGAAGAAAAACGGCAAGAAATGTTGGCAGAATTCGTTTTAAGTCCAATTACAGGTAAACTTACCCTAGATACTCTGTATTCTAATTACATCTTGAACCAAATACATTATGATATAACTAAAAACTCACAAAAAATTTGTAAAGAAATTGTGGCTCTTTTTGATACTGATGTTTTAGAAAAAGTACGTGAAAAAAGGTGAGCAAATGTGGCAGAAGAAGTGGGGTATTGTCCACCTCAGCAACAAACAATCACTCCGGCGCGGAGACGTTAAATCTGCGCGCTAGTAATAAGGTGAATAGAAATGTCAAAAACAATTACAAGAGAAGTCAGTTTAGGTATTAGATAGAAATATATCTACTGAGAATAATAACGATTTTTTCGTAAGTGTGCTAAAAAAAGGACGCGCCCTTAGGGGCTCTGAACCTATAAAATGTAGAGTACAATATGATTACGTTTCACTATCAAACCCAATAGATAAGGGGCACTGGAATTGGGTATTTGCAATCATTCCTCATGGTGGAATATGTGAAGAAGGTTACGTAAAAGAGGCATGGATTGAAGTAGATATTGAATCAGGTGTAGACAATGATGAGTGCTATAACCTAATAGATCCTTTCCTTCATAATACAGATAAGTGGATACAAGGATTTCTGTTAGATACTACAGATGCATCTATTTTATTACCTAGTTCAGAAATTGTAGTGAAATACTACTACAAACAGCAATAACCATGAACAAACTATACTTTGACGACAACTTTGAAATCATGCGAGAAGACATTAAACACTTTGCGTGCTACATGCTAATCAAGAATAGGAAAAGAAACTTTATGCAAAAACAATCTCTCACAACAAAGAAATTTATAGATTCATTCCGCTCCCTCATTTGCACCAGTCTCCGAATCTGTTGCCAACTTCTTATCTGTGTTAGTATGCTCGCGCTGATCACAAACACATTTGCAGCAGATACACCATCTATCCCCGCATTTCCCGGCGCGGAAGGTTATGGCGCAATCACGCGCGGCGGCAGGGGCGGAAAAGTGATCGCCGTGACAAATCTGAACGACTCCGGACCAGGCAGCCTACGCGCAGCATGCGAAACTGAAGGACCGCGCATAATCGTATTCACAGTTTCGGGCACTATCACCCTTGAAAGCACATTGGAAATCTCCAATTCCTATATCACCATCGCCGGACAGACAGCCCCGGGAGATGGTATCTGCCTTAGGAGATATCCTATCTCAATTAAGGCAAGCGAGGTGATTATCAGGTATATAAGGGTGAGATTGGGAGATGAAACGGGTGATGATACAGATGCAATTTCAGGTAAGCATAAGTATCCCAAGAACATTATCCTTGACCATGTGTCGGCAAGTTGGAGTGTTGATGAAACAGTGTCTATCTACTACTGCGAAAATGTAACCATTCAGTGGTGTCTGATATCCGAAAGTATGTATTATGCTGGTCACGTCAAAGGTGCGCATGGGTATGGCGGAATATGGGGATCAAACCGTAGTACTTACCATCATAACCTGCTGGCACACCACAGCAGCCGCAATCCTCGTTTTGCTTCAGGTTGTGGATATAACGATTTCAGAAATAACGTGGTATACAACTGGGGTTATAACAGTGCCTATGGTGGTGAGAAACAACGCCAAGGCTATGAGAAATTTAACTTTTCTGTTATCAACATGGTGGCAAACTATTTTAAGCCGGGACCCGCAACCCGTCCGGGCAATGTGACGTACCGTATTGTTAATCCATCATCACGTAATAAGGCAGATGATTTTGGCAAGTGGTATGTTGCTGATAATGTTGTTCATGGCAATCCCGCAGTTACTGCCGACAACTGGGACGGTGGCGTGCAGCCTGAGGGTGGCAGTTCACATATTGCAGGATTAAAACTTCACGAACCTTTTGACGCTATGCCTATCAACCAGCAAACTGCTGAAGAGGCATATCATTCTGTTCTTGATAAAGTAGGAGCCTCATTGCCTAAACGTGATACTATAGATGCACGCATTGTTGACGAAACCCGTAATGGCTATGCAACTTATGAAGGGAAAACGTACAAAGAAAAAGCACGCGTACCCGACAAATCAAAAAAAAGCGGTATTATTGACTCACAAGAAGACGTCGGCGGATGGCCCGAACTCAAGAGCCTGCCTGCACCTCTTGACAGCGATAGTGACGGTATGCCAGACGAATGGGAAAAGCAGTACGGGTTTGATCCGCGTGACGCTTCCAATGCCGCAAAGGACAAGGACAGCGACGGATACACTAACATTGAGGAATACCTCAACGGAACCGATCCGACAGCATTTGTGGACTATACCAAGTCCGAGAACAACGTAAACACGTTGAAGTAATACCATTTCTGAATGATGGCATCACATAAACAAAAAACCCGTTTGTAGTCGCGCAATTCATTGCGCCTCTTATATTCAACATAAGATGCGCTTTAAAATGTCATAAATACTCCGTAATGGTCGTTTATTTATCAGAATTGGTATAAGACGGGACCTGTATAGGTCTAAAACTCCCACTGCAACAACGTTACGCGGTTATTCCAGACAATCACTCCCATCGCAGTACCTATCGCTGCACCAGTTAACACATCCGAAGTATAATGCCGCCCAAGATAAATTCGCGAAAAACCCACCAATCCTGCCCCAATATACAGTGGAATTCGCCATTTCGGATACCGATACCCAAGAATTGTAGCCGCACTAAATGCAATAGTCGCATGTCCTGATGGCAGTGACGGATTCCCAAGGGTTTCATCAAGTGGTCGTTTCCTGCGCGTCAACCGTTTTATCCCGTAAGTCATCACGCCGGCACCAATGTATGCAGAGGACAACAAACGTCCTGTCCTCTGATGATCCTCATCTCCATAAGCCATAAGTAGAATTGATACTCCCATGATTGAACGATAATGTCCAAATTCTGAGATACCTTCCATAACGGTCCACATCGGCTCCTGACGTGGCGGCGCATCGTAGAAACGATCAAAGAGTTGCTGATCCCATTGCGACAAAATATTATCAGCATTCGCATCTAAACCAACTGCAAACCAGCAAAAAAACAGCACATAGATTAACAATGCCTGTTTTATACGCAGCCGAATGAATTTTGATGCGCCAAACTTCAGTATCAGATTATCAGACTTCAATTTCATAGGAAAAACCATTCATTAGTGCTTATATACTACGGTAGGTGCGGTTTCTAACCGCACCGGACTTATACGAATTGGCAGTCAGCAACCGGTGAGATTTCTTTGTAGGAGCACTTTGTAAGCGCGATATATCCAAATCAACGCCTCATGTGCGTGTAGCATTCGGCGGCACCTCGCCCACGGAAGATTAGTTCTGTGCTTTCAAACCTGCCCAACTCGCAGCAAGTTTACCGCTTGCAGAAATAAGTCCTCTCAGCCGAACAGTTGCTAACTGCTTGTGAACACCTGCATGTGAGACATCTTTTATCCGATAATAGTAGACCGTATTAGGCTTAGCAGTAGTGTCTTTCCATGTATAGTTATTCCGTTCGCCTGTTGTGCCAGCACCTTGAATCATAGTCGGATTGACGACCTTGAATTCGCCGTCCTTTGTTGGACTGCGGTAGATATTAAACCCTGCGTTGTCTACTTCCGATTCGGTTGTCCATTTGAGAACAACACCTACATTGGTGAGTTCTGCCCGGAAATGGGATAGTGTAACGGGTAATGGCTTATGATAGCTTGTGAGGTATATCTCGACATCAGGATTTTTTCGCAATAGGTCAAGGAGCGGTTTTCGGTTCTTAATCGGATTTTCTATAAGATCTAATCTTTCAAGATTCACCAACCCTGCAAGTGGACTGATATCACTTATTTGATTGGACCGCAGTTCTAAGAAATTCAATTGTGTCAATCCTGCAAGTGGACTGATATCACTTATTTGATTGGACCGCAGTTCTAAGAAATTCAATTGTGTCAATCCTACGAGTGGACTGACATCGCTAATTTGATTGGACCGCAGAACTAAAAGGCTTAATTGTGTCAACCCTGTGAGTGGACTGACATCACTTATTTGATTCCTTTCGAAATTTAACTCGTGTAAATTCTTTAGTCTTGCAAGTGGACTGACATCGCTAATTTGATTGTTCCAAAGTTGTAAAGTTCTTAATTGTGTTAATCCTGCAAGTGGCGTGACATCGCTAATTTGATTGTCACCTAAATTTAAAGTTGTTAAATTCGTCAATTGTGTGAGTGGTGTGACATCCATAATCTTGTTTCTATGAATCAATAACCAGCGCAATTGTTTTAATCCTGTGAGCAATGTTATGTCCTCGATCTCGTTCTGTTCGAGAACCAAACTCCTTAGACTGGTCGCGTGTTCAAGTCCAGTAAGGTCTTTTATCTGCTTGTTTTGGACAATAAGTCTTTCTAAGCCTAACATGTTGAGTGCCGTGATCGGACTACCAGCTGCCAAGTCAAGTTCCTCTCTGATCGCCGCTGCTAAATTCGGATCCGGTATTGAAACAACTTCAGATGGCGGCAGCAAATCAGTAGTATCAATATCAAAACGATGCCATGTAAAACTGCCATGTGCATCCAAAACTATAAGGTATATCTCGCCAATGTCAAACACCCTATCTGTTACAAATTCAACAGTGGCACTCTGTCCACTTAAGCTTTGACAAGCAATTATACCTACCGTTGGGTGCTTAGTGAATGGATTATACAACTGTGCTTGATGAAGTCCTTCCGGGTCAGTTACCTCAAAACTGAGACGAATATTAGTAGGTGGCGAAACGAAGTTTGGTGTAAGCATTTCAACGCTTGTATTACCATACTGGGACCTTCCATTAGGGTTAAAGTAGCGACTTACATCTAACCATTCGGTAGCACATTGTGATAACTTATTACGATTTTGCCCGTAAGACATCATGTACTCATCGCTGCGAAAATCATGTTGTAATCCGAAGGCGTGTCCGAGTTCATGGGCAATGTTGACTAAGTTAAAACAGGGACCGGAAGCTGGGAGGATAGCAAACCCGCCATCACGATTTGTACCACCTCGACCACATGCCCGAGTGGTTGAGGCGTCAAGTACTTCGCTGCTATAGTCTAAAACCATGAGATAGATGTTTTGTGATGTGTCAAACTGATCGTTGATTTCTGTTGAACCAGCTTTATTACCGCTTATATAATCTGCGTCGTTGTATTTTCCTATTACCTGATGCACAATAGCATCTCCGTTCTCATCGGTTTCAAATCTAAAAAATTTTCTGCCGAACCCGTGTCGTTCCATCTCGTCGGCGTAAAACTTTTGGATATCTTTTACCATCGTATCCAATTTTGTGTCCATGTTGGGATCAGGTTCTCGGTCTTTCGGAACAAAGTAAACCACTCGCAAGACATATTCTGGTACCGTGTCTTGTGCAAAGGTATTTGGCACAAACGCGAGCGTAAAAAAAGTAATGAATATAAGTGTGTAACATAGTGTCGTTTTCATAAGTTGGTCTCCTTTTTTAGAATTAGATTATCCTTGCTATGCGCTGCATCTACCAAGGTGCTTGACGTTCAGGTAGCGGATCCACCGTCCATGCCATACGATGGATTAACCGCTCTTGCATCTCCAGTTTAACATCACAGTAATCTGAATGATCCCAGAGGTTATGTGTCTCCTGCGGATCTTCCGCCAGATCGTAAAGTTCACTGCTACCTATGCCGTGCGCCACGACTAACTTATACCGTTCACTCCGTACCATCGTCGCATTCGCAGCAGGTTCACGGTGCCACCCCATCGCGTTATAATATTCACAGTAGACATCATCACGATGCGAATCCAGACTTTTTTCACCCGTTAGCATCGGCAGCAGACTTTGACCCTGCATACCGGGGTAACGTTCCATATTGCTTGCTTCCAAGAGCGTCGGCGCAAGGTCCACCAATTCCACCAGAGCATCCGAACGCGCGTCATTGTTCAGCATTCCCGGTCCTGAGATAATAAGTGGCACGCGGATAGCGGGTTCATAGAAATAAGGTCCCTTCAGATAAATACCATGGTCACCAAGCATCTCCCCGTGGTCAGAGGTAAAGATAACAATCGTCCTTTCTCTCTGTCCTGTTTCTTCTAAAAAGTCGAGCAATCTCCCGACTTGCGTGTCTATTACGTCAATCATCGCCCAATACGCAGCTGTCACCCAACGGTGATCAATTTCGCTCATTTCTCGGTAAGGATACCCTGACTTTCCACCATAAGCACCACCGTTGTCAATCTGTTGCCAAATCGGTTTATTTTCAAGTTCACCTTCAACATAATTCGGTAACGGTATGTCGTCTAACATATCGCGGTACCGTTCTAAAGCTGCTACTGGCGGGTCAAATGCATGGTGCGGGTCAAACATATTTACCGAGAAAAGCCATGGCTGCTTAAATCGTTCTGCGCTGCTGATGAACGACATCGCCCGTTCAACGCTCCATGTCGTTTGACTATGTTCCTCTGACGGAATCACTCGGACATATTTTGAATCGGCAAAAGGTGCGCTATCTCGGCGCAATCCTTTATTTGTAAGCCATTGAATATAATCGTGTGTAAACCATGCATCGCTCGGATCGTGTGACCAGAAAAACTGGTCATAACCATCGTCAATACGTTGTTCTGTTCCCTTACAGACGCGTGGATTGCACGGCGCAAGGTGAAGTTTACCTGCCAATCCACACACATAGCCAGCATCGTGGAGCAGTTTCGTTACAAGCACTTCATCTTGTGGAATCGCTTGTCCATTTTGCCTGCATCGTGTTGTGCGCGGGTATCGTCCAGTGAGAAAACTTGCTCTACTTGGTGTACAGACAGGACTTTGCGAGTACGCGTGTTCAAAAAGCACACCTTCTTGGGCAAGATTGTCCAAATTCGGTGTTTGCACAAACGGGTTTCCATAACAACCTAAGGTATCAAATCGTTGTTGATCGCTACATATCCAGAGAATATTAGGTAGGTTTTCATGCATCTTTATCTGTTCTCTTGTTCTGACTTGATTTATCGGTATTATAGACGTATCTGAAAAAGGAGTCAATAATACCCAATTAACGCGATTTGTAGTGTGAGGTCCCCCGTGCCTCATACTGCTGACTTTATCGGAAGACGTCAAATCAAATCAATTTGGTATCATACCAAATTAACCCCATTTGTCCTGCAAGGTCCCCGTGCCTCGTAATGCTAACCGCTATTAAAAAAATGAAGATTAAAAAATAAATTAGGTAATTCGGGTTTGAACCCCAACCCCGGTAGGTGCGGTTTCCTAACCGCACCGGACTTTACAAGGAAACTGAAAATTACCCGAGCAAATTCTTAATCTTCATGCGGAGCGGTATGTCCATAATCTCGAGCCGTTATTATTTCAATGTTCCACCCGAATAACGTTTTCCCTGTTTAGGTGGCAACTTGGGTTAAATAGTGCTGCACTTCAAGATTCATCTGATCGATTTCGGCAAGAAAACCGCCCGCGGATAACTCATAATTCCGCGGATTAGTTTCAACCTCTTGAAGTTTTTTGACCTGATTTTGAAAACGCTCTATGCGTTCTAATGTTGCTTCAAGTTCTTGATTGTTCTGAATCATCGTGAATCACCTCAACTATGCCACGTCGCGATTTGTCGCGTTTTATAGTCTTTTCTGTTAATTGTCTGAACCAGGATTAGCAGGATTGCCAGATTTATAGGATTGTTTAGGCTATAAATGTTTTGGGTGCGGATAAACATTGCTGTCTATCTTGAGAAAAAACATATAGATGAGAAGCTGCTAATCCTGAAAATCCTGGTTCAGACAAGAAGTATGTCGGGACACAGAGACCCGCAGCGTGCCAAACGCCCACGCCACGTTGATCCCGCCCTACAATAGAAAAAGTGAAGTTTTCTTGGTAAATTGAACAGATGTAACAAAAACTTTACACACCCATTCGTCCTTTTCTTTCGTGTTTTTATGTGAACAGGTGATGAATATCTTTAGCGATTTTCCCACGATTCTCTTCCTCACGATTCAGGTTGCTTGAGGTTAATTATACCACATCCAGCAAACAAATCTCAAATGAACTTTAAGTACCCGCTCCAACAAAATATCTTGAATTAAACACCAAATTGCGCTATCATATCAAAAGCCATGAGCATAACAAAACGCCTTTCAAATATAGGACAATACATCGCCTTTCTGCTTCTCCTGTTTATTGGGAATGTGGACGCACAAATCTTAATTGACTCCGTGATTGCTGTTGTCAACGGACAAGCAATCACGCAAAGTGAGCTTATAAACGAATTCCGCATTGAGGCTATAACGGATAAACCCCTCACGCGTGAACCGACTGCGGCAGAAAAACAGGAGTATTTAGATCGTATTATTGATCGTAGGTTTGTATTACATGCAGCTGAGAAACTCGGAATTACGGCTGACAATTACAAGGAACAAGTTGCCAAACAGATAGCAGAGATGCAAGCAAAATTTCCTTCCGATGTGGTGTTCCGTAATGTTATGCAGGAACAGGAATTAGAAATTGAAGCATTAGAGAAGTGGGTGTCTGATCATTTAATATACGATGCCTATTTTAGGCGTAATTTTGTCAATAAAGTTGATAGCAGATACATTGATACGTTAGCACCGAAATACTTTGAGGAAAATAAAGCGCAGTTTATCGCGCCTGCTACGGTTACATTTCGTTCTGTACTGATAGCCGTGCCATCGGAGAGTTCAGCGAAAGAGCAACAGGCAGCCAAACAGCTGGCGGAACAAATCAATGGACGCTTACAGCAAGGTGAAACGTTCGAAAAGGTAATGCAAAGTTATAAAACCGACACGTCAATAAGTTTTAATTTGCTTACCCTTACGACAGGGACAGCATTGGGTGAGATTGTGGCGCAATTAAAACCTGCTGAACGTAAGGGGCCACTTCCAGTTCCAGAAGGATATCGGATTGTTGAACTTGTTAAGAAAACACCGGCGCGTCAAAAACAGTATTCGGAAGTTAAAGGCGAGATTGCAAAACTGATTCAACACAATAAAGCTGAAACCGAATTTAAGAAATGGTTAGCGAGGCAAAAAACAAAAGAGCCTTGGTATATCCCTGAGGATGCACTTAAGCGAGTCACACGAATAAAAATTCAACTGACAAAATAATTTGATGAATTTGTCACATTTCCGAACAGTCATCTGTTCTCTTCTTTTGATATTTACTGTAGCTGCCTTTAGCGATGTTTCCCCGTGGGATATCTCCACCTACCCTGAGAAGGTTCAGCAGCAATTAGAGAAAGCACAGCACGCATTTAAAGAAGGGAAGTTTGCAGAAGCACTCAGTTTGTATCAGGCACTTACCAAAGATGTGTCTAAACTCCCAATTGCCTATATCGGAGAAGGTGATGCATTAGCGAAGTTAGGAAGTTACCCGAGTGCAATTGCCGCTTTTCAACGTGCTTTGCAACTGATTTCAGAATTTCCCCAAGCTGAACGTTTTGCCTTTGAACCGACTGTGCAAGCCAAACTCGCTGCTGCCTACCATCGTAACAAACAACTTGATAAAGCAGACGAATGGTTTCAAAAAGCCGTTAAAGGTGCAGGTGAAAACGCTCCGGTTACGTGGTATGTCGCTTTAGGACAGATTGAGACAGAACGCGGTAACTTAGAGCAGGCGCGCCGATACTACATCGTTGCAGTGCAACTTTATCCAGAGACAACGGCTGCCTATAACAACCTTGGACATGTGCTGCTTAAACTCAACCGTCTTGACGAGGCTGATGCCGTTTTTCGTGAAGCACTTACATTAGATAAAACGCTCGCAAGTGCTGCTTTCGGCAGAGGTGAGGTGGCAGCGAAGCGAGGTAAACTCGTAGTCGCGCGCCGTTATTATGAACAGGCTATCCAAGAAACACCACACGAGCCGGTATTTCACAAAGCACTCGCGGAGGTGCTTACGCAACTCGGAGATAACAAAGGTGCTAATGCTGCCCGTTTGCACTACAAACAAACATTAGCAGAAGTCTACCGTCGTCAGGCACATCGGTTTATTGAAAAACAGCAGGGACAGCGCGCGTTGGAACTACTACAGAAGGCACTTGACACGGATGAGACATATATTCCTGTCTTGAAAGATTTCGCCTATGTTCAGATGCAGTTAAATAAATTAACATCTGCTAAGCAGACATATCAACGTGTGCTTAAGTTAGAACCGACCTCGCGTCAGGCATTGTTTCATCTGGGCATGATAGAAACAAAACTTGGGAATCGAAATGAAGCGGAATCACACTTTCTGACGTTAATACAACATGAACCGGACTATATGGATACCTATTCTCAACTTGCAAGTCTCCGAGAGGCATCAGGTGATCTTGAAGGTGCCGAAAATGCTTTTACGATGGGAATTCAACATCAACCGACATGGGCACCCGGATATTGGCGGCGCGGACAGGTTTATCAGAAAGGTGGTGAGTCTGGCAAAGCAGAAACAGATTTTCGCCGGGCAATAAAACTTGCCCCAGATGTTCCGTTTCCAAAAGATGCATTAGCGTCTCTGCTTGCAGCGGAAAATAGATCGCTTACTGAAGCACTTACCCTCGCCGAAGATGCTGTAACAAGTGATAGCCGACCGACACACATCGCTACGCTTGCACTTGTCTACTATCGCCTTAGGCGTATTCCTGATGCACATCGTGAAATTAAAAAAGCTTATTTACAAGCACCTGAGCACCCCTATATTCTAAGGGTGCGTTCGGAAATCCTACAGACTGACCGAAAGTAGATGTGTTCAATCTGAGAAGTTTCATTCAGTACGCAGCGGTTTTCAACCCTTTTATGCAAACTGCCTTATTAAATTTCTTGAAAAATTAAATTAATTGTGTTATCATTTTTTAACGCTCTTCTGTCAAATCCCCATGCTTTAGCTTGCGGGATGTAGACAGCTAAGTTGTTGATTTATAGAAAAAACTTGACATTTATTCAAAAACATGGTATCTTAATATGTAACTTGCTGGATAGGAATGTCACCACTGCCACTCGGCAGTGTCTTATCCTTACCAGTGACATGGTATGTGGCAAGTGAGACCTTGTCCAACATCGTTATTATCGGTAGCGTTCATGTAAGTCGTCAGCGGAGTAATAACCCTGTGCCTTGTCCCGCTACCACAAACTTTATTATTTAGGCCCGGGTGCGCAGGGTATAATACCTGATAAAACCGATCTGATTCGGAATAACGGCCTAATGGTGGAGCGACAGTAAGACGGTAGACTCTTTGAGAAAACCGCAGTCGCTATGAAACCGAAGCCCCTACCTTTAGGTAGTGGGTGGCATCACTGAAGTTGTGTAGTATATGGACCTGAAGAGTGACCAACAAAGGTGAAATGGCTTTTTATTTTAAAGGCTCACAAATAAATTTGTAACTCTTCTTTAAATTTTTACTTTAGATTTACTATAGGGAAGGAGCATTAAAAATGCTAAAATTGCAAGTAGTCCTGATTGCTGTCTTAATCGGTTGTATCGGTTTTGTGGCTTGTGAACGGACGCAGACAGTGTTAGAAACAGCGTTAGAACCGGGGACGATGGATCCGGAGATAACGGAGATGACAGGCATGGATGCACACAAGTCGTGGGAACATACAATGCTTGAAGGACCGTGGTTAGATTTTAAAGGGGATGCTGCTCACGATCTGGGCTCCCGTACCATCTATTTCAACGAAGCAGCTGCTATGGCGAACAAGGCAGGGACAGAATACCCCATAGGTGCGATGATTGTCAAGGAATCCATGGATACTACCAACACGTTTGTCTCGCAGGTCTCGACGATGATAAAGACCGATGGCATGATGAATGACGGTTGGGTATACGGTGTCAGTGGTATGCCTGTGTCAGCAGCGGAAGATTTGATGATGCCAAACCAACTCACCGCAGAAATGGGCGCGGGATGTCATGGTTGCCACGCAAACGCCACGAACGACTTTGTTTTCGTGCCGCTCTCTATGACTGATGGTGCCGGTGACACGAATGGTGATGGTGCCGGTGACACGAATGGCGATGGTGCCGGTAACTAACGTCCTTACTGACAACAGTATATTGTAAGGTTCAACACATTTACGTCTTATGACATCTATAAGAACGGATTGGTAAAAATACTTCTATTGTTGCCAATTCGTTCTTATTTTTTTGAAAATATATCTCATGAATCCTTGTTTTTGGCTTCGCAGCTTTCAAATTTACCCAATTAACGGGATTTGTCTTATTTTCGGGACGGTAGGTGCGGTTTCCTAACCGCACCATAAGCGTCAATTTAAGGAAAGAACTCGTTTGTAGTCGCGCAATTCATAGCGCCTCTTACACTCAAAGAAAAGAGGCGCAATGAATTGCGCGACTACGAACGCTGATATTCTCGTCCTTTGCGTTATTTGAGATGTTGATACAAAAAGGTGCGGTTAGGAAACCGCACCTACCGGGTTGGGGACCGCTAAATTGACGCATAAGGTGCGGTTGGGAAACCGCACCGATAGATTGGAATCAAGTTAATTTGGTATTATACCCAATTAACCCGATTCGCAGCGCGAGGTCTCTGGGTCCTCCTCGCAATGCTGACTTTATCGGAAAACTTCAAATCACGCTAATGTGATATTATACCAAATTAACCCGATCTGTAGCGCGAGGTCCCCGTGCCTCGCAATGCTAACCGCACCGATAGATTGGAATCACGCTAATGTGGTATTACAGAGAAAGACAGTTGAGAGCAAACAAAAAAGCCGCGTACTAAGGTACACGGCTTTTTTATTCTCATTACAACAGATATTGACTATTTATCGCCCCAGGCGCGACCGCGTTTAACCCATAAACGTTGTCCAACACTTAGTTTTGTCCGGTCAAAGACATAGTCGTCCTGATTCCCAGCGACTAACCGTGTCCACAACTCAGCGTTGTCATAAATCTCAGGACGCGCAGCGATATGCCGCAGTGCAGCCTCACCATTCGCTTCCTGAACATCCTCTTCCTGTACGACATATCTGTCAACTGGTTCCGGACTCGTCACGCTAAAACTGAAACTGTGTGAAGTGGCGAGGGTATTTCCTGCCATATCTGCAGCACCAGAAACAGTGACAGCATACATGCGACCAACACGCATCGGCATATCTATATCTGAGGTAAATGTCACGGAATCATCACTACCACTTACTGTACCAGAAAGCGTAGCTGCTGCAGGTTCACTCATTGAGTCTTCTGTCTTAGTAACAGCAACCTCAATTGAAACGCTATCAGCATCAATGGGTTCACTGAAGGTAACCATGAGGCTATCCCTCACATTCAAAGAATTTTCATACTCAGAGAAAACTGTGCCATCAGCAGGGTCTGTTCCGGTTACTGTTGGCGGTGTTACGTCCATGTAGGTAAACTTCTCCGTGAGTGTGACAGGCACATCCGGTTTTCCATTATTGGTAACGACAACATCCACTGATTGTCCCGCTGTGCCAGCAGGTGTGACCACAGTTAATTCCGTTTTACTTGGTGTTATAACGTTTTGACCGTCTTGTCCACCAAAAGTCACCATCACACCGTTTTTCATATCAAAATTTTCACCAGTAATATGGACAGTGGTTCCACCAGATGCAGGTCCATCAGTAGGGGTCATTCCTGTTGGTACTGGTTCCGGATTACAGCCGCCGCACCCTACCATCCACACACAAACAATTGCAAAGATAGCATATATGGCTATATTTCTGTGCTTTTTCATCAATCGCTTCTCCTTATCATCAAGAACAGATATGTTCTGTCTAAACTAAAAATAATTTCTTGCAACCTTAGGCATTGCATTCCAAGTTGTAATATCGGCTTGCAAACTACGCCCTAAAATCCCCGATTTCTTAAATTATACATGCAAACCGATGTAGTTGTCAACCTTTTTATTATCCACGCCAAGTAGTACGCTTTAACGGATCGTGTACTTTAACGGCTAACTCTGGTCCAAAACCTTCAATTGCTAACCGCACCGTATCACCGTCCCCAACCGCAGTAAGTGCTTCATGATGTGTGCCTGTAGAAACTACATCTCCCGGTTCCAACGTTAGCACATGGGTTACTTCAGCAAGCAATTCTGGAACGAAACGTGCCATAGAATTCGTAGAGAAATCGTGTTGCAAACCTTCATTAATCCAGAGATGTACACCGAGAGCATTCGGATCTGCGACTTCATCAGCAGTGATGAGCACCGGTCCCATTGGCGCGAAGGTGTGCCAACTTTTTCCTAAAAAGAAACCTCCCGGTAATCCGCGTGCAGAAACATCAATAAATTGTGTGTACCCAAATACGCAATCAAGCGCGTTTTCTTCAGATAAATGCTTCGCCGTTTTCCCAATAACAATAGCTAACTCCGGTTCAAAATGGAACACAGTTACATCTGCTTCTGGGAGTTCGACAGTCTCTTTTGTGGAAATAACGCTGGTGGGTGATTTGAGGAAGGCATTAAAATCACCTTGAGAAGGACTGTCTGGTTCAATATAATTGCCAGCAAGACAAACGAGTTGTCCGGGGCGTGGTAATGGAGGTTTAAGACTGACATTATCTAACGCGATGCGGTTGCCATTTTCAGCCGCACCGGCTATTGTTGAACGCAGATTGTCAAAATCCTCAATCACCATTTTTATCAGTTCTTGTGGCGTATGATACGAAATATCGCTGAGTGCATCGCCTATATCAACGATTTTGTTTTCTGTTATCACGCCGAGTCGATAATCATCAAAGAATGCAAGTTTCATTCAATTTTGCTCCTGTGTTAAACCAAGTTATACCTAATTAACGGGATTTGTCCTATTTTCGGACGGTAGGTGTGGTTTCCTAACCGCACTATTAGCGTCAATTTAGTGATCCTCCAGGTCCGGTAGGTGCGGTTTCCTAACCGCACCGAGTCGTTCGCGAAAACGGTTATCGGACAGATATTCCTTAAGATCCGGTGCGGTTAGAAACCGCACCTACCGCGCTGGGGACCGCTAAATTGACGCCTATGGTGCGGTTTCCTAACTGCACCGATAGATTGGAATCACGTTAATTGGGTCTTAGTGTCCCTCATTTCTATTCATTTCCAACAATGCTTGCCATTGTGCTTCGTCTACAAGGACACCTTTTTCAAGACTCTCTTGTCGTGTTCGCAACATACCTTCCCCAGGATACCGCACATTTTCGTTTTCATCTAAGGGGGTAGCAGTATGGAAATCGTTGATGATTGCGTCCACCATTTCGTTCAATACATTTTGTCCCATCAATCCTGAAGCATTAATAGCAATGAATACCTGAGAGACAGCATATTCTGATTTCTGTTTTCCAATCTGATGTGTCGCTTGTCCACCTGAAATAACAGAAGCCATTGTGTCAAGCACCAGTGCTAAGCCGGAACCTTTCCAATAACCGATTGGAAGTGCCCTTTGCGAGTCGAGAATCTCTGCAGGTTCAACCGTAAGGTCTCCCTTAGTATCATAACCGCCCGGTAATGGAAGTTGTTTGTCTTGTAGTCTGAGCACTTCTAATTTTCCGTTTGAATATTGGCTCATCGCCATATCAAGCAGAATATGCCCTTCATCACGCGGGATAGCAATTGCCAGCGGGTTGTTTCCGATCTTTTTCTCTGCAGAACCCCATGGCGGCATAAGTCGGGTAGTATTTGTCCAGCAGATACCAATATATCCTGCTTCTGCAGCCTGTAGCCCATAAGCACCACCACGCATCCAGTGGTTCGTGTTTGAAAGTCCTACGCAACCGATGCTGTGTACTTCGGCAATTTCGACAGCGCGTTGCATGCAGATGTGTGCGTTGACAAGTCCTACACCCATCTTGCCATCCCACCGTTCAATTGCGCCAAAACTCTCTACTTTCTCCGGTTTCGCTCGAAAATCTATCTGTTTACTTTTTAATCCTGTGACAAACCCAGGAAAGCGATTGAGTCCGTGTGAATATACACCATCTCGTTGATTTTCAGCAAAGAGTCTTGCACATAATTTCGCTCGCTCGTCGGTATATCCAACAGTAGCGAGCACACGATAAAATTCATCACATAAAATTTGAAAAGGCACACGTGCCATGCTAATCTTCCTCGTCGAGTTGTTGAATATTATTATGCCTGATACTTGAGAAGAATTCAAGATATTTTGTATTTATGCACACCGCTCAAACAGGTACAACATTTATATTTGCGCGCTATTATACCCAATTAACCCGATTTGTAGCGCGAGTTCCCCGGGTCCTCCTCGCAATGCTGACTTTATCCGAAGACGTCGAATCCTGTTAATTTGGTATAATACCATTTCTGAATGATGGCATCACATAAACAAAAAACCCGTTTGTAGTCGCGCAATTCATTGCGCCTCTTATACCCAATTAACGCGATTTGTAGCGCAAGGTCCCCGTGCCTCGCAAGGTATTTTATTTATCAGATTTGGTATTATTTGGCATCGCCTGTTGCATTTGTTAGGGATGCGATGTCCCACACAAGCACCGTGCCATCTAAACTTGCGCTTGCGAGGGTTTTACCATCGGGGCTGAATGCCACACTATAAACCAAATGCTTATGTCCTGTGAGCGTTTTTTTGTGTTTCCCTGTTGAAACATCCCATAGGCGGATGGTGATATCCCAACTCCCACTCGCAAGCGTTTTTCCATCGGGATTAAACGACAAACTCTTAACACTAGACTTATGTCCGTTGAGTGTATTTAAGAGTTCACCTGTAGCAGCATTCCACAATTTAACGTCATTTTGATCGTCACTTGCAACGATGCTGCTATCCGGACTAAACACTACTGTAGAAACACCAGACATATATCCAGTGAGAGTATTCTTTTGTTTGCCAGTGGTAACATCCCACAATCGAACCGTCTTATCATCGGCACCACCCCCACTGGCAATGGTACGTCCATCCGGGCTGAATACAACCGTTCTGACAGCGTCTGTATGTCCTGATAAAGTTTTCTTACGTCTCCCAGTAGCAGCATTCCACAATCGGATTGTTCTATCGTTGCTTGCACTGGCAAGAATTTTTCCATCCGGACTGAACGCCACACTCCTGATATGAGAATAAATATCTTTCTCAGAGACATGCCCCTTTATGATTTTCTTACGTCTACCTGTAACCGCATCCCACACGTAGACTTTCTCATCTACACTTCCACTTGCAAGCGTTCGTCCATTAGGGTTGAACGCTAAGCAATCAACAGATCCTTTATGACCCATTAAGGTTTTCTGGTGTATACCTTCAATTGCGTCCCACAGTTGAATCTCCTTGGAAGCACCAATAGCAAGCATAGTCCCATCAATATTAAATGACAAACAAGCGATTGCAGCTAAATGTCCTACTATCGTTTTCTTGTGTTTTCCTGTGGTGACATCCCAGAGATACAGGATATGGTCATAACTCCAACTTGCAAGTGTTCTCCCGTCAGCACTGAATGCTACGTGCTGAACATCAGCGGTATGCAGCTTAAAAGTGTACTTGAGAGTGCCAGTACCGATATCCCACACACGGACGGTAGCATCTCGACTTGCACTCGCAAGCATCTGTCCATCAGCACTGAAAGTCATGCTATTGATACTTTTCTTATGTCCCTCAAGCGTTTTCTTATGTGTTCCAGTAGCGATATCCCATAAACGAATGGTTGTGTCGAAACTTCCACTCACAAGCGTTTGTCCATCAGGACTAAATGATAAACTTTTGACAGGATTCGTGTGTCCTTTCAAAAGTTTCTCTTCATCTTCAGTGATTAGATCTGACAAACGAATGTCGTCATAACTTTTAGATGCGAGTCGGACTTCTTCACCGTTGAGCCATAAAGTATTTCCCAGAGGTATATGCCTCTCGATCGTTTTTTTATGTGTACCTGTGGAAATATCCCATAGGTTAGTATCATGGATATCCGTGCTTACGAGTGTGTTCCCATCTCGACTGAACAATACATTAAAAATTTTACCCCTATGCCCTACAAAAGATTGCTTGCGTCTGCCCGTGGCAACATCCCACAGGTAGACAATTCTGTCCGCCCCTCCACCCGCAAGTGCCTTTCCATCTGGACTAAACGAAATGCTTGAGATACCGTATCTATCCGCTGTGAGCAGTGTGTGCACTTCATCGGTAGAAGCATCATAGATCCAAATGCCGATGGAAGTCGCAACCGCCAGCACAGTGCCATTTGGAGAATATTCTATATCATTTACATGGCCTTTACCGATACGCAATTTCACTCCTTTAGGAAGATGATACTGCGGAGATTCGTGAAGGACTGTCTTGGGTTGAAATCGTGTTAAAACGATACTTAGAATTACAATAACAGAAACGGCACCCAGAATTAAAAAAATCGTACGCATCCGCATTTTCATTGAATAATCTCCTTGTAACGCCGCTATATTATGGGTAACTTCTTGTACCTGCCTACGCTTAGTAGAACGGGATTTGTCCTGTGAGGTCCCCGTGCCTCACACTGCTGACTTTATCGGAAACTTCTAATCAAGTTAATTGGGTATTATTCTGAAAAGTCTATAGCCTTAATTATTGAAGCCAGATCCCACACAAGCACAGTTCCATCCCCGCCTCCGCTCACCAGAACCTGTCCATCAGCACTGAAAAAAACTTTAGAGACATTGCGGCTATGTCCTATGAGTCTCTTTTTTAGTTGTCCCGTTTTTAAATCCCATATATGGACGTTTTCGTTTCCAATACTACCAAAATCGCGTTTAGACTCACTTGCCAACACCAACCCATCAGGATAAAAAAACACATGCCAATCAGTTTTCTTATACCCAGCAATTGCTTGTTTCTGTTGTCTTGTGGCAACGTCCCACAAATGGATTGAACCGTCCAAACTCGTACTCGCGAAAGTCTGTCCATCAGGACTAAAAGAAATTTCAGAAATAGCATCTGTATGTCCAATAAAAGTTCCTTGTTGTTGTCCAGTAGCAACATCCCACAGAAAAATAGAACCGTCTTGATTACCGATGGCAAGTGTGGTGCCATCCGAACTGAAAGAAGCAGTAGAGATTGCTACTGGTTGAGATGTTTGATCTTCAGACACGCGTCGGTTCGTGAAGGTTTGCCTCTGTTCACCTGTGGTAACATTCCACATGCGTAGGGTTCCATCTTGACTTCCACTAACGAGTGTCTGTCCATCGGTACTGAATAAGATACTGTTGATCTTCCCTGTATGCCCTTTGAGGGTTCGTTTAAGTACGCCTGTGGTGGTATCCCACAAGCGGATAGTATTGTCAATATTTATATTTGCAAGTGTGCGACCATCAGGACTGAAAGAGATACCAGTTGTTCCCGGTTGAGACACTTCGTCTTTAGTTGAACGTAGGTTTGCAAAGGTGCGTCCCTGTTTACCTGTGTCCGTGTCCCATAATCGTATAGTGCCACCCGCATCAACACTTACCAATGTATTGCTATCTGGACTGAACAATATATTACGAAAAAGCCAAATTTTATCTCCAGGTGTATGTGCAGTAAGAATTTTGCATTGTCCAGTGTTTGTATCGCACAAGGATATAGTCTCATTAATATTCACACTTGCAACCTTACCACCATCAGGACTGAGCAGCAGCCTTCTAGGATCAGGTCTAAAGCGGTGCAGATCATTATAAAAATATCCTACAATGCTTTTCATGTGTTTACCTGTATTTGTATCCGACAAGTGAATAGTATGATTTATGCTTGCAGTAGCAAGCGTCCGCCCATCAGGACTCAAACAGGCACTCATGAGATAACCGGTGCGATCCATCAGTTGTTTGTATTTACCAGTAGCAATATCCCATAGGCGGATTTTGTCTCTATCAGTAAAACCTACAACAGTCCGTTTATCCAGACTGAACAGCACATTTTGTATCTTTTCCTGAGAGTCTGCTTGTTTTACATCTGTATCTTGACGGGTAAGGGTTTGTGTAAGTTCACCAGTCATTGTGTCCCATAAGTGAATGGTATTGTTGAATCTCACAGTCGCAAACGTGCCACCATCCGGACTGAAAAACACTCTTTCAATTATTTCTGGGTCTCCAAGTTGGTTAGTAATCACGCCTTGATTTGCTAACGTCTTTATACGTTTTCCTGTGGATATGTCCCACAAATAGATTGTCTTGTCATCACTTACACTCACAAACGTGCCACCATCCGGACTGAATGTTATTCTGGTGACAGGTGCTGGATGCCCTGTTAGAGTTTGCTTGTGCTCCCCAGTGGCAACATCCCAAAGACGAATAGTTTGATCCCTACTACAACTTGCGAGGGTCTGTCCATCTGGACTGAACGCGAACCCGTTGACAGATTCTGTATGACCCTTGAGAACTCTATGTTTGCCTGTAACTGTATCCCATAAATAGATTTCTTTGTTATGATCACTTGCAAGGGTCTGTCCATCTGGACTAAGCAATACATTATGATTCCCAAAAAGGAATTGACCCATAAGTGTTTTCTTGACAGTTCCGTTGGTAACATCCCACAGTTTTATGCCTTCTCTACTACCCCTAGTACTTGCAAGCGTTTTTCCATCAGGACTGAAAAAGATGCGCCTGTTACCGTAATACAGAGAATTGCTTTCTCTAAAAAGTGCAAGTTCTTTATAAGTTTTGGCATCATATATCCAAATACCGATGGAAGTGGCAACTGCAAGCTGGGTGCCATCTGGGGAGTACTCCATATCATTGATATAACCCTTGCCAAGACGTGCTATGGCACCTTCGGGTAAACCCCAACGCGCATAATCTTGGGCAAACGTATACGGTAAACAGAACGTCGTAACAATAAGTAGCATCCAAAAAATCGAAAACAACATTTTTTTCATCTGAAAATCTCCTTTGGATATGTCTATATGCAGCTGCAGGCTCACTGTAAATGCCTATACTATTCCGCCACATCTATAGCTTTAATTATGGATGTTAGATCCCACAGAAGCACCGTAGCATCAAAGCTTAGACTCGAGAGGGTCTTTCCATCAGCACTGAACGAAATATCAGTGACCCACGACGCGTGCCCCGTAAGTGTTTCCTTGAGTTCTCCGGTACGTAAATCCCACAGATGGATTTTTTCGCTTTCAAAGCCACTAATATCATCTTGGAACTCAGTTGCCAACGCCAGTCCATTGGGATAGAACTTCACGCGCCAGCCAGTGCGCTTATATCCAGTGAGTGTCTGTTTCTGTTCTCCGGTGGCAACATCCCACAAACGAACGGTAGCATCTTTGCTCGTGCTCGCTATGGCAAGTCCATCAGGACTGAAGGTTACGGAAAATATAGCATCTGCATGTCCTATGAGCGTTTGTATTAATTGCCTTGTCGCAACGTCCCATAGTTGAATATAACCGTTCTTACGACCACTTGCCAACACGGTCCCATCTGAGTTAAACGATACTGCCGTGACAGCTGCCGATTGTGCGGCTTGATCGTTAGATAAGTGTTGATTCGTAAACGTGTGGATTTGTTTGCCTGAAACCACATCCCACATGCGGAGCGTGCCATCCAATCCTCCGCTTATAAGTGTTTGTCCGTTTGGATTGAAAGAAACAACCTCAACCCACTCTGTATGTCCTCTGAACGTTCGCTTGTGCTTACCTGTAGCAACATCCCATAGCCGAATAGTGTTGTCCTCGTGCGAACCCCAACATACTAACCTATTACCATCTGGACTGAAAGTGACACTTTTGATGTGTCCTTTATGTCCTCTGAGTGTTCGCTTTTGTTTTCCGGTGGCAACATCCCATAGCCAAATAGTTTTATCTTTCCTTAAACTCCAACTCGCCAATGTTATCCCATTTGGACTGAACAAAGCGCGTCTGACTGGCAAGTTTTTGATGTTACGAATCTGTCCTGAAAGGGGTTGCTGCCGTTTCGTGACGGTATCCCACAAGTAGATGTGCCCATCAAAATTTCCCGTTGCGAACTTCCTCCCATTCGGACTAAACCACATGTTTGCTGTATCAGACCGTTCATGACGGTATACTCTTAGACTAGTGACTGTTTTTATATGTTTACCCGTAGCCACATCCCATAAACGGATGCTTCCATCGAAAGCCCCAGTTGCAAGCGTCCGCCCATCCGGACTAAACGCCGCATTCATGACATAACCTGTGTATTCAGTAGAACGTTTACGTTTGCCTGTAGCCACATCCCATAAACGGATTTTCTCACTTTTAATCAAACTGAAAATTGAGTTGCCATCCGGACTGAACAACACGTTTTCTACCCCTTTTTCATAGCCTGCTTGCTTGTCATCTGTATCTTGATCGATGAAGGTTTGCTTGAGCGTGCCTGTCGTTGTATCCCATAAGCGAATTGTTTTGTCAGTTTTTACAGTTGCAAACGTGCTACCATCCGGACTGAAAAACACTCTTTCAATTATTTCTTGGTCTTCAAGTTGGTTGGTAATCACGCCTTGATTTGCTAACGTCTTTATACGTTTTCCTGTTGTTGTATCCCACAAATAGATTGTGTTGTCCGTGCTTACACTTACAAGCATACTACCGTCAGGACTGAAAGCTACACCAGTGACAGTCGCAAGATGTTCTGTTAGAGTTTGCTTGTGCGTTCCGGTGGCAACATCCCATAGTTGGATCGTTTGATCCTCACTTCCACTCACAAGCGTTTGACCATCGGGGCTGAAGGATACACTCGTCACAAATTCCGTATGTCCCTTGAGGGTGTGCTTTAACTCGCCTGTAACCGAATCCAATAGATAGATCTCTTTGTAGTTCACACTTGCAAATGTCCATCCATCTGGACTGAACAATTCGATTTTGCCAAAAGAAGCATTAATTAGTGTTTTCTTGGGTTTCCCTGTAGTAGTATCCCAGAATGTTAAGCCTCTTGATCTGTCCTTACTTACGAAAATTGTCCCATTTGGACTGAACCAGATTCTCTCTATACCCCCCTTATTGTTCGTCAGAAAGGAACGTTCCTGATATGTCTCGGTATCATATATCCAAATACCGATAGTAGTAGCAACTGCTAATATAGAGCCATCTGGGGAGTACTGCATATCATTGATACGACCTTTACCGAGACGTGCTATGACACCATCGGGCAACTTCCATTGCGTGTAGTCTTGAGCAAAGGTATATGGTAAGTAAAGTGTTAAGAAAATGAATAGCGAGAAAAAAATGAGGGATAGTTTCTTATTCATCACAGAACTCTCCTTGTTACTCGATTATATTATACCATTTCTGAATGATGGCATCACATAAACAAAAAACCCGTTTGTAGTCGCGCAATTCATTGCGCCTCTTATATTCAACATAAAATGCACTCTAAAATGTCATAAATACTCCAGAATGGTAGCTTAGCAAAAAACCCGTTTGTAGTCGCGCAATTCATTGCGCCTCTTATACCCAACATAAGACGCACTCTAAAATGTCATAAATACTCCAGAATGGTAGCTTAGCAAAAAACCCGTTTGTAGTCGCGCAATTCATTGCGCCTCTTATACCCAACATAAGACGCACTCTAAAATGTCATAAATACTCCAGAATGGTAGCTTATTTATCAGAATTGGTATTACCACTTCCATCAACTTTATTACTCGCTATCTGTGCTGTTAGATATAGACGTCAAGTCCCACAGAAGCATTGTGCCATCCCAACTTCCACTCGCCAAGGTCTTGCCATCCGGACTGAAATTAATGTAAATAACACGATTTGTATGTCCGGTGAGTGTTTTTTTCTGTTTTCCGGTGTCAACATCCCACACAAGGAGCGTCCCATCAGCACGTCCACCTACAAGCATTCTACCGTCGGGACTAAAAGAGAACTGAGTGATTTCTTTCTCAAATTCTTCACCCACTGTAAATAGGTATTGATTTGTAAATGTATTCTTCTGTTTTCCGGTGTCAACATCCCATAAGCGGATACTCCCGTCCCTATCAGCACTTGCGAGTGTTTTTCCATCTGGACTAAAAGAGAACTGAGTTACCCTGTTTGTATGCCCGGTGAGTGTTTTTTTCTGTTTTCCGGTGTCAACATCCCACAATTCTATCTCTGTGTCTGGATTGTAGGTGAATGTTTTCCCATCAGGACTGAATAACAATATTTTGTCGAAAAACACATGTTTCTCTGCATTCTTTGTGGAGATTATCTGATTCGAACCAGTGTCAACATCCCATAAGTGAAGATTAGTCCCTATTCCCTTAATCCTATTTCTTGTCACCACGGTATTACCATCAGGACTGAAAACTGCATTAATAAAACCTACTTTATTTAATTGGAGGGCTTTCTTCTGTTTTCCAGTTTCCGTGTCCCAGATGCGGACAATTTTGTCCTCACCGAAACTCATCAAGGTATTCCTATCCGGACTGAACGTAAGGTTATACACCTGACCCTTGTGCCCTTTAAGTGTTTTCTTATGATCACCTGTTGTAACATCCCACAAACGTATTGTTTTGTCTATACTTCCACTTGCAAGTGTTTTTCCATCTGGACTAAACGACGTTATATAAACTTGATCGGCATGCCCAGAGAGTATCTTCTGAAATGTTCCGGTGCTTGCGTCCCTCAGATAAATAGTTTTGCTCCCGTAACTACTTGCAGCAGTCACCCAATCTGAACTAAAAGATACGCCATTAGTACTAAACCCATGTCCTGTGAAAGTTTTCTTGTGTTTTCCTTTGGTAACGTCCCACAAATGTATTAAACCTTCGAAACTTGCACTTGCTAAAGATTTTCCATCTGCACTTAATGACAAACTTGAAATATCCTTTGTATGCCCCCTGAAGGTGCGTTTGTGTCTACCCGTGGCAACATCCCATACCCGGATAGTTTTGTCTTCACTTCCACTAATAAGCGTCTTTCCATCACGACTGAATGATAACCTTGAGATAGGTTTCCTATGTCCTTTGAGGGTTTTCCTGTGTGTTTCTGCTACAACATCCCACAACCGAATGGTTTTGTCGTTACTCCCTGTTGCGAGTGTTTTTCCATCCGGACTGAAAGAAACACTTGTGATAGACTCTGTATGTCCATCAAGTACTTTCTCTTCTTTTTCAGATTCTGCTTTCCATAAATTGATACTTTTATAATGTGCTGTACCTACAAGTACTATTCCATCCGTGTTGAACGAAATGTCAGAAACACCGGATATACTATGTTGATATGTTTTCTTGTGCGTTCCCTTTACTATATCCCACAGATTGATATTATAACTGCGATCCCAACTTACGAGTGTTTTCCCATCTGGACTGAAAGAAACCCCTGCGACTGCCCTTCTATGACCAATAAAGGTCTGCTTAACCTCACGGGTTTCAACATCCCATAGGCGTACTAGCTTGTTTCTACTTGCGCTTGCAAGCGTTTTCCCATTAGGGCTGAATGATACGCTAACAACACTTTCTTTATTCGTGGTGAGCAGTGCAAGTTCTTTTTCACTATGCACATCATAGAGCCAAATACCGATGGAACTCGCAACCGCTAACAAAGCACCATCCGGAGAATACGCTATATCAGTACCGCCCGGAGGATACGCCATATCAATTATACTACCTTTGCCGATACGTGCTTTGGTGCCATCTGGAAGGTGTATCTGCGGAGAATCAGAAATGAAGACATTCGGATCAGGTAGATCTCGATTTGACACGACACTCAGCACCCAAACAACGGAACCTATGCCGAGGACTAAAAAAATATAAAACTGTGTTTTTTTCATCTGAAAATCTCCTATTGATATATCTATATGCAGCTGCAGGCTCACTGTAAATGTTCTGGTATTTATCAAAATTCTTCAGATATCAATGTTTATCAGTGTTTATCAGTGTTTTCTTGGTATTTGTTCATGAAAATGCTCGCTGAGAGTAGACAGCATCTGTCTTTTTCCTGAAAGTTGAAGTTGTGTTTGATGAAATGTTAGACGCACTGAACGACACACATGTTGTAACAGAAGATAGCTCACTATTTTTATACCTAAGTTCGCATAAGCACCCTGTCGTCCCTCTAAACTTATTGATGAAAGTTTCAAGTCTGTTTTCAAATCATGCAGAATACCACACGCGTATTCTGCCCAAAACTGTTCTATGCCGTGGTGTTGCGACCAAATCCTGAGTATCTCACATGCCCGCAAGGGTTTGCCAAAAACCATCATTGTTTGTATTTTTCCGCCATCTTGAAAGAACAACAGCACAACATCTCCAAATGTAGGACTACTGCCTTTGGTGCGACAGACCGGTTTATTACACCCCCATTGATTGGGTAGCAGTTGTATTGACTTTTTATGTTCCGAAAGTTGTGCCTTTTCTTCACCGATCGTCATCACATAGTTGTTTTTAGCATGTATCAGGATCGTCTCAAATCCCATCTTTTGCAAGATGTCAATCAGTTTCCGACTGCCATACCACGAATCAAAGGTGATTGGATATTTGCGAAGATCCACCCCTTCCGCATCAAAGAAATCCAGTATCTCTTTGAGCATAGAGACAAAACAGGAGGGTTTATCCGTATTGCCTCTCCCTTGTTTGCTGACAAAACACATATTCAGCGGAATATTGATTTTTCCAATCTTGATCGTGATGCCTAATATATTTTGTCCTTTCACCGGTTGGTTCGCTTTTGTAGACCACCAGTTGTAGCAATAGGACACTTTCTCTGTGTCTCGTGCGTTATGCGTATCATCCACACTTATCGTGATACACTTTCGAGATCGTGTTGAGTCACTTTTCAACTCGGCATCCCGGATCTCCTGGAGTGCAATAGAACATCCGATATGCACAAATAGGTGCTGCCACTGATAAAGACTCACTTCGTTCAGGTGCCGATAGAGGCTCGCTTTCGGTATAAATAACGCATCCGACACTTGATTCGGGTTATAGAGACTAAATAAATGACACAATGAAAGCAACATTATGGTTTTGACCACACGTTCTTTCAAAGTCCGAAAACGAGAAGAAAGAAGTTGTTGAAAAAAGAGTGTTGATTTGATAAGCTGAGTTCGCATGAGATATTCTCCTAATATACACAGTATTTTATAAATATGTTAATTAGGATGCTATCTCATGCTATAAATGTCAAGCAAAATCTACACAGCAAAAACGCATTTTCATGGCGGTATACCCTGTTTCTATTGATTATTATTAGGTTCAAGACCAATATGAGAAATATCAGTCTGTTTACTTTTTAATCCTGTGACAAACCCAGGAAAGCGATTGAGTCCGTGTGAATATACACCATCTCGTTGATTTTCAGCAAAGAGTCTTGCACATAATTTCGCTCGCTCGTCGGTATATCCAACAGCAGCGAGCGCACGATAAAATTCATCACACAAAATTTGAAAAGGCACACGTGTCATGCTAATCTTCCTCGTCGGGTTGTTGAATATTATCTGATATTTCTCAAAAGCACTCAGAAATCAGTATCTATCTATGGTCTCTCAATACGCGGTTATGAAAATGCTAAAAAATACTAATTGATAAACCTCCATTATGTGAAAAAATCACTTTATTTTCAATACAAAATAGAATAAATTGTCCATTAAATGGGTTTTTTATAGGTATTTCGTATTGATGTTATTAGGTTTAGAGGAATTAGAAAAACTTCACTCATGTAAAATGTGTGTGCGTTTGTTTTCACGAAGTCAATGGTCATAGGGGTAAAAAGTTTCATTTGCACTTATTTTTTACATGAGCCGAACAATTGTGAGAAATGTCAGATTATTATGCCTGATACTTGAGAAGAATTCAAGATATTTTGTATTTATGCACACCGCTCAAACAGGTACAACATTTATATTTGCGCGCTATTATACCAAATTAACTTGATCCCACTCGGTAGGTGCGGTTTCCTAACCGCATCCATTGGCGTCAATTTAGGCGTTTTTTGAGAATGAGACATGCTCTTTATACCCAATTAACCCGATTTGTAGTGTGAGGTCCCCGTGCCTCACAACCGTGTACTATATCAAAAGACTTCTAATCAACAATACCTTCGCCAATTATCCGGGGTTTAGTTTTTGTTGCGTTTGATGAATAGCACCGATTGATCCCAGACGTTGTGCGATTTGTTCAATAACAATAGTATCAGGTTTTTTCGGAAGTATTTTTAATGTTTCGTGTAAATACTTCGCCCCCCGGTAGCGTGCTTTAAGGTCTAAAACACTAAACTCGGTATTTGGACACCGGAATGTATCTGTGAGTTTAGCACTGACAGATACCATAAACATTGATAAGTTTACGGCATTGTTCACGGGTATCTTGTTGACATTCATAAAATCTTGCAATCCCCAATATTGTTTTGCATCCCGGAAGTTGAACTCTATTTGAAAACGCAGGGAATAATACTCAATCATTTTTTCAGCGTCCAGCGTCAAATCAGAGCTGAAAAGTAAGACGTGTGCTTGCTGTTTCGTGGTCAGGTTCGTCTTGAGAATGCAAACCACGTTCAGTTCGTCTGCGAACTTTTTGTGGCGTGCTTCCATTTGATACACTTCTGTTTTCAGATTTCCGCTCGTGTCGGTAGAGAGACAGTATTTTGCGTCAATCTGTCGTGGGTTGAGACGCTCGCCGTAGATGCGGGGGCGTCCCTTTCCGGCATAAGGTGTCGTCGGTGGAAGATGCAGGGCAGCATCGGTGCGTAGTTTTGAAATGAGATGTAGCTTACATTGTTTCGCCATTTGTAGCGCATTATTGTGTCCAAAATATCCATCAAGCACAAAATAACGGAGGGGTATCAAGTTGCCAATCTGTTGTAGCAACCCTTTGACCATTGTTTGAAGTTGCTTCAACACATCACTGAGCACGACAACGTTTTTATTCCGGTTCCGGCTCCCTTTTGGACGCCCGCGTTTGTGTTTAGGTGTTGCTGTCTCGGTGTTAGCCTGATGTTCGGAAGCACAAACACCTTGATTTGACGATGGCGTGCCACGCACGATTTGCTCCATAACCATCGGGTAGGAACGCTTTCGGTCAACACTCACTAAGAACACGGCTAAAAACGACAAACCGGGGATCGCTTTGCCGAACAATGAGGAAAAGAAACGAGATAAACCATAAGTAGATTTTCCCGCTTTTGGCACAACCACTTCGTCTCCTACGAGGATATAGTCACTTTCACGATCAAGCAGATAAGTGCGAAAAAACGTCCAGCAAATCGTAGTCCAAGGGATAACAGTGTTGAAAAACCTTTGCACAGTGCGGTAGCTACCCCCTTGTCCAGTCCAGCGAGAGATATTTAACATTGTGACCCGCCCTGTCATCGAAAGCAGTGCGAGGACAACTTGGGATAACTGACGCGTCGTCGTTGCGGATAAATGTGGAATCAAAACAGAAAACAGTGCTATAATTTTAGACATGGGTGATTGTCCTTTCAAAGTTATGAGTAATTATTTTATAACTTTAGGACATCCACCCTATTTATTCAACTATTTTTTGGCGAAGGTATTGAATCAAGTTAATTTGGTATTATACCCAATTAACGGGATTTGTAGCGCGAGGTCCCCGTGCCTCGCAATGCTAACAACTATTAGAAAACTTCGAATCAAGTTAATTTGGTATTAGTCCCGTCTGGACGCAATGTTTATAGCAACGGAATCACCCCCAATTCTTTAGCCCCGACGAATACCATACGCGCATTCGGCGTTGATTTGGGGTACTCCTTGCAATGCCGACTTTATCCGAAAACTTCAAATCACGTTAATGTGGTATAAGCACTAAATTACAAATATGAATTTGCCTACCGTTGTAAGTCGAACTCTTTACATAATTTAAGACACAATTTTGGGAGAAAAGGGTGCAGAACATAAAAAGATATTAAATTTTGACATCATATATTGCCAACCTAATACCCAATTAGCCCGATTTTCGGACGACATCAAATACTTTCCAATTCCGACTCATTCTCATGCATGATCTCTTGTAGTCCCGTTGCAATTCGGAAGGCGATAAGACAGATACCAAAACATATAGCAAATAGCCATTGATAACCGATTAGTCGTACAAGGAGACCACCTAACACAGGTGCGAAACTCGCTGGTAGCAGCAGTGTATTCATAAAACCGATGTAACTCGGACGACTACGCGGCGGGGCAATGTTTAACATATACGCCATGAATCCCACCATCATGCTATTTGCCAACACACCGCCTATAGCAAAGATAAGGAAATAGGAGGGCAGAAGAAGCGTTTTCGGAACCATACCCGAAAAGAAACCGATTGCAGGTGGAAACGCCATGATTCCAGCAGTGATGATAAGTAACCATCGCACACCATATTTTTCTCCGATATAGCCCCATATCGCATTTGAAACGACACCGCTCAGGACAGAACATACGATGAAAAAACCGATAGTTGCTTCTGGAACACCTAATTCTTTCAACGCATACGTTGTAAGCAAGTTTCAATATTAAATTTATGTTTTTGATCTTCAGACCCGTTGGAAGATTGGAAGTATGGAAGTTGGGAAGATAACGAACACAGCGTTTCTTCCAGTTTTCCTTTTTTCTACCTTTCCTCAAAACCTAAAATGTATATTTAATATTGCTTAACCGCACCGCACACTACAAGAAAACTGAAAATTAACCGAATTTGGACTTATTATCAAACTCAGGTTAACACTAATTGATCCTATAATTTTCTTTACACGGATATACATTTTGTGGTACATTTACTACAAATTCAATAATCAAAATGTGCATTGAAGCACACAAAGGAAAAAATATGGAACCTCTTCGAATTGGATTTCTTGGTGCTGGTGGCTTTGCAAGGCACACTATCTATCCCGCGTTACATTTAGCACCAGTCGCATTGCAAGCGGTTTGCGATGCAGACGAAAATCGAGCCAAATCTGCCGCTGGAAAATTTGGCACAGGAAGATACTACCTGGACAGACACGAAATGTTTGAGAAGGAGGATTTGGAGGCGGTCATCATCTCTATGGGACCGGATCCAAGGCAGCCTCTGGTGCTTGAAGCACTCGCGGCAGGTTATCACGTTTTTACGCCGAAACCGCCTGCCCCATCGCTGGAAGAAACGCTCACCTTGGCAGAAGCATCAGAAAAGCACGGAAAGACCCTGATGGTAAACTTTCAACGTCGATTTAGCCGTGGTGTCCGAGAAGCGAGAGAAATCATGAAGACCGAATCCTTCGGTCAACTTACGCAGCTTTTCTGTTCGTTCTGTAGTGGAGCGTACGGGTCGGTCAAACACTATCTACTTGATTTTGCAATCCATCATTTTGATCTTGCGCGGCACATCGCCGGTGCCGACGTCAAAGAACTTAGCGTTTTTCACAATGAGGTTAACAATCAAGGTTCATTCGCTGTAGCAGTAGAATACACCAACGGGGCAGTTGGGAGTCTACAACTCTCAAGTCAACGGTTGTGGAGGCGCAACTATGACCACATTGAGATTACAGGACAACACGAATACATCGTTTTAGACGGGTTGTGGGGTGTTGAACATTATACAGGCGGTGGAAACACCTTTACATCCAACTTTTCTGATGAACGTAATGGCGAGTTAACAGGTGACGGTATCAGTCTCACTGAATTTGCGAATTCCATTCGTGAGGATCGGGAACCGATAGCAAGCATTCATGATTGCGTAGGCACGATGCGTTTATACGATGCCGTGCTACAACGCAAAAAAGGTGTTATCTCACTTGTTTAGTTATTATACCAAATCAACCGGATCTGTCCTATTTCCCAGACGGTAGGTGCGGTTTCCTAACCGCACCTTATGCGTCAATTTAGCAGTCCCCAACCCGGTAGGTGCGGTTTCTTAACTGCCCCTTTATGTATCAACATCTCAAATAACGCAAAGGACGAGAATATCTGCGTTCGTAGTCGCGCAATTCATTGCGCCTCTTACATTCAAAGAAAAGAGGCGCAATGAATTGCGCAACTACAAACGAGTTCTTTCCTTAAATTGACGCCTATGGTGCGGTTTGAAACCGCACCGGAACTTAGGGAATAGGCGTCCGATAACTACATGAAACCTAACTCTTTTTATCTTATGGACAGACACTCCGAATCAAATATCAAACTCACGTTATTTACTTTCCGAATTGATGCTTTCTAAAACCTCAAAACACGTCTGCCCATTAACTAACTGATAGTAATATTGCGCGACGCGTCCGCAAAAATCTTGATTTTGACTTAATGCATTATCCGGCGTCGCGTTCTGAGGTGCCCATAAAGTCGCATTAGAGAAAATAGTGTCAATTCGGTTCACAACGTCTGTTGAATTCACACCAAATGCCCCTTTCAGTACATCTTGTATTGTTCGGTCAGGGTCTCGGATTTCATATTCTGTACCAGTATCAGTGATACCCCGATAATCGTTGTCACCTGAGATAACGTGTGGTGTTAAAAATCGCAGGACTGTTGCGAAGGAATATGCAAAATCATCTTTGAAAAACTCTGTGCTCACATGGTAGTTCGGCGATCGAACGATATCAGCAGCACGTTCGCGGAGTTTCACTGTTTCAATAATGTTAATTCGCGCGTTGTCATCCTTGACTCGTCGGATGCGATCAATGAATTCGTACGTATATTCACGCGCACTTTTCCCGGCAACTGGAATATCTGCTTCAACAATTTTAGCGTATCCATCCATCAAACGTTCCAAGTGCGGTGCGAATATTGGATGCGTTGCTGCCTCATTCACATATTCAATTCCAGAGAGCGTGCCTTTGTGCGTAATCCCCGGCACATGCACAGAATTCACGAGCAGCAATTTCCAATCGTGATACGGTTCAATACTCTCCTGTTTGACAACAACACCGTAGTCGTCAAGTTCACCGAAGGGAACGCGAAGCATGTTCTCCATATCTTCCAGAATCAGGGGTGTCGCGGGCATCTGCTCTGCGTAGGTAATCAATTCATCTGAACCTTCAATCTGTGCTTGTGCTGCTTCCTTAATCTCATCAGGAACGGCGTAGGTCTGCGGTACAAGTCGATCACCCATTTCGTTCAAGAAGCCAACCTTTGTTTCTATCCATTCCGCATAATCATCATCGCGTTTCGGATACGCATTGCAAAGAATATCTCGGATGACATCACCATTATTCCGCAAATTATCGGTATTGATAACGCTGAGGGTTGCATCTGCACCGTGATTGCAAAAATAGCGATAGAGTGTCTCATCCAACACATTCATAGCCAGTTCACCTTTAGCAATTCCTGCTTCAGTAACGCCAATCAGAATAAGGTCTAACAGATTTTCAGTTTGTGTATAGAACTGCTCGCGACCCGCTTCAGTAGCAAACGTCGTCGCGCCAACCACACTCGAAATCCGCTGAATATCATGGATGCCACCAAGGTCAAACGTGACAACATGAAACACCCCATCCTGTCGGTTAAACGCATCCGCTTTTTCGGTGCCTCGCGGTTGCCCAACAAATATACCTCCGTTATAGAGATTTCGCTCGTTGAGGACATGAACAAATTGATGGGTTAAGGCGCGTTGTAAACCGCCTGCACCAATAGCAAGGATTTTTATTGGAAGCATATGTCTGTTTATTTCTCCATACAAAATAGCGGTTTATAATACATTTTCTCAATGAGCGCACCACATAAAAAACCCGTTTGTAGTCGCGCAATTCATTGCGCCTCTTATACCCAATTAACGCAATTTGTAGTGCAAGGTCCCCGTGCCTCGCCAGGGCTATTTAGTTCTCCGAATATTTAGATTTTCTATTTAAGACTTTCCGCTGTAGGAGCGATCTCCGAATCGCGACTTTTCGTCTAAAATGGACAAAAAGCCTAAAACTAAATAACCCTGGTGCCTCGCAATGCCGACTTTATCGGAAAACTTTGAATCAAGTTAATTTGGTATAATATCGAACTCACGTTAAAATATCTTCATAAAGCGTAAGATATGACTCAGCGATTTTCTTCCAATCGTAGGGTTTAACCTTTTCTCTACTCGCATTGCCCATCTCAACACGCTTCTCACCTGCGTTTATAAGTTTTACAAGGCAGCCTGCAAGCCCCTCAACATCGCCAGGAGTGAACAATGCACCGTTTACGTCTTGCGCCACAAGTTCATCAATACCTTGAACCTGACTGGCAATAATCGGCAAAGCCGTTCCCATCGCCTCCAAAACGACGAGTGGCATACCTTCTGCTAATGATGGTAAAACGAAGATGTCAGCCTCACGATACTTTTGTGGTAATTCTGGATACGGCACCGTGCCAGCAAAACGGATATATGATGCTACACCGAGGTTTTCTGCCAATCCCATAAGTTCTTTCTGATAAGGTCCATCACCGACAATTTCTATCTCAAAGTTCAGCGAGACCTTGTCAACGATTTTCGGCAGCGCACGAATAAGAAGTTGAAACCCTTTGCGCGGGATGAGCCTACCAATAGCAAGGCATCGGACTATTTTCGGATATGCCTCACGTTGCACTGGCGCAAAGGTGGCTAAATCCACACCATCAGGAATAACATCAATCTTTACGTCCGCATCCGTTGCACGCGCAAGGTCGCGTAAACCGTCGCTGCATGCAACAACCGCAGCCGCGTTGTCCCAAATCGCTCGGATAATAGGCTTTAGCAGCAGATACAACCAACGATAATAAGGTGGGTCGGGATCAGGGCGCGGCACGTCTCTACCACCCAAGAACACGACATACGGCACATTATTGAATTTCTGCAGAAGGTAAGCACCGCCACCCGCAGGAATACCGAAAAAAACTTGAACGATATCCGGTTTGAACTGTTTCGCAAATTTCAACCCGAAAATGCTGGAACTCACTGCATAAGTCAGCATCTCGTGAACTGCACATACATCCGGATTTTTCCGAAGTGCATGCACGCGATGCACATGAAAACCTTCTACTTCTTCCTTCTTTGCACAGTCACCAAATTGTGAAGTGATTAGATGCACATCATGTCCCGCTGCAGCAAAGTGTTTCCCTAAAAAATAACTCACCCAACCACCGCCACCACCAATAGGTGGAAACTCGTGATTGAACATCAATATTTTTCGTTGATGAGAAGCCAATTGATTACCTTTACCTTCAAAGAGCGCGATTTTCTGCTAATTGCACAGCAAATTCGATCATCGCCTTAGCAATATCAATGCCAGTGACCGACGCCAACTCCTCGAACCCGGGTGACGGGTTAACTTCTATGATGACGGGACCATTTTTTGTCTGAAGTAGATCAACACCAGCGATGCCTAATTTCAATGCTTCGGTGGCGTCGGTTGCGATACGGTTGAATTCATTGGTTAACGTTATTGCCTCTCCGTTTGCACCTTGGTGAATGTTCGCCCGGAACTCGCCTTTAATCGCACGTCTTTTCATCGCCGCTATTACATTTCCACCCACAACAAGAACTCGGATGTCAACACCAGATGCCTCTGCAATAAAGGATTGAATGACATAATCCCGATGAAGGTTGCACATCGCCTCTACCGTTGAGGTTAGAGAAGTGGGCGTATCTAACAACATGACACCTTTGCCGTGTGTGCCATAAAATGGTTTTAAAACAAATGGATAGTCTCCAATTTTGGGGACAGCATCCTCTAAAAAAGTGGCGGAACCGACGGTGAGGCTTGGTGGAACAGGTAAACCGTGTTGTGCAAGGATACGCAAGGATCGAAATTTATGACGTGCAGCAGCAATTGCATTTGCCGTGTTCACCACAGGAATACCGAGCCATTCAAAATGGGAAACAACCTCTCCGCCATATTTTGCTGTTGAGCTAGAAAGTCGTGGGATAACGACATCAAAATCTTCTGCCTCTTCTCCGTGGTATGTGATACGATTGCCTGTACCTCCAATTTGGAGATAAAAACCGAAGGGGTCTCGAACGTTAGCGATATGTCCAGCATTTTCAGCGGCTTCAACGAGGCTGCTAGTTGAGTGGTTTGTGGGTCCACGGGAAAGAATGGCAATATTCATAGTTGTTCGCAAACTAACCTGTAGATGGAGTTGCAAACCCTTGTATCCGACTATCAATATGAAAAGGACCAATAATACTTTGATCTATATCCTCAGACTCCAAGTCAATACCGAGGTTTTCCTCTTCTGGTAAATCTGTCCAAACTCTGTTGGGAATGATATAAACTTTGGCATCATCCTGCCTCTGTTCTATTATAGGACTAAAGGCTTTGACCGTATACTCAGTGATATCTTCTTGTTGAATTTGTTTGGCTAGCGTCTCAACATCGGACACCTCTAACCATTGATGGCGGTCTTCAGTATAATTCCCCTTGCCTGTGTCAAACTGATGAATAAAACGAATCATTCCGACAGGGCCGAGTTTGCTAACTAATGCCTCAAAACCGAGTTCCAAAATTTGCTCATCGCTCATCGTAAGTACGTTCACTTTAATTACCTCCTGTAATTATATTTCTCTTTAACCATGTTTTTGGGTTTTCAACTGGGACGCGAAGTATTGAACAAAACTGTTTCGCCTTTTTAATCACTGAGTCATCTATTGTTAGAAAAATATCTACATTACCGCTTTCAGCACAAGCAAGATGTAACGCGTCGTGCTCTTTAAATCCTAACGTCTCAAACTGTTTACCTCTCACGGTTTCAGTTTTTCCAACGGAAACGTAATCAGTCTGAGGTATGGAATTTAGAAGAGCTTTTACAAAAGAATATTTTTTTAAATCAGAAATCTGATTGATTTCATTCCTTAAAATCCCACTGTTAACCCAATGCCATTCACCACTTTGAAAATGGGCAATGATATGCAATACGGCTGCTGTTTCACGTTGAATCCTATTTTGCGTCTGATCGTCAGAAGGGCGACATATACAACAACTATCAAGATAGATTCTATAGGTCTTCAAGGTTGATTTCACAAGTATTGCCTAATTGCTATTCCTATTTACTGAGAGACACTTTATTCCAATATTTAACGTAAAGAGAACCTACTAGAATGACAAATTGTTTGGTACTATTCTTTTTAGATATAGCGAACAACAAACAATTTGTAAAACTTAGTCTAATGCTGTTTCAGCAATAATGCAACGTCCTCTGGTAAATGAACACCATTTTTCTGTTCAAAATGTTCAATGCTATCGTAAATGTGGTGAAACTTAACGATGAGATCCACCCCCATGTCATTCGCAACAGTCAAGTCTAATCGAGATTTTTCCCATTCTTCCTTGTGTAGCCTAGCTATTCCTCGGTAAAAATAGGCATCAGAATGTTCTGGTGTAAGGGTTATTACCTCAGTATAGTCTACGATCGCCTTATCAATCTCATCTTTGATAAAAAAAGCAATACCGCGGTTGTAATAAGCCTCCGCATCATCAGGATTGAATTCTATCACTTTAGTATAGTCTACGATCGCCTTGTTAATCTCACCTTTGATAAAAAAAACTCTACCGCGAATGTAATACGCATTGACAAGATTTGGGTTTAATTCTATCCCTCTGTTCAGGTCTTTGATAGCGAGGTCGTATTCACCTTTAATGTAATAAGCATTGCCACGATTGCAATAAACTTCTGGAACTCCATATCCAAATTCTATTGCTTTGTTAAAATCTTCAATAGTTTTGTCAATCTCGCCTTTGATACCGTAAGCAATTCCCCGATTGTTATACGCCCCCGCATAATCAGATTTGAGAACTATCGCCTCATCATAGTCTTCAATAGCCTTGTCAACCTCGCCTTTTTCTCGGTAGACGTTGCCTCGATTGTTATATGCTCCGGTGAGTCTTGGATTGAGAACTATCGCCTTGCTATAGTCTTCAATAGCTTTGTCAACTTCATTTTTGATACTATAAGCACTACCCCGGTTATTGTAGATTCCAGCATCCTTTGGATTAAGGGCTATTGCCTTATCATAGTCTTTAATAGCTTTGTCAACCTCGCTTTTTTCTCGGTAGACGTTGCCTCGATTGTTATATGCTCCGGTGAGTCTTGGATTGAGAACTATCGCCTTGCTATAGTCTTCAATAGCTTTGTCAACTTCATTTTTGATACTATAAGCATTACCCCGATTGTTGTAGATCCTAGCATCCTTTGGATTAAGGGCTATTGCCTTATCATAGTCTTCAATAGCTTTGTCAACCTCGCCTTTTTCTCGATAGGCATTGCCTCGATTGTTATACGCTTCAGTGCTTTTTGGACTGAAAGCTATCACCTTATCATAGTCTTCAATAGCTTTGTCAACCTCGCCTTTTTTCCGATAGGTATTGCCTCGGTTGTTATATGCCCCAGCAAACTCTGGGTCCAAGACTATCGCCTTGCTATAGTCTTCAATAGCTTTATTGACCTTGCCTTTGATACTATAAACGTCGGCGCGGTTGCAATAAGCTCTAGCATCCTCTGGGTTCAAAGTGATTGCTTTGCTTAAATCTTTGATAGCAGCATCAAAATTGCTTTTTTGGATGTAGGAGATACCGCGATTGTAATATGCACTGGAATCGTTTGGGTGCAACGCTATCACTTTGCTCAAGTCTTTAATGGCTTTATCAAACTTCCCTTTTAGTCCATAAAAGACACCACGGTTGCGATAGATGTTAGCATCGTTTGGGTTTAAGTTTATAGCGTTATTCAAGTCTTCAATGGCTTTGTCAAACTTCCCTATAATGCTTTGAACAACACCGCGATTGCAATAGGCTCCCAAAAGATCTGGTTTCAGTTTTAGTGCTTCAGTATAATACTCAATTGCTTTTTCATATTCGTTTTGCTTTTCTTTACGGTTCTTGGTCGAGTCCCCTCTATTCTGATGCGTCACACCTCTACAAAACTCCGTATAAGCACTCTGGTGAATACTTCGATTTCTAACGAAACCGTAGAGATCGTTGTAGAAGTTCTCAGCAGAGATATTGTAATTATCCCGTAAATAATTTAGTATCGCCTGTTTTATGTATCCTGGGATAACAATTATATCGTTCGGCACAATAAAACCGTCTGGCGGTTGTACAAATACAATATTCAGGGCTTTGACACAATTAGTTGATTCCCGAGGGTACTCGATGTACTCTTTTATTTTATCAATTTTTTGTAAGATGAGTCTACCATCATCCATAGGAGAACTGTCACATGCAAAAAAAAGTGACACGCAATAATCGGTCGTAAATTCTATAAAGTTAGTTTTACCACCATAGTAATGAATTTCGGAGAGAATTTCAAAATCGTCTGTTTTGTTGGTGTACTTTTTTGCTTCGTTTAGAATTTCTTTTTGGACTGTCTCTATATCAAAATGTTCTGCGTCAACATCAAGATATTCACGGAAAAGAGACGAAGTTATTTTCTCATAGTGTTTCGATTCACCACGGTAGATGTAGTCACCTTTCGCCGATTTTTCTTCAATCAAGCGAATTATTTCCAAGATTTTATCACGTTCGTTTTGGCGTTCTGTATGATTCGGTGTATTCATAGATTTTCTCCCAGAACTAACTTTCCTAACATCAAATTATACGGTTCATACACCTAACTGTCAAATTCGTTCCCTTGCACTTGTCTAAATGCTTTAAATTCAAATTTTTAAGTGTTTAGCAAGAGAAATCGTGTGTCTAATACCCAATTAACTTGATTTGTAGTGCGAAGTCCCCGTGCCTCGCATTACCTAACTTTATCAGAAGATGGCAAATCAAGTTAATTTGCTATAAGCATACTTATTATGCACTGCAACCCGTAATTTATTAAAAAGATTGAAGGAAATAAGTTGAGACAGTTAATTTTTATCCATTTTGGTACGTCTTCTTCAGAAAATCTTCCAACTCCTCAAATGTGTCAAAAATTTTATCACATAAGTTTTCAAAGAAGATGCTCCGCGTCTCACTGTAAACGGCATACACCGGCTTATTATGACGACTGGCGTAGTTCATTTCGCTAAGAACACCGGGTGATAATTTGTCCGTAGGATAGAGCACAACCACAAAATCACTTTGATGAACAAACTGGTAATCCCGTGAAATAGTTCGCGTCTTAATCTGCTCAATTACGTCATCGTCCAATTCACTCATTGTTGCAGGCACATTCAACATGTCATCCTCATTTCCATCTTTGGAGGCGGTAACGAGTGCCATATCTTTAATCGCCAACGGATCAAAGACAATAAAAGAATGACGGAGTTTTGCACCGAGTTCGCGGATTTTCTTAATTTCCTCCGGTGTATCTGTTAGAAGCGTAATCGGATAACTGAGATAAAATTTCGGTTTATCTGAAAAGAGCAGTTCATAGAAATTTGCAAGTTCGTGTTGCCTTGCGACAGTGTAGTACGGTTTTTCTGTGAGATGCGCGAGTTGTCTTGTGAGGAATTCTTCTTCATCTAACCAGACATTAAGTGCGGTTTTTCTGATACCTGCCCATTGCGTGCTTTTCTCCATCCGTTCATAGATGTCGGCGATATTGTCAACTACGTTGATAAACATATCGGGGGGAAGAATTTCTATATCTTTAAATGAAAATCCTTCAAGAAGGCTCCCACGCCATCGAAAGCAAGCATGTAACCCTATGATAGCATGTTCATAAGCTGCCGCATCCTTTGCAATTTCGTAGAAAGCGGTGCGCCGCGCCAACGATAAAACCGCAGGGTCAGAATCGAGAACTTTTTCTGTGAAGTGGACGCGCGATTCAGCAGCAACACGGTGCATATAATCACCAACATTGAAAAACCCGATGTTCAGTTCTCTTTGCACACAGAGTGCCTCAAAATCTGCGATTAACTCTTTGCGTCCGGAGCAACTTGTGCCAGTACAGATAATATTCATAGTTTAATGACCTTTTTTACGATTAGTAGTCGCGCAATTCACGCGCCTCTTGCACGCTTGCCTGAATGGGAAACCAAAATCTTATACCATTTCTGAATGCTCATCTATCATTAGCAAAAATGCGTTTGTCCTCGCGCAATTCATTGCGCCTCTGGGTGTGTAAAGTTTTTGTTAATTGTCTGAACCAGGATTAGCAGGGTTGCCAGATGGACAGGATTGTTTAGGCTATAAATGTTTTAGGTGCGGATAAACATTACTGTCTATCTTGAGAAAAAACATATAGATGAGAAAATCCTAATCCTGAAAATCCCAAAATCCTGAAAATCCTGGTTCAGACAAGAAGCCTGTCAAGACACAGAGACCCGCAGCGTGCTAAATGCTCACGCTACGTTGATCCTGCCCTACAATATCTTGGTAAATTGAACCTATGCGACAAAATGCTATTCCCTATCTGCTGCTAACGATTTAAGTTTTGCCAGTGCCTCCTGCTCCTCCGTTTGCCACGGCCGGTGCGCGGGTTTTTCTCATGTTCCTTTTGCATGTAACTAATTTTCTGCTATCTGTGTCGATGTGTTTTGTGTCTCTAACACATCGGTGTACGCTTCAAGGTTTAGGTTTTCAGGGGCTATCGGTTGGATCGAAAGTTGATAGCCAAGCACTTTAAGGACAACTGTAAGAACATCAATCAAAGGTGTCCCTTCATTAGATAGTATTTTCGAAAGCACTTGTGGGTCCATATCTGTCTGCTTTGCCAGTTCAGAAACACCCCCCTGCGCTTCAACAACGGTATGGAGAGATCTTAGAACTACTGTCGAATCCTCAAAAATTTGATAGTCTTCAAGGATAGCTTGGAGATAGTTAATTGCGCTTTCTCTGTCAGCAAGTTTTTCAATAAGGTACTCGCGCCATACTCCCATTTTTCTCACTGATGTGTCTCCTTGTATTCTTGCCAATATATTTTTGCCCGTTCAATATCACGCGTTTGTGATGACTTGTCTCCACCGCATAATAAAAGAACGATTGTGTTCCCTATTTGTCCAAAATAGATTCGATAACCTGCTCCAAAATGGATCCGTAACTCAAAAACACCATCACCAACAGATTGACAGTCGCCAAAATTACCATCTTCAAGCCGTTCAAGTCGAGCCTGGATTCGAGCTTGTGTGTTCGTATTTCGAATTGATTCTAACCATTCTATAAAAGGTCTTTGCCCATCTGAAGTTCGGTAATATTGTATCTCTCGTGGTTGTACATCACGCATTGTTGATTAATTCAGTGTGCCTGCTACTTTATAATATGTAATTACTACTCCCTATCTGCCGCCAACGATTTTAGTTTAGCCAATGCCTCCTGCTCCTCCGTTTGCCACGGACGTTCTGCCGGGTTATCCAATTTCTGATGCGGACCGCTGAAGACGAGGATATATGCCCTACGCGTCTGGTCAGTGCTGTTAGGAGCAGAATAGTGTAAAGTCCGACAGTGATGGAACGTAGCACCGCCAGCAGGTATCGGACAAGCAACCGCTTCCGATATATCAACATCATCTGTCACCAAGCCATGCACAAGCGGATCGTCATTGATATGCCGATGCCAACGCACGTCACCTTTATGAGATTTCGGAATAAATTGCATACACCCGCTCTCAAGTGTCGCTTTATCAAGTGGAAGCCATACGCTCAAACTATGCGGCAAGACCGATGGATTCCAATATGCTTCATCCTGATGCCACGGCGTTTCGTTGCCATAGTGTGCAGGCTTCAAAATCATGTGTCCGCCACCGCCAACCTTTTCCTTTTCTACACTCAGCAATTTCGCAGCAAGTCGTTGTGCATTTTGAAAATAGACAGATTCGCGGAGTTCGGGAAATTGCGCCTCCGGACCCAATACCTGTGGCAATGTCTCTTGTCCGGTATGTGCACGGGGACCTGCAAGATCAAAGTAACGTCCCTGTTCCTCACCTATTCTTTCAGTGAAGAGTTCGTCGTAAATGCCCTTGAGCCAATCAATCTCTTCATCAGTAGTAATGCGCGGAATGCTCAGGTACCCGTTTTCTTGAAAAAAGGCAACCTGTTCGTCAGTTAAATCAACGTGAAAGTTATTGGTTTCCATAAAGTCACCGAATTAAAATATCAAAAGGCAAAGCCGTGACCACTCGCTCCTTTTCAAATAGTGTTAGCCATGTTATTATCTTGTTCCATTGCGTGCTTAGCTTATGAAGTGCGGGGTGTCGCTGTGCTAATTGCAAAGGTAGTGGTACTGAAATTCCCGCCTCCTCTTCAAACATACTCTCCAAGAATTGTTCAAAAAAGGGTTTCTGCTCGGGTAGCACGATGATGTCAAATTTATCTTTATCAGTGAACCCTGCTTTTTTCTTAGCAATAGATAGCGCAGTATCAAGCCCACCGATTTCATCAACGAGACCGAGTTCCTTTGCTTGTTTTCCTGTCCAGACTCGTCCCTGTGCGACCGCATCAATTTCATCAAAAGTCTTATTTCTACCCAATGCTGCCTTATTGACGAATTCTTCATAGACCGTTTTCATCATCTTTTCAACGCGTTCGCGTTCTGTCGGTGAAAAGCCTCCATAGTCAGAATAGAGTGTAGCGTTCTGCCCGTGTGCAATAATCTCCTTAGTCAAACCGACTTTGTTATATAAACCTTTCAGATTGAGTTTTCCACCGTAAACCCCGATTGAACCTGTAAGCGTTCCGGGTTGCGCTACGATTGTTCCAGCTGCCATTGATATATAATAACCGCCAGAAGCAGCCATATTTGCCATAGATACGATAACAGGTTTTTCGCGTTGTGTCAGCATCACCTCTCGCCAAATTAGGTCAGACGCAATTGCAGAACCACCCGGACTATTCACGCGTAACACGACCGCCTTAACTGCATCGTCGGAACGCGCTTTTTCAAACGCCTTCTTTAACACTTTTGGTGTAATCATAGACATTGTGGCAAAAGCGAAGTCGAAATCCGGTAAAATGGGACCGCTGGCATAGATAAGCGCAAGTTGCTTGTCTGCAGGACGTGCCTTAGCGCGTTGCGGCGGACTAAACATACTGAGCAACTGCATCATTCCCGCGAAACTATTCATATCCGGCATTTTTCGCTTCTTGTTATCGTCCTGTTCGATAAGCACTGCATCTGGTTTCTCTTTAATCGCATCTAAAAGTTCATCGTAGTATTGTAACGCATCAACCAGTTTTGATTCATGTGCCTCTTTCGCAGTAAAGGGACCACGATCTATCAACTCAGACGCAAGTTCTGCGGTAATTCCGTCTCTACCATCCACGATCTTCTCCAACATTTGTGCATACAGATCATCAAGCAAACCGGTCATTGATTCTCGGAAAGCATCGGACATGCTATCGCGTGTGTAGGGTTCAATACCAGACTTGAATTTTCCCATTGCGACCATATCTGCCTCAACATCCAGTTTTTCCAAAAGTCCTTTGTAGAAAAGAATTTCTGAACGTAAACCTGTCAGATTGAGGTTTCCAGTGGGCATCAAAACGATTTGATCCATTGTAGTGGCGAGAAGGTATTCGGCATTACCGCCGCTTTCAAGATATCCGATCATCTCTTTTTTCGCATCACGGAGCTCGTCCAATTTATTTCGTACTTCTTGGAGGCTTGCCCATCCTATACCGATATTCCCGATTTTGAAGATTATACCAGCCACTTCATCATCGTTTTTCAACGTGTCCAGTTTTTTGAAAAGTCCACGCAAAGTTTTCGTTGAAGTTGTACCGAAAAAACTCATCTCTTTAGTATCAGAAAAGGTGCCGCTGAGTGTGAACTCAACATATTTTTTGATTGGTGGGGTTGTCTCTTCGGATTGTTCCTCTGCAGATATTGGTAATACAAAAAGGAGAACCACCAGCAGGGGTGTCATTGTCTGCCAAAAAATTTGTAAAGGTTTCATATTATCTCCTCACTGGCGGGTATAATAGTGCCGCCACTTACGATTTTTGTTCAATTTTATAACAAAACGGTGATTGTGTCAAGTAAAAACGGAAGGATTGGGATTGTCAGTGAATGCCCTTCATTGTTTTTACATCTTCTGAACTATACAGTAGGTGCGGTTTCCTAACCGCACCGAACACTACAAGACCCGGTAGGTGCGGTTTCTTAACCGCACCGGACTTATCAGACTACTGTCCGTTGGGTAGAACGGAGTCCACAATAAAATCCGACAAAAAACGTGATCCATCCCCCATTTAAACTGAAAACACCCAGAAATAAGTGAAACCCAACTCTTTTTTATCTTATGGACAGACACTCCGAATCAAATATCGAACTCACGTTAATTCGGTACTTGTGTAAACATCGTATATCCAGATACCGATACGAGTCGCGACAGCAAGGCGCGAACCGTCTGGTGAATACTGAATATCACTGAGTGTCCCCTTACCGAGACGTGCCTTAGCACCTGGGGAAAGTCCTCATTGTGTCCAAGGGTGTAGGTTTTGTATATGCATGGTGTCTTAAATCTCGTTAGATTTGTAGAACGAAATACATCGTTCTGATGCACAAAATTGCTTGTATTTTCGTGTTAAATAAGGTATACTGAACTTTCGTGAGGGTTGATTTTACCCTAACGTGAAATTGTGCCACATTAAACCCTAAAAAACAACACAAATTTCTTCCAGATCACACAGAGGCGGATAGAGGTCAATAACCCCGCGCTAAAGCATCGGGGCTTGTGCGAAGCGCATGCCAAGCGTCCACTCCACAAGTTAAACGGTTGACTAGACGATATATCGCGGGTCTTGCCGTGGCAGGCAACAAGATGTTACGGATGCTCCCCAAGTCTGTATCCTCTCTGATTCCGTGATGTCGATGGGGCAACATATACCGCGAGAGCGTGGGCTTACAGCCATTATTTCTGGTAAAGACATCGTGTCAGGTCAAGTAAGCGAGTAGTGACAGTCTCACTGAACGAAGCAGCACAACTGAATCCAGACTCCCAGTGTGCAGGTGGAGATAAAACAGCACTCTCCCTTTTGGGGACAAATTATAACTATAATAGGAGGCGGGCTTTCCTCCCCTGCCTAAAGGCGAGGGGTCTCCAGCCCGAAGAGTGATGAATATTCTCCACAATTTGAATGAAAAACAGGTAGAAGCCGTAAAACACAAAAGCGGTCCCATGCTTGTCATTGCCGGTCCCGGCACTGGCAAGACAAAAGTTATCACCCACCGTATTGCCTACCTAATTCGCCAACACGGAATCAAACCCGAAAGCATCCTTGCAATCACCTTTACCAACAAAGCCGCACAAGAGATGCAGGATCGTGTAAGCGACGAGATCGGCGAACCGCACAGTTCCAACATTAAGGTCAGCACCTTCCATGCCTTTTGCGTTAAAGTGCTCCGAAATCATGCCCATCATATCGGGTTGAGTGAGAACTTCGTTATTTTCGACCAGGAAATCCAGGATGAAATCTTCGCTGAAGTGGTAAAAGAACTCAATCTTAATCCTTACGACTATCCGTTGTGGCTGTTGCGGAATGCCATCAGTGAAGCTAAATGCAAACTTGACAATGTAACGGATGACATACATATTGATCCCGATATTATCGCTCGCATAGACAATCCGGATGCGGAAGCGAATCTCAAAAGTGCGTTCAAAACCTATCAAAGCAAACTCGCCGAATACAACGCCCTTGATTTTGATGACCTGCTCACGAAAACTGTTGAATTGTTTGAACAAACTCCAGAAGTTCAACAGATATATCATAAGGAGATTTCCCATATTCTTGTAGACGAATATCACGATGTGAACAAAGTGCAATACCGTCTACTACAACTGCTATGTGCACCGCCAGAGCATAATCTCATGGTCATTGCTGATGCCGATCAATCTATCTACAGCTGGCGCGGCTCAAACCCACAGTATATTGACAATTTCGAAACAGATTTCACGCCACAAATCGTTAAATTAGACGACCATTATCGGTGTAGCGAGAAAATTTTACGTGCTGCGCAGGAAGTAATCGCACAGAATCCAAATCGACAAACACAACACACTCTTATTCCCCATAAGGGTGAGGGACGGGATATCTATCACTATACATTCAACACTCCCGCAGAAGAAGCACGTTCCATCATTAAGATCATCCAAAATTTGATAAAACAACGCAAAGTTTCCTACCGTGATATTGCCATCTTTTATCGGACACACAGACTCGCAGATGTTTTAACTGAAGAATTAATACGATCTGAAATAAAATTTCAACGTATTCGACCTACCAATTCTTTTGACGATAAAAACCTAAAAGGTATTCTCTCCTATCTTTGTTTTATCCAATGGAAACTCCCACGTGACCTTGAAAGTGCTATGAATTTTCCTGAAAAACGGATTGATGATTTAACATGGGTTCGCCTCAAGTGGTTAGCACAACGCAACGAATTAGAGTTAGTGGAACTCTTGAAGAATATTGAAGAATATCCAAAAGACGTTGGTCCTTTGACACGTAGAAATGTCCACCGATTCTGGGAACAACTTGAGGAATTAGCGGATGATATTGAAGGTGAAAAAGTTGATAAAATCGTGCAAAAACTCTTTGCAAAATTAGACCTTTTTCGTTCTCCCTACCGTGCTAAAGAATTGTCAGTTATTGAAAACCAGTCAGAGATATCGAATCTTGGGTTAGCACAGGACGTCCTTTATAGCGCGCTTGACCGTGGTGAGCCAATTCAGATTACAGCAAGTTACGGCATTGACGAGTATTGTGCAGCCCATATTGTCCGAGAGACACTTAAAACCTATTTGGATCAGAACATCCAAATCCAATTTTTGCCAAGACAAATAAAAAACGAACTGATACTGAGTGGAAACGCAGTAAATCTACTTATCGGGGACTTTGACGAATTCGGTCAAAACGGAACAAAAGCACGAACAATTCTTATTGGTTCCACCAATTCTGAACAGTCCGATGTGATTCAACTTGGATCCAGTGAGATTCAAAGTATCGCTGCACTAAAACTATGCCAACGTCTTTTGAGTCGTTTTGAAACGCCAAACATGGCTGATATGGTTATCTATGACTTGGAAACGACAGGTGTCAATCCGAAAAACGCAAACATCGTTGAGATTGCTGCGAAACGTCTCAACGTAATTGGCAATGAAGTTCAACATTATGATAAATTAGTAAAGCCACCGGGGGGATACATTCCGCCAGCGGTTACACGTATTCACGGAATTAGCACGGAGGATGTCAAGGATGCACCAAGCATCGAAATGGTTCTTCCCGAATTTTGTAGTTTCATCCAAGATCGCATCTTAATCGGGCATAACATTACGCAATACGACAATCCGATTCTCGAACGTGACTTAAAGGAATATCTGAATAGAAGTTTATTGAACCCCTACTACGATACACTTGTTACAGCGCGGAAACTTCTCCCACGACAACGCCGTGGAATCGAGGCACTCGCTGAAAAATTTGGAATTGAACATAAAAAGTTGCATAGAGCGATGGAAGATGTTGAGGTCAATCGAAAAATTTTCAAAGAATTGATCAAGACCGATTTACAAAAGCGCGAGGTGAAATCGCTCACAGAATTTCTACCATTTCTCGGGGTTAGCATTCTTGCTAAAACAGATGCCGCTGACGAAAGTGACACATTGACCGAAGCTAGCGCATTCCTAAATGCCGCAAAGCGGTTTGTTAAAACGCATCAGTCCACTTTACCTGACGACCTTCCTTTTGAGTCTACGGAAAAAGAGCAAATTGAGGAATTCATTGACCAATTGAAGCAATCCGATGCCCCAATTCTCCGAGAAGATACAGAATGGATTGAAGCAAAATCGAAGTTTCGAAATCTACTCGTGCAATTTGAAAAAATCGGTTATGGAAATGGTCTCTCCGATTTCTTAGATTACCAGAAATTGCTTACCAACTTTGATGAAATTGACGATAAGACTGAGCAGATTACATTAATGACGTTGCATGCCGCAAAAGGGACAGAATTTCCGGTTGTTTTTATTATCGGCATGGAGGAAGGAAGTTTTCCGATGTGGAAAAGTGGTATAACGCAACAGGATATTGAAGAGGAACGCCGTCTCTTCTATGTCGGCATGACGCGCACACAGAATCAACTCTACCTCTCTTCCACTATCTATCGCCATGGTGATCGTGAACGTTCTACATCTATGTTTGTGCGTGAAATGCCATCTGATTATGTGATAAAGTGGAGTCCACGGCACAGTATGTAGAAAAATCCGTAGTGTGAGAAACAGGACTTATACCAAATTAACGCGATTTGTAGTGCAAGGTCCCCGGGTCCTCCTCGCAATGCTTGACTTTATCGGAAAACTTCTAATCAAGTTAATTTGGTATAATACCATTTCTGAATGATGGCATCACATTAACAAAAAACGCGTTTGTAGTCGCGCAATTCATTGCGCCTCTTATACCCAACATAAGGTGCGCTCTAAAATGTCATAAATACTCCGTAATGGGATTTTATTTATCAGAATTGGTATTATAGCATCAGTTCACCATTTGGGGATATGTCGCTCCTACGGAGCTCAAGAGATGTGGCAGGCAATACTGAGTACTATAAACATATCGTCCCTACGGGACTAAATGTCCGACAGCCTCAATAACCATACCTATTGAACAGGAAAAAACGCGCCCACTGATGCTGCCATCGCCAGAAAAAGAAAAGCAACAAGTGTCGTTCTAGAGACGTCTTTTTCAAGGGACGTAAACGTCACAACAAAGGGGCGGAACTGAGCCGCAAAAGCGCGCTTTAGTGTGCGTTGTGTCCGAAGTGTAGCCCTTTATTCTCTCTTGGGCACAGCTTGCCATCTCGCTTTCAATTTCAAAACCGATAAAATCTCTGCCTTCAAGTATAGCAGCGACTCCTGTTGAACCAGAACCGGCGAAAGAATCAAGTACAAGCGCGCGCGGTGCAGAAAAAATGCGAATTAGGTGTTGCAGTAAATTAACGGGTTTTGCGGTCATGTGTCCATATCGCTCTTTGGGTTTATTTGCCGGAATAACGGTTCCCGGAAATTGAGCTGCGTTGATCAAAGGGTTATTCACATCAATTAAGCCTGTTTCCCACTTATCCCAGTTATCTACAAAAGTCCCTTCTCTGGGAGCTTGTCCGAGAATTATCATTTCACCTTGTGGTTTCAATTGCGGTGTTTTCCGTCCGCCTAATTTACGGAGAAGTCTGTCCTTTTCCGCAACGGGTAACTTGCGTTTTCGGATAAAATGATCTTGCGAGAATGCCTTTGCTTGTCCCTCGTATCGCCAAAGTAAAACGTCCCGAATTTCAAAACCCGCATCTTCTAAGGCACTCGCTGTTCTATGTGCAAGACGATTTTGGCTAAATACAAGGCAAAATCCGCCTGGTCGAATGACTCGCATCCATTCTTCCGCAACGGGTGTGAGAAACTTTTGCAACTCTCGTCCCTGTTCAACAGAAAACTTCATCCCCGCTGGGAGCGAACCGACAACACCTTCTTTCACCCGTTTCGTTAACTTTTTTGAGTCCCAATCGTTCCCCATGCCATCAATGAAATAGGGCGGATCCGTAAGGATAAGAGAGACAGAATTCTCTTCGAGTCGCTTCATTCCAACTCGGCAATCTACGTTTTCTATATTTGCTGTTAAATCTTCATTAGATGTCGGTGAATTGAATAATTTCAGTTGATGCCCTGATAATATGTCTGTGTTACGAATAGTATTTTTATTTTTCACAATTAGATATTTCCGTTGGTAATGGTAGAGCAAACCACCTATTTAGTTGACCGTTCGTTTCTGTTTAATTGAGATTTTGTGTGTCGGGCTGGAGGGAGCTACCACTACCAGCCATAACCGACACCTGAGCTCGAACTAAACAGACCACATCGCAAGGGCGACGGGGGACACAATAGAGAATCGGCATTCCACACGATAGGGGCATGGGTCACCTCCTCTCAAACGTCCATGCATAAATGTAGCACTGTGAGAAAAAAGAATCAACTATATTTTCATAAAATGCGAAAAGTTGTACAGAAAAACGTCATCTGGGATCACGCGTCTTATTCTGAAGTTCACGTAGCACTGCCCAATAGCCGACATCACAGATTTCCCTTAGTGTCTACAGATTTCAAGAACAACCCAACGACTTTTTCACAGGTATCACAAGTATCACAGTAGCGAGAAAAATAGGCTCTACTGTGATACCATTTACGAGAAATAATAATCCAGTCATTCTGTTTCACCTATGAGAAGTCCGTGCCGTTTAGCCTTGTTATCACTGCGTTTTCCCTTAGTGTCTATAGATTTTAGGAGCAACTCAACGACTTTTTCATAGGTGTCACAAGTATCACAGTAGCAAGGAAATTAGGCTCTACTGTGATACCATTTACGAGAAATAATAATCCAATCATTCTGTTTCACCTATGAGAAGTCCGTGCCGTTTAGCCTTGTTATCACTGCGTTTTCTCTTAGTGTCTACAGATTTCAGGAGCAACTCAACGACTTTTTCACAGGTATCACAAGTATCACAGTAGCAAGGAAATTAGGCTCTACTGTGATACCATTTACGAGAAATAATAATCCAGTCATTCTGTTTTATCCGTGAGAAGTCTTCTGGAAGCATGATTGGCTCATCCCAAAAAAAAGTGCGTGAGGCAAGTGATTTACTCTACACTTTAAATAAAGAGTCGTTGAAAAAAATGACTAAGCATGGCATACTAACAGATATACGATTAATAAACATTCCTCATTGAAAAATGCGAATTGATTGTCAAAGCCACGTATTTCCAAACGCATATATTGAAATCCTCGCGCAAAACCCGCATCCACCGCAGGTAATTCGCCGCGGTCGTGAGGCTATAGTCACTTATGGCGATGTGCAAACATTCCGATTACAGGACGAAGTCTACGACCCAAAACGTAAGCTGAAGGATATGGATGAAGCAGACGTAGACATGGCACTGCTCAGCACCAATATACCACCGCCATGCATGCTCGTACCGGAACTTGGGAACAAAGGCGCGCAAGCGATTAACAACGCTATTGCTGAACTTGTGGATAAGCACCCACACCGATTTGCAGGGTTAGCCTGTCTGCCATGGCAAAATCCAGATGAAGCAATAACAGAAATGGATCGGGTTAACAAAATCGGGTTTCGCGGGATAATGCTCTATTCACATATCGGTGGCAAACCTATTGATGCCCCTCACTTTGAACCTGTTTATGCACATGCCGAAGCACTACAGATGCCGATTGTCATGCATCCCACGGTGCCAACTTGGGGTGAGGCAATCAAAGACCATTGGATGATCGGCATGATGGGATTGCAAGTAGATAACAGTTTCGCGCTGCTGCGATTGATTTTAAGCGGGATTCTTGAGCGTCACCCGAACCTACAACTTGTGATGCCACACGTCGGTGGGATTCTGCCGTATATGAGCGGTCGTATCGATCATCAGACAGAGATTTTGGGCAGAGCAAGGGAGCATATCACACAACCGCCGAGCGCGTATCTACGCCGTATCTATATGGACACTGTGTCGCCATCACTACAAGCACTGCAGTACGCATATCAGTTTGTTGGCGAGCATCGCCTACTATTCGGAACAGACCACCCGTGGGTTGATATGCCGCGATTTGTCCATTTAATTGAGGATATGGATATACCCGATACTGCTCGTGCGCGCATCTTCGGCGAAAACGCGGCAATACTTTTTGGTTTAAAGTGAAAAAGACAGAATAAGAAACACCATCACTACAAAACAAGGACGTTGATATATGCGGTTAACCCAATCTGAAGTTTCATTTTTTCACGACAACGGGTATCTGCTGCTTGAAGATGTGCTGGATGAGAGAGACCTCGGTCCTGTAATTGCGGAGTACTCAGATATTATCGCTGAACGTGCTGAAAGATTACACAAGGATGACAAGGTTTCCTCCACCCATGCAGATAAACCGTTCACAGAGAGATTGGTTCATCTCGCTGCTGAAGCACCAGAGGTGACAGCAGATTTGGACATTATGCGTGCACGCGGTGAAGCGACTTTCAATTTTCTCAAAAACCCAAAAATCCTTGACCTTGCTGAATCTTTCGTTGGTTCCGAGATTATGTGCAACCCAATCCAACACATCCGCGCTGTCTTACCAAAACGGGAGTCCCAACGCGAACCGACACCGTGGCATCAGGACGCAGGAGTCTGTTGGCCCGACACAGACCCTTACTTTATGCTAACTATCTGGATACCGATTGTGGATGCAACGTTGGAAAACGGATGTTTACAGGTGTTACCGGGCAGTCATAAGATGGGACTGTTTACACATACTTGGGGTGAAGCAGGATTATTGGTTACGCCTGAAAATCAACCAGCGAATCTCACACCAAAATTGTTGCCGATACGCGCTGGTGGTGTTATTCTATTCCACAATTACACACTCCACAGCGCAAAACCGAACGAATCAGAGACCGTCCGATGGAGTTTCGATCTGCGTTATCACGATGTTTATCAGCCAATAGGAAGACCTTACTATCCTGCTTTTCTGATGCGGAGCCGTTTACGTCCAGAAGCCTGCCAAACCGATTATGAAACATGGTGTAAACGGTGGGAATTTGCGTTGGAAAATTCCAAAGGTGCGCAAGCCTACCGGTGGCCGTGGTAAAATATAGGAGAAAACGTGCTTGAAATATCAGATCTGCCAACTATCAATGCGACCTTAAACACAATTAGTGCTATCCTGTTGACAGTCGGGTATATTCTAATTCGACAGCGAAAAATTGCAGCGCATAAAAAGTGTATGCTTGCAGCTTTTGCTGTGTCTGTTCTTTTCCTTATCTGCTATGTAATCTATCACGCCAACGCGGGGTCAACGTCGTTTACGCAGCAAGGATGGATCCGTCCTATCTATTTTACGATTCTGATTTCGCACATTATATTAGCGTTCGTGATAGTGCCATTGGCGTTACGCACCCTCTACTTGGCATGGCGTGAAAAGTTTGACAAACACCGACGTATCGCAAAAATCACCCTTCCGATCTGGCTATATGTGTCCGTAACAGGTGTTATTATCTATCTGATGCTATATCAGTTAGGTTAACCACAAATCAGAAATATAAGTTGATAATACAAAATTCTATGAAAGGAATTGGGTTTGGGTACTATGACGCAGAATAGGGGCGGAACCCTCGTACCATCAAGCCACGATCACTATTGGATTTCTTTGCTTCTTCTGCTGCCGCTGCACGTTTTTCTGCCTCTGCTCGATTTGCTGTGGTCGTTCCCCCAATTATCACATAGTCATCTGTCCGACGGTAACGATTGATAAAAACCGGACGCGGTTTGTCCGACATATTCTGTTTGGAACCGTGTACCGTCTTGACATTAAAGAAGATTGAATCACCCGCTTTACCAGTAACGGGGAATGCGCTCTCCCAGGGCCACTCATCCTCTTCTAAACCGAGGTGCGAAAAAGTGTCAATATGCTTGAGTTGTCCAAGGCGATGCGAACCCGGCACAACGTGTAATGCACCGTTCACAAGGTCAGTGTCTACAACGTAGTTCAAAGTACCGACAGGTCCCTGATAGCGATGCTCAAAGTAAGCAGAGTCTTGATGTAGGTGCTTCGGATGTCCGCCTACAGGTTCTTTATAGAGACACTGTCCATTGCCGAAAATCTCAACATTCGATCCCAATATTGCCTCTACAATATTGATTGTGTTTTCATCGAAAGCAGAATGGAAAAACGCAGCACTCGTCTGATAGTTCACCGCTAATACCATGATCTGCTTATCCCGTTCGAATCCTGATGGAGCAGGTAGGAAAAGCGTTCCATTCGGTGTCCGCCACCCTTCAACAATTTGCTGTGCTTGGTCAAGGAGTGCTAAAGATTCTGCTGCTGCAGCCTCAATATCCTTATGAATTGCTTCAATATAGGGTTTCACCAGTCCGCGTACGACAAGACACCCATGCTCTTCAAAAATGCTCGCGGCTTTTTCGACGTCTAAAACGTCTACCGATACTTCAATATCTTCAACTGTTACATTTTGTTCCTGATTCACGAAGATTACTCCTTGAGAGTTGTATCATAAATAATACCCAATTAACGGAATTTGTCCCGCGAGGTCCCCGTGCCTCGCAACCGTATGCTATATCAAAGACGTCGAATCAAGTTAATTTGATATAGTATGTAAGATACAAAGTCTTTCATACTATAGTGAATCATAGAAATAAGTAGACACGTTTTCTGTAGGAGCGATCTCCGAATCGCGACGAAACGCAATAATAGTCGGGAATCGGAGTTCCCTCCTACAACTCAAAAGTGTCCAATTAATTCTGAAATCTACTATAAATTTAACCCCACGTGGGGCGACGTCCAGTTAACTTTTCTAAATACTCAGCTGTTTTCCGAACGTCATCTTTAAGTTTTTTATTTGCTTTCTGTTTCTCTGCTTCTTCAGTCTTATATTGCACTCGGTAAGTTCCTTTGTCCAGTCTGCGTAAAGTAAACTCGCCAAGAATATTCCGGTTTACATACACGAGCAAGTCATGCAACAACCAATAGACATCTGTCGGTGTGTACTGGAGATGACATTGCTCAGATTTCGCTTTTACTGGTTCAAGTGTTTTCTGCACCATTTCAACAACTTCGGCAAGGGTGTAGGATTTTTCTTCATCCAAATTAATCTTGTTCATTTCCAACTCCTGGCAATTTAATAGTAGGCATCCGAGCAGGTTGTGCTTCAAAAGATTCCACTTTTTTTGTACCGTTGCGCACCTGAATTAACTGAGATGCAATACTAACTGCTATTTCAGGAACAGTTTTGGAGTTAATATCCAGTCCGATGGGTGCGTAGACTCGCTGCAATTTTTCCGCAGGAATTCCAACCTCCAGTAGATCATCGAAAATTAATTTTATTTTTCGACGACTACCGATTAATCCGATGTATCGTGCATCTGATTCAACAACGCTGTGCAGTGCAGATTCATCGTTTTGGTGTCCTCGCGTCACAATCACTACATAAGTTAAATGGTTTATTGGATATTTTCGGAGTTCCTCAGCAATATCACCGATGATAATGTCGTCTGCTTCAGGTAACCGCTCGGTTGAAGCAAAATCAGCACGGTCATCAACGATAACGATGTCAAAATCTAACCAATTTCCGAGATGGCAGAGTGCTTGTCCGACGTGTCCTGCTCCAGCAATAAGTAAAGTAGGTCTCGGTTGAAGCGGCTCAAGAAAGATTGACGTAGTATCGTTCTGTTGAAATATATCTGCTCGGTTCTTTTCAAGGATACCGGAGACTTGGCTTTCCACATCTGCTTCTAAAACAGAATTCCCTAACGTGCCTATCCGTTCACCATTAGTCGCAAAAATCATCTTCATACCGACATCTATGTTTTGTTGTTCACTTTGGACAACTGTCGCACACATGAGAGGCACTTTCTTCGCATTCAGTTCCTGAAGGCGAGTGAACATTTCTGCTTCCGCACGTGTTCTTGGCAAATCAATGAAGATTTTCATATTGCCGCCGCAAATTAGACCATCATCCCAACCGTAGTCACTATCCAATTGGAACTCAAGCAACCGAGGTTTGCCATCTTGCATTAGACCGATGGCTTGTCGACGTGCTTCTGCTTCTACGCAGCCACCACCAAGTGTTCCAATGTTACGCAGATTAGGTAGAATGAGCAACTTCGCACCAGGCTTCTGTGGAGTAGACCCTTTCGTTTCCACAACGGTGCAGTAAGCCCCCACTTCGGCAGATTCAATCAATTCTGGGATTTTTTGGTATATTTCTCTCATCTGCAATCTCTATTTTGACTCGGTATAAAAACCGAGTACGGATGGCTTTCGGCTAATGCAAATATCCGAGGCGCAATGAAAATTGCGCGACTACAAACGCCCCAAATCTAAGACAAATGTATAGATATTTTAGATTTACTGCAAACCAGAAGTGGAAGTTCGAACTCGTGTTTCAACTAAAGGATTGTGCTGATGCGCTCTGTGCGACCAATTGCTTAAATTGTTCGCGTTGCGGATCTGTTAAATCTAATGGGATAATGTTTTCAATGCCGTCGCTACCGATCTTTGATGGGACATTCAGGAAAACCGATGTTGTGTCAGTTGAAATTAATGTACCAAGACTCATAACCCGTTTTTTATCAAGGCTGATTGCTGAAACAATCTGAAGAATGTGACTTGCTAACGTATACTCACTTGCCGAAGTATATGGACAACGGTCTGCAACAGCTGCCGATAAATTTTGGATATCGGATTCACCCATCAATTGTGTGAGCGGAATGCCATTCACCCTACAATACTGCGGTAACGGATACGTCACTTCATCATTTCCGATTGCCAACGCAGACACATCCTTTACTGAGAGTCCAAGACTGTTCGCTATTTCGGATTTCAGATGTGCTGTGGAAACACCGTTTGCGATGCCGATAACGTTGTTTATCCCGTGTGTTTGATGAATCCATGCCGCTATATGGTTGGCAAAAGGCATAGCAACTAGTATTTTAGCATTTTGAATATGTTCTTGAACCTTTGGTACAATTTGGCGTGCTATTGAAAGATTAGTTGTTTTCAATGCCTGGGCAGAGTGGAAACCAAAGGGTAGGGACGCAGGCAGTAGCATGACCACATCTGAATCGGACAGATCCTCACCAGCGTTCGTAAATGAAACCGCAGTATCACTCGCGCTCATCGCAGTTGCGAGGGTAATATCTTCTACACCATCGGTTATCGGACGTCGGTTTGTTGCGCTGCGATTTCGCTGTTTACTGTTGGATTGAGCATCTGTGAAGAAAACGATTTTCTGCGCTAACTCTGATTGGCAAATGCCCCAAGCAACTGAAAGTGATAACTGACTGTATCCCAACAATGCTATTTTCATGCAGTTTGTTCCTATAAAAGTGTCTTAACAATTTCTTGAAATCGAGATTCAAGGTTTTCACGTTGTACGTCCATCTCTGAATTAGTTTTTAGTTTCGTTTTGAGCAATTCGTCGTAACGCTCAACGTATTCCATTAAAGTTTCTACCTCTTTTTCATAACATACCGCTGAAGCCAGAACCTTTTCCTTTATTACCACCGGAAGTTCGTCAGGCGTAATCTGCGTTAATTCCCAACGCCACACTTTTTCAGAAATATAAGCAATAAACCGATCTAATACTTCCCCTTCATAACTGCTGCTCTGAAGTTCTTTTACCTCTTGAATAAGTCCTAATACTTGGTTAAAAAGGGAATCAGATAGAATATGCCGTAATTCCATCAAAATACGTCCCGTTGTTGATATTGGCAGCTTATTTTGCAGCAGAAATACGCGTAGGTTTGGAAAATCTTCCAACGTCTTGATTTCAGGGAGCCACGTTTCACCGATCGAAGGTAGATCATTCAGATCAAAACTCAGGACCTGTTGCTTCCGAATTTCTTCAATTTCAGCGACACTCTTTTTAAGTCCAGCATTTGCCAATGTACTTATCGCTTCCGATCCACCATAAGGTTTCAAAAACGCTATCATATCGGTAACTTTCGTTTGTTCCGCTTGAATCGCATCGGGTGTTGTCCTCCCATTGCTTTTCGCATTGGTTGAGTTGCGTTTTTTCTTATTACGCGTAGGAGCTGTGAGTTTGCTGGCACGTTTTGTTAACGTTTCATCATACCGCATCAATTCTTCGCGAAGTAGAGCAAGTGTGACATCTCCATGAATAGCAAGCTTCTCTGCTGTCGTAACATCACGCAGGGAGTGTCCAGTTTTAGCAACAAGAGTTTTATTAAGGTTGCGTTCCAGAGTCTTCCGATCCTTTTCGTTTTCAACGACAAGTTGGCTTTCCAAAGTGAGATTCATTAACCGCTTCGTCTGGTCAGGGACACTGATATTGATGTCACAGACAGGTTGAAAATCACCAAGTAGTTTCTCTCTCAATTTTCCATTTAGCACTAAGGACCACAACGTTGTGTAATACGTTTGGAGTTTTTCTGCTTCTCGGGGTGCATGCTCAATCCATTGCTTTACGATTGGAAAATAGTCTTCTATCTGCTTCAAGATTTCTTCAAGTTCCACATCTGCCACCTCAAATTCGGAGAATTTAGCGGAAGCTTGTCGGTTTGTCTGATTGTTCCGTTGCCCATTCGTTGCTTTGGCAGCTAAGAGAATAGTGTCAAGCGGTTGGATAACCTTTTCAAAATTCTGATTGTGCTGACTTGCAAAGTTAGCAATTTCAAGAAAAGCGAGCCAAACGTTTCGCATTCTTTCAATTTGCATCGGATGTAAAGTGGAACGGAGTCCAATCCGATTCATTTTCTCACGCACAGTCCCAGATGTCCATTCTGGTAGATATAATTCGTCTATCGGAACGTCACCCACAGAAATCTTTAGTTCAACTGGCGTTGCAAGTCCTGTAGCGATGAAATCTGTCTCAAAAACGAGATCATGGAAAAGTGCTGTTGCCTTATCCAACACCTGATTCGTTAAAGTATAACTTGATTGAATCATATAGTTGAAGGTAAGCTGTTGGTTCTCTTGTAGTTGCCAAAACTCAATTATCGGATCAATGTTCTCTTTAAGGACCTCAGTTGTTGTCCTGGTTGCTTCCTCCTCAAATTGTTCACCAAGATATTCGGCGTAGAAATCACAAAACGCTGAGATTGTATTTCGTAATTCACGAATAACGAGATCATCCCACACTTTATTATGAATGCGCTGCCCTCTATTTAGCATTAATGCGCGAAGTCGGCTTTCAACTCCCTGTTGGAATTGTGTCATCAACTGGTACGCATGCTGGCTTGCTTTAACCACATACTCGTCAATTTCCGAGGAACTCTTGTCAATCGCATCTTCAATTTCTTTCGTTGGTCCGGTGAATTCAATCGGAACAAGTTTAATCGATTTAGGTTCAAGTGGATTATAAACGGCAGCTGTTGATAGAACCCGAGTAGATGGTGTGGTTTCAACATCACTATCATCTAAAAAACGTTCATGAAGCGTTAGACTGTATTCTAAATCAACAAAGTCAGGGTAGTTTTTAATATGAGTCCGCAGTACCACTAAAACCGTATCGTCCCCTTCTTTCTCAATCTCTGCAAGCATAACATCTTCATTGAGATGCACTCTGTGTATATGAGTCTGTTCAGGGATAATGACTTTGGCTGAAGGATAGTCGATGTCCGCTGCCTTCGTGAGAACAAAACCGCCTGTTTTGATGGTACTCGGCACTGACAAACGAGATTGTAGGACTTCTTTTGTCAGTTCAGAGAGTGTAAGAGATTTTCCTAAGTGTTGGACAGTGATGTTAGCAAGAACACCGTCGGCAAAATCGGTTATTTGACGTGTGTTGCGTTCTAACTCCTGCACACTTTTGTGTACGCGATCATAATCGTCAAGTGCGGAAGACTGAACCTTCGCTTCGTCAATCCAGGATATCCAAGCTCCTGGACGATGCTTCATTTTTAAGGTGAGTTCTCCATCTTCGGAGTCAAAACCGGGAAGAATCTGACTTTCGGATGTTACTTTGGGCGTCCAAACAATCAAGTGTTTATTGCTCTTGCTACCGAGCCCGATTCCAAAAGTGTCTCCCCAACTTATTCGTCCTTCAACACTGGCTTTGATTTTATCTGTTAATGTCCAAAGTGAGTCAGAGTGAAAATTAAGTGATATATCTTGCATTGGGTCAATTAGAACGTTCCTTTCAATATGTTTATATCTAACGAATACTTCGCTGATAATAAGAATTAATTAACTTGAACTGATACCAAAAAATAGCGTTATTTCATACTATTTTACAAAAGAGAACAACGAATGTTTTAGTCCAACTCATGTTAAATTATAATACTACGTTTCACTTTATACTGTAGCAGAAATTTTCAAGAAAAATTTTCCTTGTTCAATACTTGATTAATTTCGAGTCCCCATACGTCCCAACCTTGAACTTTCTTGCGTGCAAAAAGTTCAAGTTTACTTTGTTCGGGAAACATCTCCTCAATACGTTGTCGCACCTCGTCCGGTTTTTCCGAATGCTGAGTTCGCTTCGATCGGACAAGCTGCCTAATATTACGCATACCCCTCGGTTGCGGAATAGTCCCGCGTTTAAAGACAAGACACAATTCACATTGGCTCATGGTATAGAAACCGGGATTTACGCGGCACTTATCCCACACAAACGCTACCGTTGCCCAGCGAAATCCCCAGGCTTCACCTAACAAAATAGCTTGGTCAAGGTGCGGGGATGTACTCCACATGAACAGTAGACTGTTGCTTGTGCTGATGGATGCAATGTTCCATTTAACCATCTCTGCTACAGATATGGTCGGGTAATGTAGAATTGCTCCACCACTATCTTTACCTGCAGTCCCTGTGTGCTGCAGTTGCCCTTTGTAATCCCAGGGAGGGTCAGCGTAGAGAATCTGATATTGCTTGTTCGGAAATGGGGGGTGTAATATCATAGTATATTTACAGGCAGTGCTTCACGTCCTCAAACTGTGGTACTGACTGTATTACAAGTGCGCAAGAAGCATTGTGAGCAGCGTACTGCTGACATTTTGCTACTGCGTATCAACACTAAGTCCTTCTTGAGCAATGTCGTTGTTAGCGACTAACATATCACGGTCAAAGATGAAATCACTACGGGAACTTCCAAGGTTTTCGCCTTCTGTCTGACGTTCACGGAAGTATTGTGGCAGTGTCAATCCTGTCATACGAATAGCATCTTCAGGACATGCTTCAACACAATAGCCACAGAATATGCATCGGAGCATATTGATTTCAAAAACATCAGGATATTTTTCCCGTTGATAACCTTCTTTGGTCGTCCATCCTTCGGGAGCAGGGGCTGCCTGAATTATAATGCAGTCAGCTGGACAAGCGGTTGCGCACAAGAAGCATGCAACACACTTAATTTCATCCTTTTCAGTCTTTGTCAATTTGTGAATACCTCGATACCGATCATTACGTTCATTTACGCTTCTCGGATCTTCGGGGTACTGAATTGTTAGTTTCTTCTTAGGGATGTGTTTTAACGTTGTAAACATCCCTTTAATCAACGCGGGGATATAGAGTCTATCCCAAAATGACATCTCTTCGTTAACTTTCATAAGCGAATTCCTTTCTGATTATAATTTCACAAAAAATTTGTTCTTTCTAAATTTATTCTTAGTTGTCAGTTGGATTGATCACTGTGTTAGAAAAACTGCAGATGTTCACAATTGAATGGATTTCTGCATTTTCCCTTCCTTTAAGATAAGGCGTTTGTCTTGAATCTATTTCACAAACACATCATCATTTATTTTAGCACAAAAACTCACAGTTTGTAAGTGTTTTAAGGTGCGTTCAAAGCTGTACGTATTTAATCCATAAAATACAACTAAAAATGTTGTTTGTTGCCATCCGGTGTTTCAGACAAGATGTAGTTATTCAAACTTATTCCCGTCGGTAAAGTGTCAATGTAAGTGATAATAGTTGTGGCATTCTGACCATACAACTATTGAGATCCAAGATGAAAGACTGATTCAGTATCAGGAATGTCAAGTCATTGCGCAGCTTGAACGACGATATTGACCCATTCGCTTAGTGCGGATCCTGCGGAGTTTGTCGCAGAAAATTGGAGGCCGCGATCTTCAACTCCTGTCACCGTTCCACTCAAAACGCCATTACTAAATGACAAGCCAGCAGGTATCCTACCTAAAGTCCTGGTTATAGTCGGGCTCCCAGTCACATAACTATTCAAGTCTAAACTAAAACTATCACCAACGGTAAGATTGTAAGGATCCGGTATATCACTCCAGATAGGTGCTGATGCTGGGGCGAGCGGTGTTTGGAACGCTGTATTTGATGCCGAACTTGCAAGCTCACTATTCACAGCACGCACTTGGAGTAGATGTTGTGTCCCGTTGGTAAGTCCTGTCACAACATAAGTGGTGTCAGTGCTTCCCGTTGATGCCCAGTCTGTAAAAGCAGAATGGTTCGGATAGTGACCAGTGGCATACCGGTATTCATAGTGCGTTATCGCAGAACTCCCACTACTTGATGGCGCAGTCCAAGAAAGGGATATCTGCCCATCTCCGTAACTTGCACTTAAATCTGTCGGGGCATCTGGCGCAACGGCTGGGGCGAGCGGTGTTTGGAACGCTGTATTTGATGCCGAACTTGCAAGCTCACTATTCACAGCACGCACTTGGAGTAGATGTTGTGTCCCATTGGTAAGCCCTGTTACTACGTAAGAGGTGTCCGTGCTATCCGTTGATTCCCAGTCTGTAAATGCGGAATGATTCGAAGAGCGGCCAGTGGCATATCGGTATTCATAGTGCGTTATCGCAGAACTCCCACTACTTGATGGCGCAGTCCAAGAAAGGGATATCTGCCCATCCCCGTAACTTGCGCTTAAATCTGTCGGCGCATCTGGCGCAACGGCAGGGACTTCTGGTGTCGCTTCAATCGGTCCTGCCGATGTGCCTGGTCCTATGCGATTTCTTGCACGCACACGGAATTCATACGAGGTGTCATTTGTAAGACCCGTTACCCTTTCCCATTGATCGGTGCCCGCGGATGTCCACGAACCGAAATCACCGCTACTCCCTTCGCGATAACTGTATTCGTAATCCGTAATCGTTGATCCTCCATTTGAATTAGGAGCATCCCAGTAAAGAGACACTTCACCATCACCCGCGGTGGATGTCACATTTTGTGGGATACCCGGCACAGTGACGGGTGTTGCATTAGCCGTATTTGATTCGGTACTTACACCCGCGCTATTTTTCGCGCGCATCTGAAACTTATATCGCGTGCCGTTGGTTAATCCAAAAACCGATTTAAGTGTGTTGATACCACCTGCCGATGTCCATGATGAACCGAAACTTTGAGAGGTGCGGCTATATCGGTATTCGTAATCGCTAATATCCGCGCCACCATTATCGCTTGGTGCCGTCCAAGATAGACTCACCCACCCATTGTAACCGTAGCCACTCAAACTTGTCGGCTTCCCTGGCACCGTCGCTGGAGTTTCTTCAAACGAATCAGATGCGGTACTCGCACTCTCACCATTCATCGCGCGCACATGGAACTCATAAGTCGTCCCATTTGTTAACCCCAAAACATCAAATAATGTGACCAATCCCGCGGATATCCACGAACTCCAACTTCCACCATTTTCACGATACCGATATTGATAATCAGTAATCGTACCACTGGCATCTGTCCAGGAGAGACTCACATAACCATTCCCAGAAGACGCACTCAAGTCTGTCGGTGCGCCTGTCGGCGCGGTGTTGGCACCTTGATCATCGTCATCGCACTCAGTTCGCGGCCACTCAGGCTTGTCTTTACGACGCGGCTCTGGTAAATCCTTGTCACGATGCATCTGGCTAACAGCGGGGTCAACGAATAAATATTCAGGATTATGGGTGAAAGACGGATTGTAATTAGAGTCAGCGTATTCTTTGCTGCCTACATACTCAGCAAGATACCCTTGAACAGATACGTTATGGGCATACAACGGATTATTGTCAACGTCTCTGCCATAGTCCATTATCGTGCGCGGTCCATTATAAACATCACCTATTTGCCTTCCACGAGCTGGTGATCGTTGACTATTCAGCTGCCACGGATGGTATAATCCAATGCCGTGCCCAAATTCATGCCCAATAGTTCGCTTTAGACTTTCAGATAACTTTGGCAGTTGCGCATCTGGCTTATTCGGTTCTGTGATTGCTATCTCCGCAAGAGCAGCATTATGATTGCTTTCAATGTTTTTATAGAAAATCTCAATGACTTTCATATTGTGAGGAGGAGGTCCCGGATCAGCCGACCCATCAAAAGCAAATCCATAAGTAACACCTTTTGTGTCTGTCCAACCACCACCGACATGAGCATTCTTTCTTATCCAGAGAGCACGTTGTTTTACGACTTGTAAGAGATCACTGCACTTATTTAAATTCATCACACACGGATCGTCTAACCAAACTTCTCTACCATTTCTATATTTCGTCGGTTTGTTCATTTCGTCGAAATTAATCAGATGGGTTGTTATCGGATCAGGTAGGTTACTTGCATACCCAATACCAATACCATCGGCTTCAAACTCCGAATATACAAAAACGTCTTTATCATTCGGTAATATGTGTTTATGTTTCCCTTTGACAATGAACCCACGATATTCTTCAAATACTGTGTATCCATCACCTTGGAAAGTGTTGTTACCGGGTCCCATTTCTTCATCTGCCCAAGGGTCATAATTTAGCGTCTTATCATCTAACCAACCATCTGCGATGTCGTTGCCGTTGTTATCACGCGGAATAGCGATACAATCATTGTCATCATCATTATTAGAGGGTGTGTTGTCCAATTCGACGTCATTTGCATCTGTCTTATCGTTGAGAAACACTTTCCCGTACAAAATGGCATGTGCACCATAGTCTCTGACGAAAACAACAACTGTCAATGAAGTTCTAGGTGAACCACAATCGACAGTGAGTGTCTGCCCATCGGCAGAAACAGTATACGATACGTTATTGGTATCCGGTTGGTCGTCTACACGGAAGATGATATCGAAATCCGTATCGTCTTTATCCCCAGCATTCATAGCGTAGCCAGGATATTTTGAGGTATCCTGCAGCGTAAAGATATACCGGGTAGATGTCAGTGCATCTGTAGCGTCTGAATCCAAATCAAGCGTTGCCACAAAAGAGGTCTTTGTCATCCAAATCGGACGCCAGTCAACCCACGTATCAGGTGCAGCAGGCTCCAGTTCAAAGAAGGAATCACTCTCCTGATTGACAGGTGTTTGGGGTGCCTGTTCCGCAGCAAGGACATAACCTCTAAACAAAATAGAAAGTAATACGATACTAAATATGAAAAAGTGTCTCATGTTTAGCATCAGTTTATTCCAATCCTAGGCGTTTTTCTGCCTGCTTGTTTTTTAGTTGTATTTCAATACGTTTGCGTAAACCGTTATCTGTGAGTATACCGGGAAGATATTCGGTGAACATAGCAAAGTCTCTTTTGTTGAAATTGTATCCACCAGGAACAGCATTCGCACTTTTGTTCGCTTCTAATCGCTTATACACACTTTCATATGCTGCTAATGCCTTCTTGAAGCCCCCCGCCTCATAATAACATTGTGCAAGCAGAGTAGAGTCTGAATACTTTTCAGGGAACAGTTTATATGCCTTTTCTGCATATTCGACTGCTTCTTCGGGATATATGTCATGAATAGTTTGGGCAAAACCATATAACACGTCCGGGTGTTCTGGATTCATTTTATACAAATGCCTATAGACATTAATCTTTTTGCGTAGATATGTCCTATGCGATTCTTCGACAAGCAGTCTTGCATTTTTTACCCAAAACAGTTTCGTTTCAAAATCATTCGGGTTCTCTTCAAGTGCTTTATCCAGATAGGGACGCGCTTCTGGATAAAATGATTCACGAATGAGGACACGCGCTGCTGCCATGCTGTCGCGTCTGTCAACAAGTATTTTTACCCTTCTTTCGCGTTCATCATTGGATATTTTTGACGCATTCAAGTCAGGCGTTTCAACCATTTCTGGTGCCGCGTCAATAGGTGTTTGTATATCCGGTTGTGCGTTTTTCTGTGCGCAGCCTGCACAACCAGCGAGTAGGATAATGGTGAGCATCAATAGTGTTGTGAGGGTTTCAATCCGAAGTTTCATTTGGGTTCTCCGTTTGCTTGACTTGCCGACTCTCATCATGACCGTCTGCGGTTCAATCCTCTTCAGTGCGGTTTATGCCCGCATCCGTCGCAACCACTGAGCGGAATAACTGCTAATTGTTTATGTATTAAGGTTAGCAACAGTATAGTTGGGTGCTTCTTCTGTAATATCAATATCGTGGGGATGGCTTTCTCGGTATCCACTGCTTGACATGCGGACAAATTGGACATCTCTGCACAACGACTCAATATCAGGCGTGCCGCAATATCCCATAGCGGATCGAATTCCACCTACCAACTGATGACAAAATTGCTCAGCTTACCTTTGTGAGGCACTCGTCCTTCAATCCCGCAATGATAATAAATAGGAAAAGGTGTTTCGTGTTTCGCATGAGTTTTACTCCAATTCCAAGCGTTTGCGTTGTTCTGCACGCTCCCTTTTTTCGTTTTTCTCAATCTGTTCACGGAACGCGTCATCTTTTAACTCAAGTATCCGGTGGATGTGGTAAAGTCCAGCCAAAACATCGGGGGACACATTTGTGCCTGCGGATTTAAAGACCCTTTGATACTCCACTAACGCCTTTTCATACTGCCCGGTTTTCATATAACATTTGGCAAGGAGAGGGAAATTTGCGTAGTGCTTCGGTTCAAGTTCAAATGCCTTTTGTACGTATCCGAGGGCTTCTTTAGGGTACGCATTATGGATACTCCGCCCTAAGCCATATAACACTCTGTGGTGATTTGGATTCATTTCATATAGACGCCGAAGGACCTCTACCTTTTTTCGATTAAGTGTATAATCTAATTCGTTCTCAAGCGTTGATACAGCATTTTCCACCCAGAACAGCATGGTTTCAAAGTCATTCGGGTTCTCCGCGAGTGCTTTATCAAGATAGGGACGCGCTGCTTTCCATGACCTGTTGCTAACACAGATACGCGCTGCTGCCATGTCGTCTAGTCCCTCTATGAGAATCTCGATCCTTCTTCTACGGCGTTCATCAGTTGATAATCCTTTTGTTGCAGTCAATGCTTTCAGTTTGACTTGTCTCACATTTTCAAGTTCGCGATTATAATCAGTAGTTTTCTGCTGCGTCTTTTGTTCGCAGCCAGAGCAACCCCCGATTAAAATAACCGATACAATTAGTAGTAATGCGAGTCTTTCTATTTGATGTTTCACCGTGTTTCTCCTTTTTTGAAGTATTATTGCCAATCGTAACGTCTACCGAGTAGGATTATCACTGTCAAAAATAGAGTTGTGAGGGTTTTTATACGAAGTAACATTTTGATTCTCTTTTTGCTTGACCTGTTAACTCTTTTTTTTTATACAATCTACCTGTCCGTGTAGTTGAGATCAATAGCAAGGAAACCGAAATGAACACATCTCAAACTATAGATGTAAAGAGTATACGTAGGTTCTGTTGACATTTCATCATCAAAATCACCAGAAAGTCAGTGAATATCAGGTTATCGTCTGTCCATCGGATAGGTCCTTGCAGAACTATGGAAGTCTTGCCAAGACTGGATCCGGAGTCAAAAGGTAAACACAACCTAAAAACTAAAAAATATCAAATCTTTTTCAGAAGTTTCAGATGCATTCAGTTTTCGGTTCTTTGTCCGTTTTAGTCGTCCAGTCGCGATTCGGAGATCGCTCCTACATCTGCATCAAAATCATCTCCAAAATATGCATTCATACAGTAGCCGGGCCAGCTACTTGAAAGCAGACTAAAAGTAACCTGACCGCCCGGATGTACCGCCCTACTGGGCAGCGTCACGGTTACTATAATATGGTTATTATTTGTCGGTAGCCAACTCTCTGAGACATCCAAGACTAAAGATGCTGCTGGGATCGGTGCTTCTTTCGCCCCTTGTATAATAAACGGAAAAATAATAAAAGCAAGAAGCAATAGCAAAACAAACGATTTCTTATTCATGAATAGTATTTTCTTATTCGTCGTCATCAACAAATGTGATGCGACCGAAGCGTTTTCCTTCCTTTATTTCAGCGATCCGTTCTTGTGCGCGTTCTCGTGTTTTTTCATCGGTTGTGATCTGCTGTAGGTAGTTGAAAGTTTCTATCGCCTTCTGTTTTTCGTCTTCCCAAAAATACGCGCCTGCTAACTCCTGAAGTGCCCAATCCCGTATATGTATGCCACTCCTCTCTCCACCGTATTTCGCTCTCGCTCTCGCTCCGAGTCGTGTGTTCGGTGCGAACTGCACAGCTTTCTTGAACAGTTGAATACTCTCTGGACTGTTCTTGAACCAAATACAACGACCTAACTGAAACAGTACATACGCGGAGTTCGGACGCATTTGTAGCAGTCGACGATAGCCTTTTTCTCTGTTTTCACTTTTCTGCAGTTGTGCTTCTGTCCAAATCAGAAGTGTATGAAAATCGTTTGGGTTCTCATCAAGTGCTTGCTGGACAATTTCCAACAGATAGGGACTACCAGAACCACCGTTTGCTAACATACACTTGGCAGCATCCAGTGGCGGCAAGTGACCAAAATACAATTTATCCGCGATATACTCTTCTTCCTCAGCAGACAGTGCTTCACCCCGTTCTTCAGCAAGTTCTCGCTTTACCTGTCTGTAGTATGATGTCGGATACTTATCTTGTATTATTGGCAGCGTATGGTCAGATGCCAGTGGGTTGTCATATTCCATGTGAGGCACCCAATAGACTAAGTTGCCGTAATATTCAAATGGCGGTGCTTGTCCATTTATTGTAATATCCTCATAAGGATTTTCGAGTGGGTAAAATTTCGTTGGTAAGGCATCAGAACGTTGCGGTCCCACACCCTGTTTTGAAGTCAAGCCCACAGGTTTTTTTGCCTGTATCTCGGTTTCGCGTGTGATTTTTTTCTGTGCGCAGCCACTGCAGCCTGCCAGTAAAATAACAATCAGTGTGAGTAAAGAAGTGAAGGTTTGTATACGAAGTTTCATTGTTTTTCTCTTTTTGCTTGACATACGGACAAATTGGACATCTCTGCACAACGACTCAATATCAGGGGTGCCGCAATATCCCATAGCGGATCGAATTCCACCTACCAACTGATGACAAAATTGCTCAGCTTACCTTTGTGAGGCACTCGTCCTTCAATCCCGCAATGATAATAAATAGGGAAGGTGTCTTGTATTTCGCATGAGTTTTACTCCAATTCCAAGCGTTTGCGTTGTTCTGCACGCTCCTTTTTTTCGTTTTTCTCAATCTGTTCACGGAACGCGTCATCTTTTAACTCAAGTATCCGGTGAAGTATGTAAAGTCCAGCCAAAACATCGGGGGACACATTTGTGCCTGCGGATTTAAAGACCCTTTGATACTCCGCTAACGCCTTTTCATACTGCCCGGTTTTCAAATAACATTTGGCAAGGAGAAGGAAATTTGCGTAGTGCTTCGGTTCAAGTTCAAATGCCTTTTGTGCGTATCCGAGGGCTTCTTTAGGGTACGCATTATGGATACTCCGCCCTAAGCCATATAACACTCTGTGGTGATTTGGATTCATTTCATATAGACGCCGAAGGACCTCTACCTTTTTTCGATTAAGTGTATAATCTAATTCGTTCTCAAGCGTTGATACAGCATTTTCCGCCCAGAACAGCATGGTTTCAAAGTCATTCGGGTTCTCCGCGAGTGCTTTATCAAGATAGGGACGCGCTGCTTTCCATGACCTGTTGCTAACACAGATACGCGCTGCTGCCATGTCGTCTAGTCCCTCTATGAGAATCTCGATCCTTCTTCTACGGCGTTCATCAGCTGATAATCCTTTTGCTGCGTACACTGCGTCCAGTTTGGCTTGTCTCACATTTTCAAGTTCGCGATTATAATCAGTGGTTTTCTGCTGCGTCTTTTGTTCGCTGCCAGAGCAACCATCAAGCAGCATAGCCACTATCAAGAGTAATGTCGCAAGGTTTTCTATGCGAAGTTTCACTGTTTTTCTCGCTTTGCTTAACTTACTGAGTCTCAATAGTCTATGTATTAAGGTTAGCAACAGTATAGTTGGGTGCTTCCTCGGTAATATCAATATCGTGCGGGTGACTCTCTCGGTATCCACTGCTTGACATGCGGACAAATTGGACATCTCTGCGCAACGACTCAATATCAGGCGTGCCACAATATCCCATAGCGGATCGAATTCCACCCACCAACTGATAGACAAAATTGCTCAGCTTACCTTTGTGAGGGACTCGTCCTTCAATTCCGCGTGGTACGAGTTTTGCCATTTCTTCATCACTTGTTTGCTCTCCGAGTTCAATGTTTCGTTTTCGTAATGCCCCCAACGAACCCATTCCACGGTGCATCTTATATGTTCTACCTTGATAAATAACAGTGGAACCGGGACTTTCGTCAGTGCCAGCCAACAAACTTCCTATCATCACAGAACTTGCGCCTGCACCAATGGCTTTCGCTATGTCTCCTGAGTAGCGGATACCGCCATCAGCAATAATTGGCACACCTGCTTTGTCTGCTTCCTGTGCACAATCATAAATCGCAGTAATTTGTGGAATACTCACACCTGCGACAACGCGTGTTGTGCAGATGGATCCAGGACCGACGCCGACCTTCACAGCATCCGCCCCGGCATCGATTAAACTACGTGTGGCTTCTGGGGTAACAACATTTCCTGCGACGAGGTCAACGTTTGGAAATTCTGATTTTATATATTCTGTTGATCGAATTACATTTTTGGAATGACCGTGTGCGGTGTCTAACACAAGTACATCTACGCCTGCGTCTACCAACATTCCAACATTATCCAATGGTGTTGATGGCAAAACCGCTGCGCCAACACTTAAACGTCCTGCATCATCCTTACAAGCGTGGGGGAACATCTGCACCTTGTCAATATCTTTGATCGTGATCAAACCACATAACCGAAAATCATTATCAACAATCGGCAGTTTTTCCTTCCGATGCTCGTGAAGTACCTTTTTTGCTTTGTCAAGTGTAATTCCAGGGGAGGCAGTTATTAACTCGTCCACAGGTGTCATTCGTGAGGTTACGGGGAGATCCAGGTTGTCTTCATACTTGAGGTCTCGGTTAGTTATCAAACCGACAAGGTAACCATCCTCGGTTACGATAGGTACACCGCCAATGCGGTAACGTGAGGTTATCTCCAAAGCATCAGCAATCGTCTTATCCTGCGTTAACGTTATGGGGGCAATTATCATCCCACTTTCAGAACGTTTTACCAGATCAACTTCAGATACTTGTTCCTCAATAGAACAGTTGTAATGGATTATTCCGATGCCACCCTCTCGTGCAATTGCAATAGCAAGGGTAGATTCGGTTACAGTATCCATCGGCGCACTACAGATAGGGATATTAAGCCGAAGATTCCGAGTCAACTGTGTGCTCGTGTCTACGTCATCCGGGAGGATGCTCGACTCCGCAGGAATGAGCAAAACATCATCGAAAGTTAACCCTTCTTTTACAAACTTCGGGGGAAATTCATCGGAAATTTTGGTGTCCATCGGAACCATCTCCTTTTATAATGCAGATTAAGGTGGGTGAAAAAGGCACGCGAATGTTGCAATAAAAACATGTCTTGCCAATTTTAATATATTATAGCATATTCTCTCTGTCATGTCAAAATTTTTTTGACGTTACGAAACGAAATAGAACTATCAACTGATATTTGGATATTATAAAAAATCATTAGAATTATATCAACAGAATTTTGTATCTCAATAATTTTCACAACTGTGGTAAAATATCTGAAACTATTGAGATAAGGAGTTTTTTATGGATAACCTAAATGTTGGAATTGTTGGTCTTGGTTGGGTCGCTGGTGCGCATATTGAAGCCTTTAAAGCTATTTCTGAGGCGGATGTCACCGCTATCTGCTCACGACGCGAACACGATGAATCTGTCTTAGCAAATACTTATGGCACCCCCCTAAAAGCCTATACAGATTATGAAAAGATGCTCGCGGATCCAGATATCCACATCATAGATATTTGCACACCGCATCCTTTTCATGCGGAACAAGCTATCGCTGCTGCAAAAGCAGGAAAACATCTCATCATCGAAAAACCGATCTGCCTTACGTACGAAGATGCGTTAGCAATTCGCGAAGCGGTGAAAACCACGGGTGTCAATGTATGCGTCTGTTTTGAGTGTCGCTACAGTGCACATTTTACAATGATTCGCTCAATAATTGATAACGGATTACTCGGTGAACTGCACTACGCTGAGGTGGATTACTATCACGGCATCGGACCTTGGTACGGACAATATGAATGGAATATCAAAAAAGACTTTGGTGGCAGCACTTTACTCACTGCCGGATGTCACGCGCTTGACGCACTTCTCTTTTTTATGGATGGAAATGTTGAAGAGGTCACCAGTTATCACACCCAATCCGTTGGCGAGGCATTCCAACCATACCAATATAAGACTACCAGTGTAAGTCTTCTCAAGTTTGAGGGAGGCGGGAAAATTGGGAAGGTCACTTCCTGCGTTGATTGTCTACAGCCTTACTATTTTCACATTCATCTTGTTGGAAGTGAAGGCAGCCTGCTTGACAACCGTATCTATTCTGCAAAATTAAAGGGTATGGACAGAAGCAAGTGGAGCACACTTGAAACGTCGCTCATCGACTCCGGTGATGTAAGCGATCATCCGTATGAACCGCAATTCCAAGCATTCGTAGATAGTATTGGAAAAAATGAACCGATGCCACTGACAGATTTTGATACTGCCTTTGAAACACACCGTGTTGTATTTGCTGCTGACCAATCGGCTGAAGCTGGAGGAAGGACTGTTAAGTTGTCTGAACTTGCAATCTAAAGGAATTCTTGCTCGTTTTGAAAACGAATCAAATTAACGAACAATTCTCACTTGTTCGGTTCCTGCGAAAGTCGCAGAGACCTCTTTGTTTGAAGGGGCTTCTTGTGGTTTTTCGTTGAGTCATTGGCGCATCGTTTTTTCCATGCGCTTCTGTTTCTCAAGCAAGGATAGCAATACCGTATAAGGTGTGCATGTTTTTCATAAAGTTACTCCTTCTGTGAGTCTTGAGTGTTTGAGGGTTGTGAACGTTTTGGCGGCACCTTTTGCGGATTTCTGCGGAAGTACTCAGCGAGTTCTGGATCATCCTTTGCGAGTCTCCGTAATCCCTCTTTTGGTTCATGGTTCTGCAAAATTTGCATCGCCTTGTTAAATCGCTCCGGAGTTAGCGGTTTTGGGGTGATGTTTTCACGGAGTGCGTCTTCAAGACTTTTCTCAGTTGGAAGCCCGGGTAGCAATTGTTGACGCAGCTGTTTTTCAAGTTCGGCAGCAATTTCTGCATCGGACATAGTTGCGAATTTTTCAAGTTGTCGGACTTCCCGCATGAAATGCTCAAATTCTGGTTGTCGTGCAACTTCTTCTGCTCTCCGTTCGAATTCTTCTCTTGCGCGTTGTTTTCGGAAATCCAATTCGGTATCTGTCCTTTCTGGTGGCAGAAACTCTTCAGAGTCTGGCAGGGGTCCGTTTGGATTCCCCCATTCTTTGGAAGGAGGCTTTTCACCTTCTGCCATCATTTTACGGAACTCTTCTCGTTTAAATGGAGGAGGTTTCTCCTCAAGGGTCTTTCCCATTTCATCAATATATATAATTTCAATCCCTTCCGGTTCAATCCCTCTAAATTGGAGGTCAAACTTTTGTTTTCCGGTGAGGGATGCTCCCATGTACAGCACTTGGTAATCGGAATCGGACCTGCGTTGCACGTAGGTCATTGTCCTACCTACATAAAAGGGCAGTTCGGTTTCGTTATTAGATCCGGCAAGCCCCACAAAATGAATACGTTCATCTGCACGACGAGCATTATGAAAACGTCGCTTATAATCAATTTCTTTTTCAAGATGAGCAGTTTTAAGTGCCTCTATATCAGACGCAGGAATTCCCAGGCCTCTTGAACGCATTTCCCGGAACTGTGGGTCATTTTCAATGTTAATTAAGCTCGACCTGATCCTCATATACTCTGAATATTCGGCTGCATTTTGTATGGTAAGACCTCTATCAAGAATCGATTGGATCCACTGTTGGGGAGGGTATATTCTATCAATCTCGCCAGATAACTTGCCTTTGTTGTAGTTAGTGTGAAACGCATCCATTAGTGCTTCAACGGTTTGGGGACCGGTATGTTTTTTCCCGACTGTATTATAAGCTGGCGGATCGGTGATATCCACCTTGACATCAGATTCAGACACTGGTGGGGGTATGTCGGATTTCTTTTTTTCCTTTTCTGCAGCAGCTATAACGATCAATCGTGCTTGTCTGCGAAGATCCACAAGTTGTTCGTTGGTGAGCGTCACGTGTTTTTTTGCTGCTGCATCTACGAATTTCTCCATTGCAACATCCGTTTGTATCTTTATCCAAACTTCCCAAGGATCTGCATCATCCGCAAGGCTTTTTGAAATCCCCTCACCTTTGGTTGATATATGATCCGTAGAATCCTCTCGAGATTCTCCACTGATCACAGGATTCTCTGTCTTAGATTGAATGGAAAGATAGACCCCTACGATGAGAATCAGGCAACCTATCAATCCACCAAGAAAAACTTTGTTAGAAAAATGTTTCATCAAAATCTTCGGGCTGGAAACCCCTCGCCTTTAGGCAGGGGAGGAAAACCCGCCTCCTAATTTTTAGTTTATCCCTAAAAGGGGAGTGCTGTTTTATCTCCACCTGCACATTGGGAGTCTGGATTCAGTTGTGCTGCTTCGTTCAGTGAGACTGTCACTACTCGCTTACTTGACCTGACACGATGTCTTTACCAGAAATAATGGCTGTAAGCCCACGCTCTCGCGGTATATGTGGTTTCCCCATCGACATCATGGGATCAGAGAGGAATCAGACTTGGGGAGCATCCGAAACATCTTTTTGTCTGCCACGACAAGACCCACAATATATCGTCTAATCAACCGTTTAACTTGTGGAGTGGACGCTTGGCATGCGCTTCGCACAAGCCCCATGCTTTAGCACGGGGTTATTGACTTTGCTACCTCCTGGGTTAGAAAGTTAATGTATAAAGTCACATGTTAACACGTCTTCGGTTTAAGATAAACAATTTTTCTGCATCTTGTGTTTCTGTACGCAAAAACCACCCGCAGCAAAAAAAGAGTCCCAACGAAGCACACGCAAAAGGCAGCACACCGTAAAGACTCCAATATATTGGCTTGTAGTGATAGACCCCGCCCTAAAGGGCGAGGCTTCCGCAAGTTTATGCGAAAGCTTTCGTGGTATCAACAAGGGTTGCTTGCGGAAGCAAGTCTGACACCCTCTCCTCCAAAGGTTGCTATCCCAACCTTGAGTAGTAAAAATATGATGCTCCAAGATTCGCCATGACGCGTCTTTCTTGGTCTATTAAATGAATTCCACAAATGCAAAATTTTGGATTAGCATTGATACTTCGTTGAAGCGTCCAATCTAAAAGAAATGATACCACATTTTTTGACGAAAGTCAAGTTTTTTTCAACAATAGAGGTCTTAGCCGCTACTACATCCCCGCCTTAAAAGGCGAGGTTTTGTAGCGGAAGATTTGATAAAAAATTAATGAATGTGAAGCGGGGCTACGAGTTAAAATATAGGAGTTAGGTTTGCATTCTATGCCATTCTTGAACCGCTTGTGGAATTGCTTGCAGGTTTTCAATTGTCGTTTGAAGCGGAATTGCACACTCTGGACCGATCAAAGGCACACCTGCCTCAAGGTTTTTTACCACTTCTGCTTTTACGTCTTCTGGTTCTTTTGCAAAGAGCGTTTCGGGATTGTTGATGTTACCAACCAATGCGATCCGTTTCTGTACAATATCCATCGATTCTTGCGGTTCATTTTTGGAGTCGTAATGAAAGGCTGCCATGCCTGTTTGCGCGATGTACTCCATCCGATCAACCGTGCGTCCGCAAATATGCAAAATAAGGGGTATCGGGATCCGTTCTACGAATTCAATATGTAGGTCGCGGAGATAACGTTGGTAGTATTCCCCACTAACAAGGTCGCCAGTTGCGTGGTCGGGGAGCGTGAGTGCGTCTGCCCCTGCTTCTATTTGTGCGATACCAAATTGCACAGTGGCTTCCTTCATGCGATCCAGTGCAAGTTTCGTTTTGCCCGGATCATCAAGGGATAGCAATAGAAAAGGTTCTACGCCGAAGCAGTGGTAACCGAGCGACCAGGGTCCCATTGTTTTCCCGATTACGGCGACTTCATCACCATATTCTTTCTTCAGAATCTTAATCGCTTCAAGTACACATTGCGTGTCAGGATGTGTTAAAAAATCGTTAGGGATGGTGATGTCGTCAACGTCTTCCCAGATGGGTTCACGCATCTTGACGGTTGGCCAGTTATCCTTCTGTTCCCACTGAATTTTACATCCGAGTGCACTGGATTCTTGTATAATCGTGAAAACCGGCATAATGGTGTCAAATCCGAGTTCAGTATAGCCTGTCGCTGCAAGTCTCGCCATTAATTCGGGTTCACGATTTGCTTGCGGGAAGGGTGCGTCAACCAAGTCCATCAGTTCGACGGTGGCAACAGAGGTAGGATTACAAACGGGGGTGCGGTCAGTCGGTTCATTGCGTAGCGCAGCGAGCACACGTTCACGACCGTTCATCGGTTTAACGTCTTGGCTATTTCCGTTATGCACTACGATCTCCTCATGTTTGCTGACTTGGTGCAGATAGTACGCCACGCGAAGCACCCGCTTCCTCTTCACGCATGATAACTCGGACGTTCGGGGCACGAACTAACAGCAGTCCCACAAGTGCATCGTGCGACTGACAACATGGGAAAGCGACAGTATCAGTTTCATTTTCTTCAACATCATCCATTTCACCCAATTTTTTCAAACCGCCAGCAATCGCAGAAACCCGACGTTCAGCACTACGCCCTTCACCTTTTGCCCCGACACGGTAAGTGCCATTTCCCACTGAATCAACAGTAATAGTTAACTTAGATTTTTTATCTAACGTCCTCAAAGGACGAGGTTCAACCGGTGTGTTTGGTGTGAGTTTGCATGCTTCCAAAAAAACACGTCGACATCCTGCTTCATGTTTTTCACCACAAGGAAAATAGAGAAATCCATCTGAAGTTTGCTGCATGTCACCTAATGTTTGCATAGCATCAACTACCTGCTGAATTCGCTTTTCAGCACCTTCTACACGACTGTAGGTATGTACTTTGAAAACGGTACGGTTACCCTGTTCCTGAAGATAAAGTGCTATTGTTATATCCTTGAAATGTGGATCTATCGGAACGAGTTCAATTCGTCTGCCGATGTTAACAATGGATGCCATGAAATACCTTGTAAGCGAGAATTAACGAGGTCTAAAACTTACCACCGTAACTATTAAATATATAACCGTACGCACTTTCCGAGACCTTGCGTAAGATGTTGGCACGTTGACCTACCCAAGTACCGAAAGATATACGACGTTTTCGTGCGCTTGTTTTGGTTTTATCCTCAATCAGTCCTGTGAAAACATACGGACGAGGGTTACCTTTCGGGTCGCGTAGAACCAAAATCCCACTATCTCCAATAAGTCCGTAAACAGTCCCGGTTTTGTTGTAAACCTTGACAGATGCGGGGATACGTGTGTTTTTAAAAATATAATCACCGTTCGGAAGTTCGAGGTAATACTTCATTTTTTTGGAATGGGGAAGGTGTTCGTGCCACAACTGTACATAAAACTTATTCAGATCATGGGCAGAGGTCGTGTTACGATATGTCCGCCCGCTCCCGGGAATATATTCAACGATTGCGGTCTGTTTGAAATAAGAATAGTTAACTTTAAGAATCCGATTAACTTTTCGCGGTCCGCCAATCAACCGAATAAAATAGTTAGTTGAAGTGTTTGAACTTACCTTAATCATTTGCCTCAAATGAACACGATTTGTATTGGTATGTTTTAAACGTTTATACTTGACTTCGTGAAAATATGCAAGCATGACAAAGTTTTTAATTAACGAGGCAGCCATCATCTTCCGATCCTCGTTAATAGAGACCAATTTCTCCTTTTTTGAGATATCATAGACAACAAAACTGGTCCTATCAGTTGACAACAAAGGTCCACGACGACCACGGAATTGTTTGACAAAATCATCAATTTTTTGCTCAAGCGGAGAATCAATTGAAGGGTCTTTTGCAGCGTGAATTACTGCGGTCCCGCAGAGTAAGACGCCGAGTCCACAGCAAACCAATAATCTGGTGAGATTGTTAAAATAAGCATTCATCAGTTTTTGTCTTCCTCTTTTTATATAAAATGTCCCCGATAAGTGGGGTATAATACCAAATTAACTTGATTCGAAGTTTTCCGATAAAGTCAGCATTGCAAGGCACGGGGACCTCGCGCTACAAATCAAGTTAATATGGTATAATAGCATTTAAAGTATTGTAGTAATGCTGTTGTCCGAAAACTGTTTATTCAGTTGGCAGCCGATAACAAGCTGCTTCTCGGCTATTTCGAACAAGTAAATAATTACCAGCGAGTGCTGGCGTGTTCCATGTCTGTCCATCCAACGCGGGGAATTGAGCAAGTTCTTTATGAACTTCTGGGTCCGGTTCTAATAGAATGATCTCACCATGTTCAGTAAGTACCAACAAGACATCTGATATTAGGAGTGTCTGCCCATGCCCGTAACGACCTCGCTTCCATTGACGTTTCCCATTAGATGGATTTACGCATGTGAATATACCGTCGTCAAGACCATATAAATAGCCTTGATAAAATATAATAGTAGTGAATTTTGCCTTGAGGTAGATACTTTCCCATAGTAATTTAACGTTAAATTGTTCTGATGGGTTACTTGAAATCTGAAATAATTTTGCACCGATGCCGTAGGCAGTGGAGACGAGAAGTTTATCTCCAGGAAGCGGTGTCGGCTGTGCCACACATTCTACGGCAGTGGGCCACGGTTGTTTCCATAGGAGTTTGCCAGTTGTAGGTTCATGAGACGTGACAAGACCGTAGTCAAACAACACGACCTGCTCAGTTCCTGCCAAGGTAATAAGAAGGGGTGAACTATAGGCACTCTGAATTCTATGTCCTGTCCACGCGATTTCACCTGTCTCTTTGTAATACGCTACTGCGCCGCCAGCACTTACAATAACGAGTTCATCAAGAACAAGCGGCGAAACACTCACACCCCAAGGCGGGGCTGCCGCATTGTTTTCCTCAAAAATATTTGTAGACCAAATCTGTTTACCCGTTTCAAAATGCAAACAGTTCAGAATACCTGTTGCTCCGACAGTATAGACACGGTTACCGTCAATAGTTGGTGTTGCACGCGGACCGAGTTGACCAAGTGCCGTATAATACCTCGCCTTATCTCTGTGTGTCCACTTTTCTTTGCCGGTGTGAAAGTCATAACAGACAACCTTTTCCCATTCGTCTTCCTGTTCCTGCGTAATTGCAGAATCTCCTACGACAGCAAAACCTGACCATCCAGCACCAATAGGCTGACGCCACACTAACTCTGGCGGATTATTTTCCCAATCTGTGTTCAGTTTGATACTGGTTATCACGGCATTTCTATCCGGTCCGAGGAACTGCGGGTAATCTGTCAGAAACGCTTCTGAGGTGTCCTGCGCGTAGGATGTGCCGACAGAATGCTGCGGAGTCCCACGCCATCGCCATTCAAATTTCGGGGCGAGGTCACCACTGAATCCGCCAAATCGGAATAGGGTTACAAACGCAGCGATGCATAAAAGGATAACACCAAAGGATAAGAATTTAACTCGCCATGCCAAGCGGGAAAACCCTAACAACCACATTATCCCCAGAAAAACCGTAACGATGAGCAGTAAAACCGTAAGGGCAACTTTGTCTTGACGATGATCAGCATCCAACGACCACACTAACCCGATCGCTAAAACGGTGAGACTAACGATGATGAATAGGGGCCACAAACGGATGCTTTTTTTGTCCGATGTCATGAAATAGAAGACTCGTCTATACCGTTCAATTTTTAAGTTACTTTATGATAAGCGTTAGACATAAATTTGTCAAGTAAATTCTATGATTTTTTCAGAGGCATTCAGTTTTAAGAGATTATTCGGGTTTCGTGCATCTTTCTTATGAAGATCCGGTGCGGTTAGGAATGCAGATCGCATTTGGGCGAGTACGCCGCAAAACCGCACCTACCGGGTCTGGGTAAAATGAGATCAAAGTATGGAAAACTGAAAACGCTTTGATTTGCGGTTCAATACATCAATCCACTGTTTTTAAAGATTGTGTTATATCTTCTATTGGAATTGAACGGCGGGTCTAAGCAGATTAAGTCAACGTATTCGTCGGGAAAGTTCTGCATAATCTCTAAACAATCGCCATAATATAGGGCGTTTGGATGAATGAGTAGATTCATGTAATACAACCTCGTTATCGCCAAAGTAGAGTTTTTAGGTTAGCATTCTAACGACAATTGTCATGCTCCGTTTGGCATATAATTTTGCAGATATTGTCCGATTTCTTTGCTGTTTTTGATTATGTCCGTGAAATGTGTTTTGCAAACATCATTGAAACGTAAAAACACATCGTGAGTAGTCTTTTTCTCAAATATGCCAAGAGGCTGGAATTCAATTCCCCATTCCTTAAACCGGTCTAATGCAAGTGCCGCTGCTTGCGTTTTAGTGTCACTGTTTAGAGCAAACACAAAAAGAGGTTGTGGCATTCCATTTATTCTACAATCTACTTGGTAAAGTCCATTGGGATCACGTACCGGATGTTGCCAGTCAAATGTCAGGTGTCTTGATTCTACCTTCTGATACAAAAAGGCGCGGAAATCATCTTTAAATGTAGATTTAACATTTTCTCTTGATAAATATGTAACGTCAATTATCTTGAGAAGTGCTTGAACAAAGTCAAATAAAACTTCCCCATAATCCCCATCCGGGATTTCCATTATCAGTTCTCCATCATAATCTTTAACTTCAAACATGGATCGGGCTTTTAAGATTAGTTTCTGGCGAGTCTCACTCTGTAGAGCTTTTTCATCCATATAATGTGTCAGGTGCATATAGGTGTGTGCCTCGTCTGAGAGGACCCATTTATCACTCATCTTTTTCAATACAATAACCAACTGATCCCCATCATTGAAATGGAAGGGAGTTAAAACAAGGAAACGGTCTTTGCCATCTGCTGAAAGCTGTATCTCTGCGGAGACCTTATCAATAAAGTCTTTTTCTATTGTTTTGACTGACACTGTTCTCACCTCCTAAAAAAGCGTCAACTGTGGGGGCAATTCAAAATTTGCATCCTGTATAAGACACTGTATTGCACCTTCAAGATCACTATAGCGGTCTGTTTCTTTTGCAAAAGTGTCCTCATCATCAAAATATTCGGTGTGGAAACCCCTGCCTTTAGGCGGAGGAGGAAACACCGCTCCTTTTTAAATTATAGATTTCCCCCTAAAGGGGTGCGAGTTGTTTTTTCGCCACAGACCCGTGGGCGATTCTTTCCAGTGGGCTGCTTCGTTGAGTGAAACTGTCACCACTCACCTAATAGACCTGACCCGGTGCTGTGAAAGAAAACAGGTAATGACCCTTGCGGGCTCTCTACTTTCGTAGGTGTATGTTTCCCCTTACCGATCACAGTATCCAAGTGGGTTAAGACTTTGGGAGCATCCTTAGATAATACCTACTACCAGTTCGGTATATCGTTTTCTAACCGTTGTTTCGGCTGCCATACCGAGATACTGCGATATGTTACGGTAGTCAATAAGTTACCCTTGTTCAACAGATAGGCTTGGCTGCCGTATTGAACAAGCCTCGCCCTTTAGGGCGGGGTTATTGACATCCAATTCTCTGATATCGCTCTGTTGCATAGTGAATATGATAACCCAAAATTTTTTGTTTTTCAATTTTGTTATTGTGCGGCCGCTTAGAAATACTATTATAGCGGCGAAGTCGAAAAAGCACACCAGTTTTAGGATTTCTAACCGCTAAGATTACCGAAAAATCTGATGGATATTTTTTATTCTGTCTGGTTATGATACGGAAACTGTTACCATTTTTCCCGATGATAGGCAAACTATTGTTTTTATTTAGTTGGGTACGCCAGTCATCTGGTAAAACTTTACCTTCATTAATTAACTCTGTTATTTGTTGATCGGTATATATTAGACATTATATCAATTTAATTGTGGGTTTCTTGTCTGTCTGTTTTTTGCTATCCTATAAGCACATTTTGCCTAAAACGGAAACAGAATAAGGGAAAACTGCCAAATTACAATCACTAAATATATTGTAACGTGAAATATAAATACATAAAAATTAACTCTCACAACACGTTTTTAAATCAGTATAATGTCTATTATGTCCATTAATCCTACCCACAGGCAAACTCTGACTATGACAAATTCAGCGGTATAGATAGTCAGATGTTTTCTACTGAGATCTAAGCCCTATAATGAAATATATCACACCACCGGAAAATTGTCAATGTTCTTCACGATCTGAGTCAGAACCATCTTGACCGAAATAGCCTACCTGCAATTAATGTTATACACACTATAATATAACGTAAGCTCGGTATAAGTCTACTTTCACAAGTTCGTGGGTATTTTTCCACTGATTCCCCCTATTTTAGGGATTTAGGAGGTAAAAAACAGGTAAAACATCCTTCTATCTATACCGAAACTCACGTTATTTCGGACACCGAGCTCACGTTAATATAGTAAGTATATAGATTGACAATTTTTTCTTATAATTTTAGCCGAAAATTAAATAGCCGAATGCCCTATTTTAATTTTATTGACACCGTCGGATTAAGGTGCTACAATTTAAAATGCTTTAGGCGTTAGTGGGAGGAATTTCTATTATGGACAAAGTGCTGGTTAGCGATTTGCTATCGCAGCAGGGTTTAGATGTTTTAATCAAAAGCGGCAATTTCAAGGTTGATGTTGCGTTGAACCTAACCCATGAAAAATTGTTGGAACGTATTGCCGATTATGATGCCCTACTGATTAGAAGCGGGACGAGAGTAACAGCCGATGTTATTGATGCCGCAAAGCAACTCAAGGTTATTGGACGGGCAGGGGTCGGTGTAGATAACATTGATGTGGAAGCTGCCACGCGAAACGGTATATTAGTCCTTAATACACCTGATGGGAATACTATAGCAGCAGCGGAACACACCATAGCACTGTTGTTAGCTTTGGCACGCAACATTGTTCCTGCGGGCATCTCGCTCAAAAACCGGGATTGGCAGCGGAACGATTTTATCGGTGTTGAATTATACGGTAAAGTTTTCGGCACTGTCGGCCTCGGCAGAATTGGACGTGAAGTTACTAAGCGGGCACACGCTTTCGGCATGAAACTCATTGCTTATGACCCTTATACCTCTGCTAACTCTGCTGAAAAAATGGGGGTCCGCTTTGTTGATCGCGAAACGTTATTCCGAGAATCAGATTATATCTCAATTCATGCGCTTCTCACCGCGGAGACATACCACAGTGTCGGAGAAGCAGAATTCCAACTGATGAAACCCACGGGACGCCTGATTAACTGTGCACGCGGTGGTATCATTGATGAAAAAGCACTCTATAACGCGCTGAAAGAGGAACAGATCGCTGGTGCTGCGCTTGATGTTTTTGAAGATGAGCCTGCTATTGATAGTCCACTCCTTGAATTGGATAACGTGCTCGCGTTACCACACCTCGGCGCATCAACAACTGAAGCCCAAGAACACGTTGCTATTGAAGTGGCACAGCAAGTAATCAACGCACTACAAGGTAAACCTGTCGCTAACCCAGTTAATCATCCTAAAATTGATCCGAGAATGTTTGAAATTTTGGGACCCTATCTTGAACTGGCAGAAAAGATCGGAAGCTTTCATTCCCAAATTGTTGAAGGACAAATCTCAGCAATCAAAATCCATTATGGCGGCACCTTATTTCAGAAAGAGGATGTAACGCCCATCACCGTAGCTTTGCAGAAAGGGCTATTATCACCAGTACTCAACGAGGTTAATTATGTTAACGCGCCTTTTCTAATTAAGCAGCGCGGAATTTCAGTGACTGAAGCAAAGAGCGATGCAGAAGCGGATTTTTCGAACTTGATTACTGTCACCATTACCACGGATAAGGGAGAAACGCTTATTGCTGGGACAACTTTTGGACGAAAAGACATCCGCATCGTCCGTATTAACCAACTTCACCTGAACGCTACGCCAGAGGGATACATACTTCTCATTTACAACCGAGATCAGCCAGGGATGATCGGGTTAATCGGAACCATTTTGGGTAAGCACAACATCAATATAGCGGATATGACGGTTGGACGGTCTCGTATTGAAGAAGTTGCGCTAACACTCATAAATGTGGATAGCCTCGTGCCACGTTCCGTTTTGAAATCTATAGCTGCGCAGGAAAAAATTGATTTCGTCAAGCAGGTTATCCTCTAATACCCAATTAACTGGATTTGTAGCGCGAGGTCCCCGTGCCTTGCAATGCTAACCGCTATTAGAAAACTTCGAATCAAGTTAATTTGGTATAATGCGCTGTCAATCCTATGTTGGTAGGCGCGGTTCTAACCAGATTATCGCAACATCACACAACCAACAATTTGGGAATCGACAACGCACCTGTTAGCAAAATCGTATATGACAAGGGAGTATTAATTTGGATGCAAAACAGATATGTTTGTTTATTAATGATGAAATACCGAAGGAAAAATTATTTTCGGCAGAAAAACGGGATGTTCACCCCGATTGTAATACTTCATGGAGAATCTCACCGGAACCGTTCTGGATTTCACAAGAGGAGTTGAATTGGTTTGAGGAACTCGGTCCTCATCTATTGAATTTTTATCGCGCCTGTAATCTACTCTATTCCCAAAGTGCAAGAGGCATTCAACCTGCTTGGGTAGCAGAATATTTAGATATTGGCAAACCAGAAACTGTCATCCAGCAGGGGCGAATGAACCGTTTCAAAAGCCAACTCCCAGGTGTCCTGCGACCCGATATTTTGCCTACTACCGACGACACCAAGGTGATTACAGAATTAGATTCTATACCCGGTTTTATCGGTGCCACAGGTTGTCTATCAAGATTATATACAAAGGTCGGGTATTCTATCATCGGTGGTAAAGATGGCATGGTGAATGGATACGCTGAGATGATCCGGGCTTTGGCAAAGAAAGATGATCCCACACTTGCGATTGTGGTCTCTGACGAATCTGAGGATTATCGACCAGAGATGGTATGGCTTGCGAATGCACTTTGCGATGCCGGACTCAGAACTGCAGCAGTTAAACCGCATGAGGTAATCTTTTCTGAAGATGGGCTTTCAGTTGAGAGTGAAAATGGTAGGTTAGACGTTGATGTCGTTTACCGTTTCTATGAGATGTTTGATCTACCCAACATCCCAAAATCTGAGTTAATATTCTATAGTGCTAAAAAACGCACCGTTGTGATGACTCCGCCCCCGAAGGCATATTTGGAAGAAAAACTGTGTCTCGCGCTTTTCCACCATCCATCACTTCAGTCTTTTTGGCAACGTCAACTTGGAAAGAAAACCTATCCATTTCTACAGAAAGCGATTCCACAGACATGGATTCTTGACCCGCGCCCTTTACCACCACATGCGGTTATCCCAAATTTGGAGATAGATGATACTCCTGTAACTGATTGGCGTCAACTTAGTGCTATAACACAGCGACAGCGGGAGTTGGTTATCAAACCATCTGGCTTTTCGGAACTTGCTTGGGGAAGTCGTGGCGTAGCCATCGGGCATGACCTGTCTACAGAGGAGTGGGACGCAGTCATTGAGAATGCTATTGCTAATTTTGAGAAAACACCGCACGTCCTTCAACAGTTTCACACTGCTAAACGCGTACGGATGCAATACTACGATTTTGACGTTGAGGATATCCAAGAGATGTCTTCCCGCCCACTTCTCCGTCCATACTATTTTGTTGCAGGTGATGCCGTGAAACTTGGTGGAATTCAGGCTGCTGTTTGTCCCGCAGACAAGAAAATATTACACGGCATGGTGGATTCTATTATTGTGCCTTGTGCCAAAAGGGACAATAACCATCACGGGACGATCTCTCATTCCTAAGTGAGCGTAGGTTCGGTAGAGTGTAGTGAAACCCCGTATGTGTCAATTTAGGTGCAGGTTAGAAACCACATTTACCGGCCGGAAAATAGAATAAATATCGTTAATTTGGTATAACACGCTAATTTTCAATTTTAATATTTCCCCAGAACGTGAATAATTTATTCAATGCTGCTACACTTAGGCTAGTGAGAGAGAATTCTTCTACGGTAGATAAAATATTGGGACCAAGTCCCTCAACCACACCTCCCACAGCGTAGATTTTTCCGTTGACAGTTCCTGCACCTAAGAAAACACGTGCTGTTGGCATATCTATGCCTTTCTCCCATGTGTCTGTTAACGGTTGGTATATTTCAACTGTTGTCAAACCGGCACCTTGCACAGTAGGTGCCCCACCAATTGCGTAGATTCTTGAATTAGCAACACCGACTGCAAGTGCAGTTCTGGGAGTAGGAATATTTGCTTTTTGTGTCCATTTGTCACTACTTGGGTCATATTCTTCAACTGCTTTAACAAAAGGACCTGCCACACCACCGACCCCACCGATAAGGTATATTTTATTCCTAAATTCCGCTGCAGCCATGCCTGATCGGGGATTTGGCATATCAGCTTTTTGTGTCCATTTGTCAGTGCTTGGGTCATATTCTTCAACAGTCGATAACACAGGTCCAACATTTTGTGCAACCCCACCAATCGCGTATATCTTATCATCTGCAACAACAGCTGCAAAAAACGAGCGTGGCGTAGGCATATCAGTTTTTTGTGTCCATTTATCGGTGCTTGGATCATATTCTTCTACTGTTCCGAGAGCAGGATTTTGTCCATTCCATCCCCCAATTGCATATATTTTCCCACCGACTTCGCAGCTTACCACACCTGCCCGTGCAAATAACATACTTGCTTTCTTAACCCATTTGTTTGTTTTAGGGTCGTAGGCTTCAACGCTACCGATCGGGTCAGCAAGAGTTCCACCAATAACATATATCTCATTGTCAACTGCAGAAACTGAGAAAAAGAGTCTTGGATTTATCATATCTGCTTTCTGTACCCATTCTTGTGCGTTGACACTGTTTATAAAAGTAAATACAGTTAAAATGCTTAATAACCAACTCAATTGAAAAATTGAAAATGTGTAATTTTTCACTTAAACCTCCTAAATTTAACCTTATAAATATGTTCATTAACGACGATAGATGCTAACTTCCATCCCATCGCGTCTGCGTTGCCCTTGATTGTCTCCTTCGTTTCCACCACGTCTCCGCCGCCAGCTTTCAAACCAATGTGTTTTGGATTCGTAGTTTGAACGGACATGTTCCAGATAATCTGCCATTTGATCAGCTCTACCGACGTTGTCTGCTACAATTGTCGCGGGATTCGTTAGGCGAGATTCAATCGCTTGGAAGCATGCAAAATAACCATCCTTGTTGTTGTCAAGGAATAGAAAATCGACAGGGTCTTGAATGGTTTTGAGTACTTCTGATGCATCCCCGATGTGTGAGTCTACAAGGTCTGCTACACCAGCCTTTTCAAAATTGGCACGTGCGCGCTGCGCATTATCTGCCTCTATTTCCACCGTTATCAAACGTCCTGTACCTATATTTTTCAGTACGCGTAATATCCACAACCCTGAATAGCCGATTGCAGTTCCACACTCTACAATTAGGGTTGGTTTTGCTTTTTCCACACAACTTGCGAGTAATTTCGCCTTTTCAGGTCCCAACATCGGAACTCTTTCTTCGCGACATTGTTCCTCAACTTCTTCTAAAACTTTATCAAACATTAATATGCCTCCAAATTTTCTACATCTGATAGCCCAGAAAGTTTGTAATCAAATATATCGTTGTTTATTTTGTGATGGTCTGCCAAAACGTAATGTTCTAAAAGAGTCTTGGGACCACTATTCAAAGCAAAAATCCCATAGTCGTTTCCGTTCGGTGAACGGGTAATGGTATGGATATGGTCTGGCTTGTTGCTTCTTAATGCTTCGTCGTTATATTCAATCCAAACAGCAGGATTGAAAACGCGGTAGTAGATGGCATCATTTTCAGCAGTTCCGCCAATCCATACGAAATAGGTGTCGTCAAATCCAGCATCAATATCAGTCCACCAGACATCCGCGAACTCGGTTTCCAAATTATATACATACGTTTTAATCAAATTCCTTAGATTTTCTTTCTGGTCGTCGTTCATCTCTGATGCCTTCAAACCGATACCAACAAAGTTGGAATAATCGTAATTCAAGTAAGGATCTGTTGTCCTGCCAGGACCGACCTTCAAACCACGACGGCTGCCCGTTTGAATCACTTTCTCTTTCTGAGTATCATCAAGACTGTTTAGCAATGTGAATGCACTATCTCTTTCTACACCAAGCACTTCAGTACCGTTGATGGTTGTTGGTTGCGTTCCGATATGGGCAGGGACGATAGAGACTTCATCGCCGTGCACCAAAAAGTTGAGTGCCAAATGATGTCCATCCAACTGGAATCCCCACGATCTATCTGTCTCTGGATTTCCAAATAATGCGATATAGTAGGGGCGTGAATCCCAAAAATCGGGTTTAATTTTGCTGAGATGTGTTTCAGATTTTTTGGTAATCAGAGAAACTTTAGTGTAACCTTCATCACTCAAGAACGCATTCAAAACTTTATAGAAACGAGTCAATTGATCTATGGACAACTTACCGAAATCAATACCCCCACGATCAGCACCCATAGCTGGTGGTAAATTCGACCATGAATACGATTCTTTATGTCCAAGTGGGAAAGAGGCAGCGGCAAGCAGCTCCTCGCTCAGTGATTCGCGGAAACTTTTCATGACTGTCGCCAATGCAACAATTGAAGGTTTTGTTGAGATTTTAGCGATCTCTTCTGTTTTTTCTGCTTCAACTTTAGCGGAATCGAATATGTTAAGCATGAGTGCTACGATACACGCTGTTGAGATTACAGTGAAAATGAGTAAAATTCTACGTAACATAAAATTCCATCCTAATATTTATTTTACTACATTGGGATATGTAATAATTGGGATATGTAATCTGACCGCTCCCCGCCCTGAAGGGCGAGGGTTCTTTTGAAGGAACCCCGCATGGGTTTTTCAAGGGTTACCACTACTTGCATATCAAGTCCAGTAGGTATGGGGCCGTCTTCCTCACCTGCCCCCACCAAAGTGGGATGGGTAGATTGTCAGGGTTTAAGCCTGACCAACGCGCATCTAATTGCGCGGCGCGGGCCATGGGGCGCACTACGGAATACCTCAGAAACCTATAGCGGTATACCGATACTTCCGACACATAAAGGTGTTTCGGAGACGAAGACGAACGTGGGAATATGCAATCAAAGTCACATAGTCAGTCCAGTTGCGCATTCTGTTTTTGCAGTGTCTGTGGTTCTCTGCATCTGCACTACCGTCTAAAAGGGTGGTTAAGAGCAATGGAAACCAGGTTGCCAAAGTTTAGACCTCTTAACCTGCAGATGTCCAGATGCTACCACATTTTTTGACCAAAGTCAAGTCTTTTTCAACAATGGAGGTCTTAACCCGCTACTACATCCCCGCCTTGAAAGGCGAGGTTTTGTAGCGGAAGATCGATAAAAAGTGGAAATTCGTGGGTTCCAAATCCGTGTTTTTCCACTTCCTTAATGAACTATTCGAGCGAGAGGTCTACCTTGATCTTCTGTCCATTTCGGAGAAGCGTTACCGGTAAAGCCTTTGCTTGAGATTGTTCCTGTAGCACGTAACCGATGATACCGCTTTCTGTCAACCTATCGGCACGTTCTCCGAAGCCAATGATAACCACCGCGTTGGATACCTGCCTTTTGTGCGTTTGACTGTCCACCTGAACGTCGTTCACGGCGAGTGATATTCGCGACACTTAACGCCATTTCCGCTTTGTCAAATCTGCTTTGTTGACGTTCCGCATCGGACAGGTCTTCAAGTTTCATGCCACCAAGCGCGACAAGACGTAATTCGCCTGTTGTCGTGCGCCAAGAGATGTCGCTTCCTTTTCTCCAACCTGCGTTTAGCGTAAGTGTGAGTTCAATTTCTTTACCATGCCGACTAATTTTTGCTGGTAATGTGCTGTTTTCAGGGGCGCGGTGTAACACCCACTGCACATCAGCAATTGAGATAATCGGTTGTCCGGCAAGTGTTAAGATTTCATCGGCGCGACGGAACCCGTCTTTCTCAGCGGATGAACCAGATGCAACTTTACTAATCTTCGCACGATGTTTAGGTGAAAAGTTCAAACCCAAGACATCGGGTATCGGGAAGGGATATAGTACTTCATCCGGAACCGGTTTCCGGTCATACCAGTGAATCTCCCGCTGCGCCTCACCAATCTGATGACAGTGAATGCACTGGTTTTCAATCCGGCTATTGAAATCCAATGTTGTTGAGTAACGCTGCAAAGCGGAGAACGCTTCTGGCGTTCTCTTTATCAGTTCAGGACCAGTTTTCGCCGCTAAAATCTCTTTGTTGTCAGGGTAACCCTTATGTAATTCGAGAGCGGCTTCAAGTGCCTGTTTGAAACCTTCAATTGAAATATCTTTCCCAGCATTTCGGAATTCAGTGCGTGTGCCGAAACGTCCGTAGATTGTTTTGTCGGCATTCATAAAGAATACCGCGAAGGTGAGATCATAATCAAATTGAAACACCGATAAGTCTATGCCGTTACCTTGAACCATACGCACTCGCACAAACTGTTCCATCAAATCTTTAATGTCTTTATTAAGACGAACAACCTGTTCGTCAAAGCCTTGGCAGGACTCTCACGGTACTCAGCGGAAAACGATGAGCATCGGTTGTGCAGTCTTTTCCGCTTGTGCAATGCCTTTCTCAAGGTCGTTGTATATCCAATATCCGGTTGATGCCACCATTTCCTGATCTTCCGCTACTTCTCGGTCTCCATGTCCGAAGCAGAGGACTACTGCAAGCAGAAGCATCAGCGGTGTCAAAACCGGTAGATAAACTTTCATAAGTTGCATCTCCTTTTTCTAAATAATTCAGAATGAACTTTAATATTCTTTCCGCTTTTTAGTCAATTTATACCTAAAAAATGTTCGTGTTTTTCTATAGAATGCGGCATTGCTATGATCCTAGGGTGTTTCTGTCTGTTAATATTGGCTTTATGTCTTTTCCAAAAACATTACTTACTCTTTAAAAACTATGGCAAAAAAACTTTTAATATGATATACTAACTTCACATATCTGGCTGGATACCGCAAAATGTTAATGATGTGTTGGTTTGCATTTTGACAATTTGCTGAATCTTATAAACTCCCCAATAATCAAGTAAAAACAGGAAGATAGTTTGATATGCAGTTAACAGAAACACAAATCGCTCAATTTCGGGAAAATGGCTACCTTGCAATTGATGGTTTTTTTACATCAGTTGAAACAGATGCGCTGCGGCTTGAATTGGAACTTATCTATAATACTGCACTCGAACAAGGAAGCGGTATCAACTGTGCAGTACAAGAGGATGGCACCAAACGTGACAACGAAGGTGAACGCCAAAACCTACAGGTTATTCCCCTGAATAATCGCAGTGACCTACACAAAGCGTTACCTTTTCATCCCAAAGTTGTATCCTCTGTTAAACAACTCATCGGTGATGAATTTATGCTGGAACTTGATCAAGCGTTCTGGAAGCCTCCGAAAATCGGTGTCGGTACAAGTTGGCATCAGGATAACGCATATTTCAAAATTGCTGACCCATTGCGCGGCACCGCTATGTGGATTGCCATTCACGATGCTAACGTTGAAAATGGATGTATACACGTAATTCCCGACAGTCACCGTGAATCTTATGAACACTACCGTGACCCGTTAAGCGATCACCATATTCGTTGTGATCCACCTGAAGAACGTGCTGTGCCAATTGAATTAAAAGCGGGTGGCGTGCTCTTCTTTTGTTATGGTGTTGCACACTGCACCAAATCAAACCTTACTGATAAAGAACGCGCTGGGGTGGCACTGCATTTTTTACACAACGATTTCGGTGGAAAAGAACTCTGGGAAAGAAATAATGCAACCAAACCGATGATTTCAGGTCCCTTAGCAACTGGCGGAGAAAAAGAGTTTGGTGAAAAGTTTGAGGGCAGATGGCAAGAGTTGATGGACAACGTCCTTGCTTCTGAGTAAAAATATTTTCGTTGGAAATAGCTTAATCTATTTTCCAAATCGTGGATTGTGTTAGTCCGCTAATATTCCATACGGGTGGAATGTCCGTGTTGAGTGCAAAACGTGCACTCGACATTAATTTGCTTGAATTCCACGGTTACATATCGACCGTCTTCCATCGTAGTAGGTCTCAATAACCCGATAATCTTGGTTCAGATATTGATGTCACACCTACGAATTTAAGCATAAATTCATCACAATGTTCGAGTTTGCTTACAACAACCAAAAACTGAAATAAGAATATACAAAACTTTTTAGCTAATTGATATATCCTGTTATAGTCAATAAGCACCTTAAAATAAATAAGGTTCCTGTTGACACTCACTGCATTTTCTATATGGAGGACTTTTCATGATTGGAAGGGAAAAAAGTTTAATTGTCGTATGTTTGTTGGGGTTTTTTGTCTCCACGCTATTTCTTTCTGCAATCACCGTTGCCCAAGATGGGATGAGCGATGAGAAAATTATGGAACGTTATAAGCTTATGCTTAGTCGTAAGCCGAAAGAGGGAAGTACATTTGACCGAGTTTATCAGTTTTACCTTGAAGGTGCTGGGTTAGATGCTATGCTCAGCGATTATCTGACCGAGGCAAAAGTCAAACCAAACGATTCTAACCTCCAACTTATCTTAGGACACATATACAAACGTCTCGGTAAAGACGTTGAAGCAGTCACAGCATATCAACGCGCAGTGCAACTTGCACCAGACAATTATTATCCGCATTTTGCTTTGGGAAAAATGCATGGCACGTTACGCCAACATGAGGAAGCTATCCAAGAGTTGACACAAGCATCAAAATTGTCTGAGCAGGTACAAAATGTACCACCAGAAGAGTTGACGGCAATCTATAAAGCACTCGGGCATGCTTTTTTTCGTCGCGACAGAGTGGATGAAGCGATTCAGGCATGGAAAAAAATCTCTGAACTGGATCCAGACGACATTTTTGCGCGCATTGAACTCTCAGATCTTTTTCGTGAACAGGAACTTTATGGACAGGCAATCGCTCAACACGAGGCAATAATTCAACTAAAGAAGAACGACGCTTACAGAGTCTGTTTGAGCCACCGAGAAATCGGAAATATCCATGAAGTGAAAGGGGATTATCAGGATGCGGTAAAAAGTTTTGACGCTGCACTTGCCCTCACTTCCCCCGGCAACTGGCTACGTAAAGACCTCCAACATCGTGTTATCGGTATTTTCGCAGCAGATAGTAATTGGGAAGGTTTAATTGAGTATTACCAAGGAAAACTTGAAGCAACACCAAATGAACCAGAACTTCTCGGTTTGCTGGCAGCCGCGTATATTGAGAATCAGCAGCTTGAAGAAGGTATCAGCACGTATCGAAAAGGATTAGAACTTGCCCCAACCGATGCAAACCTACGTTTAAATCTTATCGCGTCCCTCCGCAATGCAGAAAAGTTTGAAGATGCTGCTGCGGAATACGAAGTGCTAAGCAAACAGGACCCAGACGATTTTGGTATCTACCGCGAACTCGGTGAGTTATATCTGCAGCTCGAAAATCAGGACAAAGCGAAAGCAGTATATCAGAAAATGATAGACCGTAATCCAAAAAACGCTGGCACACATCTCATACTTGCAGAGATTTACGCTGGACACGAATGGGTTGACGACGCTGTTGTACAATACGAGAAAGCAGTCTCACTTGCACCTAACAATCTTGATTACATTGAGTATTTCGGAGATTTTTATCTTCGTCAAGGAAATCGTGAAAAAGCACTTGAAACATGGAATCGGATGGTTGCTGATGATAATGCAATCGCTGCGAATTATGATCGATTGGCACAACTGTTCAAGTCAAAAAATTTCAAAACTGAGGCTATTGCTGCAATCCGAAAAGCGGTTGAGTTGATGCCAGATGAATACCGCTATCATGAAGCATTGGCGAAACACCTTTTGGAGAACGGGGATTACGATGCGGCACTCACGGAATACACAGCAGCGATGAAACTTGCGCCTAATGAGTTTTTTGCCGAAAAGATGGATGATAAAAGGATTGAACTCTACCGCAGGCAAGGTACACTCCTTGATAAAATTGAACATATCGAAACTGAACTTGAAAAACCTGGATTAGCGGATGCCGATATTTTCGCACATCATAAACAACTCGCAAAAATGTATCTTAAGTTAGGAAATATCACGTATGCATTGGAAGTTCTCTTGAAAGCCAAGCAGTTCAAACCGAATGATATAGGTGTGAATCGGTGGCTGGCGACGGTTTACAATCGACAGGGCAGACGCGATGAGGCAAATGCCATCTACATGTCCCTAATTGAGATAGACAGCGCAAATGCTCGCGAATACCATGCGAACATTGCAAAGTCATACCTAAACGTATTAGATTTTGAGGCGGCAACAGCATCTGCAAAACAGGTGATCGCAAATAGTCCGCGTAATCCAGAAGGACATCAACTTCTTGCACAAATCGCTAAACAATCCAAAAACTATGATACCGCAATAGATAGTCTAAAACAGGCGATTCGGTTGCGACCAGAAGCGATTGATACACGTGCTGAATTAGCAGTTGTTTATAAACTTTCTGGTAAACTTCAACAAGCACTTGCCCAGTACTGGCGGTGTTGGAACTTAAGCGATAGCGTAAGCGACAAACTCACTTTTGTTAAACCTCTCTCAGAAGTATATTATGACCTTGGTAGACGCGGTGATTTTGCAGAGAAATTAAAGCAAATGTCTAAATCAAATACCTCCTGGGTTGCACCTGTTCTGGCTCTCTCCGAACTTCACAGGATGGAAGGGGATCTACCGAGTGCCCGATTCCAATTAGCACAGGCATTAAACAAACAGCGCGAAAATTCAGAACTCTTGACTCATTTAGTACAAATCAGTATTGAACTCGGTGATATACAAGATGCCCTAACTTATCAACAGAGGCTTGTCAAAGTTGACCCTGACATCAGTAATCAGCAAAAACTCGGAGAATTGTTGTTTGATGTTGGACGTGAACAGGAAGCAATTCAAGCGTGGACAAAACTTCTGCACGCTAAAAATCAGACCCTTGAGGCTGAAGTTAAACTCGCAGCTTTATTACTTCGGCACGGACTGTCGGATGAGGCATTTTTTGTTCTTGAACGCGCATCTGAAAAAATCACGGGAACTGATGCACATCTTCCACTGTATCGCCTTGGAGTTATGTTGGTTGGAATGAATGAATCAGAACGTGCTCGCAAATATTTTCACCACATTCTTGAAATGCCTAAACCCCCTGAAACTGCAAATGCTAATAAGCAGGGAACACAATCAACTATTTTTTCTTATTCTTCCATCCCCGGTGTTGGGATTAACAAGTTTGAGATTTCCCGTAGAACCATAGGCGATATTCAGAGTAAACCATCTTTTGGAGGCGGCGGAATGCCATGGATACCAAAAACTTTTGAAGAAACGCAAGCTGGTGCGCTCGTACATTTGACCACAATCGCACAGCAGCAGGGAAAACTCACTGAACTTGTTGGGCATTTTGAAGAAGATGTCGCTGCTAATCCTACAGACGTCAAGAAACTTGAAACCTTAGCGCGTCTCTATACTTTGATTCAACATTTTGACAAGGCAAAAGAGGTCATCGGCAGGTTGGTTGAAATTTCACCCAACGATTTGGCATACCAACCTTTACTATTGGAACGTTCAATGAAGGAAAACCCCAATTATGATAAGTTGAAAAAAATACTTGATGATATGCCTGGGTTGGCTCCCGAAACGCGTATCCAATATATCGCTGAATATGCCGAATTACTTTATCGTCAGGACAAAAAAGAGGATGCAACTAAACTTTTGACTGAAATTGAAGATGTAATTGTCACTGATCTCAATACCAGCCTTAAGTTAGTTGATGCTTTCCTCGTGATTGATAAGACTGATATTGCTGAAAAGATCATTCTCAATCTACCTATTCCGTCACAAAAGAAGCAACGTGAATATAGACAACTATTTCAAAAACTCACAAACGCATACATTGAGCAAGGAGAAACCGATAAAACGGCTGCGCTTTTCTGGACTTTCTGTGAGCGGACAAAACCGAATTCTGCAAATCCCCGACGGGTTGCTTCGCTTGCACTCTCCTCATATTATTACGGAGGCTATAGACCTGTCCAAATCAGTTATCCTTCACCAACAGCATACTTCAATCAAGAACGTTTAAACTACCTCAGATCAATTTTCCGTGAGTTTTGGGTGCGGAATCAACAGGAAAAGTTATACACCAAATTCCAAAAAGAATTAGACGCAGCAATCGGTAGAGACCGTATCTATCCGAGTTTAGCACTCAGTTACTGCTATTGGTGGGATGAAAAACGCGATAAAGCACAAGAGGTGCTCTCCGCTATACATAAAGAATTTCTGGACGATCTTACGCTTAAACTCAACACCGCTTTTGCCTCCATTCAGACAGGGAAACATAAAGATGCCTTAATTATGCTTGAGGACCTCGCTGAGTCAGAGCCAAGAAACCGTCGGCAGTATTATGATCTTTTACTGCAGATCGCAATACATACAGGTGATACTGTCAATTTGCGTGAGTGGATTGCCAAACTCTTGAATTCACCCTCTGGTGCGCAAGAACTTTACCAAATCTCGCAAAATCTTCAAACTGCTGGATTCACACAGTATGCTATCTCTACTGCAAAGAAAGCGATGGCATTAGCAATGACGCAACGTAATCCAAATTTTCTGATGAATTTAAGTGGTCATCTGTCGCGACTCGGTAGAGGACAAGATGCAGCACTGCTCGCGGAACGAGCACTACGTTTTGCAAACCAACCTGATCGCTATGGACGGACAATGTATGCATGGAATTTCCAACAAGCGACTAATTTAGTAAGTCTCTCAAAAAATAAACAGAGTCGGGAAAACAAAATTATAGAGGATGTCCAAAAAAATCCGGATTCATTCCAAGCCCAACTCAAATTAGCAATGTTCTATGAGGGTACAAATAAAACTGATAAAGCCGCGGAGGCATTTAAGGCTGCACTGGCACTGCGACCTAAGAACAATAACACACGTCTCCGCTATGTCCAGATGCTGGAACGGATTGGAAAAGCAAAAGAAGCTATCCCACATTATAAGATACTTCTGAAAAACGACTCAACCGCATTGGGCTACAATTATAAAAACGCAATAGATGCCTTTGTTGCAGCAGGAAAAATTGACGAACTCATTTCGCTTACAAAAGAACTGATCCTACCAGTTGGAAGATATGCTGGGAACGATTTCACACAGAAAGTCGCACAGAGATGTCTGACCGAAAAAAGACCTCAAGATGCTGTTGAGATATTTGAACAAATACTTCAAGTCCATCCAAAATGGGACTATGTATACCAAGAATTAGCATCAGCTTATGTTGCCGCTGGCGACCCTGAAAAAGCCATTCAATACTTAACCGAGCAGCAGGAACTTGGTGTCACCTCGCTGTCGCAAACGTCGTTTCAATTGAAACTCGCGGAATTCCATGAAGCTGCCGGTGGCCGTGAAAGAGCGATTCAATTTTTGCGAGAAAAAACTGAAACTGGCGACCTATCTATCACCCAATCAACCGTTGTTTTAAAACTGGCAGATTACTATAAGGAAAATGATGAATTAGATAATTTTATAGCAGAATATGAAGCAAAACTCGCCGAAAAGCCTTCTGACGATAAGCTACAATATCTATTAGCATCTATGAAGATAAAAGCAAATGATATTGAAGGTGCAAACTTGTACGTCAGTGCATTGATTGACAATTCTCTGATGTCTGTTCGAACGCGATGGCTCTACAGTCTCGCAAGTGCATCTGAGGATGTTGGTAGCCATGAACTCCAATTCCGCCTACTTGAGGCTGCCGCGAAAAAACTTGAAGACGAGAATTCATGGGACCTTAAAGCCTGTTACCAGAAACTGGGAGAGGCATACGCCAAGAACGGTGAGTTGGAAAAAGCACAAAACGCATTCCGTAAGATGGGCAACATCCAGACTATGCAATATAGCAGTGTCAGTACGTATGAGAAGAGGAGACTTGCATCAACATACATGCAATACAAAATGTGGGACGATGCTGAGGCTCTCTTTGCCGACATTATCAATGACCTTTCAGCGGGCTCCTATGATCGTCAATATGCACAGGAAAAGTTTGTGCAGATAAAACAGAGCCGTGGTGATCTCACTACGAAGCAACAGGTTGCCGAAAAAACACAGGAGATGACTATCGGCATGCAGCGTGCCATGGCACAAGAACTCACGCAGCTTGGGCAAGTTGAGAAGGCAGTTGATATATACGAACGAATTGCGAAAACAATGCCTGAAGATTTTGCATCTCGCGCGCAACTCGCAACGCTCTATACACGGCTAAATCAGCATGACAAATCTTCTGAAACATGGACAACTCTGCTTGAAGCTGACCCAGAAAATACCAAGTATCAAGATGGACTTGTCAACAGTCTTCAGTCTGCTGGAAAGTTGGCAGAGGCATTTGAGTTAGCGCAGAAATACATTCAAGCTGAACCGGATATTGGTGTCCATTACGTACGACTCGCAAAACTCTATTCCGATGAAAACAGAACGGATGAGGCTATTGCTACTTATGAAAAAGCAATGGAATTCGCACCTGGAAACAGACAAATTTTTCTCAATATGGCTGATCTTTATCTTCGCAATGACAACATGGTAGAGGCGGGAAAGGCATTCAAAAATGCAATTCCATTCACTACATCAAGTTATGATCGGGGAAATATTGAACAGAAACTGATCAACCTCTATCGTTATCAGGGAAATTTAGATGAGATGTTTCAAAAAGCAGAAGATGAAGGCACACTCACATCAGCGATGCAGAGAGAACGTGCCCGTAACTATCTCAATAAAGGTGAACTTCAACAATCGGTTGAGGCTTTTAAGAAAGCTATTGATATGACAACCGATTCTTATGCTCGGGATAGAATCTCCAATGAATTGCTTGAGGTATACGTTCAACTTGACGATACCGACTCAGCATTAGAAATATTCGAAAAAAATGTGAGTTCTGGTAGTACGTATTGGTCAACGAATACCACTAATGCGAGAATCTATACCACAATCGATGCAGATCGCGCACGCGACACTTTGATTAATGCTTACAATAATCAAAGCAAGCTTGAACAGTTGAAAACACTTTATGAAGGTAAACGTAAGGAAAATCCAGACAATTCTGCTATTCTTGGAACACTTGCTAAAATATATTGGAAAGGCGAAAACTATAAAGAGGCTGCCGAAGTTTATCAAACGCTTGGAAAATTGCAACCTGGTAATGTGTTTAATTTTTATTCCGCTGGGGCTGCTTTGAAAAAAAGTGGACAGCAGGGAGTGGCGAATGAGATGTTCAAGTTGGGCGAAAACGCACTCACATCTAGCAGCGACAAAAATAATATGTGGTTTCTCGGCTCTCTCGCTTCCATCTGTTTTGAGAATAATATGTATGATTCTGCGATTAAACACGCCGAATCCGCACTTGCGAACAGTAGCAGTTACAGCGGTAGTTCGGTTCAAGACATTTTGAAAGAAATACTTGCTAAGAGTTACCATGAGACCAAACGTTACGATGACGCCGTCAAAATATATCGAGAACTGGCAAACACAGCGAGTTATACCAGAACACAAGATAGGGCAAAAACTGCAATTCAGGAAATCGCCAAAGCAGGTAATTTTTATGAAAAATGGATACCCGAACAACTGAAGAAGGTTGAGGCGAATCCTAATAATGCCGATGCACGCTTGATACTTGCACAAAGTTACGAATCTACCGAGCAAAATAAAGAGGCGATTGGGCAATATGAAAAACTTAGCGAACTTCAACCCCACAATCCGGAGTGGTACAAAAAACTTGGGGACCTTTATGGAAAACTGCCGCCTGAAAGACGTGAGACAGGTGAGGTGATTGAAGGTACTGCTCTAATGCTCAGTGGAAATGGGAGTTACGTAGAAATGGAGGACAGCGAGTCTTTAGATAACATTACGGATCAAGTGACGGTGTCTGCTTGGATAAAACCAACCAGTTTCCCAAATAATTATGTACGTATTATCTTCAGAAGTGATGAGCAAAAACAAAATTATAGGCAACGAAGTTACATCCTTGTTATTAGGTCGGATGGGAAACTCAAAATTTCTTCGTCACCTGAAGATGGAGGGTATGCATCCCTTTATTCTCCGCCGGGTCTCATAAAATTAAACACATGGACTCACATTGCCGGTGTCATCGATGCGAAGAAGGATTACATGAAGATTTTCGTTAACGGGCATGAATTTGGTCATAGACACTATAATGGAAAAGATCGTTTCGTTAAATGTCGTCTTCCACTGCGTATAGGAGTTACTCATATCAAAGACCAGGTGCAAACCACCTCTTTTATCGGACAAATTGATGAGGTGCGTATCTGGAACATCGCGCGCACTGAAGATGAGATTCGTAAAGATATGAACATCCAACTCAACGGAGATGAACCCGGTTTAGTCGGATACTGGAAATTTGATGAAGAAGAGAATGGGCAAATTACCGATGCTACACCAAACAAAAATGATGGCAAACTTATTGGAAATGCAAAAATTGAACCTTACACCCATCCAATCTTTGAAAGTTCAAAGAGTGGATTTTTGGCGAAGTCAACATCTTCTTATAAAAAGGTGATTGAACTTGATCCTACTTCATACGAATCCTATAGACCGTTAGCACAGTCCTATAGTAAAGCGAAACAGGTATCAGATGCCGAAGCGGTATATCGTCAAGCATTAGACGCTCCCCTATCACAGAGTCAACATAATTCTGCAATTAAGGCTATTTCTGAACTTTACGCCGAGAAAGGACAAGAGGACAAACGTATCGCTATCCTTGAAGAGATAAAACCGAAGATGCACAGAAGTGCTGTCCTGCACGATCTCTTAGGTAGTCTCTACAAAACAACTGGTGATCCCGAAAAATCAGAACTTGCCTACACCAAGTGGTTAAAGATCCGGCAGAAAGAGATCAACAGCAGACAGAGCGCATATTACTATCACGATTTTGCTGAGGAACTTCTTGAAAAGGAACTTTTTCCAGAAACAGCATTGATATTCGCGAAACGGGCATTACAGAGTTATACGGGTACAACCTACACTTACCCCACAACGCTTGCGGAAACGTATGTTGCTAACCAACTTTTTGACGATGCGCTAAAATATTTTAATCAAGCTTTGGAAGGCACATCCTCCGCTTCTTCAACAGAACGGATCTGGAAGAGAGTTACTGATGCAAGCAAGATGGCTGAGGATAAAGAACTTTACATGCAAATGATACATGCGTTGATAGACACTATTCCACCGGAAAGTGTCAGTGCTCGCGCAAATGCTTACCGTATGATTGCACAATTCTATAGTCAGAAAGGAATGCCTAAGACAGCGGAAAACTATGTTTTGAAGGGTGGTTTTATTCCTGAAACGCGTTGGATAACCCTTGGACCCTTCAAGAATATAGATTCAATCGGTGTTGAAAATGCTTACATCCCTGAAAAGACTACACAAATTGACACGACTGCGAAATATTTCGGGAGAGATAAGGATAAGCTCATCAGTTGGGAAAAGTCGAGCGATAATAAATTAGATGGACGTTACGATTTCGGTAACGACGACGGTATCAATGATTGGAGCGCAGCTTATGTATGGGCAGTTGTTATTTCGCCAGATGAACGTGACATTACATTCCGATTTGACAGCGATGACCAAGGGATTATCTGGTTAAACGGGAAGAGGGTCTTTGAACATTCCAGAGCTAGTATTGGTGGTGGTAGTGTACAAATTGATCGTCATACCATTCCAGTTACATTGAAACAGGGAGAGAACACTATCCTTATCAAAGTCTGCAATTCATCGCAAACTTGGGATTTGTATATGCGGCTTACTGACGCTGACGGCAATTCGTTTGAGGATTTGAAATTCAAAACTGCCGATGCGTTGCTGAACGCGCCGCCTCCCGAACCAACATTCCACCTAAATGTCAACCTCGGCTTGGCTGAATACTATAGCAAAAACAACATGCCCGATAAGGCAATGGAACAAATGCGGCAAACGGGCATCATTCATGAAAATGCGTGGTTGATTCTAGGCCCGTTTGACAATACTGCAGGAGTCGGATACAATACTGCGTACATTCCCGAAGACATAACGCAGATTGATAAGACTGCAAAATATGAAGGCGTAGGTGAACAGATAAGTTGGAAAAAGTTTACAGATGATGTTTTCGATGGGTTTATTGATTTCGGGAAGGACATTAATTGGCGTGTTTCCTACGCATGGGCAACCGTTACTTCACCTGACGAGCGAGAAGTGCAATTCCGATTTGATAGCGACGACCAAAGCAAAATCTGGTTAAATGGCAATGAGGTATTTGCCAATACGCAAGCACATGCAGCAATAGTTGACCGCTACACTATTCCCGTAAAGTTGAAAGCAGGCAAAAACAGTATCCTTGTCAAAGTTTGCAATGAAGAAGGCGGATGGGGATATTATCTGCGAATTACCGATGCTGATGGAAAACCTTTTGAGGACTTGAAAATTAACGATGCACAGGATAATTAGCATGAGACGTTCAATTCTCAGCATATCTGTTTGTGTCACAGTTTCAAATCGACGGAACTGTTTCAATTGATAAGGAAATAAATATAATGAAATATTTTTGTCTCTTATTTATACTTTTCGTTGTTTTTCTTAGTTGTTCACCCCCAGAATCTGTGGAGTTCCCTGATCCGAATTTAGCTGCAGTAGTACGGGAGGCATTAGGCTTAGCTCCAGATAAACCAATCCATCTAAAGAAATTGGAAAAGTTAAATCAACTTTCTGCTTCGAATAGAGGTATAAGCGACTTAACGGGACTGGAAAAAATGACAGGTTTAACAAGTTTACAGTTTGGCAATAACCAGATCCGCGATATCTCCCCAATATCGGGGCTGACAGAACTGATATCGTTAAATCTTTCTAATAATCCAATTGATGACATCAAACCACTTACTGAGTTAACGCAGCTTAAAGAGTTGTTGCTTGCGTATAATTATCGAATAAAAGATATTGAGGCACTTTCTGAATTAAATCAACTGAGACGTTTACGGCTTGGAGGTAATCAAATCAGTGATATTACACCGCTTACAGGATTAAAGCAGCTGGAAGATTTATCACTTGACGACAATCAAATCAGTGATATTACACCGCTTACAGGATTAAAGCAGCTGGAAGATTTATCACTTATGAGAAATAAAATCAGTGATATTACCCCACTCACAGGATTAAAGCAGCTGGAAGATTTATCACTTGGCAGCAATCAAATCAGTGATATTACACCGCTTACAGGTTTAAAGCAGCTGGAAGATTTATCACTTGGCAGCAATCAAATCAGTGATATTACACCGCTTACAGGTTTAAAGCAGCTTAAAACATTAAGTCTTACTGAAAATCAAATCAGTGACATCACTCTGATTGCAGAACTGACACAACTTCAAAGCTTAGGGCTTGGGAAAAATAATATTAGCGACCTTTCAGATGTTGCTACCCTCTTGACCGGATTGACGCAGCTTACGGGTTTACAACTTCACAATAATAAAATTAGTGACATCACACTTCTATCGGGATTAAAGCAGCTTACATTTTTAAATCTTAGCGGAAACAACATTTCGGATATAGCACCACTTGCAGAACTAACAAAACTCAATAAAATTAATCTCTCGGATAATCAAATCAGCGATATAACACCTCTCACAGGATTAACACAACTTCGGGGATTATTTATTTGGTTTAATCAAATTTCGGACATAACACCCTTAGCAGATTTAACGCAGTTAACATGGTTATTTATTTCAGATAATCAAGTTACAGACATTACACCACTTGCAGGATTAACACAACTTAGCCTCTTATCTCTTGAAAATAATAAAATCAGTGATATAACACCACTTGCAGAATTAAAGCAGCTTACACATTTATCACTTGGTGCGAATAAAATTTCAAATATTACAGCACTTGCAGGTTTGACAAATCTTACGGAGTTAAAACTAAGTATAAGTGCCTATAGTGCAAAACCGAACTATGAAAATCTAATTCAGGACATTGGTCCTCTGGCTGAATTAACGCAGCTCACTTACCTAACGCTTGCGAATAATAAAATCAGTAACATCACATCTTTGAGTAATTTAAAACAACTTGAACACTTAGAACTTCAATATAATGAAATAAGTGATGTTACGGCACTTGCAGATTTGGCACTTCTTCGTGAATTATGGCTCGGCCATAATAAAATTAGTGATATAAGTCCTCTTGCGAGTTTGACAGAGATAACACATTTGTCCCTTAACCATAATCAAATAGAAAACATTACTCCTCTCACAAGTTTAACCACACTCACAAGTTTATCTCTCATCGGAAATCCAATTCAAGACACGGCAACAATTCATAGACTTCGTAAACAGGTTCCGGTTTTAAATGGTATATCTCAAAAGAAACCATAAATGAGGGTTGTATGGCGTTTGTAGGAGTGTAATTCGCAGTCACTCTGTCATCTTTTACCTTGTAACATAACAAAACAAATTAAGGTGTAGGTGAGCAGATAAGTTGGAAAAAATTTACGGGCAATGCCTTCGACGGTTTTATAGATCTCGGGAAGGATATCAATTGGCGTGTTTCTTGTGCATGGGCAACCGTAACCTCTCCTGACGAACGAGAAGTACAATTACGTTTTGGATGTGACGACACAGATAAATTGTAGTTAAATGGTGAAGAAGTCTTTGTAAAACCAGAAGGTGGATGGGCAATAATTGACGAGAACATTATACAGGTAAAACTCAAGGCAGGTGATAACACAATCCTTGTCAAGGTCTGCAATGAGGAAATAAGTTTTGGATTCTTCCTGCGGATTACTGACGCTGATGGAAAACCTTTTGAGGACTTGAAAATTAACGATGCACAGGATAATTAGCATGAGACGTTCAATTCTCAGCATATCTGTTTGTGTCACAGTTTCAAATCGACTGGACTGTTTCAATTGATAAGGAAATAAGTGTCATGAAATATTTTTATCTCTTATTTATACTTTTCGTTGTTTTTCTTAGTTGTTCACCCCCAGAATCTGTGGAGTTCCCTGATCCGAATTTAGCTGCAGTAGTACGGGAGGCATTGGACTTAGCTCCAGATAAACCAATCCATCTAAAGAAATTGGAAAAGTTAAACCAACTTTTTGCTAGGGAAAAAGGGATAAACGATTTAACTGGTCTCGAAAAAATGACAGGTTTAACAAGTTTATCGCTTGAATATAATCAAATCCGCGATATCTCCCCAATATCGGGGCTGACAAAACTGATATCGTTAAATCTTTCTAATAATCCAATAACCAGCATTACACCGATCAATAGTTTAACGCATCTTCAACACTTAGATTGCAGGGGTTGTCAAATCAACGACATTACCCCTCTCATAGGAATGCTTAACCTTAGATCCTTAGATTTTGCCGGAAATAAAATTAGTGACATCACACCGCTTACGGGTTTGAAATATCTTACGGACTTAACCATCCATAGTAAACAAATCAGTGATATTACACCGATTACGGGTTTGACGTATCTTGAAAAGTTATCGCTTGCGGGGAATCAGATCAACAACCTTGGATCACTTTCCAAATTAAATCAACTGGAACATTTATTGCTTTCAGGTACTCAAGTTAGTGACCTCACCCCCCTTGCAGGATTAACAAAACTTGAATATTTATCACTTGTGGGAAATCATATCAGTGATATTACCCCTCTCACAGAATTAAAGCAACTTAAGTCGTTACAAATCTCTGGAAATCAAATCAAAAACATTACCCTGAATGCGGAGTTTACACAACTTAAACAGTTAACACTTACAAACAATAAAATTCGCGATCTTACAGATGTTGCGGGCCTTTTCTCCGGATTGACGCAGCTTAGGAGTTTGGAACTTCAAGATAATGAAATAAGTGACATCACACTTCTTTCAGGATTAAAGCAGCTTATCACATTAGAACTTAGTGGAAACAAGATTTCGGATATAACTCCCCTTGCAGAATTAACAGATCTCAATGTGCTAAATATTTCATATAATCAAATCAGCGACATTACGCCACTCTCCGGATTAACGCAACTCGTAAGTTTATTGAGTTGGATAAATCAAATCAGCGACATTACACCCTTAGCGCATTTAAAGCAGTTGACAAGGTTAGATCTTTCGAATAATAAAATTGCGGACATAACACCTCTTACAGATTTGACACAACTCTATAGTTTAGACCTTGATACAAATGAAATAAGTGACATAACACCTCTTACAGATTTGACACAACTCTATAGTTTAGACCTTGATACAAATGAAATAAGTGACTTAACACCTCTTGCCGGATTAACACAACTTACAGGTTTATCTCTCGGTAGGAATAAAATTGCGGACATAACACCGCTCACAGATTTGACACAACTTACGAATTTAAGTCTCGGCACCCGTCACCCGGATCCTCGCTATAACCAGAATCAAATCCAAGACGTTAGTCCACTCGCTGGGTTAACGCAGCTTACCCGCCTAACCTTAGCACATAATGAAACCAGCGATATCACATCCTTTAGTAATTTAAAGCAACTTGAACACTTAGAACTTCAGCATAATGAAATAAAGGATGTTACCCCACTTGCAGATTTGATACTTCTTCGTGACTTACGACTCAGCTATAATAAAATTAGTGATATAACCCCTCTTGCAGGTTTGACAAATTTAACAGAATTATCCGTTGGTCATAATCAAATCGACAATATTCCACCGCTTGAGGGGCTAACAAAACTCAGGAGCTTACATCTCGGCGAGAATCAAATCCATGATACGACAGCCCTCAGAGGATTAGAAACACTCAGACATCTATCTCTTGATAGCAATTCAATAAATGATGTCACACCGCTTACAGGATTAATGCAGCTTACCTATCTTTCTATAGATAAGAACCAAATTAGTGATATAACACCTCTTTCGGGATTGACACAAATAAAGTTTTTAAGTCTTGAAGATAATCAAATTACCAATATAGCACCGCTTGCCGGGTTAATGCAGCTTACCTATCTTGCTATAGGAAAGAACCAAATTAGCGATATAACTTCTCTTTCGGGATTGACACAAATACAGAATTTAAATCTTGAAGAAAATCAAATTACCAATATAGCACCACTTGCCGGGTTAATGCAGCTTACCTATCTTGCTATAGGAAAGAACCAAATTAGCGATATAACTTCTCTTTCGGGATTGACACAAATACAGAATTTAAATCTTGAAGAAAATCAAATCGTGGACATAGCACCTTTAACAGATTTGACCCAACTTCGGAGTTTAAGTTTTGGAGAAAATCAAGTCGCGGACACCACACCGCTTACAGGTTTAACGGAGCTTATGTACTTGAGATTAGAGAAAAATCAGATTAGAGATATAAGAGTTATTGAAAACTTTAAAAATCTACGTACGTTACGTATTAACGACAATCCTATTCAAGACATGACACCAGTTCACAAACTTCGTAAACAGAATCCAGATTTAGAACTAAATCCTCAGTAGAATAATTAATGGGGCAATATTAAGTAAACTGGCATTTCTCAAAAACGCTCAGAAGTCAATATCTATCAACGCTCTCTCAGTATGAGACAATGAAAATGCTGATTGTGTGAAAAATTCACCTAAATTTCAACACAAAACAGAGTGAAATTGTCAATTAAACGGGGTTACCTACGAAAAAAGCAGGCAAAACCATCATAACTATTGCGCATTTTCATGTCCGTATAGGTGTTTTGTATTGGTGGTTATTAGGTTTAGAACAATTATGAGAAATCTCAGGTAAAGAACTATTGTCTACTAACTTCTGGCTTCCACTAATTTTAAACGGCACAGGTGTCTACCTTGTGGGTCAGGTACCTGTGCCTTCTTCTGTAAAATAAGGATAGAAAAAAATGATCAAAATCGGAATTGTCGGCATCGGATTCATGGGGATGATTCACTACTACGGTATCCAGCGAGGGACAGGGGCAGAAGTAGTTGCTATCTGTACGCGTGACCCGAAAAAACTTAATGGCGATTGGACCAGCATTCAAGGTAATTTTGGACCCCGTGGCGGTATGGAAGATCTCTCAAACATCCGAAAATATAGTGATGTTGACGCGCTACTCGCTGATGAAGAGATTGACCTTGTTGATATCTGTTTGCCAACACATCTTCATAAATCTGTTAGCATTGCATCTCTCAAGGCAGGAAAACACACCCTCGTAGAAAAACCGATCTCTATTGACATTGACGATGCAAACGAAATTGTTGAACTTGCTGAACAAACAGATAAAGAATTTATGGTGGCGCATGTGCTGCCTTTCTTTGCGGAATATGCTTATGCAAAAAAACTTGTTGAAAGTGGAGAATATGGCGCACTGATCGGTGCACATTTCAAACGTGTTATCGCTAAACCGAGTTGGTCACGAGATATTGCCGACATTGAAAAGAGTGGCGGTCCTGGCATCGATTTGCATATTCACGATACACATTTTATTCAACTACTCTGTGGTGTGCCTGATGCTGTATTTTCACAAGGTAAATCTGCAGGTGGTAATTTCGTAGACTATTTGACGACACAGTATATCTACAACGACAAGGAACTGACTGTGAGTTGTTCATCTGGCGCAATCTCGCAAAAAGGTAGAGCCTTTTCGCACGGGTTTGAACTCTATCTTGAAAAAGCCACACTATTGTTTGATTTCTCTACCCTTGCAGGTGAACCATCAACTGCAGTCCCGCTGACACTCATTACCGAAGATGGTAAGGTTGAACAGGTGGATTTGGGGGAAGTTGACCCGATTGATGCATTTACTGCTGAGATCCAATACGTTGTTGATGCGCTTGATTGGGAAGAGACACCGACAGCGTTGTCTGGTGTTGGTGCAAGAGACGCGCTCCTCCTCTGCTACAAAGAAGCAGAATCAGTAAAAACAGGGGAGATTGTGGCTATCCGCTAAGACTTCTTATACCCAATTAACGGGATTTGTAGTGCAAGGTCCCCGTGCCTCGCAATGCTGACTTTATCGGAAAACTTTGAATAAAGTTAATTTGGTATTACTGGACATCATAGGAGCAGGTCTCTGTTCACGCAATTGCCGAACTTATCAAAAATTCAATGAACATATTCTATTCAGTTAATCCAATCGGGGAACTTTATGTTCCTACTGAATGTCGGGAGGCAGTCTTTGCGCGAGGTAGTGTTAAGTTGTTTACGCATCAGGAGTTAGAGCATCTTGGACGTATTCTCACACATCTTCAACGTGGCGGTGTTGCTATCGTTGAAGGGCAATGGGAACAAATTACCTCCCTAATGGACTATATCCAGCGACACAAAAAGGAGTTGTCAAAGTCAGATACCAACCGTAAGGAAAGGGGTAAGTCGCGCACGCAACGCAACAGTCCGAAACAAGCACGAGATGCAGTACTATCCAATTTGATGTGTTGGGCGGATAAGGATGGCGGACTTCAGGTTGAACCCACTCCCGTGTTGCCGCATTTACTGGAATTGATTGGTGAAACTCCAGATGCCAATCAGGATTGTCCATTTCTCATCCCCATAGTAAAAATTCAACGTATCCAACGCGCGCTTGAAGAAACTTATCCTATTAATGCTTTAGGTTCATCCCTTGTTGCATCTGAAAATGTCCTTGCACCGCATTCTCAGGAAACAATTGAATGTTTTCAAGAAGCCATGCAAAGTGTGCGGAATGGAAATTTGCTAAGCAAACCCATAGTTGCAGATATCGGATGTGGAAGCGGGTGCTTGACGTTGCTTGCGCATCAGGAGTTGGGGGAAGAGGCTAAGTTTTACGCATCTGATATACTTCCAGAAGCAGTCGCAACAACGAAAATAAACGTTCAACGTATAATTCCAAATGCCGGCAATGTGCAGGTCATGTCACCTGGTGATCTGTTTGATCCGTTTCACGCACAACAATTTGACATTATCATTTTCAATGCTCCGTGGGTTGTTGCACGGGTGCGCAACAGATCGGAATTAGCAATCCATGATGAAAAACAGCAAACATTGGAACGTTTCTTTGAACAGGTGCCAAACTACTTAAAACCTGAAGGAAGCCTGCTGTTAGGTTATGCGGATGCCTCCGGTCCCAAAGCAATCACTAACCTTGAAGCAATAATTGCGGAATCAGGTTTTGTCTGCAGTTCCATCATTAAAAGGCGTGTCGCAACACACCGATCAAAACGGAAATGGGAACATATTCAGGTTCATGTTTTAAGTAGGAAGTAGCCTGATTTCGTCCACCTGTTAATATTAATTGACTGATATTCAGAAAAACGGTATACTGATAAAAATGACTTGGAGTTATGACGGCTCCCAAAGCTAAAGCATTGGGTTTCTTTAGCTCCTTCTCCGTTCTGAACTTTGGAAGGTGGGTATCTTTTACATATTAGAATATGCTTCTGGGCTTTTACCGAGTTTTCGTCTGGCTTTTTCAGCGTATAGAAAACTCGCCCAGCGACTTGATAAACCTCAGCAATGTTGAGGTGGCACCCGCCAGTGGTGCGACTACAGGAACTACTACAAACCCAAAATCGTTCCTGATACTTTAGTGCTTTATCGTTCTGTTTCTATCGCGGTTGTGGAGGGTTCACCTACACAATCTCTAATGCGATTTCAGAACTCATCACAAACGAATGAAGGATCATAACCTTCAAGGTATAGTCCGAATGTGGTATTGAATGATTTTATCATCCATCATTTCAACTCAAGCATTGAGTGGATAGGACACCCACAGAGAGTGGGTGAATGCTTTCCTATCTGAATGATACTAATAGTATACCACACCTTGTTGAAAAAGTCAAGTTTTTTTTGATAAATAGGAGACGTTAGCGGTGTTTCATCCCCAAGCTAAAGCATGGGGAAACCTTCACACCGAACGTTTGGTAAACGTGAACACGAATGATTACCCCAACCGAGACGCACTCCGAAAAGCAAATGACATATACCTTGATGTCATGCGTTCCTTCATCATCCATCATTTGAGACAAGTCAAAGGTGAAAGAGTAGAAGATTTGATTGAAGATGCATTGCATAACAATCAAGTTGAAAAGTTTATCCAGATGCTGGAGGAACATAATGATGTTGGTTCAGCAATAGACTTTAGTTATATTCCACAAATTATCAAAGAGCATTGGAATAATGTCTTTTCACAAAAATTCGGTGGAGATTTGGTAGCACAGAGTATACTATGGTTAATAAGGAACGGACGAAATAGTTGCGAACATAGAGGAAAAAAAGATTTAGACCCAGAGTTCACGCGTACACATCTTTTTATCATAGCAGAACTACTCGGGAAAATCAATCGTTCGGACAAACAGGGTGAGGTAGAGACAATACGAGATGAGTTTTTATCTGATGATGCAGCAAAGCAGATTTCGGCACTTTCAGAAAAATATGATGCAGAAAAAGCAGAGAAGAAAAAATATAAAAATCTCCATGCGAAAGTTGAGGAACGTCTTCAGGATTCAGAGAAAAAGCATAATGCCGATAAAGAAATCCTAACAAAAACCTTGGTTCAATCAGATGAAGTACAAGAAGAAAAGAAAAATCTTGATAAAAGTCTTGCTTCTATCAAGGAAGATTTGAAAACGATGGAAGAGGGGTGGAACACCAGTGAGGAATGTCTTGCTTCTACATCAAATCAACTTAAACAGGAAAAAGAAGAGAAAGACAGTATCAAGCAAGAACTCGCAGCTATAAAAAAACAGTTAGAAGATATGAAAAATGAGAATAAGAATTACAAGGATACCCTCACATCTGTTCAAAATCAACTTGAAATGATTAAAACAGAGAAAAAGGGAACCGAGGAACGACTCGCAGCTATGCAGGATATGTTAACTGCTGCAACAATTGACAACCCAACACAAAAACTAATCGTGCCTCCACTTCACACTGACTCCGCTGTTCGCATCCTTGATAGGCGAAACACAGATAAAAAGAATTATCTGTTGAACCTGTTGGAACTGAAGCAACCTTCTATAATCTATGTTCAAGGCGAACAGAAGATAAATCAATTCTTGACTCATGTTGCACCTGAGAAAGCAGAAGTTATCGGGATACATAACGAGCAAACCTCTGGTGTGGAAGAAAAAGTGTTGTTGGAAAAACTTGAGAATGGCGATTTAATTGCCATTGTTTCAAATGCTATATTTTTAACACTGCCACAGTTACACTGTGTTGAACACTTTGTCTTTTGTCACCATGTTTTAGGAGTAGAAGGGTTTTTCAAACGATGCCACCCCGCATTTACATCATCACAAAATACATATCTACATCTTATATATGATCATAAACAAGATTTTCAAGAATTTGAAGATTTAGTTCAAAAGTATCCTGATCGGCATACATTGGAAAAACTCTATACAGAATTGAAAGACCATATTGAAGTAAGCGAAAATTTCGTTAAGCCTGAAAAATACTATAACGAAGTGGGGGTGGTAAAACAGGAATTTGAAACGAGTTTTGCTATCTTTGCGGAACTAAGGTTGCTTGAGCGAAATGAGGAAGGGATAAAATTCTTGCATCCATCAGGAAAGAAGTTGGAAGAATCGAAAATCTATTGTATCGGAGAAAAACTCAAAAAGGAGATTGAGCATTTCGACAATTCTCAGCTTACCCAATCCATTGAACAAATCTGGGATAATATACTGGTAAATGTAAACGTTGACATTAACAAATTTACCCACGAACAAGATAATAATATTTTTGAAGTAAAAGATAATAGTCAAACTACAAATGATGAAAAGGAAATAATTGAAAAAACAATAGATAGCGAAAATACAGGAAAAGTTGACACCACCAAACGATCGCGTGCGAAAGTGACAGAGAAGCAAGTTAAAGACATTCGGAAACGGTCAGCAGCTGGAGAGTCTTACAACAATCTTTCAAAAGAATTCGGTATCACCACCACAGCAATTGGGAATATCGTAAAGCGAAACACATGGAAGGATGTTGAATAACGAGCAATACGATAGTTCCTTAATTCCTGTCTACACTTCGTAAATCTGTTCAGTCTGTATTGCCAATTACTATTTTAACCCAAGTTGCCACCTAAACAAGAAAAACGTTATTCGGGTAGAACATTCAAATAATGACGACTGAAGGTTCTGTACATACCGCTCCGCTGGAGCGGAAGAACGGACTAACTTTTTTCTATAAACATATCGCTCCGCTGGAGCGAAAGATTGAAGACGCTAACTGTGGCGGACAGACCGATTTTCAATAGATAGCAACTTGGTTATTATAGTGAAATCTAAAATTACCTTTACAGTTTTCTATAGGTTTAAGGCGTTTGTAGTCGCGCAATTCATTCCGTTTCGGACATTTGTGTATTTGTTATCGCTATGTGCACTAAATGCATAAATAATTATGGGTTTTACTACATATCAAATTAACTTGATTAGAAATTTTTGATAAAGTCGGCATTGCAAGGAGGACCCAGAGACCTCGCGCTACAAATGGGGTTAATTGGGTATTATATGGTATATAGATACATTTTAACCAAACACTTCCATATATGTTTAATTTGAATTAAGGAGAAATGGATGCTCAGGAACTTATTTAAAGGTGGTGATAGAAAGCAAGTTGAACCGGAGGTTGTGGAGGAGAAAGAGAATTGGTTCAATCGCCTCAAATCCAGTTTAGAAAAAACTCGAAATCGGTTCGTCTCTCAACTTTCAGGACTACTTCGCGTCGGAAGAAAAATTGACGAAGAACTCATGGAAGAGATTGAAGAGATTTTAATCCAAGCAGACGTGGGAGTAGAGACGACTCTTACATTGATGGATAACGTGAGAGAAACTGTAAAGGAAAGAGAATTAGGGGACTCTTCTGAACTTGGCACAGTCATAAAAGAGGAAATTCAAAATTTGCTCGGTGAAGATACCCCGTTGAAACTTGAGGGTGAATCGCTTTATACAATCTTAGTTCTCGGTGTGAATGGTGCTGGCAAAACCACAACTATCGGCAAACTCGCAAGCCGTTTCAAGACTAATGGCAACCGTGTTCTCGTTGCCGCGGGTGATACATTTCGCGCGGCAGCGGAAGATCAATTGGCAATTTGGTGTGAACGAGCAGGTGCAGAGTTAATTCGTGGTGGGAAAGGCGCGGAACCGGCATCTGTAGTTTTTGATGCAGTCCATGCGGCAAAAACCCGAGAAGCTGATGTTCTAATTGTGGACACAGCAGGCAGACTTCATACTAAGAAACCATTGATGGATGAACTATCAAAAATTGGACGCGTGATGGGACAAGCACATGCAGGCGCGCCTCACGAAGTGTTACTTGTTATTGATGGGACGGTGGGACAGAATGCGTTAATGCAAGCTAAAATATTCAACGAAGCTGTGCCGATTACAGGTGTCGCAGTCACAAAACTAGATGGAACAGCCAAAGGTGGGATAGTGATCGCTGTTAAAGTAGAACTCGGTGCACCTGTCAAACTGATCGGTATTGGTGAGAAACTGGACGATTTACGTGATTTCGTAGGTGAAGATTTCGTTGATGCGCTCTTTACAACAGAGGAAACCACGGAGAGTTAACCTTGAACTGCAAGGCATTAGTAGCATTGTAGGGCGGGTCTCTGTGCCGTCTATTGTTTTCTCAAAAGAAAGGCAATGCACCAGAGACCTTACCTTACAAGACTTAAAGTAACGCAAGATTTTGTACGCAGTTTTATCTGCTAATACGGAAATCACTATTCCAAATCTTCTTCCGTTAGCTGAAAATCAAACACATCTTCCTCCTCTTCAACCTCATCCGTTTCTGTTTCCGGTGGTGCAATCTGCTGCACCTCACCTGCAGGTGGATCTGTATCCTGAGTTTCAAGTTTAGGCGCACTCACACCGAGTATAGTCAACCCCACTATCGCCACAACACAAACGCTTGTGACCGTCATTGCAATTGGACGTCTCCAGAGCACTTCGCGCCCGCTTCTGTCTAAAAAGGGAAGGAAAAGCAGTAGTAATATGCCTACTGTCGGAATTACAAATGTTCCAATAATTTCAAAGGGACCTTGGAAGTATTTCAGCAATTGAAATAGGAATAAAAAATACCATTCAGGACGTGGATCGTAATTCGCGTTCGTCGGATCAGCAACATCTTCAAGCGGAACAGGAGCGAACAAGGCAGCACAAGCGAGAATCACAAACAGGATTAGCATACCGACTACGTCTTCAAATACCTGATCAGGAAAGAAAGGTTTCCCTGTTTTCATATCTTCAGGTGTGTTCTGCGGTGTACCAGAAGAACCGTAGAATCGAACTAAGAAGAGGTGCACGCCGACTAAACCGAAAGCCAACCACGGTAGCCATATCGTATGAAGTGCATAAAAACGCGAAAGTGTGACCGCGCCAATCTCTGTGCCGCCGCGCAATACTTTTGCAACCAAATCACCCAACACTGGTGCAGTGCCGGATATTTTGACACCTACCACCGTTGCCCAATACGCTTTTTCATCCCATGGAAGAAGATAGCCTGTAAATCCGAAACCGAGGACAATCAATAGTAGGAAAACACCGAATACCCACGTGAGTTCACGCGGTGCTTTGTATGATCCATAATATACCACACGGAGTAGATGCAAAAAGACGATGATAACCATCGCACTGGCACCCCAGTGGTGTAAGCCACGTACAAAACTACCAAACGGCACTTCTTGGGTGATATACTTGACTGCATTATGTGCATGGTCCGGAGATGGAGAATAGGATAAGGCTAAGAATGCTCCCGTAGCTGCTTGTAGTAGAAGTAGAAACATCGCCAAACTACCTAACGAGAAAAGTAGGTTGATATGTTTTGGCAGCGGTTTGCGCAAATGAGCCATCATCCCATCTAACGGGAGACGATCATTGAGAAATTGTTTCATTTACATCTCCTTAATATATAACAAGCCATTTTCTACTTTGACTTCGAGTTTCTGCAACGGTTTGGGTGGGGGACCAGCAACAACAGCTCCGTCCTTATCAAACACAGCACCGTGGCAGGGACAGAGGAACGATTCTTTATTCTCGTCCCATCTAACGAGGCAACCGAGGTGTGAGCATGTCCGAGAAAAGACGTTCCATTCCCCGTTCCCAACATCCGTCACGTAAACAGAGCGTTTTTTTGTGGCTTTAACCCACCCATCTTTTGCTGTGAAAGTATAATTGACCTTCTTAAAGCGACTGTTTTTGAGACGGTCTACTAACCCCAAGTCAACCCACTGCGATTCACCCTTTTTCCACGCAGGCGAGATAGCAAATCCGATCAACGGGATACCGGCTGCTAAACCCATTAAGCCGCCAAGGAAAGCGGTGGCGATTTGTAAAAAAGATCGTCTACTCTCATTCGACATCCGTTTTCTCCTTTGTAAGATAACACTACTCAGAACTTAGGCAAATTTTTAATGTATATGAGCATTGAATTCACATAGTTTAACATCGCACAATGAATTATTCTAACCCAAATTGCCACCTATAATCTATAATAACGTGAGCTCGGTGTCCGAGATATGAAGTTCTTAATGCTTGAATCGGACCCTCATAACCGCGGTAGGTGCGGTTTCTAACCGCACTTTGTCCCACAAACTGTTAGTTTGTGTATCCTGGAACGCAAACTAAATGAAGATTAAAAAATAAATTCCGTAATTTTCTAACCATAGACATCTTGTTTTATGTTTTTCTTGTGTGAGGTTCATTATCTGGTTGTCTGAATCGCGGAGGGCACGGAGGACACAGAAGACGCGGAAAATGCTTTTGTGTCTCGGACATTTGCTTTCGCCAGAGACGGGTCGGTAACAAAGCATCTCTTAATTCCGCGTCCTCCGCGTTCTCTGCGATAATCCGCGATTCAGACAGAAAAGAGATCAGAATTACCGAATTAATAAATTAATCTTCATACAGTTTGCGCTACAAAAGATTGCTTATACCGAGCTTACGTTATAATACCCAATTAACGTGATTAGAAGTCTTTTAATATAGCACACGGCTGCGAGACACGGGGACCTTGCAGGACAAATCGCGTTAATTGGGTATAACAGATCATCTACACAGAACTTTCAGATAAGCACTGTTCACAGTTCCTATATATACCGCTCCGCTGGAGCGGAAGAACGGACAAACTTTTTTCTATAAACATATCGCTCCGCTGGAGCGAAGATTGAACACTCTAATTGGGACAAAACTTTTGGAATTTCAATAGATAGCACCTTGGGTTATTCTACTATAAATGGAGTGTCTTGTAAATTAAAATCAACGCCAACTGCCATTTGCACAGTCAGCGTTGATTGGGTGTCTGTCAATTTATGTACTCACACATCGTGATTTTAAGGCCAAACTTCCTCAAGTTGTCCTTGATCCATTTTAAAGTGTTTTTCTATCGCTCTATCAGGGTCAGATGCCATGGCTGTTCCAGTTTCTCTATCCATATAGTTGATAGACACAGTATCTGTGTTAGGAGCAGTCAATGCTATGCTTTCAACTTTCACGCGATCCCCAAGGAGAACTTCATTCACACTTTTTAGGGTAGTTTTGTCAACTGTGGTAAGATAATGGAAAGTGCCACTTCCACCCCAATTATAAGCAGCTACCGCAAAGATATACTTCTCCCCTTCAACAGCATGTTGTTTGAAAAATGTATAACTAAATCCGTGAGTTTCACCTTCTTCAAGTAAATACTCACCTTTTCCGCTATATGCGTTTCCAACGACAATTTCAAGTGGTTGTCCATCTTTGTTCTGATAATCTTCAGGAGCAATTAGGGTGATTTTTGGCAATACATCTTCCAATGAAGTATCACCATCCGTTTTGTCTGAATCCTTCGTTGTCTCTTTATCACGGTTTTGATTGCAACCAAATATTACCACAACTGCAAGGAGTATTAGTAGTAGTTGATGCATTTTCAAACTGTTCCGAAAAATTTGATGTGCCATCTATCTGTTCCTCCAAAGGAAGTAAGTTATTTTAGGTCAGTGATAGACCCCGCCCTGAAGGGCGAGGCTTCCGCAAGTTTGTGCGAAAACTTTCGTGGTATCAACAAGGGTTGCTTGCGATTGCAAGTCTGACACCCTCTCCTCCAAAGGTTGCTATCCCAACCTTGAGTAGTCCAAATATGATGCTCCAAGATTCGCCATGACGCGTCTTTCTTGGTTTATGAAATGCCACAAACGTAAGTTTTTGAATTAGCAGCAAAAATGTTCCGTTGAAGCGTCCAGTCTGATATTAATTACAGGACTTACGCAATAGGTTCAAAAGTCCCCTTGATAAGGGGGATTTAGGGGGTTAAAATACCGAAATAACTACTTTTTAAGTCCAATACTTCCTTTTTCTCCCCAATTTGCGTAAGTCCTGAATTATATCACATTTTTTGACGAAGTGCCAGTTTTTTTCAACAATGGAGGTCTTATACCAAATTAACTTGATTCGAAGTTTTCCGATAAAGTCAGCAGTGTGAGGCACGGGGACCTCGCGCTACAAATCGGGCTAATTGGGTATTAGCCACTACTACATCCCCGCCTTGAAAGGCGAGGTTTTGTAGCGGAAGATTTGATAAAAACATGAATGTTGTTTGTCAAATTATACCAACAAAATGATGATATGTAAACCGAAAATCGTGCATTCATTAGATTAAAACTTGACTGCATCATCAAAATAGGTTAACATTAAACGAAATGGAGTTCACAAATTCGGCATTTGCGGAGAAAATAAATGTCGTGTATTGGAAGAATTTTGTGAGTGAGATACCTATGAAGAACTATCGCGTTGCCATATTGGGGTGCCGTAGCCGTGGCACTTCCGCTGCAAAAGCATATCATGTCCACCCACGTACAGAGATTGTGGCTCTCTGTGATCTTGTCCAGGAACGGTTAGATGCACTCGGCAAGACCGTAAACGTATCAACACATTTCACTGATTTAGATGAAATGATACAGCAGACCACACCTGATATTGTCGCAATACCTACAGCAACAGATATGCACTATCCGCTCTGCATGCGCGTGCTTGAACACGGCGTAAACATTGAAGTGGAAAAACCGCTCTGCGTTGATTTAGTTCAAGCAGATGCGATAATTGCGAAAGCAGAAGAGAAAAATGCACGAGTTGTTGTGCACCATCAAAGGCGCGTCAGTCCCTCAATGCAGGCAGTTGCAAAAGCACTTGATGAAGGAAAAATCGGTGACCTACGCTATATCTATGCATGTGGAAAAGGATATTACGCTGGTTACGGGTTGATGAACATCGGAACACATGTTGTCAATAACATGCTCCGCTTCGGTGGGCATTGTCGAAGCATTGTAACACATGCAACAGCAGGCGGACGCGAGCTTATACCTGACGATGTTCTTCCGTCACCGGCTGGCATGGGAATAGTCGCAGGCGAATATACAACTTCCACCCTCCAATTTGACGAAAATGTTACAGGCACATTGATTCAACACCGCTTTCCAAAGGTGGATACTGACGCTTATGTTCTCGAACTCTATGGCACTGAAGGCAGATTACTCTGGTCTGAATTGAAAGGTTCGTGGTGGTTACCAACACCTCACTTTGTGCCTGATGGCACGCACGACCAATGGGAGAAACTCACATCAATCTATCCTGAGAATTTTGACAAAAACAGTGGCGTAAACCCTGATGATTACTGCATTGTTGACGAATATGTGAATGCGTTGGACGAAGACCGTGAACACGAATGCAGTGGAGAAGAAGGTCGTCATGTGATTGAGATTTTAATGGGTATTTTCGAGTCTGCAATTTATGGAACACGGGTAGAACTGCCACAGAAAAATCGGGAGCATCCTTTGCTCAGATGGCGCGATGAAAATGGACTTGGGGCACCTAAAGAGATGCCGCGCGATTACGGCACTTGGTTACCGTTAGAAAATGAACGTTTGTATGGACAAGAAAAGACATAAAGCACTCTCAATGTAGAAATTAAAAATAAAGAAATTCATCCCATGTGGTGTAATGTTTATAGCGGAGAATTTTATGCCAAATCCCACAACGAATGCTGACAATATACCGCCAATCCCGATGACAGAGGAGCAGTGTTTTCTCTTCGATACTCGTGGATGGCTTCTGTTTCCGGGTGTGTTAAGTGAAACGGAAACCAAAGAGATGCGTGAGTTCTGTTACCAACTGAAACAGGACCCGGAGTCAATTCCAGAACACTATCGCTCTTCAATCGGCGGTCCCTTAGAAACGTTGACCGACCATCCCGTTGTGTTCGGTTTTATGAACGAATTTTTGACTTCTGGATATGCCAACGAAAACTGCTACGGTTTCCGTTTGGAAGGCACATTCCTTACAATTCGAGCAAACGGAAACGATAACTTCCGTCCACACGGTGGGCGTGGAATGCTCAACTTCCCGGGTAATTCACATACATATCACCTACATCATGATAGAGCACATAGTGGTTTAACGCGGGTTGTATGGGAACTCAATCCTGTTAAAGAACGGGGTGGTGGAACGATGTTCCTGACAGGTAGCCACAAAGGGGCGTTTCCTACGCCAAAATCAACAGCAGATAGAAACTCGCCATTGTGGGAGGATTATAGTTGCCCTGCCGGCTCTGTCCTGATTTTCACTGAGGCAATTACACATACTGGCGCAAAATGGACAGACAACACAGTAGACCGCGTCGCTATTTTCAACTGCTACAATACAGTTGGCAACAAATGGCACAGATGGGAACCGCATCCAAAACACGTTGAAGAGATGCCGTTCAAACGTCAGACGCTTTTCCGTCCTGTTTATTGTCAGGACAATACGCCGACATTGGATGCGGTGTAAGCATGCTATACGATTTTCGGATTGATTTCGTTTCTTGCATCGTCCGCGCTACATTATGAGGTATTCATGGAAATTACCAAAGTTAAATCGTTTGTTTCATCATCAGGACATTTTTTCGTTAAGGTAGAAACCGATGCTGGTATATTCGGTGTCGGTGAAGGAGGTTTACGACGTAGATCCGTTGCATTAGTTGAAGTTGTACGTTCGTTTGAACCCTTTCTCATTGGTGCTAATCCGTTCCAGATTGAGCATTTGTGGCAGGTTATGTTCCGTGGCGGATTTTTCCCGGGTGGCGTGGTTCAATCCGCAGCTGTGAGTGCTGTGGATATTGCATTGTGGGACATTAAAGGAAAAGCACTGAATGTTCCTGTCTATGAGCTTCTGGGTGGCCGCACAAGAGACAAGGTCGTCTGTTATCCACATAACGGTGGTGGTACAATTGATGCACTCGTTGAAAGTTGTCGGCAAACACACGAAGCGGGTTGGAAATTTGTCCGATGGGGTTTGGCTGACGCTGCAGGCACAGGAACGTTTGAACCCAGACGCGCTGTTCAGTATGGCATTCAACAGGTAAAAGCAGTTCGAGAGGCATTAGGAGACAATGTTAACATCCTCGTTGATGTTCATACTCGTCTTGACCCTGCAGATAGCATTGAATTTTGCAACAAGGTTGAACCTTACAATCCATTTTTCATTGAAGATCCACTGCGGAGTGAAAATCCTGCGAGTCTCAGAAGATTGCGACAACAGACCTCTGTCCCGATTGCTGTCGGTGAACAATTTGATAGCAAATGGACCTTCAGAGAGGTCATTGAAGAAGACTTAATGGACTATTGCCGCGTTGATCTATGTATTGCTGGTGGATTGACAGAGGCGCGTAAGATTGCAGGCTGGTGCGAAACACATTACATTCATCTGGCACCACACAACCCACTCGGTCCTGTTTCAGCTGCAGCGTGTCTGCATCTCTGTTTAGCATCCTCACTCGTGGGTGTGCAGGAACTCCCACGCGCGCCGATGTCTTCTCTGACAGATGTATTTCCAGTTCAAGTGCCGTTTGAATCGGGTTATCTCTTACCACCTGAATCCCCGGGACTCGGCATTGAATTCAATGAAGATGCGCTCGCCAATGTGTCTACACAAGAATACGGACCCCCTCACGGTTTTCAACGCGAGGATGGTTCTTATACCAATTGGTAAGGACTTAAGCTGATTACATCACATAGAATTTACACCACAATCGAAAATCGCTTGTGGAATGAATTTCCGTGCTGCGCGGAAGGAGGAATAGGATGAGTGAAATAAAAGAGACATTTGACTTTGCAAAACGTCAGATATCAATTTCAGACATATACAACACCAGCGCGGACGTTGTTCTCTTTGATGGAAATTGTAGCGAGCTGCTAAAGGACATTCCGTCAAGTTCAGTGGATTTAGTCATTACTTCCCCACCATACAATTTGGGCAAAAAATATGAAAAAAAAATGTCTTTACAAGCATATCTTAAAAATCAGGAGCCTGTAATAGTGGAACTTGTTCGGGTGCTTGCCGATACTGGAAACCTCTGTTGGCAGGTAGGCAATTATGTTGAGAAGGGCGAGGTCTTTCCGCTTGATATTTACTTTTATGAAATTTTTAGACGGTTCGGCTTAAAATTACGGAATAGAATCATCTGGCGATTTAATCACGGTTTGCACTGCAAAAATCGGTTTTCGGGTCGGTATGAGGTCATCTTATGGTTTTCCAAAACCGACGAATATATTTTCAATCTTGACCCTGTCAGGGTTCCTGCCAAATATCCGGGCAAACGCCATTTCAAAGGACCAAAACGGGGGCAACTTTCAGGAAATCCTCTCGGCAAAAACCCGTCTGATATTTGGGATGTAGTGACACATGACTGGGAAGACGGTGTATGGGATATTCCAAACGTGAAAGCGAACCATCCAGAGAAAACCGAACATCCATGCCAGTTTCCTGTGGAATTAGTTGAGCGTTGTGTGTTGGCACTCACGCAGCCAGAGGGAGTCGTTCTTGACCCGTATTGTGGGGTTGGGTCAACGATTATTGCTGCCTTGCAGCACAACCGTAAAGCGATTGCAGCAGAGCTCGATTCAAGTTATATTGAGATTACGCGTGAACGGATACAGAAGTTCGCCGATGGAGAATTACCGCTCCGTCCGATCGGAAAACCGATCCACGAACCGTCAGGGAAAGAACGTGTTGTCCAATTGTCTTTGGAATGGAATCGAGAATCACAATTATTGCCATAGTATCAATATAGGAGACCACATCGGTTACAATTATTCAATCAACAACAAACAACTCTTGCTTGAATTTAGGAACAAGACGCAGTAAAATTAAAATGGAATAAGGCGTTTGGACTTGAGAGATTTGAAAACTTGACATTTTTTCATAAAAGAGGAGATTTAATAATGAATACAGTAGTTATTACACAATCAGGCGAGGCACTAAACCCTCGCGATGATTGGTTTTATAGTATAAATCTGAATTGGATACGATATAAAACTGTAGTAGATGGTTTTGATGTAGACATCACTGCAAGAAAAAGGAAAGTGGTTACTCATCAATCTGAAACTGAAAAAGGCGTTTTTCACTCTCCATTTGAAAGTATTAATGAAATTACCATCCTTAGATACAATCGGGAACGTGGCACAGCTAACGGTGATATTAGAATCCTCAATAAAGCATATACAACGCTACAAAGCCTGCTAAATGCTATTGAAAATGGCGATAAGGTCTGGGATGCGCGCGAACAGGAGACTTAGATTATGCAATCCGCTAAACAATTCGTTCGTATCGGTATCGTCTACCTTGAAGAAGCCGTACTTTTTGCAAGTCCAAAACGACTTATTCCGAAAGATTATATACATACACCCTAACAGGAAATTGATAAATGTGCTATACGTCCGCGCTGTTGTAAATTATCAGCGTTACATGTTAGTTTACTCAAGGTTCAAACCCACGGGCTAATAGCAGAATAAAATACATAACACCTATTGGTAGACGCTTTGTAAGTGCACCGCTCAAGACGTATTCTTTATCATGAAACTACTATAATGCTTATGCCCTATCCACTAAAAAATGTCTAAAACCGTGCCTAACTGAAGCACACAAGGAGAACACTTATGACAACAGCTGACATTAAAGCAATGGCAACAAAATATATCATTAACACTTACGGTGACAGAAGTCTCGCATTTGTTAAGGGCGAGGGACCCTATCTGTGGGATGCGGAAGGTAAAAAATATCTCGATTTTTTAGGGGGGTTGGCTGTCAACGGATTAGGACATGCTCACCCAAAAGTTGTCGCCGCAATTCGTGAGCAAGCAGGGAACATCTTACACACCTCTAACCTCTACTACATTCAACCGCAGGCAGAATTAGCGAAACTTCTGATTGATAACTCAGATATGGACCAGTGTTTCTTCTGTAATAGCGGGGCTGAGGCGAATGAGGCAGCCATAAAATTGGCTCGGAAATGGACGAAAGACAGCGGTAGAACAGATGCTTATGAAATCATTACGATGGACAATTCGTTTCACGGACGAACAATGGCAACTATTACTGCCACAGCCCAGACCAAATATCACGTTGGTTTTGAACCGATGCTTGAAGGCTTTAAATACGTTCCATTTGATGATCTTGATGCGACTGAATCCACTATCGGACCCAAAACCTGTGCTATATTAGTTGAGCCGATTCAATCAGAAGGCGGTGTTAATATCCCAAGTGATGGCTACCTACAAGGGTTGCGAGAACTTTGCGATAAGCGTAATCTGCTGCTTATCTTTGACGAAGTACAAACAGCAATGGGTAGATTGGGAACATTTTTCGGTTATCAAAGTTATGGTGTTGTGCCGGATGTGATAACGATGGCAAAGGCACTCGGTAGTGGCGTGCCGATCGGTGCGATGTTAGCCAAACGAAACGTAGCAGAAAGTTTTGTCCCGGGCACCCACGCAGCAACATTCGGAGGCAATTTTTTATCCTCAGCTGCAGCCGTTGCTACGGTTAGAACAATATTAGAAGAAAATCTCGCGGTAAATGCGGTTAAAATGGGTGACTATCTTGCAGGCGGTCTTATGGAACTCAAAGGTAAGTATCCAATTAAAGAGGTACGTGGGAAAGGACTGCTCCGAGGTCTCGTTATGGAGGTTGACGCTAAACCGCTCGCAGCTAAATGTATTGAAAACGGGTTAGTTACCATCTGCACCAATGATTACGTTCTCCGATTCTTGCCACCTCTAAATATTAACGCTGCCCATGTTGAAGAGGCGGTTAATCTCGTTGAGAAATCAATGTCAGAGGTACTTTAAATGAGAACCCATCCTAAAAGTAGAATTCTCGGAACTACAGGTTTTTCTCTACTCCTTTCAGTGTGGATAACAATTATTGGGTGTAGTCTGACTACATCAAATATTGACTTATCTCCAGAGGAAATGTTGGAATTTACCTCACACTTAGAAACGCTTCAAACCAGATACGACTTAACCGATTCGCTAATAAGCAAAAAAATGATGGTGACGATTCAAGAGAGGGACCGCGGTGCGGAAGAACTCCGCGAATTGTTATGGTATAAAAAATCTCCAGATGGCGGTGAATTCCTTCGAATCCAAGTATTAGGTGCGTTCGATGACACTAAGGGAGTTGCTATTGCAAACCGAGATCTATTCATGCTCTTACTCCTTGATGAACAAGAGGCGTATTTAGGAGAATTGTCTGAAGGTATCTTGCGTAAAATATTTGGGATTGATTTGCGCGTTTCTGATGTGTTAAGTGCGATCTTCGCAAACCCATTCCTTGATGGACGTACCAAGGCATTAAAAGTAGCCTATTCAGGACAAAAGTTCGTCGTTACTCGACCTGGCGTTGAAGCAAAGCATACAGAGATAATTACAATCCTTGTGCAAGAGGGTGAACCACGCGTGACGGAATGGCGTATCAACGACAAAGATGGATTACTACAGCAACATGCTCTTTTCAAAGACTATCGCGAAGTTGATGGCATCCTCAGACCTCACAAAGTTGAAATTGAACGTCCTCTTGAACAGACACGGGTTGTTGTGAAACTTTCTCAAGTCAAACTGAACGTTGAAATTAAGGATAGCAAGTTTGATTTTGATCTACTCCTGACCGAAGATATTAAAATTATCCCTCTTCCCGTCAAAACCCCTACCTTTAGGTAGTGGGATGTAGACGGGCGTTGCATTTGAAAGTCAAAAAAGATTTGACTTTTGCTTCAAAACATGGTATCCTATTTAGACCGTATCAGTGGTGGGAGTTGTAGCTCCTACCACACCACTACAAAGGGATGCGGAATCTTCACAGATACGGAATATCATGCTAAAAACACATAAAATCGCACTGAATCCGAATAACAAGCAACGTAGATGGTTTACACAGCAATGCGGATATGCGCGTTTTGCCTACAATCACGCATTAGCAGATTTTAAAGCAGAGTTGAATGACGACAACTTCCTATCTGCTGCAGCATTGAACAAGAGATTTAATGTTGCTAAATTGCAACATGCTTGGACGAAAGATATGGATCAAGTTGTAGCGAATAAAAGCATCTTTGACAACTTGTCTGCTGCTAGTGCGAATTGGGTATCCAAGCGTGCAAAGTTTCCGAAGTTTAAAGGGCGTGGACATAAACAAAGTTTCACAACAAACAATCAATTTGTTGAAGTCCAAGGCAAGAAAATAAAGTTGCCCAAAATCGGTTGGGTCAAAATGTTTCAAGAGTTACGTTGGTCAGGCAAAATCATGAAAGTGACTATCTCAAGGACAGCATATCGTTGGTTTGTATCTATCACAGTAGAGACGACAGAGGACACCCAAGCAGTTGATAACTCAACGCACCCTGTTATCGGTATAGATGTCGGCATCAACACACTTGCCACCTTAAGCGATGGCACAAAATATGATAATCCGAGACCCCTAAAACGCTATGAGCAAAAACTAAAACGAGAACAACGCAAACTGAGTCGCAAGGTGCTAAAGTCTAACAACTGGTATAAGCAGAAACTAAAGGTTGCACGTATTCACTATCATATCACTTGTATCAGAAACGACGCACATCATAAGACAACTACGGATATTGTCAATAACGCATCTGCTATCGGCATAGAAACACTAAAGGTTACCAATATGCTAAAGAATAGAAGATTAGCAAAAGCGTTATCTGATAGTGCATTAGGCGGTTTTCTACAGAAACTCAAAACAAAATCGGAAACACTGGAAATACCTGTTACAGAAGCACCTCAATTCTTTGCAAGTAGCAAAACCTGTAGCAAGTGCGGACATAAGAAAAAAGAACTAAAACTATCAGAAAGAACATATCATTGCAATCAATGCGGTATCTCTATAGGAGGGTTTTCGGTTAGATAATGATGTTTTAGCAATTTGTCCTAACGCTGCCGCTACACCCTTGTTGAGTTTGGACAAGTATAACAGATTTACGAAAAACTGTTAAGAAAAAATCAGACCGATTTTTTTCTTGACGAACAAAGACAGATGAGGTATTCTTGTCGCAAATCAATCCTCACTTCACAAAGGGGTTCCCTGTTATGAACTGTCCAAAATGTCAACACGAACACTTCGTCAAAAATGGATTCGTCAACGAAAAACAACGCTATAAGTGCAAAGACTGCAACTATCAGTGGACAGAACACCACACACACCGAGGGAGACCCCTCGCTGAACGCGCACTCGCTGTCTTTCTCTATTGCCACGGACTTTCCATGAATGCCATCGCCAAAATCCTTCGCGCCTCACCCAGCACTATTCTCCAGTGGATACGCGACTTCGCAAACCAACACGCACAACCCCCTGAACCCGCAACTGACGCCGTCGTGCTTGAACTTGATGAGATGTGGCATTATCTGAAAAAAAAAAAGCAGAAACTCTGGATTTGGAAAGCTTTGTGTCGTGATACCGGAGAACTCATCGGATGGGAGTGTGGTCATCGGGATAAAGCAACCTTGCAAAAACTCATCCAACGCTTAGAAAAGTGGAACGTGAAGGTCTATTATACGGACGATTGGCATCCCTACCGAGCCGTGATCCCCAAAGATAAGTTAGTGCAGACGAAAAAGGAGACGCATCGGATCGAGCGAAACAATTGTCGGATGCGTCATTGGTTCGGACGCTTTAAGCGAAAGTCTATTATCGTTTCAAAGAGTGTGGAAATGGTGAACGTGACAGTCGCCTTATTTGCGAAATTTCGCGTCAATGGAGATGTCCTTGACATCTTAAAAATCGGGCAGATCGAACTAAATATCATTATTTAGCCGAAAACTCTCCTCTATAGATAGAGATGTCAACGCTGCAATAAATCTAAGAAATGTCGCGGTAGGACATACCGAGACAGAAAACGCTTGTGGAGTCCAAGTAAGACCTCATTCGGAGGCGCGAGAGACGGAAGCAAGAAAAGCCGTTTGGAAGCAACTCACACTTTTTCCAATATAAGAGCTAAGAATCCCCATGCTTCAGCTTGGGGAGTATGTCAAGTCACTCTCGGAGTCTAATAAAACAGATGTTCCTGAATGAAACAACCTAAAGTTTTACGGGTTCGTGCCCACGCAAAAATAAACCTCTATCTGGATGTTGTAGGCAAACGAGAGGATGGCTATCACAACCTTGAGACGGTTTTTCATTCGATCGGTTTGCACGATGAGGTTATTTTACGCGAACGATCTGAGAAGGGGATTGCAGTTTATTGTGACCATCTAGATGTGCCATCTGACTCACGCAACCTCGCCTATCGTGCAGCGCAATCCATCAGTGATATAGTTGGCGGGTTAGGAGGACTTAAGATACAGATAAATAAACGGATCCCCGTCGCAGCAGGATTAGCTGGCGGCAGTGCAAACGCTGCCGCTGTTCTATACGGTGTTAATGAACTATTCACCTTAGGATTGTCGAAAAAGGCACTAATGAAGATCGGAGCGAAATTGGGTGCAGATGTCCCATTCTGCATGCAGGGTGGCGCAGCTTACGGCACTGGGATAGGCGACATTTTAACACCCTTACCTCCGTTATCTGAGGTTCCACTTGTCCTTATAAACTCAGGGGTAGCAATCTCCACTTCGGAGATATTCAAAAATTTGAATATTACCTTGACAAAACAGGAAAAAGAAAGTATAATTATAAAGATTTATGTTGAGAAGGGTGATGTAATCGGTGTCGCTGGGAATCTGTTCAACCTTCTTGAGGTGCCGGTTTTTGCCAAACATCCCGAATTCGCCGAGTTAAAGATCCAGTTATTATCGCAGACCGGGTGTTGTGGCGCGCTTATGTCCGGTAGTGGTGCTACGATGTTCGCTTTGATGGAAGACATTGATACAGCGAAGCGGTGTGAATCACACTTCAAAAACAGTCTCAGTTTTTGCACTACCACACAAACCAATCCTATTGGTGTGTGGATTGATGATAATTGAAGGGCGGTGGCCAAGCGGTAAGGCACAGGTCTTTGGCACCTGCATGCGTAGGTTCGAATCCTACCCGCCCTGTATATTCCAGAAAAGGTTTAGAAGATTAAAATGCAACAAGCAAAATTAAAAGTTCAACAACGACACACTTTCGGTAAGCAGAGCGCGCGGGCAATGCGACGCGCAGGTGATATACCAGCCGTAGTATATGGACGTAAACAGGATACAATTTCGCTTCAAGTTAATGAACGCGAATTCAAACAATTCCTTAGGACATACGGTGGAAACGTCATCGTAAATATAGAAGTCTCCGATGGAAACTCAGAACCTGTCATTATCAAAGAAATTCAACGCGACCCAGTGGAAAAGCAGGTTTTGCTCCATGCAGATTTTATCCGAATCTCCTTAGATGAACCTGTGACATCAACTGTACCAATTATCTTAGTCGGCACGCCTGTTGGGGCAGAAGAAGGTGGTGTGATTGAATTCCCTCTTCGCAACTTAACACTAAACTGTCTACCTGCATCGATGCCCAATGAAATTACTGTTGACGTGACCAACATGGAGGTTGGTGATATTATCTATGTACGCGACATAGAAGTTGAGGATGAGATCGAAATGTTAGACGAACCTCAGCGAATGATCGTCTCTGTCAGTCATCCGCGGGTCCAAATTGAAGATGTGGTAGAACCTGAAGAAGGCGAAGAAGGCGAAGAAGGTGAAGAAGGCGAAGTTAAAGAAGGTGCCGCTGATGATGCTGGTGAAGAACGCACCGAACCTGAGCTTATTTCGCGTAGACGTGGAAACGACGCTGAATAACTATATGATGTGGTTACGCACATTTAAAACCTTACCCCTTTTCCTAATCATTGTTATATTAGTCTCCGCAACGCACGGTTTTGCACAAGCATCAACCGTGCGTTTTGTTGATGGTGACGGGGATACTCTTGAAGAAGTAGAATTTATTCTCCATCAAGATAAAGTTTACCTGCCTGTTGAAACTATCAAAACCGTCTTCGATTCGGAGATGACCCACCTATACCATAGTCCAAGGAAACAACTTACCTTGAAAACCAAAGGTAAGGAAATCCGATTATGGATGGGTAACACCACAGTCAATATTGATCCGGGAAATCAGACTTTTACACTCACCACGCCACCACGTGCGATTCAAGGGCAACCGATGTTGCCAATTGATTTTTTTACCCAAATACTAAAACACCTTGATGACGTTGAGGTACTATATAACCCTAACCTTCAACGGATTAGGATAATGCCAAAAACTGTATGGGTACCAGATACATCTGAAGGTACTCGTGAGTGGACAATTATTATTGATCCTGGACATGGTGGAGAAGATGACCTTGGTTGTAAAAGCCAAAGTGGACTTCTTGAGAAGGATGTTGTTCTGGCTGTTGCAAAAGAAATTCAAAAACTCAGCGATCAACAAGGGCTTTTAATCCATCTAACCCGGAGCCGAGACGTCAAAAAGACGCGTATTCAACGTTTCCAATCCGCTAACCGCAAACAAGGTCAACTGTTTCTTAGTTTACATTGTAATGCCTCCTTTTCACTGAATCACAAAGGTATACGTCTTTACGTCAACAATCCGAATGGACAACTCCGTTTCAGGACTGCTGCCATTCCAGTATTCGGCAAAAAAAGTCTAAACATTCTTACGCAAGCCAATTTTTTGAAGCAAAGCAAAGATTTTGCTACTGTCCTTCAGAAAGAATTGAATTTCTTGGCTGAAGACCCGATTGTCATCTCTGAATTCCCAATTATTGCCTTGACAGATGTATACATGCCTGCAGTTTTATTGGAACTTGGCTACCTTTCTCATATAGGTGATGCTACGCGGCTTTCCAAGCCTGACCACATTTCTGACGTTGCTCAGTCTATTGTTCGCGCCATCCAGTTATATTCTACATCGGTCAATCAATCTGTTGATCCTAACGGTCTTCAAGAAAATGCAAATCCAGACATAGACTGAGATATAGTTTCTTCTATATACGCATTTTGTTTCCTAACAGTAATACCAAATTAACTTGATTCGACGTCATTAGATAAAATCAGGATTGCGAGGCACGGGGACCTCGCGCTACAAATCCCGTTAATTGAGTATAAGAGTGTATCAATAGGGAGTCTATTGGAGCAAAACCGTGAATCTTTTCCGAAGAATTATCCACTCAAGGCTCGTTATTACATGGGGCATTACATTGGTAACAATCGTAATCGGTCTTGCCATCACGCTTGTGTTAATTTCCAATACTAAGAAAACAAAGATTGTAGATGCCCCACCGATACTACCTGATTTAGCGAATCCCTCAAATCAGTTACCAGCACTGCAGCACGTGAACCTCTTCCTTTTAGAATCAGATGGGTTGAAGCTCACTCCTATAAATGTTGAACTACGACTCTATTCAGAACTGACAGAACGTTTGAAACAGATTGTTTCGGCACTTATCAAAGAAACTCCTACCAACTATAGAAATCCTATACCAAGAGGCACGTTACTTAACGAAGTCTACATTGATACTCAAAAGACGGCATATCTGGATTTTTCACACCATCTCACAGATGGACATATCGGTGGAACAACCGCTGAATTTCAAACCGTTACTGCTATTCTAAAAACTGTCTTTGACGCTTTTCCGGATAATATTATACACGTCCAGATTCTTATCGACGGTAAAGAAACTGAGACACTCGCTGGACATATAAACCTATCTCAACCCTTGCGGTTTTAGGGATACAATCCCATTTGATCATGGAATATAAGGACACTACTAATAAACCTGTAAAACTTATTGTCGGACTCGGTAATCCCGGGCTTCGCTATGAGCATACTAAACACAATATCGGTTTCCGAGTGATTGACGCACTCTACGACAAAATTCTATCGACTGAGAGTACTAGAAATACTGCAAAGAAGCGCGTAACCTCAATCTATAAATCGCTCGTGATGCAAACCAAATGGCATGAATCAGACATCATCCTTGCCAAGCCGATGACATATATGAACAACAGCGGTTCAGCTGTCGCACCGCTTGTCAATCGGTTTGAAGTCCCTCTTACTGATGTTTGTATTATCTACGATGATGTTCATCTGGACATCGGTAAGATTCGAATACGGAGGAAGGGGAGTGATGGTGGTCAAAAAGGTATGCAATCTATTATCCACCACTTACGGACAACCGAGTTTCCGCGTTTGCGCATCGGCGTTGGTGAACCTGTCGGCGACTTGGTTGATTATGTGCTATCTGAATTTTCGAAGGAAGAAGAAATTGAGATAGAGGGGACCATTGAACGTGCGGTTGAAGCAATCGAAACATATCTCAAAGATGGTATTCTTACGGCAATGAATCAATTTAATGGACGCTAAATAGAAAGTAAGACGATTCTTACAGAGGCAGTGAAATGGATCAAAAATATCGTATACAAAACGTTGAAAATATACCGAGTCCCGCATTAGTTGTCTATCTCGATCTGGTTCGACAGAATATTGCGCGCGCTATCGCTATTGTCAATGGTGATGTATCAAGACTTAGACCTCATGCGAAAACCCACAAAACAGCACAGATAATTGAAATGGAACGTGAAGCGGGTATCCTCAAACACAAATGTGCCACGCTGCGAGAAGCAGAAATGCTTGCTCAGAACGGAATAGAGGATATTTTAATCGCATACCAAATGGTAGGTCCAAATATCAACCACTTTCTGTTATTACAACAACGGTATCCAAATGCTGATTTCAAGGTTATCGTTGACCACAAAGATGCTGTGACTGCCCTCTCTTCTGCAACGGTGAAACTCGGTTTGAGCGTTAAAGTGATGCTTGACCTTGATGTGGGAATGCATCGGACAGGCGCGCCTGTAGGCAATGCCGCTGTGGAAATCTACGAATCTGTTGACCGTTCAGATGGCTTACAACCGTTTGGCTTGCATGTATACGACGGACATATTCATGATGAAGATATTGCTGCACGTAAAGCGGCTTGTAATCAAAGTCTCGCTCAGGTTAAAGAGATGCAAGACATGCTTTCTGGCAAAGGTCTTCCCGTGCCGCTGATTGTGATGGGTGGTACACCAACATTTCCAATTTATGCCAGTACACCAGAAGTTGAGACATCACCAGGAACTTTTATTTTTCATGACTACGGTTATTCCACTCACTATCCCGACCTCGGTTTTATTCCTGCAGCACTACTGCTAAGCCGCATTATTAGTATTCCTACTCCGAACCGTATCACGCTTGATTTGGGGCACAAAGCGATCGCCGCCGACCCTGATGGTGTGCGCGGCACTATTTTGAATATTGATAATGCTGAGGTAGATAAGCAACACGAGGAACATTGGGCAATAAATGTCCCTGAAGGGACACCGGTACAAATAGGACAAGAGGTTTATGTCTGCCCGACACATATCTGTCCATCTGTTGCGCTGCATCCGTTCTATTATGTGATAGATAGTGATGGGTATTGTCAGGAAACGTGGGAGGTCACCGCGCGAAATCGAAGTCTTTCGTGAGAAAGAAAGATAGGAATTGGAAGTGAGTTGTTAATTTGCATAATACATCCCATGTATTTTTCTACTAAAGGTGACACCGACAATAGTGGAAGCAAACCAACGACCTACCTAACTTAATTTCACTGCAGTCCCGTACATCTGGAGATAAAAATATTGAAAACTATCTGTATCTAAATCAACATCTTGCCGCATGCCTATAATCGCATCTGCTCCTAATAGTGCAGCGCGTTTCTTAAGTTCTTCAACCGAAACGAAAAATGCCTTTTCAAAATCACTGGATTTTTTCTATAGATAGCAACTCAGGTTAAATTACTGCAGTTTTCCATCAACCCACAGTTCATATTCATAATGCCATGTCCGGTACAAAATCCGGATGATACAAGGTAACCCATCAAGTTTAAAACGATGTTCCAACCCGATGTCATAATAATACTTACGACATCTTTCAAAGATTAACTCATCGTCAACATGAATATGAACCTTGCCAGACCATCGTGTCCAATGATTAACACGCACAGTATGGGGAGTTTCGGTTTCTACTATCCACTCACGAATAACCATAATTATTGTCTCTTCACTGATAATGTTTGCTAACATCATCGTTAGTTTACTTCATGCACCTTCTGAATAGCATCAACCAGTTTTTCCGCGCCAAACATCACCACATCTGTAGCATGTAACCCTGTCTCCGTTTCTGCAGCATCAATTGCCTCTCGCGCTTCTTTCTCAGATAGATCAAAACAATTCAATGCTAACCCGATGACCTTAGCAGGTTTAATTGGTGCAGTTAACATCTCATATTGTGCTATCATCTCCGATAAAAATGGCAACGGCACAGAATACCTCGCAACCATCTCCCGTGAGGGTTGATGACAGAATATCATCGCATCAGGCATGCTTCCGTGGAGTAAACTCAATGTTACACCGGAATACCCGGGATGAACAAGCGATCCTTGTCCTTCAACGATCAGAAGGTCGTGGTTTTTAGCCCCTTCAAGCACAATTTGCTCCGCTGCACCAGCAGTAAAATCCGATACCACAGCGTCAATCGCTATACCCCATCCCCATACCATGATACCGTTCTGACCTGTCGGACAAAACTCAGCGTTGAGTCCACGATCCTGTGCTGTGTATGTAATCTCTATCCCGGATAGCATTTTTCCAACTCGGCAATCCGAACCAACAGTGAGAATTATAGTTGCATCTACATCAGCGGCTTTACACGTCGCAACGGACAGGTTCTCTGGTGGTTTCCGCGCATCCCACAGCACCACGTTGTGTTTGGCTGCCAGTTTAGCCAATTCAACGTCTTCACTCAAAAAATGGTGCAGACCACTCATGACATGTAAACCACTACCGATTGCATCACAAATGATAGAACGCCACACTTCTGACAACTCGCCACCAGGCGGTGCAATGCCAATTGCTAACATCGTAGGTTGAAACCGCATTGACTCGGCAAGATCGCTGACAACTGGGATTCCTTCACCTATTCCTATTATTTCACTGACATCTTTGCCTGCTTTAGTGCTATCAATGACTGCCACAACGTTGTCAGGAAGGTAACGCACCAAAACCGTTGCGGTTTTCGATTCAAGGACACCGAACGATCTTTCGGCAAGAATAGCGATTCTGTGTGATTTCGGTTTCAATTGATTATTCATTTACCAATAGATTACCACAAATCGTAATCCATTTCAAGGAGGGTATTATACCAAATTAGCCCGACTTGTAGTGTGAGGCACGGGGACCTCACACTACAGATTACGTTAATTTGGGATTACTTACCACTGATTCATAAACGGTAAGCAGCTTCTTTGCGATGTTTCGCCAATCGTAATCTTGTTCAACGCGTGTGCGACCGTTCTCTCCTATCTTCTGGCGGAGAGACGAGTCTGCTAGCAATCGGGTGACTGCCTCAGCAAAAGTTTCCGGTTCATCAGCAATAAATATCTCCTCACCATCTTGAAGTGCTAAACCCTCCGCGCCAACAGTGGTAGAGACAACTGCTTTCCCCATCGCCAATGCTTCAAGAATTTTTAGGCGGGTTCCACTCCCGATGCGTAAAGGCACGACAAAAACTGTTGCCTCAGCGAAATAGGGTTTGATCTCCGGCACGCGTCCTGTTACGACAACGCCTTCCCTTTCTGCCAGTCGTTGGACACGTGCGGATGGGTTTCCGCCAACAATTGAAAATTTGACATTCGGCACACTTTTCTGAATCAGAGGCAACACCTCTTCAGCAAAAAACGAAACAGCATCTTCATTCGGGAACCAATCCATACTGCCGATATAGATGAGGTGTGCTGGAGCTTCAGATTCGAAATCTGGGGAGTAATGCGTAACATCCACACCGTTAGGAATTACCTCAACAGCACCTTCCACACAGTGCTGCTGAAATACCGCAGCATCAATGTCAGATGTACACGTAACAACATCAAACCTGGGACTTAGCACTCGTTCATAACGTTGAAATGCAAGTTGCTGGGACCAATACGCGTATTTGTAGAACAGATTCGCGGTTTCACCTTGTAGTCGACGCCAGATAGCAGAATCAACGTTTTGCTGTGAAAGCACACTTGGGAGGTTTGTTTCAGTATAAAATTGGGCGGTATGAAACATTTCATAGTGGACAATGTCGAATGTTTCAGTTGTCAACAGTTCTCTGAGTTTCTGTCGGTAAGCAGACACATTGTAGCGTGCAACAGTGATAGGTTGCCTTTTGAAAAATGCAGAGAGAAGTGTGATGGGTGATACACGTGGCAGTGTTGGCGAATTTGGTACAAGGTGAACCTCAATACCTAATTGCTGTATGTGTGCAATACTCTCCGCATCTGTTGGTTGCGTCTCCAGGGCGAGTAGTGATACATCGTTATCTTGTGCGATCTGTTTGAGGAGGTTGAAAACGCGAATACGTCCTCCGTCAGTGAGGGGATACGGTAGGGTAGGAGAAAGAAAAAGTATCTTCATGTTTTAGAAGTATTTATGCGACACTACTGAGGAGATTCAACAATTTGGTCTTCATCAGGTTGATTGGAACTCTGATCTTTACCTTTTAACCGATCAATAAAAACGACGAACTTTTCTTTAAGTTGTTGGCGTGAACTGAGTATTGGCTGAGGTGGCATGAAGATTGTGCCGCGTTCACTTTGGACCCATCCTCTCTTATGATTAGCTCGGACGAGAAACCATTTACTTTCAAGATTGAGATATACCTTTAACCAACCATCCTCATTTATGATGTTATATCTTTGGTTTTCGTCGGTAACGCGCCAGCTGACACCATCTTCTTCTGGTATAAGTTTAGCATATTGATGAGACAGTTGTATCTCTTGATTCTTAAAACCTTGACGTAATGCTTCAGAAAACTTCCCTTGGTTTAATGCAGTCATAGATGCTAAATCCACCCTAAACAGAAAAGTCTCAATAGGAAACTTTGATTGTTGATAAACATTTAGTTTTTTGGTGGCGTTTCTGATTTCATAAGCCTGCCGAGTTTTGTTATCTTGAATCAACCACTCTTTTCCTTTTTTCTCAATGGTTAATTTTACATCTGCAGAAAGTGTTGTCCTATTATTGTTAAATTCATCTCGTAAATTAGGCAGATAGATATCAAGTTGATCCTCAACTTTCTGAACTGCATAACCTCCTCCAGTTTTATCCGTAAGTAGCCAGTCCTGACCACTTAGTAACACCTCAACTGTAGGAGTCCCTGAACTTAATTGAATTCCTACATCTGCATCCGCAAACATTTGGTGCCAATTAAACACGGATTTTAATTCCTTGTCTAAAAGTTTGGTACTGAACCTTGCACGCTGCCCTAAAGCAACGCTAAACAATAATTCCCGTTTGAATTGACCCATGTTCAAGTTGCTAATATACTTTTTATCAAGGTTGAAAAGGAAGACATCCTTTGTATAAAGAATCGGTTTTGAGTTGACCGTAGGTCTCTCACGTACTGCTGTTCGCTTGTGGACTTGCAATTTCGGTGATCCTGGCTCAGGAACAGGTGGTGCGTGAAAAATATAAATACAGAAGCAGACACCGATAATTATAACAAAGAATAAACCTAATGTCAGGGTCTTAAGAAATAATTTCATAATTGAATTGAAACCTCTACCGTTAAAATATTAGAACAACTTAATGTATTAAACTAAAAATTAGTAAAAATTGGTTGACATTAAGTTATACTCAGCACACAATTACTACGATGATGGAGATGCGTTTATAGCATCTGATTTAATTGTCCTGTTACATTATAGTATCCAAAGTTGGGAAAATATGCAAGCCTTAAACTCTTTAGCAGTTGAATTGAATAAACAAATTAGCGATATTAATCCAACGGTTTACGCGCTACTCTCCGAATTAGGGGAACGTATCTACCTTCCAAAAGGCATCTTAAGCCAAAGTGCAGAAGCAAAAGAAAAAACGTCCCGTTTCAACGCAACACGCGCGGTTGCATTGGAAGATAGCAATATAATGCACCTTGACGTTTCACGTCAACTGATTCCTGGACTTTCTCCTGAAAGCATTTACAGTTACCCTCCTATACTTGGAAATCCAGAATTGCGCAAGTTATGGCAATCTCACCTTTGCATAGAAAATCCTTTACTTGCAGAGACAACGCTCAGCCTCCCGATTGTGACAAGTGGAATGACACACGGTTTCAGTCTACTTGCAGATCTATTTGTCAATAGCGGTGACACACTTATTCTCCCAGACAAGATATGGGGAAATTATCGGTTAATCTTTCAGACTAAAGCGGGAACTGATATTCAAACTTACCCGTTCTTCAACAGTGAAAAGCGTTTTAATATAAGCGGATTTGGTGAAACACTCTCTAAACATACGGGTGACAAATTGCTAATTCTCTTGAATTTTCCGCACAATCCGACTGGCTACGCTGTCACTCACATTGAAGCGCAATATATCAAGGACACAATAGTGAAATGTGCGGATACCGGATGTCACGTCCTCGTAATGGTTGACGATGCTTACGTAGGCTTTTGGTATGATGCATCGGTGATGCATGAATCTCTTTTCGGTATGTTGGTAGAATGTCATCCAAACGTGGTTCCAGTGAAAATAGACGGTGCAACAAAAGAGGAATATGCGTGGGGTTTACGCGTCGGATTTTTGACTTTCGGACTTCCAGAAAAGGTAATGCTGGGAATTGAGGGAAAGTTAAGCGGACTAATCCGCGCTAACACCTCAGGTGCCGCGCAGATTTCCCAAACGCTCATTCTTGAAGCAATGAAGGCTCAAGGTTATGCTAAACAGAAAAAACGTAACTATGAGATTCTCAAAGGACGCGCATTGAAGGTGAAACAGGTTGCTACTGATGCACGATATGCAAATCTTTGGGAAGTCTACCCAAGTCATGCTGGTTATTTCACATGCCTATCTCTTAAAGCAAGGAATGCTGAAAAGGTTCGCGAAAGGCTCCTTGTTGAATACGGCATCGGCACGATTGCGCTTGGCACACATGAATTGCGGATTGCATATTCATGTCTTGAAGAATCGGATATTGAGGATGTTTTCAGAAAAATTGCCGCGGTTATTCTTAAATTGACACCTATGTGACAAAACTTTACACACCCATTAGCGTCAATTTAGCGGTCCCCAACCCGGTAGGTGCGGTTTCTTAACTGCCTCTTTTTGTATCAACATCTCAAATAACGCACAGGACGAGAATATCAGCGTTCGTAGTCGCGCAATTCATTGCGCCTCTTTTCTTTGAATATAAGAGGCGCAATGAAGTGCGCGACTACAAACGAGTTCTTTCCTTAAATTGACGCCTATGGTGACAAAACTTTATACACTTAACAACAAAAGATGACTTGTAGAGAAAGGTGTGATTAATTGCTTTGTACCCAAGACCACAGTTAAGGCGTTAAATTAAGGAGGCAGTCTTACCTTCAAAATGTGTACAAGAAAAAATAGGTGGAGTTTATAAAATGCAATTGAAAACTCTCGGTCTTATCAGTATAGTTGTCATTATGTTAGGAAATGTTGTGGTCACAGAGGGGTCTTCTGGAATAGACCATCGCGATATCTTTGTTGGCGCAAGTGCTCGTGCGGTCGGTATGGGGAGTGCTTTCACTGCTGGTCCCTCAGCAAATAACGGCTTTTTGTGGAATCCTTCGTCGCTCGGGTTTATGAATGGTTTGGAAGTGAATATGGGTGGGATTCCGTTTTCGGGTGAACCGTCAGGACCGGATCAGGCGTTTTCGTTAGCGGCGAGTCCTTATACACTCGGTTTAACGAATAAAAATGTAGGGAATCTCTCGTTAGCATCTTGGTTTAATGGTTGGAACAGTAGTATTGATGAGTCTACTCAGATTGTACTTTTAGGATATGGCTTAGCGTTGGGAGAACAAGCATCAGCAGGGGCAAACTTACGCTATTACCAGAACAGCATGCTAATCAGAAAGAATTATCTTTGGAGCGTCGATATCGGCATGCAGTTTAGTTATCCATTGAAAAAGTTAGGTGATTCAATCACGATAGGGATGAATCTGTCGGAATTGAGCAATGGGATCCGTGAGGATGGTGCACTGATTGAAAGTTTACCGTTAGCTGCGCGTTTCGGGACGACATATCGTCCAGACAATTCAACTTTGCTATCTGCCGATATTGCTGTCCGTGGACAGAATGATGTGGATTGGGGTGAAAAACTCCGTTTACACTTCGGGGCGGAACGGTGGTTATTTAACAAGCATTTGGGGGTTCGCGTAGGATATACGGCACTTACTGCTGCAGAAAAATTCCGTGGCGGTCAGTGGACACAAGGGATTAGTTTTCGTAACTCCGCAGGACAGTTGGATTATGCTCATGTCAAAGGCGGTGAGTTAGATGAAAGCCTACATTGGATTTCTGCGACGTTAAGGTGGGGTGGAAAAGAGAAGAAGTCCGCTCCTATTTCAAATCCTACTACCGTGGAGGCAACACCTAAAGGTGTTTCTGAAACGGATGCAGCACCACCAATTCTGATGCCGAAAACACTTGATGCGGATGTGAAAGTTAATGTCCCTATAGGAGAATTGCAACTCTCCGAAGCCGCAATTTCACCTAATAGTGACGGCGTTTCGGATAGCACTACATTCCGTTTTAAGGTTAAGGCAAATGACAAATGGAGATTGACACTTCGTGATGCGTATACGGAACAGGTTTGGGAGAAATCTGGAACTGGAACACCATCGGAAGGTGTTGCGTGGAACGGAATGGGGGATAGTAGTAGGTTAGTGCCTGATGGAGACTATGTGGCGCAGCTACACATTATTGATGCCAAAGGGACACCTCATCTGATAAACAGCAAAAAGGTGACGGTTGACTTAATTCCGGCAACGGTTGAGATTATTAAGAAAGGGACTACAAACGTTGGTGTGAAGGCGTGGGATATCAATTCGATTGTAAACTGGAAACTTGAGATTTTTGATGCAAGCAACAAGTTGGTTGAAAAGAGCGAAGGTGAAGGTTCACCGCCGGAAACGATAACCTTGACTAAGATCCCGCAGCTGGCAGCGACAGCTTATAAATTTGTCTTGAGCGTTAGAGATGTAGCTGGGAATCAGAATGTTCAGCAGGCGCAGTTGCAGTTCGGTAGTGGCACTAGAAGCGAAACTCAGGTTGTAAATGAAGAACCTAAGTTGACGTTGATGGTTGGTTCATTTGCTGAACGACGCAATGCCGAGATGCTGGTTGAGAATCTGCGACGATTACATCCGGATGAGAAGGTGAAGGTATATACCGTTACGGTGAATGGCAAAACGATGCATCGCGTGACAATTGGTGAGTTCGCAGTACGGTCAGACTCATTGGAACTCAAGCAGCAAATTCAGGAATCGCAAGGCGTTGACCCTATTTTGATAACACCGTAATAGATGGTTTAAGGAAATCCCTATATCCTATAGAATTCTAAAGCGTTTTGGTAAAAGAAGTGACTTTTCTCTGCATCGGATGCGTCTTCAATTACCGAGAGAAGTGCTTCTAACCACTCATGATATTCAGCTGCTAAGGTGCAGACGGGCCAATCGCTGCCGAACATGAGTCGGTCAAATCCGAATGTATCTACGAGATGTCGGATGTAAGGCTTTAACTCCTCGGATGTCCAGTTTTCGCTGGCAGTTGTTACGATACCTGATACTTTGCAATGGACGTTGTTAAAGGCGGCGAGTTTGCACATGTGGGTTGCCCACGGTTCAAACTCGCCGTCTTTTATATTTGGACCGCCGCAGTGGTTGACGGCATGCTTGACGTTAGGAGTAACTCTTACCAATTCAATGGCTGCTGACAGTTGATCATGTTTAGCACAGAGTTCAAAGGATAGATCATATTTTGCTAATAACTTCACGCCATTTATCAGTTCGGGACTAGCGTAGAATTGATTGTCAGGGTTATGCCATGCCATTCGGCGGATACCTACGACAAGATCAAACGCTGCGAGTTGTTCAAGGATTGCTTCAACGTTTGGCTTTTCAAGTGGTGCAGCGGCAGCAATTGCCCCTATCATTCCATCCGTTTCTGCGATGTGGGTTAGCCATTCCACTTCTTGGACGACATGTGTTTCGGCAGGATCGCCTTCAACGTGAACCGATTTTACGACATTTATGTCACCAATTGCATCGCGATAATCTTGCGGTGTATATTGCTGCCAAAGGAGATCAAATCCATCTAACCAGGGGTATTCCAAGTTAGCGGTATCCCATAGGTGTTGGTGGGTATCAATAATTTTGAGCATGTGTATCCTTTTTAAGTTACAAAGATGCGTATTTTCTGTAGGTATTATACGCACTTAACGTAATCTGTAGTGCGAGGTCCCCGTGCCTCGCAATGCTAACTGCTATCAGAAAACTTCTAATCAAGTTAAGTTGGTATTATACGCACTTAACGTAATCTGTAGTGCGAGGTCCCCGTGCCTTGCAATGCTAACTGCTATCAGAAAACTTCTAATCAAGTTAAGTTGGTATTATACGCACTTAACGTAATCTGTAGTGCGAGGTCCCCGTGCCTCGCAATGCTAACTGCTATCAGAAAACTTCTAATCAAGTTAAGTTGGTATTATACGCACTTAACGTAATCTGTAGTGCGAGGTCCCCGTGCCTCGCAATGCTAACTGCTATCAGAAAACTTCTAATCAAGTTAAGTTGGTATTATACGCACTTAACGTAATCTGTAGTGTGAGGTCCCCGTGCCTCGCAATGCTAACCGCTATCAGAAAACTTCTAATCAAGTTAAGTTGGTATTGGACCATAAAAATAAGGTTGTTGAGATAGGACAATCCAATCTTCCTAAACAAAAGATTGTAAATTCAGCGATTTTATCAGATTTCGGTGTCAAAACCCAATGCTTTAGTTTTGGGATGTAGACACCGCCTTCGTGTATCAGACCAAAGTGTGTGACAGAAAAAAAACAGTTGACATATTTTATCGGTTTTGTTATAGTATCTATAGCATTGCTGGTAAGGCGGGACATTTACCTCTCTTGAGGTAATGCTACCCCTGTTGACTGTCCTTGGAAGCAATGCTGGAGGCTAAGCAATGCGGACCTATAAAGACAAACTTCAGAACCATAAACGCAATCGTCATTTGCAAACTGAGACGCGTATCATCAGCGAAGTGTCCAACCATTTTGTGGCGTTGATGCTTCGCCACTATCGTATCTTCGGAGATTGCGATGGCTATAAGCGTGCCTCCTATAACCGATTGAGTGAACACTTGACGAAACTCAAGAAGTTGGAAAAGTATGCACACTGGCATATCCCTTACTCGTGGGCATTGCAAGAATGCCTGAGACGGCTTGACCGCGGGTATACCAACTTCTTTGAAGGCAGGGCTAAGCGTCCACCGCAATTCAAGGGTTGGCGCAAATATCGTTCTATGACATTCAATGGTAATCAGGTGAAAATAGAAGTGCTTGAGAAATCGGATGGGTGTCCAGTAGCAAAAATCCGTATCAACGGACGCTGGTATCGTTTCTGGTATTCTCGTGAGATTAGAGGTAACATCAAACGCGTGACCATCAAACGCGATCCGCTTGGTGATTGGTATTTGACTATTCTGACAGATGACGAAGGACTTGAACCGGCACTCAAGACTGGTAGAACAGCAGGGTTTGACTTCGGTTTGAAAACCTTTCTCACTTGTTCTGATAGCACAAAATATAACTCGCCTCTGTTCTATAAACACTCCGCAAAGAAAGTGAAGCAAGCTAATCGTGCCTTGTCTAAAAAGAAACGGGGCAGCAACAATCGCGAACGGGCGAGGAAACACTATGCGAGGCAACATCGCAAGATTGCTAATCAACGCGCCGATCATCATTGGAAACTCGCCCTTGAACTTGTCCGAAAGTTTGATGTCTGCTTTTTTGAAGACCTCAACTTGCAAGGCATGAAACGGCTCTGGGGAGGCAAAGTCTCTGACTTGTCCTTCGGTGAGTTCATGCTCAAAATGCGATGGCAAGCACAAAAGCGAGCAAAGCGCGTTGAAACCATCGGACGATGGGAAGCCACAACGCCTATATGCCACAACTGTGGACATCGGAATGAAACGATGGATTTGAAAGTGCGCTCTTGGGTTTGTCATAAATGCAAACTTTCTCACGACCGCGATGTAAACGCAGCGATAAACATTCATAAGGTCGGGGCATTGACCTTTGGAGTAGAGGGTGTTAGACTTGCTCACGCAAGCAACCCTTGTTGATACCACAATCTGCACAGCAGGTGGGACAAAAGAACCCCACTGCTTTAGTTGTGGGAGTATGTCAGGTTACTATAATATGTAGAATAATTCAACAATTGAAAGACTTAGATGGCTACTAACCTAAAATCGTTTCCTGCCTATTTTGCGCTATTTAAACTGACGCTCCGCCAGTTGTTCTGGAGTCGGCGAGGACTCCTGATTCTGATTGGGTGCGTGCTGCCGCTTGTTATCACCCTCATATTCCGATTCAAAGCGCGAGGGACAAGTAGTGTTAACACTTATATTCCATACATAACTTTCTTTCTCTATGGATTTTTGGCGAATTTGTGCGCGATTTTTTATGGTTCAGCCATCGTTTCGGATGAGATTGATGGTGGCGGTTTGACGTATCTCCAAATGCGACCACTCCAGAAACGACTGATTCTACTTACAAAATTCGCAGCTTATATGGTAGGTGCAGTTGTTCTAATTAGTGTATCTCATCTGCTTCTAACAGGCATTATAGAGACACATCCGAAACTAAAGGATCGGTTGTCGGTATTAGCGATGAGTTTCTTGTATACAGGTTCGCTATCTTTAGGATTGTTAACCTACGGTGCCTTTGCAATGCTTCTGTCCGTTCGCTTTAAGAATCCAGTGTTATGGGGTTTGCTGTTCGTGTTTGGTTGGGAGAAAATAACATCAATTCCGCAGATGCCAACAGGTATAAAACGCATTGGACTAACACATTACCTGATGACACTATTTCCAGAATTTAAATTACGTGCGGACTTGCTTGATGATTTGTTAGGTAATACACAACCGGCAACATGGATAGCAGTATTAGTAATCTGTTTGCTAACGGTAGGGGCAATGTGGCTTGCAATTCGGATTTTTCAGGAGCGGGAGTATTTGATGTAAAGTGTTCGTGTCTTGATTTACATTGCTGTGGTTGAGTCGGATTCTGTTATGAGGTTGTAACCCCGATTTATCGGATGTATCATTCAGAATCCAAAAATAATATTGCTACTTCACCTTGAAGTTTTTCAGAAAAACGACTCATACCGGAGGAACTTATGCCAAATTAACTTGATTCGAAGTTTTCCGATAAAGTCAACATTGCAAGGCACGGGGACCTTGCACTACAAATCCCGTTAATTGGGTATTATGCAAGAATCTAAGTTTTACCAACGCCAAATGGAAAAAGCTGCGAGAGAAACTACTATTAAAAACACTTTAGCATTATTGAAATCAAAATTTCAAGCAGATGCTGTGAGTGCCCTAATGCCGTCACTTCGAAACATAGATGATTTGCAACGATTTGAACAATTACTAATTGCTGCATCTGAGGTGAGAAACCTTGAAGTTTTCGTTCAAATGCTCCACGAATAGATGTGCGATAAATTTTTGCACATGCTCCATATTTGCGCAAATCCTGTTGTGAGTAAGTGTAGGGTTTTGGAAGAAGACAGAGGATTCATCGTTATCCTTTTAGGACGCGGGCTGTTTCACGTGATACAATAAGTTCCTCGTTTGTGGAAACGACGAGAATCTTGGTGCGACTGTTATCCGCAGATAGGTCAGCCTCTCCAGTTGATTTCTCATTTTTCACTGGATCTAAATGGATACCGCACCATTCAAGTCCTTCGCATATTTTAGCGCGTGTTGTTGTACTTTTTTCGCCAATTCCACCTGCAAAGGCGATAACATCAACCCCACCAAGCGCGGCTATATAAGCACCAATATACTTCTTCACACCGTAAACATAGGTCTCTAAGGCTAAACGGGCATTGTCGTTGCCAGCATCTATCGCCGCCTCTACATCGCGCATATCGCCGCTGGTGCCAGAGATGCCTTTAACTCCCGATTCTTCAATCAACTGACGCCGGATTTCGTCGGTAGAAAGCCCTTCTTTATCCATCAGATATAAGACAGCGAACGCGTCCAAGTCTCCGCATCGTGTGGATTGTATCATGCCATATTGTGTTGATGCCCCCATTGAGGTATCAATAGATTTTCCATCTTTGATGGCACAGATGGACGAACTTCCGCCGAGGTGGCAGGAGATAATCCGAAGTCCTTCATCGGTTTCACGCCCAAGCATTTGCGGTACACGTTCTGATATGTAACGGTGTGATGCGCCATGAAATCCGTATTTGCGAATGCCGTGTTTTTCTACCCAAAAGCGGGGAACGCCGAATTCGTAAGCATAATCCGGGATGGTTTGGTGGAACCAAGTCTCAAAAACAGCGACGAGTGGTGTTGTGGGGAGGAGTTCCTGAAAGGCTCGGATGGAGGCGATATAAGCAGGATTATGCATCGGGGCAAGCGGTGTGGACGTCTCCAATGCTGCAATAACGTCTTCCGTAATTCGTGCTGAACGCCAGTATCCTTTGGCAAGAATGGTTTTGAATCCGACACCGTCCAATTGGTTTAGGTCTGTAAGACAACCAACCCCTGGATCGGTGACGAGTTGCATTGCGTGGGCAATCGCGTCAATGTGTAATGGTGCGTCAATTTCACCTTCTCGAGACGGTTTACCCGAAACCGCGTGTGTAAAGGCGGATGGCGAATTACCGATGCGTTCTACGCCTCCCTTGACAAGGGAGGTTGTTGTTTGCATATCAATGATTTGGTATTTGAACGAGGTGCTTCCTACGTTCGCACAGAGTATGTGCATGATGGTTTCCTATGGTGAATCAATAAGGATGTCCAGTGCAGCTTGATTATCGGTTTCCGGATTGAACGTGAACAATCCTTCATTTCGCGCTGCGTTCAGAAGACGTTTATCGGAACTTACGAGGACGAGATTATCTCCATTTGCTCGGAGTTCATGAGTTCTATCAAGGGTGCATTGAAGAAGGATAGCATCGGTACTGTTGATTGAGTGCTTTCCAATGAGTTCCCACGAAGCACTAATCTGACTTTTGATTGGAAGGATCTTTACAACTTCAGAGGAGTGTATAAGTTCAATCTCAAATCGCTGTTTTAGTTGATTAAAACGCGTCGCGTTAAATTTGCCTTCGTTCCTGCGACGAACAAATACGAAAATAACCTCGCCTCCACCTTCAAACAAACAAATCATACGATACAAAGGAACGTTAGCGAAAAGGTAATTCATTATAGGTGTTCCTATCTCAGGAATATACCTTTTGACAGTCGCGCTTGCATCTAAAAAGAAGTAATTCACAAGTTTATTTCTCTCGTTCCTCAATAATGGTACGACTACCAAGATTGTCCTCTGGTTTTATGCCATCCTCTAAAAGAAGCCTCTGAATTTCTTCTGCTGTGGGGATTGCGGTGCCGGATTCCGGTTTTCCGAGTGCTTTTTCAATTGATGGACGCAACCTCTCATTTTGCGCATTTGTCCTTGCAGATTGCGCCGCTGCGCTCTCTTCGGGAGTCAGAGATTTTATGAAAAACGGTTGAAGTTTTTCTAACTCACTTTTCACTTCTGCTAATTCCCATTCAAGCTGCTCAATTTTTATGATCAGTTTTGTGATAGTGGGTATCATAGGTGTTCTCCTCTCTATCTGTTGCGCGTTTGCGCTATTAAAGGGTGGTTCCGGGACATCTAGTACTTGACAAGTTCGTTTCGGAAGGTAGTTAATGCTGATATTTGTTGTAAAGAGGCTTTGAGAAGTCAAGACCACCTTCCGCAAATTCAGGGCTATTTAGTTCTCCGAATATTTAGATTTTCAATCTAAGACTTTCCGCTGTCCGAGCGATCTCCGAATCGCGACTTTTCGCCTAAAATGGACAAAAAGCCTAAAACTAAATAACCCTATCTTTGAAGTCAATAGAATAGACGAGTGAAAGACGGTGTTATATGCTAACGCCACTATAAGCATACGGTAAAGTGTCCCAAGTTTTTTCTTCTAAAACTCTACCTTTTCGTTTTTTATTTCGACCACCCCACTGTTTGAAAAAGAAAGGAACTCCTGCTTGTTGACATTGGTCACGAATATCAATTACCCACTCTTCCTGCATAGGTCGCGCCCCAGGTCCAGATTCACCACCGACAATAACCCAATCTATATCTGTTAAATCAAGGTTTCGGAGTTCACCTATAAGCGGTTCAAGAGACAGAAATTTGATGTGTGCATCTGTTTCTCGCAAATCGTCAATGCGAAATTTATAGTCTTGATTTTCAACACTGACTCCCATCCACACATTTTCGGGCCATTTTAGTTCGGAGTTGAGTTTGACCAACTGCTTTGATCTTTTTGTGAGAACTTGGAAATGATGCTGCTCAGCTTTACGCATTGTATCAAAAATCTTTAGAATAAAATCCAATGGAACGTCCTCATGGAACAAATCGCTCATGGAATTGACAAAAATCAATTGTGGTTTTTTCCATTTTAATGGGGCATCAAGTAATTCTTGAACAAGTCGAACCTCATTTGACCATCTTGGACCTGCTTTTGTCATTTTCGCTAGTCCTTCATAAGCAAGACCTTCTCTTGAAAACCTTGCAGCGATTCGTTCGGCATAACAGTACCGACACCCCTCAGAAACACGGGTACATCCCCTTATTGGGTTCCAAGTTGATTGTGTCCACTCAATATTGGATTTAGTTGCCATTTTGAGGTTCCTCCTTGGGTGAAAACATTACTTGTCTTTGGGTGGAAACGTGACTTTGACCGTGGCACCAAAAGTGTTTTTTTGTCGCTTATCAGCGGGTGGATTGGTTTGGATCTTTTCTTCAAACTCTAAAATTATCTTTCATTATATCCTAATTATTATACCATCCATGTGTTATTTTGTCAAATTTTAATTAACTATCTACAAATTCGATTTTTCTTGTGTTGATTACTTAATACTCTCAAAGCAGTTTCAACTTCAGTTGCTAAGTTTTCAGCAGTTAACTCCGCAAAAGGTGAAATGCCAGCAGCGGACATCAACTCTGATAGATCCCACCGTGAAATGTTAAGGAGTTTTGCGGCTCTACCAGCACTAATGTCCCCTTGCCTAAGAAGTTCAAGTACAAAAGCCTCTTTTGCCTTACGTTCCGCATCAGTTTTGTGTTATAGAAAACTCTCGTCAATAGGAAGTGTGAATGTGAATTGGACTTCAACCTCTGTTTTTGCCATATCCATTACCTCATTTATCTACATTGATTTTGCCATCTGGCACATTCAAACCTAACCCCCCAAAAAATCACTCGCTCCGCCTCTCCCGCTCTTTGATGATAGCGCGACTACCAAGATTGTCCTCTGGTTTTATGCCATCTTCCAAGAGAAGCTGCTGAATTTCTTCTGCTGTCGGAATTGTAGCATTGGCCTTGGGGTTTCCAAGTTCCTTTTCAATTGGAGGATGCAACCTCTTATAATGTCAAATCGTTCTCTATTCACTTCCTTACATCAGGTCATTAGATCAGTGTGTACGATTATGGCGAATTGATGAGGATGTCCAGGACAGTTTGACTATCAGTTTCAGGATCAAAGGTGTGTAATCTCTCTTTTTTTGCTGTGTTCAGAAGGCGTCTATCGGAACTGACCAAAATCAGATCTTCACCGGCTGCTCGTAGTTCATTTGCCTTATCAAGCGCGCATCGAAGGATGTATGCATCAGTGCTGTTAATAGAATAATTATCAATCAGTTCCCTAGCAGCTATCTTTTGATTGACAGTTGCATGCACCTGTAGCACTTTGGTACTATTGATGATCTCCACCTCAAATTGTTGGATTGCTTGATTGAATTCGGATAAGGTAATCTCCCCTCTATTCCTCTTTCTCACTATGACTGAGCGGGTTTCGTCCATACTATCAAATAAGCAAATTATTCGCTCATGAGAAATATTAGTATAGAAATGGTTGATGATCGAGGTGCCTTTTTCTGTTACGTACCGTTTGACGATAGCATTTGCATCTAACCAAAAATAATTCACGCAGGTTGCTCCTCATTATCTCAATTCTGATTTTCATCATACAGAGATCTTAAGAAGTCAAACCCTGCTTCACCGTATAGGTTGCAAATCCGGTTGGCAATCTCCTTGTGTTCCTTGTTATACAGCACACGGACGATTTGTTGGATATGTTCCTGATTATAATGTGGATAAATGTTATGTTTTAGCATTCCCAGATAAATGTCTCCCACTTCTGCTGGCGTTTTGGTAGCGTGTGGTAATAGATCTTCAACGAAAAATGCCGAATCGGTAAGTCCTTTGATGTGCTGCGTGGACATTTTTAACCATTTCAGCACTTCCACGTCCATTTTATCAACGAGTGCTACCCATCCCGATAGGCGAGATAAAACTTCCCCATATCTCTCTACATTGTCTTTTTGGGAAAGAGATTCATATAAGGCACGCCAGGTTGGTCTGACTTTTGCCTTCATCTTCTCCGGTAGACTATCCCGTTGTCGCCAGAAAAAATGAACCAAGTGTGACAGGTGATTTGGGTTATCACTGTTTATCAATTGATAAATGAGGCTGGTTTTATCGTTTAAAACTTCACCGTCTTCTATCCAACCTGTGCAGATGTGTTCAACAAGCCCGCGCGGGATTTCACTATCAGTAAAATCGGTATTTAGTGCCTTCTGATAGTGCCCATGTTCCTTAAGCAAGGAATAGAGATCCGCATAGATTCGAGAATTGTACAGATAGCCTGAAAAAGCCGCTTGCCAATAATATTCATCCTGTTGTGGGAAGATACAGTTTATGTTATCAACAACCCATTTCTTATCAAGATATAGCAAATTTGGTAAGTAAACACCTAGCGTGAAGGAAAATTCAAAGGAGGATTCAACGCTCCGATCCAGCCTTTTAGTGAAATCTGCTCTGATAGCTTGCGGCCATCGGACATTGCCCTGCTTAGCATCGTGCAGACGGGCAAATTGTAAGGCATAGTTTACTAGTGCCGAGAATACCTTTTCCGGAGTCGAATTCAAAACAGTGATAGGAGCATCTGACATAGCAGTCTTGTCTGATTTAACCTGCTCCACCAGAACCAAAAGGATTTTCTCTGCAAGGGGCAAGAGTTGAATATCAAACGCCTGCTCGTCATCTGCTGTTCCTGCTTCTATCAATTCTGCCGTAGCAGAAAGTATCCAATTCCTATAGTCAAAACGTGTTTCTTGATGTTTTGACCAAAACTGTTCTAATGAAAAAATTCGATCTATGAAGTTCAGCACTTTTGCCCAATCAAATTTTTTCCTATCTCGCCACGCTTTTAGGAATCCCTGAAGTAGCGAATATTGATATTGCAACTGGACATCGTAGAAGGGCTGTAAGTCATCTGCAAATTTTTGCGGATCAACTGTCACATATTCCTCAAGTGTTTCGGCCAACCCGTGTTCAGTGGGATCTGACGAGCCGCCAATTCCCCTTTCCTTAAATTCAGTCAAATAGTTGGAGATCTGCAGACTTGACATATCAGATAACTCTTCAATTGTTGTTGGACTGGTATTTCCTGATCCAACTTCTGTCCACCAAAGAAGACCTGGACGTTCAAGCTCTGCTGGATTAATCCGTTGATATTTCTCATAGGCAGAGACAACTTTTTCATTGCCTGTCTCCATGAGTGCAGATAACCACTCTCGTTTCTTGAAAGCCTCGCTTTTAAGCAGTTCTTCATCATCTTCTCGATTTTTACTGTACTGGCAGGATTCTATCCAGTGTAAAATCTGATCAAACTCTCTTTCGTCAAAGGTAAAACAGCGGGTGTGGATTAACTGGTAAATTGAAGGTTTCAACCAAAACTCTTCAAGTGGATTGCCTTCCCACTCCCAAAACAGTTTCTTCAAATCCTCGTAATGGTGTATGATTGCATCGAACGCAATCCGCCCGAAAATAACTTGCGCTTCCTTTTTCACAGGGTCATTGCAAGTTACCGCCAATCCTTCTTGTAACAGGTCCTTTACTATTCCTTCAACGCTATTATCAAATTCAACAGATCGTAACAAATTAGCAGTAAAACCAACCAATAGTTCGGCATAATGTCGGTGAGGATAATCGGAAAGGTCACTGTCAATCTTGCTTATAATATTAAATGAATATGCTCCTTCATTGATAAGTGCTCGGATTCGCGTACATGCAATCTGTACGGCTTCAACACTACATAATTCTGCGATGGCTTGCTCGTGTTTCTGGAGGGCATTCCATAACCAGTACTCCTCCATAACAGCCCTGATGTTACCATAAATGACTTCGGCATCAAGCATGTCTTCAAGTAGCGCAATGGTTAGTTCTTTGGCACCTCCATCAAGAAGTTTGGGCAAGACGGTGTCCCCTATTGCACTGTCCATTAAAGTTGATCCTGATTTAGACCTGAGTGAAGTACTAACAAACGTTATGTGCCGAGACTCTATTTGTTCTATAGGAAGGGTACAGATAATTGTAATGACCCGCCAATCTGTCTGTTCACTTGCTATACCTTCTCCAGCATCATGGGTATAATCAACTATGGTATTGACAATGTCAGCAAGGACGTTAAAGGTTTCTTTACAAGGTGACTCTTTAGTATGATTGGCAATCTTCTCCACGTACTCCAAAGCAGACCAAAGAGGAGCAAGGTAGTATTCAGGTTGATTAGGCACATTCTGATGAATAGGTTGATTCCGCGGATCAAACCAGCCTGCATCTTTTAGCAGTTTTAACCAGGCAGGAGATTCGAGATTGCGAAAGAAGTGGTTATATCTGACTTCGGATGCTAATAGATTAGGCAGCGTTTTTATTATTTGTTGCGTTGGTTGTTTGTAAGCAAGGATCCGATCTACTCTGTTAAGGAGATTAAAGTGGTTTCCGACCAATTCCGCCAAGACATTCTCAAATTCGTGCCACAGCGGGACAAATACTTCTCTGCGTCGAGGAGGTTTCCAGGCCCCGTGGCGATGGGCGAACTTAGCAAAACGTTTAGCAACGCTTATCCACCTCTCAGCAATAGGTGAATTTTCATCAACGCCCAAGGATTGCAGAATTGATGCTTTGTGTTCCCCTTGAATCTTTTTGTAAGTCAATTTGACAGCCCCAGGAGCATCAACGACGAATTCTAGCGTGTCTTCTATCCGCTTTTCATGGGTCAAGGTTTCTCCATCAGGCATGTGAATAGCGAATTCTAGGCGATCTTTTCGCTTTTCCGATAGAACATCCCTTAAACCGCCTTCAATTTCCCTAGCGATATGTGCTAAAAGATAAGAAGAAGTTTCTAGGTCATCGTTTTGTAGCACTTTTACCCCGGAGAGATAAAAGGCTGCGATCTCGGGACCGATAGCTTCCAAATTCCGGTAAATTTCAGCCTGCCGAGGAGACAACCTCGGATCCTGATTGTGGAAAATATCTGGAGCCTGCGGTAAGTCTTCAGTCGCGTCAAATTCGTTTTTCATATTTCATCTCCTTCAGTCTTCATATCAAAATTTTAACACATCCCAGTCCAAACCTCAACCCAATTTCTGTGCTTCTGCCTCCAAATCACACCGTGATTTCTTGCCTCCGTGAATACTCGGCTCCGCGCAGAACTTCTCACGGAGGCAATGAACCGCCGCATGCACGTCATCAGATGTAATGTCCAAGACATCCATCAAAAACCGCCGATCCAACTCGTGGCGTACTGTATCCCGGTCCGCCTCATTAAACGGCAACATTCGCTTGCGCTTCATCTAATCAAAAATCTACTCAGCATTCACCAATGTATCCGCAGAAAGACACCGTACATCTAACGTAGGTAATACCAAATTAACTCCGAATACGCTTGTAGCATTAAGCAGGAAAGGCACGCTTACAAAGCACGCCTACCAAGAACTACCTATACATTCCTATTCCGATTTTGGCAAAGTTGGCAGTGTTAGTCTTGGTCGGTTGCTGAAATCAGGGAGTTCGGGTGGGTTCTCTTCCATCTCTTGGAGGAGAATCTCAATTCCCCGATCAAGTTGTGGATCGCCTTCTGCGATGTAATCCTGTGGTCGATAATCTACTTCAATGTCCGGATCGGTGCCGTAGTTTTCTACGTTCCATCCGACATCAACAAACCAGAAAGAAAACTCAGGCTGCGTTGTTGATCCACCGTCTACAAACCCTTGATGCGGTGAGATACCAATAACACCACCCCACGTTCGCTTACCGATGAGTTTTCCTAACTTCATCAATTTGAAACAGTGAGAAAAGATGTCGCCATCAGACCCTGCATTTTCGTTAGTGACAGTCACCATCGGACCTAACACGGAAGCAGCAGGGTAAGGGCTCGGTGTGCCCCAGCGTGGAACAGCATATCCAATGCGGTGGCGAGACAACTTCTCTAAAATCAGTTGCGATACATTTCCGCCCCCGTTGTAGCGAACGTCAATAAGTAGACCGGGGTAGCTCACTTCAGCGAGGTAGCCGCGATGGAACTCTGCGTAACCACGTCTTCCCATGTCTGGGATGTGGACGTATCCGATCTTGCCATCTGTCTTTTCGTGGACATATTCCCGATTTTGCGCAACCCATTCGCGATACCGCAATTCGCTTTCACCACCGAGCACTTTGATTGTTACAACGCGCTTCTCACCGTCATTGGCATTTTTGAATGTGGTTTGAACCTCTTGTCCTGCCAAGTTGACTAATAACTCACCTGGAGAAACATTTTGGCTTACCTGTTGTCCGCCGATAGAAAGGAGAACGTCTCCTTCTTGGACGTTTACCCCAGGTGCGTTGAGCGGTGAATCCCTTCTCTCGCTCCATGTATCGCCACGTACGATATGCGTGATACGGTAGCCGTTATTTTCTGAATCGTAAACAAAATCAGCACCAAGGAATCCTTGTGAGTAGTTTGGTGAGCTGCGATAATCGCCGCCGGATTCATACGCGTGTGAGGTGCCGAGTTCTCCTTGCATCTCCCACATCAGATCAGAAAATTCGGCACGGGTTGCAACCCGATCAAGTAAAGGGAGGTAACGTTGGTATACATTTTCCCAATCAACATTAGACATATCCTCAGTCCAGAAATAATCGCGCTGTAGTCGCCATGCTTCGCGATACATCTGTTTCCATTCAGCTGAAGGGATAACAGAGGGTTTGGCACGGTTGATATCTATCCAACCACTATGTCGATTACTCCCGCCTTTGTTATCAGATTTTGAGTCGTCATCGGCTTTTCTGCCAGCTTTGATGACACGCAACCGATCACCGGTGCGATACAAAAGGTTTTTGTTGTCACGCGAAAGTTGGAAAGAGTCGATATCTGCAACAAGGACTTCCTTTTTCTGTTCTTTGAAATCGTAAGCGTGGAGTTTTCCTTTAGCACTTGAACCTTCTTCACCGGGTGAGTTTTGTGCATGTTGAACAGGAAAAGATGTGAAAATCGCTTTACCCTCAACACCAGCGATCTGTCTGTAGCGTCCATGTGAATATGGAAAAGCGATAACGCGTTGTTCAATACCGTCTAACTCAATGGTAATCGGTTTTTTCTTTTTCTCATCTTTTTTCTCTTTAGAATCATCATCTTTTTCGTTAGCCTTTTCTTCGGTATCCTCGTCCTCTTTTTCCTTCTTTTCCTTATCCTTTTCATCCTCAGGAGGTGGAGTAGCAGGTAAAAAAGGATTCCGTAATTCTTTCTGCAACGTCACCAATAGTGGACGCGTGGCAATAGGAAATCCGAGATCAAAGTGAAGTGCATCACCCACAGGATCGAATTCGCGTTGTGAGAGAAAATAGAGATATTTTCCGTCCGGATCCCATGCAGGTGCGAAATCATTGAATTCAGGTTGGGTAACATACCACGTTTCTCCAGTTTCAACTTTGCAGAGCTTAATTGAAGAAGTAGTCTCTGTTGCGGGAAAACTGTATGCAATCCATTTGCCATCGGGAGACCAACTTGCCCCTTGGATGCGATTGTATATACTTTTGTCAAGCACGCGAGGTTCCGATGTTTCAAGTTCTATATGCAGAAGTTCAAAGCGGTGATTGATGATGAGGAGTTGGTCTTTCAGTTCATCTCCCTTGGGACAGACATCAAGTTGCCGAACGTGCCCGATGTCAAGTTCATCAAGACGACGAACCTCTTCACTACCGTCGCAGGTATGGATTTCGAGTGCCTCTTCTCCACCAGCATCAGAAAGCGTCAGGACACGTTTGCCATCGTTGAGCCATTGTGTTTTTCTGTAGCGAGTGCCGTTGCGCATGCCTTGTTGGAGAACAGCACCGTCCCAATTTGCCATTGTGAAAAGTTTACCGCGTGACGTCAAAGCAATAGATCGACCATCAGCGGATGATGCATATTCTTGCAGATACCTTGTTGCATTAACGAATTTGCGTTGCCTCTGGATGCGCGGACTGCGGAATTCAACATCAACTTGGGAATTGGTATCGTTTTCAATTTCGTATACCCATAGGTCTGCGCCTGCATGATAAACGATCCGGGTGCCATCAGTTTGCGCTGAACGGCAATAGTAGGTTTCTTGATGTGTGTGGCGTTGCATGTCCTCACCAGAGGTAAGGCAGGAGTAGATATTTCCAACACCTTCATGGTCGGAGATAAAGTAGATGCGATCAGCAATCCACATCGGTGTAGTGAAATTGCTTTCTACAGGCGTAAAAGGTTGAAATTGTCCGTCTCCGTTTGTGTCTATCCAGAGTTGTCCTGCTGTGCCGCCACGATAACGTTTCCATCGTGCGGGTTCGCGTGTCAACCTTCCAAGTATGACACCACCATCACTACCGAATGCGATGTGGTTAGCAGGTCCATAGGGAAGACGTTGGGGTTCGCCACCTTCAGGAGAAATGCTCCAAATCCATGCGCCAAATGCTGATCCTGCGCCGCTGGTATAAAGGACGTTTTCTCCATCAGCATCCCAACCGACAATACTGGCATTACTCCCCTGATAGGTAAGTCGTTTTGCTTCGCCGCCGAGTGCGGGCATGACGTAAACTTCTGACGGTCCTTCCTCGCGACCTGCAAATGCAAGATGTGCACCGTTTGGGGATAATTGTGGGGAACCTGTTGCACCGAGATTAGATGTGAGCCTTCGAGCAACACCGCCACTGATTGGGACTGTCCATAAATCATCTTCACAAACAAAAACAATGGTTTCATTTAAAATAGTTGGGAATCGATAATATCCTGACATTTACACCTCCATAGATAAAATTAAAATTATTGTTTATCGCAAATATTCTATAATTATTGAGACATGATAAATCCAGTTTTTATAGATTTTAACATATCGTCTCTACGGGACTAAAGATTGAGGAACCATAGGCGTCAATTTAGCAGTTTCCAACTACGGTAGGTGCGGTTTCCTAACCGCACCTTTTTGTATCAACATCTCAAATAACGCAAAGGACGAGAATATCAGCCAAGTTCTTTCCTTAAATTGACACCTATGGGACTAAAGATTGAGGTTGAGTAACAGTATCTAAAAATCTATATTTTTCTTGATAAATTCGTTGATATGTGTTATGATATTTAGACATTGTTTGCGATATTTTAGGCAATACCCACGTCTATTTTATCAAAAATCACGATAAAACAAGATATTCGCGAACATTTTAGCGCATTTCTGATTTTCAGAAATGCTTTGGGAGATAGCCCCTGGGTGTCCTCGGACACCTTGCAAACCGTGTATGGAAGTGAAATGCCCAGCATTGCACGGAAATATATAGGTTAATACTATCGGAACACACGTTTCTATAAACGTATCGTCCCTACGAGACTAAAGAGATCGGACAATGTATTTTCTTGATTTGAAGTTTTTTGATGAAGTCAACATTGCAAGGTACGGGGACCTTGCACTACAAATCAAGTTAATTGGGTATTATACGCAATTAACGGGATTTGTAGCGCGAGGTCCCCGTGCCTCGCAATGCTAACCGCTATTAGAAAACTTCTAATCCCGTTAATTTGGTATTATACCATTTCTGAAAAATAAAATATCATTATAAGATTTTTGGATTCACATTCAGGCAAGCGTGTAAGAGGCGCAATGAATTGCGCGACTACAAACGCGTTTTTTGCTAATGATAGACGATCATTCAGAAATGGTATTATACAAACCAAACGTGGTACAGTCAATAAAAAGTGAAAGGCGAGGCACCAAATTGACGTTGAATGCGGTAGCATTCGTTGGGACCTCGCCCTACAGATTGACTTGCAGACGAGAAATGCATCTCGCCATATATTATCTGAGCATGGCACGGAATAGGCGCAAGAAAATTAATTTCCTCCTAATTTTGCTTGCTCATCAGAACTTGGTGGGTTTCCGAGCCAGAGTTTTACAGCCGGACTGCTTGCGATGCGGCGATTTCCAACTGAAGCGTTGATGACAAATGTATACGGTCTTGTCTGCTTATTTCCGATGAATGGATTTCGTCTCAATTCGTCCCTCCCACCGGTGACAATGTTTGGAACAAGCGTTATTGTTGCTTCGGACCTACCTTTTCGCAGTACGGTTGTTCGTCGCTGGAGCCTCACACCGACCGGTAAACCGACTACGGTCAAATTCATGTTTTGCCGATTACCCCTCTTACGATCAACTTTGACGGTAATATCGACCGGTCCGTCTGGCGTGACAATGACTTCGTCAGGAACAGCAGAAATAATGATAGGTGATGCCTCTGTTACGCTGACGACAATGTTTTTCCGCTGAACAGTCTGATCATTGTTCCGAATGCGATAGATTTCAACGGGAGATGCGGCGCGCCGGATTTGATGTCCGGATGCTGTTGTAACGGTGCCAACTACTTGGACAACACTATGCGCTAAGTCGGCATCTGGTGCAGCGGTTAGGGTTAGATACCCTTGGTTATTTCCGCCTTCAGATAGAATAGCACTCTGACTGGCAGTGATGCCCGGTGGTAGATCTTCAACGGAGAGTAGGATCGGTTCTGTAAATCCGACCCGACGTTGCAGTGTAACATTCAACAGCACTGTACCGCCACGGCCAATATTTGGATTATCGGGTGTCACCGAGATAGCAAAATCAGGTGAGGTTGGACGGACGTCTAAATGATAAACATAACCTGCTCCACTTTTACCAGCGACATCTTCAACACGTAGGGCATAGACACCCGGTTGTGCAAAACTGTAATCTATAATAGCATTCCGTCTTCCACGTCTACCCGCATTATTCCTTAACACTCTGCCTTCTGCGTTTAACAAGGTTAAAGAGGGACTCAGTGGTGAGTTCAGGTTTTCTGCTGATAGATCAATGGAATATCCGCCGATGTCAGCGAAAAATCCCCAAGGACCATAACCGTTGGTGATCTTGAAAAGAATTTTGTTTCTACCTTTGGTTACTGGTAACTCAATAACATCGTCTCCTCGACTGAGAGCTCGATGAACGTATTTGCTAAAAATCAATTTATCGTTGACCCAGATTTTAATCGTATCGTCGGATCCGAGGGACAATAGATACTTCTGGTCTCGTTCAGATTCAAAATAGGTTAAAGCGTATCCTGTCACATCGTCTTCTGGGACATTGGAGAAAACGTTTTCGCCTCTGCTGTTGGTCCTATACCATTTTATTTTTCGCCCGTTTTTACCGACATATTCTTTTTCAAGATCAATTTCAACTTCAGGTGGATAGACAGCATCAAACCCTTTTTCGTCTTCGTTAGCAAAGGGGTGTATGACCCACCACGGTCCGAGACGAGAGCCTTCTTCAATCGTAAAGTGGTAATAATCCACCTCTCCCGGTTTAGAAATACGTCCACTTATTGCACCAGGCGTAGAAATCTGTTGGGAACCTTCAATCTGTTTAGCAATTAGTTGCCCCATACGGACGACTTCCTCACCAACGAATGCGATAATTCGGTCGCGATCAGTGGTTGTAATATCCGCGTTGTCTTTGTCTGCCATGCGGTTGATGGTGTTTTCCCACTGCTCAGCGGTTAGTGCCCGATTTTCTGGGGAACGCAGTTCATGACATGCGGTGCATTTGGCTTGGAAAAGAATTTCGGACTCGACATTTTTTGCTTGACCTTCGTTTCCTTCAGCGGTATCTGCGGTTGTGTTGTGAGCAGTTTTCTCAGGTGCAAGTTCAATATCTTCAGAATATTCGTTCGCGATGAATGGAAAGATGCCGTAGGGTGTGCGGATGAGCGTAACCCCTGGCTGTTGGTCACTCGGCAGATCAATTTTCCACTCAGTTTCAGGAAGGTTTTCGCCACCGATTGTTGTTTGAATTGTGCTCCCAATTTTTCCGCCTGTTGGGAAAATATAGGTGTTGTAAGGAACAACGCCAATTATTAAACGGTAAACAGAATCAGGATTTCCACGATAGAGTAGGTCGCGTATACGGAGAAAATAGGTGCCATCTTCTGGTAACGTATGGTCAATAAGCGGATCAAGACTGTAGAATCCATTGCTCCGAGCGAGTTCCTTGCCTTGCGCATCATAAAGTGAGATTGTCGGATTGAAGAATTGTTGGCTGATGTTGTTATATCGATACGCTTTGACGTTGAAAATACAACGATCACCTTTTGTTCCTTTAAAAGTGAAATAGTCCTCATCGCCGCCTGAATTGACGACTCCGTTGATGATAATTGGCAATTCTATTACCGTGGCAGATTCTGCTTTGTTATTAGATTCAACCTCAACAGTATCGGGGACATCCGTGATTTCAAAGGGCCATGCAGTGGATGCACCGTTTTTGCCAACAATTCGGATTTCGCGCACACCGATTTGTGCGTCTGGTGCTATTACTAACTCGGCGGTCATTCCACCCGCTGCTTTTGCAGCGGATTTTAGGTAGTGAACAATTTTGGTTTGATCGTCTTCGCTGATTTCCGCGCCCTTGTCTTTAACCATGCGTTTTACAACAGCACTCCACTGTGTCGCAGTCATAGAACGGTTACTTGGTGAACGGAGTTCATGACATTGTCCACAATTTGCTTCAAAAACAGGTTTATGCGTTTCATCCACTTCTCCACCGCCTGCATTGAGTTTGCCGGTGATGCCGGGTTCCCCCTCAACAATGAGGGTATGTGCACCATCCAAATCTGAACCTTGAATTCTTACATCAACGGTTTTTCCGGTTTGTGCCCCAGCGGGAAAGAGAGAATTCAGACGTGGTGTAGCTTGTGCAAATAGAGAAATAGGTGCACACATTGAAACAAGAAGTAGCAAACGTAGAAGGGGTCTTAGACTCCACCTTGATTGCGAATTGAGGCGTTGATTTGGATAGAAAAGGTCAAATTTTTTGTTGATATGCATGAATGTTACCTCCAAAATCGGCACTTAAGGGATACACACTCGCCGAGATACAAATTTCGGTGTTGATTCCCTCCCACAATAATAGCGTTAGAATTCGTGAGTTAATTTGTTGTTTCTAATATTCCAGATTCGGACTTTTCCATCGCGACCGCCTGCAGCGACGTGCTCACCGTCACGGCTTATTTGTACAGCATAGACAGCTTCTGTGGAGTCGTTAAAGGTACGACGCCGGTTGCCGTTGCGGATGTTCCATACAATCACGGAAGTGTCGGCACTGCCGGAAACGATAACTTCCTGGTTGTTCCACACACCGCAGTGTACACTATAAACAGGTGCTTGATGTCCGTTAAATTGCCGAGCAAGTGCGCCTTGGGTATTACCGTTGTTGTTTTGCGTGACTCTCCATGAGCGAACTACGTTATCGGCGGATCCAGAAACAATAAGGTTTTCTTGTGTTGCGTATGCAAGTGAATATACTGAGTCGTCGTTGCCATCAAAACTAACGAGCACCGTATGGTCTTTAGGGTTCCATACTTTCAAGGTTTTATCTTCGCTACCCGTGACAAAATAGTTGCCGTTAGGGTGATATAAAGTACAAAGCACTCTGCCGACGTGTTGCGTTAGCCATTTCGCCTGTTCATTTATAGGTATGGAGTCATCAAGTTTTTCTAAGTCAATGACAGCACTATATTCGTCCATGCTTGCTGTGAGTAATTTAGTATTGTCGGGACTAATAGCGATAGATTCTATGGTGTCGCCGTGTATCTCAAACGTTTTGATAAGTTTTTCTGTGGCAACATCCCATAAACGGATTTCACCGCTTTGAGCTGCCTCACCGCCGCCTGCGTACAACATTTTGCTGTCTGTTGAAAACGTTAGACACCGGACTCGACCGACGTGTGGTTCAAAGGCACGGATCGTTTGCTGAGTCTCAATGTCCCATAGTTCTACCCACTGGTATCTTCCAATAGCGAGTGTTTTCCCATCAGGACTAAATTCAAGTGCCCAGATGGGAGACAAACGTTCGGCTTTTTCCTGTGCTGGTTCGTCTGCTTGTGTTATATTTCCAAACATTGTAAATAACGTAAACACAAGGATAGCGAATAAGAAAAAGGTGTTGTAATTGCGAATTTCCATGGTCTAATCCTAAGTTAACGAGGATGGTTCAGTTGTGATGGAAACAATAAGGTGAGGTTTGTAGTAGCGGATTGGCAGTCAGTCGAAAGTGCAATAGTTTCTGCCACTACAGGTTACCCGCGTCATCCGTAATTCAGACAAGAAATATGCACCAACCTCAGTTAGCATCTGGTAGCACGAGATCAACGTTCCGATCAAAACCGGAGCGGTTAGGAGACCACTCCTACCAGTGTTTGATGTAACACGAGGTCAACGATGCTATCAAAAACGTCCGTTGACCTCACATTACAATGATAGCGGCATGTTATTCTGCCTAAGCCAAGACATTCCGGATTGGTCGCCCGCCTCGTGAAAGGACGATACGAACACCATCAGGAGATTCAAGGCTCTGGTTATAATCAATACCGAGACTCTGATAGATTGTGGCTGACAAATCTTCAGGTCGGACAGGTGTTTCGGCAGGTTCCATTCCGAATGGATCGGATGCACCGACAACTTGTCCACCTTGAACACCGCCACCCGCTAACATAATAGAGAAAACACGGGAGTGGTGATCACGTCCTCCGTTTCGGTTGATGACGGGTGTTCTACCGAATTCACCCATAGCAACTACGAGTGTGCTTTCAAGTAGCCCGCGTTCAGAGAGGTCATTAATCATGGTCGCCATTGTTTGGTCAAAAGCATTGAGTTTGCCCCGTAAGGATGAGAAGATATTATTGTGGTTATCCCATCCACCATTGCTGACAGTGACGAAATTTACGCCTGCTTCAACAAGCCTTCGTGCAAGGAGGCAGCTTTGTCCGAATGTGTCACGACGATATGCATCGCGCGTCTGTTTAGGTTCTTTTGAAAGGTCAAACGCGGCGCGAGCATCCTCTGAACTCATAAGGTTGTAAGCAGCATTATAGAAATTATCCATGGCTTCAACCTTCGGATTTCCTGCCTCGTATTTCTTGAAGGCATTGTCAACTGCTTGACGCAAGTTCTTTCGGCTTTCAACCCGTTCATAAGATACACCTCTCGGTGGTTCCAAATCGCGGACTTTGAAATTGTTGCTCGCTGGGTTGCCATCTGGAGAGAACGGCGCAAGCGATGCGCCTAAAAAACCACCACCGGCATAAGCAACAGGTGACGGAATTGCGATATAGGGCGGCAACGCACTTCTCTGTTCTTTGAGTTTGGAAACGACGGCACCGTGACCAGGAACAGCAAAGCCGGGCAATGGTTGATAACCTGTTATCATGTAGTGTGTGCCGCGCTCATGTGCTGCTTCCGGAGAAGTCATTGAGCGGATGATACAAAGTTTATCTGCCTGTTTTGCAAGCCTTGGCATGTGTTCACTAATCTGAACACCATTGGCGTTTGTGGAAATAGGTTTGAATAGACCGCGGATCTCCTCTGGCGCATCAGGCTTGAGATCCCACATATCCAGATGGCTCGGACCGCCGCCTAACCAGACAAGAATAACCGATTTGGCTGAGGCTGGTTTAGCAGTGGGTTCGGCTATCGCTTTGAGACGAAAAAAGTCTGTTAGACCGAAGCCAAAAAGCCCTAAGACACCAGCTTTAATTAGATCTCTGCGATAAAATCCTTCACAGTCTGTGTGTGTGCAGTTTCTTTGAGGCATAGTTGTTCTCCTAATATTTGGGTTAGTAGTTATCTCGTAATGTTGAACTTTTTCTTCATACACTAACGTTGTTGCATATTACATCGGAGGGTTTTACCTTGGTAATGATGCGGGATTCGGGAGCGGAAACCTTCCTAACCGCACTTCACGATGAGAAATTGTTTAATTATATCTTATTAAAAAGGTTAAGTCAAGGGAAAAATCACAAATTTTGGAATTTACAGACTCTTTCATAAATCATTTGTATGGCGATGTCTCTGTGCCTCGCCATTTCCCAGTAAGCAAATAACGGGTAGGCACAGAGACTCGCCCCTACAATAAGGTACATATTCCCGTTGCATTTTTAGTGAAGGTTGGAGTATAATTACAATGTTTTGGACAGTTTCCCCAATAGCAGTCAATTTACGTACGGTTACGATTTTAGCAGGTATAGTCCCACTGCCTGTGGTAAGACGCACCACATGTTTTGGGTTTGAGAGGTCGTATCCCAAATCCGAAGCAACTTTTGTGGGAATTGAGGTATCTGAGGCTCCCGTATCTAAAGCCACAAGCAGATTCGCGGAAGTCGTCCCCGTTGATACCTGCAACTTTAAGAGGTAGTACGATTAACCTCCGTGAGGGATTAAACGGAATATGTTCCATTACAATAAGTAGTGCATCCCCTTCGGAAGTTCACCCGTATAACGTATTGCTGCACCACCTTTATAACGCCCTGAAGCCTCATAAATATCAGCACGGGATTTACTATGGACTAAAACGCGTCCTGACAGAAGTTCCGTGTTTTCGCTGTGCTCACAATCAACAATAAACAACCAGTTGTTCGTTAGACATTTTTCTGCCCTTCTTTGTTGAATATTATTTTACTAATACGGTAATAATGAGACCTATCAGTGTAAGAAGACTTGTAACACCGAGAACCGTTAATACCGTGATATGCGATCTTATACCCTTAATGTCATCTCTAAGATCTATTTGGACTTCCCTGATATCTTTCTCCAGATCCGCTTTAACTTGTGTTTTACGTCTTTCTCAAAATCTATAATTCTATCATTTAGTCTTGATTCAAGTTTCTCTAAATCTTTATCAACAATGTGTTCTTTGACATTAAAAATATCTAACACACGTTGCGCATCCTTAGATATCCCACTTTTAGGTTCATTCATGGAATCTCCTCTCAAGATTCAATAAACCTCATTTTACAAATGTTCATCATGAGGTTTAGGAAATAGATATCAGGACTTGTCTTTTTGTTGGAGGTCTCTCCTAACTTTCAAGTACTCAAAAAGAGCTCTGGCATACGAGTTTCCCGCCCCCTCTGTTATTTCCTGTAAAAACTCGTCTGTGCAATTAACAAAATCGAAACCTGCTTTTTCGATTGCCTCTTCCATGCTAGATGCTGTTTGCGTGACAAATTCTCGATTTTTGTCAAAATAGTACATGTCTAAACTCATTGTATTTCTCCTAGTCTTTTTATCCTCTTGCCAAGGTGGCAGAATAGAGAGCGACTCCGATTTGCAGTAGTGCCGCCTGAAAACTTGTTAATGAGTAGTATATCAGAAAAATGGTAAAATTACAAATCTTTTAGAAATTGAGCAGGGTTATTTAGTTTTAGGCTTTTTGTCCATTTTAGACGAAAAGTCGCGATTCGGAGATCGCTCCTACAGGGGAAAGTCTTAGATTGAAAATCTAAATATTCGGAGAACTAAATAGCCCTGGAAATTGAGGAGAAATTGACAATCCAAAAGATTAATGGTATAATTAGAATGTTGACAGTGCATTCACTCTAACGATGTGATTAATCTCTCAATGTTCCTGACTATACATTTTACTTGTTTGGATGACAGAGTTATAATTAGGAGGATATTATGCCGGAGATAACTTCAAACATTTTTAAAATAACTGTTTTGGCTAAAGTATTGTTGTTCTGTGGAAATGATAAGTTAATAGAGAAATACACTGACTATGAAGACATCACACCAGAAGATTTTAAGAAAATAATAGGTCGTGCCTATAAAGATGAAGGTCTCGTAAGTTATGTGACTGACGCTCATTGTGCAAAACATATAGAGGAATTACTAGAAATAGATATTCTCTCAAAGAATCCTCCACAGGAATTGCTAAAAAAAGCCGTGTTCTACAAGTTTTTATGGGACGAAGACAAAAATCAGTGGGTATATCGCAAATACTTTACTGAGTATCACACTCCATCCCAAAATTAGGAAAACAAGAAATTATAACTTACATTCCGTACTTCTAAAATACTCGCCAATCTACTAACAAATATTTTTACCAATGATTTCTGACGCGATTTTTTTATGTTTGTGTAAATACTCCAATCCTCTGTAGTATGCTTTAATTATCATCCACTTCCGAAACAGACTCCAACCAATTAATAGCAGCTTGTTCGTCCTGCTCAATAGCGATTTCAATGGCGCGTATGGCACGATTGCGCAAGTTAACGGACACGATATAAATCGTTGCTTACGAGAATTCTCTACATTCTTTGCCTGAGTCTGAGGGCTTTGAGCCATCTTTGCGCTTGCGGTATTGAGGTATCAAGTGGTTCTTTCATTTCAAAGCACTCGGTTTGTCCAGCATAGATGTGGTGCCAGTCAACGATGCACGGCATTTTTTGTTTTTTAAGGTTACGCATGAGATACCCGCGAACCTTTGCGCGCGTATTGCGAGGTGCGTTGGTGATGGCATGGCTAATTTGTTGGTCTGTGATGACACGTCTCATACACCCTTCGCTTTGGAGTGAGTAGAAGATGCTATTTTCAGGGTCAATATTGTGGTATTCTAAATCAAGACTTTTGAGCCACGGATCATCCCATGTGAGTTGTTCCTCGTCAACTAAGGCATCAAGAAACCATTTTTTTGCTGCCCAATCAAGCCGCGTTGTGAGTCGTGTCCAATCTACTTCAAGATCATTGAGTACTGCGTCCCATTCTGTGAGGATCCACTCAGTAATTTCATCAGGATTGGTCAACACGTCTTGAACAAAGTTTAGATATTCGCGTTGAATCTCAATAGCGGAAATAGTTCTACCGTTCTGCAGATCAACCTGCCATTTGAAGGTTTTGTCCCGTGAGATATGTTTAATAGCGGCAATAGGATCGGTGAGATCAAGGTTCGGGATTGGGAGTTTTTCGCCATGAATTTCATAATACCTCTCAATGGCATCAAGGACGAGTGCGGTGGTTCCGACCTTCAGCGCAGCCGCATACTCCGACATGTTGGTGTCTCCGACAAGGAGATGAAGTCTGCGATATTTTGTATAGTCACTAAGCGGTTCATCACGAGTATTGATAATCGCTCGGCTAAACTGAATCCATTCATAGATTTCAGTGACGATGTGGTCAGCTCTTTGGGAGATTTGGTATCCGAGAAAATCGTCAACCGTGTATTGTCCATCCCCAAATTCGAGAATGTCATCGTATCCACCGACTCTGCCTGCCCCAGCGTAAATTTGCCGGGTCACAAAAAATGGCAGCAGGGTTGGGATGACGATCCTATAGAAGGGAACATCGCGTCGCGTCTGAAAGTTCTCGTGGCATCCGAAAGTCGCACCTGTGTAATGGTCAATGTTGTTTTTATAGAAGGCGACGTGTGCTTCAATACCTGTTTCTCGCAAGATTGCAGTGATGACGTGTTCAATGGCTTTGTCATAAGCGATAAGGTCAAAAAGGTTCGCACACTCCGGTGTGGCATACTCAAGATGCCCCATATCAATGTAGAGTCTGCCGCCGTTAAAGAGGAAACCGCCGTTGCCGGGAGGTTCGCCCCAATCACGATAGTGAAGATCGGGGATACCGAGTTCAAGGTTTTTGAAGGTATAGTCTCTGACACGTGCAGCGACGCCTTCAGGTGATACTTTGATACGTTGTGTCTGTATCGCCTGAGACTGAATCATGCACCCAAATTCAGTTTCGATTCCCATTATTCTGTGTGTCACGGGCATATTCCTTTTTTTTCAATTGGCTATAGATAATTGGTTTTCGACTGTTAGTTATCAACTGAAAATCGTGAATTCTATAACGCGCAATCCCGCACTCTATAAGAGCACTATGTCTATAGAAAGGCGGCAACTTTGGTTATTTTAACGTGAGTTTGATAAAAATAAGATGTCGGGCTTCGCGTAGGGGCGAGGTCTTCTCGCCCGTAGGGGTTAGGTTACCTAACCCCTACGAAAATGTCCATTTATGTTTAGAATTTGCTATATATCAAACTCACGTTATTTTAGATTCAATTATAAAATTCGTTAGTTGAATTCAATTTCAAGGATTGCTTGGCTCCAAATCTTCCACATACCATTCTCTCCACGAAAAACATGAATTGTATCAAGAATGTTATCATTAAATTCCGGTCCAGCCACTTGTTCCGTGGAAAACTTAAATCTGGCGACTGCGTACTCACCATCCTGTCCAATATATCGGAATAGGAGTAGATCATAATTTAGATCGTAAGTTTTAAACAGAGTATTAGCAATTTTCTCTGTCTGTGAGTAATTGGGAGATTCGGAATGCAATGTATCCAACATAGCATCCAGATCCTCCGTTCTTGTTGCTCTCAGGTTTTCTATTATTAACGCCTTGAGTTCTGCCTCAACATCTTCGTCAGCATCTGCCACAAAATCGGCATTTTCAGGTGAGAATGCTACAAAATACAAACACAGAAGTAACATAATTGAGATAGCAGCGTAAAAAACTTTCATAATTGGCAATCCTCAAAATTTTTGGTCATACAAGGTAATTATTCAGACCCATTGACAGCGAGTTTACAAAGCACTCCTAACGCAGTTTGTCAACTACCCCGCCGCTAAAGCGGGAGGCTTGTTAAGCACATCAAACAGCGATAACTGCTTGGCATTGGTAAAGCCCAACGCTTTATTCGGGTTGTTTCTCGCTTCATAGAGGGTGGCAACCCACCGCTCTCCACGAAGGGCCGCAGCAGCCCTGAAAAGAATGTTAAGTGCAGCGTTGTGGTCTCTATCAAGAGAGAAACCGCAATAACCGCAGTTGCTTGAAGCGGACGGTGCATGTATAGCCTGACTTCGCCCAACTTTGGCACTTTCAGGCGGTTGTGTCTAAAATCAGTTGCTATGACCGGGTTCTCACGAACACCTTTATATTTTCGCAGACTCCATGTCATAGAACGGACGCGCTTTTTATAGCGTGGATACCCTTTTTTGGCATCTCCGTTTTCACAACGTCTGCGGAACGCAGCGAACGCCTTGTCGGTTCGTTTGAGAGCAGACACTTGCATATCTTGCGACACTCCACGGAAGTCGTCATACTTCGGACGAACTACCGTCAAAAGTGCCTGTTGATCATACTGAGTGACAAAACGATTTTCAGTCTCACGCACAACAATCCGATCATGACGCGCAGAGTTCTGAAGTTCACACAGATGGTCAAGCCATTCAAACAAGGTGTGTTCTTGTGTTTTCGTAGGATACACAGGATATTTAAAAGTCAATTTCATGGTATATCTCGTCTCTCGTCTTTAACCTCTGAACAGTGGGTAGGCAGACACGCCACCTTGCGGGGACGCTGTTCATGTCTGCCAACGAGATGTTATTATTATACCATATTTGACACGGTTTGTCAAGGAAAAAATTTAGGAGCAGCGTTTCCTCCCCGCCTTAAAAGGCGAGGTTTCCACGCTGAAGAAATTGATGATATGATAAGTTCTACTATAGTTTTCAGTGGTGCAACTTATTGTGCAAATGTGTCAGGAGAAGTTAATCTGCTGCATCGCGCGATCCCTGAATCTCATCCTGTGTTAGAATGCGGAATTTGGTGTCTCCAGGTAGGGAGTTATCTAATATACCCGCCTCAATTTCTCCATTCTCTAATTCAGTTTTAATAATTTCGTCTATCTGTTCGTCTGTTACTTCGGTGTTGTCTTCAGCATCTTCAGAACGTTGGCTTAGTCCTTTACCGACTGCCCATGTTTTGAGTGCCAACTGAAGCGCGTCTGTAAGGTCGCATTCCGTATCAGATTGCGCGGCATTGAGGTAGTTTTGCATTGCGTTTTCGATTTCCAGGGTGCCGCCAATTACTGCTGAGTCGTGTTGGACTTTAACGTTACCATCATAGTTGATATGTGTAAATTGTGTTGTGGCATCACCATTGCCGATTTCAACGAGAAGCATTTTGATAATATATGCTTCACCGACGATGGCTTCGAACGCTTGTTTGAAAGTGTGTGCCAAAACATAATGTGTTAATCGGTGCAGATTCACATCTTCGGTTGCACTCTGGAAAGCTTGGACGCTTGCAGTGTCGGTAACAAGCATTCGGAGCTGTTCAATGTCGGCAGGGTGTCCGATAGCGGAGAGAGCAATTCGGTCATGAACTTCAAATATTTTTTGAGCACCTTTCGTAACAGTCAACAAGAGGCTGCCTTGTGCGTAAGGTAGTCCAACAACAGGACTTCCGAGTCTAAGTTGGTCTTCTATGTAGTCGCGCCGGTCCTGAATTGCTTCAATCCAACGATACGGCAGATCGCGCATTATGTAGCCTCCACGTAACAATCTTTTAAGTATTCTTCAGCGAGTGTTTCAACTCCCTGTCTGGTGATAATTTTGACAGTCGGAAAAATTTCGGCTTTTGCGTTGTATCCGCTGGTTGCCGCGTCATATTCACTTGCTGTATCAAGCATCCTTAAAATGGTGATGGTTGCCTGTCGTTGATCCATATTTTCCAACCGGGTTTCACCCCATTTGTCAAGGTAACGTAATACGCCACGGATCCAGATCGAACCGGAACCAGTTGTAGCGAAATCCACGTTCTCAAAGTGTGCGCCGAGCGCGTCGTAGAAGTAGATTTTACCGCCGTTCTCAGCTTCGTCAGTATGCGGTGCGTACAAAGAAAAAATAGGGATAACCGCACCGATACCTTGCATTGCCATAGGGAGATTTTCACGGATAAGGCGCGAAAGGGTTCGGAGTTTTCCTTCAACACTGAGTTCTTGGAGTTGGCTTCGGCGGAAATATTGGAACGAGTGTTTTAAGACACGCGCAATCTCATAAGCCGTTGCTGGTGCGCCAGAGATAGCGAGAACAGAATGTGTATCAATTGGAAGGACTTTCTCAGCACGGTCATGAACAACGGAGGTGCCAGCGGTTGCGCGCCGATCCCCTGCGATCATAATGCCTTCTTGGTAACGCATGGCGACAACCGTAGTGGCTTCCGGTATTTCTAACGTTGTGCCGTGGGTTGGTCTCCCTTGCGATGGTAACTGAAAAGTATCGCGCATTGGGTTTTTGACACTTCGGAAAAGATCGTGTGCTTCTGTTTCCGAGGTGTCGCGAGTCGTTTCAGTTTCAACTTGCAAGGTGTCAGCGTGTTTTAAAAGGCTGAGAAAGTCGCCTTTATGGTTCATCATTCCCCCGTTCTTTGACGGTATCGCCGTGATTGGTCTTTGTCAACGCGGCGCATACGTTTGAGGAGTTCTTGGGTGTCAGGTCTGTTGACATCTGGGCGTTTCGGTGCGTTGTTATCGTCGCCACCATCGCCGGGTTCAACCGGCTTAACCGGTTTCTGTTTGCGTTCGGGGAAATGGACAGTCTGGTCTTTCATCAGAAATTTCTCCTTAATTTGCCTTGAGGAAGCAATGGATTAACTTAAACCAAGTTTCTCAACGAGGGTTTGGGGGTTTGGGGATAGGTCAAGTGCTTCATTATATTTTCGTGCGATTTCAGGGTTTGCGAGTGAGTTCATATTAACTGTAACGGGTTTGCCTTTAATTTCAAAGGTAATACTGTCCCATTGGACAGTTTTAATAGAGTCTTCAAACTTGTTGAGAGATTTGCCACGGAAGTAAGCGCGTGTGTCCAATGGCGGTGTGTGTATAGCGGTGTGGATGTGTTCGTCTGTCACAATCCGTTGCATTTGTAATCCGTAGAATAACCCCTCTTCAAGATCAATGTTATGGTATTCCAGATCAATGCTTTGTAGCCATGGGTCGTCCCATTCAATGCCTTCTGATTCAACAAAGGTTTCCAGCAACCACTTTTTAGCGACCCAATCAAGACGGTCGGTAAGGGTCATTGGATTATCTTCAAGTGCGTTGAGTGTTTCCTCCCACTGTGTTAAGACCCATTCGGTGTCGCTATCTTGGTGTGCAAGATGTTTTTGAGCGAGTGCAAGATACTCCCGTTGATGGTCAATTGCACTCACCATTTTACCGTCAACTTTTTGTAGCATCCATCGATACGTCTGATCGTGTGAAATCGTTTTGATGGTATCAATTGGGTTTGCGATCGCGCATGTTGTAGGAATAAGCCGCTGTTCAATCAGGTCAATAACAAGTGCGGTTGTTCCGACCTTGAGTGCTGTTGCGTATTCGGACATGTTTGCGTCGCCGACGATTCCGTGAAGTCTACGGTATATAGCAGGGTCAGCGTGTGGTTCGTCCCGTGTGTTGACGATAGGACGTTTGTGCATCGTATCCACACTCGCTTCAACGTGAAAGAAGTCGGAACGTTGTGCAAGTTGAAAATGTCCGGGTGTTGCGAGTCCTGCTTCGGTTTCAATGCCTATTTTGCCTGCTCCTGCGAAAATCTGTCGTGTGACGAAAAAAGGGAGAATGCAGGTTTTGAGATAATCAAAAGGCACTTCACGCGCCATGAGATAGTTATCGTGGCATCCGTAACTATGCCCGTAAAAATCGGTGTTGTTTTTGTATAGGAGAACACGTTGACCGAGTTCGCTACTACGTCTTTCAGCACATTTGTGTAGGATTCGTTCACCGGCTTTGTCGTGTGCGACGAGGTCAAAGAGGCTTTGACACTCCGGCGTTGAATACTCCGGATGTGCGTGATCATTGTAAAGCCTTGCACCGTTGATAAGGATACGGTCGCTCTTGATCTCTCTGAAGGAGCGTCCCGGTTGCTTAGCAAATCGTTCTCGGTCGCGCTTTTCCTCCTCAACTTCATCGGGGTGGTTATTGAGATGCTTTGCCCTAAAACCACGTTCGTCCCGAAATGGATCTTCACCATCGTAATCCCATTGTGGCAAGAACGGGTCTTGCCGATAATTCTTTATAAGCTCAATGGATTCCTTGACAGGATCAATCTGCTCAGCATTTTCAAGTGTGATGCCGTATTCGGTTTCGATTCCAAAAAGTCTATGCATTATTTGTGTCTTTCTATGGTATCCAGACAATATGTGTGTTTGACTCCACAATGGAGGGTAGAACTAAATTACCGGACTCGGTGTTTTCCGGGACTCCTTCTTTTCAGACTGAATCGGCGTGATTTTGACAACATTCACGGGATCGTAATCCAGAAGTTTAAGCCAATCCTCTGTAGCCTCTATCGGCGGGAAAATGTCGTTTTCGCTATATTCTGCGTTGAGTGCGTCAAAAAGGTCATCTAATGAGATACCTGTTTCCGTCTCTGGGTCTGCGATGGCACGTTTCATAGCAGATTCTTTTGCCCTCTGAACGATAGACTCAATAATGGCACCGCTACAGAGTTGTCCACGGTAGAGAATGTCGCGCCTGCCACTGCGGAGAGAGACTTCAAGGAATCGGTTTTCAGATGTCTCGCGAAACATTTCATCAACGATTTGTGTAATTAACCCATCAACGACTTCTTTATCTGCAGTTTCCCCTGGTTCAGTTTTAATGGGCAGTTTCGGTGTTAGATAGATGCTGAAAATATCTTTGGCAGCCTCTTTATTCGGGCGTGTCACTTTAATTTTTCTGTCAATTCGTCCCGGACGGAGAACCGCCGGATCGATTAAGTCGGGTCTGTTTGTTGCGAGAATGATGACAACCTCTTGCAACGGCTCAATACCGTCCATTTCTGCACAGAACATCGGCACGAGCGTGTTTGAGATACTATGTGACCGCATAGCACGGCGAGTTCCTAAAATGGATTCTGCTTCATCAATAAAGACAAATGCAAGTTTACCTTCAGCGCGTTTTTCGCGTGCTGCCTGAAAGATTTCTCTGACTTTCCGCTCCGACTCACCGAGCCACATGTTCAGTATTTCTGGACCTTTGATGTGAAGGAATGTGCCTTCAATCTCTTCGCCTGTTTCTGTTTTGAGACGTTCAGTCAAGTTATAAGCGGTCGCTTTTCCGATAAGTGTTTTTCCACAACCCGGGGGACCGTGGAGCAGAAATCCTTTCGGCACAGAATACTGAAACCGCTTGAAAAGTTCAGGGTGCAAAATTGGCTGTTCAATAGTATCTTTAATCCGCTGAATGGTTTCGTCAAGTCCGCCCACTTTCGACCATGGTATTTGTGGTACTGCTTCAAGCTCATAGTCGTTCCTTTCTTTTGATTCGATCCGTTCAATAGCAACTTTTAAACTAGGATCAAGGCGGACTTCATCCCCGGACTTTAACTTTACATCTGCTAAGTCGGCAGCGCGTTCTATGATAACAGATTGTAGAGTCGGTTCAGAGCCGACACGGATCCTGCCATCAGGAAGAATATCAGCAATTTTAGCGATTGGACCTGATTCATTATATCCGAGTTCACCTACGACGACGAACGCTTCATTTAGGAGCACACTTACGCCTTTTTTAAGATTGTCGGTTTCAAGTTTCGGGTCAATATTTGCATAGTATTCGGATCCACCAGCGGTGACACGTGCGGTACCTTCTTTAGGGATTGCCAGGAGAGTTCCTATACGGTTCGCTGGTGCAGTCAGTTTTTCAATTTGTTCTCCCATCTCAGTGAGTATGCGGTGTGCTTCCTGTTCAATGGCCTGTCTTCTTTGTCGGAATTCGCCCTCATCGTTGATGATAGAGCGGCGCAAATCTACAAGCCAACGTCGTCTCCGATCTTCCACAGGAGTTTCTGAAATGATGCGGTGAATCAGTTGCAAGGAATAACCGGAACTCATCTCTTCTTCAAATAACTCGTCCTCATCCAGTTCCAACTCATCCTCATCTTCATCTTCAAAAAACAACTTTTGCTCTTCAGGACTGGTGCCAGCATTGCTACGGTTTTTCTTATCGTACATTAGTTAACGTCTCCTCAGACAGAAAGGGGTGACTTACGACAGAGTTTACCACATTTCCAACTAATATTGCGAATTTTATCATCACTCTTCGGGCTGGAGACCCCATCCTTTAGGTTGGGGAGGAAAGCCCGCTCCTATAGTTAAAATTCAGACGCGTAAGAACTTTGAAATCCTGTCGTTTCGCGCCTGTGGTGATTCGTTTCCCATCCAAACTGTAGATAGAAAACAAACCTTTTGCGTTAATACCTGAAAGTCTTGTTAATCCGTGTTTGACATGCTTCACCAAAGTGTTCTTGACCAAGCCTTGTGCTAATAAGGTGCCACCATATCGCGAACGAATGCCGTTCTTTTGTGGGTTCTGCCGATGAAGTTCACGTCTTGAAACAGGTATAGGTGCGATGCAGAATATATCTGTGTTGTCGGGGACATCCACCCCACCGACAGTGTGATATGCCAAGCACCAACTATCTACACAGTGTGCATCAAACGTCTCAGCAAGTTTCTTGGAAGACTTCTTGAGCCCAAGTTTATCTCGAAGTTCTTTCGTCTCCCAACCTTGAAGTGTGAACAATGTCCATCGCTTTTGTACCTCGCTATAGAACCAAGACTTTCCGACTTCAAGAGGACTGAAAGAACTATTCCACTTTTTCGCACGCTTGAGTGTCCGTGCCTTAATGTCCTCAACACATACATACGTGATAGGATATAACTTGGACAACCAATCCAAGACACGTAGTTTCCAATCCCACCTTGCACGCGTGCCAGCAGGTATTCGTGCCTTATTCGCCAAACGATTCGTCCGGTTCTTTCTATTCGGACAGCTGCGAGAACGACGGGTTCTCCGAAGGTCTCTGCGTTTCTCTACTTTCTTGCCCACTTTGCTATGGGCGTCTGCTTGAACGTTCAGATAGGTGTGAGACATCGACTTCACTGTGAAACCCTCTTTCTTGCTACCGGGGTCTACACCCACAGCAATCTCTTGAGTCTCTCTCTGAGAAGGCTCTTTATTGAGACAGATACAATAGATACCATTGTCCCAATAAGACGTTGCCTCGCCACGTTGGACGAGCTTGCGCGCACGCGCAGCGTGCATAGGCATTAGCACCTCACCATCTTTCGTTTTAACAGGAACAAACATAAGTTTGTGTTCTCCTTTTCAGGGTATATGTTGCCCCATCCAGATCACAGTATCCGAGAGGAATCGGACTTGGGGGGCATCCGAAACATCGTGCTGGCTACCACGCCAAGATACCACGATATTTTACTGTAGTACAACGGTTTAACTTGTGGAGTGAACGCTTGGTATGCGCTTCGCACAAGCCCCATGCTTTAGCTTGGGGTTATTGACCCGTTAGCAAATATATCAATAATATTGGTCAGATTTTGCTAAAAAGTTGACTCAAATGTGGCAATTGTCATTAGTTTATCATATTCTACAAATAGATGCAAGTTAAAAGTTGGCGTTTGACGTTTTGACGTTAGCAGGATATTAATCCCACTTGCAGTCCTTTAAATACCTTAATTAATAAGGTTATGGCAAGTCTGTGCAGTTTACCATGTATTATTATATTATGCAATAAAAAGGGTGAATTAACGTAAGGTCGGCAAAACGGGTATCGGATTAACACGAATGCGCGTTTGGTATTATTTTATCAAATCTTCCGCTACAAAACCTCGCCTTTCAAGGCGGGGATGTAGTAGTGGCTAAGACCTCTATTGTTGAAAAAAACTTGACAAAGGTCTTAAAATGTTGTCCACTTGTTTTATGAAGTTGACAGGTATATCAAGCGTCACTGCTTGGTGGCGTGCCTGTCTCCCACTTAATAGGGGATAAACGCTTGATACTTGATGTGCTATAATGCGAAACACTACGTATAAACTTTTTCATGAGAAAGGTCTGAAACGATTGCATGATGACTTGAATATCTGTGGTATTGTGCGGAATCACTTTCTTGGCTTGTCAATGCGTTATTATCGTCGTTATCATAAATCTCTTTCTTATGGTCAGATGTCTAAGCATCTAACAAAACTGAAGTCTTTAGAGCGATACAAGTATTGGCATATTCCATATTCATGGTGTGTGCAAAATGTTTTGAAACGTCTATCCCGAAGTTTTACAGAAATGTCTACGGATAAAAGAGGACATCCGCGTTTCAAATCATGTAAAAAACATAAAGGCATGACGTTCTCTGGTGACCAAGTGCGAATAGAAAAAGTTTTGGATGCACAGAAAAAGGAAAGAAATCACCCGACGTATAAAATCCGCTTGAATAAGCATTGGTATCGCTTTGCTTTACATCGTGAAATAAAAGGTGCTATCAAACAAGTTCAAGTTACAAGGGACGCACTCGGAGACATCTATATTACGCTCACTGAAGATTATAGTGAAGTCATTCCTGAACCCAAGACTGGTAAAGCGGAAGGGTTCGATTTTGGTATCAAAGACTTCTTGACTGGCAGTGATGGTAAAAGATACGGGTCTCCGATGTTCTATAAACAAAACGCTAATAAACTGACAAAAGCACAACAGCAGCATTCCCGAAAAGCCAAAGGTTCTAATAATAAAGAGCGTTCACGAAAGTGTATAGCCCGTCTGCATAAAAAGACTACTAATCAAAGAACAGATCATCATTGGAAACTTGCTATAGACCTGTGCCGCAACTTTGATATAATGTTTTTTGAGGATTTGAACCTTGAAGGTATGAAACGCATTTGGGGAAAACAGATTTCGGATCTTGCCTTGGGTGAGTTTATGCTAAAACTCAAATGGCAATCTAAAAAACGGATACGCTCGGTTTTGAAGATTGACAAGTGGACACCTTCTACAAAGTGCTGTTCTGTGTGTGAATATCACAACAAAAATCTCACTCTCACAGATCGTCAATGGACTTGCCCAAGCTGTAATACACATCTTGACAGAGACCATAACGCTGCAATAAACATTCTTAAGGAAGGGGTAGCTTCCTTTGGATTAGCAGTTGTAAGCCCTATCATCCTGTCTAACAGGATCGTAGGCATCTGTGTTGAGGCGTCCTGTCCGCCTCTGAATGCCACAAATGCTTTCGCATAAACTTGCGGAAGCCTCGCCCTTTAGGGCGGGGTCTATCACGGAGTTAGGGTTGTGTGAATTACGGGTAGTCTGAACCAAGATTTTCAGATTTTCAAGATTATTGGATTCCTTTGATTGACACCTATCCATTTTAAGGACTATGGTCAATTCGGTAATCTAACGAAAAATGGATGTTATCCCGGAAGTATCTATATCCCTATAAATCCTGGTTCAGATAGAAATGGCAAGGAGGACCCAGAGACCTCGCCCTACAAATGGATTTATGAGAAAGCATGTACGTTACAACATTAGCAATTTACTTTTCGCTATCCCATTCCAACGGACGATTTTCCAAATAGGGACGCAGCATATCCCGAAGACGCCGATGGGCATGATGTAAATGTGTTTTAACCGTACCTTCTGATCGATTTATGAGAACAGCAATCTGTTTAATCTGATGTCTCTGCTCATGGCGAAGTCTGAAGACGCGTTGTTGTTTCGGTGGCAGTTGATTCACCGCCTTGCTAATAATGTCACCGAGTTCCTCCATTTCAATCAGATGAGATGGAGATGGATGCTTGCTAATCAGCAACATTTCCTCCGGGCTAACGTTCAATTCGTCAAACGAAACAGTTTTCCTTCTACTCTGTTGACGCAAAAAGTCAATGCAGCAATTCATGGCGATGCGGTAAAGCCAACTATAAAATGCCGATTCACGTTTAAATTTCGGTAAAGCTTTATAGGCTTTCAGGAATACTTCTTGGCAGAGGTCTTTAGTGGTTTCAGCGTCGTTGATGTTTCTGTAAATAAGTTTTGCTATGCGGTTCTGATATTTCAGTACAAGTGCGTTAAACGCCTGTGTATCACCATTTTGAAAGCGGGTTACTAATTCATATTCATCAATTAATTCTAATTCTTCGTTAGACAACAATTCCGAGCCCTTTTTTGTGTCTGGCATTCTAATTCTCCCATTATGTGCGCGCAAACGTTGTTTCGGTTTATCGGGTAAATTTCTGTAAGTTTGAAGATATTTATATGCATACACTAAACATGGCAAAATGTTCCCACTTTCTGAATAGTGAGACATCTCTATCCGTTTTTTGTTCAGTATTTAAAGACCAATTCAGTCTATTAGATACACAATTACGGTAATTGATAGTAAATTTTTCAATTATCACGTTTCGGTGTCAAAACCCTATGCTTTAACTTCGTTCGATCAGTAAAAAAGAATGCTTGACAAATTTGACAAACATAATTCTATGTGGTATCATTATCTATGGTTAGAAATAGCCCAAAACACATCATAAGACGAAATTTGGTATTAATCCTAATAGACAAGGAGAATCTATGCGATGACTTATGTAATTTGTGAACCGTGTATTGATCTTAAAGACAACGCTTGTGTTGATGTATGTCCTGTTGACTGCATTCATCCACATCCAACGGATGCTCCAGATGAATATGAAGAGGTGAATCAACTCTTTATTGATCCGGAAGAATGCATCGATTGTGGCGTATGTGAACCGGAATGTCCCGTTGAAGCAATTTTTATGGAAGAAGATGTCCCCGAAGAGTGGGAACATTTCACACAGATCAACGCAGATTACTTCCAATAATCTTAAAGAGGATAAAGGGGAGTGTTAATTGGAAGTACTTATTCAGTGAATGGAAAATTGACATCCCGTTTGACTTCAAATGCAGGAATTTCAACCCACCGAAATCAAACGTTTGCCGCATAGTCTTGCTATTCAATGGAAAGATGGGCATCAGAGCGAGCACACATATAGGTCACTCCGAGAAAAATGTCCATGCGCGCGGTGTGATGCGGAAAAACAAGTCAATGACCCATTTCGGTTGTTACCTTCAGAAGAATATTGGGAAAAACTACATTTGGTGGATATAGAACGTGTCGGACGTTATGCTGTTCAGTTACAGTGGAGCGACGGACATAAAACTGGAATCTATACATTCACCTTTTTACGAGAACTTGCCGACTCAGCTGCTACCTAATTGCTTATCTCTCCCTCAATCTACGAACTTTTCAAAACAAAGCCCATTTAAACGCTATTCCTCTATCAGTTGAGCAACTAAATAGCAGTTAGGTGTTTTTTCGTCAGCACCGAGCGACTCGCTAAGGGTTTTACATCTACGCCAATAATCTGCATAATTTACGGGTTTGTAGTTACGACGTTGCCCGATAAATGTTTTTTTACAGCATGCTAATTCCTTACCGTTATCAATAGGGTAACCCCATACACGACATATCACTGGACGGTGATCATACACGGAACAAACACCACCGATAAGCATCGGACACTCGCCAAAAGATTTTCCTTTGACAACTTCGATCGCTTGCATCCCGGAATCTTTGACCATCTTTTCAGGCGTATAACCTTTTGCCTCTAATACTTCAATCGTTTGCAGTGCTTTTTGACGAATATGTGTGCGAATCTCTTGAGGGAGTGCGTCCAAAGCGGTTTTCAGATCGCGCGCTTCGACTTCACTGATTGGGATTGTTGAGGTGTTCAGACAACATTGAAAACAATCCGATGGACATGGAACACCACCATATTCTTCGCGTATGCGTTCAACATCTTGATTAATCTCCGCAACCAATTCATGGTAAGCATCCATAACATTGTCTGTATGTGTTGCCATTTCACTTCTCCTCGTCCACTACAGAAAATTCGCAGATAGTATGCTGGAAAACAACTATCTTGGAACCATTTTTTAGCACTATTTTAATTTCATACGGACTGATCCAGTCAACTGTACCTTGAAATATTTCACCTTCACGAAGAATTATCTCAATTGAATTCCCATCTTTTCGGGCGTGACGAATTGTTTCAGCATCAATGGAATAGACTTCATCTTGAGAGGGGACAGATTTGAGCTGCTTCGCCTTAATGTCTTCATTATAACTTAGAAGCGCAATTACGTTTTCAGCGTCAACGTCCTTGTAACAATACTTCACATCAGTTTTCGGCACAACCCTTTCTTTGCCGTTGCAATTGAGTGTTAATCCAGAAAGTGTCATTTCTAACACGATAGCGGGTAATTGCACGTTATCGTATAAGGCAAAAAACATTGGTGTTTCAAAATTAATCTGTTTGAGGATATATAGGTCACCGAAACTTAACTGCCTTGAAGTCTGTTCCTTCCCTTCCGTAACCGTTTCGGTTTGTGTAGTGGGTGCTCCGTTCCGAGATTCTTGCTTTGATCGTCGTGGTGTATATTTAGGATTGGTGTCTAAATTATTCTTATCAGGTTTATCAGCGAAGGAATCTCTATTATTAAAAAACTGATCCTGATTTTGAGATGGAAACCCGGGGTAGCCGCGTGGAATAATAGTTTTTCCTTGTCGCAACCACCGCCGTTCTGTCGGTGTTAACAAGACTTCAACGTTTTTAGCGACTAAACCTTTCTCACCTTTGACAATGTTATACTTAACACGTTGCCCAACACGTAGTTCTTCGTGATCTGCATGTTTAATTGCAGAACTGTGTAAAAAGACGTCCTCTTCACTACTATCTTGTGCAATAAATCCGAATCCTTTATCCAAATTGTAATACTTAATCCGTCCTGTAGGCATTATCTGCTCCTGTGGTTTTCCTCCGCATCGGGAAGATGCCTATAACCATTTGCGTTCCTGTGCAAGCATTTAATTGTGGTTGTCTCACAAATGACAAAATAACTTAACAACTGCCCGCACATGAAATCATCTATTTTGCCACTCCATATAAATGACAACAACAGAATAGTAAGCAACGAGAATTTGCCTCGCAGCCGAATTAGATGTTTCTTTTGACATAACAACACTTTTTTCCTATAATAACGCATTATAGTCTTACCAAAGATTTTTTGTATGCTTAGGCGTTAACAGCATTCGTTTCAATATATAGAATCTCGCTGAATATCAAGGAAATGTATCAATAGTTTGTATTGTACATATAGTTAATCATAATCTGATTGATTTGTCAAGATTGAATTTTCATATAGTGCATGAGATACCCTCCTAATTAGTAAAAACTTATACCTAATTATAAATTACGGGTTATCTCATGCAAATGCTACAGCATCTTATCAGATGGACAACCTTTTTTCAACTACTTCTGTATTCAAACTTTCGGAAAATAACACCTCAATTGGTTGAAACCTTGCTTTTGCTTTCAATCGGTCATCTGTTTAGTCTCTATAACCCGAACCAAATAGCAGATGTGTTGTCGGTTCCAAAAGCGAACCTTGAAAGTCCAACATTTGCTATTATGGTGTTGCTTTTCTTTTTAGACATGGGAAAAGGATGGACAATGCTGGTTTTTGGCAAATCCTTGCGTGCGTATGTGAACTTAGGTGTGAAGAAAGTAGTCCGCTATCTGATGTTGCAGCGTGTGAGACGTTCTATGCGTCGCACATTCCATCAAATTCAACTTGAACTTTCAGGGCAAAGGCAGATGTTGTTTGAAATCAGCGCGCATTTTCATGAACACAATATAGGATAACGCTAGGGTTATTTAGTTTTCTATATTTCTGACGCATTTTATCACACACGTTAATGCTTATAATAGTATCGTAGGTTGGGTAGAGCGATAGCGAAACCCAACAAGTATACGCAAATGTTGGGTTTCGCTATCGCTCTACCCAACCTACAATATAAACTTTCAGTAACACTCATCAACTGAAAATTCTTAAAACTAAATAGCCCTGGGATAACGCTGATATCTATTGACATCAGGAAACTTTTGAGAAATATCAGTTTTAACTCTTTTTATTCGAATGTACTCCTAATATTTGCAGAATTATGCACCCGTTTAACTCCTAAGTGGCGTCACAATTTATGAATCCTGTGCGATGTAACTATTCCGTTCGGAGGTGCACAAATGAAAAACGACGATGTTGAGCTTATCCGACGCGTCCTTGCAGGCGATGATGATGCTTTCTCCGTACTCGTGAGAAAATATCAAAAGCAGGTCCATGCCCTTGCGTGGCAGAAAATCGGAGATTTCCACATCGCTGAGGAAATTACGCAGGATACATTCCTGAAAGCATACAAGCAATTGACAACCCTGAAGGAACCTCAGCGTTTTGTGGGTTGGCTTTATGTGATTGCCGCGAACCGGTGCAGCTCATGGCTGCGCAAAAAGCGTTTGTGGACACAGTCGTTGGAGCATTTAGAGCAAGCAGACAAGGAGCAGTTAGAAAAAGCCGCGTACTCCGAATTTGTCGTTGAAGAAAACGAGCGCATATCCGGACAAGCACAACGCGATGTCGTCAAAAAACTGCTTGCGAAACTTGAGGAGAGTGAACGCACTGTCATGACGTTACACTACTTCGGAGAGATGTCGTGTACAGAAATCGGCGCGTTTCTCGGCGTATCGGCAAATACGATTAAAAGCCGCCTTCGCCGCGCACAGCAGCGTCTACAAAAGGAGGAAACGATGATAAGAGAGGCATTAGACAATTTCAAAATCTCACCAAATCTGACAGAAAACATCATGCGTAAGGTTTCACAAACAAAACCTATCGCACCGTCTGGCAGCAAACCGTTCGTGCCGTGGGCAATTGCTGCTTCCACGTTAGCAGTGGTGTTGTTAATGCTCGGTTTTGGAAATAGCAGATACTTGACTCGTTTTCAGGAACCCTATAATTTTGATGCCACCGCAGAGATGACGGTTGACATCATTGACGCACCTATAGTAGCGAACTTGGAATCCGCACCAGATGTGCAAACGCAAATCAAAAATACCAACGCATTGGCAAAACTAAATGATCCTGAAAAGCAGCCAAATGATGACGTCGCCACTTTATCTAAAGAGACACAAATGGAGGAAACTGTGAAAGATTACACACAATGGGAATTGCCGAAAAAGGCGAAAGCGCGTTTGGGAAAGGGTGGAATTAATGATATGCAATTTTCACCGGATGGCACCCAACTCGCTGTTGGTAGTGAAATCGGTGTATGGTTGTACGATGCGGAGACTGGTAAAGAAATATCTCTTTTTCCGGGAAGATGTGAATCACTTGCAATTTCACCAGATGGACGTATTCTCGTAAACGGCGGAGGGGACCCAACTGGGGGGTCTGACGGCGGCCGCTACGAAACAGGACTCCAGTTGTGGGAGGTAACTACAGGTCAAAAAGTTACGCTACACGATCCGCTGCCTGCTGCATCTGTGTTTTGGTTCTCTAAAGACAGCAAGACACTTGTCAGTCTGAATAATTCAGGAGACACTATATGTTGGATAGATACCGAAACTGGAAAGAGTAATGTTAAGAAGATTGAAAATCGACCTGATTTACGTTCCCGTGAAGTCTACGCACTCACACACAACAAAGTTGCGATAGCAGAAAATAGTGGAATACTTGAGTTGTGGAACTCAAAGTCTGGCAAAAAGGTGTCTACACTCACAGGACCAGCAGAAAGGATTCAAGCAGAAAGTGTTATAGGACCAGATTTAAACCGTGTTATATCCTTGGCATTTTCACCGGATGGTACGTACCTCGCCAGTGGAAGATTAGATAAAACGGTACGTTTATGGGATACTACAGACAACAATGAACCTATCCTCCTCCAAAAACAATCGCTAAGTCGAACTTTGTTGTTATCCGTTACGGAGCTATTTGGAGGTCCAACTGTATTGTTATTCTCTCCGGATGGAAAAATCCTTGCCTGTGGAGAAGATCAGAATGTGAAATTATGGGATACTACCACCGGTGAATTGATCACAACCTTTAGAGGACATATCAGTTTTGTTAACAATTTAGCGTTTTCACCAGATGGCAGCATACTCGCGAGTGCAAGTGAAGATGGTATTGTACAGTATTGGAATATCAAAACAGGAGATCCATTACAGTCTAACATTACCGGACACTCATCTTGGGTAATAAGCACAAGTTTTTTGAATAATAGTTCCACACTTGCGAGTGTCACCTATAACGGAATAATCACTTTATGGGATTTGGAGACATCACAAATAACCACACACCGGACTAAAACTGCTTTTGAGAATACAAGGGATTGGTTAGAGGCTATCCCATTGGCGTTTTCACCTGATGGTACAAAACTCGCTAGCATGGGTATACAAAACGACCCGAATGCCCCTCTGGAAATGACTTATCTGATTCGCTTGATTGATGTCACCACCGGACGGGAGTTGACCAGTTTGACATATTCTAATGAAGATGTTACACCACATCTAACTTTTTCACCTGATGGCAAAACGGTAGTCTTCAGTGCTCACGGTCATACCTACGGTAAAATTCGCTTGTGGAATACAGAAACAGATAAAATTCTTGATATCCGTTTCTCAGATCAATCTGAATGGATCAGGGTTGCTGCCTTCTCTCCGGACGATAATAAACTTGTAGCAGGAACCAGTGACGGAAAAGTTCAGATGTGGGATGCCGAAACTGGGGTTCACTTAACTTCCTTTTTTGAAACGCGGCCTCCGAATTCGGGAGCCCTTGTGAATGTGACATTCTCTTCAGATGGTTCCCTACTTGCTGTTGTATATCAGAGACAGATTCATCTGTTGGGGAGTCCGAAACAACCCCATTTTAAGGAAGTGTTCTCTGGTCCCGATTTATTTTCGGGTGGATCGATGTTTTCACCGGATAATAATGTGCTTATTATCAGTAATTATGGCGGTGGAATTCAATTACTGGATGTAACTACTGGCGACGTACTCACCACACTTGATGGACACACAGCTTCACCTGATTGTTTCTCATTTTCGTCAGATGGAAAAACGCTTGTTAGTGCAGGGTATGATGGTACAATTCTTTTGTGGGATTGGGATGAAGTTCTTAAAGGTTTGGATCGGTAGGAAAAATAAAAGGTGCTTAGGCAGTTGAATATTATTGCCTCACCTAAGAACTGGCAGTGTAAGAAATAGAGTCACACAATCTATCATGTCCCTTCCGAGTTATGTATTTCAAAAGGATAACGCGCAACCAAACTTAACGTAAGTCCCGATCTAAGAACTTTCCCTGGAAATCTAATTCTTTTGGAAAATCCCTCCCAGAAACCAGATTTATGGTATAATTCTACTAACAGAAGAAATATAATCCGCTAACGGACGATGCTTTTGATAGAGTCCGCTATAATTTCCCTTTAGATTTCATATCTGTAAAATAAATCTCTTACTCTCTTATCTAAACACACTCCTATTCGCAGAATTATGCACCCGTTTCACCGTTTCATGGCGTCACTATAGGGTGAAATCGGAGGTGATCTATGAAAAACAACGATGTACAATTAATCCACCGTATTCTTGATGGTGATGATACCGCCTTCGCGGAACTTGTGGAAAAATATCAAAAGCAGGTTCACGCGCTTGTGTGGCGGAAAATCGGCGACTTTCACATCGCTGAGGAGATTACACAAGATACGTTCCTGAAGGCATACCAGAGACTGGCAACACTGAAAAAACCGCAGCGTTTTGCAAGCTGGCTTTATGTGATTGCTACAAACCGCTGCAGCACATGGTTGCGTAAAAAGCATTTGCGGAGGCAGTTGTTGGAAGGCATGGACAGCGCACAACCTGAAAAAGTGACCTATTCCGAGCATGTCGTTGTGGAAAATGAGCAGATCACTATAGAAACACAACGCAATGTCGTCAAAAAACTGCTTGCGAAACTTGAGGAGAGTGAACGCACTGTCATGACGTTACACTACTTCGGAGAGATGTCGTGTACAGAAATCGGCGCGTTTCTTGGCGTATCGGCAAATACGATTAAAAGCCGCCTTCATCGCGCACAGCAGCGTCTACAAAAGGAGGAATCGATGATAAGAGAGGCTTTAGACAATTTCAAAATCACACCAAATCTCACCGAGACCATCATGCGCGAGGTTTCGCGTATCAAACCTGATGCACCATCCGTTGGTAAACCGTTAGTCCCGTGGGCAGTTGCTGCCTCCACTTTAGCAGTGGTGTTGTTAATACTCGGTTTTGGAAATAGCAGATACTTGACTCGTTTTCAGGAACCCTATAATTTTGATGCCACCGCAGAGATGACGGTTGACATTATTGATGCACCTATAGTCGCGAACTTGGAATCCAAGCCAGATGTGCGGACGCAAATCAAAAATACCAATGCATTGGCAAAGCTAAATGATCCTGAAGAGCAGCCGAATGATGACGTCGCCACTTTATCTGAAGAGACACAAATGGAGGAAACCGTGAAAGATTACACACAATGGCATTTACCGAAAGCGGCGAAAGCGCGTTTGGGAAAAGGCGGGATTAGAACGATGCAATTTTCACCCGATGGTAAGCAACTTGCTGTTGGTAGTGATATAGGTGTATGGCTTTATGCTGTGAAAACAGGCAAAGAAGTGTCCATGTTTCCAGGTATATGTCAATCCCTTGCATTTTCACCAGATGGACACTTCCTTGCTAACGGTGGAGGCAAGTTTAGAGGTGGTGGTAGGTTCCGTGGAAAGGAACTCCAACTTTGGGAGATAGCTACCGGCAGGAAAGTATCACTCACTGATGGACTTCCTGCAGCTTCAGTGTTGCGTTTCTCTGAAGATGGCAAAACACTTGTTAGTCTGGGGAGCTGGGGCGATACCATTAGCAGGTTAGATATGGATACCAGAAAGGGTAAAGTGGAAGAGATTGAAGAACGATCTTCGGAAAAGATAAAAAGCAGAGTTCTTCCTGAACCATACGCACTCACACAGGATAAATTTGCAGTTGGCGGATGGGATGGAAAGATTGAGTTGTGGGACATGGCTGGCAAAAAGTTGTCAATTCTCAGAGGACATGCAGAGGAAATTCAAGGTCTGTTACCTCCAGCAATAGATGGAAAGATTCAAGACGAGATCCAAAATCGGCAGTTTCCAAAGGAGCCGCGGGAAGAAAATATACATATTTTAGCAGTGGCATTTTCACCCGATGGCACGCTACTTGCTAGTGGTAGTAGGGATAAAACGGTTCGAGTATCGAAAATCTCAAGTGAAGAGGAACCGATTACTCTTCGAAACCACACGGGTTGGGTAAATGTGTTAACCTTCTCCCCAGATGGAAAAATACTCGCAAGTGGAAGTACTGATAATAAGGTGTTAATGTGGGATACCGACACTGGGAAACTGCTCGTGACGCTCATCGGACATATTAACGGTATTACTGCACTAACGTTTTCACCAGACGGTAGCACACTTGCAAGTGCTAGTATAGATGGCACAGTTTTGTTTTGGAATACAAAAACGAGAAATCAACTACCGACACGTATCACTGGACATACAGAATGGGTAAAAGCAGTAGCTTTCTTAAAAGAAAGTACGACGTTTGCAAGTGTCGCATTTAATGGCGTAATCACACTTTGGGATGTTAAGACATCACAAAAATCCGATCACCAGATTATAGAACATCCTCAAGATACCTTAACGGTTTTAGCGTTTTCACCTGATGGTACAAAACTCGCTAGTTTTAGTGGTAAAAGTAAAGTGATGTTTGAAGCTGGTTTGGGCTTATCCAGTTCGACATCCACGTCAGGTGGACTGATTCGTATCACAGATGTTAGCACTGGGAAGGAGTTAGAGACCTTGATGGAGGAAGGAGTTCCCTGGGCATTGACTTTTTCACCTGATGGAAAAACGGTAGCATTCGGAACGTGGACAACAATTTGGTTGTGGAATCTGGAGACAGGTGTCAAGTTGGATATTCCTTTTAACGTAAATGGTCTTGCCCCAGGAGTGCAGCATTTGGTATTCTCACCGGACGGGAAGAAGCTTGTCAGTGGAACTAGTGGAGATGAGGTTCAGATGTGGGATGTGGAGACTGGTGATGCGTTAGCTTCGTTTACAGAGCATAATCCGAAGCGGGAAGTGATTACAGCGTTAGCATTCTCTTCAGATGGTGCCCTGCTTGCCGTGGGAAGTAATAAGCGAATCCGCGTAATGGGGAGTAATAAACAAATCCGTCTTAAGGAGGTTCCAAATGGTGTTGCAACGTTAGTATTTGCACCAGATAGTACCGTGCTTGTTAGTGGACTTAGAAACGGCGAGATCGAATTATGGAACTTGGCAACGGGGAATAAACTTACCACACTTGATGGGCATTCAGAACCGGTAGAGACATTGGTATTTTCACCTGATGGCAAAACACTCGTCAGCACGGGGCAAGATGGCACAATCCTTCTGTGGGATTGGGATGAAGTCCTCAAAGGTTTGGATCAGTAGGATTAATAAGTAGAGGCGCATCAACGTTCTGATTTCAACCATTTCTGAACCCGCGCCAACTTGTCAGGGGCGATGTGAGAGACATTTTCATCTGTTGGAAAATCTCTGTTTTCTACGTCGTATATATATTGCGATATTGCCTCAAAGGTGAGATGGTCGTAATCCTGATAACGTTTGGCGTGTTTGAAAGGGGTGCCTATTCCTAAAACATCGTTGATAACAAGCACCTGCCCATCGCAGAATCTGCCCGCACCGATGCCGATTGTGGGAATATCAAGAGTTTCTGTGATGATTTGGCTAATTTCTTGGGTGATTTTCTCAAGCACAATGAGTTTTGCGCCCGCGTCTGCAAGTGCTGATGCGGTTTGAATGAGTTCCTTCGCTTTGGAAACTGTTTTTCCGTGTGTCGCCGCCTTGGTGCCGTGAATTTGCGGGTTATGTCCGATGTGTGCACAAACCTCTATTCCGTGCTCCGTGAGTGCGGTGACAATAGGGATTTTTTCTGTCCCACCTTCCAACTTAACACCATCAGCCCCATTGTCTAAAAAGAGATTTGCATTAGTAACAGCTTGCTTCACATTGCAGTTGGAGGCATAAGGCATATCAACGAGGAGATAGGCATCTGTGACACCACGGCGAACAGCCCTGAGGTGATGCAGCATATCCGCCATCGTTACCTCCATTTCGCTCTTATAGCCGAGGATATTCGTACCGACGCTATCCCCAACAAAAACGATGTCAATACCTGCTTCGTCCTGCATGCAAGCAGTTGGATAATCGTAACAGGTTAGCACGGTGATGGGTTGCTGTTGTTTTTTAGTGTGTAAGTAGACGATATCTTTTTTCATAGTTTAAATCCAGATGAAAAATCCGGCTTAAGCCAAGATCTCTGCCACGGTTTCTCCGATGGTCGTAAGGTCGTCTGCTACAGCAATTCCAGCATCTTTAAGCGACTTAATTTTATCTGCAGCGGTGCCTTGTCCACCAGAGATGATTGCCCCCGCGTGTCCCATCCGTTTGCCGGGTGGGGCAGTTTGTCCAGCGATAAATCCGACTACAGGTTTTGTCATTTCGTTCTTAACAAACTGTGCTGCTTTTTCCTCAGCTGTGCCACCGATTTCTCCAATTAAAACAACTGCATGCGTTTCATTATCTTCCTCAAACAGTTTGAGAACATCAACAAAGTTTGTCCCGATCACAGGATCGCCACCGATACCGACACAGGTGGATTGACCAATGCCGAGTTGCTTCAATTGATAGGCGGCTTCATAGGTTAAAGTGCCACTTCGAGAGACAATGCCAACATTACCGGGAGAATAGGCAAACGCAGGCATCACACCGATTTTACACTCGCCGGGTGTAATAATGCCCGGACAGTTCGGACCGATTAACCGTGTCTGTTTGCCATGAAGAAAGGCTTTTGCCTTCACCATATCAAGGACAGGGATATGTTCGGAAATGCAGATTATCAATTCAATACCAGCATCGGCAGCTTCCATGATGGAGTCGGCGGCGTTAAAGTGTGCAGGAACGAAAATAAGAGAGGTATCTGCTCCTGTCTCAGCAACTCCCTCTACTACGGCGTCAAATACAGGAATGCCGTTCACATCAGTTCCGCCTCTACCGGGAACTGCACCGGCAACAATTTGCGTGCCGTATTCCGCACACTGTTCTGTATGAAAACGTCCTGAACGTCCTGTTATTCCTTGAACTATTACTTTTGTGTTTTTGTTTACAAGTATACTCATTTTCCAGGTTCAATAACGAGATAGCTAATGCTTTTCGCCTCCATATTAATTGGAATCTCAACGTTGTAATTTCGGTCAATTTTGTAACTTTTGGATTCCCCTTCTTTTTCACGAATAATTGCAGTTTCCGATAATCCAGTATAATAAAGGGGCAATTTCAAAGTGATCTGTTGCACCGTCCGCGTAGGATTATAGAGCATCGCGAGTCCACAGGGACTGATTTGCGGGTTGGCGTGGAGAACACAATCTATAGAACGTCCATCTGGACGGCGCACGTGAATCAGGTCAGAATCCAATATTGGACGATACTTTTTGTAGAAGTCAACCCATTTCTTAACGACCGCTTTCGTTTGTCCAGTATCAAAGAGTCGAGGACCGCGATAGCACGCAATCACACCGCTGCCGAAGTTCTGTGCAAGATGTGATTCGTAGTCATCAAGGTGATCGCAAAGTGGCTCAAATGTCGCGGGTGCTCCGCCACCGTGATATTCTACTAACGGTACAAACATCCAACCCATACTCGGTGTCTTTTCATAAGTTCCATCGTAGATATTCTGTCGGGAAATTAGAATTTGCCGCTCGCGGGGCAAGCTGAAATTCGTTTCGCGATACCCCATACCGCATTTGTTTGAACCGTTGAGGTAATACCAATCTGGAGAATTGATATGGATACCGCGTGCTCTGCATTCATGGTAAAAATGTACGCACGCTTCCCACTGACGCAACTGCGAATCCGCCAAGCTGCTATGGTGTTCGTGCTTCGTTGAAGCACAGACATCACCATGATAAGGACCATCAGTCTCAATGATATCCATTCCAGTTGCATCCATGAAATTCAGCACTCGCTGGACATAACCATCTCCCCATTTGCTTGCAAGACAAGCACTCTGTCCAAACTTGCTACCGGGTTTCCCGGTGTCTGGGTCAATACAGTTGAACTCTTCACCAACACCACGTGAAGCACACATCAACGTATACCCACCGATCCGAATACCTTTGCTGTGTGCATAATCGGTCAATCCCTTCATTTGGGTTATGTATTCCGGGTCTTCGCTCTCAATATTGAATCCGCTCCCAAAGGTCATAATCACCATTTCAAATCCGACCTCTTCACACTGATCAATCGCCAAACGGACCGCGTCCGGATCGGCACTCCGAACGTGCATAAAGATTGGATTCTCCGTAACCTGTGGTGCGACCGTGCGATACATCTTGCGGCGTGCAAGTCCTTTTCGCTCACGTTCATCACTATCCTGCAGAATCTCAAAGGTGCGAAAACTCTTGAAAGTCTCTCCCGGTTGAAGCGGTATCCCCGGACCAAGGGGATAGGTGCTTGTCATCAACAGCGGCATCTGATAGCGATAATCGACTTGCGTCTTGTAATCCGCATCTGGACCCCACTGTGTCGTTTGGACTCCACTGAAGGCATAATCGCTCTCGACATGTAGACGGTGCTTCTCCTGCTCGTTGACCGCAAGGATCTCACAACTTAAGGCATCCAATTGAATTGGTTTTTGACTCTCATTGCGAATAGTGATCCATTTAGATAGTACCGGAATGCCTTGGTATAGTTCATAATGCACACAAACCTGAAGGGAGTCAACGGATGGCGGCGGTGAGAACTCAACCGTCAGTGTCACACCTTTTGGAGGATAATCAGATGGAATAGTAGAACGTCTATGCACCCACGGATAGCAGTTTTCAGGTTCACCCACTCGATATTCGCGAAATTGAAATGCGTTCGGATCATTGGTCAAGTCCGCAATCCAATCCGAATCAAGATAGGCGTAGTCGGGCTGCCCTTTCAAGCCACCTACCTCAAATTGGTGTCCGTTAATCGTAAGTACCGCCTCTGGTTTGATACCACGCAGAAGACTGCTATCGGTAATTTGATTGGTATAAGCAACTGTTGTGAAATTAGGTGAGGTGACAAATGTTCGCTGAATGAGTCCATTATCAAGAATAAGTTGATTGTCCGTTTCTTTTACTGAAACAGGTTGACGAAAGGGTTGAACCAACCAATCATTTTGCTGTGATGTGTAGTGCATGTTAAGCCTTTCTTATAGTTTATCTTCGCAATCAGTATTGGACTTGCCCTTGAGCAAACTAATGTATAACGCCGGTAATTTATCGGAGAGTGAATTGGTAGGAAATTTGTAATAGTTTAAAATGCTGGCTCTATAGACCATCCCAATTGATTTGCAATTAGAGCAAGGTTTTCTCGAAACTTCTGGCGTAAACCCTTCTGCATATCAGAAGGCACTTTGTTAACATTCGGTATCATTATAATTCGAGAATGAGCAGGGTTTTCATCAGTCGAGTCAGATTTTATATCTATTTTATGATAATCTATATCTATATCACGGACATCTCCTGCAAGAAGTTTTATTACTCCATTCCCCACATCTCCTTGGGTCCTAGACGGGTCATTATTATGCATGCAGGCTCTATCTACGGAAGGTTCATTTTTCTTGTCATAAAATGCCATAGGTAAAACTTCTAAATTACCTAATTCATTCTGTCTATACCTACGATCATTAGGATGGACATTAGGTTTATGTTTATTTACCTTTCTATAGAGTATTTCGTTATTTCCTATATTATCATTATTGTCCATTAATTAACCATTTCCATAGTGATAAACAATTTTGTGGATTAAGGTGTCCTTCTTCCGATCCTGATTTAACATTATTTGCTGAGCACCATATTTTCCTATAATCCATATCATCATTTTTTGTATGGAAATGTAAGGCTCTATTCTCATTTTGCCATCCGATACATACATACCCATCTTCGTTGCTATAAGCATAAGGACTAAACCATAGACAATCATCAGAATCTACTTGTTTCAGAAGTTCCTTGACAATTTTTATTGCCCTAGTCAATGTCAACTCGGTTGGCTTTTCAAATCCTCTCCCGTCCCAGTCAAACTCAATCTCTACTATGTCATTAATGGATTTTTCTATTTTTTGCAGTGTATTATCTAATTTCATAAGGACATCTCTTTGCTTGCATAGTTAGCGTTTAGACTTGTTACTCTAAATCGTTGATGGTCCCGGCTTCGGCTGTTCAGTACTGCTGCTTTAAATAAATTTTAACATAACTATTGGGCATTATCAAGATATAATTTGATTGTCAAATTTGGCATGTATTGTCTGAATCACGGATTTGCGCAGATTTCGCGGATTTTTGGGTCTGTGTGTGATGACATTGGCTCATGTAAAAAGTAAGTGCGTTTTATTTGAATAAACTCGCTGTACACTTGGATTCTCTAGAAGCCTCCGCACTTAGTCTTGACATGAGCCATGACATTTTGTGATCTGCGTTGTGCCTGACCCTAATTTTGAATCCAAACCTCTTATCTGCGTTAACCGTAGTAGAATAACCCCCATCTATACCAATCTCGCGATGTTCAGCGTTCACTTTTACTGCAAGCCATTCTGCTCGCGTGGGGGTGTAAGGTAGACTGCCTTCAAGGATATTTGCTCTTATATGTTGATATGAGAATGTCACCCAAATCAACAGAATCAACACAACAGCAGCGAGTTTAAACCACCTACCATTATTCATCAGATACCTCCTTAAGTGCGCGAGTTTCTCGTCTCCGCGCATGATTTCAAAGTTATTGCCAAAGTAGAGTTTGTTCATTGGTTGCTGGTCTCCAGAACGAATATAATGAGTGTTTACCTAATATCGCCAAGAGTGTTTCCAGTTTATTTCTTTTGCTTCTTAAAAAGTCTCAAGTCTACTACATAAGTTGTAATCAGAGCTTCTTATTAACAAAATCCACAACCTTATCCCAATGTGGATACTTAAATACGGGTAAGATATGGTGCGTTTTGTAGTCTTCCCATGATAGCGGTGTGTTCGGATCAACTCTGGTTTGCTTGTCCATCCACTTGGTAGGCTTTTTAGGCTTGTCTAAGACAATTGCCGTAATGCCTGGTATTTCTCCGTAGTTCCAATCGTCCCACCTCTCTAGTTCGTAAAGTGTTGTGTGAATCCAACTGAAAACCCATTGCAGACTCCAATTGAATTGAGTAAGATCCGGTGCGATATCCCTAGCTAATTCCCACATCATGATAACATCATCATTTTGTGCACGTAAAACAAGAATCGGCAAAGCGACCTGTGCCATCTTTTGTGTCGGCAATTCGCCAAAGATATTGCGAGTAAAACGTTGGTTTTTCATGTGTTATCCTTTTCAATTTCTTGTTCAAGGGTTTCACGTTTTTGTTCAACCTTTTCAATTTCTTGTTCAAGAGCTTCAATGTGTTTTTGCAATTCTTCTAATGACATTGCGTTTAGCTCAAGGATTTTGATTCCTTCATCTGTAACCTTGTATGTGGCATATTTGCGGTCTGGTGGAATCCTACCTAAAAATTCAATGGCAAGTGGATCACTATTTTTATACTCTTGGAGAACTTTATGAGTGGTTTCCCTTATACTATGACTACCTTCAAAGCTTTTTCCTAAACGCTTATGAAAGTCTTGGAGGTCTTTTCCAGTAAACATCCTTCGTTCTAAATCATCTCTGTGTTCCAATATCTCAAGTATAATTCTTGAGACTGCTTCTTTCCATGGTATATCATACATTATTTTATCCTTTTCAATTTGTAGGTAAAGCAGTAATGAAACCTAACATTTGTAATGCACGGTTTTAGTTTCCGCGAAGAGTTGTCGTGCAGTACGGTGCGGTTATGCACGTTCATGATGTGTTTTTAATCCCTTTGTTTTCATCAAGAACCTTTAATACGTAATCCGGATCAATACTTAAAATTTCACTGATTTTCTCACTATCTACTTTTGAGAAATATTCAGTTTCAGGATCGAGATAAGGTTTCAGGGTATTCGCGATTGCTGCAAGTTCTCTCAAAATATTTTCACATGAATCGGACACTGTCTCTCGCTCCTCAGCCGTCAATTTACTTCCATCTGCTTCATATGCTTGAAGTATTTCGAAAAGACTTAGTAACTCATTTATAATTTTGTTAGGTGGATACGTTTTTTGAAGTCTTATCAACATATCCTTTACTGCGGTGATAACTGTAATGCAAATGTTGAATCTTGCCATGGATTAACAATCTCCTTTGTTAGTACGCTGGTTTAACGTCTCCGCACAGGATATCCTATTTTTTAATTCTAAAATATCGTCTAAAAGTTCTCCTTTAACAAGTTTATATTCATTGTCGTTTACCTTTTCTAATAATCCATGATCAGTTAGGCGTTCTAAAGTCTCACTAATTCTTTCTTCCAACCTGTAATCAGATCGAAAGTGTTCTTGTAGGAAATGGTAATAATCCCAGAGATCTTCACGCGTAAAACAATCCTGAACGATTTCTATACTCAGACATTCAACAATAATAACCGATACTTCAATTTCCCAAGGATCATATCCTCTATGAGACATGCTAGTCATCCGAAATCTTACATCCGTTAAATCCATTGTTTTATCCTTCCTCCTTTAGCGCGCTGGTTTTTCGTCTCCGCACATGGCAGTTCAAGTTTACTATTTAGGATTTTGAGGTTTTGCCCATTGGATTACCTAAAGAATTCATCAAGATCGCTAGCCGTTGATATACACCAATTATGCAATTTATCTACGGGATAACTTGCTACAGCCGGACTATAATCAAAGACAGGAATAGCCGGTGACTTAAATTCATAATTTTTAAAGTATAACCTGGGAACTCTACGCTGAACAGAAGTGGCAATTACAACTGTCTGTGTTTTACTGCCATCCTTATATTTAGTCCGAATAGCATTGACGAAAATACGAAATTGCCAATCATCGTTTGCATCAACAATAACAACATTGCCTAAGGCGCGAAGTTCACGTTTGAAATGACTTTCAATAAAATCATTTTCATTTTTACATTCATCTGGAACTTTCTTTAGAACCTCCACAAAAACCTTGAATTTCTGTTCATCAGGTGCGTAAGCATTGCCTACAAAGATGAATACAAGGATAGATATTGCTAAGAGTTGTTTCATTTTGCTCTCCTTTTCCGTTGTTTGATTCCAATCTTCTCGCTTAAATCGCAGTTTCTATATATCGCTCCGCCAAATCAATGAGACCAATGTCTTAATGACATTCCCCGGAGCGGAGATTGAACTCGCTAATTGGATAGAACTTTAACAATAGTTGGAATACACTGATCGGCAAATAACCGCAATCCCATTATGCAACTTCCTCAAATTCTGCTAAGTCGCGCGCATAATCAAGACAAGCATGAATCTGCATTGTTTTGAGATCCGGAAATTCAACAATGATTTCGTCTGTGGTATACCTCGCAGCAAAGTAACCAAGAATGAGACTTACAAGAATCCTCGTACCTTTAATACGCGGTTTACCTCGTAGTATTTCTGGCGTGCTAACAATATAACGAAATTAGATTTTTCTATATCAGAAGGAGTTCTCCATGGATATTATACACCTTTTTTGTGATATTGACGACTTTTTTATTAACTTTGAAAAACAAATGGCTTCTCAACCTTTACCGCCTTTTTGAGACAGTGATTGGACAGTTGAAGTCCCAGACGCAACTCCAACGCACACGCCATCGGAGTTGGATCAACTATCAGGTGAATGTTGTAGCTGCGCTAATTGCGTCCACATATCGGTTGAAGAAACCTTCTATAGATATTATGGCACTTCAGGAAAAAGACAAATGATACATCTTGCTTTTCAAGTGCCAATATCTTCTTATACCGAGCTCACGTTACAATAATACCTAAGCTGCTAAAGCGGCAAACAGTGCTTTAATATATCCGACTGAATACGCTAAACCCACGTTGCCTTCTAACCTTGGGATGTGGTCGGCATTAATGCACCTGTCAAACCCGACTTTTTGAAGTTCTCTGACAATTTTGAACATATTCATATCGCCATCGTCAAGGAGTGTCTCTTCAAAAGCACCTGCTGTTGCGAGACTGCCGCGCACGTTCCTCAAATGAACCATAAAGATACGCCTCTTGCGTCCGTAGTTGTTAATCTCATCAAGCACAATAGCACTTCCGCCAGCTTCTGCTCGAGTTCCACAACAGTATAGATACCCGACATTTCTGCTTGGGAAGGCATCAATGACACGATGAAAACCGAGACTTCCAAGGGGTGTATCTGGGTTCGGCACATCCGATGGATGAATAGCAAGTTTGATGTCTTGCTCATCTGCAATAGGAACCAAAGCACCGTATACCTCACAGAAACGTTTCCACCATTCGTCAAGTTCTTCTATTGTCGGTGTAGCAGGTGGATTCTGTGTCGCCGCGCGGCTCTCTCCACGCGAAGTATAACCACCCCTATGTATCGCTGAATAACGGGTCATCAGGAAATCAAATGTATCACCCCAGAAACGTTGTCGTGCAATAGGCACACCTGCTTCAGCGAACACTTTGAGTGCGTTGCATGTATTCTCTAATTCTATTTCGCTGTCGGGTTGGCCTTTCATGAACTTCTCAGTAATGTTCGGAAGTGTCACGCGATTGATATCCAATCCGTAAGAGCGAATCAGTTTTCTCATTTTGAGCAGTTCATCTAAATCGGGATAACCCTGCTCTTTAACGCCAGGGAAAGATCCATCATTTCCAAAATCAATGCAGTCCGCACCGAGTTGTGTAACCTGTTTCAGATACGTTTCCGAAAGACCACCGTCCCAGACAGATATTTTCATGTTTTCTCCTCTATAATAAAGGTAGTGCTACGGGTTGTCCAGTTTCAACGGATTGATATGCGGCTAACGCGATTTCAACTGCTGCGCGCCCATCAACACCAGTAATCGGTGGCGTTGTATCGTTCTGGATTGCTTCTACAAAAACGCGAATTTCCTGTTGTACAGGGGGAGGCACCTTGATATCTCCTATTCGGATACTTCTGCCTTCCTCTTCAAACGGTTTAATCTGAATAGATGCGTCACCACCCCAAATTTGTGGGAAGTAGATAGAACCTTTTTCACAATCTACCCGTCCGCCATAACCACCAACCGCAGCGGCATGACTGGAATGCAGCAATCCGACAGCACCGTTCTCAAAGTTTAATGATGCAAGTACCACATCTGGATAGTCTGTATCTTTTTGTACGTATCTACCGCCTGCAGCATAGATGGAGGAGACATCTCCACACGTCCATCGCATGAAGTCAATTTCGTGTGCATTGATTTCCATGAGACTTCCACCAGATTTAGCGCGTTCTAACCGCCACGGTGTTCGATGTCCACCTTGCCACGGTCCACCAATGCGATGCACCATCATATTAACAGGTGCTCCCAATTCCGTGCTGTGAACAATTTCGCGAACTTTGGAATGCGTGGCATGGTAACGACAGACCAAACCGATTGTAAGTTTGACCCCGTTTTCGGATGCAGCATTGAGCATTGCATCACAATCTTCCAACGTCGGTGCCATCGGTTTCTCGGAAAAGACGTGCTTTCCAGCATTCGCAGCATCAACAGCCATTTGCGCATGTAAGAACGGTGGTGAAGCGATAAGTACTGCCTGAATATTCTCATTAGCAAGCAGTGAATGATAATCGGTCGTATAGTTCGTATTGAGATTGTCTGCAAGGTTTTTTGCCAATTCTTCTTGTAAATCGCTAACGCAGATAACCTCTATTCCTTCAACTGCATTTGCACCGTTGGCAAGGCTGCTGCCCATGCCGCCGCATCCAATAACACCAACTCCGATGGTTTCCATACATTTCTCCAAAAGATTTACGTATCTTGTCAAAATTCCGCTAGTAAACGCGCTTTGCAAACATGGCTACAAGTAAATGCCTACATATTTAATATTTCACATTAAAACATGTTCGCGACTGACGCAGATAATACCAAATTAACTTGATTCCAATCTATCGGTGTGGTTTCCGAACTGCACCTTTTTGTATCAACATCTCAAATAACGCAAAGGACAAGAATATCAGGGTTCGTAGTCGCGCAATTCATTGCGCCTCTTTTCTTTGAATATAAGAGGCGCAATGAAGTGCGCGACTACAAACGAGTTCTTTCCTTAAATTGACGCTTATGGTGTGGTTAGGAAACCGCACCTACCATCCGGAAAACAGGACAAATCCCGTTAATTTGGTATAAGATATATCATATCAACAGCGTTTTCGCTTTTTGAGAGGCATCATCTCATGCATTTGTAGGCAGAAGATGTTCAATGAGCATGTGTTGAATTTCATAGGCAGATATGTTTTGATTCATACCGAAGAAAAGGTATTTGCCTGCTTTTCCTGCTTCATCTGCTATCTGTTCCATAGTTGACGACGTAGTAATTAACACGACCCGAATTCGCTCGTTCGCAAGTAATTCGTGATAATTTTGCGTGTAGTTCACATCTATGTCAGTAGCAAGTTTTTCTGCTAATTCCTCTTGCATATCACTGACACAGATGACTTCTAAGCCTTCGATAGCATGTGCGTTGGTTGCGAGCTGCCTACCCATTTCGTCACAACCGATAACACCAATTCCGATTGTTTCCATTATCATTATCTCCGTCTCGCCTTAATGTGTCCCCACGTGACACTTAAATGGTTTGCTGATGGACTAACATCAAGTCCTTGAGCATTCATGTTTTTCTGTACTTCTGCTCCTGTGAGCGCGCGTTCATAGATGCGGAATTCGTCGACATATCCCTGAATAGCATCGGCATTGGCACCGTCAGAACGGTCGCCAATTGCAAGTTTGAGTCCGCCTTTAGGAAGTTTACCACCTGTCACAGCATACTTTTTTTCTTGTTTTCCATTCACATAGTAGTGAACTGTTGTACCATCGTAGGTGCCAACGAGATGGATCCATTGCTCAAGCGGGATATCTTCCAACACATTATGTTGTGCCGCCTTTGTTTCTTGTCCTCCAGCTCTTATGAAAAAACCGTGTTGGTTGTCGTCATCATCGTAATACAGACTAGCAACTGCACTATTTGTTGGTTGGTCGTCAAGGGAGATAATTCGATTCCAACTATCATCTAAAGCAGTGATATAGACCCAACACTCAAGGGTGATTCCATCCCAATCACGGTCAATTTTTGGTGGATCTGTATCTTCTACAAGTAAATTGTCATCGGTACCATCAAATAAGATACACTCTCCGACTTTACAATCTGAGGCAGGTGCAAGTTCAGGGTCACCTTTGACGACTGCGGTCAGTCCGGAAAAAATATCTTCTGCATGTTTTCCAATCTGCACTGTATTCTTATCAAATGACCAATAGCCAACTAAACCATCTTCAATTGCACCAACGACAGCATTGGCAGAATGTGTTAACACTGTGAGGGTCACGAAAAGAATCGAAATTGTGCAGGCTATAACTGTTTTCTGGATCATGATGCCTCCTTAAATGCGAATATGAAGATGAAAGTTGCTCAGAAGATGTGATGCGGTTAGATGAAGTTTAAGTATTTAAATCGGTAATCCCGATTTCCCCAGGTCCGGTAGGTGCGGTTTCCTAACCGCACCATAGGCGTCAATTTAGCAGTTTCCAACTACGGTAGGTGCGGTTTCCTAACCGCACCTTTTTGTATCAACACCTCAAATAACGCAAAGGACGAGAATATCAGCGTTCGTAGTCGCGCAATTCACGCGCCTCTTTTCTTCAAATGTAAGAGGCGCAATGAATTGCGCGACTACAAACGAGTTCTTTCCTTAAATTGACGCCTATGGTGCGGTTTCCTAACCGCACCGAGCATTGCGAGAAAATTACCGAATTATTTTTTTTATCTTCATGAAACCGCACCTACCGGTTGGAACAGAGAGTAGTATGCTTTCGGGCAGACAAAAACCTCCTAGAAGCGTGCTCCGTGGCAATCGAATGGTTATGAGACGTGTGCCAAATCTATAAAACGTCTCGCATAGCGCGTCTGCGCGCGTCTGTGCGGCCGCGTTCTCTTTCTTCATCAGTGAGTTGATCATGCTGTTCGGCGATGACCGAATGATATTGTGATGCTTCACCCTTACGTTTAAAGACACGGAAATAGTCAAATCTCGTTAAAGTTGGTGGTATATTTCCCGGACAGAGGGAGTGTAATCCGACTCGCACCCGAGGTCCCATTGCCACCCGAGCAATTCCGACACCTTTCCAATGAATACCGTCTTGGCTTGCGAAGGCAGTGAATTGATTTCCGCGGCGTTCAAGACGTAGGAATAGTTCACGGACTTTCCGCATACCACCGCGTGCTTGAAGATGGAAACGTCGGTTAACATGCCTTTCGAAACGGACATCTCCTCTAAATCCGTGGGGACCAGAAGTTTTTTCCAGTCTGAGGAACTGGTTGTCATTTTTCCAAATAATCAGTCCACCGTGTTCTCTAAGTTGCGGTGAGATACGCATGCGTGTTTCAATTGCGAAATCCTCCGATACTTCCATGAGGAGTCGGGGTGCACTCATGTCACCACCTCTCCCGTTTGGACCGTGCCATAAGTCTTGCCCTGGATCCGTTCGCATTTCAAGGTAACCTTGACGTTCAGACCATGAGCCACCACCTTGTGGATCTTCCCATCGCCATTCTGGACGCATGTCGTTGCCGATAAATTCATCCTCAAACACCATCTCAGTGAATTCACCGGAGGATGCCCAACCCTCAATTTTTATGGCAGAGATAGAGTCACCGAAACTTTGCGGTAGAATATGTAGGTTTGGCAATTCCTTTTTGTATTCAGAGGGTTCCATACGGATAGTCAATTTTTGACCTTCAAATTCAGGGTGTTCATAGAAAACAACTTCAGCACCATCTGAGGGGAAATTGGGACCCTTGAAAATACGAATAGACGAAATTCGGTCTTCAAACCATGTGCCACCCTGTGGGTCTCGTAGGTTCGCTATATCTCGTAAAATTGTAATCTTTTTGCCTCGAAATTCAACATGCTCATAACAGTCAACAATCATCGGTATAGTGCCCCATTCTGGTCCCACTACGTCAATGGATGAACCGAAGTTGATTGAGGAAACCCTATCAGCAAAGTTATATGCTACATCATGTAAATTTGGGTAAAACCCAGGACCGAGAGACAATTTTTTTCCTTTATAGTTCCCATGTTGATAAAGGTTTACCTTATAATTTGGACTTCCCGAAAAATTTGGACCTTTATAAACTCGAAGAGAAGAGATATTGTCTTGAAATCCAATACGTCCAGTATGTGGCACAGGCTCTAAGACATATCCCATCCGACCACGAAAGTTCGTATGTTGAAAGATTTCAACAATGAGACGAGGTATTACAACTGGCATTTTTTCCTCCTACTTGTTGGTATATGTTCCAATTCACTTTAATACTTACGATTTTTTACACCAAATCAATTATATCTGTTACTTTGGTAATTGTATGTTAAATGTTTCTAAAACTGAGTGGGAATTACTGAAATCCATTTTGTAATTTCATGTGAGTTTGTCTGAATCAACAATTTACATTGTGTCAAGATAGGCTTCATATATTTGGGCAAATCCACTTCTATCCGAGGTGAACACAATATATTTTCCATCTGGACTAAAAGATGGATGCGGGTGCGTATGTTGTGGTGCATATACTTGCACCGGTCCATTTGCATAAGGAAAAGGTCCGTCCCAATGTTCACCAAGAGACGAAGCGTTTGGATAACAAAGTGTTTTCGGATCACCGATCTTATCACGCGGGTCAAAAGTTTGAATACCGATATCGGGAAAATTGGTATCTGCAACCATTAGAGTTCCATCTGTGTTACAGATTGCGTGCCATGCATTGAATGTCGTAACCTGTCTTTCCACCCCCGTGTCAACGTTGATAGATCTTACCGTTGTGTAGGACTTAACAAAACCTCAAGAATGTGGTAGAATCTATAAAAACCTATAAAACTCTACACTCTTCTTTTGATTTGTGCCGGACTTCCTGCTTCGTCGTTTCGTGCCTCTCAAGTGAGGTCTTACAGAAACTCCACAAGCGTTTATCGTCTCCTCGCAACTCGTGGCGACGGTGTTAGGGTTGAGCGGGACAGAGATTGATAGCAGCGTTGAGGTCTCTATTGCATTCAAAGTCACATTCTGTGCAATGATATGTCCGTTCAGAGAGCGTCAAATCTGTTTTCTTGTGTCCGCAGTTGCTACAGGTCGGACTACTCACAAAGAACTGATCCGCTTCAGTTATCGGTATCCCACGTCTATCTGCCTTGTATCTAAGCATGGTAAGAAATCTTGAAAGTGCTGAATCCGACAACGCTTTTGCCAACTTCCTGTTCTTGAGTAGTCCGCTGATATTCAGTGTTTCTATACCGATAGCAGAGGCTTTACGAATAATCCGTATGCTTGCTTGGTGGTGTGCGTCTTCACGGATATGGCGGATACGGGCATGAACACTTGTGAGCATATCCTTTGCCTTATACCAGTTCTGACTGCCTTTTTGTCTACGAGAAAGCCTGCGGTTTGCACGTGCTAACTTCCGTTCATAACTTGAAGCGTATTTGGGCAGATACTATCATATCCACCCAATCAATTACTATTCTTCAAAGGCAGCATCAAAGGCAACAGCAGAGGGTTCAAAATCATACCCCTTTACTGCACCACATGCTTCGCTTGCACCGTGTTCACGATCCATACCACTGTCTTCCCACTCAATAGAGAGCGGTCCATTGTAACCGATATTGTTAAGTGCACGGATGATTTCTTCAAAATTGATCTTTCCGCGTCCGATAGACCGAAAATCCCAGAAACGTTTGGAATCACCGAAGTTCAAATGTCCACCGAATACACCTGACAACCGTGGTGTATCTGACCACCAGACATCTTTCATGTGCACGTGATAGATGCGATTACTTAGGCGTTCAATGAACGCCACATAATCAACCCCTTGATATCCGAGGTGGCTTGGATCATAGTTGAAACCAAAGGTTTCTCTACCACCAAGTGCTTCAATAGCGCGCTCAGCGGTGACGATGTCAAATGCGATTTCGGTTGGGTGGACTTCAAGTCCGAACTTAACACCAACCTCATCAAAGACATCAAAAATAGGATTCCAACGGTCGGCGAAATCTTGGAAACCTGCATCAATTTGCGCTGCGTCCACTGGGGGAAATGAGTAGAGCAGATGCCAGATAGAACTTCCTGTAAAACCGTTTACAACATCAACACCGAGTTTCGCAGCCGCGCGTGCTGTGTTTTTCATCTCTTCTGCAGCGCGTCCTTGAACTTCTGCGGGATCACCGTCGCCCCATATTTGTTCTGACAGAATTCCTTGATGTCGACTGTCTATATTGTCACATACTGCTTGTCCAACGAGATGGTTACTTATAGACCAAACTTTCAATCCATATTTTGCGAGCAGATCATGTCTGCCCTGGCAGTAGCCATCGTCTGAGAGTGCTTTGTCAGTCTCAAAATGGTCACCCCAGCAAGCGAGTTCTAAACCGTCATATCCCCACTCGCTGGCTTTCTTTGCTAAATCTTCGAGTGTTAAATCTGCCCATTGTCCTGTAAACAGTGTAACATGTCTTGCCATATTAAATCTCCTTTACGCTTTGTGATGTGTTTTCATCCTCAATATATTAACATCTATGTACCATGGGTTTCAACCTATTGTATTCGCATCTTTTTAGGAGGGGTTTTCAACCTCGATAGTCTAAGGAGCCATTGTCCTTATGCTGGTGGCGTATAACTTGCATCCACCCAACCGCGCTGTTTTCCGCTTTCTACTGCTGTGTTAATGAAATGGACACCGCGTGCGCCATCCTGCACAGTTGGAAAATCGGTGTCGAATTCACTGGGGGACTCACCAGCAATTCTGGCTGCCATTGTGCGGGAAGCATTGACATAGATGTTCGCGAATGCTTCAATAAACGCCTCGGGATGTCCAAACGGAATTCGAGAATTGTGTTGTGCAATTTCTGCAAGGTAGTCATTACCGCGTTTATAGACATGCTCTGGTCCATCAGGAAAGCGAACGGACAGATAATTGGGGTTCTCTTGATGCCATTCTAACGATGCCTCTGTTCCGTAAACACGGATACGTAAGTTATTTTCTTCTCCTACAGAAATTTGTGATGCATAAAGTACGCCTCGGACACCATTTTCATAATGCACCAAGATATTTCCATCATCCTCTAACAGACGTCCTTCTACAAAGGTGGTCATGTCCGCACAAATCTCTTCCATTGCAAGACCAGTGATGTAATGTGCCAGATTCTCTGCGTGTGAACCTATGTCTCCGATACAAGATGATGCGCCTGCCTGTTTTGGATCGGTGCGCCAGACTGCTTGCTTCGCACCTTCATTTTCAAGAAAAGTTGCGAGCCATCCTTGTGGATATTCAACCACAATTTTGCGAATTGTGCCGAGTTTCCCATCTTTAACAAGTTCACGTGCCTGCTTAACCATCGGGTAGCCGGTATAGTTGTGCGTCAGCGCAAAGATAATATCCTGTGATTTGACAAGATGACAGAGTGCTTCGGCATCTTCAACCGTTGTTGTCATCGGTTTATCGCAAACAACGTGGAATCCTGCTTCTATGAAGGTTTTTGCAACATCAAAATGAACGTGATTAGGGGTGACAATAGAAACAAAGTCAATGCGTTCACCTTCCGGGAGTTGGCTCTCTTTTTCTGCCATCTCTTCATAAGAACCGTAAACGCGGTTTTCATCAAGAAAGAGTTCCTTCCCTTGCTGCCGTGATTTTTCCGGGGAGGACGAAAATGCGCCAGCGACCAGATCAATTTCACCATCAAGTGCAGCAGCTTTCCGATGCACAGCTCCGATGAAAGCATCCGGTCCACCGCCTACCATTCCATAACGTATTTTCCTACCAAGTGGCATAGTGTGTATCCATTCCTTATACGGTGTGCGATGACATCTACATGCGACAACCTGTGATATATCAACACACGGGATAAAATAAATTCTATATTTAAGAATTATGCCATATTCTTTCAATTTTTTCAAGGTATTTTTGATAAGGCTATTTAACTTTTGGATTTTAGAGTTATTTATCAGAATTGGTATAATACTAAATTAACGGGATTTGTAGCGCGAGGTCCCCGTGCCTCGCAATGTTGACTTTATAGGAAAACTTCGAATCAAGTTAATTTGGTATAATACCATTTCTGAACGATGATTTTCCATTAACAAGGAACGCGTTTGTAGTCGCGCAATTCACGCGCCTCTTATATTCAACATAAGATGAGTTTCAAAATGTCATAAACTCTACGTAATGGTAGTTTATACCCAATTAACTTAATTCCAATCTATCGGTGCGGTTAGGAAACCGCACCTTATGCGTCAATTTAGCGGTCCCCAACCCGGTAGGTGCGGTTTCCTAACCGCACCTTTTTGTATCAACATCTCAAATAACGCAAAGGACGAGAATATCAGCGTTCGTAGTCGCGCAATTCATTGCGCCTCTTTTCTTAGAATGTAAGAGGCGCAATGAATTGCGCGACTACAAACGAGTTCTTTCCTTAAATTGACGCCTATGGTGCGGTTAGGAAACCGCACCTACCATCCGAAAAATAGGACAATCACGTTAAATTGGTACAACATTTACCAACGCGCGTGAACAGGTGTCTCTCGTGCCTTTTCATACAGGTCTGCCCATTCTTTTGTGCCATCATCAAAGGTCAACTCAAGACGTGCTCCTTCCGTATAGGCATCTCCATTACCAGCATTGAAATAACTCAAGCCATCACCTGCCATGTGGATACAACTTCCATTGGGATATACTGCAGTTTTGATTATTCGCGGATGAGGGTGAATTGTATATCCATCAGTATCTAATTTTTCTGCGGGAACTCGGAACTTTTCAATTGCTGCTTCGTCAACTTCAACGCCTAATCCGGGTGCATTGGGGAGCGAGTGACAACCATCTGTAACTTGGATCGGTTTCGTAAGTAGATGTTCGCTATAAAGATTGAGGCATGTGATGGCTGGCCACGTGGCATGTGTAAGCACACTGCCAAGATGTGCAGCCCATGTCGTTGTCAATCCATTACCGACGATTTGGAGCCAAAACGGCATATCGGCAGCTGCGCTGAGGTATCCATCATGCATTGTTCGAGACTTACCACCGCCGATGACAAAACCGTCACATACACCTTCACGAATACACGTGGTATAGGGTGGTGAACCGAAGTGCATCGCAATCGGGCAATCTACCGCTTGGCGAATTTGGTTGTTTCCTTCAACATCGCTCTGCGGAATTGGAGATTCAAAGATGGCTACGTTCGGGTGTGCGGCGAGTTTTTGTAATATCGGAATTGCGGTAGTAGCATCGCGCAGAGAACTGTTCGGATCTAAGTCAAGTTTGAAGTCAGCAGGGACAACTTCAGCGACTGTCTCCACCTGTGTGATAATATCCCACCATGGGCGCGGTTTGTTTTTAAAGCTGGTATATCCTTGCTCTACGGCATCTGCTGCCTCTGCTGCCCAGTTTTCAGGCGATGAGTCAATGCACCACCATGAGATAGGCGCAGCCTCTCGACACTGCATTCCGAGCAGCCGATAAACTGGCACCTCCAGGATTTTACCGACAACATCAAAAAGTGCCATCTGCAAGCCCGCACCGAGTGAGTCGTCGTTCATGTATTCGGCAGGACTTTGTCCAGGCACGCGTTGCACGCTATTATCGTTCACGCGACTATAGGTATAGTGGATAACGGTCTCACCCCACCCGACATGTCCGGTATCTGTTGTGACCTTACACAATTCAAGGAGTGACCAATTATATACAGTTGAAACGCTTTGGACGGTAATTTCTTGCTGGCGCGGGGTAAAAGGGACATCAACTAAAATACGTTCTATATTTGTGACTTTCATGGGCAAATTCCTTTCCTTTTCAGGCATGTTGTCTTTCATCTGATAGAATAGCAAATTTCCGAAAAATGTCAAACTAATTTTAGGACGATTGTGTAAAGTTAACGTGAGTTTGATATATGGCAAATTCTAAAAATATGCGGACATTTTCGTAGGGGTTAGGTTGCCTAACCCCTACGGGCGAGGGGAGCTCGCCCCTACGAGCAGCACGAAGTCTCGTTTTTACCAAACTCACGTTAAAGTTAATTTGCATTAAGTGTTCTCAAATATTTTTTACCTTGACTCAACCGTCCAGTGATGCTATGATGTAGGTTAGGTTGGAATTATACTGTCCTAATAAAGTATAGCAACTATGACTTAGTCAAATTTACGAATAAAACACAAATGGAGACTTTATGGAACCAGTAAAAGTAGGTGTAATTGGATGTGGTGTCATTGGAAGTAGACATCTCAGTACAGCATCAGATTCTTCTGATATTGAGTTGGTTGCAGCGGCGGATCTCATTGAAACAAATAGAGAACGTGCTGCTGAACGATTCAATCCACCGAAAATGTATACGAATGACATTGATCTTCTTGACGACGAAGAGATTGAAGCTATCGTTCTGGCATTTCCAACGCAATATCGTACTGAAGTTGCATTACGGGCTTTTGAGAGGGGCAAGCATGTCTTGATTGAGAAACCGATTGCGATGAACGTAGACGAGGTTAATCAATTAATTGCTGCACGAGGCGAATTAGTATCGGGATGTTGCTCATCGCGAAACCGTTTCAACAAAGCCGCTCGACTTGCTACAGAACTCATCACAACAGGTGGTTTAGGTGAACTCCGAACTGTGCACTGCCGTGCAATAAACGGTGCTGGCAAACAACCCGGTTCACCAAGACCTGCATGGCGTCTAACAAAATCACTCAACGGTGGTGGTATTCTTGTAAACTGGGGGTGTTACGACATTGACTTCCTACTTGGGATTACAGGTTGGGAGCTCAAACCACAAACCGTATTTGCGCAAACGTGGACATCCCCACCTGTTTTTGAATCACATATTGCATCAGGTTCTGACGCTGAGACGCATTATACTGCCCTGATCCGTTGTGAAGGTGGAACAGTGATTACCCTTGAGCGCGGTGAATTTATGACAATGCATTCACACTCCGATTGGGAAATTATTGGTTCCGAAGGTTCTCTCAAACTGAAACTGGGTGACGGTAACCCTGAGAATATTATCCATAACCAAACCACTGCTGAAAATGGTGTAAGTTCAAATCCTCTTGCTGATACTGGGGACACGGAAGGTCCACATCACGGCGACCCATTGACTGATTTTGCTGCAGCCATCCGCGAAAACAGACAACCTATAACTGGCTTGGAAGAAGCACTTGTTGTTCAGAAAATTACGGATGGGATTTACGCATCAGCAGAGGCAGGAACTGCAGTAGAAATACCAGATTAGTCATTAGAGTCATTTATAGCAAGCCATAAATGTCAACTTAGTGGTCTTCCAACCCCAGTAGGTGCGGTTTTGCGGTGTACTCACCCAAATGCGATCTGCATTCCTAACCGTGCCAAACATAATCTAACTACGGTAGGTGCGGTTTCCTAACCGCACCATAAGCGTCAATTTAGTGGTTTTTCAAATATGAGAAACCCTCTTTAGTCCCGTAGGGACGATATGTTTATAGAAAACGTGGTAACCCCAATCTCTTCAGCCCCGTAGGGGCGGAATGTTTATAGCAATGGGTTACCAATCGGGATATGTCGCTCGGACAGAGCTAAAGAGACGTGTCTGGACGGTGTACTATAAACATATCGTCCCTACGGGACTAAATGTCCGACAATATCAATAACCATGCCTATTGAGAAGGGTTCATAAAAACATAGACGTTTCCTTAAATTGACGCCTATGGTGCGGTTTCCTAACCGCACCTTTTTGTATCAACATCTCAAATAACGCAAAGGACGAGAATATCAGTGTTCGTAGTCGCGCAATTCATTGCGCGACTTACATTCAAAGAAAAGAGGCGCGTGAATTGCGCGACTACAAACGAGTTCTTTCCTTAAATTGACACCTATGGGTTTCGCTTCGCTCTACCCGACGGACGATACAATTATAAAACATTAACGATTGTGATAAAACGCGTCAGAATTATCGAAAACTAAATAGCCCTGCCAATTGAATCCTCATATTGACATTGCTCCCAAAGAATGTTATAATTTGCAAAACCTTTCAAAACAGTGAGGCTGCAAGATGTTCGGTATCAGATTGTATACTATCAAGTTTCTCCTATTTCACATTCTCATATTTCAAATTTCAAGTTTTCTTTGGGTTCATGCTCAAGAAAATCAAAAGCCGATAGAACTTGAAAAGATTGTTGTTACACCTGGACGATTTACGATTTATGATGGAACAACCCCACAACTCTCACTATCAAAGGAAGAGATAGAAAAGTTTCCATTAATAGACAACGACATAATGCGTTCAGGACATATTTTTCCGGGAGTTATCGCCAGCGATTATAGCGCGCGTTTCAGTGTGCGAGGCGGAGAAAAAGATGGTGTTTCAGTCAGATTGGACGGAATGGAACTTTATAATCCGTATCATTTACAGGATTTTGGCGGTGCAGTTTCATTAGTCGGACTCGGTTTAATCCATCGCGCCGATCTGTTGATGGGCGGATTCCCAGCGGAATATGGTCAAAAGATGTCAGGTGTGTTTGACATTACAACAAAACCACCAAATACCGAAAAGGTATCTGCCAATTTCGGGATAGACCTCATCAATGCAACAGCAATGGTGGAGGGTCCTCTGTCTGATAAAGGCGGATGGATTCTATTAGCACGCCGCGGATATATCGATCTGATTCTCGCTCTTATGGATGTTGACGAAAAATACAAACCGCAATATGCTGATGTCTATGGGAAAATGATGTTTCATTTATCAGATGAGGATACGGTTACACTCAATGGAATATACGGTTGGGATAAAAACTTGATACGTTTAGATGATGATGTGGACAACAACTTAAACTCCAGATATGATAACTCAACTGCTTGGTTAAAGTGGCGACACACATTTGGCTCATCACATTGGACAGATGTCTTTGTTTTTGGAGGCACATCAAGCCAAGAAAGAACAACTGGGAAGGCTGATTTTGACAATCGAGACTTCCGATTCTTCGGGACAAAAGTAGAATTAACAGCCAACTACTTGGAGACACACACAATCCGTAGTGGTATTGAATGGCGATGGTTAAATGCGCAATACGATTACGACGTTCAAGAACGACAGGCGGGGATAAACGTATATAATCAGATTCTGGCGGATATTGACGACAGTGGGAGCGACATCAAAATATTCCTACAAGATGAGTGGCAAATTCATCCGAAACTCGCGCTCAACGTAGGAGGTCGCTATGTGATGCAAAACTATCGGAATACGGATGTTCAAAACTATGAGATTGGTCCGCGCGTTGCACTTGCAGTGCGTCCTAAGAAAAACTTAGTCCTTCGAGGGGCATGGGGTATCTATCATCAACCGATTGATTTGATGTCAGTGCCTGTTGAAGATAGCATACAGACCGTTGGACGTGCCGAACAGGCTACGCATTACATTCTCGGTTGTGAATATAGCCGAGGCAACAATTTCCTGATTCGACTCGAAGGGTACTACAAAACATTTGACAATCTTGTGGGTAGGCTCAGAGAATTCGGGCGACAAGCACAGATTTTCACCTCCCCAGAATCCGCTAACGCAAAAGGATTTGATCTTTTCGCATCACATGCCGTTTCAAATCGATTGACATGGGGACTCGGCTACGCTTACGGTATTGCAGAAGAAACAACGGGAGACATTACCATCTTTCGACAGTATGATCGTCGACACTCACTCTTTTTGAGCAGTAGTCATCAGATTTCGTCAACGTGGCATCTGTATCTCAGTTGGCGTTTTCATACAGGTGACCCAAAAACACCTTTGCTCCCCCCCGAAGAGGTTCGGTTACCAAATGGCACAATCGGTTGTGACAGGCAGTTTGGCGAAACACATTCGGAACGATTGCCTGCTTACCATAGTCTTGACTTTCGTATCACAAAACGGAGTCCCTATAGACGATGGGGACTCACTTGGTATTTCCAAATCTTAAACCTTTATAACCACACCAATGTAGACCAGTACGCGTTCAGTGAAGTACGGGATGAGGGGACAGGTGCGATTATTTGCGATAGAGGAGAAGAACCTCTTTTTCCAATTGTTCCAACGTTAGGCATGACGATCACATTTTAGTAAGATGAATCTTTTAATTTTGGATGAGAACAGGAAATGTTTAACCGTATCAAAGAATTGTTCCACAAAATCTGGGATTCTGCCAGAATGAAATCACGAGATAGAATGATACCGCGGGCTGCTCCCAGCGTAGAAGAGGCAATCCTACCATTTGACCCTGAAGAATACACCGTTTTTCCAAATGAACTTAAACAGATGATAGACTCAGGTAGGGATTTTATCCTGCTTGATGTCAGGGAAGAATGGGAGTATCAACTTGTTCATATTGAGGGGGCAGTGTCAATCCCACTCGGTGAGTTACCAAGGCGATCTCGCGAACTCTCACCGATAGATGAGATCATTGTCTATTGTCATCACGGAATGCGGAGTCTTGATGCCGCATATCTCCTACAACAACTTGGATTCAAATCGGTACTCAGCGTCGCTGGCGGAATTGATAGGTGGGCAAGTGAAATTGACCAAAATCTTCAGCGTTATTAATATTCTGGTTACTTGGCTGAACCAGGTTTGCAAGATTCATCAAAGTAACTCGGTAGCGTACTATTCATGCTAAGGGTCCTGCTCTTTTGAACGCCAAAAGTTGATACTATAAACAACGTCGGTTTTCAGCAGCACTTCCTCATACACTGCCCATGTTGCATGCGGGGCAACCCTCGCCGTTCAAGATACGCACCTCTCTCAGAGGTATTTATACTCTCCCGGTATACCCGCGTAGAAAACAACCAAATTCGTTGCTCAGTAAGAGCATTCTCATAGTCCGAAAAATCGGCAAAAGGTCTGCCTAATTTAAGCATGCGCGCAAGGTATTTATCCAGTGGATAAACATGATCCGCATCTCTGATCGCCTGCTTTAGTCTCTCATGACCACCATACTTAGCGATCAACTTTTCATTCCACATTTCGCGCATTTCAGTGAGAGTGTAAGGTTGATAGTCTCTTTTGATTGCAGCGAGGTCAAGTTGATCCCAATGCTTTACCCACTGGAATTTTTCTACGGTGCGCGATCTTGGTGGTGGCGTATCCAGAGAACTGCTACCTGATTTATAGGTATAGATAGACACCGAAATGATGGCAATAAGGAACATTATGACTATCAGAACTATGTGTTTTTTCATTTGACTTCGTATACCACACCTGAAGGCTTCAATACTCTTCGGATGGTTCTGTTTCAAGGTATTTCGGATTCTTTTTAATATCGGGCGAGTAGTGTATTTTCCATATTTTGATGTCGGCGAACGACACATCTTTCTGCGGGTATATCGGTTCAAATGCCTCGGAATGTTCTTCTCGAATGTATAACCGAACGATGAGACTGTTCCAACCGATAGAATTCAAAAAATATGCTTTGCGTAGATGTTGTGTGGAATCGAAATAGAGGATGGCACCTCCATTTTTTTCTGTATCCAGTGTGTCCGGGGATTTCTCTGTGTGCTCGGAACCTAGGAACGCGACGTAGGGAAGCACTACTTTTTGACTATCTTTTTTGTGTGCTATGAGGGTAAAGGGTGCTTCACCAAGGGAGGCATCTATATGGTAAAACGGGGTATCATCACTCTTCGGGCTGGAGACCCCATCCTTTAGGTTGGGGAGGAAAGCCCGCTCCTATAGTTAAAATTCAGACGCGTAAGAACTTTGAAATCCTGTCGTTTCGCGCCTGTGGTGATTCGTTTCCCATCCAAACTGTAGATAGAAAACAAACCTTTTGCGTTAATACCTGAAAGTCTTGTTAATCCGTGTTTGACATGCTTCACCAAAGTGTTCTTGACCAAGCCTTGTGCTAATAAGGTGCCACCATATCGCGAACGAATGCCTTTCTTTTGTGGGTTCTGCCGATGAAGTTCACGTCTTGAAACAGGTATCGGTGCGATGCAGAATATATCTGTGTTGTCGGGGACATCCACCCCACCGACAGTGTGATATGCCAAACACCAACTATCTACACAGTGTGCATCAAACGTCTCAGCAAGTTTCTTGGAAGACTTCTTGAGCCCAAGTCTATCTCGAAGTTCTTTCGTCTCCCAACCTTGAAGTGTGAACAATGTCCATCGCTTTTGTATTTCACCATAGAACCAAGACTTGCCGACTTCAAGAGGACTGAAAGAACTATTCCACTTTTTCGCACGTTTGAGTGTTCGTGCCTTAATGTCCTCAACACATACATACGTGATAGGATACAACTTGGACAACCAATCCAAGATACGTAGTTTCCAATCCCACCTTGCACGCGTGCCAGCAGGTATTCGTGTCTTATTCGCCAAACGATTCGTCCGGTTCTTTCTATTCGGACAGCTGCGAGAACGACGGGTTCTCCGAAGGTCTCTGCGTTTCTCTACTTTCTTGCCCACTTTGCTATGGGCGTCTGCTTGAACGTTCAGATAGGTGTGAGACATCGACTTCACTGTGAAACCCTCTTTCTTGCTACCGGGGTCTACACCCACAGCAATCTCTTGAGTCTCTCTCTGAGAAGGCTCTTTATTGAGACAGATACAATAGATACCATTGTCCCAATAAGACGTTGCCTCACCACGTTGGACGAGCTTGCGCGCACGCGCAGCGTGCATAGGCATTAGCACCTCACCATCTTTCGTCTTAACAGGAACAAACATAAGTTTGTGTTCTCCTTTTCAGGGTATATGTTTCCCCATCCAGATCACAGTATCCGAGAGGAATCGGACTTGGGGGGCATCCGAAACATCGTGCTGGCTACCACGCCAAGATACCACGATATTTTACTGTAGTACAACGGTTTAACTTGTGGAGTGAACGCTTGGTATGCGCTTCGCACAAGCCCATGCTTTAGCTTGGGGTTATTGACCTGGGTTAAAGAGTCGTTTCGGTTTTCCGTTTTCCGTTTTTATAAAACGTAAGGGGCTTGATGACGGCTCCCAAAGCTAAAGCATTGGGTTTCTTTAGCTCCTTCTCCGTTCAGAACATTGGAAGGTGGGCATCTTTTGCATATTAGAATATGCTTCTGGGCTTTTACCGAGTTTTCGTCTGGCTTTTTCAGCATATAGAAAACTCGCCCAGCGACTTGATAAACCTCAGCAATGTTGAGGTGGCACCCGCCAGCGGTGCGACTACAGGAACTACTGCAAACCCAAAATCGTTCCTGATACTTTGGTTCTTTGGCGTTCTGTTTCTATCGCGGTTGTGGAGGGTTCTCCTACACAATCTCTAATGCGATTTCAGAACTCATCACAAACGACTGGCAAGGATCACAACTCACAGTCTTGGACAACCGAATGTGGCTAAGGGATTTAGTCCCAATCCGTTCTAATCAAAGCAATTTGATTTGGATAGGACACCTACAAGGTTTGTAGGCGATTGCTTTCCTATCCAACGGACTAAAAATAGTATACCACATGTCTTGAACAAAATCAAGGTTTTTTGATAAAAGGAGACGTTAGCGGTGTTTCATCCCCAAGCTAAAGCATGGGGAAACCTTCACACCGAACGTTTGGTAAAAAATAGTCTATGACGAGGGTGTTGTGTTTGTTGTGCCCAGAGATAAGTAGTAATTGCAAGAATGCCTATCATCAGGCACCAACTGTCGCGATCACCAAACCCTACTGCGCAGCGGTCAATACAACCAGGGAGCGTTGCTAACAAAACCCCCACGATGCCCGAAAAAGAAACACCGAAGCTGTGATAAAGAAAAAGCATCAACACACCGAGCCCCATCACAAAACAGACTGTCGGCATATAGAGACAAACCTGATACAAGGAGATTTTCGGGAAACAGATCGCAATTAATTTATATGAATACGCAAGTACATAGGCATAGAAGGGAAGTGTCTGCTTTAGATCACGACCAAGCGGTACCCAACGGGACATATCTCGGTCTGGAAGGACACCGTGTTCTGATATGAGTTGTGCTTGCTTGTAGAAGTAATAGCCATCGGTATCGGTAAACTGCTTATCTGGAATGCGATCCGCACCTTGGATACGGATCCAGAACGCCAAAAACAGAATACTGCATCCGAACAGAAAAAACGCGCATCGGGAGGGTGTCAAAACATTTTGAATGTGCGACAGTAGTTTTTTGATGCCCATGTTTTAATCTGGAAACTCTAGCATGGGTGGCACCCACGCCGAATCCTTATCTTCGGTGGATGTCAACCATTGATCAAGAGTTGCGTTGAAAACTTCTTCTTTAGTAACCGGAGGTGGTTTTTCAGGGAGTGGATTCCATTCCGAGTTCAGGTAGATGACCTCAAAACCTTCGGGGTCAATACCTCTAAAGATAAGATTGAACAATTGTTCGTTGGAGATCTTGTCACCGAAGGTCGTTGCACCAGTCGTTCGCCTTTCCACGTACAATGTTTTTTTATTCGCGTAGGTGGGGTAGAAGTTATATCCGAAAATTATGCCTCCCGCACTATTAGGATCCTCAGCGGCTGCTTCAGTGGTTTGATGTCGCCAAATCATGTGGTCAATGTATGCCTCTTCAAACGTTTCCCAAGATTCTGTGGGATAGCCGTGAGAATGTGCAAGATCTTCCATGTATTCAGGATTCTGGGAAGCAAGAAATAGAAAACCTCTGTTATTAAAATAGCCTGACATATCAGATCTTGTTATGATAGGGACACCTTTATTAAGAAGCATTTGTATCCACGCTTCCGCGGGGTATGCTGCCTCCACATCAGAACTTCTACTTGCAACGTATCCGCTAATAAGATCGCCAAATTCTTCGGTAAGTCCCGCCACCGTTTGCGGTCCCTCATATTTTTTAGGCGGAATGATGCCAAATTCAACTTTGGGATTAGTATCCAAGGGAGGCGGTTTATCCTGTGTTTTTTTCAACTCAGCTGCAAGCTCGGTGAGTCTGGCAATAGTATCCTGATAGGATTCTTCATACGTCCAGTCACCGTCACTGTTTTTTTCGGAAAGTGTTGCGATGATATGTGATTGATTGTGTGCCCAGGTCTCCCAAGGGTCTAACGAATCAGAATCTGCGTCTGAACCCGGATGTGCTGTCTTGTCACCTATCTCGGTTATGACCGCCTTTGGAACCTCGTTGTCACTTTTTGGCACTGTTTTTGGTGCGTTCAGTTGTGTAGACACGAGAAAACCAAGGAAGATTATCAGTCCAAGGGTAAGGAATGTCCAATGCCAATGTTTTTTTATGAATGACATATCTTAACCTCCGTTGTTCTAATACCAAATTAACTTAATCCCACTCGGTAGGTGCGGTTTCTAACCGCACCTAATACCAAGAAAAATGAGATAAATCCCGTTAATTTGGTATAAGTTCTAAATTAGTGGTTAATATTTATGTGTCCTCAGAAACTTCTCAAACTTTCCGTTTTGTAAACCTTTCATGTCTTCCTTTAAGGACGACAATAACAGGATACATGACGTAACAATACCATGTTCTCGTGTTATTGTCAAACAAAAATTGCCTCGCTGTCCACCGCTCCCAAGCGTTACGGCGTGCAATGCAACAACAAATTAAATTTCAATAAATTTCTCATACTTAAAATCACAACTATTCATCATCTTTGAAGTCTTGGCTTTGCAATCCATAACTCTGCATGCGGTGCTGAAGTTGACGGCGAGAAATACCTAACAATTCCGCCGCCTTGGTTTGTGTACCGTTCGTTTTTGCTAAAGCAGCACACACATATTCCTTGATAATCTCATCCAAAGAAACCCCATCTTCAGGGATTCCAATTTCTAAATCCGTGGAAGGTAGCGATGTATCTAATATTTCTGGAGGCAGTTCATCTAAATCAATAGAGGTGCTCTCTGACAAAACATAGATACGATGCAGGTAATTTTCCAATTGACGTACATTCCCGGGCCAATTATAGCGGCACAGAGCAGACATAGCACGAGATGCTACCTGCTTTGGTACAGCATCAACATATTCATCACTGAACTTTTTAATCAAAAAATTCACGAGTAAGGGAATATCCTCAACACGTTCACTTAGAGGCGGGATATGCAGTGGGATGACGTTCAATCTGAAGTAGAGGTCGGATCGGAAAGTACCATCTTTTACAGCTTGAACCAGATTCTTGTGTGTAGCTGCAATCACACATACATCAACTTTAATATTTTTAGATCCACCAACCCTCCGTATCTCATGTTTTTCCAATACATGCAGCAAAGTACTTTGCATTTGAATAGAAATATCCCCGATTTCATCCAAGAAAAGTATGCCGGTATCTGCAGTTTCAAAAATGCCTTTCTTCTGCTGAACTGCGTCTGTAAAAGCTCCTTTTTCATGTCCAAATAGTTCACTCTCAATTAAGGTCTCAGCAATTGCCCCACAATTTATTGACACGAATGGACAATCTTTGCGTGATCCATATTCGTGAAGTGCGCGTGCAACAAGGCTTTTACCACTCCCTGTCTCACCTGTAATCAGCACCTGTCTGACACCACGATGGATGACTCTGGACATGTTTTTGAAGAGTTGTTGCATTTTCTCACTTTCACCAATGATATAATCAATCAGTATTTCAGGAGGAGTGTCGTCAGAATCAGGCTCACCTTCAATTAGAACGCCACGAGATTGTAATGCCCGATTAACCTCCCGCTTAAGTACATCAATCTGAATTGGTTTTTCAAGATAGTAAAATGCCCCCTCATGTGCAACAAGATTTACAGCATCATTAAGTTCTGCGAAAGCAGTGATTATTAACACAGGTAAACTCGGATCAATCTTTTTTATTTCACGCAATAGGTCCCGTCCTTCAAACCGTGAGGACATCCACATGTCACTGATGACGAGATCAAACATCTGTTCCTTAATTTTCTCAAGTGCAGCAGTGCTATTTTCGACCGAATCAACATCGTATCCTTCGCGTTGCAAGATACGCTGCAATATAGTAAGTTGTGCTTGATCATCGTCTACAATTAATATTGATGGCATTTCTAATTTCTCCTACTGACATGCTATTATACCAAATTAACTTGATTAGAAGTCTTTTGATATAGTACACCGCTGCGAGGCACGGGGACCTCGCGCTACAAATCGGGTTAATTGGGTATTATTTTCCTTGAAAAATGTTCACGAACTAGTGTATCAGCACATGTCGGGTTTCGCGGACGCTCTACCCATAAGCGTCAATTTAGCGGTCCCCAACCCGGTAGGTGCGGTTTCTTAACTGCACCTTTTTGTATCAACATCTCAAATAACGCACAGGACGAGAATATCAGCGTTTGTAGTCGCGCAATTCATTGCGCCTCTTACATTCAAAGAAAAGAGGCGCAATGAATTGCGCGACTACAAACGAGTTCTTTCCTTAAATTGACGCCTATGGGTTTCGCGGACGCTCTACCCGACCTACAAACCACAAAAATTAGGTGGACACAGTACTACGTTATCTCCAATGTTTTGTTAATTGGAAAAGTGATTTTAAAAGCCGTTCCCATTCCAACTTTGCTCCTCACTTCGACCCTACCTTGATGGGCAGTGATAATCTGGTGTGAAATTGCAAGTCCAAGACCAACCCCACCGTCATCCTCTTTTGTAGTGAAATATGCATCGTAAATCCTTTCCTGATTTTCTTCTGGAATTCCGATACCAGTATCGCGTATCTCAAGTACAACGAAGGGTATATCCTCTGTCTCTTCAAATGTGGTTGTAAGGTAAATGCTCCCACCTTTAGGCATTGCTTGTATACTATTTTGCACGAAGTTGAATATTGTCTGACGCATCAGCATTTCATCTAATTGCACATTTGGAAGTTCAGTATCAATGTTCCTAATGATTTGGACTTTTGCTTCTTCAACTATTAGCACAAATTCAGCTATAACAGAATCCAAGAGTTCGTTGAAATTTACCGTTGCTAAGTTGAGATTCTGGGGTCGATTGAGTGTTAAAAATTGTTCCGATGTCTGTTTTAAATCTCCTATTTTTTCATCGACGATGTCTAACAATTCTATTGCTTCCTCAATATCTTCTGAACTGACCTTGGGTTGTGAGAATATCGTTTTTAGATGTTGTGCAGTCATTCCGATTGAATTTAAAGGGTTACGAATTTCGTGTGCAACACCTGCTGCGAATTGACCAAGTGCCGCAATCTTTCTCGAATGCGATGTTTTCAACTGAACAAACATACGCACCAAATTGCGTGTTGCTTTGCTAATCTCATCAGAGGCATAATTTTGCTGCAAGAAGGACGAAAAATTACCGGTTTCAGCTTTTTGTATAATTTCAGTCATACGCGTGAGAGGCTTCATAATCAAGTGGTTAGTCATTAAATCAATTAGAACAACAAGTAACACGCCAACGATCACTATAAAAATTCCATGCATTAACAATGATGCCCTGATAGATTTCTCAATATATGGAACATCAAAGAGTACTCGTATGTAGCCAGTGTTCGCATTCGCCATGTGAATCCAAAAATCGTCTTCCTCCTGCCAAAGATCATACAGATTTTCATTTTCTGTGTCCGTAATTTGCCATTGATTTTTTTCTTCAACTATAGCCACTGTTGAATCAGGTGACATATATATTTTATTGGAAATGAACATCCGCCACAAGTCAAATGGAAATTTACCTTGATTTAGTGCAGTTTGATAATTCAATCCAGGTCGTACTTCCACATTTGTAACAGTTGTGCCTGGTAAGTTTAATTTACTTGATAACAGTGCTTGCCAGACTTCAAGTGGAACTTGTTCAACACTTGATGAGGCTTCAGAATCCATTTCCGGTGGTTCTAATTTCTTTGGTGGAATAGTGTATTTTATGATGAGTGAAGTTGCATCTTGTCCCTCTATCGTTTCAATTTTTGAACCATTTGTTTCAATCTCCTGATGGTCACTCTCACTTAAATTAAAATTTGTTGTTTTTTCCAATGTTACCAAACTTGAACGAACTTGTGTATTGCCTATGCTAATTTGAACGTCCAAAACATCTTTCATATCAGGATTATCTCTCTTAAGTTTAGAGAAAATCTGGTCAATCCGTTTGGAATTGAAAGCTTGTGATGTAGTAAGTTCGGTAACGACAGCATCCATTATAGTCTTCTCTGCGATTATTTTTAGTGTTGCACCTTGCTCTGCTCCTAACGCGTGCAGGGCATTCATCTCTCTCCGAATCCAAATAGTGTCAAAGTAGTAGAAAGCAACAAGTACGGCAATGACCGTTAAGTTGATTATCAAGGAGTATTTCCACTGCAGACGCATCGCTATTCTCCGCTTGCAGCACTGCTTAATCTTTGAATTGCATCACGCCAGTTTGCAAGTTTCTTTTGACGTTGGTGGGTATCCATCTTTGGTGAAAAAACACAATCAATTTCTCGGTGATTCTCAAGTTCATCAGGATCCTGCCATACACCAATCGTAATACCCGCGAGGTAAGCGGCACCAAGAGCAGTCGTTTCAATCCGTTTGGGACGTTCTACATCTATTCCTAAAATATCTGCTTGGAACTGCATCAAGAAATTGTTTGTAACTGCGCCACCATCAACGCGCAACCGTTCAAGCGGTGTGCTTGCATCTACCATCATTGCTGTGACGACATCGGCAGATTGATAGACAATTGATTCCAGTGTAGCACGTACAATATGCTCACGAGTAGTACCTCTTGTTAATCCGAAGATTGCACCTCTAGCATCAGCATCCCAATAAGGTGCACCGAGTCCTGTGAATGCTGGCACGACAACAACCCCTGCCGAATCATTTACGCGGTTGGCAATAACCTCTGTTTCTTCAGCAGATTCAATTATTTGTATACCATCTCTTAACCATTGTACAGCTGCTCCAGCAATAAAGACACTACCTTCCAAAGCATACACAGGTTTTTCATTTAGACTACAAGCGAGTGTTGTCAACAAACCTGCTTTTGACTCTACTCTTTTCGTTCCAGTGTTTAGCATGAGAAAACATCCTGTGCCATAGGTATTCTTCGCCATCCCAGGTTGCCAGCAGAGTTGTCCAAATAACGCAGATTGCTGGTCACCAGCAATTCCAGCAATTGGGATTCCATCCAATATAGGAATTTTCGCACTTCCAAAAATGCTTGCAGATGGGCAGACTTCAGGCAAAATATCCTTTGGAATATTAAAAATCTCTAAAAGTTGATCATCCCAGGTAAGTGTATCTATATTAAAGAGCAGTGTTCGCGAAGCGTTTGTATAATCTGTTTTATGAACAGCACCATTTGTAAATTTCCAAAGAAGCCAAGTATCAATAGTACCGAAAGCAAGTTCACCTCGTTCTGCCTTTTCGCGTGCTCCGCTCACGTTGTCCAGAATCCATGCCACTTTTGTTCCAGAAAAATAGGGATCAATCACAAGTCCTGTTTTGGCTTTTACTTGTGCTGCGATGTCTTTTTGTGTATTGAGGTTCGTACAAACGTCAGCGGTACGGCGACATTGCCACACAATCGCGGGGTAGATCGGTCTCCCAGTCTTTCGATCCCATACAACAGTGGTTTCGCGTTGATTAGTAATCCCAATCGCATCAATGCTACTTTTGAGGTCAGTGTGATGTAACACTTCCGCTATTGCGTTTTGTGTTACAGTCCAAATCTCTTCAGGATCGTGTTCTACCCATCCCGGGTGCGGGTAATGTTGAGCGAATTCCCGATACGCTTGTGATACAATGTTGCCATGTGCATCTACAAGCAATATCATAGAACCGGTGGTCCCTTGATCAACTGAAAGGATGTAAGCAGAACTTGCCATTTGTTGTCCCGATACATTTCTAATTTCCTCTATTTTAGTCTATAACATAGAAGTAAGTCAAGTGAAAATCAATTTCTAACGGACGATCATTATTACGAATTTTATCAGACGAGTGAAAGTAAATACACATTTACACATTAAATAAGTTGCAAACCCAAGATAATAATGCTATAATTGTTGATAGGTAAATGAAGGGAATTAACTAACAATCCCAAGTCTTTAGACTTCGGGTCCAATCATGTCAACTCGTGCGGAAGTATTTTAGATTATTTGAGACAAGCAAGGCTCTGTAGCGTAATGCGAAATAACGTAGGACGAACCGAAGCCCACACTGCAGAAGGCAGTCCACTGGCACCGTAGTTATGGGAAGTGTGCAGATAGTAAAACTTGGCGGATCCCCAGAGGGACAAGTTGCGGTAAGCCATCGCCCGAGACGCTATCTTATCAAAAAGATTTAAGATGCGAAGTGCGAATTAATCTTTAACCTCGCGGTAGGATATACCGAGAGAATAAACGCCTGTGGAACAGATATAAGACCACATATAAGTCAGTAACTTCGGTTAGCATGGCGGGGTGGCAAACTGTGTAGAAGCAGGAATCACATAGGAGAGGTTGTGTGCTAAAAGAAGCACACGGCTTTAGCCGTCGTGAGTATCACGAAGAAATACGTTTTTCTTGTTACACCATTGAATGTCTCTGTCAACTATAGACAACTGAAGAATATTTGCCTAATTTCCAGTTATGTTCAGGTTGACATTCTACATTGGATTATTCATCAGAGATAAATATATTTTTAGGTTGACATGATTCAGAATAGCAGGGTATTTTAAATCAATAGTAAATTAAACTGATTTTGAAACATTAACTAATTTGTCGTGTGGTAATAAATGTATATATTTTCACTTTTGAGATATAATTCAGTTTTCTGTAAAAAGTCTTTGTTCTTGTCATACACGATAATCAATCTTGTCATACACGATAATCAATCTTGTAAAATCAGAGAGGAGTAACATAGTGAAAAAAGTTTTGCTTTGTGCACTTGTGATATTTTGCCTAATTACTATCCAAGTTAATGCACAAATTAAATGGGACGTCGGAGAATTTATGCCGTTGTCTGAAGTGAAACCGGGCATGAAAGGAAAAGGTTACACAGTATTTTTTGGAACAACGGTTGAGGAATTTGATCTTGAAGTTGTGAGTATTGAGTACAACTTTTCCCCTGGCTGGCATGTAGTATGGGCAAAAGGAACTAGCGAAAACTTCAAACGTACGGGTGTTGCTGGAGGAATGAGTGGCAGCCCAATTTACATTAATGGCAGGCTCATAGGGGCACTTTCACTTGGTTCCTTCAACCAACGTGAACATGCCAATCTCTTTGGGATAACACCAATTGAACAAATGGTGAAAGTCGCGGCTCGCGGTATGAAACCCAACCTAAGATATGCAGGTGCTAAATTCCTTGATCTCGGTTCGGAATATGTGTCCGAAGGTCTTGATATGGTTCCTTCTCTCATACCAGAAAACGATAGGCGGCTCCGTCAAAACCCTCTTGACAATAGTAATCTGACATCAAATTCCAGACTGAATACACAAGAAAATTCATTGCGGTTGGCAATACCTATTGCTCTCCCAAGACTTGATGCAGCAACGATACAGATTCTTAAACCGATTCTTGATAGGTGGAACATGGTCCCTGTTCAGTCAGCTGGAGGGGGAGGTCATGTTAAAAAATCACCTGTAGAAAAGGGACAGGTAATTGGCACGGAGTACATACGCGGTGATTATACTGCTTTCGGTTATGGAACTATCACTTACGTCAACGGAAATGAATTATTGGCGTACGGACACTCAGCCTCTGGCGAAGGCAATGTTAACCTACCGATCTCCGGTGGTTATGTGCATTTTATCAATCCCAGTACATTTCGGTCATCCAAGATAGCATCCCCAACACAACCGATTGGTACTTTGGTGCAAGATCGAGACCCTGCAATTGCTGGACTGATTAAGAAACTTCCGAACACACATCACTATATTCCGGTGACGGCAAAAGTCCAAACAACCGATATGAAACAGCATGATGTGTACTATGAGGTTATTCGAGATCAGACCATTTCAGGATTATACACGGGACTTAGCATTGCTAATATAATAGATGCGATGGAATTCTATGGGAATGACCACACAGTTAATGCCAAGGCAACAATTGCAATCACCCTTAAGGATAAGCCAAACTTAGCCCCACAGGAAATTGTGCTAAAAAATATATTTTCATCAAGTGGATCTCCGGGAATTAATGTCTCTCGGATAGTCATGAATCCGATGCTTGATTTGATAGTCAATCCTTATGCCAAAGTCAAAATCGAATCTGTAAACCTTGATGTAAAAATTGAGGATAAACGAAATACAGCTAGACTTCTTACGGCTCGACTTGATAAAAATGTATATCGTCCGGGTGAAGAAGTAAAAATGACGTTAACTTTGCGTCCCTATCTTGAGCAACCGATAACTTTGACTGGGACAATTACAATTCCGAAGGACACACCTGATGGGGTTATTTTGCTTCGCGCGATGAATTCAGGATCATATCAAAGTCGGCAGCGTTCTCGTGCACCGGGTGTCTTTAGTCCAAGAAATATCAATCAACTGGTGAAATTATTGGAACGCATCGAACCCAACACCAATATTATCATGGAACTCTCTGTCCCACAATCGGGACTGACTGTTCAGGGTGAGGAATTCTCTGATCTACCTATTTCAGTAATGTCTGTAATGAATACTGCTACGCGATTAGGTGAAAGAGGATATACATTTGGCACAAGCTTACACACTAACAAGGTTGAGACAGACTACATCATTAGTGGAAGTGCTGCAATGCCGATTGCCGTTGATAGAAATGCACCATAACTCAGTCAGGATTTTCTTATTTTTCTTTAACAATTTTGCGCAATTTACAGGAGGATATGTTTTATGCGCCGTTTCTTTTCCTTTTGCAGCCTAATGGCAACAACCTTGATTTTCGTAAGCCTCGCTTCAGCCGTTTCTACGTCCTTATGGGAACAACATCGTAGTTCGGATTTTGAAGCAGGTGAAATCAAGAATATTTCAGTTTCAAGCCAAGGAGATGTCAGGTTATCTCTCAAAATAGAAGACTTCTCAGAAGTTAAAGAGGCTCAAGTATGGGCACTTGCAGAAGATTCTGAGGGAAATATCTATGCTGGGACAGGCAACGAAGGCAAAATCTACAAAATTAGTGCAGATGGTAAGACGTCTGAGCTCTATTACGATTCGCCTGAGGTTACTATTTTCAGTCTCATCGTTGGAGCAGATGGTACACTGTATGCTGGTACAGGACCCGACGGTTTGGTCTATAAAATTACAGATGAAAAAACACCACCTGAAACCATTCTAAGTGAAGGTGACAAGTATGTGTGGGCAATGCATCTGGACGCCGATGGAAATCTTTATGCAGCTACAGGAACTGAGGGTAAAATTTACAAAATAACACCTGAAGGTGAATCCAGCGTTTTCTTTGACGCAGAAGAAAAAAATATTACGTCTTTGGTTGCGTTTGATGGTGGATTTTATGCTGGCAGCAGTGGTAACGGAATTATTTACAAGATCATGAACGATGGCACTGCAAATGTGATTTACCAAGCCAAAGAAAAAGAGATTCGTGACTTGGTTACGGATAGTGAAGGAAATGTCTATGCCTCGGCGGTCACATCAGTTCCGATGGATAGAGGCGGTAGTCGTCAAGGCAAAGGAGGTCCTGCTGTTCCTAAACCGCAGGCACCAGGTAGCGGTCCTCCAAAAGAAAACAAATCCTATATCTATAGGTTACACCCTGATGGAACTTCGGCATTGGTATGGAGTTCGCCAGAACCGCTCATCTCTGCTTTTATTTTGGAAAAAGACGATCAAATTTTAGTTGGAACCGGAAGTAATGGAAAATTATATCGTGTAAATCCAAAAACTGGTGATTATGCATTTGTTGGTAAATCTTCAGGAAAGGATATAATAGCGATACTCCAGACGAAGCATGCGGATGACATGAAAACTATCCTTGGTGCCGGTAACCCAGGAAAACTATTCACTCTTACATCCACGCGTGTTGAGGAAGGAACACTTGAATCCTCAGTCCACAACGCACAAAGTTTGTCGCGATGGGGTAAACTCTCGTGGGAAGCAGAAATAGAAGAGGGTACTTCAATCACCTTTGCTACACGTTCTGGCAATACTCGTAAACCGGATGATACATGGAACAAATGGTCTGAAGAACTAACCACACCAGAAGGTTCGCAAATTCCGAATGCGGATGGACAGTACATCCAATGGCGCGCGAAGTTCACTACTACTGACCCAATGGAAACAGCTGTTCTGAAAAAGGTTACACTTGCCTCAGCACAGACAAATGTTAAACCGAAAATTACCAGTATCAGTATTGGTGCAGGACGTAGTAGTTCGCCACGACCGTCTGCTGGACCTCCTTCACCAAGTAGTTCAAGTAGAGGATCAGGATCCTCCGCACCTTCTTCTGCAAAAAGTTGGAAAATTGAGTGGAAAGTGGAAGATGCTAATAAGGACACATTACAGTTTACCGTTTACTATAAAACGGTCGATGAAGAAAATTGGCAACTCCTCAAAAAGGAACTTTCCAGTCCCAATTATGGTTGGGATATCACCTCTATCGCTGATGGTAGATACGAAGTAAAGGTTGTTGCAACTGACAAGTTGAGCAACCCAGTAGGATGGGAAAAATCATCTGAAAAAGTCAGTTCACCGGTTAATGTGGATAATACCGATCCTGATGTCGGTGCAATCCTGGTCGCTGAAAACGGTGATGGAACTTACAAAATTACTTGTGAAGTCTCAGATATGATGAACACTGTCGAAAAAGCAGTATACAAAATTGATAACGACGAAAAGTGGAAAGTTATCTTCCCTGACGACGGTATCTTTGACTCTAAAGAAGAGCAACTGCTATTGGAAACTGGTAAGTTGCCTGAAGGTGCACATAGCATTACAATTCGTGTGACCGATAGAGCGCAGAATGTTGCAACAGGTCGAGAAAGTTTCTAAAATTGCGGATTGTAGCAAACTATATGTAGGGCGGGTTAATTATAACCCGCCCATTGGCGTCAATTTAGTGGTTTTCCGTGTCCGAGAAACCCTCTTTAGTCCCGTAGGGACGATATGTTTATAGCAACGAAAGCACCCACAACTCTTTAGCCCCAGCGGGGCGACAGGTATATAGAAAACGGTGTAAAACAGTCTCTTGAACCCCAGCGGGGTGACAGTGTCTGACAACATGTGCCCATATACACCTTTCGCCCCTCTGGGGCTTGAGTTTGGTATGGATCGTGGTCTATACACATTCCGCCCCGCTGGGGCTAAGATATCCAAAATATAGGTTTATTTCCTTAAATTGACGCCTATGGGTTAATTATAACCCGCCCTACTTTTTTTATTGTAATACCCATAGGCGTCAATTTAAGGAAAGAACTCGTTTGTAGTCGCGCAATTCATTGCGCCTCTTATATTCAAAGAAAAGAGGCGCAATGAATTGCGCGACTACGAACGCTGATATTCTCGTCCTGTGCGTTATTTGAGATGTTGATACAAAAAGGTGCGGTTAGGAAACCGAACCTACCGGGTCTGGGGTGTCGTTAAATTGACGCTAATGGTGCGGTTAGGAAACCGAACCTACCGTCCAGAAAATAGGACAAATCCCGTTAATTGGGTATTACTTCAGAAATAGAACGGTAAGTTATATCAAGGAGGGAATCCAATTCAGATATTGATATTTGTAATGGTGGCATCAGGACGATGGTGTTGATAAGCGGTCGGAGTATTGCCCCTTGAGTGAGCGCGGCTTTACATACCCTGATACCGACCTTTTCTTCAAATGGATAAGGGGTGTGGGTATCAGGGTTTTTCATTAATTCTATGCCTGCAGCCATACCGCAGACTCGAACATCACCTACATGTGGGAGCACATAGAATTCCTTAAGACGATTTTTGAAATGTGCAATTGTTGTTTGAAGTCGGTCAAGGAGGCTTTCTCGTTCAAAAATTGCAATATTTTCTAACGCAATGGCGCATGCTAACGGATTTCCAGTGAAAGTGTGTCCGTGGAAAAAGGTTTTTAGGTCGGAATATTCTCCAAGAAAGGCGTTATAGATCGCGTCGGTGGTTAATGTCGCAGCGAGTGGTAGATAACCGGCTGCGAGTCCTTTTGCGGTACATAAAAGGTCAGGTGAAACGTCTTCATGTTCACATGCCCACATTTTTCCTGTGCGTCCAAACCCTGTCATCACCTCATCTACGATCAGGAGGGTTCCCTGCCGTTTTGCTAATGCGGCGAGCTCCTTCAGAAATCCTTTTGGGGAGATTAGCATTCCACCCGCACCTTGTATTAATGGTTCCAAAATGATACCAGCTATTTGTCCTGGGTGTTCGGAGAATACACGTTCTACTGCATTGAGCCAACGAGTTTTTATTCCCTCAGCGGAATCGTTTTGAGTTGCGTTTTTAGACTTATCAGATCGATAGGTTTCGGTAGCGGAAACGCGGATACTTTTAAAAAGAAGGGAATTAAAGGTGCTATGAAAACTCTCAATACCACCTACGCTCATAGCACCGACTGTGTCTCCGTGGTAGGCTTTATCAAAGTGAACAAAAAGATTACGTTGCGGTTGCTCTTTATGCTGCCAGTACTGAAACGCCATCTTAAGTGCAACTTCAACCGCGGTTGATCCATTATCGGAGTAGAAAACCTTATTGAGACCAATGGGGGTGATTTCAACTAGTTTTTGGGCAAGTTGAATGGCAGGTATATTGCTGTAACCGAGAAGTGTGGAATGTGCCACCTTATCTAACTGGTTTTTAAGGGCAGTGTTTAGATTCTGGTGATTGTGTCCGTGAACATTCGTCCACATGGAGGCGATCCCGTCAATATATCGATTGCCATCAATATCAATCAGGTAAACCCCTTCGCCGCGTTCAAATATAATGGGATCCTCTGTTAGCCAATCACGCATCTGTGTGAAAGGATGCCAGAGGTGTTCTTTGTCCCAAGCGACAAGTTTCTCTTTATCCCTTAAGTTTTGCATAGTGAACAGGAAGTTCTAACGCAAGTTGATCATACGTTCCTGCCTTTGGCACGACAATTTCCAGCACTCTATTCCGATACTTTGCATGGAAATCCTCTGGCTGCCCCGGAATAGGAAAGATGTTTCTGAATCCATCAGGAAATGAACTGGTACGTCCAACGACCTTTTCAAACCGCGGATCGGCAAATTCTTGTGGTTTTTCAGCATCTCTTGGAAGCTGCGTTTGCACGGTCAAAACACTCTCTAGCGAGGCGGAAGTATCTGCTGAAGCATAAGGAGAACTGAGATAAACTTCATAGTCGTAATGTGGCATTCTATCTGGTAGGTCGTATGTCTCTTTGGCTGCAGAATTGGGTACCCACCGTGGAAATTCAATTTCTATCTTATAGTGATCCGCCAACTCTAAGACTCGGTTGATCATTCCGTAACGACGGTACCGTTCCTTTATATCGTCACTGTAAATTGCGCCCTCGGTCTGAATAGCACCGGGCATTGTTGTTCGAGGTGCCGCAGGAGCGGAAACCAAAATAGAACGCATCGCTTTGAGAACTGGCGTAACGAAGAGTGAGGGAATCCATCCGTAGAACGATGCACCATAGCGAGACTCCTCAGCATCGGGAGTTGAAGTGAGTTCATCCTTAAAACGGAATATACCTTCAGCAATAGCAATGACTATACCTAAAAAGATCATCAGATTAACTTCAGGGGTAAAAACACTAACATTTTGCCCTTGCGTCTTGATGAAAAAAAGCACGAGCGGATAAAGTATCAAATTGATTAAACTGTTAATTCCTGTTGAAACCGCAGCACTGAAAACCCAAGTGTTTCCTGCCATTTCTTCTAACTGTGCTTTAAATTTCGCTGAAAATGCTCCAAGGAAAGGTTGTCCGAGCATTGCTATTAAACCAAAAGGTTGACGTAGCGATGATCCGACAGCATCTGGTAGCTGCACAAATTCTTCAGGAACTCCTTGTTCTTTCTTCTTCGATTTTCCTGTATTGTCAGCATCCCCATCAGTATCTTCGGGATAAACGAACGTCTCAAAGAATTTACTGTTTATATCAATATACGATTCCCATTGGCTTGGGACATCGCTTTGCATATAGATCGCTTCTACTGGACACACAGGTACACATGCTGCACAGTCAATACACACGTTTGGATCAATGTAGAGTTGTTTTTCGCCTTCAACGGTATGTATGCAGTCAACAGGACAAACCACAACACATGCGGTGTCCTTAACGTCAATACACGGTTCACAAATTATGTATGCCATTGCAAATATTCGCCTCCTCTTCAATATACTCCGACTTCAATTATACTACAATTACTTGTAGATATCAAGTTGAAAAATTAGGATTATTAGTTTTCGGATTGGCTTGTTATTTCTACCTGCATGGAGTATACTTTAAAATGTGAATTAATCAATTTGTTCTTGTATACTTTGGGTAAAATGAAAGGAAAGGTTAGACATGTCACCTATTATTGGAATACCTGCGGTTGACTCAACAGCGATACGTAACTTTAGAAACTATGAGAAAGCAATTGAGGAGTATGGAGGAGTAGTTCAGTTTTTGATCAGAGGTGAACAAACGATAAAGGAATTCATTACTGGGATTGATGGACTTGTGCTACCGGGGGGTGGTGATATCCATCCAAAACATTTCAATCAAGAATGGCATCCAAAACTAAAGTTCGTTGACGAGGATCGCGATGAATTAGAAATATCGCTATTCAAGGAGGCATTCGAAAGGGACACGCCTGTTTTAGGGATTTGTTGCGGGATACAAGTGATGAGCGTTGCAATGGGTGGAAGTCTTTATCAAGATATTAAATCGGAATATCCAAAGAAGGCACTCACACATCAGGTAAAAGGGCAAGATGCTCAGCATAAGATTAAACTTGAACCTGAGTGCAAACTTGGCAAGATAATTGGTGAAGGTGTAGATGTCGTCAATTCGGCGCATCATCAAGCAGTAGATGATATTGGTGACGGATTTGTTGTGGCAGCACGTTCAGAAGATGGAATTGTTGAGGCAATAGAAAACCCTACAAAACCTTTTGTGATAGGTGTGCAATATCACCCTGAGCGTATGACCGAAACCGAAATATTTTGTGAACACAGACAGAAACTATTTAAGGCATTTATTGCGGCTGCCTCTAAATAATACTATACAAAATCACACTGTGACTAAAAATCGGCAATCAAAGAAAATCGGTGTGTTAATCCTAAATCACCGAAAGGGACAAGTGCATAATCAAATTGGAACCGTCGGAGCGTCAAGCCAAAACCTCCAGCAAGTCCTGAGATCGGACCTAAATCGTTTCCACCGATTTTGTACTTATATCCAGTCCGAAGTTGTAAAACGTTACCAATCGTATAACCTATGCCAGCCGCAAAAGTGTTATCATTGTCGGTTGGTCGAATGAAGTCCATCGTTAGTGTAAGAGCATCGTTCCAGAGTCTATATGCTGACCCAATTCTGAAAGTAAATGGGAGTTCAAACGCATCCTCTATATACTTGACTCGTGGTCCTATGTGCTGTGCATTGAAGCCAAAAGAAAGTGGAATATCCGAAAAAGTATACAACCCACCGAGATCAAAGGCAACTCCACTACCACTTTCGTCAGCAATCTGTTCCCGTAAAAATTTTGCGTTCACACCCAAAGCAAATGGCTTACTAATACGTCGTGCATACGATAGTATTACAGCCAGATTGTATGGACGGAATATAGTAGTTTCATTTCCCTCTTGATCACGCCCCTGTAATTCACCGAAGGATAAAAAATTCGCGCTTACGCCAACAATGTTATTATTCTGAATTGGCAGTGCAAACCCGACAAATTCGTGATCTATTCCCGCGAACCATTCGTTGTGCATTAATGCAAGTTGCGGTTTTTGTAGTCTTGAGAGACCTGCAGGATTCCAATATGAAGCGTAAAGATCATCGGTTGCAGCGACTTGTGATTCTGCCATTCCCATTGCCTTAGCACCAACACCTATTTTGAGAAATGTCATAGCACGAGTGCCTGCATTTTCATGGATGTCCGTGCTATCTGCAGATACGGGTAAACAACTGAGAATAAGCGTTATAATAAGGATATAAGAAATGATGTTGGGCATAAGTGTTGAGTTAAATTTAATTTTTCATTAAAAATGTAAGTGATGCTATAACACATTTGTGAGATGTGTAATTCTTACATTATTATACCACATTCACTTGTGGTATACAAGGGGTGTGTAAAGTTTTTGTCACAAATATTATCGTCTGTCGGGTAGAGCGAAGCGACACCCTTATGTGTCAATTGAAGAAAATGCCTGTGTATTTATGAATACTTCTCAATAAGCATGATTATGACGCTAACTTTTGTCAAATATAACAACACTAAAAAATTAGGGAATTAGCACTAATATTCACGTTGTTCTTTAAAGGCTCGGTACAGGAAATATACCGTAGGAATGCCGAATCCGATGAGGATAAAAAGAAGAATGATCGCTGTGCCGAGGGTGCTGTTTGACTCAGTGTCTGTTTGAGTTTCAGGTTTGGTTGCTTCAGGTGTTGTTTTTATTGGGGGTGTTTGCGGTGTCGGTGTTGTAATTTCTGGTGACGGTTTGCAAGGGGTAGGTGCAGGAATTGTTACCCTGTCTGGTTTTGGTGCGGGACCTATTTTCGATGGCGTTAAAGGGACGATGTCGGTCACGGTTATGCCGGAGGATGTAGGCAAGACACCAACTGTCCAACCTGTGCCGGTTGTTTCACAGTAGTAATATTTCGTGCCATTATAGGTGACCGAGGCTCCAGTAAAGTTGCCACTGACTCCGAGTGCTATATGTCCGGGTGTGAAGATGAGTACTGTCTTCTCCCCTAAGCCTCGTAGGATTGCCGCAACCAAGATAGTGGTGTCTTCGCAATCGCCTCCGCCATCAATCAAGGTTTCAACAGCGTAGCGTCTGAATTCATCGTAACCTGTGGTTACGTCATCAAACGTGTATGGTAAGGATTGGACGAAACTCAGGACAAAGTCGATACGGTCCTGTTTTGACCACTCGCGATGCCGTGTGAAGACGTTCTGAAATTCACGTGTGAGGTTTCCTATTGTTGTTCTCGCTTCTTCGACTAATTGCGGAATATCGTAACGTTCTTTACCGTCATAGGAGTTATACTTTTCGATGTCAATTGTCATTAACACGGTATAAGATTTTCTCTGAAAATTCCAGACGTATCTTTTCCCGATTGTCTGTCGTGTATTCGGAGGACGTTGCTGCACAATTCCTTCAATGATGCGAACATCGCTGAGTGCATCTTCCGCAATGGTATTTGCAGTGATGAGAAGACAACTCAGGAGTGTGAGGGTAAGCAGTCTAATACACATAACTATTCATCCGTTTGTTGGTCTGTCTGATCATTCCGATAAAATAACAATATTTCCATACGACGATTCTTGGCTTTCATATCTCTGGTTTTGTTGTGCATTTTGAGCTTCTCTGGTGTGTATGTGCTATCTCGATCAGAGCGCTGAACAGGTTTATACTCACCAAAAGAGGTAGCTGACATGAGATGGGTCGCAGGATCTATATGGATTTTATACTGCAGAAATCTAAATACTGAAATCGCCCGTTTTGCTGCGAGATGTAAGTTTGATTGTTCAAAATCGGGTGGAGTGGGGTCGGCATGCCCTTGAATCTGTATCTCGCTGATGTTGTTTAAATTTTTTCTAATTTGACGACCAACAGTTAGAAGTGTATCTTTACCATTTTTATTAAGATAGAATTCGTTAGGTTTAAACAAAATACGGTCGCTAAAACTGTATCGTTGAATTGTTGGTTCGTTCTTAATCGTAATTTTGGAGGAAGTGCCATCTTCAAGTTGGATTGATATCTCAAATAAATCTTTCTCAACTTCTTCCTCTTTAACTCCATACGCGGAAGCAATTGACTCAATCAACTTCTTCTGATTTTCTTCAACCACAACCGGAACATTCTTTCCATCAGCAGCAGGTTTTTCATCACGTTCTTCTTTTCCGACTGAAAAAGCGGCGATAACTGCAAACACTACAATGACTAATATCAAGACAAGTGTCAGCATTAAGTCCGAAAAGGACGGCCAAAAATTGAAATCTAATGTATTTTCTTCCATAGGTATCACTCGGTATATTTAGGTTTGATGGTATTACAAACGGCTAACGGATTAAGTATATATTTGGAATGAGTTACTTTTCTTCGTTCTTATTTTTAGTTTCGGATGTGTTCTTCTTAAATGGCCATCTCCAAGACAATGGATTCAATATAATCTTGAAAAATGGACGTTTCGTCTTTTGTCCGGATCCTAATGAACCTTCTTGCCGTGCCAACCTGTCAACAGCATCTGCCAAGGAATGAGAATGTTGTGAAATCGCATTAATAGATGTATTGAGTTTTTCTATGCTTGCAGTGAGTGGGGTAACGTCGGCTTTATCAACTTTTTCCACGAATTGTTGTGATGCAGTGCCTAACTTTTCAATATCTCCTCTAATCGCTCCGACTGATTGACTGAGATCTCCTGAATCTGATGTGAAGTTATTAATTGCACTATCAAGGTTGTTTATATTATCGGTCAGTCCACCGACATTTGAACTCAATGTATCAACTGCTTCTTTCTGATTTTTACTGCTTTCATCTAATTGTGTCAACAGATTTTCAACTCGTTCATTTAAATTTTTGACATTGGTGAGTTGTTCGCCATATTTTTCATTCTGTTCTGTTATGGTTTCATTCTGTTTTTGGAACTCAGATTGTAGATCATTTACGATTCCTTTCATAATCTTTGTAAAACTCTCAATAGTTCCTTCAATTTGATCAGCAGTTTTTTCAATCGGTAGTTGGAAAAAATTTAATTGATCAGTAAGTGCTTTTAGTCTTTCATCCAGCGTTCCTTGAACTTCATTGAGATCCGAAGTTAATTGATTAGTGAGTGACTCTAATTCCTTTTTCAATGTAGGTTGGATAATTGCAAGTTCTGATTTCAACTGATCTTGTATTTCTGAAATCCACTCGCGATTGGAAGTGTTTATTCCATCAAGAAATTCACGGTTGGAGGTTTCTATATTAGCATTTGCTTCATTGGTTTTATTAAGAAATTGTTGTAGTGTCTCATCAATTTGTTGGCAGGAATCCACATAGAGTCGTTCATTATTTTTGAAAACTTCTAAGCTTGTAATAAGATTTTGATTCTGTTCATCCAATTTTTGAGTTTGCTGCTCTAATTTTTGGTTTGATGCATCTTGAAACTGATTTAATTTTTGGTTCGCTGCATCTTGAAATTGTTGGTGAAGGTTACGAATTTCATCTTGAAATCCGGTTAGATTGTTAACACTTGATTCAAAATCTTTTGAAAATCTATCCAGACTTTCAGTGAAACCTGTATTTAGCACATCCGCAGCATTGCTGATGTCCGATGCCGCTTTGTTGATTTGTGTCACTGAATCGGATAGTGGTTGTGTAATAGCACGGACTTGTGTTAGACTTTCGTTGAATTCATCTATATTACCATGCACTTTTTTGACTGATTCACTAAATTGTGCTGCTGTCTCAAATCCTTTTTGCATCTGAGATTCACTTTTCTGGATCGTTTGGATGAACTTTTGTGAGGTAGTCGGATAAAGTTGTGGAACCCAGACGGTTAGTGTCAATCGTTCCAGAATGGATTTAACAGGGTGACAAGCGAATTGCAAATAGATGCCGTAAAGAATAACTCCCAAGACGGTAAAGAAAATACCCCAGATGCTCGGTGCAAAAGCCCCCTTAATATTATCCATGAGATTGCCTAACGCTTGGGTCATCCTTTCGCTGTTTTCTGTTGGGGTTTCGATTGCAGCACTCTCTTTTAAAGCAGGAGACAGATCTGTTAAACTATCAGTAAGCCCAAAAAGCGTTCCAAGTAGTCCAATCACAATGAAGACTGCTAATACAGAACGAAACAGACCGTTCCATCTGAAAAGATTGTTGCTGGTGTGATTAATTAATTCACTGACTTCAAGACGGCTTTCGTCCCAACCTGCCAAGAAAACAGTTTTTATATGTTTCGCTATGGAAGAATCTTTTCTCAGTGGGAAAATCTTCCTGATATGTTTAGTTAAGAGTGAACTTTTACCAAGCTCCTGTTTCTCACAAAATAAACGGAACACCTCTTCAGCATTGATGTTTGGATCACTATCCTCACGTCCAAGGTCTCGTTCTTGTAGAGCATCAACCAGTGACTGGATGTTTTGATTATTTTCGATCTGTTTTCTTTTATTGATTAACCAAATCCAATAAACTATCAACCCAACAACCCAGATGCAAAAGCAACATATCAAGAATATTACAATACCTAAAGCAATTGGATTCTCCGGAAAAAGGTATTCGCTAAATAATTTAAACATAAGTGTTTTCTATATGCTATAGTAATTTGTGATTGTGTGTTGTTACTCTCTTGTGGGCAGGTATCTTTGACGGTTTCATGTTTCGTATTAAAGTGTTACCTATTGATTTTGATCCTTTGATCCTAATTGTCTTTTTCAATTAATTTTAATTTCCCTTTTGCTTGAAGTGTCCATTTCTCGTTTACAGAATCCCGTTTAAAAATCGCGGGTCGAATAACCTTGACGCGATACTTGTATTTTGGATCAAATCCTGGACACTCAAATACCACACTGAAGGCACCAGAATTATAGAGATCATTTTGCAGAATGCATCCAGAAAATGGTACAACAGCGTATATATTTTCTGAATCAATGAGGTAAGCTACAAAACTACCATTTGCCTTTGTTTCAAAAATAGGTGTGATGTTTGGATTTTGATACAGTTCAGTTTCATTGGTAACGCGAATTGAACAAGTGGAATTATATATATTTCGTATTTCTGTATGATTTCCTTGATTGTACAAAGTGACGAGTTTCTGCAGATCTGGTGGCAATGGCTTTTCTTCTTCTCTTTGGATAGATTGTGGTGTTTTTTCCGCTCCATTGGAAGAAAGTTGACCATCATTAGGTTTTGTGGTGTGAGATTCCCTTAAACCTTCAATACTTTCTACGACTTGACTGAATCCTGTTTGCATCGTCTGAAGTAAAGGTGACAGATCTGAACCCGCTTTATTTTCTGTTGGATTGATTTGCATGAGACTTTCAAATTCACCAAATTCAAGAGGATATCTATTCTCATAAGTGTTATTTATCGAATCATTGTAGGTAACAGAGATTTGAAATGGTTGCTTTAATTCTTCAGGCAATTTTTCTTTTAGAGTTATAAGAAATTGTTCTATTTTTTGTCCAGGTCCAAAACAACTAATTCCTTTCTGAAGGAAGTTGTTTTTCTTCAGAACCTTTTCATTACTAATATTAGAGGATAACGTGTTTAGGAAAGGGGTACTACCTGTTCCGAACTGGACATTATAGGCTGCCTCTGTGCCGATGTTCTCTATACAAAGCATCAGACATTGCACACACGTAGCATGAGGACAGAGGAATACAACAACATTAGGTTTGTCAATAGTCAGTGGTTTCTCAATATTTTCAGGTTCGTTAGCAGTCTGCAACAGTCTATTCTTCAAATAGAGTCTCCAACTAATAATGACTGCAAACACTACGGCGATGAATATTAAAATTGCGTAGATATTTGAAGCTAACCATTCTATGATTCCCATGTATTCTCCTTAGAAATGTAAATTTTGTAATGCACAATATTATCAAAAAAGGAACCTTATCCAAGTTGAATTTCACTATTCTCCTATGTTTTTCCATCGTCTTGTTTTTGCAGCAAGTAATTCCTTCAACGCGAGAATAAATAACGGTTCAACAGAGATATCTTCTGGTTTCACACCCCTAAAACCTTGTAACTTTTTTTCCAATTCTTCATAGATAACGGCTCTAACGGTAGCTGAACCGTGTGTTTCTCCACTGAGAGTTTCATTTAAGTCAACTGGCCTCTTGATCTCTCCGCCTAACCCAGCATTGAAACATTCTAAGAAGCTATGCATTTGTTCCAAGTTATTTTCAGGTAGCGACAGACGTTTCACAAACCGTTCAGCTGACAGGATTTCAGTCCACTCGTACTCGTAATCTATTCCATCCTCTTTAAACTTTTCACCTGCTAAAATATAAGATTGAGTAGCATCTTGTTTCAGTTCTATCTGAGCAAGCAATCCATAGGCAGCTTCCTCTTTTGGAGATTTACTGATCTCAATACCGCGTTCATTGTCATTGACAAAGCCTGCAGCTTCGCTGATAACATGTTTAAGATGTCTTCTACAACGTGATGCTATAGTATCGTGATTGAATTTTCCTTCTGCCATCCAGTCTAGAATTTTTGATCCGTTTCCCCCGATGTATATACTGGGTGTTTCTGAGTCAAAACCGGTTCCACTTTGAGAAAGGTGATTGAGAAGCAATCCGACATAATGTAAAAGTCCTGCAACACCGAGTGATATGAGTTGTAAAAACGGTTGTATAATAGGCTCGTCACTGACAGTGGCTAATCTGTCTAACCACTTCTGTCCTTTGTCTTGTATCAAAGCATCCGCTTGTGCATAAAACTCGTCACTCTCGCCTTTAGATGCTTTTTTTAACAATTCAATGTCTTTATCATCTGCCCTAAAATTTTTCAGAAATTCTGGGTTTTCTTTAAGCAGATTCAAGAAGATATGTCTTCCTGCAAATCTGAGTGATGTTTGCCAATACAGATCATTGTTTTGCCAAATTGAGATGTCCGAAGTCTCTCCACCAATGTCAATGCAGACTGCTCCAGTTGTAAAACCACCTGTAGCAAATTCACTTTGTAATTCGGTTGCAAAGAATTTTGCGGTAACGATACTTTCCGATTGAGCAGGGGTTACAACCTGTTGAGACAGTCCAGTCGCACTTTCACAAGCGGCTCCGACTGCTTTCCAAATACGTTCGAATAATCCTCTATCCCGTTCTGTAAAGGCAAGTGGGTGAGAAAAATTCCAATTTATCTGCGTGGCACCATCATCAATAGCTTCAGCCGCAACCTGAAGACAGAGTTGTTTGAGGAAAACCTTAAGATGCTCTCGATCTATTTCTCTTGTAGACCATTTGAGATCATGGACAATGTTTTTAGCAGCGGATAGTTCAAAATAACCCGGAGGAAAATAGATATGCCCATCAAGTAGCGGTTCGTCTGGTTTTTGATTTCCGAGTTTTTGAAAGAGACTGAAGAACGGAGTCTGTTCGCTTTTTGGAGAGAAAAAATTATCAATGAAAGTGCTGTCTGGGTTAGTAAGCGGGTCGGTGATGCGTAATAGACGGTCATTAAAGGTTACCGGCTGCGGATCTGCGTCACCTTTTCTGTTATATACCGTAGTGCTGCTGGTACCGAAATCTACACCGACACTCCAAATTGTTCCATCAACACTAAATTTTTCTTTAGGTACAGATATTAGTAAGAATCCTGCCTTAGTACTGTTATATTCACAAAGTACAGCTTCAGGAAAATATTCCGTTTTGGTAATTTCTTTCTCAACGTTTCCCCGGTTATCTCGAATGGTTCGAGTATCTTGTATTTCATCCGCAGGTAGAAAAGGTTTGGCAAAAAATGTGTCTTGATCAGCAGTAGTAAAATAGGTGTAATAGGCTTTCCAATTTGGGTTTTTGAAGTTTGGCCAAATTGCCAAGACCGGTGCAGTAGTAATTGGGGTTACGTCCGCCGCAGGATATTCTTTGGAGATAACAAAATCTTTATTATTCCCATCAATACCGCTCAAAGTTAGGCGAAAATTCACGACAATACTGTCGTTGTGTTGCTCAAAAGTAATTCGCTCACTTAAGTCTCTTACATCAAAATAGGTTAGAATCTCCTCACTGATTGGAAGGATTGGTGTAACAGAAATTCCATTAAAATTAAGACCATCACTGCCTTTAGAGGCTAATGTACTATGCTCATGGAAAGCCCTTTCTTGGTTGATGACAAAAAGTTGGTCGGTGAAAAAATCCTTTTGACTTCGCAAGTGAACGTTCTGTGGGAGTGTTAATTTTGGTTTACCACTGAGGTTTTGGGTTGTAGCCATCGTTTTACAATTCCAAACAATAACATTTTGCGGTTCCACACCCCAAACTTTAGAGATCTTCTTATCAAAGACGAGTAACTTCTTCTCCGGATGCTTATTCGGAGAAGGGACAACCTCAACACTGGATGGTAAGTCTCTGGATGCTACCGGGTTATTCATGGATTTAAAAAGATCTTCCGCAAAACCGAGACCAGTTATAGAAAAATCTGTAACTGCTGGCGGTTTTTCTAACCCATCTATGAAATTGATTAGGAGCTCATTGATGCTGGCTTTTATTGATTTACCATCAGGAAGTACCTGAGTGTACGCATAAAGTTTATTCAACCAACCAGAAACAACTTGGCTTTCAAAACTGTTTAATTTTGGAACTGGATTTTCAAGTAATTCTCCGTTGAACCAAGGAACACTAGATATACGACCAAAGCAGTTAACAGAAGTACACACTAATGTAGTTGGCGAGGTTATGCCAATAGGTTTATCATTAAATAGGATAATATTAAGAGTTTCCCATGTCGTTCTCCCATCTAATGTATCTTTTGGGATTAATCTTTGTAGTGACTCAAGAAAATCTTTAGCATCTGCAGGTTTCTCTTTTGCCTTAAGTTCAAGTCGTTCTATAGTTAAGGGAAATTCACACCATTCTTTAAGTGCCAACATTGCTAATAGTCCACACCACTCGCCTAAAATCCGATTATGTAATGGATGACGAGTATCATAAAGTGCCATTTCAAACAGTAAGGGACGTGCCCACATACTGGGAATGCTATCAACCTCAGCAGAAGTGATTATGGTATTTGCAATATCAAGACCTTCACTAACCCTTTCAAGTTCAGCAGAATCTCTTTTTTCCCAACGTCCAGCCTTACCGAAGGTGGTAACCTTGTTGGCAGGTGTCAAACGGGGGAGAAGTGGGTTTGGCATTATATAATCTCCTACCTAACAACATTGCTTTCATAACTGAAACTATAGATGTAAATTTCTAAAAGTTGTTCCTGTACTATAATCATCTGAATACCAATAAATATGGTTACCAGTTACCAATGAATGATCTGGAATTATCGGATTCATTTCCCACAGTTTTCATATAAGGCACGTAGGAATGCACCTAAATTTTGTTGAGCATCACCGTGGCCTTTTCTTCGACTATCACACATTCGTTCCCAGAGTTTATTCAAAACGTTAGACTCTGCTTCTGTTTGAGACTGAATGAGATGACTTACGTTTGTTGAAAAGTTTTCAGTTGCTTTGAGATCAAGGTTTCCATCAGGTTTTCTTTCTGCGTACGGACCATAATTTATGAGTTCAATCTTTTCTTGGTCACTACAATTTCCTTGTATGTTAGTGAGCCAAAGAAGAAAATCTTTACTGTATTCTACAACAGAGTCGAGACGGCGTATTGCCTCATCAATTTGTGTTCCAGTTCTTTCAAAGAAATTGACGTACCACGTTGCGCGAAATGCATCTGAACTTCGGTTAGCAATGTTCTTTAGTGCGGGGTAATAAACGCTTAGGTATGTAAAAGCAAATCGTGCCAATTGCCCAATTCTTGAACGTACAGTATCACCGTTATTTCCATCCGGCAGGTCTGCCCATTTAAGACGATTGGTTGCTTCACGAGCAGTCATGAAATATTGTGTGTTTCCATCTGGTCCTAATTTGCCCGCAAAGAAATCAATAGCTGCTAATGCGGCATATAGTTCAATGAAATGTGGGGCATTCTTTTGTTCTGGTCCGCCAAGAGCGTTTTTAACATCAGTTCGTGATTCATCTCCAAAAAGGTAGACTGCATCAAAAACTCCTGTTTTATCCAAGAGATGGTAATGTTTCAAAGCAGTTTGTGTATTCATCAAAAATTCGTCAGATCTTGCTTTGAGTTGACCTTCATCTCCATCATCCATAAACTTAAAATAAGGGAGAATCAGTGCACCTCCGAGTTTCACATCTAACTCGTCTCTTATTATTTGTGCAATAGTTGGGAATCCAGATGCGCCAGTCCCTCCGAAAATTGAACCTGCCAAAAATACTTTTGCATCTCCGTCATCCCCTTTAATTCTTTTACTAAATTCAATCCATGTTTTATCTTTGTTCAAATCCACTGTCTTTGCCATGACAGCCGAACCGATGGAAGGGTGACCACGAAAACCTTCCTCTAAGGAACATTCTTTTTCTGATCTGCTATATAGGACATCAAAAAGTTTACCAGCAGCCGAATCTTGAAAATTAGCGTATTGAAAAAACTGCTTTAAACTTGGATTAGTCATGTCAAATGGTGTCCATAGTATAGGATCAAAATGCTTAATATTTGTCTGCAGAAAACGTGTTTGTCCAAGGTCAAGTTGATCCTTACATGCTACATAGTGTCCTATTGTTTCCTCAACGCGGGCACGACTACCATTGGCAGTATCAGGATCAACAAAGAGAACTTGTAATTCCCCACTATCTGGCATTAATCCCGCAGCAGTAAGATGAACAAGGGATTCTATACATTTTGCTCCAGTTCCACCAATACCAATCACATAATAACCCATCTATCACCTCATATAAAAAGATATAAGAGACACTTACCAGTACCTAATGTATTTAGCCCCTATCGGGGTAAATTTAAAGGACGAAGGGGAAAACAAAAGCGTGGCGATATAATAATGAACTAACCCAGTCAAGAAGAAAAACAGATATACCCACGTTTGACTGCTATCAGCACGTTTAACACAGATTACACTTATAATAAAAGCTGCAAATGGCAATAGAAAATATAACCAAATCCAAGTTGAACGTTTTTCAGTATCTTGCCATCTATTAATCTTGAAAATCCATTGAGCCAATACATACCATAAAAGACTTGCAGCACCAGCACAACCGACACAAACAGATATCCACAATTCAAAACTTGCCTTCCACTCTCCTAATGTAAGATTGGAGGGCAGTTGTGGTGGGTTGGCATCTAAAAACCGGATCTCAAGATCAACAACAAAGAAAAAAACGGTAAAAATAGTCGCTATACCAATGATATGCCCTGCATGTTTCATTTTTAGACAACTCCTTTACTTCTTTTTAATGTAGCAGTGAAATTTAGCGATTTGGGGTTGATGCATCCGGGCAGTTACCTGCGTAAGATCACGGACGAAATTAACTAAATTTAGGGTTTTTGCACCGTTGCGTTCGTCTCTCATATCCCAATCCGAACACCATTCGGGTTCCTTAAATGTATCAATTCCGGGTCGTAGTATTACTTCATATAAGTAAATCCGTTTCCTTGGTAAGGACTGCGAGTCTAAAGTAAATCCTATGCTGAGTTCATTACTACCATCATTTTGTAATAGTGGTGATGTTACTTTCAGACAATTCTTAGCCTTCTGAGTTACGTCCGGTGTACCATTTAGGGAGTGTTTGACAGTGATTGAATCATCAAGTGTGTCAGAATCAAACGACATGACATGCGGAAGTAACATAAACTTCAATTTAGCAGAAATTTGAGATGGTTTGTTTTTGTCAGTGATTCGATATTCTTTCACTCGGGGATCGGGTTTCTCAGCGATTTTGTCTCTATTTAAATTTTCCAATTTATCAATTGTAGCATCCTCAAATGACAGTAAAGGATTAACTAGATACTGGGAAAAGATTACCGTATTCACATCATCTGTTGCATCAGAAAATCCGGTTGCAATCAAGCGATCAAAATAGTGAGCAATATCGGCGTGCCTGCCTAAAACAAGGAGATAGAATGGACGGAATGTTTCAGGATCATTGGGTGTACTGCGATAAGGCAGCGGTGCCCCGCCTAATACCAAATTAACGGAATTCGTATTGTTTTATTTTTTTTAATCTGCTACACTAAACACATGAAAAACCCTAAACACGGAGTTTCACCACACATGAAAAACCCTAAACACGGAGTTTCACCACACATGAAAAACCCTAAACACGGAGTTTCACCTCATTTGTCAATAGAAGCATTGAAACAAAGGTATCTGGCATGTGAATGCCCACGGGAACGGATGCGGTGGCATGCGATTTGGCTCCTTGCTGACACCGAAAATCCGAGAAAACCGCGCGAAGTTGCGGACATCGTTGGCTGCACGCCTGACTGCGTTAGGAAACTTCGCAGGCACTATAACGCTGATGGCGAAGAGGCACTGCGAGACAAACGAAAAACCAATGGTGGGCGTCCCTTCCTTGATGCACAACAGCAAGCATCCCTTGAAAAAGCACTTTCGGCACCGCCTATTGATGGCGGGCTCTGGACAGGTCCCAAAGTTGCGACTTGGATATCTGAGACACTGAAGCGACCTGTGAGTGCCGTGACAGGTTGGAAATATCTTAGAAGACTTGGTTGGACTTTGCAGAGACCGCGTCCGCAACATCAAGCCGCTGCGACACCGGAGGCACAGCAGACCTTTAAAAAAAAGTTAGAAGAGCGTGTTGCTGCCCTTAAAAGTGAGCACCCGGAAAAACCGGTAGAAGTTTGGGCGGAAGACGAAACCCGTTTGGGTTTATTACCGGTTCACCGACGTGTATGGGCGAAAAAAGGCGTGCGACCAACGGCAACGGTTTGCCCGGCACATAAATGGCTCTACGGGTTCGGTTTCGTTCGTCCGCAGACAGGCGAAACCTACTGGCTTCTATTGCCCACCGTCAGTGTTGAGGTGATGAACCTTGCACTGGCAGAGTTTGCGCGCGATGTGAATCCCGAAGCAAAGAAACAGATAGTGCTGCTTGTGGATCGCGCAGGGTTTCACATAAGTAAAGCGGTGCAAGTGCCTGCGGGCATTGAGTTGTTTTATTTGCCTCCTTATTCGCCAGAACTACAACCTGCCGAACGACTTTGGCCTTTGTTACGAGAAGTGATCGCCAATCGTGTCCTGAAAACACTTTCGTCTCTTGAAAAAGTGCTTGTCAATCGGTGTCAATGGTTCTCAAAAAACTGGGACATTGTGCAGCCACATGTCGGGTTTCAATGGATTTGTGAAATCGAAAAACAATATGAATCGCGTTAATTTGGTATAAGTCGTAGACCGTTCCATCAAATTCACTGCGAAGTCCGAGTAGTCCAACCTCAAACCCTTTTTGTATATATTGTTCTTTGAGTTGTGAAACTAATACAGTTATATCCCTTCTATCTTGAAAAAGGTCTGTTACAATAACAACTAAGGGATTTTCTTCTTTGCTATTGTTGACTACTTCTGACTCTTCAGGAATACTACTTTCATCCATTCCATCACTAACTAACTGATTTTCATGATCAATAATTCTTTGAATGAATGTTTCTCTATTAATATTTCTATCACCGTAAAAATCTGTATAACCCACCCTCAAATATGTATTTCTATCTATAGACTCAACCTGTTCACCGAATCGAAAAAAGTCAACAGTTCCGTTTTCCCAACCACTCACAATAACGCTTTCTAAATAACGACACATTTTTGTGTAACGCGTTGAACCAGGTACAACAAAACCTTGCATTGAGAGTGTCGCGTCAAAATAGATGCGCGCAACAAGATTCTCCGATATAGGTTCAGGAGAATGTTCGGATGTGTCAAAATCTGGAATACCCGAATCTCTACCGGTTTCACAACTTGTTAGGAAAATAAAAAAGCATAGGTAGAAAGAGAAAAGTACAAAATTTGTTTTCCACCCTATTTCTTTTTGTTGCATTTGCTGTACCAACACATCACGGCACTGACTGGTCTTATTACGCCAATATTGCCTATCTATCTCAAGGTTTTGATTTTTTAATAAATTTACCTTAGTTCTAACTTGGTAATAACTACCACACATTATACCGAAAAAAAGAACTTTGTCAACTAATAAATGGTGGTGTATAGCAAAACCTTAACCAATTATCTAAGTATAAACTGAAGGAATCAAGCAGTTGAAAAGGCATGACTCAAGTCAGGTTATTTCAATGTCGTTTATTTTGAATAGTATGATAACACAATGATAATAATTTGTCAGTAAAATTCAGTTAATTTTAATTATCGTAATTTCAAAAAGAAGTCCTAATATAGCCTTTAAAACAAATCATCATATCGGAAACTGGTGATTGCCAGCAGTCAAGCCACCATCAATGACGAAAATCGCGCCTGTGGCAAAACTTGCCTCATCGGATGCAAGGAAAAGCGCGGCGTTTGCGATGTCCAATGGTCTTCCGATACGTCCCAATGGATACCAAGGCGTTATTTCGTCTAAGATTTTAGGGTTGCGTTCTATCATCGGTTCCCAGACTTCGGTTTGCACGGTGCCAGGACAGATACAGTTGATACGTATGTTGTCTTTTCCGTGTGCGACTGCCATAGAGCGGGTTAAGGCGATAACGCCTCCTTTTGCTGCAGAATAAGCGTGGATTCCCTGCAGTCCGATGAGTCCGTTGACAGAAGCGATGTTAACAATACTACCACCGCCTCCCTGTTGCATAATTGGGACAACTGCATTACTACAATGACTTGTGCCTTGAAGCGCAACTGCTAAGTTTGCTTCCCAGTTGTTGTTCAAGACATCTGCAGTGGAACAGATTGCGTTGTTTACGAGCACATCAACTGTTTGATATGTATCAACAGTCTTAGCGATGAGTGTTTCCGCATCCGTAGCATCGGATACATCAGCGTTTATAAATAGTGCTTCGCCGCCCGTTTCGTTAATAGCGGTGACCGTTGCTATTCCGATAGCATCGTTTACGTCATCAACAACAACCTTTGCACCCTCTTCGGCGAACCGAATAGCGATTGCTTTGCCGATACCGCGTCCTGCTCCTGTGACAATGGCTATTTTATCTTTTAATCGCATTCGATTTTGCCTTGCATCATAGAATTTACCGCGTTCACCTTTTGAAAAATCATATTCTGTTTTCATCGGTTAAATTCCTGATTACATAGTCACTCCGGTTCATAACATAATCCTAATGTTGCAGCGTCTGTGAAATGAAAAGTTTTGTACGTTCGTGCTGCGGGTTATCAAAGAAATCTGCTGGTGCTGCATCTTCTACAATCATTCCCTCATCAAAAAAGAGTATCCGATCAGCGACTTCGCGTGCGAATCCCATTTCATGCGTAACAACGAGCATTGTCATACCTGAATGTGCGAGTTCACGCATCACATCCAATACTTCCGTTATCATTTCTGGGTCAAGCGCACTTGTGGGTTCATCAAAAAGCATGATTTTTGGCTCCATTGCCAATGCTCTTGCAATTGCGACACGTTGCTGTTGCCCACCGGATATTTCTGAAGGATGTTTATCTGCTTGATCAGCAATATTCATTCGTTCTAACAATGCCAAAGCTTCAGATTTAGCTTGACTTTTCGAAAGTTTTCTCACCCTAATGGGACCCAACGTTATATTCTGTAGGTTCGTCAGATGAGGAAACAGATTGAATTGTTGGAAGACCATACCAACTTCCTGACGGATAAGATTGATATTTCGCAGGTCATTGGTGAGTTCAATACCTTCAACGATGATTTTGCCTCGTTGATGTTCCTCTAGGCGATTGATTGTACGGATAAAAGTAGATTTTCCCGATCCAGAAGGACCACATATCACCGCTCTTTCGCCTTTTTGGAAAGAGGTGGTAATCCCTTTGAGAACATGGAATTCATCATACCATTTATGTATATCTTCACAAACAATAATTGGATCATTCGGAGCGTTTTCTTGATTAGCCATTTTTTAGTATTCCTTAACGGGATTTTCGGTTAAAAGATGCTACATTTTTCCTACGCCGAGCGATGTTTCAACTTCTTTGCTGACATAGGACATTGAATAACTGAAAACAAAATAGATAACAGCGGCGAACAGATATACTTCTGCTTGAAGACCGAGCCAATTGGGATCCGCGATGACGGTTTTAGCAACACCTAACAGATCTATAAGTCCGATGATAGCGACTAAGGAGGTATCCTTAAAGAGCGCGATAAATTGTCCAACAATTGCGGGAATGACGGATCGGAGTGCTTGCGGTAAGATGATAAACAGCATGGTATGTATGTAGTTGAGTCCGACAGCTTGCGCAGCCTCATATTGTCCGGTAGGAATTGCCTGAAGTCCGCCGCGGATGTTTTCAGCCATGTATGCTGCGGAGAATAAGGTGATCCCTATCATCATCCGTAATACTTGATTTATACTGAAATCCGGAATAAAGATGGGAATTAAAACACTTCCCATGAATAGGATAGTTATCAACGGGACACCGCGAACTGTCTCAATATAAGCTGTTGAAACCCATCTGATGGCAGGCAGTTTACTTTGTCGGCAGAGTGCTAAAAATACGCCCAGGGGGAAGGAAACGACAATCCCTACAACTGCAAGAATGAGTGTAAGGAGAAGTCCACCCCAATTGTTTGTGCGGACAGCGTTTTTACCGAACCCACGTAGTAGCATCATTATTATAGGGAAGGAGAGAATCCATCCTACCAAGATCCACCGTCGTAAGTTTTTCCTGTCCCGTCCCAGAAAGAGAGAGCATCCTATTACTGCAACGATACCCAAAAACAATCCGCGCGTGGGCAGTTCAAATGGGATAACGGCACATATAAGAAAAACGCCACCGAGTATAAAGGCAAAACGACGGACTAAACTCCCCCAGATTCCTGCACTTAACCCCAGTAGCACGGCTAAAACATAAATCACTGACCAGACGCGCCAGATCTGTTCCCTTGGATAAGATCCGATAGCAAAAAGTTGAAGGTTCGCTGGGATTACGCCCCACTTCGCTTCTGTGAATGCCCACGTTAGAAAACCCTTAAAAACTAAAATTAGCAACGTAAGTGCTATGCAAGTTAGAAGGACATTATACCATGTATTGAATAGGTTTTCCCTAAGCCATCCTACCGGACCTTTTGTGATGGTTGGGGGTCTAATTTGTTCCATAACTTTTTTATCTTCCAAGATGTGATGTCTTTGAAATTCCTACACTTCCTACACATAGTGCGATTGCAAACTAAGATTATTCGTTATTTTTTGACCCTGTTAATCCATGTGTTATACCAATTCATAGCAGTAGAAGTTGTCAGACTCATGATCAGATAACTTACCATAATCATAGCGAAAACGGGGATTGCTTGCCCCGTATGAGACATCATGGTATTTCCGATGCTAAACACGTCTGGAAAACCGATTGCGACAGCTAAACTGGAGTTTTTTGCGAGGTTTAGGTATTGACTTGTGAGCGGAGGAACAATGATGGGAATAGCTTGTGGGAGAACGATTAGTCTAAGCGTTTGTTGTTGACTTAAACCGACAGCCCCTGCGGCTTCCCGCTGTCCTTTTGCTACTGCTTGTAGCCCACTTCGGACGATTTCTGCAATATATGCTCCTGTGTACACTGAGAGTCCGATTAGGAGTGCAGAAAACTCTGAAGAAAAACGGAATCCACCTTTATAGTTAAAACCTGCTAACTCTGGCAAGTTTAATTTAAAAGGACCTCCCGGTGTGAGAAACCATCCACAGATTGCGATAATAATGAAAACAGGTAGTGCCCATTTTGCTGGAAAACCGGGACGGTCCAACTGCTGTAGTTTCCGCCACCGCAGTATAAAAAGCACGGCTCCTATGAGAATGCCAAAACAGATAAAAATGAGCCAAATTTTCAGACCCGGTGTAGGTTCAAGTGCAGGTAGATATATACCGCGATTGTTAATGAATATTGATCCTGGAAGTGATATGCTATTGCTGACTAAAGGGAGCTGCCCTATTATGACTGCAGTGTACCAAAACAAGATCTGGAGTAGGAGTGGAATATTACGGAAAACTTCAACATAAGCAGTTGCGATGTTGCGAATTAACCAGTTGCTTGATAACCGTGCAATACCGAAAAAGAGTCCCAATACTGTAGCAGATATGATTCCTATCAAGCTAACCTTTATTGTGTTCAGTATTCCTACCCAAAATGCGTTATGATATGCGTCTGATGGATCGTATCCACCACCTTCGGAGATGTAGAATCCTGCTTCGTTACTTAGGAAATCAAGATTGAGTTCTAAATTCAGGTTTTTCAAACCGCGTTGCATATTTGTGTAGAGAATCCCGGCTAACAGTAAAACACCAAGGAGAAAAAGTATTTGTAGCAGGACACGTATAAAGCGAATATCTCGCCAGAAGGGGGTGTTTGTAGAATTTTGTGCCATTGTATTTGATGATTCCATTTACCGATTTCTCCTAATTGCTCCTTTGCACGGCGGCGGACGGTTGCTCAAGATAGGCTTGATAGAGATGTTGCTTGAGGTGGTCATTAATCTCTGGTTTCGATAATTTCGTATAGAGTTCAAGTTTGCTATTGACGAAATCTAATAAAATTTCATCAATCACCTGCTCAAACTTATACCGTTTGTTGGTCTCCGTATTATCGCCTTCAATCACCTGTCGCAGTTCTTCGTTTTCGTGCACTTTTTGATGAATAGTCGCAATGTCAACCTTATCTTCTGTTGTGAAATCTGTCTGATAAGCATTGTTCAAAGCGTTAATGATATTGGAGAGGAAATCCTGCTCAGGGTCCCTGATGATAGCGACACCGCTGCCAATCCCTTCGACCTCGCTATCTTGCGCTTCAAGGGAGAGTTGTAGACTGTCATGCGTTCTCTGCACACGAAACGAATCCAAGTCCACGGACGCGAGGACATCTTGTAGGTCAGGATGATCCCGTTTTGGCAGCTTCTTGTTAAGGCTGTGACCAAAGATATATAACTTTTCCAACGCTACATCGGTGAAGGTAATCAACTGTGAGATGTATCCGTAGAGGCGAATATAACTTTGTAAGGCAGAACGAAACTCCTCTCCTTCATCTCTTTCAAGCTCTTTCCACCTCTCAACAACGCCATCAAGAACGCCTTGTAACAATTCGTCAGGTTGGTTAACATCATACTATAGTTTGGACAGTTTGAAGTTTTTTAGAGACAAAAAGCAGAAAAGAGGGTATCCTTTCAGTATATATATTTTTTTTTGAAAGGATAATTGAAATGGACCCTCTTCTCCGCTTATATTCTATGTTATCAGAATATCAAGACCACTTCAAGTATAAAAACTTCGACCATTTTCGCACTTTTGTCTTGGGTTTGATAAATACCCCGCATCGTGGCACCATGACACAGATATATCTATCAACAGAACAATCAACAACCTATTGGCCTCTACCGAAGTTTCTCTCTCGTAGCGTATGGAGTGTTGATAAAGTCACATCAGTATTGACACAACAAGTTCAATCCGTTTTCAATAAAGGTGTCTATGTCTATGATGAAACCCATTCTACGAATGATGGTCTTCAGCAATATGGCACGCATTTCTTCAGAAACACGCGGTATAACAAACGCAACAAGAACCAATCGAAGTTCCATCACGGACACGAGTTCGGTGCTATCGGTTGGCTCTGTGAAACACCACAAGGGGTGCGTCTGTTTCCGTTAGCGGCTCGGGTGATGTGTCCGGGCAAAAAACGGGATAGCAGTCTTGCGGTGCTCAAGCGTATCTGTGCTCAGATGCCTGCGGGTCTGATCGTATTTGACAGAGGCTTTAATAGACGCAAGGTGTTTACACAAATCCTTTCACAAGGACACCACTTACTCTGTCGCACAAAGTCAAATGCTGTGTTCTTTTATATACCCAAGCCACCCAAGCAACAGGGACAAGGTAGACCGAAACGTTATGGCGGTCGTGTGCATCTACCCTATCTGCAGTATAGAGATATCATCGTGAAAAACAAGACCCTTTCTGTCGCAGACAAAATCGTGCGGACAAAAATGTGTCCGGTGGATGTGCGGCTCGTTGTGATACGCACACGCCCAAAGAAGTCTAAACCCTATCGCTATTTTTGTTTATTCACCTCCGACTTAGAACGTCCGGTAGCCGAGTTGATCCAACACTATAGAAATCGGTGGCAGATTGAAACCGCATTCCGAGATGTCAAACAGAACTTCGGTTTTGATACCTATCAACTCCGAAAACGCAAGAGTTTGAACCGGTTTGCTCAACTCAGTTTTGTCGCAGCAACTCTCACACAACTCATTTTCACAAAGACAACGACCAACACAGCATCAGAAACGAATATAGACGATGTGCCTCTTGACTTAGAAGACGTGCTGCTTGCCCTAAATAGGCATTGGTATAAAGCCAAATATCTCACACGCGGGTTGATGACCGCTTATTTGCAACGATGTTTCCAACAACAATGTTTTTCTACGAGTTACGATACAAGACAAAACTCAAAGAAAAATCTAAAAATAGTTGAAGACTCTACATGAAAATGAGCAGATGGACATATTTGGACGATTATTTCAAAAATAATGGCTAAAGGACAGTGATTTCCAACAGAATTCAGAGATGCAAGAGTGTGGACAAACCATATTTAACTCCTGATCGGAAGTCCTGACAGGATAAAACTGTCCAAACTATAGTAACATCATAAAAGACATCACAGAATTTATCAATGGTATTCTTATCGTAGCGTTCAAAACCGTTCAGCTGACTCTGTAGGTCATATAGCCGATTCGGGTCGGTCTCCTCCGCGAGTGTCGTGGTCTGATAGTATTGCTGAAACGCCTCTTGTACCTGATCCGGTTCATTCACAAAATCAAGTACCAGCGTATCGGTTTTCCCGGTGGCGACGCGGTTCAGGCGACTTAAGGTCTGGACACATTGCAGCCTGTCTAACCGTTTATCGACGTACATCGTCTGTAGCAGTGGCTCATCAAAACCGGTCTGGAACTTGTTCGCGACAATCAGAATGCGATACTCAGGACTCTTGAAGCTGTCCGCAATTGAAACGCGCGGAGGCAACTCGTTCATTCCGTCTTCCGTGTAATCCTTGCTACTGTCAGTGTCGTGCACCGTGTCGCTGAACGCGACCAGACATCCGTAGGGAAGTCCCATTTCCCGCATCTGTCTATCAAATTCCAACTTGTATTTGACGCAGTGCAGTCGGGACGGCGTGACTAACATCGCCCGCCCCTTTCCTTCGATTGTCTTTGCGGTCCGTTCGGTGAAGTGTTCAAGGATAATCCGGGTCTTGGTCTCAATGCTATGAGGCTGTAGGTCAACGTAATTGGTCAGTGTCCGCAGTGTCCGCGCCTTCTCGTACTCTTTATCTTCCGACACACTTTTGATCAGTTCGAAATACCGCTTAAAGGTGGTGTAGTTCTGCAGCACGTCCAATGTAAAGCCTTCGCTGATACTCTGGTGCATGGAATAAACGTGGAACGGGACAAATTTCCCATCCTCATCCTTCTGTCCGAACAGTTCTAAGGTCTTGTTCTTAGGTGTGCCGCTGAAACCGAAATAGGAGATATGATCCTGCATTCTGCGCTGTTCCATCTCCTTAATAATCTTAGCATCTATATCTGATTCTACCTCGTCGGGGTCATTATCTTCTACCCCTCCCTCAATCCCTTTTGAGAGCGAGGCTCTGAGATTTTTTGCGGACTCACCGCTCTGTGAGGAGTGTGCTTCGTCAATAATCACGGCGAATGTCTTGCTGTTGAGTTTGCCAATCTCCTCGGCAATCACACTGAACTTCTGAATCGTTGAGATGATGATGTTTTTGCCGGATTCGAGGAACTGTCTAAGTTGTGCGGAGGTTTTCTCAACGGCATGAACCACTCCCTCAACCTGTGCCACCTGCTTGATTGTGTCCTGAAGCTGCTTGTCAAGTAGGCGACGATCTGTCACGACAATGATAGAGTCAAAGATGCGCTCGGTATCCGTTGGAGAGCGGTACAGATGCGTCAGCAGATGTGCCAACCATGCGATTGAGTTCGATTTGCCGCTCCCCGTGGTGTGTTGGATTAGGTAGTTGTGCCCGACACCCTTCGCTACAATAGCTTTTTTCAATTCATGGATCACGTCAAGTTGATGGTATCGTGGGAAAACCAGCACACGGCGTTTTACATCTTTCACCGTATCAATTTTGGGATCGTAAACCTTTTCTATGGTCTCCTGCTCATGGATAAAGTTGTTGATTAACTCCATTAGATTATTGGGCTGTAGGATGTCTTCCCACAGGTAAGCGGTCTTGTGCCCTTCTGGATTCACAGGGTTTTCGATGTCCTTGTTAAACGGAAAGAACCGTGTATTACCTCCCTGCAAGTGGGTTGTCATTGAAACCTTTTCGTTGCCTACCGCAAAGTGAACCAGACACCGCTTGAATTGGAACAACGGCTCCCTCGGATCCCGATCTGTCCGGTACTGTTTCTCTGCATCTGTCACCGTCTGGCCGGTGAGACTGTTCTTCAGTTCCATTGTCACCAACGGTAAACCGTTGAGGAACAACACCATATCAAGCGATTTTTCGTTCCTCTGTGAGTAATGCAGTTGTCGAATTAGGGAGAACCGGTTTTGAGCATAGAACCTTTGATGGTCAGGGTTCATACCACTTGACGGTTGGAAGTAGGTCAAGTCAAAGTAACAACCCCTGTCTTTAACCCCGTTTCGCAACACGTCCAGCACCCCGTGTTTTTGTATCTCTCTACTCACACGGTCGAGGAGTTTGACCGGTGTATCCTCCCCATACTGGCGTTTCAGCTTCTGATACACTATCGGTTGCGTGTCCTGAATAAATTGCAGTGTCTCATCGGGTATCAAGCAGAGGCTTCTATTATAGGTAGCAGACTGTTGTGACCGATAGCCCGACTGATTCAGGTGCGCTTCAATGTGATCCTCAAATCTTTCTTCTGTATAGGTCGGCATGGTCTAAACCTCGTTTCGGACATCTATTTTGCCGGTCACTGCTTCGGAGATGAGGGATTGACTGTATTCTTTGAGGAGTTCGATCTTTCGCTGCTCTGCGGCTATCATGTTTGGTTTTACGGGCGAGGGAGTTGGCGATTTGAGTTTGTTTGGGTATTTTACCACCCTAAAGTCCCCTTATCAGTGAAACTTTTAGGAGAAATGCGTATCAATCTCTTCTAAACTTTGGGCTGTCATTGCTTGCTCTAAGAGAATATCCAGCTGTATGTGGTTGTGGATATTGCTGATTTCGCGAGAGAGCGTTTCTGGCACGTGCTGAAATCGGAGCTCCAAGAGTTTGAGTGCCGCGTCCTGTTTACCTTCCACTTTACCTTCCGCTTTGCCTTCCGCTTTGCCTTCTGCTTTGCCTTCCGTTTTACCTTGTTCAATCCCGAGTTGCATACCTTGTTCTATGAGAAACTCAGCCGTTGTCTGTGCCATGTTTTCTAACTCCTTAGGGTCTTGAATATGTTGTCTGATAATATCTACTAACGCATCGCGCTCCTCAAGAGAACGCCGGTGGAATATCAACTGCACAAAAGGGAAACTTTTAGGAGAAATGCGTATCAATCTCTTCTAAACTTTGTGCTGTCATTGCTTGTTCTAAGAGAATATCCAGATGCTTGTGGTTGTGGATATTGCTGATTTCGCGGGAGAGCGTTTCTGGCACGTGCTGAAATCGGAGCTCCAAGAGTTTGAGTGCCGCGTCCTGTTTACCTTCCACTTTACCTTCTGCTTTACCTTCTGCTTTACCTTCTGCTTTACCTTCTGCTTTACCTTGTTCTATAAGAAACTCAGCCGTTGTCTGTGCCATGTTTTCTAACTCCTTAGGGTCTTGAATATGTTGTCTGATAATACCTACTAACGCATCGCGCTCCTCAAGAGAACGCCGGTGGAATATCAACTGCACAAAATAGCGGAGTGCCTCCGCAACTTGCGGGGCAAAGTTTTCATCCACTGACGCTAAATGTGATACAGCATCCGCCAATGCTTCACTTATCTCTGTTTTGTCCGAATGCTCCTTTTGAAGCACACGCAACAACCAGCCTAACGGATGTCCGGATTGCGTCAAAACATCTGTCTCAGTCTCCTTGACCCCTAAAAACAGCGTGTCAAAACTTGGGACGAAACGCGCCAAAATTTCAGGAACATCCATTATCGTCGTCAGGGACACCGGCACCGTCCAGGGCGCGTCGCCTGTATAAAACAGAACCGGCAGAATCGGCTGTAAACGTCTTTCACTTTGTGGAATCTTTTCCGTTTCCCACTCCCGCCGTTGCGACTCCCAGATTTGCACCATGTAAGATAACAACCGAAACCCCATCGTTTTATCCACTGTAGATTGATGTTCAATGAGGATATAGATGAGCAAAGCATCGGTATCTACAACATCTGCGTCTTTTTCAAACGGGACGCTCAGTAGGACATCCGACTCGCGTTCTTGCAGTGCCTCAGAAATAAAACTCCTTTCCTTGTATATGATCCGGTTGAAGTCGAGGAACGCCTCAATGTCCGGGGCGATGATTTGGACTAACCACCTCACATATTCACCGTCTTGGAGCAATCGCCTGAGGCTCCGGTCAGGGAAGTGTTCTATCTGAATATCCTGTGTTTTGGGCATAGCTGCCTATACTTTCAATAGATGAAAAAACGTGTTTCACAAGTATAGCATAGGAGTACCGAAAAATCAACGCGATATTTATCGCACGCCGACTCAGAAAATAAAAAAATAGAGTCTAAACCTCGTTTCGGACATCTATCTTGCCGGTCACTGCTTCGGAGATGAGGGATTGACGGTATTCTTTGAGGAGTTCGATCTTTCGCTGCTCTGCGGCTATCATGTTTGGTTTTACGGGCGAGGGAGTTGGCGATTTGAGTTTGTTTGGGTATTTTACCACCCTAAAGTCCCCTTATCAGTGAAACTTTTAGGAGAAATGCGTATCAATCTCTTCTAAACTTTGTGCTGTCATTGCTTGCTCTAAGAGAATATCCAGCTGTATGTGGTTGTGGATATTGCTGATTTCGCGGGAGAGCGTTTCTGGCACGTGCTGAAATCGGAGCTCCAAGAGTTTGAGTGCCGCGTCCTGTTTACCTTCCACTTTACCTTCCGCTTTGCCTTCTGCTTTGCCTTCCGTTTTACCTTGTTCAATCCCGAGTTGCATACCTTGTTCTATGAGAAACTCAGCCGTTGTCTGTGCCATGTTTTCTAACTCCTTATGGTCGTGAATATGTTGTCTGATAATATCTACTAACGCATCGCGCTCCTCAAGAGAACGCCGGTGGAATATCAACTGCACAAAAGGGAAACTTTTAGGAGAAATGCGTATCAATCTCTTCTAAACTTTGTGCTGTCATTGCTTGTTCTAAGAGAATATCCAGATGCTTGTGGTTGTGGATATTGCTGATTTCGCGGGAGAGCGTTTCTGGCACGTGCTGAAATCGGAGCTCCAAGAGTTTGAGTGCCGCGTCCTGTTTACCTTCCACTTTACCTTCTGCTTTACCTTCTGCTTTACCTTCTGCTTTACCTTCTGCTTTACCTTCTGCTTTACCTTGTTCTATAAGAAACTCAGCCGTTGTCTGTGCCATGTTTTCTAACTCCTTATGGTCGTGAATATGTTGTCTGATAATACCTACTAACGCATCGCGCTCGTCAAGAGAACGCCGGTGGAATATCAACTGCACAAAATAGCGGAGTGCCTCCGCAACTTGCGGGGCAAAGTTTTCATCCACTGATGCTAAATGTGATACAGCATCCGCCAATGCTTCACTTATCTCTGTTTTGTCCGAATGCTCCTTTTGAAGCACACGCAACAACCAGCCTAACGGATGTCCGGATTGCGTCAAAACATCTGTCTCAGTCTCCTTGACCCCTAAAAACAGCGTGTCAAAGCTTGGGACGAAACGCGCCAAAATTTCAGGAACATCCATTATCGTCGTCAGGGACACCGGCACCGTCCAGGGCGCGTCGCCTGTATAAAACAGAACCGGCAGAATCGGCTGTAAACGTCTTTCACTTTGTGGGATCTTTTCCGTTTCCCACTCCCGCCGTTGCGACTCCCAGATTTGGACCATGTAAGATAACAACCGAAACCCCATCGTTTTATCCACAGTAGATTGATGTTCAATGAGGATATAGATGAGCAAAGCATCGGTATCTACAACATCTGTGTCTTCTTGAAACGGGACACTCAGTAGCACATCTGACTCGCGTTCTTGCAGTGCCTCAGAAATAAAACTCCTTTCCTTGTATATGATCCGGTTGAAGTCAAGGAACGCCTCAATGTCCGGGGCGATGATTTGGACTAACCACCTCACATATTCACCGTCTTGGAGCAATCGCCTGAGGCTCCGGTCAGGGAAGTGTTCTATCTGAGTATCCTGTGTCTTGTGCATAGCTGCCTATACTTTACAATAGATGAAAAAACGTGTTTCACAAGTATAGCATAGGAATACCGAAAAATCAACGCGATATTTATCGCACGCCGACTCAGAAAATAAAAAAATAGAGTCTACACCTCGTTTCGGACATCTATTTTGCCGGTCACTGCTTCGGAGATGAGGGATTGACTGTATTCTTTGAGGCGTTCGATCTTTCGCTGCTCTACGGCTATCATGTTTGGTTTTACGGGCGAGGGAGTTGGCGATTTGAGTTTGTTTGGGTATTTTACCACCCTAAAGTCCCCTTATCAGTGAAACTTTTAGGAGAAATGCGTATCAATCTCTTCTAAACTTTGTGCTGTCATTGCTTGCTCTAAGAGAATATCCAGTTGTATGTGGTTGTGGATATTGCTGATTTCGCGGGAGAGCGTTTCTGGCACGTGCTGAAATCGGAGCTGCAGGAGTTTGAGGACTGCATCCTGTTTACCTTCTGCTTTACCTTCCGTTTTACCTTGTTCTATAAGAAACTCAGCCGTTGTCTGTGCCATGTTTTCTAACTCCTTATGATCGTGAATATGTTGTCTGAGGGCGAGGGAGTTGGCGATTTGAGTTTGTTTGGGTATTTTACCACCCTAAAGTCCCCTTATCAGTGAAACTTTTAGGAGAAATGCGTATCAATCTCTTCTAAACTTTGTGCTGTCATTGCTTGCTCTAAGAGAATATCCAGCTGTATGTGGTTGTGGATATTGCTGATTTCGCGGGAGAGCGTTTCTGGCACGTGCTGAAATCGGAGCTGCAGGAGTTTGAGGACTGCATCCTGTTTACCTTCTGCTTTACCTTCTGCTTTACCTTCTGCTTTACCTTCTGCTTTACCTTCCGTTTTACCTTGTTCTATAAGAAACTCAGCCGTTGTCTGTGCCATGTTTTCTAACTCCTTAGGGTCTTGAATATGTTGTCTGAGGGCGAGGGAGTTGGCGATTTGAGTTTGTTTGGGTATTTTACCACCCTAAAGTCCCCTTATCAGTGAAACTTTTAGGAGAAATGCGTATCAATCTCTTCTAAACTTTGGGCTGTCATTGCTTGCTCTAAGAGAATATCCAGCTGTATGTGGTTGTGGATATTGCTGATTTCGCGAGAGAGCGTTTCTGGCACGTGCTGAAATCGGAGCTGCAGGAGTTTGAGGACTGCATCCTGTTTACCTTCTGCTTTACCTTCTGCTTTACCTTCTGCTTTACCTTCCGTTTTACCTTGTTCTATAAGAAACTCAGCCGTTGTCTGTGCCATGTTTTCTAACTCCTTAGGGTCTTGAATATGTTGTCTGATAATATCTACTAACGCATCGCGCTCCTCAAGAGAACGCCGGTGAAATATCAACTGCACAAAATAGCGGAGTGCCTCCGCAACTTGCGGGGCAAAGTTTTCATCCACTGACGCTAAATGTGATACAGCATCTGCCAATGCTTCGCTTATCTCTGTTTTGTCCGAATGCTCTTTTTGAAGCACACGCAACAACCAGCCTAACGGATGTCCGGATTGCGTCAGAACATCTGTCTCAGTCTCCTTGACCCCTAAAAACAGCGTGTCAAAGCTTGGGACGAAACGCGCCAAAATTTCAGGAACATCCATTATCGTCGTCAGGGACACCGGCACCGTCCAGGGCGCGTCGCCTGTATAAAACAGAACCGGCAGGATCGGCTGTAAACGTCTTTCACTTTGTGGGATCTTTTCCGTTTCCCACTCCCGCCGTTGCGACTCCCAGATTTGCACCATGTAAGATAACAACCGAAACCCCATCGTTTTATCCACAGTAGATTGATGTTCAATGAGGATATAGATGAGCAGTGCCTCGGTATCTATGGCATCTGTGTCTTCTTGAAACGGGACGCTCAGTAGGACATCCGACTCGCGTTCTTGCAGTGCCTCAGAAATAAAACTCCTTTCCTTGTATATGATCCGGTTGAAGTCAAGGAACGCCTCAATGTCCGGGGCGATGATTTGGACTAACCACCTCACATATTCACCGTCTTGGAGCAATCGCCTGAGGCTCCGGTCAGGGAAGTGTTCTATCTGAATATCCTGTGTTTTGGGCATAGCTGCCTATACTTTCAATAGATGAAAAAACGTGTTTCACAAGTATAGCATAGGAATACCGAAAAATCAACGCGATATTTATCGCACGCCGACTCAGAAAATAAAAAAATAGAGTCTAAACCTCGTTTCGGACATCTATTTTGCCGGTCACTGCTTCGGAGATAAGGGATTGACGGTATTCTTTGAGGCGTTTGATCTTTTGCTGCTCTGTAGATATTAGTTCGTCAATCTGTTCGGTTTTGCAGTCGAGGAAGTTAACGATTTGGCATTGTTCGGAATCAGTAGGTATGGGTAAGAGTAGATTTTCAATTGATGGTTTTCCCAAGCCGTATCTGGTAATTCCATTTGACTCCAACTCAAAATATCTTCTCGTCCTATCAGATTGAATAAATCTAAAAGTGAACTCCCCACGACAAGCATAGGGTCTAATCATTGTTAAATGATAACCACAGACAACATTGTCCAAATCGTCTTTGACAAATGTTGGAACACCTATATCATCTGGAGTCTCAGAATCTTTGGTAATTATAACATCACCTTTCCTCAAACCAAATTTCGTAAACTCTCGTTCCTTACAACTACCCTTTTCCAAAACGGTATCAACTGTAATATAATCGTTGTAATAAACATCTGTATAATTGCATAATCTGACCTGGACCTCATCTTGAAAGATGTGTTTGTCAACATTACTTGGTAGGATCTTCGCAACGTATTTGAGTTTTTTCACTTTCCAATGTGCTGGTATCTCCCCAATCCACTTCACACCCGACGGTTTCATCTCCACATTTGGGTCAAGTCCCTTTGTCACTGTCTGATTTATCAGTGCGGTGCGTTGTTCCTGCAGCAGTTTTATCCGTCGTTCTTTGATGCGGATGAGTTCGTCAATCTGTTCGGTTTTGCGATCGAGGAAGTTGGCGATTTGGGTTTGTGTGGGAAGTGCGGGGCACGCCACTGAAAATTCACGCAGATACCTATAGTGTCTGTTATATCCCCTATTTGGGATTTTAAGATTCAAAAGTGCGTAGTAAAAAAAACGAGGGTTTAATATGTCATCGTTTGGATAAAGAAGTTGCGTTCCGTCAGCACCAAGGGCAAATGGAAAATTGACGTACTTGAAAATACGAGTATGATCACCAAAAATCACGACAGGCAAATTATCAGAGATGACAGAGTCAGTTAAATCTGTCCAACCTGCAATAAATGATGCGCCTTGGTCAATTATCGGAAATTCACCAGATTCTTGAAAGTCCATTTTCGGAATTGACGTTTTTTTCTTGGTTTTAACCTTTTTCAGACAATGCATAAAAGGCAAAATTTTCCAATGTCTTGGTATCTTCCCACTCCACTCCACGCCGCTCTCTTTATATTCAGGATAACACTTCATAATTCCAATACCTCATTCAGCAAGCCTTCACTTTTCCGCTCCAGTGCCAGCATTTTATCAGTACCTGTCTTAGATTTTTGACTGTGTTAACCTTTTCTTTCGCGCTCTCGTATTTTTTCGAGTATAACCGCTAGGACTTATGCAGTTCCTTTATACTCATAGTGTATGCCGTTCTTTTTAAAATCCCCTTTATCCTCATCTTTACTAACTTTTTCACAATCATGCTTTTTTATGAAATAGTTTTGCCACATAGGACTTCTTGATTGTGGGGACAGAACACTACTGATTTTGTAGAAGTCTTGTTCAGAAATTTCTTGTCCATTGGTTCATGGCATTTTATATATTGTTCCAAAAATTCATATTTTGTTAGCCAATATACACCACCGTTTGCACAAGAATTTCCATTCCAATCAACTGCTTTGATTTTAGATATTAAATCTTCTACTGGAATTTTTGACTTAAGGAAGTATCCTCGATTGTTTGATGTCGGAGTTTTTGTAATTCTTCTTGGAGAAGCACCAAATACAAATATATCAAAATCATCTTTATTGGAGAATTTAAAATCATTAGTTTCTGTGTAGGCATTAGGATTAACTCTTAAATCTTTTCCTTCTGATTTATCAAAAATGAAGAAACTTGCAGGCACATGATATTCCTTCCCTTCTAATGTAAAACAATCCCTTCCTAATTCAGTGATGGAGACTATCCTCCAATTATTTGGCAATATTTTTTGCCGTGTATGTTTTCTATAAACATTTGGTAAAACAAAAGCAATTGTTTGGACATTACTAAATGAGATGGCATAGGATATAAATTTTGAAGATAGTTTCTGATATTGACCAAACGGCGGATTCCCTATAACCAATACGCGCTCGTACACTTCACTAATTTTGTAATTGAACCAGTCACCTTTGATAATCTCATCATGTTGCGGATCAATATCAATTCCTATTTTGGTGTTATGTTCGATATTTTTATAGAAAGCACCATCCCCCGCAGACTGTTCTATCACACAATCATATACGTAAGGTAATTTATTTATTTCATCTAAACACCTTTGACTACTTCCTGTTTCGTGTAGAATTTATCAAGGATTCTACTGCGCGCTTTATATTCTTTTCTCCAAATGTGAGTCATTCTCGTATCTCCATTAGACATATCTTTTTCACTGACTTTTACATCGACAGGTAACAAACATTTGTATCAATTTTGTAGGTGGGTGTAAACTCGCCTTTACTTTTTTTATCATATCATATTGATCAAACAGAGTCAACACTTTTTCAAGTTTGACCAGGGTTATTTAGTTTTAGGCTTTTTGTCCATTTTAGACGAAAAGTCGCGATTCGGAGATCGCTCCTATAGGGGAAAGTCTTAGATTGAAAATCTAAATATTCGGAGAACTAAATAGCCCTGAAGTTTGACTGATTCGCCTATAAATTTTGCGAATGCGTTTATATCTCTGTAGTTATAAGTCCAAATCTACTAATTGCGAAAATCTAAATGAATTGGCACGGTTCTTGCTAAAACCTATATATGAGTAATGAGGTAACGTAATGTCAGAAACGCATATCCCAGTTTTACGCAACGAAGTACTTGATTTTCTCAAACCGGAATCGGAAGGCGTTTACGTAGATGCCACGATCGGATTAGGTGGACACAGTCTCAGCATTTTAAAACAATCTCATCCCAACGGTCGCTTGATCGGAATTGACATGGATGTAAATGCACTTGCTATTGCAGAGAAAAGGTTGAACAGTTTCAAAGAGCGAACAATATTGCTCCATGGCAATTTTGCACAACTTCAGCGATTATTAGAATCACATGAAATCAATGCAGTAGATGGTGTTCTGCTTGACCTTGGAGTGTCCTCGTTGCAGCTGGATACACCCAACAGAGGATTCAGTTTTCAACATGCTGGTCCTCTGGATATGCGTATGAATGTGCACATCTCAACAACAGCAACACAGATCATCAACCACTATACGTCTGACAAGTTGATTAAGATTTTCAAAGAATATGGAGAAGAACGTTTCTCTAAACGGATTGTCAGACACATTGTTGCTTCTCGAGCAGAAAAACCGATAACATCAACACAGCAGCTTGCAAAAATCATTGAGGATGCCTATCCTGCTAAAACATTACGTTCAAAATCACCCGCACGCAAAGGAAAGAAAGGTAGAGGAATTCACCCCGCGACACGTATTTTTCAAGCATTACGAATTGAGGTCAATGCTGAACTTGACAATCTTGCACTTGGGTTGGACGCTGCTGTCTCTGTGTTGAAGCCAGGTGGACGTCTCTGTGTCATAAGTTTTCATTCGCTTGAAGATAGGATTGTGAAGCGACAATTTCAGAAATTAGCAAGAACTTGTATCTGTCCACCAAAGACTCCGGTCTGTATCTGCGAACATGAAAAAGTTTTGGATGTTGTTACAAATCGACCTGTCTCCCCAACTACAAGCGAAATTGAAGCAAATCCGCGTGCACGTAGCGCAAAATTACGGGTGGTAGTCAGAGTGTGACTTCATATAATATCTTTAGGACTTACGCAATAGGTTCAAAAATCCCCTTGATAAGGGGGATTTAAGGGGTTAAAATACCGAAATAATGACTTTTTAAGTCCAATATTTCCTTTTTCTGCTCAATTTGCGTAAGTCCTGATCTTAAAATGTGTATCTTAAATTTGAAATCCTACGTATAAATTATTTAAATGCAAAATCCGAAAACTTACGATACGCTGTTTAATAAAAAACCTAAGTCGAAACCTAAAGTCGCAATGTTATTTGTCTATTTGGTCTTGGCAATATCTTTATGCGTTTTTGGGGTAAGTGTCTGGTTTTCGTCGTATGCCAAACAGGTATTTATCCAACGTAGACCGATCTTTGAAACAAAACGAAGCAAAATTCAGCATGAAATTCAAGGATTAGAGTTAGAGGAAAACACATTAACTGGTATTGAAAGGATTCGTAAAATCACTAAAGAATTAGGTTTAGTTGAACCCACAGAAAAATCGACAGAGCTTAGAGATAGGTAGTTTGTGTGCCAATAAATAAAAATCGGAAACGTAGTATACGACAAACTTGAAGTAGGTGAATTCAATCTTTATCTAACCATCACATGTAAACTGTCTTAGATATTTGACCGCCTAATCGCAAATATTGTCATAGTATTCCGGAAAGACATAATTATTATGAAAAATAGCACATATCTCTCAATTCCACGACTCGTTGTTACCCTAATTATCTTACAATTAGGCTTTCTTGTATTGATTAGCAAACTTTTTACACTTCAATTCCTTGACGATGAAACAACAATGACATCTCGACAGGATTGGCGGTCTCAAGGAGCGCGCGTGGTTAAACGCGGGAAAATCCTTGATCGGCACGGACGTGTATTAGGCATCAGTCAAGACAGGCTTGCAGTATGTGCAGACCCAAGAACTTTGAACAGGAAATCTAACGCACACAGTGTAGCAACCGAATTAGTTCCATTATTAGATTCCACTACATCGGAACTGCTTGCACAGTTAAAACGTAAGCGGAATGGGGAATACGTTGAATTTGTCAGGCTTAAAACAGGTATTGATTATGAAAAATTAGATGCGATTCGTAACATCACTCAAAAACATAGAGGACTTAAAATTGAGGTTGAACCGCGTAGAATATATCCAAAAAAGACCCTCGCATCACAGGTCATAGGGTACCTTAACGATTTAAACATGGGTGAAGGAATTGAATTCCAATATGACACCTATCTCCAAAAACTACATTCACCAGAACCACGAAAATCGGAATTTACATCTGTCTCTCTCCAAGCACAGCCAGTATCCGAACCACTTGGAAACAATGGATGTAACGTTTTTCTTACCATTGATGAAATCATTCAAGAGATTGCCGAAACAGAATTAGAACAAGGTTGCAAAGATTGGAATGCCCCAAAAGGAACTGCCATTGTATTATCAGTAGAAACATCAGAAATATTAGCGATGGCAAGTTGTCCTACTTATGACATTAATGACCAGACAAACGCGGATGAAGATGCAAAACGTAATCTCGGTATCTGGTATGTATTCGAACCGGGTTCCATTTTCAAAATTATCGCCTCCTCAGCAGCGTTGAACGAAGGTATCATGACAACCGAATCCATTGTCTTCTGTGAATTCGGACGTTATCGTCTCCCGAACCGACGTGTTATTAGGGATGTATCAAGAAAAGGAAAACTGTCGCTTTCAGAAGTTATCCACAATTCAAGCAATATTGGCATGATAAAAATAGTACAGGAGTTAGGGCCTGAGTTATTCCAAACTTATGTGGATAGGTATGGTTTCGGTGAAAAGACTGGCATAGATCTTCCGTATGAACAGAGTGGAAATCTCTTTGCAGTGCGGCATTGGGACACAAACTCACTTGGGTCTGTTCCCTTCGGTCAAGGCATCTCTGTTACACCTTTACAAATGGTTAACGCTTTAGCTGTCATTGCCAATGGTGGCGTATTGCGCCGTCCATTTATCACTAAGGAAATTCGAGACGCACAAGGCAACCTTATCAAAAAGAACCACCCGACAGAAATTCGGCGAGTCTTGCGACCTGAAATTGCAAATCAGATGACAAATATTCTGGTGGGTGTCGTAGAAAAAGGAAGCGGCAGGAAAGCAAAAATTGAGGGTGTTAGCGTTGCAGGCAAAACTGGAACAGCGCAGAAAGCAGAAAAAGGTAAAGGATATGCTGCCGGTAAAGAAGTAATGTCGTTTATGGGCTTTCTCCCCGCTGACGATCCGAAGATTGCAATTATTGTTACGATTGACGAACCGACCGGTGCAAGATTTAGCGGTCAGATCGCAGGACCCGTTTTCAAACGGATTGCTATGCGAACATTACAATATATTGAACAGACAGATTTTTTCGACTCCGTTCCAACAAATAGACGTAAACCTAACTTAAAATATGGCACCGGAAAACCCAGTGCTACAACTGTCGCGGGAGCTCCTAAATCTAACCAGTCATCAAATAAGGGGACTGTTTCTCCTACGCGAGAAGGTGTTAGAGAAACCGCGAAAGAAAGTTCAGAAAAATCCAATCATTCGCTGATTAAAAGCAGCCCATTCTCCGATAACACTTTAGTGAAGAAGGGAGAGGGTTTATGAAACTCCAAAGCCTTCTGGATGGAATTGAAGTCACAGACATTACAGGCATCCGAAATCCGGAAATCTCGGGTGTTGTCAGCGACCACCGTAAAGTCAAACAAGGCTATGCATTCATCTGTTATCAAGGACTGAACGTTGATGGACATTCTTTTATTGCAGGTGCTATTCAAAACGGTGCAGTAGCAATCATATCAGAAAAACGTACATCTGAACTTCCTAAAGACGTAACTGGTGTAGTCACGCCTAACGGACGAAAGGCTCAAGCCTTAATTGCCGCCAATTGGTATGGTAATCCCGCGAGGCAATTGAAACTAACCGGTATCACGGGTACAAATGGCAAAACGTCTACAGCACATTTAACATACGGAATTCTCAAGGCACATGGGTTCAAAGCCGCAGTGTTAGGCACTGTAGGACATTCGTTTGATGTGCATGATTCAAGTTCAAACGGAAAACACCCTCCAATAATTGAGATTCCAGCACTCCTGACGACACCCGATGCGTTTCAACTGCATGCTATGCTAAAGCAAATAGTCGATGCAGGCGTTGAACATGTTGTCATGGAAACCTCCTCCCAAGGACTTGCACAACACCGATTAGCAGGACTAACCTTTGATACTGCGGTCTTTACCAACCTGACACAGGATCATCTGGATTACCACGGTACAATGGATAATTATCTTGCTGCCAAATTGATGTTATTTGAACAGTTGAGTCCGCAAGGAGTTGCAATTCTTAACGCAGACTCCCCTGCTACTACGCGTATCGTTGAACATTTAACACATAGGAACATCACAACATACGGACTCGAAAACGATGCGGATTTAGTTGCACAAGATGTAGATATTTCGCTAAAAGAGTTAGTCTTTACAGCCGTACATAGAGAAAACCGCCTAACCAATACTTCAACAAAATCATCATGTGAAGAGATCAAGGCAAAAATCCGCTTATTGGGGTCATATAATATCTACAATGCGCTTGCAGCAATTGGTGTTGGACTTCGTTATAACTGTAGTGCTGCAGCCATTCGTGAAGGACTTGCCAAGACAGTCGTTCCTGGACGTTTTGAACTTGTTAACCCGCATAGGAAACAAGACAATGAATTTGCTGTTATTGTTGATTATGCACACACTCCTGATGGTTTGGAAAACGTATTAACCGCAGCACGTGGAATCACTGAAAGCAGGTTAATATCAGTTTTTGGTTGCGGTGGAGATCGAGATAGAGGCAAACGTCCAAAAATGGGTACAATTTCCACTCAAATTGCAGATATGAGCGTGATTACTTCTGACAATCCACGCACAGAAAACCCTGATGAAATCATCTCTGATATTGTGTCAAATTTACCACATGATGCAGCATATCTATGTATTTCGGAGCGACGTGAAGCAATTCAACATGCAATTTTGAATGCAAATCCAGGTGATGTTGTAGTGATTGCAGGTAAAGGACATGAAGATTATCAAGAAATTCACGGCGAACGGTTCCCATTTGATGATCGCGAAATTGCCTCGGAAATTTTACAGCAGTTACCTCTACATTCGCAGCAGCCAGCTGCAAGGTAGACGAAATTTGCACGCAAATTAGTCTACACCGATAAAACTGAAAGCAAACCTTGAAATAGGCATTGGGTGATGAGACCAGTTAAGTTCATAGAAATTAATAATTTAAAAATCGCCTATCAGGTTGAAGGTGCTGGTAAAACCGTAGTCCTTCTCCACGGTTGGGGAGCTGAGGCAAATACTTTCAAATCAGTTTTCAATTGGCTTTCAGACTCACATCAAGTATTTGCGCTTGATCTTCCGGGTTTTGGACTAAGCGAGATTCCTCGAACTGCGTGGGATGCCACCGACTACGCCAAATTCCTTTCTACTTTTTTTCATAAACTCAACATCAACAAAGCACACCTGATTGGACATTCTTATGGTGGAAGAATCTCTATAGTAATGGCAGCAGAAGAACCGGAAAAGGTAGATAAACTCATCTTAGTTGATAGTGCAGGCATCATACCAACCCGAACTGTGAAGTACTATTTAAAAATCAGTCTCGCAAAATTCGGACGTTTGATGCGACGTTGTGGAACAATTGGAAATAATCTTGCAGATGTCATAGCACAATCGGTAGGTTCAAAAGATTATAGGGAAGCAGGTCCGATGAGAGCGACAATGGTGAAATCTGTCAATCAAAATTTACGACCATTATTGCCGAAGATACAAGCATCTACGCTTTTAATCTGGGGAGAAAACGATTTAGACACGCCTATATCTTTTGGTGAAATCATGGAGGAGGAGATACCTAACGCAGGACTAGTCATTCTTAAAGATGCTGGACATTACTCGTACCTTGACCAATTCCCGCAATTTTGTCAAATAGTGGGTAACTTTTTAGCATGAGCAACAACAACTGATGGCAAGTCTTGCCTAAAAAATATACTGATTGAAAGTGAAAAGTTAGATATTGTATTTGCACCTATTGGATTGCAGGCGAAAACGCAATGAATAATGTCGCTGCCAAGTTTGTTTGTCGCAGCACAATTCATTGCGTTTTTGTTATCTACTGTCCATTGCGCAGTAATAAAAATATCAGAAATAAAACATAGGTTAATATGGTTAGCAATATACTATTCTATTTTCTGGTTTGTGCCTGTTTTGTAAGAGCGGTTATCAGAACTACTGCTGGATTACATATCCTACAACTTGATGGGTATAAGCCAGTACGCTATTTGAAATGGATTTCAACACACATTAGAAACTGCTTTGAAATCATAGAGATTATTGTCATAGCAGGCGTGTTGATTATTGCAACTATTTATCCTACCATTCTGACAGATTGGTTTTTTCGCGCGGTTTGTTTAATCTGGGGAACATTCCAAGTTTATAAGATTGCATGGCGTAAGAAATCCACAGCGAAGAAACCGTTGGTTTACACTGCCCGTGCAAAACGGCTCTTCGGATTAGCACTCGCTTTATTGGCTGTAGTAGGGGTTGTACTCGCTTTAGTTACTGAAGAAACTCAATGGAGGATAAGTGTCTTTCTGTTTAGTGAACTCACGGTACCGATTCTTGTTGTGAGTAACTTTTTAATCTGGCCGATAGAGCAACTCATAAACGGTGCCTATTTACGCGACGCAAGGAAACGTATCAAAGCACTTCAACCAAAAATAATCGGAATTACAGGAAGTTATGGTAAAACGAGCACAAAATATATTCTCAACCAGATTTTATCGCAGAAATATAACACCTTAATGACTCCAGATAGTTACAATACACCGATGGGTATTTGTAAGGTAATCAGAGGGGATTTATTACCGAGACACGAGTATTTTATTGTTGAAATGGGAGCGTATAAACGCGGTGACATCAATGAGTTATGTCGTCTTGCGCCGCCGAATATTGGAATACTCACCGCTGTCGGTCCTCAACATTTAGAGCGATTTAAAAGTATTGAGAATACTGCTCGCGCAAAGTATGAACTGATAGAAGCATTGCCCCAAAACGGACTCGCGGTTATCAATACCGACAATGAAATATGCGCTGCATTGGCAGACAAAACTGACCACGTTCCTGTAATTCGGTACGGGGTAGACTCAAATGGAGTTGAGAACACAGATGTAAGGTTGAAATCCCATAATATTAAACAGAGCGATAAAGGACTTACATTTACTGTAACTGACGAGGTGGCGGGAACAGTTGAAATCACAACCCGACTTCTTGGAAAACATAATGTTTCAAATATCCTTGCTGCTATTGGTGTATCACTGCAATGTGGTATGACATTGAATGAAATTCGTGATACACTTAAAGTGTTAGAACCCGTTCCACACCGTTTGCAGCTGATAGCAGAGGGGACAGGTGTAACTGTGATTGACGACAGTTTCAACGCAAATCCTGAAGGTGCAAAAGCAGCACTTGAAGTACTCACCGATCTTGTGAGTGATAAAGAAGGGAAAAAAATATTGGTTACACCAGGTATGGTGGAACTTGGCGAACGCGAATACGATGAAAATAAGTTGTTCGGTTCAGAAGCAGCCAAAGTTTGTGATCTTGTTATCCTCGTGGGTCCGGCAAGAACTGCACCAATTATGGATGGACTCAAAAACGCAAACTATCCCGATCAACAGATTGTTGTTGTAAAAGACCTAAATGAAGCCCAAAAACAACTTACACAACGCGTGAAAGTGGGAGATGTAGTCCTTTTTGAAAACGATTTGCCAGATAATTACAACGAAGCATTTTAATACACCTCAATAGTTTGGGAGTTAAGGTGGGAAATCAGTATGATTTCAACATAATTTTAGATTAACGGTAAAGATACCACTCTGTTAGGATGGATTATTTTGAAGAAAACTGAATACGATAACCTATGTAATAACGTGAGTTTGATATATAGCAAATTCTAAACATAAATGGACATTTCCGTAGGGGTTAGGTAACCTAACCCCTACAGGCGAGAAGACCTCGCCCCTACGAGAAGCCCGCCATCTTGTTTTTATCAAACTCACGTTATGTAATATGCAAGTTCTTAAAAGGAAATGACACATGAATGTAGCCCTCATATTCGGTGGTCGATCACCAGAACATGAAGTCTCTATCGTCACCGCGCATCAAGTCAATGCGGCTTTAGTTGAGACACACGATGTAATCCCGATTTATATAACAAAAGATGGAACGTGGTTAACTGGGGATAAACTCAAGGAACTGAACACATTCACAGCAGGAAACTTACCAAGTACTGCTGATTATGACACAGTTAGTATTGAATTTGGAACACATGCAAACTTTAGTGTCTTACCAAAGCGCGGCGGTTTGTTCAGTAAAAAAAAGGAATTGCCAATTGATATTGTCTTTCCAGCAATTCACGGTGTTCACGGCGAAGATGGCTCTCTTCAAGGACTCTTGGAATTGATTGATATTCCATACGTCGGCGCAGGTGTCGTCGGGTCTGGAATCGGTATGGATAAAATCATTATGAAGGCTGTTCTCAATGAAAATGGACTCCCTATCCTCCCTTATGTCCAGTTCACTAAACACGATTGGGATTCAGCAAGCAACGACATTCTCAATATAATTGATGAAAAGATTACATACCCAATATATGTTAAACCAGCAGTAAGTGGGTCAAGCATCGGTGTGAGTCAGGCGAATGATGAAGATGAACTTCGGGATGCGATTGAACTTGCATGCCGTTATTGCCGCCGCATTGTTGTTGAACAAGGTATTGAAAACGGATATGAGATAAATTGCTCAGTGATGGGAACACACACACCGACACCATCAGTTTGTGAACAACCCATCGCCAGTACTGACTTCCTCAGTTTTAACGATAAATATATTCATCAAAATTCGGAAACTGAATCCGCTTCTGATGTCTCTTCTGGTATAGCGGGTGCACAACGGAAAATTCCTGCACCTATTCCAGAAGAATTGACGTTACATATTCAGAAGCTTGCTACCGAGGCTTTCCATGTGCTTGATTGCGCCGGTATTGCCAGAGTAGATTTCTTGGTAAGCGGCGAAGACCATGTATACGTGAATGAAATCAACACTATTCCTGGCTCTTTCAGTTTTTACTTATGGGAACCAGTCGGCATTTCATTTACAGAATTGGTATCACAGTTAGTTGAACTGGCAGTAGAAACACATCAGGAGAAAAACCGATTAATCTATTCTTATTCAACCAACTTGTTGAGTCAAGCAGGAGCAAGTTTTGCGAAGTTAAAAACTGATTCACAACCAGAGAAAACCGCTTAAGTTTTTTACCTAATGAGTTTTTAAACGGGTGGATATCAATACAGCATTCATTTTCACATATCCTATTTTTGTTGATCTAATGATTAAACCTCTGAATTACATTCACCACCCTAAGAAGTTATACCAAATTAACTTGATTAGAAGTCTTTTGATATAGTACACCGTTGCGAGGCACGGGGACCTCGCAGGACAAATCACGGTAATTGGATATTAGTGAAGGGAATTAACTAACAATCCCAAGTCTTTAGACTTCGGGTCCAATCATGTCAACTTGTGCAGAAGTATTTTAGATTATTTGAGACAAGCAAGGCTCTGTAGCGTAATGCGAAATAACGTAGGACGAACCGAAGCCCACACTGCAGAAGGCAGTCCACTGGCACCGTAGTTATGGGAAGTGTGCAGATAGTAAAACTTGGCGGATCCCCAGAGGGACAAGTTGCGGTAAGCCATCGCCCGAGACGCTATCTTATCAAAAAGATTTAAGATGCAAAGTGCGAATTAATCTTTAACCTCGCGGTAGGATATACCGAGAAAATAAACGCCTGTGGAACAGATATAAGACCACATATAAGTCAGTAACTTCGGTTAGCATGGCGGGGTGGCAAACTGTGTAGAAGCAGGAATCACATAGGAGAGGTTGTGTGCTAAAAGAAGCACACGGCTTTAGCCGTCGTGAGTATCACGAAGCATTAATATGTTTTATCATCTATTTTTTGAAAACCTTGCTAACGTTTTTCAACCCTTTGATGTTTTTGGTGCTATTACTTTCCGTGCCGTTTATGCGACAGCAACCGCGCTTGCTATTTCCCTTGTTTTGGGACCCTTTATGATAAGGCGGTTGAAACAGTTGCGAATCGGTGAACATATTCAAGAAGAGGTCGAAAAAGCACAGCAGCATAATGAAGATCAAAGTAAAGCAGGCACTCCAACGATGGGCGGCATTCTTATCATTGTCGCGGTACTGATTTCCGTCATTTTTTGGGCGCAGCTTGATCAACCTTATATCTACTTGATGATCTTTACAACGATTTGGTTTGGCGGACTCGGTTTTTTAGATGATATGTGTAAAATTAGCAGAAAACAGTCGCTTGGTCTACGCAGTTGGCAGAAAATTGTGCTGCAAACTGTTGGGGCTATAGCGATTGCATGCTATCTTTATCAGTGGGGACCTGCTGAAGCAAATGATGTTACAACGCGATTGAATCTTCCATTTTTCAAAAACCTACACCCGAACTTAAGTATTTTCTTTATCCCTTTTGCTACCTTGGTTATCGTTGCCACCTCAAATGCTGTGAACCTAACGGACGGTATGGATGGGTTAGCAATCGGGTGTACGCTATTCGTAGCGGGAACGATTGGCGCGTTGGGATATATGACAAGCCATAAGCTCATAGCAGAACATCTCAACCTTTTTCATCTTCCTGTTGGTGGAGAAGTTACTGCGATTTTCTGTGCATCTTTAGTAGGAGCAGGATTAGGATTTCTATGGTACAACGGACACCCTGCACAACTGTTCATGGGAGATACCGGCTCTTTACCGCTTGGTGCAACGCTTGGAACATGTGCGCTATTAATAAAACAGGAAATTCTACTTATTATTGTTGGTGGTATTTTTGTAGCGGAAGTATTATCTGTCATCATACAGGTTTGGTCATATAGAACTTTTGGAAAACGGGTTATCAAGATGTCACCACTTCATTATCATTTCCTACTCTCAGGATGGAAGGAATCAAAAGTGGTAATCCGTTTTTGGATTGTAGCACTTATATTAATGTTGATAGCTTTAAGTACACTAAGATTAGGATAAGTATATACCACACAATATGCCCCGTTTTTTAAAATATATCGGTTGAGGTAATGTTTGAAACATCAGAACTTGTACCGCTTTTCTGGCAAACGAATCACCGTTTTTGGTGCTAATCGAAGTGGCATCGCAATTGCAAGGGTACTTCATGATCTTGATGCGAAAATATCCCTCACAGATACTCGTGGCACAGACGCATTGTCTGCCGAAATTGCCCAATTGGATGGAATTCCGATCCAATTACACCTCGGTGGTCATGGGGAATCTTGTATTGCTAACGCTGAATTAATTGTCGTTTCACCCGGCGTTCCCTTGAATATCCCGATATTGGTTGAAGCTAAAAAAAGAAGCATTCCGATTTTAGGTGAATTGGAAGTCTCGGCAAGCCTTTGTCAAGCACCCATTGTAGCAATTACAGGCACAAAAGGTAAGTCAACTACAACACTTTTGACTGCGGCAATTTTAGAGGTAGGGCACATATTTTCTAAGGTAGTAGTTGCAGGAAATATCGGTGTTGCGTTAGCAAATGAAGTAACTACATTAACAGATACAGATATTGTTGTCGTTGAGGCAAGTAGTTTTCAATTGGAGAGTACCGATACTTTTCATCCAGCAGTGAGTGTCGTGTTGAATTTTTCACGTGACCATCTTGATCGCCATGGAACAATGGACACATATTTGAGCGCGAAACGGAAAATATATGCAAATCAGACGCGTTCAGATTGGATAGTACTAAATGCTACCGACACAACCGTTAAGAGTTTAGCCAACACAAGTGATGTGAAAAAAGCATATTTCTCAGACAGTCTCTCTGATACAGACTTAGAGTCGGAAATGTTAAGACATAAATTAGGGGCACGACTGCGAAGCAAGGCAAACAATATCGGTATCTACGCATATAAAGATGATCGAGAACACCTAATTTGTGATGTCGTTGATATGCCGTTAGCAGGCGCACATAATGTCAGAAATATACTCGCTGCCGTTGTTGTTGGTACAATCTTTGATGTAGAGCCGACAGAAATGCGGAAGGCAATTCTCGAATTTAATCGGGTGCATCCTGCGCTTGAACACGCTTTTGAAAAGGTTGCCGTTATTAATGGTGTAAATTATATAAACGATTCTAAGGCAACTAACGTCATAGCAACATGTGCAGCACTTGAATCGGTCAAAAATACAACGTGTCTCGGAGAAAACGCAAAACGGGTTTATTTAATTATAGGTGGATATGATAAAGGAAACGATTACGAACCGCTTATTGAACATGTTCGCACTAAAGTTAAGAGTTTAGTCCTACTTGGAGAGTACACGCAAAACATTCAAAAAACACTCGCTGGATGTGCAGATATGTATCATACTGCCACAATGCAAACAGCAGTTGAATTCGCACATAGACAGGCTATACCGGGAGACATCGTCCTATTATCACCGGCAAATGCCAGTTTTGATATGTACACGGATTACAAAGAACGTGGAGAGGCTTTTAAAAATGCTGTGAATTCGCTAAAATTGGATAGATCATCTGATGTTTCGTAATCCAGTTTCTGGATAATGCTATCTATATTCGAACTTAATATTAAATATAACCCAAGTTTCCACCTAAACAAGGAAAACGTTATTCGGGTGAAACATTCAAATAATGACGGCTCAAGATTCTGGACATACCGCTCCGCATGAAGATTAAGAATTTAATCGGGTAATTTCCAGTTTCCTTGTAGAGTCCGGTGCGGTTAGGAATGCAGATCGCATTTGGGTGAGTACACCGCAAAACCGCACCTACCGGGTTGGGGGTTTGAGCCCGAATTACCTAATTTATTTTTTAATCTTCATCTGGAGCGATAGATTAAAGACGTTAACTGTGACGGACAGACCGATTTTCAATAGGTAGCAGCTTGGGTTAAATATAGAATACTTACTATGTCCAGACAACAATAGAAATATACGAAAGACTTATGCAAAATCATACAACCCTTAACTATGCAACTGTGATTCCCTCTGATCAAGACCGCTCTCAAATTGCGAGTCATGGCAGAGTAGACACTGGTTTGCTTGCTGTCACCCTCTGCCTTGCTGGCATAGGTATCTTGATGGTTTATAGTGCTGGACATGTGTTATCATATAGTCAGTATGGAAGTAACTACCATTACCTAAAAATCCAAGGAATTGCCTGCGTTATAGGTTTAGTAGGTATGGGGTTCACCTCATACATCCCCTATAGGTTTTATGAAAGGCATAGCACCAAGCTGCTATTTCTGGCTTTTGCCTTACTGATCTTGGTTTTCACACCAATAGGCAATAGTGTGCGTGGGGCGGAAGGTGGAAAATTTAATCGCTGGATCGCTGTCGGAGGTTTCCGATTCCAACCGGTTGAGTTTGCAAAGATTGCTTTGATTATTCACACGGCGCATTTCTTAGCACGATACCCGGATCGCATAAAAAGTTTACTTAATGGCGTAATACCAAACGTCCTCATTATAGGATTGATGTTCGGATTAGTAGCAATGCAGCCTGATTTCGGTTCTGCTGTCCTATTAGCGGCAACAGCAGGTAGCCTTCTTTTCATTGGAGGAATCCGAATAACCCACACGTTAATGTTGATAGGGTCTGGAGGCGCAATATTGGCTGGATTTATTATCAGCAATCCGTATCGCTTAAAACGATTGACCGATTTTTGGGCATCAATGCAATCACCGGAAGCAGCAGGTTATCAGTTAGGGCGTTCATTAGATGCTCTCAAATGGGGTGGCTTATTCGGAGTTGGTATTGACGACAGTGCGGCTAAAATAAACTATTTGCCATATCCACACACAGATTTTATTTTTTCTATTTTAGGGGAGGAATTCGGTTTTATTGGAACGGCAACCGTCATATTGATCTTTATGATATTTGTTTGGAGAGGTATTTCAATTGCAAGACGTACAGAAAATAGATTCGGGGCACTATTTGCAACCGGACTAACGATAATCATAGGGTTACAAGCCTTTATCAATATCGGAGTTGTCACAGGGCAACTCCCTACAAAAGGCATTACACTACCGTTTCTAAGTTATGGTGGATCATCTCTTGTAGTCAGTTTGGTTTGTGTTGGTATGCTATTGAACATTTCTCGTAGTGCTACTCAATCATCTCCCAAAACAAGAAAGTCGTAAGTATTTATCCATCATCAGTTACGTAAAATGATAGGGATCAATGAAAATGTTGATGTGAAAATGCAAAATACGCGACATAAACAATAATTCATGGCAACAGATAATACTAATTGTGAAAAATAATGAGAAGCGGTTCGTTCTTGCCGGAGGTGGAACAGGCGGACATATTTATCCTGCTATCGGTATTGCCCAAGCCCTTCAACGTCTCAATTCAGAGGTAAACATCGTTTTTATCGGTGGACGTGACCGTTTAGAATCAACGCTTGTTCCGCAACAAGGTTTTCGGTTTCTTCCTATATCCGTTGAAGGATTCCCACGCAGCTTGACATGGAAGTGGTTTCCTGTTATAATTAGAGTCTGTCAAGGACTGGTGCAGTCGTTAAAATATTTGAAGCATTTCCAACCAGATGTCGTCATCGGTACAGGCGGTTATGTTTCTGGTCCTGTTCTCTTTGCCGCTTCGTTGCTGGGTATCCCAATAGCAATCCAAGAGCAGAATGTGTCTCCTGGTTTAACAAATAGTATTCTTGCACGTCGGGCAAAAGCAGCGTACCTTGCATTACCACCAGATACCCAACGATTTCCGAAACACATTGTGGAGGTAACAGGTAATCCGATTCGTCCTGGAATAACAGAATTTCCTCGGAACGACAAAACCTATAACAAATATAACTTATCTCCGAATTACAAAACCGTGTTCGTGATGGGGGGAAGTCAAGGGGCTCGCGCGGTTAATAAAGCTATGATAGAAGCGTGTCCATTAATTGCTAAATCTGTTACTTCTATCAAGTTAGAAACGGGTAGTGAATGTTCAGATGATCTTGAAAAGTCAAGAGCAACTCAACTTCAGATAGTACATCAAACTGGAAAAACGGATGTTGAGGATGTACAGGCAGCATATACACAACATGGAATACCACATCATGTTCAACCGTTCTTTGATCAAGTTGAAGAAATATATAGTATCGCTGATGTGATGGTGTGTAGAGCTGGCGGAATGACAGTGTCTGAAGTTACAGCATGTGGTATCCCGGCTATTTTTATCCCGCTTCCGGCTGCCGTAGGTAATAACCAAGTCCGTAATGCTGAAACAGTTGCTAATGCTGGTGCTGCTGTTGTACTTGAACAGGAAGAATTGACATCTGAGTCTCTTGTGAAAGAATTAATACTTATAATTACCGATAAAGATATTCATCAACAAATGAAAATTGCAAGCCAAAGTTTGGGTCGTCCGAATGCAAGTGATACGATTGCGGAGTCAATTTATAGACTCGCTTCTTCAACTAATACCAAATTAACTTGATTCGAAGTTTTCTAATAGCTGTTAGCACTGCGAGGCACGGGGACCTCGCGCTACAAATCCCGTTAATTGGGTATAATACCAAATTAACTTGATTCCAATCTATCGGTGCGGTTAGGAATGCAGATCGCATTTGGGTGAGTACACCGCAAAACCGCACCTACCGTCCGGAAAATAAGACAAATCGTATAGTTGATTTGATATAGGTTTGTACTGGAGATAGGCGTTGTTTGGAAAGACACAACACATCCATATTATAGGCATAGGTGGAGCAGGCTTAAGCGGCATTGCCGAAGTCCTTCTTGACCTTGATTTTAATGTCACTGGTTCAGACATCAAAAAGTCAGCGGCAACTGAGCACTTAAAATCATGCGGTGCAAAAGTTTGGTATGGTCATGCATCCTCCCAAGTTAATGGAGCGGATGTAGTCGTGATGTCTCCTGCCATTCCAGAGGACAATCCGGAACTTCAAGCCGCAATGCATGCAAAAATCCCCATTATACGCGGGGCAGAAATGCTGAATGAGATCACACGTGTACGTTATAGCGTTGCTGTCAGTGGCACCCATGGAAAGACAACGACAACAGCGATGACCGCTGCTGTCTTGGCAACACTTGACCCAACTGTCGTTGTAGGTGGCAAGTTAGTCAATGGAAGTAATGCACGGAGTGGACACGGTGATGTGATGGTAATAGAAGCAGATGAGGCATACGGGTCAATCGAAATGTTTTATCCGACTATTGCTGTTGTCACATCTGTTGATGCCGATCATCTGGATTATTACAACAGCATTGAAGAAATAGAAAAAACGTTTCTAAAATTTATCAACAAAGTGCCTTTTTATGGCACTGCTGTTTTGTGCCTTGATCAAGAGAATATCCAAAAGCTTATTCCACAAGTCGAAAAAAAATACATCACATACGGACTTGACACACGTGCGGACTTAATTGCAGAAGAAATTGAGATTGACGGCCCCACCTCTCGCTATCAAGTTCGTAACCAAGGTGAAGTGTGTGGTAAAGTACATCTTATGATGCCAGGGCGGCATAACATCTCGAACTCATTGGCTGCAATATCTGTAGGATTTGAGTTGGAAATTCCGTTTGAGAAAATTCGGGACGCGCTTGAATCTTTTCAAGGTGTACACCGTCGGTTTGAAGTGTTGGGAACCGTTGATGATATAATTGTTGTTGACGATTACGCGCATAATCCCGCAAAATTAATGGCAGCACTCCGAGGTGCCAGAGAAGGTTACAACAGACGCATTGTAGCTGTTTTTCAACCGCATCGATATGCACGAGTTAGAGCCCTTGCTGATGAGTTTTCTCGATCTTTTTATCAGGCAGATATTCTCATTGTTACGTCAATATATGGCGCAGGTGAAAAGCCGATCGAAAATGTGACTGGCGAAAACTTAGCGCGTGCAATTGAAGCACATGGACATCCGAATGTTATTTACGTGTCCGATACGGATGAAGTAGTGGATCGTCTCATGGAAATTACGCAACCGAATGATTTGGTTATAACGCTCGGAGCAGGAGATATAGTGAATGTCGGACACAAATTTTTAAGTAGACGCGCATCGGAAATAAATTAATATACAGGTCAGTGACCCCGCCCTAAAGGGCGAGGCTTGTCCAACACGGCAGCCAAGTCTATAGGTTGGACGAGGGCAACTCATTGACTACAGTAACATATCGCAGTGTCTGGGCGTGGCAGCCCGCAAGATGGGTGTCAAAAGGTATTTCTTCTGTGGTGGGGGATTGCTGAAGGATGCTCCCCAAGTCCCACTCCTCTCTGACACTGTGATCTGGATGGGGTAACCACATATACCCGCTTTGCGGAGTTTTATCTGTTTTCTCAAGAACACCGTGTCAGGTCAAATAGGTGAGTAGTGACAGTCTCACTGAACGAAGCAGCACACTCAAGAGGATCGCCTACGTGTTTGTGGCGAAAAAACAACACACACCCCTTTTAGGGACAAACTAAAAATTAGGAGATGGGCTTTCCTCCCCTGCCTAAAGGCGAGGGGTCTCCAGCCCGAAGATTAGAGATGAACCTTCTAAGAAACCGAAAAAGAAGAAAGGATAGATCCTCCCATCGAATTTTCAATCAGAGAAGAGTTCGGACGTCTAAATACCGTGCCCGACGCATAATAATCTTCGGAATTTCGCTCGTAACCTTGCTGTTTTTGGGTAAAATCCTACTCAGTTTTTTTAATGTTGAGCACGTATCATTTGCACTATTTGGAGATTTACATTATACTAAAGGACAGATTTATGATGTGTTAGGTGAAAATTTGGATAATATCGTAACAGATTCGGAGTCAAAAACGGCTGCATTCTTAAAGGAAAATCTCAGTTATCTTAAGGATGTTCGAGTTTCAAAAAATTTAGTGAAACGGCAGCTGACCATTGAAGTTACAGAGCGGAAACCCTTTGCACGGATAAAGTTTATATTGGATAATTCCGCGGAATCCAAAAACACTCATCTGACAAAAGTGAAACATAATAACGAGGATCATTTTTACTTGATAGATAAAGAGGGACATGTATTAGAATCTATAATGTCCGATCAGTTCAGTCAGATGATTCTGATAGCGGATGAAGATAAAAAGTTGCCTGAAATTGGCAAACAGATCAATACAAAAGCCACACAAATCGGGATTGAAATTCTGAAGCACGTAAAATCAAAAGAACTCAAACTGGCAAAACACCTCAAGAGTATTGACGCGCGCATTCCTCAGAAAATTACACTTGAATATGATAGTTTACCTATGCCAGTATGGATTTCAGAAGATTTATTTAAAACTGGAATCCATTATGTCGGGTTGTTTGTAAAACAAAATGCACTCCTTGTCCTACAAAAAGAGAAAGAAATGTCAGTGGCAATAAAACCAAAAAAGACACTTGCAAACACTAAGGGGGCGTCCGTATCAGAAAAATATACATATTTAGATGCACGATATGAAGATACACTTTATTTAGGAGGTGAAAGCAAATAGATGGCAAAAGGAACCATAATCACCGGATTGGACATTGGCTCAAGTAAAATTTCTGCAGTAGTATGCCATACGCTGCTGGGGTTAGATGGGCAGATGGAAGTTATCGGTGTCGGCTCTGCAAATTCAAAGGGGTTGCGAAAAGGTGTAGTGGTTGACATCAATCTAACTGCAGAAGCAATTCGCGAAGCAATCTCTGAAGCAGAACTCATGGCAGGTGTAAACATAGAGGTGGTGTGTTTGGGCATTTCTGGCGACCATATCCTTGGACAAACGTCGCGCGGTGTGATAACAGTAAAAAATGCCACACAGATCACGAAAGATGATGTGGATCGTGCCGTGCAATCCGCAAGAACGATTGCTGCGATACCTGATGGACAGAACATTCTACATGTTATTGAGCAAAACTTTGTGATAGACATGCACAATAGAATTAAAGAACCTATCGGGATGTCAGGGGCTCGCTTAGAAGCAAATGCATACATAATTACTGGGAACACCAGTGGAATTCAAAGTTTGTTAAACAGTGTTGAAAGTGCGGATATCCCAAGTGTGGAAACGCTTGCTGTTGCCCCACTCGCTTCCGCGAAGTCTGTCTTACAGAGAGATGAACGTGAAGTTGGCATAGCACTTGCAGACATCGGAGACCAAACAACTGAAATCATTATTTATAAAGAAGATGCTATCCAACACATAGTTGTATTTCCAGTTGGCGGCCAACACGTAACAAACGACATCGCGCAATATTTAAAGGTGCCGCTGCCTATGGCTGAAGAGATAAAACTACACCGCGGTTGTGCATGGACAGAGTGGGTGCCAGAAGACGACACAAACCCTATTCCTATCACAACAGGTTCAACTCCGCCCAAATTTGTCAATCGACTTGAATTGGCACAAATCATTGAATACCGCATGGTTGAAATTCTTGATGGAATTGCCAATGAACTCGGTGATTTGCAACTCCCCGGTGGACTTGTGTTGACCGGTGGAACAGCACTTATGGATGGTTTAACAGAACTTGCAGAGCATATGCTGCAGCTTCGCGTTCAGGTCGGATATCCAACAGAACTAAAGGGGTTGATGGATCGCGTAAATTATCCGATGTATTCCACAGGTCTTGGGTTAGCAATGTACGGAGAATCCTTGCGACGCGAAGAAAAACAAGCTCAAGCATTAAGGCGCGGTTCAAGTCCTATTGGTGGGTTTTTCCGTCGTATTAAGGAATGGTTCGGGTATTAGAAAAATCTGAAAATTCTAATTGATCCACAAACCTAATTAGGGTGTGTAAATATTTTGTCACAAATATTATTGTCTGTCGGGTAGAGCGAATTGACACCTATAGGTGTCAATTTAAGAAAATGTCTGTGTATTTATGAATACTTCTCAATAAGCATGATTATTGATGCATAAGGTGACAAAAACTTTACATAGTCCTAATTCAGGGTTATTTAGTTTTAGGCTTTTTGTCCATTTTAGACGAAAAGTCGCGATTCGGAGATCGCTCCTACAGCGGAGAGTCTTGAGCAAAAGTTCAAAATTATTGGAAAACTAAATAACCCTGGTCCTAATTAGCATTGTATTGATTTAATTTTGGATTACTTGTATAATAATTATATATTATACCAAATTAACTTGATTAGAAGTTTTCTAATAGCGGTTAGCATTGCGAGGCACGGGGACCTCGCGCTACAAATCCCGTTAATTTGGTATTATACCAATTCTGAAAATACGTGTCGCATTACCGGTTTTTATGAAATGTGGTGCAGGACAGCACAAACTAAAAGTTTGTGCTACAAATGGGAGATATATAATCAGAAATGGTATTATACCAAATTAACTTGATTAGAAGTTTTCTAATAGCGGTTAGCATTGCGAGGCACGGGGACCTCGCGCTACAAATCCCGTTAATTTGGTATTATACCCAATTAACCCGATTTGTAGTGTGAGGTCTCTGGGTCCTCCTTGCAACGGTGTCCTGTATCAAAAGACGTCTAATCAAGTTAATATTGACTACAAAATAAGGAGATTACAACCATAAACTGAAATACAAGGTTATGGGGGAGATGGACAATTTGACATACTTCCCCGCTAAAGCAGGGGGATTCTTAGAAACCTCCTGCACGAGGTAGATTGTGGTATCAACGATGATTGCTTCATAAGTTCACTCGGTATATAGCGTCCAGAACGCCTGCTCACAACCTCACATGCTTAGCATGTTCGAGTTACTAAAAGAGATTTTAGCAAAATAGTGTTTTTTGTCAAAAAAAGTTTTGGTCTGATACACGAAGGCCGACTGTATCCCCGAGTTAAAACAGCGGGGTTTTAGTCGGGGAGTTTTGATAAAGATTTCAAATCACATTTATATATTAACAACGGGAGTTGTGCGTATTTCGGATTTCAAATTTGTCCGATGTGGGTAAAGAATCCATAGGCGTGTAAAATTACATGCTGGTTGTAGTGTTTACTGAATAAAATGGCTATGCAAAGGAGGAATTAGGTTACCGTTCATTAGACAACGTTCCAACGGCGAATCAAGCGGCAGCAATGATGCAGCGGAGGCACCCGGATGTGTTGTCCGATGGTGACTAAAATATTAAAATGATAGATTTTGAACAAGAAGAATTTGATAAAACAAGTGCAAAAATCAAGGTTATCGGTGTAGGTGGAGCAGGCGGAAATGCGGTTAGACGAATGATTGAAGCCGGACTCACTGGCATAGAGTTTTATGCTGTAAACACTGACCAACAAGCACTCAGTTCATGCCATGGAGCTACGCAAGTTCAAATTGGGATGAACACAACTAAAGGATTAGGCGCAGGTGCCAATCCTGAAATAGGTAAAAGGGCTGCTGAGGAAGACCGAGAATGCTTACAAGAAATAGTTAATGCTGCGAACATGGTATTTGTTGCTGCCGGAATGGGTGGCGGCACTGGTACTGGTGCAGCCCCAATTATAGCCGCTCTTGCAAAGGAAAAAGGAGCTTTGACGATTGGCGTGGTAACGCGTCCCTTCAATTTTGAAGGACAGCATCGTGCAGAAAAGGCAGAAATTGGATTGAAAGAGTTACGCGACAGTGCTGATTCTGTCATCGTAGTCCCAAACCAACGCCTGATTGACACAATCGACAGAATCGACAGAAAACTCCCAATACCTGAAGCGTTCAAGATCGGTGACGAAATTCTATTACATGGTGTTCAGAGTATATCCGATATCATTACGGAAACAGGTGAAATTAACGTTGACTTTGCCGATGTGGAAACAGTGATGCGTGATGCTGGGACTGCCCTGATGGGTATGGGACATGCAACTGGTGATAACCGCGCACAAGTTGCAGCATCTTTAGCTATCTCCTCACCCTTACTTGAGGAAACGAGCATTGCAGGTGCTGTTGGAATGATTGTTAATATCACCTCTCCCCCCAATTTTACGATGCACGAATTGGATGAGACCATGAAAATCATTATAGAAGCATCCGCGGATGCACAACCGATCTTTGGATTAGTCTACAAGGATGAATTGGAACTCAGCGATGAAGTGTTGGTTACTGTAATTGCTACCGGTTTTGACTCACCGGCAGATATAAGTTTATTAGGAAATCGTGGTGGTGGATATAACCAACAAGGTGGAGGTGGACAACCCAACCCTATGCTTCAGGGGAGTCGTGTTCGGAATACAGAGGTAGGGGGTGCCGGACGTTCACAACATGGATCGCAACGACCAGCCTGGGACAGACAACCCCAGGAAAGAAGTACCGAAGGTGCGCGCGGTTCAACAGTTCAACGTAATCCGAATCGTCAGGAAAAACCGATACAACATGGAAAACAGGAAGAACCTGAAAACAATGAAAACGCTGCGAATGAAGAACAAGAACAGAACCGTGAAAAACAGTGGGACATCCCCGCATTCCTGCGTGTTCAACAGAGAAGGGATAAACGTAGAAACTAATTCTACATCAACCTAATCTTGTTCACATATACTTTAACCAAAGAGGAATTCAATTGGATTTACGCCAGCACGTGCAACACCTGTTAAAAACCGAAAAATATTCGGGGCAAGGACAAAGCGCGTCTAAACATTTCAGAAAATCTAACAAGTTCGCTCTGGTCTACCCCAGCACTTATGAACTCGGTATGTCAAGTTTGGGAATTCAGGTAATACATACTACTTTGAACAGTCGTATTGATACTGCCTGTGAACGCGTTTTCATACCGGAACCTCAATATGTTCGCGAACTCATAAAACAGAAGACACCTCTCTTCTCTCTGGAAACGCAAACCCCGCTTCACGTTTTTGATATTGTTGGGTTTTCTGTCTCCTTTGAATCTGACTATGTCAATATTCCACGCGCGTTGGCGTTAGGTAACATCCCGCAGCTCACTGAAGAACGTACAGAGTGGGATCCGCTCGTCATTGCAGGTGGAATTAACATCTCCTATAACCCAGAACCATTGGCTGATTTCATTGATGTCTTTGTCGTAGGTGAAGCTGAACTGATAATCCATGAACTCATGGATAAATTCCATGAATGGAAAATGTCCAACGCCCCTAAAGCAGACCTACTGAAATCACTTGCCACGGAACCTGGATTTTATGTTCCCAGTTTTTATGATGTCAATTACGACTCAGATGGGAAAGTTAAGCAGGTCCACCCGAAACCGGGGTTTCCGATGAAAATTCGCTCTGCAGCTGTACCAGTTCTTGATAATGTGGAGACTTGCACACACATTCATACCCCCAATACTGAGTTCTCAAATGCACATTTGATTGAAATTGTGCGTGGATGTGGCAGGCAGTGCCGGTTCTGCGTGGCAGATTACGCACGCCGATGGCCAAGACACCGCACCGTAGAAAACACACTTGCATTGGCAGAAAAAGCAAGAGGCATTACAGATAGGATCGGGTTAGTTGGTGCCTCAATTTCCGACCACCCGCAGATAAATGAGATCGCATCGGGGTTGGTTGAAAACGGATTCCGAATCTCCTGCGCCTCACTCCGCGCAGAAACAGTTGAGGCACCCCTTCTTGACGCACTTGCCGATAGCGAGCAAGGTACAATCACGATCGCGCCTGAAGTGGCAACTGAGGAACTTCAAAAAGTTATAAATAAGGCGATACCCAGAGAACGACTCTATCATGTTTTTGAAGAGGCACTGAAACGCGACATCCTCAACCTACGCTTATATTTCCTCATCGGTGTCCCCTACGAAACACCCAAAGATGTGGCAGCAATTGCGGAAATGGCGAAAGAGATGCGCACAATTCTACTGCCGCATGCCAAACGAACAGGGAAGATTGGTCGTATCAGTTTCACTATTTCACCCATGGTGCCAAAACCGCATACCCCGTTCCAATGGGTGCCAATGGAACCACCCAAAACTATTGCTAAAAAACTTGACTATCTAAAGCGAGAGATCAACAGTCTTGGTAGTATCAAAGTATCCTCTGCAAGTGCGCGCATGGCACATCAAGAAGCCGTTTTCGCACGCGGTGATCGAAGACTCGGTAAGGTTATTTTGGAAATTGCCCGTGGCACATCATGGAACAACGCTTTTCGTAAACACGGATTGGCTCCAGATTTCTACGCACTACGTAAACGTGAATTCAACGAAGTAAACCCTTGGGATCATCTTGACCTAAACGTTAAACCGCAATTCCTGCAACTTGAACACAACAAACATGAAAAAGGTTATATGACGAGCTCATGTGATACCACAGTTTGTAAAAAATGTGGTGCTTGTTAAACAATTTCTGATTTTGAATGTAAGAGGCGCAATGAATTGCGCGACTACAAACGCGTTTTTTGTTAATGTAATACCATCATTCAGAAATGGTATTATATGTAGATTTAGTTAAGAATTAAACCTGTTAAGGAGGATTCGGCTGTGTTTAAATGGATAAAAATCACAACGGTATTAGTTACAATATTGACACTGTTCATCATTACCTCACCATCGGACGCAGGTTTAGACGATAAATCCCTTGTGTTATACCTATCCTTTGATGAAGGACAAGGCGATACTGCTGGAGATGGTTCTCCTTATGGGCATGATGGAGAACTCATCAGTAATCCATCATGGGTTGATGGACAATTCGGTGGCAAGGCTCTTGAGTTTGATGGCACAAAAGGGCAGCATGTGATGGTGCCTATCAACGACACCTTGCAGCTCAGAGAACAGTTTTCAGTGGTATTTTGGGTCAAACGTGGAGATTCGCAAATTAGTGAATGGAACTATATGGTTTCTGCTGGCGAACTTGTATGGGCAACTATTTTTAATAACAATAATAAAAAAACTTATCTCTATTCTAAAGATCCAGGTTGGTCTTCAGAAGTTATTTCCGATGTAGATCAACCCGAAGATTGGGTGCATATCACTGTAACACATGACACTAAATCTGAGGCTGCAATTTTCTATAATGGTAATAAAGTAGGTACCGGTAATGAACCAGCACAAATCATTGAGATTGGTGGTTCAATTATGGTCGGTGCAAGACACCCTGGTACTGAATTTTTCACTGGTACCATTGATGAGGTATTTCTCTTTAACCGAATCCTTTCCGAAGCAGAAATTAACTCCATCAAGATGGCGAATTTTTACCTGTAGAACCCGCTGAAAAACTAACTACAACATGGGGTGCTATTAAAACAGACCACCGCCGAAAAGAATGAACTTGGCAGGTGAACTGACTCCTTCACATCAAAGATGTTTTACCAGCGTACAAAGCCGAGGTGAGTATGCGAAAATACATCACTTTTTTCATTCTCTGTAGTGTTATAGGAAACATTGCTTTAGCCAACCGAGCTGATGAACACTACCTCCGTGGTAAAACATACTTGGAAGAAGGTCAGTATCAGAAGGCACTTAAGGCTTTTGATGAATCAATTCGCTCACAGAAAGCGGATGTGGAAGATAGTTGGCTTGCTCAGGTGCATTATCAGAAAGCATCCGCTTACTACGCGTTAGAAGAATTTGAAAAGGCAATATTAGAATATAAAAATTCCATCACACTCAACCCAAATTCTGTTGTTGTCTATAACGCACTCGGAATCACCCACTCGGAACTCAAACAATATGATGCTGCACTTGATGCATATAAAAAAGCGTTAGAGTTAATCCCAAAGACAGCAGAACCACACTATAATATCGGGTTGGTTTACCTGAAACAAGGCACATTCCCTCTTGCTGCCAAAACGTTTAAACAGGCTATTGCTATTGACGCAAAATGGTCAGATGCACATTACGGACTTGCTGAGGCATACCTGAAACAGGGACTTCTTTCCCAAGCAGAAAAATCTTATTCAGAGGCAGTTCGTCTTAATCCGAGTGAAACAGGTGCTATTTTGGGATTAGGTCAGGTATATGCTAAACAGAAACGTTTTGATGATGCGGTAACTCAGTTTGAAAAAGTTATTGCACTTCAGCATGATAACACGGATGCACATTACCAACTCGCCCAAGTATATATAAAACGGGGAGAGAAGGATAAAGCAGCATCAACAATGACATTCTTCAAAATTCTCCGTCACACCGACCCACTTCTTGCAAAAGCACAGAAATGGGTCAAAATTTATCCAGACGACCCAAGAGGATATAACAATCTCGGCATTTTGTATCTAACACGGCAGCGATATGAAAAAGCAATTGAAAACTATAAACGCGCAATTTCCTTGTCTCCGACTTTAGCCACTGCCCACTACAACTTAGGACATGCCTACCACAAACAGGGAAAATTGAAACTCACAATTGGTGCTTATCAAAAAGCAATCTCTGCCGATGAAAGCCTTGCTATCGCACATAATAACATCGCTGTCTGTTATACTGACATACAGAAACATCTTGATAAAGCACTATCCCATGCACAAACTGCAACAAAACTCTCTCCAAATGAAGCGAATTATTGGGATACACTCGCCACAGTTTACACACATCTTGGGTTAGATAATGAAGCAAAAAAAGCCCGTCAAAAGCAGGTTTCACTCCTAACAACATCAAAAAAATGAAATGTGTCTACTATCTATTTCTATATTTGATTTTCTTGAGTCCTCTAGTCTACGCAGAAGTCCAATTCGTTGATGTAACAAGCACTGCCGGAATTGCTTTCAAACATTCTGATGGCAGAAGTGGTGAAAAATATCTCATTGAAACACTCGGATCCGGTGCACTCTTTTTTGACTATAACATTGATGGAAACCTTGATCTATATATCGTCAACGCTACACACATTCTTCCACCTAACCAAGCAACAGAATCCGCTTCAAATCAGACTCAGCCACCGAAAAATGTACTTTATCAAAACAATGGAGACGGCACTTTTACTGATGTGACGCAAAAAGCAGACGTTGGTGATATTGGATACGGAGTCGGATGCGCTGCCGCAGATATTGACAATGACGGCTATCCCGAAATATACGTAACGAACTTCGGAATCAACCGACTCTATTACAACAATGGTGATGGGACTTTTACCGACATCACCCAAAAAGCAGGTGTCGGAGATAAACGGTGGGGAACTGGTTGCGCGTTTCTTGATTACAACATGGATGGATATGTAGACCTTTATGTTGTAAACTACATGATATATTCTACATCTAATGATCGTGGGTGGGAATCCCGCGGAGTCCGCATCTACTGTAGTCCTGTAGACCAAATTGATAAAAGTATTTTTAAGAGCGAACCTGATATCCTCTACCGTAATAACGGAGACGGCACCTTCACAGATGTAACAAAAGTTGCAGGTATTTCACATCGCGGTCTCGGACTTGCTGTCGCAGTTGGCGATTATGATAACGATGGCGACCCTGATTTGCACATCGCTAATGACATGGAACCTGATCTGCTCTACCAAAATAATGGCGATGGAACATTTACTGATGTGACAGACTTAACTGGAACCGGATATGACGAAAATGGTATCCCTGGAAGTGGCATGGGGAGTGCTTTTGGAGATTACGATAACGATGGATTCCTTGATTTAGTCGTAAGCAATGCCCCTTCTCAACCTATGCTTCTTTTTCATAATGAAAAGGCACAATATTTTACTGATGTATCCTATGCTGCAAGGATTGGGGCAGTAACAGTTCCTTATTTCAAGTGGGCAGTTGAGTTTTTTGATTACAACAATGATGGACTGCAAGACATCTTTGTATCTAATGGACATCTACAGGACAACATCAATTTATTTTCGGATGCCACATACACACAAACAGATCTGCTTTTTGAGAACAATCACCGAGATGGTACACATGTTTTTTCCAATGTTTCCGTTGAAGTTGGGCTGACACAACTTCCGAAAAAGGTAGGACGAGGTGCAGCTTTCGGTGACTACGATAATGATGGAGATATTGATATATTTCTCAATAACTCTAATCAACCCGCAAATCTGCTCCGTAACGATGGTGGAAATTCCAACAATTGGATTACAATTCATACCATCGGCACGCAGAGCAGCACATCCGGCATCGGCACGAAAATTACCTTGAAATCAGGGGCACTTTCAGTTGTCAAAGAGGTTCATAGTGGCTCCAGTTATCTATCACAAAACGATCTGCGCGTACACTTTGGACTTGCGGAAAACACAAATATTGACAAACTCGAACTCCATTGGCAAAGCGGACACACGGATAGGTTTTTCGATATAAAAGCAAATCAGATTCTTCACATCAAGGAGAAATATGGATTGATAGATACTCCAAGAGCAAAATAAATGCCCTGCTACCTATAGAATAAGCAGGGCTATTTAGTTCTCCGAATATTTAGATTTTCAATCTAAGAGTTTCCCCTGTAGGAGCGATCTCCGAATCGCGACTTTTCGTCTAAAATGGACAAAAAGCCTAAAACTAAATAACCCTGATAGAATAAGATTGACAATGGGATTCAGATAGGGTATCATAACACAATGATACTCCTATACAGCGAAATACCGATCAACACTATACAAATGAAAGCGGGGCAGCTTTCACTGCATTCCGATCTACTATTGCATGGATCGGAACCAGATACCTCTGATCGTAGACGATGTGGCTTAACGATGCGATTTGTCCCGCCGGAAGTCCATGCTGCCAACAATTGGAACCAACGGGCTATTATAGCAAGAGGAAGCGATCCGAGTGGGCATTGGGTTCACAACCCGCGCCCTTCTGAGGATTCCCTTTCATAACGACGGTGACAATCCTGAATTTCCATCTAATATGGATAGAAAAATAGAACCTCAGAGTGTTCTGCTACTTCTAAGAGTTCGTTTATGTTTCCAAAACGTATCATTTTTGCTGCGCTTTCAATCTCAGTTGCTGCGAGTTTTCTCTTGTGTGGTTATGAGTTTATCCGCGCTGCCTCAGATTCCCTATTCATTGAAGTATACACGGCAAAGAACCTTTCACGCGCTATGGTTGCGATCCCACCAAGTGTTCTCCTAATTCTCTATCTTTATGGACGTTTGCTTTCGTGGATAGGTGCAACACGCACCTTGGCGGTCACCTCCGTTCTATCAGGAGCTTTGATCTTAGGGTGCTATATAGCACTTTCGAGGGAAATAGGTTTCGCTGCTGCTATAATTTATGTTTTTCGTGAAGCGTACATTGTCATCATCATTGAACAATTTTGGTCTTTCGTAAACAGCACTCTTACCTCTAAACAAGCAAAAATCATTAATGGGCCTTTTTGTGCGGTCGCCTCAGTTGGCTCCGTTGTGGGAGGGATGCTTGTTGCAAGATGGGCAGAAGTTTTAGGTTCAAAAAAACTACTTTTATTCGCTGCTGGCTCCCTCATACCAGCAGCGATTTTTGGCATTATCGCTTACACCCTTGCTGGAGAACCGCAACCGACTGTTGCTGAAGAAGGCGGACGACGTGGACACTTAGGTCTGAAAACGTTTTTTAGTTCTAAATATTTGGTGTTCATAGGTCTGCTGATCCTAAGTACTCAAGTCATCTCAACTGTCCTTGAACTTCGATTCAAAGGTCTGGTGGAAACGGAGATTCCTGTTACAGATACCAGAACAGCGTATTTCGGTAACTTTCATGCAATGCTTGGAGCAATATCAGCAATTATGCAACTGATTGTTGTGCCGATTGCACTCCGATTCGTCTCTTTGAAAATTATTCATATCGGTATACCAATAGTTCATCTGCTCAATGGTCTTGTTCTAACTCTAAAACCATCGCTTCGCACTAGTGCAAGAGCCTTTCTAACGTTTAAAGCACTTGACTACTCGTTATTTCGTGCTGCCAAAGAATTGTTCTATATGCCGCTCTCTTACGATGAAAGATACCGTGCTAAGCAAATTATAGATTCTTTTGGATACCGTTTTGCCAAAGGTGGAAGTGCTGGTGTGATTGAATTGATACGTCTGGTTGTAATAACAATTCCGAGTGCAGCGTTCTCGATTGTAGCAATGGTTATTTCAGGTGTATGGGGTGGAATTGTACTGAATTTGACATCACGTTATCAAAAGTTAGAGAAAACTAATAAAAACGATTGACAATAAAACTTGCATCGTATACAATATGAATTAAGAATTTGCTGTGAAAAGGGGACAAAGTTTATGAAAGATCAAGTCTTGAGAGGAACGCAAACAAAATTCTTACGTTTCTGCATATTAATTCTGGTCGGTGCGTTATTAGCAGGTTGTGCTATAAAACCGCAGCCATCTATTGATGTTTACATAGAACCGGTTGAAGGACATGTTAATAGCAATGTGGATACAGAAACAGGTGCTGTTACCATTCAACAGAAAGGCGTCGCTGTTACTATCCAACCACTTGATGAGGTGGAAATATTCGCCTTAACTGATAACCCACATATCAACCCGTATTTATTTGTTGGTAACAGTGGTAATGTTGAACCTATCTATACAGTTTTTGAAATGACTGTTCACAATCTTAAAACGCCACGGGTATTGGTTGAAGAATCCGCCATGCTCATGGATAAAAATGGTGCTCAATACGCAAACCTACCTTATGATTACTTTGAAGACCTTTACGATAACGTGACTCAATCTGATCCTGAAACTGCCCCCACAAGAACATATCCGTATCACCATCCTCCGTATCGTAGCCATTATCCATACTACCAAACTTACTTGGATATTGCTGCATTGGAGGAAGAACAAGCTGTCGTTGCAGAGAGTCTGTTTGAAAGTGGTAAGTTGTTCCGTGGTGCAAAGCGACGTGGACTTATAATCTTTGATCGTCTTAACCTTGATACAACAGATATGAGGATTATTGTCCCAGAAATACTCGTAGAAGGGGCAGATGGTAAACTGGAAAAATTGGCATTTAAATTTGACTTTAGGCAAGTCGTTGCTGAAAATAGAAAACAGTAGAGAAGTTCTCTGTAACAGGAGCATCATAATGCTTCGTTAATTTCAGCCGACTCATAACAACATAGGAGTAAACACGAGATGAAAAATTATTGGTTTGTAATCCTTCTGTTAGCCGGAATAGTATGTATTTCGGCATGCCAAACTGAAAATCAGGTAGCAGTGGCAGTGGCAGGTCCGTTTACAGGCAGTGGAGCAGCGTTTGGCGAAATGATTAAACGGGGCACCCAACTTAAAGCGAAAGAGATCAATGAGGCTGGGGGTATTAACGGCATGACCTTGAAACTTGTCTTTAAAGATGATGCTGGCAAACCGAAGGATGCCAGTAATGTTGCCAATCAAATCGCTGATAGCAGACGGTTTCTTGCAGTCGTAGGACATTTTAACAGTTCATGTTCCATAGCCGGTAGACCAATTTACAAAGATGCTGGTATTGTCGAATTATCACCCGGTTCAACAAATGTAGACGTTTGTAGAAAGAGCGAGTGGACATTTAGGAATTTGTATCGAGATGATTTTCAGGGTAAATTCGTGGCTGAATATATTAAAAAATATTTAATTGAAATTCAATCTGTTGCCATATTATTTGATAATGATGATTATGGACGTGGGCTTCGAAACGGTTTTACCGAAGCCGCCAATAAAATTGGAATTAACATTGTCGCTTCTGAAGCGTATGATAGAAACAGTACCGATTTTAAAGCGCAGTTGACTGGTATTAAAGCGAAGAAGCCAGACCTTATCTTTATTCCCGGACTCTATAGCGAGGCAGGGCTCATTGTCAAACAAGGGCGTCAGGTTGGATTCACCCAGCAATTTTTCGCGGCAGATGGCGCGGATTCAACGGATTTCCTCACAGTCGCAGGGACTGCAGCAGAAGGTACTTATCTAACAACGCCTTTTATATTCAGCGAAGGCGGAGGAGAAGCACTACGAGTTGCGGAGGCATTTAAAAATGATTACAATGGTATTGAGCCTGATACATGGGCAGCCCTCTCGTATGATGCTGTGGGTATGATTGCTGAGGCTATTGAAAAAACTTATAAGAAAGAGGCTTCCCTCTTGGAAAATCGAAAAGCTATTCGTGATTATTTGGCATCGTTAGATACACCGGAAGAAGGATACAAAGGGATTACCGGTTTAACTTATTTTGATAAAAATGGCGACACTGTTAATAAACCTGCTTACGTCAAAATTGTTAAAGATAGTAAATTTGCCACTGCTCCACAGCAAATGCTTAACTTAGAGTCCCAGGAGTAACAAAGCGTTCTGGTTCGCTTTGGGAAAAATAGAGATTTAAGAATATGTCCGAATTTTTAGAGCAATTTATTAATGGCTTGGTTCAAGGTGGTATCTATTCCCTTATTGCTGTCGGTTATACCATGGTTTATGGTATCATCCAATTGATTAACTTTGCCCATGGCGAGATTTTCATGCTGGGTGCCTATTTTGCGCTAGTTCTCGTAACAGTTTTGCACATCCCTTTTTGGGTAGCTCTGCCGATAAGCATGCTTCTCTGTGCGGCGTTGGGAATGTTAATTGACTTAATAGCGTACCGTCCTCTTCGCAATGCCCCACGTTTATCTGCCTTGATTACGGCTATCGGTGTCTCGTTAACATTCTTAAACCTTGCAAGGATGATATGGTCATCAAGACATCGTTCATTTCCTGATGAATCTAAACCCGCTATTTTTCTTAGTAAAATTACGGAAACAGGTGAAATTGTGAACGCTATTCCGCTCCCTGGCGGTGCAATCTTGCCATATACCGATGTTTTTATTATTCTTCTTGCAATTGTGTTAATGATTGCTCTAAATCGATTGGTTCACTTAACAAAAATTGGTAAAGCGATGCGTGCTTGTGCACAAAATTCAGTGGCGGCGAATTTAATGGGTATCAAGACGAATCAGGTCATTTCGGTAACATTTGCTATTGGCTCAGCGTTAGGTGCTTTCGCTGGAGTGATGGTCGGTTTGCGGGAAGCTATTATGCCTACAATGGGCTACCATAAAGGGATTGCAGCATTTGCAGCTGCAGTCCTTGGAGGCATTGGGAACATCACTGGTGCGATGCTCGGAGGCATCATAATAGGGTTAGCTGAAGCCTTTGGGGGTGGATATATCTCTGGTGGGTATAAGTTAGCGTTTGCCTATATTATTATGATTGCCGTTATTCTTATTCGTCCCTCTGGACTGTTTGGAAAATCTACAAGCGATCGCGCATAAATACAGGCCATCCATCACTATGTGTTATACATGTATAGTCAATAACCCCGCGCTAAAGCATCGGGGAAACCTGTGCGAAGCGCATGCCAAGCGTCCACTCCACAAGTTAAACGGTTGACTAGACGATATATCGCGGGTCTTGTCGTGGCAGGCAACAAGATGTTACGGATGCTCCCCAAGTCTGTATCCGCTCTGATCCCGTGATGTCGATGGGGAAACATATACCGCGAGAGCGTGGGCTTATAGCCATTATTTTCTGGTAAAGACATCGTGTCAGGTCAAGTAAGCGAGTAGTGACAGTCTCACTGAACGAAGCAGCACAACTGAATCCAGACTCCCAGTGTGCAGGTGGAGATAAAACAGCACTCCCCCTTTTGGGACAAATTATAACTATAATAGGAGGCGGGCTTTCCTCCCCTGCCTAAAGGCGAGGGGTCTCCAGCCCGAAGATTTTGATGATTATACGGAATAGAGTGTCATGCGATATAAGTTAACACCGAAAAAAATCGTTATTTGTCTCCTAATATGTAGTTTGCCGCTGCTTTTGTACGCTACAGATTACATTGTCCGCTTTCTGGACAGTAATTACGGTATTGATCTCCCTATTCCGGGAGCAAGTTCTACTCTCCGCATTCTTGCATTTACTGTGCTGTATATCCTTCTTGCAGTTGGTTTAAATATCGTTTGTGGGTTTACAGGGATGTTGGATCTCGGATATGTCGGATTTTATCTGGTAGGTGGATATACCGTGGGACTTTTGATGACGCGTTTCGGGTTTAGTTATTGGATCGCTCTTCCGATCGCTGTTCTGAATGGCGCACTTTGGGGATTGTTGCGAGGGGTACCTACGTTACGCCTCACCGGTGACTATTTCGCGATTGTCACCTTCGGGTTTGCAGAATTGCTTTATCAAATCGTTAAAAATGAAGAATGGCTTATCGGGAATGTAAATGGGATGGTCAACGCCATTCCAAAAGTTACGGTTTTCGGAATGGAACTCAATAGAAATATGTACCACTATTACCATATTCTCATCTTGGCAGTCTTGGTTATATTTGTCACTCATCGATTACAACACTCGCGTGTCGGAAGGGCGTGGGTCGCCATCCGAGAAGATGAGCAAGCAGCGGAAAGTATGGGAATCAATATCAGTCGTTATAAGTCGCTTGCCTTTGCTATCAGTGCAGCTATCGGTGCACTGGGTGGTGCTTTTTTTACGCAACTCCAGTCTAATCTTTCTGTGGAGGTATTTGAATTTTGGGAATCTATCCTGATTCTTTGCATGGTTGTTCTCGGGGGGATGGGTAATCTTAGAGGGGCTATTATAGGTGGAGTTGTTCTTGCATCTTTAGGTGAAATCCTACGTGGAATTCTTGAGTTTGTACCCCAACTTGCCGAAGCACGTTTCCTCATTTTTGGCATTATTCTAATTCTACTAATGCGGTTCCGACCCGGTGGCCTGATTCATAAGAAGACATAATCATCATATTCGTTTCGCAACAAAGTTGAAGAAGTAATAACGTTCCTAACTTCTATTATCTTCCTTCCGATTTATCCACTTCTGAACAAGCAATTCACCTACCAATAAAATTAGTGCTAAACCTACAAACCATTGATACCGTTCTTGATATTCACCATCAGAACGAATCCTATATTTTTGCTTTTCAAGTCTTGAGAGGTCAGTCGTCAACTGAGTAATACCCTCGTTTGCATGATAATAGTTCCCATTTCCCGATTTGGCAATTTCGCGCAGGCGTTTCTCATTCAACCTTGTAAGAACCAGTTGTCCATTGACATCCCGCTTGTATCCTGCATTATCAACTGTAAGTGGTATCGGAACAGATTTGTCGGAAGTGCCAACACCGACGCAATAGATATGCACACCCTCCCGTATTGCCATTTTTGCTGCCGCAATAGCATCTTCGCCATGATCCTCACCATCAGTAAAAAGAATCAACACCTTTTGTGCTTTAGAATCAGTATCTATTGCTGTCAACGCACTTTCATCTGAAATGAATCGAGCAGTTGCTATTTCAATTGCATTGCCGATACGGGTGCCTCTATGGACAAGTGTTTCAGGGGTCATCGCGACTAAAAATTCTTTGAGCGTATTGACATCACTCGTCAAAGGACATACCACTACACTTGCTTCTGCAAAGTAGAGTAAGCCGATGCGATCTCCTTCAAGTTCTTTCAAAAGAGAGAACATTGCCTCTTTAGCCTGAGTTAGTCGTCGAGCGGAATTTCCATCTGTCGCAAGCATACTAGTGGAAATATCCAGTGCAAGCATCACATCAAGTTTCTCAGCGACTGTTTCAGGTTTAGCACCCCACTGCGGACGTGCTATTCCGATGGCTACTAGAAAATAACCTAATATCAACAACGCCGCTTGGATCTTGTGGCGTTTCAGATACGTTGCATTCACATTGCTTTGGAATTGAAGCATCGCTTTTCGCTTCATCCGCAATCCAAAAAGAAGCAACAAAATTAAAAGTGGCAACCCGACCCATAAAAAAAAGAGTAACTCCGGATTGCCAAAACGTAACCAATTCATGTTTTCTACAAAGCCATATTCTGGCTAAGATAATCTTTTATAAGTTATGATTTAACCACTGGATGCGCTTCCTATATCTTTCAACTTCTTCCGTAATCCTCTCCTGATTCCAGTTGTTTCTTTCACCGAGAAATTGTGCTATTTGCAGTGCTATGTCTAATCCTTGCCCCTGTGTCCATCCGATGCGGGTGCGTCTCCACAACAGATCTTCTAACGTTATTGCCATCTCTCCCCAATAAGCATAGAGTATTTCTGCCTTTACAAATGGAAGAGACACTGTGATCGGTTCAACAAGTGTAGCATCCTGACTTACGAACTCTTGAATAGTCTGATATCCAGGGTTTCCATACCGTTGAATGAGACGTTCCTTATCGGTCTTCAGAAGTGAGTTAGCCGCAGATTGATGATTTGAATGTTTTGCTGTATGTGTGTCATACCCGTTAAGTTCATCAGATATTGCACTTAACAAAGGATAAACGGCGGTTTTACATTCACGAGGGACGTTTAAAGATTCGGCAAGGTAGTTTACTGTTTCTTCAGCGATGAGACGGTGTGTAGTCAGTTTTCCACCATAAACATATATGATGCCGCTTGCGCTTTCTGTGATTAAATGTTCTCTCGAAACAAAATTATGACGATCCCCTATCCGTTTAGACTGATTAGTAGCGATAAGTGGTCGTACGCCTGCATAAGTACCGATAATAGAACTGCGATCAAACGACATACTTGGAAATACTCGCTGCGATTCAGAAAGCAGATACGTCACCTCTTCTGCGGAAGGACGGACAGACTCTGGCTCACCCTTCGGCGTAGTTTCGGTTGTGCCAACGATAGAGGTATTGTGCTCACCGGGCAAAATAAAAATCGCACGTTGTTTTCCATTATGCGACTTTTCTGCGTGTGTGAGTGTCACCAAACCATACTGAACCGGGGTATCTCCACCAACACAGCGCGGCAAAATAAGATGAATTCCTTTAGCATTTTTGCTCACTAATCGCGGGATCCCATCGTAACTTGGGTCTTTACACCACAACTGATCGGTCCACGGTCCCGTTGTAGAAACAATTTTTCGAGCAGAGATTTCAAAACATTCGCCAGAAATAGTATCCTTAGCCGTTATGCGATACATTGGGTTTGACGCGTCAGGTTTAGCAGCAAAATGAAGGAACTGGACATAGTTCGCTATAATTCCATCATGCAAATGTGCGTCCTTGAGAGTCGCCAAAGTCAATCTTGCATCATCAACAGTGCTATCCCAAAGTACAACACAACCTTTTAATCCGTTTGTCGCGATAGGCCCCACCATGGCTTGAATCTTATGGGCATCAAGAAGTAATTTGGCTTTCTCTACATCATCTGATTTTGAGAGATGATTATAGTATTGCGCGGCGAGTCGAATCCCGGCAAGTGGATACGGGTCACCTTTGTAACGAAGAATCGCTATAGGTATTGGTTTAACAAGATTAGGGGCGATATGAATGAGTGTTTCCCGTTCCTTGCGCGCCTGTTTCACAAGACTGATTTCACGTTTGGCGAGGTAGCGAAACCCACCATGAATAAGCTGAGAACTTGCCCCACTCGTACCACTGGCAAAATCGGCTTGCTCAATTAAACCAACCTTGATTCTCCCGTTTAACGCGAGGTCCCGAATCAAGCCTGCGCCGACAATGCCACCGCCGATAACCAATACATCTAACGGTTCCGTCTTCAAGGTATTAATATTTTGGGTGCGAGTTCTATTTGAAAATTCAACTGGCATTTTTAAAAATTCTTTACATTTCCATTTGTCAGGGTATTGGTTAACATTTCTGCGTGATTAGAAATCTTACGAATTGCCGTAAGTATCTGCGCTGCTGTCTCTGGAATAGGCTCCGTTAAAAGTGGCAAAAATATCAGTTTTGAACAAACTTTTTCAGTGATTGGCAGGTCACCTGCGGCGTATCCTTCAAAATCCCCACCCATATCAGATGTACAGAGAGAACCACGTCCATTTGTAAAAATATCAAGTCCCTCTGTAAATAGCGGAAGGGTATGAAGTAGCGGGTACGGATTACTATTCCTCGGCAAACTCCCTGAAAAAACCGGCACACCGGCACCGACGATAAGCGGATAGGGATTATTATTTGCCAAAACCCCTTCTCTCCGTAAAGCTTCAGCAAAAACGGGTGCAGGAAGACCATGCATCTCTTCCTCGCGGTAGTGGATAGGAAATCCAAAGAACGCCGCTGGTTCCGCACCCTCATACCGCGAAATAGGACAGACACCCGGAATATCTTTCAATCCGTTTGTGATTTCCTGAATATAAGCACGACGGTTTGTGTTGAGTTCATCCAGTTTCTGTAGCTGCACTGAAGCGATGCCGATTGCTAACGGATGCGCGCGGTATTTTACACCTAACCCCATAGGCGGCAGATGTGGATAGTTAAGAGCAGCGGGATCCAGCACAGGGTCTCCTATACTGCTGATGGCTCGATTGACTTGACCTAATAGACACGCGCGTTCAAAAACTGTCGTGTCATTAGTAGCAAGCATTCCACCTTCACCTGCAGACACCGCTTTGCTCCCCTGCATACTCCATGCACCCACTTGTCCGATACTCCCACACGGTTTGCCTTTGTAAGATGCACCGTGCGCGTGTGAACAATCCTCTATCACAGGTACACCCGTTTCCTCGCTGAGTGCCATCAATGCATCCATATCACAAACATTACCCCACAGATGCACTGCAACAATCGCCTTTGTCCGTGTCGTAATGCGCTGCCGAACATCATCAACATCAATCAGCAATGATCCGGGATCAACCTCACAAAAGACAGGTCTTGCATTGAGCATCAGAGCAGGTGTTATAGACCCCATCCATGTATAGGTAGGACAGATAACCTCATCGCCAGGACCAACCCCGAGTCCGAACATTGCACTATGCAATGCGGCGGTACCGTTGCTTAGACTCATCGCAAATTGTGTCTGGTGACGTTCACGCCATACCCGTTCAAACTCTTGAACGGTGGCAGAACTGCCTGACAACTCGTTCCGTAACGTCATTTCATAAGCGATCTGTGCTTCAGATTCAGTAATTTGCTTCCACTGTTCCAGTTTCGGAAATGGTGCATCTTCTGATATTTCAAAAACAGGGTTTCCACCTAAAATAGCAGGGAGTTTTTTTGTGTCAATATCAGGATTAGAATGTTGTATGTTTTTCATTGTTTTGTTTCACATTGATTCTATGAGTTTCCCAAACTCATAAGTAAGGTTAATTCGATTTGTAAAAGTGGACATTAAATAAACATGAATACCAGTGGAAATCAAATTGTATTTATACCCAATCTGTGCTATACTAACGCTAATTGTAACTTGATTAATAGGATAACGTAGGAAATCCTATCCGCGTTTACACTTTACACATAATATCACGTTTGAGACTTACTGTCAATTTTTATGTGACATTGTCTTCACATTTCCGAGATAATTTTGAACATCCGCCACCCTTTATCAAAACTGTTCAACATCCAAGCAACTCAGATTCGACGACCTATCCCTAACTTTTTACCGCCGCTACTTGCTATCTATGGATTTTTTCTTTTATGTGGTATTGTGCTGATTCTGAGAGGACAGAACCCATTTGAATTTTATAAGACAATATTCATCAGTGGGTTCTCCAGCTTTGATGAACTCGGCAGTGTGTTATTTAATGCTACACCGCTAATCTTCACTGGACTTGCTGTTGCTATAGGATATAAAGGTGGGTTGTTTAATATCGGTTGCGAAGGACAACTCTATGTTGCTGCCTTCGCTGCCACGTGGGTAGGTATGCATTTGAACCTGCCTTCTGTGATGTTAGTGCCTCTCTGTATAGGAGCAGCAATGTTCACTGGTGCTGTTTGGGGTGCGGTTCCTGGGTTCTTAAAAGCAAAATTCGGTGCGCACGAAGTTATCAACACGATTATGATGAACTTCATTGCGTTTGCTATAACGAATTTCTTGGTTACCTCTGTTTTTCAAGAACCCGGTCAGATGACTCCACAAACATCTCAGATCTATGAAGCGGCACGGTTACCACGATTAGCAGGTGTAGTTTTTTTCCTCCCACAGAGCAATCTTTTAAACGCCAGTTTTTTGATAGCATGTCTTGCTGTCGTAATCTGTTATATCTTTTTACAGCACACTCGGTGGGGATACGAACTCCGTTTAGTCGGCAACGCACCAGAAGTTGCTGCGTATGGCGGCATAAATCCTCGTGTCGTGACTGTGTGGGTAATGGCACTCAGCGGAGCGATTGCTGGGTTGGCAGGTGTCACAGACGTTATGGGGTATCATTATAGGTTTTTAGACAGTTTCTCATCTGGATGGGGTTTCACTGGAATTGCTGTTGCACTTCTGGGTAGAAATCACCGTTGTGTAGGACTTAACAAAACCTCAAGAATGTGGTAGAATCTATAAAAACCTATAAAACTCTACACTCTTCTTTTGATTTGTGCCGGACTTCCTGCTTCGTTGTTTCGTGTCTCTCAAGTGAGGTCTGACAGAAACTCCACAGGCGTTTATCGTCTCCTCGCAACTCGTGGCGACGGTGTTAGGGTTGAGCGGGACAGAGATTGATAGCAGCGTTGAGGTCTCTATTGCATTCAAAGTCACATTCTGTGCAATGATATGTCCGTTCAGAGAGCGTCAAATCTGTTTTCTTGTGTCCGCAGTTGCTACAGGTCGGACTACTCGCAAAGAACTGATCCGCTTCAGTTAAGAGTTTAGCAGCTTCACCAATCTTAACAAATCTATTATTCATACATATATTATAGCAGAAACAACAAGGCTTTGTCAAGTAAAAAACTACATAACTTTAGATTTTATGAGGGTTTTCGGTTAGATAATGATGTTTTAGCAATTTGTCCTAACGCTGCCGCTACACCCTTGTTGAGTTTGGACAAGTATAACAGATTTACGAAAAACTGTTAAGAAAAAATCAGACCGATTTTTTTCTTGACGAACAAAGACAGATGAGGTATTCTTGTCGCAAATCAATCCTCACTTCACAAAGGGGTTCCCTGTTATGAACTGTCCAAAATGTCAACACGAACACTTCGTCAAAAATGGATTCGTCAACGAAAAACAACGCTATAAGTGCAAAGACTGCAACTATCAGTGGACAGAACACCACACACACCGAGGGAGACCCCTCGCTGAACGCGCACTCGCTGTCTTTCTCTATTGCCACGGACTTTCCATGAATGCCATCGCCAAAATCCTTCGCGCCTCACCCAGCACTATTCTCCAGTGGATACGCGACTTCGCAAACCAACACGCACAACCCCCTGAACCCGCAACTGACGCTGTCGTGCTTGAACTTGATGAGATGTGGCATTATCTGAAAAAAAAAAAGCAGAAACTCTGGATTTGGAAAGCTTTGTGTCGTGATACCGGAGAACTCATCGGATGGGAGTGTGGTCATCGGGATAAAGCAACCTTGCAAAAACTCATCCAACGCTTAGAAAAGTGGAACGTGAAGGTCTATTATACGGACGATTGGCATCCCTACCGAGCCGTGATCCCCAAAGATAAGTTAGTGCAGACGAAAAAGGAGACGCATCGGATCGAGCGAAACAATTGTCGGATGCGTCATTGGTTCGGACGCTTTAAGCGAAAGTCTATTATCGTTTCAAAGAGTGTGGAAATGGTGAACGTGACAGTCGCCTTATTTGCGAAATTTCGCGTCAATGGAGATGTCCTTGACATCTTAAAAATCGGGCAGATCGAACTAAATATCATTATTTAGCCGAAAACTCTCGATTTTATGAAGTTCTTATAGGTTTTTGTAGTTAATTTTTAACTGCAACTCACCCTTTTGGCGTTTTTGCAGCTGCTTTGTTATTTGGTTTGCTAAATAAAGTTGCCTTGGATATTGAACTTACTTTAGAGGTACCGCGTGGTTTATATCAAATTAACTTGATTAGAAGTTTTCTAATAGCGGTTAGCATTGCGAGGCACGGGGACCTCGCGCTACAAATCCCGTTAATTGGGTATTATTTCTCGCGGGGCAGGGATTACTAATTATCGGTTTGGTCTGTATAGAAGGCATTTCAAAGAAGAAAAAATGACAATATTTGAATTGATTCCAAGCATATTACGAAAGACAACACCGTTAGGTTTTGCTGCACTCGGTGGAATTTACTCCGAACGTTCAGGGATAATTAATATTGCACTTGAAGGCATGATGCTCATTGGTGCTTATGGTTATGCGATCGGTGCACAGACAACAGGGTCCGCCTGGGTTGGTTTATCTGTTGGCATTGGCTTAGGAATTGTAATTGCTTTGTTACATGCTGTTGCCACCGTTACTTTTCACGCTGAGCAAATTGTCACAGGGATTGCCATAAACCTCCTTGCATTAGGTATCGTTGAGTATCTCGTACCTACCTCTGAAAGGGTGGCGGGGTTACCAGAGTTGAAACTGCCAATCATCGGTTCCTACAGCATTCTTGTGTATTTAGTGCCTATATTGATGGTGGCGAGTCATATTCTCCTTTTCAAAACACCTTGGGGATTAAGGTTGCGTGCGGCGGGAGAATCAACTGAAGCACTCAAGACGTTAAGTTTAAGTCGCGCCAAGTGGCAATATATCGGAGTAATCTTGAGTGGCATATTAGCAGGAGCGGGAGGGTGTTTCCTCACATCCGAAGTCCATTACTTTACAAAAGGCATAACCGCAGGCGGTGGGTATGTGGCACTTGCAGCTGTTATCTTCGGCAATTGGCGTCCGCTTTATGGTGTTGCTGCATGCTTCCTTTTCGGATTTGCAGAATCTTTAGAGCTTTTGGACCAATGGAAAATACCCGATCAATTGATTAAAAGTTTTCCGTACATATTAACAATGATTGTGCTTGCCGGACTTGTCGGTAGATCGCGTCCTCCTGCAGCTTTGGGCAAAATGGAATCCTAAACACAGTCAAAGTGAATCCGTTAACTTTCCTCATCAGTTAACTGATAATATCCACCATGCCTATTATAGTATCCGTAAGATTTGGCGTGTTTTGGATTTATCATGTTACACACAACCCCGATACACTTGTCAGGTAAGACATCCGTAAGATGTTTTATTCCTGTCAACACATCAAAACGTTTGGTTTTCGTTATGTCAAACGCATAAACGACAGCATCAACGACTGTTGCCAAGATAACTGGATCCGCAACAGCTCGGACAGGTGGAGAATCGATGACAATTACATCATACTCTGATTTTACCACTTCAAGCCATTGCGTCATCATGTCTGAATTCAATAATTCAATTGGATTTGGCGGAACAGTCCCACCCGGCACAAGATGCAAATTAGGAATACCGGTCTGCCTGACTGTTGACTGTAAAACGTCATAACCATTTTCTGAGTTTATAGTAATTAATGCCTCGCTCAACCCCGGTTTACGTGAGTCACTGTGGGTAACCTCATGCGTCTCAGATGTATCATTATCAACTGTATCTATTTCATTTTGTGCTGTAATCTGAAGCAACTGCTCTGGTGAAAAAAATGTGTGTTGAGAAGGTCTGCGCATATCAGCATCAATTAGCAGGACCTTGCTACCTTTTTGTGCAAACGCAGCTGCGAGATTAGAAGAAATAGTACTTTTTCCTTCTCCGCGCGTAGAACTCGTGACGAGAACAGTTTTCAACTCGCTACCGAGGTTAAGGAATGGTAGTTTCGCTACAAGTACCCTAAATGCTTCCGCTGCTCTGGAATTAGGTGCGTCATTAACTATGAGTGGAATCCGGTATGCACTCCGTTTTTTAATGGATGGAATTACGCCAAGGAAACTGGGAGGTTCTGCCAACGAATCCAATTGACGGACAGAATCTTCTAATCGCAAATAGATATCTTGGAAATAATTTTTAACAACAGCAAATGTAAGTCCGAGTAGACCACCAAGCATCGCACCCAAAACAAGATTGACCTTCATCCGAGGTTTAATGGGTTCTTCTGGTAGGCGCGCTTGATCTAACACCTTAATACTATCAGTTCGTGCCTCTGCGACAATTTGCGACTCCCGCATTTTTGCCTCTAATGCAATTACCTGCGCGCTGTATATTTCGACATTCCGCTTGTACCGAAACAAGTTGAGGTGTTTTTCTGACCATCCACCGACCTCCTTGATACGTTTATCAATTTCAGCGGATACCTTCTCCTTTTGCTTCTTAAGACTAATAATTGCCGCTTCAGTTTCATTAACCTTTTGTGTGAGAACTTGGTGTAAAGGGTTATATGAGGAAGTTGTGCTTTTGATCTCTTTTTCCGTGTCCTTAAGGCGCGCTTCCGTCTCTTTTCTCTTTTCATCCAAAGAGGTAATTTCAGGATGTGTTTTACCGTATCTTCCAATGAGTGCTTTCTTTTCAATCTCATATTCGTTCAAGTTATCTTCCAGTTTCGAATATGAAGGATTCCTCGCGACTGTTTCAGAAATTAGTTCCTCTTCAACGTCCTTCAGGTCTTCTTTATAAGAATCATGTTTCAATTCAGCCCCAATCAGTTGACTTGCTAATTCATTTTCACTTAACTGTAGGGCTAAAACGAGTTGTGCTTGTGTACCACCCTCTGCATTTAAGGTTAGTTCAGAATTATCTTTCTGAAAATCAAAGAGTTCCTTTTCAGACGTTTTCAGTTTCTGTGTTGCTTCATTGAGCATTGTCTGCGGAAGCGGTTTTTCCCACCATTTCATATCTTGCTCTTTTTCCGCTTCAATTGTTTCCACAAGTGTAGTAGCAATTCTGTTACACAATAGCTGCGCGTCCTCTGGTTTCTGCTGCTTCACCGTGAGGGAAATCATGTTCCCATCCTGGGACTCTTCAACCTTCAATTTCTCATCAATAAGTGTCTTAATGAAAAAGTCTCTCCACTCTGTATCAGAGAGTTCACCTTGCTCGGTAACGGACGAATCTAATTCAATGTTCAGAAGTTTCGTCAACCATTGAATAGTTTTGCCTCTGTGAATAGGTCTTGGTTCTAACAGTCCTTCATCTATGAGCTGTTGGACTGTTGGAGCGATAATTAAGTCTCGCGATTGTAGTAGGGTAACGTACGTCCCTAACGATGTCCCCTTAAGGATCCCTGATAATGGGAGCCCTGAGATTAAGGAAGAAGTTGGTTGACCGTCAAGTATACGAAGGGTCGTTTCGGATTGATAAACCTTTGGCGTGGCGTCAGTAATGAGAAATGCAGCCAACACGCAAAGAAAAAATATTAGAAGGACACTCCATTTATTCCGGAAAAGTATCCAAAAATAATCTAATAATCGGATTTCAGTAATTTCTTCAAGTTTTCTATCGGTAGTTTCTGACATTTTCCTCATCCTATTCCATATACGCATCTAATTACATATAAATACTTAAAAGAATAAAAGAGAGAACATTGATCTTTCCGTTGATTGCTTCTCTCTTCTATCTATATCTGAGCCAGACGCTAACGACCAAGTTGGTCAGTGAAGCAGCGAAACTCAGTACTCGCCAATCTATGCGTGTTCGTTCTAAAATACGGAGTTGGTCGTTTGGGTGGAGATAAACCTCTGATTGTGCCAAAATGAAGTTAAGTTCTTCTTGCGTCCCATCTGCTCGTGTGAGAATACACTTTTTTGGGTTCGCTTTTGCCTCATCTAACCCGCCAGCCATTGCAACAGCATCTCTTAGAAGGATCGGCTCAGTAATTATGTATTGATCCGGCTTTTCAACTGCACCAACAACACTGATTTTGGTATCTGCAAGCGGAATATATAAAGTCTCTCCATGCAACAACACAACGGCTATGTTTTCAGAAGTGAGATCTACAGGTGTATTTCCAATATCGTTAATGATCTCAGATTTTTTTAAGTCTGCAAATTCTGATTTGGCACCGCCAGCGAGTTTCAATGCTTGGGTTACCGGAATTTGTAGATTCGTTATCGAATAATAGCCCGGAGTTGTCACAGCCCCAATTACCCGAATCCGCCGTTGTGCATAAATAGATGGGACAATGACGATATCGTAATCCTTCAAAGGGATATCTAAGTCTCCTGATTCAATATGTTCTTGAAAATTAACCGTTTTAAAAACCTTACCGTCGCGCCATATAGCAATTTGTGTGAGATCCGCAAGTTCGTTGTTGACACCAGCCGCTGCCAAAGCGTGCATCAGATACACCTGTCCAGTTTCAAAAACATGCATATTTCCTCTCTGTCTGCGTTCAACTGCACCAAACACCAAAATGTTCCGTCTCGGTTGCATCAGGGTAACAAACACTCGTACACTTGGAAGTTTCTTGGAAAAAACCTGCTGCATCTGCGCCTCAAGTTCTGGAACTGTCAAACCTATTGCCTTGATAAGTCCAATAAGCGGATAGGAGATAAACCCATCCGGTTGAATCGGAATAGGGGCACGGTCTTTGGTATATTCAGGATACCCCTCAACCGTAACAACAATACTGTCGCCAATTTGTAATTTATAAGTAGAAGTCTCTGGGTACTGTGGGCTTTTGGTAGCGATATTTTCAGCCGGAGGGTCCTCAGCATGAACTAATGGTGAGAAAATAGGTTGTCCCGAAATTATCAAAAGAAGTGCCAAAAATTGTAAGCGTAAAAACATGTTCATCAATTTTACATTCACCTTTTCGAATGCTTTTTTATACCATGCCTTGACATAAAGTTAATCATCAGATGTATTGCTCTGGTATATTCTTCATTAATTTTTGAAATTCTCTCATGAACTCTAAACCAAAGCACGAATTACAACGCAATTTGTTTCAATATTTGAAAATGATTCCTAAAGTATTTTAGCAGGAATATGGCGAAATTTCAAGTGAAAATAGTAGAGTTTGAAATAATACCATTTCTGAAAAATAAAATATCATTATAAAATTCTGGGATTCACACTAATGCAAGCGTGCAAGAGGCGCGTGAATTGCGCGAGGACAAACGCGTTTTTTGCCAATGATAGACGAGCATTCAGAAATGGTATAAGACATAAAACGTTTGACTATAACTTGTGCTTTTTGTATAATACATCACAGTTAAGGAGTACCGTAGATGCTCGAAATCCTGCATTGATGGGTTGAGATTTGAACCTGCTTAAGTTTTGTGTTTGCTCAAGAGTTGAAGAGGTGCAAAAGTCACCTATCATTATAGCAAAGAAAGTTTTCTTAGAGGTGAAAATTGATAATAATTATTATTACTAAAGTTTGGACAATTTATCTCTGTTGATGTTGAGTGTTCAAGCATTTTCTGATTTTTCTATGTGTTTTGCGCGGGGCGTAACTCACAGAAAAAGTCTGCGTGTGTAGCAAAGAGCAGCCCCAGAGGAGCGATAGGTGTCCAGAAACGCGGTCCAACCTTTCTTTAGCCCCAGCGAGGCAATAGGTGTCCAGAATGTAGATGCAACTGAGGTGTTTCTATAAAACCTAATCTACTACAGCTTGAAAAAATTGTCCAAACTTTAGTATATGAATATATGATTATAAATTTTGAATATAGTCCGAAGGTGAGTAGGCTATCAACTTCACCGAAACATCATTTTTTCGGATATTACGGTATTAATCCTTGGGATAAACCAGGTCAATATCATCTCACATTGGAGACAGATTTTCATACGCATCGTCCAGTAGTATCTGATGTAGCAAGTGTTGGACTTGTTGATCGTGAGACACAAGAATTTATTCCCTATGCGAAGACCTCTGCTTTTAATCTGCAGCAGGGAAGTGTCAATAACCCCAAGCTAAAGCATGGGGCTTGTGCGAAGCGCATACCAAGCGTTCACTCCACAAGTTAAACTGTTGTACTACAGTAATATATCGTGGTATCTTGGCGTGGTAGCCAGCACGATGTTTCGGATGCCCCCCAAGTCCGATTCCTCTCGGATACTGTGATCTGGATGGGGAAACATATACCCTGATAAAGGAGAACACAAACTTATGTTTGTTCCTGTTAAAACGAAAGATGGTGAGGTGCTAATGCCTATGCATGCTGCGCGTGCGCGCAAGCTCGTCCAACGTGGTGAGGCAACGCCTTATTGGGACAATGGTATCTATTGTCTCTGTCTCAATAAAGAGCCTTCTAAGAGAGATACTCAAGAGATTGCTGTGGGTGTAGACCCCGGTAGCAAGAAAGAGGGTTTCACAGTGAAGTCAACGTCTCACACCTATCTGAACGTTCAAGCAGACGCCCACAGCAAAGTGGGCAAGAAAGTAGAGAAACGCAGAGACCTTCGGAGAACCCGTCGTTCTCGCAGCTGTCCGAATAGAAAGAACCGGACGAATCGTTTGGCGAATAGAGCACGAATACCTGCTGGCACCCGTGCAAGGTGGGATTGGAAACTACGTATCTTGGATTGGTTGTCCAAGTTGTATCCTATCACGTATGTATGTGTTGAGGACATTAAGGCACGGACACTCAAACGTGCGAAAAAGTGGAATAGTTCTTTCAGTCCTCTTGAAGTCGGAAAGTCTTGGTTCTATAGCGAGGCACAAAAGCGATGGACATTGTTCACACTTCAAGGTTGGGAGACGAAAGAACTTCGAGATAGACTTGGACTCAAGAAGTCTTCCAAGAAACTCACAGAGACGTTTGATGCACACTGTGTAGATAGTTGGTGTTTGGCATATCACACTGTCGGTGGGGTGGATGTCCCCGACAACACAGATATATTCTGCATCGCACCGATACCTGTTTCAAGACGTGAACTTCATCGGCAGAACCCACAAAAGAACGGCATTCGTTCGCGATATGGTGGCACCTTATTAGCACAAGGCTTGGTCAAGAACACTTTGGTGAAGCATGTCAAACACGGATTGACAAGACTTTCAGGTATTAACGCAAAAGGTTTGTTTTCTATCTACAGTTTGGATGGGAAACGAATCACCACAGGCGCAAAACGACAGGATTTCAAAGTTCTGACGCGTCTGAATTTTAACTATAGGAGCGGGCTTTCCTCCCCAACCTAAAGGATGGGGTCTCCAGCCCGAAGAGTGATGAAATGGGGTTTGTTGAATTTACTGACGGTAAGCGCAATTTTACGCCTATTGGACGTGGTGTTTTGCCAAACGATGGTCATGCTTCCTTTTCACCTGACCGAAAATGGTTGCTTTGTGATACCTACCCGCGCGGGACTGCCCGTTTAGCAGAACTCATGCTCTACAATATTGCAGATAACCGAAAATTCGTTCTCGGAGAATTTCATCACGATGAACAGTTTAGCGGTGACATTCGGTGTGATTTACATCCGCGCTGGTCATCAGATGGAAAAACAATTACCTTTGATTCTGTCCACGAGGACTCACGACAGATATACTGTATTGACCTTACCTAAATCCATTGAAACCTCGAAAATATCACCAAATCTGGTTTGAACAATTATCAATTCTCGTATTAATATTAAGGAACATGTGAATGTCGATATCTACCTCAACTATTGATTTACATACGCAATCTCTCGTGATTGATTCCCATAACGATGCCATTGTTGCACATATCCGCCGTGGTAACATCAGTCTTGCAGATGAAAATACCAAAAATCCTACTCAACATAGTGGCACTATAGCATATCTACGTGGACCTGTTCCACCTGAAGAGGATGCCATCGGTATTCAACTCAATATACCGAAAATGCGTCAAGGCGGAATTGATGTAGCGTTTTTTGCAGTTGACGTGACGCGCGCGTGGAAAAATCATCTCTCTTATGCTTTAGATGCTTTCGGTTGGTTTGATGCAGAGGTGGCAGAAAATGACTCAGACATCTGCATCGTTCGCAAAGCAGCAGATATTCAAGCTGCCAAAGCAAATGGAAAACTCGCTGCTGTGCTTGCCATTGAAAACAGTGAAGCAGTAGAAAGAAGTTTAAATGTACTTCGTTCACTTTATCTATTGGGTGTTCGGTCAATTGGATTGACACATAACTCGAATACGTGGGCATCAACGGGAAATGATGAAGGAGAGACTGGTGGAGGCTTGACAAAATTCGGGGTTCAGTTGGTAAAAGAGATGAATAAACTTGGAATGCTCGTTGACGTATCGCACATCAGCGAACGCGGGTTTTGGGATGTACTGGATATTTCAGATACACCTATCATCGCCTCCCATAGCAATTGCAAGACTTTGTGCAACCATTCTCGGAACTTAACCAACGAACAACTTAAGGCGATCTCAGCCAACGGAGGGGTAGTAGGGATAACCTTCGTACCGGGTTTTATAACAGAGGATGGTTGGAAAAAAAATCCTCCCTTTGCGCAGCTCCTCAATCATATTGAGTACGCAATTGATGTAGCGGGACTTGAGCATGTTGGTATCGGTTCAGATTTTGACGGTGGCGGTGATCTTCTAAAGGATGCAACCGAATTCCCAAAAATCACCGAAGGCTTGAGCGAACGCGGCTATACGGATGCGGCAATTCAGAAGGTCCTTGGCGGGAATCATTTACGTGTTATTGAAGCTGCCTTTGGCTAAGCTTTTGTTTTATACCAAATTAACGGGATTTGTCCTATTTTCCAGACGGTAGGTGCGGTTTATAACCACTCCATAGGCGTCAATTTAAGGAAACGTCTATGTTTTTATGAACCCTTATCAATAGGCATGGTTATTGATATTGTCGGACATTTAGTCCCGTAGGGACGATATGTTTATAGTACACCGTCCAGACACGTCTCTTTAGCTCTGTCCGAGCGACATATCCCGATTGGTAACCCATTGCTATAAACATTCCGCCCCTACGGGGCTGAAGAGATTGGGGTTACCTCTTTTTCTATAAACATATCGTCCCTACGGGACTAAAGAGGGTGGCTCATGTAAAAAGTAAGTGCTATTTTTTCAAAGTTATGTTAGAGTGTTACCTATGGACTTTCCAATACAATCTCTCATGGATGAAGAAAAAACTCAAGCGTGGGTGTTGGATCATTTCCACCCTCAAGGGCTGTGTTGCCCAAAATGCCAAGCGAGCGTGGCGGAGGCACGCAAGTTCCGTAAGACTGAAACAAGTGGTCTACAAGTGTATCGCTGCAAACACTGTGAGAGCATCTACAACCTCTATACCGGGACGGTCTTTGCTGGCACGCAGTTTCGTCCCTCACAGGTCGTTCTGCTTTTGCGCGGTGTCTGTCAAGGTGTTTCAAGTGCACAACTCGGGCGTGAACTGGGTCTAAGTCGTCAAACCGTTCTTTCTATAAGACGTAAACTCCAAACTTCGGCAGAGCAGATACAGCCCGAAGCTGCTTTACCCGATGCTGAAGTCGAAACAGATGAGATGTTTCAAAACGCCGGTGAAAAAGGCGATAAGCACGTTGATGCTTCGGATCCGCCGCGTCGGCGTGGCAATAAACGCAGGGGACATGGGACTTATGACAATGATCGTCCGCCTATTGTTGGGACGAAAGGTCGCGAAAGCGGTCTCCTGAGATTACGTGTTGTGCGGCACACCGATTCTGCGACGCTTTCAACACACGTTCATCAGTTTACGCTGCCGACTTCAACGGTGTATACGGATGGTTGGCGCGGCTATAACCGTATTCAGCGCGCCCGTGAGATTGTTCTCCATAAGGATGGCGAGTGGGCAAGAGACGCAGACGGTGATGGTCTTTACGAGATCCATACAAATACGATTGAAGGTGTCTGGACGACGCTGCGAAACTTCCTTCGTCCCTTTCGTGGCGTTCATAAAAAGTTCCTCGCCGGTTACGTCGCAATCTGTGAGTTCGTCATGAATCTAAAAGCTGTCAGTGTTGATTTTATAGCAAAACTCGTCAAAAGCACTTACTCTTGACATGAGCGAAGAGGGTTTCTCATATTTGAAAAACCACTAAATTGACGCCTATGGTGCGGTTTATAACCACTCTGTATCGTTGGAAGCGCGCTTGGCTAAATCGCAGATGTGTTGTAGCACAAACTGTTAGTTTGTGCCCTATTAGACGCAAACTAACAGTTTGCGCTACAGAACGGAGAACTGCTAAATTGACGCCTATAGTGCGGTTTCCTAACCGCACCGATAGATTGGAATCCAGTTAATTGGGTATAAAGAACTTAATTTGTTCAGCTGCGTTTTCTCCTGATGGCAAAACTATCGCTAGTGCAAGTAGGAATAGAACGGTGCTTTTGTGGGATTTTCCCAACGAGTAGAACTCAAATAATCTGAATGCTGAATATCGCCCCCAATTGCTACCTATTAAGAATCTTAGAAATAGAGTCCCATACTTCATCAACTGTGATCTGTTTCATACAGATATTATCTTTACACTTATCCGTGAACTGTTTACACGGACTGCACGGGACATCATAGCGTATGATAGTGTGAGCGTCACCGAGAGGTTGAAATCGGATGTGATTACCAGGACCGAACAGTGCCAAGGTCGGTGTTCCAACTGCAGCAGCGATGTGCATCGGACCGGTGTCATTCGTTAGAAAAAGATCGCACTTTTCAATACTTGCTGCTAGCTGCCGTATTTGAAGTGTACCTGCAAATGGAACTGCAGGCTCATTCATCAGATTGCAAACTGTGGTTACAAGTTCGACATCCTTTGGTCCCCCAAAAATGAGAACTTGTGCGTTAAAATGTTGAACAAGTCTATCGCCTATAGACGCGAAACGTTCTGGCATCCACTCACGCAATTTCCATCCCGCGCCTGGGAATAATCCAACCTTTAATTGCAATTCCGAAACACCTGCTTCTTCAAATACATAACACGCATCTGCTCGTTCAAATTTAGAGAGAAATATCTCCAATTCACGGCTCTCGGCAGGAATACCAGCAGCATGTAACAGATCAAAATAGTGTTCGGTTGCATGTTTGTTACCCTGTTCAGGAACGCGGATAGTACAGAGCCTACCCTTCCCAACACGTTCAGATGCCCCGCTTAAATACATGAGTAGTTCCGTGCGGAACTTTCGTTGGAAGTCAAATGTAAGCGCGAACTTTCGTTGGCGTAAGATACGGAGAATCCGCAGCATCTCTCCCGTATCTTTGTCTCTGGCTGACCTATTGAATTGGATTATCTCATTGAGGTTTGGGTTTTGTCGGAGGACATCCGCCGATTGCTTAGCGACTAACATCGCAATATAAGCGTTGGGAAAATGGGCGCGGATAGCTCGGATGGCAGGGGTTGTCAACACAATATCTCCGAGTGAACTGAGGCGAATGAGTAAAATCTTTTCCATGATCTAAGAATTGGTTCTCGGCAGTTGACACTCGGCATTCGGTTAAGGGTTTTTATCTATCCACTGCCTCTTTCAACTGTCATCTTCATAAGAAAAATTGACAACTTGTTTCTCAAGTCCATTCATTGCTGTTTCAACAAGTGCTGAAATATCTAAACCTTCTTCTGCTTTGTCTAAATCTGAAAGTGATGCGTGTGTTGCAGGGTGCTTCGGAACAAAAAGAGAACAACAGTCCTGATGTGGGAGTGTTGATACATCAAAAGTGCCAATCTGTTCTGCTTTTGCGATTATATCAATCTTATCAAAACCGATTAGGGGACGTAGAATCGGCATATCAGCAATTGCTTCAATTGCGCGAAGGTTCGGAAGCGTTTGTGATGCTACCTGTGCAAGGCTTTCACCTGTCACCATCGCCTCCGCATCAACAAGTGTCGCGACGCGTTGTGCAATTCGTGTCATCATCCGACGATACAGTAAAACCCGATACGGTGCGGGCGTTTCTGTTACGATAATTTGTTGGGGTTCAGCAAATGGCACCAAATAGATCACACTGCGATAGTTTGATTCTGCCAAGATGCGCGTTAATTCCATCACCTTTTCCAATGATGCCTTATCGGTATAAGGATAACTGTAGAAGTGAATAAAAACGGCTTTCGCACCACGCTTAATCATTTGCCATGCTGCAACGGGGGAATCGATCCCACCAGAAAGCATCACAAGAACTTTGCCACTCACACCGACTGGCAGTCCTCCGGTGCCTTGAAGTTTATTCATATAGATATAGGCATCGTTATGTGATATATTTATCCAAAAGCGTAGGTCAGGATTGTGCATGTCTGCCTGCGCGCCAGTATTCTGGATTAAGTACCCTCCTACCTCACCACTAACCTCAGGGGAAGTTAACGGAAAAGTTTTATCTGAACGTTTTGTTTCAACTTTAAGTGTCTCAAAATTTTTTCCTTTTGTCAACTGCAAAGCAGTGTTTTTCATCGCTGTAATATCTTTTTCGGTACGGTAAACAAGCTCAAAATGTGCAATACCCATTACACTTCGAAGCCGTTTCTCAATTTCTACTATATCCGTATCCTGTTTAAGATGGACAACAATTCTATCGTGACGCCTTTTTACTTCTGCGTAGCCTGTGCCATGCAAGGATTGTTTGATATTATGGGCGAGTTTCTTTTCAAAAAAAACTCTATTTTTCCCTTTAAGTCCAACTTCAGCGTAATGAATGACAATAAACTTTTCTGCATGCAACATCGCTATTATTCCTCACACTGACAATGGATACTCTGATTGATGTTTGAGACCACTTATGAGTCCTTGGTGAATTTGACTGAATTTAGGCAAGGACCGCCTCTGTTGTCCGGAAATGAAGTTTTGCAACATTTCCTAATGCGTTAGCACCGTGCAATTTGATAAATTCTTTTCCTGCCTCTGTAACCCGATATGCACCTCTCGGCAATCGGAACTCGTACTCTTGTGATAAAGTTTCTATACCTGTGAGGAAAGTATCGCGCGCTATAACCGAGGCAGCAGCGACTGCTATATCTCTTTCTGCTTTGGTTTCCAGTTTTCCCTCTATACCGCTGTGCATCAACCTTGGGATGATGGCATCGTTTATAGCAAACTGATCAACAAGTGCATGGTTTGCATCTGTACGCTTAGCAAGTGTTTGAATGACCTTAATATGTAAGTTTGCAAGCATGGTATTCAGGTTTTGACCGCGTTTTCTGAGTGTTTCGTATAGTGAATTGTAATCCTCTGGCATCTTTTGCTCAACAACAATATGTTGTTCGTAATGGTTCCACATCCAGTCTGCAAGTTTTCGGATTTTTGGATTTGAGACCTTTTTTCCATCAGTTATGCCCTTCTCTAAAAATTCTTCACGGCATTCAGCGTTTACGTAAACACCAGCGACAACGAGTGGACCGAAGTAGTCGCCTTTTCCCGCTTCGTCTGTGCCGATCCATTTATTCCAATTGTGTATTTTGCTCATATTTTGTGTTTAATTCTTTACCGAATTCCAATGCATAGCGTATTGGGTGACCTGATGACCAACTGCTTTGACACGTGCTGCCAATTCTGGATCGTGTAGGTTGCCGTTCTCATCAAAAGCTTCAGATGCCTGTGCGATTGAAACGTCATTTGGAATGACCAATGCCCGTAATGTCGCACCTACGGTTCTTAACATAGACAAGGCATTTCCCGCGCCCATCCTGCCACCTGAAACACCTATTAACCCTACAACCTTGTTTTCAAATTCTTCAAACCACATCAAGTCTAATGCGTTTTTGAGGACACCGCTGAAACTTCCATGATACTCTGGAGTACCGAGAAGTATACCGTGTGCGCGTTTCACCTTTTCTTTCAGTTTGAAAACATCAGATGGATATTCAGATTCATCAGCAACTGAGCCGTGGAAAATGAGTTGGTACTTACTCAGATCCAATAATTCCACTTCCGCACCTGCCTCCTTTGCACCTGCAAGTGCAATCGTTAGTGCTGCATGTGTAGTGCTACCTTGCCGTAGACTGCCACATAGACCGACAACAAAGATGGGTTGATTATCGGTTTTGACATTTCGCATGGCTCACATCAAAAAAAGGACTGACTCATTTTCCTACTTGAAGTCGCTTGTATTAAGATTTAGCGGACTTAGCAACTTTAAAACATGGTTCCCTAAAACGCAAAATTCGGAAAACTGACAACAACTTAGTGTTAAAATTGAAATAATCCTCAATATCTTTTTATCTGTTGCAATTATACAGAGGATACTAAAAAAAATCAAGGTAAGAGATGCGATTAATTCTTTGTTTCTTCTTGACAAATTTAATTGTTTTTTGTAAAATGGGTTTGTTAGTAAAATTATGTGCCGGACACTAAAACGTACCTGCACCATAACATTAAACCTATTTGAAAGGATTGGGAGGAAAGCCCTAAAATTAGATGAAAAAAGGAATATGTATCGGGTCATTGCCCGGTGATTCAACGAATGCACGGTTTCAACTCGCGAAAAGAGCAGGTTTTGATGGCGTTGAAATCGGTACATTAAGAAGCGATACGGAACGCACCGAAATAAAACAGTTGGCAACTGATAACGGAATTGAGTTGTGCAGTGTCATGAATGGAAAACACTGGTCCCATCCGCTTTCAGATGCTGATCCTTCTGTACGTGAAGTTTCGCATCAGGCAATGCTTGATTCTTTGTCAACTGCTGAGGCTATAGGGGCAGATGCAGTGTTGCTTGTTGCAGCAGTTGTCAATAATAAGACGACTTATGAAGGGAATTAGTTGACAATCCCACTGCTTTAGCTGTGGGTCAAAAAAGTGTTTAAAGTTCTTATCGAGTTTCGGTGTCAAAACCCAATGCTTTAGCTTTGGGATGTAGACACCGCCCTCTTGTATTAGACCAAAACTTTTTCTTGACATAAAACACGATTCTTGCTATAATCTCTTTTCGTAACTCCACGGGTTGTGAGCAGGCGTTCTGGGTGCTACATACCGAGTGAACTCACGTAAAGTTGCGACACAAGCGGTAGAAGTCTTTGACACCAGATAGTTGCTGATGGAAGCTTAGAGTGTAATGGGAAAGAGTGGTAGGACACCATCCCGAAAACAGCACTCTCAAAAATGTTCATAAGACACCTTCGGGTGTGCAGGCGGGGCATCGTCTGTTGGAGTAGAGGGTGTTAGACTTGCTTAGCAAGCAACCCTTGTTGATACCACAATCTACACAGCAGGTGGGACAAAAGAACCCCACTGCTTTAGCTGTGGGAGTATGTCAGTTTATATATGCAATTATGTTGGACTAATTAGACCGTTCAGTAGTCCGTGCATCAACACGGACTACACCTTATCGGAGGGAACGGAATCCTGTCAGGACGTTATATCATAATGTATAAAACACACAAGATAGCGTTAAATCCAAATAAAAAGCAACGTGCGTGGTTTGCTCAACAATGTGGCTATGCCCGTTTCGCCTACAATCATGCGTTATCTAATTTCAAAGCGAATTTAGACAATGATAATTTCTTATCAACGTGGACACTGAATAATCACTTTAATACATCTAAGAAAGATATTGATTGGACACAAGCCCAAGATCAGCGTGCGGCCTTATATGGTATATTGCATCTTGGCAATGCTATAAAAAACTGGGTAGACAAACGTTCAGGATTTCCGAAGTTCAAGAACCGTGGTAGTCGTCAATCGTGGACAACAGATGAGCAATCAGTGCGAGTAGAAGGTAAACGTGTGAAGTTGCCCAAGATTGGCTGGGTCAAGATGTTTGAGGCGTTAAGATTTGATGGTCATATTATCAAAGTAACAATATCAAGGACAGCCCATAGATGGTTTATATCTATAACCGTAGAAACAGAGGATACTGAAGCAGTTGATACTTCAACGCACCCTGTGATTGGAATAGATGTAGGAATAAACATATTAGCAACACTTGATAATGGGACTAAGTATGATAATCCGCGACCCTTAAAACGTTATGAGAGGAAGTTGAAACGCGCGTCACGTAAGCTTAGTAAAAAGCAATTTTTATCTAATAACTGGTATAAACAAAAGCGTAAATTGGAACGTATCCATTATCGTATGGGTTGTATCAGAACAGACGCACACCACAAAGCAACCACAGATATAGTCAATAATGCATCTATGATTGGTATTGAAACACTGAAAATAACGAACATGCTAAAGAACAGGAAAGTAGCAAAAGCGTTATCTGATAGTGCGTTAGGTGGGTTTCTCACTAAACTCAAATGCAAAGCGGAAACGCTTGGTATTCCAGTTATTGAGGCACCACAATTCTTTGCGTCAAGCAAGACGTGCAGCAGGTGTGGACATAAGAAAACAGAGTTATCATTGGCAGAACGGCAATATAATTGTGATGTGTGTCAATATACAGAAGATCGTGATGTTAACGCTGCCAGAAATCTAAAACAACTCGCCGCGGGATACGCGGAGAGTATAAACGCTTGTGGAGTCTAAGTCAGGCCTCCACAAGAGGAGGCATCGGATGAAGAAGCAAGAAGCCCACGACTTTAGTCGTGGGAGTATCACGAGGCATACCAACGTTCCCAAGAAGAAATTCGCAAATTGATTCCGACTGCAAAGGAAAAAGGACTTACCATAGCGATTGAAAACGTATGGAATAAATTTCTGTTGAGTCCTATGGAATTTTCACGTTACCTTGATGAATTTGAGAGTGATGCAATTACAGCATATTTTGATGTCGGGAATATTGTGGCATACGGTTTTCCACAACACTGGATCCGTTCCCTCGGTTCTCGGATTTCCAAGGTGCATGTGAAAGGTTTCAATGCAAATGAGCATCGGTTTACCTATTTGATTGAAGAATGTACAATTGATTGGAACGCTGTCATGACATCTCTAAATGATGTTGGGTATGACGATTACATGACAGCAGAATTGCCGGTAGAGGCAGATGATCCAGAAGGCACGGTCCATCAAATAAGTGCGGATATGGACAAAATTATTGCTGGAGAGGTTTAACGTTCAGTAAAAGATGGAAGTTATTATTCAACCCACCCATCAGCAACTTGCTGCGATTGCCTCGGAAATCATTCGGGACGCGCTCCTGAAAAAGCCGAATCTTGTTTTAGGATTGGCAACAGGAAGTACTCCGATAGGGTTATACCAAGCACTCGCTCGTATGCACCATAAAGACAGACTCAATTTTTCTAAGGTTACTACCTTTAATTTGGACGAGTACGTCGGCATACCACGTGAACACTCGCAAAGTTATCATACTTTCATGGCAAAACACTTTTTTGACCATGTTAACATTCCATTGAAGAATCGGCATATACCCCAGAATATCGCTGAGAATCATGAGATGTTTTGTGAGGCATTTGAGAAAGCGATTGCGCATGCTAGCGGGGTTGATATTCAAGTGCTCGGAATCGGCACAGATGGACATATCGGCTTTAATGAGGCAAGTTCATCGCTTGCCTCACGAACACGTATCGTCACCCTTTCCCAAAGTACTCTTACGGCAAACGCCATCCATTTTGGGGGTGATGTTAACACAGTGCCAGAGATGGCGATTACGATGGGAATCGGTACCATTATGGAGGCGAGGCAATGCCTGCTCTTAGCAAATGGTGCTTCAAAATCAGTGGCAATCGCAAAAGCAGTTGAAGGTCCTATTACGGCTATGGCACCCGCATCAATTCTACAGATGCATCCTAATACAGTAGTATTAATTGATGAAGCCGCGGCATCAAGTCTGAAAGAGATTGAATACTACAAAAGGTCTTATGCAAATAAGTTGAAATTTGAGAATCAGTAGTACGATTTTGCTTTTCAAACCGATTACATCTCATAAATCATTTGTAGGGCGAGGTCTCATACCAAATTAACCTGATTTGTCCTATTTTCCAGACGGTAGGTGCGGTTTCCTAACCGCACCATAGGCGTCAATTTAAGAAAATGTTCGTGTTTTTATTAACACTTCTCAATAGGTATGATGATTGAGATTGTCCTATATTTAGTCCCGTAGGGACTATATGTTTATAGAAAAACGTATAATAGTCTCTTTCGCTCCGTAGGTGCGATATTTCTATAACGTTTTTGTTTGCCATATCGCACCTACGGAGCGAAAGAGATTGAGAACATTGAGTGCTATAAACATATAGTCCCTAATGAAGATTAAGAATTTAATCGGGTAATTTTCAGTTTCCTTGTAGTATCCGGTTCGGTTAGGAAACCGAACCTACCGGTCCTGGGGTTTGAGCCCGAGTTACCCAATTTATTTTTTAATCTTCATACGGGACTAAAGAGCATTTCTCATATTTGAAAAACCACTAAATTGACGCTTATGGTGCGGTTTCCTAACCGCACCTATGGATTGGAATCAAGTTAATTTGGTAAGACATCCAATTAATCATCACAAAGTCCATATTCTTTGGCTTTCCGTTGAATAGTTCTCCGACTTATATCAAGTATTTTCGCTGTCTTTGCTTTGTTATTGTCGGTATATTCCAATGTGGCTCTGAGGACTTCGCGGTTAATATCTTCAAGAGACATGCCAACTTCAACATTAAGGTAGGGTCCTCCGTTGCCAGAAGAATCTGTTGTGTGTAGGGTTGGAGCTGCAGGAAAGATAGAATTCATTTTTCCAACACCCTTGAGGATACGTTCTGGGAGGTCAGCCAGTTGTAAATTCTGTTGTGTTGACATTACGACAAGCCCTTCAATGCAGTTTTTCAATTCGCGCACATTCCCGGGCCAACTGTATTTCATCAATGCTCGAACCGCTTCTGGTGTAAGCGTTCTCAATGCTTTTCCGTTTTCTCTACAAAATTCCTCAAGAAAATCTTTGACAAGTAGAGGGATGTCTTCAATCCGTTCCTGAAGCGTTGGTAGGTTGATAGGCACAACGTTAAGTCGATCATAGAGATCGTGCAGAAATTCACCTTTACTACAGGCATCTTCTAAATCATGGTTTGTAGCACAGATGATCCGGACATTGACCTGGATCGTCTTATCTCCTCCCACCCGTTCAAATTCTCGTTCTTCAAGCACTCGTAGTAGGCGCGCTTGATTAGAAAGGCTAAGTTGAGAAACTTCGTCAAGGAAAAGCGTACCGCCATGCGCGAGTTCAAATCTACCCTTACGTTGATAATACGCACCGCTGAATGCGCCGCGTTCATGTCCGAAGAGTTCGGATTCTGCCAAATTTTCATTGAGTGTTGCACAGTTAAAGGCGATTAGATCCCCTTGCCGCAAACTCCGATGGTGAATGGCACGCGCAACCAGTTCTTTGCCAGTTCCACGCGCACCATAAATCATAACTGTCGCCTTAGTCGGTGCAATTTGGGTAATCATCTCCCGAATCTGCATGAATTGTGCGGATTTACCTGTTAATCTGCACAGTCCTTCCTTTTCGTCAATTTGTGATCGGAGTTGGCGGTTTTCAAAGGTTAGCCGTTGATTCTTAAGTGTTTTATGTAGCAGAGTTTTCAGGTGAACAGGATTAAGTGGTTTATAGAGAAAATAAGTCCCATCATGCGCCAGCATCGCCTTGATACCGATATCCGTTTCTAATACGTTAGGAGCCGTAATAAAAAGAATACCGACATCAGGATGGTGACGTATTACAGCTTCTAATAGAGCTAACCCATCAATACGTTCTGCTTTCAGCGGCGCGATCAGGATGTCAATTTTCAGATGTTCAATCCTATGAAACGCCTGATACATATTTTCTGTAACAATTAGATTGAGTCCTTCCCCATCAAGTGTTTGGCAAATAACCTCACGTTGTCGGGCATCAGCATCTACAATTATTACGTTTTTTTGGATGTTCATTTGCCCCTCTGCTCTATTATTGAGATTCCATCGATAAATTGAAAGCGCGCCTATCTGTATATGACGATTTGTTATAAACTTTTATTTTGTTTTATTGTCTAATCAATTCAGTAAATTCCAACTTTGGTCCCACCTATTTGTATAGATTATACCCGATATTTCTATTGTTCGTCAACATGATTATATGTACTTTGAGAATGATATGTTACTATGCCTAAAGTCAATGCCAAGTCCAATTTTCTAAAACTTGAAGGGCATTCACTGACAATCCCACTGCTTTAGCTGGGGGTCAAAAAAACGCTTGAGATTTATCGTCTTTTATAGCATACTATATGTAGTCTACAAGTGGCGGTGCTGCAAACATCCTACACCTTTTGCAGAGGTTGTAGGTAACATCAATGTGTGCCAGAACACCTAAAAACATTGTTATAAATAAATATACTTATACTAACATGTTTTCGTGAAATGATGCATCATTGGAGTTTTTGTTGACTTAGAAACTACTCTTGAGTATACTTATTGACATGGTATCTCTATTTCCTTATTTATTTCTGTTGTGAGGATACTATTTTGACGATAATATAAGACAATCAATTCGTCAAAAAATATATGATGAAGATTAAGAATTTAATCGGGTAATTTCCATTTTCCTTTTAGTGTCCGGTGCGGTTAGGAAACCGCACCTACCGGGGTTGGGGTTCAAGCCCGAATTACCTAATTTATTTTTTTATCTTCATGTTATATTTTTATTACCGAAGATGTCTATCAATTACATAAGGGTTATGAAAGGGGTTATGTATATGGTTGATGATTCAAAAAGTTTACAGGTTCTCGGTGGCACAACTTCCATTATTAGCGGCCTCCTCATGGCAATCACAAGTCTTTGGTTCATTTTTCAGCCTGAATCAAGCCATGATACTATGCATGGTGTTGGTGTTCCGATGCTTATTTTGTTAGTCCCGACGGTTGTCGCAACAACTGTTTTACTATTAAAAGAGGCTAAAACAGGCGCGCTTTTAGGGATAGGGTTCGCAGTACTTTGGATAATGATAGAACTGATAGCACACTGTTCGCAAACCGCACCGTTGAAGACTCTCAATGAAATGATTCAGGCGGCAGCAACTGAAGATTTTGGGAAGGCATTCGATCAGGTTTGGGACGAATGGGCGACGGCACTTACACTTATTGGTGCGTTCATATATTCTGTCGCAGCACTCTGTTATGGCATATCACTTCGTGCATGGGGAAATTCAGCATCTGCGTACCTGCTGATACTTTCAGCAATCGTCTTTGCAATCACCTTTATTCCAGGGGTTGACCTCTATTGGCACGTTTTGATCCGAGGCGTTGCCTTCCTATTTTTAGGTGGTGTGCTACTGCAGGCACGAAGAGAAACGAGGGATGAAGAATGGAAATCCTAAGTAGTGTTTAACGATCTTCTGTCAAATCCCCATGCTTTAGCTTGCGGGATGTAGACGGCAACCTTTGGTTTACTTCGTGAAAAAAGATTTGACTTTTTTCTAAAGATGTTGTCCGATTAGAGTATCAAGTTGACAGGCATTTTCAGCGTAGTCGCAAGACTATGTGCCTGTCTTACCCACTGAAAAGGGGTTAAGTGCTTGATACTTGAGACATCGTCCATGAAAACCTATAAATATGAGTTTTCTCATCAATCTAACTTGATACAGATTGGCAATCTGATAGACGATCTACATGGCGTGCATGTGCATTTATTGCGTCTGCAACGTCGTTACCATCGTATTTTTCGTAAATATGCTCCACTTTCTCGTATTTTGAAACATATTACGAAGTTGAAACAGCGGACAAAAAAGCATTGGAACCACCTACCGAGTCAAGTTATCCAAGATGTTGCGATCCGTATTGATAGAGGTTACCAGTGTTTCTTTGACAACCTTGAAGACCGCCAAACAGGTAAAACGAAACGCAAGGTTGGCAGACCGAGAATCAAACCGGATCACAAATATAAGTCCGTCACTTTCACACAGGCGGGCTACAAAATAGAAGGCAACCGTCTAACAATCAACTGTCTAAAAAAGTCCTTTACGTTTTGGAAACATCGCGAATGGACTGGGACTGTCAAAACAGCCACAATCAAACGTGACAACGTTGGAGATTACTACCTAACACTTGTGTGTGAGGATTGCGAACCTTCCGAGAAACTCCCTTTGACCGGTAATGAGGCAGGGGCAGACTTCGGTTGTAAAACATTCCTCACGCTTTCAGATGGCACGAAGATAGAGTCCCCACAATTTTACAAGCAAAGTCTCAATGCAATCCGTTCTGCCCACAAAGCACTTTCACGCAAACAATACCTATCTAATGGTTGGTTTCGCGCGAAACGACACCTTGCCAGTGTCAACAAGCATATAGCCGACAGCAGACGAGACTGGTTTTTCAAGTTAGCACTCCGTCTTGTGCGAAGGCATGATAAGATTGTGATTGAGACGCTGAACCTTGAAGGCATGAAACGCCTCTGGGGACGCAAAATCTCTGACCTCGCTTTTGGCGAATTTGCTTTGATACTTCAATGGACTTCTGCCAAATACGGTAAAACATTCTTGAAGGCTAATCGTTGGGAACCCACTACAAAACCTTGCTCTAACTGTGGATACCAAAATGAGAACCTAACGCTTTCAGACCGATATTGGACGTGTCCAGAATGCAGCACACGCCACGATAGAGACGTAAACGCTGCCATAAACATTTTGCAGGCTGGGGTGCCCGTGCCTTGATGCACGATAAAACTGCTCTGATGCAGAATAATAGCCTGCGGGTGGAGCGATAATAAGACGGTTGACTCTTTGAGAAAACCGCAGTCGCTATGAAACCGAAGCCCCTACCTTTAGGTAGTGGGTGGCATCACAGAATTGTTATACCAAATTAACGGGATTTATCTCATTTTCTTGGTATTAGGTGCGGTTACAAACCGCACCTAATGCGTCAATTTAAGAAAACGTCTATGTTTTTATGAACCCTTCTCAATAGGTATGACTATTGAGACTGTCCTATATTTAGTCCCGTAGGGACGATATGTTTATAGTACACCGTCCCGCAAACCCACCTCTTCAGCTCTGTCCGAGCGATATGTGTATAACGTCTTATATAAACATTCCGCTCGGATGGAGCTCTAAGAGATTAAGGACATCGTTTTCTATAAACATATCGTCCCTACGGGACTAAAGAGCATTCTCATATTTGAAAATCACCTAAATTGACACCTATAGTGCGGTTTCCTAACCGCACCGATAGATTGGAATCAAGTTAATTTGGTATAAAATGGGTAGGTTGGGCAAATACTATTGATTGGGGCATTCCAGTGAGAACCTTGTGTCCACCTACTCTCTATCCTGTTCCGGTGTGTCTACATCGTTCAATAGACGTTCTAATTCACTCAAAAGATCTGTGTCATCCTGCTCTTCATCTCGTTCTTCATCGTTGTCATCTTCTGTACCAAGTGACTCTAAATCGGAACGGAATTCGATCAAGTTACTAAGATAACGTTCGCGCGTGATATTCTCTGCTTCTCCATGATCTTCACGCAAACATTCCCCGCAATATTCACCTATCTGTTGAATACCGCCATCAATGTGTTGTAAAGCACTGTCAGGATCATCCTCTTGCAGACTCAATTCCGCTTTGGCGATGCTATTCATCATAATCATATAACCTTTATATTGATAACTCCGCCAAGCGATCTCAGATGGTGCGAATTCTCGCGCCAAATTAGTTACCGATAGATTTGTGTCCGTATCGCGTCGCACATCTTGCCACCGTTTAATACCAGCGAAAAGTAAGTACCGAGTATACCGATGAAAAGATTCCTCAAATATGGTTTCCCACTCATCTTCAATCAATTCAAAACCTTCCCTAGTTCCTTTTTCTTCTTCATATTTTTCTAATTTTCCATAATAATAGTCGTAGTATGAATCGAATCCGTGAGGACGCGCACCGTCAGGACGTCCGGAAGCATAAATCCGAGAGACTGTGAAAACGTTCGGTTGTACAACAACCACTTCCCTACCGTCTTCAATTGTCAAAATTCTGACAGGATGATCCTCGTCAAGGTTAATTACTTGAAGAATTCTATCAAGTGCTTGAACCCATCGTGTGTTTCTTTCAATCAAATCGTTTGCCATGTTTTACCTTCACTTATGATAATCTTGGAGTGGTGTGACTGAAATTTCTCCGCGTTGTAGCGCGTCAATGGCACTTACGGCAGCAGATGCACCTGGAATAGTTGAGAAGATCGGGATATCATGCTCTATTGCCATCTGGCGAATGAGTAGTTCATTGGTCCGATGTATATCACCTGTTGGTGTATTAACAATCAAGTCAACTGCATGGTTTTTGATATAGTCATGAATTGTTGGTCTTCCTTTGCCGATGCTATAGACCAGTTGGACGTCCATTCCATTACGGAGGAGCACTTTCGCTGTGCCGTGTGTGGCTATGAGTTCAAATCCCATATCTGTGAGTTTTTTGGCTATAAAGATAACAGCGCGCTTGTCCTTATTCCTCACGCTTATAAAAGCATTCCCCTTCAGAGGTAACGAATATCCACACGCTTTTTGTGCTTTCGCAAATGCACGGGAAACATTGATATCAATTCCCATGACTTCTCCAGTTGATTTCATCTCGGGACCGAGTCTCGAATTGGCACCAGGGAATCGGTTGAATGGAAAAACAGGTACTTTCACACTAAAATAAGTTGGTTCAATTTCGTTTGTGAACCCAAGTTCATCAAGTGTTTTTCCTGCCATAACACGGGCTGCAAGTTTTGCCAGAGGCACACCGATAGCCTTACTTACAAACGGTATCGTTCGAGAAGCACGCGGATTTACCTCTAACACAAAAATTTCATCGTTCTTGATAGCATACTGTACGTTCATTAATCCTCGTACGTTCAGTGCTTCCGCAAGTGCGTAAGTGTACTCCTTAAGTTGGTTAATCTGATCATCAACCAGTGTATACGGAGGGAGGACGCAATCGCTATCACCAGAATGAACGCCTGCCTCTTCAATATGTTCCATGATACCACCGATGACAGTTGAGTTTCCATCGGAAATTGCATCTACATCCACTTCAATTGCTTCCTCAAGGTATTTGTCAATTAGCACAGGATACTCAGGGGAGGCTTGCACAGCGGAGTCCATATATTCCTGCAGGAGTTTTTCATCGTAAACGATCTGCATAGCCCGTCCACCAAGCACAAACGATGGACGTACAATCACTGGATACCCGAGCGATGCTGCAATGGGTGACGCTTCTTCGCTTGACGTTGCCGTGCCGTTTGGTGGTTGCATCAGTCCGATCTCATCTAACACCTCTTTGAAAAGCTGACGGTTTTCAGAACGAGCAATGTCCTCTGGACTTGTTCCGATTATTGGGACTCCTGCCTCTTGTAGTGCCATTGCCAAATTCAACGGAGTCTGTCCTCCAAATTGGACGATGACTCCAGAGGGCTTTTCTTTGTCATAAATGTTCAAGACATCTTCACGTGTCAACGGTTCAAAGTAGAGACGGTCGGAGGTGTCGTAATCAGTACTAACCGTTTCGGGGTTGCTGTTTACCATGATAGTTTCGTAACCATCCGCTTTGAGTGCCATTGCCGCGTGTACACAACAGTAGTCAAATTCGATGCCTTGCCCGATACGGTTAGGTCCACCACCTAATATCATGATTTTCTCTTTATCTGTAGGACGTACCTCATCTTCACTTGAATAGGTTGAATAATAATAAGGCGTCTCCGCCTCAAATTCTGCTGCACAAGTATCAACGGTTTTGAACGTTGCTACGATTCCGAGTGTTTTTCGTGTTTCTCTAATTTGAGTTTCTGACATATCGTAGATTTCAGCGAGTTGTCGATCAGAAAAACCGAGTTGTTTCGCTTGTCGTAAGAGAGATATGACTTCTGCATCCGGTTGGTTTCCGTTTTCTATTATGGGTCGTGTGTGTGGAGCAGTAAGGCGTTTTTCAAAATCTACAATTTCTTGGAGGTTGTATAGGAAAAACGGATCAATATGTGTATAGGAATAGATGTCGTCAATGCTCATCCCGCGTTTTAGAGCAGATTTGATGTAAAAAATACGTTCAACGTTGGGGATTGTTAATTTGCTTGATAGTTCTGAAAGCGGAATTTCTTCAAGCGGGTGATTATCAAATCCAGACCATCCAGTTTCTAAAGAACGTAGACCTTTCTGCAGTGCTTCTTTGAAGGTGCCACCGATGGACATTGCTTCTCCAACTGATTTCATCTGGGTTGTCAACGTTTCATCTGTGCCTTGAAACTTTTCAAATGCCCATCTCGGAATTTTTACTACAACGTAGTCAATAGTCGGTTCAAAGCAGGCAGGTGTTTCAGCGGTAATGTCGTTCGGAATTTCATCAAGATTATAGCCGACAGCCAACTTCGCAGCAATTTTGGCAATAGGGAAACCCGTTGCTTTTGAAGCAAGCGCGGAACTACGAGAGACACGCGGGTTCATTTCAATGACAACCTGTGTACCTGTTTTCGGATCAACAGCAAATTGGATATTGGATCCACCCGTATCCACACCGATTTCTCGGATGATTTTAATCGCTGAATCTCGCATCAACTGATACTCTTTATCGGTTAATGTTTGGATGGGAGCGACGGTGATACTATCCCCAGTATGAACACCCATTGGATCAACGTTTTCGATGGAGCAGATGATGACCACGTTATCCGCACCATCGCGCATCACCTCTAATTCAAATTCTTTCCAACCGATGATAGATTCTTCAATGAGCAATTCGCTGATAGGACTTAAAGCGAGACCTGCTGCGACCATTTTCTGGTATTCTTCGATGTTGTATGCGATGCCACCGCCTGTGCCACCGAGTGTAAATGCGGGACGAATAATTGCCGGAAAACCGATTGAGTCGATAAGCTCGTTTGCTTCTTGCACAGTGTGCGCAATGCCACTATTAGGGACAGCTAAACCGATTTTTTCCATCGCCTGCTTGAACAGCGCACGGTCTTCTGCTTTCTGAATCGCCGGTAGTTTTGCCCCGATCAGTTCAACGTCGTATTTGTCCAGCACACCTGATTCAGCGAGTGCCACTGAAACATTCAATGCTGTTTGTCCACCTAATGTCGGTAACAACGCATCCGGTCGTTCTTTCTCTATAACAAGTTCAACTGTGTCTGGTGTAATCGGTTCAATGTAGGTGCGATCCGCGAAATCGGGGTCGGTCATTATTGTTGCTGGATTGCTATTAACCAGAACAATCTGATAGCCATCCTCTTTGAGTGCTTTGCATGCCTGTGTTCCGGAGTAATCGAATTCACACGCTTGACCGATGATGATCGCGCCTGAGCCTATAATTAATATTTTTTCTATATCTGTTCGCTTTGGCATTTTATATATAATGGCAGTCAACTGCCAAAAACTATTCCCCCATCATTTGCGTAAATCGTGAAAACAGATAACTTGCATCATGCGGTCCAGGCGATGCCTCTGGATGATACTGTACAGAAAAAACGGGATACTCCCGATGCTGTATCCCTTCAAGTGTGTTGTCATTCAAGTTTATATGTGTAATGTCAACGGTATTCGGAAGTGAATCAATATCAACGCAGAACCCGTGGTTTTGAGAGGTAATCTCAACTTGATCAGTTTCCAAATGTTTTACGGGTTGATTTGCGCCTCGGTGCCCAAACTTGAGTTTATAGGTTTTTCCACCGAGTGCAAGCCCCAAAAGTTGGTGTCCCAAACAGATACCGAAAATCGGTTTTTTACCCATCAATTCTTGAATTGTTTTAGTTGCATAATCAAGCGGCATCGGATCTCCAGGACCGTTTGAAAGGAAAACACCATCCGGTTCTGCCGCGAGAATTTCTTCGGCTGTTGTTTTGGCAGGAACTACCTGTACCTCACATCCATGCTTAGTCAATTGTCGAAGGATGTTATATTTGATGCCGAAATCCATTGCAATCACGCGGTATCTTCCATTTTTTGATGGAGTCAAATCCTCTGATTGTAGTCCTGCAGAACTAGACAGATGTTGATCCCACGCATAAGGGTTCGGGCAAGTGACGCGTTGCACCAAATCCCATCCGACTAAACCATGCCATGATTGTGCCTTAGCAATAAGGCTTGATGCATCAAGATTACCATCGGAATCTTCTGTAGCAAGGCAGCCGTTCATAACCCCATGAACACGAAGTCGCCGCGTTAAGGCACGAGTGTCAATGTTCTGAATTCCGATGATACCGTTTTCAGCTAAGTAGGTGTCCAAACTCCATTTTGAACGCCAATTGCTATGATATGCGCTATATTCACGCACAACGAATCCTTCGACCTGTGGACCGATGGATTCAATATCCACTTCGTTACAACCGTAGTTGCCAATTAACGGATAAGTCATTGTAACAATCTGCCCTTTATAGGACGGATCGGTTAGAACTTCCTGATACCCTGTCATACTAGTATTAAAGACAACTTCACCGACAGTTTCACCTGTCGAGCCAAACTGTTGTCCTTCAAAAACGGTTCCGTCCGCCAATGCAAGAATTGCTTTCATATCTCTCCTCAGTGTAGGAGGGGTTTTCAACCCCGATCCTCTTTATTGGATGGAATTCAATGCCAAATGCACCTATGCAATTTGTTGGGTTTCTAACCCTGAATTCCCTCTCTGAGGGTCATCACCGGCCATCCTTTTAGCTGCCAATCAGCAAAAGGTGTATTTCGGCTTTTTGAACACGATTTTTCTACGTCAACCTTTGCAACCTTTTGTGTATCAATAAATGTGACATCTGCTACAGCACCGATAGAAAGTGTTCCACGATCAATTCCGATGATGTCTGCTGGAATACATGTCAACTTTGCAATCACATCCTTCAATGTGAGGTGTCCAGCATCAACCAAATATGTCAGTACAAGTGGTACACAGGTTTCAAGTCCGATTATTCCGTTAGGGGCATCCTTCATGCCGAGTGCTTTCTCATCTGGAGTATGAGGTGCATGGTCAGTAGCAATTGCGTCTATCGTACCATCAGCCAGGCCTTCCAAAACAGCCTCAATATCTGTCTGTGTTCTTAGCGGTGGGTGCATTTTGGCATTAGTCCCCTGTTTTTCTACCTCTGCGTCAGTGAGAATCCAATGATGTGGACAAGCTTCCGCAGTGACGTTGACTCCTCGTTGTTTTCCCCATCGCACTAATTCAACTGCACCTGCTGTGCTGACGTGGAGAATATGTATGTGTCCACCTGTCATTTCTGCAAGCATGATGTCGCGTGCAACGATTATGTCCTCTGCTGCGTTTGGGCTGCCCACAAGATTCAATTTTCGTGATGTTTCACCGAGATTCATCACGGCACCAGCATTGAGATTGTGCTCTTCACAGTGAACCATCACAGGGAAATCAAGTTCTACGCTTAATGTAAGTGCTTCACGCATCAACGCAGAATTCATCACGGTAACCCCATCGTCACTCACACCTACCGCTCCTGCAGAAAGCATGCCGCGGATATCGGTCAGTTCTCCACCAGCAAGATTTTTTGTTATACTTCCAACAGTGAAGACATTCGCTGTAGGACAAGTCCGTTGCTCCAAATTCCGTTCCGAAATCTCGTAAATGTGTTCAATTTTCTCAGGAGAATCTGTTACGGGTGATGTATTTGCCATGCAAACAACGGATGTAAACCCACCCGCTGCAGCCGCTGCTGTCCCTGTAGCGATGGTCTCCTTATGCTCAAAACCGGGTTCACGTAGATGAACGTGCATGTCTATTAGACCGGGTGTGACGGTCATGTCGGTTGCGTCAATCACATTGTTGACATCTTCCGCCAGAGTTCCGCCAACCTTGGCGATTTTGCCATCAATGATAAGAACATCACCAACTTCATCAACGTTATTCGCCGGATCAATGATATGTCCATTACGGATAAGCACACCGTCCATCTTTGTTATCAGATTTCGGTGTCAAAACCCAATGCTTTAGTTTTGGGATGTAGACACCGCCTTAGTAAATTAGACCGAACCTTGAAAAACAAATTTGACTTTCGGTCTAAAATGCGGTATAATTAACATAGTCATTGATTGAGACATACAAACTTCGGCAACCTTGTCGTTGGTCTCAATCACCCATTTGTATGGGCAGAATGACTATGGCTAATCACCATTAAAAACGAACAAAAACCGTAGCACAATCTATGCAACGTCGTCCGTAAGTAAGACGATTTGATTGTATATCGTCTACGATAAAGTTCAGTTCTGCAACTGCATATAGCAGTCAGAAGTATCGGTCGGTCACGAAGGTTCAAGTGATTTTCCGTAGTGTGCCCTATGCCTTGCACCTTGCAATTGTATGCATGTTGGTTCGGATTAAACCCGAACAAGAAACCAATACCTACTTTGTAGGCGGAAGGTTGTCAAGAGAAGCCAGTATCGCAAAACTGGACGTGCCAGTTGCGGTATAACCTAAAAGAACCGTTTGGGAGTCCCGTTAAAGGAAACCCAATCCTTTAGGTTTGGGAGGAGGTCATGTTTTCTCCTAAATCAGATCAATCTGAATCCGGTTCACATATCACGGCTGAATCAATACCGTGTTCTTCCACTAATTGTACTCTAACGAATTCTTTGCGTGAAGTAGGTACATTTTTTCCGATATAGTCGGCTGAGATCGGAAGTTCGCGGTGACCTCTATCCACGAGCGCAGCCAGTTGGATTGCTGCAGGACGTCCGAAATCCATGATTGCATCCATCGCCGCACGAGTAGTCCGCCCAGTATAGAGCACCTCATCTACCAAGATAACCCATTTCCCTGTTACCTCAAAAGGGATTTCAGTGCTGCTTACTTGAATCTGTGTTTCATGCAGGTTAATATCATCCCGATAGAGTGTGACATCTATCGCACCCACAAGGACACTGATGTTTTCAATCCGCTCCAAGTTTTCTGCGATTCGATAGGCAAGGATATCACCGCGGCTTTTGATGCCGACGAGTACCATGTTTTCGATGTGTTTGTGATTTCGTTCCAAAATTTCGTGGGAGATTCTGACTAAGGAGCGGCGAATTTCTTCCGCGTTCATGACTTGTGCTTTTTCGCGCATTTTCATGATTTTTTACCAATAACGTGCTGCTTGACAGCATAAAAAAACCCTCTCACTACAAAGTGAGAAGGGTGCAATTCAATATTTTACTTTTACAAAAGAGGTGGCTTAAACGTAAAAACGATTTATGAAAATTACCACAAATCTTTTGGATTCCCTGCTGGAATTTATATCTTTGTTCTGTAAAGCATGCACTATAAGTGCGTTCTTTTTGGGAACAGTTTACCGATGTGTAGCGGAACATCCTTTTTCCACCTCTCCGGATGGGATTAAAAAGATTTTCTGAACATCAAATCTAATTGTTTAATATTATACCATGTTGATCGAAAAAATGCAAATTTTAAATTCTCAAGAAAACATGTTTTGATAGAAACACCTATGCCTTTTGTTTTACCATACTGGAGAGGATACCGAGAATCTTGTCACACTGCCCAATTGAATAGAGTGATCTATCTATATGAAGTTTTTGCCCTTCCAATTTGAGAAATCGCCAATCTGTCCCGGAAGTGGTAGCACCATAAATGCAAGGAATGTCATTCCCTTTTTCGGCATTAAAACGTTGGGCGGCAAGCATCTCTGCCGCACACTGCCCGAAGCCAAGTGTCAGGTTATCCTTCTTTGCCTCAACAAGAATGATGACTGGTGCCTCCAAAAAAGAGAGGATTGGGGACAGACTCACCAGAAAATCGCACACTCCAGTCAATCCCTTATCATCATCAACGTTAAAATCAATACCCGAAAAGAAACTGATGTTACGATCAAATTGCTCTTGCAGTTCAAACAGAACATCAGTTACAATCAGTTCCGACCGCGCCTTTTCTGTGCCTATAGAGATAGCTAACTGTACCTTTTCCTCTAACTCTGCTGTGAAACGTTCTCGTGGTGCAACCGTTTCCGTTTCAGAAAAGACACCAGCGGATTCAACGATTTCGAGTTGAAACTCCGAGCGTACTGTTTCTAAGGTAAAATTGATGTAAGCCATGTGGGATTACTTACTACTATCCTTAAGCCTTTTGTTTGACCATGCTTGAGAGGATACCGAGGATTTTGTCGCACTGCACAATTTGATAATCCGCGATATCAATGTAGATTTTCTGTTCTTCCAATTTGAGGAATTTCCACTCTGTGCCTGTCGTGGTAGCCCCATAAATGCTGGTGATACTATTCCCTTTCTCAGCATTAAAACGTTGAGCGGCGAGCATCTCAGCAGCACATTGCCCGAAGCCAGTTGTCAGGTTTTCTTTCTTTGCTTCAACAAGAACGATAATTGGTGCTTCTAAAAGAGATTGTATAGGGGACAAGCTCACTAAAAAATCACATATCCCAGTCAAGCCTTTTTCAGCATCAACACTGAATTCAATACCTGAAAAAAGACTGATGCTACAGTCAAATTGCTCCCGAAGTTCAACAAGAACATTGACGACAATCAGTTCTGACCGCGCTTTCTCTGTGTTTATGGTTGTAGCTAACGGCACATTGCGCGACAACATCGCTGTGAGATGGACACTTGGATCCACTGACTCCACTTCAGCAAAAAGTCCAGTGGACTCTACGATTTGAAGTTGAAACTCCGAGCGTACTGTTTCTAATGTAAAATTGATGTAAGCCATGTGGGATTACCTCCTGCTATCCTTAAGCCTTTTGTTTGACCATGCTTGAGAGGATACCGAGGATTTTGTCACACTGCGCGATTGAATAGATTGACATATCAATCTGCAAACGATTTTCTTCCAATTTGAGAAATTTCCATTCTGTTCCTGTGGTGGTGACACCATAGACACGCGGGATGTTATTGCCCTTTTCAGCATTAAAACGTTGTGCTGCAAGCATTTCTGCTACACATTGCCCAAGCCCTGGGACAGGATCATCCTTTTTTGCTTCAACAAGAACGATGACAGGTGCTTCTAAAAAAGATTGCATCGGTGACAGACTCACTAAAAAATCACACATACCGGTTAGACCTCTTTCTGCGTCTACGTTGAAGTCTATCCCAGAAAAAAGACTGATACGCATGTTAAATTGTTCCCAAAGTTCGAACAGCACATCAGCGACAATCAGTTCCGATCGTGCTTTCTCTGTGTTTATGGTAGTGGCTAACGGCACCTTTTTAACCAATATTGTTGTAAGAAGTGTACTTGGAACAACTGGTTCTATCTCCGCGAAGATACCCGCGAGTTCAACAAGTTCAAGCTGAAATTCTTTCTTCACTGTTTCTAATGTAAAATTGCTATAAGCCATGTGGGATAACCTCCTGCTATCCTTACGCTTTTTGTTTTACCATGCTTGAGAGGATACCGAGGATTTTGTCACACTGCACAATTTGATAGACTGTTATATCAATGTGCAACCTTTTATCTTCCAATTTGAGAAATTTCCATTCTGTACCCGTAGTAGCAGCCCCATAGATGCAAGGGATGTCGTTTCCTTTTTCAGCATTAAAACATTGTGCAGCGAGCATCTCTGCGATACATTGCCCGAGCCCGGGTGCTGGGTCTTCCTTCTTCGCTTCAACAAGAGCAATAACGGGTGCCTGTAAAAGAGATTGCATCGGCGACAAGCTCACTAAAAAATCACACATACCGGTTAGACCTCTTTCTGCATCTACGTTGAAGTCAATACCTGAAAACAAACTGATACGGTAATCAAACTGTTCAAGGAGTTCAAATAGAACATTCGCGACGATCAGTTCGGAGCGCGCTTTTTCTGTATTTATGGCGGCAGCAACTGGTACTTTTTTTCTCAACGCCACTATTAATTCCGGGCTTGGTTCCACAGATTCTATGCTATCAAAGATGTCTGCAGATTCAACAATTTCTAATTGAAACGTTGTAAGGACTGTGTCTAATGTAAAATTGCTATAAGCCATTTGAGTTACCCTCCTTACAAAGAACAGTATAACAGATTATGCCTTAGTGTGTCCAATCTTATCAGCGGGTCCGGGAGTGTTTCACCTTGGATTCAGATAGCACTTGGTTTATGTGCCTCACAGGAATAGCAGCTGCGTTCATGTGTCTGTCGCTACGAGCGACGATGCCGATTAGGATACCTTGTTTGTTAAGCACCGGTCCTCCGCTGTTTCCATCAAACACATCGGACTGAATGTGTAAGAAATCTCCATGGTCATTCAGGAATTCACCGAGTGTCCAACGCCACAACTCTTGTTTAGCAGGATTGCCGAGGATGTAAACCAATTCGCCTGTCTTTGTTGCAGGTGACGTGAAATTCCAATCAATTTCACGGGTGGTTTCGGGTAATCCATCAAGCTTGATGATTGCCAAATCCGTTTTCTCATTTTTCGCGACGACGTGTCCTTTGGTGTAATAACCGAGCCGCTTTAGCACGTCACCGTTTGTAAGATAGAAGTTCCGATCTTTAATAAGTTCGCCTTTTTCGTCTGGTGCGGGGAAATATACGTCTATTGTGTTCTGTTTACCTGTGACGTGTGCATTGGTGACGGCAAGTTTGGATTTTTTGTCGATTAGCACGCCGCTGCCTTCGCCTATACCTGGGTTGACTATCCACATGACTGCGCGGATAGCGTTTTTGTAGACTTGGTCAGCAGTAGGTTTTGGAAGTGTAGGGGAATCAGGATCTACCGCACGCAAGAAAGATAATCCCCAAAAGTGAATCCTACCGTCGTACCCGCTGCTAGCGATTGTGCAGCTATTAGAACTGAAAGTAACATTTTTAGGAAAGACATTCTGAAATGGAGAAGTGAGCGTCTTCAGATGTAAGCCTGTAGCAGCATCCCACAAACATATTTTACTATCTGTTATAGTACCAGTACTAGCGATAATTTTGCCATCAGGACTGATACTAACGTCACTGACTCCCCAAGTATGCTTGTGAGTATTTTCAAGTGTGTGCCAGTGGCAGTATCCCACAAGCGGATGCTGTTTTCAAGAGAAGAGCCACTCCCACTGGCGATTGTTTTGCCATCAGGACTGAACGATACGCTAAATACGAATCCCTTGTGTCCGGTGAGTGTGTGCAGAAGTTTACCTGTGGTAACATCCCACAAGCGAATGGTTTTGTCTAAACTCCCACTGGCGAGTATCCGCCCATCAGGACTAAAGGATACACTATGTACCAATTCCTTATATCCGGTGAGTGTTTTCAAATGCTTGCTAGTAGCAACATCCCACAAGCGAATGGTTTTGTCTAAACTCCCACTGGCGAGTATCCGCCCATCAGGATTGAACGCTATGCAATTAATCATCATATTATGCCCAGTGAGCGTTTTATAGTGAACATAATCTTGCGCGAAACCGTTTGAAGGGAATAGGGTCGCCACAAGCAATAGCATTGAAATGAGAAAATAGGTTTGTTTCATATAAAACTCCTACGTTTCGTGTCTGTTGTTTTCAGCAAACTACCTCACTGCAATACGTTCAACAACCCACTCCCGAATCAGATTCTCAGGTACTGGAATACCTTACACCTGTTGCTCTACCATACTCACGAGGACACCGAAGATTTTGTCACACTGCCGAATTGAATAGGGTGCTCTATCAATATATAGCTGCTGTCCTTCCAATTTAAGGAATTGCCATACTGTGCCTGTAGTGGCAGCCCCATAAATGCAAGGTATGTCATTTCCTCTTTCGGTATTAAAACGTTGTGCGGCGAGCATTTCTGCTATACACTGCCCAAAACCAGTTGTCGGTTCATCCTTCTTTGCCTCAACGAGGACAATAATCGGTGCCTCTAACTGACATACTCCCACAACTAAAGCAGTGGGGTTCTTTTGTCCCACCTGCTGTGCAGATTGTGGTATCAACAAGGGTTGCTTGCGTGAGCAAGTCTAACACCCTCTACTCCAAAGGTCAATGCCCCGACCTTATGAATGTTTATCGCTGCGTTTACATCGCGGTCGTGAGAAAGTTTGCATTTATGACAAACCCAAGAGCGCACTTTCAAATCCATCGTTTCATTTCGATGTCCGCAGTTGTGGCATATAGGCGTTGTGGCTTCCCATCGTCCGATGGTTTCAACGCGCTTTGCTCGCTTTTGTGCTTGCCATCGCATTTTGAGCATGAACTCACCGAAGGACAAGTCAGAGACTTTGCGTCCCCAGAGCCGTTTCATGCCTTGCAAGTTGAGGTCTTCAAAAAAGCAGACATCAAACTTTCGGACAAGTTCAAGGGCGAGTTTCCAATGATGATCGGCGCGTTGATTAGCAATCTTGCGATGTTGCCTTGCATAGTGTTTCCTCGCCCGTTCGCGATTGTTGCTGCCACGTTTCTTTTTAGACAAGGCACGATTAGCTTGCTTCACTTTCTTTGCGGAGTGTTTATAGAACAGAGGCGAGTTATATTTTGTGCTATCAGAACAAGTGAGAAAGGTTTTCAAACCGAAGTCAAACCCTGCTGTTCTACCAGTCTTGAGTGCCGGTTCAAGTCCTTCGTCATCTGTCAGAATAGTCAAATACCAATCACCAAGCGGATCGCGTTTGAGGGTCACGCGTTTGATGTTACCTCTAATTTCACGAGAATACCAGAAACGATACCAGCGTCCGTTGATACGGATTTTTGCTACTGGACACCCATCCGATTTCTCAAGCACTTCTATTTTCACCTGATTACCATTGAATGTCATAGAACGATATTTGCGCCAACCCTTGAATTGCGGTGGACGCTTAGCCCTGCCTTCAAAGAAGTTGGTATACCCGCGGTCAAGTCGTCTCAGGCATTCTTGCAATGCCCACGAGTAAGGGATATGCCAGTGTGCATACTTTTCCAACTTCTTGAGTTTCGTCAAGTGTTCACTCAATCGGTTATAGGAGGCACGCTTATAGCCATCGCAATCTCCGAAGAGACGATAGTGGCGAAGCATCAACGCAACAAAATGGTTGGACACTTCGCTGATGATACGCGTCTCAGTTTGCAAATGACGATTGCGTTTATGGTTCTGAAGTTTGTCTTTATAGGTCCGCATTGCTTAGCCTCCAGCATTGCTTCCAAGGACAGTCAACAGGGGTAACATTACCTCAAGAGAGGTAAATGTCCCGCCTTACCAGCAATGCTATAGATACTATAACAAAACCGATAAAATATGTCAACTGTTTTTTTTCTGTCACACACTTTGGTCTGGGACACGAAGGCGGTGTCTACATCCCAAAACTAAAGCATTGGGTTTTGACACCGAAATCTGATAAAATTGAGTAGACGAGTGACTTATCAAGAAATCACACACCCCAGTCAAACCGTTTTCCACATCAACGTTGAAATCGATGCCTGAAAATAGACTGATACGCCGCGTGAAGTACTCGCGGAGTTCAACAAGAACATTGGTGACGATCATTTCTGATTTCGCCTTCTCTGTGCCTATAGCAACAGCTAACGGCACATTACGCGACAATGTTGTTGTGAGATGTTCACTCAGTGCCACCGGTTCTATACCCGAAGAAATGTCTGCGGCTTCATCAGCCTCTAGTTGAAATGTTTTCCGAACTGTTTCTAAGGTGAAATTGCTATACGCCATTGCGTTAACCCTCCTAAAGAGTAGTATAACAAATTGTGTCTTAGTATGTCCAATTATCTCCGCATCCGGGGTATGTAAAGTTTTTGTTACCTTACAGAGATTTCATGAAATTTTGAAACGCATCTGATGCTAAATGTCCGAGGCGCAATGAATTGCGCGAGGACAAACCCGTTTTTTGTTAATGAAAAGTCATCATTCAGGAATGGTTTTCATCAGATTATCACATCTACAACCTTTTTTCAACACCTTCTTCAGTGATCATGAACTGCCGAATTTTCACAAAAAATACTTGATACCGATATGAATAAAGATATTTGTTGACAAACCACAACCCACAGTATAGAATGATAATATTATAGTCTATTTTCACCTATTGGAAGGAATAAAAAATGGCATTAAAAGTTGGCGTAGTCGGCATGAGTGGAATTGGAAATAATCATGCGAATTGCCATGCGAATAATGATTTAGCAGAACTCGTTGCAGTATGTGACCTCATGAAAGAGCGCGCAGATAGCGCAGCAGAACGTCTCGGTGTGAAAGCTTACTACAGTTTGGCAGATATGATTGACGGTGAACCGGATTTGGACATCGTTGATGTCACGACTGGCGGGAATGAGAACGGTAGTTGGCACTATGAACCGACGATGGAAGCACTTGAGAATGGAAAGCACGTCCTCGTTGAAAAGCCTATTTCAAACGATATTGGACAGGCACGAGAGATGGTAGCACTTGCTACGGATATGGATCTCTACCTCGGTTGTAACTTAAATCACTACTTCACGCCACCTGCTGAACAGGCAATGAAATATATTGACAATGGACAGATCGGGGAGATGGTCTACTGCATTCACAAGATGGGATTTGCCGGTGGCGAATTCAATTACAGTTATTCTAAAGAACCGCGTTCTGATGGGTTTCCCTATTTTCACGTGAAAGCATTTCTGTCACATCCGTTCAGTGTGATGCGCCATTTCTGCGGTGACGTAACGCACGTGCAAGCCTTTATGGAACGTCCACATTTTCGACGTCGTGAAGGTGATCTGATGGTATCTATTAACAGCATTCACCTCCGTTTTGAAAACGGTTGTATCGGCTATTTGTTAAGCCAGCGCGGCGATGCCACCTTTGGACTCGGTGGATGGTGGAGCGTTGAACTTGCGGGTACTCGCGGCACATTCTGTATTGAAAACTGCATCGAAAAGGTAACGTTCTGGCCCTCTCCCAGCGCACCTGAAGGCAGAGAAACCGTTGTCACCGAATCTGGAATCAGCGACTTTGGACAAACCTTTCCATTACGAATTCACGCATTTTTAGAAGACATCACTAATGGCGTGCCGAAAGAAAAAATCCGTGCCTCTGGTAGAGATGCCCTCGCTGCATTGGAATATACTTGGGCATCAATGGAATCTTATGAACAGGGTGGTATCTTAGTACGCCCGCATCCGCTTCCGACGCTAAGTGGACTGTAAGGTAAACAAACGGGCAGAAACTCATGTTCACGAGAATCATCTCACGACTTTAATAGAAGGAGAAACCACATTTGAAATTAGGAGCAAATTCGGTGCTTTTTGGCGGTTATGATATGGAAACTGCCTTTAAGCACATCGCCATGGCTGGCTACGATGGCATTGAACTCTCGGCGATTGACGGAATGAGCGAGCATCTCGTCCTTGCTAAATGGCAGGAACTCGCTGATGACATCAAACGGTTGTCAAAAGAATATGACCTTGAGTTATTAGCAATGGAGCAACCTTCACGCGATCCGGAGAGAATGGAACTTGCATTTCAAGCAGCTGCTGAGATAGGTATCCCGATTGTTAACTGCGGTCCTGGTGGTTCGTCAGATGATGAATCTGCTTGGTCCGGAGTCATTGATTCTCTGGGAAGCCTCTCTGCACGAGCAGAACACTACGGTGTGACACTATGTGTTAAGGCGCATGTCGGTGCAAGTATCTATAATACACCAACAACATTGTGTGCAATGGAAGCGATTTCGTCGCCAGCATTCGGTATTGACATGGATCCATCGCATATTCACCGCGCAGGTGAAAATACTGTGGAAGCGATCGCCGCTGTTGTCTCGCGCGTGAAACACGTGCATATCCGAGATTGCATGGGGACACAACGCGGTCCCGGTGCCCCTGAATTGCAAGCGAATGGACGAGGTGAAATTGACCTTGTCGGTTATATCCGTGTTCTACATGAAAATGGTTATACAGGTCCGTTGAACCTTGAGGTAATCGGCGCGCGCGAATATAGTATCGCGCAGTGTTGCACGATTGCCGCCGAATCGCGTGGACACATGCAAGCGTGTTTGCAGGCATGTGGTGCACGTTAATTTCTAAAATATAGTAGGTAGAATAACTACCTACTATGCAAACTTTTTAGTCATATATTGTAAAGTATATGAGGAGACCACCATGAAACAGAATTCGCTTTCAGTCCCAATAGTAGGCGGAGGCATCGCCTTTCTTTGCTTCTTTCTTCCATGGGTTAAGTTAAACATGTCAGCATTAGGTTTAGGCAGTACCTTACCTCAAATCAAGGTTAATCTATCAGTTTCGGGTTTTAGGTTTGCAACAGGTACTGCAGACTTAACTACACTTGCATTTCTTGCTGCATTAGCAATTCTTGGTGTATGCATTTACATGATGAGTCAAAAAACACCTTGGAAATCCAGAATTATTGTGCTAATTAGCAGCGGAATAGGGCTATTATTCGTTCTGTTTAAACTAATTCAATTCATTCCAGGACTTAATCCTCAAATGAATGTGGTATCAGGTATATGGAAATCTATAGATTCCGACGCGGACATTGGAAACCTCATCAGTCTTCAGTTCGGCGGATTTGGAACTGCAATTGGATTTATTATCGCGCTCATCGGCGGCTGGAACATTCCAAAATCGGACATTTCTATGGAAGATAACCACCAAGAGGCTATCCCATAGATAGACTAATTCAATAGATTCTTACTTAGGATGAGACAATACGCGCAGTATCTTATGTTAGCAGGCGGAATTTTAACCGTCCTCTGTTTCTTTATGCCATGGATGAAATTTGAGTTACCATCCGATCTTGACAAATCGTTAGTACCCAAAGTAATAGGTAGTCAAGAAGCAACAAGAGGTCTAAACTTTACAACACTTTCCCTCGTCATGGAAACAGAAGGACAAAAAATTGTCGCGCTTGCAGAAAAGTGTGCACAGGAATGGGGTATAAAGTTTGTCGGCATAGACGCGTCCCTTGCACCGATGGGTGAAGAAAGCATCGCCTATGCAATGGAAAAACAACTTCCCGGCTGCTTTGGTGAAAGCGGCACCTTGACAGTCGCTGCAGGTTTAACGCAAATACTTCGCACGCTTTCGCTACCACTATGTGGATATTCAGGATTAATGCTTCCTGTTCTTGAAGATGTCGGGCTGGGCAAACGTAGTGAAGAATGTTATTTCAATTTAGACAGTCTGTTACTCTATTCTACCGTCTGCGGCACTGGTCTAGACACAATTCCTATCCCTGGGGATGCTTCTACAGTTCAAATCGCTGCTATTCTGACTGATGTTGCTGCCCTTTCTGGACGACTCAAAAAACCGCTATCGGTCCGCCTTTTCCCTGTTCCCGGTCTCAAGGCAGGCGATATAACACAGTTTGATTCTCCGTATCTGACAAATACTGCTGTTATGCAGCTATAAACAGAAATTCAGGATGAAATTCTTCACTTTTCTGGCAAAAAATAAAAAAATCGGGACTTTATGTATAATTTATCAATTTTAATCAAAAAATATTTGACAAAAATGAATTTTATGTGTAGCATTATAAATAAAATGTCGTAAATACCCAATATTTAGCGATATTTTAGTGTAAATTTGGCATACTTCAAAATTTTAAGGTAGAAATATTGGTGAGCCGCGTGGTGTGAACGAAAATTACGTTACCGTGTATTTTATTCTTTAATATTCGGGGTTTGGCAATGAGATGCTGTCAAACGAAATCACTATTCCTAAATAATCGTTTTAGATATTTGACATCTAAACAGTGGATGTTTGCGTTTTAACTCAAAATTATTACCGCCCCTTACATCTGTTAAATATAACACGTTACAGCAAGGTAACGTTGATAGTTTTACCGTTTTGGTGCCTGCACACGCACTTCGTTTTGCACGGAGTGTTTGTCGCGGGCTTTTGTTGTTGCATTGGAGCGTGCTTCAATGCGTGTCCTTTGTACTGTTCATCAGGTAACAGCTCATAGTGTTACTTTTTGTTTGACAATTTTGATAGTTTTGAAATATAATTGACAATAGGATGTGTGTGTAAACTACATCTGAACGCCACGGCTAAGTGGCACAAGGAGATAAAAAATGAAATTCAAGATGATTCAATTTGCAATCTTAATGGCTTTGGCTATATCTGTCGCCTTTATGGCACAGGTACCCAACGGATCTGGAGGTGAACCGTCAACCCACCAACCGTCTATCTGGATTAATGGTGAGTCAGGTGGATTAGAAACTCCGCCTGGAGGTTCCAGTAATGATTTGATAGACTCTGAACGGGATCCACGTAATAGGAGTTTCACAAAATTTATTTGTGGCACGAACGGGGCGCATTACATAAATCATAGGGCATGGTGTTTTCGAGGTGGAAAAATGTCTGATCCCAGCGGACACACTGAGAATCCTAACAGCTCTAACCACACAGCAACTTATAAACAAGCAATTTACACGATCATCCTTAATACCACTGCTTCTGCATCAGATACAGGTGCATCTGCAAGTTTAGATCCCAGCATTTATGATCCGGAGGCATTATCAATAAAAACTTCTGATGATCCGTTAATTTTTCAGGGACAAGGTAAAATAACGTTGGACAGTCCTAAGCTTAAGTACCATGTACACGAAAATTATGGATGTACTGAGTACACTACCAACGAATACTATTGGAAACCAGCAGACGAGTCGAGAATTAAAATAGTTGTTCATAGAACAAATGTAACAGAAAAGAGAACAGGTTCTATAGGTCTGAGTGCAGGCGGTTCTTACAGCGGTGCTGAGGCCAACTTCACCCATAATTGGGAATGGGGACGGGGATGGTCTTTTTGGAATACGAATGGACGCGGTTTTGGAATGGAAGCATCAATTGGTGGCTGGTGGACATCTGAGTGTAATCCTAATATTAAATTGCAAACCAAAACAGCAACAGTTTACGGAAGTGTAGATGATGCCAGTCATGAGGAATTCACCGCCTCTTACTATTATGAAAAGTCTGAGTGTCCGTATGACTATGATGGGAACCCACAAATTGAAATTCAACATGTTTGGGAGCTTGGTAGTGCTTATTGAGTGCAGTTTCTTTTTAGTTGTCCCGTGTGTCTTTCCGTTTTTCCTGGACTGATTCGCAGGACAGCCTTAATCAATTTTTGTTATTCTAACCCAAGTTGCTACCTACAAGATTTTAGTTATGCAGGCACCGTTTTTAATTGAAAATAGTTCAATATCACGAAAATTTAGTAGCGCAACTGTTAGTTTGCGTACTAACATGCATAATCTTACAGATTGTGCTACATAGGTGGCAACTTAGGTTATTCTAAGGTGTATTAAATTGGAAGTAAACTTTATCACTTCATAAGGAGCATAACAGATGAAAAAACGATTGATCGTTGTTGCGTTGACAGTTGCTGTGGCTGTAGGTGTTACCTTTCTGATTGTCTCGTTGCAAAAACGTAGTTACCTTGCGTATCTTGAACGTCTCACCCGTATCCCCGCGTCTAAACCGCATCAACATGTGTCCTCCGATGGCGATTTCGTATCGCATACTCATACTTATGAAACACCGAAATCGGGAGCATCTACTGAAATAACAACAGGAAGCGATGCGGAGACAGATATCAATACGAAGGATTACATGAAAACGAATGATATACAACGCATCTGGTCAAACCTTGATCTTGAGGCGATAAGAAAGGAATTTCAACCTTACACACTTGAGGAAATGCATGAGAAATGGAAAAATCACTGGTTCGTTCCGCGCCCCCAAGCAACAAAAGAATTAGATGATTTTCGAGATCGTGACGCTTGGTTGCAACGATACATGAATTTAGGGCACCCCTTCTTACATGTCAGTCATTATCAGAATGCGCTATCGACACGTAGGGCCTTGAAAACGTCTTACGATAGTAATAGCCCCCCACTTCATGACAGAGTTGGTCTTCCACCAGAGTCGACGTGAGAAGAGTGTGAAGATACTTATATGAAACACACCGTGATTGCCGAGCTTGCTTTTACACGTGAATATCAAGCGAATCCAGATTCATTCGCTGGTGGTGTCTTTAATATAAGCGATGTTGGACAAGGTGTTTTGACACCATTTAGGGAAAATACTGTGTACGTACACGTGTCTGAGGATACGCCGTTTTCACAGATTACTGGGACGAAACTCACGGCTGCGGAAGATATGGCATTAAAAATGTTCGGGATTGCCCCTGAGGGCATGAAAGTTGTCTACACCGATAAGGGAGGCATTCCTTTACCCCCGGACTACAAACCGCGTTTTTACGAACGTGCAATGGCACAACTGGATGCTACGGAGAAACAGGTAGCGAAGCAAATAGCCGATCACGATGCGCTTTTTAAAACATCTGAAAACGAAAACGGGCAGAAAACAAAACCCATCATAGCGGACACACAACACAACCATCCGCATCCCCACGAGGAAGCGGATCCTACACGAACAACACAGAACCCAGGTACGCAGCAAAAAACACCTCCGCATGTTGGGAGAAACAGGCAACCACCATTGCCACTGGAACCATCCAGTCCAGACCAAATACAAAAATGGTTTGAAGAACTGATACTTTTACACGGTGGTGATTTACCGAAAGACCTCAAGGCATTACAAGAGGTAATCAAAGAATTGGAAAATCTCCGAAAACTGGGTAGAGAAATGTTGCCGCAGCCACCACCTCGTCCACCAGAGCGATCGGCACCACCGGAACGTTCAGCACCACCTGAAACACCGTCAGAGCAATGAGGTCCATTCTGATATTTACCAGTATTGTTTCTATTGTGTGTGTTTACGGTGGGGTCCGTCTATTTTGGGAACCTGCTGCACACAGTCCGAATATATCTGCATCTCCCCGCGTTGTGCCTACTGACACAGCATCTGTGAATCGCGGCACAAAACGGTCACGCCTTCTTAAACACACCGAGACACAACAGGTTGATCCTGATACGTTCTATCAAACAATTATTGACAATAACATATTCAGACCGCTGAATTGGGAACCACCACAGCGTGAATCTGCTTATACACTACTCGGTACTGCTATAGTTGATGGTAGCAATGCGACAGCATACATCCAAGAACGGAAATCAGACCGATTTTATGCCGTTTCTGTTGGGCAGCAAGTTGGCGCGATGACCGTCAAATCCATTATTCCCAAGCGGGTTACGCTCACACAAAACGGTGAGTCGTTAACGCTTGCTATGAGCAATAGTCAGTTTCTTAATTCTCGAGGCAGTCGGAGTATGCCACCGCGCCGAGAGAACAGTGCATCCTTCACTGCAAAAGCAGCACCACCGAAAAACGAAACAGCCCGCACGACCACTGCCACAAAACAGCCAAACGCCGCAAACGAATGGCGAAAACATCTTGAAGAAAAAGCTGCCAAGATACGCGCAGAACGAAAACGGTTGACAGAATATCTACAGCAGCACCAAAGTCGTTAGCAGAAAACAGACTCTGTATGGAAACCGATAAAAAATCTACTCATCACATTTTTTGGCAACGTCTTTGGAAAAAAATAAACAGCAATCCCACTGTTTTACGTCTACTCATAACTGGTACGATTTTACTCGGTATCCTGTCCCTCACATTCTGGATCCGCATCCAAGGCGTCCAAGGTATTCCCGAAGAACAGTTTTCTTCAAATGACGCTTATGTTTTTTACACACAGGCACAAACCATCAGCAAGCAAGGGCACCTTCCCAAACGCGACATGCACCGATGGCTGCCAAACGGCAGAGATAACCGGCAGTTCCTTTCCCTATACGCTTACGCCCTCGCTTGGACACACAAAGCGATAACACTTTTCTATCATCGGGTGACGCTTCATCATGTCCAACTGTACGCGCCTGTCGTCTGTTGGACACTTGGTCTCGCCGTGTTATTGTTCTTTCTCATCAAATACTATGGACACCTATTTGCTACGGTCGTCGGTGTGCTGCTGGCAACTTTCCCCGGAACGATTGCCCGAAGCACTGCTGGCTTTAGTGACAGAGACGCATGGTGCTGGATGCTCGCTGTGCTTGCAATCGTCATATATTTATACAGAGAACGAATGTCATCCGGTCCCCGTAGACTTATTGCAACAGCATTATGTGGATTGGTTGTATTTCTCGGAGGGCTGAGTTGGGAAGCATTTGGGATATTCGTCCTGATTATTCTCAGTGCGGAGTTATGGAAGTTCTGCACCACCGATACTGAAGATAACCTAAAGGAATACATTCTTTGGATAATCATGTTTGTCCCATGGCTATATCTGATTAGTCCAGCGTATCGCAGCGGATACGGCTTTTCAACGCATGTTGCAGCACTCATGCTCGCGCCAGGCCTCGCGCTGCTTGCACTCAAAAGCATAAGATATCTACTTCTGCGTTTTGTTAAACAACTCCGTCCACATGCGCGCAAACTCGCCTGGGGACTCACCCTATTCGGTATAGCAGCAGGAGGCATCTATGTAATTTCACAATATAACACCTTCGCGACAACAGCCTTCCCTTTTATGGAAAACCGCCTGATGAAAACGGTAAGTGAACTTAAAGACCCTTCTCTCATAGATTGGGTAGACAGATACGGTAGTATGTTCATTTTAGGCAGTATTGGACTCATCGTTACCGCAGCATACCATTGGAAATGGAACGCGCTTCCTCTCGTAATTGGACTTGTCCTGTTCTGTACAACGACTTTTCTCCTGGACATTCTAAACAATTGGATAGGTTCACTCGGAGGCTACAGTATTTTTATTGCTGCGTTTGCACTCACTGTCATCGGGTTCGGAATCGCATCAACACGAAAACAGCAACAACAACGATATGAACTGGATTTGATACTGCTTCTCGTTTGGTGTTTTCTTTGGGGCTGCCTCACGCGCACTGGCATAAGATATGTTTTCTTTGTCGGACTACCGTTGGCAATTGGCACCGCTGTACTCCTCAAGCATATCACCACGTTCCGAAACGCGAAACAGATACCTATCCAACTTCTGGGGTGCACTCTCCATCCTAAACACATTGCCATCGGGTTCACTGCCGCTATATTATCACTACTTCTGTTTTGGGGCCCCGCTGGTGGCTACGCAACTGGGACACTCCAAGCTGCCGCAAAACGAGAGGCAATACCCGGACCAGGAAAACTGATACAAGCATATAACTGGATAAAAAACGAACTGCCACACGATACAACTGTCATGGCTGCACACTGGACATACGGTATTAAAATCAATGTCCATGCCCGCGTGAAAACCGTTACAGACTCAGACCACTACCTACCTCACTGGATACATCTCTATTTCCGACATGTGTTCTGTGCACAATCCGAGATAGAAGCATTACATTTTCTCAAAACACACAAGACGACACATCTCATGATAACCAGCGTAGAACTTGTACCCAACGTCAGAGAAAATTCCTTTGTCGGCAGCGATGCATACCTTGATAGGCACTTTTCACTCTATCACTTACTTCCACTACCCACTGCTCCAGGAACACAATACTCACTTGAACCCGAAATAAAGCAAACACCACCTTTTACACATACGACTACTTTAAACAGAATTGATGTTATCGGTACAGACCTTGGAAACTTGTCTATCATCGCAAGGTTTGAAAAGGAAGAAGATCCTGTCCAACTTCCTTACGTTGCGTTTCACGGAGACAAGAGAATCTTACCCACTCAACCTATAGATTCAGAGAAGGGCGGACTGATTTTCCTCTTTGATAAGGACAAGGTACTCCGTAGCAGCTTTTATATCCCTGAGATCGGATGGAACAGTCTTGCTGTAAAACTCTTTATGCGTGGAAAACATTCTAATGCGTTTGAAAACGTGCACATCGTCCCAACTTATGAAAAAGGCACACATCCAACTATCCAAATATGGAAAATCAACTATCCTGAGAATATAAAACCCCATCCAAAATACCTCACAACAGAGTAGCGAAGTGCAGTGACCTTCCTACAATAGAGAGAAACACATATTTTTGTCAAATATTTACGCACTCCTTTTTTCCTTGTCAATTGTCAAAGCATCTGATAAGATAATAGCATATAACAGTTTCGCTGCGACAGGAAAGGAAATCACCGCAATGGCTGACAATCCTCATGTGCTTCTCATCTCTACTGACCACTGGCCCAACTCGTTACTCGGAGTCAGTGGGCATCCAAATATCCAAACACCAACACTCGACTCGCTTGCACGCGCAGGCACGCGCTACACACGCGGCTATAGCGAATGCCCTGTTTGCGTTCCAGCGCGAAAGACGTTAATGACAGGAACGACAACACGTACCCACAAAGACAGAGTTTTCAATGATCGCAAAGGAATAAACGGACTCCCGACAATCGCACAGACGTTTCGGGATGCAGGGTATCAGGCTCACGCAGTCGGGAAGCTGCATGTCTATCCGCAACGTGATCGCATCGGATTTGATGATGTGCTGTTAGGTGAAGAAGGCAGATTACAATACGGCGTCATTGACGACTATGAACTTTTTCTCGGAGATAGAGGCTACGCTGGGCAACAGTTCGCACACGGCATGTGCAATAACGATTATCTCAACCGTCCTTGGCACCTTCCCGAAGACTGCCATGTCACGAACTGGAGCACGCAACAGATGGCGCGCCAGATAAAACGTCGTGATCCAACCCGCCCCGGATTCTGGTTCTTGTCCTATTGCCATCCGCATCCACCTTTGGCACCGTTACAGTGTTACATGGACATGTATCGAAACATTGATATAGACATACCTTATCACGGTGAATGGTCGAAGGATACTGAAAAGTTACCTTTACCGCTAAAATCCAAACAGATGCAGAATTCGCTTTACAATGAAGACTTGATCCGTTCCGCGCGACAAGCTTTTTACGCACTTTGTACACACATTGACCATCAATTACGCGTTGTTATCGGAACACTGCGCGAAGAAGGACTACTAAACAACACGATTATACTTTTCACTTCGGATCACGGTGATATGCTTGGCAACCACAAACTTTGGGCGAAACGTCTCTATTATGAAGATTCTGCTAATGTACCGATGCTTCTTGTTGGCACTGCAGGCGATAAACGTGTTGGACACCACAGGGTTGATGACAGACTTGTCGGATGGCAGGACGTTATGCCGACGCTACTCCATCTCGCTGGTGTTGAAATTCCAGATACAGTTGATGGGATTCCGATGGTTGGCGACCAAAAACGTGAGTGGTTATACGGCGAAGTTGGTGACGGTGGGAGTGCTACCCGAATGATCCACGAAGGACGCTATAAACTTATCTACTATGCCACCAGAAACTACCGACAACTTTTTGATTTGGAAGAGGATCCGAAAGAACTAAACAACTTGTCCGATTCACCCGCGCATGCTGAAATGCTGGATCGGTTGACGAACCTCCTGATAGGTGAACTCTATGGCGGTGATGAAAAATGGGTGCAAGATGGTGAACTTGTTGGTTTACCCGATGGTGCCTATAATCCATCTGCAAATCGCAGCTTATCTGGACAGCGCGGACTCCACTGGCCACAGGCTCCATCTACTGGACGTTGAATGTCCTTCCTAAATGTGGTATTATTTTTACATAGGTTGATTGCAGAAGTGGTCGGTTGGATCAATTTTCCAATTGTCCGCAATACTATATTTAACGTGAGTTTGATATATGGCACATTCTAAAAATATGCGGACATTTTCGTAGGGGTTAGGTTGCCTAACCCCTACGGTCGAGGGGAGCTCGCCCCTACGAGAAGCACGAAGTCTCGTTTTTACCAAACTCACGTTATATTTAGACAAGGTTAAGATTTATGGCAAAAAGGAAATCAGACACAAACGCTAATAAAAACGGTGCAACGCTTGGCTTTGAAGCGATTTTATATCAAGCAGCTGATAAACTCCGTAACAACATGGATGCTGCTGAATACAAGCATGTGGTGTTAGGGTTGATTTTTCTCAAATATATCTCGGATTCTTTTGAGGAAAAGTACAATTTTCTACTTCAAGAATTTGCTAATCCTCAGAGTCAACTCTATATTAAAGAGGAATTCGACCGTTATGCGTATGTAGAGGATAGAGATGAATACTTGGCAGAAAACATCTTTTATGTACCGCAAGAAGCGCGCTGGTCATATTTGCAAGCCAACGCAAAGCAAGCAGAAATTGGGAAACTGATTGATGACGCGATGCATGCAATTGAACAGGAAAACCCGCGGCTCAAAGGTGTTCTGCCCAAGAACTACGCACGACCGACGCTTGACAAGCAAACACTTGGTGAACTTGTTGACCTCATCGGCACAATCGGTTTAGGTGAAGAAGAGAATCGCTCAAAGGATATTTTAGGCAGAGTTTATGAATACTTCCTTGCACAATTCGCAAGTGCCGAGGGTAAAAGAGGGGGTCAGTTTTATACACCTCGCTGTGTTGTGCAGCTCCTTGTTGAGATGCTCGCGCCATATCAAGGACGGATTTACGATCCGTGCTGCGGCTCAGGCGGGATGTTTGTCCAGAGTGAAGCGTTCGTTGAAGCACACGGTGGGCAGCGTGATGATATCTCTATCTATGGACAGGAGTCTAACCCAACCACGCGGCAATTGGCACTGATGAACCTCGCAATTCGCGGGATTGATGCGAATCTCGGACAGGAACATGCAGACAGTTTTCACGACGATATGCACCCAGACCTGAAAGTTGATTACATCCTTGCCAATCCACCGTTCAACAGTAGCGACTGGGGCGGTGACCGATTGCGTGAGGATAAACGTTGGGTTTATAGCACTCCACCTACTGGCAACGCTAACTTTGCTTGGGTGCAGCACTTTATTTATCACCTTGCGCCGGATGGCATCGCGGGATTTGTGTTGGCAAACGGTTCAATGAGTAGTAATACTGCCAACGAAGGCGAAATTCGCAAGAACATTATTAAAGCAGATTTAGTAGATTGCATGGTTGCTTTGCCCGGTCAACTATTCTATTCCACATCGATTCCCGTTTGCCTCTGGTTTATCGCGAGAAATAAGGAAAACCATCGTTTTCGCAAGCGCACTGGCGAAACACTTTTTATAGATGCCCGCAGGTTAGGCGTGATGATTGACCGCGTACATCGCGAGTTAACTGGTAAAGAGATCTCACGTATTGCCAAAACTTATCACACGTGGCGCGGCGGTGAAGGTGTGGGTGAATACGTTGACGTGCCTGGTTTCTGCAAAAGCACAACCGTTGCTGAGATCGAAGAATATGGCAACGTCCTAACTCCCGGTCGCTACGTCGGGGCAGAAGCACAAGAGGAAGATAGCGAACCGTTTTCGGACACAATTGCACACCTGACTAAGAAATTAACCGAACAGATGACAGAGGCGAGGCGGTTAGATGATGCCATCTGTGAGAATCTGCAAATGCTCGGCTTGGGAGATGATGCATGAGTTTCAGTGACGAAGAAATCAAACGTCACATACGTTTAGGTGAAGACAGTCTCTGGGAATTCAAGGAAATTGTGTTCGCTGGAAACAAACCTCGGAGTCCCAGTCGTAACGATCTGGCAGACGAACTTGCTGCATTTGCTAACACGAATGGTGGTGTGGTGCTATGCGGTGTGACCGATAGTGGCGAAGTACAAGGTATGTCACGCGAGCAGATGAACAAATTGGAGATGCTCTTGGTAGAAATTTGCACTGACACGATCAAACCCTCAATTCGCCCTAAAATTTTCCGTAGAGAAATAGAGGAAGGCAAACCGTTCCTTCTTGTCGAAGTGCCACAAGGGGACACGCTGCACTACAGCCCAGGTGGAAGTTACCATCGGGTTGGTAGTTCAAAACGTAAGATGACAAGCGATGAGCAGCTACGTCTCACACAGAAGCGCGCCCAATCCCGCTTTATCTGGTTTGACAAACAGCCAGTTGTGGGAACAGGTGTTGGATCATTAGATGAATCCCTTTGGAAACCTTTGTTGAGTGTTGAAGGTGCCACTGCTCCTGAGTTGGCACTGGAGAAAATGGGACTCCTGACTGGCGACGAAAACGGCACAACGCGTGCCACTGTTGCGGGTATTTTGTTATGCAGTCGTTCCCCCGAGGAACGGTTACCCAACGCTTGCATCGCTGCAACATGTTACCGTGGTAAAGACCGCGCATCTGGTCAGATAGATGCTCAAATCATTACAGGTCCGCTTAACCGACAAATTGCTGATGCAGTTGCTTTCGCGGTCCGCAACATGCGTGTCGGAGCATACAAGAACCCCGCTCGCATTGACCTACCCCAATACAGTGTAAAGGCACTCTTTGAAGCAATTGTCAATGCTGTTGTCCATCGCGACTACACTATTCAAGGTAGCAGAATCCGTATATCAATGTTCTCTGATCGCATTGAAATAAACTCTCCCGGTGGCTTGCCAAACAACCTTACGATTGATAGCATGGATGTCCGTCAATCAACGCGAAACGAAGCTCTCGCCTCAATACTTGGACGAATACCTGTTGAAGGCATCCGAGGCTCGGGCGATCGACAATACTTCATGGAAAGACGTGGGGACGGTGTGCCAATTATCTTTCGCGAAACAGAGGCTTTAAGTGGGAAATTGCCCAAGTATCAACTTATTGACGATTCAGAACTTGTTCTCACAATTCCGGCAGCTGCCACAGAAGCGACACGTGTAAACACTTCTGTCCAATGTAATCTTCCCGACTCCACTATGCGAAAAGTAGACGTATTAATGCTGTTTCAGAATAACACATTGGGACGCAGATTCACTGCCGGAAGTGGCGATGTACATATCAATTTGCCCGCCGTAAACCTTCCGATGACAGTGTTCGTAGCCGCCGATGGTTGCGCTGCACACATTGAACGCAATTGGGTACCAACACAAAGCGAACTTGCCGTTGAAATGCAACCTTTACCGGAAGGAGGCTCAGCCCTCTTTCCAAAAGGATCGGGTAACGTCCCAGGCTTGTCAGGTAAACTAAATTTGATTAGTGACTCTTATAACCGAGTCTCCCTCTATACCCTCAACATCGCTATTAACCAAGGGCAACCTCAGCCAATTCATTGCGTTCCAGGAGAGGATCTACACCTGACTGATGCCGATGGTAGAGAACTGTTGGTGTGCATCGTTGCTATCGTCGGTAGAGCGGCACTGCTGGAATATCGCGCTTATACCAAAGGAGATGAAAAATGACAGTGAAAGAATTAATGGAACTTCTTGAAAAATATCCGGATGATTTGCGAGTCGTCGTCAACGGCTATGAGGACGGTTATGACGATATCTCACCAGAACGGATTTTCACCAGAAAAATGCAGTTAGATGCTGGAACGCAGGACTGGGAAGATTAAACAGTTAGCGGAAACAACCTATTTTGGAGTAACTAATTAAAACTTGAACGCATTAAGTTATAGAGGTGAGCAATGAGTTTACAATTGGACAATTTAGTTAAATCTATTGAAGGTCTGGAACGTTCTATCAAGACAGCAAACAGAGTTGATGACTCTGATGAAGATTTGCTGGAAACAGTTCGCGCCGGAGTTATTCAACACTTTGAAGTTGCTTACGAACTATCGTGGAAAATGGTACAACGATGGTTAAAGGAAAATATAAGCATTGATGTTAATATTTCTAAAAAAGAACTCCATCGAAGAGCAGCAGAATATAGTCTGATCGTTGATGTAGAAAGTTGGATGGAATATCACAATGCACGTATTGCAACTTCTCACACTTACGATGAAGATGCTGCCTTTGATGTCTATTTGGTAGCCACTGAGTTTGTTCATGATGCTAAGCAGCTTCTAAAGGTTTTGGAGGAGCTCAATGATTGATCTTAATCCAAAACACCTTAAAACAATTCAGTACATATTGGCTGAGTATATCCCGACATACGAAGTTCGTGCCTATGGATCGCGGGTAAAGTGGACAGCTGAGGATTATTCCGATCTTGATCTTGTTGTTGTCGGAAGTAAACCTTTAAGCTTGAGACAGAGGGGACAATTGGCAGAGGCGTTTGAGGAATCCAATCTACCGATCCGGGTTGATGTCTTAGATTGGCAATCAATATCAGAAGGATTCCGACAAGGGATTTTGGAAAAATACGAGGTTATACAAAAAGCACAACCAACTAAACAGAGCCACAATTCTGAAGGAATTAATGGAAATTGGAGTCCAAAAAGGGAATGGCAGGTAAAGGCTTTCGGTGATTGTGCGACGTTGATTCGCGAGTCCGTTTCACCATCTGATTTAGGTGACATTCCTTATATAGGGCTTGAACATATCGGAGGAAACACGTTATCTCTTGTAGGACAAGGTGTTGCAAACGATGTCACGAGCACGAAATCTCGTTTCAGACGAAGTGATATTCTTTTCGGTAAATTGAGATGTTATTTCCGTAAAGTTGTACGAGTACCTTTTGATGGTATATGTTCTACAGATATTTGGGTAACGCGCGCTAAAGAAGGTGTAGATCAAGGTTTCCTATACTATTGCATGGCATCTCAGTCTTTTGTTGATTTTGCAGACTCAGGTTCTGAAGGCACACGGATGCCGCGTGCACAATGGGAATGGGTATCACGATACAAAATTCGTTTACCAACTTTACCTGAACAACGCCGCATCGCTCACATCCTCAGCACGCTTGACGAGAAAATTAAACTCAACCGACAGATGAATGAGATGTTAGAGGCAATGGCACGTGCAATTTTCAAATCGTGGTTTGTTGACTTTGACCCCGTAAAGGCAAAAATGGAGGGACGTAAACCCGCAGGAATGGACACCGAAACCGCTAACCTATTTCCATCCGCGTTCCAGGATTCTACGCTGGGAAAGATTCCACATGGATGGGCAGAGGAAAAGATTGGTAATCTTGTTGAAATCGTCAAAGGAAGATCTTATAGAAGTAGCGATCTAGAGGAATCAGATACTGCTTTGGTTACACTAAAATCAATCATGCGCGGTGGCGGTTACCGTCCAGATGGTTTGAAGCCCTATACTGGAAAATACAATCCTCAACAGATTATTATCCCCGGTGAACTTGTTGTTTCCTATACTGATGTAACACAAGAAGCGGAGGTTGTCGGCAAACCTGCAATTGTTAGAGGAGACGAAAAGTATCAAACCCTTGTTGCATCTTTGGATTTGGGTATTATCCGCCCCTTGGAATCAAATGTTTCTCTTTGGTTTCTCTATTGCCTTTTCCGAGAAAGACATTTTCAATCTCACATATATGGATATGCAACCGGAACAACTGTTTTACATTTAAGCAAGGATGGCGTACCGAGTTATCAATTTGCTTTGCCCCCAGAAAAAATACGATGTCTTTTTGATTCAATTGCAAAGCCACTTTTCGCTAAAATTGAATCTAATGAAAATGAATCCCGCACACTCACTAAAATCCGAGATACACTGCTTCCAAAACTATTGTCCGGAGAAATCCGCGTAGACAAAGCAGCTGAGATATTGGAGGTAAAAGATGGCGAAAAATCCTAAAGTTTTCATTTCATATTCTCACGATTCGCCAGAGCATAAGCAGTGGGTATCCGAACTCGGTGCCAAACTTCGTCGCAATGGCATTGATGCAATACTCGACCAGTGGGACCTCGGACTGGGGGATGATGTAACACGATTCATGGAACGTGGTATCGTAGACTCTGATAGGGTTTTGGTCATTTGCACGGACAAGTATGTAAGCAAGGCGAACGCTGACGAAGGCGGCGTTGGCTATGAACGGATGATTGTAAACGCAGAACTTATTCAGAATTTAGGTACAGACAAATTCATTCCGATTATTCGTCAAGCATCAGGAAAAGAAAAAACACCAACATTTTTAGGAACACGGGTTTATGCCGACTTTAGAGATGACAGTCAATTTGATGTGGAGTGTGAAAAATTAATTCGTGAAATCCATGAAATGCCCATTGTAGAGAAACCAGCTTTGGGAAAAAGCCTATTCCATTCTGTTGAATTAGATACGCAACTAACTGATATTCCAGCGGAGGTTAAATCTGCATCAGTAGCTTACACAACAGCGTCTAAACTCGTGCGTGCAGGGGACGTACTTGGATGGCGGCAACTTGTCAAAAGCATCCGACCAAACGTATTCAAATCTTTAGTCGAGTGGCGGCAAAATGAATTGGATGGACAAAAACCTGAAAGCAAAGAGCAATTGGTACAGACTGTGGATAAAGCAGTTGAGATAATTTCGCCCTTAATGGTCGTTGCATTAGTAGGAGTAGAATCTGGTAGGGAGGAATTTAAAGACCAAAAATCGTTACTTGATGATCTACAAAACCTTGCCAAACGCAACATTGATGGTGTTTGGGTAGACATTCCCCGCGCATTAGGATATGTATACCAAAGTTTGCACGGAAGTATTTGCCTTAGTACAAATCAGATAGACCTTGCCATGAGTCTTGCGCGGGTTAAAATTCTTGATGTATATACAAGAGAATACCGTTGTCTTTGGGAGATGCCTGAAATTATGGGATGGGTGAACTCGCTTGGTCATAATTGTGTAGAGGGCTGGAACTATTTAGCCAATGCTTATGAAAGGTGGGAATGGTTAGCTTTCATATTTGGGGTTGAATCGGAATACCGGACTTCACTGGTCGCGTACTATATGGCACTGAATATCCGTGAATTAGCAGTAATAATTGCTTCAGGTCAACAGGAAAAGTTAAGCAAAAGTTACAGCGCATCTTACCCATTTGAGTTTGATGTTCCGTTGACTTTTATGTCCGAAAACCAAAGTATAAACGAACAGGCGGTTTCTCTCCTGCTTCGTAATCCTGAAGCAGTCACGGAGTTATGGACAAGTATAAATGTAACATATGAACAGATGCAGAACTCATGGGAAAATTGGAGTCATCTAATTGACGCTTGGCTAAGGAATGTCTATAGACCCTCTTCATCTATTGGTCGGCAAGGTTATTATCAGAACCTCGTTGATTATCAGAACCTTTTTAAGAACTTTAACTTTAGTCACTGATTGGTAAGACCCTTAAACAATCATCTCAAATTGGAGATACAAAAATGACGAAAACTCCTAAGGTTTTCATTTCATATTCTCACGATACGCCAGAACACAAGCAATGGGTATCAAAACTCGCTGTAAGACTCCGTCGCTATGGGGTTAATGCCATACTTGATCAGTGGAACCTCGGACCAGATAATGATGTTACCCAATTCATGGAACATGGTATCAAGAACTCTGATAGAGTCTTAGTTATATGCACGGACAGTTACGTCAGAAAGGCAAACATTGGTGAGGTAGGAATTGGAGACGACGAGTCGATGATTGTAACCAAAAAACTTGTTGAAGATCTCGGAACTAACAAATTCATTCCTATAATTCGTCAGACGTTATGGGAGGATAAAACGCCAGATTTTTTGAAAGAGCGAGTTTATATTGACTTTACGGATGACGATCAATTTGAGAAACGATTTGAGGAGCTGCTTCATGAACGCCTCTTAGTCCCACCTTTACAAAGACCTGATGTTCCACACATTGAGGTATTGAGCGTAAAAAACTACCGCGCACTACGAGATATAGAATTGAAACAACTTAAACCGTTAACTGTCTTTTTAGGAGCAAACGGGAGTGGGAAATCAACGTTCTTTGATGTGTTTGCGTTCCTCTCTGAATGTTTCACAGGCGGGTTGCGTCAAGCATGGAACAAGAGAGGTGGACTTAAGGAACTGAGGACTCGCGGATGTAATGGACCGATTGAATTTGAGTTGAAATATCGCGAGAAACCTAAAACACCAATTATAACTTACCATCTTTCTATTGACCAAAACGCTGAAGGTCCCTTTGTTGATACTGAGTGGCTGCAATGGCGGCGCGGTAGTCGGGGAAAACATGTTCGTTTCCTCAATTTTCATCACGGAAAAGGCAGTGTTATCCCTGGTGAAAAACCGGATAAAACAGGAACTCCAATTAAAGAACAACTTGATGAACAGTCAACACTTGCTGTCAACATGTTTGGACAATCCGCACAACATCCCCGCGTGAGTGCCCTTCGGCGTTTTATTACAGACTGGTACCTCTCCGATCTTTCCACCGATGCTACACGCCAAGCAACCGACGATGGACCGCAAAAGCGATTATCCAAAACAGGAGACAACCTACCCAACGTTATCCAATATCTGCAGGAAAGATATCCGGAACGTCTGGAAAAAATTATATCGGTTCTATCAGATCGGGTGCCGCGCTTAGAAAAGGTGGACACAGAATTAATGATGGATGGCCGCCGCTTGCTAAAAATTAAAGACGCCCCGTTTGAGCAACCCATCTTAGCAAAGTTCGCCTCCGATGGCACGTTAAAGCTGCTATCCTATCTAATCCTATTTCATGATCCAAAACCACCACAATTGATCGGTATTGAGGAACCCGAAAATTACCTACACCCGCGCCTGCTAACCGGTTTGGTAGGGGAGTGTCTTGAGGTGTCAATGTCGTCTCAACTCATAATTACCACACATTCACCCCGTTTTGTCAATGAACTTAGTGCTGATGAGGTGTGGGTACTCTATCGGGATGAGCAAGGTTGGACAGCCTGTAAACGCGCATCGGAGATGTTGGGAATAGAGCAGCTTTTGGATGCAGGGGCAAAGTTAGGAAAACTCTGGATGGAAGGTCACTTTGAATTTGGTGATCCACTGACCAATGCCGGAGGACCAAGGCGGCGTGTGCATGCACATTAAATTCTTCTTGGAGGAGTTATCTGCTGAAGAAGCTTTAACGCATATCTTACCAAAAATTTTGGCAGACGATGTCAGTTATGAATTCCATGTCTCTGAAGGAAGAGGCGATCTGCTTGAAGAATTACCAAAGCTATTGAGAGGACACCAATGGATACCCGATGATTGGCGAATTGTCGTACTTATTGATGAAGATCGGAAAGATTGTCACGAACTCAAGGCATATTTAGAAAAAGCAGCACACGATGCGGGTTTCGTAACAAAATCCAGCGCGATTCCAAATGAAGATTTTCAAGTTGTCAATCGAATAGCAATTGAAGAATTAGAGGCATGGTTTTTTGGAGATATTGAGGCTTTGCGCGCAGCGTACCCCAAAATCCCAAAAAACCTCCAATCTAAGGCACGATTCCGAAACCCAGACGCAATCAAGGGCGGCACCTATGAAGCATTGAGAGACTTGCTAATTCAGAAAAAATACTTTACAGGACGGATACCCAAACCTATGGTAGCGCAAAACATCGCCCAACACATGGAACCGAGCCGAAACATATCGAAAAGTTTTCAAGTATTTGTTGAAGGACTCAAGGCATGCGTAGGAAAAGAATTGTTGGTGTAACATGCTTGGAGCAACAACATGAATCTCGATAAAATTTACGAATCCGATATTGAAGAAGCTGCGCTTGCGTGGCTCGCTGAATTAGGTTATACCGTTTTGCACGGTCCTGACATCTCTCCGGACGCCCCAAATGCTGAGCGTTCCACTTACAAGGAAGTGGTCTTGACGCACCGTTTACAAGATGCCGTTGCCCGCTTAAATCCAAACATACCTGCCAATGCCCAAGAAGAAGCGATCCGCAAAGTGCTTAATCCAGCTTCCCCCGCATTGGTTCAGAATAACCGCGCATTTCATCAGATGTTGGTTGACGGTATAGAAGTAGAATATCGGCAGCCAAACGGAACGATACGCGGCGATCGCGTGCGGTTAGTCGATTTTTATACGCCAGAAAACAATGATTGGTTAGCAGTCAACCAATTCACAGTAATAGGAGAAAACGAGCGACGTCCGGACATTGTGCTGTTTATCAATGGACTGCCCTTAGCTGCCCTTGAACTCAAAAATCCAACTGACGAGAAAGCCACTATCTCAACCGCGTTTCGCCAAATCCAGACCTACAAGCAGGAAATTCCAGCACTATTCACCTATAACGAAACGGTTGTTATCTCAGACGGATTAGAGGCACGCATCGGGGCTTTAACTGCCGATAAGGAATGGTTTCTGCCGTGGCGGACAATTGAAGGAGAAGACGAGGCACCATCAACCGAAGTAGAATTAGAGGTGTTAATTAAGGGTATTTTCGAAAAGCACCGATTTTTGAGTTATCTTAAACATTTCATCGTTTTTGAAGAGACAGAGAGCGGAACAATCGCCAAAAAAATCGCCGGTTATCACCAATTCCACGCCGTGAAAAAGGCGGTCAATGCGACGCTAAAAGCAGCGCGTCCTGAAGGAGATAAGCAGTGTGGTGTAGTCTGGCACACACAAGGCTCTGGCAAAAGCTTGACTATGGCGTTCTACGCCGGAAGCATCGTCCAGCACCTGCAGATGGAAAACCCAACCATAGTCGTTATTACCGACAGGAACGATCTGGACGATCAGCTGTTTGGCACATTTGCTCGATGTCATCAACTTCTACGGCAAGCACCGATACAAGCGAGAGACAGGAGGCACGTACGCGAACTCCTGAAAGTCGCCTCTGGTGGGGTAGTCTTTACCACAGTTCAAAAATTTTTCCTGAAGGTGAAGAGACCCGTTACCCCCAATTGTCTGATCGGCGAAACATTGTTCTTATTGCTGATGAAGCACACCGTAGCCAATACGACTTTATTGATGGATTCGCTCGCCACATGCGCGATGCGCTTCCAAACGCCTCTTTTATCGGTTTTACCGGTACGCCGATTGAACTGGCGGATCGTAATACCGTTGCGGTTTTTGGAGATTATATCAGCATCTACGATATTCAACAAGCGGTTAATGATCGTGCAACTGTTCCAATATACTACGAGAGCCGCCTCGCCAAAATTGAACTTGACGAGAACGAAAAGCCTCACATTGATCCTGAATTTGAGGAAGTGACCGAAACTGAGGAAGTGACACAAAAGGAAAAACTCAAAACCAAATGGGCACAACTTGAGGCGTTGATGGGAACAGAAAAACGACTGGGGCTTATTGCCGAGGATATAATTGCTCACTTTGAAGAACGGTTAGAGACAATGGATGGTAAGGCAATAATTGTCTGTATGAGCCGCCGTATCTGTGTTGACCTCTACAATGTGATTATTCAACGTTGTCCTGAGTGGCACAACGACAATGACAAAAAAGGTGCAATAAAAGTCGTCATGACAGGATCAGCTTCTGATGACGAATCATGGCAGCCGCATATCCGAAACAAGAAACGGCGAGAAGAAATGGCAGTACGATTCAAAAACGCAAAAGACCCGTTGAAACTTGTTATTGTCCGTGATATGTGGCTAACCGGATTTGACGCGCCAAGTCTTCACACTATGTATGTAGACAAACCGATGCGTGGACATGGCTTGATGCAGGCAATTGCCCGTGTAAATCGCGTGTACGGGGATAAGCCAGGCGGTTTGATAGTAGACTACATAGGACTCGCTTACCACCTGAAACAAGCATTAAGTAATTACACTAAAAGTGGTGGAAAAGGAAAGGCTGCCGTTGACAAAGCCGAAGCGGTTGCAGTAATGTTGGAAAAGCACGAAATCTGCTGTGGACTGTTTCACGGATTCGACTGGTCACTGTGGACTACTGGGAACGCGACAGATCGGATCAAATTGCTACCTGCAGCACAAGAACATATCCTGCAACAGAAGGATGGAAAAGCACGTTTACTGGAAAATGTTTCCGCACTAACCAAAGCATTTGCACTGGCTGTTCCACATGAAAAAACAACCGAGATACATGACGATGTCTCCTTTTTTCAGACGGTGAGAAAGGTTTTGGCAAAACCGACGGCTGCGGAGGAGGCACAGTTGGATGCTGCTGAACAAGCGATTAAGCAGTTGGTATCCAAAGCTGTTGTTCCTGAAGGTGTGGTTGATATATTCTCTGCTGCTGGACTGGAAAAGCCCGATGTCTCAATTCTCTCCGATGAATTTCTTGCTGACGTACAAGACATGCCCCATAAAAACTTGGCAGTTGAACTTTTGGAGAAACTCCTTAGTGGTGAAATTAAAACCCGTTCACAGAAAAACGTTGTCCAAAGTCGATCATTTGCAGAGATGTTGGAACGTTCAATTCGCTCCTATCAAAATCGGACAGTTGAAGCGGCACAAGTTATTGAAGAGCTTATTGAAATCGCAGGAATGATGCGTCAAGCGCAAGACCGTGGCGACGCGTTAGGACTTTCAGAAGAAGAATTAGCATTTTATGATGCACTTGAAACTAACGACAGTGCTGTTGAAGTCCTCGGTGATGAAACATTGAAAACCATTGCGATTGAACTTGTAGAAACCGTTCGAAAGAGTGTGACCATTGACTGGACAATCAAAGAGAGTGTCCGTGCAAAGATAAGATTAGCGGTAAAACGTATTCTGCGCAAACACGGCTACCCACCTGATAAACAGGCAAAAGCCACCCAAACCGTATTAGAGCAGGCAGAAGTCCTGTGTAAGGATTGGGTGATACAATAGTTGGGACAGAAAGAGAGTACAAAATTTTTTGATAACTAATTAAACCTATCCAATTCTAAAAACGGAATATCATTCTTTACGAACATTTATTCATACATCCTTGACAAAATAACAAGAATTCGTTACACTAAAATTATTAAAACCATCTCCGCGTTTAAATGCGGAATATCTACGAGGGAAAAAATGTTAGCTGAAATACGCCACAAAGAAGGGGTTATTGTTATCCGCCCCACCGGTCGCATGATCGGTGCAGCAAATGTTGAAATTAGACAGCAAATTCATGAAGAACTTGAGGAATTTTTCGATTCACCCAAGGTCATTTTTAATCTTGAAGAGGTTACTCGAATGGATAGTAGTGGCTTAGGTACACTCGTTTCCGTTCATGTCACTATTACTCGCAAAGGTGGACGTACTGCACTCGTCAATGCAGGTGCACATATCAGAAATCTACTCGTCCTTGGAAGGTTAGCAACTGTTTTTGAGAATTACGACAGTGAAGAGGAAGCAATCCTCGAAATGAGCGCGGACAAGAATTAGGATTTCTAATAGCCAACCTTTTGAACCACTATCAGCAGCTACAATTGTAACTACTCGAAATACTATTACGATTGAACGAGATTGAGGAGTTTCATGGCAAATCAGAACGACCTAACACTTACTATCAACGCAGGATTCCATAACCGGAATGGGTGTCCTGTTGTCGTTAAAGTTGACCATCCCGGTATTAGCGAATTTTCAGATCGAGATGTTATTCTAACAGATTCAGAGAGTGGAGATGTTATCTCTGCACAATGCTTCACAAGTGACAATGGCAAATCTACCACTTTAGCCTGGATACTTGACGGTCTCGCCGCTGGCGTCTCCCGCACCTATACCCTATCAGAAGGAACTGTCAATGATGAGGCAGGTGTTGAATTAAAAGACGAATCTGAAACGATTGACATCACGTTCAACGGCAGACCTTTTACAACATTTCGTTACGGAAAAGGGCAGTACCGTCCCTACTTCTACCCTGTATTGGGTCCGAATGGATGCGAAGTAACCCGCGGTGAGACAAGCGACATCTCAAAAGATCACGTTCATCACCGATCACTCTATGTTGCTTATGGGGAAGTCAATGACGTTGATTTGTGGGGAGAAGGCAAAAATTCTGGAAGAGTTGTACATCAAAATTTCACACAAAAACATGGTGGTTCCGTTGTTGGCAGAATTTATACTGACAACAGCTGGGAAAATAAAGACGGTGAAATCTTGATGGCAGACAAGCAGAATTTCCGCGTTTACAACCTGCCTGAAGATGGCGCAATTTTTGATCTTGATTTAAGTTTTATCGCATCTGCAGGTGATGTCCATTTTGGTGATACGAAAGAGGGTGGCATCATGTCAATTCGGGTTCATCCATCAATGAATGCTTCGGATGGTGGCAAGATCGAAAACGCTTTCGGCGGGATCAATGAAAACGAAACTTGGGGAAAACGTTCCAACTGGTGCGATTATTCCGGTGTCGTTGACGGTACGCCGGTTGGCATCGCTGTATATGATCATATTGTGAATCCACGGTATCCGACATATTGGCATGTTCGCAACTACGGACTAATGGGAAGTAACATTTTTGGAAGTGGCACGTTCGAACGGGACAAATCTAAAGATGGCTCCTATACGCTAAAAGAGGGTGAGGAGATGCACTTCCGGTTCCGTGTGCTAATCCACGCTGGCGATGCCACTGTCGGCAAGGTAGCACAGAAATATCACGATTTCATCAATCCACCGACTGTAGAGATTTCAAAAGAATAGGTCCGACTACATAGTATCTGAACAGAATAGGCATGAACTAACAAATTATAGTTGGTGTTATCCAGCAATATCTAAATTGTCAAATACATCTCCATTGATTTTTTCAGTTGAGGTTTCTTGACAATTACAGGACTTACGCATTTTGCCTGTTTTTGAGCGTTACAGCGTTCGTAGTAGCACAATTCATTGTGCGTTCTTTAGCACTTAGACTACATTATGTTGTGTCCTTTTATAATTTGCGTCCATCCTGATTATAAAAGGAACTGATAGTTCAATACCTTCGCCAATTATCCGGGGTTTAGTTTTTGTTGCGTTTGATGAATAGCACCGATTGATCCCAGGTGTTGTGCGATTTGTTCAATAACAATAGTATCAGGTTTTTTCGGAAGTATTTTTAATGTTTCGTGTAAATACTTCGCCCCCCGGTAGCGTGCTTTAAGGTCTAAAACACTAAACTCGGTATTTGGACACCGGAATGTATCTGTGAGTTTAGCACTGACAGATACCATAAACATTGATAAGTTTACCGCATTGTTCACGGGTATCTTGTTGACATTCATAAAATCTTGCAATCCCCAATATTGTTTTGCATCCCGGAAGTTGAACTCCATTTGAAAACGCAGGGAATAATACTCAATCATTTTTTCAGCGTCCAGCGTCAAATCAGAGCTGAAAAGTAAGACGTGTGCTTGCTGTTTCGTGGTCAGGTTCGTCTTGAGAATGCAAACCACGTTCAGTTCGTCTGCAAACTTTTTGTGGCGTGCTTCCATTTGATACACTTCTGTTTTCAGATTTCCGCTCGTGTCGGTAGAGAGACAGTATTTTGCGTCAATCTGTCGTGGGTTGAGACGCTCGCCGTAGATGCGGGGGCGTCCCTTTCCGGCATAAGGTGTCGTCGGTGGAAGATGCAGGGCAGCATCGGTGCGTAGTTTTGAAATGAGATGTAGCTTACATTGTTTCGCCATTTGTAGCGCATTATTGTGTCCAAAATATCCATCAAGCACAAAATAACGGAGGGGTATCAAGTTGCCAATCTGTTGTAGCAACCCTTTGACCATTGTTTGAAGTTGCTTCAACACATCACTGAGCACGACAACGTTTTTGTTCCGGTTCCGGCTCCCTTTTGGACGCCCGCGTTTGTGTTTGGGTGTTGCTGTCTCGGTGTTAGCCTGATGTTCGGAAGCACAAACACCTTGATTTGACGATGGCGTGCCACGCACGATTTGCTCCATAACCATCGGGTAGGAACGCTTTCGGTCGACACTCACTAAGGACACGGCTAAAAACGACAAACCGGGGATCGCTTTGCCGAACAATGAGGAAAAGAAACGAGATAAACCATAAGTAGATTTTCCCGCTTTTGGCACAACCACTTCGTCTCCTACGAGGATATAGTCACTTTCACGATCAAGCAGATAAGTGCGAAAAAACGTCCAGCAAATCGTAGTCCAAGGGATAACAGTGTTGAAAAACCTTTGCACAGTGCGGTAGCTACCCCCTTGTCCAGTCCAGCGAGAGATATTTAACATTGTGACCCGCCCTGTCATCGAAAGCAGTGTGAGGACAACTTGGGATAACTGACGCGTCGTCGTTGCGGATAAATGTGGAATCAAAACAGAAAACAGTGCTATAATTTCAGGCATGGGTGATTGTCCTTTCTAAGTTATTTTTTAACTGTTACTATACTTTGGACAATTTTTAGGGTTCTTGAGTAATAGTCTGGATTAATTGAAACACTTTTGAGATCAATATTAGTTTATTGGGACACCTTTCGCCCCGCTGGGGCTAAGAGGGTTGTTCACCCGCGTTTCTATACACCTTTCGCCCCGCTGGGGCTGCCTTTGCTGAACCTATAATAGTTTTTCTGTGGGTTACAACTTCGCACAAAACTCGTAGAAAAATAGAAAATACTTGAGAAAACAACATGAAACAGACAGAAATTGTCCAAACTATAGTAACTGTTACTATACTTTGGACAATTTTTAGAGTTCTTGAGTGATAGTCAAGGCAATGGAAACACCTTAGACATAATATAAGATTTATTGGGACACCTTTCGCCCCGCTGGGGCTAAGAGGGTTGTTCACCCGCGTTTCTATACACCTTTCGCCCCGCTGGGGCTGCCTTTGCTGAACCTATAATAGTTTTTCTGTGGGTTACAACTTCGCACAAAACTCGTAGAAAAATAGAAAATACTTGAGAAAACAACATGAAACAGACAGAAATTGTCCAAACTATAGTAACTGTTATAACTTTACTATAGTTTGGACAATTTCAGTCTGTCAGGACAGACGCACAGATTGTAATTACGTTTTGTAAACAGGCAAACACGTCAGAAATCTGCGGAAAATCACATTATTTTAGCAATACTTATCGCGTAGATCATAAAATATGCGTCCACCTATCGGTTTCAAGTTCTTTGCGATTTTTCTGTGAGTTTTGTCCCAGATCGTAACTCACAGAAAAATATTGTTGTTGGAAACATCTCCGTAAATAAGCGACCATCAATCCGCGTGTCAAGTATTTTTTGGCGAAGGTATTGATGTTATTTTATTCATTTTAAGATACAGAAAATATATATTAATAATAAAAATCAATTTGATTATAATTAATTTTAATGTTATAATTAACGTGAGTTTGGTAAAAACGAGACTTTGTGCTTCGCGTAGGGGCGAGGTCTCCTCGTCCGTAGGGTTTAGGCAACCTAACCCCATAGGTGTCAATTTAAGGATTTTCAACATTTTGTAGAAGTCTAAAAGTTGTGTGTTTGCCAATGCTTCGTATCCTCCTATCATCATTGAGTATAGTCTGTTTTATATCCCTAAGAGTTCTGCGTAAAGCAGTTTTGGATTTACGAAAACTGATTGTAATGATGCGTGCGTATAAACCGACAAGTTCAGCTGTTTTGATGATATTATATAGTATACATCTCCATCCGATTGCTATCATCACCCAGTGTCTTATGAGTTGTGCGATGAGTTTGGCATATACCTCACATAAGACCCGATAAGGTTTTTTGCTTCGGGATGTGTGAACTTTCCCGATGCTTTTGAAAGATTTAAACATCAACTCAACTTGCCACCGGATGTGAACAAGGGCTGCGATCTGTTCAGGGGTAAACTGATCCGTATCTATATTTGTGATATAGATGTTCCATCCTGCAAGTTTTAGGCGTTGTTTTGAAGGATTTGTCTGTCTGCGTTTAGCATCTCGTCTGATATATCGGCGACGCTTGTTTGCTTCTTCTTCGCTGATCCGTAAGGCGATAAGGTGTGCTGGAAGTCGCTTTGAAGCACCGATGAAGCAACTCAGGTTGACGGTGTCTGAGGTTTCTGAGGCAAGCCGCTTCTGTAAACAAAAAGGCTCTTGTTGTTCGTCAAAAAGTGAACAACCGGCTTTGAACTTTGTTATCCAAAAGACGCCAGCTTGTGTCAATCTTTCAAACTCGGCAAGCGAAAAATAGCCGAGGTCTGCCAAGCGTAAACTGCCCGCAGGTAGAGGTTGAAACTGCTCTTCCGCCTTCGTATCAGCAGTGGTGCCATCCGTAAGTTGAAAGTGCTGGAAAGTGCCGGTCAAAACATCAAAGCGGACTTGGAGTTTCAAGGCAGCTTTATTTTTCGCAATAAGTAGTTTTGGACTTAGAAAAAAATTTAAAAAATTGCTATAAAACCTTGTGTAGACAAGGTTTATATGGTATAATATAGGTAAGAAAAAAGGGAGGTTGTTGCCTCCCAATTAACCTAAAAAAGCGAGTTGCTTTTTCTCGGTTTAGTCTTATCTGATATTGTATCAGAAATCCGTCAGAAAAAGCAACTCCTATTCAAAGGAGTATTCTGATGGACTTAATCAAGGTCATGGAACGTTTCCCGGATCAAGAGGCGTGTATAGCACATTTGGAGAAGATACGTTGGAAGGGTTCACCGAAATGTCCGCACTGTGAAAGCACCCATATCGGTAGATGGACAGAAACGGAAGAAGGGCGTATCGGTCGTTGGAATTGCCACGAGTGCAAGGTAAGTTTCAAAGTCACCTGTGGCACGGTGTTCCACGGTGCGAAGATAGCGTTGCAGAAGTGGTTTTTGGCAATATCGCTGATTATGAATGCGAAAAAGAGTTTGTCAAGTCATCAACTGGCACGCGATTTAGACTTGAATCAGAAGACAGCATGGTTTATAATGGTTCGTATCCGTGCTGAAATGGCGAAAAAAGGGGGTGCTTTGCTTGAAGGTATCATTGAAGCCGATGAAACTTATATCGGTGGGAAACCTCGCAAGAAAAACAAGCGATCCGATGATGAACCTGCTAAACGCGGGCGTGGCACGGATAAGGACGCAATCATCGGGGCAGTCCAGCGGGGTGGCAAGGTTGTCGCGCAACTCGCACCGAATTTGACTGGGAGAACGATCCTTGAGTTTATCCGAAGTGCGGTTAATCTGAAGGACTCGGAACTGATTACCGATGAGTTTCAAGCCTATAATCTCATCGGGAAAGAAATGAAGCACGCTGTTGTCAACCACAAGGTGCAGTTTGCTGATGGTGATACGCATACAAACACGATTGAAGGCTTTTGGTCGCTACTCAAACGCGCTTGGTATGGACAGCATCATCATTATCAGACAGGATACACACCGCTCTATGTGGCGGAAGCGTGCTACAAGTCCAACTACAGAGAAGCTGATATGTTTACCAAGTTTCTCAGGGAGAGTATGCGCATAACCTGAAGAAGTATAAGCATCACTGGTTAAAATTAAGAAGCTTTACTTTCTACGTCGTCTTGAACGTAGTTGTTCAAAATGACGCAAAAGTGCTTCTTTACCTTTTTGTCTCTTGAGCTTCTTATATACATAAAGTTCCTTACAGTTAGTTATTTGATACGTTAAACGGGTATCGTTCGTAGGTTCGTTACCTTATCAGAGGTAGTGGCAGGATGCAACGTAAGGTACGTTGCACTGATAATCCTGCCAACGAACTTATGGATAGTATACTACAGAAAAGAAAAAATGAGAAAAATCTGAAAAATTCGCAAGTCCAAAACTACTTATTGCGTTATTTTTTTGTGTTCTACAGGATGCGCCTTTCCATATTGTATGGAGTTCATCTAAGAGTGTGATCCAAGTGCTATCTTGCACATAAACACCCGTGAAGTGTTTCAGCAACGGGAGACATTGAGGTTTGAGGGTAAGCACTTGGCTTGCCGCTTCTTCAAGTGTTGCCTTCAGTGTCTCGGCTGCCTCGGGTGTCATCCGTTGTTCAATCGCTTGACGAGAGACGTCAATGCCTAAAGCCTGTGCGGTATTGGCAAGATCAGCATAACTGGCATCAGGTGCTTCAAGCCACCCGAATACGAGGGTCTGAATAAAGCCAGCACCTGTGAGTTTACGTATTCTTTGAACCAACCCACAACGCTGGGCTATCTCATTGGCTCTATTTTGGAGTATCTCTTGCATTACGTTGGGAACCTGTGTTAGTATAGACATCGGAACACCTCTTTTGTAGAATTAATTAAAATCGTTTTCTACATTATGTAAGAGGTGTCTCCATTTTGCAACACTTTTTTTATCAAAATACACAAAATATTTTCTTAAATTGACACCTATGGGTTTAGGCAACCTAACCCCTACGAAAATGTCTGCATATTTTTAGAATGTGCCATATATCAAACTCACGTTATAATTACTGTAGTTTGGACAATTTCTATCTGTTTCATGTTGTGTTTTCAAGTGTTGCTGATTTTTCATTGAGTTTCGGATGGGAACGTAACTCACAGAAAAAGAATTTCAGGTGCAAGCAAGAGCAGCCCCAGCGGGGCGGAATGTTTGGACAGACATTGTGAACAAACCCTCTTTAGCCCCAGCAGGGCGAAAGGTGTCCCAATAAACTAATATTGATCTCAAAAGTGTTTCAATTAATCCAGACTATTACTCAAGAACCCTAAAAATTGTCCAAACTATAGTATAACTTTAGGGCAACCACCCTATTTATTCAACTATTTTTTGGCGAAGGTATTGATAGTTTTCACATCATTATTTAGTTAATATTCTCGCAACTTTAGAGTCTATAATATGAAAATACACATTGTAAATCAAAATAGATTCGTAATCATTCTACTTGCTATCTTGATAGTTTCCTTTAGCACGTGGGGCACCAGCTATGGGGCAGATTTGGATGTCGGCGAACCGCGTACGGTGCGGCTTATCTACTTCTTACCTAACAATCGTACACTTCGCACCGAGGTGATTCAGAAATTAAAAGATGAGATTCGCTATGTTCAGTCTTTTTATACTAAGCAGATGCAAGCACACGGGTATCAGAATAGGACTTTCCATGTTGAAACCGATGACAGAGGTGAGCCAATAGTTCATCGTGTAGATGGACAATACCCTGAGAACAAGTATGGTTACGGAAGTGTGCTTAACGAGATTGGAAACGTATTTGATCGTAGTCAAAACATTTACCTCATTGTCCTTGACCATGGTAAATATCATGTTGATAATGCTGGCGGACGTGGAGGAAACGACGGAAAAAATAGTGGATGGGTGATCGTTCCGGACTCATATACGTGGAAAACAGTGGCGCATGAACTTGGACATGCCTTTGGAATACAGCACGATTTCAGGAACGGAGATTACCTCATGTCGTACGGCCCAGGACGGGATCGGTTATCTGCATGTAGTGCTGGATATTTGGCTAGGCATCCCTATTTCAACCCCGATATCCCAATTGAGGCAGGACAGTCTCCCACTATCGAACTTATTTCACCGTTGGAATATCCGACAGGTTCAACAAGTGTTCCTGTACGACTCAAAATCGGTAGTTCTATAGGGATCCACCAAGTAACCCTATTCGTTAGGACAAGAAAACCACACTTCAATGCTGGTGCTCTGGAAGTGAAGGCATGCCGTATATTAGCAGGTGAAAAAGAGACACTCGTTGAGTTTGACTACGATGGCGTTACCCCATCTGATAACAGGACGAGTCTTGTCTATCCTATTTTACATCCAATTTATGCCGAGGTAATGGATGTGGATGGAAATATTGGCAGAATGGATTTTTCACTTGTTGATAGCTTGACACACAAATTGGTTATCCAGAGACCGCGGGATCGTGGGGCAAAGTTCGGCTTTTCTGCGGCATTTTCACCGGATGGAAGGACCCTTGCCTGGGGCTTATCAGATAGGACGATTCGCTTGTGGGACGTTGCGACAGGTGAAAATACTGTAACCCTTGCTGGGCATAGATCTTGGGTCTATTCTGTGGCGTTCTCATCTGATGGTAAAACCCTCGCGTCCGGTTCCTATGAATGGGATCAGAACACAGTTAGACTGTGGGACGTTGCAACAGGACGAGAAGTCCTGAAAGTAAGTCATAGTGGACGGGTCGCATCTGTAGCATTTTCACCGGACAGCACAATTCTTGCATCGGCAGCAGGTGATGAAAAAGCAAAGAACTACACCGTCAAATTATGGGACGTTGCGACAGGGGAAAATACTGGCACCTTTGCACATACCTATGCCCCGCAAACCGTAGCGTTCTCACCCGATGGTGCAACGCTCGCTTCAGGAGCATACGATTTAACTGTCAAACTATGGGATGTGGTGACAGAGGAAAATATCAACACATTTAGACTCAACGCACCGGTTGAATCTATAGCGTTCTCACCCGACGGCACTACGCTTGCAGTAGGAGACTGGGATAAGGTAACCCATTGGCGTCAATTTAAGAAAAGTCTGTATTTTTTTGAACACCCCTCAATAAGCATGATTATTGAGACTGTCCCATATTTAGTCCCGTAGGGACGATATGTTTATAGTACACCGTCCAGACACGTCTCTTTAGCTCTGTCCGAGCGACATATCCCGATTGGTAACCCATTGCTATAAACATTCCGCCCCTACGGGGCTGAAGAGATTGGGGTTACCACGTTTTCTATAAACATATCGTCCCTACGGGACTAAAGAGGGTTTCTCATATTTGAAAAACCGCTAAATTGACGCCAATGGTGCGGTTTCCTAACCGCACCGAGCATTGCGAGAAAATTACCGAATTATTTTTTTATCTTCATTTAGATTGTGTTTACAGTGTGCAAACTAACAGTTTACGCTACAACTAAATTGCTTAAATTGACACCTATGGAGACTGGGATAAGGTAACCCTATGGGACTTTACAGCAGGTAAACATATCGCTACCCTTAGCGAACATTCGCACATCATCCGTTCTGTGGCGTTTTCAACAGATGGAATGTTCCTTGCATCGGGATCAGATGCAAAAATCCAGATATGGGACGTGGCAACGCGAATAAATTTGGCGACCTATGATAGGAGCACGTCGGACGGCCTCTCTTCCGTAGAATTTTCGCCTGATGACACAACACTCGCCTTGGCATCAAGAAACACGATTATTCTATGGGATCTATCTGAATTGAAAAAGACAAGTGCTGAGGCACTAACTGAAATTAACGTCCCCGACCCTAATCTTCGTACCGCGATTGCGACCACACTCGGCCTGCCAGCAAGTGCGCCAATCTTGCGCGGACATATGACGAGTCTGACCAGACTTATTGTAAACAACGCTTCTATTAAGGATTTGACAGGTCTTGAGTTAGCAACTAACCTGCTATCCCTGTCGTTTGTGGGTAACTCGGTATCAGACATCTCTCCTTTAGTGAAATTAACCAACCTAACATCCCTACGGTTTCCGGACAACTCAGTATCGGACATCTCTCCTGTAGCGAAATTAACCAACCTAACGTCACTATCGTTTACGCACAACTCAGTATCAGACATCTCGCCTTTAGCGAAATTAACCAACCTAACGTCACTATCGTTTGCGAACAACTCAGTATCAGACATCTCTCCTGTAGCGAAATTAACCGACCTAACGTCACTATGGTTTACGAACAACTCGGTATCGGACATCTCGCCTTTAGCGAAATTAACCGACCTAACGTCCCTATCGTTTACGAACAACTCGGTATCAGACATCTCGCCTTTAGCGAAATTAACCAACCTAACATCCCTACGGTTTACGAACAACTCGGTATCAGATATCTCGTCTTTAGCGAAATTAACCGACCTAACATCCCTATTGTTTGCGAACAACTTAGTATCAGACATATCGCCTCTCGTGGCAAATACGGAACTGGGGAGTGGAGTTAAAATTAATGTGGAAAACAATCCTCTGAGTTACAGATCTATCCACACACACATTCCAATTCTACAGGAGAGAGGCGTTATCGTAAAGTTTGATGATCAAGTTAAGGAAGATGTGAACGGCGACAGTATAGTGGATATCAGAGATCTGGTACTGGTTGCCACGCAGTTCGGTCAGACAGGCAAAAACAGCGCGGATGTCAATGGTGATGGCATTGTCAACATTCAGGATCTCGTCTTGGTGGCAGCCGCTTTTGGGAACGCACCCGCTGCATCTACAGTGCGTCCCTACACTAACGAGCTTCTCACTCCAATCGTTGTGCAGCAGTGGTTGGATACTGCTAAGCAATTGGCGCATCCTGATGCTACTATGCAACGCGGTATTGCTGTACTGGAGACTCTCCTTATCGCTTTGCTACCTAAAGAGACAGCACTTCTACCTAACTATCCAAATCCATTCAATCCAGAGACATGGATACCGTATCAGTTAGCAAACCGTACGGATATTAGCGTTTCAATCTATTCTATTGATGCGAAGTTAATCCGAATGCTAAATATAGGGCAACAAGCAGCTGGTGTTTATGAGTCACGAAACCGGGCAGCATATTGGGATGGAAAAAATGAAGCTGGCGAGCCTGTCGCAAGTGGAATATATTTCTATACGCTCAAAGCAGGCGATTTCACAGCAACACGGAAGATGTTGATTAGGAAATAGAAAAGACAAGCATGAATTGCTTAATCCAATTAATCACAGCAATGCGTCTGCCAATTCCGTAAAATCATTCACTGTCACATCGGGTTGAAACTGCGTATCTTCATAAGGCAAATTGTATCGGTTGACAAACGCACCTCTATACCCACACGCTCGCGCACCCATAATGTCAAATGAATTGGCAGATACCATCAAACATTCATTGACTTCAAGACCAAGTTTCCCCGCTGCACCACGATAGACTGCTGGATGCGGCTTAAATGCACCAACTGATGTAACCGAGATTACAGCATCAAAATCCCATGCAACTCGTTCTGTAACAAGATGATCTAAAAACTCTGGATCTCCGTTGGATAACACCACTAACTGATACCGAGATTGAAGTCGTGCAAGTGCAGACAAAACCTCTGAAAAGGGAGATAGTTGTTGCCATCCACGCATAAACTCTTGGACTGTATCAGGCGATGCATCAATGCCGTTTCGTCTTAACGTGTAGTGCAGTGCGCAGCGAACCGTTTCCAGATAACCGCTATGCCCAAGCATCATAATTGTGTCCTGATATTGCTCAATCCGTTGTCTATAACGCCACTGTTCCCAAAATTCATCTGCAGATACATCCACAACATCGCGCGCATCCAGCGATTCCCTGATCAACGGCGTAAGACTACCACCTAAATCTAAAATTGTTCCGAATAAATCAAAGGTAAGTACTTTCGTCTCAGCAAAATTTGCCATGTGACATCCTTGTGGGTGGGCATGAAACTAACCAATTGACATCAATTAGAAGTCCTATAGGACCGGTAGATGCGGTTTCCTAACCGCACCTTTTTGTATCAACATCTCAAATAACGCAAAGGACGAGAATATCAGGGTTCGTAGTCGCGCAATTCATAGCGCCTCTTACATTCGAAGAAAAGAGGCGCTATGAATTGCGCGACTACAAACGTTTTTTCCTTAAATTGACGCTTATGGTGCGGTTTCCTAACCGCACCTTTTTGTATCAACATCTCAAATAACGCAAAGGACGAGAATATCAGGGTTTGTAGTCGCGCAATTCATTGCGCCTCTTACATTCGTAGGACTTACGCAATAGGTTCAAAAATCCCCTTGATAAGGGGGATTTAAGGGGTTAAAATACCGAAATAATGACTTTTTAAGTCCAATATTTCCTTTTTCTGCTCAATTTGCGTAAGTCCTGATTCGAAGAAAAGAGGCGCTATGAATTGCGCGACTACAAACGTTTTTTCCTTAAATTGACGCTAATGGTGCGGTTTCCTAACCGCACCTTTTTGTATCAACATCTCAAATAACGCAAAGGACGAGAATATCAGTGTTCGTAGTTGCGCAATTCATTGCGCCTCTTACATTCGAAGAAAAGAGGCGCTATGAATTGCGCGACTACAAACGTTTTTTCCTTAAATTGACGCTTATGGTGCGGTTTCCTAACCGCACCTTTTTGTATCAACATCTCAAATAACGCAAAGGACGAGAATATCAGGGTTCGTAGTCGCGCAATTCATAGCGCCTCTTACATTCAAAGAAAAGAGGTGCTATGAATTGCGCGACTACAAACGTTTTTTCCTTAAATTGACGCTTATGGTGCGGTTTCCTAACCGCACCTTTTTGTATCAACATCTCAAATAACGCAAAGGACGAGAATATCAGTGTTCGTAGTCGCGCAATTCATTGCGCCTCTTACATTCGAAGAAAAGAGGCGCTATGAATTGCGCGACTACAAACGTTTTTTCCTTAAATTGACGCTTATGGTGCGGTTTCCTAACCGCACCTTTTTGTATCAACATCTCAAATAACGCAAAGGACGAGAATATCAGTGTTCGTAGTTGCGCAATTCATTGCGCCTCTTACATTCGAAGAAAAGAGGCGCAATGAATTGCGCGACTACAAACGAGTTTTTTCCTTAAATTGACGCTAATGGTGCGGTTAGGAAACCGCACCTACCGGGGTTTACGGACTGTTATCCCAACTCAACTGTACGACCGGTTGCCATTGCCTCAAATGCAGCATCAATCACACGCATCTGATTCACGCAGCTTTCAGGTGAGATACGGTGCGGTTGTCCTGTTTTCAAACATTCGCACATGTGCTCAAGCTGCGATGCAAACTGATTACAAGGATCAATATCAATCACTTGATGACCATCCCTGTTCTGTAGAACAATATTAACAGGAGAACCTCCATTATTCCATGCGGCATCAATTCGAAGCATGCCGCCCAATCCAGCCATTTCGGCATATTGCCCTCCAGCACAATTAAAACCGGTGGAAATCTGTGCAGTCCGTTCACCGGGGAAGACTAACAATAGATAGGAGCCATCGTCAACTTCTAAGCCAGCTTGAGACGCGCCTGAAACCCGAACAGGTTCAGCACCAAACATAAACCGCGCATGGTGGATGTTGTAACAAGCCAAATCGTAAATACTACCACCCCCCTTTGCCTTGTTAAAACGCCAATTCGCTTCGGGTTTACGGGTTTCAGGACCGCCGCCACCGCCACCTGTGCAGAAAGTGCTGCGGAGTGTCATGAAATCACCGATTGCGCCTGAATCAATTAGTTCTTTCGCCTTAATATGCATCGGATGATGGCGAAACTTAAATGCTTCCGCCACGAGAACACCGTTTTCATTCGCTGCACCGACAAAGGCTTCTGCTTCTGCAGCAGTCGACGTGAAAGGCTTTTCACACAAAATCGCTTTGACTTGTTGGGATTCAGATATTTTTATTCCTACCTCTGCGTGAAATGCACCCCACGTGCAGATGACTGCAATATCCAAATCTTCAGAGTCTAACATCTCATCTAAAGAGAGATAACGGTTTTCTGCATCAACACCAAACCGCTCACCGAAACCTGCTAATGCACCTTCTGACACATCGCAAATCGCCGCTAATTCAGCACTCGGTGCCTGTTGACACGCGCTGCCGTGTGCATTGGCAATTCCACCAGTTCCAACCAATCCAACTTGGAAAATTCCATTTTTTGGCATAATAGTTCCTCGTTTTTTACTAAATTATAACGTGAGTTTGATATATAGCAAATTCTAAACATAAATGGACATTTTCGTAGGGGTTAGGTAACCTAACCCCATAGGCGTCAATTTAGTGGTTTTTCAAATATGAGAAACCCTCTTTAGTCCCGTAGGGACGATATGTTTATAGAAAACGTGGTAACCCCAATCTCTTCAGCCCCGTAGGGGCGGAATGTTTATAGCAATGGGTTACCAATCGGGATATGTCGCTCGGACGGAGCTAAAGAGACGTGTCTGGACGGTGTACTATAAACATATCGTCCCTACGGGACTAAATGTCCGACAATATCAATAACCATGCCTATTGATAAGGGTTCATAAAAACATAGACGTTTCCTTAAATTGACGCCTATGGGGTTAGGTAACCTAACCCCTACGGGGGAGAAGACCTCGCCCCTACAAGAAGCCCGACATCTTGTTTTTATCAAACTCACGTTAAATTATACCAAATTAACTTGATCCCACTCGGTAGGTGTGGTTTCCTAACCGCACCTAATACCAAGAAAAATGAGATAAATCCCGTTAATTTGGTATTAAAGGTGAATCTGCGGCTAAAGAATAGCCGTTTTCAACAATAGCCTCACGTAAAAATTCAAACGGAAATGCACAAGGTTCATCAACCTTTTTCCAACGCTCAACCGCCTCCGGACGCACAATAATTCGCCCTAACGGAATACCCAGATATGTCTCAAGCCGTTTGAGCGTTTCCTCCTGTTTCAACACAAAATCTTCAAAACGCACCTGAATAACATGCTTCGGTTTCGGCGTCGCTTTCATCAACTGATACTGATAGTACCAAGAAATTGCACGCCTCTCGTATACATCGTCAGTTTGTTGATATTCAATGCCAAAATCGCGCAAATTATCTGTTTTGTGACTACCCAGAATACAATCTCTTGGGTCACGAATCCAATGAATATAACGTATCTCTGGAAACATACGTACTATCCAAGGATAGATTAACGTAGTCTCCGGTATTTTCCATCCTTTATACGCGGATTTGTCATGCAGCACATCAGCCAAATAAGTGTTGATAAGCTGCTCAAACTCGGGGTCAATCGGCATCGTAAACAACGGTTCGAAATTCCACGATAACCCTCCATTCCATTTGACATATTGTGCCATCACTCGGCACGCATCATACATTGCATGCGGCGGGATCTTATCACCAGACGGATTCTGTTGACTTCCCATATAGACACCACTGGCGTACAACGTATGTGAAATGGCACGTGTTCCAGAGTGACCACGACCAATCACTGTGATTAAGGTTTCCATAATAGATCTTTACTACTCAGAAATGACTTGCTTATTTTTGCAAATTAAAAGATAATAATTATAAAAGTTTGTTGTACTTAGGCATGCCGTACCTGTTCCTGATTGTCAAGGGTAGGCAGTACCATCAGCGAATTTTTTCCATTTTATCAAAAATCTGAAACAAAGAAAAGGTATTTTTTACATTAGAAAGTAATAAGTATACTTCTATATCAAAACAAAGGAACTTTAATATGCACAAATTTTTAGCAACATTTTGTCTGAGTCTTTTACTATTAACATTGATCGGATGTGATAACGTTCAGAAGGTGCTTGCACCCAAGCCAGAACCGACAGTGAAGATCGGTTTTATCGTTGCCGGACAACGTGTTACCTATCCAAACGGCGCAGAATTGGCTGTGACAGAAAAAAACCAGCGCGGCGGATTATTCGGCATGCCTGTTGAGTTAATTGGTCATATCAATAGTGAGGCAGTCCCAGAGGTTTCTGTTCAACTTGCTGAGTCACTGATTGTTGAAGACGGTATAATCGCCCTGATTGGTCCGAACCGGTCTTCTCACGCTGCAGTTGTTGGTCCTGTAGCACAAAAACATCGGATACCGATGGTTACCACAACTGCAACCAACCCGAATGTTACACAAGCCGGTAATTTTGTTTTTATGGCATCTTTCACGGATAGTTTCCAAGGTGCTGTCATGGCGCAATTTGCGAAAATGGAACTCGGTATCTCAGCAGCTGCTATATTGACACGAAGTGATGACCTTTATACCAAAGGAATATCCGAATTCTTTGAAACCAATTTCGACGAACTCGGTGGAGATGTGGTTAAACATGTATTTTATGAGGGGGACACAACGGTTTTCACGGAACAGTTAACGCAAATAGCTGAAATGAAACCTGATGTGCTCTTCGCAGCCGGTTTTGTTCAAGACATCGCCTATATTACACAACAGGCACGGGCAATTCCGTTGCAAAATGCCGCTGGTGAACCTACTATTTTTCTTGGTGCAGATTCTTGGGACAGTACACTACTGTTTGACGACGAAAATGCTGAAATAGAAGGGAGTTACTTCAGTGGTCATTTTTCGCCCGACACAAATGAACCGATGGCACGTGCTTTTGTTGACAAATACCAATCCATCTATGAGTTTATACCTACTGGAGGTGTTGCTGTCAGTTACGATGCTGTCAATTTGCTTTTTGAAGCAATAGAACGAGCAGGAAGTCTGGATCCGGATGCTATACGCACGGAACTTGCTGCTACTGAAAATTATGTCGGCGCGACAAGCATTGCTCTTTATAACGAACACCGCCATCCAACCAAGGGTGCAGTAATTTTTACAATCAAAAATGGTGAAAAACAGTTCTATCAGCAAATTGATCCGCAATAGTAATAGGTGCCGAATTATACAATGGTAAATTTTGCACATTTTCACCATCTCAGCGAACTTTACCACAAGAACCACACATGGGTAGGTGCGGTTTCCTAACCGCACCATAGGGGTCAATTTAAGAAAAGACTCGTTTGTAGTCGCGCAATTCATTGCGCCTCTTACATTCAAAGAAAAGAGGCGCTATGAATTGCGCGACTACTAACGCTGATATTCTCGTCCTTTGCGTTATTTGAGATATTGATACAAAAAGGTGCGGTTAGGAAACCGCACCTACCGGGTTGGGAACCGCTAAATTGACGCCTATGTATGCTGATGTTATACCCACATTTGATGTTTTGGCCCCACAATTCAAGTTAGGGTTTCTAACCGCACCATAGGGGTCAATTTAAGAAAAGGACTCGCTTGTAGTCGCGCAATTCATTGCGCCTCTTATATTCAAAGAAAAGAGGCGCTATGAATTGCGCGACTACTAACGCTGATATTCTCGTCCTTTGCGTTATTTGAGATATTGATACAAAAAGGTGCGGTTAGGAAACCGCACCTACCGGGTTGGGAACCGCTAAATTGACGCCTATGGTGCGGTTTCCTAACCGCACCATAAGCGTCAATTTAAGGAAAGAACTCGTTTGTAGTCGCGTCCTTCATTGCGCCTCTTATATTCAAAGAAAAGAGGTGCTATGAATTGCGCGACTACAAACGCTGATATTCTCGTCCTTTGCGTTATTTGAGATGTTGATACATAAAGGTGCGGTTAGGAAACCGCATCTACCAAGGTTGAAGAACCACTAAATTGACGCTAATGGTGCGGTTTCCTAACCGCACCGTGTCGTTCGCGAAAACGGTTATCGGACGCGTATTCTGCCGAGCACAATGTCCGATTAATTCTAAAATCTACTATAACGTGAGTTCGATATTTGATTCCAAGTGTTTGTCCAAATGATAAAAAGAGTTGGGTTTCACTCATTTCCCGTTATTTTCAGTTTCAAATGTATCATGAACCGCTATTCTGTGTTTGATTTTATTGTCCTTTCCGTTCTACCCAACCTACAGTAGTCGTTGAATCTTTTTATCGAACTCACGTTACTATAGTATCAATACGAAATAGGAGAAAAATATGAATAGACCTCCGGAAGAATTCGTCCGAGTAGACGAAGAACGACTTCTCAACTTCAGCACTGCTTGTTTTGAAAAAGCAGGCACCACACATGAACACGCTGCACTTATCAGCCGATTGCTTGTGAATTCCGATTTGCGCGGTGTCCGAAGCCACGGCACACGCACACTCAGCGGCTACTGCAGCGGTTTTGAAAACGGCAGCTACAACACGCGCCCCAATATTCGTGTGATTCATGAAACACCGACAGCCGTTGTGCTTGATGGAAACGGAACACTTGGTTATCTTCCGATGGTACGTGCTACAGAACATGCGATTGCAAAAGCGAAAGAAGTCGGCATCGGCATGGGACTTGCACGTTATATCGGACATTACGGTTCAGCAGGACACTATGCGCGTCTATGCAATGAATCGGGTTATATCGGCTTTTCGGTACAGGGGTATCAGAACCACGGTAACGCTGGTAATCAAGACACAAAGCCGCAACTTGGTTACTACGGTAACCCACCCATCTGTTTTGCGATCCCCTCAGGTGATGAACCACCAGTAGTGCTTGACGCGGCAACGTGTATTATGGCAGACTATCAACGCGGTCCCGAATTTGATGACCTGCTTTCAATAATTCCCGCCGCTTTCTTTAAAAGCATCGGCTATACTGCCGTGGCGTGCCTACTTGGTGGCGCGTTGACGGGTTTCACCGAACCGCCTCCAGAGGATACCGCGAAATGGAGCGGTGCACGTATGGGGGGCATGGTGCTCGCAATACATATTGAATCTGTTGTGCCACCCGATCTTTTCCACGCAGAAGTCGATCGGGTGGTGAGAGATGTTCGCGAAACTTATGAACCAATGCCGGGAACTGATCGTGCATTGCTTCCTGGTACTATCGAAACCGAACGGACAGAGATGCATCGTCGTGAAGGTATCCGATACGGCGAAATGGAACAGTCATCAGCACGTGCTGCGAGTGAACGTCTCGGCGTTCCATTGCCTTGGGATGAGTAGGTTTTAGTTTTTATTACGCCATTTCTCTTGATTTGGTATTCGGTGTTAATTTGGTATAATGTAAGAGGCGCGTGAATTGCGCGACTACAAACGCAGCAAACCAAAAGAAAAATGTATAGGTATTTTTGGGTTTCACTATAAATAACGTGAGTTTGATATATAGCAAATTCTAAACATAAATGGACATTTTCGTAGGGGTTAGGTAACCTAACCCCTACGGGCGAGAAGACCTCGCCCCTACGAGAAGCCCGACATCTTGTTTTTATCAAACTCACGTTATAAATAAACATTTCCTATTTTAAGGAGGAAAAATGTCACATCGTATTCAACTTATAACAGTAATGATTCTAATTCATTGCGTACTGATTTCATTTGGTGCATCTGCCGCTGAAGAACCCGTCGAAGGTGAGAATTTCATTTGGGTAGACCTCGGTGAGGAAAGCGATGGTGTATTACTAACTCAAAGCGAGCACGAAGATGGTGTCACAGAATCTGCCGTGCAGGATAAGGTTGACTGCTTGGAAAATCCTTGGCCCTACAATGGACCAGGAAGCAATCACATGTACTTTAAAATTGGCGATTCGTTTCTGTTTGGTGGAAACCACGAGGCATGGATTGTCATGGAATATTTCGATTCTACCGAGGCGGAACAAATTGATTGCCAATATGACAGCAACGGTGTTGGACCTGTTGGCGGGGCGTTTCGGGGTGCAGAAAATAATGCTTTTCCTGTTGTAAAACCTGAAGGCACAGACAAATGGCGCGTTCATATCTGGGTAATCAAAGATGGACGTTTTGAAAATCGCGCAAACGGTTCGGATTTCCGATTTTCCTCACGCGGCAAGGGACCAATTTGGATCAATCGCGTTTGGGTAAGTACTATTGAACCGCCAGAGAATTTTGATCCGGATGGTTTGTTTGGTATGCCGAGAGCTGTTGATGCAGTGTCAAAATTGGCAACGACTTGGGGACGACTGAAGACTCATACTGATTGACCATGCAATATCTGTGTAAGGAATGTAATAGCATCTACGAGATGTCAGCATTACGTTATCGGTGTGATTGTGGTTCTCCTTTAACGCTTGAAAAAAATGCCTCGCGACGTTACGAATGGGATACCGCTACATACTCACTTTGGCGTTACCGTGAGGCATTACCGATTACTGCTGAAACAGAGATTGTCACTCTTGGTGAAGGGATGACACCCATTATTCCACTTGTCCCTTCAGATAACCCGGAACACTACATGAAACTTGACTATCTCTGTCCAACCGGTTCGTATAAAGACCGAGGCGCATCCGTTTTGCTTACACACCTGAAGGCACTCGGAGTCAAAGAAGTAGTTGAAGATTCCTCTGGCAATGCAGGCGCGGCAATTGCTGCCTACAGTGCCAGAGCAGGAATTCGCTGTACCATCTACTGTCCTGAATCCACATCAAAAGGTAAATTAAGACAGATTTCTGCTTACGGTGCTGAACTAAAACTGGTGCCGGGAAATCGCATGGCAACATCGGAAGCAGTCCAACAGGCAGCAGAAAACACCTGCTATGCGTCTCACAATTGGCACCCATTTTTCTTGGAAGGCACAAAAACGCTTGCTTATGAAATCACTGAACAGTTCGTAGGAAAAATGCCGACACATGTTATATGTCCTGTCGGATTCGGCAGCATCTATTTGGGACTATATCTCGGTTTTCAAGAACAATACGAAATGGGTATTATTGATCGTCCGCCTCGTTTATTGGGTGTCCAACCTGCAACCTGTTGTCCGATTTACAATGCCTACATCAACAAATCACCGACCATCTCAAGAATGACGCAAACTGGAACTACACTTGCCGAAGGAATTACCGCAGAACTCCCTATCCGAGAACAGATGATTTTAGATGCAATCCAATACACAAAAGGCGCGTTTACAACAGTCAATGATGAAGATATCAAGACAGGAATGAAAACACTTGCTGAAAAAGGTATCTACGTTGAACCGACCACTGCAGTTGTAATCAAAGGTTATGGGAAGTTTAAGGAGGCAGGTATTATCCGTGAAAAGGATGCAACGGTATCAATTCTTACCGGTAGCGGTTTAAAGGCAAACATAACGTGAGTTCGGTAAGCAATTTTCGGAGTTCGTAGGTTGGGTAGAACACCGTGAAACCCTTATGCGTCAATTTAAGGATTTATTTCAAGTTTTACACATTTTAGCAAACCGAAACCAATAACCTTCTTGTAGGGGCGGGTCTCCGTGCCCGCCCGTTGTTCAGATACATGGGATATGGCGGGGCACGGAGACCCCGCCGGACAATGTGTGCCGGGATTTGCCCACTAAATTGACGCATAAGGGTTTCGCACGCGCTACCCGACCTACATTACTGTGCCTTCTAAATTCCGAGATTCAGACAATTGATTACCATGTTTTGCTATTCTTTCTCGGTAGTGTTGGTATTATCGGGGTTATATGGGGGCGGTTCGTTAAAGGGGATACCCTTTTCAGCTGCCTCCTGCTTGCGTTTTTCCCAATCAGCATACCATGCGCGGTAAATCTCAGCGCGCCCCTGGTTAATGCCTTCAACTTTGCCTTCAACTTTGCCTTCAACTTTGCCTTCAACTTTGCCTTGTGCAAGGGCTTGTTGTATCTTGCTTGTATAACGGAGCATAATTTCTCCTCCTAACTCAAATATCCCTACAATATAGATGAGTGCCAGTTGGAAGAAGGGCACAACTTCCTTGACGGTGGTTTTGAACGTTTCTAATCCCGTTTGCGATGGTTCTCCGCTCTCGTCTATCCAAATGATTACGGTGTACACAACCGTAGCAACGAACAGTATCAAGATCTCCAGAACGATCCAATCTATGCGCGCGGACAACAAAGGTGATCTTGTTTTCAAAGTTTACCTCAATTCGGTATTTTAACCCCCTAAATCCCCCTTATCAAGGGGACTTGTGAACCAGCTGCGTAAGTCCTATTCAGATAACACTGTCTCTATTATACCCGATTTCGCGAGATAAATCAAGATCGGAAACCATCAGCAAAGCAACAACGTTAAAAGTAAAACAGGGAACTTGCTGGCGCAAGTTCCCTATTTTAGATAGGTTAGTTGGGTAGGTTAGGTTAATTAAGCTATTCCATTAGGAAACTGCTGCACCGGAAAATACTGCAGTTTCCTAAATGTGAATAGTTTTTAGATAGATTTTCCTTCAATAAGGATACTGCAGTGCCCTTATTGTGAGGAGAATTGGTTAAATATCCCTGAATTTAACCTTATTGTACCTCTTTCAATCCGCCCCACAATGTCGTCAGCTTGTTCTTTGCCGATATCAAGCCTTTCAACTTAGTGGTCGTGAGCGTTTGATGCTCACCGGCGAAGGATACGTCTTCAATTTGGTAATAATATATAACACCGAGTTTAGCTGATTCGTCAACCCATTTATAGGCATTACGTTCACCTGTTGTGCCCGCACCTTGAACGAGTTCAGAATTGACCTGCTTGAATTCACCGTTCCGGCTATCACTACGAAGGATGTTAAATCCTGCGTTGTCAAGTTCAGATTCGGTTGTCCAACGGATAACGACTTCGCCATTTTCCAATGTCGGACGGAAGTATGACAAACTAACAGGTAATGGTGTTCCAGCCGTATGTAGCGGTGTGCTCCAGTCGCTTCTGTCACCATAATAAGTCTCATCTACTACAGCGAGGCCGGTATCAATAGCGTGAACCCAAGCATATCCTGCTCGACGCTGGTTCAGACCCATCGGCAACACAGCACCGGTCATATCATCGACAACGGAACGATCTGGGACAGCGACACGCGGGATGCCAGCTGTGCCAATACTCACGCCTTGCTCGCCTCGCATATCATTATCACTGCCCCATGTGCCATCCTTAATGCGAATCAACGAAGTGCGCCCACCGTCTTCAGCCATATCCGTTGGCCAGTGCCAACTATAAGCATCATCAATACCGACACCTTCACGAGTGTCATACGGTTCACCGTCAAGGTTACCGATCTCATCAGACACGTTTCCGGCACCGTCAACGATTTTGATATAGAAACCGCCATCAGCATTCAGGATCAAAGATTTACTGTTTTTCATCCCAAACGTCTTCCGCACTTCCGTTGAACCCCAGATGCTTGCAAGCCTATTAGTAGGAAAGTACTCAGAACGCTTACTTGTTCGATTAGATGCTATAAGAACTGTCTGATTCGGTGGAATATATTTAATATCACCCAAATCTTTCAAATTAAAGGTAATATGCACCGGACGATCATCATCTTGCCAAGAACCGGAATTGTGGTTTTCAATAATCATACGCCATCCATCATCTTTTGTGCTCCCATCAGCATCACTATCGTCAGAACTAAGGTCAATACCTTTGGTTCTGGAAGTATTTTGGAGTTCAATCCACTGTGGAGAACGTCCATTATCGGTGGTAAGCATAAGTTCACTGATAATCAATCCACCATCAGTAATATCGCTAGTTTTACCTTTCACGGTATCGTTATGGTATCCGGGAGTTCCATTTCCTCTGACACCACGCTTGTAACCGATACCACCAGAAAAACCGGCATGGGAACCGCCACCTTTACGCCAACCGTGTTTTGTGCCACTACGTGCCCAGACACTACCATTTTCGAAATTAGCATCCGGATCAAGAGAGGCGTTGTCATTACTGGCATCCGCTGCATCATGCTTTCTGTAATTATTTCCAGTATGTCCGTTGATGGGCCAAGCATCGGTTTTCCAGAAATTATTAGTCTCTTTTTCCTTTGTATCAGTAGCTGTTTCTAAGGTATTGTATGAGACCCTTGAAGTACCAACTACATCGTGGAGATGTTGGCGTCCTTCGAAGAATTTAGCATCTCCGTTGCTTCGCAGCATCAGAAAACCTTTTTCCATATCCGGAATATGAAGAGCCTTGCTATGGCTTCGTTTTATATTCAGATATTTATGGGGACCCGCACCAAACACTTGGTCTGCTGCATCAGTTTCTCCGATATCCTGTCCAGCAATAAGGTCGCTATCAATTGGGTCTTTGTTGACAATCAACAAGACTTCACCTGCTGGAATCTTAATTTCTGGAAATTTGACAATTATCTCTTCTGTCCGATCGGTAGCATGAGTATGAGTTAGATACCAATCCTTAATATTCACTTCACCACTGCTCACATTACGAAGCTCAATCCAGTCTGAATCATCATCCGCAGCGTTATAAACTTCGTTGATGATAACCTTATCTTTGGGTGGAGTAAAGGCACTAGGGTTAGGACGTATGGATGGAAGCCCTGGACGTTCATTTATCGAGCCAGGGGTACCCATGAAGCCGGGAAAATAAGGACGATCCGATACTGTCCAATGTCCAGCCTGCCAACCATCAGCACCCTGTTTATCAAGGTTACGATACATGGAAGCGAATACTGGATCCGCCCCAGTAATTTCGTCATCTTCATTTCTTGTGGACGCACCACTACTACCTTTCACAGTCCAAATATTTTGACGTCCAGCAATGTTACTCAACCGATCAGACGTTCCTGCTACAGTCGCAGGCGGTGGGAACGTATCATCCATGAAATTGAATGTAATAGCATCAAATGCAACAGGAATAGAAGTTCTATTGTAGATTTCAATCCACTGCTGAGCCTTAGACTCATCTCGTCCAATAAATGAATTGTCAACTGCCCACATAACCTCATTGATAATAATATGACGAGAATCTTTGGCAGTGTCGGTAACATTCAGATCAATCGTTCCGCCCTTGACATTGAAAAAATATTCTAAATCCGGCATATTTGCCAATTCTATAGGTGTAACATCGCTTGGCATAACAAGATTGGCTGTCGTTTTCACATAAACACGATATGCCTTAGGTCCAAAATGAGTAGTTGGAACAACAAGAGGCACTGCATCATTTTCCGCTCTATCTTCAATGATTGGGTCGATCTCATCGTAACCAGTCACCGTGAAGATTAAATTAGAATCACTGGTGGCACCTGCTGCTATCGGAACAGTAAGTTTATTGCTAGCGTAAGTAACTGCTTCAAATTGAGGTTCGGTTAGAGGAGTGTTGTCCAGTGTTATATTTGGGGTTGTGGTTGTGGTTGTGACAAGTGGATCATCAGCACTAACAGTCTCCTCAACAGTAGCAAAATTAGCTTTGCTAAAACTTCCACCTTCTGAAAACTTAAACGTTACTTCCCACCTACCGGCTGCCTCTGCAGTCGCAGGGGTTAACTTGGCAAAGTAAGTTACCGTTTCTAGTGCCATAGCAGGTGCAACGACAAAAGCAAACGCTGCAACGAGTAAAACAGAAAAAACTAAAGAAAATGTCAATCGATTTGACAGGTTCATTATAAAATTCTCCTATAAATAACTAAAATTAAGTTAAGATTCAGGGAATTAAATCCTCTTAATCTAATCTTCCAATCTCAAATATTAATATTGTAAATTAATATTGTGTAAAAAAAACAGGAACTACCTGTTTACCTATCTCAATCAATACCACACCCAATCTGTCCACGTATATATATTGTGTAGTTATCAATTGTTCTTTGAATCTTGAAGCAGCGAAGCATTCACTTTTACGAATGCCCCTTCTTCGCTCCAACCTATTGTCCAGTGCATGATGACAACATCTGCATCTTTCAATATATCAATTATAAGTTAAAACTAATGTAATGTCAAATTAAATTTTTATTGTCTTTGCATTAACTTATTGAAATAGAACTCCATAACGGAATATATCAATTTGCCGCCTATGTTATATACTTACCCAAACCAATTCTATCTGCGTTCAAGGTTTTGGTTTACTACTTCAATACTTGAATTCTTATATTCAACATACATTATTGTAACATTAAACTTAATTAAAGCAAATTAAGTTTTTTTATTAATATACATCTTATATGTCTTAAAATGAATTACATAAGATATTATATAACATTATACGTTAGAAGTCAAGTAAAAATTACAAAAAACATGCATTTTTTGAGAGAATTCTACATTTATATGTGAATATATAAATATTTTGTCAAAAGATAAGTCGCGATTCGGAGATTGTTCGAACAATGACGGTAGGTTTTGGTGCTTTGTCCGCGCACTGTTGTCTGAACCAGGATTATCAGATTTTCAGGATTATCGCTTTTGGACACTTGTCGCAGCAACAAATGCCACAGGCGCATTTAGCGTTGATTCACCGAACCTGTAACGCAAATTTTTAGTTTGCGTCTAATATGCACAAACTAAATGAAGTTTAATTTATTAATTCGGTAATTCTAATTTTCTCCGTTACCGGTAGGTGCGGTTAATGAAGATTAATTTATTAATTCGGTAATTCTGATCTCTTTTCTGTCTGAATCGCGGATTATCGCAGAGAACGCGGAGGACGCGGAATTAAGAGATTCTTTGTTACCGACCCGTCTTTGACGAAAGCAAATGTCCGAGACACAAAAGCATTTTCCGCGTCTTCTGTGTCCTCCGTGCCCGCCGCGATTCAGACAACCAGATAATAGACCTCACACAAGAAAAACATAAGCAAGTTTCAATATTAGATTTATGTTTTTGATCCGCAGATGAGTTGGAAGATTGGAAGTATGGAAGTCGGGAAGATAATGAACACAGCGTTTCTTCCAGTCTTCCTGTTTTCCAGCCTTCCTCAAAACCTAAAATTTATTTCTTAATATTGCATAAAACAAGATGTCTATGGTTAGAAAATTACCGAATTTATTTTTTAATCTTCATCAAACCGCACCATTAGCGTCAATTTAAGAAAAGTCTGTATTTTTTTTGAACACCCCTCAATAAGCATGATTATTGAGACTGTCCCATATTTAGTCCCGTAGGGACGATATGTTTATAGTACACCGTATAGCCACGTCTCTTTAGCTCCGTAGGAGCGACATATCCCGATTGCTAATCTGCTGCTAAAACATACTGCCCCTACGGGGCTCAAGAGATTGACTGCCTCGTTTTCTATAAACATATCGTCCCTACGGGACTAAAGAGGGTTTCTCGGACACGGGAAACCACTAAATTGACGCCTATGGTGTGGTTAGGAAACCGCACCTACCGGACCTGGAGGATCACTAAATTGACGCTAATGGTGCGGTTACAAACCGAACCTACCGTCCGGAAAATAGGACAAATCCCGTTAATGTGGTATAAGTCGCGATTCGGAGATCGCTCGAACAGAGGAAAGACCGTGATCAGAATGTCACAATTACCTAAGAATTGAATGACTCTGCATTTAAATATTTAAATTCTTGATTAAAATACGGTATTGTGTTAACATATTAAGGTATAAGACGTTGGTAGGTATGTTTCCTAAACGTACCGATCAACAGTCTATAGGTTAGTTGGAACAACCGGAAACCCAACAATTTACTACATTTTAAGGGGAGTCGGTGTTAATTTGGCATATCGCCATATTAACATTGTGGGGGAGTCACTGGGTTTCCCTGCCGATAACCATTGGTGTCATTTTGCGTTGATTCACCGCTTATGCACATGTGAGAATTCGGTTAAATATCCCTGTTAGTTCTGAATACGGTTCGGACCGGAAACCGAACCGCTGAATCGTGCAGAATACCAAACGCGTATTCTGCCACGTGCATTTTGCGTTGATTCACTGCTTATGAACCTGTGAGAATCGGTTAAATATCCCTGTTATACCAAATTAACGGGATTCCAATCTATCGGTGCGGTTAGGAAACCGCACCTACTGCCCGGGAAATAGGACAAATCCGGTTAATTTGGTATTAGTTCCGAATACGGTTCGGACCGGTTCGGAAACCGCAAAATACCACACGCGTATTTGGCGTTGATTCCCTACGATATTTCCGAACTCACGTTAAAAAATAGGGAAAAACGGACATCATGAAAATTTTAGAAGATATTTTTCAACGTTGTCACAAACGGCATGCAGAAAGAGAAACACTTCGGCAACGCAAAACTGTGATAACACCCGTGTTGTATAAGAGTGTTCCGTATCACATCAAGGTGCATTGTGTGCGCAGCAATCCGCTGACACTTGATGTACTTGAGAATGCAGATATCTCCTTTATGCCGATAGGCCATGCACCAGAAAACGACCAAGGACCACGAGACCTTGGCGGTGATCGGTTCTTAAAACAGCAAAGCGCACAAAATTGGCAAATGAAACAGTGGTATGCCTCATGGGGAATTCAGATATATACCGGCATCCCTTCCCAACGTGATGGTGCGCGATGGCACGACCTCGAATTTAAATATGACGCTATTTGTGCCGCACCGGAATCTGTTTCTGCTTGTATTGAAGCACTCCTCAACACGCCTGCGAACCCATTGTTGACGTTGACAAAATCCGGTGGACTTCGGTTCTCTTGCCGAATCCAGGATTACCTGCATCCAAACACCGATGCAGCAAAATTTTTCATCTATAAGCGGACACCGACGGCAGAAAATCCGAACCACCGTGACATTTACCTGGAAATACATGGGGACAAGGGTTACAGCCGCTGGGATATGCGGTATGAGATTCTGATCGGTAATCTGTTAGAACCGCCTATCATTACCAAAGAGGTGCTTTTTGCACCTATTAATAACCTCCGCGCTGTACTTCACGAACCTGAATCACCTCAAGAAAAGTTCACAAAAAACGCGCCAAAAACTACCACTGTTGTGCTGCCTTCTCTCGGTTCAGTTAATCTTGATCTCGCGAAAGAAGCGTTTTTGAAACGTGGTTTTTCTTATAATCGAGAAGAAAACGGTTTTCACTACTGGACCCACAGCAATGTGTACGTGTCACTATGGGAGGACCAGAACGTTGTGTGGGTTCGCGCGGCTACACCGAATACCGAGTTCCCGGTAAGTGCTGTGCCGATAACAGATATATGGGATGACACCGGCATTTCGGCACCAATACTTGATACCGGATTGCCTGTGAGCGAAAAAGTTGTCGCCATTCGGGAGGGAAATCTAAGTCCATTGGCAATAAAACGTTTGCCGCCGAAACTTCACAAGCAGCAGATGGCACCAAAGGAATATAAAACACTTAAAGAACGTTCAGCGCAGCTACAACTTATGTTGAAGCGCGATACACGTATTCTTGCAATTACGGCTTCCGAGGCTGACATATTGACGAATACCGAAACAGAAACGTTCCTCTTCAACACTTGTGCGACCTGCCTAAATATATCCAGCCGAAGTTTAGCAGAAGCAGCAGAAGAACGGTACCGATCAAAAAAACTGCCCTCTTTCGCTCGCTGGCGAGCAAGAATGTACCGATGGGAGCAGGTGAAAGATATACCGGTAGATGTCCGCATGGCAAATCCCTTCCAACACGGCAATGTGTGCGAAGATGCTGAGCGGTGCCATGCGTTTGAGGCAAAGGGCGGCAATGCACGTGAGAGTATCTGTCCACAGTGTCCCGTTTGGACAACATGCCAAGAACGTGGGTATCTATCACAATCACTCACATTACAACGCGCAAAGGCACAGATATCGCCAATTGGGCGAATGTTTCTGGATCCACGACACACACACTTGGTACAACAGACATTGGGGTCCACAAATGAACCGGAACGGACGGGTATTATTGATGAACGTAAAACAGAAATATATGACCTGTTTCTCGCATGTGGGTTTTCAAAATTAGTCGTGGAGGAATGGATCGTCAACTGGCAGGGAAATGCTTTAGGCAACTTTGCTGTAGCCTTAATGAATGCGATCGAAACACAAGGCGACCCTTATGGCAATCCTATCGGACAGGTGCGCGCGGTGGTAGTAGCGTTCCAACAACACGAAGATGAGATTATTCAGCAGATGTGTTACATCAATGTACAGGGCACAGTCGTGGCACGTAGGACTGTTGATACAGAAACAAAAACGGAATTAGCACGTTACGCGATTGACTTTCACTGCGGTGCAACTGCCTACATCCCCCTGGACGCGAATGCTGAAGATAGGCTGCGCGCAATGGAACTGCCCATTTTACAACTCCACGCCTTTACCCCTAACGAAGATATCTGTATCCCGATGCAGATGGCAGAAGCTGCCGCATTAGGAATCCTTGATGTCCAAACTGTAGAGAAAATAAATTATTTTCCCACCGTCTGTCCGAATCCAGATTGGACGTATTGGCATCAGTTGCAGCATTTCTTTGCGCATTACCGGCGGGATGTTGATGCCCCGATGCAGTGGAGCGATGAATATCTGACGTTTTGGATGCCGCCCAAGCTGCATCCAAATGTCAAACGTCTCCTGTTGATATCAACATTCCTCTCCGATCAGCAGCTTCGGAAGGTGTTCCCGGATGAGGAAATGGATGTCATGCGTGTTGAACCGACAGCCTGGGTGCCGGGCAACCGGGTTTTTCAGATCCGCACAAGTAGCGAATCGCTACATGCAATTCTAAACTGCGATAGCAACTCGGGCAATATGGGGTTGTCTAAAATAGGAGAACGTTATTTTTTAGGTATCCGTGCAGAAATTGACAGGGACCTGAGCATAAAGCACGCGATTGTCACAAATAACCCAATTAAAGATAAGTTAGCGGATCTGGCAGTAAAGCAGAACGTTTGTTTTGTAGCGAATTTCAAAGCGTCGCACAAGATAGAGACAGATATTGAAGCAGTACAAGTCTTATGGATAGTCGGCACGCCATATTGGCCACAACGCACAATTTGGAAGCAAGCGCAGATGTTGTTTGGAAACGACGAAAAACCTCTCAATTATGAAGGAGAATTATTGACAAGTCACTATAAAGACGAACGAATACAAGAGGTTTATTATCAAAATGTCGCGGGGTTACTCACACAGATTGTTGGACGCGTAGGATTGAACCGCAGTAGCGGTAAGACGGTGATGCTGCTCAACAACTTCGAACTACCGGACATCACCGATAGGGCGGAAACACTTCTTTTTGACTGGGAAGACTTTGAGAGTGCTGACGGGTTACATAAACTTGGGGAAACCGTCCGCACACGCGAACGTTTTGAAGCGGAGCGTGCTAACCTAACTGCCGAATCCAGCAGAGAAAAAGTGGAACGTGTCTTAGGATGCTCCTCAAGGCAAGCGAACCGTGTGCTACAGAAGCTGCGGGGCGGCAATATTCCTCGCTTTACTTTACGAGAGCAGATCCTTTTTCTTCTGGCTTCCAGTCAAGAGAAAACAACATCATCACTCGTTGCAGCGATTGATAGTAGTCCTCAGGCGATAGGGAATCAGCTCAAACAACTTTTAGATGAAGACAAGATTGTCCGGGTGCGGCGAGGAGTCTATGCGCTGTCAGAGACAAAAGCAAGTGAGTTCATAGGTTGGATAAAACGTAAGTGAAACCCTTATGTGTCAATTTAAGGAAAGAACTCGTTTGTAGTCGCGCAATTCATAGCGCCTCTTTTCTTTGAATGTAAGAGGCGCAAGGAAAGAACTCGTTTGTAGTCGCGCAATTCATAGTGCCTCTTTTCTTTGAATGTAAGAGGCGCAAGGAAAGAACTCGTTTGTAGTCGCGCAATTCATAGCGCCTCTTTTCTTTGAATGTAAGAGGCGCAAGGAAAGAACTCGTTTGTAGTCGCGCAATTCATAGCGCCTCTTTTCTTTGAATGTAAGAGGCGCAAGGAAAGAACTCGTTTGTAGTCGCGCAATTCATAGTGCCTCTTTTCTTTGAATGTAAGAGGCGCAAGGAAAGAACTCGTTTGTAGTCGCGCAATTCATAGTGCCTCTTTTCTTTGAATGTAAGAGGCGCAAGGAAAGAACTCGTTTGTAGTCGCGCAATTCATAGTGCCTCTTTTCTTTGAATGTAAGAGGCGCAAGGAAAGAACTCGTTTGTAGTCGCGCAATTCATAGCGCCTCTTTTCTTTGAATGTAAGAGGCGCAAGGAAAGAACTCGTTTATAGTCGCGCAATGAATTGCGCCTCTTTTCTTTGAATGTAAGAGGCGCAAGGAAAGAACTCGTTTGTAGTCGCGCAATGAATTGCGCCTCTTTTCTTTGAATGTAAGAGGCGCAAGGAAAGAACTCGTTTGTAGTCGCGCAATTCACGCGCCTCTTTTCTTTAAATGTCCGAGGCGCAATTCATTGCGCGACTACGAACCCTGATATTCTCGTCCTTTGCGTTATTTGAGATGTTGATACAAAAAGGGGCGGTTCGGAAAACGAACCATTAGCGTCAATTTAAGGAAAGAACTCGTTTGTAGTCGCGCAATGAATTGCGCCTCTTTTCTTTAAATGTAAGAGGCGCAATTCATTGCGCGACTACGAACGCAGATATTCTCGTCCTTTGCGTTATTTGAGATGTTGGGACAAAAAGGGGCAGTTTATCGCTACCTTATCACAGCTAATCGGTGTATGCTTTCAACCTTTTTATCTCCGAGAACAGCACGAATTTTGTAAAAGTAAACCCCGTTCGCAAGCGGAATGCCTTCAGCATCTTGTGCGTTCCATGTCTCCTCGTTATGTCCCTCATTCGCGGAAACATCTTTCAAAACACGGATACGTCTCCCCGACGAGGTATATATCGTAATCTTCACTTCATCAGCATCAAGCGTCAATTGATAGGTAAATGTAGTTTTACGTTTGAGTGGATTCGGATAGTTGTGTACTTCACTGATACGAAAGGCAGCTGCATCGGGTGAAAAACTTTCGTCATGTTTTTGGAGTAACCGATAATCGTAACTGGAAAGCAATGTGTACTCTTCGTTTAACGTATTCAACAATTCGACCTCATTCGTCTGATGCGAATAACCGAAGAGCGGTCCAAATTCCTCAAACTGCTTTATCAAAGGTTGTATTGACTTTGAGAACTCCGCTGCACTGGCAAGTTTAGCGTTAATGGCACTCCCAGTGTTAACTTCATAACCGAGTGTAATTGCTTCGACAAGTTTTTGGCGGCTCTGCAACAGTAAAACCCACAACCGCATTAAATGCATCGCATCTCTCAGATCATGTGCAGCTTCAAGGTCTATCGGTTCAGCAATTTCGTGTGCTTCATGCATCTCATTTGCTGCACGTTGTAGGGGTGAAAGAAGATTTGTGAATCGGTTCACCGCACTCTGTGCAATTTTTAATTCCGGAATTGCCAAAGTATCTTCTATAGCTTTGCTGCCAATTAGATTCCAAAACCGAGTTGCTAATCCAGCGGACCCACTGCCGTAGCTGCCGCCTAATGAAAGGGAATTCGCGTAATCCGAAAAATAGCTCGCCAAAGTCCATCCGTTAACACGTAATGCGCTCAGAATCAAGTCAGCAGCTTGTGTATTTCCGTAGCGAGTCACCAATTCATTATGCAATAACTGCATGTGGTCAAGTTGAATATCCCAATTAATTTGTGCACTGATTAGCCTGTCAAGGTAACCTAACCCTTCCGTCGCGCCTTGTACAGTAAATCCGCTTAACCCGACAACTTCAGGTGAATTTGCGAGTTGTCGGACACCTTGTACAAACAGATCACCCTCAAGCATCCAGAATGGCATCACTTCCTCAACGTCATGCGAAAGCACGATGTATCGGTGTCCCATCTCTCCAAGTGCATTCATTTGTGCGATTGGCAGGTTCGGATCCGATACAGGTTCACCATCCGCGCCCCACTTTTGCGAAAAAATTGTGCCTTTCGGTAATTGGCGCGCATAGTCACCATCGGGGTCTTGCAGCCAACTTCTGTCATACCCTGAGATATAAAACTTAAAATCTGGTCGTAGTTCACGTGCTGCATTTATAATTGTAAAGTATACATCCCAGAGTTTCGCTTGTCCCTTTGGGGAGCGATCTCCACAATCTGTACAATTGCATGCCCGCGTCTCATGCCCCCAAGACCGCATGTGAAATCCTGCCAGTGCAGGATAGGTTTTCACAATTTCCTGTGTCAACTGACGTGCAAGGGTGTGGAATTCTGGTTTTGACCAGCAAAACGGACGATAGGAAACCTCGTTCCTTGAGGCACCATATAGTACCCTCGGACCCAATAAATCAGGACGTGATTTGATGAGTGCTTCTGTCGGTTCACCGGTCACATACATAAAAAGATAGGCATCAATACCACGGTTATTTAAAGCCTTGAAACGGTCTTTGAGCGTTTGAATCCTTTTTAATCGTTGTGTGCGCGGTTCATCTTGCAATTCTGAAAAAGCGGAGGAATCAACATATTTGAACGTTGTGCCAAATCCGTCTTCAATTCCGGTTCCTGTCCAAACACCTTCACCACCACTCATATTCACACGGTGTCTTGCAAGCCAATCTGGATCGTCTATCTCTAATACTGCTCGTATTGGGTAAAATGGACGGGATGTTTCATCCAAAAATGGTAAGGACAGTGAAGCAGTACGTGCAACTGCAATATCTGGATGGACAGGTTTAAGTCCAGTCAACGCGGTAATACATGCCTCAATCAAGGCATAAGTCCCGTAAATTACACCGCGCGATGTCCGTGCAGAGACAACGATGACGATTTCTGTTCCAAGGTCAACGGATTTAATCTGATAACCTTCCTCGCCAATCTCATCTGGTAAATCAAAACCAACCTTCTCTTGAATTGTCCGAACCGTTGGATTTGAGGTAGGTGTACCCAAAACTATAACCGTCTGCGTTGTCGTAGACTGTTGATTGGTACGCAGTTCAAGTTGAGCACCGGTGAATTTTTCAATAAAGTTCTGAATTTCGGATGCAGCAAATTGCTCTTGCGTTGAAGCATTAGCACCGATTTGCACGGTTGCCTTGGGTTCACCTGACACAACAATCGGAATCTCTGCCGCATCTACTTGTAGCGATAATATTAAAAGACAGAGTCCTGCCAGCAGAATATGATACACGTTTATTGCAGGTTGTGTTGCTGAAGTTTTAGTGTGCATGCTCATGCTCTAACCCAGGAATAAAAAACACAGCGCATAAAGTTAAAATCAGTCCAATAACAAATGCTATTTTGGTTGAAGAACTAATCTTTTCTTCTGATGGCACACAACCCCCTCGTAAACCGTCCATCACAACATGTAATAATGTCCCTACTGCAAAAGCTGTTAGATACCCTGTCAACTCCATAAAAACACCTTGTTGTAAACTTTCCCCCATGAATGCCCCTACAAACGGAGCCATTATGAGCGGAATAAGATGCAACAGTGTCCGTCCAACGCCGTAATTGTGACGTAACGCTGTAGTTATAACTGTCGCCACCGGCAAACGGTGAAGCAGTACTCCCAGAGCAAGTACGATGCCATCAGTAGGATCTTTCGCCGCAGTACTGAGATTGAAACCGTCCACAATTGCATGAATTGATAAACCGATAAGTGTTAAATTGACTCCCCATACATTTTTCTTATGTACTTCTGTCTGATTACCAAAACGTGCACGAATCCGATGTGTAAGATTCTCTAACGTCCAAATCAACAGAAAGCCTACCCCCATCACCAAAATCATGAGGTAATTAACCTTCATTAGGTCGTTTTCTTCCCACACAAGATGGACCATTAGCATTAAGACAAAGCCGAACACTGCACCGGCTGTAAAACCGAAAATTAATCGAAATTCAGTCTGTTTTTCACGAAAAACAATTGCTAATCCTGCGCCAAGCAGCACGGTTACAGATGAAATTGTCAAATAAAATACTAACATATCATAAATATATCAAATTTTTCTTTTGATTTCAAGTGAAACTTGTGTTATACCTTATTTTCTTTTGACTTCAAGTGAAATTTATGTTATACTTTAATAAATTACATAGTTGAATGTTCAATAAATCGGTTTCCGAAAAGTTCGGAATGCCAATTTAGAGTCTAAACTTGAATTGTTTTTGGCTCTAAAGTACAGTTACGTTTCAAGATAAGAAACTAAGGAGTTTAATTGATGAAAGTCACCCTTATTTTAAAAACATTTTTGCTTGCGATGTTCATTGCTTTAGCAGTTGGTATGGTTTATTTACCTACCGCAGTAGCACAGGAAGAAAGCACAGAAGAAACTGAGGCTGAATCTACCGAGGTTACCCCTGAAGAAGATATCGTTGAAATTGAGAGCGTAGTCGTGATTGGTACTCGAGCAAAGCCGCGTTCAGTGCTTGAATCTGCGGTTCCTATTGATATTGTTTCAAGAGAGGATTTTGCAAGACAGGGCGGCGCAGATCTACCGGATTTGCTGAGAACTTTGGTGCCGTCTTATAACATCAATACACAACCGATTAGTGATGCGTCAACGGTGGTGCGTCCGGCGAATTTACGAGGGCTTGCCCCGGACCATACATTGGTGTTGGTGAACAGCAAGCGGCGACACCGTGCATCGGTTATCCACTGGCTCGGGAACGGTTTGTCTGATGGTTCACAGGGACCCGACCTCTCGCCTATTCCGGCAATCGCTTTGCAACAGGTAGAGGTCCTCCGTGATGGTGCGTCCGCACAATACGGTTCCGATGCCATTGCTGGTGTAATAAACTTCCAATTGAAAGACAATTACCAAGGCGGTAGTTTTGAATTCAAACCCGGTATCTACCAATACGGCGACGGTAGACAGTTTGCTGTCGCAGGGAATATCGGTTTAGGAAATCCAGACGCGTGGAGTAGCCTCAGCTTTGAATACGGGGGCGCGGATCCCACCATTCGATCTGTCCAACGTACTGATGCTTTAAACATGATTAACGCAGGTAATTTCAGTGTAAAAGATCCTGCGCAAATTTGGGGACAGCCGATTGTGGAGAATGACTTCAAATTCTTCGCCAACTACGGTGCTACTCTTACAGATACCATCGATTTCTATGGGCATGCCAACTACGCCCGCAAGCGGGTTGAAGGCGGATTCTATTTCCGAAATCCAAACACTCGCAATGGCGTGTTTAGCAAAGCCGATAGCGATATATTGCTCGTCGGGGATATACGGGGTTTGACAGTCGAGATGGCGGCCTGGGAAGCCCGAAAGGCGGAGTGGGAAGCCCAAAATCCGGCAGCAGTGGAAGCCGGGGAGGCATTTCCCGAACTGTCGCCTCACGACGCTGACGATATCCCGATAACCAATCACGTTCCTGATCCAGAACGGTTGCAAGCAGTCAAGAATGACCCAAATCTATTCACATTCCAGGAGATGTTTCCAGGCGGATTCACACCCAGATTTGGCGCGTTCGCTTGGGATAGTTCCGTCGTCGTTGGCGTTAAGGGCACTGCTCTGGAAGAAACGTTAGGCGAACCCCTAACGTGGGATGCGAGTGGTTCTTTTGGACGGCACCATGCCGATTTCTTTATCTTTAACACCGTCAATGCTTCCCTCGGCCCAGATACACCGACATATTTTGATCCAGGCGATTATATCCAGACGGATTATAACCTCAACTTCGATGTAACCTATCCTTTGAACGACATGGTATTCCTCGCTTCTGGTTTAGAATATCGGAACGAAGGTTTTGAAATCATAGAGGGGGAACGCGAGTCGCATCAGATCGGACCTCTTGCAGCTCAAGGCTTCACGGCTGCCTCCAACGGATTTTCGGGGTTCAGCCCAGTTGCGGCAGGCACGTGGCACCGTTACAACGTCGCTGCCTATCTGGAAACTGAAATCAGACCGATTGATCCGCTGCTGATCGCGCTTGCTGTACGCGGTGAAAACTTTGAGGATTTCGGTGCCACCCTGAACTACAAAGCCGCTGCAAACTACAAAATTACGGAAACGATGCGGTTGCGGGGAAGTTATAGTTCTGGGTTCCGCGCACCGACACCCGGGCAGCAAAATACGTTCAACATTACCACTGAATACGATTTTGAGAAGGGTGATCTCGTTAATAACGGAACAATTCCTTCCACCAACGCTGCTGTTGGTGTTGTGACAGGCAAGGAAGATAACTCGCTTGACCCGGAAACATCAAATAACTTCACAGGTGGATTTACCGTTGATATTTTGGGCGTAAATTTCACGATGGACTTTTTTGATATTCGGCTGGAAAACCGGTTATCTGTGTCACAAGACTTCACATTGACTGACTCGCAGAAGACGCAGCTCATCGCCGAAGGTGTAACCAGTGCGGCAAACCTGGAAAAATTCCGGTTCTTTATCAATGACTTCGATACCAAAACCCAAGGTGTTGACTTTGTCATTACAGCACCAATACCCAACGGAAACCTCGTCGCCGTGTATAACTTCACGTCAACTACGGTTACCGATTTCAATCCTGACACGCTGGACGATCGTCGAATCAGGGAACTGGAAGAGAACTTACCCGAACACCGCGCCAGCCTGACTGTCGGACAATCCATAACAGATGCGTGGGGCGTGCTCGGGCGCGCCAGTTATTTCAGCGGTTGGTTTGATTCTGAAGATTACTTACAGAATCCAAATGTGGAAGGCACTGGAGAATACACTGGAAGGGTTATTTTTGACTTAGAAACCACTTACACCGTGGAGTCCGGATTGGCTCTCACTCTCGGTGGAAAAAATATCCTTAATACCTATCCCGATGAAAATCCGAATGCTGCTGGTTCTGTTGGTAACAAATACGGACAATTCAGTCCGTTTGGGTTTGATGGCGCGTTCTGGTATACCAAAGTTGGTTATAGTTTCTAACTTACCATATAAACCTCGGTAGGCGTGTCTGTAAACCCCGCTTGCTACAAGCACAGAACTCACGCCTACTACTTATTACTTATACCCAATTAACGGGATTTGTTCTATTTTCTGGCTGGTAGGTGCGGTTTCCGAACCACACCTAATACCAAGAAAAATGAGATAAATCCCGTTAATTTAATATTATACCCAATTAACGGGATTTGTTCTATTTTCTGGCTGGTAGGTGCGGTTTCCGAACCGCACCATAGACGTCAATTTAAGGAAAGAACGCTGATATTCTCGTCCTTTGCGTTATTTGAGATGTTGATACAAAAAGGTGCGGTTAGGAAACCGAACCTACCGGACCTGGGGAAATCGGGATTACCGATTTAAATACTTAAACTTCATGAAACCGCACCTACCGAGTGGGATCAAGTTAATTTGATATTACATAAGTTCGTTGTAAACACAAGTGTTTTTCATTCAAAAGGGGAGATTAAATTATGAAAGGTACATTTAACATTAAACCGCTTCTGCTTGCGTTTTACATAACATTAGCAGTTTCGATGGTCTTTTTACCTATGGTTGTAGCAGATAATCATGAAAGCGATACTGAAACAGAATCAAGCGAAGCAGCATCTGATCAAAAAGTCGTGGAACTTGAGGGTTTGGTTATTGTCGGTACGCGTGCAAAACCACGCTCAGTTCTTGAATCTACTGTGCCGATTGATGTTGTCTTTAGCGATGACTTTGTCAAACAGGGTGGGGCAGATTTGCCTGACCTATTGAGAAATTTAGTGCCATCTTACAATGTGAATGCACAGCCAATCGCTGATGCAGCAACCGTCGTGCGTCCAGCAAATCTACGAGGCTTAGCACCCGATCACACCTTGCTACTTGTTAACGGTAAGCGGCGTCACCGTGTATCCGTGATTACTTGGCTCGGTAATGGACTCTCAGATGGTTCACAAGGTGCGGACCTCTCACCTATCCCCGCAATTGCAATCAAACAGATGGAAGTGCTCCGAGATGGCGCATCAGCGCAATACGGTTCAGGTGCTATCGCCGGTGTGATGAACTTACAATTGAAAAATAGGTATAAAGGTGGGTCTTTGCAAATCAAACCCGGTATCTACCAAGCGGGTGACGGTCTTACATATTCTGTCGCTGGAAATATCGGTTTGGGGCGAGAAGACCTCTGGGCAAACCTCAGCTTGGAATACGGCAACGCAGGTGAGACAGATCGATCCGTACAACGAGACGATGCGGCAGCACTCTCAGGTGCCGGCAATAGCAATGTAGTTAATCCTGCCCAACCTTGGGGACACCCGATAATTAAAGACGACATCAAGTTCTTTGCAAACTACGGTCTTAACATCGTCAGTAATGTTGAACTCTATGGTCATGCAAACTACGCACAGAAGCAAGTTGAAGGTGGGTTCTATTTCCGTAATCCCAATACTCGACCTGCAGTATTTAGTAATGATGGTGGTGAAACTTTGCTTGTTGGACGTTTGTCTGGTGAGGGAGAAGTCCCTGTCGTCACAATAATTGATAATGTTCCTGACCCAGAGGCACTACAACAGGTCCTTGATGACCCGAACCTTTTCACGTTCCAAGAACTCTTTCCCGGTGGGTTTACCCCACGTTTCGGTGCTGACACCCAAGATATGTCCGGGCTTATTGGTCTAAAAGGATCCATCGCAGAAAATTTGGGTTGGGATTTGAGTGCATCCTATGGACAACATGCCGCTGATTTCTTTATCAAAAATACTCTTAACGCATCTCTTGGACCAGATACACCAACCGAATTTGACCCCGGTGATTATATCCAAGCAGATACTAACATCAACCTTGATCTCACCTATCCACTGCACGACCTCGTCTTCCTCGCTGCAGGTGGTGAATATAGAACAGAGACATTTGAAATTGTAGAGGGACAAAAAGAATCATGGGAAATCGGTCCGTTAGCAAGTCAAGGATTTAGTTCAGGTTCAAACGGGTTTCCCGGTTTTAGTGATATTGCACAAGGCACATGGACACGTTCCAATTTTGCTGGATACTTAGAAACCGAATTGAAACCAATTGACCCATGGGTTATCAGTGCTGCTATTCGCGGTGAAAACTTTGATGATTTTGGTAACACAATCAACTACAAAATCGCAATGAGTTACGCTTTCACCGATACAGTGATGGAATTTCTTTCACTTGATCCCATGTTAGACCTGCGACTACGCGGCAGTTACAGCACCGGCTTCAGAGCACCGACACCGGGACAGCAAAATGCCTTTAACGTCACAACGGAATTTGGCGAAAACAATACCTTAGTTAATAAGGGTACTATTCCTTCAACGCATGCTGCCGCAGAATTAGTGGGTGGTAAAGCACTTGAACCCGAAAAGTCAAAGAACTTTTCTGTTGGAACAGTTATCAGTGATGATGTTGTTAGCGTTACAATAGATTACTTCAATATCAAGGTAGAAGATCGGTTGGCTCCCACAAAAGACTTTCTACGAGGGACAGATATTTCTGAGGAACAGATCCAACAACTCGTTGATGAAGGCATAACAAGTGCCGGAAACCTACAAGAATTCCGATTCTTCACCAATGAATTTGAAACGAGTACACAAGGTATTGATCTCGTTTTAACAGCACCTGTTGCCAAAGGTGCTGTGAGCCTTGCCTATAACTACACCAGCACTGAAGTTACCAAACGCAACACTGATATCTTGGACGACGCGCGTGTCCGATTGCTTGAAGATGGACTTCCCAAACATCGCGGGAACGTGACGTTAACACAAAATGTTGTTGAGAGTTTAGGTGTTTTGGGACGCGTTAACTACTACGGTCCTTGGTATGAGTACGCTGTCGGCGCGCAAACCTACAGTAGCACATTTTTGGTAGACCTTGAACTTAACTATGCATTTGCCGATAACTTAGGAATAACGGTTGGTGTCAATAATATTTTCAATGTTGAACCAGATAATGTCACTTGGTCAGATCCCAATGTTGAGAATTTCACAGGCGCAATCGTTGGTAGACCCTTCGGAGAATATAGTCCGTATGGGTTTGGCGGTGCGTTCTGGTACACCAAAATCGGCTACGATTTCTAACTTTCATTTTTCTTGTTAGGGAACGGCTTCAAACCGTTCCTTATCACATATAGAAATTCGCGATACGAGTGTTATATTTTCAAGTTGTGAGCGAATTCAACATGTCATCCCACCAGAAAATATTGAAACAACAATCAAAATCGGTTGCATCTATGGTTCACCCGATCCAGGTTAACATTCATAGATATTGTAGTGTGAGGTCCCCGTGCCTCGCAAACATATAGATATTGTAGTGTGAGGTCCCCGTGCCTCGCAAACATATAGATATTGTAGTGTGAGGTCCCCGTGCCTCGCAAACATATAGATATTGTAGTGTGAGGTCCCCGTGCCTCGCAAACATATAGATATTGTAGTGTGAGGTCCCCGTGCCTCGCAAACATATAGATATTGTAGTGCGAGGTCCCCGTGCCTCGCAAACATATAGATATTGTAGTGTGAGGTCTCCGTGCCTCGCAAACATATAGATATTGTAGCGCGAGGTCTCCGTGCCTCGCAAACATATAGATATTGTAGCGCGAGGTCTCCGTGCCTCGCAAACATATAGATATTGTAGCGCGAGGTCTCCGTGCCTCGCAAACATATAGATATTGTAGTGTGAGGTCCCCGTGCCTCGCAAACATATAGATATTGTAGCGCGAGGTCTCCGTGCCTCGCAAACATATAGATATTGTAGCGCGAGGTCTCCGTGCCTCGCAAACATATAGATATTGTAGCGCGAGGTCTCCGTGCCTCGCAAACATATAGATATTGTAGCGCGAGGTCTCCGTGCCTCGCAAACATATAGATATTGTAGCGCGAGGTCTCCGTGCCTCGCAAACATATAGATATTGTAGCGCGAGGTCCCCGTGCCTCGCAAACATATAGATATTGTAGCGCGAGGTCCCCGTGCCTCGCAATTATCCAAAAGAGGAGGTAAATTAAACATGAGCAATCAAAGCAGAGATGCAGAATATACAATGGGCAGAAGCGAATCTGAAACAGAACGACTGATTAAACAGTCTGAACTCTATGACGATGTAACCCGCCGATTTTTCCTTAGGAGCGGCATAGCAAAAGGTATGAAAGTCCTTGATGTCGGTAGTGGTGCTGGTGACGTTGCTTTCACACTCTCTGAATTTGTTGGGGCAGAGGGAACTGTTATCGGTGTAGATCTCAACGCTGATATCCTTGAAACAGCGAAAGCACGAGTAAAAGAAGCAGGTGTCACAAATATTGAATTCATTGCAGGTGATACCCGAACGCTTGAACTTCCAAACGACTTTGACGCCGTTGTCGGGAGACTCGTGCTGATGTATATGGCAGACCCAGCAGATGCGCTCAAACATTTGGCGACGCACCTATGCCCAGGCGGCATAGTGGCATTTCAGGAGGTTGATTTTACACCATATACGGCAGTTTTGCACTCGGATACACCCCTGGTAAACAAATTAATTGAGTGGGGACGCACCGTATTTGAACGTTCAGGCGCGCATGTTGAGATGGGAATGGAACTATACAAAGCCTTCGTCGATGCCGGTTTGCCCGAACCCATTTTGCATTATGAGGCACCCATGGGTGGTCCCGAAGATTGGCCTGGATACGACTATCTCCAGAATAGTTTTCGCAGTATCCTACCGCTAATAGAGGCTTATGAGATCGCTACTGCCGATGAGGTAGATGTAGACACTTTGGCAGAACGGATTCAGGCTGAAGTTGCATCGTCAAAACGGCCGATTATGTTGCCACCGCATGTCACAGCGTACGCATACCTTCCAAGGTAAATAATTTAACAATGGTAGAAAAATATTCAGAAAACTCACACGCATCAAACAGTGATGCCACCTATGCCTTAGGGCGAACCTCACACGAAACAACACGTCTCATTGAGCAATCCAGAATCTACGGTGAATCGACGCGACTTCTATGTGAACGCGCTGGCATCTCAAAAGGAATGCATGTGCTTGAAATAGGTAGTGGTGCGGGAGATGTTGCCCTCACACTTGCTGAACTGGTGGGTACATCAGGGCAGGTCATTGGTGTTGATGTCAATCCTGCGATTCTGGAAACGGCGCGGCAACGCGCAGCCAGTGCTGACATGGATAACGTCAAATTCATAGCAGGTGACGCACGAACACTTGTTTTCAAGGACAAATTTGACGCTATTGTTGGACGTTTTGTCCTGATGTATATGGCTTATCCGGTGAAGGCACTTGTGAAACTCAAAACGCATATAAAACCTGGTGGGATCATTGCTTTCCAAGAACCGGAATATACACTCTATCCTTCTTTCACGCATCCCGAAACACCCCTCATGAATCAACTTGACAAGTGGATTTTGGATGTGTTTGAACATTCAAGCGCACATCTTGACATGGGTATTGGACTCTATAATACTTTTATTGAGGCAGGGTTGCCCGCACCACAGATGCAGCTTCACGCTCCCATCGGTGCAGCGAAAACATGGACAGGGTACCGATACATGGTAACTATTTTTCGGAGTTTACTTCCACTGATTCAGAAATATGGAATTGCAACAGCAGAACAAGTTGATGTGGATACATTAGGAGAGAGGTTACGTAAGGAGGTGCTCACATCAAAACGCCCGTTCTTCTTGCCACCTCATGTGACTGCACATGCGCGTCTAATGCGATAAAACTGTGAAACTATATTATAACCCAAGTTGCTACCATAGACGTCAATTTAAGGAAAGACCTCGTTCGTAGTCGCGCAATTCATAGCACCTCTTATATTCAAAGAAAAGAGGTGCTATGAATTGCGCGACTACGAACGCTGATATTCTCGTCCTTTGCGTTATTTGAGATGTTGATACAAAAAGGTGCGGTTACAAACCGCACCATAAGCGTCAATTTAAGCAGCTATAGGTTGGGTAGAACTTGCGAAACCTAACCTACGGACTGTTCTTATATGTGTTGTCCCACAAACTTTTAGTTTGTGCCTATTAGAGCAAACTAAAAGTTTGCTCTACAGGTTCTGTGAATCAATGCTAAATGCGCCTATGGCATTTGTTGATGCGACAAGTGTCCAAAAGCGATAATCCTGAAAATCTGATAATCCTGAAAATCCTGGTTCAGACAACAGCGCGCGGACAAACACCAAATACGCGTGTAGTATTTGGCACCTGCATTGTGGGAGGGAAACCTGTCCATCCGATTTGTTATCGGCGTTGAAAACGCCTCCTACAAGCATATATGGCACTAAATTGACGCTAATGGTGCGGTTACAAACCGCACCTACCGGGTTGGGGCCCCCTAAATTACCCCGATTCGTAGCGCGAGGGCCCCGTGCCTTGCAATGCTGACTTTATCAGAAAACTTTGAATCAAGTTAATTGAGTATTAGACTTCTTCGGAAACGATTGTCTGTGAAACACAAGTTTCCCCATCTTTAGATGGTGGGTGTTATGACTACTGTGAAGTTTTCAATCTCCCCCACGTAGTCGTCAATTTACCACGCGCTTCCACAGCAAGATGTTCGGTCATACCGTTATTCATAATAGACTCTACTTCTTCTTGCATCAACCCGCGCTTCCAAACATTTAATTCATCCATGAGTCCATTAAAGGGACGTTTATTATCAATATTATAGCCGACACGGGCTCCCATATCCCAATCTGCAGCAATAGGGGTCCCCACACGTGCCGTTTCCTCACCAACATTGACACCGTTGATGTAAAGTATAGCCAATCCTGCTTCACGACTAAAGGTTCCAGCGTAATGTACCCATTTGTCGGCGTTATTTTTACCTGCCTTTATATCAAATATAGTTTGACCACCTGCACTCCGATTAAGCCAACGATAATTACCATCACCACGAGCCTCTGGGTGCACAAGCCAGGTACTATCCGCAGCGCGCGCATTGAAAATCGCCATATCAGCGACGGCTTCAACATTAATCCACGCGACAACACTCATCCCCTCTGTCGGAATGTCGTCAGGATTAATGTTAGGACCATCCAAATCAAGAAAACTGCCTGAGGCGAATTGCGCTGCTTTACCAAACTTTCCATCGTCAGATTGCGTCACTTTTCCATTGATTTTACCATCATAACTACGCCCGGATTTTTCGACCACCGTATCTCCCGAAAACTCTTCATAATCAAAATATAACACAAGATCTGGATCTAACACATCAGCGGATAATCCGTTAACTTGAAATACCAGAATCAAAAATGCAAGAATTAAAACACTACGTTTCATTTTACCATACTCCTTTGATAAGACTTATTTCTACAAATTGCGATTCTATTAACTTTAACTATACTTTGGACAATTTCTATCTGTTTCATGTTGTGTTTTCAAGTCCTTGCTGATTTTTCATTGAGTTTCGGACAGGAACGTAACTCACAGAAAAAGAATTTCAGGTGCAAGCAAGAGCAGCCCCAGCGGGGCGGAATGTCTATAGAGACATTGTGAACAAACCCTCTTTGGTTTCCCCAGCGGGGCGAAAGGTGTTCCAATAAACCAATATTGATGTCAAAAGTGTTTCTATTAATCCAGACTATTACTCAAGAACCCTAAAAATTGTCCAAACTTTAGTAACTTTAGTAACTTTAGTAACTTTAAGTTTACCATTTTTTCCCCCGTACCTGCAAATGAAATTTTGGACAGTTTTTCCTTGATTTTAACGGTGTATTAAGATAAATTGAATCAAGAACTTTGGAGAATATACTAAATGAATATTTCACCTATTGATTGGGCAATTGTTATCAGTTATATCTTTTTCGCACTCGGACTCGGAATCTATTTTTCTAAACGTGCTGGGAAAAATATCAACGAATTTTTTATCTCTGGACGCAATCTTCCATGGTGGTTAGCTGGTACCTCAATGGTGGCAACAACTTTCGCAGCTGACACACCACTTGCGGTCACCGGAATTGTCGTTAAAGATGGAATCGCTGGCAACTGGCTCTGGTGGAACGCTGTTCTGAGTGGAATGTTAGCCACATTTCTTTTTTCACGATTATGGCGACGTTCAGAAATCATCACAGATGTAGAATTCACCGAACTCCGTTACTCAGGACCTTCTGCAAGTTTCCTGCGTGGCTTCCGTGCCCTCTATATCGGTTTACCAATTAACTGCATTACAATGGGATGGGTTATCCTCGCAATGCAGAAAATTGTTAGGTTGACCTTCAACCTACCGGATGATACTCACACAAAGATATTGATTGTCTTGGGGTGCTTGCTAATTGCAGGTATCTATTGTGCATTGTCTGGGTTTTGGGGTGTTGTCATGACTGACCTTGTGCAGTTTGGCATGGCGATGGTCGGATCAATTGCCCTCGCAATTATCGCCGTTAACAAGATAGGTGGTATCGGCGTGCTGAAAGAAAAACTGATTACTGTTTATGGTGCTGACCACAACATACTGAGTTTTACACCCGATTTCAGTGCAGGCAAAATGGCTATTATAACCTTTGGTGTCTATCTTGGAATGCAATGGTGGGCGTCAAACGGCGTAGATGGAGGCGGATATATTGCACAAAGAATGTTCGCGGCAAAAAATGAACGACATACGCTCCTTGCAACGTTGTGGTTCAACATCGCACACTACACAATACGTCCGTGGCCGTGGATACTCGTTGCATTAGTCGCAATGGTGGTCTACCCAGGATTAGGAAACCCTGATCATGTCAATCCAGCACTGCAAGACGCTGAAGCTGGCTACCCGATGTTGATGCTTGAATATCTACCCGCTGGGCTACTCGGTCTCATGCTCACTGCGTTTTTAGCTGCTTTCATGTCGACTATTGATACGCATCTGAACTGGGGTGCCTCCTATCTTGTCAACGATTTTTATAAACGTTTTTTCAAACCCGAAGCAACACAAAAACATTACGTCGCTGTCTCCCGCATTTCTGTAATTCTCATCATGCTTGTTGCGGGAAGTACAAGTTTATTCATGGATTCAATCACAGACGCGTGGAAATTTCTCATTGCAATAAATGCTGGTATTGGACTTGTGCAAATTCTTCGCTGGTACTGGTGGCGAATCAACGCATGGTCAGAAATTTCTGCAATGGTTACAGCGTTAGTTGTTTCAATTGCTGTGTTTACACATCCGGCAACGAAGGATGAATTTGCGCTTCAGATGTTGTTTATAGTGCCAATTTCAACAGTAGTCTGGATAGTTGTTACGTTCTTAACAGAACCTGTTTCGACTGAAACACTGGCAACCTTTTATAATAGGGTTAGACCGAGTAAAATTGGATGGAAACTGATTGCAAGCGAAACAAAAGATGTTTCAGATGATTCGGACAAACAGCACACACATACTGATTCCAAGTTACCCGATTTGGTCAATTGGGTAATCGGGGTAATCTTCATTTATTCGTTCTTATTCAGCATTGGCAAACTTTTCTTAGGTTATACTACAATCGGAATAGTTTTTCTATTCATAGCAATTATTAGTGGGGTAATAATGTATCAAAATTTACCGCGCAAAGAGGGAGAAAACACTTGAAAAGTATAGGAATTATACCCGCTCGATATGCTTCTACCCGTTTTGAGGGAAAACCGTTGGCAGATATTCTGGGGAAACCGATGATACAGCATGTATATGAAGGTGCCAGTAGATCAAAAATTCTCACCCAAGTTATTGTCGCTACAGATGACCAACGTATCTACGATGCTGTTAAAGGTTTTGGTGGAAACGTTCAGATGACAGGCGAGTGTGCTACCGGAACTGACCGAGTGTCAATCGTTGCAGAACAATTGACATGTGATGTAGTCATCAACATACAAGGTGATGAACCGCTACTTGAACCCGAACAGATAGATATGATGCTCAAGCCGTTTGTGGAAAAACCATCTGTCCAAGTATGCACTTTGAAAGAAAGAATACATGCTGTTGAGGATTATATTGACAGGAACGTCGTTAAAGTTGTTACGAATATTCAAGGCGATGCGTTGTACTTTTCGCGAGGTTCTATTCCAAGCACACCATCAAACAAGCAACATACCTTTGATGAAAACGCATTAATATATAAACATATTGGATTATATGCATTCCGAAAGGAACAACTACTTGCCTTCACATCTTGGGAACGTACTCCCTATGAGATTGCTGAGGGTTTAGAACAGTTACGCTTTTTAGAACACGGTGTCCCCATCCATGTCGTTGAAACCAACACACCCCTTATTGGAGTTGATGTGCCAGCAGACTTAGAACGGGTAAAACAGATTTTTGAAAAGAGAGGCTTTGCAAAACAATGACAAAATATATCTTTGTAACAGGTGGTGTTATCTCAGGAATAGGCAAAGGAATTACAACCGCATCTTTAGGCAGATTACTCATTAATCGTGGCTTCAAAGTGAATGTCGTAAAAATCGACCCATACCTGAATGTTGATGCAGGTTTAATGAACCCCTTCCAACACGGTGAGGTTTTTGTCACACATGACGGTGCGGAAACCGACTTAGATGTAGGAAATTATGAACGTTTTCTGGGTGTAGACATGAATCAACAATCTAACTTTACTACCGGTTCTGTTTATCACGAAGTGATTGCAAAAGAGCGGCGCGGTGATTATCTTGGTCAAACGGTTCAACTGATCCCGCATATTACCGATGAAATAAAACGCCGTATTTATCAGATAGGAAAAGGCAGTGATATTGACATCGTCATCACGGAAATAGGCGGTACCATTGGTGATTTTGAAATGCCCCCGTTTGTTGAAGCAATACGACAAATGGCTGTTGAGGTCGGGCGCGAAAATACTTTGTTTCTACATGTCTCGCTCATCTACACATTACCCAATGGAGAAAGCAAAAGTAAACCTACACAACACAGCATTAGGAAGCTGCAAGAATTAGGTATCCAACCCGATGTGTTATTATGCCGCACGAGCCAACACCTTGATGAAAGTTTCCGTAGAAAGATTGCACTCCTCTGTGGTATAAGTGAGGAATCCATTCTGGAAGGGTTAGATACAAAATGCGTAGATGAAATTCCTCTTAATTTTGAGGAACAAGGTATGGGACATCTCGTCTCGAAAAAATTGGGTCTTGAGAGACGCGCAACATTGGATGCCGAATGGATAGCTATGGTGGAAAAACTCAAAAATCCCAAACGCTCCACTAACATCGCTATCGTAGGAAAATATACAACTGGAAACGATGCTTATATCAGTGTCCAAGAAGCTATTAAACATGGTGGCACTGCCAATGAAGCAGAAGTAAATATTGAATGGATAGAAGCTGAAAGTCTTACAGACCATTCCAATTTTGAGAAGATTTTTGAAAATATAGATGGAATTTTGGTCCCCGGTGGATTTGGTGATCGTGGTATTGAAGGAATGATATCAGCAGTTAAATATGCTCGTGAAAATCGAATCCCATATTTCGGTTTATGTTTGGGGATGCAGTGTCTCGTAATAGAATTCGCTCGGCACGTGGCGAACCTAAAAAATGCAAACAGCACTGAAGTAGATAAAAAAACACCGCATCCAGTCATAGATTTGATGTTAGAACAACGTGCAATAGCAAACAAAGGGGCAACGATGAGACTCGGTCATTATCCGTGTGTTCTCAAGGAAAATACCAAAAGTTATGATGCATATCTGCAACCGATCATCTTAGAGCGGCATAGACATCGCTACGAATTGAACAACCGCCATCGTTCGCAATTGGAAGATGTAGGTCTCTGCTTTAGTGGTGTGTCACCAGATGAAAGTCTCGTTGAAATTGCAGAGGTAGCGGATCATCCTTGGATGCTTGGTTCACAATTCCATCCAGAATTCCAATCCAAGCCTCTCGATCCACACCCGCTGTTCAGAGATTTTATAGCAGCCGTACTGTCCCATCAAGAAGAAAAAACTGAATCCGGAGATGAATCATGAGCAACACTGCTACTGTCCTTTCGGGGGCCTGGTATGGGGATAACGAACTGACACTGAATTTCCCAACTGGTTGGGAAGTGAAGATGCTTACCCCAAAAGACGCACCAGCCATGTCTGAAAACCAGATTGAACAGGCGTTTGCAGAACCTATTGGCACACCCCGTATTGCGGAATTAGCAAAAGGTAAAAAGAGTGTTGCCATCATCGTTGACGATCTAAGCCGTCCGACTCCCGCATCACAAGTTATTCCGTTTCTGTTGCGGGAACTTGCTGCAGCAGGTGTTCCAAAATCTGAGATCCGATTTGTCGTTGGTGTTGGGGCACATCGACCCATCACCAGTGAAGAAATTATCAAGAAAGTTGGAGCAGACATCGCAGCAGAATATGAGGTAACCAATCATAACTTCCTTAGTGGTGATTTGCGCGCATTAGGAAATCTTGATAACGGTACGCCTGTCTACATCAACCGCATTGTGGCAGATTCAAACTTCAAAATCTGCATTGGTGGTATCTACCCACACAGTTCAGTCGGTTTTAGTGGTGGTGCGAAACTTATTGTACCTGGTACCGCTGGTTTTTCTACGATGTACTATTTTCACGCCTTCCCGCCGGGACGTGGTCCAGCAGTGATTGAAGGACAAAGTGATGAACCAGACCGTCGCGACACCATTGAAATGGCGGCAGCTGCTCTTGGTCTTGATGCTATCGCAAATGTTGTCCTCAATAGCCGCCGTGAAATCTGTGGGTTGTTCGTCGGAGATTTCATTAAAGCACACCGTAAAGGCGCACACTTTGCGATGGACACCTACAAAACGGAAATATCGGAGACAACCCGAACAGGTAGCGATCTTGTCGTTATAAACTGCTATCCACTTGATACTGATGCGATTCAGCTTGATAAAGCACTCGCGGCATTTTCCTATTTTGAAAACGCTTATACGATTGCTCTCTATCCTGCTTCCGATGGGTCATGCTTTCACGGACTATTTGACAGACTCGATTATCCCCGGTATCTCAGGCAGAGAAACGAACAAACTCCTACTGAACTACCAACACCGAAACTCGGAAGACGTACACAACTGCATGTATGGTCGGAGCATTTTGGTGTAGATGATTTTTACAAAGAATACCCTTCCTCACTTCTTTTCCGTAATTTAGATCAACTAATTGAACTATTAACAGAGAAACTACCGGCACATGCAAAAGTTGCTGTCTTACCTGTAGGAGGAATTCAGGTATTAACACCAAATTAAGCACTACGAAATCAGTTGAACTTACATTAGAATAGGACACATCTACGCTTATTCGTGGATGCCAGATTCAGAGATGGAGAACAACCATGAACAACACCGCTACAGTTCATTCTCATGCTTGGTACGGGGATGAAGCGTTAACACTTAAATTTCCAACGGGTTGGGAAGTCGAAATATTAGGTCCAAAGGACGCGCCAACACTTACTGAAAAACAGATTGAACACGCGTTTGCAGAACCAATCGGTTCACCTCGTATAGCAGAATTAGCAAATGGGAAAAAGAGTGCCGCCATCATTGTTGATGACCTGAGTCGTCCGACACCAGCAGCAACAGTTATTCCTTTTCTACTTCGCGAACTCGCCTCTGCAGGTGTTCCAAAATCAGAAATTAGATTTGTCATTGGTGGTGGATCACACCGACCTCTCACAGATGAAGAAATGGCGAAAAAAGTCGGTGTAGACATCGCAGCAGAATATGAGGTGACAAGCCACAACTTTATGGGGGGTGACCTAAGCGGATATGGAACTCTTGAAAATGGAATGCCCGTATATATCAATAAAGTTGTCGCTGATGCTGATTTCAAAATCTGTCTGGGTGGCATCTACCCGCACGGTGCCGTTGGATTCGGAGGCGGTGCAAAGTTGATTGTTCCCGGCATCTCCGGGTTCGCAACGATGTTCTATTTCCACACCTTTTCACCAAGCCGTGGGCACGCTGTGATTGAAGGAAAGAGTAGCACACCTGATCATCGAGACTTTGCGGAAGCGGCAGCAGCTGTCATCGGTCTTGATGTCATTGCTAATGTTGTCCTTAATTCTCGACGTGAAATTTGTGGGTTGTTTGTCGGAGACTTTGTGCAGGCTCATCGCGCAGGTGCACATTTCGCATTAGAAACCTACGGCACAGAGATACCTATGCAAGCCCGAAAAGAAACGGATTTGGTCGTGCTGAATTGTTATCCGCTTGATAGCGATCCCATCCAAACTGGAAAAGCATTGTGGGCAACTAACTGCTTTGAGAAAGCATATAAGATGGTGCTAAACCCCGCAAGTGATGGTATCTGCTACCATGGACTGTTTGATCAAATTGATTATACCCGTTTTCTTGAACAGAGAGCAGAAAAAACCCTACCTGAACTTCCTGATCCAAAACTCGGAAGCCGCGATCAAATACACGTCTGGTCTGAAAACTTTCTTGTAGACGATTTTTACAAAAAGCACTCGAACGGAATCCTCTTCCGAAACCTTGAACAACTGATTCAACTTTTTGCTGAAAATCTTCCAGCAAAATCTAAAGTCGCAGTTCTGCCTGCAGCAGGTATTCAGATCTTAGCACAAGAAATTGACAGAAAAACATGATGAAATCTTCTTTTAAAAACTATTTACAACGTATAAATTCCCTCCTCGGCAAAATTGAAACAGGTTTATTATGTCTAATTATCGCAATGATGATTGGATTGGCAATCCTTGAAATTGTCATGCGCTATGGCTTCAAAAAAAACCTGTTGTGGAAACACCTAATGCTTCAAAACTTAACGCTCTGGTTGTGTTTTCTGGGTGCTGCACTTGCCTCCTCTGAAAGACGACACATCAGTATTGATGTACTCAGTCGGATTTTGCCAAAAAATGTCATGCGCTTTAGTTCCTATATCATTGATGTGCTTAGCCTGATTGTCGTGGGTATTTTAGCCTATTACGGCTTTGACTTTCTGACAGAAGAACAGAAGAGTTCCGCAACACTGATAGGATCCATCCCACTTTGGTGGACTAAAATAATTATTCCTATAGGGTTTGTCCTCATCGGGATTCACTTGGTGCTTCAAATTTGTATCAATTTGATAGACAGCGAACATACTGAAGAAGATGTTGAAGGAGAATCGGGCTAATGGGACTAATAATCGGCATCGGATTAGTTGGTTTTGCGATTTTCGGAGGGGCACTCTTTGTCTTACTTGGTGGAGCCACAATTATCGGATACGCCGCAGCAGATTTACCGATTTCAACAATCCTAATTGACATCAACAGGCTTACAAAGAATTCATCAATTCTGATTATTCCACTCTTCACCTTTGCTGGATATATTATCGCAGAGGGAAAGGCACCGCAACGTTTAGTTGCATTCGCACGTGCCAGTGTCGGTTGGCTACCGGGTGGAATTGCAGTGGTTGTACTCGGCACATGTGCTTTCTTTACCACTTTTACAGGTGCTTCCGGCATAACGATTATCGCGCTCGGGGGCTTGCTATATCCAATTCTCAGGCAAAGTTACGATGAGCGATTTTCATTAGGGTTGGTGACTGCCTCCGGTAGCATTGGACTTCTATTCCCACCAAGTGTTCCACTTATTCTTTACGCCATCATAGCACAAGTCAGGATTGACACTATGCTTTTCGCTGGCATCATCCCTGGTATAATAATTCTATTTATTCTTAGTACTTACTGCGGCGGATGGAGTATCTTAAAAAAAACTGAAACGACTAAGTTTAACTTTTTCGTTTTCCTACGAACACTCTGGGATTCGAAGTGGGAACTAATGTTGCCAATTCTGGTGTTAGGTGGAATCCTTTCAGGTGTTGTTACACTTGATGAAGTTGCAGCATTAACTGTCATATATGTTTGTATTGTAGAAATCTGTATACATAGATCAATTTCCATCAAAACTTTACCGCGTCTTATCAAAGAGAGCATGGTACTTGTTGGAGCAATACTCATCATTCTCGGTATAGCATTAGCGTTAACGGGTTATCTCATCAACCACGATGTGCCCATGATTGTTCTTGAATGGATACAGTCAATTACAGATAGCCGAGTCATTACACTTATCGGACTCAATATCTTCCTTCTCATCGTTGGGTGTTTGATGGACATATTTTCGGCGATAATCATAATCGTCCCATTACTTATACCCATTGCTGAAGAATTTGGCATTGACAAAGTACACCTCGGTATAATCGTCCTGACAAATCTTGAAATCGGATATCTCACACCACCTATAGGGATGAATCTTTTTATTTCAAGCATGAAGTTTGACAAATCGGTAATACTACTCTATAGATCCGTTCTATTGTTTATCGGTTTGTTGTTGATAGCCTTAATTCTTGTGACTTATATCCCAGAGTTGAGTCTTTGGTTGCCGCAGGTACTTGGGAAAACATCGCAGCCGCTGATGCCATAACCCAAAAACAAAATATTTGCACCTAAGACTTGAACAACATGGAACACAACTATTATTTACAATTTACAATACTTGACATGTATGCTATAATAATGTCAGCGTCAATAATTTAGAGGAGATACATTAATATGAAACAGGTTCGTTGGTCAAATAGGATTAACATAAGCAATGTGCTGTGCATGATTTGCCTTTTTGCATTCGGATCCATCCTTGCTGGATGTGCAGATACCAAAACAAAAGATGAATTTAAGGTCGCAATGCTTCTGCCTGGAGAATTCACCGACGCAGGATGGAATGCTTTAGCGTACGATGGACTACAAGCTATTGAAAAGGAACTCGGAGCAACAGTTAAACATGTTGTAAGTAGAACAGGTGCAGATCAAGAAGCACACTTCCGCTTTTATGCAGAAAAGGGATATGATCTTATCTTTGGACACGGTTATGAATTTCAGGCTCACGCAAAACGGGTTGCACCTGAATTCCCTAATACAATTTTCATTAACTCTTCAGGTGGTTATATCGGTGACAATATTGCTCCAGCTAACTTCCGTGTTGAACAACCCGCCTACCTTATGGGTATAATGGCTGGCATGATGACACAAACAAACAAACTTGGCACTATCGGAGGTGAAGATCTTCCGTCTGTGAATAGTACTTTTATTGCTTTTGAAGCTGGTGCGAAAAGTGTTAATCCTGAAGTAGATGTCCGAAATGTATATGTGGGAAGTTGGGAGGATGTTGGTAAGGGAAAAGAACATGCAATCGCACTTATTAATGATGGGGTTGACTTTCTCTTTCCAAATGCAGACGCAGCAGGACTTGGTGCTTTCCACGCTGCTGAAACCGCACTAAAAGAAGGCAAAACTGTTTATACATTTGGTATAAATCGAGACAAAAGTGAAATATCACCAGAAACAGTAATCGCAAATGCAATAATTATGCCGAAAGCTTTTGTTAAGATGGCTAAAATAATTAAGGATACTAAGTTAAACCCAGATGTAGAGTTTGAAGGGCAGATCTACACCTTCAACATGTTGACGGACAAAGCAATCACATTCAATTACAACCCTAAGTTGAAAGATAAGATACCACAAGAAGTGCTTGATGCCGTTGAAGAGACAAAAGCCAAAATCCTATCAGGTGAGTTTGAGGTGCCGCAAAAAGATTTCACGGCAGAAATAGATTAATTTCGGCTAACACGAACTGTTAAATCAGTAATCTTTTTTAACGATCTTCTGTCAAATCCCCATGCTTTAGCTTGCGGGATGTAGACGGCCTTTGGTTTCCTTCGTGAAAAAAGATTTGACTTTTCTCTAAAAAAGTTGTCCGATTAGAATATCAAGTTGACAGGCATTTTCAACGTAGTCGCAAGACTATGTGCCTGTCTACCCACTGAAAAGGGGTTAAGTGCTTGATACTTGAGACATCGTCCATGAAAACCTATAAATATGAGTTTTCTCATCAATCTAACTTGATACAGATTGGCAATCTGATAGACGATCTACATGGCGTGCATGTGCATTTATTGCGTCTGCAACGTCGTTACCATCGTATTTTTCGTAAATATGCTCCACTTTCTCGTATTTTGAAACATATTACGAAGTTGAAACAGCGGACAAAAAAGCATTGGAACCACCTACCGAGTCAAGTTATCCAAGATGTTGCGATCCGTATTGATAGAGGTTACCAGTGTTTCTTTGACAACCTTGAAGACCGCCAAACAGGTAAAACGAAACGCAAGGTTGGCAGACCGAAAATCAAACCGGATCACAAATATAAGTCCCTCACTTTCACACAGGCGGGCTACAAAATAGAAGGCAACCGCCTAACAATCCACTGTCTAAAAAAGTCCTTTACGTTTTGGAAACATCGCGAATGGACTGGGACTGTCAAAACAGCCACAATCAAACGTGACAACGTTGGAGATTACTACCTAACACTTGTGTGTGAGGATTGCGAACCTTCCGAGAAACTCCCTTTGACCGGTAATGAGGCAGGGGCAGACTTCGGTTGTAAAACATTCCTCACGCTTTCAGATGGCACGAAGATAGAGTCCCCACAATTTTACAAGCAAAGTCTCAATGCAATCCGTTCTGCACACAAAGCACTTTCACGCAAACAATACCTATCTAATGGTTGGTTTCGCGCGAAACGACACCTTGCCAGTGTCAACAAGCACATAGCCGACAGCAGACGAGACTGGTTTTTCAAGTTAGCACTCCGTCTTGTGCGAAGGCATGATAAGATTGTGATTGAGACGCTGAACCTTGAAAGCATGAAACGCCTCTGGGGACGCAAAATCTCTGACCTCGCTTTTGGCGAATTTGCTTTGATACTTCAATGGACTTCTGCCAAATACGGTAAAACATTCTTGAAGGCTAATCGTTGGGAACCCACTACAAAACCTTGCTCTAACTGTGGATACCAAAATGAGAACCTAACGCTTTCAGACCGATATTGGACGTGTCCAGAATGCAGCACACGCCACGATAGAGACGTAAACGCTGCCATAAACATTTTGCAGGCTGGGGTGCCCGTGCCTTGATGCACGATAAAACTGCTCTGATGCAGAATAATAGCCTGCGGGTGGAGCGATAATAAGACGGTTGACTCTTTGAGAAAACCGCAGTCGCTATGAAACCGAAGCCCCTACCTTTAGGTAGTGGGTGGCATCACGATGGAAACACGGACTATGACACAGCAAATGGACATTGATGGAGTTGAAGTCGCCTTTTCCGAAGGAGAAACTGTGCTTGAAGTGGCACAACGACATCAAAAAGACATTCCCACGCTATGTTACGACCCACGGTTGGAACCGTTTGGTGGATGCCGTCTTTGTATCGTTGAATTAGAAGGTGCGCGAAATCCTGTTGCATCGTGTACAACAAAAGCCGCATCTGGAATGGTCATCCGTACTTCAACCGATACAATAGAGGCATATCGGAAGACACTACTTGAGATGGTGATTGGTGAAAATCGAGAGGTAGATGTCCATCCGCTACGCGGTTATGCTTCAGGTGAACTTGCAACGCTCCGTGACAAGTACGAAATCAATGACACAAGTATAACAGGTGCAAAATCCGGCGCGAGCAAATCTGATGATAACCCTTTTATACTCAGAGATTACGAACTCTGTATCTCCTGCTACCGTTGTGTCCGTGTCTGCGCTGAGCAAGAAGGTGACCATGCCATCAATGTCATGAACCGCGGTTTTCGGACACAGATTACGACAGAATTTGATGGTCTCCTCAAAGACTCTGCATGCACCTTCTGTGGTCAATGTATTCAAACCTGTCCGACTGGCGCACTCGCCGACAAAAAAGCACTCCGCGCTGTTGATGAGGGAGCCGATGCACCGCTCAACAAAACACGAACCATCTGTCCTTATTGTGGCGTAGGTTGCTCAGTAGATGTACTAACGAATGACGAAAAAATAGTCGGTATACATCCTGCAATGGATGGTCCTGCCAACCAAGGCGCGCTCTGCGTCAAGGGGCAGTTCGCTTATGATTTCGTGCAACACCCAGACAGATTGAATACTCCGCTTGTACGAGGTGAGGATGGCGAACTCCATGAAGCCGCATGGGAAGATGCACTTGATATAGCAGCTGAGGGTTTTAGGAAAGCCCATGACGAACACGGCAGACATAGCATTTACGGTATAGCCTCTGGACGCGCACCGAGCGAAGCGGCATATCTCATGCAGAAGTTTATCCGAGCTGGGTTTGGTACAAATTATATTGACAATTGCAGCCGTGCCTGACACGCACCGACCGTTGCCGGTCTGGCATCGACAATCGGACGTGGCGCAATGTCTAACCCTCTCGTTGACATGCAGAAACCGGATGTAATCTTCTGCATCGGAACAAATATGACTGAATGCCATCCTGTTGCAGCGACAGGGTTAAAAAAGGCAATTGCACGAGGCGCAAAACTTATTGTGGCAGACCCAAGACGTATCGGATTAGCAGATATATCGCATCTATATCTGCCGTTGCGCGTCGGGTCAGATACTGCACTGTTACTCGGAATGGCACACGTCATTGCTCGCGAAGGCTTAATTGATGAAGATTTCATCGAAAATCGAACAACCGGGTTTAATGAATTTTTTGAACATATCAGTCAATGGACACCGGAATGGGCAGAAACAATCACAGGTGTACCAGCGAAAGATATTGAAACAGCAGGGATGTGGTATGGATCTGCCGATAAAGGAGCTATCTACTACACACTCGGTATCACCGAACATATTTGCGGTGTAGAAAATGTTCAGAGTCTGTGCAATCTTGTGTTGATGACAGGGAACATCGGACGTGAAGGGACAGGTATCAATCCAATGCGCGGGCAAAACAACATCCAAGGCGCAGGGGATAGTGGTGCGCTTCCAAACAACTATCCTGGCTTTCAATCCGTTACTGACCCTAAACATCAGGAAAAGTTCAAAGCAGAATACGGTAGTGAAATCGACCTCGAAAAAGGCATCACAAAAGTTACTGCTTTGGAACTCTGTGGTGACAGCATTCATGCGATGCTCATTGATGGTGAAAATACACTACTATCTGACCCCAACCGAGAACATTGTGAGCATGCACTCCGTTCCTTAAAACATCTTGTTGTTATTGACATCTTCCTGACCGAAACAGCAGAACTTGCCGATGTTGTGCTGCCAGCAACAGCATGGGGTGAAACTGATGGGATCTGCACAAATACTGAACGTCGTGTCCAACGGATGCAAGCTGCCGTTCCGCCTCAAGGTGAAGCAAAACCCGACTGGTGGATCATCTGTCAAATTGCTAAACGACTTGAAATCAAAGGTTTTGAATTTGACGCGCCAAAACCGATCTTCAATGAACTCTGTCGGCTTTCACCAATTTACGCAGGATTAAATTGGGATCGTATTGAGAAAGGCACCACTGACATCTTAAACAACCAATGGCCTGTTCCACACAAAGAACATCCCGGCACACCTCGATTACACGAGGAAACGTTCGTCAACGGTAAAGGAATCTTTTCAAACGTCCATTACCGAGACCCCGCTGAGACAATAAGCAATGATTTCCCTGTGTGGCTCACAACAGGTAGACGTTTGCAATCCTATCACACACGAACACAGACGGGTAGAGCACAAGGAATTGATTATCTATTATCTGAAGAATCACTTGAAGTAAATCCTGCTGATCTTGAAAAATGGCAATTGGTAGATGGTGAATGGTGCAAAATGAGCAGCGCACGCGGAAGTATCAATATTAAAGTCAAAGCAACAAATCGTTCACCGCGCGGCACCGTTTTCGCCAGTTTCAGTTTTGCCGATGTACCTGTCAATCAATTAACCGGTTCAGGTTACGATCCTATTACCCACACAGCCGAGTTGAAAGTGTGTCCAGTTCGATTAGAACCGTTATAAGGAGAATATTTGATGGAGTGGAAATCATGTTGGTTAGAAAAGTCCGATGACACCGATGCTCTGAAGAAGCAGTTGAAATCTGAGAGTTTTAACGCATATCAATGGTCCGGACGTCCTGGGGGTGCTTATCTTGACTACATTCACAGTCAAGACGAGGTAGTTTGCGTGCTATCTGGCACAGCAGAAGTAAAAGTTGCCGATGCACACGACACCATCAAACGTGGCGACCGCATTGATGTTCCTGCAAATACATATCATTCAATTACAGTCACAAGCACGGAACCCCTTGTCGTTTTGACAGGCATGCGCAAATCTTAATAACTGTTTGTGATTAACTACTGACGTTGGAAAATACCGAATCTTAAAATTCGCAAATTTACGAAAGTTCGAAAGATCGAAACGTTCTTACTAAGAAATAATTGAAAGGGTAATTTATGAACATTACTGTTGAAACAAGTGATTTTCGCCAAGCTGAAACTGATGCTGTACTCATCCCTATGCTTGAAGATGACTTCCACAATGAGCTGCTCTTAGCCGCTGATTCAGCCTTAGAGGGACGTATACAAGCATTCTTGAATCTCGGAGATTTCAAAGGCAAACCGAAGACGACCAGCGTGCTTTACACAAACGGTGCCATAACTGCTCCTCGTATCATCTTGGTAGGACTTGGATTATATGAGAAACTCAACGCTGAGCAGGTACGTCAGGTGGCTGGTCACACCGCGCGACAGGCGCGCGATATGGGACTGAAATCTATCACGGTACCCATTCCACCCGAAACACAAGACGATTGGGCACAAGCCGCTGTTGAAGCAAGTCTACTCTCACTCTATGAGTTCAAACAACACAAAAGCCAAAACGATGATAGTGAAGACGAAAATAAAACGGTTGATTCGCTGACTTTTCTGGTAGGTAGCGAAGCAGAGAAATCATTGATAGAAGGTATTGTTGAACGAGGACAAACCATAGCAAATGGCACAATCCTCGCCCGAGATCTCAGCAATCAACCCGGAAACCATCTCACACCAGTACAACTCGCTGAGAGGGCGCAAGAAGCCGCGGAAACGGCAGGACTCAGCTGCACTGTTTTTGACAAGCAGACACTTGAGGAAAAAGGTTTTCGTACCTTGTTAGCAGTTGCACAAGGAAGTGTTGAAGAACCAAGATTTATCATAATGGAATACACCCCTGAAGGTGAAGGACAAGATACGGTCGTTCTCGTTGGAAAAGGGATTACTTTTGATACAGGTGGAATCTCACTTAAATCTGGTGGCGGCATGCATGAAATGAAACACGATATGTCAGGTGCTGCAGCAGTTATAGGTGCAATGCAAGTTATCGGACACCTCAAACCTAACGTGCGCGTCATCGGTGTGATCGCAACAACAGAGAATATGCCGGGTTCAACCGCAATTAAGCCGGGAGATGTTGTCACATCTTACGGAGGAAAAACAATTGAGATTCTCAATACTGATGCCGAGGGAAGACTGATTTTAGCTGACGCGCTCGGGTGGACTGCACAGTATGAACCCAAAGGTGTTATTGATTTAGCCACGCTTACCGGTGCTGTGATTACCTGCCTTGGACATATCGCTGCGGGTGCTTTGGGAACTGATGCTGTCCTCATGGAAAAGGTGAAAAAAGCTGCCGATAAAACACACGAACGCGTTTGGGAATTGCCGCTTTGGGACGATTATGATGAGGGTGTCAAAAGCAAGATCGCCGATGTGCAGAATATTGGTGATGGCACTGCGGGAACGATTGCTGGTGCAGCGTTTCTGAAAAAATTTGCTGAAGGATACCCATGGGTTCACCTTGATATTGCGGGCACTGCTTGGGGAATGAAAGGCTCTACATATATCCCTGAAGGCGCATCTGGTTATGGTGTCCGTTTGTTAGTGCAATTAGTTGAAGATTGGTAAGAAGGGCTTGATATTCAGTGCCAAGGTTCACACTAATTAGATATATTAAGGCTGAAACCGATCCTTACATTTTTAGGTCATAGATGCAAAAGCAAGAAAGGGATATAAAAGAAACACAGCCCGACCTTTTTGGGACATCTTTAAGAGTCTTATTTTTGGATTCTCTTAGAAGTCAGGGCAAGTACAAATACGCACGTTATAGAGGGCTACCACTACGGTATGCTGGCGGGAAAAGTCTTGGGGTCGGGCATATAATAGAGCATATCCCTGATGGGTTGAAAAAACTTGTTTCCCCATTTATGGGGGGAGGTGCAGTTGAAATTGCCTGTGCTAAAGAACTTGACATAAAGGTTTGTGGTTACGACATCTTTGATATACTGGTTAATTATTGGCAGGTACAACTTTCATCGGGCAACGCACTTGCTGATCGTCTTGAACAGTGGCAACCTACAAAGACGCAATATGCAGAGATTAAGAGTCGACTCAAAGCGCATTGGAATGGTGAAACGCTCATTTCTGAACCCTTAGAATTGGCTGCCCACTACTGGTATAACCACAATCTCTCATACGGACCCGGTTTTCTGGGATGGATGTCAAAGATTTATGAATCTCCAGAGAAATATAATCGAACGTTGCAGACTGTACGTAATTTCAGATGCCCCAACTTATCTGTCCATCCCGGTAGATTTGAGGATACCCTTCCAACTCATTCAGACGATTTTCTGTATTGTGACCCACCCTATTACCTTGATGAAGGGGAAATGTTCCGCGGCATCTATCCGCAACGAAATTTCCCTGTTCATCACAAAGGCTTTAACCACGAATTGCTACGCGATCTACTCCATGAGCACAAAAGTGGTTTTGTTCTTTCATATAATGATTGTAAAACAATTCGGGAGTGGTACGCTGACTTCCGGATTCTTGAGGTTCAATGGCAGTACACCTTAGGGCAAGGTGAAACCCGTATTGGTAAGAATAGGATTGAAAATGGAACAGGACACGTCAAGAAATCTCATGAACTCTTGATTGTAAAGGAAAACTGACATTATGCAGATACCTAATATCAAATTAACCCGATTTGTAGTGCGAGGTCCCCGTGCCTCGCAATGCTAACCACTATTAGGAAACTTCTAATCAAGTTAATTTGGTATAATGACGTCGAATCAAGTTAATTTGGTATAACATGTCCTGTTTAAAGATTTGTTTTGATCGGCAATGAAGCCAATGCGTTAAAGATACTATCCTTCTGAACGTAGTTGAATTAGTTTATTGACAGCGTGGATATACGCCTTAGCACTCGCTTCAATAATGTCCGTACTCGCACCGTTCCCAGTGATAATGTGTCCATTATCTTGAACCTTTAAGGTCACCTCACCAATAGCATCTTCACCTTCAGTAACGGAGCGGATCTGATAATCAATAAGGTTTAGTTTGATTTTGATAATCTGATTGATTGCCTTAAAGGCAGCATCAACAGGACCATCACCAGTAGAGGCATTTTCAACGATTCCTTCCTCAGTGCGAATACCGACAGTGGTAGTAGGTGAAATCTTCGTTCCGCTGACAATCTGAATGTAGTCAAGTTCAAAGGTAGCAGGAACTGCACGGATTTCATCGGTCATAATCGCCTCAAGATCGGCATCATGAACAGCTTTTTTCTTATCCGCAACGCGTAGGAATCTTTCATAAACCTTTTCTAACTGTTCCTTATCCAACTCATACCCGAGTTCACTCAGACGATGCCGCAAGGCATTCCGTCCAGAACGTGGACTGAGAATTAGTTGACTCTCTTTCCATCCAATCTCTTTCGGATCAATGATTTCAAAGGTTACACGCGACTTAATTATCCCATCTTGATGTATCCCCGAACTGTGTGCAAAAGCATTTTCACCGACAATAGCCTTATTCGGTTGCACCGGAATACCCATAGTCCTACTCACACGTTTGCTGATAGGAACAATCTCTTTTGCATTTATCTCGGTGTAATACCCTTTAAAGTAATCGCGCCGTGTTCGGATCGCCATCACAACCTCTTCAAGAGAGGTGTTACCTGCGCGTTCACCAAGGCCATTGATAGTACACTCAACCTGTCTCGCCCCCTGCTCAATCGCAATGAGACTGTTTGCTACTGCTAACCCCAAATCGTTATGACAGTGAACACTAATAACGGCATCATCAATATTCGCGACATTCGCCTTGATGCCTGCAATGAGGTTACCAAATTCAGCAGGTACCGTCCATCCGACAGTTTCTGGGATATTGACTACGTTCGCACCCGCTGCGATAGTCGCTTCAACCACTTCGTAAAGGTATGCTAATTCTGTACGACCCGCGTCCATCGGAGAAAACTCAACGGTAGCATTAGGATGATCAGCACATAAACTTTTTGCATAAGCAACCGCATCAACAGCCATTTCCAATGTTCTTTCAGGGGTTGTACGAGTAATACGTTCCATGTGGATTGTAGATGTACCAACAAAGGTATGGATTCGAGCGCGAGGCGCATCCTGAATCGCTTTCCATGCGGCTGTAATGTCCTTTTCAACAACCCGTGAAAGCGCGCATATTTCAGGTCCCTTCACCTCGTGAGCTATCCGTTGAACAGCATCAAAATCACCCGGAGACGAAATTGGGAAGCCCGCTTCAATGACATCAACATTTAATTTAGCAAGGTGCTTGGCAATCTCTAATTTTTCTTCAATACCAAGTGCAGCACCGGGAGTTTGCTCGGCGTCTCTGAGTGTTGTATCAAAAATATAGACCTTTTCTTGGTTAGATTCAAAATCGTCCACGGTTGTGTCCTCCAAAGGGGTTCCGCTCGTTGGCAGAGACATCATTTAATCCCTAACAACAAATTCATAAATGTTTTCTTACATTTCACGACCAACTGCGATAGCAATCGGTTTTAATTCATGCATCAGTGACTCAAATTGTGCAGGAAACAGTGACTGTGCACCATCACCTGTCATTGAATTATCAGGGTCATGATGAACTTCTAATAACAGTCCATCTGCACCAGCGGCGACAGATGCTTTCGTCATATCACATACAAGACTTCGAATGCCAGTCCCATGGCTGGGATCAACGACTATTGGTAGATGGCTTAACTCGTGAATAACTGGGACAGCGTTAAGATCCAGTGTGTTACGTGTGTGAGTTTCAAATGTGCGAATTCCTCGCTCACAAAGAATCACATCCGGATTTCCTTCTGAAAGAATATACTCAGCTGCAAGCAACCATTCCTCAATCGTTGAAGCCATCCCACGTTTAAGAATAACTGGTTTGCCTGCACGACCCACTTCACGCAACAGATAGAAGTTTGTCATATTCCGTGTGCCAAGTTGAAAGATATCCGCGTGTTCACCGACAAGATCAACTTCATGAGGAGTCATGACTTCTGTGACGATACCCAAGCCTGTTTCCTCTTTTGCCGCGACCAGCATTTTCAGTGCATCTAATCCAAAACCTTGGAAACTATAGGGACCAGTACGCGGTTTAAACGCGCCACCTCTAATAAAACCTGCTCCTGCCTTTTTCACCAGTTTTGCAATAGTTACAATCTGTTCAGTACTTTCTACCGCGCACGGTCCCGCCATAACCGATAATTTTTTCCCACCAATCTTCGTTCCGTTGACTGCAATGATAGTGGGTTCTTCTCGAAACTGACGGCTTGCCAATTTATATGGAGCAGTGATCGGCATCGTTCTTTCAACACCTGACATAGACTCCATCGGAATATCGCCAAGCAATGTTTTATCTCCTATAACACCGATGACGGTGCGTTGCTCCCCAATTGAAATCTGTGCTTTCAACCCTACACCTTCAATCCTATTGACTATTGCGTCAATCTGATTTGGTGTTGCATCCGTTTTGGTAACGATTACCATGTTTTTCAATTTCCTCCGACAATAACTCTGTTCAAGTCAATGTTGATGATGAGTAAAAAAATAACCCAACATCGAATTATACTCGACGCTGGGTGGTGATGAATGAGATCGGTTAAAACATTTTCATAAGTGCTTACATACTATCACCACCTACCGCCGTAGTACAAAAACGGGTACAACCCGAGCGTAAATAACGCCCAAAGGTTGAGATAATCTCCCCGTAAAATTGTTAGAGCGGACTGTGTTCCACTCGTCAGTACTGTAAAGGTAGTAGTGTGTTCAAGCTTCTGCATCACAATAGTTCCTGAAATTCCTTAGTTGCCAACTTTATCTTAAGTCTTCCTATATTATAATACGTTGGTCACAACAAAACGTTTAAAAATTAAGAACATTTTTAATATGATAACACACTTTACATTGTTAAGTCAAATTTATGAGTAACAATTTAGGGCTATTTAGTTCTCCGAATATTTAGATTTTCAATCTAAGACTTTCCGCTGTAGGAGCGATCTCCGAATCGCGACTTTTCGGATAAAATGGACAAAAAGCCTAAAACTAAATAACCCTGGTAACAATTTTGTAGTTTTCTACTTAAACAAATTAAATTCGTCCAAACCGTTCAGGTAAAGAAACCATCGTATCAATAATTAATGCTAATCCTTCTCAAGCACAACGCGATGATAACGTTTTTTACCTGCACGCAGAAGTAATGCATCTTCTTCTAATAGGGTAGTATCAACGACAACGTCTATAGCCTTATACTGCTTCTCATTGATATAAGCACCGCCCTGTTGAATTAGGCGGCGTGCCTCACTCTTTGAGGTGGTTAAGCCAACCTCATGAAACAACTCCATTATTGGGATACCTGTGTTAAGACGTTCAGTAGAAATAACGGTCATCGGCATCGCTTCAAGGTCAAGCCCACCACCACCGAATGCAGCGCGAGACGTTTCCTGTGCTTTGTCCGCCTCAACTTTTCCGTGTGCAAGTTTAGTCGCTTGGTATGCGAGTACTGCTTTTGCTTCCCGGATCGCATCATGTTCCAAACTGCCAAGTCGCCGGACTTCATCCATCGGTAAAAAAGTAAAATAGGCTAAGAACCGCTCAACATCGCGGTCATCAGTGTTAATCCAGTACTGATAGAATTCGTACGGAGACGTTCGATTTGGATCAAGCCATACAGCACCGCCTGCAGTTTTCCCCATCTTTGCACCACCGGCTGTTGTAAGTAGTGGAAAGGTTAGACCATGCACGCGTTCACCCTCAATCCTACGCACGAGATCAACGCCAGCAAGGATGTTGCCCCACTGGTCATCGCCGCCGAGTTGGAGAACACAATCGTATTTTTGGAAAAGACACAAATAATCGTAAGATTGTAGCAGTTGGTAATTAAATTCAAGGAATGAGAGTCCCAACTCGCGTTCAAGTCGTTGCCGATATCCCTCAGCGCGGATCATCTCATTGACACGAAAATGCTTACCGATATCGCGCAGAAATTCAATATAATTTAGGGAAAGCAACCATTCAGCGTTATTCAAAAACAATCCTGCCGTATTATCTAAATCAAGGTAACGCTGTAGCTGTTCAAGAATGCTTGCACCATTTTTCTCTATCTGTTCAGTAGAGATTATCGGACGCATTTCTGTTTTATCGGTTGGGTCACCAATCATCGTGGTGCCGCCGCCGATAATCGCAATCGGTTTATGTCCAGCACGTTGTAAATTCGCCATCGCCATTATCGGCACAAGGCTTCCAGCATGGAGACTGTCTGCTGTTGGGTCAAAACCAACGTAATAAGTGATCTGATCTCCAGACAGTAAACTGGAAACGTTTTCTTCATTCGTACACTGTTGGACGAAACCTCGTTCCTGTAAGGTTTCAAAGACATTTGACATGGAAAATTTTCCCTTCCAAGAATTTATCTACAGCAATTAATAATACCATACACAGATAGGTTTGTCAAATCAGTTTACACACCACATTGTAAGGCGGGGTCTTTGTGCAGTTACTTATCCCTAACCGCTGATTTTTTAACAACAAACTCAGTTTTTATGCTAAACTAACGTGAGTTTGATATATAGCAAATTCTAAACATAAATGGACATTTTCGTAGGGGTTAGGTAACCTAACCCCTACGGGCGAGAAGACCTCGCCCCTACGAGAAGCCCGACATCTTGTTTTTATCAAACTCACGTTAAACTAAATTAACGTTTACGTAACCATCTTGAGCGAATTTTCACAGATATGGTTATCTGTACCAAACATATTGAAGGACATAAAGAGAGAAAACATGCTTGGTTTGATGATGAACTACCCTTTGACACTCGCGCATATTTTAGAGCATGCATACCGCATTCATGGTGATAAGCTCGTCCACACGTTCTTGCCTAATGGAAAGCTACATACCTATAACTATGCTACGTTATACACACGCGTGAAACAATTGGCAAACGCAATTACAAAGATCGGAATCCAGCAAGGAGACAATGTTGCAACTTTCGCATCCAACACATATCAACACTTGGAACTCTACTACGCAATTCCGTATACAGGTGCAGTCATTCATCCACTCAATACTCGGCTTTCACCGATTCAACTTTCAGAGATTGTATTGGAAGCAGCGGACAAACTGTTCTTTGTAGATGGAATTTTTTCCGATCAATTTACCAGACTGACGCAAGAGATAGACTGCAATCACACTGTGCTCTTTAATGAAAACACAGTTCAAAACCATACTCTCACAAACTTTTCTGTAACATACGAACAGTTTATTTCCGATGCAGATATTAATTACAAATCGGATATACAAGACGAGAATTGGTCAATGGGGTTATGTTACACAAGCGGAACAAATGGTGAACCAAAAGGAGTTCTCTATACACACCGTTCTATGTTCCTCCATACATTAGCAGTAAACCAAGCAGATGTGTTTGGACTAACTGAGTCAGATGTAGTGATGCCGCTCGTGCCAATGTTCCACGCAATGGGATGGGGACTTCCTTACGCCTCTATGTTTGCAGGCGCAGATATTGTCTTACCCGGTGCTAACCATAAGAAAATCGTGGATCTTATCGCAGATACAGGAGTCACAATTGCTGCAGGTGTGCCAACAGTCTGGGCAAAACTCTTTCCAAAATTACTAAAAAGAAAACATGAAATCTCCTCACTGCGGCGACTCATAGTTGGGGGGGAGGCAATGCCACCGACACTCATTGAAGCTTATGAAAAAGAACTGGGGGTTGAGGTGCGCCACGCGTGGGGCATGACAGAAATGTCACCGACCGGAACGTTCTGCATATTGCGTGGGTCACATCAAAACTTATCTGATACAGAAAAAACAAAAATTAAAGCGATGCAGGGTAGACCTATTCCGGGTGTTCAGATTCGCCTTGCAAGTGAAAATGATACCGAACTTCCTTGGGACGGAAATACGATTGGAGAACTACAGGTGAGAAGTCCTTGGACAGCAAGCAGCTACTACAAAAATGAACCTACACCTGAGCATTTCACAGCAGACAGATGGTTGCGAACAGGAGATCTTGCTACTATTAACGCGGAAGGCTACATACAGATTGTTGACCGCGCGAAGGCACTCATCCGTAGCGGTGGTGAGTCTATTTCTACTGTAGCATTAGAGACTGTTTTATTGAAACATCCGCAAGTTATTGAAGTTGCGGTTATCGGTGTCCCCGACAAAAAATGGGGTGAACGACCGATTGCTGTAGTTGTCCTCTCATCACAGGAAGATGAGGATATATCCGATATACTGAAACAACACATCGCTACCGAATTACCCAAATTTTGGATACCGGACAAATTTGTTGTTGTTAATAATATACCGAAAACAACCGTTGGAAAATCCGATAAGCGCGCTATTTTTCAGATGTTTATACCTGAGTAAAAGAATCCGAACTACAGAAAGTAGTTTACGCCATACAAATTGGAAGGAAATTTCACTATGCCAAATTCAAATCCTGACCGCTCCCCGCCCTGAAGGGCGAGGGTTCTTTTGAAGGAACCCCCGCACGGGTTTCTCAAGGGTTACCGCTACTTGCATATCAAGTCCAGCAGGTATAGGGCCATCTTGCATCTCCTTTTAGGAGGCTTCCCGACTCAAGTTCGGGCAACACGTGGACAAACACGCGGAGCGGGCCATCTGGCTCACTACGGAAACACCTTACACCTTATCAGGTGCGACCGATACTTTGACCGCTAAGTGCGGTTTCAAAACTAACGTTATTAGGAGAGTATCCTATCTTTCAAGGTTTTGGCTCCGTTGAAACGTCTTTTTTCTGTAGTGGCTGCGTTTTCTACGTCTACGCTGCTCTTTACAAAAGAGTGGTTAGGATCAATGGAAACCAGGTTGCCAAAGTTGTCCATCCTAACCCGTAGATGGTAGAATTATATCACATTTTTTGGCGAAAGTCAAGTTTTTTTTCAACAATGGAGGTCTTAGCCGCTACTACATCCCCGCCTTAAAAGGCGAGGTTTTGTAGCGGAAGATTTGATAAGTTAAGTCAAGAAGAGATGGATCAATTTCGGAAGCAGGGATACCTCGGTCCTTACACGCTTTGCAGTCCAGAAGATATGCTCAAAATGCAACCGCAAATTGAACATATACTCGAAACTGATGCACCTGATCACAAAAATAGAGTGCTTGACATACTCCCCAAGCTAAAGCATGGGGATTCTTAGCTCTTATATTGGCATCAATAGTTGTTGCCAAACGGCTTTTCCTGCTTCCGTCTCTCGTGCCTCCGAATGAGGTCTTATTTGGACTCCACAGGCGTAACTTTCGGTGTGTCCCACCGTAGATGTTGCAAAAGGCGACACAAGTGTCTGTGCAACTTAAAAGTTAGACGCTTAGGAGATTAAAAGGTTTAGAAAAAGTAAAGTTTTTTTGCGGTGTCTACATCCCCAAGCTAAAGCATGGGGTCTTGACACCGAAGATTGATAATCGTCATCTCGATTTTCCATTAATTCATCATCTTGCAACACATCCGACCATCGTTGAAAGAATGGCATCTCTTTACGGACCTGATCTGCTACTGTGGCGCACCAACTTTTTTGTCAAAGAGCCTGGAGCAAAGGAGATCCCATGGCACCAAGATTTCAACTATTGGCCCCTTGAACCGCCAATCATTATTTCTGCATGGATCGCCATTGATTCTGCTACGTTGGAAAATAGCTGCCTGCAGATTGTGCCAGGGTCACATCGCAAAGTAATTCCGCACGTAAAAGCCACTTCCGATATGGCATTTGAGCAGATGGGGGACCTTGATTTCGTTGATACAAGCAATTTCGTCAATCTGGAGATGCAACCGGGTGAATTTGTTCTCTTTAATGAACGTACACTTCATCACTCGGAGATGAACCGCTCTGACAAAAGACGTATCGGTTTAGCAGTCCGCGTCATTGTTCCCATCGTCAAAGTCTTCAATTGGGATTCACCGCAGCATGAATTGATTGTTATTCATGGCAAAGATCCCGTCCAATTCAATAAAAGGAGTTAAAATGAATCGTCAAATTACCTTAGCAGCGCGTCCGGTCGGATATCCAAAAGAATCTGATTTCAAACTAATTGAAACCCCAATTCCGACACCGGAAGATGGACAAGTTCTCATAAAAACCATCTATCTCTCAGTCGACCCGTATATGCGAGGACGAATGAATCAGGCACGGTCTTACGCTGCTAACGTTGAATTCAGCGAAGTCATGGTAGGCGGTGTAATCGCTCAGGTTGTTGAATCAAAACATTCCGATTTTAACGTCGGCGATGTTGTCAATGCACATATCGGTTGGCAAGAGTACGGTGTCTCTGGTGGAGAAGAATTACGAAAAATTGATCCTACAATTGCCCCAATTTCAACAGGTGTTGGAATTCTCGGTATGCCGGGGTTGACAGCATACTTCGGGTTGCTTGAGGTTGGCAAACTTCAAGATGGTGAAACGGTATTCGTCTCAGGCGCAGCAGGCGCGGTCGGTTCAGTGGTCGGACAGATTGCAAAGATCAAAGGGTGTCGCGTTGTCGGTTCAGCAGGTACAGATGAGAAAATTTCGTATATCCTTGACGAACTCGGATTTGATGCAGCGTTCAACTACAAGAACGTCACAGATTATCGCGCCAAGTTAGCAGAACTTTGTCCTGATGGTATTGATGTATATTTTGACAACGTTGGCGGACAGATAACAGATGCTGTCTTCCCTAATTTAAGAGTCAAGGGACGTGTGACTATCTGTGGACAGATTTCACAATATAACTTAGAAAACGCTGAAACTGGTCCTCGTTTCCTTTGGCATCTTATCACCAAGCGCGCAAGAATTGAAGGCTTCCTTGTTTTTGAATTTGCAGATAGACATCCAGAAGCTCTCGTTCAAATGGCAGAATGGCTCAAGCAAGGCAAATTGAAATACCGAGAGACAATCGCTGAAGATGGCATTGAAAAAGCACCTGCGGCGTTTATTAGTATGCTCAAAGGTGGCAATATTGGGAAACAATTGGTCAAAATCGCCGATCTCAGTTGAAAACCTGTCTAATATCCCTTACGTTTATCTATCACGCTCAGGAGTTGTTTGCCGACGAGAAACCGTTCCAGATTATCACAGAAAAGTGCGACCGTCCGATCCATCCGAATCGGTGAACCTCCAGCGACATGCGGCGTAACAATCACATTCGGCATGTCCCACAATGGACTATCTGAAGGAAGTGGTTCCACAGGGGTGACATCCAATCCTGCCCCACCAATAAGACCATTATTGAGGGCGCGGAGCAGTGCCGGTCCATCAACAATCTTACCACGTGTGACGTTGATAAGCAGTGCATTCTGTTTCATTTTATGGAACGCAGCATCGTCAAACATCTCCTCTGTGTCTGGTGTTAGCGGGGCACAGATACACACAATATCAGACTCAGCAAGTAGATCATGAAATCTGTCCATCTTCCAGATTTCATGAACAAATGTCGGAGTCTCAACAGGTTCAGGATCAACAGCGATGACATGCATATCAAACCCTTGTGCACGACGTGCAACTTCAATCCCGGTACCACCGAGACCGACTATGCCAAGTGTCCGTTCGCACAACTCCCATGTTTCCATACGAATTGACATCTTGTTGTCCCATGTTCGCTCTCGGACTGAACGACCAACACCCCGTATCAGACCCAGAATCAATGCCCACGCTTGATCTGCAAGATGTGTTCCGACAAAACCCTTCGCACTCGTCAGGATTACATCACTTTCAACAAATTCTGGAAACAGAATGCCATCCACACCTGCTGCCCACACTTGCACCCATTTAAGTTGCTTCGCGTTTTCAAAAAGTGAACGGTTGAATCCACCGAACACGATATCAGTATCCACAATTTCGCGCGATCTTTCTTCTGAACTCTTGGGTATAACAATATCTATTGAATCGGAAATCGATGCTATCTGTTGCTGTTGTTCTGGTGCAATTTCAGCGTTAATCAAAATTTTCATGTTGACATCTTCTCCATTTAGTGGTATGATATATGCAAAACAAACTACTTACATTGTATTTTCTCAAAAGGAGGAAATAGTTGCTGAATTTAAATTTAAATCGTTTGTGCTCTGTTTTACTCACAATATTTTGTGTCAGTTTACTACTCACTGCAGGACTCATTACCGGTTGCGGCGACGAAGGTGAATCCGTAACTGAAATGGTCAACGGAGATGACGATATGACTGACGGTGATGAAACAACAGTTCCTGAACCTGAGGAACCCGTTGAAGAACCTGAAGTTGCAACCGTCTCATATAATGATGATATTGAACCAATCCTCACCGCGAGTTGTGCCCTCGTCGGGTGCCACGTCGCTGGACACGTCACTAACCTTGACCTATCCAACTACGATACCTTCAAAGATGGCGGAAACAGTGGTGCTGCTTTTGTTGCAGGCGATGGGAAAGGAAGCCTTGTTGTAACACGCATTGATGGCGGGGGCATGCCTCCCGGTGGACCTCCATTCGACCAAGACGAGGTCCAACTCTTTATTGACTGGATCAACGAAGGCGCAGAGCACAACTAAATCCATCCTATTACCTATATATTTGCAGGGTAGTGGTCTGTCCATCCTAAAATTACGGGTATGTGATTTGGCTATAGGGCGAGGAAACCTCGCCCCTACGATCAAATTACCCTAAAAATAAAAGTGGACAGAACAGTAGGTTCCCGTGCCTCTGCCCTGCAGGTTTTTATGTGGCACTCCTAAACCCTCACATCTCTTCTGTCCTATTCTTTCCACATCATACCATCGTTTTATATTCGTGTCAATATTGAAAATCCATCGATTTTAGATTTTGTTGCTAGATTTGTAAAAATATGGTATACTTTCTTTAATTTATGGATATAGAGGAGAAATTGTGATGGAAATTGTAGCACTTGGTAAGACAGGTTTAGATGTTTCACGGCTTTCAATTGGCACAGGGTCAAACGGATGGAATGGACGTTCAAATCAGACAGATTTGGGATTTGAAGGGTTGCGCGATCTACTACTGTTTGCGCATGAAAACGGGGTTACGTTTTGGGATTCTGCCGACCAGTATGGGAGTCATCCGCATATCAAAGCGGCTCTCAAACATGTGCCTCGGAACAGTGTAACTATCACCACAAAAACAGTATCTCGAACTGCAGAAGAAGTAGAGGCAGATGTTAAGCGATTCCTAAAAGAAATTGATTCTGACTATGTTGATATTGTGTTACTACACTGCCTCACGCAGGTAGATTGGCCACAACGTTATCCTGATGCAATGGAAGCACTTGCACGCTGTAAAGAGCAGGGATTAATTCGCGCACACGGTGTTTCTTGCCACGACTTCGGTGCATTCCAAACAGCCGCTATGACCGAGTGGGTTGAAGTTGTGTTAACTCGGATAAATCATGCGGGCGTTTCGATGGACGCTTCCCCTGCCGATATCATCCGAACAATGGAACAAATGGCGTTTGTTGGCAAAGGTATCTACGGCATGAAAGTTTTAGGTATGGGTAAATTAGCTAAAGATGCTGAAAGTCAACGCGATGCAATCGAATTCGTGATGGGGTTACCCTGTGTTCACGCTATGACTATCGGCATGACTTCTCGTGCTGAAGTGGAAGCAAACGTAGCCGTTGTCAATGAATTGTCGGAGAGTGGTATATAACGGAATTGTATTATATTGTAGCGCGAGATGTCCTGCCTAACATCTCAAGGTAGGTGCTCGCGCTGTTTTCGTAACAGGCAGCTAAATTGAGAGTGAATTGATGGAAAAATATGAAATAGTTATCGGGTTGGAAATCCACGCAGAATTATGCACTGAGAGTAAGTTATTCTGCAACTGCGCTTATACTTTCGGTGCATCGGCAAATGACTGCACATGTCCAATTTGTTTAGGGATGCCGGGGACACTGCCGGTTATCAATAAACGCGCTTTGGAGTTCGCTGTTCGCGCAGGATTGGCGATGAATTGTAAAATCACATCATACAGCAAGTTCGATCGGAAAAACTATTTCTATCCCGATCTGCCGAAGAACTATCAGATTTCGCAGTATGATCTCCCGCTATGTAAAAATGGAGAGGTTACGTTTGAATTTGATGGGAAAATCAGAACCGTTGCGCTCCGTAGAATTCATCTTGAAGAGGATGCTGGAAAATCTATTCACGCTGAAGTCACAGGTGATCCCACACGAAGTTTTATGGATTTCAACCGTGCTGGTGTTCCGCTAATGGAAATTGTGAGCGAACCCGAAATTCATTCCACAGAAGAAGCAATAGCATATTGCCGCGCTGTTAAAGAAATTTTAGAATACATTGAGGTGAGCGATTGTAATATGGAGGAGGGCAGCCTTCGCTGTGAACCGAATATCTCTCTGCGTCCGAAAGGCAGCAAGGAATTGGGAACGCGCACAGAAATTAAAAACAAAAACTCTTTTCAGGAACTGCTTGTTGCAATGGATTACGAGGTAAAACGACAAGCACGTATCCTTGATTCAGGTGGTAAGGTTGTCCAAGAAACTCTATTGTTTGATGCCAGTACAGGTAAGACTGTAGCAATGCGTAGCAAGGAAGAAGCGGACGACTATCGCTATTTTCCTGAACCAGATCTGGTTCACGTGCAAATAGATGATGAGTGGATTGATGAAATTCAGCCAACCCTCCCTGAACTCCCCGCTGCACGCCGTAAACGGTTTATTGCGGACTACGACATCTCTCAAGAAAATGCTGAGTTCTTAACTGCTACTCGACAAGTGGCTGACTTCTTTGATGAAGCAGCGAAACTTAGTGGTGAACCGACTGTCTGTGCAAACTGGATTATGGGAGACCTCACACGACTATTGAACACAACTGAAATAGAGATCCAAGACTCCAAAGTTACACCTGCACATCTCAGTGAACTCATTCAATTAATAGGTAATAATACCATCAGCGGGAAAATTGCCAAATCCGTGCTTGATGATGCTTTTGACACCGGTAAGATGCCGAAACAGATTGTTGAAGAAAAAGGGTTGTCTCAGATTACCGACACCTCTGAGATAGAAACAATTGTCTTACAAGTTATTGAGGAGCATCCCGGTCCTGCCCAGGATTATCGCGATGGCACGAAGAAAGCCATCGGATTTCTCGTCGGTCAGGTGATGCGCGCAACTCATGGAAAGGCAAATCCGCAATTGGTAAATCAGATTTTGGCACGAGTTTTGACAGAAAATCAGGATGTCCAATAGTCTCAAAACCGACGAAACAAGGAGAATTTATGAAAAAATTGTCCCTCACGGAAGAGAATCTCAGACTTTTTCCTGACACAGCAGGTGGGGTTACAAACAATGTATTCTCCACTGAGCGGACTGTTCAAACCCCTCCTATAGATTTACCCGAATTTCTGAAACCAAATACACGGTTAAAGATGGATGGTCTAAAGTTTCTGTCTCATCTTCCAATAGAATCTATACCTGTAGCGTTTCTTGACCCACAGTACAGAGGCGTGCTTGACAAAATGAATTATGGTAATGAGGGAAAGAGTAGAGAGAAACGTAGAAGTTCATTGATGCAAATGCCCGAAGAACTAATTGGAGAATTCATTCAAGGTGTTGACAAAGTGCTTATCCCCTCTGGACATCTCTTTCTGTGGATAGATAAATTTCATCTTTGCCAAGGGTTCAAAACATGGTTTGATGACACACAGTTAGACATTGTTGATTTGATCGTCTGGAATAAAGACAGGTTTGGAATGGGGTACCGATCCAGACGCGTGAGCGAATATTGTGTTGTTCTACAGAAGCATCCCAGAAAAGCTAAAGGGGTTTGGCAAATTCACACTATCCGCGATGTCTGGCTTGAACGAACAAAAACAAAAGAACATCCGCATCAAAAACCTATCGGTTTACAAGCTGAGCTTATTGCTGCTGTCAGCAATGAAGGTGATTATGTAATAGATCCTGCCGCAGGATCCTTTTCTGTCATGGAAGCAGCACTCTCAAAAGGTCGGAATTTCATTGGATGTGATCTGGAGGGATAAATGGCAAAAATTAGAGGTAGAATTCCAAAGGAATCTTCTGGTGGATACGCTCGCTGATGTGCTAAATCAATCTTTGACACGGGTTTTAGAATTGACGAGAAATTCCTAAACCTATGTTTTAGTAGTCGGGAAAAGTTGATATGAGCACTGACAATTTAAAATACAAAGATGAATCATGGGACTTTAGAAAGACTGATACCAAAGAGTATACCCACTGCTTCCACACCTATCCCGCTATGATGATTCCGCAAATCGCAAGGAAACTGCTAAATCAGCAGGGTGTCAAAGGTGGATGGCTTCTTGATCCGTATTGTGGTACAGGGACATCACTGGTTGAAGCATCTCTGTTTGGCATGCACAGTGTTGGATGCGACATCAATCCACTTGTTCGTCTGATAGCCACTGCAAAACTGTCTCCAATTCGCTTAAAAACGCTTGACACTGAGTTAAACAAGTTGAACGATACCCTCTTTCAAACTGCATTAGGAGTAGACAAGGTACCTGACGCACCAATTCCTAAAATTCCGAATTTGGATTATTGGTTTTCTGCAGAGGTAATCCAATATCTCGCATACTTATTGAAGTGTATTAAAAAAGTAGAGGATCAAGCAGTTCAGAATTTCATGACAGTTGCATTTTCTGAGACGGTTCGCGAGGTATCCTATACACGGACAAGCGCGTTTAAATTGCATCGAATGCCAACAGAAAAACTTGAGAATTTCAATCCTGATGTATTTGGTATCTTTCGCAAAAAACTGAATAGGAATAGACAAGGTTTGGCGGCATATCTTGAAAAACGCAAAGATGTAGAAGCATCAATTTGTGATGCCAATACAGTTCAGGGAGAACTACCGATGCCACGTCCACTTGGCGGCTATGACTTAGTGATTACATCTCCACCTTATGGCGATTCGCAAACTACGGTTGCGTATGGGCAATTTTCTCGGCTTTCCGCAGAATGGATCGGTTTGACCAACGCACGAAAAATTGACAGACTTGCAATGGGCGGATACCGATCAGATGAAACATTGACGGATACCCCTATTTCATCCGCAATTGAGAAAATCCGCTCAATTGATGAAAAACGAGCGCGCGATGTTTCTGCATTCTACATTGACCTTGGACGTAGCATTGACTCGGTCACAAAAATACTATCGCCACGTTCCACAATTTGCTATGTTGTCGGGAATCGTCGGGTTAAAGAGGTAAAGCTGCCAACAGATGAATTCGTCATTTTTGCCTTTAGCAAGCACGGATTTTCACATAAAGAAACAATCGTTAGGAACATCCCTAATAAACGAATGCCAATCAAAAACAGTCCTTCCAACATAGTTGGGCAAACCTCCACAACGATGCACGAAGAAAATATCGTTATTTGTCAAAGAACGGATCAGACATGTCCGTAGGTCAGATAATCCTCTCATCTGTAACAAAAAAGTTTGGCGATACAGTTGCTGTTGACGATGTCTCTTTGCAGATAGAAGGTGGCGAGTTTTTCTCCTTACTTGGACCGAGCGGGTGCGGAAAAACAACAACATTACGTATTCTCGGAGGGTTTGTCCATCCTACTGCAGGTGATGTCTTCATTGACGGAGAACTGATGCTTGAAACACCTCCCTATCGTCGTCCTGTCAACACAGTATTCCAAAATTACGCCTTGTTCCCACATAAAACCGTCGCACAGAACATCGCATTTGGACTACAGATGCAGAAACTTCCTAAAACCGATATTTCAGAAGCGGTAGAACGTTCACTTGATTTAATTCAGTTGCCGGGCTACGGTGATCGTAAACCTAACGAACTCTCTGGCGGCGAGCGGCAGCGCGTAGCACTTGCACGTGCGTTAATCAATGAACCGACTATCCTGCTGTTAGACGAACCCCTTTCAGCACTTGACCTGAAACTCCGTAAACAGATGCAATTAGAACTGAAAGCGTTACAACGCAAAGTCGGGATTACGTTTGTGTATGTTACACATGATCAGGGGGAAGCGTTGGCATTGTCTGATCGGATTGCGGTTATGAACGAAGGGAGAATCCTTCAGGTTGGAACACCATCTGAAATCTATGATTCACCGCAGAACTGTTTTGTAGCAGATTTTATCGGAACTTCAAACTTTTTTGAAGGAACACTTATCAGCACGGATGGCGACTTAGTAAGGGTTGAATCAAATACGGAACCTACCTTTAAGTTCGTTTGTCCGCACAGCGAAGGCATGCCGATAGACACTCCTGTTACAGTGATGATTCGTCCGGAGCGGATAGACATATCCGCAAAATCAAATCCAGATTTACCAAATTGTTTACGGGGTGTGATTCAGGACGAAAGTTATCTCGGAACGACAGTGCAATACACGGTGCAAACTGATTATCCAACATCCATCATTGTTAATCAGCAATGGCGAGGCATGGAAACCTCACCCTATAGTTTAGGAGTACAGAATAGAGACAAGCGCGAGACATATCGCTTTAAGCAAGGCGATACGGTCTATTTGCAATGGGCAGCAGAGAATGCGATTGTCTTAAAAACTGATTAACTATAAGTCTGTCTGGCTTTGTCTATCACGTTTCTTGTATGTTTGACGAAATATTTAGAGTTCACACCATACAATATCTCATCGTCACCGGGTAAGTTGTGTGTTTTGAGTTCTCCTTGGTTTTCACTTCCCGACGCATAAGAGACAAACCTTCGTCCGCTAAGTCTTTCTTGTTCGATTAAGTCTTCGTAGATTGCTCGTAGGTTATAGTCAAATTTCTTTGCATGTTCTTCACGGAATTTCCTGACCTCTGCCACGATCAGATCACATTTTTTACACATTTTATTAATTTTCCTCCATCAATTGTTCAGGAGTACAAATAACGGTAGGTTGATAGTCTGCCTTTTGACAAATCTCAGCAATAAGCTGTTGTCTTATTGCATTGGCAATGTGTCTATAGTTCCATGTCACAAGATATTCTATACGGTTTGTAGTTGCAATAGCTATATGCAGAGCATCTTCAGCCGAATTTTGAGGTATAGCACCTGAATTCACTAAGTTCTGAGCAAGTACTACTGAATTTTCAGGCACATCCAACAAGGTCAGTGTGCTTAACACTCTGAGTCGTTCTTGAGCAGCTTCTGGAGGGCATTGTCTAACAATCCCACTGCTTTAGCTGTGGGTCCAACCCAGTAACGCCCGTGCCAAAGTCAAAAAAAAAGTTGACACAAAACAGAAAAATGTGGTATAATTGGAGTATCAAGCAGTGGGAGGCAATGCAATCTTTCGTATCCTTACGAAAGTGTCTCCCTGTCCAAATTGCATAGAGGACTTTGCTTGTTGCTCGGAAAACCCCGATTTAGATACCGAAACAACAAAAGTGGTTTGTTTCGCCTAAACGCAATTGAGACTTTTAGGGTCTCCGTTATACTCGCTAATTGAGCGGTAACGTATCAGGGAGTTCCACACTCAAAACTCTCCCTGTAGTCGTATCTGTGGTGCGTACCGTAGGTGTTGCATATCTCCTACGTGACTTGGGTTCGTCGTTACTCTTGGAGAACGCATACCCTTGGAGTTCCTATAAGGAACAAAACGCTGTCCGTGTGCCTTGTGGAGGCGGATCTTCTTCAAGAAGCCCACTCGTTTACGTGTGGGAGTGCATCACGCATAATATCAGACAACACAGAAGACTCTATCAACTTGGCAAAAGACGCGTTGACAATGCTACCAGATTAACCGCAAGGTAACGGCAACTTAACCCTGCTATTATCTTGTTGTTGCGAAGTCAAAAAACCAATGATAATCTGGACTACCTTGTATCCCTCAGTTCCAGGAGAGACAGGTTCTCCCCCTTCTGCTACAAGTTTCACTAACTCTTGAACACCAGCAGGAATACCGACAACATCCCATGTTGGTGCATCAATTGTTTCAATCGAATCTCCTTGATGAATTGTAGCAACCTTGTCATTAATGAGAATATATCCGTTTGTCCCAACAATCTCTACTCGGAAACCAGATTGAGTTGTCTTCGGTCCGCCAGCATAGTATCCGCGCACCCCGTTTGCAAAATGGATGTATCCGTGCGCTGATGGTTCAGTTGATGGGTTGTGTCCGCCATCGCCCTTATACTCGCTATAGTCTTCGTAGCCATCCTCTAATTCTGCAGTAACCCATTCTGGATCCGAGTTGGCAAAATAGCAAATTGCATCAACACAGTGTGTTCCGTTACGGAAAAGCATAGCGCGTCCGCCACTCAACGTACCGATAACATATTGTACATCACCGATACGTCCGCCGCCAACGATTTCCTCTCTGGTATGCCGCCACAACGGTTGCCACCTGCGCGTGTGGTCAATTGATAGAATTGTGTCATTCTGCTCTGTTGCTTCCAGCATTCTGTCTGCATCTTCAACGCTGGTTGCCATCGGTTTTTCACAGAAGATTCCTTTGACTCCAGCGTTGGCAGCGTCAACGACAAGATCAGCATGTCGATGGTCAGATGTCGCAACCGTTACAATATCTAAATTCTCTGCTGCGAGCATTTCCTGATGGTTCGTATAAAGAGAGATGTTATCCCAATTGTCCTGCCATTTTGCCTTGAAGGCATCCAATGTGCTTTGCACAAAATCGCACCCAGCGGCTAATTCAACGTTCGGCAATCCGACTAACCCAGATGCGTGCGTTGTCCCAATGCCACTGCAACCTATAACACCTACACGTAGTTTTGCCATGTTCCTATTCTCCTCTATCCTACAATTTTATACCCGTGAAATTAACGCATTACCATTAAAAAGATTGTATGCTGCAGCCGAATAGATGTCAAGTTTTTTGTGGAAAATAAAACGATTTGATATAAAGCCAAAATTCTGGTAAAATATTGGTAAGGTTAACAAATTTTATTATGGAGGATAGTATTATGGTTAGAATTATCGCTAATCCTGAAATCCTTGGTGGGAAACCTGTAATTGAAGGCACACGAATTAGCGTTGAACATGTTTTGGGACTATTGGCAAACGGCATGACAAACGAAGAGATTATTGCAGAGTATCCGATATTGGGCGAGGAAAGCATTCGGGCGGTGCTTGCATACGCCGCGCGCGCTCTTCGCAACGATATAGTTGTTGATGTACCTTCTTACAGCGACGGAACATCTTAACAATGCTTCCACCACTTGTTGCAGATATGAACATATCTCCCCCGGTTGTTCAGTTTCTACGTTCACAAGGGGTTGATGTGGTTTCTGCTTTTGAAGAAGGTTGGCATTCTTACGAAGACGCGGAGATTCTCGCCAATGCCCATCTGATGGACAGATTTGTTCTAACACACGATTCAGATTTCGGACATCTTGCAATGTACTTGAAACACCCTATTACCGGGATCATCCATCTGCGACCAGGTGCGCGTCCATCGTCTGAAGTAATCTCTGATTTACGAGATTTACTCAAAAAGGAGGTGGATTGGACACCACCATTGATTGCAGTGCACAGATTCGGTCGCTTGCGGATCCGGCGACTATAGTGGGAAATATGAATGCATAGAACTTAGATTAACGCGAGCTCGGTATAAGCAATTTTGGAAACTGTGTTGTTTCCTGCCAAATGCCTTATGTGCATTTGTCGTTGATTCCCTACGCTTATGTCCCGCAAACTTTATGAAGATTAACAAATTAATTCGGTAATTCTAATTTGCTCCGTTACCGGTAGGTGCGGTTTGTAACCGCGCCATAGGCGTCAATTTAAGAAAACGTCTATGTTTTTATGAACCCTTCTCAATAAGCATGGTTATTGAGACTGTCGGACATTTAGTCCCGTAGGGACGATATGTTTATAGTACTCAGTATTGCCACATCTCTTTAGCTCCGTAGGAGCGACATATCCCAAATGGTGAACTGATGTTATAACATATCACCCCTACGGGGTTCAAGAGATGGATTACCTCTTTTTCTATAAACATATCGTCCCTACGGGACTAAAGAGAGTTTCTCAAATTCGTAAATCCCTAAATTGACGCCTATGGTGCGGTTAGAAAACCGCACCGGGTCGTTCGCGAAAATGGTTATCGGACGCATATTCCATAAGTTCCGGTGCGGTTACAAACCGCACCTACCGGTCCTGTGGAAATCGGGATTACCGATTTAAATACTTAAACTTCATTACCACGGGCTGTAAAAAGTGGATAACTCAGATATGTCGCTAAAACCCATCAGTCGGCCAAAAGACGTGATGCGACTTGATGTTTTGTCTAATCGAATCCAATTGGTAATGCATGAGATCCGGGAACACATCAACAGATTTTTTCAAAAGTGTTGTTTTCGCAAGTTCTGATGGTAACGCTGTAGGTTGAATAACACGATACATCGTACTTCTGTATGCTTCAACCTTCGGAGCATGAAACCCATCAGCAATTGGCGCGGGATATTCTACTTCAAACTTGTCCTCGTCCATTTGTGCGATTATATCAGATAGCATAATTTCAAAAAAGTCTTTGGCACCGTTCTTTGCAAATAATTCCTCTGATGCTATAAACTCTTTGACACCCAATTGTCCATTCCGCCTTCTAACAGAAACATAACCATCAATGACACCATCACGTTCAGCAACCCAAGCACTTGATGATTCAGTCTGCACCCAATCTGTCCAATACACCATGTTGTCTCTAACGAAAGTACCGTTGAATTTGCGGGAATAGGTGTCGTAGAGAGCAGCAAGCTGCGCAACCTCGTTAGTATCTTGAAAATTGACTGGATGGATATTCCACTCCTGCTGTTTTCTACCAAGGAGATTTTTCTTGGCATAGTAGCGTGGCACCGTTTCCCATCCTTCAACGGAGTAGATACGTTGGCTTCCATGGAGCATAGAGATAGCAATTTCACGGTCTTCCATGAACCGAATGGAATCTTTGAGAAGTTGAGAAGCAAGTCCTCGCTTTCGGTATTCCGATCGCGTGCTAACTTCACCAATGCCACCAACAGGGACAGGTTCACCGTGAAAGAACATCTTGCGAATAAAAACGCGAACCGTACTGACAATCTTACCATCATCCACCGCGACTCGAATACCTTCTACATCTTTCCACGGATCGTTATGCCAATGGTTGGAAAAATACTGACGGCTCGCTGAAAAAACGTGTGTGACATGGTCCAGCCATGCCTCCAATTCTTCAGGATAAAGTGCTCGGAACTCCATATCTACATAGCCCCATCAAAACTTTATCGTCAATTCACCAAGAAACTGCCGTGCTTGATTGCGGCTCCCAAAAACCTCATAGAGATCACCTGAAACATCATAAAATCGACGGACAAAATTACGGCTTGTCTCTGCAGGATTGAGGTCAGCATAGCGAAACCACAAGTTCGTCCGAGACCAGATATCCCAATTAATCTCAAAAACTGTTGAGTTTGCATCGCCAGTGTCCATTCTATGCTGTTTGTTCAGATCAGGAAAAAGTGCGTCCTGCGTCAAATCTGACGTTCCATCAATCCTTCCTATTGAAAGGTTTAACTCCTTATACCGATACGGATTCGGATCTGTGATATACTTCAGATTCGCAGCAAACGCATTTTCCAACGCCTGTGTCTCAAAATCATAGCTATCCTCTATCTTAGCAGGAGTAGTATAACGTTCGTCCTGTTCAGCATAAGTTAATTCATCAAGGAAAGTCAAATGCCAGCGTTCAGATAGACTATACGTCCACCCGAATAGATTTTTGAGTTCCAACTGATTGAGTTTATCTTCAACATCGGTTGAAAAGTCAATGTCTTCGTAATCTTCCAGATAGTTGTTACTAAAATTAGCTGCGCGAACGCTGTAAAAGCCATTCATGTGGGAAGGTTTTACGGTAAAACCAGTAATTGAATATTGCGCAATGGTGAAATCGCTGGTGTCTCGTAGATAGAGATATCTTGAAGGATCAATATCAAGAAAAGTTAGGTCGTGTTTCTGCTCACTCAACTGGTCTGTTTCATAAATTATACGTCCAATATACCTGCCGTTGTTGTCAAATTTCTGAATGCGTGAGATGACATTGTGGAATAACGTCAGACGAATATCAGTCCGTTTAAGTTCATCAGCGAGTTCTTCATCGTTTTCATCGTCATAATCTTTGTCGTCATAATATCGATGATATTCTGCTTCTTCAAGCAATCGCAAACGCCGGTTCAGAGAAGCAGCATCAACCGCAGTTACTGGGTTTTGGACAAACGGTCCATATTGCGGGCGAGTCGCATTCGTAATCGTATCGGCAAGTTCCGCTTGACCGGGTGTACTCTCTGTCAACTGCGTTAATGTTGGCGAAAGCGCGATTATCTCAGGCAATCCACCAATTTTCCTACGGAATCGGCTTGCATCCTTGACTAATACCTCACCTGTAGGCAGCGTGACGAGCGACATCGGTTTTACAAACTCACCTTTGTTGCGTCCTTTTCTGCCAAAACTACTCACGAAATTTCCATCAGTATTAAATTTAACGATACGGTGATTACCTGTATCTGCAACGAATACGTTTCCGCGAGCATCAATCGCGATGTCGGCAGCATCTCTATCAAATTCACCATCCCCCGCGCCATACCTACCGAATGTCTGTATTTTTTTGCCATCAGCACCGAATTTATGGATACGACCTCGTTTTGAGTCCAGAATATAAAGTTGACTTTGTGCATTAACTGCAACGTGGAGCACACGGTCATGTCCAGTGGGTTGTATTCCAAATGCAGTTTTACCGTCTACATCAACCATAAGTTTTGCTGGTAATACCACACCAGGACGTTCATCAACAGAGTCGACAAAATAGGTGTTTAATAACTCACCTGTCGCACTGAATTTATGGACACATGGGGCAAAGATGTATATTTTTGGATCAACAGTTTCAGCGATGTGATGTGCTGTTACATCCGCGACATAAATATTTCCAAGATCATCTACAGTAAGGTGTCCAGGTTTCCGTAATATATTATCAACAGATTCTGGATCGGCGGGTATTTGGAAAAGAAATTCTCCTGTAGGTGAAAGTTTCTGTATTAGTCGATTTTCTGTATCACTGACATAGATATTCCGTTTAAATGCAAGGTAGATATCTTTGCCGAATGCACCTTGAGATGAGCCTTTACCTGAAAATTCACGCTCAAATTTAATAAATTCTACTGCCATTACCAAGTTAAACTCAACGTTTAGCAATAGAAGTAAAATTGAAAGAAATATTATGATGGAAAACGATAAAGATTCTGTGGGTATTCTTTTTTTCATTGTTATCCTTTGCAGTGTTTTATTTTAATGATACCCGTTATCGGCTTGAGTGTCAAGAGTAAATTGTGACTTACCCTATCGATCATATTGACAAGAGGTTTTTAAATACGTTACAATTGAATATTGTATTGCTGTAGTTATAAGCGTTCAAAAAGTGCAGTTAATGACGCAGCATCCCCTATCAATCCAAAAACATTAAGAATAAAAAAAGGAGCCCGAAATGTTTAGTACAAACCCTTTTCAACAACAAGGACAGTGGTACCGAGGTAATACCCATAGCCACTCCACCGAATCCGATGGGAAACTTTCAATCCGAGACCGGTTCTCAGCTTACCAAGATGCAGGTTACGATTTCCTCGTATTAACAGATCACCGTAAAGTAAACGATGTACAAGCTTACAGTACATCTGACTTCTTGGCAATATCCGGTAGCGAAGTTCATCCCTCAAATCCTTACGGAGGTCCCACATACCACATCGTAGCAATAAATATACATGAACCGGTGAACTGTGCAAAGATGCACCCTAATGCTGTCATTGACGACATTAAGGAACAAGGTGGAGAGGCGGTTTTGTGTCATCCATACTGGTGCGGACATACGATTACTGACTATCTCCCATTACGAGGTTATTTCGCTGTTGAAGTTTACAACGATACTTGTATGGGAATCGGTAAAGGGTTTTCAGAACAATCTTGGGATGACCTGTTGGACAAAGGCGGTCCAGTGCTCGGAATTGCTGCTGACGACGCGCATGGCACGGAGCACGACTGTTTCCACGGATGGATAATGGTGAAAGCAGAAGAATTGACGCTTGATAAAATCATGGACGCACTACGAAAAGGCGCATTTTATTCAACTCTCGGACCAGAAATCTTGGATATTGACCTACATGACAAAAAAATAACCGTTAAGTGCTCTGAAGCACAATCAATTGTTTTTAAGGGTGAACGCAGTCGCGGTAGGCGTTGCCTGCCGAAGAACGGAGAACTCCTTACAGAAGCAACATATTCTATTCCTGCAAGTGCAAAATATGTACGAATTGAAGTGACGGATGAGACAGGTAAGAAAGCTTGGTCAAATCCGTTCTTTTTCTAATGCAAAAAATTCTTGTGTGTCATACAGGTGCTTGGATCGGTGATATGGTACTACTCACGCCAGCATTGTGTGCATTGAAACAGACATTACCCCAATCCTGTCTGACGTTATTGTTGCGACCTCATGTTGCTGACTTGATGGAAACAAACCCTTACGTTGACAAATATATTGTTGATAACAAAACCGAGAGTCACTACGGATCATTTTGGAAATTGGCTCGCAAAATACGGAAAATAAACTTTGACATCGCTGTTGTGCTACACCCCACCTCAATCCGAAACGCACTATTACCTTTTATAGCACGAATTCCAGTCCGTATCGGATCAAACTACAAAGGGCGTAGCGTTTTACTAACCGCATTCAGTCCACATAAAACCGATATACATGAGGTGGATAGATATCTCCGTGTGATCCAACTTCTTAACATTGATTCGGCATCTATTTCAAAACCCTTACTCGGCACAGAAAATACGACCTCAACAAATTTAGAATTTTGGCATACTGATGCTGACCGTCAATCACTTAAAGCTCTACTTCAGAATGAAGGTGTATCTTCGGAAGATCGACTTCTCGCGATAAATTTAGGCGCAACATGGATTACGAAACAGTGGGATGTGAGTAATTTTGCAGAGGTTATCAACCAAATTTTACGTGCGACACCAGACGTCAAAATCGTGTTAACCGGTTCAAAAACTGAAAAAGCATGGGCAGAAGAATTACAGCTTTCAGAATCAACAATAAATCTCGTTGGTAAAACAGATATAATGCAACTTGGTGCGCTATTAGAACGTTGTAAAGTATGTTTAACTTGTGATAGCGGACCGATGCATATTGCTGCAGCAGTTGGCACACCAACCGTTGCCCTCTTTGGTCCAACAAGTCCCACGCGCCACCGACCCTATAGCAAAGGACATACCATCATTGAGAAACCTGTTTCTTGTAGACCTTGTTACAAAAGAACATGTTATCGCAAAGATATACCGTACCATTGCATGCAGGAAATTAACCCAACTGAAGTTGTAAACGCAATCATTAGTAAATTAAACCAGAAAAATTCCAATAATTAGTTGAACCATTTTGAAAAGGAAATGGATAAATATGATCCGAGCATTAATTTTTGACTTTGGCGGCACATTAGATGGAAACGGAATGCATTGGTTAGAACGAACGTATCAGTTTATACACAAACACAACCCTGAAATCACTCGAGAGGAATTTGATGTTGCAGATAAAGCAACAATATCAGAATTTGCATTCGGTAACTCATCTGTTGATTGGTCTTATCAAGAGGGTTCAATGCTACCTATCGGGGCAGTTGCAAATACTGCTGCGGCGGATTTTACACTACGTGAAACAACTGACGCAATCGCTATAGGTGTCTTTAAGCGACTTGACTTGAGTGAACAATTGAAAGATGAATATGTAGAGTGGTTCTGCAAAGGGGTTTCCAAGAGTCTTTCAGAAAACCGAAAATGGCTGGCAATACTTCACGGCAATTATAAACTCGGTGTAATTAGCAATAACTTTGGCAATACTCGCGGGTGGTGCGATGAATACCAGCTATCACCATTATTTGATGTCATCATAGATTCCACTGTTTTTGGCGTAGCAAAACCTGATCCGAAAATATTTGAAGCTGTTCTATCCGAATTGGCTATTGCACCCGCAGAAGCAATTTATGTCGGAGATAGTTATAAAGCAGATATGGTCGGTGCAAAGAATGTAGGAATGTGGACTGCATGGATGGTTGGAAATCAAACAAAAGATTGCCCCGACATATCTGTTGTAGATGTCCAACTCTCCCATTTACACGAATTGTCCGATTTCTTATCGACTGCAAAATCCTAAGAGAATGTTTTGACTTTCGGAATGTCCGAGTCAAAAACGAATTTGGTTTTATACCCAATTACCGCGATTTGTAGTGTGAGGTCCCCGTGCCTCACACTGCTGACTTTATCAGAAAACTTTGAATCAAGTTAATTTGGTATTACATCGTTTTAACATAAGGAGACACGCTGATGTGGAAGTTCATTGCAAGTTTTGCACTCATATTTGCTATAACCTCCTGCACACTTATGACAGAACAGGATACAGAAGATTCTGTCAAGATTGATGAAAAAGTCAAAGAGTGGAGCCTTAAAGACACAGAAAATAAAACACATTCTCTTAAGAAACTCAGTAAAGAGAAGAAAGCAGTTGTGCTTATATTTCTCGCAACGCAATGTCCGAGAGTGGATGATTATGTTGAGCGCATCGGTTCATTGGTTAAGCATTACAAGGATAAAGATGTGCGGTTTGTCGGTATCCATTCCAACAAACATGAGACAGTTGAAGAAATAAAAGAGTATCGCGAGAAACACGACTTTGAATTTCTCATTCTCAAGGATCCAGACAATAAGATCGCAGACTATTTTCAAGCACGTAGAACCCCAGAGGTTTTTGTCCTTGATAATGAACACATTCTCCGGTATAGAGGCGCAATAGACGATAATCAAAAACCACCGGAAAAACATTACCTCAAAAATATAATGGATATGGTATTAGATGGAAAGAACATACCAGATACGCAGAAAAAAACACGGGCTATCGGTTGCACAATAAAACGCGTCAGAAAAGCAGATATAGACCGAACACCATAGAATAGCAATTAGAGAAAGATTTTAATTTTCACATAATACACATTGGAGAAGAAAATGCGGCACTTTTTCGCTAAATTCTGTCCATATTTCTCTACACTTTATCAGGGAATACTTAGTAGTATTTTCGTCAGTTTTATCCTCGTGTTTTTGGTCATCTGTTTTGGAATCGGTGTTGCAGGTGGATTTATTTTAGGGTGTTGGGAAGATGTGGCAGCCTTGGATCTAAAAAATTTAGAATACAAAACAGATTCAAAAACTTGGCGGCAGCATCTTGAGGTATACTCATCAATTTGTGAAGTGCAACTAAAAGATACTGCCGTTTTTTTGAAAGATAAACTGCAACGTTTGGAGTACGAAGAAATTCCGCCTGACGGTAAAGGTATCAACTCTCCCGGTCAACATCTAATTCAATTGAGTGGTGAAAAAGGCAAACAAAATGGAAGTATTAAAATATTTCTGCGACATTTTGAATACCCCTATTTGGAAAGAGAAACAGAAGCAAAACGTATCAACATCTCAGTAAAAAATGGAAAAATTGAATCCATTCAAGACAATAAAGGAAATTCGCTCAGATATTTTTACATGGAGCCTGAATTAATTGCAGAATTAACCAGTGAAAACGACAGAACAACACGAAAAATGATTCCACTCGTTGAAATGCCAAGAAAATTGTCCGACGCGTTCATAGCGATTGAAGATCGAAGATTTTACCGACATTTTGGAATTGACATCATCCGACTCGGAGGTGCTGTAAAGGAGGCTCTTAGCAGTAACGATCAAATTAGCGGAACAAGTACACTAACACAGCAACTAACACGAAATATCTACCTTGCATCTGAGAAATATGAACGTACTCCCGCACGAAAAATTCGTGAAATTTTACTTGCATTCAGAATTGAAAAAACATTATCAAAACCTCAAATTCTGGAAGGATATCTCAACTATATTGATTTTGGTAGCTTTAGCGGACAGCAACTTTTCGGGGTACAGAAGGCCGCAATGGCATATTTTGCCAAAGATGTTTCCGAGCTTGAAATCCATGAATGTGCTTTACTCGCTGGTATTCCGAAGGGAACTACCTTGTATTCTCCAATTAAAAATCCTGAGAATTCCAAAAGACGCCGCAATATCGTACTCAGAACTATGTTCGATCAAGGATTTATAACATCTGAAGAGTATCATGAGAGTCGGAATCAACCATTACAAGTGCAAAGTCCTTCAAAAACTTCTGTAAAAATGAAACAAATCACCGCAGGACACTTTGTAGACCATATAGAGTCAAAACTTGAAAAAATACCAGAATTAAAAAAAAGTTTGTATAACAGTGGGTTGAAGGTCTACACGACAATAGATATGTCAATGCAATCTGTGGCAGTAAAGGCTGTCGCTGAACACTTACGATTTTTGGATAGATATCCTGGCACACATTTACCAGATTACGATGCAAATAAATATAACCCACACGGCATTGACCCAATAAATAGTTATTTGCAAGCAGCACTCATCGCATTTGAACCACGCACCGGTCATGTTAAAGCGATGGTTGGAGGACGTGACTATTTTCTTGATGGCACAAATCATCATATTAAAGACTTCAATTATCATAATTTCGTGAACCGGACATTAGGAAATTCAAAACGCCAACCTGGGTCAGCATTTAAACCGATCGTTTTCGCCGCACTTATGCAGGAACCTGCACTTATCACCCCAGCAACAATTATCATTGATGAACCTTTGACTATCCAACACCTTCCCGGACAATGGTGGAGACCCGACAACTACAGTTATAATTATAAAGGACCAGTCACAGTCAGGAAAATACTTGCAAAATCAATCAACGTCCCAACAGCGAGAGCAGCATGGGAAACACCCGATACTGAGGACGGTTATAAGGAAGGTATAGTTCGCACCGTGAACCTCGCTAAAAAGATGGGTATTTCAACTCACATGGACCCAGCAAAACCCGCACTTATCTTAGGAGCATCCGGTATGACGGTACTTGAATTGACTGCAGCGTATGGTGTCTTCGTCAATCGAGGTATTAAAGTAGAACCAAGTTACATTCAGTATATAACCGATAAAAACGGAACGCCGATTTATCCACATGAAGATTATCAGCAAGATAGAACTCGTGTATTAGATGAAAAAGTAGCATACCAGATAACCGCGTTTTTACAAAGTGTTATTAAAGAGGGAACGGGTATAAGGGCTTTGCATAAACCTTACTACCTAACTCGCTCAATAGCGGGCAAAACAGGCACGACGAATGATAACGTGGATGCATGGTTTGTTGGGTATTCCGCCGATCTCGTTGCTGGTGTTTGGGTTGGACTTGACAGACAGCGACGAAATCTGAAAAATTACAACAAAGAAGGGGCAAAAGCTGCATTACCTATCTGGGCACGGTTCATGGCTGAAGCATCAAGAGGTCCAGAAAAGAAATTTCCTGTACCTGAAGGAATTGAATTCTGGGACATTGACAAAATAACAGGTTTACTGAAAAATAAAGACAAGTGTCCACCAGAAAACATCAGCAACGAACCTTTTATTAAGGGACAAGCACCTACAAAAATATGTGATCAGCATTAGTCTTGCATTACATTCCATCCAAATTTAGTCTATAGATTGGGTTGAACACACTGAAACCATAGGTGTCAATTTAGCCGTACTCCAACATAGGTAGGTTCGGTTTCCTAACCGAACCGGACTTTTCTAAGAACGGAACACCGGTTTTCTGATACACGCGTGTATAGTGCAGTTGGCATTGCGAGGAGGACCCCAAATCAACGCCGAATACGCGTCCGGTATTCGTCGGGGACCTCGCGCTACAAATCGGGTTAATTCTCTCACTACTAAATTTTAGAATATTATGATATACTAACGTGGGTTCTATAGTAGAATCCGAGTGTCTGTCCAAAAGTTAATTGAAAGAGTTGGGTTCACTAATTTCTCGTTATTTTCAGTTTCAAATGTATCATGAACCGCTATTTTGTGTTTGATTTTATTGTCCTTCCGTTCTACCCAATCTACGGGAATCATAGTATCTTTTATCGAACTCACGTTATACTAAATGTGATAATATCAAATGTTAATTAGATTTACATGGAAATACGATATCTTACCAACTTTGTGCTGTAAGGAGCAGGAATGAGAGAGCATTTTGACGCACGACCAACAATTTCTCCTATAAATGTTGACCCAGAGGGATCATCAACGCCTTTTCAGTTAGTCTCAGATTTCGACCCGCAAGGGGATCAACCACAAGCGATTGATAAATTGACTAACGGAATCCTACGCGGCGATAGAACACAAACCCTACTTGGTGTCACTGGGTCTGGAAAAACCTACACGATGGCGAATGTGATTCAGAACATTCAACGTCCAACACTCGTAATCTCCCCAAATAAAACTCTTTCCGCACAACTCTACAGTGAGTTCAAATCCTTCTTCCCGAACAACGCCGTGCATTATTTCGTGAGCGATTATGAATACTACCAACCAGAGGCATATATTCCCTCAACGGACACTTTTATCGAGAAAGATGTGCGGATAAACGAAGAAATCACGCGGATGCGGCTTGCGTCAACCGCTTCTTTAATGTCACGGCGTGACGTTATCATTGTTGCCAGTGTTTCATGCCTCTACGGTCTCGGATCACCCCGCGAATTTGAAGGTCAGAAAGTTGATTTAGAAATTGGAAAAACTATCCGTCGTGATGAATTCCTACGTTCCTTGGTGGATATTCAGTATGTCCGCAACGATGTCGATTTTTGGCAAGGCACGTTCCGTGTTCGAGGTGATGTGGTTGAAGTATTTCCAGCATATAGCGAAAGCGCATTCCGTATTGAACTCTTTGGAGACGAAGTTGATAGAATTTGTGAAATTGACACAACTACCGGTGAAATACTGAGTAAACAAGACACACTTGAAATCTACCCTGCAAAACATTTTATGACAGATGCCGACATCTTTGAAGGAGCTCTCATAAACATTGAACTTGAACTCCATGAACGGATTGCCACATACGAGAAAGAAAACAAATTGCTGGAAGCACAACGTATTGAACAACGAACCCGCTTTGATTTGGAGATGCTACGCGAGGTAGGATATTGCTCAGGAATTGAAAACTATTCTCGACATCTATCCGGATTACAGCCTGGCGAACCCCCATACTGCCTTCTTAACTACTTTCCAGAGGATTTTTTCCTATTTATTGATGAATCACATGTGACAATCCCACAATTGAAAGGGATGTACCGAGGGGACAGAACGAGAAAACTAACACTCGTTGATTACGGATTCCGTTTGCTTTCAGCATTAGACAATCGCCCGCTACAATTTGAGGAAGTAGAGGCTTACCTAAAACAAGTAATATTTGTTTCGGCTACACCCGGCAAATATGAGATAGAAGAGAAAAAAGGAGGACAAATCGTCGAGCAGATCATTCGTCCTACCGGATTAATTGACCCTCAAATTAGTGTCTATCCAGTGCGTGGACAAATTGACCATCTTATAGGTAAAATCAGAGAACGGGTTCAGCAGAAACAGCGAGTTCTTGTCACAACTCTCACAAAACGGATGGCAGAGGATTTAAGCGAATATTTTATTGAGGCAGGTCTCCGTGCGAACTACATGCATTCTGAAATTGATGTTTTTGACCGTGCGCGTATCCTACGACAACTCCGCGAAGGTGAATTTGATGTACTCATCGGTATAAACCTACTACGTGAGGGACTTGATTTACCAGAAGTCTCACTCGTTGCAATTCTGGATGCTGATCGTCCCGGTTTCCTCCGATCTGTTACCTCGTTAGTGCAAACTTCTGGTCGTGCTGCGCGTAACGTTGATGGTGAAGTCCTGTTATACGGCGATACCATAACCAATGCAATGGCAGATGCAATCGCAGAAACACAACGTCGCCGTGATATACAGATGAAATACAATGAAGATAATAACATCACGCCTGCAACAATTCAAAAAGCAATTGCACAACTCATCTCTGAATCAACTGAGGAATATGTAACGAAAAAATCCAAAAAAACCGAAAAAACTGTCTCCATCATTGAGAAGGTCACCGGTATAGAAGATATTGAAGCAATAATTGTAGACTTAACACGGCAGATGAACAAAGCTTCTGTTGAACTTGATTTTGAACTGGCAGCGACATTGCGAGACCAAATATCAGAACTGAAAGGACAGGTCCCTGCCGAGAAATAGAACAACAGACAGAAAAATGAAAACCGAAAGACGTAGTGGAAAAGATCAAAGATATAGCTATAACCTTAATAGGCGGTATATTTCAATGTCACGATCAAAATTGTTTTTCTTCTTATACCAAATTAACTTGATTAGAAGTTTTCCGATAAAGCCAGCATTGCGAGGCACGGGGACCTCGCGCTACAAATCGGGTTAATTGGGTATTATACCAAATTAACGTGATTAGAAGTCATTAGATAAAGTCAAGCATTGCGAGGCACGGGGACCTCGCGCTACAAATCGGGTTAATTGGGTATTAGTCATTTTAATGTTAATCACAGTGGGTACTTTCATGGCAGGACTTGAAGCCCAAAACACCGAAAAAAAACGCACGCCTGTACAAGAATTCGTCAAAATGGCACAAGAATTCGTGGAGCTTAACCAAATAGAGGAAGCAATAGAAATCTACGAACGAATTGTCAAAGCGGTACCTGAAGACTTAGAATCTCAAGCGCAACTTGCAACACTCTACTCACGCATAAATCAGCACGAAAAAGCTGCACAAACCTGGAGCCAACTACTTGAAACTGACCCAGAAAACATTAAGTATCAAGATAAGCTCGTTAATAGTTTACAAGCTGCTGGCAAACGCAACGAGGCACTTGAACTCGCGCAGGCATATACCCAAACACAGCCGGAAGTTGGTGTCCATTACGCACGGCTTGCCAAACTATATGCAGCCGATGATAGAGAGGATGAAACTATCGTCAACTATGAAAAAGCAATTGAATTAGCATACGGTGATAAACAAACTTATCTCAAACTTGCAGAACTTTGTTTTGTCAATGAGGATATAGATGGTGCTGAAAAAGCATTGAAGAACGCCATTCTACACACCACATCAGAATGGAAGCGGCAAAGTATTGAACGGCAATTGATTAACTTATATCGTTATCAAGGGAATTTGGCGCAGATGCTACAAAAGGCAGAAACTGAAGGCACAATCACATTCGTGATGCAAAAAGAACGTGCACGACACTTTCTCAATACTAGCGAATTGGAAAAATCTGCTGATGCTTTTAAGAACGCAATAAGTAGTTTTGGACTTGAAAATAATTTTTAAAAATTGTTCTAAACCCTTATGTAGACTGCATTTTTCGCTTGTTTTATTTGTGTGAAAATGGTATAATATTAGGTAAGAAATAGGGAGGCTGTAACCCCCCTATCAACCCGAAAAGCAGAGTTGCTTTTTTAACGGTTCAATCTTACCTGATATTGTATCAGAAACCGTCAGAAAAAAGCAACTCCTATTCAGAGGAGTATTCTGATGGACTTAATCAAGGTCATGGAACGTTTCCCGGATCAAGAGAGTTGTATTGCACATTTGGAGAAAATGCGTTGGAAAGGTAAACCGAAATGTCCGCACTGTGAAAGCACCCATGTGGGTAGGCGCACAGAAACGGAAGAAGGGCGTATGGGTCGTTGGAATTGCCACGATTGCCATGTTACTTTCAAAGTCACCTGCGGCACAGTGTTTCACGGCACAAAGATAGCGTTGCAGAAGTGGTTTTTGGCGATTTCGTTGATTGCGAACGCAAAGAAAAGTTTGTCAAGTCATCAACTGGCGCGCGATCTAAGTTTGAATCAAAAGACATCTTGGTATATCCTGACGCGTATACGTGCTGAAATGGCGAAAAAAGGCGGTGTGCTCCTTGAGGGTATCATTGAGGCTGACGAAACCTATATCGGTGGGAAGCCCCGCAAGAAAAACAAACGTTCCGATGATGAACCCGCTAAGCGCGGACGTGGCACAGAGAAAGACGCTATCATCGGGGCTGTCCAGCGAGGTGGAAAGGTCATCGCACAACTCGCACCGAATTTGACTGGAAGAACGATCCTTGAGTTTATCCGAAGTGCGGTCAACCTTAAGGACTCGGAACTGATAACCGATGAATATCGTGCCTACAACCTGATTGGGAAGGAAATGAAGCACGCTGTTATCAACCACAAAGAGCAGTTTGCTGATGGTGAAACACATACGAACACGATTGAAGGGTTCTGGTCACTCCTGAAGCGTGCGTGGTATGGCTCGCACCACCACTACACAACGGGATATACACCGCTTTATGTGGCTGAAGCGTGCTACAAATATAACTACAGAGAAACTGACATATTTGCCAAGTTTCTCAGGGAGAGTATAGGATGAAAAATGTTAGAGATAACCAGGATTTGGTTTATCCTCGTCTTCCGACATTCGCGCGAGGACGCAGATCAAATATCGGTTGGTCGGTCTTTGGGACATCAACAAGTTCTTGGAAAAAGTCTAAACAATCTTTGTAAAAGTATATAGGAAAAAGAAGGATTTTTCAAGTTAAATCCGAATTTTTGAGAAAATCGTAAGTCCAAAACTACTTATTGCGTAAGTCCTGCTTATATTGAAATTTCGCTATCTCGCTTGTTAACTCATCGCAAGATAAAGATAAAAAATATTGTCTATCAATAGGACACATTTACTATAACATAATGCCGAGAATGTCTCAACAGAAATTTCAACGCCTTTAAAAAATAGAGCATATCACACAAAAACAGTGATATGCTCTATTTACTACTCTACCAATGGAAACTTTCAGAATGTTTTACATCTATTGATACGGCGCAAGCACTTCCTCCACCGAACGCGTCCCTGAAAACCAGTCAACAATCTTCCGCAACACCTCATCAAGCAGAATATCTGGACAGGAGGCACCCGCAGTCAAAACAATATCAACCGGACTCCCATCAGGATGTTCAGCTGGTAGCCAATTTTCTGTTATCTGTACCTTCTTTGTTTCAAGCACCAGATGGCGAATCTGTTTGGGGTTGAGCAATTCTTCTGCGTCTCGGATAAAATAGGTGGGCAGTTTGTGTTCGCAAAGTTCTACAAGATGGCTTGTGTTGGACGAATTGTATCCACCCACAACAACGGCAACATCGCCACCTTCAGCGATTAGCGCGAGGGTCGCGTCCTGATTCTCTTTCGTAGCATAGCAGAGCGTATCCTTCGTATCAGCAAAATGTTCTGCGGGATTCTCTTCACCGTATCGCGCGATAATAGCCTGTCGCAATAAATCAGCGATAGCTTGCGTCTCTGAGGCAAGCATTGTGGTCTGGTTGACAACACCAATGCGTTTGAGGTGGATATCCGGATGGAAACCTTCGGAATAACGGTCAGCAAATTGTTCAAAGAAAAAGTCGGCATTAGTTTCGCCGCGTATCACTTTTGCGAGGTCTTCTGCTTCCGCAAGATCGCGAACGACAACAACGGGTGCCTCCGCTTGTGCATGCGAAAATGTGGCGCGCGTTTCCTCATGATAACGTTTACCATGCACAACAACGGTGTAATCTTGCTTGCCAATCTCTTGACTACGTTTCCATACTTTTTCAACGAACGGACACGTTGTATTGTAGGACGAAAGCGTGACACCGCGAGCGTTGAGTTCCATCTCAACTTCCAATGTTGTGCCGAAGGCAGGAACAATGACAACGTCATCAGGCACCAAGACATCAAACGGTAGCAACGGATTTCCCTCAGTATCAGAGAGAAATTGCACACCGTTATGTCTTAAGTTTTCGTTGACGCGAGGGTTATGAATAATCTCAGACAGCAAGAAGATGCGCTTGTCCGGATTCTCTTCAAGTGCGCGATACGCTATCTCAACAGCATTTTCTACACCATAACAGAACCCAAAATGGCGAGCGATCTTAAAACGGACAGATCCAAAATCTAAAACGGAGGGTGATAAATCCCGCTTACGGGTGTCCATATTCCGCCGCGATGCCTTGACAGCAGAAATTATCGGACTTTCATAAAAGCGAGGTAAATTAAAAGTACGAGGCATCTTTCAAATTGTTTCTCGGCAATTTTATGCGCTAAGGATTCTTCTACCTTTTGCTCTGCGGCGCGCAAGGATCTTTCTGCCATCGCGGGAAGACATCCGTTTTCTAAATCCAAGCTTGTTTTTTCGTTTCCGCCTATGCGGTTGATAGGTACGCTTCATGACGTTTTCCTTTCTATTTTCTTACCTTATATAGTACCCACCGGACGTTATGGGATTGGTCCAGAATTTATCTCAAAAGAAGAATGCGAAACCTGAGGACTCGCACCCAGTTTATTCGGAATTTTACTCTATTTATGAAATCTTTTCTAAATCTAAGCCTTAAATAATAAGGATACCCTATTTTTCTTAGTTTGTCAAATTTTTCTCTACAATCGCGCGGATAGTATTATCAGATTTCGGTGTCAAAACCCAATGCTTTAGTTTTGGGATGTAGACACCGCCTTCGTGTATCAGACCAAAGTGTGTGACAGAAAAAAAACAGTTGACATATTTTATCGGTTTTGTTATAGTATCTATAGCATTGCTGGTAAGGCGGGACATTTACCTCTCTTGAGGTAATGCTACCCCTGTTGACTGTCCTTGGAAGCAATGCTGGAGGCTAAGCAATGCGGACCTATAAAGACAAACTTCAGAACCATAAACGCAATCGTCATTTGCAAACTGAGACGCGTATCATCAGCGAAGTGTCCAACCATTTTGTGGCGTTGATGCTTCGCCACTATCGTCTCTTCGGAGATTGCGATGGCTATAAGCGTGCCTCCTATAACCGATTGAGTGAACACTTGACGAAACTCAAGAAGTTGGAAAAGTATGCACACTGGCATATCCCTTACTCGTGGGCATTGCAAGAATGCCTGAGACGGCTTGACCGCGGGTATACCAACTTCTTTGAAGGCAGGGCTAAGCGTCCACCGCAATTCAAGGGTTGGCGCAAATATCGTTCTATGACATTCAATGGTAATCAGGTGAAAATAGAAGTGCTTGAGAAATCGGATGGGTGTCCAGTAGCAAAAATCCGTATCAACGGACGCTGGTATCGTTTCTGGTATTCTCGTGAGATTAGAGGTAACATCAAACGCGTGACCATCAAACGCGATCCGCTCGGTGATTGGTATTTGACTATTCTGACAGATGACGAAGGACTTGAACCGGCACTCAAGACTGGTAGAACAGCAGGGTTTGACTTCGGTTTGAAAACCTTTCTCACTTGTTCTGATAGCACAAAATATCAATCGCCTCTGTTCTATAAACACTCCGCAAAGAAAGTGAAGCAAGCTAATCGTGCCTTGTCTAAAAAGAAACGGGGCAGCAACAATCGCGAACGGGCGAGGAAACACTATGCAAGGCAACATCGCAAGATTGCTAATCAACGCGCTGATCATCATTGGAAACTCGCCCTTGAACTTGTCCGAAAGTTTGATGTCTGCTTTTTTGAAGACCTCAACTTGCAAGGCATGAAACGGCTCTGGGGACGCAAAGTCTCTGACTTGTCCTTCGGTGAGTTCATGCTCAAAATGCGATGGCAAGCACAAAAGCGAGCAAAGCGCGTTGAAACCATCGGACGATGGGAAGCCACAACGCCTATATGCCACAACTGCGGACATCGAAATGAAACGATGGATTTGAAAGTGCGCTCTTGGGTTTGTCATAAATGCAAACTTTCTCACGACCGCGATGTAAACGCAGCGATAAACATTCATAAGGTCGGGGCATTGACCTTTGGAGTAGAGGGTGTTAGACTTGCTCACGCAAGCAACCCTTGTTGATACCACAATCTGCACAGCAGGTGGGACAAAAGAACCCCACTGCTTTAGTTGTGGGAGTATGTCAGTATAGAAACTACGACATTAATCTTCAATAAGGTTGGAAAACAACGCAAAGAATTAGATTATCATAGAAAACTTTGTGCAGTTACTACCCCTTCAAACCTTATGGTGTCTCTCTATGTGCATCAAGGAATGGAAAGATTTTTTGAATTCGGGTAAGTTGTTGATGTAGAGCAGCAGCCTGTTCAAATTGAAGCATTGCAGATGCACTATTACGTCTTGCTATGAGATTCGCTTGGACTTTTTCATACTCCCCATCCAACAGGTTAATGATATTCATAATCATTTCTCTGTATAGTTCGCGAGTGATTAGTGCAGCACAAGGTGCATAGCAACGTTTCATGTCGTATTGTAGGCATGCTCGGTAACCCGCAAGAGGTGTAATAATTTCTTGACAAGTACGCACCATAAAAATCCGTTGTAGAACATCAATTGCCTCATCAGTCCATCTACGACTTGACAGCGGTCCGAAGTATCTGGCAGTATCTGTTTGTATCTCTGGAACCCTTTCAAGACGTGGAAAATCCTCTCCAACATCTATCCGGATATACCATGTTCGCGTTCCATATTTCAGTGCGGAGTTATAGGAAGGTTGGTGTTTTTTGATTAGACGGGATTCTAAGAAGAGTGCTTCTTGTTCTGATTGGCATATCTGATAACGGACAGATGTTGTCCACCGGATAAGTCGTTTGATTTTGGAACGTCGTTTTTTTATGTTATGGACGTAGGAACATACACGCTTGCGCAAACATTTTGCCTTGCCGATATACAATATTTTCCCTGAAGCCCCGTGAAAAAAGTAGACTCCCGGTTCCGATGGAATGTCTTGAACCATTTCTTTAGTCAGCATTTTTGTATCCGTAAGAGTGTTTAGAGGTTATAGAACAAAATATCTTCCGAATTGAACATCGTTGGTGGAATTATGAAGATGATAGGCTTCTAAAACAATTTGACACCGTGTTTAGTTTCTGCTAAATTGCTATTTTAGGAATTCAAATGATGAAGAAACATTCTCTGTTTTAAAGATTCATGTGTTGTTTATCCAGAGAAATTTCCCACAATGACTTTGGCAGCACAGGTTCCTTACTATTATTACCCTTAAAATAAAGTATCATTATAAGATTTTGGAATTCACATTTAGGCAAGCGTGCAAGAGGCGCAATGAATTGCGCGACTACAAACGCGTTTTGCTAATGATAGACGATCATTCAGAAATGGTATTACATCCTCTACTCAATGATTGAAAATTACTCAATGATTAAAAATATCGTACAACATTTTCTGACGAAAGTCAAGTTTTTTCAACAATAGAGGTCTTGGTTTCCGCTACTACATCCCAAACCCAGAGGATTGGGTTTTGTAGCGGAAGATTTGATAATAATTCATATTTAAAAATTTAAATAGAAAGGATGATATAATGGTGCGGTGGCAACCGACAGTGGAGCAAAAATTACAATATGAGACCGCAGGTTACTTTATCCTTCGCAATCTAATTTCTGCAGACCTTGCCGCAGAACTTCGTGGTGTAATTCGCAATGTCATTATGCTGCCGGAACCCGGCACATTTGTAGATAAGGAAGTTTTGTGTGGACAGCAAACAACTTTTTGTGGTAAAATTTACGGTACGCACACGCGTGATGGGAATATGAATGTCTTCCCGCAAAGGTGTGTGTGAGGTCAATAACCCCAAGCTAAAGCATGGGGCTTGTGCAAAGCGCAATCCGAGCGTCCACTTCACAAGTTAAACCGTTGACTACAGTAATATATCGCAGTATCTTGGCGTGGTAGCCAGCACGATGTTTCGGATGCTCCCCAAGTCTGATTCCTCTCGGATACTGTGATCTGGATGGGGCAACACATACCCCGAAAGGGAGAACGCAAACTTATGTTTGTGCATATTAGGGATTTAGTTTTCAGTTATATTTGATTGGAAACTAAACTCCTAATACCAAAAATAAAAAGAGGCGGGCTTTCCTCCCCAACCTAAAGGATGGGGTCTCCAGCCCGAAGAGTGATGAACGATATAAATATATACTGAATTTAATGCCTGAAAATAGATGGACAACCCATTTCACACGGGTTGAAGGGATTCCTGAAAGTCATGCTGAGGTATGGAACAGTTGGGTAGAAAAAGCAAAAATCGACACTAAAACTGCACAACTTGTTTACTTGACACAACATCATCCTGTTGAGGAACTGTATGATGTAAAAGCAGATCCTTACGAATTTAACAATTTAGCATTTGAGGCAGCATCGCGCCCGATCCTTGAAAAAATGCGTGCCGATGTTCGTCAATGGATGCAATCTCAAGGAGACAAAGGAGAATTTGAATATGAAAAATAAGTTTATTAACAAACTCGCTTACGTTGCGCTAATTGCCGTGACACTCATGTGTTTTGCTTGTATTGATTCTGAAATAGTCACTGACATTACAATGCCAAACCCAGAAGATGACACGGTGGAACAGTTGGCTCCAGGGGAAGGATTAGCAATCGGTGCGACAGCACCCGAATTTTCGCTACCAGATGGTGATGGCAATTTACATTCTCTCTCAGATTATTCTGATCAGAAAGTTGTGCTTGTCTTTTTTGCCACTTGGTCCTGACCGCACTGTCAAACTCAACTCGGTGAGTTGCAAAGTGGATATGAAGGTATTGAAGGCGAAAGTGCTACAATGATAGCAATTAGTGGTGATAACCAACAAGGTGTGTCAAATTTGCGACAGATAAGAGGAACAACAACAACCTATCTAATCCTTGCGGATGATGAAAATGACTTACAAACTATTTCTGACTACAACGTGTTACATCCAGTATTTGAGAACATCGCTCGTCCAGCTACCTATATTATTAATGAAGGTGGTAAAATCGTTTGGAAAGACCTTGGTGATAGGTACGGTCATCGTACTAATTCACAACAGATTATCTCAGCATTGCAAGGATTGTCAAATTGAAACACGGCACGTGTTTTGTTTCTGCAGAACACATGTATACTTCTCTTTCTTCAGAACTAAATTGACGATTTGAAACGGAGATGTTTCCAGTTTAAAAGTTGATTTTAATGTTAATTAATAGAATTTTCGAAAATCCGTTACTTGTTCGGGAGTGTCGGAAAACCCTTGTCTCTCTACAAGGAGAAATTAAGAAACTTACTGACCAATTGAAAAGAGGAAATATAAATCCGGGGATAGGTAATAAACCAATAGGGAGCGGAATTACCGAATCACGAACACGCGGCGGAGCACGGGTCTATTGGAGAATCAGAGTGAGTCAAGTTGAAATTTTAGGAATTTCTGGCAAAGATAACCAGCAGAAGGTAATCAATGAAGTATTGAATTATTTTGGAGGAGAGTCAATAACCCCAAGCTAAAGCATGGGGCTTGTGCGAAGCGCATACCAAGCGTTCACTCCACAAGTTAAACCGTTGTACTACAGTAAAATATCGTGGTATCTTGGCGTGGTAGCCAGCACGATGTTTCGGATACCCCCCAAGTCCGATTCCTCTCGGATACTGTGATCTGGATGGGGAAACATATACCCTGAAAAGGAGAACACAAACTTATGTTTGTTCCTGTTAAGACGAAAGATGGTGAGGTGCTAATGCCTATGCACGCTGCGCGTGCGCGCAAGCTCGTCCAACGTGGTGAGGCAACGTCTTATTGGGACAATGGTATCTATTGTATCTGTCTCAATAAAGAGCCTTCTCAGAGAGATACTCAAGAGATTGCTGTGGGTGTAGACCCCGGTAGCAAGAAAGAGGGTTTCACAGTGAAGTCGATGTCTCACACCTATCTGAACGTTCAAGCAGACGCCCATAGCAAAGTGGGCAAGAAAGTAGAGAAACGCAGAGACCTTCGGAGAACCCGTCGTTCTCGCAGCTGTCCGAATAGAAAGAACCGGACGAATCGTTTGGCGAATAAGGCACAAATACCTGCTGGCACGCGTGCAAGGTGGGATTGGAAACTACGTATCTTGGATTGGTTGTCCAAGTTGTATCCTATCACGTATGTATGTGTTGAGGACATTAAGGCACGGGCACTCAAACGTGCGAAAAAGTGGAATAGTTCTTTCAGTCCTCTTGAAGTCGGAAAGTCTTGGTTCTATGGTGAAATACAAAAGCGATGGACATTGTTCACACTTCAAGGTTGGGAGACGAAAGAACTTCGAGATAAACTTGGGCTCAAGAAGTCTTCCAAGAAACTTGCTGAGACGTTTGATGCACACTGTGTAGATAGTTGGTGCTTGGCATATCACACTGTCGGTGGGGTGGATGTCCCCGACAACACAGATATATTCTGCATCGCACCGATACCTGTTTCAAGACGTGAACTTCATCGGCAGAACCCACAAAAGAACGGCATTCGTTCGCGATATGGTGGCACCTTATTAGCACAAGGCTTGGTCAAGAACACTTTGGTGAAGCATGTCAAACACGGATTAACAAGACTTTCAGGTATTAACGCAAAAGGTTTGTTTTCTATCTACAGTTTGGATGGGAAACGAATCACCACAGGCGCGAAACGACAGGATTTCAAAGTTCTTACGCGTCTGAATTTTAACTATAGGAGCGGGCTTTCCTCTCCAACCTAAAGGATGGGGTCTCCAGCCCGAAGAGTGATGAAGATGGATAAGCCATACACTATCGTACAACATAATGATTACGAACTAACTATCTATCATGGAATCGCTCCTTTTGATCCTGATAACGATAATGTTGATGTTGAGGTTACCTTTCAGGATGGAGAGAGTTTTTCTGCCGTCTTTTTTACGCTTCAAAACATTGAAACCTTAATGAAGCATTACAAAAAGACTGGAGAATGTGCTGATGGTCTCTATTTTTGGGCATCTGATATGGTGATTGTCCAACACCTCTCTGAAAAAACTATCTGTGAGACAATTGACAATTTATTGGCTGAAGAAGAGTTTGAGTCTGTTTTTTCAAAAAATCAAAAATCCGCAGTTGTATCTTCTAATAACGGGACAGATTATTTCAAACGTTTCAATGAATCTTTGTGAAATATGTTATACACTTTGCTGTTACGTAAAACGCATGTAAACGGAGTCTAATAATCTTTGCGGTTCTTGTGATTTTTTTGGGTTGCATAATGCATCTTATAATAAAATCTAAAATTACCTTTACAGATCTCTATAAATTAGAGGCGTTTGTAGTCGCGCAATTCATTGCGCCTCTTATATTATAGGAGGAAACCGTTTGAATTCGCTATGACACGCAAATGTCCAAATAATTATGGGCTTTACTATAAAGTGAATTTTCTAATTTTGGAAGTCCTGAATGTTTCCCATAATTTCAGAATTTATTTTCTCAGCGAACGTCGTTTTCTGTCGAATAAGAACCTTTATGATATCCCCAAGTTGCAAAACCAGCAGTCGTCTAAGTGCACGTTCTGTTACTTCTTCAAAGATGCCTTCTTCCTTGAGAAAATCATCAAAGTTACCTCCACTGTATTTATTCATATTTAGTCCTCCCTATTCTGTGATATTAACGTATGAGAGACATCGCACTATGTAAGCAGTAAACTTCAAGATACATCAACCGCCGCAAAGAAATCGGCATTTGATGCACTAAAGCCATATTGCTGCTCTACCTCCCGAATGGCGATTTCTGTGGTGAATAGGTTATCATACGTATCGGGAAACTCTACACCTGTGGTGGCATCGCGAAGTAGAACGATGTTATAACCATACCTTGCCATAGATCGGATGCCGTAATCTCTACCTAATACACACCAATTTGTTGCAAAACCAGCAAAGATGAGATGCATGATACGTTTTTCCTCAAGCAATTCATGCAGTTGCTGTCCCGTTGCGATGACGTATTCATCTTCTTGGACATCAATGGCAGGAGACATAGAGAGTTGCGACGCGAGTTTGTCCCAATGTATACCAATACCCGGTGGTTGGCTGCGGGGTCCACGGTAGACAACGTAGTCCCCCTCTCGACTTCGGAAATTGGCAGGCGGCCACGTGGGAGGTGCGGAGGGTTCAGGGGGTTTGTGGCGTCGTAGTTGCGGATATTGTGCCGCTACCGGAGGAGAGGGAGCATGCACGATCATCAAACCCGCTCTCCTCGCAGCATCTATTACCGGCACAACACAGTCAACTGTCACCTGTTTTGCGCGTTCAATCCAACTTTCGATGAAATGCACGTTCCACAAATCAACAAGAACTAAAGCAGTTTCTGCAACCGGCAACGGCATTTCAAATTCACGGCGGATGAACACCGTTTCACGACACGGTACATCTGCTGGTGTGCTATCTTGAAAATATCGGACACGCAAGTTTATTAATTTCATTCTGGTGCCTGGAAAAGTGATTCATCAATTTCCTCGTTCAACTTAACTCTGTTTACCCTACTTTCGGCAAAAAGTTTACCTTCCACGTTCTGCAAAATATGATATGCGATTTTGATACCGTCTACATCACGATAATCGTCAAAGAACGTTTCTAGGTTTCTTATAACACCCTGTTCTGTCTCGCGGTACCCCATTTTTACTATGTAGGAGGTTTCTTCACTGATGAAAAGTTTGAGCATTTCACCCGAGGGTTGTTTGACAAGCAAAACATTAGCCGGTTTTCCCAACACATCTTCAGTCCCCGCATATTGGATCGAAATATCGTTCTGTGTAAGATTCGTGAGGAGCCAAATTATTTGCCTGAAAATAGTATCTTTGATAGTGTTAATAGCATCGGGAGGGAGAGGTTGCAATCCTGCAGGTGTCACTGCAAACGCAGAACTACCATCAAAGACATAACTTACTTCACGTATGGGTATCTTGATATCCTGTCGAAATTTATCAGGATAAACATAGTACGTGGTTCCTTCGATGTCAATTGGTCCCTCCGGTGAATTGGCTGTAGAACGCCCCGCTAAAACGAGATTCTTAACCGATTGCAACTTTTCAATTCCACCGTGTGCCTCCACAGCTGCAGCAACGATTTCCTTGGCTTTTGCAACGTCAGTCTCATTAGCTTCAGGGATCGGTTCTGCAGGTGGTGGTTCAGGTTGCTTAATTTTAATTTCATTTACTTCACCAAATTCACTTAACGGTCTGTCAAAGTTATCTTGGTTTCCAACAGTGACGATAGTTAATGCATCAGGATGAAGATATTTCTGTGCAACTGCTTGTACATCTTCCGCTGTGACCTTTGCAATGTTGTCTGTGAAGGTTTCAAGGAAATCAGGTGCGAAGCCACGATAGTCAAGTATCATCTGCTGAAAAGCGATTTGGGAACTGCTCTCAAAACCAAAGACAAACGAGTTGATGAGCGAATCTTTGGTGCGCTGTAGTTCATCATCAGATACCGGAGTTTCCCGCATGTCGCGTATAATATTGATAATAAGTGAAATCGCTTCAGCAGTTTTTTCTGCTCGTGTTTGGGAATAAGCGAACCATTCGCCTGGGTTCGTATAAAAACTTGTTTGCATCAAGCTCCCCACCATATAGGCGAGACCGTGTTTTTCGCGCACTTCCTTCATCAAACGAGAGGTAAAACCTCCTTCACCCAGAATCTCATTCATGACTCGGAGCGCGAAGAAATCAGGAAAATCGGGGGTCCGCTTGATGCCGAAATGCCCAATCAACATTGTTGTCTGCGGCAGATCCTTCGAAATATGGTTGACAGAAGGTTTCGGATTGTTATCAACCGCTAATATGACTGGAAAATCTGTCTCTGTACGTTCCCATCCATCAAACACTTTTTCAAGTTGTGCAATCAACGTATTTGTATCAAAATCGCCAGTAATTGCAAGCATCATGTTGTTGGGATGGTAATATTTGGCATGGAAAGCCTTGAGATCGTCTACTGTGATGCTTTCAACATGCTCAATTTCAGCATACCACCCAAACGGATGATCTTTTCCGTAAAGAATCTCAGAGAAATTTCGCCATGCTAATTGGATAGGATTATCGTTTCGTCTACGTATTGCTTCAATAGCTTGCTGTTTGCGAAGTTCCAATTTATCTTCTCGGAATGCGGGGTTTCGTAACACGTCAGCGAAGATTTCTAAACCCTTTTCAATATCCTCCGCCATCGTTGAGAGACTTACTGAACCGTATTCAGGAGACATGCCCACTTCAACAGATGCTGCCATAGATTCAATTTCTTCGTTCAAGGCATCGGGTTCTCGCGATATAGTGCCGCCGGTTCGCATGACACTTGCAAAGATAGAGGCTAATCCCACCTTGTCACTTGAATCATAGATGCTGCCCGTTCTAACAAGCCCACTAATGTCAAATACTGGTAATTCGTGGTCTTCAAGTAGGTATAACACCATTCCGTTGGAAAGTTCATGTTTTTGTGGTACTGGTGGTTTAAACTGAATGGGTTCAAACGTCAGTTCTTCATGGGGTTTTGCACAAATTGGCATGCTGCCCAAAACAATAAAACACACGATGAGTGTACTGATGAAAAGTCTGGTAGTAATCTGTTTCTTCATTATTCGTTGTCCTCCTCGTTAGCACCTTCTGAGATTTCAGACTCTTTCTTAACGAGTGTAGCAACGGTGCGGTTGCTCTTATTAAAATAGGTTTGTGCTACTCTCATGATGTCATCGGGTGTAATTTCATACATCTTTTTACGCCAATCAAGTATATAACGCCAGTCACCAGCAATACCTTCATAGAAAGCAAGTTGGTTTGCCATTCCAGAGTTTGAACTGAGGGCACGGATAAATCCAGCATCAATCTGTTTTAGGATCCGTTTGAATTCCTTTTCTGCAACGGGTTCCGTTTTCAGTTTTTCCAGTTGGGCATAAATAGCTGCTTCAACGTCTGCTGTCGTATTCGGTGAGCGAGGCGTAGCACTGACCACGAAGAGATTATCGTAACGTGCCCCAGGGTATCCGTTAATCGAATCTACAGAGACGGCTATGCCTTCTTCAACGATGTTTTTGTAAAAACGAGATGTCCGTCCATCTGAAAGGATAGCACTAATCATGTCCAGAACGTAATCGTCAAAATGTGGGATTGTCGGTTTATGAAATCCAATCATCATCTGCGATTCAGCGTCAAATTCTACCTCAATCCGTCGTTCTCCTTCCTGAGCGGGTTCACGCACAGTGACTTCATCTGGGAGCGGTTGTGATGGAATATCGCCAAAATATTTTTCAATCAATTTGATTGTTTTTTCAATATTAATATCCCCTACTATCACCATCACGGAGTTATTTGGTGCGTAATGGATACGGAAAAATTCCTCCGCTTTTTTGCGATTAAGCATTGCAATGTCAGAGGGCCAACCAATAATCGGCATGCCGTAGGGATGTGCGGTGAAAGATGCAGCGATAAACTGTTCGTAGAGTTTACCACCGGGGCGCGTATCAACAGCCATCCGACGTTCTTCTTTAACTGCTTCACGTTCAACGTAAAATTGGCGAAGCACAGCGTTTTTAAGTCGGTCAGATTCAAGCATTGCCCATAACTCTAATTTATTAGATGGCAGTTCCACGGTGTAAATCGTATAGTCAACAGAGGTCCCAGCGTTGAATCCTGCGCTCCCGTGTTGGGTGTAGATTTCGGTATATTCACCAGAGACAACCCATTGCTTAGCTAGATTCTGTTGTGTTTTGAGAGACTCTTCCAATTCGGTAATCTTTTCCGTATCTGCTTTAGAACCTTTTGCGCGTTCCATGTCTAACGCATCACCAATTTTATCTATTTCGGCAAGGACAACTTTCTCTTTTTCATAGTCTGTCGTACCGATTGTTTTAGTGCCTTTAAACAGCATGTGTTCAAGCATGTGTGCGATGCCACGCGCATCGTCTGATTCATCAACAGCACCCGCTTTAAAAAGGATGTATGGTGCGACGGTCGGAGATGTGTGACGTTCTATCATCAATAGTTTTAGACCGTTTGGGTAAGTGTGTTCCACTACTCGGTCAGCAAGATTTTGAGCTGATGCTATCCCGTGCAAGGTAATAAGGAACAGAATCAGCAGGTTTCGAGTCTTTTTCATTTATTCTATTACGGCATTTTCTCAATCAGTACAAAAGACCGACTATGCCATTCCTTTCTGTGATTTAATGCCTTCGGTATAAACCGGGCAGTCAGTATTTTATGATAAGTTTTGGCGTAAACCAAGTCTAAGGAAAGAACAAAAAGAAGCCCCGATACACACCGGAGCTTCAAAATATCTTACTCTTTTTGGATATCGCCAAGTAAACCAACCAAGGCAAATCTGACGTGTGAGGAGAGCGCAGAATTTTCTGCACGTAGGTCTGCACCTTCTTCGTCAGGATACATCACATGTGCTGCAACTGCGCGTTTAACCCAACGTTCAGCTCGATCATCATAAGGGATGTATTTCTCTTTGGGGGCAGTGCACGCCGGACACTCATCGGGGGGTTCATCGGCTTCCTTCCACAAATAACCGCAAGCTGTACATACAAACATAGCAAATTCCTTTCTTTTATTGCACTATGAAAGCGCGTTTATGGTAATAATAAGATCAGATCGTGAATAATGCCATTTTAGCAAATTTTGTTTTGAAATTCAACGTTTAAATTATATAGGACTTAAGCAGTTTAGATTATTAGAGTAGGTGATTTTAGTTGTTGACAGAGATATTCAGTTATATCTTTTTTGTCTGAATCGCAGATTGTGCCTACAACAATATGAAGAATATGTAAGATGCACAGTGCTCTGGCAGAAAGTTACACATCCGCTGAGAATTGTCGGAATTCTCACTAATTGTCTGGCACATCGTTAATTTGCAAATCTTCATAAGGTTTTCCATCAGTATCAGTAACTCGCAGATAAAATCCACAGGTCTTTTCCTCATTGCAAACCTTGACAAGAATGGTGTTTTTGCCTGCTTTGAGAGTAACAGGAATTATGTCTCTATCAAGACTGATACTTTTATCCTGAGTATTTGCGAATATCTCTACACCATTTAACCATATTTTACCTTGGTCGTCACTGTCAAAACGGAATTGCACCTTCCGTTCATCAGGAGAGGTTACAGTTGTCCATGCATAGGATACACGCCAATTAGTGTCACTACCAAGATCAATAAAACCATTGAAAGTATCATCAGACAATTTTTTCCAACTTATCTGTTCATTTACACCTTCATATTGTCCAGTTAGGTCTATCTGCGTTGTGTCTTCGGGAATGTATTCCGTATTGTATCCGATTCCCACTGTGTTGTCAAATGGTCCGAGAGTCAACCACGCATTTTCGGAAATAACCCCGATTGATCGCATCTGTTCCATTGCCTTATCGGGCATGTTATTTTTACTGTAGTATTCAGCAAGGTTGAGGTAGATATTTACTCCGTAAACATTTGCGTGAGAACTTGAATTTTTCGATGGTATGGAATTTATCAACGCATCCAGCATTTGAATGTAACCTTCTTTGTCGTTTGCATTCTTGCTTGCATCAGCGACTTTGCCCCAAAAATAATCCGATGAATACTCGGAGGATATGACGCTTAACGCATATTTGTAATTTTTTAGTGCTTCATCATAAAGCTCATTGGCAATACATGCATGTCCAAGTGTTGCAGAATAGTCATAACCTGAACCTGTATTTTTATGGAATGCGCGTTTCGCTAATTTTAGTGCTGTTTCTGGAAAGAGTCCCTTATTAAGAAGTTCATCAGCAAACCTGCGTTGGTAATATGCACTCTGTTTGTTGACCTCTTTCTGTCGAATCTTCAACCACTTAGCGTTGGCAAGTTCTGCTTTTTCTGGGGAACCTGCTTTTTTGTAGAGGTCACCCAAAAGTTCGTGCAGGACTACACTCCCTTCCATTTTCGGTTTTATTTCTTCAAGAATAGCAATGCGTTTGTCCGCTTGCTCTTCACCAGCGTAAAGTTCGGAGATAGCGCGAATGGCAGAATTATGATTACCCTGACTTAAAGGTACATCTAATGCCCGCCGGTATAACGCTTCGGCATCTAATTTAAGGTTCGACTTCAGTAGAAATTTTGCTAACAGGTCGTAGGATTGGTATGAAGTAGGTTCAAGTTCAATCGCTTTTTCATATAACGACTTCACCTTCGCAAAATTCTCATTCTCCAAACTCTCAAAGACTGGACGAGTATAAGGTTCAAGCGTGGCATTTCCTACGAGTTTGCCATCATTTTTGTTAGACGTAGCGTCGTGGACAACACCTTCCGTTTCTGCGTCAAATTTCCAGTATCCAACTAAACTGGGTTCATCTCCGTTGAGTTGTGTGTTCATATCGGAACGAATCTCATCTACAGTACGCGCAACGTTCCATACACGCACCTCATCAATTTGTCCGATAAAAGAGGATTTTTCCACTTCGTCTATTCTATGTGTAGCACCTATCCGTAGCGGGAGACGACATTGATAGAAACGGTCCTTTCCATGATAATTTCTGTGACCAACTTGAATGCCATCAAGGAAAATCTTTATGAAATTGTTCTTTGCATCAATAACACCTGCAACGTGGTTCCATTTGTTTAGTTTGATGAGACCAGGTGCAGAATAGAGCGATGCATAACCTTCGCCATTAGGCGATGACGTTATTTTAAGTTTCCCATCCTGTCTAATAACTAAGATGTAACTTCGTTTCTTATTGTCCTGTACTTGCTCATCACTTCTAAAGATAATGCGTACATAACTGTGTGGGTAACTGGTTGGCTTTATCCACGCCGACACCGTCACCTTATCCGTAATGTTGTTTAAAGACTCGCTGTCACCGATTTCAACGAAACTCCCATTTCCGCCAAGCGTAAGCGCAGTGCCTTCAACTATTTCGCCTGTTTCACGTCTCTCCGGCGGCAGATTTTGGTAAAGTACACCAAGTTTTTTGTACCATTTCGGTTTATCTGGCTGAAGTTCTGCAAGTCTTTCATATTGCGCAATCGCTTCTTTAAATTTATTGGCGGCTTCGTAACTTTCGGCAAGTTTCAAGATAAGTTTAGGATCGTTGGGATTCTCTTTAACCTTCTGCAGTTGTTCAGGTATCCATTTTTCATAAAGTTTTCCGGATTTGGCGATTTTCTTCATTTCAGTTTCTGCTCTTCCTCGCATGTAGCTGCCATAATCAACTTCTACCACCTGCTGATATGCTTCATAAGCCTCTTCGTAACGTTTTGCGCCGTGATAACTTTTCGCAAGAATCATAGATAAGTACTTCTGTTCACCTTCCCAGCCCCCATCGCGATTTTCTGCTATAGTGACAGCGTCATTTGCATGTTTAATTGCCGGATCATACATTTTATTATTTAGGAAGATAGTGGCAATTGCACCTATGAAAGAAGTGTCCTTTTTATGTCTGCTATTGGCGAGTGCCGTGTCGGCTTGGTTCAATACCGCTTTCACCATACTAGGTTGGTTACTTTTATGGAAGGCAACGGCAGCATAGTATAAGCTGCGAACATTGCCTGGTTCTACTTTGCTAAGCATGCGGTATGTTTCAGCAGATTTTTGATAATCGTTAGTTTCCCAATAAATCTCAGCGAGCATTTCAATGAAAGCAGGATTGTCAGCATCCTTTTTAAGTTTATCTTCGAAAAGGGTTTTCAACACCTCGAAAAGGGTTTTCAACACCTCAAGTTCTCCTTGATTTTTATAGGCATTTATCAAGGTTTCACGTATGTCATCACCACCGAATGTGACTGTAATACCGGATGAACCGAAAGACGTTGAGACATGTTCTGATCTGGATTGCTTTGATGCTTCGGCTTCGTAGAATTCTAATGCCAAGTCTGTCCTGCCTTGTTTGAGGTATGCGTTGAGCAATTCACCAGCGACTCTATTTTGCTCATAAGAACTATTGGTCATTTCGACTGCTTTCTTAAAAGCATCAACGGACTTTTCCAATTCGCCAGTATTGAGAAAGAGTCGTGCACGTTCTTTTTGCATCTCGAATGTGATTGTGCCTTCATCTTCAGCCTTTTGTAGCATCTGCGCCAAATTCCCCTGATAACGATAGAGGTTGATCAATTGCAGTTCAATACTTTGCCGCTCCCATTCTGATGTGGTGTGTAGAATGGCGTTCTTCAATGCTTTTTCAGCACCATCTATGTCCTCATTGACAAAATAAAGTTCTGCAAGTTTGAGATACGTTTGTTTATCGCCGTGTGCTAATTCAATTGCTTTTTCATAGTTGGCGATGGCAGCATCTACGTTATCTTCGTCGGCATAAAATTTTGCAAGGCGTACGTAATGGATACCAACTTCCGGCTGCGTTTGGATGTATGCCTGCGCGAGTTCAAATGCCTCGTTACGTTTGCCAGCAGCTTGTAAACTATTAACGAGCTTATCTTGATACTTAATGTTTTCTGGGTCAGTTTCAAGCAGTTGGCTCCAGGTTTGTGCAGCTTTTTCGTGCTGATTTATGCGTGAGTAGAGTGTTGCGAGTTGCGCTTGAGATTCTAAGTCTTCAGGTACTGCTTTGACAATTCGTTCGTAGATTTCTATTGCTTCCTCTATTTTGTTTTGCTTCACATATTCTTGTGCCATTTTGACGAATGCTTGAATAGGTGCGCGCTTTCCTTCGGAGTTTTGGGCTTCAAGTTCCGCTATGAAAGTACCCGCTGTGCTTAACATGAGAACAACTAAGAAAAAAGACAATTTTGAGCATGTCATAGAAATATATCTCCTATTAAGATTCAGGATTTATACAAAATTAACTTAATTTCACTCGTTAATTTGCAAATCTTCAAAAGGTTTGCCATCCGCATCAGTAACCCGCAGTCGGTGATGTACTTCGTATTGTATACAGTTCCCACTGTGTTATCAAATAGACCGAGAGCCAGCCTGTATTTTCATAAATGATGCCGGTTTGTTGCATCTGTACCATTGCTTTATCGAGCATTTTGTTTTTGCTGTAATGTTCAAGCTAAGCCGAGGTTGACATTTACTCGGTAACATTTGCACGAGAACTTGAATATTCTGGTGGAATAGAATTTATCAACGCATCTGACATTTGAATGTAACGTTCTTTGTCATTAGCATTCTTACTTGCATCAACGACCTGTTTCCAAAAATAGTCCGATGAAGCAACGGGAGATATAATACTAAAAGCGTATTTGTAGTAGCTTAGCGCATCATCATAGAGTTCATTCGCAATACACGCATGCCCAAGTGTCATCGGATAGTAATAACTCGTCCCCGTATAACCATGAAACGCACGTTTCGCATAGTTTAGCGCGATTTCTGGATAGATACCCTTTTCAAGGAGTTCTTCAGCAAAATTGCGCTGGTAATATACGCTCTGCTCGTTGACCTCTTTCAGTCGGATTTTCAACCACTTGGCGTAGGCAAGTTCAGCTTTCCCAGAATCACCTGTCTTTTTGTAGAGATCACCCATAAGTTCGTGCAGGACCACACTCTCTTGCATTTTCGGTTTTATTTCTTCAAGGATAGCAATGCGTTTATCCTCTTGTCCTTCGTCAGCGTAAAGTTCAAAGATAGCGAGAATTAAGGAATCATGCCTCGCTTGTGTCAAAGGTGTGTCTAATGCTCGGAGATATACCGCTTCAGCATCTGATATCTGGTTCAGTTTTATATATAAATTTGCTAACAGATTGCGGGATTGGTATATTTTTGGATTAAGTTCTATCGCTTTTTCATAATAGACTACTGCTTTTCTCAAGTACTCATTCTTTACATTTCCAAAAATTGGACGGGTGTAAGGTTCAAGTTTAGCATCACCTATGAGTTTACCATGGTGGTTGAAAGACGAAGTATCGGAGATGCGTCCATCAGTCTCTTCGTCAAATTTCCAATAACCAATTAAACCGGGTTCATCACCTTTGAGTTGTTTGTTCATATCCGCACGAATCTGTTGCTCAGTACGTGCAACGTTCCACACACGTACCTCATCAATTTGTCCGACAAAAGAAGCATGATCCCACCTTTCTTCTTCATGAGAACAACCAATACGGAATGGAAGTGTGGTTTTACGTAAATGTAACGCTTGTTTAAAATCATTTCTTCCAACTTCAGAACCGTTGAGATATAACTTCATGATGTCATTTTTAGCATCAATGGTTCCCGCAACATGGTACCATTTATTTTTTTCAATCGTATTTGGCGGAGACCAAATAAATTTTTGTGGATGTCCGCCCGGGGATACATTAAAGAGAATTTTGCCTTCATCAAACAACCAAAGTGTGAATTGACGATGCGAAATGTCCGGAATCCGTTTGTCACCTTTGAATAACACAGTCGTATAGGTGTTTAGAAAATCTGTGGGTTTGATCCATGCAGAAATCGTAACTTGTTCGGAGATATTGTTAATGATCTCGCTGTCCACGATTTCGACGTAACTCCCATTTCCGTCTAAGTTTAGTGCTTTGCTTTCTATGACATCTACCTTACGATCCACTCTTTGAAACAGATCCCCCAACTTTATGTACCACCGGACATTTTCAGGTTGCAGTTTAGTAAGTTTTTGATATTGCTCAATTGCTTGTTTAATTTTATCTGTGCCTTCATAACTTTCAGCAAGTTGCAAGATTAGGTTGGGATCGTTTGGGTTCATCTCAACCTTCTTCAGTTGTTCTGGTATCCATTTTTCATAGAGTTTTTTTTCTTTGGCGATTTCACGGATTGCTCTTTTTGCCATATTTCGTGTGCTGGCACTTCTGGCTTTGCTTGCCATTTCCTGATACATATCAACAACTTCAATGTTTCGTTTTGTCTCACGGTAACTTTTTACAAGTATATTGCGCAAAGTATCTTGAATCCTACTATCTCTGTCGTTATCACTCTTATCAATCGCGGATTTGGATAGTTCAATTGCCGGTTCATACATCCTATTTTCAATGCAGATTGTTGCGAGCGCGCCAAGAAACCACATATCATCTTTTTCACTGCAGGATGCAAGTGCCTTTGCAGCTTGTTTGAGCATCTCTTTAGCTAAATCAGGCTGTTTGTTTTTTTTCAATGCAGCCGCAGCATAATAGAAATAACGGACATCGTTAGATTGTGCATTGCCAAGTGCTTCATACATTTCAGCAGATTTTTGATAATCCTTTTCATCCCAATATATTTTCGCCAATATTGTTCGTGCTACAGGATTCTCTTTATTTTCTCTAAGTTTACCTTCATAATGTGTTTTTAACACTTCAAGTTTATCTTGGCTCTTGAAAGCACCAATCAATGAATCGCGTGCAGTCTCCAATTTGTATATCGCTGCAATTCTTGCCGAAGTCACTGTAATTCTTGCCGAAGTAAAGGACCTTGGTTTGCTGTTTGTATTCGAATTCGCCTCTGTTTCATAGGGTTCTATGACTGTGTCCATTTCACCGAGTTCTAAATATACCTTGAGTAAGTCCGCAGATATTCTTTCTTTCTCATAAGAATTGGTTGTCATGTCGTGTGCTTTCTTATAAGCATTAACTGATTTTTCCAATTCGTCATTTTTGTAAAAGTATTCTGCACGTACTTTCTGCATCTCGAATGTGATTGTACCATCATCTTCTGCCTTTTGTAACTTCTCTTCTAAATTACCATAATAACGATAGAGATTAAGCAATTGTCGTTCCAAATCTCTCTGTTCGCGTACTGATGTGGTAGATAGAATAACGTTCTTCAATGCTATTTCGGCAGCATCTATGTCCTCATTAAAAAAGTAAAGTTGTGCAAGTTTAGCATAAGTTTGTTTATCAGCGTGTGCGAATTCAATTGATTTTTCATAGTTGGTGATGGCTGCGTCTACCTTATCTTCGGCTGCATAAAGTTTGGCGAGCCGTGCGTAATGGACACCAACTTCCGGTTGCGTTTGGATATATGACTGAGCGAGTTCAAGTGCCTCGTCGCGTTTGCCGGCAGCTTGTAAACTATTAAAGAGCGCATCTTGATACTTTGTGTTTTCTGGTGCAGCTTCAAGTAGTTTACGCCAGGTTTGAGCAGCTTTTTCGTGCTGATTTGTGCGGAGGTAGAGCGTTGCGAGTTGCTCGCGAGATTCAAAGTCTTCAGGTACCGTTTTGGTAATTCGTTCGTAGATTTCTATTGCTTCCTCTATTTGGTTTTTCTTCACGAATTCCTCTGCTTTTTTGACGAATTCTTGTACCATCACACGCTTTTCTTCGGTGCTCACCTCTTGGGACTCAAGTTGTGCAACGAAAGTAATAACTGAGATTAACATCAGAATGACTAAGTAGAAATACAATTTTGATCGTGACATTGAAATATATCTCCTATACTGCTGCTGTGTTCATTTAAATAAGTGTGGTTCATACTTATAGTTTGAAAAAGTCAGGATAATTGGTATCCTTTGATTAAACATAAACATCAAGGAAATCCAAATGTAATATCCTGACATAGATGATTATACCAATTCTGATAAATAAAACACCATTACGGAGATTTTATAACATTTTGAAACTCATCTCTTGCTGAATGTCCGAGGTGCAATGAATTGCGCGACTACGAACGCTAATTTGGTAATGAGAAGTTTTCGTTCAGAAATGGTATTACATATAAAAACCGTCTTTCAATAATATGATTTATGGATCACCCTCAAATTATTTGAGTAAGAAATTTTAATTGGTGTCAGACACATCGTTAATTTGCAAATCTTCATAAGGTTTTCCATCAGTATCAGTAACTTGCAGATAAAATCCATGGGTCTTTTCCTCATTGCAAACCTTGACAAGAATGGTGTTTTTGCCTGCTTTGAGAGTAACAGGAATTATGTCTCTATCAAGACTGATACTTTTATCCTGAGTATTTGCGAATATCTCTTCACCATTTAACCATATTTTACCTTGGTCGTCACTGTCAAAACGGAATTGCACCTTCCGCTCATCAGGAGAGGTTACAGTTGCCCATGCATAGGATACACGCCAATTAGTATCACTACCGAAATCAATAAAACCATTGAAAGTATCATCAGACAATTTTTTCCAACTTATTTGTTCATTTACACCTTCATATTGTCCAGTTAGGTCTATCTGCGTTGTGTCTTCGGGAATGTATTCCGTATTGTATCCGATTCCCACTGTGTTGTCAAATGGTTCGAGAGTCAACGGGTGTGTAAAGTTTTTGTACAAATAATTATGCAGCTTTTGTGTTTGGATACCAATATCTGTCCCAATCTTTATTCTTCAATAAACACCGCCAACCAAGCACAGCATTGATCCCCGGTTTCTCCCATCTCATAGAAGCTTGTTTACATCTTTGCCCGACGACATGTTTACAGGCACTCTCAATCACACCACTTCCGATCTGATACCCTTTTTCTCTAAACGCTTTATACTGCATACGCGGCGCATGTTTTTCAAAATAACCTGCTTCTCTTTCTAAACTTTCCCTGACTTCCGGATTTTGTGTGCATAAGGCATAGATGCGGGCGACCACTTCTGTGATGTTGCCAGCGTAGAGGTGCGGTTCCGTCTCATTTATCCACGCACCGATAGCTTCTGTTTCAGTCTCTCCGAAGGCGTGTTTGGCAACACCATAGAGATGAGATTTGGCGTGCATGTAATCCAAAATCTCAACAGCATTAGGGAAGTATTCATCGGCTAATTTCCAAATCCACGCCGCACCATCCCCGATAAAGACAACTTCCTGCGTCGCTATATCCTCTTGATAGATACCACTGTGCGTTGCTAACGCAAATAACTCCTTACCAAAATGTTCCGCATTATTACAGCTTGCAACATACCGGATACTTGGCACTCTGGCACTCGGTGTCGTCTCAGAACCACATTGTGGATAATCTCTGTAAACACACCCAACTTTCACTTCAGTCCACCCGTTTGGTGAGTTCGTATAACACCCATCACAACTCACATACCACCGCTGATTTTCCTCAAGATTTTGGGTTTCTACTTGTTCTGGCACGCTCAAATCTTCTGACCACTCACGCACTTTTTGATGGAGCGTCGTGTGGCTTACTTCTATCCCCTGACGAGACAACTCCTCAGCCGCTTCCCTAAAGTCAAGACACGCTGCCAGACGACACATCGCTTCTGCGACACGATGTGTGTATTGATCCCGCAACTTTTGTCCGGTTTCCCACGGCACATGGTTATGACCCGATGCGCAACGATACACCCAACGCTCTACACAGATCACACCACATACCGTCGTAATACGCCGCGCTCTTTTACACCAAGGACGGCACACTTGTTCACACTCAGGACATTCAACAGGTTCACAAGCAGACTTACCTGCCATTTGAGAGATAAACATCTCTAAAAACTTTTGACCCCACGAACGAGACGCCTCAAATACACGAAACTCGGCTTCTTCTAACGGTATACACGGATCGGAAAACATCTCTCTTGCAAAATCGTTGAATTCTTCTACAAACTTCTTAAATACTTCTTCAAACTCTTTGACTTCACAACTTGCTAATGATATACTAAACATCGGTATCCTCTCCTATTTTGTTCATAGTTTATGTTCATAGTTTATTAGGAAAGGATACCATTTTTTGGTAAAACTATAAACATCTTTCCAATTCATAACTTGTACAAAAACTTTACACACCCTTTCCAATACCCAACATTAGCAACACTACAACAACTGTTGAAGCAGCGATTAACCATGGTACGAACGGTTTGCTGCCAGACGGGACGATGGGTTTTGTTCGTGAAATCTCTTTCATGATGTTTTCCGTGAGATTCGGTGTGATTTTGAAATTGTCTAAAGCCTCTCTTATCATGGGTTCCTCCTTCTTTAGACGTTGCTGAGCTCGGTGCAGCCGACTCTTAATCGTATTTGCGGATACACCTAAAAACTCACCTATCTCTGAACATGTCATTTCACCGAAGTAATGCAATGTTAAGACAGTGCGTTCACTCTCCTGTAGTTTTGCCAGCAATTTTTTCACAACTTCGCGCTGTGTTTCTGCCGCGGTTCGCTCCTTTTCCTCAACGACATATTCAGAATACATGGCTTCTTCTAATCGCTCATTGTCTGTCTGTTCCAGATGCTCTAAGGAATGCGTCCACAAACGTTTTTTACGTAACCACGCCAGGCAGCGACGTCTTGTAATTACGGACATCCAACTTCCAAAACGCTGTGGTTCCTTCAAGGTTGCCAATTCCATATAGGCTTTTAGGAATGCATCTTGTGTAATTTCCTCAGCGATATGGAAATCACCGACAATTCGCCACGCAAGCGCGTGAACCTGCTTCCGATATTTTCTCACTAAAGATGAGAATGCGTCATCATCGCCTTCAAGGATATGTTGGATGAGTTCAACATCATTGTGGTTCATTTGTCACCTCTTTGAACAGATAGTTTCATTACTTCCTTTATATCTTGTGACGCGTTTTAGTGCAGTGTCGGGTGCATTATTTTTAAAATTGAAGGAATAATTTTAACTTTTGTTGTCCAGTGAATGTGTCTATGATAAAGAACAAGGGTGTTGCCTAAGACTAATGATATGGCGTAACTTACGCCTGAAGCAATTTAGCCCCATTAGTTTTAGACAACACCCGTGGTTTTTGACTAAAAATCAGTCAATTCAGTGCTATTTTACTGAAAATAAGCAGCGTTGATTTCTGTGAAATGTTCCCATTCTTCAGGCACATCTTCTTCCATGAAGATAGCCTCAACAGGACATTCAGGTTCACAGACACCACAATCGATGCATTCTTCTGGATCAATGTAGAGCATGTCTACCTCTTCAAATTCATCAACTGCATCTGTAGGGTGTGGGTGAATGCAATCAACAGGACAGACATCAACACATGAGCTGTCTTTTTCGTCAATGCAGGGTTCGCAAATTACGTAAGTCATTTTATAGTTCTCCTTTTATTTTTATCTGAAAAATTATCAACTTAAACACTGATTTGTTTATGATTGAAATAATTAGCGTTTATTTCTATGAAATGTTCCCATTCTTCAGGCACATCTTCTTCAAAAAAGATAGCCTCAACAGGACATTCTGGTTCACAGACACCACATTCAATACATGTTTCAGGGTCAATGAACATTTGGTTTACCCCTTCATAATCATCGGATTCCTCCGTTGGATGTGGACGAATGGAATCACAAGGGCAAATATCAGCACAGGCACTATCTTTTACATCAACACACGGTTCGCAAATTACATAAGTCATTTGTTCATTCTCCTATTATATTTTATTTGGCAAATTTGTCAATAGATGTTTTTTTATTGAAAATAATCGGCGTTTATTTCTATGAAATGTTCCCATTCTTCCGGCACCTCGTCTTCCATGAAGATAGCTTCAACGGGACATTCTGGTACGCATGCATGACAGTCGATGCATTCTTCGGGGTCAATATAAAGTTGATCTACCTCTTCAAATTCGTCGGGTGCTTGGTTACGCATTGGGTGAATACATTCAACAGGACATATCTCAGCACACACGTGGTCTTTTACGTCAATACAGGGTTCGCAAATTACATACGTCATTTTTTAGTTCTCTCTTTATATGTTTTTCATCGGACTAACTGCTAATTTGATTTATTGAATCAACTTGCATGCCAATTCGGTGTTTTTTATTCGAAACTATCGTATGGCGGTTGTTATACTCGCAATCGTCCAGTGAATTTTAGGGTTTTGCACGTCATTAGAATAACCATAACCGCCTTGGGCATAGTGGATACCTACCATGGTCTCTAATCGATAGGTGAGTTCCTTCGCTTCTGCAATATCTATTTCGTCGTCTTGTTTTTTATGTAGTCTAAAACCTGTATGAAGCAATCTCACATGCAACCCGTGTTCTACTAATAAAGACGAGAGATGATTTGCCAATGTATCAACTTCCGAGAACAGAAGTTCAACGTCATCTTCCTTGTGTCGTAAACTAAAACCGTTATGACGTACTGGAACGTCTAAATCTTCTTTTTCTAACAGTGTTTCCAGTTTTATCATGTCTTCACTGCGATAATCTACTCCTTCATCTATTAGGATTTCCAATTTAAAACCGTTATCGACCATGTTCAAAGGTAGTGCCTGTTCAACGATTAAGGATTCCAAGATAGCCTTAACTTCTGACGAACGGTGCGTGTCTAAAGCAAGGCGCGTTGTATCTTTATCTTTCTCTGCAACAGCTCTCCCTACAGAAATTGCGTGACTATGAAAGGACCCTTTCATCACCTTCTCTGCTCGTGATCGTGTTGAACTCGCCCCAGGTCCAGGTCCACAAACCATAATCGGTCCGCAATCAGAAACACAGATTGGTAATTTGAGTTCGTCAATTAAAGCGTTGAGTAATTCCTTGACTTTATTCGGATTCATCACTCTTCGGGCTGGAGACCCCATCCTTTAGGTTGGGGAGGAAAGCCCGCTCCTATAGTTAAAATTCAGACGCTTAAGAACTTTGAAATCCTGTCGTTTCGCGCCTGTGGTGATTCGTTTCCCATCCAAACTGTAGATAGAAAACAAACCTTTTGCGTTAATACCTGAAAGTCTTGTTAATCCGTAGATACCATTGTCCCAATAAGACGTTGCCTCACCACGTTGGACGAGCTTGCGCGCACGCGCAGCGTGCATAGGCATTAGCACCTCACCATCTTTCGTCTTAACAGGAACAAACATAAGTTTGTGTTCTCCTTTTCAGGGTATATGTTTCCCCATCCAGATCACAGTATCCGAGAGGAATCGGACTTGGGGGGCATCCGAAACATCGTGCTGGCTACCACGCCAAGATACCACGATATTTTACTGTAGTACAACGGTTTAACTTGTGGAGTGAACGCTTGGTATGCGCTTCGCACAAGCCCCATGCTTTAGCTTGGGGTTATTGACATTTTATCCTCCTTTTATAATAGCAGATAGATGTCAGGTTGTAGTCAAATCTAATTTCCAATTCAACGCTGAGGAAACCGCCATAAAGAGACACAGATACTGGCACTTTTCAAAGCGGTTTCGGATGTTTCTCCATCGGAGTGTGAGTAACTGTATGAATTCAGCACATAGTTGATGTCGAGGGTGTCATTTATCTGTTTTGCAATCGCTTTAACTTGTGACATAAGCATGTCAGTTTCGGAATCCTTTTTTAACCTGAACCCCAGATGGAACAGTTTCGCCTTTGTGCGTTTTTCTTTTAGTATTGCCTCAAAACGGTCAGCAACACCTTTAAAATGTGCTACCTGAACTATTGCATCCGATTTTTTCTCTAACCGAAATCCGCCGTGAAGGATTTTTACAGGATAGCGCGTTGGGTCATCCTCCACCAATGTAACCAAACGGAAACCGGTATCGGTGAAACGTATAGGCAATTTCTGTTCCGCTATGATTGATTCAAGGAGTGCTTCGACCGCTAAAGATTCAAGCAACTCTTTGGCAGGCGAGTCGGGATCGGTCTTGGTATAAAATTTCATAATTTCTCCTTTCCCAGGCGGACGTGTATGAATTTTTCCATCTGTGTTCCATTGATGGATTACATCTTTTATGCGGCCCTCTGTGGTACTATCCGATACCCTTAAATTTTGAATAGGGGATATATCAATAACTTCAATCGGAAGAGATTCCGCCGCGATTAAAGTTATTAGTAATTCCTTGACATCATTCGGTGTCATGCTTGCTCTCCTTTTAGATTAAGAATGCAAATCGGTTGAAAAGGTTACATAAAAACACTGTTTTTTGCGAAACCGATTGCTAAACTCTTTCAATCTGTTTAAAGAATCTCTTTTTTCTTAAATATGTAGTCAAATTCACCTGGATATTCCGCTTTCATCCAAGCGATGACCTTTTTCTTGGCACGATACAAGCGAACCTTAGTTGCTGACAATGTTATTTCTAAAGTATTGGCAATTTCTTCTAACATCATTTTGGGGTTGGCGAGTTTCATCTCAAACACCACGCGTTCCGAGTTTGGTAGCCGATGTGCCAAAGTCTCAACAATCTCTATTTGCTCTTTGGCAATGATACGGTATATAGGTGAGCGATGTTCATGGTCAACCAGATGTGCCTCAGGTTTTCCGTCAAGTGATCCGGTTTCGAGTTTTCTCTGGTCTTCGCGGAAGTGTGCTGCAACGAGCTGATACGCAATACTAAACAACCAACTTGAAAAACTTTTGGGATCCCGTAGGGTGTGGAGATTTTGATGAACCTTGATAAACGTATCCTGCACCAGATCCTGCGCGGTTTCCCAATTGCCGACGCGCCGATAGAAAAAACTGAGGAGGGGACCTTCGTAACGGTGATAGAGGATTTCAAATGCCCCATCATCAGCAACGTCTATATTTTGATGTATTAATTCCTCGTCGCGTAACTCATCCATTACTGCCAATCCTCTGTTCGTTTATCACTTATTTGAAATTCACTTGATCCCACTCGGTAGGTGCGGTTTTGCGGTGTACTCACCCAAATGCGATCTGCATTCCTAACCGCACCTAATACCAAGAAAAATGAGATAAATCCCGTTAATTTGATATTATTTGAAATTCACCTGAAACCGTGATGTCCGTTGCTATGTGAAATTGCTTAATCCTTTTTACCCTCAATCTCTGCTTCAACGAGTTCATCAAGGAGGCTACCTCTTGCATTAACCGAGATAACTTTTCCGTTACGGTCAATCAGAAACGGGGCAGGAATACCGTGCACGCCATACTGCTTTGCAAATACTCCTTTGAAACCGCCACTATCCAAAATTTGCCGCCACGGCAGTTCTTTCTCCGTAATGAACTTGCGCAGGACTGCTTCGTCTTCGTCAAAACTGATGCCGATAACGTCAAAACCTTTGTCATGATATTTCTCATATACTTCCTTAACGGAAGTAATTGATGAGTTCTTCCTGAACCTCCTGAGCGACCTCCCAACTACTTGATACGCCTCGGTTCTCAAGTGTATTGCGAAAGGCATCCCATGCATCTACACTATTTTCTTTCATGATATTATCTCCTGTTATCTATTTGCAAAACATTGGTTTTGAACTTGATTTTAGATTAAGAATGCAAATTAGATAAAAAGGTTACATAAAAATGGATAGTTCAATTTGAGGAAGCATGTTCTAAGGTGGAGATTTTTGGTTCAGGCTAATTATGCACAATTTATGAGACGGTTGCAAATGTTTTCTTGTGTTAACGCTCTTCTGTCAAATCCCCATGCTTTAGCTTGTGGGATGTAGACGGCGCATGATGTGTGTGAAAAATAAACTTGACAAACGCCCCGAAAATGTAGTATAATTATAGCAACTTGCTGGATAGGAATACTACCCTGCATACTTATGCAGGTCCTATCCTTACCAGTAGTATGATATGTGGCAAGTTGCAAGTGAGACCTTGTCCAACATCTATTATTTCGGTGTCGTTCATGTCCGTCGCAAGCGGAGTAATAACCCCGCGCCTTGTATCGGCACCCCCATTTATTATTTTTTGCAGGCTGGGGTACCCAGGACAAGAATGCCTGATAAAACTGATCTGATTCGGAATAATAGCCTGCTGGTGGAGCGATAATAAGACGGTGGACTCTCTGAGAAAACCGCAGTTGCTACGAAGCCGAAGCCCCTACCTTTAGGTAGTGGGTGGTATCACGAGAACCTGTGGTGAGGCGTACAAGAGATCTTATACCAAATTAACGGGATTTGTAGCGCGAGGTCCCCGCGCCTTGCAATGCTGACTTTATCGGAAAACTTCGAATCAAGTTAATTTGGTATTACTCATATTCGAGAAATCCTTAAGTTGACACATAAGGGTTTCGCTTCGCTCTACCCGAAGGACAGTTTATTATGACAATTTGTCAATTAGATATGGTATAATCTATACACTACATTTCCAAAAATTGTCCAAACTTTAGTATAATAAAATGAGTCGCTGATATGAAACATTGGTTTAGCCTTTTATATCTGGCAATAGTATGCCTCATCGTGTTGCTCAACAGTTGTGAACCTTCGCGTGATGTACTTGAAGGAATGGTGCTAATACCTGCAGGTGAATTTCGGATGGGTAGCATTGATACTGAGGCTGATGGTGACGAACAACCTTTGCATCGTGTCTATGTCGACGCATTTTATATTGACAAACATGAGGTGACGGTAGGCGAATATAAGCGATTTGTGAAAAAAACGGGTTACAGTGATCCTGATTGGAAAGGGGTTGCCAAATATTCGCCTACTGACGAACATCCCATGGTCTCTGTGAGCTGGTACGATGCGGTGGCGTATGCACAATGGGCAGGTAAAAGACTTCCGACAGAAGCGGAATGGGAAAAGGCAGCAAGAGGCGGCTTAGTCGGTAAAAAATATTCATGGGGTGAAACCGAACCGAACGGAACACAAGCAAATTTGAATGGGGCAGAGGATGGTTCCGAATTCACAGCTCCTGTCGGTAGTTTTCCAGCAAATGGTTACGGGTTGTCCGATATGTCAGGGAATGTACAGGAATGGTGCCTTGATGCGTATCGGGTCACTTTCTATGAGAATTCACCAAAAGACAACCCGATTGCTGGTGAAGTTTATATGACCGATGGAACACTATCTACGAATATTATGATTTCTCGTGTCTTGCGTGGTGGTTCTTACCTCAATATGTCACAACAAAGTGGTCGGGTTGCAGAACGGTCAGGGAGCGAATTTGCCTCTATCAGAACCAACCTTACTGGCTTCCGTTGTGTAAAACCAGTAAACCCCGACGAAGACAAGGTTGAACTTGTACCGGTTAAGTTCGTTTCAGTAAACCCTCCGATAGGCAACAACATTCTACCTGAAACAATACTCACTATAACTTTTGACGGTGCGCCAGGAAAAATTGAAGTAAGTCAAGGTCGTATAACATCTTCATCTAACAACACAGTCACGATTTCAGGACCATTCAAGTCCAAGGATCTCAAACTAAAGATTGATTGGATGACAGTTACACACATGCTTACCTACACAGTAAAAATTCCTGAAGGAGAAAATGTTGCTAAAGAAATTGTTCCAATAGATATGATACTAATTCCTGCGGGTGAATTTCAGATGGGTAGCAATGATGCTGAAGCAGCCAACAGTGAACAACCGATGCATCCTGTTTTCGTTGATGCATTTTACATTGACAAACACGAGGTAACTATTGGGCAATATCGCCAGTTTATTCGTGAAACTGGACATCACCCACTTGATTGGGATAATGTTTTTACCTATTCACCTACGGATGATCATCCTGTCGTTGGTGTAAGTTGGTATGATGCTATGGCGTATGCCAAATGGGTGGGCAAGCGATTACCAACAGAGGCAGAATGGGAAAAGGCAGCACGAGGTAGTAAACTGGTCGGTAAAAAATACGCTTGGGGGAATGCTACACCCAATGGCAAACAGTGCAACTTAGCTGGAACAGTAGATAGATATGAATATACTTCACCTATTGGTAGTTTTCCCAAGAATGGATTTGGTTTGTACGATATGGCAGGTAATGTGTGGGAATGGTGTCTTGATGAATTTCAGAATAATGTCTATGCAAATCCACCTCGTAAAAACCCAATTATTGGCGATAGCATAGAAAACCTGATTAATAATATTCTGGACATCAAAACTGATCGAGTGTTACGTGGAGGTTCTTGGTTCAGTACTGTTCAGGATGGACGAGTCTCTACTCGCTTCAAGGCGTCTCCTTCCTTTAAAGGCAGCTTCGTTGGGTTTCGTTGCGTTAAGGATGTAGAACAGTAATCACGGTGTTTCCTCAATGAAAAAGCAAATTATCTTCTTTTTCTCATCAATATTAATCTTCGTTTCAACTATTGTTTTTCAACCCGTTTTTGCCCAAGATTATAGGAAATGGGATTTACCTGAAGGAGCTATAGCCCGTCTTGGTAAAGGCAAATTGCAGAGTATTCAGTATTCTCCGGATGGCAGTCGTCTTGCAGTTGCAAGTTCTATTGGTATCTGGCTTTATGATGCACAGACTGGCAAAGAATTGGACTTGATTACAGGACAACGTGATGAAATCTTATGTGTAGCCTTTAGTCCAAAAGGAGAGTTAATTGCTGGCGGTGGTTTGGCAGAAGTTCGAATATGGAATGCGAACACCGGAGAACTCAAAAAAGTATTTCAGGAACCATTGAGCACTGTATTAAGCGTCGCGTTCAGTCCTGATGGGAAGACAATTGCTGGTGGCAGTGCTCACGGAAGTGTTGCGGGTTTAGTGTATTTATGGGATGTTGCATCGGGGAAACTGGAAAAAACGCTCACTGGTCATACAATCGAAGTTTCAAGTCTTGCTTTCAGTCCTGATGGACTAACGCTTGTGAGTGGTGCAGGCGGATATCATAAAGATTCTACGATCCGTTTATGGAATGTTGTGACTGGAACACTCAAAAAAACACTTGAAGGGCATCCACCGAGCGGCATCTCCAGTCTATCCTTTAGTCCAGATGGAAAAACACTCGCGAGTACTGGAGGTTTTTCAGGTTCACGATATCCGGAGATCCGTTTGTGGGAAATATCCACAGGAAAACTAAAATTCAATCTCATTGGACATGAGCGCAATGCCAACTGCGTTGCATTCAGTCCGGATGGTAAAACACTCATTAGTGGCGTTGGATATTCAGATCGTGTTGGCATCCGCACGGGGGATTCCACTTTACACTTGTGGGATGTTGCTACAGGTCAACACATAAGGACACTCACAAGACATACCAGCAGTGTAAAAAATGTTGTTTTCAGTCCAGATGGTTTAACAATCGCAAGCGGCAGTGCAGATGGCACAGTACGCTTATGGAATTCATCAACTGGAGACTACATTAAGACACTTATAACAGGGCATACAGATAGTATTAGAAATGTCAAGTTCAGTCCAGATGGAAAGATACTTGCAAGTTGCTCAGAAGACCCCATAGTGCGTTTGTGGGATCCTGTCACCGAGGAACTGAAAAAGACACTTACTGGACATACTGGTGATGTTAGAAGTGTATCGTTCAGTCCAGATGGTAACACAATTGTCAGTGGTGATACCTCCAACAAAATTTATTTGTGGGATACGACCACAGGCAGCCTTGAAAAGGTACTTACAGATGACACTTACATTTATACTAATTGCGTGTCGTTTAGTCCCGATGGGAACACAATTGCAAGTGGAAGTAGAGATGACTGTATGTTGTGGGATATAACTACTGGACAACTCAAAAAAACGTTCAAAGGGCATAACCGCAGCGTCATGAGTTTGTCATTTGCTCCTGATAGTCGCACGTTTGCAAGTGGTAGTGATGATGGTTCTGTCCGTATGTGGGATGTTGCATCAGGTGAGTTAAAAAAATCCTTCCTGGGAAATCAACAGAATTGGGTTAGGTGTGTTTCATTTAGTCCGGATGGTCGTACACTCGCTGCTGGTCGTGGAGGCGCAGTTTGGTTGTGGTATACTGCCACGGGGCAGCTCAAAAAGACTCTTACAGGACATTCAAGAATTATTGGCGGTATGTCTTTCAGTCCTGATGGTAAGACTCTTGCAGTTGGCGATGTGCATGGGGTAATACGTTTGTGGGACACTGCCACTGGAAAACAGAATAGTATACTTTTTGCTGGAGACCCACACAATATTACAAGTCTATCTTTCTCTCCAAATGGAAAAATACTTGCAAGTGGTAGTTGGGATGGTACGATTCTCCTATGGAATTTACCACCTGCTACCAATGCTGAGGCTACCGTACGCATAAATCCTGTCATTGTGAAGTCTCCTACTGTTGGACAAAAGTTAAAGGTCTCACTTGAAATCTCCGATGGTGTATCCGTGACAGGTTTTCACGCGACAGTTGTTTTTGATGCCGCTGCACTACGATATATTGATAGCAGAAATGGCGATTATCTGCCTGACGGTTCGACTGCAGCATCACCTGTTGTTGAGACAAATTCCGTGAGGGTGTCGGCGAAGTCCAATATAGGTAGTCGTGACGGAGATGGTACACTTGCAACACTCATATTTGAAGTCATTGCAGTTAAAGCGTCTTCCTTACGGTTATCCAACGTCAGTCTTTCCAACAGTAATGGGTTTCTATTTAGTCCGCGCGTAAAAGGGGCACAGATAGGTAGATGAAAATCAAAGTATTTCTATTTGTCATTTTCACATTTATAATATTACCATGCTTTCAACGTCCTTGTTTTGCCCAAGACTTCACGCAGTGGCACTTACCTGAAGGCGCAATAGCACGGCTTGGCAAAGGCACAATTAATCAGATAACATATTCTCCAGACGGGAGTCGGCTTGCAGTAGCGAGTTCCATCGGTATTTGGCTATATGACGCACAGACAGGGAAGGAATTGGATTTTCTGACAGGACATCGAGGGCGTGTATCAAGTGTTTCTTTCAGTCCTGATGGTCAAACCATAGCAAGTGGTGGTTTAGGAGAGGTTCTATTGTGGGATGCAAATACTCGGCAACTGAAAAACACATTACAAGGGCATGGGACACAGGTTTTTAGTGTGTGTTTTAGTCCGGATGGAAAAACGCTCGCCAGTAGCGGTACAGAGAACTTTCCTAAAGGTGCGGTGTATTTGTGGAATTTATCCTCTGGCAAACGCATAAAAACGCTCACGGGACATGAGGACGATGTCACCTGTTTATCATTTAGCCCAGATGGTGGTATACTCGCGAGTAGCAGTGTAGACAACACAGTTCGATTATGGGACCCGTCTACGGGAAGACTCAAGAATATACTTAATGAGCATAGTTCTGCTGTTTATAGTTTGGCGTTCAGTCTTAAAGGTGAGACACTTGCAAGTGGAAGTCATGATGGTACGGTGCGCTTGTGGAATACTTTGACAGGAAAACTTATAAAGACACTTAAAGAACGTATCCTTAGAGTTAACTTTCAAGGTGCAGTCTCTTGCGTATCTTTCAGTCCAGACGGAGAAATCCTCGTGAGTAGCGGTGGGATATTTGATCCTGACCCCGCCGTGCGTTTATGGAATCCATTAACTGGAGAACTTAAAGTAACACTTGCAGGAAATATGGCACTTTGCAATGTGTATGAATGTGAAAAACGTGAAGAACACAAAGTAACGCTCAAAGGGCATTCAGGTGGAATACGGAGTGTTTCTTTCAGTCCAGATGGACAAACACTTGCAACTGGAAGTTTGGATGGAACGGTGCGTTTATGGAATCCAAATACAGGAGAATTCAAGAAAATCCTCATCAATGGACATATGCCAAATATCTCAAGTCTATCGTTCAGTCCAGATGGAAAAACACTTGTCAGTGGTGTCGGAGATGGCTATATTGAAGACAAAGTGCATTTATGGGATGTTGCAACGAGGAAATTCAAGAAAACACTAACAGCCGAATTTTCATCCGATGTCATGTCTGTATCGTTTAATCCTGACGGAACCAAACTTGCTGGATGCAATGGAACAGAAGTGTTATTGTGGGATGTATCATCAGGTGAACTCAATAAAAGACTCACAGATCGGGTAAGCGATACAGATAGTATTTCGTTCAGTCCTGATGGTCGCACTCTTGCCAGTGGCGGTGGTGACGACTCAAAACAGTTGCGAAAGGTATATTTGTGGGATACAACTTCATGGAAAATCAAAGGCACACTTCATACACTCGGTGTCCGGAGCATATGTTTCAGTCCAGATGGATTCACTCTCGCTACAGGCAATGTAGATGGTAAGATTCGATTGTGGGATGTAGCTACAAAAGAACTCAAAAAGACATTCACAGTAAAGCAATGGGGTCGTATTAACGCCGTGTTTTTCAGTGCAGATGGACGAATCTTGATGAGTGGGAACCCCGATGGCACGGTGCGTTTGTGGCATACTGCCACAGGACAAATCAAAATGAAACTTACTGGACATACCCACCGTGTCACGGGTGCTATGTTTAGTCCGGATGGCAAAACAATTGTTAGCGTAAGTTTGGATTCCACGGTGCGATTGTGGAGTGCAGATACTGGGAGACTAATTAAAACCTTTAAAGGACATGCACGTTGGATCAACGATGTAACATTCAGTCCGGATGGCAAAACAATCGCAAGTGGTGGTGTAGATGGAACAGTGCTGCTTTGGCAACTTCCGCCACCAACCAATGCGGAGGCATTGGTGCGTATTGCGCCTTCACAAACATATTCGCCTGCTGTTGGACAACAGATCACATTGACACTGGATATTACAGACGGTGTTTCCGTAGCAGGATTTCGTGCTACCGTTGTATATGATGCTACTGCATTGCGTTATATTAAAAGCAATATGGGTGATTATCTGCCTGATGGTTCGACTGCAGCATCACCTGTTGTTGAGACAAATTCCGTGAAGTTGTCGGCTAAGACTAATGCAGGTAGTCGTGATGGAGATGGTACACTTGCAACACTCATATTTGAAGTCATTGCAGTTAAAGCGTCTTCCTTACGGTTATCCAACGTCAGTCTTTCCAACAGTAATGGGTTTCTATTTAGTCCGCGCGTTGAAGATGGACAGGTGGGAAGGTAAATCACAAATTTGAACCAGATGTCCAAATTTAATATCTATGGATTAGTAGAAATCTCAACAATCGCTTCCACAAGGCTCTCTACTGAGGCTTCCTTCGCTACAACATCAACTTGTATCCCGTGTTCCTTTACTGTTGCTTCTGTTGTTGGTCCGATGACTGCAACTTGAACATTTACTAACAGATCTTTTGCCGAATGCGTTGGGAACATCTCAAGAAAGTTTCTTACGGTTGAAGAACTTGTAAACGTAACGCAATTGATTCTACCTTCCAAAAGATCTTTTTCGATAGCATCACTGCATCCGTTTTCCACTTTGAAAGTATTGTAAATTGGAAGGTCATCAACATGTGCACCTCTCTCGCGCAATGTGTTCGGTAGGTCTTCAGTAGCGATTTTAGCACGCGGCAGCAGGATTTTCTTCCCTTGCACATTTTCTATTTCTGCTGCGACAACTCGTCCGCTGGAATGTGATGGCACAAAGTCGGGATGAATTCCAATATTGTTAAGTGCGTCAACCGTTTTCGGTCCAACCGCACAAATGCTACATCCCCCGAAAACTCGCGCATCCTTCCCTTTTTCTCGTAAATGTTCATAATATATCTCAACAGCATTGACACTTGTAAAGATCATCCGATCGTACTGCTCAGGCGTAGGGATGTCTGCACTATCAATTTCAATTGGACAAATCTCTATGGTAGGAAATTGGATGACTTCGGCACCTGTTGCTTCTAAGAGGTTTGCGAATTCGCTTGCTTGTGCGCGGGCTCGGGTAACAAGGATACGTTTACCGAAGAGTGGCTTATTGTCAAACCATCGGAGTTGTTCGCGTAGTCGGTTCACCTCTCCCACAACGATTAGTGCTGGACTTTTGAGTTGAACCGCCTCAACTTTTTCAACAATATCTGCAAGGGTGCCTTGGACTACAAATTGTTGAGAAGTTGTTCCGACGCGCACCAAACTCACTGGCGTTAGATGATCTCTCCCGTACCTTGTTAGACGATCAACAATCTGTTGAAGGTGCGCAACTCCCATGTAGATAACAAGGGTGTCTACTGCGGTGGCGAGGTATTCCCACTTTATTTTAGATTCGGGATGCAATGCCGCGGAATGTCCTGTGACAAAAGCAACCGATGAAGCGTAATCGCGATGCGTAACAGGAATTCCTGCGTATGCAGTAGCAGCAATCGCAGCGGTAACACCGGGAACAATTTCAAACGGAATACCTTCTTTGGCAAGTACCATCGCCTCCTCGCCACCACGCCCGAAAATATAAGGGTCACCACCTTTGAGACGGACAACAACTTTACCAGCTTGTGCGTGTGTAATTAATAATTGATTGAGTTCATCTTGACGTGTCGCGCGGATTCTCGGATCGGGTGCTTTGATTTTTTCTGTGTGTTCGGGGCAATGTTGCAGTAGGGCATCATTAAGCAGCAGATCATAGATGACAACGTCTGCTTGCTGTAGGCACTCTACTCCCTTTAGTGTAATTAGTTTTTTATCGCCAGGACCTGCCCCTACGATGTAGACGATACCAGCGTGTGTCGTTTTCATTGATAATTTAATTCTGTATCTGACTATGCTCTCAACAGTTCATTCGCACCACTGTTGCGGAGTTTTTCAGCAACAATTTTTCCCAAGCCGTGTGCATTGTCTAACTTTCCTGAAGCACTTTCCACAATACGCATCTTACCTTCAGGATGACATACGGTTCCAATGAGTGAAAGTTGACCATCATCAGTTACTTTAGCATAAGCACCGATCGGTAGTTGACATCCGCCTCCGAGACTTTTCAATACTGTTCTTTCTGCAGCGATTTCAGATGCTGTAGTCGTATCGTTTAGAGGAGCAAGAAAATTCTCAACGAAACTATCTCCTTCACGTGTTTCTATTGCCAAAGCCCCCTGCCCAACAGCGGGAATCATCTGCTCAGTATTAAAATATTGTGTGATAACATCCTGTTTTAAGAGACGTTTAATTCCAGCGGCAGCGAGGATAATCCCATCAAGGTCAGTTTCTTGGAGTTTCTGTAATCGTGTATCAACGTTGCCCCGGACATCTACCACTTGCAATTCGGGACGAATGTGTAGGAGTTGCGCCTTACGACGTGGACTTGTAGTTCCGATTTTCGCACCACCCAATAAATCTTCTAATGAAAATCCAGTGGCGGTAACAAGCACATCACGCGGGTCTTCCCGAGTAGGGATAGCAGCGATGCATAGTCCTTCTGGCAATTCAGTAGGGAGATCTTTGAGGCTATGGACAGCAAGGTCTATGTCGCCATCTAAGAGCGCGATTTCTATCTCTTTGGTGAAAACACCTTTTCCAAGTCCGAGTAAAGGACGATCTTGAATATTGTCACCTTTGGTTTTGATAATCTTCAGGTCAACATCAAGATTAGGAAAATGGGTTACCAATTGCTTCTTAACAAATTGTGCTTGCCAAAGAGCGAGTTGACTACCACGTGTGCCGATTATTATCGAACTGTTCATTCTTGTTCCTTATCGTCATTTTCATCTAACGCGAATAGTTCTTGCAGTGCATGAATATATTGCCCATGATCGGCATTACCATCGTTGACTGCATAGCGCAAATTGTTTACGGGTTGATGGAGAAGTTTTTTGATAATAGCCTGAGTCATTGATGCAATCGCTTCTTCTTGTGTATCCGACATCGTAGTCTTACCTAAGCAGGCATAGAGTTCTGTTTCCGCAATCTGTTGGAATTGTTGATGCAATGCTTTAATGGTGGGGTTGACTTCAAGAACTTGCAATTGGTCATGGAATCGTCTCGCCTCTTCAGTGACAATTTGTTCAGCGCGAACTGCTTCTTGTTTCCGTTCTTTTAGGTTTGAGGCAACGACAGTTTCCAAATCATCAATATTATAGAGGAAGGCATGGTCTATTTTGCTGACATCCGGTTCAATGTCGCGAGGAACAGCAATGTCTATGAGAAACATATACCGGTGCTTACGTTTTCTCATAATATCGGTGAGAGGCTTACGTTTGATGAGGTAGCTGGAGGCATTCGTGGAACTGATTACGATGTCGGCATCAATCAGAAATCCAAGGTCATCCTCATAGGCAAAAGGGGTTCCGTTAAATTTCTCGGCAATTTTGACAGCACGTTCATAGGTGCGATTTGCAACGATAACTTTAGAAACACCATTCGCAACAAGATGTTTCGCTGTCAACTCACTCATTTCACCTGCGCCAATAATCGCGACAGTTTTATTTTCTAATGTATTGAAGATTTTTTTGGCAAGTTCTACAGCAGCGTAACTGATAGAAACTGCCCCAGTAGTAATTGTTGTTTCAGAACGAATTCGTTTTCCAACGCTGAACGCCTTGGTAAAGAGGCGATTCAGGATGGTTCCCGCCCCACCTGCAGAACGCGAGATATCATAAGCCTCTTTTACCTGACCGACTATTTGGGATTCTCCAACTATCATGGAATCAAGGCTTGCAGTGACTCTGAAAAGATGGCGGATTGTATCTAAGTCGTGGTGAAGGTAACTCCATTTTTTAAGTGTGTCTACACTGATCTGATGATAGTGTGACAGGAATTCCATTAGTGTTTTACCAGGTATCTCGGCAGTACGACGTGAATTCAATACTGCATAAAGTTCAACACGGTTGCACGTAGAAAGGATCACCGCCTCTTGAACCTGATAAGATTCACGAAGGGATTGGAGGGATTCGATAAGTTGATCTTCGGAAAACGCCAATTTTTCCCTAAATTCAATGGGAGCGATATGGTGGCTTGTTCCGATGGACACAATCTGCTTCATGCTTTTACTTTAACTGAATTCAAAATGCAACATATCTGTAAGTTGGACAAATTATATCACATATTAGGATAGATGTCAAAACAGAATTTTCACTTTAGCGAAATTCATGTATGCTTTCCAAAAAGATGTCAACACCGACGTATGTGCAGAGAACAGCGATGAAACCAATGATTGAAGCATACGCCGCTTTCTTACCTCGCCATCCCCAAAATTGACGAATCCCGATTTGTGTAACATAGATTAGCCAGGTAACCAACGTGGAGATAACCTTTGGATCTAACCATTTCCATGGCAATTCACCGATATATTGCGTTAAGAGACTTCCGACAACAACGCCTATTGTCAAGAGAATTACCCCAAAGATTATGCAAAGATACCCGAGTTCATCGGAAATACCGAGAGATGGAAGAAGGTTGTGGAGAAGGGGGTGCGTTTTGTCGCGTATCTTCTTCTCTGCGATTAGATACATGAGTGCAAACCCAAATGCAGCAATAAACGCTGCAAAGCCAAGAATAATGAGTGTCACATGAGGAATTACCCAATAGTTTTTCAAAAGTTCCGACGGAGCTGAGGCGTTTCTTGGGAAACTATATGAAATCAGGATCGCAATGAAGGCTACCGGCATAACAAAACTGCCAAGAGCACGCAGATGTGTTAAACGGAAGATAATCAAGTAGATTAACGTGATTGCCCATGCAAAAAAAGCGGTAGAGTCCATCCAGTGAGTCATCGGGAAATGTCCTTGCTGTACCCACCAGAGCACAATAAAGAGCGTTAGCATCCCAAATCCAAGGGTCGTCCCCCAGAAGGCAATACGTTCAATTGTTGGGCGTATCACTGATGCCTCAGTACGATTTCCGATAGCCAGTGAGAGGGTATGAAAAATACTGGTGGCTAAATAAACTAATACAGTTACAAGAAATAGAAAGTTTAGGTTTGCTGACATAGGTTATAGGTTTGCACGTTGCGTGCTTAAAAGATCAGATATAAAGTTATTGGCATGTTCAATTTTACCTTGTCGTACCCAGTTAAAAAGACATTGTGTGGCGCATTCCGGTTCTGTGAGACTCAGGCAACATGTTTGGAGTTGTGGACTGTCTGCAACATGTCCGATGAGTTTCTCAAAAAAGTCGCCACGCATTTTTGACGTAGGAAAAGCCTTGAGAACTTCCGATCTGCGCGAACCAAGGAAATCAATAAAAACACCGTAGCCTTTATTTTCAAATTTGTTCAATAGTATTCTATGGAGACGTTTCGCTTTATCATTACCATTCTTATTGGTCGCTGATATGCTTATTATTAGGTTATCGTCTATGACAAGATATGGTGTGAAATGTGTTCCTGAACCTGTGTTATCAAGGAATTCATGTATGAATCCAACGTCTTTCTCAAACGGTATGTCTAATAAAGACCGTTCTGCGATGATGACAAGAAAAGCGTCATTGAGATGCTGAGGTGTTGTTTCGTCAGAATTCATATATTTTATATCGGCACCACATTGATGAAGAAGTGAAACACGACTTTCAATTTCTGATGTTTTCTCCTCACACAAGATTACACACTTCCGATTTTCTAACAGTAGGTATACTGGATACGGCAGCCGAAGGTTATCAATTGGTACTGGTTTGCCATTTTCATATCCAAGCGTATATAAAGAAGATGCATCCAACATCTCTTCAAAATGCTCTCGGATACGCCGACTCGTCGCAGGACTTTTACCGCTGGTGGAAATACTTATCATGATTTCACCATCCGTTACAACAGATGCTGCAGCAAAGGTACATTGCGGGATAACGTCCACTACATTGACTAAGCGGATATTATTTTTTTCGTGTGCTTCTTTGAAAACACCGGTGTTAATTGCTGTAAAATCGGTTGCAGCGCAAACAAGAAAATATCCTTGTGTATCGTCAGTCTCAAACTGCCGTTTGTACCACCGAATTGTGCCTTTTTCTGCAAGGAACACTAACAATTCTGTAGCATCAGGACTAATTACAGTTACTTCACCACCACTGATAAGCATGGAGACAACTTTACGTTCAGCAACAGTGCCGCCACCAATAACAAGGCATTTTCGGTTCTGAAGGTTTATGTACGCTGGATAAAACATAACATACTGCTAAAGAAAGGCGGATTTACACAATGTATTCAACTTTCAACAAAATTAGTTTGAATTTGGTAGTATTTCTATGAATCCCGTGAAACGACATAATCCGAGAGGTTTTCTAAGGCAAATCTTGCATCTGATTGTGGAACCGTCGATAATGCTGCTTTGGCACGGTTCGCATAGCCTTGGGCAATTTTCAAACAGTGTTTCTCAACATTATATCTTTGGAATAAAGATTCAACAAAGGAAATTGCCTCGGTTTCATCAGTATCAGGATTTAGCACCTTTTCAAGCGTCTGTTTCTCGTCATCATTACATACCTTTCTGGTATGGATGATAGGATAAGTGAGTTTACCTTCACGAAGATCACCGAAGGCGTTTTTTCCCAACTTTTCAGGGTCTTCTACGAAATCAAGCAAATCATCTACAATTTGAAAGGCGGTTCCAATTTGTTGCCCGTAGGTTGTGAGCGCATCAGTCTGTTGTTGATCCTTTGTACCGAGATGAGCACCGAGCGTGCATGAGGCTGCAATTAACTTTCCAGTTTTAAAACTGATAATCTTAAGGTATTCCTCTTCGGTAATGTCAAAATCACCGCTTTTGTAGGCATGGATTACTTCACCTTCGCACATTGCTTGTGTAGTATCAGCAAGAATTTCCATTGCCGGATCATCAGCGCGACGGGACACAAGCATTGACAACACACGTGCATGTAGATAGTCCCCTACAAGTACCGCTACCTTATTGCCCCATTTTGTCTGTAATGTTTCACGCCCACGTCGGATTGTTGCCTCATCAAGAACATCATCGTGAACAAGGGATGCGACATGGATCAACTCAACAACAGCAGCAAGTGTATGTGCATCGCTTCCTTCGTATCCACATGCTTTTGCAGAAAGCAAGACAAGAATCGGACGTAGCCGTTTGCCGCCGCCCTCTACTACATGCTGAACCGCCATATCTACAAAACTATATTCACTCGCTGTATTTTCAGTTAGTTTCGCCTCTACAGCACTAAGATCGTCAGCAATTAATTTAACAATATTATCAAAACTTGACATTCAATTCCTTACTTTCGTTTACAAATTAGCAATAACCTCATTTGCTGCTTGAACGGTTATGTTGATATCCTCTTCAGAATGAACTAAGGAAACGAATCCTGCTTCAAATTGAGATGGAGCGATATATACGCCGCGCTCCAACAATCCCCAGAAATATTCACGGAATCGTTCTGTATCAGCAGTCCGTGCACCATCGGCATCTGTAACAGATTCTGATGTGAAATAGAGCATCAGCATTGAACCGATACGGCTATGCCATGCGTCAATACCGTGTTTTTGAGTTGCTTCGGAAAGTCCATCAGCAAGGGCAGATGCACGATTTTCGAGTTGTTTATAGACACCCGGTTGTGCCAACTTTTTCAAAGTCGTTATACCTGCAGTGACGGCTAATGGATTTCCAGATAACGTTCCTGCCTGATACACATCACCTTCTGGAGCAACGCATTGCATAATCTCTCGTTTTCCGCCGTAAGCACCAACTGGCAACCCCCCACCGATAATCTTTCCCAAACAGGTCATGTCAGGTGTGACGTTATAGTAAGATTGTGCACCACCATAGGCAACCCTAAAACCTGTGATTACCTCATCAAAGATTAGCACGATCCCATGCTGTTCTGTAATCTCACGGAGTTCATTGAGATAGCCCTCGCGCGGTGGGATGATACCCATGTTTCCCATGATTGGCTCAAGAATGAGACATGCTATTTCATCCTGATTGGCATCTATGGTTGTTTTCAGTGCTTCAGGATCGTTGAATGGTACAGTGAGCGTATTGCGGGCAAAATCCTCTGGAACACCACCACTATCCGATAAGCCAAAAGTAGCAATACCGGAACCTGCTTTTGCTAACAGATAGTCTACATGTCCGTGGTAGCACCCATCTATCTTAACGATTTTGTTGCGTCCAGTATATCCGCGTGCGACACGAATCGCGCTCATTGTTGCTTCTGTGCCTGAGTTGACAAGTCTAACTTGCTCAATGGAAGACACTGCATTTACTATTATTTCAGCAAGTTCAGTCTCTAATGTTGTCGGTGCCCCGAAACTGGTTCCGTTTGTTGCTGCGTTGCTGATAGCTTCTACTACCTCTGGATGTGCATGCCCCAGAACTAACGGACCCCATGAAGCAACATAATCAATATATGCGTTTCCATCAATGTCGTATATCTTAGATCCCTTACCGCGTTCAATAAAACGTGGGTGTTCACCAACCTTGCTGAAATTACGGACAGGACTGTTAACACCGCCGGGGATAAATTGTTGTGATTTTTGCCAAACTGATAAAGATTTGCTGCTCTCCAATTCGTTCCTCCAATTCTGGTTTAAATTTGTTTATCGTAAAAAAATAATTAATGTTAGAGGCGCAATGAATTGCGCGACTACAAACGCTGCAAATTAAAAGATAAGTGCAAGATATTTTAGATTTTCTATAGTTCAGGTATTCAAATCGTGACCGGTAGGTCGCTCCTACAAAAGAAATTAATGATAAATATAATCCTAATTTTTTAGCCATTCCACAACCGATTTTGCGAAGTAAGTCAAAATCATATCTGCTCCAGCACGTTTGATACTTGTTAATACCTCAAGTGCAACTCGCTTTTCGTCAATCCACCCATTTTGCGCTGCTGCCTTTATCATAGCATATTCACCACTGACGTTATAGGCTGCAACAGGCATCTGAAACTCTGTTTTTACTTGATGTATTACATCAAGGTAAGAGAGTGCAGGTTTCACCATCACAATGTCCGCCCCTTCTTCTATATCCAACATGACTTCCCGCAGTGCCTCTTCAGAGTTTGCTGGATCCATCTGATATGAGCGGCGGTCACCAAATTGTGGTGCCGACTCTGCTGCCTCACGAAACGGACCGTAGAAAGCAGATGCGTATTTTGCAGAATACGCCATGATAGGGGTGTTTTCATATCCTTCATCATCTAATGCATCGCGAATTGCCCCCACACGACCATCCATCATATCTGATGGTGCAATGACATCAGCACCTGCCCGTGCATGCGACAAACTCTCCTTAATAAGCAGATCAACCGTTGGGTCGTTCTGCACTTCACCAACTTCAACGATTCCACAATGTCCGTGATCGGTATATTCACAGAGACAAACATCTGTCATCACAAGCAGGTCAGGGACAGTATTTTTAATCGCGCGAACTGCCTGCTGAATAATTCCATCTTCGGCATAAGCTTCAGACCCAAGCGCATCTTTCGACTCAGGAATTCCGAACAAGATTGTTCCTGGGATGCCAAGCGATGCAAGCTCTTTTGCTGCATTTACGAGCATATCAACCGAATACTGGTAACATCCCGGCATAGAAGTAATTTCAATCGCTGTCCTTTGCCCGTGGACGACAAACATCGGATAGATGAGATCATCCACTGACAGACTCGTCTGTCTAACGAGTCGACGAAGGTTTTCATTTGCGCGAAGTCGTCTTAGACGGTTAATTGGAAAAACGCTCATTCACTCTCCGCAACATTCGTTTTAATTTCATACTTTTTCAATTCAAATGTCTTAATTTGATTAGTGGTATCAGCATTTTGAATTTCTTGTAAGATAGGTTTTTGTGCTTCCTGACGAAACTTTACAATTCCTACATTAGGTGCTAACCACAACGTTGAAACAGATTCACCAGCTCCAGGACCATTCGCCCCAAACATTTTTGGTAACACAGTTTCTGTACGGTACTCAATTTTCAAACAGTCTTTAAATGTTCCAGCAGGCGTTTCAACATCTTCTGTTCCTCTGATAATTCCTGTTTCCAAAATAGTGAAATAGAAGGAAGTATAACCGGATTGTCCAGCTAACTCTGTATCCACTTCAGAATTATTTTGTGTGTGATTTATTTTGATCTTTATCGTCGGTTTGATTCGCATTGAGTCCCATTCTTCATCACTCTTCGGGCTGGAGACCCCATCCTTTAGGTTGGGGAGGAAAGCCCACTCCTATAGTTAAAATTCAGACGCGTCAGAACTTTGAAATCCTGTCGCTTCGCGCTTGTGGTGATTCGTTTCCCATCCAAACTGTAGATTGAAAACAAACCTTTGGCGTTAATACCTGAAAGTCTTGTTAATCCGTGTTTGACATGCTTCACCAAAGTGTTCTTGACCAACCCTTGTGTTAATACGGTGCCACCATATCGCAAACGAATGCCGTTCTTTTGTGGGTTCTGCCGATGAAGTTCACGTCTTGAAACAGGTATAGGTGCGATGCAGAATATATCTGTGTTGTCGGGGACATCCACCCCACCGACAGTGTGATATGCCAAGCACCAACTATCTACACAGTGTGCATCAAACGTCTCTGCGAGTTTCTTGGAAGACTTCTTGAGCCCAAGTCTATCTCGAAGTTCTTTCGTCTCCCAACCTTGAAGTGTGAACAATGTCCATCGCTTTTGTATTTCACTATAGAACCAAGACTTTCCGACTTCAAGAGGACTGAAAGAACTATTCCACTTTTTCGCACGTTTGATAGTCCTTGCTTTAATATCCTCTACACAGACATGTGTGACAGGATACATATTAGACAACCAATCCAAAATACGCAGTTTCCAATCCCATCTCGCACGCGTGCCAGCCGGTATCCTGTCTTTATTAGAAGGGTGCCGATTAGTTCGGTTCTTTCGGTTTGGACACGAACGACTCCGACGGGTTCTCCGAAGTTCGCGACGCTTTCCTATTTTTTTACCCACTTTGCTATGTGCATCAGTTTGAACATTCAAATACGTGTGTGCCTCAGACTTCACCGTGAACCCTTCTTTCTTGCTGCCAGGTCTACACCCACAGCAATCTCTTGTTTGTATGCTGTTGTTTCGTAGTTTAATCGAATACAGAGGATACCATTATTCCAATACGGGGTCGCCTTACCACTTTTGATAAGGTGCCTCGCAACTGGCGGAGAAGTGGGCATCAGTTGTTCACCATCCTTAGATTTCACTGGAACGAACATGTCGTTAGAACTCCTTTTCAGGGTATGTGTTTCCCCATCCAGATCACAGTATCCGAGAGGGATCGGACTTGGGGAGCATCCGAAACATCGTGCTGGCTACCACGCCAAGATACCACGATATTTTACTGTAGTACAACGGTTTAACTTGTGGAGTGAACGCTTGGTATGCGCTTCGCACAAGCCCCATGCTTTAACTTGGGGTTATTGACCCATAAAGAACTTAATTCCGTTATCATCAACCTTAAAAAGCGAAGGATGGACGTAATACTCATAATCTTCCCAATCTTCAAAAGCGGGGTCATATTCAAATGCGTAATACGTCTCACCCGCAATTTCTTCGCCTTCAACAGCACGACGCGTCATTTCGTTTCCATCTTGATCTTCGTATACCCAAGAACTTCCAACCGTTGCTGGAAAATACTTACTCACTGTTTCATTGCCCATCAACGTTGCACTGAAACTAAAGACAAGCAAAAGTATAAAAATAGTCCGAACTTTGTTTAACATAACTAATTTCTCCAATTAGGTATCAATGGTTTACGGTCAAGTAATGTGTTAGACAATATCAATTGCTATTATTACCTTCAGATTCTACAGTTTTGATTTCATATTTCTTTAATACAAGTGTTTTCGTTATAGGATCAGGAGGGATAGGTAAATCTGCATCGTCTGGAATCATTTCTAAAAAAGTGTATTTCATTTTCTGATAAAATTTTACGATTCCAACATTGGGAGCAAACCATACTGTCGTTACGGTTTCTCCCGGAGGATCTATTTCATCAGGTGGTGAAACAGGATCTAACACTGCCGTTGTTTCTGTTCGGTATTCAACTTTCAAACAATCCTCAAATGTACCAGCAGCTGTTTTAATGGTTTCTGTTCCTCGTATAATTCCTGTTTCATTAATTGTGTAATCTATTGTCACATTGCGTAGAAGGCCTAAAGCAAGGCTAGCTTTTATCTGGTTCACATCCCACTCTTCGTTGAGAACTACGGGTGTCGGTAGCAGGTAAGAGTGTTTATGTGCTTCTGCCTTAAGAATATTATAGGTGAAATTAGCCACATCTGGATCATCTCTTATTATTTCTCTTAAGTATTCCATCTCTTTAGAAAGACGTGCTTTGACTGCTTTCTCAACCTCATCCCCGACAACAAGTGTGATCCCCGCATCGCTCACATTATATAAAGAAGGGCTGATAAAAGGACTATATTCCGCCCAATCCTTTAACTCAGGTTCATAACTGAACGCTGCGAAAGTCTGCCCTGCGATTTCTTCTCCTTCAATCGCACGACGAGTCAACTCGTTACCATCTTGGTCTTCATACACCCAAAAACTATCTAACGCGTCAGGAAAATATTTTGAGTCTGATTCGTTACCTAAATTACTATCATCACTATCAGGGACTGCCGTTTTGATTTTAGGCTCTGCTGTTTTGATTTCATATTTCTTTAATTCAAATGTTTTCGGTTCAGGATCAGGTGGTTTTTCAAGGCCCCCATCATCTTGAAACTCATCTTGAAACATATCGAAAAACATGTAATTCATTTTCTGATGAAATTTTACAATTCCGACATCTGGGGCAAACCACACTGTCGTTACGATTTCTCCTGGAGGATCCATTTCATCAGGTAGTTCGGCGAGATCTAACACTGCCGTTGTTTCTGTCCGATATTCTACTTTCAAACAGTCCTCAAATGTTCCAGCAGCTGCTACAACGGTTTCTGTTCCTTTAACAATACCTGTTTCCATGATGGTGTAATCTATTTTAATTTGCTCTTCACCCTCAAAGATTAATGCTAAACTTGCTTTTATCTCGTTGGTGTCCCATTCTTCATTAAGGGTTACGGGTGTCGGGAGCAAATTGGAATTATCTTGTGCTTCTACTTCAATATTGTAGGTAAAATTTGCCGAATCTGGATCATCTCTTCTTATTATTTCTCTGAAGGATTCCATCTCTTTAGAAAGACGTGCTTTTACTGCCTTCTCAACCTCATCACCGACAACAAGTGTGATCCCCGCATCGCTCACATTATATAAAGAAGGTTGGATAAAAGGACTATATTCCGCCCAATCCTTTAACTCAGGTTCGTAACTGAAGGCTGAGAAAGTTTTCCCTGCGACTTCTTCACCTTCAATCGCACGACGAGTCAACTCATTACCATCTTGGTCTTCATACACCCAAAAACTATCTAACGCGTCAGGAAAATATTTTGAGTCTGATTCGTTACCTAAATTACTATCATCACTATCAGGGACTGCCGTTTTGATTTCAGGCTCTGCTGTTTTGATTTCATATTTCTTTAATTCAAATGTTTTCGGTTCAGGATCAGGAGGAATAGGTAAATCTGCATCATCTGGAATTATTTCTAAAAAGGTGTATTTCATTTTCTGATGAAATTTTGCGATTCCGACACCAGGTGCAAACCACACTGTCGTTATGGTTTCTCCGGGTGGATTTGTTTCGGGATCAGGAGGATTTAATTGTATAGTTGTTTCTGTTCGGTATTCAACTTTCAGACAGTCCTCAAATGTACCAGCAGCTGTTTTAATGGTTTCTGTTCCTCGTATAATTCCTGTTTCATTAATTGTGTAATCTATTGTCACATTGCGTAGAAGGCCTAAAGCAAGGCTAGCTTTTATCTGGTTCACATCCCACTCTTCGTTGAGAACTACGGGTGTCGGTAGCAGGTAAGAGTGTTTATGTGCTTCTGCCTTAAGAATATTATAGGTGAAATTAGCCGCATCTGGATCGTCGCTTCTTATTATTATTTCTCTGAAGGACTCCATCTCTTTAGATAGACGTGCTTTGACTGCCTTCTCTACTTCATCACTAACAACGAGTGTGATCCCCGCATCGCTCACATTATATAAAAAAGGTTGGATAAAAGGACTATATTCCGCCCAATCCTCTAATTCAGGTTCATAACTGAACGCTGCGAAAGTCTGCCCTGCGATTTCTTCTCCTTCAATCGCACGACGAGTCAACTCGTTACCATCTTGGTCTTCATAAACCCAAAAACTATCTAACGCGTCAGGAAAATATTTTGAGTCTGATTCATTACCTAAGTTATTATCATCACTATCAGGGACTGCCGTTTTGATTTCAGGCTCTGCTGTTTTGATTTCATATTTCTTTAATTCAAATGTTTTCGGCTCAGGATCAGGTGGCTTTTCAAGGCCCCCATCATCTTTGATCATGTCCAAAAAAGTGTAATTCATTTTCTGATTGAATTTTACGATGCCGACATTGGGAGCAAACCATACTGTCGTTACGGTTTCTCCCGGCGGATCTACTTCATCAGGTGAAGGAATAGGGGTTATTATTGCTGTTGTTTCTGTTCGGTATTCAACTTTCAGACAGCCCTCAAATGAACCAGCAGCTGTTTCAACTGTTTCTGTTCCTCGTATAATTCCTGTTTCATTAATTGTGTAATCTATTGTCAATTGCTCATTACCTTGAAGGTCTAAAGCAAGGCTGGCTTTTATCTGGTTTACATCCCACTCTTCGTTGAGAACTATGGGTGTCGGTAGCAGATAGGAGTGTTTATGTGCTTCTGCCTTAATTTCATAGTTGAAATCGGCATCATCTGGCTGTTGTATTGTAAATATTTCTCTAACTGACTCCATTTCTTTAGAAAGACGTGCTTTGACTGCCTTCTCAACCTCATCACCGACAACAAGTGTGATCCCCGCATCGCTCACTTTATATAAAGAAGGGCTGATAAAAGGACTATATTCTATCCAGTCTTCTAACTCAGGTTCATAACTGAACGCTGCGAAAGTCTTCCCTACGATTTCTTCCCTTTCAATCGCATGGCGTGTAAACTCGTTACCATCTTGGTCTTCATAGACCCAAAAACTTCCAAGTGTTCCAGGAAAATAGTTTTTCGCAGGTTCATTTCCCATCAACACAACACTAAAACTAAAGATAAACAAAGTTATAATAATGGTCAATGCTTTTTTAAACATGAATAATTTCTCCAATTAGGAAGTCACAGTTTTCAGTCAAATTAGGTGTTTGAGAATGTTAATCGCTATCATTTTCAGGATCTGCAGTTTTGATTTCATATTTCTTTAATTCAAACGTTTTTGGTTCAGGATTAGGGGGTAATGGGATTCCTTCATCATCCGGTAACATCTCTAAGAAACTGTGATTCCTTTTCTGATGAACTTTTACAATACCGACGCCCAGAGCAAACCACACTGTCGTTACAGTTTCTCCCGGCGGATCTACTTCATCAGGTGGAGGAACAGGATCTAATATTGCCGTTGTTTCAGTGCGATATTCAACTTTCAAACAGTCTTCAAACGTACCAGCGGCTGTTTCAACACTATCTGTTCCTAAGACAATTCCTGTTTCTATAATAGTGAAATCTATTGTCAATTTGTAATCATCCGGAACACTATCACCTATAAATGTCATCTTGACTTTGGCTTCAATCTGGTTTGCGTCCCATTCCTCATTGGCAATGATAGCATCTGGAAGAAGGAACAGTAGGTCTTGTACTTGCACATCAATATCAACATTAATTCTGACATCTGGTGGAGCTTCTGTAGCCATAAGTGCCTCAACGAAAGCATCCATCTCTTTTTTTAGTCGTGCTTTAAGTCCCTTCTCTACTTCATCCTTCACAATGAGTGTTATACCAGCATCACTCACTTGATATAGAGATGGATGGAGAAAATAACTATAATCTACCCAGTCTTCTAACTCAGGTTCATAACTGAACGCGTGATAGATTTTACCAGCAATTTCTTCATCTTCTATCGCACGACGTGTAAACTCGTTGCCATCCTGATCTTCATAGACCCAAAAACTTTCTAAGGTGCTGGGAAAATATTTGGAGGTTGATTCGTTGCCTAACAAGACTACGCTAAAACCAATGAAAAGTAAAAATATCAAAACTACGCAAAATTTATTAAACATGTGAGATACCTCAATTTCAGTTTCTTGTTTATTTTGATGTAAGTATAGTGTCACCTTTTTATTTAGTGCCTTCGTCTTGCGAGTTTTCTGTTGCTATTTTGTATTTCTTTAATTCAAATGTCTTGATTGAAGGAGAAGTAATCTCAGCAGCCTCTTTTTCAGTTCTTGTGGCTTCAGTTATATCTGCTTCTGGCATCATCTGAAGAAAAATCTTCTCAGCTTCTTGGTGAAATTTGACAATTCCAACATCGGGTGCTAACCATAACTTTGTAACCGATTCACCTGGTTGGTCCCCCGGTCCACCTACATGAGATTCTGTCATTGTTGTTTCGGTCCGATATTCGATTTTCAAACAATCTTTAAAAGTGCCAGCAGCGGTCTCAACGGTTTCAATGCCGAGAATTTTTCCCGTTTCAAGGATAGTAAAATCAAGCGTGATTATTGGTATGTCCTCAGCATTCTGAAAGTCAGGTAAACCTTGTATATCAAACTCCAATGTGATTGTTGCATTTATCTGTGCTGCGTCCCATTCTTCATTTGGAGTCGCTTGCACGTTGAGAAAATTGAATTGGTCCGCTGCTTCTACCTCCACATCATATTTGAGGTTAAAGGTAATGTTAAATTCGGGTGGCGATTCACTTTCTATAGCATTCTTCGCTAATTTAGAATACGTCTCCATCTCATTCGTAAAACGCGCTTTTACTGCTTTTTCTATCTCATCACTGATTATGAACGTCACCCATTCCTCATTAACATTATATAGAGAAGGAAACATGTAACGATTAAAATCTGCCCAATCTTCCAACTCAGGTTCGTAACTGAAGCCGTGATATATCACGCTGGCGATTTCTTCTCCTTCAATTGCACGACGTGTTAGTTCGTTTCCATCTTGGTCTTCATAAACCCAAAAACTTCCGATAGTATCAGGAAAATATGTACTGACAGATTCATCTCCTAATAACCTCACGCAAAAACAAAAGATTAGGAGGAATGTCAAGAAAAGACACAGTTTTTTCAGCATGAAGGTTTCTCCGTTAAAGGATCATTGATCCGGGCAGTGAGTTCACACCAGTCTTGAAATATTAATTGTTTTCTCCGTTTTCAGATTCGTCAGATTTGATTTCGTATCTTTTTAACTCAAAGGTAGTTACCTCGTCAGATTGTTCCTTCTCACGCCTGAATTTAACAATACCGACATTCGGTGCTAACCATAGTGTTGTAATGGACTCCTTCGGTTTATCTTCTGGGAGTAGTTGTTTGATTTCTGGTGGTGCTTCTGTTTTCGTTGTCGTTTTGGTTCGATACTCAATTTTCAAACAGTCTTCAAACATTCCAGCATCTGTTTCAACAGTTTCTTTCGCTGTAACTTTCCCAGTTTCCAAAATACTCTTAGTAGAAGAGATGGTTTTAAAATCTTTGGCAATTTCAACAGGTGCTCCCTTAATGTTAAGACTCATTTCCACTTTTATGTCTACCCGCATAGCTATCCACTCTTCATTAAGAGTGGTAGGCATCGGAAAAAGATAGAAAAAATCTCGTGCTTCGGGTTCAATGTTGTGCTTATATTCAACGGTAATACCGGGTGGAAGTTTACCAGCCATCAGTTTACGTAACTCTGCAACTATCTCCTGCAAACGTTTACTTAAGATAGACTTATGCGCCTTTTCTATATCATCACCAACATAAAATGCAACCCATTCATCACCTACTTGATACAATTGCGGATGAATATAATATTCATAATTTTCCCAGTCTTTTAAGTTTGGTTCATAGTTGAAGGCATTATATTTTGTCCCTTCAACCTCTTTTTGTTCAACAGCAAAGCGAGTAAATTCCTTACCATCTTGATCTTCATAAACCCATGTGCTTCCAAGTTTATCCGGAAAGTAGATGTTAACCGATTCATTGCCGAGTAGTGTTACCCCAAAACCAAATATTAGCAACAGTGAGAAAATTAACCCAAAAAATTTCACCAACTTTGAATCCTCCAATTCATAGTAAACTATCTCTTAAGTATACTTCAATATGGCGTTCATAACAAGAAAAATGTCCCATACAGATTTCTCAAATTCGGATTTTCCACTATGATTTTATACCCAATTAACCCGATTTGTAGCGCGAGGTCCCCATCCTCACAATGCCGACTTTATCCGAAGCCATCGAATCAAGTTAATTTGGTATTATACCCAATTAACGGGATTTGTAGTGCGAGGTCTCTGGGTCCTCCTCGCAATGCTAACCGCTACGTAGAAAACTTCTAATCAAGTTAATTTGGTATTAGTACTCAAATGGAAATGTAATAGGTGCACCGTTATTGTTCCATGAACGCGCCATGGCAACATCAATTTCTCTATCTTTACGTCCATTGTATGCACCATATTCCGGTTCGGTATCGTTACGAACAGCATTCGCAAGGCTCATTAATTCTGATGCCACAGTAATTTCACCATCGCTGAGTGGATAATACTGCAACGGGTTCTCCCATACTACCTCGGGATTAGTATCGGTAACAAGAGAAGCAAGTGTTTCATATCCATCAACGTTATTCGTCTTACGTGTAATAGTAACCGGTCGTTGTGTATCCGCATCATCATTTAATACAACTGCATCGTCTCGGAAACACATCCCACGCTCTGCATAGAATTTTGTGCCATTAAAACCACGTAGCGGTGAACCGTATGAGAGGCTGGAGAAGTCGAAAATCCCGACTGCACCGTCAGCAAACTCAATCACAGCATGCTGCCAATCTTCATTTTTACGACGCGGTTGTCCTTTCCGCCAAACGTGATCCTGAACCTTGAAACCCTTGCGAAAACCGTAAACTTGCACCGGTTCATTATCAAAACCAACATAACTCCGTAAAAGACCAATCCCATGATAACCGTGTCCACGAAAATCGTTGTAGGCAACGTTCACCTCCCCGAAAATCCCTTCAAGAATCATCGCACGTTTGATTCGTTCGGATGGACGACGGTAATAATTTTCGTTGACCTCTAACTTTACGCCGCCCTCTTTGGCAGCTTCGATCATTTTGTCAGCACGTCCGAGATCGGTGTTAATAGGAGTCTCTGTGCAATAACTCACACCGTGTTGTGAACAGATTAAACCCGGAATATGGTTATTGCTGGGTGTTATCACAATAGAACAGATATCTGGTTTTTCCTTCTCTAACATCTGTTCGGTGTCTGTGTAGGCGGAAACTCCATACTTATCTCCCTGCTCTTTGACTCTTGTTTCGTGTACATCACACACTGCAACGAGTTCCAAATCATCTTTTAGTTTTGAAATAAGTGGAAGATATGTATTGGAACCGCGGTTACCTGTTCCGATATGCGCGATTTTTAGTTTATCCATTATGATACTCTCCTTCAAATTAGAGCATTCCTTAATTAAAATTATTGGACATACACACTATTTGCTGCTAATATATGATGTAGTTTATATTAGCACGTCTACCTCATAATAGCAACTTTTTCTAACACAAAGGAATTCATGCATGTCCGGTCCATTGTCGGGAATAAAGGTATTAGATTTAACGAGAGTGCTGGCGGGACCTTATGCAACAATGATTCTTAGCGATCTCGGCGCAGAAGTCATCAAAATTGAACAACCTGAGATTGGAGATGAATCGAGAAATTTTGCTCCTTTCAAGAACGGCTTTAGCCTCTATTTTATGAGTGTGAATCGTGGCAAACGGAGTATAACACTCAACCTTAAAACCGATCGCGGAAAGGACATATTCAAGCAACTCGTTAAACAGAGTGATATTTTAGTAGAAAATTTCCGTCCAGGAACGATGAAAAAACTCGGTTTAGATTACGAAACACTTGCAGTTGAACATCCCGCGCTCATTTATGCTGCATGTTCCGGTTTTGGACAGACAGGACCATTTGCTGAAAAAGGTGCCTATGATATGATTATCCAAGGGATGGGCGGCATCATCAGTATCACTGGTGAGCCAGATGGACCACCGGTACGTGTTGGAACTTCTATTAGTGACATCACTGCTGCACTCTTCACGACTATCGGTATTCTATCCGCACTGCACAATCGCAACAGCACAGGAAAAGGACAACTGGTAGATGTGGCAATGTTGGATAGTCTTGTGGCAGTGTTGGAAAATGCAATCGTCCGCTATTTCGCTACTGACGAAATTCCGCAACCACTCGGTAGTCGGCATCCTGCGATAACACCTTTTGAAGCATTTGAATCAGCAGATGGAAACATTATCATTGCAATCGGTAACGATACACTGTGGGCAAAGTTTTGTGAGCATGTAGATCAGAAAAATCTTATCTCCGATGCAAGGTTTAGTACTAACGTTGAGCGAACTGCAAATCATAGTGAGTTATTTCCTATTCTCTCAGAGATTATGCGGCAACGCACAACAGATGAATGGATTGATGCACTGGAAAACATAGGTGTTCCTTGTGGACCAATCAACACAATAGACAAGGTTGTTAACCATCCACAGGTACAAGCACGGAATATGATTACACATGTGATACATCAAATGACAGGTGCGGTTGAAGTGCCGGGTCTGCCGATTAAACTCTCTGATACCCCCGGTGATGTGGATATTCCTGCCCCAAATCTTGGGGAACATACCGTAGAGATATTGACCGATGTATTGAAAATGTCTACTGATGAGGTGAAGCAGTTAAGGCAAGAAGGAATCATTTAAGTTTGTAGTCGCGCAATTCGTTGCGCCTCGGACATTCACACAAATGTATTTGAAATCGCATTGTGAATCAAGTGTAACGAATATCATTGACCCATATAAAATAAACGAGAAAAACCATGTCAAAAAATCATACTTCAGAATTACATGGCACTGCACCATTAACATTTGATGGTGATCTTGCTGCACAGATGGTTGAAGACCTTGATAACTATGTATCCTGTGCTACAGAAACCGCAGCTGAAAAGCGAGACACGTTGTGGCATCGTGATTATAGTTCCCACACCGCATACACCGAATCTGTTGAACCCAACAGACAACGATTCAGAAAACAGATTGGGTGTCTTGATGAACGTCTGCCGATTGATGTGCTTTCTTATCTCGGTACAACAAAAACTCCCGTGCACATCGCAAAGGGTGAGAACTACACTGTATCCCGCGTTCGGTGGCATGTTTTTGATGAGGTTGAAGGTGAGGGGTTGCTGTTAGAACCGAATGATAATACACCGGTTGTCGCTCAGATCATCGCATTGCCAGATGCGGATTGGACACCGGAGATGGTAGCGGGTGTAACCGATGAACTCTCATCCTCGGCACAGTTCGCACGACATTTAGCGAGTACCGGATGTCGTGTCGTGATACCGATGCTAATTAATCGTGAGGACACCTATTCTGGCAATCCAAAAATAGGTGCATACACAAATCAACCGCATCGTGAATTCATTTACCGAATGGCGTATCAAATGGGTAGACATATCATAGGATATGAGGTCCAAAAGGTCCTGTCACTCGTGGATTGGATGTCCTCTTTTGATAAACCCATCGGTGTTATCGGATACGGTGAAGGTGGTTTGCTTGCTCTTTATAGTGCTGCTGTAGAAACACGAATTCAGTCTACGGTAGTCAGCGGATATTTTCAATCGCGCCAAGATGTGTGGCGTGAACCGATATATCGAAATGTTTGGGGATTGCTTCACGAATTTGGTGATGCAGAAATTGCAAGTCTCATCGCACCGCGCTCTTTAATTATTGAGACAAGTCGTGGACCAGAAGTCGCAGGACCACCACCTGCAAGAGATGGACGCGGAGGAGCAGCACCCGGTCAACTTGTCTCGCCACCAGTGGAATCCGCAGAAGCAAAGTATAATCGTGCGCGCTCGGTTTATCACGAATTGGATTGTGAAAATCGAATAAGTTTGACTTGTCCAGAAGACAGGTTACCCGGTTCTGCAGAAACATTAACCGCTTTTCTTGCGAATCTCGGTGTTGAAAATGCACATATTGACAATGACCAGCCACTAACACTGGAAACGTCTGAACCCTACGATTACGAAGCACGTCAACAACGACAGTTTATGCAACTCGTCAACTTGACCCAACGTTTTTTACGCGAAGCAGCTACGCGACGACAACAGTTCTTCTGGAATAAAACGGATACATCTTCACTCACAAAATGGGAAGAGACATGCACAGATGCTAAAACCTATTTCTGGGATGAAGTCATCGGACGGTGTCCCGCACCTGACGTGCCTGCAAATCCGAGAACGCGCTTGATTTATGACGAACCTAAATGGAAAGGATATGAGGTTGTGCTTGATGTGTGGAAGGATGTATTTGCCTATGGCATCTTGCTCCTGCCGAATGATCTGGAACCAGGTGAAGAACGACCGGTTGTCGTTTGTCAGCACGGCTTAGAAGGCAGACCGCAAGATACTGCCGATCCGAACATTAAATCTGTGTATCATTCCTATGCAGCGCAGTTAGCAGACAAGGGATTTATCACCTACGCACCGCAGAACCCGTATATTGGGCAGGACGCTTTCCGTGTAATCCAACGTAAAGCGAATCCTATTAAGTGGTCACTCTTTTCGTTGATTATCCGTCAACATGAACGCACGCTCGACTGGTTAGCAGAACAACCCTTCGTTGATGAAAACCGAATTGGGTTCTATGGATTATCTTACGGTGGAAAAACTGCTATGCGTGTGCCAGCAGTACTTGAACGATACGCATGTTCTATCTGCTCAGCTGATTTCAACGAGTGGATTGTGAAAAATGCAACATTTGACTCCCGTTATAGCTACATGTTCACTGGTGAATATGAGATGCCGGAGTTCGATTTGGGCAACACGTTCAACTACGCGGAGATGGCAGGGTTAATAGCACCGCGTCCGTTTATGGTAGAACGCGGACACGACGATGGTGTCGCACCAGATGAGTGGGTTGCGCATGAATTCGCAGTTGTGCGCCGACTTTACGTTAGACTCGGTATACCTGAAAAAACAGAAATAGAATTCTTCAACGGCGGACATCAAATTAATTCCGACAGAACATTCCAATTCCTTCATAAGCATCTGAATTGGTCACAAACTTAAAAGGACAATAATGATATATTCCATTTTGGTCTCTGGGGGACTAGAAAACATAGCACGACAAGAATTAAATGCGCGTTTTGGGGATACCAAACAATTCAAAATCCTCATGCGCAAACCGGAAAGAATAGTATTCCAATATTTTGGTAATCCGAAAGATTTACTATCGCTGCGGACAGCAGAACAGTTGTTTCTCGTAGTAAAACATTTTTCCAATATGACGCACTCCCGCCGATCCCTTACTGCTATTAGTAGTTCACTTACCCGGTTCAACTTCGCAGAAACGTTGGCATGTTGCCGACAAGTCGGTATTACTTTGCGAAAACGAATCCTGTTTCGTGTCATCAGTAGAATGTCTGGGTACCGAAATTTTCAAAAACGTGATTTGCAACAAGTTGTTGAACGATCATTTATCAATCGTGGTTGGAATTTGACCCAGTCAAGTTCGGGATTGGACGTTTGGGTAGAGGTGCATGGTGAGGATGGCTATCTCAGCATCCGACTTTCAAGACCTGAGATGGCACAACGTTCTAAAAAACAGTCACGCGTACCGCAATCGCTGAAGCCGAATTTGGCGTATGGCATGGTGTGGCTTTCACAACCGCAACCGAACGACATCTTTTTAGATCCGATGTGTGGTGCCGGAACAATTCTGCTGGAACGTGCTGTTACGGGACGTTACTGTTACCTCATCGGTGGGGATCTCTCTGAAGAAGCATTGGACGTTACGCAAAATAATTTTGGAAGGAAACATCGACCGCGTCAATTTTTTCATTGGGACGTAAAAAAGTTGCCATTAAAACCAAACACTATTGACAAGATTGTTTGTAATCTACAAATTCCCGATAAGAAAGAAAACGCCTCTCATCTCACGAACCTTTACCGACAAAGTATCAATCAGTTTGAAAATGTCCTCAAACCAGGTGGAAAGATGGTACTTCTTACCTTGAAACCTGCGCTTATTGACAAGATTCTAAATCAGCAAAACTCACTGAAAGTGAGGCAGGAGGTAGGGGTAGATGTAAGTGGAAAACGTGGAAGGATTTTTGTAAGTACTAAGTGGCGCGGCACTGAGACCACGTATTAGAGGATATTTTACATTGTAGGGGCGGGTCCCTGTGCCCGCCCATGTTTTCAGATCAAACAATTCAAGGCACAAAGACCTAACCCACAGAAATACAAATCGCTTAGATTTCGGGGACCCTCACAGCCACTTCTTTGCCACTTTTTTGTGATCGGAAGATGCCATCCATAATCACATTCGTGAGTAGCACACCATCAGGTGGTATCGGTGAAGGACCATCAGTTTTGACGGCTTCTCGGAATGCAGTCATCTGTGCTTCCCAGACATCAACACCCTTAAATCCTTCAAAACTGATTGTTGTCATACCCTCAGGCGGTTCCGGTTTTGCAGTTAGCCCTTCCGATTTCACGAGTTTCTGCAATTCTTTACTATAAGAATCCGCAAAAACAACCGGTCCGCCTAATGAAATACCCGCATCTTTACCAAGGCAGAAGTTACCACCAAGTGAGTTTGTGTGGACTGCCCATGAGATCTTAAATAGCATCACACCACCGTTTTCAAACCGAACCCACGCAGCACCGAACTCTTCTACATCCATTATATCCTTGAACCTTGGATCTTGCATTGAGATGTGATCCTCGGTAATCGCAGAGACGCGAACTGGTTTCGGATACCCCATCGCATATAGCGAGTTGTGCATGTTGTAAACGCCGATGTCAACAATAGCACCTGCCCCCGCTGTCTTTTTATAGATGAACGTGTGTCCCGGATTTCCACGACGTCTACATCCAGCAGATTCAGAATAGTAAATATCACCGAGGATACCTTCAGCGATTACCTTCCGCGCAAACTGGAGTCCGGGGTGGAACGTGCTGTGAATTCCGATTTGCAGGATTTTACCTGACTCTTTTGCAGCACGTACCATAGCGGTTGCATCCGCGAGAGTCGCCGCCATCGGTTTTTCACAGAAAACGTGTTTGCCAGCGTTTAGTGCTGCCACCGTCGGTCGTCGATGTCCTTGGTTGTATGTACAGACACTTACCGTATCAATCTCATCCATTTCGAGCATCTTGTGGACACTTGTGAATACATTCTTTTTAGGAACACCCCACTCTTCGGCAGCTTGTCGTGCCTTCGCACCAATGATGTCGCATACCGCGACAATCTCAAAACCACCTGCTTTAGCGTAAGCATTCCGGTGTGCACGCGAAATGCCACCTGTACCAACAACACCTACTCGGATAGCCATATAATTGTCTCCTTATGAGAAATGCATTTGAATTGTGGCATTATTTTAGATGATATTTATTTGGAATGCAAGGAAAAATTGTGATATAATGAAACTATATATGTTCTATTGAAGAGTGGAAAGGAGGGTATCATGAGTATTGATAAAGACAAAAAGCGACTGACACAAGCACATACATTGGCAGAAATACGTCGCGAGCATAAGTTAAATGAAATGATTACTGTGTATCAAGTGAACAATGATAAAGAAGAACAAAGTAAACGCCATATTTATTCTGCTCTGATACCATCATCTCAAATTCAGGATTCGCTTGCTGACTCAACTTGGGATTTGGAATTTTCACATGGTATGCCAGCTGGTGTAACGTACCACAAACAAGGTGGATTGCAACGCGAATACTTGCGCTATGGCGTAGATAATGGTGTTGAACCTTTGATTATTGATAGAAACTTTCATAGATTACGGGAAGACTATAGGGAAATATCTGAAGAATTCCGTGTTTTCCACGAACTCTATCACGACAGAAAAACGGATCAATACCTCAAGATGGATGACGCTGGAAATGAAGAAGTTGTGGCAGTTGTTAAACCGGACCACATCCAGATTCGGCTCAAAGAAATTCGTCAATTCTTGGCAATCAAAGAGATGCATCTCGCGATTCAATTCATTTTTAGTGAAACTTCATTACATTCATTGGAAGAACTGGAATTGCAGGCTGGCGACGAAAACAGACAGGACAGACTTATGTGTTGGATGCACCGTTACGGCGACCTCAACGGCACTGCTAACTGTTGGGCTTTTAGTCGTTTGGTCGGAAAACGGCTTGTTGAACCGCTACCAAAGGCAAAAAGTGGTTTTTGGCCCTTCGCTGAGGAAACAGAAGAAAATTTTGTAGAATTTATTATTGATGTAGATGAAAATGGAGATGAAATCATTTACACTTCTAATCCAGATAAACTGAAGACGCCTGCCGATTCAGAGAATATTCGTGGGGTGGATGGAAATGCCCCGAGTTATCTAACTCCTGTTCATTTCAATAAAAAAGTCTTAGATAAATATTACCATGAACCAAGCAAATACAGTGTAGAGGATTCAGTTCTGAGGTGTGGTAGTATGTGGTGTGTCTTCATTGATAACGATCATAAAGACAAAGTTTGTATGTGGTTAGGTGATCTTGGACGCGACCTACCTTATAGCGAACAGCAACATTGGCGACTGCACAACATTCCGCCAACAGATGGAATAAGCAAAACGTTTTTTGACCGACAGTTAGGAGCCCAGTTCAAAAATTCAGATATGCCAGAACACATCTTTGAACAACGTTATCGTGATTTACAAAAGGTGAGTCAAGATAATCTTGGTGAGCAGTGGTTATTACCACTAAACACCGCAGACACATTTCATTTGCAAGGCATGCGAATACCCGCAACTGACGAACAGCGCGACTTTGATGAGGTCGTTCTGAGTTTGACAAAGGTACTAATTGATTCTCTGAATGAAGCATATTTAAAAAAGATGATTCCTTTTGAGAAGCGAAAGAAGTTTAAAGATAAACACGGCATCGCAGTACTTGAAGCTGCCTTACATTTGAACGGTATTACGGATGGTGACGATCATCTTGATTTTCTCAGGAAACTCCAGAGTCTTCGCTCAAGCGGAAGTGCTCATCGAAAAGGACGCAATTATGAAAAAATAGCAAAGCACTTCGGTATTGAAAATCAAAACCTGCGCGATGTGTTTACTGGGATTCTCAATAGTGCCACGAACGTACTCGATTTCTTTATTACGCTTGTGAAAAGTGGTCATATCCGTGAAATTGTTGAAAAAAATCAGATGGCGGCGGGATATTCTGTTATGCGTGAGATGATCGGGATTGCTGATTCTGGTCCAACTGATGCTTCAGTCAATCACGATGACGTTATCTATGAAACACAGTCTAAAACATGATCTTTGTTGATACAGGTACATGGTTCGCTACTTACATATTTTTATTGTCTTTTTGCAGATAATATGATACAATGTTATCATCACATGTTATAATAGGAATAATTTATTAAAAAACGTTTAAAAAGGATAGGTCTCACATGCCAATAGTATCTGCTACACTGCCGCCTGGCCACTATATTATCGCTGATCCTGAATATTTTAAAGAATATGACCCTCATGCGTATTTTTGGACTTATGGCGATGGTGAATTCTTTGATAACTTAAACAATAGTTACTATGTTGATTCTGCAAAGATAGCGGTTTTCAAGGTTGAAAAGAAACCTGATATACTGCCCAAAGGAACACATCACTTCTTTTTCAATAATCCTTGGAAAATTGATTTTGACGCACACCACCTCTTAGAGCAGATTAAGATTACAGTTCTTTCATTCAAAGATATTAGTCCAAATTTTTTCGATCCTATTCCCATGAATAATTAAGACGCTTTCGTTGAGTATTTTGTGTCCGTCTCCATTGGAAATGAACCTTGTATTATTACGTTACGTTTTTTCTTTGAAAGGAGTGGAATTATGGCAGAAACCTCTTATAGCATCTTTGATTCACGCACCCCCGATGATATCCACCGCGAGATTCAAGAAGTCTATCTCAAAAACGCGCGCCCTTGGGTTATAGGATACAGTGGGGGAAAAGATTCTACCGCTGCACTCCAGCTCATTTGGTATGCCCTCGCTGAGCTGCCACCAGATAAACGTAAGTATCCTGTGTATGTGATTTCATCCGATACCCTCGTCGAAACACCCGTTATTGTTAGTCACATTACAGGTACACTGGAACGACTTGAAGCACTGGCACATAAAGAAAAAATGCCATTCCAGACTGCAATCGTCCGTCCGAAAACCGAGGAAACTTTCTGGGTAAACTTAATAGGCAAAGGATATCCTGCCCCGTACACACGCTTCAGATGGTGCACTGACCGCATGAAAATTAAACCTGCAAATCGGTTTATCTTGGACAAAGCCTCTGAACATGGTGAGGTTATCTTGGTACTAGGATCGCGTAAAGGTGAAAGTTCAACACGGGATCAGGTGCTCAATTTGCATAGGATAAAAAATACGTTACTATCGCGCCATACTACTTTGCCGAATGCCTTTGTCTATACACCTGTTGTTGATTTCACCACCGACGACATTTGGATATATCTGCTGTCAGCTGCCTCTCCATGGGGAAGCGATAACCGACAATTGCTAACACTCTATCGCAACACCAACGCTCAAGGCGAATGTCCGCTTGTTGTTGATGAAACAACTCCATCTTGTGGAAACAGTCGTTTTGGATGTTGGACATGCACCGTAGTCACAAAAGACAAAGCAATGGAAGGTTTGATCGATAACGGTGAAGATTGGATGTTGCCACTACTTGAATTTCGTGATTTTCTTGCCGAAACCCGAAATCCTGAAAAGAAACCTGAAATTCGCGAACATCGGCGACGTAACGGTAAAGTTACTATTGTCAACAATCAACTTATCCACGGTCCTTATACGCTCAATTTTTGTAAGGAACTTTTAACACGACTGCTTACAACACAAGAAAAGGTTCGCAAAGGGGGCCCTGACCCTGAAATCAAGCTCATCACTGACGACGAACTTGAAGAAATTCGCAAGATTTGGAGAACCGAACGCCAAGATTGGGAGGATGCTGTCCCACAGATTTATACAAAAATTGTCGGAGACCGTGATTGGATCATTGATGATACTACCTCCTTTACAGAAAAAGATAAAGAAATCTTGGCAGCAGTTTGCAATGAAAAAGGAATTCCTGTTACACTTGTCGCTAAATTGCTTGACACCGAACGACAAATGGATGGGATGAGCAGACGTGCTGGAATCCAATCACGAATTGATACCATCTTCCACGAGGATTGGCGTTCGGAAGAAGAAGTACGCGACAGTCTATCTGATAGTGGACAACAATGATTCTCCACAAACTCACCCTCAACAATTTCGGTTTGTTTCGTGAATCGCAGACTATTCAACTGGCACCTAACGGTACAGGACCTATCATCTTAATTGGCGGGATGAATGGTGCTGGTAAAACAACGCTTCTTGATGCAGTTCGCCTCTGTCTCTATGGTAAACGTTCGTTAGGTGCTAGGGTTAGTCACAATGAATATCACGAGTACCTTTCCACAATGATTCACCGTAATCCAACTTCGGCATTGCCATTGAATTACGCATCTTTATCACTTGAATTTGAATATGCGCGAGGCGGAGAAAAAAAACATTATCGGGTTGAACGCGCTTGGCGACAGCGAGGCAGAATTCACCGTGCAGTGAAAGAAAGTTTTTCCGTTTCCGAAGACAACCAGTTAAACGCAGATTTTGATGCTTTGTACTGGCAAGATTATATCAATGAACTAATTCCGATAGGTGTATCACAGTTTTTCTTTTTTGATGGTGAAGACATACAGAAATTAGTTGACGACTCCAGTCACGACCAGTTCCTTGCAGAATCAATTAAATCCTTACTGGGGTTAAACCTTGTGGATCGGTTGCAATCAGATCTTCGTATCTATGCGAACCGTTTAGCAAAAGAAAGCAGTCCTGAACCGCTACAGAAAGAGATTGAGGCTGCAGAATCAGAAATTGCAGATCTTAGTTCGTCCCTCAAGAATGCAACTGAACACTTAGAATCAATACAAACTAAAATTGAGAAATTAGAGACCCAGATTTCCCGACAAGAATCCCGAATTGCTGCTGAAGGCGGGGGTTATGCAGAAATACGAGAGAGTTTAAAACTTCAACAGGAGCAATTCCACACTGAAATTGAAGAATTAGAAAACGAGATTCGCGACTTATGCGCGGAACTGTTCCCGTTTGCACTTGTACCTGATCTGCTTAAGCAATTAGGAGATAGACTTCTTAAAGAAATTGAATACGATCAATGGGAAGAGAAAAATCGTGTATTGAAAACCCAAAACGCTAAGCTTATTGATACACTTGCATCCGCTTCGTTTTGGGGTGATTTCTTATCAGAACTTCAAATTAACTTTGTTCGCTCAAAGATTACCCCAGAACTGAAAACACAGTTTGAACTTCCAGAAGAATTAAAGGGTTTCAAAAAAGTACGTGAGCGATCATCTGCGGAATACGATCAACTTTTTGAATGGATTGATACTTGTCTCAATGACATTCCTCAAGAATTTTATGCATTGAATGAAGAATTGAAAGATGCGAAATTAGAATTGCAAAAGGTAGAACAAGCCCTTCAGAGAGTCCCTGACGAAGAGATATTGATACCTTTGATAAAGAAACTTTCCAAATTAAATCAAAACCTTGGGCAACTTCGCAAGCAAGAAAAAGATGAAAATTTAACAATCCAATCCTTCAACCACAAATTGGGAGAAGCAGAAAGAAAACTTGAGAAACTTCGCTACACCCAAGAACTTGGCGAAGCGCATATTAATCGACAACAACGGGTAAGCCAGGTCAAATCTGTTCTATCTTCTTACACATCCCAACTCACACAAGCAAAAATTGTGACGCTTGGAAATTCTATTGTTGAAAGTTTTAATCAACTTTCACACAAACCAGATCGAATTAGTTTGGTTGAAATTGATTCGGATACTTTTGCTGTCACGTTATTTGATTCAAACAAACGTGCTCTTTCAAAAGAAGAATTATCAGCAGGTGAAAAGCAAATCTACACAACTGCTTTGTTATGGGGGTTGGCAAAAACATCAGGTAAACCGCTTCCCATGATCCTTGATACTCCACTTGGTCGTTTGGATAGTAGCCATCGAAAACTTCTTGTTGAACGATATTTTCCACATGCAAGCCATCAGATGATCCTGCTTTCTACTGATACTGAAGTTAATGAATCCTTTTATTCGATGATGGAACCTTACATCTCCCACACGTTCCATTTAGCATATCATAAAACAGAAGTACACACTACCATAGAAAAAGGTTATTTAAACGTGAGCTCGGTGTCCGAATAACGTGAGTTTCGGTATAGATAGGAGGATGTTTTTACCTATTTCTTATCTCCTAAACCCTTCAAAGAGGGAATCAGTGGAGAAATACCTGCGAACTCGTGAAAGTAAACTTATACCAAGTTCATGTTATTTAATATAAGTTGTCATGCAATTAAACCGAATTCACATGTCAGAGGATTCTAGCAAAAAACTTAGCATTCTAAAAGGACGGACGGGGTTGCTGCCCAACGTCCTCAGTAGAATTGGATTGATGCTTTCTCTCGCTGAAGCAAATGAGCCAGAACTTGATGCAGATACATCGGATGGAAATGAGTTTAACCGCTTTACACTTATGGGGGAGTGGGATCCGTTGATTATTGCCTTACTTGAGGAACGAGGAATTGCTAATGGGATGTGTGAAAATAACGAAGTGCTTGTCAAGTACTTCCGGGCACATCTAAATCGTGGAGTGCGTCTGCTATATGGCAGAGTGAAAGAGTTAAAAGATTTGGCGAATCTTATCCCGTGTTAACATTCAGTCGGTTGGTAAAAGATGAATCGCCACCAGCCCAGTTACTTAGTTGTTTTAAATTCTATTTCTCACTTTGGAATCACCAGGCTTGCTCGATTTACATTCCCCACTCCTTTGTATCTCGGTTTACAGAAGGTTGTGCCTCAATCCCCAACTCTCGCTTTAATGCCAGAGCAAGTTCTACTCCATGCCCACCACGACTGTTGTCTGTCATCACTTTCTGTGCTCTAGTCTCATGAACATATTCAAGAGTTTCCTTATAGTCTGCGTGACCAGTGAGTGCGACACAAAAGGATTTCTCCGAATATTCCATTACTGGGTCATCCTGACGACTCATATATGCACTCAAGATGATAGAGGAAGCTTCGCCTGTGTCCGCTGGAAAGTGGCCGCGAGTTTCATAAAGACGAATATATCGCCCTTCGCTAAGAGCAAGCTTCCCCTCTTCGGTATTCTCGTTAATAATTTTTGTCAAACTATATCCATGTCGTTGGTACACCTTTAACTCATTATCCAGCCGTGGACTCGCGACAATAGGATATTTAATTGCATCATCTAAAGAGGAAATCGCACGCTGCAAAGTTCCACGGTGAGCCTTAATCAAGACAGGGCCAGATTGAATCTGTTCTACAACCAAGTCTATAAACCGATTATTTGCTTCTTCTTGAGTGAATTGGCGAACTGAGTTAGGAGACCCGTAAGTGCTATCTACCACCAATTCCTCCACTTCTATAATTTTGTCAAGCGGCCAGGCGAAATCTCCTGAGTATCCACATCTTACTCCATCAGGCAATGTTACTTCAACCTGAACAGACCCTAGCATATGCTTGTTATCTAACAAACGTATCTGGCAATCTTCTTTAGATACTGCTTGCCCTAATGGAATAGTTTTAAAGTTTGAACGGATGGGTAAGTCAGCATTGTACTCAGCTATTAACAGTTCATGTGTCGCTGGACTCGTAAGAATATATTTTTGGTGTCCCTTGCTTGTATCAAACTTAGACATGTGGTCTGTATGAACGTGGGTCTGAACTCGAATCGGAAAATCACGAACAAAACCATCACAAGTTACTATGTTGCCAAATGTAACCGCCCCAGACTTTAAAACATTAACTCTCATACAATCTAACCTTTATCGTCTAACTTTTGTATTAGATACCGAGTGACTGACGCTTCAAACCCTTCTGGAAGAGCGGTAATCTCAGTATGAAAACGGTCGTCACCAACTAGAAGAAAGTAACCATCGCCAAGTTTAGATCCCAAATGTGGAATACTCGGTCCATATTCATCTAGGGCAGCTTGCAGGAGATTATTACGGTCAAGTTGTGACATCTCCTTAAGTTTATCTTTCAAACTCTCTGATCTCAGTTCTCCGATGATCGCATGTCTTCTTTCAATGGTTGGACGTTGATTCAACACTGCTTTTACAGAATCTTCAATCGACCTTTCTGAACGTTGCCGTAGTTGAACACATTCTATAATTTCAGACTTGTTAAACTGATTTTCTAATGCCATTTTTGCTAAGGTCTTTTGTTCTTCAGGATAGTCAAGTCGAGCAATATCAGAAGCAGCAGTAAATGAGATAGTATCTGGATTCGATCCCCATCCTATTAGGTGCTGTACTTGAACGGGCAAGGAAAGAAGACGCATAAAACGTCCTATTATACTTGAATCGTCAAGAAGGAGTCTATCAGCGAGTGTCTTACGCGTCTCACCCATATCCAAAGCTCGTTGCATAAACATTGCGACTTCCACTGGCGAAAGAGGTCTATCAGATCTATGTGTACCTACAGAAAGAATCAGTTGGCGTAATTCGTACGCTGATAAATCTTTCACTCTGTACCTCCGTTAGTCTCATATCCCTGGTCAAGCAGTGCATTTTCAATTAATTGAGCCGCTGCCTCATCTATAGAAGTTCCTTCATCTGTAGCAAAACGTCCTAAAGATGCATGTAGTTGTGGTCCAAGAGTAACAACAATTTGTGTAACTCTCTCGCCGCTTTTTGCTTGTTCTATAACTTCATCTATGGATGCAGAAGGGTGAGTTTTTAATCTTTTTTGAATTCTCTGTTGCTGCGCCCCAGTCATTGAGCTCATTTCTTTTGCCATCTTTACAGCTTCCTGTGGATCCGGCTCGCCTTCCGTGGAAAGTGCATTCTGTGCACGAAGGGCAGCCTTTAAGTCTGCTTCCCCACTGTCTACAACCTTCTTAAGTTCTGGGATTAACCGCTCGTATCTGACATATACGCGCACTTTTTCATAAGGCAATCCAGTTTCGGTTTCGACATCTCTCATCGAACCATATCGTCTATACAGATGTGTGCAAACATCAATAAGGTCCTTTCGATTTAAAGGGCGACGAATAAGGTTCTCAGTCACTGATAATACCTTTGCTTCAATCTCTGTAACACGTTTAGGAAGTATGCCTGCTTTAATTGTCTCAAGACCTAACTCAAGGTGAGCTAAAACACGTCTTTGACCGAGTATGATTTCATGCTTTCCATTAGCCCCCTTTGGAGCAACCAGTATAGGTTCTAGGAGCCCCACTTTTTTGATACTGTCTGCTAATTCATTAATATCTTTGCCAACGTCGCTTAAGCGAACCTGGTTCATACCAATTTCCAAGTCCCCTAAAGGAATATCTTCAAATTCTAAATTCTTTACCATCTTAATCTCCTTCTTGTTATTCAACGAACCATAATTACTCATGATAATTTAGGAACTTCAAGCACCTGTTCCAACAGTTCTTTACTGAGCCTTGAATCTTCTACATTAGGAGCTGTTTCAATGTAGTTTTCAAATAACTCTTGTTTTTTCACAATGATATTGGAAATACGTTCTTCAATAGAATTTAACACAATAAATCGAATTACATGAAGGGGTCTTTCTCTCCCAAAACGATGTGCTCGCTGGATAGCCTGATTTTCAACCGCAGGATTCCACCATCGGTCAAATAGGACCACGGTAGACGCTTCCTGAATATTAAGACCAACCCCACCAGCTCGTAGTGAAATAAAAAGACAGCGAGGACCAGGAGCATTACGAAATCTATCAAGGATTTTTTCTCTTTCTGATTGAGAGAGTCCACCGTGATAAATCTCAAGAGGAATATCGCTTACCTGAAATGCTAACCATTTTAGGGTATCAACATACTGGGAAAAAACAATAATTTTATCGTCTACAGCGGTATGAGTATCTAAGATATCCATAAGAACGTTAAGTTTTGCCGATTCCCCCGACTCTTTATCGTAATTGCACACCTGTTTCAGTTTTGTAATAATTGCGAAAAGATTAGCGGTAGAAAAACCGGTTGGGCTTGTATTCAAACCTATTCCTCGATTATCCCATGTTCTTAGATAGACATCTTGTTGTTTGCCTTGTAATTCAATAGGGATCTCTTGGTCAATAATTGGTGGAAGGTCTTTAAGGACATCACGTTTACAACGACGTAGAAAATGAGGACACATACGAGAATGTATTTCATTTCTAGATAGTCCTTGATACAGAACACCTGCCTTAACGAATCTAAATATTGAAATCAAATCGCTGAGTCTATTCTCAATAGGGGTTCCTGTAAGTGCCCATGAGCGGTTGCACTTTAAGAGTCGACAAGCCAGTGAAGACTTAGAATGTGGATTTTTTATTCTTTGAGCTTCATCAAGCACAACTACATCAAAACGTACATCACTTGAAGAACTCATCATGTCCAATCGAATTTCTTCGTAAGACACAATAAGGACATTAATAGGTAATAAATAATAAGCTCTGCGGTCATCTGCATCTCCACGAACTCTTTGAACAGAAAGACTAGGAGCCCAGCGTCGTATTTCTGTTTCCCAATTTAACTTTAGTGATGCGGGAACAACAACTAAGGCTCTAGATAATTGCAAATTGCGCCAAAGAATTTCTAATGATACAGCAACTTGTACGGTCTTACCAAGTCCCATTTCATCAGCAAGTAGAACTCCTTCACTTTCAATCAGAAATTGTATTCCCTCCCATTGGTATGGTCGTAGTTCATAAGGTAAGTTTAGAATGTCTTTCAATTCAGTTTCTAGATCAGTAAGTTCGCTCATACCAATACCAAAGGTTCACAAAACAATTTTATTATAGAAGCAAAACTGAAAATCATATTGATTACCTATCCTTCTACGTCACTTGTAGTTAATGTAGCAGAATTTCCATAAAATGTCAAGTTTTTTATTAAAACTATTTTATGGCACCTCACTACTTCCGCAGCAGCATCTTCCGTGTTGCACTGAAATCCCCAGCAGACAATGTATAAAAATACAGACCGCTGGCAACCGATTCACCACTATTATTACGTCCATCCCAATACGCAGCACTACTTTTCAAGTTTCGGTGTCAAAACCCAATGCTTTAACTTTGAAATGTAGACACTGCCCTATTGTCCCAGGCCAAAACTTTTTCTTAACAAAAAACACTATTTTTGCTAAAATCTCTTTTAGTAACTTGAACACACGTTTGTGTGTGAGGTTGTGAGCAGGCATTCTGGACGCTATATACCGAGTGAACTCACGTAAAGTTGCGACACAAGCGGTAGAAGTTGAAAAACACCGGTTAAGTTAGATGTGGGGCACTTGAGTGTAATGGAAAAGAACGTGTAATACGTCATTCCAAAATAGCACTTCAAAAGGACACAGTCGCCTTCGGACAAAAGGGCGGGGCATTGACTTTTGGAGTAGATAGTGTCAGACTCCCGATGAAGCAACTATCGTTGATACCACAATCTGCAAATCTACTGGGATTCCTAAGAATTCAAGTCTTTAGGCTTGGGAGTATGTCAATCAATCGCTGTTCTACGGATATAATCTACCTTGTATATCATACCCTCTTCGTTCACGAATAAATACATCGTATAGAAATCATCACGATATGTTTCTGCTATTTCTGCAGCAGCCTCTAATTCTGTCCTAATGTCGTATAGGTATGTATGTCTGATACGACCCTGCCCTAAGGGAATCGGATCCTGTACGTCAGGGTACTCATCAAGAAATTTTTCAAATGGTTGATTTACCCAAGGATTCAGAAAGGATTCTACCTGTCGATCATGTTTGAGTGTGTGGGCAGCACATCCGATTAGACTTAGCGCGATTAGCGTAATGCATATAAGTTTCATTGAAGTGTCTCCTGTAAGAAGTATAAATTATAGTAATGTAGTAACGTATCGTGAAGAAATGTGTTTACTATATCTGCTCAACATTAAATTATATACACCACTTTTGGCGTAGAATGTCAAGTTTGTTTTGCGTAGATGTGTTGAATATAGGGATTTTTGTGCTGCATCACTACTTCCGCAGCAGCATCTTCCGTGTTGCACTGAAATCCCCAGCAGACAATGTATAAAAATAGAGATCACTTGCAACCGATTCACCACTATCATTACGTCCATCCCAATACGCAGCACTACTTCTACCAGAATATGTGCCAGCAGGTTGATGTCCCAAGTCCAATGTTCGGATAGCGTTTCCGCGCACATCATATATTGTGATGGTAACATCAACGTCTACCGCTAATTGATACGGTATCCACGTCTCAGGATTGAACGGATTGGGATAGTTTTCCAATAGGCGCGTTTTAGTTGGCATCAAGAATGTGAGTAGTTGTTCAAGCGTCTCAATACCTTTTTCCACGGTTGCCTCTCTATTCGGGAGTCGTTTTGCCTGATCAATCCAGAGTTGTACCATTGACCTATCGAGTTTTGTAATCTGATGAGCATAGGTTGGCGCAGCATCAGTTTCAGAATTAAATTCATTTACAACCAATAACAGATCAAGAATATCTACAACACCATCCCGATTGACATCAGGATTCGGATTAACACTACCGATAATGGTTTCGCCGAATCTGGCAGCAACAAGCACAAGATCAGTTGTATCAACCGTTCCATCTCCATTAATATCTGTGCGGTTTTGGACAGAAGGCATTTCTCCTGCTCTAAGCACATAATCTTGACGTGTGATATTGCCGTGAACATCAATTACTTGTAACATAATAGTGTTCATAGGAAATGCCGTTAAGGAAGAAATATCAAAACCAACAGCGGTACTCTGCAAGTCAATTCGTTGACAACTATGTAATTTCGTTCCTGTTGTTGGGTCTGTACCAGTTGTTGGGACAAGCAACTGAACCTGATGGACACCATCAAGATCAGTAATCTGAAAAAGAATTGAGAAATTCGTGGCGTTCGGAGGATACGTTTCTGAAGTGAGTAACTGCAACGTTGTCAGGTCATTAAAAGCAGTTTGGTCAGTATTAAAGAACCTACTAACACTCAGCCATTCTGTGGCGCATTTCGAAAATTGGTCAGGAGAATCGCCGTAGGACATAATGTAACTATCATCTCGAAAATCGTGGTCCAAACCGAAGGCGTGTCCGAGTTCATGTGCGGTAAGAACTAAACCTGCATCAATATCAAAGCACTGTCCAGATGCAGGGATAACAGCGTATCCACCCTGTGATTTAATCTGATGTTCTAATCCAAGCCAATTACTGCCACCTACACCACACACATCTTTCTGATCAATCGCTTGGCTACTGACCTCCGCAACAATTAGATATACGTCTTTTTTCATATCAAAGTTGTTAGCAACTTCAGCACGAATCTTCTGTGACGTGTTTGTGTGATAGTATAAATCGCTGAATTTCCCATCCACACGATAGACGACAGTTTCATCATTTTCATCAGTCTCAAAGGTAAACGTCTGTTTACCGTATCCATTGGCTTCCATCTGGTCAGCATAGAAGTCTTGAACATCTCTTATGAGAGTATTAAGTTTAGTCCACATATCGGATTGTGCAGTACGATCCTTTGGAATGAAGTAGATGATTCTTACCATTTCATGTATAGCAGATTGGTAGGGTGTGACATCCCAAAGTCGTATTGTGCCGTCGCTACCACCACTTGTTAGGGAATTTCCATCTGGAGAAAAAGAGGCAGCATATACCCATCCTACATGTCCAAAAAGTGTAGTTACATTCACCCCGTCGTGGATCGTCCAAAGATTTACGGATTCATAATCTGTGCCAGCAAGTGTGCTGCTATCCGGTGAAAAACTGAGGTCAGTGACTGTTGCAGTAGTAGGTAACGTACCGATGAGTTCCCAAGTCGATAGTTTCCACAATTTCACACCGCTATTATATCCTGCACTGGCGAGGGTTTGGTTATCTGGAGAAAATTTTAGTGCAGTGATTGAATCTGCATCACCACGGAATTGGATAGCATCTTGTTGATTTTTGAGATTCCTAACAATTATCTGTCCGTTCACATCTCCCATCGCAAGGTATTGACCATCGGAAGAAAATGCAACTTCATATATCCATGCCCCATGCCTAATCGTCATAATCTCTCTTAGGGTATGAATATCCCATATTTTTAGGTGACGTCCAGCAGTCGCTATTTTCTGTCCATCAGAAGAAAAGGCAACAACCTTGATTTGTGATCGGGTGAAGTCAGTAATGTGTGAAAGCGTGGAAAAGAGCCGTTTTCCCGCTACATCCCATATTTTTATTGTAAAGTCATCACTTCCGCTAACGAGTTTCAGTCCATCCGGAGAAAAAGCGATAGAATTAACCTTATTGTTGTGGCTGCCTAAGGTCGTTACAACGCCCTCTGTCAAATCCCATAATTTGACAGTGTTGTTTCCACCGGCACTTGCGATAAGAGATGAATTGATAGGGGAATACGCCACTGCTTCAACACTGCCACCGTGGGTTAACGAGGTGTGATCTTGCGCAAAGATTGTGAGTGGAAAAGTTATGAGGAACGCAATCGTGAGAAATAGGTATCTACTTTGTTGCATGAGATGTGTTTATAGTAAAATCCGAAATGTCTACATATTTTTATTAGAGTGCTGCGTTTGTAGTCGCGCAATTCATTGCCAAATCAACGCCAAATGCGCGTTTGGCATTTGTCGCCTCGGACATTTGCCGATAGCCATATTAATAACGTGCCTTATCTTCTGCTTCGATTATCTCTTCACCGATTGAAACACTCAATTTTTCTGCACATTCCTGAAGTTGATCGTTTATCGCATCTGGTATTTCAACGCCGTTCTTAAGACGTTCAGCACGGTAACGGGATTCAAAATCTCCAGGAGCCAAAACCTCATCAAATCCAGTAGCGGGTGGTGTAGACTTGATAACATTTAAGAAGGCACGTACACCTTCCTGATATTCCGCAACGGGTGTGAAGACGTTAACATCAATGGCTTGCATAAAGATGCCACCCATTTCTCCCGTCTCAGTGTTAAATGTTCCCGCTAAACCGCCGAGCAAACATGTAAACATCGCGAGAGCATACCCTTTATGCCTTCCGAATGCCAAGAGTGAACCACCATCATAGAAATCTGTCGGTCTAACACTTGGTGCACCGTGTTTATCCAAAATGCAACCTTCAGGGAGCTCAGTGTCTTTGCTTCGCGCAACCTGTATTTTTCCCTCAGCAATCACACTTGTAGCATAGTCAACAATGAACGGCGTATCATCCCCTGTTGGCACACCGATAGCAATCGGATTCGTGCTGAAAGTGCCTTGTGAACCGCCATACGGCACTGTAGGACCAGCACCTTTACCCCCTTTTCCTACGGTAATGATTCCGATACAACCTGCTGCAGCCGCTTCTTCCGCATATTCACCTAAACGACCTATATGCCCAGTATTGAAAATGCTTACACAACAAGTAGCAGATGTCTTTGCCTTCGCAATTGCTTTTCGCATTGACCAAAGTGAAACATAGTGTCCAAAACATTTGTTCCCATCAACTCGCAATGTATTGTCAGTTTCAGCAACGATTTCAGGTTCAACAGAAGGTTTTATATATCCAAAATCAATTCCCTTTAAATATGCAGGAATACGCAGAACACCGTGAGAATCATGTCCTGCCAGATGTGCCTTAACAAGAATCTCAGCAACATCATCGGCGATGTGTCGAGATGTTCCAGCAGCAACAAAGAGTGTTCGTGCAATTGCATGAAGATAAGGGGCATGAAATAGGTGCGTTTTTTCCATATAAACAATCCTTTGAGAAGAGTTTAGTTTGATGTTAAAATAAATCCATTGGTACGTCCACATTTTATACGATCTGCTATTTTTGTCAAGGAAAATATGAAGGTTGATTACTCAATACGGTGCTGCTATACTATCTGAAACTCTACGATTGGAGCATAAAATATGCAACAAGTTACAATTTATAGAGAACAAGGACGTTTTGCTGGTTGGCCAGCAAACTACGGTATCTGGTCATGGGATAACGAAATAGTTGTCGGTTTCACCGTCGGTTATCACAAATCGGATGCGGGTTTTCACCGCCGCGACCGTGACAAACCTTTTACAGCAATGCAAGCGCGGAGCAGAGATGGCGGCGAAACATGGACGGTATCAGAAACACCATGCCGACTCCCCGGCACAGGTACTCTGTCTGCAGATGAACACGTGCAGGACAAACACAAACTACACGGTGATGCTGCATTTTCCTCACCTCAAAGCGTTAATTTTAAACATCCCGATTTTGCAATGATGTGTAGTAGGTCTGGTCTAAAAGCTGGTGCACACTCATGGTTTTATACCTCTATTGATCGGTGCCACAGTTGGGACGGTCCGTTTCAACTACCGATGTTCGGTTACACTGGCATTGCAGCACGGACAGATTATCTTATTTCCAATTCCGATGCGTGCTTACTGTTTCTTACAGCCTCCAAAGCGGACGGAGGCGAAGGATTGATATTCTGTGCAAGTACGACCGATGGTAGTGAAAGCTTCTCGCTACGTTCTCAAATTGGTCCAGAACCCGAAGGTTTCGCCATTATGCCAGCAAGTGTTCGACTCTCTGATTCAGAGATTTTAGTTGCAGTACGATGCCGCGGCAGAAGCAGGCAGTCAGGTAAAGATTGGGAAAGCCTGCAAAACTGGATTGATCTCTACGGCTCAGATGATAACGGGCAGACGTGGCAATATATGAATCAACCTGTAGAGGACACGGGACGCGGCGGAAACCCTCCGACCTTAACCAAACTTATTGATGGTAGACTGTGTCTGATTTACGGCTTTAGGGATGCGCCACATCGTATTTGTGCTAAGTTAAGCAATGATGACGGTAATACGTGGGGTGAAGAGATCGTTTTGCGCGATAATGGAGGTGATCACGACATCGGATATCCTCGCACTATTCAACGTCCTGATGGTGTAGTGGTAACAGCCTATTATTTTGATGAAGAACCAGATGGAGAAAGGTTTATTGAGGCAACCTTGTGGAAACCTTAGATCGCTATTTGTCAATCCTTATCTGAATCTAATGAAAAACAGATAAGCCGATTTTTGCCACGAATATAGAGCCGACCATCTGCCAACACAGGCGCAGCCCATGCGGGGTAATTAATCAACTGCCTACCATTTTTGTCTGTCGGCTTAGATTGAGATAAAAATTCAGATTTTTCAGGAGTACATTTCAGCAACATCAAACGTCCATACTCGCCAAGATAGATGAAGTAGTCATTTACCCAGAGCAACGATGCGCGTTCGTTTACACGTTGTCGCCACATTACCTTACCGGTCTTGAATTCCACACAGCGAAATTCAGCACCACCGGAATGTCTACCGCTACTTCCATAGAGGTAACCTTCATGATGAATAGCGGTGTTCCAATGCAACTCCATTGCTCTGTTTCGAGTGTTCCTTTTATCTTTCCAAACAACTTTATATCCACCCGGACGCACTTGGAGGACTGAACTGCCAATCCCATACGATTCGCTTATGAATACAAGATCATCAGCAACAACCGGACACGACGCGTTAACAGATTCAATTCTCGGATGCCGCCATGGATAGTGGAAGTCAATCTTACCTGATGCAGGTTCAAACCCTACAAGTCCGCCGCGCAAAAAAGCGAATCCCCAACGTCTTCCGTTGATGTTAGCAAAGATAGGACTCGCATAACTCGCTAGTTCGTCGGCTATTTGGTAGACAACCTCACTTGTATATTTGTTAAAGGCAACGATTCCGCTTCCATTCGGTTTAGGTTTGCCATCTGATGCCCAAATATCCTTAGGTGTTCCCGGTGGCGAACCACCAATCTGAACGATAAGCAATTCTCCTTCAACAGCAGGCGCAGATGCTACACCGAAGAAGTTTTGAACAACATTAAACTTTGAGAAGGTATCCACTTTCCATAGGCGTTTGCCATTTTGCGTATTAACGCAGTGTAGCATCCCTTCTGCTCCGTAGATATAGACGCGATCCTCATCAACAACCGGACAACACCTGGGTCCATTATTGTAACCATACATATCCTCATAGTCTGTAGGATATTCATATTGCCAAAGTTCTTTGCCTGTGTTGCTATCTAAACAGGTAAGACGTGCCATATCTCCGTGTCGTGCGAGAATATACACCTTTCCATTTGCAACAGCGGGTGCACCATAACTTGTTCCAACCTCCTTAGACCAAAGTACAGGCGGACCTGTTTGTTGCCATGGTGTGATATTTATCTTTTCTTGTGATTTACTGTTTTGTTGTGGACCGAGGAAACCTTCCCAATCCGAAGCATGTATGTCTGCAACGACCATCAACGGAAGGTAAATCAGTAGAAAAGAGACATTGAAGAATTGAGAAAACCTTAGGACAATGTTTTTAATAGAATTTCCTATGGTATCATAGAGTTGCATAAGTGTGTTAACTCGTTCAAACAGGACATGTCTATAGCATGTGTTCCGCTGGAGCGGAGCGATATGTTTATAGCACAAGGTGTAACCGCTTCCTCGCTCCAGCGGAGCGGTATGTTTATAGCACAAGGTGTAACCGCTTCCTCGCTCCAGCGGAGCGATATGTTTATAGCACAAGGTGTAACCGCTTCCTCGCTCCAGCGGAGCGATATGTTTATAGCACAAGGTGTAACCGCTTCCTCGCTCCAGCGGAGCGATATGTTTATAGCACAAGGTGTAACCGCTTCCTCGCTCCAGCGGAGCGATATGTTTATAGCACAAGGTGTAACCGCTTCCTCGCTCCAGCGGAGCGATATGTTTATAGCACAAGGTGTAACCGCTTCCTCGCTCCAGCGGAGCGATATGTTTATAGCACAAGGTGTAACCGCTTCCTCGCTCCAGCGGAGCGATATGTTTATAGCACAAGGTGTAACCGCTTCCTCGCTCCAGCGGAGCGGTATGTTTATAGCACAAGGTGTAACCGCTTCCTCGCTCCAGCGGAGCGATATGTTTATAGCACAAGGTGTAACCGCTTCCTCGCTCCAGCGGAGCGATATGTTTATAGCACAAGGTGTAACCGCTTCCTCGCTCCAGCGGAGCGATATGTTTATAGCACAAGGTGTAACCGCTTCCTCGCTCCAGCGGAGCGGTATGTTTATAGCACAAGGTGTAACCGCTTCCTCGCTCCAGCGGAGCGATATGTTTATAGCACAAGGTGTAACCGCTTCCTCGCTCCAGCGGAGCGATATGTTTATAGCACAAGGTGTAACCGCTTCCTCGCTCCAGCGGAGCGATATGTTTATAGCACAAGGTGTAACCGCTTCCTCGCTCCAGCGGAGCGATATGTTTATAGCACAAGGTGTAACCGCTTCCTCGCTCCAGCGGAGCGGTATGTTTATAGCACAAGGTGTAACCGCTTCCTCGCTCCAGCGGAGCGATATGTTTATAGCACAAGGTGTAACCGCTTCCTCGCTCCAGCGGAGCGATATGTTTATAGCACAAGGTGTAACCGCTTCCTCGCTCCAGCGGAGCGATATGTTTATAGCACAAGGTGTAACCGCTTCCTCGCTCCAGCGGAGCGATATGTTTATAGCACAAGGTGTAACCGCTTCCTCGCTCCAGCGGAGCGATATGTTTATAGCACAAGGTGTAACCGCTTCCTCGCTCCAGCGGAGCGATATGTTTATAGCACAAGGTGTAACCGCTTCCTCGCTCCAGCGGAGCGATATGTTTATAGCACAAGGTGTAACCGCTTCCTCGCTCCAGCGGAGCGATATGTTTATAGCACAAGGTGTAACCGCTTCCTCGCTCCAGCGGAGCGGTATGTTTATAGCACAAGGTGTAACCGCTTCCTCGCTCCAGCGGAGCGATATGTTTATAGCACAAGGTGTAACCGCTTCCTCGCTCCAGCGGAGCGATATGTTTATAGCACAAGGTGTAACCGCTTCCTCGCTCCAGCGGAGCGGTATGTTTATAGCACAAGGTGTAACCGCTTCCTCGCTCCAGCGGAGCGATATGTTTATAGCACAAGGTGTAACCGCTTCCTCGCTCCAGCGGAGCGATATGTTTATAGCACAAGGTGTAACCGCTTCCTCGCTCCAGCGGAGCGATATGTTTATAGCACAAGGTGTAACCGCTTCCTCGCTCCAGCGGAGCGGTATGTTTATGTCTACTTGCTACCAATTTCCTATCAGAACATTATGTTTCCTCATTAATCTCTTCAAAAACGTATTTCTCATCGTAGGAAACCTCAAAACGTTTCAATAACTCAAGATATTCTTCTCTGAATGTTCTATGAGAATGATGTTTTTCTTGGTTTTGGATGTATTTCGCGACATCTCCCAACTGAGAATGCGAATAAGTAAAAGCACTAAATCCTTCTTGCCATTTGAATTGACCTATCACCCAACGTTTCTTATTGATGTATTTTGTTGAACTTACCTTAATATCTCTGACTAAATCAGAGATGGCAAAATCTGGAGTTATGCCTACGAGGATATGGATGTGATCGGGCATTGAATTGATTTGTATAATCTTCTGCTTTCTGTTGGTAACAATTCCTGTAATGTACCGGTGAAGTTCCTCTTTATGGTTTTTTGGAATAAGGGATTGTCTACCCTTGACAGCAAATACGATATGAATGTAGAGTTGGGTATATGTATCTGCCATGAGAATTACTTTTTGGCTAAGGACAAAATGTTATATTCATTACATTAACCTAAGTTGCTACCGATTAAATATATCCGTTCAATTAATGTTGGTTCACAAAACTCTTCGCTCCAGCGGAGCGATATGTTTATAGCACAATGTTGAAACCTTTTCCCGCTCCAGATGAAGATTAAGAATTTAATCGGGTAATTTCCATTTTCCTTGTAGTGTCCGGTGCGGTTAGGAAACCGAACCTACCGGTCCTGGGGTTTGAGCCCGAGTTACCCAATTTATTTTTTAATCTTCATGCGGAGCGGTATGTGCAGCAGCCTTAGCAATATTTATTGATAGTTTTGCTTGAATGACGTTTCTCAATGTTTAATAGCAACTTGAGTTACATTAGAGAAGATTTTAAAATTAGTTTTCATCTAAATTCACACACTGCTCCGCTGGAGCAGATTGTTTGAAATGCTTGTGTACTATAAACATACCGCTCCGATGGAGCAGAAGATGCTACGGGGCATGCTTACTATAAACATACCGCTCCGATGGAGCAGAAGATGCTACGGGGCATGCTTACTATAAACATAAGGAGAAACCGAAAGCAGGTGAGCCACATCCTTAAGATTTACGCTGCAACTTCTTCATTTGCTCGCTTCACAAGTGCATTCATATAGGCAATGGTATATGCTGTGCCGACACGGTGATCACCTGCCATGCTTGGAATGTGATCTGGAATCAACACACCGTTGAAGTCAACTTCGCGAAGTGCTTTTGCCACATGGTACATATCCTGATAGCCGTTATCCACAAATGTTTCAACAAAATGCGGCAGTGGTTGATCAACATTGCGAAAATGTACTTTGAAAATCTTGTTACGTTCCCCGAAGTAACGAATAGACTCAATAACATCTTTGCCCATTAAATCCCCGCCTTCAAGCCAGCAGCCCACACAGAAACACATCCCAACATTCGGACTGTCGGCAATTTCAAGCGCGCGTTTGTAGCCTTCAAAACTACTGAAGATGCATCTTGGGATTCCAGCAAGGTGAACAGCAGGCGGGTCATCAGGATGGATACCAATCATCACACCTGCTTCCTCCGCAACTGGTGCAGCTTGCTTGATGAAGTAGGTATAGTTATCCCAAATCTCCTCATCACTATATTCACGTCCGTGCGAAAGCGGCATCGGATACTTTTTACCACCCCAATGCCCTTCCTGTGCAGTCTTGAGATTGAATGCCCGTGCGCTCGCGCCACCGCGAGTAGTCTCACGTTCAGTGCTCCAGATACCATTGCCCATGTGTGCATAGGTCGTATACGGAATCCCTGCTCTACCAAGATCGCGGATGTAATTCTTGTACTGTTCAATCTTAGCATCACGGTTCTCCAAGTTAAGCACAATCCCATCCTGATTATGGACATCACCGTTGCCAAACCCATATATCTTCAAGCCAGCGTTCTCAAAAATCTCACGGCGGCTCATGAAATAGTCGTAATTCGCATTAGCACCGTTTGTCCAGAGAACGACATACTCAACATCCATCTGCTTAGCAAACTGCAGGTCCGCTTCGCTCGGTTCAGGGGACATCTGCGCCGTAACTTTCATCCCAGGAGCAATTTTTTCCAGTGGATTATTTTTCGCCATTTTAAGCCTCCATACGCTTTTGGATGCACAAGGTGCATGTCCTCAACGCATCCGGTCATATTTGGTCTACTCGTTGTCCAACGCCTCTTCTTTAAGTCGATATAACTCCGCTGTCAATTCTTTCACAACATCAGCATACGCAGGATCGTCGTAGACGCTGCACATCTCATTTGGATCTTTCTCAAGATCAAAGAGTTCCCATTCAGGTTCTTTCGGTTCGTTTACGGACCCGCTTGTGCCGAGTGCCTCTCCATAATAATAGATGAGTTTGTGCTGATGTGTCCGAATACCGTAGTGTGCAGGAACATAGTGGTGCGAAAGGTGCATCCAGTAGCGGTAGTACATAGACGTCCGCCAATCATCCGGTGGCTCGCCTTCAAGTATCGGACGCATACTGGTACCTTGCATATCGTCAGGGATCGGCACTCCAGCATAATCAAGCCATGTTTCAGCAAAATCGATATTCAGTGCCATCGCGTGTGTAGAACTTCCTGCTCCAATTGCACGCGGATAACGGACAATAAACGGCATGCGTAACGATTCTTCGTACATAAACCGTTTGTCGTACCAACCGTGGTCACCTAAGAAAAATCCTTGATCAGATGTATAAATCACCATAGTATCGTCAGCAATGCTATCCTCATCCAGATAGTCAAGCAATCTCCCTACATTGTCATCAATTGATGCCACACATCGCAGATATTCCTTGATGTAACGTTGGTACTGCCAGTTTGCCAATTCTTTCTCAGACAAGCCTTCAGGTGGCGGTCCAAATTTTTCAATCTTCAGATCTCTATCGTTCATGTGACCGAAGACCCGCATTTTAGCGTCCCTTGCAGCGTTTGAGCGATTTGCGTAATCGTCAAAGAAGTTGTCCGGCATGGGGACATCCTCATCTTCATACATGTGGACATGCTTTTCATCCGAATCCCACGGACGATGCGGTGCTTTGTGGTGGCACATCAGGAAAAACGGTTGATCTTTATCCCGATTTTGCAGCCATTCCAACGAAAAATCTGTGATAATGTCAGTGGCATAGCCTTCGTGGTTTTTTCTCCCATCTTTTTCTATCATCACGGGATCATAATAACTGCCTTGTCCGGGAAGGACGTTCCAGTAGTCAAACCCAGTTGGATCAGCATTGCCACCGTGTCCGAGATGCCATTTGCCGATCATAGCAGTTTGGTAACCGCTTGCCTGAAGCATCTTCGCCACATTTGGTTTTCTACCATCAAGTGGGTCGCTTAATGTCTTGACACCGTTGAGATGGCTATGTTTTCCGGTCAAAATGTTCGCTCGACTCGGTGTGCAAATAGAGTTTACACAGAAACAGTTTTGGAATATCATCCCACCATCTGCGATACGGTCGAGATGCGGGGTTTGGTTAATACGACTTCCGTAGCAACTCATCGCATGTGATGCGTGGTCGTCTGACATTATAAAAAGTATATTCGGTCTACTCAATTGTTTCTCCTTCAAATTTACCGTGAACTAATCGTGGTATCCTTTTATTTTGCCCTTTGCATTTTCTTCATATATTACCTATTTTTGCTTTAGGTGTCAATCTTTTTCTCAATAGTATTTTTTGTTCGTCCAACATAAAACAAAACGCCCCAGATATAATACCAAATTAACGGGATTAGAAGTTTTCTACGTAGCGGTTAGCATTGCGAGGCACGGGGACCTCGCACTACAAATCACGGTAATTCGGTATTATACCCAATTGACCCAATCTGTAGCGCGAGGGCCCTGTGCCTCGCAAAACCCACTTTATCCGAAAACGTCTAATCAAACTAATGTGGTATAAATCTGGTGCGTTGGTGAAAGTGAAAATCTTGCGGTTGAAATCGTCAATTTGCTTTAATTTCATCCCATGCGCGACTGTATTGTGGCGTAAAATCACCTTGATCTTTTATCCATTCAAGTGATTCAAAGACCTCTTTTGAGGGATAGATGTATTTGTGTTTCAACAATTCCTCCGGCAAGAATTCTTTCGCTTTGGGCACGCAAGTCCCATATAAAGTAAATGCAGAGATTTTGGCATTGACCTCTGGACGGAGGAGATAATTGATAAACTTTTCGGCAAGTTCTTTATGCGGTGCGGATTTTGGAATACAGACTGTGTCAATAAATCGGCTTGACCCCTCTTTAGGGATAATATAGCGAATGGAAGAACGTTTCTCTGCTGCGCGAAACGCATCACCACTCCAGCAGTGTGCCATAACGACATCCCCTGCAATTAGAAGTTCCTCCGCTTCGCTTTTATACTGTTTCACAAGTGGTTTCTGCGCAATTAATTTCTCTTTTGCTTCTCTAAGTTGTTCTGGTTCGGTTGTATTGAGACTGTACCCAAGTAATTTGAGAGCAACACCAAGTGTTTCACGGGGGTCATCAAGCATACTGAATTGATTCTTATATTTTTCATCCCAAAGTACCGTCCAACTGTCGGGGTCTGGTGTAATAACGGATGAATCGTAAGCTATCCCTGCTGTGCCGAATGTATAGGGTACGGAATAGCGATTCTCGGTATCAAAGTACTTACCAAGGAAAGATGGACCAATATTCTGAAAGTTAGGAATGTTATCGTGATTCAACTCAGCTAACATATTTTTCTTTATCATGATCGAAACCATATAATCTGATGGCATGATGATATCGTAACCTGTTGCGCCAGCTGATAACTTAGCCAGTAGAGCTTCATTATCCCCGTAAGTGTCAACAATGACCTTAACACCAAATTCCTTTTCAAATCCTGAGCGGATTTCATCACTGACATATCCTGACCATGTGAATACGTTTAACTGATTTTTCTGATCTCCACAACCGGTCACAAAAATAACTATGGGAAGAAATCCCAAGATAAATATATTTCTTAACATATCCGACAAACTGAAACGATTTTTAGCAAAATGTGGCATGCTTTTCTCCATTGGTATCTGATTTTTTGTTGACAGGACGATTCGTATGCAAACACGAATCGTCCTGTCTTTTGGAACTCATTAATTGACAAGTGATCCTAATTTCTGCTAACCTACATAGGAATGGCTTAATTTTCAGTTTTTTCCGTTGGTAGTCCCGCTGCTTGCCAACCACGAAAACCACCTGTTAGCACTGAGACGTTCTCATAGCCCATGTTTTTTAAGGTGTGCGCGGAAAGTGTTGCCCGCGTGCCACCGCCACAATATGTGACAATATGTGTGTTCTCATCAGGTGCGACCTCATCAATATCAAGTTCAATGTAACCGCGCGGGAGTGATACAGCATTCGGCAAGTGTTCTTCGTCGTAATCGGGTTCGTCACGGACATCAATAAGGAGAATAGAATCACCTGCTTCAGTAAGTTCGTCAGGTGAAATTTGACCAACATTCGCTTTTGCTTCAGTAAGGAGTTCTTGAAGTGTTTTTAGTGCCATAGTTGTCCTCCACAAGTGTTAAAAATGCATATTAAGGTTGAGGAAAGTCTTGCGTGAATTATAAGCCAAAACGAGTACGTAAAAATATTATCATAAAGTTGCCGAACCGTCAAATTCTTTCCGTTATCGATTTATAGTAACGTGAGTTCGATATTTGATTCCGAACGTCTGTCCAAAAGATAAAAAGAGTTGGGTTTCACTCATTTTTCTGTCCTTTCATACGCAATTAACGCGATTTGTAGCGCGAGGTCCCCGTACCTCGCAATGCTAACTGCTATTAGAAAACTTCTAATCAAGTTAATTTGGTATCAGTCTAAATGGAGAATAAATCACGCTTTTGTGTCGGATTTCATTGTAGATTCCGTTCTACCCGACGGACATTAGTCGTTGAATCTTTTTAAGCAAGTTTCAATATTAAATTTATGTTTTTGATCCGCAGATGAGTTGGAAGATTGGAAGTATGGAAGTCGGGAAGATAATGAACACAGCGTTTCTTCCAATCTTCCTGTTTTCCATCCTTCCTCAAAACCTAAAATTTATTTCTTAATATTGCTTATCAAACTCACGTTAAATTAAAAATTATTACTAAAATATTTCGCTAATTTTGTTAATTTGGTATAATGTGATGTAACATGAGATCTCAATATTGAGACGTTAATTCGCTAGGTTTGCTTTGATGGATAAATTCTATTGCAACAAGATAACGACTTCCCACATAAAGGGTATGTACTTGTCTGCACATCCGATTTGCGTGAAAAATTTCGCTACGAAAATCGGAAAAGTTCATCAAAAAAGTTCTTGAAATTGCTCAGGGATGGCAGTTGATATTCAAACTTCATCCCTGTCAATAACCCCAAGCTAAAGCATGGGGCTTGTGCGAAGCGCATACCAAGCGTTCACTCCACAAGTTAAACCGTTGTACTACAGTAAAATATCGTGGTATCTTGGCGTGGTAGCCAGCACGATGTTTCGGATGCCCCCCAAGTCCGATTCCTCTCGGATACTGTGATCTGGATGGGGCAACATATACCCTGAAAAGGAGAACACAAACTTATGTTTGTTCCTGTTAAGACGAAAGATGGTGAGGTGCTAATGCCTATGCACGCTGCGCGTGCGCGCAAGCTCGTCCAACGTGGTGAGGCAACGTCTTATTGGGACAATGGTATCTATTGTATCTGTCTCAATAAAGAGCCTTCTCAGAGAGATACTCAAGAGATTGCTGTGGGTGTAGACCCCGGTAGCAAGAAAGAGGGTTTCACAGTGAAGTCGATGTCTCACACCTATCTGAACGTTCAAGCAGACGCCCATAGCAAAGTGGGCAAGAAAGTAGAGAAACGCAGAGACCTTCGGAGAACCCGTCGTTCTCGCAGCTGTCCGAATAGAAAGAACCGGACGAATCGTTTGGCGAATAGCGCACGAATACCTGCTGGCACGCGTGCAAGGTGGGATTGGAAACTACGTGTCTTGGATTGGTTGTCCAAGTTGTATCCTATCACGTATGTATGTGTTGAGGACATTAAGGCACGAACACTCAAACGTGCGAAAAAGTGGAATAGTTCTTTCAGTCCTCTTGAAGTCGGCAAGTCTTGGTTCTATGGTGAAATACAAAAGCGATGGACATTGTTCACACTTCAAGGTTGGGAGACGAAAGAACTTCGAGATAAACTTGGACTCAAGAAGTCTTCCAAGAAACTTGCTGAGACGTTTGATGCACACTGTGTGGATAGTTGGTGCTTGGCATATCACACTGTCGGTGGGTTGGATGTCCCCGACAACACAGATATATTCTGCATCGCACCGATACCTGTTTCAAGACGTGAACTTCATCGGCAGAACCCACAAAAGAACGGCATTCGTTTGCGATATGGTGGCACCGTATTAGCACAAGGCTTGGTCAAGAACACTTTGGTGAAGCATGTCAAACACGGATTAACAAGACTTTCAGGGATTAACGCCAAAGGTTTGTTTTCTATCTACAGTTTGGATGGGAAACGAATCACCACAGGCGCGAAACGACAGGATTTCAAAGTTCTTACGCGTCTGAATTTTAACTATAGGAGCGGGCTTTCCTCCCCAACCTAAAGGATGGGGTCTCCAGCCCGAAGAGTGATGAAGCCGTCTCTTCCACTAAAAAACAGGTTCCGGCACATGTTTAAACCTTCTTTTTAGTTCTTCAAAGCGCACCAACTTCCTTGGTAAGCGCGCTAATTTTCCTCATGACTTAATTTTCTTCTTTTAAAGACGTACCAATCTGCCTTGTAGGTGCAATCATCATTTGTGTAGACGCGCACTGCAAACGCGCGCTTCTCATAACCGAATTATAGGCTTTACAATAAATACGTTTTCAAATTATGACGGTCATGCAACCTTACAACCTCAAAATCGCGTCACTATTATAGTGAGGTCTATAATTATTTACATAATTTGACCTTTGGGCAATTTCAAAACACGACTATAAATGTCCGAGGCGCAATGAATTGCGCGAGGACAAACGCAGTCCACCCAAAGGAAAGTGTATAGGTATTTTTGGACTTCACTATAAAACAGGAAGAACCCATACTTCAAGATACACCTGATCAAAGACAAGGAGATAATTTTATGGAAAAACAAAAACCTCCAATTCCTGTACTTGAAGGTGATGTAACAACTTGGGCACTCCCCGAAGGCGCGATTACCCGATTAGGGCGCGGAAGTGAACCTAAAATGACGTTCTCCGCTGATGGGCAGTCCCTTGCCATTGGCACCTGTTTAGGACTCTGGTTATATGACCTCGCAACGCTTTCCCCTGTCGTACTTTGGGAGACAGAACGAGGGGTGGTCGAATCTGTCACCTTTTCACCTAACGGAAAATGGATAGCTGCCAACAATTCAGGGTCACAAATCAAAATTCTGGATTTCCAAAATGGTACGTGCTTGACACATATCAAATCAGAGAATTTTATACATAGTATGACTTTTTCACCAGATAACCGGTATCTTGCTGCAGCCTATTATAGTTCGCCTTACGTTGAAGTATGGCATACGGAAACCGGTAGGCAGTTTACAAGATTCACTCCAGACACTGAAAGAGCGGGTTTGTACCGACCTATTAGTTTCTCACCTGATACGCAACTAATAGCGTCTACGTGTAGATCCGCTACCACTGACAGAGCGGAGTCAATAACAGTGTGGAGTATGGAAAGCGGCGAACAAATTGCGTGCCTCTCAGCACACACCTATTGGGTAACGTCTCTCTGCTTTTCACCATGCGGGAAGTTCCTCGCCTCCGGTGGTGAAGATGGCACAGTGTACGTCTGGGATGTGGATACTTGGCAACAAGTGCAGTGTTATACCGATTTTGGTCGTGTGTATCGCATTATGCCTTCTTGGACACCAGATGGCATTCTACGCGCAGCGATTGTAAATTATGAGGATACCGGTCCCGCCACTATCTCTGTCCGTGACCTTGAAAGTGATGAGAAACTTTACACCGATCAAGTATGGGGTAATACAGCAACAGAATTTTTCTCTATCTTTGAATGGGGCAATAATGTCGTATTTTCAAACGGTTCACAACTTGCTTACGAATGCCGACATGAATTTATCAACGTATGGACTTCTGACAATCCTGTCAAACGTCAATTTACACATTCTCCTATCTCATTTCCTAAATCAATGGTATTCTCACAGGATGGAAAAACTTTGGCTGTGAAACACCACCAGGAAGGTGTTGTATTATGGGATATTGCCAGTAAACGTTCACGTCCCGCAGTTCAAGTGGAATCTGCTGGAAAAAATCAGTTTGTATATAAAACTGATGGCGATAAACTCCATGTTGCAAGTATCAAAGATGACACTGTTACACTTTGGGAGGCTGATGGTGACGGGACTCCACTTATTGAAGCAACTGGACGAGAATACTGGAGTGCTTTTCCTGCATTAGCACCGAATGGCACGCTTTTCGCTTATGCCGATGCAGATGGTAACCTAAAAGTATGGGATGTACAAAGTGGGAAGAAACTCTATGAATTGATACATCCCCTTGAGCCAGGTGATGACAACGATGACGAAGATGATGGTGATTTTGTTGATGAGTTGAAATTCAGTCATGATGGAAAATTACTCGCAAGTGAATCAAAGTCTAATAATGTCCGACTGTGGGACATGGAACTTGGTGAAGAGATAGATACGTTTCCAAGTGATAACGTAACGGGAATTATTGAATTCTTACCGTGTGGAAAGTACCTTTCTTGCTGTGGAAAAGAAGATATGATTATTTGGGATATTAACAACCGTAAACTCTGCAAAGGGGAAACATACGAGCAGGTTGTGACGCGTTATATTATGGAAACGAAATTGTCACTACCAGAAGAATGCAAACATGTGGATGATCCCGCATTTTCTTCGTGTGGGCAGTACTTAGCATGTTTAGCATCTTGGAACAAAGTTTCAAAGAACTTTCCTATCTGTCTGTTTGACGTTGTGAGTGGTAAACATCTTGTCACCTTTAGGGGACACACCACAGAAATGCAGATACTCGCCTTCTCTCCAGACAACAAACTTTTAGCCAGTGCGAGTCATGATGGCACTGTCCTGCTTTGGGATTTGACACCGTATCTGTGATTCAAAAATCCATAGATATTTTTAAACCTTTTTTCCATAAACCCTCCTCTCTATATTAAAACTTGCTCTGGAATTTGTTTATGCACAACGATTTTCTTGCTTTCAGTAACCTAACAGATGAAGAACTGATTCGGCTCGTACAAAACAGGAACGAAGCAGCTTTTGCAGAACTGATTTCCCGTTGGACACCACGGATTAGGGGTGTCGTTGTTGCTAATTCGAGACAACGTCGAGACGCTGAAGAAATTCACACTGACATTTGGGTAGCGGTATGGCAAAATATTGGCGGACTCCAGAAAATCGAAAGTTTTGGTGCATGGTTGCACCGTATTGCCTACAACGCGTGCAAGCGATACTACACTTTGGCGAGGCGATCACGAAATGAAGTTCCGCATCAACAGTCCGTGTTAGTTGAACACATTGACCAACATGCTGCAGCGAGGCATCGTGAAGCACAATTGATTGCGGATGTCCAAGAAACTATCCATAACCTACCACAAAAGGTGCGTTCTGTAGCGGAATTGTTTTATTTAGAATCGTGGAGTATCAAAGAAATCGCGGAGGAGTTCAATCTTGCCATTGGTACAGTCAAAACGAAATTAAGAGAGATACGAACACTCCTGCGTGAAGAATTTGATGTAGAACCTATAAGAGGAGGAGTTATGTCTACAAGGAATGTTAATTCACATAGTCCCGTACAGCTTGGGACAGATAAAGCAGTGCCAAACCGAAAACCGGCTGTGAAAAATGTTGTTGCCAACGACCCTACCGGGAATACTTGGGCACTACCAGAGGGCGCAATTGTGAGGTTTGGTAAGGGAAATCGAGGAGCTGGCAAACTTTCACCTGATGGAAAGTTTATTGCTGTCGGGACTGAGTTAGGGTTATGGTGGTATGATGTCTTGACTACATTACCTGTTTCGTTATGGGAAATACATAAAAGACACGTCAGTTCTCTCGATTTTTCACCGGATGGCAAACGGATCATTATATATACTGGGAGCAGAACCATCAAGGTCATGGATATTCAAAGTGGTGAGTGCGTCATGCAGATTGATGATCATGATGCCTATGGAGCTCTCACATGTTCTTCAAATGGTAAATGGATTGCGACAGCAAGCATGAAGGGCATTGTTAAAGTGTTGGATGTCCAAACTAGTGAGTGCATCGCCCAAATGGATCGGGGAAAACATGAGTGGAAATCAAATGATATTTCCCAGCTTAAATTTTCACCAAATGGCGAATTACTCGCTGCCACCGCCGGAAATCCACAACTTTTTTCAAACGATGATCAGCTCCTAAATCCTGATACAGAAGGAACGCAAACTTACGTATGGAATCCCGAAACAGGTAAACCAATTATCAAATTTGCGGGTCAGGACTTCGTATTTTCCTCAGATAGTCGTCTATTGGCGGCAGCATGTCGCGACGAAACCTTGAAGAATGGTGAACGTGATGACCATTGGGTCTCAGTATGGGATGTAACCTCACGCGAACAGATTGCACTTTTTACTGAACACGATGATTGGGTAGACGATATCGCTATTTCACCGTGTGGACAATTTATTGCATCAGATGATGGGGTACTACGTGTGTGGGAGATTGCAACGGGTTCACAAAAGAATGTTTATCCAGACTTTGGCGATCCGTATTCCTTATTTTACACAAAAGAAGGTAGATTATTTGCTTTAATGTTAAATAGTTCTGTGGATGTAATAGAAGCGTGGGATGTAGAACACCGTGAAAAACTCTTCGAGATGTCTGTAGGTATGGGTGCTCTATGTTTAGTTACTGCATATACACAACAATTATCTAAAACACCAAACACCAAACAGGATGATGGAGGAATACCGATGTACTCAATAGCACCTGACCCTGGGTTCCCGGCACCTGGACCAGAGGTGCATTGGTTGAATGATGGGATGCTTGTGAGTGATTCTACCGGAGGAATAACGATATGGGATGTCGACAAAAAATGTATCCGAGAAACATTGTTCACAGATGATCAGATAAATGTTATCACCCTTTTACCCTCTGGTAAACTGCTGGTAAATTATATTAATAGAAAGGATAGGAATGTGTATGTTGTCAGTATGCCCGATCAGCTGATTGCTAAGTTTCCTCTTCCCGAAAAACCAGCAGAATTGGTGTGGTGCAATGAGATTGCACCGACTGGTAAGTATCTTGCATGGGGAAGTAATGAGGGCACAGTTATTGTGTGGAATCTCGAACAACCCGAGCAGCCGATACTGCTCAAAGGACATACGGATATAATTTACACAGTTGCGTTTTCGCTGGATGGGAAACGACTTGTGAGTGGGGCAAAAGATGGGACTGCTCGGGTGTGGGATGTGGAATCAAGCAAAGAAATTGCCAGATTACCTATTGATGAACTTTGCACACCGATGGGTTTTGTGTATTCACCTTGTGGTAACCTTATCGCTGGTTCTTTGAAAAATGAGATCCGTTTCTGGTGTGCTAAGCAGTTCACAAAGGTCCGTTCAATACCGCAACCGGTAGTATACGGACAGGCAGATCCGCTTGCATTTTCACCTTGTGGACAGTATCTTGCAGGAGGGACTTCGCGGCAGGGGCATGGAGAGAATTTGGCTATCTGGATATGGGACGTTAATACATGTGAGCAAATTCATGCCTTCCAGGGACATAACTCATGCCTTGAGTCGCTTGCGTTTTCTCCAGATGGCACAATGTTAGCAAGTGGTTGTTTCAATAGCACAATTTTAGTGTGGGACTTGAAACCGTATCTGTAGGTGTTAGCCTTAACAAAAAATCAAGTTTTCCAAATTAGCAAAAGTTGGTTCACAAATAAAAGCGCGGAGGTGGTAATATGGACGTAGTGAAAACGGAAGATATTTGATTAAAATTCATATTTTTTAGCAATTTATGACAATCATGCAACCTTTCCACTTTTAAATCGCGTCTTTAACTATTGTAACCACATGGTATAATGAGGTCTCTAATGAAGAAAAGCGACGCTGAATTGATTCATGAAATCTTATCCGGTGACGAGGCGGCTTTTAGTGCCTTAGTCCAAAAATACCAAAAGAGTGTTCATGCCCTCGCGTGGCGAAAAATCAACGATTTCCATATCGCTGAAGAAATAACACAAGACACCTTCCTACATGTATACAAAAAACTGCCAACCCTAAAAAATCCGAATCAATTTGCTGGATGGTTGTATGTGATTGCTGATAGACGATGCATTGCGTGGCTCCGAAAGAAAAAACGGGCGATGCAATCCCTTGAGGCTACCAGTGAAGAAACGCTTGAAGAAACCGCTTATGCGTGCTATATTTCGGAACAGCGTGAAGAAGCAGAAGTTGATCGCCGCCGTGAAATTGTTCAAAATCTACTGGAAAAGCTACCGGAAAGTGAACGGACGGTCGTTATACTCCACTACCTCGGAGAAATGACCTGTGAAGCAATTAGCAAGTTTTTAGGCGTATCCCCGAACACGGTTAAAAGTCGATTAAGCCGCGCCCGCAAACGTTTAAGAGAGCAAGAACCTGTAATTCGCGAAACTCTCGGCAGCGTTCCATTATCTCCGAATCTTACAGCAAATATCATGCGGGATATTGCCAACGTAGAACAGTCATCCCCTTCAGGGAATAAGCCGTTGTTGCCGCTGGGTGCTTTAGGTTCATCTGTTATTCTAATTATTTTATTGTTAGGCGCAAGCAATCAATACCTCACTCAGTTTCAGTTGCCTTATAGTCTTGACGCGCAATCTGAAACCACTATCGAAATTGTTGAAATGCCTGTTATCCCTAATATCAAATCAAAACCTGATGTGAAAAATCGGATTGGAAGCGATACTGTCCCCGGTAAAAGCAGCAACGACGGTTCAGCAAAAGGAGAAACATCTATGCAAAATAACCTTGTTCAAGATTCTACAAAGTGGAAATTACCGGAAGGTGCCAAGGCGCGCTTGGGAAAAGGCCACGCATTTGATATGACGTACTCCCCAGATGGCACCCTATTTGCTGCAGGAGGTACCATCGGTATTTGGATTTATGATGCACATACTGGTGAAGAACTCAATCTGCTGACAGAAAATACCAACGGTGTTTCATCTGTCGCTTTCAGTCCCGATAACCAACTTCTGGCATGTGATGGAAAAGATAACACTATATTACTATGGGATCCACATACCGGTGAATATAGAAAGACACTCACGGGGCATCAGGCTGGGGTCAGTTCGGTAATGTTTAGTCCAGATGGAAAAACGCTTGTAAGCGGAAGCGTTGATGAAACAATTCGTTTATGGGATGTGTCTACTGGAGAACTCCGCCTCACTTTTGCTGGGCATGCAGGTGGTGTCTCTGAAGTAATATATTCTCCAGATGGTGAGACACTTGCCAGCGAAGGTAGTGATGAGATGATTCATCTGTGGGATGCACATACCGGAAAATTCTTGCGGACTCTCACCGGACATACAGATTATATCCATTCTATAGCATATTCTCCTGATGGTGCAACTTTAGCAGGCGGTAGTGAGGATGGAACAATCCGGTTATGGGATACCGACATAGGACACCTTAAGGCAACCATAAGACATAGAGCAGATTCCGAAGGTGTATCGCCAGTAGTGTTCAGTCCGACTGGAGAAACTCTGGTTAGTGCCGATTACGCAGACGATACGATTCGATTTTGGGACGTGACAACCGGTCAACGTATCAAATCCATTGAAAGTCCGCCAGATACAGATACAACCAATAATATAGTTTTCTCACCCGATGGGAGCACCTTGGTGAAAGCAGGCGGTGATGGCATAATTCAGTTTTGGGACGTTGCGACCACGACGCCGATTCGAACCCTTACTGGATATCCCGATTTATTTGCTGACATGACATATTCACCAGATGGGAGTAAGCTTGTTACCGCAAGTTCTGGTCCCAGCGTTCGATTGTGGGATGCTGGCACTGGCAAATTGATAAAAACATATTACCCGGGTTCCGTAAGAATCACTTCTATTGCTTATGCCCCAGATGGTGTAACGCTTGCATGCGGACCTGGACCGAACGAATATGATACAGTTTTTCTTTTGAATACTGAAACAGGTGAGCACGGACGGGTTTTTAAAGGGCACAAGGATATTATTAGAGCAGTGGCGTTTAGTCCTGATGGACTAACACTCGCAAGCGGGGACGATAGCGGTACCATCCATATATGGGATGCCGCTACTGGTGAAAGTCTAAAAGAACTTACATGGAAAGAGGATGATGTCATGACTTTGGCATTCTTACCGGACAGACAAACACTTGTGAGTCAATATCATTCGGGATACCGATTTTGGGATGTTGCAACAGGAGAAACCGTAAAAACAATTTCTGGAGATGCAGTTCCACCTGAGACAAAGGCGAGAATTTTTAGGTTTTATTCTCCGGATGGAGGCACCTTCGCCCATACAGATCTGGACGACAATACAATACGAATTGTGGATACGCGCACAGGTGAATTACTACAAACTTTTGCTGGGCACAAACAAGATGTTTGGTTAATATCATATTCTCCAGATGGTCGGACCCTTGCCACGGCGGGATGGGATAGCACGATTCTGCTATGGGATGTGCCACAATAAGTAGTCTTGAAGGGTAGTCAGTGGGTTCCAACTATTATACCATTTCTAATAGATTATATTGTATTATTTCGTCCGTCGGGTAGAGTTTGCGAAACCCTTATGTGTCAATTTAGCGGTCCTCCAATCACGGTAGGTGCGGTTTGTAACCGCACCATTAGCGTCAATTTAAGAAAATGTCTGAGTTTTTATGAACACTTCTCAATAGGTATGATGATTGAGATTGTCCTATATTTAGTCCCGTAGGGACAATATGTTTGTAGTACACCGTCCAAACACGTCTCTTTAGCTCTGTCCGAGCGAAATGTTAAACAAAACGCTATAAACATTCCACCCCTATGGGGAAACCAAAGGATTGGAGGTGCGTCTGTTGCTATAAACATTGCGTCCCTACGGGACTAAAGAGCATTTATTCCAAATTAACGGGATTCGAAGTTTTTTGATATAGCACACGGTTGCAAGGCACGGGGACCTCGCGCTACAAATCGCGTTAATTGGGTATTATTCCATAAGTTCCGGTGCGGTTTCAAACCGCACCTTATGCGTCAATTTAAGGAAAGAACTCGTTTGTAGTCGCGCAATTCATTGCGCCTGTTATATTGAAAGAAAAGAGGCGCAATGAATTGCGCGACTACGAACGCTGATATTCTCGTCCTGTGCGTTATTTGAGATGTTGATACAAAAAGGTGCAGTTAGGAAACCGCTAAATTGACGCTTATGGTGCGGTTTCAAACCGCACCTACCGGGTTGGGGACCCCTAAATTGACGCATAAGGGTAGAACTTGCGAAACCCGACCTACAAGTTATTTTGATACTATGTCAAATAGATATGGTATAATACCAAATTAACGGGATTAGAAGTTTTCTACGTAGCGGTTAGCATTGTGAGGCACGGGGACCTCACAGGACAGATCGCGTTAATTCGGTATTACATAACATTCAAAGGAGTTCGTATTACATGAAAATACTAAGCCTCTTGCTAACCACTTTGCCACTGATTTCGACGTTATTTATCTTCACTTTTTTATCAGCGAATGCTTTATCACAAGAACACACACGCTTGGGATTACCGCAGGGTGCAAAAGCACGTCTCGGAAAAGGCAGAATACATCAAGTAAAGTATCTTCCAGATGGCAAACGTTTGGCTGTCGCGACTTCTATCGGTGTATGGATTTATGACGTAGAAACAGGAGAAGCACTTGATCTGCTCACTGAGCATACGGCACCAGTAAAGGCGATAGCATTCAGTCCAGACGGTCAAACTTTTGCCACAGGGAGTGAGGACAAAACAATCCAATTGTGGGACACAAGTACTGGTGAACATAAAGCAACTTGTATTGGGCATGAAGATAATGTGAAATTAATAGCATTTAATCCTACTGGAGACATACTTGCCAGTGTTGACGACGACGAATCCAACAGATTCTGGGATGTGCAAACTGGCAAACTTCTAAAAACAACTATTGAATCCAGTGTCACACCCACATACACCCTGGCATATTCACCGGATGGGGCTTTGTTTATCACCATCGGAGCTTCTGACAAAAAGGAATCTTATATTGAGTATTGGGACGCACAAACCGGCGATCATAAGAAAGATGTTCTAATTGACAGGAATTTTAATGCTGCCGCGATTTCACAGGATTCTAAAATACTGGCGTGGTTCGGGGATGTAGACCCACTTCAGTTTTACGATGTAGAAACAGGCAAACACTTGAGATGTACTGAAAAACGTGCAAGCAGGTTTAATTTTAATTCAATGGAGTTTTCAAGTGATGGGCGCACTCTCATCACCGGCCGTTGGAATGGGGTTGATATTTGGGATGTGAGTACAGCAAAACTTCTGAAAAGGATGGCATATAGAGATGAGGTGCAATCTGTAACATATTCACCCGATGAAAAGACAATAGCAAGTGGAAGTGAAGATGGCACGGTTAAGTTTTGGGATGCCGCCACTGGAAAACTCATAAAAACCGTCACTGGACACATGTTTTCTGAAATCTACTCTGCAGCATATTCACCTGATGGTCACACACTCGCTTGTGGCAGCGAATCCAAAATTTACACATGGAATGCACAGACCAGTGAACTGCTGAAAACTACTACTGAGCCGTACTGCGAAGTTTATTCTATAAGATATTCTCCTGATGGGAAATTACTTTTTACAACGGGGACTTCAAGGAAGGCCCGTATATGGGATGTGCAAACTGGACGGTTTCTCGGTAGTTTTAGGGCACATCAATACCAATTTCGTCACGCATCTGATGAAGTTAGGATTTCTTCAGTTGCGTTTTCACCCGATGGCAATATGCTTGCAACAGGTGGTAGTGATAATCAGGTCTGTTTGTTGGAAATTCGCGCGGGTGAACTGTACCTAATTGGTGAACGTTTGGCTGAATTCTCGGAACATACGGAAAACGTCTCTTCTGTAGCATTTTCGCTTGATGGAAAAGTACTTGCAAGTGGTAGCCAAGACAAGACAATTCAACTTTGGGACATAAACAAGCGCACCCACTTGAAAACGCTTGCAGGACACGGCGAGGGTGTTACCGCTGTGGTATATTCGCCAGATGGTAGCACACTTGCCAGTGGAAGTGAAGATGGCACCCTCCGTTTGTGGAACGCACAAACTCACAACCTACTGCTTCCTCCAATTGAAGACGCGGGACAAGTAACTTCTTTGGCATATTCTCCAGATGGAAATATATTGGCAAGTGGCAGTGAGGAAAACAACGCTGTCCACATCTGGGATGCACAGACAGGACAATGTCTTCAAACCTTTACCGGACATACACAGCGCGTCAATGCGGTGGTGTTTTCACCAGACGGTAAGACGCTTGCCAGCGTAAGTTCTGATGGAACAATTCTCTTGTGGGATCTTTCAACCTCAGTGCTTAATAAATAACGTGAGTTCGATATAAGAATTCAAGTGTGGTCGTAAGTTGAGTTGAGCGGTAAAGACAAGTGTTATCATCTTTGCATGGAGAGTACGGAATTTCTGTGGACATTCGTAGATAAATGAGGCGAAACCCAACAATCCAAACGCCGCAGACATGAAACAATGTTGGGATTCACGTTGTTCAACCCATAGGTGTCAATTTAAGAAGGAGTAACGCGTATTATACCCAATTAGCTTGATTAGAAGTTTTCCGATAAAGTCAGCATTGCGAGGCACGGGGACCTCGCGCTACAAATCCCGTTAATTCGGTATTATACCTTAGTACCGGTAGGTGCGGTTCCTAACCGCCCCTTTTTGTCCCAACATCTCAAATAACGCAAAGGACGAGAATATCAGCGTTCGTAGTCGCGCAATTCATTGCGCCTCTTTTCTTTGAATATAACAGGCGCAATGAATTGCGCGACTACAAACGAGTTCTTTCCTTAAATTGACGCTAATGGTGCGGTTTCCTAACCGCACCGGATCGTTCGCGAAAACCTGTCATCTACAACATATTTCGAACAGTATTTCCAAAAAATACAGAATATAGCGTTGACATACTCCCCAAGCTAAAGCATGGGGATTCTTAGCTCTTATATTGGCAGCAAGTGTTGTTGCCAAATGGCTTTTCTTGCTTCCGTCTCTCGTGCCTCCGAATGAGGTCTTATTTGGACTCCACAAGCGTAACTTTCGGTGTGTCCCACCGTAGATGTTGCAAAAGGCGACACAAGTGTCTGTGCAACTTAAAAGTTAGACGTTTAGGAGATTAAAAGGTTTAGAAAAAGTCCAGTTTTTTTGCGGTGTCTACATCCCCAAGCTAAAGCATGGGGTCTTGACACCGAAGATAGATAAACGTGGTCTGGGATAAGTCTGGTGCGGTTAGGAAACCGCACCTACAGGGTTTGGGGGATCGTTAAATTGATACCTATGGAATTCACGTTGTTCAACCCAATCTACACGTTTAAGTTGAACTCACGTTAAATAGATTTATGTTATTTTTTTAGAAAATCCCCCTTAAAGTGCATCCATGAATGTGTATAAATGACACACAGTGTGTTTTTGACTTTGTATAAGTAACTTGTTTATTTTTACCTAACATTCGGTGTGAAAGCCCAATGCTTTAGCTTTGGGATGAAACACCGCTAACGCCTCCATTTATGAAAAAAAACTTGACATTGTTCAAGAAATGTGGTATACTCTATTTAGTCCGTTGGATAGGAAAGCATTCACCTACTTCCCGTAGGTGTCCTATCCACTCAAATGCTTGAGTTGAACGGATTGGGACTAAATCCCTTATCCACATTCGGTTGTATGAGACTGCAAGTTATGATCCTTGCCAATCGTTTGTGATGAGTCTTGTGTTGCTTTAGATTGTGGAGGTGAACCCTACACAACAGCAACGATATTTAAGACGCCAAAGCACTAAAGTATCAGGGTTGCTCAATTGGGGCTTAGCAAGGACCCTGTAGCCGCACCACTGGCGGGTGCCACCTCAACATTGCTGAGGTTATCAAGTCGCTGGGCGAGTTTTCTATCAGCTGAAAAAGCCAGACGAACACTCGGTAAAAGCCCAGAAGCATATCGCAATATGCAAAAGATGCCCACCTTCCAAAGTTCAGAACGGAGAAGGAGTTAAAGAAACCCAATGCTTTAGCTTTGGGAGCCGTCATATTGGCACACGCATTGTGTCTACTAACCCTAAAGGAGAAATAACATTATGGCAGATGAAAAGAAAACCGCAGGTTGTGGCTGTGGTCCAGAACCCGATACAGTAGAAACAGTTTTGGAAGAGGAAACAACCAAAAAACCGACTGGTGGTGGCTGAGGCTGTGGACCGGCACCTGGATCGGTGCCAGAGGAAGAACCTGTTGAAGAAACAACTGGTGGTGGCTGAGGTTGTGGACCGGCACCTGGATCGGTGTCAAAGGAAGAACCTGTTGAAGAAACAACTGGTGGTGGCTGAGGTTGTGGACCGGCACCTGGATCGGTGTCTGAAGAAAATAACGCCGAGGAAACTGATGACGAAATCGTCCGTATGCCAACCATGGTTATAATTCCTGCTGGTGAGTTTCAGATGGGAAGCGATGACTGCGAAACGGACACGAAACCTGTGCATACCGTCTACGTTGACGAGTTCGCTATTGACGCGTATGAAATCACAAATGCACAATTTAAAGAATTCGTTGATGCCAACCCGCAATGGGGTAAAGACAGCATTCCAAGCGAATATCACAATAGCAATTACCTAAGACTTTGGGATGGGAATGACTTCCCGAACGGGCAAGCTAATCATCCGGTAGTCTATGTCAGTTGGTATGCAGCGATGGCTTATGCAACATGGGTAGGCAAACGGCTTCCAACAGAGGCAGAATGGGAGAAAGCTGCTCGCGGCGGTGTGCCAGGAGTACGTTACGTGTGGGGCAATTCACGCGACCGTAGTAAATCAAACTTCGGACCGCCCGGACGCACTTCGCCTATAGGCAGCTACCCGCCAAACGGATACGGTTTATACGACATGGGTGGAAACGTCTGGGAACTGTGTCTTGATGCATACGACGCAGATTATTATAGCAACTCCCCAGACAGAAATCCTGTATCCGGTGCTTCTAATATTGAGGAAGTGGCTTCGGATTTTATAAATGTTCGCACAGAACGGGTCGCTCGCGGCGGTTCTTGGGCTACACCAGGTCCTGCTCATACCGCTACCCGTGGGAATGACGAACCTACTAACACAAATGGTTGGCTCGGCTTCCGATGTGCAAGAAGCTTAACAATTTAGGATTAACGGTTACGGATAATTCTGTTGGAGTGCTTTTAAGGTAGATATCACCTTGGGCACTCCTACATGTAATACCCAATTAACGGGATTTGTAGCGCGAGGTCCCCGTGCCTTGCAATGCCGACTTTATCGGAAAACTTCTAATCAAGCTAATTGGGTATTATACCCAAGTAACACGATTTGTCCCGCGAGGTCCCCGTGCCTCGCAACGCTGACTTTATCTGAAAACTTCTAATCAAGTTAGTTTGATATGATGTATGTAGCCGCATTACTATTTTAAATTGACATCTATGAATTTCGCCTATACTTACTATAGTTTGGACAATTTCTGTCTGTTTCATGTTGTTTTCTCAAGTCCTTTCTATTTTTCTACGAGTTTTGTGCGAAGTTGTAACCCACAGAAAAACTATTATAAGTTCAGCAAAGGCAGCCCCAGCGGGGCGAAAGGTGTATAGAAACGCGGGTGAACACCCCTCTTAGCCCCAGCGGGGCGAAAGGTGTCCCAATAAATCTTATATTGATGTCTAAGGTGTTTCCATTGACCTTGACTATCACTCAAGAACTCTAAAAATTGTCCAAAGTACAGTATACTTAACCTAACTTACAACGATGCAAACAAAAAATAATTCTATATCCGTTCTGATCATCAACGTTGCCTATTCACAAGATAAATTCCTGCTGCCACCAGAACAGCACCCACCAACAAACTAAACGTCAATTCATCACCTAAAAGCAGGTGACTGAACAGCACTCCTGCTAGTGGTGTTGCAAAAAAGAGGACAACAAGTTTACTTGCACTATATCTTTCAAGGATTGATGTCCACGCCAAAAAACAGAAGCCAGCGATAACACCACCTTGATAGAGAAGTGCGACACTTCCAGCAAGCGTTAATTGAAGTGTGCTTCCGCGTTCAAACAGAAAACTCAATATAGCATAGAACGGCAGACTTAAACTTAAGTACCAGACCAAGAGTCGATACGGGTGAATAGATTGGATTAACAGTTTCGTCACGACAACGCGTAGTCCCAAAAAACACCCGCTAACAAGTACTATGAGGTCTCCAAGGAGCGTTGCATCATCATTTCCGAGATTCGGTGCAACGGTTACGAAAACACCACTAAATGCAACAATAATTCCTAATGTTTTTGTAAGAGAGAGACGTTCTCGCGGAATCCAGAGATGGGCAAAAAGAGCAGTAAAAAATGGATAGGAATTAACAAGGATGGTTGAACGGGAGGCTGTTGTATATTGCGTGCCTACGTTCAGGGTGATGATTTGGGAGATGAATATAAAGGTGAGCAGTAACAAGCGAGATAACTCACCTCGGTTTAATCCAACCGGAATTCGACGATAGAGCGACCAACCACCAACTATGATAAGACCAATAACAAAACGGATAAATGCCAATGCCATCGGCGGCAGATCCTGCAAACCGACTTTAATAGAAAGCGAATTTCCACCCCAGAGAAAAGCGAGGAGCAAACCGAGGGCGAGAATCTTTCCTTGAGGATCTTCGCTGATAACTTGGCGACTTGGCGACGTCCCAACGGGTTCTTTTCTATTCAAAAGAGACTGATGTCCTCACGCGAGGTGCAATTACTGAAAAATTTACAGTTACATTAATCATAAGCACCGGGGCGATGATTTCCCATCAATCGCTGTTGGCGTTCTGTCGCCTGCTCTAAGATTGATTCATTGAACTGAAACCGATTCAGGTAGGGTGGAAATTTCTGTGTTATCATCCGATTAGCATAATGCACCTGCAACAGATACCGAGTCTGATCGCTACGGTTAGCAGTGCCTCTATGCCATACTTCACTCCTAAAGATCACAACGTCGCCAGAATTACAGAGAATACTCTGTTCCCTTGCCCCCTTCCACTCTGTTTCACCATCAGGTCTACGTCCAGAGAGATGGCTGCCGGGGACAAACTTCGTCGGACCAAGATCCTCATAAAGGTCATCAAGGTAATAGTGTGCAGTTGTAATGTAAATCGGCACCTTAAACACGGGGATCTTCCAAAACGTCAGCGGGGAGTGAAATAGGCAGCCAATCGGAATGTAATCCTTGATCCGGGCGACCAGGACCTGTTATCCATGCTGTCATCCCAATCACGTGGCAATCACCACCATGAACCGCTTCTGCTAACTCAATGATGGGAGACTTGTCAAGGTAGTGTAGGAAAATTGGGGCACGATTAAAGGCATTATTAACATGTTTGTTAAGAAATCCACTGCCATTTTCAGGCACGCTGTGCCTATCAAAACTTTCAGGAATTGCTGTTAACCTATCCATTGCATCACGAAGTTCCGCAAGTTCTTCCGCATTGATAACCTTGGGAAGATAGGCATATCCATCTTCCTCCATTGCTTTCACTTGGTTTTCAAGGTCAGGATAGGCTATTAATGGTAACGCTTGATTCATTTTTTCTTTTCCTCAAAATACTACTTTTCTGAAGAATAGGAACATCTTCAATATATCTTATCAACTTTTTCGGGGTATGTCAACTTTTTTATCGAACAATCCGTTAAAATGTGCATCCAATAACGTGTTAAGTAAAGTTTGTAAAAAATAATACTTTTCCTTATTCGCACAAATCTCACAATTCCACTGCACTATACATTTATGGACCGTAACGCTTTCTAATCAACACCGAGAATTAGATTCAGGCAAATTTAATCTGTAAATTGATCAATTTCACGTATACGTCAACAACGATTTGTTGAATAGATATGGAGTAAAAAGATGAAAAATAAAGAAACAACGCGAGAAGACACAAGGCAAGAAGGCTTGGAATCAACAAAAGATTCGGTAATACGTGTGCCTGGGGTCGTTTTAGAATCTCTACCGGGAAATCTATTTACTGTTGAACTGACAGAAAATGATCATAAAGTTGTGGCATATCTTGCTGGCAAAATGATGCGACACAAGATTTGGGTGCTACCGGGAGATCAGGTCACTGTTGAACTTTCCCCTTACGATCTGACACGTGGACGTATTGTTTGGCGTAATCCAGGTAGATAAATACCTCTTTTGGCAGATTTTTTTTCGCAATATAGAGCAAAAGTGCATCCAAAATTGTGTCTAGGTGAATCATTATCATTTTTTGGTAATGGTATCTTAATACCGCTGTATTGCGGAAAAGGAGGTATTTGTTATGTTATCAAATCAGAGGAGGTGTGACACTTAGTGTTACGCCCTTGTGGTGTGACACTAAGTGTCGCACACTTTCTGGCAGGGACAGAGGTTTACCTCTGTCCCCAATTTTTTGTACAATAGAGCCATCTGTTCCAGTTTTTCTTAAAACTATTACGAAAAATTAATCGTAATTCTGGTGGATATTCCAAAGTGCATCCAAAATTGTGTATTTGTAATAATACCAAATTAACTGGATTCCAATCTATCGGTGTGGTCAGGGAACCGCACCTTATGCGTCAATTTAGTGGTTTTCCGTGTCCGAGAAACCCTCTTTAGTCCCGTAGGGACGATATGTTTATAGAAAACGTGGGAACCCCAATCTCTTGAGCCCCGTAGGGGCGGTATAATGTATCCAAACAACGGGCGGGCACAGAGACCCGTCCCTATACAATAGGGCGCACAAACTTTTGCCAAAACTTTACACACGCGTTGTGTCCCTACCTAATACGGGGTTTCGCGTGTGGTAAGTGCACACCACCTTGTAGAAAACAGATGATTGAATAGCACTTCTCGCGCTTCAGGGGTATTAATCTCCTTTAACGCTAAAGCAGCATGAAAACGGACATATCGATTCTCATCTTCCAACTGCGCTATCAAGGTTGGAATTGCTGGTTCAGAGAGGGGGCCCAGTTTTGCTAAGGAGCGAGCGGCATTATAGCGAATCCAGTAGTGTTCATCACTTAGTCCTTCTGTCAACACTTGCACCGTCTGTGCTAAATCACTGTCCTCATCCATCTGTTGTCCAATAATTCCTATACCTTCAATTGCATGTCTCCGGACCAATGGCGACACGTCTTTAGCTGCATCTGTTAAGGCAGGCACTGCTTCCGCTGCGACTAATCCTATATCTGCTAAAGCATACGCGGCAGTTGAACGCACAGTATCATCTGTATCTTGTAATCCATCAATTAGTGTTGAAACAGCAGAGGGTCCGGCGAGGCTTAACGCATACCCTGCATAGTTTTGGATTGACTCGTGTGTGCTATGTAATGCTTTCTTCAAAGCTGGAACAGCAGATGCACCGACTCTTCCCAAGCGATAAGCGGCGTTCAATCGAAGTTTTTCATCTTCATTCTGCAAAGTTTCAAACAAATTATCCACTTCTGTCGATGAGACACCGTTAGTAGTACCGTTCTGTTTCCCGTAATACCAATCCCACTGTGATTCCCACAAATCAGGATGTTCGGCTTCTGTGCCATTTGCAACGGTATCCCAGTCAGCAGTATCACTCTGCCAATCAGGAGAACTCGGTTCATCAAGACGTGAGAATAGGAACTTCAACATATACCGCTTCTTGTCACTCCGATTCGGTGTAGCACGATGCCAAAGGTCATAATGGACGATAGTCACAGTACCTGCTTCGCCACAGAGCGAGAGTTCAGGTTGTTCATGCGCGCTTTCACCGGTGTCATAATATTGAGAGCCGGGTAGCACCGCAGTAGGTCCCAAGTCTTCAGGAACATCCTGTGGATAATAAAACCCCATCGTCCAACGGCATCTATGCCGACGGATCTGTTCGTCTCCTTCATAAGTGTCCTTATGAAATCCTTGTCCACCACTTCCTTCTGGATTGTAATGACAATATCGGTGCGGATGCATAATATAGTTTGACCCGAGCACTCCTTGCATCGCGCCATGGACTATAGGCTGCTCAAACACATGTTGAAGTTCAGGAATTAGCGGGAGCACATTATTTCCCCAGTTTCCTGTCTGTTCAAACATCGCGTCTAACTGTTGAAAAATGTGTTCATGAAAACTTGGTGGAAAGTCCGTTTTTACCTTAATAAAACCGTTGATAATGAAATCCCGCATCTGTTCATCGGTGAGTGGTAATGCCTGATGTTTCATCACTCTTCGGGCTGGAGACCCCATCCTTTAGGTTGGGGAGGAAAGCCCGCCTCCTTTTATTTTTGGTATTAGGAGTTTAGTTTCCAATCAAATATAACTGAAAACTAAATCCCTAATATGCACAAACATAAGTTTGCGTTCTCCCTTTCGGGGTATATGTTTCCCCATCCAGATCACAGTATCCGAGAGGAATCAGACTTGGGGAGCATCCGAAACATCGTGCTGGCTACCACGCCAAGATACTGCGATATATTACTGTAGTCAACGGTTTAACTTGTGAAGTGGACGCTCGGATTGCGCTTTGCATAAGCCCCATGCTTTAGCTTGGGGTTATTGACTTTATGCCCTCCTTTGTTTCTTATCAGTAAGTCTATCAAAATATGTATGAGAAGTCAATTATTATTTTAGAGTATGTCCAGTTTTTGTATAAAATCTGCCTACCTACCATTGTAGGTGTGAAATCAACGTCTCATGCACTCTTGGCATTCGTCGGGTTTCTGTGCCTCGCCATGCCTAAAATCTATTTTTCCTTGTCTAACTGCTTGTGTTAATGCTATTATAATCGCTAACGACTTGTGCTAGTTACGTAATAGTTTTGTTGTTTTTCACAGTTGTTCATATTCTGTAGGAGCGATCTCCGAATCGCGATACTCTGTCGGAGATCGGAATTCCCTCCTACCTTTGAATGGGGTCGTGCATTGAAAAAGTTGCGGAATTCAAATCCAAACGAGACAAACATGTGAAAGATAAATATACCACATGTTAACTAGCACAACGCGTAATCGCTAATATGCATCTATTAGGAGAACGACGTTTATGAGACTAACGCAAGAACAGAAAGACACTTATCGTACAAAGGCAGTCTTGGTGGTCAAAAATGTATTGGAACACGAAGACCTCCAACCAGTGATTGGCGAAATAGAGGATTGGATTTCAGAACGTGCTAGTGATTTACACCAGCAAGGAAAGATTGAAACCCTATATGAGAATGAACCGTTCGACAGACGGTTCGGAAAACTCCTTGCGCAGTCAGGTGAAATCGGAAGTGGACTGGACATTATGCACTATCGAGGCAAAGCCATCTTTGATTTCATGAGAAATGACAATCTGCTTGATGTTATTGAAGGAATTGTTGGTCCCGAGATAACATGCAACCCGATTCAGCATGTTCGTGCGAAACCGCCAGTTGTTGATGGAAACGCGAGCTGGGCAGGCGGTGTCCCATGGCATCAAGACGCTGGCGTTATGATGGAAGAGGCGGAAGGATCAAATATCGTCACTTGTTGGCTACCGTTAGGTGATAGTACAATTGAGATGGGGTGTCTTGAAGCCTTGCCCGGCATTACCGAAGATATCGGATACCTCACACATCAGAAAGAAGGTGGTACCATGATTGTGCCGGATATGATGCCGGATGTCGAGCCTATGATGCTTGAGTGTTATCGAGGAGACATCATCTTGCTGAGTCGTTTTACCCCGCACCGTTCGAAGCCGAACAAGTCCGACCGTTGCCGTTGGTCATTAGACCTACGTTTTCAGACGACAGGACATCATACAGGCAGAACTGCACATCCGGATTTTATTGTGCGAAGTCGAAAAAATCCTGAAACTGTTCTGAAAGACCATGCAGAGTGGTGTCATCTGTGGGTAGATGCGTTTGAAAACCCACGAGGCTTCGCTGGACATCGATCCATATAAGTGTCATCACGTTAACACAATTTTGTTGCATTTAATTCTTTGTCGTGATACATTAATCCATATATAGTATCACGTAATGTTGACCAAGGTATCTGAGAACATCAATAATTATCTACTTTTCTGTAAGTACAGGAGATTAATAAGGCAAAACTGGTTGTCACATGGGGCGGTCTCAAAAAATAGGGTGTAGTGTTGATGCACGTCAACGATTGCTGTTGCTGCTGAAAATGCAACTTTGTTGGACGAACTCAAACTACACACTTAACCTCTATCTCTGGTTTAGGGAGGATTCTGTTTCCTCCCTAAACCTTGGAAAATAGCACTGAATTATGTTTGATAGACACCCGCTATGCTCCGTGCTATTCCATAATCAATTATGAGTAAAGTACTACTTGTCTTTGAGGGTTTTCGGTTAGATAATGATGTTTTAGCAATTTGTCCTAACGCTGCCGCTACACCCTTGTTGAGTTTGGACAAGTATAACAGATTTACGAAAAACTGTTAAGAAAAAATCAGACCGATTTTTTTCTTGACGAACAAAGACAGATGAGGTATTCTTGTCGCAAATCAATCCTCACTTCACAAAGGGGTTCCCTGTTATGAACTGTCCAAAATGTCAACACGAACACTTCGTCAAAAATGGATTCGTCAACGAAAAACAACGCTATAAGTGCAAAGACTGCAACTATCAGTGGACAGAACACCACACACACCGAGGGAGACCCCTCGCTGAACGCGCACTCGCTGTCTTTCTCTATTGCCACGGACTTTCCATGAATGCCATCGCCAAAATCCTTCGCGCCTCACCCAGCACTATTCTCCAGTGGATACGCGACTTCGCAAACCAACACGCACAACCCCCTGAACCCGCAACTGACGCCGTCGTGCTTGAACTTGATGAGATGTGGCATTATCTGAAAAAAAAAAAGCAGAAACTCTGGATTTGGAAAGCTTTGTGTCGTGATACCGGAGAACTCATCGGATGGGAGTGTGGTCATCGGGATAAAGCAACCTTGCAAAAACTCATCCAACGCTTAGAAAAGTGGAACGTGAAGGTCTATTATACGGACGATTGGCATCCCTACCGAGCCGTGATCCCCAAAGATAAGTTAGTGCAGACGAAAAAGGAGACGCATCGGATCGAGCGAAACAATTGTCGGATGCGTCATTGGTTCGGACGCTTTAAGCGAAAGTCTATTATCGTTTCAAAGAGTGTGGAAATGGTGAACGTGACAGTCGCCTTATTTGCGAAATTTCGCGTCAATGGAGATGTCCTTGACATCTTAAAAATCGGGCAGATCGAACTAAATATCATTATTTAGCCGAAAACTCTCTTGTCTTTTTAGGCGTTATCGTTATTATTGTATGTGTCCTGATTCTTACAACAGTTTTGCAGGCACTTTTAAGCGTTGTAATTTTTGTCTCGTTTATCGTCATTGTCGTTGGTGGTGCGTTCTTAATCCTTAGAAAGATATTTAATGGCTGACCGCTCCCTGCCTGAAGGGTGAGGGTTCTTTTGAAGGAACCCCCGCACGGGTTTCTCAAGGTTTACCGCTACTTGCATATCAAGTCCAGCAGGTATGGGGCCATCTTGCATCTCCTTTTAGGAGGCTTCCCGACTCAAGTTCGGGCAACACGTGGACAAACACGCGGAGCGGGCCATCTGGCTCACTACGGAAACACCTTAAACCTTATCAGGTGTGACCGATACTTTGACCGCTAAGTGCGGTTTCAAAACTAACGTTATTAGGAGAGTATCCTATCTTTCAAGGTTTTGGCTCCGTTGAAACGTCTTTTTTCTGTAGTGGATGCGTTTTCTACGTCTACGCTGCTCTTTACAAAAGAGTGGTTAGGATCAATGGCAAGGTTGCCAAAGTTGTAAATCCTAACCCGTAGATGGTAGAATTATATCACATTTTTTGGCGAAAGTCAAGTTTTTTTCAACAATGGAGGTCTTAGTTTCCGCTACTACATCCCCGCCTTAAAAGGCGAGGTTTTGTAGCGGAAGATTTGATAAAGAGTGCTGGCTATATGTAAGTAATTCAAACCGATTAAACAAAGGGATTCTAAAATGAAAAATTTTTCCAATACGCTAAGGTCTGTTAAAGTCTTAGTTACAGTTGTAATCGGACTTGTTCTGATAGTTTGTGCAACAAGTTTAACTTTTGCTGCGAAGCGCGATAAGCAGTACGTTGCAAAACAGATTTCTAACCTAAAAATAGATGGTGATCTCAGTGAATGGGAACGCGCAGAAATTGTTGCCTTTGATGAACTAAAAGATGCAGGAGCGGAGCTACCTAAAGCAAGTGATTTTACTGGTCAGGGACGCGTCGCATGGAGTTCAAAAGACCCTACACGCATTTACTTTGCCGTTGAAATCACTGACGATGAACTCCAAGACATCCATCCAGCGGATTCTAATTGGTGGGAAGACGATAGTGTCGAATTTATGTTTGATTTTGAGAACGAGGTAGTTAGAGATGCGCTCGTTCAGTGGACACTCGGTGCAAATGGAAAAGATTTATCGGCCGCCGCATCAAAGGATAATACTGAGTGGAAACTGGTTAAGAATGGTAATAGTTACATCTATGAAGTCGCCCTTGACCCGACGAAACCCCGCGGACCAGCCCCGGGTAACCCAGATAGAGGAAAAAACTTTAAGGCAGAAAATGGGTTAACCATCGGGTTTAGTTTCCACATGAATGATTGTGAGAACGAAAGTCGTGAACATCAGATTGGATGGATACCCGGTACCGCATGGGATGCGCTCGCCTTCGGTGACCTCACTTTTGACAAAGAATTCTTGGCTGTAGAACCTTCGGGCAAACTTGCATTAACTTGGGCAGCTATCAAAAAGTAATTTTCTTACCATGTCCATTTTTCGATGGGGATGGTATTTCCTTTCAACATATATCAAATATAATCCAATTCCACAGATTAGAGACCCTCTCCAATGTATTTATCATCACCTTCTTTGTCGTTGAAAACCACCTGAGTACCAATACGCGATATATTATACGAAATTAACTTGATGCGGCGTTTTCTGATAAAGTCAGCATTGCAAGGCACGGGGACCTCGCGCTACAAATCGGGTTAATTGGGTATTACGCACACTTTCCAAAAAGGAACTCCCCATGAAAACTACACCATTTTTCGTGCTAATCCTCTCAGTCGTTTTATCCTTAAATTCAACAACCGTATTTTGTCAATATGATGCTCACACACAATTAGGGTTACCCGAAGGTGGTAAAGCACGTCTCGGTAAAGACGAAATCAGGATGATTGCCTACTCGCCCGATGGCAGTAGGCTTGCCGCTGCAACCGGTATCGGCACTTGGATCTACGACACGCAGAGTGGAAAAGAGATTCAATTAATCGGAGCACATCAGTCTAACGTTCGCTACATAGCATATTCACCAGATGGGAAAACCCTTGCCACTGCCGGTAGAAGTCATGATAAATCCAATAGAATGTACGGTAGTACACTGCGTTTGTGGGATACAACCACAGGTAAACCTAAAGCAATCCTTTCAGAACATACAGATTATATCTACGTTATAGCATATTCACCAGATGGATCTTCAATCGCATCTGGGAATCAAGACAAGACAGTGCGTTTGTGGGATGCTACCACAGGCAGATACAAAACCACACTCTCTGGACATACAAATATTGTCTCTTCCATCGCGTATTCACCAGATGGATCTATAATCGCATCTGGGAGTCATGACAAAACAGTACGTTTGTGGGATGCAAATACAAGTAAATATAAAGCCACGCTCGCCGGACATACAGAACCTATCCTGTCAATAGCATTTTCGCCAGATGGTACCACTATCGCCACTGCAAGTATTGACCAAACAGTCCGTTTATGGGATATGACCACTAGTCAGCACAAAACCACTCTCCCGAAACATAACGATGTTGTGGTTTCCGTGGTGTATGCTCCAGACGGAACATCGATCGTTAGTACTACGGAGGTTGGCGAAGTGCGGTTTTGGGATACTACCACAGGCAAATACAAAAACATCCTCACAAATAGTGATGGGACTCCAGCTTTTATAATGGCTCCGTTGATCTATTCCCCTGATGGCACCACTATAGTTTCTGGAAGATGGAACTCAATACGTTTTTGGGATGCAGCCACAGGAAAATTCAAATCCGAGATTATAGGACATATTGGCCCTAACCGTTACATTGCATATTCTCCTGACGGCACTACGATCGCAAGTGAAGCAGGGGGTGGTGTCCAACTTTGGGATGTTGCGACTGGAAAACAGAAATCAGTGTTCAGTGGGCACTCCATTTCTCCCAATTTCATTGTATATTCTCCGGATGGCAACACAATTGCTACCGCAAGTTCAGATAAAACGGTGCGGTTGTGGGCACTTACGGGACAAACCAAAATCATACTTGAAGGACATACGGAGGCTGTTCATTGCGTGGCGTTTTCCCCGGATGGTACTACTGTCGCAACTGGGAGTAGAGACAAAACAGTCCGACTCTGGGATTCAATCACGGGAGAACACAAAGCTACACTTGCTGGACACACTGACATTGTCTCTTCTGTGGCGTTTTCTCCAGATGGGACCACTATTGCAAGCGGAGCTTTCAACAATCGTGCACATTTTTGGGATGCTGCGACAGGTGAACTTAAAGGTACGCTTGAAGGGGATGCGGGGCGGCATGCTTCTCGAATTTGTTATTCTCCGGATGGCAACACACTCGCAGCTGCAGGTGGTGGGACGATACATCTTTGGGATATAGCCACTGGACAACCCAAAATCACACTCAGAGGACATACGGATTTTACGCGGTCTATTATGTTTTCACCAAATGGGGACACACTTGTAAGCGCAAATCAAGACAACACGGTACGTTTATGGGATGCCGCAACAGGTGAATCCAAAGCCATACTCAAAGGTCATAGAGGTAGCGTTGGATCCGCAGTTTTTTCTCCAGACGGTAGAACTGTAGCAAGTGGAGGTTATGATGGGATAATCTTGCTATGGGATATTCCAGACAAAAACGCACCTACGCTGAGTCTCTCTCCTTCACAATTGCAGTCTCCGGCTATTGGAGAACAACTTACACTCTCTCTCAACATCGCAAAAGGTGATACTGTCGCAAAATATCAGGTGACTGTGCAGTTTGATAGCACAGCACTTCGCTATGTTGGTAGTAATAACGCGGAGAATCTGCATGAAGGTGATGTTGGTGTCCCACCGGTTGTGAATGGAAATAACATAACACTTAGCGGAACGAGAACCCCAGATGCAAACAGCGATGTTGACACGCTCGCAAAACTAACCTTTGAGGTCCTATATTCCAAGTCATCAGAACTGACTTTATCTAAAGTGCACCTCACTGACAACACGGATACAACTATCCGTCCATGGTTAGTAGATAGTGAAATAATAGCACTTCCTATTTCAAAAGAGGATGTCAACGCTGATGGTATTGTCAACATCCAAGATTTAATGCAGGTTGTATCAAACTTCGGGCAGGGCAGACGAAATACAGCAGATGTGAATGGTGACAATATTGTCAATATCGTTGACCTAACTTTGGTTACTCGCGCGATGGGTGTCCCAACAACTTCAGAATAGAAGACACACCTTGTGGAGTTCTGTATGAAAAGAGGCAAGATAGATCACATTCCTTGAAGGAGAGGACATGAAAGCAAATATTTTTCGCTTACTTTCATTTATCGCGTTTGTGACGCTGTTTTTTTCAACATATCCAGCCGCTGCCGACTACACACAATTAGCTTTACCTGAAAATGCCAAAGCACGACTCGGTAAAGGGACTGTAAAGGCAATTACTTATTCACCGGATGGAACACGTCTCGCGGTGGGGACTAGCATTGGAACATGGATCTATGACGCGCAGAGTGGCAAAGAACTTGCGTTGATACCGCCGAGTATGGATCACGTCTTTTCGGTAGCCTATTCGCCAGATGGCACTACGATTGCAACTGGTGGATATAGGGGGGTGAGTTTGTGGAATGCTGCTACTGGCAAATTAAAAGTCAGACTCACAGGGCATACTGGAAGTGTTTTTTCAGTGGTGTATTCCCCTGATGGCACCACAATCGCCGGCGCAAGTAGAGACCAAACGGTAATGCTGTGGGATGCTGCTACCGGACAATCTAAAGCAACGTTTAGAGGACATACGGACTTGATAAGATCCGTTGCATTTTCACCTGATGGTGCCACGATAGCAAGTGCAGGTTATGATCAAACGCTACGGTTATGGGACGTTGCATCAGGCACGCACAAAACCATGATTGGAGAAAACATCGGTAGAGTTGAGTCTATAGCTTTTTCTCCCGATGGCACCACAATCGCATCAGCAGGCAATAGTGAAATATTGTTTCTATGGAATGTCGACACTGGAAAAGAGAAAGCCAGAATCCCTGGTAATATAAGGGGTGTTCCTGTTATTAGATATTCTGCGGATGGCACCACGATCGCAAGTGCTTGTCACGATGGACAAGTTCGACTATGGAATGTGCACACTGGACAACTCAAAATCGCATTCACAGTACATAAAGGTTGGATCACTTCATTAGCATATTCACCGGACGGGAGCATGATCGCTGCAAGTTCGTTCGCTGATGGTTCAGTGCAATTATTTAATGTAACTACAGGACAACGCAAAGTTACGCTTAAAGAACATACACACACTTTCTATTCGGTGGCGTTTTCCCCGGATGGCAATACTATCGCAACAGGAGATTCTAACAGCACAGTGCGCTTGTGGGATGCAGACACGAGGAAACACAAAGTTACTCTCACAGGACATACAAGATATGTTGTCGCGTTAGCGTATTCGCCAGATGGAAACATACTCGCAAGCGGGAGCGATGACAAAACAGTGCGCCTATGGGATACTAGCACGCAGCGATTAAAGGCTATACTTGTTGGACATACGGATGCGGTAAAGTCCATCGTATATTCCCCGGATGGCACCACAATCGCAACTGGAAGTTCAGATAGGACAGTTCGGTTATGGGATGCTGCCACAGGTCAGTACAAAACCTCACTTATAGGTCATACGGACTCTGTCAATTCTGTGGCATATTCTCCGGACAGCAGCACGATCGCAACTGGAAGTAGAGACAAAACGGTGCGTTTGTGGGATGCGGACACAGGGCAGTATAAAAGAACATTTACAGGAGATATGGAATGGATTAATTGCTTGGCTTATTCCCCAGACGGAGCCACTATTGCGATTGGAAGTGGATATGACGAAGTCTATTTCTGGGATATTGCCACAGGACAACTCAAGTCCAAACTTTCTGGAAACACGGATGATATTCCTGCTATAGCATATTCATTAGATGGGAAAACCTTAGCAAGTGCGAGTGGGTACAATACAGTGCATTTGTGGGATGTTGCCTCAGGACAACTCAAAACTACACTGGTTGGGCATGTGAGGGATGTCCATTCCATAGTGTATTCCCCAGATGGAAAAACCCTTGCAAGTGCAAGTATGGATGGGACAATTCTGCTATGGGATATTCCTGCCCCTTCTACAACTACGTTGAGTCTTGAACCGACAGTAGGACAAATTCCTTCTGCTATCGGACAGCGGCTCACTTTTTCTATCAACATTGCAAATGGCGAATCCATCGCAGGATATCAGACAACTGTTCTGTTTGATAGTGCAGTGCTCCGTTATATTGAAAGTGCTGATGGCAGCTACCTCGGTGGTTATCTACCTGCTGGTGTTTTTGCAATTCCGCCTGTTGTCTCTGAAAAAGGTGTAACACTTGCCGGAACAACACTTGCTGGAGAAAGTTCTGGAGATGGTACTCTTGCCACTGTTTCATTTGAAGTTATTGCGGTTAAAGAGTCAGTACCTACCTTATCCAACGCGCTTCTTACCCAAGGTACGGGAAAAAGCGTTATTCCGCAAATAGTAGCTGCGCAGAAAACTAAATTGCAAGAGAAGGCATCTGAATAGCAGAGCCATTCAGTTTTCAAGTTTTCAAGTTTTCACTATATTTTAGAGAAAATCGCGATTCGGAGATCGCTCCTACCAGAAGAGAGACTTGAGCATCAGATGAGAACTACCGGACAATTGAATGGCTCTGATCTGAATAGCAACAGAACTTAATAAATTATATCGAAAACTGGCTTTTATAGTAAGGTCCAAAAATATGTGGGACGCTCTGGTAGGTGCGGTTAGGAAACCGCACTATAGGCGTCAATTTAGTGGTTTTTCAAATATGAGAATGCTCTTTAGTCCCGTATGAAGATTAAGAATTTAATCGGGTAATTTTCAGTTTCCTTGTAGTATCCGGTTCGGTTAGGAAACCGAACCTACCGGTCCTGGGGTTTGAGCCCGAGTTACCCAATTTATTTTTTAATCTTCATTAGGGACTAAATATAAGACAGTCTCAGTCCTCATGCTTATTGAGAGGTGTTTGTCCAAACGCAGACTTTTTCTTAAATTGACGCATAAGGTGCGGTTAGGAAACTTCACCTACCAGAAGATGTTCACATATTGTTAGATTTTACTATAATTGCAAATCTCGGTAAAATGTAGATATAGGAAACTCCCAATGTATAATCTAAAAGGAAAAGTCGCTTTGGTCACAGGTGCGGGTGGAAAGAATGGGATCGGACGAGCCATTGCCACACGTTTGGCAAAAGAGGGCGCAGATGTCGCTGTCAACGATATAACCGAGCACCCTTATGCAGGAGAGGATACGGAGTGGTGTGGATTGTCGGATGTCGTGCGCGAAATCGAAGCGATGAGACAACGTGCTATCAGCGTTGTTGCTGACGTTTCAGATGCAAAGCAGGTCAGCGATATGTAGACAAAACTGTCTCTCATTTCGGTAAAATTGACATTCTCGTTAACAATGCTGGGACAAAAGCCGGAAAGGATCGCGTGCCTGTCGTTGACCTCGCTGAAGAGGATTGGGATAGGGTGCAACGTGTCAATGTAAAAGGGGTGAGTTGCAGTTAAAAATTAACTATAAAAACCTATAAGAACCTCATAAAATCTAAAGTTATGTAGTTTTTTACTTGACAAAGCCTTGTTGTTTCTGCTATAATATATGTATGAATAATAGATTTGTTAAGATTGGTGAAGCTGCTAAACTCTTAGGTGTGTCCGTTCAGGCACTTCGGAATTGGGAAGTGGAAGGTAAAATTATGCCGTCTCACCGAACCCCCGGCGGACAAAGAATGTATGATTTAGCAGAACTTCTGGGTGTTAATGATTTGACTTATCCTACACTTACTTATGCGCGCGTCTCCAGTTCTGATCAAAAGAAAGATTTAGAACGTCAGCATGCTGTCCTTGAAGCATTTTGCGATAAGAATGGGTGGCAAACTGAAATCATAAGAGACTTAGATAGTGGCATGAATTATAATAATCAAGGCCTCGGACGTCTCCTTGAGTTAATGGTGCATGGTCAAATGTCTCGTCTGGTTATCACACATAAAGACCGTCTACTTCGCTTTGGTGCAGAGATAGTTTTCCGTATCTGTGAACTCAAAGGTATAGAAGTTGTCATTATCAATAAAAGTAAGCAACCTTCCTTTGAGGAGGAACTAACGCGAGACGTAATGGAAATCATGACTGTATTTTGTGCGAAACTCTATGGTAGACGGTCACACACATCAAAGAAAATGGCAGAAGAAATTGATAAAATCGTCAACGACGAGCAACTGCAAATGCAGTCTAACTTTGGTGCGAATAATGCTGATCCGCTCCCAGAAGATAGCACTCAATCCGAATAATAAGCAGTCAACGTTTCTGTCGCAGCATGCGGGTTATGCCCGTGTTGCGTTTAACTTCGGTCTATCGTCCTTTAAGTCTGGCTTAGACAAGGACGAATGGCGTAGTTATATTGAGATAAAACGTGAGTTTAACGCAGTCAAACACGATAAGTTTGACTGGTGTTCTGATTTATCACAAAATGCTTCTAAAAACGCTCTCCATAATCTTGGAGACGCTGTATCACGCTGGAAAAAAGGACAAAACAACTTTCCTACCTATAAGAAACGATCTGATAAAGTATCTTATCAAGCAGACAATGGTGTAGGCACAGTTGAAGTCTATAAAAAGCGTATCAAACTGCCAAAGATAGGTTGGATACGTATGCGTGAAGAACTCCGCTGGACAGGCGAAATCAGTAAAGTTGTGATCAGCAAGTCTAACGGCAAATGGTTCGCTTCTATCAGTGTCCACCTTGACGGTGGTAACTATAAGCACCCGCCTGACCTGTTTGACGCTAAGCAACCGATAGGCATTGACGTAGGTATCAATACGCTTGCTACTTGTTCAGATGGCACAACTTATGATAATCCACGCCCGCTAAAGCGATATGAACGGAAGTTAGCACGTGCGAACCGCAGGCTTTCTCGTAGACAAAAAGGCAGTCAGAACTGGTATAAGGCAAAGGATATGCTCACAAGTGTTCATGCCCGTATCCGCCATATCCGTGAAGACGCACACCACCAAGCAAGCATACGGATTATTCGTAAAGCCGCTGCTATCGGTATAGAAACACTGAATATCAGCGGACTACTCAAGAACAGGAAGTTGGCAAAAGCGTTGTCGGATGCAGCACTTTCAAGATTTCTTACCATGCTTAGATACAAGGCAGATAGACGTGGGATACCGATAACTGAAGCGGATCAGTTCTTTGCGAGTAGTAAGACCTGTAGCAACTGCGGACACAAGAAAACAGATTTGACGCTCTCTGAACGGACATATCATTGCACAGAATGTGACTTTGAATGCAATAGAGACCTCAACGCTGCTATCAATCTCTGTCCCGCTCAACCCTAACACCGTCGCCACGAGTTGCGAGGAGACGATAAACGCCTATGGAGTTTCTGTAAGACCTCACTTGAGAGGCACGAAACGACGAAGCAGGAAGTCCGGCACAAATCAAAAGAAGAGTGTAGAGTTTTATAGGTTTTTATAGATTCTACCACATTCTTGAGGTTTTGTTAAGTCCTACACAACGGCTTGTTGGTAATCTCGCGTCACAGATGTTTCAAATTCATGGGTGTCGTGTTATCGGTGTAGACCCCGTAGAAGAAAGACGAAAATTAGCAGAACGGTGTGGGATAGCACATACTGTCGGTGGTGATGCAGACGAAGTACAGACACAGATTCGAGACATAACTAACGGAGCACTTGGCAATATTACAGTTGATGCGGTTGGACACAGTAGTGTTGTTATGCAAGCACTCCGCGTAACTGCAAGCCATGGGCAACTCGTCATCCTCGGTTCACCGCGCGTTTCTGTCACTAGTGATTTAACAGAACTTCTCTCTGACATCCATTTACGTTGGATAACTATCCGCGGCGCGTTGGAATGGTGCGTCCCGATGTATCCAGATATCGGTAACCGGACCTCCCAATATAGCAAGCAACAAACTATTTTCGACTGGATGGCACGTGGGCAGTTACACGTCGAACCTTTAATCTCTCATCGTCTCAAACCTGAGCAAATTAAGCAAGCTTACGATGGACTCCTTAACGAACCGAATATCTATACAGGTGTTGTTTTGGAGTGGAGTACTTAAGGCAGAAAGATAGACTATTCAAGGTTATACCGAAGGTTTCTATTAAATTGAATGTCTTCCATTCTATTGGAAAAACAGATGTGTCAAACGCAAGAACCGTAAATATTCTTGAAATTCACTCCAATTTATGATATAATTACTCTTAATATGTTGAAGTTATCTCATAAAAGAAATTTTGGTGCGGCAACTGTAATCTCGTCGTGCTTTGTTCTATCATGAGGTTTTAATTATGTTTACAAGAAAAATGCTAACAAAAAAGGAGGTGAGATGGATTGGCAATTGATGCAGCAAAGAAGCGGGAATTGATTCAAAAACATCAAGTACATGATCGAGACACCGGTTCGCCAGAAGCACAGGTCGCAGTTTTAAATGCGCGCATTCGAGAATTAACGCAACATTTTCAAACGCATAAAAAAGATCACCATTCACGACACGGACTTTTTCGTTTGGTAGGAAAACAACGCCGTTTGTTAAGGTATTTATATAAAAAGGATGTACCGCGGTATTATCGTTTAATTAATGAACTCGAAATTCGCGACACAATCGGTTCACAAAGAAGTTAAATATTCCACCGTAAGCATTTGTGTATGAGGAGGAAATTGAGTGAAAGTTGAAATGCAACTCGGAAGCGAAAAATTATCAATTGAAATGGGGAAAGTTGCTAAGCAGGCAGATGGAGCCGTTTGGGTACAATACGGTGGAACAGTTGTCTTAGTGACAGTAGTCGCAGATGATAGTGAAAATGATTTGGATTTTTTCCCTTTGACAGTAGATTATAGAGAAAGAGCCTACGCAGGCGGACGTATCCCGACCGTATATGGAAGGCGTGAACCAAGACCCGGAACATCAGAACAACTCGTCTCACGTCTTATTGACCACTGTATTCGTCCACTTTTCCCTAAGGAATTTAAGGCTGAGGTACAAGTTCTATGTAATGTCTTGTCTTCAGATGGTATTCACCCAGCAGACGTTCCTGCTTTAATCGGAACTTCCGCTGCACTATCTGTTTCTGATATTCCATTTAGCGGTCCTGTTGCCGCTGTGACCATCGGAAAGATAGATGGCAAATTAATCATAAATCCGACTTACGAGGAGTTACACACTTCTGATATAGAACTGTTTGTAAGCGGCACATCTAATGCTGTAATGTCAGTTGAAGGTGGAGGAAATGAGATTCCAGATGATGAAATAATTGACGCGATCATTGCCGCACACGAAGAGATAAAAGAAATTATCAAACTTCAAGAAGGCATCGTTGCTGTCCGTAGTCAGACAAAACGTGAGTATGAAGCAAAAACTGTAGGGGATACGTTAAACACACGTATTAGAGATCTTGCCACCGCTCGAATTCGAGAATCAATCGGGATGGCGGACAAACAGTTACGTGAAGATTACCTTGAACAGATCCAAACAGATATTCTTTCTGAGATCCAAGAGGACGCTCCTGAAGATATTGACCCGAGTGCTCAAAAAGATGCACGCTTGATTTTAAGCGATATAGAAAAAGAAGAAATGCGCCAGGCCATCCTTGTTGAAGGAAAACGTGTTGATGGACGTGGTGTGACAGATATCCGCTCAATTTCTGGTGAGGTTGCACTTCTTCCACGAACACACGGTTCCGCTCTCTTCACACGTGGGCAGACACAAGCACTCTGTGTTACAACTCTCGGCACTACTGGTGACGAGGATGTACAACGTGGGTTGGACGGTGAAGTCCGCCGCTCTTTCTTTTTACACTACAATTTCCCACCGTTTAGCACTGGCGAAGTCAAGCGAATGATGGGACCTGGGCGTCGGGAAATCGGGCATGGTTCGCTTGCACAAAAAGCACTTGAACCGGTTATGCCAAATAAAGAAGATTTCAACTATACCATCCGCGTTGTATCCGAGATATTGGAGTCAAACGCTTCTTCTTCAATGGCTACCGTCTGTAGTGCAACTTTAGCTCTTCTTGATGCAGGTGTACCATTGAAAAAGTCTGTAGCCGGTATTGGTGTTGGACTTATTAAAGAAGGTGAACGTGAAGTTGTGTTGACAGATATGCTCGGCACCGAAGATTACCTCGGCGATATGGATTTTAAGGTTGCAGGAACGACAGAAGGTGTTACTGCTGTGCAGATGGATATAAAAATCGACGGAGTCACTCCTGAACTCATGCGTCGTGCTATACACCAAGCAAGGGAAGCACGTATGGTTGTGATAGAGCAAATGAATTCTGTTATTAACCAACCCCGTGAAGAGTTGTCACCTTACGCACCGCGTATCTACTCACTTAAGATTGCCACCGAGAAGATAAAAGACCTTATTGGACCTCGAGGCAAAACCGTTCAAGGCATTCAAGAAGAAACGAATACTACCATCAACATTCAAGATGATGGTACTGTTGAAATTGCCTCCACAAGTGTAGAAGAAGTCAAACTTGCTGAGGAGAAAATCCGTCAAATTACGGCTATGCCCGAAATTGGAAAGGAATACACCGGAAAAGTCGTCCGAACAGCTTCTTTTGGTGCATTTGTGGCAATTCTCCCCGGAAAAGATGGACTTGTACACATCTCACAGATGGGAGACGGTTATATCCGCAGAGCTGAAGATGTTATGCAGGTTGGTGATGAGGTTACCGTGCGTATCTTGACTATTGATGAACAAGGCAGAATTGACCTGTCGCTTATTGCCGCAAACGGTGTACCGCTTGAAGAACTCAACACCTCGTCTTCAGACTCAGACTCAGACTCAGATCAGGATCAACGCGAACCGCGTGAACCTCGCGAACAACGTGAACCTCGCGAACAAGGTAGGTCAAATTATCGCGAGAATCGTCCTTACCGTGAATCGCGAGACAATCGAGATAACCGTGAATCGCGAGACAATCGAGATAACCGAGATAACCGAGACAGGCGTAACAACCGGTATGAACAACGGGATAACTCGCGCGACTCTAGAGATCGAAGATCTCCGCGTATCCCGAAAAGCAGGTTCTAAAACGGATAACCCATAATCAACGAAAGAAACACAAAATATCTTTCGTCCTAATTATTGCTGAATACCGCACGGTATTCAGCCACACCAATACCGAATGTGTTTATTACATTCGGGCGGGTGGCGAATTTCAAGAAATGTCTCAACCCCTTCTTTTGAAATTCGCCCCTTAGTATCTACACGTTTTGAAGGTGATCCAAATGAGAACTCGTAACTCCAGGGTAAGGCCACATCTCCAAAAAGTCAAAGTGGATTTGCTCGCCCAGAAATGGATGACTAATCTACTAGCGTTCATCCTCATTCTACTTATCATTGTCTTTGTGATTCTATCAATTCCTTCTGTAAAAAATCAGATTGTTGATTTTATGCGAGTCTTGCGTTTTGGGAAAGAACAGAAACCTAAACGTCCACAAGTTGCTCCTATTAGAAATCAAAGTCCTTTCCAAATCTTTATTTTTTCATCTAATCTTTGGGCTGGAGACCCCTGCCTTCAGGTAAGGGAGGAAAGCCTGCTCTTTTTTTGTTGACCAATAATGCCAATCTATGTTATACTATATCAGCATCGTTGGTAGAGAATACAATCCTTGTTGCAAAACAAGGTCTCTACCACCACTAAATTGTATCAGGAGGGATGCTGAAGGATATAAGCGATGCGCACCTACAAACACAAGATACGCACTCATGGTAAAAACAAACGTTTGAGTAATATGCTTGACGATTTGGCAGAGGTGCATAATCACTTCCTGCGTCTTGAGCAACGCTACTTCCGCATTTATGGTAAATATGCTGGCAGGTATCGTCTGCAACCGCATTTGACGAAGTTGCTCAACCGGACTAAAAAACATTGGGCTTGGATACCAAGAGACACACTTGACGCTGTTACAGGGTTATTTAGTTTTAGGCTTTTTGTCCATTTTAGACGAAAAGTCGCGATTCGGAGATCGCTCCTACAGGGGAAAGTCTTAGATTGAAAATCTAAATATTCGGAGAACTAAATAGCCCTGACGCTGTTATCATCCGTCTTGACACTGCTTACCAACGTTTTTTTGTTTATAAAAAGAATGGTGGCAAAAAGGTTGGTCTGCCTAAATTGAAAAAACCACACAAGATGCGCTCTGCTAAGTTTCCAACAGGATACAGACTTGAGAATGGGCGTGTGCGTATCTCTTTCAAAACGTGGGATGATAAAACACAATCTCTGAAGTTTGACCGTATCTGGTATTCTTTCCATCAGCACCGCGACTGGCAAGGTAATGTCCGCTATGTCCAAATCCTCCGAGACGCTGCAGGAGAATATTGGGTCTATATTATCACTGATGACACAAGCAAAGAAGTCTTGTCTGCTACGGGTAAGAGCGTAGGGATAGACTTTGGATTGAAAACCTTTTTGACGCTTAGCACCGGTGAAAAGATACAGAGCCCACAATTCTTGAAACAATCCTTGAACGCACTTCGGCAACTCAATAAAGCAGTATCTCGTAAAGTCAAAGGTTCTAATAACTGGTGGCGTGCTGTCAGAGCACTCGCAAGACTCTATAGCAAAGTCAGCAACCAACGCAGAGACTGGCATTGGAAACTTGCCACCGACCTTTGCCGAAGGTTTGACTTCATCGCAACCGAAACGCTGAACCTTGACGGTATGAAAAGGCTTTGGGGACGTAAAGTCTCTGACCTTGCTTTCTATCAGTTTGTTGAGATATTGAAGTTCAAATGTTTCAAACATAATCGTGAGTTCCATTAAGTTGGACAGTGGACAGCTACAACAAAACCTTGTAGCAACTGCGGACACAAAAACGATAATCTTGCTCTTTCAGATAGGCAGTGGATTTGCTCTAAATGTGGTTCACACCACGACAGAGACATCAATGCTGCTATCAACATACTTCGGGGCTGCTTAGAACCCCATGTGGAGATGATGTAAGTCAATCCTTCGGGATTGTTGTTGTCTGTGAAGCACAAGCCCCCGCCTTTAGGTGGTGGGTGCTATGACTAAAAGGAAATTTACATGCGTACCAAATGGGCACACTATAGCACACATTTTTTTTACCTGGGTCCGTCACTTTTTCTTAAGGCATGGAAAAAACGACAAGAATGCCATTCTTATCCTAACTTTGCTGTTCTGACATTGTTGTTCTTTAGTCTATTCGTATCATTTACTTTATTCACCGGATGTGGGTATGTTTCTACCTCATCGTATTTGGAGCATATCAAAACCATCAATATCCCACCTATCGAAATTCTGGATGCGGATATAGCTTACGATAACGTTTCACAACGTCCCTTTGATGAAGTCATTCAGGGTAAATTAATCGATCGGTTCAATCGGAAATGGAAGGATGGTAACGATGCCGAACTCACCATACGCATACAAGATTACGATATAAAAGAACACGGGTTTGGACCAAGCGGCAATGTCGAATTGTTGCGAATGAGTCTGCAGGTTGAATATCAATTCCTTGATAAAGTTCGGAATAATATTATAACTAAATCAGATAACCACCTGCAGATACACGACTTCTATTATGTAGAAAATCGAGGGGAACCACCGGAAACAGTGGATCAAGCCAAAAATTTGATTATAGAGGAACTCATTGAGGACCTTTACAATCAACTTGCAGAACAGTGGTAATTATGACACGCGCCAACACAGTTTTGCTCTGCTCATTTTTTATAATTATTCTCCTTTCATGTCAGGAAGAACAAGGTAATTTTACGTCTGTAAGCCAAGACAATGTGTACATCTTCGGCATCTGGAAAGCACCTACAAGGAAAATTACCCGAGAAACAATAAAAGATGTTTCGGCAAATATTCAAGCACAGCATGAGAGTCAATCGTCTCACACAAGTGTACAGGACAAGAAAACACAACAGGATGGTGCTGCGGGAGATGCATATAACACGCTCCCATATTTGACGACTGCTGCACCAGAAACTCTTTTACCAAAAGATGGTCAAGTAACAGATTGGGTGCGTGTTCGCAAACCGACTACATATAATCCTGAAACACTTTATAAAGATCGATTTGTTCCCCCTGAAACTGTTGAAATATACCGCAATTATGGCATTCAAAGACAAGCGGCAGTGGAATATCAAAGTTCAAAACACGGATCAATTCCTTATATTCTGTTTGAGATTTTTGATATGGGGACACCTGAAAACGCATTTGGAATTTTTAGCGTCAACAGTTATCCGCAACCAAAATATGAATGGGTCGGTTGCAAAGCGATCATTTCAGGGAAATACCTCTGGTTCTGGAAAGGAAAATACTTCATTCAAATTGAGGGCTATGGAATTGCCACGCCTATTCGTGAGGCAATGATCGCACTTGCCAAAGTTACCGCAAAAAATATCCAAGATCCACCGCAAAAAATACCACTTCTCCAGCTGCTACCGCAATACATTCACGGAAGTGAAAAGTTATTTACTACGGATTTAACTTTGCACCAAGTATGTAAGGGTACCCCCGGTATTATTCCACTGTTGACAGATGGAACAATTGGAGTATTAGCACAATACAAGAATACTCGTTCAAAAAAAGCAGCAAATCCGTATACTGTTTTCCTCATCCGTTTCCCCACTGTTGATGCAGCGCAATTGGCATATACACAGTATCGTGATGCCTTAAGTGCAGTAGATTTGCCTTTTAAAACTGACTCACGAAATGGGGCAATTCTCATTGATGAGCAATTCGGGGAACCGTAGGAAGTTTTTCATTCCGATACCGTTCGCTCACAACAATCATGAAAAAAAGAGGAATTCAGAGCGTTAAATGATGGGACCTTCTTATGCGTGGTGATTTTGAAGCATATCTCAATGATGAATTTCGCGATGAATCTGGAAAGTTAGATTTAAACGCGCTACTTGCAATAGAAGATGAAGCTGCTATGGATGTGGCAGTCATCATGCCGACCCCTCAACCAAATCCTCGGAACGATGAACTTGCTGACGTTATTCGCGGTAACCAACGTGTGCTTGGATGTGCTCTTGTGCATCCGACAGAACCTGAACCAATATCACAAGTCAAACTTGCGGCAGAGAAATGGGGAATGCATGGTATTAAACTGATGCCCGCGATTCACAATTACAACGTAGATGACCCAATCGTGCGTCCTGTTGTAGAAGCCGCTCGTGACAACGAACTAATTATTTCAATTCATTCTGGCCCTAATAATTGTCATCCGAATCGAATCGGCACCGTCGCAAGTTGGGTTCCTGAAACACCGATTATTATGGATCACATGGGATTTCCAGATGATTTGGATGCCGCCATCTCTGTAGCAAAAGTTAACGATCTTCTGTCAAATCCCCATGCTTTAGCTTGCGGGATGTAGACAGCAACCTTTGGTTTACTTCGTGAAAAAAGATTTGACTTTTTTCTAAAGATGTTGTATGATTAGAGTATCAAGTTGACAGGCATTTTCAGCGTAGTCGCAAGACTATGTGCTTGTCTTACCCACTGAAAAGGGGTTAAGTGCTTGATACTTGAGACATCCTCCATGAAAACCTATAAATATGAGTTTTCTCATCAATCTAACTTGATACAGATTGGCAATCTGATAGACGATCTACATGGCGTGCATGTGCATTTATTGCGTCTGCAACGTCGTTACCATCGTATTTTTCGTAAATATGCTCCACTTTCTCGTATTTTGAAACATATTACGAAGTTGAAACAGCGGACAAAAAAGCATTGGAACCACCTACCGAGTCAAGTTATCCAAGATGTTGCGATCCGTATTGATAGAGGTTACCAGTGTTTCTTTGACAACCTTGAAGACCGCCAAACAGGTAAAACGAAACGCAAGATTGGCAGACCGAGAATCAAACCGGATCACAAATATAAGTCCCTCACTTTCACACAGGCGGGCTACAAAATAGAAGGCAACCGCCTAACAATCAACTGTCTAAAAAAGTCCTTTACGTTTTGGAAACATCGCGAATGGACTGGAACTGTCAAAACAGCCACAATCAAACGTGACAACGTTGGAGATTACTACCTAACACTTGTGTGTGAGGATTGCGAACCTTCCGAGAAACTCCCTTTGACCGGTAATGAGGCAGGGGCAGACTTCGGTTGTAAAACATTCCTCACGCTTTCAGATGGCACAAAGATAGAGTCCCCACAATTTTACAAGCAAAGTCTCAATGCAATCCGTTCTGCACACAAAGCACTTTCACGCAAACAATACCTATCTAATGGTTGGTTTCGCGCGAAACGACACCTTGCCAGTGTCAACAAGCACATAGCCGACAGCAGACGAGACTGGTTTTTCAAGTTAGCACTCCGTCTTGTGCGAAGGCATGATAAGATTGTGATTGAGACGCTGAACCTTGAAGGCATGAAACGCCTCTGGGGACGCAAAATCTCTGACCTCGCTTTTGGCGAATTTGCTTTGATACTTCAATGGACTTCTGCCAAATACGGTAAAACATTCTTGAAAACTAATCGTTGGGAACCCACTACAAAGCCTTGCTCTAACTGTGGATACCGCAATCAGAACCTAACGCTTTCAGACCGATATTGGACATGTCCAGAATGCAGCACACACCACGATAGAGACGTAAATGCTGCCATAAACATTTTGCAGGCTGGGGTGCCCGTGTCTTGATGCACGATAAAACTGCTCTGATGCAGAATAATAGCCTGCGGGTGGAGCGATAATAAGACGGTTGACTCTTTGAGAAAACCGCAGTCGCTATGAAACCTAAGCCCCTACCTTTAGGTAGTGGGTGGCATCACTAAGCTGATATTTCTCATATTGGTCTTGAACCTAATAATAATCAATAGAAACAAGGTATACCGCCATGAAAATGCGTTTTTGCTGTGTCCATTTTGCTTGACATTTATAGCATGAGATAGCATCCTAATAAACATAATTTATAAAATACTGTGTATATTAGGAGAATATCTCATGCAACCTCAGCTTATCAAATCAACATTCTTTTTTCAACAACTTCTTTCTTCTCGTTTTCGGACTTTGAAAGAACGTGTGGTCAAAACCATAATGTTGCTTTCATTGTGTCATTTATTTGGTCTCTATAACCCGAATCAAGTGTCGGATGCGTTGTCTACACCGAAAGCGAACCTATATCGGCACCTGAACGAAGTGAGTTTTTATCATTGGCAGCACTTATCTGCGCGTATCGGTTGTTCTGTGGCACTGCGTGAAATCTGGGCTGTTGAATCGAAAAGTGCTTCAACGCGTTCACGAAGTTGTGTCACGCTCAGTGTGGATGATACACATAACGCGCGAGATACGGAGAAAGTGTCTTATTGCTACAACTGGTGGTCTTCAAAAGCGAACCAACCGAAAAAAGGACAAAATATATTAGGCATCACCATCAAGATTGGCAAAATGAATATTCCACTGAATATGCGTTATGTCAGCAAACAAGGGAGAGGCAATACGGATAAACCCTCCTGTTTTGTTTCTATGCTCAAGGAAATACTGGATTTCTTTGACGCACAAGGTGTAGAACTTCGCAAATATCCGATCACCTTTGATTCGTGGTATGGCAGTCGCCACCTGATTGACATCTTGCGAAAGATGGGATTTGAGACGATCCTGATACATGGTAAAAACAACTATGTGATGACGATCGGTGATAAAACTGACAAACTTTCAGAACATAAAAAGTCAATACAACTGACCGCAGGTAAATGGGGGTGTGGTGATACACCAGTCTGTCGCACCAAAGCCAGTAGTCGAGCCTTTGGAGATGTTGTGCTGTTGTTCTTTCAAGACGGCGGAAAAATACAAACAATGATGGTTTTTGGTAACCCTTGCGGGCGTGTGAGATACTCAGGATTTGGTCGCAACACCACGGCATAGAACAGTTTTGGGCAGAATACGCGTGTGGTATTCTGCATGATTTGAAAACAGACTTGAAACTTTCATCAATGAGTTTAGAGAACCGACACGGTGCGTATGTGAACTTAGGGCTGAAAGTGATGAGTTATCTTTTGATACAGCATGTTAGTCGTAGTGTACGTAAAACATTTCATCAAATACAACTTGAACTTTGTGGACAAAGACACATGTTGTCTACTCTCAGCGCGCATTTTCATGAACACAACACAACATAACGCTGATATCTATTGACATCAGAATGATTTTGAGAAATATCAGACAATTCTATTTGATATTTCTGGAGGAATTTCAACCATGAAAAAGTTTAGTAGTCTATTCACTACGATAATTCTTGTACTGTGCGGAACAATCGCTTTTGCAGCGAACCCCGCGGAAGACCTTATTTTTCATTTTTCATTTGATGAAGGTAAAGGTGACACAACCGGAGATGTATCTCCAAACAAGTTGGAAGGAACAATCAAAAATGCGGAGTGGGTTGAAGGTGTTGTAGGACAAGCACTTCAATTTAACAATGGAGCAGTCACTGTTCCAGCATTCGGTGTTGATGAACCAGATGAGATGACGATAGAGTTATGGTTCAAACCTGCCGAAAAGCTTGAAGGCGGCGGTAGAATAGATATAATGTATCGCCTACAAGGTGGTGGTCGACCACATTTTACGTTCAACCGTGATGGAATACTTTTTGGCTGTTACCTTGCCACGAAAGGTGTGGAATTTCAAGTAGTATCCAAATATACTGCATTTGAACCATAATGGTATTACCTGGTTGTAACACAAGATCAGGATAAAGTTATTCTGTATATTGACGGTGAGAAAGATGGAGAAGCAGATACAGGTGGTGCTGCACGTATGGATTTCTCATCTGTCGGTATGTCCATCGGCGCAAATAGTGGAAATAACAACTTTTTTAACGGTAGCATTGATGAAGTCAAGATGTGGAGTGTTGCGCTCACAGCAGAGGAAATAAAGAAAAATATGGATGAAGCACTTGCTATGGAAGCACACGACAAATTAGCAACTACCTGGGGAAAGATAAAATCACGGAAGTAGCGAAATTTACGTGAGCAGCTTGTCAAGTTGCTCACGTTATAAACAAAACGTGACTTTTTTCTGATTTTGGTGTATACTAACGTGAGTTTGATAAAAACAAGATGTCGGGCTTCTTGTAGGGGCGAGGTCTTCTCGCCCGCAGGGGTTAGGTTACCTAACCCCTATGAAAATGTCCATTTATGTTTAGAATTTGCTATATATCAAACTCACGTTATACTATTATCTCAATCCTATAAAACCCACGCAAAATGGTTAAGAGACTGTTTTGTCGCGCCTGAAGAGGATAAATGAGTGCCCACCCAACACCCACTTCTGGACGTTACGGAAATTGACACAGATATTGAGACATACCTGAAACGAATCGGTGAAACCACATATAAGTTTCCAGAGCATGACTCAGGATGTCAATCATTCCAGGCAGTAGTGGATACCCAACGTTGGTTTGTCAAACACGGCAACACGCCACAAACCATCACGTGGCTCAAGCAAGCTGTCTGTTTCCACGCTGCTGTCCAGCATGAGGCACTCCCGCGACTACGTAACGCCTTCACTTCTGTAGATGGATTCACATTAATCTATGACTGGGTAGATGGTGAAGGATTGCGCCCCGAAAGGGTGAGTTGCAGTTAAAAATTAACTACAAAAACCTATAAAAACCTCATAAAATCTAAAGTTATGTAGTTTTTTACTTGACAAAGCCTTGTTGTTTCTGCTATAATATATGTATGAATAATAGATTTGTTAAGATTGGTGAAGATGTATGAATAATAGATTTGTTAAGATTGGTGAAGCTGCTAAACTCTTAGGTGTGTCCGTTCAGGCACTTCGGAATTGGGAAGTGGAAGGTAAAATTATGCCGTCTCACCGAACCCCAGGCGGACAAAGAATGTATGATTTAGCAGAACTTCTGGGTGTTAATGATTTGACTTATCCTACCATTGCTTATGCGCGCGTCTCCAGTTCTGATCAAAAGAAAGATTTAGAGCGTCAGCATGCTGTCCTTGAAGCATTTTGCGATAAGAATGGGTGGCAAACTGAAATCATAAGAGACTTAGGTAGTGGCATGAATTATAATAATCAAGGCCTCGGACGTCTCCTTGAGTTAATGGTGCATGGTCAAATGTCTCGTCTGGTTATCACACATAAAGACCGCCTCCTTCGCTTTGGTGCAGAGATAGTTTTCCGTATCTGTGAACTCAAAGGTATAGAAGTTGTCATTATCAATAAAAGTAAGCAACCTTCCTTTGAGGAGGAACTAACGCGAGACGTAATGGAAATCATGACTGTATTTTGTGCGAAACTCTATGGTGGACGTTCACACAAATCAAAGAAAATGGCAGAAGAAATTGATAAAATCGTCAACGACGAGCAACTGCAAATGCAGTCTAACTTTGGTGCGAATAATGCTGATCCGCTCCCAGAAGATAGCACTCAATCCGAATAATAAGCAGTCAACGTTTCTGTCGCAGCATGCGGGTTATGCCCGTGTTGCGTTTAACTTCGGTCTATCGTCCTTTAAGTCTGGCTTAGACAAGGACGAATGGCGTAGCTATATTGATATAAAACGTGAGTTTAACGCAGTCAAACACGATAAGTTTGACTGGTGTTCTGATTTATCACAAAATGCTTCTAAAAACGCTCTCCATAATCTTGGAAACGCTGTATCACGCTGGAAAAAAGGACAAAACAACTTTCCTACCTATAACGTGAGCTCGGTATAAGCAATTTTAGGGAATCGGTGCGGTTAGGAAACCGCACCATTGGCGTCAATTTAAGAAAAGTCTGTATTTTTTTTGAACACCCCTCAATAAGCATGATTATTGAGACTGTCCCATATTTAGTCCCGTAGGGACGATATGTTTATAGTACACCGTATAGACACGTCTCTTTAGCTCCGTAGGAGCGACATATCCCGATTGCTAATCTGCTGCTAAAACATACCGCCCCTACGGGGCTCAAGAGATTGACTGCCTCGTTTTCTATAAACATATCGTCCCTACGGGACTAAAGAGGCTTTCTCATACACGGGAAACCACTAAATTGACGCTTATGGTGCGGTTAGGAAACCGCACCTACCGGTAACGGAGCAAATTAGAATTACCGAATTAATTTGTTAATCTTCATAGAGTTTGTGCTACAAAGTGCGGTTAGATGAAGATTAAGAATTTAATCGGGTAATTTTCAGTTTCCTTGTAGTATCCGGTGCGGTTAGGAAACCGCACCTACCGGGGTTTGAGCCTGAGTTACCCAATTTATTTTTTAATCTTCATGAAACCGCACCTACCGCGGTTATGAGAATAAGATTCAAGCATTAAGAACTTCATATCTCTTACACCGAGCTCACGTTATACTATTATCTCAATCCTATAAAACCCACGCAAAATGGTTAAGAGACTGTTTTGTCGCGCCTGAAGAGGATAAATGAGTGCCCACCCAACACCCACTTCTGGACGTTACGGAAATTGACACAGATATTGAGACATACCTGAAACGAATCGGTGAAACCATATATAAGTTTCCAGAGCATGACTCAGGATGTCAATCATTCCAGGCAGTAGTGGATACCCAACGTTGGTTTGTCAAACACGGCAACACGCCACAAACCATCACGTGGCTCAAGCAAGTTGTCTGTTTCCACGCTGCTGTCCAGCATGAGGCACTCCCGCGACTACGTAACGCCTTCACCTCTGTAGATGGATTCACATTAATATATGACTGGGTAGATGGCGAGGGATTGCGCCCCGAAAGGGAACTTAGTGCTGGTAAGTTACATCCGCGTGACAGGTTTTGTGCGTTGCAAGCACCTGAGATTATTGATGCACTCAACGTTATCTATGATGTTCACATCTTGATCGAAAAAAGAAGTTTCATCGCTGAAGACTTTTACGATGGCTGCATTATTTATAACTTTGAGAAAAAGCAAATACGCCTATTTGATTTCGACCACTACCATCCGAAACCTTTCATAAATGACCGAGGACGATTGTACGGTTCACGTCGCTTTATGGCACCGGAAGAATTTCAGAAAGGCGAGCGAATCGACGAAAGAACAAACGTCTTCATGCTGGGACGCACAGCGTTCGTATTACTTGCCAACAACAGCGATTCACGAGACGACTGGAAAGGAAACGATGCCATGTGGCACGTCGCGAAAAAAGCAACAGATACAGAAAAAAAATTGAGATTTCAATCGGTCCAAGAATTTGTTTCGGCGTGGCACACAGCGATTGCGACGCGCTAAATTCCAATCGTCTGACAATATTTGGACAGAAATAGGAAAGAACTTATGCAAAAGATTACTGACAACGAAATTCAATTCTTCAACGAAAACGGCTACCTCATTCTTAAACAGGTTATCCAACCAGACGAACTTGCTGTCATACAAGGCGAAAGCCAACGACTCATTGACGAGATTTTGGCAGGCGGACCGGCAGATGAATGGTGCAACCGCGGCCCCGAGGGAATTCCTTATTATTTGACTTATTTACACTCCCATCCGAACGAATTCTCCTTACGGCTGCTTGGGCATCCGTTTATCGGGGATCTGCTCCATCGGATAATCGGGCCCGATTTTATACCGTGCTACGAATCGCTTGTTTTCAAGCTGCCGAAACACGGATCCTCTGTCAGATGGCACCGGGACGGCAACGCAATCAGAGAAAATCACCCTATCTTTACTGGTTTACCCCCAGTTTTTAATAGCACTTATTTTGTATATTTTTCTTTAGTTGTTGTGCCAAAGCGTTTTGTCTGCTAAACTACTTTCAAGTTTTATTTTATAGTGCATTTTTTGGAGGTTTTCCATTGAAACGTTTTACACCGAACAAAGTGAATACGCGTGCGCTCATCCCAAAAGTAAAGCAAGGGTTCAAAATAGTATTGAAACGTCCTGCGCTCAGAAATCTGATTTTGGTCATATTTGCGAGTGTTCGCGCACCTACTTTTCGGATAAACACGCTTGCGGCGCACTTACCTGTGTTAGTAGCGCATTATAAAACGAAGCAAAAGCGGTTGCTCCGTTTTATCAACTCAAACTTTCCGACAGATATTGCGTTAGTGGCGTGGTGTCGTTTTGTCTTATGCTGGCTATATGACAAGATCGGTCAGGCACCACGCATCGTGCTCGTTGATGAGACCGACATTCTTGAACACTATAGAGTGATCGTCATGGCAGTGCCATTTCGCAAACGGGCTATTCCGATCTATTGGAAAATCTACCGAAAAGACGCTTTTGACAGAATGGTTTACCGTAGTCATAATGCGCTCGTTCAAGAGTTTTGTTATGAGTTCATGAAGCATTTTGAAAATGCGTTGCCGAATGTCCGCAAACCGATTTTGGTGTTTGATAGAGGATTTGCTCGCGCAAAATATATCATGAAACCTTTTATGGAAGCCGGTATTGAGTTTGTTATACGCGTTTGCAAAAATACTTGTTTTTATCACAACAACCAACGCATCAAACTTGAAACGCTGCAAAAGACAGGAGCCTATCCTGACATATCTTATCACAGCACGGAGAAACTCAAACTAAACCTTTATGTTTTCAAAGATGCACGCCATAAAGAACCGCTTTATCTTGTTTCAAATAGTTTGCGCAATACACAACTCTATCTCACCTATAAACGGCGGATGCAGATAGAAGAATGTTTTCGTGATATAAAGACACTTTTCGGATTTCGGCAGCTACGATTGAAACAGCAAAAACTGCCACGCGTCGCATTGTTATGGTTTTTAGTCTGTATCAGTTATGCTATCTGTTTCCTACATTTTGAAAAAGCTGCTGAGCGGTGGATACGCGCCTATAATACGCGTTCAACAAAAACTTATTCCCTCATCTTTGTGATAAAACGAACACTTGAAACAACATGGGAACCTAACATCTTCCTTGACCCATATTTTCCGATTTCCGATTGTGCAGGCTGAAGCTCGTGTTAGTCCAGTATTGATCTCCTCACACAAAACATCTAAAAAACCTTATGTACAATCATCGCAAAAAAAACTGGGGGTAAATCAGCCCTATCTTTAACGTTGACATATACATTGACAATTCCACCGTTGATAACGGGTGTGTTTGGGTTATTCCAAAAAGTCATCTCTGGGGGATTGAAGAGGCACAGGAGATCATTGACAGGGGTGAAGTCAATTTTGAACGGGAAGACGCAGTGCCTGCAGAGGTGGAACCCGGTGACATTTTACTGCATCATACCAAAGTCTTGCACGGCAGTAAAATAAACACAAGTGGGACACTCCGCAGGGTCATCTATTTTGATCAGCGCACTCCGAGATGGAACACACGTTACAAGTGGTGGCAAACGGAATTTCTGACACAACGCTGCAAAATGTACCAACGTGCGCTTCATGAACGCCGCACCAATCCCTATCTGTCAGATACGGAGCAGTTCGCTTACGAAGTGCCATCTGATATGCCTACATCGGATTCAGAGGACAATTTCGATCTGCGAATTCAGCACCGTGACTATCCGTACCAGGGATAACACAAAACTTCTTGTAAGCATGGTTTAAGTTTTTATGCGTGAGCAAACTCAATTTGAAACCATGCCGCTGGGGATCCGTATTGGAGATTTATCTCATGAAGAAAACCACCTTTTCGATATTTTTGACGTTCATTTTCCTTTCAATGCTCTATCAACTAAACACCTTTGCTGAGGATACCACACAATGGCGTTTGCCGGAGGGGGCAAAAGCACGTCTCGGGAAAGGCAGTATAAACGAGATGGCGTATTCACCGAATGGCACGCATTTAGCGGTGGCAGGAAGTATCGGCATCTGGCTCTATGATATGACGACGTATCAAGAGGTGGCATTGCTTACCGGACCTGTTGGTCATACAAATAGTGTGAGTTTCAGTCCGGATGGAAACACTATCGTTAGTGGAAGTCAGGACGGTAAGGTCTATTTATGGGATGCCAACACCGGGGCACACCGCCAAACCCTAACAACAAATGTCGAGTGGGTATCGAGTGTAGCGTTCAGTCCGGATGGAAATACAATCGCAATTAGCGGTGGAACTATGGAAGGTCTTGCCAGTTCAATCAGTTTATGGAATGCTCACACTGGCGAACTCCTCAAAGAGTTTGGAGATATATTTGATACTTTGACCGTGTGTTTTAGTCCAGATGGGAAAACGCTCGCTAGCGGCGGTTACAGGGACAACGACACCCACTTGTGGAATGTTCACACTGGTGAACACCTCTATACACTTACAGGACATGAGTCGCATGAACATGTAAATAGTGTGGTTTTCAGTCCAGACGGGAACATAATTGCCAGTGGCAGTAGCGACGGAACCATCCATCTCTGGAGTCACCATACAGGTTTACTGCTCAAAACCCTCATCGGACACACGAAAGCTGTTACCAGTGTGGTTTACAGTCCGGATGGAAATACACTCATGAGTGCAGGTGGTGATAGTATCCGCGTGTGGAATACACGCACTACTGAACTCATCAAAACCCTTGCAGTACCTGCGGTCTACGTAGTTTTCAGTCCGGATGGAAACACATTCGTGGGTGGGAGTTTGGATGGTATCCGTGTGTGGGATGCCCATACGAACGAACTTCTCAAAACGATTACAGGATATTCCAGTTCGGTTAGCAGTGTGGTCTATAGTCCAGATGGAAACACTATCGCCAGCGGGGGGCACGACAAAACCATCCGCCTATGGGACGCACACACGGGAAAACTCCTCAAAACCCTCACAGGACATGCAGATATTATCACAAGCGTGGTCTATAGTCCAGATGGGAACACAATCGCAAGTGGGAGTCACGACAAAACCATCCGCTTATGGGATGCTCACACGGGTAAACGCCTCAAAACACATGCGGGACATACGGGTAAGGTTGGTAGCGTGGTCTTCAATCCAGATGGAAAGATAATCGCTATTGGCAGTTGGGAGGAAATCCGATTGTGGGATGTTAACACAGGCAAACTCCTCAAAACCCTCACTGGGCATACCGGTTATGTCAACAGTGTGGTTTTCAGTCCGGACGGAAATACTATCGCAAGTGACGGTGACAACAAACCCTCCCGTGACAAAGTTGTCCGTCTATGGGATGCAAACACCGGTGAACTTCTCAAAACCCTCACAGAATACATACATTCGGTTACCAGCGTGGTCTTCAGTGCGGATGGCAATCTTATTATCGCCGGTGGATGGATGGACGGTGAAGAGGGATCGATTTCCGGAAGAATCCATTTGTGGGATGTTCACACAGGCGAACTCCTCAAAACGCTTACAGAACATATAGATGGTGTCAAGAGTATGGTGTTTAGTCCTGATGGAAACATACTCGTGAGTGGAGATATGCATTATCTGGATTTAGCCGGAGGAATTCATGTATGGGATGTTAACACTTGGAAACACCTCAAAACCCTCATCGGACACACAAGTTCGGTTGGTAGCGTGGCATTCAGTCCTGATGGGAAGACACTCGCCAGCGGAGGGACAGATGGGACGATACTTCTGTGGGACTTTTCCTCGCCACCGTAACCTGTCCCCTATCGCAGCGGATATTAACACTGAGGGTGTGATAAACATTCAGATAGGTCACGCGATATTGATAAACCAGGAGGCAAAACGATGAACGTTCTACTTGTGGGTGGTTCGGGGCACGTCGGAACGATGACACTTCCTTACATGAAGCACCATCACAATTTTCGAGTACTTGACCTCGCGCCACCCAAGGACAAATCTATAGAATATATCCAAGGGTCTGTTACCGATGTGGCTATCGTCCAAGAAGCCTTAAAAGGGATGGATACATTTGTCTACATGGTGATGTTACGTCCTACAAGTGATCGGTCATCTGTCGCAGATTTCCCAGACATTGTTGCAAACTATGATGTAAATGCAAAAGGACTTCATATCGTCCTGCACGCTGCAAAAGAGGCAGGAATTCGCCACGGTGTCTACACCAGTACTTTCACCGTGCATGAACGCACCCGAAATAGTTTTCCTGATGAAGATATCGTTCCAAGAGATAATCCTGGCGTTTACGGTTTGACCAAAAGTTTTGGTGAACAGGTCTGTGAATACTTCGCTCGCGAACATAATATGTCGCTCATTGCCCTACGCATCACAGGTCCGTCTACAAGGGAACAGTGGTTAGAGCGGCGTAATCAACCGAAGGACCCATCAGTGCATATCTGGTGGACAGATGAGGAAGATTTAGCACGCGCATATCTCGCTGCTATTTCGGTTGAACACACAGGATTTGACGTTGTATTTATTGCTGGAGATCATGAACAGAAAGAAATCAATCTCTCAAAAGCGAAACGGCTGCTTGGTTGGGAACCATTGACCTATAGGTTGGCGTTGTAAAAGGACTGTATCTTGCCTTCACATGAAGGTGGTAATATAACGTGAGTTCGATAAACAGATTCAATGACTACTGTAGGTTGGGTAGAACGGAATCCACAATAAAATCCGACACAAAAACTTGATCCATCCTCCATTTAAACTGAAAACACAGAAAAATGAGTGAAACCCAACTCTTTTTATCATTTGGACAGACACTTGGAATCAAATATTGAACTCACGTTAATATAACAAATACGATTTATGAACCAATAGTTTCGCCAATTATCCTGGGTTTAGTTCAGGTTGTATGTGATGAATAGCACCGATTGATCCCAGATGTTGTGCGATTTGTTCAATAACAATAGGATCAGGTTTTTGCGGAAGTATTTTTAATGTTTCGTGTAAATACTTCGTCCCCCCGGTAGCGTGCTTTTAGGTCTAACACACTAAACTCGGTATTCTCACAACGGCATGTATCTGTGAGTTTAGCACGGACAGATACCATAAACATTGATAAGTTTACGGCATTGTTCACGGGTATCTTGTTGACATTGATAAAATCTTGTCCTCCCCAATATTGTTTTGCGTCACGGAAGTTGAACTCGCTTTGAGAACGCAGGGCATAATAATCAATCATTTTTTCAGCGTCCAGTGTCAAATCAGAGCTGAACACTAAGACGTGTGCTTGCTGTTTTGTGGTCAGGTTCGTCTTGAGAATGCAAACCACGTTCAGTCTGTCTGCGAACTTTTTGTAACGTAGTTTCATTTGATATACTTCGGTTTTCAGGTTTCCGATCATGTCGGTAGAGACACAGTATTTTGCGTCAATCTGTCGTGGGTTGAAACGATCAGCATAGATGCAGGGTCGTCATTTAGTTAATATTCTCGCAGCTTTGGAGTCTATAATATGAAATATGAAGTGCCAACGCTAATTAGGGCCAAAAAATCAGTAAAGTTAAGACAAGTTTTGTTGTTCAAATTCAACAGGTGTCAAATACCCTAACGCCGAGTGAGGACGTTTGTGATGATACACCTGTGTGATAAAATGCCCGATGCGTGTGCTGGCATCGGTTATATCCTCATAATCATTGAGATGAACTTCTTCCTCTTTGAGAGTTCGGATGAACCTTTCAGCATACCCGTTCTCCCACGGACACCCTCTACGCGCTAAGGAAATCTCAATGCCGTGCTGTTTCAGCGTTGAGATATAGGCACTTGAAAGATACTGAACCCCTTGATCGCTATGGTGGATCTTTGGGATACTTTGGCGTAATGCCTGTTCTAATGCTTTCAGGGTCAGAGATGTGTTCAAATGGTGGCTCACCTGCCACCCTCTTATCATGCGAGTGAAGACATCCATGAGCACCGAAACATAGACGAAGCGTCTGTGGAGACGGACATACGTTATATCGCCAACCCAGACCTGATCACATTGACAGATGTCAAGTGCTTCAAGGCGATTCACCCAAGGCTGCGCACCTTCAAGCGATCTCGTGGTTTGACTGGAAACTCCTTTGACCGAAACCGACAAGTTCTGGGATTTCATCAATCGGGCGACGCGCCGATGCCCAACGGTGTATCCCATACCCAACAGCATCTGTGTGATACGCCTATACCCATATTTCGGATAACGCGCACATAACTTCTCTATTTCCTCTCCAAGCCCCTCTTCAGAAGGGTCGCTTTTCGGGTGATAATAGAGAAGGCTCCGGTTGAAACCCAGCGTCTCACAAATCTGGTGAACTGAATAATCGTTCCGCAACGTCTCAACGAGGTTTCGCTTATCAGACGAGGTCAACTCAACCAAGCCGAGGCTTTTTTTTGGATGTCTAATGCCACGGTCAACCGCCCAACGAGTTGTTCAAGGTGGGCGATCCGCTCAGCCGCCTCGCTGGATTGCTTATCCGTGGAGGCAAACAGAGATGCCGCATTTTCAACGAGTTGCTGCTTCCACTTTGAGAGCTGGTCTTCGCTGAGGTTATGCCGCCGGCACACTTCCGCTTGGGAACTTTCACCGCTGAGGGCCTCAAGAACAACCTCCGCTTTAAACTCGGGGGTGAAGCTTCTTCGTTTTCGTTTCGCCATCGGATACTCCTTATAATTAGATTGTAATTATACCACAATCTTGGTTTAGACAGTGGCCCTAATTTCCGATGGCAGTACAATATCGCACCTACGGAGCGAAAGAGACTATTATACGTTTTTCTATAAACATATAGTCCCTAATGAAGATTAAAAAATAAATTGGGTAACTCGGGCTCAAACCCCAGGACCGGTAGGTTCGGTTTCCTAACCGCACCGGACACTACAAGGAAAATGGAAATTACCCGATTAAATTCTTAATCTTCATACGGGACTAAATATAGGACAATCTCAATCATCATGCCTATTGATAAGTGTTCATAAAAACTCAGACATTTTCTTAAATTGACGCTTATGGTGCGGTTTCCTAACCGCACCGATAGATTGGAATCCAGTTAATTTGGTATTATACCAAATTAACTGGATTAGAAGTCTTTTGGTATAGCACACCATTGTGAGGCACGGGGACCTCACACTACAAATCGGGATAATTGGGTATTACACATGATAATTGGGTATTACACATGATAATTTGTATTTTGTACATTTTCCGCCCCTAACTCAAGGAGTATAAAGCATGAAAAAACCCTTAATTCGCATCTCATTCCCCATAATGTTTTGTTTATTGTCCACTCTTGTGATTCTATTCGCAGCAAGGGAAGCACTTTCGCAAGTGAACATACCCGATGCAAACCTCCGTGCAGCCATAGAAGACGCACTTAATAAGGAGTCCGGTGACACAATTACCGAAGACGAGATGGCAAGTGAAGATTTCACCTTCCTTGATGCTAATGATTCTAGTATCAGTGACCTGACCGGACTTGAATACGCAACAAGTCTCAGAACATTGTTTCTTGACAATAACAATATATCTGATATCTCGTCGTTGTCTGAATTAACCAATTTGCTAACACTACTATAGTTTGGACAATTTTAAGTTTTGGACAATTTTAAGTTTTTTAGAGACAAAAAGCAGAAAAGAGGGTATCCTTTCAATATATATTTTTCTAAAAGGATAATTAAAATGGACCCTCTTCCCCGCTTAGATTCTATGTTATCAGAATATCAACGCCACTTCAAGTATAAAAACTTCAACCATTTTCGCACTTTTGTCTTGGGTTTGATAAATACTCCGCATCGTGGCACCATGACCCAGATATATCTATCAACAGAACAATCAATAAGCCATTGGCCTCTACCGAAGTTTCTCTCTCGTAGCGTCCGGAGTGTTGATAAAGTCACATCAGTATTGACACAACAAGTTCAATCCGTTTTCAATAAAGGTGTCTATGTCTATGATGAAACCCATTCTACCACTGATGGACTTCAGCAATATGGCACGCATTTCTTCAGAAACACGCGGTATAACAAACGGAACAAGAACCAATCAAAGTTCCATCACGGACACGAGTTCGGTGCTATCGGTTGGCTCTGTGAAACACCACAAGGGGTGCGTCTGTTTCCGTTAGCGGCTCGGGTGATGTGTCCGGGCAAAAAACGGGATAGCAGTCTTGCGGTGCTCAAGCGTCCCTATGCTCAGATGCCTGCGGGTCTGATCGTATTTGACAGAGGCTTTAATAGACGCAAGGTGTTTACACAAATCCTTTCACAAGGACACCACTTACTCTGTCGCACAAAGTCAAATGCTGTGTTCTTTTATATACCCAAGCCACCCAAGCAACAGGGACAAGGTAGACCGAAACGTTATGGCGGTCGTGTGCATCTACCCTATCTGCAGTATAGAGATATCATCGTGAAAAACAAGACACTTTCTGTTGCAGACAAAATCGTGCGGACAAAGATGTGTCCGGTAGATGTGCGGCTCGTTGTGATACGCACACGCCCAAAGAAGTCTAAACCCTATCGCTATTTTTGTTTATTCACCTCCGACTTAGAACGTCCGGTAGCCGAGTTGATCCAACACTATAGGAATCGGTGGCAGATTGAAACCGCATTTCGAGATGTCAAACAGAACTTCGGTTTTGATACCTATCAACTCCGAAACCGCAAGAGTTTGAACCGGTTTGCTCAACTCAGTTTTGTCGCAGCAACTCTCACACAACTCATTTTCACAAACACAGCGACTAATACCCAATTAACCCGATTCGTAGCGCGAGGTCCCCGTGCCTCGCAATGCTGACCTTATCCGAAGACGTCTAATCAAGTTAATTTGGTATAACACAGCATCGGAAACAAATATAGACGATGTGTCTCTTGAAGTCCAAGATGTACTACTGGCACTAAATATGCATTGGTATAAACCGAAATATCTCACACGCGGGTTGATGACCGCTTATTTGCAGCGATGTTTCCAACAACAATGTTTTTCTACGAGTTACGATCCAAGACAAAACTCAAAGAAAAACCTAAAAATAGTTGAAGACTCTACATGAAAATGAGAAGATGGACATATTTGGACGATTATTTCAAAAATAATGACTAAAGGACAGTGATTTCCAACAGAATTCAGAGATGCAAGAGTATGGACAAACCATATTTAACACCTGATCGGAAGTCCTGACAGGATAAAATTGTCCAAACTATAGTATAATTAGATTGTTATTATATCACAATCTTGTTTTAGACAGTGGTCTAAATTTCCGATGGCAGTACAGTCCATAAACTTTGGGTAAAGCGCGCCAGGCTGCGCCCTCCTTTGTGATCCAGATGACTGCCGAGAGAAAGCGGCGGCAGTCTTCGGGGTTGCCGACATAAACGTTCGGAGAGTCTATGAGGAATGGGAGAATGCTTTTCCAGGCTGCATCACTGATGCGCAACGGCAGTTCTTGGGGGTCGTCTGTTTTTTGAGTATCCATAGATGTACAATACCAAAACGATCTGTAAATGTCAACTCTTTTTCAAATGTAAACACAACCTAATCCCTTTAACCTCTTTACCATGATTGGGACTGAATTCACGAATAAAAGAATCCACCAAAGGTGGAATATCCTCTGTCCTTTGCCTTATGGGTGGAAGGTGGAGTGTCATGCCTTTAAGACGATAGTAAGGTCTTCTCTAAATTTGTTTTTTGCAACAACCTTTTCTATATCTCTGTTCGTTGCTGTGAGAATATGCACATCTACTGTCAAAACCTGATTTCCACCAAGCCTCGTGAATGTAGTTGTATCCAAGACACGGAGAAGCATCTTCTGTGCGTCAAAAGACATTTCAGGCATCTCATCTAAAAAGAGGATCCCACCGTTTGCCTGTTCAAATGCACCTTGTCGCTGGCGTATTGCGCTAGTAAACGCCCCTGCTTCATGACCAAAGAGTTCACTTTGCAAGAGTTCAGCGGAAAATCTGCCACAGTTGATGGCTACAAAAGGTTGGTCCCTACGCGGACTATTTTCATGGATATATTTTGCAATTCCTTCCTTACCAACTCCTGTTTCACCCGTAATTAAAAACGGAATATTAGATTTTACAACCTGCTTTATTGTTTTGTAAATCACCTGCATTTGCGCTGATGGCAATTCGATGAATGCTGGTTGCATGTTCATAATGTGCTCCTTAAGTATATTGTTAGTCTGGACGGAGTATATTAAGTTTGAGCAATTATAGACCTAAAAGCAGATAGCGGTGCGGTGCGTCATTACCACGCGCAAATCATTCTTTGCCTTGTAGGAAATATAATGCAGCACATTGTTTTTCATATAAACGTTTGATTCAGAATTTTGGTTGACTTTAAAATTTAATTCTTTACGACACACATGTTTTCTATTTCAAATCACAAATGTAGAGGTTGAGAATTCAACACGCAAAGATTGCATGTAACATACAATCTTTGCGTCATAATCTATAATTTTCGCGTTTCATCATACAACTTTTGCGTACCGGCAATGAGATGGAACATTAAAGAACTTACACTTTTTAATGAAAATAATTTAACTTTTAAAATATTATAACGGTAATTTTCGATTTGATGAATCCAGTGTATATCTATGTTTAAGACGTATAGAAGTTAGAAAATATAATTTCAATCCAATGGTTCTGATAGAAAAAAATTGCTCATAATAAAGTAATGGCACGAAACTTGCGTTATTATTTAACGTGAGTTCGGTATAAGCCTACTTTCATGAATTCGCAGGTTTTTTCCACTAATTTCCCTTGTTTAAGGGGTTTAGGAGGTAAAAACAGGTAAAAACACCCTCCTATCTATACCAAAACTCACGTTATTTCTTACACCGAGCTCACGTTATTTAGGCTTTAGTAAGTATTGTAACGTGAGTTTGATATATGGCAAATTCTAAAAATATGCGGACATTTTCGTAGGGGTTAGGTTGCCTAACCCCTACGGGCGAGGGGAGCTCGCCCCTACGAGCAGCACGAAGTCTCGTTTTTACCAAACTCACGTTATTGTAGTCCATGTGACATTCAAATGAACCTGATATTTCTCAAAAGCACTCAGAAATCAGTATCTATCTATGGTCTCTCAATACGCGGTTATGAAAATGCTAAAAAATACTAATTGATAAACCTCCATTATGTGAAAAAATCACTTTATTTTCAATACAAAATAGAATAAATTGTCCATTAAATGGGTTTTTTATAGGTATTTCGTATTGATGTTATTAGGTTTAGAGGAATTAGAAAAACTTCACTCATGTAAAATGTGTGTGCGTTTGTTTTCACGAAGTCAATGGTCATAGGGGTAAAAAGTTTCATTTGCACTTATTTTTTACATGAGCCGAACAATTGTGAGAAATGTCAGTGAACTTATTATATTGACGCGTTGTGCTAGTTAACATTTGGTATATTTATCTTCACATGTTTGTCTCGTTTGGGTTTGAATTCCGCAACTTTTTCAATTCACGACACCATTCAAAGGTAGGGGGAATTCCGATTCCCGACAGGGTATAGCGATACGGAGATCGCTCGGACAGAATATGAACAACTGTGAAAAACAACAAAACTATTACGTAACTAGCACAAGTCGTTAATATTAGATTTGATATGGATTTTAACAATTTTTGACCGTGTTTCCGCTTCACAACAAAGGAGTAGGTAATTATGCAACGGCACAGTGGGGAGATTTGAAGAAACAAGACCGGTAGGTTCGGTTCCTAACCGCACCATAGGCGTCAATTTAGTGGTTTTTCAAATATGAGAAATGCTCTTCAGTCCCGTAGGGACGATATGTTTATAGCACCCAATGTTCTCAATCTCTTTCGCTCTGTCCGTGCGATATTTCTATAACGTTTTTGTTTGACATATTGCACGGACAGAGCGAAAGAGACTATTATACGTCTTTCTATAAACATATAGTCCCTAATGAAGATTAAAAAATAAATTCGGTAATTTTCTAACTATAGACATCTTGTTTTATGTTTTTCTTCTGTGAGGTCCATTATCTGGTTGTCTGAATCGCGGAGGACACGGAGGACACAGAAGACGCGGAAAATGCTTTTGTGTCTCGGACATTTCCTTTCGCCAGAGACGGGCCGGTAACAAAGAATCTCTTAATTCCGCGTCCTCCGCGTTCTCTGCGATAATCCGCGATTCAGACAGAAAAGAGAGCAGAATTACCGAATTAATAAATTAATCTTCATACGGGACTAAATATAAGACAGTCTCAGTCCTCATGCTTATTGAGAGGTGTTTGTCCAAACACAGACATTTTCTTAAATTGACGCCTATGGTTCGGTTCCTAACCGCACCGGATCTGTCTGAATCGCGGATTACACGGATTCCGCGGATTTTGTTGGGTTTCGCAAGCTCTACCCAACCTACGGTTAATCACGTTGACATAAATGTAGTGACAACAACTAATATTAAAGTCGTACGTAAACAAGGAGAAAACAATGAAAAGGTTAGTTTTAATTACAGCGGTATTGTTAACCTGTTTATCAATCTCATTAACATCACAAGCACGGGTAAATATTAGTAGTATATCAAGTGATAATCAAACTGGAGCAGCTGGGTATCCATTAAAAAAACCTTTTTGGATGAAATTAGAAGAAAATGGGATTAGCGTAAAAAACCATCAGATAACATTTAGAGTTATTGAAGGTGGTGGGCGTATGAGCATAGAAGATGCTACAACAGATGGGACAGGTAAGGTTAAATCAACACTTATACTGGGTCATGAAGCAGGTATAAACAGAGTTGAAGCGAGATCAATTGTTAATGGGGTATCTGCTACAAAAATTATGACTGCAACTGGCATTCGTCCTATTACGGATATATTTAATCGGCATTCAGGACGGACGTCAAATATATGGCGGAAATTTATTGGAGAAGATGTCCCTGGCGATGTGCCTGATCTTATAGATTACTCTTATGCAGGATATAAGAACGGTGAAGAACCAATTCCTGATCTTACAGGAACAATCTATGATGTTACTGATTATGGGGCTATACCTAATGATGACGCATCAGATACTCAGGCAATCAAAGATACCCTGAAAGCTGCAGAAAATGGTGGTATTGTATTTTTTCCTCCTGGACAATATGACGTTTTACTTCCAGGTGAATTTCCCCAAAAGATCACTGTTGGAAAGCGTTTTGGTTCAGGAAATATTGTGCTTAGAGGAAGTGGGGCTGAAGGATATGAAAGAAACGGCACTACTATTAAAATGCATGCTTATTTAGACGGTCATTGGGACTGTCTGTTTGAAGGTATATGGCAGCATGATGATAGTAATAATAAAACTCCAATTGTAGGTGAATTCCCAAGAGGCACAAGGTATTTTGATGTAGCAGATTCATCTCGGCTTTTGAATAGAAAGTTTATTAGAGTTGTAGCAAGCGGTCTATTTAATGATGACTGGGCAGAACATTCTTCACGTTCAAGGAATGGGATGAGGAACAATTTTACAAGTATTCGTAGTAACGGAATAGGTGTTAGTGAATTTCATGAAATAGATCGAATAGAAGGTAATAGGATCTATATTAAAGCACCTACTACAACACCGCTCAATTCTAATTATTCGGTATATTGGAAACACTTGCAAACAAATATTGGTTTTGAAGATATACACTTTGATGGTAATCTGCAAGAGAGATATCAACACTTAGTGCAACCTGGTCGTGGTTGGATATCCTTAAAACATGTCGCACATTCATGGGTTCAGCGTTGCAGATTTTCAAACAGTATTATCGGGGTTTGGTTTAGTGGATATGGATGTTCGGCTCTTTCTATTATACAAGATGGTAGGGGTGGGCATTATACTGCTGTCTTTGCTGGAGCGACATATTGCTTAGTGGGATTATTAGAAGAACATACAGATGTAGGTGCTACACATGGTATTAGCATCACAGGAAAATCATCTGGAAATGTTGCTTGGGGAATCGGAGGGCCCATAATTGATGGTCCTGATACACATGGAGCTCAACCTCGAAATACGCTACTTGATAATTACTATAGCCAGACACATGAAAGCAGTAGTGGAAGATATAGTAATTTACCACATCACCTTGATGGATATACAAGATGGAATAATATTTCTAAAGAAAATAGAACGCTAAATATGTGGACAACAAGTCCTCAATATTTCTTTATTACACAATCTAATATGATAGGATATATAGGTGGATCAAGTCCTCGCAATGCTTATGTGGAGTCTTCTGGAAGTCGTCCTGTGTATCCAAATTCTCTTTATGAAGCACAATTAGAGCACCGATTGGGTTATTTGCCTGCATGGATAGATAATGCAAAAGATATGCATAATGAATTCTTTGGATCTATTTTTGGAGGCTTATTACCTCCACCACTTGCTCCACCACTTGAAGGTCGGACAAAGATAGTTCAAGATGCTATTGTAGCAACAATTCCTGGTATAAGTAATGCAGATGATGTAACTGACGAACATTTATCTAATATCATAATAATTAGATTAACTGATAAAAAACTACGAACACTTAAAGCTGGCGATTTTGATGGACTTACAAACCTTACTTCTCTTTATTTGGATTCAAGCACACTATCAAAATCTAATGAAAATAGATTGACAGAATTGCCTTTCAATATATTTAGAGATTTGACTTCTCTAAAATATTTGTTTTTAAATGCAAATAAAATAGAGTCGCTTCCATCAGATATATTTAACGGGTTAGATTCACTCATTTATATCTACTTAAACAATAATAAATTAACTACGTTACCGAGTAATATATTTGCAGGTGTCCAAGGACTTAGATCTATCAATTTACACACAAACGAATTAGAAAATCTACCAGAAAATCTTTTTTCAGGTTTAACATCACTTATTAGTTTGGGTTTACATAATAACCAACTAACAAATTTAGATGTAGATTTGTTTTCAGATCTATCAAATTTACGAAGTTTAGTTTTACATACTAACAATATAGAAAATTTACCAAGAAACATTTTTAAAGGTTTAGATTCTATAAACGTAATTATGTTGGGAGACAATGAATTACAAGAATTGCCAAAAGGCATATTTTCTGGACTGAATAACTTAACTACTTTGCAACTACAAGGTAATATAGTTGATCCGATACCACTTACTATAAAGTTAGTAAAAACTGGTGAAGGAAAGTTTAAGGCAGATGTCCAAACAGCCGCGCCATTTAAAGTTACTATAGGAGTAAATGTAACTAATGGCAATATAATTGGTGGAGAAACTACAGTTACTATTCCATCAGGTAAAATCCGAAGTAATATTATCAAGGTAGAAAGATCTGAAGGATTAGTAAATATTGCTAGTCCAGTAACTGTAGATATTACATCATTACCTGATTTACCATCAAAACATAAAGGTTATAAGCTTGTAAAAGATAGTAGTTTACCTATTACAGTGATAGATACAGTATTAGACCAAAATAGACAAGCTAATTTAGGTCCTGATAAAACTAAATTGTTAGATAATTTTCCAAATCCGTTCAATCCAGAAACGTGGATACCGTATCAGTTGTCCAAACCCGCTAATGTCACGTTGACAATCTACAATATGTGTGGTGTCGTGGTTCGGCAGCTGAAGTTGGGACAGCAGCCAGCGGGTGTCTACACCAACCGTTCTCGTGCTATCCATTGGGATGGTAGAAACGAATTCGGTGAGAAGGTTGCGGCGGCGGTCTATTTCTATCAACTGCAGGCGGACAGTGTGTCCTTCCTGCGGAAGATGGTTATCTTGAAATAACGCAAAACAGTAGATGCGGTTTCCTAACCGCACCGAGCATTGCAAGAAAATTACCGAATTATTTTTTATCTTCATCTAACCGCACCTACAAACGATGGAAAACAGATTAGTAAAGATTGGTGAGGCTGCAGAACTCATTGGTTCAACGCCTGCCACATTACGTAAATGGGAAAAGACTGGTGAGAAACTTCTAACCTCAAGATCTCGCCTTGGGAGAGGCGACTCATGCTAAACGCGCATTGGGCGTTGATTTGATATAGAATAACGTGAGTTTGATATATGGCAAATTCTAAAAATATGCGGACATTTTCGTAGGGGTTAGGTTGCCTAACCCCTACGGGCGAGGGGACCTCGCCCCTACGAGAAGCACGAAGTCTCGTTTTTACCAAACTCACGTTAGAATAATATCTCCCGAATGACTAATACCAAATTAACTTGATTAGAAGTTTTCCGATAAAGTCAGGATTGTGAGGCACGGGGACCTCGCGCTACAAATCGGGTTAATTGGGTATTACAAACTAAACTGTTTCAATTGGTTCATCTAATAAAGTTGAGGCGTTAACCTCAAAATCAAATCCGTATTGTTTAACAACCGATCTGACCGTCTCTGTAACCCAGTCGTCACTATATGGTGATGTGATGACTTCACCAATCAATGTCCTGACATCAACATTAAAAGACATGCCAGTTTTACAAGTATCTCGGAATTCTTTATTTAAAATAATTTCTGGCATAGTTTCTGAACTGATAAAATTACCATCCTTATCAATATAATCCATTAGAGACAGTGGATAACGCGCAATAACAGCACGGAATTCTCGTTCGTGTTCAAAAGGTTTTCTCTTATGGAAATACCAAGTATACAACATACTCATTTCGTTTAAATTTTGTGGGACTGGGTATTCGTAGGGATTAATATATTCTATTTTACCGAGAAATACGTCATCATCTTCTACCAAGCAGTTCTTAAAATCACCGAAGGTTGTTTTGATGGCAATACCACTATTATGCATGTGATATTTTTCCCACATCGCCATCGATTCTTCTTCTGCATGATGCCAGCAGCTACACAAAGTATACTTATGCCAGTTTTCTTGGAACTTCTCTAAAGTAGCAATATTATCAATTGTGCGCTCATAATGCTCCTTCACTGATGGAGGCGTAAAGCCTTCAAAAGGATCGTCAAACTTATCGGCTCTTGTAAAGAATAAGTTTTTTGTCCCTAACAGACTAACGAATTTCTCAAAACTCATATATTTCCGTAGAAGGTCTGTATCTTTAGGCAGCGCAATTCCAGCAAGCTTGCGAATCATAGTAGTTCCTTAATCGGATTAATTACCGACTTTCAACGCGTTTGATATGAAACGACACGGAGAACCTTGAAAGCGTGGCATCAAAATTACCATCTTTCGGAAGATGTAGCCTCCAATACTTGAAGTCCTCTGAAGGAGGGCTAAACGTAGATATTTGTGCTCTAAATTTATGTTCCAACGCCGAGGCGAATTTTTTGAATACCTCTATCTCAGTTTCGCCTTTTTTGGGACCGCGAGCAAGTTTCAATATTGTTTGTCTAATGTCTTCTTCATCTTCTGCATTAATATTAATCGGTGAAATCTTGATTTGTTCAATGGTATAGGCGTGTTCGTTAATCATTGTGTTATCCTCTTTATGCGTAATATGCGGGGTTAACGTCATTGTACGGTTGATTGATTGTCGGTTTGTTGGGTTTCGTGAGGTTCAGTCCAACCTATAAGACTACGAAAAAGAACACTGCAGACAAGAAACCTTCATAAATGTAAAACTATATCGTTTGCATTAAAACAAAAATGATCGAAAAAATCAAGTATAAACAGAAATTACACAGGGTTATTTAGTTTTAAGAATTTTTAGTTGATGCGTGTTACTGAGAGTTTCTATTGTCCGTCGGGTAGAGCAAAGCGAATAGTTTGCGCACTGTAAACACAATCTAAGTGGTTTTCTCGCTAGGTATTTATTACATATTTACATTGATGTTCCACTATCTATGTAGATGGCAACTTGCTTTTTCGGAATTTTTCTTGGACTTTATATCATAATTGGTTGCCGAGAGAACCACTTAGTTCGCTTTTCAGTTCTGCGACAGTGCTAATTGGTGTGTTTTTTATGTCGTCATAAGGAAATGAATTGACTATGTGTGGGGTAGAACTTTCGTTTGTTATAAATCTATCGCAGAAGTTTATGTAGTGGAAGTATCTAAAATCACGAATGTACGATTGGTCTAAGTGTTGCGTATTGTGTTGTATTGCACACATTGTATAGAGTGATAAATAGCAGGCATAAATTGGATATGATAGATCAGGATAATTTTCTACTGTCAATTTCCGACTCTCTTGGATTTGATCGCACAGTATTTTGACATCTTCATCGGTGAGATAGAGAAATGTTTTCATCATTTCAATTTTTTTGTCAAGTGATGTGATTTCGATTTCATGGAGTGCTGCTCTGGCAGCATAGTCTGGTGCTTGTGTTATATGGGCGGTATCATTTTCCCTAAGTGCATCCTCTATTTCTTGGTCTGTTGGATCTCTGCCAGTGTTTTGTTGGAGATGTCTTCGGGTTTCTGACATTACCCGGTTCTTAGTCAGAGTTCCTTTATACCTATTGCAGGTATCTGTAAATGCTTTCATCGTTTGTTTGAAAGCATTAATTCTTGGTCCGTAATGTGAAATGAGTTTGTCCGGTGTAATACTCTCCATTGTTATAGGAGCAGATATGATACAGTTCCTGGCAATTTCTTCTGCAGTAAGAATACTGGTATACTCCTTGCCACGAGGGATCACAATTACAGGTGATACGTGAGTATCCCCTGTAAGAACTAAAGGATTTTCTATTAAATTTAATCTTCTGAGAAGCCAATTCTTTTCTTGTTCAGATGCCCGATTAGGTGCAAGACACTCTATTACGAAGACTTGTGGACAAAACACGTTATATTTTTTGTTAACTTCGCGAAGTGCCTCGTCGCCAAGAGATTGAAAAGCGTCTCTGTCAAATAAGATTACCTTTTTGTGATGCAGGTAATTGTCCTTTCTATCGTATTTGACGTATATCATCTTTACCTTTTAACTTCATCCTGAATTTTCTTAAAGGTGAAATTAAAATATCTATTATGTTAAATATAGTTTCACGTAATGGATAAAGATCAATCCGTATTTTTGAATATCCGACTAAGATTATATGTGTTTATTCCTGTTGTCTAAGTGCCTCTTTCACGCGTTTTAGATCATCGGAAACTTTGGAAGATTGGGCATACTCGGTATTCTTGATGGCTTTCTCAAAGTCGGTTTTTGCTCCATGAAGGTCACCCATTGCTTCCTTTATCTCACCTCGTGTGTGATGGAACGTAGCAGTGTCCGGGTCTTCTTCTATTGGATTATGTGCATGTTTTTCGATCGCAATATTAATGTTTGTCATGGCATCTTTATATAACTCTTGAGATTGCTCCATATTTCCGGATTCTGCTTTAGATTTTGCAAGATGTAGTTTGGCATCTGCCTGATTGTTATATGCTGGAGCATAATCTGGACATATTTTAATTGCTTGTGTAAAATCATCAATAGCACTCTGCATAAGTTGTTGTGATTCTGAATATTCACCTTCTTCACTTTTAGATTTATCTATGTGTGATTTGTTAAGTCCACGATTGTTGTAAGCTTCAGCAAAATCTTGACATAGTCTAATTACCTGTGAAAAATCGTCAATGGCATTCTGCCTGAGTTGTTGTGCTTCAACTACATTTCCTTCCTCATATTTAGATTGAGCAAGATTTCCTTTTGTGGTACCCCGATTGTAGTATGCTATGATATAGTCTGGGTTTAATTGAATCGTTTTATCTAAGTCAGCTATTGCACTCTCATGGTTTTTGTTTTTTACCTTGCTTTTGACTAAATAGTCATAGGCACTGATTTGTTCTCTCTGTTGCCACTGTGCTAAAGGTTCTATTGTATGTATCTGGGAAAGCAAGTCCTTCAGAATATTTGAGGAGATAGCAGCACTATAATAATTACCGCTTCCAAAGTTTATCCCTATGACCTGTCCTTCACTGTTTAACAAGGGACCTCCACTATACCCATCACCAGTTTTGGCTGTCGTCTGCAACCATTGACCCTTGTTTAAGGTACTGTGAAAAACTCCATCGGTGGTTACGTACTTTCCATAAGGACATCCAATTGCTTTAACGGTTTCACCTTTCTCAACCAGATCGCCATCGTAGATTGGAAAAGGGGTCTCATGACCTTCGACTTTTAGGATTACAAGATCGTTTAGGGCATCATACGCTGCGACACCTTCTACAACGTACTCAATGTTAGATTCTAATAGTTTTGCAGAAACTGATGTTGCACCAGCGACACAGTGGATATTTGTGGCAATTAGGTTTTCTTTAACGAAAAACCCGGTACCACAACCAAAATCTTTGGATTTGATTGAAACGACCATTAGGATCACTTAATAACTTTCATTTACTCCCTCATCTATAGTTGAGGGATACTGTGAAGCTATTATTGAACACCACTCCTCATATCTAGCAGTGGACAAGTCAATTATTGTATTATATTTTTCCGCTAAATCCGGTATTGCAAACAGTGTGACATACATGCCCAGATTCTCAAGATAAAAACGGAATGTCTCATGTGTCAGTATAGGTAATTCTTCCCAAAATGTCTCATTGAAAATGCTATTGATAGGGTAAGGATATTTTGAGGAATGTTCCGAATACATTCCAATTAACGATATTTCAGTGCCTAATGTATCATTCCTCTTAACATAAGCAACCTCAAGTTCTGCATCGGCATCTTGCCAGTCAGCTCGGAACGCAAAAGCAGTGCAATCTGGGATCGGACGACTAAATGGTTCTCTCGGCAACTAATTATGATATAAAGTCCAAGAAAAATTCCGAAAAAGCAAGTAGTCGTCTATATAGATAGTGGAACATCAATGTAAATATGTAATAAATACCTAGCGAGTCAACCACTAAATATACCGATATTCCCAATTATGCCAACTTCTCCCACAAAATCAGGATAGACAATATCATCCCTTCTAATGACTGGAGAAGTAAATAACGATAGCAAACGACTCGGCACTTCCTCAGCGGGGTCTATCGGCATTGCTTCATCTGAAATTAGCAGTATCGTGTTTTTTATCATAATAAAATCTCATTTCAATATCCATCTCACCGTGAATGGAAAACTATGTTTTGGACCTAAATGTTATTTAACATATCACAACTCAACTTAAAGTATACAACATTTTGACTCTAAAGTCAAAAATTTTTCTGCCTGTGAATCATTTCAAGAGGCGTTATAAGTCGCCTCTGCTGTTATAGTAGATTTTACAATTACCTTTACATTGTCACTCGGCGCGTTTACAAAACGCGCCTATGGTTTGTAGTTGACAGACACTAAATCAACCGATTGTGCGGATGGCACGCGGCGCGTGCCTGCTACCATGTGTAAATATATTTTTATAATTCACCATAATATGCGTATGTTATATATGGATTTACAAGATAGGTCCGAAATTCTTTAGTAAATCTCAGTGTATCTACAGATGTAGTTTTAGGTATAAGATGGAAATAGAAATAGGATCAATCTTATCAAAAAGAGGTGCCAAGGTCTGAATCTTGGAAAATCGGGGAGAGGTAGTCAAGATTCACTGGGTCTCTGAAAAGGATGTGCCAATCATCTGCAAATGATTCTTTGCTGATGTCAGGATATTTTCGTTGAAGGTCTTGGATGCTGGTTTTTGAAATCATAAATGCATCCATTTTTACGTGTTCCCCTCGGAAACGTTCGTGTGAGAGGGTACGGAATCTTTTGAAAAGCGTGATTTTCTCGTTGTTCTCGTTGATGGCATCATAGATCATGCCGTGGGGTTCAATAAATACGATACGTTGTTTTACACCTTCAAGTATCCATAGGATGAAATCGGGATAAAAACCTTCATTTTGGTAGAAACCGATTCCTTTGCCGCGGCTCTGGTTGCGTAAAAGGTAAATTTCCTTTTTAGTGAGAAGTTCCTGACGGTACTGACGCACAAAACTCCGCAAGTCTTTGACAAAGTGTTCCTCACTTTCTTCCAGTGCAGGTGGGGATGTGCGTATCGTTGTTTCTGCGCCGCCTACTGTCAGCAGCGGTTGATATAAGTGTCGTTCGTTATGAATATTGGGGAGATCGCTAAAATTAGGTCCATATATGTCTTCATTTTCTATGAGATATTCGATTTGCGGTTTCAGGTTGCTTGCCTCTTCTTGTGGAATAGATACGTTCCAATTTGTGAAATTATCATTTTCTTTGTCTAACAGTTTAATCTTTAACCTTTCATCATTCCAACGTTTCTGAATTATACGGTAAAATTTGGAGATGTATTTACGGAGAAGTGTTAGGACAAGTTCCTCTAATCGTTCAAGTTCTATTAGCGATGTTGGAATGACTTCGGATTCATCCATGACAGTGAGTTTATACGCGGGTTGCTCTGGGTTGAGAATCTGTTCAAGAATCTCGGTATTAAATATAAGATTTGTGTATCCTTTGTCGTGTTTGTATTCAAGCAGTTGTAGGTAGATTTTCTCCCAATTGACGAGTTTCAGGCTTGGTTCTGGAATGGTCGTTGTGAGTGCTGCTTGCGCGCGTTCACCTCGGATACCTGTTTGTGAGCTGCTACCGATAATCTCAATGCTTTGTGTGGTGTGGGTGACATAAATTCCGGGGATAACTTCAAGTGGTACACATTGCCCCTCGGCTGCTTCGTCATAAGACTGGACATCTGGAATAAAAAGACGATTCGCGAGGTGATCCAGATTTGGTTTGATTGGTAATTCCATCTGGAATGGTTCTTCTGTTGGAACACCTTCACGCATGAGATAATCTCGGAACTGTGCCATGAAGTTGGCACGGACAGCAAAAATATTGAGCGTTTCCAATAGTGGCAGATTGTCTGGACGTTCTTTGTCCTCTGGTGTGCTGCGTTTGAGACTCATGTTCTTGCCGCGTAGACGGACACCACGTCCGAACAGTTGTATAATCTGAGATCCTTCGTTTGTGCCTACGTTGAGCAGTCCCATAGCAGTGACTCGCCAACTGTCCCATCCTTCAATAAATTTTTTCGCGCCAATGAGGATGTTAATTGGACTGTCAAGCGTATTGATATTGTGAAAGAGACTTTCTGTGAATACATCTTCGGGGTCTGTTTCAATGTCCGCAATTTCTTTCTCTACAAGTTTTTTGAACGATGAAACAGAGGTTTTCCCGATGTAAATAAGTCCAAAGACTCCACCGTGGGAAGATTTTAGAGCTATTTCTCCTTGTGAGTTTCGGACAACGCAAAGATGCAATGCTCCGCTTGAATCGGTATGAAAGATTTCCATGAGGATATCGTTGTAAATTTGTGTTGGGGTCACACTTTGATCTTTATCTTTGAGTAAACTAAGTCTGCTTTTAAAGATATCTATACCGTTGTCATCCTTTAAACCGGAGTCATCATTAAGTATTTTCTTTATGGTATCTATTGTCCACCCATTTTCATTTTTAAGAAATTGGTGCAGAAATCGGATGATGTTAAGAACATCTGATTGAGGTCTCTTTTTCTCAGTATAAATTGCATTAACTTTACTGCCGACAAATGCCCATAAAGGCGGGTCTAAACCGTAGGTCCGGACTGCATCTTGTTGCTCCTTGTAATAACATCTCTGTTCGTAGAAACTGAGGAGATTTCCTAAGAGCAGTGTTTCGGTTTGAGTTGCATCATCATGCTGAACGTTGAGGATGCGAAAGTTCTTACCGTATCCATCCTCGTAGAAATAGCGGTAGGAATAATCAAATGCAATAGCTTTGCCGTATTCGTCAACAAGGTCTGCATTTTTTGCGGCTGCGAGTGCCTGTCCGAAGGTTGCGCTGTATTCAAAGGTGAACCCTGTTTCCGCGAGTGCTTCTCGGTAATCACGCCAGACTTTACCGCCACTGCCTTTATGTCCTTCATCTACAAAGATAAGATTGTTTCCTTCAAATGCTTCAACGGGGACGCTCACACCCCCACTTGTCTTTTCCTCCACTAACTTTGTTATTTCGATGACCTGCACTGTTTTTTGTGTGTGTGCAAGTCGATTGCCTTCGACATTGAAGCGTTCACACCTTATATCGGAGTTTGCAAGTTCGCGCATGTGTTGTTCACTTAACCCTTCGTTCGGTGTTATAAGGACGATGTGATCCAACGGGTTTTTGCAATAGTGTCGGAATTGGTGGTAGTTGATGTGCATGATGAGCGTTTTGCCCGCACCAGTCGCCATCCAGAAGGCGAGTTTTTCAACGTCGGTATCTGTGAACGGGGTATCCCGTGAATCCGCGGGGGCTCTTGCACTGTTACGGGTTTGGACAAAAGCGTTGAGTTGACGCAGAAATTCCGCGGGTTTGTTGAATTTCCAATCCAAGAAGATTTCTGTATAAAGTAGCGCAAGGTATTGAAAATAGCGGAGAACGATTGGTTGTGTGCGTTTGTTGTTTATGGCAGCCAAGTGCCTTTTGATGTTGGCATCGTAGGTTGGGAGTGCCTTTTCAATTGCTGAATTTGGGTCTGCACGGGAGATAAGAAATTCGCAGATTGGAGAATGTCCATCTGGATTGAATCCTTCATCTTTGTTTTTTACAGCGTTGAGAAGGTCTTGTGTAGTTTTGTACTTGAAGTGACTATTTAACCATCCGTGAAGGGTGAGATGGTTGTCAAGTTTGCGCTGTGAATTGTTTCTGGGCATTATGATTGCTCTTTCTTCTTGAATATTACCTATTTTTATAGTATAATTTCGTCAACTATTTACTAATGGAGACATCAAATGAAAAAGAAGGTTGCAGTCATTGCTTTGTGTTTCTTGATCTTGACGACTTCCGCATTCGCAGAACTCACAGTATCCGATCTTGAAAAGATACAATCTATTGTTGATAAATCTGTTAGCAAGGTTGAAAAATCTATTGAAACCTCTGAAAAACATATAGAGCAATACATTGATCTCAAAGTTGAAACATTAGATGGGCGATTGAAACAGATATTTACACTCGTGATTGCCTTAATCGCTTTGATTGCTGTTGCTGTGGGAATGCCACAGATCCTTGTCGCGAGACAGGGAAAAGAGATACGAACACAAGATCTACGAATTGAGGCGTTGCAACAAGAGATCGAAACGCTTAAACAAGAACGTATTACCGGCTCTTAAAATGTGTACACGTCCTGTGGTGAAACGTACCCGCCCACAAAACCATGTTCTTGTAAGTCAGAAACTACTTATTGTGAACATTAATCGTTTAAACAGAGGATCTAAAGGTTTGGCATTGGGAACGACAGAGTCAGTGTTAACATATACTTCGTTTGCACCTTCTGTGAGTTCCTGCTCCTGAATGAAACGGTAATCACGTTCATAGTCTTCATTTCCCCACCCTTCGGTTTCACGCCAGATAATAACGACAACTTTTTGTCCAACTGTACCTTTGTAGACAAGATAACGTCTGTCATTGTCGTGCAGGCACTGCCGAGTCTGTACTGATAAACCAAACAGATAATTGAAAGTTTCAGGTAAATCTATATCCTGTTTCTGTGTTTGCATATCTTTGACAATTTTAAGTTGATAACTGAACGGGTTTTCAAGTTCGGAGATGTTTAGCAGCGTTGGACTTTCCTTTGTCCCGCTTTCCAACATGTAACTTAATTGATGTTCTTCAAGTAACAGATTTTGATGTTCAGTTTCGTTAAATTTTATGTTGTTAAGGGCATCTTCATAAGATTCAATGCGTTGGTATTTGAATATGTGAGAGAGGTCACTATTACGAGAAACAGGTTTTGCCTCTTTCCATTTTTCGGCGTAAACGGCTTTCTTGATACGCGGTTTTAGAACGGTATCAAAATGGTGTCCCATTTCAACGAGGATGTATTTGCGATTGCCCTCATCTTCACGATTGAGATTAACGGTGGCGTGTGCGGTGGTGCCGGATCCTCCGAAGTAGTCAAGCACAGTATCATTTTTACCCAGAGAAGAAGCGCGAAGACAATCCTGAACTAGATGGATGGATTTGGGAAATAGAAAGGCAAGTGCATTACCAAGCATATTCGTGAGAAAACGTGTGCCGTGTGCCGTTGCTGAGTATTCTTTACTACCCCACCATGTTGTAGGTAGCGTTCCGTCTTTATTTAAATATCTTTTAAAACGGATTCTAACATTACCGTCTGCATCGGTTGTAGCTGATAATTCAGATAAGAGTAACTTTTGTTCCAAAGTTTCAACCCCAAATCCCCAAGTCATGTGCTCATCGTTTGAATTAATAGGCCAAACATCTTTTTCACCTTGGCTTAAAGATTCTAATATTTCGTATTCTCGAGTAACGTCATTCCATTTCATTTTGGGAATACGGATCTGGTTATCTTTGACAAAAAGCGGATAGAATAGACGGGGACTCGCCTCTCGGTGTGTATTTGGACCTCCTGATTTTCTAAGAGGCCTCCAACCAAACTTGCCTTTTTCATCTTCCTCTGAATATTTCTCAAGTTGTTTTTTTGTCCATTTAAGACGACCAACTTGCGAAGCATCAGTTGATCCAAAGAACATTGCGTATTCATGGGCAGGTGCGAAACTAGACGGTCTTTTACGTCCTCCAGGGTTAGAGCAGACTGCCACAACAGCATGTTCATTTTCTTTCCCAAAAAAATTTTGAAGGAAGTGTCTAAGGTTAGCAGCCTCCACGTCATCAATAGCGGTACAAAATATACCGTTTTCAGCCAACATTTCGCGGGCTACTGGGATACGGTCTGCCATTAGTGACATCCATGAAGAATCTCTATAATTATTTTTATAAAGAATCGCAGAAGCATTCGTGTTATAAGGTGGGTCAATATAGATAGATTTTATTGATTCTCGATATTTCTTGGTCAACAGATTTAACGCTTGGAAGTTCTCACCGTGAATTAACAAACCATCTGTCTCGTTATCCAAATCGTCAAAATGTGCTAAAAGACAATCCTTGAAATCAGAATCAAAGTGGCAGGTATCCAAAACAAGATTCGGATTTTCTTTGAGGAAGTCAACGGAGAGCGGTTCCGTATAATCGGTACCGATCAATTTGCTGTCTATTTCGTGAATAGCAAAGAGGTCTTTCCATTCCTCAAGTTGTGCAGTGTTCTCAGCAATTTTTGGGTAGAATTCTTCTGGGACGCGGTCGAGCGTAAGACAGTAGTCGGTAGAGAGGACAAACTTCTTTTTGAGCCAGAGTCGTTTTTGGAATTCTTCTATGTGGGAGAGGAAGTCAATGATTTTGGTGGCGATTGTGTGAACGAGTTTTGCTGTTTCAATCCAACCTACTTTTGATAAATTTTTCTCTTGAAAATTCGTGTCCTCAAAAATTAGGGAGGATAAAGGTAATACTTCGTTTTTGATATAAATATCAAGTTCACGGTTGAGGAACTTTTTTAGGTCTTTGTGAATGAAGAAGTCTGCAGTGTTTCGACGGGTGTAGGTGCGGAGATGTTTTTTGAGAGGTGTTACTTCGTCTTTTTCATGTCCAAGTTCGCTCTGAATGTCGTAGTGGCTGCCCAATTGTTCTATGATTTCTTGCTCAGCGACATCAATGATTTTATCTTGTTGGTTTTGTTTGCCATAGAGAGATTTTTCTTCATCGGTGAGTGGGCGGTATTCAAACGGGATGCACACCTCATCGGTTCCTGATTTATAGGTTGTTTCTGCTGATAATGGCATAAAGAAACGTTTTGCACCTTTGACATTGTCTTTTTCAATATCTACATCGCGAAGGTCAAAAATAACGGTAGTGTCATGGGATTTAAAGCGATAATCGGAGAAGTGTTCACCACTCTTGACATAATACTGGTCTCGGTTTGCCCAGTGGAGATAAATTTCTTCACCGTTATATGGGACAGCGTAACGTTCAGTTTGTGAGTAACGTCTGCGTGGGATAAAGTCACCGTTATCGTAATATCGGGAGAAAAAGGTGTAAAGATGATTGAAAACGACATCTGCGCGCTGGTCACGGGTTTGTGGGAAGCCGATTCGTTCTTTTTCCTCAAGGTATTTCTTAACCCCGGGACGCTCTTTAATTGATTCATCAATGAGATTTCCATCTGCATCTAACACATCACCACCAAAAGCAGCTACGACATCTTTTTTTAGGCCTTCAAGTTTTTCGCGATCGGATTCAATTTCTGCGTTTGCATCAAGCGCATCGTTTATTTCGTCGGGCAGTTCTTCTTCAATATAAGCTTGGATTAATTTACGCCGTTGTTTAATGACAAGGTAGATACCAAACTCAAGGTCTGCATCTTCTGCGCGGAAAAGTTTTTCAAGTAATTTCTGTAGTTTTTCAAGGTCTTCTGAGATGTTGTTTTGATCTTGTTGCATAAAAAGAATTCTCATTTTGCGGTTTAGATTGTATCAAATTATTATACGAACATTTTGGTTTGATGTCAAGAAAAATGCAGAGCTATTCAACTGCTTTTCTCACCCACCGTTTTTTCCTGCAATAAATCTAAATATATGATAAAATAAATATAAACAAATGCTGCAAACCAAATCTGTGAGGATACAACGCAATGAAAAACCGCATACTAATTGTCTGTCTACTGCTTTTATCTGTACTTAGCGTCCTTTTTCAGTATCGGTTTCGGGTCGAAGCGGATACACGCACCGAGCAGCAAACAATCGACACACCTTTTTCCCATGACCTATTTAATCAGGTCTTGCAAGAACACGTTGATAAAGAAAGGGTTGATTACGCAAAACTGAAATCAAATCCTGAAAAACTGGAAGCATATTTGGATCTATTGGCGGTTGCAAAACCTTCGGAAATGTCTTTCAACGCGCAATTAGCATTTTGGATTAATACATACAATGCGCTTGTCATTAAAGGGGTTATTGATCACTATCCCACAAAGAGTGTGCGAAAGGTAAAAGCGTTTGGTGGGTTTTTCTCTCGGCTCAAGTTTCAGGTGGCAGGAGAGACATATTCTCTTAATCAAATTGAACACGACATAATTCGTACAGAATTTGTTGATCCGCGTGTTCATTTTGCGCTTGTGTGTGCTTCAATTGGTTGTCCACCCTTGGAAAACACTGTATACTTGCCTGAAACAATTGAAGAACAATTAGATGCTGTCACTCTCAAATTTGTTACCAATCCAAAGAAGGTCCGATTAGACCGCTCGAAACGTCGAGTCTATCTCTCGAAAATTTTCAAGTGGTATAAGAAAGATTTTACGGAAGGTTACGATGGAGTTGCAGATTTTCTTGCTGATTACCTGTCATCAGAAGACGCAGACTTTGTGTTAGCAAAAGATGTTAAGTTTCACTATTTAGATTACGATTGGACACTGAACGATAAAAAATGAAAAGTCAATGTTCAAATAATATGAAGGGAATTATCTGACAATCCCACTGCTTTAGCCGTGGGTCAAAAAACATTTGACATTTGCACCAAAACATGTTAGACTATATGTAGCATCGTTGGACAGGGTTATCACCTCAACACTTACCTGTGTTGAGTCCTGTCCCCATCCGTGATAAGATGTGTGGTGCTGGTGCGAAATCACTTAAAACATTAGAATGTGGTAGAGAAAAACTAATGTCCGTTGTTACTACAACGACCCTATCACATTCGCTAACAACCTACCGTGGGATACACGGAAAGTTACGCCTGTGGAGTACAAATAAGACCTCATTCGGAGGCACGAGAGACGGAAGCAGGAATCACAGAGGAGGGTTGTGTGCTAAAAGAAGCACACGGCTTTAGTTTCCGTCGTGAGTATCACAAATACCGCTGTTATTGGTTATGGATATGCTGGACGTGCATTTCACTCCTATCTGGTTGGTTTGGCAGATGGATTAAATTTATATGCCATTGCAACGCGGAATGATGAACGCCGCGCAGCCGCACGCGAAGCATACCCGAACACACAGATATATCAAACAATTGATGATGTCATCGCTGATGATAAAATAGACCTTGTTGTTTTAGCAACACCGCACTATACACATGCTGAACTTGCTATCAAAGCAATGGATGCTGGAAAGCACGTTGTCACAGATAAAGTTATAGCGATGAATACCGCTGAAGCAGATGCGATGATCGCCGCGGGCGAACGCAACAACGTTATGTTCAGCGTTTTTCATAATAGACGATGGGATTGGGATTATCTCACCGTCAAAAAGGTTATCGCTGATGGTCTGCTTGGAACACCCTACCTATTCCAAGTAGCGATTATGCGCTACGGTGCACCCGGAGGTTGGCGAGGTGTAAAAAGTCAAAGTGGGGGTATCCTTTACGATTGGCCCGCTCACTTCGTAGATCAGGCACTGCAATTCGTCCAAGTACCAGTCCAATCTGTCTTTTGCGATATTCACTACAATACAAAATGGGACACAGATATCGGCAACTATGCTAACCTCATCATTAAGTTTGAGAACGATGTACGGTATCAAATTGAGATTGGCAATCTTTCTAAAGCAGAGAAACCGCGTTGGTATGTTGTCGGGGACGAAGGCGGCTTAATCAAATACGGATTGGATCCGCAGGAAGGACCGATGCGTGATGGAGACATTGATGCTGCTGAAGAAAACCCTGCAAACTACGCTAAAGTCTGGACAGAAACGGGTGGTGAAAGACGCGAACTTGTTGTAGAGAGTGTCCGCAGCACATGGAAATCTTATTATCAGAATATAGCCGATGTTCTGAACAAAGGTGCGGAATTGGTTGTTAAGCCTGAAGAAATGCGCAAAGTCATGCAAGTGTATGATGCAGCAATGCAATCTGCAGAGATAGGGCAAACCGTGTTATTCTAACTTAATTGGTAGATCAATATATCATTTCACATTACCTATAGTGTTCATATTGTGGACACTACTGTTCATTTTGTGACAGAATTACTAACTATCAATTGTGTCCAATCCAGTGATACCACACTCACACCGCCAAATTGAATATGGCATAGTATTTGCTCAACCATAACTAACACCAAATTAACTTGATTCGAAGTTTTCCGATAAAGTCGGCATTGCGAGGCACGGGGACCTTGCACTACAAATCGCGTTAATTGGGTATAAAACAACTTCTTGAGGAGAGACAAATGAAAATGAAAAACCTGATTGGGTTTGCACTGGTGTTGATTATGGTGGGTATCACCCTACACGTCGTTGCAGACTCACACAAAGTAACAGATGCAACGAATTATGATGAACTAAACAAACGCGTTATCGTAAGTATTGACAAGGGTTTAGAGTGGTTGAAAACACAACAAGGAGAAGATGGACTTTTTGAGATAAGTCCCGGTGAAGGACATCCTGGTATTACTGCCCTTGCAATCACTGCTTTTTTGCGTCATCCACAGAAAAAATACTTGGACGAAAAGCATCCCTTTATTCAAAAAGCAATTGATCGATTAGTTGCAATGCAGCAGGACAACGGTGCAATTTATGATGCGGACAAACAACCTGCCTTACCCAATTATACTACTTCTATCGCTGTAATGGCACTTTCTTCAACCGAAAATCCGAAAAAATATGAATACGTTATAAAAAAGGCACAAGGTTTCCTCAAGAGTCTTCAAATCCAAGATGAAGAGAGCGTCTATTATGGAGGTATCGGTTACGGTAGTCGTGAGACCGTTAACGATCTATCCAACTTGAACTTTGCTATCCAAGCCTTAAAAGAGAGCGGTTCCGATGATGATGAAGTCTGGAACAAAGCCATAAAATTTCTTGAGCGCACCCAAAACCGCAGTGAAAGCAACGATCAGAAGTGGGCAGGCAATGATGGTGGATTTATCTATTCCCCTGACGGTGAAAGCAAAGCAGGTAAATATGAAGCAGGCAGTCCGCGATCCTATGCCAGTATGACTTACGCCGGATTGTTGAGTTTCATTTACGCAAATGTTGATAAAAATGATGACCGTGTAAAATCTGCTGTCCAATGGATTGCAAAACATTTTACCGTGGAAGAGAATTACGGCATAGGAGCACAGGGTCTCTACTACAACTACCACACGATGGCGAAAGCGTTGCGCCTATACGGAAAAGACACCCTTATTGACACAAAAGGCGTCTCACACGATTGGTATCAGGAACTCGCTGATAAATTAATCGAAGTCCAGAAGCCAGATGGATCATGGATCAATGAGAACAGCCGTTGGATGGAAGCACTCCCTGTGTTGGCAACCAGTTACGCAATTCTCTCTCTTGATACTGCTTACCCCAAGCAGAAATAAGAATTTACCTTCCTCAAAGGCGGATTCCCATATCCGCCTTCTTAATTCCGAAAATCCAAATACTATAAACTTATTGAGCTTCGGTGTCAAAACCCAATCCTCTGAATCAACGCTGAATGCGCGTATGGCATTCAGCGGATTTGGGATGTAGACACCGCCTTCGTGTTCCAGACCAAAGCATGGGACAGAGAAAAAACAGTTGACATATTTTAGCTGTCCCCAATTGAAGCACTCCGCAAGGAATAAATCAACTCAGAAAACACTGTTTCTACAAGCATATCTAAGAAATCTATCTTTCAGCATCCTTGAGCCGTCACAATAAACTATAAACCTATTTTTCTATTCACGTCTAATTTAGAAACACGAATTACAAATTTCTGTCAGTTCAATTAATAACGTTATAGCATTTCAGTAAAGTGGTAAATAGCACGAACTTATCTGCCTCTTTTCTGTCTAAATTACAAGGCATAAAAGTATTATCTTTTGAAAAGTTTTGGAGACATGAAATGCGCATATTTGAGGGATTATCCGTTGGAGTTTTAGCAATACGGAGCAATAAACTACGTTCATTATTGACGATGCTTGGCATTATCATTGGCGTTGCCTCTGTACTTGCAATGATATCTATCGGTGATGGTGCTAAAGAGATTGTGTTGCAGGATGCACAAAAACTGGGTGGAGTCAACCAATTCACGATGTATCGTAGCAGTCATAAACGTGTGGGTAGTCGGTGGATGCCAAACCGTAGCAATGAATATTTTGAGTATAATGATGTGTTAACAATTGAAGCGGAATGTCCATCTGTGAAGGTCGTTGTGCCTCGAATCCCTGAATGGCGTGGTGTTCACGTACAAGCTGAAGGTGGTGCTGAAGCACGCAGCGGTTATAACGGTGTAAATGCCTCATTTTCTGAAGCGATGGATTGGCAAATCCAAGAAGGACGTTTTATTTCCGAAGAGGATATAGAAAACAAAGCAAAAATCTGTGTTTTAGGCACGGAAGTTGCGAATAACCTATTCGGGTCAAAGTCACCTATAAACAAAGAAATTAAGATTGGAAGGGGAGGCGACAGATACGACAGGTTTGGGAGAAGAGGTCAAACCCGAATCGCTGAACGTTTTACCGTTGTCGGCACGATGATGCCTCGCGGAAGAAGCCTTCGGTTTGGATGGAACTTGGACGATATGATTTTCATTCCTCTCACAACAACACAAGAACGTTTTACCGGCAACGATAGGATTGTCATGTTATCCGTTCACGCCAACACCGTTGACGAAGTTCCCCAAGCTATTGAAGAGGTGAAGGCTGTTCTTAGAAAACGACATAAAAATCAGGACGATTTTTTCAGTCTTAGAGATATGCGTGAAGGTATGGCACAGTTAGATAAAATCAGTAAAGTCATAAAAATTGCTTTGGGTAGTATAGCAGGATTTTCTCTACTTGTTGGTGGTATCGGTATAATGAACATGATGTTGGTTGCAGTCAGTGAACGCACACGTGAAATCGGGCTGAGGAAAGCACTCGGGGCAAAACGTTTAGACATTCTAATTCAGTTCCTGATAGAATCCATTGCAATGTGCACAATAGGCGGTGCGTTAGGTGTGGGTTTGGGAATTCTCACTGGAGAAGGTATGGCACTTCTCGCTGTGAAAATCGTCAAAATTGTTCCAGATTGGCCATCAGTTATCTCAATGCAATGGGTAATGATTTCTGTCTCATTTTCTGCATTGATCGGTATTTCTTTTGGACTCTATCCAGCACTCAAAGCATCTGCTCTTTCCCCGATTGAAGCACTGCGGACTGAGTAAAGGAAACTAATATGAATCTATTTGAATGTATCATTTTAGGCATTTCCAGTTTACGACGAAACCTGCTTCGTTCCAGTCTGACAATTTTAGGTATTATTGTCGGGGTCGGTTCTGTAGTAAGTATGGTTTCGGTTGGGGATGGATCGGCTGCATTGGTGTTACGAGAGATTGAACGGACTGGCGGCACAAAGATCGTTGAGATCTATCGAGATGATTGGGATAAACAGTCAGGCACGTTGAGTCGCGCTGCAGGTGAAGTGGTCAGAGGCAGGAGTCGCTGGCGTAGAAATCGTGCGGAACATTTGGAAACCGATGATGCTTATGAAATCTTGAAGGGGGCACGCGGTATCGTGGACGTCGTGGCTGAAGATGATATGCCGGGGTGGAACGTAAATTACAAAGGAAGGTCAAAGGAATCACGAATTGTCGCATCAACAGCTGGATACGACCGTTCACATAACTGGTACACCTCAAGCGGTAGATTTTTCAAACCGGAAGAGGTAGAAGCCTCCAGCAGCATTGCTGTAATCGGTTCAAAAATTGCGGAAGAGGTCTTTATTAACGAAGATCCGGTCGGAAAAGAGATCAAAGCTTCACGCCCCTCCTATTGGCGCGGTAAAAGTGGTCTATATGAAGTACGCCTTAAGGTTATCGGTGTGATGGAAGAGAAGGGCGACTCTATGGACACTACCGGCTGGGATGACAGATTCATCATTCCAATCACAACACTGCAGGAACGTTTCAAAGGTCGTCAAGATGTTGAGCGCATTCGCGTAGAAGCAGAGAAAATAGAAAACATTCCGCAGGTAATTTCGGATGCAAAACAGATCTTAGGCAGGATACACAACAACACAGGTGAAGAATATAACTATTGGACTGCTACAGAGGAATTGGCTACTGCCAATAAAGTCGGTTTGGTAATGAAAGCTTTGATGGGTGGCATTGCAGGAATTGCTTTGATGGTTGCTGGTATCGGTGTAATGAATATTATGCTTGTTTCTGTGACGGATCGAACACGTGAGATAGGATTGCGAAAAGCACTCGGTGCAACGTTCAACGACATCATTACACAGTTCCTCATTGAGGCATCTGTCCTAACATTATGTGGCGGAATTCTTGGGTCAATCTTAGGTATATTTATGGGACGAGGCACTGCTGCACTCATATCCAAGTTTGTCTGGGAAGATAGCAACTGGCCCTCAGTCGTTTCATTTCAAACAATGTTTATTGCAGTGGTCGTATCGATTGCTATCGGTGTTTTCTTCGGGCTTTATCCTGCACATAAGGCGGCTAAACTTACACCCGTTGATGCACTTCGATCTGATTAGTTCGTTAACCATTGTCAAACGCTGCAGCCAATAGGATTTATAGATTTCAGCATACCGGCTAAAGATGAGGTGTATTCAACTTAGCATCTCTCAAACCTTATAGGAGGAATAGGTTGTGAAAAAACTAATTATTACTGTCGCAATTATCGTTGTTCTGGTAGTTGCAGCTGGGTGGGTTGTACTGAGTCGTGGCAAAAATGGATCAGACCAGACACTTGCACCCAAAATTGAAGTCGTCAAACGCGGAAATTTCCGGATGAGCATCAGAGCAACCGGAAATTTGGAACCGCTTCTTGACGTTGAAGTGAAATCTAACGTTGAGGGTGAAGTTGTTGAACTTCTTGTTGATGATGGTGATTACGTTCAAAAAGACGACATTTTAGTAAAACTTGACCCTGAGCTATATAAAGAAGAACAAAAGCAGGCAAATGCAGATGTTAACGCAGCTGAAGCACAACTAATGCAGGCAAAATTAAATATAGAACTCAAAAAAGAACGCTTAAATAGTCAGCTTACGCAAGCCGAAGCCTCAGTGAAAATTGCACAAGCCAATCTTGAAACCACGAAGGCTACCACACAAACACAAATCAGTTCAGCCGAGACCGGTATCCAGGCTACAAAGAATCTGTTAGAACAAGATAATATCTCATTGGAACAAGCCAAGATATCACTTGCACAAGCGAAATTAACACTCGCTGAATTCGAAACTTCTCTAAGCTCATCAAAAGTTTCATTAGATTCAGCGCAATCAGAATTAGAACGGAATAAATCTCTTTATGAACAAGAGTTGGTATCCAAGCAGGTGTTAGAGGATACAGAGACTCGTCATGCAAGTTCCAATACATCGCATGAAAACGCAAAAAAACGGGTAGAATCACAGAAGCAAACCATCGTCTCACAGGACCGCACGATTGAAGCACGCAAAACAGCTATAAAAACTCGCGCAACAGCTGCAATACCAGGAATTGAACATTGATAACATCAAAAAAATGCGAGAGAAATCAGAGGAAGAGAGTCAAATTCGTTTGGATAACACCAAGACGCAGTTACAGGAACTTCAGCGAACTATTGGCAATGAAAAGTTGTTGACAGAGCAATCCAAAGTCAGTGCTGAAGCAAATCTACTTCGACGAAAAAGTAGTTTGAAGAATCAAGATGAACGTCTTGCTTGGACAGTTATTAAAGCACCCATGTCTGGTACTGTTACACAACTTGCTATAGAACAAGGTGAGATTGTCACTTCTGGTCGCTCGGCATTTTCACAGAGCCCACCCATCATGACCATCGCAGATCTATCGAAAATGGTTGTCAAAACCTTTATCAACGAAGTTGATATGGAACGTCTTGAACCCAATCAACCTGCAGAAATCAAAATTGATGCTTTCCAAACGAAAAAATTTAATGGACGAATTTATGAGATTTCCCCAAGCGGTCAACAGCAAGACAACATTATCTCTTTTGAGGTGATGATAGAGGTACTTGATACATCTGGTAACATCCGCCCTGGTATGAGTGCTGATGTTGACATCATCACATACGAAGAAAAGAATGTCTTAATGGTTCCGATTGATGCTGTAATATCCAAGACTTCTGCTACGGTCGTCGCACGAGTCGGCAATACGTCCCCTTTCAAAGTTGGAAAACCGATTGTTATGCAGACTATAAGTGAAAAAACTTTTAATGGAACTGTTGAAAGTGTTGGAGGTGGCAGCGTGACAATTAATTTAGATGGATCCCAACACGGTATTGTTCCCGGTGCATCAACTATCTCACTCTTAATTAATGGTGAAAAGAAAGCAAACGGTGTGTCAGCACAAGTAAATGTTTCAAGAGGTAAGTTTGTGATGTTAGACAGTGGTGACGGCATCAAAGGTATTGAAACGCCTATTGAAACCGGCATGCAAAACGAGACAGATGTGATCGTTAAAAGCGGTGTTACGGAAGGCGACCGCGTCTTTTTACAACGCCGGCAGAGACAACAGAATGGTTGGGGAAGATAAAAGAATCGAAACGGTAATCGTATACAAGAAGCAACACCGAATCCACTCACGGAATTCGGTGTTTTTTCTTTAACCAAAAACCACAAATAATGCCAAATTAACTGGATTCGACTTCTTTTGATATAGCACACGGTTGCGAGGCACGGGGACCTCGCGCTACAAATCGGGTTAATTTGGTATAATAACCGATTACAATATAATCACCTGTCCATCATAGGCAAGATCAGCATTATCGGGAAGATCAATGTTCTGCTCAGCACACTGATCCTTGAAATACCGATGGTCAAGTCTATGCATAATATGCGTAAAATAGGTCTCTTTCGGTTGTAAGGCTGCGCTGATCTCCAGTGCCTGTCCGACCGATTGATGGGTTGGATGTCCCGGATTGAAACTTAAGGCATCAATAACAAGCACCTCTATCCCCTCCAATAGTGCTTGCGATGTTTCCGGCAATTGTTTTACATCCGGTATGTATCCAAAGTCGTCAATCCGATAGCCGTTTGTCTCTACGTTACCGTGATCTACTGGGATAGGTGTGATGTCAAAACCGAGCAATTGAAACCTTCCATTTACAACATTTGGGAGCAAATGACCGACACCGCCACCTTGAAACGTCTCTTTTGTAAACATATAATCAAAGTTGCGTTGTAAAATTTCAAGTGTCTGTTCAGGTCCATAGATAGGCATATCCACACGTTGTTTTCGACACGGCATTACGATGTCGTTTGTTCCGCTGATATGATCGGCATGACAATGTGTAAAGATGACAGCATCTATCCATTCAATCTTATTTCGATTTATCTGATCCATGAAGTTTGGACCCAGATCAAATTGCAGATTTTTTCCATCCTTTTCGATATGAATAGACGCACGCATACGGTAATTTTTTGAGCCAACCTGCATTGAATCTTGACAAGTATCGCACTCACATTTATACTCAGGTACGCCTGTTGAGGTACCTGAACCCAAAATCGTAATCTTCATTCACAAAAAATCCTTTCATCTAATCTTCGGGCTGGAGACCCCTGCCTTCAGGTAGGGGAGGAAAGCCCGCTCCTTTTTTCTTGACAAATAATGTCAATTTGTATTATACTATATCAGCATCGTTGGTAGAGAATACAATCCTTGTTGCAAAACAAGGTCTCTACCACCACTAAATTGTCTGATATTTCTCATACTGGTCTTGAACCTAACAATAATCAATAGAGACAAGGTCCAACGCCATGAAAATGCGTTTTTGCTGTGTCCATTTTGCTTGACATTTATAGCATGAGATAGCATCCTAATTACAGATTTACGAAACACTATGTATATTAGGAGAATATCTTATGCAACCTCAGCTTATCAAATCAACATTCTTTTTTCAACAACTTCTTTCTTCACGTTTTCGCACCTTGAAAGAACGGGTGGTCAAAACCATAATGTTGCTTTCATTGTGTCATCTATTTAGTCTCTATAACCCGAATCAAGTGTCGGATGCGTTATTTATACCGAAAGCGAGCCTATATCGGCACCTGAACGAGGTAAGTCTTTATCAGTGGCAGCACCTATTTGTGCATATCGGATGTTCTGTTGCACTCCAGGAGATCCGGGATGCCGAGTTGAAAAGTGCCTCAACACGATCTCGAAAGTATACCACGATAAGTGTGGATGATACACATAACCCTGGGAGGAAGGCAGGGCTATTTAGTTTTAGGCTTTTTGTCCATTTTATCCGAAAAGTCGCGATTCGGAGATCGCTCGGACAGCGGAAACTCTTAGATTGAAAATCTAAATATTCGGAGAACTAAATAGCCCTGGGGAGGAAGGGTATCCCTGTTGACGAAACCTAAATACCCAATTTGCATTAGATATGGGATACCCAGGCTCGGTCAGGTATTTAAGTTTCGTCTGTTTAAATGTTATCACATTTAGCACTTGTGAAATGGTCTTCCTGCACCCGTTCTGATAGGCTCTTGCACTGCTATTACCGATTTTCTGAAACCGGATAAAGGGTAAGTCTCGCTTTCTTACCCGCTCCCTCATCAGCAATTATTAGTGTTCCGTCCGCAGTGAAGGTGATACCTTCAGTCTGACGATGCCACTGGTTAGGAAACTGCTTGGCTGCAACGACCTGACCACCCGGTGTAATCTCCGCGATCGCCCTCTGACGTGCAGCGACGACAAAGTAATTTCCTGACAGAGGATGTCGTTCGATGCCGGAAGGCTGAAATTCCTTCCCTTTGATATGCCGTGTAAATTCAATGACAGGTATTACTATATGGGCATCTTCGTTTAGCCGTTTCGCATCAGTCGACCAATGATATATGACCAAATGTTCCTTCAAGTCTGCTCTACGAGAGTCTTTGCACATCAGTAAGAGTGCCCGCTGGCTCGCGTCGTACGCTAAACCCTCTATTTCGTAATCTCTGCCGACTCCGGTAGTATAGATATTAAAAAGGACAGACTCCCCATCGGCTCCCTCACTGCACTCGTATATGCGTCCTGAACTTGTGACCAAATAGACCTGATCGTTAACTGTTGCAATACCCTCAAAATCATCGGTTATCGGGTCATCCATATCCGCTAATTGGAATGCTTTGACGATTTCCCCTTTCTGATAATCTATCTCGTGAATCACACCCTTTTCATCATTGTGCGCCATGAGTTGATTGTCCAGGGTCATTGCTAGGCCAGAAATCTCCTCGAGACGTCCGGGTAGCTTCCAATACGTCGCTGTTTCTACTTTCAGGTCATAACTTTCGAGAGATATTTTCCTTCGTGATACCGCTTTCGTGTCCACCAAAAAGTGGTCAATTATAGTGTCTGGACCCATCTTTAACAAATCTTCACTCAAACCGGCTGATGGATTCTCTTTATGGACTTTCTTTTCATTCAAACCGGCTGATGGATTCTCTTTATGGACTTTCTTTTCATTCAAACCGGCTGATGGATTCCCTCTATAAACCATCGACACCAAAAAGATAAAAAGACTAAAACCAAGAAAGCCCATCAAGAGTTTATTTCCGTGATTCTGCATTGTGATTATACCGTTACAGATTTTTGCCCTTTCAGTTTTACGTTGTTGATGCACCCTCTTCCGTTTTCTTTAATATCCTGTATAAAGGAGGGCAGATCGACGGATTTTTTTAACCAAACATCAAACACAATAATGGAAGTTCCATCGGAATTTTTGATCACATCTGCTTCCTGCCACCGTTTGGTACTAGATTCAAGGATTTGCGCAGTTGATTTTTTAGCTGCATTGACCTTCGTCGTGTGCACTTCGATTTGGGCATTATAGAGTCTATTATTGACACTATCACCTTCTCCAGAGGCTGTGCTCAATTTTCCAGAATTATCGATTCTCCAGCCAGATAGTACTTCCGGTTGTGCGCCAAAATTGCTTTTCCACACCCCCAGAGTTATGATGACAAAAACCAGTGATGCCAGGTAAGCCACTAAAATAAGTTGGGTACCAGCCGCGAGTCCTATCCCGATAGCCATAAGCATATATACGGAATCCATCGGATCTTCAAGTGAGGTGCGAAAACGGACAGCGGCCACGATGCCCGCCAAACTGAACGCAAGGGCAATACTATCCTTGACCAAAAAAACAACCAACGATATGGCAATAGGTATAACGAGCAAAGTGTGTGCGAAGGATTGACTGTATTTCTTGCGCGGTCGCGTCCAACGATATAGCCAAGTAATCGGGAGCGTAACCCAAAATGCCATTGCCAGTGCGACCATAACGGGAATGGTGCGTGCCGGATCAACAAGCGTGACTAAGATCAAGACTTCTTTGATATTTCCTTCAACAAGCGTGGTCATACCCTCTTTGATTTTCTCCAGGTCACCTTGTTGTTCTCCAAAGATGTGTTCACGCTCTTGGAGGCGTTCACGCTCTTGGGCGACATAAATGAGAATTTGGGGAAAGAGGTGAAATATCCCACTGAGTGCGAAAAGCCATGCGAGATAGTAAATAACGAGACGTATAATTATGTTGTTGAGTATGTGATATATCTTATTGAGCATGTGATATACATCCTATTTGCTTGGTTAGAACATGAAACCAGCGCGCAGATACACTCCTGTCAAATCATCGCCATTTATGACTGCAACGCTCATGGTCTGCTTGCGCTGGAGAAAAGAGAGCCAGAAGCCGCCTCCGACACTGTGATGCCATGTGTCGGCATCGTTCGGATCCTCGGCGAAAAACACCCGGCCGGCATCAGCAGCGATGAACACGCCGAACTCCCCCGGCACCAAGAGTTGGATTGGGAGCAGAACCAGCCGGAGTTCGACATTCCCATACAGTGAGGTGTCTCCGGCGAACCGATTTTTCCGAAAACCGCGTAAATGGCTATCGGATGTGCCGAGACCGATAAAGCCGGGCCCGCCCAGGAAGGCACTCTCCTGGAATGGAAAGGTTCCCCATACTTTCTTTCCGCCCACTCTCAGGGCAAGGGTCGGCCGAGTCGGAATAGGGACAGTCACGTAAGTGTGTACCGCGCCATCTATGCTACCAAAAGCCGACGCCACATTCCAGGCTCCCGGGTAGACAGCTCCGGCAGCCCTGACTAAAGCACCATGAGTCGGATACGCTGGATTATTACGCGTGTCGTACATGATTTCTCCCGATGCACCTATCTGGCCGAAGGAACCCGTTCCGTACACCGAACCGATGAATTTGTCCTTGTTAGCATTTAGTGAGGTGTTTGAATACTTGAGGATCGGTCCTATGCGGAGGGTCAATTCCGAGCGAAGCGGTTCCAGAGAACCACTGGGCGTATCTTCATCATGCGCTTTCTTGCGAAAATCGAGGGAGGGGGCAAAAGCGAAATGACTCTGCTCCACCTTATAGAAGGAAGACGATTTCGGAATTTGCCTGTCGTTACCGAATCCGTTGAACCGAATTATCTGGATTCCGGAGTACTTGAAGTGAACGCTCGCGTCGAAACCGGGTAGGAGGTGACGAAAGGTGCCGGTATAGGAGACAAAGGGCATGAGACCGTTGGTGGCAAGTCCAATGTTGGAAGCATGCCGCGAAGAGAAAGGGATTTTTCGATACCCAAAATACCGCCGGTCCTGGTGCACCTTCATGAACAGACCCAGATCCGGATTCACCGTAATCGTCGGGAAAGTAAACGTGTGCATGCCCCAGTCGAGTGCATACCGTGCAAGTGAAATGGGAAGCCATGAGGGAGGACGCGTGTACGGGCACTCATCAATTTTAGCACCCTTGCCTTTGACGAACCGATTTTTCCCACGAGAATCATAGAACTGGGTCTTTGAGGCACCAGTCTCGGATGCGTTTGTGAATGTGTCGTCCCCACCCCCACCATCAATACGAAGGACAATGCGTCCCTTCGCCTCTGATATCTCCACGCGGTCGGCTCCGCCCCGGAGGTATATTCGGACTTCCCGCGTTTCTTTGCGGTGAAACTTCCTCTGGAAATAGGGGGTTTCCCTTCCTCCACCAGGACCTTCTATGAGACCGATACGGACGACCACATCACCGCTCGGCGTATGCTCACACTCGACGTACTCGCTTTGATCGGTCGCCTGGATTTCGACCTGGCGGGTAATCAACGCATAGTATCTGCTGGCAAATTGAGGCAATGCGTCCCGCCTTGATTTGAGTGTCTCCTCGAGCATTTCCCCAACGATCCCGTAATACGGCTGTGGGAGTTTCCGGACCGCATCCTCAATGACGGGGTCGGATAACTCCCCGCAAAACGCTGTTACTACCGAGTCCCATGCAGCTTTATTGAGTTCGACAAGGAACTCACGATCAAGTTCCCAACCAGTAATCGTCAGCCCCAACGGATTCGGATATTTATCATCGAATTTGAGGAGAGCAGGGACCCCTCTACGCGCGACTGCCATGGCGACCCCGTTGAGGTCGCTAAAAGCGTGGTCGCGATCCTCCGGTATTGGAACCCAGATATGCCCCTCACCATCGGGGAACCGCGCCCATCTCCATTGCCCATCATGACGGTCCTTGTCGCTGATGAGAAAATCCATCAATCTCGCCTTTAGAAAAGCACGGGCATCAACGCGGTTGGAAGGTGTTTTTTCCAAATGCTCCCGCATCTTCGCCGTTCCGCTGATCAGCCGAGACCCCGCAAAGCCGGGAGTATTCTCGGCACCTTCGGAAGGGTGTTCCTGTAGCGTTCCAATAAGACCAGCAAATTCCTCGCGGTACTCCTCCAATCGCGGATCGTCCGGTATAACGACGAGCGTATGTTTGGAGTGGAGGATACCAGTGGCTTCCATCAGCGGATCAATCACGAGTGCCCCTGTTGGTAGAAGCCCACTAACCATGTTCTGAAGGAAGTCTTCGGCAATCGTCCCCTTGAGTGCGTCCCATATCCGTTTGGTGGGATCCTTATCCAAGGAACGAACCGTATACCGGCGACCATCCTCCCCTATAAAATGAAGGGATATAGACTGTCCGAATCCGCCGGTGCGAAGTGGAGTCAATCCGCCTCCTACGCTGTTGAGATCAAGGACTGCAACCTCAATTGGGGTGGTCCAGAGATCCCGGTAGTCGCTGCCGTAGAACCAACGTTTGAATCTGCCGGCATGGAACCTTTCCCCCGGGACGACTAAGTGGGTCCTGGCACCCTGCGGAGGAATAGATCGATGAATCCGATAGCCTGACGGAGGAAGGTGCTTCTGAGGTATCAATTCTGCCGGAAAAGAAAAAGCTAGCAACAACGAGAGTAAAAGGACTTTCCATTTGGAAAATATCATTGATTTGACTCCGAATGTCTTTCTTAAAAAAAATTAGAACTTTCGTAATATTGATAACCGTTTAATTGACAATTTCACTCTGTTTTGTGTTGAAAATAAGGTGAATTTTTCACATAATAGTGCCTATAAATCAGCATTTTCATTATCTCATATTGAGAGAACGTTGATAGATATTCGCTCATTCTCAAACCCAGCGGGGCGACAGGTGTGTCAGTAAGTAAAACTTCTATTATCCCAGACTATCACACAGGAACTCTAAAAATTGTATAATTGACTTGATATGAAGTACAATACCTTCGCCAATTATCTGGACTTGATTTCAGTGCTTAGGCAAGGTATTAATATACTACACATAATATAAAAATTAATTTAAATTTTAATTGTCTTATAATTAAATAATAAAAATGGGACTCCATAGTGGAACATACCAATTTTCTATGTTATACGTACTTGCCAACACCTATTATATGAAGTGCCAACGCTAATTAGGGCCAAAAAATCAGTAAAGTTAAGACAAGTTTTGTTGTTCAAATTCAACAGGTGTCAAATACCCTAACGCCGAGTGAGGACGTTTGTGATGATACACCTGTGTGATAAAATGCCCGATGCGTGTGCTGGCATCGGTTATATCCTCATAATCATTGAGATGAACTTCTTCCTCTTTGAGAGTTCGGATGAACCTTTCAGCATACCCGTTCTCCCACGGACACCCTCTACGCGCTAAGGAATCTCAATGCCGTGCTGTTTCAGCGTTGAGATATAGGCACTTGAAAGATACTGAACCCCTTGATCGCTATGGTGGATCTCTGGGATACTTTGGCGTAATGCCTATTCTAATGTTTTCAGGGTCAGAGATGTGTTCAAATGGTGGCTCACCTGCCACCCTCTTATCATGCAAGTGAAGACATCCATGAGCACCGAAACATAGACGAAGCGTCTGTGGAGACGGACATACGTTATATCGCCAACCCAGACCTGATCACATCGACAGATGTCAAGTGCTTCAAGGCGATTCACCCAAGGCTGCGCACCTTCAAGCGATCTCGTGGTTTGACTGGAAACTCCTTTGACCGAAACCGACAAGTTCTGGGATTTCATCAATCGGGCGACGCGCCGATACCCAACGGTGTATCCCATACCCAACAGCATCTGTGTGATACGCCTATACCCATATTTCGGATAACGCGCACATAACTTCTCTATTTCCTCTCCAAGCCCCTCTTCAGAAGGGTCGCTTTTCGGGTGATAATAGAGAAGGCTCCGGTTGAAACCCAGCGTCTCACAAATCTGGTGAACTGAATAATCGTTCCGCAACGTTTCAACGAGGTTTCGCTTATCAGACGAGGTCAACTCAACCAAGCCGAGGCTTTTTTTTGGATGTCTAATGCCACGGTCAACCGCCCAACGAGTTGTTCAAGGTGGGCGATCCGCTCAGCCGCCTCGCTGGATTGCTTATCCGTGGAGGCAAACAGAGATGCCGCATTTTCAACGAGTTGCTGCTTCCACTTTGAGAGCTGGTCTTCGCTGAGGTTATGCCGCCGGCACACTTCCGCTTGGGAACTTTCACCGCTGAGGGCCTCAAGAACAACCTCCGCTTTAAACTCGGGGGTGAAGCTTCTTCGTTTTCGTTTCGCCATCGGATACTCCTTATAATTAGATTGTAATTATACTATACTTTGGACAATTTCTATCTGTTTCATGTTGTTTTCTCAAGTCCTTTCTATTTTTCTACGAGTTTTGTGCGAAGTTGTAACCCACAGAAAAACTATTATAACGTGAGTTTGATAAAAACAAGATGTCGGGCTTCTCGTAGGGGCGAGGTCTTCTCGCCCGTAGGGGTTAGGTTACCTAACCCCTACGAAAATGTCCATTTATGTTTAGAATTTGCTATATATCAAACTCACGTTATTATAGGTTCAGCAAAGGCAGCCCCAGCGGGGCGAAAGGTGTATAGAAACACGGGTGAACAACCCTCTTAGCCCCAGCGGGGCGAAAGGTGTCCCAATAAATCTTATATTGATGTCTAAGGTGTTTCCATTGATCTTGACTATCACTCAAGAACTCTAAAAATTGTCCAAAGTATAGTAATTATACCACAATCTTGGTTTAGACAGTGGCCCTAATTTCCGATGGCAGTACAATATGAGCGTATACAGGCTTAGTTCGTTATTCCGACACTTGAAGTCACATATTGAACAGACATTAACTATAACCTACACTCCGCACTTGTTTTGACACATTTTGGTATTTTTACGACAAACCCGCGTCACAAGTTGTGAAGCGGAAACACGGTCAAAAATTGTTAAAATCCATATTAAATCTAATATTAAGCATATTATATTATATCATATTTATGATTTAAAATGGAATTATAAATCATTGTAATCAATTTTGTCAATTTTGTCAATAAATTTGTAAAATACATAATTTCTCAAACAACCCCGGTAAGTTCGATTTCCTAACCGCACCATAGGCGTCAATTTAAGAAAATATCTGTCCGTTTATGAACACTTCTCAATAGGCATGATTATTGAGACTGTCCTATATTTAGTCCCATAGGGACGATATGTTTATAGTACACCGTCCAGACACGTCTCTTTAGCTCCATCCGAGCGACATATCCCGATTGGTACCCCATTGCTATAAACATTCCGCCCCTACGGGGCTGAAGAGATTGGGGTTACCACGTTTTCTATAAACATATCGTCCCTACGGGACTAAAGAGGGTTTCTCGGACATGGAAAACCACTAAATTGACGCTTATGGTTCGATTTCCTAACCGCACCCGCTACGATCACTGTATCGTGGTGTTGATTCATCGGCCTCTGAATCGCAATAATCTTGCAGGGCTATTTAGTTCTCTGAATATTTAGATTTTCAATCTAAGACTTTCCCCTGTCCGAGCAATCTCCGAATCGCGACTTTTCGGATAAAATGGACAAAAAGCCTAAAACTAAATAGCCCCAGGGCTATTTAGTTTTAGGCTTTTTCTGCTATATTTGAGAGTTTTCGGCTAAATAATGATATTTGGTTCGATCTGCCCGATTTTTAAGATGTCAAGGACATCTCCATTGACGCGAAATTTCGCAAATAAGGCGACTGTCACGTTCACCATTTCCACACTCTTTGAAACGATAATAGACTTTCGCTTAAAGCGTCCGAACCAATGACGCATCCGACAATTGTTTCGCTCGATCCGATGCGTCTCCTTTTTCGTCTGCACTAACTTATCTTTGGGGATCACGGCTCGGTAGGGATGCCAATCGTCGGTATAATAGACCTTTACGTTCCACTTTTCTAAGCGTTGGATGAGTTTTTTCAAGGTTGCTTTATCCCGATGACCACACTCCCATCCGATGAGTTCTCCGGTATCACGACACAAAACTTTCCAAATCCAGAGTTTCTGCTTTTTTTTTTCAGATAATGCCACATCTCATCAAGTTCAAGCACGACGGTGTCAGTTTCGGGTTCAGGGGGTTGTGCGTGTTGGTTTGCGAAGTCGCGTATCCACTGGAGAATAGTGCTGGGTGAGGCGCGAAGGATTTTGGCGATGGCATTCATGGAAAGTCCGTGGCAATAGAGAAAGACAGCGAGTGCGCGTTCAGCGAGGGGTCTCCCTCGGTGTGTGTGGTGTTCTGTCCACTGATAGTTGCAGTCTTTGCACTTATAGCGTTGTTTTTCGTTGACGTGTCCATTTTTGACGAAGTGTTCGTGTTGACATTTTGGACAGTTCATAACAGGGAACCCCTTTGTGAAGTGAGGATTGATTTGCGACAAGAATACCTCATCTGTCTTTGTTCGTCAAGAAAAAAATCAGTATGAAGATTAAGAATTTAAACGGGTAATTCCGGGACGTGTGATAAGAAAAGCAGATCTGTTTGTAGTAGTGCGATTCATCGCACGTCGCGTAGCCACAATTACCCAATTTATTTGTTAAACTTCATTCTGATTTTTTCTTAACAGTTTTTCGTAAATCTGTTATACTTGTCCAAACTCAACAAGGGTGTAGCGGCAGCGTTAGGACAAATTGCTAAAACATCATTATCTAACCGAAAACCCTCGAATACACTTATATTTTCAGGTACTATCCTAAGGCATTGTCAACCTTATTTATTGCTGCCGCCATTAACCGTGCATGTTCCTCCTGCATATTGACGTTAAATCCAAATCTTAACGCACGACCAAGAATAGAGAGTGTCTGCGGACACATATCACGTGAATACTCTACTTCACCTTTGTATCGCGGATCGCTCCATGGATAACCTGCTGGGTTCGGGGAATGTTTAAATAGTATGGAATCCCAATAGGTGTAAATATGTCTATCAGGGAAACCTTCGTTATAAGCAGTACCAGCACCCAATCCTTCTGCCCTGAGTGCTTCTGTATACTTTTTAGCAAGTTCTACATCACGTACAATAATCGCGCCACTGATACCGCATTCTCCGTTCGGATCATCTACGTGCTGTCGGATGTAACCTTTTGGTTCATCTGAGAGTTCAGCAGTAAATGCCTTTTTGAGTTGACGTGTACGCCCCAAAATATCATCCAGCTTTGAAAGCTGCACGCGAGCAATCGCGCCTAAAATTTCACCCGGGCGATAGGTTTGACACGAAAACGGTTTGTTTTGCCATTCAGAACCGCTCATCCACATCGGCAACCCCGGTTCAGACGCAAAAGCTGCCCGTTCATAAGTATCATAATCATCAGAAAAAACTAAGCCACCTTCTCCACACGTAATTATTTTGAAGTAGTTAAGACTCCACGTACCCGCATCACCCCAAGTGCCAGCATATTTTCCATTGTACTCCCCACCGACACATTGGCAACAATCCTCTACAACCTTCAGATTGTGCTTTTTGGCGATAGCCAGAATTGCATCAAGTCGACAAGGTACACCCTGCATGTGGACAGGTAAAATCGCTTTGGTGTGCGGTGTGATTTTTCGTTCCACGTCCGCAGGATCTAATCCGAGAGAATCATCAATTTCAGCAATTATTGGAATCGCACCAACACCGACAATGGCTGCTGCAGTCGCAATAAACGTGTAACCAGGAAGGATCACCTCATCACCCGGACCAATACCCACGCCAGTGAGGGCACAGATAATTGCCGACGTGCCAGAATTCACCATTAGCGCGTGTTTAACACCGAGACGTGCAGCGGCTTCTTGCTCAAAGGCTGCCACATTAGAATTTTCTACGAATCGAAATAGTTTACCGCTTTTTAACACCTCTGTCACAGCTTCAATCTCGCGATCATCTATGACACTGGGTCCATGCATCCCACCTGGAATCGGTTCTGTGATTACGGGTGTTCCACCATCTACTGCTAAACGTTCTGCCATCTTCCCCTCCAGAGTTTACCAACATCAAGATTTGTGACACTGTACCCTATACAATCATTTTTGTCAAGTCTGATTTACACTCATCAGGGTTATTTAGTTTTAGGCTTTTTGTCCATTTTATCCGAAAAGTCGCGATTCGGAGATTGCTCGGACAGGGGAAAGTCTTAGATTGAAAATCTAAATATTCGGAGAACTAAATAGCCCTGCTCATTTTTATTTCACACATATATCCATATTGTGCTATAATAAAATATCAAAGACTAATTGTGGAGAATATCGGATGCGTTTTGAAAATCGTGTAGCATTTGTTACAGGTGGTGGCGGGCCGTTAGGTATTGGAAGAGCAGCATGTTTAGCATTTGCACGTGAAGGCGCATCAGTGGTTGTCGCTGGCGGAAGGAATTTTGATGGTGTCGCAGAAGAAATTCGCGCTACCGGTGGGAATGCAATTGCTGTCCCGCTGGATGTAACCGTACCTGAACAGATTCAATCAGCAGTTGATATAACACTGGACACATTTGAAAAAATTGATATTCTTTTCAACAACGCGGGAATAATAAATCGTCAAACGCTATTTGAGTTAACAGCAGAAGGTTTTGACAGAGTGATGGCAGTCAACGTGAAAGGGTGCCTGCTGTGTACTCAGGCGGTTACCAAAGTGATGGTTGAACAACAGATACGGGGTCGGATCATAAATAATTCGTCTATCTTTGCTGAGGAATCGCATATCGGAGTTTTAAGTTATTGTGTGAGTAAAGCAGCGGTAAATAGATTAACGCGCAGCCTTGCGTTGGAACTCCATCCACACGGTATCACTGTGAATGCTATCGCACCCGGCGGTGGAGCACCGACAGGAATGAATGCTCCACAGAATTTATCTGAAAATAATAGTCTTCCAGAATTGTTACCTGCTTCACCGGACGCACCACTTGAACGGCGTGCAACTGTTTGGGATTATATCGGAGCGGTGTTGTTTCTGGCATCAGATGATGCTGGTTATATTAGCGGTGAAATTTTGACAGTAGATGGCGGTGCCGTCTCACGCCGATAGGGTGTTAGGAGAAGATCCTTTTGTGGTTGATTAATGCACTAAAAGTTTGCTGGCAGGTAATTGGTGGATGGACTTTTACGCTCTTGCAGTTAATAAAAGACCACTATTTAATTGTAATTATCTTCTCAGTTGCAAGTTTAGTGTTGAACATCGTTGGGTGCGCCGCGTTGATAACGTTCCTACCACCGGACTATTTTACTGAGACAAACCAAGGTCGACACATTAAAAACCCTATTTTGCGTTTTTTTGTGTTTGTGCTTAAAAATTTAGTGGGTGGAGTGTTTATTGTTGTTGGTGCACTTATGTTAGTACTTCCGGGGCAAGGGTTATTGACAATTTTATCGGGATTAATTATCAGTGATTTCCCGGGGAAAAAGCGGTTAGCACGAAAAATAATTCGAATACGTGCGGTTTTCTTAGCTGCAAACAAGATACGTCAGCAGTTCAATCGTCCACCACTTATATTAGTAGAGGAAGAAGAATTAAACACAGATCACTACCAGAATTGATTGGAAGGCTGTGAATCTGTTTTCCTTCATTATAAATGGGCAATTATCAAATCTTCCGCTACAAAACCTCGCCTTTCAAGGCGGGGATGTAGTAGCGGCTAAGACCTCCATTGTTGAAAAAACCTTGACTTTCGTCAAACAATGTGGTATCCTTAAGTATCTGCTGGTTAAGAGGTCTAACTTCGGGTATCTACTCCCGTTGCTCTTAACCTCCCTTTAGACGGGTTGAGCAGATGCAGAGAACCACAGACACTGCAAAAAACAGAATAGGCAACTGGATTGGCTATGTGACATTGATTACATATTCCCATGTTTGCCTTCGTATCCGAAACACCCTTTAGGTGTCGGAAGTATCGGTAACTTCTCAAAGGTTTCAGGAAGTTTCCGTAGTGCGCCCCATGGCCCGCGCCGCGCAATTAGATGCGTGTTGGTCGGGATTAAACCCCTGACAACCATAGGCGTCAATTTAGCAGTTTCCAACTACGGTAGGTGCGGTTTCCTAACCGCACCTTTTTGTATCAACACCTCAAATAACGCAAAGGACGAGAATATCAGCGTTCGTAGTCGCGCAATTCACGCGCCTCTTTTCTTCAAATGTAAGAGGCGCAATGAATTGCGCGACTACAAACGAGTTCTTTCCTTAAATTGACGCCTATGGGATTAAACCCCTGACAACCTACCCAGGTCGCTTTTTAGCGGATACAGGTAGGAAGACGGCCCCATACCTGCTGGACGCTAAATGAGTGTAGCGGTAACCCCTGAAAAACTCGGTCGGGAGTTCCTTCAAAAGAACCCTCGCCCTTCAGGGCGGGGAGCGGTCAGGCTGGATGCTCTCTGGTAAGTGAAAGCATCTTGGCATGAACAGATTCTAAAATTGAATCACGAATGAAGGAACTTGCATTTAGAATTTCAATACCGATGAGTTCGCCATCACAGTTCAATTCAGCTGTTATATCTGGCGTGAGTTCCAAACTTCCACCTTCGGATTCATCAGAAATTACCAGATGCAATATATCCTCTTTTTCAAAATAGGTCATTTTCGTTTTATCCATCTTGTTCTTCATCATCACTTTCAATGTCATTGCTGACCTGCTCAAAGTGTGCCTTGTCTTTTGCTACACTTTGATTCACATTAGCCTTATGTTTCCGTAGTGCTTGTATCTCTTTTTTCTTCGTCTGTATACTAATTTTAAGTGCTGCGATGTTGCTACCAACCAACCAGCCGGGCATGCTGAGAACATGCATTGCACCAAGAACGGAACAGAGTAGTAGTAACCCAACGAAAAGGATAGCAATGATCGGCGTAATTGACCTTAACGCTTTGTTTACGCCACTCGGCATAGTTATAAGTGATCCATAACAGAGTGCATAACCACCCCTGCCGTGCCATGAACCCAACGTCAATTGGTAATTATTGAGGTCATCATGGTCTAAGAAACCGGGTGGCTTAGAGTGGTCGTGCCTACCTACGAAATAGTGGCGGTTTCCTTGCCATCTAAGATTTCCATCTTTTGATATGCGATACTCGTTTCCAAGTGTATCTGATTCCTCATCTTTCTCATTTGCGTTAGAAGGTTCAAAACCATTATTCGGTTGACGTATATTTTCAAACAGATCAATAGTATCATCTCTAAGAGACATCTTGAGACTAGAGATGAAGTCATCCAACGAACCCCCTGCATCATAGTAAGCAACAATGTCGTTCCAATCGGCTATACGCACTCCGCCCCCTAATTGTGCTTTACACTCAGCTTCAAGATCTCCCATCTCATCTAAATCGTGAGCGATTACATGAAACTTTTTATAACTCGCTTCCGGTCCACCTATTGAAAAAGAGTTTGCCAACGACTTGGAAAAAGTAAGGGTATATCTTGCAACGAGAAAGGCACCAAGTAGTAAACAATAGGCTAATATGTACGCTATAATTCGTTTCTGTTTTAGCATTACTACACCTCAATGTTTCTCAAAATGAGTATTTTATTGGAAATAATCGTAGGATGTTTTACGCCACAATTAAGGTTGAGGGTTATTTTATTCGGTAACGATTTCATATTAAATCTCCACAGCAGGAAATATCTTATGCCAAATTAACCCGATCTGTAGCGCGAGGTCCCCGTGCCTTGCAATGCTAACCGCTATTAGAAAACTTCTAATCCCGTTAATTTGGTATTATTCACTTATACACATTCTTGGATTCAGTTTTGTAGACTGTTGCAGAAAAGTAAACGCAGTAGCGGATCAGTCATTACGATTTACCGCAAATATTAAATAGAATGATACCACATTTTGTGCAAAAATTCAAAATGTAATTTCTACAAGAAAAGTTGATTCGTATAACGATTGGGAGGACAAATCTACAAGGAAAGTAGATCGATTATCGTGGGAAGAATTTTTTATGCATATCTAAAAGTCGCTGAAGTTCTTCAATAGGTTTTTCAGCATCGTCAACGCGCAAGTCAATATAGCGGTCATTGAAACCGCTATACCCGCCCTTTTTTCTGACTACGAGCAGTGCAGCGGACTGCTGTCCACGTTTGTCACCACCATTTGCCTGTCCAGCAAAGAGTGCCGCCATCAATTTGTCAGCCAATTCATCTTCAGATTGTTCAAATGCTGTGCCCATCGCTTTGACGACTGCTTCCCCAGCAAGGATATTACCTTGGGCAGTGTAATTTTTGCCTGAAACAGCACCCGCCCAATCGTGGCATCCTTCACCTGTATAGTTAGCAACGTTGCCATTCGCGTCAACAATACCTACCTGCCGTGTTTTTCGACCGGAATCATCTTTGATGAGATGGTCTAAGGTCTGCTGTGCAGAAAGTCCAATCTTAAGCAATTCTAATCCTCTGGGACCATAAGTCGTGTTTGCCCATGATTGAGTTGCAACTGCTCCAACACCCGCTTCTGCCCACGGCACTACTGCACCAACAGCAAAAAACTTAGATTGTACAGCGATTCCTAAATCTCCATTGTCGGGATCATATCCAACGATTGAAAATGTGGCGACTGGCGTGGTTGGTATAGATAGTAGGGAATTTTGCTTACAAGATAAAAATGACATTTTGGTTCTCGTATTAATGTATTCGACTTACAAAGTCCTACTACAATTATTAATATTAGGACTAATCGTCTTCAAATCGAATCTTCATGGAGGCGGCATGCCCCTCCAAACCCTCTACCTCTGCAAGTTTAACGACATCCGGAGTAACTTTCTCTAAAGCAGCTTTAGTGTAAGAAATGAGACTCGTCTTTTTAAGGAAATCGTGAACGCTTAATGGAGAAGCGTACCGCGCTGCTGTTCCCGTGGGGAGGATGTGGTTTGGTCCGGCAATGTAATCACCAACAGCCTCAGGCGAATAAGGTCCGACAAGGATGGCACCTGCATTGCGTATTTCACCGATCCATTCTAACGGGTTTTCAATGTGTAACTCAACGTGCTCTGGAGCAATTTGGTTAGCGAAACTAACAGCTTCCACTATATCGTTGACAACAAACGCGGCACCGTAATTTTCAAAAGACTTAACAAGTTCATATTGTCGTGGGAGAGCCTGTGCTTGAAGTTCGATAGCTGCTTTAACCTGTTCAGCAAATCCACGTGATGGGGTTACAAGTATTGCTGAACACTCTGGTCCGTGTTCGGCTTGAGAAATAAGATCCGCAGCGACATAATCAGGATCTGCAGTACTATCGGCAATAACGAGGATTTCACTTGGTCCAGCTAATTTGTCAATATCTACGTGTCCATAAACCTCTTTTTTGGCAAGTTGGACGTACAGGTTGCCAGGACCAACGATTTTGTCAACAGCGGCGATAGTCTCAGTACCGTAAGCCATAGCAGCAACCGCTTGCGCACCACCACATTTGTAAATCTCATCAACACCACATTCTGCAGCCGCTACCAACATATATGGGTTAATCTGCCGATTCCGCATAGGTCCCATGCAAACAGCTATTTCTTCTACGCCAGCAACGATCGCTGGCACTACATTCATCAACAGAGACGAAACCAAAAGTTGGCTAACTGAAGGAACACAGACCCCGACACGCTTTAAGGGACGGATAAGATGTCCCAACAAGACACCGTCTTCCTCAGTAGATATCCAAGAAGTTTGAATCTGCTTTTGATGGAAACTTTCTATGTTCTTCCTTGCATGTGCAATTGCATTAATAAAATCAGAATCAACTTCAGAATAGGCGTGCTTAAATTCTTTCTGATGAACTTTCAATCCTTTTGTAGATATTCTTGGAGAATCAAGTTTCCGAGTATATCGAGCGACAGCTTTATCACCTTCAGTTTGAACATCGCTGAGCGTCCGACGTACAGTTCTTAGGATGTTCTCATCCATTAACTTGCCGCGTTCATTCAGTTTCTTAAGAAAGGATTTACTTTCTGGTGTTTGTGTTTCTAATATTCTTAACATGGTGTTATTTTATCAAAGAGGCTTACAAAGTCCCCCCATAAGAGTTAAGTCCTAACAATGCGCAACATTATAGAGAAAGATTACTCGTTCATTCACTATCGTTGACTCTGAGAATATCTGCACCAATACCGTTCAACTTTTTCTCGATCCCCTCATAACCTCTGTCAATATGGTAAATACGGGAGACAGCGGTTTCACCTACAGCCGCCATACCAGCAACAACCAGCACAGCACCTGCTCGTAAATCGGATGCCATCACAGGTGCACCACTAAGGAACGGAACCCCATGAATAACAGACTTGCGACCCTCAAGTCTGATATCCGCACCCATCCGATTGAGTTCGGCAGCGTGTATGAATCGGTCAGTATGAACATTTTCAGTAATAGTACTTGTGCCTGATGCAAGTGTCAGCAATCCCATGATCTGTGCCTGCATATCCGTGGGAAAGCCAGGGAACGGGGCAGTTGTGACATCTATCGGTTTGAGTTGGTCTGGTGTTGTTACGCGAACACCTGTGTCGTCCCAATCTAATTGCACACCAGCTTCTGTAAGTTTTTCTGTAACGGCGTGAGTTTGTTGCTGAGTGACACCTTCTACGTAAACATCACCGTTAGTGATAGCACTTGCAACCATAAATGTGCCTGCCTCAATATCGTCTGAAATAACTTTATGTTCGGTACCGCGCAACTGTTTTACACCGTGAATTGTCAAGACAGATGTTCCGATCCCTTCTATTTCAGCACCCATAGCATTGAGAAATTGGGCAAGATCATAAATATGAGGTTCACGCGCGGCACCGCGTATAACGGTTGTTCCTTCGGCTAACGTTGCTGCCATCAGTACATTTGCCGTTGCCCCAACGCTCGGACCGTGATGTCCAACTAAATCCATTTCAGTACCGACCAAACGTTCCGCCTGTGCATAGATATATCCTTTTTTTACCTCAACTTGCGCACCTAATTGCTCTAAACCACGGATATGTAAGTCAACAGGCCGTGGACCAATGGCACATCCCCCAGGGAAAGAGACTTTTGCGCGTCCAAGTTTTGCTACAAGCGGTCCCAAAACATATATGGATGCACGCATCTTTCGCACCAGATCATAAGGTGCTTCGTATTCCATTCGGTTTATAGGTTCAATGCACAATGAGCCATTTTTTCTTGAAATTGATGCCCCAAGACCTTCCAAAACAGCACTGAGTGTTTTAACATCTGTAAGGTTAGGCACATTGTGAAGCACACTAAGACTATCTCCGAGGATTGCTGCAGCAACGGAAATAGGCAAAACAGCATTTTTTGATCCGCTTATCTGAACTTTACCTTTAAGTTTGGCACCGCCGTTGATTATTAACTTTTGCATTTTTTCTCCTTCATCAGTACCTGAATCAGTACTTGCATCGCGAATTTTTAATTTTATCTTATCTATTGTCTTGCATAAACGATGCCAACAGCCGAAATGTTACAATATAAGCGTACAGCGAAAAATACCATTTGAAAATTGTATTAAAATAGACACATGTAATTTGTTATCTCTCGTAGCACGTAATACCCAATTAACTTGATTCCACTCGGTAGGTGCGGTTTCATGAAGATTAAAAATAATTCGGTAATTTTCTCGCAATGCTCGGTGCGGTTTCCTAACCGCACCGATAGATTGGAATCAAGTTAATTTGGTATAAGACATTAAGCAATCTACCACTTTCTTGAGGTGCCTGATGAAAAATAACGATGTTGAACGCATACGCCGCATCCTTGCAGGTGATGAAAACGCTTTTGTGAGTTTAGTGAAAAAATATCAAAAGCAGGTTCATGCACTCGCTTGGCGGAAGATAGGCGACTTCCACATCGCTGAAGAAATTACGCAGGACACCTTCCTCAAAGTCTATCAAAAACTTTCCACATTGAAAGATCCAAATCAGTTTTCTGGGTGGTTATATGTAATTGCGACCAACCAATGCCGCGCATGGCTTCGTAAGAAACGTATAGAAACTGAATCACTTGAAGACACAGATATTGCGTTAGTAGAAGGCGGAGCATGTTCCCGATATGTTGCCGATGAACATGCGAAAGCTACGGTTGAGGCACAACGCGAGGTGGTTAAAAAGCTGCTTGCGAAACTGAAAGAGAGTGAACGCACGGTGATGACACTCCACTACTTCGGCGACATGACGTGTGAAGAGATTAGCCGATTTTTAGGGGTATCTACGAGTGCTATTAAACTCCGACTTCACCGAGCTCGGCAGCGTTTACAAAAGGAGGAACCGATGATTCGAGAGGCACTTAGCAACTTCCAACTATCCCCAAACCTTACCGAGAACATCATGCAAGAAATTCCACGTATCAAACCCGCTGCACCATCAGGGAGCAAACCATTAGTACCGTGGGTATTAGGCGCATCAACTGCTCTTTTGATTGTGCTGATGCTCGGAATGGGAAGTCAATACTTAGCCCGTTTCCAACAACCTTATAGTTTAGATGGACAGTCTGAGATGATGGTGGAACTCATTGACGCACCTATTGTTCTAAATCTTGAGGCAAAACCGGATGTGCAAAATCGATTAGATGTCCAAACAGGACAACAGAAGGCAAAATTTAATGTCCCACCTCAAGGTATCAAGGATCTAAGTTTTAGTCCTGATGGTACCATAATCGCTATTGCAGGTAGAGACGAAACCTTATACCTGTGGAATATTACGACAGGAAAATACAAAACAATCATAGTAGACACCCCCATCTTTGTTATCAATCCTGGTGGTGGAAAATCCTACACAAGACCTGATGTTCTTAGCGTAAGTTTTAGTCCTGATGGTGAAACACTTGCTACTGGACATAAGGACAACACGTTGCGGGTGTGGAATGTGTCCACTGGACAGTAAACAGTGATATTAATGGGACATTTATCTGGGGTGGAAAGTGTGAATTACAGTCCTGATGGATACACTATCGCAAGTTGTGGTGGAGATGGCATAATCCTTCTATGGGACCTCACATCCCCAACTAACACTAACCAACATCCTCGGTAGGCTGTCCTAACCGCACCAACGCACTGATATCCGGTTCATCAGATGCAAGTGATGCAAAATTGCCATCACAGATAGCGCGCCGAATCCCGCGCATGAGACTAACGTAAAAATACAAGTTATGCAGTGTGTGCAGTTGCGAACCGAGAATCTCATTTTCGACATGTAGATGTCGGAGATAGGCGCGTGTGAAATTTTGGCAAGTATAGCAATTACACGCTGGGTCCAAAGGACTATAATCACGCGTATATTTTGCATTGCGAATTCGGACGATACCTTCAGATGTAAAGAGTGAACCGTTGCGTGCATTCCGAGTAGGCATAACGCAATCGAACATATCAATACCGCATCGGACCCCATAAACTAAATCTTCTGGCGTGCCGACACCCATCAAGTAGCGAGGCTTGTCTTCCGGGAGCAGTGGTGCGGTATATGCCAACATCTCATACATCAAATCCTTTTCTTCACCAACACTCAAACCACCGATGGCATACCCCGGAAAATCAAGTGATACCGTACCTTCCACACTGGCACGGCGAAGGTCACGCTCCATACCACCTTGCACAATCCCGAATAGCAGTTGATGCGAATTTTGATGTGCTTTTTTGCTCCGTTCTGCCCACCGCAACGTCATTTCCATTGAATTTTTGAGATACTCGTATTCATTTGGTAACGCAGGACATTCGTCAAAAATCATGATAATATCGGCACCAAGCGCATTCTGGATTTCAATGGACCGTTCGGGACTAATAAAACGTTCCGTGCCATCTATAGGGGAACGAAACGCGACCCCCTCCTCTGTTATCTTCCGCAGTGGACCGAGGCTAAAGACTTGAAACCCGCCACTATCGGTTAATATAGGTTTATCCCACGCCATAAACGGATGCAAACCGCCTACCTCTTGGACAATTTCATGCCCGGGACGCAGATAAAGGTGGTAAGTATTGGCAAGGATAATCTCTGCCTGAATCTGTTCAGTGAGGACTTGTGGCGTGCATGCCTTCACAGTACCACGGGTGCCCACAGGCATAAAAATAGGCGTATTTACATCGCCATGTGCCGCATGAAGTTTGCCAACGCGTGCTTCGGTCTCTTCGTCTTTATGGATAAGAGTGTAGGATTTTTGACTTGTTTCCATTGTCGGCATTTTACCACAACCTTATCCAATAATCAAGTCTAATGATAGAATGCCCAGAGCCATTCAGTTTTCCATTTTCGGTCTGGTGGTTTCACCTCAGGCCCGGTAGGTGCGGTTTCCTAACCGCACCGGATTGCCAAAAAAGACGCGAAATCCGATAACTTCTTAAAACTGAATGCCTCCTGTATTTGTTATTGATTTTATAGACTAAATTTGCTAAAATAACCCAAAATTCTTGCGAGGATACAAAATAATGGAATGTATATTTTGTGCGATTGCAGAGGGCAAAATTCCCTCTGCAAAGGTATACGAAGACGAACATGTCTTCGCTTTTATGGACATTGCCCCCGCGAACCCCGGACATCTTGTGGTTATATCGAAGCAACACTATCGAAATATATTTGATTTGCCCGCGGAGATAGGCAGTAAAATTATGGAAGCCACGATACCACTTGCAGCAGCGATCCGTAAGGCTTTAAACCCCGATGGTCTCAACCTGGTCCAAAATAACGAAGCAGCGGGATTTCAGACTGTTTTCCATTTCCATCTGCACATCATTCCGAGATGGGAAGGAGACCCGTTGAGACCTCCATGGCAACCGAGAGAAGTAAATACAGAAGAAATTAGTAATATTGCGGCGAAAATTCGAGAAGCTTTATAGAACTAATCCAACAATCCTTATTTTAAGAGAGACTCTTATGAACGTTTTGATTACCTCGGCTGGTTCCGAATTGGCACGCAGATTAGCGGCAGCCACAGCAGAATCATATACGATCCGACTAACAGAACTTGAACCTATTGATACCACCAACGTATCAGGATGCGAATTTGTTCAGAGTGCGTTAGGGCACGACGAGGCAACGAATGAATTGGTGCAAGGCATGGACACCATTGTTCATATTGCAGAAACGCCACCCGAACTTATGGCAAACGCAGACGAACCAGAGAACTACGAGATTGATTTTCAGACGCGTTGTACCTATAACTTGTTGATGGCTGCTTCGGCAGAGGGTGTGAAGCACTTCATTTACGCCAGCACGCTCCGCTTGTTTGAGCAGCACGGAGAAGATTGGACCGTTAAAGAGAATTGGAGACCGCGCCCAAGTGTGGATAGTTTTGTGCTTTCAAAGCACCTTGGCGAATTCACGTGCAGAGAATTTGCGCGGGAAGGAAAAATCCATGTAACATGCCTCCGACTCGGTGCTATTACCACTGCTGAAGAAGCAGCTGGTGTGGAGTTCAACTCAATGTGGCTTGAAATAAACGATGCGGTTGCTGCCTTTCAAGGGGCAATTGAAGCACCATCAAGATGGGGTATCTTTCACGTCCAATCGGAGTTTCCCGGTTCACGTTTTTCCATCGGTAAAGCGAAGGGACACCTGAAATTCAATCCACAATTTGTACCACCGACAAAATAGTAAGTACGCCGTGTGCCAACACAAACATGAGGAGTTAACAATGAAAGTTCTGATTTTAGGTGGCAACGGATACCTCGGACCACACGTTGTCAAAGCATTAGAGCCTTACTACACCTTGCGTGTAACGGACATCAACGATATTGAGACAAAACATGAATCGATGCACATTGATGTCAGTTCATTAGGTCAGGTTTTGCGAGCAGCAGAGGGAATGGACACTATTATCAACTGCTCAGTGCTTCGCCATGATCGGCAGTTGGCATTTGATGTTAGCACACGTGGGGCATATAACACGATGCGCGCCGCTGTTGAACACGGTATCCGCCGTGTCATCAACACAGGTCCCCACTTCACTATCCAAGGAGATGCCTATACCAGTTGGGATTACGAGATTAACCCAGATGTTCCACCAAAGACAAGCACAGGTCTTTATCCATTGACGAAAGGGCTTGGGCAGGAAATCTGTAAAGTTTTCACCGAACATTACGACATCTATGTTCTCTGTTACCTATTTCTCAATTTCCGTGAGACAGATGACCCAGCGGAAGGAACAGATATAAATTCATTCGCGGTGAGTTGGCGGGATGCGGGTGAGGCGTTTCGGTTAGGATTAGAAATTGATCTGGAGGAATTACCATCACGGTGTGAGATTTTTAACATCTTCGCTGATTTGCCGCATCAGCAGTTCTCAAATGTCAAAACAAAAAGGATTTTAGGGTTCAAACCCCAAGATAACTTTGAGCAGATGTGGCATAAGAAGAAATACAATAAGTAGTTTTAGAATTGAGAATTCACAGAAAAACCGCGCATAATTTTCACCATGCGCGGTTTAGATTATCTACTCTTTATCAACTTTTATGGTTTTATCTTTAGAGTCATGTTCGTAAATTGCTTTCGTAGGGTTAATAACTGATGGCATCTTATTTGGGTCTCTGCCGTTCTCAGCCCATTCAATCCATTCAGCGTCCCTTTCAGCCTTGCCTTCAGCCTTGCCTTCAGCACGAATCTTGTCTTTAAAAACTTTTACAGACCCTAACATCAACATGGTTACACCCTCCAAAATATGTGATATTATAAAAAATGATCCGACCGTGAGTGTCATTAAAACAGCAGTTCGTGTTAGAAATGTTTCACCCAAACCCTTATATGACCAACTTGTGAATAATTCAACAATACCATTCCCAACAACTATGACTAAAAAAAACCAATAAAATGCTTTAAACCACTTACGCGGAATTATAACTAACGACACATAATCGTTTTCAGTTTGATAACTTGACATATCATTTAATTATACTATAGCAATAGGAATAAAGTCAAGAGAAAAGATACACTATATCAGAGCCATTCAGTTTTCGGGTTTTGTGCGTTTAGTCGTCTAATCTTGACCGAGAGGTCTCTCGGACAGCGGAGAATCTTAAACCCAAAATCTAAATTTTCGGAAAACTAAATGACCCTAATGCACTATAGAATCCCTTGCGTTTCAATCTCGCTATTAACTCGGCTTATGTGCCTTTGCCTTTTGTTGAATTACGAAAAGAAATGAATTATGCACACACATTGCACTTTGCAAAACGCCAAAATCTATGTTAAACTAATTGAATACAGAATCATAGGTGGGTATAAGTAGTGTGAATAGTGCTAAGATACGCTCAGGAGGAATAGCAATGGCAAGTGTTGAAACCCCGACAGAACTAAAGGTTGAACATTTATTACGTGGTGTTAAAAAGTTATCGCCGTTTGAGTTAGATGAATTTACCCAGAAATTTGCCAAATGGCAGCAACAGCAAGAAAATTCGGTCAGTGAAAAAGTTAATCCTAATGCTTCGGATGAAGATGTGTTGGCATTTATTAGGAAGAATTCGGAGCTGCCCGAAAAAGAGAATCGCCAATATTGGCAGTTGCGACGTAAGTCTGATAATGAAACCTTGACTGATGATGAACTGCCGGAGTATCAAGAACTCGTACGAAGGCTAACGGTTTTGAACACTAAGCGTCTTGAAGGTATCGCGATTTTAATGCATCGTTGGGAAAAACCAGCAGAGGAAATTATCGAAAAATTTGGATTAAAAGCGGGGAACGATGTACTCTGAACGGGTTTCTCGCTCGCTACGTCTTCGTGTACAGGAGCGTGCTAAAGGACTCTGTGAATACTGTGTCAAGCACCTGCCAATTGTGCTAGTGCCTCTTTTCACTGTGAGCACATCTATCCTCGGAAAATTGGAGGTAGAACCTCATTAGATAACTTGGCATTGGCTTGTCCATGGTGTAATTCCGCTAAACATACTAAAACGCATGCCCTTGATTCACAAACAGACCAGCGAGTCCCGTTTTTCAACCCTCGTCTGCAAAATTGGAATCGTCATTTTATGTGGAGTGAAAACTTTCTGCATATAATTGGGCGCACGCGCTCCGGCAGAGCGACAGTTGAGGCGTTAAATATGAACCGTCTTGAACAAGTAAATATGAGAATAGCGTTGCGATCTATGCGAAAATACCCACCAGAAATTGACCTTTTAGACGGTTAAACTCTACATTATGAAAATTCAACTTCTTGCACATCGGGGCGGTATGGGGCGCGCACCCGAAAACACACTTGCATCCTTTAAACAAGCACTCACAGACGGTGCTGATGGATTTGAATGTGATGTCTGCCTTACCCAAGATAAGCAACCTGTCCTGATTCATGTTGCTTTTAACCGAGATGATATACGTAAAGCTACCGGATGTACGACTCCCCTCAGTAAACTAAAATGGAAGGATGTGCAACAATTAACGTCGCTAAATTCCAATGAACCCGTTGCCCATCTTGATGATGCACTCAGATTTATACGTGAAAACCAGATGCCGTGCTTTGTTGAACCGAAGACCGACACACCTGAACTCCTCCCTATCATCATAGAACGGATTCATCATTTTGAGGTTGTTCACCTCGTCAGCATCCTCACCTTTTACATCCAAAAACAATTGCTTATTGATGCCAAACGATTAGAACCACGACTCCAGACAAGCGCGATTTTGATTAATCCATTGGCAAACTTTCTCAAAGCAGCCACCCTGATTGATGCAAACCGTATTATTTTCGGATGGAGCAAAATCAATCATTTTGAAATCTATAATTCCATTACACGTTCCATCCCACAACAAGTTGATGAACTTCAGACAAACGGAATTGTTGTTGAAGCGGGGTTTATTCAAACTACCAAAGACGTTTCTTGGGCGGTAAAAAACGGCATCCAAGGACTATGGGTAGACGACGTGCCTTATATCAAAAAATGTCTGGAACAGATCAAACACAAAACAGGATCAAAATAACGAAAATATGAACGTTAGCATCTGTAACCCACTTCTCAGAACACCATTGTCCCTTATTGTAGACGACTCCTGTCCGGTAATCAATCTAACCTATTATTGGATTCAGCAACGGCATGCATGGAAAACACGACATCAACCGGGTGTTCACCCTGAACGATGGGAAGGTAATGCCACGCAACTCAAAAAAATGCCACCAACAATCCCCGCAGATTTCGCATGGGAATGGGCAGAATGGTGTTGGGAAAACGGCGTGAAAGGCAAATTTAGCCTTATTCCTTACCCCGCTGGAATGGGACGCGTTGATGAAGGATTCCCCGATTTTCCAATACACGAATATCAATCTTGGCTACGAATTTATCGGGAAATTATTTGGCCAAACTTCGATTTAACACCAGAGATGTTAACCCATACCGCTGTTGTTGATCTGGAGTCATTCTCATTGACTGAAGCGTGGGAACAGGTTGAATGGGTAGACCCCCCTGTTGATAATAGATTGACAGACTATATCATCGCATCAATGGAGATACTCAATAACGTCGGCATTCCGTGTGAGGGTGTAACGAGTCCTGGCGCATTCGGTAAACGCCAAGAGGAAACGTATGCAAGAGCGGTGTTAACCGCATCACAGGAGGTCAATAACAATCCCTGTCCTTTCTACTTTCTTTGGCTTAAACACAATGAACTTCCAGATGTGCCTATCTGGCATGCTGATAAACAGAATGGGATCGCTATTGCAAGTATTGTTTCATGTGCAGGTGACTGGTTCGGCGGGTGGACAGGCTACGACTTGGGAGATGCCGACCGTTTCATTACAGAAGACTTGCAAGGCGGTCGTTTACCACCCATTCTTGAGCAAGAACTGCCGTGTGTTCTCGTTGGACATTGGCCCGGTTTCTATTTCAACGGAGAAAAATGTGGATTTGATGTGTTGAAAACAGTCAAATCGCGATTGGATAATTACGATCCTGATAGAACGAAAACGCTTTGGATGAAAACTTCCGAAATTGGACACTATTGGATGGCACGTGAATTCACTGAAATTACGGCACTCGGAGAACAGCAGATTAAGCTTTCCACACAATTCCCAACTGCAAACTTTACTTTAGTTATTGATGCACCGATACGTCGTATCCAAATTGATGGATGGGACCTGCGCGAGGTTCATTCTCGGCGCGATTTTCAGAGAGATACGTTTCTCTGTGAGAACAAACAAACGTTCATTGCGTTTGATTTGGAAATTGGAGAAACAGAACTTGTGCTTACGGAATAAGAATACGTCCCCCACTTGCAATCACAGTTGACCCCGTCATATAACTGGATTCCTCGCTCAAAAGGAATGCTATCACGTCTGCCATCTCATACGGTTCACCGAGTCTGCCAAGTGGTGTTGTAGAGCGGAGTTGCTCCACCATCTCTTCAGACACCTCACTTAGCATATCTGTCGCTATTGCCCCCGGTGCTACGGAATTGATGCGGATATTGTGCTGGGCAAGCGGTCCACAACACGATTTTGTCAGGGAAATCACACCAGCTTTTGCTGCTGCATACGGCAGCTGATCCGGACGCACTGCTAACGCCGCAATTGACGACACATTGACGATACGTCCAAACTTCTGTGCGATCATGCCCGACTTGACTGCCCACAACACGTTGAAGGGACCAGTCAGGTTAATCGCAATAATCCGATCCCAATGTTCAGGGGTAAGTTCTTCAAACGCCATATCGCCAACATCCCCAGCATTGTTCACCAATAATTCAATTGCTCCGAATTCTTTTGTTACTGTAGCAACCATTCTGTTCACTGCTTCTCTGTCCGAGATGTCTGCTTGAAAAGGTAATGCTTTCTGTCTATATTCACTGTAGATTTCAACACAGACATCTTCCGCTTCAGCATCTGATCGGGAATAGTGAACGGCAACGGTTGCCCCTTCACTTGCAAGTTTGAAAGCAGTTGCCTTTCCAATACCACGACTACCACCGGTTACCAAAGCAACCCTTCGCTGGAATTTCATTAATATCTTCTCCTATGTTCCATAGAGTGTTTTACCTTCTCGTTGTGCATAACGGAGAATTGATCCAACCTGATTACGTTGGCGTGAAAGTTCCTCTGGAGTTGTTACAAGAATATCCTTGCACACGGGGAGGTCAGCAAGAGAGCGTCGAATATCAACAGTAGTTTTCCGTTTATCGGTGAGTTCGGAGAAAACCACGAGTAAATCTACATCGCTATGTGCATGTGCATCTCCCCGTGCTTGTGATCCGAAGAGAATAATCTGCAGCGGATCAAAATCACGCACGATACGGTCTATCATGGTTGAAATGATTTTGGTATCCATCTTTGTGCACCCTTATTTTATGCATTTCTTTCAAAAGTGTTTGTAGTTGTTCCCACACATCATCGGAAATAGGTGTTGTGGTAGCAGTGAAATTTGCACTACTTCCGCTGTAGATGCCCACGGCGCGCATCAGGATGAATCACGCTTACCCACTGCACACCTTTAACGACATCATCTGGAATATGCCCATGCTCAACACCTTTAGGAGTGACAACTAAATCCCCTGGTCCAACACGATAGGATTCGGACTGCCCATCAGCAGTTCGGAGTGTCACCGTTGTAGTGCCTTCCGTAAAATACCAATACTCATCGAAATCATGATAGTGGAGCTCAGTTGGGTGTTCTTTGGAAACAACAAAAGCTCCGATTGTTGTCATATCCGGGGTATCAAGAACTTTTCCGAGCGGACCACCGACCCGTTCTCCCCCACCGAGTCGGATAATACAGAGATTCGTATCCATTAGATGACTCCAATGTCTTTTAGGTGCTGCAGTGAATCTGCCACGCGAGCCTTAACGCCTGCTTCATCAAGGTTTTCGCCCTCAATACCCTCCAATTCCATTGTGAAGGGACCATAGAAATCAGCATCGTTCAATGTCTGGAATACGGTTTTGTAATCAACTACGCCTTCTCCGAGGGTCGGAAAATTCCATGTCCGATATCCCCCGTTTGTATCCTTGAGGTGTACAGCACCAACATACTCAATAATCTTCTGCACTTCTGCGACAGCAGTGACATCATGATTATAATAATAAACGTTACCCGTATCAAAATTGATGCGGATATTCGGATGGTCAACCGCTTTCATTGTTTCAAGCGCAATGTCACCGTTGTGTGCCATATCTGGATGTGTTTCTAAACAGACTTTAATGCCGAATGGCGTAGCATTTTCACCGATGGCGCGGAGACGGTTATATACAACGTTTCGGTCTGCTTCACCCGCGTGGACGCTAACAAAGATAATCTTCGTCCCCATCTCATTCGCGATTTCTAACGTTGACTGAAAATCCTCAACAACTGTGTCAGATTGAACATTACAACTGCCGAGCAAGCTTGTCGCAGTGAGTCCGTGTGCTTTCAATTCTGACTGTAACGCTTCAACTCCATCAGCCGAAGGCACACCGATTTCTACGTTGGTCAAACCTATTTCTGCTAAGTGTGAATATGCGTTTGCACCAAACTGTCGATAACTTCCTAAGTTACACGCGATAATATTTGTGATACTTCCACGACTAAAGTCGTGGGCTTCTTGCTTCTTCATCCGATGCCTCCTCTTGTGGAGGTCTGACTTAGACTCCACAAGCGTTTATACTCTCCGCGTATCCCGCGGCGAGTTGTTTTAGATTTCTGGCAGCGTTAACATCACGATCTTCTGTGTATTGACACACATCACAATTATAGTGTCGTTCTGCCAATGATAACTCTGTTTTCTTATGTCCACAACTGCTGCATGTCTTGCTTGACGCAAAGAATTGTGGTGCCTCAATAACTGGAACACCAAGCGTTTCCGCTTTGCATTTGAGTTTAGTGAGAAACCCACCTAACGCACTATCAGATAACGCCTTTGCTACTTTCCTATTCCTCAGCATGTTCGTTATTTTCAGTGTTTCAATACAGATAACTGACGCATTGTTGACTATATCTGTAGTCGCCTTGTGGTGTGCATCCTGATGGATACAAGCAATCCGATAATGCAATCTTGCCAATCGTTCTTTTGCTTTATACCAGTTATTTGAGAGAAACTTCTTTCTACTCAATGAACGACTGGCACGTTTCAGTTTTCTTTCATAACGTTTCAATGGTCTTGGATTATCGGACTTTTTGCCATTATCAAGCGTTGCTAACGTGTTTATACCTACATCTATTTCAATCACAGGGTGCGTTGAATTATCAACTGCTTCAGTCTCCTCTGTTTCAACCGTTATAGATACAAACCATCGGTGTGCTGTCCTTGATATTGTTACCTTGATAATCGGACCATCAAACCTCAATTCCTCAAACATCTTGACCCAGCCAATCTTGGGCAACTTCACACGTTTACCTTCTACTCGCACTGATTGCTCATCTGTTGTCCATGATTGACGACTACCACGCTTCTTGAACTTCGGAAATCCTGAACGCTTGTCTACCCAACTTTTTATAGCATTGCCAAGATTCAATATACCATATAAGGCCGCACGCTGATCTTGTGCCTGTGTCCAATCAATATCTTTCTTAGATTTATTAAATTGATTATTAAGTGTCCACGTCGATAAGAAAGTATCATTGTCTAAATTCGCTTTGAAATTAGATAACGCATGATTATAGGCGAAACGTGCATAGCCAGATTGTTGAGCAAACCACGCACGTTGCTTTTTATTTGGATTTAACGCTATCTTGTGTGTTTTATACATTATGATATACTGCTTCTGTGAAGATTCTGTTTCCCTCTGCTAAAGGTGTGACGGTGTTAGCAGCACCGTCACTGAAACAGTCTAATTAGTATAACATAATATCAGATATAAAGCAAGAACTGGACACACTTTTTTGACCCACAGCTAAAGCAGTGGGATTGTTAAGTACTCACTTCATCAAAATCTTCGGGCTGGAAACCCCTCGCCTTTAGGCCTTACTATTACCCATAAGTCGAATTCTTACTATTGACCATAAATTCGACATAAAGTGCAGACATCTATTTTCTTGATTTACATTCACCTGTGCTGTCAAAATAAGTGTATTTTCGCTTGTGTCATAATATACTTGCCTATCAATAACATTTGTGTTATGTTCAATAGATATTATTACCAACACAAGTAACACTTATGAATCTGATACATTGGAGTGAATAATGATGTCTACAAACAAGAAAGAGTTATCTACATCTTGGGTTATTGAAGAGTTTATGGGTCTTGATTTGGGAGATGCCCGTCTGAATAAAAGGTTGCTCAGCGTTGCGGATGCGTTGGCGGCACATCCTACCGAAACCATCAACGCTGCGTGTGGCGATTGGGCATCGGTGAAGGGTGCCTATCGTTTATTTGATAATGAAAAGGTTTCCTCAGCGAAGATATTGGCACCTCACTTTAGACAAACGATTGAGCGGATGAGTGAGCATCAGCGTGTGTTTGCTATACAAGATTCAACTTATCTGGATTACACCGATCACCCATCAACAGAAGGTTTAGGTCCGATTGGTGCCTCGTCTCATCACCATTATGGTTTTGTCAAACACACGACACTCATCGTGAGTGGGTCGGGTCTCCCGCTTGGGTGTTTGACAGATAAAGTGTGGGTTCGGGATGCGCCGACACAAGAAAAAAAACGGAAATCCAGACCGCTGGTAGAAAAAGAGAGCTACAAGTGGATTGAGGCAGTGTCGGCAATAAAATCCGATGCCCCAGAAGGTGTTGAGGTGATTTGCATTTGTGATCGTGAAGCTGATATTTATGAGTTCTTCGTTGAAGCACAAGAGATGCCTTTTGTAATACGAGCTGCGCAAGATCGTGTGGTTGATAATGATGTTGGTAGATTGCGTGCTTTAGCAGAAAGTCTACCTATTGCTGGTGAGTTTAGCATAAAAGTTGCAGCGCGTGGTGCCCAACCTGCCCGAGAAGCAACTCTGCGCGTTAGTTTCACAAAAACGACGCTTCTCCCACCGCATCGTTCGCAAGCCTCACGCTCCCAAGAACTACCTGCTGTGGAAATATATCTCGTATGGGTGGTAGAGACGAACCCACCCGATGGCACAACACCTGTGGAATGGCTGCTCCTTACAAATGTGGAAGTCACAGATTTCTCAGATGCGATTGAACGAGTAGACTGGTATACTCAACGCTGGCACATTGAAGTCTATTTCAAAGTCCTCAAATCGGGAACGAAAGTTGAGGAAGTCCGCTTCCAAACCCAAGAGAGACTCCTACGCTTTATCGCCCTGCTGAGTGTGATTGCTTGGCGCCTTTATTGGTTGACAATCATCAATCGGCAGACACCGGATACGGACTGCACACATATATTGACTGAAGTTGAGTGGAAAGCACTTTACTGTATAACACATAAGACGCACATTTTACCGAAAAAACTACCAACTGTGTCTGAAGTCGTTGTTTGGATCGCCAAACTGGGTGGCTTTTTAGGACGCAAGTCCGATGGTCAACCTGGAGTGACCGTTATTTGGAGAGGATGGCGAAGGCTTAGTGATATTTCTGACACCTTTGCTCTTTTTCATCAATACACACAAAACAATATCAGTCAGAACCTTATGGATGGACATGTTCCATAAACTTATGGGTAATAGTAAGCCTTTAGGCAGGGGAGGAAAGCCCGCCTCCTAATTTTTAGTTTGTCCCTGAAAGGGGAGTGCTGTTTTATCTCCACCTGCACATTGGGAGTCTGGATTCAGTTGTGCTGCTTCGTTCAGTGAGACTGTCACTACTCGCTTACTTGACCTGACACGATGTCTTTACCAGAAATAATGGCTGTCCGCCCACGCTCTCGCGGTATATGTTTCCCCATCGACATCATGGGATCAGAGAGGAATCAGACTTGGGGAGCATCCGAAACATCTTTTTGTCTGCCACGACAAGACCCACGATATATCGTCTAATCAACCGTTTAACTTGTAGAGTGGACGCTTGGCATGCGCTTCACACAGGTTTCCCCATGCTTTAGCACGGGGTTATTGACAATGATCTCCATGAGAATGATTAGAATATTATAGGTTCTATGGAATTTTCCTTAGAACCGTATTGCTCAATAAAATTTCAAGTCCTAACAATAGTGCTGCTGGAATTAGGAAATATGCTGCTAACTCTTGCTGATCCGTATAGTTAACAACCTTAAATTTTGTCTTTTCAAGTTTGTCAATTTCAGCATAGACGTGTTTCAACGATTGAACGTTTGTAGCGCGGAAATAACGAGCACCAGTAGTGCTAGCGATTAGTTTGAGTGTATCCTCATCAAGGTAGGTTGGTATTTCGCGATAACGTCTCCCAAACGTTGTATCTTCATAAGGAATAAGAGAACCTCCCTCTTTACCCATACCGATAGTGTATACCTTAATCCCGAAGGATTGCGCGAGTGATGCTGCAGGTCCGGGCTCAATCGTTCCAGCGTTGTTTTCACCGTCTGTTAACAAAATAACAATCTTAGCTTTTGCGTCTGAATCTCGTAGCCGATGTATGGTTGTTGTAATTGCATCGCCGATAGCCGTTCCATCTTGCAACTGACCACCCAGTGCTACCTCTATGTCATCAAGTAGTTCTATCAAAACTGAATAATCTAGTATGAGCGGACAAAGTGTAAAACTTTCTCCAGAAAAAACGACCAACCCGATTTGGTCACTTTCCCGATGTTTGAGGAAATCACGGATAACTGATTTCGCAGTTTGAAGTCGGTTAGCATCCTTAAAATCCTCTGCACGCATGCTTTCAGAGACATCAAGTGCTAAGAAGATATTAATGCCTTCCGCGAAACGCCTCTCTTGGCTTTGGGAAAATTGTGGTCGGGCAAGTGTAAAAATGAGAAGTGCTATTACGATGAACCTTGTCACCTTCAGCAACGGTAGTAGTTTGACAGCAAATGTTCTCGGAATTGGGCGGACTCCTTCAAGTTCACTGATGCGAATGGCAGGCAAGTCTGATCGTTTCTGCATCCGTCGAAGGGACAGTGCCAACAGCGGCAATATGATGAACAGACTGAGAAAAATCGGAGATTCAAGATGCATTATTAACGCACCCTTTCAGACCAATGAATGTTTTTACTCTGGCTTTGTGACGACATTGCGCTTATGATTGATAGGATAGAGATCCCAATGCCGATGACGTTGAAAAGGAGAAATGTCACCCAGTCAACATGTGGTATCTCAGTAGCCATAAAGTACGGAATAAAGCCAAAAATCACTGCAAGCGGTTTTAAACGTCCGGCAAGAAGTGTACTACCAAGTGTATAGAATATAGCGGTTTTACCACATAACGCAAGCGGCACCAAAAGGCAGATACTCAATATTAGGAACGGGAACCCTACAATTGAAAGTATTAGTAACGTACCAGCTACTGGGATTACAATAAACATTAAGAAACCAAATAATATACTCCCAATTGGTCTCTCTGCCAACAGAGAACTTACTGCATTGATCGGCTTTTGAAATATCACCGCAATTAAGAGGTAGGTCAAAAGCAGAAGCGCAAATTTCATGGTAGTCAACTGAAAATTCCTATGTTTTCTGATATCCCAGACCGAATGCGGATGCATCAGCAGATTTGCTGTAGCTGGCAGGATTCTCCAATTATTGCTTACACTGTAATCCTTCACGGATTCAAGATTGCCGATTATCTGTCCACCAACTACTTGTACCATACCTTTTACTTGAGCACCCGGTACGAGTTCAACATCTCCTCCGATCACTAATACATTTCCTGTTACTGTTCCATGTATAGTCGCATCACCGGAAATCAGGACAAGCGTTGTCATGACTTGATCGGGTTTTAGTTGGTAATCGTTAACAATCTTGAAAATCCTTCGTTTCCCTTCCTGCTTCAATGGTGCTGGAACTTGCACATCAAGCGGTCCATCTGCCGCTGCTGTTTCAATAAGAGGCGTATCCTGTTCGTTACTGTCTACAGAGATTTCTCCAGGTGTAGTTGGTAAAGTATTATTGTCGGTGTCTTGTTTCTCGCCTTCCAAAGCCCCTTCTTCTTGTGTGGTAGAAGGTTTTTCTGGTGTTGATGGCGAAACGACCTCCGTCCCCTGCTTGTCTTCCTTCACAGAATTTTCTTCTTGGGTCAATGGAGAAGAGGATTCAGTTGACTGTGCAAACAGCGGTTGAACTCCAAAGACTATAACTATAATAAAAATAAATCCTATTTGTTTCATGTTCAATTCACTCAATATTAGAAAGGAAAAGTATCCTTCATAGATTAGAATAATATCCGTATCTATTATAGACAGAAAAACTATTGGTGTCAACTTTTTTTCAGCAGGAGGGTGTGTAATACCCAATTAACACGATTTGTAGCGCGAGGTCTCTGGGTCCTCCTCGCCATGCCTACCATCCCATTGTAGGGCGGGGTCCCTGGGTTCTCCCCGCCAATGCCTGATGTATCCAAGCAACAGATGGGCACAAAGACCCTCCCTTACAATAAAGGTGCGTGTTCTGAGAAGAAATCGGGCTTGCAAAGCCCGCCTACAAAAGCATTTATCCCTAAATTGACGCTTATAATCCTGAAAATCCGATAACCCTGAGAATCCTGGTTCAGACAAAAAATGCGCGCTCCCATAAAGAATTAAAAAATAAATTAGGTAATTCGGGCTCAAACCCCAAACCCAGTAGGTTTTGAGCAAATATAGCATCAACTGGAGAATTGAATGGCTCTGCAGTAGGACTTTTTGGAGTTTTTCTTGACATATCCGCTTTAATTTGATATGATATAGGTATGTATGTCTTATTTTGATGGCTTATACCAAATTAATTTGATTAGAAGTCTTGTGGTAAAGTCGACATTGTGAGGCACCAAATCAACGCTGAACGAAGCAGCACACCTGAACTCAGACACCCATTGTGCAGGTGGTGTCCAAACAGCACTTTTTATTGGACGAAAAACATAGGAGCGGTGTTTCCTCCCCGCCATAAATGATGGGGTTTCCACACCGAATATTTTGATGATAACTGAGGAGGAGAAAAATGGATTTCAAACTTGAAGAAACAGATGACCTTGACAAGGAAGAATTGGAACCTGTTGATGAATTTAATGATAAAGATACAACTGATGAGGAAGAATTCGACCCTCTCGGCGTTGATGATAACTCCGACGAGGAAGATGCTGATGGGGTTGCTTATGAAGCAGAGGAACCGGATGAATCGCAGCGCGAATATGATGAAGAAGATGAACTGGATGAACTGGATGAAGAATCTTCCGCGTTAGTTTTAGAAGAACGTATAGAAATAGCACCTTTTAATCCGCAGGAAGAAAATAACTTCGCCTACGCAGAAGCTGTTAGAGCTTACTATGAGGAAAAAAATTATGAACAGGCAATAGAAAAATTTGGCGAAGCTATAGAAAACGAAGAACAACAAACGAAAGATCCGCAGTCTGTAGCGAACGAAATCGTTGCCAAATCAAAGTATTGGCAAGCAGAGGCTTATGTCAAAACCCAAGACATTCCACAGGCGATTGTGACTTTTGAATCCCTCATTGAATCTGAATCCTGCCAGGAGCATTATCTTACTGTAGCAGCGCAACGTCGTGCGGAAACTTTGAAAGCAAAACACTCTTAAATAAGGAAAGGATAGGCGAAATTTGTGGACACCTTGAAGAATCTACTCGAACAGAAAGCGACTAACTTACGAATCCACTCTATTATCTCAACATCGGAGGCGGGTTCAGGACACCCAACAACGTGCCTCTCGGCAGCAGATATTGTCTCTGCCCTCTTTTTTCATGCAATGCGCTATGACTGTGCAAACGCGCAAAACCCAAACAACGATAGGTTTATCTTATCTAAAGGGCACGCAGCACCACTGCTTTATGCTGCTTATGCTGAGGCAGGCATCATTCCAGTAGATGATCTGCTGACACTGCGGCAGATTGATAGTATTCTTGAAGGACATCCTACGCCACGTTTTGACTGGACTGAAGTGGCAACAGGCTCTCTCGGACAAGGTTTGTCACTTGGACTGGGTATGGCACTCAACGGCAAATACTTAGACAAATCCGATTATCGTGTTTATGTACTTCTCGGCGATGGTGAAACTGCTGAGGGGGGTGTCTGGGAAGCAGCTGCCTTAGCATCGCATTATCAGTTGAACAACCTCATCGGAATTGTGGATGTAAATGCCCTCGGACAGAGCCAACGCACTATGTATGCCTTTGATATTGATACCTACTGCAGACGTTTTGAGGCGTTCGGTTGGCAAACCATCGGCATTGATGGGCATGATTTTGATGAAATCTTACCAGCACTGGAGAAAGCCAAAGCCTCTACCGATAAACCAACGATGATTGTTGCTAAAACATTTAAAGGCAAGGGAGTTTCGTTCCTTGAAAATGAAGACAACTGGCACGGGAAAGCCGTTGCTAAAGGGGAACAACTTGACAAAGCTTTAGCTGAACTCGGTCCGCTGCAAACGGATATTCCGCTACAGATAGAATCCCCAAATCCGATAAACAAGCAGATTTCTACCGCTACAACGTGTGAACCTCCAGAGTATGCATCTGACGAAGAGGTTGCGACACGCGGCGGTTACGGCATTGGACTCGCCAAAATCGGTACGGCGAACCCCAATGTTGTCGCTCTTGATGGAGATACCAAAAACTCTACTTACGCCGAACAATTTATGACGCTCCATCCGAACCGCTTTTTTGAGATGTTCATCGCAGAGCAAAACTTAGTAGGGGCAGGCATCGGTCTAGCAAAGCGAGGGAAGATACCGTTTGTTTCCACATTCGCTGCATTCCTATCTCGTGCTTATGACCAAATTCGAATGTCTGCGATTTCACAAGCAAATATAAAATATGCTGGATCGCACTGCGGAGTCTCTATCGGGGAAGATGGTCCCTCACAGATGGGTTTAGAAGACATCGCGATGTTCCGGGCAATTCCGGGGGCAGTCGTGCTATATCCGAGCGATGCTGTCGCTGCCGAACGTCTCGTCGCGGAAGCTGCTGCCCACGAAGGGATTGTATATATCCGAACTTCTCGCCCAAAAACAGCGATTCTTTACGATACCGATGAAAGTTTCCCTATCGGTGGAAGTAAGGTCGTTAGAGAAAGCGGTGAGGATAAAGTGACGGTTGTTGCTGCTGGTGTTACACTTCACGAAGTCTTGAAAGCACAAGAAGTCCTTACTGCAGAAGGCATTGCAATCCGTGTCATTGATCTGTATAGTGTCAAACCGGTTGACACTGAAGCACTATTGGCTGCTGCATCTGAAACAAACGACACAATAATAACCGTTGAAGACCATTATCCTGAAGGTGGTTTAGGTGATGCCGTGTTAGATGCTGTCGCAACCAAAGGTATCCACGTGCACAAACTTGCTGTTACGGGAATACCACGATCTGGCAAACCTGATGAGTTATTGGAACTTCACGGCATTAGTGCGAATGCTATTGTCCAAAAGGTAAAGGATATCGTCTGATAACCTCAAGCGGAGTTTAAGGTTAATAGAATTTGTGAGAATTGGTTTGCCGTAATAATAACTTTAGGATTTTGTTCCAAACGCAACGATAAGGAGAGTAACTATGCCACGCCCCAATTATACTTCCGAAAATGTTGCTGCGCGCGGCAAAGAGATTTATCAGCAGCAGATTCGGGACAAAGTTGAGCCAGAACACAAGGGCAAGTTCTTGTCTGTTGACATTGAAACGGGAGACTACGAAATTGATACTGATGATTTGTCCCCAACGATGCGTCTGCTCGCTAAGCGTCCTGATGCTATCATTTACAGTTTGCGGATCGGGTTCCCAGCTGCTCATCGTATCGGTTTTAAGATTCCGGTCCCGACACAATGATTATTGAAAAAGTTACTACTAATACCAATTAACCCCATTTGTCCTGTGAGGTCCCCGTGCCTTGCAATGCCGACTTTATCGGAAAACTTCTAATCAAGTTAATTTGGTATTAGATATTGTGGAAGATGGCAATGTGCAGATTGGCGTGCTACCGTAAATCGGGTAGACACAGACAGCAAGGTTCACTAAGTGGTTGACTCGCTAAGTATTTATTATATATTTGCATTGATGTTTCACTATCTATATAGACGGCCACTTGCTTTTTCGGAATTTTTCTTGGACTTTATATCATAATTAGTTACCGAGAGAACCACTAAGAGATGCAGCAAGTTATTGTTTGGATTGTAGTATTGGGTGTTGTCCTATTGGTAGGCATTGGAATACTTTTCGCTTTACGCGCGCCGCACACTGCACCTAAAACATATCCAGCAGATAAGGGTCCTGACTTTATTGACGTCTCAGGCTACCCACAGGAAATGCAGACACTTTACGAGTTGTTTACCAACAAATGTAGTCGATGCCATACCGTTTCACGTCCTATTAACTCTACCTTTACACCGGAAGAATGGCGAGAATATGTGCATAAGATGATGCGAAAACCAGGTTCCGGACTTACTCTCAAAACAACTAAACAGATAATCAAATTCTTAATTTACGATGCTAAACATCGGGAGAGAAGTGCACCATGATTAAACTGACGCTTACAACTTGTGTTATGTTGTTTCTCACAACCGGATCGCAGGCAGCACCTATAAAAAAACTCCAACTTTCAATTGATAATCAACTTACCAAATTTACCTCAACACCGATTTTCAAAGATGGCGCGTGGTTAGTGCCATTAGAACCTGTCTGCAAACAGTTAGGATTAAAGGTTGATGTACCAGATGGTTCAGATATGGTAGTGCTCTGCGGCGGTGAGGAATCAGAGTTGTGTGTTCCACTGCAATTTGGTGAGGACGCATTCAGCATTGATGACGTTACTTACGCTAAAATTGAAAGCATTACGAAACCGTTCGGTTTTGAAATATACAAAGCCTCGGAAACCCAATTTGAAATCATCCGGCCGGAACAACTTGCCCCTAAATTTACACTACCCGATCTTGATGGGACACCAAAACGTTTGCAGGATTTCCGCGGAAAGAAGACGCTTCTCTATATTTGGGGTTCGTGGTGAGCATGCCGTGGACAACTGCCAGGATGGCAGAAATTTTACGCGAAGCACCGCGATAAACTAAATCTTGTCTCAATCGCAATGGACGCGCAAGGTGCATCTGTAGCGAGACCTTGGCATAACAAAGCCAACGCAGAATTCGTCACGCTCGTCGATTCACAAAATATATTGGGCAATCGTTATAATCTCAAAGCAATTCCCTATGGTGTTATGATTGACGAGGCAGGACGGTTGGTCAAACCCCCCTTCAACATAAACGTTGCCAATAAAGAAACAATTACAATGCTTGAGAAGTGGTTATCGGATCCTACCCATAACGCTACACTCCTCCGTAGCGTAAAACCGCTCAACAAATCGCAAAACCCACAGGTTATTGAGGCTAATGCCCGTTTTCAACTCGGACGGACCTTGTTAGAGGTAGGAAAAAAGGCGGAAGCGATGTCGGAATGGCGGAAAGCTCTGGCATTGGACCCCAAAAATTGGATTATCCACAAGCAGATTTGGGCAGTTGAACATCCCGACAAATTTTATGATGGTAATGTCAATTTTGGGTGGCAAAAAGCGCAGTTAGAAGCAGAAAAAAGATAAAGATATTGTTGACAAACAAGTACAAATATGATTTACTATTTGGAAGGAGTTAAACGATGTTGAAATATATTCTCTGCTTCTCAGTTTGCTTGTTTGCTCTTGCTATGCCATCTTTCGCCGATTTGACGCAGCAAGACCTTAATGAGATTCGAAAGGTTATCAAAGAGGAAATTGAAAAGGAAATTACGCCAATTAAGACAGAGATAGCATCTGTTAAAAGAGAAGTTGCACGGGTACGAGGCAAACTTGACCGTTTTGGCAAAGATATCATATGGGTAATTGCTATAATTGCAGTAGCAGGGATTATTCCGCAAAGCATTATCGCATGGCGTAAAAGGAAGGTTCGCTTACAAGAGAAGCAGATTCAAGAGAAGCAGATTCAAGAGAAGAAGATCCAAGCAGCACTCATAGCAGAGGCAGAAAAACTCAAACAACAACGTATTGTAAATCCTTGAAAATCCAGTCTATCCTATCGCGAGTCGTTTTTTCTGCTCTTCCAACATCTTCTTTTGACGTTGGACACGTTCCGGTACCAATCGTTCCCTTGGTGCGGTTGGTTTGAAATCTAAGCGGTCTTTCCCTAAACCCCGTAAGACTGCCAATTCCACAGGCGAGAAATTATCTGGATTGTCGCGATTGAATTCCATCGGTTCCTTGAGGGCAACAGGCGGATTCGTGATAAAACGAGCGCGACCTGATGGATTTTGTGATGCGGAGTGCAAGATAAACGGATGCAGCAGAACAACGTCTCCAGCATTACCCGTAATTTCAACAAAGTCCTCACACTTCCCTATCAACTGACCAAAACCTTCCCCGGGTAGCAATCCCTGTGGATGTGCGGACAAATGCTGGGCGACATGTTGAACCGAATCGCAAGCGACAAATGTGCCACCGCTTTTCGGATGAATATCCGACCAAACAACGATAGTAAGCAATCCTTGTTCTGGGCTATCCAAAAAGTGTCGGAAGAAATCGCCATCCTTATGCCAACCCATGAGAAGTGATGCAGGCGGTTGCCAGTCTGAATCTGCTCCCAATGCAAAGTTGATAATAAAACCATCACCCCAAGACGGTTCTGAATGAGCAATTCTATCCTCACCACCGAGAAGATCACAGATTGCATCCCATGCTCTCGGCGCAATTTCGCGAATCGGCATACGATTCATTGAAGGGAGATGGATACGTGGTTGCTCCCAACTTGTAGGATCATCTGGATCATAACCAAGACGTTTAAACGCAAAGTCTCGCCACTTCGCTGCTAATTCTCGTGAAAAGCAGTCTTTCAGGACAACATGTCCCTTCTCAACGAAATGGTTTACATCTGATTCTGTTAGTGTTTTGTAGGTTTTTGGCATCTATACCCTCTTATTTCAGGCTATCCAACAACGTTTCTGCAAGTTTCGCAGCGAATTCGTCATCGTTGATGTGAACGTCCATCTCAATTACCGTAACATTGCCACCGATGTACGCCTTTAGATTTTCTCGCCATGCATCTCGCGCTTCGGGTGAATTAAAAGGTTGTCCTGTTTTGTCAATAGCGGATACACCTTGTGTAGGGATGAGGACAGTCGTAGGTCCTTTCGCTTCGCTGAGTTTACGTGCCATGATTTTTCCTAACTCAGCTGTCTCTTCGGCGGTTGTCCGCATCAGTGTGACCGTTGGATTGTGTTGATAAAAATGTCGTTCGTTGAACTTCTCTGGTACCGTGTCTGGCGGACCAAAATTCACCATATCCAAGGCACCGGGAGCAATAACTTGCGGTAAACCCGCTTGACCTGCAGCATCCAGACGTTCGGGCCCCGCGCTGAGGATGCCCCCTACCAATTCGTCGGCGAGTTCCGTTGTCGTTACGTCTAATACGCCTACAAGGAATCCGCCTTTAACAAGGTCTTCCATCGCACGTCCACCTGTACCTGTTGCGTGGAAAACGAGAACTTCGTAGCCAGCAGCTTCAAGGATTTCACGCGCTTTTGTAACGCAGGGAGTCGTTACACCGAACATTGTGGCTGCGATGAGGGGTTTGTCCGTTGTCTCCCTTGGTGTATAAGAAGTTACCATTCCTACGATTGCACCTGCAGCGTTGGTAAGAATCTGTCGTGACAATCGATTGATACCTGCAATATCAACTACAGAATACATCATGCATATATCTTTGGACTGCACATAAGGGCTTGTATCACCTGATGCAAGGGTCGAGACCATGAGTTTCGGCACACCCACAGGTAATGCTTGCATCGCTGTCGTTCCGATCGTGGTGCCAGCAGAACCTCCGAGTGAGATTATGCCATCAATTTCACCCGCTGCATGTTTCTCAGCGACAAGTGTTGCTGCGCCTTGTGCCATCACAGCCACACTATTACCACGGTCCCCTTCATCTCGCAATGCCTGTAAGGACGAACCGCCAGCTTGCGCGACTTCATCAGCCGAAACATCAGGTATGAACTGTGGTTCTCCCAAGATTCCTGTATCAACAACGCACGTTGAAACGCCACTTGATTCTATCATATCTGTGATGAAGGCAAATTCTGACCCTTTGGTGTCCATTGTTCCTACAACATAAACTGTTTTCGCCACTGCCAGATTCCTCCGCTATATTTATTGAATTGTGTTGAAAATTATAGGGAAATATGTAAAATATGTCAAGTGAATTTCGTATTGATTTAAGGCATTCTGTTATATATCAGTGGACATCAATTTCAATTTATGGTACCATATCCAAACAATTTTATCTTAAATTGTTTAATCCGGCAAAGGAGCAAAACACATGGAATTCGTCCAGTTGACAGATGCACAACGTGATGAATTTGAAGAAAACGGATATTTCATTGTTCGTTCAGTGCTTGATGAAGATATGATAGCGCGCGTGACCGAAGCAGCTGACCGTATTGTAGATTCACATAATAGTGACGCGCAATACATGCACATAAGGGACGGATTGGTGCAAGAACCTGCTTTCGCAGAACTTACATCCCAGACAAAAGCGATACCCTTGGTTATCCAACTCCTTGGAACGAATATCCACATTACTAATACTGCACTTCTCTACAAACATCCTCAGCCGCGTGAACTCCCTGAGAATCGCAGTTGGCATCGTGATGTCGGCTTGCATTTAGACCTCGGACACAAGAATTGTCCGCGCGTTGGACTGAAGGTGGCGTACTGTTTAACCGATTGCAACGTGCCGAATTCAGGTGCAACGTTGTTTGTCCGTAAAAGTCACACATCCGGTGTGCCTTTAGGTATTCCAGAAGGTGAAATTGACCCGATCGGGTCTTACGACGAACCGCTCCTCCGCGCGGGCGACGCATATTTCTTTGAAAACCGTATCTACCATTCCACCGGACAAAACTTTACAGATAAAACCGCTAAGATTGTCATTTACGGCTACCACTACGCTTGGCTAAAGCCGGAAGGGTATCTTTTGTATTACAATGAGAGACAACAGCCTGACGAGGATGTGCTGAAAAATGTTGATGACCTCGGTAAACAATTTCTCGGTGGTGGTGGGGGTGCAGCAGCACAGTGGGCAACAGAACACAATCTCAAACTGGAACAAGAACCACAAGTTGTTACAATATAATACCCAATTAACTTGATCCACTCGGTGCAGTTAGGAAACCGAACCATAAGCGTCAATTTAAGGAAAGAACTCGTTTGTAGTCGCGCAATTCATTGCGCCTCTTACATTTGAAGAAAAGAGGCGCAATGAATTGCGCGACTACGAACGCTGATATTCTCGTCCTTTGCGTTATTTGAGGTGTTGATACGAAAAGGTGCGGTTAGGAAACCGCACCTACCGTCCGGAAAATAGGACAAATCCCGTTAATTTGGTATCACATCGCGTTAAAGAAAGGAATATATGAAAAAAATTAAAGTAGGTATTGTTGGTTGTGGTGGCATCGCGGGCGGTAAACATCTTCCCGGGCATAATAGCGTAAAAGATGTCTCAATCATCGCTGCGTGTGACATTGACAAAGCACGCGCTACAACTTTTGCCAAAAAACATGACATCCCACAGGTCTTCACTGATTATGAGAAGTTAGTTGAGATGGAGGAACTGGATGCGGTAAGCGTTTGCACACCAAACAACTTTCATGCTGGACCAACTATCGCCGCGCTGAATGCTGGCAAACACGTAATCTGTGAAAAACCGATCGCTGCCAATGCTATAGATGGACAAGCAATGGTAGACGCACAAAAAGCCAGTGGGAAAGTGCTGCAAATCGGGTTACAATCCCGATTCAGTGCCGGCGCGCGGACACTCCGAAAACTCAACGACGAAGGATTTTTCGGAGACATATACTATGCCCGTGCTATGGCGATGCGTCGGCGCGGTGTGCCCGCATCACCATCGTTTCTGAGTAAAGCCATCGCAGGTGGAGGACCGCTGATTGATATTGGCGTACATATCCTTGATGTCCTACTCTGGATGATCGGGTGTCCCAAACCCGTTGAAGCATTCGGAATGACAGCAAAGAAATTCGGAGATAGAACCGATGTCATCAATCCTTGGGGAAAATGGAATCCTGAAGACTTTGAGGTGGAAGACTTCGCAATGGGAACTATCAAGTTTGAGGGTGAGTTGATGGTAACCTTAGAAACAGCGTGGGCATCTCATATTCAGAATATCGGCGGCACCTTCTTCATGGGTGATTTAGCCGGTGCCACTTTTGAACCGCTCCAGATATATCTCGACAAAAAGGACGAGATGGTTAATTACGAACCTGAACTTCTTAAGGGATTACCGGGTGAATTTGAATCTTTCCATACGGCTATACGCAAGGATTTGCCTTCTCCTGTACCTGCAGAAGAGGTATTGAACGTAGCGAAAATATTTGATGCGCTTTACGAATCCGCTCGGATAGGACGTTCGGTGCCGATTGTATAATATTCCTTATCGGGACGGGTTTCCAAATCCGTCCCAAATCTACTCCTTCTCGTAACTTACATGCACAACTGTTTTCATACCACCACGGATGTTAAAATCGCCGACTACTTCTGCTGCTCGCGGTTGACACGCCTTAACAAAATCTTCAAGCACTTTATTCACAACGTGCTCATGAAAAATACCCACATCCCTGAAGAAAACAAAATATTCCTTCAATGACTTGAGTTCGATACAATGCTGGTCTGGCACATAAGTAATACAGATTGTAGCGAAGTCCGGTAATCCTGTTTTCGGACAGATAGCGGTAAACTCAAGGTTTGTAATCTCAATTGTGTAATCTCGGTCACTATATTGATTCTCCCATGTCTCAATTGAAGGTGTTTTGAGTTCACGGATATGTGTTTGTAAGTCGTCGTAGTTTGATTGATTGCTCATTTTAAAGCCTTTCAGGGTATGTCAAATACATGCGATCACCATAAGCGTCAATTTAAGAAAAGACTCGTTTGTAGTCGCGCAATGAATTGCGCGACTACGAACGCTGATATTCTCGTCCTTTGCGTTATTTGAGATGTTGATACAAAAAGGTGCAGTTAGGAAACCGCATCTACCGTAGTTGGAAACCGCTAAATTGACGCCTATGGTCAAATCTGATCTTTAACACATTATACATTAAATCTATCTCAAAAGCCAACATACCTAATAGGTTTGATTCCATACGGTATTATATCAAATTAACTTGATTTATCTCATTTTTCTTAGTATTAGGTGCGGTTAGGAAACCGCACCATAAGCGTCAATTTAGCGGTTTTTCAAATATGAGAAATGCTCTTTAGTCCCGTATGAAGATTAAAAAATAAATTGGGTAACTCGGGCTCAAACCCCAGGACCGGTAGGTTCGGTTTCCTAACCGAACCGGATACTACAAGGAAACTGAAAATTACCCGATTAAATTCTTAATCTTCATACGGGACTAAATATAAGACAGTCTCGGTAATCATGCTTATTGAGAGGTGTTTGTCCAAACGCAGACGTTTTCTTAAATTGACGCCTATGGTGCGGTTAGGAAACCGCACCTACCGGCCCTGGGGAAAATCGGCTTTACTGAATTAAATACTTAAACTTCATCTAACCGCACCGATAGAACGGAGGCAAGTTAATTTGGTACAATCTATAAAGAAAACAAAATAGGAGGCAGTGCCATATTGTGGTGACGCTGCCTCCTATTTTTACAGAAATAACCTTATCTACCGGCTTTGAGAAGTCCCCAAACTGTTGCGACTTTGCCCTTCGGATTAACTTGGCAAGGGACCATCTGGTCCGTAAACGAGGACATCTTCGTATCTCGCGGTGGTAGCCCACGTTGCAACACCGACACGTCCTACACCATCTCTGAGGGCATCGTTAATTTCGTCTACCTTTTAGGCGAACCGCCTCTCATATTTTAATGATTTAACGAGAACTCTGCTGAATTTAGTAAAACCCAATAGAGGTCTTCGTAAGCTAAATCTTTGTTTCTGTACAGGCTCCGATCTAAGTAACGTTGGAAATAGGTTTGTTCTTTAGCCGTTGGTTTCCGTGATAGCACATTAATATAAATAAACTGAACCCGATCAACCGTGTCTCGCCAATTACTAAGGACATAGTTGATAAAACTACCGCGTTCCTTATAATTCGCGCTATTATTCACTATATCACCATTAATCATCATGAGTGCTTGCGGTACGGTTCCATTGAATGCCTCAATTTCTTCCATTTCACCGTTGTCAAGTAGAAAGAGGAACTTTTTGAGATGCTCGCGTTTCTTCTGCTCAAGTGCCATCAACATTCCCTCGCGGTCTTTGCCCCCATCCTTATTGATACCACCCATTTTAACTTGTTGTAATCTTTCAAAACCTGTGGCTTCAAGCATAGAATAGAAGAATTGCTCAGCACTCAAGGGTTTCATATAAGCATGTGAGTAATAGATTTCGTCGTCCTCGTTACTCTTATTCGTCTCTGAGCTTCGCTGATACGTTTTAGAATTAAGGATAGTCCGCATTAGATGCTGCAAATCGTATCCATGAATGACAAAGTCCTCAGCTAACCAAGCCAATAGTTCAGGATTAGTTGCCGGATATTCTTCTCCAAATCCATCAATAGGTTCAACAAAAGCGCGCCCCATAAAATGTTTCCAGATACGATTTACGATGGCTTTACTAAAGTAAGGGTTTGTTTTTGCGGTCATCCATTCAGCGAGAGCTGTACGTTTTTTGATGAGTGCACCTTTATATTCCGCGCCATCAAGGAAACGAGGCGGAACAGATTCATCCATGCTTTCAACGTAAAGAGTTCTATTCTGTTTTGGGTTATTTGTAATAAGGTAATTTTCCATTTCCGTCGTTATTAAATTACCGTTCATATCCTTACTTTCAATGTACCCCTTCTCCATACTCTCAATACCAGTGAAAAATGCAGCGATGCCGTAGAAATCTTCCTGTAACCATGCTTCGGTCTTATGATCATGACATTCAGCACACTGCATCGGCAGCCCAAGGAATAAGCGAGAGGTGTGAGAAGTCAAAAAGACAGGTGATCTTTCATAACGCAGAACGTAGTTTCCTGCAGGATTGTCCTGTAATTCACCATCAGCAGCAACAAGTTCTTTGACGAACCGGTTATAGGGCATGCTCGTCTCAAGTGCTTCGCGTACCCAACCAGTCAACCCGATACGGCGGTCATCTCCATCGCCGCGCCTACCGATTAGCCAGTTTGTCCATAATAACGTCCAATAATCAACAGATTCTTTGCTTCCAATCAGTTCATCAATTTTCTCTGCCCGTTTGCGCGGTGAACCGTCGTTGATGAAATCTAACACTTCGTCTGATGTCGGAATTTTTCCTGTCATGTCTAAATAGATGCGTCGTAAAAATGCCGTATCATTTGTCTGTCTTGAAGGTTCAAGCCCCTCCTGTTTTAGCACAGCATCAATGTGTCTATCCAGGTGTTTGGTGCTTGATGGAACGTGTCCGTCGTTTATAGTCATCGTTGTACCTGTCACGCAACCTACTGCCAAAAAAGCGAAGGCAAGCAGAATCGCCCAATTCCGGTACGTCGTCCAAAATGTTGTTTTCATAGTGAAACTCCTATCCTGACAATCTCAAATACTTAAGGTCTAATACCCAATTAACGCGATTTGTCCTGTGAGGTCTCTGGGTCCTCCTTGCACTGCTGACTTTATCTGAAGACGTCGAATCAAGTTAATTTGGTATAAAATCTATATGATATTATTAAGTTTAACCTATTTTTCTATAGTTTTCAAGGAAAATTCTGCATCATTTAGTTTTCGGTTTCTAAATGTTGTATCGAGAAAATCGGGCTTCCAAAGTTCTCCTACAAGAGTGCTTCGCTCTTGCTTATCTCCATCGAACACCTATTGGAATGATCCCGACATCTTCACCACGTCGCATCGCTTCCGCTGCATCAAGGATGCTTGCTATATCATGTTGCGGTTCATAGTCAAGTAGCGTTTTAATTTTGCTCAAGTCGAACTCAAAATAGTTGGCGTTCGGAAGCTTTATATCGGCGAAATCCATCTGGTAACGTTCACACAGGTACGGAATAACCTCTTCAAAATTAAAAACGCCTTTCCCACCGGGGGTGAATTCTTCACCGACAGCAGCATCCTTCTCAATACCTAAAACCAATCCCTGAACGATGTCCCGAATATCAATAAAATGCTCTTTATAATTTTTTGACGAAGTTCGATCCAATGCGACCTGTGCCACCTGTGACTAAAATCTTCATGACTTTTTCTCCTAAAAACCAACAAGGAGTCATAGCACCCAAACCTAAAGGATTGGGCTTGTACTTCATAGATAACAGCGTTTCCGAAGGAGCATCTTATACCCAATTAACCCGATCTGTAGCGCGAGGTCCCCGTGCCTTGCAATGCCTGACTTTATCAGAAAACTTCAAATCAAGTTAATTTGGTATTACGTCGCCTCCACAGAGGCGTAACTAAGCAAGCCTCAATATATTTATAGCAGCGTTTATGTCTTGATCGTGGTGAGAACCACGATCCGGACATGTCCACTGCAACTCAACAAACTAGTAAAATGCCAAATCGGAGACCTTCCATCCCCAGAGACGTTTCATACCGTCTACTATAGTTTGGACAATTTCTGTCTGTTTCATGTTGTTTTCTCAAGTATTTTCTATTTTTCTACGAGTTTTGTGCGAAGTTGTAACCCACAGAAAAACTATTATAGGTTCAGCAAAGGCAGCCCCAGCGGGGCGAAATGTGTATAGAAACGCGGGTGAACAACCCTCTTAGCCCCAGCGGGGCGAAAGGTGTCCCAATAAACTAATATTGATCTCAAAAGTGTTTCAATTAATCCAGACTATTACTCAAGAACCCTAAAAATTGTCCAAACTATAGTACCGTCTATGTTAAGCGTTTCAAAGCGAGTGTATCAAAACGTCTACAAAGGTCAGTAGCAAGTTTCCAATGCCAATCCAGGCGTTGCCTACTGATCTTACGATACAATATCGCCAGTTCCGTGACGGCACGCCACCAATTATTTGAGGCAGAGCGGTTGAGTCGGCATTTGTGGCTGTGTCATACCCCGAAGCATGGGAGTTCGTTGAATATGGTTTCCGAGATTGAGCTCAGTGTCTTCACGCGTCAGTGTCTTTGGCATCGGCGGATAGCAGATATAGAGACACTCCGAAGTGATACGACTCCGTGGGCAACGCATCGTAATGCGGTGGCAAAACCGGTAAACTGGCGATTTACGACGAAGGACGCACGCATCCGACTAAAAAGATTATATCCTCAATTTGAAAATGGATAAAGCACTAGTGCTGTGTCCACTCTAAAATTGCAGATAGTCCGTCGGGTAGAGCGCAGCGAAACTCATAGGTGTCAATTTAAGAAAATGTCTGAGTTTTTATTAACACTTCTCAATAGGCATGATGATTGAGATTGTCCTATATTTAGTCCCTACGGGACTGAAGAGCATTTCTCATATTTGAAAAACCACTAAATTGACGCCTATGGGTAGAGCGCAGCGAAACCCGACTTTTCGGACTTGATAACGGGCTGCATGTCGGGTTTCGCAAGCTCTACCCGACCTACAATTTGAATGTAGACACAGCACTAGGTTTCTATGCCAGCTTGCTATACAAGTATTCCATTTATCACATTTTCAGATTCGCCCACCTCGTTGTGAGTTTCCCATCTGCTTCGACAGCAGCAAATTCTTCAATATAGTTCAGATAGTTCAGCAAATTCTCCATAAAAAGCTTTGCCATGTCTTTCGTATGGTCATCGTTACCTGCGATATAGTATTTATCAGGTGCAATTGCCATCATCAGGAACTTACCTTTCCCGAATTCCGCTTCCATAATGACAGGTTGTTCCAAACTTTCCATCAGCACGTCAAATCCTGTTTGAGAAGCGATGACTTCCCAAACAGTAGGCCAGTTTTTATATTTCCAGTCTTTAAACGTTTCCTCACTCATACGGTTTGGTTCGTTAAAGAGCGGATGGTCCGCGTTTAGTATTTCAAAATCTGTACTATCACGGTCACTCCGAACACAACTCAATTCAGGCGGCAACCAATCCACATTCGCTTCGTTCTGATCAGCTTGGGTCGGTTCCCAGACGACACCACCATTTTCGACGAAATCCTGAATCGCTTTTGCATTCTTGTCGAGGTTTTGGTGCAATCCAGCATTGTTGGTCGTCATACTACCGATTAAGAAAATTCTGTTTTCCGCTTTGAGAGGTAACTCCCCACCTTCAAGTGCCTCTGTCAGATCATCGTACTCAACGTTGAATTCATCCAGTGTCTGACGCAAAGCATCAACCTTTGTCCACTCGTCAGCAAAATCAACAACAGCAATTTTAGCTGCTTCTACAGCCATTACGCTCAAAACGAGGTTCAAAATACAGAACCATGCAAACAAACGGTAAAACATAAGTTTTTTGATTACTCCTTATTATAGAGTTGACACACGCCCGCGCGATCACACGAGCGTTCTGCCGATTTGATTGAATAGAAAGAATATATACGGGATAGTATCGCGCTTGCAACACTATCGCCCACAATGTGATGAATGTGAAAGGGATTGGTTTTCGTATCTATTTTCGCTTGTCCGCATCCTATTCACGGAAGGTGATACTGATATGATTATCTTCCATTGGTTTCCAGCCGGATACCCCAGGGAAGGTGATAGACTTGAATTTGTGCTTGGGTTTAATATGCGGTCTGCCACCTTGTTTGTTGAAAAATCGTTTGTAGGCTGCGTCTATACGTTTCAACTCACACTGGATCGCTTGACTCGGCAAACGATTCCAATGCGGGTGTGTCGTCTTTTTCAACTTGGTCAAATGAGCAGACATCGCATGATAGTTCGCATACAGCAGTCCGTCTTTATAGCACTGACGCTGCCACAATTTGGACGAAAACGAGATAAGTATACTACATTCCGAGGCGTTTGTCAAGTTAAATATATCGTTTTTTCTACGCCACATCTTGGTCTGATACAAGAGGGTGGTGTCTACATCCCAAACCCGACAAATGCCATACGCGCATTTGACGTTGATTCAAAGGATTGGGTTTTGACATTGAAGTTTGATAAAAGAGTGTTGCACTTGAGGGATGTGCAGCACTCTTTGACGGTTATCTTTGCGGAATTGTAAGCGGTGCTGAGTCACTCACAATATAGCAAAGAGGTTTATTGCCAGGATTTTATTTCTGCCCATTTCACTGCTAATTTATCTCCTGGTTCTACAGCAAATGCAGTGCTTATGAGTTTTATATTATCTATTGCCCACCACCAATCATTCCGCGCGTCAATGACACTGAAATTGATAACCATTTCAGTGGTATTTGCGGGATTGTCGATGGGGATTTCTAACGTTTCGTTTATCTGTTCTCCATCGTTTATATTCTCCTCATCCATGTTGAGGGTAGGAATTGTAACAAGGGTGTGCGCCTCTGCGTCAATGCCGACGCTCTGGAAGAATAGGATGCGTTCTTCCTTTCCGCCATCAAAACTAACAGTTATCTCTCCATTTTGTGTGTCTTCAGGGCGCCAGCTTGAATCGACTGTTAAGATAAGCGACTTTGCTGCTGCGCCTTTAATTTTTATGGGCGGCGTAATTAGATGGCTATTCCAAGGGCTAATAGCGTCAGGGTTACCGTTTAGCTCCCAATCGTCCCATTCATCAGGGTCGGCAACAGCACCGTTCCCTTTGCCGTTGCCCTGTTCCGATGTGAACTCGCTACGCCGTTGGTCTTCTGCCGTTGCTGTCCACCACTCAAGATCAACAATCGCCCATGTTCTCCACTCGGGCATACCAAGGTCTTTGGGATTTTCGTTCGTGATTTCCCAACCGTCAGGTGGGGTGCCTGACCAGACTTTTTCCTGTTTAATCTGTTCGTTTATGCTCGATTCGAGGGGCACATCATCAAAGTCTTCTTCAAAAAGGACGGTATCAATAGCCAAAGCCATTGGTGCTGTTAGACAAAAGGTTGTGATAAGAATCGCATGTGCAACGATTCCCATGATGCTGCTATTCATGATAATTCTCCTATTATATGGACGATAAGTTCCCTAAAAAGTGACGGCATACCCATCGGTTCTCGGATCGGATCCACCGATGAGAGCACCCGATTCAGGATGAACCTTGATCATCTGTGCACTCCCTGGACCACCCCAATCGCCGACGATTTGGAGTTCATGTCCTTTCCTGTCCAATCCTTCCTTAGTATCCGGCGGAAATCGGTTTTCTAACTGGAGGTTATTGGAGCAGGTGTGTGGGATAGTCGATTCCATCGGGTTCTGGAGACTGCGCCAACGCGGTGCTGAAACTGCTTCCTGTGGTGTCATTCCAAAGTCAAGGATATGTGTGACTAACTGCAGGTTCGTCTGAACTTGTGTGTCTGCGCCCGGTGTTCCACACGCTAACACAGGTTTACCGTCTTTAGTCACAATCACAGGATTCATCGTATGACGAACACGTTTACCTGGCATCAAACAGTTCGGATGTTCCTCTTCCAAATGCCAATAGGTCATTCGGTTATTCAACAGAATGCCTGTATCACCCGCAATCAAAACAGAACCGAAACCTGATTGGATGCTTTGTAACACACAAACCAGATTCCCTGCGCTGTCAGCAGTGCAGAAACATGTTGTATCTTCGTATGCTTCTGGTCCGCCTGCAGGGACATCAACTGCAGCTTGCTCAAAATCAATTCGTTTCGCTTGTTCCGCAGCATAAGATTTAGATAGCATCCCCTCTATCGGTATGTCCACCCAATTGGGGTCTGCCATATATTTTTCTCTATCGGCAAAAGCCAGTTTTTTCGCTTCAACCATCAGATGCACACTTTCGGCAGTGTTGCATCCCAACGTTTGTAAATCGAACAACTCAACAATGTTCAATTCTTGCAATAGAATATGTCCGCTTGAGTTCGGAGGCATTTCATATACTTCGTAACCACGGTAGTTGACGTGTATTGGATCCGCCCAATGTGCATGATAGTTAGCGAGGTCTTCTGCTGTTAATAGTCCATTGTATGCCCGACCAAACTCATCAATGGTTTTGGCAATCTCCCCTTCGTAGAATACCTCCCTTCCATCTTTAGCGATTTTGCGGAGGGTTGTGCCGAGATTAGGATTTGCGAGGAGTTCACCTGCGGGAATTGGATTGCCGTCGTTTGTAAAGACAGCGCGCGTATCTGGTTCGGCAGCGAAAGCAGCGTTCGCACCTCTCAGACCACCGGCGAGTCTATGGCTCACTGGAAACCCATCTTCGCAAAGAGAAATTGCGGGTGCGAAAACATCTTCTAACTTTAGTTCACCGTAACGTTCGTGTGCAAGCAGCCAACCGTCAACGAGTCCTGGCACAGAAACACTCCGCATGCCTTTCATCGGGATGCCACCGTTTTTGAGATAAGTCTCACGAGTTGCAGCACGAGGTGCCGGTCCGGTTGCATTTACAGATACGACCTGTCCTGTTTCTGCCCAATAAATGAATATAAAACCGTCCCCGCCGACACCGGACCCAGCAGGTTCAACGACACCCAGCGCAGCAGCAGTCGCTATCGCAGCGTCAACGGCGTTGCCACCTGCCATCATCGTCTGTATGCCTGCTTGTGAGGCAAGCACGTGTCCTGATACCACCATGCCGTTTCTGCCCATCACAGACGGACGAAACGCTGAAGCAGTGATACCATGTGGAGATTGCATTTGGTGCCTCCGTACTAAGCTAACATTTTCTGTGCAAATGCCTCAACATCAACCCTTTCATGTGTTCGGGCAGACTCGTTGCACGCTTCCATCAAAATCCATGTTCCAAGCGTGCTATCCTGAATCCACTCTCGATCTTTTCCGGTAGTGATTGCTTCAGCAAAAGCGTCAAATTGGAGCCTATCATCTTCAATCAAACCGCCATGGAGGTCTTGTAACGTAAGGTTTTCAATCTCTTTTCCTGTCCGGAAAAGTTGCAGGTGTCCGCCATCTCGACGTAAGTCTCCCTCTTCACCATGGAATGTCCAGCTGCCGCTCCATCCGAAAGCTCCCATGTGTCCTGCACGCGTGCCAGCATACGTGAAGGGTGCGCCGTTAGCGTATTCCATCAACGCGTTTCCGCCTGCAGTGCCCCACGCTTCTATCTGTCCTAATTCGGGGGCACGACGGTTATGGACATGCGCGGTGACATATTTAGGTAGTCCTTTCGCACCAACGAGTTGGTCAAGTTGATGGCTACATCCTGCGTGGAAGTAAAGCCCATCAATGTACGCATCGGGTTGTCGTGAATCGGGACCAGTAAATAGGTTTTGGCGTATCCAGAATCGACACTCACCACCTAACATCTCACCGATACCATCTTTTTCGCGGAGCCATTCCCGCATTTTCGCAGCTGCAGGATTCCATCGCTTGTTTTGTCCCTGCACCAATAGTGTACCAGGGTTTGCCTTGTGTGCTTGGATAATGTCACGAAATTCTGCTTGCGTGGTTGCAATCGGTTTGACACAGAGCGTATGCATGCCGAGGTTTAGACTTTCAACAATTAGTTTCGCGTGAACTGTTGTTGACGCATAGATAAGACACGCTTCTGCGTCGTGCTTCTCTTTTGCCTCAGTAATTGTTGTATAAATGCGTTCTGACAAACCTTCGGGGGCACCATTTATTGATTCGACACCTTTCCTCGCTTCTTCAAGGTTGATGTCTACACATGCAACAGGTTCAAGTCCGTGTGAATTGACTTGTGCTTGTAAACGTCCGTGTGCGAAATGTGTGCAGCCAACATGAATAGTTGAAATTGCCATATATCTGTTTCCTTTCCATGAAGTTTTTGTTCTGAGAGTATTGTTAAAATGATAGTATTTGAAACAACTCGCGAAACATAGACCGCTACAGACAGGAGTTTCTAATCGTAATAACTATGCTATCATTAGTTAGTCAACACCCTCTTTTTTGAACGTTTTATGAACGCAATAAGTAGTTTTGGACTTGGAAAAAATTTGAGAAAATCGCTATAAAACCTTGTGTGAACTGGGTTTATATGGTATAATATAGGTAAGAAAAAAGGGAGGTGAGTGCCTCCCAATTAACCTAAAAAAGCAGAGTTGCTTTTTCTCGGTTTCACCTTACCTGATATTGTATCAGAAACCGTCAGAAAAAAGCAACTCCTATTCAGAGGAGTATTCTGATGGACTTAATCAAGGTCATGGAACGTTTCCCGGATCAAGAGGCGTGTATAGCACATTTGGAGAAGATACGTTGGAAGGGTTCACCGAAATGTCCGCACTGTGAAGGCACCCATATCGGTAGACAGACAGAAACGGAAGAAGGGCGTATCGGTCGTTGGAATTGCCACGCGTGTGAGGTGAGTTTCAAAGTCACCTGTGGCACGGTGTTCCACGGTGCAAAGATAGCGTTGCAGAAGTGGTTTTTGGCAATATCGCTGATAGCAAATGCGAAGAAAAGTTTGTCAAGTCATCAACTGGCGCGCGATTTAGACTTGAATCAGAAGACAGCATGGTTTATAATGGTTCGTATCCGTGCTGAAATGGCGAAAAAAGGCGGTGCTTTGCTTGAAGGTATCATAGAAGCCGATGAAACCTATATCGGTGGGAAGCCTCGCAAGAAAAATAAGCGATCCGATGATGAACCCGCTAAACGTGGGCGTGGCACGGATAAGGACGCTATCATCGGGGCAGTCCAGCGAGGTGGCAAGGTTGTCGCGCAACTCACACCGAATTTGACTGGGAGAACGATCCTTGAGTTTATCCGAAGTGCGGTTAATCTGAAGGACTCGGAACTGATTACCGATGAGTTTCAAGCCTATAATCTCATCGGGAAAGAAATGAAGCACGCTGTTATCAACCACAAGGTGCAGTTTGCTGATGGTGATACGCATACAAACACGATTGAAGGGTTCTGGTCGCTTCTCAAACGGGCTTGGTATGGACAGCAGCATCATTACCAGACAGGATACACACCGCTCTATGTGGCGGAAGCGTGCTACAAGTATAACTACAGAGAAACTGATATGTTTACCAAGTTTCTCAGGGAAAGTATGAAGGTCTGAAGAATGTAAGTGCTGCAGAAAACGGCTCTCTAATAAATAGCCGTGATTGGTTGTAAAATCGGTTCTTGTGATTTCCGATTTGCTATACTTGCGCGTGTAAAATTGCGACGTGCTTGCATCGTTTTCTGGTCTTTCTGCTGTTTTACTTGTCTTTTGACAAAAAAAGCAGTGTGGTTCACGAACCATTTCATCACGAACTTTCAGGTTTCAGTCTGTAAATGGTAGAGACCGCGCCTTGCGGCGCGGCTGAAACTCTCTACCAAGTTCGTGATTTAAAAAGGATACTTTATTGGAAGGATTATGTCAAGTTAAAAAATTTGCAAGGAAATTCTGAAAAATCTCAAGTCCAAAACTACTTATTGCGTTTATGAATACCTGTTTACTTCAAGATGAGCATCTTCCGTGTTGCAGTGTATTTTCCTGCTGTTAGTGAATAGAAATAGATCCCACTTGCAACAGGTTCACCGATCGCGTTTTTACCGTCCCAATATGCTGCTGAGTCCTTGTTTTTGTAAATTCCTGCAGCATGATTCCCTAATGCTAAAGTACGAATCAGTTCACCTTTAGCGGTATGTATGCTAAGCGTTACATCTGCGGGTTCTGCCAGTTGATAAGGTATCCAAGTTTCGGGGTTAAACGGGTTTGGGAAGTTCGGCAACAAGGCGGTCTTTTGTGGCGTGAGTGCTGCAAGGAGTTGCTCCAGCACTAAGATGCCGCGTAGGAAAGTGGGATCAGTTAGTGCTAATTGTTTGGCTTCCTGTAGCCACTTTTGCACCTCTGCTATTGTAGGAAGGTTTTCACCGTTGTAAATCCAAATTGCGGGTGCACCCGACGATTCTCCCATTGCCGCTGCAACTAAAGTAAGGTCTACGATATTGACAACGCCGTCACCATTGACATCTGCAAGATTATCACCCTCCTGTGCAAAGTTTGATGCGACTAATGTCAAATCTTGTATGTCAACGACACCGTCACCATTCAGGTCACCTGTTGGGAGTGGAGGCTCCGTAATCTGTCCAGCTTCAACGTGCGCGTAGGAAATCCTACCTGTGCTGTCAGTCAGAAGTACTTTGGATATTATAAGTGTTGAGGCTTTAGGCGCAACTATATCAAAGGTCAAGTTTGCCAATGTACCAGCACCAAAAGTTGCTCCTGAAAGAGAAGTTGCAGCAACCGTTATAGTGTTATCACTAATAACAGGTAGCACATTAAATGCCCCCGATGGTAGGAAACTTCCATTTGAGCTTTCAACATATCGGAGTGCTGAGGTATCATACCGAATGGTTGCCTGATATCCTGCCGTACTACCTGCATCTTTAATATCAAGGGAGAGTATGAGCTGCGAACCTATTGCAGGAGACTGTACTGAAGATGGTGAAAGGCTCACAGTGGCGTAAGTGTTGGTTGAAGGCGTAAAATTCCATAGCAGGACTGTACCATCTAAACTGCTACTTGCAAGTGTACTATCATCAGGACTGAAAGCAACACTTAGAATATCACTTACATGTCCAGTAAGCGTTTGTAAGTGCTGACCAGATACGGTATCCCATAATCTGATAGTATTATCACCGCTGCCACTTGCAAGAGTTCCACCATCTTCACTAAATGCAATACTCCAGACAAAATCCGTATGTCCAATGAATTCCTGTAACTCAACACCGAAGACAATATCCCATATTCGTACGGTGTTATCGTCACTCCCGCTTGCGAGTGTGGTTCCATCTGGACTGAATGCTACACTCCGTACATAATCCGTATGTCCAAAAAGGGTTTGTAAGTGATCCCCAGATGCGACATCCCATAGTCTAATGGTGCGGTCTGCACTACCGCTCGCGAGGGTTTTTCCATCTGGACTGAAATCAACGCTCAGTACTGAGCTTGTATGTTCAGTGAGTGTCTGTATGTGCTCCCTATAGAAGTTGTTCCATAGTCGGATTGTGCCATCTTGGCTTGCACTTGCAATAGTATTCCCATCTGGACTGAAGGCTACGTCCCAAACCCAATCTGTATGTCCTATATATGTATGTATGTGTTCGCCTATAGTGCTATTCCATAATCGGATTGTGGAATCGTCACTTGCACTTGCAATAGTATTTCCATCTGGACTGTATTTTATACTCCAAACCCAATCCGTGTGTCCAATTAACATCTGCTGGTGTTGCCCGGTTGTAGCATTCCAAAGATTAATATTGTTGTCTGAACCGCTGGTTGCTACTGTGCTACCGTCATCATCAAATGCTACGCCGGATAAATAGTTGGTGTATCCTATAATTGCTTGCCGCTGTCCTCCGAAGACAGCATCCCAAATTCGAATAGTTCCGTCAGCACTACCACTTGCAATCGTACCTCCGGTCGAGTTGAATGCAACGCTCAGGACAATATTTGTATGTCCAATAAGTGTCTGCTGCGATTGTCCAGAAACAGAATCCCACAAAAGGATAGTACCATCTCCACTTGCACTTGCAATCGTTGCGCCATTCGGACTAAATGCTACACTATAAACTGGACCTTCATGCCCGGGAAGTGTTTGTTTGAGCACACCAAAGGCGGTATACCATAATTTTATAGTACCATCACGACTTCCGCTTGCAAGTGTTCCATCTGTCGGACTAAATGCTACGCTATAAACTGAATCTTCATGTCCAAGAAGAATTTCTTGTTGTTCTCCAGTTGTAACATCCCATAGTTGGACAGAAGTGTCTAAACTACCACTTGCTAAAGTTTCTCCAGATGGACTAAATGCCACGCTCGTAACAGCATCAAAATGTTCATCAAGTATATGCAGATGATCACCTGTTGTGACATTCCAAAGTCGAATAGTACCATCACTACTTCCACTTGCGAGAGTTTGTCCATTTGAACTAAAGGCGACGCTTAGTACTGTATTGGTGTGTCCAGAAAGTGTTCGCTGATACTCTCCAGTAGTGGCATTCCAAAGTTGTATAGATCCATCAGCACTTCCACTTGCGAGTGTTTGTCCATCAGAAGTGAATGCAGCACTGTAGACAAGTTGTGAATCACTCCCGAGTAAAGCTACTTCATTATAGGTTTGCGTATCATATAGCCAAATACCGATCGAACTAACAACTGCGAGTCGCGTGCCATCAGGTGAATACTTAAGCTGGCTTATCCTACCTTTACCGAGACGCAATTTGGCATTATCTGGTAAACTCAATTGATTAGCACTTTGCGCATAGATGTTGGGTAGATAGAGAGTTGGAATAAAAAACAGGGTTAGCAAAATAGATAACAGCGATTTTTTCATTTGAAGATTCTCCTTGTGCGGAATCAACTACTGTATATTCCTGAAGTCGTATTGAAAATGTCATAATTTTATAGTATATCATAAATAGGATGGAATGTCAATTTCAGAATTTTAGAATCTATGTCAATTTAGTATGCGTCCAGATCCGATATTGCAGCTACTAATACCAAATTAACTTGATCCCACTCAGTAGGTGCGTTTTCCTAACCGTACCGAGTTGTTCGCGAAAATGTTTATCGGACGCATATTCCCTAAGATCCGGTGCGGTTACATGAAGATTAATTTATTAATTCGGTAATTCTGCTCTCTTTTCTGTCTGAATCGCGGATTATCGCAGAGAACGCGGAGGACGCGGAATTAAGAGATTCTTTGTTACCGACCCGTCTCTGGCGAAAGGAAATGTCCGAGACACAAAAGCATTTTCCGCGTCTTCTGTGTCCTCTGTGCCCTCCGCGATTCAGACAACCAGATAATAGACCTCACACAAGAAAAACATAAAACAAGATGTCTATGGTTAGAAAATTACCGAATTTATTTTTTAATCTTCATCAAACTGCACCTACCGAGTTGGAGCTAACCGGTGCGGTTTCAAACCGCACCATAAGCGTCAATTTAGTGGTTTTTCAAATATGAGAAACCCTCTTTAGTCCCGTAGGGGCGGAATATTTATAGCAATGGGTTACCAATCGGGATATGTCGCTCGGACAGAGCTAAAGAGACGTGTCTGGACGGTGTACTATAAACATATCGTCCCTACGGGACTAAATGTCCGACAATATCAATAACCATGCCTATTGATAAGGGTTCATAAAAACATAGACGTTTCCTTAAATTGACGCCTATGGTGCGGTTTCAAACCGCACCTACCTAAGTACTTAGTACACAGAATCATCCAGGCAAGGCATTCTGGTAATTTACACCAGTAAATATACCTATCACCATCCACGCGCCAACGATGCCAAACTCACCGACTATTAAGCCCATAAATAGTGGACGGAGTTTCCGATAATGCCCTATGCCGCCGGATTTCAGCACCAAATACTTCAAAAACCAACCAATGAACATGCATGACCAGAGGAAATATGAGGAATAGACCGCTCCCATTACATATCCAATCGGATGGAGTTGCCACCACATAAACTGTCGTTGCATTATCAGCAGAAAGGAGGTTATTCCTACTCCTAAAATCATGCTGTATGCCTCTCCCATTTTTGGATCTTTTGGATACTGAATCAGGGTAACGATATGATTGAGGTATCTCGGTGCACCGATGAATGGACCGCGTTGCAGATTTAATCCACCCTTATCATAAATCAAAGGTAGCGATGCAGCGTAGGACACACCAATAGCAACTACTATGGAAAGTGCCATTGCACCGAGCATCTTTCTGCGATTCAATCCGAATGGATCCGCAGCCTTGAACCCATGTAGAACACTCGGCATCAAAATGCCGCCCCAGTCACGCATCATGACTCTTTGAAATCCTAAAAGAGTTAAACTGTTTGCGTTGATGACTCTTGAGCCTGTAACAATCTCAAAATATTCCACAGGATACATTGGTGCTTGAATTAGCAGCATGCCGCCATTGACAACCATCCACGAGAGCGCAGTGGATACAATCAGGAACAGTATGATAATGCTACAGGCGACCCAAAACGACATTCCGCCATAGACACAGAGACCTACAAGTAGGAGAAAACTGAAAATTCCGCCAAGAACTGCCCATCTGTATGGTAGCACTTCATTTTTGTCGTCAATGGTTGTTGTGGATGTAGACTGCAGGAAAGTTCGTATTAGTATATCTTTGATATGTTTTCGACTGTTGATCAGAAAGGCGATAACCATCACTACATAGGCAGCCATTGTCTGTCCTCGCGCGCTGATCCAAGGACTAATAGGGATTGCAAAGGCGTTGATAATGATGTATTGTAACTTGAAGAATAGAAAGAAAAACCAGCAGCTAAACGACACCGCCGTGGTGAGAAAGTAGGTTATGCCGATAACAGAGAAATAGAGGAAGAACCGAAATTGGGGCCACCAACCCATTACGATCCATGGACGCTCCGTAAATGGTTTGTAAAGGTCATAACGATTGGGAATAGACGGAAGTGAGGGGATATACTCGTGCAGTCCATTGAGTAAGTGAAAGGCAGCTGCAATTGCAAATCCAATCCATACGAGTCTATTCTTGAATAAACTACTCAAATTGCTCTGCGATGGTGTTTGTTGAACCAACTCTACCGGAACAGTTACGAGTGGAAATATATATCTTTCGCGTTCTACCCACTGTTTTCGCAGGGTTATTTAGTTTTCGGTTTTTCTTGTGTAATTTATCACAAGTGTTAATATTTTGTAATATGCAGATGTCGCGTGACTTTTCACGCGACATCTGCTATACTTCACCTTAAAAAATAGGACTCTTTTGAGGTGAACCATGACAAGAAAATTCTCTTGCCACTTACTTGATATGTTAGCAGAAGTTCCAGATCCGCGCAACAATAAAGGAAAGCGACACCCGTTGGTATCTATCCTTGCACTTGTGGTTATCGGTTTGATGTGCGGACATAACGGGTATACATCCATCGCAACTTGGGCACGGTCTCAACCGGCACTCACAAAAGCCCTCGGTTTTACACATAAGAAGACACCTTGTGCCGCAACGATACACAATCTTTTGAGAAGATTAGATGTTGTTGCTTTAGAAGCGACACTGACAAAATGGGTAAATACAGTCATTCAAAGTCGTCCGGATCTGACAAGTTGTCTTACCGCAGTCGCAATAGATGGCAAAACGATGCGTGCTACCCATAAACAAGAAGCGACAATAAAACATTTACTCTCTGTCGTCTCTCATGAGTTAGGGATCACTCTCACGCAATGTAGTGTTAGCGACAAAACCAACGAAATACCTGTTTCAACACAAATCCTTGAAGCATTTGATGTCAAAGGTAAAGTCATAACAACGGATGCGCTATTGACACAGCGTGCTTTCTGTGAACAAATCATAGATGCGGATGGCGACTATCTGCTCCCTGTAAAAAAGAATCAAAAGCATCTATTTTGGGCGATTGAGACACTTTTTCAAGCCGACGCTGACACGCTTTCTGATGACACAGTGGCTTATGAGACTTATGAAAAAGGACATGGCAGACTTGAAACGCGGTGTCTCAAAGCAAGCCCAGCACTCAATGACTATCTTGACTGGCCAGGTTTAGCACAAGTGATTGAATATCGCTACATTCGCAAAAATATGCGCACGGGTAAAGAAACGCACAAGGTTCAATATGGTATTACAAGTCTTAGCCCGGAAGAAGCGGCTGCCGAACGCTTACTCACTATCCGCCGTGGACATTGGACAATAGAGAACAAAGTGCACTGGGTGCGCGATGTTGTGTTTAGGGAAGATGTCTCTCCTGTCAGATGTGGTGCCATTCCACAAGTGATGGCAGCAATGCGAAATACGGCTATGTCAGTATTGCGATTTTCAGGGTATACCGCTATCACAAAAGCAACCCATTTTTTCGCTTCAAAACCTAAACTCGCAGTTAAACTCATAAAATGAAAATTCTTAAAACTAAATAACCCTGCTGTTTTCGGATGACAATTGAGACACAGATTGTTACACAATAAAGCAGAATGATGAAAACTGTCCAGACCAAAAGAGGCTTTATCCAAAGTGCCCACGGAACAAGTGACTCTCCCTCATAAAAATCGGTGACTGCGTTTTTATCCCATACGATTAGCCATTCTGGCAGGTGTGGATGAAGCGTATCTGCCCATTCGTTTTCAGACGTAGCAAAATAGACCGGCGCGGCTAAATAAGGGAGTAAGAACCCCATCATGCCTTTTGATGGTATTGCTGAACTTACTCCCATCATCACCCATATTACTATCAACTCCGCCGGATTTAGTGTTGCGCGAGGAAGGACTTTCTTCAGAATTGGGTTGATTCCAATCGTAAGAAAAATAAGTGTAAATACGGCACCTAAAGGAAAGTGGTTTCCGGATATGTCTGTCCCTTGGAGGTAGTAGTCGTTGTAAGGCGTAATTGCTGTTTGTAAAATGACGAGTGCTAAACCGATTAGAAGTGCTCTCAATGTCATCTTTTTTCTACCTCATTTTACAGGATGATTTTATAGCCCGGTAGATTCGGTTTCTTAACCGAACCTTTTGTCAGATGATTCCCCTGTTTGAGCGGTTTATGAAGATTAAAAAATAAATTAGGTAATTCGGGCTTGAACCCCAAACCCGGTAGGTGCGGTTTCCTAACCGTACCTTATGCGTCAATTTAAGGAAAGAACTCGTTTGTAGTCGCGCAATTCATTGCGCCTCTTTTCTTTGAATATAAGAGGCGCAATGAATTGCGCGACTACGAACGCAGATATTCTCGTCCTTTGCGTTATTTGAGGTGTTGATACAAAAAGGTGCGGTTAGGAAACCGCATCTACCGTAGTTGGAAACTGCTAAATTGACGCTAATGGTGCGGTTTCCTAACCGCACCGATAGATTGGGATCAAGTTAATTTGGTATAATACATGAAAATGTAAATGTTTCGACTTTAACGTTTATTTTATCAGATTTTTGCATTTCAATTAAGGAATATTTCTTAATTTGTGATAAACATAGAAAGTTCTAATTTTTTCTTGCAACTATTTCATGTTTTGGTGTATAATATCTTTAGAGTGTTAAGTCGTTCCTTATCTTTTGGTAATACAGTGGAGTAAATGAGCAATGTTACGGAAACATTGGCAGTTTCATATTTTACTTATAGTTTTAGTTTGCGTTCATTCTGTATGTCCGCTCTTGTGTGCCGCTGCTGGACAGAAGTTATGCGGTGGTGTGTCTGAAGACAGACAGATAGCACAGACTGAAACCGAATCGTCTTGTTGCCATAAGCCTAAAACTGGGACTTCAGATGAGTCTGAGACACCATCCGAAGGTGAGACTGCATGCTGTTCAACTGATTTAGAACTTGTTTTTCCTGACAATTCTATAAATGTCAATTTTGATCGTGAAATGGTTGGACACAACATCGTTTCTATTGTTCCGCTCACATATTTTCTACCGGTTGCCCAGGAACACTTGCTTCATCTTCCACGTTCCCCTAAACTATCTATATCATCCCTAAACCGCATCATATCCCGCCGCGGTCCTCCTAACACCCGTTCTTAGGTAGTCCTTTCTACCGATAAATGTTATCAATTAAATTTCAGTGCCTTGCAGATGCAAAGGCAAATGTTTTATTTATTTTTTTATCTTAACATTTTTACGGATTCGACATATATGGAGGAATCATAATGCAATCCCGGAATTCCACGTTTTACACTTTTCGTATTGCTATAGCAATAGTTTTAAGCACGTTGTTTTTTATAATTCACAGTTATGCAGAACAACATGAGAAGCACGATGTGCATAATTCAAACAAGGACCCTGCCTTGAAGGTCGCACTTCACACCGAACCTCAAAAGATTCAGGCTGGCGAACCTGCAACTCTCACGTTCCGTCTCACCGATGCAAACGGTGAACCGTTCACTGATCTTATGGTTCATCACGATAGGGTTCTACATGTGTTAGTCGTCAGCGAGAATCTTCAGATTGTTGGACATATCCATCCCGAAGATTATGAGTCCCGCGACATGATGGCGGAACTTGAAGGTACGTATACAGTGCATTTTACATTTCCCGAAGCAGGGAGATACATACTTGCACTTGATGTGATGACAGCGGATGCTGAATTCTCGAAATACCTATATGTAGATGTCGCAGGTGAAAAGAAGATGGCGAATCTTTCCAAAGACCTACGCACGGAAAAATCCATTTTCGGTTATACTGAAGAAGGTGGAGATCGTTTTACAAAAGCGGTTTCCGTAACCGATGGAAAAGGGACATCCACATATCACGTGAAGATAAAAGTACCAGATCGGATTAAAGCGGGAGAGATGGTTCATATCGGCTACAATTTTTCGCGCGATGGAAAGCCGATCACAGATTTTGTTCCATTTTTAGATGCACCGATGCATTTTGCTATCGTTAGTACCCGTTTAGATGGTATATTACATACGCATGGTACAGTTCCTACAAGTAACCAAACAGGTAAGTCAATGAAGGATGATCCGCACGCCGGACATAAAATGAAAAAGTCGGCTACAAGTGGACATGAGCATCAAGGCATAACTCCAGATAAATTTGGACCTACCGTGATGCTCATGACAACATTTCCGAAAGCAGGACTCTATCAGATTTTTGGTCAGCTTAAGCACTCCGATCAGATTCTGTGGTCCAGTTTCATGGTTGAAGTTGGAGAATAAAGCAATATCTCTGCTGTCGAACTTATGGTTCGGCAGCAGCAACTTATACCAAATTAACGGGATTTGTAGCGCGAGGTCCCCGTGCCTCGCAATGCTAACCGCTACGTAGAAAACTTCTAATCAAGTTAATTTGGTATTATTCATGGAGGTTAAAGATGTTTTCTCAAATTTACCGTCCGGCACGTGCGGGCATGCTGTTTGTTTTAGTTTTCTTGATGATAATTACGTCACAATTTAGTAACGCGCATGATAAGGAGTGGCCCGGGGAGAAACTCAAAGATATTTTCCCAAAAGCAAAGAAATTCGTTCCACGTAGTGTTGTGCTTACGCCAGACAAAATCGCATCAATTGAAAAGGAACTCGGAGCTAAACTCCGCAAAGAAGACCAAAAGCCGATCTTCTATATTCCGATTAGCGACCAAAAGAAACCTATCGGTCTTGTGTTGTTCGTTGATGTGAAGGGACCACGCGGTCCTATTGACGGCGGCGTTGGACTCAACATGAAGGGAAAAGTGGTGAAAGTAGCGATCTATGAACATAAGGAATCGGATGCAATTGTATCAGAGAAGTTTCTCAAGCAATTCATCGGTAAAGGTATAGACGATGCTTTCAAGGTCGGTGATGATGTTGAAACTGTTAAGGGGCAAGAAGAAGCTTCAAAAGCAGTTGCGCTAATACCGAAAAAGACCTTGGTCATGAGTTATGCGCTTTTCCTCAAACGTAAGCCGAAGTCGGATGTGGATGTGACTCCGAAACCCGAGAAATCGCCGGAAGAGATGCCTGAAGTTGAGGACCTTAAGGAACTCATGAACTTAATGGTTGTGGCTTATTTTGAAATAGTTGATTACTTTGATACTGGTGAGGAGAAAGCAGAAGCTGTTGCTGCTGCCAAAAAACTCGCTATCTATGCTAAAGGGATCTCTAAATTTGAACCCCCTAAGAATGTTGATCAGAAAGAAGAGTATGTTGAGATGCAAGATAAGTTTAGCAAATCCCTCACACAATTTGCTGAAGTACTTGAAAAGAACGGAATCTCTGACGATACGCGTAAAAAGTGGGAGGAGATTGATACCTTAATAAAACAGGCACACATCAGATTTGGTGAAAAAGATTATGACCTTGAGGAATATTAAAAACTGGCACTGAATAAGATGAGTGTCAAAATCTGCCTTGGCTCTCTTGATATAAAGGAATTTATCATGCGTAAAATATTTGTCTTCTGCTTAATGGCTCTCTTTTGGACTATGATCGCAGAGTCGTCCTTTGCTCTGCCAGCGTTTTATAAACTTTTTCGTGCCAAATATGAATGGGCAGGTGGTTGTAACGTTTGCCATTTTTCAAAAAAGGGTGGAGATTCTCCTAACCCTTATGGCAGAGCATTTCTACACAACGGTATGAATTTGTCAACCTTCCTCCGAATTTCAGAGACAGACTCTGATAAAGATGGGTTTAGCAACATCGCTGAAATTATCGCGCGTTCTTACCCAGGCGATGCTGCCAGTACACCTGAAAATGTTGAGTCACCAAATGATCTCGCTGAATCAGATGACGCGTTAGATATGGATGATTCGGACGTTTTTAGTTTTGATGACGCTGGTGGCACAGAGGATTCTGATAGTTCAGAATTTCTGGGTGGCGCGTTTAGTGACTTGATATTCGGTGGTGCGTTGGACATCCGTCGTATTACTCGCGGGAAGGATTTGATACCTGATAGGCAAAATTGGGATGCTGGCACTACGCTTATCCACGTTGCTGAATTTGTTGTAACAACCAGTGTTGGTGAGCATGTCGGTATATTAGGTGAGCAGCTGCTGACGACCTCTCCATTGGGTACACAGGTTGCAGACGACCACGGGTTTATTTACGCTATTCTGACAGGACTTCCTGTGTTACCTAAAGGGGCATCTCTGAAAATTGGTCGGTTTCGGCACGGTTTTGGTATAGATACGAAGTCGGATGCGGCTGCAAATCCACTCTACAATTTGGTGAGGAAAAATATCGGTTTTATTTCTGACCGTGGACTCCAACTAAACGGTTTCGTGGGACCCGTCTCGTACACTTTATCGCTTGCCGATGGTCCAGATTCACTTCGCACAGTCACTGATGGCACTGTGTCGACTGGCATCAGGATTGGACCGCACGGAAGCGGCGGTGGGATTTTGAAACCGATTCGAAATAACAGTCCTCCGCTGTTTTTACATGTGAATGGAAACCTGCCACTTTTCGGAAAGCGGATTTGGCTTAGCGCATCCTATTTTGATGGCAATAGTTATCCGTTTAATCCAATTAACGGTGATGTCAACCCATCAACGTTGATCTACAAACGTCGTATTGGTTGCGCTACCAGTTTCAAGTTGTGGCGGTTTGATCTTGCAGCGGAATGGCTGCGCGGAAAAGATACACAACTCTTAAAATATCTACATATTCCAATACCTGAAGATGATCGAAATGCAACGGTGGAGGGGTATTATTTTCATGCGGAGTTGCCTTTGACAGAGACATTGGATGTTCGGTTGAAGTATGATATTTGGAATCCGAATACAGAGAAATTTAGCACCTTAGCATTCAATAGGGAACCTGATGAACAAGTCTGGTCTACGTTTGGAGGTGCACTAACGTGGCATTTCACGGAGGGTGCTTTGGCGCGGCTTGTTTACCAAGTAAACAACGTTGAAAAGGCGACTCGAAGCGCGGTAATTATTCCGCAGTTGCTGGTTGAATTTTGATTGGGACTCAAGTGGAATGGTATAACAACTTTATTGGACTTTGTAAGCATTCCGATAACCGTTTTCGCGAACGACTCGGTGCGGTTAGGAATGCAGATCGCATTTGGGTGAGTACACCGCAAAACCGCACCTACCGGCCGGGAAATAAGACAAATCCCGTTAATTTGGTATTACAAGAATATTTTGAGACAATTGAATGGTTCTGAAGTCTAATTCTCAATATCTGGTTTTGCATAGATTGCAATCAAGACAAAACAGGTAGATTGTAAGTTTGCAGTAGGTTCCTTTATTTCTATTGGTGTATCGCTAACAAAACTACCATCTTCCTCTTGAACTTTTGTTAGATAGGAAATTGCGATGCGGCGAGTGTTAACCGGATCATTATAGGCAGTTAGTGCCATAATGACAGATGCAGTGACCTCTGGATCACTTGAAGTGACCTCTGGATCGTTTTTCTCATCTTTGAATCTTGGAAATCCACCATCTTTGTTCTGGAATTGTTTTAGCCACGCGATCATTTCATCAAGATCATAGTCCGGAGACAAGCCATGCAGTGCCCATGATGTTGCAAAAATATCCGATTGAGTGCCACCTGGAAGAGACCAAAAACCTTCGTGATTTCTCTGGTTCAGATCTTCCAGCCATTTATTTCCAATTAGAATAAGTTTGGAATTGCTCTGTGTAAAACCGAGTTTTTTCAGTCCTACAAGCGTGGCTGAGGTATATAGAATATGTCCTGTGCTATGTCCTGTGTTTCTGCTTTTCTGTCCCCAACTACCGCTGAGATTCTGAGCATTGCTGAGCCACTGCAGTCCATTATACCGTGCATCTTCATCAGTTTTGGCATTTGTCAATGCCAGGAGTGCAAAAGTAGTATGCGCGGTGTTGTTGTTCCAACCCCCATCTTCACGTTGCTTGTTTCTCAGATATCTGACTCCGCTTCGAATGACACGCGATCCTGTGCCCCACTTCGCGTCAGTTAATGCCCAGATAGCGAGAGCCGTAATTTCTACATCACTTTCTCCACCCGGTATCAGGGGCCATCCACCATCTTTGTTTTGGTGCTTTACAATATAGTCTTTTGCATTTTCAATCGTTATGAAAATCGATGACCTATTTAGTTTCTTTATTGGTGTAAAATTAACGGTTTGAGCTGCCACAATGTTAATACAGAAGAGACATAACAGTATTTGACAACATAGTAAAATGAACATGCTTTTTTGATTTTTCATCAAAATCTTCGGGCTGGAAACCCCTCGCCTTTAGGCAGGGGAGGAAAGCCCGCCTCCTAATTTTTAGTTTGTCCCTAAAAGGGGAGTGCTGTTTTATCTCCACCTGCACATTGGGAGTCTGGATTCAGTTGTGCTGCTTCGTTCAGTGAGACTGTCACTACTCGCTTACTTGACCTGACACGATGTCTTTACCAGAAATAATGGCTGTCCGCCCACGCTCTCGCGGTATATGTTTCCCCATCGACATCATGGGATCAGAGAGGAATCAGACTTGGGGAGCATCCGAAACATCTTTTTGTCTGCCACGACAAGACCCACGATATATCGTCTAATCAACCGTTTAACTTGTGGAGTGGACGCTTGGCATGCGCTTCACACAAGTTTCCCCATGCTTTAGCACGGGGTTATTGACTTTTGCACCTATATATTGATTTTATTTTGGGTGAGAAGATAATTCACCATTATATTAAATACCCTTATGTTTGTGGTTCAATCACAACCTTATAAACGCCTTCTTTTCCAAGCATATCAATACCTGCAACCAATTGATTCAACGGAAGATGGTGTGTTATCAGTTTGTGCAATGGGGCGCGCGTTCGTTGGAGGAAATCCAATGCTGTCTGAAATTGGATTTGTGGATACGCCCACACCCCACAGACATCAAGGTCTTTATTACAGATTTGATGGGGTCTCACTTGTGTACCGCCAGAATCGGTGTAATGCCCGACTTCGATTACCTTTCCACCACGTCTGACAACACTTAATGCTTCGGAGAATACTGCGGGTATACCTGCACACTCAATTGATATGTCTACGCCGACACCATTTGTGAAGGATTGAATCTGTTCGACACGTTCTTCGGGAGTGGTATCACCAACATTAATAACCACATCCGCTCCCATCTGCTTTGCCATCTCTAAACGGCTATCAACAAGGTCGGTGGCAATGATAGTACCTGCACCACTATCCCTTAATACAGCGATGACAAGGAGACCTATTGGTCCACAACCAAGCACCGCAACGCTACTACCAATGCTATAGCCATCTCCTACTTGCGGTAATCCGGGTGCACAGGCGCGTTCAACAGCGCGCGTCGCAACTGCTACAGGTTCTGTCAGGACAGATATGTCTTCGGGTATGTCTTCAGGGATCTTATAAACCCATGAGTTGCCGTGAATATAGGTATATTCAGAGAATTCACCTGTCAAATATGGCGGTGTTTCGCTGTTGCTAAACCCATAAATGGTTCGTCCGGAACATAAGGTCGGACGTCCAGGCACATGTAAACAGTAGTAACATCTGCCACAGTTTTTTGATCCTGGTACCACGGTGATTCTATCGCCTTCTTTGATGGGACCTCCCATTACGTTCATCACCTGATTTACATCTTTGCCGATCTCTGCAACCGTGCCAACAACTTCATGACCTGGGATAACAGGAAATTTCAGAGCAGTGTGTCCAAGATACATGTGCTTATCACTACCACATATACCGACCTTGTCAACTTGTAGCAGAAGAGAATCATTTGCTAGTATCGGTTTGTCAAATTCGCGGATTTCTATCTGCCCCGGTTGGAGCATCACCGCCGCTTGAACTTGCATAGTTAGAATTCCTTACTTACTTTTCTATGGTTTACGGATACCACTCATTTTGCCCAGAGCGGAATCAATACCTTTGTTAACTGCGCTAAACTCTCTAAATTATGTGCAGGTAGGAAATAATCTACATACGGCAATGCAGTGCGAATACCTCGACAAATCGGTTGATAGGTGTCGCTACCGATCAACGGATTGAGCCAAATGAGTTTATATGCATGCCGATGCAACATTTCCATAGATCGGCGGAGCAGATCCGCATCTCCTCTATCCCAACCATCGCTGATGAGGATTACCACTGAACGATATGCAGAAAAGGACGAGGCAAACTGTCGATAGAATTCTAACAGACTTTCACCTATCTTCGTGCCACCTGACCAGTCTGGAACAACGTTTGCTACTTCATTTAATCCCTCTGCCAATCCCTTTCTCTGCAGAAGTCCTGTTATGTTTGTCAAGTGTGTACTGAAGACTGCAACCTCTACTTCTCGCAGTTCCTGTTGCATGCCATAGATAAATTGGATAAGGAATTTGGAATAACAATCCATTGACCCACTTACATCACACAAGAGCAGTATCTTTGTCTTTTTGATCTTCTGCTGTTTTCGCATCAATTCGATGGGTTCGCCTCCGTGTGCAAGGCTTCTTCGCCAACTTCTTCGGAAATCAATGGCTCTCCCTTTTTTGCTAATAACCTTTCTTCTACTTAATCTTGTCGCTAATACTGCTGCCAATTTTGCGACAACTTCCCGTGCCCTCTCCATATCTTCCTTAGTGAAGGTGCTAAAATCCTTTCGGGTAAGGACATCGTCTACACTATAAGCGATAGGATCGTCTTCCTGACCTTCCTCATCGTCTGCTTCCTCATAATCCAACCACTGTTCTATTACATTTTCCTCATCATCTGCATCGTAGAGATCCTGGAGGGCAGAAGATTCTAGCTCTTCGCTTCCCGTATCAGCAACTTGAAATTCAGGGCGTGGATATCGCCAGAATAGATTGAAAGCCATGTCAAAAGTTTCACGATCAGCTTGGTTGGCAATGAGGTTCGTCCGTGCGGTATGGTAAAACGTTTCCCTTTCACTGATGTTGATCAACTGAACGCTCCTACACCAACCCAATTGATTGGTTGTTGTTACGTTAACATCCATCTGTCGGAGCAATCGGCAGAAGTCATTCATCTGTTGGAGGAGCGTGTGTTCAGTCATTTTTCTATTACCACTGTATCTGTTTGATGTCTTTCTCAACTTTGTTAGTTAGAGTGCCATACGTAACTCCTAAAACCGAGTTTATAAGCGGTCCGATGTCCGATTCGCACCATGTAAATGACAGCATTAGGATGTTTAGCAAGAAGGCGGGTTATGGCTACCGTGCCCTTCGTGTCAATTTCATAGCCCTCTGTCTCAATGTCAATCGCTAAGAATTTTCCGTTATGGTGCAGTTTGACTCCGTCCTTAAGTTGCTGATATATTGCTTTTCCACGGGCAACGATGGTTTCGGATGTGTGATCTGATTTTGACATCATGATTCTCCAAAGTTTGAGTATTTACTTCAAAGATAAGTGTTTAATCATTTTCCTATTTCTTTAGGTAAGCGATGAAGACGTTTAGTTCTTTAAAGAGATGGTTAAACAACTCACCAATCTGCTTTGCGTTCTTCTCTGTTTTTTCGTAAATCAGTTCTTCTCCATAGATATTATTGAAAACACCGCGAAACTCTAAAAGTTCTTGTAAAAGTTCAAACGTCTCTTGAGAAATCACAGGTTGCCGTTCCTCCTGTGGTTCTGCCATCTGTGCAAGTAATTCTTTATGCCATCTACTTCCATCAGGTATGCGTAAGTCAACATCAAGGGCAATACGTTTAAAAATGTTTTCCACACTCCGGTAACAATCAACGAGATTTTTGGCAATTGTTGTTTCTATTTCTTCCCGATATTCATTAGGGGCAGTTTTAATTTTTTCTAACCTCTCAGCTATTTTTTTTACAGTTTCCTTTATTTTTTCTTGTTCATTGGAAATACGCTGGATGAGTGCGCTTCTATCCACTTCGTGGACTATTCCTTTTTCGATAGGAATCAATTGACTCTGAATTCTCTCACGAAACAGTCCTTTAGAACTTTCAAAATCAATAAGGTCAACCTTGAACAAACCGCTGATGTCTGATGCTATTGATGATGCGCGGAAATATTTGTCATTCGGAATGCCCCACACAGCGATATCAATATCCGACCATTTTGAGAACGACTCCTGTTCTGCAAGCGATCCGAACACAACAACCTGCATAGCACCGAAACTCTCATAGAGCATCGCTGCAATCCGATGTGCGGTGTGCCACGCGCGTTGCAGCAATACCTCATCTACTTTCCGATTTTGAAAGTGCTCGTCAAGACGTAAGCGATATTCCCTTAATTCTTCTGGCGATAGGTCTTTCACTGTGCGATGGGTATCTGTGGGTTGATGCATATCGTAATCGCCTTCCGGTCTATTCAATCATTAATCTCTTTCTCGTAGGTAAGCAATGAAGGCATCTAGTTCTATAGATAGGGTTTCAAACAGATCGCAGACCCTCGTTCCGTTCTCAAATGTTTTCTCAGGCTCTAATTCGAATACATAGATATTCCTAGCACGGTGCCGGAACTTTAAAATGGGCGTTAAAACTGTAACCGTTTCTTCAGAAATCACGGGTGGGCGCGACGAGCGGAACTCTCTCATTTGTTCTAACAGGTCTTTATGCCACTCTTTTCCTTGAGGTTCATCCATGTCGATTTCTCGAGCGATGCGCCTAAAAATATTTTCTAGCCCCGTGTAGAAGAGCGAAAGACGCATGGCCACTAATACCTTGAGATCTTCCATATCTTCAGCAGAGGCGGATTCCATTTTTTGTAAACGTGCACTGATTTCTTCAACGGTTCTTTCTATTTTTGCGTGTTCATCTACGATTCGCTCAATGAGCTTTTGCCTATTCATTTCGTTGTGAATTTTCTCGTTCCGCGTCAAGATTGCCTGACTTATGGTGTTCACTCTGTTGAAGTCTGTTTCTGTTTTTAGGATCGGAACGGCTTGGTCCTGAATTCGCTCGCGGAAACGTCCTTTTGCGCTGTCAAAGTTGACGAGGTCAATTTTGAACGTTCGGCTAAAGTTTCTAGTTTCCCACAGCGCGTCCAGATATGTGTCACCAGAAAGTCCCCAGACGACTACATCAATATCCGACGATTTTGAAAACCACGTTTGCTGTGCAAGAGAACCGAATACGGCGACTTGCGTTGCGCCGAAGTCTTTGTAAAGCATATCCGCGACTTGGCATGCAGTGTGCCATGCGCGTTGCAGCAACGCCTCATCCACCTTCCGATTTTGAAAGTGCTGGGCAAGACGTAAGCGGTATTCCTTTAATTCTTCTGGCGATAGGTCTTTCGCTGTACGATGGGTATCTGTGGGTTGATGCATATCGCTATCTCCTTAGAGAATAGAATAGCACGAAATGGTTTTGAATGCAAGCAAAGAAAAAGACGGGATAACCTGTGGGGTTTTCTGTCTCAATTGCTTAGAAGTGTGTTCTGCTTTCAATGAAAACGTTTCAACCAATGCTTGATCTATAGGTATTGTCCTTGAATTTATCCACTTATGACAAAAGCCGTTTCTCCAATGTTTCCAAATTTTGGAGTTGCAGTACTTGCTCTTCAGCAAGAAGGGTTTCCATTTCCTGTTTCGCTTCCGATTTTAACAACTTTTCACCATTCAATGCCAAAAGTTTTGCTAAACGTTCCTGTTTTTCCACAGCAAAAGTCTCAAAGCCAAAACTGGTATGTCCCATTTTAATCATTTCAGCAACGTCTTTGTCAGTGCTTAAGACTTTGCCCGTGTCCGCATCAACGATTATCTCGCCGACTTCTGTAGGAGGCACAACATTGGTGAAAACGGGGACTATCCAGACAGGTGGTGCTACTTCCTTAAAAATAGGTTCTCTCAAGGTCAAACATCTACCAGCGTGTTTTTGTAAAAAAGCTAAGACTGTATCTTTTGCCTCGCCACGTTTGAGCTGAAATAACACAAGTTCTTCAAGGGAAGTTTCAAACGCTTGCGCTTGTCGTGTCAATTTCTCATAGAGATAATCTGGTAGCGAAATCGTTAGTGGTCGCATGTTCAACTCTCCTATATTTGAAGTTAGTGATGGAGTGCTATCGTTGATACTCAAGTAACGTTTCATTAGGCATATCACCCGCGTACCTTGCAGCTCTTTCAAACCAATCAAGGCTTTTGATATGATCAGCCTGAACAACGCCAGTTAGTTTGATAAAACCTATAGAGTTTTTGTTTCGAATTGTTACTTCTGGAGGGATAGAGACATCAAGATCTCTTCTATAGGGAGCTTGACAGGTCGTAATTGGACACATTATTGCAAGACGCAACCTACGATTATACTGTTCATCTGAAAGGACAAGAGCAGGACGCTCATTTGCTTGTTCATGTCCCGCTTGAGGATCAAAGTTAATCCACACTATATCACCACGTCGTGGAATATACATAGGAAGTTTACCACACCTCCTTGCCTACCGGCTTTCCTGTATCCACTTCCTCGGAAGAATTAGACTTTAACACTTTGGGATCTGGTTCTGGTATATTAGCAAGAAGTTGTTCAAGCGTATAATCAGGGGTTGGGACAGGTCCGCCCTCTTTTTTTGGAGGTGGAACATCTCCATCTGTTACTGCTATATTCTTATCAGATAAATCTGGTTTTGGAAATTTTGATGTGATTTTTTTCGGAGCGACATTCGGTTTTTTCATAAGGTAACGCCTTGTTTCTTGGAAATCAAAATTAAATTCTCTGGTTTTTCTGTCTGTGCTATTTTGATTTTAACTTATTTCATGCTCACGTGCAAGTCAAATTGCCAAAATCGGATAAGTGATTTTACGTTTTGCTTTACCACGACTTACACTACGGCCAAAAATTATACATCGGCTGCTGCGTTACAACACTAAAAAGACTCTAAATCCCACCAACGGTAAAATCCTAATTCTCTGCAGCGACTTCAAATTCAAGATGCGCGGACTCTGTTGGTGCAATTTCAACATTGGATTTCGCAGACTCTACCGGCTGAATCGAAATCTGACACCCAAGTGCATTGAGGATAACAGTGAGAATCTCAACCCGTGGCAGTTCATTGTTATTAAGTATTTCCAAAAGGGTTTGTGGATGTGTTTCAATTTGTTTTGCAAGTGCAGAAATTCCACCCTGTGATTCTATAACGGTTTGAAGTGCCAGCAGAAATACGGCAGGCTCGCCATGGATTTGGTAATCTTCTAGTGCTGCTTGCAGATATCCGCTTGCTCTCTCCCTGTTGGAGGCAAGTCGGTTGATTAGATACTCGCGCCAGGTTCGTAATTTTCTCATTGCTTTGTTTCCTTATATTCTAGCCAATAGGCTTTTGCGCGTTTAATATCCTGCCGCTGTGATGACTTATCGCCACCGCATAGCAGAAGAACGATCATATTATCAATTTCGCCAAAATAGATACGATAACCTGATCCAAAATGAAGGCGCAATTCAAAGACACCCGCACCAACAGATTTGCGATCCCCAAAATTGCCAAGTGTCATTAAGTCAAGCCGTGTCTGAATCCGATCTTGTATCTTTTGATCACGAATTGACTCAAACCATTCTGTAAAAGGTTCTCTACCATTTGGAGTTTGGTAGAATTGCAACTCGCGTAGATGTGCGTTACGCATTGAGGATTTCCATGTCTTGATATACCAAATATTTTGTAAAATCAGGATAACTCAGTTATAAAATACGTGATTATCTGCTTTACTGATAGATAAGTTGCCGTTACCCTCATGCCCAAAACTTCCCTTGACAATTTTACTGATACGGACAAGTTTACAAAAGTAGTGATTACATTATCGTAATTATGGTATCACATCCTAAACCTTTTGTCAAATGAAGATTCACCAAGATGGTGTTGATCAATTTCCACTACGCTATATTATGCCTTATGGCCAAAAATTATACATCGGCTGCTGCGTTATAACGCTAATTAGACTCCAAATCCCACCGACGGTGAAGTCACCCAACATCAATCCAACAGCAAACATCACGAGTTGCTGAGATGCACGTGGACCGCTGATTCTCAACACCGACCACTTCACGACCGAGCTGACTAACATACAACTCCACAAATATCGCATTCCCCAATCGCTTGAGACAACAAACCCGATCGGATGAAAGGGCCACCAGAAGAAACGTGCTCGCATAAACATCAGAAGTGTCGAAAAGAGCAAACCGAACCCTATGCCACCGGTGGCATAGAAATTCGGTTCGGTAGGATAATAAAGCCAACGTTGGAGTCCGCTGAAGACACGTTCACCGAAACCTATTGACCAACTGCTACTCCCACTCATGTTCAAAGCACCATACGTGTAGAACAGATAGAGAATAACCGAAAATACCATTATTGCGGCAAACGCTGAAATCCCAAGTAGCGCGAAGAACAGTCGCCTTGGTACAATGTTGGAACGTTCCGAGAGTTTGAATCCTTCTAACTGATGTGGCATCGGGTTGCTTGTGTAACTCCGATTGAACCATCGGAATAGCGTCAAGGCGACAAGGTTATTTGTTCCTAAGGTCCGCGTGCCGAAGCTATCAATAAGGATATGATGATTCGGCATGTTTTCCATTGCATGCACGGGAAACCCTTGTTCCGCGCGCATCCGTGTTAACACCAAAACAATGATAAAATAGATAGCGAAAAACAGCGGTATTAACCATAATGACATGCCAATACGTTTGGAAAAAATAAATAGTATGGCAAGTCCGCCAACGATACCCCACAGTGCGAATCTGTACGGAATGGGTTCTGCAGAATCTTCACCTGTACGTTTCCGTGCAATCCGGAATACACCGCGAAAATGGCGTCCGTTCAGCACTAAGACAGATATGAAAATCCCGATGGCAGCACCAAAGCATTGCCGATCAATGTATGGAAATCCGGGTAGGTTGGATAGTCCAACTGCACTTGAGAATACTAATTGTGCTTTATAGAAAAAGAAGAAAAACCAACTGGAGAAGGAAAGGTCAAGCGGCATTAACAATCCGAGTCCGATAACAAACGGATAGTAGGACATACTGATGCCGCCGATGGCATTCCACGGCTTTTCTGTGAATAGGTGTCCAAATCCTTGCCAGCCACCGATTCGCTTAATCGGTAGGGAAGGGATCGTCGGATACAAAAAACTGAAACCGTTGAGTATTGCGATAGATGCTGCAATCCCGAAACCAATCCATGTCATACGGTGTGAAAACAACGATTTTGTGTTATGTGTAAGGTGAAACGCAATCTGTGTAATGGGATATGCGAGCCGTTCTCGTTCTACCCACTGTTTACGCAAGATGACATTGATACACAACATTACGAGGACAAGTGCCGTGATGAAAAGCGTCCAAGATAGTATTGGCACTATCCACGCACTAAGGATTTCTAGTGTTGAGAGATTGGTTTCGCCTATATAGTATCCTGCAAGTGCTTTTGTGTCGTCCACGAGAAGCCATCTGGGGAGGTAATCCCAAAATAACTGATTCCATTCGTTTTCCGGGGTTGCAAACCAGAAGGCGTGTCCGACGGTTGTGACAAGGATCGTCATGAGGGTGATGGAAGGAAAGGCGCAAGCGGTGCTAAGCAGTATGTAGATGGTGAGGAGTTCCGCATCGGTGAGCAGGCGGATTCGGGATGTGTATCGAACAGCAAGATTAATTAGGGTGAATGCAAAAACAACAAAGACGACGTTGTAAAACGGGACAGCATAAGTATTGAGCGCATAACCGACAAGACCAACTTCGCCAGCGATGATCCAATAGAAATTGAACGGAATCAGCACAAGTGTAATGGCAACAGATTTCCATGTGACTCCGTGTGATTTTAGGCGTTCATCTTCTTTCATGTCGCCTTAGGTCTCACTCAAAAAAGCGGTGAAAGCATCCAATTCTTCTGTAACATTATCAAACAGTTTACCCACCCGTTTTGCGTGTTTCTCAACTTTTTCGTAATCCAATTCATGTTGGTATGCATCATTAGCATAATCGCAGAATTCTAAAAAACGTTTTAATCTTTGAGAGGTTTGCATGGAAACAACTGCAGGACGTTCTGGTCTTTTTTTTACCATCTGTGAGATCAATTCGTAAGTCCACTCAGCTCCAAGCGGTGCAGGGTCTTTAGGATACTCACTCCCAGGCGGTTGGGACATGTCTACCTCACGAGCAATACGGAGGAAAATCTTCTCTATTCCTCTGTATACATTAATAAGATCAATGGTAATCGACTTTTCTATGTATTGCTTACAGTCGAATGGAATTTTCTTAATATCTCCTAATGCTTTCGTAATTCTTTCAACAATTTGTTGTATTGCATGGAGTTCATCGGTAATGCGTTGAAGGAGTTTATTCTTGTGTATCACATAAACTTTACCTTTTTCAGGTAGGGTTGTGATATATGCTTCACATACCATTTTGTGGATATCCGTTTCCTCTCTTTTGATGTAGATACTTTGTTCTTGGATTCTCTCACGAAAAAGCCCTTTAGTGAGATTAAAATCAATTAGTTCAATTTTGAACTTGCGACTTAAGTTATCTACTTCCCAGAGGGCATCAAGATATCTATTATGTGAAAGCCCAGACACAACCATATCTATATCCGAGTTTTCAGTGAACCATTCTCGTTCAGCAAGTGAACCGAAGACAGCAACTTTCGACGCGCCATAATCTTGATAGAGAACTGTAGCAACGCGATGCGCAGCCTGCCATGCGCGTTGTAGCAATTCTTCGTCAACCTGTCTATTTTCCCACTGGCGTTTGAGGTTTTCTCTGCATTTCGCGAGTTCAGATGGAGACATCTCTCCCGCCGTTGTTGTGCTATGCATACTTAAAACCTCCAGGTCATCTGTTTGTTCATTTTCACCACAAATTTGAATTCGTGTAACTGCTGTCTCTACGGTTGAATTGCGCCAGCGTAAACATCATCCAGTGCGTCTTCGGGTAGCGGTTCAGGACTATTTTTGGCAAACTCTAATGCTTCATCAAGTTCTTTTGCGAGTTCTGTTTCAAGTGCTGTGAGTTCATCTTGCGTTACACCTTCATCTTCAGTGAGGATCTGAACGAGTCTTCGGATGGGGTCGCGTTGACGTTCCTGTTCTTGAACCTCTTTTCGGTCCCGGTAGGATGTGCCTGGATCCCCGATATGATGTCCACGGAAGCGGTAAGTATCACAATTGAGAAGTGTAGGTCCACCACCATCGCGTGCGCGTGTGACGGCTTCGTGTGCTTCTGCATAAACCTTGAGAACATCGTTTCCATCAACGGTGACCCCAGGTATATCGTAGGCTGGGGCACGGACAGCAATATCTTCTACCCGCTGATGTTCACTTTGTGGTGTTCCCATTCCAAATCGGTTGTTTTCGCAAACAAAAACGACTGGAAGTTCCCATACTGCAGCGAGATTAAGGGTTTCATGGAACACACCTTGGTTGGTGGCGCCGTCGCCAAAAAAGGATACCGCTATCTGTTTTGTGCCACGGATTTTGGCAGAGAGAGCTGCACCAGCAGCAAGTGGAATACCGGCACCGACGACACCGTTTGCACCGAGAATTCCGGTCTCTTTATCAGCGATGTGCATCGAACCACCCTTGCCTTTACAGTAGCCAGTCGTGCGGGCGAACAATTCTGCCATCATTCGGTCGCGTTTACCACCCTTCGCGATGAGATGACCGTGGCCGCGATGCGTGCTGGTGATGTAATCATCATTTTTCAAGTGAGCACAAACACCTACTGCTGTGGCTTCTTCGCCAATGTACAAGTGCAAAAAACCCGGAAGCTGTCCACTTTGATAGAGTGTTCCAGCGGCTTCTTCGAATTGACGGATCTCTACCATCTTGCGATACATGTAGAGCATCTGCTCTTTGGTCGGTTTTGACATAATCCCTTCCTATTAAAATAGTGTTTTTACCAATTTGTCAGAAAATTAAAATAAATTTCCACCTAAATTTTGTTTATCACTTCTGTTCATCACTCTTCGGGCTGGAGACCCCATCCTTTAGGTTGGGGAGGAAAGCCCGCTCCTATAGTTAAAATTCAGACGCTTAAGAACTTTGAAATCCTGTCGTTTCGCGCTTGTGGTGATTCGTTTCCCATCCAAACTGTAGATAGAAAACAAACCTTTTGCGTTAATACCTGAAAGTCTTGTTAATCCGTGTTTGACATGCTTCACCAAAGTGTTCTTGACCAAGCCTTGTGCTAATAAGGTGCCACCATATCGCGAACGAATGCCGTTCTTTTGTGGGTTCTGCCGATGAAGTTCACGTCTTGAAACAGGTATCGGTGCGATGCAGAATATATCTGTGTTGTCGGGGACATCCACCCCACCGACAGTGTGATATGCCAAGCACCAACTATCTACACAGTGTGCATCAAACGTCTCAGCAAGTTTCTTGGAAGACTTTTTGAGCCCAAGTCTATCTCGCAGTTCTTTCGTCTCCCAACCTTGAAGTGTGAACAATGTCCATCGCTTTTGTACCTCGCTATAGAACCAAGACTTTCCGACTTCAAGAGGACTGAAAGAACTATTCCACTTTTTGGCATGTTTGAGTGCCCGTGCCTTAATGTCCTCAACACATACATACGTGATAGGATATAACTTGGACAACCAATCCAAGATACGTAGTTTCCAATCCCACCTTGCACGCGTGCCAGCAGGTATTCGTGCCTTATTCGCCAAACGATTCGTCCGGTTCTTTCTATTCGGACAGCTGCGAGAACGACGGGTTCTCCGAAGGTCTCTGCGTTTCTCTACTTTCTTGCCCACTTTGCTATGGGCGTCTGCTTGAACGTTCAGATAGGTGTGAGACATCGACTTCACTGTGAAACCCTCTTTCTTGCTACCGGGGTCTACACCCACAGCAATCTCTTGAGTATCTCTCTGAGAAGGCTCTTTATTGAGACAGAGACAGTAGATACCATTGTCCCAATAAGACGTTGCCTCACCACGTTGGACGAGCTTGCGCGCACGCGCAGCGTGCATAGGCATTAGCACCTCACCATCTTTCGTTTTAACAGGAACAAACATAAGTTTGTGTTCTCCTTTTCAGGGTATATGTTGCCCCATCCAGATCACAGTATCCGAGAGGAATCGGACTTGGGGAGCATCCGAAACATCGTGCTGGCTACCACGCCAAGATACCACGATATTTTACTGTAGTACAACGGTTTAACTTGTGGAGTGAACGCTTGGTATGCGCTTTGCACAAGCCCCATGCTTTAGCTTGGGGTTATTGACTTCCGTTAATGGGGCAATGCATTCTGGAGAATCATTCGTAGGACGATTAACGAGTCTTGACACAGGGTATGCCTCCATCTCTTCACCGGTGTAAGGAATGAGGAGTGGTTGGAGCGTTTCTGAAGATTGTTCCTCAGGTGCAAGCCAATGTGAATATTGTTCTTTTGGCAGAATCACAGGCATCCTATGGTGTATATTCTCCAACATTGGATTAGGCGGACAAGTTATGATTGTACAGGATCGGAGCGGTTTATCCATCCAATTTGGCTTCCATTCTTCCCATAACCCAGCGAATGCAAACGGTTTCTGTGATTTGAGTCGGACGTAGATCGGTTGTTTCTGTTTTTCACCCGGTACCTGTTGCCATTCGTAGTATCCATCCGCTAATATGAGACATCTCCTTCGTTTGTAGGCAGTTCGAAAGGATGGTTTTTCAGATAACGTTTCTGAACGTGCATTTATCATCCTACTCCCAATTTTTGGGTCTTTTGCCCAAGAAGGAATAAGTCCCCAGTGAAAGAATTCGATCTTTTTCAAACTTTCATCAGACTCCGTATTAATCTGGGAATTGGTGATAACAGCAACATCTTGTGTTGGAGTTATATTGTAGCGTGGGGAAAAATTCGTTGGCAACTCAAATTCGTCGGAAAATAAAGCCAATTGTTCAGGAGGGGTTGCCAAAGTAAATCGTCCACACATTTTTTTCTCCTTATAATGACAATGGATCTTGGAATTTGCCTCTTTCTGAATCAAGTAAACCAACTGTTACGGAGGCATATCTCTATGCTTAGTACGATTGTGTTCTGACAGGATGCATAAATTCAATTGATATATCCTATTTCGGTTGCGGTACCAGAATATCATCTCTCCAGCGGAGTCTGAAGGAGGGACGCACAAGTGCTTCTGGAGATTGAAGTGTCAAACCTCCGTCGGCAGTCAGGACGATACCTGTAACGAAATCTGCTTCATCGGATGCTAAGAAGAGAGCGACATTCGCAATATCTTCGGGTTTACCATAACGTCCTATCGGGTAGCAATCACGCGAGGCTTGTTCCTCCAATTTATCAGCAGCAAGTGAGACTTCACCGCGTTCGCCAACAATCTGTCCGGGAGCAATGGCGTTAGCACGGATTCCCTCCCTGCCGTAATCGAGCGCAATGCTACGCGTTAGTGCATTTAATCCACCTTTGCCCGCGCCATAAAGTCCGAAACCGGGGTTTGTGATCGTGGCGTTAACGGTTGAAATGAAAACAATGGTGCCGCCACCGTTTTGAATCATCTCAGGGATACAGTACTTTGCTCCGAGCCACGGTCCGCCAAGTGTTACGCCGAGGCTTTCGTTCCATTCTTCTAGTGTGAATTCAATTGCTTTTTTGGTGTATGAATGTGCTGCGTTATGAACCAGTGTAGTTATTTTCCCGTAGTTTTTTAATGCAGTTTTGACGAGTGTATCCCATGTTTTTTCATCGGCGACATCACCCATCACCGCGACTGCTTCACCACCAGCGTCTTGAATGCGGGTTACGGTTTCCGCAAGCTTTGCTTCCCTGCGGCGTGTATTGACGACCACTTTAGCACCTTCACAAGCAAATTTGTAAGCAGTTGCGGCACCGATGCCGCCCCATGCAGCACCAGCGACAATCGCAACTTTTCCATCTAATCTCATAATAATTCCTTTCTTAATAGTACTCAAACTATGAATTATTATATCATATAATTCGTTTTTTTGCCATAAATGATAATATCGGCAGAGGCATTCAGTTTTAAGAGATTATTCGGGTTTCGTGCATTTTTCTTATGAATATCCGGTGCGGTTAGGAAACCGCACCATTAGCGTCAATTTAAGGAAAGAACTCGTTTGTAGTCGCGCAATTCATAGCGCCTCTTACATTCAAAGAAAAGAGGCGCAATGAATTGCGCGACTACGAACGCTGATATTCTCGTCCTTTGCGTTATTTGAGATGTTGATACATAAAGGTGCGGTTAGGAAACCGCACCATTAGCGTCAATTTAAGGAAAGAACTCGTTTGTAGTCGCGCAATTCATAGCGCCTCTTACATTCAAAGAAAAGAGGCACTATGAATTGCGCGACTACGAACGCTGATATTCTCGTCCTTTGCGTTATTTGAGATGTTGATACATAAAGGTGCGGTTAGGAAACCGCACCTACCGTAGTTGGAAACTGCTAAATTGACGCCTATGGTGCGGTTAGGAAACCGCACCTACCGGGACTGGGTAAAATCAGATCAAAGTATGGAAAACTGAATGGCTCTGATGGTTCTCTAATAATGCTTGATTTTCAACTAAATTTTGTGGTAATATTTGTCAATTAAATCAATTTTTATTCACCTACACACATGAAGTTTTTCAGGATTTACTCGCCACTTGAAATATGAACCTTGATAGAAACCAAGAAAAAGCTGTCCAACATGTTACAGGTCCTGCAATTGTTATTGCTGGACCTGGTAGCGGTAAAACTACTGTGGTAACAGCACGTATTCTAAATCTTATCCAGACACATAAGATCCCTGCCACAAGTATCCTCGCCATAGCATTTAATAGAAAAGCAGTCGAAGAGATGGAAAATCGCATTATACGTGAACTTCCATCTAAAAATGAATTGCCAGTCATACGCACTCTTCATGCTTTCGGCAAAGATATAATCACAGAAAACTACAAACGTGCTGGATTTAAGTACCGTCCAGAAATTTGGTCAAGCGAAATTGATCGAATTATTTCCCAAGAAAAAATACAGATTAATCAGGCAGCATCTACAACGATGGTCTGCATCTATAAAATTGAGAATAAACAGACTGGCAAGTGTTATATCGGTCAAACAACGAATCCTGAACGGAGAAGACGCGAACATTTTGCGCATTCATCTAATGATCGTCTTCGTCAAGCTATCAGATCAGAAGGCGAAACACAATTCAGTTTTAAGGTGATAGAACAGGTTGTCGGAATAGATGCTAACATTCGCGAGGCTTATTGGATTAGACATTACAGAAACAGAGTTGATGTATTTAACCGTGCGGATCCGATGCGAAGACAGTTTAGTAATCAACTTATGCTTGAGATGTTCTGCCAACATTTTGACATTGAATATAAGGATCATCTGGATAGAGACCCCGATTTTGAGAATCTCAGTGAACGTTTCAACGATGTAAAAGAAATTGTGATGCGAGCAAAACGGCAGGTTGAAACCGGGCTCTTTGATCCAAATACCTTGAAAAATCCTGTTGCACGTGAATTTGCAAAGAAATATGAATCCTATAAATCTGAAGCAAACGCTATTGATTTTGAGGATATGATTATCTACGCTGCAAATCTGTTAGAAATCAATTCTGATATCTGCCAAACCTACCGAGACCGATACCCATATCTTCTTGTTGATGAATTTCAGGATATTGCGCTAACCGACTTTCGCTTGATTTCCCAGTTGTCAGAAAATCTTTTTGCTGTTGGAGATGATGACCAAGCGATTTATAGTTTCCGTGGCGGTGATTCACAGATTATGCAGAGATTTGCTAACCGATCAGATGTCGTAAAATATGAGATTACCCGTAATTATCGTTCTACGTCAACAATTGTGGAGCATGCAAGAGCCTTAATTGAACAAAATACTCCCCGAATTCGAAAAAACCTGCGCGCTCATAATCCGACGAAATGCGAAATAAAAAAGATTGAGACCACACCTAAGACAATAACAGCGCAACTATTGCAGGAATTATCTGAACCTGTTGAGACAGCTATCCTTGTCAGAACGAACTATGAAGTTAGTCGTGTTGAAGAGATACTCTCCGGTGTCTCTACATCTGCAGCAGAAGTGACGACAATACATAAAGCAAAGGGACGCGAATGGGAAAGGGTCATTCTGATTCACAATACGTTGGATCGGAGGTTTCCTCGGCGCGATACCATACTTGCAGAGGAACGTCGTGTTTTCTATGTTGCTATGACGCGGGCTAAGTCTGAGTTGGTTATCCTCGGTGGGACGTGTCAATTTGTGCCAGAGTTTGAGAAGATTCCAAAAAATATAGGGTATTATTATCGGCAATTTGCGTATTGGCGCGCACGAAGTAAATTGAGAAAAGTTAAGACTTGAATTAGGGATTATGCTATAATCGCTACCAATGTGCTTATTTTAGGATTGCTATATCTAACTGAATTTCTATTTTGCTTGAGTGTCAGTGAAAGTATTTTATGAAAGTGAAATTAGACGAACATCAACTGAAGGCCGTTAAACACTTTGGAGGCCCCGCTCTTGTGGTAGCCGGACCTGGTAGTGGGAAAACTACTGTTATCAAGGATCGTATTCTGAATCTGATACGCGAACACAACGTTGATCCTGAGCGGATCCTTGCAATTGCATTTACTGATACTGCTGCTAAAGAAATGGATAAAAGGCTTAAAAATGAACCCCTTTTAAACCACAGCAAACCCAAAATATGTACTCTCCATGTGTTTGGTAGGACTTACGCAATAGGTTCAAAAATCCCCTTGATAAGGGGGATTTAAGGGGTTAAAATACCGAAATAATGACTTTTTAAGTCCAATATTTCCTTTTTCTGCTCAATTTGCGTAAGTCCTGTTTGGAAAAGATCTTATTACCGAAAATTATGCACAAGCAGGATTTAAAAAAGCACCCAATAATATCTGGGACGCGAATCGTATCGGACAAATTATCAATGAGGAAAAGTATAGGCTTAAAAGAGAAACCAGTACCGCGCGCGTTGCCATTTATAAATTTGAAGGTATAACGACTGGCCGATGTTATATCGGGCAGACTACAGATCCAGAACGCCGCGAACAGGAACACCGCACGTATTCATCAAACCGAGGACTTCGTGAGGCACTCCAGAGAGGCGATGAAAAATTCGAATTTAAGGTGACTGGAACGCCGATGGGTAAAGATGCCGATACAGAAGAAGAAAGTCAGATTAATATCCATAGAAACCGCGCTGTGGTTATTCTTGATGAAACGATCGAACAAATTGAAAAAGAAACCGCGGATATTAGTGTAACTATATATAAAATTAAGTCTAAGTCAACAGTTACATGTTATTTCGGGCTATCCACAGATCTAGAGCAGAGCAAAGAATTACACTTCACAGAGTCCCCAAATGATTCATTCCGTAAAGCAATTGAAAACGAAGATATTAGACATTATACTGATTTAAAAACGTGTTGTGAGAGTTAATTTTTATGTATTTATATTTCACGTTACAATATATTTAGTGATTGTAATTTGGCAGTTTTCCCTTATTCTGTTTCCGTTTTAGGCAAAATGTGCTTATAGGATAGCAAAAAACAGACAGACAAGAAACCCACAATTAAATTGATATAATGTCTATTGATATATCCTCATTTAAGGTCATTGCTGAAGAAAAGTCATGGGCAGATGCCTCCAGTCGCCTTGACCGAGAAGTTTGGGCTTACAAAAAGTGGGCAGTGTTTAACGACGAAGACCCGTTACACGCGCGAGATAGCACTCGCCGGCGGATTGAGGTATTCTGTGAGTATTTTGATGTTCCCTATGATGAAGTCCTTGAACATACTCATAAGTTTGGACATGAGATGCGAATATTCAACGAAATGAAAGAGGAGATCGAAAAAGAAAAACGACAGGTAAAAAGTGGTGAGTTTCAACCTCATAAAATTGCGGATCCAATCCTTCGAGCATTTGCCACGAGGTATGAAGATCGCAAAACTGAAGCGAGAGCAATTGATTTCCACGATATGCTAATACTTTCAGCAAATATGCTTGAAAAGAATGAAGACCTACTCCAAGAATACCGCAAAAAATTTTGTTATGTATTTGTTGATGAATTTCAAGACATATCACCAGTTGATTTTCGCTTAATAAAACTATTTCCAGAAAACCTTTTCGCTGTAGGAGACGACGATCAAGCAATTTATGGATTTCGCGGCGGCGATTCCAAGATTATGCAAAAGAATTTTGGCGGCTGGGAAAATTTACAAAAATATGAAACCACTTGCAATTATCGTTCTACCTCAAGCATTGTTATGCATGCGAAGGCTTTGATTAAACACAACAATCCGGACCGAATTGGTAAAAATCTCCGTACTGACAATTTTTCACTGAATCAAGTAGAAGTTTTGAATACTCTACAGGAAAATGTAAAAGAGGTATTGTTAAGGGAACTATCAAGTATACTGTCAAGTAATTTCCAAAAGGTCGGTATCTTGGCTCGCAATTGGAAGGGCGAAATTAATACGATACAAAAAATCCTTAATTGTGACGAACTTAAGAGGCAAGGATTTGATATTGAATGGGAAGGATTTGAAGATTCACTGGAAGATTTTGAAAACGAAGATGAAACAAAAAGAAGGAAAATGTTCCTGCGTCATGGATCAAAGGAAATAGAGATAATTAATATTCACACAGCCAAAGGTAGGGAATGGGACAAAGTTATCCTTCTTGTGAATACAATGTATAATAGTCTTCCCGATGATAGAAATGATCTAGCTGAAGAAAGGCGGCTTTTCTACGTCGCCGTAACTCGTGCTAAACATGAGTTAGTCATCTTGGATGCAGGAAATTGTCAATTCACATCTGAATTCCAAAATATACCACTTTCAGAACGTAAACAGCAATTGAAAAAAATTCACAGTGTTCTATTATCTGCATTTGGGAAGCGATTGAATGATGCCAAAGAGCAACTACAAAAAGTTTCTGAAACTTTACCAGCGGCATTAAATTCACAACGCGCAAGACCAATAAAAGTAGCAAGCCAAATTGTCCGAAGACAACACCAACTTGAACTTACAAGTTTGCAACGTGTTATAATCGAAGCCGAAAAAACAAGGAAAGATATAGAGTTAGAACTTCCAGAGAAATTAAAAATAGCGAAAGAGACTTTTCTTAAAAAGTTGATTCCGATAATAGATCAATTGGAATCGGTTGTGAAAAATATAAATGAATCGGTTAAGGTTGATAACCCACCTCTTGAATTAGTAACATTCTGCGAAAATATTCATTCCACACAGGAACAGTTCCTTGATCTTCTTAAAAACCACGGACTCAAACCAATTGAAACACTTGGTAGATTACTTAATCTGGATCAACATGAAGAAGTACAATCCCGGATCTATTCGGATAAAGTACCAAAGGGAAATGTAGTTAAAGAAATCCATCAAGGGTATACATTAAATGATCAAGTCATTCGCAAAGCACAAATTGTTGTATCTAAAGGAGAAAGGCAGTCAGAATGGTTTATAAATCTTGGTTCTGCACAACCGATGTGTTTTATTACGAATCATAGCATTTATACCCTTCAGAATATTAGGATACTTGACGAAATCGTAAGTGGTGTTGATTCACAAGGATTAGTGGTACGGATACAAAAACCTGATATGCTATTTGCATTCCCAAAACGGAATTGGGATGCAGTAAAACCGCAGCCTCAAATAGTAGAACCGACTTTGCAAAGAAATCCTATCTCCGATGAATTTCTTAGGTCCATTTTAGTCAAGGAGGAAGCGTTAGATGTTAATAAACAAAGATCTGTCCTTAGACTTGTAACAAAAGCAGGCTATGTTCTAAAAGGCTACCTACAATCTTTTGACAAGAATGTATTATATATGTCCATCAATAAGAAAGTAGTGGCAGTTTTCCGACACGGACTTTTAGAAATCTTTCATGATTCCGATATTGAAGGTGCCATGAACGTAACACTGTCTGAGGTAGAAAAGTCGGATATTGAATGTACCCCCAAGGCAAAGCCTTTAATGGTAACAAAGTCGGAACACTCAGTAGATAAGTCTTCTTCAGTCTCCCAATCACAAGTTTGGGATAAAATCGCTAAAGCTTATGCAAACGGTACACCTGTCAATGGATATGTTATTCAACGTGTTAAAGGAGGGGTACGGGTAAGAATTGAAATGCTGCATGGCTTCCTTCCTGCATCACAAGTTGATTTGTGGTTAACTCAAAATCTCGATTTGTATGTAGGAAAAACCTTTGAAATGAAAATTACTGAGTTCAACAAACAGCAAGACAATCTTGTTTTATCGCGCCGTGCATGGCTTGAGGAAAAAAGAAGTGAGTTTCTTGAAACCCTTGAGATAGGACAACAAGTGACAGGTATTGTGAAAAACATTACAACTTTTGGGGCGTTTGTCGATCTCGGAGGAATTGATGGATTAATTCACAAAACAGAGTTAGGTTGGAAACCTATAGATCACCCGTCTGAAGTCATTTCAGTTGGTGATGAAGTTGAAGTAAAAGTTATAGAATTTAATCGAGAAGATAAAAAGATCTCGTTGAGTTTGAAACAGATGACAAGTAACCCTTGGGAAGACGTTGAAGATAAATATCCAATTGGTTCGACAGTTCAAGGGACTGTCGTCAATATTGTTCACTATGGAGCATTTCTGCAACTTGAAGAAGGAGTCGTAGGACTGCTTCATGTTTCAGAGATGTCACACACCGATGGTAGTATAGCCACGACAAATTTTCTTAATGAGGGTGATGAAGTCAAAGTAGTTGTGCTTGAAGTATCAAAAAATACTAAGCGAATTTCGTTGAGTATGAAACAAACCCAAGAAAATCGCTTACAACTCTTACTACAAAAGTATCCAGATAAACCAAAGTAAACTAACCTAATGGAAAATAATCAAAAACCATCTAACTCACCTAAGCAAAAACAATCCTATCTCCTTCAGTTCTTTTTCCTCACATTTGCACATACTGTTCTTGATTCTTATGCAACACTTTTTCCACATCTGCAACCGCGTCTGTTAGATAGATTAGCTTCAGCATCAACACGAAACAGTTTTGCTGGTATTTTTATTTCACTGTATAGCATCTTTAGTTCTCTTGGGCAAATATTCTTCGGATGGCTTTCAGATAGAATGCGGACAGTCCATTACCTAACTTTCGGGATTGCCTTCACAGCAATTGGCTTAAGTCTGATAGGTGTGGCTCCATCAGCCGCTATCGTGTTTCTGTTATTAGCCATCGGAGGGACAGGTGTTGCTGCCTTTCATCCACAGGCTACGACCTATGCTGGCGCACTTGCCGCAGAAACAAGAGGTATGGGCATCTCTATTTTTCTCACGGGTGGAAACATTGGTCGTGCTTTAGGACCGCTTGTGCTTCTATTCATTCCCTATCGTTTTGGATACGGTCACTTGGTTTGGGAGATGATACCGGGTGTACTTGTAGCATTGCTTGTGCCTTTTGTGTTGAAATTTGAGCATGAACTTGACCTAACTGCCTCTGCACGTGTGCTATCACATGATGGAAAAACAGAACGCCAGTCTTTTTGGCAGGTTGCTGGACCGCACCTCCTACCGCTTATTGTACTTTTTATTATTGCCTCACTTCGAACAGTCACAATTGCAGGATTAGAGAATTTTCTCTCTATTTACCTTGATGACCTGAACTATTCTAACCAGAAGCGTTCATTAGTTATTGCACTCTATATCTTTGCGGGTTCAATGGGTATCATGGGAAGCGGATGGTTTTTAAGTCGTGTAAAGACTCATTTCTTACTGCTTTTCTCACTTGCAGTTGCACCACCATTGCTCTATGCCTCGCTTCACACGAGTGGAATTAAATTCCTCGTGCTACTCTTTTTAGGCAATATGGTTCTCTCAAGCTCAATAACAATAAACATCATCTTAGCACAGATGATGCTGCGTGGACATGAGAATATTGCATCAAGTTTCATGATGGGCGCATCGTGGGGAGTGGGTGGACTGCTGAATTTAATAGTTGGAACTTTAGGAGATCGGTTCGGATTACCTATTGTGCTTGACGGATTAGTGATGGTTCCGTTGCTTGTGTCCCCGCTTGTGATTTTCTTAAGTAGTCAACCGGATTTGTCCAACCCAAAATCTGATTAAAAAGCCCACAGCACACTCAAAAAATGAGTGTTAATCAGATCGCCAATAAGGAGTGCGTAATCAAGTCGGAACCGTTTTAGTTGGATGCCGATACCACTTGTCAAGCTGCTATCTCGATAACCGATGCGTAAGGCTAATGGAGAACTTATTTGATATTCTATTCCGATATGAGTCTGTCCACCATAACGTTCCTGCCATTGATATGAAACAATCAATTCTCGGTTAAACAGAAGTTTGGTGTTATATGCTAAACCTAAATTTAGATTTGCGGGTATGGATTCTTTGAGAGCAGGAACTGTATTCCAAATCAAGGTGGTCTGAGAAATGTCCTGCAGATTGATACCGAAAGCAAATCCTCCTACGTTCTGCAAACCAAAAAGTGCGTTCATGTCTGGCAGTCTAATGAGCATACCTGCATCAAAACCGTATCCACTGCTTCCGTAAGTGGAGAAAACAGAGGTAACCTCGTCAAGATCATCCCCTCCGCTGAAGTTCTGAAAGATCCCCTTCACATTTATTCCGAAAAGAAATTCAGGGGGTATAGAATCTCTTCCGAAGTTATCCCACCACGATTGACTGACAACAACGCGTGACGCAAGCGTAAGAACAAAAGCATTTTCATTATCACTTAGGTAACCAGAAGGCGTGAAATCTTGTTCACTTGGTCTGTATTTTGGATTGTTTTTGCGTTGATCAGCACTAATTGATGGATCAAACGCTGGCACATCGTAATAGATAGGTATATCGTCAATACCTGCCCGAATCCACGAGAGACCGAGCGTAAGTTGCGGTAAGACTTTTCCTATACCACTTACATAACTAAATGCTCCTAATCCTGAGCGGCGTGTAGCATGCATCATACAGACTTGATAATTGTGTGAAACACCTGCGATTCCTGCGGGATTCCAATAAGTTGCTGTGGCATCGTCTGCTATACTGACATAAGCACCGCCAAGTCCAAGTGCGCGTGCACCAATGCCGTTCGTCAGAAAATCACCTGTGTAGTTTTCTGCGGAGGCGGACAATACGATGAGAAAACTGCATCCGATAAGTAGCAAGTGTTTTAGTTTAGTCAATGATTTTTATTTCCTTCCAATCTGTTGTCAATTTAAAGTCGTTGGGAATAAAGCGTTGTATAATTTAAGGTTTTATATCCTGAACACATCGAAACCCAACATCACTACTCAAGAGCGAAGGTTTTTCACCAAGTCGGTTCGCAACACGGACACTTTTTGCATTGAAACTCCATGAACCTCCTCGAACAATACGTCGTGTCTCTACGTTTTTGAAGTTCTCTACAAGATGATTAATGTTCTCTGCATCGGCAATAGGGTTGTGCCGAGGTGGCTTAGCGTAGAAATCTTTTTGATACGCATCAAGGCACCACTCCGAGACATTTCCAACCATATCATACAAACCGTATGCGTTAGCAGGATATTTTCCTACGGGTGTCGTTTGTTCACCGTGTGTGCCAGATTTTGTATTTTTGTTATAGTTTGCCTTGCTGGAATCAATATTATTACCCCAAGGATATTTCATTCCAATTAATCTACCACGTGCTGCTTTTTCCCATTCTGCCTCTGTTGGTAAACGTTTTCCTTTCCACTGTGCGTAAGCCATCGCATCATGCCAACTTATACCAAATTAACGGGATTAGAAGTTTTCTAATAGCGGTTAGCATTGCGAGGCACGGGGACCTCGCGCTACAGATCGGGTTAATTTGGTATTACACCGACAACAAGGTGCTTATTGGTAGGTGAACATTGAAAAACTGAATCTGATAACGCGCGATGTCCTGTGGCATTGATGAACTGCTTGTATTCTCCTACTGTGACTTCATGTGTATCCATATAAAACGCATCAAGGTAGACAGAATGTAACGGTTTCTCGTCACGATCCCCTTTTTCACTTCCCATCTGAAACACTCCTTCGGGAATCAAAACCATACCTTCGGGTACTGTTTCAGTATCGGTGTCATTATGATCTAATGGCAACAAACCTGCTGTTACACAGAAAGTGCCAAACATTAGGAATATCAACACTCTTTTCATCAGCGGTTACACTCAATTGAGGTCAAATGCTTTCCAATAGTACTGATATTTATTGGATTCCCATTCTTTATAAATCTGATCCCAACGCATTCGATTAAAATGCGGTAAAAGTGACCCTTCCGTCACAGGTTTCGAAGATCCTTGATACCGATAATCTACTGATAGTCGTATCCGATCAGGAGTCTGATTTGGGAGTGCTTTGTGAACGGTATGACTGTGAAAGAAAATTGCATCACCGATTTCGTAATCACCGGACACCCAATGTAATCCATCATCTTCTAAAGGATCAGTGTCGATACCGAGTCCTCCCGCCCCAAAAGTAGGTTTCACAGGAAAAATTTCGAAGCGATGTGATCCCGCTAAAACGGACAATCCGCCAAAATGCGTAGGACATGCACCAAGCGGTATCCATCCGGTATATGTTTCTTCAGTCCCTCGGATGTGGATAAAATCTTGGTGTGCTGGTGTTGTAAATTTTGTGTTTTCTGGGAACATAATTCTTCCGATATTTCGCGGATGCACCAGCGTTTTTTCTCCGAACAATTTGTCACACATATCTAAAATTGCCGGATGATGTGCAAAAGCGTGGAATGATTCAAGAGATTGGAATTCATCTAACACAGGCCAATAGCCATCATCACCTTCCATGAAAGGACCACCTATACGGATACCGTCCATTAGTGCATCTCCGCCTTGTGCCCATCCGTGTTGATGGCAAATTTCTAAGAAATCCCGACGTAAATTGTAGATAGATTCTTCATCAATTAATCCACGAAAATAGAGATAGCCATCTTGCTGTGCTCGTTCGCGAAGTTTATCGGGTTGATCTAACAGTTCATTTGAGACAGTAAAAGGTTTAATTCGCGCCATAATGCACTCCTCACTTCCAAGCAAGTTTTCCAAAAAATATGTATATCAGTTTTACATGTATAACTGATATTATACCAACAAAACACAAGGAGTGTCAAATGATATAGAACGGATGACAGACAAAGTTTAGACATACGTCGTGTCTCATCACAGAATTAAATCAATCTCAAAAGTATAATTTTTACGTGTTTGTTGTAATTTCTTAGATTTTCTTCAATAATTATAAAAATTCATCACCTACCGGGGGTGGAGGACCGCTAAACAGAAATATGTATCGATCACGAAATCAATCGTAAAATTCTTAACAGATTTTTATCGGAATATGCTACAATTAGGGCTAACCAAATGAAGTTTAAGTATTTAATCGGGTAATTTTCAGTTTCCTTGTAGTATCCGGTTCGGTTAGGAAACCGAACCTACCGGTCCTGGGGTTTGAGCCCGAGTTACCCAATTTATTTTTTAATCTTCATAAGGTTAGGAGGCACAACATGCTTAGTATCAAATATCTTGAAGCAATACCGTTGAATGTTCCGTTCTATTGTGATCGAGTCAGTCGGCACATGCACCGTGCATTGACACATGGCGAACGTGTTTACGTTTACCGTGTTGAACTCAGCAACGGGATTGTTGGGTATGGCGAAAATTTATACGATGAATCGGGCAATATTGAACGATTGGTGGGACAAAATCCGTTTGTATGTATGAACGATGATAGCACCGGGTTCGGTATTCAGATGTCCCTTTATGATGCTGTTGGTAAAACGGTAGGTGTATCTGTGTCCGAATTGATCGGACCTAAGGTGCGTGAAAGGTGCCCGATTTCTTGGTGGGATATCGACATGCCGTCTGAAGATTGGGTAGCAGAGGTGCAGGAATCGGTCAAAAGAGGTTATACATCTGCAAAGTTAAAAGCGAGACCTTGGCGAGACATCTTCGCACAAGTTGATGCAGTCGGCAATGCCGTTCCAGCAGACTATCGGTTGGATATTGACTTCAACGGTTTCCTAAGAACTGCGGATAACGCAATCCCTGTTTTACAGAAGTTAGATGAGCATCCGAATGTAGCCATTTACGAGAGTCCATTCTACCTCGGAAAAGATATTGAAGGCGCGGAAAGGTTACAAGAGGTTGTTCAAAAACGGATCGTAGAGCACTTCAACGAATCCTGTTTACATGCGCGCTGTTGTGGCGGGTTTGTTGTCGGAGGTGGTGTAACCTCACTACTGCAAACTAACGCACTCTGCGCTTCGTTTGGACAACCTTTCTGGCTACAGATGGTTGGTACCGGAATTACAACGGCATACTGTGTGCATCTCGGCGCAGTGCTATCGCAAGCCGAATTGCCAGCGATTACCTGCCATGAGTTGTGGGAATCGGATCTGCTTGAAACTCGACTCGCTGTGGTTGATGGGACGATACAGGTTCCAGACTCACCCGGTCTGGGAGTTTCAGTGGATGAGGATGTATTGGTGGAATATCGCGTTGATAAATCTACTTCAACACCGCAGCAAATATTCCGTGAAAGTGAATATACTTGTAAAGTGCATATCCCAAATACCGATGGCAGAGAGACAGTTCTTAATTTCACTGGTGAAGATGTCTATTATCCAGCATTCAGTGAAGGGAAGTATCCGGGGTTTGTCCCGGGAGTTTGGATGGAAGTGGTTTGATGGTCCACAGTTAAGATTATGTATAACTAAATTTCTTTGAAAAACCAAATTTTTATTGAAAATTATTTTGCTAAATTGTTGACAAATTTATATCAAAATAGTACAATCAATTATTTTCACCTAAAGGAGGATCAGAGCCATTCAATTGTTCGGTAGTTCTCACCTGATGCTCAAGTCTCTCTTCTGTCCGAGCGATCTCCGAATCGCGATCCTCTCTAAAATGTAGTGAAAAACTTGAAAACTGAATGGCTCTGCACACACTACACATCTATTGTCTGTTGTCAGTCATCAACTCGGTATTACCCTCACACAACGCCCCGTATCTAAGAAAACAAATGAAATCCCTGTCGCAACACAGATCCTTGAGGCGTTTGATGTCGCAGGAAAAGTGGTCACTACCGACGCCCTTCTCACGCAACGCACTTTTTGTCAGAACTTATGCGACCGCAGATGCGGATTACGTCATGCCTGTCAAGGCGAACCAGAAATCACTTTTAGATGATATTCGCACCTTATTTGAACCTGTGCCATCGGCAAAAACAACAACCGAACAGATCGAGACACTCAAAAAAACACACGCTGCTCTCGGCGCGCACACGGACACTTACCAAACGATTGAAAAAGGACACGGTTGGATACAAACGCGCACGTTGACTGCCAGCACTGCCCTCACAGACTATATGAAGTGGCCGGGGCTTGCACAAGTTTATCAATACCGATGTGAACGGAAGCACACACGGACAGGCAAAATAACACATCAAACGCAGTCCGGCATCACGAGTTTATCACCTACACAAGCATCCGCAGAACGTTTACTGCAACTTCGGCGTGGACATTGGACAATAGAGAATCTATTGCATCGCACGCGAGATATGATCTTTGGCGAGGATGCCTCACAGGTCTGCTGTGGCAACATACCGCAAGTCATGGCGGCGTTGCGCAATGCTGTGCTAACGTTCGGACGCGCCGCTGGATATACTGAAATCGCAAAGACACTGCGATATTTCGCCGCACAACCTTGGATGGCTCTCAAACTCCTCAAAAAAGTAAATTATGAAAACTGAATGCCTCTGCTCAATTCATATTCATGCCAAAAACTTTACACACCCGATTCAAAAATTAGAATTTACATTTTATTTTAAATTGTGTATAATAGACATTATAACGAATTAATTGTTATTTTTAGTTAGTCTCTGTTAAACTTGTATCAATCTACAATTTGGAGGTTAACACCTGACCAGTTTTGAAGAATTAAAGGATAAACCTAAAAGGTTTCTGGCACTGACAGGATATAAGCCAGAAGAGTTTTCTGAACTGTTCCGCTGTTTTTCTAAATGTTTTTTAGAGTTTGTTCAAACACATACTCTTGATGGAAAACGACGCAAAAAACGGAGATATACCCCATATAAAAATAGTTGTTTTGATACGATTGAAGATATGTTGTTATTTATATTGATTTACCTGCGAAAAGCGATGACACAAGATGTGCTCGGTGAACTCTTTGGTATGTCTCAACCTTTTGCTAATAGATGGATTCACTTGCTTTTACCGATATTGAACCAGACTTTAGCAGAGCCTGGAGAGTTACCCTCTTGAGAAACAGAGCCCGCAACTTTTGATGTGTCTTCGGATACTGCGACTGATAATCAGCGTTCAAATCATTTTTTTTATGATAGCACCGAGCGTCCGATCCAGCGTCCAAAAGACCCACAAACTCAAAAGGCGTGTTATAGTGGTAAAAAGAAACAACGGACGATCAAGAATAATCTGATTATCAATGCCGACAGCAAAGTTGTATTATTGACGCCCTCCTATGAAGGCAGCATACACGACAAACGCATCGCTGATACTATAGGATATTTGTGTGCCAAGTGGCAGTGTTTTGTATCAAGATTCCGGTTTTCAAGGTTTTACCCTTGCTGGAATAAACATCGTTCAACCTAAAAAGAAACCAAAGGGACGCGAACTCACAGTTGAAGAAAAAGAAAACAATCGAGACATTTCGTCCATACGCACACAATTAGTGTTTGATGGGTCTTACACAACGCTATCAGTGACGCTATTGGACAATAAACGTTTCGTTATCGTTTGCTTTACGTTATTGAAGTGCATACACCCCCCGCCGCACCTTCACTATGTCACCAATATCTACAAGACGTTTGAGTTCATTTCTTACGGATGTTGGGTGTCCTTCAATCGCTTCAATCAGTTCAGTTGCTTTTTTCTCACCATCCGCAAGTAGAGAGATAATTTGGTCACGGAAGGAAACACGTTGGATGTTCCCACCCCTAAGTTTGTTCAATATACGGTTTGCGTGAATTACTGAACATCCCAAAACCTGCTGCACTTTGTCTCTGCCTGATTCCGCAGTTAGATTAGCTTTTTCGATTTCAAAATGCTCGCGTGTAGTTATTATCTCAGCCAGTTTGTGCAATCCGCCTGCAATCTCAAAATCTTCCCAATCAAAGAGGAGTGTTTCGGGTCTATCGGTGATATTGGGTAATGCCATTGCACTGATCAGTACGATTTTCTTGTCTGTATAGCACGTCAATTTAACGTGTTTGACAACCCTTGTTAGTATACGAACAATCACCTCTTCATAAAGGTTCTGCAACCGTTCATCTGTATAGCATCCGGACTCCGTATCTCTCTCATAAAATAGAGGTTTCTTGTCGTTTCCGAACAATAGTTGTGCACGCCACCAAATTAGGCTTATTGGTCGTTCAAGAGCACCGAGTATCCAAACGACTTGTGCATCTTCAAAAGAGTCTGCCATTGCATTCATATTCGTAAAATAGGTCACGGAACACACGTTCTCCTTCTCTACTACATCCTCAAGTAGTGTCGTAATATTCTTATCGGTGATAATCGCATGTTTTATATTCGGATCTCTCTCGATTTCTGCACGGATACCGGAAAGAAAACGTTGTCCTATGTTAGAAACCCGAATACTGTCCCAATCATTGTTGTAGTCTAAAATGGTTCTGGGTGGATACAACTTTGTGCGAATCTGAAAGATTCGGTTTCCAGCACCCCAAGCGAGCGTTTCATGACGACATACATCAATTTTCTCATCTGAGAACACCTTGCGGAAATGTGATTCGGAGAAATTAGAAGACAATAATAAAAGTCGTTTGACACGCTCATGTAGCCTTGGTGGTATTCTGAATAATAGGGAATTGTTATTCAATCGTATTGGTGCGTCTGCATCCCGCGTATAGTGGTCAAAGAAACATTTGAGTTGATGCCAAAATGTCCAGTTTGGATTCGGGCAGACTGTGGGAAATTTATCAATACTCTCGACAGTTTCTACGTCCAAAATACCTAACCGTATCGCTTGTGGCATTGACATCGGTATTCTGATGTCTTCATTAGGTCTAAAAGATTTGAGTCGAAAAAAGGGCAGTCCCTTTGCCTGCAGTGTATCTATTGTGTTATTATCCAAAGGAATGTAAACAGAAGTCCCGCCCTCAAATTCGATGGAAAAACGCGCTAATTCCTTGCCAGTTTCAGCATCAACAGTGCCGCGTTTGACGACCCTGCCTCGGACGTTGACTTGGCACATCTGCTCAATAAGTTTTTCTTTCTGCAATTCAAACGCTTGGACCGCTGTCCGGATCAGGCTCACAGCATCGCGATGGGATTTACATTTGACTTTTAAAAGATTTAGTAAGACATTGGCAAAGTTCGCTAAAACATCTCCTTCCCAATGTAAACTCCACTTTTCCAATATGTCTTTTGATAGTTCATATTCGACGAACAGATCAGATATACTAATATCATTGACGATGACGATGCAGAGTCGTTCTGTTGTTTCATTTTTGAGCATTTCTTCCACTATTTCAGTGTATTGTAGATCGAAAAACAGATTCGGAATATCCGAGATCTGGATATTTGCGCGTTGTAATGCCGAGAATTGCGATAAAAAACCGCGCTCCTGACATGCCGTATAAACGGGACACTGTGGACAAATACTTTCACTCGGATTTCCGCCTTTTTTTTCAAGAGCATCACACCGTTGAGCATCTTCACACATATTGCCATGTTGAAAAGGTTTTTCCAGGCGCACCTTAGTAGGTATATTATCCACTAGCTCCCATAGGTGGTTACGAGGTTTGTAGTGGGTAACTGGTGGTAGGTTTTGCTTTCGATAGTGTTGTTGATAGTATTGTTCTATCTCTTCTACTAACGATGTGTTTGGCACATTTATGCAGGTACTACCACTGTCAAGAAGTTCGGATACCACTTCAGCATTGTTTCCTACGGTTGGCTCGGTAATAAATCCAAGAATACGCACATCCTGATCGAAACAGTGTTGTATCTGAACTGCATTCTTCACAGTGGAACTATAAGTTTGTTGGATATGTTCAGATTTGTGTAACACCGGTGGCGATCTTTTAATTGCTAACGGACTGAGTTTCTCTTCCCTTATGGCAAGTGCCTTACCACTTTCAACCAATCCAGTAGCAGGTATTTGTGGCAAAATACCTGTGTTATCCCAGATATCTGTTATTTGTGTGGAAATCGTAGGTAGTCCAGCGTTCGGTGTGACTGCGCGAACCCATACGACACCGCTGCGTTCCCACAGCAACGCAGTCGCTTCGCTATCTGTCTCAGTGTGCCGGGTCCAGTAGTGAAAGTTGTTGTGTTGTCGGACAAAAGAGAAACCGCGCGTGACAAAAGCCTCTTTTGCGAGGTCAAGGCTATGTGAACCCAGAGTTAGTGGGACAGTGGTGGATGTCCTTTTCAGTTGTTTTTCGGCAGGCGCGTGAAGAACAGCACGCAAGGCATCAATGGGAACAAAGATTTCCTTTTTGACAGCGAGCGGCGGATCGAGCAGATTTCCGAGCAAAATTTCAAACCGAGCATCCCATGTGTTATATCCTTCTTCACCAAAGATGGTGAGGTATACTTCTCGTTGCTGCAGATTTTTCGATGTCAATGTATCTTTATAAACATACAGTCTTTCCAGTTCTGTATTTGGATGAAGGTAATCCGCAATCCTACAAGAAAAACGCAGTCCACCGTCCTTTGTCATCGTTAACAGAGGATTCTCAACAGCATTGACAAGTTCCGAAATACAGGTAAAAACGGCATCGGGTGCAGCGCAGATAGTCTTATATTTAAATTCAATATCGTGCCAATGTGCGCCATCGGTTCCCGATGGAATACCTGTATAGATCTGAATTCCCCAAGATGCTTGCCAATGTCTGGTTGCCCAGTCTTGCATCGTTTGGCGTTTTAAGAACAACTCCTTACCAAAAGTCCGCGGACCATGATCATAATGAGGTGCGCGTCCTATCGGCATAAAGGATATGTTTGTATCTTCAAGGTCATTGAGCAGCATCGGTTGTCTATGCGCGCAGTAAACCGTGAAGTTATATGGGGCACCGTCATAGAAAAAGACCGCAGGAATGGTTATTGTCTTCCGCTGCCGAAGTGGATTCTGATGCCGATGGTGGCAACGTTCAATAAGTTTATCTAAAAGATTCATAATGGTAAAGACCAGATTTGAAAATAAAATATGGAACTGATTTTTATATACTTTCGGGTTAAGATTTTATACATTATATCACACATATTACATTATATTGCAGATGCTTCTTCTTGTCAAGATGTTGAATCCGATAAAGTAGAGCTATTCATTTAGGTATACACATGCATCATAGAGATAAATCGGGTTACGAAACTCACAATGCAACAAGCAAATACATGAGAATTAGAATTTTTACTTGACTTCATGTCACAAAATGGTTATAATATATCATGTATATACATATAATATATAACATAATAAATATAATGATTAAATATGATATATATGTTATTTTATTAAGCATGTATTAGTATGTATATTGCCGTATTACGCAAGTCCTAAGGAGTTAAAATATGAAAAAAATACTTATTCCCTTCCCTTTCCTACTGTTAACAGGAAGTCACCACAAAGCAACATCTGCCGGATACCGATTTGGCGAAATGGTTACACACCTTGATAAGAGGTCAGGCTCGGAAGGATAGCAAATGATTTCAGATAGACTCAAGACACAGATAAAAGCGTTGCAGTCAATTTCTGATGGTGTCATCACTGAAGTTGAGGGGATGCGGCAGACTGTAGAAGTCCCTAAATCGCTTGTGCTTGACCCGAAAAATGCGATGACGCATAACAAACAGAATCTGGATGCGATCAGTAATAGTCTGAATCAATTTGGATTTCGGAAAAATGCGATTGCGGGTATCAAAAGATGCCGCATCGTCCAAGATAAGTTGCGCAACTGGAAGAAAGGTTTCAGCGACATAGTCATGGAAACTTGTTGTGGTTTACACAACTTCCGGCTAAACTTCAGACCTTGGTGTTATGAGACACCTGCTGATTAAATCATTATAATGTCTAATGAAGGAGAAGGTGATTTCGCAGAAGATGTTAGTGAAAATGGCCACGATGGCACAATTGATAATCCAAGGTGGGTTGATGGAAAATTCAGAAAAGCGCTAAAATTTGATAGTGCAGGTAGTGGAACGTTTGTTATACTATTTCTGAATGATGACTTATCATAAACAAAAAAGTGTTCGTAGTCGCACAATTCATTGCGCCTCGGACATTTTCAACACAAAATGAGTATCAAAATTTCATAGAATCTCGTTAAGCAATATTAAGAAATAGATTTTAGGTTTTGAGGAAGGATGGAAAACAGGAAGACTGGAAGAAACGCTGTTTTCATTATCTTCCCGACTTCCATACTTCCAATCTTCCAACTCATCTGCGGATCAAAAACATAAATTTAATATTGAAACTTGCTTAATAGGTTTTTATTTATCAGAATTGGTATTACTTTGGAATCGCACATTGAGTGATAACGATATTAATACCTATAAAGATCAAGATGCGGATGATGTTTTTGATGTTAACCCATCTGCCAAACTCTCAACTACTTAGGGCTACCTAAAACAGGTGTCCTAATGCCAAAAGGAGAATATTATAATGAAAACTTTGAGTATATTTACCCTAATAATAGCACTTTTCGTGCTGACTCCACTCATTACATCAGCGGATTATTTAGAAGGACTCGTCCTGAGTTTCTCTTTTGATGAAGGCAGTGGTGATGTCGCTGAAGATACCAGTGGCAATGGACACAACGGCACAATTGATAACCCCATGTGGGTTGATGGAAAATTCGGAAAAGCATTGAAATTTGACGGTGCGGGGAGTGGTACCTTTGTCACCGTTGAAAGCACGGATGCACTCAACGTGAATGAATGTACATTCATGGCATGGATTCATGCTGATAATTGGGAAGGCACACGCCAGATTGTTGGTAAATCTGTCCACGGTGGATGTAGCGGTAGAGGACAATACGGGTTGTTTAGCGAAAAAGGTGGTTTCAAACTCCGTTTTGAAACCGAAGGTGGTCGTGCTGATATTGATACCGATGTTCCTGAAACTGGCAAGTGGGTGCATGTCGCCTTTACCAACGACGGCACATTGGCTAAACTTTATATTGATGGGGAATCTGTAGGTGAAAATGCGATCCCCGGCGCGTTAAAAAGTGTTGATGATCCGTTGAGGATTGGGCAGGATTGTGATAGACCTAACAACGTGTTTCACGGGATGATTGATGAAGTACGTCTGTGGAATCGCACATTAAGTGAAAACGATATTAATACCTATAAAGATCAAGATGCGGATGATGTTTTTGATGTTAACCCATCTGCCAAACTCTCAACTACTTGGGGCTACCTAAAACAGGTGTCCTAATGCCAAAAGGAGAATATTATAATGAAAACTTTGAGTATATTTACCCTAATAATAGCACTTTTCGTGCTGACTCCACTCATTACATCAGCGGATTATTTAGAAGGACTCGTCCTGAGTTTCTCTTTTGATGAAGGCAGTGGTGATGTCGCTGAAGATACCAGTGGCAATGGACACAACGGCACAATTGATAACCCTATGTGGGTTGATGGAAAATTCGGAAAAGCATTGAAATTTGACGGTGCGGGGAGTGGTACCTTTGTCACCGTTGAAAGCACGGATGCACTCAACGTGAATGAATGTACATTCATGGCATGGATTTATGCTGATAATTGGGAAGGCACACGCCAGATTGTTGGTAAATCTGTCCACGGTGGATGTACTGGTAGAGGACAATACGGGTTGTTTAGCGAAAAAGGTGGTTTCAAACTCCGTTTTGAAACCGAAGGTGGTCGTGCTGATATTGATACCGATGTTCCTGAACCTGGCAAGTGGGTGCATGTCGCCTTTACCAACGACGGCACATCGGCTAAACTTTATATTGATGGGGAATCTGTAGGTGAAAATGCGATCCCCGGCGCGTTAAAAAGTGTTGATGATCCGTTGAGGATTGGGCAGGATTGTGATAGACCTAACAACGTGTTTCACGGGATGATTGATGAAGTACGTCTGTGGAATCGCGCGCTTAGTTCGGATGATATTAACACTCTTAAGGATTTGAATACTCAAGCTACACCGGTTGATCCACTCGATAAACTGTCAATAACTTGGGGAACTCTGAAATCTTTAAGATAGATTCTCAGGACTTACGCAAATTGAGGAGAAAAAGGAAATCTTGAACTTAAAAAGTCGTTATTTCAGTATTTTAACCCCCTAAATCCCCCTTATCAAGGGACTTAGGAACCAACTGCGTAAGTCCTGATTCTATTCTTAAAACAGAAATACTCCAGTTGTAAAGTCTCTGGAGCATTTTCTTATTCTGTTTCCGCAAAATAATCTGAATCTACTCTTTTGATTTCGTATGTTTTCTCTATGGAAACCCCAACGTTGTAGTCAATCATGAACTGCACAAGTTGATCTCCATCAATGAGAACAATATTAAAACATTGAGATGTGTAATTCCCTATGTTTTGTCCAAACAAGTATACTATATAGAAAAGTCCCCAAAAATATTGTAAATAACACCTACTTTAACGTGGGTTCGGTGTCCGAAATAACGTGAGTTTCGGTATAGATAGGAGGATGTTTTTACCTATTTCGGACCTCCTAAACCTCTCAAACAGGGGAATCAGTGGAAAAATACCCGCGAACTCATGAAAGTAGGCTTATACCGAGCTCACGTTACTTTATGTTTCCAACAGTTCTGTTTTATACTTTTCAACAATTGCGTTCAAAACAGATTCAGGGATATCTTCCAACTGCGATGCTAATTCCTCTTCAACATTAACCATCAGACTGTGGTCAAACGTCTCGCGTTCAGCACAAGGGTCAAAAGATTCGCGATGTGCTTCAAGTAGAATTGCTAAGCGCGCAGGTGTCAAACCCGCAGAGATACCGTGCAAGTCCCAAGCGGTGCCACGATAACCCTTTTCATAATCTGTGCCGAGATGTTTCTGTAAGATTTCTTCTCTTTTTGTGCCTTGTGCACTGCTATTTTCGAGTTCTTCTGCAGCAGCAATTGCTCGTGAATCCAATTCTATTTGGAATGTGGTTGAAGCATCTGCTGCTGCGACAGAATATATTTTGTAGGTCTCCATTTTTCCCTCACAAATTAGGTTAATTGGATATCAGTGATGAAATAGCCTCTGGTACTGCCTGTAGCACGTCACTTGCGATGAGTCCGGGCATTCCCAAACTCTCAGCTGCGATGTCTCCTGCTAAACCGTGTAAATAAACGCCAAGTGTTGCAGCTTTTTCACTTGGCATGTTTTGCGCCATCAATCCTGCAATAATGCCTGTCAACACATCTCCCATTCCCGCTGTTGACATACCTGGGTTACCGGTAGAGTTTATCCATACATTTTCGTTTAGATCTGAAACAACTGTGGGTGCACCTTTAAGTACAAGGGTTAAACCGTATTCTTTCGCAAAATCTACGGCAGTCCTAATTCTGTCTGCTTCTAATGATGGGATGGGGGTGTTTGTTAGCCGTGCCATCTCGCCGAGATGCGGTGTGATGACTGCTTCCGTACCGAGTAATGAGATAAGTTCTGTTGCTTGTGCTAACGCGTTCAACCCATCTGCATCAACAACCATCCGGAAACCGAGTGCCTGCTTTCGATTTTCTTTAATCAGTTGATGAACGAGTGCTACCGTTTCAGGATGTAGCGAAAGTCCGGGTCCAATAGCAAGGACAGATTTTGTCTTTTCAGCAAATTCAAGGAGGGTTGCGGCTGCAGGCTCTGCTAAACTTCCTGCTTCCGTTTCAGGTAGAGGTAACGTCATCACTTCAGACAACTTAACCTCAAGAATTGGGTTTAGGCTTTTTGGAATAGCAAGCGTTACCAATCCCGCCCCAACGCGTAAAGCAGCTTCACTTGTAAGTGATGCTGCACCCGTCATTCCTGTTGAACCCGCGACGACAAGTACACGTCCATAACTTCCCTTGTGAGAAGCCGGTGACCGAGTTGGCACCCATTCTGCTGCCTCTCTTTTGGTTGTCCAATTTACCTTAATATGTTGTGAATCAATAATCTGCTGTGGAAAACCGATGTCAACAATCTCTAATTTGCCAGCTAGTTCAGCACCCGGATGCACCAACAAACCTCTTTTAGGTAATCCTATTGTTACCGTCCTATCTGCTTGCACGCAGGTGCCCAAAGGATTACCGGTATCTACGTCTAAGCCGGAAGGTAGATCAACAGAAAGAATGGGGATGGGAAGGTCATTGATAGCATTGATTACATCGGCTATAGAACCGCTTACGGTTCCCCGCAAACCTGTGCCAAAAATCGTATCCACAAGCAAATCACAACTTGTGATACGACTTTGTGAAAAATGTGAAGAAACATCTATATCTATAGAGAGGGCATTGCCAAGTGCAGAGGTGAGTGCTGTATCTGTCAGGATTTCCTCAATCTGCAGCTCTAAGTTTTTCGCAATATCCAAGTTGGTGCGTGCTTCTCTGACGAAACTATCTGCTGGAGAAATAAGGAAGATATGCACATCACGTCCAGCGTGTGCAAGTTGTCGCGCTATGACCAGACCATCGCCCCCATTATTACCCTTACCAACAAAGATGCCGATACGTTGTGCACTCGGATAATGACGTTCTATTGATCGGACAATCTCACTCCCCGCAGTTTCCATAAGAACAATGCCGGGAATTCCGATACATTCAATGGTATCCTGATCAATTTGGCGCATTTCAGCTGCAGTCACAACTTTCATGCAGTATCGCCTTGTAGTTGATCAGCAAATTCTAACAACCTTGTTTCCATTTTAAGAATAGCGGGTTCCAATCTCTCTTGTGCTATCTGCATTTCTTGAATCCGTTGATCTTGATACGTTTTTAAGCAGAACGTCAGATTCGTGCGTAGGTCGAACAAACTCTGGTGAATATGGTCTTGAAAGGAACCTTTTGGGTACATCCATCGTCTACCGCGCGTCTGACGTAAGTTGAAGTGGCAATGTCCATTGTCTCCGCCGAAGCAATCGAACCGCATAATCTCATCGTCATAGACATATAGGGACGCAGCTGGTCCGCGTCCACCAACATCGTCACGCCAATACACCTGTAACAGGACGTTATCTTGGATAGGATATTCAATCAAATCGTGTTTTCGGTTAGCCATTTGTAACCCTCCCTGTCCAAAAAAACTATTCTGGACAAAATAATGTTCTAAAGTACAATACCTTCGCCAATTATCCGGGGTTTAGTTTTTGTTGCGTTTGATGAATAGCACCGATTGATCCCAGACGTTGTGCGATTTGTTCAATAACAATAGTATCAGGTTTTTTCGGAAGTATTTTTAATGTTTCGTGTAAATACTTCGCCCCCCGGTAGCGTGCTTTAAGGTCTAAAACACTAAACTCGGTATTTGGACACCGGAATGTATCTGTGAGTTTAGCACTGACAGATACCATAAACATTGATAAGTTTACGGCATTGTTCACGGGTATCTTGTTGACATTCATAAAATCTTGCAATCCCCAATATTGTTTTGCATCACGGAAGTTGAACTCTATTTGAAAACGGAGGGAATAATACTCAATCATTTTTTCAGCGTCCAGCGTCAAATCAGAGCTGAAAAGTAAGACGTGTGCTTGCTGTTTCGTGGTCAGGTTCGTCTTGAGAATGCAAACCACGTTCAGTTCGTCTGCGAACTTTTTGTGGCGTGCTTCCATTTGATACACTTCTGTTTTCAGATTTCCGCTCGTGTCGGTAGAGAGACAGTATTTTGCGTCAATCTGTCGTGGGTTGAGACGCTCGCCGTATATGCGGGGGCGTCCCTTTCCGGCATAAGGTGTCGTCGGTGGAAGATGCAGGGCAGCATCGGTGCGTAGTTTTGAAATGAGATGTAGCTTACATTGTTTCGCCATTTGTAGCGCATTATTGTGTCCAAAATATCCATCAAGCACAAAATAACGGAGGGGTATCAAGTTGCCAATCTGTTGTAGCAACCCTTTGACCATTGTTTGAAGTTGCTTCAACACATCACTGAGCACGACAACGTTTTTGTTCCGGTTCCGGCTCCCTTTTGGACGCCCGCGTTTGTGTTTAGGTGTTGCTGTCTCGGTGTTAGCCTGATGTTCGGAAGCACAAATACCTTGATTTGACGATGACGTGCCACGCACGATTTGCTCCATAACCATCGGGTAGGAACGCTTTCGGTCGACACTCACTAAGGACACGGCTAAAAACGACAAACCGGGGATCGCTTTGCCGAACAATGAGGAAAAGAAACGAGATAAACCATAAGTGGATTTTCCCGCTTTTGGCACAACTACTTCGTCTCCTACGAGGATGTAGTCACTTTCACGATCAAGCAGATAAGTGCGAAAAAACGTCCAGCAAATCGTAGTCCAAGGGATAACAGTGTTGAAAAACCTTTGCACAGTGCGGTAGCTACCCCCTTGTCCAGTCCAGCGAGAGATATTTAACATTGTGACCCGCCCTGTCATCGAAAGCAGTGCGAGGACAACTTGGGATAACTGACGCGTCGTCGTTGCGGATAAATGTGGAATCAAAACAGAAAACAGTGCTATAATTTTAGACATGGGTGATTGTCCTTTCTAAGTTATGTTTTAATGTTATAACTTTAGGACATCCACCCTATTTATTCAACTATTTTTTGGCGAAGGTATTGAAAGTACCAAGCATAAAAAAAGTGGGTTGACAGGGCTATTTAGTTTCGCAATAAGTAGTTTTGGACTTGCGATTTTCTCAAAAATTCGGATTTAACTTGCAAAATCCTTCTTTTTCCTGTATACTTTTACAAAGATTGTTTAGACTTCTTCCAAGAACTTGTTGATGCCCAAAGACCGACCAACTGATATTTGATCTGCGTCCTCGCGCGAATGTCGGAAGACGAGGATAAACCAAATCCTGGTTATCTCTAACATTTTTCATCCTATACTCTCCCTGAGAAACTTGGCAAATATGTCAGTTTCTCTGTAGTTGGACTTGTAGCACGCTTCAGCCACATAAAGCGGTGTATATCCCGTTGTGTAGTGTGGTGTGAGCCATACCACGCACGCTTCAGGAGTGACCAGAACCCTTCAATCGTGTTCGTATGTGTTTCACCATCAGCAAACTGCTCTTTGTGGTTGATAACAGCGTGCTTCATTTCCTTCCCAATCAGGTTGTAGGCACGATATTCATCGGTAATGAGTTCCGAGTCCTTAAGGTTGACCGCACTTCGGATAAACTCAAGGATCGTTCTTCCAGTCAAATTCGGTGCGAGTTGTGCGACGACCTTTCCACCTCGCTGGACAGCCCCGATGATAGCGTCTTTCTCTGTGCCACGTCCGCGCTTAGCGGGTTCATCATCGGAACGTTTGTTTTTCTTGCGGGGCTTCCCACCGATATAGGTTTCGTCAGCCTCAATGATACCCTCAAGGAGCACACCGCCTTTTTTCGCCATTTCAGCACGTATACGCGTCAGGATATACCAAGATGTCTTTTGATTCAAACTTAGATCGCGCGCCAGTTGATGACTTGACAAACTTTTCTTTGCGTTCGCAATCAACGAGATCGCCAAAAACCACTTCTGCAACGCTATCTTTGTGCCGTGAAACACTGTGCCGCAGGTGACTTTGAAAGTAACATGGCAATCGTGGCAATTCCAACGACCCATACGCCCTTCTTCCGTTTCTGTGCGCCTGCCCACATGGGTGCTTTCACAGTGTGGACATTTCGGTTTACCTTTCCAACGCATTTTCTCCAAATGTGCAATACAACTCTCTTGATCCGGGAAACGTTCCATGACCTTGATTAAGTCCATCAGAATACTCCTCTGAATAGGAGTTGCTTTTTTCTGACGGTTTCTGATACAATATCAGGTAAGATTGAACCGTTAAAAAAGCAACTCTGCTTTTCGGGTTGATAGGGGGGTTACAGCCTCCCTATTTCTTACCTAATATTATACCATTTTCACACAAATAAAACAAGCGAAAAATGTGGTCTACATAAGGGTTTAGAACAATTTTAAAAAATTATTTTCAAGTCCAAAACTACTTATTGCGTAATACTATCCGCGCGATTGTAGAGAAAAATTTGACAAACTAAGAAAAATAGAGTATCCTTATTATTTAAGGTTTAGATTTAGAAAAGATTTCATAAATAGAGTAAAATTCCGAATAAACTGGGTGTGAGTTCTCAGGTTTCGCATTCTTCTTTTGAGATAAATTCTGGACCAATCCTATAACGTCCGGTGGGTACTATATAAGGTAAGAAAATAGAAAGGAAAACGTCATGAAGCGTACCTATCAACCGCATAGGCGGAAACGAAAAAACAAGCTTGGATTTAGAAAACGGATGTCTTCCCGCGATGGCAGAAAGGTCCTCGCGCGCCGCAGAGCAAAAGGTAGAAGAATCCTTAGTGCATAAAATTGCCGAGAAACAATTTGAAAGATGCCTCGTACTTTTAATTTACCTCGCTTTTATGAAAGTCCAATAATTTCTGCTGTCAAGGCATCGCGGCGGAATATGGACACCCGTAAGCGGGATTTATCACCCTCCGTTTTAGATTTTGGATCTGTCCGTTTTAAGATCGCTCGCCATTTTGGGTTCTGTTATGGTGTAGAAAATGCTGTTGAGATAGCGTATCGCGCACTTGAAGAGAATCCGGACAAGCACATCTTCTTGCTGTCTGAGATTATTCATAACCCTCGCGTCAACGAAAACTTAAGACATAACGGTGTGCAATTTCTCTCTGATACTGAGGGAAATCCGTTGCTACCGTTTGATGTCTTGGTGCCTGATGACGTTGTCATTGTTCCTGCCTTCGGCACAACATTGGAAGTTGAGATGGAACTCAACGCTCGCGGTGTCACGCTTTCGTCCTACAATACAACGTGTCCGTTTGTTGAAAAAGTATGGAAACGTAGTCAGGAGATTGGCAAGCAGGATTACACCGTTGTTGTGCATGGTAAACGTTATCATGAGGAAACGCGCGCCACATTTTCGCATGCACAAGCGGAGGCACCCGTTGTTGTTGTTCGCGATCTTGCTGAGGCAGAAGACCTCGCAAAAGTGATACGCGGCGAAACTAATGCCGACTTTTTCTTTGAACAATTTGCTGACCGTTATTCCGAAGGTTTCCATCCAGATATCCACCTCAAACGCATTGGTGTTGTCAACCAGACCACAATGCTTGCCTCAGAGACGCAAGCTATCGCTGATTTATTGCGACAGGCTATTATCGCGCGATACGGTGAAGAGAATCCCGCAGAACATTTTGCTGATACGAAGGATACGCTCTGCTATGCTACGAAAGAGAATCAGGACGCGACCCTCGCGCTAATCGCTGAAGGTGGCGATGTTGCCGTTGTTGTGGGTGGATACAATTCGTCCAACACAAGCCATCTTGTAGAACTTTGCGAACACAAACTGCCCACCTATTTTATCCGAGATGCAGAAGAATTGCTCAACCCCAAACAGATTCGCCATCTGGTGCTTGAGACAAAGAAGGTACAGATAACAGAGGATTGGCTACCGGCTGAACATCTTGATGGGAGTCCGGTTGATATTGTTTTGACTGCGGGTGCCTCCTGTCCAGATATTCTGCTTGATGAGGTGTTGCGGAAGATTGTTGGATGGTTTTCAGGGACGCGTTCAGTGGAGAAAGTGCTTGCGCCGTATCAGTAGGCGTATACTTTAGCGGTAACCTTAAAAATAAGGAGGAAACATGCCTATGAATGACCAGTATAAATATGTTGGGAAGACTCTCACACCAAACATGGCGCGAGAACTTATTCAAGAACTATTTGCAGGACAAACTGTTCAAAAACAGGAAATGATAAGGACTGTAGATGAAGCGCACCTTGAACGGGGTGGGTTACCATCAAGAGCCCAATTTCACCATCCTGTCACGCTGGCACTTTCGAACATGGGGCGAGAGGGACAGGCAAGCAATCCGAGTCAAGGCAATTGGTTTATCCCTTCAAGTACTCAGGATGACGACAGCGTGGAACATGAGCGTAGTAATTTGGATTCTGAAAATTTAGAACCTGAAAAAGTTATTGGTTTCGGTAAACAGTCAGTTTACCTCTACTATTACCCGGCGTATCAACGTTTAGCTGAATTGCAGGATGAGGCGGTATGGGCATGCAAGATTGGCAAGTCTAGATCTAGTGCTGTCAACAGAATTGGATCACAAACGCGCACAGCACTTCCAGAATTTCCTAAGGTCGGTCTCATTATTAAAACGGATGAGTCAGGGTTAATGGAGAAGGCAATACAGTATATTCTGAGAATACAAGGTAAGCAGAAGCAGGATGCTCCCGGAAACGAGTGGTTCATTACTTCTCCCAGTGAAATTGAACAAGTGTACGAAACCAACTTTGGGAATTCACAGTAAACTAACTCTGTATACTCACATAAAAGTAGGTTTCGGTACTTGCCTGATATCAGAAATAAATCATAAAGGAGAACAATTATGTTCATTGTGACTGAGAACTTAGAAATCATAAACTTCAGTCAGTACCAAAATTTAAGTGTAGAAGGGGAAGACCCTGGCGAAGGTCAACTCGTTGTGACAGCGCAGGACGGTTCCAAACGTGTCATTGCCGAATTTGCTGACTTTCAGGATGCATATAACGTCTTTGCGGACATCCGCGATGCCATTGCAGAGGGAGAGACATATTATAGTATAGAGACATAACAATGAACAAATGGGCGTGTGGCGGGGGCACAGGGACCCCGCCCATAGGTGTCAATTTAGTGATCCTCCAGGTCCGGTAGGGGCAGTTTCCGAACCGCACCGTGTCGTTTTCGCAACTGTTTATCGGACGTCTATTCCCTAAGTTCCGGTGCGGTTTCAAACCGCACCATTAGCGTCAATTTAGTGGTTTTTCAAATATGAGAAACCCTCTTTAGTCCCGTAGGGACGATATGTTTATAGAAAACGTGGTAACCCCAATCTCTTCAGCCCCGTAGGGGCGGAATGTTTATAGCAATGGGTTACCAATCGGGATATGTCGCTCGGACGGAGCTAAAGAGACGTGTCTGGACGGTGTACTATAAACATATCGTCCCTACGGGACTAAATGTCCGACAATATCAATAACCATGCCTATTGATAAGGGTTCATAAAAACATAGACGTTTCCTTAAATTGACGCCTATGGTGCGGTTTCAAACCGCACCTACCGGGTTGGGGACCGCTAAATTGACGCCTATGGGGCAGTTTCCGAACCGCACCGTGTCGTTTTCGCAACTGTTTATCGGACGTCTATTCCCTAAGTTCCGGTGCGGTTCCAAACCGCACCTACCGGGTTGGGGACCGCTAAATTGGTGCTTATGGTGCGGTTTCCGAACCGCACCGTGTCGTTTTCGCAACTGTTTATCGGACGTCTATTCCCTAAGTTCCGGTGCGGTTCCAAACCGCACCTACCGTGATTGGAGGACCGCTAAATTGACACCTATGGGGGCACAGGGACCCCGCCCTACAATGTGTCTCAATCAACCTTATTTGTATGGGTTCTCAGATGTGCGAACCTTAATCGCCGCTGGTGTCAATGCACCGAGGGGTTCTTCGCCTTTAAACACGCGCTCCATATCGTCAACAATCATATCAGCGACACGTAGGTTAGCATCTTTTGTTCTACCTGCAATGTGCGGTGTATGCACGACGTTGTCCCTATTTCGCAGTTCATCATCAATAGGCACCGGTTCTCTGTCATAAACATCAAATGCACCGGCAAGTTCATCTTTGACAATCCGTTCTCGCAACGCAGCCATATCAACAGCGTGTGCACGGGTGATGATAACAACCAATGTGCCTTTGCGCAGATGGTAGATGCGTTCACGATTTAACAGGTGACGAGCGGACGGTGTTGGCGGAACAGCAACAAAAACAATATCTGCCCTATCAACAAGCGTGTCCATATCAGCGCGTTCTACATCCCATTCTTGAAGTAATTCATCAGGAACAAACGGATCAAATCCCATAACAGTTGCCCCGAAGACGCTGCACCACTGTGCAATTTTTCTTCCAATCTGTCCAAGTCCGATCACACCTATCTGTTTTGTGCCGAGATCGCCGTTGACGAAGTCCGGATCATCACAGAATTGGTGCGCGACGGGAAGTTTGCCTGGTCCCCATATCGGGTTGCTCCAATCCCACAGTTTTTCGCTAGTTGCCATTTTCATGTGCCACTGTGCAGTGCGGCGTAGTGAGGACAAAGCAAGTCCAAAAGCACATTCCGCCACAGATTGTGCCCATGCGCGTGTGGATTCAATCACAGGAATACCGCGATCTTGAAGTTTGGCATACGGGATGCCATGTCCTGTGTTATCTGTCATTGTGCCGAGCACTTTGAGTTTCGGCGCGTTATCAATACAAGCTTCGGTGAGATTACCGCCCCAATGTGAGATTCCAATAACTTCGCTCAGATCCACCTGTTCGTGGATAGGGTCTTTGCTGGTCGTGTTAAGAACGAGTGTTACGCCTAACTCTTCAAGACGTGTCACCATCTGTTCGTGAACGAAGGGCCATGAACCCTCTAAACCGGGGTTGCGAGTGAATAGAAATTGATGTGTTGACATTCAACGTTTCCTCCTATGATGTAATGCGAATATGAGGTGCTGTGGGATACCTACCGCGACGGTTACCGTAGAGCGTAAGTCCACCTTTGTTTTCAGCATTGCCTTTTACTTCATAACGCACGGTGAGTGCATCTGCAGAACCACCGTTCAAACACATTTCCTTATCTAATTGGATATGATACAGGTAGCCGTAGTTTCCAAGGTTTTCGTGGATATAGGTGAGCACACCGCGTGCATCTGCGGGGCAATCGGGGAGTGTCAATGTCTCAATCTCAACACCGTTTACCGAGATTGTGACATCCGATGGATATTTTTCTGGCTCCGTTTGCCGTGAACCACCATTTGATGAAGAAGCCTCAAAAACGAGTTCCATCTTTGAAATATCGTCAGGATTAATATCATTCGGCAGGGACATCTGATATTCAACGTATCCAGCACCTTGCGCAGTGAGGAGTTGTTCTGTTACCTCAGATGCTGAATCCCATTTACTGGCTGCAATATCTCCTGGAAGATGACCAAGTGAAGTGAGGCCCGAGGTGTCTTCCAAGAATATCTCGAAATTGATGTAATTCCGTGCGACTACCGCGCCTGTCTCATCGGATACCCATACGTGTAACGTACCAACTGCGGCGTTAATATCTGGGATGGTAAGTTCCAGTTGATGTACCTGTTCTACTTGATATTGTGGAAAAGGGATGTCAACACTTTTGCTTACACGCCCATAGGTCAGTTCACCGTTTTTATCAACCGTATCCAGTTGCCAGTGTAACGTTGTGCCGTTAATCGTTTTGTGTGAGAAGTGGCTGGCGTAAATGCCTGCCTTTACGCTGTCACCGGGTGTGACCGTGGTGCCGGGCGGATAATCAATCGCAATAAAATCAAGAGTGTTGATGTCATTGTAATCGTATCCGAATTCCTTTACCGACCGGTCATAGTTCATGAAGCCGTTGTGTTCCCACTCAATGTCCTGCAGTTCGGTATAGACATATCCACAGATTTTGGGATGGAGGCGCAACTCGTTTGTCAGATACTTAAAGCACCATGCGACGTCTTTATCACCAGCACCGGCACCGATGCCGCCGTATTCGCTATTAATTAAAGGTACATCCGTTTGTTCGTTATCGCCAGCGTAATTAAACTTTGAGCCTGGGTACGTCTGTTGGACAACGTTGGCGATATGATCCTTAGCGTGTTTGTAATCATTGATATAGAAATGCCAAGAATTGATGTCGGTTTCAACGTGGTCGTATAAACAGGGCGAGTTGTCCTCAATAAGCCGAGTGGGATCAAGCGATTTAGCGTAGTGATACATCTCTTGCACCCATTCTTGGCGGTCTGTTTGCTGTTTGTAGTCTCCCCCGCCGAGTCCCCACGTTTCATTGAAATTGCACCATGAGATGATGGATGGGTGGTTGAAGTCGCGGTCAATGTTTCCGCGAAGTGCCGCTTTAAATCTACCTTTTGCTTTTTCCGTGTAATGTCCGAAGTTGGGAATATCGCACATAAAGAGCAGTCCTAATTTGTCTGCCCAATAGTAGAGGCGCGGTTCATCAACCTTTATATGCAGGCGAAGGAAGTTGAAACCAAATTCTTTGGCGCGTTCAATATCGGTTCGGATGGCTTCATCGGTGAGGAAGGTATACACACCTTCAGGGTTAAATGACTGATTTAGTGCACCTAATAGATATATGGGGCGGTTGTTAAGATAAATGTAGTTATAGTCGCCTCCCGGTGCTTTCTCAATTGAAACCTTTCGCATACCGAAATAGGTGGAAACTCTGTCGATAACGGATTCCTCAGATACCAATTTAAGCGTGACATGGTAAAGGTTTGGCGTATCTACGTCCCAAAGTCGGAGTTTTTCTGGCGGAATGTTAACGGAAATCTGTATCTTTTCTGCTGCAGCCACGCTCCCACTCATACCGTCGCATTCCCAATGTAATTCTGTCCCTGACGCGATTTCTCCATCAATCGTCACGTCAAAAGTAGCAGTGCTATTGTCAATATCTGGAGTGATATGGCACTGCTTGATATAGGTTGCGTTTCTGGGTTCAAGGTATACAAGCTGCCAGATGCCGCTGGTACGCGTATACCACCCTGTCTGTTTTCCTGTGAGTTGTTCACCGTGGTCCTGTGCATCATACGCGCGAACAACGATGGTAGCAGGTTCTCCGGGTGTAAGCGCATTTGTGATGTCAAATTCAAATGGTAGATACCCGTTTTCATGTCCACCGATTACTTTTCCGTTGACCCAGAGTGTTGTTTCCCAATCAACAGCACCGAATTTCAAAATAACACGTTTGTCACCCCAATTTTCAGGGATGGAGAGAGTTCTGTGGTACCAACCGATTGTGTGTCGTGGTTCGCCACGGTAATTTCCGTCTCGGCTTAGACCTCCACACGTAACATCTTCTGGCGTGAGGTAGGCATTTGTGCTTAGGTAGGTTGCGCTATCAGCACGATCTTCTTCTCCCCAGGCAGCAAGGCTTTCCCAAGGGTATGGCACCTGTATTTGCAAAGGGAAGTCGGGGGCATTCGGCGAAAACCATTCCTCTTTTTCACCGACATCGTCCGGGTCAAACGCAAATTCCCATTCGCCGTTGAGGTTTATCCAGTCAATTCCTTCAGAGGTGCCGCGTTGAAAATCGGGCCTCGGATATTCTGGGCGCGGTGTTTCTATTCTTGTCACTATCAGTCCATCCTTGTTATCGCAGCATCATACATAGTGTTATAACGACCTTAATGAATTGTCTTACTACATATCAACTTTACTGCTGCTTAGTTTTGATCTCATGTTATACCAAATTAACGGGATTTATCTCATTTTTCTTGGTATTAGGTGCGGTTAGAAACCGCACCTACCGGGTGGGATCAAGTTAATTGGGTATTATACCAAATTAACTTGATTCAAAGTTTTCCGATAAAGGATGTCTCCATTGCAAGGAGGACCCAGAGACCTCACACTACAAATCGGGTTAATTTGATATTAATCTGTTTTAACGTGAGTTCGATTTATGGTAAATTTTGATCATAATTCATTATTTCTGCAAATTTTTCCCACAAAAAACCACACACTAGTAGGGGCGGTTTCCTAACCGCACCTTATGCGTCAATTTAGTGATTTTCAAATATGAGAAATGCTCTTTAGTCCCGTGAATCAACGTCTCATGCGCGTGTGGCATTGCCTTGCATTATATGCAATAAATTGTTTTTATTCAATTAATATTTTATGTTACTTAATCCCGAAATTTTATTGGTAACCACATTGAGACGGTGGCACCTTCATCAAGAGCATTTTCAATCTCAACCGTGCCACCATGTTCCTCAAGAATACGCTTAACATTTGCCAAGCCGAGCCCAGTCCCCTTATCTTTACGGCTAAAAAACGGTTCAAATAGATGTTCAATATCCGCTTCCGGTATCCCGATCCCCGTGTCCGTGACTTTAATAGATATGCCATCTTCTAATTTGAAAGTAGTCACAGATAATGTACCACCTTGCGGCATCGCCTCCATCGCATTCAAAACAACATTCATAAAAGCCTGTTTTATTTTATCCGAATCAAACTGTAAATCGGGGAGATCAGGTGCAAACTCTAAAACTAACCGAATCTGATGGTGTGTTAAGTTTGCTTCCATCAAAGATAAAACGGCTTGTAATGCGGGCACTAACGGTTGTTCTGCAAGGTTAAGCGTTGTAGGGCGAGCGAAGTCCATCAAACCTTTGACGATGTTGTCAATCCGTTCGATTTCCTCAAGGATATATTGAAGTGATTGTCGCTGTTCAGCAGACATTTCCGGTTTCTGCATTAGCAGCTGCGATAACATTCGCATAGATGACAACGGATTACGTATTTCATGTGCAAATGAAGCAGACATTTTACCTGCTGTTGCCAACCGTTCTGCTTGAATCAGTTTGTCTCTTGACTGCTGGAGGTTCCGCGTCATCTGATTAAACGCTAATGCTAAATCACCTATCTCATCCTGAGTCTTAATTTTACACTGATCATCGAGGTTACCCTCAGCGACCTGTTCGGTAAAGCCGACCAAATCAATTATCGGTTCTGTTATATTTTTTCCAATGCGTTGACTAATGAAAGCAACAAGTCCTGTGACAAGTACAGCAATGCCCAACATAGACCATATAAGGGCACGTTTCGCGTCCTCAATTTCCTCCATAGGACGTAACAGACAGTAGAAACGTCCGAAAGAAAGTGATCGGTAAAAGACTTTGTAATGTTTACCACCAAGCATCACATCTTGTGTAACAGGAGATTCATTTTCGGTTTGGAGGGTTTGCCTAACTTGATCAAGCCGCATTTTTTCTGCTAAATTCGCCCAATCTTGTTCATCACCGGAGAGATCTGTCAACGTGGTTGCATTAAGCGTATAATCCGAACCAAAGATCATTACTTCTACGCTGTACGCCTGCTTGACCTTTTCAATATCTTCTCGAATGAACGTTGTCTCTATAATGACATTGAGCCATCCTTGTGTTTCACGCGTAAACTGTTCACTATATTTCCAAGCGAAAAGTTGCACCGTTAACAACGGCACAAAGATGGTGATAAGCGCGAAGAGAAGCAGAAACGGGAGAACAATTTTAGTTTGAATGCTGTAGCGGCGCATGGGTATTCCTTATATGCGAAGCGATAACAACACTTTATCCTAAGTTATCGTTCTTGTCAAGTAGAGAAGCGCGTTATACAGGGTTATTTAGTTTTAGGCTTTTTGTCCATTTTAGACGAAAAGTCGCGATTCGGAGATCGCTCCTACAGGGGAAAGTCTTATATTGAAAATCTAAATATTCGGAGAACTAAATAGCCCTGCATGTTATACCAAATTAACTTGATTCCAATCTATCGGTGCAGTTAGGAAACCGAACCATAGGCGTCAATTTAAGGAAAGAACTCGTTTGTAGTCGCGCAATTCATTGCGCCTCTTTTCTTTGAATGTAAGAGGCACTATGAATTGCGCGACTACGAACGCTGATATTCTCGTCCTGTGCGTTATTTGAGATGTTGATACAAAAAGAGGCAGTTAAGAAACCGCACCTACCGGGTTGGGGACCGCTAAATTGACGCTTATGGTGCGGTTAGGAATGCAGATCGCATTTGGGTGAGTCCACCGCAAAACCGCACATACCGTCCGGAAAATAGGACAAATCCCGTTAATTGGGTAGGACTCTGAAAATTTCAGAGTATTCTACAAAATGGAAAAACAGATGTTTAAGTCAAACAAATGACAAATTAATCAGGGCTATTTAGTTCTCCGAATATTTAGATTTTCTATTTAAGACTTTCCTCTGTAAGCAATATTAGGAAATAAATTTTAGGTTTTGAGGAAGGGTAGAAAAAAGGAAAGCTGGAAGAAACGCTGTATTCGTTATCTTCCCAACTTCCATACTTCCAACGGGTCTGAAGATCAAAAACATAAATTTAATATTGAAACTTGCTTAGGAGCGATCTCCGAATCGCGACTTTTCGGATAAAATGGACAAAAAGTCTAAAACTAAATAGCCCTGCAAATTAATAGGCGCGCTCTTGACAAAGAGCGCGCCTACTGAGGAAATAAAACATGTGTCTACTGAAAGAGAATTCAGCAGAGATTTATGATTCGTTTTCTTCCGTTTTAGATTCAGCGATGACCTTTTGTGCAACATCATCAGGAACAATCTCATACCGTTCGAATTCCATTGTGAAGTTTCCACGCGCACTCGTCATAGATTTCAGATCAATAGAATAACGGAGCATCTCCGAATGTGGAACTAAAGCCTGAATTACTTGGCGTTTTCCTACCTGTTCAACACCCATCACCTGTCCTCTTCGTCCGTTCAAGTCGCCGATGATACTTCCCATAAACTGTTCCGGCGCAGAGATTGAAACGTTCATGATTGGTTCAAGCAAGCACGGATCGGCTTGTTTAATAGCAGTGGCAAAAGCCATGGAACCGGCGATTTGGAATGCCATATCTGAAGAATCAACGGGATGGTATTTTCCATCGTTGAGGTGAATCTGAATATCAACTAATGGGTAGCCAGCGACGAGTCCACGGTCCATCCTTTGACGAATACCTTTTTCTACTGCTGGGATGTAGTTGCGCGGGATCGCACCACCTACGATGTTGTTAATAAACTCAAAGCCTCCTCCGCGATCTAAAGGTGCTAAGTTAATCGTGACCTCTCCGAATTGTCCTTTACCACCCGATTGCTTTTTGTGTCTTTCTTTAACTTTTTCCACACGTTTACGAACCGTTTCTCTATATGGAACTTTCCGTGGAGCAACTTGTGTTTCAACGCCGAATTTCTCAACAATTCTTGCACGATTCACGGTAATATGAAGATCTCCTAAACCTGAAACCAGCAGCTGCTTTACAACGTCGTTTCGTTCAATCTTAAAAGTAGGGTCTTCTTCAGCTATCCGTGTCAAAGCAGTGATAAGTTTTTCGTCATCACCCTCTCGCGCCGGACTAATTGCATAAGAGATAACCGCATTTGGAAACTCAATCCCCGGAAGTTTTATAGGTGCGTCTTTGTCACACAACGTATCTCCTGTTCGTGTAACGGTAAGTTTAGTAAGAGTACCGATATCTCCAGCCACTACACCTGGCGTGCTAATAGCATTTTTGCCGTTCATATAGGCAGGTTTGCCAAGCCGTTCCAACTCTCCTTGCGTCGAATTACTCACCTGTGTATCACCTATCAATGTACCAGAATACACTCGGAAAAGGCTAAGTTGACCTGAAAATGGATCTGCGATTGTTTTGAAAACTACAGCCGAGAGTGGCGCATCCGTAGAAGGTTCCCGCGTTTTGGATTCGTCTTCAACATCCTGCACTGCTCCTGCCTGAACAGGTGATGGACAACAACTAATTATCATATCCATCAACTGCTGAACTCCGATATTTTTCAAAGCAGATCCACATAGGACAGGGACAAACTGGTTTTCTAAGATTCCAGTTTGTAGCCCATTCTGGATTTCTTTCTCAGAGAGTTCACCTTCAAAAAACTTTTCAATAAGTTCGTCATCGCTTTCAGCCGCAACTTCAACAAGTGCTTCTCGGGATTCTTCTGCAGCCCCTGCTAAGTCATCAGGAACATCAGACTTCGCAACAGGTGCGTTTCCACTCGGTTCAAGAAACGCTGCCTCCTGAATCATATCTACAATTCCCGTAAACTGATCCTCTTTTCCGATAGGAATTTGGACAGGGATAGCTCGTGTCTCTAAAATATCCGAGATACTTGCAAGTGCATTTTCAAAACTTGCGTTCTCCTTATCCATTTTGTTGATAAAAAGGATCCGTGGTAGATTATATTTATCCGCTACTTCCCAAACTTTTTCCGTTCCTCCCTCTATTCCTGTTGTAGCATCCACCACTACGATAACTGCGTCAACGACTCGAAGCACACCGTGAAGATCACCATAAAAATCCTCTGCACCGGGTGTATCAATTAGGTTGAGTTTATGTTCTCCCCATTCCGCAATACACACTGAACAATTAAGTGAAGTTTTGCGCTCTATCTCATCAGAGGCATAGTCAGCTACCGTGTTTCCATCATCAACGACTCCTATTCGCTCAATGGCACCGCCGTTATAGAGCATTGCTTCAATTAGGGATGTCTTACCAGCCCCTGAATGCGCAATAATTCCGATATTGCGGATTTCTTCTGTTCTGTATTGTTTCATTTTGTAGAAAGTTCTCCTTTTGTCACCACACGGAATAGGTCAAACTATGCCGTTTATAAGATATATTATTTTAGCATTTATGACAAAATATTTCAACAAAAACTGAAATAGCAATTTTATTTGAGATGATAGGGTCTACTTTAAGAATTTACTACCAAATTCTATCTATATCAGTTATAATGAACTCTTATCATTAACTTGCGAAAGGTGGCAAACATGAAAAACCTTTTCTTTGCATTCGGTTCTGGATTCAGTTTACTAAGCGTTGTGTTCGGTGCTTTTGGAGCACACGCACTTGAAGAAAAACTGTCCCCAAAGATGTTAGATACTTTTGAGGTTGCCGTGCGATATCAGATGTATCACGGGATAGGATTAATTGTTGTGGCATGGGCATTGTCGCAGTGGCAAAACTCTCTGACAACAGCGGCGGGTTGGTGTTTCATCGCGGGTATTCTCATCTTTTCAGGCAGTCTTTACATTCTCAGTTTGACCAACACCTCTTGGCTTGGTGCAATCACACCGATTGGTGGATTAGCGTTCATCGCTGGGTGGGGATGTTTGATAATAGCGGTCTTTCGGCAGTGAATTTTGATTGTTTGCAGACTCAACTATTCATCAACTCAATTATTCACTTGCACTATTTTCTCCCAATCCCAGAGAAGGATCGTGCCATCCCTGCTCGCGCTGAATAAAGTTTTTCCATCTTCTGAGAACATCAACGCATTAACCCAATCGGTATGTCCTATGTGCGTAGACAAAAGACGAAGCGTGTGCGCGTCCAACAATTGGATTTTTCCGTTGTAATTTCCACTTACAATCGTTTTACCATCTGGCGAAAATTGCAGGGTGTTCACAGTTCCCTCAGTTTGACTGTTAGTTAGCTGCTGACCTGTCGTTACGTCCCATAAATAAATTGTCTGATAATTTCCTCCGCTTGCAAGTATTTTTCCGTTTGGTGAGAATGCTAACGCCCTGATTGTTTGTTTATGCCCAGTAAGCGTAAAACGGGTACTGCTTGTCTCCACGTCCCACAAGCGAATTACTTTGTTCTTGTGTACGGTTGCCAGTATTTTCCCGTTTGGTGAGAATTTCAATATATATCCCCTATCTGTATGACCTTCAAGGGTATATTGCAGGGAAATTGACTTGGAACTGAAAAAAAGTCTTTTCAAGAACGATCGTGACTGATTTGGAATGTTCCACACATGAATTAGCTCGATTCCCTGGTGCACATTTGCACTTGCTAACCTTTTCCCATCTAACGAGAATACGAAGTTCGGGATTATATACAACGGAATCTCATGTCCCTTTAAATTCGCCCATATACGTTTTTTGGATGTATCCCACAATTTGTACGTATTTTTTGCAGTCCAATCCTTAATAACGACTGTCTCGGCATCCGGTGAAATTGCTACAGGATTTTGATTTTTACTTGTTAAGTAGGATCCTGATAGATGGTGCCCTATATTGATATTCCAGTGCAGGAATTGGCTGTCCCATGTATGCACAGTTATCATGGCACCTTCTTTTTTCAATGCGGCTAACTCTGAGATTTCGCTTGTATGCCCTGGGCATATAAATTGTTGGCGACCCGTGATTGTATCCCACGCTCGAATTGTACCGTCGTCGCTGCCAGAAAGCAGCATTTTTCCATCCGGTGAAAATGCCAACGTGGAAACATCGGCTTTATGTCCTTTGAGTGTTAAAGTGGGCAGATATTGACCTATTTTTCCCCGTAACCCTTGTTGTTTCGCGGTTGCATTCCACAAGCGTATACTTCCACCATAACCTCCGCTCGCAAGTAATTTACCATTCGGTGCAAAGGATAATGCATAGAAACCATTAGGTGCTTTGAAGGTTGCGTGAGATGTTGCGGTATCCATATTCCACAACTTGATTGTCCGGTATTCATCACCACTTGCAAGCGTCTTACCATCCGGTGAAAACGCCAAAGCCTTTATCCACCGTGTATGTCCTGTTAGAGTGAACAAATGGTTCCCAGTTGTCGTATTCCATACATGGATATGGATCGGAGAGATGTGTCGTGGTTCTAATACTGCAATTGCAAGAAAACGCCTATCTTGTGAAAGTGCAATTACGAATCTATGTGCTTCTTTAAAGTCGAAATCTATATTTGTAATAGGCAGCGGTGCTGCCTCATCATCAAGGTTCCAAACGTGAATTTTTTTATGCCGCCTGCTTACACTAATCAGTTTTACACCATCCTCAGAGAAGATAACTGGTGTTGAGAATTTGATTTTTTCATTTACGAGAATAGAGCGGAGTTCGCCGGTGGTTGCATTCCATCGCGGTATCCCTCCCGCAGAATTGGCACCAACAAGAAAACGACCGCCTTTAGAAAAAGCAACTCCTTTTATGTCCTGCCTATCCCCTTTGAACAAGGAGATTTCTTTTCCAGTCTGTGCATCGTACATCCAGACACCAATAGTGGTTGCCACTGCAAATCGAGTGCCATCCGGTGAAAACTTTATGTCATTTATACTGCCTTTGCCGAGGCGCACTTTGGCACCTTCAGGCAACTGCCATCGGATATACTCAGTATTGGCTGATTGAAGTGTCATTTCTGTTGAATCCCGATTCGTTATCCAACGAACGAACACAGTCAAGGCAACGATGGCGAAAATCGCTACTAGTATCACAAAAAAGATACGTGAACTTTTCATCACTCTTCGGGCTGGAGACCCCATCCTTTAGGTTGGGGAGGAAAGCCCGCTCCTTTTATTTTTGGTATTAGGAGTTTAGTTTCCAATCAAATATAACTGAAAACTAAATCCCTAATATGCACAAACATAAGTTTGCGTTCTCCCTTTCGGGGTATGTGTGGTTTCCCCATCCAGATCACAGTATCCGAGAGGAATCGGACTTGGGGAGCATCCGAAACATCGTGCTGGCTACCACGCCAAGATACCACGATGTTGGACTGTAGTACAACGGTTTAACTTGTGGAGTGAACGCTTGGTATGTGCTTCGCACAGGTTTCCCCATGCTTTAGCTTGGGGTTATTGACTTACACTAAACTCCTTTTCAGGCGAATGTTGTCAGTAGTAACGATTACCTGTTTCCAATCCCCATTTTTTCTAAATCCCAAATAAGAATTGTGCCATCGCTACTTCCGCTAACCAGTGTTTTGGAATCCGGTGTAAATGCGAATTTGGTGACACTATTGTTATGTGCTTTGTAAATTTCCTGTATTTTAGTCTTTGTGTTCACATCCCAGAGTCGGATTAATCCGTATAATCCGTTTGCAAGAATTTTTCCATCCGGTGAGAATTCTAAAGCGTCAACAGTACCTGCCGCGTTTATGAAATCTCCAATGTGCTGAAACGTTGTCGTATCCCATATCTGAATAGGTCCGTCCCAGCGTCCACTAACAAGCGTTTTACTATCTGGTGCAAACGCTAATGCCCGTACACTTCTGTTAGCGTCTGTGATCAGAACTGCTTTTTTGCCTGTCTGAATGTCCCACAATTGAACCGTTCCATCTTCACTTGCGCTCGCAAATAGTCTTCCATCTGGTGAGAAGAGTACTGCGTTGACATCATCTGTATGTCTATCAAGTGAGGAAAAATGTTGTCGGGTAGGAACATCCCATAACTCAATTGTGCCATCCCGACTCCCACTTGCAAGGAATCTACCGTCAGGTGATAATGCCAATACATTAACGGATCTTTGATGACTGTTATTGAATGCGTGAATAAGGCTATCAGTATCAACGTCCCATATTCGTAGTTCACTGTTTCTGCTTCTGGACGCGGCTATTTTTCCATCTTGAGAGAAGGCAACAGGGAATGTATTCCACTTCGGCTTTATTATCTGTTCTGTTCCGATATCTGTATTCCAGACTCGCACTGTCCCATCAGAACTCCCACTGAATAACGTTTTGCCATCTTCAAGAAACCGCAAAACATGCATCGAACCTATATGCCCGTGTATGGTAAACCGCTTCGTCTTGCTGGTAACATCCCATACGATAACTGTTCCATCCTTACTCCCACTTGCAAGGGTTTTGCTGTTATCTGTAAAAGCGAATGTCTCAATAGGTAACGTATGCCCCTCCAAGGTTGTATTAGACAGTTTTTTGGAAGTAACATTACGCAACAAAGAGGGTAGCGAGAGTTTTCGGTCCTTGGGTTGCTCATTTCTCTGTTCAATATCCCACAATATGATTTTCCCGACGGAACCTCCGCCAGCAAGGAGCTTACCATTCGGGGAATAGGTGAGTGTTGAAACGCCCTGGGACTGCTCAAGTTTTGAAATTTGATTTCCTGTTTCTGTATCCCATAGTATGACGTCCATACCGCTACTTGCAAGCGTTTTGTTGTCAGGTGAAAATGCCAACCCCTCGGCAAACCTTGTAGGATTATCAAGAGCATGCCGTAGACTTTTAGCACGTACATCCCATAAAAAGATTTTGCCCTCACCAGCAACCGCAATGAGACGGGAGCCTGAGGATTGCACGAATGCGCTATACCCGTGTTGATCTCCAGTGAAACTTGCTACCTCGCGACCGCTACCAACTTCCCACATGTGGTACTCAACTTTCCTATACCAACTTCCACAGGACAACATTTTACCATCTGGTGAGAATTCTAACTTATAAACCCTACCTATGTTTTCTTTCAGGGTAACTATTTTTTCACCAGTCTTCACATCCCATAACTCAATGTTTCCACCCAATACCCAATTCCCAGTAGCAAGAATTTCCCCATCTGGTGAAAAGGCAACTCTGTGTATTGTTAGAGGGCTCCGAAAGTTAACTTTTATGAGCGATATTTCTTTACCTGTTTGTGCGTCATATATCCATACCCCAATTGAGGTTGCAACTGCTAATAGTTTTCCATCCGGTGAAAACGTGACGTCATTAATACTTCCTTTCCCAAGACGAGCTTCAGCTCCATCAGGTAAGTGCCATTGTGTGTACTCCTGAGTAAATCCATTTAACAAAAATATGTGCAGAATCAACAGTATCGTGATATAAAATAGTAACTTAGGCGACATTTTCAGACTCCAGTTTGTGTTTTAACTTTTTAACATTTTACCACAAAACATATAAAAACATAAGGTAAATTTAGGAAGGAGGCAGGGTTATTTAGTTTTAGGCTTTTTGTCCATTTTAGACGAAAAGTCGCGATTCGGAGATCGCTCCTATAGGGGAAAGTCTTATATTGAAAATCTAAATATTCGGAGAACTAAATAGCCCTGAGGAAGGAGGCAGGGTTATTTAGTTTTAGGCTTTTTGTCCATTTTAGACGAAAAGTCGCGATTCGGAGATCGCTCCTACAGGGGAGAGTCTTGAGCAAAAGTTCAAAATTATTGGAAAACTAAATAACCCTGAGGAAGAAGGTATATGGATGGATTTGCTATTTCTATTTCTGCTTAGTAATCGTAAGCGGAAGACTGGTTGACCTGCCCGCACCATCAATACATGTCAATTCATGCTTTCCAACGACAGGGGTTAGGAAAGTCGGTTCAACAGCTTGTCCTTTGAAGACAAGTTCACCATTTAGAAACCAGAAAATATCCTGTGTATCGCCCGATACTGAAGCTGATAACCGAATCTTTTGATACATTGGTGGGATGTTAGAACGGATTTGATAAACATTATCACGAGCTGGAGACAGAATAATTGGATGTGTGCCAGCAATAGGACGTGTGCAGTCCGGATTATGGGCAGGAAGCTGCGGTATAGCAAATCCGTTTACATTCAACCATGTCGCTACCTCTGCAGGAAACACCGCAATTGTCTCATCACGATACTGTTTTCCTTGGCGACACGAAGAACAAAGACGTTCACCATTTGCTATATCAACTTGGATGCTCTTGTGTATGTGACACACACGGACAGAAGAAATCCCAGGTATAAATACATCAGAAATAGAAGTTGGGCAGTGCGGTGAGAGTGATAGACCACTTAACGCACAGACCAGACGTATATTGAGGTCGATAGGTTCGCTAAACCATTGCTGTGACTTTTCTCCTGAAAGTGCTGTGAAAAGCGCGAATAGAATAGGTGCTGCGGCTTGAGAACCGATAAGAATAGGCGATCCAGTTCCGTTGAAATTACCGAGCCATACACCGATAGTCAGTTCAGGTGAATAACCAATACTCCATGCATCTCTGTGCCCATAAGACGTTCCCGTTTTCCACGCCACTTTCGGCATGGTGCCGGTTAGCTCAAAAGTTTCAGGAAAATCGGGTCGTTTCAAGGATGTCAACATATCAGTGACGATCCAACTGATCTCAGGTCGCAATAAACGCGATACATCCGAAAAAGGAGATGACGGTTGATCATCTTCTTCATTGGCTGCTTCTTTCTTTTTTATCAATTGATACGGTGCAAACTCCCCCATATTTGCCAACCCAGCATAAAGGTTCGTCAATTCAAGCAGGTTTATACCACATCCTCCGAGCACAAGTGAAAGTCCATATTCATCTTTATCCGAAAGGGTGGAAATACCTGCTCGTTTAAGGAACTCATAAAGTTGATTATTTGGCATTTTAGCATATAGATTGACAGCAGGAACATTGAGGGAACGTGCTAACGCATCTCGCGCGGTTACATATCCGGTGAATTTACCATCGTAATTCATTGGTGCGTATCCAACATAATCCACAGGTACATCAAATAACATTGTTTGTGGCGTGATAAGACCTTTATCAATTGCGAGTGCATAGATAAAGGGTTTGAGCGTTGACCCAGGCGATCGCAGTGCAAGCGTGCCGTTGACTTGTCCAGCAGATGTCTTATCAAAAAAATCGTGTGAACCGACCATAGCAAGCACTTCATGAGTTTTAGTATCCAAAACAACGACTGCCCCTGTTGAGACACCTTGCCCCTGTAACGGTCGTAAACGATCACGCAGAATCCGTTCAGCAATATATTGATACCGGTGATCAATGGTTGTGTGTATCCACTGATCCACTAAATGTTGAGATGTAAATGATGGTTGTTTGTTAGAAACAAGGAGTCGAGACAAATGAGGTGCTTTGAAAGGCAATGAATATCGTGCCGTGGGGATGGGTTCTCTTAATGCTTCTTGAAGTCTTTGTTCAGATATTTTTCCTGCTTCTTTCATGCGTAGCAATACCTTTTTTCTTGCCTTGCGCGCACGTTCGGGAAAGCGATCAGGACGTAGACGTTCAGGAGAATTTGGTATTGCTGCTAAGAGTGCTGCTTCTCCAAGACTAAGCGCACTTTGCGGTTTATTAAAATAAAGTCGGGCTGCTGCCGCTGAACCAACAATGTTCCCACCATACGGTAACATATTAAAGTAATACGTCAATATCTCCGATTTCGTGTAGGTAAGTTCCAATTGAATTGCACGAAACATCTCGATGAGTTTGTTCGGTATCGTGCGATCCTTCGGTTCCATAAGTCTTGCCAATTGCATCGTGATAGTAGAACCACCTCGCACTATTTCTCCTGCATTGAAGTTGTCAACAGCAGCACCTACGAGTGAAACAGGATTGATACCCCAGTGGTGATAAAACCACCGATCTTCATAAGTTAGCACTGCGGTTTGGAATCGAGGCGAAATAGTATCAAGTGATGTCTCAGAGAATCGCCACATTTCATCGGGGGATGTGAAGGCACGGAGCCATTCACCGTTCCTATCAAGCACTACAGTTGACGGTGCAGGTTGGAGTTTTTCTTTAGGGAAAGGAAAACACAAGTTCGCAAGTACAAAAAGACACACTGGCAATAAGGGTGATGCGAAAATATACCATCTTTTCTTTATGAACTTCGCAAGTTTTACAAGAAAAGGGTTTTGGAAATATGGAAAATTGAAATTTGCCAGTTTCATCATAGATTTTATGGTGAAAGAGTGGAGGGAAGAGGATAAACCCTCCCGCTCTTCCACACTTTGCCCACAAATTTGGGCGTAGAATGCGTATACTAAATTGATTGCGACTTACTCAATAACCTTTATTTTTCCGCTACCAGCAACTGAAGAATTGGATGGATCATACATCGCTTCTGCGGAAATAGGTGGTAAGGTAAATTCACCACGGGTCACTGCTCGAAGTGCGTAATGGAATTTACGTTCCTGTTGACGTGGGAAAGCACCAAAGAAAATAAGCCGATCATCGCGAATATCTACGTAGTCAGGTTTGAAATCCTGCGTTTTCAACCATGGGATTCCTGCACGCGATGCTAACCTTGCGTTCTCAATTTCAAACCCCGCTGGCAACATATCTACAACAACGACGTTTTCAAGATTCCAGTTAAGTGCCTTCACGGTAATTTCTGCTATCACTAAATCTCCATGTTGAAATTCGTTGTCGTATAGAATTCCATCTTGGTTAAGATAGCGGCGGCGTACCTGTAAATCTCGATCGTACTCCTCAATGAAGGAATCGCGACGGATACCGAAGGCAGACCAATAGTAATAACAATTGCCTTCGCCTTCAATAGAGATTTTCACTTGTGCTCCATCCCAATCGTTATCTGTAAAACGGACGGAAGGTGATGTTGAATCAAATTCAGCGAGGAGAGTATCATTGACGGTAATCTTACCTGTATATTCGCCATCCATTTTCTTTTTCAGAATTTTACCGATGGCGAGAAAAGCAAATGCATTCTCTTGAGTTGTTCCCCATCGTTTTCTTTGGGACGCTGCCGCACTTAGATTGGTAACAAGTGTCGGTATTGATGGATGGTTTTCATTGACTTCCGCGAGCACATCAAGAATAATTGCTTGTGCTCGAATAGGCGAGTTGAAGTTATTCCCTGATTGCCGGTTTCCACCGTTTTGAGGCGCGACTGAAATAGGTAGCATAGAGAGTGCTGTTTCCAAGTCTCCACTGAGTGCAAAGGCACCAGCTAATTGAAACTGGCTATAGTTTGTAAGACCACTCAGTAAGTTATTTTTAAAGTAGTGCATCACACCTTTTTCCGGTTCTCCAGCTGCGGCTAACACATAGCAGGCATATACTGCTCGCTCAACCTTATATCTATTAGATTTACTTATAGATTTTTGATTAGTTGATACCTGCTTAGCTTGCTCTCTTAACCCATCAAGCATGCCTTTATAGACGCGGTCAGAGACTTCGTAGCCAACTTTACGCGCTTCAACCATAAAATGAGATGCGAAAATACTACTCCAATGGTTGATGTAATTCCCACCGGGCCAATATGCAAAATGATTTTGTGGTGTAAACATGCTTTCGAGTTTGCTTATCCCTTCAGTGACGAAGTAATCAGCGCGTCCATCAGAAGCAAATTCAGGATCAACAGCACCTGCAACATCACTAAAGTAGAGTAGTGGGAAAACTCGACTCGTGGTTTGCTCAAGACATCCATAAGGGTACTTGAGCAGGTAGTTAATCCCACCGGCAAATTCAACCGCAGGGAATGGAGAAACAGTAAGTGAAAACTCTGAGGACTTTGCTATGTAATTGGAAGGAAAAACGAATTCTGCTGCATTATCTGCGCTGGCTACACCATGCCCAGTATCCGTTACCGGTGGCGCAGCTGACCGGAGTGGAAGTTGAACAGACATCTGTGTGCTTTCGTCATTACCAGAAGCAGACACTGTGAAGGTGGCTGTACTTATGGAATCATGCGCAAGAAGTTCAAATATTAGTTGTTTCTCACGTCCAGCAGCGATTTGTGTCTGCTTTTGAATGCTCTGATTCTGTGTCTGAGATTCTGTTGCAGTACTACTTGATATGAATTGAACATCACCGGTTGCACTCAACTTGACACTAAATTCACCGTCCTTTCCTGTTCCGTTATGAACACTTATAGGAAATTGAATTCTGTCACCGCCGGAAAGGAACCGTGGGAACGTCGGTGTCAATACCACAGGTTCACGAACTGTCATAGATTTCTCGGAGGAACCGAAGTATGCTCCTGAAAATGCGACAGCCATCAGACGTAAAGAGCCGTTGAACTGTGGAATATGAAAACTTGCAGTGCCTTTTCCATATTGATTTGTTTTTAGGATGCCTGACCAAAGTGAAACAGGTTTCACACGCATAACACTGGCAGTATTTAGTCGTTTAGCGCGTTCACTCGCCTGCATGGCACCGTCACCACCCGGACTTGAAACACCGTTAGCAGCCTCAATTTCTGGTAAAATCGATGAATATAGGTCATAAGAACGGGTTTTCAGACCACGTTGACGGTAAAAATAACTGTGAGGATTAGGTGTTCGAAAATCGGTTAATTGAAGTATGCCCTCATCAATAGCTGCGATTGTAACATAGGAGTACGCACTTTGCCTTCCACGCACACGGAACTTGACAGTTACATCGCTATTGGGTCGAATCTCCTCTGGAGCATCAAGATCAATAGAGAGAAGGTTCGACTTAGCGTCTACTTTCAGAGAAACGACTCCAAATGCACGAGCTGGCGCATGTTCTTTTAACGAATCTGTTGATCGAATCACGGTACCTGAAAGATAGACGTTCGGTTTATAACTATATTTGACTGGAATATCTAAACTCGCGGTATTCCCACTTAGCGTGACGGTTCGATAACTCAATACCTTTTCCCGTTCTATTGTTAATAACAGTTTTCCGGAAAATGGTGCTTTGATCTGAAGTTTCGCTGTCTCACCAAGTTGGTATGCCGGTTTATCTAAAGTCATCTCAAGCAGACTCGGATTTTCCATTGACAAAGGAACGTATCCCCAACCTGAAGTTTCCACTTTAAGCTCCGTTTTTGCGCCTGAAGCGGTATCCTCCAAGTGTACTCGGTATTCGCCATATTCGGTTGGTGTGAAAGTAAATGTTCCCATTTCTGCTGTTGAGATAAGTTGATGCGATTCTAACGAAGTTATCTGGTTATCTGACACATATTCATATCTACCCTGTCCGTTTCGACGCAGAATTGTGTTCCAGTGAACTTTGTAAACTGTGAGGGTTAATTCTCTATCGGCAACTACACTTCCATTTTTATCTACTGCAATATAGTTAAAGGAAACCTCTTGATTAGGTTTGATTACAGCGGAACTTGAACGTCTGATGCCGACATAATGTGAATATGGATGAATGACTACGCGATGTGAAGCGGAAACTGCTCTGCCACCGGATTCGCTCACTGTCGCTGTTAGCACACCATTCAACTGAGAAGGTGCTTTAACAGTGTCCGGCAAAATGAAATTATAATGTGTTTTACCATCAGCATCCGTCTTACTGTCTGCCAAAGTGATTCGTTGTTTCTCAAACGGCATAGTACTCGAAAAGTGGAATGAACGCCACTTCTCTGCAGGAATGTACGGTACTGCCTCAAGCATATATGCTGCAGTCACTTTTCGGTTAGCGGCTGGCGGTCCAAATAAACTAACAGCTGATACATCCATCCCTACCTCAACACCTAAGTCATAATTAGATTTGTCAGTCGTAATGGTGACTTTCATTCGGTCAGGCATAAACTCTTCAACTTGAAATGGGGTGCGACCAATTTCTTTGCCTGCAACGCTCATTTTGGCGATATAACTTCCTGTCTGTGCGTAGTCAGGTAGCGGGATTGTTACTTCACACCCCCCACGTTTGTCTGTATTTTGACGAAATTCGTTCACAATTCGCCCGTCAGGTGCTAAAATCTGGATGTGTGTGGGAAGAGTAGGAGGCGTTGCATTCTGTTTTCCGCGTACAATCCCCGCAAGTGCAACTTTTTCACCAGGACGATAAACCCCCCGGCTTGTGTAGAGAAATGCCTCATAGCCTGTCTGCAAGTAGGCAGAACCGCCAACATTGAAATCACCTGTGGAAAGTTGATGCCGATTTAACTGGATAAATGAGAGGTCATCCTTCTTTTCGACTGTCAACATGAATGGTGAAAAATCCTCAGTTTTTTGAGCAACTGATGTGAACTTCACAAAGCCAGCCCAGTTCGTTTTTCCAGTGAGTAGTATTTGATTGTTATCGCTGACCAGTTTTACTGTTGCTTGTGAAATAGGTTTTAAGTTTGAAAGCGAATTGACCCAAACCCACAACTCATCTCCCGCTTTTTTGGCGATAATGCCGATGTCTGTCAACATAACCCATTGTGTTGCACGTACCCAGCGTTGATTACTGTTTCTAACAGTAACCTTAAATATGCCGACATGTTTTTCGTCCAGGTATTGTCCTATATTAATAGATGTTCGGACTTCTTCATTTAACTTAGAAGTAATTGCGAGAGATTCCGAATGAAGCGGTTTCCCTAAATCCTCTGCCCAAGTACTCCAGTTTCCTACCCGAGAAACATAAATAAGGTTGTTACCAAAGATTTTTTCTATCTGCACATCGACTTTGTGTACATTAATCGTTGCCAAACCGAGATTCATATTCTGGTTTCGGGTGAGGAAAAACCCATTCCCGGCAAAACGAACCTGCGGAGGCACATCGGGAATTGTAAGACTTACAGAAAACGGTTTCTTTAACACAGAACCATCCGGTGCTGTTAAGCCTTCCTCGACTGTGATTTCATATTTATTGCGTCGTTTGAAATCTCCATGAATTTCAAGTTCACCGTAACGTGTAATGATCTGCGTATCTATCTCTGGTTTAATGCGAATATAGGGTTGTACCGTGTCAAGTGGAATGCGAGAACTGAAACGGAGAGAAATGTGAGGTTTGCCTGAACTTTCTTGGACATTGGCATACGTCACGCCGAGTGTACCACGACCGGTTAAAGTCATTGATTTAACGTTAGCCTCTTTCAAACCGATTTGCCCACCCGTGCATTTGAACCCTTTTTCAATTCGCACCTTCAGGATTTGATCTCCAATCAGACGTGGGATCTCTTCCGTTTCTAATTTAATTTCCCTGGCAATCCCATTTTGTGGTTGAAGTGCGTAGGGAATCTCAACATTTTCTTGAAGTTGGACTGAAAGGTTAGCACGTAAATCAGGGATGTTAACGGGGTAATTAAATGTTAGTTTCCCCTCAACCTTTGCATGTGTTTTAGTGTATTTGAATTCCAACTGTTTTTTTTGTAGGCGGAAAGGTTCTGTAGAGAAAGTAAATTTTCGGTCACCCGTGATGACAAAGTCAAGAGAACTTTGACGTAACTTTGGGGAAAGTTCCACGGTGTAACTTGCGGATGGCGCTAATGGACTATCTAAGAAGAAGCGAATTGTGTCGTGTGCTATCCAACGTGCAGTACCATTAACAGTGGGCGTAAATTGTATCGCACGGCTCGGCAATTCAGTGTTAATCACTGAATTATCAATTACTGGTTCAGAAAATGTAAAGGTCAAGTCTACCCATTGCGGTACTTTTTCACCTTGCGGAGTGATTAATTTTACAGTGACACGCGTCTTTTCTCCTGATGTCAAACTATGTATATAAAGTGATCCTATAATCAAAATAAGCAAAGTAAGAAACGCAACAATACCGATTAAAAATTTTTTGCTTCTCATGGTCAAATCTCCCTGAAGTTATATCTAACGAGTTGTGATAGTTATCTTACAGTATATTTATACTCACATGTTTATATGGTTTGCAGTTCAAATTTAACAACTTGCCTACTTTCGTCTGTCTTTTTAGGGCAAGAGTAATCCAACTTGGTAAGAGTAAGAAGGCTAATCCCTTAATTGCCCTTACAATATCTGAACAATCGTGAAATTTTATAAAACTATAAATTAACTAGCACAAGTCCTTACTATAGTTTTGAAGTATTGTTTAGTAATTCCTTACTTGTTGCCTTGACCACTCAAAATGCTCGCTTTCAAAACTAAATAGAAAAATACTTATTGTGTTGGACTGCCAAGGACTTAGATTCAGTATCTTGTTCTCGCCGCGGTCTATCTTTCTAAGAAAATGAAGAAAGTAATCCGCATCAGGTGTGACAAGTCTAGTTGACGAAAAAATAGACAACAGTGCCACTTCCATTTTTAATCGCTTCCGCTGTGTGTCGTCTAAGAGCAGCAGCGTATCTATGAGTGCCAACGTTATGTCATGTAAAGCTAGTTGACTTGAAACCTTCCTTTGCACTTGGTCTACTTCATATCGAGAAAAAGCACCTTCAGAAAGCACATTTTTGATAGTCTGCTGGAAGAGAGGGTAGTTTACAATATTGGAAACTATACGCATGCTGTTAAGCATTTCCGCTCTCTCTCCGTTTTGAGATTCAATGAATTGTTCAAGCACGCCTTTGGAAGCTAAGGCTAACTTCTCCGAGGCATTCGCGTCAAGTAGAACTAACTGTTCAATATGTGCCACTAACTCATATTCAGCGAGCTGGTTTATCCATTCTTGAAGTTCTAGTTTTCCCGTCAATTTTCTCTCTCGTGTGTAGTGTGTAACCAAACTATGCCAAACTTTGGATTGTGATCGGGTCAATATCCCATCCACCTTATCTTTATCGTGTAGTAAACTTACTACTGATTGCTGTAAAGGTTGTAGCAATATGTTCATTACGCTTAGGTGTGGTTCCCGACCATTTCTGTCAAGAAGCAGTTGCTTGATATTTTGATGTTGCTCAGACGTCAGACTGAGTGCCTGGGTCAAGTGATACAACATGAACTGAACGCTCGCTTGCGAATATCGCTGTCGCCGCGCCTTGGTGAAATCCACATAATTTTGAAACTGTGTCTCGGTCAAATGTTCGGCAAATGCCGCCTTAATATCCGGATGCGACGATAACAGTTCAAGCAATACTATACGACTATTTTTTTCTGGTTCCTCTGCAGCGTAAACACGCATTTTCTTGTCCTGCTTTAGTATTGTCTCAATTGATTCTCGAATTGATTGACGAAGTGCATTGACAACTGTCTCGTCCAGATCATAACGATCGCCGATACTTTTGCCAACGTGCTGTAGGAAAACCTCAGTTATATCGCCTTGGACGGTTTCACCATTAGTAACGTCATCTGCTGCAAAAACAGGGATTGATATTACCATCAGTAAGAGAACACTTAGTCCTATTAGATAGGGGGAATAGCGGCAAAAAACAAAATTAAACATCAATTTTCTCCTTAATATTTTACTAGAGTTACGAGTTGTGCTAGTTATCTTATGGACATCTTGTTATGAGCAATTTTCGTGCCAATATTTACGTTCACCTAAACAAATTTCCAGGTATCATTTAATTTATATAGTTTTGCCCTCTTTTAACTATAAATCCCTTGATCCACGCTAAAACTTGCAGATCAAGGGATTTATAGTTAAAAATAAAAATATCAACATCTTACAAGTGAGGGTGTCAATCAACGCGGACCATTAATTGTAAAGCCCATTATAAACGGATTTTTAGTTTCTACCGCATTATTTCACACTTTAGGTTTATCCATTATAAACACCAAAAACAAACATTTTCTGAAACCAACCAACGTTCAACAACTCAAAATGGAATCTTAAACAAGGAACAAGGTTAACATTTTACCATGTGTAAAAATGAACACACCTATTTTCTAAGATGACAGAAATTTTCAATCTAAAACCAGAATCTTGACATCAGAATAAGTTGATCCGACCCTTGAAGTTGTCTTAACATACTCTTGCTACTAATGTTTTCATCCGGTTCTCGGTCAGCGTTTGGCAGGTTTGCCCAATAGAACAACGAAATTGCACCGTTTTCCATAAAATTATATTGTGCGATGAATGTTAACCGCCTTCCAGCATCACCTAAAACAGTTCTATCTGGATCAAATAAACCGTAACGACCTGTTATAGTAAACTGTGGGAGTACACGGTACTTCGCACCGAAATAATATCCTTTAGAGTCAACATCATCAGAAGCGAAAGAGGCGGCCTCTCCGCTATTACCAAAGTTGAATTCTCCTTCTAAACTCAAGCCAGCATAAGAGGCAGTTACAAAGGCACCGATAAGACGTTCCCATTCTTCACCGGGTTGTTCAAATATGCAGGAAACACCTGCGCGGATTGGTCCTAGTTGCGTACCAACTGTGCCGAGTGCGCCTTTAGCGGTTGCATTAGCTGCGTTAAAAAACGCTGCATTGTAGAATGCTTTACCAAAACTACCACCAAGTTCTACGCCAACATCTCGCTTATTAGAACCGAGTTCATAGCCTTCTCGGACAAGGATATTATGATCCTTCTGTTTGATGCCGAAAGGTAGACGAAATTGTCCGACTTTCACATAGAGATGTTTTGGAATGGCATCTACAGTGGCAAAAGCGTTGAGGGTGGTGCCAACGTTGTTTGAGAGGGTTAGCCGAACGTGTTCCGATGCTTGTGCATTGAACGTTACCTCTGCTTGCATTAGCAGAAATCTGTCAACAGAGGAATGACATGAGTTACATCCAGCTACCGCACCTATGTCGTCATCTGCATGTGTGTTTTTGATAAAGGCAGTCTGCAGATCAAGTGAGGTAGTAAGTTGTTTGACAACTTTTTTTGCTTCTTCAGTTACGGCATCCATATCAAAATCTTCAGGGAACTCAAAATAGTTTTCTTCAAAAATTTCACCGATCCGATTTCGTGGGCCGCCACCTGCAGGGTCAATGTGGCAAAAGTTACAATCTTTGTCCAACTCCGCTGCAAATTCAGGTCGTGCTTCAGCGAAATTGCTCCAAAAAGCACTCAGTGAAAAGTTAGTTATCAACGCAAACATCAATAATATACTGAAACGACTTCGTCCCATTTTGTTCCGATGAAAAATTCCAATAAATCCGCTATGATATACTTTCAAAAACGTCCTCCTTATCTACTTATACCAAATTAACTTGATTCGAAGTTTTCCGATAAAGTCAGCAGTGCAAGGCACGGGGACCTCGCACTACAAATCCCGTTAATTGGGTATTACAACCTACGATTATTATTAAAGGTATACAATTTGACATCATTCAAGTTCAGTAAAAACATAGTCTGTATCTTCAGCTTGAACATGACAGTTTGAACATAATCCACCAGAAGCGATGACTTTGAAATCATCGTCCGGTTTGCCTCGGGTATATTCAATGAATTCCCAATCGTTGTGATCTGGATTACTGCCTGCAATTTTTCGCATAATTGCGATGAGTCCAACGTAGTCCTTATCGGGTCGGTATGCTTCTTTTACAACGATGCTACCATCAGGATATGGAAATTGCTGCTCGCCATCAGGTGCGATAGTATCCCGCGATTGATTAACGTACACGTTCTTTGTCCCATTGTGCGGGTCTCCACCAGGAACAGGCGGAATTGGCTCGTTGTTTATTTTAAGCCATTTCTCATAACCCGCGACATCATCAGGGAGCCCCGGAAGGGCAACAACAGGTTTTTCAGTTTCCTGTTCAGTTTCTTCTTGATCCGTTTGCTGAACAAGGTCCCCTAACTGCTTTTCTTCCACGCAAGATGTGAACACTACGCAGGGAAATAGCATGATTGCAATACCGAGTAAAACTTTTAAAAACATTTGCATGATTTTTTTATTAAGCATGATTATCCTCCTGATTCAACAGTACTTTTAGTATACAACAAAAAAGTCACTATAGCAATAATTAAATGGTTTGGCAAAATAACCAATTTATAGCAATTATAAATTTCAGGTATAATTACGAACATAGGTGCATTGTGAGAACGCATATTACGCATTAGAGGTTGACTTTTACATCCTTGCAATGTATAATCATAACATCACTGAGAACTGTATCTGCCATATTTATTTGGTGCTGCTAATGTCATTAAGTACTCAATTATGGTAAGCGCGCTGTTAATAGTGTTCAAGTGTCTTTTCTACGATGTTAGGTATTTGTGGTTGAAATATACATTTTCAAACTTATCAGATTATTAAAACGTGTTAGTCTCTCGAAAAATAAAATAGGAAATGTGTGAATGGAACGAATTTTAGAACCCGAAGTAATGGATACAGCGGAAGCAGCCGCAGCTTATGATGCAATGCAGCACGGTGAGGTTGACGAGGCGTTTGTTGAGCGAGTTATTGCACTGGGTGCAAACTCAGGGCATTTTCTTGATGTCGGTACGGGACCTGCCCAGATCCCAATTCTGCTTGCACAACGGTGTCCAGATATCCACATAACTGCCATAGACCTATCCGAGGAAATGCTAAAAATAGCGAAACACCATGTCGCTGAAGCCAATCTCACAAAACAGATAACACTTGAACACATTGATGCCAAAGCCTTACCTTATCCTAACGATTACTTTGATGGTCTAATCTCTAACAGTATTGTCCATCATATTCACGATGCAATAAGTGCGCTTAAAGAGATGGGTAGAGTTGTGAAACAAAACGGTATAGTCTTAATACGTGACCTCATCTGTCCTGAAACACCTGCAGATGCGCAAACCTTTGTTGATCTTTATGCTGCAGAAGATACCCCTTACCAGCAGAAACTTTATTACGATTCATTCCTTGCATCATTCACGCTTGCAGAAGTTAACGAGATGTTGACTCAGATGTGCATGCCAAATGCCGCTGTAGTCCAAAGTACTGACCGCCATTGGTCGATTGAACGTAGTATTTAATATATTTTGATTCTAACGAATGACTCCAAAAATGGGTTGACAAACATTATTTCATCAGGTAGAATTAAATAAGGTTCACTTTTCAAAAGGAGACATAAATGGCAGACGAAAATGGTATGACCGAATATACTGAAAATACAGATCAAAATTCCTCTGAAAGTGGTATTATCATAAACATCCTGCAGATGCAATCTATTGATATTCCACAGCGATTTGATAGAGTCAAAACAGATAATGGATGGATTATTAATGTGCTTGAACCAGGACGAATTACGATAAATTTCATTACAAGTATGAGAAAATTAGATACCGCTTTGTTGGCAGGAGATAGCATTGAGCGTGATGGTGAAGACATAATAATTATTCGGAATCAACCTGCAGATGCATACCGAACGCAGCGAAACACATCATCATTAGCTCGTACTCGCAATGAATTGTTGGCGAATGTAACCCCCGGAGTAGGAGGGAATCCGGTGGAAAATTAAAACATATAGTTTTACCAAAAGTGTATACATTGAGAGAAGACTCACTAAATCCACCTATTTGTTCAGCCAACTGAGTTTACTTATTTTGGGAGGTACCGAACCATTTTAGAACGCATCTATAGGCTTATCTCAAGTTTAAAAGGTGGAACAATGGTGCCGACCGCAGTAGTGTTAAGCCCAGATAGTTTCGCGAAGGTTGTAGCAGAAAACCTTGAAACAATGGACGCGGAAAACAATGGGTCCTTGAGGCTTGAACATCAACTCTCGCTCCCTGTCTCAGTTCGGTCAGAGGATACGGATATTGTCGTTGTAAAGGAATTGGTTCCGAACCCTTGTCCAATTTGTCACCATCCTTTAAAGTTTTTGAGAGAATTGATTGAACGTTTTGAGAAGGAAGAAACAAATCTAATCAGATGTCCACTTGGACACCGTTATTCAGGAACCATGAAGGTTTACCATCTGAACATTTTTCAGCAATCTGAAAGTTCTGAAACAGGGAATAAAGTTACAGAATGCCCAACATGTGGCGGCAAAAAAATCCAATATTTAGGACCTGCGGAGATGTTTTGTTTAGATTGCGATTGGGATAGTGGTATGGTTGCACGCTATCGCTTGTGAATTTATGTATATAATTTTACACAATACCTTCGCCAATTATCCGGGAATAAGTTAAAGTTAGTATACGATGAATAGTGACAACTCCTCCAGATGGACAGCGATTTTATCATAAACAGAACTGACGCAGACTTGAAAACCGACTTTGTAGCCTCTATGGATACCAAGGGTTTCACCCCCCGAGCCATTCAGTTTTAAGTTTTTCACTATATTTTAGAGAGGATCGCGATTCAGAGATCGCTCGGACGAGAAGAGAGACTTGAGCATCAGGTGAGAACTACCAGACAATTGAATGGCTCTGATCACCCCCTAATACCAAATTAACGGGATTTATCTCATTTTTCTTGGTATGAGGTGCGGTTAGGAAACCGCACCATAGGCGTCAATTTAGCAGTTTCCAACTACGGTAGGTGCGGTTTCCTAACCGCACCTTTTTGTATCAACACCTCAAATAACGCAAAGGACGAGAATATCAGCGTTCGTAGTCGCGCAATTCACGCGCCTCTTTTCTTCAAATGTAAGAGGCGCAATGAATTGCGCGACTACAAACGAGTTCTTTCCTTAAATTGACGCCTATGGTGCGGTTTCCTAACCGCACCTTTTTGTATCAACACCTCAAATAACGCAAAGGACGAGAATATCAGTGTTCGTAGTCGCGCAATTCATTGCGCCTCTTTTCTTTGAATGTAAGAGGCGCAATGAATTGCGCGACTACAAACGAGTTCTTTCCTTAAATTGACGCCTATGGTGCGGTTTCCTAACCGCACCTTTTTGTATCAACACCTCAAATAACGCAAAGGACGAGAATATCAGCGTTCGTAGTCGCGCAATTCATTGCGCCTCTTTTCTTTGAATGTAAGAGGCGCAATGAATTGCGCGACTACAAACGAGTTCTTTCCTTAAATTGACGCCAATGGTGCGGTTAGGAAACCGCACCTACCGAGTGGGATCAAGTTAATTGGGTATAACCCGCTTGACAAGGAGGAACTCCCCGCTCATACACGAGAAACGGGTTTCTATGAATCTTGGTAAAGTGCGTAAAATATAGAACGCTGTCCGTTTAATAATCATCAACAAGTTTCTATGAAATCTCGGTAAAGTACATCTGTCCGAATAAATAATCCTTCCAAGGTTTCGCAGAAGTATTTTTAAATCCCCTTGTGGAAATCCTCAGTCTTCCGGTAATCTGCCTTGACATCTAAGAGGCTAAACTGGACGTGTTGATTGTTTTCCCACTCGTCAAGGGTGTTTGAGGGTACTCCGTTAGGGCGTGATAGTTTCGCTGTATTGTTGACAGGAATTTAGTTGTCCTCATAAAATCCGCTATTTTTTGGCGAAAGTATTGTTTAGAGAGAAGCGGTTATTAATCGATACAATTGTGGGACTGTAACGGAAAAGTCACCTGAGATGTGATAACTTTCTCCACCATCCTTGACTGTTCGGATGAGGATAGTCTTCTTGGGTCGGTGATAGTAATGTGCATCGGTTGTTTTACCCTCTTCCTGAAAATCAGGAAAATCTATCAGATCAAAATTAGCAGTCGTAAAATGCCGAATTTCTTCTCCACGTTGTGCTGCGATGTTTCGTGCCATAGATAGGCTTTTGAGGTAGACTTCCGGTCCCATCACAGCAGAACCTAAGTTGAGAAAAACACCACCTTCCAAATTTGAAACATTATGGGCAAACCGCAGAAAATCCTTACCTGTTGTCCAGCCAATTGCGGCGTAATCCGCAGCGGGGTGTTGGTCGGTTATATCGTAGCCAACACCTTTGTGAACAGTTATTGGAACACCTAAACGGAACGCTGCAGCAAAGAAACTTAGATCACGGTGCGGAAAGGAGATACCTTTTTCACTGTTCTGAATCAACCTACCGATTGCCTCCCCAAAACCGATTTTATCTTGATAACCTCTGACGATTGCTTCGTTCAAATATCGTCCCGTTTCCTCCCAATTACCAAACTTGCCATCTCGTATGTATACCTCTACATCTTCAAGTGTAGCACCGATGTGCGCTATTTCAAAATCGTGGATAGCACATGCCCCGTTGGTCGCAATATGTGTTATCAAGCCTCGCTCCATCATGTCAATAATAAAACGTGAGTTTCCGCGACGCATCACATGTGCACCCATCATCCAAATGACCTGTTTACTGTTATTGTGCGCCTGGACAATCCGCTCCGCAACGATGTTAAGTCGATCATTTTTATAGGGGGGTGTATCTGCATCTAAGGTATAGATGTCCGCCGCGGTCATTTTGTGCTTACGATCAGAAAGTGGCAGGATTTTCAGATGAGTACGATCAAGTTGAGGCATTATTTCGGTTCAATGTGGTCCAGTGGACCGGAACGCTATCTGTGTTGCATTTTGATAGAGACAATTTTTGACATACCTGCTTGCTCCATAGTTACGCCGTACATCACATCAGCGATCTCCATAGTGCGCTTGTTATGTGTGATAATCACAAACTGAGTGTTATCTGAATATGCGCGGATAAGATTTGTGAAACGTAGCACATTTGCTTCATCAAGCGCAGCATCCACCTCATCAAGTACACAGAAAGGACTCGGCTTAATTTTGAAGACAGCAAACAACAGACCGATAGCAACAAGAGAACGTTCACCCCCAGACAGTTGGGTAATACTCTGCGGGCGTTTACCCGGTGGTCTGGCAATAATATCAATACCGGATTCAAGGATATTCGCTTCGTCTGTCAAGCGCAATTCAGTTTCGCCGCCACCAAAGAGTTGGGCAAATACATCTTGGAAATTGATCTTAACCTTCTCAAAGGTTTCAAGGAACACATCTCGCGAGGTTTGATTGATTTTCTGTATTATTTGATAGGTATCTTGTAGTGATTGCTGAACATCATCACGTTGAGAAACGAGTGTATCCAAACGTTTCTTGTGTTCATCATAAGTTTCAATAGCTTTAAGGTTAACTGCCCCTATTGCCGAGAGATCAGCCTTCAATTTTTCGATGTTATCCATTAAATCAATATCATCTATTTCAAGAACAGAAGATTGGGCATCGTTTTCAGTACTTTGATCTTGGACGATAGGTTTTGGAATTTCATCAATTGAAACTTGGTATTTATCAAAGATTCGGGTAGAGATTGACTTTAACTGCATCTCAAGTTGTGTAGTTTTCACTTCAAATTGACGATGTATGCGATTCTGTTTTTCAAACCGTTTTCGCGTTGCACGGATCTCTTTCTGCAGTGATTCAATCTCCCCAAGGGTAGCATCGCGTTCTTCAATCAGTTCGTCGAGTTTTGCTTCTGCTTCAGCGCGATTTCCTTCAATCTGTAGGAAATCACGTTGTGCTTTTTCAATCTGTTCAGAGATATCGTGTTTAGTCTGCTCATCTGTGTCTATAAGTGCTTGTTGTTTTTCAATATCCTGTTCAATTTGAAGTCGCGTTTCATCAAGCGATACCAGCATTTTTGCTATACTATCCAAATTGTGACGTTGTCCTGCCAGAAAGATTTCCATATCCTGACATTCCGCAGCAATCTGCTGCTGTTTTCTCGTTTCACTCTCAATCTGTTCAGTCACGCGTTGAATCCCTCGTTGCGTTTGCGTGTGTTTCTTGGTGAGTTCCTCAATTTTTGCATCAAGCGTCTGCTGGTCATCAAGTGAAATATCAACAGTTTGTTGAAGTTGCTTGTTTTGTGTATCAACATCAGCAAGCTGCATTTCGATACGTGAAATGTTTTTGTCAGCTTGCTCAAGATCCTTTGTAATTGCTGTCTTTTCAATCTGTTTATCTTGCAATTGTACAATAAGTTTTTGTCGGGATTGTTGGGCTTGAGCAATTGTTGCAGCGTATGATTTCCGTTCTTCATCTTTCTGATTGACAATTTGGGTCAATTCTCCGATTTTGGATTTCAGTACATCAAGTTCTCGCGTACAACTGAGGAGTCCGCTTTTCTTTTGGTCAGTATATCCCCCCGTGATGGCTCCCGATGTATTGATCAACTCACCCTCTAAAGTAACCAATCGAACGTTTGGTCGGAATCGTCGTGTCAGCGCGACAGCGTCATCCAAATTTTCGATAACGAGGGTGTTACCCAATAGGTGTTGGAGAGCAATTTCGTATTTGTAATCGTATTCCACCAATTCTTCAGCAATACCGATAACCCCCGGTTTATCAAGGAGCGCGTCATCAGAAAATGTTCTTCGTCGTAAAATGTCAAGGGGTAGAAATGTTACTCTGCCAGCACGATGTTTCTTGAGAAAGGCGATCCCAGCATCGGCAGCCTCAGCGGTTTCGGTGACAACATTTTGGATAGCACTGCCGAGTGCGACCTCAATTGCAACTTCATACTCAGTATCAGTATTGACTAGTTCGGCAACGACACCACAAATCCCGCCAAACTGGTCTGGAAAATGCGATTTTGCCTGCATTATTGCGCGTACACCTGCGTAGTATCCTTCATACGTAGATTGTAGTTGCTCCAACGACTTATACCGCGAAACACTACCACCTAACTTATCTTGAAACCCATTAATTTCAGATTCAATCTTACGGAGTAGAGCCTGGCTTTGGTTGAACGTAGTTTCAACCTTGTTTTTCTCGGTACCAATCTGAAACAATTCAGTTTCTAATTGGGTTACCGCACGTTGAATTTGTTCGCGATCATCCTTAGATGTCTTAAGTTCTGTATTCAAAGTATCAGAATTTTCTTGAAGTCTATTTAGACGACTCTGCGTATTTGTTACCTCGTGTTCAATTGATAAACGTTCTTTTTCACGTTGAGTTATTTCTGCAGCGGTTTCTTGCAATACAACTTGTCTTTCTTGAATAGACTGTTTCGATCTGTCAATTCGTGAGGTTAACTCCTCTAAAACTTGTTGTTTTGCAGATAAACGGCTTTTTTCTATCTTGAACGAGGATTCATCTTTTTTCAACTCTTGAGTCTTCTCACGTTTTTGTGTTTGGATGTTGGCGTGTTTTATCTTTAATGATTCAAGTGTTTCCTGTGCCCTCTGACGCTGCTGTTGAATATTTAACTGGCGTTCTTTATGTAGAACAATTTTTCGTTCTACGATCTCAATACGTTCAGCAACTACACGTACATCATCGTGAGAGGTTGTGATTGCAGCATCAAGTTCGGATCGTTTATCAGATGCGCTTTCAATTCGTTCATCGGCTTCTTGCAATAGTTGATTTGCTTCTGCAACCTCGTTTGCAATAGCATCTAATTGATTTTGGATTTCACGATATTCTGTTGCATGTTTTTCATATTCACGACATGCGAGACCTAATTCTAATTGTTGGAGTTGTTCTTGTAAAGATTGGTAGTGATATGCTTGTTCAGCTTGTATTTTCAAGGATTCTGTTTCACGCTGAGCTTCTTGAATTATGTCATTAATACGGACTAAATTCTGTTCAGTTGCTTCTAATTTCCGCATTGCAGTTTTCTTATGGTGCTTATATTTTGTAATACCTGCAACTTCATCAAAAAGGAATCTGCGTTCTTCTGGACGCACGTTAAGAATTAGATCAATTTTGCTCTGTTCCATTACGGAATAGGCGTCCACTCCTATACCGGTATCCATAAAAAGCTCGCTTATGTCGCGAAGTCTACAAGGAACTTGGTTGATAAGATAGCTGCTATCTCCGTCGCGTGTTAACTGTCTGCGTACTTCAACTTCTGGTGATCCAATAGAAAGATTTTCAGAAATGTTGGTAAATGAGAGCGCGATTCCTGCTTTTTGGGCAGGACTAAAGTTTGCACCGCCATTAAAAAGGAGGTCTCGCATATTAGTACATCTGAGCGCACGGGCACTTTGCTCGCCAAGTACCCATCGAATTGCATCGGAGACGTTACTTTTTCCACAGCCGTTAGGACCAACTATTGTCGTAATCCCCGGTTCCAGTATAAGTTCAACTTCTTCGGCGAAACTTTTGAATCCGCTGATTTTGATACTCTTTAAGTGCAAAGATAACCTCCCGCCAAAATAACCCATTGTTTATAATTTTCTTTATAACTTAACGTTTTGTCATTGCGTACTTAAAATACGCAAAATATCTAAAATAGGTTTCATTCAGGGTTTAAAGTCCTTGCCAACGTTAATATGTCGATTTCGGTTGGGTCAGCATTCCATAAAACCTTTACTGCCTCACGAACAGTGGCACCGGTGGTGAAAACATCGTCAAGAATAAGTATATTCTTGCCACGGACAACTTCTTCTCTCAGTAATTCAAAAGCTCCAATAATATTTGTTTGGCGAGCATTTCTATCCAAGCTGCTCTGTGGTGAGGTGTTCTTTTGTCTAATTAGGGCGTCTGTTTCAACACTTACTCCAGTCGCTTTAGCAATTCCTTTAGCAAGCAGTATGGATTGGTTAAATCGGCGTTCACGCAACCGTTTTTTATGAATTGGGACCGGAAGTATGTAGTCGTAGTCTGTTATGTTGCAGTCATCAGGGATATGTTCCACTATCAGTTGCGCGAGATGTGCTGCGAGGGTTGTTCGTTTTTCGAACTTAAAGAGATGTATTGCCTGTTGGAGAACCGCTTCATAAATAGCAATCGAACGTAGTTTTCCATACCGTGGTGGATTGGTAGCACATTCGTCACATACCCCTTGTGTATTCGGAATACCACATATTTTGCACCAAGGCGGTTTGATAGTAACAATATCGTGCCAGCATGTATCGCACATATAAGGTACAGATTCAAGTCCGAGTTGTTTTTCACAGGCTCTGCATTGGGCAGGATAGAGGAATGTTACTGCTGTTTCGATTGTCTGTTGTAAGAAGTTATGTCTTAATTGCATTATTTTATGATGTATGGTGCCTACGGTAATGACAGGTAGTGGGTCGCGACCAGGAGGTCACTTCTACAGAAAAAGAGGTATTATATCAAATTAACTTGATTAGAAGTTTTCTAATAGCGGTTAGCATTGCGAGGCACGGGGACCTCGCACTACAAATCCCGTTAATTGCGTATTATGACACGCGGCGGGTAGCGACCAGGAGGTCGCTCCTACAGCAGAAAAGGTATGCAGGTTGGATAACGCAAAATCCGCCAAATGCTATGCAAGCAAACGGCGGATTTTAAAATGTTTAATCTACATCATGTGGTCCGCGTGCGGGTCAGCACCTGCAGAGAAATCTGGTGGCTCTTCAATCTCTGTAATCAGTGTTTCAGTTATCAAAAGCAATCCAGCAATACTGCAAGCATTTTGAAGTGCAGACCGGACAACCTTTGTCGGGTCAATAATACCAAATTCAAGCATATCTCCGTATTCCTCGGTTGCAGCGTTGAATCCGTAGTTGCCTTCACCGTTTTCGACTTTAGAAAGAACGACAGCCCCTTCTAATCCAGCATTTTCTGCGATTGCCCGGGTAGGTGAACGTAAAGCTTCCCGAACAATATTGCCCCCCGTGCTTTGATCGCCTTCTAATTCAAGCGAGTCAATTCCTGAGATTGCACGCAACAAAGCAGTTCCACCCCCTGCAACTACGCCTTCTTCAATAGCTGCACGAGTCGCTGCGAGAGCATCCTCACAACGTGCCTTTTTCTCCTTCATTTCAACTTCAGTAGCTGCACCAACTTTGATGACAGCAACACCACCTGCCAGTTTTGCAAGCCTCTCTTCGAGTTTTTCACGATCATATTCAGATGTTGTGTCTTCAATTTGCGTTCGTATCTGTGCAATTCTTCTGTCAATGCTCTCTTTCGCGCCAAATCCACCAACAATCGTCGTGTTTTCCTTATCAATCGTAACACGTTGTGCTGTACCCAACATTCCGATGACAATGTTTTCCATCCTGATACCAGTGTCTTCAGAGATAACTTGTCCTGCAGTCAAAATAGCAATATCTTCAAGCATTTCCTTACGTCGATCACCAAAGCCAGGTGCTTTCACTGCGGCAACTTGAAGATTACCACGAAGTTTGTTCACCACTAATGTTGATAATGCTTCCCTTTCAACATCTTCTGCAATAATTAAGATAGGACGTGAAAGTTGTATTACTTTCTCCATAATCGGCACTAAGTCCGCTACCATGGAGATTTTCTCGGTATTAATGAGAATATACGGGTTCTCAAATTCAACAATCTGTGCTTTTATATCAGTTACAAAGTTTGACGATAGGAACCCTCTGTCAAACTGCATTCCTTCTACAATGTCAACAGTAGTCTCCAAGGATTTCCCCTCTTCGATCGTAATGGCACCATCATTTCCAACTTTCTCAATTGATTCAGCTACAAGTGTACCGATATTGCTATCATTTGCAGGATCGTTGGCAGCGATTGACGCGACATGCAATATATCTTCATGCGTGTTAACCTGTCTGCTTTGGTTCGTAATTGCATCAACAGCAGCAACAACAGCTTTATCAATACCAATTTTCAACTGCATGGGGTCAGCCCCTGCAGTAACGTTTTTTAGTCCTTCATGAAGGATTTCCTGCCCTAACAAAGTGGCAGTGGTCGTCCCGTCACCAGCAACTTCGTTTGTTTTGGTGGCAATGGATTCCAGCAATTGCGCACCCATATTTTCGTATGGATCAGCGAGTTCAATTTCTTTTGCAACGGTCACACCATCACATGTTACCAAGGGTGCGCCGAAAGATCTCTGGATGACAACGTTTCGACCTCGTGGACCGAGTGTCACCTTTACTGCATTTGCAAGTACATCCGCACCGCGCTTCAGGGCAACCCTCGCTTCTTCGTCAAAAATTATTTGTTTTGCTGGCATTAAATTCCTCCTCAAATGATTTTAATATGCTTTTTGTGATTATTATTTTGAGATATATAATTATAACCTGAGTTCAATATTTGATTCCGAGTGTCCATCCATAAGATAAAAAAGAGTTGGGTTTCACTCATTTTTCTGTGTTTTCAGTTTAAATGGAGAATGAATCACGTTTTTGTGTCGGATTTTATTGTGGACTCCGTTCTACCCAACGGACAGTAGTCATTGAATCTATTATTGAACTTACGTTAATTATAACATGCAGGATGTGTAAAGTCAACTTTTTTAGCATTCTATGGCGAGATAGAACGCTGACGAGACGAATGATTGTTGAAGAAATCACCATAGAAGAAACACAAGAAGTTAACAATGATAAGTTTATCCTAAATAATATCACCAACATCCTAAATGGTGTCACAGTAGAGCCTGTTTTTTTTGCTACTGTGATACTTGTGACACCTGTGAAAAAGTCGTTGAGTCGCTCTTGAAATCTATTGACACTAAGGGAAAACGCAGTGAAATCAAGGCTAAACGGCACGGACTTCTCATAGGTGAAACAGAATGACCGACATTATTATTCTCTAAAATGGTATCACAGTAGAGCCTATTTTTCTTGATACTGTGATACTTGTGACACCTGTGAAAAAGTCGTTGGGTTGCTCCTAAAATCTGTAGACACGAAGGGAAAACGCAGTGAAATCAAGGCTAAACGGCACGGACTTCTCATAGGTGAAACAAAATGACCGACATTATTATTCTCTAAAATGGTATCACAGTAGCACCTGTTTTTTTTGCTACTGTGATACTTGTGACACCTGTGAAAAAGTCGTTGAGTCGCTCTTGAAATCTATTGACACTAAGGGAAAACGCAGTGAAATCAAGGCTAAACGGCACGGACTTCTCATAGGTGAAACAGAATGACCGACATTATTATTCTCTAAAATGGTATCACAGTAGAGCCTATTTTTCTTGATACTGTGATACTTGTGACACCTGTGAAAAAGTCGTTGGGTTGCTCCTAAAATCTGTAGACACGAAGGGAAAACGCAGTGAAATCAAGGCTAAACGGCACGGACTTCTCATAGGTGAAACAAAATGACCGACATTATTATTCTCTAAAATGGTATCACAGTAGCACCTGTTTTTTTTGCTACTGTGATACTTGTGACACCTGTGAAAAAGTCGTTGGGTTGTTCTTGAAATCTGTAGACACTAAGGGAAAACGCAGTGATAACAAGACTAAACGGCACGGACTTCTCATAGGTAAAACAAAATGACCGACATTATTATTCTCTAAAATGGTATCACAGTAGCACCTGTTTTTTTTGCTACTGTGATACTTGTGACACCTGTGAAAAAGTCGTTGGGTCGCTCCTGGAATCTGTCATAGGCGTCAATTTAGTGGTTTTTTCGGCAATTAATTATGATATAAAATAAAGAAAAATGCTAAAGAAACAAGTGACCATCTGTGTAGGTAGTGGAACAACAATGTAAATATATAATAAATACTTAGCGAGAAAACCACTAAAGAGTTGGGGGTAGCACTGTGTTCTATAAACATATCGTCCCTACGGGACTAAAGAGCATTCTCATATTTGAAAAACCACTAAATTGACACCTATGGGTGGTTATTTTCACACCTACAGGATATTAATAATTAAGTATTGGTTTTGAAGAATTCTAACGAGCAGATGATTGCTTCAGATTTCCCCAAGTGAGCGTTAATTTTTGCACTGGATGGACATCAAGTGATCCTTCACTTAATGTAACTGCAGTGATTATAGGGACAGCAGCGGTTTCCAAAGAGATCATGTCAATTGAGACAATCTCTACATTCGGGTATGGGTTATCCCATTTCGTCGTGATCAAACCGGCATGGTCGCAAGCTGGTTTTTCCTTCGCTGTCCATCCCCACACAGAATTTTTATCGGTGAAAGCCTTAGTCTCATCGCACCAATCATGTGAATTAACACCTCGAATCATCTCAAGGATTTCCTGTTCCCCATTTCGGTAATTCATCACGAACTTGTAACTTGGTACCCCGTCTGCAGACCAACCGGTTGCATGAAAAAAATAGATTGCTTTTGCTACACCCTCAACAGCGATATCATTTAACAGCCTTAGGCCACATTTCTCCGTTAGTAGCGCCGAAGAGAACGATGCCACCATCTATAATTTTGAATTTCACCTTTTTGTCAGGACCCTCAAATTCTCCAACTTTACCTATTGGAAGAAGGGAGTAGGTATTGTCACCTGGTTCTAACGTCCACCATTTGTGTCCTACGAGTTTAGTGTTTGAGTAAGGTTCAATGTCAATGTACACAAACTCCTCTAAAGCTTGTGTTTGATCCACAGAAAAAAGAGTAATAGTACACAATACTGCAATTAATAGTAACAAATTAACCAATTTCATAACTATGTTCCTCCGATGTTGCGAATTTTTACTGTAGTATAATCATGATAACAAATAATGTCAATTTAATTTTATTGGTGTTCAAAAGAGATTTATACCAAATTAACTTGATTCCAATCTATCGGTTCGGTTAGGAAACCGCACCTTATGCGTCAATTTAAGGAAAGAACTCGTTTGTAGTCGCGCAATTCATTGCGCCTCTTTTCTTTGAATGTAAGAGGCGCTATGAATTGCGCGACTACGAACACTGATATTCTCGTCCTTTGCGTTATTTGAGATGTTGATACAAAAAGGTGCGGTTAGGAAACCGCACCTTATGCGTCAATTTAGTGGTTTCCCGTGTATGAGAAAGCCTCTTTAGTCCCGTAGGGACGCAATGTTTATAGAAAACGAGGCAGTCAATCTCTTGAGCCCCGTAGGGGCGGTATGTTTTAGCAGCAGATTAGCAATCGGGATATGTCGCTCGGACGGAGCTAAAGAGACGTGTCTATACGGTGTACTATAAACATATCGTCCCTACGGGACTAAATATGGGACAGTCTCAATAATCATGCTTATTGAGGGGTGTTCAAAAAAATACAGACTTTTCTTAAATTGACGCCAATGGTGCAGTTAGGAAACCGCACCTACCGCAGTTGGAAACCGCTAAATTGACGCTTATGGTGCGGTTAGGAAACCGCACCATTGGCGTCAATTTAAGCAGCTGTCCGTTGGGTAGAGCTTGCGAACCCAACCTACGGACTGTTCTTATATGTGTTGTAGCACAAACTTTTAGTTTGCGCTACAGAGCGGAGAACCGCTAAATTGACGCTTATAGTGCGGTTAGGAAACCGCACCTATCGGTCCTGGGGAAAAGATGTATGTCAATTATTTTTCTTTGATGGAGTCGCAGGTTCCACATACAATGTCTTTTCGTGTGTGTAATGCACATATCCTGCGACGTTACCCTTACGTTTCACAACATATCGCGCCCAAGTATAGTCAACAGGAACATAACTGGAATGATGTGCTTTGCTGTAGAATGCGGCGAGCTGCGCGGCTTGTAGCAGTGTGGGCATTGGGATGTCTGGACGGTTTTCTGGATTGCGGATGATGACATGCGATCCGTGAATCTGCTTGGCATGGAGCCACATATCACGCGGTTTGGCTATCTGACGTAAAAGCATATCATTAGACTGGCTATTACGACCGACATAGATGTGAAATCCGTTGGTAGAGGTATATTTGCGGAAGGGACCATCACTTACTTCTTGTTGCTTTTTGCCTCGTAGCTGCTTTTTCAGATACCCATTGTCAATAAATTCAGCATGAAGACGACGCAGTGCATCAAGCGTATCCGCTGCTTCCACCTTAGCTTGATAGGTATTAAGGACTGCCTGTTCCGCTTCAAGTTCTGCAATCCTTTGTTGAATCTGTGAGTATCCTCGCTTTGCTTTAGTGTATTTCTTGAAATAAGCTTGAGCATTGTCGGAAGGTGTCTGTTCTGGATTGAGAGAAATCGTAAGTGTTTCAAGATCAGGACTATAGTAATTTTGTAGTTCAACCTGTTTTTGTCCGCGCGTAATTTTATGTAGATTTGCGAGTATAAGTTCGCCTTGTATACGATAATCTTCGGACTTTTCAGCCTTTTCTAAATCTTGGCTTAGTGCTTTCTCCTTTCGCTTGAGCAAATTCCTCTGCTTTTCCAATGCTTGTATAAGTGTGTGTTTTTCTGATACCGTGTTCTCTTGCAGAGTGATCGCATCGTAATATGCTGTGAGTGCTTCGCTCATCGTGTCAAAAGATTCGGATACAGTATCCGGAAATTGATGTAGGGGTACAGGTGTGGCAGCTGCCGGTTCATTACCGTCCATAAACAGTTGTGGTTCTGCATGCTTCGGTTCAAAATAGTGTATAATTTGTTGGTAGGCTTCCCATAGTTCAGTATTTTCTGCGCGTGCAATAATCTCCTTCGCGAGTGTTGGACTGAGTCCATCAACCTTATTGAAAAGAGATTTCCAAGTCACATCTGATGACAGAAAAAGATCCGAAAAAGTTGCTTTATCTATCGTTATTGGATCCAACTTATCCTGTTGCGGTGGTAAAGTATAGGTCTCACCGGGCAATACTTCTCGATATCGACTCATTGTTTCGTCAATATGTTTAAGACATTCAATTATTCTGTCATCTGTTGCGTCAATGAATATGATATTGCTATGTTTTCCCATAAATTCAGCAATTATTGATTTCCGTGGGGGTTGTATCGGTTCATCAGAAACGGGTTGGACTGTAATTTTTAATATCCGGTCCCAACCGAGTTGTTCGATTTCGGTGATAGTGCCGTGTTTTAGATGCGTGGAAAGAAAATCGGCAAAATAAGATTGTTTTTGTCCTTGAGGAGACTTCTGAATAAGGTGTGCGCGGGCATGCACGGAATGTGCGGATAACGTGAGCCAATGGGTTTGTCTGCCTTGAACAATCTTTAATGAAAATGTTGTCGGATTTGCTTGTTCAATGTGCCGAATAGTGCCACCAATAAGGGTTTGGTGCAATTCATCGGTAACAATGCGTAGTGTTAAACTATCAAAAGACATAGGAGGAGTCTCTCTTCGGATATATTTTCTAGCCAATACCATTTCTGAAAAATAAAATATCATTATAATATTTTGGGATTCACATTCAGGCAAGTGTGCAAGAGACACAATGAATTGCGCGAGGACAAACGCGTTTTTGCTAATGATACGTTTTCAACTTTTGGATTGCAATGTTAACCTGTTTTTTAATTTCTGGTGGGACACGTGGGTTGAAGGGTCCGCCAGTTCCAGCTTCAACATCGTCAAAACCACCTAAAATCATTGCTTCAACAACAGCAGAATAGTTGTAGACCCGTTCATTCCTAAAACGGATTTCCTCAAGTGATTCTAATTCTGCTTCAATACGTGCAGAAGTTTTGTAATCACCCTTACGTTGGGCGTTGTTGATTTCATCAGAAGCACGTGCATAAGCAACAGCAATACCAGAGGTATGCCCTTTTGTTCCGAGTTGTGCCGGACGTGTACACCTGTCACCGATACCCCACATCACAATACCATTATCACCAATGCCTTCAATGAGTGGGGGGACATCTTCCTCATCAGTTCCGATTTTAACACCGATGAAATGTGGAGAATCATTTAACAAACGGATCACAACGTCCAAATCGCGCTTTTGCCGAAAATAGTAAAGAAATCGTGCCTCGCAGCTGCTACCGTAATGTTCACCGAATTTCATATACGCTTCATAGATGCCCTCTGGACAGGATATACCTGTTAACGGCATTAAAAGATACGCATCCGGTGGTCTGTTGAGTTCAGATTGTGCCTCTATCAGTTGTCCTGCCTGAAAAATAGGATTCGGAACAATGCCAGATATAAGGATTCCATCAGAACCCATCTGTTGTCCGGTTTTTTCAATGAGACGTAACTGCTTTGTTTCAGCGATGTGGTGAATTAGGCTTGTCCCTGCAATTGCGATGACACGTTTCCGTTCTTCATCAAGGTAGTTGTTGGTCATCAAATAGTCAATGTTCTTTGCGTGCCCAACATAATCGATCTTATCCTCATTGAAAGGAATAATTGGAATTGCTGTAACAGAATTGAGAGCGTCCAATAGAAGTGGTAACGCTAATGGCATAGGTTCCTCCTTTTAAAACTTTTTTCTTAGAACCAGTACACCTCTTAGTGCGCCAGCAGAGATATCTGTTTGTAAATCAATTTGGATACTTCCAGTCTCTTGTTGTTTTTGATTCCAACGTTTGGTTGAAATACGTGCTTCTACTGCACTGAATACATGGTTTAATATCACCATTCCCAAGACAGTACGTGCGCTTTGAAATGTATCATTCGCTTTTTCTCTCAAGTCATCAGCTTCCAAACGATGTTTTGAGTCAAACTTAATGAACTTTTCTTCTTCCTCTTTTAATAAGGGATCAAGGTCTCTCCAATACCATTTTCCAGTGCGTATGCGGGTTGCTTCTGAATCATATCTATGGCGCCAATTCTCATACAGTGCTGCGTGTTCAAAATCATCAGTAAGATCCCATTTTTCAAAAGATCCGGCACCTATAAAAATAACGTTCTGTCTGACAACGTCAAAATAGTCCTCACGGGTATTTACAGCGGAGTTTCGGAGGATAAAATAGGTTGCCAACAATCCCACCTCAGCAGCAGTATAGATGTAACCGTGCTTAGCACCCGTGTATAGCTGCCCCATCCCTGGAATTACAAGCGAATAGAGAAATGCTTCATTAGGAGATTTTTGAGGTGCAAGATTCTCGCCTGCTGCGATTGCAGCAGTTGATTGATTCGTAAGTGTCCGTATTCCGAGATTAGAATCTAAATAGAAATTTGTCAACAGATGTGTCTGGGATTCATTGGCGGCGAAACATATAGCAGACGATAGACAGAAAATTATCACACACAAGAAAATTGTAGGGTTAGGTTTCACTTGTTATTGTTTTCCTATAAAATGATTAAAACGCGACGATACCTGTCGCTTCAATAAGTCTTTGTTGGTTGGGACCAAATCGGGGTCCGTATGTCAAGTCTAAATTAAACAGATAAACTTTCACGCCAATACCGCATGTGATGTAATCAGACAACTCTGGCAGGTTAACACCCGGTTCAGATTTGTAGCCGACTCTCAATGCCAAGAGATTACCGAGCCAGTACTCCAATCCAAGATTCTTTTGTAGGTGACGCCATTCAAATGCACGGACACCAACACCCCTATCCGATAACAGTTGTTCTCGGGTAAGTTTTTCTGTTCTCTCTGCATTTAGTCGTTCCAAATCTGCATCTAATTCTGTTTCATTTTCTGCCAACTTATCAATATAAGCCGAAATTCCACTTACGAAACGGAGATGGTTAAATCTATCACGATAAAGACTCATAGAAGTCCCAACCCGCAGCATTCTCGGTAACGGGTCTGCTTGGTTTTCATCAATAAAAGAGATACCCGGTCCTATATTCTGTATGGCGACACCCAAAGTAGTAGGTACTGGATTGAAAGGGAGAAAATATTGAATTCCCATATCGACAGCATAAGAAGTTCCGTTCTCTCTGCCAAGTACCATCCGTATCATCTTACCGTTGATGCCCGCTGCCAAAGAATCAGTTATAGCGTCTGCATAGGATAAGGTCAACGCCATGTTGGTCCCGAGGCTCTCCTCTCGTATTATATCAGGGGAATCAGTTGTGACTGAAATAGTGCCTTGCCCCTGCAACTGAAGCGTTGCACCAACAGTGCCTATATCTCCGAGAGGGATTGCCCCTGAGAGGAACGTGTAGTATAACCCTTCACCAGCCTCACCGAATGGTGCGCTATAATCTGTGTAGAACATTGAGGCTTGCGCCCCTTTTTTCCCAGAACGTAATTTGCTGTCTGGCATCATCGCCAAACCACTTGGATTCCATAACGAGGTGGTAACATCACCAGACATAGCGGAAAAGGCATCACCTAAGGCTCTTGCGCGAGCACCACCCCCTAAGTTTAATATTTGTGCACCTGTCCGTCCTGGACCTGCAAAGACTGTGCTTGGAATAAAGAAAACTACCCATAAGAGCAGTGTCAAAAATCTCATCATAAATGCACGGCTAAATTTTGCAGAATTTCAGTGCAACCCTACAAACATAGCATCTCCTCTTTACATAAATTTATAACATATTGGTTGTATTTATCAATATAAACGTTTTAACGTAAATCGCTTTATTGGGTTTACATATATTATCTTTTTAAAGTGAGTTCAACTAATGTTAGAGATGTCAATTTCAGCGGTCCTCCAACCATGGTGAAAAAACAGCACATAGGCGTCAATTTAAGGAAAGAACTCGTTTGTAGTCGCGCAATGAATTGCGCGACTACAAACGCGTTTTTTGTTAATGAGATGTTGTCATTCAGAAATGGTATAACTTTATCACATCACCTCATTAATTTTGTTGACACATGCAAATAGATGTGTTAATATGTTTTAAAACTACATATCCTGTGGTATACATTTTGAATTTTGTGAAACAATACCGATATTGGCTTGCTGCAAGTTCAGGCATCATCCTGTTTTGTAGTTTTCCAAACGTAAATTTCTTCCCACTTGCATGGGTAGCATTAGTCCCATTATTAGTGGCACTTGAACCTGCCGAAAATTGGAAATCTGCATTTCGTTTAGGATATGTAGCAGGATTTCTGTTTTTCGCCGGTCTGCTTTTAGCAATCGCACTCTTATATCCCTATGCGAATATCTTCGCGACTGTTCTCGGCTATCTGTTACTGGTAGGGTATACGGCACTCTATTTGGCTGTTTTCGCAGTTTTAGTGCATCATTTACCATGGCAATCAGGGATATTATACCCATTAGGTGTAGCCGTTATTTGGGTAAGTTTAGAATGGGTGCGGAGTTGGTTGCTAACAGGTTTTCCATGGGGCAACATCGGTTATTCTCAGTGGAAGTATTTGCCAGGAATTCAAATTGCATCACTAACGGGTGTTTACGGTGTTAGTTTCGTAATCGTCTTTTTCAATGCGGGGATTGCCACAATAATTCGTAATAGGCATGAATGGCGTAAGGAATTGGCTGCCGTTATAGTCGCTTATGTCCTAGCATTTAGTAGTCTCATTTATGGATATGCGGTTTTATCTAAGAGTGAAAAGGTTGAGCAAGAAAGTATAAAGGTGGCACTTGTTCCAGGAAATATACCGCAAATTGAGAAATGGAAATTAGAAAATTTCTCAAAGATTTTCATAAAGTATATCAACCTGACACAAAAAGCCGCAATGGATAAGCCAGAGTTAGTTGTTTGGCCCGAAACAACACTTAGAGGACAAGTCCTATCTGGTGAATGGCAAATGCACAACAATACATTCAAGCGGATGCATCAACAAATTGGCGGTATCCCTATGCTTATTGGGGCAACTGATCCTGATAAGTTGGGAGATCTATACAACAGAGTCATATCCGTATCATCTGAAGGTGAAATCGTTGGTAAGTATGCCAAGATGCACCTTGTGCCGTTTGGAGAATATGTGCCTTTGGGAGATTTTCTTCCCAACTTCATCCAGTTTCACCCGTTTGAACATGGTAAAACAGTAAACCTTTTGCCAATTATTGATGTTGAAAAAATAGAAACTAATGACAAAAGAATTGAAGTTGGAACATCAATTTGCTTTGAGTCAGCCTTTCCGAATCATTTTCGGCAGTTCGTGAAAAAAGGTGCAGATGCGATGGGCATTCTAACAAACGATGCTTGGTTTGCTGGGACAGCCTTCCCTGAGTTACATCTGGCAATGGCACCTTTGCGCGCGGTAGAGAACAGAATTGCTGTTTTTCGCTGCGCTAATGGTGGATATACATGTGTAGTTGACAGATTTGGAAATATCTTTACTCCTTTGGTTACCCCTCAGACTGATGAAGAATTCTTGATTGTGAATGTTCCACTTTCTGAAGGCAATCTGACATTCTATACACGTTTTGGGGATTGGTTCGCTATACTCTGTGTGGCTCTTAGTATCGCAAGTTTAACTGTTTACCGAATTGTTGGCACACTACTCAACACCAAGCTTACAAACATAAACAATTGAAAGGATCTAAATGTTGACAGATTTAAAAATAGAAATTGAAACGGTAACAACTCGGCTTCACGAACTCAGGGGGTATCTTTGACCTGCCCGCGAAACGAAAAGAGTTAGCGGAACTTGAAAAAGAAGCGATGGCAACCGATTTTTGGGGCAACACTCAGCGCGTCCAAAAAGTGAACCAGCGAATTTCCTCACTCAAAGATGAAATCTCTGAATATGAAAAATTGAAGTGTAATGTTGATGACCTGCAGATTCTGCTTGAGCTTGCCATTGAAGAAGATGAAGACAGTTTAGAACCTGAGATCCAGAACGGATTGTCAACACTCAGTCGGCAGTTTGAGAAAATTGAACTCCGACTCATGTTGGATGGGGAGTTTGATGAGAACAATGCTATTCTCAGCATTCATCCTGGGGCAGGTGGTGTTGACGCACAAGACTGGGCAAGCATGCTAATGCGTATGTATTTACGCTGGTGCGACCAACGCAATTACACAACAGAAATCGTTGATCTGACTGCGGGAGATGAAGCGGGGATAAAAGGCGCGACCATTCTAATAAAAGGGATGGACGCCTACGGTTACTTGAGAGCGGAATCAGGTGTACATCGTCTTGTCCGTCTCTCTCCGTTCGATTTTAACAATCGCCGGCATACCTCTTTTGCTGCTGTAAACGTTACACCAGAGATTGACGATAGTGTTGATGTAGAAATCAACGTTGAAGACCTTCGGATTGACACATACCGAGCTAGCGGTGCAGGTGGACAACATGTAAACGTTACGGACTCTGCAGTCCGCATTACACACAAACCGACAGGTATTATGGTGCAGTGTCAGAACGAACGTTCGCAACATAAAAACCGAGAAATTGCTATGAAGGTCCTGCGCTCACGCTTGTACAACCATCTTAGAGCGCAACGTGACGAAGAACTTGCTAAACTTAAACCTGAAATACGAAATATCGATTTCGGAAGTCAAATCCGATCTTATGTACTACATCCATATCAACGAGTCAAAGATACGAGAACAAACGTTGAGACAGGTAATGTTGACGCTGTCTTGAATGGTGAAATAGATGTGTTTATTGAGAGTTATTTGAAAATGAAACCGTCATAAAGTAAGTGATTAGCCTATATGTCGAGGAAACATGAAAACCTATAAAGCCTATGTATATATAACGATCATTCTCAGTTTGATTTTCGTGAACATCCCGGTATTTGCTGTTTCAATTTATGTTCCTAAGGATCAACCTACAATCCAAGCGGGTATTGATGCCGCTGAAGATGGTGATACGGTTTTTATAGATGATGGAACTTACAAGGGGGAAGGAAATGTAAACATAGACTTTATGGGAAAACAGATTACCGTAAAGTCATTGAATGGTGCAGATAAGACAATTATCAACTGCCTTTGGACCGAGAATACACGGGGGTTCATCTTCCAGAATAAAGAAACTAATGACACTGTATTGGATGGGTTCACGATTACGAATGGTGTTCATGATTTGGGTGGTGGAATCTATTGTATTAACGCTTCTCCGACGATTAAAAATTGTGTCATTGTCAGGAATAGAGTCGTTAGAACCGAGCGTTTTACGGGGCGCGGCGGTGGAATTTATGCTGTTAATTCTGATATAAAAATAATTGACTCTACAATCTCAAACAACACTGCCGAATATTATGGAGCCGGTGTTTACTTTGAGGGTAATGATCAACTAAATGAGGGTGAAAGAAGAAGTGCCATCAATGAACCTACCCTAATCAACTGTATTGTTTCGGATAATAGGGGTGGTAGTGGAATTATCAGCATTCAATCTGTAAAAACTGTCATCAAAGATTCCGAAGTATCTAAAAACAGTGGACGTGGTATTGTATGTACTTCTTTCTCGCGTGGTGGTACGCACATCTCTAATTGTCTTATTTCCCAAAACATTGGTGGCGGTGTCGAATGCAGTGAATTTTCCATTATAGTGATCACTGATTCTATCATCAGGCAAAATACGGCTAAAGAGGGTGGTGGGATTTACGGCAGTCCATCAGCAAACATTGAGGTAACCGATTGTATTATTTCTCAAAATATAGCGACACAGATGGGTGGTGGAATTCATGTTGTTTCAACCTTTGGTAGATCAAAATTTACGAATTGTACAATTACACGGAATACTGCGAATGAGAGGGGCGGTGGAGTTTATGCTTTCATTGAAGGCGCATCCTTTTCTATGTCTGATTCTATTATTTGGGGAAATAGTTCAAATAGAACGCACGATGAATTTTCCGTAATAGGCGGAAAGATAATAATCAGATCAAGCGATATTCGGGACGGACTTGATGGTATCGGTCGCGAACCTGGCGGGTGGTGGTTTATCTACGAAGACAACATTGATGTTGATCCACTTTTCGTAGATGCGGACAGAGGAGACTATAGTCTAAAACAAAACAGTCCTGCTGCGGCAATGGGAGCATCAGCACTTAAAGTCGGTGTAACTAGTGTGGCTTCAATCGGTAAAAAATTGGTAATGTGGGGAAATCTGAAGCGAAAATCATTTTAACTGAAGTTCACCAAATGGTCTGATTATAGTTTGAGGTGTTGGGAAGTTGAGTTGCGATGTACTTATGAGAAACTGAAAACTAAACGGTTCTATGTTTCGTGTTGCATTGTACTGAAAATAAGAGTATAATTAAAGAGGTCATAACAAAGAAAGGAGGGTAGATGTATGGAAGAAACAAATGACTTAATGCGACAACGTAAAGACAAATTAAAAGAAATCCGCGACGCTGGTATTGACCCCTATCCGCATCAATATGCACCGACACACACAACAGCAAATATACGCAAAGATTTTAAAGATGTCACTGAAACCCCTGACGAGTCCCGCCGAGTCACTATTGCCGGTAGAATTATGACGAAGCGCGATCATGGAAAGAGTAGTTTTGCTAATCTCCAAGATAGTGAGGGACAAATCCAAATCTACGTCCGCCGAGACGGTGTTGGACAAGATGCCTACCGAATTTATCGCCGATTTGATGTCGGAGACATTATCGGTGCAAGTGGTGTCATTTTTCGTACACGCACAGGTGAATTAACAATCCTTGTTGATGAAGTTGAACTTCTCTCGAAATCTATCCGACCACTCCCTGAAAAATGGCACGGTTTACAAGATAAACAGACACGTTACAGACAACGTTACGCTGATCTGATTATGAATCCTGAAGTGAAAGAGGTTTTCATAAAACGCACACAAATTGTCCAAGCGATTCGGGACATGCTCAACGCACAAAATTTTATTGAAGTAGAAACACCAGTGCTACAACCAATCTATGGTGGCGCGAGTGCGCGTCCATTCACAACTTATCATAATACTTTAGATCAATCGCTATATCTCCGAATTGCAAATGAACTCTACCTAAAACGTCTTATAGTTGGCGGATTTGATCGGGTCTACGAATTTTCACGCGACTTTCGTAACGAAGGAATGGATCGAGATCATAACCCCGAATTTACGATGCTTGAACTCTATCTGGCTTATGCAGATTACCTTGAGGTAATGGAGTTAACAGAAAATCTGATTGCACAAACGGTAGAAAAAATACACGGCACAACAAAAATTCCCTATCAGGAGCAAGAGATAGATTTCACCCCACCTTGGCGAAGAATGACTATGATAGAGTCGATTCAGGAATATAGCGATATTGATCCGGATTCGCTTACTGCTCATGAGCTATATACAAAAGCAGTTAACGCAGGTATTGAATTGGAAGGTGATGAATCAAAAGGTGAAATTATTGCAGAACTTTTTGACACTATTGTCGAGTCGAAACTCATTCAGCCAACATTTATCTCCGACTATCCTATTGAGGTATCACCGTTTGCGAAAAAGAAACCTGAGAATCCGGAACTCGTAGAACGTTTTGAATTTTTTATTTGCGGTATGGAAGTAGGAAACGCGTTTAGCGAGCTTAATGACCCGATCGACCAACGTCAGCGCTTTATGGAACAAGCAAGCAATTTAGCAAAAGGTGATGAAGAAGCATTCATGGTTGACGAAGATTATTTGCGTGCTTTGGAGTATGGGATGCCCCCGACCGGCGGACTCGGCATCGGGATTGACAGGTTAACCATGTTGTTGACAGATCAATATTCTATACGAGATGTAATCCTGTTTCCACAGATGCGTCCAGAAAATTAGTATGGAAACCGCACCGACTCTCTACACAGAAAGGTTGATACTCCGTCCATTTATACTTGCGGACACACCCGATGTACAACGGCTTGCAGGTGAACGAGACATCGCATCTACTACATGTGCAATCCCACATCCATACGAAGATGGTATGGCAGAAGAATGGATCAGTACCCATCAACCAGAATTTGAGAAGGGTCTAGGAATTAATCTTGCGATAACGCTTAAAGACAACCAAAAATCGGAAAGGACTATTTTGATTGGTGCAATCAGCATAGGTATTGACCAAACTGATAAAATTGGAGAACTCGGTTATTGGGTCGGAAAGCCTTACTGGAATTGCGGGTATTGTACTGAAGCCGCGAATGTAATCTTAAGTTATGCTTTTGACGTTCTAAAATTAACAAGTATTCACGCTTTCTATCTCAAGCGTAATCCCGCATCGGGTCGTGTCTTGCAAAAGATAGGCATGCATTTTGAAGAGTGTTTCCCAAAAGCAGTAGAAAAATGGGGCAAGTCGGAAGATTTAGTTAAATACAGCATACAAAATAAAACACATAATTCATAATCTGGTAAAGATACACCCCTAATTTTTGATAGGCTACACATGCCTTTGCTCAATTAATTCTAATAGAATTTAATGTATATATGAAATTTGAATGGTTCGTAGCCTCGCGGTATCTGCTTTCACGTAGAAAACAGTCGTTTATATCAATAATCAGCATTATCTCTATTGTGGGAGTTGGTCTCGGTGTTGCTACTGTGATTTTGGTAGTCGCTGTTTTGGATGGTGTTGACTATGAACTCAGAAATCGTTTTCTTGCCAATGAAGCTCATTTGGCTTTGCGATTAATAGACAACAGTTTTTTTGGAGATTACCAAAACAAGATTGAAAGAATTACAAATGTTGAGGGAGTAGCCGCTGCATCACCTGTTGTCTATTCTCAAATGGGAGTTTTTCAATCAGGCAGTGATGGGATTTCAGATGTTATACATATCAAAGGGATAGATCCAGTACAAGAAGATAAGGTCACAGGGTTTTCAAAATTTGTCAACGGTTCCATAGATTTCCAAACATCGCCATTAATTGAAGCGGCACAATTCAGAGAAGGAGAAACAATCACAGGCGGAATAGTCGTCGGTTCTCGATTGGCACAGCGGCTGCGTCTCAACGAAGGCAACGTTTTGCGTCTCGTTGTTAGACTGGTGGATCTTGGGGGTACTGGATCACTCACAGTTGACTTCTCAAATTTTGTGGTCATCGGGTTTTATGAATCAGAACTTGCTGTTTACGATAGGCAAATTGGGTTTATAGATAATGAAACTGCCCAAAAACTATATAATAAAGTAGGGAAAGTTAACGTAATCTTTGTTCGGTTAGAAGACCCTGATCAGGTTACAGCGATTAGTCCGGAAATAGAGGACGCAGCATTTTCTGTTATTGAAATGCCCATTACAATGACGTGGTTAGAGACACATGCCCCTTTATTCGCAGCTTTGAAGATGGAGAAAATTGCGACAATTATTATAGAAGCACTCATTATTTTAGTCGCTGCCTTTAATATTGCCAGTACACTGATAATGACTGTCATGGAAAAAACGAGAGATGTTGGAACTCTGCGGACTCTCGGAGCCTCGCGTGGTCACATTATGGGTATTTTCATGATTAAAGGCAGTGTAATTGGCATGTTAGGAACGATAGTTGGAACGACTCTAGGGCTTTATATTTGTTGGTTGCTGAGCACAAATGTAATACGTCCCTCACTTTGGTATGCAGTTGAAGTTATTGGAATAGTAAGTTTATGCCAGGTCGCAATTGCGTATCAACGTATTCATATTGTAGGCATTTTGCTCCTCATCTTTATGTCAATACAAGGCATAGGTTGGTTAGTGCCGTTAAAGGTATTACCTGCAATGAGTTGGCAAATTCCATCTGTGACACTACTTCTAATTAGAAGTATAGGGTTGTTAATCTTTTGGATTTTTGTTATGATAAAATCATGGCAGAAGTTGCCACCGAAATGGAAGATGACTTTCTTTCTATTTTGGTCTATAGTATTAGGTTTTGTGCTCTTATCTATTGTTGAACCTATTTCCTTGAAGGAATTGGGTTTGAGTGAAACCTATCAGATGAATCAACTGCCAATAAAGGTCAATTGGTTCTTTGTGTGTTTCATCAACCTACTTTCATTTGCAATCTGTTGGCTCGCGACTATTTACCCAGCATGGCAAGCATCAAATTTAAAACCGATTGAAGCTTTGCAATATGAATAATACCCAATTAACGGGATTTGTAGCGCGAGGTCCCTGTGCCTTGCAATGCTAACTGCTACGTAGAAAACTAATAATCCAGTTAATTGGGTCCAATACATCAATTAACGCGATTTGTCCCGCGAGGTCCCCGTGCCTCACAATGCTAACTGCTATTAGAAAACTAATAATCCAGTTAATTGGGTCCAATACATCAATTAACGCGATTTGTCCCGCGAGGTCCCCGTGCCGCGCAATGCTAATACCAAATTAACGCGATTCATATTGTTTTTCGATTTCACAAATCCATTGAAACCCGACATGTGGCTGCACAATGTCCCAGTTTTTTGAGAACCATTGACACCGATTGACAAGCACTTTTTCAAGAGACGAAAGTGTTTTCAGGACACGATTGGCGATCACTTCTCGTAACAAAGGCCAAAGTCGTTCGGCAGGTTGTAGTTCTGGCGAATAAGGAGGCAAATAAAACAACTCAATGCCCGCAGGCACTTGCACCGCTTTACTTATGTGAAACCCTGCGCGATCCACAAGCAGCACTATCTGTTTCTTTGCTTCGGGATTCACATCGCGCGCAAACTCTGCCAGTGCAAGGTTCATCACCTCAACACTGACGGTGGGCAATAGAAGCCAGTAGGTTTCGCCTGTCTGCGGACGAACGAAACCGAACCCGTAGAGCCATTTATGTGCCGGGCAAACCGTTGCCGTTGGTCGCACGCCTTTTTTCGCCCATACACGTCGGTGAACCGGTAATAAACCCAAACGGGTTTCGTCTTCCGCCCAAACTTCTACCGGTTTTTCCGGGTGCTCACTTTTAAGGGCAGCAACACGCTCTTCTAACTTTTTTTTAAAGGTCTGCTGTGCCTCCGGTGTCGCAGCGGCTTGATGTTGCGGACGCGGTCTCTGCAAAGTCCAACCAAGTCTTCTAAGATATTTCCAACCTGTCACGGCACTCACAGGTCGCTTCAGTGTCTCAGATATCCAAGTCGCAACTTTGGGACCTGTCCAGAGCCCGCCATCAATAGGCGGTGCCGAAAGTGCTTTTTCAAGGGATGCTTGCTGTTGTGCATCAAGGAAGGGACGCCCACCATTGGTTTTTCGTTTGTCTCGCAGTGCCTCTTCGCCATCAGCGTTATAGTGCCTGCGAAGTTTCCTAACGCAGTCAGGCGTGCAGCCAACGATGTCCGCAACTTCGCGCGGTTTTCTCGGATTTTCGGTGTCAGCAAGGAGCCAAATCGCATGCCACCGCATCCGTTCCCGTGGGCATTCACATGCCAGATACCTTTGTTTCAATGCTTCTATTGACAAATGAGGTGAAACTCCGTGTTTAGGGTTTTTCATGTGTGGTGAAACTCCGTGTTTAGGGTTTTTCATGTGTGGTGAAACTCCGTGTTTAGGGTTTTTCATGTGTTTAGTGTAGCAGATTAAAAAAAATAAAACAATACGAATTCCGTTAATTTGGTATAACTGCTATTAGAAAACTTCTAATCCAGTTAATTGGGTCCAATACATCAATGGAAAAGTTAATCAGAATTGACAATTTACACAAATCCTTTTATAATGGTGAATCAGAACTAAAAGTGCTAAAAGGTGTAAACCTTGATGTTCACAAATCGGAGATACTTGCGATTATGGGTGCATCAGGTGTTGGCAAAAGCACCCTGCTGCATATCATTGGAACACTTGACCGTCCCACAGATGGCAACATATTTTATGAAGACCAAGACATTACGGTTTTACCTGAACGTGAACTTACTCGTTTTAGAAATGATGCGATCGGTTTTGTTTTTCAGTTTCACCAATTATTACCAGAATTTACCGCATTAGAAAACGTTGCAATGGGTAGGCTAATCAAAAAGGCAAAGAAATCAGGAGCTGAGGATGGAAAAAACCTAAGTCTCACTGAAGTTTATGGGACTGCTGAACAACTTCTTGATAACGTTGGTCTCTCTGAACGTCTTAGACATTATCCGAGCCAACTCTCTGGTGGAGAACGGCAACGAGTTGCCATTGCCAGAGCCTTAATCAATCAACCCAAAGTTGTGCTCGCTGACGAACCGACAGGCAACATTGATGACAAAACAAGTGAAGCAGTACTTGATGTATTGCAGGATGTAAATGAACGTCTTAACCAAACATTTATTATTGTAACACACGATTCGCGCATATCCGATCGCGCAAACCGAACAGTTCACCTTGTAGATGGAAGGATCGCTGACTAATAACAATATAAGACATTTGTACATAGGAAGGGATAGGTAATGTTGATTTTTATCGACGGAGAATTTCTACCGCGTGCGGAGGCGAAGATCTCTGTGTTCGACCATGGCGTGCTCTATGGGGACGGTGTTTTTGAAGGTATACGTTGCTATAACGGATATGTCTTTAAGCTTGATGAACACTTAGAAAGACTTTACGATTCTGCCAAATCGCTTATGCTACAAATCCCGATTCCGATTGATACGATGAAGCAGAATGTGCTTGAAACGCTACGTCGAAATCAACTTCATGAGGGATATATTCGATTAATCGTAACGCGTGGCATTGGCGATTTAGGGCTTGACCCAGATAAATGTGAACGTCCATCAGTAATTATTATTGCTGATAAAATTAAGTTGTACCCACAACATTTCTATGAAAACGGGTTAGAAGTTGTCACAGTGTCAGTTCGAAGGAATTATGCTGAAGCGATTAACCCACGGATCAAATCACTTAATTACCTCAACAATATTCTCGCGAAAATTGAGGCTAAACAATCAGGGGCTGCAGAAGCACTGATGCTCAATAATGATGGGTATGTTGTGGAGTGTAGTGGGGATAATATTTTTTGGGTAAAAAATGAGATAATCGTTACACCGCCATCCTACATCGGTATTTTAGAAGGTGTTACGCGGAATAGCGTGATTGTACTTGCACGCGAGGCAGGCTTTCAGGTGGAAGAGCGAGTTTTCACTAGACATGACCTCTACATTGCAGATGAATGCTTCCTTACCGGAACAGCAGCGGAAGTTATACCGGTAGTCAAACTTGACCAACGTGTTATTGGAAATGGAGAACCGGGAAAAGTAACGCAAAAACTAATCGCAGCATTTAGACATCTTTCGTCTAACTTTGGGACACCGATCTATCCTGAAGACGTTTGAAGTTCAACATTACTTTGCAGCACAAGAGACACCACACACGCACACAACGATTAAGGAGGAACTCTATTCATGAACAACATCAAAAATTCTACAATAACTTTTACTATTCGTATCGCTGTCATTTCCCTACTATCTTTTTTACTTATTTTCACCGTTCGGGCAGGTCAATCAACAGACACAACTATTGGACCCAAACCTGCTGAAGAAACACAACCCGTTGAATCTACTGAAGAGAAACAGCCATCCTCCTCTGTTGATGATACGTTTACTGTCAAAAAAATTGAGTTCAAAGGTGTCGAAACACTCCGAAAGGAGATGCTGCAAACCCTTATTCAAACACAAGTAGGTCAGGAAATCTCAGAAGATTTTCTTACAAAAGATATTGAAAACCTTTACAAGGACACAGGATTTTTCCATGATATTGCTGTAGATGTAAAAAATATTGAAGGTGGCGGTTTTGAAGTTACCTATATCCTTTATGAAAGCCCTAAAGTTGAAGGGATTAACATCATTGGAAACATTGAGTTGGACACAGGAAAACTCATGAATCAGGTTACTTTACGCCGTTCAGAAATTTTCAGTGATCGTCTTCGTTGGGAAAGCGAACGTGCGATCCGAAAGTTATACCACGAAAAAGGGTTTTATCTTGTAAGCATACAGGTGCATATTGATAAAGATGATGAAAAGAACACAAATCAGGTAACTTTTGAGATAGATGAAGGTCCGCGCGTTAGAATCATAGAAATCAATTTTATTGGAAATGATCAAGTTGATGCGAAAAAATTGCGTAAACAGATGAAGACGCGTATTGGCAAACATTTTGACGAGATCCTTTTTGCAGAGGAAGACATAAATTACAATCTAAGAAATTATTATCAAGACCAAGGCTTCGCACAGGTAAAGATCTTGGGACACATCAAACGTTTTACAGAGGACAAAACAGGGTTGATGCTTGATGTTACGGTTGATGAGGGATCTCAATTTATTGTTGGAAACTATAATGTTCAAGTTAAAGCGGGAGAGAAAATTGTATATTCGGAACAAAAAATTCAAAATATGTTAGACCCTGCTGAAGGAGAGATTTTCAACCGCGCTGTCTTTGAAGAATCAATTGCCAAATTACAGCAAACATATCTTGACAAAGGCTACCTCCTTGCAGAAGTGATTCCGCAACCGTTTTTTGATGAAGTGAACGCTTCGGTTAACATCAACTTGAAAATAAGTCAAGGTGATGTTATAATTATTGACAATGTGCCAATCAGGGGTTTAGAAAAAACAAAGGAGCTTATAATTAGGCGCGAACTTGATTGGTTGAACATCAAATCAGATGAATTGCTTGATGTCAAGGTTCTCCGCAAAGCACGGCAACGCCTTTTCCAAATGGGACCCTTCATTCGCGGAGTGGATTTTGTTCCTAGTGATACCGATAATAATAGTCGGAAAAACCTTGTCGTTAATATCGCGGAATCACCGACAACCGGCACACTAAGTGTAGGCGGTGGCTATGGTAGTGAAGGTGGAATTTTTGGAACGGCAGAAATAGGTCAACATAATCTATTTGGACGTGCCTATCGCATCCACCTCAAAGGCGAACTTGGAACGCGCGACCACCATACAGCAGAAGCAAGTTTTGGGACGCCATGGATTTTAGGCACCCCAACACGACTCAATGCACGTATTTACAATAGGCGTCGTTTCCGGCGTTACTATGGTACAATCGGAGCTTCGCAACAACAAGATTATCTGAGAGACAGATATGTTTGGGACACGAGAGGTGGTTCAATCACACTTGGACGTCCCATTGCTTATGATATAGACCTTTCAGTCCGGTTTCGTAACGAGTACGTCAAAGCAAAAACACAAGATGAAGCACTATTTAATCGTTCAACTCGAAGCGTTCTATTTGCAGTGGGACGCGATACAAGAGATTACCGTACATCTCTTTATGACCCAATGGGTGGAAGTTCAAATAGTATCTCCTATGAATACTCAGGTGGTTTTCTGGGGGCTGACAATGAGTTCCAGAAGTATACTGCCGACACAAGTTGGTTTTTTAGTCCTTGGTGGAATCACGTTTTTGCTATTCATGCACGTGCTGGTTACATGCGAAGTAAGAGTAGTGATAGAAGTGTACTTTTCTATGAAAGGTTTTATCTGGGGGGTGTAGATACTATCCGCGGGTATGAAGACTGGGAAATTTATCCTGATTCCGCAAATTTCATCGGTGGTAACAAAGTATTTTTCACCAACTTGGAATATCGTATTCCCGTTTCGCCACAACTCACTACTGCTGTTTTCTTTGATGTAGGTCAGGTGTGGGATGAAAGCATCGTGAATGTTTTTAATCAAATAAACTTGAAACGTGGTGCTGGTGTAGAAGCTCGATTACAGATGTTAGGCATGTTAGCTCGTTTCGGATGGGGATATGCATTTGATCGTCAAAACAGAGAACCGCAAGGTAAATTCTATTTCACGATTGGCCCCGGTTTTTAACATGTTTATGAACGGTTGAGTTCGACTAAATATGTTGTTTACACTTGTGGAAAACTCTAAAATTTTCAGAAATCGGTTTTTCTCAATCTTACGTCATAAATACTAATTTTCAGTCCATATCAACTATAGGACATCACGAATTAGATTTAATTTTGTTTTACTGTAAAGGATATATTATGAAAAAAATTGTGCTAATTATAATTCCATTAATGTTATTCAGCTTACTATCGGGTAGTATCGGTGAAGAATCGTTTAAATTTGGTGTAGTAGATCTCCAAAGTGTTCTTGATAATTATCAAACATATATTGATGCGGGAAATGTCATTAAAACTGGACAGGAAAAATTGAATGCAAACCTTGAAGAAATTGGCACGCAAATAACAACGTTGGAAGAGAAAAAGACAAAAACAGAACTTTTTGTTGAACAAGCTGAAACTTCTACTTTGGAAGCTGAAATTCGACAGAAACAGCTGGAATATCAGCAAGTCCTAAATCGGGGCAGAGCAGCACTTCTGGAAAAGGAGCAAGAACTATTGGCACCGATTTTTAAGGAACTCAAAGATCTTATTATTAAGGTTGGTAAAGAAGATAATTACGATCTTATCATAGATAAGCAGGCTGCACTTTATTTTAATGAAAAGTATAATATTACCGATAAACTAATTGGATTAGTTAATACTACTGCTGAAAAGAAAGATGCAGAGAATCTTGAACCACAGAACGGTGGGACGAAATAGAACTATATGTATATAGTTTTGGTCGTTAGCAGAGATTATTAAGTTGATATGGTAACACTGCAACTCGCCTGAATGAGGTAACGTATGCGTATAAAACTCAAAGATATTTGTAAGCACCTTGACGGTGAACTTTCCGGCGATGGCGAGATTGAAATTACAGGTGTTTCCGGTATTAGAGAGGCAGCACCAAGTCAGATTACCTTTGTTGCAAATTCAAAATATCTTGGGGCAATAGCCACTACACAAGCCTCGGCAATCATCATCGGACATGGTGTTTCTGGAAATGGAAAACCGACTATCAGTGTTGACAACCCCTATTGGGGATTTGTCAAAGCTTTGGAATTATTCTCGTGGAATATAGGGCAGAAGGCACAATCGGGTGTTCATGAAACTGCGATCATTGGAAAGAATGTTAAACTCGGAGAAAGAGTCACAATTCAGGCGCACAGTGTAATCGGCGACAACGTTGAAATTGGTAATGATACCGTAATAATGCCACTTGTATATGTCGGGTCTGGCAGTAAAATTGGCAGTGATGGTTTAATCTATTCTCACGTAAGTATACGAGAAAATGTAACAATTGGTAATCGTGTAATTATTCACTGTGGTGCTGTAATCGGTAGTGACGGCTTCGGTTTCACACCCAATCCTGCCAATCAGAGACCCTACAAAATTCCACAAATCGGCACAGTAATTATTGAGGATGATGTAGAAATCGGGGCTAATACAACAATTGATAGGGCAACACTTTCTGAAACGCTTATCAAAAGCGGCACAAAACTTGACAACCTCGTTCAAATTGCACACAATGTAGTTCTCGGTAAAGATTGTTGCCTTGCAGCACAATCTGGTATTGCTGGCAGTACCATACTTGGTGATCGTGTGAACATTGCAGGGCAATCTGGTGTAGTCGGACATCTGACGCTTGGCGAAAATACTGTGATTTACGCTAAATCTGCTGTAACAAAGAATGTTCCTCCTGGAAGCCAACTCTCTGGATTTCCCGCTCGTCCTCATAAACAGGAATTGCGGCTCCAAGCCACCGCTCGAAAATTACCTGAACTGCTGCAAGAATTCGCCGAACTTCAAAAGCGGGTTGAAGAACTTGAGGCGAAACTGGAAGAAAAATCTTAATGTACGCTAAACTAACCCTACCCTAATTACACAAAACTCATCTGTTTTTCTACTCTATCAAATACCTTAAATCGAAAATATTGGATTGACAATGAAAACGTTCTTAGCGTATGTTGAACTTGCCCGTCCTCTGAATGGTATCATTGCTTTCATATCAGCATATTTGGGTGGCATGTTCGCTAGTAGTATAATATTAGACGCCTTCACTGATGTGAAACTGATATATGTTTCTGTTGCTGCGCTCCTTTTGCTATCGGCTGGAAATGCTATAAACGATTATTGCGACTATAACATTGATAAGTTTAATAAACCTAAACGTCCACTCCCTTCAGGGCGAATTCAGCGACCAAACGTCTTATATTTCGCTGCAATCCTAATATCAATCGGCATTGGACTTGGTGTTCTAATTAACATATATGCTATAGGAATTGCTATTCTTGTCTCTGGCATGCTCGTGAGTTATGCTGTCTGGCTAAAACGCACCCCACTTATTGGAAACTTAGTTGTCAGCAGCTTGACAAGTATTACTTTTATTTCTGGCGGTGTAGCAATCGGTTCAGTGCAAGGTACAATTATACCTGCAATTTTCGCCTTTTTGTTTACAACTGCGAGAGAAATTGTCAAAGACCTTGAGGATACGGAAGGCGATCTAAAGGATAATGTCAAGACATTTGCGATTCTCAACCCACGGCTTGCAGTAGCGATAACGTTGACATTCATGGTATCAGTTATTATATTTAGTCCTATCCCGTATTTATTCGGATGGTATACATGGCACTATTTAGTGGCGATTGTGTTAGGTGTAGATATAGTGCTAATCATCTTAGGATTCCAACTCTGGAAAGATGCCTCAAAAGCAAGTTGTGCGTTCATCCAACGTTGGATGAAATGGGACATATTCGTGGGCCTGGGTGCAATCTACCTCGGAACTATTTTTCAAAGGTAATGCGGAGGGATGGTGTATAGAAAAACGTTATAAACGTATTGTCATTATTTCCTGTAGGTCGGGTAGAGCATAGCGAAACCCAATTTTTCCTTGCCAGCGTGCCTACCTTCTGTCTGAACCAGGATTCTCAGGATTTACAGATTTTTAGGATTGTTTCAGGATAAATGTTTTTGATACAGACAACGTGTTGGCTATTTGAAACCCTTTTGTATTATTCTGAAGAACAACATTTATCAGTGAAAACGTGCTAATCCTGGTAATCCTATAATCCTGATAATCTTGGTTCAGACAATTATCGGGCGGACAAAGCCCTCCCACAAGAGAGAAAACGCTAAAGTGGGTGTGTCAGGTTCCATATTAGCATAGTTCCATCATCGCTCGCGCTGATGAGCGTTTGACCATCAGCACTAAAGAAAATGTGTGCTATCCTTTGACTATGTCCGCGAAGCGTTTTCTTTTTCGCACCAGTCGCAGTCTCCCAGAGGTGAATATCACCCCGCTTCATTCCACTTGCAAACGTCTGTCCATCAGGACTGAAAGCGAGTTTTGAGGCAACTCCGGCGTACATTCGGGCGTTATCTGTCCAGCTTGGGTCCGTGACGACTTTGCTGCTGCCTGTTTCTATATCCCATAAACGGATCGTTTTGTCTCTCATTCCGCTTCCACTGGCGAGCGTTCGACTATTAGGACTGAAAGCAAGGCTCTCAACATTATCAGTATGTCCTGTGAGGGTGCGGATATGGTCTCCTGTCTCTACATCGCGAAGCACGATATTTCTTTCCGTTCTCGGTGCCTGTTGAGTCCGCGTATTACCTACAATTGCGACCACTCGTCCATTCGGACTAAACCGTGCCACATTAATTTCTCTGACTCCTATGTCTGTGATTTTGTAATCTCCTGTAACCATATTCCAAACGAAAAGATTCGGATTGAAGAATTTTCCGATACCTGCGAACATTTTCTTGTCAAAATATAAGTCTTCCGAACCACTAAAGTCATCTTGATCTGTTAGCTGCAAGGTTCGCTGTATGCGTCCCGTATCCGCGTCATAGAACTGGATAACATCTTTGCGTTTGCCTGACGATCCCCAACTCGCGAGCGTTTCTCCATCACGACTAAATGCCACGCCAGAAACGTGTCTCCTGGGTCCCTTAAGTTTACTGTGTTTACCGGTGTTGACATCCCAAAGATGGATACTGTTTTTGAGAAATGAACTACTCGCAAGCCTTCTTCCATCTGGGCTTAGAACGGCGTCCGAAACATATTTCTTATGTCCTATAAAGTTTTTTTCGTGCTGACCTGTGTTAGAATTCCATAGGCGAATAGTGTTGCTGCCAGGACCTAAACTCATAAGCGTCTGTGCATCAGCACTTAGCGACACATCTCTAAAGAAAGTGCCATACTCTGCTATTTTTTTCTTTTCTTTGCCGGTGTCAACATCCCAAAAACGTAACGTATCGTCATAACTGGCACTGACGAGCGTTCGGTTATCTGGACTGAAAGCGACCGTAGTAACTGTGCTTTTATGTCCTTTAAATCTTTTCTTTTCTTTACCTGTGTACACATCCCATATATGAATGGCTTTATCGACATAACTGGCAATAAAGTTTCCATCTGGGTTGAAAACTAAAAACGGAAGTACAAAATTATCTGTTTGGATTATTTTCTTCTGCGTTCCAGAATTGACATCCCAAAGATTGACATCCCAAACCCGGCTTTGCCTTTGCCCTTTATAACTATAACTTGCAATTGCCACTGTTTGTAAATCTGAACTAAAGGATACCAACTGCCCCGAAGGTTCAGCCTCAAGTGTTCGTATCTCTTTTCGTGTCGCAACATCCCAGAAACGAAATTTGCCATCGCTACTGTAACTTGCGACTGTTTTACCATCCGAACTGAATGAATTGCGGTGTCCCCCTAAACTCATATACATGTTCGGGATATAGCGAACATTAGCGTCGGGGTCATTTTCAGAAGCAGCTAACAGTGTATTTTTGCGCTGTCCAGTGGCTATATCCCACAGGTCCATTATAGAATGGGGACCCACAACCGCTAGTGTGCGACCATCGGGCATAAAAAAGACATTATCAACACCAAAATGATAATCCCGTTTTGTAAAGGTTTTCTGGTGTTCGCCTGTAGAAGTATCCCAGAGCTGTACCGTCCCGTTTTCAGTTCCTACGGCGAGGGTGCTACCATCAGGACTAAATGAAATACTATTGATAATGCCGGTATGTGCTGCAAGTAAATGTCGTGGTTCTGCTGTCTGTGCATCAAGAATCCAAACACCAATATCACTCACAACGGCTAACAGATTGCCATCTGGAGAATACTGCATCGCACGGATAGTCCCCGTGCCAATACGTGCTTTTGCACCTTCAGGTAAATGCCACTGCTGATAATCAAGACGCATGTTGCGTTCTTTTTCAAGCGTTCTCTCATTATCAAGGTGTTTGAGATAAGATGTTCCACCGATAACAATGAGAATGACACCTGTCAACACGCCTATAAAAAGTCGGTTAGAATAAAAGAATTTTGCCATTGTAAAGTCTCCTGGTGCGATGATCAGGTTATTTAGTAATTATTTAACATCCCATAATAAGATAACACCTTCATCACTCAAACTCACAACCACTTTCCTGTCCGACGCAAACGCAACAATCTTCACCTCCCCTTCATGCCCCGTGAACCGCTGCTGAGATACACCTAACTCCGCATCTAAAACATAGACAGCACCATCCATATCACCAGCCGCAAGCCGCTTCCCATCCGGACTGAACGCTACACTTAAGACATCATTCTCGTAAGGATCAGTCAACGTCCGAAAAGACTCGCGTGTCTCCACATCCCACAAACGGACGGTGTTGTCTTTACTCCCACTCGCCAGCAATTTCCCATCCGGGCTGAACGCTATGTCTAAGACTTTGTCCCGATGCGCTATGAACGTGTGCAGCGATTGCCCTGTCTGTACATCCCACAGTTGGACGGTCTTGTCCTCACCTCCACTTGCTAACAGAGAACCATCTGGACTGAACGCTACGCTTGTGACACTCCCGGTATGTCCTTCAAACGTGTGCAGATGTTTGCCTGTTTGCGCATCCCACACACGGATGGTGTTGTCTTCACTTGCACTTGCCAGCATCTTCCCATCCGGACTAAACGCTACGTCTGTGGGTTTATCCTTATGTCCTTGCATGGTCCAAAGTTCAGTGCCGGTGCGTGCATCCCACACACTGACGGTTTTATCGTAGTTTGTACTTGCCAACAAGGTATCGTCCGGACTGAACGCTACGCTCAAAACTCCACCTGTATGCTCTGTCAGTATCCAGAGTTCCTTTGTATCTTGAACACGCCGCTCACTCAAAACGTCACTGCTATGCCCTATTAGCAGGTTGAGTGCTTTGTCGGTCTCTGTGTCATATATCCAAATACCGATGCTACACGGCACCGCCAAACGTTTCCCATCGTGGGAACTCGCGAAACCGCCAGTTATTGTGCCTCTACCGAACCGCGCCTTCGCGCCTTCGGGTAAGCCCCACAAATGCCAATCTTGTATGTCTTGTGCGATACTGTTTTGTGGGATAACATATATCGCTAATCCAATCGCTAAAATGAAAAAAAGTGTTTTTTGCATGAGAGTTATCCTTTTTCGGAGGAGATTGTTTTGATTTATATTATAACATGAGGTCTTGTCGGTTGGGTAGAGCGGACGCGAAACCTATAAATCAACGCTATGAATGCCTTTATGGCATTCAGCCAAATCAACGCCAAATGCACATTCATACCGTCGACTGGATGTCAATCGGAGATTCATAAAAATAGCAGAATAGTGGATTGACACAGAAGACAGGTAAGGATGTTGTCAGAATCACTTCATCAAAATCTTCGGGCTGGAAACCCCTCGCCTTTAGGCCTTACTATTACCCATAAGTCGAATTCTTACTATTGACCATAAATTCGACATAAAGTGCAGACATCTATTTTCTTGATTTACATTCACCTGTGCTGTCAAAATAAGTGTATTTTCGCTTGTGTCATAATATACTTGCCTATCAATAACATTTGTGTTATGTTCAATAGATATTATTACCAACACAAGTAACACTTATGAATCTGATACATTGGAGTGAATAATGATGTCTACAAACAAGAAAGAGTTATCTACATCTTGGGTTATTGAAGAGTTTATGGGTCTTGATTTGGGAGATGCCCGTCTGAATAAAAGGTTGCTCAGCGTTGCGGATGCGTTGGCGGCACATCCTACCGAAACCATCAACGCTGCGTGTGGCGATTGGGCATCGGTGAAGGGTGCCTATCGTTTATTTGATAATGAAAAGGTTTCCTCAGCGAAGATATTGGCACCTCACTTTAGACAAACGATTGAGCGGATGAGTGAGCATCAGCGTGTGTTTGCTATACAAGATTCAACTTATCTGGATTACACCGATCACCCATCAACAGAAGGTTTAGGTCCGATTGGTGCCTCGTCTCATCACCATTATGGTTTTGTCAAACACACGACACTCATCGTGAGTGGGTCGGGTCTCCCGCTTGGGTGTTTGACAGATAAAGTGTGGGTTCGGGATGCGCCGACACAAGAAAAAAAACGGAAATCCAGACCGCTGGTAGAAAAAGAGAGCTACAAGTGGATTGAGGCAGTGTCGGCAATAAAATCCGATGCCCCAGAAGGTGTTGAGGTGATTTGCATTTGTGATCGTGAAGCTGATATTTATGAGTTCTTCGTTGAAGCACAAGAGATGCCTTTTGTAATACGAGCTGCGCAAGATCGTGTGGTTGATAATGATGTTGGTAGATTGCGTGCTTTAGCAGAAAGTCTACCTATTGCTGGTGAGTTTAGCATAAAAGTTGCAGCGCGTGGTGCCCAACCTGCCCGAGAAGCAACTCTGCGCGTTAGTTTCACAAAAACGACGCTTCTCCCACCGCATCGTTCGCAAGCCTCACGCTCCCAAGAACTACCTGCTGTGGAAATATATCTCGTATGGGTGGTAGAGACGAACCCACCCGATGGCACAACACCTGTGGAATGGCTGCTCCTTACAAATGTGGAAGTCACAGATTTCTCAGATGCGATTGAACGAGTAGACTGGTATACTCAACGCTGGCACATTGAAGTCTATTTCAAAGTCCTCAAATCGGGAACGAAAGTTGAGGAAGTCCGCTTCCAAACCCAAGAGAGACTCCTACGCTTTATCGCCCTGCTGAGTGTGATTGCTTGGCGCCTTTATTGGTTGACAATCATCAATCGGCAGACACCGGATACGGACTGCACACATATATTGACTGAAGTTGAGTGGAAAGCACTTTACTGTATAACACATAAGACGCACATTTTACCGAAAAAACTACCAACTGTGTCTGAAGTCGTTGTTTGGATCGCCAAACTGGGTGGCTTTTTAGGACGCAAGTCCGATGGTCAACCTGGAGTGACCGTTATTTGGAGAGGATGGCGAAGGCTTAGTGATATTTCTGACACCTTTGCTCTTTTTCATCAATACACACAAAACAATATCAGTCAGAACCTTATGGATGGACATGTTCCATAAACTTATGGGTAATAGTAAGCCTTTAGGCAGGGGAGGAAAGTCCGCCTCCTATTATAGTTATAATTTGTCCCCAAAAGGGGGAGTGCTGTTTTATCTCCACCTGCACACTGGGAGTCTGGATTCAGTTGTGCTGCTTCGTTCAGTGAGACTGTCACTACTCGCTTACTTGACCTGACACGATTGTCTTTACCAGAAAATAATGGCTATAAGCCCACGCTCTCGCGGTATATGTGGTTTCCCCATCGACATCACGGAATCAGAGAGGATACAGACTTGGGGAGCATCCGTAACATCTTGTTGCCTGCCACGACAAGACCCGCGATATATCGTCTAGTCAACCGTTTAACTTGTGGAGTGGACGCTTGGCATGCGCTTCGCACAAGCCCCGATGCTTTAGCGCGGGGTTATTGACTCCATTCCATCCCGTCCTTCTGATCGTAACCTCGTTGTCTTGCCGTTCTGATTAAATCTTTATTAGTATGGAGGAAATTGACGAAGTTCCTATCATTCTCTTCTGAACGTCGGTAAGCGGAAGCTTGAATTTTGTATGCTTTATTCGGAACACCTCTAAATACATATTCCTCTTCATCAAATTGATTTGCCCATGCAATAAACTCATCAAGTGTTTTTATTGTATTTTCTGAGGTTGTTTGTTCTTCGATTGCGTGGATTTTCCAATACACAAGTAGTGGTTTCTCAGCTTTCCCATCTCTCTTCAGATTACCCAATGCTCTTTCAACAGGATGAATCTTTGCTGTATGTGGTAAGCCACCACGACTTGCATGTATTTCTTCAACTTTTGTTTTAATTTCATTTAATTCTTTTGTTTGTCCAGCGAATAGCTCAATTATAAGTTGTTCAACTATACTCGGAACTAGTTTTTTATTTTTACTGATATTCATGATGTTTTTTAGGTAAGATTCTCCATTTCCAGTAAATTTATCCCCGGATGTGGTGGGAGGGTGGCAGAACGGGAAAGAACTTTGTTCAAGCACCTGATACTGGTTTAGAATAGTATATCTTAATGTGTATTAAGTTGTCAACACTTTAGGCACAACCAACCAGAGCCATTCAGTTTTCAAGTTTTTCAGGACATTTTAGAGAGGGTCGCGATTCGGAGATCGCTCCTACAGGGGAGGGGAGGGTCGCGATTCGGAGATCGCTCCTACAGGGGAGGGGAGGGTCGCGATTCGGAGATCGCTCCTACAGGGGAGGGGAGGGTCGCGATTCGGAGATCGCTCCTACATAAGAGAACTACCGGACAATTGAATGGCTCTGCACAACCAACAGGGTTATTTAGTTTTAGGCTTTTTGTCCATTTTATCCGAAAAGTCGCGATTCGGAGATCGCTCCTATAGGGGAAAGTCTTAGATTGAAAATCTAAATATTCGGAGAACTAAATAGCCCTGCACAACCAACAGGATTTTTTATAGTGAATTATCAAATAAGTTGACACTTCTTCTGTGAATCTACACCAAATACGCTTTTGGTATTTGTCGGGAAACCGCACCTACCGTTTAGAAAAGAGAAGCAACATCCCACAGAAAGATAACACCTCCCTCATTTAGATTTGCAAGTACTTTCCCGGCCGAAGCAAACGCAACAATCTCTACATGCCCTTCATGCCCAATAAACCGCCGCTGAGATATGCCCGACGCCGCATCTAAAACATAGACAGCACCCTCTATATCACCCGCCGCAAGCCGCTTACCATCCGGACTAAACGCCACACTTAAGACATTAGATGCACGTCCCGTGCGGAACCTCTTTTGCCCACTTGTCTCCACATCCCACAGATAGATCGTTGCCGTGCCATCTACAGCAGCGATGGTTTGCCCATCCGCACTTAATGCCACATCCTTGATGCCTCTCTTATGTCCTGTGAAGACTTTCTTTTCTGTAGTCGTGTTCGCATCCCACAACTTGATAGTTGTATCCTCACTTCCAGTGACAATGGTTTTGCCATCGGAACTGTATGCCACACTGGTGACACGCCCCGCGTGTGCTGCGAGGCTCACCTGCCCTTTATAGTTTCTTCTCTCTACATCAAACAGCAAGACGGTGCCATCGCTACTTCCAGTTACGATTTTTTTCCCATCCGGACTAATGCCCATACTAATAACAGACCTATTAGGTCGAAGAAAATGAGCTGCGGGTTTCCCTGTATTCCGATCCCATAGGAACTTTGCATTATCCATAATTAGGATGCGATTTCCACCCGGAATGAACGCAATATTTCTGACAGGATTTTTCCAATTCTCCCATTCCTTGGTAAAAGTTTTTTCACGTTTGCCCGCTGTTATATCCCATAAACAGACGTTCCGATCCTTGCCTGCCATAAGGATAGTTTTACCGTCTGTACTGATGTCAAAACTTGTGAGTTCATTGAAAAATCCATCAAGTGTCTGTTTGTTTTCGCCGGACGCGACGTCCCAAATACGGATGCTCCCGTCCTTACTGCCACTCGCAAACGTCCGCATATCCGCACTGAAGGAGATGGCAACAACCTCTCCGTTATGCCCTTCAAGTCTTTTTATGTATTTGCCTGTATTTGGATCCACCAAATGGATTTGTCCGAATTCGCCACCACCGGCTAATAGACTGCCATCTGGACTAAAGGCGACGCTACGAATATTACGTATCTTGTCACTAGAAAATCTATGTTTCCGTTTTCCTTTCACCGCGTCCCACACATCGAGCGTCCCTGCACTACGAAAATTCCCATCATCACCACGTTGAGGGTAGTTTTGACCGCCGCCCGCCAATGTTTTGCCATCCGGACTGAACGCGAGGCAATAAAGACTTCCTTTGTTTCCTTTAAACGTTTTCTTGCGTACACCTTCAACTAAATCCCACAAATAGATTGTGTTGTCCAATTCCCCAGTTGCCAGTATATTATTATTCCGATCGAAGGTCGTATGGTAAGCCTGAATAAAGTCTACATGATTCATATCCATACTTTTGACCTGCTTTTTTGCACCTGTGTCTACGTGATAAAAAATAGTATTTATGGATGGACCCGACATACGCAACGTCACGAGTGTTTGCCCATCCGCACTGAAGTCGAAATGTTTGATACCGCCCCGGTGGTCAAGTTTATATTTATGTTTTCCTGTGTTGACATCCCAAAGATGGATTTTGTCGAATCGTTCCTCACTTGCGAAGATGCTACCGTCCGGACTGAAAACGATACGTTCAACAAGGTCTTCCTGTTTCTCCAATATATAAAGTATTTTATAGGTGGTTGTATCGTATATCCAAACTCCCATAGTCGTGGCAACTGTGAGCCGCGTGCCATCTGGTGAATACTGCATATCGTAGATTTGACCTTTACCGAACACTTCTATCGCACCTTCGGGGAAAGGGAATTGCGCGAAAATCGGTGGGAGATAGAACGTTGAAAGGAGAATGAGTGCTAAAAAGGTTGAAATGTGTCTGTTTTTTATTGCCAATATGTCTTTCATCGGTAATCCTCCTATTTAGATAGTATACCAAAACAACCCAAAAGAATCCTGGTTCAGACAGAAAGAGGCGCAATGAATTGCGCGACTACGAACGAGGATACCCTATAATCCGCGCCTAATCCACATTAACAGCCGTGAGGTCCCACAACAACACGGTTCCATCCAAACTTCCACTTGCGATCGTGGTATCATCCGAACTTATAGCGACGCTATAGACAGTGTGCGTATGCCCTTTTAGTGTTCGTATATGTGTCCCGTTTTTTGCATTCCACAAACGGATGGTATTGTCCCAACTTCCACTTACGATAGTGCTACCATCCGAACTAATCGCTACGCTCTGGATACCACTCGTATGCCCCGATAGTGTTCGAATGTGTTTTCCAGTGTTTGCGTTCCACAAACGGACGGTAGTGTCCCAACTTCCACTTACGATAGTGCTACCATCTGGACTAAACGATACGCTGGAGACCCATTTTGCATGCCCCGGTAGTGTGTGCAGGTGTGTTCCGGTTTTTGCGTTCCACAGATGGACGGTATTATCAAAACTTCCACTTGCGATAGTGTTTCCATCCGGACTAAAAGCAACGCTGAAGACCCAACCCGTATGCCCTTGTAGTGTGCGAATGTGCGTGCCGGTATCGGCATTCCATAGACGGATGGTATTATCATAACCTCCACTTGCGATAGTGTTTCCATCTAGACTAAACGATACGCTCATGACATTGATCGTATGCCCGCGTAGTGTGTGCAGGAGTGTGCCAGTGTCGGCATTCCATAGGCGGATGGTAGCGTCCCAACTTCCACTTGCAATAGTTTTTCCATCCGGACTAAAAGCAAGGCTTGTTACTGGAGACGTATGTCCCGATAGTGTGCGAATGTGTGCACTAGTGTTAGCATTCCAGAGTCGGATGCCATCGTTCTCACTCTCACTTGCGATTGTTTCCCCATCCGGGCTAACATCAACGCATGAAATCAAAGACGTATATCCCGATAATGTGCGGATGTGTGCGCCGGTATTAGTATTCCATAGGCGGATGGTAGCGTCCTTACTTCCACTCGCGATAGTTTTTCCATCCGGACTAAACGATACGCATTCGACACGATCTGTATGCCCTGATAGTGTGCGTATGTGTTTTCCTGTGTTTGCGTTCCACAAACGAATGGTATCGTCCTTACTTGCACTTACGATAGTGCTTCCATCCGGACTAATAGCGACGCTCAGGACCTCATCCGTATGCCCTTGTAGTGTTCGTATGTGTTTTCCTGTGTTTGCCTCCCACAAACGGACGGTATTGTCCCAACTTCCACTTACGATGGTGCTACCATCCGGACTAAAATCAACGCTCATGACCGCATTCGTATGCCCTTGAAGTGTGCGGAGGCGTGTGCGGAGGATTTTTCCTGTATTTGCGTTCCACAGAAGGATATTATTGTCCGAACCGCCACTTACGACCCTCTTGCCATTCGGACTAAAAGCAACGCTGGAAACCCAACTATCCCTATGACCCCGCAGTGTTCGTATACGTGTTCCTGTGTTGGCATTCCATAGACAGATGGTCCCGTCTGAACTTGCACTTGCGATGGTGTTTCCATCCGGACTAAACGATACACTGTGGACAGAACCTGTATGTTCCTTTAGTGTGCGTATGTGTTTACCAGTTTTTGTGTTCCACAGTCGGATGGTATTGTCCTCGCTTCCACTTGCGATTGTCGTGCCATCGTGATTGAACGCAACGCTATTGACCCAACCCGTATGTCCTGTGATTAGGTTCAGTTCTTTACCTATTTGTGCATCGTAGATCCAAATACCGATGTAACTCGCCACCGCGAACGTGGTGCCGTCCGGGGAATACGTGATTCCGTTGACCCCACCCTTACCGAGCCGCATTTTCGCGTCTTCTGGTAAATGCCATTGATGTGAGCCTTCGGCAAAAAGGGTAGAAAGATAGAACGTTGAAACGAAAATAAATATCAAAGTGGTTGAAATATATACGTTTTTTATCGTAAAGTTTTTTTTCATTTGCGCATCTCCTGAACGTGGTGTGTTAGGATTTGAGTGTGGGATTGAAATAGTATATCAGAAATATTTGGGATTTACAAGGTGGACTATTGGTGGAATTATACAGGGTTATTTAGTTTTAGGCTTTTTGTCCATTTTAGACGAAAAGTCGCGATTCGGAGATCGCTCCTACAGGGGAAAGTCTTAGATTGAAAATCTAAATATTCGGAGAACTAAATAACCCTGTTCAATTATAGAAGTAAGTTGACATTAGATTCAAAATTTGCTATACTCTTCATCTTATGAGATATTCAATAGATTTACGTAAACGCGACCTTGATTTTGTTGAAGCGGGAGGCAGCAAAGCTGAAGTCTCATTGAATTAAAAAGGAGGCTTTTGTTTGTGATGTTTCGATTACGTTTCATAGGTTTTATTTTCTGGTTATCGGTACAATGCTCTCCCTTGGGTGTTGGGTTCTCTATAAAGGAGAGAGCATGTTGGTCAGAAAACTCAATGCCGTTCTCCTAACGGCGGACGATTTACCCGCCATGGAAGTGGATGCCGTGACGAGTAATGGCAGTGGCGGTGTGAGAAAGGAACCACCTGTTGTAGACGGATTTCTACAGGCATGGGATGGAACTCAACCCGAAGAGCATATTACTGTTTGATACTGGTGAATTAGTCCGTATCCCAATGGCAGCTGGGCAGTCGTCCCTAAATGTTGGAGTCGCAGCAGGTATTTTACTTTACTCATTAACACAACAAAAAATGACATTATCATAACTTCAATTTGACAAATTGACCAGAAGGTGGTAAAATTGTTTAGTTTTTAATGAGATGTAGACAAGTTACAAGGTTTAGTAGAACTACCGGTGTTAGCCAGATAAGGAACGTTTACTTTTGGCATCAAATTGTATTTTAAAATATCTACATGAGGTTCTTGAAAAACAGAATGCTGGTTATCTAGTACTTATAGATCCCGAAGCATGTGAGGTGGATAAGTGCGCTAAACTTGCTCATGAAATTGAACGAGCAGGTGCAGATGCGATCTTGCTTGGTGGCACTCTGTTAACAATAGACCTACACCCTATCGCAGCAGTCTTGAAAGATGAGACATCACTACCTATCATCCTCTTTCCTGGGGATTCAATGCATCTTACACCCCATGCGGATGCTATTCTCTATATGAGCCTTATCAGCGGACGAAATCCAAACTACCTTATCGGGGAACAGGTCAAAGCAGCACCTTGGATCCAACGGTATGACTTGGAACCCATTCCTACCGGCTATATACTCATAGAAGGAGGCAATCGAACAGCAGTTGAATTTATGAGTGGTACAGTCCCTATCCCGCGCGAGAAACCAAATATCGCCGGTCCACACGCCTTGGCTGCGCAATACCTCGGGATGCAGTTAGTCTACTTAGAAGCAGGAAGCGGTGCTAAACTTCCTATTCCAAATAATATGATTTCAACGGTAAAATCTCAAATTGAAATCCCTCTGGTTGTCGGTGGCGGCATCCGAACACCGGAAACAGCGACAGAGAAAGTCAACGCGGGGGCAGATTTCATAGTCACAGGCAACATACTTGAAAAGACAGGTTCCTTTGACCTAATGAAGCAGTTTGCTGATGCTGTTCATGGGTAAGCATGAAAGAAAGAGAGGTAATTCATTATGTCTGAAAATAATGAGGTAGTTATAGAAATAGAGACTGAAGAAGAAAAAACTGATAAACCAGAGTTTCTTATTGATGAATCTGAAGACGAGGCAGATGAGCCTACTGATACTGAAACTGAAACTGAAGAATGTACAATAGAAACCCTTGAGGCTGAGATTGAAGCACTCAAAGAAGATTTTAAAAAACAGATTGAAGCAGTAGCAGAATCCGAACGGGAGCAATTTCAGTCAGAGCGCGAGCGTTTGCTCCGTACTGCTGCTGAAGCCGAAAACACAAAAAGACGGGTAGAAAGCGAAGCACAGAAACATCTTAAGTTTGCGAATAAATACCTCATTGAAGGACTGATCCCTGTTTTGGATAGTCTTGATGCAGCTATAAAAAGTGTTGATGAGAAAGATGAATCGAGTGAAATCTCGTCAGATTTTTCAACCTTTAGCGAAGGGGTACAATTGGTTCATAAACAACTATTAGATGTACTAAAAATCCACGGCCTTACGCAAATTGAGACGGTGATAGATGCTCCGTTTGACCCTAATCAACATGAAGCAGTGTTTGCTACAGAATCAAACGACGTGCCGGAAGGAAATGTAATTGAAGAATTTAGATGTGGCTATCAATTGCACGATCAGGTAATTCGTGCCGCACAAGTGGCGGTATCTAAAGGAAAACCTGAGCAGGAACCTTCTCTAGAGGATACTGAGGAGCAGGAAGTTGAAAACGCTACCGAAGAATAGGTGAAAATAACCGCAATGTAGGCAGGAAAATAGATGGTGCAAAAACGAGATTATTATAATATTTTAGATGTAAGCCGAGATGCTGATGAGAACGATATTAAAAAGGCATATAGAAAGTTAGCGATAAAATATCATCCTGATAAGAATCCAGGTGATAAAGAGGCAGAAGAAAAGTTTAAAGAAGCAACCGAAGCTTACGACGTTTTGCGTACACCTGAGAAACGACAACGTTACGATCAATACGGACATGCTGGACTTGAGGGTAACACCAGTGGATTCGGTGGTTTTGGTGTTAACCTTGATGATATTCTTAGTGATGTCTTTGGAGACGTATTAGGTGGATTTGGTCGGACTCAACGTAGACCCCAACAGGGACGCAGCCTTCAAACTAACATTGAGATAACACTTGAGGAGGCATTCAACGGTAAAGATATAACAATCGAAGTGCCGCGTATTGAATCCTGCCCGGAATGCAGTGGAAGTGGTGCAGAAAGAGGTTCAACGGTTGAAACTTGTCCACAGTGTTACGGACGAGGACAAGTTACGCAATCCCAAGGTTTTTTCACTATGTCCCGACCCTGTCCACGCTGCCGTGGCGAAGGTCAGATTGTCCAAAACCCATGTCGAAATTGTAATGGACAAGGAAGAATTAGAGTAAAACGTGATATCAAACTGAGAATTGACAAAGGTGTTCACAACGGGTTTGAGTATCGTTTGCGTGGAGAAGGGGAAGCTGGGACACTTGGCGGTCCTAAGGGTGATCTACTCGTTGTTGTTCACGTCAAGCCGCACCAGCGGTTTAACCGCGACGGTAACGACCTGATTACTACCACTAAAATCTCGTTCGTTCAAGCAGCACTGGGCAGCTCCGTTGAAATCAATGGTATTGATGGACCACATAAATTAGATATTCCCATCGGAACCCAATACGGGGATCAGTTGCATATTCCAGGAAAAGGAATGCCAAAGTACAGAAGCTCTAATTTTGGTGATCTCATAGTGCAGGTTGGGATTGAAACACCGCGAAATCTCAATGACGAACAACGTAAACTATTAGAACAATTCGCTGAGTTAAGGGATGAATCATCTGCTGGACACGGGGGATTTTGGGACAAACTTTTTCGCCATCACGATGATGACACCACATAAAATTCAGTTGTCTGTAATAGAATACAGTCATTGTATTCATAAGAATTATGAATTGGGCACGGATTACCGTAACAACTTCTCATGATGCTTCAGAAGCCGTTGCAAACTTTCTATTTGAAATGAACGCATTCGGCGTTGAACTGAAAGATACTGATAATTCAACTGCTCTCATCGCATATTATCCATTAGATGACCGTGTCAACACAAGGATTAAGAAACTGAGAGATTTTCTCTCTAAACTTCCAACGTGGGGCATTCAAGCACACCCTGCGAAAATTGACTTAGAACGGGTGGAATCTGAAGAGTGGATAGAAGCGTGGAAGTCAGCTTTCCCACCTCAGCGGATAGGTAAACGCATACTTATTGCCCCAACTTGGCATCATATCACACGTGATGAGACAAGTATCCTAATCAAACTTGATCCTGGGATGGCATTTGGCACCGGTTACCATCCGACGACGCGTTTATCTTTGCAATTGCTTGAGCAAACGATTAAGTCCAATCAAGATGTCACTGATATTGGAACAGGATCGGGTATCTTGGCAATTGCAGCTGTAAAGTTAGGCGCGAAACATGTTGAGGCTATTGATCTTGACCCTACAGCAATTCCAGTAGCAGAAAAAAACTTTGCAATTAATGCTGTCAGTGAAAATATCAATTTGTATCAAGGGGATGGGATAAAAACTGTTGAAGGAAAATATCATCTCATTGTAGGTAACATTCTGACAAAGGCTATTCTCCCTATTATTCCACACTGTCCATCCCGATTGCATCCGGATGGACACATCATATTCTCTGGAATTTTAGAGTCCGAATTGAAAGTTGTTCAGGAGAAATTGGTAGAAAATGGATTACAATGCGACCATGTGATACGCGAAGCAGAAGAGGAGATAATATGGGTAGCACTTAGGGCAAAGCTTACAAGCCCATATTGAAAATCAGCGCGCTTCCTTCGCTAATCCGTGGCATAGATTACATCTACCGAGGTTGAGGTGCGGCATTGTAGGTGATTCTTCATCACCTTTCAAATGGCATTTCAGGCAATCAGCCGCTTCATTTGATTTCCGATGTTCCTCAATGTTTGATCGGGCAGGTGCTGCATTAAAAAAAAGAATAACCATCACTATCGCAAAAATAAAACCAATAACGAAAACAATATAAAATAACGTCTTGGGGTTAGCTTGATCTGTAGGCATATAAAAAAAGTATACTCCAAATCTGTTGTGCTTTTCGACTCAACTATTAGGATACCTTAATATTCATCACTCTTCGGACTGGAGACCCCATCCTCTGGGTTTGGGAGGAAAGCCCGCCTCCTTTTGTTAATAAGTGCAGGTGATTTAATCTCGCACCTGCTACGAGATGTCTGTGTTGGGTATCGCCCAGACGACGCGACCTGTAGTCAACTGTTTAACTTGTGGAGTGGACGCTTGGCATGCGCTTCGCACAGGTTTCCCCGATGCTTTAGCGCGGGGTTATTGACTTTAGTTTACCAACTTATGTAATACCAAATTAACTTGGTTAGAAGTCTTTTGATACAAGACACCGTTGTGAAGCATAGGGACCTCGCGCTACAAATCAGGTTAATTGGGTATAATATGGAATACTGACATACTCCCACAACTAAAGCAGTGGGGTTCTTTTGTCCCACCTGCTATGCAGATTGTGGTATCAACGACTCTGCTCGGTAAACCAAGTCTTACTGAGCCTCCTCTCAACAGACGAGGTTTCCCCGCCTGCACACCCGAAGGTGTCTTATGAACAATTTTGACTTGTGATTTTAAACGAGACGAGTGTTTACCACTTCTTTCTCTGAACAGGCAATAGATGTTTTTAAAACTTTAAGCAGTATAGATTCGTATGGCTTGGACGCAGTTGTCCCACTGCTTAGCTGTCTACCACAGCATCAACTACAACCAATGCCGATTACTATTGATTTAGACGTTAACAATACAAAAAGGTTTAATTTATTGGACAACGGAGGTCTTAGCCGCTACTACATCCCCGCCTTGAAAGGCGAGGTTTTGTAGCGGAAGATTGATAATCTATGAACAACTGGAAAGTTGAAGTTTTCTATAAGCCTGAAATTCCTGACACTATTGGGCAAGGCATTCTTGAAGATATATCTGACCTTGGTATCAGCGGAGTTGATTCTGTCCGGACTGCTACGGTTTATTGGATTGAAGGCAGCGTCAACTCACAAACGATTGACCGGATTGGAACAGAACTTCTTGCTGACCCAATAACACAAACCTTTACCTTTGACAACGAGAACGAAAACGCAAAAGATTGGACGATTGAGGTTCAATTCAAACCCGGTGTTACAGATGCAGTCGGTGATAGTACCGTCAAGGGCATCACAGACCTCGGCATTATAGGTGTTAATGTAGTTCGAACAGGACAAAAATACTGGCTCAAAGGCACATTGAATGCAGATATTATTCAAACAATTGCACAACGGCTTCTGATGAATGATGTTATCCAGACGTTTTCATTTCAGGAACCGAAAGGATAGTGTTATCTACTAATTTAAATGATGAGAATTAGAATAACGGCAGTCCTTGTGCTTCCACATACACTGAGTAAAGAGATTGACTGCCAGTCATAAAGAGTCTATTCCGTTTCACACCGCCAAAGCAGAGATTTGAACATATTTCCGGTAGATGTATTTTCCCAATAAGCGTGCCATCCGGTGCAAAAATATGGACACCGTCATAACCATCGCCAACCCATCCTGCACTCGCCCATAAATTGCCATCAATATCACACCTGATTCCATCAGCAATTCCGGGTGACATATCGCAGAATACACGTTTGTTTTCTAAGTATTCACCATTGACTACATCATAGACATAGATATGTCTCGGTGTTCCCTCTTTATGTGTAACCCCGGTGTCTACGACATATAGTTTGTTATAGTCAGGAGAAAAGCAGATCCCGTTCGGCTTTTCAAGTTCATCTGTTACAACTGTGGCTTCTCCGGTATCTGGGTCAAGACGATAAACGGAAGTAGGTAATTCGAATTCCGCAATATGACCTTCGTAGTTGAGCATAATACCGTATCCTGGATCGGTAAACCAAATATGTCCATCTGGGTGAACAGCCACATCGTTTGGAGCGTTGAGTCGGTTGCGATTGAATTTGTCCATCAACACGGTAACCGTTCCATCGTATTCAGTTCGTGTGACGCGACGTGTTCCGTGTTCACAACTGATGAGCCGTCCTTGTCGGTCGCGAGTATGACCGTTACTATAATTCGACGGTTTGCGATAGACACTAACCTTGCCGTTAGTTTCTTCCCATTTCAGTATACGGTTGTTCGGTATGTCGCTCCAAAGGAGATATCCGCCATCTCCAAACCAGACAGGACCTTCAGACCACCGCGCCCCTGTCCACAAACGTTCCACAGCAGCGTTCCCAATTTTATATCTTGCAAATCGTGGGGCGAGAACTTCAACTGCTGGCTCAGGATATCGTGTAATCGTTCCATCCCACTTTCTGTCAGTTTCATTCATTAATTTTTTCCTCCAAGAATCGCTAATCTCACTATGTATTATAACGTGAGTTTGGTAAAAACGAGACTTCGTGCTTCCCGTAGGGGCGAGGTTCCCTCGCCCGTAGGGGTTAGGCAACTAACCCCTACGAAAATGTCCGCATATTTTTAGAATGTGCCATATATCAAACTCACGTTATTATATCACAAGTTGGAAGTTGTATGGAAAAAATAATTAGGTTGGAAAGACGAACATTGCAATTAAACAGAAAAAATAGATGACACGTAATCTTAAATTTTGATATAATTCGCACACACGGTATTATCAATAATCATAAAGGATATTAGCATGAAATTCAAACGCGAAGATATATTAGACCAATTACGCACCAACATAGATTCAGGCAAACCCATCATCGGTGCAGGTGCAGGAACAGGCATCTCCGCAAAATGTGAAGAAGTTGGAGGAATTGACCTGATTATCATCTACAACTCTGGTAGATTCCGAATGGCGGGTAGAGGTTCACTTGCAGGTATGATGCCTTACGGTGATGCAAACCAGATAGTCGTTGAGATGGCGAGTGAAGTTCTCCCTGTTGTCAAAAATACACCTGTTCTTGCAGGTGTCTGCGGTACCGACCCGTTCCGCTTGATGGATATATTCTTAGGTCAGATTGATGCAATTGGGTTTTCAGGTGTTCAGAACTTCCCAACGGTTGGGCTAATTGATGGCACATTCCGCCAACTTCTTGAAGAAACCGATATGGGATATGGTCCCGAAGTTGAGATGATTCGAACTGCACATCAGATGGGGCTGCTCACGACACCTTATGCATTCAACGAAACAGAGGCGGAGCAGATGGCGGATGCTGGTGCAGATATTCTCGTGGCACACATGGGACTGACAACGAAAGGTTCTATAGGTGCAAGAACAGCCTTTACGCTTGAGGATGCAGCAAAACGGGTGCAAGCCATTCACGACGCTGCGAAAGGTGTAAATCCTGAGATTCTGGTTATCTGTCACGGCGGTCCTATCGCTGAACCCGAAGATGCTACCTACGTTTTAGAAAATACAAAAGGTGTTGTTGGGTTCTACGGCGCATCAAGTGCAGAACGTCTCCCGACTGAACGAGCGATTACGGCACAAATTGAGGCTTTCAAGAAAATTCGGATATAGGTTACAAGGGTGGTAAATTCACCAATACAAACGACGTTTCAACATCAACGCAGGAGAATTAACAATATGACAGATGAAGAAAAATTTCGTTTTGACTTATCAGGTTTCCTTGTTCGTCCGGCGATTCTGAGTAAGGACGAAGTAGACGCGATTGTTGACCAACTTGATCGAATTAAACATAACCCAGAATCCTTACCACCAGAACACCGGGCAATCCCAGGCGGTGCAGCGAGTGTTCTTATTGATCATCCGAAGGTAATTGAGGTCTTGCACCAACTCATCGGTCCTGACGTCCGAATGGAGAGTACCTTTTTTGTGTGGCGTGAAAAAGGACAGGAACATGGCGGACTCCACGGCGGAGGTCCCAGACAAGCCGACCCAATTTTCGGATATCGTGTGAACAATGGTAGAATTCATGCGGGGATGGTGCGGGTGGTATTTGAACTCACTGATGTTTCCAAAAACGATGGCGGCACGCATTTCATCGCCGGTAGCCATAAAGCAAACTTCCCGATGCATCCGGACCACATGTCGTTAGAGGATGGAAAACGGAGTCCTTTTCTAATGACCTACGAGTGTCCTGCTGGCAGTGCAATCTTTTTCACGGAAAACCTTTGCCATGCAGGTCCCGTGTGGCAACGAGAAACACCTCGTATTGCGGTGTTAAATGCTTATGCACATCTCGCAACACATTGGCATCGCCTACGTATACCACCAGAGGTACTAAATGGACTTCCGCGTGAAAAACAGGCGTATTTCCGTGAACCCTGGATTGCAGATTTTCGGACGAGTCCTGCTACCCATAACACAATCGACAGGTTTATTGAAAAAGATGAACCTCCGATTAACACAAATCATCGTCCATGATTTGGACATTTTGTTTGCTACTTTATTGAATTGAATCTTGATTTTCACTTTTCAATTCTCATAATTTGTGGTAGACTTATATCTGCATGTAAATAATTATACTGAGTTCACGTTTGTAAGTAAATTATGGCAAATATCATATTACAAAACATAGAAAAACGGTTCGGCGATGTTATTGCAGTCAAAGATTTCAACTTGGAAATTGAAGACAAGGAGTTTGTTGTATTCTTAGGTCCCTCCGGGTGTGGGAAGACAACAACGCTTCGCTTAATCGCAGGGTTAGAACATCCTGAAGAAGGTGATATCCTAATTGATGGACAACGCGTGAACGATCTGTCCCCTGCAGACCGAGACATTGCTTTTGTGTTCCAATTCTACGCCCTCTATCCACATTTAAGTGTATATGACAACATTGCATTTCCGCTCAAAGCAGTGAAGGTTGCAAAATGGGAGATTGATGAGCAAGTTGAAAAGGTCGCGCAGATTTTACAGATAACTGATATTTTAAAGCGGAAACCGAGTGTGCTGAGCGGGGGAGAAATGCAACGTGTTGCGCTTGGTCGTGCGATGGTACGTCAACCCAAAGTCTATCTACTTGATGAACCGATGGCAAATTTAGATGCCAAACTCCGAATTGATACACGCGCAGAAATAAAACGGCTTCAACACGATATTGGAGCAACAACCATTTTTGTAACGCATGATCAGGTTGAAGCGATGTCTCTTGCAGACCGAATTGCTGTGATCCATCAAGGCATGCTGCAACAAATCGGCACTCCTAACGAGGTATATAACAAACCGAAAAGCCTTTTCGTTGCAGGGTTTATGGGCATGCCGACTATGAATCTACTTGATGCCGAGATTACCACTGATGAAGGTAAAACAGTCTTGCAACTATGCCATACTGATGTGCAATTAGAACTCTCCCTACAACAACAATCCAAACTAAACACCAATACGCAGAATAACGGCTATGTTTTGGGTGTCCGACCTGAGCATATTACGGCATCCAAAGAACCGGTCGGACGAAATATTTCTGCAGATGTACATCTCATTGAACCGCTTGGTGCTGTGAATATACTTGATCTGAAACTTGGAACGCATAAAGATACAGGAGAACCTATCCTACTCCGCGTCAGAACACATCCAACTTTTTCAATTGGTGTTGGTGATACTATCTGGTTGGATTTTGATGAAAAACAGATGCACCTTTTTGATAGCAAAACAGAACAAGCAATTTGGTAGCTTGGGCAAATCGAATATAAGATGGAAATATATTATTCATGAAAATACTTTGTCAATTGGCAGCTTTTGATTTAGATGGAACATTACTAAACGACGATCACAAACTATCACCCGAAAACCGCGAGGCACTGCAGCAACTTGCAGCAAACGAAGTCCTTGTCGTATTAGTATCAGGAAGGATGCACCGTTCAATTCAACCGATTAGCGATCAGATCGGATTGGAAAATCCTATTATATCATATAATGGTGGAATGATAAAACATGCAACTTCAGGTGAAGTATATCACCATACACCTGTTTCAGCAGAAGATGCAATGGCAGTAGTCAAAGATTGCGTCGATCAGAATTTACATCTAAACTTTTGTCTAAACGATGAACTGTTTGTCTCGGAAAAGAATAAGTGGAGTGAGTTATATGAAGCGCGCACAGGTGTTCCCGCTACACCGGTCGGGGACTTGCACAAGTTGGCAGGTGAAACACCGACAAAACTACTAATTATACATTCACCCGATAAATTGCAGCCGCTATTGAACAAATTCAAATCTACTTATGCAGAAAAACTTTACGTAACGCAGACACAAGCAGAGTACATAGAATTCATGAACCCTAAGGTTACTAAAGGTAGAGCGTTGACAGCACTTGCAAACCGGTTCAATATACCGATAGATACGGTTGTTGCTTTTGGAGATAGTTATAACGATGAAAGCCTGCTCAAAACGGCAGGCTTTGGTATCGCAATGGGAAACGCAGTGACTTCAGTTAAAACCACTGCAGATTACATTGCTGAAACAAATAATGCAAACGGCGTAGCAAAAGCAATATGGGAGTTAATTCTCTAATTCACCAATCGTGTAAACAACAACGATGTTTAACGGAGTTTACTTGACCTGTGATATGGAAAATCTGCCACCAAAACGTAGGAATTGCCTTCACGTTTAATGGACATGCTAACAGAGTTCATGGTAAATTCAAAGTACTTTGCCAACACTTCAGTTAATTCAAACTGAAGTTTTTTCATTGAGTCATCGCTCACTTCAAACCGGTCTTGTGTGAGAATGAGTTGTAAACGCTGTGTAGCAATATTGCTTGATTTCGTTTTACGAGAAAATAACGTTTTGAAATCCATAGTTACCGATAATATTAACCTATATATTTCCGTGCAATACTGTGTATTTCACTTCTTATACGGTTTGCAAGTTACTAATAGATAGTAACCAGGGTTTATCTACCAAAGCATGCAGGAAAATCCCGCGTGCGCCTTATTTCTAAATACAATTGTCGTCCGTTTCTATTGCGCTTCGACGTCGCGCTACCAGACAGGTTTTTTATGCTTTCCGCCTGTCATTTTCTATCAGCGTTTTGACTTTGCGACATGTTTGAAACTTTACCCACCCCAGCGAACATTGAGCGGACGCTGGCAAACGCCTTTAGCGATGATGTTTGATTAGCAAAGTCCCTAACAGCACATTCAGATAGAAAACTAAGATACAGACATAATCATGTCAAAAGACAAGCATAGTATTATGCCCGTAAATGTCAAGAAAAATATAGATTTTTAGATACTGTTACCCTACCCCTTATATCAAATTAACTTGATTTATCTCATTTTTCTTGGTATTAGGTGCGGTTAGAAACCGCACCTACCGGGTAGGATCAAGTTAATTTGGTATTATTTATTTCTTGAAAACCAGCTTGCTATTTGAGAGAAAAAGTTTTCTTCTCGAATTTCAGGAATTGGAATTCGTTGTCCGGTCATGCGTCGTGCTATCCGCATATACGCGGCTGCACCTGGGGATCCATCGTTATGAACAAGCGGAATTCCCCGATTTGTAGAGGCGATGACACCGGTATCCTCAGGAACAATGCCGAGAAGATTGATGTTCAGAATGTCTAGTACCTCATTCTTACTAATCATATTCCCTTTTTTAACAAGTGTTGGGGACAGTCGGTTAATTACCAAGTTAATTGGGTCAATTCCTTGGTTGTCCAAGAGCCCGATGATACGATCCGCATCCCGTATTGCGGAAACATCTGGTGTAGTGATGATAATTGCCTCGTCCGCGCCAGCGGCAGCGTTGTGAAAACCTTGTTCTATCCCCGCCGGAGAATCAACAAGAACGAAATCATATTTTTCTTTGAGTTTTTCACAAATCTCCTGCATCTGTTCAGGTTTAATATCATCTTTTCTGTTACGTTGCGAAGCAGCAAGTAACATCAAATCTCCGACGCGTCGGTCTTTAACAAGGGCTTTCTCAAGTTCACATTGTTTTTCCAATACATCCATAGAAGTAAAAACGACTCGACTCTCTAATCCCATAACGACATCAAGGTTCCGCAACCCAATATCAGCATCAACAACAACTGCTGTTTTGCCTATCATCGCTAACGCAGTGCCCAGGTTTGCTGTTGACGTCGTTTTACCGACTCCCCCTTTTCCAGAAGTAATCACGATAACCTTACCCATAGTCAACCTTCCTTCTTTTAGAATTTAATAAATTCCTCTACGATGATAATATCTTCAGCACCAACTCGAGCAATTTCGGGATATCCTCTTGACTTTTGTCCTATCGGTGGACGATTCACATACGAACCGATTTGAAGTTGTAATGGCACCAATTCCATCGCGATTATGACCGAGGATAGTCTACCATGTGTACCTGCATGCGCGTTTCCTCGCAACGCACCGAGTACTATTATATCTCCAGCAGCTACAACTTCACCACCTGGATTAACATCTCCATATATAACTACACTCCCCGTTAAACAAGATGTTGTCTGTCCTGATCGAACCGTTTGACGGACGATTTGAGATTGTTCAAAATCCACATGTACGTCAACATTCAAATTTTGCGGTATACTATGCGATGCTGGTGCTGCCAAGATTGGAGATTCGTTATTTTCGTCAAATAGGTTGACACCACTCACAACAAGATCATAATTGTCTGTCAGATGTGATTCTAAATTTTTCAGATCTTCGGATGATAAAGGTGATGTCCTCATATCAATATGGACAGATGTACCTGCTAAAGGTTGATTCAATCCTCCCAACAACCCCTGAATTGCTTCCTCAACCTCCATCAGTGAGATTTTCGGATTGATAATCAGATGTAAACCATCTTTATATCCTCTGAGTTTTACGATTGAGTTATCCATTTTTTATCTCGTTGAAACCATACTAAATTTAAGGTTTTCCTCAGTGTTGAGTTTAAAACGACATTTACCTGAATAGGTTTATGATGCGCCATTGTCAATTTTTGCGAGGACGTATGGACCTTCAGGTATTGCTGCTATCTGAATATCTTCACCATACCGTGCAATAAACTGTTCAATTCCTTCCTGCGGGTTTTTCAATGGAAATATAAACAGTTTCGATAACTGCTGAAATGGAATGCCATCTGTATAAAAATAGATATCGGCTTTCCGCGCAACTTTTGCCAATTCTTCCAATTGCCATTGATCTATGACGAAGTTAGCCGGATTGTAAAGTCCTTGAACAAAAGCACTCAGGTCATCAGTTTTGAAGAGTAGATCGGTAAACGGTTTGCTACCAATACCTTCACTACACGCGGCTACAAGAAGGATACTACCACCCTGTTTGACAATTTCAACTGCAGTAAGCAAACCCTTTATTGCTTGATAAAAGGTAGTATCCAACGGATACCCCGCACTTGAGACAACAACTGCGTCAACCGGTGTCGGTATAGTCACTTTCGCCATTTGTTCAACAAATCTTGCACCAACGAGATGTGATTCAACGAGATCCCCAGCAAATACCCCTGTAATCTGTCGCTGCTTATCAATAGCGACATTAAGGTTAAAATCAACACCTGCCATCAGGGCTATTTCGGTTGCTTCCATGTGAAAAGGGTTGCCCTCCAAGATACCAACTGAAGATTTGGGATGTTCCATGAGTTCGGGACCATGCATAACCTTCATAGTTTCAATAGATGCAACACCTGGGCAGATGGCTTTACGTCCACCAGAATACCCTGCCATCAAATGGGGTTCAATCAGACCAGTAGCAATCTTCAGGTCCGCTTCAAGGTAGGTTTTATCAATGTAAACTGGTGTTCCTTTATGTGTCTCGCCAAGATATGCATGGGTTTCTGGCTTTTGAGAAAAATGGTTGACGATACGATAGGTTTCTATGATTGAACGTCCGACCATTTCCTCAAGCTCTTTGCCCTCATTGGGTCTGTGGATGCCTGTAGCGATGAGGATAGTAATCTTCTCGCGTGCTATTCCTGACTGTTCAAGTGTTTCAAGAATTGGTGGTAGAATCACTTGATTTGGTACTGGACGTGTAATATCGGAAATTACAATGCATGCAGAGTCCCGTCTCTTTGCCACTTCTGCTAAGGAAGATGAAGCAATTGGCTGCGAAATCGCGTGTCTAATAGCATTTTCTGCATCAGTTAACGGCACACTCTGTGCTGTTTCCAATACCGCTGACAAATTTTTGTCAGGGATGTCTACTACGACTGCGCCTTGACCATATCTCATCTCAACTTGCATGTTTGAATTTCCTTAATTCAAGAAAACAGTTAGTAGAAATTATGATATCGTAACTGTGATACCACCCACTACCTAAAGGTAGGGCTTCGGCTTCGTAGCAACTGCGGTTTTCTCAGAGAGTCCACCGTCTTATTATCGCTCCACCAGCAGGCTATTATTCCGAATCAGATCGGTTTTATCAGGCATTCTTGTCCTGGGTACCCCAGCCTGCAAAAAATAATAAATGGAGGTGCCGATACAAGGCGCGGGGTTATTACTCCGCTTGCGACTTACATGAACGACACCGAAATAATAGATGTTGGACAAGGTCTCACTTGCAACTTGCCACACACCATACTACTGGTAAGGATAGGACCTGCATAAGTATGCAGGGTAGTATTCCTATCCAGCAAGTTGCTATAATTATACTACATTTTCGGGGCGTTTGTCAAGTTTATTTTTCACACACATCATGCGCCATCTACATCCCACAAGCTAAAGCATGGGGATTTGACAGAAGAGCGTTAAATTAAAGTGTATCATACCTGATAATAGATGTCAAAAATTTTTCACATTTTTACCAAGTTGCTATGAAGATATTTTTTATTTTTGAATTTATTATGCCCACAAATCTGATGTATTGACTTGATTAATTAAGTATTGCATGTTAAACTTTATATGTTTCCCACTGAAATTCCGAATAGGTTTAAGTGAAGTATATTTTAATCCAAAAACGGAGAGTTAAACAAACATGCCACGTATTGAAGTTACCACAAAACCTAATGGTGCAGGTCGCAATTGGCTTGAGGTCGGATCTTTTGAAGTTGATGCACTTGGTCGCAAACAGTGGGTGAAGAAAAACACACCGTATCAAGATTCAAAACTGACTGTCGATAGACAATATTCATATCGTGGTGAAACGATTGACTGGATTGTCCTCATCCCTGAAAATTATCAACTCACACTTGTCAAAATAACCTACGACCGTTTGAGCCCAAAAAATCTTGAAGTGCTTTGGGAACCAGAAACATCTAATCAACCGGATAATTCGCGCGAAAGCAAAAAGAAACGTGCTTTTGAACTTGCTGCTGGAAACGAAGAACTCACATCTCTGCTCAAGGAACTACTTGAAAACTGATTCCGCATATATACCTAAATATCAATAGTTTTCCTACTTTAAAAAGCATAAATTCCACATAGGCAATATAGATTGTTCCGTGAATGTTCTCAATACCAAGGTTAAACAAGGTTCACTGATTCTGTACATTGTCAAGTATTCAGACAAATGCAACGCATCTATATTTTCCACTAAAACTAATTACGAAAATTATATGAATTTGGTTACAACATAACTGTAAAAAAAAACGAAAATTTACATCATTTTTAAGTAAAATCTGAAAATTTCCGTAGATTTTCTGTGAATTTGCAGTAATTTTTGTTGGTATATGTCATAATACCCAATTAACACGATTTGTAGCGCGAGGTCTCTGGGTCCTCCTCGCAGCGGTATCCTATATCAAAAGACTTCTAATCACGTTAATTTCGTATAAGTCCATTTATGAATTGATTGTTTAGCCACAACCCTCATTTTTCTGTAATACCCAACTTTCCCCATTCAACATGCCGATTTATAAATTCTGCTAAAAACACATTATCTGGATTTGGTGTATCCAAACGTTTTTCAAAAGGTAGAACACCAAGTACTGGAACTTGCGTTAACATTTCAATTTCTCTCGGGTTAGTCTGTTCAGCAAGTCCTGGTATTATGGGTAGATGATGATTTAGAACAATACCGATAATCTGTATATTGAAGTGTCTTGCAAACGCAACAGTCAGCATAGTATGGTTTATTGTTCCTAATCCTGCTTGAGCAACGATTAGTATCGGCAGACTTAGTTGGCTAATGAGGTGCGCTACGAGAAAATCATTCTCCAGTGGTACAGCAATACCTCCGACACCTTCCACTATTACGAAGTCGTATCTCTGATTCAATGTTGCGTATGCTGTCTTTATCATCGAAAAATCAATTGGTTTGCCTTCTAACCGCGCGGATACTGAGGGAGCTAAAGGATATTGAAGACAAATTGGATTTATCAGAGTGAGCGGATCATCAACTTGGGCAGTATACTTCAAAAATTGCGCATCATCCGTTCCGCCTGAACTGATTGGCTTCATGACACCAACATTAACACCTGCTTGTTTAAGAGATGCTGCCAAACCACCAGCAACCACTGTTTTCCCGATTTCTGTTCCTGTTCCTGTAATAAAGATACCGTTATCTGAGTTGTTTGAATTCAAAGAATATTATGTTGCAAAAGAAATATAGCAACAGTCCCTTTTAATGTGTTAACAATCTTTGTGGATTGACGTTAAATGTTAGAAAGGTTATTGATGCGACTTTTTACATTTTATCAGAGCTTACGCAATCTCTAAAATAAATTAATGCGTAAGTTCCATATTTAAATCGGTAATCCCGATTTCCGCAGGTCCGGTAGGTGCGTTTTCCTAATCGCACCATAGGCGTCAATTTAGCAGTTTCCAACTACGGTAGGTGCGTTTTCCTAACCGCACCTTTATGTATCAACATCTCAAAAACGCATAGGACGAGAATATCAGCGTTCGTAGTCGCGCAATTCACGCGCTTCTTTTCTTTGAATATAAGAGGCGCGTGAATTGCGCGACTACAAACGAGTTCTTTCCTTAAATTGACGCTAATGGTGCGTTTTCCTAATCGCACCGGATCGAAGTCTTGGCATGCGACATCTATGAATTTGGCAAGAATTGGCGGAGGTGTTTACAACCGATAGCGAAACCTTCTAATCCCGGTGCGCCACGATCTTCATTTTCCACACACAGAACATAATCGTATCCAGATTCCTGCAACGCACCAATAATCGTTCCCCAGTTCAATTGTCCTCGTCCGGGCACCCGATACTGCCACCACCAATTGCCGATAATACCTTGTCTGAAAAGCATGCGTGGACTAATTTCGCAATCCTTAACATCCGCATAATACCACTTCCCATTAAACATGCGAATAGCATCTTCAGCAGGTAAAATCCCCATCCATAGCCAGTGCGATGGGTCGCAAGACAATCCCAATGCATCCGAAGGAACCGCATCAAGGATACGTTCCCACATTTCGGGATTACAAGCAATATTGCCCATGCGAACAGCACAATCTAAAGCCAGTCTAACACCTCTATCTTCAGCGTAATGGACAACGGGAGTCCACATCTCTTTGAATCGTTGGACGAGTTCTACGGAACGATCCCCTGGGTTACCGGGTTCGGACGAAAATTGCCCGTAAAAATGCCATCCAACAGGACTTCCAGCATAAGTGACCACTATTGGAATATCAAGAATGTGCGCTACCTCAATCGCCCGTATCAATGTGTTGCGAGCGTTTTCTCGTTTTTCTAAATCATCGTCCAAAAGGTTACAGTGTGACGTTAAAGCTGCGAGATAGATGTCTGTTACAGACAAAATCTCCTTGACATCTACGCCACCTGATTGTATAATTTGATTTGATTTGATTTGATTTGATTTGATTTGATTTGATTTGATTTGATTCAAAAAGTCCGTTGACGTTGGGATGGATTGCGTCAAAACCGTTAGTTGTTGCCCACGCTGCGCATTCGGCAAGGTTCCATGTGCCTCCGCCAACATTTGTACTAAAACTGATGGTGATACTCACTACGGCTAAAGCCGTGTGCTTCTTTTGCACACAACTCTCCTATGTGATTCCTGCTTCCGTCTCTCGTGCCTCCGAATGAGGTCTTATTTGTACTCCACAGGCGTAACTTCCCGTGTATCCCACGGTAGGTTGTTAGCGAATGTGGTAGGGTCGTTGTAGTAACAACGTATGTTAGTTTTTCTCTACCATATTCTAATGTTTTAAGTGATTTCGCACAGCATCACACACCTTTCCACAGGTGAGGGATAGGACCCGGACAGGTTGTCCGGGGTGGAAACCCTATCCACGATGCTACATATAGTCTAACATGTTTTGGTGCAAATGTCAAATGTTTTTTGACCCACGGCTAAAGCAGTGGGATTGTCAGATAATTCCCTTCATATTAAATCCTCACTATCTGAATTGGGAATTATATTATACCATATTGACTTGATTTGTCCCGCGAGGTCCCCGTGCCTTGCAACCGTGTGCTATATCAAAAGACTTCTAATACCAAATTAACGGAATTCGTATTGTTTTATTTTTTTTAATCTGCTACACTAAACACATGAAAAACCCTAAACACGGAGTTTCACCACACATGAAAAACCCTAAACACGGAGTTTCACCTCATTTGTCAATAGAAGCATTGAAACAAAGGTATCTGGCATGTGAATGCCCACGGGAACGGATGCGGTGGCATGCGATTTGGCTCCTTGCTGACACCGAAAATCCGAGAAAACCGCGCGAAGTTGCGGACATCGTTGGCTGCACGCCTGACTGCGTTAGGAAACTTCGCAGGCACTATAACGCTGATGGCGAAGAGGCACTGCAAGACAAACGAAAAACCAATGGTGGGCGTCCCTTCCTTGATGCACAACAGCAAGCATCCCTTGAAAAAGCACTTTCGGCACCGCCTATTGATGGCGGGCTCTGGACAGGTCCCAAAGTTGCGACTTGGATATCTGAGACACTGAAGCGACCTGTGAGTGCCGTGACAGGTTGGAAATATCTTAGAAGACTTGGTTGGACTTTGCAGAGACCGCGTCCGCAACATCAAGCCGCTGCGACACCGGAGGCACAGCAGACCTTTAAAAAAAAGTTAGAAGAGCGTGTTGCTGCCCTTAAAAGTGAGCACCCGGAAAAACCGGTAGAAGTTTGGGCGGAAGACGAAACCCGTTTGGGTTTATTACCGGTTCACCGACGTGTATGGGCGAAAAAAGGCGTGCGACCAACGGCAACGGTTTGCCCGGCACATAAATGGCTCTACGGGTTCGGTTTCGTTCGTCCGCAGACAGGCGAAACCTACTGGCTTCTATTGCCCACCGTCAGTGTTGAGGTGATGAACCTTGCACTGGCAGAGTTTGCGCGCGATGTGAATCCCGAAGCAAAGAAACAGATAGTGCTGCTTGTGGATCGCGCAGGGTTTCACATAAGTAAAGCGGTGCAAGTGCCTGCGGGCATTGAGTTGTTTTATTTGCCTCCTTATTCGCCAGAACTACAACCTGCCGAACGACTTTGGCCTTTGTTACGAGAAGTGATCGCCAATCGTGTCCTGAAAACACTTTCGTCTCTTGAAAAAGTGCTTGTCAATCGGTGTCAATGGTTCTCAAAAAACTGGGACATTGTGCAGCCACATGTCGGGTTTCAATGGATTTGTGAAATCGAAAAACAATATGAATCCCGTTAATTTGGTATAATAGCGGTTAGCATTGCGAGGCACGGGGACCTCGCGCTACAAATGGGGTTAATTTGGTATTATACGTATATGCGAATAGTTTGTGAAGATAATCTCAATGATAAACTGTTTGAACTGTATCATCAACTCCGAACGCAACATGGTACACTTAGGTGGTGGCCCGCTGATACACCTTTTGAAGTAGCACTCGGTGCTATCTTAACACAAGCCACCGCGTGGCGAAATGTGGAAAAGGCGATTGACAATCTCAAAACCGCAGATGCGTTTACCCCAGAACAGATTCATGTTATCAACCAAGACGAGTTAGAACGACTTCTCCATCCTTCTGGCTATTTTCGAATGAAAGCGAAAAAAGTACGCGCCTTTGTTGAACATATCGTTGAACGTCCGATGCAGGTAATGTTTAAACAAAATGTTCCAGAATTACGGGAAGAATTACTCTCTATCTACGGTGTAGGTCCCGAAACAGCGGATTCAATTATTCTCTACGCCGCTGAAAAACCGAGTTTTGTTGTTGACACCTATACCTACAGACTTCTCAGCCGATTAGGGTGGGTTGAGGGGAACTATCATTATGCAAGGCTCCGTGCGTTATTTATGGATAACCTTCCGCACGATGTCGATCTATTCAATGAATACCACGCCTTGATTGTTCGGCACGGTGCAAGAGTTTGCCAGAAAACCCCTGAATGTCACACCTGTGACTTACAAGCATCATGCGCCTATTTCTCTGCGTTATAATGAAAACGGTTCAAAAATAATTTCTAACATCTCTCAAACATATATTTCACGCTAAACATCTTTTAGTGAAATAACCGTTATTACGTTGACACATAAAATAGGATTATAGTAAAATTCTTAGGACTTACGCAATATCCATTTTAGAGATGAACTCAACATTTTTTTAATATTATAAAAAGGTATTATATACCACTGTTTTGGTCAATTCATGTCGGACGCTTTGCGTAAGTCCTAAATAATTGGGACACATCTGGGTTGCAGTACTCTGAATCATCAACAGAAAATTTGAAGAATGGCTTGAAAATCTACGACTAATACCCAATTAACGGGATTATTAGTTTTCTGATAGGGGTTAGCATTGCGAGGCACGGGGACCTCGCGCTACAGATCGCGTTAATTGGGTATAACCGATTTAGGAAATACAATGGCATTCCAATTTCAAGATTATCAGATTTCGGTGTCAAAACCCAATGCTTTAGTTTTGGGATATAGACACCGCCTTCGTGTCCCAGACCAAAGTGTGTGACAGAAAAAAAACAGTTGACATATTTTATCGGTTTTGTTATAGTATCTATAGCATTGCTGGTAAGGCGGGACATTTACCTCTCTTGAGGTAATGCTACCCCTATTGACTGTCCTTGGAAGCAATGCTGGAGGCTAAGCAATGCGGACCTATAAAGACAAACTTCAGAACCATAAACGCAATCGTCATTTGCAAAATGAGACGCGTATCATCAGCGAAGTGTCCAACCATTTTGTTGCGTTGACGCTTCGCCACTATCGTATCTTCGGAGATTGCGATGGCTATAAGCGTGCCTCCTATAACCGATTGAGTGAACACTTGACGAAACTCAAGAAGTTGGAAAAGTATGCACACTGGCATATCCCTTACTCGTGGGCATTGCAAGAATGCCTGAGACGGCTTGACCGCGGGTATACCAACTTCTTTGAAGGCAGGGCTAAGCGTCCACCGCAATTCAAGGGTTGGCGCAAATATCGTTCTATGACATTCAATGGTAATCAGGTGAAAATAGAAGTGCTTGAGAAATCGGATGGGTGTCCAGTAGCAAAAATCCGTATCAACGGACGCTGGTATCGTTTCTGGTATTCTCGTGAAATTAGAGGTAACATCAAACGCGTGACCCTCAAACGCGATCCGCTCGGTGATTGGTATTTGACTATTCTGACAGATGACGAAGGACTTGAACCGGCACTCAAGACTGGTAGAACAGCAGGGTTTGACTTCGGTTTGAAAACCTTTCTCACTTGTTCTGATAGCACAAAATATAACTCGCCTCTGTTCTATAAACACTCCGCAAAGAAAGTGAAGCAAGCTAATCGTGCCTTGTCTAAAAAGAAACGTGGCAGCAACAATCGCGAACGGGCGAGGAAACACTATGCAAGGCAACATCGCAAGATTGCTAATCAACGCGCTGATCATCATTGGAAACTCGCCCTTGAACTTGTCCGAAAGTTTGATGTCTGCTTTTTTGAAGACCTCAACTTGCAAGGCATGAAACGGCTCTGGGGACGCAAAGTCTCTGACTTGTCCTTCGGTGAGTTCATGCTCAAAATGCGATGGCAAGCACAAAAGCGAGCAAAGCGCGTTGAAACCATCGGACGATGGGAAGCCACAACGCCTATATGCCACAACTGCGGACATCGAAATGAAACGATGGATTTGAAAGTGCGCTCTTGGGTTTGTCATAAATGCAAACTTTCTCACGACCGCGATGTAAACGCAGCGATAAACATTCATAAGGTCGGGGCATTGACCTTTGGAGTAGAGGGTGTTAGACTTGCTCACGCAAGCAACCCTTGTTGATACCACAATCTGCACAGCAGGTGGGACAAAAGAACCCCACTGCTTTAGTTGTGGGAGTATGTCAGCGGAATCTTGCATGGCACACCGGAAACTATATTACCTATCAGCCGCGTGCCACAATACACGACGTTGTTCGGTATGAAGGCAAAAAAGATTGGGCAGATTGGCAGCAAACAAAAATTGATGCGGTTAAACGATGGAAAGGAGACCAACTCAAGCACATTTAAGCACATTTAATTATAAACAAAGGAGAATGATGATAGGCATCGGCATTTTAGAACTGGGAGTAGTTGTATTATTGGTAGGAGCTATACTTTCTATAATAGTGATTGTCACTACAAAAAAGGACTGAATATTTTCAGTAATTTGCGTTAGTTTGTATATTGAAATCCTTAAAATATGGATAAGTGATCAATTTAGGAGAATAAAAACATGGAGACGAAATTTACAATAGAACCGCCTGGTGAAGTAGTAGATCACCCCTTTCCACCGACCCGTCCCGATATCAAGATTGTTGAAAGTTCTGAACGGATTTATGAGGTAGATTGTCAAGAACTTCAGTGGTGGTTTGCTATCCCTAAGATGGGAGAAACCTATATGTGGGCAGAATACGACGGTGAAACACAGAAATTAGATGCTGTAACAGAGATGACTCCTACAATGCCTGCAATTATTCGTGATATTGAATGTGTTGAAATCCAATTCAAAGAGTGGCTTGCGAATGACTGGCCTCCCACTCCAAATTTGATGTACGTGACCATCAATGAAACACACACAGAATGGGTTTCAGTCGTAAATACAATTAATGGTAAGCGAATCTTTAATACAATCGGAGATGAATGGTTTGAAGACCAGTGGGGACCCGCCTTAAAACGCCGCATCGTTGATGATGGACGTTACCAATTGCAGCCTGACGGCACCTATAAACTCACTGATGGCATAGGGTTTGGGGCAGGCACGTATGATGTGACGATTGGTGAAAACACATTCCACTGTCTCCGTGTTTTAGATGTTGACATTTCCAATGAGCACGGAGGAGAACTCGCGGAAGTTTATATTGAAAAAGGTGGACGCACAGTTTTCTTTAGACGGTATGATGGACGATTTCTACGTGGGCATGATTTGGTTAGCAAGTTTCCTAACAATATCCAAATTGTGATAAACGATGTCGTTTATGTTCATAGCAATTGCACCGGCTGGTTTCACGATACATTTACATTGGCTTCTTTCGGTCACAATCCTAAATCAGCAGAAGAAGCCTAAACTGACAACCCAAAAACACATTCTTATACCAAATTAACTTGATTTGAAGTTTTCTGATAAAGTCAGGCATTGTGAGGCACGGGGTCCTCGCGCTACAGATCAGGTTAATTGGGTATTATACCAATTCTGATAAATAAACTACCATTACGGAGTATTTAGGACATTTTAAAGCGTATCTTATGTTGAGTATAAGAGGCGCAATGAATTGCGCGACTACAAACGGGTTTTTTGTTAATGTGATGCCATCATTCAGAAATGGTATTACTATCCTATTTCACAGAAGTGTCTCTAAATTATGAAGATGGTATCATTAGTGAGGTTTTCCGATGTTCAACCTTGAAAAATGTTCAATCGCTTTATGTGTGTTAATTCTTATATTTACCATACTATCTATCTCTCCAATTATCTTTGCACAAGATGAAACTAACGATGCTAAAGTAATTGAACGTTACAGGTTGATGCTCAGTCGGAAACCGAGAGAAGGCAGCACTTTTGATCGGTTGTATCAGTTTTATCTCGACGGGACTGGCTTGGTGGCAATGGTTACAGATTATCAAGCAGAAGCGCAAGTTAAGCCTAACGATCCTAACATCCAACTCATCTTGGGACATATCTACAAACGACTCGGCAAAGACAAGGAAGCACTTGATGCTTATCAACGCGCTGTTGCACTCGCGCAAAACGATTACTATGCACATTTTGCTTTAGGACAGTTCTATGTTGTAATGCGCCAACATGAAGACGCAATTAGCGAACTGACAAAAGCTGCTACGTTGTCTGAGCAAACACAAACAATTTCGCCAGAAGAATTAACGGATATTTACAAGACACTCGGACACGCGTATTTTAGTCGGGATAAGTTAGAAGAAGCGATCAAGGCATGGGAAAAAATATCTGAACTTGATCCGCAGAACATCTTCGCGCGTATTGAACTTGCAGACCTTTTCCGTGAACAGGAACTCTATCCACAAGCAATCGCACAACACCAAGCAATCATTGATATTAAAAAGGACGATGCGTATCGTAAATGTCTGAGTCTACGAGAAATAGGTAAAATTCACGAAGGGACAGGGGCGTATGACAAGGCACGACAGCATTACGACGAGGCGTTGAATCTAACCGCTCCGGGTAATTGGCTCAGAAAAGATCTGCAGCATCGTATTATTGCGATTTACTCGGTGGATGCTAATTGGAAGGGTCTAATAATATACTATCAAGGTAAGATCGAAACAAACCCAAATGATCCAGAAATGCTCGGTTTACTTGCATCCGCATATATTGAAAATCAGCAGCTTGATGAAGGTATAAATACCTATAAGAAAGGTTTAGAACTTGCCCCGACAGACACAGGTTTACGTCTAAGCCTTATTGACACACTCCGCAGTAGTGAAATGTCCGAGGATGCTGCTTCTGAATATGAAATACTCAGCGAACAACAGCCTGATGATTTTGGTATTTATCGGGAACTCGGTAAGTTATATGTCCAACTTGAAAATGTAGACAAAGCAAAAGCAATATACCAGAAAATGATTGACCGCGATCCGAAGAATGCAAGCACGTACCTTACCCTCGCCGCGATTTATACCGGGCACGAATGGTTGGATGATGCTGTTGCAGCATATCAAAAGGCAATTTCGCTCGCGCCCGAAAATCTTGATTACATTGAATATTTTGGAGAGTTCTATTTCCGTCAAGCCAACCGTGAGAAAGCGGTTGAGACATGGAACCAGATGGTTTCGGATGAAAAAAGGACTGCTGAGAATTATAACCGTTTGGCGCGATTGTTAGAAACCAAGGCCTTTCCTACTGAAGCTATTGAGGCGAGCAGAAAAGCTGTTGAATTGGCACCAGATGCATATCGTTTCCGAGAAACTTTAGCTAAGCGACTTATGAACAACAAGCAGTACGATGAGGCACTATTAGAATATACTGAAGCAGTGAAGCTTGCTCCCAACGACTTTTTTGCGGAACAGATGGACGATCAACGAATTGAACTCTATCAACGGCAAGGAACACTCGTTACAAAAATTGAAGATTTAGAAACGCAACTTGATAAACCTGGACTGAATGATGCCGATAGATTTACACATCTGAAGCGACTCGCAAAAATGTATATCAAGTTGCGGTATACCACATACGCACTTGAAGTTCTATTGGAAGCGAAAGCACTTCAACCGGATGATATCCTTGTAAACAGAAGGCTTGCAGAACTATACACCAAGCAAGGGCGTCGAGATGATTCAAACGCAATCTATGAGCACCTAATTAATGTGGATACTGCTAACGCGCGTGAATACTATACGAATATTACAAACGCATATCTGAAAGGCAAGGATTTTGAGGCAGCAACGACAACAGCAAAGCAAGTAGTCGCACATAGTCCGCGGAATCCTGAAGGGCATCAACTGTTAGCACTAATTGCCAAAAGTGCAGGAAATTATGATACTGCTATCGCCAGTCTCAGGCAAGCAGTCCGTCTTCGTCCAGATGCAACCGACATTCGCAAGGAACTTGCGGAAATTTACAAACTTTCAGGTAATCATCGACAAGCACTGGATCAATATTGGCAATGTTGGAAATTAAGTGTAAAGATAAGTGAAAAACTTGCCTTTGTTAAACCACTTTCAGAGTTATATTATACTCTCGGACAACATAACGAGTTTGAAGAAAAACTGAAACAACTTTCAAAATCTGATCCTTCAAGTATAGCCGCTATTTTAACACTCGCGAACATCTATCAGCGAGAAGGAGACTTATCCAAAGCAAAGTTTCAATATGCGCGGGCGTTAGACCGTGAGTCCGACAACCCAGAACTCTTGGAACAACTCGTTAACATTAGTCTGGAACTTGGGAATACAGAGGATGCTCTAAACTACCAACAGCAGCTTGTTAAAGCACATCCTAATGCTAACCATCAGCAAAAACTCGGTGAATTGTTGTTTGATGCCAGACGGGAGCAAGAAGCAATTCAGATATGGACAAAGTTTTTACACAGTAAAAGTCGGACTTTAGATGCAGAAATTAAACTCGCTACTGTGCTTATTAATTACGAACTGCTTGAGGATGCACTCCTCATCCTTGATCGTGCTGCTAAAAAAGCAACCGATGCAATTGACATATATAAGATTGGTTCGATGCTGGTTGAGATGAATGCGTTAGAAAACGCGCAACCTCATTTCCAAAGTATATTGAAAATGTCTGAACCACCTGCTAAGCAAGGTTTAGTAAGCACAACTACACACATAACTCCCACAGTAAATTATTCACCTCATTCATCTCCTATAATAAACCTTGATAAATTTAACCTCCCCCAAAGTCTCGTCCATCATATTCAGCAACAACCTAATAGAAGTAGAAACACACAACCTTGGATGCCAAATAATTTTGAAGAAGCGCAGGCTGGCGCGCTCGTACAGTTGACAACAATTGCTCAACAACAGGGAAAATTGAATGAATTAATCCAACAATATGAAGCTAATCTTACCACTAATCCGAAGGATATCCAAACACTTGAAACGTTAGCCCAAATCTATATCTTAATTAATAACTCTGAAAAGGTAAGTGAAACAACCAAACAATTACTATCCGTATCTCCTAATGATCCTGTGTATCAAAGCATGCGGCTGCGGCAGATTACAGAGCAGAACCTTGATTATGAGACGTGGAAAATCCAGTTTGATAAAATGACAGCGTTGACACCTGAAGCACACATTTTGCATGTTGTTAATTATGCAACTAACTCCTTTTTTATCGGAAATAAAGAAAATGCAGAAAAAGCTATTAATCAAATTGATAATACAAAAGTGACAGATTTCAATACAGTATTGATGTTAGTCCAAATTCTGGTGGAGTTGGGCAAAATTAATCAAGCTGAAAAAATGCTTGCTCAACTTCCTGTTCCAGTAAACAATCCGAGTTCCCAAACTTCCAAAACAGGTGCACTATCTTTTGCTCTTCAACAGCAGGGAATGTATAGCAAAACCTATATTACACTTGCATCCGCTTACCTTAATGTTGGACAAACTGAGAAAGCGATGGAGCTCTTCTGGAAGTTCTTTGAGAACACTATGCCAACCTCAACACATGCTATACCTGCTCCAATACCAACAAACTCGCCAAACATCTTTGGCGGCTATATCTTGTTTCAATCAAATTTTCCTTCACCTACGATATATTACAATCAAGACAGGTTGCGACACCTCCAACAGTTTTTCAACATTGTATTGCTAAACAATCAGAAAGAAGCCTTGTATGACAAATTACAAGCTGAAATAGAAACTGCAAACGGTAGCAAACGTATTTTTCCAAAACTTGCATTAAGTTATTGTTATTGGTGGGATGGAAAACGCGCAAAAGCACAGGAGATTCTATCTTCATTGCAGAATGAATTTCCAGAGGAGCATACCCTTAAACTGAACACTGCTTCTGTTTCAATTTATGTGGGTGAACACAAAATTGCCCTTGATCTAATTAAGGAACTTGCAGACACATATCCGAGGCATCGCCGTCAATATAATCAGACGATACTACAGTTGGCAATCCGCATTGATGATACTGCTACTATACGTGAGTTAGTGACAAAACTTCTAAATTCGCCAAGTAGTGTTCGAGAACTTTTTCAGTTATCGCAAAGACTTCAGATTGCTGGGCAAACACAGTTCGCTGTTGCAGTAGCAAAAAAAGCAGCGGATTTGGCACAAGGAGAACTGGATCAGTTTTTACTGATGCAATTAAGCTCACATTTAAAGACACTTGGACAAGAACAAGACGCCGCACGTCTAACGCAGCGCGCATCACGTTTGAATAATCAACAGTCAAAGTCCAGGCGCACCTTAAGTGGATCGAATTCGCTGCAAGCTTCCCATCAAATAAGAAATATTTCAGTTATCCAAAACAGCGAAACTAAATTGCTTGAAGCTGCTCAAAAGAACCCTAAATCCTATCAAGCACAGATCAATTTAGCAACATTCTACGAAAGGTCCAGAAAGTTTCCTGAAGCTTCAAAGGCATTTGAGGCAACTCTGGCACTGAGACAGAACAATATCACTACTCGGAAACGATACGCGGAGACGCTGCAACGTGCTGGACAGTTTGAAAAGGCTGTTGAACAATACAACATATTGCTCAAGCATAACCCTAATGCATTCGGAAATAATTATCGGGATGTAATAACCGTTTACTTCCGAGCAGAGAAAGTTGATGAACTCGTCTCACTCGCTAAGGATATGATCGTTCCATCAGTTGGACAAAATACCGCAAAAGAATTCGCTCGAAGTATTGCACAGCAGTGCATTAGATATAAAAATCGAAAAGCAGCTATTGAAATCTATGAAAAAATGGTCAAAGTTGATCCTACTGACTACCATTTATATAAGGATTTAACAGCAGCCTACTCTAATACCGGTCAACGTGATAAGGCAATTCAGTTCTTGCGCGAAAAACTGGAGAATAACAATCTTACTTCTGTTGCAAAGGTAGAAATTATATTACTACTAAGCCAACTCTACAAGACTTGGGGCAAACTAAGAGAGTTTACAGCAGAATATGAGGAAAAACTTTCGCAGAGACCAACTGACCCATCACTGATTTTTCCGGTTGTGTTGATGAAAATCGGGTTTTATGATTTTGAAGGAGCGGATACGCTTGTTGATCAACTATTTGCTAATTCATCGATGGCAGTAGTTTTTGATTGGGTTAACCGTGTTGCTGATGCTTACCGAACTGCTGGGGATCGAGACCGTGAAATACGGGTTCTTGAAATAGCAATACAGAAAGTTAACGCTCCGAATTCATGGAGAGTTGCGGCGATCTACCAAAAACTTGGAGCCGCATATTTCCATAAAAACGAAAAACTAAAGGGTCAAGATACATTAAGGAAGATGGGGGCATTTGTCATTGCACAAAGCGCGAGTGGCTCTGGTTTATCGGAAAAAGAGTGGGTTGCAAAAACCTACCTACGATATGCGATGTGGGACGACGCTGCAGTATTTTACACAGACATCAGTAACGATCTATCGGCAAGCCAAAATATGCGTCAAGAAGCACAATTTCAGTTAATGTTCATAAATCATGTGCGAAGCGTACTACCAACGTCAACCTCGTCCCCGAAATAAAGAAAGATTGAATTAATTGAAAATCAGATTCACTATTTATCATTTTCTAAAAGGAGATATCCGATGTTCAGTCGTGAAAAATGCCCGATCGCTTTATGTGTGTTAATTCTTATACTTTCCATACTATCTATTTCTCCAATTATCCTTGCACAAGATGAAACTAACGATGCTAAAGTAATTGAACGTTACAAGTTGATGCTTAGTCAGAAACCGAAAGAAGGCAGCACTTTTGATCGGTTGTATCAGTTTTATCTTGAAGGGACTGGTTTAGCAGCCATGGTTACGGATTATCAAGCGGAAGCACAAGCCAAGCCTAACGATCCTAATATCCAACTCATCTTGGGACATATCTACAAACGACTCGGCAAAGACAAGGAAGCACTCGCTGCTTATCAACGCGCTGTTGCACTCGCGCAAAACGATTATTATGCACATTTTGCTTTAGGACAGTTCTATGTCGTAATGCGCCAACATGAAGACGCAATTAGCGAATTAACACAAGCTGCTACGTTATCTGAGCAAACACAAACAATTTCGCCAGAAGAATTAACGGATATTTACAAGACACTCGGACACGCGTATTTTAGTCGGGATAAGTTAGAAGAAGCGATCAAGGCATGGGAGAAAATATCTGAACTTGACCCGCAGAACATCTTCGCGCGTATTGAACTTGCAGACCTTTTCCGTGAACAGGAACTCTATCCACAAGCAATCGCACAACACCAAGCAATCATTGATATTAAAAAGGACGATGCGTATCGTAAATGTCTGAGTCTACGAGAAATAGGTAAAATTCACGAAGGGATAGGGGCGTATGACAAGGCACGACAGCATTACGACGAGGCGTTGAATCTAACCGCTCCGGGCAATTGGCTCAGAAAAGACCTGCAGCATCGTATTATTGCGATTTATTCGGCGGATGCTAATTGGAAGGATCTAATAACATACTATCAAGGTAAGATCGAAACAAACCCAAATAATCCTGAGATGCTTGGTTTGCTTGCTTCAGCGTATATTGAAAATCAGCAGCTTGATGAAGGGACTAATACCTATAAGAAAGGTTTGGAACTTGCCCCGACAGACACAGGTTTACGTCTAAGCCTTATTGACGCACTACGTAATTCTGAAATGTCCGAGGATGCTGCTTCTGAATATGAAATACTCAGCGAACAACAACCTGATGATTTTGGTATTTATCGGGAACTCGGTAAGTTGTATGTCCAACTTGAAAATGTAGACAAAGCGAAGGAAGTATACCAGAAAATGATTGACCGTGATCCAAAGAATGCAAGCACACACCTTACACTTGCTGAGATTTACATCGGACACGAATGGATAGATGATGCTGTTGCAGCATACCAAAAGGCAATTTCGCTTGCCCCAAACAACCTTGATTATATTGAATATTTTGGAGAGTTCTACTTCCGTCAAGCCAACCGTGAGAAAGCGATTGAGACGTGGAACCAGATGGTTTCCGATGCCAAGAGTACTGCTGAGAATTATGACCGTTTGGCGCGATTGTTGGAAACCAAAACCTTTCCTACTGAAGCTATTGAGGCAAGCAGAAAAGCAGTTGAAATGATGCCGGAGGCATATCGTTTTCGTGTGGCATTAGCTAAGCGACTTATGAACAACAAGCAGTACGATGAGGCACTATTAGAATATACTGAAGCAGTGAAGCTTGCCCCGAACGACTTTTTTGCTGAACAGATGGATGATCAACGAATTGAACTCTATCGTCGTCAAGGAACCCTTGTTGAGAAAATTGAGGCTTTAGAGAGTGAACTTGAAGAATCCGAACTTACAGATACAAACAAATTTACAAATTTGAAGCGACTCGCCAAAATGTTGCTGAAGTCAGGAAATACCACTTATGCACTTGAAATCCTATTGAAAGCAAAAGAACTTCAACCAGATGATGTAACTATCAACAGATGGACTGCTGAAGTGTATGTCAAACAAGGTAGACGTGATGATGCTATCAATCTCTACACGCACTTAACTGATATTGATAACTCCAATGCTCGGGAATACTATTCAAATATCGCAAACGCATATTTAAAGGTGATGGATTTCGAGAAAGCGACAGAGGCGGCGAAGCAGGTAATCGCCCATAGTCCACGCAATCCTGAAGGACATCATCTGCTTGCACAAATTGCCAGACAGTCAGGTGATTATGAATCGGCAACCGATAGTTTCAAACAAGCAATCCGATTGCGTCCGGAAGCAATTGACATACGCACAGAACTTGCTGCCGCACACAATCTTGCCGGAAACACCCGCCAAGCAATTGCACAGTATTGGCGATGCTGGGAATTAAGTGATAATATAAACGACAAACTCAGTTTTCTCAAACCCTTATCCGAAGCATATTACAACTTAGGCAGACGAGACGAATTGGAACAGAAACTAAAGCAGATTGTAAAATCTAATACTTCTGCTGTTGCACCGGTTTTAGCTTTGGCACAAATATATAGAAATGAAGGCGACCTTCCGAGTGCCCGATTCCAACTTGCTCGCGCATTAGACAGGCAAAACGAAAATCCTGAATTGCTTTTCCAACTTGTTGAAATTAGTCTTGACCTTGGCGATACGCAGGAAGCACTGAATTACCAGCAACAACTTGTCAAGACTACCCCGGATCCCATCCACCAGCAGAAACTTGGTGAATTATTGTTTGATTCTGGTCGTGAACAGGAGGCAATTCAGGTTTGGTCAAAGGTACTGCACGCGAAAAACCAGACATTTGATGCTGAAATGAAACTTGCAGAATTGTTGATTCAACACGGTTTATTAGAAGAAGTTCTTTTTGCATTAGACAGTGCAGCGCAAAAGATTTCAGGGGCTGATGCACATATCCATCTCTATCAAATCGGCACAAAGCTTGTTGAGATTAACGAATCAGACAGAGCATTGCCACACTTCACGCGAATCATAGAGATGCCTAAACCATCTACTGATGCTAGTGTCAGTGCCACATCTAAAAAAGCGGCAATAGCCGTTCCCACTCCAACTTACAATCCTCCGGGTGCGAACAGAAATAAACTTACTCTCGCCACGAGTCTATATCAAAGAATTCAAAACTCACCATACGGAAGTAGAGGTAGACAGGCTTGGGTTCCCACTAATTTTGAAGAGGCTCAGGCTGGGGCACTTGTACAGATGAGGATAATTATGGATGACAAAGGGGAACTGAATGAGTTTGTTCAACAATTTGAGGACGATGCTGCCGAGAATCCGAAGGACACCCAGACACTTGAGTTGTTGGCGCAACTCCATTTACTGAATGGCAATCATGAAAAATCACAAGAAATTACGGAAAAATTGATTGCTGTAGCACCTAATAACCCAGAATATCAACGTATACAGTTAGATATGGCTAATGCAGACACGGATCTTGATCATGATAAGTTCAAAACGCTCCTTGACAAAATGACTTGGTTAACACCTGAATCACGGGAATGGTATATTGCAGAGTATGCAAGAAGGTTCCATTATCAAGGAAAGAAAGAAGACGCAGAAAAATTGTTAGTTGAACTTGAAAACAGCAAAGTGATTAACTCTCCCAACTCTCAGATGTTGGTTGAAATTTTCGTTCAACTGGGTAAGTTTGATGCGGCGAAGAAAATATTTGACGGAGTTAAGATTTCATCTTCCGGTCAACAGTCATCACGCATGTATGATCTCTTTGCTACCAATTTACTCAGCAAAGGTAAAATTGAAGAAGCTGTGGCAATTTATAAGAAATATTTTGATCGCACAAAGCCACGTTCTACAAATCCACGTCGAACTACTTCACTTGGGTATTCCAACTATTCCTACGGAGGATACACACCCATACAATCTGCTTTCCCTTCTCCGACAACGTACTATAATCAAAGTCGTTTGCAGTATCTCCAGAGCACTTTTTCACATTTGTGGGCAACCAATCAACATCAGGCACTGTATGACGTTTTTCAAACTGAATTGGATGCTGCTGAAGGTAGAGACAAAATCTATCCTGCGTTGGCGATCAGTTACTGTTATTGGTGGGAAAATAAACGCGACCAAGCACAGAAGATTTTCGCAGATTTACAGAAAGAATTTCCTGAGGATCTCACACTTAAAATCAACACTGTTTTAGTCTCCATTCAGATAGGTGAATTCAAGGCGGCATTAACACTGCTTAACAATCTCGCTGAAGCGGATCCAAGAAATCGACGCCAATATTACGACCTAACGTTACAAATTGCTGTACATATAGGGGACTCAGTTACAGTTCGGGACTTGATGACAAAAATACTAAATTCGCCAACTGGCGTCAGAGAACTTTACCAATTTTCGACCAAACTCCAACAGGCTGGGCTCACGCAATATGCAATAGCTGTTGCGAAAAAAACTATGACCTTGGCTTTGAGAGAACGTGACCCGAATTTCCTTGTGCAGTTGAGTCAGCACTTAAATCAACTCGGGCGCGGTCAGGACGCATCACGTATTGCTGCACGCGCATTGCGTTTTGCTAACCAACGTGACCGATACGGTCGAACATTACATTCATATAGCTTCCAACAAGCTGCAAACCTTGCCAAACCCTCCACAGTTGGGAGTAACCCCGCAGTTAAGTTAGAGGATGCTGCCAAGAAAAACCCAAATTCATTCCAAGCACAACTGAAATTAGTATCTTACTACGAAAGTAGAAATCAGATTAAAAAGGCTTCAGATGCTTATGAAGCAGCACTCAAACTGCGACCTAAAGACCACAATACTCGTATAAGATATGCACAGATGTTGCAACGGAATAGACAATCGAAAAATGCTGTAGCCCAATATAGCATTCTCCTGAAAGATAGTAAAAATATTAATACAATGTACTCTAACTATTGGGAAATATTAGGAACATTTTTCGAGGCGCGAGAAGTAGATAAACTTGTTTCAATTGCGAAGGAGTTAATCGATAATAATAAAGACCAATATTCAAGAGGATTTGAATTTGCAAGAAGAGCTGCAGAGCTGTGTGTAAGTAGAAAAAACGCAAAAGCTGCTGTTGAAATCTACGAGAAGTTGATGGAGTCAGACAGATACAACGTGTATCTCCAATTAGCAGATGCTTACGCTGCATCGGGTGCACGTGATAAGGCAATTAAACTCTTGAAAGAGAAGTTGCAAACGACAAATCCAGATTCCCAAGTCAGTATTATATTAAAACTCTCAAAGTACAATGAAGCATTGGACAACATAAAAGCCTTTTTAGCGAAGTATGAAGAAAAAATCAATGATGAAACTACTAACCCATCCACGCTTTATTTGGTTGCTGTTACAAAGATCGTGACAGCTGACATTGAAGGAGCAGACCCAATTGTTAATAGACTAATTGAACACATTCCTTTACAATCCAGGCTACAATGGCTAAATACTTTAGCGGATATATACAAAGAGAAAGCAGATACCGATCGCGAAATTCGCATGTTAGAAGCTGCAATAGAAAAATTTGACGCACGGAATTCATACCAACTCTCAGGAACCTACCAGAAACTTGGAACGGCTTACACCAAAAAGGGGGATAAAGAAAAAGCTAAAGAGTTTATTCGAAAAATGGGGATTCTCCGACTTATGCGCCAGGGCGGAGCCGCTTATTATGAAAAGGAACGCATTGCACGGATTTATTCGCAGTACGAAATGTGGGACGAAGCAGAGATACTTTTCACTGAGGTTATAAATGACCTATCTGGACAACAGCACTACAGAGAACGGGCACAAAGAGAATTGATGACTATCAGACAAAGACGTGGCGGAACGTCATCACTAAAGTCAACACCTGAAACTGAAAGAATAAACATCTCTCTACAACGTTCGATGGCACAACAACACATGCGTCAGAATCAAATCCCTCAAGCTATTGAACTTTACGAACAGATTGAGAAAGCAATGCCCGAAGACCTGGAATCTCGGTCGCAACTCGCTTCGCTGTATTCACGTGAAAAACAGCACGATAAAGCTTTAAAAATATGGGTAGCGTTACTTGAAGTCGATCCAGAGAACACAAAATATCAGGATGGAATTATAAGGGCATATCAGAGCGCGGGAAGAATTAATAATGCAATTGAGCTCGCGCAGAAGTATATTCAGGAAGATGCTGAAACCAGCGTTCATTACGTCCGACTCGCACAACTCTACGGTAGCAGCAATCAGATTGAAGATGCTATCAAAACCTATAAAAAAGCTATTGAATTATCATCGGAGGATTGGCAAGTTTATGAAAATTTAGCGGGGCTTTATCTACGCAATGATAGATTAGATGAATCTGAAAAAGCATTTAAGGAGGCACTGAAATACGCCCCACAAACTGGACAACAACGGAACATTCATCGACAAATGATGGATATTTACCGCCGAAAAGGCACACTTGAAGAGTTTCTTAAGGAAGTGGAAAAGAAAGGCACACTTACCTATAGTATGCAGAGGGAACTTGCTCGAAACTTTAAGAATCAAGGTAATTTAGATAAAGCTGCTAAGGCTTATGAAAAAGCACTTCAATTAACAACTCAGGAATGGGAACAGCAAGATGTTGAACGACAATTGATATCAATCTATCGTAGTCAGGGCAAATTAGAGGAAAAACTAAAGGAAGCGGAAAAGAACGATACCCTCACGTTCAATATGCAAGTTGAACTTGCACGACAATATCGCGCTAAAGGGGAATCGGATAAAGCCATTAGTGCCTACAAAAAAGCCATCAATAAGACGAAAAGAAGTCATGAAATGGATAACGTCTATAGAGAATTGATGCTTGAATACGTTAGGCGCGGAGAGGATGATTCGGTTATTGAACTATATGAAACTATGTCTCAATCCACTTCAAGCGGAACATCAATTAACTATAGTCCAACTGGTTTCGATGTCCGACTCAGTAAAGATAAGCCTCGGGAAACCCTAATTAATGCATACAAAACCCAAGATAAACTTGATACGTTGCAAACATTATTTGAAGGTAAACTGGCAAAAGAAGCGAATGATCTTACTACCCTTGAAGTAATTGCAGAGATATATAGAAATTCGAACAACCATGAGAAAGCTGCAGAAGCTTACCACGCACTCAGCAAAGCAGATCCGACTAATATCCATGCTTTCTACTACGCAGCCGCTGCATTCAGCAAAACTGGAAAATCAGAACAGGCTAAAGAACTGTTAAATCATGGTGCAGCTGCACTATCATCAAGCCACCAAAGTCAGGATTTTTGGTTCCTCTGTTCGCTCGGAACTGTCTGTTATAATAGTGAATTGTATACCTCTGCAATTAAAATCTTTAAAGATGCAATCATTGCCAGAGGATCACAAGGTTACGGTGGTAATAGCACAACGGACGAGGAGAAGTTATATGATCTCATTGGAAAAAGTGCACTCGCTGCTAAACAGTATGAAGAAGCGGTTGAAGCATTTCAGGAATTGGGAAAGATTACACGTAATAGTACAAAAAAAGCAAATGCCGAGAGATCTATAAAACAGGCATATAAAGACGGAAACCTTTACGAGAAGCATCTCCCAGCACAAATCAAGAAAGTTGAGGAAAATCCTGACAATGTAGATGCGCGATTCTCCCTTGCACAAAGTTACGAAACAAATGACAAATTCGCAGAGGCAATCGCGCAATACGAGAAGATTAGCGAACTTCAACCAAAAAACGCACAATGGCACAAAAAAGTTGGTAACCTCTACGAAAAGTCAACGCATACCAATAAGCAAGAGCGATATGAAAAAGCATCTGCAGCTTATGAAAAAGCGATCTCGTTTAATTCTACTTCGTATGAACTCTATACTGCGTTGGCAAATATTTATACAAAACAGGACAGTCAATCAAAAGCCGAAGCTGTATATCGTCAAGCATTACAAGCTTCTCTATCACCAACTGAACACGATTCTGCTGTCAAAGCTATCTTGAAACTTTACGATGCAAAAGAACATACTGATAAGAGGCTTGCCATCCTTACAGAACTTGGTGCAAAATCAGGTAACAGTCCGTTATTACAAAAATTGTTAGGTGATACCTATGTTGAATCAGGTGATACCGATAAAGCAGCACAAGCATACAAGAAATGGTTTGAAATTCTAAAGAGTGAACCTAATCAAAGAAATTATGCGCAGCAATATTTTGTACTTGCTGAGGAACTGCTTAATAAAAATATAATGCTTGATTTTACGTTGGAACTGGCAAAACAAGCTGCTGAAACCCGTCCTGATCCCGTTTATTTTTCAACCTTGGGGCATGCATACCTTGCTAATGAAAACTATGATAAAGCACTTGTACAATTTCAACGTAGTCTGATCCACATGAATCACAACAGTAGACACGGCGGAAATGGTGTTGAACATTTACTAACGCGTATCTCTCAAGTAGGTAAGAATGTTAAAAATAAGGAAAGTTACCTTGAAATGATCGAAAAATTGGTTGAAGTCCTACCTCAAAATATAGGCACACAGACAAATGTTAACTTATCATTAGCAAAATTCTGTCATGATATTGGAATGACCGATGCAGCAAAAATATATATTCAGAAAACAGGCTTTTTGCCTGAAACTGCCTGGTTAACGTTAGGACCATTTGACAATACTAAAGGCGTGGGTTATAATACTGCATACATTCCTGAAGAAGTCGCTCGAATTGACACAAATGCAAAATACGATGGGGTTACTGGTCCACTCACATGGAAACAAGCTTCTGATGAAGTCTTCGATGGATTCTTCGAATTTGGTAAAGATGAGGGTTGGTACACCGCGTATGCATGGATTTCCTTTACCTCACCTGAGGAACGGAAAGTCCAAATCCGTTTTGACTCCGATGACCAAGGTAAAGTGTGGTTAAACGGTAAAAAAGTATATGCCCACAGAAGAACTCGCGGTGCACAAATTGATCGACGCACGATACCCGTGACACTCGTCGCAGGTAAAAACACTATCCTCGTCAAAGTTTGCAATGAATCGCTTCCATGGGGATTTTTCCTGCGAATTACTGATACTGAAGGAAACCCCTTTGAAGATTTGAAACTTGGCAGTATAGAAGAAAATTAGCATCTTACCAGTGTTAAATTCTTAATCTTCATAATACCAAATTGACTTTATCAGAAAACTTCGAATCAAGTTAATTTAGCATTATATCTAAATGGAGGTCGTTTCGTGTTTAAATTTCAAAAGCAACGATTTACAGCATGCCTTTTGTGTCTTTTTATAGTTAATATCTTTTGTATAACTTCAATAATCTTCGCACAAGACCAATCAACCGACGCAACAATTATTGAGCGTTATAAGCTGATGCTTAGCCGTAAGCCAAAAGAGGGAAGTACATTTGACCGCCTCTATCAGTTCTATCTTGAAGGGGACGGCTTAGATGCAATGGTGACAGATTATCAAGCGGCGGCACAAGCGAAACCTAACGATCCAAACGTCCAACTTATCTTGGGTCATATCTATAAACGGCTTGGAAAGGAAATGGAGGCAGTTGCAGCGTATCAACGCGCTGTCGAACTTGCACCGAACAATTATTATGCCCATTTTGCACTCGGACAAGTATATGAGGCTTTGCGTCAACATGAAGATGCAATCCGAGAGTTAACAAAGGCAGCAGCGTTATCAGAACAAGCACAAGATGTGCCCCCTGAAAAGTTAACAACAATATACAAAGCACTCGGACATGCATATTTCCGTCGAGACAGGATCGACGAGGCGATTCAGGCATGGCAAAAAATCTCTGAACTGGATCCTCAAGGTGTCTTTGCGCGTATTGAACTTGCTGACCTTTTCCGCGAGCAGGAACTGTACGAACAAGCTATCGCACAGCATGAGGCAATTATAAATCTGAAAAAAGATGACCCATATCGAATCTGTTTGAGTCGGCGAGAGATCGGCAATATTCATGAGGCAAAAGGTGATTATCAGGATGCAATCAAAAGTTACGATGCAGCCTTGACACTGACTGCTCCCGGAAATTGGCTGCGCAAAGACCTCCAACACCGAATTATCGGCATTTATGCAGCTGATAGCAATTGGAAAGGCTTAATTGAATACTATCAAGCAAAACTTGAAACTACGCCAAATGAACCTGAACTCCTCGGATTACTTGCAGCAGCATATATTGAAAATCAGCAGCTTGATGAAGGCATCGGTGCGTACCGAAAAGGGGTAGAACTCGCGCCAACGGACGCGAACCTACGTTTGAACCTTATCACTGCGCTTCGCAACGCTGAAATGTTTACTGACGCAGCAGCGGAATATGAAGTGCTTAGCGAACAGGACTCTGACGATTTTGGTATCTACAGAGAGCTTGGCGAGTTATACCTGCAATTAGAAGACGAAAACAAAGCAAGATCAACTTATCAACGTATGATTGACCTTGACCCACAGAACGCTACAACCTATCTTATCCTGGCGGAGATTTATACAGGACATGAGTGGATGGACGATGCTGCCGCTCAATATGAAAAAGCAATCTCGCTTGCACCAAACAATCTGGATTATATTGAGTATTTCGGTGAGTTTTACTTCCGCCAAGGGAATCGTGAGAAGGCAATTGACACTTGGAATCGAATGGTTGCTGATGGAAAAGGCATTGCTGAGAATTATGATCGTTTGGCACGGTTGCTTGATACTAAAGCGTTCCGTACCGAGGCACTTGCTGCAAGTCGAAAAGCGGTGGAGTTGATGCCAGATGTATATCGCTTTCACGAGACGTTGGCAAAACGGCTCATGGCAAACAAAAACTACGATGAAGCATTAGCGGAATACATAAAAGCAGCGAAACTTGCCCCAAATGAGTTTTTTGCTGAAAAGATGGATGACCAGCGAATTGAACTGTATCGGCGACAAGGAACGCTTGTTGAAAAAATAGAAGCAGTAGAGACAGAACTTGAAAAGTCTAAACAGACGAACGGTGATGTCTTCGCGCAACAGAAACGACTCGCCAAGATGTATCTCAAGTTGGGTAATATTACTTACGCATTAGAAGTTCTTTTGAAAGCGAAAGCACTCAAACCCGATGATGTAGTTGTTAATAGATGGATTGCGGATATTTACGAAGAGCAAGGACGACGTGATGATGCAAACGCTGTCTTCGCTCGACTCATTGAGGTGGATAGTGCTAACGCCCGTGAATACTATGCTAACATTGCGCGTTCTTACTTGAACGTTTTGGATTTTGAGGAGGCGACAGCAGCAGCGAAAAAAGTTGTTGCGCACAGTCCACGCAATCCTGAAGGGCATCAGCTTCTCGCTGATATCGCAAAACAGTCAGGAAATTACGACACTGCTATTGACAGTCTTAAACAGGCAATACGTTTACGTCCGGAAGGAACAGACATCCGTAGGGAACTTGCAGCAATTTACAAACTATCTGGCAAACCACAACAAGCAATCGCACAATACTGGAGATGCTGGGAGTTAAGCAGTAGCGTGAGCGATAAACTCGCTTTCGTCAAACCTCTATCTGAGACATATTACGACTTGGGACGCCGAGGGGAGTTAGAGGAAAAATTGAAACAGATGACGAAAACCAACATCTCTGATGTTGCCCCTATTTTAGGATTAGCACAAGTTTATCGGATGGAAGATGATCTACCCAAAGCTCGTTTTCAACTTGCACGCGCATTAGATCAGAAACGCGACAATGCAGAGTTATTATCCGAATTGGTTAATATCAGTTTAGACCTTGGTGATAACCAAGACGCACTTAGCTATCAACAGCGACTTGTCAAAGCAGACCCGGATGCCAGCCACCAACGGAAGCTCGGTGAATTACTGTTTGATGCTGGACGCGAGCAGGAAGCGATTCAGGCGTGGACAAAACTCCTACACGCAAAAAATCAAACGCTGGAAGCAGAGGTTAAGCTCGCAATTTTATTAATTCGACACGGGCTTTTGGATGAAGCACTTTTTGTGCTTGATCGTGCAGCAGAACAAATAAAGGGTGTTGATGCACATATTGCGCTTTATCAACTGGGTGCAACATTAGTTGAGATGGATGCTTCGGAACGCGCACGACCACACTTCGAGCGAATCTTGGAATTGCCTAAACCAAATGAAACAGGTGCAAAAAACGTAAAATCGAATACAACTTATGTAAGTTCAGGACCGCCCGGTATCAATACCGACAAATTCTATCTCGCGCGAAATCTTGCTTACCAAATTCAGAATTCATCCTTTACCGGAAGAGGTAGGCAGCGATGGTTACCGAAAAACTTTGCGGAAGCACAAATTGGCGCGCTAGTGCAGTTGGTGACAATTGTTCAGAAACAGGGTAAACTTAGTGAACTAATTGAACAATTTGAAGCAGATGCTGCTGAAAACCCGAAAGACATCCAGGTGCTTGAAAAGTTAGCACAAATATATGTCCTAATTGAAAACACTGAGAAAACGAAAGAAATTACTGAAAAGTTGATTGCAGCGTCCCCGAATGACGCAACCTATCAAGCCATACGGTTAAGTCGAGAAATACAAAAAGACTTAGATAATGAGACATTTGAAAAGTATCTCAACGACATCATCGGTTTAACTGACGAAGCACGACTCTGGTATAAGGTTCAATACGGTAGTAAACTTTATCGTGAAGGGAAAATAGCCACGGCTGAAAAACTGCTAACCGGAATTGAAAATACAAAAGTTACAACAATTAATACAGCTTTCATTTTAGTCAACGCGCTTGTTCAGATGGGTAAGACACAGGCTGCTGAGAACGTTATTGCAAATCTACCTGTACCTCCCCAATCGCAGCAATCACAACGGTGGCAGTTTCAATCAACTTATCGGCAACTGACTAACGCTTACCATAGTGATGGACAAACCGACAAAGCCGTTGCAGTCTCATGGAAGTTCCTTGAGCGTACCAAACCGGGTGCTTCAAATGCGCGAAGCGTCGCTGCTCTTGCATCCTCACCATACTCCTACGGCGGCTATTCCCCGGTTCAGTCCAGTTTTCCTTTACCTACGACATATTTCGATCGAAATCGATTCGGCTATCTGCAGGATGCTTTCAATCGCCTATGGATGAAGAATCAGCAGAATGTCTTATACACGAAATTGCAAAATGAATTAGACACTGCGGAAGGGAGAGACCTTATCTATCCCAGTTTGGCTATGAGTTATTGCTATTGGTGGGATGGGCAGCGCGACAAAGCACAGGAAATTCTCTCAACGTTAGAAAAGGAATTTCCGAATGACCTTACCCTCAAACTCAATACCGTTTTTGTTAATATCCAGACAGGCAAACATGGCGCAGCACTGACGCTACTTGATGAACTTTCTGAGGCAGATCCAAAGAATCGTCATCAGTATTTCGATTTAACGATGCAGCTCGCTGTCCATATAGGTAACACGGCTGCCATCCGTAAACTGATGACAAAACTTCTGAATTCACCGAGTGGGGTTCGAGAAATCTATCAGTTTTCGAAAAAACTCCAAGAGGCTGGTCTCACACAATATGCTGCTGCTGTTGCTAAGAAAACAATGACTTTGGCGATGAGAGAACGCGACCCGAATTTCTTAGTGGAATTAAGCCAACACCTTCAAAGCCTCGGTCGTGGGCAAGATGCTGCACTTGTTGCAGAACGCGCCTTACGGTTCGCAAACCAACGCGACCGATATGGACGAACATTACGATCTTGGAATTTTCAGCAAGCAACGCGCCTGATTAGTCGGTCCACAGTTGCGCGTGATCGGGAACCTAAGCTGCTTGAAACTATAAAAAAGAACCCGAAATCGTTTCAATCACAGCTTAAGTTAGCAAGCTTTTATGAAAGTACCAATCAGGTCAAAAAGGCATCGGAGGTGTTCAAAGCAGCACTGGAACTGCGTCCCAAGGACAGCACGACTCGACAGAGATATGCCCAAATGTTGCAGCGTCATGGAAATGCAACAGAAGCTGTGACGCAATATATTACGCTTCTTGAGAACAACCCAAACGTACTCGGTTACTATAATTATGAAGTAATAGACCTCTTTATCCAAGCGGGGAAAGTTGATGAACTCGTTTCGCTTACGAAGAAAATGATTCTACCAGCAGTTGGGCAGAACTATGCAAACGACTTTGCAAGCAGCGTCGCGCAAGCGTGTATGAACAATAACAACCCCAAAGCTGCGGTCGAAATCTATGAAAAGATTATCAAAGTACAGCCAAACACCACCTACATATATACGTACCTATTATCTGCCTACATCGCAGCTAAAGAACGTGACAAGGCAATCCAAATTTTACGCGAAAAATTGGAAACTACGGACATTTATTTACAGGTACAATTCGTATCAAAATTAACTGAAATCTTTAAAGAATCTGATGAAATTAACGGATTGATAACAGAACATACGGAAAAACTTGCCGAAAATCCGGAAAAACCGGTTTTGCTTTACCTTCTTGCTGCAATGAAAATTGTGGCAAAGGATCTTGAAGGTGCAGATCCTTTGGTTAATCAACTTCTTGATATGTCATCTGTAAACGCACAATGGCTGAGCAGTCTGGCAGAGGTATATCGGAAGGCAAATGACCGCAAACGTGAAATTAACCTACTTGAAGCAGCAATTAAGAAATCAGACACACAGAGTTCTTGGCAAAATGCAGACGTATACCAAAAACTTGGTGAGGCATACATCAAGGAAGATGAGAAAGAGAAAGCACGTGATGCCTTCCGTAAGATGGGTGTTCTCCGCATTATGCAGCAAAGTTTCTATGGGAAAGATCAGGTCGCACAAATATACATGCAACATCAAATGTGGGATGATGCAGAAGTTCTCTTCACAGAACTCCTTAACGACCTATCCGTGGATCGCTATTATCGTCAACGGGCACAAGAGCGAATGATGACGATTAAACAGAAACGTGACGGATTGACATCAACAACCAAACTCTCCGAAGAAACGAAAAACATGAACGTCGGCACGCAGCGTGCGTTGGCACAACAATACGCGCGCGGGCGCAGCAATGATGTGACAAAAGCTATAGAAATTTACGAGAATATTGTTAAAGTTATGCCCGAAGATTTTGAATCTCGGAAACAACTCGCAATGCTTTATTCACGCCAAAACAAGCACGATAAATCTATTGATATTTGGAATGCCTTGCTTGAAGCTGACCCAGAGAATACGTTGTATCAAGATGGACTCGTCAATAGTTATCAGACTGCTGGGAAATTCAACGAAGCATTTGAACTCGCGCAGAAATACATTGATGCGGAACCGGAAATTGGCGTACATTACATACGTATTGCAAAACTCTATAACGCCAATGACCAGAATCCTGAAGCTATCGCTGCTTATCAAAAAGCAATTGAAATCTCACCCGGTAATGGACAGGTTTATCAGGACTTGGCACAACTTTATCTTAATGAAAATGACTTTGATGCTGCAGAAAAAGCATATTTCAATGCCATTCAATTTACCGTAGATTCCTGGGAGCGGAGCAATATTGAAAGGTCGTTAATGTCACTCTACCGTAGTCAGGGAACATTAGAAGAAAAGCTAAAAGAGGCAGAGGAGAACGGCACTATCACCTTCGAAATGCAACGCGAGCGGGCACGTAATTTTAGTAGTCAGGACAAATTAGATGAAGCAGTCACTGCATACAAAAAAGCACTTGACATGACTTCCGATAGATATGACAGGGAGAGCATTTCTAATGACTTGCTTAAAATATATATGAAACTTGACAAAACTGACTTAGCATTAGAAATCTATGAAACGATGGGGCAGTTTATGTCAACAGGCATGTCAATCAGGTCCAGTTCGTCTAGTGTGACAGTCACTTTTGGAAATGATCGCGCACGCGAAACTTTAATTAATGCCTACACAGAAGGGGATAAACTTGAAGAGTTAAAGACACTCTTTGAAGACAGACTTGAGAAGGATGCAAATAATCCAGCACTCCTTGAAATGGTTGCCGATATCTATAGATTTTCCAACAACTATGAGAAAACAGCTGCGACTTATCAAGCACTGTGTAAAGCACAACCCAGTAATGTTCGTAGTTTTTTCTACGCAGCTGCTGCTTCGTACAAAAACGCCTTACACAAAGACGAACAACCCGAGTTAGCTAAGACATTGATTGAACAAGGCAAAACAGCACTTTCAACCAACAGTCGATATCGTGATAGATGGTTTGTATGTGCGCTTGCGACTATCTGTTATGAAAGTGGAATGTATGTACCGACAATTGACCTCATTGAAACCGTACTCGGTAACAGTGGAAGTTACGGTGGCGGTTCGGTAGATGATGTTTTGTTCAAACTTCTTGGTCAAAGTTACCTCGCAACAGAACAGTACGAAAAAGCTGTTGAAGCATATCAAAATCTGAAAAACACTGCAAGAAGTGACACACAACGCAAGCAAGCAGAAGCAGCACTACGGCAAGTATACAAAAAGGGAAATCTCTACGAAAAACGGATTCCTGCACAGGAGAAAAAAGTATTAGAGAATCCTAATGATCCGCAAGCCCACCTTGTGCTTGCCCAAAGTTACGAATTCAGCGACAAGATTGACAAGGCAATTGCGCAGTATGAGAAACTGAGTGAATTACAACCTAACGACCCGCAATGGCACAAAACAATCGGTAACCTTTATCAAAAGTCACGCGAGACAGATGGTGTAATTCAGAATATAGCATTGGAGTTAGATGGAAATTATAGTTTCGCCGAAATCGGGGGTAGTGATACACTAAATAGCATTAATCAACAGATGACGGTGGCTGCATGGATTAAGCCGACTGCGTTTCAAAACAGATATACGCCTATCATCTACAAAGGTGACCAACGAAATTCAGATATCAGCAATCGGAGTTTCACACTATGGCTGCGAGATGATGGTGTTATTCAATTTGCTTCATCACCTAACGGGCAAAGCGAACGAGGTGTTTTTTCTCCATCAGGGTCTATTATGCTCAACCAATGGTATCATGTAGCAGGTGTTATTGATGCCAAAAATGATTCCATCAAACTATTCATTGATGGCACTGAAGTCGGTCAACGAGATTATAGAGGGAATCTTAGTATCTACGAGAGTTTACTTCCACTCCGGATTGGGGGTTCACATGAAGAAGAAGTGACTACACACGCAACCTTTGCTGGGCAAATTGACGAGGTGAGTGTTTGGGGTATTGCTCTGACAGCAGAGCAAATTCGTGCAAATATGGAAAAGAAACTGAAAGGTAATGAACCCGGCTTGGTAGGTCTTTGGAATTTTGACAAAGAATCGGAAGGACATATCTCAGACAAATCGCCCAATCAAATCGATGGAAAATTGATAGGGAACACTAAACTAATCGGTTACACGCGTCCAGTCTTTACCCCTGCCAGTGCAGAACAATTGGTAAAAGCCGCGGCAGCGTATGAAAGAGCAATCGCGCTTGAACCGACCACTTATGAACTCTACCGTTTATTGGCGGAAATCTATGTAAAAACCAAGCAACCAGCGGATGCCGAAGCAGTCTATCGTCGCGCTTTAGATGCCAATCTTTCCAAAAACGAATATGATACTGTACTTCGCAACCTCTCAAAACTTTATATTGACAAAGGACAAGAGGAAAAATTGATCTCCTTCTTGCATGAACTAAAACCTAAAATGGAATGGAGTTCTGTCCTGCACGAACTGTTAGGCGACTCCTACACAAAGGTCGGTGACTCTGAAAAAGCCGAACTCGCCTACACACAGTGGCTCGCGATTCGTCAGAATCAAGGAAATTCTCCTAAACAACCTTCGGATTATCGTTATCTTGCTGAAGATCTTCTCAACAAAAACCTATTTCCAGAAAAAGCGTTGAAATTCGCAAAACGAGCAGCGCAAAACTCAACAAGTTCATATTACATCATGACACTCGGACGAGCGTATCTCGTTAATGAAAAGTTTGAAGAAGCATTCGCACAGATCAAACAAGGTTTCAACATGGCAAGTCATGAAGATGTCCAACGCACTATGATCGCGGAAATTACACAAATCGGTAAGAACATCAAAAATAAAGAGGGTTACGTGGATATGTTAAGGAAACTAAGTGATGATATGTCCAACAATGTTTCCTTTCAGTTAAGTGTAAACCTCATGCTGGCGGAATTCTATCAAGAAAATAACATGCATGAGGAGGCGAAAGCAGTTATTCGAAAAACAGGATTCATCACTGAAGATGCATGGATGGTTCTTGGTCCATTTGAAAATGCTGGCGGAATCGGTTTCAATACAGCCTACATTCCTGAAGATATAACAGAGATTGACATGACTGCAAAATACGAGGGTCTTAATGGGGATGTCCGTTGGCAAAAGGGCACAGATGATACGATGAACGGCTATATAAGTTTCGGAGAAAACGTCGATTGGGGTGTCTCTTATGCGTTTGTAAATGTTTTTTCTCCTGATGAACGGGAAGTCCAATTCCGATTTGATAGCGACGACCAAGGGAAAGTATGGGTGAACACTAAAGAGGTGTTCACTGTTTCGGAAGCACATACTGCAAGAATGGACCGTTATAACTTTCCTGTAACACTCAAATCTGGGAAAAATACAATTCTTGTCAAGGTATGTGAGGTGGAAGGTTACTGGGGATTCTACCTGCGTATCACTGACCAGAACGGAAACCCTTTTGAAGATTTGAAACTTAGTGGACAAGGTGAGAATTAATTCCAAGCACTTCGCAATAACGTGCTATTCTCTACCTAAGTTTCGTTACATATTTTTTAGAATATTACCTATTTCATTACTGTAGTTTGGACAGTTTTATCCTGTCAGGACTTCCTATCAGGATTTAAATATGGTTTGTCCACACTCTTGCAGGACTGAATTCTGTTGGAAATCACTTTTGAAAGGATACCCTCTTTTCTGCTTTTTATCTCTAGAAAACTTCAAACTGTCCAAACTATAGGATTGCTTAACGAGTCGGTATAAAATCCTCTCAGCAAAATTCTGACACAATCCGATTCTATTTTTGATTTATTTATATTTTTCTGCTATACTATTAAAAGCATCGTTGATAGAGAATCACACCCGCCTTGCTTGGGGCGGTCTCTACCTTGCCGAGTGTGAATGGGAACGATGCTTGTTAATAACGATGTCCAATTCTGCTTAGAAAAGGAACATAATGAGAATACTTTGGCGAAGGGGCAAAGCAGGTATTGCACTGTTTCTTTTAAATGTTGTTGTAATATCTTACGCAATACATATTTGGGCATCAGAATCTCAACAATCGTTTGAGGAGAATATAGAAGACGTATCAACTTTTATTCCTGTCGCTGGGATAATCGTTGGGATAATCATCGGTATAGGAGATATTATCATGTTATTGTCAGACTGGTATTATGATAGGCGGCTAAAGCGCATAGCTAATGCAAAAACTGAAGGGAAGGCTGAATACCAAGCGGCAGTCGCAGAATGGAACCGTCGTCGGCTTGAGGCTGAGGCGAAGGGGGAGATTTTTACTGAACCACTACCACCAATAACGGACAGTAATTCCAATTCTGCTAAAGATACTGCTGATGCACACGAGTCTGAAGGCACAATTATCAAATAAACGCCGTTATGGCGTGCTTTAACAGTACGCCATAACACACAATCAAAGAGGCACACAACGGAACGCAATAAAATATGAGGTCACAACATGCATTTTTCACTTTATTTTCCGTAAGTGACAGATGCACCGGTGATCTGATATTTTGCCTTGATGTGCGCGCTGTCCACTTGACAAAAACAATATGCAAGGTGCGCAAATTCCCAAACACAAGGCGGGGCTTTCGCCTGTGGTATAATCAAGCGGATTGTCTGTAGAGGAACACAGGCGGGTGTCTAAAGCGCGGTGTGTCAATCTGAACACTTTTATTTGAAATGATTATCTGAAAAATGCGGAGTTGGGCGTTCGGCAAGTTTCGGGGCGGAGTCTCTGCTTTCCCTTTATCGAGTTTCGGTGTCAAAACCCAATGCTTTAGCTTTGGGATGTAGACACCGCCCTCTTGTATTAGACCAAAACTTTTTCTTGACATAAAACACGATTCTTGCTATAATCTCTTTTCGTAACTCCACGGGTTGTGAGCAGGCGTTCTGGGCGCTACATACCGAGTGAACTCACGTAAAGTTGCGACACAAGCGGTAGAAGTCTTTGACACCAGATAGTTGCTGATGGAAGCTTAGAGTGTAATGGGAAAGAGTGGTAGGACACCATCCCGAAAACAGCACTCTCAAAAATGTTCATAAGACACCTTCGGGTGTGCAGGCGGGGCATCGTCTGTTGGAGTAGAGGGTGTTAGACTTGCTTAGCAAGCAACCCTTGTTGATACCACAATCTACACAGCAGGTGGGACAAAAGAACCCCACTGCTTTAGCTGTGGGAGTATGTCAGATGGTTACTTCATTTTCGTCCGTGAAAAATATAGGTGAATCCCTGATAATATTAGCTACAACCTTGTCCAATAATTGAGCGTGTCTTGATGAGACTGTTTTTCTGCCTCAAGCGCACTAGTGAGTCTCTCAATCTCTGATTCAAGTCTCGCGATCTCGCTGTCTACTTGCCTGTGATTTTTACCGGGGGCTGCTTCCTCTTTTTTCGCCTGGGTAGGTAATGCGTAAACACCGTGTTTGACACGGACAATCTCTTCATCTCTTACCAACCGCCGGAGTATTTTTTTGACACATGGCTCACTGGTGGAGGTTGCATTAAGTATATCGGTTGTTGTCGTGGTTCTACCACTAACGCACGCTAAAATCTGCGTCTTTGTGTTCATTTTTCACCTCGCCTAAATATACTATACTTTGGACAATTTCTATCTGTTTCATGTTGTGTTTTCAAGTCCTTGCTGATTTTTCATTGAGTTTCGGATGGGAACGTAACTCACAGAAAAAGAATTTCAGGTGCAAACAAGAGCAGCCCCAGCGGGGCGAAAGGTGTCCCAATAAACCAATATTGATGTCAAAAGTGTTTCTATTGATCCAGGCTATTACTCAAGAACCCTAAAAATTGTCCAAACTTTAGTATTTCATTACGGAGGTGATTCAATGTCCAAACGACATAGTTACTTAATTTGCGTATGTGTACTATCTCTTCTCATCTTTAACTTCTGTCATTCCTCTCTTATCTTCGCACAAGATACAGGGAATGATGAAAAAACCGACCAACGTAACAAACTTAAACTGAGCGAATTAGACGAATCTATTGTAGAAACTGCTCTCGATCTTGATGGAAATGATAGTTATGTAGAAATCTTTGACAGTGACATACTGAATACTATCAACCAGCAGGTTACGGTGTTGGCATGGATTAAAGCAACAGAATTTCCTAACAGATATTCCCCCATCATCTACAAAGGGGACGAACGAACACCTGACATCAGTAACCGGAGTTACGTCCTACTTTTGCGGGATGATGGTGCTGTTCAATTTGCTTCATCACCAGTAAGGCAGGCAGAAGAATATATTTTTTCGCCATCACGGGCAATCACCCTCAACAGATGGCATCATGTGGCAGGTGTCGTTGATACACAAAAAGGTGTCATCAAAGTATTTATCAATGGTAATGAAGTCGGGAGCCAGAATATTTTGGCACAAGAACCTTTTTATGAAAGCTTCCTCCCCTTACGAATTGGCGGTTCACATGAAGAAGAGAGAGATACGCATTCCTCCTTTGTCGGACAGATTGATGAGGTAAGTGTTTGGAACGTAGCTTTAACTGAAAAACAAATCCAATCCTATATGAAAAAATCGCTGAGAGGAGATGAAAGAGACTTAGTCGGATACTGGAATTTCGATGAAGAAAATGACGGTATTATCTCAGATGTGTCACCAAATCAAAATGATGGTAAATTGGTAGGCAATGCAAAACTGGCTGATTACATCCGACCCTTTTCTGGGACAACCGATCCGGAACAACTGGTAAAGGCTACTCTCACTTATGAAAAGGCACTTACGCTTGAAAAAAATTCTTATACAATATATCTTTCTCTGGCACAAATATACATCGCAATAGGTCGTCACTCGGATGCAGAAGCGATATATCTACGTGCTTTGAAGGCAGATCTCACACAAAGTGAACATAATGATGCGATTCGCGCACTCGGGCAACTTTTCATTCGCAGAGGCGCAGAAGATGAACTCATTACCCACCTTGAAGCACTCAGGCAAAAAATGGAAGGGAGTTCTATTCTGCACAAACTGTTAGGGGATGCCTACAAAAATGCCGGTGAAGAACAAAAAGCTGAACTTGCATATTCCCAATGGCTCAAGATCAGAAAAAGTGAAGTTGATTTGAAAAATCAAGCATCTGAATATTATGAACTTGCTGTAGAACTTCTAAACAAAAATATCTTTCCTGAAACGGCTTTGGAATTAGCGATAAAAGCATTTGAAAGAGGATCAAGTTCAGATTACATCGTTACACTTGCACAAGCGTTCCTCGTGAATGAACAGTATGAAAACGCATATCAACACATCTCAAACATTTTTGACATGATGTACCTTCCTTTTGTTGAACGAAGATTATTTTTACGGGTTGTAAAGGCAGGAAAAAATGCTAAAGACAAAGATGGATACGTTGAAATGTTGAATAAGCTAATTGAATCTGTGCCTGACAACCTCCGATCACATCTAAATACCACATTTGCTTTGGCGCAATTCTATAAAGAAAATGGCATGCACGATAAAGCACAAGAACTTATCCATAAAACTGGCTTTGTTGCCGAAGATGCATGGATGGTTATTGGTCCTTTTGATAATGTTAGAGGGGTCGGATATAATACTGAGTATATCCCAGAAAACTTACCGCAGATTGACATGACCGCAAAATACGGTGGGAAATATGGACAAGTGAGTTGGCAAAAATACACAGATGAAATCCTAAACGGATACATCGGTCTCGGAAACGATGAAAATTGGGCTACTGGCTATGCATTTGCAACGGTAAACTCACCAGATGAACGGGAAGTTGAGTTCCGATTTGACTCAGATGACCAAGGTAAAGTCTGGTTAAACGGTGTAGAAGTGTTCACACACAAGAAAACGTTTACGGCGGAAATCGACAATTTCATTATTCCTGTAACATTAAGTGCTGGAAAAAACAGTATTCTTGTTAAAGTGTGTGAAGAGACTGGTGGCTGGGGATTCTATCTCCGTATTACAGACAAAAACGGAAAACCTTTCAATGATTTAGAAATTCCTACATCAACGGAAAAATAGAAGTAAAACGCGATTTCAACATTTTATTACAGGATATTGCCATGTTAAGACAAAATAGCAGTTTAACGCCCGTATGTGTTCTATATCTTCTCATATTAAACTTCAGTTTTTGCATTTCCATCTTTGCACAAGATGCGTCAAATAACGAGAAAACCGCTCAGCCCAAAAACCTTAAACTGACCGAGTCTGATGAATCTATTGTGGATACCGCGCTTGATCTTGACGGAAATGGAAGTTATGTAGAGATTTTTGACAGTGATAATCTTAACTCCATAAACGAACAGGTGACGGTATCTGCATGGATTAAACCTACCACTTTCCCTAACGCATACGCTCCGATTATTTTCAGGGGCGATAAGCGGGTTCCCGACATCAAGAATCGCAGTTACATTCTATATCTTAAAGAGGGAGGTTTTGTTCAATTAGCAGCATCTCCTGGCGGCTCAAGTGAAGTATCCCTTTATTCCCCATCTGGTGTCATTGAACTCAACACATGGTCCCACATCGCCTGTGCAATTGATGTGAAAAACGATTTCATGAAACTTTTCATTGATGGAATTGAAGTTGGTCGTACAAGTTTTAGAGGGGAGAAAAACTTGTATAAAAGTCACCTTCCGCTCCGCATTGGATGGACACATGAAGAAAACCGACCACGCCAATCCCCTTTTGTCGGGCAAATTGATGAGGTGCGTGTTTGGAGCATCGCACGATCTGAAGCAGACATCCGTGCCGATATGCACACACAACTCAACGGGGATGAACCCGGTTTAGTCGCTTACTGGAATTTTGATGAAGAAAATGACGGTATTATCTCAGATGTGTCCCCAAATCAAAATGATGGTAAATTGGTAGGTAATTCAAAACTGGTTGATTACATCCGTCCTGTTTCTGCCATATCTGGTCCAGAACAGTTGGAAAAAGCAGCAATCGCCTATGAAAAAGCACTCACGCGTGAAACAAATGTATATGAAGTATTTCGTTATCTTGCAGAAATATATATCAAAACTAAACGCACTTCAGATGCAGAAAAGGTCTATATGCGCGCATTGGAGGCAGACCTCACGCAAAGTGAACATAACGATGCAATTCGCGCACTCTGGAAACTTTACTCTGACAGAGATGTAGTAGACAAATTCATTATGACTCTTGAAGGATTGAAACCAAAGATGGAAAATAGTTCCATTCTACACGAACTATTAGGTGATGCTTACAAGAAAACCGGTGAAGAGGAGAAAGTTGAACTCTCCTATAAGGAATGGTTAATCTTAAGAAAAAAAGAAGTTGACATGCAGGACCAGTCTTCTGAATATAACAATCTTGCAGAAAAACTACTTAGTAAAAATCTTTTTCCTGCAGAAACTTTGGAATTGGCTAATAAAGCAATGGAATACGAATCAAGTATAAGATACACGTATACCCTCACACATGCATACCTCGTGAATGAGATGTATGATGATGCTTCTCAACTAATTGAGAGTTTTCTAAACGCCGGGTATTACGAATATACTGAACGTACCATGTTTGTACGAATTATTAAAGCAGGAAAGCACATCAAAGACAAAGACAGATATGTCAAAATGTTGAATAACCTGATTGATACGATGTCTCATGATCTACCCGCACAACTGAATACTATCTTTACTTTAGCCCAATTCTATAGAGCGAATAATCTCCCACAAAAAGCAGAGGCACTCATCCAAAAAACAGGTTTTATCACTGAAGATGCTTGGATGATCCTTGGTCCATTTGATAATATTGGAGGGGTCGGTTTTAATACCAAATACATCCCAGAAAACTTACCGCAGATTGATACCAAGACAGAATACAATGGAATAAATGGACAAGTAAGTTGGCAAAAATGTTCAGATGATCTCCTAAATGGCTATATTCCCCTCGAAGACAAAGTTAATTGGAGTGTCGCATACGCATACGCAGCTATAAATTCACCCGATGAACGGAAAGTTGAATTTCGTTTTGACTCAGATGACCAAGGTAAAGTGTGGTTAAACGGTATAGAGGTGTTCACACATACGAAAACGTTTAGCGCGGAAATCGACAATTTCATTATTCCTGTGACACTCTATCCTGGAAAAAACAGTATCCTCATCAAGGTGTGCGAAGAGACAAGAGGATCAGGATTCTATCTCCGTATCACTGACCAAAATGGTAACCCTTTTGATGATTTAGAAATTGCTCTCTCAGAGGAGAATAAATAGTATAGAACTTATATCAAATTAACTTGATTCCAATCTATCGGTGTGCGGTTAGGAAACTGCACCTTATGCGTCAATTTAGCGGTCCCCAACCCGGTAGGTGCGGTTTCCTAACCGCACCTTATGCGTCAATTTAAGGAAAGAACTCGTTTGTAGTCGCGCAATTCACGCGCCTCGGACATTCAAAGAAAAGAGGCGCTATGAATTGCGCGACTACGAACACTGATATTCTCGTCCTTTGCGTTATTTGAGGTGTTGATACAAAAAGGTGCGGTTAGGAAACCGCACCTTATGCGTCAATTTAAGGAAAGAACTCGTTTGTAGTCGCGCAATTCACGCGCCTCGGACATTCAAAGAAAAGAGGCGCTATGAATTGCGCGACTACGAACACTGATATTCTCGTCCTTTGCGTTATTTGAGGTGTTGATACAAAAAGGTGCGGTTAGGAAACCGCACCTTATGCGTCAATTTAAGGAAAGAACTCGTTTGTAGTCGCGCAATTCATTGCGCCTCTTATATTCAAAGAAAAGAGGCACTATGAATTGCGCGACTACGAACACTGATATTCTCGTCCTTTGCGTTATTTGAGGTGTTGATACAAAAAGGTGCGGTTAGGAAACCGCACCTTATGCGTCAATTTAAGGAAAGAACTCGTTTGTAGTCGCGCAATTCATTGCGCCTCTTATATTCAAAGAAAAGAGGCACTATGAATTGCGCGACTACGAACACTGATATTCTCGTCCTTTGCGTTATTTGAGATGTTGATACAAAAAGGTGCAGTTAGAAACCGCACCTTATGCGTCAATTTAAGGAAAGAACTCGTTTGTAGTCGCGCAATTCATTGCGCCTCTTATATTCAAAGAAAAGAGGCACTATGAATTGCGCGACTACGAACACTGATATTCTCGTCCTTTGCGTTATTTGAGATGTTGATACAAAAAGGTGCAGTTAGAAACCGCACCTACCGGGTTGGGGACCGCTAAATTGACGCTTATGGTGCGGTTAGGAAACCGCACCTACCGTCCGGAAAATAGGACAAATCCCATTAATTTGGTATAATAGGTTTTTATGTCAAAGTAGGCGAATTATCCTTTTGCCTGAGAGCATTAGCGACCATTCTTATCTACCTTCTTGTATCCCCCACCTCCCGGCGTTTCAATCTGAATAACATCGTCTTTGCGAGTAAGGACGGTGACTTTGCCAGCAAGGGGATGCGCTTCGCCATCACGTATAAGGATGTTACGCCCACACTGACCATCTTCGCCGCCTTGTAAGCCGTAAGGATTAAACACCCTACGTTCCGATAAGATTGTAACCTCTGCATCTGACAGGATTCGGAACGCGCGCACAATTCCAGACCCACCTTGGTATTCACCTGCACCACCGGTTCCACGACGGATTGCATACTGCTCCACCTGCATCGGATAACTCGTCTCAATTGCTTCTATAGGCGTATTCATCGTGTTGGTCATGTGGGTATGGATAGCATCAATTCCGTCACAAGTAGGACGCGCACCCATACCACCAGCGATCGTTTCATAGTAGGTAAAATCTTTTCCACGAGAAACATCATGCCCACCAATTGTAATGTTACTCATTGACCCGCAACTTGCGGCAGGGATTCGGTCAGGACATGCTTTTGCTAATGCACCGAAAAGCACATCAACAATTCGCTGTGAGGTTTCAACGTTTCCACCAGCAACCGCAGCAGGGAATTTAGCGTTGATAACTGTTCCTTCAGGCGCGATAACCCGGATCGGTTCCATACACCCCGCATTGGAAGGCACATCAACACCTGCGATACATCGGAAGGTATAAAAAACAGCTGAGACCGTGATGGCATAAATGGCATTAACAGAACCTCTCACCTGATTTGAAGTGCCTATAAAATCAACGGTAGCAGTATCGTCTTTTATTTCAATCGCAACCTTAATTTCAATTGGTTCATTCGTAATACCATCATTGTCCAAAAAATCTGAAAATTTATATATGCCATCAGGGATCTCTCGTAAGAATGACCGTACCATTCGACTGGAATAGGCACAAAGTTCTCGCATATACAACTCAATTTCCGAAATACCGTATTTGGCTACAATCTCTTGTAATCTGCGTTCACCGATGCGGTTTGCAGCGAGTTGTGCCTCCATGTCTCCACGACGTTCATCAGGGGTACGTACATTGGCAAGGATAAGTTCCCAGAGATCTGTGTCTATTTCTCCACCTCGGATAAGTTTAACAGGTGGAATACGGATGCCTTCCTGAATTACACTTGTTGCGAGGGGCATGGAGCCTGGTGTCATTCCGCCGACATCCGCATGATGTGCACGGTTCGCAACAAAAAAGTTAGGGCTACTCACTGACGTTTCACCAAAAACAGGTGCTACCAAAGTAATATCCGGTAGATGTGTCCCACCACGATATGGATCATTAAGCACAATCATATCGCCGGGTTCCATCTCAGTATGTTCAATTGCAGCTAACACAGAGAGCGGCATTGATCCAAGATGGACTGGGATATGTGCAGCTTGCGCTACCATCTGTCCAGAGGCATCAAAAACTGCACATGAAAAATCAAGTCGTTCTTTGATATTCGGTGAAAACGCAGTTCGTTGAAGCGTAACACCCATTTCTTCCGAAACAGAGGTAAGTATATTTTTATAGAGTTCTAATTTGATAGGGTCAAAGTTCATAAGATTTTAACTTGTGTCCTTGTGATATTCGATTTATAATAGATGTTTTGGGAGTGGAGATCAATTGTTTCTGAATAAGTTAGTTGCATTTTAACATTTTCTTTTGTAACATACAAGAAAAACCAACAGCTCGGAGGAAAAATGAAAGAAGTTAATATCGCTTTAATCGGTGCAGGCGGGATGGCAAATAGTGTGCACTACCCATCTCTCGCTGAATTTGAAGATGTAAACCTTGTAGGATTGTGTGATATTGTGGAATCCAAACTGCATGCAACTGCAGAACGGTTTCACATAGAACACACCTTTACGGACTATCGGAAAATGCTTGAGAAAACGAGTCCTGATGCAGTATATGTTTTGATGCCGCCACAACATCTGTTCCCTCTTGTTATCCACTGTCTTATACAAAAACACCATGTGTTTATTGAGAAACCTCCTGGTATAACACTGCATCAGACAAAGGAGATGGCATTAGCAGCTGAAAAGCATGGGTGTCTAACAATGGTAGGTTTCAACCGTCGTTTTATCCCACTGTTGCAAAGAGTCAAAGCAATAGTTGAGGAAAATGGACCGATCATTCAATGTATGTCTACATTCCACAAAAATTCTCCAAACGCACTATATTATGATGGTGTGATAGATGTTTTGACATGTGATGCGATTCATGCAGTAGACGCGCTTCGATGGCTTGGCGGTAGTGAAGTAAAAGCAGTAGCCAGTGACATCAATCGTTTCTATTCTGAACGAGAGAACAGTTTCAACGCACTTGTCAAGTTTACGAATGGGGCATCTGGATATCTTTGCACAAATTGGGCTGTCGGCGGACGTATCCATACATTCGAGATGCACGCACAAGGAATTTCCGCTTACATTAATCCGGATACTGGTGGATGTGCTACACTCCACACTCATGAGGGAAAAACCGAAATTACACCTGAGGAAGCAGCCGATTCTGATTCTACACACAAAACCTACGGATTTTATGGAGAAAGCCGACATTTTGTAGATTGTATTCAGCAAAACCAGCAACCTATAACATGTTTCGCTGATGCAGTCAAAACGATGGAACTTGTTGAAGCGATTTATCGGAATAGAATCTGACGGTGTGCCAATACTACTAATTTTACATTGAATTTCTATGTGTAATGTGGTATAATTCTTGGTGGTGAATGTTTAACAGGCATAAAGACAGTAGATTTTAAACAGGAATTATAATAGTTTTGAAGGGAATTAACTAACAATCCCACTGCTTTAGCTGTGGGTCAAAAAACGCTTGACATTTGCACCGAAATAGTATGGACTATATGTAGCATCGTTGGACAGGGTTATCACCTCAACACGGACCTGTGTTGAGTCCTGTCCCCATCCGTGATAAGGTGTGTGGTGCTGGTGCGAAATCACTCAAAACATTAGAATGTGGTAGAGAACACCTAATATATGTTGTTAGGACAACATCCCTACCACATTCACTAATAACTCGCCTGGGGACACTGGGAGAGTCTAAACGCCTGTGGAGTCCGTGTTAGACTCAACTACGGAGCAGTGGATGCAGAAGCAGGAACAAGGCATTCAGAAACATTAAGGACTGATATAAGACCTAAGAATCCCACTCCTTTAGGTGTGGGAGATGTCAATGAAGGGAAGACATTTGAATGAAGCAGATAAAAATTCCCGGAGTCGACACAGAAATTTCACAGTTGATTCTGGGAACTATGATGTATTCACCTGCAAGTTATGACCATAGTACGGAAATGCTTGATACATTCTTTGAGGCAGGTGGAAATGCTCTTGATACAGCACATATCTATGGCGGTGGCAACAGCGAAAGGTTAATCGGACTATGGATGAAGGAACGCGGAAACCGAGATAAGGTTTTTTTGATAGATAAAGGGGGACACCCATACGGTGGTTTTCCAAATCGTGTTTCCCCAGAATATGTAAAACAGGACCTTGATGAAAACCTAACCCGTCTTGACACTGATTACATTGACCTTTATATGCTTCATAGAGATGATCCTGACATGCCGGTTAGCACGATTATTGATTACTTGAACGAAGAGATAAACGCAGGACGTATCCGAACTATCGCCGCTTCTAATTGGGAACCGCAGCGCATTGTTGAAGCTAATACTTATGCCGAAGAACACGGGTTAAAAAGTTTCGTTGCCTGTAGCAACAACATCAGTCTCGCTGTGCCAATGGAACCGATGTGGGGTGGATGTGTTTGCGTTGATAACGACGCACGTCGTTGGCATGTAGAAAATCAGTTCCCACTCATGCCGTGGTCATCGCAAGCACGCGGATTCTTCAGCGGCGCGTTTACCGCTGATAAACGAGATAACGGAGATATGGTGCGTGTGTATTACAACGATGATAACTTTGAAAGACTTGAACGCGCAAAACAATTAGGGTCAAAATACGGCTTCTCCGCTATTCAGGTTTCACTTGCATATTGCGTCCATTTACCTTTCCCGATTTTTCCGATTGTTGGTCCGGCGAATTTAGAAGAGATGGCATCATCTCTTGGGGCATTGAACCTTGAGCTTTTCGATGACAAAATGCACTGGCTGAACCTTGAAACAAAATAAATAGCAGGCACAATCCGTGTGTCATTAAATAATAAACAGGAAACACTATGAAAAACAAAATTTTGCACACAATACTTATACTTCAAATAATTTTTCTTTCCATAACTGTTATGTATACTGCGTTTGGGCAGGAGAGCTGAGGTGCCTGAAGCAATCCCGCAATCCCACGTAGTGGGATGGGTGAAGTCAGTTTGACTTCAGAAGGAAAAAGATTTCAAGCATCTGTCAGCATGATGCGATGGTATGACGCGCAAGGCGGTCACTTTGAAGATGAAGGGGTTTTCATTGACAATAACGGAAACCGAAAAATAGACATAGTCCCACAGCACCGGCATCATGTCACCTTAAACATTTATCGCGTTGATATAGGGTTAAAATATCAACTCGGTTCTCAATGGATGTTGGAAGCCAATATCCCATTTGAATCCAAAGTACAAGAAGCAAGCATTGAGAAGATTGATGATGTTGAGTATACTGAAGAACAATGGACAGCGATTAAAGAGAATGGGCGTATACATCATCGCGATGACACCTACTCCGGTCTAACAGATTCAGATATTTTTCTTGGATATTATAGACTCGGTATCCTCAAGGCAGATGATTTTTTAATGGGGCGTATCGGAACGACGATCCCTTTAGGTAAAGCTGAGGAAGATCCGTGGAAACTTGGAGAGATGGGAGCGGAACATCTACACATCCAATTTGGTACAGGTACTTTTAACCCTGTTGCAGACGTGCACTATAATCTTCCAGTTTATAAAGGATTAGCAACGCACACCAGTCTCCGCGCAAAATTACCGTTCTACGAGAACAGCAAAACATATCGCGGTTCAAGAGAACTTACATATTCTGCGGGATTGAATTATCGTCTGAATAAATGGTTTTCTTTCCAAGCGGGATACCTTGGAATATATCAATCATTTGCGCATTGGAATGGTGAAATAGACAAAAATACCGGACTCCTTTTCGGTATGGCATCGCTCGGTACATCTATTACAACACCATTCAATGTCCCGTTATCACTTTCGCTTTTGTTGCCATTGCATCAAAAAACGCTTTATGATGATACTGATGCTCTTGATGACGGTGAATATGAAGAAAGCGACGCGTTTGAGTTTGGTCCATTGGTCTCTGTAACAGTTCTATATTCATTTTAGGCTTCACAGCGATAAGCCACGGATGCAGAAAAGGATTTTATACAAAGGTAAATGATAGCACACAGCAGAGGAGTCCAAATTTTTCAAGGGATAATTAGCCTTATTTTGGGCGGTGTCAGTATCCTATTGGCTATAATGTTGCGACAATCCGCATATCCAGTTTTGACTCTCATCACTTTTTTTATAGTTGGTTTGACCCTCATTTTCTCTGGCGACTACCTCATTAACCCTTTTGGTATGCCTGTTGATTCCTTCAAACAACAAGTGCTTAGTGAAATGTGTCTTATCGCTTATGGCGCGTTTTATGTGAATATTGGCGTATCTCGGCTGCTAAAACCACTCCTGGTGTTCAATATCTCACAGTACTTACACCCTGTTTGGGTACGACGGGGTATAAGCACCATCGGCATACTTTTGATCATTGGTGGTATATATGGGATTTATCAATTGCGGCAGCCGGAATTGCCTGAAACCCCATCAGAGTAGCGAATGCGTATGTGTAACATGCGGCGCGTAGTTAGTAAAACAAGTGTAATTCAACGCGCGATGATGACAGCATAGCGGAGCGGTGTCTTCCCAACATTCGTTATGCCGTGTAAAACTTGACAATCAACATGCACGGCTTCATTGTCACTAACGCGATGCGTCTGCTCACCGAATAGTACTTCACCTTCCCCAGAAAAAACATAGAAAATTTCTTGCCCGTCATGCGTATGGGGTGGGTGTGCGCGTTGTCCCGGTCCAACTTCGGAGATATGTAGATGGAGTTGTTCCCTGTCTGCTCCAGTTTCAAAAATGAACCGATCAATACCTTTGATGTCAGTTCTTATTGTTTCTGCCATTGTTAAACCTCCTTATACCAATTCTAATAAATAAACTCCCATTAATGAGAATTTGAACTTCTGACGAAGGTGAATGTCCGAGGCGCAATGAATTGCGCGACTACGAACGCGTTTTTTGTTAATGAGATGTTGTCATTCAGAAATGGTATTATCTTTCTGCTATGTTATCACCTCCTTGATAACATGTCAAGATGATTCGGTTTCGCTTCAGAGCCATTCAGTTTTCAAGTTTTCACTACATTTTAGAGAGGGTCGCGATTCGGAGATCGCTCCTACCAGAAGAGAGACTTGAGCATCAGGTGAGAACTACCAGACAATTGAATGGCTCTGGTTTCGCTTACAGATAACCCAATCGACAGTCCTATTGAACCTCACTAATCTGTTTTTTCGTTTTCAATTATAAAAGAATTCTGCTACAATTGTTCATATAACCTAAGCAAATTTAAGGAATTGGATCCTATGACTGAAGAACAGAAATTTATATTTGACCTTAAAGGGTATCTATTAATTCCAGAAGTATTGACACTCTCAGAAATCGCTGAAGTGAAAGACCAAGTTAACACTATCCGTACGAACGCAGAAGCGTTACCTCCACATGAGCGACAATTTCCGGGCGGTGCGTCCTCGTTGTTGATTGACCGTCTTGTGATAGTTGATATTCTCAAGGAAATATTGGGTGAAATACGAATGGAATCAAGTTGGTTCACCTACCGTTCTATGGGAAACGGTGGACCATCGCCACACGGTGGTGTGCGAAATGTTAATCCCAACTTTAGTTACCAGTGTCAGAATGGAAAGATATACTCAGCCTTAACACGGGTTGTCTTTGAACTGAACGAAGTCAAGGCAGGTGAAGGCGGAACTCTCTTCCTGCCCGGAAGCCACAAGGCAAATTTCCAAATCCCAGAATCACATCGCAATACGGATTCACCACTTTTTGAGACGTATAGTTGCCCACCCGGTTCCGCGATTATCTTCACAGAGAATCTCTGTCATTCTGGAGACACATGGAAAAATCCAGACCGTCCCCGAATTGCCGTCTTCAATTGCTATAATTTTGTTGGATGTCAATTTCATAAACCTACAGTGCCAAAACACATAATTGACGGATTACCACCTGAAAAACAAGCATATTTCCGCAACGTTTGGGTGTGGGGACAAGGTGGACCTGACAACGGCAAAAATCTCCGCTACGACGGTTGATGGGTGAAAATAAATACGCATGACAAACACAATTGGGACATCTTCAGCACTGCTCATCCGCATTGCACAAGCGGACGCTCGGAGAAATGTCTCAAGGTTATGTTGGTGCGTCTTAGGAATTTGCCTGGGTTTCCTCCCTTTTATCAATGTTTTAGCATTCAGTGTAGCGATTGTTATTATGTGTCTTTTAGTGCCGAAAATTGATTTGTCTACACCTGAGCGAGTAGAGATTTATTCACAGGATCCGGCTCTTTATACCGAACAATACCGAAAAACAGTCAAAAAGCTGCGATTTATGAATATCCTTAGTGGGTGGATCATAGGAATAATCATTTTTAATCCGATTTAGTGAAGGAGAGTATTGAACCTAATGCTTGAAAAAGAAACGCCATATCAAAGTGTTAAAGGTCAACTTATTTTGCGTGACCATCTCGCCGCTGACCGAACTATCCTTGCCAATGAACGTACCTTCCTTGCCTATATCCGTACGGCTTTAACGCTATTCGTAGCAGGATTGTCCTTCGTACATTTTGAAATCGTAAGTAAAATGGTAAGTTCACTTTTAGCCGATAGAGCAATTGGCGTAGTTTTGATGGTACTCGGCACAATTACTTTTTTTCTAGGGCTTTTTAGATACAATAAGATGAAGGCTCTCATTCGCGAAATTAAACAGAAAGAATCAGCAGAAGGAACCGATGATGGAAATTAGAGAAGTTGTTGTCACTGGACAGAACCAAGTAGAACTACAAACCGCTGAAATAGATGATTCAAAACTTTCGGCTAACGAAGTGTTGATAGATACAGAATATACATTCATTAGCAGCGGCACCGAACTTGCAAACTACACCGGAAGAGAACCGAAAGTTTTTCAGAAAGGCACGTGGTGTGCATATCCGTGGCGTTCCGGCTATGCCAACGTCGGGATTGTGCGCGATGTTGGTGTAAGCGTTACCCGCTCGGCTCCAGGAGACCGTGTCTTTACTTATGGTCGACACGTTTCAACAATTCGGTATTCCCAAGACAGACTTATTGCTCCTGTCAGAGAATCAATTGACCCTGCTGTTGTGGCTGCTTCTCGGATGGCAGGTGTCGCAATGACAGCCATTATTGTGGCAGACATTGACACCAACCCGCGCGTGATCGTCTTCGGGTTAGGGTGAGTTGCAGTTAAAAATTAACTACAAAAACCTATAAAAACCTATAAGAACCTCATAAAATCTAAAGTTATGTAGTTTTTTACTTGACAAAGCCTTGTTGTTTCTGCTATAATATATGTATGAATAATAGATTTGTTAAGAGTTGGTGAAGCTGCTAAACTCTTAGGTGTGTCCGTTGAGGAGGAACTAACGCGAGACGTAATGGAAATCATGACTGTATTTTGTGCGAAACTCTATGGTAGACGTTCACACAAATCAAAGAAAATGGCAGAAGAAATTGATAAAATCGTCAACGACGAGCAACTGCAAATGCAGTCTAACTTTGGTGCGAATAATGCTGATCCGCTCCCAGAAGATAGCACTCAATCCGAATAATAAGCAGTCAACGTTTCTGTCGCAGCATGCGGGTTATGCCCGTGTTGCGTTTAACTTCGGTCTATCGTCCTTTAAGTCTGGCTTAGACAAGGACGAATGGCGTAGTTATATTGACATAAAACGTGAGTTTAACGCAGTCAAACACGATAAGTTTGACTGGTGTTCTGATTTATCACAAAATGCTTCTAAAAACGCTCTCCATAATCTTGGAAACGCTGTATCACGTTGGAAAAAAGGACAAAACAACTTTCCTACCTATAAGAAACGCTCTGATAAAGTATCTTATCAAGCAGACAATGGTGTAGGCACAGTTGAAGTCTATAAAAAGCGTATCAAACTGCCAAAGATAGGTTGGATACGTATGCGTGAAGAACTCCGCTGGACAGGCGAAATCAGTAAAGTTGTGATCAGCAAGTCTAACGGCAAATGGTTCGCTTCTATCAGTGTCCACCTTGACGGTGGTAACTATAAGCACCAGCCTGACCTATTTGACGCTAAGCAACCGATAGGCATTGACGTAGGTATCAATACGCTTGCTACTTGTTCAGATGGCACAACTTATGATAATCCACGCCCGCTAAAGCGATATGAACGGAAGTTAGCACGTGCGAACCGCAGGCTTTCTCGTAGACAAAAAGGCAGTCAGAACTGGTATAAGGCAAAGGATATGCTCACAAGTGTTCATGCCCGTATCCGCCATATCCGTGAAGACGCACACCACCAAGCAAGCATACGGATTATTCGTAATGCCTCTGCTATCGGTATAGAAACACTGAATATCAGCGGACTACTCAAGAACAGGAAGTTGGCAAAAGCGTTGTCGGATGCAGCACTTTCAAGATTTCTTACCATGCTTAGATACAAGGCAGATAGACGTGGGATACCGATAACTGAAGCGGATCAGTTCTTTGCGAGTAGTAAGACCTGTAGCAACTGCGGACACAAGAAAACAGATTTGACGCTCTCTCAACGGACATATCATTGCACAGAATGTGACTTTGAATGCAATAGAGACCTCAACGCCGCTATCAATCTCTGTCCCGCTCAACCCTAACACCGTCGCCACGAGTTGCGAGGAGACGATAAACGCCTGTGGAGTTTCTGTCAGACCTCACTTGAGAAGCACGAAACAACGAAGCAGGAAGTCCGGCACAAATCAAAAGAAGAGTGTAGAGTTTTATAGGTTTTTATAGATTCTACCACATTCTTGAGGTTTTGTTAAGTCCTACACAACGGTTTTCCTTTGCTGTCAAGCAGTGTCACGACATCTTATCGCTCAGGGTAGTGGTGGCAGAATCATCAATATCTCGTCTGTCCGAGGTAAACAGGGTGCGGCGTGCTATGCGGCATATAGTGCCTCAAAATTTGCTGTCCTCGGTTTAACACAGTCCCTTGCATACGAACTTGCGCCTTATCAAGTCAACGTCAATGCACTCTGTCCAAGCCTTGTGGACACGGAACGTGTGGCGCATTTAGCATCTGCTTTAATGCCTGAAAACCTGTCCGCTGAAGAACAACATGCCGAATTCACACGTAATGCTATAGAATCTGTGCCGTTAGGACGACTCGCCGAAGGCGCAGATGTAGCAAATATGGCAGCATTTCTCGCCTCGGATGAAGCCGCGTATCTCACTGGGTTGTCTGTTACCGTAGCAGGCGGTTTGGTGATGGATTAACTTGGAATCTGATTGAGTTAGGAGATATTTCCTCATTTACCCTAACGCGAATATCCGCTTGGTCATCATGTCCACCTTCTTTCCAAGTAGCATGATGACCAGCAGTGCTATCTGATTGTATTGCTTTGAATATGAGCTCCTCCAATTCCCATCCGGAACAGCGTCCACCATCAAATAATTTGTGCTGATATTTCTCAGACTGGCCTTGAACCTAATAATAATCAATAGTAACAAGGTATACCACCATGAAAATGCGTTTTTGCTGTGTAGATCTTCCGGCTCATGTAAAAAGTAAGTGCTATTTTTTCAAAGTTATGTTAGAGTGTTACCTATGGACTTTCCAATACAATCTCTCATGGATGAAGAAAAAACTCAAGCGTGGGTGTTGGATCATTTCCACCCTCAAGGGCTGTGTTGCCCAAAATGCCAAGCGAGCGTGGCGGAGGCACGCAAGTTCCGTAAGACTGAAACAAGTGGTCTACAAGTGTATCGCTGCAAACACTGTGAGAGCATCTACAACCTCTATACCGGGACGGTCTTTGCTGGCACGCAGTTTCGTCCCTCACAGGTCGTTCTGCTTTTGCGCGGTGTCTGTCAAGGTGTTTCAAGTGCACAACTCGGGCGTGAACTGGGTCTAAGTCGTCAAACCGTTCTTTCTATAAGACGTAAACTCCAAACTTCGGCAGAGCAGATACAGCCCGAAGCTGCTTTACCCGATGCTGAAGTCGAAACAGATGAGATGTTTCAAAACGCCGGTGAAAAAGGCGATAAGCACGTTGATGCTTCGGATCCGCCGCGTCGGCGTGGCAATAAACGCAGGGGACATGGGACTTATGACAATGATCGTCCGCCTATTGTTGGGACGAAAGGTCGCGAAAGCGGTCTCCTGAGATTACGTGTTGTGCGGCACACTGATTCTGCGACGCTTTCAACACACGTTCATCAGTGGACGCTGCCGACTTCAACGGTGTATACGGATGGTTGGCGCGGCTATAACCGTATTCAGCGCGCCCGTGAAATTGTTCTCCATAAGGATGGCGAGTGGGCAAGAGACGCAGACGGTGATGGTCTTTACGAGATCCATACAAATACGATTGAAGGTGCCTGGACGACGCTGCGAAACTTCCTTCGTCCCTTTCGTGGCGTTCATAAAAAGTTCCTCGCCGGTTACGTCGCAATCTGTGAGTTCGTCATGAATCTAAAAGCTGTCAGTGTTGATTTTATAGCAAAACTCGTCAAAAGCACTTACTCTTGACATGAGCGGATCTTCCTTGACATTTATAGCATGAGATAGCATCCTATTTGAATATAAAACAAACATTAGGAGGATATCTCATGCTAACTCAGCTTATCAAATGGACAACCTTTTTTCAACTACTTCAAGAACCAATAAAAGGTTTCATGTCCCAGAGTAGGATAGTGCCATCATAACTCCCGCTTGCCAGAAGTTCCCCATCCGGTGAAAAAGCGAGATCCTGCACATCCGTTGTGTGTCCCCAGAAAGTGTGTATGTTTTTTCCTGTTGCGACCTCCCATATTCGTATGGACACTTTCTCCAATCCTTTTCTCCACCAGGACCCGGAGACGAGGTATTTTCCGCAGGGTGAAAATGTAAGCGCAAACGGCCTGCTACACGTTTCGGGTAGTAGTATTAGCATACGCGTTTCTAAGGTTGCCGCATCCCGCAACCGAATATGTTCCTGTATCCCGCAGGCGATCATCGTGCCACAAGGAGAAAAGGTAAGTTTCAAGGGGATACACTTATAGCGGTTCCCGATTTTTTTATATTTTTGAATATATTGGTGTATCTGTTCTGGATTGCCTCTATAGAGGGAAGTATCTCCTGGTAGTTCTGTAGGGAACAAGCCGATCAGTTCACCACTGACAATATCCCAGAGTTTTCCGGCACTCCCTTTTGGCGCTGCAGCGAGTTGTTTACCATCTGGGTGAAACGCTGTTGTTAGAATCAATCGGTTATCTCCTGCAAGGGTATTGATTTTCTCTCCGGTCTGTGTATCCCAGGCACCGATATCACCTGTAGGTGCTGCGCCAATGAAATGTTCACCTGTAGGTGAAAAACGCATTTCACGCGCAAATCCCTTACTGTCTGAGAGTTTTGTGATGAGGGTTTCAGACGCAATATTCCAGATTTCAATTGACCCCTTTGGAAGGTCGCAAAGTGCCAGTTTTTCCCAACAAGGCGACAAGGCACTGAGACGGTACCACTGCTGTTTTTCTTCTGCCGTGAGGTTTTCAGTGAGAGCTGTGCGTTGTGCTTGTATCTTCGACGTTGGAAATATCTGTTCTGTTTTTCGCTGTGCCACATTCCAGAATACATGATACATACCAAACGCGTGTCCGCTTGCTAATGTCTTACCGTTGTTAGAAAAAGCAACCGAATGTGGAACAGGTTTATGATCAGCAGGACTTGAAATTTTGGTTGACGGATTACCGACTGTCCATACACAAAGGTCACTGCGGGAGAGCATCGTTGCAATGTACGCCCCATCGGTTGAAAAGTGTTCCCGATGATCATATCTGGGTTTCTCACGTTCAAAAGTATCTATTTTTTGTTTTCGGAAAGCATCCCATATCACAACTTTATTATCGTAAATATCGGCAACGCGCAGTGTGCCATCAGGTGTATAGGCAGGGATTATCTTGCGCCCATCATAAGCAGTGGGTTCGGTTTCTAAAGTGCCGTTGTAAACATTCCACACTAACACCTCTTTGTTCCTATTAGTAGCAGCAATATATTGTCCACAAGGAGAAAAAACGAGATGGTGGTATGTAGACAGTGCCGAGGATCGGCTAAGATGTGCTATGTGTTCACCAGTTTCTATATCTGAGATAGTAAGAATGTTGCGGTGATTTTCAGCGGACATGTAGGCGAGTAGATTACCTATCGGCGAGAAACAGATAGGAAAGTGGTGTACCCTCTCTGCTACGTCAATAGGGAAGCAAATAGTAGGTTTATCAGTGTTTTGTTGCCATGCGTAGACAACATTTTGTTTGTCAAAACAAGATGCTGCTAAGTAGGCGTTGTCCCGAGAAAAATTTAGGTTCCCAAAACACCCGGTCGTTGCCTCTACATTCTTGCGATGGTCTATCTTCGCAAGACACTGTAGCGTCTGAGTGTCCCATACCTTCAAAACGCCATCCTGATTACTGGTAGCAATCAACTGTGCATCGTGTGAAAAGATGATAGCAAAAAGCATCCCACGTTCTGTTTCAAACAAGTTAAGCGGTTTCAACGAAGGTCGGTCATACAACCAACAACCCATAGGCGTTGCGACAGCAAGATATTTACCATCAGCCGAAAAGGACATATCCGAAACTCGACCGCGCCCCAATCGGGCGATTGCGCCTTCGGGAAGTGCCCATTTAGATACTTCGCTATCGTCAAAATTAAACGGAATAGGTGTTTGTGTTTTTGTGGATTCCATTAAATCTCCTTTATTTTAAATCTTTATAGTCTATCTAATAAATCGTAAGCTTGATTTACAATTTGCAGCGTTTTATGTGAATGCGCCAAACACAATCCATTGTACGTTATGGGTTGAGGTAACACTATGAAACCAGCAAATTTGGGATATATGAGATATGTTCTAATAAAATAGACACTTCAAGGCACAGGTACCTCGCGCTGCAAAGGAACAAGAAATGGGTGTTAGAAAGTTATTCTTTATGTTGAAAATCAGGTGAATAAGGTAATCAACTGAACGCTAATCTCAGTAACGCCGTGGAGGCATAAATATATAGTCAATAGGATGAAAAGTCTACTCACAACTATACATCTGTTTCCCTGTTGGGCGACATTCGGTGCGATGAACTAAACACGAGTTGAAGGTATTTCCTTTATAGGAAGGATATTGTTGGGTGGATAATGACAAGAACTATACAAAATCTGATTAAAATGTGGGGTTGGATGTTAATTAATCGGAATGGTTGGAGAATTTAGAAAAAGGATGGGCTTACCTGGAATCGAACCAGGGACCTCGCGCTTATCAGGCGCGCGCTCTAACCTTCTGAGCTATAAGCCCCTAAGAGAAGGTAGAGAATGTGTTATTTGAAAGTTAAATAGTAGTTGTGCGTGTCTTGTAAGGTAAAGAGCGTAATGAACAAGAGTATCGTGTGAGAATATTCTTGTTATTGCTCCTTAGAAAGGAGGTGATCCAGCCGCAGGTTCCCCTACGGCTACCTTGTTACGACTTCGCCCCGGTCATCAGTCTCACTTTAAACAGCTCCCTCCCGAAGGTTGGGTCACCGTCTTTGAATGCTACCAACTCCCATGGCGTGACGGGCGGTGTGTACAAGGGCCGGGAACGGATTCACCGCGGCGTGCTGATCCGCGATTACTAGCGATTCCAACTTCATGCAGTCGAGTTGCAGACTGCAATCCGAACTGGGGTCGGCTTTTTGGGATTGGCTCCACCTCGCGGTTTCGCATCCCTCTGTACCGACCATTGTAGCACGTGTGCAGCCCAGGGCATAAGGGCCATGCGGACTTGACGTCATCCCCACCTTCCTCTGGCTCATCACCAGCGGTCTCTTTAGAGTCCCCAGCATTACCTGATGGCAACTAAAGACAGGGGTTGCGCTCGTTGCGGGACTTAACCCAACATCTCACGACACGAGCTGACGACAGCCATGCAGCACCTGTCATAGTGTCCCGAAGGAAAACTATATTTCTATAGCGGTCACTGCGATGTCAAGCCCTGGTTAAGGTTCTTCGCGTTGCGTCGAATTGAGCGACATGCTCCACCGCTTGTGCGGCCCCCCGTCAATTACCTTGAGTTTTAACCTTGCGGCCGTACTCCCCAGGCGGGGTACTTAATGCGTTAGCTACAGCACAGAGGGAATCAATACCCCCTACACTTAGTACCCATCGTTTACAGTATGGACTAGCGGGGTATCTAATCCCGGTTGCTCCCCAAACTTTCGCGCATGAGCGTCAGTCTTAGACCAGAAAGCCGCCTTCGCCACGGGTGTTCTAAACGATATCTGAGCATTTCACCGCTACACCGTTCATTCCACTTTCCTCTTCCAGACTCAAGTAAAGCAGTATCAAACGCCATGGATCGGTTGAGCCGAACCCTTTCACGTCTGACTTACTCTACCGCCTGCGCGCGCTTTACGCCCAGTGATTCCGGACAACACTTGCCCCCTACGTCTTACCGCAGCTGCTGGCACGTAGTTAGCTGGGGCTTTCTACTACGGTAACGTCAAACCCGTTGCGTTATCAGCAACGAGCAATTCATCCCATAACACAGAGGTTTACGACCCGAAAGCCTTCATCCCCCACGCGGCGTCGCATCGTCAGGGTTTCCCCCATTGCGAAATATTCTCGACTGCAGCCTCCCGTAGGAGTTTGGGCAGTGTCTCAGTCCCAATGTGGCTGACCATCCTCTCAGACCAGCTACCCATCGTTGTCTTGGTGTGCCATTACCACACCAACTAACTAATAGGACGCGGGCTTATCTTCGAGCGGCAGCCGAAGCCACCTTTCAATGGAAACACCGAAGTATCCCCAATCGTATTTGGTATTAGCAATCCTTTCGGATTGTTGTCCCCATCTCAAAGGCAAATTACCCACGCGTTACTCACCCTTTCGCCACTTTCCACCGTGCCGAAGCACAGTTTCTCGTTCGGCTTGCATGCCTAATCCACGCCGCCAGCGTTCGTCCTGAGCCGGTATCATACTCTCCACAAAAGTTTTGAAGTACATCATCAAATAATTGAGGCGTACTCACAAGCTATATAATAGGCACGTCACGTATACTATTTAACTTTCAAAGAACAACTTCACCTTCCTTATTGAAAGGTGACTCTAATTATACACCCTAAAAATAGATTTGTCAAATGAAATTGTAAAAAAATACATATATTTAGCAATAATTGGCTTTTTTAATGAATTTATACCAAATTAACTTGATCCCGATCTATCGGTACGGTTAGGAAACCGCACCTACCGGACCTGGGGAAATCGGGATTACCGATTTAAATACTTAAACTTCATCTAACCGCAACGGAGCACTCCCAATAACCTCTTATCCCAGTATCTTCCAAACAGAGTTGGAAAAAAACAGGAACTACGACTAACAGGACCCGCATAAGTCCGGTTCGGTTAGGAAACCGAACCTACTGGCCTGGGCCCCGCTAAAATTGACACTAAGGGTGCGGTTAGGAAACCACACCTACCATCCGGAAAATAGGACAAATCCCGTTAATTAGGTATAAGAGAACACACTTGACACGTCAAAATGTGCCAAATAATGTTTTTGGTTTCTGATGTAAGTTTATATGATACCACCACTAATGGCGGGAAGAAAGTGGAGTTCTGCATCTGCGTCAACGCGTTCGTGCATGGCTACTCTGGTGAGAACACCATCGACGTAGACACTGATACCGGGACGGATACGGTCCCCTTCGCAAAGTTTTTCTTTTGTTCCTGGGTAACGGATCTCAAGGTTGTCAATAACCTCTCGGATCGTTGTGCCGGAGATAGTGACGCTATCTTCACCGTTTGTTAGGCTGCGCATGAGTGCGGGAATGGCTATAATCGGCATTGGAGGAGTTCCATTAATTATGATGCTGTCAGCATAAGTCGGGCGGACAAAGCCCTCCTACAAGAATGCTGAGGATTGGTTTGTGATACCTACAAGACGTTTATGAAGTATTTAGGCTTTACTATGAAGGGCGAGGTAAGGATACCTCGCCCGATATATGAAAGTTCCGAAGTACGAAACGAATTAGATTTTGCCCATCGCTTTTAAGAGACGGTTGGGCGACATCGGTAGTTCAGTCATGCGGATACCGATAGCATCGTAGATGGCATTGGCAATCGCTGCGGGTGGTGGGACAATCGGTACTTCGCCGACGCCACGCACACCATACGGATGCCCAGGATTCGGAACTTCTACGATAATAGCGTCAATCATCGGTAGGTCTAAGCATGTTGGCATTCGGTAATCAAGGAAACTGGCATTTGTCATTGCACCTTCGGCATTGTAGATGTATTCCTCATTCAATGCCCAACCGATACCTTGAACGACTCCGCCCTGAATTTGTCCTTCAACGTAACTGGGATGGATGGCTTTTCCGGCATCCTGTGTTGCAGTGTAACGTAGGATTTCAACTTTGCCGGTTTCTACGTCTACTTCCAAATCAACAACATGGGTAGCGAATGCACCACCGGCACCTGCGGGGTTCACTGTGGCTCTACCGACAACGGGACCGCCGGTTTCACCGAGTCTCGCGGATAGATCGCGGAAACTAATCTGTTCCTCTTTGCCGTTGATACTTGAGAATTCACCATCAGCAAACTGTACGTTAGCCTCATCAACATTCCAGAGTTTTGCTGCACGTGCAGCCATCTGTTGGACGACATCCTGTGCTGCTTCATAAGCAGCATAACCCGTAGCGTAAGTTGTTCGGCTTCCACCCGTAACGGCAGTGTATCCGATGGAATTGGTATCAACAACGGTTGGGTTTACCGATTCAGCAGGAATGCCGAGTACTTCCGCTGCCTGCATAGCAATAGAGGCACGCGTGCCACCGATGTCCGTAGACCCTTCAACAAGGTTAATCGTGCCATCGGGGTTAACATTAATTGTAACACTGGATTCCAGACCGATGTTAAACCAGAAACCGGAGGCAATCCCGCGTCCATGATATTTCTTCCCATTCGGTGATGCGTAGTGGGGATGTGTCTTTGCCGCTTCAAGCGTTTCAATAAAGCCGATGCGCGGGAAAACGGGTCCGTCTGCTCGACGGTCACCCTCTTTTGCCCCATTGATGAGACGGATTTCAAGCGGATCAATGTTTAATTTCTCCGCGAGTTCGTCAATGACTGTCTCTGTACCGAACGCTGCATTGGTTGCACCTGGGGCACGGTATGGAGCGGTTTTCGGTTTATTGACAACTACGTCGTATCCATCAATAAGGACGTTTTCAATGTTGTAGGGTGCGAAGACACACATTGCGCCTGCTCCGACTGGCGATCCGGGATATGCACCTGCTTCAAAGACGAGAGATGTTTGAGCGGCGGTGATTTTGCCATCTTTGGTAGCTCCCATCTTAATCGTAATATAAGATGCGGGGGTCGGACCTGTGGCCTCAAATACATCAGCGCGGTCCATAAGGACTTTAACAGGCTTACCTGTTTTCTTCGCGAGCAGTGCTGCGAGAGGTTTAACGTAGACGTTGATCTTACCGCCAAAACCGCCGCCGATCTCTAATGGGACAACTTTAATTTTGGAAATCGGGTATTGAAGAATTTCAGCGAGTTGTTCACGTACGGTAAACGCACCTTGCGTGCTACACCATACTGTCAGCTGTCCATCGGGATTGTAAAGTGCTGTGGCATTGTGTGGTTCAATATAACCTTGATGGACGGTGCCTGTAACGAATTCTCGATCAATTACGACATCGGCTTCAGCGAACCCTTTTTCAATGTCTCCTTTTTTGTGTTGGAGATGACTTGCGACGTTGCTGGGTTTGTCCGCTGTTTCACCGAGTGAGGACGTTTTCAAGTTTTCGTGCAGAAGTGGTGCATCCGGTTCCATCGCCTGGCGCACCTCTAATACTGGTGGTAGGACCTCATATTCAACATCAATGCGCTGGCAAGCCTCTTCGGCGATATGCGGATTTGTCGCTGCAACAGCAGCGATTGCATGTCCTTTATATAGCACTTTGTCACTGGCTAAAATATTATCGCAGAGATATTTGAGACTAACTGCACCTTCTCCAAGGTCTGCCATCTTGTCTTCTGCTGGGGGCAGGTCTTGTGCGGTGACGACACCTTTAACGCCAGGGTGTGCCTCGGCGCGACTTGTGTCAATCGAGACGATTCGTGCATGGGCATGTGGACTCCGTAGCACCCTGCCGTGCAGGAGTCCTGTGATCTGAAAATCTGCCCCATAAATTGCCCTGCCGGTGACTTTGTCAACGCCATCATGCCGAATGGGGCGGGTTCCGATAACTTTATATTCTTTCTTTTTAGACATAGAGTCAGACATGAAGATGCTCCTTTTACGTAGCTGCGGCTGCATCAAGTACAGCGCGAACGATTTTATCGTAGCCGGTACAGCGGCACAAATTTCCTGCTAACCAATATCGGACTTCGTGTTCTGTAGGGTTTGGGTTTTGATCAAGTAGGGCTTTTGCACTCATGATAAAGCCGGGGGTGCAAATACCACACTGAAGCGCGGCGTTTTCAAGGAACGCGTCCTGGATCGGGTGCAATTTTTCTGGATCGGCAAGACCTTCAATGGTTTCAACAGATTTTCCATCGGTCTCTACGCCTAAGACAAGGCATGAATTGACGAGTCTGCCATCAAGGATGACACTGCATGCGCCACAATTCCCGTTGTTGCATCCCTCTTTTGCGCCTGTTAGGTGGAGTTCATCTCTTAGGACTTCCAGTAGACTTTGTCTGGGTTCGCAGAGAAATTCCACCGCTTCACCGTTGATTGTGGTTTGAACGTGCGATTTTTTCGCCATAGTATCGGTTTCCTTTCATATTTATAAGTACAAGTTAATCAATCCGTATGAGATATCGGTGGTGAGAACAATTGTCAAAATTATGCTGCGTCTTTGACTCTTTGGATTGCACCGTTGAGCGCGCGTCGCGTCAGTACGCCAACAAGGTGTGTTCGCTGTTCGGCGGTGCCTCGCATATCGCTAATCGGACGAGCGATAGTTTGTGCGGCTTGTGCGGCTTCGTCAATAACAGCATCAGAGATTTCTTTCCCAGCGAGAAGTGCACTTGCTTCCTCAGCAAATAGAGGTGTTGGCGCAACAGCACCGAGTGCGATTCTGGCAGAGACTATGCGTTGTTTCGCATCATCTAATATTACGGATGCACCTACCCCAACGACTGCTATGTCCATTTCATTGCGTGGGATAAACCTAAGATAGTAAGAGCTCGAATTTTTCTGCGGTACCGGTATCTTTATAGAGACAAGCATCTCACCTTTTTCAAGTGCAGTCTGTCCGGGACCCGTGCAAAAATCTTCAACCGGGATTTCACGTTCACCTTTTAGACCAGCGATGACACAGGTCGCGTTTAGGACAATCAGCGGTGGTATACCATCTGCAGCGGGTGAGGCATTACACAGGTTGCCTCCTACCCCAGCGCGTCCTTGAATAGCGGTGCCACCGATGATTTTTGTTGCGTCTATTAAACCGGGATAGGCATCGCAAATGGCATCAACAGCATATATCTGATAACACGGAACGGCTGCGCCAAGGGTCAACCCGTTTTTCAAGTCATAGTCTAATATGTTGACTTCTGGTATGGATTTGATGTCTATCATCCAATCTAAAGTACGTTTACCCTCTCTTGCTTGAACGATGAGGTCAGTTCCGCCCGCGAGAATTCGGGCTTGGTCCCCTTTTTCATCAAGCAGTGCAACAACTTCTGATACTGTTTGAGCATTGATATACTCAAATGCTTGCATGGCAACAATCTCCTTTCATTTTGATTCTGGATTATCTATCATTTTAAATTAGATTATACCACAAATGCGAAAAGATGCAAGTTTTTTCGTTAGTAACATTACCACACAAAGTGGATATTTTTCGTAAGTTATGCTATTCTTTTAACAAGAGGAGGGTACTATGCGAAAATTGTGGATAAAGCGGACTGCGCAAATATTAGGATGTGTTGTGTTCTGTTGTGTCTTTGCATGGGCACAGAAAGGTGAGGACACAGTAAAGGAAAGCCTTACTTTGGCTGATCTTGGTGTGACAGCAGAACAGAAGATCCAAATTAATGTGATGTGGAAGCTGAAACGTCAGAAACATATACAGGCAGTCGAAGATTTGAAGACTATAAATCGGTTTGTAAAGGATTCGCTTATTGGTGATGATGAGATTCGAGAGACATTGGAGAAATTTCGAACGAAACGGAAAGAGATGCAAGATCAGATTGATAAGGCAGAGAAGGCGTTAACACAGACGTTATCGCCACGGGCACAACTTCATCTGACGGTTTTGGGTATTTTGGATAACGGTTTGCCACGTAGAACTGCAAGGACGAAAGAAGATAAAGCGGTAGGACAAAAAAATAGCGATGGTTCAACACCTGCTGAACGATCACTAGAAAATAAAACACGATAAAAATGGTGGAGGATACCAGACTTGAACTGGTGACCCCTTGCATGCCATGCAAGTGCTCTCCCAACTGAGCTAATCCCCCACATGATTTAACCTTTTTAATAATAACACATATCCGCTTGAAAAGCAAATAAATTTTATTTTTTCAAAAACAACGAAACTAAGGTAAACATTACTTTGAATTTCAGTGATGCTGTCCTCAGTCAAACTGAGCTTAAAAAGTTGTTGCCAGACACACTTGAAGTGGAAGCGCGTGGTAAACTTGCTACTACCTGGGCAAGACTAAAGACGAGATAGACATTTGGGCATTCGTTTTGTGTTACATGTTCAGAAGGTTTTCATGAAAATAAAAAAAATAATTTGGTAATGTATTAACGATGCTCGGCAGAATACGCGTGTGGTATTCTGCATTGGTTAGGAAACCGTCCCTGGGAAAATCGGGATTACCGATTTAAATGCTTAAATTTCATGAAAACCTTCCGGGGTTTTCATGAAAAGAACAGAACACTATTCTTATGAAAGGAGCACTGTTCTAAGAAAGATGTTAACCAAAACTGACATAGAACATGAAAAATTAAAGCGGGGATCTCCATTTTTCAGAGCAGCCCTTGCACCGAAAAATGAGGAACAGCAGCTGCTTTTTACGCTCAAAAACCTCGGCAAACTACCGGAGGGGTTTGACAGACAGTTGTTTGTGCCTTTATTGGAACACCATAACCCGAAAATTCGATGTCTCGCGGTTAAAAATGTTGGAAAGTTAAAAGATGATCATTTTTTAAAGGGACTCGTCACGTTTGCTGAAGCTGAGAAAAACACACTCGCTCGTCGTGAAGCCGTATCAGCGATCGGCAGACTCAAAACCGAAAAAGCAATTCCTCATTTAACATCGTTTATCACGGATCCTGATCCAAAAGTTGTACTGCAAGCACTTCGCGGGCTGCTTTACTTCAAAGAACACCCTGAAGTAAAGACAGCGTTATCCACACTTACTGAACATCCGAATGAGTTGATTCGGGAGCATATAGCGAGAGAACTGAAGTGTCATGACCGAACAGACACCTCCAAAACGCTAAACCATCCTGTCAGTCCAGATGCCCTTAAAAATGTAATGGTATGTGCTGATGTTCAGGAGGTGTTAAAAGTTATTCCCGACGAGTCTATCCACCTTACTTTTACGTCCCCACCGTATTACAATGCGCGCGATTATACTATTTTCCCGAGTTACGAGGCATATCTTGACTTTCTGACTGCTGTATTCAGGGAAACACATCGTATTACCAAAGAGGGGAGGTTCTTTGTCCTTAACACGTCCCCTATTATCGTACCGCGCATTAGTCGCGCACATTCCAGCAAACGGTATGCAATCCCCTACGACATTCACCCACGTCTCACCGAAATCGGATGGGAGTTTATTGACGACATTATGTGGGTGAAACCTGACTACGCTGCGAAGAATCGAAACGGAGGATTTTTCCAACATCGTAAGCCGCTTGGTTACAAGGCGAATTCTGTCACTGAAAGCGTTATGGTGTATCGCAAGAAAACAGACAAATTGATTGATTGGAATATCCGACAGTATGACGACGACACAATTGCCGCAAGCAGAGTTATAGGTGAATATGAAAAAACGAATGTTTGGCAAATCAATCCAGCAACAGATAAAGTTCATCCGGCGGTTTTTCCGCCTGAATTGGCTGCACGTGTTGTTCAGTATTATTCTTTTAAAGAGGATCTCGTTTTCGACCCATTTGGCGGGAGTGGGACTGTCGGACACGTTGCCCTGACTTATGAAAGATATTTTTTCCTCTGTGAAAAAGAGGCAGCGTATGTTGAAGATGCGAATCAGCGACTTAATATCACTTTATCTGCTACTATTAAGCCACGTTTTCTTTCATTGAAGGGATTTAAAGCAGAAATATCGGGTCCGCAGAAAAGATGAAAATCTTAGGTATTGATACCTCAACCCCTATCGGCAGTGTTGCCCTTATAGATGACGAAAATATAGTCGCTGAACATACCCTTAATATTGTCCAGGCACATTCCTCCAGACTGATGCCCGCGATTGATACCGTTCTGAAATGGGAAGACATTACGCCAGATGATTTAGACGGTTGTGCTGTCGGTATCGGACCTGGATCCTTTACCGGTATACGGATCGGCGTTGCGACAGTGAAATCGCTCTGCTATGCGGTTGACAAGCCAATCGTTGGTGTTTCGACTTTAGAGGCAATTGCATATAATCTGCGATGGACAGATGGGATTGTCTGTCCGATCCTTGATGCTCGGCGGCGTGAAATCTATGGCGGTGTTTTCAAGGGCGGGGCAGAATGGCAACGTCTCACTGATGATCTCTGCTTACCGATTGATGTGTTTTTAGACGAACTTGATAGCCATATCTCATCAGATAGCACTATTATTTTCGTTGGTGACGGACTTGCGACCTACGGGGATGCAGTTCACGAACGACTTGGTGAGATGGTGCATTTCGCAGATGCTATCTTCAATGTTCCGCGCGGTGCTACTATTGCCAAGATCGGCGCGCATCGTCTGAAGCAAGGCGATAGCGATAGTTATTGGACTTTAGTGCCGAACTATGTTAGAATTGGGTTGTATTAACAATGGAACATTTAGTTTTTAACGTGAGTTTGATAAAAACAAGATGTCGGGCTTCTCGTAGGGGCGAGGGCTTCTCGCCCGTAGGGGTTAGGTTACCTAACCCCTACGAAAATGTCCATTTATGTTTAGAATTTGCTATATATCAAACTCACGTTAGTTTTTAGTAAGATTCGGAAGGAGTCAAGGTGGTATATGTATGTCAGTAGGTTGGAGTGGGACGATTATCGCGTTGAACATATTGCGCGGCATAACGTAGAATCTTATGAAGTATGGGAAGTCTGTGAAGATCCACTTCATTTAGCCCGCTGTCAAGGGCACAATCGATATCTTGTTTACGGGCAGACAGCAGATGGACGATACCTATTTGTTGTCTTGGAACATATCCAAGGGACTGTATATAAACCTATTACCGCACGAAATGACTGTCCGCGAAAAACGAAACTTTAGGAGACACCCAAAATGAAAGATCTACAGGTACCAGAGTTTTCTACCTATGAAGCGGAAGTTAATTTTTGGGACAATTTAGATACTGCTGATTTAATGGAAGACGATGGACAATGGTTTCGCTTTGAGACACCACACAAGCGGGCGATCCGAGTTGCAATTCTTCCAGAGGTTGCTGAAGAACTTAGTCAAAAAGCACACGCGCAAGGTATATCAATTGAGACCTTAGTGAATACCCTCCTGATTAACCACATACGGGAGTCAACGCTAACGAATTAGATGAACCGTATTTTTAAAAACACGTTCACCCTTTTTGGCGCACACTTTATTGGCCGCCTTGGCTCACTCGTAATAACGCTCTGGCTGATGCCTCGTGTTTTTACGGAGAGTGCAATAGGCGGTTATTTTGTTGCAATCGCCTTGACAAGCCTCATCGCAAGTGTGACGGAACTCGGTATACATAACCCATTAATTCGGGAGATGACGCTGGATCTGTCTCAAACACGCCACTATCTCGGTAATACACTTCTCGTCCGTCTCATCTTGTCAGTTGTTGCATACACGCTCATGATTGTAAGCGGTGTATTTCTCGGATACGCCTCAATTATCGTGGCAATGATAGTCTATCTTGGGTTAGCGGAGATCGTCAATTCTATCGCACAACTCTATAGATGCGTTTTCCGTGCGCATGAGGAGATGAAATATGAAGCGTTGACGGTGCTTGCTGAACGCGGAACGTTTTTTCTCGTCGGCGGCAGTGCAATTCTGCTCGGATATGAAATTGTGAACGTGTGTCAGGTGATGCTAATAGCGAGTGTTGTGAACCTGATTTTGAGTGTCGGATTCACCCGATATCGCTTCACGTCGCTCCGCTTTGAACCGAGTCGTAGGATTGTCGTGATGTTGATGCAACAGGCACTTCCGTTCGCTGTTGGTAATCTGTTCCATCTGCTCTATTTTCGGGTTGATGCGATTATGTTGTCAAAACTGAGTCCGTATGGTGTAGATGCCAACACGTGGTACGGTCTGGCATATACGATTGTCAATGCCTTCACGACGCTACCGGGTGCATTTATGATGGGTGCGATGTTCCCAGTGCTATCTCGTGCGTATGAAAAGGATCGGGATAGATTGCCTGACGTATACACATTCGGTGTGCGGTGGATGGTGATATGTGCAGTGCCATTAGCAGTCGGACTTGCAGTACTATCCAACGAAATTGCCCGTGTGCTGTTCTCTACCTATACAACGGATACCGTGGCGAAGATCGCAATAGCACTACGATGGCTAAGTGCATCGGGCGGTATGATTTTCTTGACAACCGTTATCTTGGCGGTACTCCGTGCTGCGGATAAACGTCGCGCGTTTTCTGTTCTTATGGGGACAACCGCACTTCTGAATATCGGTTTGAATCTGATTTTGATACCGCGTTTCAGTCACGTAGGGGCAGCGGTTGCGATGGTTATAAGTGAGGCATTCCTGCTCATCATTGGGTTCGGTTATATTTCAAAACGGATTGCTAAACTCACTGAAACAAGTTTTATCTTTAAAGCCGTTCTTCTTTCTGCTGTGATGGGGATAGGTTTGGTGTTGTTGAAGGGGATTCTGTCTATTTGGATTCTGATTCCGTTGGCAGTGCTGTTTTATGGTGGTGGGATTGTTGTTTTAGGGGAATTTCGGACGCAGTTTGCGTTTGATTAAGTCTCAAAAAGAAATCTTGCGCTTAAGATTCAAAGTATATATAATAGAAATATGAGTTTCCAAACGCACTGTGACCGCTATCTACAGCAGATAAACCAAACACGATCCAACCCTGATGCAACCCCTGAACTCTCTTTGCACCCGCATCTCCAAGCATTCTTGGAAGATGTTACCGCAGACGCAGAATGTTTTGACAGACCCAACACAACATTTATGCATGAGCCAAGAGAAATTGACCAGATCGGACGACCCGATATCATTGCTAAAGATGGATTGCTACCCATCGGCTATATTGAGGCAGAGGCATACGGTAGAGACCTTGACAGACTCACAGGACATGCCAGAGAACAGAATGAACGTTTTAAGGAAAACCTTGATAACTTTATTCTTACCAATTTCGTTGATTTTGAGTTGTGGTGGGATGGACAGCTGCGGGCAACCGCACGAATTCAGGACGAAACTGATAATTTAGAAACACTATTAGAACTGTTTCTAAACGCTGGACATGTCCAAATTGCCTCTCCAGAAGCACTTGCAAGATACCTGGCAAGACGGACACGTGAACTACAAACACAGATCGCAACGACACTCACCGATGAAAACAGCGAAACCTACGAAATGTATACGGCATTTAGGGAAACAATTCTCCTTACGCTAACCCGTGGCGATTTTGCGGATATGTACGCACAAACCCTTTCTTACGGGTTGTTCGCCGCACGTTGCACACTACCGAATGCAACTAATTTTTCACCAGCCACCGCTGCAAGATCATTGCCGCGATCAAACCCGTTCCTGAGACGACTTTTCCATCACGTTGACTCTCCGACACTGGAGAAAAACGTAACCTATATTCTGGACAATATCGTAACACTTCTCCGAAACGTTTCTACAGAGATGCTCCGCACAGCGTTTGCCCCCAGAAATCACCTGGAAGATCCAGTTATCCACTTTTACGAGACTTTTCTCGCCGAATACGATCCGCAGCGACGCGTTGACCGCGGTGTCTACTACACACCACCAGAGGTTATCTCCTACATTGTTCGTTCTGTGGATTCCCTGCTGAAAACAGAACTCAACAGACCCGATGGACTTGCCGATGACGACACCCTAATCCTTGATCCTGCTACTGGCACGGGCGGATTCCTTTTGTCTGTGCTTGACCACATCCGTGAATTCGTGACAGCCAATTACGGCACAGGTGATTGGAATCAGTATGTCAACGATCAGTTGGTTAAACGGATTTTTGGGTTTGAACTGCTTGTCGCGCCGTATACGATTGCACATCTAAAGTTGAGTCTATTTTTACAAGCGCAAGGGTGGCACGCCGATGAACGTCTCCGAATCTATCTTACCAATACTTTGGAACAACCAGCAGAAGTTGTGGAATCAATTCCGTTTGCAGCGTTCATCTCAGATGAAGCGAACGCAGCACTCTCTGTGAAACGGGACGAACCTATCCTCGTTATTCTCGGCAATCCACCTTATAAGCGGCATTCTGTTAATCCAAGCCGTGTGGGCAGAAATTTAACTTTTATTGGCGAACTCATTGAGGACTATAAACAGGTAGATGGAGAACCACTTGATGAAGCAACCTCAAAAGCACTTCAGGATGACTATGTGAAGTTTATCCGATGGGCACAGTGGCGAATTGACAAAAACGGTGAAGGGATTACCGGTTATATTGTTAACTTTAGTTTTATAAACGGACCTACCTTTCGAGGTATGCGGAAAAGTTTGTTAGAGAGTTTCAACACCATTTACATTCTCAATTTACACGGTAGCACCAGAATACAGGAAAAAGTGCCAGATGGTGAGAAAGATGAAAACGTTTTTGACATAATACAAGGCGTGTGCATCCTATTGTGTGTAAAAGAACAAGACAATCCAGAAACTGCAAAGGTCCATTATGCTGATATTTGGGGTAGGAGAGATGAAAAATATAAAATACTTTCAGAAACCGGAGTAGAATCCACAGAGTGGTCTGACTTACAACCAACATCACCTCTTTATCTTTTTGTTCCACAATCAGTAGAATATAGAACCGAATTCGAAAATGGATGGAAGGTTAATGATATTTTCATAGGTAGTTCAATCGGAATCATTACCGCCCGAGATGGATTAACAATACATTGGACTGCTGATGAAGTGCGCGAAACGGTATCCGATTTTGTCTCACTTCCTATAGAAGAAGCGCGGGAACGGTATAACTTAGGGAGAGATAGTAGAGACTGGCAGGTTCATCTGGCACAGTCAGATCTCCGTAACCATCCCGATGCAGACCAACATATAGCACCTATCCATTACCGTCCGTTTGATACACGTTGGACTTACTATACTGGACAATCGCGCGGATTTCATTGTATGCCACGTCCAACTAATATGCCCCATCTATTACATGATAATCTTGCTCTATGCACACATCGCCGCCTCAGGAGTGCTAATACTTGGCAGCACGCATTTATTGGATATAATATTGTTGATGGCAATTGTCTATCACTTAAAGATGGTCCCACCCAGGTCTTCCCACTCTATCTATACCCAGATTCAGAGGGGTTATTAGGTTCGACAGAACGTGAACTGAATTTCAAACCTGCTTTTCTCACCGCGCTCTCGGAGTCGTTGGAATTGCCGCAGACTGCACCGTTAAAACTGCCCGATGGTATTGCACCAGAAGAGATTCTCGGCTATATCTATGCTGTGCTGCATAGTCCGACCTACCGTGAACGTTATTATGAATTCCTGAAATACGATTTTCCGCGTATCCCTTTACCACAGGATATTGACCAATTCCGCAAACTCGCAACGTTGGGGCAGAGTCTGATTAGTTGGCATCTGTTAAAGGATGTGCAGATTCCGCGTCGCCATCGGTTTGAAGGAAAAGGTGACGGCGTTGTCTCTAAAGTTCGTTATGAAGATGGAAATGTTTGGATTAACGCCACAGAGTATTTCACGGATGTGCCTGTGGCGGTGTGGAAGTATGAGATCGGCGCGTATCAGGTGTGTGAGAAGTGGTTGAAGGATAGGAAGGAAAAAAGGTTGAGTCATGCGGAGGTGCGCCAGTATCGTTCTATTTTGGTTGCTGTTGCGGAGACGTTACGGGTTATGGGGGAGATTGATGAGGTGCTTGAATTTTGAGTGTTCTAATACTACTAAAGTTTGGACAATTTTTTCAAACTGTAGTGTAGATTAGGTTTTATACCCAATTAATGTGATTAGAAGTTTTCTACGTAGCGGTTAGCATTGCGAGGCACGGGGACCTCGCGCTACAAATCGGGGTAAGCGTGGAAGAGGCGCAATGAATTGCGCGACTACAAACGCATTTTTTGCTAATGATAGACGATTATTCAGAAAAATAAAACATCATTATAAGATTTTGGGATTCACATTGAGGTAAGCGTGGAAGAGGCGCAATGAATTGCGATTAAACGCGTTTTTTCTAATGTGATGCCATCATTCAGAAATGGTCTAATACCCAATTAACGGGATTCCAATCTATCTGTGCGGTTAGGAATGCAGATCGCATTTGGGTGAGTACACCGCAAAACCGCACCTACCGTCCGGAAAATAGGGCAAATCAAGTTAATTGGGTATTATTCTACGAAACCACGTAGGCGATGGCTCCGAATTGGATGGCGGAGTTTACGGAGGGCTTTCGCCTCAATCTGACGAATACGTTCACGAGTGACATCAAAGACGACGCCTACCTCTTCAAGCGTTTTTGGATAACCGGTTGTAATGCACAACGCAGTGATCTTATTACGAGTTGTTTCAGACAATAATGGGTTTACCAAATCGTCTTCAATACCGAATCTAAGGACAATCACTTCACGTTCCCGTTCAGACAGATCGGCAAGTGCTTCTTGGATACGTTCTTTGAGAATGCTAAGCTCAGCTTCTGTGGCAGGTGATAGGACGGATATATCTTCAATAAAGTCCCCCAACTGACTGTCATCATCGTCATCCCCGATTGGTGTTTCTAATGATACCGTTTCTGGGACAATCCTCAAAACCTCTCTGACCTTTTCTGCTGGAATCTCCATGTCTACAGCGATCTCTTCCGGTGATGGTCTCCGTCCCAATTCTTGGAGTAGTGATCGTTCCGTTCGCCTCAGTTTATTTATTCTCTCATGCATATGAACAGGAATACGGATGGTGCGTCCTTGGTCTGCAATGGCACGCGTGATACTTTGTCGTATCCACCAAGTGGCATAAGTGCTAAACTTATAACCCCGCTGATAATCAAACTTGTCAACAGCGCGCATTAACCCTATATTGCCTTCCTGAATTAGATCAAGGAATTCCATTCCGGGGGCTTGGTGTCGATACTTCTTAGCGATGCTAACGACTAACCGTAGGTTTGCCTCAACAATTGCCATCTTGGCATCTTCGGCATTATCTTCACTGATACAAATCCGCTTGGTAACCGCTTGGAGTGTGTCTCGGGAGATGCCGATAACATTGAGATATTGCTTAATTTCGCGTTGATAGCGGACGATAGTGATATATGCTTCTTTAGCAGCGATAGTTTTAAATTTATGTGTTTTGGGATTGAGTTTTCCGTTGAACCATTTAGCGGGAATCCTATGTAACCTTTGGAAACGTGAGATTTCTTGTTCTCGCAGACTAATTTCACGTTCTACATCCTTAACCTGTCCTGAGATTTTGATAATCTCCTCACGGTCAATTTTCAGTTGTCCCATGAGTTTGACAAAATTCGGATGGCTTCCGACTGTTTTGAGTTCTATGCATGAACCGTTGTTTACAGATTCTTTTGCAGTCGTAAGATATTCCAATTCTAATGTTTCAATGACCCGCATAGCCTTTTCTACTTTTTCATGAAGTTTACGTTCTCTATCGCGGGTTGAATTGCTCGAAACCACCATATTAATAATATCAGATGCGCGTTTCTTAGTGATAATGATTTTGTAAAAAAGTTTTCGCACTTCTGCAACAGCTAAGCGTGTGGCAAAAGTAGCTTCCTGAGCTTGACGCAATCCTGTCTCTATACGTTTAGATAATTCAATTTCCTCACTTTTATCAAGCAACGGAATTTTCCCAATGTCTCGCAGATAGACTTTTATCAGATCCTCACGTTCACTGACTTCCCCTGGGGAGAAATCAATAAACTCATCAAATTCGACCTGATCCGTGTTATCAACTTCATTAATATCAAATGGGTGTGTATTTCCTAATTCCACAAGTTAACTCTCCTTTTTGATGTAGTTAGCACTATCGGAAGTATCCGCTGCTTCGTCGGGTTGTTGTGATTTTTGTGTCTACTCAATATGCTTTTTTTGTGTATAGGTGCGTCTTTGATTTGAAAGTTCTACGAGTTCCTTAAGCATTTCAAGATCATCGTCCCCTTCAGCAAGGGCATTTGACCTGAAACGTTGTTCAATGTCCTGGACTATATAACTTTTCAGTCTCCTGAGACATCCTTCTATTCTCACACCAGGGTTCGGTATATTTTTTTTACTGATAAGTGCGTTGGAAATTATACTTTTTAGGTTTTCGTCCTGGCAAGTATTGAGGATATGTTGAATATCAATAGTTTCTTCGGTTTCATAAGCATCCCAAAGCAACTTGGCAACTTTGGAATAGTGAGGATGTGTAATATCGCCACAGTCGAATTTCGTTTCAATAGCGGAAATATGTTCGGGGAATTGGATTAAAGTTTGGACAAGTTTTAATTCAATTTGTTCACGTGGTGACAACTTTTTTGTTGATGATTCTCGCCTTGAAACTTGATTACGCATCGGTGTCTCTTTCAATCCCAAATCGCGCAATTCTCTCCAAAGTAATTCTTCGTCCACACCAAGTTCCTTGACCGTGTATTTTACATATTCAGCGCGTTCAACTCGGTTTTGGATATTCACAAGTATCTCGCCAATATCCCTGATGACTTGAGCCTTGACATCAGGTTGCCGAATGTTGTTTGTTTGAATTGCGGATTGAATCTGAAATTCAATTAGATTTATTGCCTTGCCGATGAGTTCGCTGAATGCATCAGCCCCATGTTCTCTAACGAAAGAATCCGGATCATCACCTTCTGGCACTAAAGCAATTCGGACACGGAGTCCTACCCCAATGAGTCTATGCAATCCTCGTTGTGCAGCTTGTAGTCCAGAGATGTCTCCATCAAAAACGATCACAACTTCAGGCGTATATTTCTTCAGCAGTGCTGCATGATCTTCGCTTAGAGATGTCCCGGATGAGGCGATTACGTTTTCAATCCCGTGTTGATAAAGCATCAAGGCATCCATATAACCTTCTACGAGCAGTACAGATTGTTTTTTGGAAATAGATTGCTTTGCTTTGTCAAGGTTGAAAAGAATTTTGCTCTTATTATACAGTGCGGTTCCAGGGGAATTCAGATACTTGGGCTGATGTCCATCAGATATCGCGCGTCCTCCAAAACCGACAGGGACACCGCGCTCATTATATATCGGGAATAGGATTCGATTCCAAAATCGGTCCTGCGGACCCTGTTCTTCATTCTTAATCAAACCCACGTCAACCAACTGCTGAACTGTCCAACCTTGATGTGTTGCTGCCTTAAACAAATCCCGCCGTTGAGGTTTCGCGTAACCGAGTTGGAACTGGTGTATAGTTTGTGTTAGTAGGCTGCGGTTTTTGAGATATTCACGTGCTTGCTGGCTATGCTGTCCGGTGCGAAGCAGCTCGTGGTAGTATTTCACCGCAAACCTGTTAAGTTCAGCTAAGTCATTGACCAGTTTTTGACGTGCACTAAACTTCGCATCTCTTGTCGGCAACGGGATACTTGCGCGGTCTGCCAGCCATTCGATAGCTTCTATGAAGGTTTTTCCCTCATGTTTTTGCAGGAAATGGATAACATTACCACCTGTTTGACATCCAAAACAGTTGAATATCTGTTTTTCTGACGACACCGTAAAAGAGGGGGTCTTTTCTTGATGAAACGGACACAGTCCTTTATGGTTTAGTCCAACTTGTTTAAGGAGGACACCGCATTCAGATATGACCTCAACTATATCGTTCCGACTCCGAATTTCCTCAATAGTTTCTGGCGGAATATAGTTTTTCGTTGCCATGAGATGACCTCCAAATCAACATGTGAACTGTGCGTAGTAGATACAATTATTAACGTCTAAGACTATGATTACACTTCAAGTAATCCGTTATCAATCTTCCGCTACAAAACCTCGCCTTTTAAGGCGGAGATGTAGTAGCGGAAACCAAGACCTCCATTGTTGAAAAAAACTTGACTTTCGCCAAAAAATGTGATATAATTCTATCATCTACGGGTTAGGATTTACAACTTTGGCAACCTTGCCATTGATCCTAACCACTCTTTTGTAAAGAGCAGCGTAGATGTAGAAAACGCAGCCACTACAGAAAAAAGACGTTTCAACGGAGCCAAAACCTTGAAAGATAGGATACTCTCCTAATAACGTTAGTTTTGAAACCGCACTTAGCGGTCAAAGTATCGGTCGCACCTGATAAGGTTTAAGGTGTTTCCGTAGTGAGCCAGATGGCCCGCTCCGCGTGTTTGTCCACGTGTTGCCCGAACTTGAGTCGGGAAGCCTCCTAAAAGGAGATGCAAGATGGCCCCATACCTGCTGGACTTGATAGCAAGTAGCGGTAAACCTTGAGAAACCCGTGCGGGGGTTCCTTCAAAAGAACCCGCGCCCTTCAGGGCGGGGAGCGGTCAGTCCTTGAATTTTACGACAGTCACACCTTCCCCACCTTCATTGTACGGTGCGTATTGATATTTCGAGACGTGCGGGTTCGCATTTAATACCTCGTGAACCGCGCTACGTAGCACACCAGTTCCTTTTCCGTGAAGAATCCTCACGGTTAATAATCCTGCAAGACAGGCATCATCCAAATATTTATCGATGATGTCTAAACCCTCTCTGACAAACATTCCGTGAATAGAGATTTCATCTTTAACCGTATTCGCTTTGTTATATTGAATATCAAGGACAGACGTCGAGAGTTTGTCTGACTCAATTTTTGGCACAACAGAATCAATATCGTTGTATGACAACTGCATCTGCATGTTGCCAATTCGGATCTGCAACGGTGTGCTCCCTTGTTTGACAATAGCGGTGACCTCCCCGAATCGACTGAGTTGTTTGATTCGAACTTTGTCACCAACGTTAACTTTGAGTTTTTTCTTTTGTTTTTTGGGTGGGTCGGGTTGGAGTTGTTTTTTGGTGGTTTCGATTTTTGAGAATGCTTCTTGGATACTGGCTTTAGTAGCTTGGTCTCGGCGTATATCAGCAACTACGTTGTCTACCGTTCGGCGCGCTTTGGAAACGATTTCAAATGCCTCTTTTTCTGCATTTTGTCGGAGTGCTTTTTCATCTGTTTTGAGAGTTTCAATAAGTTCCTTATATTTTTGATATTCTATTTCGGTGAGGTGGATCTTCTCATGGAGTGTTTCACGTTCTTTATCCAATTCTTGTTGCGTTTGCTGTAATTGCATGAGTAGGTTTTCTACAGCGATATTATTGTTGCCTATGTGAGATTCTGCGTCACTGAGTATACGTTGTGGAAGTCCCAATTGTTCGGCGATTTTTATAGCATTACTACTCCCAGGCACGCCTATTTTCAATCGGTATGTTGGGCGTAGAGTTCCCCAATCAAATTCCATTGATGCGTTTTCCATATTATCTTGTGTATGGGTGTATACCTTAAGCGCACCGTAGTGGGTTGTAACGATCGTTCTGACTTCTCGCTCGCTTAACCATGTCAAGATTGCAATACCGAGAGCTGTGCCTTCAGTGGGGTCAGTCCCTGCACCGATTTCGTCCAATAGGACTAACGCGTGTGCTGATTCGGAATTATCTATTGCCTTCAACATTTCAGCAATTTTTGTAATATGTGAGGAAAAAGTGCTGAGACTTTGTTCAATTCCTTGGTCATCACCAATATCGGCAAAAATCTGGTTGAAAATGGAGAGTTGGCTGCCGGCAGCGGCTGGGATGTGTAAACCTGATTGTGCCATCATGCACAACAAACCGACTGTTTTAAGGACAACGGTTTTACCGCCAGTATTTGGTCCTGTGATGACAAGTGTTTTGAAATGCTCACCGATGTGAACGTCGGTAGGTATTACTTTCGTAGGATGTGCTGCCTTATCAACCATTGCGGTGTCACTGTTTTTGGATTGTCTATTCGCGCGCGTATGGAATTCAAGCAAAGGATGCCGTGCATCAACAAGATTGACAACACCATCTGTATTCAATTTTGGTTCAACAGCATTCAGGTCAAGGCTGAGTCGCGCTTTTGCATTTAAAAAGTCAAGTTCCGCAAGAAGATCAAGGGTAAGTTCAAGATCGGTAAACCGTTCACGTAGTTGGTCTGTCAAATCCAAGAGTATCTTACGAATTTCACTTTGTTCTGCTTCAGCAGCAGCATGAAGCGCGTTGTTCATTTCAACGACTGCTAACGGTTCAATAAAATAGGTGGCACCGCTGGTAGATTGCCCTTGAACCACACCACTGAAAAATGCTTTTGCGTCTTGTTTGATTGGTATGACGTAGCGGTTGTTTCGAGAGGTAATAACTGATTCTTGGATAGATTTTTGATGGTCGGGAGAGCGAAGTATTGCTTCTAATTTCTCATGAATATTATTACGGATTTTAAGTAGTGAACGTCGAGCCGAACGCAATTCTGGACTTGCGCGGTCAAGGATAACACCTTCAGAACTGATACAGTAGGAGATAGAATCATTGAGTTCGTCAAAAACGGGTAGGGAATCTATAATGTACGATAATCGCGGAAACGTATCCGTTTTCTGACTTTTAAATTTCTTTTTGATGGTGGAGGGGAGTTTGGCAACTTTCGCCACATTTAGGAGATCTTCAGGTTCTAAAATAGCCCCTGTTTTAGAGGCATGCCGAAGTATATTACTAATATCTGTCAGTCCATCTAACGGTATCCCTCCGCAACGTTGATGGAATGTTTTCGCTTCGGAGCATAACTTCAAGAGATGGCGAACCGTGTCAAGCGTATCGGAGGGCGCGAGCGTGTCTACTAGCGCATTTCCCAACTCAGAGGCGGTATACCTTTTTAAAAGTATTTTGAGTTTATCATATTCTAAGACTTTTTCTACGCAAGGCAGCATCGGTTTAACCTTCGTTTTGTTATAATTTAACAAGTCTTAATCTACCAATATCGCATACAGGAAAAGCTGCGAGGCATACAAACTGCTCGCTACGATATACAGAGATTCTCTCTAGTGATACTATAGTTTGGACAATTTTAAGTTTTGGACAATTTTAAGTTTTTTAGAGACAAAAAGCAGAAAAGAGGGTATCCTTTCAATATATATTTTTCTAAAAGGATAATTAAAATGGACCCTCTTCTCCGCTTATATTCTATGTTATCAGAATATCAAGACCACTTCAAGTATAAAAACTTCGACCATTTTCGCACTTTTGTCTTGGGTTTGATAAATACCCCGCATCGTGGCACCATGACACAGATATATCTATCAACAGAACAATCAACAACCTATTGGCCTCTACCGAAGTTTCTCTCTCGTAGCGTATGGAGTGTTGATAAAGTCACATCAGTATTGACACAACAAGTTCAATCTGTTTTCAATAAAGGTGTCTATGTCTATGATGAAACCCATTCTACGAATGATGGACTTCAGCAATATGGCACGCATTTCTTCAGAAACACGCGGTATAACAAACGCAACAAGAACCAATCCAAGTTCCATCACGGGCACGAGTTCGGTGCTATCGGTTGGCTCTGTGAAACACCACAAGGGGTGCGTCTGTTTCCGTTAGCGGCTCGGGTGATGTGTCCGGGCAAAAAACGGGATAGCAGTCTTGCGGTGCTCAAGCGTATCTGTGCTCAGATGCCTGCGGGTCTGATCGTATTTGACAGAGGCTTTAATAGACGCAAGGTGTTTACACAAATCCTTTCACAAGGACACCACTTACTCTGTCGCACAAAGTCAAATGCTGTGTTCTTTTATATACCCAAGCCACCCAAGCAACAGGGACAAGGTAGACCGAAACGTTATGGCGGTCGTGTGCATCTACCCTATCTGCAGTATAGAGATATCATCGTGAAAAACAAGACCCTTTCTGTCGCAGACAAAATCGTGCGGACAAAAATGTGTCCGGTGGATGTGCGGCTCGTTGTGATACGCACACGCCCAAAGAAGTCTAAACCCTATCGCTATTTTTGTTTATTCACCTCCGACTTAGAACGTCCGGTAGCCGAGTTGATCCAACACTATAGAAATCGGTGGCAGATTGAAACCGCATTCCGAGATGTCAAACAGAACTTCGGTTTTGATACCTATCAACTCCGAAAACGCAAGAGTTTGAACCGGTTTGCTCAACTCAGTTTTGTCGCAGCAACTCTCACACAACTCATTTTCACAAAGACAACGACCAACACAGCATCAGAAACGAATATAGACGATGTGCCTCTTGACTTAGAAGACGTGCTGCTTGCCCTAAATAGGCATTGGTATAAAGCCAAATATCTCACACGCGGGTTGATGACCGCTTATTTGCAACGATGTTTCCAACAACAATGTTTTTCTACGAGTTACGATACAAGACAAAACTCAAAGAAAAATCTAAAAATAGTTGAAGACTCTACATGAAAATGAGCAGATGGACATATTTGGACGATTATTTCAAAAATAATGGCTAAAGGACAGTGATTTCCAACAGAATTCAGAGATGCAAGAGTGTGGACAAACCATATTTAACTCCTGATCGGAAGTCCTGACAGGATAAAACTGTCCAAACTATAGTAGTGATAGCACCCACAAGTTAAAGCATGGGGCTTCGGTTTCATAGCGATTGCGGTTTACTCATAGAGCTTACCGTCTTATTATCGCTCCACCAGCGGGCGTTTCCCTACAGAATCTGTAGGTATATCGTTAGGTAACGGCTATCCCTGCCCGCAAAATATTTATTGCAGCGTTTATGTCTCTGTCGTGGTGCGAACCACATTCGGGGCATGTCCACTGCCTGTCGTTCAATGTTAGGTTTTCGTTATGATACCCACAATCGCTACAAGGTTTGGTTGTAGCCGTCCATTGTCCGACTTGTTTGAAATGACGCTTATGTTTACTACACTTATATTCCACTATCTGAACAAACTGGTAGAAGGCAAGGTCAGAGACTTTGCGTCCCCAAAGGCGTTTCATAGCGTCAATGTTCAGGGTTTCACTAGCAATCGTCTCAAACTTTTCACAAAGATAGGTCGCAAGTTTCCAATGAAAATCTTTGCGTTGATTGGTAACTTTACGGTAAAGTCGTGCGATCTGTCTAACAGCACGCCACCAGCCGTTAGAACCTTTTTGTTTACAACTAAGTGTTTTGTTGAGAGATCGAAGTTTGGTCAAAGATTGCTTCAAAGGTTGTGGGTGTTGGATTTTCTCACCCGTGCTAAGTGTCAAGTAAGCGTCTTTCATACCAAAGTCTGCCCCAACGCTCTGACCTGTTGTCGGCAAAGGTTCGGTATCTGTGAAGTCCGTTGTGATGCAAAGCCAATAGACACCGCAATTATCACGCTTGATTGTAATGTGACTGATTGTCCCATGCCACTCACGGTGTTTGTGAAACGTATATGGCACTTTATCAAATCGCCACTTACCCTTATCCTTATCCCATTTGCGGAATGTGAGGGTAATACGATCCTCTTTTATCTGCCAACCCGATTGCCCAGGGAAAGTAATAGATTTGAATTTATGACGCGGTTTGATATGTGGTCTGCCACCGAGTTTATTGAAAAATCGCTGGTAAGCAGCATCAATGCGTTTCAACTCACATTGGATCGCTTGAGACGGCAATGCTTTCCAATGCGGATGCGTCGTCTGTTTCAACACCGTTAAGTGGGCAGACATCGCGTTATAGTTCGCATACGGTAAACCATCCTTATACCGCTGATGTTGCCACTTGTGAAAATACGCGTGAACTTGCCACATATCGTCAAGCAGGTTGCCAATGCGTATTGTGTTAGATTGTTTCCCAAGCGGGTATTTATAGGTTTTCATGGTATACAAATATCAAGGCTTTAACCCCTGTTTAGTGGGTAGGCAGACACGCTACCAAGCTGTGTGGTAACGCTAAACATGTCTGCCAACTTGATACTAATATTGGACAACATTTCAATGTGAATGTCAAATCTATTTTGACTTTCAAACGCAACGCCCGTCTACATCCCGCAAACTAAAGCATGGGGTCTTGACAGAAGAGAGATAAATGAGACAGATTCAGAATAGAGGGGTAGTGATAGCACCCACAAGCTAAAGCATGGGGCTTCGGCTTCGTAGACAATAGCGGTTTTCCCGAAGGTCAACCGTCTTACGTTGTCTCCACCAGCAGGCGATTCCCCGTCGCGTGAAAAAAATCGCTTCGGGCATATCAAGGCAAAATCTTGGCTATCCCCGCCTGCCTCTATCCAAAAGGATAGAAAAGTTCAAAAGTGGGCAGCAATACAACGTGCAGTGTTTCACTTCTGCTCCGAAACGGACGCGGAAACTGCCCAAATACTTTTAGAGTGGTATTGACACTTAGCACTTTTTGACCACCTCTTACAGTGGAGGACACCTCCTGCACAAGCGTGCAGGGTAAGAGCGGTGTCCAAAGTGTTAGTAATATTATACTACATTTTTTCGCAATTGTCAAATCTTTTTTTGACACAACCCCTTTGCCCGTCTACATCCCGCAAGCTAAAGCATGGGGTCTTGACGGGAAGAGTGATAAAAAAGCAGTAGTACAGAAGCAGAACTAAATAAATGTTATCTCAAATTGCGTTTGACGTCCCCCCAAGTTGTTGCCAATTTCTGTTTAGGTTCGACAGGAAGCGTGCCTATCTTCCACCAAGAAATTGAAAAGATGCCTCCATCCACTTCAAACAAAGACCTCGTTTTTTTAGTGTTGAGATCATGGACATAGAATACACCCCACCGGGAGTAGATAATTGATTGCGAATCAAATGACCAGTCTGTCCACATGCTGGTATTCTTATCTACGTCAAACAGTGGTGTTATTGCTCTTGTTTCAACATTAATCGTATGTAATGTGTCAAATTCTCTATTCCACCTGCGGAACAAAATCCTCTCCCCGTCAGGTGCCCACACAGGATAGTAATCTATATTAAATTCAGTTAAGACTTCTATTTCTTTCGTTTCAATATTTAAGAGGTAGAGTTGTTCTAAACCGCCCGACCTTTCGAGCGAAAACACAAGTTTATCACTTGCAGGTCCCCAAGACATTCCGTAAAAAAAGAAGGTTCTCCCGAAATGTGGTATAGAAGTAACAACTTCCATTTCACCTGTATTAAGATCCATTACCCAAATTTGGTTTTCTTGTTGTTGCTGATCGGTTGTATAGCCGTTAAAAGCAAGTTTCCGCCCATTTGGTGAAACAGCAAGGAAGCGGTAGGTCCCGCCAATTTGCGTAAGCTGCGTCTTTTGCTTCGGCTTATTAACATCAATAGAAAAGATGTGGGATTCAGTGCCTACACGCTGGACAAAGAAGAGTAAGTCATCTTTTGGTCCCCATGCTGCATACATACCAGTTTGATTCAAAGGGAGTGTCTTAAAATCTTCGTCTCCAACGAAGGTGGTTATGTGGAGATTAAAATCTAATCTGCCGAGTTTTTCATTGAATCCTGAGACAGCATAAGCGATCCGACCTGTGAGTTCAGCTTCAACAGTCAAAGGCAAACAGAGAAAAACTAACATGAGTCCAAAAAGTAGTTGCTTTAGGATCTTCGCTGCATGAAAATGAACTAAACTATTATCATTCTTCATTTGACATCTCACTCCCGGCAATTGTGAGGCGATCATAGTTGAGAAGTGCACGTTTATAGAGGTCATCACTTAATCCCAACTTATCAAAATCTACCACTTGGTTATAACTTGACAGTGCCGAACTTTGCCTTCCAGATTTTTCGTAGTTTCGGGCACCTTTTATTTCGCCAATGACTGTCGTTGCCATATCTTCAAAATTACGGATACGTTTGCGCACGTCCGTTAACAACCCGCCTCCGGTATCCTTTTTTACCTTATACGTACGAATCGCATCTGTATATGCAACAAACGCTTCAAAGTAAAGTTCTTCCGATTCCAATTGACTCGCTTTAGTGGTATCCACTTGTTCGGTAATAACTGTGAGAATCTCTTTTGCCTCTTTAATCAGTTCATCACTTTTCTGCTGAATTCCGATTTCAAGCGTCCTTCGAAATTCGTCTATGATTTCCTTATATGATGCTTTGGCATCTTCTGTTGCATTCAATTTTTCATGACAAAGTGCTTGATTGAACTTGGCGTTGGCAATCACAAACTGTCGGATCTCTGGGGCGAGCTGAGGTGTAGATGGAAATGCACGTGCGTCGTAGGCTGAAATTGCATTTTTGTAGTCGCCTTCCTGTTCATAACAGTTGCCTACCGCCTTCTGGGCATACAGCGCGTAAATCTGATTTTCAGGTTTATGTGTTTTAATGACCTGTTCAAATTGTGCTCGCGCTTCAGGATACTTTGCTTGATAATAGAGCGTTTTAGCGTAATCATATCGTGCCTTATCTGCTAAGGCAGTATTCTGATACTTCTCAAAAATTAACTTAAATTTTTCTTCAGCATCTTGAAAAGTGGCTTTTTTTGTGCTCGTTTCATCCTCAGTGTCTTCTTCAGTTTCACTTGGTGACGATATATCTAAAAAGTTCGATTCCGCTTCTTTATAGACTTCTACTGCGTCAGTTAAACTGGCAGCAGCTTCTGCATCTTTTGTTTCCTGATTATGCGTATATACTATATACGCTACCACGCCGACAATTACAACTGCTAACGCAATACTGATGGTTCTTACATTATCCTTCAAGAACGTATAACATTGCAGGACAAAATTAATAAATTTATCTTCTTTGATTTCTTCTTTGGTCAATTTGTTTTGCGCCATGATTTCCTCGTTATTCTGTTAGTATTTAAGCGGGTGACGGGAATTGAACCCGCGACCCTCAGCTTGGGAAGCTGACGCTCTACCGCTGAGCTACACCCGCGCCCTTAAACAATTATACCATATCTCTATATAGTTGTCAAGAATAAGATACAATTTACCAGGGCTATTTAGTTTTCGGTTTTTCTGCTATATTTTTTCACATTTCTATATAAACTACTTGTAGGTTCGGTAGAAGAATCTCTAAAACGAAGGCGAGCAATTTAATTACCCGCCTTCGCAACATCAGTGTGAGAATCCTTGTTATATTTTATCAAGTTCGCCAAGGACTTGTTCAGCACTCAACGTATTGTCTGGGGGTGCATTTTCCACGTGTTTGAATGCGACTTTACCACTTTCATCAACAATCAAAACGCCGCGGGTCGTAATACCGACCTCTTCAAGTGCCATCCCATACTGTTTTGACACCTCAAGATTCATATCTGAGAGAAGGGGAAATCCGATACCACCCAGAGCCTCACTCCATGCTTTGTGGGCAAAAGTTGAATCGCGGTTAATAGCGATAACATCCGCACCTTTGGCACGGATAGCATCTAAATTCTCATTAAAATCTGGAACTTGCTCGGAACAGACAGGCGAAAAATCTAACGGGTAAAAAAGTATCACCAATTTTTTGCCCTCAAAGTCAGACAATGAAACATCCGTATCTTCCTGATTCGTAGCTCCTGAAAGACTGAAATCTGGAGCAGCATTTCCTATATTTGCCATTAAATACCTCCTATTGTGACTCGTAAAAAAATAAAATGATGTTCTTTTAAAATGATACCATATATCTGTCAGAAAACCAAATTAAACTGCCAAAGAAGCAGATAAATTCATCTTTCATATTTCCATATTTTGTGATATGATATTGTTAACGTAGTCATGAAAGCAAAGAATACTAGATACATATATCTTTTACTTGAGATAACAGAGGGCAACATTTATGACATTTAAAAAATTTTTGTCTTTGCTAATCATTGGAGTTGCTCTACTTTTGGGTTTAGTGTTTTTACGCAGATTAGGACAGCGTAACATTTCAAGGAATTTGCCTTCTATGGATGAACCCCTCCCTCCACTAATACCTCGGACTGTTGAAATACCAGATGAAATCCGACAGAAATATGCTAAAGTCCCTGAAAAACCCGAGCTAATCGCTGAGCTTGAGCACGGTGGTACTCTTGACTCTGTCGCATTTTCCCCAATAGATCCTTCCTTAGTCGTAAGCAGGGCACACGATAAGAATTCTCATAGGAGTATTAAGCTGTGGAATATAAACCACACAAGTGAACCAATAGCAGTACTCAGTGGGGATTCAGTATCTTTCTCACCAAATGGGGATTTACTTGCTATTTGTAGTTGGAGGGAAGGACTAAGGTTCTGGGATGTTGCTGAGGAACAATTTATCAGTACTTTCGATTCCTGGGGGAGAAATATCCTTTTTTCACCTGACGGACGATGGTTAGCTATTGGCACTATAGGTGTAGAGTTATGGGATATCCGTTCACCAACAATAGTTGAAAAAGGGCCTAAGTTACCTTCTGAAAGATTCACAGAAAATCTTACATATTCTTCAGATGGAAAACTACTTGCTACCACATACTCAGTAAATAATGAAGTAGACATCTGGGATATCGCGAGTCTTGAGCGCATCAAAACAATAAAACAGGATGACTGGCGTATTGAGACATTAAAATTTTCACCTGAGCCGGATAACCCTCTTCTTGCAATAGTAGATGATGATAATGATGAGATAAAATTGTTTTCCGCACCGGAGTGGCATGCTTATGCTACAATTTCTGCTAAATATGTCAACGATCTAACATTTACACCGGATGGAAAGACGTTGGTGAGTGGCGGTCATAATGAAATTGAATTTTGGTCTGTTGAGAGCGGTGAACGTATCACCTCAATAGAAGGATATTCCCGTTGGGTCAACTGTGTTGACATCTCAGCAGATGGTAAATTTGTTGCAAGTGGTGGCAATGATGGTGTTATCCGTATCTGGGACATTGCAGAGAATTTACATGCACAACAAATTGTCCCATCAGATGCTGTTAAAATAATCTATTTCTTACCAAGCGACCGCGCGCCTACACCTGATATACCAGAGAAATTAGACAAATTCATTAAGGATGTTCAGAAGTATTACGCTGACGAAATGGAACGTCATGGGTTGGGAAGAAAAACTTTTACACTTGAAAAAAATGAAGATGACTCAGTCAAAATATATCTTTTTGAGGGTAGGTCCACGGAAGATTACTATCTTAAAAATATCAGTACAAAAGTTGAGAAAGAGATATATGACCGTTTTGATCCATTGAAGAATATCTATCTCATAATTGTTGATATCAGTAGTGAAAGTATTAATAAAATAACAGGAATATATGGTGCAGGTCCGAATCATCTTATAATTAACTATGAGGATAAAATGTGGGGACAACGGGGTGGTGATATTATCATGACAGGTGATATTATCATGACAGCAGACCCTAACAAATTTTCACTCCTATACATATCCAAAATGTTTGGATACGCCTTTGGGTTAGATCCAGACTTGCGAGATGCTTCCTATCTCATGTCTTACGGTGGAAAACGGAAACAATTGTCTAAAAGCAGTGCTGAATGGTTGAATAAGAGCCGTTTTTTTAATCCTAATCAGACATTTTTTGATGAAACGTCTACAGTTGAGAAACTCACCCCGCTGGAAGGAAAAGTGCGATTCAAAGTAAAGGACATTGACGGTATTCATCAGGTCCGGTTGTTAGTCCGCCCAACTGACGAAGACCCACCCCCAGGATACGAGTGGAACAAAGACCCTGAACAGAACAAGATTGACTGGGAAAGTAAGCATAAAGGAAAATACTTCGTTTTATATGATTATTTGACTCTGAATGCTGAAAAAGAGACTACCGTTGAATTTAATTTTCCGGAATTTGCAAAAAACATGGTTAGAATCCAGATCATTGATGGACATGGTAACATGGTATATAGAGAAATAAAACTCGTTGAAAAAAGAGAGAATGCAACCAAGCCGTTAATTCGACGCATTTTAAGTGGACGTTAGTATTTCGTTGGGTGGTCGGTGTCTTTTAGATAGACTTTGCAACTCACATTAAAATGGTTCATGTTCTAATACTTACTATAGTTTGGACAGTTTGAAGTTTTTTAGAGACAAAAAGCAGAAAAGAGGGTATCCTTTCAGTATATATATTTTTTTTTGAAAGGATAATTGAAATGGACCCTCTTCTCCGCTTATATTCTATGTTATCAGAATATCAAGACCACTTCAAGTATAAAAACTTCGACCATTTTCGCACTTTTGTCTTGGGTTTGATAAATACCCCGCATCGTGGCACCATGACACAGATATATCTATCAACAGAACAATCAACAAGCTATTGGCCTCTACCGAAGTTTCTCTCTCGTAGCGTATGGAGTGTTGATAAAGTCACATCAGTATTGACACAACAAGTTCAATCCGTTTTCAATAAAGGTGTCTATGTCTATGATGAAACCCATTCTACCACTGATGGTCTTCAGCAATATGGCACGCATTTCTTCAGAAACACGCGGTATAACAAACGCAACAAGAACCAATCGAAGTTCCATCACGGACACGAGTTCGGTGCTATCGGTTGGCTCTGTGAAACACCACAAGGGGTGCGTCTGTTTCCGTTAGCGGCTCGGGTGATGTGTCCGGGCAAAAAACGGGATAGCAGTCTTGCGGTGCTCAAGCGTATCTGTGCTCAGATGCCTGCGGGTCTGATCGTATTTGACAGAGGCTTTAATAGACGCAAGGTGTTTACACAAATCCTTTCACAAGGACACCACTTACTCTGTCGCACAAAGTCAAATGCTGTGTTCTTTTATATACCCAAGCCACCCAAGCAACAGGGACAAGGTAGACCGAAACGTTATGGCGGTCGTGTGCATCTACCCTATCTGCAGTATAGAGATATCATCGTGAAAAACAAGACCCTTTCTGTCGCAGACAAAATCGTGCGGACAAAAATGTGTCCGGTGGATGTGCGGCTCGTTGTGATACGCACACGCCCAAAGAAGTCTAAACCCTATCGCTATTTTTGTTTATTCACCTCCGACTTAGAACGTCCGGTAGCCGAGTTGATCCAACACTATAGAAATCGGTGGCAGATTGAAACCGCATTCCGAGATGTCAAACAGAACTTCGGTTTTGATACCTATCAACTCCGAAAACGCAAGAGTTTGAACCGGTTTGCTCAACTCAGTTTTGTCGCAGCAACTCTCACACAACTCATTTTCACAAAGACAACGACCAACACAGCATCAGAAACGAATATAGACGATGTGCCTCTTGACTTAGAAGACGTGCTGCTTGCCCTAAATAGGCATTGGTATAAAGCCAAATATCTCACACGCGGGTTGATGACCGCTTATTTGCAACGATGTTTCCAACAACAATGTTTTTCTACGAGTTACGATACAAGACAAAACTCAAAGAAAAATCTAAAAATAGTTGAAGACTCTACATGAAAATGAGCAGATGGACATATTTGGACGATTATTTCAAAAATAATGGCTAAAGGACAGTGATTTCCAACAGAATTCAGAGATGCAAGAGTGTGGACAAACCATATTTAACTCCTGATCGGAAGTCCTGACAGGATAAAACTGTCCAAACTATAGTAATACTTAGATGTTTTGTGGAAACAAAATTATGAAAACTCTCAAAATAGTAGTCCTACTCATCGCTGTTGTAATAGTTATTGGAGCCGTAGGTTTTTCGGCTTGGAACCAGTGGACCGATAATCAGAAAACGATATTGGCACAGATGAAACCGATTCCTCCAATTGCTGAGTTTAACCATGGGGTTTGGATTCAGGGCATTGCTTTTTCACCGACGAATCCAGACCTTGTTGTTAGCGCAAGTCAAGGCAGCGAAGTAAAGGTGTGGAACAAAAACAACCCAGATACCCCACAATTATTACTTACTGGTCAAACTCAAACAGACAAAATTGCCTTTATCGTTGACTGCCTCGCGTTTTCACCAAAAGGGGAATGGGTTGCTAGTAAAACATATACAACACTTGATCTCTGGAATATGCCTGAGGGAACAAAATTAAATTCTATTGAGATGCGCTCTTTCACAGCAGATGTCTCCCCTGTCATGCCCCTTCTCGCGACAGCCTTAAACGATGTGAGACTTTGGGATGTCAGTAATCCAAAAGAGATAACAGAAATGTTTGTATTACCGCTGAAAAAGGGAGCACAAGCACTGACATTCGAAGAGGCACGTACAATTCAACATAAAAATGAAACGGTAAACCAGAAATATGAAAAAATTGTCTTTTCTCATGATGGAAAATGGATCGCTGCGAGTGGACGGATGTATGATGGAACTGCCAAAATGTGGCGTGATAAGGTGAAAGTTTGGGATTTACAAAGCAAACGACTTGTCAAGATTCTTGAGAGAAAAATACCAGATAATCCTGAACCTAAACAGCATCACAATAAAATTCAATCTATCAAGTTTTCCCTTGATAGTCGTTTCTTTGGAGCTGCTGCCACTCAGGGATTGACTATATGGTCAATCCCTGAGTGGGACATTTACCACGAAATACTTGATCAAAAAATATCTGATGTTGCGTTTTCCTCAGACGGTAAAATGTTTGCAGTTGCAGATATTAGACAAATAACATTGTGGTCATTGAATAATATAACACCAATTGCCATACTCAAAGCCAGAAGTTTTTTAGTCAATGTTGATGTTATGGTGTTTTCACAAGATGGAGGCACACTTGCTGGGGGCGGCTTTGATGGTGTTCTTCGACTCTGGGATCTGAGGAAAATCAATGAAAAATAAAAAAATAATACTTCTAATCGTGATTTTGGGTATAGCAGTTGTTGGGACAGTAACGTTCTTCATCTTTCGTCCACGGCATCAGGAATTGCTCCCACAGCAATTCGCGGAGCTGCCTGAAAAACCTAAACTCATCGCGGAATTCCATCATGGTCTTGAAATTTATTCTGTGGCATTTTCACCAACTGATCCATCTCTTATTGTGAGTGTGGATGAAAACGGCACCATAAAATTGTGGGACAGAAACAACACCAAAGAACCAGTGAAAATTCTCAGTCATCCCGAAAAGTATGTGCACATTGGTTTCTCACCCACAGGAGAACTACTTGCAAGTGTTGATTTTGGAACGCTCATATTATGGGATGTCGCTTCCGGAACAAAACTCAATTCTCTTGAGACGTCAAACCGTCAATTCCCTTTTTCACTGAATGGACACCAACTTGCAACAGTTCATGATAACAGAAAAGGAATACATGAAGCTGAAGTGAAAATCTGGGATATTCGGAATCCAAAGAAAATAACGGAAATTGCTACCCTTGATGAAGCACATAGAGCCAAAGTTTGGGCACGTGCAGTTGACATTTCATCCGATGGTAAATGGATTGCTGTTGGAGATTACGGTGGAACCGTTAACGTATGGGACCTACAGACTCAGCAACTGGTAAAGTCCTTAGAAACATCTCTGCATGCGATGGATTTTCTAAAGTTTTCACCTAATAACAATTATATGGTAACAGGTGGCTATGATCAGGACATGTATAGTTCTCATTCTGTGCAGGGGTTCATCATGTGGGAATTGCCGAGTTGGCAACGTAAGGGTGGAGTGCTACGCGGACATGTTGAAAATTTGGTGTTTTCCCCAGATGGAAATACGTGCGTGAGTGCGAATAATTGGTCTTTTTACGGAAGGGGAGTAGAAATCTGGTCAACTACGAATGGTGCACCAATTACCTTCCTACGGACAGAGGCGCGTGATGTTTCGTTTTCGCAAGATGGGAAAATCCTTGCCACCGGGGGTCATGATGGCATTCTCCGACTTTGGGAACTTACACCACAGCAATTGGAATTAGCAACTATCCAGAACGATGTCGTGAGGTTGATTTATCGCCTACCAAAAGATAAGGAACCGACGCCAAATATAACTGAAAAACTTGATAAATTAATAAGAAAGGTTCAAGACTTCTACGCTGATGAGATGGAACGCCACGGATTCGGTAGAAAAACATTTACGTTTGAAACCGATAAGAATGGAAAAGCCAAGATATATCTTCTGAAAGAGAATCAAACCAATAATTATGATTTGTCGAACGATATCTGGCTTATATTTGTAGATCAAGTATTAAAATCACCAAGATCAGTTCCGACTGGTTATGATTCTACTAATTTTAATGAGACATTTGTATATCCTACTAAGAGGCGGATAATTGTCAAAGACAAAATTTGGATGAGCGACGTTGAAGGATTCATAGGGAATAAGACAAGTGTCTCATCTACCAAGAAGGGATTTGATTGGAAGTTAACAGTCCACGAGTTAAAGTACACATTTGCCGCATTAGATCAGAAACACCGTAAGTATGAACCTAACACGTATAAGCGTTTTTTCTTGCGTATTAACAGTATAATGCCATGGGGTAAAGGTTGGGTAAAATTGTCCAAATGTCAGGCTGAATGGTTGAACAAAAGTCGTTTCTTTAATCCCAACCAACCATTTTTTGATAAACGCCCCGACATTGAGATGAATGTATTAAAAGTAGATGCTTCCGACTCGCGACTATTCCAATTTACCTTATCAGATGAAGATGGTATTCAACAAGTGCAGATATTCACACCTGAAATTACTAAGTATCAAAGTAGAATGAGTAAGTTTGAAGGTTGTCGTACTTTAAACGGTAAAAAAGAGGCGACCGTTGAATTTGAAATATCTGATCCCGAAATTAAAAATGGTGAAGTTCGGATGATTGATATGCATGGAAACATTGCATCACGAGAATTCAGAATTACGGAGAAAATACCAGAACCTTCAGAAAAGCCTTAGTTTATACATGAAAGGAATAAAAATGTCAAAAAGAATCGCAATCTTCCCTGCCAGTTTCGATCCGATCACTCTCGGTCATGTGGATTTAATTGATCGGGTTTGCAAGCTTGACGTTTTCGATGAACTCGCTGTTGTTATCGGTATGAACCCGGCAAAACAGGAGCGGTTCACGATTGAAGAACGTATCCAAATGCTTGAAGATGTCATCAAACCCTATCCGAAAGTCACTATTGAGGGGGATGCCGGGTTGATGGTGCATTACGCGCAAGCACGCGGCGCATCCGCCATCATTCGCGGGTTACGCGAAATTTCTGATTTTGAATGGGAATTCAAAATGGCACGGATGAATCAACAGATCGCCCCGGATATTGATACGCTCTTTATGGTGGCAAGTACGCAATACGCGCATATTAGTTCAACGCTTGTGATGGAGGTGGCAGAGATGGGGCAAGGAAGAATAAGTGAAGATAAGTTGCTGGAAATGGTACCACCGATCGTTGTTGAATTCATAAAGCGGAAATTTGATGTCCAGTAATTGGCAGACAGGGGTTAACAGCACCTGCCAATATAGACTTCAAAACCGATTGTCTAAACTTACACTCACATTGAAGCCTGGTGCATTCACGCCTGATCCGTGTGGACGATACCGCAAATCAAGTAGGTTTTCGAGTGATAAAGTTAGACGTGTAGACTCAAGAAGTTTAACGCCGCAGCGCACGTTTAGCGTCCACCATGCGGGTGTGCCAGCATCTACTGCATTGCCGTTGTCGTCAAATTCAACTTCTGCTGGATCACGTGTTTTCCCCGGTATCCGTGGGTCGCGGATGTCGCCCTGATTTAGCCGTCTCTGTTCCGCTGCGCCGCGCACAAACAGCGTTACCCAATACTTTGTATTTACCGGCTCCCATTGAATTCCAACGACTCCATTCAATGGAGGTTCTCTACGGACATGTGCTTCCCATGGCTTCTCCGGATCCGGTGCTTTACCATTAAGCTTGAGGACTTTCCCACGTAGCAATGCTGCATTACCGTAGACTGACCAAGTAGCATCAATCGGAATTACCCCTGCTATTTCAACACCTTGAAACTGTGCTTCATCAATGTTATCAAACACGAGTACGTCAATACCTTCGTATTCCGCAATTAGGTCTTGGTGCAGTTGCGGTATTCCACCATCTTTGTATGCCTCTTGGACAGGTATACGCGTAACTAAACCGTTAACATTGCTATGGAATAATGTAAACGCACCACGGAAGTAGGAATGTTGCACCTTAAGTGCCCCCTCAATTGTCCACGAAGTTTCTGCTTCAAGATCGGGGCTCGGTGCCGTCACACCCTCATTGGTGATTTCCACTCCTGTTGTATCATTCAACGATGGGGCACGAAACGCTGTAGCGATACTGCTAACGAGGTTCAGCGTATCTGTTAGACCGATAACCACTCCAGCACTTCCTGTTAAACTGTTGTGGAATCCCTTGAACGTATCAAAAGTCTTATCTCGGATAGAGGGTTCGGCGTTGGTTTGATAAAACGTTGCGCGACCGCCGAAAATCAGTTCAAGTCGTTCGTGTAGCGTGATTTCATCTTGTAGGTATAAACTCGCATCCCAAAACTGTGAACCGTTGATGAAACGTCCAAAGTTTTCGTCAACCGTTTCCTTCCCATCCTCATCAATTTTGACGGTACGGCTCTGCAACATGTCAAGGTAGAATTCCGCACCGCCAACCAAACGTTGTTGCGGCAGAAAACTACTCACCGCTTGTGCACTTAAACCGATGGTGTTAACCGTATCGTATCGGTGCCTGCGGGAAGTATCGCCACGTTTAACCTCGTTCCGTCCTTCTTTTTGGCGGTGATAAGAGGCGGTCAAGCGGAACAGATCAATGCTGTTACTTTCAGGATTTGCCATATAATTAGCATAGATGAGGTCACGATCTTGCGGTTCAAAAAAGAATTCGTCAAACTCCTGTGGTGCTATTTTATCATAGCGTGGTGTTTGCGGCTGTCGCCACATCTGGTATGTAACATTGATGGTGCTTGTCTCGTTGAATTGATAGGCTATTTTTGCATCGGCATCGTAAGCACTCCAACCCAGCGGACCTTCGTTGTCAATGAGCCATTTATCAGGGATATTCTCCTTTGATAACTTACCCATTTCATCATAGTCAAAAAGTTTCACATCGCTTGGTATTTCGTCAACTATTTCAAACTTCCGCTTTTTATAATGGAGATCATATCCACTGCCAGGATTTAGGTCTCCGTAGAATCGCACACCACCGCCAACACTGAATCCGAATTTTCCTTGACTTCCTGTTACCTCTAATCTACCGAGTCTTTCCTGTGTCGCAGTTGTGTAGCGTGCAAGGACACGTGGATTTATTTCCCAGTTTTCCTGTGATGGATTGAGCGGGATCGGTTTCGTAAATAGGTTGATAACACCGCCCATTGCCCCACTTCCATACAGAGTAGAACTTGAACCGAGTAGCACTTCCACTCTGTCAAGGTTTTCAGGTGCAACTGGTTTACCCCCAGTTTTTAATAGCACTTATTTTGTATATTTTTCTTTAGTTGTTGTGCCAAAGCGTTTTGTCTGCTAAACTACTTTCAAGTTTTATTTTATAGTGCATTTTTTGGAGGTTTTCCATTGAAACGTTTTACACCGAACAAAGTGAATACGCGTGCGCTCATCCCAAAAGTAAAGCAAGGGTTCAAAATAGTATTGAAACGTCCTGCGCTCAGAAATCTGATTTTGGTCATATTTGCGAGTGTTCGCGCACCTACTTTTCGGATAAACACGCTTGCGGCGCACTTACCTGTGTTAGTAGCGCATTATAAAACGAAGCAAAAGCGGTTGCTCCGTTTTATCAACTCAAACTTTCCGACAGATATTGCGTTAGTGGCGTGGTGTCGTTTTGTCTTATGCTGGCTATATGACAAGATCGGTCAGGCACCACGCATCGTGCTCGTTGATGAGACCGACATTCTTGAACACTATAGAGTGATCGTCATGGCAGTGCCATTTCGCAAACGGGCTATTCCGATCTATTGGAAAATCTACCGAAAAGACGCTTTTGACAGAATGGTTTACCGTAGTCATAATGCGCTCGTTCAAGAGTTTTGTTATGAGTTCATGAAGCATTTTGAAAATGCGTTGCCGAATGTCCGCAAACCGATTTTGGTGTTTGATAGAGGATTTGCTCGCGCAAAATATATCATGAAACCTTTTATGGAAGCCGGTATTGAGTTTGTTATACGCGTTTGCAAAAATACTTGTTTTTATCACAACAACCAACGCATCAAACTTGAAACGCTGCAAAAGACAGGAGCCTATCCTGACATATCTTATCACAGCACGGAGAAACTCAAACTAAACCTTTATGTTTTCAAAGATGCACGCCATAAAGAACCGCTTTATCTTGTTTCAAATAGTTTGCGCAATACACAACTCTATCTCACCTATAAACGGCGGATGCAGATAGAAGAATGTTTTCGTGATATAAAGACACTTTTCGGATTTCGGCAGCTACGATTGAAACAGCAAAAACTGCCACGCGTCGCATTGTTATGGTTTTTAGTCTGTATCAGTTATGCTATCTGTTTCCTACATTTTGAAAAAGCTGCTGAGCGGTGGATACGCGCCTATAATACGCGTTCAACAAAAACTTATTCCCTCATCTTTGTGATAAAACGAACACTTGAAACAACATGGGAACCTAACATCTTCCTTGACCCATATTTTCCGATTTCCGATTGTGCAGGCTGAAGCTCGTGTTAGTCCAGTATTGATCTCCTCACACAAAACATCTAAAAAACCTTATGTACAATCATCGCAAAAAAAACTGGGGGTAAATCAGTTTCAGGTGCAATGGTTGCTGTGTACTGGTTTGGCCCTGAGCGAAATGTCGAATTGTTGAGGCGTACCCAATCTATCTGTATCAACGTCTGGTATCCTGTTAAGCCACGGAGTAGTGGCGAACCTTGTCCGGCTGTTGTCTGTTGACCCCAAACACCGACAACATCTCGAAGCAGATTCGGTGTAATGTCTGCCCCCGTTTGTTCCAACTGTTTTAAATTAATGACAGTAATAGCATTAGGTGTTTTAAATGGTTCTTTCTCAGCGCGTGTGGCTGTCACCGTCACCTCCTGCATTTCTACAACATTTTCCCCACTCAGAACTTCACTTTCAGTATAGTTATCCGCGCACGCACTTGGAATCCAACTCACTAATAGACCTAAACTTATAACTAATAATATATAAATTGCTTTTGACATCTCCACATTCTCCTTTGAATTTGACTTTTGGGTATGTCTTGCAGTCGTCAGATCGTATGGTAGGAATCCATCTGCAATCAGCATGTTACTCTATAAGCAAATTATGTGCCATAGTAAATCAGCACAAAATCTGAGAATATCAACCAATTTAGGTCAAAAGTTGGTCACCATTGTTCAGAAACTGGACAATTAGATGCCCTGAAAGCAAACCTCGTTACCGATTGTATCAACTGAATTAATCTCTTGCATTTTGTGATAGGTCGTGGTAACTTAAAGTAAATAGAATTGAACGAGGAACATATATGGCTAAACAGAAATTAAATTTTGGATTCATCGGATGTGGCGGTAACTCACGCGGACATGGTCGTAGTGTCTCCAACGTTGAAGATGTAGAGATTATCGCCCTTGCCGACCCAAGCGAAAATGCACTCAAAGCGTTCAAAGAGACCGTCGGTTTAGATGATTCGGTTCCTACTTACACGGATCACGTTGAAATGTTAGACGCTGCGAAGCCTGACGCTGTGGTCATTAGCTCACCACACGGACTCCACTTTGAGCATATCATGTCTGCGCTTGATGCTGGTTGCCACGTTCATACCGAAAAACCGATGGTATGTACGGTAGATCACGCCAAACAGGTGATGGCAAAAGTTGAAGAGACAGAGTTGCATCTAATGATCGGCTATCAACGTCACTTGAGTCCTACCTATCAATACTGTCGTAACGTAGTGCAGAGTGGCGAGTTGGGACATGTTAACTTTGTCGCTGCACACCAATCACAGAATTGGTATCGGAATCAGCAGGGAAAATGGCGGCAAGACCCGTTCCTCGGCGGTGGTGGACAACTGAATGATTCTGGTAGTCACCTTATTGATATCCTTCTATGGGTGTTAGAAGCGAGTCCGGATACAGTGTTTGCGATGATAGATAACTTGGACATTGAGGTCGATGTTCTCACAGCAATGTCAATCAAATTTGATACGGGTGCGTTGTGTAATATCAGTATCGTTGGACATGCACACGGGGGCGTGCAAGAAGATTTTTCTATCTGGTTGGAGGATGGCGCGCTCTTTTTACGTGCAGGTCAACTCTATCGGCAAGGTAAGGGTGGCAAACCTACTCCCGTTGACGCGTCTGATCTTCCGGCAGGTGGTAGCAAGGATGTTACTTTCATTGAACTCATCCGTGGTGAACGAACAGAAAATCCGATTGGTGTTGAAAACGGCTTGCGTGTGATACAATTGACCGAAGCTGCTTGGCAGTCTGCTGATCTTGGAAGACCTGTAAAGGTCGATCTCAGTTGACGTACTGCTATTATGTAAGGTAGGATAAAATGTCAGTTTTTGATCAAAGGAAAATGAAGAGGAAGAATAATCATGGCGATTTTGACGGATTTACCATCAAGATGTTCCTTGATGAAGATGGTGATTATCTTGCACATTTCATTGAACTTCCGAATGTCTCCGCTTTCGGACCAACCCCTGCACAGGTGTTGATTGAATTGAAAGCAGCTTGGGAACTGATGAAAGAGTGTTACCAAGAGGACAATATCCCTATTCCAAAGGCTCCTGCAAGCGAATTGAATGATGTGCCTTTCAACGTCCCAGTTGATCCGCAGCTATATCACCGCTTAACAGACGAAGCCGCTAAAGCAGGAATGAGTCTCTACGCGCTTGTAGCACAGAAATTAGCTAAGACAACAAGTGCTGACATCCGGTGAACGAGAAGCACTACGGGAGAATCTAATTGCTTGATGTCCAAAACCTTTGCAAATCCATTGACAAAAAGCCGATTTTCACTGAACTTACGTTTCAGGTGGCAGCTGGAGAATCACTTATCCTGATCGGTGGAAACGGTGCGGGTAAGACACTCTTGCTCAACATCTTGGCAACTTTAGTTGAACCGACATCAGGCACGGTTTCTATTTCCGGATTAAATGCGTTTTCAAACTTGAAACAGGTGCGTCCAAGTATCGGATACATACCCGTTGCTTTTGAGGGGTACCCAAATTTATCTATTATTGACTATCTCAATTTCTTCGCTGCTGCATACAAATTAGAGAAACAGGAACGTACCGCTGCAATTAATTCCGTGCTTGAATTAATGGACATTCAGCATCTATGTAATAATCAAATTGGCGTTCTTTCAACAGGAGAACGTCAACGTCTCCTGTTTGCTAAAACGTTTTTACACGATCCACAGTTGTGGTTGCTTGACGAACCTTTAGCACCACTTGACCCGCGAGGGCAAATTGAGATGGTAGAATTATTCGGTGAACTTCAAGCAATGGGAAAAACCCTTGTAATCGCTACTAATCGTCTGGAAGATGTTTCGAAACTATGTGGTATAGGTTCTGAAACTTTGCGAAAAACCAATCTTCTCGGCATCCTCAACGATGGAAAGTTCGCTGTATTCAATACTATCAGTAAGTTGCAACAAGGACTTGAAGATAAAAATAACACAGAAAAGATTAAGTCAAATTGGCTTGTTGAACTCTATTTGGAGGTTACAAAATCGTAATGTCAGACATCGGACAATTCTTTCAGGAAAACGGATACTATTTCGCAAAAGGGGTCTATTCACCCGATGAGGTCAAATTAATGGAACACGACTTTGATCGCGTGGTAGACCAGTTGGTCAAAAGCGATGAGAACGTCAATGCCCGTTGGGGCGGTAAATTGATGGATAAACTTGATGGCGGAGAATCTGTCATTATTCACACACATAATATCCAGAGTTTTTCTGGTGTGTGGATGAAGGCGTTCCAGCAAGACAATTTTCTTGACGCTGCCGAAGGTATCCTTGGACCGGATATTATGCTGCACCATTCCAAACTTTTCTGCAAACCACCAGAGAAAGGCTCACCCTTTCCGATGCATCAGGATTGGCAATATTTTCCATCTGTCAAAGATTCTATGATTGCAGCTATTATCTATGTGTCGGATGCCACTGATGAGATGGGTTGTGTCCGTGTTTATCCGGGTTCTCACAAGGAACTGGGAAGGACTGATGGCATGATGGGTAGTGGACAGAACGCCGAAATCACTGAACGATACCCAATTGAGGAGGCAACTGTATTAGAGGCAGAACCGGGGGATGTGCTTTTCTTTAGCTACTTCACGTTACACGGTTCAATGCCGAACCGCTCTAAAAAGATGCGTAAGAGTGTCCTCGTCCAAATGCATGCCGGTGATGACCAAATTGAGTCCGAAAACCGACACACTAACGTACAATTAGTCCTTCGTGGTTGGAATCATTTCGCTACACGATCTTCTGTCGGAGGACTGACATACTCCCACAACTAAAGCAGTGGGGTTCTTTTGTCCCACCTGCTGTGCAGATTGTGGTATCAACAAGGGTTGCTTGCGCGAGCAAGTCTAACACCCTCTACTCCAAAGGTCGATGCCCCGACCTTATGAACGTTTATCGCCGCGTTTATATCACGGTCGTGAGAAAGTTTGCATTTATGACAAACCCAAGAGCGCACTTTCAAATCCATCGTTTCATTTCGATGTCCGCAGTTGTGGCATATAGGCGTTGTGGCTTCCCATCGTCCGATGGTTTCAACGCGCTTTACTCGCTTTTGTGCTTGCCATTGCATTTTGAGCATGAACTCACCGAAGGACAAGTCAGAGACTTTGCGTCCCCAGAGCCGTTTCATGCCTTGCAAGTTGAGGTCTTCAAAAAAGCAGACATCAAACTTTCGGACAAGTTCAAGGGCGAGTTTCCAATGATGATCAGCGCGTTGATTAGCAATCTTGCGATGTTGCCTTGCATAGTGTTTCCTCGCCCGTTCGCGATTGTTGCTGCCACGTTTCTTTTTAGACAAGGCACGATTAGCTTGCTTCACTTTCTTTGCGGAGTGTTTATAGAACAGAGGCGAGTTATATTTTGTGCTATCAGAACAAGTGAGAAAGGTTTTCAAACCGAAGTCAAACCCTGCTGTTCTACCAGTCTTGAGTGCCGGTTCAAGTCCTTCGTCATCTGTCAGAATAGTCAAATACCAATCACCGAGCGGATCGCGTTTGAGGGTCACGCGTTTGATGTTACCTCTAATCTCACGAGAATACCAGAAACGATACCAGCGTCCGTTGATACGGATTTTTGCTACTGGACACCCATCCGATTTCTCAAGCACTTCTATTTTCACCTGATTACCATTGAATGTCATAGAACGATATTTGCGCCAACCCTTGAATTGCGGTGGACGCTTAGCCCTGCCTTCAAAGAAGTTGGTATACCCGCGGTCAAGCCGTCTCAGGCATTCTTGCAATGCCCACGAGTAAGGGATATGCCAGTGTGCATACTTTTCCAACTTCTTGAGTTTCGTCAAGTGTTCACTCAATCGGTTATAGGAGGCACGCTTATAGCCTTCGCAATCTCCGAAGAGACGATAGTGGCGAAGCATCAACGCCACAAAATGGTTGGACACTTCGCTGATGATACGCGTCTCAGTTTGCAAATGACGATTGCGTTTATGGTTCTGAAGTTTGTCTTTATAGGTCCGCATTGCTTAGCCTCCAGCATTGCTTCCAAGGACAGTCAACAGGGGTAGCATTACCTCAAGAGAGGTAAATGTCCCGCTTTACCAGCAATGCTATAGATACTATAACAAAACCGATAAAATATGTCAACTGTTTTTTTTCTGTCACACACTTTGGTCTGATACACGAAGGCGGTGTCTACATCCCAAAACTAAAGCATTGGGTTTTGACACCGAAATCTGATAATTTAAGCAATATTAAGAAATAAATTTTAGGTTTTGAGGAAGGCTGGAAAACAGGAAGACTGGAAGAAACGCTGTGTTCATTATCTTCCCGACTTCCATACTTCCAATCTTCCAACTCATCCGCGGATCAAAAACATAAATTTAATATTGAAACTTGCTTAAAGGAGAATTAAATGATAAGAGTTGCAAAAATTAGTATGGCGCATGTTCATGCAGGTGGATATGCACAACAAATTCACGAAAACCCTGAAACCGAACTCGTCGCTATTTGGGACGAAGAGGAATACGGCGGTAAGGCAGCAGCGGAACGATATGAAGTCCCGTTCTATACCGACCTTGATGAAGTCTTAAGCCGTGACGATGTTGACGCAGTTGCTGTTGACGCGATTACATCTGACCATTCGCGCGTTATGATTGCTGCCGCTGAAGCTGGCAAACATATTTTCACTGAAAAAGCTCTCGCCATTACTGTTGCTGAGTGTGATCCGATTATTGAGGCAGTAGAAAAAGCGGGTATAAAATTCATGGTTTCGCTTCCTTCCCGCGCCAACTCTGAGATTCTGTTTGCCAAAAAGGCGATAGATGATGGACTTCTCGGTGACATAACGTTCGGTAGGGGACGGATTGCGCATTCCGCTGCACTTGATAAATGGTTTAGTGGCGCAAGTGCGTGGTTTGCCGACCCAGTACGCGCTGGTGGTGGTGCGCTCTTTGATTTAGGATGTCATCGCGTTGATGTGATACGTTGGTTGATGGGTGAACCGAAAAGTGCAATCGCTAAGATAAACAATTTCACAGGTAATTTCCCGATTGACGATAACAGTGTTTCTGTCGTGGAATTTGCAAACAAGGCACTCGGTGTGATTGATGTTGCATGGACGCACCGCTCCGGTCCGAATATGCTTGAGATTTATGGTACGGAAGGCTCATTTGCCGCTGGACATGGCGAGATGCATTTCCAGACACGCAAACTCTCTGATGAAGAAAAAGCAAAATACATTGCTGATGCCCCCGCTGCACCGCCGTCACCACTGCAGCAGTGGATCAATGCTATCGTCCGCGATGAACCGATGACGATTACTATTCAAGATGGACGCAATTTAACAGAACTGATGCAGGCGTTCTATATGTCTTCTGAACAAGGAAAATCAATAGAATTCCCGCTATAGAATTTTTGCTTTAGCGCGCTTTGTTAGCGCGCCAAACGTGATAGGACATATTATGCAAGATTATCAACCTATTTCTCTTACCGATCTGTGCAATGTCGGCACAGAAATTATCGGTGCAAACGCTGCGCTAAACACCGGTCCGCAGACGTTCCACGGACTTCCCTTCAGCATTTCCGAAGGTGAAAAATGCTTTCTGGGATTCGGCGATGGGGTAAATACAGACTCCATCCAAATTCCAATTAATTCTAATCCCAAACGAATTATTATCGCCCATCGGCTGCTTGAGTCCCGCATCCATGAAGGCGAGCCAATCGGCAGACTCATCGCTAACTATGTTATACAATATACGGATGGAATGTCAATGAGCGTTCCAATTCGTGAACGTTTTGAGATCGGCAGCATTCCACAAGGATGGGGACAACAAACCTTCATCGCTGTCCCTGATACAAAGGAAGGTTTGCATGCACGTCACCAAGGACCGTGGGGTTCCGCAGGAAATCGCCAAACAGAGGCAACGCAATGTGTCCCGCGTAGCTATTATTTATGGATATGGAAAAATCCCAATCCCGATAAAGAAATTGCCTATATTGAAATTCGACCACAAGAACGTAAGTTTATCGTCGCAGCAATCACACTCGGTCACCTTGACGAGGACCCAATCCCACGGTGTCCTAACCGTGAGGTTAAAATCACACTCCCCCAAGCAGAAGATGCTGACAAATCTTTTGACATGGAAGTCAACGTTGATCGCGGCACTGCGACCTATCCTTATCCGCTGCCAGAAAACTCATCCGAAGAGTTTATCAATGACGACTTCAAAGGATGGGGAGAATTTCAAAACAACAAAAGCAGTCCAGCGTATGTAGAGGTATCCGCTACACCATCCGCTACTGTTGAGGTTAAAAACCGAGGTGAAGTGCTTGGCACGGTCAACTGGGGTGAACTCCAAAAAAAGAGAGTTGTCCAACCGAACGAACGGGTCAAGGTGGAAGTCATTGACACAGGCAGGAACTGGGTGCATACCACCGTTATAGATGAAGATACGAATAAACCTGTTCCGTGTCGTGTCCACTTCCGTTCACCACACGGAGTACCCTACGCTCCCCACGGACATCACGCGCATGTCAATTCTAACATGGGGACATGGCACATAGATATCGGTGGTGATGTGCGGTTGGGGCAGATTAGTTATGCCTATATTGATGGCACCTGTCAAGGATGGCTGCCTCGTGGTGATGTTATTGTAGATGTTGCTCGCGGCTTTGAATATACCCCTTTACGAACAACTGTCAGTATAAAACCGGGACAGCGTGAGTTGAAACTACGGATAAAACGATGGTGCAATATGAACACTGATCGCTATTTCAGTGGTGATACGCACGTCCACTTCCTTTCTACGCAAGGGGCACATACCGAAGCACAAGGAGAAGACCTTGGTGTTGTCAACCTTCTTCTCTCACAGTGGGGACATCTCTTCACAAATACAGAGGAATTCATCGGAAGACCCACGGTATCTGCTGATGGACAGAGCATTGTCTATGCGACACAGGAGAATCGGCAGCATGTGCTGGGACACCTGACACTGCTTGGGTTAAAAAAGCAGGTCGCGCCGTGGTGTTCCGATGGACCTGGCGAAGCAGAGCTCGGTGGAAACATGGAGGTCACGCTATCACATTGGGCAGATGCGTGCCATGAACAGGGCGGTACTGTCGTTCTACCGCATATTCCGAATCCGAATTGCGAACCTGCAACGTTGATCGCAACTGAACGTGTTGATGCTGTTGAATATCTCACCAACGCGATGTATGGACACACTGAATACTATCGTTATCTCAATTGTGGCTATAAATTACCGCTTGTCGGTGGCACGGATAAGATGACGAGCGATGTTCCGGTAGGTGTTTATAGAACGTATGTTCACATTCCCGAAAACGAAGAATTCAACTATGACAACTGGTGTAAATACATGCGTGCTGGCAACACATTCCTTAGTGGTGGTCCAATGATCCGACTTACTGTTGATGGACAACCGATAGGCAGCACTATCAATCTGCCCGGTAACGGTGGCACTGTAGAAGTTGAAGCCTCCGCGGATTCTATTTTTCCTATCCATACCTTGCAGATTGTTCAAGCAGGAGAAGTTGTTGCCTCTACAGAGGAAAATGAAGGGGTACACCAGTTAAGCCTTAAAGCCAATCTGAATGTTGATAAGCATTCATGGTTAGCTGCGCGGTGCGGTGGACCTAACTATGCCCAAGCAGTTCCACACCACGATGGGTGGAGGCGCGGCATCATTGCTCATACATCTCCAATTTACATCGCTGTCGGTAGTGAATGGTGGATGTTTGATCCAGAAACGGCAAACTATATGTTGACCTTGATTGAAGGAGGGTTGTCCTATATTCGACAGACAGCACGTCATCATGAACCCGGTACCGTGACGCATCACCACGGTGAACATGATCATTTGGAATTCCTTTCTCGTCCATTCCAAGAAGCACGAAAGGCGATTCACCGTCGGATGCATCAATTAGGTATTCCGCATTAAGTAGCATAAGTGTCAATTTATCGTGCTGACTACACCCAACCCTGGTGCGGTTAGGAATGCAGATCGCATTTGGGTGAGTACACCGCAAAACCGCACCATAGGCGTCAATTTAAGGAAAGAACTTGTTTGTAGTCGCGCAATTCATTGCGCCTCTTATATTCAAAGAAAAGAGGCACAATGAATTGCGCGACTACGAACGCCGATATTCTCGTCCTTTGCGTTATTTGAGATGTTGATACAAAAAGGTGCGGTTAGGAATGCAGATCGCATTTGGGTGAGTACACCGCAAAACCGCACCATAGGCGTCAATTTAAGGAAAGAACTTGTTTGTAGTCGCGCAATTCATTGCGCCTCTTATATTCAAAGAAAAGAGGCGCAATGAATTGCGCGACTACGAACGCCGATATTCTCGTCCTTTGCGTTATTTGAGATGTTGATACAAAAAGGTGCGGTTAGGAATGCAGATCGCATTTGGGTGAGTACACCGCAAAACCGCACCTACCTGTCCGGGACTTCCGATTTTGTCCCGCGAAATGTCTATTTATTTTTATAATTCACCATAAAAGGAGAAAAAAATGCCAAAAGAATTAGTAGCGGTTGCACCTCGGCAACCCGTTTTGAGAGAATATGAAGATGGACCTGTCCCGAAAGATAGTGTCCGAGTCCAAGTCGAATTCGGTGCGCCAAAACGTGGCACCGAGATGACAATGTATTACGGACTCCGAGGCGCGGGATTTCCACAGGGACTCGGAAATATGTGCGTCGGGAAGATTATAGAAATCGGCGAAGAAGTTGAGGACTGCGAAATTGGTGAGCGCGTCGCTGGACACGGACACCTCAAGGAGACACATACATGGAAAGAGGATAGTGTACTAATGATGCCTGAACGGATGACATGGAAAGAGGCAGTGTGTTATGATCCAGCACACTTTGCATTATCTGCTATCCGTGATGGGCAGGTGCGTGCCGGTGATCGTGTCGCTGTCTTCGGACTCGGTGCAATCGGATTGATGACACAACAGTTCGCGAGGGAAGCTGGTGCCGATTTCATCGCTTGTATTGACCCCATCGAAAGACGCCGCGAAGTTGCTGAAATGATAGGAGCGGATTTCGTCTTGGACCCGAGGGTATGGAATATTGGTGACGTGCTAAAAATAGAAACAGGCGACTTAGGCGTTGATGTTGCAATTGAAACGAGCGCGAATTACGACGCACTTGATGAAGCAATTCAAAGTGTCGCGTTTGAGGGCACGGTTGTCGTTGCAGGTTGGGCAAAAGAGTGTACAGGCGGGCTGGACCTCGGTGCTGTAGCACATTTCAACATTCCGAACCTGATCTTCGCACGTGCAAACAGCGATCCAAACCGCGACCATCCGCGCTGGAATTTCCGACGCATCAGAGGCACTTGTTGGAGATGGCTTGCAGATGGCAGGTTTGACTGTGAAAACATCGTTGACCCAGTTATTCCGTTTGAAGATTCGGTTGAGGCGTACATAGAGATGGACAATCATCCTGAACGTAGTGTTAAGTTGGGTATTTCTTTCTAATAGCGACTCTAAATTCGTATGGCAGGGTCCCTGTGCCCTGCCATGTTGTGATTAGTGTATGTCGTTCCCATGTACCATTTTGTGATGAGGAGAATGAAATGATGAAACACTCACCTTACCCATCACGCTGAGTGGGGTTTCCGAAAATCCACCAACGACAAGGGATCCAAGTGTCCGTATTACCAAAAAGGCAAAGACGACTCGGTTACAGCGCGCCATCTTGGCGGACATTTTAGGTAAAAATTAAATTTGATAAGGAGACAACACAATGTTTAATAAACCGAAACACCTCGTGCTGTTTATAGTTATATTGGGATTGATTATCTTAATAGTAAAATATATGCTAACTGGACAGTTTATAAACGTCGGACGTTTACCGCAAGCTGAAGCGTTTCAATCTGAGCAATCACCACGACCACTGAAACCTAAGGTGCGGAAGTCTATCGTCAAACTTGAAAATGAACCGAAACCACCGGAGTCATCGTTTCTGTCTGAATGGGGTGCAGATGACCGTCGTGGTGCTGCAAACCGATTAACACAGCAAAAAGTGTTAGAAGCGGCAACCTTAATTAAAACTGGCGAGGTTTATCAACTCGGCAGAGTTTATGAAAGCGGTATGCCTGTCTTCGGCACACGGCATTATAGTCTACGGATTCCACGGATGTCAGGACCGCTTGGAGACAACAAAACAACATGGTTTGAGGAGATTTTCAGCGGCGAGATTGGACAGATCGGCACCCAATTTGACGGTCTTGGACATATCGGAATCGGTGACCACTTCTATAACGGATTAAACCAACACGATTTTGCAACAGCTGAAGGATTGACTGAACTTGGCGTTGAAAACGTAGGACCTATCGTCACCCGCGGCGTGCTGATTGATGTTGCTGGTTATAAAGACATTGAAGTCCTTGATGATAGTTATGAAATTACACGTGCTGATTTAGAGGGTGCGCTGAAAAAGCAGAAGGTTGAGATCACGCCAGGTGATGTTGTGGTTATCCACACTGGTTGGGGAAAATTCTGGATGACAGACAATGATCGCTACAGCAAAACAGAACCCGGCATCGGATTGGAAGCGGGACAATACCTTGTTGATCAGAAAATTGTGATGGCGTGTTGTGATAATTGGGGAATTGAGGTGGTCCCGAATCCGGATGCATCCCTTGCGTTTCCGGTGCATCAACTGTTTATTGTCAAACACGGCATTTACAACCTTGAGAACATTATCACAGAGGAATTAGTGGCGGACAAGGTTTATGAATTCGCCTTCAGTTTTGCGCCGCTGCGTCTTAAAGGTGCAAGTGGCTCACCCGGAAATCCGATCGCCATCCGATAAACTTTATGGGACACAACCCCTGCTGTCCCATAATCCCTTCAATTTTACCATCTGCTTCTGCACAAAATCGTGCAGTCATCTCCTGTTGCACCTTTTCGGGCAATTCAAACGTTGAGATACCAGACTCATCAACATATTTAGCGTATTGGCATTGGCACAGAAATTGCGCATATACTGATAATAGCAAATAATAAAATCCATAACTTTACTCGTAAGGTTTGTAACCTCGCCCGTTTATAGTAAAATCTAAAAATATGTGGACACCCCTGGTAGGTGCGGTTAGGAAACCGCATCTACCACAGCATATACATAATACCAATTCTGATAAATAAAATACCATTACGGAGTATTTATGACATTTTAGAGCGCATCTTATGTTGAATATAAGAGGCGCAATGAATTGCGCGACTACAAACGCGTTTTTTGTTAATGTGATGCCATCATTCAGAAATGGTATAATATAGGTTTACTATAAAATGGATCCAATTGTGCGAACAGTAGAGTAGACATAATATCATTGAGAATCATTACAAGGAGAAAAAAACAGTGCGAATAGCTTTTGCTAAATCAAGTTTAACTTTAATCTTAGTAATGCTAACCATCACTATAAACATAGGTTGTGTCCTGAGTGTTCTTGAACAGAATCAAACAACGGGTACAGTTGAAAAACCGCCAGAAAGTATCTTCACTGTTGTAGACACTACGGATGTGAAGAATCCGACACTCGTGAGTTCAATTCACCTACCGTTTCGCTCCGGTCCAAACAGCAATGTTGTTCTTTCAGGAAAACACGCGTATGTCACGACAGAAAGGCATCTGCACGTCATTGATATTTCTAATCCGCAACAGCCATCTAATCTGACATCCATCGTGTTTCCTGATGAAATTGGCAAGGCGCGTGTATCTGGACATCAGGTTGTTGTAGCAAGCCGTCAAAAGATTTATCTCGTAGATGTCTCCAATCCACCTAACCCTGTGATTCAATCTATGGTGAGTTTACACCCTTCAAACGTAATAAGAGAATTCGATATCCATGAATCTTACTTATATGTTATGGATGTCAATGCTTATTTGCACATTTATTCGGTAGTTGATGGGAATACCCAATTCGTTGAGGTTGTTGAGATAAAATCTCCTTCCTCGTTAGTAGGCGTTAGGGCTATGGGGGCAGGAGTAGAACAGATTCTGCTGGAGCATAGGACCGACAGTGATTATGGCTGGACGGCTCTCTCAGATCGGACCAACCTTTTAGAGCTAAGTGGTAGATCTGAGAAAGTCCGAGTTTTCGGAGGTTATCTGGTATTTGCGAGTTATAGGTATCCAGATCGCGATATTACGATTGTCTGGGGAGAGGACCAATATCGCCCTATTATGTGGGAGTGGCTTGAGCACTACAACTTAGAGGTGAACTATCTCGCTTATCTCTACTTGACTGGGAAAAAGACGGGCACCCACGGAAAACCCACAAATGCTTTTATTGAGAGTTCAACCAAGATTCATCTTGTCACGCAAGATCAGCAGTCCGAAACAATAAACTTTGAGGGAAACCAGCTATTGGGACCAATTACAGATTTTCAAATTTCGCGGAAGTTGCTTTACGTAGCAAACGCAAAAGGCTTCCTTTCTATAATTCACCTTGATGTGCAAGAAAACCCTCGTTTTTTATCTGCAACAACGTTTCAGGATCAACACCCGATTAGCATAGCTGTTGGTGAAGACTATGTCTGCGTGTTAGCTGCACCGGAAGATTCACAAAGATGAACCCTTTGCGGCTACGAACCAACTCATTATAACGTGTGTTTGACTTGAGGACTTAGAGGAACCCAACACAATATATTACTTGTATCGTAGATTCAATGACAAACAATACCATTTCTATGTGACGGTACTGCATTATTTCGTAGGTCGGGTAGAGCGAACGCGAAACCCATAGGTGTCAATTTAAGGAAATAAACCTATATTTTGGATATCTAAGCCCAGAGGGGCGACAGGTGTCCAGACACGCGACCCCTACCAACTCAAGCCCCAGAGGGGCGATAAGTGTAGATTATACGTGTGTTGTGATACACCTTTCGCACCGCTGGTGCTAAAGAAGGGTATTGCCGCCTTTCTATACACCTTTCGCACCGCTGGTGCTAAAGAGAGTGTTTCATAGGTGCTATAGACATACCGCTCCGCTGGAGCGGAAGTGCGTAGTGCTTTTCTGTAATTTACACTTATGGGAGAATCCGTGCCTCACCCTTTACCTATTAATTCGGTTCAAAACCGAGTACACCGTTATCTCGCCTTCCACTATTTAATAACCTGAATTGTCCCACTTGATGCTACTGCTGATTTCGTTGGGTCGTACATCGCTTCAGCAGAGACAGGCGGGACAGTAAATGTTCCTTGCGTTACCGCGCGGAGTGCGTAATAAAACTTTTGCTCCCGTTGATATTGAAATGTCCCATAGAAGAGAAGACGGTCATCGCGTATGTCCATATAATTAGGCGTAAATGCTTGTTTGTCATTAGACCAAGATGCACCGCCGCGGGTTATCAATCGAGGATTTTCAATTTCAAAGCCTGCAGGCAACATATCAACAACCACTACGTTTTCAAGATCGCTTGTCAGAGCTTTGACGGTAATCTCAGCTATTACTAACTTTCCTTGCTGAAAAACGTTTTTGACTCGGGATCCGTCAGGTGTAAGATAGCGGCGGTTTATCTGCAATTCTCGCCCATATTCCTCAATATAGGAATCCCTACTAATGCCGAAAGCTTCCCAATAATAGTAGCATGTGCCTTTTCCCTTTACCGTTAGTTTCATGTGCGCGCCATCCCAGTCAGATCCAATATGCTGTGTTCCGGTTGAATCAAAGTTTGCGAGGTGTGCATCATTTCGCGTAATTGTTCCAGTAAACTTCTGATGTGGTTGTTTATTCAGGAACTTACCGAGAGCCAGCAAAGCAAAGGCGTTCTCTTGTGTAGTAGCCCACCGTTGCCCTTTTGACGCTGCATTGGTTAGGTTTTCAACGAGTTTAGGGATTGCGGGGTGGTTTTCCTTGACTTCTATGAGCACATCCAGCATGATGGCTTGCGCGCGAATAGGTGAGTCAAAATTCCGTCCTGTGTCTCGTCGTCCCATGTTTTCAAACTCTATCGAATCTGGCAGCATTGAGAGTGCAGTCTTGATATCACCACTAAGTGCGAACGCACCTGCAAGTTGAAATTGACTGTAATCGTTAAGCTCGCTTAAACGATTATTTTTCAGATAATGCATCACAGGTTTTTCAGGTTGATCGGCTGCTGCCAACACATAACAGGCATAAACAGCTTGCGCGAGGCTATATCTATCTGTTTTTGCGTTTGGCTTATTGATACTCCCACCATTTCTTGCTTGATGTCTTAACCCTTCAAGCATCCTGTTGTGAACAAGTGGGGAAACCTTGTGCCCTGCCTTTCGCGCTTCAACCAAAAAATGGGAGGCATAGATGCTGCTCCAATTGTTGACGTTGGACCTTCCGGGCCAGTAGGCAAAATGATGCTCTGGTGTGAGCATATCTTCCAATTTTGTGATACCCGCCTCAATGTATTCGTCAATTTTCCCTTCCTCTGCCAGTGCGGGTTCAACGACCCGCGCGAGATCGCTAAGATAGAGTAGTGGGAAAACCCGGCTGGTTGTTTGTTCAAGACATCCATGCGGATACTGTACCAGATAGCGAAGTCCATTGGCAAACCTAACAGCAGGAAGAGGAGACAGCGTTACCATGAACTCTGAGGTGTCTGCTCTCAGATTTGAAGGGAAAATAAAATCTGCGGGTTCATCCTCTCGGACAACACCTTGTCCTGTCTTTGTGACTGGTGGTGCCGCTGACCGAAGCGGGAGACGAACAGGCGCATATTGTATCTCTTCGCCATTGCCAGATGCTGATAGATTAAACGTGGCTATGCCGACTGCATCGTGTGCAATAACGTCAAAAAAGAGTTGCCCCTCCTTACCCGCTGCAATCTCCATCTGTTTCTGAAGGGAATCCTCCTTCACAATAACCGAGTGGTTAATAGAACCGTTTTCTGTAAGCAGTTGGACAGGACCGGTTGCTTTTAATTTAACTGTGAAGTTGCCTTTATTAGCAGTGCCATTAAAAACGGAAACAGGGACGCGAATTTGATCGCCGCCGGAGAGGAAACGTGGGAAAGTCGGTGTTAGCACCACCGGATCACGTACCTGAATTTTTTCCGTGGCTGAACCGTAATCCGCACCGGAAAAGGCAACTGCCATCACCCGCAATGTACCGTTGAATTGGGGTATCTTAAAACGGACGCTGCCGTGTCCATTTGCATCGGTTGTCATTAAACCTGACCAGAGCGACACCGATGTAACCCGAACTACAGTATCAGTGTTAAGCCGACCACCTGCAAGACTAAAAGCTACTGTGTCAGCATGACTTTCTACTAAGATTTGCGATATCCGCATCATCTGTGCCTTTGCATCTTCTGAAATTGCCAATTTCATCAAATCGTCAAGCGATTCAATCGGCTTGATAGGAAATTGGTTGTCCTTCGTAATTGCAGTATAGAACTCATAAGAAATGGATTCAAGCCTTCTCTGTTGATAAAAATAAGCGTGTGGTTTAGGTGTTTGCGTTCCTGTCAACTGGAGAATACCTTCATCAACGGCGGCGATGGCAACTCTGTAAGGTTTTCCTTTACGTTCACCTTGCACCCTAAACTTTATGTCCACCTCACGGTTCGGTCGAATCTGTTCAGGTGCGTCAATTTCAACCTTCAGCTGGTGCGATTCCGCATCAAGTTTCAACGGAATGATGCCAAATGCGCGCGCGGGCGCGTCCTTTTCCAACGATGTTGTGGAACGTATTAGCGTTGCCGAAAGATATACGTTGGGAGCATAAATATCCTGAACAGGAATCGTCAAAGTTGCCGTGTTTTCTTTTACTATGATCGTCTGGTAACTCAACACTTTCTCTTGCTCAATTGTTAGCAACACTTTGCCGGGAAAGGGTGGTTTAATATGCAATTTCGCCTTTTCCCCAGGACGATATGAGTCTTTATCAAGTGTCATTTCGAGCGTGTCAGGTTTCTCCATTGACCATGGTACACCACCCCATTCTGAGACATAAAATTGTGTTGACGTTTTCGCTCCACTATTAACATCCTCAATTTCTACGCGATGTACACCGTACGCAGCGGGTGTGAAACTGAAATTTGCTTCGTCCTTAGCCGATGTTAAAGTGTGAGTCTCTAATTGCGTAACAGTAGGTTCGGCTTGTGTTCTCCAGCGATGTGAGTTGTCAATTGCTGAAATTGTCACCTTCAAAGTTCGTCCGGTGGCAGGACTTCCTTCCGGATCAATCGAAATATAGTTGAATGTGACCTTTTCATTCCGCTTAACCGTTCCCGACTTTGGACGTTTAATGCCAATATAATGGGAGTATGGATGGATAGAAATCCATTTTGTTGCAGCAACAGCGCGCCCGCCAAATTCCTGAACCGATGTTTGGACATAGCCGCTTAGCGCAGATGGTGGTTTCAGACCCTCAGGAAGCGTAAACTGATACGTAACTTTTCCATCTATGTTGGTTATAGCTGCATCAAGGCTCACCCAGTCATGCTGAAAAGTACGTGTTGAATCGGAGAAATTGAACGAACGCCACTTCTCAGGAGGCACATAAGGCACTTTTTGAAGGTTATAAGAAGCATTAACTTTCCTTCCAACTGCTGGTGTGCCGTAGAGATTCAACGCTTTTACTTCCAAATTGACCTCGTCCCCCAGCATATAGGAATCTTTATCTACTTCTACCGAGACTTTCATCCGATCAGGCATAAATTCTTCAACTTGAAACGAAACATATCCTATCTGTTTTTTCGCAGACCACATTCTGGCGGCATACCAACCTGTTGAAGAATATGCAGGAATGGGGATCTGGACTTCGCAAGCACCCTCTTTATCTGTCTGCTTCTGAAATTCTCGCAGTGTAGTTTGATGTGGGGTTAAAATGTCAATTCGTATCGGAAGCGACTCGGGTATTTCGTTATTTTTACCGCGTACAATGCCGACAAGATTAACTGTTTCTCCAGGACGATACACACCGCGCTCCGTGTAGAGAAATGCTTCATGTCCATCCGCTAAATAAGGTGATCCGCCGACATTGAAACCGGACGTTGGGATTTGGTGCCGCTGTAGTTGCAGGAGGGAGAAGTCATCTCCTTTCGTGACAGTGAGCAGGAATTGAGGATTCTTTTCAAGCAGTTCAGGAGTTAAGGCGAATTTGACAAAACCCGCGATGTCAGTTTTTCCCGTGAGCAGTGTATCCTTATCACGATTATCAATCAGATGAACTTTCGCCTGTGAAATAGGATCTAAAGAGTCAAGTGAATTGACCCAAACCCATAATTCCTCATCAATTCTTTTGGCGACAATGCCAAGGTCTGTAACTACAATCAATCGTTCTGTATAGCCTGCCCTGCCTTTATCAGAATGAACTACTACCTTGAAAATACCCGCCTGTTTATCTGTCAGGAAATCCTTTAGCGGTAGTGATGTGATTACCTCTTGGTTTAAGCGTGACTCAATGGCAAGTTCGCCTTGATGAACCAGAGTCGGTAAACTGGAGAGATAGACCTTCGCAATACCGTATCCAACTTGTTCTATGTTGGTTGTTGCAAGATTGAACTTCAGAGAACCTTTTCTCGGAAGGAAAAATGACTTATCCGTAAAACGGATTCTCGGATGAAGATCGGGAACTGTTAGTCTTTTTACAAAAGTGTCTCTTAAAATAGACCCATCTGCCGATGCTATACCGCGTTTAATGTTCACCGTATAGTCGGAACGAAAGTTGAAATCTCCGTGAATTTCTAATTCACGATGACGCGCGACTAACTGAAACGGGAGTGATGGTTCAACACTCGTAAGTCCTTGAAACATATCAAGTGTGATTGGTGAACTGAAGCTAAGCCAGATAAATGGTTTGCCTTCTCTCTGTTGAAACTCTGCCCGATTAACCCGAAGTGCTTTTATATTGCCAAACTGTATTGGTGCAAGGTTTGCCTCTTTAAGTCCGATTTCTGTCCCTGTGCATTTAAATCCTTTCCCAATTTGCACCTGCAGGTATCGTCCTTCAAGTAGTGGTAGAATGTCTTCAATTTCTATGAGAACAGTTCTCGTAATAAGGTTTTGTGTCTGGAAGATATAAGGAACATCAACACCACTTCCCGTTAAAATTGAAAGGAACTCCTCTAAACCTGCAATGTTGACAGCGTAATTAAAGGTTACTGTCCCAACAGCCTTTGCTTTCTTGAGGTCTTTATCATATTGGAAGCCGATCTCAGCGCGTTCCACCTGAAATGGTTCTGTTGAATAGGTAAACTTTTGCTTCCCCGTGAGAACAAAATCAGCAGTTGGATTCAGTTTTGTTGAAAGTTCAAAAGTGTAATTAACAGATGGTGCCAAAGCACTTTCTAAATAGAAACCGATTTTATTGCGTGCCACCCATCTTGCTTTTCCTTGAAGTTCCGGTGTAATCTGAATTGCATTACTCGGCAATTCAGTGAAAAGTAGATTTTCATCAATTATGGGTTTAGAGAGTGTTATCAAAAAATCAGCTGCTTCATCAGTTTCAGATCCATGTGCGAATGACTTTACACTGAATTCGGATTTTTCTGTCTCTTCGGCACTAATGACTTGCACTGAGAGGCAAAAAACCGTGAACGCAATAAAACCGAATATGAATTTTTGGGCTACGTTAAATTTCATGGGAATGTCTCCTATGTTTAGGTGTCAATCTTCAAACTTCCTACCAATTCCTTTATTGATCTCATGTTGTTCTTCTGAATATAGGCGTTGATACCTTTCACCACATCCATTGATGCTTGTGGGTTGACAAAATTGGCTGTTCCTATAGCAATAGCAGATGCGCCAGCGATGAAAAATTCCACTGCATCTGTCGCATCCATAATACCACCCATCCCAACAATCGGGATAGAGACGGTTTTGTAAACCTCCCAAACCAATCGCAAGGCGACAGGTTTTATCGCAGGCCCTGAGAGACCGCCTGTGATGTTTGCGAGTTCTGGTCTGCGTGTCTCAGCGTTGATTGCCATACCGATCAGCGTGTTAATCGCAGAAAGTGCATTTGCTCCAGCATCTTCAACGGCGCGTGCAATCACGGTAATATCTGTGACGTTCGGTGACAATTTCACCAATAGCGGTAGATATGTCTTCGCTCTCACTTCTTTGACAAGTTGATGTGCTAAAGTCGCATCAACACCAAAACTCATTCCACCGCAATCCAAGTTTGGACAGGAGATGTTAAGTTCTACGCCGGCAACGCCATCTGCATCGTTTAACTTCTCAACGACTATTAAGTATTCTTCAACCGTTTTGCCGCAGACATTGACAATCACTGGTACATCAAAATCTTGAAGGTAGGGTAACTTCTGAGAGATAAAACCATCTACGCCGACATTCTGTAGTCCAATGGCGTTGAGCATGCCTGACGGAGTTTCCATAATACGTTGCATTGGATTTCCGGGCCACGGAACGCTTGTAACGCCTTTCACGACAATTGCCCCGAGTCGGTTCATGTCTACGAAATCCGCGTATTCACTGCCATATCCGAATGTTCCCGATGCAGTCATCACAGGGTTCCGCATCCGAATCCCGCCAATATTCACGTTGAGTGCAAAGTTTTGTGTATCCATTATGTGTAATAATAGCAGGTCTATTTGAAAATTTCAAGACAAGATTTTCATGAAGATTAAGAATTTAATCGGGTAATTTTCAGTTTCTTGTAGAATCCGGTGCGGTTCGGAAACCGCACCATAAGCGTCAATTTAAGGAAAAAACTCGTTTGTAGTCGCGCAATTCATTGCGCCTCGGACATTCAAAGAAAAGAGGCGCAATGAATTGCGCGACTACGAACGCTGATATTCTCGTATTTGCGTTATTTGAGATGTTGATACAAAAGTGCGGTTAGGAAACCACACCTACCGTAGTTGGAAACTGCTAAATTGACGCTTATGGTACGGTTAGGAAACCGCACCTACCGTCCGGGAAATAGGAAAAATCCCGTTAATTCGGTATAATACATCACCAACTGAGATAGACGACTCGGAAATCAAAGAACAACCCTAAAATGCTAATCACAGATGCAACAATAACGTCTCCGATGACCAAACCGATGAAAAACGGAATGGCACGCCGATATAACCGAACACCACCCGTTGAAAGCAGAATCCGTTTAACCATCCAGCTGATTAGAAGCGGAAACCAGAGACCGGTAAACGTCCACCAACTTGAAACAACATATCCTACAGGGTGTAGGGGCCACTGAATAAATCGCCACCGCAACATTAGTAGACTACCAGCGAAAATAAAACCACCGACAGTATACAATAGTCCACTGACGTTCGTGTCACTGGGATTGTAGAGCCATCCAGCGAGTCGATTGAAAGCTGCACGGGCATACCATGAACGTGCATTCTCTAAACCAACCTGATAAGAAAGGTGTAGATGTCCCCATGCAGCGGAAAGTGCACCGACAAAAATCGCGATTGCTAATACCCACAAAAGTTGTGTGGAATTAAAACGGGTTTGATGCGCGAGTTTTAAAGCCTCCAATTGGTGCGGCATCGGATGCGCGCGATAAGAGAGATGGTTCAGCCAGAAGAAAAGCGACATGACAGATAGATTGCGATTGCCGATACGTCGTGTACCGAATGCATCTGTCAAGAGTAGATCCGGTCCCGCGTTGTATAGATCGTGGGCAGGCGGTCCCAATTCTGCGCGGATGCGCGTAATAGTAATTGACATTGCAAAATATAGCACAAAAAACAGAACAGCAAACCAGAGAGACATTCCCGCTTTCAGACAAAACGCTACAATCAAGATGAATCCAATAAGTGCTCCTACCACTGCCGTTTTGTAGCGCAACGCCTCACCTTCATCACTATCGGTCATTGCACGACTGTTAAACAAAGTCTTCAACACGACCTTAACATGTGAACGTCCCATCCACAGTGTCCAGAGAAATAAGGCTATCCATACGCCGCGAATTTGTGCCATTTCTCTCGGAAATCCGATCGCACTGCGCCAGCCGAAACTTTCACCGACAATCCGTTGAAAGTGCCAAAACAGATGGAAAAACCAGCAGGAAAAACCTAAATCAAGCGGAATTAGGAAGCCAATACCAATTGCAAAAGGAAAGAAACTAATACGAAATCCGGGGTTATTCATCGCGCTCCACGGCTTTTCGGTGAGACTGAAACTATGGTAAAGCGGAATTGTAGGAAAAACAGGATTGATTTGATGTAAACTATAGAGCAGGTTCAACAAGGCAGCGATGCACAAACCTACAGTCATCATCCTCCGATTGAAAAAGCGGTTTTTTCCTTGCGTGATTTCAAGGGGGAGTTGGGCAATCGGATAGGTAAGCCGTTCATGTTCCTGCCACTGTTTGCGTAAAAGTACATTGAGGCAGAGCATTGTTATCCCGATGACAAGGCAGAAACCCACCCATATTAGCGTTGGCAGCAACCACGCATGTAGATGTGCTTGAAGATAGAATGTGGATTCGCCTTCATAGAAACCCCGTAATATATCGTGCTTACTAACCACAAGCCATTCAGGAAGATGTTGATGAAAGAGTTGTGCCCATTCGTTTTCAGGCGTTGCGTACCAGAAGCCGTTACCCATCAACGGAACCAACACTTGGAGCATATCGCGTCCAGCGAAAACGGAAGCTTGGCAGAGCATCGCGTAGATAGTTAGCAGTTCGCTTTGTGTAAACGCAAGTGTCGGTCGTAACCGTCGCAGTAACGTATTGAGCGCAATCAGAACAAGCAACGTAAACAGCACATTGAACAGTAACGCCAAACTTGTGGGACGATTGGAATCCCAAATGTAACTGAGATGTAGAATCCAATAACTGTTAAGCGGAATGAGAGCAATGCCGATTAACGTTGCACGTAACGTGATAGGATTTTTCGTTAGAGACTTCATAGAGAGGAAAGAAAAATGGTGATGGTGGTATTCGGTCTCGTTGTTCTTATTTTGATAGGTGGTGGGGTGTTGATAGCACAACTGGCAACAGCAGCAAAATCCAAAGGTTCTTGGCTATGGGGTGTCTTTATTCTCATTCTGCTCATCTGTATTCCGCTTTTCCTGTTAGGTATCTGCGTGTGGTTGCTAAACTACTACAATATAGACTTCGGTCCACTTAAGAACTAACCCACATCCATAGAAGCAGAATCTGTGCTATCCGAATTTGGAGAAGCAGGAAACTTCCCTGCTATGTAGAGAAAATAACAGGTTGACCCGATGGCAATGACAATCCACAATATGCCCCAAAACATTGTCGGAAGATTTGTAATTTCTGCCAACATTCGAGCATCGGAACGCAAATGTGAGCGATCCAAGACATCACTCTTGATGTCAAGAATAGCATAGAGACAACTTGTTACGCCGATAACGCGCAACATCCAATCGTTAACCACCTCTGGGAGAAACAATCCGGCTGCAATAAGTACTACCCCAAAACCGATCCCGAAAAGGTGGGTGAACATATCGGAGCCAAAACCGATAGTGATAGCCACCATGCCGACACCGATCAGCACACTAATCGCTTTCTCAAGGTGCGTTCTTGCTGCTAATAATAGGATAATACCGCCCCATAGTAGACTACCAAGGTAACCAGCAGTGAGGGTCCAAAACCGATCACCTCCTCTCGTGAGTGCATGTCCTCCCTGTTGAGGATTAATTTCAATTTCGACGATGCTTCCACCCGTGGCATACGCTGCAAGCCCATGGCTTACTTCGTGCATAAACACAACGAAAATCTTGAGCGGAAACATCACCACTGTATTCCATAACAGCGCGATCCCGATAAAAATTAAAAGCAGGGCAATATACCGTTTAAATAGTGTCAAAATCTGTCCTCATACGTTTATTGTAAAATCTAAAATATGTTAACACCTCTTGGTAGTGCGGTTTCCTAACCGCGCCTACTGCAGCGTAAAATAATTATATGCCTCACTATAATAACGTGAGTTCGATATTAGAATCCGAGTGTCTGTCCAAAAGTTAATAAAGAGTTGGGTTTCACTAATTTCTCGTTATTTTCAATTTAAAATGTATCATGAACCGCTATTTTGTGTTTGATTTTATTGTCCTTTCCGTTCTACCCCACCTACGAGAATCATAGTATCTTTTTATCGAACTCACGTTATAATACCAAATTAATTTGATTAGAAGTCTTCTGAATAAAGTCGGCATTGTGAAGAGGACTCAGAGACCTCGCGCTACAAATCAGGTTAATTGGGTATAATATAGCGATTTCTTACAATATGTACATATTTCCTTGTAGATGCGTTGTGAACATACCAACTAAAAGGCATCTGTAGTTATGAATATCACCATAAATTATTTGCATGTAGATTGACAATTTGTTATAGTATATCATAAGAAATGTAAAAAATACACTCTAAAAGTGAAGGCGCACACCTTAAAGCGTGCTATCGGAATAAAATAAATGAACACTTTTGGTCACCTTTTTCGTATTACAACTTGGGGCGAATCGCATGGTGGTGCTGTTGGCGTTGTTGTTGATGGATGCCCATCACAGATTGACATTGATAAATCCGCTATACAATATGAACTCAATCGTCGGCGACCGGGGCAAAGCCATCTCACGACACCGCGTCAGGAGGAAGATGCTGTTGAAATACTTTCCGGCGTGTTTGAAGGCAAAACAACCGGAACCCCTATCTCCATGCTGGTGTGGAATAAGGACGCGCGCCCGGCTGCCTATAACCATTTAAAAGATCTCTATCGTCCGTCACACGCGGATTTTACGTATCAACAAAAGTATGGCATTCGGAACTGGCAGGGAGGCGGTAGAGCGAGTGCACGTGAGACCATTGGACGGGTTGCTGCAGGCGCAATCGCAAAGCAGATCCTGCGTGAGAGATCTGGAACCGAAACACTCGCGTATGTCAAACAGATTCACACGTTGGAAGCCTCAGTAGATTCAGACAAGGTTACGCTTGAAGACATAGAAGCAAGTCCAGTACGGTGTCCGGACACGACTGTTAGTCCGAAAATGGTGGAACGTATTGATCAGGCACGACGCGACAAGGATTCCCTCGGTGGTATAATTGAGTCGGTTGCACGCAACGTTCCCGCTGGTCTCGGTGAACCTGTCTTTGACAAACTCAAGGCGGACTTAGCAAAAGCGATGATGTCTCTACCCGCAACGATGGGATTTCAAATCGGTTCAGGTTTTGACGGTATTACTATGACAGGTTCTGAACACAACGATGAATTCTACAATGAATCAGGTCGGGTTCGGACGCGGACAAACAATTCTGGGGGTATACAAGGTGGTATTTCAAATGGCGAAAACATCGTGTTCCAAGTTGCTTTCAAACCGACAGCGACAATTGGCAAACCACAAAAGACCGTGGATGTGGATGGAAACGAAGTGACTCTAGAGGCAAGTGGACGGCACGACCCATGTGTGTTAGTGCGTGCTCCTGCTATTGTAGAGGCGATGGCGGCACTCGTACTCACAGATCATCTCCTTCGTCAACAGGCAAAACTATAGTCAACAGGCAAAACTATAAGAGATACTTGCATGGAAGGTCAAACAATCATAACAACACAAGATGTTGATGCACTATTCATCTCTACCGTTGTTCGGCTAATTCAACGGCGTGCCTTCCCGCACCTACGCAACATCATTGCCAAAACACATTCTGCAGACATTGCAAGGTGGTTTCCGCACCTCCGTCCCGATGCGAAAAGCAGCCTCTTTACCCTTTTATACGGTAGGAACAATCATTCCGATGTTTTTCAAACGTATTCGCATTGATCCTGCTGTTGCTACGGGACCGTTTGTTACAACTGCGATTGATGTAATTGGTATTTTTACTTACTTTTTATTGGCGAAAATTTTTCTCTTTGGAGAATTGGTGTAGGCATCAGGAAATAGTGATCCCTCACCGTCGTTAATGAGGGTGTCAGAAATGGCTACGGCAACTGAAATCAAAGGAGTCGCACCCGATAAGACTTTGGAAGTTTGTGCACGACAGATTGTCGTGGGTTATTTCCGTGAAATGATGTCTTACAAAGTTGGTGCAAGTGATGGCACTGATATTGAATTTGTCCACGATATGCGTGTTGCCTCTCGACGACTGCGTGCCGCAATGGACAACTTCGCTGAATGTTTTGAAAAAGAGTCGTTCAAAAAATACTATAAACAGATAAAAACTATCACACGGACAATGGGAGCAGTGCGTGATCTTGATGTCCTTATCGTACGTTTTCAAAAGGAGTTGTCTGCCCTAACTGAAACTGAGCAAAGAGATATACAAGGACTGATTGAACACCTACAGCAGAAACGAGAAGAAGCACGAAAGCCGATGTTGGAACTATTTACAGAACTTGATGAAACCGATTTTGAGACACAATTTCTGACATTTTTTGAGGCGGAGGCATGTTAAAATGGCAAAGCCACGGAAGATTATAGGACTCAACCCGAATCAAAGTTATCGCGAGAACGCACGGATAGTCCTACCACAAAAGGTTGAAGAGGTTTATAGTTGGGAGCAGTTTATTCGAGACCCAGAGCGGCGTGAAGAACTCCACAACATGCGGATTTCGATTAAAAGACTTCGATATACGATGGAGTTTTTTGCCGTAAACTACGATAAACATTTTACTGATTTTCTTGAAACTATTATTGAATTGCAAGATATACTTGGCGATATTCACGATTCTGATGTTGTTTTGGAGGTTCTAACAGATTATAAAAAAAGTCGTCAGCCTGCTATGTTGCTTGGGGTTAACACACTTATCACACGCACACGCGAAACTTGCAATGCCGACTATGAAACGTTTCTAAAAAAATGGGAACATCTATCAACAACAAACTTCAAACAGAAACTCTACGCAAATTTTGCGTCATAAAAAGCTAATACTAAGCAATATTAAATATACATTTTAGGTTTTGAGGAAGGGTAGAAAAAAGGAAAACTGGAAGAAACGCTGTGTTCGTTATCTTCCCAACTTCCATACTTCCAATCTTCCAACGGGTCTGAAGATCAAAAACATAAATTTAATATTGAAACTTGCTTAACGTGAGTTTGATATATAGCAAATTCTAAACATAAATGGACATTTTCATAGGGGTTAGGTAACCTAACCCCTACGGGCGAGAAGACCTCGCCCCTACGAGAAGCCCGACATCTTGTTTTTATCAAACTCACGTTAATACTATATCAACGTTGATAATGGTTGGAAACTAACGGTGCGTGCCTAATACTATAAAAGGAGATAAAAATGAACACTAATGTTATTGGAGTAGATATGGGCGGCACCAAAATTCTCGCCGCTGTTGTTGATACAGCAGGTAATGTCTTAGGTACAGCCAAAGTTCCAACGGAAGCAAAAAACAAAACATCTATTGTGATTGATCGGATTGCAGACTGCATCCAGAAGGCTATTCAAAAATCAACTGTAGCCACCGACTCAATACAGGCGGTTGGCATTGGTGCACCGGGACCACTTGATCCAGAAACAGGAGTCGTAATTTTTGCCCCGAATCTTGGATGGAAGGATGTACCGCTCAAATCGGAACTTGAAAGTAGAGTTGATATTCCCACTTTCGTTGACAACGACGTGAATGTGGGGACGCTTGGTGAACATACGTATGGTGCCGGGCAAAACGTTCAGAATTTGGTTGGAATTTTTGTTGGCACAGGTATAGGGGGCGGCATTATTCTGAACGGTGAACTTTTCCACGGTGCAAGCAAGACAGCAGGAGAGATCGGACATATCATTGTCAAAGCGGGCGGTCCCAAGTGTGGGTGTGGCAACCGTGGTTGCTTAGAAGCACTGGCAAGCCGAACTGCAATGACAAAAACGTTTCAAAAGGCTATTCTAAAAAAAGGGAAAAAAAGTATCATTACAAAACTCACCGATGGTGATCTCGGATTAATTCGGAGTGGCACCTTAGCCAAGGCACTACGTAGAAAAGATAAATTGACACTGAAAATCTTCAAAAAGACGACGAAATACCTCGGTGTCGGCATCGGTTCTATTGTGAATTTCTTAAATCCGGATATGATTGTCCTTGGCGGTGGTGTTGTTGAAGCACTTGACGATAGATTCATAAACGATATCCGTACAGCAGCCAATAAGTACGCGCTCCCCGATACGTTAAAGGGAGTCCAGATTGTAAGAGCACAACTGGGAGATGATGCCGGTGTACTGGGTGCAGCTGCATTGGCAAGACAACGACTAAAAGCCGGATAGATCTCAAGTCCGGATACGTAGGTCTATAATAGAGGAGGATGGGTTCATGTTAGTAGATGATAATAGAGAAGAACATCGGATGATGATTTTTGGCAACGATAGCCGTCTCGTTCAAGAGCGGTTAATCGTGGACAATAAGAAAAATGATCAAGGCATTCTGGCACAGAAGGTGCATGAGGATTCCTATACCGTGACTCTGTATGCGTTGCTAAAGGATTACGGACTCACGCCTATGTTTCGGATCAAGCCGCGCATCCGGTTCCATCGCTCTAACTACGACAATCTCTCATCAAGTGCGCCGCTGCAGTATAGCCACAATGACATCATCCATTTCGCTGAACTCAAACGCGGTACTGTTTTAATGGAGAAGATTGACGATGCCAAATTAGCTGAGATTCTCGGTGATGCACCAACCCTTGCAAATATGACTGATGATCCCGCTTTGCAACTTGTTTCGCAACGCGACGTATCGCTTCGGAACCCACCTTTTAAAACGAAAACAAAAGTCTTTGGAAAAAGCGAGGATGAAGGCGTGGAGGAGGCAGGTATCCCTATCGGATCGTTCCTTGATGCGCTCAATCAACCGCAACGGACCGAGCAAATTTTTAGAAAGTTTTCTCGTGGAAGCGAGTTCGCACGCGATCTACGTAAGGCTTTAGAAAGTTACGAAACTTATGAATTTCAATTGGGTCTCTATTCACGATATGAACGCCGAGATTGCGTTTTGGCTGGGGGAGATGCTGAAACCAGCGGATACTACCGCGCAACCTTTGACCCGTGGACAGCACTCGGCTATATCCGGACGAGCGGTAATAAACAGCAGTTCCAAATCCTTGTACACGAACGCGGCACCCGATGGGAACACAAAGTTATGTTAGATAAACTTGATGCCGCTACGCTTGAAAAACTCTCTACAGAAATTCCGGCACTCCGCAGCAAGTATCTGATCGGACGCATTTTGTCCAAAAGCCAGACAGCATTAACACGACTGGCAAAACTTCGTAAATCACAACTGAATCTGACAACCGATTTGGACACAGGATACACGCTACAATTAGAGATACCTATTCCTGAAAAGCGGTTCTCTGTGATAGACCATCGCCGAAAACTACGAGCATTGTTTAATGGTAATGGAAATTACCAACTGCACCCGCTCAACAAGGAATTTGTGGAAACACATCTTAACTTGGCAAAGGGAACGCGAGATGGTGTTATCTGGACACTTGATACTGTTGATCTGCTATCAGGTCATCCACCACTTAAGGAGCAGGATGAGGAATTTCTTATCACAAAAACGCTGCGTCAAAACAGATTCGTGGTGCGTTCTGCGGAAGAACTTCGAGAACGTCTCCCTAAAAACGGGTTTGAAAAGTGTTGGAATGAATCTATTGACAAGGGAGGCTATACCCTCCTTAACCAAACGAGTGGCAGGGTCTATGCTGTGAATTACGGGCGTAAGAATACCGGCAGCATCCATTCAGGGAACATAACGAAAGATGAAGTGGTGCACTATCTTTCAATTGAATACCTTGGGATAGAACTAGCACGTGCAGAAACATCGCGGTTTGAAGTCCCGATGGAAGCACAACGTAGTTTCTTTGATAGACTTTTTAGAAGAGAGCCTGTACCACCTTTCTATAGTCAACTGATTCAAACCGAGGCGCAGGTTATTGATGAGATGAAGACGTTGGCGCGCTACTGTAAAGAGAAATTGGCAATTCCATAGGTATTCTGAAGTTGGTCGTACTGGGAATTTGAAATCAAAGAAGGAGGTGAAGATACATGATACAAAGTCTTGAAGTAAAAGGCCTGAATAACCGAAATGATGGTAATTTCAACTTGCATTTCCATGAAGATCTGAACATATTTACTGGAGCAAACGGCTCAGGCAAGACGACATTACTGAAGTTGATATGGTACCTTATCAGTGGACATCTTGAGCAAATCTTTCCTGAAATTCCGTTTCATCACTTGTTGATTGAAACCGATTCGTTTTCTTTAACTTTGTCCCGATCTAAACCTGATAAAGTTGAATTTAGTTGGGAGTTTCCTGAAGAGAAAAAACAGCAACAAACTATGACTATAGACTCAGAAACTGGAACGATTGATCGGAAGGATGTGGATAAGATAAATGAACTCAAAAAGCGAATCGCACGAACAATGAAGAGTAGTCTATTCTTTCCAACATTTAGAAGAATTGAAGGTGGTTTTTCCGAAATTCCGAGAAATACTAACGATTCACCGGTGAGGTTTCTAGGTTCGGCAGCGGAAATGCTTCAAGTTTCAATGTCACGATTCTCATCTGATGTATCAACTAACGAACACAAATTCATCGCTTCAATTTCCACAGAGGATATAGGTGAATTGCTAACGCAGAAATACGCAGATATTTACGAAGAAATTAGTGCATTACAGTCGCAGCTATTGGATGATATTTCAAGAAAAATTCAAGACGTTTCGGATAGCGGAAATGTCCCCAAAACTCCTCAAGATGCTCCTGCCGTACTAGATGATATTAAGCAGGTTAATGAAAAACGGGATTTATTGCGTAAACCGTTTTCTGTGTTATCTGAACTGACTCAGAACATTCTGCAGTATCGGGCAATTCATGTCACTGGCAGGCTTGCACTTGGAGAAGAAACAGATAGCGTTACTCTCGGGGAAAAGGCGAACGGGGGTACGCTTGAGGAATCAAAGGAGGCAATCTCTTCTGATAAACTCTCTGCAGGTGAGAAGCAGATGCTCAGTTTTCTATGTTACAACGCTTTTAGCGATAATATGCCAATTTTTATTGATGAACCTGAGTTAAGCCTGCATGTAGATTGGCAAAGACTTCTTTTACCAACTTTGCTTGAACAAGCAACAAATAATCAGTTTTTTATTGCAACACATTCGCCTTTCATATATACAATGTACCCTGACAAAGAATTTCTGTTAGGTGATATCCAAGGTAATCAAGGGATATTTTGAATGTCAACATCGAACCCAATGACAGTGGAGCATTTAGTTGGTGTTCTACGCCGCGCACGAAAACCTAATATTGTTGTTGAAGGAGATGACGATGTAATCATCTATCGGGAATTAACCAAGCGAATTGGGATACTTAAAGTAGTTTTACTATCTTGCGGTGGAAGGGATAAATTACTCCAGGTTTATGAACGCAGAGGTGAATTTGCTCAAGTGCCTGTGGCTTTTATTGCAGATCGGGATATGTGGTTGTTTTCGGGGGTAGAGCCAGGTTACGAAGATGTGATTTGGACTAACGGGTATAGTATTGAAAATGACTTGTATTCAGATGCCAAATTGGAACGTATGTTAAGTGAAAGCGAAACAACAGAGCATGAACAAATTCTGGATTCTATCAGCACATGGTTCGCATTTGCTGTTGAAGAGTATTTAGCAGGAAATGCCCCAAATCTTGATCCGCACTGTGACGAAATGGTTCCACCCGGTAAAACTGAATTGGACTCGGGTTTTTGTGCACGTCAAAGCTTTCGCACTCCAAACGCGGAACGGGTTCAACAAATCAGATCTTCATATCAACTTTTACTTAGAGGAAAACAACTTTTTCAGTTGCTGGTTCGTTTTTTGAGCAAACCTGCCCATGGTTTCAAGAAGGCTAGCCTTAACGATTATGCACTGTACAACATTGCGCTTAGGATGTCTGAAGCACACCCTTTGCTGGACAGATTAATGGAAGAAGTAAAGCGCAAAATTACATCACATAAATCAACTCACTAAAAACCTTATTATATCTTACAGAAAGAACCTCCAAAGACAATGTAATACCACAGAAAAGCCTTTATTACTGATGCTAATGGTTATATTACCGGATGAATGCTCCTGATTTATGGCTTATACTAAATTAACCCGATTCGTAGCGCGAGGTCCCCGTGCCTTGCAATGCTGACTTTATCAGAAAACTTCAAATCAAGTTAATTGGGTATTACTCATATCTGTCGTAAAGTCGCAAGTTAAAGTTTGCTTCCACTTGTCCACCCAACAAATCTATTGACACCATTCCGTTAAATAGGATAAACTTATGAGTGATGAATGTAAAAGCAATTTCAACACTCATTAAAAATAACATTACCGAAAAGATATTCCCCGGTGCTGTTGTCGCGCTCCTCAAAAAAGACAAAGTTCTTTATCACGCTGCGTTCGGAAATCGCATCGTAAAGCCGAAACGTGCACTGATGCTCCACGATACGTTGTTTGACCTTGCCTCCTTAACAAAACCGATCGTCATCGGAACACTTACCATGCAGTTGGTTGCCTCTGGAAAGTTGTCGTTAGACGCGCCAGCGCAGACATACCTACCCGCATTCAAACAACCGCACATTACGTGCCGCCACCTCCTTACACATACCTCCGGTTTACCTGCTTGGAAACCACTCTATATTGAAACAGAATCCCCTGAAGATGTGATAGAACACTTGGGTAGCATGCAGCTGGAATCTGCCCCCGGTGAGAAGGTGACCTACAGTTGTTTAGGATATATCCTGATGGGGAAACTTATTTCTACCATTACGGGAGAGTCTTTAGACAGTTTGGCGCATAATGCTATCTTCAAACCGCTCAGCATGAACCGCACTCAATATAACCCACCCCTAACGTTGCACGATAACTGTGCTGCGACAGAAGACTCAAACAGTTTCGAACGACGGATGGTAAAATCGGGGCAGCACGGTTGCTATTACCGTGGTCATAATTGGCGTGAAGGTGTTATCATCGGAGAAGTTCACGATGAAAATGCCAATTTTCTGGGTGGTGTTTCCGGCAATGCGGGTCTTTTTTCTAATGCAAGGGATCTCATCACCTTTTGTCAAATGCTACTCCAAGATGACGTCACATTTTTATCTGCTGACAGTGTAAAAGCGTTGGCAACACGACAGACACCACATGAAGCATCTGAACAACGGAGTATCGGTTGGCATATTCTTGGTGACGGGTCGATGTATCACACCGGTTTCACCGGCACCTCAATACGAATTGACCGCAAAAAGGGAATGGCTGCGATCCTATTGACAAATCGGGTTCATCCGGATGCACAACGCACGGGCATTATTGAATGCCGAAATCAATTCCACAGGATAGTCTTCGGATGATAAAACTCGGTATAACACGGCTGCTGACAGAAAATACGGAATGGATTGATGGTAAATCTGTCGGTTTAATAACAAATCACACTGGTGTTGATGAAACCTTGAGGCACACGATTGAATTGTTAACGGAATTCAATCTGGTCGTGCTTTTTTCACCGGAGCATGGGTTATGGGGTGCAGCGCAGGATGGGGTGAAAATAGCAGATTCAAGACACCATCAAAATCAAGAAGAGACAGAAACGCAGCCGCTACAGGTCTATAGTTTATATGGCACAACACCGCTTGAATGGTCAGAAATTCTAAACGACTTGGACGTGATAATCTATGATATACAGGATGTGGGGGCGCGATATTATACCTATCTTGGTACGTTGCTGGCGGCAATGAAAGCACTTGAATGCGCGATGGAGACAGGTAAATGTGTTGCGTGTATTGTTGCGGATCGTCCGAATCCTATCGGAGGCATCAGCATAGAGGGACCGATGTTAGAACCTGACTACACATCTCTGGTTGGACCCTATCCAATCCCTGTGCGCTACGGCATGACGATCGGTGAGATTGCCAGACTTTTTCATACGGAACAGGAATTTAACTTTCCGCTCGAGATTGCTCGGATGCAAGGGTGGTGTCGGGAAATGTGGTATAACGAAACCGGTCTGCCGTGGGTGCCGCCTTCGCCTAACATGCCAACGTTTGAGACTGCAACGTTATATCCGGGGACATGTCTATTTGAAGGCACTAATGTGAGCGAAGGGAGAGGCACAACAAAACCTTTTGAATATATCGGTGCGCCGTGGATAGATAAAGAGATATGGACAACCAGATTGAACGAACGTCGGTTTCCCGGTGTCCTTTTCCGTCCAATTGTTTTTACACCACAGTTTTCCAAATACAGTAGTGAGGTATGTCACGGTGTTGCTATACATATCACTAATCAGGAAGTAGTGACACCGGTGGAAGTTGCAGTATGGATGTTAGGGATTTTAATTGATGAACACCCCAATAAATTTGAATTTAAAGAGACACATTTTGATAGATTGGCGGGCAGCGCGACGCTGCGTGATGCGCTATTAGCGGGAACATCCTGTGAGGAGATTATTTCAGCGTGGTCTGCAGAAGTGGAGAAATTCCGAGAGCGACGGGAACCGCATCTATTATATTAGTTAATGGCTATCGGCTATTAGTAATCGGCTAATTGCCACTAAAATTTGAAACCATGAAACCTTTTTTTGATATGCTACAGAAAGAGAAAAAACATATCATTGGCTTAATGAGCGGAACATCTGTGGATGGTGTGGATGTTGCGCTTGTTGAAATTACGGGGTCAGAACTGACTACGAAAATTGAGCTGATAGCGTTTGAAACTATTTCATATTCACCCGAGATTCGCGCGAGAATCTTTGACCTTTTTAGCGTCGAAACGGCACGGGTTGATGAAATCTGCACAATGAATTTTGTGTTGGGAAAACTATTCGCTGAAAGCACTTTGGCAGTTTTGGAAAAGATCGGCGTAACACCAGAGGAGGTTGATCTCATCGGATCACATGGGCAAACGATTCATCACATGCCTTCAGCAGCAGTCCCCGCCACACTACAGATTGGCGAGCCTGCTATAATAGCACATGAGACAGGCATTCCGACAATCGCTGATTTCCGTGTAGCAGATGTTGCAGCCGGTGGTGAAGGCGCGCCACTGATCGCATACCCCGATTATTTGCTATTCCACCATTCCACCCAAACAATTGGACTTTTGAACATAGGGGGCATTGCTAACCTCACAGTGTTGCCAGCAGGAAGGGGTATTGAAGCAGTCCAAGCGTCAGATACAGGTCCTGGCAACATGATTCTGGACGCTTGCGTTGAAAAGATAACAAACGGCACAAAGCAGTTTGATGAGAATGGAGAATTGGCACGACAAGGCACGGTGTGTAAAGACCTCTTGGAAACGTGGCTTGCACATCCGTTTTTTGAATTAATGCCGCCGAAAACGACAGGACGCGAGATGTTCGGAACAACGTTTGCAGGTGTCTGCTTGCAACAAATTCGGGAACAAGAGATTTCAGATTATGACGGACTTGCAACACTCACAACATTGACAGTTGAGAGTATTGCGCGTTATTACCAGCATTTTGTGGCAACAAATACGCCGTTAGACATTCTATATGTCAGCGGTGGTGGTGCGCAAAACCCTCTTATGATGCGTGGTCTCGCTGAAACGTTCGATCCGATCCCAGTTGTTGATGTGTCAGAAAAGGGAATTTCAGGAGATGCGAAAGAAGCAATTGCTTTTGCTATCCTTGCTAACGAGGCGGTGCATGGCAATTTTGGGAATGTTCCGAATGCAACGGGGGCATCATGTGGAAAGGTTTTAGGAAAGTTTGTTTGTCCATAAATGGTTATCGACTTTCAGCAATCAGTATTTCCCTAATCTTTTTCTTTCGGTTTGGTGCATTTGTAGTCGCGCAATTCGTTGCACCTCGGACATTAACCAACTAATACCAAATTAACTTGATTAGAAGTCTTTTGATATAGCACACGGTTGCGAGACACGGGGACCTCGCGCTACAAATCGTGGTAATTGGGTATAATACCATTTCTGAAAAATAAAATATCATTATAAGATTTTGAGATTCACATTCAGGCAAGCGTGCAAGAGGCGCAATGAATTGCGCGAGGACAAACGCGTTTTTGCTAATGATAGACGATCATTCAGAAATGGTATTAGAGGCGTGCCGATTTCATAATGTGCCACAATGTTAGCAAGTTCTTTAGGTGAAAGGGTTGTGTAAAGTACCATGTGATATAACGGGAGGTGTTACTTTTTCGGTTCAGAGGTTTCGACCAACGTTTTATATTCGGGAAGTTCACGAAGTTTATCAAATGCGGGTTCCGTTTTTGCCTTAGAAATTACGTCCTTATCTACCCGAATTGCCTCGCGTAGAGACGTAGTTGATTTTTCAATATAAGCAACATACGAGTCATCATCTAACGCATCCTCTGCTTTTAGTGAATAGGCAATGGCAAGATTATAATATGCCTTCGCGAAATCTACATCCAGTTGTGTCGCTCGTTCCCATGCAACGATAGCTTCGTCAAGTTCACCCATATTCCCATACACAGCACCGAGATTGAAATAAGGAATTGCCCATCCCGGTTCTTTCTGAATTGCCAATTTGAACTCGATGATGGCTTGCGCGTGATTGCCTTCTTTGGCATAGGCGAGTCCCCAATTATAATGTGATTGTGCTGCTTCATTCGGTTTATTACCATCCGTGCTTTGTGAATACGGAATGCTTTTCAAACCGCATCCGACCAGCAATAAGACTGAACAGAATGTTAGAATAGTCCTCATATCTCTCTCCACATCTTTTTTAACACTTTACCCGAATTTAGGTTCTCAGTCAACCGATTTATACGGGATGAAACACATACAGTTTCCAATAATTGTCATTTAGATGGCACGTTCCAAAGAAAAATTGTTCCGGAGTTGTAACCATAGTTATCAGAACCACCACTTACACTTGCAAGCGTTTTTCCATCTGGTGCAAAGGTTAGTCTGCTAATATAATTTCCATGTCCTTTGTATGTAGTGAGGTGCCGTCCGGTGGCAAATTCCCACAGATATATTTTGCCGGATGAATCTCCACTTGCAAGAATTTTGCCATCTGGTGAAAATTCCAACTTGCTAACTTCGTATTCATGCTTGAGTGTTGTAATGTGACGATTCGTGGGAATATCCCATAAATAAATTGCCTTATCCTTCGCTCCAGCTGCAAGTGTTTTGCCATCAGGTGAAATCGCTAAAGCATAAACGCTGAATCTATGCAATCGGAATGCTTCTAACAATCTATTTTTCCAACCTATAGACGTTTTGAGGGTTAAATGTTTACCAGTTTGAGTATCCCATAGACTTATGCCATTTTTCATTCTAACCGCAAGAATTTTTCCATCAGCGGTTATCGCCGATACACCAACACGACTATCAACCTTTGTAAACGTATTCAAATGTTTTTTATTGAGAACATCCCATATCTCAATCCCATCGTTTGTCTGAATAGCCATTTTTTCACCATTTGGGGTAAACACAGTTGTGTTACGAAGACTGATGACTGTACCATCATCAAATACAGTATAGGAACGTTTACGGGAAATGTTTGTAACAGTTAAAACATCAATCTGTTCTTCAGTGGAAACATCCCACACTTTAATTTCGTTTTCACTCTTACTAATTTCACTCTCACTGATAAGGGTTGAATTATCTTTAGTAAAAACTAACCTATTGATATTATTAGTTTTAATTGTATTTTGTTTGCTACCGCTGATTAAATCCCATAGTTGAATGTTACCACTAAGATTTCCAATTGCAAGGATTTTGCCATCGTGTGAAAACGCCAATGCTGTAAACGGTCCGACATAACCTTTGGTGAGGGATCGCAGATGCTTAGTGTTTTCCGTTTCCCACAGAGCAACTATGCCGTTTCTATCTGCGGAGGCAAGGATTGTGCCATCATGGGATAACAGAAAACGTTCTGGAGAAGTTTCTAACCATTCTATAAGTTGACTGTGTGTTGCAATTTCACGTTGTGTAGCGATGTCCAATATCTTATAACCGCTGCTTTCTATAATAGCAAGCGTTTTTCCATCACCTGAAAATGTTATTTTCACACTCTCAGGAAATTCAGCGATTTTTCGCCGCGAAGGGATGTCCCATAGCACATAACCCCCATCATCAGAAATAGCAAATGTTTTGCCGTCACCTGAAAATGTTATGTCTAACCCCCACGGAAGAACCGCAAGTTGCTCACCAGTGTTTACATCCCAAATTTCAGTGGGACCTCCCTGTCCACTCGATCCATTCCTAAGTGCGCGCCGGTAATCAGCCCTACTCACAAGCGTTTTACCATCCGGTGAAAAAAATAGTGTATTTACCCACTTTATATCAGGCCTTCCATCCTGCGCATCGGGATAATATGGTTGTGAATGTTGAATAGGCAAAGATGTACTATCATCCGTACGGGAAATAAGCGACCTTATCTCATTATTGGTTTTTCCGTTTTGGATACTAATTGTACCATCCTTATTGCCAACACCAAAAATAACATCACCCGCGTGGTTAACATAGACATCTATCGCAAGTTTCCAATTTCTATATATTCTAGGATTGAGCTTAGGTAAATTTGGGTTGAAAGTGAGTAACTGTTCTCCGTTGGTAACGTTCCATAACCAAACTACACCTTTCCAATTCTGGCATATTAGGTTTTTACCATCAGGTGAGAACTTCAAAGATTTGAAATGCCCATCAGGTGTATCAAATTTGAGTCGGTGTTCACCCGTATCAGTATTCCAGAGTCGAATTGTCTTGTCATACGCGCTGACCGCGAGCGTTTTACTGTCCGGTGAAAATGCTATCTGAGAAGCATATTGCGGATCAAATTTTATCAGTGGTGCGTTCTGTGCCTTTGTGCCAACATCGTAAAGCCATACCCCCGCATAACTGGATATTGCCAACCGGTCATTGTCGGGGGACAACCGCATATCTATTATCCCACCTTTTCCGAGACGGGCTTTAGCACCTTCAGGTAAATTTAATTGTGTATAGTCTTGGGCAAATGTGTTTGTTAGACATAGTGCTGAAAGAAGATACAGTGTCAAAAATGTGCACAATAATTTGCATTTCATTGGGTTGGATTCCTTTTGCTCTGCCTCAAGTGATGTCCCATAGTCGGATAGTCCCATCCTCACTTCCACTTGCGAGTTTTGCCCCGTCAAGACTGAACGCAACACTCTTAACAGGTGCTGTATGACCAGTGATAGTCTCAAGGTGTTCACCTGTGTTAACATCCCATAGGCGGATGGTTTTGTCCTCACTACCACTCGCGAGTTTTTCTCCATCCGGACTGAACGTAACACTCCAGACAACGTTCGTATGTCCAGTAAGTGATTTCAATTCCTCTCTCGTGCCACTATCCCATAAGCGGATGGTTTTGTCCCAACTTCCGCTCGCGAGTTTTTCCCCATCCGGACTGAACGCAACACTAAAGACCCAATTTGTGTGTCCTTCAAGTGTCGCCTTATGCTCACCTGTTGCGATATCCCACAAACGGATAGTGTTGCCAGCATTTCCACTTGCAAGCGTTTTTCCATCGGGACTGAACACAACGCTAAAGATATTTTCTGCATCTTCAGTAAGTGCTTTCAGTTTTTTTCCTATTTCCACATCCCACAAGTAGAGATTACCGTCCTCGCTCCCACTTGCGAGTATCTTACCATCAACACTGAATGCAACGGTATTAACCCAATGCAAAGCCCCACTTTCTCTCTCTCGCAATGTTTTGAGTTGTTCACTTGTCGCAACATCCCAAAGGCAGATCGTCTCAGTTTCCTCAACACCACCAGCGATAAGATTCCCATCCGGGCTGAATGCAACACTCCTGACAGTACTTGTGCAACACTCTCCGATATCCACCCAGAACATTTTCTTTTCTTGTGCCGTGGTTATATCCCATAAGCGGATCGTGTTGTTCTTGTCACCTGCAAGTAAAGTGCCATCAGGACTGAATGCTACACTATAACGTTTGTTCTTATCTTTATCTATTGTCAAGTGAGGTGTCTGTTGGGGAGTTGTTGTTTCCATAACGGCATTTTCCTTTCGATGTTAATTTTTGGATGTTGCCAATGAAGGACGTTTCTGCATCACGGGAATTACATAACTGCGAATCATCATGCCTTCCACCGTTTGTGTTTCTTCAAGCGGAGTTGGGTTTTCGCGATGGTCAAATACGACGTAGTAACCTTCTACTGCTTTTTCCAATTTGAGATATGCGATCAGTTGCTTTTTACCAGCCTCATAACGTCTTTCCCCTTCCCAAATCTTTGTTTCAACAATATATTTTCGTCCATTGTGGAAAATGATAAGGTCAATTCTACCACGTCCAGTTTGTGCTTCAAGATACATGGCACCGTGTACAATACCGACGAACTGGTCTAAGTAGGCATACAGTAGGTCCTGCCCGACGAATTCTTGTGGCGTTTCTGGCACTTGGAGTATCCGAAAACCGACGCGAGCAATAAAATCTCGAAAGTTATCCAGTAGCCTTTCTAAGTCAATATGTCCTGTCGGAGTTAGGTAATCTTCAAAATCGGTGTCTTCCGGAAAGTATTCGCGTTCAAGTCCGTTAAACAGAGGCTTGAATGCAAGCAGGATGCATTGTTGATAAATTGGATTGACAATTTTACATAGATCGTCTGTGCCTTTTGCTATGACACCATAAATGATAAGTTCATTCATAAGTTCATCATACGGATTGAAAGACACACCACTCTCATAAGATGCGATTTTCATGAGAATACTTTTAAAACGCGGATCTCGACGGATATTCGTAATCAGATGCTGAATGTTGGTATTTCTTTCTTGTATAATTTGTGTGTGTGCCGTTAGAAACTGTTCCATGCCAATTGTCTTGGTTTTCGGGATGTCCGATTCCTCGGTGAGTATCTGTGCAAATCGGTTGACAAGGAAGGGTTGTCCTCCAGTCTGCTTATGAAGCATTTCAATGATTTCTGATGCGAAAGACTGTCCTGTTTCCTCAGTGTACTGTGACAGTAGCTCGCGCACTTGTTCAAACGTGAAATTATGTAGGTTGAAGTCATCTTGAATATTGAATGGGGAAATAGATCGATCATAGTTTAGCTGCGTAACGTTCTTTACTCCAACAATAACGAGGCTGTAGGGTGATCGGGTTGTAGTGCGGGATATATAGGTATGACGAAGTGAATACAAAAAATCACTCACCGCATCTATTGGAATCCCATCAAATTCATCAATAACAAGGACAATGCGATGACCTTTTAGTAATTTCATTAATTGTTCAAAAAACCTCATCATCGAAATATGATCGGTAAGTTTTTCAGTTTCTAAAAATTGTGTGAAAGTCTCGGAAGGCTCCCTATTCTGTCTCTGGAAAACTTTTAAAATTTCTTTGCAAATATCTTCGCGAAGGTACCCGTAGAAATCGGAAATAGAAACGTTACTATATATTTGGAAATCTAATTGAATCGGGAAGTAAGTATCCTCTTCATTCGCTAGCGTTTCAAGTGCCCGACGGAAGAAGGTAGTTTTGCCGGTCTGCCGCGGCGCGAAGATGACGACGTAACGTCCTTCTTTGATGCGGTTAATGAAATCAGCAGTCTCCTCAGCGCGTGAAACGACGTAGTGCTTCTGTGGATTTACGGGACCTCGGGTTTCAAAACGTCTCATTTTCTCTCCTTCCCATCGGCATTATCTCGCCTCTATTGTACCAGAATCCAAAGGTGTAAATCAAGGTTGATTTCTGAAAAAAGATTGCCTTAAAAGATGATTATGGTTACTTTTTGACAAGCGGATACATGTATGGTATAATAGTTGAGATAAATAATCTGGAGTAACTACCGAGCGCGGATGCTGTCTACAAATGCATATTATTGGCAACGAAAAACTGGTAAAATTTCAACAGAAACATTCGAATGTCAAATCCTCACTTGATCATTGGACAAAGTTGATTGAGGAGGGCAATTTCAGATCTGTTGTTGAACTACGTCAAAAGTTTCCGCATGCAGATCTCGTTCCAGGACGTCCTGGCCAATTCGATGAGAGAAACAAAAGGACAAAATTGACAGTTTTCAACATTGGCGGTAACAAAGCACGCCTTACTGCATTTTTGCAATATAAAAAGCAACGCCTAATCATCATTAAAATTGAGACACACGCCAAGTACGATAGAAGGATTTGAAGAGGTAATTATGTTGATGGAAACACAACTAGCCTTCAAGGCATCATCAATACTAAAAGGTTTGGGCTCAGATCCCGTACTTACCGATGTAATACCAAGCAGTTCCCAATTGTTTGAGAGTTTTGAACCATTACAAATTCGGGTTCCGACACCTACTGTTTCCAAGACCTACCCTGAAAGTGCTTACCAATGGTTAGTGGAGGTGTTAGATGGGGTGATCGATATCGGGAACCGACACGGACATTACGGTGTCATCAATTTGACAGAAAACGAATATCAGTGGCTGGATGAAGTATTAGAAGAATTAATCTATTCCGTTGGTGATAATGAAAATCACATATTAGCACCATTGATGGAATTTGTTATTCGTCTCATTAGTAACTATGAGGACGCGTATGCTCCAAAACTGACAGAACAATTTACAAAGTTGGCCGAGGATGGAACAATTGAAGATGAAAGCGACAATTGGTCGCCCGCTACAAATTCTATTGAACTGAATGGGGATGAACTCGCTGCGCATGCCTTTTTCTCAATTGGTTATCTTCTCTATCAAGGAAACCAGTCAGAAAAAGTTCTTTCTGCTTATGATAAAGCAATTGCGTTGAAACCTGATTTTCTAGAAGCTTACCACAATCGCGGAACAGTCTTACTTAGACTTGGTAAACATGATAAAGCACTGATTGACTTTGATAAAATAATTGAGTTGGATCCTAATTCGGCTGAACTCTACTTTACGCGAGGATGTGTGAAGGGAAGTTCTGGTCAACATGAGCTCGCGATTTCGGATTTTGATAAAGCGATTGAATTAAATTCGGATTTTGCCAAAGTTTATGCTGTTAGAGGTTATGCACAAAAACGGCTTGGTAGAAATGAATCTGCACTCGCTGACTTTGATAAAGCAATTGAGATGGGACTTAATTCAGTTGAAACTTACTATTATCGAGCCATTGCTAAAAACGAATTGGATCAACATGATTTTGCTATCCAAGATTATGATAAGGTAATTGCGTTAAAGCCAGATTTCATGGAGGCATATAATCTACGCGGTCTTTCAAAGGATAAAATAGGGCAGCATGATGAAGCAATCGTTGATTATACCGAGGCGATTCGTCAAAAGCCTGATTACGCTGAAGCTTACAACAACAGAGGCATTTCTCACAGCATGCTTAGGCAACATGACAAGGCACTCGCTGATTATACCGAGGCGATTCGACTAAAACCTGATTATGCAATGGCTTACTATAACCGCGCATTCGAGAAAATGCGACAGGGAGATCTTGATTCTGCTATCCTTGATTACACCGAGGCGATTCGTTTAAAATCTGACTATGCTGAAGCCTATACCTATCGGGGTGTTGTGAAGGTTCACTTAGCACATATTGGCGATCCCAAATCTGACTTCCAGACTGCATTAGAATTAGCTGAAAAACAAGGTCAAGGTGATCTCAAAACTTTTATTGAGAAGCAGCTACACGAACTGAACAATTCCACAACTCAAGATTGTGAAAACTAAATGCAGAAATAGTATTGGGTCGAGGTTACAAACCCGGACCACAAGAAGAATCCCTCCAGCAAAATAACCCCCAACAAAACTATACACAACATATAAAACGTGTATGATTCCTAATACCCAACTTTTATTTTGACCCTCTTTTTAACTTGAAGGCACTCGGCATGTTGTGTATAATAACCTAAACAATTCGGAAATCACTTCATTGTATACCTTCATATTAACACTATCTCATAAATATCAGTCGGAGCAATTTTTATGAACAAAAAAACCGATAGACCGAACGTTCTTTTTATCATGTCCGATCAGCATCGATATGATTATCTGGAAACAGATGAGAATGCCCCTGAAGCACTTAACACACCAAACATGCGTAGATTAGCAGAAATGGGTACGAATTTTCCATACTGCACTGTAAATGCACCAGTCTGTGCACCGTCACGGATAAGTTTAGCATCTGGCATACAACCGTCTCGTTTGGGATCACTTGGTAACGGTAGCTTTTATCCTACCTCAGTGCCAACCTATTATCAGCAGCTGCGCGACCACGGCTATCGCGTGGGATGCGTGGGCAAACTTGATCTTGCCAAACCTGATGGTTATAATGGACGCTACGGCGACCGTCCACGCGCTTACAATTGGGGGTTCACACATCCTGAAGAATGCGAAGGAAAGATGCATGCTGGCAAGTCCGCTACACCTATTGGACCCTATACACATTATTTACAGAATAAAGGATTGTTAGAGAAATTCCATCAAGATTACCGTAACCGTAGTTCTTCAGGTGGTTGGATAAAAAACGGTTCGTACGATTCTGTGCTTCCGACTGAGGATTTTGAGGATTCTTATATAGGGAGACGTTCAACGGAATTTATTGAAAACATACCTGATGATTTTCCGTGGCACCTCTTCGTCAGTTTTGTTGGACCGCACGATCCATTCGATCCACCTACTGAATACGGTGATAAATATCGGCACGCAGATATGCCTACTCCTATCTTAGATGATATGGATGAAAAACCTGAGTGGGTGAAAAAACGCACTGTTAATGTTACACTAGAAGAAATTGCGGTTACGCGACAACAGTACTGTGCTGCGACCGAATTGATTGACGATCAGATTGGGAATATGCTGCGCGCGCTGGAAGAACGTGGTATGCTCGAAAATACATATATCATCTATTCAAGTGACCATGGCGAAATGCTCGGTGATCATGGACTTTATACAAAAAGTTTAGCTTATGAGGCTTCGCTGCGTGTTCCACTTATCGTGGCAGGACCGGGAATTGAAGCCAACCGAATCTCAAACGGATTGGTAGAACTGATTGATTTGAACCCAACAATATGCGAATTGGCAGGCGTGCCTGTGTTGGAAAACATTGATGGACGTTCTATTGCACCTGTGTTGCGCGATGAAACTGTAACACATCGTACTGAGACGGTAAGTCGACTTGCAAACTTCAGTTGCATTCGGACGCAAACGCATAAACTCATAGATAGCAGGGACGGTTTTGTAGAATTATATAATCTTGAAGATGATCCGGATGAATTGCATAATATCGCTGATACAGAACAAACACTTGTGGAAGAATTGCGTTCGCTGATGGAAAGTAGATATGGTCCAGTGCTCGTTTAAGAAATTGAGAAAAATTGGGACTAGAAACCTCTCCTACAAGAAGGAAAATGCAGATGGTAACCGGGGTTATCTTAGCAGGTGGGATGAGTAAGCGAATGGGTAAGAATAAGGCGTTGATGCGACTTGGCAACGATACGCTGATCGCACATGTTATCCGATGTCTACGTCATATCACGGGTGAACTCCTGCTTATCACCAATAGTCCTGAGGAATATGCACATCTCGGTATAGCAATGCGCGGCGATATTGTCCCGAATGCTGGGGCATTAGGGGGCATTCACGCAGGTTTAACCTACGCTTCGCATGAAACAGTGTTGTGCGTTGGCTGCGATACCCCTTTTTTGGTGACGAATTTGCTTTCCTATCTTGTCTCTGTTTTAGCTGAATACGATGCTGTGATACCTTATACTCACCGAATGCCAAACGCGCATTCGGCGTTGATTAGGAAAAATGAACGACAGATAACCCTCCAAACACTCTGCGCTGTGTATTCTAAAAACTGTCTGCCGATTATAGAATTGATGTTGAATGAATCAGACTTTCGGGTGCATGCGTTGGCAAAACGGGCGAATGTTCTTACCATCTCTCCGGAAATTTGGAAGACATTTGATTCGGACGGAGTATCTTTTTTCAATATCAATACCCTTGAAGATTATGAAAAAGCGCAAGTTTTTTACGATACCTCATGCAAGTTGATAAAAAACGTTTGATCTTAAAACATCACGCTGAATCATCTAACCTACACTCCGCACTTGTTTTGACACATTTTGGTATTTTTACGACAAACTCGCGTCACGAAAGGATTCGCACAGGATAGGGGAGATTTGGAGTTGTGAATTAAGATTCTATTTTCCACTTGTCTTTTTTCTGGTTCACCTGAAATTGCTTACTCAATGTAGGGACCACGCAGGTTTGAGAAATAAATACCGAAATCGGAAATCAGAAGTGCGGAGTATAGGATCTAATACCAAATTAACTTGATTAGAAGTTTCCCGATAAAGTCAAGCATTGCGAGGAGGACCCAGAGACCTCGCGGGGCAAATCGGGTTAATTGGGTATAAGTTATCCAATTGTTGACCATAGAATAGGAGTTTAAATATATGTCCCATACTGATGATAATTTACTAGTTGACCAAATTCTGTGCGGGGATAATCTGGAACTCATCCAGCAATTACCCGATTGTAGTATCCAATTGGTAATTACCTCCCCACCTTATTTTCAGCAGCGCGATTACGGCGGAGGGATGGGAAACGAAACTAATGTCAATGAGTATATTGATACACTGCTATGCCTCTTTCGCGAATGTGTCCGTGTTGTGAGTGATGATGGCAATATAGTTTTCAATATAGGTGACAAGTATCAAGATAGCAGCTTACTTCTTGTTCCATATCGTTTTGCGCTTGCAGCAACCAATACAGGATTGGTTAGACTTGTAAATGAAATCACATGGGTCAAAAAGAATCCGACTCCGCGCCAGTTTAGCCGCCGCCTCGTTAGTAGCACTGAACCGTTTTTCCATTTTGCAAAATCAGACCGTTATTTCTACAACCCAAAAGCTTTCTTGGCAGAATCACATGCTCCGCAGCACTCAAACAAGAAAATCGGTACAAACGTTGGGCAGCGATATTTCGGTCTTATTGATGAATCCGACCTATCTGAGGCAGAGAAAACCGTTGCTAGAATTGAACTTGCAGAGGTTATTCAAGAGGTGAAAAGCGGGAAAACGCAAAGTTTTCGGATGAAAATCCGTGGTATTCATGCTGCTCCGTTCGGTGGGCAAATGGGTGGACGCACACTTCAATTAAAAAATAAAGGATTTACAATCATTCGGATCCACGGCAATAAACTCAAACGAGATGTGATTGAAACACCTGTTGCTGCGGTTAAAGGAAATAAACATCCAGCAATCTATCCAATGGAAGTAGTAGAGGAGTTTTTACATCTCCTAACGCCCCCTGGTGCATTGGTTCTTGATCCGTTCATGGGGTCAGGATCAACAGCGGTTGCTTGTAAAAGATTAGGTAGACACTACATCGGTTATGATATCAATGCTGAATACTGTGAATATACCCGGCAGCGTGTTAATGATACCCTGATTATAACGCAGCGTTTGTTTGAGGAAATATAATGGACAACATAAGTGCAGTTATAGATTGCTACTCGAAAAATCTTCAGTTAGATTATAATTATAATACGGACATCAAAGCAATTCATTTACGCTATTGGGAAGACATGTTAAAGTATTTGTAAGGCACTAACCTGGCAGTCTATTCTTTGAAGATTGGTGAAGCTGCTGAACCGAAACGGTAACACCTCACGTTATATCACATGGCACGTTACACAACCCTTTCACCTGAAGAACTCGCTAATATTGTGGCACATTATGAAATCGGCACATCGGTGAAATTTGAGGAAATTCATGGAGGATTTGGCAACAGCAATTTCAAGTTAACAACGACAGATGGATTGTATCTTCTGAAGATATGCGATGAGAAAAGTCTTGCAGAACTCCAGATGCAAATAGCATTGTTAGCACATCTTCGCAAACATGCATACCCTACAGTGTATCCGATTTTACAGAAAAACGGTGATGCGCTTCACATAACCTCAAACTATAACGTGATGATCTATCCGTTTTTGGATGGTGGCACACCGCAGCCTTCGCAACATGTGTCGGCACAGATTGGTGAAACGTTAGCAAAGCTGCATTGCATATCGCCACTAGCAGAACTCCCACGTTTTCCGATGGGGATTACCCAAATAACGCCTTTTCTGGAAGAAGTGAAAGACACACAATTTGCCACACACCCATTTTTGATATGGCTAAAATCCGAACTTGAATGGATAAAACCGGAATTGGACAAATCTCTTCCTATTGGACTGCTGCACGGTGACCTTTTTTTAGACAATACTTTGTTTGATGGCGACAAGATGATAGCGATTATTGACTTTGAGGAAGGGTGTCAGGATACTTTGATGATTGATATTGGGATGACAATAATTGGGTGTTGTTATACAGCACAACATCAATTGGATGTTGCCTCTGTCCAAGGTTTTTTAGATGCTTATAACACAGTACGTCCCTTGATGGATGAGGAATGGGACAGCTTGGATGGTTATGTTCACTATGCAGCACTCGCGATAGCGTTTTGGCGGTTTAGACAATACAATATCCGTCGACCAGATGCACATAGGGCAGATACATATCTTGAGATGATTACCCGCAGCGCAAATTGGCAGTCAATACGACAATAAATATTAACGTGAGTTTGATAAAAAGATTCAATGCTTGCTGTAGGTTGGATAGAACGGAATCCACAATAAAATCCGACATAAAAGCGTGATTCATCCTCTATTTAGACTGAAAGGACAGAAAAATGAGTGAAACCCAACTCTTTTTTATCTTTTGGACAGATACTCGGAATCAAATATCAAACTCACGTTAAATATTAGTACTCCCTTGTAACAAAGAGATGGTTCACACCTACAAAAAATATGTCATTAGTAAATATAAAACAAGTCACCAAACGTTACGATCCAAACATAATTCTGGATGATATTTCAGTCGCAATCGCGCCTGGAGACAGGATCGGGTTAATTGGTCGTAACGGATGCGGAAAAACGACGTTACTCAAAATAATAAAGGGTCTGATCACCGATTTCAAAGGGGATATTGATTTGGCGAAGGGTTTGCGCGTTGGATACCTAAGCCAAGAACCGGAGTTGGAACGTGACTGCACTTTACGCCAGGAAATGCTCAAAGTTTTTCAAGAACGACTCACCCTTGAAGATAAAATGCTCATGCTTGCGGAGGAGATGGAGACACAGGAAGCACCACACCTATTACAGCAGTATGCACACATTCAGGAGAGGCATGAACGACTCGGTGGTTATGATTATGAACATCTGATAAATCGCGTCCTCGGTGGTTTAGGTTTTAGCGAACAGGACTATAACCTACCGATCCGCGTGCTCAGTGGTGGTCAAAAGAGCCGGGGGACATTAGCGAAACTGCTGCTGGAGGAACCGGACCTGTTACTCTTTGACGAACCAACGAATCACCTTGATATTAATGCAATTGAATGGTTGGAAAATTATCTCAATATTGAATACAAAGGGGCGGTTCTCGTTGTTTCTCACGATAGATATTTTTTGGACAAGGTTGTTCGCAAGGTGTGGGAGTTGGATGAACAGAAAATTAACATCTATCGCGGGAATTATTCAAAGTACTGTGAAATGAGAGCAATTGGGCAGTTGGTTAGCAAACGGGCATTCAAAATACAGCAAACGTTTATTGAAAAGGAACAAGAATTCATTGAACGCAATATAGCCGGACAGCGAACTCGTGAAGCACAAGGAAGACGCACAAGACTTGATCGGTTGGAGAAAATCGAAAAACCGAAACCCAATGCACGAACTATGAGAGTCAACTTCACACCTGAAACACGAGGCGGAGACGACATTCTAAGATGTCAAAATGTTAGTAAACAATTTGGAGACAAGGTTCTATTCACAGACCTGACTTTTGAGGTCTACCGCGGGGATATAATTGGAATTATTGGAGCAAACGGCACCGGAAAAACAACGCTTTTCCGTATGATTTTGGGACAAGAACAACCTACACAAGGCGATCTTTGGGTCGGTCCCACGCTCAAACTTGGATATTACACGCAAGAATTGGAAGGACTCAATCTTGATAATGATATATTGACCGAAATTTGGGATCTGTGTCCACATCAAACACAAACGGAGATTCGTAGTTTTATAGCAAGATTCCTCTTTACCGGAAATGACGTTTTCAAACGGATTGGGAATTTAAGCGGCGGTGAACAAAGCCGCGTTCAACTTGCGAAACTACTTTTGGAAAACGCCAATGTCCTTCTACTTGATGAGCCGACAAACCATTTGGATATTCCAGCACGTGAGGCACTTGAAGCAGCTCTCGTTGATTATCCTGCTACGCAATTTGTTATCTCTCACGACCGCTTTCTATTGAATAGTTTGGCAACGAAGTTATTGATCTTTGATGTTACAAAAGAGGGGACAAACACACACTTTTTTGAAGGCACCTATGCCGAATATGAAGCAGAACAACAGAAACAGGTTGCTGAAGCAAAACTGAATCAACAACAAGATAATAATGTTCAAAACGATCCAACACCCAAACGGACGAAGTCGAAATCCAAACGAAAACGGAAAATGAAGGCACAACGTATCGTTGGAAGTAATTAAAAACCGCAAATTTTGATAAAAATACATCTTTTTTGCATTTTAATTTGACATTCACGAAAAAATAGCATATAATTATGTCGTATACGATGGAATATACCTCTCATATAGGACGTATTTAAAAAATGTCAAAAAACCGGGAGTTCAATCAAGAAATTGATGTCGTGATGCGCGTGATGCATCACGCGCAAGCATCGGTCAGATCCAGGTTTATTCAAGATGTGGTTCCCCATCGTCTAACGATTGTCCAGTTCAATGCTTTGCAGCACCTTCATTGGTACGGTGGCGAGTCCGGCATGTATATTAGTGAGTTAGGTGATCATTTAGGTCTTGCTCACAATACAGTCTCTGGCTTAGTTGGTCGCCTTGAACGGCACGGTTGGGTTGTTCGTCGTAAATGTGATGAAGATCGGAGACGTGCGCGTATTCAACTTACACCGCAATCAGAAAAACTTTTCCGAGAACGGGTAAAACAGGCAGCAGATTTTTGGGAACAGACCTTCGGTCAACTTTCCCCTAAAGAGCGGGATAACCTGATCGACAGCCTGAAAAAGTTGAAACAGGTGATGGCAAAACCGGTATGGCCAAGTTATGCACAGTTACATCCACGTGATGAGGATCATTTACGTGAAAAGTTTGAAACAGATCTTGACGAGCTTGCACAGGTAAAACTAAAACTCGTCGGGATTCGGTTAATTCTCGCGCAAATTGCTGAGAAACAGGATGAGCATGAACTTGCGGCGTACCTGAACCAAGCCGCCTCTGAAGAAATTCGGCATACGAACAAGTTGTTCACACTACTCGGTCATGGAGAAAACTTTGACAGGCTTCTCTCAGCACTTGTCGACGAAGACAAGGTCGTTTACGAGGAGTTGTTAGCGTTACTTGATGATCCGCCTTGCGCCGAAGAGGATGAGGAATTGGTCCTCCTCCAACAAATGCTACAAGATAGCCGCAGATATAAACGATGGTTTCGCAGTGTCCACAAACAAAAAAATCGGTGACTTCTATTCTATCAATGGCCGACTGAGTTTTCAGTTCCGGTCTATGACACTAAAGAGGAGAACATGCAGTCCCAAAGCCCCGAAAATATTCCTCCAGCTTGTAATGATGATGCCCAACTGATTGAACAATTTCAGAGTGGCGATACGGCTGTGTTTGATACACTTTTTACCCGCTATCAGAAACGCACTTATCGGTTAGTTCAACGTTTTGTTCCGAACCATGAAGATGCCCTTGATATTACGCAAGATGCGTTTATTCGCGCTTACCAGGGGTTAAGTAACTTTAAGAGCCAGTGCCAGTTTTATAGTTGGCTTTACCGAATTACGGTTAACCTCTGTATTGATTTCTTAAGGAAAAAATCGCGTTCGGAAGTGATGGTTTACGAATCAGGCGAATCGGATGAATTACCGATGGCAAATTTCCCTGACTTACGGTCAGATTCCCCTGCCAAAGCTGCTGAGAATAAGGAACTCAGAATCCAGATTCGGAAGGCGATTCGTCAACTACCACCCAAACAACGACAAATCTTTATCCTGCGTCACTGGGACGGATTATCACTAAAAGATATTGCAGCTGCGGTTGGCAGATCGGATGGAACAGTCAAAGCCCACTTGTTCCATGCGCATCGTAATCTCCGCAAACATCTACGTCCTTACTTGAAGGATTCAGATGTCTAAATTAGTTTAGAAGGGGGCATTTGCCCCCACTCTTTTGATATTCCATACGTAATCTGTTTATGGAAGGTGTCCGCTCCAATTTCCCTTCCTTCTACAGTTTCGATCCACCGATCCAGCACTTCTTCTGTAGGAGCGACCTCCTGGTCGCGACTTTATCTCTCATTCGCAAATATTGAAAACTAAGTAGCCTTGATACCCAATTAACCCGAATAGTCTTAACAGAATTAAAAGGGGTGTGTAAAGTTTTTGGCAAAATCTGTGCACAACTCATTGTAGGGGCGGGTCCCTGTGCCCGCTGCTTGAATATCAGGCATGGTGGGGAGAACCCAGGGACCCCGCCCTACAGTAGATAAACGCGAAGGTTACATCACAAATTGAACCTATGTGACAAAATATTTACACACCCAATTAAAAGAGTTGCACATCTCAAAGAAAGTCTGTATAATTAGCATTGCACAAATGTAAAAGATAACCGATCTAAATAGATACGCTATAAAACTAATCAAATTTTCGAAGTTTCAATTTCCAAACATTACACATTAAAGGAGATTCCGATGGCGTATATAAAAATTCCCAAGGGATGGGAAATTCCAGAAAACCAAGTGACTCCTGAATCAGTTTACATTAACCGTAGGAAATTTATAAAAGAACTCGGCATAGTTGGTGCGGGGACTTTGTCACTTTTCGGCTCAAGTGCTTGTGCACAGAATAAAGGCGTTGCGAAACAACTTGAACCTTATCAAAAACATACACTTGATGCAGAAAAGAATGAAGAATTCACTGTTACTCGGCAACAGACCGATGAAATCACCGCAGCGACTTACAACAACTTCTATGAATTCACAAGTTCTAAAAATACCGTCTGGAAACGAGCAGAAAAGTTTAAAACACGTCCGTGGGAGATTGAAATATCCGGGCACGTTGAAAAACCGATGACGATAGACGTAGATGACTTAATTAAACAGATGCCGCTTGAAGAACGTCTCTATCGTTTTCGCTGTGTTGAAACTTGGGCAATGGTGGTGCCATGGATCGGGTTCCCGATGAAAGCACTCCTGGAAAAAGTTCAACCTAAATCCTCAGCGAAATACGTACAGATGATCACGTTTATGGACCCTGATGTGGCATTTCAGCAAAACGATGCTCGTCTACCGTGGCCCTATCTTGAAGGGTTAACACTTGCAGAAGCCATGAACGATCTAACGCTTTTAGTTGTCGGTATCTATGGACATATCTTACCACCGCAACACGGCGCACCCATCCGGCTGATTGTACCTTGGAAATACGGGTTTAAGAGTATCAAATCAATTGTCGGTATTGAACTAACCGACAAGAAACCGCGAAACTTCTGGAACGTGCTACTTCCGAGAGAATACGGCTTTGAAGCGAACGTCAATCCTAACGTTTCGCATCCGCGCTGGTCGCAAGCAAGAGAATGGATGATCGGTACAAGGGAGAAGCATCCAACGGTGATCTACAACGGTTACGGTGAAAGTGTCGCACATCTATACTAAGACAAAATTAGAGTCCTCAATTAACCCGATTTGCATTGCGAGGTCCCTGGGTTCCCTCACAATGCTGACTTTATCAAAAGACGTCTAAGTAAGGTTAATTTGGTATAAAGTAACGACTTGTGCTAGTTACGTAGTAGTTTTGTTGTTTTTCACAGTTGTTCACATTCTGTCCGAGCGATCTCCGAATCGCGACACGCTGTTAGGAATCGGAATTCCCTCCTATCTTTAGATGGTGTTGTGAATTGAAAAAGTTGCGGAATTCAAACCCAAACGAGACGAACATGTGAAAGATAAACGGACCAAATGTTAACTAGCACAACGCGTTAAAGTAACAAAGTACCTTTTGGAAAAGGGAAAACAGATGAATATTAAACAGACAATTCGAAAATCAATTCCGGGCTTGATGTGTCTTGTTTTACTCTTGTTCGTTGGATGTAATAAATCTGCTATTGACGTGCTTCGCCAGAAAGACGACGAACAGAAGGGCAACGAACTTGAGATTGCTCCGGTTGATTCCAACGTTCCCATGGCAAATACTGAATTCGGCTTTAACCTATTCAATGCAATTTGGGAAACTGAACAGAATCAGAATATTTTTATTTCTCCGTTTAGTGTTTCTGTTGCCTTATCCATGACGTTAAACGGTGCCGCAGGTGAAACAGAACAGGCAATGATCGACACGTTGCAACTACAAGACGTAGACGCCGATTCGATCAATTCCAGTTTCGCACAATTACTTCAGACACTGCAAACATCAGACCCTAAAGTGACACTTACTATTGCCAACTCGCTCTGGGGACATCAAGGTGTACCGTTCAAGCAAGACTTCCAACAACGAAACACACATTTTTTCAAAGCGGAAATCTCAACACTTGACTTTACAGACCCAAGTTCTTTAACTAAAATTAATCAGTGGGTCAATACCAATACAAATGGCAAGATTCCAAAGATTCTTGATGACATAGACTCAAATGCGGTGTTATTCCTGATTAATGCCATTTATTTCAAAGGAGCGTGGCAAACAGAATTTAACCCTTCAAACACGCGCGATAAGACGTTCCATCTTGCAAACGGCAGCGAAAAGCAAGTGCCGATGATGGTGAGGACAGGGCGTTATGCTTTCTATGAAGCAGAAGATTATCAGGCGATTAACCTCCCTTATGGCGATGGACAGATGAGTATGTTTATTTTTCTTCCTGCTCCGAAATCAAACCTCAACGACTTTTTAGACAAAGTAAATGCCGAAAATTGGGAAAATTGGATGACGCAATTCCGCGAGCAGGAAAAAATAGTCGAAATTCCAAAATTTAAACTGGAATATGGCACGAAAGAACTTAACGACGCGCTGACGACCCTTGGGATGGGTGTAGTTTTTGATGAAAATCGCGCAGATTTTAGGCGTATGGCATCTTTAGAAATTTTAGGTGGTAATTTATATATTGAGAAAGTTGCGCATAAAACTTTCATTGAAGTTAACGAAGAAGGGTCTGAAGCAGCCGCAGTGACCAATGTTGGTGTTGGTGTCAAATCCCTCCCACGACCATTTACTGTTGACCGACCATTTTTCTTTGCAATCCGTGATAAAGAAACAGACACTGTTTTGTTTATGGGGACCGTCGTAGAACCATAGATGTAACACTAACCACAATTGAAATAAAAAAGGATACTTACCCTAATGAATACCAAATTTGCAAATCTCTATAAATTAAGCATTTTCTTTATGATGTGTGCACTAATGCTTCTTGCTTACACCGGCTGTATAGATCAGCAAATTATCAAACCTGGGATTGGACCTTTCGATCCGAATGTCGTTACGGCGAATACGAAATTTGGCTTTAACCTGTTCAACGAAATACAGAAAACTGAGCAGAATAACAATATTTTTATCTCGCCATTCAGTGTTTCCGTAGCCTTGGCTATGACGTTAAACGGTGCAGCAGATGAAACAGAACAGGCGATGACCAATACGCTGCAACTACAAAGCATAGATGCTGAATCGGTTAACCCCAGTTACGCGCAATTGAATCAGACTCTTCAGGCATCAGACCCGAAAGTAACACTCACGATTGCAAACTCGCTTTGGGCACGCCAAGGTGTCCCATTCAAGCAAGATTTCCTGAAGCGAAATACAGATTTTTTTGAGGCAGATATCTCAACACTTGATTTTATGGACCCAAACACTGTAACAACAATTAATGACTGGGTGAATACTAATACCAACGGCAAGATTCCAAAAATCCTTGAAAGAATCGACACAGACGAGGTGCTATTCCTAATTAACACCATCTACTTCAAAGGTGAATGGAAAGAACGATTTGATCCATCAAATACGCGGGACGAACCTTTTTATCTCATAAACGGAAAAGAAAAAAGTGTCCCGATGATGCAAAGGCTAGACGATTTTCCGTATTTAGAAGGAGCGAATTTTCAAGGGATTAGCCTCCCTTATGGCGATGGACAGGTAAGTATGTATATCTTCCTACCATCCAAGGAATCTGAGCTCAATACCTTTTTAGAAGATTTGAATGCAGAAAATTGGGAAAAATGGATAGCACGGTTTAATGAACAAGAGGTGCGAGTCCAGATTCCAAAATTTAAATTAGAATTTGAAACAAGTCTTGTTGACACTCTGAAGGCACTTGGTATGGAGATAGCATTTGATGAAGGTCAGGCAGATTTCAGCAGGATGGCACCTTTAGAGAGTTTAGATGGGAATTTGTTTATTTCGAGAGTTAACCATAAAGCCATCATTGAAGTTGACGAAGAAGGTACCGTAGCCGCAGCTGTGACCAATGTTGGGATCGGTGTTACATCTCTTCCACCACCTCCACCAGAATTCATTGCTGATCGACCGTTTTTCTTTGCGATTCGCGATAACGAAACAAAGACTGTGCTGTTTATGGGTACTGTCGTAGACCCACAACCGTAACGTCAGTGACCTCGTCCTAAAGGACGAGGCTTGTGGAAGATGGTAGCCAACCTGTAACTTTTACGAGGGCAACTCATTGACTACAGTAACATATCGCAAGGACTGAGCGTGGCAGCCTAAACAATGTGTGTCAAACGGTAACGTTCTGTGGTAGGACGTTGCTTAAGGATGCTCCCCAAGTCCCACACCTCTTGGTCTTTGCGATCTGGATGGGGAAACATATACCCGCTTTGCGGAGTTTTTTACCTGCTTTTCTCACGGAACCGTGTCAGGTCTATTAGGTCTAAGGCGCGAAATAGACTGAACGAAGCAGCACACCGAAAGAAATCGGCCACAGACAGGTGCCGAAAAAACAGTCTGTCTTTAATCTAAAAAAAAAGGAGTGGTGTTTCCTCCCCTGCTAATGAAGATTAAGAAATAAATTAGGTAATTTGGAAGAGATGTCCGGTGCGGTTAGGAAACCGCACCTACCGGACCTGGGGAAAATCAGGATTACCGATTTAAATACTTAATCTTCATAAGCAGGGGTTTCCACACCGAAGATTTTGATGAAAACTAATTTTAGAAGTCTCTATTTAAGCATTATCCTCACGATGTGTGGACTGGTACTTCTTATTTACATAGGTTGCGGCTCTGACGAAAGTGAGGAAGATATACAGGCTGAATCGGTTGCGACCTATGATTCTACTCTTTCTAGTCTAAATCCTACAAATGGTGCTGCCTATGATGATGTCTTCTTTAAGGAATATGGGACCAATCCTTTCATTGATACAGAGGATGAGCATCTTTCTACGTTTGGTATGGATGTTGATACCGCCTCCTATTCTGTCACCCGACGTTACCTCAGAGACGGGCACCTACCCCCACCAGAAGCTGTACGGGTTGAAGAATTTGTCAACACCTTTGATTACAACTATATGCCGCCATCCGACGGTGCCTTTGTTGTCCACATTGAAGGCAGCCCCTCCCGATTCGGAGAAGGTGAACGGCTTCAATTGCTGCGAATCGGTATCCAAGGTTGCATCATTCCAGACGAAAACAGGAAAGACGCTATATTAACTTTTGTGATTGATGTCTCCGGGTCAATGACAATCGAGAATCGGCTGGGTTTGGTGAAACGTTCATTGACACTCTTGGTTGAACAACTTCGCCATGGTGACAAAGTAGCCATCGTTGTTTACGGAACTGATGCGAGGACTGTCCTACCGCACACGGGGATTGAGGCACGCGAGGAAATTTTGGATGCAATTAACGCTCTTGAACCTGAAAGCGTAACGAATGCGGAAGCAGGACTTCACCTCGGGTACACTCTGGCACTACAAAATGCAAGGGTTGGTAGTATCAACCGTGTGATTCTTTGTTCGGATGGTGTTGCAAACGTCGGAGCAACAGGATCTGATGCTATTCTCAAAAAGATTCGCTCTCATGTTGAGGAAGGAATTACACTGACAACAGTCGGGTTCGGTATGGGTAATTTCAATGACATTCTCATGGAGCAACTTGCTAATAATGGCAATGGTAGTTATGCTTATGTTGATAACCTAAACGAAGCAAAGCGCGTTTTTGTGGAGAATCTGACAGGGACGTTACAGGTCATCGCCAAAGATGCCAAAGTCCAGGTTGATTTCAACCCTCAGACTGTCAGTCGTTTCCGCCTGATCGGTTATGAAAATCGTCGTCTATCGCATGACGACTTCCGAGATGATGATGTAGATGCAGGAGAAATTGGTTCAGGGCATAGCGTTACAGCATTCTACGAAATTAAACTTCATGAGGGTGCCACCGGACAACTCGCGGCTGTTTTTGTAAGATACGAAAACCCCGATACCCATAGTGTATCCGAAATTAGCGAAAATATCTTTACAACAGAACTGAAAAGCACATTTGAAGCGACATCCGCTCAGTTTCAACTTGCCGCATCAATCGCGGAATTCGCAGAAATACTACGTGAAAGTTATTGGGCACAAGAAGGTAGTTTAGAAGCAGTACAGCAGACCATTGAAGAAATCCAACTTCAAATTTCCAATGAACAAGTTGACGAACTCACGCATCTTGTGAGTCAAGCAATCAGTCTTAAGACACGTGATACCGACTAACTGAATTTTGGATCAAAGGTTATGAAAAGCCTTATTCTCCTCTTATTGCTTCTACCTATACTATCTGCAGCTGCTTCATGGGAATCATCAGAAAGCCAACATTTTCGCGTTTACTACCGAGAAAACACGGCAGATCCGGCATCAATTCTTCATACTGCCGAGGAATTCTATGCCGAGTTACCACATATCACACGTAACATTTCAGATGAAACAATTAAAATCTGGGTTTGTGATACCCAAAAAGCATTTCAAGCCTTCGTTCATGCACCGATTCAGGATTGGGCAGTTGGGTGTGCCTTTCCGTTGAGTCGGCGCATCATTATCCAAAATCCGACTCAGATAACTTTAGCAAAACTGCAGTTAGCGCAAGTGCTTCGTCACGAAATTGCACATGTCCTTTTTGGACAGTATACGCGAAAAGCAGACAAGGGTATTCCGCTATGGTTTGTGGAAGGTATCGCTATACACTACTCAAAGGAGTGGGTGCCAGGTCGTCACGAAACCTTGCTAAAAAGTGTCTTCTCAAAATCCATTATGCCGCTGCACGAATTAGCAAAAAAATTTCCAGTTTCACAAATAGGCGCGAATTTGGCATACGCCCAAAGCCAAGATGCACTACGATGGTTCGTTGAAATAAATGGCAGTGAGACGTTATGGGCAGTTATTGACCGACTTCATATTGGAGTAAGTCTCAACACCGCTTTTGAAGCGGTTCTCGGTTACGATCTTGATGCCTTTGATAAACTTTGGCGAGAATCACTACCGAAACGTTATCATTGGGCGTCCTTTTTATCCAGTTCCTATGTTTTTTGGGGCGGTATCAGCGGGTTATTATTGCTTAGTTATCTCATTAGTCGGAATCGTAGACGAAAACAACTAAATAAGCTGGCACAACAAGAAGAAGTTGTGGACGCATTCTTCAGAGAGTAACAAATTAATGAACGCTTATCTTTTTCATATTATCCTTTTGCTTTTCTGTTTCACTGTGGGGGCAACAGCACAACCTAAACACCTCTCACAGTATCCTAATCAACTCACGCGCGACGGACATGTTATTGTCTTACCTGACCACGGCACTGTCTACATCGTTTCTGATCTACATGCACATTGGGACGATTTTAATCAGTGGTTAAAACAAACTCGACTTATTGAACGGATCCAAGTTGGTGAGGATGTCTACGGCATAATGCTTGGCGATTCGATTGACTACAAACCAGGTGAACGTCCGAAACCACCCTACGGTGATATACAAATAGTTAACCGCGTCATTGCGATACAAAAGCAGCTTGGGGATAAAGGCAAAAGATTCATCTATATCAGAGGAAACCACGAATTAGCAGCGGCAACGGCTTACGCTATGATGAAAAGGCATGGAATGACCGATCAAAATCGTGAAGTATTTATTAAGGAAATGTACAACGGTATCAACGGAAATTATTATAGACAATTTAATTTTATTGAACGCATGACCGACGAACATTTCGACTTCCTTATCAATATTCCAACAGTTGTCGTCGGTAAAAACGGTTTTGTCGCTGTTCATGCGGGACCTGCACGCTCGGTTGCCAGTTTGGCTGACCTTGTTGACCCCGATTCCAATACTTTTGACGATATATTATGGGACAGACCAAATGTCGCATACAGTGGAGGGTATACAGAGAAACATACTGCAAATTTTCTCAAGGCACTTAATGCGAATTTTCTAATTGTCGGGCATACCCCTATCGGTTCTTTTCCACCTGAAAATATCAAAGACGGAGTTGCACGACTCGGTGGAAAGCAACTGGTTTTTTCAACAGGTTACGGTGGACTCCGTGGTGGACAAACCTATATTGAAGTTGATTTAGCCAAAACGTATACCTCTGTTGATGTGTTTAAATTGGGTGTTAACATTCATCGCCTCTATCCAAATAAAACGAGAGTCCCATAGTATGCGCGCATTGATTTACATTATGACCCCTGTCCTGATTCTCACTTTTATTTTCGCATCGCGCTTTGTTACATGGGAAAAACTAAAAGGGGTAAACAGTAATGCTCTAAAACACCAGATTAACGGAACTCAATTTCTTAGAAACGCGGAAAACAACAAAGCTATAACTGCACTGACACAAGCAATTGAAATTGAGCCAGAATATGCTGAAGCTTATATCAAACGCGGACTTGCTTATCACAACTTGGGGCGTTACAAAGAGGCAATCACTGATTACACCAAAACCTTATCTCTCAAAAGGTATCTTGCAGATGCTTACGCTGGACGTGGAGATGTTTATAGCGAGTTAGGTGATGTCCCGCGTGCTATAGATGATTATACCACCTCCCTTGAAAAAAGGAAAAATGCACTTGTCCTGTCAAAACGAGCGGAAGGTTATCTTGAAACCGGTGAAATCAACAAGGCTATTACTGATTATTCTTACATTATCAAGCACCGTCCCAATGCAATTGCCTACTACAACCGAGGCAGGGCATATTACGAAAAGTTTCTACTTGTAGACAAGAAGGATGATACCCTAAAACTCGCTACAGCCGATTTTGACAAAGCTATTGAAATACAACCGCACTTTGCTATAGCCTATCTCAGTCGAGGCAGTACCCATGAATATTTAGGACAACAAAAATTGAAAGAATCCGATTATTTACACGCCGCCGATCTACTAACGGATGCGATTACAAATTGGGAGAATGAAACACACGAACTAATTCCTATCTATCTCTGGCGCGCAGTCGCCTATAAGAAGAATAATTACATTGACAAAGCGGAAAGTGATATAGGCAAGATTTATGAACTTTTCGGGCAATTTTTCTTGAAAAAAATAAGAATTTCTGATATACTATAGACGTACGCTAAAGTCCACAATATCCAACAGGAGGAAAAAGTATCAATATGACTGGAGAAGCATTAGGTTTAGTTGAAACAAGAGGCTTGGTTGGTAGCATTGAGGCAGCAGATGCAATGGTTAAAGCTGCAAATGTACGGCTTGTCGGTTACCAACAAATCGGGGGCGGTTTCGTCACTGTTATGGTACGTGGAGACGTTGGTGCTGTGAAAGCCGCGACAGATGTCGGCGCAGAAGCTGCTGCTCGTGTCGGAGAAGTTGTTTCCGTGCATGTAATCCCACGTCCACACGCTGAAGTTGAAACTATCCTGCCAAACGAATCATAATTTCATGAACAATCCTCTAAAACGTTTAAATTCAAATAGAAAAACAAAGTTAAGATGCATGACCAAGCATTAGTTAAATTAATCACCCGCCGTGTGGTAAGTCGATTGTCCAATGATCAACCTTGCAGTGGATGCGCCTTGCGAAGTTGTGATGCAGGTAAACGTGCTTGTGATGTTGCTACAGCACAGCAAAAAATACCGGTTGGGGTTTCTGCTCGGCATGCACACGTGACCCAAGAAGACCTTGAAATCCTTTACGGTACTGGTCATCAGCTTACTGTCTACGCACCGCTTTATCAACCTGAAGCGTTCGCAGCGAATGAAACAGTAACCGTTGTCGGAAAGCGGATGCGTGCGATTGAGCATGTCCGTATTCTCGGTCCTGTACGGGATTATTCCCAAGTAGAGGTTGCACAGACAGAGGCAATACGTCTTGGATTAAATCCACCCATTCGGGATTCTGGAGACCTCGCTGGTGCTGAAGCGATAACACTTGTTGGTCCTGCTGGAAGTGTCTATTTAAAAGAAGGCGCGATCTGCGCGGCACGACATATTCACATGACACCTGAGCAGGCTGAAGCTTTCGGTATTACGGCAACAGACCTTCTAAAAATACGGATTCCGGGTGAACGCGCTTTAACGTTTGAAAATATTCGTCCGAAAATACATAAATCTTATGTGCTTCAGATGCACTTGGATACGGACGATTCCAATGCCGCTGGTTTGAAAGGCGGCGAAGCTGTCGAACTGCTACGCGACTAAATATGACACCCGAACAGATTGCACAAATTGAGAAAATTGTTGAGAGAGTGCTTGAAGCGCATGTCCGTAGTGCTCAACAACCCGAAAAACAGCTGCTTGCCATATTTGGCGCGACACGACTTCCATTAGAGCAGACACTTCAACAATTCCAAACGTGTATGCAAGAAGGATGGAATATTAGAATTATTTTGTCCGAACTTGCAACTAAAGTAGTAAACCTTGAACAGATTTTTGCGACGTTTGGTGAACAAAACATACTTCAGGAAAATGATCTGACCGACATACCATCTTTTGTAGATGATTTTTCACAGATTATTTTACCCGCTCTTTCATATCCAATGGCGGGAAAACTTGCTTTGAAGTTAGTTGATACCCCTTCCACCTATTTGGTTTTTCACGCGCTTTGCGAAGGGAAACGGGTTATAGCAGCATCGGACAAATTGAGCACAAGGAAGTATATAGATAAAAAATTACTCACAATTGACCAAATTGAACCTACCCATGTCAACGCGTTAACCGAATTTGGCGTTCAATGGGTAACGGTTGATCAGATCGCAGCAACAGTCCGTGAAGGCAATATGCCGAATCACGTAAGTGTGGAAACACCTATCATTAGTGCAACTGTTATAGCGAATCTGGCATCCGATGTTAAAGAGTTAGTTTACACTACTAAACCCACAATTATAACACCCCTTGCGCGTGAACAAGCGCACAAACGGGGCATCAAGCTCACACCTAAGTCGTAATATAGTAATTCAGGTCTCAGTGACAGATACCAACTTGCTGATTAAATATATTTCTTGACAATTGCGGTAAGAAATTGTATAATGTTTTCATAGGCATAGTTTTTTAGCTGCAAATTTAATCGCGAAAATCCATTTATGCAACGGGGAATCGCCTGCTGGTGGAGACAACGTAAGACGATTGACCTTCGGGAAAACCGCTATTGTCTACGAAGCCGAAGCCCCTGCCTTTAGGTAGTGGGTGCTATCACACTGAAGAGAATAAGAAAACAACCAGAGGCTAAGTTTTTACAGAATTAACTGAGAAACGAACAGAAGCGAAGAATATTAAAGTATACCTAAATCTTACCAACCAAAGGTTACCCTTGCTGGTTTAAGATCATTATTTTGGAGGATTCTCATGATGAAGCGAATTTTCACTTTAACAATCGCAGGACTCCTCAGCTGCTTGCTAATCGGAACATTGGCAGCAGTGAGTTACGCCGATTACGGTAATTACGCGGATAGACTGAGTCGTGAACATCGAGTCGCGAGTGATGTAGATGAATGGATAGAACGTGGCAACGCCACAATTACTGCAAGCCCTATATTTGAAGATGGCATGCGGCTTACCGCCTGGGCAAATTCACATCAAGATGCTGACAACTTCGAATTTGCAATCGCAAGCGGTGTATACCTTTTTGAAATTCCACGTAGCGCACAATCTATTGAAATTAGAGTCCGTTATAAAGGTGAACCGAACAAGTTTGAAATTAACGACCACTATGAACCGATTGCAGGTCGAGTTTGGATTCGTAATATCAAACGAGAAGCGACACGGCGTGGCTACAACGATCAAAATGCCTCTGAAACACGGTATGGTGATACCTTTGTACTACGCGCAAAAAATCGTTCTGAAACTATCAAAATTCCTGCTTCCGGACGTGTTGACGATGGATGGATGGAACTGCATGTCGTTGCTGAGGGTGGCGAACAACTTGATGTTGAATATATTGAAGTTTCAACGTATCGCAGAGCCCCTCAGGTGCGTGTAGTTCAGCAGTACAGACAGTCATACCGCTGGCGTCCTTGGAATCGATATACCTATCTCTACTTTTACGACGGACCCATTTTTTACAATTCTGGATACGATTCCTATCTGTGTTGGAGTTATCCGGTCTACGATCATCGCTACCTTTCAATCCGTTCCTATTATGGCGGTTACTTAGGTCGTTACCGCACCTATTACCCAACGCGTTATTCGTATTACCACTCACCTTATTATGGTGGTTACAGTTACGGTAGGATCACTACACCTGTATACAATAGACGTACACAGTTGAATAGGTGGAGCGCGCAACACGAATCAATACGCAAACAGTATTCTCGGAGTCGATTAGCGGTACCTACGCGGACTTCAGATCGGACTCAAATCCAAAATGACGTCCGAGTTGTCATTGAAAACCACCGTAGGCAAGCACCTCCATCAACGGAACGTGTGAGTCGGTCTGCCATAATTTCTCAAAGGCAACGAACGGCTGTTGCTAGATCAAACGTTCAGAAAAATGATGCGGTCCGGACTTATAGTAGTCGTTCCCGCTCCTCAATCCAGACAACGGCAAGACAGACAACGGGCAGACAGCGGAGACTTATCCTCAATTCACGTTCAAATGTGAATACAAGTAGAAGTAAACCTTCATCAATTACCGAAAGATCTTCTCAGTATTTTAGAAGGTCAATATCTTCTTCAAGTCGTACGAGTTCTTCGTCAAGATCAAGTTCAACTTTACGGAGCAGTAGTAGCAACGATCGAACGAAACAACGCAGTACGTCTGTTACGACATCAAAATCTACACCGACGCAAAAGAAGTCACAAAGTGTTAGCCGTACTTCATCGTCCAGTTCTCGGACACGTCCATCAACGACTTCACGTTCATCGAGCAGTTCAAGTTCAAGCAGTGATGATGATGCTGACGACGACGATGACAATAACAGTCGTAGTCAGACAACTGAACGGATAAAACGAAGAAGATAAACATAGTTTGCATATAGGATTATCTGACTTATACAATGCCTCGCGCAATGTTATGCGCGAGGCATTGTCAACGATAATATAGATATTCGCATCTATGCTTAAATTTGTTGTTAACTATATTTTCATAATATTTATATCTCGCGAGAATCTTCTCGCGTTGTTCTTAAAAATATGTGGATAGGGACCAATGCGTTTTTTATTACCCCTTTTTATTTTACTATTGAGTCTGCAATTTTGTTTTGCTGAAGAGGCTAACAACACCCTCATCCCCGCGGAAACCGAAAATTCAATAAGGTTTATTTCACCTATCGGAACTATGGTGCGTTCAACTGTTTTTCCTGGATGGGGACAATTTCATAGCCGAAACTATTTTCGTGGGAGTCTTGTTCTACTTGGCATCAGCAGTTCAACTGTTGGGGCATTTCTTGCACATCAAGCCTTTGCGAAGGAATATGATAACTACGCCCTCACTGCAAGTAATGAGCCGGATAATGTTGATGCCGTGTTTGCAAGTTATGATACAGCAAATCAGAAATATAAACTCAAGATGTTCTTTGTCTACACAGGAATTGGTATTTGGGTTTATAGCATTATCGATTCCTATGTCAGTGCGAACTTTTACAATGCAACCTCACAAATTCGTTCAATTCAAGAGGATGCGCAAAACATCGAAAAATTGGGGCTCCAAGTTGGAATTACTCCGTCACGACTCTATTTAGGGGTCGTCAAAACATTTTAATTTGGAGAAGAAAAAATTATGTTAAAGGAAATAGGAAAAATAAGCAGTGTGCTCGCTTTAGTAGCATGTTTTTTAAGTTGTGGCGATGTTGACAAGGTAAACCCTGTACTGCCTGAGGATAACTTGGCAATTAACGGGGTTTTGCAACGATGGCGAGAAGGTTATGAAACTGAAGATGTAGATACCTACATGAGTGCATATTGGTCTCAGGGTTTCCGCTACGTTTCAGACATGGGTACTGATGGCGATAAAACTGATGACCTTGTGTTTGATGATATCCGAGATGAACGCGACTCTGCAATTCGCGTCTTCAGCAAATTTCAAGATATTGAGATAGAACTCTCTAAACCACCCGAAATATTCGTAAATAAAGAGGGTGATGAAGCCGAAGTTCGAAACCATTACCGAATCCAAGGTTTTGTTGCAGATGGCGAATCACTTGAAGGCGGACACAATGGATGGTTCGCAGAAGGTGACAACCTGTTTATCTTCGAAAAAAGAGATGATGAATGGCGGATCTCCGAGTGGCATGACGAAGCTTTCAATGATGAAGAAATTCGCATTGCTAACAATCTATAGTCTAACATAAGTTAAATGAAAGGAAGACAATTTTCACTCGATTCTTCGGCGAAAATTGACATTCATGCCTCAGAAAGAGGAACCGTTGCATGATTACCTGCAATTCATACGGAAGTACGCTTTTGTTATCTGTTTAAGTACTTTATTGGTTTTAGGAACTGCGCTTGTTATCTCACTCCGCATACCTAAAACCTATACGGCTTCCACGTTGCTGCGACTCATTCAACCTAACAACGCTTCTTCTGTCTCCTCCGCGAATTTGTTTCAAACAGTTTTTTCAGGTGGAGTTGATCGAAGAGAGATGGCAACAATAAGTAAAAGATTTTCTACAAAGTCTATGCTAAACACTGCAGTTGAAAATATCGAAGAAAATGAACTGGGAGGGGTGCAGCACCTGCCAAGTGTAGGAAATCTCAAACGGAAACTGAAGGCACAAATAGACCCGGATGCGGACTACATTGAACTGTCAATTGAATTAACCGAAGCAGAAGGAGGCGAACGCAACGCCGCACTTTTGGTTAACCAACTGGCACGAGACATGCAAACGCTACGTAGTGAAGATGAAAAAACAAGATTGGCAAAACATCAAAGATTCCTTGAGCGAAAACGAGAGGAAATTGACAGAGAAATTCAACAACTTACAAACGAAATCCTTAAATTTGTTCGCGAAAACGAAAGTCCTGAGACTTGGTACCCCAGATTAACAAGTTTATTGGAACAACATCGGAAGTTGCAGGAACGACTTAGCATATCCGAACAGGCACTTGATACAGCCCGTCGTCGTCTTACCCATCTAAAAAACCGCCTCAAAGACCTCCCCAAACAGACACAAATCTCGGAAACTCAAAACCACAACCCACTGTGGTTATTTCAACGTGAGAAATTAGTTGACTTGGAAACTCAGCGTATTGGTGATGCTGAAAAAGCAGGAAAAAGTTCACATGAGATCAGCGGTCTTGACGCCCAAATTGATGAAATCCAGAAGCAGTCTGAAACTACACCTCAAATGGCAACTGCCACCACCTACGGCACATCTCCGCACTATACCTATATAGAAAATCAATTAATTGAGTTACCACCAACTATAGATAGTTATGAAAACGAAACAGCACGTTCGAACCAAAAATTACAAGAAATCAGAACACAATTGGAAAAATTACTACGCCAAATTCCAGAAAATCAACATACCTTCACACAACTCCGTGCTAAAATAGAACTTGCCAACACCATCAAAGAAGAGATTGAAAAACGCTATCTTGAATCCGAGATTATAAGTGCTGAATCCAACATCAGTCCTGCTCAGAAGGGTGGAATTGAGATTGTTGATAGTGCCGTTCCGAGAAAGGTGGCAGTCAGTCCCCAATTTAAATTGATTGTTATCCTTTCAGGGATTGTCGGATTGTGTTTCGGTGTTACACTCGCTTTGTCAATCGAATTTTTTCAGAAAGCACCGGACAATCTTAAAACCTGATTCCTACCCCCATTCTTATAGTGTTACCTACACTCCGCACTTGTTTTGACACATTTTGGTATTTTTACGACAAACCCGCGTCGCGAAAGGATTCGCACAGGGTAGGGGAGATTTGGAGTTGTGAATTAAGAGTCCATTTTCCACTTGTCTTTTTTCCGGTTCACCTGAAATTGCTTACTCAATGTAGGGACCACGCAGGTTTGAGAAATAAATACCGAAAATCGAAAATCAGAAGTGCGGAGTGTAGGGTGTTACTATCCCGTTTTTGTATATAAATATATGTTAGTGTATACTAAATCTAATTTTCTTGTTGAAAAACTATGACATTTGTTATATGATTTTAGTCTGAAATATAAGTAATTCTAAAATCTTTTTCGTTTTTCGTCGAATACTTGACAAAAAATTGCATAAATGTTATGATAAGCAGTTAATAAGTGTTTTGTGGAGAGTTCTCCCAAAACACCTCTTAATTATTGAATAATTATTGAATGAAATATCCCACCAATCCACATTCTCAAATTTGGGTGGGCAACGGTGAATAACCAACCGAAGTAAACGTATAACCAACTCAACATGACTTGGTTCTTCACAAGATAAAAACGAATATATGTACTTTTCGTTTACATATCTCATACATTTCAATTTATTTTAAGGTTTTCGGATCCGAGACATTTTGAACTTAGCAACAACCATTACATGCTAAGGCGAACTCGTCTTATATCCGAATTAATTATTTCCTAAGGAGGAATACTAAACTAATGAACAAGTTAAAACGAATAACCAATGTTTTGCTTGTGGCGTCTTGCATCCTAAGTGGGTTTGTGCTATACGGTTGTGGTGCACAAAGTCTTGGACCGCAAGAACCTCTCTTACCTACCATTGAGGGAGACTCAAAATTCTCAGATAGATTCCAATTGGAAGAAGAACCACAGTTCTTCTACGACCTTTTTGGTAAAGAACTTCTGGAAGGTAGTGAAGTCTACAACTACCGTGAGCGGAAGGCATTCAATAAGAATGGTGAATTGGTTGTTGGATGGACAGGTCAACTTGATAGTGAACGTTTCTCAGCTCAGTTAGACCGCACTATTTTGACTGAAGATGCCTACCGAGGTAGATATAATGAGTTTGCCATTGGTGACCATATGCGTCTCAAACCTTCAACTTTGTTCCCAAATCGATATATACTCTACAAAACCGAATTTGATGGATTTCGATGGGATATATCGTTTGCTCAAGAACGACATCTCTTTACTCTCATCAACTCACGTATCTCTAACCCTGTTCAGTTGACAGACGGTGCAGCGAACCTTGCACCGACCCTTGGTAGGAGAAATGGGTTAAACGATGATGCTGGGGTCCGACATATTGAAAACGCACGTCTTGTTGGATTTAGGGGACAAGGCCTCTTGGGTGATATCTTCCGTGTCGGGTTTACTTATGTTAATTTACATAAAGAACACCCTGAACGTGTTGAAAATCCATTGATGGGAACCGTTCCAAATACCCCACCAGAAATGATTACGGTTGTTTTTCGAGATGACTCGCCTGAAGACAATCATGCCTACGATACCTTCATCAACGATAAAGATCGCGCTGTGATTTCGGATGGCGACTTACAAAATATACTTGAGGATAGGGCAAGAGGTGGTGTTGGTGCAGCTTTCAAGAGCATGGTTGTTACGGTTGTTATACAGTATCTTGAAGAAATACCCGATTTATCCGCAGAAGAATTAGAGGGATATGAGCCTAGTCTTCTACCTGAAGAGTCACAACAACTTGAAGTCTTTATTGACGAGATTTTACCTGTTAACCCTGACACTGATACCGTCCGAGACTCTGTTGATGGAGAATGGAAAATCGCTAACGGGTTCAACAAGATGAAGTATGATCTTGTGTTTGCTGACCACGACATTGACCCGCGGACAGTAAAATCTGTTGTTTTTGATATGGTCGTTGCGGGCGATTACAATATCTCTTTCATTGGATTTAGTGAAGCAAACAAAGCTGAGTCAGATCCTGAAATTCAAGAATGGATTAAAACTGAAGACGGTCATATTCAGATGCCGTATCGTGACATCATTGAGGCACCAGGAAACTACGGGCAGTCCTCAGAATATGTCAGTAACCGGGCAAATCTTGTGGACAATCCAAGTGCATGGGAAGGTGAAGGAAAACCGCGAAAAATCACCTACCGCTACGGAGCAGCACGCGCCGCAGTTCTCTATGGACTTGATCTTGAAGGAACCGTTGGTAATGTTTTCGTTCGAGCCCATTACTCTATTAATGGCAAATACAAACAATATCCCACTATCCCTAAAGATAAGACAGGATTTAGCCGACTCCAATCCGTTATTGTAACTGAAGAAGGTGAAGAGCAAACTGGCACTTCTATTGATTCGACAACTAATTTACCAATAGATTCAAACGGTATCCCCACCTACTCAGAAACTGAAGGCGAACGTTTTGAAGCACTCCTTGGCGGAGACGGCACAGATGAAACTGGTGATGGAGAACTTGGAAGAGAAACCGCATGGTTTGTCCAACTCAAATCACGATTTGGAAAACTCTATCTTGAGGGAGCATTTTACCACATTGATCCGGGATACACGACCACCTATTTGAACTTCGGTTCTAATAGCGATCGCGACCAATCATACTCACTCCCAAGGACACAAGAATCTATAGCTGAACGTGATCCGTGGGATGTAACCAATTATTCTCTCGTTGAAGATGACGATGATGATGATGATTGGCCTGATGATGATGACTTCGACGGGGTACTCCCTCGCGCTGATGACCGAGATCAAAACGGGATATTAGACTTCCAAGAAGACTTCCTTATCTTTGAAGCTGATCCCCCTGTCTTTACGGATCTGATTGACTTGAATAATAATGGAACTATTGATTCGCTTGAGGATGATTTTGAACCGCAATACGAATATGGTATTGACAAAGATGGATATCATCTCACAGCAGAATATGACCTTCTTGATAACCTTTCACTTCAAGTCGGATGGTTGAACGAGAGCGAAATTTCAAGTCGTCGAAAAAATGATTCCAAATACTTACACATAACCTACCAACGTGACATTCCTGATTTTGGTACCGTTCTATTCCAAAACAGATTCGTCCGAGTGCAAGACGATATTCCAGATTACACCATTACACTACGTGTTGGCGAATTGGAAGAAGTTCAAATTACGGATGAACTTGATTACAAAAACGCTCGCGTAAATACAACAACACTTCAGTTTCTCTATACTGCAGTACCTAACCTCACACTGGAAACTAAACTTCTCGTTGTCTTACAGAAACAGTATGAACCAGATGAAGAGAGTGTTGTCTTCTTAGATGTTGAGGAAGACGGGGATCTATATCAAACGGATGAACGTGTTGATTTCTTGGTTCCAGATCAACAGGTGCGTACAAGTGGTCAAAAGAGAGAATATCCTTTCTATCCTGACCACGGAATTAATGCGCTTGACGATTCTGATCCCGGTCTAATCTATGATGTTGACAACTGGAATGCTCGACGTTATCCCGAACGGAACATACGAAGTCAGCAGACAATATTCAAGGTGAGATATGAAATCCCGCTTGGCGATCTTCGTTTTATCAGAAATATCGGTGAAGATTTGACGTTGACACCTATGGTTAAGTACATCTGGGATCGTGGTCTTGATGGCAGGGAAAGAGATGCTGAACTTCCGGTCCCGGGTGGAGAAAGGTTTTGGTCCCCGCCAGAGGGAATCAACCCACGTTTCCACGCCCCAAGAAGTGACCAAGCGATTGAATATCTACGATTTAATCGCAGAAGTCGTGAGGACATTCTCGGTGTTCGCCTTGATTACCAATTCACACAAAGGATGAACATCCTTGGAGGCTTCCAATATAGGAAGTTTACCAACCGAGACGATGACTTCAAAACCTATCTGCAATTTTTCCAAGCAGATGAACCTGTCCCAATTCTCTACCGACCGGACTTGCGGACACGGATTTTTGAAATCCAAGCCATCAACAGAGGTGATTGGCTCGGTTTCAATATTGTCATCCTTGCAGGATACCGCAGAACAACCATTCTGCTCCAAGACACGACGAGTAATACAACGTTCGTTCGAGCAATGATGGGTTTCTAAATACATTTAGTGGGTTTGTTGGCACAATTTCTTCAATGCCAGCAAATCCACTGATATTTCCGTACAAACGTCTTTTTACTTCACATCAACGAAAGCGTAACGAGGAGTTTGTTGATCACTTCTATAGTGTATTTTTAAGAGAAGAAAACCTGAATAGTGCGTAACTTTTGAAGTATTCAGGTGTTGATAATTTAGAACTTTTCATAAACCTCGGTGGAACGTTTTGATGAAGATAAAAAAAATAATTCGGTAATTTTCTCGCAATGCTCGGTGCGGTTAGGAAACCGCACCTACCGGTCCTGGGGAAATCGGGATTACCGATTTAAATACTTAAACTTCATGTAAACGTTCTCATCCTATGTATGAGGCTATACTTCTACAAATAGTATATAGAAATTTATTGCCGAATCGGCAAGTTACCTAAAGGAGAATCAGAAAGAATGAAGCGTTTAAGTTTAATTTTAATGTTAGTTGCTTGTATGTTTATGTCTGTTGGCATCGTAATGGCACAAGATGAAGAAGCATCGGAGCCTGCAGATGCTGGTACTGAAGAAGCCTTGGATGATACTATGGGTGCTGGAGCAACGATCAGAGGTGATATTGTTGACACCACCGCAGATCAGAACCCAATTGAAGATGTAACCGTTGAAATCACGCGTAATAGTGACGGTCAAAAGTTTATGGCAACAACGGATAAAGAGGGTGCCTATGAGAAAACCGGTATCCCGCCTGGTCGTTACACGATCAGTGTGTCTAAAGAAGGCTATGGTGATCGAGTCGGTAAATCAAAGGTGGTTGCTGCTGGTGGTGAGATATACGACAGGATCAAGATGAGAGAAAAAGACACCATCGTATCCTTTTTCAAGAAATTTGGGTTCGTTTTCTACCCGTTAGCTATCTGCTCTGTTGTGGCATTAACCTTCATTATTGAGAGGTTATTCACGTTTGTCCGAAGTCGCTCACGAATTGGGACTGAACAGTTCATAGCAAGCATCGCCAATTCATTACGGAAAGAAAACATTATGGAAGCAGTCTCAACTTGTGAAGAAGCCGGAGGTCCGCTCGCAAACGTACTAAAAGCTGGATTACTCAGATACAGTCAAGCACAGATCGAAGAACGAGATATTACAAAAGAGGAAATTCAGGAAGCTATTGAAGAAGCAAGTCTCCTTGAAATCCCTGAATTAGAACGGAACCTACCCGTACTCGGAACAGTTGCTGTGGTTTCACCTCTGTTTGGGCTGCTCGGAACTGTTACAGGTATGATTACCGCCTTTACCACTATCGCTCTTGAAGGTACAGGTGACCCGCAACAGCTTGCTGAAGGTATTTCACAGGCACTCCTAACGACTGCTGGTGGCTTGACAATTGCTATTCCTTGCCTGATTTTCTTCCAACTCTTTGATAGTTGGGTCAATCGCCATATGGTTGAAATCTCGCAGGTATCCACAGAAATCGTTAACCAACTAATTGTAAGCGACGTAAACGCTTAAGCACTTGTTGGGCGGGTGTTTGTACTCGCCCTTGCTTCTACAAATATGGAGATTGAAATGCAACAACTTGGTGAAGCCAAATTAAGCCTAATGGCAACACGAATACGGGAACGTAAAGCACCATCACTGAGTATGGCTCCAATGATTGATTGTGTGTTCCTACTGCTGATTTTCTTTATGGTGTCAACAACTTTTACACCAATGCCGGGAATCCGCGTACAACTTCCGCCTCCCGGTCCACCATCAGAAGATAAACCCAAAGGGCTTATTGTCATAATTGATAATCCGACTGCCAATGAAAGGGTTGGCACAATGCTCTTAGATGGCTCAGTTGTAAAGAAGTATGATGATATGTATTCAATTATTCTCAATGCACCTGAAGAACGAAAAACTATGCTTATTATCCAAGCTCAACGAGAAGTTCTACATGAACAGATTGTCCGAGTAATAGATACAGCGAAAGATGCAGGTATTGATAAAATTGGATTTGCTATTGCCGCGCGAGAATGACGCGCATAATTTTATTACGGTTCAAACCGTAGTGAAAGGAGAATACACATGGCTCTCCAAATGAAACGTAGACGGAATACTAATAGTGACGACGATATTCCGATGGCTCCTATGATCGATTGTGTGTTTCTGTTACTCATTTTTTTCATGGTATCTGCCATCATGCGGATTCCCCCGCCGTTTAACGTCACGTTACCTGATTCCTCAACAGAACACGAATTTCCGAGGAAAAAATATAACTTGTTTATCAGCAGTGATGGTCGAATTGCTATTGATGATCGAGAGATGCAAACTTTGGAAGAGGTAGGCTTGTTTATTGCCTCCCATGAAGAAAAAATAAGCACCTTGATTATTAAAGCAGATAAACGTGCGAAACACGGACGGGTCATGGATGTGGTAGAACGAGCAAAAAGACGGTCAACCAAAGTTGAAGGGTTAGAAATTGCTTTTGCCGTGGCTGAAGAAGAAGGCAGATAAAAGCGTAAAACACCGACAGGTGGAATCGTTGGCGAAGAGTAAGTGTGGGATATACCACCTTCAACCTTAAGATCCGGCAAGAATACGCGTGTGGTATTCTGCATTGGTTAGAAACCGCACTTACCGGGTTGGGGACCGCTAAATTGACGCTTATGGTGCGGTTAGGAAACCACATCTACCAAGAGGTGTTCAAATATTTTAGATTTCACTTTAAAACAAAAAGGCAGCGATTGCTGCCTTTTTTGTTTTACACAAGTAAGAGGACTTATTTTTTGCGAGGTGCTCTCTTGCGGACGCGCCGAGTCTGTGCTGCTAGTGGCGGCGGGGGTGGAGGTGTAACAACCTTCCAGAAGAGTGGTAGGAAGGCATCCCAATCAGCAAGGATTTTTTCCGAACGATGGCTTCCGGTCAACTCAACATGTTTTTGTATCAAGTCGATCAGCGTATCCTCGTCCACTTTTTCGGTTATACGTTCTAACTTAATAAGTTGTGGATTTATTTTTTTCTCAAACTGTTGGTTTTCATCAAGCACGTAGCCTACTCCACCTGTCATGCCTGCCCCAAAGTTCCGTCCTGTTTCACCCAAGATTACGATAGTGCCACCTGTCATATATTCACATCCGTGGTCGCCAACACCTTCTATAACGGCAGTAGCACCACTGTTTCGGACGCAAAAACGTTCACCTGCCCTACCTGCGGCGTATAAAAAACCTTTTGTTGCACCATACAGCACAGTGTTACCGATGATAGTGTTTTCATGTGTTTTGAAACGAGCATCAGGTGAGGGTTTGATAACCAGTTCACCACCTGCCATGCTTTTTCCGACATAATCATTTGCTTCGCCAGTTAGAATAAGTTGGATACCACTAATACAGAACGCTCCAAAACTTTGTCCGGCACTTCCTGTGAAATAGCATCGGATTGTTTCTTTAGGCAACGGTGTGTCACCATACCGAAACGCGATTTCTCCAGATAACTTAGCACCAACTGTCCGGTGGGTATTCCGTATCGGATATGAAAGTTGAATTGGTTCTTTGTTTGCAATTGCTGTTTCAGCATCTTTCAAAATTTGGTCGTCCAAAGGTATATCTACACGGTTGTTGCGTTCCTGTAAATGGTAACGCGGCATTTTCCCTGTTGGGTCAGCGGATGAGAGTATCTCAGTCAAGTCAAGTGTCGCTGCTTTTGGATATTCGGTCAAATCAGCAAGTTCTAACAACTCTGGACGACCGATGACATCGTTTAGACATTGATGACCAAGATTCGCGAGGATTGCTCGCACCTCATTCGCTACACCGAGCATAAAGTTGACAACCATTTCAGGCGTTCCGGGATACTTTGCGCGAAGTGCGGGGTCTTGCGTGGCAACACCGACTGGACAAGTATTCAAGTGGCATTGGCGTGCCATGATACATCCTGTCGCGACCATTGCTGTTGTGCCAAAACCGTATTCTTCCGCTCCGAGCATAGCTGCAATAACGATATCGCGCCCTGAACGCATGCCACCATCAACCCGCAACACGACACGCTCGCGTAATTCGTTTTCAACGAGTCGATGCTGTGTTTCTGCAAGTCCAAGTTCCCACGGTGTGCCTGCATTTTTAATGGAACTCAGTGGCGAAGCACCGGTGCCTCCTTCATGTCCACTAATTTGAATCACATCTGCGTATCCTTTTGCGACACCTGAAGCGATAGTGCCAATTAGAAACTCGGATACAAGTTTTACAGCGACTTTTGCACGCGGGTTAACCTGCTTAAGATCATAAATTAACTGCGCGAGGTCTTCAATCGAATAGATGTCATGATGTGGTGGTGGTGAAATTAATGGCACTCCAGGAATTGAGTTGCGTATCTTTGCGATCTCCAATGTAACTTTGTGTCCAGGAATTTGTCCCCCTTCACCAGGTTTTGACCCTTGCGCCATCTTGATCTCTAATTCGCGTGCGGAAACTAAGTATTGAGGTGTTACGCCAAAACGTCCAGATGCAACCTGTTTGAGAGCACTAGATGCTAGATCACCATTCGGTTGTCTTTCAAAACGACCACTATCTTCGCCACCTTCACCACTCCCTGATTTGGCACCGAGGCGGTTCATCGCAATAGCTAACGTTTCGTGTGTTTCACGGCTCAACGCACCAAATGACATACTTCCTGTGGTAAAACGTCGAACGATATCCTCTGCCGGTTCTACCTCTTCAATGGGAATCGGAGAACTTGACTTGAAAGCGAGTAAATCCCGTAAACTTGAAGGGGCGCCCTCCTCAACTGCCTCAGCATATTGGGTATAATCTTCAGCTTCCCCACTTTTGACGAACTTATGCAATGCTTTGAATACGGTCGGGTTAAAGGCGTGAAATTCTCCATTCCTACGGAATCGGAAATAACCTGCTTCTTGTAGTAATTGTCTGCCATCAATGCCTTCAAAAGCTTTGGTGTGGAAATGAAGTGTTTCTGCGGCGATGTGTTCAAAACCGATACCGCTTAACCTTGATGGAGTGCCGGCAAAACACCGATCAATAACCAATGAATTTATTCCGATGGCCTCAAAAATCTGTGCGCCGCGATAGCTCGAGACTGTGGATATACCCATCTTCGCCATAATCTTCAAAATACCCTTTTCAACAGCTTCTCTATAGTTCTTAATTGCCTGTTCAGTTGAGATATCCTCGAATGCGTCGTTTTCAGCAAGTTGGACGATTGTAGAAAAAGCGAGGTAGGGATTTATGGCATCAGCACCGTATCCGAGTAGTACAGCATAATGATGTTCTTCGCGCGGATCGCCTGCTTCAACGATCAAACTGACTTGTCTGCGTTTGCCTTCGCGGATCAGGTAGTGATGTACAGCACCAACCGCGAGTAGCATTGGGATCGGGGAAAAATCGGCATTGACGTTCTTATCACTCAAAACCAGAAGCGTATTGCCAGAATTTACTGCATCTAACACTTTTTTACACAACACATCAAGAGCAGTTTCCAGTCCTTGTGTTCCAGAAGCAGCGGGGAAACAGACAGGTATAGTGGCAGGCTTGAACTCAGGCAAGTTTTGTGCTTTCAAAGCCTCCAATTCTTCATTTGTCAATATAGGCGAAGTTAATCGAATTACGCGGGCATGCTTTTCGGTCTCTGTCAGCAAACTGTGTCGTTTTCCCAGATAAGTTGTCAGAGACATTACCAACCGTTCTCTGAGTGAATCAATCGCGGGATTGGTAACTTGTGCAAAAAGTTGTTTAAAATAGTGATAGAGTAAACGTGGATGTCGTGAAATCACAGCGGGAGGTGTATCATCTCCCATTGACCCAATCGCTTCTTTGGCTTGCAAAACCATCGGCTTGATAAAATGTTCCACATCTTCAACCATATAGCCAAATGCTTTCTGGTGTGTCTTTAAATTATCGGGTACTGGCGTTATCGTGCCTAAAGGCTGAGGTTTTAGTTCATCTAAGTGCGTAATCTGTTTAATCCAATTGGCATAAGGCTTTTGATTCGCTACTTTGGTTTTAATGTCTGTATCCATGAGCAATTGTCCGCGGGCAGTATCAACGGCGATCATCTGTCCGGGACCTAAACGCCCTTTTTTGATGACCCGACTATCGTCTAACTCAATAATTCCGACCTCAGACCCCATCACAACAAGCCCATCATCGGTCACCTTATATCGAGCAGGTCGCAGACCATTTCTGTCTAAACTGGCACCAACGATATTTCCATCTGTGAACGCCACAGCAGCCGGACCATCCCATGGTTCGCTAACACATGAGAGGTATTCATAACACGCTTTTAAAGTCTCTGGCATATCTGGTATCTGCTCATAAGCCTCTGGTATTAGACACATCATTGAATGGAGAATGCTACGATCAGAATGTGTTAACAACTCCAAGACGTTATCAAGACTCATTGAATCGCTACCGTGAGGGTTGAGAATCGGGGCAAGTTTCTTGATATCCTCATTCCATACAGGGGAATTCATTTCGGCTTCACGAGCGCGCATCCAATTCCGGTTTCCCATCAATGTATTAATTTCACCGTTGTGCGCCAGCATTCTGAACGGTTGTGCAAGTGACCAAGTTGAGGATGTATTTGTACTATAACGTTGATGAAAAACAGCTAAGGCGGCTTCAAAGTCAACGTCACGTAAGTCAGAATAGAACATCGTAAGCTGCGGTGCAACAAGGAGTCCTTTATAGACAATGGTCCGATGTGAAAAGGAAGCAATGTGGAATCTGTCAAGTTTCTCATCTGTAATACGATGTTCCAATTCCTTACAGATAAGATAGAGACGTCGCTCAAACTTGTCAGGGGAAATATGGGTTGGTCTCCCAATAAGTGCCTGCTGTATCAACGGCAGTGTTGCCAACGCCTTTTCTCCAAGAGCAGAGACATCAACTGGAACTGAACGCCAACCTAAGAGTGGGAATCCGTATTGCTGTAAAATGTTAGCAACGATTTCGCGTCCCCGTTCTTGTGCGACGGGGTCATTCCCCGGCAGGAAAATCATCCCAACAGCGAGGTCCTTAATCGAATCCAGGTTTACTCCAAGCTTTTCTAATTCTTTTCTAAATAGTTTCTCTGGAATCTGTGTCAGAATACCTGCACCGTCGCCTGTCTTTGTATCAGCTGCTACCGCTCCACGATGTGTCAGATTTGTCACTGCTTGTATCGCCATTTTTATGATAGCATGACTTCGACTTCCTGAACGATTAGCGATAAAACCTACTCCGCAGGCATCTTTCTCATATAAATGTTCGTGCATTTGTAAACTCATACTCCAAATATTCAAGATTTTGGTATCCGTTTATTTATAGTCTCATCAGTAAGCAGGCGGATACCGTGCCTATATTAGACGTATAGGCATTTTCGTTCTCAATTTCTTAGTTCGGTATATTTATTTCTATGCAGTAATAGTATACCTTAAAATTGCGTGAATCGTCAAGTAAAATTTTGTCCCAAAGTGGCTCAACTTGACAACCCGAACCTGTTGTGGTAGAATTAATTCATTCCAAAAAATAGGAGCAAATATGTCTACGTATGATGTCGGAATTATTGGTGGGGGACCTGGCGGTTATGTCGCTGCCATTAGAGCAGCACAACTTAGTGGCACTGTGTGTCTTATAGAAAAGGGTGAATGGGGTGGTACGTGTCTAAATAGAGGATGTATCCCTACGAAAACCCTTTTTTCTATTGCACACCTTGCCGAACAGATCCAAAACACCCCTGCCCTAAATACCCAAGGGACAACTGTTGATTATCCAAAAGCATTAACACATAAGACAGAGGTTATCCAGAAGTTGAAAGGTGGGATAAGCCAACTTCTTAAAGCAAACAAGATTCGGACCTTGAACGCCAATGCATCACTTACTGATAGAAATACAATTGCCGTGAGTAAATCGGATGGCACAACCGAACAGGTAAACGTGAAAAACGTCATTATCGCCACTGGATCTGAACCTGCTGAACCCGCTATTTTTGAAATTGATGAAACCGATGTGTTGACAACGACAGGAATTCTTAACCTCACAGAACTTCCTGAAAGCCTTATTATCGTTGGTGGCGGTGTTTCGGGATGTGAATTTGCATCTATCTTCAATGCTTTCGGTTGCAAGGTAACCGTGTTGGAACTTCTCCCTACAATTTTGGCGACTGAGGATATTCAGGTTGTTCGCCATATACGGCTTTTTATGAAACGAAAAGGTATCTCTATCCACACGGGTGCGAAACTTACCAGTGTCAAAAAATCTGATGAAGGTGTTACAGCAGTGCTTGAATCCGGTGAAAATCTGACCGCGCAAAAGATGCTTGTCTCAATCGGTAGGCGTTACAATACTGAGGGGATAGGGTTAGATAAGGTTGGGGTTCGGACAGAGAATGGAAAAATCGTTGTGAATGAACAGATGCAGACGAATATTCCCGGCATTTATGCCGTTGGGGATGTTGCAAGTCGATATCTGTTGGCGCACGTGGCTTCCGCTGAAGGGAAGGTCGCTGCACAAAACTGTCTCAGTGAAACTACTGAGATGGATTATCAAGTTATTCCGTGGTGTGTTTTCACGTTACCCGAAATTGGGCATGCGGGTATGACCGAAACAGAGGCAACAGATGAAGGATACAAGGTTAAGGTAGGGAAATTTCCTTATGCTGCAAGTGGTATGGCACTTGGGATGGGTGAAGCAGATGGATTTGTTAAAACCATCACTGATGCGGATAGCGGTGATATCCTCGGTGTTCATATTGTCGGTGTGCATGCGTCAACGTTAATTCATGAAGCCGCTGTTGCTATTCGCTTAGGTGCTAATGCTAAGGATGTCGCGCATACTGTACACGCGCATCCAACGCTTTCGGAAATGGTGATGGAATCGGCTGAAGCGGCGTATGGTCGTGCGGTGCATGTGCTTTAGGTTGTGTACTCATCACAATAATGTGTATACCAAATTTGGCTTGCGTTTATATCCAATTCTGGTATAATAGAAGCAGAGATTAATAGCAAAAGAGATAATATGGCTTTACATCCCGATTTTCCCGATTCTCCACATGAAGTTATTGACCCATCAGTACGTTGGACACCAGATGCAACTCAGCTGCCCATAATGGGTATCGGGATGTTACTTCCGCCTCTTGTCCAAAAGATCCGCGAGTCGGTCAAAACATGGCGCGATGACAATTACAAAGGTGCATCCGAAACAAGCAAGGCACTGCTAAATTGGTGGTTCAATACCCCACACCTGCAAGAACAGTCTGATGGCATGATGACAGAGTTTCAATATTACTTCGCTCAACGCGAGGCACTTGAAACCATCATCTACCTATATGATGTTGCAAAGGTAAAAGACAAGTACGATTTAATGCGTTTTGACAGTTCTGGTGGTGTTCGGGCTGGATTATTTGATGAGGACTGGCGACGGTTCGTCATAAAGATGGCGACAGGAACAGGGAAAACAAAGGTGATGAGTCTCGCTATTGCTTGGAGTTTCTTTCACAAACTGTATGAACCTGATTCCGAACTCTCGCGGAATTTCCTTGTCATCGCTCCTAATATTATTGTACTTGACCGTCTCTATAAAGATTTCCAAGGATTGGACATCTTCTTTAAAGATCCAGTACTGCCCGATAACGGTTTTGAAGGTCATGATTGGCGAAATGATTTTCAACTCACGCTACATGTCCAAGATGAGGTGCGCACCACCCGATCTACTGGTAACATATTTCTCACCAATATCCATCGTGTCTATTCCAGTGACCAAACCCCACCTTCGCCCGACGATGAGGACAGTAAGGACTATTACTTAGGCAAAAAGCCAACTGGGGCAACCACAGATTCCAAAGTGGACCTTGGGGACATCGTCCGCGACATTGATGAACTGATGGTACTCAACGATGAAGCACATCATATCCATGACCCTCGTATGGCATGGTTTAAGTCCATTGAGGATATTCACAACCGTCTTTTGCAAAAAGGCAGCGAATTAGCATTACAGGTTGACGTAACCGCAACCCCAAGACATAATAATGGGGCAATTTTCGTCCAGACGGTCGCGGATTATCCACTTGTTGAGGCAATTTCGCAAAATGTTGTTAAACACCCGATCCTACCTAATGATGCAAGCAGGGCAAAGCTTAAAGAACAACAGAGCGTGAAGTACACTGAGAAATATGCGGACTATCTTAACCTCGGTGTTATTGAGTGGCGTAAAGCTTATACGGAACACGAGAAATTGGGCAAAAAAGCTATTTTGTTTGTGATGACCGATAATACTCGAAATTGCGATGAAGTGGCAGAATTTCTCGAAAATTTTTATTCTGACCTCAAAGATGCGGTGTTGGTAATCCACACCAAGCAAAATGGTGAAATCTCTGAGGCAACATCCGGAAGAAACAAAGAAGAACTTGAGAAACTCCGTAAGCAAGCGAATAAAATTGATTCACAGGGGAGTCCATACAAAGCAATTGTCTCGGTGTTGATGCTCAAAGAAGGGTGGGATGTTCAAAACGTTACCACCATTGTCGGCCTCCGCGCCTATTCTGCAAAAAGCAACATCCTGCCGGAACAGACGCTTGGACGTGGACTCAGACGGATGTATGATAACTCAGTGGATGAGTCTGTGAGTGTAATTGGGACTGATGCCTTCATGGATTTTGTTGAACAGATTCAAGAAGAAGGGGTTGAATTAGAACGTCAAGAAATGGGTGAAGGAGTTGGTCCCCCAGCATTCCTTGTGATTGAGGTAGACAAAGAGAACGTAAACAAGGACATTGGCGCACTTGATATTGACATTCCAATTTTGACGCGACGTGTCTATCGCGAATACAAGAATCTCGCTGATTTGGATGTTAGCAACCTTGACTTTACGCCTATAAAATATCAGCAGTTTGGTGCAGACGAGATACGAGAGATTGAATTCCGATATATGACAACAAGCGAGGTTGCACATACAACAGTTTTGGAAAGTCCTGGTACCGAAGATTACCGTAATGTTCTTGGCTATTTTGCACAAACCCTAATGAAAGAACTCCGACTCGTCGGGGGTTATGATGTACTGTACGCAAAGGTAAAAGATTTTGTTCAGAGCGAACTCTTTGGTGAGACAGTAGCGTTAGATGATCCCAATACTTTGCGCAATCTCGCGGAGCTCCCCGCCACAAAAACGATTATTGAAACTTTCAAACGCGCCATTAACGACTTAACGATACAGGACAGAGGAAATGCTGAGCTAAACGAAACCGCTAAAATAAGCAGTACAAGACCTTTTATGGTCAAAGACCAAGAACATTTGGTCCCGACAAAATCTGTGTTCAACATCATCACAGGCGATAGTCATTTGGAATTGGAATTTGCCGCATTTCTGGAAGAATGTCCGGACGTTGTCTCCTATGCTAAAAACTACTATGGTGTGCATTTCAAACTTGATTATGTGAATGCCGATGGTGATATTTCTAACTACTATCCCGACTTTATCGTCAAATTAACGAATGGAAGTGTGGTTATTGTTGAAACCAAAGGATTAGAAGATTTAGACGTACCGCTCAAGATGGAACGTTTATCGCAATGGTGCCAAGATGTTAACAATCTCTCAACTGATGTTGACTATGACTTTGTTTTTGTTGACGAGGAGAGTTTTCGATTATATTCTCCTACAACATTTCAGCAGCTGCTTGATGGGTTTACAGAATACAAATCTTAATGTTATACTGTCAGACTTGTAGTTTCTATAGTGATGATTGATATTTTATAAGAGGATTAAATGGAAAAACAGAACAATAATACCGACAAACAAAATAAATTTCAATGGATTTGGCTTGGTTTAATCAGCTTAATTGTCTTTGGATCGACTGCTGTATTCGTGATAATTGCCGCAATTCGAGATTTGAGCAGCCTGGAAAATGTCTTATTGCAATTCATTTTCTTATCAATCGGATGTGGTGTTTCGTATATGGTAGGGAAACAGTCAGTTGAAAAGGCAAGAGATGAGATTCTCAAGCAACATGCAAAGGGTGCAGCGCGATATCTTATTTCTCTCAATAAAAGCATTTCGCGTGCAAGAGCACTTGCCTCGATCGGACTACCCCAACGACTTGAAGCTCAGGAAGATTACCACGTTATCCGTGGTGCCATAATAGCAACTCTAACTGAACAGTTAGTGGCAACAAATGACGCATTAGAAAATTGGCGCGACATTCTTGAGAAAGAATTAGAAGATTTGATACATAAGAATCAAGAAGAAAGCACCACACCTGAAGAATTAGAAGATTTTATCCGAAAACTTACACCTGACAATACATCGGAGGACGAATAATGACTCAACCAATTCGCGGGAAAGTCGCCCGAGTGCTTAATGCACGAGAAATAGCAATCAACATTGGAACTGCACACGGAGTAAAGATTGGGATGTATTTTGATGTAGTAGATCCCAACGATCAAGATATACCGGACCCAGATACGGGTGAAGTATTGGGATCAATCGACCGTCCAAAGGTAAGAGTAAAGATTACTCGCGTTGAAGAAAAATTGTCGGTGGCATCTACATATAAATCAACACGTGTGAACATTGGGGGTATAGGCTCCAAATCCACCGCGATCTTAGATGCTGCTTTGGGATTTGATCGACTTGGCAAAACTCTCATGCCTCCCAATTGGGTAACAAAATATGAGACATTGGAAAAAACAAAAGAAACTCCAGAACCATTTGATGAGAAAGATTGCAAGGTAAAAACTGGCGATCCTGTCGTACAAGTCCTTGATATAGACGAACCAGAACAGAAAGACCCTAACGAGAAATAACAAAGGATAAGGCAAATATGCCACGACTCACCGAATCAGAACAACAAGAGATCATCCGCTATATTGAAGCAGACAAACCGCTACCCGAAAAATACCGCTTCCTGCTATTTGAAGATAAGCGCGAAGTAGAACTCGTTTGGAACGGCAAGACCAACGAAGTTTGCAACATCGTGCTGCCATTTCAGACAATTGAGCATGTAGACGAACCTCGCGCTGAGGAAAATCAGCAACTTGATTTATTTGACACACGCGGCCGCCAACGTAAAGGTTGGACAAACAAGTTAATCTGGGGTGATAACAAGTTGGTTTTATCTTCACTCAAGAATGGACCGCTACGCGAGGAAATTGAGGCACAAGGTGGACTTAAGCTTATCTATATTGATCCACCTTTTGACGTAGGTGCGGATTTTTCTATGGATATTGAGATTGGCGGTGAGACGCTTACCAAAAACCCCAACATCCTTGAAGAAATAGCCTACCGAGACACATGGGGCAAAGGGGCAGATTCTTTTATAGCCATGATTCACGAAAGACTAATGCTGATGCGAGATCTGTTGACAAAGGATGGAAGTATTTATGTCCATTGTGATTGGCGAGTAAGCAGTTTTCTTCGGTTAGTTCTCGATGATGTCTTTAGCAAAAAATATTTTAACGCTGAGATAATTTGGAAACAAACTCGTGCAAAAAGTACGGGCTTCAATAACTATGGTCTTGAACATAACTCTATTTTTTTCTTTACAAATAGTGAAAATTATCTGTGGAATATCCAATACAAAGATTATGAAAAGGATAAAGAAGATCGATACTACTGTTATTTTGAATCGGAAGATGGAACATATACAAAATACACAAAATCGGAGATGCGTAAATTTAGAGAATCCAAATCGATGCCAAAAGGTCGTCGTTTTGCCCTTATCCCGCTCCTGAATTTAAACAAAAACAGACCTAACTTAACGTATGAGTATAAAGGATTCCTTGAAACATGGGCGACAACAAAAGAAAAAATGCTAGAACACGAAAAGAATGGATTGATTATCCAAGAATCGCCTAGTGCGATGCCATTGAAGAAACAGTATTTTGATGAAATGAAGGGGATTAAAGTTGGCACACTATGGGATGATATATATCCCGTAAATTCTCAGGCAAAAGAAAAAGTCAACTATCCTACCCAAAAACCCGAAACTCTATTAGAACGCATTATCAAAGCATCCTCCAATGAGGGTGACCTTGTCGCTGACTTCTTCTGTGGCTCTGGCACTACTGCCGCCGTTGCCGAGAAACTTGGACGGAAGTGGATAACCTCGGACCTCGGTAAGTTCGCCATTCACACCACACGCAAACGGATGATCGGGGTGCAACGTCAACTCAAAGTAAACGGTAAAGACTATCGTGCCTTTGAAATCCTCAACCTCGGCAAGTATGAACGTCAACACTATATCGGTGTCAATCCAAATCTACGCGAGGTTGAACAACAGAAGCAATTAGAAGCAAGGGAAAAGACATTCATTGATCTTATCCTGCGCGCTTATTCCGCCGAAAAGGCTGAAGGTTTCACCAGTTTTCAGGGTAAAAAAGCGGGTAGACTCATAGCAATCGGTCCCGTCAATCTTCCCGTAACGCGCCTATTCATAGAGGAGATCATCCTTGAATGCCGCAAGCATCAGATCACTCGTGTGGACGTTCTTGGCTTTGAATTTGAGATGGGTTTATTCCCTAATCTGTTAGAGGAAGCGAAAAGAAAAGGGATTGACCTTGCACCGAAATACATCCCTGCCGAAGTATTTGACAAGCGCGCAGTAGAGCAAAATCAGGTGGTATTTCATGATGTTGCTTTTATTGAAGTTAAGCCGTTGGTGACACACGGTGAGCAAGGAAAACCTTCCACAGTATCAGTGGAACTAACCGATTTTTCCGTTTTTTACTCACAGGACTCTATTTCCCACGCTGAGCAGACACTAAAGAACAAGAGTAGTAAGATCGTGGTGGAAAAAGGACAAGTCGTGAAGGTTAGCAAAGATGCCGATGGAATTCTTACGCGGAAAATATTGACTAAAGAATGGACAGACTGGATTGATTATTGGTCAGTGGATTTTGACTTTGAAAGCAAACGCGAAATTATCCGGGTGCAGAATCCAGACACGGATGAATGGGAAGAAAAGTGGACTGGAGATTATGTCTTTGAAAATGAGTGGCAGAGTTTCCGCACTAAGAAAGATCGTACGTTAGAGTTAAAAAGTGTTGCACACGAATGCGGACTTGGTCCCCGCAAAATCTCTGTTAAGGTTGTAGACATTTTTGGCAATGACACGATGACGATTGTAGAGGTAACGATTTGAAAATAAAATCAATTAATTTACACAATTTCAAGCGGTTTACGGACTTGAAAATTCATAACATTCCCGCAACGTCAAAACTTGTTGTTCTTCTTGGTCCTAACGGTTGTGGGAAATCATCGTTGTTTGATGCCTTACACTACAAATCTTATGAATATAGGAGTTTGTCAACCTCAAGCGATCTTGATTACTATTCCAAGACGTCTGCTCAAAGAAAACGGATTGAGCCAATAGATGTTAAATTTCATAACGATTCACAATCTGATAGAACAAAAGCCATTTATGTGCGAACCGCCTACCGTAATGACCCTGTTTTAAATATTGGTGCGATACAAACAATGCCATCGGTAATTAAAGAGACAAGATTCAGGACTATGATTGAAAACGACGCAGCAGTTACTGGTAATTATCAAAGACTCGTTTCTAATGCGGTTGAACGCGCATTTAACAGGGAGGATCGAGCAAAAACTTTAGGAGATTTTCAGGACGAGATTCTTGGTGAAATTCAAGCAGCTATGAAACGTCTCTTCCCTGATTTAGTTCTCAATAGTTTAGGTAACCCACTTTATGAGAAAAGTTTTACTTTTGACAAGGGAACAAGTAAAAAATTTCTTTATAAGAATCTCTCAGGGGGAGAAAAATCTGCTTTTGATCTACTTTTTGATATTTTTGTTAAAAAAGTAGAATATGACGACACTGTTTTTTGTATAGACGAGCCAGAAGCACACATGAATCCGAGATTACAGGGAAGGCTTCTTGAAGAACTTTTCCACCTTGTAAATGATAAATCACAATTATGGATCGCCACACATGCTATTGGAATAATGCGGAAAGCATTGCTGTTGCACGAACAACACAAAGGGCAAGTTATATTTCTTGATTTTACTAACGGGAGGTTTGATGAGCCTGAGGTTGTTATAGAACCTGCAAAGCCTGATCGTAGATTCTGGGAGCAAACACATGAAATTGCTTTAGACGATTTAGCTGCCCTTGTCGCACCGGATCAAATTGTTATTTGTGAGGGGAGACATGGAGATGAGGGATTTGATGCCGAATGCTACAATCAAATCTTTTCTGAAGAATTTCCCGATACGAAGTTCGTTTCGGCGGGAGGAAAAAGAGACCTACAAAATTACATTTCAGTCGTTGAAGCGGTTGCGAAAGGTGCCAAGGTCTTGGGACTCAGAGATCATGATGGTAACATCACACCCCGGGAGGTGCAAGAGTTACAAAGAAACGGAATAAAGGTTTTAAAACGGGCAAAAATCGAAAACTATCTACTTTCAAATGATGTGTTGCATGTGCTATGTCAAGAAAAAAGATTGGAATCTTATGAGGAAAAAGCAACCGAATTGATAAAATTGCGAGACAGTTTTTCCGACATAAAAAAAGTTCCTCATCAAATCCGTAATAAGGTGATTGAGTGGGGAGCACGTGGGGTTGGTGAAAGTTATCAGGGAATTCTTAGGGATACGCTTGCTCCGTTAATCAAGCCTGGGATGTCCACTTACGATGAATTGAAGGAAATTATTTTTGGCAGTGATACGACAGATACTTGATATACATTTCTGCTTCCAAACTAATCGCTAAAGACACTTTTTGAGGAAATGACTATGCCACAAAATATAAAGATTTCCCTCTTTGAAGTTGTGGGCAGCACTTTTTGCGTAGCTTCCGATGATGGGCAGAAGGTTTATGATCGCCTTGCTGTTGCCCTTGAAAAGGATCAGTGCGTTGCAATATCGTTTCACAATGTCACTGCACTAACAGCAGCGTTTCTAAACGCAGCCGTAGGTCAGTTGTATGGAACATTCAAAGAAGAAAAAATTAGGTCTCTGTTAAAAGTGGAAAATATGGAGCAAGACGATCTTGCATTGTTGAAACGAGTCGTTGAAAATGCTAAGCTGTACTTCAAAAATCCACAGAGATTCAACCAAGCAATTCGAGAAGTGTTAGGAGATGAAGTATAAGAAAAGAGTTGGTAATTCTGTAAAGATAAGTGTTAATCAAGAAGATTCTATAATCCTGAAAATCTGCTAATCCTGAAAATCCTGGTTCAGACAATTAACACCGCACTAAACAATCTCAAAACCGCACTGCTTCCTGAAGTTCCCGATACCGCTCCTCAATTTCAGCAAACTGCACAGACTTTTGTCGATTGATACTGAAATCTTCAATGTTAAATGAAGCGACAACAGTGCCGAACATCATCGCTTTGCGGATTGAACTCTCTGACAGATCACCAACAGATGCAAGGTAACCCATAAAGCCTCCTGCGAAACTGTCTCCCGCACCTGTAGGGTCAACGACTTGTGCAAGGGGATATGCTGGCGCGCTAAAGAAAGATGATTCCGTGATACTAATTGCGCCATGTTCGCCTTTTTTGATAATAACCCGCTTAGGTCCATAACGCATGATTGCCCGCGCTGCGCGCAATAGATTAGACTCACCTGTTAATAATCTTGCTTCACTATCATTCAGAATAAGGATGTCCACCCGTTCTATTGTTTTGTCTAACGCCTCTCGCTCCTCATTAATCCAAAAATCCATCGTATCACAGACAACAAGTTTGGGGTTTGATACCTGCTCAATAATGCTCAATTGCAATTGTGGTGGGTCATTTGCTAAAAAGAGGTAGGAGGTTTTCTTGTAAACGTCAGGCAAAACAGGATGGAAATCAGCGATAACGTTCAATTCTGTAAAAAGCGTATTCCGCACGTTGAAGTCATCGGTGTATCTGCCGCCCCACCGAAAGGTCTTGCCGTTTTCAACGCGTGTTAACCCTTCAAGGTCAATTCCACGTGTCTGCAGGAAGTCTGCGTACGACTGAGGAAAATCCGCGCCTACAACGCCGACAAGTCGAACGGGATGCCCAAAAAAACTTGCGGCAATAGCAGCGTAGGTCCCAGAACCGCCAAGCACATCTTCAACTTTTTTATGTGGTGTTTCTACGGTATCTAAAGTGACCGTCCCGACAACTAACACTGCCATCATTTTCTCCATCGGTCGGACTAAAACGTCCCGGGGCGGTTTTTGTTCTCACGCATTGCTTTGATGATTCGGCGTATACGACGTATCAGAATGACACCAAGCACAATTACGAGCGGATACAGCAAAAACTCAAGGAGGGTGGAAATTTGCGGTGGGAATTGAATCTTACCAGAACGTGCTAACCATATCGGTAGCAAAAGCAACGCAGAAAGGAGTAATGTTGCTCCTTCCCATATCTCAGTCTTTTTCATAGGCGTCAAGTGCGCACCTAAACTAACATTACGTGCCCATCTCCCATGAATTGAGGTACTTCTCTTGTTCAGCCGTGAGGGTGTCAATTTCAATGCCGAAAGCGGCTAACTTCAGCCTTGCGACTTCTTCGTCAATAGATTTGGGAACATCATAGACACGATTTTCAAGTTTTTGCTGGTTTTGCGCAATAAATTCAACGGATAACGCCTGATTAGCAAAACTCATGTCCATAACACTTGCAGGATGCCCTTCGGCAGAAGCTAAGTTAACTAACCTTCCTTCACCGATGAGATTGAGCGTACGTCCATCAGCAAGTGTGAAAGATTCTACAAATTCGCGTGCTTTTACTTTATCAACAGCGAGTTCTTCAAGTGCGGGAATATCAATCTCGACATTAAAATGCCCAGAATTTGCAATAATCGCGCCGTCCTTCATCGCTTCAAAATGTTCTTTTCGGAGGACATGAATATCACCTGTTAGTGTAATAACAAGGCCGGCTTCTTGAACGGCTTTCTGCATCGGCATCACTCTAAATCCATCCATAATGGCTTCAAGTGCTTTCAAAGCAGTTACCTCTGTGACGATGACATTCGCACCTAAGCCGCGGGCACGACTTGCGACGCCTCTACCGCACCAACCGTAGCCTGCGACTACAACAGTTGTTCCTGCGATGAGTAGGTTCGTCGCGCGAATGATACCGTCTAAAGTGCTTTGTCCTGTGCCGTATCGATTATCAAAAAAGTGTTTTGTGTCCGCATCATTAACAGCGATAATGGGATATTTGAGAACGCCTTCGGCAGCCATGCTTTTGAGTCTAATGACACCGGTCGTTGTTTCTTCTGTCCCTGCGATGATTTGTTCAACGAGTGCTGGATTTGTTTCTTCGGAATGTAGTAGTGATACTAAATCGGCACCATCATCCATCGTGATATTGGATTGCGTTGCAAGGGCTGCATGAATGTGCTGGTAATATGTTTCTGTGTCTTCGTCGTTAATAGCAAATACCGCGATGTCATCATTAGCAACGAGAGAAGCAGCGACATCATCCTGCGTGCTAAGCGGGTTTGACGCACATAATGTCAACTCAGCACCCCCCGCCTTCAAAGTTTGCATGAGATTTGCTGTTTCCGTTGTAACATGTAAACACGCGGCAATTTTTAATCCTTGCAAGGGTTGATCTTTCTCAAAACGTTCTCGGATAGACGTTAAAACTGGCATAAATCGATTCGCCCAGTCAATCCGTTGTTTTCCTGTAGCTGCAAGGTCTGTTGTTTTAATATGGTAGTCCATCATCCTCCTTACACCTTAAGTCTTTCAACATAATCAGTTTTTTCCCAGGTGAATCCCGGTTCATTGCGACCAAAGTGTCCATAAGCAGCGGTATTTCTGTATATAGGCTTGCGCAGTTGCAATCTCTCAATGATGCCTCCAGGGGTTAAATCGAAATGCTGGTTGACTAATTTAGCCGCCATCTCATCATCGCCTGTTCCAAAGGTATCAACCATCACAGAGACGGGTGCTTTACGCCCGATTGCGTAGGCAAATTGGATTTCACAACGTTCCGCTAACCCCGCAGCAACTAAATTTTTGGCAGCGTGGCGTGCGGCATAAGACGCACTCCTGTCAACCTTCGTTGGGTCTTTACCAGAGAATGCACCACCACCATGCCGTCCCATTCCACCATAAGTATCCACGATAATTTTCCTGCCTGTTAATCCAGCGTCCCCGTGCGGCCCCCCTGTCACAAAACGACCTGTAGGGTTAATATGGTATACAACGTCAGGACTCATGAGGTCTTCGGGAATAACTTTTTTGACCACCTCTTCGATTATCGCTTCTCTTAGGTCGGAATCTGCGACATCAGGATGATGCTGCGACGAAACAACAATTGTCGTTACATGGGTAGGTTTGTTATCAACATATTCAACCGTTACTTGGGATTTGCCATCAGGTCGGATAAAATCAAGGATACCCTCTTTGCGAACTTGAGCTAAACGATGAGTCAGTTGGTGCGCTAAGGTAATCGGCAGAGGCATCAATTCCGGTGTTTCAGTACATGCATAACCGAACATTAAGCCTTGGTCGCCAGCACCACCCGGGTTGACACCCATTGCGATGTCCGGCGACTGTTTATCAATAGTTATTAGTACTGCGCTGTGCTCAGCATCAAATCCCAAGTTTGCATCAGTATATCCGATGTCAGCTATGACTTCGCGGGCAACCTCTTGCAAATTAGGGTTTCCTGTTGTTGTAATTTCACCGGCAACAATGACAAGCCCTGTTGTTACGAGTGTTTCACACGCTACTCTACCTTGGGGGTCTTCTGTCAGAATAGCATCAAGAATTGCATCAGAAATTTGGTCAGCGAGTTTGTCCGGATGTCCTTCTGTGACCGATTCGGACGAAAACAAAAAATTACGGCTCAATTCGGTTCTCCTGTCAGCATATCTCCCTCCTTGTGCTATTTGCGATGTTATAGTACCCGCAACCTAAAGGTTGGGGAAATTTGTGTTTCACAGACAATCGCTTCCGAAGAAGTCTTATACCCGATTAACGTGATTAGAAGTTTTCTAATAGCGGTTAACTTTGTGAGGCACGGGGACCTTGTGCTACAAATCCCGTTATTTGGTATTAGCAACCCTCGGTATGTAACGTCCAAAACGCCTGCTCACAACCTCACATGCTTTGCATGTTCAAGTTACGTAAGAGATTTTAGCAAAAAAGTGTTTTTTGTCAAGAAAAAAAGAGCGGGCTTTCCTCCCCTACCTGAAGGCAGGAGGCTCCAGCCCGAAGATTAGATGAGGTTCACTTGCCGGAAATTCAGGCAGTCATTGCCTCTTGATAACGCAAAAAACACTAATTCTCAGAGGTTTCAGAGCCATCAGTTTCCTGAGTTTCATCTGGATTTTCAGAACTATCAGTTTCCTGAGTTTCATCTGGATTTTCAGAGCCATCAGTTTCCTGAGCTTCTTCTGAAGTTTCAGAAGTTTCAGGTTCTTGAGACTCTTCAGAGTTTTCAGAAGTTTCAGGAGTTTCAGGTTCCTGAGAAGTTTCAGGAGTTTCAGGTTCCTGAGAAGTTTCAGGAGTTTCAGGTTCCTGAGAAGTTTCAGGAGTTTCAGGTTCAGTTTCAGGTTCCTGAGAAGTTTCAGGTTCAGTTTCAGGTTCCTGAGAAGTTTCAGGAGTTTCAGGTTCCTGAGAAGTTTCAGGAGTTTCAGGTTCCTGAGAAGTTTCAGGAGTTTCAGGTTCCTGAGAAGTTTCAGGAGTTTCAGGTTCCTGAGAAGTTTCAGGAGTTTCAGGAGTTTCAGGTTCCTGAGAAGTTTCAGGAGTTTCAGGTTCCTGAGAAGTTTCAGGAGTTTCAGGTTCCTGAGAAGTTTCAGGAGTTTCAGGTTCCTGAGAAGTTTCAGGAGTTTCAGGTTCCTGAGAAGTTTCAGGAGTTTCAGGTTCCTGAGAAGTTTCAGGAGTTTCAGGTTCCTGAGAAGTTTCAGGAGTTTCAGGTTCCTGAGAATTCATTAGGTTTTCAACGTTGTTTTTTCCCATTTCCTGCTTGAGCAGAGCCCCCATAACGGTTTCCTCTTCCTCAACGGGTTTGGGTTGTCTAGGCTCACGTCGTGGTGCGGAACGTTCACGTCTGGGTCGTTCTTGTCTTTCTCGCCTTTCAGGTCGTTCATTTTCCGGCATTGATGCGCGTTCTTGGTCTGCTATCGCTGCTTTCAAACTCAAGCCAATACGTCTACCTTTCGGATCAAGGTTTATGACTTTTACATCTAATTCATCTCCGACAGAAACTACCTCTTCAGGTCTTTCAATCCGTCGGTCAGCGATTTCAGAAATATGGATTAGTCCATCAATACCCTCTTCAAGTTTTGTGAAGGCACCAAAACTGGTCAAATTGACAATCTGTCCCCGCACGACAGAGCCAATTTTATATTTTTCAGGAACTTCATCCCAAGGATCAGGTTGAGTCTGCTTAAATCCTAATGAAACACGTCGTTCCGTGGCATCAATTTGTAGCACGACGACCTCAACCTCTTCACCCTCTTTCAATATCTCCTGTGGGTTAGACCCTCGATCTGTCCATGAAAGATCAGAAGTATGAATTAGTCCATCAATGCCGTCTTCAATCTCAACAAATGCACCAAAATTTGTAAGGTTACGGATACGTCCTAAAATCTTGGTTCCAACAGGGTACTTCTGTTCTAAGAGTTCCCACGGATTCTGTTGTAATTGTTTGATTCCCAAGGAAATCCGCTTGTCCTCTCTAGAAATTTCAAGAACGATTGCCTCAATTTCATCACCTTTACTTACAATACGTGATGGGGCGACGTTACGGCGCGTCCATGCCATTTCTGAAACGTGAATCAATCCTTCAACGGCTTCTTCAAGCTGAACAAAAACGCCATAATTGACGATATTCACGACGTTGCCAGAAACTTGTGATCCGATAGGGTATTTTTCCTCAACGTTTTCCCATGGGTCAGAAGTCTTCTGCTTCAAGCCTAAGGAGATTTTCTCGCTTTCCTTGCCAATAGCAATGACTTGAACCTCAATTTCATCACCAATAGAGACAATTTCGGAAGGATGGTGGATACGTTTCCACGCCATGTCGGTCTTATGAAGTAATCCATCAACACCGCCGAGGTCAACGAATGCGCCAAAGGCAGTAATGTTTTTCACTACCCCTGTTATGAGTTGACCAACTTCAAGCATTTTTAAGACTTCGTCTTTCTTCTCAGCCATTTCTGCTTCGAGCCATGCACGACGCGACAAAACAATGTTGTGCCGACGTTTACTCATGCTAATGACCTTCATCTGGAAAGTTTCACCGATGTATTGATCAAGATTTTGTATAGGACGTAATTCAACTTGGGAAGCAGGCAAAAATCCGCGTAAAGTACCGACAGTTACCCGTAGTCCACCTTTAATCCGCTCTGTTATCTGTCCTTCAACTGGCGAACCACTCTCAAAAGCTTCGGTTATCTCGTCCCAAACTAACGTTTGATCGGCAATTTTCTTTGAAAGATTAATTTGTCCTTCTGAGTCTTCCCGTCGAACGATATATACATCAATCTCATCCCCTACTTTGACCGATGGTAAATCATTCTCATCTGTATCAAACTCCTCTGCAGGAATATAACCTTCCGATTTAAAGCCGATATCAATCATTACTTCATCACGACTTACATCTACTACGGTACCCTTGACAATCTCTCCATCAGTAAACGCTTTGAGTGAATTATCATACGCCTCTTCAAGAGATTCCTGACTCATTACTGCATCTTGTTCCTCTGATGAGTCACTTTCAACTTCGGTAGTCGGTGTCTCCGCCTCAATCTCAGCTTCGGGTGTATCGCTTTCGGCTTCGGCAGTCGGTGTCTCCGCCTCAATCTCAGCTTCGGGTGTATCGCTTTCGGCTTCGGCAGTCGGTGTTTCTGCCTCAATCTCAGCTTCGGGTGTATCGCTTTCGGCTTCGGCAGTCTGCACGACTTCTTCAGGCTCAGCTTCTAGCGTATCACTCTCGGCTTCGGCAGATTCAACTGTTTCTTCAGATTCAGCCTCTGATGTATCGCTTTGAACCTCAACAGTTGGCGTGCTTTCTTTAGGTTCAGTAACTTTGTCAGTGTCATCTACTGAATCTGTCTGCGCTGTTTCATCAGAGTCAGACGCCTCCTCCCCTGTTTCAATATCATTAGTAGCGGCTTCAGTGTCATCACTCTCAGCTTCTGTTTCATCGTCGGAAACTTGATCTGTCGGTTCCGATGCTCTTGTTTCATTTGCTTCATCGGACACGACTTCAGTTGAATCTTCAACTGGTTGTTTTTCTTCTTCCACGTCAACGGTGGATTCATCTGTGTGGGTTTGTTCGTTATTCATTAAGATACCTGGATCTCCTAAAAACGCAAATTCAGCGTTAAATCCGCCAGTTCCTCCTTGTTGCGAAGTGTTTCTGGCACTTTCAAATCGGTTACTTAATAGTATATCACAATGTGCATAGAAATGCAACAATAATCTAATACTTTTGATTAAAAGGTGAGATGCGGTAATTGGAATTGATAATTATAGAATATTAGATTCAAAAAAACGCTTGCTTTTTTTATGAATCTAATCTAAAATATAGATATGGATTTTAACTACGGAAGGTGGTTTTTATGACCGATACCGAATTTATGACCCTGCGAGAAAATGCAGATATTAAGATCATTGATGTAAAGACAGATTTAAGCAGCTACGCCGCCTCAGATTTGCGGAAGATTCTGGAGAATCTTCTGGCAGAAAAGGTAAATAAGGTTGTCGTCAATTTCAGCGAAGTCAGTCACATCAACAGTACGGCGGTCGGGACGTTAGTAGGCATTGCAAAACGACTTCGCCAAAACGGTGGTGACCTCAAACTTTGTAATTTAGCTTCAACTCTCACGCGAACATTTAATCTCATTGGTGCTTCCAGCGTTGTCGAAATTTATGAATCTGAGAAGAGTGCTATTGCGGCTTTTTAACGATCTTCTGTCAAATCCCCATGCTTTAGCTTGCGGGATGTAGACGGCCTTTGGTTTCCTTCGTGAAAAAAGATTTGACTTTTCTCTAAAAAAGTTGTATGATTAGAATATCAAGTTGACAGGCATTTTCAGCGTAGTCGCAAGACTATGTGCCTGTCAACCCACTGAAAAGGGGTTAAGTGCTTGATACTTGAGACATCGTCCATGAAAACCTATAAATATGAGTTTTCTCATCAATCTAACTTGATACAGATTGGCAATCTGATAGACGATCTACATGGCGTGCATGTGCATTTATTGCGTCTGCAACGTCGTTACCATCGTATTTTTCGTAAATATGCTCCACTTTCTCGTATTTTGAAACATATTACGAAGTTGAAACAGCGGACAAAAAAGCATTGGAACCACCTACCGAGTCAAGTTATCCAAGATGTTGCGATCCGTATTGATAGAGGTTACCAGTGTTTCTTTGACAACCTTGAAGACCGCCAAACAGGTAAAACGAAACGCAAGGTTGGCAGACCGAGAATCAAACCGCATCACAAATATAAGTCCGTCACTTTCACACAGGCGGGCTACAAAATAGAAGGCAACCGCCTAACAATCAACTGTCTAAAAAAGTCCTTTACGTTTTGGAAACATCGCGAATGGACTGGGACTGTCAAAACAGCCACAATCAAACGTGACAACGTTGGAGATTACTACCTAACACTTGTGTGTGAGGATTGCGAACCTTCCGAGAAACTCCCTTTGACCGGTAATGAGGCAGGGGCAGACTTCGGTTGTAAAACATTCCTCACGCTTTCAGATGGCACGAAGATAGAGTCCCCACAATTTTACAAGCAAAGTCTCAATGCAATCCGTTCTGCACACAAAGCACTTTCACGCAAACAATACCTATCTAATGGTTGGTTTCGCGCGAAACGACACCTTGCCAGTGTCAACAAGCACATAGCCGACAGCAGACGAGACTGGTTTTTCAAGTTAGCACTCCGTCTTGTGCGAAGGCATGATAAGATTGTGATTGAGACGCTGAACCTTGAAGGCATGAAACGCCTCTGGGGACGCAAAATCTCTGACCTCGCTTTTGGCGAATTTGCTTTGATACTTCAATGGACTTCTGCCAAATACGGTAAAACATTCTTGAAAACTAATCGTTGGGAACCCACTACAAAGCCTTGCTCTAACTGTGGATACCGCAATCAGAACCTAACGCTTTCAGACCGATATTGGACATGTCCAGAATGCAGCACACACCACGATAGAGACGTAAACGCTGCCATAAACATTTTGCAGGCTGGGGTGCCCGTGCCTTGATGCACGATAAAACTGCTCTGATGCAGAATAATAGCCTGCGGGTGGAGCGATAATAAGACGGTTGACTCTTTGAGAAAACCGCAGTCGCTATGAAACCGAAGCCCCTACCTTTAGGTAGTGGGTGGCATCACTCAATGCAGAGAAGAATTTTGGTGTTAACCCATGGAGAAAGCCTATATTGAGTTGAAAATACCGAGTGATGTATACTACCTTGAATCGGTACGTGTGTTTATCGGTAAGTTGTCTGAAACACTCAGATTCACCAAGAAACGAATCGCAGATATTCAACTCGCTCTTGATGAAATTTGTAGTAATGCTGTTTATCACGGATCCAAGTGTGTAACAAGTGAAATTCAATTACAAATTTCTGTAGATACGCATGCACTTGAAATAACGGTTAGGGATACAGGTAGAGGCGACATACACGAATGGATAACACCTGAGAGATTGGCAGAGATTCAGACACAACGCTCGCCAGCAGGTGAGAGCGGGCATGGTCTGTATCTTATAAAATGTCTCACTGATGTTCATAAACTGCAAGCGAATGCGGAGGGCGGCACAGATGTGACTGTTATTTTCTACCGAGAGGCAGAGTAACAGTTAAAGCAGACAATAGTTAACCTTGAATCGCAATAAGTGTTAAGTCATCTTCATTCGGATAAGCACCTATAAATTTCGTGATGGTATCCGAAACACATTGGATAAGATGCACCGGTGATTCATTTTCACACGTTGTTATCACGTTTTGGAGACGTTCTACAGTAAATTCTTCACCTCGCGGATTCTTTGCTTCATACGCACCGTCGGTATAGAGAAAGGCTCTGCTTGCAAAATCAAAAGGGTAATAGCAATTTTCGTATTCAGATTCTCGCTGGATGCCCAAACCGTTTCCGGTATGTTTATCGGTGATCCGTTCACATTCGGACTGCAAACCGTGTTGCAAAAACGGAAACGGATGTCCCGCATTGGCGCAGACAAGTTGTTTTTTTGTCAGGTCAAAAACACCACAGAACGCAGTGGCAAACATAAATAGACGGGAACTAATTATATCGTTGAAACGCGTGTTCAGGATTTGTAGAAGTTGGGCAGGATTATCCTCCACATGTTCCCGATGTTCTGCTAAAACCGTTTTGATAAAGACAGTGACAAGTGCTGCAGACACACCATGTCCCATCACATCAGAAATCAAAACACCTATCCGATTATCTTCAATCTCCCATAAATCAAAAAAATCACCGCCGACGACATCGGTTGGACAACAGTATGAAGCTGTGTGAAATCCTGCTATGTCTTGGGAACCGTTCTGAGGAATTATTATCTCTTGAACGCTGCGAGCCATTTGAAGTTCTGACTCTAAACGCGCATTGTGTTGTTCAAGCGTGTCGTGATAATGTTTGATACGTAAGAGGGATTTAATACGAGCCAATACTTCAAAACTGTTAAACGGCTTTTCTATAAAATCGTCTGCCCCAACTTCCACTGCCTTAATTCTATTTTCATGTGTATCGCGTAGCGCAGTTATCATGACGATCGGAATAAATTCTGTTGTTTTATCTGCTCTGATCTTTGCGACGACCTCATACCCATCTACTCTCGGCATGTTTATATCCAATAAGATAAGGTCGGGTATCTCGTCCGAGACAACTTCTAATGCTTCTGCTCCATCATCTGCAGTGAGGACTGTGTAACCGCGTGCTTGTAGTTGAATTTGGAGGATTTTAACGTTCCGGGGCTCATCGTCAACGACAAGAATTTTCGCTGATTCTTCAGAGTTCATGATGCACTTCCTTTGAGATGGTGTGCTACGCGTTCCAAAAGCACTTGGGTATCAATAGGTTTACTGAGGTAATCATCGCATCCTGCTTTGAGGAGTCGTTCACGGTCGCCAGACATCGCTACGGCAGTTAATGCGATAATTGGTATCTCACACCAATCTGGGTTAACTTTAATCTGTCGGGTTAATTCTTCACCACTCTGTCCCGGTAGTGCAATATCCATTAGGATTAGGGCAGGAATAGTTTTTTCTAAACACGTTAGAGCCTCGTCAGCGTTGATCGCTTCAATAACCTGATAGCCTTTGGATTGCAGGACAATACGGACGACTTTTCGGTTCAACGCTTGGTCTTCTATGACTAAGATGGGTATCGGATTTTTCATAGTCAATTCGTGGCTCCTATGTCCAGATAACATGTCAGAAATAGTATTGAGAATATCGCGAGTTTGATGTGTTACGATTCCTGAAATTTCAGGATATTCTACAGTAGAGAAAAACAAGCGTTTTAGTCGAACTCATGGTAGAAAAAGTGGTAAATTGGCAGGAACAGTTATTTTGGATTATGACTTCCTTGACTGGTTTTCTGATACAGTGATAGACTAAAAACTATTCACTTTTACGAGACTGGATTGTAGGCATCGTAAAGGAGAAAGTGCTCCCGTTTCCCTCTTCGCTTGTAACGCGGATTTCGCCTCCATGTAATTCAATCAAACGTTGGGTCACCGCAAGACCAAGTCCTGTACCACCATAACGTCTTGATTTTGAAGTGTCAATCTGTGTGAAAGGTGCGAAAAGTTTCATTTGATCTTCTTCGGCAATTCCTATGCCTGTATCTATAACCTTAACATGTAGGGTATTAGATTTAACTTTCAGATGTGTTGTTACTTTGCCGCCTTCTGGTGTAAACTTGACAGCGTTTGAAAGCAAATTATAAAAGATTTGCTTCACTTTGACGCGATCGGCTTCAATCGTGGGGCTTTGCTGACAAGTCAGTTTTAGTTCAATATCCTTTTTCCGAGCGAGTGCATTGATAATTGCGTTAACTTCCTCAACCGCATCAACGATAGCAAATTCTTCCAGTTGTAGGAACATTTTTCCTGCTTCAATCTTTGACAGATCTAATATATCGTTAATCATTTCGAGCAAGTGTTGCCCACTCAGTCTTATATCGTTAACACATTCTTTTTGTTCATCGTTAACCGGACCGACGAGTTCGTCTCTGAGAATTTCTGCAAATCCAATAATAGCGTTCAAAGGTGTTCGCAATTCATGACTCATATTGGCAAGAAAATCGCTTTTTGCTCTACTGGCATATTCAGCTGTTTCCTTCGCGCTTTGCATGGCTTGTTGTGCTTTTATACGATCCGTATTGTTAAGTGCCATAGTTATGATGGAACGTTTTCCATCAGGTTGGACTCCAAGTAGTGAGGAACTAAATTCCCATATCTGCTTTTTACCTGCCTTCGTGATAATTTCGTATTGCGCTGGTGCAACCTGTTCCTTAGTTTGGTTAGCCTGCTCAAGGTATTCTTGAATTTCCTCGCTCATTTCGCTATTTGCATGCGTCAACCATTTGGAAACTGTTGTCATATCTTCAGATGTATATCCAGTAAGTTCTGTCCAAGCACGACTAATGAGAATAACATCCCCATTTTCAGCATGAATCATAATTGGTAGCGGAGCATTTAGGACAGCCCGTCGAAAACGCTGCTCACTCTTCTGCAATTCTATTTCTGCTTGCTTCCTGGCGGTAATATTAGTTGATGTTACAAGAAACCCAGTAATTTCTGCATCAAGTAGAATAGGGGCGATCCAGGATGCGTACCAATTTTGACTAATTTTCCCCTGAACTTCATAACCAGCGACTTCACCTGTTTCAATAACCTGTTGACATGCGCGGCGAAATCCGTCATGATGCTCCGAGGTCAGAAAATCAAAAACGCTTTCTCCTATGAGATCCTCCGTTGTGATGTCAATACCTGCGGGGATACGGTTGATAAACTGAAAGCGGTAGTCAAGGTCAAATGTTGAGATAATGTCAGGAGCATTTTCAACTAATGACCGCCATTTTGCCTCAGAATCGTGAAGAACTTGATCCGCACGATGATACTCTGTTATGTCGCGAGAGATACCGCAAGTGCCCTTGATCCGTCCATTTCTATCTCGAATTGGCACTTTTGTGGTAGAAACCCATGTATCTTGTCCATCAAGCCAAGTCTCTTTTTCCTGTTTTCCTTCAATTGGTTTTCCGGTGTCAATGACTGTTCGTTCATCTTGATAGGCTTGCTGCGCATGCTCGCGCGTAAAAAAATCAAAGTCGCTTTTTCCGACAGCTTCAGCAGGATTTTTGAGACCGAATCGATTCGCAAGGGATCGATTTATACGTACAAATTTACTCTCAATATCCTTGAAATATATATAGTCAGGGTTATTGTCCATGAGCGTGTGAAGGAATTCGCTTTCCTGTGAATAAGTTTGTGCCAATTGTTGGAATCGCGTTTCATTTTCACGAAGTTTTGCCTCAATCCGATTTTGCCTCGTTATATCCCGAGCAACAGCACAGTAGCGAGAATCTTCCGTATCTGGCTGTACTGTCCAGCGGAATCTTTTGTAATCGCCATTGTTACACTGGAAGCGATTTTCAAAAGAGATTGAATTGCAGTCTGCTGTATTCAGTTTCGTAAATTCTGCCGAAGTGGATTGCTGGTCGTCAGGATGGACAAGTTCTAACCAGTTTCGGGTTTGGAGTTCAGCACAAGTGAAGCCGAGAGTTTTTTCCCAAGCAGGATTGAGTGGAAGGAGTTTTCCATCAGGTTGGATATATCCGAACATATCCGATGACATTTGCAAAAAAGGGAGATTTTTAAGGATTTCAGATGCAGATGCCATGTTGGTTCTCTTATTATTTGGTTACCAGAACAGCACAATTGGCAAGTTTAACGACAGTTTGCGTAGTACCTTGGAAAACTATCTCATACAAACGCCCGTGGTGACTCGCACTGAGGGCAATTAAATCGCAATCGTTCGCTTCCGCGTTTTCCAAGATATTTGTTACCGTGAATCCAAGGGCAGTAAGAAATTCAGTGGGGACATCATAGAAGTGTAAGTAGGATTCCATCTGCTGCTTAATCTCTGTTGCTTCTTGTGTAGTATTTGAAAGCGTGAGGCCAAAAATGCTTGCTTTTGTCAATTCCCCAATTTCTGCAGCAAGGGAGAGTACGTGGTCAGAGTAAATATCCCCATGATGAACGACTAATATTTTTCGTAATAAAGTGCACTGCTCATGCACAATTATAATCGGTTTCGTAATATGTACAAGGACATCGTCAATCTGGTTTTGAATGAGTTTTAACCCGTGCTTTTTTATTTCTTCAGGGAGTCCCACTACGACTAAATCGGCAGAATGTGCTTTTTGACAGATCATCTGCCGCGGGTTTCCAGCGACAGATTCAATGTGGTAATCTAAAAAATCGTATAGCGCACATTCCTTTTCGGTTCTACGAATAACTGCTTCCGCAACTTCTGCATTTCCACCGTGGGAACTATCCTGAAAAAAGACACAAGAGAGGTGTGTTCCTAATAGAACAGCCAATTGTCCTGCGTAATCAAAGGCATTTCTTTCGTAATCGGTATCGCCTATAGAAACGAGGATATTTTTTATCATGGAGCATCCCTTACAAAAGTTATTGCGGCGATTCGGATGGAGGATTTAGCAGTGCCCAAACCGCTTCTTCTTCATTCTCAAAATTCCGAAAGACCGTGATAAGTCTCGCCATGACAATAAGATTTTTGACATGTTTGTTGACATTAATCACAGCAATTGAACCGCCGCGTGGGTGTATATCGGCATAGATTTTCATCAGCGCACCAAGCCCTGAACTATCCATGCCGGTAACGTCTTTGAAGTCAAAGACGAGTTTCGGTGCGTCATTTATCTGTGATAGGGTGTTTTGAACGGTGTCTGTTAACTCTTGGATATCGGGTGCAATAATCCTACCTTCAAGTTGAAAAATAAACACACCGTCTCGCTCTGATTGAATGATCGCCATTGGTGCAGCCTCCAAGTCGCTGCCATAACGAAATTGTGTGTTAGGCTTCGCTGCCTAACGCCGAGACAGCTTCATCTTCAGAAGTAAAATGTTCAAAAATACTCGCAAGACGACTGCGTACAATTAGGTTTTTGATGTTCTTTCCAACATTCAGAACACCAACCCTGCCACCTTGCCGGGTAATAGTGACATGGGCACCCATGAGCGTTCCAAGACCAGAACTGTCCATCATGTTGACCTTTTCAAAGTCAATAAGAATTTTTGGCGCATCAGAGGCATCTATTTCAGCTGTAATGACCTCTCTCAGTTCGGATACGCCAGCACCCATAATTTTACCTGATGGTTCCAAAATTGTGACACCATCTTTGTAGCGAACCGTGGTTGCCATGTTTTTCTCCCTTTCATCTGTTTTTTAAGTTATACGGTATTTTCATTAATTCTGTTTTTATTATATATAATTTTGGGTTATTTGTCAAGTGAATTTAAAACTTATTGAACCGTTTTAGTTTGTTAACGATTTTAATGGCTAAGTGTTTACGGTTTTTTAGTGTCAAATATAGGAATGAAATTGTTAATTCAGATTTGGAAGGATTAATCAGTACGTCGGTGGGAGAATTTATACTTCAGCATAAAACGTATGTGTCGCAGTGCATCTCTGATGGCGTTGAGCTTTGACTCGCCCGCGCGCGGATGATATGTGATCGGTATTTCAAGGATTTTGAGTTTTGTTTCAACAGCTTTAATTACCATTTCCGAAGCGAATTCCATCCCTGTTGTTCTCAAATTCATCCGCTTGTATGCATCGGTAGTGAATGACCGCATGCCACAGTGTGAATCTGAGATGTATGTGCCGAACAGGATACGTAGCATTCCTGATAGGATCGGATTGCCGATGTAGCGTCTTGTCCAGGGCATTGCACCTGGCAGGATTTCACCCTTGAACCGATTTCCCATAACGAGGTCATATCCATTTTGAAGAGGTGTAATGAACCGCTCTAAATCTGTGAAATCGTAGGTATCATCGGAGTCTCCCATAATAATGTATTGCCCTTGTGCTTTCTCAATGCAGGTGCCAAGCGTTTCTTCTTCGTTGAGACACGGCATCACGATAGAGACTTCAATGTATTGATTTTTCATAGGATATCCTTTATCGCTATTCTGTCACATCTGTCACATCCGTTACATCTGTGTTATCATCACCTTTTACAAGTGTGACTTTATACACTTTTACCGGTTCCGCATTCATGATTTTGAGATAGTGATGTCGCCACAAGCCAATACCAGCAAGAAGCACGGCAACGGGAATGAGAATAATAGCCACGCGAAATGTTCTTTTCATTTTATCCTCCTTTTAGGGTTTGAGATAATACGTTGTCTTGGCACAAAGTATTATCTCAAACTCGTGTTAGTTAATCACGTTATAAACAGGGAATGGGTTTAACCACAATCACAATTCTCTATATAACAACGCACTTATGGCTTACATCCTAATGCAGTAAGGATTTCGTTATTTCTTTAATTTAGATCGTTCTTTTTCGAGCTGATCTAATAATTCTTCACCTCGTTCCAAATCTTCCTTTGTCATTGTTGGAATATCTTTATATAATTCAGAAATTTCCTTGTTCAGCCTTTCTATCTTAGCAGCACTTTCTTTCTCAGCAGCACTTTCTTTCTCAGCAGCACTCTCTTTGGCAGATGTGGGTTCGTCTGACCCATACACTATTCTTTCAGCGGCCTTTCCCCGTTCTATTGTGGCTTGGAGTTCATTGAATGCTTCGTCAGAGTATAGGGCGAGTATTTCAAGCGCATCCATACGCTGCTGATGTAGCTTTTCCTTTTTTTCAGATATTAATTCGATAGCATCCCAGTCTAAAGGACTTGCTTTCAAAAGGGGTCTTAGCTCGTCATTTAAAGCAGCTTGTGCTGATTGTATCTCCGCGTACTGTTTTAAGGCTGCGGCTGCTTCGGGAGGTAGATTTTGTTCTGCTATGTCACCGAATATTGTGCCAGCAGGCGAATTACTTGTATTATACATTTCTTCGGGTGTGATACTATTGTCAATACGTTGTGTCGTTATATTGGGTTCTATATCCGTTACATCTGTTACATCTGTTACATCTGTTACATCTGTTACATCCGTTACATCTGTGTTATCATCACCTTTTACAAGTGTGACTTTATACACTTTTACCGGTTCCGCATTCATGATTTTGAGATAGTGATGTCGCCACAAGCCAATACCAGCAAGAAGCACGGCAACAGGAATGAGAATAATAGCTAAGCGAAATGTTCTTTTCATTTTATCCTCCTTTTAGGGTTTGAGATAATACGTTGTCTTGGCACAAAGTATTATCTCAAACTCGTGTTAGTTAATCACGTTACAAACAGGGAATGGGTTTAACCACAATCACCAGTGTCACAATCACCAGTGTCACAATCACAATTCTCTATATAACAACGCACTTATGGCTTACATCCTAATGCAGTAAGGATTTCGTTATTTCTTTGATTTAGATCGTTCTTCTTTGAGCTGATCTAATAATTCTTCACCTCGTTCCAAATCTTCCTTTGTCATTGTTGGAATATCTTTATATAATTCAGAAATTTCCTTGTTCAGCCTTTCTATCTTAGCAGCACTTTCTTTCTCAGCAGCACTTTCTTTCTCAGCAGCACTCTCTTCGGCAGATAAGGGGCCGTCTAACTCAGCCATCATGCTTTCAGCGGCTTTTTCCCCTGCTATTGTAGCCTGGAGTTCATTAGATGCTTCGTCAGAGTACAGGGCGAGTATTTCAAGCGCATCTTTACGCTGCTGTTGTAGCCGTGTCCTTCTTTCATCTATTAATTCGATAGCATCCCAGTCTAAAGGCCTTGCTTTCAAAAGGGATATTAACTCGCCACTAATAACAGCGTGTTCTGATTGTGCTTCCTCGTACTTTTTTAAGGCTGCGGCTGCTTCGGGGGGTAGATTTTGTTCTGCTATGTCACCGAATATTGTGCCAGCAGGCGAATTACTTGTATTATCCATTTCTTCGGGTGTGATACTATTGTCAATACGTCGTGTCGTTATACTGGGTTCTACATCCGTTACATCTGTTACATCTGTTACATCCGTTACATCTGTTACATCTGTGTTATCATCACCTTTTACAAGTGTGACTTTATACACTTTTACCGGTTCCGCATTCATGATTTTGAGATAGTGATGTCGCCACAAGCCAATACCAGCAAGAAGCACGGCAACGGGAATGAGAATAATAGCCACGCGAAATGTTCTTTTCATTTTATCCTCCTTTTAGGGTTTGAGATAATACGTTGTCTTGGCACAAAGTATTATCTCAAACTCGTGTTAGTTAATCACGTTACAAACAGAGAATGGGTTTAACCACAATCACCAGTGCCACTATCACAATTCTCTTTGCAGTCCAAATAAACTTTATATGCGTCTAAATACGTTCTAATTGCTTCTAAATATGCGCCTGCAGCAACTGTGTAATCTGCCTCAGCTTCATCAGTCCTAACAGAGTAGAATTTTCTAAACCATAACAGATTATACACATATTCCCGGGTTTTGTTAAGTTTTTTTTGCAGAAAAAATTTACTTTTCAAAATTATTTTGAATTTCATTACTTCGCTGACAATAAAGTACTCTTTAATTTCACTTGCCTTTATAGACTAAATTAACTATACTTAAACCAAGATAGAATACTCACTATTAATTGAAAGGACTGAGATGTACGACGTTGACAGATTAAGAATCAAAGACCTTCCGAAGGATGAACGCCCCCGTGAACGACTTTATAAACACGGTCCCTCACATCTGAAAACATCAGAGTTGCTTGCACTTATTCTCAAAAGTGGTTTCAAAGGCACAACTGCTGTCCAACTCGGTGAACAGATACTAGCTGCGTATGATAACGACCTAAAACGCATGGGAGAAAACCGTCCTAAACAATTTGAATCGATTAAAGGTATAGGTGCAGCCAAAGCTGCACAACTAGTTGCTGCATTTGAATTAGGTCGCCGTTTAGCACGTTCACATGCTGACCGGGCTAAGATTACCTCCCCAAGCGATGTTGCCGATCTACTGATGCCACTCATGCGCGATCTTCGAAAGGAAGTTGTTTGTGTGATGTGCCTTGACACGAAAGGCGGGATCACAACGCAGGGCATTGCGGGTGATGCTGATAACGAGATCCATTGGGGCAAAAAACTTCTCTCTGAGAATACAGTGTTTGAAGGCACTTTAAACGCCAGCGTTTTTCATCCGAGAGAAATCTTCCGATTCGCCATTGAGGAATCCGCGAACTCCATAGTCCTTGCACATAACCACCCTTCAGGCGACCCACAACCGAGTCAAGAGGACATACGTGCTACTAAGCAATTGATTGAAGCTGGAAACTATGTCGGCATTAAAGTGTTAGACCACATTATTATTGGCGATGGTATCTTTTATAGTTTAAAAGAGGAAGGTGTTATTTAGCACTACGTTGTCGGAGAACCTCGTATAACAACACCCCTGCTGTGACAGATACGTTCAATGACTGGATTTGACCTAACATAGGCAGATGCACAAGATAATCACACTTTTGTTTGACAAGTCTCCGAATGCCCGAACCTTCGTTGCCCAAAACGATGCATATTGGCACTGTGAAATCAGCAGAAGTATAGGATAATTCCGCATCCTCAGCAGTGCCAACAACCCATACTCCAGCTGTTTTAAGTTTTTCAATAGTTTGTGAAAGGTTTGTCACCTTAGTAATCGGGGTATATTCAGTACTACCTGCTGATGCTTTGTGAACAGCAGCGGTGATTTCAACCGAGTTGTTTTTGGGTATTAGCACGCCATCTGTATTCGTTGCGTTGGCAGTCCGCAGAATCGCACCAAAATTTCTTGGGTCATGAATCTGATCTAACATGATTAAGACTGCTGGATCACCTCTTTTGTTCTTAATTTTTGTTAGAAGCGTTGACATATCTGTATACTGAAACTCGCTGATGTAGGCGATAACACCTTGATGATTCGGTTGTAGTTTATCAAGATGATGCCTTGCACAACGTTGATGAGGAATACCTTTCCGCTCAGCTGCGTCAATTATTTGTCGGAGGCGAGGATGTTCATTCCCTTGAACAATCAGGATTTTTTCTATCTGCCGCGCGCCACTCCGAAGTGCTTCCATCACAGGATTCCTACCAACAATTTGTTCCGACATACGAATTCCTCTTCAGAGAACATGCAAAGGTGGGTTGTGTTTAAGTGGGCCTAATCCCCACGTGTGAATTTGACATCAGGTCCGCGTGGTGTAATCTTAATATCAGGATCATCAATTTGACACTGAACGCAGGTGATATCGCCGACGTTTGCGTTTTCCATACGCGGCGCGAGTTCTCCTAATTTAAAGGCAAAACGCATCATTTCGTCATCTGGAATTGTGCCATCGCAGTTGTCACATGGAATGTTTTCACCTTCTTTAAGTTTGGATAATAGCTCTGATGCTTTCATAAATGTAAAATTCTCCTTTTGAAATTGAATTTTGACTATAACTTATAGGTATCGTTAATAATTCTGAACCAAAAGCGTCAATTTAAGAAATGAATTCCGTTTTTATAGAAGTTAGGCGTTGTCTTGTCTGAACCAGGATTAGCAGGATTTACAGATTTCCATGATTGAGAGTATCCCACAGGATAAGGATAATCCTGAAAATCCGATAATCTTGAAAATCCTGGTTCAGACAAAAGGAAAGCAAGCAAAATCGGGCTTACAAAGCCCTCCCACAAGAAAATATCTACTAAATTGACGGCTATGTATCGTTAATTGTTCTGAACCTATCCAAGGAAATATCGTTCTTTCTGCTTTGCTTCTTTATACTCTTGATATGTCTGTTTTGCAGTATCAACTTCAGAAACTTCTGCCACAGGCACGTCCCACCACGATTCGTACTGTGGAACTCTCACGTCATAATCGACATCAATTTTGACGACGGTTGTTCGATCATTGTCACGGGCTTCTTGCAATGCCACCTTTAAAGCATGCGGTGTCGTAACTTCAATGACGTTGGCACCGAGGCTCTTTGCATTCGCTGCAAGGTCAACGGGTAAAATATCCCCTTGTAGTTCTCCAGTGTCGTGGTCACGATATCGGAATCGGGTAGCAAAACCTTGTGCCCCTGTTGCCTGCGACAACCCACCGATGCTGCTGTGTCCATCGTTATTAATAAGCACAATAATCAATTTATAATTTTCCTGAATTGAGGTGATGATTTCTTGCGCTAACATAAGATATGAACCATCACCGACGAGTACATAGACATCGCGTGTAGGGTCAGCCATTTTAATGCCTAATCCGCCAGCAATTTCATATCCCATGCAGGAATAGCCATATTCCAGATGAAATTGTTTAGGATTACGTGTCCGCCACAGTTTGTGCAGGTCACCGGGAAGACTGCCAGCAGCACAGACAACGACATCTTCAGGACGCGAAAATTCATTAACAACCCCGATAACCTCACTCTGACTGGGAAGTGGACGATTGTCAAGATGGTAAAGCCTTTCCACTTCTTCTTCCCAAGCATCGCGATAGTTTTCAATCCGTGTTGCATACTCGGTATCAATTTTATATGTTCCAATAGCATCTGATAACTCAGATAGCGTAACACGAACGTCGGCAACCAATGGTAGTGCTGCGTGTTTCATAGCGTCAAACTCAGCAATATTAATATTGACAAACCGAACATTTGGATTTTGAAAGGCGGTTTTAGAGGCAGTCGTGAAATCGCTCAACCGTGTCCCAATAGCAATAACTAAATCGGCTTCACGTGCAGTGATATTTGCACCAGGGGTACCGGTCGCACCTATTGCGCCAAGGTTTTGCGGATGATCATACCGTAGCGAACCTTTTCCGGCAAATGTTTCACCGACAGGAATGCCGGTTTGCTCTGCAAATTTTGCTAACTGCTCCGTTGCCTCACTGTAGATGACACCGCCGCCTGCAATGATTAATGGTTTTTTGCTATTCGAAATCCATTGGACAGCACGTTTGAGTAAATTCGCATCCGCACGAGGTCTTGGAATGGTATAGACCCGTTTTTCAAATAGTTGTTCAGGATATGAAAATGCTTCCGCTTGCACATCTTGAGGCAAGGCTAATGTCACGGTTCCTGTTTCGGCTTGTGAAGTGAGCACTCGCATCGCCTCTGGCAGCGCAGTGATAATCTGTTCAGGACGATTAATACGATCCCAGTAGCGAGAAACCGGTTTGAAACAATCATTGACTGAAAAATCTTGTGAATCCGGGGATTCTAACTGCTGCAAAACAGGTGCTACTAAACGCGTTGAGAAAATATCTCCCGGCAACAGTAGAAGAGGTAATCGGTTAATTGTTGCCCCCGCAGCACCGGTGAGCATGTTTGTTGCACCCGGACCGATAGAAGAGGTACAAGCAAAAGTACTGAGCCGGTTAGACATCTTGGCATAAGCAGCGGCAGTATGTACCATAGATTGTTCATTGCGCGTCTGATAAAAACGGAATACATCCGAGTACTGGTGCAGTGCTTGACCAATCCCTGCTACATTCCCGTGTCCGAAGATACCAAACATGCCTGCGAAAAAGGCTCTCTCAATTCCATCACGTTCAACGTACTGCTGCGTGAGAAATTGGACTGTGGCTTGTCCCATTGTTAGTTTGCGTGTGTTCATTTAAAAATCCTCTATTTCTGTGTCTCTATGAATTATAGTTCGCCTCTTTGTGCGACAAAGGCGTTGACTTCTGCCATCGTTGGCATAAAGTTTGCACACCCGTGCCGAGTAACGACAATGGCTCCGGTAGCATTACCAAGCCGCGCCGATTTTCGCCAATCCCATCCATTGAGTATGCCGTAGATAAAACCACTTGCAAACGCATCTCCTGCGCCGAGTGTATTATAGATTTCAACCGGAAAGGGTGGTGCATGAATAACTTCTCCATGTTTTAAATAGATGTCCGCACCATCGATACCACGCTTCACGACTAACGCCTCAGGTCCTGCATTTAGAATGGTTTCAATAGCAGTTTTCATATCTCCTTCAATGTTCGGATTTGAGATTTGGGAGTATTCTATTGACATGTGTGAAATGTCGGTGAGTGATGCTGCCTTAATCTCCTCCTCAGTTCCGATAGCAATGTCAACATTATGTAAGGCGGATCGGATACTCACACCAAAAGCGCGCGGGTCGTGCCACTGGTCAGCGCGAAAGTCCAAATCCAGAAACACCTGACGTTCCATCGCCTTTGCCTGTTCCGCAGCATAGCACGTAGCACTCCGACTGGGTTCTTTACTAAGACCTGTTCCGGATATTAGCACGGCACGGCTTTCTGCAATTGGTGAAGCGATGACATCATCTATCGTGAGTTCAATATCCGCACAGTTATCACGGTAATAGATGAGAGGAAATCGATCGGGTGGTTCGATTCCGAGGACAACAGCACTTGTGCGGTGCCCCGGCTTATTAGCGATGAATTGCGTTTCAACACCTTCATCTCTCAAAAATTTGAGCAGAAATTCACCGACTGGATCATCTCCGATCGCAGTGAGGAGGGCTGACTGAAGTCCAAGACGCCGTGTGCCTACACTTATGTTTGTTGGACACCCGCCAACGAATGCGCCGAAACTTGTGATTTCAGCGAAAGGACTTCCTATATCGTTAGAGTACAAATCTATGGAACTTCGACCAATCGCAAGAATATCATACCTTTCTGCCATATCCTGCTCCACAGAGTAAGCCTGTAACTATTCAGACACCATAGACCCCAGTAATTAGTGTTGGTTTGTGCACTTGGTAAGAGATTCTCTTGTCTCATCTGCATTATATCAACTGAATATTGATTATGAAGTGTGATGCCCATGACCGGGCATTTTCACACAAGCAGTCATTCTATATTTTCTTGCCGAATTTCGTTGACCAATTTTTGTGCCTCAATTACCGCTCTTGGTGGACTCTGCAATTCGTCACCGATTGATAAGATACGCATATAATAATCGTAAGCAGTTTGAAGATCTCCATAGAGATGGGCACTTTCAGCAGCATTGAAATAGCAAACAGTAGCAGAAGATTTGCTTTTTTCAACTTCCAGACTCAGCTGCGCATAACGATAGTTGTCAGCAGCAAGGATGTATGATTTACCGGCATCCTGCCATTCGCGCTGCATTTCCAGTTGCCGTGCCAGATGAACATAGTACACGGCACCGTTTCTTGCGCTTTTCTTGGCGTACCGTTGCTTATTCGCTGCTGTATAAGAAAATCGTGCCCGCGTATAGCAATTCGCTACAAGTTCAACCTCGTCCATTCTGACAAACCTCTTGGCGTGCCTATGGTAAAAATCACCGAGTTTTTTATATTGTATGAGACTGCGGCGTATGTTTCCTTGTTGCGTAGATATTTGTGCTTGTTGGTAGATATGGGCTGCTTCTTCTTCATGCGGATATTGAATATCTTCGTGAACTTTATCTAATAAAAATTCCGGAGGGGCTCCTTCTATCAACACACGATAATTACCAGCTTGTTGCACCTGGTTTTTGGACACGAGAGGCGTATCAAGTTCTTCATCCTGAATATCTGGCTCAAACTGTTCTTCAAATTCTAACCGATCATCCGAATCATAATGCTCTTCAGGTGTAGTAAGTCTGTCAAGGAGGATAGATCTTTCAGCCTCCGACAACTTCTCAATCAGCTGAGAGATTTCACGGACTGTCAGCGTGTCCAAAACCGGTACAACTGCGCTTATTTCCTTGAATAGGGTGTCAGCTTGTTCAACGAGGTCAGAATCTTGAAAATAGAAGTTGTGTGCTTTATGAAGTTCCTGTAGTGTCCTATCAATATCTCGGTTGCGCGCGTGTTCTATCGCTTCCGTGTAGTGCTGCTTGAGTCGGATCTTAAGTCTTTCACGATTCTCCTTTTCGACTTTCCTTCGCATTTCAAAGAAGAGGTTTTGGTTGATTGTTTCAGCAATATCAATTTGTAATCGGAAAGTTTTTCGGCAACGTTCAAGTGCACTTGCTAACTCTGTTGCGGGTGAATTGGCACTCTCCGAGATCAGGGCAGATGCTTGCTGTTCGTACTGCCATCGACGGATCCGGTCCAGCTCATCATACATTTCCGCTGCCGTTTGATACCGCTTACTCACGTCACGATGAAGTGCTTTCATGGAAAAATTTCGGAATTCTTCGGGACATTTCTCAAGGTTCTCTATTTCACCAGAAGCTTTTTTTCTATCTATTTCATCGGCTTCACCAGAAAAAGGATAATGTTTTGTCATTGCCTCATAAAGCACTAAACCTGTCGCATACAGGTCCGCGCGATAATCGTAAGCCCCATAATTTTGTTCTGGTGCCATATAGCGGCGGGTTCCAGTCATGGTGACAGCGAATTCCGTAGATTCACCAAAAATACGTGCGATGCTGAAGTCCGCAATTTTCGCCTCTTTATCAGCAGTTAGTAATATATTTTGGGGTTTGATATCACGATGTAAGATATTGTGGGCATGTGCAGCTTTCAAACCGTTGCATATATCTAAACCTATATTAAGAACATCATTTAAGGTCAAGTCTTCCTGTTGAACGAGTTGATATAAGTTATCTCCTTCAATATATTCCATAACTATCCAGGCGAGATAGTTATCTTGACCGGGTTCAACGGTATGGATTGCAACAATGTTCGGATGCCCCCAAATATTTGACATCGCTCGCAGTTCGGTTAAAAGATAGCGCATTCTGTCCGCCGGATAAGCATCTTTGGAAAGTGCTTTGATGGCAACAATTCGGTGCGTCAACTCTTCACGCGCGCGAAAAACAGACGAAAAGCTGCCCGAACTGAGGTACTCAAGCAGCCTATATTTACCTAATATCAATTCATTAATGTTCATAACAGTATTACACTAAATAAGAACTAAATTTATAACTGTCCAAGGTTTATGTGGTGTATCACTAATGACATTAGCAAAAAAAGCCATAACTGTCAACATAAAAATGATTATTCGCGCATTTAGGCATTGATTTGGCAGTATTTTGCGACTTTAATAACAAGTTTTAATATAATTTATGAATATTTTAGAAATTGATCGCTAAAAAACAACATCTAAGTATAAACGAAACATATCACTTATAGACAAGACGTGCATAGCATTACTTTTGTTTACGCATTACCTAACAGATTTAACAGCATTGACCAATTTTTTCGCTCTTTCAGTGAACATAGCAAAGTCACCAGATTCGATTAGATCACTACTAACGAGTGCGCTGCCGACTCCTAGGGCAGATGCCCCCGCCTTGATAAATTCCGCAGCATTATCAGCATTGATGCCGCCGGTTGGAATAAGTGGAATCTGCGGAAGCGGTGCTTTTATATCCTTGATGTAGGAGAAACCGACCCCACTGGAAGGAAAAACCTTCACATAATCCGCACCTGTTTCCCAAGCACTCAAAATCTCTGTAGGTGTGAAAGCACCCGGTATAACTACTTTCCCATAACGGTTGCAGATTTCTATCACGTCTGGTTTCGTAACTGGACTGACGACGAATTCAGCACCAGCAAGCATTGCCGCACGCGCTGTCTCAGCGTCTAGAACCGATCCTACTCCGATTAAAACTGCATCACCTAAACGTGCTGCCACATCCCCAATTACTTGTAACGCATCGGGTGTCGTCATCGTTATTTCAATAATATCAACACCCCCAGTTTGTATAGCCGCTGCGGCTTCAATCAGTTCATTTGAACTGTTTGCACGAATAATAGCGACAATACCACATGCCTCAATACGTTGCATCTGTTCTAATTTTGTCATTGACCGCCTCATTTCGTCTGGTTTTCTATTGATTAAGCACTGCTTGGCAGTAAAATTACGTGTAAATATTCATCAGAATCTGCGGAGTTACTCAATTTTTTGTTGCATTTAATGTGTTAACATGTTATGATTAATCATAAGCCATGTAATTAATAACAATTGTAAACACATTATATTTTAACACCAGAAACTGAGGTTCTACACCCCGGACGAACATTTCATTAACCATCGTCCCTTTAAAAGAATGGAAGTTCCACTACTGCCTTATCTGATTGGATTGGTAGGTTTACTCATCCTTTCCGGCTTTTTCTCCGGTTCTGAGACAGCTCTATGCGCTCTAACACGAGTGCAGGTTGAAAAGATACGTTTCAAACGGGGAACCGCGTCTGCAATTGTCAATTTCGTTGACAACCCACGCAGATTGTTTATTACCGTCCTGTTTGGTAACAATCTGGTGAATGTTACCTTTGCAATCCTGATGCTACGGCTCGTGCCATCAGTGTTTCCAGAATCCTTCAAAACTTTTTATCAACCTATAGCGTTAGTTCTTAGTGTGCTCCTGATGCTGATTTTCGGTGAGATGACCCCGAAAACGTATGCTATTAAGAATGCTGAACTGTTTGCCAAAATAACTGCACCACCGTTATGGGCATTTTCTGTTTTCATTTCCCCTGTACGCGCACTTCTGCGCAAAATCATTGACAAACTTATCCCAATATTTGGTGGACACCCGCCCCCGCAGGAAAAACTCACTACGACAGATTTACAAGAATTCTTCAAGACCTACCATGAGGAGGCACTTCCACCTGATGAACGGAAGATTGTGAGTAATATCCTTCAATTACGAGATATTGAAGCAAAAGAAATTATGGTTCCCAGAACTGAAGTTGTTGCAGTATCTGCCTCAACGACTATACAAGAGACCTTAACGCAGGCAAAAGAATTTGGGATTTCGCGAATACCGATCTACCGTGAACAGATCGATACTATCTGTGGCATTTTCTATGTCAAAGATCTTGTACAGTGGCGTCATGAAGATGTAAATTCGCTTACAATTGATGAATTCCTCCAAAAACGTGATCAAGCCACTGGAATTCCTACACACGCGCCGCTAATTCGAGAACCTATTAGAGTGCTTGAGACCCGTAAAATCGGGATGTTGCTGCTCCAACTCAAAAGCGAAAAAACCAAAATAGCAATTCTCCTTGATGAATATGGCGGCACATCCGGTATTGTTACGACTGAAGACATCATTGAGCAGGTCGTCGGTGACATCGCTGATGAACATGATAGAGACGATGCTGCCCCTGAGTTCATCAAACATGCAGAGGACCCGTTGGTGCTTGAAATGTCAGGACGCATGAGCATTCGCGAACTCAACCAGCAATTCAAACTTAGACTTCAAGAAGATGATGCCGACACTATCGGCGGTTACGCTATTGGACTTTTCGGACGTATTCCTTCTGTCGGTGAATCCCAAGTTGATGAAAACGGTATAGAATTTGAAATTACCGCTACAGAAGGCAATCTAATTACAAGGTTGTTTATACGCGTTCCTACACCTGAAATGGAAATATAGCAGGGTTGTTAAATTGAAATTAGTTATTTTATCACTCTTTCTAATCGGTGCTGGAAGCACAACAAATCTCGCTATACTTATCAGTTCATTTGTAATTGCGGTAATTGTCTGCCTTGTCCTCTCTGCTTTCTACTCCGGTTCAGAAACCGCACTCGTCTCAGTCAATAAAGCCCAAATTAGTCAACTTGTTGACACCGAGGATTCAAAAGCAAAAATTATTCATCGTTTAGTTGAATCCCCCGATAGGATGCTTGCGCTCACCTTGGTAGGAACAAATCTCGCAAATGTCCTGATTGCCCAATTTGGCGATCGATTAACTGAAAAGATATTACCAAGCCTTGCAGATGCAGATGAGTTACGAGGGGCAATCACTGTCATTTATATCACCGTTTTGCTACTCATCTTTGGTGAAATCTTGCCCAAAACAATTTTCCGTGTCAAGGCAAATACTCTTGCCCTACGTTTCGCCTATCTTTTACGGTTATCTGAATTCGTTTTAGCCCCACTTATTTATTTTGTGCAATCTGTGACAAAATTCATTGTCAGAATCGTAGCTAGAGGTGCGACTCCGCCTAGTCTCGATGCGCAACGTGAAGAATTACGTTTACTTGCAACTATGGGTGAACGCTCAGGCGATCTGCTGGCAGAGCAACGACGAATGCTCCACCGACTACTTGACTTTCAAAACCGCACTGTTAGACAAGTTATGATGCCGCTTGTTGATATCGTTGCAATTGAAAAGACTACAACATGTGAAGAATTTTTACAAATTGCTGCTGATTCCGGCTACTCTCGGATTCCAATTTATGATGAACGCATTTACAACATTGTTGGAATTGTCAACCTTTTAGACGTTATCTATGCAGAAAACCAACCTGAAACGGTTGAACCGTTTATCCGTACAGATCTATATGTTGTTCCTGAATCGAAAAATATTAACACACTCCTCAAGGAAATTCAGAATACCCAGCATACGATGGTATTTGCTGTTGATGAATACCGTGGTATTGTCGGTCTTGTGACCGTTGAAGATCTTATTGAAGAAATTGTTGGTGAATTTGCTGATGAACGTGATACCCCCGATTTCATTCATTTAATTGCTCCCAACATTCTTGAATGCGACGGTGGAACCGAGATTGATATATTGGAAGAACACTATGGTCTATCCATTCCCCAGGGGGATTATGAAAATGTCGCTGGTTATATTCTTGAACGTACCGGTACAATTCCTGAAACTGGTACGGAATTAAAACTCGGAGATTCAGTTATCACAATATTAGATGCTGATACACGCGGTATCCGAAAAATTCGTATTCGGCGGAGGCTTGGCAGATTTAAAACCTAACTGCTTATGAACAGACACAACTCCTTCCTACAGAATCCCAAGCGGTGGCATCACTACAATTTCTTCGGTTACCATTCCAATCGGTTGTTGACATACAGATAAAACAGCGTTAGCAACATGTTCAGGCTTGAGCATCTTTTCAAAATCTGGGTGTTGTGGAATGTCATCCCAGAACGGTGTTTCAACGGAACCGGGTAGGACAGCCGTCACCCTGATGTTTTGGTCCCGCACTTCAGCAGCCAATACCTTTGTTAAGGCAAGTGCTCCTGCTTTCGCTGCACAATATGCGCTTGAAGCAGGAAAAGCGACCTTCGCTGCAATAGAAAGCACGTTTATAATTTGTCCCTCTCCTTGCGTCAATAGATGCGGAAGCGCGTATTTTGCACAGAGAAAGACCCCCTTCAAATTGGAATTAATGACACTATCCCAATCTGACAAATCAAAATTGGCAACAGTTCCAAAAATACCGTTTCCCGCGTTGTTTATCAAAATATCCAACTTCTGATAAGTACCTATTGTACGTTGGATGAGGTTTTGCACAGCATCAGCATCCGTGACATCAGTTGGAACAGCAAATGCGTCCGCGCCTGTTTTTCTAAGGTCAGCTGCGACCTGTTCCACAGTATGGTGTGTACGCGCAGCTAAGACTACCTTTACGCCCGCGTCCACTAAAGAACCCGCTATTGCTTTACCAATACCTTTTGATGCTCCGGTGACAACCGCAACTTTTCCTTCAAGATTATTTGTCTGTCCATCGTTGACAATATTTTGTGTTGACATGTTGATATTTTCATGGAAATAACCCAAGTTGCTACCTATAAGATTTAAGGCATGCAAACACTGTTTTTAACGGCATACGGAGTATGCCTACTACTTTTTAAGAAACTTGGATACACCTAAGAAACTCTGCGCGTGTTGAACTGTCTTCCCGAAACGTTCCGCGCATAGCGTTTGTTGTCATCTTTGAGGCTTGTTTTTCCACACCACGCGCCATCATGCACATATGTTGTGCTTCCATTACGACCCCAATGCCTGTCGGATTCAATGATACTTGCAGTGCTTCGGCAATTTCGCGTGTTAAGCGTTCCTGAACCTGCAAACGCCGAGCGAACATATCCACAATTCGAGGAATTTTACTCAGACCGATAATCCGTTTCTGTGGAAGATAACCGACATGACACTTACCCCAAAACGGAAGAATGTGATGCTCACATAGACTATAAAATTCAATATCCTTGACGATAACCATTTCGTCAACATCTTCTTCAAAAATAGCTTTGTTTAATATCTTATCAATATCCTGACGGTACCCACTCGTCAAAAACTCTAACGCTTTAGCGGCGCGAATTGGTGTTTTCACCAAACCTTGACGACTCGGGTCTTCCCCCAGATTTTCGAGCACTTGTGTGTAGAGAGATTTCAAATTCGCTGTCTTGTCTTGCATTTTATGCTTATGATCAGCTTCACTTTCCTGTTTAACGTCCATAAATTAAGAGGGTTCTCCATAGTAATCAAAATGATTTTTGGGCGTCTCCCGCAAGCGGAGGCGGTGTAGGACTACCGGTTGTAAATTCGGTTCCAACACATCCCACAACACTTTCACAAAGTTTTCAGATGTCGGATTGAGGGTTTCGAATTCCGGCGCATCAAGATTTAAGTGTTTGTAATCAAAACGCGTATAAACCTGTTTTTCAACCACTTCATCAATTAGATTTAAACCTGTAACCAGTCCAGTTTTAGCATCAACATCACCTTTTACAGTGACTTCAAGAATATAGTTATGCCCATGCCCCGCTGGATTGTTGCATTTTCCGAAGATGTCTCGGTTTTCCGCATCACTAAGAACATGGCTGTGTAAGCGATGTGCTGCACTGAACTCGTAAACTTTGGTGAGATAGACCATTAGACCTTCTCCATAATAGTCGGTGAATCTCGTAGATTTTTCATAGAGTCGAACACGGTGCAGCAGACCGTCAGGTAGAGAGGGAACAAGTCGTTGCCAAATCTCAATGGTGATATTTTCAGATGTCGGTTGCAAGGATGGATTGCCAGCAAAAACGGGGTGTTGTCTATTTAGGTGTTTGTGGTCGTAATTGGCAAGCACTTCTGTTTTCAACAACGCATCTAAAGTCGTCAAGTTGATGACCATTCCATCATCAGCATCAACGTCCCCTTTGACCATCACTTCAAGGACATAGTTATGCCCATGGCTATTCGGATTCGCTGCGGCACCGAACAGTTCAAAGTTCTCAGCATCACTCAATTCGGGAATCCGACTGTAATGAGATGCCTCAAAGGCAGTCTGTCGAGTTAGGTAAAACATCGGTTTTGTGCTGTGTCTATTGAAAATACGTTCTTGAGTCTTTACTAAAATTGATCTACTCAAAACCAGCCAATCATATATCCAACGAGAAATGCTGTTATTAATCCAGCACCTGTCATCCCACCATAGTCCACCCACCGGGATCGTAAGCGGATCGATTCCGCTTGGTAAGCAGATACATATTTTTCAATATATTCCGGTGGTTTTCCAAGTAGGTTCGGAACATTGACAACAATAACCTTTGGCGGTTTTCTTGCGTCGCGCGCCACCTGGTTACTATCAAAAATCCGCGTAAAAAAAGTACCACTAAGACATCCTGCAAAAAACCATTTTGGACGGTGAATATCTCGTTGTGCGTCTTGTTGTCCTAACTCCACAAGCGTTTGTTCGCATACACCAACTGTACTAACCAAAGGCGTAAGAACTACAACCAAGACACAAATAACTCGACTCACTTATCCCTCCGATTAGTAATTAATTCAGTGAATGCCTAACAATTTAGTTTTCCTGACGTGTCGGGGTAACCAACTCGTCACCAACCGATTCGTATTGAACCGCCATGATCCATTCACCGGTGCCTCGTATTTGCACGTTGCACTTTTTCAACCACTCAATAAGTGTTAAGCGGTCACGTGCCTTCCATTCGCAAACCATTCTACCTGATAACGTATCACATAGCACACGGATGTTGCTGACATCATCGTTTGCTTCTTCTTGGAATCGCTTCAGCAATCGCGCTATATCTTGTCGCGTCATGCAGGCGATTGCATGGGCAGAAACAAATCTCATAATTCGATCTTTCGTATTTTGCAAGGAATTTGGGGCAATACCGATATCACCCCAAATCCATGTTTAATCACGTGCAATAGGTGCACCGACCAGATTGCCCCATTCTGTCCAACTGCCATCGTAGTTACGAACCTTCTCATAGCCGAGTAGATACTTTAGTAAAAACCATGTATGCGATGAACGTTCACCAATTCGGCAGTATGCGATCGTCTCTTTACTGGAGTCAACGCCTGCACCACCGTAGATGGCTTCGAGCTCGTCGCGAGACTTGAAGGTGCCATCTTCCGCCACAGCGGTTGCCCACGGGATATTCGCTGCGCCGGGGATATGTCCACCCCGTTGTGCGGTTTCACTCATGCCCGGTGGCGCAATCACTTCACCCGAAAATTCGGCAGGTGAACGGACATCAACAAGGTTAATGACATTTTGCCCAAGCGTGGGTAGAACGTTATCCTTTGTTGCGCGGACGTTGTCATCAGGGAATTTCGCCTGATACCCTGTGCTAGGATAGGAAGGAACGTCTTTGACAAGCTCTCTGCCTTCATCAATCCATTTTTGACGACCACCGTTCATGACCTTCAGAAGACTTTCATCATGTCCATAGTAGCGGAATTGCCACAGTGCATAGGTGGCGAACCAGTTGTTATTATCACCATAGAAAATCACAGTGGTATCGTTAGCAATACCGCAGTCGTTGCAGAGTGCTTCAAATTGTTCTTTTGTGAGAATATCGCGTCGGATTTGATCGCACAACTGTGTCTGCCAATTCAAACCGACTGTCCCAGCGAGATGTCCATCTGCATACGCTGAGGTATCAACATCAACTTCAAGTAGACGGATGCCTTCACTGCTACCGTGTTCGGCAACCCATTCCGTACTTACCAAAACATCAGGATTTGCGTAATCAGCCATATTTGTCTTACCTCCTGTTACCGGTCCCTATCCGGGAATTTAATCAAAGTTTATGCCATACGTGGCAAAATTTAAAATTTACGTCTTAAATGCAAGAATCTACTTATATTATACGCTTTTGACTGATATTTGTCAAATATAGACGGTGTCCTTCTGAATTTTCTCAAAGTCTTGAAAAACATTGCTAAGTATGATATACTGTAAACATTCACTATTAGATATATTCAACACGTACACTTACGTGAGTTTGATAAAAACAAGATGTCGGGCTTCTCGTAGGGGCGAGGGCTTCTCGCCCGTAGGGGTTAGGTTACCTAACCCCTACTGTAAACATTCACTATTAGATATATTCAACACGTACACTTACGTGAGTTTGATAAAAACAAGATGTCGGGCTTCTCGTAGGGGCGAGGGCTTCTCGTAGGGGCGAGGGCTTCTCGCCCGTAGCGGTTAGGTTACCTAACCCCTATGAAAATGTCCATTTATGTTTAGAATTTGCTATATATCAAACTCACGTTACACTTGTAAATTCTCTTAGCATGGAAGGTTGAAAATGAGTACACTTTTTATCAAAGGTTTCGTGAAAGACGTAAAATATATTCCATGAAGCGAGTGAAAACGATAAATTGCAGATATGGATAACAAAGTACAAATATCAACAGTAGAGCATCATGCATAAATTAGCCAAAAGTCCTTTGCGGTACCCGGGCGGTAAATCCAGAGCCCTGAAACAGATTATTCCACTGATCCCACCAAAAATATCGGAATTTCGCGAACCTTTTGTCGGTGGCGGATCCGTCTTTTTTGCTGTCCGAAGCATTTTTCAAAGTCTCATTAAATCCTATTGGATTAATGACCTCAATTACGATCTATACTGTTTCTGGCAACAGACGCAAGACAATGTCACTGAATTAGTTGAGGCGTTAATAGACACAAAAGCGAACTATAATAACGGTAGAACCCTATTTGAGGAATTAACGGAGGCAAAGGACTTGCTGAGCCAAAATAGGGAAATGCTTTCCGAATTTGAGCGCGCCGTGCGGTTTTTTGTACTGAACCGAATTACCTTTTCGGGTATTGTTGATTCAGGCGGGTATTCACAAGCCGCTTATGAGAAACGTTTCACAAACTCATCTATCACGCGAGTTGAAATGATTTCACCTTGTCTTTCGGGAGTCAAAATCACATGTGGAGACTACGCTGATGCACTCTTCCAAAATGGTGAGGATGTTTTTATTTTTCTTGATCCTCCCTATTGGAAGGCGACTGAATCAAAATTGTATGGCACAAGAGGCACTTTGCATACTTCATTTGACCATGCCCATTTTGCTGAAAATATGAAAAAGTGTCCTCACAAATGGTTAATTACCTACGACGATTCGCCTATAATCCGAGAACTTTTTGATTTTGCCGAAATTCGTGAATGGACTTTACAATACGGGATGAACAACTATAAAAAAGATTCTGCGGCAAAAGGGAATGAGTTGTTTATCAAAAATTATTGATGTAAATCGTTTCGTTGATTCAAGCAAGGTAATGGTAGTTTATTTATCAGAATTGGTATTAGACAAAGGAATTAAATGTGAACAAGAAAATTCTTAACTATTTTTTACCGCCACGTATTGAATTTGGGGAAGGTGCTATCGCAAACTTGGCAGATCATGTCAAGACATTTGGTGGCAAAAAACCGCTTATCGTTAGTGATGCGGGTATCAGCAAAGTAGGAATATTGAGTCAAGCCGTTGCGCCATTGGAAGATGCCAATTTGCCTTATGCTACTTATGTAGATATTGAACCGAATCCCACAGATGTTAGCATAACGCAAGGTGTGGAGGTTTATCAGAAAGAAAAATGTGATGGCGTAATTGCTGTTGGTGGTGGGAGTGTGATGGATGCTGCTAAAGCCATCCGACTCTTGACAACGCACGCGCCACCACTGGAACCGTACTATGTTGATTCAGATGGTGCAAACAAAATTCGCGACGATATGCCACCGTTGATATGTGTACCTACGACATCGGGTACCGGCAGTGAGGTGTCTCAGGGCGCAGTGATTACTGATACCTCTTTGCGGACAACTGATCGGTGGCGAAAGCGCGCTATTATTACCCGTTTCAATATGGCGAACCTCGCGCTCCTGGATCCAGTGTTAACTGTGAAAATGCCGCCAACGTTGACCGCAGCAACAGGTATGGATGCTATCACACATGGAATTGAGGCGTATGTAGCCACAAAACATCACCCGATCGCCGAAGGTGTGGCTTTGCAAGCACTAAAAATCTTAGGTGAAAATATCCGAACAGCATATCACAATAGTGAAAATATTGTGGCAAGAGGAGAAATGTTGTTAGCGTCGTGTATGGCAGCGTTTTCATTTCAGAAAGGTCTCGGTGCCGTTCACTCGATTGCCCACCAGTTGTCAACAGACGCGCCTATCCCGCACGGTGTTGCCAACGCAATTCTATTGCCCCATGTGATGGAGTTCAATCTTCCTCATGTGATTGAGAAGTATGCTGATGTTGCTGACGCGTTAGGTGTTAATTTAGAAGGTATGTCTAAAGATGAGGCAGCGTGCGCGGCAATTGATGAAATTCGGGAATTGAACACGGAACTTAATATGCCTACTGGTCTCGGAGAGGCAGGATTAGACAGAGAAAAGATACCAAAACTCGCAGCCGATGCAATGCTTGATCACTGCTATAAACTTAACCCGAGGCAATGTACAGAACAGGATATGCTTCATTTGCTTGAGGCTGCGTTTTAATTGTTCCGCTACTGAGACAGATTAATAGGCACAATCCAACCCTTTGTATCTGCCGGCAAATAGGTATTACCCCGCAGATAATCAGATGTGTGCCATACACAGAGACTTTCACCATCCGGCATCCATACGATAGAGGCGAGTTTCATAGATGTGCGTGCAATCGGATATTTTTTTCCTCTATCAAGGTCATATACCCAAATCTTCCAGCGGATTCCCACACAATCTTCACGTTCAAAGTACGCTAGCTTATTGCCTGTTGGTGCCCATGCTGGTGCAGTATGTTTGAGAACACGGTGTTTCGCATATCCATCAGTGATTCCGGCGATGTGGAGACGTTTATCAAGTAGCGGATCAGGACGATTACTCCCTGAGAGCACGTAAGCAATTTGTGTCCCATCGCGCGACCAGCGGAGTTGACGAACCTGTTGATGCTGAGTCGGGATCTGTTTCAAACGTTCTCCTTCTATATTTTGGAAACGGATGGCGACGTACCTAACTGTTGCGTTACCAACTTTTTGATCCTGCACCACATCAAAGGCGAGTTGATTTCCATCTGGCGACCAAGAAGGCGGGTGCAAATAGGTATAATTGTGCTGAAGTCTTTTAAATAAAACTCGCGCAACCTCCCTGCCACCACTGCCGTCACTGTTAATTCGATAAACCATATCATACCCTTTTTCACGACGTCTAAATGCCAATTGGTTGGCGGTAGGAGACCAGGCTGGACCAGAACCTTTTACCAGTTTTTTGATCCGTCCCAATTCCCAATCTGCAATATAGATATATGTGGCGTTATCTGCTTTGGCTTCAAATGTCAATAGACGGCTATCCAGTGACCACGAAACATGCGGATTGTAAAATTGGCCTTCATGGAGTTTTTGTTTTCGTTTTCCCTCTTTGTCCATAATCCAAAGTTCGCTCGCTTGCCAATAACTTCCACTCAGGTCGGTTCTCTTTAGCATCGCAACGAGCTCACCATCAGGACTCCAATACGGATATTCCGCACCTTCGATCAAATGTATCATCCGAGGCGTTCCACAAAAATTAGTGTTAAACACAACCCCATCTGTCTCTTCAAATTCTCCAAATGCAAATTTATCTAACCATACAGCCTCTTTGTTCGGCAGTTCGACCTGATACCAATCCTGTGCAGTTTGGAGAATAGGCAAGTTAGTGCCATCATTGAGACGGAACAGAGGTGAGGTGCCATTTTTCTTCACATAAACTGGGGCACCATCGTGCGTAACAACACCATGTTTTCGGGTATCTGCAACTGGCGCACTCTCTGTTGCAGTGGCAAACGCATAGATTGAACCATCAGTTGAAGCCGCATAGAGAACTCCATCGGAAATCGCAGGTGCTGCATCAACAGATCCACCAACCTGATGTGACCATACTATTGTCTTAGACGTTATATTGATCGCATGTATTTTGCCATTGCGCGCACCGATGTATGCAAAATCGTTCGCTATGACAGGAAAACTCTCACTTCCTGCTGTATAACCGCGCCAATAATTCGCGTTATACTGTGGAATAATAGGACGGAACTCTGCGTTCACACATCCGTATTCTATACCGTTAATCGTGACCTTGCGTTGACGTTCCGATTTAGGTTTACCGGTAATTGCATCCAGCAGGTATATTCGTGAAGGGTATGCCCCCGTATAAACAATACCATCAAAAACAACAGGCGGTGAGTCCATCCAACCTTTTGTTTTCAACTTCCAAAACTGATCTCCTGTTTTCGCATCAAGCGCGTAGAAATTGTTATCGCGTGTGCTGAAATAGACGCGCCCACCCGATACCGCAGCAGAAAAACGGATTGCGCTCCCAGTATTGAAAACCCATTTAATGCCCCACTCTTTGGCATCTAGAGCATAAAGTTTACCGTCTGTGGATCCGATGTACACTATCCTGTCAACGATGACCGGGGATGCCTGTATAGGTCCCCCAGTTTTGAATTGCCACAACAACTGGAGTGGTGGGTTTATTTTCTGATCCGGACTCTTTCCAGAGAACTGCAAATCATGCATGAACATCTGCCAATCCTCAGCACGAGGCGGCGCGACAGGAGCAGCTAACTCAGGTGTTGAAGGTTGAGGTTTCTGTGCGGTGTCTTGCGAATTACAAGCCGATAGGATGAACAAAGGGATGAGAAGAAGTAAAAACGCTATAAAGGTTCTGAATTTTGTAGTTTGAAGCATGATTTAGCAATGAAATCGTAACGTGTTGAATTTTTGAAGTAACGAAAATCCGTTACTACTAATATAACATGTGCATGCATATATGTCAACTTTTCTTGTAATTGTGCCAATTTTGTGATAAAATTCTTTTTTTACTATACACAACTCAATGTCAAGCACAAACGGTGAAAGATAATGAACAAATTATTGGCAGAGGTAGACCCACAAATTGTTGAAATTACCGCCAAAGATTTAACACGTCAGCAAAATTCTCTCATGCTGATTCCATCGGAGAACTACGCCAGCCGAGCTGTTATGGAAATTCAGGGAAGTATCTTAGCGAATAAATATGCTGAGGGATATCCTGGTGAACGCTACTATAACGGCTGTGAGTTTATGGATGACGTGGAATCTCTTGCAATTGAACGCGCCAAATCACTTTTCGGCGTTGAACACGTTAACGTTCAACCTCATGCTGGCACGCAAGCAAATATGGCAGCCTACCATGCCCTCCTTGAACCCGGTGACACTATCTTAGCAATGTCCCTTAGCCACGGCGGGCATCTGAGTCATGGTGATAAGGTCAACTTTTCCGGACGTTACTATAATATTGTTGGGTATGGGGTAGATACTGAAACAGAGTTGATTGATATGGAAACAGTTGCGAGTCTTGCAGCGGAACATCGTCCAAAGTTAATCGTTGTTGGTGCAACAGCGTATCCACGGCAGTTCAACTTTTCCGAATGGCGGAATGTTGCTGATTCCGTTGGTGCGTATCTACTCGCGGATATAGCGCATATTGCTGGACTTATCGCAGGTGGTGTTCATCCTGACCCAGTTCCATACAGCGATGTGATTACCACGACAACACACAAAACCTTACGCGGTCCTCGTGGTGCGATGATAATGTGTAAAGCTGAACATGCAGCCGCAATTGATCGAGCAGTGTTTCCCGGTTTACAGGGTGGTCCTTTCCTACACGCGATTGCTGCGCGAGCTGTCGCTTTCAAAGAAGCAAGCGAACCTGAGTTTAAAACATATCAAGCACAGATCGTTAAGAATGCCAAGGTGCTCGCTGAAAGGTTAATCGAGAACGGGTTCCGATTAGTCAGCGGTGGCACTGAGAATCACCTGATGTTGGTAGACCTGACTTCTAAATACGAGAAATTGAGCGGTAGACAGGCTGCTGACCATCTTGAGGATGCGGGAATTATCGTTAATAAAAACAGTATTCCGTTTGACAAAAGAAAACCGAAAACAACGAGCGGAATCCGGCTCGGCACTCCGATGGTTACGACGCGCGGCATGAAAGAAGATGAGATGCTTCACATTGCGGATTTTATTACTGAGGCACTTGAAAATAGACAGAAAGGTTCTATTAAACAGCGAATCCGAGAAAAGGTCAAAGAATTCTGCGCGCAATTCCCAATTTACGAATATCTAAAGTAGGCGCACCTTGTGTGCCGTAACGGATAATACCAAAAAATTGGACTACAAAGCGGCACTTGCCTACATTGAGCAATTCATTGACTATGAGAGAAGTCCGGACTTTGCACGGCAGGCACGTTTCTACAATTTGAATCGTATCTCGCGATTACTTGACCTTCTCGGAAATCCGCACGACAGATTAAAGGTGATCCATGTTGCGGGAAGTAAAGGCAAAGGATCTACAGCAGCACTCATTGCATCGGTGCTAACACATGCAGGCTATAAAACGGGATTGTTTACATCCCCACATCTCATAACGCCGCGTGAAAGGTGTCGTGTTGATGGTAAACTTATCTCAAAAGCAGAAGTCGCATGCTACATTGAAAAACTCAAGCCTGCTATTGAAACCGTTTCCGATTCCGAATTCGGACGTGTTTCATTTTTTGAAATATATACTGCGCTTGCCTTTACCTATTTTGCAGACAAAGCAACCGATTTCGCTCTGATTGAAGTCGGTTTAGGTGGGCGACTTGACGCAACGAATGTTGTCTCGCCAGTAACATCTGTTATTACACCGATTGGGTTAGAACACACGGCAATATTAGGAGAAACCTATACTGAGATTGCAAGCGAAAAAGCAGAAATTATAAAACAAGGGTGTCCTGTTGCACTTGCACCGCAACATCCTGAAGCGCGAGTTGTCTTTGAAAAAGTTGCGAGTGAACGAAACGCACCAATCGTTGAAGTCAAAGATTTTGCCCAACGCGATCCCGATGTATCAGTTTCACAACTGGTATTGAACGCAGAAGGTGTGCCGATAGCACAGCAATTCGACGTGGAGATAAACTCGGAACGTTATTCAGAACTCACGCTATCGTTGTTGGGGCACCACCAATATGTCAATGCTACGGCTGCAATCGCAGCGATTGAATGTCTGAAACAGAAAGGTTATGAAATTCCCAAAGATAGCGTTTATGCCGGATTCAAGCACGTGCAGTGGCACGGACGGATTCAGCGAGTTATGTCAGCACCACTTGTCGTGCTTGATGGCGCACATTCACTTGTCTCTATGAAAGCCTTATGCCGTGCTATCCGTGATGATTTTCGTTACACCCAAGCAATTTTTATCGTTAGTATTATGAAGGATAAGGATTTAGCAGCAATTGGCGAAATTGTTTCAAAAACAGCGGATTCCGTGATTGCTACACAAGTTTCCAATAACCCGCGTGTCCTGCCTGCCGAAACGATAAACCATGCTTGGTCGGGTATATGCAATAAAATAACAGCGTATCCATCCCCAGAAATGGCAATAACGAAGGTGTTATCCGACGCATCACCAAAAGATTTAATCTGTATTACGGGTTCACTTTACCTTGTCGGACAAGCACTCAAATTTTTTAATCGGAATTACGAAAAAACGTAAGTTCAAATAAGGAATCAAATGTAGGTTGGGTAGAACGTAGCGAAACCCTTATGTGTCAATTTAAGGAAAGAACTCGTTTGTAGTCGCGCAATTCATTGCGCCTCGGACATTCAAAGAAAAGAGGCGCAATGAATTGCGCGACTACGAACACTGATATTCTCGTCCTTTGCGTTATTTGAGATGTTGATACAAAAAGGTGCAGTTAGAAACCGCACCTACCGGGTTGGGGACCACTAAATTGACGCCTATGGGTTTCACGTTGTTCTACCCAACCTAACGTTAGTTAAACTCACGATAAAAAATAATAAAAGAGAGGTTTTTAATGCGTGAAATCACTTGCAGAAGACGGTGGCTAAATTGGAAACTATTTCTGATTTCTCTACCTGTTTTGAATTTAGCCACCGTGGCTTTTGCCCAATCGGACTCTCCGCCTGCTATGCCAGTTGTGCCGACAATATGGTGGATTGCCCCTGTCTGTGCGCTTATTGCTTTAGTTTTTGCATTCCACTTCTATCGCTCATTGATGAAACAGGACGAAGGGAATGAAACAATGCGTGACATTGCACAGTCTGTCCGCGAAGGTGCAATGGCGTATCTTAGGCAACAATACAAAGTGGTGGGCATCGTTTTTGCTGTCCTCTGCCTTATCTTTATCTTCATGGCTTTTGTCCTCAATGCTCAAAATAAGGTCGTCCCGTTTGCTTTTCTGACAGGCGGATTTTTCTCAGGACTCTGCGGTTTCTTAGGTATGAAAACCGCGACCAACGCATCAGCACGGACAACAAGTGCTGCGATGAAAGGTCTCAACGCTGGTTTAAAGGTGGCGTTCCGCGCTGGCGCAGTTATGGGATTGATAGTTGTTGGGTTCGCGCTACTTGACATCACCGGGTGGTTTCTCATTCTCTATTACATCTTTCCAAAGGTATTACCTGGATTTTTAGAGGTGAACCCTCTACCTCAAATAACAGTCATCATGCTCAGTTTCGGGATGGGAGCTTCAACACAAGCACTATTCGCCCGTGTCGGTGGTGGAATATATACGAAAGCAGCTGATGTCGGTGCCGATCTTGTTGGAAAAGTTGAAGCAGGAATTCCAGAAGACGATCCGCGCAACCCCGCTGTTATTGCAGATAACGTTGGTGATAATGTTGGCGATGTTGCAGGTATGGGGGCAGACCTCTATGAATCTTATGCAGGTTCAATCCTTGCGACTGCAGCCCTCGGTGTTGCTGCGGTTGCAGCCAAGGATCACGATAACCTCACGCTTCAGCTTAAGTATCTTTCAGCACCTATGATTATCGCAGGTATCGGCGTGATTCTCTCCATTGTAGGTATATATATGGTGCGGACTAAAGAAGGGGCTACGATGCGGCAGTTGATGGGTTCACTTAACCTCGGTATCAACGGCAGTGCAGTAGGTATTGCTATCGCATCACTCCCTGTGTTGCTTTATCTTGATCTTCCAAATAAATGGCAGGTGTGGGGTGCAATTGTCACAGGACTTGTGGCAGGTTTGATTATTGGTAAGGTTACCGAAATCTTTACCTCACACGAGTATAAGCCAACCCGAGCTATAGCGAAGCAGGCGCAAACCGGACCGGCAACTGTCATTATTGAAGGTATTGCTGTCGGCATGGAGTCTACGGCAATCCCTGTTATAACGATTATTGCCGCAGTTGCCGTTAGTTACTACCTTCCTGGAGGGAAAAGCGAACCGCTTATGGGACTTTACGGCGTTGGTATCGCCGCAGTCGGTATGTTGGCAACGCTCGGTATTACGCTTGCTACAGATGCTTATGGACCGATCGCAGATAATGCTGGTGGGAATGCTGAAATGGCGAAACTGGATGAAAGCGTCCGAGAACGTACAGATCAGTTAGATGCACTCGGTAATACGACTGCAGCAACTGGTAAAGGTTTTGCTATCGGTTCAGCTGCTTTGACCGCGCTTGCACTCTTGGCAGCCTATCTTGAAGAAATTCGCTACGGACTCATCCACCTGGCTGATAAAAAGACACTAAAGATCGGCGATGAAATGGTAGAGACACTGAAGGTTACGGTAGATCAATTTATGGATTACTACAACGTCACCTTGATGAACCCGCAAGTCCTGATAGGTCTATTTATCGGTGCAGTAATGGCATTCTATTTCTGCGCGTTAACGATGAAAGCTGTCGGACGTGCCGCTGGTGCTATGGTAGAAGAGGTTCGGCGGCAATTTCGCGAGGAACCCGGTATTATGAAAGGCGAGGTGAAACCGGATTACGCTCGATGTGTTAGTATCTCAACTGTTGGTGCACAACGCGAGATGATTTTCCCGTCTCTCATTGCTATCGTCGTGCCTGTCGCTGTCGGTTTGATTTTTAATGTCGCTGGTGTGCTTGGATTACTCGCTGGTGGTTTGGCAACAGGTTTTGTGCTGGCAATCATGATGGCAAACGCTGGTGGCGCATGGGATAACGCTAAAAAGTTTATTGAAGAAGGTAAACACAAGGAAGAATACGGTGAAAAAGGTTCAGAACAACACAAAGCCACTATTGTCGGTGATACCGTTGGTGATCCGTTTAAAGATACATCTGGTCCTTCTCTCAATATCTTGATTAAGTTGATGTCAATGGTTTCTGTTGTGTTTGCGGGTCTCATTGCTAAATATGGTGGGGTACTTAGTAGTTGGTTAGGTATGCAGTAGAATAGATTCACTTGGTAGTTGTAATCTCACTTAAAAGGAGCGTAAACATGAAACTGAAACACGGCATAGGATTTATCTTGAGTGTATTCATCCTCTTTACAATAGGGTGTCAGCAGATACAGAATCAAATGACGGTGGAACCTAATAACGTTGAACGGAACGAGAAGCAATATTGGGGTGATGTTTTCATTGGAGATGTGGACGACAAATTCGGAAACGATTATTTTGTCTTGAACGCCGCTACGATAACAGGCGATACGTTGACGATCAACGTAGGTGTCAGCAGCTGCGGTCCTGAAACTAATAAATTTACCTTGGTTGCTTCGGAGTCGTTTCTCGAATCATTTCCTGTTCAGCTCAAAGTTTCCCTTGCACACATGCGAAACTCTCCATGCGACTGGTTCTTTACTGAAGACTATCACTTTGACCTTACGTCAATCAAAACTATGTATCAGGAGGCTTACCAACAGGATACAGGCACAATCATTTTACGTCTCAAAGATGCCCCGAACGAAGAACTCGTCTATGAATTTACAATGTAGTCATAGTTATCGAATCTTGACGTTATAGGGAACCATTCCCTTGTCTCTGACCATCGCTTTAATTGTAGGAGGACAAAACCAATGTCCAATAAAATGAAACCCCGAAGTTATGTGATTACCGATGGACCCGACCGTGCTGCCGCACGCACGATGCTTATGTTTGGCGATGGCGGGCTGTCACCAGAGGACCTTGACAAACCGATTATCGGGGTTGCTAATACATGGATTGAGATCGGACCTTGTAACTTCCACTTGAGACGTCTCGCTGCTAAGGTCAAACAGGGAATTCGAGATGCGGGCGGAACACCTCTTGAATTCAATACCGTTAGCATCTCGGATGGCATTACAATGGGAACAGAGGGCATGAAAACCTCGCTTATCAGTCGAGAGGTTGTTGCCGACTCAATAGAGTTAGTTTCCATTGGCAACATGTTTGATGCTGTTGTGGCACTATGCGGATGTGACAAAACTGTCCCTGGCACTGTGATGGCATTGGCACGTTTAGATATTCCATCGCTGACGCTCTACGGCGGTTCAATCATGCCGGGAAATTTTCAAGGACGCGATGTCACTATCCAAGACGTGTTTGAAGCGGTCGGGCAGCATGCAGAAGGCACGATCACAGTAGAAGAATTGGATGACCTAATAAGCAAAGGATGTCCCGGCCCGGGTGCATGCGGCGGACAATTCACTGCCAATACGATGGCGACTGCTGTTGAAATGTTGGGTATTGCCCCGATGGGAAGCGGCAGTGTGCCTGCTGTGGCAGAAGATAAGGATCAGGAAGCATATAAAGCAGGACAACTTGTTATGGACATGCTCGCTGCTGATCGCCGACCCAGTCAAATTATCACACGCAAGTCTCTTGAGAATGCTATCACATCTGTTGCAGCTACCGCTGGTTCTACCAACGGTGTTCTGCACCTCCTCGCTATTGCACACGAAGCACAAATCCCGTTGACACTTGAGGATTTCCACGTCATTAGCCAGAGAACACCGGTATTGGCAGACTTAAAGCCAAGTGGGCAGTTTGTTGCTACTGATCTTTATGAGGCAGGAGGTATTCCGTTCTTAGCAAAACGTCTTGCAGAAGCTAACTTGCTGCACGCCGATGAACTCACCGTTACAGGAAAAACTATCGGTGAAGAGGCAAACGCAGCAGCCGAAACCGAAGGTCAACAGGTTATTAGAGCGGTAAATGCGCCACTCAAACCGACCGGTGGATTTGCTATATTGAGAGGTAATCTTGCACCGGATGGATGTGTTATCAAGTTATCTGGTCAGGCTAAGACGCTCCATCGCGGTCCTGCGCGTATTTTTGAACGTGAAGAGGACACATTTGCTGCCATCAAGGGTGGGAAAATTAAACCCGGCGATGTTGTGGTTATCCGATATGAGGGACCAACTGGAGGTCCTGGTATGCGTGAAATGTTAGGCGTTACTGCAGCTATCGTGGGTGCTGGTCTGAGCGAAGATGTGGCTCTCTTGACAGATGGTAGATTCTCTGGTGCAACACACGGTTTTATGATCTGTCATGTTGCGCCTGAAGCAGCAAAAGGCGGCCCCGTCGCTATCCTTCAAGAGGGTGACGAAATCGTAATTGATGCAGAAGCGCGCAGACTTGATGTTACACTCTCTAATACTGAAATTCAAGCACGTTTTGAGAAATGGGCACCACCCGAACCTCGCTATACCCGCGGTGTCATGGCAAAATACGCAAACTCTGTTTCTTCTGCCTCTGAAGGTGCTGTGACGGGGTAAAATCTGTCCGATTCCAATCTGTTGATGTCTATCTCGGCGTTAATTTAATTATTATCTGTAGGGTAGGTCCTCGTGCCTGCCCTAAATTGTTAAACCCTAAGCAGAAAAAGACTTGCAAGGTCTCTCTGAATTTAGTAAAATATACCTATGCCTGAAGAACGAATGAAACCCGTTGTCTGGGTTGGGGACTCCAAAAGAAGGCTTTCAGAATTTCCGCGTGATGTGCAGCGAGATATTGGTTTTGCACTTGAAATAGCACAAGGTAGTGAAACACATTCCTCAGCTAAGCTTTTACGTGGTTTTTCAGGCGTATATGAGATTGTAAGTAATTATGCACGTGATACATATCGTGCTGTTTACGTGGTGAATCTTGGAGATATAATTTATGTTTTGCACTGTTTCCAGAAGAAATCGAAGCGACGGATAAAGACGCCAAAAAAAGAGATTGATTTGATTCGAGATCGTTTGAATTGGGCAAAAGAACTTGCCCAGAAGGAAAACGGAAATGAGTAAAGAAAAAATTGAATTTGAAATAGGCAGCGGCAATGTGTTTAGGGATTTGGGATTTCCTAATCCCGAGGAAGAACTCATGAAAGTTCGTTTTGCTGCAATTATATATAACATTATTACCAAACGCGGTTTCAAACAAAGCGAGGCAGCCAAAATTCTGGGTATCAGTAAGAATGAACTCTCAACACTTCTGAAGGGCAGACTTGCCGACTGTTCCCTTGACCATTTGCTTTCACTGCTTGGAAAGTTGGATCATGACATAGAGATTGTTCTCCACAAAAGACCTGCCAACACACCTCACGTAGGACTCCGCATCTCAACCTCCGCAGATTAATTCTGAATGGAAAAAAACTTGCGAGATCTCTCTGAATTTAGTAAAATATATCTATGCAAAGGAAACAAAATGAGTAAAGAAAAAATTGAATTTGAAATAGGCAGCGGTAACATTTACAAGGATTTGGGATTTCCTAATCCAGAGGATATGCAAGCGAAGGCACATCTTGTTTTCAAAATTCAGGACACTATAACCGAACGCAAACTCAGCTTAGACGAAGCAGCCGAACTTCTATGTATTAGTAAATCCGAACTCTCGGATATGTTAGACGGTCTATTTGATAGTTGGACGGTTGATCGTCTACTTTCATTTCTCAATAAATTAGGACATGACATAGAGATTGTTCTCCACAAAAGACCTGCCAACACACCTCCCGCTGGACTGCGTATATCAACTTCTGCTGATTAATTCCGAGCTAAAGCAGCGAGGTTGTATTTTAGTCTTTCATGCTAAAAAAGTCCGTAAACCACTCCACGCACAGTTATGGCAAACATAGCGCAAACCTACCACATACAAACAGATCATAGTGGAAAGCGATTGGATCGGTTTCTGATGGGTACGATCGAAGGTGTATCGCGAACCTATCTGCAGAAACTGATTCGCGATGGTGCTGTCACCGTCAATGATAAGGTCTCTAAACAGCCCAGTTATAAGCTCCGTTCCGGCGACCGAGTCTGTCTCACGATTCCTAATTCCCGCCCTTTGGAAACATTACAACCTGAGAAAATTCCGCTTGACATTCTTCACGAAGATAGCCACTTAATTGTACTTAACAAACCTGCAGGAATGCTTGTTCATCCCGCAAGCGGTGTGAACGTTGGCACACTCGTCAATGCATTGCTTGCACACTGCACTGACCTGTCAGGTATCGGTGGAGTAGAAAGACCGGGCATCGTTCACAGATTGGACAAAGATACGTCGGGTGTTCTCGTTGTTGCGAAAACAGATGTTGTCCATCGTGAGTTGTCTGTGCAGTTTGAAAAACATACCATCACGCGTCAGTATGTCGCTGTTGTGTGTAGTATTCCTGCTGAAGCCACCGGAACAATAAATGCTCAAATAGCACGAAGCCGTCAAGACAAGCGGAGAATGACCACAGTCGAAAACAACGGCAGGCACGCTGTCACGCATTATCAGGTATTAGAAAGTTATTACAATTTTTCGCTCATTCAACTCACATTGGAAACAGGACGTCTCCATCAAATTCGTGTTCACATGCAACACATTGGACACCCAATTGCTGGCGATACTATTTATGGTGGCGAACAACGCGCTTTGAACGATGCTGATACACTTCCCGTGAAACATGCACTTATACAACTTAAACGGCAGGCATTGCATGCGCGCACCCTTCAATTTGAGCATCCTGTTACACATGAACGTATGATTTTTTTAGCATCAAAGCCCGCGGATATGCAGCGACTTGTTGATGCATTGCGGATGTCGGTCCGTGCACATTTGTAGAGTTACTTTAGTATCAATATCGTCAAAAAGTTATGCCTATAGGAAATAGATTATGGAATATGTCAATTTTGGTAAAGCAGGTGTTAAGGTAAGTCCACTTGCGTTGGGATTGGGATTTAGAGGGCAAAACGATGAAAGTGCTGCCCAACGGCTTATTGAACACGCCATTGATAACGGTATCAACTTGATCGATTGTGCCAATATATATGGTCCGATGGATGATCGCGCCAACATGGGTCGTTCTGAAGTTGTGCTTGGCAAAGCAATTAAAGGGAAACGGGATGATGTGGTGATTACCTCTAAGATCTGCAGCCACATCGGGCAAGGACCAAACGATTACGGATTATCACGCTACCATATCATGCGTGAGATAGACCGTTCACTGACAAGGTTAGGCACTGACCATATTGATGTCTATCTGATTCACGTTCCAGACGACACAACCCCGCAAGAAGAGACAGTCCGCGCCCTTGATGATCTCGTGCGTTCAGGCAAGGTGCGGTATCTCGGCTGTTGTAATCATCAGGCATGGCAGGTTTGTAAGGCACTCTGGATTGCCGATAGCATCAACGCGACACCCTATATGTGCGTTCAAAATATGTATAACCTGCTAAATCGAGATTTGGAAACTGAGATGTTTGGATTAGTGCGTGAGGAAGGACTTGGGGTAATGTGTTATAGTCCGTTATCGGTCGGTTTATTGAGCGGTGTCTATTCGCCTGATGAACCGCCGCCTGCTGGAACTCTCTGGGCAAGACGTTACCGAGATGAATACGATCGCCGGATGCGCGGGGCAACCGGACAGGTGATTACAACGCTCAAACGGCTTGCAGGTGAGTTAGGGAAAACCCCTGCGCAACTTGCAGTGGCTTGGGTGGTATCACATCCCGAAGTCACCGTCGCTATCAGTGGAAGTGATACGCTCGAACAACTAGATGACACACTCGGCGGTGTCGGTTGGGAATTGGATTCGGCTGTTCGAGAGGAATTGGATGCAGTGTCGCTTTCGTTTGTGCGTTTGACTGCACCACCCTTTTAACATATTTTTGGCAATTATAGTAGTGTATAAAAATTCGTATTGCAGCACGGTGCCGTCTGAACGCGTCAATTAGTGTTTTCACTGTCTGGTGAATCAAGTTCCCAAAGCAGCACGGAACCATCCCAACTCCCACTTGCGAGTGTTTTGCCATCAGGACTAAACACAACGCTTGTAACACCTTCCGTATGCCCTGGCAATGTCAAAAGGTGTGTGCCTGTTCGCACATCCCATAGACGGATGGTGTTGTCCCAACTCCCACTTGCAAGTATCTTCCCATCCGGACTAAATACAACACTAACAATATTATTCGTATGCCCTGGCAATTCCCTAATAGATGTGCCAGCCTGCACATTCCACAAGCGCACTGTATCGTCCCAACTCCCACTTGCGATTGTCTTACCATCAGGACTGAACGCTACGCTACCAACCCTTTCTGTATGCTCTGTCAACTCCCTAATAGATATGCCTGTCTGCACATCCCACAAGCGCACGGTGCCATCCCAACTTCCACTTACGAGTGTCTTTCCATCAGGGTTGAACGCGACGCTTACGATAGCCTCCGTATGTCCTGGGAGTGTCCTAATTGATGTACCTGTGTGCAAATCCCACAATAGCAATGTATTATCAACGCCTTGACTTGCGAGTATCTTTCCATCCGGACTGAATGCAATGCTATCGATCCCATCCGTATGCTCCTTGAGTGTCCGAATAGATGTTCCTGTTTGCACATCCCATATATACACAGTGTCGTCTTCGTCCGAATAACTTGCACTTGCAAGTGTTTTTCCATCCGGACTGAACACTACAGAGGATACCTCCCACGTATGTCCCATCAACACATGAATTGGCCTGCCTGTTTGCACGTCCCACAAACGCACGGATTTGTCCATACTTCCACCACTCGCCAGTGTAGAACCATCTGAACTGAATGCTACGCTCCTGACCTTACCCGTATGTCCTGTCAGTTCCCGAAGATGTGTTCCAGTTCTCACATCCCATAGACACACACCTTCAGACGTGCTTGCAGTTGCGAGTGTTTTTCCATCCGGACTGAATACTATGCTGAAGGTATCATCTGTATGCACCTTCAATACCCGTTGAGATTCACCTGTTTTCGCATCCCAAAAGCAAACCCTTTTATCCCAAATGCCCGCACTTGCGAGTGTCTCTCCATCAGGACTAAATACAACACTAACGACTCCTCCCGCCGTATGCCCTTTCAACGTTTGAAGAGATGCACCGGTCTCCGTATCCCACAGCCGCACGGTTCTATCCCAACTTGTACTTGCGAGGGTCTTACCATCAGGACTGAACGCTATAGCTAAAATATGCCTCTCATGTCCTGTGAGTGTCTGAAGAGATGTACCTGTCCGCACATCCCACAAACGCGCAGTTTTGTCCCAACTCCCACTTGCGAGGGTCTTACCATCAGGACTAAACACTACACTCCAGACTCTTTGCGTGTGCCCTATGAATGTCCGTAAAGAAATTCCCGTTAGCACATCCCACAGTCTAATAGTATGGTCATCACTCCCACTTGCGAGGGCCTTACCATCAGGACTGAACACTACACTATTGACACCAAAGATATGCCCTTTCATTGTCAGAAGAGGTGTACCTGTTCGGACATCCCACAAACGGACGGTAGCATCCCAACTCCCACTTGCCAATGTAAAACCATCAGGACTAAACGATACGCTTCTGACAGAAGATGTATGACCTGTGAGCAGGTTAAGTTCTTTGCTCGTCTGTGCGTCATATAGCCATATACCAATACTACCTGCTACAGCCAAACGCTTCCCATCAGGGGAGTACGCTATTTTACTTACAGAGCCTTTACCGAGACGTGTTTTCGCGCCTGCGGGTAAACCCCATTGTGTATAGTCTTGGGCGAGGGTATTCTGGAGTAAAGGTAATATTGATAGCCAAACAGTTAAAACCGATAACATTATTTTTTTCATTATGAAGTTTGTCCTTTTATTTTCCAGTTGTTTACTGCGTTTTAGAATCGCGTATTGTACTGTTACGCACATTATGGATGCACAAATTGACATTTTGTGGTAAAAAATTTATTGGCGGGCAGGGAAATGGGTTTCTGTGTTTCAGATCGCGGGTTATGCGGATTCACAGATTAGGGAGGACAAACCGATATTTTGTGGTACAGAATGTTCTTAAGTAAGGAAGTTTACAGTTCCGAATTGCTTCAGTAATACCTAATCCACCATGTCAGGGGTGAGATCCCATATTAGTACGGTGCCATCAGAACCTCCGCTTGCCAGTGTTTTTCCATCCGGACTGAATACAACGCTTCTGACGCTTTCCGTATGCCCTGTCAACGTCAAAAAGGATGTTCTCATCCGAACGTCCCACAATAGAATTGTATTGTCTTTACTCCCGCTTGCGAGGGTCTTACCATCAGGACTGAATACAACACTATTAACATAAGACGTATGCCCAAGCAGCGTCTGTAGAGATGTGCCTGTCTGGACCTTCCATAAATGCACAGTATTGTCTCTACTCCCGCTTGCGAGTGTCTTACCATCAGGACTAAACGCTACGGTCAAGACTGCACTCTGATGCCCTTTCAGTTTCCGAAAATGTGTGCCTGTATGGACATCCCACAATAATATCGTTTTGTCCGAACTTGAACTCGCCAGTGTTTTTCCATCTGAGCTGAATGCAACACTATAGACCCAGTTCCAATGCTCGTGTAGTGTCTGAAAATGTGTGCCTGTCTGAACATCCCACAAGCGGACAGTATTGTCCCAGCTCCCGCTTGCAAGTGTCCTACCATCCGGACTAAACACAACGCTTTTGACCGGCTCCTTGTGTCCTTTCAACGTTCGAAGATGTGTGCTGGTACGCGTATCCCACAGACGAACGGTTCTGGCATTATTCCCAGTTGCGAGTGTTTTGCCATCCTGACTGAAAACAACACTATTTACCTCTTGCCCATGCCCTCTGAGGGTTTGAAGAGAAATGCCGTTCACCACATCCCACAGGCGAATCATATTTCTTGTATCCCCAGTTGCAAGTGTCTTGCTATCCGGACTGAATGCAACGCTTAAGACAGTAGTCGTATGTCCTGTTAGCGTGCGAAGTAGTGCGCCGGTTTGCACATCCCACATACGAACAGTGCCGTCCCTACCTCCACTTGCAAGCGTCTCTCCATCCGGACTGAAAACAACGTTTCTAACTTCATGCGTATGCCCTGTCAGCGTGCGAAGTAGTGCGCCGGTTTGCACATCCCACATACGAACGGTTCCGTCCCAACTCCCAGTTGCAAGGGTTTTTCCATCAGGACTGAATAAAACACTGCTGGCATAAGGCATATACCCTGTCCCTGTCAATGTACGAAGTAGCGTGCCTATATGCATATCCCACAGACGAATGGTGCTGTCACCACCAGTGCTTGCAAGTGTCTTACCATCCGGACTAAACGCTACGGCCAAGACCTTACTCGTATGCCCTGTCAGCGTTTGAAGAGGTGCACCTGTTTTCACATCCCTCAAATGCACGGTTTTGTCCCAACTTCCACTTGCGAGTGTTTTGCCATCCTGACTGAACGCAACGGAAGTAACCCTTCCCGTATGTCCTGTGATCGTCCGAAGAAACGTACCTGTTTGCACATCCCACAGACGAACGGCTCTATCATAACCTCCACTTGCGAGTGTTTTTCCATCAGGACTGAACACTACGGTCAAGACACCTGTATGTCCTACCATCGTCCGAAGATGTGTCCCGGTATGTGCATCCCATAGGCGGATAGTTTTGTCCGCACCTGCACTTGCCAATGAAGAACCATCGTGACTGAACGCTATGGTCCAGACAGAAGACGTATGCCCTGTGAGCAAGTCAAGTTCTTCACCTGTCCGTGCGTCATAAATCCAAATACCGATACTACTTGCTACTGCTATACGTATTCCATCTGGGGAGTATGCTATTTCAGTTATCCAACCTTTACCGAGGCGTGCTTTCGCGCCTGCGGGTAAACTCCATTGTGTATAGTCTTGGGCAAGACTATTTGGGACTATAATGAATATTGAAATCCAAATAATAAGAATCAAGGACAGTGTTTTTTTCATTGTGAAGTTCTCCTTTTATTTGAGTTATCGCTGTGTTTAGAATCGCGAATTGTGGATGCACAAATTGATATTTTGTGGAACAAAGATTCTTTGGCGGGATTATTGTTATTCTGTGCTGATATATGCTGTGGTTTACACGTACAGTTGCCGTGCTTACAAATGAAAACTAAAACTATTATGTCTGAATCGCCAATTAGAATCTGCGATTCAGACAAATTGAACAGTTTCATTAAATGGTATAAAGGCCTAATGAGGGTTTATTCCCAAAACACCACTGAGGATTTGTACTACAAGCCAGACTACGACTAAAACAACCCCAAAAGGACGTTTTAACTGGCTACCTGAAACGAAAATACCGTATCGGAAAACTATTAAGATAAACAACATTGCGGGGAAAGCGAATAGGAAAAAATGTGCGTCTGCTACTAACCCACCTCTTGTCGCTGCTGCAGAAACCCCTGCCACAAAAAGCACGTTCAGAATATCCGCACCGATGATGTTACCGACCGCTAACTCACCATGCCCACGCCTAACTGCTGTAATTGCTGTTACAAGTTCCGGGAGTGAAGTGCCGAATGCTACCAATGTTAACGATATAATTGATTCTGGCACCTTAAATCTTGTAGCAAGAATACTTACAGCCGGAATGAGAATTTGGGCAGAAATTACGACGATTGCGATTGACCCGATGAGTTTCAGAAGTATAAGGAAAGTACTTGATCCACCTGATGCAGCCTTCTCTTCGTCTTCAGGATCGGGTGTTGTTGAACCTGCCCATCGGATAGACTGCCAGATATACAACCCTAACAGTACAACAAAGACGAATCCTATAAATTGTGGAAGTACACCACCTTGTTTAAAGACTTCTATAGGGGAAGACCGCGGAATACATGCTAATACCAAGAGAATACCAGCACTCACCTGAACATTGGACAAGCGCGATGCTAACTGACGATTGAACGATAACGGTGCAATCAGCGATGCTAATCCTAAAATAAGTCCAGTGTCACATATAATCGAACCGACTGCATTTCCGAGTGCAAGCCCCGGTTTTCCTTGTAATGCAGACAGCACGGAGACCGCAGCCTCAGGGGTTGTTGTTCCGATACTCACAATCGTAGCACCGATAATCGCTTTCCCTAAACCCCATCGGGTTGAAAGCACAACCGCTTCATCAACAAGCCAGTCCGCGCCTTTGCCGAGTGTATAAAGCATCACCGCAATGATTAGAAAAAGGACTACGTTGGGTAATCCACCAATAAGTTGTTCAATCCAATGTTCCATTAACTATTCCTTCCAATCTGATTATTATAAACATAAGTTATCACAGACACTTAGCAAAGTCAACCAATTGGTGTCTGACCAGAATTATTCACTTGATATCGTGGATACGAATATGGTATCCTTTTATTATACAAGGGGGTGAAAGGATTCGACGGAGGCGAAAGCATGGTCGCTTTCAAATTCCTCCGGAAGTGGGTTCAATTCCCACCACCTCCATTGAAGTGTATATTGCAACACTTCAACCAATCGCTTCCCTCGCTTCCAAAACCTTTTCAACGACCATTTTTACATCGTCTTCATCAACAAACGGGGATAAGATAAACGATTTCAAAGCGACGATTGGCTCTCCGTAAGCGGTTTTACGGTAGCAGTCTGTTGTGGATATGAAAACACCCCTGCCTTCCATCGCCTCAGAATTCACATATTGGAAGATTTCCTGGTTATATGCATTATGCGCGTGCAAACTGTCCCGATATGCAGCGTCTTCAAATTCCTGCCGCTTGATATCAAAGGTGTCCACACCAATCGGGTAAGCACGGAAAAGTGTTACGGTTCCGAAATTACCTCTATTTAGTACAGTTGTTCCTTCATGACCTTCCAGATGTTCTCGCAAAAGTTGAGCCATTTCAACGATGTGTCCGAGTATCGCCTGCAAACCTTCTTCCCCGAACAATCGTAGATTAGCAAGGGCAGCAAGAGTTCCTGTGCCAGCTCTTGAGGTTTCAAGCGTAAACATTCCAGGGCGATACTGCCCAAATTGAAATAGAAAAGGCATCTGTTCAGGAGACCTTTTCAACATATCCAGATCAGCTCGATTTTTGACTAGTATGAGGCTGGAAATATAAGGCGCGAAGCCAGTTTTGTGGAAGTCAATGCCGACAGAATCCGCAAGATGTAAATGTCGGATTCGTCTGCATGCACCTGCTAAAGCGCGGATAGTGCGCGGTCGAAATCCTAACGGGTTCTGCTCAAAATCGTAGTCGTTGAATACTGACCATGCCCAACCAATGACAGCGTCAGCGTGGATATGCGGTTGATAGTCAAGTCCAAATTCCTCAACGAGGGTTTCACGCAATGCAACGATTTGCAGTAAATTGTCCAAACCGAATGCATCGGTAGTCCCTAACGTGGCAATAATACAGGCAATCTTTTTTCCGTTCGTGAGTGCTTTTCGAAGCTCTTGCTCAAGTAACTCAAGGTCAATTTCGTTTTCAACAGTTGTCGGAATAGTAATCAGATTGTTTGTGCCTATTCCGAGCCAACCAGCAATAGTCGCAGCACAGTAATGTGCCGCATCTGACACAAAAATGACGGCATCTTCAGGTGTTCCGTTTTGAATTGTTCCCGGACATGCCTTTTCTAACCCGATTTTCACCCCGTAGAGTGTCGTTCCTGTTCCACCAAAGGTAAACACACCACTTGACTGTTCTGGATCATATCCCATCAATTTTGATGTCATGGCAACGACTTCAACTTCAGCTAACGCCACTAATCGGCTGGATTCGTCCCAAACAAGGTTCGGATTATGCAAAGAAGCAAGGAGTACCCCTATTAGACTCGGAATTGTTGTGGGGCCAATAACATTTTGTTGTGTGCGCGGGTGTCCAAAGATCGTCATGCCTCGGAGATAACTGACAAGGTCAGTTGTCACTTCTTCAACTGAGGAAATTGTTTCCGGTAACTCTGTCTTCTTGGCTGCTTCAAAATCCGCGGTAACGATACTGTCAAGCATCGGCAGATGTGTTTTTAGTGCGTCTACCTGATCCAAGGCGCGCATCATGGAATGCACAAAGTATGAGTCATGTATAGTATTAGATACAGGTTGAGGAAATGCAAGTTTTATTTTTTCTAAAATGTTTCGGTATGTCATTTTTGCTCCGAGAATTGTATGTTTTTATTTTGGTTTACACAGATAGTTGGCTCAGAAAATGTGTGTCTTTTGGACGGGATTGGTGCTTTGGAATGTTATAAGGGTATCTGTGTACTATATAAATATAGTAACACTTTGCTTGACAACTTTTCAATGTGATTTGGGGAGAGAGGAATTCTTATAGTAAAATCCGGAGAGTGTTGTCTGATTGATAGATTTACGCAATAAGTAGTTTTGAACTTACGATTTTCTCAAAAATTCGGATTTAACTTGCAAAATCCTTCTTTTTCCTATATACTTTTACAAAGATTGTTTAGACTTCTTCCAAGAACTTGTTGATGCCCCAAAGACCGACCAACCGATATTTGATCTGCGTCCTCGTGCGAATGTCGGAAGACGAGGATAAACCAAATCCTGGTTATCTCTAACATTTTTCATCCTATACTCTCCCTGAGAAACTTGGCAAATATGTCAGTTTCTCTGTAGTTGGACTTGTAGCACGTTTCAGCCACATAAAGCGGTGTATATCCCGTTGTGTAGTGGTGGTGCGAGCCATACCACGCACGCTTCAGGAGTGACCAGAACCCCTTCAATCGTGTTCGTATGTGTTTCACCATCAGCAAACTGCTCTTTGTGGTTGATAACAGCGTGCTTCATTTCCTTCCCAATCAGGTTGTAGGCACGATATTCATCGGTTATCAGTTCCGAGTCCTTAAGGTTGACCGCACTTCGGATAAACTCAAGGATCGTCCTTCCAGTCAAATTCGGTGCGAGTTGTGCGACGACCTTTCCACCTCGCTGGACAGCCCCGATGATAGCGTCTTTCTCTGTGCCACGTCCGCGCTTAGCGGGTTCATCATCGGAACGTTTGTTTTTCTTGCGGGGGCTTCCCACCGATATAGGTTTCGTCAGCCTCAATGATACCCTCAAGGAGCACACCGCCTTTTTTCGCCATTTCAGCACGTATGCGAGTCACGATATACCATGCTGTCTTTTGATTCAAGTCTAAATCGCGCGCTAGTTGATGACTTGACAAACTTTTCTTTGCGTTCGCAATCAACGCGATCGCCAGAAACCACTTCTGGAGTGCTATCTTTGTGCCGTGAAACACTGTGCCGCAGGTGATTTTGAAAGTAACATGGCAATCGTGGCAATTCCAACGACCCATACGCTCTTCTTCCGTTTCTGTGCGCCTACCCACATGGATGCTTTCACAGTGCGGACATTTCGGTTTACCTTTCCAACGCATTTTCTCCAAATGTGCAATACAACTCTCTTGATCCGGGAAACGTTCCATGACCTTGATTAAGTCCATCAGAATACTCCTCTGAATAGGAGTTGCTTTTTTCTGACGGTTTCTGATACAATATCAGGTAAGATTGAACCGTTAAAAAAGCAACTCTGCTTTTCGGGTTGATAGGGAGGTTGCGACCTCCCTATTTTCTTACCTAATATTATACCATTTGGACACAAATAAAACAAGCATAAAATCAGTCTATATAAGGGTTTAGAACGATCTTTAAAAATTATTTTTCAAGTCCAAAACTACTTATTGCGATGATTTTTGTTGAGTGTACGATAACCGATAGTATTAACCTATATATTTCCGTGCAATGCTATGCATTTCACTTCCATACACGGTTTGCAAGGTGTCCGAGGACACCCAGGAGTTATCTCCCAAAGCATTTCTAAAATTCAGAAATGCGCTAAAATGTTCGCGAATATCTTGTTTTATCGTGATTTTTGATAAAATAGACGTGGGTATTGCCTAAAAATATCGCAAACAATGTCTAAATATCATAACACATATCAACGAATTTATCAAGAAAAATATAGATTTTTAGATACTGTTACTCAACCCTCACATTTTCAAGATGGTTCCCGGACTTTCATAAAAATATCATTAGTTAGGGAAAACTCTCCAAATCTTGTAAGTAGCAACTTGGATAATCTTACTAAAATTGTTTTTAACTATTACATCTACGTGTGGATCGCGTGTAGATAGAACTATAACTCTATAGAGGAGAATATTATGTTGTATAAAATGATCTGGGGACTTGGTGTTCTTGCAGTTGTTCTTCTTATAGGTTTCTCTATGCTTATTATTTCCACACAGATGGAACTTAAGCAGATGCGTGAGGAAGCAAAAGCAACTGAGGAAAGAGAACATGACCATGAACATTATCATGCTGATAATGGAACACACGCTGGAATCTCGGATTTAGAACAGGGTACGGAAACAACTGTGGAACCGAACAATCCAGTTAATATAAATGAGAGTGGCAACATGACTGAAACTACCGAAACGGTTGCAATCGGAACCGAATCTGAAGAACCGTTGAGGTACAAAGATGGTATCTATAAGGGATTGACTTTTTTCGAAGCTAGTGCTGTATGGGGGAAAAAATACAAAGAATTAGATGTCAAGTCTAATAAAATACGCCAAAAAACGTTTGAATTAGACGACATCTGGGATACTCTTTTAGATGCTAAAAAGTCGCTGTCTATGTCTTTCTTGAAATTAATACCGCCGGATCAACTTGAGAAGGCAAAGGCGATCGCCTTAAAAGTTGAACCACACAAATCGGGTGAGATAGAATCTTTCTTTAATGAGATTGTGAATAATGCCGAAACTAAGACGTTAGAGAGTATAAAAATAGATGCACAGATTTTGCAGGCCTTTATAGACGCAAACAGAGAGGAACGGGAACAGGTTGCGCAAGAAAGTGAGAATTTAAACCGAAAATTTGAAAAAATATTTTCAGAAATGCCTACGTTACTAACAAAGGAGGACATGTAATTATGGCACATAGAACGATAGCAACAATTGTAGTGTTAATATTTATTTTAACTAACATTTTATGTCTCTATAATACTAAACTTGTTGGGTTTCACTAACGCTCTACGCGACCTACGATATAAGCTAAAATAATACTCATAAACGAAAAATATTTAAAACTAAATAATCCTAGAGTACTTGAGAATGCCTTGATTTTTTTGAAAATTTGGTTTATAATTCACTACACAAATCTTATTTTCAAAAGGAACTTCACATGGGAATGACAGATAAAGATAAACAATTTTATGAAACCAATGGCTATCTTCTGAAAAAAGGACTTGTTTCCTCAGAAGACATAACGAATATTCTGGTCGAAGTTGACGATATTCATAACCGTATGGCAGAAAAGCCGACCGAAGGCATAGGCATTTCGTGGGAAGTATACGAAGACGATCCCGATCATCCACCCCTTATAAAGCAGTTAATGCATAGTGAATTGGTGAGTCCAACACTCAACCGTCTTCTCCGTTCCGACGCTGTTCTTGATGTTTTGGAAGCAATGATGGGACCTGATATTTCACTATATCACAGCAAACTGCTGCCAAAGGCTGGCGGTGATGGAACGGCTATTCCATGGCACCAAGATTATGCCTATTGGAAAAATGACAACAACAAACCTGTGATGATTAATTGTCAATTGGCTATCAACGAAGCAAACCTTGAAAATGGGTGCATTCAGTTTGTGCCAGGAAGCCACAACTGGGGTTTGCAGGAGCATGAACGTAAACACCAAACGTTTGGTGTGTTCCTTCCAGGACATTATCGGGAACGAGAAGACGCAGTTGCTGTGGAAATGGAACCGGGGGACGCTGTCTTTTTCAATGCCCTCATTATACACGGTTCTGCGCCTAACGTATCTGAAAAAGATAGGTTAATGAATACATTCGCCTATAATGTTACAGGAAACGGAACATCTCAGTCACGTGAGGTGTTACACGGTAAGGAGTTTGACTCATGAAACGTATAGGTTGTGTCCGGAGTTTTCTCTGTTTTTTCATAATCATCCTTGTTTTCGGTTGCGGAGGCGATGAAACAGTAAATAAAAACTTTGCCCCTGTGATTTCTGTGTTCGAAGCAGAATCAGAGGTAGTTCTTCCAGGCACACAAGTCCCTATCAGACTAAAAGTTAACGATCTTGAAAACAATATCTTATCTTATGCATGGTCTGCAACTTATGGTGAGATCGAAGGAGACGCCACAGGCGCACTCTGGATCGCACCTGAAACTGAGCGAAAATACCAGATTCAGGTTTCAGTAAGCGATGGTAAAAAAACTACAACAAGCACACTTGATATCCATGTATGGAAAGGACGCCCCGGCAACTATTATCCTTTAGCAGTAGGAAATATATGGCGATACAGCAGCACTGAAGACACCCACATTACTTGGGAAATCATAGATACAATACAGATCCAACAGGAAGGCGGAAAAACTGTGGAGAGTTTTGTCCTCCAAAAGATAAACTCGGCAAAAGGCTTAGAGAACGTTCCAAACTATTCTTACTTGGGAAATACTTTTGACGAAGATGGTAAGGTATCTGCCGTTGTTCAGCATGCCCAAAATATAACTTCCGGCACAGAGGACACAATGATTTTCGCTCCATTTCTGCCGTTATATAAGTTTCCACTCTATCCATCTCAGAAATGGAAGGTTAATTATAACGCAAACTTAGTCGATGATCTTGGACTAATACCATTAGGCGGAGGTGTAGACGAATTTGATGTGTCTTTTGAGGGAACCGTCACTGTACCAGCTGGATCTTTTGAGAACGTATTTCAGGTCCAAGAGTCTTTTCATTGGGTATTTAATGCCGAAAATCAGAATTTTCCTCTTGACACCACGGTTGTTCAAAAATGGTTAGCACCGGATGTAGGTATCATCAAATTTACGCAAGAACAAACCCGAGGTAATGTGACAGTCCAAGCGGACTTTGAGCTTGAATCCTATGAACTCGTGAATAACTGAGAATGCAGAGAAGGATGAGAATTGAAAGACACTACAAATAACCTTGAGATATTAACGACAACAGTGGGTTCATATCCAGTTCCAGCTTGGCTTCAATCAATGCCTACGGAACAAGCACTGATTGATGCAACACGCGTTGTAGTAGATATTCAGCGGCAACATGGTATTGACCTACCTACTGATGGTGAATTATACCGTTTTGATGTGAACCATCCTGATACTAATGGGATGATTGATTATTTTATTCGTCCTCTTTCAGGCGTAAGGGCAGAAGTGGGTAGGCAGGAATGGAATGAATTTAGGCAGATGCAGACAATGTCGTTTCGTGCAAAACCTGCCGGTGTTGTTGAGAATGTGATAGGTGAAGGATCTTTAAACCTTGTTTCTGATTGTGAACGCGCTGTAGGTGTTGCTGGATCGGACATCAAATTTACAGTGACAAGTCCTTATATGCTTGCTAGAACACTACTAGATAAATATTACGAAGATTTTGACGTCTTACTCACTGCGTTGGCTGAGGTATTATCTGAGCAGGTGCGTGAACTTAATTGTGCATGTCTGCAAATTGATGAAGCTAATATACCGGGAAACCCGCAAGACGGACCTCGTGCAGCAGAAGCGATAAATATAGTACTTGACGCATTTGATGGAGAGAAGGCGGTTCATTTTTGCTTTGGCAATTACGGAGGTCAAGTTATCCAAAAAGGAAGCTGGGATGCACTGATTGACTTTTTGAATATGCTCAGGTGCGACCATCTTGTTTTAGAGTTGAAACATCGTCCAGATGCAGATCTTGAAGCACTAAAGGACGTTTCCTCAAATATTCGTCTCGGTATCGGCGTAATTGATGTGAAAGTGAATCCTGTTGAAACACCTGATGATGTAGCAGCCAGCATAGAAAAAGCAGAGCAGGTTTTGGGGACAGGACGAATTGGCTGGGTGCATCCAGATTGTGGTTTTTGGATGCTTCAACGTTCTGTGGTTGACCGAAAAATAGAGGCACTCGTTAAAGGCAGAGATAAGTATCTTGGTATCTCATAATACCAAATTAACTTGATGCCAATCTATCGGTGCGGTTAGGAAACCGCACCATAGGCGTCAATTTAGCGGTTTCCAACTACGGTAGATGCGGTTTCCTAACTGCACCTTTTTGTATCAACATCTCAAATAACGCAAAGGACGAGAATATCAGCGTTCGTAGTCGCGCAATTCATTGCGCCTCTTTTCTTTGAATATAAGAGGCGCAATGAATTGCGCGACTACAAACGAGTCTTTTCTTAAATTGACGCCTATGGTGCGGTTAGGAAACCGCACCTACCGGCCGGAAAACAGGACAAATCCCGTTAATTTGGTATAAGTAAGCGATAGTAATACATCAACATGATTCCTTACAATTTACCCATAGAAACTTCCCCAGAGTAGGTGTATAGACCTTCATTGGTGGTGTGTGCTTTCAGACACACCACCAATTATTTTTTACATGACAGAAACTGTAAAGGAGACACATGTTTGAAATTCGACTGCCGCTATTAAAAAAGTATCAGAGTATCGCCGGTATCGCTGGCGGGATAGGATTTGCGCTTGGGACAGCTATTCCCGGTATAGGAATGCTCGCGTATAGTTGGACCTGCCCATTTGGGGATGGCGTTTTTCAGATCGTTGGTTTCTTGGCGATCACAGGATTAGTCGGTGCGATTGTCTTTGGCAACCTCGTTGCATTCATATTAATTGGAATAGCCAAATTAAAACAAGATTCACGGAAAACATTACAAAGAGAAGGAAATCCAGATGGGAATTGATATCTTTGGTCTTGATATAATATATATTTTACTTCTTATGGGAGTAGGAATGTTTGCAGGCTTTGTCAATACCGTTGCTTTCGGTGGTTCACTATTAACACTTCCTGCCTTAGTCTTTGTGATGGAAGCTATTGGTGTTCCGATCATACCTATAGGTACTAATGTGACAAGCACAGCCAATGGAACCAATAGGATAGCGATAATCTTTCAAAATTTTAGCGCAATTATGGGATTTCGCCGCAAAGGTGTTTCAAATTTTCGGCACGCTATCAATCTTACAATCCCAGCAGTTATAGGTGCAAGTATTGGGGCATTTATAGGAACTGAAATACCGGATAAGGCGTTCAAGCCAATTCTTGCCATTGTAATGGTTACAATGCTCCTTTTAACCTTGTTTAATCCAACTGAGTGGCTGCAAGGTAAAATTAACCCGAGTGGTACAGATCATAAAATAATCACTACCATTGCACTATTTTTTGTCGGAATTTATGGTGGATTTATCCAAGCAGGTGTGGGTTTACTGATTATAGCTACCCTACGGATTCTTGACGGTGGTGATTTGGTCATTACCAACGCACACAAGGTGTTCATAGTTTTCTTCTACACAATCATCGCTCTCGGCATATTTGTTAGCAAGGGACAAGTCAATTGGGTCTTAGGGTTAACCTTAGCAGCTGGAAATGCTACTGGGGCATGGATCGGCAGCCATTTGGCAGTAAAGATGGGAGACAAATGGATTAAAGTGGTATTGGTTATCGCCGTGATTGGCTCTGTTATGAAACTCTTATGGGATACATGGCAGAGTTATTTGGTTGTTTAAGTACAGAATGGCGGGACCCCGACACAAGGGAAATGCGGAATTGACTAACGTTGATTATTTGCGGGAAGGTGAAGCGATTCCAATCGATTAGCAATTAATTCTTTGCTGGTTATCTTTGATACTTTTTGTAATAATTCTAAAATTTGTTTAGGGATATCTACCTGTTTGTTCACAGTTTTCAAATTCTGTAGTTTCAAATCCAACAATGCTGGAAGTTCTTCCTTTTCGGGTTTCACTATAACGGATCCGTCTGCCCATCCTATCTCCTGTATAACGTCCTTCCACTCGAAATTTTCATCAAAGACTGTGATAATAGGTTGAGGCAGCTTTAGCAATTGCATTTTAGTATTCTGAATTGCGGTTCCCAATGCTAACGAAGTAGGATGTTTGATGGTAGCAGCATGGGCAATAGGAAGGTTCCAAAATAATATTGGTTTTTCAAGACGTTGCGCGAGGTTGATTAACCGTAACAAATGTCGCCAATCGGGAGGTTGTTCAAGACTTAGAGGATTTCCTTTTAACAAAACGGACTTTGTTTCTTTAAGTTCAGCGAGACCTGCAAATTCAAAATTTCCTTGTCCACCTGCTCTGTCGCCGTAGAGTTGAATCGTCTTTTCAAATGGAGGGTGTTGATAATCAAAGTTAAGTGATGACATTGCTCGTTTACTATAAAAAAAGCAGGGAGGTACTGATACGCACCTACCCTGCCTAAATGAAAAAGCGATTTTTTTTTACTCGCCGCTACGACCACCGATTGCGTTCATAGCAAACCATCCGATACCAGCAGCAACTGTTGTAATAAAAACGAGGGCACGCTTAGTTGAGGAAACCTCTTCATGCACACCTTTCGCGTCATTTATCATCATTTTCAGTTCACTGATAGCCTTCTGATTTGCTTCAATACTTGTCAACGCAGTTTTCACGTCCCCTTGAACGGTACCGATGTGTTCTTGCGTCGCTTTCAGGTCCTTTTGGAAAGCAGCAACCATCTTATTTGAAGAGTCAAGGTTTCCCTTAAGATCGTTTAACTGCTTCTGTAGAGCATTTCTACTCGACCTAACAAGTCTTTTGACATCGGTAGCTGCATCAGTATTCGCTTTCTTAACAGCATCAAGCAATTTGTCGCGGGATTTCAGGCTATCTTCAAGTGCTTTAATTTGTTTCTGGAGCTCAGCAGTGCTTGCATCCAAACCCTTAATTTGATCCATCAACTTTGCCTGAGTTGCTTCAGATTCTTTGAGTTCAACTTGTAATTTCTCTAACTCTTCCTGATCTACTACAACTTCTTTCACAGCCTCTTTTTCTATTCCTACAGCCATAGCTAAAGGAATACGCAATTTTTCGCCGGGGTAAATCCAGTCAGGATCGGAAAAATCGTTATAATTACTAAGATCTCTCCATCGCAGTGGATCTTTCAGATGCTCTTGGCAGAGATCCCAGAGGGTATCACCTTTTTCAATGGTGATAAGCCTAGTACCGTCCTCGTCTTCACTCGGCGTAATTCGCGCCGAGGCGGAAAAGACATATACACCGCTGACTGCTGCACAGAGATAGAGAATCAGTGTTAATTTTAGCGTGGATTTAATCATTTTCATCAGCATTCTCCTCTTAGATGCTAAAATTCATAGGATACAGAAACATAATGTGTGCTTCCTGCACCATTAATTTCACTTGCCATGCCATCTTGGATAGCGTAGTCAAGTTGTAATCCGGAAACGTTCACGCCAAATCCACCGAAAAGGTTACGGACATCACGTGAGGCTCTGACACCTGCGCGTAGCGCGAATTCCGTTGATCTGTTAGTGAATAACGTGTATTCAACACCACCACGCATGCTAAAAGCACTCTCATCAAGGTTGACAAACTCTTGTTCAAGGTCAACTGCGAAAGTAACAACATTACCCATATATAGATCATACGCTACACCAACATCAACAACCATTGGCACGGTGCCGTTTTCACCAAGGGAAGCTCCGAGGTACTTAGCAACAATACCATAATGGAATGTGGGAACGTGTACATTGCCATCTTGTGCTTCGCCATGCACGTGAAGTGCTTGTCCCATCATTCTTTCGCTGACATCAATGTGTAGAGCATGTCCCATCAATCCAATATCTACGCCTCCGAAACCGCTCTGGTTTTCAACGCTGTCTACGCCGAAGTTATCCATCAACATACGACCTGTTAGACCGATGTTGAAGTTTCCGATAGCGATACCGTATGAGAGGGAATATGCGTTTGAACTATAATCAGCTGTCCCGCCGTACTCACCACTTGAATCAAACAAATCGTAATCAGACACACCAAAATTAGTTGCAGCAAGCCCAATAGATCCGTAAGTTCCAAGCATTTTCGTTAAAGCAATGAAATTATGGCTTCTGTCAAGTGATAGTCGCTGTGTTGAGAAATTGAGACTTAAATCTGCAGATGAGCCGAGTCCTGCTGGGTTCCAGACAGTAGCTGTGGCATCTTCTGCAATTGCCGTGAATGCGCCGCCCAAGCCAATTGAACGAGCACCTGCGCCCAAGCGTAAGTGAGGCATAGCGTTGACCTCGCCCTCAGCAAAACAGACAGGCGACACAGCTAGGATAAGAAATAAAACGGGTATTAAACCGTATAGCAATCTTTGCTTTGTGATAGACATTATATCCTCCTTCGTAGCCGCACCATCGGAAATCGGGAACAATACCCAATTTCCGATTTGCGTCTACTGGTTTACTTAGCGCGTCAGTGCAAGCTTAAGAATGGCGTATTCAGGCTCAACACCATCTGTTACTATGATTTGGCAGTAATAGATGCCGCGAGCTAAGTCTTCGCCACCGCTGGTTTTTCCATCCCAACCGATTCCATTCTCACCAGTGTAGTTTCCAGCAGGCATAACCACGTTATCACGCAGTGTCCGCACTGGGCGGAATGTAGTGTCATAGATGACAATACTAACTGTGGACATACGAGTAAGCCCGAAGGAAATCCGGGTGGTATCCTTGAACGGATTGGGGAAGTTAAACGGCTTATTCAATATGGGAGCGTCTGAATACTCGACAGAGAAAGTAAACTGGTATACAGCCGTGTTTGCCTTACGAGCACTTTCGCTCTCATCTGAGACATTACCTTCTTGATGTGCATTGTCGGACACTTCAAGTGTTACTGTGTACTGCCCGGGTACTTCAAATCCTCTGGGGAATGCGGGGGCAGCAGGTGTATAAATCACCTGAGTTGCTGACATTTGTTCACCACTAAGGTTAATCGGTTGCGCTTGACTTCCACCACCTACTTTAGGTGATTCAATGACAAGACGGATTGAATCGACATTGACACCAGTTTCAGCATCACCAAATGTGGCTGAAATAACTGGTCTTGCCTCTTCATCGTGCTTATACATTAGGCGTGCGCCGTTCTGTGGTGATGACGATGTAATAATCGGTGTAGCGGTATCAAAGTCAATCGAAAACCCGCCTTTAGCCGTAGAAGAATTACCGAATGTATCAGTCGCTCGCACTTCAATCGAGTAGGAACCCTCAGAGAGTGGCACTTCAGGATTGAAATCTAAACGTGTGATACCAGCGTTCGTTCTATCTTCATCATCATCTTCGGTTGCACCTTCTACTACTTCGCCATTACTATCCATTACGACGATAGTTATTTCGCTAACGCCAGATTCATCGGTAGCACTCACCGAAATAGTCGGGAGTCCCGCATGAATAGTTCCAGCAGGAGTAATTGAAGAGATAACCGGTGCATCTTTGTCAACTTCTACCGTTAAGCGCCAACTATGTTCTGTTGTACCGCCCTGACTGGTTGCAATCAGTCTGATGGTATGTGTACCCGGAACAAAACTTTCCGTTACTTCAATCTTACCTTCAGCTACCTGTTGAGCAGATACGGAACGAAGTGGTCTTTTGGTTACACCAAAATCAACTACACCGAACTGCACACTTGAGATAGTAGATTGCTCATCAGTGATGACAGCAGAAAGGGTTATACCAAATTTTTCGTCAAGTACATCCTGTTGATTGAATTTAACCACGCCAGATGGAGACACTTCCGAAATGATAGGAGGCGTATTATCTATCTTCACATTGAAGACAACTGCTGCCTGCGCTGTTTTTGCATTTTCATCCGTGACTTCAACGACAACGTGGTATTCACCAGTTCCCAATGCATTTGCTGGTGTATAAGCAAATTGATTATCTTCTGCTTCTACCTCAACATCTTCACCATTGATGGTAAATGTGGTCACCTCAACATCAGTCATACCAGAATATTCAACCCTGATAACCGGTTTACCGTCATCATAGGTTTGACCTGGAGCAGGCGAAAGGATCGCCACTGCCGGACCCGGTATATCAACCGTAAAGACAGCGGATGTCTCGGCGGTTCTACCGTTTGCATCCGTGACTTCAACAGCAACCGTATGTCCACCATCACTTAGCGCATCAGCGGGTGTGTAAGTGAACTGGTTATTGTCGTTCACAACTGCGTCAACAGCTTTACCATCAATGGAGAGTTTAACCACTATAGGAGCAGCACCTGAGAAATCACCTGTGATAACAGGTTTGCCGTGATCATAGACTTGACCCGCTTCAGGAGATTCAACTGCGACTGTCGGAACTGGCAATCTTATGGAGAAGATAGCAGTCACTTCAGCAGTCTTACCATTCGCATCGGTAGCTTCAGCAACGAGTGTGTATTCACCATCGTCTAACGCATTAGCAGGCGTATACGTAAATTCGTTGCCGCTTACTGCTGCTTCAACCGCTTCACCGTTGAGGGTGAGGCTTAGTTCCACTGGCATAGCAACGCCTGAGAACTCACCTGTAATAACAGGTTTGCTAATATCATACATCTGACCCGCAGCGGGCGCATGAATCGCTACTGACGGACCCGGTATATCTACTGTGAAGTCTGTAGATGCTTGTGCCTTTCTACCATTTGCATCTGTGATTTCAACAGAAACATTATGGGCACCATCACTCAGTGCCTCTGTTGGTGTATAAGTGAAGTCATTACTTCTTACTTTCAGGACCTGTTTGCCATCAATGGAGAGCACTCCCTCCACTGGATTTGCCCCAGAAACTTCACCTGTGATTATAGGCATGCCGTTGTCATATACTTGACCCGCAGCAGGTGTTGTGATTGATGCTGTCGGAACTGGCAATCTTATGGAGAAGATAGCAGTCGCTTCAGCAGTCTTACCATTCGCATCGGTAGCTTCAGCAACGAGTGTGTATTCACCATCGTCTAACGCATTAGCAGGCGTATACGTAAATTCATTGCCGCTTACTTCTGCTACAACAGCTTCACCGTTGAGGGTGAGGCTTAGTGATACTGGCGCAGCAACACCTGAGAACTCACCTGTGATAACAGGTTTGCTGATATCATACATCTGACCCGCAGCTGGCGCATGAATCGCTACTGACGGACCGGGTATATCTACTATGAAGACAGCAGATGTCTCCGCGGTTCTACCATTAGCATCTGTGACAACAACAGCAATCATGTGTTCACCATCACTCAACGCTTCAGCGGGGGTGTAAGTGAATTGATTGTTATCGTTTACATCAGCCATGACAGCTTCACCATCAATAGAGAGTGCAACCGCTATAGGAGCAGCACCTGAGAAATCACCTGTGATAACAGGTTGGCCGTGATCATAGACTTGACCCGCTTCAGGAGATTCAACTGCGACTGTCGGAACTGGCAATCTTATGGAGAAGATAGCAGTCGCCTCCGCAGTCTTACCATTCGCATCGGTGGCTTCAGCAACGAGTGTGTATTCGCCATCGTCTAACGCATCAGCAGGCGTATACGTAAATTCATTGCCGCTTACTTCTGCTACAACAACTTCACCGTTGAGGGTGAGGCTTAGTGATACTGGCGCAGCAACACCTGAGAACTCACCTGTGATAACAGGTTTGCTGATATTATACATCTGACCCGCAGCGGGCGCATGAATCGCTACTGACGGACCCGGTATATTTACCGTGAAGACAGCAGATGTCTCAGCAGTTCTGCCATTAGCATCCGTGACCATAACAGCAATCATGTGTTCACCATCACTCAACGCTTCAGCGGGGGTGTAAGTGAATTGATCGTTTTCATTTACATCTACTATAACAGCTGTGCCATCAATGGAGAGGGCAACCGCTATAGGAGCAGCACCTGAGAAAGCACCTGTAATAACAGGTTTGCCGTGATCATAGACTTGACCCGCTTCAGGAGATTCAACTGCAACTGTCGGAACTGGCAATCTTATGGAGAAGATAGCAGTCGCTTCAGCAGTCTTACCATTCGCATCGGCGGCTTCAGCAATGAGTGTGTATTCACCATCGTCTAACGCATCAGCAGGCGTATACGTAAATTCATTGCCGCTTACTTCTGCTACAACAACTTCACCGTTGAGGGTGAGGCTTAGTGATACTGGCATAGCAACACCTGAGAACTCACCTGTGATAACAGGTTTGCTGATATTATACATCTGACCCGCAGCGGGCGCATGAATCGCTACTGACGGACCGGGTATATCTACTGTGAAAACAGCAGATGTATCAGCGGTTCTACCATTAGCATCTGTGACTTTAACAGCAATCATGTGTTCACCATCACTCAACGCTTCAGCGGGGGTGTAGGTGAATTGGTTGTTATCGTTCACTTCTGCTTCAACAACTTTACCATCAATGGAGAGGGCAACCGCTATAGGAGCAGCACCTGAGAGAGTACCTGTAATAACAGGTTTGCCGTGATCATAGACTTGACCCGCTTCAGGAGATTCAACTGCGACTGTCGGAACTGGCAATCTTATGGAGAAGATAGCAGTCGCCTCCGCAGTCTTACCATTCGCATCGGTAGCTTCAGCAACGAGTGTGTATTCACCATCGTCTAACGCATCAGCAGGCGTATACGTAAATTCATTGCCGCTTACTTCTGCTACAACAGCTTCACCGTTGAGGGTGAGGCTTAGTGATACTGGCATAGCAACACCTGAGAACTCACCTGTGATAACAGGTTTGCTGATATTATACATCTGACCCGCAGCGGGCGCATGAATCGCTACTGACGGACCGGGTATATCTACCGTGAAGACTACAGTTGTTTCTGCCGTTCTGCCGTTCGCATCTGTGACCATAACAGCAATCATGTGTTCACCATCACTCAACGCTTCAGCGGGGGTGTAAGTGAATTGATCGTTTTCATTTACATCTACTATAACAACTGTGCCATCAATGGAGAGGGCAACCGCTATAGGAGCAGCACCTGAGAAAGCACCTGTAATAACAGGTTTGCCGTGATCATAGACTTGACCCGCTTCAGGAGATTCAACTGCGACTGTCGGAACTGGCAACCTTATGGAGAAGATAGCAGTCGCCTCCGCAGTCTTACCATTCGCATCGGTAGCTTCAGCAACGAGTGTGTATTCACCATCGTCTAACGCATCAGCAGGCGTATACGTAAATTCATTGCCGCTTACTTCTGCTACAACAGCTTCACCGTTGAGGGTGAGGCTTAGTGATACTGGCATAGCAACACCTGAGAACTCACCTGTGATAACAGGTTTGCTGATATTATACATCTGACCCGCAGCGGGCGCATGAATCGCTACTGACGGACCGGGTATATCTACCGTGAAGACTACAGTTGTTTCTGCCGTTCTGCCGTTCGCATCTGTGACCATAACAGCAATCATGTGTTCACCATCACTCAACGCTTCAGCGGGGGTGTAGGTGAATTGGTTGTTATCGTTCACTTCTGCCATGACAGCTTCACCATCAATAGAGAGTGCAACCGCTATAGGAGCAGCACCTGAGAAAGTACCTGTAATAACAGGTTTGCCGTGATTATAGACTTGACCCGCTTCAGGAGATTCAACTGCGACTGTCGGAACTGGCAATCTTATGGAGAAGATAGCAGTCGCCTCCGCAGTCTTACCATTCGCATCGGTGGCTTCAGCAACGAGTGTGTATTCACCATCGTCTAACGCATCAGCAGGCGTATACGTAAATTCATTGCCGCTTACTTCTGCTACAACAGCTTCACCGTTGAGGGTGAGGCTTAGTGATACTGGCATAGCAACACCTGAGAACTCACCTGTGATAACAGGTTTGCTGATATTATACATCTGACCCGCAGCTGGCGCATGAATCGCTACTGACGGACCGGGTATGTCTACCGTGAAAACAGCAGATGTATCAGCGGTTCTACCATTAGCATCTGTGACCATAACAGCAATCATGTGTTCACCATCACTCAACGCTTCAGCGGGGGTGTAGGTGAATTGGTTGTTATCGTTCACTTCTGCTTCAACAACTTTACCATCAATGGAGAAGGCAACCGCTATAGGAGCAGCACCTGAGAAATCACCCGTGATAACAGGTTTGCCGTGGTCGAGTATTTGACCCGCAGCAGGGGTAAGAATTGCGACTGTCGGAACCGGTAATTTTACCGAGAAGATAACAGTTGCATCCGCAGTCTTACCATTAGCGTCGGTGACTTTAGCAACGAACGTATACTCACCATCGTCTAAAGATGGATCAGGCGTATAATTAAATGTGTTATCAACTACTGTTGCTGGGACAATTTCACCTTCAAGGGTGAGGGTGAACTCAAGATCAGTTTCACCTCCGAATTCACCTCGGACAACCGGCTTACCGTGCTCATATTCCTGACCAGCAGCGGGCGAAAGAATCGCAACTGTCGGACCTGATATATCAACCGTGAACTCAGTAGTTGTTTTGGCGGTTCTGCCGTTAGCATCCGTGACTTCAGCAACAACCGTATGTGCACCATCACTTAATGCTCCTGCGGGAGTGTAAGTGAATTGGTTGTTATTGTCGTTCACGACTGGCTCAACAAGCATTTCATCAATAGAGAGTGTAACCGTTATAGGAGCAGCACCTGAGAAATCACCAGCGATAATCGGTTTACCATTGTCATATACTTGAGCCGCATGAGGTGAGTGGATAGCTACTGTCGGAACCGGCAATCTTATGGAGAAGATAGCAGTCGCTTCAGCAGTCTTACCATTCGCATCGGTGACTTTAGCAACGAGCGTGTATTCACCATCATCTAATGCGTCAACAGGCGTATAATCAAATTCGTTATCGCCTACTATTGCTGGGACAACTTCACCGTCAAGGGTGAGGCTTAGTGATACTGGCGCAGCAACACCTGAATACTCACCTTGAATAACCGGTCTGCTGATATCATACATTTGCCCTGCATCAGGCACATGAATCATAACTGTCGGACCCGGTATATCAATCGTGAAGTCAGTAGATGTCTTGACAGTTCTGCCGTTAGCGTCCGTGACTTCAGCAACAACCGTATGTGCACCATCACTCAACTCTTCTGTCGGTGTGAAAGTGAATTGGTTATTGTCGTTCACGACTGCCTCAACAGGCACTTCATCAATAGAGAGTGTAACCGCTATAGGAGCAGCACCTGAGAAATCACCAGCGATAATCGGTTTACCATTGTCATATACTTGAGCCGCATGAGGTGAGTGGATAGCTACTGTCGGAACCGGCAATCTTATGGAGAAGATAGCAGTTGCTTCAGCAGTCTTACCATTCGCATCGGTGACTTTAGCAACAAGCGTGTATTCACCATCATCTAATGCGTCAACAGGCGTATAAGCAAATTCGTTATTCTCATCGTGTGCTGTGACAACTTCACCGTCAAGGGTAAGGCTTAGTGACACTGGCGCAGCAACACCTGAATACTCACCTTGAATAACCGGTCTGCTGATATCATACATTTGCCCTGCATCAGGCACATGAATCATAACTGTCGGACCCGGTATATCAATCGTGAAGTCAGTAGATGTCTTGGCAGTTCTGCCGTTAGCGTCCGTGACTTCAGCAACAACCGTATGTGCACCATCACTCAACTCTACTGTCGGTGTGTAGGTGAATTGGTTATTGTCGTTCACGACTGCCTCAACAGCTTCACCATCAATAGAGAGTGTAACCGCTATAGGAGCAGCACCTGAGAAATCACCAGCGATAATCGGTTTACCATTGTCATATACTTGAGCCGCATGAGGTGAGTGGATAGCTACTGTCGGAACCGGCAATCTTATGGAGAAGATAGCAGTTGCTTCAGCAGTCTTACCATTCGCATCGGTGACTTTAGCAACAAGCGTGTATTCACCATCATCTAATGCGTCAACAGGCGTATAAGCAAATTCGTTATCGCCTACTATTGCTGGGACAACTTCACCGTCAAGGGTGAGGCTTAGTGACACTGGCGCAGCAACACCTGAATACTCACCTTGAATAACCGGTCTGCTGATATCATACATTTGCCCTGCATCAGGCACATGAATCATAACTGTCGGACCCGGTATATCAATCGTGAAGTCAGTAGATGTCTTGGCAGTTCTGCCGTTAGCGTCCGTGACTTCAGCAACAACCGTATGTGCACCATCACTCAACTCTACTGTCGGTGTGTAGGTGAATTGGTTATTGTCGTTCACGACTGCCTCAACAGCTTCACCATCAATAGAGAGTGTAACCGCTATAGGAGCAGCACCTGAGAAATCACCAGCGATAATCGGTTTACCATTGTCATATACTTGAGCCGCATGAGGTGAGTGAATAACTACTGTCGGAACCGGCAATCTTATGGAGAAGATAGCAGTTGCTTCAGCAGTCTTACCATTCGCATCGGTGACTTTAGCAACAAGCGTGTATTCACCATCATCTAATGCGTCAACAGGCGTATAAGCAAATTCGTTATTCTCATCGTGTGCTGTGACAACTTCACCGTCAAGGGTGAGGCTTAGTGATACTGGCGCAGCAACACCTGAATACTCACCTTGAATAACCGGTCTGCTGATATCATACATTTGCCCTGCATCAGGCACATGAATCATAACTGTCGGACCCGGTATATCAATCGTGAAGCCAGTAGATGTCTTGGCAGTTCTGCCGTTAGCGTCCGTGACTTCAGCAACAACCGTATGTGCACCATCACTCAACTCTACTGTCGGTGTGTAGGTGAATTGGTTATTGTCGTTCACGACTGCCTCAACAGCTTCACCATCAATAGAGAGGGCAACCGCTATAGGAGCAGCACCTGAGAAATCACCAGCGATAATCGGTTTACCATTGTCATATACTTGAGCCGCATGAGGTGAGTGAATAGCTACTGTCGGAACCGGTAATTCTACTGTAAAGGTTAGAGATGTTTGAGCAGTTAAACCACTACCATCCGTAACTTCAACAGCGACCGTGTATTCGCCATCCTCTAACACTCCATCTGCATCTTCATCTTTTTCAGGAAGCGTATACGTAAATTCGTTACCGCTTTCTACTACATCAACAGGTTCACCGTTAATGGTAAACTTCGTAATCTCAACATCCCCACCACCAGCAAAGAAACCGGTAATTTCTTCCGTACTGTGGTCGAGAGTTTGTCCAGAAGCAGGTGCGGTAATTACGACTATTGGGTTGATCCCTTCAATTGCAAACGTTACTGTCTGTTCGCCGATGTTCCCCAGGATATCTGAAACCTGGATTGTGAACATATAGGCACCACCAGCAAGTTTGTCTGTGCGGGTATAGACAACAGAGACTATATCTTGCTCAACCATACTCTGATCAACATCAATAGGAACTGTATCCTGAACAACTTCTTCCGGACGGAGCCGTGCTAATGAAACAACAGCAGTATTTTCAGCACTTACACCGCTACCATCACTTACACCACTACCCAAATCACCATCACCGAAACCAGCAAGAAGCGTTGGCAAATCATTAACTGTATCACCTTCCGCGGGTGTTTCAATAGAGATCATCGGACCAGTGTTGTCTAAGTTAATCGTCGCTAATGGGAAGGTTACAGAACCGTTCCGTTTAGTTATGCGTCCGTACGGTGTATACCATCCATCCACCATTGTTGAAAGTTTATCTGCCATCAGTGAGAAAGCGTTCGCAGCATCGCTGCCAGCAGTAAATGTTACCTCATGCCCATCAACAAGAACACCTGTAAGGTCTTCAACTGCTAATGAACCGTTATTAACATTGAAACTCACAGCGATCGATTCTTTGAGAGGGAACCTGCCTTGAAACTCTCCAATAGTTTCTTGGAGTAGGTGCCTGTCTGGCGATTCACCATCAACTGCCGTTACAGTAAGGTCTGTAATATCACTTACTCGGATGTTAAGGACCTCAACAGTGATTACTGGCGAAGGCCTATCAAGTTCACCTTGAACTTGCCAATTACCGAACTCATCAGCAACGAGAGCATGGTACATATAGATACCATTTTCAAGTAATCCTACATCAATCTTAATTTGCCCATCTTCAAGACTACCTTCGATTCGGGTTTCTGAACCATCGGGAGCCATTTGAACCAATCCGATCTTACCACCGACATAAGTTATCGGTTCTGCAGTCGGTTGAATGGTAAATATAGCGATTGGTGAAGGAACTGTGGGATCAACGATTCCACCGACAGTAACGCTGCCATCCTCATTCGCAGCGATAGATCCTGCGACATCAGCAATATCAGTGATGTTCGTCGGACCGAGTGGCGGGACATCATCTTTATTGTCTAATGAGAAAGACGCTTCCACACCATCCCGTTGTGGGTATTCAGGTTGATCCAGATTTTCATTTTTCGGTGTGAGTGACCATGCACGCACCTCATATTGGTTTGCGTCTAAGGCTACGTCACGTTCAGAATCACCATCGCCCCGGTTGATGGTATCATCCAATTTGATGGTATTTTCTGCTGTGACGGTATCTTCCAGTGCCAACTCACGGGTATCCACTATAAACGTCCATTTCATGTAGCGCGTGGGAATTTCCACTTCTGATTGCTCACCTGAAATAGTTCCTGCTTGTGTGATTCCGACAAGACCACCAGTAATATCTGCCAAACCGGCAATACCTGGCACATCAGATACATCCACTTCTACAGGGTCTATAGCAGTACCAGTAATACGTTCCCACGTATCATCAATTGGTCGTTTTACCTCAACACGAATACCTTCTGTTGGAGGTGAAGTAAGATAGTATGTATACACATTGAAAGTGAGTTCACCTTGCGGTGCACCACTATCCGGATTTACCATTCCATCCGAATTTACAACGCTGATTGCCATCACACCCGGATCGGGTCGGTAAGTGTTTTCAACATTCACCGTGATTTCATCGCCGTCGTAGTCATCTGCCTGAATGTTTCCGTATTCAAGGAACATTGCGTCAGCAGCAGTGACATCATCATAAGGCATCGCTTTGTCATACGCTAACGCATGAAGTTGGAACGTAAAGACTTCGCCTTTTGGATTATAGACTAATTCTTCTGGATTCTCGAAATAACTGTCTTCAATATATCTGTCATTGTAGACAAAGTCATCGTCATCCATTAGTGTGCCAACATCAATAGTTACTGTAAAGACACCACTACCTTCGGCAGTTTCAGTGATTTCACTGATAATAGCACCTTCAGGTAGAGTTGTTAGCAACTTCACCGATGCGTAAGTTTTACGGACAGCTGTTGGTGTAATCGTGAACGTAACTACAGGAGAGTTGACTTCGAGGTCGTATTTATCAACGAGCCCGCCAACTGTGTAAGTTCCGTCACCATTGTCTACAAAGACAGGATCAACAGCATCAATGCTTGTTGCGACAACGTTCGTCGGACCAAGCGGTGCAACATCGTCATCGTTGTCAACGGAGAACATGGCTGTTACACCCTCAACGCTGCGTTCAACACCATCGGTCGCAACTGCAGTAGCACGCACCATATACGGGTTATCATCAAGGGATACATCCCGTGCACCGGGGTTATCCTTAGTGATGCTATCTTCTAAAGTAGTCGTATCTACTTCAATAGACCATCTATGGTATGCCTCGGGCCACGTAACAGGATACGGGTGTACCATATCTTTGGCTTTGGCAGCATCAATGTCAGCAACAATAGGCATCAATTCCGCTTCAACAGCGGCTTCAGACATCTCAGCCATACCAACACTTATCCATTCTGCATCCGCGTCACGTTTAACCTCAAACTGAACCTGCATCATCGGTGCAGAGGTCGGATCGGGAGTATATCCGTTGATAGTAATAGTGCCTTGTGGAGCACCACTATCCGGATTCGTCAACATGTCTGTGTTGTCTACGGTTAACGCTAACACCCCAGGGGCAGGACGACGATTATTTGCGACATTGACCGTGATTTTCGATCCATCAGTGTCGGACATATCTTCCTGCTCGTTCACAATTTCCGGGTGGAATGGATGATTTTCGTCAGAAACTAGGGCATGGAACATATAAGGTCCGTTTGCCAAGTACGTTTCGTTGTCAATCAGCGTACCGATATCAACAGTTACTTCAAAGACACCACTACCTTCGGCAGTCTCGGTTGCTACAACAGTCTCCATAGGCTCACTAATGAGCGTGCCTTCAAGAGTGCTTATCAACCGCACGTTGTCGTAGGTTCTGCGCTCAGCTGTTGGTGTGATAGTCAGGGTAATTACGGGTGAATTGACAGCATCGTCATGTTTATCAACGAGGCCACCTACCGTGTAGTTTCCATCGTCATCCTTCATAAAGACAGGATCAACAGCATTAACATCATCAATACTGTTGATGACAATGTTGGTCGGACCGAGGGGTGCGACATCGTCAATATTGTCTATTGAGAGATTGGCTATTACACCTTCAACGACGCGTTCAGTCCCATCAATCGCTACAGCACGCACTAAATAAGCATTCTCATCCTTAGTGTGATCGCGCGCGGCAGGACTATCCGCTGTGATGGTATCTGTCAAGAACGTGGTATCAAAATCAACAGACCATCTGTAGTACATCTCTGGCCAAGCGACAGGGTATGGGTGTTCCATATCCTTCGTTTTGGCAATATCAATGCCAGGAAGAATGGGTTCCAATTCCACTTCAACAGCATCTTGGCGTTTATCCACTCCAGCATCAATTCTAACTAATGTCCATTCCTCGTCATCTTGACGTTTAATCTCAAACCGAATCTTCTGCGTTGGTGCGGAAGTCGGGTTGGGAGTATAACCGTTGAAAGTGATTACGCCGCTTGGGGCACCACTATCCGGATTCGGAGTCGGATCGTCTATAGTTATCGCTAAGACACCAGGAGCAGGACGGCGAGTGTTTGCAACATTGACCGTGATTAACGTTCCATCGGTTGCAGACATATCTTCTTGCACATTACCGAATTCGTCAAAAGCCAAGGCGTGGAACATATAAGGCCCGTTTTTCACGTATTCGTCGTTTTCAGCAAGTTCGTCGTCGTCAGTAAGCGTACCAATATCGAAAATGGCTATTTCAAAAATGCCTTCTTCGTCGGTTGGGGTTACCTCTGCCCTCACTGTATTTTCAGGGAAATCCGGCGTTACCAATTTCACCAATTCGTAGGTTCCCAGAGGAGCTTGCGGTTTGATGGTGAAGGTAACTACTGGCGAATCAACAGCATCATCATGTCTATCAACGAGGCCGCCAACTGTGTAGCTGCCATCTTCAGCAACTTCAACGGGCCTGTCAATAAAGACCTTGTCACTATCACTAAACGCCTTAAGGTTTGTTACGCTAACGTGGGTAAGACCGCGAGGTGCTACATCGTCAACGTTGTCAACAGAGAAGTTTGTACGGGCATCAGAAGACCATTCTAATTTGTCCATACTGATAGCAACAGCACGAACCTCGTATTTGTTGTCGTCAACGACCACGTAACCGTCAACTACCTCGTATCGGTTAGTGATCTCATTGAAGATATATTCCTGCCGCGCACCGGGACTATCCTTCGTGATTGTATCACCATCACCCTCATTTAAGGTAGCGGTATCCACGGTAATAGACCATTGATGGTACGTGTCAGGAGGACCAATCGGGTTTTCCAAGTCGTCAACTTCTACAGTAAATTCCATGCCTGCAGTAGCAACGCCGATGGCTTCCCAATCCTCATCTTCGGGCCGTTTAGCTTCAAATCGGACAGATTCGGTTTCTGGGCCTGTTAACACCGGGGTATAACCGTTAATAACGATTGTACCTTGGGGTGCACCACTATCAGGATTGGTTTTTGTGATGGACATAGGATCCACCATAATTGCCAACACTTCAGGCGGGTGAACACCAGCATCTAAGTTTATCTCAAATGTCACTGGGTCATAATCTTCTCTGACAAGGTCATTAGTTGCCACAGCACGAACCATAAGAGTATCGCCAGCCATTATCAACTCGTTAAACAACTCTTCAGTGAGATTTGCCCATTTAATTGGAAGCATCGCATCTTCTTGGACTCCATTCAGATCAAGTGTACCGATATCTTGCCAGTCACCGTTAGCATCCATATATTGCACCGTGACAGATGCAGGATGTGCCGTACGCTTGTCTATCATGACGGTTAACGTCACATCGTCCAAAGTATTCGAGTAGATGGTTCCGGTTTCATACGGTCCATTAGGATCGCCATCATCATTGCGGTCACCAATACTAACAGCCGTAACGCTCGCTCTGTCATAGTCTGGCGGGACAATTCTGAGACGTGTAGGCGCAGCGTAGGAACCAACATTGAAAAGCGTATCAATTCCCATTGCGCGAATGCCGTACTCACCAACCAGGAGAGGCATCTGATCGCCTTGAATAGGCATTGTCATAGTGTGCGATGCACCATAGGTTATCGGTATCACGTTAATATCTTCAACCGCAGCACCTAATAATTCACTAAACAACGCGTATTGGTCATCAGAGAGTTCGATTCCAATTGCCTTCTTTAATCCTGTAACCAAGTAATTCTGTACATCCGGGATATTTAGGGCAGTCAAAAGGAGTACTAAAGGACTCTCGCGGAGATCAATAGAGGTATCTGTTCCTGGTATTTTGACTAAAGCGATATCCTCTGATAAGTTCCCCTTAACAGCATCCCAAATATCAGATGCTAACCCGATAGAATCAATAGTCAGCGGCAACCAAGTACCTAGGGGACTCCCATCATCCTTTTTCAGCGGAATTATTTGGTAAATAAGATACCCACCGTCTGCTCCGCCTGCTCTTACGTCGTTTGACATACCCATGATGTCCAACTTAGCAAGTTCACCAGCGTGTGGAGGAGCAACAGTGACAACCAAGACATCTCCATCCATATAAGAACTAACGTTCTCACCTGGTATAATATTAATGTCTGCTGTCGGTGCGTTGGTATCAACAGTGAACACCTCTTGCATCTGATCCAGTGGATTTCCTTCCGAATCGTATACAAGTGCTTCTAAGGCATACGGACCATCAGAAATTGAATCAATAGGCGCAACCCAAAGTGACTCCGATTCCAGATCAACCTTCGGTACACTGAAAACAGAAGCCAACAGCGGGTCAAATGTACGTTCAAACTCCCTGGTTAACTGCTCAGTCTTGCTCAGCAATAGATTCCGCAGTTTGTTCAGTTGTTGTGGGGTAACCGCGTTCATAAGCTCATTGCTAGTGACTTCTTCACCACTCAGGACTTTCGCAATTATGGGAGCGACCCCGGGCGAAAGCAGCACCTTGCCAATTTCAACCCGTAACTCATCGGTGAATAAAGCATCAAAAATTCCGCGATCTTGTAATTGGAGATTGCGCGGGTCTGGCATTGCCCAACCCTCAATCGTATGTATTACCGTTGCATCTTCTGTTTGCGCAGCATCTGAAAACAGAGCCTTAGCAAGTGCTTCACGATTCAGAACCTCTAACGTCACCGGTTCTACGAGTTTCACTTCAAAGTAGTAATAGGTATTACCCGGTATGATGCGTACGTCGCTTGTTTCCCACACAAAAGATCCATCTTCTTGTTGAATCGGTTGCATATCAGCAGCACCGTACTCCCCGGATGGACTTGTTTGCGAATACCGGAGAACAACACTGGAAAACAACTGAGCGTTGACGCCTAAAGCAGGCCATGCAGGTAAGTTAGTAGCAGCAAGCGTTTCCTCTAACCGGAAGGTATAAGGGGTAGAATCCGCTTGTAACACTTCTGGTGTAACCTTTCGACCTTCAACCGACTTCCCACCGGTGAGACTAAACCTAACACCACCAACATCAACTGATGGAACACGCGCATAAACGTTCAAACTATCGCTGGCTAGGTACTTGGTCTCATTTGGCACGTTGAGATAGATAAGTTCAGCAGGATTAGGCGTAATAGCATTCCCAAAGTTCTGAAAATCTAACTGCTCAGCTTCATTCTGGAAAATCGAGAAAGGCTGTTGAGCGGTTAAAATCTGCTTAATCTGCTTTTTTGGGAGAAACCCTGGTGGCACCTGTGCAAGAATGAATTCAACCAGGGGATCCACCAAGGTGTCCGCTTCCACAGGTAGTCCAGCTTTATCAATAAGCTGCGCCAGAAATAGCCTTCCACCAACCCTGTTAAGCGAGAGTCCACCTAACCGCGATTTGCCAAAAATTGTCTGATTTACCGGATTTATCGGATCAAACGGTTTGACAGTTGGTGGTTTAACCGGCGGTTTATCAGGCGGATCAACCACAGGCGGTTTATCAGGCGGATCAACCACAGGCGGTTTATCAGGCGGATCAACCACAGGCGGTTTATCAGGCGGATCAACCACAGGCGGTTTATCAGGCGGATCAACCACAGGCGGTTTATCAGGCGGATCAACAATTGCCTCTGCCTCATTAATCAACCTCAAAAGCTCATTAAGTCCTGCCGAAAGTTCTACACCAGTAAGACTTAGTAATGACTTAGTGGTATCATCTTGGAGTACCGTTTGAACATCCGAGTCTGCAATAATTGCAATATGATCGTCTGTTAGTGTAAGACCCGCCAACTGAGCAGTTTGCTTTAAACTTGCTCCGGTGGGATCGGTTTTAACAGAAGTAATTGCCAAATCAATGATAGTCAGGATCGGAAAGGGTAAATTTGGATTCTTAAGACCTTCGAAAATCTCCGGCAGGAATTTTTTTACACTCGCCCGTCGAAGCGTCTGGCTGTGTTCGTCAAACACCTGTTGGGCGAGAACTTTACCTTCTTCTTGCCCGAACACAGTGCCTGGTATTGAACTGTAAAAAACACACAATGTAAAAATCAAAAAACAAACAAGTGTTCGTTTTTTCATTAACTGATCCTCCTCGTTAAGTCTGCGTGAACACGAGACTAAATACTGAAGTTTTTAGTTTTAGATGGGCAAGCGGGAACACGACAAAAACAACCGGAGGTAGGTGTTTGCCCATCCAATTCTAACATCCTACAACCAAGCATTAAATTTCTTTTTCCTATACGTAATTCACCCAGGATAATCCTAAGTATATCCGTAATGAAGGTCAAAAGCAAGCAAATAATTTGGGCACCGAAATTGTATTTGACCCATGCAAATCCTTATAGACGATTTACATAACTGATTCGGGTGATTACACAAATAATGTTTTATTGACTTTAAAGTTAGCCCTTAAATATAAGAACGTCTGCTATTTTAACAAAAGTAACAAAAAAAAGCAAGCATTTTAATCGGTGCACGGCATTTTTATTTTAGAAATTCAGTAAATTTCCCCACCTAACCTATACATCATCAATTAAATTGCAATCGGTATCTAATATAATACCATAATTTTGAAAACATGTCAAATAAAATTCGCATTATTTCTGCATAATACCATAATACAATGGAAACTAAAGCAATTTTTCAGAATTTAATTGACATACTAACAAAAACCGAATTAATTGTCAACCTAAAAAATTCACTTAAGTTTAAATTTGTTATGTTGACAATTTCAGATTTGCGGCGTTTGTAATCGCGCAATTCATTGCGCGACTAATGGTGCAACTATATCGGGTTAAAAACCCCTCCTACAAGAAGAAAAGGTAGTGTTTTCTCAAGCGTCACGGTGCAACACCGCTTACTTCCGCCATAGGTACCCATTCAGATTCTGGTGTCTTTGACGTAAGTTGATAACGCAAACGCGCTTTGAGTGTACCACCGGTGTTAACATCAAAAACAAACGTTCGCTTCTCATCTGGGTTAAGACGGTTTTCCTCCTTTTCAGAGATTAAAACCTGTTTTTTCTGATGCTGTGTCCCATCAGGTGCAAGGTGCGTCACATCAAGAACGATAACACGATACGTGCCACCCGGTAAGAGATGTCCCGCCTTATTATGAAGGATCACAGACGCCTTCTTGCCTGCAAATTCAATCTTAAGTGTCGCAGCCTTTTTAAGCTGCGCGACACTGCGACTACCTTGCCACGTATGTTTCCTTCCCTTGATACTTTCGTAACTTGCTGTGCTTTGTATCCGATTGACAACCGGCATGTGGCACGTAGCACAACTCATCTTTTTTGTAGCAAACTTACTCTCAAGGAAACTGGACACTTGATCGTGTTCGGGCACACTCGGTTGACCATGACACGTAGCACAAAACTGTGTCGGTTCCGTATAGATAGGATCGGTTACATTTGCATGAAATTTGGTCTCGGCACTTGCCAAAGGACCGTGCATTGCACCATCCGCATCAAGGTGGCATACAAGACATGAAACGCCAGAGTCACGTTCTACGTTACGCAATTTTGGCATTTTCCCAATACCGGTCACAAGGATCGGTTCTGGCGCGTGGCACGGGTCACAACTCTTTTCTCTGTCAGCAATCTGTTTTGCTGCTTCCTGATAAATTTCATCTGCCCATGCTTGCGCATGCATAGATTTTTCCCATTCGCGCCAAATTGCTGGATGGCAACTCTTACATTTTCCATCTTTAAAAGCGCGGTACATTTCCTTATGCTGCTCATCTTCGCTCTCTACACCAGATATAAAGGTTACGAATAACGCTAAAACGCATATTCCAAACAGAGATACACATAAACCCAAAATGCATCGCCTAAGCCTTACAGAGAAACGCATCTCTATCCCTCTATATAAGTTGTATCAAGCGGCGTTGATGCAACCCTTGTTGGGGGTTTTGTCCGCCCGATCTACCTGCTCTATATCGTATCAAGTAAGGTTAATGCTGCTTGTTCGCCGCTGTTTATACAATCTGGAATACCGATACCGTGATAAGCATTACCTGCTAAAGCAAGACCGGACAAGCCTTTTGCGAGTTCTTCAATCTCACGGACAAGTTTTTGATGTCCGACCAGATACTGTGCCATGGCTTGTGAATGTTGGCTAACGATTGAAAAAATAGGTTCTGCTTCGATTCCAAGCAACTTCGTTACGTCTTTAAGTACAGTATAGATTATATCCTTCTGATTCGTGTTTTCTTTCGCGTTACCTTTAATGCTATTGGAGTTTTCGCCTACAAATGCACGCAGCAACACATGATCTGCAGGAGCACGATTTTCAAATTTAACACTGCTAAATGAACATCCAATAAGGTTAAGTTGCTCTGCCATAGGGACAACAAAACCCATCCCGTTGAGCGGGTGCAGGACATCCTCACGGCGGAAAGCCAAATTAACCGTTGCAGATGATGTGTAAGGAATAGCAGATAACTTTTTGGCAAGAGGCGTTGAAACTGTTGACAAAAACTTGCTTGTTTGTGGTGTAGGGAGTGCGATGCAAAGCATATCCGCCTCTAACATCTCAGCATTATTAAGGCAAACGCGCCAACTCATTTCACTCTCTTTTTTCTGAATAGCAGTAACACAAGAATGCAAACGGATACATCCAGAGAGATTATTAGCAAGCGTGTCTACCAGTACCTGCATCCCGGTTGCCAAAGATAAAAACAGACTATAGCGCGGTCCGCTTGTCCCACGGCTGGTTTGGGTAGACTTCCGTTTTTGTGCTAAAAGTGCCCTGATGATGCTTCCGTGTTCTCGCTCCATTTCCAAAAATCGCGGAAATGTTGCTTTCAGACTTAGATTTTCTGCATCTGATGTGTAGATACCACCTATCATCGGTTGTGCCATACGTTTAAACGCCTCGTTACCGAGTCTACGTCTAACGAAATCCGCAACCGATTCATCATCAATATCGCTTTGGCGTGAGATAAATAGATCCAAAACTATCCGAAATTTACCGCGCCAACTGAAGATAGGGCTTTTCAAGAAAGGTCCGAACGATCCCGGTGCCATCATGTAAAAGCCTTCTGGGACCGGGACTAATTTGCCATTACGAATTACAAAGCTTCGTCTTACATTTGGATTTGTGCCTATCAATTTATCCGCAATACCGAGTTCTTCACACAGTGCTTTAGCCCACGGTTTTGTTGAGATAAATGCATCAGGACCGTGCTCAATAACAAATCCATCTCGGTGTTCAGTTTGAATAACGCCACCAACCCTATCGCTCGCTTCAAGTAGTGTAAGCGCAAGTGGAATACCTCTTTTTTCAGCTTCACGTTTCAGACGATAGGCAGCAGCTAAACCTGTGATTCCACCACCGATAACGATTGCATGTTTCTGTTCTTGTGCCATCACAGTATTCCTTAGGAATGTCAACAGATTAGTCCTTCAAAACGTAATCCTATTTCTCAGACTTTTCACAAACAAAATCCGCTAACATATTAATAAATTTGGGATGGTCACCAACAGTGCCTGCCCGAATAAAATCAATCCCGTAAGTATCCGCTGTTTCCGTTGCCTCTATGTCAAGGTCATATAGCACCTCAACGTGGTCACAGAGGAATCCGATAGGGGACGCAACAACAGTGTCAACACCTTCTACGTTCTTTGCTTTAAGCCAATCATTGATATCGGGTTGTGTCCATGGGATTGGACTGTTTTCAACCTCGCTCTGATATGCGAAACTGAAACGTTTTTTACCAATCTCTTGTGCAACTGCTTCGCCGGTCTTTTCAAACTGTTGTGAGTAAGGTGAGGTGTCCGCTGAGACTTGGGGAATTGCATGTGCTGTGAACACCAGTTCAGCACGTTCTAACTTATCGCCACACGCTGTTTTGATAATTTCAGCGATGGCACCGACATATCCGTTGTGCGTGTACCAAGGGTCAAGATAATCAATTATCGGTTTTTCACCTTCGACTGCATCAATTCCTTTTTTAACTGCCAGTTGGTACCATTCCCAACTCACTTTGGATTGGTGTGGTGCCATGATTATACCGAGAATTTTACGGTGTCCCTTTTCTACCATTTCAGTAATGACGTCCTTTACATAAGGTGTCCAATGCCTAAATCCTGCGTAAACAGGTAACGGCAAATTGTGTTGTTGCAGTGCCTTTTCTAATGCTTTAGCTTGTTTATAAGTCAATTCATTGAATGGCGAAAATCCGCCCAATTTTACGTAATGGGATGAGATGTCTTTTACACGTTCTTTTTGAGATTCAGCTTCACCGGCAATTCCTTCAACAAAACAGTATGCTTCGCCGGGACAATTATCGGTATCATATTTTTTACAACATCCAGGCGTTGGTCCGCCAAATGCTACAAGTAAAACGCTGTCGTATTTCATTTCGCCTCCTATGCCATGTTTGCCATTTGTGCAGGCATAAACCGTGGGTCAATAGCAATTGCCTGTGCAAATGCTTCATGTGCAAGTTTTTCATTGGAATTTGTGCGATGCGCAAGTCCGATGAAAAAGTATGCTTGTGCCAGCTGCGTGCCTTGAATTCCACTAACTAAAGCTTTATAGATTGATCCCATACCGGGTGTCGGATCATCACCATTCCGAAAAGCTGAGAAAATGTAGTTGGATCCTTGCAAAAGGTGTGCAGGCGCATAATCAGGGTCTATTTCAAGGGCAGTGTTAAGTGCATTTTTTGCCGCATAGAAAAAATCCCCCTTCTCAAGCACACTTGACACGGTGCGCGATGCTTGTGTGAGTAAGTCTGCATATTCTGTCCATGCCTCCGGTAGGTTGGAAAATTTTTCGGTTGCGGATTTCAAAATGGCAATAGCTAATCCTAAGTCGTTGCCTTCTGCAACTTCTTCTGCAGTTTCACGATAGGCTTCAAAGTCCTTCAGTTCTTGTGTGCGTTGTTTAAGAATCTTAGTATCTGCTGTTGGAATAACAGACGGTTTGAAGTGTTGCCAACCCGGCTCAGGGTCGTCAATCAACCCGCGATATACACGTAGAATCGCATAACGGGGTGTTCCCCAAACTTCCGCAATATCCCGAATCCAGTTTGGCAAGTTGCCTTCCATGTCCGTTAACAATTCTGCCAAAGACATGCCTTGTTCAACCCGCTTCCGTACTTCTGTAAGGAAATAGGACTCAATTTTGAGCAATAGATCTATTTCAGCATCGTGGGCTAAAGGTCCGTGTCCGGGTAGCACATGTTCTGGGGCATAAGTGCGAAGTTCTTTGATCGTCCTAATCCAATCGTGGTTTGCCATAAGCCCCTCATTCATGACAGGTTGCCCAAAAATAGGAAAACTTCCTGTCATAACTGTGTCCCCCGAAACGATACACCCTTCTGCTGGAATCCTGATGGCACTCGCGTCATCAGTTTCAGCTTTCCCTAAGTGAATGAGGTGCAAGGGTTGATTGCCTAAATCAAGTTCGGTTTCATGAGTGAACGTCTGCTGTGGAAGAAACGGAGGATCACCAAGGCTGAAACCGCGAGAACGCAAAAACGCCTCCTGACGCGGTGCCCTATTCACCATAAAGTCTTTCGTCATCTCTCGTGCTATAACGGTCGCCCCTTCTTGGCGAAAAATAATGTTCCCGTTTGTATGATCCCAATGATAGTGTGTATTAATTGCATATAGAATCGGTTTATCTGTAATGGTTCGAATCGCGTTGAGGAGTCGTTTCCCCATCGTCTGATTTACCTGCGTATCAACTACAGCAACGCCGTTGTCCCCTATAATAATAGAGGAGTTGACGATATTACGAAATAGATAAACTTGATCTGTTACCTTAACAAGTTGTCCATATTGACATGGTGCGAAAGGATTTTCTTGTATATTTTGCATCAATTATCCTGAAGTTTTTTTGCGATATTTACGAAATGTTTTACGTTCTCAAAAGGTGTGTCTCTGTGGAGTCCATGACTAAGATTTAGGATATGTCCTATCTTGCCACCCTGTTCTAAACAAGTACGCACAGCTTCTGTTATATCAGCACAGGTCCTGTCGCGGAGAACATCGTTATCAACATTTCCTTGAAAGGCGACTGAACCGCCTATTTCCGTTTTGGTTTTTCTGAGGTCTACACATTTTCCGATGCTCAGCACATCTGCACCGCTTTGATGCATTAAATCTACATAAGAACACTCTTTCGCGAAGAGAATTCCCGGTGCGTCTGAATTGAGTTCAGCGAAAATCCTTTGATGATACGGAAACGCGAAATTTTCATACATCTCCCGCGATAACACATCTGCGATCGACTCAAAAAGTTGAACAATCTGAGCACCTTTGCTAATTTGGTAATTCAAATATTCAATTGTCATCGCAGTCAATTTATTTAATAGATTATGCAGAAGTTCTGGTGCTTCATCCATCATTTCAAAAACTGGTGTTGCTTTATCCGATATTCCGGCACCTTTTTTCATTGGGCTTTCCCCCGCAATAAGGAAAAAGGCAAGTGTTAAAGGCGCACCAGCAAAACCGACCAGCGGTAGTTCTCCATTCAACGTTTCACGTAGAGAACGAATAACATGTCCAGTGTACTCTAATTGTACGGGTGGTTCATCCAGTGGCTTAAGTGCTTCTACTTGTGATTGTGTTCGTATCGGCTGGCTTAAAACGGGACCGGGTGAAAATCGGAAATGCACACCCATCGGTGAAAGCGGTGTGAGAATATCTTTATATACAATAATGGCATCTACACCGATGCGCTTGGGAAGAAGCGATATTTTGACCGCATGTTCTACATCGGTATGTGACATCGGGGTAGGACACGTTCGGAAGAGACGTTCCAACGGGAGGTTAAGCTTTTCTCGAATTTGCCGATAAAGAGGGTCTGACCTGCCAGCCTGCCGCATCATCCACACAGGCACGCGTTCTACTGGCAGACATCTTGATGCGCGAAGAAGTAAGTCATTTTTTAATTGTAATTTCATTAAGTTAGGTTAAACCTTTCTAACACACTTTAACCTGCCACATACTGTTGCGAGTTTGCCTGTGGATTCTTCCGCAACAATCCTGTATGCTTACCTATCGCGTCCCTTATCATTTCAAGTTGTTGCGAGAGATTTATTGAGACAAACCTCTCTTCTGTCGCCGTTCCAGAAACTGCCGTAGTTTAGCAAAACTTTTAACGTTTTTCATAATCCTACCACTTTCCCGCTCTTCAAGATAGAGTAAAAACCCCATAACATAGAGACTCACCAAAAACAGTAGAAAACCAGTTAAGCACTGTGCAATCGCACGATAATTTAGTTTTAAACCGAGGTAAGGGGTGACAACTACTTCGTCAACGGTCACAGCAGATGGGTTCTGCTCAGGCCACTCAACCGATACAAGGTCACCCCACCCAGTCATTCCGATCGATAAAAAAACGATTGATAAGGCAAAAACGATAAAAAATGGTATGCCCATGTTCTATACCGACTTAAGAAGATACTTTTATCAACCCTTTAGTGCAGCTATCTTCTCGATTGCGGACCTTTGTAATTCCTTCAACAAGTGATTCAAGTGGGAATTCGTGGCTGATGATTTTGTCCATGTTAACATCGCCACTCGAAATGAGTTGAACCGCCTCTTCCCATGTATCGGGAGCTAACCATGAGAACCTGATGGTTTTATCCATGAGAATAGTGTCAAGGATAGGAATTTGCATGACATCTTTATCACCGGGAAGTCCAAAGATTACGACGGTTGCGTGTCTACCCGTAACTTCAAGTGCAGTGTGAATTGCGTCAAGCGAACTCGTTGCCGTAATTGCGCGGTCTGCCAATTCACCATTATTGAGTTCCTGAATTGCTGCACCGAGGTCTTCAACATAGTGCGGTGAGTCGGTATCTTTGACGTTGACAACTACGTCCGCGCCAAGGTCTTTACCACAGTCTAAACGATAGTCGCGAGTCCCAACAAGCAGAACGTTTTTCAAGCCACGGCTTTTAAGAACTTGTACCATCATCAAACCGATTGGACCGGGTCCAAAGACAACAGCAGTTTGTCCTTCTTCTGCGTTGAGATTGTTAACAGCGTACAATCCGCATGCAAGAGGTTCAGTGAGTGCCCCCTGCTCATACGTAACGTTTTCGGGTAACTTTACCGTCCAGCGGTAGTCAGAGACTGCGTATTCCGCAAAGCCTCCATCAACACCCACGCCTAAGATACGTTTTTCTGGACATAGGTTGGACAACCCTTTTTTGCTCCAAAAAGAATTTGGGTTTGATTGAACAGGATTAACGACAACTCTGTCGCCGACTTTAAATCCACCTGTTTTCGCTGCGTCGCTACCAACCTCGATGACTTCACCAGTAAATTCGTGACCGAGGATTAACGGACCTTTGCCGTCGTCTGTTTCAAGTGAACTATTTCCGAAATAGTAAGCTACATCCGAACCACAGATGCCTACTGAACGGACTGCAACTAACAGGTCTGCATCACCATGTGTAGGCACGGGTCGGTCTTCAAGATTCATCGATTCAGGTTCATAGAAAATTTGGGATTTCATTATGTGCCTCCTTAACTTTATGAAGGGAATTAACTAACAATCCCACTGCTTTAGCTGTGGGTCAAAAAACACTTGACATTTGCACCGAAATAGTATATACTATATGTAGCATCGTTGGACAGGGTTATCACCTCAACACTTACCTGTGTTGAGTCCTGTCCCCATCCGTGATAAAGTGTGTGGTGCTGGTGCGAAATCACTCAAAACATTAGAATGTGGTAGAGAAAAACTAATATATGTTGTTACTACAACATCCCTACCACATTCACTAATAACTCGCCTGGGGACACTGGGAGAGTCTAAACGCCTGTGGAGTCCGTGTTAGACTCAACTACGGAGCAGTGGATGCAGAAGCAGGAACAAGGCATTCAGAAACATTAAGGACTGATATAAGACCTAAGAATCCCACTCCTCAAGGTGTGGGAGATGTCAATACCGTTAGTTTAACATACTTGCGTTAAATTTACAACAAAATTTATGATCGCGTCAGGGCTATTTAGTTTTCCAATAATTTTGAACTTTTGCTCAAGACTCTCCGCTGTCCGAGTGATCTCCGAATCGCGACTTTTTGGCTAAAATGGGCAAAAAGCCTAAAACTAAATAACCCTAATGATCGCGTAGTGTCAAAGTCTAACAAAATCGGATTGATTAGACCTATCCCTTTTTAGAAAATAAACCGCATTGATAAAAACAGATACCGACTACAAAACTCGCCCAAAAACACCGTAATTATCGCAATAAAAAGAAAACCGGTCGCTGCCCGCGTTGCTCCAACTTCATCAACCGCAACAGATTTGGGACGCAAACAATCCCATGTAATAAAATAAAGAAGCAGTGTGCCGCCAAACCCAATTCCTAACCGCATCCAAAAGATGAGTTTATAATGAAAGTTAAAAGGCACAACATCTTCGGCTTGCAACCTAAAAAACATATTTACACAGAACAGAGAAATTGACACAACAAGTGTTCCTAACAAAACAGCGTTAAACCGTCTCAGATAAGCCACAGGCAATTCAGGTGTGACAAGATACCAATGTCCAAACCACATCCCCGTATGAACTATCCCGAGTAAGACTGCTGACACAAGGAATTGTATAGGCAACAAAACTTGTCCACCGGGAAATTGAACGGTTTCAAAATAGTGCAGCGCACTAAAAAATATCCAAACACTACCGCTGAGAATTCCGCTATAGAATAGTATCTCAGTGAGTATAGACGATTTGAACCACCAACTCAGCGTATAACCAAAGATAATAAGAACGAAACTTAGTACGAGAACGGATTCAACGTTCTGCCAAAACCCGAAAAAATTAGTAAATGTTACGGGTTGCTCATTAAGGTAAAGATTAGCACAACGTGCTAATCCACTCACGAGTAGGTACATACCTCCCATCAAACGATAAAAGTTTGCGCCGACCACACCTTTCGGTATGAGAAGCATAACAGCCACCCCACCTACCGCGAGTTGGCTAAAAACAAGATAAAAAATCTCTGCAATACTGAACTCTGCGATACTAAACATCTGTTTGTAGGAGAAACCCCATTACAGTTTGTGGCCATAATGGGGTTAGCGTAAATCCACTTTTTAATATGCCTTCACTGTCCGAAGACGATGACTCAGATTATACAATTTCGACGACTGCGCCGACAGCTTCAAGTTTCTCTTTGGTTTTCTCAGCTTCTTCTTTGCTGACACCTTCTTGGACAGCAACAGGTGCAGATTCAACCTTTTCTTTTGCTTCCTTCAAACCGAGCCCAGTAATGGCGCGAACTTCTTTAATAAGAGGAATTTTCTGTCCACCGATTTCTTTGAGTTGCACATCAAATTCGGTTTGCTCTACCGCTTCAGCCTCTTCAGCTTCTTCAGCACCACCTGCCACTGGCATTACCCCCGGCATTGCCATCGCTGGCATAGCAGAAGCACTCACACCAAATTTTTCTTCCAATGCTTTTACCAACTCGGAGAGTTCCAGAACAGTCATCTCGCTAATTTCATCTATCAATTTTTCTATATCTGCCATTGTTAAAATCCTTTCTTAATCTTAATATGGTTATGCCTCTTCGGCTGCTTTCTTCTGTTCGGTGATCTGTGTTAGCACAGATGTCACCTGACCTATTGTATTACTAAGCACATTAACAAACCGCGTCATTGGTGACCCGTTATTCAGGACTCCAACAAGTCCATACAGCGGAGCACTGATGCCTCCGATAGCCTGACCAATCAATACCTCTCTTGAAGGCATATCCTTGAGAGTTCTAACTGCATCCGCGTCTATAACCTGTTTTCCAAGGATGCCACCTTTAATTTGTAAACTCTCATGTTTCTCGCTAAACTCAAGTAGAATTTTACTAGATATTACGGGGTCATCGCTCGCTGCAAGGGCGGTGTTACCTTTTAAATATGGCGCAAGACCTTCGATTTCTTTTTCTTGCGCAACAACGTTAATTAATGTATTCTTACAGACTTTATATTGAATGTTCGCGGCGCGTAACTGCTGACGTAAATCATTCACCTCTGCCACGGACAGTCCTTGAAAGTCTGTCAAAAGAATAACGTCCGAGTTTTCAAAAAACTCACGAATTTGTCCAACCTGCTGAACATTTGCTTCATTCGGCATAGGTTAACTCCTTTCACATCTTGACCACTCCGTCCAGAAACAGAAAAACCCCCAGAAACCTGGAGGCTCAACCTAACTACGGCAGTCAAAACTTACTTCGTCCTAAATAGAACAAAGTGTTTCCAACTTTATCCGAGTCTCGGTAGGTAATTAAGCCGATGGCTCCTACTTTCTACAACCCTATTCTGTTTAACGGAATTTGTCGTCTGTTCCTTAAAATATGCAACGTCTTGTAGTTAACGTGCATCTCCATATAATTATTATTTCGCTACTCATACAAATTGTTGGGGGTCAATTCGGATGCCAACACCCATCGTGGAGGAAATCGCAACACTTCTAATATATCGACCTTTTGTAGCTGCAGGACGTGCCTTGACGAGTGCGTCCATGACAGTGTTAAGGTTATCCTTAATCTGTGGCTCATCAAACGAAACTTTTCCTATTGGCACGTGAACAATACCGGATGCACGCTCAACTCGGTATTCAATCTGTCCCGCTTTGATATTCTGAAGTGTTTCCGCGACATCCATTGTGACGGTGCCAGCTTTGGGGTTAGGCATTAACCCACGCGGACCAAGGACCCTTCCTAACTTCGGCATGATACTTCGCATTAGATCGGGTGTAGCGATTGTCGCGTCAAAATCAAACCAACCATCAACAATTTTATTGACTAACTCATCGGTACCAACAAAGTCCGCTCCAGCTTCCTCTGCTTCACGTGCTTTGTCACCCTCTGCAAACACAACAACACGGACAGATTTTCCTGTGCCATGTGGAAGCGAGACTGTTCCACGAATATTCTGTTCAGCAATACGGGCATCTACACCGAGTCGAGAAGCCAAATCAATCGTTTCATCAAACTTTGCTGTGCTCGTTGTTTTCAATAGCGAGACAGCTTCATCAACTGTGTATAAATTTAGCCTGTCAACATGCTGTTGAATATCGCGATAACGTTTTCCAATTTTCGCCATATTGTTCTCCAAGTAATCTCAAATACACTTTTCTGGTATGGAGATCCGTGTCTACGTCTCTCACGCCACTATGCCAGACCTGCATATCAGTTAATTGTTAAACCCATACTTCGTGCGGTACCTTCAACCATTCGCATAGCGGCTTCTATATCTGTTGTATTGAGATCAGGTAACTTCGTTTCAGCGATCTCGCGAATCTGATTCATAGTTATAGTGGCAACCTTATTGCGATTTGGTTCTCCAGACCCTTTAACTATTTTCGCCGCCGACTTGAGCAAAACCGCAGCCGGTGGTGATTTGACTACAAAGGAAAATGACCGATCACTATAACAAGTAATAACAGTGGTAACAATCATGCCGCTTTGCTGCTGCGTTTGTGCATTGAAGGATTTGATAAATTCCTGCAGGTTAATCATATAAGGTGCAAGACTCGGACCTACGGGGGGTTGTGGTGTTGCCTGTCCAGACACCAATTGAAGTTTGACTTCACCTGCCACTTTTTTTGCCATTTTGTTTACTTCTCCGTATCTTCCAGAATATTAAAGCCTCTCAACGCCCATGAATCCCAATTCAAGCGGTGTTGATCGTCCAAAGATTGTAATAGAAAGATTTAATCGCTGACGTTGTATGTCAATCCCAAGAATTTCTGCGGTGAAGGTGCTAAACGGTCCCTCAATCACGCGAACTTTATCTCCAACAGAGTACGCCACTTCTGGCACCGGGGCTTGTTCCTGTACAGTTGAACTTTCCAACATCCGCTCTACATCTTCCGTACTTAGTGGAATTGGATTTGTGTTCCCCAGAAAATTCATGACGCCTGGGGTGTCTTGAACAAAAGCCCAACTTTTCTGTCCTATCGAATTTTCTACATGTGGACCAATTTTATGCAAAGAGTTGATAAGGACATATCCTGGGTAAGTAGGCGCGCTCCTTATCTTCTCTTTTCCGTCTTCATGCTTTACGGTAGTGGAAATAGGAACATTAATCTGTAGGATTTCGTCCCGGAGTTCCTTATCACTATCTAAATCAGACGCGAGACGTCTCTCAAGATTAGACTGTATTTTCTTTTCGTGTCCAGTGTAAACCTGAACAATGTACCAGTAGCCAGTCATGATAAATTCCCAATGATTGTAGTGCGAGGTCTCTGTGCCTCGCAAAGCAAACTCAATTGTAGTGTGAGGTCTCTGTGCCTCACATTCCTGTGCAGGTGAATTCCGTATGCGCGAAACAAGGCATAGGGTTACAAACCACACCACACCGAATTGCCTTAGGTCTTACTTTGTGTTAGACAGTAAATAAGCGGTTACTTTAGACGCGCAGGCGTCAGGATGCTCAGTTAAAAATAAAAATCAAAGATATGTGCAGTGCTGTAGTCGCACCCCCCATTGGGCCATCTAGGATTTGAGCATTCTCGAAAAATCTCGCCACAAGACGGCCAACCGTAGTAATCTTTGGAACAGGGCAGTTCTGTATGATCAGAAATTTGACACGTCCAATAGGTGTCGCCGCACCCATCGGTCGTAGCGTTGTCTTCATCACCACAGGTTTCACGATGCTTATACGCACCACCATCCACTATTATCTTATTACAAGAAGTATGGGCACAGATAGTCGGATAATATTGACACTCATGCCTACACTTTCTGACGTTTGTTTCTGAACACCCATAATCTTCATACCAGCAGGTCGCATGCAGTTTATGCTTATTAGGGATATAATCTTTACAGCGTATATGATAGCCACATCCGTTATCTGAGGGACACCACCAATGGTGCGCATGCACATCCGTGAGGGATTCCCGACACTGAACATGTCTACATACGGAATCGTGGGCAACAACCCACGTACCCGATGGGTCTCTATAACGATCACTCGCATTGCCAGAAATGTCGCTGGAAACGGTCTGCGAACTACTTGTAGAGACGGTATAAGTGCCACTGGGGGATAACCCAAATGAGGCACCAACACTGTTTCCAATGGTGACTGTTCCGCTGCCTTCCCAATCCACGCCCCAGATTTCTATTTTACTGGAAATGTTCCAAGTGTAACTGTTCGGTTCCGCGTCCTCGGGAGAATAGAAATACGCCTTATAGTTCGCAGTATATTCGACACGTAAGATGTCATTCGGATCATCCCAGTTGCCAAGATTATAGACAGTGCCACCAAGATTTTGGATCTCTATTGTTTCACCATTTACGAGAGCACTACCTGCGGTGATGGAGGCTTTGGATTGACCAAATCCAACAACATCATCTGCTATGGTGATTGTCACCTTTCTATCCGAGGGATCCCAGCTTGTCGTAATCGGATGGTCGCTAGGTGTGTTTGTTCCGCACGATGAATTACCAGGATGATCCGACATAGAGCAATACTTATACTTTGTCACCGTGTCGGTGTTCGTGGATACCCGTATACCATCGTCATCTGTAAATATAATAGTTGTGCGGGATACTGGCGGCGGATCATCTGCAAAGCTGCTATCGTGCCATATCAGGCAAAACACAACCCCTGTCAACAACAACAAACTGATTCCTAATAACGTTTTCCTTTTCATGTCTAAATCTCCTTATTCTAATAGCCTACCATGTGGCCGAGCCCCATATCTATGTAAGCTTGTTTTATAACTTCAGTGGATCTTCGCTCTTGTTCCGCCTCAGCCGCTTCATAGAGATGTGTTTCTGTAGCCAGTGAAGAACTAACAGAGGGGATTAACCCTTGTGCTTCTGCTTTGAGTTGGCGGATTTCTTCGTTGAATTGATCAGCGGCGGCATCGTTGCCAGTGCTGCGCTCATGATCTCGTTTCCTTATCAACTCTTGATAGTACTTATACTGTTCGCGCGTTGGGGCGAAGCCGGGGACTTTACTTATATAAAAAACCGCTTCACCTTCTTTATACATGATGGGGTCCCCGTTATCATCTAACACGAGAACACCGGGGTCAGACATGCGGTACTTGTAGCCGGGTGGCGGTGGGGGCACGTCATATTTTTTATAGAGCCGATCAAAATAAGAAACGTGTTTTTGCTTTGCCCCCTGCTGAGTGTTCTTAGGTTGCCCTCTGTTGGGTGTGCTTGCTTGTAAGGCTTTCTTGGTTTTATGCCAATGATCGCCATGCTGCACCCATTCGTATCCGGGTTCAGGGGGCGGTGGTTTATTCTTCACAATCGGTGGTTTATTCTCCACAATCGGTGGTGTTTCAGCAGTAGCTAACTTTTTATCTTTGGCTGCGTCTGCTTCCCACTGATTGAGTTCAGCTTTTTGCTGAACAAGGAGGAACACAAAGCCCCCGATGATAAGTATAAAGAGGACACCGAGTCCCCAGTAAAGTTTTTTGTTCATGAGATTTCTCTCCTTCTTGCTATTCCGCCAAAAGCGGGCAAGGGTTTATCGGTTTTGGACATTCCCCCAGCTCTCCTTTCTTCAAGGGGGCTGGACAACTTGGTTTTGTCCGGTGTTGACAAGCAGGTTGTTTCTCTGCTGACGTTGCGTCTGATAAGCCGTATCCGAACAGCATCCACATTCCTAACAGCGTAACGATGACAAAAACAGCGAGGATTACCTCAGGATATCCTATCGTGTCTCGAAGGTTCATCATTGACCTCCTGTGGATTTAACTTATGGATACCACACATCAGAGGTTTAGACGCCGCGCAGCCTTAAAAGATTGAGGGTACCCCGGCGTCTAAACCAAAAGTCTAAAATACGACTTGTGTTAGTTGGTTCTATTTATGTAATATTATGTTTCACACATTTAGTGTTTTTCTGTTTTCATAATTCCACCCTTATGCTATCCTTTATAGTAAACTCCCTATAAAAAGGAAACACAAGGATGAATTTACAGGATACATTAGAACAGTATGTTTTGCAACTGAAAAATACGGAAACCCGCACGCTTGAAGCAGTTGCGCGTGTCTGTCAGAAAATCATGGCAACGCTTTATGATACCTACTTTCCGGGAGCTGAAGCATTGCGTCCGGGACCAATCAGTCAATGTCCTGTAGGTCTTACTATAAATTAATGGAGAAAAAGATCTCGTAAAAAGGACATCCCAAACCCGCTAAGAAAATCATTCTTCAGAACGTAAGTACTGAAAAGAACAACGATTAGAGGGACACAAGAGATAACAGTTGCAAGTAACCTTCGATTTTCTAAATTTTTACCAAGACCAAACACGGCGATGGGGATTATAATAAGGATCAAATTAGCGGGCCACTGCCAAGTAGGTTTTGCAGAACTACCATCAACTAACCAGATGAAAACACCTAACATTGCACTGGCTATTAATACTACAACTGTACTGCCACGGACCTGTTCCGCGTCGGGTTTAGATACCTTTTGCCATTCTAATAGTATATTTTGAATATAATTTTTAATATGTGCTATCATGATAATACAAGGCAGGCCAGGAGGGATTCGAACCCCCAGCATCCGGTTTTGGAGACCGGCGCTCTACCAGTTGGAGCTACTGGCCTGTGAAATAAAGTTAGCGTATCTCCTTATGGAGTGTATGCTTCCGGCAGAAACGACAATATTTCTTGCGCTCATATCGATCCTGCTGTGTCCGCCGATTACGTGTTGTTACATAATTCCGTTGTTTGCATGCATCACATGCTAAGGTCACAATGTCTCTGGGCATAGTTTTCCTGCCTTTGTATTGATACGTGGAGCCGACGACCGGGATCGAACCGGTGACCTCGTCCTTACCAAGGACGCGCTCTACCGACTGAGCTACGCCGGCAAATAATCGTGAGTCACAAGCGGGAGACGGGATTCGAACCCGCGACGCATGGCTTGGAAGGCCAATGCTCTACCAGCTGAGCTACTCCCGCATAAAACCGAATGGGGGCGGACGGATTCGAACCGCCGTAGGCGTAGCCAACAGATTTACAGTCTGCCCTTTTTGACCGCTCAAGCACACCCCCACATAAAAGCTGACGAGAGGAATCGAACCTCCAACCTAGTGATTACAAATCACTTGCTCTACCATTGAGCCACGCCAGCACTCAACTGTTCCCCTCTTCACTTATAGGCGAAATGTTATGAACCGATAGTATTAACCTATATATTTCCGTGCAATGCTGGGCATTTCACTTCCATACACGGTTTGCAAGGTGTCCGAGGACACCCAGGGGCTATCTCCCAAAGCATTTCTGAAATTCAGAAATGCGCTAAAATGTTCGCGAAGCCTCTTGTTTTATCGTGATTTTTGATAAAATAGACGTGGGTATTGCCTAAAAATATCGCAAACAATGTCTAAATATCATAACACATATCAACGAATTTATCAAGAAAAATATAGATTTTTAGATACTGTTACTCAACCTCAGACGTTTACTGAGATATTTAGAATCTTCACCTCTTAAATAGCGTTTGTCAAAAAAATCTTATCTTCCGCCTTCTTTACTCCGCAACAGCATCTGCCTCGTCGTCAGCTTCAGTCTCACTATCTTCAGTAGGATTTTTGCCGAAGAGTTCAGCAATATGTTCATCTTTATCTACGGCATCATAACCTTCAGATTCAGACGTAAACATAGATTTTTCTTCAGATTCAGAAACTTTCGGATCAAGTTGTTGGTATGACAATTCGCCCGAAGCCAATTCTTCAGTTGCAACAGTCACAGGTTTCTGCTTTTGGGATAAACCTGCTCCTAAAAGTTCGTCATTTAACGAACGAGCCCGTTTTGCGATTACATTAACTGCTAAATATTTATTTGGCACATGTTTAATCAACTCTTCAAGGTAGACAATTGGCATAGTTTTTCTCCTTTTTTTAAGACTCGTTCTATAATTATACTGAAATTCTGGCATGAAGTCAAATTAAATTTTGACATAGCCTTGGTTAAAATGGTAAAATTAACCTACTTAACATAACACCGCATGTGGAAGGTATTAAAAACGAATGGATACTAACGTTAAAAACATTTTGGAAAAAGCACTTGCAGGGGAACGTTTAGACTTTGATGATGCACTAACACTCTTTAAAAGCCATGATCTACTTGCACTCGGACACGCTGCAGATGCTATCCGACACCGAAAACATCCAGATGGCTACATAACTTACATTGTAGATAGAAACATTAACTATACCAACTGGTGTTATGTTGATTGCGAGTTTTGTGCCTTCTACCGCCACCGAAAAGCCCCCGATGCTTATGTAATGGAACGTGATGAACTTGGACAAAAAATCCAAGAAACACTTGATTTAGGCGGTGAACTTATCCTTATGCAAGGCGGACTTCACCCCAAACTCAAATTGGAGTGGTATGAAGATTTACTCCGTTGGATAAAAGCCAACTACAAAATTCATGTTCACGGATTTTCGCCACCAGAGTTAGATTGGTTCGCAAAAATTAACAAGATGCCTTTGCGAGAATTACTCATTCGGCTTCAAGACGCGGGACTAGACTCTATACCGGGTGGTGGGGCTGAAATCTTAACTGATCACGCACGGAACAAAATTAGTCCTAAAAAATGTACTGCGGACGAATGGCTTGAAGTTATGCGGCAAGGACATACTGTAGGGCTCAAATCCAGTGCTACCATGATGTATGGACATGTCGAAAGTTACGCTGAACGCGTGGAGCACCTCATGCGGTTACGCGACCTTCAAGATGAAACCGGCGGGTTCACAGCATTTATTTGCTGGTCATTTCAACCAAGCAACACCGAACTCGCGCACATCCCACCGGCTGGCAGTTTTGAATATCTAAAGACCTTAGCTATCTCACGCTTATTTCTGGATAATATTGACAACTTCCAATCTTCGTGGGTTACGCAAGGCCCCAAAATTGGTCAACTTTCTCTCAAGTTCGGTGCCAATGATATGGGTGGAACGATGATAGAAGAAAACGTTGTCAGCAAAGCGGGGACAGTCTATTGCATGCCGATAGAGGAGATTGAACGGACAATCTCTGAATTGGGGTATGTTCCAAAACGTAGAAACTTCTTCTATGACATTCTGAATTAGCGATAGTCCTCGTGGATCCAAGGATCAATTGACTTTTTACGTGCAGCAAACCAATTAGAGTACACCTCCTTTTTCTTCTGCTGAAGGATCGTTTGATAACGCTGCTTCTTTTGGGTTGGATCAGTCTGATACAATTCTAAATCTGGCTCTATTCGTTCAATCAATTCAATAATATAAACTGCTGAATCGCCAGAAAATGGTCCACGCACTTCACCTACAGACATATTAAAAGCCGCCAACATCGCATCCTTTGAGTTACCCATACCAGAAACGAAAGTACTCCCAACAGCAAGATTAAATAGGTTGCTTTCTTGGACAGATTTTTGGTCTGCCGTAATACCTTCAGGTACTTTATATTTTTTGGCTAAGGAATCCAACGACTCCTTGTCTGTGTATTGATTAAACAGATTTTGGGTATCCGCTAATGCGCGTTCTTTAGATTTCTTTTGGCGTAAACCTTCAACGTAGCGCGAATTTTGAGCGTAACTCAAACCTTCAATGACCACTTCTTTCACATCTTCAAATTCAGGAATCGCTGCCGGTTTTTTCCCAAGAACAGTAGCAACAAAATAGGCTGTAATCCCCCCTCTGTATTTTTTTGTTGCTATCGTTTTTGTCACGCCTACTTCCATGTCAAAAAGTTCCTCTATCAATCCTACGTAGTCAAATCTAGAACCTATACTTGGAATATTTCTGGCATCTTTACTGAAGAAATCTGTTTCTCCTGCAGTAAGTGATAGTTCCTTATATTTATCAAGTCCAACTGCAGTCTCAAAATCCGCAACCTCAATTTCAAAGAGCAGTTCATTCGCAACGTTCTCTGCATTCTCCACACCGCTGCTTTGAATCAGTTTATCCCGAATTTCGCTCTCTACTTCAGGAAAGGATTTAAGAGTTGGGACCTTTTTCTCTTCCAATTGGATAATGTGATATCCGAAAACGGTTTCAATCAGATCACTCACTTCCCCAGGTTTTAATACATCAAAACAAACTTCTTCAAAAGGCTTTACCATGTCTCCACGGGCGAAATAGTCTCCAGGGGGAAGATTAGGGTTTTGCCCCTGTAGCGCACCACCATTCGCTCCAGAAGGTCCCTCTGAATGTGTTTTTGCCAAGTCCGCAAAAGATTTTCCCGCAGCCAATTCTGCTTTAACAGTTTTGAGCAGTTCTTCTGCAGCCGCTTTCGTTTCCAACCTTTGTTCATCGGTGACATTGTCTTTGTCTGGAAACTTTTTCAAGATGTGTCGCGCTTTGACTGCCTCAATCTTCGGATCTAAAAATTCGTTTTGGTTTTCAGTGTAATACGTTTCTATATCCGACTTTGAAACGAAGTCAGCAGGGTTAATTTGGATGAACCTGGCATTTACTTGTTCCTCGATTTTATAGTCTTCCCGGTTTGTCTGAAAGTACTTCTCTGCTTCCGCATCATCTATATTAACATTGGTTACATAGTCGTCGTGCCGAAATTCAATAAATTTAACTTTCACCTTGTCTGCCTGAAGTCGGTAAGCTTGTTCTGCTTCGGTGTCAGTAACCAATTCAAGGGTTTCGATACCATCTCGTAGTGTTGTTGTGCTGAGAATGAAACGCACTTGATCTTTCATGTAATTTGCGCGCTCGTATCCTGATTGATTATACTGTTGGAGGAGGTTTTCATTGCTTCGGATATAATATTCGATTTCTGCGTCGCTAATATTCGCACTACTTTGAATAGCCTCTACAATCAATCTATCAATGATATCTTTTTCAACTGTTTTCCGGTCAGGTTCCTCGCCAAACCTTTGGTTCTGTGGGGAACGAATTTCACGTGCAATACTATCTTCAAAACGACCTCTTGTAACTTCTAAAGCACCAATCTTGAGAACTACCTCTTCCTCAGTACCTGCTTTCTGTTGATCACCAGGACCACCGTAAAGCAGAATTGTACCTATGATGAAGACAACAGCGATAATCCACATAAAGATTTGGGCTATAAATTTTTCACGTAGAAAGATAATCATGCGTAACCTTTTCTCCTCAAATTTGAATTGTACTTTTGTTAATGATATGTTAATGATACCCTATAGCAGCACATTTTTCAATTAATTTTTAGTTTAACACTTGCATTTCATTTTGTTTTAACATATAATTTGTGTTAGAGTGCCAATGGAAATACATAACGTCACAGATTTTAACCTGAAATATACTTTAGAATCTGGGCAATCATTTCGATGGAATAGGGTAGATGATGCGTATTATGGTGTTGTTGATGGACAGATTCTCAAGATCCGGCAAAGTAACGATTCCTTAATCATAGAGAGTTCTTGCAACGAAGATGAACAAACTTTCACTTCACAACTATATCATTATCTCGACCTAAACCGGGAATTAGCAAAAATTTTAGATGCCATCAATGTTGATGCTTACATTGATCGCGCAATTGAGAGATTCTGGGGGATGCGTCTGCTGAACCAAGAGTTATGGGAGACTATAGCATCATTTATTATATCGCAAAACAACAACATGGCGCGTATCCGTAGCATTATACGTTCACTCTCTGAACGTTTCGGGCAAAAGTTGGAGTTTGAGGGGTACGTGGATTACACTTTTCCAACACCTAAGACACTCGCTAATGCTGGTATTGACGAAATTTTTTCTTGTGGCACCGGCTACCGCGCGAGTTATATCTGGAATGCTGCAAACAACGTTGTCAATGGGGAGTTAGCACTTGACACGCTAAAACAGGTTGATTACGTTCAAGCAAAACATGAATTGATGAAATTAGAAGGGATTGGTGAAAAGGTCGCCGATTGCATCTGTCTTTTTTCTCTTGGGCACCTTGCAGCACTGCCTGTTGATGTTTGGATAAAGCGGATTTTTGAACGCATATATCTGTGCAAACGCGCAAAACCACGCGAAATTCACGAATTTGCTAAAAACTATTTCGGCGAATTCGTCGGATATGCACAACAATATCTATTTCATTACGCACAAAGCGAACCCAACTGGGCAGATGAAGAACATTTGGCATTGCGCGACAAGCAAAAATAATATAAATTTGCATATTGCATCTGTAGGTTAGGGTGAACAGAGTGAAACCCAACAAATCGTATTTTGAGATGCGTTGTAAATAATGGAAATAACTCAAAAGTATATTTAGGAGGATTCAATGTCTGAAACAACAGGAAAAAACGTGGTATCTCTTTTGGAAGAACATGTAGACCTTGCTATCTCTACCGTAAAGAAATTAAGAGATGAAAAACTCCAACTTGAAACTGAAATTGAGCGGTTCAATAGCAATGTTATGCAACGTGATGCAAGAATTCAAGAGTTAGAACAACTCAATAGTGAGATGCGAGAAGCAGCGGAACTCACACGCTTAGTTACTGAAGAAGAGCGCACAGGAATTCGACGTCAACTTGAGGGATTAATGGCAGAACTCAAAGAACCAGATGGCACATCAGAAAATGCTGATGAAACAGAAAGCAATACTGAAGCAGAGGTAACATTTACGGCTAATAATTAAGAGGTTGAGTAACAGTATCTAAAAATCTATATTTTTCTTGATAAATTCGTTGATATGTGTTATGATATTTAGACATTGTTTGCGATATTTTTAGGCAATACCCACGTCTATTTTATCAAAAATCACGATAAAACAAGATATTCGCGAACATTTTAGCGCATTTCTGATTTTCAGAAATGCTTTGGGAGATAGCCCCTGGGTGTCCTCGGACACCTTGCAAACCGTGTATGGAAGTGAAATGCCCAGCATTGCACGGAAATATATAGGTTAATACTATCGGTACATACTGAAGACAAAACTTGTGCATGTCTTAGTCCTTTCTCATTCCTATATAATGAAACCGTATCGGAGGAAGTTCGATCTCATCGCAGCGAAACCAGATGTTAGGATGCGTGTTCTGACACCTGACCGTTGGTACGAAAGTTTTCAGGAAATAAACTTTGCACCAGAGCCTGACATTCACTGTGAAGAGATCCCTTGCCCAATACGGTTTTCTGGTTATGGTAGTCGTTTTTACTATCGGCGCGGCATAGCACAACACTTCAAAGACTTCCAACCTGATATTATTCATCTTGAAGAGGAAGCGTGGAGTCTGAATGCTTTGCAGACAGTCCGGCTGAAACTAAAGTTTTGCCCAAACAGTCGGTTCATTTTTCGCACCTCGCTTAGCATTCCATCCAAGCAACATTTTGGTCCCTTACCTGTTTGGATTGAAAAACGCGTTTTCCGTGAAACCGACATCGCTTTTCCACTCAGCGAAAACGCGGGCAAAATACTGAAGCAGAGAGGGTATGGTGGTGCACAGATTCCGTTTCCAAATGGCGTTGATATTTCGCTGTTTCAGAAACAGGATATGAGCCAACTGAAAACATCTCTTGGACTTGCCGACTGTTTTGTCATCGGTTATGTTGGTAGGTTAATTCAGATGAAAGGCGTTGACACGCTCATTGAAGCGGCAGCAACGTTTGACTTCCCGTTCAAACTTTTAATAGTTGGACGCGGCGAGGATAAGTCAAAATTCCAAGAGATCGCCGCAAAACATCAAATCTCTGAGAAAATTGTCTGGATAGACGCTGTTCCCCCCGAAGAAGTTCCCGATTACCTCAACTGTATGGATACATTGGTTTTACCGTCCCGCACGACTGCAGACTGGGTAGAATTTTTCGGTAGAGTACTTATTGAAGGAATGGCATGCGAAGTTCCAGTTATCGGGTCAGATTCAGGAGAAATCTCACAAGTTATTGGAGATGCTGGATTAGTCTTTCCAGAAGGAGACACCGCGGCTTTGGCTGAACGGATACGCAAAATTGCTAACGATCCTACACTTCGAGAATCTCTTCAAAAACGTGGTTTAGAGAGGGTACAACATTTCACGTGGGAGACAATTGCACAACGCACCTATGAAGTTTATCAGCAACTCTTGACCTAATTTGTAGCGCGAGGTCTCTGGGTTCTCCTCACAATGCTGACTTTACCAGAAGACATCCAATCAAGTTAATATGGTATTACACCCAATTAACCCGATTTGTAACGCGAGGTCCCCGTGCCTCGCAATGCTGACTTCATCCGAAGACGTCGAATCAAGTTAATTTGGTATTACACCGTTGCATGTATTCTGATGATATAATTACTGGGTAGGGATGCCCCCGACTGGACTCGAACCAGCATGCCAATTAAGGCACAGGCCCTCAACCTGCCGTGTATACCAATTCCACCACAGGGGCATTTAAGCGTCTAATAATTATACTTTTTAACGAGCAGAAAGTCAAATTAATTGTAGGAATTCCATATTTCTGACAAAAAACTTGATTTTCTATGCCTTTTTTGGCATACTTATCGTCTAACCTTCTACAATTGTTAAAATCATTCTCATAGGAAGAGAAAACGGATGCAAAATTCTGACCCAGCACTTGAACAACGCCTCAAAAAAGAACTTGATGGGGAAGTGCGCTTTGACGCATATTCAAAAGCACTTTATAGTACGGATGCAAGCCTCTACCAAATTGAACCGATTGGTGTTGTTGTTCCCAAACACAAACAAGACGTAATCAAAACGATACAGATCGCTGCTGAACGCAAAATCCCGATTCTCCCGCGCGGCGGTGGAACCAGTCTCGCTGGACAGAGCGTCGGTGAAGCAATCGTCTTGGACATGTCCAAGTTCATGAACGAACTTATTGAGGTTAACGTTGATGAACATTGGGCACGCGTCCAACCCGGTATCGTTCTTGATGAACTAAATCACCAACTCAAACCACATGGACTCATGTATGCTCCCGATGTAGCAACAAGTAGCCGCGCGAACGTCGGCGGCACCATCGGTAATAACTCCGCAGGTTCACACTCCCTTATCTACGGTAAAACGATTGACCATGTGATGTCGTTAGACCTTGTTCTCGCGAACGGTGATGAGATTACAGCTGCCCCCCTATCATTTACCGAAGTCGCATCCAAAAAGGAAGGCGATTCTTTAGAAGCACAAATCTATCAAGAACTTTGCAGAATCTGTGCTGAGAATACAGATGAAATCCGTAAACGCTATCCACGAATTTTGCGTAGAGTCGCAGGTTACAACCTTGACGAATATGTTTCAGATGCTGGTTCAAAAGAGGTAACCCCCTACCGTCGTGATGGATGCGATGCCCACCGTCCTTTCAGTTTGGCAAAAATTGTGGTCGGTTCCGAAGGCACATTGGCAACAATCACTGAGGCGAAGATCAATTTGGTCCCAGTGCCAAAAATGACGTGTCTGTGTGTTGTTCATTTCAAGTCGCTCATCGCTGCTATGGAGGCGATGCAACCGATCTTAGCGTGCAATCCAACTGCAGTTGAACTGATTGACAAAACGATAATTGACATGGCACAAGAATCTTTGGAGTTTTCACGACTAACCAGTTTCATTCAAGGCAGCCCCGAAGCACTCCTCGCTGTTGAATTTTACGGTGAAACAGAAACGGAGATGCAGGAACAAATAGAGCATCTTGAAAAAACTTTGCGGAGTGCTGGATTCGGTTTTGCGTTTGTGCGATGTTTTACTGCTGAAGAAAAGGCGCGCGTCTGGGAAACCCGTAAAGCAGGTCTCGGTTTACTGATGGGAATGAAAGGCGACGCAAAACCGATTGGATTTGTGGAAGATGCTGCTGTCGCAATTGAAAACCTACCTGAATATGTCCGCCGATTCGACGAAATTGTCAAGAAACACGGGACGACTGCCTCTTACTATGCACACGCAAGTGTCGGATTACTCCACAACCGTCCGATTATTAATCTGAAATCAGAGTCAGATATTCAAAAGATGCATAATATCGCAAGCGAGGTGCGCGACCTACTCATGGAACTTGGCGGTGCAATGAGTGGAGAACACGGCGATGGACTTGTACGAAGTGAATGGATTGAGAGCATGTTTGGTCCACAGATATATCAGGCACTCCGAGAAGTAAAAGAAACTTTCGACCCAGACGGTATTATGAATCCCGGTAAAATCATTGACCCGCCTCCGATGACAGAAAACCTCCGATTCGGCGCAAAATATAACACCATTAAAATTGATACCTATTTCGATTTTTCTGCACAAGATGGATTCGGTGGGGCAATTGAGATGTGCAACGGAGTCGGCGCGTGTCGCAAAACACTTACTGGTACGATGTGTCCATCCTTCATTGCAACGCGAGAAGAGGAACATTCTACGCGCGGACGTGCCAATGCGCTACGGTCTGTTATCTCTGGTGCTTTACCACACACAGATTTCACGAGTGAACGTTTATACGATGTGCTAGACTTATGCCTCGGTTGCAAAGCATGTAAAGCAGAATGCCCATCCAATGTTGACATGGCAAAAATTAAATATGAAATGCTTGCACACTACCGCAAAGCAAACGGACTTCCACTCCGTAATCGGCTTTTCGGTGAAATTGGGTCATTCGCTGTATTAGGTTCAGCATTTGCTCCTGTTTCCAATTGGGCAACGAATAACCCACTTTCCAAGTGGATGGCTGAGAAGATACTTGGTATTGACCGCCGCCGTGATATGCCTACTTTTGTTCATCAAACTTTTGAGAAATGGTTCCGAAAACACCGATCAACACAAACGTCTGATAAAAAAGTCGTGCTGTTTCACGATACCTTTATGAATCATAGTGAACCGAGTATCGGTAAGGCTGCGGTGCATGTCTTGGAATCAGCCGGATTTGAGGTAATTTTGCCGGAGAAACGTTGTTGTGGTAGACCGCTAATCTCTGAGGGAATGCTTGACAGAGCCATTGAAAACGCAAACTATAATGTTGACCAACTCTATACTTATGCGGAAGCCGGAATCCCAATTGTTGGGTGTGAACCGAGTTGCACATCTACCTTGACTGACGATTATGTTGACCTTATTAGCACAAATAAGGCAAAACAGGTTGCTGAGACTACCTGCTCACTGGAAGAATTTATCCTTCAGGCACACCAAAACGGTGAACTCCCACTCACTTTTGAAACCGAGCCACGCGAAGTTTTGTTACACGGACACTGTCACCAGAGAGCACTAGTTGGTATCCAACCCGTGTTGCAAATGCTTGAGTTACCGCAGGCGCACAACGTCACAACTATTGATTCAAGTTGTTGTGGCATGGCAGGTTCATTTGGGTACGAAAAAACACACTACGAACTTTCTATGAACATTGGCGAACTCCGCCTTTTCCCAACTATCCGTGAAAAATCTGGAGAATTTACGCTGACTGCGTCAGGATTTTCCTGCCGACATCAGCTTCAACACGGGACAGGTATCCAGCCAAAGCATCCGATTGAAGTGTTAAGTGAAGCGATAAAGTCGGATAATAATATGTAATACCAATTAACTTGATCCCACTCGGTAGGCACGGTTTCATGAAGATAAAAAATAATTCGGTAATTTTCTAGCAACGCTCGGTGCGCTTAGAAACCGCACCTAATACCAAGAAAAATGAGATAAACCAAGTTAATTTGATATAAGGTATATGCCTCGTGTTTATGTGAGGAGATGAAGAATGTCTAAAATTTATGAACCACTTGATGACTTTAAAACTGTTGATCTACCTGAAAAAGAGATGCCTTTCTGGAAGATAGCAGGACCTGGTGCTATCTTAGTCGGTTTGTCTATTGGTGCAGGTGAAATTATAATTTGGCCCCTAATCGCCGCGGAACATGGCGGCAGCATGGTCTGGGCAGCTGTCCTCGGGGTATTTCTCCAACTCTGGATCAACTTTGAGGTCGGCAGATGGACAATAGCAACGGGCGAAACGGTATACACTGGCTATAGCCGTATTTGGCGAGGTTTTGGACCCATTTTCATTTTACTCACTGTTGTAGGCTGGCTTGCCCCCGGTTGGGCACGTGCATCAGGACTTGCACTTAAAGCACTCCTGATTGGTCCCGGCGGTTGGGGTTCGGATACCTTCTGGACAGTTGTTACATTCGCAGCGGTCGCGCTAATTCTCTTCGGTCCAAAAATGGTCTATCAATCTGTCGAAAGAACAGTCGAACTGCTCGTCGCAATTGTCACGATTGGGCTTATCCTTGTCGTCATCGCCGTAGGTTCGCTTGATACATGGAAAGAGTTGGGTAGTGGTATAATAAACGTCGGGTATATCGCTGAAGGAATGACTGTCAAAAGACTCTTTATTGCTATCGTTTTCGCTGGTGCTGGCGGAACTGCCAACCTATTCTATACGTTCTATCTGCGTGATAAAAATATCGGGATGGGCGCACGATTGCCATCGCTACTCAACCCGCTCCGTGGGCGTGACGAAACAATTTCTTCTACTGGTTTTATGTGTGAAGAGACAGAAGAAAACAAACGACGCTTTTCTGCATGGTGGAAATATATCAAGCAGGACCAAATAATCTTCTTTTGGGCACTCAATACCATCACTATCTTGCTGTTCATTTTTGGAGCTCTTGCAGTCCTACACCCACAAGGTATTATTCCAGAAAAAGGGCAACTCATCTACGACGAAGCAAACATATTAAAAGGCATCTGGGGAATGCCCGGACAGTTTATCTTTCTACTCGTCGGCGTGGCAACGCTTTTCGGGACACAACTGGCATTGGTAGATGGCGTCGGACGTTCTATTTCGGACATTATCTACACAAACTTCAAAGGTGCCAAAAAACGCACTTTGAGTTGGTGGTATCTCCTCATAGTAGGCATCTGGATTGTTGGCGGATGTGTGATAACTTTTGTGATGGAACAGTTAAACGTCAGTGAGCTCGGGTTTCTTTTTAATGCCGCCTATATGGGTGGTTTCGCTATGGCTCTCTATGTCCCGCTTACGCTCTATATGAACTACCGATTTTTACCTAAGTTTGCTAAACCTAAAACCATTTCGACTATAATGATGTTCATTGCCTCAGCTGTTTATGTCGGGTTTGCTATTTCAAGTATTATATGGGAAATTAAACGATTGATCGGAGGATAAAATGGATAAGAATACTCAGAAAGCCTTTTTTGAGAAGGAAGGCTATCTCATTGTTGAAAATCTATTATCATCTACAGAGGTGGAAGAATGTCAAGCAGAGATTCAACTGCTACACCAATTTGCTGCAAGTCAGGAATCGGAGACAGAAAGGGAACGGGCAGACATCGCACGTAGACACGTACAACGCGAACCTTTCGCAAAAGACGAAACGCAAGGCGACAGATTACCCGTACTACGTAAAGCGGAAAATACGCGCGAGTATTCAGAAGTATTTCAGAATTTGGCACAACATCCGAACCTTATCGCGGTACTCCAAAACCTTCTTGGAGAAGACCTGCTCCTCTTTAGAAGCACTTTAATGTTCAAACCCGCTTTCCACGGTTCATCACATGGGCTGCACCAAGATTCAGCGTATTGGCCAATGGAACCACCGAGGTTAGTCACGGTCAGCATTTCCCTTAACGATGCTACACCAGAGAACGGTTGTTTTAAAGTCATTCCGCGAAGCCACCTATGGGGCGTTCAAGAGTGGGGCGGAATTGCCCGGCAACAAGACGCAGAACTCACCGATCGCGAGGATGTTGCAAAACAGCAGATGGACGTTTCGCTTTCCGCAGGTAGTGCGCTGTTTTTTCATAGTCTCATGGTGCACGGTTCTGGTCCTAACACAACACCTAATCCGAGAAACACCGCGCTATACGCTTATTTCTCACCAGAAGTCAGATATGTTACAAAAAATGGAAAAGGGGAGCGCACCTTCCCTGTAGTGGCAGGATTAAACGGAAAAACGGAACTCACATTCTCCGCACAGATAGCATCTTAAGTGTCTGTCACGGTAAAAATAATTGGAAAGTTGATGATAAATCACTGATAATCTGCTATGCTATTTCTATATTTAGAAAGGAGATACACATGACGAATAAACTAAAGGTGGGGATTGTTGGGGCACATCGAGGGAGTTCTTATTTTCAGCCGTTTGGTGCGATAGTTGAAACCGATGTCACGGCAGTATGCGACATCAATGAAGCTACACTCCAAAAAGTCGCAGAACGGTTTAATGTACCGCATCGGTTTACTGATTATACGGAGATGTTAGATGCAGTAGACCTTGTTGTGCTTGCGACACCTGAAAACCTGCACGTTCCGCAGTCAATAGAGGCATTAGCAGCAGGAAAACATGTCATCAGTGAGGTGACGGCTGCTGCCAAGTTAGAAGAATGTTATGATCTCGTTCGGGCAGTTCGTAAGTCATCTGCCAAGTATACGATGGCTGAAAACACCTGCTATTCCAAGTCAAATGTGTTGATACGGAGTATCGTAGAAGCAGGTTTGTTTGGTGATGTGTATTTCGGGGAGGGAGAGTACCTCCATAACATCAAATCGCTCCATCACGATGCAAGTGGCAACCCAACGTGGCGTTACTACTGGCAAGTAGGTATTAATCGGTGTAATTACGCGACACATAGCCTGGGTCCTGTGCTTCAGTGGTTTGGTGAGCGCGTCGTGAGTGTCTCTTGTCTTGGCACTGGCGTTAATACCGATCCGGAGCATGCGATGGAGGATACAGTGATGATGCTTTGCAAAACGGAGGGTGGTGGGTTAATCAAGATTCGTATTGACATGCTCTCAAATCGCCCTGCGAATTCCTATTTTAGTCTTCAAGGAACGAAAGGGTGTTATGAGAGTTCGCGCGGGCTCGGTGCTGCAGCGAAGATTTGGTTAAGTGAATTTGGATTAAGTGAACAGTGGCGACCACTCTCTCAATGTGAAGACTTCCTACCCGAACGGTGGAAAAATCCGCCTGCTGAGGCTCAGAATGCTGGCAACTTAGGAGAATATTTTAAGGTGCGTGATTTTGTTGATAGCGTTCTCACTGATACACTGCCGCCGATTGATGTCTATACCACAATGGACTTCACGGTGCCAGGGTTGGTTTCGGAGCAATCTATTGCAAACGGGGGTGTGCCGGTAGAAGTGCCAGATTTTCGGAAGATTGAATAATCTTAAGCGAATATATAATAAATCCACTTTTGTCTATATAACAAAGTTGGCAGCAATGTTTAGTTTTTACTTCCTTTTTAGTTTGCTCCACGTTGTTGTGAGTTTGCTAAGTGGTTCTACGGGAAACGTACCGCCATTGGGAATATGATTGCCGCTAATTTCGATATCGTCAAACACCGCATCCGCGTTTTCGACTAAAAACCCTGTTAACCCACCTTTTTCTATCGGTTCGATTACATTTGTACTGAACTCTATCTTGTTATTGCCTTGCGTCAAATTTTCTATTTTGAAGTGGAGGCTGTTGTTTCCCACAACGGAAGCAGAAAACAAATACCAGGTATCAAATTTTATATCAAACTTTACTATTTCTTGAGTCCACCCCTTAAAAGGTTCGCCTCCCTGTTTAGGTTTACCTGCAGCTGCAACAATTGATGCTTTCTGATCAAAGTAATTAATCAAGAACATATATCGTTTGTTTTCTTCAACTCTGGCGTGTAGAATTAACCCTAACATAGCGGTCTCATCCTTATTCCCAACGAACTTTGCTCGACAAGATACTGAATAGTTTCGCCATGTTAACTGGCCGGTTAAAAACATGCTCTTCTTAAATAATTCATGCATTGATCCGTAAACTTCGCCGCTTTTAAATTCCCATTTTGCGGAGTCCAAATCGGGATCGTACTCCCATGTCGAAATATTAAAGATCTCCCATTCACTAATGTTATTTTTCGAAAAATCATCTTCCCATGTTCCAGCAAGACTGGGTTGGGTTAAAGTAAGAACAAGAATAATAAGAAGTCCTGCTTTCAAATATTTAATCATGATCTGCCCTCAATTAAAACTGGACTTATACCAAATTAACTTGATTCGAAGTTTTCCGATAAAGTCAGCATTGCAAGGCACGGGGACCTCGCGCTACAAATCGGATTAATTGGGTATTATTCCAAATCGACTTGTTTTGAAGTTTTCTAATAATAGTTAGCACTGTGAGACACGGAGACCTTGCACTACAATCAGGTTAATTGGGTGTTTTCTTCCTCAACAGGCTTAAAAACGAGTCCACAGCTGCTACACCGATATCCACTCTCCGGTTTTGACTCCACAACAGGAAATAGCATTCCGCAACAGGTTGGACAAGGTTCGTCAATTTCCATTTCGGCTTGTTCCATTTCGCCGGATCGGTTTTCAAATTCTACGAGCATGTTTTAATATCTCCTTAGCGTTGGATCTATTTCGGCTGCCCACTGGTCAATCCCACCCGCGAGGTTTATTGCCTCGGTATATCCATTTTGATGTAAGTAGCCGGTGGCATAGAAACTACGTTGTCCGTGGTGGCAATAGACGACAATTTCTTGGTCTGATGGGAGGCTGTCCAGATGATTCGGTAGTGTGTTGAGCGGTATTAACCGCGCACCTTCAAGATGCACGATGTCGTATTCGCTCGGTTCACGGACATCCAGTAACAGGAATGATCCGTTTTCGTCCAGTTTCTGTTTCAGTTCTTGTGGTGAAATCTCTGGGAGTGAGTATTTCGTCTGCATTATTCAGTTTTTTCCTCGGTTTGTAAAGGTGGCAACGGGGCACATTCCGTGCACGGACATGTCTCGCGCAGGATTTCAAACGGATAGATGCCTGTATTGTGTCCATCATCCCAACTGAATTGGAGCGCGTAGCGACCAACCAACTGGATATCAAGTGGTTGAATATCGTCCGAAACCTCAATCAGCGTTATATCACCGTCGCCTTGTGGGGAAAAGAGGGAATGAACATCCTTACCTTCGTGCCGTATGATAGCACATTCGGCACAAGGACACATCTGCCGCAGGTAGGTGTATGGATACCAACTTTCATGTCCATCCTTCCATTCTACCTGAAAGACGTTGTCATGTTTCTTAAGAAGTTTCGGACTTTTTCCAACTGTAGTCATGTCTCTCATTATTCACACAAATTGATAGACACTCACAATTTCATGAAAGTAGCACAATTTCATGAAAGTAGTAAGTGGGATACATTAACTTTGTGTGAGTATTTTAGGAACCTATAGAATTTTCAAGAGAACTCCGATTCTCTGTAAAACGGCATCTACTGTCTCTGTCGGCACGGAACAAATATATTCCGTTCCTCTCACTCGCCAATCCATAGTACGAATCTGATCTGTGAGGATAACTCCATCAACATCTAACCCTTCAGGAATCGTGATTGCAAACGGATTTCTTTGTTCCCTCGTGCTGCTCCGAGTAATCGGACAAAGTACAACCAAACTGGTTTTATCGTTAAAATCTTTGGTAGTGAGTACAATAGCCGGGCGACGACCAACTTGTTCATGTCCAGCTTGAGGATTAAAGTCAATCCATACAACATCCCCACGCAGTGGAACGTTTGTTGATCCTACCATACTTCATTGCCCACCGGAGGTCCAGTGTCTATTTCATCATGAGAATTCTTTTCTGTTACCTGGTCTAATAGGTCTTTTAACGTATAGTCGGGACGTTTCAAGGGATAACTTCCTTTTTCTGCCCGCGGGGGACCAAATGGTGTAACTTTCGCTTTCTTGTTCTTTGCATTAGTCTCAGGCATTTGTGTCAACAGATCTTCTAAAGTATAGTCAGGGTGTTTTATAGATTCACTCCCTTTTTCGGTATGAGGCGGTCCAAACTCACTTACTTCTTTCTCTGCTGGAGATCGACCTGTCTGTTCTCCATTAACGGACTGCAGAAAACCAAGATACGCTATCATGATCAAGCATTCAGGGAAAGTAAACATTTTTTCTGACATGATTCTTCTCCTTATACCAAATTAACTTGATTAGAAGTTTTCTAATAGCAGTTAGCATTGCGAGGCACGGGGACCTCGCGCTACAAATCCCGTTAATTGGGTATTATACGTGTATGTTTGAAAATGACATGACCTATCAGTAGGGAAAGTGCTAAGAGTTTCCATTTGAGGAATTGTCCAGAATACCTATATTTCTACTAGTTCAGCGATTCTAAGCATTCTGGAAATCTTTCCAATCAATTCCCAATTGTCGAACAGCAGCATGAATCGTTCCTATTTTCAGGTCACGACTACCCCAATCTGGTACAACAGTGCCTTGTTGAGTATTGGGATTGATCCATTTCCGATGTGATCCGCCGCTTCTCCTCTTTCGTTCTTGACAACCGAGGGTTGTTAATTTTCGTGAAATCTCTCTATATTTCACGAGGTAGATACCACTGTTTCCAACCACACGAGGCTCTTCCCATCAGAAATCTGGATGTTTTCCGGCAATGAACGTCCTAACTCTTGATAGAGTTCCATGACTGCCCTAAAAGCGTCTTTGACGTTTGCTAACGACTCGTCTAACGAATCACCCTCGGTAACCAACTCAGGCAACAGTGGAGAAGTCACTGTATACCCGCCCTCAGGTTGTGGTGTCAGAACAAGAGGTATTTTGTATTCCATCAGAACCCTCATAAACTTGTTAGAAGATACCGAGCTCATCCTTCGCGTCTTCGCTCATCAATTCGGGTGTCCAACGCGGATTCCAGACGACTTCTATATTGACTTCTTCAACGCCATCCAGCTGCTGGGTGACGTGCTGCGCGCCGTTGATGATCTGTCCGCCAGCGGGGCAACCAGGACTGGTTAAGGTCATCTTAATATCTACAGTTGTGTCGTCGATATCAACCTCGTAGATAAGTCCCATGTCAACGATGTTAATTCCTATCTCTGGGTCAATAATTTCTTTGATTTTTTCTAAGACAGATTCTTCTGATACCATTTTGTTTTCTCCTATGAGGTGTGGCTAATTATTGTTAGAGCAATAATTGAGGCAATAAGTGCTGCAATTGCGCAGATGGCGACAATCCAATCCTTTAGAACTGAAAAACCTATTTTACGTCCGCGTAACTCGGCAACATCCGTTTCAACGTTCCGAAGCCGCTCATCAATACTTGTTAATGTTGTCTTCATTTCATCAAAGCCTTTTGTCATGAGGTCGTATAGTTCTTCAATTGTCATTTTACTTCTCCTCCAGCGTTAAAAGGTTGTTTTGCCAAAGATGCATACATTCTAACATCTCTTTTCGCCTTTGTCAAGTAAGTAGTTCTTATCAATCAATGCAAACCAATATATCATCGTCCTCAATTTTGACGGGGTAACATTCAATGTCTTCTATAGCGGGCATACAAAGTGCCTTACCGGTTTTGACACAAAATCGCGCGCCGTGCCGTGGGCATTCTATCTCTTCACCGCGAAGGAAGCCTTCACCAAGAGGACCGCTATCATGTGTGCAAACATCTTCCATAGCGTAAAACTTGCCTTCCACGTTAAAGAGTAGCACAGGAACTAAATCTACTTCAACAAGTTTTTTCGTGCCGGGTGGCACTTCACCAATTGTCGCAACTTTATAGTATTCTGGCATTATCTTCCTTTCTTATCCATCTTCCTCGCCGGGCCAACCTCCTGATACCGTAAGTCCGGCATATGTGTGAGAACACCGTTTTAATTCATTCCAAACTTCTTCGTGAGTGTAAAAATTCAATTGTCTGGATTCTTTACGTTCAAGGATATCTTCCATATCTTCGTAAAGCGGAGATTCTTTATCAAGGTGGAAAATTCCGAGTTCTTGTGCCGCAAACTCTATCAATTCTTCGCGAACAACCTTACGAATAAGATTTTCTAACTGTTGAACACTCAGTGTAACTTCAGTTTCTCGTGTTGCTGTTATGTTATCACTCATTGCGTTGTGTTTCCTTATTTATCTTCTTCGCCGGGCCAGCCCTTGATACCATAAGCACCAGCCTTGAGAACTTTGAGAGCCAACAAAGCGCATTTTACGCGGACAGGTCCCAACTCAATGCCGATCATATCCAAGATGTCGTCTCTTGAGAGTTTTTTGATTTCTGTGAGCGTTTTTCCTTCGATCTTTTCGGTCAGCATAGAAGCAGCGGCTAGGCTGATGGTGCATCCATGTCCACAAAACCTCACCTCTTTGATTGTATCATCCTCAACAAGCAGGTCCATCCGAATCTTGTCACCACAGAGTGGATTATCCTCTTCATGTGAGATATCAGGGTTCGGAAGCGTACCATAGTTGCTTGGATTTTCGTAGTGGTCAAGCAGTTCTTCCTGATATATGTTCATTATTTTCTCCGAATCATAAGTGCCTGTGCTTTGCGGAGTCCATCGCACAAGCGATCTACGTCCTCAAATGTGTTGTATAGGTAAAAACTTGCACGGGCAGTTGCGATAACATCTAATTTTTTCATGAGCGGTTGCGCGCAGTGATGTCCTGCACGGATAGCAATATCATGTGTATCCAAAATACCGGCAACATCGTGCGGATGGATACCTTCCATATTAAACGAGATAACACCTGCTTTCTGATGCGGTGCCGGTCCATAAAGCGTAATACCCTCAATTTCTTGTAGTTGTTGATGTGCGTGTTTAAGGAGTTCCTGTTCGTGGACATGAATCGATGCCAAGCCTGCTTGCGTAATGTAATCTACAGCACTGCCAAGTCCGATGGCTTCAGCAATGCTAGGTGTGCCCGCTTCAAATTTCGCTGGCACGTCTGCGTAGGTTGAGATATCACGTTCAACAGAACGAATCATTGAACCGCCACCAAGAAACGGTGGCATCTCCTCAAGCAGTTCCAATTTGCCGTATAGCACGCCGACACCAGTCGGTCCACACATCTTATGTCCAGAAAATGCAAGAAAATCGCAATCCAACTGCTGCACGTCTACATGAAAATGCGGCACAGATTGCGCTGCATCTACCATGACTTTTGCACCGACGGCGTGCGCAGCATCAATGACAGAACGAATGGGGTTAATTGTGCCGAGAACGTTAGAGACATGCGTAATAGCGACTAGTTTCGTTCTTTCGGAAAGCACATCGCGGAGTTGTGTGAAATCAAGCAATCCTCCATCAGTTATCTCAAGAAATCGGAGTTTCGCACCAGTGCGTTGAGCGAGCATCTGCCACGGAACGAGGTTGCTATGGTGTTCAAGGTCGGTGAGAACGATCTCATCCCCTTGCTGAATATTTACACTCCCCCAACTGTATGCTACGAGGTTAATGGATTCTGTCGTATTCCGCGTAAAGACAATTTGGCTTGAACGTTCTGAGTTAATCAATCCTGCGACTTTCTGCCGGGCGATTTCGTATTGTTCTGTTGCCTCCTCTGAAATCCGATAGATACCGCGATGGATATTGGAGCGGTAGGTATCATAATACGCGTCCATCGCCTCAACGACAGGGCGCGGTGTTTGCGTTGACGCAGCACTGTCAAGAAAGGCTAACGGCGGCGTGTCCGAAAAGATTGGGAAATCTTCTCGGATAGATTCAACATCAAGTGGACGAAAGTCGAAGGTTGGCATTGTTTTTTGTGTCATATCAGTTTAACCAAATTTGACTGCCTTTTAGTGTTCGGCGTTGTGTAGTATGTTTCTGAAGAATCTCAACAATCTTAGAGCAATTTTTATGCGCTTTCGTTTTGACGGTTCGCAAGTTGCGCACGGAGTCGTTCCATCTCCGCTTCAAGTTCCTGTCGCCGTTGTGCTTCTTCTGCAGCACGTGTTTCTGCCACTTGTCGCCGTTGTGCTTCTTCTACTGCAAGGGTTTCTGCTTCCTGTCGCCGTTGTGTTTCTTCTACTGCAAGGGTTTCTGCTTCCTGTCGCCGTTGTGTTTCTTCTACTGCAAGTTCCTCTGCTGCGACTCTAAGATGTTCTTCTTCTATAGATGTAGTTATAGGGGTGCCATCAGGCAGATACGGACGTAAAAGTCTGACGTGGCTGTGCTGTTGATCCTCCCATTGAAACCGGAGATTTAACGCCTCACTGAACATACCACCTTGTGCGTCCGGCGTAATTTCGACAATATCACCCGATGGACTCCGCCGCCACCCACGAAACTCCGGAGGCTTCTTCATCTCTGGTTGATGAATGAAATACTCTTTAACGCCTATATCATTCAGATACAACGCAACTTTTTCATTCCGATCTTGATGTGCCGTTGAATCCGAAAGAAATTCAAATACAGCAGTAGGAACTGCGCCTTCTGCCCACGTATAGAAACTGCGGCGTAAGGGGTATTTATCAACACCAAACACGATGTGGATATCAGGGGCGACACATTTTGTGATGTCCCCTTCACGATAATAGATAAAACTGTCAACACCAACGCGAACCAGATCGTTGATTGCAAAGTATCGTTTGAGTTGGTCATATAACGTGGTTATCTGCACACCATGAAATCCAGTTGCGGCCATAGGCTCATCGTCCTCACACGGATAACCTTCAATATACACAGTCGTTTTGCCGATCGCCTTTGGAAAGACTGGCATATATTTTCGCTGTTTGATTTCAAAGTCTTTTATGGTATCCATGATCTTCTCCGTATTGATAGTATCAACTATATGTTTCATGGAAGTGCTTCCTATCATTCACCTTGCTGAGACTTGTAAATGGAACACCAGATTTTCTTAAACAACACTTTTACACTTTATCAACGACTTCTACTTCTAAATTGATCTCTAATTCCTTTGCAATCCGATCAAGCATCCTTTTTTTGCTTCTTGTAGACATGCGCGTTGCTATGTAATACTGACCAAGTTGGCGTTGTGCACGCTTGGGGTCTTTAGAGATTGAAATTAGAGGAATAGTATTTCGGATTAGGCCAAGATCTTTTACGCGCTCTATTCCTAACTTTTCAATAACTTCAATGAAAGTATTTAGACCGTTTCCATGCTCAATCACTTCTCCATCGGACATTGTAACCTTTAGACGTTTGAATTGAAGAGGTTTCTTGGAATCGTTATCCTTAATAGGAGAAAGGATTGGTTCTACTGATGGAGAGTTTGATTCAGGACTCGAAGGAACCTCTCTCCGTTCCGACTCAAATTCCCTTTTCAAGCTTTTAAGAAAGGCCAGCACTAGATCTTCTTTAGGTTCATATCCGACTTTCTCTTTTGCTTTTTCCATCACGACACGTAACAAATTTCCATTTTTCTCCTGCACTAATTCGCCCCACACTTCTGGCAGCCTTTCCTCAATCTTTCTCTGATTGACGATACTCTTATAGTCCTCTACGATAACCTCGGCAGCTTCACCTGTCTGGACCAACTTGTAGTTTAGGTATCTGTTAAGACTTTTAGCACATTCCTCGCTGTCTTCCACGATAAGATCTAACTCTACGACTTTACGGTCTTCGTAAGATCCTTCTCCAGCGGGGTGGTAAAATCGCCATTTCTGACCATCCGTGAGGACAACAATAGGGACTCCTGTATGGAAAGCATACTCAAAGAGTTGTTTGATTCCTTTATCAATGTTTCCAACTCGCTTTACTTCAATGAAGACACGCGGCGTTGATTCTGGATGACACAGCGCAAAATCTACTCTCTGTCCCTCTACTCCGTATTCAGGGATGACAACCTGAGGTGTGAATATTGGCCACTTCAACGCGTGAAGCAACCTACGCACAATACCATCAGAGACTGCAGCCTCATGTGAAAATGCTCCTTGTTTTAACTGATCGCGTATATTATCAATATCTTCTTTAAGTGTCATTCTATACTAATATCTCCTATTCTATCCTAATGCCTTCCTTTCAGCATTCTACTGCGCAGCATGTTCCTGAAGAATCTCAACGATTTTGGGTGCAATCGGACGGAGTTTCTCTTCTAACACATCATCGTAAATAGCAAGGAATATGCCTTTGTCTACATCCAACGGAAAAGCCTTATCTTGTTTTACACCGTTAAGAGCATAGCGAACACGCACAAACGGACTATATCTACGACCTTCCCGATAGGGTTCTTCCACACTCAGAAACTCAATTGAATCAGTGCAAGGGACGCGCCCCGCAAGGTCAATCGTCTTGTGTGTGAGTTCTATTTTATTGGTAGTATCAACTATATGTTCCATGAAAGTGCTTCCTATTTAATCACCTTGCCGAGACTTGATCGAATGGTTCCTTAACGTAATTTACGAGATGTCAGTGATTTCTACCAAGGGTTCGCCTTCCTGCAACAGCAAAAGGGCTTTTGGGAAACTCTGGAACAAAATCTTACGCATTTGAGCGTTTGATGTATTGCCACATCTAATCCAAATAAGTTGCGGCGGCGGACCAAGTTGATACAACAATTCAACAAAGTCATAGTCTTTTGTCATCACAACTGCTTTTGTCTCGCGAGCCGCGAAAAATATGTCTCTATCACTTGCTTCTTGAAACTTAAGCCACTGGACCGAAAACGCTTCAACAGCAAAAGTGTTCTTGATCCATGGTGCAAGTGCTGGAGAGAGTTGAGCATCTATCCAAAACTTCATACGGTAATTACCGGGTGATCAATTTTACGAATCACCGGAGGATCAATTTTACGTGTGGCGAATTTGAGGCATGCCACAATATCTTCGGAATCAAGGTCCGGCATTTCCTCAAGAATCTCTTTAATAGAGAGTCCGCTGGCAAGTAAGTCTAAAACATCTGTTACCCGAATCCGCATACCTCGTATGCAAGGTCGACCGCCACACTGCTCTGGATTGGAAGTAATTCTCAATCTCAAGGTGAAATAGGTCCACGCTTTTGCCCAATCAGCTCCCTCTGAATAGACATTGCCAGGACCAGGCACAAAAAAACTCAGGTTAGTAGACTTTTCTAATTTGTTGCGTATATTCCCACAGATCTCAAAATCACGTTCAGTGTCGGGGGCGGTTACTTTCACGTATAGCACATCGCCTTTAGAACGATTTTCATCATATTCCAGATAATCATAATTTTTCAGAATTCGCTTGAGAGTCTCTACGATTTTGGGATTTTCCGATAGTTTCATAATACACTCCTTAATCTCAATCCAAATATCTATTTCCCACGTATAGTATTCAATGTCGGCGCGGGAATCTTTTGCGGGGTCGTCCCATGTCCATGTATCCGTGAATGCTTTGGATTGCGCCAGCGAGTCGGTGAGGAACGCGTTGTAATCGCGTCCGCTGTTGAAGGGCGGGTCGGTGCATATCAGGTCAACGCGTTGGTCGTCCATCTCTTGCATGACTTCAAGGTTGTCGCCAAAGTATAGTTTGTTCATTTCTTTTTTGTCTGAATCGCTGATGACGCGGATTTCACGGATTATTCAGTTTCAAAATCAAGTCGTTCGCCGGGCATCGGGAGCATGTCCTCAGAAATCTGACTTGATTGCGTCCAATCTATCTGGAGTGAAGCATGTTCGTCGTATGGAACCCTAACTTGAATTGTGTATGGATTTTCAGGATAGGCGAATGCATCGTGAAGGTCAATTTTACCGGATCGGATAAAGTTAAGTCGTTCAATGGAGACTGCAACACAGAGCCAAGTTACATATTTATCGTTTTCATCAGCAGCCACAACAAGGTAAAAATGCTCTGAAGCGTTTTTGCAGGAGTACAGAACAGGTTGATCGTAGTATTCGTATATTTCTACAATCTCAAGTTTGCCTAACTCTGGAATATTGAGTATATCAACCATCTTATATACCCTTTCTGTATTACCTTCTGCTTTTTTATTTGCTTAGGACCTTAAAAACAAGCCAAGGTTCTGCTCCAATGGGTATCCACCATGTATGATGAGATTTCTCCACTGCCTTTGTCGTTTGGATAAAACCAAGTGTTGGATTGAGTTCGCCTTCAGCAGTTTTTCTATCTGTAAGTTGCCTGATTCTTTTCTTGAGCCGCTCAATATCTTGTGGGTCCGTATAGACAGAAACCCCACTGTTTTTGATAGTTGGTTCCGGAAATCTACCTGGAAATTCTTCCCAAGTAGATTTGAAATCTTCTGCTTGTAGCGGATCGTGTCGCACAAGTCGATAAACTGTTCCTGAAGCGGGTTCAGCTTCCGCAGGCGGACAATTTTCTGGATAAAAATCTGGCCATTCCACTCGGTAGTCCTTTCATTTCGCATGCTACCAATTACCGAGTGCCGCGTTTTGCGCTTCTAACACTTCGGCATAGTCCAACACACATTTATATAAATTTCAAAAATTTTTTGTAAGCACTTGGAAGCGCGCTTACTCTATAATACCAAATTAACATGATTGGTATGGATTTTACCGTAGGAAGTAGCGCGCTTGAAAAGCGCGCATACCAGTGTATTTATGAAATAGATTTACCTGCTCGGGAAGCCGATATTAACAGGGGCTGTATCGTGACTTTCGCATGCCTGATCAGTTGGGACATCGGTTTCGGCATCATTAGTGGTCACAATGCCTTCCTCAAGCAGATATGCTTCCACTTCGTCACCGCTGACATCGGCAAGCATTACGTTGTTAATCTGGACAGACGGTTGGTAAGGTTGCCGCGTCTTCTGAACCATTTCACGATAGTTGTCTTCGTTGTTGATAATATCTCTGTCTTCATATTCCAAATTGTATTTGTCGAATATGGCACGGACACCGTTGCTCCAGCCACAGACAGGTTTCATATAGGCGATAATTTTGGGTTGATTCATCGTAAGTGACTCCTTTTGTATTATGGTAACGTCACATGTCATAAGACGTTGTTTTATGACGTGCTTCGTTTTGCTAACGGCACACGGTGTGTGCCTACTACTTTTCTAATTTGCGTGAGACAAATTCTTGCAGTTCTTCTCGGACCGATTCCATGGGGATTCGATCCATAACGGGTTGAAAAAATCCATCAACAATCAATTTTTCAGCTTGTGCGTAGGGTATTCCACGACTCATCAAGTAGAAAACTTGATCTGCATCAATCTTGCCAGCAGTGGCACCGTGTGTACAACGGACCTCATGTGCCTGAATTTCCAATCCCGGCAAGGTATCTGCATGGGCGCGTTCGCTCAGCAACAGATTATCATTTTTCTGATACGCATCAGTATAATTTGCCGTTGGATACACATAGATATTGCCACCCCAGGCTGTTTGTGATCTATCTTTTAGGACAACCCTATATAGCAGATCGCTGGAGGTATAGGGTGAAACGTGTTCTTGTGCTGTGCTTACATCTAAATGTTGCCGCGCATCGGTAAAAGCCAATCCCAACATTTGCGCGTTACACCCTGTCCCTTCTAAGACAATCGCCTGGTTCAACTTGTTCAATCTACCGCCAAAAGCGGCTGTTACCCATGTGAGTTGGGCATCTTTACCCACCATTGCTCGGTGAGACGCGAAATTCCATACCTGCCGATTCCAGTTTTGAACCTGCACGTAGGTAACGTTGGCATTCTGCCCTGCGAAAATCTCAACTGCCCCGCAGTGAAAACCACCCGAATCTTGGTTAGCTGACGAATTATCTTCTAAAATCACAACTTCACTGTTTTCTTCAGCGATGATGAGCGTATGTGACAGATCCGCGTGTTGTTCTTCGGCGAGTCTGATATAAGCCCGCAGTGGGATTTCGACCCTCACACCTTTCGGGACGTGTAAAACGTAACCTCCCTGCCAAAACGCGCCATGGAGTGCGTCAAACGCGTTCTGAGTGGCGAGATTCCCACTTTTTAACGTTGTTTCTAATGTGACCGCCTTTGTCATAAAGTAGTCACGGAGCAGTTCGCCGCGCTCTTTTAGTGCAGTGTGGAGGTCAGCGAAATAGACATCCTTTTTTTCAAGTTCTGCGGATATAGAGGTGTGTTGCGATTGTCCATCTATTTGGACAAGTCCACCCGCAGCATCCTCAAAATCTTTAGGCACTTCAACCGACGCGCCTCCATTCATTTTGACAGCGGGATGATAATTTTCGACTGCGAATCCACGGAGAAATCGCCGAGTTCGCCGCCAGTAATCTTGGGTACGCATATCAACGGTGCGCCGCCATACATCATCTTCGGTGGTATGTGGCATCGGCAATGACTCGTAAAGTGAGTGTGCCTCCAACCGCCTTTCGCGCATCCACTGCGGTTCATCCCGTGCTATTTTCTCAACAAAATCTTTTGAAAAATCACCTGTTTGCAATTTTTTGTCCCTCAAGGGAAGTAAGGCAGAGGTACAGAGACCTCGCCCTACAACGCCTCGTATTATCCGACTGAACCTTCCATCTGAAGTTGGATGAGGCGGTTCATCTCAACAGCATATTCCATCGGAAGCTCTTTGACAAGCGGTTCAATGAACCCGTTGACAATCATGGTAGAGGCTTCCTCTTCTGAAAGTCCACGGCTCATCAAGTAGAAGAGTTGCTCTTCACCGATTTTGCTGACACGTGCTTCATGTTCAATGTTGGTATCGTTTTCATTAATTTCGATGACAGGGTAGGTATCGGAACGTGAGTCTTTATCAAGAATGAGTGCATCACAAACGACGTGCGATTTACATCCTTTCGCGCCTTTTGCGACATCAACCCAACCACGATAACTGGAACGTCCGCCATCTTTACTGATGGATTTAGATGTAATCTGAGACGTAGTGTGCGGCGCGCAATGGAAGACTTTGGCACCCGCATCCTGATGCTGCCCTTTTCTTGCGAACGCAATAGAAAGGATTTCACCCCGCGCACCAGGTTCCATCATGTAGACACTCGGATATTTCATCGTCAACTTACTGCCGAGATTACCATCAACCCATTCCATCTGCGCATCTTCGTAAGCGAGCGCACGTTTGGTGACGAGATTATATACATTGTCTGCCCAATTCTGGATTGTGGTGTAACGCACTCGCGAACCTTTCATGCAGACAATCTCAACGACTGCGCTATGTAAGGATTCACTGCTAAATGTCGGTGCTGTGCAGCCTTCAACATAATGCACCTGTGAACCTTCGTCAGCGATGATAAGTGTACGTTCAAACTGCCCCATGTTTTCGGTGTTGATCCGGAAATAGGCTTGCAACGGGTATTCAACCTTTACACCGGGAGGAACATAAACAAAACTTCCACCACTCCAGGCAGCACTGTTCAGCGCGGCGAATTGATTATCAGCGGATGGAATAATAGTTCCAAAGTATTTCTTCACAAGGTCAGGATATTCTTTGACAGCAGTATCCGTATCAACGAAAATGACGCCTATTTTATCCAATTCTTCAGCGATGCTATGGTAAACTACCTCAGAATCGTATTGTGCACCGACCCCAGCGAGGAACTTCCGTTCTGCTTCTGGTATACCGAGCCGATCAAAGGTTTTCTTGATGTCATCCGGCACATCATCCCAACTGCGTTCGCTTCGGTCAGAGGCTTTGACGTAGTAGTAGATGTCGTCAAAATCGAGCTGCGAAAGATCGCCACCCCATTTTGTCATCGGTTTCTGCTTAAAGATTTTATATGCTTCAAGCCTATACTGACGCATCCAATCCGGTTCCTCTTTGATGTCGCACATCTGATTGATGACTTCCTCGTCCAATCCTTTTCGGGATTTAAACGTTGGCTTACGATCATCGTGGAACCCGTATTTATAATCTTTACTAATCCCGATATCGTCAATCTGTCTCGTTTCAGGGGTTGCCATTTGTATTCTCCTTTGTTAGTGCGGGGATTTAACGTCTCCGCGTATGATTTCAAACTTGTTGCTGCAATATAATCTATTCATTATCTATCAGAATGTCTTGTAGTTGTGATTTTCAAGGGTTAACAATTCGTTGTTGCTTTAGTGTTTCGATTTCTCGTGTGAGTGTTTCAACCTGTCTTTCAAGTGAGCGATCCCTTCTGCTACGCAACGTCATAGTGATTTGTGGAATACCTACGAGCAAAATAATGAGACCGATTACCCCATAAGTGACATACGTTACATGCGTGATTTGTTCGCGGATACCCTCAAATTGTTTATCAATACCGTCAAGTTTTCCGCGGACCCACGCAACATCTTTCTCTACATTCTGAATCCGAACATCTAACACGTCAATCTTTTTGTTAGTTGTAGAACTTTCTTTCTTGATTTCCTCTTGGATAATCAATCGGATTTTATTCAGATCGGCATCTGTTATATCACCAAGAACTGGCAAAGCGATTATACAAAAGAGTATTGAGAAAAGAAAGACATTTTTCATCTTGTTTACACCGTGCTTGCTTTAATTTCAGAACACGCTCCTTTATGATTAGTGCTTACTTCAACAAATCTTATTTGCGATTTTTCACTTTATCTAACAGTTCTTTGAGATAGTTTGAAGGAATCGCAAAATTCAGATTCTGTCCCTCTGTAATACCACCTACCACAATACCTATCACTTGACCTTTGTCGTTCAAAAGCGGTCCTCCACTGCTCCCTGGCGAAATTGGCGCGGTAATCTGAATACTTTTATTTGAATCTTTCCCACGTATACTACTAACGAAACCTGGTGCGAATGTCCCTTCTAAAATCCCTATAGGATTTCCCACAGCGTAAACAGGCTGACCAATCTGAACCTCGTTGCTGGCACCAAGCGGAAGTGCTGGCGCGCCAACATCTGAAACCTTAAGAATGGCTAAGTCGCGTTGTTTATCTACTTTGACAGTGTCTATGATGTTGTACCACTTATCCTTGCCAACCCGCTTATAAGTTCCTCTTGTTCCCTTTTCAACAACGTGATGGTTAGTCGCAATCAACCCCTTTCCGATAAAAAAACCACTGCCAGAACTAAGCGGTTTACCATTCGCATCTTCCATAACGATTAAGACTGTAGAGACTAATGATTTCTTTGCAATCAACTCAGGAGTTAGTGATGCTGTATCTTGTTGTGTTGATTCTTGCTCGGAAACCTTTAAAGGAGTTTGCTGCGTTGATATTCCTGTATTCCATAGAAGTACTGTACCATCCCAACTCCCACTCGCGAGCGTTTGACTATCTGGAGAAAAACAGACACTATCTGTGTTAGCCGTATGTCCTGCAAGAGTTTTCAAGTGCTGTCCTTTAGACGTAGACCACAACAGGATTTTCCCATCCGCACCTCCACTTGCGATCATCTGTCCATCAGGGGAAAAGCACAGACTACTGACACCCATATGCCCAATAAGAGTTTTCAAGTGCTGTCCTGTGGAAGGATTCCATAACCGGATGGTTTTGTCCTCACTTCCACTCGCAAGTGTGAAACCATCAGGAGAAAAACATAAACTGCTGACAGAACTCGTATGTCCCGCAATGACTTTCAAGTTCTGTCCTGTGATTGCATCCCACAACCGGATGGTTTTGTCCTCACTTCCACTCGCAAGTGTGAAACCATCAGGAGAAAAACATACATTATTTACTGACAATGTATGTCCATCTAGAGTTTTCTGGAGTTTTCCAGTGCCAACATCCCATAAACATATTTTGTTATCATCATTCCAAGGGTCATGATATCCACACGCAAGCATCTGTCCGTTAGGTGAAAAACAGACACTACCAACATTCAGTACACTTCCTACAAGAGTTTTCTGGAGTTTTTTAGTGGCAACATCCCACAACCACACGTTTTCAAACATGTTATTCATAGCGTGTGCCCTACCTCCTGCGGCAATTGTTGTTCCATCAGGAGAATAACACACACTTAAAACATTATTCAAATAATCTACTTTATCTGGACGCAGAAAATTGGTTTTCTGTAAGCGGCCGGTAACAGTATTCCACAAACATAGACCACCATCTCCACTTCTTCCACCCGCCAAAGTAGTGCCATCTGGGGAATAGCACACACTTGAAACACCATCTGTATGCCCTTTGATAGTTTTCTGAAGCTGCCCGGTAGTCACATCCCACAAACATAGATCGGCTCTTCCACCTCCACTCGTCAAAGTAGTGCCATCTGGGGAATAGCACACAATTAAAAGATCATCTGTATGCCCTCTGATAGTTTTCTGAAGTTGTCCGGTAGTCGCATTCCATAGACTTACAATACCATATCCGTTTCCACTCGCCAAAGTAGTGCCATCTGGAGAAAAACACACATTCAACCCATAACCTTCAAAAGTGTGTAGTGTCGCGCCTGTTTTAACATTCCAAACCTTAACGGTAGATTCTCTCGGCCATCCACCAACACTTGCGATTTTCGTGCCATCCGGTGAAAAGCATACCCTACGGACCCTTCCTTCATGTGCTTCAAGTCTTAGCACTTCTGCACCAGTGGAAACATCCCACAGATAGATAAGACCTCTTCCAGTCCCACTTGCGATTTTCGTGCCATCCGGTGAAAAACACACACTTCGGGCAAGTAGTGGTGAAAAAGTGTGTAACAGCTTACCCGTCGTAATATCCCATAAATAGATATAAGCGTGATCAGAACAGGCGATTTTCGTGCCATCCGGTGAAAAGCATACGCTGTAAGCATACCAGTTCTTAACCTTAAAGGTTTTCAGGTGCTGTCCAGTGGTGATAGACCATAGATGGATGCTCTTGTCGGAACTACCGCAAGCAATTGTAGCACCATCTGGTGAACACGCAATAGACGGTGAAAATGGATCAGAAACGATGTTACCTTTTTGTCCTATAAGCAAGTCAAGTTCTTTACCGGTTTTCGCATCGTAAATCCAAATACCGATAGGACTCGCCACAGCAAGCTTACTTCCATCAGGAAAATATGTTATATCTATTATATAACCTTTACCAAGACGTGCTTTTGCACCTTCTGGTAAATGCCATTTAGTATAATCTTGGGCAGATGCGTCCGGCATAATTAGCGCAAAAGTCAACAACAAGGCAATTAGCAATAAGTATGTTGTTTTCATTAGACACATTTCCTTTATAGGATAGCAGGCGCGTTGGGCATTGCAAATTGTATAGTTTCTATCACCTTTTTACAAGAGTACCATAGAAATAATTTTTGGAAAGCGTACACATATTCCCACTGGACTAAAGATATTAAAATTCAGTCGTTAGTATTGTGCTACGAACCCGATTCAGAATCAATAGGTGATCCCAAACTTATTCTTAACTCCTCTTCAGTAATACCGAAATCAATCAACCCGTTCATCATATTTCCGAGAATGCCATGCGGAGGATCGTCTTCAGAACGCGAACCAAAATACCTCATAAGAACATCACGTATAGTATTATCTTCAGGTTGATCATCTAAACTCAATGCCATACGATAAAACATGATGCCATTTTGCGTAAAGTGTTTGTTGTATAGATTATTAGGGAACCCTGGTCCATGGTAACCTTCATATATATCAAGTTTTGCTTCATCTGATTCGGTAATTTCCCATAATCCACCGACAACCTCACCATTTTCATCCGGTAATATGTCTGGCAAGCTGCAGCGAAACGTTAGACGATAGCCTTTCAAAGTATACTTCTCGCCCTTCTGAGCGTTTGGGCATCGAGATTTCATGCCTTCTTTGCTTAGGTTAGAACCGTACGCAAAATATTTTATGATACTCACTCCCTACTAGGCTACATCTATGGTTTAAGAAATGGAAAGGGACTCAACCCTTCAATTTAAGCATGGCACGCTAATACGTTAGCCAATTACACTGCTACTGTTTTTCCAACATAGGCATATCTTCGTTTAGTATTCTTGTTCATCTAACACTACACCTAGTCGTGTCTTACATGTTATCCGCAGGCGTTTACCTTTCCGTGAACCCACGTTGAGGATTATTAAAATTTACTGCACAGCTTCAGCAATGCCGTATTTTTCACGCATCGGATCGTAGCCTTCTGCTTCTAACATCTGTGTAAGTTCCCATCCACCGGATTCGACAATCCTACCATCAAGTAGTATATGCACAAACTGCGGACGGATATAGTCTAACAACCGAGGATAGTGTGTGATGATTAACACACCGAGTTCTGGTCCGACCAGGCTGTTGACGCTTTCTCCGACAATTCGCACAGCATCAATATCAAGTCCGGAGTCAGTTTCGTCAAGGATAGCGATTTTCGGTTCAAGCATCGCCATTTGCAGGATTTCGGCACGTTTTTTCTCACCACCCGAAAATCCATCATTAAGATATCGTCTGGCGAAAGAATCGTCCACGCCGAGTTGTAACATTTTTTCACGTAGTTCCTTACGGAATTCCCGCATCGGAATCAGTTCGTTGTTTTCGGAACCGTTTGTTTGGGCAGAACGAACAGCACTAACAGCGAGCCGTAGGAAATTCGCTAAACTAACACCCGGAATAACTGTCGGGTATTGAAAAGCGAGGAACAGTCCTAACTTTGCGCGTTCATTCGGCTCCAATTCCAGAATATCAACGCCATTAAAAACCACCTCGCCCGATTCAATTTCGTATAGGGGGTGTCCCATCAATCCGTTCGCGAGTGTGCTTTTACCAGAACCATTGGGTCCCATGAGGGCATGAACTTCGCCCTGTTTTATTGTTAAATTTAACCCTTTGATAATCGGATTTCCTTGCGCACTGATGTGTAAGTCTTTAATTATTAGGTCGTTGCTCATCTTTTGACTCGGACTCCTTCTTAAATTTAGATTTGTTATTTTTGCGTGTATTAGTGCTTATCCGCCGATCCTTGACATATTCCGCTCAGGTTTGACAAAGTCCGCAGCATTAATTTTATGTCCTGCCTCTTTTTTTGCAACTGCATCAATTATCAACTCTTCAATCACTTCGTCTTCTGCGCCTTCGCGTAATGGGGTGAGCAGGTCGATCTCTGTTAGTGAGAAGAGGCACGTTCGGAACTTTCCATCAGCAGTAAGACGGATCCGATTACAACTTTCACAAAATGGCTCACTTACGGAAGGTATCACGCCTACCTCAGTGCCGTTATCAGCGAAGCGGAAACGTTGTGCCGTATCGCTCTTTGAATCGCCGTTTAACTTTATCCGTTCCAGTGGGTAAACATTGCTAATTTTATCAATAATCTCTTTGCCGGGGATGAACATGTTTCGTCCCCAAATATCATCGGCATCAAGTGGCATAAATTCTATGAAACGTAGTTGATAACTATTTTCACGTGCAAAAGTGGCTAAATCCACGATTTCATCATCGGTAAACCCGCGCATTGCGACAGCGTTGACTTTAATTGGATTGAATCCGCATTCGTGTGCCGCTTTAAGCCCTTTAAGGACACGTGAGAGGACTTTCCGTCGCGTCATCTGCTCAAACTTCTCTTCGTTGAGTGTATCCAGACTCACATTGATACGTCTAAGTCCAGCATCGTAAAGTGCCTGTGCTTGTGCAATTAGTCCGATGCCGTTAGTTGTTAAACTGATGTCTTTCAACGCATCAATCTGCCCAAGTTGTTCTATAAGTTGTGGCACCCCGGGACGCACAAGCGGTTCGCCCCCCGTGATCCGGACTTTGTTAACCCCAAGTCCGACAAGAATACGTGTGAAATGCAGAATCTCGTCGTACGTCATCACTGCCGAATCAGGCATGAATACCATATCTTCAGGCATACAGTAGATGCACCGAAAGTTGCATACATCTGTGACAGAGATTCTGAGGTTCGTATGGACACGTCCAAAGCCATCGAGCAGTTGTTGTTTCATCATTTAAATAAGCCAATTCAATTTTAATTATAGTATATCATGTTCTTATCTGAGTTGCAAGTCTTTTTTATAGTAAATGCTATAAAAAAGACTTGGGTGATTTTTACGATCAGGGTGTGTTGACATCAAGTCAGTTTTCAGTTGACACTTACAGAGATTTTATGTATAATTGACAGCATATCTCTAAAAACAGGGAGAAGAAACATGGATGAAAAGGTATTCCACGCTGGTGGTGTTGAATTCCACGTGGACAATCGCAATTTTGGTGAAGCAGATGGCAAAAATATTCAGTTGCTACGTTTCGACTGCTTCCGCAAAAATCCCCACTATCATTACGATCCATCAGGAAAGAACGATCATCGGAACCTTGATAAAACAAGTGTGCCAGATTCGGTTGCATGGACAATTGAGCAACTCGGACAAAATCTCGTTGAGATGATAAACACTGCAGGTTACGCGAGTATTGCTGAACAGGTAGACCAAGCAGCGGTTTCACAAATACTACCTGAAATAGAATCTATCATGCGGGGAGAAAACTAATCATATAAGCGTGCATACAAAGCGCGTAAAGGAGAAATTTTACGTGAATAGAGTAACTGTTATAAATCTTTTCTTAATGACTGTGTTGATAGGATTCAGTGCTTTTGCAGGAACGCAGCAAGAATTAGGAAAATGGGAAAAGGGCGAACTGCTTCTCGAAAACTATAGTTTTGAAGAGGATTTAGCCGCTTGGACATTGGAGGACGGCACAGGTGGCGAGCGAGGTGGCAAGTATACGTGGGAAATTGACAGGAAAAACCCGCAGCACGGGGACAAATGCCTTAAAGTCGTTGGTCACATAGCAACAGGAACGGCTTGGCACGCCAAGGTTAAGCAAAGAGATCTTTCAATGAAAACAGGTGAAGAGTACACCATCATTTTTTGGGCACGCGCCGAGGAGCCACGCAAAGTGCTTGTAAATATCCAGATGCAACATGATCCTTGGGATAATCATCTTCAAGGGCTTCCACGACCCGCGATTACCTTGACAGGAGCAGAGTGGGCGGAATATCACTACACCTTCACCGCAGCTGTAGATGTTAACAGAGACATGTGGGTGGGTTTGTCTATTGCACAATCAGATATTGATTTCTGGATAGATAACTTCCGCTTCTTTGAGGGACAACCTGAAGACGATTTGACTCGCGAGGAACCGTTCCCTGTTGATGCAAAAGAAAAATTGACCACGCAATGGGCATCTGTTAAGACGGAACGTTTCTAATAGAAAGTTGTTTAAAAATTTTAGCCGCCACGTTCTTTCTCTAAAGGTGTGACGGCTACGTTTTATATCAAATTAACCCGATTTGTAGCGCGAGGTCTCTGGGTCCTCCTCGCAATGCTGACCTTATCAGAAGACTTCAAATCAAGTTAATATGGTATTAATTTGGTATAAGGAGAATTGTATGTACAAGTGTGCAATTTTAGGATGTCGCGGACGTGCGCGTGCACACGCCCGTGCTTATGATAATGTTAAAGGCGGAAAACTCGCCGCTATCTGCGATATGCAGGAAAACCTACTTAACGAGTTCGGCGAAGATTTCGGTATTGATGCCCGATATACCGACTTTGATGAGATGCTCTCCAAGGAAAAACCCGATCTTTTACACATTGTGACTGCCCCAGTCTTGCGCGGCTCCAATGAACGGATACGGTATCCTCTGCTGAATCAGGCTTCAGAACATGGTGTCCCCGCGGTGGTGATTGAAAAACCGATCGCGGTTGAGAGCGAAGACTGGCGGCAAATTCACGAACTCTCCAAACGCACTAAAACGAAGATTGCTATCAACACACAACTCAACTTCCATCCCAAAAATCTTGAATTAAAACGGGATGTAGCAGAAGGCAAAATAGGTGCAATTAAGTTTATTGAAGCAAGCGCACGTAACCCACCCGTAGACCAAGCACCGCACGTGCTTCAGTTAGTCTCCTCCTATATTGACAACTCTCAACCTGTGAGAGTGATGGGACAAATCGCAGGTGCTGGCAATCTGGATGGAGCACAACCTTCACCCGCGAACGCAACAGGATTGGTCACCTATGAAAACGGTGTGCAAGTCTCAGTTGCTTTCGGACCGGAGGTGGCACCACGAGTGAATCCCGGAACAGGGAGTAGTCGGCATAAGCGCGTCTGTGTCTTTGGTGAAAAAGGGTTTGTCCACTGGCGTTTTGAAAGTTGGGAACGTTACACACCAGAAGGTGGATATGAAGGTGGAAATCTGAGTTATGGTGGCCAAAACGCAGTTGCTCAAACCAATTTAACAGAAGCTATGTTTGATTGGCTTGACGATGACAGCAAGGAACATCCAACGAATCTGCCGCAATCCCTCGCGGAATTCAATCTGCTCCTCGGTATCTATTATAGTGGTTTGACTAACACCATTATTGAATTGCCTTTTGATCCGCCTGATGGATTGATGGACATGTTCAGAGAACGTCTTTAAATAGTAATATCAAATTAACGCGATTTGTCCTGTGAGGTCCCCGTGCCTCGCAACCGTGTACTATATCAAAAGACTTCTAATCCCATTAATTTGGTATAATAGACACACTCAGCATGTCTTTCACCAAAAGAAGTGCTGCGTGTGTCTTTCGCATAAGGAACGATAGCGTGAGCAACCTCATATACATGGACAACCATGCAACAACACCAATCGCTCCAGAAGTGTTAGACGCAATGCTGCCGTATTTAACCACACATTTTGGCAATGCAGCCAGTACACATCCGTTCGGTGTTGACGCCAAGGATGCAGTGGACAAGGCGAGACATCAAGTCGCAAATCTACTTTGCTGCTCACCAGACGAGATAATCTTCACAAGTGGGGCAACAGAATCGGACAACCTTGCGATTAGAGGAACTGCCTACGCACATAAAGATAAAGGGAACCACATCATCACCAGCACTGCGGAGCACCACGCAGTACTTGATACATGTCACGCCTTAGACACAGAAGGTTTTGAAACTACCTATTTACCTGTAGATAGGTATGGGATGGTAGACCCTGACGATGTTGAAGCTGCCATCACATCAAAGACCATTTTGATGAGTTTCATGTACGCTAATAACGAGGTAGGTACTATCAATCCGATCCGTGAAATCGCTGCTATCGCTGCTAAACACGGCGTACTCTTTCATTCAGATACGGTGCAAGGCATCGGAAAACTCGAATCGAATGTGGATGTGTTGGGACTTGATATGGCATCAATTACTGCCCATAAGATTTATGGTCCGAAAGGCATCGGGGCACTTTACATTCAGGGTGAAAATCGTCTGAAACCGCATTTCTATGGCGGCGGTCAGGAAGATGGTATCCGCCCCGGAACATTAAATGTAGCAGGAATTGTCGGTTTAGGTGCTGCGTGTGAAGCATGTCAAACTGCAATGGAAATGAAAACGGAGGAAAAAATCGTTGCACCTTTGCGCGATGCACTCCATCAAAAATTAGCATCTCAGTTAACGGACATCTATCTCAACGGTCATCCTGAAAAACGTTTGTTGGGGAACTTGAATCTCTGTTTTGCAAGGGTACAAAGTCATGCGCTCTTGATGGGGCTTAAAAGTGTTGCAGTATCAACAGGTTCAGCCTGTGATTCTGAATCTGTCACCGCATCACACGTGTTAGTTGCAATGGGCATTCCCAATGAATTGGCGGTAACTGCTATCCGTTTCGGTTTAGGACGTTACAACATGATGGAAGAGGTGAACATCGTCGCCGATGAAGTCATAAAAACGGTTGATCGGTTACGGGTTTTGACACCCGAATAGCAAAACGTTATCCTCTGGGTTTGGGATGTAGACACCGCCTTCGTGTCCCAGACCAAAGCGTGGGACAGAGAAAAAACAGTTGACATATTTTAATGTCAATGCTGCTATCAACATTCTCATGGCGAACTTGGTTTCCGCTACTGTGGAGCAGACGTAAGACCTTTGAAAGAAGGTGAACTGCGACGAAGCACAGGTTTCCCAACCCTCTGGGTTTGGGTACTATGACAATAGGTGTTTCAGTAAAACGGGGTAAGATTATGGCAGATTCACGAAATACCGGTGAAATGGTTAATGGCAAAAAACATGGCTATTGGATTACCTATTACGCAAATGGGTTCAAACGAAGCGAAGGAAACTACATTCATGGCAAAAAGGATGGTCCTTGGATCCAATACCACAAAAATGGAAACATAGCGAGTGAAGGCTTTTTCCGTGATGATAAGTTCGAAGGTGAGTATATTTGCTATCATGAAAATGGGAATCGCAAATGGGGCGGTCCCTACAAAGGACATGATGGCACCTCTTCCGACGGTAGAAAAGAAGGCGAATGGCTCTGCTGGGAAGAGGATGGTGAGACTGTATGGCGCATCATCACCTACAAGAAGGGGGGTGCCCGTGCAAAACCTGATGAACACCCGTTTGGAGAATGCCACGGTTGCGGTGAAGGCAAACGTTCAACTTGGGTTGATAATTGCCCAAGGTGCGGCACAGAACTTGACTAATAATCCAATTGAACTGTAGAGCGAGGTCCCTGTGCCTCGCTTTTTTCATTTTAAAAACCGCGTTTGTAGTCGCGCAATTCACGCGCCTCTTATATGTCATAATTCTTTACTTGACAAAAAAACGAATATCCGTTATACTAAATAATAGAATTTCTCAGTATAGAGGATATAGATGCTATATAAAGGCTTCGAGTTGGATCGATTTCAGGAGGAGGCGATTGATGCGATTAATCGCGAGCATTCAGTAATTGTAACTGCCCCCACGGGTGCTGGTAAAACCGTTATTGCAGAATACGCCGTTGAAAAATGCCTACAGACAAACAAACGCGTTATCTATACTGCCCCGATTAAAGCCCTTAGCAATCAAAAGTATAGAGATTTTCAATCTGAATATGGTGATAAAATCGGGATTGTCACTGGCGATGTGGTCTTAAATCCTTACGCTCAGGTTCTATTGATGACCACAGAGATATTCCGAAATACAATCTTTGATGATATAGAAAGATTACAGGATGTCTCCTATGTCATTTTTGACGAAATTCACTATATCAATGATATTGAACGTGGCACTGTCTGGGAAGAAAGCATCATCTTTGCGCCACAACACATCAAATTCGTCAGCCTCAGTGCGACAATTCCGAACATCAATTCATTTTCCGAATGGATGCAAAGTGTTAGAGAAATTGACCTCAAAATAATTGAAGAGTTAGAACGTCCTGTGCCGTTAGAGCATCGCCTCTATTTTCCGGGTTTTGGTATAGGTAAATTGAATCACCTTAATGATCTTCAACGGATAGCAAAGGGTAAAAGACGAAAAAAGAAATACGATGAATTCTCAGATCAGAATGGAGATAACAATCCGAAGAACAGCAAACCAACGAAACTAAAAGACATTATAGACACCGAATTAATTCCGTACCTCCACCAGAAAAAACGGCTGCCGTGTCTCTATTTCTGTTTCAGTCGGAAGGTATGTGAAAGCAACGCCCATTATTATGCTTCTTTGAGGCAATTGAAGTTACTTGATGCAGAAAAGCAGGAACAGATCTTAGAAAAATTTGACGCACTCTGTATACAATTTGATATTGTTGAAGAGAAGACAATTACAGGTTTTCGGCAATTAATTGCCTGCGGAATAGCCTATCATCATGCGGGCATGCTCCCTACGCTCAAAGAAGTTGTTGAGCGGTTGTTCACTTCAGGATTAATTCAACTCCTATTTACCACTGAGACATTCGCTGTTGGAATCAATATGCCTGCATGTACAGTAGTATTTGATAGCCTTGAAAAATTTGATGGCGTAAGTTTCCGCTATCTACAAGCGCGAGAATATCACCAAATGGCAGGTCGCGCGGGCAGACGTGGGATTGATACCGTTGGTTATGTGTACGCCCAAATTGAACCACAATATGCGGCACATGACGATGTTGGCAAATCTATATCCAACACCATTGAACCAATTGTCAGTCAGTTCAATCTCTCATATTCCAGTATACTCAATCTGTATGAAAAATATGGTGACAACATTTACGATGTCTACACGATGAGTTTGAGCAACCATCAGAATTATAAGCGGATTATTGATCTCAACAAACAGATTGCGCTTCTGGATGAAGAACGCGAATCCCTACCCCTTCCCACTTGTATTCACGACGATATTGAGGGAATGGAACAGATTGAGAGTTATCATCAACTTAAGCGGATAAATGGAAAGAAGGCCGAAAACTTACAGTTGGAATTAACCTCTCTTAAATCTCGGATGTCGCGAGGAAAGTCGAATAAGAAGAAACAGAAGGAGAAGTTGACACCGATTTACAATAAGATGAGAGACCTTGATCGTCAACTCCCTAATAATCTTTGCCACGAATGCCACCAACGGAAACAATGCACTAGTAGGTATCAGGAAATCCGTAAACAGGACCAGTATATACAGAACATAAAAAAGAGACAAACAATCATTGAGAATTACCATCGAGATCAGATAGCTGCCCGTCTGAACGTCCTTGAAACGCTTGGTTATGTTGAGGAGCAGACGCTACTGCCACGTGGGAACACTGCATCGCATATTTATGGATATGAACTCCAGTTGACCCAACTTCTCTTCAGCGGTTTTTTTGAAAGGTTGAGTGAGGATGAAATCAATTGTCTCATGACAGCAATTGTGTCTGAACCTCGCAAGGATGGGTATTTCAAAAAATTAAAGGATGAGAGATTGCTATCTATTTTGGGAGTAGCGTGGGACAAAATGTTAGACATTCAGAGGATAGAAAGCCAACTTAGTGTGTCAGAAATTATCCCAATGTTGGAACTCCGGTTGTGCTCAGCAATGCTTGCTTGGAGCCGTGGTTGTGAATTTGATAAGTTAACCGACTATGCCGATCTTGATGCGGGGGATTTTGTCAGAACCTTCAGACTTGTGATTGACCAGTTACGCCAAATCCGGCGTGCAATGACAGGACATACTGCCCTCATTGATAAGCTTAATCGTTGTATTGGTAAAATTAATCGTGATGTTGTTGATGCCGAACGTCAACTGCGAATTGGACAGAAGGACCCTTTCGAAAAGGAAGATAACGCAGTAAACAAGGAAGATAACACAGTAAACGCTGATCCCAGTTAATATAGTCCATAGGTGTCAATTTAAGCAACACAAAAAGAATGGTAGGTACGGTTTCTAACCGCACCATAGGCGTCAATTTAAGGAAAGAACTCGTTTGTAGTCGCGCAATTCACGCGCCTCGGACATTCAAAGAAAAGAGGCGCAATGAATTGCGCGACTACGAACGCTGATATTCTCGTCCTTTGCGTTATTTGAGGTGTTGATACAAAAAGGTGCGGTTAGGAAACCGCACCTACCGGGTTGGGAACCGCTAAATTGACGCCTATGGTACGGTTTCTAACCGCTCTGTATTGTTGGAAGCGCGCTTGGCAGGATCGCAGATGTGTTGTAGCACAAACTTTATGAAGATTAAAAAATTAATTCGGTAATTTTCTAACCATAGACATCTTGTTTTATGTTTTTCTTGTGTGAGGTCTATTATCTGGTTGTCTGAATCGCGGAGGGCACGGAGGACACAGAAGACGCGGAAAATGCTTTTGTGTCTCGGACATTTCCTTTCGCCAGAGACGGGCCGGTAACAAAGAATCTCTTAATTCCGCGTAATCCGCGTTCTCTGCGATAATCCGCGATTCAGACAGAAAAGAGATCAGAATTACCGAATTAATAAATTAATCTTCATTTAGTTTGTGCCCTATTAGACGCAAACTAAAAGTTTGCGCTACAGAACGGAGAACTGCTAAATTGACACCTATGGGTTAAGCATAGCGAAACCCAAAGACTTGGGATAGTCTATTCATCGTGAAACTCACTCTTCATATCAGAATTAAGGAGAAAAAAAAATGGCAAATAAAGACTTTGACCTGAGAGGAAATCTTAAAGTTCGATTGGCTAAAGAAGATGATGCCAATCATTTACAAACATATTGCTTCCCTGAAAAGACTCAAGAGGAAGTAGTTGACGACTTGAAGAACGATTTAGCAGCGGACAGTCAAACAATCCGCCTTGTTGCTGATGCAAGTGGTTACGCTGTCGGACACATCACTGTAAAACAGCATCCGTTGAATGAAGAGGTAGGTCAAATTAGTGATTTGGCTGTTTCCGGTCCCTTCCGACTGTTAGGCGTTGCTGACCATCTCATTGAAGCTGCCGAAACAGCAGCAGCCGAAAAGGGTTTGCAAATACTCGAAATTGAACTTGCCCCCTCAGATACTCCTGTCATACAGAGATACAAGGATTGGGGGTTTTCTGAAAAACCAATTGTCACGCTACAAAAATCGCTTGATGCTGAAGCAGAAGACAATGCTGAAGAGGAAGACGAGGCAGAGCAGGAAAATGATACGAATGGAGAACAGCCTCAACTTTTGCAATAGTACAGACTTCCTTAGAGATTAGACACCAAACCGGTCTATAAAACTTGAAGGTACAATCAGATGCAACGGTTTATGAAACAATTTTTGCTTATCTTTGTAACAGTCTTATATATTGTTGGATGCGGCAACCAAAACGAACATCTGGCAAAAGGGAAAGAATTAATCAAATCCGACAAACGCCGGAAAGAGGAACGCGCTGTTCGTGAATTTAAACTGGCTATTGAACAACAAAATGATAATGCTGAAGCGCATTACCTGCTCGGATTCTATGATTCCCAAGAATTTTACGAAAACAGCCAACCTGAGTGGGATCAGGCGTCAATCGCTCAGAGAGGGCAGCATATGTTCAAAGCATATAAGCAAGAACCGCGTGAATACCTTGAAATTTTGGTTTTTGATACACTCCGAGACGATGATGTGAATGTGCAAAATGCTGCATTGGAAGCACTGACGTTAGTCTACCAAAAGGGGGGTCGTAAACAACTTCTCAAACAACTTGAAAAGGCTATTAAGTCCAAAGACAATCGCGACAGGCACGATGCACATTGGGTCATGGCGAACATCGGTAAATCTGATCCTACCACCATGGTACCGATTTTGATTGAATTGCTAAAACACAATCAAATGGGAACCCGTTTGAATGCTGTTAAAGCACTTGGCGAAATTGGAAGTGAAGAAGCAATTCCTGTTCTTGCCGCGTTGGTTGAATCCGGTTCAGCAAAGCGAAAACGTGATCGAGAGGAAGCGGAGGTACGTCAATTGGCTGTCGCAGCACTCGGAAAAATTGGGGGCAAAGCAGTCCCT